>NC_009901.1:185000-5132500 GCF_000018285.1 Shewanella pealeana ATCC 700345 | reverse complement strand
CAAGGTTAAGCGAATAGCGGAGCCGTAGGGAAACCGAGTGTTAACTGCGCGTTTAGTTGCAAGGTGTAGACCCGAAACCGAGTGATCTAGCCATGGGCAGGTTGAAGATTGAGTAACATCAATTGGAGGACCGAACACACGTATGTTGAAAAATGCGGTGATGACTTGTGGCTGGGGGTGAAAGGCCAATCAAACTCGGAGATATCTGGTTCTCCTCGAAAGCTATTTAGGTAGCGCCTCGTACGAATACCATTGGGGGTAGAGCACTGTTAAGGCTAGGGGGTCATCCCGACTTACCAACCCTTTGCAAACTCCGAATACCAATGAGTACTATACGGGAGACACACGGCGGGTGCTAACGTCCGTCGTGAAAAGGGAAACAACCCAGACCATCAGCTAAGGTCCCAAAGTTATTGCTAAGTGGGAAACGATGTGGGAAGGCTTAGACAGCTAGGATGTTGGCTTAGAAGCAGCCATCATTTAAAGAAAGCGTAATAGCTCACTAGTCGAGTCGGCCTGCGCGGAAGATTTAACGGGGCTAAGCAATACACCGAAGCTATGGGTACTAGTGTTTACACTAGTGCGGTAGAGGAGCGTTCTGTAAGCCGTTGAAGGTGAAGGGGTAACCCACACTGGAGGTATCAGAAGTGCGAATGCTGACATGAGTAACGATAAAGGGGGTGAAAAACCCCCTCGCCGAAAGACCAAGGGTTCCTGTCCAACGTTAATCGGGGCAGGGTGAGTCGACCCCTAAGGCGAGGCCGAAAGGCGTAGTCGATGGGAAACGGGTTAATATTCCCGTACTTCTGCTAACTGCGATGGAGAGACGGAGAAGGCTAGGCTAGCGCGGCGTTGGTTGTCCGCGTTTAAGGTTGTAGGCTGTACACTTAGGCAAATCCGGGTGTACTTAAGGCTGAGAGCTGATGACGAGGTCCTAAGGGACTGAAGTAGTTGATGCCATGCTTCCAGGAAAATCTTCTAAGCTTCAGGTTAGCAGGAATCGTACCCCAAACCGACACAGGTGGTCGGGTAGAGAATACTAAGGCGCTTGAGAGAACTCGGCTGAAGGAACTAGGCAAAATGGTACCGTAACTTCGGGAGAAGGTACGCTCCTAGCGGTGATGAGACTTGCTCTCTAAGCTGCCGGGAGTCGCAGATACCAGGTGGCTGCAACTGTTTATCAAAAACACAGTACTGTGCAAACTCGCAAGAGGAAGTATACGGTATGACGCCTGCCCGGTGCCGGAAGGTTAATTGATTGGGTTATCTTCGGAGAAGCTCATGATCGAAGCCCCGGTAAACGGCGGCCGTAACTATAACGGTCCTAAGGTAGCGAAATTCCTTGTCGGGTAAGTTCCGACCTGCACGAATGGCGTAATGATGGCCACGCTGTCTCCAGCCGAGACTCAGTGAAGTTGAAATTGCGGTGAAGATGCCGTATACCCGCGGCTAGACGGAAAGACCCCGTGAACCTTTACTATAGCTTGGCACTGAACATTGAACCTACATGTGTAGGATAGGTGGGAGACTTTGAAGCTTCGTCGCTAGATGGAGTGGAGTCAATCTTGAAATACCACCCTTGTAGTTTTGATGTTCTAACCGCGGCCCCTGAATCGGGGTTCGGGACAGTGCCTGGTGGGTAGTTTGACTGGGGCGGTCTCCTCCCAAAGAGTAACGGAGGAGCACGAAGGTTGGCTAAGTACGGTCGGACATCGTACGGTTAGTGCAATGGCATAAGCCAGCTTAACTGCGAGACATACACGTCGAGCAGGTACGAAAGTAGGTCATAGTGATCCGGTGGTTCTGTATGGAAGGGCCATCGCTCAACGGATAAAAGGTACTCCGGGGATAACAGGCTGATACCGCCCAAGAGTTCATATCGACGGCGGTGTTTGGCACCTCGATGTCGGCTCATCACATCCTGGGGCTGAAGTCGGTCCCAAGGGTATGGCTGTTCGCCATTTAAAGTGGTACGCGAGCTGGGTTCAGAACGTCGTGAGACAGTTCGGTCCCTATCTGCCGTGGGCGTTGGATGATTGAAGGAAGCTGCTCCTAGTACGAGAGGACCGGAGTGGACGAACCGCTGGTGTTCGGGTTGTTATGCCAATAGCATTGCCCGGTAGCTACGTTCGGAATCGATAACCGCTGAAAGCATCTAAGCGGGAAGCGAGTCCTAAGATGAGTCATCCCTAGGAATTTAATTCCTCTAAAGAGCCGTTCGAGACTAGGACGTTGATAGGCAAGGTGTGTAAGCGTTGTGAGGCGTTGAGCTAACTTGTACTAATGACTCGTGAGGCTTAACCATACAACCCTGATGGGTTTTATGAGTTAACTATGTTTCTTGTAGAAACCAGAATTAGAAAACACTTAATGTGTGTTCGAACTCAATTTATTAAGACTTGCATAGCGAGTCCAGCTTTCTAAATTTACCAAATTTGTCTGGAAACCATAGAGTTGTGGCACCACCTGAATCCATTCCGAACTCAGAAGTGAAACGCAATATCGCCGATGGTAGTGTGGGGTCTCCCCATGTGAGAGTAGGTCATTTCCAGGCGCTAAACATTGCTTTACTCATAGAGAAAAGCGAGTCTCCTAGCCCTGACAAGCTAGCGACTTAAAAAGAATTTAGCATAATGCGTAAGCAATTTGCTAAAGGAGCGGTAGTTCAGTTGGTTAGAATACCGGCCTGTCACGCCGGGGGTCGCGGGTTCGAGTCCCGTCCGCTCCGCCAACATAAAGATGAAAGCCTCTGCAGCAATGCAGAGGCTTTTTTCGTTTTGTAATATTTATTAATTTAGTCGTGACGTCGCGGATGAATCCGCCCCAGCTACGCTTCACTTTGCGTTCGTAAGCTCACAGCTATCGCTGTACTCACCCACAAACATTAAGACGAAAGCCTCTACAGAAATGTAGAGGCTTTCGTTCAGCATTACGATAAGCCCTAATACTTCTTGTTTATATAAGAGTGTTAGGGCTTTTTTCATTTTTGTTTTGATGAAAGTTAAGTTTAGCATTTTGTAAAAAGTTCAATCAGAATTGTATACACTGATCACGGATTTACAAACTGATTGTCGCCTTGTTGTATAGTATGTGAAGTCGTACAACTCTCAATCAGTTTATAGAGTTATAATGAGTGCCGTAAGAACTAAGGTTATAAGATGAATTGTCGTTTGGGCTGCGGTGCATGCTGTATTGCGCCATCTATCACCACAGCTATCCCCGGAATGCCAGAAGGCAAGCCTGCTGGGATTAGGTGTATACAGCTAGATGATAGCAACTTATGTAAACTGTTCGGGCAAACACAGCGACCAGCAGTATGTGGGTTATTTGCGGCTACCGAAGATGTTTGTGGCAAGACTGATACAGAAGCTCTGTGGTTAATTAGCTCTTTAGAAGCGGCTACTAACGCTTGATAATGCTTTTTTAGAGCCTTTCAAATATTTACTTTACGGATTGTTAATCAATGCAGTTAACTCGTTACACAGATTATGGCTTAAGAACGCTGATGTATTTGGCATTGCATTCAGAGCGTGAGTCGCTCTTCCGTATTGCTGAAATCACTGAAGTATTCGATCTGTCTGCTAACCACATCTCTAAGGTTGTTCATCACTTAGGGAAATTAGGCTATTTGCAAACCGTTCGTGGTAAGAGTGGTGGCTTTAAACTAGCTAAACCAGCTTCTGAAATAAATATTGGCCAAGTCGTTCGAGCGCTAGAAAATTCTTTGGCGCCAATTGATTGTAGTAAGCCATACTGCCTGTTTACACCAGCTTGTAAGCTTAGGGGAGCGTTAGCCGATGCAGTGAATGCTTATTTAGCGGTTTTAGATGGCTATACCTTAGATATGATTGTCACTAATAAGCAGGAGTTAAAATCTCTGCTACCTGATCTATCAATCTCAATCCTGCAATAACACCTGTTTAGCCGAAACTTCTGAGTTCACATGTGGCGATACTAGTTGCGATGTGTGTACCAACTCGATATTTGCATTCGCCAAACGCTGTAAGTTTTTGGTAAGGAAAGCGATTGTTTCTGGGTATGGGTGTGCAATAACAACTATTTTGCCCTTAGCGTGCGCTAATGATATAGCATGCTTAAACTGCTTTTCTAATCCTGATTGCGACCTATCATTATCTAAAAATATCTCCCTTCTTAATATTGGTATCCCCATAGATTCTGCAACTATGCCTGCACGGGTATATTTGGTCGTCATGCTGTCGATGAAATAGATATTGTGCTGCCGTAGTGACTCCATTACCCAGCGCATAGGCTCATTTAACTGGGTTAAGAAACTGCCCATATGGTTGTTGGCGCCGCTAGCATGGGGCACGCTATTAATCGAGTCCTCAACTTGGGCCTTGAACTTGATTTCAGACATTGTATTGGTGAGAGCACCGGGTCCAATAGTCTTACCATTTAGCGCCTGCATAGGTAGGTGTACTAAGATCTCATTCCCCTGGATATAGGCCTTTGAGGCGAGATCTTTTCCTAATGGCGTATGCGGTAATATAGAAAGAGTGATATTGGCTGGCAGGCTCAGCACTGCTTTATCAGATTGACGATATCCAATATCATCAATGATGATGGCAATTTGGCTGGCGAATACACTAGCGCTCGGTAACAACAAAAATATCAATAATAGAAAATAGCGCACAGGTTTTTATTTTTCTGCTTTAATCCATGCAATCGCCGAGTTGACTAATTTGTCTTGTGCAACGGACTCACGGAGTGAATTTGTCTCGATTATAGGCATACTTTCACTATCCGATACAGCTTCTAATTCAATTTTTATATCTGGTTCAATACCTTTTAAGTGAATATCATTGCCATTTGGAGTGGTGTATTTTGCGATGGTGAGCTTAATCGCATTACCATTCATAAGGGTCGGGATCAGACTTTGTATGGTGCCTTTGCCGAAGCTGGTTTGTCCTATTAATTGTGCTCGACCATTATCTTGCAGTGCGGCGGCGAGTACTTCTGAGGCTGAGGCCGATCCCTTGTTGATTAATACTGACATAGGGATATTTGTTGCCATGGTTTGTGGTGAGGCGTAATAGTCAGAGTTAGCGTCGAAGAAGCGCCCCTCTGTCGCTACGATGCGGCCTTTATCTAGGAAGAGGTCTGCTATCGTAATGGCTTGATCTAGCAGCCCGCCGGGGTTATTTCTTAGATCCAGAATAATTCCGTTAAGCTGCTGCGGATGCCAGAGAGACAACTGCTTTACCAGCTCTTGAGTCGTGTTTTCCTGAAAGCTAGAAAGGCGAATATAACCAATTTTATTATCAAGGATCTCTGCTTCTATTGAGTGAATGGCAATTAGAGTTGGGCTTAGAGTGACAGAGTAATGAGTGTTTGAGTTGGCTCTCACCATTTCAAGCTCGATAGGTCGGTTATTTAAGCTGTGTTGTTTAATCTCATTGAGCATGCTTTCTAGCTTTTCAGCGGTAACCAGCTGCTTATTGAGCTTTAATACACGGTCACCGGGTTTTATTCCTGCGGCTTCGGCAGGAGACTCAGCAAACGGCGTGACTATGGTGATCTGGTCGTTGTCTGTTGCGATTTCGACACCAAAACCGAAATACTCACCATTGTTCATTTCTTGCATGCTGGCGAAGGTTTGTCTGTCGAGGAAGCTTGAGTAGGGATCGAGCTTATTGAAAATACCTTCTATGGCGGCTTCGATAAGCTCCTCTTCAGTGAGTTTTTGCACGTAATAAGTTTCTACAGTGTCGATAATATCGAGAAGAACTGGATAACTTATATGAGACTTATATTGTTGCGTGTGCTCTTGCCCTGACAGGGTGATAGACAAACCCAGAGCGAGCCCCGCCGCGAGGCAACAAAAATAGCGTATGTACAGTGACATATTAACCCCTTATATCTTAAGGGGTTATATGGTCTAACGTTTGCAATATCTTGCAGGATCGACAGCTTGCCCCTTATGCCTTACCTCAAAGTATAGGCCAGGCTCGGTCTGTCCACCCGAACGTCCGACCAAAGCAATCGACTCGCCCTTACTAACCGAGTCGCCCGCATTCTTGAGTAAGGCCTGTGCATGGCCGTATAGGCTCATGTAACCTTTACCGTGATCGACGACTAAAACCATACCGAAACCGCGTAGCCAGTCGGCGTAAATAACTTTACCGCCAGCAATCGCGCTTACATTTTGTCCTTCATCGGCTGAAATGATGACACCTTTCCATTTTACTTGCCCAGATCGCTTACTACCGAAGGCTGATCTTATGCGTCCGTTAGCTGGCCAATTGAGTTTCTTGCGGCTTGATAATCCCTCGTAAGAAGGATTATTTTTCATAGCGGTAACTGCTTGTTCTACTACTCGCTTAAGGCTAGCTTCTTCTATTTGAAGTTGTTCTAACTTTGCGCCGCTGCTGCTTAATGTTCTCTGTAGTTGCGTAAGAGTACTTTGTCTTTGTGACTGCTCTTGGCTTAGCTTTTTAGCTTGCTGCTGTCGGTCGAGTACCAGCTTATTAAGACGGCTTTGCTGTTCTTGCTGATCCGCTTGAATTTGGTCTAACTCTTTCAAGGTCGTTTGCAATTGTTCTATCGAATCGATACGAGCGTTATTCAAGTATTCGTAATAAGCCAGTAGGCGCTCTATACTTGCAGGAGACTGCTGATTTAACAGCATTTTGCTGTAATCGTGATTGCCAGCCAAATAGGCACTTGCAAGTTGATTTGACAGAGATTTCTGTTGTGCGGTTTTCAGCTTTTCTAATTGAGCTTGTTTAGTGCTTAGCTCTGCAATTTTCTTATCTGTTTTGGCTAAGTCTTGCTTGGTCGTGTTTACTTTTCTTGCCGCTTGAGCAATCGCTTTTTCATCAGCTTTTAATAAAGAGACTAATCGCTCCCTTTGCTTACTGGTGTTTTTAACCTCTGATTGCTGCTTGTTAATCTGGGCTTGGATAGATTTAAGCTCAGACTGGCGGCGCTCAAGATCGGTCGCATTAACCGTTAAAGGAAGCGATAGAAAGCCAGCAATAATGCTGGCTTTGATAAAAAATCGAATGTTCAATTGTTAACTATTACTCTTTGAGTTTTATAATTGAGCGACCTGTCATCTCTTCAGGTACGTCTTGTCCCATCAAGGTTAACATAGTCGGCGCTAAATCACTTAAACGACCGCCATTTTCTATCTCTGCATCACGCCCGACATAGATTAACGGTATTAATTCGCTGGTGTGTGCGGTGTGAGCTTGACCTGTAGACTCATCCGTCATCTGCTCGGCATTACCGTGATCGGCAGTAATTAAACACTCACCCCCCACTTTTTCTAGCGCTTCGACAACGCGACCAATGCAGGTATCGACGGCTTCACAGGCTTTAACTGCCGCATCGAAATTGCCCGTGTGGCCAACCA
Organism: Shewanella pealeana ATCC 700345; assembly: GCF_000018285.1. Taxonomy (NCBI): domain Bacteria; kingdom Pseudomonadati; phylum Pseudomonadota; class Gammaproteobacteria; order Alteromonadales; family Shewanellaceae; genus Shewanella; species Shewanella pealeana. The sequence continues at coordinate 5,125,122 of NC_009901.1, read as the reverse complement.
TATCACCGTTAGGATAGTTACAGATGATGACGTCATACTCGGTTGACTCGATGGCCGCAACGAGCTTGTCGGTTAATTCGGTAGAACTCATCTCTGGCTGCAGGTCGTAGGTCGCGACTTTTGGAGACTGGATCAGAATGCGATCTTCACCCTTGAACGGCTCCTCTTTACCACCGTTGAAGAAGAAAGTGACATGGGCATACTTCTCAGTTTCAGAGATACGTAGCTGAGTCAGATCTCTGTCTTGCAGCGTCTCGCCTAAGGTATTAACTAAGTCACTCGATGGATAAGCTATTGCGGCCTTAATGTTGGCAGCATATTCGGTCAACATAACGAAGTTGATCTTCGGTGTAACGGCTCGCTCGAAGCCATCAAAGTCAGCATCGACGAAGCTGCGGGTAATTTGACGAGCACGATCGGCTCGGAAGTTCATGAAAATCAGTGCGTCATTGTCGACAAGCTTAGCGATATTGCCCTGAGCATCTGGAATAACTGTGCTGCCAACAAATTCATCATTCTCATCACGCGTATAAGCGGCTTCAATTGCGTCTACTGCCGTAGCACTTTGGTGCAGGCTTTTGCCTTCAGTGATGAGTTCATAGGCTTGTGATACGCGATCCCAGCGGTTGTCGCGGTCCATCGCGTAGTAGCGACCAATCACAGATGCGACTTGACCTGTACCTAAGGATTTGAATAGTTCTTCAAAGTGAGCCAAGCCTGGTTTAGCGCTGCGTGGCGGTGTATCGCGGCCATCTAAGAATGCGTGTAGGTAGACTTTTTTCGCGCCGCGTTTTACCGCAAGGCGGCACATGGCTTCGATATGATCTTGGTGACTGTGAACGCCACCTGGCGATAAGAGTCCCATGATGTGGACCGCACCATTAACCTCGATTGCATCATCGATAGCCTTGGTTAGTGCAGGGTTTGTATCAAACTCGCCATCATCGATAGCTTTGCTAATACGAGTTAGCTCTTGGTAAACGATGCGCCCAGAGCCAATGTTGATGTGTCCGACTTCAGAGTTACCCATTTGGCCGTCAGGTAAACCAACATCGATGCCAGAACCTGAGATTAAACTATTTGGATATTTGGCATTTAACTGGTCAAGAACCGGTGTGTTGGCATGAAAAACAGCATTTTTTTGTGTGTTTTCACGGTAACCCCAGCCATCGAGGATCAGCAGTGCCAGCGGGCGTTTGCGTGTCGTCATGGTAGTACCTTTAAGTTTAAAAAATAAAATTGAAATCAGAATTGGTTAAATATTACTACCAATTATGGTCGTGCATAAAGACATTTACCCAGATTGGCGTTATCGGATTGCGCTATTGCTGTTATTTACCTGCCGAAGAGTCACGGCAAGCGTGACTAACATTCTGTATTCTGCACCAAGCGGTGGTATACTCTGTGCCCTCATTATATTTGGCCCTAAAAATAGTAGGCAGTTAACGATGCAAGAATATATGGAATTTTTTAAAGCGAACCCTATGTTAAGCGTGGCTTGGGTTGGTTTGTTTATCGGTGTTATCGTCGTAACGATTAAGACAAGTGTTTCTAAAGTGAAAAATGTTAATCATCAAGAAGCAACTATGATGATGAACAAGCAAGACGCCAAAGTCGTTGATGTGCGCGGAAAAGAAGAATTTAAGAAGGGTCATATCGTAGGTGCTATCAACGTGCCACTAGCCGATATAAAAAATAATCAGCTTTCTACCCTTGAAAACTCAAAAGCCAGTCCCATTATAATGGTATGCAACGCTGGCATGACTTCGTCTCAAGCTGCTCAGCTGATGATTAAGCACGGTTTTGAAAACGTGAGCAATCTGAAAGGTGGTATGGGTGAATGGCAGTCAAATAATTTGCCTGTTTCAAAAAGCAAAAGATAGAAGTGTCGGTGTAGCCATTGCTTTTTTGTTGAGTAATTGATTAGAGTGTTAGCTCTCAACTTATTGTGGTTACCGGCATTGAACTGAGGGGCTTCCCCTCCAAAAAAGCGTCTGTTGACTAAATAAATCAAAAATGGGGACAGCAAATTGGTTTAAGATCAAGCTTGCCAAGCCCTGAGACTGGCTCTTTTGAAGTAGCCTCATTAATTTTAAGGTAGGATAGTATGGCTGAAGTAGCAAACAACGAACAACAAGGTCCACAATTCAATATTCAACGTGTTTACACAAAAGATATCTCTTTTGAAACACCAAACAGCCCAGCTGTTTTTCAGAAAGAGTGGAACCCAGAAGTTAAGCTTGATCTAGATACTCGCAGCAACAAACTATCTGATGACGTATATGAAGTTGTACTGTCTTTGACTGTTACAGCTAAGAACGGCGAAGAAACAGCATTCTTATGTGAAGTTCAGCAAGCGGGTATCTTCGCTATCGCTGGTCTAACTGAACAGCAGCTAGCTCACTCTCTAGGTGCATACTGCCCTAACGTTCTTTTCCCATATGCTCGTGAAGCAATTGGTAGCCTAGTAAGCCGTGGTACTTTCCCACAACTTAACCTAGCGCCAGTTAACTTTGACGCACTATTTGCTCAGTATGTTCAACAGCGTCAAGCTGCTGCAGCTGAAGCACCAGCAGAAGAAGCTAACGCTTAATCGCATGAAAAACACTGCCGACATTACGGTACTGGGGGCGGGCTCTTACGGGACCGCCCTTGCCATTTCTTTAGCGAGCAATGGCCACAGAACCATGCTTTGGGGCCACGAACCCGAGCACATAGAAAACCTGAAAAACGACAAGTCCAACGAAGCGTTTTTGCCAGGTATTCCATTACCAGACTTACTGATCCCAGAAGCGGACTTAGCAACAGCATTAGCGGCATCTAACAATGTGCTAGTGGTTGTACCTAGTCATGTTTTTGGATTAGTGCTGACTCAAGCAAAACCGCTGTTACGCAAAGATTCGCGTATTGTGTGGGCCACTAAAGGTCTAGAGCCTGAAACTGGCCGCTTAATACAAGATGTTGCCCGTGAAGCCATTGGCGATGAGTTTCCTCTTGCCGTGTTATCGGGCCCGACTTTTGCCAAAGAGTTAGCTGCCGGTATGCCAACTGCGATTTCGATTGCAGGTACCGATCCTCAGTTTACTAAGGATTTGGTCGAGCTGTTACACAGCCCTAAGCGTCTGCGTGTATACGCCAATGACGACTTTATTGGTCTACAGCTTGGCGGCGCAGTTAAAAACGTTATCGCGATTGGCGCAGGCTTATCAGACGGTATCGGTTTTGGTGCGAATGCAAGAACAGCACTAATTACTCGCGGCTTAGTTGAGTTGACCCGTCTTGGTGAAGCTATGGGTGCGCAAGCCTCAACCTTTATGGGGATGGCTGGCTTGGGTGACTTGGTACTGACTTGTACCGACAATCAGTCACGTAACCGTCGCTTTGGTTTAGCATTGGGCAAAGGCTCAGATGTTGAAACCGCACAAGACGAAATTGGTCAAGTGGTTGAAGGTTATCGCAACACTAAAGAGGTCTACACGCTAGCTAAGCGTTTAGGCGTCGAGATGCCTATCACCGAACAGGTTTACCAAGTCTTGTATAAGGGCAAGTCTCCAGTTGATGCAGCTAAAGAGCTACTCAGCCGTGAGAAGAAGTCTGAGACATCGTCGGCAGAATAGTTTTACTGCTAATAGACTGAATAATTCATTTAGTAGATTAAAAACCGAAGCCTAGCTTCGGTTTTTTTGTTTTCACGACCGTAATACCGGTCAGTTATTCCTTTCTTTTTTCCTGAATAAGCTCCTCTAACGCAGTAGCCAAGAATAGTCCCCAAAACATGATTGTCCCTAAAAGCAAGAAGAGGCCATTGCTATGGCCAAGCGAGATACTCAGAACGGCAAGCATATTCACCCCAATAGCTGTACGTTTTAAATAGGTAAATTGTTGGCTTACTTTCATAAAAATCCTTATTAATAAACAATCTATCCATGAAAAATCGTTAGTCATTCTTACATTATCAAATACGGACTTATTGAATAAGGGGGGGTTACAAAGTGAAACATGAGCTATCAAGGTAGTTGGCAGCTTAACTCATGACAAAAGCACTTTTTGTCGAAGCTGGCATAAGTACTTCCTTGTACAAATCCCACTTCATGCCATATATGGACCCATCCGGTTTGCAAGATATTTAATATCGACTTTGAGAAGAGTTCATTGCACCCATATATTCGGCCTGTTATTGAGGTACTCCTCTGGCCCTGATGGATATTTGCTTCTACTTTCCTTATCATCCTTACGGCTTCTTTAGAGCCTGTGGCGAAGCAAGGTTTTAAGCAGAACAGTCTGACTGTCTCATCATCAAATCAATTATCTTGGCAACTTGGTGGTTAGCAAAACTTATGATTATCTCGTTAAGTTGACGCGTTAATGATTAATTTATACTGTGATACGGTATTCATCTTCTCTTGCTGCTATAACCCACGCTATTCGTGCAAGCTTATTAGCTACGGCAACACAAGCTCTGTTAAAGCCACGCCTTTCTGCAAGTGCGCTAGCCCAGCAACTAAATCTGTCAGTTTTATTAGAACTATGCTGTAAGACAGTTCTTGCCCCGTGGATAAATAGCGTTCTCAAATAAGCGTTTCCTCGCTTACTAATACCAAGCAAATTATTTTTCCCGCCACTACTATGCTGTTTGGGTACTAGACCGCACCATGCTGAAAAATGTCTCCCATTGGTAAAATCTTTACCTTGCCCAACAGCTGCATAAAATGCTGTGGCAGTCACAGGGCCAATGCCTGGTACGCTTTCTAAGCGCTGGCATACTTGGTTACTTTTCACCTCTTGTTGAACTTGGGCATCACAGTTTTTAAGTCGCTTCTCAATGTCATTAAACTCTTCATATAGTTGATAAAAAACACTTCGGCCTTTGACTGTTAATTCGTTATCGGCATTTTCTAGAATATCTGGTAGCTTTGTCCTAAAAGACGCTTTTCCTTTTGTGATGACAATGCCGTACTCAGCGAGCATACCTCTCACTTGATTTATCAGTGCAGTAGATTGTTTGTTTAGTCTTTCTCTCATTCGATGCAGCATCTGAATATCTTGCTGCTCTACTGGCTTAGGCTCTACAAAGCGCATGTTGGGGCGTTGTGCTGCTTCAGCTATCGCAAGTGCATCGTTATAGTCATTCTTATTTCCTTGTCTGTAGGGAACGACATACTGGGGTGCTATTAACTTAACTTGATGGCCAACTTTCTCGAACTCCCTAGCCCAATAGTTTGCACCGCCACAGGCTTCCATCACAACAAGGCAAGGTTCTATTTGAGCAAGAAAAAGCACTAACTCTTTGCGCTTAATTATCTTCTTTTTGACAAGCTTTCCGGCTTTATTAACGCCAACAAAATGAAAAACGGACTTTGCGATATCAAGACCAATTGTAGTAATGTTCATAGTGGACCCGTCCTCTTTCTGATGAGTTTAAGCAACTACATCGTGGCCCATTGCGAGGCCGATTAAAAGTGGATGGGTCCATTCCATTATCCATGGCGAAGATGGGATAAATACTTCCATGTATAAATCCCACTTCTTGCCATCCATGGCGAAGATGGGATAAGTACTTCCTTGTACAAAAAACAGTGCTAAAATAGCGCCCTTTTTTATGCCTAGGGTTTACCAACGATAGGCACCGTTTATTTAGGAGTTATCGAGTGAAACATCATGACGTCATCATTATTGGTGCTGGTGCGGCTGGGCTAATGTGCGCGGCGGCTGCAGGTTACCGTGGCCGTGATGTATTAGTGCTTGATAACGCGAAGCAAGCGGGTCGTAAAATTCTTATAAGTGGTGGCGGCCGCTGTAACTTCACCAATCAAAAGGTCGAGCCGAGTAACTTTATCTGCGGTAATGGCCACTTTGTTAAATCGGCATTGGCACGCTATCGCTCGAGTGACTTTATCGAATTGGTTGAGCGTCATGGCATCGAGTACCACGAGCGCGATCATGGTCAGTTATTTTGTAATGACTCGGCCAAAGAGATCGTTACCATGCTACTTACCGAGTGTGAGTGGTCAGGCGCGCAAATTCAATTACGCACCGAAATCAGTAATATCAGCAAAAATAGCGATGGCCTATTTGAGCTGACAACAGATAAAGCACAATACAGCTGTGAGTCTCTGGTCATCGCCACTGGTGGCTTGTCTATGCCAAAGCTTGGCGCATCGCCTTATGGTTATCATATTGCTGAGCAGTTTGGCCTAAAAGTGCTCTCAACTCATGCAGGCCTAGTACCTTTTACCTGGCATAGTGAGCAAAAGCAGCGCTTTGAGCCACTATCTGGCATTGCGGTACCCAGTACTATTACTGCTAAGGATGGCACTCAGTTTAGCGAGGCACTGCTATTTACTCACCGAGGTCTATCTGGCCCTGCAATTTTGCAAATCTCCAATTATTGGAACCCTGGCGAAGCGATCAGCATCAACCTGCTACCGGGTGAAGATGTGCGCGCTAAGTTGCAATTGGCTTTAACTAATAGCCCTAAGCAAAGCTTACGTAATGCTTTGTCGCAATGGTTACCTAAGCGTCTAGTCGAAGTGTTATTTGAAGAGTCTTTGCTTAATAAGGCGCTTAACCAGCTAGTACACGCCGAGTTAGAACAGTTAGCTGTAGATATTGAGTCGTGGACGCTAGTGATGAACGGCACCGAAGGTTACCGCACTGCTGAAGTCACCCTAGGTGGCGTCGACACAGATGAGTTGTCATCTAAAACCATGGAAGCTAAATCTGTACCAGGGTTATTTTTTGTCGGTGAAGTGATGGATGTAAGTGGTTGGCTAGGAGGCTTTAACTTCCAATGGGCCTGGTCATCAGGTGTTGCCGCAGGGCAAGCTGCATAGGTTCTTTTGTCAAATTCAATCGAAGACAATCTTCAATTTAAAGTGAGATGAATTGTCTTCATTGAATTAATTTAGCAGGTTTCAGGCTGACGAAGAGAGCGAGCCTTTTACAAACCCGATAAATCGGCAAAGATTAGGTAGTCGGTAATCAAACCATTTTGCACTTTTAAAAACGTTGAGAATACCGCTGAGTGTTTGCTCCCATCCAAGCGAACATAATCTACAGTGCCATGGCAGCTGGCACTAACCGTACCTGAGCTATCAGCGGGCTGATAAATAACCTCTTCTATAGTGTGTTTCATCGATTCTATGCTAGAGAAAAACTGTTTATTCCCCTCCAGAATAGCGGATTTGTCTGTAGCTGCTGGGTTATTACCAAGGCGGAAACGGATCTTGCTTGCCAGATTGTTCTGGAGATAATCGAGGTCTTTGTTATCCACGGCCTGATACAGTTTCTGTACCAAAGTATTGATTTCTTGAATGTTCATCTTGCTTTCCCTATAGCTAAAAATACAAACGTTAGTTTTTCTTCTGCAATTCGTCAGACTCGCCACCATACATATTTTTCTCGGCAGGCTTATCACTCGCATATTGCAGAAACTCAAACTGCAAGCCTGCGGGGTCGTTGTAGTAAACGGTTTGTCGAAACGGATGTATGCGTCCTTTTATGTCAGGGTTAAAACCTTCAGCCGCTAGACGGTCTATTACAGCTTGTAGGTCATCGACGACAAAGCCGATGTGGGCGACACCAGGTTCAATGCCTTTAACATCTCTGATTTCTCCAACGGCGCTGTCGTTCAGGGTGAGGTAGTAGTCATCATCACCAACATGTAACCAATGACGGCTTGATGCATGCTCATCACTCCCCCAAGCCATCTCCCCTTCACCACGGATACGCCACTCTGGAAATGCTGTTAGCAAAAACACCAATGTAGGTTGAATATCTTTTACGACTAAATTCACATGCTCTAAGCGCACCATAAACACCTCTTAATTAACTTTTGATTGCAGTATTAAATTTGATGGGCTTACTTTAAATCATCGAGTTTGATAAACAATATGCTAACAAGTAGACTCAGAGTTGAGTTTTTCTCAACCAATAGCAGGATTAAATGGACACTTTTAATGCTATTCCGATCTTTGTTGCTGTGGCAGATAGTGCCGGTTTTTCCAGTGCCGCTCGTGTATTGGGTATTTCAAAGTCAGCAGTAAGCAAACGTATCACGCAATTAGAACAGCAGCTTGGGGCGCGTTTATTTTATCGCTCTACCCGTAACCTTAGTCTGACTGAGGCTGGAGAGCGTTACTATCAATATGCATCTCAAGCCAATCGTGCCGCAAAGCAGGCTGAAGATGCGGTGAGTGAGCTACAAGGTGAACCAAAAGGCTTGTTAAAAATTCAAGTGCCGATGACGATAGGGCAAATGCATTTGGCCTCGCTTATCCCTGAGTTTATTGAGCGTTACCCTGAGATTCAGATTGACCTTGTGATGGATGATGATGAAATCAACCTGATTGAACAGGGCTTTGACTTGGCGATTCGTGCCGATGACTTGGTCGATTCGAACTTAATCGCACGTCTGTTAGTTCCTTTGCATAGCGTTGTTTGCGTATCTCCCTCGTTTTATCAAAAACACCGACAACAGCTTACATCTCCCTCCCAGTTAGCCGATCTAAACTGCATACTTTATAGCTATTCCAAAAATGCCGATGTATGGCAATTTAACGCTAACAATGGTGATGAATTCAAAGTCAAAGTAACAGGAAACTATCGAGTTAATAATAGCGCTGCACTTAGAGATGCGGTTATAGCTGGTATGGGGGCGGCACGGCTCCCCACATTTGTTGCTGGAGCTGCCATTCAGAGGGGGGATCTGGTTGCTATATTTAAAGACTATACAATGCCGAGCAAAAAGCTCAACGCTATCTACCCTGAGCGTCACTATTTGCCTGCAAAAGTAAGAGTGTTTTTAGATTATGTTATTGAAAAACTAGGGAACGGATCTGCATATTGGGATGAATTTTAGTGATTAACAGTTCTTATCAAACATTTACAATGGTCTTGGTTCTGATTTTATCCTGTACTGCTATTTAGCTGCTATTTAGCTGCTATTTAGCTGCTTAAGTTGGCAGCACCCTCCTTAGAACGTAAGTTAACTCTCTGTATTAAACTTGTAAAAGAAGGTTGCAAAAGTCAATATATACTAGAGCATCGATAACTTATCGGAATGCTGTAGTAACTGAAGTTAAAAGGATATTTTCAGATGCCGACTCTAAGTGCCAAGGTGATTTATTATATACAGCTAGATGCGGTGGTTTGGGCGGTAACCGCTGATGGCCAATGGGTCATGATCTTGCCTTATCAAATCCAAGCTGACATCCCCATTTACAAGTTGAGCCCCGAACAGTTGCAGACGGATGCGAATGGCGAGTTCTACGGCGTGTTTGATGGTATGAGAGTCACTATTCCTCAAAGTGTTATTAGTGGTTCCAACCTTGGTAATGATGGCCCTGATAGTCAGTTAAGCCTGCAGTATCAGGGTGATAATCAGCCGGCAACAGATAACGAGCATCAACAGGGAACCAGTTTATTTTATCAGGTCGTAGAGCATGATGAAGATGCTGTTATTGCCGACTCAGGATTTGATACCCAAGGGGATAACTTAACCAAAGACGCCAGCAGTCAGTTCAGCACTAACCAACAAGACTCCTTTGCCCCCATCATTTTAACCGTTGAATTTATCGATATTGACGGTTACATCAACCGATTCGAATCTCCAAGCGTCACTCTATCTGGTCAAGCGATTAAAGCCGCAGATGGACAGCTGTTAGAGCTAACGCTGACTGACAGCCTTGGCCAACAACAGAACTTTGAGGTCATAGTACAGCAGCAAGCGTGGCAGCTGAGTGACTTAGATTTGCAATCTTTTGCTGAAGGCGAGCTAACCGCGACCATTACAGCTTTAACTTACCCCGGTGATGTCACCGACGGGTTTGATAGCAGCATTAAAGACACCTTAGCGCAGATCTCGATAGAAGTTGATACTGGCGAAGATACAGTGATCAACGAGCAGGAAGTGCTCGCTGTCGATATGAAGGGTGAAGCTAAAAATATTGAACAGGGCCAAGCAGTCACAGTTACCGTGACCGATGTTGATGGTCATCAACTTAGCTTTGTAACCACAATAGTGGATGGACTATGGCTGTTAGAGGATGCGGATCTCTCAAGCCTTACCGATGGGCCATTGACCTTTGACGTTGATGCACTGGATATTGCGGGCAACCCCGCGAGTGCAACCGATGAAGCCTATAAAGATACTCAGGCGAGCATCACGATAACAACACTTGACGATAATGGCCTACTTAATCAGGCAGAAGTGCTAGCCACCACACTCATTGGTGAGGTCTTCAATATTGAAGATGGTCGGCCGGTAGAGATTTCGGTGACCGATAGTCAAGGTCACACCCTGCTGTTTACTAGCGTGACCCGTAATGGCACATGGGTGGTCGATGACGTCGACCTGTCTTCTCTTGCAGAGGGAGCGTTAACACTAAGGGCGGTAACCTCAGACTTAGAAGGCAATCTTGCTACAGGTTCCAGTACGATTACCAAAGATACATTAGCCTCGGTGACGATAGAGTTTGTCGATAGCGATGATGTAATCAATGCCACAGAGCAGCAAGCCGTCCATGTGCGTGGTAGCGTCAGTCATATTGAAGATGGCCAGACTGTTACTGTTATTTTTAGTGATCCCCTAGGTCATGAGCGGAGCTTCACCACAGTTGTCGTGGCTGGCGGATGGCAGCTGAGCGGTGCGGATTTGTCGGGTTTTGCCGATGGGAGCCTAAGTGCCACTGTTTCGGTAACAGATATGGCGGGTAACTTAGCCACAGCAAGCGATACAATTGCCGTGGATATCTTGGCCTCAATTAGCATTGAAGTTGAAACTGGTAGCGATAGCGTGATCAATGCCAGCGAGATGTTGCTGCTGGATATGTCGGGCAGTGTCACCGATATTGAAGATAACCAGTTGGTCACTATTACCGTGACCGATGTAGAGGGAAAGGCATTAACTTTTACCACAACAGTGATTGATAGCCGCTGGCAGATAGATGACGCCGATGTTTCGAGTTTAGCGGATGGCAGCCTAGGTTTTACTGCGAGTGCTAGCGATATCGCAGGCAACTTAGTTGAGGCAAATGTCGCAGTCGATAAAGATAGTTTGGCGACGATCACCGTCGAAATAGTCGATGATAATGGCTTAATTAATGCCGCCGAATCGACAAATGCAACACTCGCCGGCACAGTTATTAATATCGAAGATGGCCGACCGGTCGTCGTCACTGTGGTCGACATTAATGGTAAAACCGCCAGCTTTAATGCGGTTGTCGTTAACGGTGAATGGCAGGTTCCTAATGTCGACTTGTCGATATTTGCCGATGGCCAGTTATCATTGCAGGCCGATACTGCAGATTTAGCGGGTAACCCAGCAACCGGAACAAATACGGTCACTCTCGATACCCAAATTAGTATCGATATCGATACCGGAGCTGATGGATTTGATGCGGCTTTGTTTATCTATGGTGTCGAGAAGTCACTGAGCGGGATAACAACAGGTGTAGAGGTTGGTCAAGCCGTTGAGCTGACGCTAACAGATGGTATTAATGCGTTAACCTTTACTGCGCTGGTTGAGGCTGGTGGTAGCTGGTCGTTTACAGATTTAGACGTAACAGGACTAGATCGTCAAGCGCCATGGTCACTCGATGTTAAGGTTAGCGATAAGTCGGGTAACAGTGCGAGCGATGCTATGCCGACGCTATTTGTGCCTGCGATTGCTTCGATATATGAAGCTGCACTCAACATCAGCTTAAGCACCAGTGTCACGATTCCTATTGAGATCCCCGATGCCGCTTTAAGCATAACGGCGGAGCAGAGTCGGCTATTAACCCTCAGCTCTGAGGGGCAAGCGTTAAGCATCAGTGTGGCTGCTGACGGGCAGTCATTTACCCTTATCCGTCTCGGTGATGGTGAGACAGTGATGACGGCAAATCTGTCGGGGACAGATCTGAATGTGTCCTTATTTCAGCCTATGGATGAGCTGAATAACAGTAATGTGCTGAGCTACATTCGTTTAAGTGGCCTGCAAACTGATGCTGACGGCACATCAGAAGAGATCATCACCTATGCCGTGCTTAATATTCGCGACACTCGCCCGTTCGCTTTCGATGATCATGAGTTTGTCATTGAGGACACCAGCGCAGTCGGCTCTTTATTCGGTAACGATTATACCATCGAAGGACCTTTAACCCTGACCTCGGTGCATTATGATGGCGTCGATTATCCAGTGTCTATTGCAGTGCCAGCGGTTATTGCTACGCCTCAAGGGATCATGACTATTCAGTCCAACGGTAGCTGGAGCTTCATGATCGCAGAAAATCTCGATAACACTCAAGCACAAGTTGTTGAGCTATTTTATACGGTGTTGGATTCCGATGGCAGCGAAGCAACGGCGAATGCGACCTTCACCGTCGGCGATGGCGCGCCTGGTGGTATGACTGATGTGATAGGAGCGAGCCAAGAGGGCGATATCGATGCTAGCCCGCAGGTGACGACTGAAACCTTTAGCGTTACCGCTGGCTCGGACACCTTACAAGCTGACACCATTCGCTTTACTGCACTCACTCCGTTTCATCTGCAGAACCAAAACTTATCTAGCAGCGGTATCGCGTTGAAGTTTGTGCTATCGAATAACGGTAAAACCTTGACCGCTTTCACCGATGAGGCGTCACCGATTACCGTATTTACCATCGTATTATCGGCAAGCAATGTCGGGGATGATCTCAGTGTCGATGCTACTTTCACCCAGTCGGCGCCACTGGATCATCTTGGCACTAATTTGCTCGAGATCATTACCGATGTCACTGCGATGGATCTTGATGGTACCGATATACAGGAAGGGAGATTAACCTGGAATGTGAGTGACGGTAATTCTGCTGCATTGGCAAATATCACTCAGCTAACCTTCGATGAAGGTTTACTGGTCAATGATCCTATCAGCCAAAGTGGCACATTCGATGTGCTGGTGGGCAGTGATACTGTGTCCAGCGTGTCATTTGCGGCAACGGCGCTGCAACCAAAACTGACCGCGGGCGGGGTAGATATTCAATATAGCCTGAGTGTCGATGGACTGACGTTAACCGCCCACCTCGGCAATGTGAGCGATCCGGTTTTTGTCATTGAGCTGAGTCACAGTTGGAGTGCTAGCGCCGATAGCCTGAATCAAAACTATGACTTCACCCTATACCAAGCCTTTGATCAGACACTTAGCGAAGATATCGACTTTGGCCTGTTAATCTCTGATTTTGACGGCGATGTTGCCAGTGCAACATTGACGGTAACAGTGCAAGATGCCGCTGCCGCCTCAATTAACGACATTAGCCTCAATGTCAGCGAAGACCCATCCATTACCGCTTACGGAGATAGTGCCACAGGTCATTTTAATATCACCGCGAGCAAAGATCCTATTGTTGATGTAGCATTTAGTGTGGTTGATGGCGCTGAGGTAAAAAACGCCGCAGGTACCACTCTGACTCAAAATGGCTCAAAGTTGTTTTGGCTGGTGAAAGACGATGGTGCTTCGTTGGACGCGGTGACGGCAGAGGGCAAGCTTGTCTTTACCATGCGCTTACCAACAGACGTCGCCGTTGACCCCGAACAGCTGGCAACCATAGCATTAGACTTTAACTTACTGGGGCCGATTGACCATTTAGGCGCCGCCGATCTATTTGATACCCTCAAGGTCACTGTCGACATTCGAGACAGTGATAACACCATCTCGTCGGGAGAGGTCTCAGTCGATATCTATGATGGCCAAAACGCCATACTGCCCGATCCGTTGCAACTCAATATCAACGAAGGGATCCTCACAAGTACGAATCCCATCTCAACTTCGCAGCTGTTATCGACATCGGCGGGCAGTGACAGCATTGCCGAAATCACCCTGACTGATAGCTTTAGTTTTGGCACTTACTATAGCGGCACCGAGAAAGTCATACTCAATACCACAGCTAACGGTGACGGCTGGCATGTAGCTACACGAGAGACCGGGGGGGAGCAGGTATTTCAGATCCGCTTTAATGCCAATGGAAAAGTGGAGTTTAAGCAGTTTAGACCCTTTGACCATGCTAATGCCGATGGTGAAAACAGCTTAGATCTATTGTTTGAAGTGAACGCAATTGATGTCGATAACGATAAGTCAGCCTCGCAGACCATCACAGTTACCGTAGTCGATGATATTCCAGAAGATACCGCAAAGACCTTAGAGTTTTTTGAAGCCGTGAATGAAGTGCATAGCGTGCAGATGTTTAACTCTGCCGAGCAGGGAGCCGATGGCGCTAAGGTTACTGATATCACCTATAAAGGCGTGTCTTACGCAGTAGGAACCGTCATTGAGCTATTTACTGATGCCAATCCAGCCGCAGTTAAATATGGTGAGCTGGTGGTGGATGAAAATGGCTTAGCAACGGTGACCACTTTTGAGTTTGCCTACAACGCGCTTCAGTTTACTGAAGACGTACTATTGCAAATTACCGATGCCGACGGTGATATTGCTACCGACACCCTAACCCTTATTGCTAAAGATGCCGAAGGTTCAATCATCGTCTTTAATACCGCGTTTATCGAGGACACGGATACCATTTTTGCTGTTGAGGCTAGGCCGGGAGATATCGACGAAGGCGAATTTATTATCAGCATGGTGTTTGATGCAGCCGCTCTGCAGGGCGGAGTATTGATGCTTGACGGCACCGAGGTGCCAAAGGATGCCGATGGTAATTACATCCTGTCTCTTCTCAATGGACTGTTGAGTGAGGACCCATTAACGCGAGTGGCGATTCCTAATGGTGATTTGAGTTATCAGCCGATAGAAGATGGCTCCGATGCCACCGCCAGCGCAGCTTTTATCATCACGGTCAACATTACGGGTAAGCCTGCAGTTACTACTACTGTACCGATTACTGTTGAGTCTGTGGCCGATACCCCATTATGGGATGCGAGTAGCGAGTTCAGTTATGCGGTTAATGAAGATGCCGCAAGTTTCAATATTAAGCTGGGGGCGACTTCAAAAGATGAAACCGGCTCAGACCCTCAAGGCTCTGAAACGGTCACTTATGTTATCGACAACATCAGTGCTGGTTTAAGCCTGACTGCGATAGGTCTTGCCATCAGCAATGGTATGTCGATAAGTCAGCTTCAGTTAGATAACCTGATTGCGACGGTGGGAGAAAACCTTGCCGGGGAATTTACCTTCACCATTCAAGCTAAAGCCACCGAAAGTGACAATAAAGACACTAAACTCAGTTCCCTTGAGACCGTAACCATAGATGTCACACCGGTTGCTGATAAGCCCACATTAACTACCCAAGATATTCGCAGCGACGAAGATGCGCCTATCTTGCTTAAGGCGGTGATAGCAGGAGCATTAACCGACAGCTCAGGCTCTGAAATTTTAAGTTATGAACTCACTTTGCCCGATGGTTGGTCTATCGATGCTCCTTCCGCGACGGTGAGTGGAAATGTGTGGACGGTACTGGCTTCTGAAGTTGACTCTGGAGTGGCTAAGCTTATTCCTGCCGCCGACGCTAGCTCGGCTAATCTTGGAGAGTTTTCCATCGCGGTTAGAAGCTTTGCTACAGAGACTTCGCAAGATGGACAGGATCCCGCCGATGGCATTATTCACCCCAACCCGAATTACAGCGAGGTGGATCATGTAACAGTGACCCTGACGGGAGTGGCAAACGACAAGCCGATTATTAATGGCGATGCTAATGTCTGGACCATAGATAATGACACGGGGGTTATATCAAATCTGGTTGATTTCAAAGAGGATGAGGCGATAGCTCTCGATTTCACTATCGTCACCTCTGACGACGATGGATCAGAATCACTCGATCTGCGCATTTCAGGCTTACCCGATGGGGTGATATTTGTCGATGCTGGTGGAAGTCCTGTTAACTTACCTGTGGTTGGTTTCATTAATAATCAGCCGGTATATGGGGTGTCTGCCACCCTGTTGGCCAGTTTAAGCCTAAAGCTGGTGACAGACTTTAGTGGCCAAATTAGCTTTACCATTTTAGCTCAAAGCACTGAGTTGGATGGTGATTCTGCGGATTATGAGCTAACCGTCAATATCGAGATTGCTCCTGTTATAGATGCCAATGCGGCTTCGCTGGCTACGACGAGTTATGGTTTTGAAGACCAAGCCATCCCATTAGATTTTACGCCCAACCTCAACGCCGATATTGATGGCAGTGAAACTATTACTGGGCTTATTATCCCGTATCAGGACGCTGATGGTTTTATTTTGACCTTAGATGGTTCACAGGTAACGATTCCAGTTTCTGGGTTAGATGTCAGTACCTTAGTCGATAGTACTAGCCCAACACTTACCGCGTTACTCAACTCAGGGCGACTGGCTGCTGTACCACCAGAAGATGCCGACGGTAGCTTCTCTTTTGATGTGAGCTATCAAGTGACCGACACCTCTGACACCGGTGCACAAATAAGTGAATATGTTGCAAGCCAAATCACAGTGGTTGTCGATGCCGTTGTCGATTTAACTACGCATCTGCAAAGTGAGCAGCCAACGCTTGTGAGCAGTGATGGTTCGGCGATCGACTTAACAGGGCAAGTACTGTTCTTCGATGGCGATATTGACGGTTCTGAGGTACTGGATTATTTGGTGATCATAGTGCCGAGTGGTGACGGTTGGTACGTGTCGCACCCTAATGGAGCCATTGACGATGGTGATGGCCGCTGGATTATTCCAGTTTCTGGCATGACGAGTGATACGGTGCAAGAGTATGCGCTGGACCTACTTAGCGGTGCGACGATTATCAGCGAGTTTGCCACAGGTTTAGAGCAGATAATCGTCGAGGCGAGAGTGCAGGACCGAGACGATGCCGCCATTATTAAGACTAACTTCTTGGTGCGTTTTGACCAAGATGCGCCAAATAGCCAAGCAACAGACGTTGGAGCATTACTGTTAACAAGCGTCGACGCCATCGAAGATACGGCTATCGACTTTTCAGGCCACCTCAATCAGTTGCTTAGCCCTGATAGCAATGACCTGATTAGCTTTAGAGTGCTAGCTTCCGACTTACCCGAAGGTGGCTACTTTAGCGGCAGCGATGTAAAAGCGGTTTATGATGCTACGGGTGAGAATGTCATCGAATATGTGTTCACTAGCGCGTCACTAGCTAACCTCAAGTTACATAATATCAGCGAAGATTATGCCGGTGAGCTGAATATTCCTATTCGTATTATTGCCACCGATAGCATCAGTGGTGACACTAAAATTGATGACTCTCAAAGCCTTGAAGTTGAGATAGTTCCAGTTGCCGACGGTGTGAGTTTACATATCGCGAATCGAGTCATGCTAGAAGACGCCCCTATTCCACTTGGGATCAGCCTAGTGTTAGATGATCCAGATTCAAGCCCTAGTACAGGTGGTTCGGAGCAGATTCTGTTTGGCGATAACGCCAACCCGATCACCATTACCTTGCTCGATGGCGGCAGTATCAGTGACAGCACAGGTCTGTGGTCGTTAAAGGCGGGCACAACTGATACTTGGGAATTTACTGGCAACAGCATGGCCTTGTTAAACCTTTCGTTGGGGCTACTCGAGTTTGTGCCGACAGAGCACTTAAGTGGCGACTTTAGGCTGAAGTTCTCAGCGACGAGTATCGATACTGCTAGCATAAATGGCGGCGATGTCACCGATCAGGCACCATTTGAAAATACTTTTACCATAGAGGTGACACCGGTAACCGATGCCGCAGAATTACCTGCGGATACGCACATCATATTGGGTCAAGAGGATAGCCTGATCGACCTGTCTGGTTTAGGTGCATCCGGCTTAGGTTTAATTGACCAAGATGGTTCTGAGGCGATCTACCTGACCATTCATGGCGTACCCAGTGGCGCGGTGCTGTATTACCAAGATGGGGCAAACTTGGTGCAGTTGCCTAATGAGGGCACTGACGGAGGCAGCTTTAATGGTTCGCCAACTTATTCTTGGTCAGCTACTCCTGCGCAGTTAGCCGGACTGGTATTGCAACCGCCTTTAGATTTTAGCGGTGACATTCCCCTCTCGGTTCAAGCTATTACTCAAGAGCTAGGCACTACCGACTTTGTGACCAGCGCAGCGAATATTCTAGTTGGGGTTTCACCCATAGCCGACGGTATTGATGTCATTACGGCTCCAAACAGCCAATACACCAGCACCGAAGATGAAGTCATCACTATCGACTTAAACGCCAAAATCAATGAGTTTGATGCGACAGAATCGATTTCGATGAAGCTGATAGTCACCTCTGATGATGCTTCAGCGCTGGTGGACTTAGAAGGTGTGAAGGTGGGGAGCCAATTCGTGTCGTTTAAATATGATGCCGCTAGCGACAGCTATTACGCCACTCTCTCAACCACGAGCCCTTTGACTCAAATCGAAATTTATCCCGGTGAGCTCGCCTTTGGCACCTTAGATGTGCAACTTGAGATCGCTTCGGTCGATAGTGCGACAGTTTTAGGCAGCTTACAAACAGACTTAAGTACTGCTGAAGTGCTGAACTTTGAGGTGGAGATAACCCCTGAAGTTGATGCACCTGTATGGACTCAGGTTGGAGATGTGCTAGCAACGGATATTAATGATGTTGCACTCAACCTTGGTCTAGCCCTGCAAAATCCGGCGACCAATGAATCGGGTGTGTTAACCATCTACGGTGTGCCCGACACTATGACGCTATCAGCGGGTAATAAAAATGGTGATAAATGGCTGGTGGATATTGATGATGTCGCCACCTTAACGGTTATTGGCGCACAAGATGGCGATATTTTAAACCTCACCTTAGACCCTACAGCGGTATTAGGTACAGATACCGCCAGTGGTATCGTAGAAACCATTACCGTCACAGTGGATGTACCGCCTGTCGTTTTCTCTAGCTTTATGGCGGGGCCGAGCGGGTTTGCTATGTCTCCGCGAGCAGCCTTGGGCATAGAGCCTGAGTCTATGCAGCCAGTCGAGCAGGATGACAATGCTGAGCTGGTGGTTAGTGAGCTGACAGAAGCGATAAAGCAAAGTGTGCAGCAAGCCGATGAGCAGCATTATCTAAACAGTGGCCCTAACACTGAGCTGCAATATGCAACGCCCCCCGACGATGCATTATCGCGCTTAGAGGATGAGATGGCCTTATTGAGTCAGCAGCCATGATGATACTCGAGCAAGACGTCACCGCTAATGTGATTGAGTCGCTCTGTCAACGGCTCGGTCTCGCCTATAGCGAGCAGTTGCTGTTGCGGCAGATGGTTAGCCGAAAAGGGCTGTCGGGGCATGACTTGCAGCAGGCTTGCGATAACTTAGGGATAGAAGCGATAGAGCAGAAGCTCTCTGTGTCCAAGATGGCGCTGCCAGCCATTGTTGTCTCTAAGCAAAATCAGCCAGGACTGTTAATCATAGATAAGAGTGGCGAGTTGCAACTTATCGACGCTAAAGGCACTGCCTCGCCAATAACGGCAAGCGATTTTAAGGCGCAATTTTATCAAGACAGCTGGCACGTTAAACGCAAAATGATTACCGATGCCCGTAGTGAAGAGCATCATCTTGAGGTTAAGCGCCATTGGTTATTAGCCGCCTTCGACGAAGTTAAACCTTTTTACGGCAGCTTCTTGCTTGGCTCGTTAGCGATCAATATTCTCGCGCTGGTTACCCCCTTATTTACCATGAATGTGTATGACCGTGTCGTGCCTAATCAGGCCATCGACACCTTGTGGGTGCTAGCAACGGGAGCCTGTATCGCCATTGTATTTGATTGGTTATTGAAGCAAGCGCGCACACGCTTAGCCGATGTAGCCGGTAAGCAGGTCGATATTAAGATGTCGAATATCTTGTTTTCTAAGGTATTGGGCATGCGTTTAGAGAGCCGGCCAGCCTCCGCTGGCGCCTTTGCTAAGCAGCTGCAAGAGTTTGATAGTATTCGTGACTTTATCACCTCGGCCACCTTAGTCACCGCAGTGGATCTGCCCTTTACTCTGTTGTTTTTAGCCCTGATCACTTGGTTAGGCGGTTATATGGTGTTGGTGCCATTAGCCTGCATGTTGCTGCTGTTAATTATTAGCTTTGTGATGCAAAAGAAGCTGATGGCGACCATAGAACACACCTCTCAGCTGTCTACTCAGCGCCAAGCTCACCTGATAGAAACCCTCAACTTACTGGTTGAAACCAAACAGAATAACGCTGAACCCAAGGCGCAGCGTATTTGGGATGACACGGTCAACAGCTTGGCCGATTGGCAGAACGAGTCTCGAATTGCCTCTAACACCCTCAATCATAGCGTGATGAATAGTCAGCAGTTGGTCACCATAGGCTTGATCATCTCTGGGGTGTATCAAATTCACGCGGGCAACTTGAGTATGGGGGGCTTGATCGCCATCGTCATGCTAAGTGGCCGCGCGGCCAATGCGATTAATCAGATCTCCATGTTACTGCTTAAGTTTAAACAGACTCAGTCGGCTATCACGGCGGTCAGCTCCATCTTGGAATTGCCCCAAGAGCAGGTTAAAGCCAGCCAACCTAGCACTGCGGTGGGCTTTAATGGTGCGCTGTCATTGCGTCATGCCAGCTTTAGTTATCCCGACCAGCCTCTGCCAGCGTTTACCGAGGTGAATCTAGAGATTAAAGCTGGAGAGAAGATAGGTTTGCTTGGGCCTGCTGGTGCGGGTAAGTCGAGCCTGCTAGCTATTATGGCTGGGCAGTATCAACTTAGTAGTGGTCAATTGTTTTATAACCGACTAGAGGCCCGCCAGTGGGCAATTAGCGATGTTAGAGAGCAGGTGGGTTGGATGTCACAGCAGCCAGCATTGGTGTACGGCACAGTGCTGGATAATCTGTTATTTGGCTTAAAGAAGGTTGATGAGAACTTATTAGCTGAGATCATAGTTAGCTCTGGGATAGATAAGTTAATGGATCGACTGGGAAGCGGCTTAGATAGCCAAGTGGGTGAGTTTGGTCGTCAGCTTTCCGGTGGCCAGCGTCAAGCTATTGCCTTGGGAAGAGTGTTGCTGCGCCAGCCAAAATTACTGCTACTGGATGAACCAACTAGCGCCATGGATGAGCGCTCCGAGAATCAAATTATCGCCTGCCTATCACAGGTCAAAAATAGCAGCCTAGTTATCGCCTCCCACAACCCTAAATTGCTGAGTTTATGTGACCGTATTTTAGTGGTCGATAAGGGACGCATCATTCAAGAGCAAACCCCTGATGAGATGCGTCAACGTGGCAAGAGTCGTATCAAAGCGGTGAATGTGCGTCAGAAAGGAGAGCTGAAATGAGCGGCCGTCTCCATATAAAGCACCTTGAGGGTGCTAAGCGCGCTAACCAACTGATTTTTCTGGTGGCGGCCTTGATTGTCGTGACCCTAGTCTGGGCCTCATTTGCCAAGCTCGAAGAGGTAGTGGTGGGTGAAGGCATGGTAGTGCCGACATTAGCCGTGCAGCAGATTGAGAGTCTAGATGGCGGGATCTTAAAACAGGTATTAGTTAGGGAGGGACAGTCAGTCTCGGCGGGAGAGCCGCTATTACTGCTCGATGAACTTCGTTTTGCATCGGCCTACGATGAGGCCAATATTCAAGCCGCTGCGCTTAAACGGCAAAAGGCACGCTTAGATGCAGAGATTAGCAGCGTGGTTATTGATGATGCAGCGAGCTACTGGCGCGATAAAGTGCTAATCAAGCCGAAGGCAATCAGTGCACTCGATGTGTCGGTCAGTACCCGCTCGAAAGCGATTTATCGTTCGCGATTATCTCAGTTGTCATCACAGTTAGAGCAATCGGCGCAGGTGATAGAGCAAAAAGTACAAGCGATAGAAGAGGGGCTGATCACCACTCAGGCACAGCTCAGTGGTTTGCAGTTAGTAAAGCAGGAAATCGTGATGACCCGCGCGGCGGTGCGAGAGGGCGCGGTTGCGGAGCTAGAGCTATTAAAGCTTGAGCGTGATGAGATCCGCTTGAAAGGCGAGTTATCGGCATCGAAGGCTAACGGTCGTCAACTACGTGCGGCGCAGAATCAAGCCGAAGCTGAGTATCTCACCGTGGCTTTAGACTTCTTAAGCCGTGCGGAAGCCGAGCGTAATGAAGTGATTAATGAACTCAATGCCCTCACCGAGAGCATCAAAACCCTTGCCGATCGCTTGGCTAGAACTCAAATTGTTTCACCTATCAATGGCAATGTGACCAATATCTTAGTGCGTTCCATTGGTGCGGTGGTTGAGCCAGGCGAATCAATCATGGGCATAGTGCCTCAGGACGGCGCTTTGATCATTGAAACTCGAATCGCCCCCAAAGACATCGCCTTTGTGCACACTGGGCTGCAGGCAACCGTTAAATTTACCGCCTATGACTTCGTGATATATGGCGGCCTCAAAGGTGAGGTGATCTATGTGAGCCCGGATGCTCAACAGCTAGATGACGGCACCACCTATTTCGAAGCCCATATAAAAACAGAAGAAAACGTACTCAATGGCTGGCCGATTATTTCAGGAATGCAAGCCAGTACCGACATATTAACCGGTGAGAAAACCGTTTTAAATTATTGGCTAAAGCCTCTATTACGCGCTAAAGCAAATGCACTTCGCGAACCATAAGGTAAGGACACGATGCGACGACTGATACTTATACCAATACTGGCATTATCGGCTCAGGCGCAGGCTCTCACACTTGAAGAGTCTGTGGCGGAAGCGATTAATCACCACCCAACAATTTGGCAGAAATATGCCAGTTTCGAAGCTGCGGTAAGATATAAACGTGCGGCAGTAGGGGATTACCTGCCACAGGTGAAACTTTACGGTGGCGTGGGCTATGAAAGTGTCCGCTATAACAGCGGACAGCGTATCGATACCGAGCTGGACCGTACCGAAATAGGTGTACGTGTATCACAGCTACTCTTCGATGGTTTCCGCACGACCTCTGAGATTGATAGGCTAGATTTTGAGAAAGAGGCCGAGCGTTTAGGTCTACTTTCCGATGCAGAGAACTTGAGTTTAGAAGTCAGCCGAGTCTACCTTGAATTGTCGATGGCCAATAAAATCGTCGAGCTGTCTGAGCGTAATATAAAAGAGCACCAAGAGGTGCTTAAAAATATTGAGTCACGTAGAGATAAAGGCCTGAGTAGCGACTCCGATGTTGCGCAGGTGCGGGCGCGTTTGGCAACCAGTCAGTCGGGTTATCTTTCTGCGCGTAATAACCAGATGGATAAACAGGCGCGTTACTATGACCTTGTGGGGCAACTTCCGAAAGACCTCCATGATCCGCAGCCAGATTTTGAGTTTGTGCCGACTAACTTGCCCGATGCTATTCGCCTCGCGTTGGAAAACCACCCAGAGATCGACGCTGCAATTCTCGATACTCAGGCGGCTAACGCCCAATATGAACGCGAGAAAAGTGACTTTTGGCCGACTTTATCTTTAGAGCTACAAGCAAATAAAAACGACAACATTGGCGGCATCGAAGGCCCAGATGAAGATGCCAGAGCTATGTTGATGCTCAGCTATGATCTATTCAGTGGTGGCTCGACGACTGACCGCACTGAAGCCGCCTCTTGGCGTTATCAGCAATCACTCGCGATTAGTAAGAATACCCAGAAGCAGGTTGAAGAGGGCACGCGCCTCGCGTGGAATGCCTATGAATTTATTGGTCAGCAGCGAGGGTTCTATCGCGAGAATGTCGATCAAGCGGTTAAAGCTGAGCAAGGTTATGCTAAACAGTTTGAGTTGGGTCGCCGCTCACTGCTCGATGTACTCGATGCCAAGGTCGAGGTGTTCTTAGCGCGCAAGCACTACATCACAGCGCACTATAACTACAATATTGCTGCTTATCGTCTTATTAACGCAACCGGCTATTTAATGGAGTCATTCCGTGTCGATACCCCAGAAGCTTGGACGGAGGAGAAGTAATATGCGCATCTTACTGACTCAATTAATTTTCGCTAGCCTAGTGTTACTACAGGGCTGCGCCGAAACCGCCGAGCCATTTGCTGTGGAACCACAAACACGAGACTTACTCGACACCGATATCGATGGTGTGATTAATGCTCGTGATAAATGTGCAGGCACAGCTAAAGGGTCGGTCATCAATAATGATGGCTGTCCAACTAGCACTGTAAGCGTGAAGGAAGACTTTAGAGTGATTATGTTTGGCTTCGATAAAGATACTTTAGCACCCGAGCAGGCTGATAAATGGCGAGGCATTATTGCGGGGTTAGTGCAGAAGCAGTCACCGTCACTCTATCTGGTTGGTGATACCAGCGTCGAAGGTAGTGAAGATTACAACCACGCCTTAGCCAAGCGACGCGTGGACTACATCACTCAACTTGCAGTAGATCAGGGCTTTCCCGCCAGTGGGATTAAAGAGGAAGTTTACTTTAAGCAAAACCATATTCCTCAATCGGTATCGGGCCGCGAATATCGCCTCGTTGCCGTCGCAACTTGGGAGGAGTCGGGAACTGAGATGATGTGGAATATCTATACTTCTGAGCGAGCTAAACGGAATTAGCGCAAGCATAGGCCGTCGTATTGAGAAAAGAGCACTTAGGTGCTCTTTTTGTTTTCAGCCCTAAACCACCTACTTCAGTAGGTGGTTATTATCAATTAGGCATTGCCTGAAGTACGTTCAATGGTATTGCGGAGTAAGGCAATGTTTAACGACTTATAAGCACGCCGACTTTTGCTTGAAAAGAAAGGTTCCATGGAGGCTCGCTTATCGCATCCCTGCGATACACGGCTTATAAGCTCATTTAAACATATCCACGTTAGGCTCAGTGATAAAGTTAAGCTTTGCTAGAAGTGCATTACAAGCTTCTAAATCAGGGATGATTTAGCAGAGCCTATAGGGATATATTTACGGCGTCTTGCTAAAGCACGATTGGAAAGCTTCCTTTTAGGGAGTCTTATTTGCAACAGATGGCAAAGCTAACTTCTTCAGAAGGTGGATTCTTTACTTAGCTGCAACCCGATGAAAATGGCTTAGTTTTAGCAACTCATAGGCTTGATTAGTCAAAGATTAGGCGTATTGTGATTAAATAAACGGCGAGTCTGCAACAAGTTTTTAAGGATGGTAACTGTGCGCATACTGATACTGATATTTTGCTTTCTTACTTTAACGGCATGCGATAGCGGCTCAAAATCTATGGCGTTAGGCAGCCTTGAGCGACAACGTATAGCATTGACGGCAACCAGCAACGAAGTCGTGGTTGCCTTGCCTGTGGCGCAAGGGAGTATGGTGACCAAAGGTACAGTGCTGGTACAGCTCGATGATACGCAGCAAAGAGCACAGGTGGCTAAGGCCTTGGCCGATGTCGCCCAGTCGACGGCTAATTATGAGAAGTTACTAAAAGGCGCCCGTGAAGAAGAGATCGCGGCGGCTAGGGCTAAAGTCTCAGGCGCTAAAGCCACTGTGCAAGAAAGTGAAGCCAATTACCGTCGGATTGCTAGCATGGCCAAAGATAATCTCGCCAGTAAGGCAGATCTCGATCGAGCCTTAGCTAGCCGTGATGCCGATACCGCCAGCCTTGAGAGCGCACGGGAAAACCTAAGGGAGCTTGTTAGTGGCTCACGGGAAGAAGACATTCGCTTCGCCTTGGCAAACCTACAGGCCAGCGAGGCGGTATTATTGGGTGAGCAGAAGCGACTCGATGACCTAACCATTCGAGCCACCCGCGATGGCATTCTCGATAATCTGCCTTGGAACTTAGGTGAGCGTGTCACTCAAGGTAGCCCATTAGCCGTGGTGTTAGCGGGTAAAGCGCCTTTTGCGCGTGTTTATGTGCCAGAGCCATATCGAGTGAAGATTAGTATTGGCGATGTGCTGCTGGTTCATGTCGATGGCATCGACAATCCCATAGAGGGCAAGGTACGTTGGATTTCTAATGAACCCGCCTTTACGCCTTACTATGCGCTTAACCAAGAAGAGCGCTCACGTCTGATGTATTTAGCCGAGGTGCAACTGCCCGACAGCTCAGCTTCGCTGCCCAGCGGTGTACCTGCTCAGGTTGAGATGCCATGAGCCAGTCGGTCATCAAAAGTAGCCAGTCGGCCAGCCTGAATGATCGTCCGGTCATCAAAAGCGGTCAGTCAGCAAGCAAGAGTAATAATCCGGTCATCAAAACCAAAGGTCTATGTCGTCATTTTGGTAGCTTAAAGGCAATCGATGACCTCGATTTTGAGGTCGAAAAAGGCCAAATCTATGGTTTTCTCGGCCCTAATGGCTGCGGCAAGACCACGGCTATTCGTATGCTCACCGGTCTACTGTTGCCAACCTCTGGTGAGATTGAGATTTTAGGGCTTAAATTGCCACGAGATGCCGAAAAGCTACGCCTTAAAATTGGCTATATGACGCAAAAATTCTCTTTGTATGATGACTTAACCGTGAAAGAGAACCTTAAGTTTATTGCCAAAATTTACGGCTTATCTCGAGCAGAGCAAGCTGCGCGGATCAAAGAGTTATTAGATACCTACGGTTTAGACCAAAAGGCCGATCAGCTTGCCGGTAGCATGAGTGGTGGCCAGAAACAGCGCCTAGGGTTAGCGGCGGCCACCATGCATAAACCTGAGCTACTGTTCCTTGATGAGCCAACTTCGGCTGTGGATCCAGAGAATCGTCGTGACTTTTGGGAGAAGCTATTCGACTTGTGTGAACAAGGCACCACGATTTTAGTTTCGACCCACTATATGGATGAAGCCGAGCGTTGCCATAAACTTGCCATACTGGAGGCGGGGGTAAAGCGCGCCGATGGCTCACCGGAGCAGCTGATGCAGAATATGGGCGCGCAAGTAGTAGAAGTCGAATCGACAAACTTAAGACGACTAAAGCAAGAGTTATTGGCTCTTCCCGAAGTCATCAGTGCCGCTCAACTTGGCTCCAGACTGAGAGTCTTGGTCAAAACCAGTTGTAGTGATCCGGTGCGTTTTTTAAGTGAAAAACAATCCTTGGGCTTGGATACGCTAACACTGGTGCGACCTAGCCTAGAAGATGTATTCGTCACTTGTACGGGGAAGGGGCGCCAATGAAATCCCTTTATCGATTACAGGCGATAGTCGTCAAGGAGCTGACTCAGCTTAAGCGTGACAGAATGACCTTTGGCATGGTGATTATGATCCCGCTTATTCAGCTGATGCTATTTGGCTTTGCCATTAATACCAATATTCGCGATATCCCCGTTGGCGTGGTGGATCAGAGCCAGACCGCCTTGAGTCGGGTGTTAGTTCAGACCATAACAGCGACCCAAGTAGTGGAGTTTACCGAGCATTTCTATGACATCGAGGCGGCTCATGCCGCCATCGCCCGTGGTGAAGTGCGAGCGGTATTAGTGATCCCACAAGATGTTAGCCAGCGTCTAGTGCGTCATAAAACCGTGGGGTTAGGTACGCCACCGTCTAGCGATGAAGAAACCAGCCGCCCAGTAGCGCAGTGGATTGTGGATGGCTCAGATACCATGGTGGCTGCGGCAATCAAAGGCTTGCGCGCCATGCCGCTAACAGAGTTACTTGGCATGCCAGCAAACCGCATGACACCGACCTTTGAGGTGGCGCTATTTTATAACCCAGAGCAGCGCACTGCGGTAAATATTGTACCTGGGCTGGTGGGCGTGATCCTCACTATGACCATGATCATGTTTACCTCGGCAGCCATAGTGCGCGAGCGAGAACGTGGCAACTTAGAGATGCTGATCACCACCCCAATCCGTTCCATAGAGCTGATGCTGGGCAAAATCATCCCCTATATGTTTATCGGGATCCTACAGGTAATCATCATTCTTGGCTTGGGATATAGCGTTTTCAATGTGCCGATAAACGGTAGCCTATTGCAGTTAGCTGGGGCGACTCTACTGTTTATTATGGCGAGTTTAACCTTAGGTTTAGTTATCTCGACCATAGCCAAAAGCCAGCTGCAATCGATGCAGATGACCATTTTTGTGCTGCTACCGTCGATTTTGCTATCGGGCTTTATGTTCCCCTACGAGGGCATGCCGATAGAGGCGCAGTATATTGCTGAGGCGTTACCCGCGACTCACTTTATGCGCTTGATCCGTGGCGTAGTGCTGCGTGATGTTGAAATTATCGATATGACTTACGATGTGACTTGGTTGGCGATATTTACTGTCATTGGCTTAATTGTGGCGTCGATGCGCTTTAAAAAGAATCTCGGTTAATTTAACCTAGCTTCAGTAGCCTTAGTTAATAGTGATTGACTTAATATTTTGTTTTTATGCTTAATAAGTTGGGTGGTTGACTTATTTTTGAATAAATAATTGCACTCGGCTTTGTTTGATATTAATTGAAAACCAATTTTATATAGCTTTAACCGTATCCTGTATCGTATTTTCAAGGCATTAATTTACGTTAAAAAATGAATAATGAGGCTATCAAACTAATAAAAAATAAGCCGCGTCATTGATAGTGAAGCTGTTGTATTAATGAGTCGCGGCCGAATGTTGATATAGTAAGGCATCTAGTTGTAGCCCAGAATGTAACTGGGAGTTTCCTCCTCACGCTCCTCCTGAGCATGCTCATCCTTGATATCGGATTCGTCACCGGTCACTTTACATAGAGCTAAGTCACTGAGGTTAAGATTGCTTTGGTTATAGGTGTTAAAAAAGTAGTTTTCCATATAAGCATTCCATTAATTAGCTAGCCTGTTTAATTATGTATAGTTTAAAAAACAACTTTGATCGCCTAATAAGAAAATTTATTTACGATTAATATTATTTTTAGAACTGTGGGTTAAAATTTAAATGACCGTTTTAATATTGGGATAAGAATGAGACTTCTAGCGGCTTTATTGTTTGCGGTACTACTTAGCGCCTGTTCCAGTGCGCCATCTGAGTCAGTCTCTTCGGGTAAGCCTTCTTCTCTGTCGAATGCTGCCGAGACAAAAAGCCAATTAATACAAGTGCATCGAGAGTGGAAGGGCGTACCTTATCGTTTAGGTGGCATGAGTAAAGGCGGTATCGACTGCTCAGGGTTTGTATTGATGACCTTTCAAAGTCGCTTTGGCGTGCAGCTACCAAGAACCACTGCGCAGCAAAAAGAGATGGGTAACAGTGTCAGCAAGAGTCAGCTACGCGCCGGTGATCTGGTCTTTTTCAAGACAGGCTGGAGTACTCGTCATGTGGGGATTTATATCGGAGACTCGCAATTCTTACATGCTTCAACCAGCCAAGGCGTAATGATCTCTAGCCTGAATAATAGCTACTGGAAGCAAAAATATTGGTTATCGAGAAGACTGTGAATGAAGAGACTCAAAATGCCTGCTTAAGCGAGCACTTTGAGCCTGCAGCGCTCTAATTAGAGCGCGAGTAACATTGCTCGGGGTTATTGCTCGGGATCAGAAGCGGCGACCAACCGAGAGTAGTAGCTGATCCCAGTTTAAGAAGCCGTACTCGATAAACACATTCCACTCATCTTTAGGGCCAAAATCGTACACCATGCTCACCGACATATTGTGGCTTTCTGAGCTGACTAAGTGCACATCATAGTCGATGACAATTCCACCTGGACGCCCCAGTAACGGAATATTGAAGTCGTAGCTGCCACCAATCTTCTGATTGATCATCTGGTAGTTGTAGCCGACTAAGAAAGCCAGTTTATCACCGCCCACATCATATCTTTGTCCCATACGGATTGAGCCGATATAGGTTTGAATCGTGCTGTCGGTAGTCGTGGTCCAAGAGTTGGTAAATGCCGCTACACCGGTAAAGATAAACGGATGCATGCCAGGGATCACCTCGGCTTGCCCTGCCAGCACCGCACCAAAGCCTAAGTTATAGGCGGTGTACTCGATAGGGATTGGTAGCGTCATGTTTAGTCCATTGCTAACTAAGCTACCGTTAACCATGACTTCGGCATTGCTTAGATCGGCAAGGATATCTTTATGCCCCTTGGTATAGCCTGCAAGGCCATAGACGTTAAGGAATGGCAGCACCCAAGCATCGGCTCTAAGCTGAATACTTTCATCTTCGCCGGTAATGATCACGTCATCGGCTGGGATCACTACATCGGCATTAATTTTGTTCAACCAACCACTACCGGTTAGACCAAGATTGAAGTTGTCTTTGGCATCATAAGCAACAGACTGCTTGTTATAGTAGATATTCAGGCCAACAGGAATAGGGAGCTCATATCCAAGCTCGCGAGCCTTATCGCCCCAAATCGGCAGGTGACTCCAGTGAGCAGGTTGTTGGCGTTCGATGTCGGTCGTGTCGCTAGTATTGTTGGCCCAGGCATTAAGGGTGATTGCACTGAGTAGCATCACCATAACAAGGTGTTTGTTCATTTATTTCGATCTCTGGATTAAATTAAAAAGCTTCGGTAAAGGTGAGGTAGAAACCGCTGTCGCCGTCACTAAAGCCAAGATCAACGCGTACGTTCATCCTAGGTTGTAACTCGTAGCGGTAGCCCAAGCCGTAGCTGTATAGCAGTGTCTGGTAAAGTTCTGTGTCAGTGCCCGCAATCGAGCCGACACCAGCCCACACGGTTGCCCCATGAGCCGATAACTCGCCGTTGTCACGCAAGAAGGTGTGGCGATATTCTAAGGTGTGCTCTATGGCTTCGTTGTCGCGGTAGCGCCCTTGATACAGGCCGCGTAGTGATGATTGGCCACCAAGGGTAGGCAGATCATAAAAAGGCACATCGCCTTCACTCCACTGGTAAGCGTTATAGAAAGCCAGCACCTTACCTAGCGCTAACGTCAGATAGTAGCGATGGTCGACAAGGGCTTTTTGGTAACGGTTATCGCTGCCAAAGCTTGGGTTATAGTTGATGTATTCAAAGTTAAGGTACTGGCCCTGCCAAGCGTTAACCGTGACGTCTCGGCTATCGTAATTGATAGAGAAACCTAAACCTATCGACAGAGGCTTATCTTTAAACTGCTGAAAGTTTTCATCTTCAATCGCCGTAGGCGGCAAGCTAGTTTCATCAGGCTTAAAATAATTCACTCGCAGTGCCGGACCAAAGTAGAAGCCGTAACCACTGTTAAAGTCTAAGTTGCCGCTGTAGGTCAATGCGGTTTTATTTAATAGTGTATCGTCAGATGCCGGCTGCTTTTTACCTGCGTCATAACCCACACCCCAGAAGTTTTCGCTCTGATCGGCTAACACAAACAGGCCGTTATAGCGGATATCGTCGTTATCGAAAAACAGGTTTTGTCGCGAACGAATGCTATAACCAAGATCGCCATCGCCTTTATTGACTATGCCGAAAAGAGACACACTTGAACGTTGCAGTTCAGTTTGCTCGCGTTCTGTTTTAAAGGAGTATAAGCCGCCGAGGGCCATCATCAGGCCGTTTTCCGGGGTGAACGCTGGGCCACCTAAAATATCGAACATGGCTAGGCCATTTTTATCGATATGGTTGCGCTTGGCGTACTCAAGATCTGTGATGGCTTTACTTATATCATCACAAGCTTGGTCTGTGGTGCAATTGTCTTCTTTGGTGTCGAGAGTATCGATAGCATCATCGTAGGCTTGGCTGCGCTCTTCAGCCTGTTGTTGGCTACTGAAGAATGGTTGTTCGCTGCTCTTTGTTGGCAAAGTTTGCTGGATTTGCTCGGCATAGATAAGGTGAGAAAAAAGCATACTTGCTAACGCTAAACTAACGCGCAATAAGCCCTGAGTGATGTTCAAAGATTGCCCCTCGACATGGTATGAATTCGGCCTGAATTCGAGTAGGCGCAAGAGTACGGTAGAATTTGTCGAAAACAAGTGTTGCTACAGGCTGTAATCTCAAAAAAATGCGAGCTATATCTCGTTTGTGGCAAATGTATTTATTTGTGGCTGTATTTTGAGCACAAGGGGCGTGTGGACGAGTGAATAACCAATAAATCATAGGGCGAAGTTTTTATATTTAACGCCAGATTTATCGAGTCTAATTCGTTAACTTTGTGCTACTTTAACGCCACACTATAGAGACGCTAAAGTTCACGATAAACTATCAGACAAGCAGTTTATCTATGATCAGATTGAGGAACAGAGAATGAGCAAAGCTAGAATCGGTATTGTGACAGTAAGTGATAGAGCCAGTGCGGGTATCTATGAAGATCTCTCGGGTAAGGCGATTATCGATGTACTGAATGAATACCTGACTTCTGAGTGGGAGCCTGTCTATGAGGTGATCCCTGATGAGCAGGATGTGATTTCTGCAACCTTGATTAAGATGGCCGATGAGCAAAATTGTAGCCTTATCGTGACCACTGGCGGCACTGGCCCAGCTAAGCGTGACGTAACACCTGAAGCCACTGAAGCGGTATGTGACCGCATGATGCCAGGTTTTGGTGAGCTGATGCGCGCCGAATCATTGAAATTTGTACCAACGGCAATTCTATCGCGTCAAACAGCGGGCCTACGTGGTGACTCACTCATCGTTAACCTACCGGGCAAGCCAAAGTCGATCCGTGAGTGTTTAGACGCAGTATTCCCAGCTATTCCATACTGCATCGATCTAATGGACGGTCCATTCTTAGAGTGTGATGAGTCGGTGATTAAGCCGTTTAGACCTAAGGCTAAGTAAGCGGTTTGGTCAGATAGAGCGTGTTTTCATTAACAGACGCGCTCTTTCTATTTATCAGAGATTACCCTCAGTTACGCCATACTGCATCGATCTAATGGACGGTCCATTCTTAGAGTGTGATGAGTCGGTGATTAAACTGTTCAGACCAAAGGCCAAGTAGGCGATTTTGATTTAAAGAGCGTGTTTTCATTAACAGGCGCGCTCTTTCTATTTATCAGAGATTATCCCCCCCTCTGTTACGCCATACTGCATCGATCTAATGGACGGTCCATTCCTAGAATGCGATGAGTCGGTGATCAAGCCATCAATTACCCTTTCAACCCCGTGATGTACTTCCGCTTTATCAGTAACTTAGAGAGCCTGCTTGGTCGATTTTTTAATTATTCTGCTGTTGTTCAGATAGGGCTGTTTTGGCGGAGAATGTTAATTAAATCCCGAGTATTGCGTCATTTGGAGTGTTTAGGGGCTTTTTAGACCTTAAGCAAAATAAATTCTACATCGATTTATTTATATTCAACTATTGCACAGCCCTGCCCAGCCACGGCAGAGCTGGGGTTTTACTCGACTTTTATATTTCTTCACAAACTTTTATAAAATTCATGTGTTTATATCTCAATAACTATAAATGACTTGTTCTATTCTGAATGAAAATTGCGCTTACGCATTGGAAGAATATTCGGAGTGGTAAAATGGATTGGCTAGCTTCATTTAGTATTAAACGAAAATTGATGGCGGTAATGTTGGTATTTGGCTTCGCCGGATGTGCGATTTTAGTTGATGTGGTGAATAGCACTGCCGCAGTTGAGCAGCGTTTTAATGAATATGACCAAGCTGCCGTAAGTAGTCAAAAATATCTGTTATCTATCAACCGCGATATGAATTACGTGTCACGCTTATCTCGTAGCATCATGCTAGGCGATGATTTCAGCAAAAACTACAAGCTACTCGAAACCCGGATCCAAGATATCTATAACCATTTTGAAGGATTAGATACAGCAATTAGTGCTATTGATAATGATGAATCACGAAGTGAGATTCGTCAGTTAGCCGATTTATCTCAACAAGCGACAGAGGCATTTTTAGAAGATGGTCGTAATCGTATGTTAGCTCTTAAATCTGTTGAACGTTCTCCAGAGGTATTGCAACAGGCTTGGGCTGAGTATCGTGTAGGCGCTAGCCCGTTTGCTAATGAGGCTAGACGTACTTTCAGAGATTTAACTGAAGCTGAAGAGGTTTTACGAGTCTATATTCAGGCCGAAGCTGCTGGTGCGTTATCTAGCATGCGCTTACAGCTATGTGCTATTACACTTGGCTCGTTTGCATTGGCCGGATTGATTTTGTTGTTTGTTTCACGAACCATCTTACGTACCGTCGATAGTATGCGTTTATCTATCACTTCCATTGAAGCCGATTCAGATCTTACTCGCAGAATCCACATAACCTCTCAAGACGAACTGGGTCAGTTATCAAGGTCATTTAATTTGATGTTAGATAAATTCCAAACCAGTTTACAAAGTGTCGCCGAAACTTCGGCGTCACTAGCCGAATCATCTCAAGGTATGGCAGCAATTACCGCCGATTCAGCTAGTTCTGTGCAAACACAGCGTGATGAACTAGAAATGGTCGCGACGGCGATGAATGAGATGACTGCTACCGTGGTTGAGGTTGCCAAAAATGCTAATGATGCCGCTGATGCTGCTGTGCAAACGGATACCCAGTCTCAAGCTGGTTTAACCGTGGTGAATAATACAGTGCAAACCATTGAAGGCTTAGCCGTTGGCATTGAAAGAGCATCACAGGTAGTTAAAGATCTTGAGGATGACAGCCATCAAATTGGTTCAATTTTGGATGTTATCAAGGGGATTGCTGAGCAAACTAACTTATTGGCATTGAATGCTGCAATTGAGGCTGCACGTGCTGGCGAGCAAGGTCGAGGCTTTGCTGTGGTGGCCGACGAAGTTAGAACGCTGGCGAGTCGCACCCAAGAGTCGACAGAAGAAATTCAAAGAATGATTGAAAAGTTACAAGGTGGCGCAAAACTCGCTGCCGACGCCATGTCAGATAGCCGCCAATATGTGGATGACAGCGTTAATCACGCCCGTAGTGCAGGCGAAGTTTTACAAAGTATTGCCAAAGCCATTGCGACGATTACCGATATGAACACTCAAATTGCCACCGCAGCTGAGGAGCAAAGCACGGTATCTGAAGAGATTAATACCAACATCGTCAATATTAGTAATGCAGCGGAAGAAACTGCAGCAGGCACAATGAGCAGCTCTCAAGAAAGCGAAAACTTAGCCCAAATGGCCAAGCGCCTGTCGGGATTGGTACAAGAGTTTAAGATTTAATATGAGATAAGGCTAAAGGCTAGCACTAGAGAGCGTGCTAGCTTTAATCTCAGTATTGTCTATTCACCTTTACGAGCAATTAAATAAGCACAGTATCCGGTCATCATAAACAGGCTAGGAATAGCAATAAAGTGGCCAAACAGGCTAGGTTCAGTGCTGAAATTGAGCCAAAATAGCAGCCCCCAGCTGGGGATCAAGTAGCCTAGGCTTAATAATTTATAGGGGGCTTTTCTGCTGCTCAATGACCCGTAGCTGCTTCTCCAGTCGTTAGGGATAGTATTCATCAGCTTAGTTATCTTTTGGTCAATATTTCCATCGATATCTCTTTTCATAACGGCGCTCCTGCGACAACGTCTTTCAACTGACTTCAGTATAAAAACTAGACAAATGGGTTTTAAGTGTCATTATTGACAAAATAAAGGTGAAAAGTGACAGTGGTATAGAAGGAGGAGCGTTTATGAAACGAATCGTAGTGCTAGCGGCCGACAATGCGGTGGCGGGGGGCATTCTGAGTTTTATGGATGTATTCAGTTTCTGTAATACCTACTGGAAAGTGACTCATCCCGATGCCGATGAGGTGTTATTTGAGTGTGCGATTATTTCGCCCGATGGTGAGCCGATTAACAGCGATCATAATATGCAGCTGCCAGTCATAGCCCATGATGAAGCCGATCATTACTTTAGTCATGCCGACGCCTTAGTCGTCGCTTCGGCGACTATCACTAATCGTAAGCAGCTCAACACCTACCTAGATGATTTTCAACCCCATATTGCGACCCTAAAAAAATTTGCCCAGACCAATAAACCGATAGCGGCCTATTGTTCGGGCACCTTAATGTTGGCGGCTTCTGGTTTGCTCGACGATAAGAAGGCCACCTGCGTATGGTGGTTAGCCGAGTTGTTTAGGCGTAGCTTTCCTAGGGTTGATTTATGTAGTGAGCACGTGGTCATGAACGACGGTCAGTACTATACGGCGGGAGCCACCAGTGCCAACTTGAGTTTGGCGTTGCAACTGGTACAAAAATTGGCGGGAGAGCAAATTGCGATGCAGATGGCTAAAGTGCTGCTTATCGATCCGAATCGAACCTCGCAACAAGCTTTTGTGACCTTAGATGCTGAGCCGCAACATAAAGATGAGCTAGTGACTCGTATTCAAGATTGGATGCAGTTGCACCTTAAGCATCACTTGCAGTTAGATGACATTGCCGACAAATTTGCCGTGGGAAAGCGCACCTTGATCCGCCGTTTTAAGAGTGCGGTTAATCAAACGCCTGCCAGCTATATTCAGCGGCTTAGGGTCGATGAGGCTAAGCGCTTACTCGAAACGACTGCGTTCAGTATAGAGCAGATAGTCGAACAGGTCGGCTATGAGGATGTGAGTTCCTTTAGGAAGCTATTCATACAAACCACAAGCTTGTCGCCGCGAGCTTATCGCCAAAAGTTTAATACTCATGACTGCTGCTAATGGCTTGTTAGCGCTATGAGTATTGGGGCTATATGGATTTATAGCGAGTTAATTTGAGACTTTAGCTCGTAGCTATTGTCGGTAACGATTTTCTCTAACACTTGCACACGTTGCTCAAGGTGACGATTTTGCTTTCGCAGCAGTTCAAGTTCATTGTTAGTGATCTCTGAGCTAGTGATTTTGCGCGACTTTAAATAGTGTTTAAAGGCTTCACCGGCGGTGGCGATAGCCACGATAGCGACAATTAACACAATCATTGGGATATCCATGGTGGTACTCCTTATTCCTTCAAGAAAAGTTCACACTAGTGAGGGCTTAACGCTATAGCGTTAAGCCCTTTTGATTAGTTATAAACCAAAGACGATCTTCTCGCTCTTGAGCGATTTTTGCATACCGATAGCAAGTCCTAAGGCAATCGCTAGCGTCGACGCCGATGAAACGGCAAGTTGCAACATTGGCAGCTCACGGCCCTTAATAAACTCAATAAGAGCCTGAAGTTGGCCCGATACAGGTAACCACTGAATGGTCTCCGGCGCGATGTTGTAGCTGGCGGCCATGGCTAACATCATAGGCACCATTAACACGATCGTGATGTAAGACTGGGCTTCCTTAAAGCTCTTAGCCATAAAGGAGACAAACAGCTGCAAGCACGCCGCCATAATCGCTACTGGCGCACCGACAATAAGCATCATCAGCATAAAGCTGGTATTAACGCTCACGGCAAAGCCAAGCTCCTGCCAAGGCACAAAGGCATAGGCAAATTTAGACACGATTAGCGTCAGCACGAGCCCCACCATGGCAAAGATAGTTACCGCGGTTACTTTAGCGATAACGATTTCCCAAGTAGAAACCGGGTGGCTCAGTAGTAGCGCTAACGAGTTACGCTCGCGCTCGCCGGCGCTGGTGTCGATGGCCAGGTTCATACCAGAGATAAATACCGCATAGATCATGGTCATGGTTGCTAGGCCTAAGATCATGCCGGCCTTAGAATCTGGAGTGGCTTCATCTTCAATATTGAGCTTTAACGGCTGCATCACTCTTGGGTCGATACCACGAGCAATTAGGCGTAGGCTGCCCATCTCTGAGCTGTATTCCAGCAGACTATTTTTGAGACGTCGAATTGAGATCTGCAGTTTCTCATCGGAGGCATCGGCAATCAGCGTCACTTCGGCGCTAAGACCCTTGGCCATATTGGCGGCATAGTCTTGGCTGATGATGAGTTGAATGTCTTTAGTGTCTGCTTTTTCAGTGTCATCACCCTGAGAAATGCCACGACTAGACAGGAACTTCACCAGATCGGGTGCGCCCTGTGCATTATCGATTTTAATATTGAGATCTTCAGGGCTGGTTAGCTGACCGATCAGCAGAAAGAACATGCCACACATCAGCAGCGGGGCGCCCATAGCGTAGTAGAGGCCCGCCATCACAGAGCGTTTATCACGAGCGGCGTCGATCAGCTCCTTGCGGATCATAGAAATTATTTTATTACTCATTTTGAAATCCTTTTATCGCCAGTATTAGGCTGCGATGCCTTCGTCGGTACCAATTAGTTGGATAAAGGCATCTTCCAGAGAAGCCTTACCAGTTTGCTGACAAAGTGCATCTGGGCTACCAACGGCAACGACTCGGCCCTCGGCCATTACAATCACCTGATCACACAGGGCGGCCACTTCTTGCATCACGTGGCTTGAAAACAACACGCAGTGGCCCTGATTCTTAAGGTCACGCAAGATGTCACGTAGCACGCGAGTACTCATCACATCTAGGCCACGGGTGGGCTCATCGAGAATGATATTGGTTGGCTGGTGGACAATTGCTTGCGCCAATGCCGTCTTCATCCTTTGACCCTGAGAGAAGCCTTTACACTGTCTATCGGCAATATCGGCTAGGTGTAATCGTTCAATCACATTACTCGTTGCCAGCTTAGCCTCTTTGCGTGTTAAGCCATTTAGCTCGGCAAAGTAGCTGATATATTCCCGTGGCGTTAAGCGCTCATACAGACCAAAAGGGTCGGGGAACAAGCCTAACTGTTGCTTAGCCGCTACCGGCGATTTGGCGATATCGATACCATCGATCTCGGCAATGCCATTATCAGGCTTAAGCAGGCCGAACACGGTACGCAAACAGGTGGTTTTACCCGCGCCATTGGGGCCGAGCAGACCTGTGATCTGGCCATCGAGTGCTGAAAAGCTTAAATCGTTCAGCGCCTGCACATCTCCGATGCGTTTCGATAGATTTGATACTTGTATCATGGTGGTTTCCTTACTTAATCAGGGCTGTTTGTTCGTCGGTAGCTGACGGGATCGCTTCTACTGTGCTGGCGTTAAGGTAGAAGTTGCGGCGAATATCCTCATTGAGGCATTCTGCATCGAGTTCGGCGACCGAACCTTGCTCTACCAGCTCTGCAATAAGATCATTACCACAGGACTGATACGCAACGCCGTGAGTCGCATAGGGGGCGATAAAGTGCTTAGCATTGCTGAGCTTTTCCATGGCAAGTTCGCCCCAGCTTGGCGGTGTGGCAGGGTCGAGTTCGCCCGAGAGTAAAAGAGTGGGGATATCACTGGCGATGGGGTCGCTAAAGCTGGCATCCACCGCTGGCACACTCCATACGGCGCAGGACTCGGCAAAGGTTTTTAGCATCTCTTTGCCAAAGTAGCTCTCACTGGTTTTTGCACGCAACTCAGGCGACAGTCGCTGCCAATCTTCACCACAGACCACAGAGGCATGCATGCCCATGGCGATGCCGGCATTATCGATCCCTAAGGCGTATAAGCCAGTGATAGGTTGGAAGTTGCCATTGGCTGCTTGGTGAATCGCATGGGGGATAAGCGAACGCGTACTTGGAGAATACAGCGCCATGCGTAGTGCGCCTTTAAACTTGCTGCGGGTCATGGTCAGCTGGGTCAATTCGCCCGTCAGTGGATCCGGTACTTGGCTGACTCTGGGGGCTTGAGCTAGCTCGGCATCGACTTTTTCAAGATCAGCTCTTAGCTCTGGAAACTGTGTGTGGCAGAGGGCGTTGTTAGCGCAGTCTTCAATCAGAAGATCGAAGGCGCGAGCGATAGCATTGCCGATGGCCAGTACGCTCTGCTGCATAGGGACTACGCCATCTAAGGTGACCGTTGCTAGGTGCTCTGGATAGTGACGCATATAGAGCTGCGCCATGCGTGTGCCATAGGATACGCCGTATAGATGCAGCTTCTGGTAGCCAAGGTGCTGTCTTACTGCTTCAAAATCTTTAAGTGCACTCAGGCTGCCGTATTGGGTGACATCCGCATCTAAGCTCTCGAGACATTTTTGAGTTTCGACCCGGGTATCAAAATCACTTTCATTAATAGCGAGTGCACTTTCAAAACCATCACCTATGCATTGCAGCGGGTTTGACTGACCCGTACCGCGTTGGTCGATAAGAATGACATCTTCAGTCTGACGTACCTTAGTGAGCATACGATCGAAGCCTTGAGCATTCTCGATTGCCGATTGCCCGGGGCCGCCAGCAATCGCTAAAAGGGCTTCGACCTTGTCGCTGGGCTTAATGGCGGGCATCACCACATAGTGAATTTGAATCTGCTTACCGTCTGGCTTGGCGTAATTTTCTGGAACCAGGATAGAGCCGCACTGCATCTGCTCTGAGAGGCCGTCGACGTAACAGGCTTGTTGATTGTTAGGCGTTACCTGAGCAGTGTTGGCTGAAGTGTCCGCCTGTGCAGCAGGAATAACTAGGCCAGCTCCAAGTAGCACGGCAATGGCTGCGGGTTTATGACGCCAGAACGAAGGTGAAACCCGAGCGCGTAGTTGAGAGTACATTCCATGGAGCATGATACTGATTCCTTTTTGCAATTTTGCGTATCTATGTTAACTTTGTACTGTATCGGTGTATCAATGTATTAATACAGTAACTGAAGGCTAATGTTAGAACAACTAAATGTCAACCCTAGTAGTGGTGAACCCATATATCGACAATTGAGCGAGCAGATTGTGCGTTTGATTGTGGGCGGCCAGCTGCAAAGTGATCAAGTATTACCGTCTGTGCGCCAGATGGCAGAACACCTTACTGTTAATCCGATGACGGTATCGCGTGCGGTCCAGCAACTCGTCGAACAAGGCTGGTTGGAACGTCGCCGTGGTCAGCCCACTCGGGTGGCTCAAAGAGAGCAAAATGAAACTAATAACAGTGGCCAACTCATCTTTCCTCAAGTAGATGCACTTATTAAGCAAGCGCAGCAGCTAGGGATAGATTTAGAAGGGTTACAAACCTTGCTGGGAGAACGCTGGCAAAAGTAGCACCAAGCTGCATAAGTGATAAGCAGGACTAAAGGACAATTTTCGATGGAAATGAACGAAACGCCGACCTTAGCATTTACACAGGTAAGCAAGAGTTTTGATGGCCAGAGTGCCTTAAAATCTTTGAGCTTGAGTCTCTATCCCGGCATGGTTGTTGGCCTGCTAGGGCAAAATGGTGCGGGTAAATCGACCTTGATGCGCTGTGCGTTAGGCATTATGGAGCCTACGTCTGGTGAAGTTAATGTACTGGGGTCGTCAGTTAAAGAGTTAAGCGCAAAGCTGAAGATGCAAATTGGCTATGTACCGCAGCAGCCTTTTGGTTACGAAGGTTTTAGTGTGGCCAAAGCGTTAGATCTACACCGCAGCTTCTATCCCGAGTGGGACATGGCGCTAGAGACCGAATGGCTGCAACGTTTCGATCTCGATGCTAAACAGCAAGTCCAGCGCCTATCTGTGGGACAGCGTCAATCTTTGGCCTTGATTATGGCCATGTCTTATCGCCCCAAATTACTGATCTTAGATGAACCCGTCGCCAGTTTAGACCCAATAGCGCGACGTAAATTTATGGCTGACTTGTTCGATCTTGCCATCGAATCCGGCTCCTGTGTGTTGTTCTCCTCCCATATCACCTCAGATCTTGAACGTGTCGCCAGTCATCTCGCGCTGATTAAAAAAGGCGAACTGGTGATGTTTAAAGAGATCGATGAACTGCGTGAACAGGTCAAATTGCTCTGTCTCGAAGATAAAGCCCAGCTACCCGATGATCTCAATGTTTTAAATCGGCAGGGTAATAAGGTGTTGGTGGACAACTATCGCCAGAGCTTTGATGGGCTTGTGGCGGCTGAGCCACTCAATTTAGAGCAGCTATTTATGGAGCTGCACACATGAACAGAGCGTTTATCACCTCTGGAGCGTGGCTAAAGGGCAGCGTACGTCTGTGGTTGTTTGATTTAGGTTGTGTCAGTTTTCTCGGGGTGGGCTTGTTAGGGCTAATTATGGCCTTAGGCCTGCCTTTTTTGTTGGCCGATGACGCCGAGCGAGAAGTCGATACCCTGATCTTGCTGATGAACATGTTTGTCGCCTCCACTTGCATTGCTATTGCGTGGCAGATGAATCGTCTGGCAGCGACAGAGTGGGCAACGTTAGTCCCTCAGTATCGGCTGAGTGTGTTTTTGCAGTCCCTGGGCTTATTGTTGAGCAGCATCATGATCGCGACAGGTTTTTTGTTGGCCCATGATGCGATAGATAAGGCTGATGAGGTGCTGCTGACTTTGCTATTTAGCTTTAGTTTTATCTATCTGAGCTTGATAAGCAGTCACGCTTTTTATCTATCATTTTTACTCTATGTTTCGCTACCTATGCAGCCTGTTTTAGTTGGTTTTTTACCTCAAGGTGGCAGTTTTATATTGCTGTTTACCGTCTTAGTGTTAGCGGTGTTCCTGTGGCAAAAACTGTCGCAGTTAACGTGGAACAGTAGGGCGCGCAGTGTTTATTTAAATGGACTCGAGGTGGGCTGGCTCTGGCTACCGTCACCACAATCATTTAAGTTATTAAACCGGCTCGAACGCAGCCTGCATCCGGCAAATTACTTTATTGGCCCTGTGTTTAGCGTCATGCTATTGGCGATGCCGTTGATCACCTTAGTGCTAGCCGTGATTGCCTATTATATGGCTGTGCAGTTACCTGTGTTGGTGCTGCTGGTGCAGTTTAATTGTATCTTATGTGGCATGTTGCACTGGAGCCGTATTCAGCGTTGGCGCGCAGTAGAAAGCCTGTTCATTCTTCCAGGGTTTGATGGCAAGCAGGGCATGATTAATGCCTTTATGAAGGCGCAATATCGGCTGTTATTCATATTGGTGGCCAGTATGGTGATCACCGCAAGCTTAGTGAGTCTGTTGAATCCCGTTATCAATGCCTCTATCTGGCTACATATCGTATTAACCACACTGTTTGGTTGTAGCTTGAGCTTAGGACTTGGCTCTATGTGCCGAAGTTCGTTGCAGATCTCGGGTTTAATCTTCTTGGTTGGTTTGCTGTCGGGCTGGGTGTCGGTTGGGTTAGCGGATATTGAACGCGGTGAGCAAGTGTGGGGTTTAGTTCACTGGGATCTCGCCTTCGTTGTTTTCTCTCTATTTACATTATGGTTTGCTAAGCGGCGCTTATGGCGAGGCGATCTGCTGCGGTCATAGGACTAAAATTTAGATTCTTGAGGTAAAATAGACATAATGATTAAAAATTAATCTTTATTTTGTCTCGTTGTGCGCAGGAAATACGTACAAGTGTTAATGAAATATTTCTGTTTTAATTGATATGCTTAGCTTAAAAGACTTGTTGTTAAATGTAGGCATTTGACCCCACACAAAGGCCTTTTTTTGTGTGTTAGTTAACAAAATTAGAGCAAAAACTCTTAGTGTTTATAGTTTCTTCGAGTAAACTTGCGAAAAAGCGGAACACTTGTAAGCTAAAAGGTAGCCATTTTATGTCGCTCGAGCAATATCACGTAGTACGATTAATACAGCAACAGAGCCAAGCACTTGGCGATGCTATTGCGCTCGAAGGATTCGAAACTGCAGCGCCTTGGCATCAGGTGAGCTGGAGTCAATTCGATACCATCACCTCTAAAATTGCACGAGTGTTGATTCAATTTGGTATTGAGTCACAAGACCGCGCAATTATTTTGTCACAGAACTGTCCGCAGTGGACTTGTGCCGATTTAGGCCTATTAAAGGCTAAAGCGATAGTTGTGCCTATCTATCCGACTAGCACAATTGAACAAGCTGCTTACATAGTTAACGATGCCGAAGCGAAATTGATTTTTGCTGGCGACGCTGCTCAGTATGCCATGGCGTGTGATTTGGTTGCCCAGTGTGACAGCCTGACTCGCGTAGTAGTTTTCGACAAATCTGTTGAACTGCAAGATCTACAAAATCATTTTTATCTAGATGATCTATTGGAGCGCGAAATTGATAGCGCTGCAGATGCTGAACTTGAAAAGCGTTTGAACGATAAGAATTTAGATGATCTACTGACGCTAATTTACACCTCAGGTACAACGGGTGATCCAAAGGGCGTAATGCTCGATTACCGCAACATTGCTTCTATGGTGCGTCAGCACGACAAATTCTTACCGTTCACACCGGGCGATGTGTCATTGGCATTCTTGCCATTGAGCCACGTATTTGAACGCGGTTGGAGTTTCTACGTTTTATGTCGCGGTGGTCATAACGTTTACCTGTCTAACCCAATGGCAGTGAAAGAGGCGATTGTGCAAGTTCGCCCGCATACTCTATGTGTGGTGCCACGCTTCTTAGAGAAAGTGTATAGCGCCGTGCAAGATAAGGTGATTAAAGCACCAGAGTTGAGACAGAAGATGTTCACTTGGGCCATGTCTGTTGGTCATAAACAGTCTGAAGTCGGTCAAGGTCGTCATAAAGCATCATTGGGCTTAAACCTACAGTGGAAACTGGCAGATAAGCTGGTTTTCAGTAAATTAAAGCAGGTTTTAGGTGGCCGTCTTAAGTTTATGCCTTGTGGCGGTGCAGCTTTAGATCCAAACGTCAGTGCCTTCTTCCAAAGCATCGATGTCCCAGTGCTATGTGGTTACGGTATGACTGAAACCACTGCAACAACGACCTGTAATACCTTAGGTAACCGTGTGCCAGGCTCTAACGGCCAAGTCATACCAGAAGCCGAGATTAAGCTGGGTAAAGACAACGAAATTCTAGTACGCGGTGATACCGTAATGCGTGGCTATTTCAATCGCCCTGAAGAAACTGCCGAAGCATTCGAAGATGGTTGGTTGAAGACGGGTGATGCGGGTCGTATCGACGAAAACGGCAACCTGTTTATTACAGACCGTATTAAAGAGCTGATGAAAACCT
The DNA here is from genome assembly GCF_000018285.1 of Shewanella pealeana ATCC 700345. Taxonomy (NCBI): domain Bacteria; kingdom Pseudomonadati; phylum Pseudomonadota; class Gammaproteobacteria; order Alteromonadales; family Shewanellaceae; genus Shewanella; species Shewanella pealeana. The sequence goes on along the minus strand of NC_009901.1, from coordinate 5,080,700 downwards.
CAAATGGTAAGTATATCGCGCCGCAACGTGTCGAAGGTAAGGTAGGTTGCTGCCCATTCATAGAGCAGGTGGCGATTGTTGCCGATGCGCGTAACTATGTGACAGCCTTGATTGTACCTGCATTTGAGTCATTAGAAGCTTGGGCAAAAGAGAAGGGCGTACATTACGAGTCGCAGCTGGATCTATTGCGTCATACTCACGTAGTTGAACACTTTGAGCAACGCCTTAAGACTCTGCAAAGCGAGCTAGCTGGCTTTGAAAAGATTAAGAAGTTTACCTTGTTGCCAGATGCTTTCTCTATGGAAGCAGGCCTTATTACCCCAACGATGAAGTTGCGTCGTAAGGTGATTTACAACAAGTACGCTCGTGAAATCGATAAGATGTATAGCCGCTAATACGCGCTTAACAGGTTGAATAGAAAGGGATGCTTAGGCATCCTTTTTTTGTTTTCAGCCCTAAACCACCTACTTCAGTAGGTGGATCTTTTACTTTTTCAGCCTTAAGCCACCAAGCGCTTACTTCGCTTGCTACACACAGAACACCAAGAAAAGCACTTGGTGGCACTTCTTCGTGATCTTCGTGTCCTCTGTGGTAAATTATTATCTTTCTAGCCCTGCAAATTTTTAGTTCCAGCACTGCCAGTACCAATTGGCTCGATGCGCTTCTAAGCTGGCAATTTATCGGTAGAATGGTGGCGATTAAATTCTAATAACGATCACAGCAATAACGATAACAACAAGGACTATAACCTGTGTCTGAAACTGCATTTAGCTTAACCCTACAGCCAAGATTTTGTGAAACCGACGCCTTAGGACATATCAACAACACAGTGATCCCTGTGTGGTTCGAAGCCGCACGTGAGCCGATTTTCAAGATTTTTAACCCGACGCAAGACTTGTCTAAGTGGAACTTGATTGTGGCGGGGTTCACCATCGCCTTTAATGCGCCAACTTACTTTGCCAGCGATATCACAGTAAAAACTTGGGTGAGTCGTATCGGTAATAGTAGTTTTGAACTGACTCAAAGTTGCTGGCAGAACGGCAAGAAGACCGCCGAAGCGCAAACCACCATGGTGCATTACGATTACACCAACGAAAAGAGTCAGCCATTGAGCGAGAGTATTCGTCAGCAACTGGCACTGCTTATTGGTGAATAGCTACTGGCGAATAACCAATATGCTATCGCATGAGCTGTTAGGTGTTGCTTAAAAACTTCTGCACATACCAGCAGCTCGCTTCAATTTCAAAGCCCTCTGTTTTGGCCCACTTTAGCCCATGACGCACCAACTTTTCGGCTAAACCTTTGCTACGTAGTTCTGGCGGGACATAGGTATTGTTGAAGTTACAGCTAGCATCATAAAGCTCATAGGCCAATACAGCCTGAGCTCCATCTTGGTTAATCACGAAACGGCTTTCATCGGCTAGATGAATCACTTCAGTCATCTTGGTGGCTCTCCTGTATGCAACTCAGTTGCTTTGGGCCTTGGTTTAATTGCGCCTTGGATTACTTGAGCGCTATGACTCTAAGCCTGCTCATAAGTTTTTAAGGCATCGATTAACTCAGGTGTTAGCTTGGCTTTCTGTCCGGTTTTAAAGTTAAACATCACCACCTGCGACGAGCCAAGTGTCGTCAAGGCCTGCTGACTATGGCTATAGACACTGTAATGCATCATAAACCGGTCATCTTTAATGTCACTTATGCTTACGCCTACCACTAAGGTGTCGGGAAAGGTAACTGGGCGCTTGTAGCGTGCTTGGTTTTCGCTTATCACCGGGCCAATAGATGTGGTTTGTAGATCGTCGAGCAGGTTAATCTGATTGAAAAAGTCGATTCGGGCAGTTTCAAAATAGCGGAAATAAACCACATTGTTGACGTGTTGCAGGGCATCCATTTCTCCCCAAGCCACTGCAATTTGAGTATTGATTGGGTATTGCTCGAGAAACTTGTCCATAATGATCCCTAGTTGTTCTCTAATTGATTACTGTGGTTGCTTAAACATGTATTTAAACGGCTGTTTAACTTTTAGCCAGCATAACAGTATGTTTATCTAGCAACAAGGAGGGGGCGAAATATGCACAGAATGGTAAAGCTGCTAATCGCAGGCTTGATGTTATGCATTGGGCAAACAGCTCAAGCCGCAATAATAAGTCAGTTTATTGAAGCAGAAACACGCCAAGAGCTTCGGGCATATCGATTAATTAAAAGCATTGAGCCACAGTTGCAGCAACTATTTCTGGCTCTGCCTATGCAGCAAGATTTAACCTTGGTTTATGGCGCGCAAGACGGCCCCTTGTTTGCCCCTGAGTTAATGCAAATTCAAATTCCTTATCACTTCGTCACTGAGGTGCTTAGTCGCTTTACTAAAGATGAATATCAAAAAACTGGCGTAACACCGAAAACCGCAACTCAAGATGCGATTTTACATACCCTAGGGCATGAGTATGGCCATGCTTATATCTATGCCAATGAAGTGATAGTGCTGGGCCGTGAAGAGGATGCTGTCGACACCTTAGCCACATTGTTATTGATAAACGCGTTCGAAGACGGCGCCGAAATCGCGCTAAGTGCCGCAGATCTGTTTGCCCTTGAAGATGAAGACATTGATGAACTGGTTGAAGATGACTTTAGTGATGAACATAGCCTAGACGCCCAGCGTTACCACGCAACTGTGTGCTTAATTTATGGCAGCGATCCTGACAAATATGCAAGTCTGCTAGCAGGCTCTGAACAAGACGCAGAACAAGCCACAGAAAGAGGGGCGATGTGTGAACAGGAGTACGCTCGTCAAAATGATAATTGGGAGAGGTTAAAAAGCCGCTATTTAGCAAAATAATGCACTTGAAAGTTGGCAAATACTAAGCGTTTTTACTTATAGCAATCGGAAATGTTGGTAAATTGTTAGCAAACGTTTATGGTGGTCGCTTCTTGTGCGATTAATAATGAGTGAGGCCAGTTTTTTATGACGGCAACAAAAATAATAACAATTCCCGCAGCTTTGCAAGTCATAATATCTTCGGTTAAGGGCTTCTACCAAAAGAGAATTTCAGGCTTAGGGCAAAAGCTGTCAGTACTGACTTTTGCGCAATACCTATATGTGTTAGCGGGATTGATTGCAATTTTTGCGGACTCATTTAGTTGGGTTGTAGTGTTAACTGTGTTGGCGTTAACGATAGAGCTGTTACCTATTTTTGAGCGAATTTGGCATAGCTTAGTTGGTAAAGCTGTGCTGTTGCTGTTTTATGCCTTAGTGGCTAACTTTGCGTTGGGTTGGGCTGCTGGGGTCGTCAATGATGTGATTGGGGTGTCTGCCACGAATGTTGCCTATACTCATAATTTGGCGATTTTACTGTATGTCCCTGTGTGGTTTGTGTTTATCACCGCCCTGGTTATTCTCGCCGCGCAGTTGCTGGTGCCTTTCTATTTAATACTTGCTTTAATGCTCGCGCCATTAGGCATTAAACTGCCTAAGTTGACTCAAAATGTTCATTTTCAAAAACTCACTTGGCTATTGCGTTTGATGTTGGCAACTGGCTTGTTCGCTCACCTTGTTTTATATGTATTGCCAGAGCTTGGAGTCGAACAGTCACAACAAACTATCACTAGCGATATCACTGCTGGCTTGGTACCGACGACGACCACTATAAGCGCCGAGGATGCAGAGCTAAAGGGGATGACAGATGAGTATTTGCAAACGCGGTATGAGTACCAAGCATTTGTGCGGCAGATGATTGCGCTTTTTGCATTTGAGTTTGAAGCTGACAGTAAGTCTCGCTGCCAGAAGGATCCCGATTCAAGAGTGGTTGAATTAAACGACTATGAACTGATCGAAATATATCGCGATAAGACACTGAACGATGGTTTTCGTTTCGAGGTTAAAAAGTGTATCTCGCCCGCTTTTCCAAGCGACAGTTGACAGCAAAAGTAACAAAAGAGCCTTTAAGGCCCTTTTGTTACTTAGCATTAACTTAATCTATCTTTAGCTCGTCAAAGCTAGCAATGGTTTTAAAATCGCCAGTACGCTGACTGTCATCGCGAACCATCTGTACCACATGTAATCCAGCTTCGTTGGCCGCTTTTAGCTCTTCTAGCACATCAGAAACAAATAGGATCTGCTTCGGGCTTAGGCTGATGGTGTTGACGATATTGCTGTAAGCCTGTTTGAAACGCTTGTTACCGGTGCGAGTGTCGAAGTGGCCATTAAACTTATCGTTTAGATCGCCTGCATCGCTGTGGCTAAACAACAGTTTTTGCGCCTCAACAGAACCTGAAGAGAAGCTATAAACCCGCAGACCTTGTTGCTTGTAGCCATCGAGTGCTTCGATAAAGTCAGGGAAGATATGCCCGGTAAACTCGCCATTGGCATAGCCCTGTTTCCAGATCAAACCTTGGATGGTCTTCAGTGGTGTGGCTTTGCGATCTTCTTCAATCCACTGCAGTAAAATTTCAGTCACGCGAGCAAGGCTGGCATCTGGCTCGAGGGCAATATCTTGCACATCGCAAATGCAGTTGTCTACGAGTACATTATTTTGATTTTCTTCAAGAAAAGCGGGTAAGGCCTTAGCTGAATAAGGAAAAAGTACATCCTCAATAAAGTTAAGGTCGGTAGTCGTACCGGCTGTATCAACGACGATGGCTCTGATACCCATAATGTTTGGTTACTCCGCAATGTGGATTACTTGTATTCGAGATCGATTTATTGCTCAGATCCTAAGCTGAATTGCCTGCTTTGGCTAGTGTAATTGCATCTCAGTTTGTACTAAATTTACCGTTTTATCGGTTTGGTGATGCTTTGCCCTCGATATTAATGCTCGAGCCAGAGTTATTGATAGTTATTGATTAAAGCCATGCCTGCCTTGCGGCTATCTGGCTGGGTTATTGGCTGGTTTTAGAGTTGTTCTATTTTTACTCTGCTGTTAAGTTCATAACTTGCTTAACTAATTGATGCCTGTATGTAGCATATGGCTAGGCTCAAGGGTTAAAGGGATAACATTCAGGGAGAGATAGATGATTAGAACACATGTGATGACTTACTTGGTTTTAAGCTTGGCTTTAAGTTTGAGTTTGGGTTTAGTTAGTAGTCATGCCAGCGCAAAAGAGGCGGATGCTAAGGCGGCGACTAAAGCTAAGGTGATGGGTTTAACGCTAGAGTCATTAACCATTACTTCTGACTCGATAGAGACCGCTGAGTTTAAGGTGACGCTCCCTGCCAGCTATGGCAAAAAACCAAACAAGAGCTATGTGGTGTTGTTTGATTTTCATCCAAGAAGCCAAGCTTTACTCGCAGGCATGCATGACTGGATGAGTCATAACGGTGATTGGCCTTGGCTCGAGACCATTATTGTTACCGCGCCAGATGGACATCAAGGCTTGGGAGAGTTAAAAACATTAGCCATTGAAAAGCCGGGCAATCAACAATTGTTAGATTACCTTGAGCAAGATCTGCTGCCTGCGATTGATAAAACCTACCGCACCAATGGCTTTCGTATCTTAAATGGCTTTACCGGTAATGCAGGCCTTGGGCTTTACACTCTGATTAATCGTCCTAGTCTGTTTAACGCCTACTTTGTGGCAAGTCCTGTGCTGAGCAAAGATTTTGCTTATGTGATTAAAGATGCCCCTAAAAAGCTCGCAGCCATGCAGGGCAAGCCGCGATTCTTATTTATGAGTACCAGCGACAGTGGCTTTGAACAGCGACAACTCGCGTCGTTTGCCCAGGTGGAGTCCATTGTAAAAGCTAATGCCAATCAGACTCTGGACTACCAGATAAAGCGTTTCGATGGCAGTTACTATATGACTCAACCTGTACTGGCAGCGGCTTATGCTATTGAAGCGCTGTTCGATGATTATCATCGAGTGTTAGCCGCAGACTCAGAGATTGCTAAGCAAGGCCCGCAAGCTATTTTGGCGCACTATCAATTTTTATCTGAGCAGAAGTACGGCTTTAAAGTGCCCGCAACCAGCTCATTGATTAAGCTAGGTGATTCCTATCTTGAAACTGAGCCAAGTAAGGCTGTCGAGGTGTACAAGGTTGCGATTAGTGACGATGCCAAAGCTTATACAGCCTATGATGCGGTTGCTAACGCCTACGCGAAGCAGGGAGAAATAGAGTTGGCAATAAAATATCAGGCTTTGGCGCTAGATATTACCGATCACCCTTTTTATCAAAATAAGTACACTAACAAATTGGCCAAGTATAAGGAGCTGAGCAAGCTTTAGTTCGTCTTGGCTGCAAGGTAAAACGATAGTCTTGTGGCTATCGTTTTGCTTATATTCAGGTGCTGCTACAGGTACTTCTTCTGCCTACTACTGACCTTTTTCGGGTGATTTTTCAATTGGCTACGGGTTTCTTCGCGGTTGTGATGGTTAAGCAGAAGAGCAAGCTTTAGTGTTTATTTCTCGCAAACTAAAATGCTAGCCTTGTGGCTAGCGCTGTAGTGATCTTTATACCAATTAGTATAAAGATTTGGTCGCTCAGCGAGAATTTAGCGGCACTGAGACAAGGCAACGAGTGAAGAGCATAGTGATTCTACGTTCAAGCTTGTTAACGCAGTATCAGAGCCGCTAAAACTCGCCATTCTGGAGCGTTTTTGGCTGCCTACTTCTGCGTTGAATAACTTCACAAGGGAGCAACCATTCTTTCAGTTATTCGCCTTGAATTAGTTTGCCAAAATCGCTCTGAGTAGATCAACTTCTTATACTAATTGGTATTAGATGCCGTTACAGGTATTTCTTCTGTCGACTACTGACTTTTTTTAAGTAGTTACGGGTTTCTTCGCGGTTATGGCGGTGGGTTAAAAACCAGTAAAACTCACTGACCGTCATCTTATTAATTCGCGCTAAGGCCTTGGTGCGATTACCGCGCGGATCTAAGCTTTTCCACAGGTTTCCTGCGCCGCCGTTATAACTTGAGATCACCGCATACTCACGCTTCTTAGGGTGGGTGATCCCTTTAAGGTAGCGGCTTGAAAGTATCTTTAGATAGCCAGTGCCCACCTCAATATTTTTGGCCGGATCATAAAGGTAGGCCGATGACGGCGTGTGTTTATAGCCCTGGATTAAGTTGAAATAATCTCGCCCGGCGGTATTAGCCTTAATCTGCATCAAGCCTAGAGCATTAGAACGTGAGCGTGCCAGTGGGTTAAACGAGCTCTCAGTCTCGATAATCGCCATGATGAGATCGGTACTGATGCCGTGTTTACGGCTAGCGCTACGGGCGTAGTTTATATACTTATTACCGGCAATGGTGGTGTGCTCTTTCACCATGTGAATGGCTACTTGAAAGCGCGAGTTCACTCGTTTGCTTTTCGCGACCAAGCCGTCGGCATAGCGAGATGCGCGCCATTCAAACTCAATCGCCTTGCCGTCTCTGTCGAGCACTTGCCCCCAGAAGAATGGCTTCTTCTTTTTGCTGATTAAACCAAAGTCCTCTGCAGTTTGCGCGTCGATAATAGTAGGATCTATCTGGGTTAACAGTACTTGCACCACAGCCTCTTTAAGCTGCGCTTTAGTGCGGGTTTCCACCAAGATCAAACCCCGTTTAAAGTCGACATAAGTTGAAGCCTGCTCGGTTTCTTTATACACCAACACCGATGGCACTATTGGTCGTGAGTAGGAGTCTTGCCCCTGATATTCCAGTAGCAATGCCGCTACATCGGCATCGTAGTCACTCAGGTCTAATTCACTACTGTTAGCGTTAGCGACATTCGCTATGGTTATAGCGATTACGCTGAGCACGAGTATCAGTAGCTGGGATAGGTATTTAGACATTTATCAGTGGGTTAGAGTTTTTGTGGCTTGATTATACATGGGTAAGCAGAATTTATTCAGGTGAAATGGCTGGATTGTTAGCTTGTGTCTAAGTTTTGATTTTATCGGTGAGCAACCTCTAGCAAAGCGGCAGAAGTATGCGTTTAAGGCTTATCAATAACAACATCACTAACACTACCAGTAACGCTAGCAATAAATAATGATGAGCTTGAAAGTGATAAGCCTTATATGAGCTTAATAGGTGGTATAGCTTCTAGCGCTGGTTAATTGGCTTAACACCTTTCTAAGCAGGGCGTCTTTGAGCTCTAACTCAGGGTCCATCGATTTGAGCTGCGTTAGCATGGGAGCCGGCAGATTATCGTACAAGATTAAATAGGTTCTATCTAATTGCAACATAGGTAGTGATTTGGCTAGCGCGTTGTTGTTGGTTGAGAACTGTTCGGTGCTTTTAGTCCATTGGCTAGCAAGCTCTGGCAAAAGAGGACTTGCATCTAATGTTTGTAGATAGGCGGCAGCGTCTTGTTTGCTTAGAAATTGTTGTTGCTCGGTATCGTAAATATAGAGTGCTGGAAATTTGTGTTTTTGATCCGGAGATACCGTTTCCAAAATAATGGATTTGTTATGCTGACCAATAGTTGTTAGTTGGGGAGAGCTCGCGTTTACGCCGGTAGAGATAAGTATAAAAATGAATAGAAATATAATACGCACGTTTCATCCTTGAATTATTTGGTTTAATAATATTTTGGAGTACATCCCTATCTCCATTTTCTAAACTAGCGATGTTGCGAGCATGCTGTCAAGAGCTTGTTGTTGTGTTGTTTTTTTATTGGTTATTCCGTATTGTTGGGAGCTGATAACAAAATTAAATGGAATTTGATTATGTTCGATATCCCTAAGGATAGGAGTCGGTTAAATAAAACAAGCTGGTTTTTATTTATCGTTATTGGAATTACCTGCGCGATTTTTATTATTTCTTTAGCGAGCCGTCAGGCCTTCTCTTCTAATCACGCCAATAGTGATTCCCTCGTTTCAAGCGTCAAAAATGCTTCCCTAAATATTACCATTTCGGGTTATGGCAAGTTTGTTCCAAGAACTCAGCGTGGTATCAATGCGCTCAGTGGTGGCCACATTGTTGAGGTGTTTAAAAAGCCCGGAAACTTGGTAGAAGAAGGCGAAATCATCTTAAGCCTTAATAATCCTAAATTACTTCGCTTGCTTGAAACCAGTGAGCTGGCCTTATTAGAAGAGCAGGCAAATCAGCAAAGGGTCATGGCGGAGTCAGCCCAAGAATTAGAGGATCAACGAGGCAAAATCCGGCTTGCAAAAGTAAGACTCGCCCTAGCGGATGCCGAGTTGATTGCCCATAAAAAACTAAAAGATAACCAAGTTATCTCGACCTTAGACTTGCATAAAGCACTGGTTGCCTGGGAACAGGAAGATGCCATGCTACAGATGGAGTTGAGTCGTTTTCAGACCCTAAAGAAAACACGCAAAGCCATTGAGGACTCCACTCGGTATCGTTTGGAGAAAGCCATTAAGCAGCAAGAGCTGTTGCTATCGGAGGTTGAGCAGCTTGATGTTCGTGCGAGCATGGCAGGTATGTTGACGGAGTTAGCCGATGAACTCGAGATAGGTCGCCATGTTGAAGAGGGACGAGCGGTGGGCATGATCGCGGATCTTTCATCTTATTATGCCCGTATCAATATTACCGCTGCCGATGCTGAATATGTCAGTCCAAGTTTAGTGGCTCAGGTTCAGTTTAAGGGAGTGGAAATAAAGGGGCTGGTTTCTCGTGTCGACCCAACGGTGAATAATGGTAGCGTTGAAATTGATATTAGTTTTAGTGGTGATTTGCCTGCAGCGGTTAGACCTAATATCGATGTGACCGCACGGGTTGATATTGCTGAGCATCACAATACGCTTGTCGTCGATAGACCTGTCGGGGTTGTTCGCGCTCATCGTGAGTACCCTATGTTCGTGCTCGATCAGACCCATTCCCACTTCCAGCGTCGTCATGTATTGGTCGGTGATATTGCTGGCGATCAGATGCAAGTGTTAGATGGCCTCTATCTTGGGGACACAGTTTTACTCAATGTCCCTAAACATCTGGTCAATTCTTCTCAAATTATGACGGAAGATGTTTATGAATAACTGTGTAATCAGTCTGACCGATTTAAATAAATCGTTTATTAATGGCGCTGGCAGCAATCATGTTTTGAAGCAGGTGAATTTTTCGGTATATAGCGGCGAGATGGTCGCTATTTTAGGTCAGTCTGGCAGCGGGAAGTCGACCTTGTTATCCATAATGGGCTTACTAGATACGGCTGATTCGGGTCACTATCATCTTTGTGGACAGGACGTAAGCAGCTTCTCTGCTTACCAAATGAGTCAACTTCGAAACAGTCATATTGGTTGGGTATTTCAGAATTTTAATTTGATTGCCGATATGACGGTTGCCGAGAATTTATCGGTTCCATTGCGTTTTAACTCATCAATTAAGCAAGCGGACTATGAGGCAAAGATTAACCAAGTATTAGATGAAGTGGGTCTAAGAGAGAAAACCGCTTTTTACCCAGCAGAACTTTCCGGTGGACAGCAGCAGAGGGTGGCAATTGCCAGAGCGCTAATCTGTCAACCTGACATTATTTTATGTGATGAGCCAACAGGAAACTTAGACTCGAGTAATTCAAATAACGTGATGGAGTTACTGAGTACTTTGCACCAAGAGGGTAAGACGGTACTGATTATTACCCATGATCCAGCCGTCGCAGCCTATTGCCAAAAAGCGTACAAAATTCATGATGGAGAAATTGCCGCAGTTTCGCCTCTGGAGTTTAAACATGCTGTTTGATGTGATTTATGGTTGGCGTAAGTGGCAAGGTCAGCGTGGGTTCTGGTGCTTGTTAGTTGTCAGCCTCTGTCTATTTTGCTGCTTAATCGGTTTGGTGGTTAACCTATTTTGGCTGTTGAGTAGCGATCGCCCACTGTGGGTAGGCAATCAGCAATCTATGATCACCATTGCTAGTAAAGACCTTAGTGGCAATCTACAACCGACTTCTGGCTATGATATTGATTTAGTGCAGAGGCTTACAGGTGTAGAAAGTGTCGCGAGTATAGCGATTCAATCCAGCTTAGTGACAATAGGACTAAAGGAGTTGCCAAGGGTAACTATTGGTTTCTATTCACAAAATACTATCGAACTACTCGGGTTAGCCGCACCATTTTCGATGCAAAACTTTGAGTCGAGAAAAGGCATAGTGTCACAGCGATTTTGGCAACAACATTTAGAATCAAACTCTTCATTAAAAGAAAGTCGCTTATATTATCGAGATAGCGCTTTTCTTATTGCCGGTATTGCGCCGCAAACTATGCTGCGCTTGGGTGACGTTAGTGTTGATATTTGGCTCCCTGATACTTATTTGCAGCTTGGGGTTCCGGATATGTTTGTTGATAATCCGGAGCCTTATTTAAAGACTAGAAGTAACCGCTACGGCTTTGCACAATTAAGTGAGCAAGCGAATGTTGAGTCACTTCAAGATGCATATATCAATTTAAGACAACAGACTCCTTGGCCTGATAGCGGGTTTTCTGACAATTATTATCATCCTTGGTTGATTAGTGGGGTGGAGCTCAACCCTAATGGCCGTGATATTTTGCAAAGGCAGGCGTGGATACTCCTTCTTCTACTCGTTGGTTTCGGCTTTATTATTTTTAGCGGCATTGTCTCCGCCTACACACAGCAAGGCATAACGCGCAGTGCTGAAATGAGTCTGAAGTTGGCTTTAGGTGGTTGCAGGCGTGGGCTCATGGGCCAGCTATTGAGAGAGAACATCCCCGCTCTAGTCTTAGTCGGAGGGCTTAGCCCTTTACTCGGGCTGATTGTCACCCACTATGTTGGCACAATTGGTGTGTATCAAGAATACTTTGTCGAAGGAGTTAAGTTTAATTTTTGGCTTTGGTTGGTCGCTGTTTCTTGCTCGCTTTGGTTATTCATTTGTTGTGCCTTGTTTCCTCTTAGTGGCTCAATCAATAAACTTTTCTCTCGAGGCAAGCAGGGTCATATGACCAAGATGCAGCAAGGTGTTAGGCAACTAGTATTGGTGTTGCAACTGGCGGTTATTACTGGTGTTTTGCTGGTATCGTTAAGCCTCATGTATCAAGAGTTACAGAAATATTCGTCAGTGGTTATCGCCAAAGACGTTACCAGTTACAAACCTAAAGTGGATGGTCGTTTAAGTGTAATGTTGACCTCTGAGCAGCTCGATGGTGAATGGCGAGTCGATGGTTCACCCATCGCATTATCTTCAGCTCCGTTCACTCAATTAGGTGCGCCATCATTAAAATATCAATCGGAATCTGGAGTTGCGCTAGAAAAGCCGATTAATGGTTTATATGTTTCTCATAACTTCTTTCGTTTATTAGGTATTCCACTCTTATCTCGAGGTGATTTAGCCGAAAATACGGTAATGATTAACCGTTCTATGGCATCACAGTTAGCAATAGAGTTAGGCCTAAATGATTGGAGAGCCGTTAAGGGCTTAGCGTTAAAGGTTTCTGGTTTTTATTACGAAAAGCATGTTCGGGTAGCAGGGATTGTGAGTGACACGGCCCATTTTGGTATTGCCAATGAGGCGAAACCACTCATTTACTTGAGCCTTAAAGATCAAAATCCACTCCTTTCCAGTCGTATTGCTCCAGTTTTTTATAGTAAGGGGGGCAATAAAGAGGTGATAGCATCTCACTTAAATGACTGGGCCTTATTGTTATCACCCAAGCTGAGTTATGTGAAAGGGCAAAGTGTCGTTAAGCAGATTGAAGACACGGATACTGCTGGAAAACTGCTATTTTTGACGTCAAGTTCCATGGCTTTACTGATCATTTTTCTCGTCATATTTACGCTTTATAACAAGTTTAGCTATGCCGTTAAAAGTGAACAAATGAAATGGGCGATCATGCTAGCCGTTGGAGGAAAAAAAGAAGCCTTAATGGCTCAAATGGTATGGGCCAACGCGTTATTGGCCATGGTATCTATCTTGCTGACTTTAGGCGTGTTTATATTACTAGAGAGCTATACTCAGTCACTCGTTAATGTCTCTTTATTTCAACCGTTAATATGGGCTGTTTGCATCGCCTTAACCCTGCTTTTCATTGTTGTGATCACCCTATGGGCAGCCAGAGGCTTACTGAAACAAAACATCAGTGTATTACTTCGGGGTTAAGATATTCACATTCGCCTGAGCTTGAGCAAAGTCGTGGTGCTTCGCCCCACATTGGTAATGCATCAGGCTACGCCTGACCTCTAAGCTAGACTTTGTCTAAAAACTAAAGTCGTGAGCTTCCAGCTCACACTCGGGCAAAAGGGGGACAACAGCTTCCCCCTCTTGCATCACCCGAGCCGCCCCTAACGAAGTTATTGATCCTCATACTTATGGATAAATCACTAACGCTTCCGATGGGGCATCCTGCCCCGCGAAAGCTATGCCGACATCCCTGTCGGCATCACGTGACTCTGGTTTATAAAGAATTTCCAACGCACTTCGGCAACTCCGATGGGGAAATCGGTGCTTCCTTTGATTAAGGAGGTTAATTTGAGGACTATGTTTCTATGATGATTTAAATAACTAATTTATATTGATTTTTACAAGGTGTACTCTTGGTGCAATGCAATAACAAATATGTGAGATTTTATGACGGGTTATATTCAAGGTATCAATACAAAGCTACCTTTCACTGATAAGGTCATCAATATAGATCTACAAGGAAAGAGCTTAATTCTTACTGGTGGGAATGGTTGTGGTAAGACAAACTTTCTAAATCACTTATTTGAGTATTTAACTAAGAGAGTTGTAGAGCGAGAGAACTATGATCCACTTGATATACATCGTGATATTTCTTATTACTCAGAGGTAGTCGCACAATACGGAGAAAGTGATGGTAACTTTGAGAATAATAAGTACAACCTAGAGCTTGCTCAACAAAGACTTATAGACCTTGAAGCCCCAGTGTTGTCTTTGAATGGTTTAAAAAACTATATTATAAATTATCACTCTAAGAAGGCTTTACTAACGATATTTAAGGCTGTTCGAGAAGCTAATATTACTGAATCAACTTCAGCGGTAAGCGTCTCATCACTCGTAGAGCAAGTGAATAGCAGTTATGAAGAGGTTTCAGTTGGTTCATTGTTTGAGCAATATCTGGTGAGCTATAAAACGGTGCAAGCTTATGCTGAATCCCCGAGTATCGATAATGATCCTGCATTAGCTTCTAAAGTAAAAAGTTGGTTTGAGTTTTTACAGGATAACTTGAGGTATCTGTTTGAAGATGAAACTCTCGAGCTTAAATTTGATTCTAAGCTTCAGGCTTTTCATATAAAGCAAGATCATAAAGAAGCCTTTCGTTTTCAACAGCTTTCATCTGGTTATTCTTCAATTCTTGCTGTGTATGCTCATTTAGTTACAACTATTCAGTTAAGCGAGATAACGCCTGATGAAATTGAAGGTGTTGTATTTATCGATGAAATTGATGCTCATTTGCACGTTTCATTGCAACGTAAGATATTTGCATTTCTGACTAAGTCATTTCCTAAGATTCAATTTATTGTTACTACTCACTCACCATTTGTTGTCTCATCAGTAAGTGATGCTGTCATTTATGACTTATCAAAGCTCGAACAAATTGATGACCTATCAATGTATTCGTATGAATCTATCTTAGATGGGCTATTTGGAGTTTCATCTAGTTCAGATTTATTAAACGCAAAAGTAAAAGAGCTAAATGAAGAGGCAACAAAACTTCAACTAGATATCGGCAAGGTTGAGTCTTTGATTTCAGAGCTGCGACAGAATGAATCTAAGTTGGATTCAGAGTCATTATATTTCTTAGAGTCTGCTCAACTATCAGTGCTTAAAGCTAAGGCGAAAAGTACAGATGTTTAATGTAGAGAGAGGAGATGAAATCCCCGCTTCACTTGCAGCACGAAGAAGCTACAAAGATGAAGATGTGGTAAAAGCGCTTGAACGTGCTTTTCATAAGAAGTGTTATCTTTGTGAGACGAAAGAGCCACAAGATATTAATGTTGAACATTTTGTCGCTCATCAAAATAATGACGATTTAAAGTACGATTGGAATAATTTGTATTTTTCCTGTGGGCGTTGCAATAACATAAAGCTTCATTATTTCAACAACCTATTAGACTGCTGCGCCCCTGATCAGGATGTGTTTCGAGAGATAAAACTTTTGCCACCTAGAACTCCTGGTGCAAGGAAATTAGTTGTAAAACGACAGAGTGAAGATGCTAGGTCTATACAAACAGAACAGCTTTTAGAGAAAATTTATAACAGTGAGCATACGGTTAATAAAGCTGTCACAGGAAGCTATTTGAGGAAAAAAATAAATACGCAGTTTGCATTATTTCACAAATGGCTCAATGTATATTATGCCGAGGATGCGCTAGAAGCTGAGCGTGAAGATGCATTAGAGAGAATTCAAGTGCTTATGTCTGATAAGTCTCAATACTCAGCATTTATCAAGTGGTGTATTCTTGATGATGAAGACTTGAATGAATTACTTGGACCTTTGATCAACTAGTGCCGCACTTCGGCAACTCCGATGGGGAATTGGAGTTACCTGTAAATTTAGTGGCTAATTTTAGTTCTGTAGTTTGTATCAGTGAACACAGAAACCTAGAGATTGTGCTTTTCTAATCCAGTGTAGATGCGGCTTAGGCCTTCGAAAACATGGATGTTTTCGCAGAGCGGTCAGGGACGACGTAAAGCGTGCCTAAGAAGCGTCTGCACATACGCCTGCTGCAGGCAATTAGTTGCATCGGATGCTATCAGCAACGGAGAAACCATATTGGAAACACCGTAGCCAGCAGGCCGAAAAAGGCTGGAGCCACCATAGCCAAATGGTGGCACCCTAAACACCAAAACGATGAACATGCCTCATCGCTCAGGCATTCCCAACTATTGGTGTACTAGGTGGCCGTTCTTCACCACATCCACACATGAGGCCACGCCATAGGTGTAGGCCAGCTCTGCTGGGGTGCTGATATTCCACATGCAGAAGTCTGCGGTCATGCCGACTTCGATAACGCCGACTTGGTCCTCAATCCCTAACGCTTTGGCGGCGTTGCGCGTCATACCCGCTAACGCTTCTTCTGGGGTTAAGCGCAATAAGGTACAGGCCATGTTGAGCATCAATAGGCTTGAGCAAAGTGGTGATGAGCCGGGGTTGTAATCGCTGGCGACCACCATAGGTACCTTGTATTTGCGCAGTAAATCGATTGGCGGATGCTGGGTTTCACGTAAAAAGTAAAACGCGCCGGGGAGTATGGTCGCGCAGGTGCCACTTTCGCTCAGGGCTTTTACGCCGTCTTCATCTAGGTATTCGATATGATCCACCGACTTTGCCCCAAGCCTCGCTGCCATGGCTGAGCCGCCCATATTAGATAACTGTTCGGCGTGTAGCTTGATGTCGAGTCCTGCATCTTTTGCTGCGCTGAGTACTCGCTCGGTTTGCTCAAGATTGAAGGCGATATTCTCACAAAACACATCCACGGCATCGGCTAGGTTCTCTGCAATCACCTTTGGCAACATCTCGTTGATCACTAAGTCGACGTATGCGTCACTCCTTTCTGTGCTGCCGGGAGAGTCTTTATATTCTGGCGGAATGGCGTGGGCGCCTAAGAAGGTGGTTTTCACATCGACATGGTGGTGCTTTCCTAGCTCGCGGGCAACCCGCAAAATCTTCAGTTCAGTTTCGATATCTAGGCCGTAACCTGACTTGATTTCTACCGTGGTGACGCCTTCTTTTGCTAATGCGTTCAGGCGCTGGCGACCTAGCTCAAATAGTTCGGCTTCGTCGGCTTCACGGCAGGCGTTAACGGTGGAAATAATGCCGCCGCCACTGCGAGCGATCTCTTCGTAACTGGCCCCATTGAGGCGCAGTTCAAACTCGTTGGCACGATTACCCGCAAATACTAAGTGCGTGTGGGCATCGATAAGGCCTGGGGTGATCCAGCCACCTTTTCCCTTGTAGATTGGCGTGGCGAATACATCAAATTCTGGCAGGTCGCTGCGTTTACCTACCCAGGCAATTTTACCGTCTTGAACGGCGAGCGCGGCATCGGTAATTGCGCCGTAAGGCTCTGAAATATTAGGCGACATTGTAGCGATGTTGATATCTATCCAGACTTGATCCCACGACATGATGCGGTTCTCTTTTTGGTTGCTTATTGCGATGAGGGAATACTAACACTAAAAATAATTTGTGAGCTAGCTTGTGTTTACTTGTATATACAAGCTAGGATTGTAGCCGAGTTTTTAAGCAAGTAAATAGTCGGTGAGTAGTTTAGCGGTAACGGGACGGTTAATGGCAACGCCAAAGTTTGAAGAGATTAAGCAATATATTTTAGCGCAAATTGAGTCTGGCGAATGGGCGGAAGATAGCCGCGTACCGTCTGAAAATCAGTTGGCGGAACTATTTAATTGTAGCCGTATGACGGCGCGTCGAGCGTTAACTGAGTTAACCGAATCGGGCGTTTTAGAGCGTTCACAAGGCTTAGGTACCTTCGTTGCTGGCTTAAAATCGCAGTCTTCAATGATGGCGATCCGTAATATTGCCGATGAGATAAAAGACCGTGGCCATGGTTATAGTGTGCAACAAGTGTTGCTCACGCAAACGGTAGCAACTGGCGCGATTGCGATTGCGCTTGGGCTGGAAGAAGGCAGTACGGTTTACCAGTCGGTATTAGTACATTGCGAGCAGGGTACGCCGCTGCAGCTAGAAGATCGCTTCGTTAATCCTAAACTGGTGCCTGAGTATTTATCCCAAGATTTTACTAAACAAACTCCCCATGAATATTTATCGATGGTGGCACCGCTTACCGAAGCTAAGCACACCATCGAAGCCAAAATGGCCGATGTGACGCAGTTAGCGCTACTTGAAATCGCCGCCACTGAGCCCTGTTTACAGATCACTCGCCGCACTTGGTCACGCCAAGGTGTGGTGAGTTTTGCACGTTTAGTGCACCCAGGAAGTCGATTTAGACTCGGTGGCCACCTGACTTTTAGTTAAGCCAGTTAAGTTACAGCATGAGCAGTAAAACGATTTACCAAATGATTTACAAAATAAATAGACAGTAAATATAAAGCTTAAAAATAAGCGAATAAGAAAAACATAAAAACAAATTGAACGAGGTAGTCCCCATGGATAAGAGACACGATCCAAGCCGCCGCATTATCGCGCCGACAGGAACAGAGTTAAGTTGTAAGAGCTGGCTAACCGAAGCCCCATTGCGCATGTTGATGAACAACCTGCACCCTGATGTGGCTGAGCGCCCTGAAGACTTGGTGGTTTATGGTGGTATTGGCCGTGCTGCCCGTGACTGGGAATGTTACGACAAAATCGTTGAGGTTCTGCAACGCCTTGAAGAGGACGAAACGCTATTAGTACAGTCTGGTAAGCCAGTTGGCGTGTTCAAGACTCACAACAATGCACCGCGGGTGATCATCGCTAACTCTAACCTAGTGCCACATTGGGCTAACTGGGAGCACTTTAACGAGTTAGATAAGAAAGGTTTGGCCATGTATGGCCAGATGACGGCGGGTTCTTGGATCTACATCGGCTCGCAAGGCATAGTTCAAGGGACTTACGAGACCTTCGTTGCTATGGCTAAACAGCACTTTAATGGTTCATCTGCTGGCAAGTGGATCTTAACCGGCGGCCTTGGTGGTATGGGGGGCGCGCAGCCACTAGCTGGCACCATGGCGGGTTACTCGGTACTGACCTGTGAAGTGGATGAGACTCGTATCGATTTCCGCCTACGTACAAAATACGTCGACAAAAAAGCCACCACCCTTGATGAAGCTTTGGCGATGATTGATGAAGCTAACAAGAGCGGCAAGCCTGTCTCTGTTGGCCTATTAGCTAATGCTGCTGACGTATTTGCCGAGCTAGTAGAGCGCGGTATTACCCCTGATGTAGTAACCGACCAAACATCGGCGCATGATCCGCTCAATGGTTACCTGCCACAAGGCTGGACGTTAGAACAAGCTATCGAGATGCGTAAGACTGATGAAGCTGCAGTAGTTAAAGCGGCTAAGCAGTCGATGGCGGTTCAAGTTAAGGCGATGCTAGCACTGCAAGCAGCTGGTGCGGCAACCACCGATTACGGTAACAACATTCGCCAAATGGCATTTGAAGAAGGCGTAGAAAACGCATTCGATTTCCCAGGTTTCGTACCTGCCTATGTGCGCCCTCTGTTCTGTGAAGGTATTGGACCATTCCGTTGGGTGGCGCTGTCTGGCGACCCTGAAGATATCTACAAGACCGACGCTAAAGTTAAAGAGCTTATTCCTGATAATCCGCACTTACACAACTGGCTGGATATGGCGCGAGAGCGTATTGCCTTCCAAGGTTTGCCATCACGCATCTGTTGGGTGGGTCTAAAAGACCGTGCTCGCTTAGCATTAGCCTTTAACGAGATGGTTAAAAATGGCGAACTTTCAGCGCCGGTTGTGATTGGTCGCGACCATTTAGACTCAGGCTCTGTTGCTAGCCCTAACCGTGAAACCGAATCTATGCTCGACGGCTCTGATGCGGTATCGGACTGGCCATTAATGAATGCACTATTGAATACGGCTAGTGGCGCCACTTGGGTGTCACTACACCACGGTGGTGGTGTGGGTATGGGCTTTAGCCAGCACTCAGGTGTGGTGATTGTGGCAGACGGTACTGATGATGCGGCTGCGCGCTTAGGTCGCGTACTGTGGAATGACCCTGCAACCGGCGTAATGCGTCATGCTGACGCGGGTTACGATATCGCTAAAAATTGTGCAAAAGAGCAGGGTCTAGACCTGCCGATGCTAGAGAAAGCCACAACAGAGGGTAAGTAGAACATGAGCCATTTAGTATTAACTCCGGGTACCTTAACCCTAGCGCAAATCCGTGAAATCAGCCGTGGCAAGGTCACTTTAGAGCTGGCCGAAAGTGCTATCGCAGATATCAACACTAGCGCAGGCCTAGTGCAGCAAGTATTGGATGAAGGCCGCACTGTTTACGGTATCAACACAGGTTTTGGGTTGCTCGCTAACACTAAGATTGCCGCCGACGATCTGCAATTGTTGCAGCGCTCAATCGTACTGTCTCATGCAGCGGGTACCGGCCAATATATGCAAGACGCCACCGTGCGTTTGATGATGGTATTGAAGATCAACTCCCTAAGCCGTGGTTTCTCGGGCATTCGTTTAGAGGTGATCAACTTCCTTATCGCCTTGGTTAACGCGGGTGTTTATCCATGTGTACCAGAGAAAGGCTCTGTAGGGGCTTCGGGTGACCTCGCGCCGCTATCACACATGTGTTTGCCGCTGCTTGGCGAAGGCGAGATGAGCTATCAAGGTCAGCTCATCAGCGCGGCTGAGGGCCTCGAAATTGCAGGCCTTAAGCCTATCGAATTGGCCGCGAAAGAAGGTCTAGCGCTACTTAACGGCACGCAAGCGTCAACGGCTTTAGCCCTTGAAGGCCTATTTAACGCAGAAGATCTGTTTGCCGCAAGCTCGGTAATCGGTGCCATGAGCGTTGAAGCGGCCATGGGCAGTCGTAGCCCGTTTGACCCACGTATTCACGCGGCTCGCGGGCAAAAAGGTCAAATCGATTCGGCAGCGGTGTTCCGTCATTTACTGGGTGGTGAGTCTGAGATTAGCCTAGATCACGTCAACTGTGAAAAGGTGCAAGATCCATATTCACTGCGCTGTCAGCCACAGGTGCTCGGCGCATGTTTGACTCAAATTCGTCATGCGGCCGAAGTGCTAGGCACAGAAGCAAACGGCGTTACCGATAATCCATTAGTGTTCCAAGACACGGGCGACATTATCTCGGGCGGTAACTTTCACGCCGAACCTGTTGCCATGGCGGCTGATAACTTGGCGATTGCCATTGCAGAATTGGGCTCGATTGCAGAACGTCGTATTGCGCTGCTTATCGACTCTAACCTGTCTAAGCTACCGCCATTCTTGGTGGAAAACGGCGGGGTAAACTCAGGCTTTATGATTGCCCAGGTAACAGCGGCGGCATTGGCCTCTGAGAACAAGACCTACGCCCACCCAGCCTCGGTAGATAGTTTGCCAACATCGGCTAACCAAGAAGATCACGTGTCTATGGCGACCTTCGCGGCGCGTCGTTTACGCGATATGTCTGAAAACACCCGTGGGGTTTTAGCGGTTGAGCTATTGGCTGCGGCGCAGGGGTTAGATTTCCGTGCGCCACTACAACCTAGCAAGGCTGTGGCACAGGCCAAAGGCGAGTTACGTGAGCTAGTGAGTTACTACGATAAGGACCGTTTCTTCGGCCCAGATATCGAAGCGGCGACTGACCTACTGCTAACGGCAAGCTATAACGCTTACCTGCCAGCAGAGATCTTGCCAAGCCTATAGGTTTAGTCAGTAGTGAGTAAAAAGGGCCTGAGGGCATAATACTGATAAGATAAGCTCCAACTTGATTAATAAGTAAAAAACTAAGAACCCTGCATATGTAGGGTTCTTTGCTTTAAAAGCTTATAAACCACGAAGCGCTCACTTCGTTTGCTGCACAGAGGGCCCGAAGACAAAGTTTTACCTTGCTTTTCTCCGTGCTCTTCGTGTCCTCCGTGGTCCATTATTATCTTTAGAAGTAATCGAATTTTTCCTAAGTCACTTTTTAAGTGAGCATCATTACTTAAGGGCAATTTTTTGTTGATTTTTCACTATGTAAGATGATGGATTTGCGAGGCGCTGCTCGGTAGTTTATTGTGCTTTTCGCTACTATCACCTGACTATAGCTGTATCTCATTAGGTGAAATCATTGCCAGCAGATTCGAAAATTAAAATTCGCCAGATAGAAGCGTTTCGCTGTTTTATGTTATCGGGCACGGTAACGGGCGCTGCCGAGCTTATGTATATCTCTCAACCCGCTGTGAGCCGACTCTTATCTGAGCTGGAGTATCGAGTAGGTTTTCCGCTTTTTGTGCGAACACACAATAAGTTAGAGGCAACGCCGGAGGCAAAATTATTCTATAAGGATGTTAACCGCGTCTTTATTGGCATGAATAGTCTAGCCTCTTCGGCCGATGCCATTGCCCGTAATAATCAGGGGCGATTGCGTGTCGGAGTCATGCCTATCTGTTCTAACAGCTTTATGCCCGATGTGATAGCGGCATTTTTAAGTTTGCACCCCAATGTATCTATTGAGCTGGAGTCGGCATCGAGAATTCAGCTGTTGGATATGGTGCGTAGTCATAGAATTGATATCGCCATAACCACCAATGTTGAAGCGGATGAGGATGAGTTCGATTGTCGATTCTTACGCAGGCACAGGGCGGTGGTCTTGCTCCATGAGGGGCACCCTCTGGCAGATAAAGATTCACTTTCACCGACCGATCTGAAACATGAACGCTTTATGACTTTGGCCTATGGTAGCCCGTTTCGAACCCGAGTCGAGGATGCGTTTCTGAAGCAGAGCGTTAAGCGCAATATTATTCTCGAAGCGAGAGAGCAGAGTACGCTATTTCAGTTGGTAAGAAAGGGAGTTGGCATCGCAATTTTAGACCCCTTTGTACTGCATTCTGGTGCCGACGGCATTATAAGTCGACCATTTGAGCCTGTGACAGAGTGGGAATACCACGTGGTTCAGGCAAAAGGCATTCAAACTCCTAGGATGGTGAATGCTTTCCTAGAGATCTTATTTGAGTATTTTGAAAGCCCTTAGCTTTGTATAAGCCCTTAGCGAAATAAAGAGCCCTTAGCGCAATAAAAAGCCTGAAAGCTAATATGAAGAACAGGCAAAAAAATACCGCAGCAAACTGCGGTATTTTTATAGGGGGATGAGGAGGTAATGCTAATTAGCTTCTTACTGCAATCGCTTCGATCTCGATTAGCGCATCTTTTGGAAGACGTGCAACTTCAACACAAGAACGTGCAGGGTAAGCAGCGCCTAAGTTGTCGAAGAAGTTTTGGTAAACTTCGTTAACGATTGGGAAGCTGTTTAGATCTTTGACGAATACTGTCATCTTAAACACGTTAGCCATAGTTAGACCCGCAGACTCTACGATAGCCTGTACGTTTTTCAGTGACTGTAGCGCCTGCTCAGCAACATCGGCAGACATCTCACCTGTAGCAGGATCGATAGGTAGCTGGCCAGAGGTAAAGATCATGCTACCAAGGTCAACACCCTGAACATATGGGCCGATTGCTGCTGGTGCTGATTCAGTGTTAAGTGCTTTAGTCATTTCTATTTCCTATTTTCTTACTTGTGGCGGACTGCGCCGCCACAGTTATTGTTATTGGTTTAATGCAATTAATTAGGCTGGCTGTACTTGAGCTTGAGCCTGATTACCGTAGCGTTTCCAACCTGTGATGATAGAGAACATCATCACACCCAGTAGCGCCCAAGGGTAAGGTGCCATAAAGCTGATCGAGGCACTCGGAACCGCTAAGCCAGAAGAGATGGCTGATGTTTCTACCGCTGAGTACCAAACCATCACCGCAAGACACCAAGGCATCATGTAGAAGATAGAACATACTGAGGCGCTCATTAGGTTAGCGCGGCGCTCAGGAGTAATGTTGTTCTTCTCTCCTAATGGCTTAACCAGAGTTGGGCCAACTAGCAGTTGAGATGGTGCGTTCGAACTAACTAATAGTGATGACACTGAAGTCGAGAAGAACATTAATAGCTCGGTGCTGCGAGTGCTGCTTGAAACGCGCTCGGTGATGAAGGCAAGAATGTCATCCATAATGCCGCTATTCATGAAAATCTTGATAACACCTAAGATTAGGATTACGAAGACCACTGCACCCGTCACGCCAGCAATCGCATCTTCGATGATGCCATTCGATACGCCGCGCTCAGATGGAACGGTGAACAGATCCGATACCGCGAAAGCACCAATGCCAAGTCCAACAACTGTCGCAACAAGGATACCGTAGCTTAGGGCTTCTAACAGGTGACGCCCCTTCAGTGCAAAGAACACAACGGCAGCAACTGAGAGCAGCATAAGTAAGCTTTCTGGGCGTGCACTGTCACCATTTTGAGTGGCAGCTTCGACTAAGCCATCACCTTGACCAAAGACTACCAAGGCAACCAGTGCGATAGCGCCGGCTGTTAGTGAAAGCGGCATACGTTGGCGAACCGTGGCGCCGAAATCGGCTCCCTGTGTGGTACAGCCTACGATGGTAGTATCTGAAATTGGGGCAACGTTATCGCCAAATACCGCACCCGATAGTAGGGCTAGGGCAACGAAGGCAGGATCTGCGCCTAAGTAAACACCCGCTGGGAACAAAATTGGCGCGAGTGCTAAGTTAGCACCGTTTGAAGAACCTGTGCCCATGGCGAAGATAGCGGTAGACATAAAGACGATGATAAGGAACATGCTGCCTTGAATACCGGTCGACATGCCAAACCACAAGATACCGTCTACTAGGCCGCCGGCCTTCATTAAGGAGCCGAGTACGGCTGCGAAGATCCAGGCTGTGATCACCACAACACCGGTTTTATCGGCGATGCCGTCTAAAATAGATTGAAAATAATCGCGCTTACTCTTAACTAGGAACATACCTAAAATAATGGCGATAAAGCCAGGTGCCCAAGCGGCTTTAGGGCCACCCACACCATTAAAGGTAAGCAATAACATTAGACCGACCATGGTCAATAGTGGAACCATTCCACCAATTTTTCCAATATGAAACTCAAGCTTAGTTGACTGAGACATAATGATTCTACCTATTCCTTCGTCATGGCTGTAGGGACAGTGGCGACGAGGAATGAAAATTTGGCCAAAATGCCTGAGAAGACCCTCAGGCATGTTTTTTTATTTAGTTTTTACTTATTGGCAATCAGTTCTGGGTAGCCGAATAGGGCTGGTGTACCACCTGTGTGTAAAAAGACGACGTTCTGATCTTTAGTGAATTGACCGTCGCGGATCATGCCGATCATGCCAGCCATGCTCTTAGCTGTGTAGGTAGGGTCTAATAATATCCCTTCTTCATGACCTAAAATCTCGATTGCTTCATGAACTTCAGTCGTCAATTGGCCATATCCAGGGCCAAGCACCCAATCTTCACACTTAACTAAGTCGTGAGTCGCTTTATTTTCATCAACACCAAGCAGTTGCAGTACTTTGCGAGTCTTAACTAATACACGCTCGAACTGAGCTACTTTATCGCGGCGAACACAGAAACCATATACTGGGATATCGCTGTTTAGCGCGATTAAGCCAGCTAAAACACCTGCGTGGGTGTTAGCTGAGCCTGTTGGTAATACGATGGCATCGATCTTCATGCCAGTCGCTTGCGCTTGAAGCAATAACTCTTCAACACAGTCAACATAACCTAGTGCGCCCCAAGGTGTTTTACCTACAGCGCCTAGTGGAATAACGAACGGCTTGTAGCCCTCTTCCGCTAGCTCGTCGGCTCTGTCATACATCACCTGATCCGCACCGTTCTCATCTTCACCTACTGGATAGTTGTGAATTTTTGCGCCCATTAATTTATCTAGGAATGGGTTACCGCTATCTTCGTACTCAGGTAGTCGGCCATCAACACGGTGCTCTAGCTGTACTTCAACATGCCAGCCCATCTTACGTGCTGCTGCAACAGTCATACGAACGTGGTTAGACTGAACCGCACCTGTGGTGAGTAGGGTGTCACAACCATCGGCTTGAGCCTTACCAACGTAAAACTCTAATTGACGAGCCTTGTTACCACCCATGGCTAAGCCAGTTGCATCGTCACGTTTAATCCATAATTTAGGGCCATCGAATTTCTTGGTCATATTGGCCATAAATTCGAAAGGGGTTGGAGTGTGAGCTAATTGAGCTTTAGGGTATTTATCAGTAAGCATGTTTTGATTCCTTTATATTAATTTATTCTTTTATCAATATTTATAAGAATAGCTTTTTAATGTCTGGTTTTATTTTGTATTTATATATTGAGCAGGATGTTTATTCCGCTGCCCAGTAAAACTGCGAGTGTTATTTTTTTAAATAATTCTTGGTTAATATATTTTGATATGTAATCACCAAAGAAGGCTCCAGCAAAAGTCGCAGGAATTAACATCATGGATGTTTTAAAAGTAGCGACTTCAATGCCGACGAATGAGGCTTGTAGGCCTAAAGCGACAATATAGGAGAAGGTGGAGCAGGTGATTACCGTTGCACGGATTTGATCTTTAGCCAGTGGACTACGAGTTAGATAGGCAATAACCACAGGGCCAGGCATGGCCATGGCGCTGGCCATCACGCCAGACATGGTGCCGACTCCAAAGCATGAACCTCTGCCCATGCTAGCTGGGACGGCTTCACGGCCTCTGCGGACTTTGACCATTTCTAAGATGTTTTGTGCAGTGATAGCCAGAATGAGAATAGCAACGGCTATCTTTAGCCCTGTAAGGTCGAAATTACTGAAAATAATAATGCCAATTGGATAGCCTAAGGCACAACCTAACATTATTTTTTTAACCAGTTCCATTGGCGCGATTTTGCGAATTTTAACCCAATGAACTAACGACATGGCTAATGTTAATATAATAACAATTTGAACAGCAGAATTAGATTGTAATAAAACCAATAAGAAGCTTACGCCAATTAATCCAAATCCAAAACCTGTTGCAGCTTGTAGTGTTGCTGCAAAAAACACTGTCATTAATAATAATGAGAGTTCCATAATACAACCGGAATAATATATTTAATCTATGGGTGGATTATATGTTTACGCCCCCCATTTTGGTCAATTGATTAAATATTTCTCAGCTATAACTAAATGTTATGCTGAAACTCATCTGGTTAGGTTTAATGGCAAAAGTTTAGAGCGCTATCTGCTTTCTACGGCCCATTTAAACGAAAAAAGCCGTAAGGGTTGAGCCCTTACGGCTTGGTTAACGACTATTGTTGAGGTTACATGCGTGAGTCCATCTCACCGATTTTCAGGCTCATCAACTCTTTAGTCCATAGCTTAGGATCTAAGTCCTCAATCCAGAATACGCGACTGTCACGAGTCTGACCTTTGCGTAGGTAAGTGTCAGGCATTCTAAATACCGCTTGCCAAACTTTAACCGTCTCTTTCTTTATTAATGCACCAGAGTCGGCAAATAGGCTGACTTCTAGCTCTATCATTACGTAGTGCTCGGGGCTGTTGCTATTAAGCTCGAAGGTGAGCCCTAAACGGCCATCATCATCCCATTGGCTATCAAGAAAGCTGACTTTGACGCCGCCTTTAGCGGTTGATTTTAGTAGTGCCGATTGGGCTATCGCTGAAGAGGTTAACGTTTCTGTTTTTGCTGGCAATGTCGACGGCACTGCTGTTGTTGGTGCTTCGGATATTGCTGGAGCTGCGCTCTCTACAGCCACAACCGTGCCGACTGTAGCTGGTAAGGTAACTGGCACTGCGGTATCAGGTTTGATTTGACTCTCGAGAATCACATATTCCCAAGTGAAGTCATCGTTTAATTTGACCGTCGCACCATTTTCTAGAGTGACTCGCGCCACCTCTTCGGAAAATGCCGGTATAGAAAATAGTAATAATGCAATCGAGGTGTAGGTACGCAGAGCTTTATACATGGGAAATAACCTGTTTAAGTTGATTGCCCTAGCATAGACAAAGTCGTGCGGGATTAATACAGGCGTTAGTCAGAATAAGGCGGTGTTATCGCAGGATCACAGAGGGAGAAGTTTGGTTTATTGGTCGTAAAACACCAACCCGAAGATAAAAGTCGGGTTGGTGTATAAAGTCAGTGGTTAAGCTTTTGGGGCAAAATCAGCTGCAGCTAGGCGATGAGCTGTGTAGATGGCTTCGCCATCACTCTCTGCATCAAAAATGACGGTTACATCAGGAGAGAAAAGTAATACGTCACCGACTTCTGCAACGTATTTCACGTTGTCGGTATCACGTACGATGATTTTTCCCTTGGTGATCACCTTATATTCAACAGAATCATAGAAGTACTCAAATTCAGTACCTGGCGCCATAGTAAAGTGGCCAATAGTGAGGGCGTTGCTGTTGTTAGTGACACTTACTTCAGCCATATCACTCTTTAGGTTTTCGATATTTAATAACTGGCTTAAATCATTAAGTGCGAATGAGCCTGATTTGATCAGGGTAATTTTGTTGCTTTGACTGGTTAAGCTTGTCATGGGGATCCTAGAATAATGAATGAGGGGGAAGCTTATCCCCCCCTTATTTGATGGATTTAAGACTGAATTACAAACGCGCTCTGAAGATAGTGATGATTTCTTCAAGGCTCGCTTTACGTGGATTAGTTAGAGAGCAGGCATCGTTTAGCGCGTTTTGCGCCATGAATGCGAGTTTCTCTTCAGTAACACCTAAGTCACTTAGGCGTTGTGCTGTGCCTACTTGACGAGATAGGGCTTCAATTGCCTCTATGCCGGCTTCGATAGCTTGCTTTTGGGTCATGTTTGATACATCAACACCCATAGCTCTGGCTATATCAACAAAGCGTGTTGGGGTTGCTACAGCGTTGAAACGTGAAACTTCAGGTAGAAGAATTGCGTTACATAGACCATGTACTAAGTCGTAAACACCGCCTAACTGATGCGCCATAGAGTGAACATAACCGAGCGAAGCATTAGAGAATGCCATACCAGCAAGGTACTCACCGTACTGCATTGCATCACGTGCTTGGCGATCTTCACCGTTCTCAACTGCAGTAGCTAAGTTTTGTGAAATTAGCTCTATTGCCTTGATAGCTGAGGCATCAGTAATAGGTGTTGCTGCAGTAGAAACATAGGCTTCAACAGCGTGAGTTAGTGCGTCCATACCTGTTGCTGCAGTTAAGAACTTAGGCATAGCAACCATGAGTTCTGAGTCATTTACAGCAATAATTGGAGTGAAATGCTTATCAACAACTGGGTATTTGGTTTCGTCAGCTTCGTTAGTAATGATGGCAAATACTGTCATTTCTGAAGCCGTACCAGCAGTTGTGTTAATGGTCACTAGTGGAAGCTGTGGTTTCTTAGATGTATGCACACCTTTTGAGTAATCACGAATATGGCCACCGTTTGCAGCAACTAATGCAATACCTTTTGCTGCATCGTGTGAAGAACCACCACCAAATGAAATAACAAAGTCACAGTTTTCTTGCGCTAGTAGGGCAAGGCCATCTTCGATATTTTTTTCAGTTGGGTTTGGCTTAACGCCGTCATAGATAGCAAAGTCGATGTTGTGGCTTTTTAGTTCATCAGTTAGGCGATTAACTAGGCCAATTTCAACGAGTACACCGTCGGTAACGATAAGTGCTTTCTTTAGCTCTTTGCTTGTTAGCTCTGAACCTAGAGATTGGATTGCGTTTTGACCCATAAGAGTCATTGGAGGCATGTAAAATACGCTGCTCATAATGTTTTCCTAAAATTTAAGTTAAAAATCAAATTGTTAAATAAAAAAATTAAAGAGGTTGATAATATAAAAGTGATTTTTATCGTTTGAAGGCATCAGTACTAATTGCCTGTGCTTAATCGATGAGGAGAGTTTACTCTTTACGTTTAAAATGATAATTAGCTAAAATTGAAAATGATTTTTACCAAATAGTAATAATCGGCTGGCAGAGGCAACTTGCCTTGTTGGTGCAACATGGCGGGGGAATGCTGATTAGTAGTAATTGGTTACTGAGGTTTAGTGGGCTAGCTATGAGTATCTAGTACTAGCCCTCTAATGATTATGGAGCGTGAGAGGGCTGGGCTTGTATGCGAGTGATAGCAAACGCTTTTACATCGAATAGCCGATACTAAATATTGCTGATTCGGTCGCTGAGTTGTAGCCAGCGCCAAGGGTGAGGTGTTTACCGAGAACGTAACGTAGGCCGACTTCTGCTCCCCAAGTCGTATTTTTATCGGTTTCCCAGACAGGCTCTGCGCCGACAACATAAGGCACGATATTGGTGGTGGAGGAGTACTCAGTGATGTAGGCAGTCGCGCCACCATAGAGGCTGAGCTCGCTAGTCAGTGAGTAGCTAACGCCAAAGCGCCAGAGAGAGTCTTGGGTATAGGCTTCTCCTGGGGGCTCAACATACACATCCTCTTTTTTACTCTGAGCATAGCCTATGTAATAACCCCAATCGGCATAATCTCGGTCGTAGTGACGAGGCGCAAAGGTAACGCCATACATATCTTCTGCAGCTGGAATATAGTCTAGAGTTACAGCCATAACTGGAGCGGGTTTGGTCTCAGGTTCTAGACTGAAGTCATTTGCCATGACGCCGTGGCAAGTAAGCGCAAATAGGCTGGCTATCAAGTATCGAATCATCATTCCCTCAATTAAAATGGCTAGCTGATGGTGATAGATTGTTCTAAATCTTTGGTTTACAGTCAACCAAGAGTGCTAAAATGACTTGTATAATAGATGTTTGTAAGGGTTATGTTTCAACCTATCGAGGTTAATGTTGATAGGTTTTGACTCGTTGAATGCTCATTTGAGCGCGCAAGAATTGGAGAATGACTTTGGATCAGGAATTACGCGCTGCGATTGCTCAGTGGTTAACTAATATTGGCATCAACACTCAACCGTCTGATGGCGTGTCGAGCGCGATTATGGTGCTGGCATGTTTTGTGGTGGCTTTTATCGGTTATTTCTTCGTAAAACGCGGAGTGGTGACCACCATGAATATGGTTATTCTGCGTTCTAAGGCGCATTGGGATGACATCTTTATGCGTCATCAAGTATTGGAGAAGATAGCCATACTTGTACCCATTATTATCTTGAATATTTTGTTGCCGCTGGCCTTGAATGACCACAAGGTTCTTAGCAGTCTAAGCGATCGCCTGCTCGATGTGACTATCGTTATCTTGTTTGTTCGCGCGGTTTATAGCGCCTTGGACGCAGCTAATGAGATAGCCGATTATAATTTAGTCAGCCGTAGGTTGCCGATTAAGAGCTTTGTACAGCTGGCTAAACTCTTCATGTTTTTCGTCGCTATCATCATCTCAATCTCGGTTTTAGCAGACCAATCGCCAGTCTATTTCTTAAGTGGTTTAGGTGTTGCAACCGGTTTAGTCATGTTGGTATTTAGGGATACTATCTTGGGCTTTGTGGCGGGGATTCAGCTGGCTGCTAACCGTATGGTGAGCCCCGGAGACTGGATCGAGATGGATAACTTTGGCGCTAACGGTACGGTTGAAGAGGTGTCGTTGACCACGGTTAAGGTACGTAACTTTGACCAAACACTGACCATGCTACCAGCTTACGCTTTAACTTCTGGCTCCTTTAGAAACTGGCGTGGCATGTCTGAATCCGGTGGCCGTAGAATTAAGCGCGCGCTACAGATAGATATTCAATCGGTGCGTTTTTTAACTGAAGAGGATATGCGCAGTTTAAGCAAGATCAATCATCTTAAGGACTATTTCTCTGCTAAATCGGCGGAGATCATTACATATAACGCTCAAGTTGAAGATGCGGATATGTACGTGAATAGTCGTCATCTAACCAATCTAGGTACCTTTAGAGCTTATGTTCAGGAGTACCTGCAACAGCACGATAAGATCCGTAAAGATATGACACTGATGGTACGCCAGCTCGCGCCGACCGAACTCGGTGTACCAATCGAGCTTTATATCTTTACTAACGATACCCGCTGGGAATTTTACGAGGGGATCCAAGCCGATATTTTCGATCATATCTTTTCGATTCTGCCAGAGTTTGGCTTGCGAGTATTCCAAGGGCCTACAGGAGCGGATGTGCGCAGCTTAAAGCATTAGTGCGTTAAGCTCGCACTAAAAAGCCAAGTTAAAACTAATGAGTATTTTAGTATTAAACTTGGCTTTTTGTTTTGTGGCTTACAGATAAACTAGTTTTCGCGGCTGACTAAAATCGCTGCCAGAGCCACAAATACCCCACCGCTGGTTCTATCGAACCAATGCAGTCTATTGCTCGACTTCAATGTTGGCGCAAGCACATTGGCCATGCTGGCGTAGATCATCACGAAGCTAAAATCGACCACGGCCCAAGTTGTGGCGAGGATAGCAAGCTGCGGCCCTTGCGGTGCACTGATATCAATAAACTGAGGGAATAGAGCGGCGAAAAACAGTAGATCTTTAGGATTACTAATGCCGACCAGAAAGGCCTGCTTGAATAGCTGTTTTGGTGTGCCTTTACCTTGGGTGGTTTTGAGTTCCAGCCCTTTGCCATCACCTCTAGTAAGCAATAACTTAATGCCAAGAAACAGCAGGTAAGCTGCGCCACACCACTTTAATACAGTAAAGCCATACTCGGTGGCACTTAGCAAAGCACCTAGGCCTGCAGCTGAGGCCATCATAAGGATCAGCGCCGAGCTTACACTACCGAATGCCGTCGCAATGCTGCGGCTCTTACCGTAGTGAATACCGTGGCCCATAGACAGTACAGCCATAGTGCCGGGAGACACTGCAATCAATAGGATGGCGAATAGGTAGAGTAACCAGGTATCGAAGCTCATAAATTTTATACAATTTGGAATATCTGGCAGCACTATAGCTGCCAGATATTATTTAGGCAATATGCTAAGGAATGTAGTCTGGAATGACCTTTGGGTGACGGCCTTGAATCGAGCGGTAGAAGTCGACTATCTCATTCATTTCATGTCGAATATCGCCCGTTGGCATTTTGCCTTCGGCAATCACTACGGTTTTTCGACCAAAATCGAGTCCCACTGTGATGATGGGCACCTGAGCTTTATTGGCGATATGGTAAAAGCCTGTTTTCCAACGAGACACGGGACTACGGGTGCCCTCTGGCGCTAAGGCTAGGCGGAAATTAGGGTTAGTCTTAAATAGTTCAGCCACAGCATCGACTAGATTATTGCTTTTACGCCTATCAACAGGTGTGCCGCCGATGGCGCGGAAAAACCAACCCCAAGGTGGGATAAACAATTGATGTTTTCCTAAGAAGTTTACTTTAGCGCCTAATGCACCACGGGCAATTACACCAATGATGAAGTCCCAGTTACTGGTATGTGGCGCAACGATGGCAATAAATTGTTTATCATTTGGCAGCTCGCCGGAAATTTTCCAGCCAATAAGTTTTAGCAGCCCTTTCCAAA
This sequence comes from Shewanella pealeana ATCC 700345, assembly GCF_000018285.1. Classification (NCBI taxonomy): domain Bacteria; kingdom Pseudomonadati; phylum Pseudomonadota; class Gammaproteobacteria; order Alteromonadales; family Shewanellaceae; genus Shewanella; species Shewanella pealeana. The sequence goes on along the minus strand of NC_009901.1, from coordinate 5,047,883 downwards.
ATAGTTGAAACATATAACGAAAACCGTCCAGCCTTTAATATGAGTATTGTTGCTTTCAGGGGCTTTAGCCAATAGGTATTGGTTGTAATACCCCGGATAGATATTTGAGGTATAGTACACCCAATAGAGCCAGATTGGAGAGAGGCAATGTTTAAAAAAGTAATCAGTGTCTTATTGTTGTGCTTGGCATTTAACGTTCATGCCGTGCCAACCGATGATATTGCAAATATTTTGGCCGAGCAGGAAGCTGCATGGAATCGCGGTGACCTAGATGCTTATATGCAGGGCTATTGGAACAGTGACAAAATGCGCTTCGTTTCCAATGGTAAATTCCGTTATGGCTGGGCAGAAACACTTGCCGCCTATAAGAAACATTATCCCGATAAAGCGACCTTAGGCTCGCTGACTTTTACGATTAAAGAGATCAAGATGCTCAGCAACTATGCGGCTATAGTTGTCGGCCGTTGGTCACTGGATCGCGCTAAAGACAACCCTAATGGCGTGTTCACGCTCTTGGTCGAGAAAATCGATGACCGTTGGGTGATCACTCATGACCACACCTCTGATTAGTGAAGCATCTGCTTCTTAAATAGCTCTGCTATCTTTGCAATAGTAAGTTGCAATATTGGCGCATTTGGCTCTGTTTTGATAAACAGAGCTAAGTTAAGCTATAGTGAATGTTAATTGATAAACAAGGAGAAAGGTATGGTGTTTCTTATTCCTGCTGTAGTGTTGCTTGTCGGCTCAATTTATCTGGTCAAACACGCTAAAAAGTAACGCAAACGAGTCTGGCGTGCGTTTATTCACCCGATGCTATCGTAAACTCGTCTCGACCTAAATTACGGCCTTTGCCGTCATATCTCACCTCGGTGAAATGTATCTTGCCCTGCTTGTCTTTCAAAATAATGCTCGTCGAACGTGTGCCGTATTCTTCATGCCGGATATAGATTGAAGACAGGTGCCGCTCCCACTCAATGCTGACCCCTGTTTGCGGAAGTTCGCTATCGGGTGCTTGGGTGTTATCCATCATAATCGTAAGTAGTGCGTCGATATCAGGAGTGCTATGACTAGAAATATGTTGCTCTATCGCCTGGCTGCCGCGCGCCATTTTGGGCCAGATATCATCGAGTGCACCATTACTTATCGAGTGAAACCCTGGCGAGAGTTGCTTCAATTTTTGGCTGCGACTATCGAAACATTGCAGCTTATTTTCGTCGCCAAAGAGCAAGTTAAACGGATTGTAGAAACGGCTATGCAGCTGCAACCAATCTTGATTTATGCCCTCATCACCTAAGGCTTTTAGCACTAGCTCACCACGGCTTCTCATATCATTTTGGTTGAGCTCTGGTGCGCGAATATTGGTTAATCCGCCAATTTCCCCCTGCTGATTTACCCCGAGCCAGGTTCCACCGGCCTCTAAGTCCTTTCCTGCTAACAGTTTGTTTGACGAGTTCGACGTGGGCCAGAAATGAGCGGCTTGGGTGGGCCGATGATGAAATTCATCACGATTTGCACAGATAATAAGGGGGAATTCGGGGTGAGTCTGCAGAGCAACAAATAGAATGCACATAAACATAGCTCAAATCTAAGTCATGGATACAGGTTAATGCCCATGACTTAGAAAAGCTAGCGGCAGCTGACTAGAGACTGCGACTATTAATGATGATGCTTGTGATCATGACTATGCTGGTGTTCATGCTTAGGCTTATGACCGTGCTCATGGCTATGCTCGTGCTTAGGAGCATGGCTATGCTCATATTCATGCTTAGGCTCATGGCTGTGCGAGTGGCTGTGATCGTGGTGATGAGCCTTCGGCTTAAGCAGCATGAGTCGGCTTAGGAACTTGCGTGGTCCAAGGCGTAACAAGCTGGTGGCAAACAAGATGGCCACAATGATCAAACAGATATTGTTAAGTGTCGCAGGCAGGTGCACTAAGGCCTGCCACTTAGGATGCAATAACTCAATAGCCCCAAGCAATGCTATCAGAAGTGCAAATAAGCTGATTCTTTGAGTCCAATTCATCAGTTTTAACTGGGCAATATTAAATATTGGTGCGGCGATTAATGGCAAGAGCACGGCCGTCGTTGTCCAGCCACTGTATGCCAGAGATAAAGACAACACTGCGGCACCTAAATTACAGAATCGCATCGGTAAAAATACCAATAACAGCACTAACACCTGCACTAACGGGCTAGATAGTGGTACGGCTGGGTGACCGATGAGATTTGCTAGTACTAGGCTCAACAAGATCCATGGCGCACTACGATCGACCAAGTGTGCGAAACCAAAACGCCAAGCCGAATCAGGCAGAGCATCATGGGGGTCGGTAGGTTCGACATTACAGCGAGTGAGCTGCCAGCCAATTATCGCCACCGAGACCGCTTGGATCAGCGCAAACATCGGGCCAAGTAGTAAGCCGGTAATGATGATAGCTTCTGGGCCGAGTAATCTTTGCAGCCAAAGCTTGCTCAGCTGGTCGTTGTGAGGCGTGAGTCCAAAGTGGAAACGCAGACTCGCTACGGCATAACTGAGGAGTAAAACTGGCGCGATAGTCAGCATCCAATCGAGTAGGTGCTCGGTTGAGTGACTATGGCTGTGATGATGGTCATGACCGCCTGAATCCATCATCAGCAGTAAAAATAGTAGAGCGATACCGAGTAAACTACCTATCCCAGCGTGGTATTCATACTTGCCTTGCTTGTCAGTTACTGGGTTGCCATGGGGCTGATGTAGCACTACATGCAGGATGGAGCCCGTAACAAAAGCTTGTAAATAAACGGTATTCTCAAGGCTTAAGTGAGACAGCATTTGCTCTCCGGCAAAGTAACCGAAGCCGGTGAGTAGCATCATTGCGGCGAGTACCACCATAGCCCAGCGACTGCCGACTTGTGGCTTGAGTAACCACCAGATGGCTACACCGACAGGCAGCCTATGCAAGATGATCCCCAGCGCCAACAAGGGGGAGTTACCTTCTTGTTGAGCCAAAATCATCGCGCCACCATCTGTGATGGTATGCAGTAATAGTCCGCCAATACCTAAGATTAAGGTGAGGTTATGGGTGACTTCTGAATAGCGGTGGAAAAGTCGTTCGCTAAGGGTGGGGCCCCATATACCGATTATCACAAACACAATCGCTAGAAACCCGCCATGCTCTAATAGCTCTGGAAGAATATGAACCAGCACTAAACCGCCCAGAGAAACGAATATAAATCCGTCTAGGCCTTTTTGTAGTCCATTGCCTGTCGAAAAGAATCGATAAAACAGTGGGCCTAATAATAGTGCGATGCAGCTAGCTAATAGATACAGCATTGAGTTCCAATTTAAACCGCGAGAGCGAGAAAAGCGCCATAGTATACCAGCCTTGTGGATAATTAGCAGAGGCCTATATTGAATTTACATTGATATTCAATTGGTATTAAATTCACATGTGTTGTGGTATTAAATGGTTTTTTTTGATGCTCATTTGTTAGTTTGTCGCTAAAGATAATAGAATAGTATTTTTTACGGCGAATAGAAGCATTTATCTATGGATACTTTTTCAGCGGCAGTCATGTTATTCCTCATTATGGATCCTCTGGGGAATTTACCCATATTTGCGTCTATCTTGCGCCATATTGAACCGAAGAAGCGTCGTCGAGTTTTGATCCGTGAACTGCTATTCGCCTTAGTGATCATGATGTTATTCCTGTTTGCGGGAGAGGCGATTCTTAACTTCCTTAACTTGCGTACCGAGTCAGTGAGTATTGCCGGCGGTATTATTTTATTCCTAATTGCGATTCGAATGATTTTCCCTCAGCCCGGTGGTGTGGTTGGACTGGCCGCGGGAGAAGAACCATTTATTGTGCCGATGGCCATTCCATTAATGGCAGGTCCCTCGGTGCTAGCGGCTTTGATTCTATTGGCACACACAGACAATGAGCGCATGTTTGATTGGACCATCGCCTTAGTGTCTGCTTGGGGCGTGAGTGCGGTAATTCTACTCTTCTACAAGGTGTTCACTAAGGTTCTAGGCGAAAAGGGGCTGACAGCCGTTGAACGCTTGATGGGCATGGTATTAGTGATGATCTCGGTGCAGATGTTTCTCGATGGTGTCGCCAATTACATTAGCCACACCGGGCTATAAACGTCTATGACGACCTATATTAAGCTGCCACATTGCACCGTAGTCGCTTAGATGAATTCGTTGACGTTTATTGGTTGAAATATGAGCTGGATTGCTATTTTAGTTTGTTAATCTAAAGTTAATCGCGCTTGCAGATTAAATTTTAGCCTGTAATACTTAGGATATTATATTCAAAAATAACAATAACTCATGCTGAATTGCCTCTTACTCTGTATCGCTAGCCTCTCTTCGCTTGATTCTGCCGATTATCAAAATCTACTGCCTTATCAAGGCACGCCAACCTCGATGGAGCAGCGTGATAATAAGGGCAATCTCACCATAGGCTCAGTTTATACCGACCAAGGTGCTTGGCATGGTTTTCACCTGCCCGATAATGCCGATTATTACGGCAGCTTTACTGGCCCGCTGTTTATCGCCCAAGAGTACAGCCTGCACTTGAGTGACAGCTTGCAACGTTTGCAGCTGATCAACATAGATAAAGATGAATTTGTGTCACTGGATAGCGCCAGTCGAATCGAGATCTATAGCAGGCCAGACGCCTTAGTACAGTCGTTTACCTGGTCTGATTTTCAACTTAATTTATCTCTCAGCTATAGCGATAATCGCACCGCGGTGATCCGCACCGAGTTAGTTAACCTATCTAACAAGCCTCAAACTTGGCAGCTCGTCTGGCACGGTACACCCTTTAGTTCTCACCCCTCACTTGCCGATTACCGCTTAATCAAACAGGCTGAAGTGAGCGCTAACCATGTTAGTTGGCAGCTCAATCCAATCATGGAAACTTGGCGAATTCAGCTAGCCGATGCCGAGTATGAGTTGTGGTTCGATCGAGATATGAAGATTACCCTCGATGAGCAATCGGGTTATCGCGCCATTGCTGAGCCCATGATTCTAGATGCGGGGCAGCAGCATACGTTTATATCGGCGCAGCGCTATTTCCACACCCAAGCCGAGCGAACGGCGCATCAAGCGCCCGATTGGAGCAAGATTGACAGTCAGTTGCTGGATAATCAGGCCAAGTGGCAAGCCAGGCTCGATAGGGCGATCAAAGGAGGAGATAAGAGCTCTCGTCAACTCGCAGTAAAAAGCATGCTAACCCTAGTGCACAATTGGCGCAGTCCGGCGGGCGCGCTACAACATGATGCGATAACGCCTTCGATTACCTATAAGTGGTTTAACGGTGTATGGGCATGGGATAGCTGGAAGCAAGCCGTCGCCTTAGCGCGATTCGATCCCGAATTAGCCAAGTCTAATGTTTTAGCCATGTTCGATTATCAATTTACGTCGCAGGATCCGCTGAGACCGCAAGATGCGGGCAATCTTCCCGATGCTATTTTTTATAATAAAGACCGCGAACGTGGTGGTGAGGGCGGCAATTGGAATGAGCGCAATGGTAAGCCACCACTATCCGCTTGGGCCGTGTGGCAAATTTATCTGCAGGATAAAGATGAAGCCTTTCTTAACATTATGTATCCCAAGCTTGTGGCCTATCACGAGTGGTGGTATCGCAATCGTGACAACAATGATAATGGCCTAGCCGAGTATGGTGCCAATCTCCATCCTATGCACCTCAATGAGGATGGATCGATTAACCCGCAAGCGGTGATCGAAGCCGCAGCTTGGGAGTCGGGGATGGATAATGCGCCGCGCTTCGATATGGATGACGCCTTAGATATATGGCAAAACCGCCAAGGGGGCCAGCTCGTTGGTTATTCTGTATCCCAAGAATCGGTGGATCTTAATGCTTATCTCTATGCGGAGAAACGTTTTCTAGAGCAGATCGCGGCTGTACTCGGCGATGAAAGCGCAGCAGAAAAATGGGACCTTGCAGCCACTCGGCTAGCAAAACAAATTCAGATGCAGATGTATGATGCCGAGTCAGGCTTTTTCTATGATATTCGTTATACGCCAACCGGTAGCGAGTTGATGGTTAAGCAAGGTAAAGGCGTCGAGGGCTGGATCCCGCTTTGGGCTGGAGCGGCCAGTGAGGCCCAAGCCAAAATTATCGTAGAGCGACATCTTAATGAGACGCAATTTGGCACCTTAATTCCGTTCCCGACGGTGAGTGCCGATAGTCCTAATTTTGCGGCGGCTAAGTATTGGCGAGGTCCAGTATGGTTAGATCAGGCATTATTCGGTCTACAAGGGGTCGAGCGCTACGGTTATCATGAGCAAGCCCAGAGTTTAGCTAAGCAATTGGTGGTGCAAGGAGAGGGGATCCTTGGGCAGAGTCCAATTCGTGAAAATTATAACCCGCTAACAGGAGAAGGGTTGCACTGCACCAACTTTAGCTGGTCAGCTTCGGTATTGTTGCTCATTTATCAGTCATGGTTAACCGACGTTGGTGATGAATAGTCATGGAGCTTTAATTGCTAACATTATGAAAGTTTGCCAATAATTCTGATGTTTTAAAATAGGCTGCCTAAATACATTAATTCGACTGTTAATGTTCTACTGTTGTTGTTATTGTTTTGTGATTCAGTAGTGTTGGGTAGCCTATGAAAGTTTCTCTTCTAGTATTTGTTTTCCTTAGTTTTGTATTTGTGTCGGCCTGCAACAGCCGTTCTCAAGAAATAGAGCAGCCTGCTGTGACGGATCCACATAGTGATGTTCCTCGTAAAGATATTTTATGTAGTTCGACACCACCAATCAAAGATACAGCTAAGCTCGAGGCTAACCTTAAGCAGCGAGGCTTGATTACCGAACAGATGACTGAAATTGAAGCGGAAGCGGTGGTTATCGAATACATCCGCAAGCGTCAGCAGGCATTCCAAGATTGTAAAAAAGGAAGTCAGTAGCATGAATAAACTTCTTAGCACTAAATTGTTGGCAGCAGCTTTTGCCTCATTAATTTCATTCTCTCCTACCGCTCTAGCAGCGCCTATGTTTGGTGGCACGACAGCCGATGCCAATATTATCAATAAGGAGCAGGTTCTTTATTGGTTAATTAAGCGTGGAGAGCTTGCTGCTAGTGCAACGGATGCGGAAAAAGAGCAAGCGATTGCCGAATTTACCAAGAGAGCAAATGGTAACAAAAAGCTACCGCTTATTCAGGCGCAGCAGCAAAGAAAGCGTTTAGATCAAGTTGAAAAGCGCTCTAAGTCGATGAGTTATTCCGATAGCCAGGTAGAAGGCTTTAAGAGCAAAACGGTCAAGGTGCTTACCGTTCTTATCGATTTTCCTGACCTGCCCCACGATGACAATGGCTTAACTAGCAGCGATACCCAAATGTTTTATAACGACTATTCCGTTGAACATTATCGCTCACTGCTATTTTCAAATTCAGGTTATGAAGGCCCTCAAGGGCAAACCTTGATGACAGGGTATCAATACTATCTGGCTGAATCAGGCGGCAGTTTCTTCTTTACTGGTGATGTTAAAGGCTGGTACCGCGCAGCAAGCAATGCGGCGTTTTATGGGGGCAATGATCCCGACGATAATGATAACGATATTGCGGTTTCTGACTTAGTCAAAGAGGCTGTTGCTGCAGCCGTTGCAGGTATGAGTGATGCAGAGTTAGCCAGTTACGATATCGAAGATCCTTTTGACTCAAATAATAACGGCATAACCAATGAAGCCGATGGCATTATTGACCATGTGATGATTTTCCACTCCAGCATAGGCGAAGAGGCGGGTGGGGGCATGTTGGGCGCCGATGCGATCTGGTCCCATCGCTCTTTTGTCGATGGCGGTAGTTATCGCTTACCCGGGACTGCAATGAAGCTTTCCGGCTATACCATTCAGCCTATCGACGCCGCGCTGGGCGTGTGTGTACATGAGTTTGGCCATGATTTAGGACTGCCCGATGAATATGACACCACATCGCTAGGTAAAGGCTCGCCTGTAGGCTTCTGGTCAATTATGGCAGGCGGAAGTTGGGCGGGTGAGCTTGCAGGCTCCTTACCTACAGGTTTTAGTCCTTATGCTCGCTCTTATCTGCAGAGTATCTACGGTGGAAACTGGGTCACAGAGCAGACAGTCGCATTAGATTCGATCACCAGTTCAGGCTTAGACCTCAATCTCGCTGAAGCCATAAATCACGATAAGGTTAATCAGATATCGATTGCCGTGCCCGCTGTTGATATTGATTTTAAGGAGCCCTATAGCGGCAAGTATCAGTATTACTCTGCTCAAGGCCATATGATAAATCATGCCATGTCATTTGATATCGATCTACCTGCAGTGTCGCCGCTTACGTTAACCATGCAGGCACACTGGAGCATTGAGGAAGATTATGATTATGCTCAGGTGATGGTCGATGGTGTTGCGATAGCAGGGCTTTACACTAAAGCGAGTAACTTGCGTAATCACGAACGCAACATTATTACCGGTAAGTCTAGTGATTTGGCTGCAGCTGAAGGTACCGATGCTTGGGTTAATCTTTCCTATGATTTAAGCCCATATGCAGGAAGAGAGGTACGGCTTTCTATTCGTTACGTGACCGATCCAGCTGTGGGGGACTATGGCATAGTGATTGATGACATTAATATCAAACACGATGATACCGAAACGGTGTTCTCTAATGGCGCCGAGCTGGATGAAGATATTGCCTATGCGGGATTTATTCGGGTGGGCAATACGCGTCCGGGTAAAGACAGGCGTTACATTGTCCAGCTAAGAAGCCAACAAGGGATTGATAAAGGGCTTAAATCTGAATCTTATGATCCTGGAGTCGTACTCTGGTTTGAAAACCAAGAGTACAGCGATAATGAAGTCAGTAATCATCCAGGTTATAGCTTAATTAGTGTGGTCGATGCCGACCAGAATCTAATTGGCAGCAATGACTCTAGTGTACAGGTGAGAGATGCCGCTTTCAGTCTATTTAACCAGTCGAGCTATTTTAACGATGATCACTTAAGTGGCGCCAAGCTATTCGATGATGCCAATGATTATAGTGCGCCGCTACAACCAGAATCAGGAACGGTATTACCAGAGCTTGGACTCACTATGGAGGTGATGGCTCAATCGAGTAATAGCAGCAATGCTACAGTGCAGCTTAGGTATACCAGTCAAACGCCGCCCGATTCACAAGAGCTGAATACAAGCATTAGTTATAGCTTACAAGGTCGAGAGGCTAGCTTCTCCGCCAATGCCAGCGGTGGTGATGGTCATTATACTTACACTTGGGATTTTGGTATCACAGGTGCGACTAGCACAGAGGCATCTCCTCGCTATACATATGCGACAGATGGTAATTACTTAGTATCGCTAACTGTGACTGACGGTAATGGGGCAAGCTTTATTAATCATCTCAATGTTGTAGTGGGCTCTGCTATTGAGGTCGATTTTACTCATAGTATCTCTAACTTGCAGGTGAGTTTTTCGGATCAATCTACAGGCGGCAATGGCGAGTTGAGCTATCAGTGGGAGTTTGGTGATGGTAATACTAGCTCGGCAGCTTCACCTAGCTATACCTATGGTACAGCTGGTAGCTATACCGTGATGTTGACAGTGACAGACAGTATGGGGCAAACGGCGAAGAAGAGTGCCACCATAACGGTAACCGCGGCTGCAGTTGTCGATAATGGTGGTGAATCATCGGGTGGAGGGAGTTTAGGTTGGCTTTCTGTATTGGTGCTTGGCTTGTTGAGTGCGCACCGACGCCAACAATCATAAATACAAAAAGCCCAATTCACGGGCTTTTTTTAGCTGTTACATAACAGCCAATGTTTATAGCTTGGCAATGGCTTGCTGAGCGGCGGGCAGAAATACTTCGCTGACGATTAATTGCTCGTTGTCATACTGGAAATAGCGACGACGTCCCCATAGCGGTTGGGTCACGTCTTGTTGCAGCGATTCGGCAAGTTTAGCTATCTTACAACAGGCTTCAAAATGGGCCACTTCGATTCGCCCGGGAATAAACGCATCGGTCGAATAGAGTAGTTCGCCCAAGGGCCTAACGCCTAAACCTAAAAACTCCTGCTGCTTCTTTTCTAGCAGACGCCCAGGGATCAAGGTTCTGGCGAAGATCCATGGGGTGCCATCTAGAATGAGTAAGACCTCTCTAACCCAGATAGTTTCACTGCCAAATGAGTCTTCAGGTTGCAAAGAGAGGGTATCTTCTCCAAGAATTTTTACTTCAAAGTGAGCGCATTGCTTCTTTAGCTTTTGGGTTAAGCTACATGTGCTGAGCAGCCAGTCCTTAAGAGGTGGCGCAGGTAAATTGGAGATTTGTTCTGGCGAAAACCATTCGATTGATTCACCATAAGGGAAGCTTAACCTAGTCATAGTCGTCTAATTCTCGGTACAATACAGCAAACCGAAGCAGTCTAGCACGCCGCTGTCGACGCAGGTAGAGATTGTCTACTTAGAATGCTGACGTGACAATGTAAATTGGGAGTCTATCTCATCGATTATCGACTAGGGAGTAAGTTTGAAGATGAATAAACTAATCGCAGTATTATTTTTAGTGCTATGCAGTAGTTTTAGCACGTTTGCTGCAGATAATAAGCCATTGGAAGAGTATGCTTATTATGGTTTCGAACCTGAGATTGTGACCAACTATATCTCTAATCGAAAGAAACTTGGCTATGTCAGACTCAGTGTCGAGCTGATGGTTAAAAAGCCTGAACAGTTAGTGAGTCTGGAGCGACATGACCCGCTGTTAAGGGCGGCAATCGTCGAGATTTTAGGTAACCAGACCGAAGATAAGGTGAAGTCATTAACCGGAAAAGAAGAGATCCGTCGTCAGTGCTATGAAAAAGTGAATCAGCTTTTAGAGCAAGAAACAGGTGAGCCTTTGGTGGTGAACTTACTTTTCACCAAATATCTATACGATTAATTTTCAATGCAAACGTCAGTAATGTTTGCTCTTTTACAGGTGCTAGCGCGTTAAAACATGAGTCATAAAACTAAATCTACCACTCAAGAGCGCAAGGCTGGCAAGTCTTCGGCACCTCAACGACAAGTCGTTTCAAAATCGAGTTTACAGAAAAAGGTGAGCAAGCCTACTGCGACAGCCAAGCTCCAAAAGAGTAAGGCGCTGCACCCACGAAATGCCCACAACAATGGCTATGATTTTGCCGCGTTGGTGACGGCATTTCCGAAACTTAAGGCTTTTGTGAAGCCTAACCCCTATGGCAATTTGTCGATAGACTTCGCCGATCCTGTAGCGGTTAAAATGCTAAATGCGGCGTTGCTAAAGTTTCACTATGGCGTTGGCCATTGGGATATTCCCGATGGCTTTCTATGTCCGCCTATCCCTGGACGGGCCGACTATATCCATCATGTGGCCGATCTGCTGGCGGTTAAAAAGTCGAGTAAGAAGCGCATTCCTAAAGGCCCGAAAGTTCGAGTATTAGATATCGGTACCGGAGCGAATGTTATCTATCCGCTACTAGGTATTCAATCCTATGGTTGGGACTTTGTTGGCAGCGATGTCGACCCGCTCTCGATTGCTAATGCACAGCAGATTTTTGCCGGCAATTCCGATATTGCTAATAAGTTTAGCTCTAGGCTGCAAGCTGACTCTAAACACGTATTTCATGGGGTAATTGAGGCAAATGAGCGCTTCGACCTGACCCTATGCAACCCACCATTTCATGCTTCCTTAGCCGAGGCAAGTGAGGGCACTGCGCGAAAACTTAAAAATCTTGCTGCCAATCGAGCCAAATCATCTCAGGTTATGTCACCTCAAGTTCAGCCCTCTGGGAAAGTGAAGCCTGCCACAGATAAAAACCATGGCGTGCTTAACTTTGGCGGCCAGAAAGCCGAGTTGTGGTGTGAGGGAGGCGAGTTGCAATTTTTACGGACTATGATCGAAGAGAGTCATGACTTTGCAAGCCAGTGTTTATGGTTCACTACCTTAGTGTCTAAAAAGGAAAACCTTAACCCGGCAAAGGCCTTATTGGCCAAGATAAAAGCTGAAGAGGTGAAAGAGATAGAGATGCACCAGGGCAATAAAATTACTCGAGTGTTGGCTTGGACCTTTCTTAAACCTGAGCAGCGAGAGCTTTGGGTGCAGTATCGAGATGCCCAATAATTGAGTTTTAGACGCTTGTCGTTAGAATGGAAGCGAAATAACTACTCATGTGATTTCAAAAGTTTAAAAACTTATCCTAGACTCAAAAGATGTAATTATATTGGGTTTCTTGGATGCTTTTGTGAATTTCAAACTAGATAACTTACTCGTTGAGCTAGAACTCTATCTACAAAAACCAGAGGTGCGGGCTTCTCGTACCGAGCTTGAGCGTCTTATCGGTGATGACTTTCTTGAGTTTGCGGCCACTGGCCACCAATTTGGCAAAGATGAGGTGTTGGCGAGGCTGCCCGATGAGCGACAGCCTCACATAGAAGCGAGTCTGTTTACTGTGAGAGAACTATCGGCAGATGTTTGTCAGATTACCTACCGCGCAAAATTAAAAAAAGCCGATGACAATGTCATCGGCTTTTCAATACGCAGCTCTATCTGGAGAAAACACCGAGAGAGTTGGCAAATAGTGTTTCACCAAGGCACTCAGTGTAAGCCTTTTTAGCGTTTAAGCTGTTACTGACCATTCCACAGTAGCTTGCCACAGTCAGTTAAATCATAACCGCCTAAGGTTGCTGCGAGCTGCTGAGTTTGTGGCTCGGCTAGCAGGTTAAACAGCCTTTGTAGCTGGCGTCTAAAGTAGATCCCCTGCGGCATAACGAAATCAAAAGACTCGGTAACCAGTGGCACAAAACTTAGGCCGCTCTCGAGTGCCACAGACTGACAGCCAAAGCCGATATCGGCATTGTTGCGAGCAATGTAGCCTGCGAGTTCGCGTTCACTCTGGGCAACAATATTTGAGTTAAGCTCTTCGAAAGAGGCGCCTTGCTTCATTAACCACTGCTCAAGGTGTTGCTGGCTACCCGCACCAGCTTGGCGAGCTACCCAGCGCCAAGACTGTTGAGACACTTTGTCCAACTCTTGGCAGCGATGATGCATATCAGGGCGCATCATCAAGCCTTGTTTACGGGTATAACCGTGCACCATTACCCACTGCTGGTGATTGGCATACCCCTGCAATAATGCTGGATGACGAACGCTGCGTTCTTCAACGCTACCCCAGTGCAATGTACATACGTCGGCGTAGCCACGAGACAGCAAGTCTAGCCCCAGTCTAGAGCCCGTTGAGCTATAGCTGATAAGCTCGCTCTTACCCACCTGTGACATCATTCTCGCCACAAGCATAGATAATAGAGGATCATCACTTCCGGTGATATGCATACGGTCAGACAGCATGCCGCTATGGCAGGAGTCCATTACCCACCTGTCGATCAAAATCTTTGGGAACAGCCATTTACCCGTGATTTTAGTCGCTGGAAGAATACGGTCATTGGCCATTGAGTAGACTTTCTTCTCATTGAGATCTAGGTACTCGGATACCTGTTTGGCACTCATATAGATCAGCTCAGTCGGCTCGGTCATTTTTTATCCTTGTCACGCAATTTATGGTTGTTTTCAGGTCGATTGATTTAAGAAAGTGCATCAAATTCAATATTCTCAGCACCGTTATAAATTAAGAAGTGGCGACCTTTAGCACGGGCTATCATGGTTATTCCGAGCTTTTGTGCAAGCTCTAGTCCCATCTGGGTGGCACCACTGCGCGACAGTACGACTGGGATCCCCATTTTAGCGACCTTAATAACCATCTCAGAAGTTAAGCGCCCTGTAGTGTAAAACAGCTTGTCGTTACCGCTATCTTGGTTAAGCCACATTTCACCTGCTAAAGTATCGACTGCATTGTGACGACCCACATCTTCAACAAAACCAAAAATTTGATCTTGACGGCATAAGCCACAGCCGTGCACTGCACCGGCATTTTTATAGGTTTCATTGTAGGCGCTGATATTCTTTAGCAAGCTATAGATCATGCTTTGCTTTAGCTGCGGGGTCGGTAAATCGATATCGTCGAGCCCAGTCATAAAGTCACCGTAAACCGTACCTTGACCACAGCCAGTTGTAACGGTTTTTTCAGACAGTTTTTCGTCTAAATTTTCGATTTTTTCACTGGTCAGAATAGCGGCTGAATTTACATCCCAGTCGACAATCACAGACTCTAACTTGTTGATGTCAGATATAAAACCTTGGTTTTTAAGGTATCCCAACGATAACGCTTCTGCTCGAGCACCCAGTGTCATCAAGGTCACAATAGGCTGCCAGTTAAGGTAGACGGTGAGAGGGCGTTCGCAAGCAATGAACTTATCCACTTTCTCGCCATTCTCATTTATTGCGGTGACAGCAATCGTAAGGGGGACGTCGGTGCTGGTTTTGATTAACGTTGGATTGCTTTTGTTTGCAGTCATATGGGTCATCATCAGTTAAAAGGGAATCAATACGCTGACTACTAAGCAATATCTATACCTAATTGAATAGGGTGTTAAAGTTAGTGGTCGATCACACTTATTGCGGGTGGGTCGCCCTTTTATGTCCTATCGTTAATTGCTATTTGGACAAAATGTCCTAGTCTTTGCTTGGAATAGTTGATCTAGTTCAAACTATTTAATTGATACTGTGTGGCACACTAATTGCTTTGTTAAAGGGAGTATTTATTTTGTGGGCCTGCCATATTGGCAGCCACCTCAGGCAAGACGGAGACTGAATGCAACATACCGAAAGCCAATGGCCAATGTACGTTTCTCTTAAGAAAATTGAGAAACAAGTCGGAAGATGGACCTCAGTACAGTGGGAAGTCGACCAGATGCTTCCTGCTACCCACGCCGCACCTGAGGGTGCCAACCTAATCCTACTTGAACTACACAAAGATGAGCGTGGCAGCTATCGCATCAATATTGATATGGATAATGCCATGCTTTATATCGTCTGTGACGAAACGGAAGACGGTGAATGGAAACCGGTCGCTATTTCTGCAGATCAAAATGTCGCAGCAGGCTGTCTAGAAGCCGATACCCCAGTACTCAATATCCCAATGCCTAAGGCGATCGCTTGTTGGATTGAAGCCTTTATTACTCGCCATGGTGAAGTAGAGATTTGTGCCCATCGTCGTAAGCATGTTAATCGTCGTAAGAATGAAGGCCCAAGCACTGATCATACGGCAGAACGACTATGAGTGGTTTTCTATCTCGCTGGAATCTGCGTAAGCAACAAGTTGAGGCTGAAGGCGAAGCCAATGTGGCGGCAGAAGAAGCTGCGGCACAAAAACTAGCTGAAGAGCAGGCGCTTGCTGCACAACAAAAAGCTGCAACTGAAGCAACAACAGAGCAAGCCACACCGTCAGTTAACGATGATGCTGTAGCTGAAGAGCCCACAGACAAGATATTAACGGCAGAAGATCTTCCTGACCCTGAAAAAATTGAGGTTGGTGGCAGTTTTGCTAGTTTTATGGGCGCTAATGTCGATCCGGCCGCTAAATCTGCAGCATTAAAAGCGCTCTGGAAGCAACCTCACTATAGTGAGATAGATGGCTTGCTTGAATATGCATTGGATTACAGTAATCAGCCACTATTAACACCTGATGTGTCGGCGGAACTCGCTAAGAAAGTCTTCCGTCACATGGTTAAAGATGAAGACGATGTGAATGAAGAGCAAGATGAATTGGAAGCTGCATCAGATGAGATGATCGCGGCTGAAAAATCAGTTCAAAATGAATCTTTAAATGATGCCGAACCAATATCGGACATTTTGGACGCTCATCAAGATGACTTACCCCAAAATGAACCAGAAAGCAGTGACGCTACCACAAACAAAGTTGTTTAACGTCACTATAGAGTGTTTTTAATTCCACAAATTTGGTATGTGAATTGCTGTAATAGTGAGTAATAAAAGCTGGTGCCAATTATAGGCATATAAAAAACGGCAACACTCATATACAGAAACAGCCAAAGAACTGTTCAGGAACGCAATGTGAGCAATAGTGAAGCACAAGTTGGACTCAAAGAGATTCGACAGAAGGTCCTTGCTGGGACTCAGGTCATTCAAAACCTGATCCCACCGACCGTAAGTTACACCACCGAGGGTAACGTCCTCGTTATCGGGCCAGAAGATTTGGCTCGCTTAGCGGCTGATAAGTTATCGACTATGGGTAAGTGTGCCATTCTGGCAAATGAGCCTATTACCAGCCAAGATGAAGCCCACCTTGAAAAAGTAATGAACGCTGCTGAAAACGTAGAAAGTTATTACAACAAGCTAGTCGAAATCAAAGGTTTCTTAGGCCAATTCCAAGTCAAGGTTGAGCACGACAACGGTAACGCTGATTTAAGTACGGTGGCAATCCGTAAAGCACATTTCGACTTGATCCTTGATTTGAGTATGAGCCCTTGTATCAACCTAGAAATGTTGCCTCCAGGCTATTTCTACGTGGGTCAAGACCAAGCTAAGCTTGAAGATGCGCTTGAACAGTTACCAGATCTTATAGGCTCATTTGATAAGCCTCGTTACGTTAAAATTAACAGCGATATCTGTGCCCATAACCGTAATGGTAATGAAGGCTGTACGCGTTGCTTAAACTTCTGCCCAGCTGATGCGATTTCTAGCGTCGCGAAGAAGATCGAAATTGACCCATACCTTTGTCATGGCGCAGGTAGCTGTACTAATGCGTGTCCAACTGGCGCGATTAGCTATGACTTGCCAACGCCGCAAGCTATGCATACTTATCTGCAAAAGCTAGTGACTAAGTTCCGTGCTCAAGCGCAGGTCGCACCGGTAATCCTTTTCCATGATATGGGCAAAGGCGCACAGTTGGTGACCGAAACGTTAGCGGGTGACATCATTCCAATCGAAATGGAAGAGATCACCGTTGCTAGTATGGATCATTGGTTCTCGGCTCTAGCATGGGGCGCGCGCCAAATTTTGGTTTTGCAAACTGATGTGACTGCACCAACATTAACCCAGATGCTTAACGGTGAGCTTTCATTAGCCAACGATATTCTTGATGAAATGGGCCAGCCACAACGCATTAGCCTCATCACCGAAGCGCATTTGAATGAAGCGGGTGCTAGCGAGCTATCTGAGCTACTTAATACAAGCGCTAGCTGGCCTGTGATTGTGCCTGCTGAATTTGCAGCCACAACCAAGCGTGAAACGATTTACAACGCAATCGATCATCTTAATGAGCAAGCTGCATCGGTTGATACCTGTTTATCTCAAAGCAATATCCCATACGGTCAAGTCAGCGTTAACACAGAGAACTGTACCTTGTGTATGTCTTGTGTGGCGACCTGTCCAACAATGGCATTAACAGACGGTGGTGACCGTCCTGCATTGCACTTTGTTGAGCAAGATTGTGTGCAGTGTGGATTATGTGAAACAGCTTGTCCTGAGAAAGTCATCAGCTTAACGCCTCAGGTTAATTTCGACAAAGCTGCGCGTCAGGAGCGTCAAACCCTGCATGAGGAAGCCCCGTTCGAATGCATTACTTGCGGCACTCCGTTCGCAACGCAATCCATGGTGAAACGGATGTTAGATGTGGTTGGAACCCACAGTGCCTTCAGTGCCAACACAGAGCGTCTAAAGATGTGTGGTGACTGTCGAGTTAAAGACATGTTTGAAGACATTCTTCAAGATCCTGAAAAGCAACTGCGATAAGAGTTTAACCATGACCGAATTAGTAAGAGAAGTTTCAGAAAACGATCAGTTAAGAGCCGATATTTATCAGTTGTTAGCTGCGTTATTACGTCGCCAACCAAGCCCAGAGTTGCTTGCGTTCTTATCGGGCTTAGAAATTGATGCTGACGACGACAGCGACATGACTAAAGCTTGGGTTGGACTTAAATTAGCCGCACAGCAATTTAGCGAAGAACAGCTTGAAGATGAGTATTTCAACGTGTTCCTTGGCGTAGGCTGTGGCGAAATCCTGCCTTACGGCAGCTGGTTTATGACAGGTTCTTTGATGGACAAGCCATTAGCCTTATTACGTAACGACCTAATGCAGTTAGGTTTTGAGCGTGAAGAAGATGTGAAAGAGCCTGAAGATCACGTGGCTGCACTATGTGAAGTAATGGGCACTTTGATTTTAGAAGCTCCAGGTTACCGTCAGCTTGCCTTCTACCAGCGCCACATGGGTAGCTGGATTGAACGCTTCTGTGACAATTTAGCTAAGGCGCCAAGCGCCGCCTTCTATGCCACAGTCGCTCAATTGGCTAAGGCGTTTTTCGTTATCGAAGCGAGAGAGTTTGAGCAATTGAGTCTAGACATTCCTGTTAACTGCCCTGGCAGTGAAGCGGAAGCGTCAGAAAAGATTGAGCCTGCTACCAACGAGTTAGCGTCTTAAGCGCTATTGGTAGAGGTTTGGATTTATGTCAGTTCAGTGCTCGTAGTTAACTGCTATCGCCTGAGCTGACATAGACAAAAAATGGGATTCTTCTCAACAAGAGCCCAACAAGAACTGGATAGAGAAGTTCACAGTAACTTCCTATCTTAATTTCAGTAAATCTAAGGAGACACTATGAAGAAGCAAGCTTCCGACATGGGCCGTCGTCAACTGCTTAAGGCATTGGCTATCGGCGGTGCGGCTGGCGCAGTTGCAACTGCAAGTGGACAAGCTCTTGCCGCACAGCCAGAAATCGCACCTAAAGCGAAAAAAGGCAGCGGTTACCAAGAGTCTGACCATGTTCGTAGTTATTACGACACATTGCGCAGTAAATAATTAAAGGAGAGTGTGATGCGATTAACCCGCAAAACAGACCAAGCTGCTACAAGCAACAAGGCAGTCTTAGGTTTAAACCGTCGCCAATTCCTCAAGTCCGCGAGCCTCGCGACAGGCGGTATTGCAGCGGCATCAATGCTAGGCGCAGGAATGATGCGCAAGGCAGAAGCTAAAGATATTCCCCACGACACCCCCACCGAAACCAAACGTACCATCTGTTCTCACTGTTCTGTAGGCTGCGGCGTTTATGCTGAAGTTCAAAACGGCGTATGGACAGGCCAGGAACCTGCATTTGATCACCCATTTAACGCAGGCGGACACTGTGCCAAAGGTGCAGCATTACGTGAACATGGACACGGTGAAAAGCGTCTTAAGTATCCAATGAAGTTAGAAGGCGGTAAGTGGAAGCGTCTATCATGGGATCAAGCGATTGAAGAAGTTGGCCAACAAGCACTAGATATTCGTAAAGAATCGGGTCCAGACTCAGTATTCTTCATGGGTAGTGCAAAGTTCTCAAACGAACAAGCTTATATGTACCGCAAATTTGCGGCAATGTGGGGAACGAACAACGTCGACCACTCTGCACGTATTTGTCACTCTACCACTGTAGCCGGTGTTGCAAACACTTGGGGCTATGGTGCGCAAACCAACTCGTTCAACGATATTCGCAACGCTAAGGCGATGATGTTTATCGGTTCTAACCCTTGTGAAGCTCACCCTGTTGCTATGCAACATATCTTGGAAGGTAAAGAGCGCGGCGCGAAAATTATCGTTGTCGACCCTCGTTTCACCCGAACTGCAGCTAAGTCTGACGAGTTCGTGCATATTCGTCCTGGTACGGATATTCCTTTCATTTATGGTCTGCTATGGCACATCTTCGAAAACGGCTGGGAAGATCAAACCTTTATCGATCAGCGTGTTTACGGCATGGAGCGTATCCGTGCAGAGGCTAAGAAGTACAACCCTGCAGAAGTTGAAAATATTGTCGGCGCGACTAAAGAGCAGATGTACCGCGTAGCTAAGCTACTCGCAGAGACTAAGCCGGGTACCGTTGTTTGGTGTATGGGTGGTACTCAGCACCACGTGGGTAACGCTAACACTCGTGCCTACTGTATCCTTCAGCTTGCCCTTGGTAACATGGGCGTGTCAGGAGGTGGTACTAACATCTTCCGCGGCCACGATAACGTACAGGGCGCAACCGACTTCGGTCTTCTGTTCGATACCCTACCGGGTTACTACGGTCTTAAGACGGGTTCTTGGAAGCACTGGTGTAATGTGTGGGACTTAGATTATGAGTGGGTTAAGAGCCGCTTTGATCAACAGCCACATCTAGGCCAAGATCCAATGACCTCAACAGGTATCCCATGTTCACGTTGGCATGATGGTGTACTCGAAGATAAGTCTAAGATTGCTCAGAAAGATAATATTCACATGGCATTCTTCTGGGGCCAATCGGTTAACACTGAAACTCGTGGTCGTGAAGTGCGTGAAGCACTGAACAAGATGAAAACAGTAGTGGTTGTGGATCCATTCCCAACAATGGCTGGTGTCATGCATGAGCGCACCGATGGCGTGTACTTGCTACCGGCATGTACTCAGTTTGAAACCTACGGTTCAGTATCGGCTTCAAACCGTTCACTTCAGTGGCGTACCAAGGTCATCGAACCGCTATTCGAGTCTAAGCCTGACCATGTGGTCATGTATAAGCTTGCCAAGAAATGGGGTATCGAGAAAGAGTTCTGCAAACATATCAAGGTGAATGGTGATGAGCCGTTGATTGAAGATATGACTCGCGAATTTAACAAGGGTATGTGGACCATTGGTTACACAGGTCAAAGCCCTGAACGTCTGAAGATGCACCAAGAAAACTGGGGCACATTCGATATTAAATCTCTTGAGGCACCAGGTGGTCCAGCTAAAGGTGAAACTTACGGTTTACCTTGGCCATGTTGGGGTACGCCTGAGATGAAGCACCCAGGTTCACAGATCTTGTATCGCACAGGTCGTGAAGTTAAAAACGGTGGCGGTAACTTCCGTGCTCGTTATGGTGTTGAGCATAATGGCGTGAACATCTTAGCTGAAGGCTCTTACTCTAAGGGCAGTGAAATTAAAGATGGTTATCCTGAGTTTACCGACAAAATGCTTAAGCAACTTGGCTGGTGGGACGACCTAACTGCTGAAGAGAAAGTACATGCAGAAGGCAAGAACTGGAAGACAGATATCTCTGGTGGTATTCAGCGTGTAGCCATTAAGCATGGCTGTATTCCTTACGGTAATGCGAAAGCGCGTTGTATTGTTTGGAACTTCCCAGATGATATTCCTCTGCACCGTGAGCCACTTTATACGCCACGTCGTGACTTGGTTGCTAAGTACCCAACATACGAAGACCGTATGGTTGCTCGTCTTCCTACCCTGTATAAGTCGATTCAGGAGCAGGATTTCAGTAAAGGTTTCCCATTAATCATCACAACTGGCCGTTTGGTTGAGTACGAAGGTGGTGGTGAAGAAACACGTTCTAACCCATGGCTTGCAGAACTTCAGCAAGAGATGTTTATCGAGATCAATCCAGCAGATGCTGCCGATCGTGGTATTCGTGATGGTGATGATGTGTTCGTACATAGTCCAGAGGGTGCGAAAATCACCGTTAAGGCTATGGTCATTCCACGAGTTGTGCCAGGCGAATGTTTCATGCCATATCACTTTGCGGGTGTATTCGAAGGCAAGAGCCTAGAGAAGAACTACCCAGAAGGTACGGTTCCTTACGTAATTGGCGAAGCTGCCAACACAGTAATGACCTATGGTTATGATGTTGTGACTCAGATGCAAGAGACGAAAGTGAGCTTGTGTCAGGTCAGCAAAGCCTAATTAACTTGATGAGGAGATAAGCCATTATGGCAGTCATGAAATTCTTATGTGACACCAAGCGCTGCATCGAGTGTAACGGTTGCGTCACAGCATGTAAAAATGAAAACGCCTCAGCCATTGGCTGGGGGATCCAGCGTCGTCGCGTGGTTACACTTAATGATGGTGAGCCAGGTGAAGCGTCAATCTCGGTAGCGTGTATGCACTGTACCGATGCACCTTGTATGGCCGTTTGTCCGGCAGATTGTTTCTACCGTACCGAAGACGGCATCGTCTTACACAACAAAGAAACTTGTATCGGTTGTGGTTACTGCTTCTATGCTTGTCCTTTCGGAGCGCCTCAGTTCCCTCAGAAGAATGCTTTTGGTAGTCGCGGTAAGATGGATAAGTGTACTTTCTGTGCCGGTGGCCCAGAGCCTGATTTCTCAGAAGCTGAGCGTAAGCTTTACGGTGCAAACCGTATTGCCGAAGGTAAGCTACCTATGTGTGCAGAGCTTTGTGCGACTAAAGCACTGTTAGCAGGCGATGCGGAGGTTGTTTCTAATATCTTCCGTGAACGCTCTGCTGCACGTGGTGCACCTGGTGCTATCTGGGGTTACACCCCTACAACTGGCTAGTCTGGCTGAATAGGGCTACGGACTTTGGTCTGTAGCCCGATAAAGGAGTGAGTATGTTTATGAAATCACTGCGCAGCCTGTTTGCATTGCTAGTTATTCCATTGATGCTTTCAATGGGGTTGGGACTTAGCGCTTCGGCAATGGCTGCGGATGATCAAACTAGCCAACAACAAGCTGCAACCAACGACGCCGATCTTTGGCGCGCGGTTAAGGCGGGTGACTCAGGTTACACCGTGGCAAAAGGCATCGAGACTGGTGTGCTAATCAATGTAATTGGCAACGAAGGCAAAATTGTTCGCAACGAGTATTTAACCCCTGTGATGGGTATTACAGTTGTTGGCGTATTTGCAGCGTTCCTATTTTTCTACCTAGTGAATGGTCCCTCTAAATTGAGTAAGGGCTTTTCTGGAAAAATGGTTCTACGTTGGTCTAAAGCAGATTTGTGGATCCACTGGGTATTAGCGACATCTTGTTTGGCGCTGATATTCACAGGACTCAATATCATGCTGGGCAAACACGTATTGCAACCCTATGTTGGCGAGGGTCTATGGGCCGGGCTGATTTATGGTAGCAAGACCATACATGATTGGGTTGGGCCGATATTTATCGTGTCTTGGATCTTGTGTGTTGTGAAGTGGATGCCGATGCAAACCTTCAAGATGTATGACTTAAAGTGGTTTTTAGTGGTTGGTGGTTACATCAACTTTGGACCATTTAAAGGTAAGCATCCTGATAGTGGATTTGCTAACGCCGGTGAGAAAATGTGGTTCTGGACGTTAACCTTATTCGGCCTTTTTATTGCCGCATCAGGGTTAATGCTGGTATTGCCGGGCCTAGATCTGCCACGTGAAGCCTCTATGGCCGCGCTGTTAATCCATTCCATAAGCGCGATTATCATTATTGCATTTACTATCGTCCATATTTGGATGGCAACGGTATTAAGTGAAGGTGGTATGGAGTGTATGGTGTCGGGTTATTGTGATGAGAACTGGGCTGTCCAGCATCACAACCTTTGGTACGACGAACTGAAAGATAGCAATAGCATAGTTTATAAAGACTAGCGCTTTAGTTATCAGTAAAAATGCCTCGACTCAGTCGGGGCATTTTTGTTTTTGTTGGTTTTCAACTTGTTATATTAGCTGCAGCCATATTAGGAATGGGTGGATAGTGCAATGTATACCAATCAGTATAAAGATTTGATCGCTCAGCGAGAGTTTAGCGGCACTGAGACAAGGCAGCGAGTGAAGAGCATAGTTATTCTACGTTCAAGCTTGTTAACGCAGTATCAGAGTCGCTAAAACTCGCCATTCTGGAGCGTTTTTGGCTGCCTACTTCTTCGTTGAACAACTTCACAAGGGAATAACCATTCTTTCAGTTATTCATCTTGAATTAGTTTGCCAAAAAACGCTCTGAGTAGATCAACTTCTTATACTGATTGGTATTATTACGAGTGTTGTTTTTTGGTAGCAAATCTGTATTGCCTATTTCGATGCGAATATGAGCCAGTGATGAGTTGATGAGTCATTTAGCATAAAAAACATTCTTGCTGGTGGGCAAATGTTAATAATTAGCATTTATATAAGCGAATCCTTTAATGTTTTGTATTTGTTAAACTTCCAGCTGCAATCAGTTGTATAGCTGTCTGTGCTATTTTGATTTACTACACAGTTTTTTCGGTTTTAAATATGCGCTAGTTAACACTTTGGCCAGTTCCCTCCCAATAGTCCAAATTTAACCTAACTCAGATCAATTTTTCTTAAGCTAACTTTCTTTATATTACCCCTGTAAATTTGTTGGACACCTCTAATAAGTAAACAAGTTTTACATTGTTGATCATAGGTTTAACAACTGCCTGATTCGTATTGTGAACGTTAGCATTATTAGATTCATCTTAAGATTTAATAACCAGAGTATTCCTTTCTACCAGGAGTAAAAATGAACAAGAAACAGCCTGATCTGAACCGCAGATCTTTGCTGAAAGCACTGACCATTGGTGGCACTGCAAGTGTCGCTATCGCCGCAACTGGCGTAAGTGTAGCTCAAGCAAGTGAAACTAAAGTCAGTTCAAAGAATGACAATGGCTATCATGAAACTGCACATATCCGCAGTTATTACAATAGCTTACGCGGCTAGTTTAGGAGAATTTAAGCGATGAAGTTAA
Organism: Shewanella pealeana ATCC 700345; assembly: GCF_000018285.1. Lineage (NCBI taxonomy): Bacteria > Pseudomonadati > Pseudomonadota > Gammaproteobacteria > Alteromonadales > Shewanellaceae > Shewanella > Shewanella pealeana. The sequence goes on along the minus strand of NC_009901.1, from coordinate 5,023,553 downwards.
CTCGCAAATCCAATGCGGCACCAAGTGTAGAGAAAAAAACTCTAGGTCTTAGTCGTCGTCAATTTATGAAGCATGCAGGTATCACATCTGGTGGTATTGCGGCAGCTTCTTTGTTGGGTACAGGCATGATGCGTCGTGCAGAAGCCAAAGATATCCCACATGATGCGCCAACTGAAATCAAACGTACTGTATGTAGTGCGTGTGCGGTAGGTTGTGGTCTTTACGCTGAAGTACAAAACGGCGTGTGGACAGGTCAAGAGCCAGCTTTCGATCACCCATTCAACGCGGGCGGTCACTGTGCTAAAGGTGCTGCACTACGTGAACACGGTCACGGTGAGAAGCGTCTTAAGTACCCAATGAAGCTTGTTGATGGCAAGTGGAAGAAACTATCTTGGGAGCAAGCTTTCAACGAAGTTGGCGACCAAATGCAGACCATTCGCAAAGAATCTGGTCCTGACTCAGTTTACTTCATGGGTAGTGCTAAGTTCTCGAACGAAGGCTGCTACATGTATCGTAAATTTGCGGCAATGTGGGGTACGAACAACGTCGACCACTCTGCACGTATTTGTCACTCTACCACTGTAGCCGGTGTTGCAAACACTTGGGGTTATGGTGCGCAAACTAACTCTTTCAACGATATCCAGAATGCAAACGCAATTTTCTTCATCGGCTCAAACCCGGCTGAAGCGCATCCTGTTGCCATGCAGCATATCTTGATCGCGAAAGAGAAGAATAACGCTAAGATCATCGTAGTTGATCCACGTTTCTCTCGCACAGCTGCTCACGCAGATCTTCATTGCGGCCTGCGTCCAGGTACAGATATTCCATTCATCTACGGTATGCTTTGGCACATCTTTGAAAACGGTTGGGAAGATAAGACATTTATCGAGCAACGCGTATTCGAAATGGACACCATCCGTGAGGAAGTGAAGAAGTTCCCACCTAAAGAAGTTGAGAACATCACAGGTTGTAGCGAAGAAGAAGTTTACCAAGCCGCTAAGCTAATGGCAGACAACCGTCCAGGTACTGTTGTTTGGTGTATGGGTGGTACTCAGCATCACGTGGGTAACGCTAACACTCGTGCATACTGTATCCTTCAGCTAGCCCTAGGTAACATGGGTGTGTCTGGTGGCGGTACTAACATTTTCCGTGGTCACGATAACGTACAGGGCGCAACTGACTTAGGTCTACTGTTCGATACTCTACCAGGCTACTACGGTCTTAAGACGGGTTCTTGGAAGCACTGGTGTAACGTTTGGGACTTGGACTACGATTGGGTTAAGGCTCGTTTCGACCAAAACTCATACCTAGGCCGCATTCCAATGAACACGCCGGGTATTCCTTGTTCACGTTGGCACGACGGTGTGCTAGAAACGCCTGAGAAGTTAGCGCAGAAAGACCGCGTTCGCATGGCATTCTTCTGGGGTCAATCAGTTAACACTGAAACCCGTCAGCGCGACGTGCGTGATGCACTCGATCAGATGGACACTGTCGTGGTTGTGGATCCATTCCCAACAATGGCGGGTGTGATGCATCGCCGTAAGAATGGTGTTTACCTTCTACCAGCTGCAACTCAGTTCGAAACTCAAGGTTCTGTGTCAAACTCTGGTCGTAGCCAGCAGTGGCGTGAGCAGGTTATCCAGCCTCTATTCGAATCTAAGACTGATCTTGAGATCATGTACCGTCTATCTCAAAAGCTTGGTTTTGCTGATGAGTACACTAAGCGTATCGCTAAAGACGCCAATGACGTTCTTGTTATCGAAGACGTGACTCGCGAAATCAACCGCGGTATGTGGACAATCGGTATGACAGGTCAAAGCCCTGAGCGTCTGAAGCTACATACTCAAAACTGGGGTACGTTCAGCAACAAGACGCTTGAAGCTGTTGGCGGTCCTGCTAAAGGTGACACTTACGGTCTACCTTGGCCATGTTGGGGCACGCCAGAGCAAGAGCATCCTGGTACACAGATCCTTTATAACACAAACAAACACGTACTTGAGGGCGGCGGTAACTTCCGTGCTCGTTACGGTGTTGAGTATAAAGGTAAGAACCTACTTGCCGAAGGCAGCTTCTCTAAAGGCGCTGAAATCCAAGATGGTTACCCAGAGTTCACTGCTGACATGCTTAAGCAACTCGGCTGGTGGGACGACCTAACAGCGGCTGAAAAAGCGCTAGCTGAAGGTAAGAACTGGAAGACAGATATCTCAGGTGGTATTCAACGTGTGGCAATGAAGCACGGTTGTATTCCATTTGGTAACGCTAAGGCACGTTGTATAGTTTGGACTTTCCCAGACGAAGTCCCTGTTCACCGTGAGCCGTTATACACGCCACGTCGTGATCTTGTGTCTAAGTACCCAACATACGCTGACATGCAAGTGCACCGTCTACCAACACTTTACAAGACTATTCAAGATAAAGACTCGGCAGCTAAATACCCGCTAGGTCTGACTTCTGGTCGTCTCGTTGAGTACGAGGGTGGTGGTGAAGAATCTCGCTCTAACCCATGGTTGGCTGAACTTCAACAAGAGATGTTTGTTGAGATCAACCCAGCTGATGCGGCAGATCGCAGCATTCGCGATGGCGACACTGTATGGCTAGAAGGTGCTGAAGGTGGTCGTATTAAGATTAAGGCTATGGTCACCCCACGCGTTAAGCCTGGTGTCACTTGGATGCCTTATCACTTCGCGGGTGAGATGCACGGCGAAAGCTTGGCGGCTAACTACCCAGAAGGTACGGTCCCTTACGTTATTGGTGAATCGGCTAACACTGCATTGACTTATGGTTATGATCCTGTGACTCAGATGCAGGAAACCAAGGCATCGCTTTGTCAGATCACTAAAGCCTAAGTGCAGAATTAGCTAGGAGAATTGCCAGAATGGCTACAATGAAATTTTTATGTGATACCAAGCGCTGCATCGAGTGTAACGGTTGTGTCACAGCATGTAAGAACGAAAACGACTCTGCTCTAGAGTGGGGAATTCAACGTCGTCGCGTAGTGACTATCAATGACGGTGTTAAAGGCGAAGCATCAATCTCAGTAGCATGTATGCACTGTAGTGATGCACCTTGTATGGCAGTTTGCCCAGCAAACTGTTTCTACAAGACAGAAGATGGCATCGTATTGCACGACAAAGATACCTGTATCGGTTGTGGTTACTGCCTATACGCTTGCCCATTTGGCGCGCCACAGTTCCCTAAATCAGGTGCTTTTGGTGCTCGCGGTAAGATGGATAAGTGTACTTTCTGTGCCGGCGGCCCAGAAGAGAACTTCTCTGAAGCAGAGCGTCAGAAGTACGGTGCAAACCGTATCGCTGAAGGTAAGCTACCTATGTGTGCTGAGTTGTGTGCAACTAAGTCATTACTTGCGGGTGACGCAGAAGTTGTTTCTGCTATCTTCCGTGAGCGTGTTGCATACCGTGGTTCTAACAAAAATGTTTGGGGTTAAGCCTCAAATATTGCGTTAGTCCATAATCGCTGCAAGCTGCCTCATTGAGGTTGCTTGCAGCAATCAGGAGGTGATATGAACAAATGGTTCAAACACATAGGCGTGGCAATTGCACTTTTATTTAGTGTGTCTGTATTTGCCCAAGACGCCCCTAAAGTGGGTGACACCAATGAAGTGAATGGTCAAATCTGGGCTCAGCTAAAAGCGGGCGAAGAAGGCTATACCACTTCAACAAGTGAGTTCCACGGTCAAGCAATCAACACCTATGACCTACGTGTACTTGATTTGCGTAGTGATATTCTTGCGCCAGCAATGATGGCTGCCCTTTTCGGCATGATCATTATCTTTGTACTGTTTATCAAAGTGAACGGTATCTCTAAGCTGCACGGTGGTTTTTCAGGCAAGCTGGTTTACCGTTGGTCTAAGTTTGATGTATCGATTCACTGGCTAGGGGCTATTCCTTGTCTGTTATTGATCCTGACCGGCTTAACCTTACTGGCTGGACGTTTCTTCTTCCAACCATACATAGGCGAAGGTCTGTGGGCTGGCCTAGTTAATGGTGCGAAGCAGATCCACGATATCATGGCGATCCCGTTCATGATTGGCTGGGCGCTGATGACTGTGCTGTGGGCTAAGAATCAGATGCCTAAGATGTATGACCTTAAGTGGATGATGGTGGTTGGTGGTTACATCAACTTCGGTCCATTCAAAGGTAAGCACCCAGACGCGGGTTTTGCTAACGCCGGTGAGAAGTTATGGTTCTGGGCATTCGCAGTGTTCGGTCTAGTAGTTTCAGCATCAGGTATGCTGTTGCTATTCCCGAACTTGTTCGAGCCTAGCCGTACACTAAGCTTAATCGCACTAGTGCTTCACTCTGTTGGCGCTATCATCATTACTGCTTTCTCAATCGTGCATATCTTCATGGCAACGGTAATGTCAGAAGGTGGTATGGAGTGTATGGTTTCTGGTTACTGTGATGAAACATGGGCAAGCCAGCACCATAACCTTTGGTTCGATGAGATCAAAGAGAACGGTACCCTTAAGTACAAAGACTAGTACTCGTTTGAATATTGTCTAAATAATGCCTCGACTATGTCGGGGCATTTTTTTAGCTAAAAATCGCTGAGTACAGCAAAATCATATCCTGATTGGTATAACTTAAGGCAAACAGCGTCGGGATTATACCAATCAGTATAAAGATTTGATCGCTCAGCGAGAGTTTAGCGGTCCTGAGGCAAGGTCATTAAATGCTCCTGCATTAATGACATTCACCACATCCATGTGGTTTGCAGCGAGTGAAGAGCATAGTTAAACTAGGTTCAAGCTCCCTCTTGTTCCATAAGAGTCACAGCATCAGAACCGCTAAGACTCGCCTGTAAGGAGTGTTTTTGGCTGCCTAATTCTGCGTTGAATGAACTCATAAGGGAACAACCATTATGTCGTCCATTCGCCTTAAATTAGTTTGCCAAAAAGCACTCTGAGTAGATCAACTTCTTATACTGATTGGTATTAGAGTCTGTTGCTAAAGTGATTCAATATCTAGTACCTGCCAGGACGCTCTACAACGACGAGTGTCGCAGATTTTGAGACTATTATTAACCAAGTCTCTATGGCGCTGTTAAACACAGTTGGGGCGGCATTCAGCTGCAATCTATCTATAGTGGTTACAATCATCCAAGCTTGAGTCATCTCTCTTTTTCGCTAGCAGTAGCCTTAGCGCAAGTCTTCAGTGCCAGCGGTTATTGGTATATGAAAGCCATGTTTACCTTACAGCCACTCAAACTATGTAAACGCACAGTTAAATCCCCATATAAAACAGCTCTCAATACTTGATTTCACCACGTTGGCAGCCGCTTTATGTTCGCTAACGTTAAAGGGTGTTAAGAGCATGCGTAGCTCAAGTTTTTCTACATAATTGCCTGTTTGTTTATCACCAAAAAACAACAAACTTACACCACAAAGTGAGTATGTTGGTGGTTATCACTGCTTAATTCTGGTTTGGAGGTAACACGTGTTATAAAGTGGTGTTATTGGTGGTTTATTGTGTAAGTTGCTGATGGCTAGTTACTTTTACGTGTGGTGGTTTCAGTTGGTTGCGCATTTATTTGTGGTTGTGCGTTAGTTGGTGTCTTAAAACATGCTCTAGTTAACACTTTTTGTTCGATCGCGCTAAAATCGGGTGTTTAATCGGATTTAGATCAACTTTTCAAACATTGAAACTCTTTATATTACGCGAGCTATATTGGGGGTAGCTCTAATGAATATACACTTTTTACAATGTTAAGCGTTTGGGTAACAGACGATTAACCTGCGTTGCAAGTCGTAGCGTTATTGGATCTATCTTAAGTGTTTATAAACAAAACTATTCCTTCCTACTAGGAGTGAAAATGAACAAGCAACAGCCTGATCTGAACCGCAGATCTTTGCTGAAAGCATTAACTATCGGTGGCACTGCAAGTGTCGCTATCGCCGCTACTGGCGTAAGTGTTGCTCAAGCAAGTGAAACGAAAGTCAGCACAAAAAATGAAAACGGCTATCATGAAACTGCACATATTCGCAGTTATTACAATAGCTTACGCGGCTAGTCTAGGAGAAGTACAGCGATGAAGTTAACTCGCCAATCCAACGCGGCACCTACTGTAGAGAAAAAGACTCTAGGTATCAGCCGTCGTCAGTTTATGAAGCAAGCAGGTATCACATCTGGTGGTATCGCAGCAGCTTCTTTATTAGGCACAGGCATGATGCGTAAAGCTGAAGCTAAAGTGCAAACTGTTGCTTATGATGCACCAACTGAAATCAAGCGTACTGTATGTAGTGCTTGTGCGGTAGGTTGTGGTCTATACGCTGAAGTTCAAAATGGTGTTTGGACAGGTCAAGAGCCTGCATTTGACCACCCATTCAACTCTGGCGGCCACTGTGCTAAAGGCGCGAGCTTACGTTACCACACGCATTCAAATAAGCGTGTTAAGTACCCAATGAAGCTTGAAGGCGGTAAGTGGAAGAAGCTTTCGTGGGAACAAGCTGTATCTGAAATCGGCGATAAGATGCTTGAGATCAAGCAAACATCTGGTCCTGACTCAGTTTACTTCATGGGTAGTGCGAAATTCTCAAACGAAGGTGCATACATGTACCGTAAGTTTGCGGCAATGTGGGGCACAAACAACGTTGACCATTCAGCGCGTATTTGTCACTCAACTACAGTTGCTGGTGTTGCGAACACTTGGGGTTACGGTGCACAAACCAACTCTTTCAACGATATTCGTAACGCAAAAAATATCTTCCTGATTGGGGCAAACCCAGCAGAGGCGCATCCAGTTGCGATGCAGCACATCATGATCGCTAAAGAGCGCGGCGCGACAATTACTGTTGCCGATCCACGTTTCTCTCGCACTATGGCTCACGCCGATATCCACCTTCCATTACGTCCAGGTACCGATATTCCTTTGGTTTACGGTCTAATGTGGCACATTTTTGAAAATGGCTGGGAAGATAAAGAGTTCATCCGCACACGTGCTTACGGCATGGACAAGATCCGTGAAGAAGCTGCGCGTTGGACTCCTGAAGAAGTTGAAAACGTTACCGGTGTTTCTCGCGATGCAGTTTATGCTGCTGCTAAGCAGATGGCGACTAACCGTCCTGGTACCGTAATTTGGTGTATGGGTGGTACTCAGCATCACGTTGGTAACGCTAACACGCGTATGTACTCTATCCTGCAGCTAGTGCTAGGTAACATGGGTGTGTCTGGTGGTGGTACTAACATTTTCCGTGGCCACGACAACGTTCAGGGCGCAACGGACATGGGTCTGCTATTCGACAACTTACCAGGCTACTACGGCGTTGGTGAAGGCGCATGGCACCACTGGTCTCGCGTATGGGATCTACCATTCGATTCTGTAAAAGCACGTTTCGACCAAAAGTCTTACTTAGGTCGTAGCCCAATGACTACTCCAGGTATGCCATGTTCACGCTGGCAAGATGGTGTGTTAGAAGCTAAAGATAAACTTGCTCAAAAAGATAACCTACGTCTAGCATTCTTCTGGGGTCAGTCAATCAACACTGAAACTCGTCAGATGGAAGTGCGTGACGCATTGGACAAGTTAGAAACAGTAGTCGTTGTTGACCCATACCCAACAATGGCGGGTGTTATGCACCGTCGTCAAGATGGCGTTTACATTCTACCTGCAGCAACTCAGTTTGAGTGTGAAGGTTCAGTAAACAACTCTGGCCGTAGTGCACAGTGGCGTCAACAGGTTGTTGAGCCATTATTCGAGTCTAAGAATGACCTAGAGATCATGTACCGCATCGCGAAGCATGTAGGCATTGCTGACACATGGACTAAGCACATCAAGGTTAACGGCAACATGCCTGATCCTGATGACATCATGCGTGAATACGCTAAAGGTATGCGTTCAATCGGTTACACAGGTTGGAGCCCAGAGCGTATCCGTGCTCACACCATGAACTGGGGTGATTTCTCTTCTGAAACACTAGAAGCACCAGGTGGCGTGAACAAGGGCGAAACTTACGGTCTACCTTGGCCATGTTGGGGTACTCCAGAGCAGAAGCACCCTGGTTCACAGATTCTATACCGCACAGGTATGAACGTTAACCAAGGTGGTGGTAACTTCCGTGCACGTTTCGGTGTTGAGCATGAAGGCGTTAGCATTCTAGCTGAAGATTCAGCTTCTGTTGGTGCTGATATCCAAGACGGCTACCCACAATTCGATGACAAGATGCTGAAGCAACTTGGCTGGTGGGACGAGCTAACTGCTGAAGAGAAAGCACTAGCTGAAAACCGTACTTGGTCTACTGACTTAGGCGGCGGTATCGTACGTGTTGCGCTAGCACACAACATGGTGCCATACGGTAACGCTAAAGCACGTTGTCGCGTTTGGACTTTCCCAGACGAAGTGCCTGTTCACCGTGAGCCAATCTACACTTCACGTCGTGATCTAATTGAGAAATACCCAACTCACAACGACATGCAAGTTCACCGTCTACCAACGTTATTCAAGACGTTACAAGACAAAGTGATCTCTGATGATCTAGATAAGAAGTATCCACTAATCGTAACTTCAGGCCGTTTGGTTGAGTACGAAGGTGGTGGTGAAGAATCTCGTTCTTGTCCATGGCTTGCAGAGCTACAGCAAGAAATGTTCATCGAAATCAACCCTGCAGACGCTGCTGATCGCGGTCTACGTGACGGTGATGACGTTTGGGTTGAAGGCGCTGAAGGTGGTCGTATCCTAATTAAGGCGATGGTAACTCCACGCGTTAAGCCAGGTGTGACTTGGATGCCTTATCACTTTGCGGGTGTGATGCACGGTGAAGATCTGCAATACCCAGAATCGGGTGGCATTAGCACTAAACCTTACATTGTTGGTGAGTCAGCAAACACGGTAATGACTTATGGTTATGACCCAGTGACTCAGATGCAGGAAACTAAAGCATCACTTTGTCAGATTGCTAAAGCATAATTGCAGTATTCGCTAGGAGAATTGCCAGAATGGCTACAATGAAATTTTTATGTGATACCAAGCGCTGCATCGAGTGTAACGGTTGTGTCACAGCATGTAAGAACGAAAACGACTCTGCTCTTGAGTGGGGAATTCAACGTCGTCGCGTAGTAACTATCAATGACGGTGAGAAGGGCGAAGCCTCTATCTCTGTTGCTTGTATGCATTGTGACGACGCACCTTGTATGGCTGTTTGCCCAGCAAACTGTTTCTACAAGACAGAAGATGGCATCGTACTTCACGACAAAGATACTTGTATCGGTTGTGGTTACTGCCTATACGCTTGCCCATTTGGTGCGCCACAGTTCCCTAAACAGGGTGCATTCGGTGCGCGCGGTAAGATGGACAAGTGTACTTTCTGTGCGGGTGGCCCAGAAGAGAACTTCTCTGATGCAGAGCGTCAGAAGTACGGTGCAAACCGTATCGCTGAAGGCAAGCTACCTATGTGTGCTGAGCTGTGTGCAACTAAGTCGCTACTAGCGGGTGATGCTGAGATTGTTTCTGCAATCTTCCGTGAGCGTGTTGCATACCGTGGTTCTAAAAACGCAGCTTGGGGTTAATCAACTTAGGTTGACTAACTTCCAGCGTACCCTGAGTGGCTCATTAGTTTGAGCCACCTAGTGGTAATAGAGGACGTATTATGAACAAATGGTTAAAACACATAGGCGTGGCAATTGCACTGTTTTTCAGTGTGTCTGTTTTTGCTAACGCTACTGACAAAGTGGGCGACACTATTGAAGTTAACAACGGCCAAATCTGGGCTCAGCTAAAAGCGGGCGAAGAAGGTCGTACAACTTCAACGAGTGAATTCCACGGTCAAGCAATCAACACCTATGATCTACGTGTGCTTGAATTGCGTAGTGATATTCTTGCTCCAGCGTTAATGGCAGCCCTTTTCGGCATGATCATTATTTTTGTTCTGTTTATCAAAGTGAATGGCATTTCTAAGCTTCACGGTGGTTATTCAGGCAAGCTGGTATACCGTTGGTCTAAGTTTGACGTATCAATTCACTGGCTAGGTGCGATCCCTTGTCTGCTATTGATCCTAACAGGCTTAATGCTAATTGCTGGACGTTACTTTGTTCAGCCGTACATCGGTGAAGGCCTATGGGCTGGCCTAGTTAACGCTGCTAAGCAGATCCACGACATCATGGCGATCCCGTTCATGTTAGGTTGGGCGCTTATGGTAACGTTATGGGCTAAGAACCAGATGCCTAAAATGTATGACCTTAAGTGGATGATGGTTGTTGGTGGTTACATCAACTTCGGTCCATTCAAAGGTAAGCACCCTGACGCTGGTTTTGCTAACGCGGGTGAGAAGTTATGGTTCTGGGCATTCGCTGTGTTCGGTCTAGTGATTTCTGCATCAGGTATGTTGTTGCTATTCCCGAACTTGTTCGAGCCTAGCCGCACATTAAGCCTAATCGCATTAGTGCTTCACTCTGTAGCTGCTATCATCATTACTGCTTTCTCAATCGTGCATATCTTCATGGCAACGGTTATGTCTGAAGGTGGTATGGAGTGTATGGTTTCTGGCTACTGTGACGAAACATGGGCAAGCCAACACCATAACCTTTGGTTCGATGAAATCAAAGAAAACGGTACCCTTAAGTACAAAGAATAATCTTCTTTACACTTAATGGCTAAACACCTCAGCTAGTAATAGCTGGGGTGTTTTTATATCTGCTGCAAAATACAGCCTGTATGTTTTATGCGCAATCGCTAAAGTATGATCCGCTTAACAAAAAAAACTACATTTCATTGATAGGAAACGTTAAGTTATAACCTAATCACGTTTTATGCTTATTTAAAGTGCTAATTTTGTTCACCGCTAGTGCATTCCAATTTCCCGGTTCTTTTGTAATTAGCATTCTTCTATAGGAACTTATATGTCGTCAATTATTCTGCCTGATTCTGTTCAACCTTATAACGCCAATATCACCACGCCCGATTGGATGATTAGCGGTATGGAAAAAGTCATGCAGTTTTATGTGGACCGTAATTTACGACTCGATACGGTTTCGGCAGAGATGATGCCAAATCCAATTGAAGGCAAAAAGTACATGCTGTATGCACATGTCCCTTTCTGCCATACCTTGTGCTCATTTTGTACTTTCCATCGTTTTCTGTTTAAAGAAGATAAGGCGCGCGCTTATTTCATCTCCTTGCGTAAAGAGATGGATATGGTTAAAGCCTTAGGCTATGACTTCGAGTCTATGTATATCGGTGGCGGTACCACAACCGTGCTTGAAGATGAGCTTGCACGCACTATCGAGCACGCTAAGAAGCTATTCCCGAGCATTAAAGAAGTGTCTTGTGAGTCGGATCCACAGCACCTTGATAGTCCTGGCTTTAAGCAGCTTGAAGGCTTAGTGGATCGTATGTCTATCGGCGTGCAGAGTTTCAATGACGATATTCTTGCCATGACAGATCGAATCGAGAAGTTCGGTTCTGGACAACAGACTTTCGATAAGATCATGGCGGCAAAAGAGTTATTTCCGATCATCAACGTCGATCTTATTTTCGGTTTCCGTGGCCAAACTGATGAAGTGATCCAACATGACTTGGACATGGCGTCAAAGCTAGATCCTCGCCAGATCACCACTTATCCATTGATGATCACTCACCAAACTCGTAAGAGCGTAAAAGGTAAGTTAGCTGCACCTCAGGGCGATATGGCGCGTCAATACCGCCAGATTCTGAATAGCTTAAACGGTCAGTACAATCAGTTATCAGCGTGGGCTTTTGGTAAAGCAAACGATGAGGGCTTCGATGAGTACGTGATCGATTTTGATGAATACTTAGGGGTAGGTTCAGGCTCATTCAGTTTCTTGAATGACACGCTTTATGTGAATACCTTCTCGTTACGCAAGTACCAAGAGCGTATCGCTAATGGGCAGATGGGTGTTGACCAGCAGAAGAACTATGGTCGTAAAGAAGTGATGCAGTATCGTTTCTTGCTAGGCATGTTCTCAGGTCGTCTATCGCGTAAGTATTTCCGTGAGACATTTGGCGTTAACCTAGACACAGCGCTGTTTAAAGAGATGACTTCGATGAAGGCGATTGGTGCGATTAAGAACGACCCAACTGACCCTGATAACCTGATTGTTACCGACAACGGCAAGATGATGGGACTACTGATGATGAAAGAGTTCTATTCAGGCATGGATAACGTACGAGCGCAGTTACGTAAGCCACTAAAAGCCTGCGACATGTAGCCTTGTAAACAAGTTAAAAAGGGTGACCGCGTTAGCGCCCACCCTTTTTTGCGATCAGTGCCTGTAGCTTTTTGATATCTTCTTTGATCTGCAATACGTATTCATCGGTATATTGTAGCTGTTCGAATTCAGACAAACAGATTTGATACCTAGCAAGCTGGGCCTCTGGCGTTGCCCCAAACTCCATTTGCTCGTTGACACCAATAATTGAGTCCATTCAATCATTCCTACTTAGATGCTTAGCTATATACTACTTTCGTAAATCTTATTTTTGCTATTACATTATTGAACAGCTAAATCTAATCATGATGAGGCTTTGCCGAGCCTTGTATTTGTTTTGTTAACTTTCATATGGTTAGTCATTAAGCGTGAGAATTAAAGAGGAAGTAGTGCTTGCGGGGGCTTACATGAGCTTGAGAGATCGCCTACATGAAGGGGAATAAATGCGACGACTTGCCCTTTATGACACATGTTTATCCAACAGCTTGGAACTGGCTCGTAAATCTCTTACTATCGGTCTAATTATCTTTCTTATCGAAAAGTCATGGCGAATATATTACTGGTAGCAAACCTCAATTGTGATCGTATTTTTTTGCTCAACCATCCGCTTAAACCCGGCGGTCGATTTCATTATAAAGATGGTGGTCAACGTCTAGGTGGAGGCGGTGCCAATACTGGTATCGGGTTAGTCTGGGCTAGGCATCAGGTATCCTTAGTGACAGAGGTTGGCCGAGATAAGGTTGGCGATTGGTTGATAGCCGAGGCGAGTACCCAAGGGATTAACTGTAGCCAGATCCAACGCCGAGCAGGTAATACCTGTGAGATGTTGTTGATGATGACCCCTGATGGCGAGCGCACGATTATTAGACCTGAGCGACCAAAATTCGAGTTACCTTTGCCGCCAAGCTGGACAGATGTCGATGCCCTGTATATCAACTCCTCAACTGAAGGCGCGGCGAGTTGGTCTAAAACGGCCATGCCTCATTGTTGGGTGGTGGCTCAGCTAGCAAAAGATGAGCGGGCGCGGCCATGTCATGTACTTATCGCATCGTTAAGCGATATGCAGGGGCGTTGCAAGGGGGATCCTTGGCAGTTTGCTCAAGCGATAGCGGGTAAAAAACTAAAGTATTTTGTGGTAACAGATGGTGAGCATGGTGCCACGGCGTACAGTTCAAACGATCCTATACACGTAGCAGCAGTGCCAAGCCAAGTTGTTGATACCACTGGTGCTGGGGACGCTTATGCCGCAGGACTTATTCATGGCTTAGTCAGTCAACAAACCATGAAAGAGTCGATGCAGGAAGCCGCGGTTTGGTCAGGGTTTGCTGTGGCGTGTAACAGCTCTATCCCGGGTAAGGGCTTGAAACAGCATTTATCGCCGGAGTAGTCCTTGGTTATAACTAAGCCATATCTAAGCGATATCTAAGTCATGGCTAAATCATATCGATGTCATCTCTGTGACATACAAGTGTCATCTTCAGCGTCTAGGATAGCCCGCAGATACACCCTGAATGAAAACTTCCAATCCTAAGCTGTATATTTTGCCTCGCTCCTTCAGCGAGGCTTTTTTATTTTCAGCCCTAAACCACCTACTTCAGTAGGTGGTTATCATCAATTAGGCTTTGCCTGAAATATTTTCAATGAATTCGGGGAGTAAGGCTATGTTTAACGACTTATTCGCACGCCGACTTTTGCTGAAAGAAAAAGGGTCCATGGAGGCGAGCTTAGCATCCCTGCGATACACGGCTTAAACATAGCTTGTTAGCTCTAGTGATGCATGAGCTTTGCTAATAGTGGGGTGCAAGCTTCTAAATCAGGGCTACAAATGTTCCCTACATTTGTTGGCATTTCCGCCAATCCATGGCAGTCAGTGATTTAGCCCATGCTTTAAAGAAAGGCCTATAGGGATATATTTACGGCGTCTTGCTAACGCACGGTAGGAAAGCTCCCTTTTAGGGAGTCTTATTTGGAACCGGTAGCAAAGCCACCTTCTTCAGAAGGTGGATTTTTTATTTGTTGTATTTAAATTGCAGCAATAGATAAAATTCGATGCGAGTCCCATGCTTTTCAGTTACCATTCACAAAAGTTTAACAACTGCTGAGCTTAGGCTTGCAGCAGTTCACTGATGTTGAGTGAGGATGGAGTATGGGCAATAGAGTTTGGAATGATAAAAAGCGCTTTATATGGATTCTATCTCTATTGCTGCTAGTGGCTTTTGCGGTGACTAGCGGGATCAGTTATCAAGTTGCCCATGACTCATTAAGTACACAGATTAAAGAGAATACTCTGCCGCTCACTAGCGATAATATTTACTCCGAAATTCAGCAAGACCTGCTTAGACCGATTTTTATCTCCTCGTTAATGGCTCAGGATACGTTTGTCAGAGACTGGACCATTAACCGTGAGCAGACGCCAGATAAACTTATCCGTTATCTCAAAGAGATCCAGGATAAGTACGCTACAGTCACCAGCTTTTTTGTCTCCGAAGCTTCACGCAAATATTACCACTCTAGCGGTGTATTAAAGCAGATAGAAGATATCGAACCGGAGGATGCCTGGTACTTTCGAGTGCGTTCTTTACCTAAGCATGAGCATTATGAAGTGAATATCGACCCCGATACGGCGGATAAAAACCGGACAGTGATCTATGTTAACTACAAGGTATTTGATTTTGATGGTAATTTCATAGGCGTGACCGGGGTTGGTCTAGCGGTTGAAAGCGTTAAACGCCTGATTGAGTTATATCAGGCTCGCTATAACCGCAGCGTCTATTTTACCGATAGGCAAGGTAACGTCACCTTGCACAGTGAACAATACAATGGTGCGGCTAGCCTGCAAACGAGCTCTGGCTTGGAATCTCTCGCCACTCGAATTCTCACCAGTCCTAGTGCCTCATTTTCGTATCAGAAAGCGGGAGAGACGGTCTATTTAAACAGCCGCCTAGTATCGGAGTTCAAGTGGCATCTGATTGTTGAGCAACAGGAAGATCGAGGCGAGCAAAAGCTATTGACGACCTTCTGGGTCAACATAGGTTTAAGCCTATTAATTACTATCGCTATTTTACTTATCGCCAATATGACCTTAGGTAAGTATCAGCGAAAATTAGAGAGGATGGCCTCGACCGATAAGCTTACAGGTGCGGCTAATCGCCAAGCATTCGAAGACTACTTCGCTAAATCCTTAGCTAATTCGATATTAGAAAGCTCGCCAATGTCAGTGCTGCTGCTCGATATTGACCATTTTAAGAGGGTCAATGATTGCCACGGCCATAATATTGGTGACTTAGTGATCCAAACCTTAAGCCATCTCCTGAAAGGCCAGCTAAGGAATGATGATCTTCTGTGTCGTTGGGGCGGCGAGGAGTTTTTGATCTTGCTACCCGGTTGTAGCTTAAGCCAAGGTAGTGATATTGCCGAAAAGATTAGAAAGTTAGTGGAGGCCCGACTGGTCACCATAAATGGTTGTGAAATCAATATCACCATAAGCTGTGGCGTGGCAGAGTGCAGAACATCTGAAAAGGCTGAAGAGCTGATTAATCGTGTCGATATCGCACTCTACCAAGCAAAAGAGCAGGGACGTAATCGAGTGGTCATGTCTTATTAGCGGCTTGATGATGAGATCTGACATCATTTCTATTGGAGTTGGATCAAGTTGCTGCATCTATCGGTGAGGGTGTTAGGATAGTTTAAGTTTTTCAACAGAGTAGATATTGATGGCACAGCAAACATTAGTCGAGCAGATCTCAGGCTTATACCATGGTGAAGCGATAGTTGAACTCGGTAACGTAACTTCAGGGATCAATCATAAGGGACGCGCCACAGAGTTACTCGTCGGTGTTCAAGCTGTTGTCGGAGATGCTCAAGCCGATCCCAAACATCACGGCGGGCTAGATCGGGTGTTGCATCATTTCCCTCGTGAGCATTATGGCCAGTATCGTCGCTGGGATCTCATGAGTAGCTTTAAAGATGCGCCAGCCATGGGTGAGAATATTAGTACGGTAGGGCTGGATGAGAGCCAAGTGCATATTGGAGATATCATTAAGATTGGTGAAGTTGAACTACAAGTGACTCAACCGCGCTCTCCCTGCTTTAAGCTCAATCTACAGTTTGGTCATCAAGAGTTTGCGCTAGCAATGCAGCAAAGCGGACGTTGCGGTTGGTTTTACCGAGTACTCAAGCCAGGCACTATCTATGAGACCGATACAGTTTTGTTGCTTGAGCGCCTGAGCGATATCAGTGTCGCCGAGGCGATGCAGATCTATTTCTTACCTGAGTTTAACGCCGAGCAATATAAGCGTTTAATGGACTGCCAAGGCTTAGCTGTGGCTTGGGTGAATAGCTTGCAGCGCCGCATAGAAAACAGTGCCATCGAAGATTGGCAGATGCGTCTGTATGGGCCGCAAAAGCGATAAAAATTTAGCTAATGGACACAAGTGACCTCAAGGAGTGGAATGTATGACCCGAGACGAAAAGAATATGGGCGTGTTGGTACACCTAGCGAGCTTTTCAGGTTACCTAGTGCCATTAGGTAGCATTTTGGGGCCATTGATTGTGTGGCTGATGAAGCGCGATGAATTTCCATTTGTAGAAAGCTGCGGCAGAAACTGCCTGAACTTTAAGATCAGCATGATTATCTATTTTATTATCAGCGGAATATTAATGTTGGTTGGGATCGGCTTCATAGTGTTCGGCCTATTAGCCATCTTCGATATCATAGTGACCATTATTGCAGCGATTAAGGCGAGTGAAGGTGAGAGTTATAAATACCCACTAACGATTAATTTTATTAAGCCTAGGACCTATTAATCTTCTTTTATCGAATGCCTAAAATCAAAATGCCTATCGACTATATTCGATAGGCATTTTTGTTTTCAGTCCTAAACCACTTTCTTCATAAGGCGGCTTCTTTACTTGGCGGAGCGCTACTACATGTTGGGGTAGTTTGGTCCACCGCCACCCTCGGGAGTAACCCAAGTGATATTCTGGCTTGGATCTTTGATATCGCAGGTCTTACAGTGAATGCAGTTCTGCCCATTGATGACAAACTTTTTCTCACCGGCTTCCTCGACGATCTCATACACGCCAGCAGGGCAGTAACGCTGTGCCGGCTCATCGAATTTGATTAAGTTCACTTCGATGGGGATGCGCGCATCCTTTAAGCGTAGATGGCATAGCTGATCTTCTTCATGGAAGGTATTAGACAAATAAACTGAAGACAGCTTATCGAAACTCAACTTGCCATCAGGCTTAGGGTAATCAATCTTGCTGTAAGCACTCACCTCAGCCATCTGCGCATAATCAGGCTTCTCATCGCGTAGAGTGATAGGCAGTTTGCCGCCAAACCAATTTTGATCGATAAAGTTAAATGCGCCGCCTAGGTAGGTACCGAACTTATGCATAGCAGGACCGAAGTTACGCGAGGCGTATAGCTCCTCTTTGAGCCAGCTTTCATCGAATCTGTCTTGTAAGCAGTCAAGATCTTTACCCGCCTCAACACCTGCCATCATAGCCTGAGCGAGTGTCTCTGCAGCCAGCATACCGCTCTTCATTGCCGTATGTGTGCCTTTGATCTTGGCGAAGTTGAGCGTGCCAGCATCACAGCCAATAATCATGCCGCCAGGGAATGTCAGCTTAGGTAGAGAGTTTAGACCACCTTTAGTAATGGCTCTTGCACCGTAAGCGATACGTTCGCCGCCAGTTAGCGTCTTAGCGATAACAGGGTGAGTCTTATAACGCTGGAACTCATCGAATGGACTTAAGTGTGGATTCTTATAGTTAAGATCGATAATCAAGCCGACGGCGATCTGATTATTCTCCAGGTGATACATGAATCCACCGCCAGAGGCACCTTCGGTAAGCGGCCAGCCGCCAGTATGCACGACCTTACCGAGCTCATGCTGTTCGCTCGGTACTGTCCAGATCTCTTTAAAACCTAAGCCATAGTGTTGTGGGGTTTTGCCATTGTCGAGGTGGTACTTCTCGATAAGCTGTTTACCTAAGTGACCGCGGCAACCTTCACCAAATACTGTGTACTTAGCGTGTAGCTCCATGCCTGGCTCATAGCCATCTTTGGGCTGGCCATCTTCACCTACGCCCATGTCGCCAATTTGAATGCCTTTGACGCTACCGTCTTCGTTGAACAGTAACTCGCTTGCAGGGAAACCAGGAAAGACTTCGACAGCAAGCTCTTCGGCGCGTTCGGCTAGCCAGCGGCAGAGATTACCGACACTGATGATGTAGTTACCTTCGTTGTGCATGGTTTTAGGCACGAGGGCATTAGGCATGGCGCGGGCATCGGTTGCCGAGCTGAGCATATGGATTTCATCATGGGTCACGGCCGTAAGTAGGGGAGCATTCTTATCGCGCCAATCGTCAAATAACTCATCGAGCACTTTGGGCTCAAACACTGCGCCAGACAAGATATGTGCACCGACTTCAGAGCCTTTTTCGACGACGCAGACGGTGAGCTCTTGGCCAGTGTCTTTAGATATTTGCATTAAACGACATGCCGTTGCCAAGCCCGCTGGGCCGGCACCCACGATTACTACATCGAATTCCATCGATTCGCGTTCCATCAGATCACCTTTCCTTCTTATTTTCCCCCGATGACAATAGTGCCGATTGAATCAAGCAGCCTATAAACGGGTGTTTTAATATTTTAGTTCACCTTACCTGAAAATTGCTCAAGGGCACAGCGTTTACAAGCTTGTAGCGAAGATATTTTAAGCAGCTTATGCCGTGATAACTGTCACAAAAACTTTATATGTGTTGGTTTTTGACGGCAAATGTGGGCTTGAGGGTATGGTTTGTCACAAAAATACGCCTATAATCAAGGTTGACGGTTCTCCGAGCTTCTTACCCTACGTCGAGACAGATAAGGGTTTTTAGCCGTGGCAATAACGCCACCGGGGTGAGAAAAGAAATGATCTCACCTCCCCTTACTTGGAAAGGTGATCATGTCCCAACTACAAGACAATTTTGGTCGACGGTTTCATTATTTGCGTATGTCAGTGACTGACGTATGTAACTTTAAGTGCACGTATTGCCTCCCAGATGGCTACCGCCCAGACGGTAAGCCTAAATTCCTCGATCTCAATGAAATCGAGCATCTGGTTTCGGCTTTTTCACAAGTAGGCACCCAAAAAATCCGTATTACCGGTGGTGAGCCTTCTTTGCGTAAAGATTTCACCGACATCATTCGCATCGTTAAAGACAACGATAAGATTAAAACCATTGCCACGACTACTAACGGTTACCGTTTAGCTAAGCATGCCCAAGAGTGGTATGACGCAGGGCTTAGGCGCATCAACATCTCGGTCGATAGTTTAGACCCGAAAATGTTCTACCAGATCACCGGTGAGAATAAGTTTGATGAGGTGATGCGTGGTGTCGATGCGGCGCTAGAGGCAGGTTTCGAGCGAGTTAAAATCAATGCTGTTCTGCTTAAAGGCCTGAATGATAAAGACTTGCCACGTTTTTTACATTGGATTAAGAACACCCCGATTGACTTACGTTTCATTGAGTTAATGGAAACGGGTCTAGGCCACGATTACTTTAAGGCTCATCATCTAGCGGGTAACGACATCAAGTTGCAGCTAGAGCAGGCGGGTTGGCAATTCGATACCCCAGCGGCTGACGACGGCCCTGCGCAAAACTTCAGCCATCAAGACTATCAAGGCCGCATCGGGCTCATCATGCCTTACGCGAAAAACTTCTGTGCCAGTTGTAACCGCTTGCGAGTATCAGCCAAAGGTAAACTGCATCTTTGTCTGTTTACCGAAAATGGTGTCGACTTGCGTGACTTGCTGCAAACTCCAGATCAACAAGCTGAATTAATTGAACGCTTGCATGGTCAGCTTGCACAGAAAAAAGAAACCCACTTCCTGCATGACGGCATCACAGGCGTCACGCAGCACCTCGCTTCTATCGGCGGCTAATTAAACTCTGATCTGACGCAACTAAGTTGCGTCAGAAGCTAGGTATAATTGTCGCTATGACTCAGTACGAAATGAATCGGACAAATAAGAGACCATAATGGGACACTGCACTCAAAGCCAGTTTACGGCACTAAACATTGCTGTTTTAACCTTATCTGATACCCGAGATTTCACATCTGATACCTCAGGTGCTTTTCTTGCAACAGCACTATTAGAGGCGGGGCATAAGCTTGCCGAACGTCAGATTATCAAAGATGATAAGTATCAAATTCGCTCGGTGCTTTCTCAATGGATCGCCTCCGAAGATGTGCAGGTCATTATCACCACTGGCGGTACAGGTTTTACCGATAGAGATAACACCCCAGAAGCGGTTAAGCCGTTATTTGATAGAGATATCGAAGGCTTTGGTGAGCTATTTAGGCATATCACTTATACCGAGCTTGGCACATCTACAGTGCAGTCGCGTGCATTAGGCGGTATCGCCAATAAAACGGCTATCTTCTGTCTTCCGGGTTCAACGGGCGCGTGCAAAACCGGTTGGAATAAGCTGATAAAAGAACAACTTGATGCAACTCATCGTCCTTGTAACTTTGTGATGCATGTGAAAAAAATCACCGAATAAGCCTCAACTGAGGCATGTTTTACAGTACTGTTTTGCGGTGCTGTTACTCTGAACCAAATTTATTAGAAGGCGTAAACCCAATGACCAATGCTTTTACCCATATTAATGCTGACGGTAACGCTCATATGGTAGATGTAACCGATAAGTCTGTTACCGAGCGTGAAGCGCGTGCCGAAGCTTACATTGAGATGGCAAGTGAAACTCTAGAGATGATCATGAGTGGCAGCCACCACAAAGGTGATGTATTTGCCACGGCGCGTATCGCCGGCATTCAGGCCGCTAAGAAGACTTCTGATCTTATTCCACTTTGTCACCCATTGATGTTAACTAAGGTGGAAGTTGAGCTAGAAGCGCAGCCTGAGCATAACCGCGTATGGATCCGCAGCCTGTGTAAGCTATCGGGTAAAACAGGCGTTGAGATGGAAGCATTAACGGCGGCTTCTACTGCAGCACTGACTATTTACGATATGTGTAAAGCAGTCCAAAAAGATATGGTGATTTCTCAGGTTCGTTTAACTGAGAAACGTGGCGGTAAGTCTGGGCACTTTAAGGTATAGAGAACAATATGATTAACGTACTATTTTTTGCACAAGTTAGAGAGCTTATTGGCACTGCAGGCGTAAAAGTTGAAGCAGGTGAAAATACGCAAACAGCCGAAGGCCTACGTGCAACGTTAGCCGCAACCGATGACAAGTGGGCCAAAGTGTTGGCATCAGACAAGCTGTTAGTTGCAGTAAACCAAACCATTAGCCAGTGGGATACACCTATTGTAGATGGTGATGAAGTCGCATTCTTCCCACCAGTCACTGGAGGTTAAGATGATCCGTGTACAGACTCAGGACTTTAATGTTCCAGAGGAATATCACTTAATCAGCCAAGATAACAGCGATGGCGCTGTGGTGACCTTTGTCGGTAAAGTGCGTGACTTTAACGATGGCAGCGCGGTAACCGACTTAACGCTTGAGCATTACCCTGGCATGACAGAAGCAGTGCTGAATCAGATTGAAGCCGAGGCGCGTGAGCGTTGGCCGCTGAACAATGTCACCATTATTCACCGAGTCGGCGCTATGGCGCTGGGCGAGCAGATTGTATTTATCGGCGTGACTAGCGCGCACCGTAAAGCGGCATTTGCTGCCTGTGAGTTCTTGATCGACTTTCTAAAAACCAAAGCCCCGTTTTGGAAACTAGAAGCTGGTGACAAAGGCTCTAACTGGGTTGAAGCCCGTGACGCCGACGAACAAGCCGCAAAAATGTGGGATAAATAAAGCGTAAAATTAGCGCTGTTAAGGACGCAAGGAGATTGGCTAAATGAAGTTAAGGGTGATGTTACTGGCATTATTGCTGCCCTTTTTAGCAATGAATAAAGTGGTTTTAGCAGCGCAAGATGTTCCCGTGATTGCAGCAGCGTCGAGCATTAAGTTTGCCCTCGACGATATCGCTAGACAATTTACCCAAGAGACAGGCCGTAAGGTGCGAATTTCTTATGGTTCTTCGGGTAACTTTGTCGCGCAAATCCGCAATGGTGCGCCATTTGAACTGTTCCTTTCGGCAGATGAGCGCTATATCACTCAATTAGCCAAAGCGCAGCAAACACCTGATCAAGGCGTGATTTACGCCGTGGGTCAGCTGGCGATTGCCGCCCCTAAGTCTTCACCTTTACCCCTAGATGCAAATTTAGAAGGGGTTAAACAGTTTTTAGATTCCAAGCAGTTAAAGCGCTTTGCTATCGCCAACCCTGAGCATGCTCCATACGGCGAACGCGCTAAAGAAGTACTGCAAAAGTTGGGTCTCTGGCAAGATATTCAGCCGAATTTGGTTTTTGGTGAGAACGTTTCTCAAGCGGCACAATTTGCTGTGAGTGGTGCTACCCAAGGTGGTTTAGTGGCTCTGTCATTAGCTGTAGCAAAACCGTTTAAGGCGCGCGCAAATTACGTGGTGATCCCGCAGGAATATTATACGCCACTCGATCAGCGTATGGTGCTGACCTTAAAAGCGGGCGAAACCGCCAAATTGTTTTATACCTATCTGCAGTCTGAGGCCGCTCAGAGTGTGTTTGCCGACTACGGCTTTGCGAGAGCGATGAATTAATGGATTGGGAAGCGTTACTGCTATCGATTAAGCTCAGCAGCGTGACTGTGCTTATCTTGATCCCGTTAGCGATTCTAGCGGGGCGTTTTCTGGCTTATCGGCATTTTCCCGGTAAGTCATGGGTCGAAGCCTTAGTCATGGTGCCACTGGTGTTGCCACCAACGGTTATCGGCTACTACCTGCTGGTGGGGCTCGGTAGCGAATCTTGGCTTGGCCGCATGTTAGAGCAACTGCTTGGCCACCAACTGGTATTTCACTTCTCAGGGCTGGTGGTTGCCTCCATCTTAGTCAATATTCCTTTTGCGATTCAGCCAATTCAGCGTGCTTTTGAAGCTGTGCCTGAAGATGTGCGTGACGCCGCGGCCTGCTGCGGTATGAGCCGACTTAAGGTGCTATTTAAGATCGAACTGCCTATGGTTTGGCCGGGCGTATTAACCGCCATCGTATTGTGTTTTTCTCATGTACTCGGTGAGTTTGGTGTGGTGCTGATGATGGGCGGTAATATTGCTGGCGAAACCAAGACCATTGCCATCTCAATTTACGACAGCGTACAGGCATTCGATTTTGCCAGTGCGGGCAATATGTCGCTGGTACTCTTACTGTTTGCGGTTACGGTATTGGCGTTAACAACCAGCCTATCGCGCCGTGTTGGAGGTCAGCATGTCGCAAATCGTCGCTGATCTCTATTGCCGCATTAAACAGGCAAAGCATATTAAGCTCGATGCTGAGTTTAGCTGTAAGGCCGGAGAAGTCTTGGCGGTTGTTGGGCCCTCCGGTGGTGGAAAGTCAACATTATTAAGAATGATTGCCGGGTTAACTAAACCCGAAGACGGCGAGATCCGTTATGGCGATAAGGCTTGGTTTGACGGCCCTCAGGGAATACAGCTAACGCCGCAGCAACGACACCTTGGCTATGTGCCGCAACACTTTGGGCTGTTCCCTAATCTAACCGCGTTAGAAAATGTGGTGGCGGCGCTGGATCATATTCCTAAAGCCGAGCGAGAGTCACGGGCTAAAGATTGGCTCGAGCGAGTCAACTTACACGGTCTACCCGATAGGTTGCCTGCGCACCTTTCTGGCGGTCAACGTCAGCGCGTCGCCTTGGCAAGAGCACTGGCCCGTGAGCCTTCGGTGTTACTGTTGGATGAACCCTTTTCTGCGGTCGATAGAGAAACCCGTGAGCGACTCTATTTAGAGTTGGCTCGACTCAAGGAGCAGTTGGCTATTCCGGTCGTTATGGTGACCCATGACTTAAATGAAGCTATGTTGTTGGCCGACAGTATGATCTTGATCAGTCAAGGAAAGATGTTGCAGCAAGGTCGTCCGCGAGAGGTGCTTACACGTCCACGCAATGAAGCCGTCGCTAAGCAGATGGGTCTGCGTAATATCTTCGATGCCTATGTGATCGCGCAGGAAGAGGAGCGACAGATCACTTGGCTTAAGTTTGGTGAACACCTGATTGCCAGTACCTATTTTGAAAGCTTAGATGTGGGTACTAAGGTACGTTGGGTGATCCCAAATCAAGGCGTACGCTTCAATTCTATTAAGAAGGGGCGCTTGTGCCGCAGCTTTAATAAGCTCGATATTACCGTCGATTCAATGTTAATCATGGGCGAAACGGTGCGTGTACTGGCAAGCGTGACAGGCGTGCAGCATAAGATCCATGCCGAGGTGCCATTATACTTGGCGCAGCAGCTGGAATTGGCGGTAGGCACACAAACGACTGTGGCGTTAAAGTCTGAGCTCATTCATATACTGGAAAAATAGCCATTTTATAGAGAGGTTATGGCTATTCATCTAAGCTTTAAGCGTATGATCAAAGTTTAATCTTTGATCCATCTAGATGTTATACACAATGTCATAAACTGAGCCCCTATATTTGAGAGGAGTGCTATTTTATGTCTAAGAAATTAACAGGTTTAATCATTTTATCAGCAGTATTAACTATGCCGGCAATGGCTGCATATAATGGCCCCGGTGTGGCAAGCCATGTTAATACTGCCGCCGATGCTGCTAACGCAAAGGACGATACCCCTGTTGAGTTGACGGGCTACTTGGTACAAAGCCTCGGCGATGAAAATTATTTGTTTCGTGATGAGAGTGGTGACATTAAAGTCGAGATCGACAACAGATTAATGCGTGATATTGAGATCACTGGTGAGAGCAAGGTAAAATTAGTGGGTCAAGTCGACGACGAGTGGCAAGGTATTGAAATAGAAATTGACAGCTTGCGTCTGGTTTCTGAATAATCCTTTAAAAAAGTAGTTTTGCGTTTTATTTTCGGAGGAGCCATGGCTCGTTGGCTAATTGGTTTGTTATTAGTATCTGGTAGCTCGTTTGCTAGCCAAGGCTTGTATTCATTGTTGTCTACGGGGAATTACCCTATGCCAGCAGAGATGATGCAACAGCTGGAGCAGCAACATGAGGGCGTGATCTCCGAATTTGAAGCGGATATCGAAAATGGCGAGTTAATTTACGAATTCAAGATGATCGATCCTCAGGCAAAAACCATCACAGAATATGAATATCGAGCGATAGATGGCAGTTTGAAAGAACGTGAAGTCTCTCGTCTAAAAAATGACGACAAAGATGAGCTTTCAGGTGTACTGATGCTGCAACAAAATGGCCACTCGCTATCGGAAATGTTGACCCTAGTAAATCAAGAAAGTAGCGGCTACATAGTGAAAGCCGAAGTCGACAATGATCTAGGGATCAGTTATATAGAATTAGAAATCCTTGATATTGATGGTAAACGTCAGTTGGCCTTCGATATTGAAAACAAACAATTATTACCACTGCTCAAATGGGACTAAAACATGAAAATACTCATGGTTGAAGATGACGCGACTACCATCGAATATGTCGTAAAGGGATTTGTTGAGCAAGGGCACAATATAGAAACTGCGACAGACGGCCATCAAGGTTTGTTGCTTGCAACCAGCATGAAGTACGACTTAATCATTTTAGATCGTATGTTGCCACAGCTAGATGGCTTGAAGTTGTTAGCGGCGCTACGCGCTACTGGCAGTCAAACGCCAGTATTGATCTTATCTGCGTTAAGCCATGTCGATGAGCGAGTAAAAGGACTACGTGCGGGTGGTGATGACTACATGACCAAGCCTTTCGCCTTCTCTGAGCTGTTGGTTCGTGCCGAGAAGTTGATGCAGCGTGGTGAATCACAGCCAGCGGTTACCGACCTTAATGTGGGTCCGTTAACTATAGAGTTGTTGACTCGTAAAGTGACTCTCGATGGGCAAGAAATCTTACTGCAGCCAAAAGAGTTTCAGCTACTTAAATACCTGATGGAACATGTTAATCAGGTAATTAGTCGCACCCTGCTTTTTGAAGCTGTGTGGGATTATCACTTCGATCCTCGTACCAATGTCATCGATGTGCATATCGCCAAACTGAGACGTAAGTTTGAAGAGCTAGGCCACGGTGAATTAATCGAAACTGTTCGAGGTGCTGGGTATCGGTTACGCCAAGGGCATTAAGCCCTATCAGAGTAGTGCCTGGCGCATTACCATCATATTCTCGGCCCTGGTAACTGTCATCATTGGCACATTGTTACTGGGAATGTATCGCCAGCTGATCAATGAGCAAGAGTATCAGCTGGACTTGCATCTAGACGCCGAAAAGACCCGCTATCAACAGATGGCATTGACCCTAGATAAGCGCAGCTTTGCGACTCAAGTGCGCAGTGCCGACCCCAAAGTCACCTTGATTGTTTGGCGTGACTCCTCAGATTATATCGGCTCTTTGAGCATGATCCCCGACGATATGCCTATGCTACCAGAGAAACGCGAGTTTCCGGTGTTTACTGGTGGCCCTGAAAAACTGCATATCTTAACCGGTGGCATGGTGATGACTCGCTATGGCCCCATGTTGATCGCGACCCGTGTCGACCAGCTCGGCGCGCTTATCGATAAATTTACCAATGCTGCGATCACCGCCTTGATGCTCACCGTTGTGCTGACTTTAGCGCTTGGCTATCTATTCTCTAAAGCCATTTTACGTCGCTTAGTACAGTATAACCGTTTAAGTAAGAAGATTGAGCGAGGACAATATTCGACACGTTTACCCGTGAGCTGGCGTCAAGACGAATTTGATATGTTGGCTAAGCAATTTAATGGTGTACTCGATGCACTAGAGAAGAACTTAGCAGCAGTACGGGGGGTCACTGACAATATCGCCCATGATCTGCGTACCCCTTTGTCTCATCTTAGAATCGGGCTTGAGCAATTACCGAGCAAGCCTAAAGAGGAGCTTGAGGAAAGCTGCGCCATTCTTACCGAAGAACTCGATCATTGTTTAGCGACCTTCGATGCCATGTTGTCACTAACCCGTATCGAAGAGGGCCAGCAAACCTTAGAACTGCAAGATGTGAGTTTAATTGCGATTAGCCAAGACTTGTTTGAGATGGCGGAGGCGATGGCAGAGTTTAATGATCAGTCGTTGAAGCTGACGACCGGTGAAGAGTTTCAGGTCAGCGGCGACAAATACTTGCTGTTCCAAGCCTTGTTTAACTTAGTTGATAACGCAATCAAATACTCCGGTGAAGGCGCAGAGATAAGTATTTCACAAAATCGCAATGTGATTTCGATTCAAGACAATGGTCCTGGGATCCCCGAGGGCTCTCGTGACAAGGTATTTGAGCGTCTAGTGCGCCTAGACCCTAGCCGTCATCATAAGGGCACAGGGTTAGGTTTATCTATGGTGAAGGCGATTCTATCGCGACATAATGCTAAAATAGCGCTAACCGATAATCAGCCAGGCCTAAAGGTGATTATCACTTTTTAGTCTTGTGATAGCTAAGCTGCCTTAGAGTGGCTTAGTGGAAGCTTTATTTATGTATCGAGTCATTGCCGATGAGCGCGACTTTATTGTAATTAATAAGTCCGCCGAAGTGCATTTTCATAGCCAAGATGGCAACGCCGGCGTCGTGGCTCAAGCCGAAGCCGATCTCGGTATCAAGCTCTACGCCGTGCACAGGCTAGATACCATGACGTCTGGGCTGATTATCTTAGCTAAGTCTAGCAGTGCTGCCGCCGAGTTTACCCGCATGTTTTCGGCTCATTTAGTGCAGAAATACTACCTTGCCTTGGCTAAGGGAAAGCCGAAGAAGAAGCAGGGCTGGGTGATTGGCGATATGGCCAAGTCTCGCCGCAGTATGCATAAATTGCTTCGCACTACCGAAAATCCCGCCATTACGCAGTTTTTCTCTCACTCTATCGCAGAGGGGGAGCGCTTGTACCTACTCAAACCTCATAGCGGTAAGACTCATCAACTGAGAGTGGCATTGGCCAGCATCGGCGTGCCTATTTTAGGCGATACCTTGTACGGTGGTTTGAGTGCCGATAGAGGCTATCTGCATGCCTATAGTTTGCATTTTGATTACCTGGGCCAAGAGTACGAATTTACCGTTGCGCCAAGTATCGGCCAACACTTTCAAGATATTGCTGTAAGCCAACAACTTGCAGTTTGGCAACAGCCCCATCAAATACTCTGGCCTAAGCTGAAAAAGGCCAGTACGAGTTAGTCAGGTTGCCCGTTTGTTTTTTAAGCTTTGAGATAAGTTAACAACTTGATGAACCTTGTCGCTTATCTCAGCTTTTGCATTCACAATTCACTCTAGAACGAGTAGGATAGTGCCCCTAAAAAGTCCATATTCTAGGACTATGAATTTTATGGTAGTTCAGACCGCTGAGTTACATCATTAAGGGTAGATTTAAACGTGCATAAGCGAGCCATATATCCAGGAACATTTGACCCTGTTACCAATGGTCATGCCGATCTGATTGAGCGTGCGGCTAATTTATTTGAGCACGTGATTATCGGTATTGCAGCCAATCCTTCCAAGCAGCCAAGATTTACCCTTGCAGAGCGAGTCGAGTTATTGAAAACGGTCACCGCGCACCTCGATAATGTCGAAGTCGTCGGTTTTAGTGGTCTATTGGTTGATTTTGCTAAAGATCAAAATGCCAGCGTCTTGGTTCGAGGCTTACGTGCGGTATCAGATTTCGAATATGAATTTCAGCTAGCCAACATGAATCGTCGTCTGAGTCCTGATCTTGAAAGCGTATTTTTAACGCCAGCGGAAGAGAACTCCTTTATCTCTTCAACCTTAGTTAAAGAGGTGGCGCTTCATGGAGGCGACGTGAGTCAGTTTGTCCATATCGAAGTCGCGAATGCATTAACAAAAAAGGCTAAATAGTTGTCCATGCTTAAGTTTATCCAGTTTCATACTGTTAGATTCTTATCGATTTTAGCCTTAATCTTCTCAGGGGCCAGTATTGCTGCGCCTTGGGTCGATACCTCTGACATCTATTTGAGAGCCGATATTCAGGCACTTGCCGATGCTGGCGTTATTACCGTCCCGGTGAATACCTATCCGCTAATGTGGTCGGGAATTGGTGGCGACTTGGCCAAGGTTGAGCCTTCGACCTTGACTCCTGGATTGGTCGAGGCTTTTTCGCGAGTCAATTATTACTATCGCAATGCGGTCGATAACCGTGGCAACATCAGCCTAAAAATGGCTGCAGCTAGTGACCCGGCGCGTTTTCAGCACTTTGGTTCAGACTATCGCGAGCAAGGCGAGGCAACGGCCTCTTACGAGTATTTAGGTGAGCGTTTTGCCTACAAGGTTTCAGCATCGGCGAATTATGATCCTGCAGATGATGAAGAGTTTCGTTTCGATGATTCTTACCTTGCCATGGCGTTAGGCAACTGGATGTTCACCTTTGGCGCCGTCGAGCAGTGGTGGGGACCGGGGTTTGACTCAGCGCTACACAAGTCGAATAACGCCAGACCCATGCCGTCACTCATGCTGAGCCGTAATAATGCTCAGGCATTTGAGACCCCTTGGCTTTCTTGGATGGGACCTTGGACACTTACCGCAGGTGTTAGCATGTTCGAGGAAGATCGATATGCTCCCAATACGCTGCTGTGGAACGTTAGAGGTTCGATTCGTCCATTTAGACAGCTAGAGTTAGGCTTATCGTGGACTACGCAATTTTGTGGCGATGGCCAAGAATGTACTTGGGAAAGTGCGTTTAAGTCGATCACAGGTCAGCGAGACTGCCGCGCCGATAACGTCGATGAAGTAGGTTGTTCTAATTACGGCAACCAGATGGCGGGATATGACATCCGCTTCAGCGATACTTGGTACAACGTGCCGTTCGGTGTGTACTACGAAAGAACTTGTGAAGATGCTAAGAGTTCGGCACCTTGGGATATCGTCGATTGCTCAAAGCTATTTGGTGCCGATACTCGTTTTAACTTAGATGGTCAGCAGTATAAGGTGTTCCTCGAGTACACAGATACCATGGTGGCTTGTGGTGAAGACCAAAACGCCTTCAACTGTTTCTACGAGCACTCAACTTACAAGAGTGGTTCACGTTATTATGACCGCGCGTTAGGCAGCACCTATGATAGCGATGCCAATGTGTATGTTTTAGGTTTGATTGGCCAGTTCGCCAATAGCAGAGGCTTTACTTCGCTGCTGCGCTACGCCCAACTGAATAAAGATGGTAAGAGCCCTAGTCACGGCTGGGCACCGCAACCTCTTAAAGAAGACCTG
This sequence comes from Shewanella pealeana ATCC 700345, assembly GCF_000018285.1. Lineage (NCBI taxonomy): Bacteria > Pseudomonadati > Pseudomonadota > Gammaproteobacteria > Alteromonadales > Shewanellaceae > Shewanella > Shewanella pealeana. Next base: position 4,993,148 of record NC_009901.1, on the reverse strand, counting down.
TTGATGCTAGAACTCAGCTATCGTATGCCATTTTGGTACGGCATGATGAGCGTTGGTGGCACAGTGTCTCAGTCAGAGTTTGAAGTGCAAGAAAATGACACCAATGCCACAGTATTTGGCACTTATGAATACAAGTTTTAACTAACGCTTAAGCAATGAAAAAGCCAACGTTGATACGTTGGCTTTTTTGCTAATGCAGCTTAAGCATTAAGAGAATGATTGCGGATTGGCTATGAAGCGTTTTGCGAAAATATTATCCATCATTACCGTGTTATCACTGGTTATATACGCGTTTCAACAAGGCGCGTTTGCTACCGTTGCCGATAGTAATTGGATTGCCGACTATTTAGCCGAGCAGGGTGATAAGGGGCTTGTGGTACTGTTCCTCATTGGCGCGGCTTATACCAGTGTTGGTGGACCAAGACAGTTTATGGCATTTGCCTTTGGCTTTGCATTGGGCGGTATAAAAGGCGCACTAATAGGTAGCCTATCCGCGCTACTTGGCTGCGTGATCACCTTTTATTTTGCGCGCTGGGTTTTTAGAAGTAGCTTAAAAAAGCGCTTTCAATCCAAATTAACGCGCTTAGAGAATTTGATCATTCACCGCACCATATTGAAGATGATCATGATCCGGATCTTGCCGCTCAGCAGCAATTTTCTCACTAATCTAGTGGCGGGCTCGACCCACATAAGTGCTTGGCGCTTTTTCACCGGTAGCGGCATAGGTTTTATCCCGCAAATGATGGTGTTTAGCTTTGCAGGAGCTGGGGTGGGTCTGTCTGATAACACCAGTCTGTTAATCAGTGGTGGCCTATTTTTGTGTGCATCAATAATTGCTTTTTATCTGTATAAGACTCGGCTAAGACAGCAGATCAGCGAGATTATTGAAGAGAAATAACCTTGCTTATCAGCTGTTACTTGCTATGTGCTAGCCGGTTATCTTTGCTGGCACAAGCTACAGAAAACCGTTGCCCGTTGGCCGAGTTTAATTTCACTGAGCATGTGGCCACACTGAGTGCAGGTTTTGCCGCCGCGGCCGTAAACATGTAGCTTCTGGGCAAAGTAGCCCGGTTTACCATCGGCATTGGTAAAGTCCTTAAGTGTTGTACCGCCCTGTTTAATCGCGCCCGCCAAGATTTGTTTTACTTCACTGACTAAGATCTCGATACGCTCGGCATCGACTTTACCTGCTTCTGCTTGCGGATGAATACCAGCGGCAAACAGCGCCTCGTTAGCGTAAATATTACCTACGCCAACCACGATATGATTGTCCATTAAGCACAGCTTTATGGCCTTCTTCTTATTGGCCAAACTCTCTAATAGGTAAGGAGCGTTAAAAGCGTCAGTGAGAGGTTCTGGGCCTAATTTTGACAATAATGGATGGGCTTGTTCAGGCAGTTCACACCATAGCCAAGCACCGAAGCGTCTCGGGTCGTTAAAGCGCAGGGCTTTACCACTCGCTAGCACCAGATCGATATGATCGTGTTTCTCTGCCGGTGTGGTAGCAGGCAGTATTCGTAAGCTGCCCGACATCCCCAGATGCACAATGGTGGTGCCCGCATCGGTATCGATAAGAAGGTATTTAGCACGGCGGCGCACATTGCGAATCGTCTGGCCGATGATCTGTTTGGCTATCTCAGGCACAGGCCATCTGAGTGATGGATTACGCACGATTAAGTCGGTAACTGTGTTGTCGATGAGATAGGGGGATACGCCTTGTCGAGTCACTTCAACTTCGGGGAGTTCTGGCATGTCTTCTCTCTCTTGTTATTTTTTATTGTTATAAATAGCTTGATGATGGCTATGGGCTATGGACTAGAGCTAGCGAGCGTTGACCTGTGCGCGCAGGATAGGGCTTAACGCCTCACGTAAACTCGGTGGCACTTGATACCAATTACCAGCTGGTGACTTTAACAAGCCTTGCTCGCTAAACATAATCCATAGCTGGGCATCGATAAGGTCATCCACTTGGATCACCACCTCGATAGGCTCTCCAGTGGTTTCAGGCTTATCGGTTAGCGCCGAAATATGCACTTGCTCCCACGCATTGGCCCACTCTAAGCAATTAAGCACTCGGCTGCTACATTGCCAGCCTGACTGGCGTTTCTGCAGCCAGTGCTCGCCAAATTGCAGCTGTGACAGTGGAGCCGATATGTCGAATAGCGCCTGAGTCTGCATCGGTGTTTGCTGGCTATTTCTCTCGATCACGGTCAGGACTGAGATCATCAAGACTGATGCGAGGATGATGATGGTATTCCACTTCTTGCGGGATAAAGCCATGGTTGTTACTTCAGCTTTGTGTTGAATATTGGGTATCTAATAAGTGTATCTGTTAGGTGGGGATTTAACAAATTTGGGAAATGGTAGGGTGACCGTTGGACACTTTTTTTAATCAAACTTCGTTTGACAAAAAGTCGTGAGCTTCCAGCTCACACTCGGCCAAGAGGGGATCAACAGCAATCCCCTCTTGGATCACCCCTGCCGCCCCGACGAAGTTGTTGATCCTCATGCTTATGGATAAATGGCTAACGCTTCCGATGGGGCATCCTGCCCCGCGAAAGCTAATCCGACATCCCTGTCGGCTTCACGTAATTTATTCCAACGCACTTCGGCAACTTCGATGGGGAAGTCGGTGTTTTCTGTGGTTATTGATGGAGCCTTTTAGACTTCAGTTTTTATATTGAGAACTCTGAACTGAAGTTATTTCGCTTTTCTAACTTGGTGTAGATACGGCTGAAGCCTTCGGTTTCAGGGATGAAACCGTAGAGCTCACAGGGATGTGCTTGCAGCGTGTTTCAGCTGTGTCTGCACATGCGCTGGCCGCAGGCCATTGGAACCACAGATGTTGGAAGGTACATCAAATGCAGCCTACGCATTGGTGAAGCAAAGGTTCATTGTTTTGGAAGGAATCCTAAGTTCTGCACATGCGCTGGCCGCAGGCCATTGGAACCATAGATGTGGGAAGCTACATCAAATGCAGCCTAAGTATTGATGAAGCAATGGTTCACTGCTTTGGGTGAACTTCTAGGTTCTGCACATACGCGGCCGCAGGCCATTGGAACCACTGGTGTGGGAAGCTACATCAAATGCAGCCTAAGTATTGATGAAGCAATGGTTCACTGCTTTTGGGGAACTTCTAGGTTCTGTATATACGCGGCCGGAGGCCATTGGAACCACAGGTGTAGGAAGATACATCAAATGCAGCCTAAGTATTGATGAAGCAATGGTTCACTGCTTTGGGTGAACTTCTAGGTTCTGCACATACGCGGCCGCAGGCCATTGGAACCACTGGTGTGGGAAGCTACATCAAATGCAGCCTAAGTATTGATGAAGCAATGGTTCACTGCTTTTGGGGAACTTCTAGGTTCTGTATATACGCGGCCGGAGGCCATTGGTTGCATCAGATGTGGGCAGTGACTAATGCCGAGATTAGCTACTGAAATCGTAACAGTTAAGCAGCTGTTATTACCCATCAAAAACACATAAACGCGCATCGATAATGCCCTGAATGATTTGATGTGATCTTTTAAAACAATAGGTTATATTCGAATGAATGACATTATCTAGAAGCTATAGTAAGTCTAGTTGCAATGATAAAGATTAAAAGTGCAGCATAGATAACACTGGCATCAGTGCTGCTATTCAATTAGCTGCTATGTGTAATCAGAGTTTGAGATGAAAATGTATAAGGTAATTAAAATTGCTGCGGCGATCTTGCTGCTTAATTGCTTGCAAGCGTCTGTTTCTGCAGAAGAAGGCTCTTTCGGCTTAGATGGTGTTTTTGTATATAAAGATATGGTCGGAGGGCCGTATTTTGATGAGTGGTACCTTGATGGCAACTTGAATAATTTAAACGACTTAAAGCTTTATCGTGAGGGCAAGTCTGGCTCGTTAGAGACTTCGATTAAGATTGATTGCAAACGAGAAGCGATAACTATTCATGGGGCTGGTTTACTCTTTGGCTCTATGGCGTTAACCAAAGAAGAAACGCAAGAATATCTCCCCAAAGATTTATCGGAAGCAATAGTTAGGAAAATATGCACCCTTCAGCCAAATATATAACAAAGCATTAGAATGAGACTCAAAACGCTTGGCAATTTTAGTCTTAATCTGCATCTATGTTAGATAAAGAGAACCCGACTTTTATGTCGGGTTTTGTGCTTTGTGGGGCGCAGTCAGTAGTTCACCACGTCGACTAATTCAAACCATTAACTGCACTGGACTGTGCAAGAGCCGTTATCCATCCGAGGGGTTTTATAAAGCATAGGAATTGGGCTGTGAAGCTCAGAAACACGAGGGCCTGATACTCTGCTGTTTAGTAAAATTAAATGTGAAATATTGCGGATATTCACCTATACCTATTGAGTGCCTGATTTTTATACACCTTGTATACACCTAAGCTTTATATGGAGATAGATATGGTGCCCTTCAGTAGAATATTCGCTCTCGTCTTTTTAAGTTTCATATTAGCAGCTTGTGGTGGAGATGACGGTGATGGTCCGGTTTGTCCTTCAAATGTCCCCTGTGAATTAATCAACGATAACGCTGCGCCTACAGCGGCTGTGATTTACGAGGTTTCGTTAACCATTACCGATGCCGAGGGCAATGAGATCTCATCTATCTCTTCGGTCAATCCAGGTAAGCTGGTTGCTAATGTTAGCGGCATCACTGAACCGACTATCGTTAGCTTTGCTAGCACGCTAGGGGAGCTCCCTATTACCACGGCGGTTACCGACAGTGATGGCAATGCCAGTGTGGTTATCTACGCGGGTAACGAGTTAGGAGCGAGTTCGGTAACTGCGAGCCTTGTTTCTGGTGAACAAGATATGGCGATCTTAGTCATTGGTGCCACCAACTTAGAGATGGGTAGCGGTGACCCACTGCAGTCCGGTGTCGCAGAGGTGAGTACCGCTTCGCTATCGGCGGGCGGAACTGCAAGCGTGTCGGTGATGATTGTCGATGAACAAGGGCAGCCTTTCAATGAAGCTATAGATGTTTTCTTTAGCTCTGGTTGTTCGTTGCTGTCTACGCCATTAGCTGAGGTGAGTTCGCCGGTAATGTTAGTAAAGGGGGTCGCGACCAGTACTTATCTTGCAAAGGGCTGCGTTGGCGACGATACCATTAATATCAGTGCCAATGCCGGTGGCATCAATCTATTTGCCACTGGAAGTATTAATGTTCTAGCCGCAGAGAAGGGCAGTATTGTGTTTGTATCGGCGACACCGAGTGATATTGGCATTTTGGGCTCGGGCAGGGATGAGTCATCCACAGTGCTGTTTAAGGTGCTAGATACCAACGGTAATCCTGTCAGTAATGCTGCGGTGAGTTTTGCTTTGAATACCCAAGTTGGTGGGCTAAAAATTCAACCGACTACGGCAAGCACCAATGGCAGCGGTATAGTCCAAACCATAGTGACATCAGGTACAGTGGCCACACCTGTAAGGGTAACGGCAAGCATCGACAACAGTAATCCACTCCTATCGAGTCAGTCGAGCACCTTAGTGGTATCAACCGGGATCCCAGATCAAGATAGCTTTTCATTGTCTGCAGAGATATTAAATGCCGAGGGCTGGAGCTATGACGGCGAGCAGGTCAAGATCACTGCTAGGCTAGCGGATGCGTTTAATAATCTCGCACCAGACGGAACTGCTGTGGCCTTTGTCACCGAAGGTGGTGCTATCGGTTCTTCCTGTTTCACGGCTAATGGCGAGTGTAGCGTGACTTGGTCTAGCCAGAACCCACGCCCGCTAAATGGTCGGGCAACCATTACCGCCACAGCTATTGGTGAAGAGTCTTTCCCTGACTCTAATGGTAATGGTCGTTTCGATGCCGCTGAGATGGCCGCCTTTTTAGCAACGGATGTAGCAGGGCGCTCCAATGATATGGATGAAGCCTTTAACGATTACAACGAAGATGGCAGCTTCAATGAAGATGGGTTAGAAGAGTTAATAGACTTTAATGGTGACGGTGCATTTACCGCTAGAGATGGTATATATAACGGTGTGTTGTGTAGCGACCCGGTACATAGTGGTTGTGCCGATGGCGTCTCCGATTCTAAGTCGATTAATGTTCGAGATAGCCTAGTGCTGATCATGTCTGGAAGTACCGCATTTGGAAGTGACCTCACTGTTGTGGACAGCTCAAATGATAACGGCGACAGTGTCTTAGACCTATATGGTAAAGAGACGGGACAGGTTTCATTAATCATTAAAGATATCAATGGGCAACAGATGCCTGCTGGGACTAAGGTGGAGATCTCTGCTACGGCGGGAACGGTAGTGAGCAAGAGCAGCTTCGTTTGGCCTTCGACGAATGCGCCGGGAGGGCTTGGTTTTGGTATCTTGGTGAAGGGTGAAGACACCGCAAACACCGGAGCGCTGTTAATTGAGGTGCAAACGCCAAATGGTGTGGATACTTTGGTAACAACTATCCCAATCACCATTCATTAGTTATTAGTCTTTTTTGATAACCATAAAGGGTGCTTATAGCACCCTTTTTTGTTTTCAAGCTGCGCTTGAGTTTTAAGTTAGACTTTGTCTAACAATTCGATCAATCAAACTTTGTTTGATTAATTTATCAGGCTACGCCTGAGCTAACGTCGTGGGATTCCATCCCACATATACAGCTAATCAAGCTCCGCTTGATAAAGGTCGTGAGCTTCCAGCTCACACTCGGGCAAGAGGGGGACAACAGCTTCCCCCTCTTGCATCTCCCGAGCCGCCCCGACGAAGTTGTTGATCCTCATACTTATGGATAAATCACTAACGCTTCCGATGGGGCATCCTGCCCCGCGAAAGCTAACCCGACATCCCTGTCGGCTTCACGCAATTTATTCCAACGCACTTCGGCAACTTCGATGGGGAACTGTTGTTTTCTGTATGCTCTGCGTTGAAGTAGGTTTAGCTCTTTCAATGGCTAACGCTAAAAGTTAGGAGTTCTGCTTTTCTAACCCAGTGTAGGTGCGGCTGAGGCCGTCGATAACATGGATGTTTTCGTTGAGCGGTCAGGGATGACGACAAGCGAGCCTCAGGAGTATCTGCACATGCGCTGACCGCAGGTCATTAGCTGCATTCAGTGTAGGAAGCCGCATCGGAGGTAATTCGATATAAAAAGAGAAACAGTTAAGCTGCTGTCATCGCGTTATTAAACACATATAAAACCGCATCAATAATTCCTTAAATGATTTGATATGAAGCTTTAAAACAATAGGTTATATTCGAGTGGCGAACATTATTAAGACGCATTGATAATAATTAAATGTGGAACACTGATAACGAATATCTGTGTTGCTCAATAAGCTGATAGATATTTAATGGAGTAAATGTGGAATTTCCAGGCGAAAAGTTAGTTATAAAAATGTGGGAGACTCTAACTGAAAAAGGAATTGGTTCAGCGCTGCAACCTTGGCATGAAAAACGTCTAGGAGAAGCAAAAAATCAGGTAAGGCGTAATGAGATTATAATGTTGGCTGAAGCTGAAAAAATGGCTGCCGATATAAAAGCGGGTAGATTGAAACCTATTGACACAACTACTCCACTAATTAGTGTGTCTGCGCAAGAAAGAATAGAGCCAACTATTAGCCTTCCCGATATAGCAATTACAGCTGCCAATATTAATGTTTCAGAAACCATTAGGAAAGAAGTTAACGTAAGTAAAGCCGTCCTTGCTGCCGAGAACATATTGGCTAATGAAGAGCAGGAAGTTCCAACTCAAAATGTAGAAGATGATTGGTTGTACTCATGGAGAGAAAATGCCGGTAAAGTCTCATCGGAAGAATTACAGGATCTTTGGGGGCGAATTTTAGCGGGAGAAATTAAAAACCCGGGTAGTTACTCTTTTAGAACAATGGAGTTTCTAAAAGGATTATCTAAAGACGAGGCTGAATTAATTAGTAAGCTTGCGCAATTTGTAGTTGACGGTTCAATTTTTCGGCATAAAGATACTTTCCTAGAGCAAAGTGGCATTAGCTTTAATACATTGTTATTTTTACAAGAAATTGGTGTCGTTGCTGGTGTGGAAGCTACAGGTTTACATGTAACGTGGAATTCTTTATTACCTAATAGCTATATGAAAGCATTAGTATCTAACAATAAGGTAATAGTGTTAGAGCATGATGATGTTAATAAAAAAGCTGATGCAGGGGTATACCAATTAACTAGTGTGGGTAGGCAAGTATTAGCCTTGGCTTCATTTGGTTCAAGAGACGACTATTTACTTTCTATTGCCCAAGATTATGTAAAAAAAGGCTATAAAGTAAAGTTAGGAGATTGGCGGCCTTTGAATGCAACACGAGGTCAAATTCTAAACCCTCAAGAAGTTAAAGTTTAAAACCTGTATCAGTCAGATAACAAAACCCGACATTTACGTCGGGTTTTATGTATCTAGCGTACAGCTAACTCCAAGCTAACAGTTAACCACTGTGGTGACAGAAAACACCAGACCACCATCAGCGACAAAACTGTTCAAGCAACAGTTAGCCACCCGTTGCATTCATAAAGCGCAAGATCTGCGTTTCACCATTTGGGTCGAAATGGTGCTCTTTGGGTTTGTGCTGGATGCCGTCTAGAATCGCGGTTTTTAGCCTTTCGATATCACCGGGGAATTCGCGGACAATAGCTTTGAGATCCACTGAGTTTTCGTTGCCTAGGCAGAGTAACAGTTTGCCCTCTACCGTGACGCGGACGCGATTGCATTCGTGGCAGAAGTTATTGCTGTGGGGCGAGATAAAGCCCACATGTATGTCGCTGCCGGGCATGGTGAAGTAACGCGCTGGGCCACCTGTACGGCGGTTTGACTGGATTAGCGGGTAACGCTCAGTGATGATGTCTTGAATTTCTTTACTGCTGCAGTGACGGCTGCGCTTGCGCTCATCAATCACGCCTAGTGGCATCTCTTCGATAAAGGCGATATCTAAGTCGCGTTCGCGGCAAAACTCGATTAAATCTAAGACTTCATCATCGTTTTGGCCACGTAAAATCACCGCGTTGATCTTAATCTTTTTAAAACCTGCTGCAATGGCGGCGTCGATACCGGCAATAACGCGGTCGACCTTGCCGTTACGAGTAAGACTGGTAAACAGATCTGGCTTTAAGGTATCTAAGCTGATGTTGAGTCGGTTCAAGCCTGAATCATGCATCTCTTGCGCGAAACGGGTTAAGCGAGAACCGTTGGTCGTCATCGACAACTCTTCAAGGCCCGGTAACTTACCTAATAGCTTAACTAGCTGATCGCAGTCGGTGCGCACTAACGGCTCACCTCCTGTTAAGCGGATCTTCTTAACGCCTAGTTCGGTAAAAGCTTGGGCGACCCAGGCTAATTCTTCTAGGCTGAGTACATGTTCCCGGCCTAAAAAGCAGGGATCTTCACTCATGCAGTACACGCAGCGAAAATCGCAGCGATCAGTAACGGATAGTCGCAGGTATTCTACCGTGCGACCAAAAGTGTCAACGATTAAACTCATGCTAGCTACCTACACGGCCTCTAAAGGAGGTCGGCAAAAGGTTGAATGTAAACTGTGTCACCTGGATTTAACTGATCATCTTTCTCGCCAATCACGATGAGACAGTTTCCTTTTACCATAGAGCTAAGCATCCCTGAGCCCTGAGCACCGGTTGTGGTTACATGTAGCTTGCCGTCAGCACCTAAGTGATACATGCCACGGGTAAATTCTGTGCGGCCTGTACGGCTGCGCAGTGGCTTGTCGGTAATTGCTGGCACCATAGTCGGTGCCCAGTTCTGTTCGCCTGCAAGTTTACGAATCGCTGGCTGCACAAACTGTAAGAACGACACCATAACCGCTACTGGGTTACCCGGTAAACCGAAGAATAATGCATCATCGATTTGACCGAAAGCTAACGGGCGACCCGGGCGCATGTTGATACGCCAGAAGTTTATCTGGCCCACTTGCTCTAGTACCGTCTTGATATAGTCGGCGTCACCAACAGATACACCGCCTGAACTGATGACGATATCGGCCTGTGCTGCGCCATCTTTTAGCGCTTGCGCTAGTGCGGCTTCTGAATCTTGAATGATGCCTAAATCGATCACTTCACAGCCTAACTTCTTCGCCATCGATTTAATGGTGTAGCGGTTAGAGTCGAAAATGCAGTTGGCTTTTAACGGCTCGCCTGGCTGACAAACTTCGTCGCCTGTTGAAAATACGGCTACTTTTGGACGCTTAAATACCGGTAACTCACCAAAACCTAATGAGGCTAACAGGCCTTGTTCGGCGGCGTGTAGGCGTGAATGTGCGGCTAAGGCTGTTGCGCCTTGGGCAATGTCTTCACCAGCTAGGCGAATGTGTTGCCCTAGGCTCATCTCACCTTCGAAACGAACTTCACCGTCCTGCTCGTTGGCAAGCTCACGTAGCTGAATAGTATCTGCACCTGCTGGCACTGGTGCGCCAGTCATAATGCGTACCGCTTCGCCCGCTTGGATAGTGCCAGCATAAGCATGGCCGGCCATCACTTCGCCAACCATCTTGTATGAGGCGTCTGGCTGGTCATTTAATTTAAACGCGTAACCGTCCATCGCTGAATTGGTGTGTTGTGGCACGTCAACCGGAGAGATGGCATCGCTAGCTAATACGCGGTTCTCAAGCTCATCGAGCTCGACAGACTCTGTCGCGCTGATTGGGTTGACGTAAGATAGGATCTTGTCGATACCTTGGCGCACTGACAGCGTACTGCTGTTATCCAGTTCGCAGCCACAAGTGGGTGCCATAGGTAGATCGATTGGGCAAGGCTTCCACGCGGCAATGTATTCACCAACGTAGTCGGCGATTTGCTCTACATTGTTGATATCTAAACGGCGTAGTTCGCTTGGTAGCTCGGTGTCATCACAGCAGGCGATAGCTTGGATATTGTCATCATGAGTGTGGATGAAAGGCTTGCCGTGAGCGGCGCGGTGCAGTTCTATCTTGGGGAGTTCGAGCTTTTTGAAACCTTCAACGAGGACGATATCGACCTTGTCGGCTTCTATCTGTTTTAGCAAATGTGGTAGTTCAGGGTCGCCATCTTTGGCGTCTTCGGTCATTAACGCCCAGCGTACATGAGAAGCAACCAGCATCTGCTTTGCGCCTGCTTTACGCATCTCGTAGCTATCTTTACCGGGAATATCGACATCGAAGTTATGATGAGCATGCTTAATGACTGCGAGTCGCACACCGCGGCGATTAAGCTCTGGGATTAATTGCTTCAATAATGTGGTCTTGCCTGTGCCACTGTAGGCACAGAATCCGAGTACAGGAATAGGTAACGGATTAGTAAAAGGTATGCTCATTTACACCTCTAGTGATTTTCTTCATTAGCTATGGCTTCGCCTAGCTGCTGCTTTTGTTCTGGTGTGTTCACGTTTACAAACGCATTTGGCTGATCGGAAAACTCAGCGACGACATAGTGATGCTTGGCATACCAAAAATCGATTTTGCGTTCACCGGCATCTAAAAATGCCTTCATAGACTCGCGTAAACTCGGCTTTAGCAACATGACTACAGGTTGCTCTCGTTTACCGTCGCTTGCTACTGCAAGTTCGGCGTCTTCAGCCGTTAATTTCGCTAGCATTCTAGCGACTAAATCTGTCGGTAACAGTGGGCAATCGCAAGGAACCACTAATAAATATTCCGCATCGGTATTGCTCATCGCGGTGATCATGCCAGCCAATGGGCCTAAATAGCCTGAATCTTGGTCGCTGAACACCTTAAAACCAAACTCAGAATAACGGTTTTGGTTTCGATTTGCGTTGATCAGGATCTCCTTAACTTGAGGTTTTATCCGCTCGATTGCATGTTCTATCATGGGGCGGTTTAGCAGTTCGACTAAACCTTTATCGTTTCCACCCATGCGTCTGGCCATACCGCCTGCAAGGATTACTGCATCAACTTGTGCTGCCATCACTGTTATCCTATTGTTTGTTCGCAGTTTTATCTAAAAATTGCCAATGAGTTTACCCAACTGACACATTCAATGTCATTGAAATATCAGCGGGAGAATCAGTCATATCCTGATTGGCACTAATATTACTGCTGGTAATCGTGTTATCGCAAACTAGCCAAGCATGATCGCATACTTTGGTCAGCATACAAGTCTGGTGGCTACTAATTAGCATGCCAGTGCCTTGCAGCTTTAGATCGCTAATCATCTGTAACACCAGTTGTTGCGAGTGCTTATCCATATTGGAAGTCGGCTCGTCTAGCATCAATAGTTTAGGCTGAATAATCCAGGCTCTGGCTATGGCTAAACGTTGTTTCTCACCACCGGATAAACTCGAGGCGGCCTGAGTGAGCAAGTGGCGCAACTGTGCCATATCAATAGCCTGCTCGGTACGGGCCTTGAGAAGCTGTTGATCTCGGTCCAAAAACCTTAATGGATAAGTGAGGTTATACATCACACTGCCTTCGAAAAGATAAGGGTGTTGATGTAGATAGATAGCTTTACCCGTAATAGATTTGCTGCGCCACCAAGGGGCAATAGAGAAACCTTGAGCCTGAATGGAGCCTGCTGTTGGCTGGATAAAGCCTGCGAGTAACTTCATCAAGGTGGTCTTGCCACAGCCGTTGTCACCCTGCAGATGGATCACTCGGTTTTGCTCAAAAACTAATTCACGAGTACTAAAGAGATGCTTGTTTTCAAAGCGCATCTCAAGGTTTCGAGCAATGATTTTGGCATTGCCTTTAGTATTAGTCACTGTCATTTGAGTTAATGACTCCTCGGCTCGGCTTTGCCTCTTAATGTACCCAGAGCAAAATTTAAAATCAGTGCTAAAACGAGTAATACAAGCCCGAGTGCAATCGCTTGGGCAAAGTCACCCTTACTGGTTTCGAGTGCGATAGCGGTAGGAATGTTGCGTGTCACTCCTGCTATGTTGCCGCCCACCATCATCGAACAACCTATCTCGGTTAAAATGCGGCTAAATGCGGCGATAATAGCTAATAATAGTGGAACTTTAAGCTCTCTGCAGACCGCCCATATCGCACTCAGTGCTGGTGCACCTAAGGTACGGGAGGTTTCCCATGCCCTGCGGTCGACACTGGTAAAGGCGGCTTGGCTCATGGCGACAAGTACCGGGGCACAGATCATCATCTGCCCGAGAATCATACCTTTTTGGGTAAACAGCCACTTTAAATCCCCTAACGGCCCCATTCTGGTCAGCAGTAGATAGACCAATAGACCGATTACAACCGTAGGAATGGACTGTAGGGTTTGGATAAGATTGGTGACTAACCATCGGCCCGGAAAGCGTGTAAAGGCCAAGAGAAAGCCCAGTACCATTGAAGGCAACAGCGTGATAGCTAGTGCCGCAAATGATACTGCAAAAGAGACAGAGATAATGGACCACACTTCGGGGTCCAATGAAAACAGCAGGCTTAATGCCTGCTGTATAAGGGCTAACCAGCCTTCATTCATTCGCTATATGTTGCCTTGAACAATTGTTCACCCTGAACTTTATAATTGTTGATCATGCCTTGCGCTTCAGCGCCGATCAGCCAGTCGCTCAATGCTTGAGCACCCTTATGATTTAGCGTTGGGTACTTGCTTTCACTGATTAGTATGATTTGGTATGGGTTAGCTAGTGCTGGACCGCCATCGAAATCTACTGCTAGGTCTATTTTACCTGAATAAGCAACAAAAGTACCACGGTCAGATAGTGTATAAGCTTCTAATTCGCTAGCCATTAATAGGGTTTTGCCCATTCCTTGACCAACCGCAGTGTAACCTTTGAAGTCTGGAGTAATATTAGCATTCTTCCATACAAGCAGTTCTTTCATGTTGGTGCCAGAGTTGTCACCACGAGAGATGAAAGGCACGCCTGATTTAGCGATTTTAGCAAATGCTTCTTCAGCCGTTTTACTTGAACGGATTTTAGCTGGATCGTTCTTTGGACCTAGAACAACGAAGTCGTTTTCCATGATGCCACGTGGAAGACGACCGTAGCCTTCTTCAACGAATTTTGCTTCAGCGCCTGGAGCGTGAGTCATGACCACATCAACGTCGCCTTGGCGAGCAAGCTTTAGCGCCTTACCTGTACCAGTAGCAATAACTTGTACCTTGTAGCCTGATTCAGCCTCAAACTTAGGTAGTAGGTTTTTTAGTAGGCCTGAGTTTTCAGTACTTGTCGTTGTTGCAAGCTTAATAACTTCGTTAGCTTGGGCTGGCATACCAACAAATAGTGCAGCGGTAACCGCAAGGCCAACAACGCGTTTAAGGTTTAGCATTTTAACTCCTTGGAAAAATAAAATAGGCCACTCGATACCTGAGGCCTGTTAAAAAATCGAATCAGCCTCTCTAAAAGCAAGTTTAATGCCATGCTTGTATTGGATTATTTAAGTTCACATTTGTAACTCTTGTGTGATCTCGATCCCATCACTCGCAGAAAAAGCACAGACATTATGTCCCAAGGTCGCGATTACATGGTTCATAGTGACCTATTTCGACTGGTTAGATGATAGACTTGCTCCATAATGAGTCAAAATGTCCCTCTATAAGACAAGGTGGGACAGAGAATGAATAATATGAAGCCACTTCCTTCAGCTGTATCTGTATTGATTGTCGATGATGAACCGGGCATGCGCAGTTTTTTGAAAAAAGCGCTAGCGAAGAAATTTGCCTTGGTTGAAACCGCTTCGAGTGTCGAAGATGCTGAGCAATTGCGTTCACGCTGCCATTTTGATCTATTAATTGTCGATATTCGCCTACCTGGGCGCTCGGGAATTGAATGGCATGAGGCGTTAAATGATCAAGAAAGGCGCTCTGACATCATCTTTATGACCGGCTACGCCGATATGGATGTGGCAATAAAGGCACTACGCGCTGGTGCATCTGATTTCATTATGAAGCCTTTCCACCTTGAACAGATGATGAAGGCGGTTGACCGCTGTATCGAGCGACGCTTGCTTAAGCGTGAAAACTTGATGCTACGTCGTGAAGTGTCTTTCAATCAATCTTCTACCATTATTGGCCAAAGCGATGCGATGACTGAGGTGAAGCATGTTATTGAACGTGTGGCGCCAACCAATGCCGTAGTCTTGATTGAGGGTGAGTCTGGTACGGGTAAAGAGTTGGTTGCTCGTCAGTTGCATATTCTTAGTGGTCGCCAAGGACCATTTGTGCCAGTTAACTGTGGCGCCATCGCCCCAGAACTTTTAGAGAGCGAGCTTTTCGGTCATTCTGCAGGTGCATTTACAGGCGCGAAGGGTAACCGAGAAGGTCTATTTAGTTTTGCCTCTGGTGGTACAATCTTCCTCGATGAAATTGGCGAGATGCCGCTGAAAATGCAAACGGCGCTATTGCGCGTGCTTGAGCAGCGTACCATTCGTCCCGTCGGTAGCGAGAAAGAGATCAATATCGATGTGCGCGTGTTGGCAGCGACTAACCGTAAGCTATCTGAAGAGGTTGAAGCGGGTAACTTTAGACGCGATCTATATTATCGCCTCAATGTGCTCGATATAGTGATCCCGCCGTTGCGTGATCGCCCAGAAGATATCGTTGAGCTGACTCATCACTTCACTTGCCAATTAGCGGCAGAGCTAGGCGTGAAAGAGGTGGTGTGGAGTCATGAAGATCTATTGAAGCTGCAACAACACGAATGGCCAGGTAATATTCGTGAGCTGCGAAATATGATTGAACGCTGTATCCTATTGGGCAAGCCGCCTGCTGAATACTGGAAAGTGCAGCCAAAGACTGAGGCTGCAGGCGAGTCAGGTTATCCACTACAGTGGGCGCTTAAAGATGTTGAGCGTGATCATGTGACTCGCGTTGTTGACCTACATGGTGGCAATAAGTCGGCAGCAGCAAGGGATCTGGGGGTATCACGAAAGACTCTAGATCGAAAATATAAAGAATGGTTCGGCGGTGAAGCCGACAAAGAAGAATCTTAAACAATATTGAGATTGCTCTAGGGGAGTGTAGGTGTCTTTTTTTTCCAATATGTTTGGTGTTAGTTGGCAACAAATGCAGGCTAAGGTGCGCTATCGCATCCTGATTTTAACCCTGTTGCCCATCTTGCTCACTCTTGTGAGTTTGGTTTTTATTACCATCTATTGGAATATTAGCTACACAGGTAAACAGCTGTTTATGAAGGTCAAAGCCGATTTGACCGTTGCAAACAGCACCCTAGTGACCGTGCAAACAAACCAAGAGAACCAGCTAGAGTTGGTGATGGAGTCTTGGCAGTTCCAGAATGATTTCAGGAAAATTGGCAACGGCGCCCAGCTCCCTCGCGACAACTTGCAGCTGGTACTAGAACAAGCGAAGAAAGATCTTAATTTAGATTTCTTACGCCTAGTCAGTGTTGCGGAGGCCGCGGCGGATCCTGATCTGCGGCAGATGTTGCCGCATATCGAAGGTTTAGCCCCTTTCTCTGGCTTGATGGTGCTTGAACCGAGTCGATTGGCTCGCATCGACCCTGTACTCGCCGATAGGGCCAAAGTGTCTGTAATGAAGACCTTGCGAGCTCAAGAGCCCAGTAAACATGAAGAGAAGCGTGGCCTGTTAAGTCGCAGCTTGCTGCCTGTTGCCGACATGAATGGTAATGTCGCCTGGTACTTAGATGGCGGCATCATGCTTAATCGCGATACCCGCATTGTCGACCATATTCGTGATCTGGTGTACGACAAGGGCACGCTGCCGGAGCGCTCAATCGGTACCGTGACTATTTTCCTCGATAATATCCGTATCAGTACCAATGTGCCGTTGCACTTCTTTCCTCAAGGAGGTGATCAGCAAGGGCGTGCCTTAGGCAGCTTAGTCTCATCTGAGGTACGCGAAAAGGTATTGATTCAAGGGCTACTATGGGTCGATAGAGCTTTCGTCTTTAATGACTGGTTTATCTCGGCATACTCACCGCTGGAAGATATTAACGGTAAGCGGATCGGTATGATCTATACCGGATTTTCTGAGTCTCCATTTATCCATAACTACCTGCTCAATATTATCGAACTGGGCACCATCTTGATGCTGGTGTTGCTGGTCTCTGGCTGGTTGGTATACCGCGGTGCCTATAGCTTGTTACAACCTATTGAACGCATCCACCACGTGGTGAAAGCGGTGCAGTCTGGACGTAATCTACGTATAGGTTCACTGGGTTTAGACAGCGATAATGAGCTATCTAATCTGGCCGAGCAGTTTGACCGCATGTTGGATCTACTGCAGATGCGTAACAGCCAGATCCAAGCTGCCGCTGAGCAGCTTGAAGTCAAAGTCGAAGAACGAACTCGCAGCCTACAAGAGAAGACAGAAGAGCTGCAGGCTAACGTCGCTCTACTCAATGAAACCCGACAGCAGCTGGTGATCAACGAGAAGTTGACTGCCCTAGGTGAGCTAACTGCGGGTATTGCCCATGAGATCAATAACCCTACGGCGGTGATTCTGGGTAATATGGAGCTGCTTAAGTATGAGCTTGGAGATAGAGCGGCCGATGTCGAAGAAGAGATCGAGCTGGTTATTCAGCAAGTAGGCCGTATTAGCACCATTATTCGCAGTCTGTTGCAATACAGCCGCCCTGGTGAGTTTAATGCACCGCTTGAGATGCACCAGATCACGCCGATTATCGAAGAGATGTTGGTATTGGTGCGTCACTCTATCCAGAAACAGCAGGTGGTACTCAATCAAGAGCTTAACGCTAGCTACCCGATTCAGGTTAATCGCCCGCAGCTACTACAGGTACTGATTAACCTCGTCGTTAATGCGGCTCACGCAATGAATGGTAAGGGGCAGATCTGGATAAGAACCTATGATTGGGTACAACGTGGAGAGCCTGTTGGCGTCAAGATTGAAGTTGAAGACGAAGGTAAAGGGATCCCAGAAGAGGAGCTCAATCGCATTTTCGATCCGTTTTTCACTACCCGTAAAGACGGCACTGGACTGGGGCTATCGCTGAGTTACGGTATCATTAAGCGTATTGGTGGCACCATAGAAGTCAACTCTACCGTAGGCAAGGGCAGTCTATTCACCATAGGCTTATACCACAAGGCCATTGAAGACCAGAGTAATACCCCCTATGAAGGTTTGCAATTTTGCGGAAAACATTCAGACATGTCGCGAGACTAGTTAGAGAGCCGGAAAGTACCTCGGCTACTCTCTCATTTCAATTCATATAAGTTGACCTAATCTCAAATCACAGGCAAAAAAATAGCCGAGATAATATCTCGGCCAAAGAGTGTGTGAGCAATGTCGTGCTTAAAAAACTCTAACTTGCAGGAGATGAGATGCCTTTAAGTGTTAGCGAGTTCTGGAACGCATGTAAATAATAATCATTATCATTTAGTCTTGCAAGTAGAAATGTAAAAAAGTGCTTAATATTTTAGTAAAGAAAATTTAATCACTTATAAACAATGGTTTAAGTGCGGCTTACACTTGAATCGTTTACATTAGCTATTGATGATTTTAAACGAGCAGGAATTTCAATCTGTTGGTTCATTTCTTTCGGGCAAAAAAATCTGCGATCAAAGCGATTCACCACGAAGGTAACGAAGCGCTACACTACACGAAGAAAAGTAACTGCAATAAGTACGTTAACAGTAGCGGAAAAAATAGCCTGGATAATAATCCTTGGCGATTAAAGCGAATGTGAGCTTGTGTTTTCTTTATCTTTCGGGCAAAAAAAAGCCGGGAAAATATCCCGGCCACTTAAGAGTGTGTGAGCAATGTCGTGCTGTAAAAACTCATTTAACAAACAAAGATGATGAGAACTTTGTTTGCTAATCCGAGTTCTGGAACGCGTGTTAACAATAATCATTCTCATTTGGGTTTGCAAGCTTTATCGCACAACTTTTTCACATACTGCTAATTTTTTTACTTCTGTAATCTTATACAAAACGAGTGTTAGAACTGTTTTTGTAGGTGTAGCTTATTTTGGCTATGGTTTTGCGCATCGCTAACCATGGCGGTGATCTGGTACTGATTACCAATAAGCATATTGAGCATGGCTGGGAAGCAGTTACGGGTCTTAACGTCAATTCGCTGGTAACCTTGCTCTTTAGCCCATTTCTCTTGGTATTCAAGTAGGCTCTTAGCTAAACCTAGACCACGGAAATCGGGGGCAATACCACCTAGCCAGCTATAAAAAACCTGATCTTCGATTTGATAGCCCAACTTGAAACCGGCTATTTCACCTTCTACTTTAGCAAGCAGCAATAATGCTGGGCCTGCAAGTAAGCGTTGAGCAACCTCTTGGCTAGCATAGCCTCGCTCAAATTCTGGAATACTTGAATAGCTGGTTTGGATAAGTTCGAGGACTTCTGGAGTGAACTCGGTAATAGCTTCAATTTCAATGGTGTACATTTTAATTTCTCAATAACTTCGCCAGTTCACCCTGTGATGCAGCCAAACCAATAGGCTGAAAGGTGAACGAATTGGCGAAATTATAACAGGTCAGTCCAGTTGTTGTTAAGCGTTAACTGGCGTTAGATGGCGGTTTTACGAGCGGCATCTTGTAAGATCTTATCTTGTAAGAACTTTAATAACAGACCGTAGGCTGGTAAAAATAGGCCTAAGCTAACAATTAACTTAAATCCGTAATCAACGGTGGCAATTTCAGGCCAGTGTGTTGCCATAAACTCATCTGTTGAGGCGTAGAAAGCTAGGCCGAAGAACACAATCGTGTCTATCAGGTTACCAACGATAGTGGAAGCTGATGGTGCGACCCACCAAGACTTAGTCTCTCTAAGCTTGGCAAATACGAAGATATCCATCAGCTGGCCCACTAGATATGCCGCGAAGCTTGCAAAGGCAATACGGAATACAAAGTTATTGAACTCAAGCAGCGCCTCAGCACCTTGAAAGCTGCCTTGGTGAAAGATCACCCCCATCAAGTAAGAGATGATGAGGGCCGGTAGCATGGCAAGGAAGATGATCTTTCTCGCAGCTTGCTGGCCAAAAATTCTCACCGTAAGGTCAGTCGCTAAGTACACAAATGGAAAGCTAAATGCTCCCCATGTGGTATGGAAGCCAAATATTTGAAAGGGAAGTTGTACAAGGTAGTTACTCGCACAAATAATAACAATATGAAAGCCTGCTAATAGCAGTAATGCACGGCGAACCTGTGCATGGGTCAACATCAACATCTTGTGGCCTTTTTAAGTTAATCGGGCGGGGTGAGGGAACCCGCAATAGCGCTAAACGCTATAATTTTACAATTTTGGTTAAACAAAGTGGTTTTCCCTAAGCGAGTTAGGGGCGGCAAATTATAGAGAAGATTTTTATTTGAGCAAGAGGAAATCTTGACGACCGATAAAGATCGGCCGTCGAACTTGATTAAGTAATTGATTTTACCTTGAGGAATTACAATTCTGTCAAGATAGACAAGATGGTAGTGAGTTTATTCTCTAGCTCGACCCACTCTTTATCGGCCTCTGAACCCGCGACAATACCTGCGCCAGCAAATAGATTAATACGGCCAGGCTCGATAAGCGCGCTGCGGATGGCGACGGCAAACTCGCTTTCGTACTTGTTGAAATAGCCGCAAGCACCTGCGTACCAACCTCTAACGTAGCCCTCTTGCTGACGAATAAAGCTCATCGCAGACTCTTTCGGGAGTCCACCGACCGCAGGAGTAGGGTGCAGTGCCTGAATCACCTGAAAATCACTGACACCGGCTTTAAGCTCGGCCCGAATAGAGCGATGCAGATGCTGAATATGGCTTAACTTAAATATAGTCGGTGTCTCTTCTGCGCCCACGTAGTTACTCAGTGGATTGAGCACATCGACGATATGCTGCCGAACCAGCTGATTCTCATGGCTGTTTTTGCTGTCATCTAGCAGTGCTTGTGCCAGTGCTTTATCTTGTTCTTGGTTCAGGCCTCGAACCGTGGTGCCTGCGAGGGCTTCGGTAAACAGCTCTCGTTGACGACGACGATATAAGCGCTCTGGTGTACAAGAGATAAAGGCGCTTTCTGGACTAAATTGAAAGCCAAATTGAAAGCTATTTGGATTACGGCCCTGCCAGCAGGCGAGTAGCATCCAAGGATCCACCTCTTCATTTATCTCAAGTTGGGTGACTCGAGACAGAACAACTTTAGGCGTATCTTGGATAAATTTAGGATGAGTGACACGATTAACCAGCTCGTTCCAGCGGTATCTGTCGGGTCTATCACTGCGTCCCATAAGTGCCACTTTATTAGGCGGGGAGAGTGGCTTAGGTGAGTCTAATTTCTGCAGTGACTGCACAGCCAGTTCAATCTCTTCAGCGAAGCTATTCTCGCTAAAGTTAAGATTAACCAAGAGTCGATATTCGTTACCACTGCGGCGTAGTTCGATGCGAGGCAGCACGAAGTGCGCCTTACCAAACTCCGGCCAGCTTTCATTGCGACGATCGAAGGCGACACCACCATAGTAGCGGATCTCCTGATTGCTGGTGAGTGCTCGCTGTTTTTGGTACTCGGCGGCTAGCTCTATATCATCGACATCATCATTAAAGAAAAAGTCCTTACAGCAACCGATGGCGGCTACCTCTTCTTCGGTATCACGTCCCTTCCAATACACTCTCGGGTAAGTTGTTTGCGCCGATAGCCAGGCAATAACCGGGATCGGCGAAATCACCACAGACAGCTGTGCAATTGGGTCGCTGTTTGGTTGGAGAGTAAAGGATTTGATTTTGTCGGTTAAAGACTTAATAGCTTGAGGCAGCAAGGGGATGGTCAATAAGTACTCCAAACAAATATCATAAGGGCTTGCTTAGAGGAGCTGCCTCTAATTGGGATACACCCATCGCACATTGGTAATAAGAATCTTTACCACAAAGTAATAGTCTGTGGATACAGTGTCAAGTTGATTACTCCGCCTGTGTGAACTCTCACTGACTATTTAATCGACATGCTTTTGAAATAACCAAATCAAATCCAATTATTCATCCCCCACTGAGTTTTACCCGCAATTGCACTAGGGCAAATTTGTGAGATTAATTGGCCCTTTTGTCCTTTTAGGATGTTTCGTGGGTCATTTTGTCGCGCACTGGGTTGTGTTTCTTTTCCCATTGTTCAAATTAGTCGATCTAAGTTTGTTTTATGATTTTATTTGCTTGAGTGTTAGCTAGCGCTTTTTGAAAATACCGCAAAAATATCGTTAGGATGATGAGATTCAATGAAAAAACAACAAAAAGCGCTGAAAGTATCCACCTTAGCATTGGCAATGAGCATGGCTTATCAAGTGCAGGCTGATGAGATAGAACGAGACCCTATTCTTGATGTAACAGATGTGATTGTGGTGCATGGTGAACGTGCCTCTGTTACCGAAGCTGCAACCACTCACTGGAGTGTAGATGCTGAAGAGATCAAGGCATCAGGAGCACAGAGCTTAGATCAAGTACTTGAAAACGTCCCGGGAATATATGTTCGAGTCGGTGGCGATTCAACTCCGCGTGTCGATATTCGAGGCTTAAAAACGCGCCACATTACCTTCTTAATTAACGGCGTGCCTGCAAGTAGCACTGAAGACGGTCAGTTTGACCCAAGTGTTATTCCAACAAATCAAATTGCCCGAGTTGATGTTTCTGTAGGCCCTACATCTGTGCTGTACGGCCCTGGCGGAAGTGCGGGTGTTATTAACATTATTACCAAGCAAGGTGATGAATCAGCTTCTCTGTCAGGTAAAGTTGAAGCCGCTGCTGACAATACTCTGAATGCTGATATTAGTGCGGCGGGTTCAGGTGACAACTGGCAAGGTATTATGAGCGTTACTCATCAAGAAACTGATGGCACGCCTATGCCTGATGATTTTGAAGATACGCGCAATCAAATCGGTGATGTACGTTTTAACTCCGACAGAAAGTTAACTAACTATTATGCGCAAGGCAGTTACTTTATCAACGATTCAACTAAGTTGATGGCTAACTATACTCAACGTGATGGTGAGTGGGGAAAGTCGCCTACTGTTGACCGCAAGAAAACCCCATCAAGAATTGAAGACTTCAATGAGCAAAGCATGCAGCTTGGTGCGGCGCATGAAATAAACGAGAAGTATGTTGTTCGTGGTTTTGTCTACTATAACCAAACAGATATGGTTGAGAACTTCTATAATCATAGATTAAATAATTTAAATAGTATTGTCGAAAGTACCTCTAAAGTCAGTGGTACGAATATTCAATTTATTAGTGAGTTTGATTATGGCGCTGTGTTAACCACTTCAGCCATTGTTGAAAAGCAAGATTGGTCATCGCATACAACTTCATTACGTAACGTCGTAAAAGGCAATGGTAGCGGTGGCGGCACTGGCGGCGGTCAAGGCGGTTCTGGCGATATCGATGAAAGCTTGATGGTTTATACCGGTGCTGCAGAGTACCAATATCAAGATGACGGTAAGTATGGCTACAGCTTAGGTGCAGCGGTACATAATTACGATCTTGATGTTAACAGTGAGACAGATTTTTCAGCGCAAGCATCTGCATTTTATCAAGTTACTGACTCAAGCCGCATCCATACTGGTCTGGCACGAAAAGTGCGTTACCCATCGATCAGCGATCTATACGCACCTAACAGCGGTAACGTGAACCTAAAAGCTGAAGTAGCTAACCAGTTTGAACTTGGTTTACAGCAATCTTTACCTTTCGATAGTCAGTTAGATATCAGTAGCTATATTACTGATGCCAATGACTACATTGCTAAAGATGATAACAACCAAGAGCAAAACATTGGTGATTATCGCTTCATGGGTGTTGATTTGCAGATGACTAATCAATACTTCGATAGCCTAGGGTTAACGTTTGCCTATAGCTATATCGATACAGAAGATCGTGCTACCAATGAACGTTTGCAATACCGTCCTACGCACAATCTGCGCTTGCAAGCGAGTTATGACTTTTCCTTTGGTTTAACGACGCGTTTAAACGCTGAGCGCGTTATTGATCAAGTGAACGGCAAAGGTGTTCAATTAGATAATTACACCTTAGTCGATCTAAGTTTGAGTCAAAATATTTGGCATGACAATTTAGAGCTATATGTCCGAGCTACAAACCTGTTTGATGAGCTTTATTATCAAAGTGACTTTATGCCGCAAGCGGGTCGTCAGGTGTTTGTCGGTATTAACTGGCAGCTATAGGGCTATCGGGGAAGAGTATGAAACTCATAGCGCTAGAAGGGATTCATTTCGGCTATGGATCGAACCAAAGCGAGATCTTGGATGATCTCAATTTGGTTGTTAATCCGGGTGAATGCCACTGCATTAATGGTCCAACAGGCTCGGGGAAATCCAGTCTATTGCATCTACTCGCAGGGGAGCTGTCTCGACCCTATGAGGGGGACGTATATCGTCATCCCTCATTGTTGGTCGGCCTGGTCATGCAAGATCCCAATGTACAGGTTCTACGCCAAAGTGTCGGCGCTGAAATTGCTTTTGCTTTGGAAAACCTCGGCATAGCAGCCGACTCCATGGTTGAAAAGGTGCAGCATTCACTGCGGCGAGTCGGCCTGTATATCAGCCTAGATACGCCTGTTGAAGTGCTGTCGCTAGGGCAGAAATATCGGCTGATGTTAGCGGCACAGTTAGTGTTTAAGCCATCGCTACTGTTACTCGATGAGCCTTGGGCGCAGCTCGATGATAATGGCGTGAAAGAGCTCAATAGCGTACTAAAAGCCTTACTAGATGATGGCGTGGCGATAGTCATGGTCGAGCATAATCCCAGCGCATTTGCGAGCTTAGTTGACCACCTCTGGTTACTTGAGGGCGGCCAGCTTAGAGTTGGGCAGCGTCAGCATGCTCCGGCCATAGCTGAACTCGTGAACATAAGAGCTAGTGTTAAATCCCGTCATCGTGATTGTGTGGTGAATATAGCGCCGCATCAATTTCGTTTTGTTGACCAAGAGCCACTGTTTAATTGCGAGCAGAGCTTATCGCTGCATCGCGGTGAGACTGTAGCTCTAGTTGGCGATAACGGCGCGGGTAAAAGTAGCTTACTGAAAACCTTAGCAGGCATTCAGGCCAACATCGCTAATTTACCGATAAAGGTAATGAATAAACGACCACAGCTGGGGATTTATGGCAGCGATTTAGGCCTATTAATGCAGCGACCTAATCGGCAATTGTTTGAGCAAACGGTATTAACCGAACTGCAATTTAGCTTAAAACGCTTCAAGTTACCTTTGGTGCGGGCAGAACAGATCTTGGCTGAGCTGGATTTGCAGGCATTAGCAGATTGCTCCCCACACAAGCTGTCTTATGGTCAGCAACATATTATTGCTTTGGCTTCTTTAGTTTGTTTGCAGCCAAAGCTGTTACTGCTCGATGATCCTTTTGCAGGCTTAGATAAACAACATGTGGCCAAAGTTGTGCAGATTATACTGCAATTGAGCGCTCAAGGCTGTGGCATCTTACTTTCGAGTCATCGTAGCTTGCCATTTTTAGAAGTAGACCGTTACTGGCTTATTGAAAACGGTCATCTGCGTGATGGCGCACAAATATCAGAGCAAGTAAATGTGGGCTAAAGGGCGCATTGCAACCAAAATGGCATACTTTCGTATTACTGCCACCCAATATTGTGCCTGCGCATTACTGCTGAGCTTAGTGTTATCGAGTAGCGCTTTTTTCTTGCCTAATAGCGCGCTTGGCGGGCTGATCATAATTGATATCTTGCTGGTTATTCACGGCGTATACCTAAAAAATAAAATCTCCGCTTTACTGCGGTTAGGCTTAGCGCAACTGGCATTAACCTTGCCGCTTTATTACCTTATTCACGGCGAAGGGCAAATGCTCGAAGGCGTAATCGTGGTGCTACGAGTGTTCTTAGCATTGCTGCCTGGCTGGTGGTTGTCTGCCACGCAAAAGCCAGAGCGAATTGGCGAGGTGTTGAGCTGGGGTTTACCCGCTAAATGGGCGTTTGTGATTGCCTCCTCGATAGGTTTATTGCCGTACATGCTGCAAGAAACCAAAGAAATTTATGCCATTCAATGCTTACGGGGCGCCAATATCACTCCTAAAGCCTTACGGAATCCTAAAAATTGGCCGGAACTGATCTACTGCGTAGTGCTGCCAGTGCTAATTCAGCTACTTAAATTATCAAAACAGATGGCGAAAGCCGCCAAACTGCGTCATTTCGGCAAAGTAAATAAGCCAACCCATTGGCCTGCAAAAAGAGAGGAAGAATGAAGTCTCAATTCGATCTGCAAGACGCCTTATTTATCGGTTTTTGTGCCACCTTGTTGGTGGTTTTAAAAAGCATGTTGCGACTCAAGCTTGGCTTAAGTGGCCACTCAATGTTTTTGATGACCTTTTTCTACCTTATTTGCTACGGCGTAGTTAATCGCGTTGGCGCTATGACAGCATGTGGTTTATTAGCTGGGCTAGTGGCCATGATGCTGAGTGTTGGTAAAGGGGGCCCAATGATCTTGCTTAAGTTTGGTTTGCCAGCAATGGCAATGGACTTGGCGTTACTGTTTATGGCTGGGGCATTTAGTTTGCGTTGGCAGAGCATAGTATTGGCGATAATTGGTTGTTTGGCGTGGTCAGGCAAAGGTTTGATAAGCAACTTATTAGTAGGAATGAGTGGTCAAGTTGCACTGGCTGAATTTGGCCTTAGCTTTATTCAAGGTGGCATGTTTGCTGTGGCCGCTGCGCTATTAATTCCAACGGTTCTAAGCCGTTTGCACGCACACGATTTATTGCCGAAAAGGCCTGAGTAACGACGTAAAAGATAAGCATAGCTATTTTACGCGGTTAAGAACTCATTCGACGTAGAAACATAACATTAATAATAAGGGTTTTAGATGAAAGCTTGGTTGATCTGCATTGATGATACTGATGATATTGGCACTAAAGGTACAGGCGAAATCGCTGAAGAGATTGCAGCGAAATTGACGCCGCTAACACTACAAGGTGGACAACAACCTATTACCCGATTCGTCACACGGCATCAGCTATTCGTACACCCAGATATTCCTTATACGTCGCACAATAGTGCTATGTGCTTTCAAGTTGAAACAGAACTCGACTTTACAGAGATAAAAAGTATCTGTATTGCTCACTTACTGCAAGAATCCGCTAGCGCATCAGATCCGGGGCTGGCGATTTTGGATTTAGCGTCCGACTACAATGTTGAGCAGTTAATTGCGTTCGGTCAACAGTCAAAAGTGGAAGTTAAAACCAAAGAGCAAGCCTATGCCTTGGCGGCCGAGATCGGTGTTGATTTGTCTGAACATGGCGGCACGGGTCAGGGCATTATTGGTGCATTGGCGGGTTTAGGCTTACGCCTAAGTGGTCAAGATGGTCGAGTTAAGGGGCAGCTAAGACTTGGCTCGGACATTGATGAGTCGTTAGCTGTGCAGCTATCGGTAGCACAAGTGCTTAAACAGACTGGGTTGCAAGCGGCTATTGCGACTACAGGTGAAGTATTAAGTCATGAGCAGGTAGTTAGTTTGGCTGGTCAAATCAAGGCTGTGTACACCCAACATCAGTTTGCTTTATTAGTTAGCAATGAGTCAGGTGAGTGGCGCAACGCGACTAAACAACAATTAAAGGCTTATTAATGAACAAGGGAAGTGGTATGCAACAGTGGTTTGTTCAAGTTAACGACCTCTGGCAATTTAATTTCGGTGTAGAAGACTATTTGGCCGCACGTGAGGCTGCAGCAGCTTGTCAGAAATTCATTAGCGATGATGAAGACGAACACACGGATAATGTTCTACGCTCTTGTTACAACTGTATGTATCGTCGTTGGCAGCCCAGTAGTTTCCAATGCTATAAAGCCCGAGTAAAAAAGTAGCGCGAACCGCGTTAAGTATTTGTATTTTATATTAGCGTTTGCAGCGTATTTGTTGTGCATTAGAAGAGATTAATTAACTTTGTCTATGGTGATTTAACAGCGCTCGGAATAGAATAGCTAGCTTTCACAGAAGATAAAAATGGGCTTGGTGTAAACTGAGTCACAACATAAAACCACTGTGAAGAGTACAGTTGAATATTGTCACTGTAATTTAGGCTAAGTCATCCGGGGACCTAAGAGATAATGGGTGATTCAATTGAATCAAGTAACTTAATAAAAATACCTGTATCCAAGCTGAAGCTAGGTATGTTTGTTGAGGCCATCGACAAAGATAAGAGTCTAGTCAACATCGCCAATGCGGGACAAATTCGCAGCGCCGAAGCCATATTGAGATTGCATAAAAGCAATGTCAGTCATGTGTGGGTTAACGGCGAGCGCTCACTGCCAGAGTTAGGTTTAGGTAAAGTCGTATCGGCGCCTAAACCTGTGGCAAGAAAAGTGAGTGTTGAACGTGCTACGACTCAGAAGCAGGCTAAAGAGCTTATTGTTGAGGCAAAAGATCTCATCCAAAAGGTGCTGTCTGAAACGTTCGAGGGCAAAGCGGTAGAGGTTGAACCTTTCGAGGCGTTAGCCGACAACTTAATTGAGTCTGTTATGCTCGATGCCGATGCGCTTAAATGTGTGTCAGCCCTGCGTTCCAAAGATGCTTATCTATTAGAGCACTCTATCAATGTGGCATTTTTGCTTATTACCTTTGGTCGTTACCTCAAGTTTGATACCGATATGCTGCGCCAGATGGCCATCGGTGGCATTTTGCATGATATCGGTAAGATTAAGGTCGACAGCGAGATTTTAAATAAGCCAAGCAAACTCACTCCGGAAGAGTTCGAGCACGTTAAGTTACACCAAACTTATGCAGTTGAGATCATGGGGCAGACTAAAGGCTTATCCCAGATCAGCCAAGATATTAGCCTGATGCACCACGAGAAACTCGATGGTAATGGTTACCCTCTTGGTCTCAAGGGCGATGAAATACCTACCCATGGCCGTATGAGCTGTATTGTCGATATCTTCGATGCCTTAACCGCCACTCGCTGTTATAAAGAGGCGATGAGCCCAGCCGCAGCATTTAAGATCTTACTTAGCCTGACTCCTCACCACTTAGATCAACAGCTCGTATATGAGTTTATCCGCTGTATCGGCGTCTACCCTGTTGGCTCCTTAGTGCAGCTGTCCGATGGCCGTATCGGTATCGTCTGGGAAGCAAAAGGGCGCAATGCGCTAAATCCTAAGGTGAAGTGCTTCTATTCGGTAAAGCATAAGTGCTACACCAAGGTTGAGATCATCGACCTGCTCAGATCGTCATTAAATATCGAGAAAGGCATATCGCCGAGTAGCCTAGAGATCGATCCCACCCCTTTTTATTAAGCACTGTCTTAATTGCCTATCGCCACTAACAAAAGCGCTGAGTTCAACTCGGCGCTTTTTTGTATAGTGATACCTCCCATTTATTTTCAAAATTTGAGCGGTCTCTATTTTTGATGAACGGATGCTGTTTTGGTTTGAAAATCATTGAATTAATTATTGTTAGCGCAGACTAAGTCAGCACAAGATAATGGGATAGATGGGAAAGAGATGCAACGTAGACAGTTTATAAAAGGGGCTTCATTGATGATGGCCGCCAGTATTATCGCACCCACACTACAGGCTAAAACGAGTTCGCCGTTATCAGCCGCTAAAACACCGTTTACCACAGGTAAATATCGAGTACTGGCGTTGGTATTTGATGATTACGAAACCTTAGATCTACATGGTCCAATAGAGATGCTAGGCCATATGCCAAATACCGAGATAAAGCTGGTGGCCGCTAAGGAGATTGTTAGCAGCTACCAGGGACCGCGTGTGCTGGCTGACTGTTTAACCGAGCAAACCTATGACTGTGACCTACTGTTAATTCCTGGGGGACTGGGTACACGAACCTTAGTTAATGACACAGAGCTGCGCCAATGGTTAATCGCGCAGATCGCACGTAGCCAGAATGTATTTACCATTTGTACAGGCACGGCATTGCTGGCAATGACCTCGGTACTCAATGACCGTAAAGCGACTACCAATAAAATGGCCTATGAATGGGTGACATCGCTGAACGATAATCCACAATGGCAGCCCAAGGCTCGCTGGGTATTTGATGGCAAGTTTTTAACTTCATCAGGCGTATCAGCAGGAACAGATGCGGCACTGTTTTGGATCAAACAGCTACATGGCGATCAGGAAGCCAAGCGAATTCAGATCCTGACGGAATACGACTGGAATGATAATCCGCATAATGACCCCTATGCCGTCGGTTAACCGGTTTAAAAGCCAGCTAGATATAAGCAAATAATCTAGTCTTATCCAAATAAGCTATTAATTAGTAATAAAGGATCTTGGCGGTGTTCGCCATAAGCATCAATACTAGCTATTTATTCAGCCTGCCTAAGAGGGGAGATGACATTGAATAACTGGCTAATATTATTGTGTTGTGCAGTGTTAATTGCCGCCTCTTTACTGACGAGTGGGCTCACCCGTGCGTTAATCGATTTAGGCGCATTTAGTTGTTTATTGGGGTTATTATTTTGGCGAGACAATGGCAAAAAACAGCGCTCATAGGCGCTGTTTTTATATAGATGTTATGGCTAAATCAGCGTGCTGCTAGCTAATGGCTTGCCAGAATATACGCCTGTGAGCTACTGCCAATCGCAAGCCATAACAGTATGCCTAGGCTTTGAAGAGGGACGGTTTAGGGCCGGTGGCTTTCATTTTCTGAATGCTGGTAGCAATTAAAACTAAGTACGCTACTAATAATCACTTCAGCTAGCTCAGCAACAGAATATAAGTCAGTGAAGCACTGCCAATGGCTAACCACAGTAGCACCCCTAAAATCAGTGGCTTAGGGCCAGTGGCTTTCATCTTCTGAATGGTAATTCCTGCACCAATCAAGAATAGACACACCACCAACACTCGCTTGGATATCTCAAATATTGCGCTGTAGGCTGCTTCTCCCGCTGGCACAAAATGTGCGATGGCGATAGCTAAACAGTAGAAGCCGATAAAGTAGGGGATGGCCATCTTATTCTTATCGCCTTTAAACAGCATGGCGCTGATTAACGCGATAGGGATGATCCATAGCGCTCGTGCTAGCTTAATCGTGGTGGCAGTGGTCAGCGCTTCATTACCATAGGCCGAGGCTGCACCAACCACAGAAGAGGTGTCGTGGATGGCAATCGCACTCCACACGCCAAAATCATGCTGACTCATAGAGAGTGCATGGCCGATGGCTGGAAACACAAACAGCGCGACAGAGTTAAGGATAAATACCGTGGCTAAGGCGATAGCCGTTTGTTCACTGTTCGCTCTAATTGCTGGTGATACCGCGGCAATGGCGCTGCCACCACAAATGGCGGTGCCTGAGGCGATCAGGTAGCCAGTTTTATGATCCAGCTTGAGCAATCGCGTGAGTGCCAAACCTAGTATCAAGGTCAATACAATCGAGCCCAGAATGAGTGGCAAGTTTTGCAGACTGATTCTGACCGCTGCGTCTAATTGAATACCAAAACCTAAACCTACAATCGAGTAAGCCAAAAGCTTCTTGGTCAGTGCCCCTAGGTGTATTTGATCCGGCGCCCAGCCAATGCTGGCCAAAGTGAAGCCCAAGATCAACGCCACAGGTGATGACACCATAGGTAACAGGCAGAAAAGACCAGCAATAATAAAGACGACTAAATGAAGCTTATTAGGAGGCTGGGCTTGATTCTGGAGTTGTTTCTGTGGGGGATTCTGGGTTTTAGCTGTCATCAATTAAGGCTGCAGAAAAAGGCGGGTCGGCTTTAAAGTATAGCGCTTGCACTTGTTTTGATAAATTAAATAGTGCTGATAGTTAGCGTAAATATAATTGAAGGTCCTAGGGAAAGCTAAGACGGTAAAGCCAAGACGAGGACGGGCTACGCCCTGCGAGGGCGTGACTGCGTCATTTCGAGGGTGCGACCTTGTCGCTTCTAGGAAAGGCAAAGGCGTTAAAGCTTAAAAGATAGGTCCTAGGTCCTAGGAAAAGCTAAGACGGACGGCCTGCGTCCTAGGGAACGTGACTGCGTCACTGACGGAACGCTGTGCTTACGGAAAAAGCTAAGACGGTAAAGCAACAATCAAAAAATATTAGGCTCAACGAGTCCGTTATGGCGTTGCTTTTAATCTTTTCCTAGCAGCCAACTTGTTGGCGTCCTCGTAGGTACGAAGTACCGCTCTAGAAGCGAGCCTGCGAGCGCTCTATCTTTAACCTAGTAGGTGCTCAGCACCGTCCTCGCAGTGAGCCTGCGAACGTCCTAGAACCTAGAACCTATTTTTAGATAACAAAAAAGCCACTATGTAAGTGGCTTTTGTTATCTAAATTCGAAGAACTTATTTAGCAGTGCTGTGCATGCCTTCCCAAACGATTTGACGGTAACGGTCTGGGTTAGTGTCGCCTTCAGTGCTGAACAGCATGATAACGGCATCTTGATCTAGGCCAAGCTGCGTGCGGTACTCGCTGTACTCTTCACGGCTTGCTAGCATGTAAAGTAGGCCTAGAGTTAGTGCACCTGACTCACCACTAACAACTTTAGTATCACCCGCTAGTGGGTTACCAAGAACGCGCATCCCCGTCGCGGTTACTTCATCTTCAACTGATGCGAAGAAGCTGCTGCATTGCTTAAGGATAGGCCAAGTGACTGGGTTAGGCTCGCCACATGCAAGGCCTGCCATGATAGAGTTTAACTCGCCAGTTACTGCAACCATTTCGCCTTTAATGCCTGAGTTGTAGATACAATCTGCTTTTGCAGGCTCAGCAATAATAGTCTTGAAGTTAGTCGCGCCAACTTTGTCAGCGAAGTAACCTAATAGACCGCCAGCCATTGCACCAACACCTGCTTGTAGCATTAGGTGAGTTGGCTTAAGACCCATGGCTTCAACTTGCTCTTGCGCTTCAACGGCCATAGTCATATAGCCTTGAGAGATCCAAGTTGGGATCTTGTCGTAACCTTCCCATGCAGTATCTTGTACTAGCATCCAACCGTTTTCAGTCGCGGTTTGGTTAGCAATACGTACGGTGTCGTCGTAGTTACAGTCAGTAACGATACACTCAGCACCTAAGTTTTGAATGCGAGTCACACTCGCTTGAGATGAACCCTTTGGCATGTAAACAACAGCCTTTTGGCCCATTTCACGTGCAGCCCAAGCCACACCTGTGCCGTGGTTACCAGCAGTTGCAGTAGCGAAAACCAATGGCGCGCTTAATTTAGCGGCAACAGTTTTCATATCAATTTCACTGATATCTACATTTAAGTGCTCAGCAAGTTGCTTACCTAATGCGTAAGAACCACCCAGTACTTTAAAAGCGTTTAGACCGAAACGGTAAGATTCGTCTTTAACCAGAATTGCTTTAACGCCTAAGCGTGCAGCAAGCTGCTCTAAAGAGACCAGCGGTGTTGGCTGGTAAGCTTCGATCTGCTGGTGGAATTGACGAGTTTGTTCAGCGACTTGAGCAGTGAAAAGTTCAGAAGTCTCGCCGTTAAAGAAATCATTTTGAGTCAGCTTTAGCATGGTAACCACTATAAATTTTGAACAGGAGGACTGCTGTCCACTTAACCCATGTTGGCAAATGGACAGTCAGATTGACTTAAATAGGTCGTTAATAACCTAAATTTAAGTTATTTGATGAAAGCAATCGCTTCAACTTCAACTAGTGCGTCTTTTGGAAGACGAGCAGCTTGTACGCATGAGCGAGCTGGAGCCGCTTCAGTACCGAATACTTCAGTGTACACTTCGTTGAATACAGCGAAGTCTTCCATGTTAGCTAGGAAACAAGTTGTCTTAAGTACAGTGTCAGTACCCGCGCCAGCTTGCTCTAGAACAGCTTTAAGGTTCTTTAGAGATTGGTAAGCTTGCTCTTTAACGCCGCCTTCAACGAAAGCCATAGTCACTGGATCAAGAGGTAGCTGACCAGAGGTGAATACTAACTTGTCGAAAGCAAGAGCTTGAGAGTATGGACCAATTGCAGCAGGAGCATTTTCAGTATGGATTACAGTTTTCATAGCGTTGTTATCTCGATAATTAGGATTTAAATTCACGGATGTACTTGTACACCGCATGCTTGGTAATGCTTAAATGGTTAGAAACTATGTTAGTAGCTTCTTTCAATTCAAAGATGCCGTTATCAAACAACACCTTAGTAATAGCTTTATTGCGACCTTTCAGATTGACGCTGTCATCAGCTTCCACTTCTGCAATCGCGTGGTTTAGCGCTTGCTCAACCACATCTCCAGCCGATGCGCTGAAGTTTTCTGTCATATCAAAACTGTGATGCTGGGTTGTATCTGGCATCAAGGTCTTAATAATTTCTGGGAACGGATACGACAAGTTCATATTGACGCAAAACATGCCAATTGGTCTGCCTTTCTCGCCCTGTAATATGCAGGTGCTCGACTTCAACATCTCACCACCCTTGTTATTACTAAAGTAACTCTTAGGTGTTAGCTCACCAGTTTGTTCGTACTGGCGCAGCATCTTTAAACCTAAATCTGTTATCGGCGATCCCACTTTGCGACCGGTATGGTGACCGTTAACTATTTTTACTACTGACTGTTCAAAGCTTTCTAATGAATGGATCACGACTTCACAGTGAGGGCCTATAAGATCGGCCATGCTTTCAGCTAGATGGAAATAGCTTTGCAGTAACTCACGATCTCTAGGTGTAAATTCCGTTTTAAATGCCTGTTCTGCCGCTTTGATCATTTCAGATTACTTTTGTGAACTATAGATGCCGTTATTGTCAACTTTTTGGGTCTATAATTCAACCCTTGAATCAACTTTATGTAACTATGGGACGTTTTTTTGCGGTTTTACGCAAGTTAAATTTAACTATGGTTTAAAATATTTGACTTTGGTCATGGTTTTTTTGTTTAACAGCATATCCTGAGTTAACAGATTTTGACTATGAGATATATGTCACATTTTTAAATTCAGCAAACAGTATGATGCGCACCAAGTTAACGATAGTTGACTAAAGCAGATTTCCGGTCACTTTAGTGACCTTTTGGCAAATAGGCCAGTTGTGTGGATGTGGAGATAAAAATGAAAAGCATATTACAGCGTGGATTTACAACAGCTGAATTTGAAATGCGTGCAACTAAAGCACAGCAGAAGATGCGTGAGCTAGAAGTCGACGCGATACTGTTAACTACCGAGCCTAACGTGCGTTACTTTTCAGGCTTCCACACCCAGTTCTGGCACAGCCCGACTCGTCCATGGTTCCTAATCCTACCTGCTGAAGGTAAGCCAATCGCGGTTATTCCTGAAATCGGCGCAAGCGGTATGGCGGGTACTTGGGTTGATGATATCCGTACTTGGGCATCACCACGTCCTGATGACGACGGTATCAGTATCGTAGCTAGCGTACTTAATAGCTTACCTTCACGCTTTGGCCGTGTAGGTGCAACACTAGGTATTGAATCTCACCTACGTATGCCAGTGGCTAACTACCTACAGTTAACTACATTAGTCAGCAAAGAGTTTGTTGACGTTTCACTAGCGATTCACGACATTCGCCAAGTTAAGTCTGTGACTGAAATTGAAAAGGTGCGTGAAATTTGTCGCATCACTAACGTAGGTTTCGACAAGATCCCTAGTTACGCAAAGGCCGGTATGACAGAGCGTGAAATCTGTAAGCAGTTCGGTATCGATATGCTGATGGAAGGCGCCGATGAATGTCCATACATCATCGCTGGTTCAGGCCAAGACGGTTACGACAGCATCATCATGGGTCCAACTGACCGCGTGATCGAAGACGGCGACGTACTAATCATCGACACGGGTGCAGTACGTGACGGTTACTTCTCAGATTTTGACCGTAACTGGGCATTTGGCCACGCAAGTGAGCAGACTAAAGCCGCTTACCGCGCAACTTACGAAGCAACCACTATGGGCTTTGAAGCTGCACGTCCAGGTAACACCACTTCAGACATCTACAACGCAATGTGGAAAGTACTAGAAGCTAACGGCGCACTAGGTAACGACGTAGGTCGTCTAGGTCACGGCCTAGGTATCGAGCTTACTGAGCGTCCATCTAACACAGCAACAGACAACACAATATTAGTGCCAGGCATGATCATGACTCTAGAGCCAGGCATGGTTTACGCACCTGGTAAGTCTATGGTTCACGAAGAAAATATCGTGATCACCGAAAACGGTGCCGAGTGGTTAAGCAAACGCGCTGAACCAGAACTACTGATTATCAAATAATTTTAATATAGCCATTGATTTCTCCGGAGGGAGCCGGAGAAATCATTACTGAAGAGCATCTCATTATGATGAGTTTTGAAGCCTTTACCTCGTTTGAACAGCCGCTTGAGCACAAGCAGGCACCAAGAATTAACCGCGTACACATTGGTTTAGTGCAGTTAAGCACAGACCACAGTCTAGAAATGGACTGGGCTAAGTTACTCGGCACCCAAGCAGGCGTATTCAGCTCTCGCGTCTACTACTCAAGCGAAATGACTCCTGAAGCACTCGATAAAATCGCTAGCGGAATCGTTGAAGCGTCTGACTTGATCGCAACAGGTCTACCTATGGATGTGATGGCATTTGGCTGCACATCAGCTTCAATCATTATCGGCGAAGAGAAGGTCGCGGGTCTATTGACTCAAAACCGTGGTGACATCCCAGCGACTAACCCATGGACTGCGGCAAAAGCGTCATTCAAGCATTTGAACGCAAAAAAAATCGCGGTGTTCTCTCCATACCCAACTAGCGTTAACTACCCGCTATATCAGCAGCTAACAGATGCTGACTTTGACGTAGTCACTCTAGGTTCATTGGGTATCGAACGCGATACAGACATCACCCTAGTGGCTAAAGAATCTATGTTCGCAGCGCTAGAGCAGATGCTAAAGGACTCAGACGCAGAATTAGTATTTATGTCATGCACCAACTTACGCGTGCTTGATTACATCGAAGAGATCGAAGCCAAGTTCGGTATTCCAGTAGTGTGCAGTAACTCTGCCATGTTCTGGCATGCAATGCACCTGACCGGCAACGTGGCTCAATGCCCAGGTTACGGCAAACTACTTAATAATCAAACAGCTTAAGCTGTTGACTACCAATTACAAATTGTTGGAAAAATAAAAATGACTAATACACAAAAAGGTTGGATGGCTGCGATTTTCGTTGGTCTGTTATGGGGTATCCCGTGGATTGTTGGTACACCGATTCTTGAAGTAATGGATCCACAAGTACTAGTTTGGTTACGCTATACCGTTGCATTCGTGACCCTAGGTTTGATTTTCAACATCGGTCTTGCGTCTGGCAAGATGAAGAAGAAAACCGATTTTAAACTTAACTGGCAGAACCGTAATGACATCTTCTGGGCTGCATGTTGCGGTATCATTGGTCAAGGCTCTTTCAGCTTCCTATCATTCCTATCTTTGGATTATATTACCGCCTCTGAAAACGGCGTGATCCAAGGTTTGATCCCAATCCTTATCTTGAGTGTTGGTTTCCTACGCCACGGTGAGCGTTTCACTGTTATGCAAATCATGTGTGCGTTAGGTGCTTTCCTAGGTGTGGCGATTCTAGTAATGGACCCACAGTCTGAAACTAAAGGCTTCAACATCGGTCACCTGATCTGTTTCGGTTCAGCAGCAAGCTTTGCATGTATGGCTTACGCTCGTGCAAAACTAGCAGACAAGTACGGTTCAGTAGCGACTATGTTCCACCAGTTTGTATTTGCATCACTAGGCTTTGGTCTGTACCTGTTCGTTGTAGGCGCTGATTTTAGCTCTGCATTGAACGTATTCAGCTCTCCACTACGTATCCTATGTATCGTTATCTTAGGTGTGTGTATCTCAGGTATGAGCTACCTAGTTTACATCTACGGTATGGAGCGTGTAGGTGTTGACGGTACCGGTATGGCACTAAACCTAATGCCACTATCTTCATTCATCCTAGCGGTATTCGCACTAGGTGAGCAGGTAACGCCGATGCGCTTAGTTGCTATCGCAGTGGTTATTACCTCGATGATCGCCTTCATGAAGCTTGGCAACAAGAACAAGGCCAAAGCAGAAGAAGTTGAAGCTGAGCTAGCTGTAGCACCTAAGCCTTGCCGCAGCCAGTAACTGAATAATTCAGTTAGCAAATTGAATCAATTTTTATCACCGGTGACCTAGTCACCGGTTTGTTGTTATAAGAGAAAAGCATATGAATATCGAACAGAAAGTTATTGAGTGGCGTCATCACATTCACCAGCACCCAGAGTTTGGTACCCAAGAGCACGAGACTGCAGCATTTGTAGCAAGCAAACTAGAAGAGTTTGGTATCGAAGTGCACACTGGCATTGGTGGCACTGGCGTTGTGGGTATCTTAAAGTGTGGTGATAGCGATCGTTCAATCGGCCTACGTGCCGATATGGATGCACTGCATATTCATGAAGAAAACACCTTCGATTACGCCTCAGTAAACGAAGGCGCAATGCACGCTTGTGGTCACGATGGTCACACGGCAATGCTACTTGCTGCAGCCCATGAGCTAGCACAAACCAAGAACTTCGACGGTACTGTTTACTTCATCTTCCAACCTGATGAAGAGCGTGGCACAGGTGCTAAGGCTATGATTGCCGACGGCCTATTCACTCGTTGGAAAATCGACGGCGTGTACGCAATGCACAACCTACCGGGTATTGAAGCAGGTCACTTCGTGACGCGTCCACACTCTGTTATGGCAAGTGAAAGCAGCTTCGAAATCGAAGTACTTGCAACGGGCGGACACGCGGCAATGCCACACATGGGTACCGATCCGATCGTGGTTGGCGCGCAAATCGTGACTGCAATCCAAACTATCGTATCGCGTAACCTAAGCGCGATTGACGAAACAGCAGTTATCTCGGTAACAGAATTCGCTACTAACGGTACGGTTAACGTTATCCCAACTAAAGTGACTATCACTGGTGATACCCGTAGCTTCACCGATATTGCATTAAACAAGATTGAAAAAGCCCTTGAGCGTGTAGTCGCGGGTCAGTGTATGTCAGCTGGCGTTGATTACACTTACAAGTTTAACAACAGCTTCCTATCGACTATCAACACACCAGCTGAAACGGCTTATGCGGTTCGCGCTGCTGAGACTGTTGTTGGCGAAGATAAAGTTAACGGCAGCTGCCAGCCATTCACTATCAGTGAAGACTTCTCGTTTATGCTACGTGAAGCACCAGGTTGTTACATCTTAGTGGGTAACGGCGCTGGCTGTGGTTGTGGTAGCGTGGCGCTACACAAGCCAACTTATGACTTCAATGACAATATCTTAGTATCTGGTCTGAGATACTGGCAGACTCTTGTTGAACAGTGTTTGGCTAAGTAGTTCGTTATAAACTATTTGCTATAGTTAGCAGTGTTTAGATTAAGGCTATGAGCTTAGGTTCATAGCCTTTTTTGTTACTTGGTTTTGCGCCAAGCGGGCGCATTTTATAACTAATCAAACTTCGTTTGATATTTCTATCAGGCTGCGCCTGACCTCAAAGTTAGACTTCGTCTAACAACTAAAGTCGTGAGCTTCCAGCTCACACTCGGGCAAAAGGGGGACAACAGCTTCCCCCTCTTGCATCACCCTAGCCGCCCCGACGAAGTTGTAGATCCTCAGTCATTTTCGAAAATAGCTATCGCCTCATATTCGCCATCCCTGACTCACCTAAGGCTACCTCGGCATCCATGCCTCGCTCACGCGATTGTCTTCAATGACTTTGGCAACTTCGATGGGGAAGCTGGTGTTTCCTGTTAGCTTCACATTTGCTAGTGAATCTTTCTTTTTATGTGAAGCACCAAAGGGGGGGGGGGAATGCTTTTCTAAACCCGTGCAGGTACGGCTTAGGCCTTCGAAAACCAGGTGAGAGATAACGAAGTTATCAAGCTCTCGAGCGAGAGGCAGGGATGCCGAACTGGCCTTTAAATAGGGATGTTGTTTGTTTTCGCAGAGCGGTCAGGGATGACGAAAAGCGAGCCTAAGAAGTGTCTGCACATGCGCCGGCTGCAGGCCATTGGAACCATTGATGTTGGAAGATACATCAAATGCTTCCTAAGCATTGATGAAGAAAAGGTTCTCTGCTTTGGGGGAACTTCTAAGTTCTGAACATAAGGTCGTTCATTCACATCCATGTGTTCACGACATTCGGACATGCTGTCCAGCACAGTCCCTGATAATTGCAACCACTGAAAGTAGATTTGAGTTTCCACTCAAAGGTAGCTTCAAGGTTCCACCATTTGACCTGGAAATGGAGTCTTACTCCATTAGCTTAAGCTGACTCTTGCCGTACTCAGTAGCAAACGGCATCGCCTCTTGTGGGTTGAGGGTGAACTCGTTTTCGCAGCCGCTGCCGTTGGGTGTTTCCCAAATTTCGATGCCTTTTGGGCTGAGGGTTAGGTAGAAATAACCTGAGCCGTCTGAGTTATCGCAATCCTCAACAACTTCCATATCGGCAAACAGCTTTGCGCGTAGGGCGGGTGGCAGTTGATTACGCATTTCATCGAGGGCGACGTCTTCGCTAAACCATTGCCATGGATTGAATGGTTTGCCATCGCTAAGATTGAAGCTGGTGAATGAACGGTTGATGCCGCCGGCGCCATAGCCTGCTGCCCAGCGGTAAAATCTCACACTTAACCAATGCTGATTAATAAAGCTTGGTTCTGCCCCGGTTTCATCTGTGATTGGCAAGCCTATTTGCGCCAACATTCTGCGGCGGGTTTCAAAGGTTTCTTCAAGTTGAGTCTTACTCGTTAGTTTCTGTTTTAACCACTGATTAATTGCTGGTATGCCAGTTTGCTCGCCTTTAAACTCTAGGCTGATTTCTGTGCCATAGCTGAGTTGACGGTAGTTAATTTGCTGAGGCTGGTGAGCTTTGGGGGCAATCGAGTCGGTATTATCAAACGGTTGCCATTTGCCACGACTAAGTCTTGGCGCTATTTCTAGTGGCTGGTTGAAAGCATCGCTGCTGCAATCATTTATGGCGTCTGGACTGATTTGGCGTTCAAGCTTGATGGTTAATGATTTGCTAGAGGCTGACGGCTGTGCCTTAGATGGATCCGTAGAAGTCCACTCTTTATTAGACCAGCGGCCAATAAGTTGCTGCTCGCTCACATTATCAAACTGCCAGAAGCCAGTTTGCTTGTCTTCTTGCCAGTGGTTATCGACCTGTTCGAGTCTTATCGGCGTTAAATAACGCTGATAGTAATAACTGCCGGTGCCGTACTCATTAAAGCAGACGCGGATTTTGCTCTTACCTAAAGTACCTTGCCAGATCCCGCTTAAGTCATCGGAGGCGAATACTGGCAAAGCAATGCTTGAAAGTAGTGAAGCGAAAATATAAGGCAACATGCGATGGTACATAGGGTTTGTCTCAGAAAAAGTCTAAAAATGCCTGAAAAAGGGATTAATTAGATTAATCGTTAGTACGATATTTTGAGCGGCAACATTAGCTGGTTAATTATTTAAAATCAAAACGTTCCGCAAGTTTTGTAATCGTGGTCTCTCTAGAAAGTAAGTTTTCAATTTCCGCTAGCCAGGCTAATTCTCAAAAGCTGAATCTAGTTTAAGGTAATTCTTATATTTTGCGCGTAATATCCCGCGCCTGCTGCGTTCTTTATGTTGATGAAGAACGACTGACTACAGCCATGCTTTTCTAAAGTGTGGCTGTTGTGTTTTTACTGTTTGCTATTTTTGTTGGTTAGTACTGAATAAGATTTTAAGAGGATTGCACGTGAGCACTTTGTTTTCACCTAGCCGTATTGGCAAGATGACACTGAAAAACCGCTTTGTGAGAAGCGCGACCTGGGAAAATATGGCGACTGAAATTGGCCATATGACCGACAAGTTGTACTCTGTGTATGAAGAGCTGGCTAAAGGTGAGGTGGGGCTGAT
Organism: Shewanella pealeana ATCC 700345; assembly: GCF_000018285.1. Classification (NCBI taxonomy): domain Bacteria; kingdom Pseudomonadati; phylum Pseudomonadota; class Gammaproteobacteria; order Alteromonadales; family Shewanellaceae; genus Shewanella; species Shewanella pealeana. The sequence continues at coordinate 4,951,499 of NC_009901.1, read as the reverse complement.
TGTCACGGGTTACGCTAACATCGTTGCCGAAGAAAAGCCTAACGCTGGCATGATGGGTATGTATGACGATTCGTTTATTGCTGAATACCAGAAGCTGACAGACTTGGTGCATGGCTATGACTCGAAAATCGTGATGCAGCTGGCTTATGGTGGCACTAAGACCACTTACAACGTCGGGGAGCGAGTGATCTTTGCCCCGAGTGCTATTGCTGAGCGTGGTACTCAAACCATGGGGAAGGCGATGACTAAGGCTGAGATCGATTACATCGTAAAGGCGTTTGCCGAGGCGAGTCGCCGCGCACAAGAGTCAGGCTTCGATGGCGTTGAGATCCATGCGGCGCACACTTATCTGATTAATCAGTTTCTAAGCCCATACTACAATCAGCGTGAAGATGAATATGGCGGTAGCCTTGAGAACCGTATGCGCTTCTTGCTGGAGATCTACGCAGAGATCCGCAAACTTGTTGGTGATGATTACCCTATTTTAGTGAAGCTGACCGCCTCTGAGTTTTTTGATGGCGGCTTAACTTTTGCTGACACCCGCAGCATTTGTAAAACGCTGGAGTCGATTGGCGTCGATGCGATTATTATCTCTGGCAACATCCATGGTAATGCCAATACTGTGGTGGGTGAACAATTTGATGGTTATACCATTCAAAGTGAAGGTTACTTCCGTGAATATGGCGCCGTGGTCAGTCAGGAAGTTAATCTGCCAATTATTACCGTAGGCGGATTAGCTGATATCTGCGCCATTGAAGAACTTGCCAATAGCACTAATATTCAGTTTTTTGCACTGTCACGCCCATTACTGGCCGAACCGCAGCTTATTAAGCGCTGGAAGGAGGGCAATGCTGCTGAAGTGGATTGTGAAAGATGTTCTAAGTGCCGTACTAAGCGCGGTAACTTCTGTGTGGTATATAAGAAGCGTAACGCCGCTTAAGTTTTATTACTAGCAACAATGAGGCGCAGTAATCTTGGGCCTCATTGTTATGCTTTCTTAATACTGATTAGTATTTGATTTGTATGAGTCGGTCCCGATTTCTCTCTTTCTTCTCTCTTTTTTACTGCTTATCACTCTGTTTATAGCTGTTGCCTCGAGTGTGGTGTCTTGGATGCTCTTGTTACTTGTCAGTCTTAAAAATCATCATTTATATCAAGATACGAAATTGTTTTGAAAGCACGCCATAAAGGCGTTTAGGCGACTTTTGCAGCATTAAAAACTCTTAGATAATATACACCTATAACCATATGGGAGTTGTATCACATTTTTGATTGATTCGAGATATAAGTTTGTCGACAGAACCCTCGTTTAACATTATTTTATCCTTGACCCCTATTAATCGTAATTTGGGCAACTTTCGAGTGTTATTAGCTCTACAAAAAAAACGTTCACACACAATATTCATCCTATTTTAACTTCAGTTAAACCTGTCTGGCCTTCAGTACGGGGAGGAGCTTGTGGAGTGCACTCAATCAAATCTGTGTTTAGTTGTTGCGGACAATAAAAATGAAAAAACACTTCGAACTGATCGATAAGCCGACTTTTTTCGGCGCACTATTACTGCTTTGTGCAGTTGTTATTCCCTTACTGTTATTTCCAGCAGAAGGAGCTGAGTGGATTGCAGTTGCTAAAACATTTATGACAGACAAACTAGGCTTTGCTTATTTAGGTTTAGGCTTAGCGGCATTTTTCTTCATGATCTATATCGTTTTCTCTGATATCGGTCAGATTAAACTAGGCGATCCTGATGAAAAGCCAGAGTTTGCGTTGGCGTCTTGGGCGGCAATGTTATTCTGTGGTGGTATCGGTGCCAGTATTTTGTATTGGGGTACTATTGAGTGGGCATATTACTACCAAAACCCACCATTCCAGCTAGAAGCGGGCAGTGAAGAGGCGGTGCGTTGGGCTGCCACTTACGGCTTGTTCCACTGGGGACCAATTGCTTGGTGTATCTATATGATCCCAGCGATTCCAATTGCTTACTTCTTCTATGTGCGTAAGCAGCCAGTACTAAAAGTCTCTGCTGCTTTAATGCCGGTTATTGGCGAAGCGAATAGCTTTGGTAAGCTAGGTAAAGTCATTGATGTGCTATTTATCTTCGGTCTATTGGGCGGCGCGGCAACCACGTTAGGTTTAGCGGCACCATTGATTAACGAAGGTATTAGCTACCTGTTTGGTATTCCTGCGACGACTGGCAGCCAAATTTTAGTGCTAATGGTATGTACCGGTATCTTTGCTTACTCTTCTTACATGGGCATGGACAAAGGCATTAAGATTTTAAGTAACATTAACTTCTGGGGTGCCTTAGGTTTACTGCTGTTTGTACTGGTTTGTGGCCCAACAATCTTCATGTTGGAAACAGGCTTAGATTCAATCGGTCGTATGTTGTCTAACTTCTTTGTTATGGCGACTTGGGCTGAGCCTTTCGGTGGTATGGGTACGTTTGAAGATACCCACTTCCCACAAGATTGGACGATTTTCTACTGGGCGTGGTGGTTAGTATTTGCGCCAAGTATGGGTCTATTTGTTGCACGTATTTCACGTGGTAGAACGATTAAGCAGATGGTGTCTGGTGCGGTATTCTTCGGCTCACTAGGCTGTTCAATGTACTTCATCATTCTTGGTAACTACGGTTTATCACTGCAGTTGTCTGGTGAACTCGATGTGGTGAGCATTCTGAATGCAGAAGGCGCGACTCGCGCAATCTTCGCAATTTTAGAAACACTGCCATTTAGTACCTTGGTCATTGCTGTATTTACCTTGTTATGTGTGATTTTCACCGCGACGACTTTCGACTCTATCTCTTACATCTTAGCGTCAGTTGTACAAACTAACGTGACTGAAGATCCTTTGCGTTGGAACCGTCTGTTCTGGGCTTTCACTCTATCATTTATGCCTTCGGCACTGATGTTTATGGGCGGCTTAGCAACATTGCAAACGGCGGCGATTGTAGGTGGTTTACCACTTCTGACTATCGCGGTGATGTTAATGATCTCCGGTGTTAAGGCGGCGACATTAGACTTAGCGCATCAAGATGATTACGTCGATCCTGTGATTAATATTTCAGATCTACCTGATGTCGACCCTTGGAGCAAAGAAGGTCAGGCATTGGCTCGTTTTGAAGGACTACGTGATAACGCTATCGAAGCGGCAGAGCTTGAGCGTGAAGCTAACGATGCTATCTGGATGCTTAAGAAGCAGTTACGTAAAGAGGCATTATCACGTGGCGAATCTAGTGTTGACTTGGGCGATGCACCTGATGAGATCATCGAAAAACTACGCCAGTTAACTGATGACTCGATGAAAGCTAAAGAAGCTAAACTTGCGGCGTCAGAGCTTGCACAAGAAGCACGTGTAGCCTTCGATGCGCTAATGCGTAGCAAGGAAGAGGAAGAGGCATTATTAGCTCAGGAAGAAGTTAAGCAGGCTATTCAAGCACGATTGAATACCCCTAGCTAATTGTGACTCTAACGACTAATGCCTGAGAATGGATTGTCAGGCATTAAGCGCTAACTGTCTAGTCCTAAAATAGGTTGACGGTTTTTATTAAGCCAGTTGGAACTCCCGACTGGCTTTTTTATGTACTTCATTAGGGGTTTTCATCCCTAAACTAAGATGCGGCCTTAAATGGTTATAAGTCTCTATCGACTCTTTGATTAACATATCGAGCTCCTTCATCGTACGGCAGCGATAAAGCAAAAACTCGTGCTTCAAAATCCCATTAACCCGCTCTGCAAGTGCATTTTGGTAGCAGTCATATCCATCTGTCATGGACGGAGTAATACCATTTGCCGCTAACGTCTCCTGGTACTCAGCTGAGCAGTACTGCATCCCTCTATCTGAGTGGTGAATGGCATCGCCTGTTGTCTGACGATTCTTTATCGTCATATTCAATGCTTTGACCACGTCACAAGCTTTCATTTCATGGCTTAACTCATATCCCATTATCTTTCTTGAGTACGCATCTGTTACCAGAGACAAATAGTGCGTCCCCTCATCTGATTTCACGTAGGTGATATCGCTAACGAGCACCTCTTCAACACGCTTGACCGCTCTGTCTTTTAGTAAGTTGGGATACTTTCTTAGCCAGTGATGGCTATTGGTCGTTTTAGTGTAATTTTTTCTGGGTTTTACCAGCATATTTTGTTGCTTCAAATACTGAAATAACCCATCTCTACCGAGCTTTATCCCTTGTTCTATCAGTTGTGGCTTGATGAGCTGGTAGAGCTTGCGCGTCCCCACTCTAGGCATAAACTGGCGCCAATACATGACCATCTTCATCACAGGTTTAAGCGTTTCAGCTTTTGCCGTTCTGCGTTGTTTCCATTGATAAATTGCTTGTCTAGATAAGTTGAACTGCCGACTCGCTGTGGCTAACTTTATGGTGCCTTTTACTTTGGCGAACCAGAGCGTTCGGCTAAGTACTTTTTTTCTAAATCGATGCCGTATTCGTTTTTAAGCAACTCGACCATATCGCCATAAATCATGTTTTTCATTTCTAGATTAGAGACTTGCTTCTCCAATCGCTTAATTTTCTGGGCTGGCGTTTCTTTAGATTTAGACATAGGAGAGTGCTCAATAGGCTGGGACCAGTCTAATCTACCATGCTTTCGTAACCATGTAAGGACGGTACTTCTTCCTTGGATACCATAGTGGTCTTGAGCTTGCTTATAGGTCAGCTCGCCTTTTTCTACTTGGCTGACGACGGCTAATTTAAAGCCTAATGTGTAATCACGCTGAGTACGTTTATTGCTGATAGAACCTGAAGGTTTCATAGATAAGTCTCCAATGTGTCAACTTATCTCAGGACGGGACAAACCTTGAATACAAAAAAGCCGCTAACTTAGCGGCTTTTTTTATTTTGATTCAGAAGATTATCTCATGGTAACAAATTCTTCGGCACCCGTTGGGTGAATCGCGACGACGGCATCAAAATCTGCCTTAGTTGCGCCCATCTTCATCGCTACACCGAAGCCTTGCAGAATTTCATCCATGCCGTAACCGATACCGTGAATACCGACTACTTTTTGGTTGTCACCCGCACACACTAGCTTCATCTTACACGCCTGACGGTGTGCAGTTACCGCTGTGTACATAGAGGTAAAACCTGAGGTGTACACGGTTACGTTTTCTTCGCCGAACTGTGCAATAGCTTCTGGTTGGGTTAGACCCATGGTGCCAATTGCTGGGTGACTAAATACCACGGTTGGTATAACGCTGTAATCCATCTTGGCATCAGTCATGCCATTGAATAAGCGCTCTGACAGTAGGCGACCGGCTTTAACCGCTACAGGCGTTAGCTCTACACCGCCAGCCATAATATCGCCAACACAGTAGATGCCAGCATCTGTGGTGTTTTGCTGCTCGTCGGTGATCACATAACCCTTGGCATCGAGTTCAACCTTAGTGTTTTCAAGGCCGATATTAGCCGTTGATGGAAGTCGACCGATCGCCCAGATAAGGCAATCAACATCATAGCTTTCACCATTTTCAATTTTAAGGGTTAAGCTGCCATCATCATTTTTGGTGACCGACTCAGGGGTGCTGTGAGTATGTAGCGTTGGTCCATCAGTCGCCATCGACTCCATCAGTGCTTCACTTAGCATAGGGTCGAAGTTACGCAGTGGTGCATGTTTACGTACAAATAGGTGGGTGTCGCTGCCTAGCGCCTGTAATACACCTGCGACTTCAACGGCGATGTAACCCGCGCCAACCACGGCAACACGCTTAGGCTGTGCTTCTAGCGCGAAGAAACCATCTGAATCGATACCGTGTTCAGCACCTGGAATGTTCGGAATTGTCGCCGCGCCGCCGGTGGCGATTAAGATATTGTCGGCAGTGTAGTGTTCGCCGTTCACTTCAATGGTGTGGCTATCGACGAAGCGACCATAGCCGCGCACTAAGGTGACACCATTGCTTTCTAGGCCACGATCGTAAGATCCGTGAATACGGTCGATATAGGCTTCGCGGCTAGCAACCAGCGTGCTCCAGTCAAACTTATTTACGGTTACGTCGAAGCCATAATCTTTAGCGTACAGGTGCATGGCTTCAGCAACTTGAGCGCCGTACCACATCACTTTTTTAGGAACGCAACCTACGTTGACACAAGTGCCGCCAAGCTCTTTTGCTTCGATAAGCAATACTTTGGCGCCGCGCATGGCTGCTCTGTTAGCCGATGCAATGCCGCCGCTACCTGCGCCAAGACAGATATAATCAAAATGTTGAGCCATGTGTATCTCCAATAAGGTTGCGAACTGTTGGACAAAAGCAGAGAAATAGCGGCTTTTGTACCTGTAATTATGTTTAACACATTCATTGTTTCAATAAGGTGAACAATCAATGACGTATTAATTTATTGGCGTGCGCCAGTTCAAGAACAAGCCATTGTAGAGGTAATTTTGTGATCCAGCTAGCCCCATGCTGACGACTTTAATCACGCTGAACAATGCTCGCTCTTAGCTTATTAAATGGGGACGTCCTATGCCTGCTTCAAGTCAGCTCATTGAGCTAATAGACTCTGTATATTGTGCTGCTACCGCCTGTACTGACAAGATGCGTGATCGCTCTGCTCAGGCCCTTCGGCACCGCATTTCATGCACTGCCACTCTTGCTGGCGGATGTCGAGCTCCTGTTGATAGTGTCTATTGCGTGAGTTCACTCCGGCACTAAGATGCTTCTCTAGGCTGTTCATGCGGCTATTAAGCCAGCGACAACTCGGGTTGTTGGCTACGCTGCTGCGACTGGCGAGCTGTTGTTTGCGACTCTTAGCTTTGGCCTGCTTAGATGGTTTCTTTTTACTCTTGTTGATTTGCGTTGAGGCTGGCGAGGAACCTTCAATGGTCGGCGGCGAATAATTGAAATCACTGTGAGTTTCGCTGGGGACGCGAATGGGCTGTCCCTTATCGTTAAGCACGCTGCCTAACTCGAGGCTTGGGTTATCGGCTTGTGTGCCAAAGCCAAGCTGGCTGTGGATGATAATGCTAAAGCCTATGACTAGGCGGGTTCGAAGTAACATTCCCTGTTCCTCTGATTTAAGATTACTGTCCGTGTAATCTGTTATGCATATTAAGATATTGAATTATCTCTTGCATGGCGAAGTGTAGCCGAGCAAAAGCAGTTAGCTATCGGTGATTAACCCAGTATAGCTAACTCTAGTTGACTCAATAGAATCGATTAAAAGTTCCAGCTTAAGTGAATGCCTGCATAGGTTTGATCTAGGCTGCCAGTCACGCCATCGTTGCGGGCCTCAAGCTTGATATCTTCCTGGGCTATGGTGTGGCTGATATGGCCAGAAATGACTAAGTTATTAGGTAATAGATACTCGGCCTCTACACCAAACTGAAAATGATTGGCACCATCATGTTCTTCGGTAACATAATTAAAGTCAAAGCCTTGGGTAACATAGGGGCTAACGGTGAAGCCTTGAGCCAGCTCCCAGTTGCTATGTAGGCTGACCTCGACGAAATAACCTGCCGCTTCGGTAGAGTAAGTGTAGCTAACCGATGGCACTAGCCAGTCTACCGCAGTATATTCGAGTGTGCTAAATAGCTCGTTGTCATGGGCGCGCTCGTCGCCATAAAATTCTAGACGCTGATAGCCTACGCTACTGCTTAGGTTTTCAGTCAAATCGAAGCCATACTCTAGACCGAAGTTCCATTCGGTATAATGCTGACTATCACCACGCCCCACCGTGGCATAAACCGCCAGATTATCTTTCTGTATCGCGGCTGTCGCCCAATAGATACCACCTTTATCTAGATTATTACGGCCCTCGGAGATGTACTCAGAGTCCCAACCAAGATCGATCAATCCCTGAATCTGAGTACTTTCGTCTGCAGGAATTTGTTGGATGACTTTAGTACTGTGGGAATCATCTATATTTGCCGCTTCGTCGGCAAAGGTTGCGGTACTCATTATTAGCGCCGCTAAGGCGGTGCATTGACTGATTTTATTCATGATGAAACTCAAAATATAGGCGAAAGAATTAACACCTTGCATACTAGAACTATATATATGAATGTAAATGATAATAGCTCGTATTTGCGACATGGTTTGCAATACTAATTCTGTATAAAGTTTGCTCTGAAAAAACTTGATTAAGATCGCGGATATGGTGGTTTTTTACTGTTAGGACGCATTTAGTTTATAAACAATTATGCTGTATAGATTGAATATTGTGGCATTAGCCCTTATCTCTTTACTTATCAACATAGAATGTTAAGGAATCATCGATGAGCAATCCTTTGCTAAGCAGTGCCACGCTTCCCCCTTTTTCAAGTATCAAGCCTGAACATATTCAGCCCGCTGTTGAGCAAGGTATCGCCAATTGTCGCCACAAGATCGAAGAGGTGCTTAAGCATCAAGGTGAGTTCACTTGGGATAATCTTGTGGCGCCGCTAGAGGAAGTGGACGACCAACTCGGCAAGATGTGGTCACCTATCTCGCACATGAATTCGGTTGTGAGTAGCGAAGAGTGGCGCAAGGCTCATGATGCCTGTTTACCTTTACTATCTGAGTACGGCACCTTTGTCGGACAGCATCAGGGACTGTATGAGGCCTACAAATCATTAGCGGCATCGGTTGAATTTGCCACTTACTCGCAAGCACAGAAGAAACTGATTGAGAATAGCCTGCGAGACTTCGAACTTTCGGGGATTGGCCTGAGCGATAGCGATAAGTTGCGCTACGGCGAGCTGGTTAAGCGCTTGTCTGAACTCACCAGTAACTTCTCTAATCAGCTATTAGATGCGACTCAGGCCTGGAGCAAGTTAATCACTGATGAAGCAGAGCTTGCAGGTCTACCAGAGTCTGCGGTTGCTGCTGCTAAGGCGATGGCCGAGGCTAAAGAGCTCGACGGTTGGTTATTCACCTTAGACATTCCGTCTTACCTGCCAGTTATGATGTATAGCGAAAACCGCGAGCTGCGCGAAGAGTGCTACCGCGCCTTTATCACTCGTGCATCGGATCAAGGTCCGAATGCCGGAGAGTTCGATAACGGTCCCTTGATGGATGAGATTTTGGCATTGCGTCATGAGCTGGCCAATCTATTGGGTTTCGAAAGCTTTGCCGATAAGTCGTTAGCCACCAAGATGGCAGAATCTCCTGCGCAGGTGCTGGAGTTCCTAACTGAGCTGGCTGCGCGTTCTAAGTCGCAAGGCGAAGCCGAGCTGGCAGAACTTAAAGAATTTGCTGAAAAAGAGTGTGGCGTGACGGAGCTTGAGCCTTGGGATTTGAGTTTCTACGCCGAAAAGTTAAAGCATCATAGATATGAGATCTCGCAAGAGATCTTGCGTCCGTACTTCCCTGAAGACAAGGTGTTATCGGGTCTGTTTTACACCGTCTCTCGCCTATTTGGCCTCAAGGTTGAAGAGCAGAAAGAGTTCGATAGCTACCATAAAGACGTACGTTTCTTCCATATTACTGACAGCAGCGGTGAGCATCGCGGTAGCTTCTATCTGGATCTGTATGCACGTGAAGGTAAGCGTGGCGGCGCTTGGATGGATGACTGTCGTGCCCGCCGTAAGACACTCGGCGGTATGCAAGATCCTGTGGCTTACCTAACTTGTAACTTCAATGCGCCGGTGGCGGGCAAGCCTGCACTGTTTACCCATGATGAAGTGACCACACTGTTCCATGAGTTTGGCCATGGTATTCACCATATGTTGACTAAAATCGATGTGGGTGGAGTATCTGGGATCAGCGGTGTACCTTGGGATGCGGTAGAGCTACCGAGCCAGTTTATGGAAAACTGGTGTTATGAAGAAGAGGCGTTAGCCGAGATCTCAGGCCACTACGAAACTGGCGAGCCGTTACCAAAAGCCATGTTAGACAAGATGCTAGCGGCGAAAAACTTCCAGTCTGGCATGATGATGTTGCGCCAACTTGAATTTTCACTGTTTGATTTCAAAATGCACTTAGAGTTTGACCCAGCTAAGGGCGCCGAGATCCAGCAAAAACTTGATGAGGTGCGTGAGCAAGTGGCGGTGATTAAGGCGGCGGAGTTTAACCGTTTCCAACATAGCTTTGCTCACATCTTTGCTGGCGGCTACGCGGCGGGTTACTACAGCTATAAGTGGGCAGAGGTGTTGTCGGCCGATGCCTTCTCCTTGTTTGAGGAGCAGGGGATCTTCAATGCCGATACCGGCCAAAGCTTCCTTGAGAATATCCTAGAAATGGGTGGCAGCGAGGAGCCGATGGAATTGTTTAAACGTTTCCGTGGCCGTGAGCCACAAACCGATGCGCTATTGAGACACAGCGGGATTAACGGCTAAAATTAGCTTGTAAACCCAATAAAAAAGGCGCGTTAAGCGCCTTTTTTGTTGTTCTCGTTCAAGCTTGTTATCTGGTATGACCTTTGTTAGCCTTTGCGATTCGTTATTCAAGGATGTTGTAAATGAATCTCTATTTTAGGCTGTTTTGGCTATTTGTATGGCGAAGCCGCCATTGTAAGAAAATCGACTTTTTAGACACTAGCCGACTGGAGTATCGCGCGTTACCTAGTGACTGCGATATCAACTTTCATCTAACAAATTCTCGCTATCCTGCTTTTATGGATCTCGCGCGTACCTATATGATGGCTGAGATGGGGTTTCTGAAACGTTTCTTAAAGTTAGGTTGGATGCCTATCGTTAATGCGGCCGAATTTACCTATATTCGTGATATCAAGCCGTTCGCCAAGTTTGAGATAGAAACTAAGCTGGTGGGCTGGGATGAGAAGTATTTTTATATTGAGCAGCGCTTCGTTAGCGAGCGAGGTTTGCACTGTATCGCCCATGTGCGGGGAGTATTTGTTTGTAAACGTAAACAAGTACCAATTGCCACTATGTTGGCTGAAGTCGGCTTCAATGAACCTGCACCTCAATTGCCACCCGAGGTGATAAAATGGAAGAGCTTCTTACAGCTTAAAAAAGAGTGCAATCTGCCAATTCCCTCAAGTGAACCGATAGAGTTTAGATCAGCGAGCTAAGTGTGTATCACTAGTTCACTTTGGCCTACGGTGGCTAAGTGTGCACTACTAGTAGCTCACTCTGGCCTACGGTGGCTAAGTGTGCACTACTAGTAGCTCACTCTGGCCTACGGTGGCTAAGTGTGCACCACTATCTCACTTTGGCCTATGGTGGCTAAGTGTGCACCACTAGTTCACTTTGGCCTATGGTGGCTAAGTGTGCACTACTAGCTCACTCTGGCCTGTGGTGGCTAAGTGTGCACTACTAGCTCACTCTGGCCTATGGTGGCAAGGGTGAGCTCTATCTCTTCGATAACTTGACTGACAGCGCCCCGGAGTTTTGCCTGGATCCAGTAGCGACCTATATGTTCGTAATCTAATAGTTGCAGCCGACTCTCGAGTGCTTTAAGGCAGGGGATAAATGCACAATCGGCGAGGGTGAAGCTGTCGCCACAAACCCAATGGTTATTGGCCAGACGCTTATCAAAATACGCTAAGGTGCTTAGCACGGCTCTTTCTAACTGCTTGATGTGGATCTGGTTATTGCTGGTATTAATCGCAAGCAACCAAGCATCTATCTCTTTATCTAATTGATTGTCGCTTAATCTGTCGTAGAGCCTAACGTGTAAGGCTTGATGTTTATCGATTGGAATTAGCTGAGTGCCAGAGCTTATATAGCTATCCAGATACTCGATAATAATCGTGGCGTCGTTAAACGACTCCCCGGTGCGGGTCTGTAACAGAGGAAGTTGGGTTGAAGTGCTAATCTGGCCAAAGCTACGTCTGCTAAAGGCATTGCTCAGATCTATGATATGCGGGCTAAAGCTTGCCTGTTTTTCATAGAGGGCAATCAGTGTTTTTTGAGACTGGCGAGCCAGTGGGTGGTAATACAGATCCATAGCTAAAGTGGGTTCATTAAATACAAGGTTACTATTAACTCTAGTCGCTAACACTCGCTGCCTCAATGTCACGCAAACGCAGTTTTCTGGGGGAGATGATAGCTTCGATGAGTAAAAAGATGTAGCTTCAAATGGTTAATGAATATAAGTGATAGCTTAATTTAATTGTTGTTTAAATAAGTACTGAGAGAGAACTATGGCTCAAGTTGAAAAGTTTGCCGCTATCTACGCCAGAGCATCGCAGAGAAAGGGTGGTGATGAGAGTTTAGAAAGTCTATTGCCGACGGGATTGGCGGATGAGGAGTTGACTCAGTTTACCGATGCGCAGCTGCTATCCGAGATAAGCAAGAAAGTCTTCCAAAGTGGCTTCGTATGGCGAATTGTTGAGGCTAAATGGCCTGAGTATGAGAAAGCCTTCTTTGGTTTTGAGCCTTTTAAAGTTTTGATGCTGTCGCCGGAGCAGCTACAAGATCGCGCCAGTGATCCTAAATTGATCCGTCACCTGAAAAAGACCATGTCGATTTACGACAATGCCCACATGGTTAACGATCTCGCGGCTGAGCACGGCAGTTTTGCTAAATTTATTGCTGACTGGCCGAGTACTGATATTACTGGACTTTGGGCCGAACTTAAGCGTAAAGGGACTCGATTGGGTGGCAATACTGGGCCTTATTTTCTTCGCTCCATGGGTAAAGACAGCTTTTTGCTTACCAATGACGTGCAAGGTTATCTGAAGAGCCACGGCTTAGTGGATTATGGTTTTAGCTCTAAGGCGGGGTTAAAGCAGGTGCAGAGTGTATTTAACCACTGGCAGCAGGAGTCGGGTAGAAGTCTCGCCGATATAAGCCGAGTACTAGCTTGTAGCGTTGGCGACAATCGTATTTAAGCATAGGTTCTACTAGTATTATCTACATCTAGGCTGGTGGCACAAAAGACTTGCCAATTAATCCGCCATGCTAGTTCGATGTTAATTATCAAGCGTTTAGCAACGATTGTTTGAACACCTGATTAACATGTTGCACCTCCACGACCGCTCATTAACATTAAGTAAACATATATAGCTGATTTCATGCGGAAATTTTCATTACCTTACAATTTAAACTAGGAGTTTTCCTTGTTGACGAATAGACATTGTGAGATAAAGGTGCGTTAAATATTCGACAAAAATTTATGCTTCCAAAGGTGGGATTGACGGCATTATCTGCTTTCAAAAAATGATTACCGAGTAGATGGCTTTTATTAGGAGTTCTCATGCGGCAAATAGTGAAAATTGCCTCTGTTTTAAGTGTGGCGTTATGGATAACTGGCTGTGAGCCAAAACCTGAGCAGGGGCCACAACAACGTGGACCTATGGAAGTTGGCGCTATAACAGTTACAGCCCAACCTCAATCGATTATGGTTGAACTACCAGGTCGTAGTAAGGCATATCTAGAAGCTGAAGTACGTCCACAGGTGAGCGGTATCATTATGACCCGCGGCTTTACTGAAGGTAGAGATGTTGAGCAAGGTCAGTCTTTATACCAGATCGAACCTTCTACTTACGAAGCTGCACTAGTTAGTGCGAAAGCTGATCTTACCAGCGCTGAAGCGGCATTGGTTTCGGCTAAAGCTAAAGCGTTACGCTTTGCGAAACTAATCAAGCTGAACTCTATTAGTCAACAAGACTTCGATGAAGCTGATGCGGCTTATAAAGAGGCTATGGCACGTGTAACCGTAGCAAAAGCTGCGATTAACACAGCGTCGATCAACCTTGAATATACTAAGGTAACAGCACCAATTTCTGGCCGTATCGGTAAGTCTGATGTGACACCGGGTGCACTTGTTACAGCTAATCAAAGCCAAACATTAGCGACAATTCAGCAGTTAGATCCAATCAATATCGATATCGCCCAGTCGAGCGCGCAAATGTTGCGTCTTAAGTCTCAACTTAAGCGTGGTCAAATTGAAGCCGCTGCAAATGCGAATGTAGAGCTAATCCTTGAAGATGGCACTCCATATAGTCATACAGGCGTGCTGCAGTTTGCTGAAGTTACCGTTAATGAAAACACGGGTTCTGTGATTATTCGTGCCGAATTCCCTAATCCGGAAGGCGTGTTAATGCCGGGCATGTATGTGCGTGCTGTGCTTAATACTGGTACCGATCCGGCTGCGATTCTAGTACCACAAAAAGCCATTACTCGTAACACCAAAGGTGAAGCGGTAGCTATGGTTATTGATGATGGCAAAGTGGCTGCACGTATTGTGACAACTGCTGAAGTGATTGATAACCAATGGCGTATTCTTGATGGTTTGAAAGTGGGCGATCAACTAATCGTTGAAGGTCTACAAAAAATTCGTCCAGGCGCCCCAGTAAAGGCGGGTCCTTTGGTCTCTGACAAGAAACCAGAAACACAACAGAAATAGGGCAGAGTTATGGCACGTTTCTTTATCGATCGCCCTATTTTTGCATGGGTGATCGCTATTATTGTGATGCTGGCAGGTGTGCTCTCAATTGTGGGCTTACCGGTATCGCAATACCCGAGCATTGCACCGCCGTCGGTGGTGATCAGTGCTGTTTATCCTGGTGCTTCGGCTAAGACGATGGAAGACTCGGTAACTCAGGTTATTGAGCAGCGAATGACAGGTATTGACCACCTTCGCTACATTACATCGACCAGTGATAGCTTTGGTAATGCGCAAATTACCTTAACGTTTAATGCTGAAGCCGATCCTGATATCGCGCAGGTACAGGTGCAGAACAAGCTACAGCTTGCAATGCCGCTGTTACCGCAAGAAGTTCAGGCGCAAGGTGTTAACGTAAGTAAGTCGAGTGCGGGTTTCTTGATGGTAGCGGCTTTCGTATCACAAGACGGTTCACTTGATAAAAACGATATCGCCGATTACGTAGGTTCTAATATTCAGGATCCGCTAAGTCGTGTTCCTGGTGTGGGTACTATCGAGCTATTTGGCGCACAATATGCGATGCGTATATGGCTAGACCCACTAAAACTGACTCAATATAACCTGACCAGCCAAGACATTATCTCTTCAATTAGAGAGCAAAATGCTCAGGTGTCAGCAGGCCAGTTAGGTGGTGCACCATCAGTTGCAGGCCAAGAGCTTAACGCAACGGTATCGGCTCAGAGTCGTCTACAGACAGCGGATCAATTTAAAAAGATCATCATCAAAGCTGACACTTCAGGCGCCAAAGTATTCCTTGAAGATGTGGCTCGTGTTGAACTGGGTGCAGAAAGCTATGCGGTTGAGTCGTTTTATAACGGTAAAGCTGCTGCGGGTGTTGGTATTCAGTTAGCAACCGGTGCTAACGCATTGGCAACAGCCGAAGGCGTGCGTGCAAAAATCAATGAGATGAAGCCATTCTTCCCTGATGGGATGGAAGTGGTTTATCCCTACGACACAACTCCATTCGTTGAGAAATCAATTGAAGGCGTTGTACATACCCTGCTGGAAGCGGTTGTTTTAGTATTTTTAATTATGTATCTGTTCCTGCAGAACTTCCGTGCAACGCTAATCCCAACGATTGCGGTGCCAGTAGTACTACTGGGTACATTTGCTATTTTGGCCGCTGCAGGCTTCTCGATTAACACGCTAACCATGTTCGCTATGGTGCTGGCAATTGGTCTTCTGGTGGATGACGCGATTGTTGTAGTGGAGAACGTTGAGCGTGTAATGCAAGAAGAGGGACTGAGTCCCGTTGAAGCGACTAAGAAATCGATGGACCAAATCACTGGTGCGCTAGTGGGTATTGGTTTAACGCTTTCAGCGGTATTTGTTCCAATGGCATTTATGTCTGGTTCAACGGGTGTTATTTATCGTCAGTTCTCGATTACGATTGTGTCTGCAATGGCGCTGTCTGTAATGGTGGCGATCATTCTAACTCCAGCACTTTGTGCGACCATGTTGAAGCCGATTGCAAAAGGTGAAAGCCACGCAAAAACGGGTTTCTTTGGTTGGTTTAACCGTAAGTTTGATGCATTAACGTCTCGTTATGAGTCAAGTGTTGCGGCAATGATTAAGCGTACTGGCCGTACTATGATGGTTTACCTAGCAATTACGGTTGCAGTGGGTTGGATCTTCATGCGTATGCCTACCGCATTCTTACCAGACGAAGACCAAGGTATCTTGTTCACTCAGGCTATTTTGCCTGTGAACTCGACGCAGCAAGAAACTAAGGCAGTACTTGAGCGTGTTACTGATTTTTACTTGAATGAAGAAGGCGAGAACGTTAAGTCAGTATTTAGCGTATCGGGTTTCAGTTTTGCGGGTAATGGTCAAAACATGGGTATTGCGTTCGTCGGCCTTAAAGACTGGGCTGAGCGTAGCGAACCGGGTCAAGACGTACAGTCAGTTGCTAACCGTGCCATGGGTATGTTTATGGGGATGAAAGAAGCCTTCGTATTCGCCTTTGTACCGCCAGCAGTTATCGAGCTGGGTACGGCTAACGGTTTCGACTTCTACTTGCAGGATAAGAATGGCCAAGGCCATGCCAAGCTTGTTGAAGCACGTAACATGTTGCTGGGTATGGCTGCACAGAACCCTAACCTAGTGGGCGTTCGTCCAAATGGTCAGGAAGATGCACCGCTTTATCAAGTTCATATCGATCACGGTAAGTTACGTGCATTAGGCGTTGATATTGACTCAGTCAATAGCGTACTGGGTACAGCTTGGGGTGGTAATTACGTGAATGACTTTATCGACCGTGGTCGTGTGAAGAAAGTTTACGTGCAAGGTGAAGCTGAATACCGTATGCAGCCAGAAGATCTCGACTCTTGGTATGTGCGTAACGACAAAGGCGAAATGGTACCTTTCTCGGCATTTGCATCGGGTAGTTGGCAATATGGTTCACCGCGTCTAGAGCGTTTTGGTGGTTTGCCAGCTATGAATATCCAAGGTGGTACAGCACCAGGTTACAGTACAGGTGCAGCGATGGATGACATCGAGGCTATGGCTAAGAAGCTACCACCAGGATTTGGTATCGAATGGAACGGTCTTTCTTATGAAGAACGTCTATCGGGTAATCAGGCGCCAATGCTATATGCCTTGTCGATTGTGGTGGTATTCCTAGTACTTGCAGCACTATACGAGAGCTGGTCAGTACCATTTGCGGTAGTACTCGTTGTGCCTCTGGGTATTATCGGTGCCTTGATTGCGATGAATGGTCGTGGTTTACCAAACGACGTATTCTTCCAGGTAGGTCTATTGACGACTGTGGGTCTAGCAACCAAGAACGCCATCTTGATTGTGGAATTTGCTAAAGAATTCTACGAGAAAGGCGCAGGTCTTGTTGAAGCCACACTACACGCGGTTCGAGTGCGTTTACGTCCAATCTTAATGACGTCTTTAGCATTCGGTCTAGGTGTTGTGCCACTAGCCATCAGTAGCGGTGTAGGTTCTGGTAGCCAGAACGCCATCGGTACAGCGGTACTGGGCGGTATGATGAGCTCGACCTTTATGGGGATCTTCTTTATCCCAATCTTCTTCGTGATTGTTGAGCGTATGTTCAGCAAGCGCGAGCGAGATGCCGCGAAAGCAATAAAGGCTGAAGCCAAAGCAGCTAAAGCGAACAAATAATCTTGTATCGCTAACGCGCTAGACACTAAAAAGCCCAGCAAATGCTGGGCTTTTTGTTGTTAAAAGATAGGACGCTCGCAGGCTCACTTCTAGGACGGACTTCGTCCTGATAGGTTCTAGGGCGGTGCTGCGCACCTGCGAGGACGCCAACAAGTTGGCTACTAGGAAAGGCTAATAGCTTAAGAGCAAAGACAAAGCCTATTCATGGAGCCTGAATCTGTTGCTTGTTTCTTTTAAATCTTGGCTTTTCCTAGGTCCTAGAGCCTCGCACCTAGGACCTATCTTTTAATCCTTTCTCGAAGTGACGCAGTCACGCCCTCGCAGGGCGAAGCCCGTCCTCGTCTTAGCATTCCCTAGACCCTCGAACCTATCTTGTATGACGTATCGGACAGCTGAGTAGTAGCTCATCGTTGTCTATGGCGCGTACCTGACATTCTGTGTCAGTGATTAAGCCGTAAGAAGCTCGAGCACCATTACGTGGAATGGTGGTTGAACCCGGGTTGAACAATAAAATATCGTCACGATATTCAGCCACTGCAATGTGGGTATGACCATAGACTAGTGCATCACCAGCTTGTAGCGGTGGCAGGTTATCGGGATTATAAATATGGCCGTGGGTGAGGAATAAACGCATTTGTGGCATCAATACTTGAGCAAAGCTCGCGGTGATCGGAAATTGCAGTAGCATTTGGTCTACTTCGCTGTCGCAGTTACCGCGAACGGCAATAATCTTATCGGCATACTGGTTCAGCGTTTCAGCTAAGGCCGTGGGATTGTAGCCGTCGGGGATGGCGTTACGCGGGCCGTGATTAAGCATGTCTCCGAGCAGAATAAGGTATTGAGCCCCAGACTGCTCAAAGCGAGTCAGCATGGCTTGAGTGGCTATAACAGAGCCGTGTAGATCGGAGGCAATAAAAAGTTTCATGGACTATGGCTAGAATGATGAGTCAGATCGTCAATATAGCTTCGTTTGTCGATAAAGCTAGTAAAAGATAGGTTAGGAGCTAGGACGTTCGCAGGCTCACTGCTAGGGCACCAACAAGTTGGCTGCTAGGAAAAGCTAATATCTTTTGATTGTTGCTTTTCCTAGGTCCTAGAACCTCGCACCTAGGACCTATCTTTTTCTAGAAGCGACAGCGTCGCGCTCTCGAAGTGACGCAGTCACGTCCTCGAAGGGCGAAGCCCGCCCTATCTTAGCTCTTCTTAACACCTAGGCCCTTCTTTTTTAAGGCGTATAATAAGTTGCCGACCCCGGCCCGACAGGTAATCCGAATCCGAACACCCAGATAAAGAAGAAGCTGGTCCAACCGATAAAGAATACTATGGTGTATGGCAACATAGTCGCGATTAAGGTGCCAATACCTAGGTTCTTATTGTATTGCGACGCGACGGCCAAAATAAGACCAAAATAGCTCATCATTGGCGTAATTAGATTAGTGACGGAGTCGCCGATTCGATAAGCAGCCTGAATGGTTTCCGGGGCATAACCCACTAGCATTAACATAGGTACGAATACAGGTGCGGTGACTGCCCATTGCGCCGATGCACTACCGAGCATTAAGTTAATAAAGCCGCACATAGCGATAAACACAACGAAAACCAAGGGGCCTGTTAGGCCAATTGCTTGTAATGCATCAGCGCCTGCAACCGCAAATACCGAACCTAAATTAGTCCAGGTAAAGAAAGCGACAAATTGTGAGGCAAAGAATACCAAAACAATGTACATGCCCATGCTACTCATGCTGTGTGACATAGCATTAATCACATCGATATCGCGCTTCATGGTGCCAACGATACGGCCATAAACCAATCCTGGAACGGCAAAGCAGATAAAGATAAAGGCAACGATGCCTTTTAGAAATGGCGAGCCTGAGACTAATCCGGTTTTAGGATCTCTAAGAGGCGCACCTTCTGGTACCACTGTCAGTGCTAATAGCACAGACATGACTAAAATAGCGATGCCTGCGGCTTTTAGACCACGCTTTTCAATAGCGCTAATCTGCTCCATTTTGGCTTCGCCAAGATCATTGGCTGCCTGACTCGGATCATATTTCCCCAGTTTAGGCTCAACAATTTTCTCGGTAACGAAGGCGCCTAAAAAGGTAATGATGAAGGTGGATGCAAACATAAAGTACCAGTTTGCTTCTGGGCCAACTGTGTAGTCTGGGTCAATCATTTGCGCAGCGGCTTCGGTTATCCCTGATAATAATGGGTCGACTGTGCCTAATAGCAAGTTTGCGCTGTAGCCACCAGACACACCAGCAAAAGCTGCCGCGAGTCCTGCAAGCGGATGACGACCTAGCGAATGGAAAATCATCGCCGCCATAGGGATAAGTACTACGTATCCAAGCTCCGCAGCAGTATTTGAAACGATACCTGCAAACACGATAGTGAGAGTCACTAAACGCTTCGATGTTCCCATAACCAGTGAGCGCATTGCTGCTGATAGCAATCCTGAACGCTCAGCAATACCGACACCAAGTAAGGCGACAAGTACCGTTCCTAGCGGAGTAAAGCCGGTGAAGTTAGTGACTAAGTTGGAGACTATCATCCGCAGGCCTTCAGCATTCATCAGGCTGACAACATGGATCATACCGTCACTGCTGCGCCCCGCTGCACCTTCGGGTCTAGGGTCGACAACACTTAATTCAAAATAGCCGGCTATGCCACTGATAACGACAACGGCGGCACAAAAAATTGCAAATAGCGTAATTGGGTGAGGTAACAGGTTTCCGAGCCTTTCTACGATGTTGAGGAAACGAACAAACCAACCACTGACTTGATTATTAGGATCTAAAGAGGCACCGCCTGACTGATGCAGGCGATCTCCGTTATTGCTGCTCATGGGTTTTTCCTTACAAGATATTGTTATTATTTTAATTATTTTGGTATTGCTTTTGGGTATATCTGCGGCAGGAATAGCGTTTGATTGGCGCTAAGATGCTGACTTCTGTTTAATCGAAGCTGCTGGCATCATGGATAAGCAAAATTAATTGAACCTTAAAAAAATCGCTTATTAATAAAGCAAAAGCTGCAATAGTGAGCAGCAGCACGGCTTTGTAGGAAAAAGGTCATTAGGGGATAGGACCTAGGGCGTTCGCAGGCTCACTGCTAGGACGCCAACAAGCTGGCTACTAGGAAAAGATAAAAGACAGAGCACTCGCAAGCTCGTTTCTAGGACGTTCGCACGCTCACTGCGAGGACGCCAACAAGTTGGCTACTAGGAAAAGATTAAAGATGATAGTTGTACTTCTTTTGCTTTCCGTTTTAGCCTTTCCTAGAAGCGACAACGTCGCGCTCTCGAAGTGACGAAGTCGCGTCCTAGCAGGGCGAAGCCCGCCCTATCTTAGCTCTTCTTAACACCTAGGTCCTTCTTTTTTTAAGGCGTATAATAAGTTGCTGCACCCGGGCCAACGGGTAAACCAATCACAAATACCCAGATGAAAAAGAAGCAGGTCCAACCGATAAAGAACACGATTGAGTATGGCAGCATGGTCGCAACCAATGTGCCTATACCTAGATTCTTCTTATACTGCGAGGCGACGGCCAGGATAAGGCCGAAGTAACTCATCATTGGCGTAATTAGGTTTGTTACAGAGTCACCAATTCGGTATGCCGCCTGAATGGTTTCGGGTGCGTAACCCACCAACATCAACATAGGTACGAAGATAGGTGCGGTTACAGCCCACTGCGCTGAAGCACTACCTAGCATCAAGTTAATAAAGCCACACATCATGATGAACAGTACGAATACTAGCGGCCCAGTTAAGCCAATAGCATTAAGTGCATCTGCGCCAGATACTGCCAGTACCGCCCCTAAGTTGGTCCACTTAAAGAAAGCGACAAACTGCGAAGCAAAGAATACCAAGACGATATACATGCCCATGCTACTCATGCTGTGTGACATGGCGTTGATGACATCGATATCGCGTTTCATGCTACCCACAACACGGCCATAAATTAGGCCTGGAATAGCAAAGCAAACAAAGATAAAGGCCACAATCCCTTTTAAGAAAGGAGAGCCAGCTACTAAGCCAGTTTCTTGGTTTCGAAGTGGCGCACCCTCAGGAATAATAGTTAAAGCAAGCACTGCCGACATCACTAATACCGCAAGGCCTGCGATTTTTAGGCCCTTTTTCTCCAGTGCGCTAACCGTATCCATCTTCTGTTCACTAAGGTCAATCGCCGCTTCGCTAGCATCGTATTTGCCCAACTTAGGTTCGACGATTTTCTCGGTAACGAATGCACCTAAGAAGGTGATTAAAAAGGTGGAGACAAACATGAAGTACCAGTTTACTTCTGGGCCAACAAGGTAGTCAGGATCGATCATCTGCGCTGCAGCTTCGGTGATCCCAGATAACAGTGGATCAACGGTGCCGAGTAGTAAGTTAGCGCTATAGCCGCCGGATACACCGGCAAATGCAGCGGCTAGACCTGCAAGCGGATGGCGACCCAAGGAGTGGAAGATCATCGCTGCCATTGGGATAAGCACCACGTAGCCTAGCTCAGATGCAGTATTAGAAACGATACCTGCAAATACTAGAGTTAGCGTGACTAAGCGCTTTGAAGCGCCCATGACTAATAAGCGCATAGCGGCAGACAGCAAGCCCGAGCGATCGGCG
Source organism: Shewanella pealeana ATCC 700345 (assembly GCF_000018285.1). Lineage (NCBI taxonomy): Bacteria > Pseudomonadati > Pseudomonadota > Gammaproteobacteria > Alteromonadales > Shewanellaceae > Shewanella > Shewanella pealeana. Next base: position 4,929,461 of record NC_009901.1, on the reverse strand, counting down.
ATACCCACACCGAGTAAGGCGACAAGCACTGTGCCCAATGGGGTAAAGCCAGTAAAGTTGGTCACCAAGTTGGAGACGATCATCCGGAGGCCTTCGGCATTCATTAAGCTGACTACATGAATTAGACCATCGGCGCTGCGGCCCGATGCACCTTCGGGTCTTGGGTCGACTACAGTTAATTCAAAATAACCGGCGATGCCACTGATAACCACAACAGCGGCACAAAATAGCGCGAAAAGAGTGATGGGGTGAGGTAGTAAGTTACCGAGTCTTTCAACTACGTTTAGGAAGCGGACAAACAAGCCACCAGGCTTGTTACTGGGATCTAAGGGGGCTTGGCTAGATAGAGGCAAGCTATCGCCGTCATTACTGCTCATAGTGTCTTCCTTCAATATGCTTTCGTTTTGTTGTTTTTGTTATTGGTACGCTGGAGTGACAGCTAATGTGGGGCTACTTTTGTGCCAATTGCATTAAATATTTATTAATCCAATGTAGCATGATGGGTCTGAAAAATTAATTAAACCTTAAATTTGGCTCTTTTATTAATCAGCTATATTGACGACTCCTGAGTAACTGTAAGGCTTTGCAGGGTTCTTGTTGTGAAATGACCAGTGAATTTTTGGCAAAAAAAAGGACTCATATAGGATGAGTCCAAAAGGGATTGAATAACAGTTTCCGTTGGGATTGGGATTACTATAACTAGGGTTAGCTGTATCAAAGCTGAACGGTGAAAAGGAGTTCGATTAACTCTTGTTAACCTTTATTGAATCCAGCTTTTGATTAATCCAATGCACTAATATTAATGGGTAATTTACAATTTTCGGCCAAAAAAAAGGACTCATATTAAATGAGTCCGAAGGGGATGATTGGGTCGAACGTTTCCTTAAGGGATGTGATAGCTATAACTAGGGGATACTGTATCTAAGCTGAATGAATAATGAGCAAAGCTAATCCCGAGAAAGCTGGAGAGAAGCAAGGAATAGACTAGGTGATACAGAAAACTCTACAAACTTATGATTAATGACAAAGTTAACTAAAAGGGTGAATAAGTTTGACTAGTTTAGGGGTTTTATGGCGGAAACTGTTTAGGGTGAATTCTACTTAGCTCAAAAAATCACACCGTGATGCATAATTTTAGTTGTTGATATACAGGGCTATTATTTTTTGTGGTGAGCAAATAGTGAACGCTAGTTGTATTTTTATGCTGTTTAGCGAGTTTATTTAACAAGAGTTCGATTAGTCATTGTTTGCTCAAGGTTTTATTCGATGTTCTTGCCACTTTTTTGCTACGCTGATTAAAAAGTAACGCCGTGACTGGGGCTGATTATCTGTGTTGAGGCTGGATTTCGTTGCTTAAATAAGTAACAGTATGAGTTATATAAGAATAGCGTAATCGTTTTTTGGCTTTAGTCTACTGGATAGAGACTAGCGCTAGCCATTTAAATAAAAAGAACAATAGGACACACAGATGGAAGGGTTATTGTTGGGATCAGGCTTAGTGGTGATTATTGCCTATCTTTGGTATGTCAGTTTAATCAAGAAGCGTAATGCGGGGCGTGAAGCGTTATCGGGAATAGACGTTCAGCTTAAGAAGCGGTCTAACCTAGTACCGAATATCCTCAAGATTGCACAGAAGTACATGGACCATGAGAAGTCGCTGCTGACCGAGATCACCGAATTAAGAACTTTGGCTGTTAAGGGGTATGACGATGGTGACTCAGGTTCAGTTAAAGCTCATCTTCAGGTATCAGAAAAACTGAATCAGAAGATGTCACAGCTGATGGTAAGTGTTGAAAACTATCCTGAGCTGAAGTCAGACAATACCATGCTGCAAGCGATGCAGACCTACAACGAAGTCGAGGCTCAGCTGTCTGCTGCGCGTCGTTTCTACAACTCGGCAGTATCTGAGCTGAATACCGCGGTTGAGATCTTCCCTGGCTCTATCATAGCCTCTATGGCGAGTGTGAAGGTGATGCCTTTCTATGAAGCCGACGAGGCGTCTAAAGCACCTGTCGATGCTGCCGATTATCTAAAATAGCTTAAATGTATTCGCTCAATTACCGTAATACTGATTATTGCGGTAATGACTCGTTACTAAACTGCACTTGAGTGAGTTAGCAATAATATGAATCTATTTAGCTTCTTGTTTGGCGCATCGATAAAGCCTATACGTAACACTGATCACCTCGTTGCCGCGCCATCTGAGATAGATGAATTTAAGCAGTATTATCAGCAGCATCTTGAGCCACTTACCAGCAAGTTTGAAAATGCCCGTGTTGCGAGTCTAAAAGCGTGTCGTCAGCGTTTGTACCTGTGTGCTGCCATCTATATTGGTATCGCGATCTTGGCATTTATGTTTATGCCATATCTGAATTTTTCCGATCCGCTGATGGTTTATCTTATCGGTTTAGTCTTGCTGACATTGCCGTTTGCTTGGTGGGTATTTAGGCCTATTAAGCATTATAAAACCGATGTGAAACAGAAGATTTATCCACTTATTTTTAAGTACTTTGGTCATGATTTTATCTTTTGCAAAGAGCATAAGATGAGCCTTAGTGCGCTGAAGGCATCCAAGTTGCTACCTTATTATGAATCTGCGAGCTTTGACGATTATGTGCAGGGTACCTACAAAAATATTGAGATCGCTATCAATGAGTTGCAGCTAACTAAACAGGTTAAGCGTGACAAGTCGACCGACACGGTTACCGTCTTTAAAGGGGTGATGATTGAGCTCAGTAGCCATAAAGATTTTCGTGGCCATACCGTGGTGGTGAAGAACCGCGGAGGCTTGGTTAATTTCCTCTCGGACTCCTTTAAAGGCCTTGAACGGGTGAAGCTGGAGGATCCTATCTTTGAGAAGCAGTTTGATGTGTTCTCGACCGATCAAATAGAGGCGCGTTATCTGTTAACTGTGACTTTTATGGAGCGCTTGCAGGAGCTATCTGCCAGTTTTGGCAACAAGATCCAATGTGCTTTCTATCGCAATAAATTACTGATCATGCTTGGTAGTAAAGAGAATCGCTTCGAGATGGCGTCGATATTTAAGGCGGCAACATTCGAATATGAATTTAGTCAGATAAACAAAGAGATGAAGCAGTTATTTGCTATCGTTGATGTACTGCAATTGGATAGTTCGACCGGATTATGATGAAGCGAGCACCCCTGTTTAGTTTACTGTGCTTGTCTACTGCTGTGACTTCTGCAGTTGTAACTCCTACAGCCATGGCGGCAGAGACGAGTAAGCCACATTTTGTTGCCAAACCATCGAATAAGAGTGTGTTAGGTCAAGCCGTTACTAATCATAGCTTAACTAGCGGGACTCAGAGCTTGGGAGCTAGTGTTGAACAAGGAGAAAAGGTTTACCACTACCTCACCGCCGATGGAGTCTTGGTTTTTAGCGATCAAGCGCCGCAAGAGGGGCATTATCAGGTGTTATTATTTGACTGCTACGCCTGCAAACCTGAGTCGAATATCAATTGGAAATCAATCCCTCTGTTTACCTCACAATATCAGCAGCTGATCGCCACTGCGGCCAGAACATATCGGCTGGATCCTGCACTCATTCGGGCCGTTATTCATGCCGAATCGGCTTTTAAGCCCAAGGCGCTATCTAAAACTGGGGCGCAGGGTCTAATGCAGCTGATGCCCGCTACGGCCAATGAGCTGGGGGTGCGTGATGCCTTCCATCCAGAGCAAAACATCTTGGCGGGTAGCCGTTATCTGGCTCAGCTACTGAAACGCTTTAATGGTGATATTGCCTTGGCCTGCGCCGCCTATAACGCCGGAGCCTCCCGAGTAGAGCAGTATAAAGGCATCCCGCCGTACCCAGAGACCCAAGCTTACGTCGAACGGGTACAGATTTTGCTCAAGCGCTACCGCAAGGCTTAACTTCTGGTTTTAACGTCAAATCAAACCATAAAGATAAAGTACTGGGCGATATTAAGGCGTCCGCACTCCATTAGTACTCACAGAGACCCAAGCCTATGTTGAGCGGGTGCAGATCTTGCTCAAACGTTATCGCAAGGCTTAAAGACTTAGCTGCAAGGCTTAACTTACGATTGCCGCTGTATCGATAGTTAACGGATTATCTTGCTGCGCTCTTGATTGCTTCTTTCTCGACTTAACATCAAACCAAACCATAGGCGCCACAATAAGGCACAGTGCTATGTTGGAGAGCGGCATCGCCATCCACACACCTTCGACTCCCATAACCTTAGGTAAGAAATATAGGAATGGCAGCTGGATTAGCATATTGCCACAGGCGATGACTAACGCTTTAACGCCTTGGTTAGTCGCCATAAAGTACACAGACGAAAGTGCAATAAAGCCATCTAACGGCATAGCAAACAGATGCATTTTGATACCATCAATTGCGGTTGCAATTAGCAAGGGATCATCATTGTTGAATAGTCCAACCATGGTCTCTGGCATTAGGTTTAGCAGTAATACCCAGCTGGTACCCGCAATCAGAGTCACCTTTACCGACAGCTTAAGCATCTTGTTGATGTTTTCATGTTGCTCGGCGCCGTAGTAATAACTAACAGGAGGCTGCATACCCTCGGCCACACCTTCGGCGACTAAGTAATATAGCACCATCAGGTAGCCAACAATGGCGAAGGCGCCTACGGTTAGCGGTGTACCATACTCTGTAAAGAGTCGGTTATGCAGTGCAAAAACAAAGCTGGTATACAGATACATAAATAGGCTTGATGAGCCTAACAGCGTGATTTGTTGAGCAAAAGAGGCGTTAAACCAACTAAATTTTGCCGACCAGTTAATGCTGCTAAATCGAGAGCAAAAGTAGATAAGACCTAAAACACAGACAGTCGCCTGTGCACTAATGGTGGCAATCGAAGCGCCAAGCAAGCCGAAGTCAAATACGCCTATCAATAGATAGTCGAGTGCAATATTGATAAAGGCGCCTAATACCATTAAACCGGTAGCGATATTGGGGCTCTCATCGTTACGAATGAGCAACGGCAAGGCTGAAGCAATCACAGTGATCGCAGTTCCCCAAGTGAATACGCTAATATACTCTTGCGCCATCACCAAGGTGTTGCCCGCACCGCCCTGAGCCTCAAGAAAAAAGTCGCTGCAGATGACTAAAATCGAGGTAGAGATTATGGCTAGACTAAGCATGAGTACTAAGCTGCTGGTCAATATCGTCGGTGCCGCGCGAGTATCGCCTTTACCCCGTTGAATCGATAGCAAGCTGCCACTACCCATGCCGACCATGATGCCAAAACCAACCATAAAGTAGATCACAGGCCAGGCCATATTGATAGCTGCGAGTCCTTCAAAGCCGATGTAATGGCCAATAAAAATACCGTCAACGATTTGGTATAAACCGTTAACTAACATGGCGGCAATGGCAGGCAGAGTGTAACGCCAAAAGGTACGGCTAATTGACTGAGTCTGTGTGTTTTCTATGCTTGGATCTAACATGGGGATATCAATATTGAACAATAAAGCTTGGCAAGTTACTCTGTATTTGAGATTGAATAAAGTTAGTTACTATCTGTTTTTGAGATAAGGTTTGGACATGGCTGTTTAAGATAGCAGTTTAAGATAGCAGTTTAAGATAGCAGTTTAAGGTAGCTGTTTAAGATAGCTGTTTAAGGTAGCTGTTTAAGGTAGTTGTATGAGCCACCTGTTTAAGATGGCTGTTTGAGTAGGTGTTTAAATAGGTTGGCTATGAATTGGACGATTGATGAGCTCAATGCATTTGTAAATTCGGTAAAGCTAGGCTCATTTTCGGCGGCAGCCAGAAAGATGGGGAAAGCTCAATCGCGTATAAGTACCGCGATTAGTAACTTAGAAGCGGGCTTAGGTTTTGAGTTATTTGACCGCAGCGCAAGACTTCCTGTACTCACTTCACTCGGCGAAGAGATGTTTATTGAGGCGCAATCGGTTCTGGCTCAGTGTCAGCGCCTTAATGCGCGTGCTATGACCGTCACCTCAGGTGAGGAGATCACCCTTACCGTGGCTATGGATGAAGCGGTACCGGTTACTGCATTTGAAGCGTTATTTCAGCGTATATCGACGCAATTCCCATTGCTTAAACTCACTATCATTAATGGATCGCAAGAGGATATTGCCGCTTGGGTGGATGCCGGGCGCGCCGATATTGGCATTATGTTCCATAGCAACACATTGCTACCAGACTCCCTAGATTTCATGTCGATTGGCCAGTTTAAACAGAGCTTAGTGGTCGCGCCATCCCATCCATTAGCATCGACCCCAGCGCCGACTTTAGAGCTGTTGATGCAATATCGGCAGTTAGCTATTTGCGACATTACCGGGCAATCACAGACGCCGCCTTTATCGGCAAATTATTGGTATATCGATAGTTACTATTACATTGTCGCGCTAGTTTTGCAGGGCGTGGGCTGGGCGTTAGTGCCAGAACACGTGGCTAAATCTGAGTGGTATATTGATGACCTTTGTGAGCTTTCCACAGAATATATTACCGAGCCTTTGCTGGTGGAGATGGGGGTAGTTAATCGTCGTGACAAGCAAATCGGCCCGATAATGCACTGGTTGTTTGATGAGTTACATTCGGTGTTGCAATGATAATAAAGAAGGTACGAGGACGGACTTCGTCCTGATAGGTCCTAGGTACTAGGACGTTCGCAGGCTCACTGCTAGGACGGTGCTACGCACCTACGAGGACGCCAACATATAAGATAGGGCACTCGCAAGCTCGTTTCTAGGACGTTCGCAGGCTCACTGCTAGGACGGTACTAGGCACCTGCGAGGACGCCAACATATAAGATAGGGCACTCGCAAGCTCGCTGCTAGGATGCTTCGCGGCTAGGGCGGACTTCGTCCTGCTATACAATCAATATCGAGCACATTGTTATCTTTTGCTTTTATGCTTTTCCGGCCTTATCCGGCTGTTACTTTCTTAGCTTTTCCCTAGCAACTAGGACCTATCTTTTAAGCCTTTTCGTCTCAGCCTTTCCTAGAAGCGACAAGGTCGCGCTCTCGAAGTGACGTAGTCACGTCTCGCAGGGCGAAGCCCGTTCTCGTCTTAATTTTATTCGGACCTAGAATCTAACAGTTGGAAAGTGTTAATGTTTAATAATGGACTAATTAGAAAGGAATAATATGAAACGGATTTTGGTTGTGTGGCTGGCTTTGCTGACATTGAGCAGCATGGGCTGTTCATCAAGCTCAGTGGCAAATGCGGGCTGTGACTTTGTTAGCGGTGCACATGGTAACGAACAGCAAAGAGAGCAGAGGGAATCAATAGGCGGGAGTTCGGCTGCATCAACTCAGAATAATAAAGATGTCGAAGTCGGAATTTTATCTGCTATTTTTGGAGTCTTCGCTCGTCAAATTAACGATGATGAAGAGTGTTTATAAGCATTAGGTGCTAGGGCACTCGCAGGCTCGTTTCTAGGACGTTCGCAGGCTCACTGCGAGGACGGTGCTGCGCACCTACTAGGACACCAACAAGTTGGCTACTAGGAAAAGCTAAAAGATAGGGCACTTTTAAATCTTGGCTTTTCCTAGGACCTAGAACCTCGTCCCTAGGATCTATCTTTTATTCCGCCACTTCCTGTCTAACGGTTGTCTTGCCGCCGTTATGGCCAATGCGACGCTCTAAATAGTCCAGCATCTCTTTGGCTGTGGTGTCTAACTGCCAAGGTGGGTTAATGATCCACAGACCTGCTGCTGTCATGCCAAACTCATTGCTATCAGGCTTAATCGCTTGTTCGATACGTAACTGATTCTTGATGCCGCTTTCGGCTAATAGCTTAAGCATGCCTTCAGTTTGGTCACGATCTACAACCGGATACCACAACATAAATACGCCAGTAGAGAAGCGTTTATGGGCTTTAATAATGGCTTTAGCCACATCTTGATAGTCGGTTTTAATTTCGTAACTAGGGTCAATTAAAATCACGCCACGACGCTCAAGTGGTGGTACGGCAGCAATCAGACCTTTAAGGCCATCACCCTTGATGACGCGCACGTGACGATCGCCCGTAAACTGCTCGTTTAAGGTCAAAAAGTCAGTGCCGTGTAGCTCGTGCAGTACCATGCGGTCTTTTTCACGCATGTTCATATCAACAAAAGCAGGTGAGCCAGGGTAAAACTCGAGTTCTGCTTTACCTTGGTTAAAATGCTTCACATCTTCGATGTACTGCACCAGTGATTCAGGCAGGTCGGTTCTTTCCCACAGTCTGGCTACGCCATCTAGGTATTCGCCGGTTTTCTTTGAAAACTCATCGGTTAACGCATAGCCGCCCGCACCCGCATGGGTGTCGATATAAGCCATAGGCTTATCTTTTTTGTGCATTAGTTTGAGCACTTGCAGCAAAATAGCGTGCTTGAGAACATCGGCATAATTGCCTGCGTGGTAGCCGTGACGATAACTTAACATTGAGTTTTTAGCCTAAAGGAACAGAGACTAGATTATATAACAACTCAGGCAAGGGATCATAATTTGAGTGTCTGTCGTTGCATCCACATAATATTGTCGTTCACTAACGGCAGTTGCCAGATAGCGGTGCCATCGTCTTGATAGATGCGATAGAAACTCAGCTGTTCTTGGGTTAAATGCTGCTTCCTGAGGGCAAGGTAGATGATTTGCGCAGTATCAGACAGTGCATTGGGTGACGACAGCGTGGTTTTGCTGACCTCGATATCAAAGCGTTCAACAGTGCGTTGTTGCCATTTTTCTGTGGTGCGTTTGAAATGACCGCGGATCTCGTAGCGGATTGGTGTGGTGTAACAGTCTTCGTCGGTGATGCAGGCTGCGAAATAAAATATGCCGCTGTCAGGCGCGAGATCGACTAATGAAATTCGAATGTCGCTACGAACTAAGCGATGATCATCGATCGAAAAGTACAAATCGCCATGATAGATCTGCTCTTTGAGATCGCCTTGATGCTTTCTAAGTTCTGGTAGATCTAATTTATTATAGGTCTTCTGCTCCATCCTGATCTTGGTGGTTAGGAAATCAGATAGCTCTAGTTGGCCGCCGTGTTTGGTTTCGCTACTGATATTGATCAGCTGTTTACCACTGCATTGATTTTGTTGGTAGTCAGGGCAAATCGCAAAGCTGTCCATCTTGTCGCTGAGTAGCCCAAAGCTGGTAAAGCTAGTAAATGGCGCTTGCCAGTTCGGCTCATCATTTATTTGGTTTTTTAGGCGTTTATTGGTGTCATCGGCTGACTGTTTTGGCTGCTTAGCAGCTGTAAATACGTGAATATTACCAGCAACACTGCTTAGCTTACTGTTTACTAAGCTCTCGTTATAAGGCGCTTGGTTGTGGTTGATATAAGCGTAGCTGAGCAAGAGCAGTGATGCGATAACCGCGACTGCAAATAGCAACGTAGCCTTTGGCTTTTTAAAGCGGTAGTTGTTTTTGCTTTGGTTAGCAAGATGCAACACATAACCGTGTCTTGGAATCGTTTTAAGCTCGACTTCTGGGTAGTTAGCCAGCTTTTTTCTGAGCACACTAATACATTGTTGTAATGATGACGCGGAAACCACGCGATCATGCCAGCCCGCCTCGAGTAAGGCTTCGCGAGTAATTAGGGTACCTTGATGCTTGAGCATCAACTGTAACACTGCGGTCTCGGCAAAGCTGAGTTCGATACGTGACGAATCTTCAGCATCAACAAGGTGTTGCTGAACCACGTTTAAGCTTAGCGTTGGCGTTAGTTGCACGGGCACTCTCTAATAAAACAGATATCTAATTGAGTATATTCTGACGTTTATAGCTGGGGAAATTGAAGCCTGTAAACTTTGATCTAGTTCAGGATTTATATCTAGGTTGCCATCTAGCGCAACAGGTTTGTAGGGATGAGAAAATCAATTTATGTATATAGGTGCTTAATTCAGGCTAAATGTTCACTGCGGGCTAGGTGGACTGCTTGCTGGTACTCTTTAATTACGTATTGAGCCTCCTGCTCTGTATCTAGGTTGCCGCCTAACCAATTGACTAGGCGGCTTGATGTACTTGCAGGGACATCAATTACTTTTTGGGTTTAACCTTAAAGGTTATGCACCTGCTTAAGGTTGTCTAGCGAGTGACACACGGCACAAGCTTCAACTTGCAGCTCGTTAGCGGTAACACCGAATCGGCCACCGTTTTGTTCCATATGCGCACGTACAGCCTTGTTGATCACTAGCTTACCGCTGGCATCTTCTTGCTTAGCATGACAGGCATAGCAAGTTGCAGATACTGGTGAAGTATAGGCATCAACCGTGATATCGGTTGCAGGGTGAGCACGTGAATCTGGGTTGTAGTCCAAATCGAGTGCTAATGGACGGCCAACAGCTGTTAAACGGTCAACACCAAAGGTATCGCCTTCATGGCAACGGTAACAGTTAGCTTTATCTGCAGGGAACTCAATATTACGCACACCGTTTTCACGATCTTGAGTGGCACGTTGGTTAGTATGCAGTGAGTGCATCCATACCTTATGGTCTGGGTGACTTACGGTTAGCTGCTCAACATAATCCCAGTCGCTTGCTTTAGTGTGCATTTCACGAATGGCCTGAGTTGGTGGCGTATTCGGATTATGACAAGCTAAGCACGGATCGACGATATCTGCTGTTGAACTTAAGAAGCCAGGCTTACCCTTAGCAACCATGGCGCGCTCTTCAAATGGACGAACATGTTCACCAAGCTCATCGTGGTCGTGACCAGAGAAACAGGTGGTGTCAGCTAGCTCTTTGTTGATCTCAGTATTGCGGCTATGACAGTTACGGCAAGCAAGCTCTGAGTTGTCGTTAAACTCGTCGTAACCGTGGCATGAACCACAGGTTTTGTTGCTGACAATAACAGGGCGCTTAGCTTCAGGCGCATCAGTTAGGCCATCTTTGTCGAAGAACCAACGCTTGTTTGCTTCGGCGTTTTTAGTGTGGCCTGCTTGGTCACAGCTCACTAGATTTTGCGCGTCATCGAAACAGTAGATAAAGCGGTTAGTGATAAAACCAGCGTCATCAATTAGGTCGCCTGAGATGGCGTCTTGAGTGACGATTGGCCCCATTAGGTAAGTAAACACATTGTCTTGTGCACTATGCAAAGGCGTACGCTCACGCTCACCTGCTGGAGTATTGCCGCTGCCATCTTGGGTAATGTCTTTTTTGTTACTCTTAACAAAAATGCTGTAACCACGGCTGGTGGTAAAGTCTACTGAGGTACCCCAGTTAACATAAAGCTGTAGGTTCTTAATCCAGTCAGCATCGGCTGGGTTGTTGCTTGCTACCACAATACGATCGCCTTGGCGATCAAGCAGAGCAAAACTTATCTCTGCGTAATGTTCACCATCTTGTTCAACCAGTTTGGCTTGTTCTAGGCTGATGTTAACGATATTACGCTGATCTTCTGCTACCGCTTTTTCTGACTTACTCATATGAACATCGTAAGTATTTTCAGGTGAGTGACAGGTTAAGCAGTTAGCGTTATCAGGTTGAGTGCTATGGTCGTACACTGGATTTGTAGTCATATCGTGACAGCTTGAACAAGTCTCACGAGTTGGCACTTGGTTCCAGTTGGTCGCTTGTAATTCTGTGTCGCTGACTTCTTTAGCGTGACAAGTGGTACAGTTACCTAGCGCTTGTGGCGTAATACCGATATGTGCGGTGTGGGCCAGTACCGGCCAAACCATATCCGGGTTGTCCATGTTGTTGCTAGTGTGGCAACTGGCACAGTTTTCAATGTTAGCGCCGCCATGCTTAATAGAGGCGATATCATCGTGACAGCTTAGACATGAGCTAGCATCGATAATGCTACGGTTATCGGCGATTTCGCTGCCATCGACTTTAAAGTCAGAGATAACTTCGGTCGCTGGTAGGTTGTCAGTTGCTAATACGCTAAAAAGTACACGTTGGGTGAAGTCGCTGTTATGGCTTACTTCGCCCATAGATAGCGGCGCATTCATGGTGTAGCGATAGCTACCGTCCATATTGTCAACTAAGGTGCCTTCACAGCCTTTAGCTGGCGAACAAGTTTCACCTGCTAGTTTTTGCCATTGTGAGCGCTCGCCTTCAATTTGTGGCAATAACTGCGCTGCATTGACTTTAATCGCGGCAATTTTGATTACCGGAATAGCTAGTTCGTTCTCGGCATTGAAATCGATACTTAGAATGTTATCTGTGATTGTGGTGCTTGTTAGCGTAAGCGTTAATACTTCTGCTTGGGTGCTGGTGTTGCCGCCGGGCTGACCATCTTCGCCGTCTTTACCATCATCACCAGAACAGGCTGTCATACCGATTGAGCATGCAGCTAAAAGCGTGGCATAGCACAGCTTTTTATTGAATGTTTTTGGATTCATCATCATTTTTATCCTGCTTATTTCTTTTTAGGGCCGTTTGATTTATCAACGACGTAAAAAGTGTGCCCTAAGCGGATCGACTAGGATGTGAACAGATACCTATTTATAGTTATCTTGAAGTTTTTTAGGCACTTTTCAGTTGCTTTGAGCTGTTTTGAGGCTTTTTGAGGGGCTAAATTGAACAAAAGAAGCCTGAATTATGCAAAACAGCCATTGGCGGTTGATATGGTTTCTTGGTGAGGAGTGGTATTATCTGCTAGTTAACACTCAAACATAGAGCCTAATTGTGACCAGCATTTTCTTTAATCGACATTATCCAACAATCGAATCCGCCTGTGAGCGCTGGGGACTGGTTTATGATCCTGATGCAGAGTTTGAGTTGGTATTTGAAGATAATATCCTGACGCTAATCAAGCGTGATGAGCCTAAGTTGAAAGGGATCTCAGTTGATTTCGTTTCTGGCGCCGTAGCCCATCGTCGTAAATTTGGTGGTGGCCGCGGTCAATCAATTGCAAAGGCCGTTGGTCTTAAGCAAGGCGTTATGCCTACCGTGGTCGATGGTACCGCGGGTCTTGGGCGCGATGCCTTTGTGTTGGCGAGTTTAGGTTGCAAGGTGCTAATGGTTGAGCGTCATCCTATTGTGGCGGCGCTATTGGAAGATGGCCTTCGCCGCGCCTATGAAGACGCTGAAATAGGTGGCTGGATGCAACAGCGCATGAGCTTGTTTCATGGTTCGAGCATTGACTCATTAGCCGATGCTGCTAAAGCGTCTAATACCGAAGTGGATGTCGTGTATTTAGATCCCATGTATCCACATCGTGAAAAGTCGGCGTTAGTGAAAAAAGAGATGCGTGTATTTCAGTCATTAGTCGGCGCCGATCTCGATGCCGATGGCTTACTTGCACCTGCCATGGCACTCGCAACTAAGCGCGTAGTCGTAAAGCGCCCAGATTACGCCGACGATTTAGATGGCGTGAAACCAAGTATGGTGATTGCCACCAAGAAAAACCGCTTCGATGTTTATGTGAAAGCGGCAATGACGGCCTAGTTTAGATGATATAAAGCGTAACGTTTTGGCGTTTGATAACACTCGAATCTGCCAATTTTCGTAAAAATTGCCTCTTGTTAGATTAGCTAATAAGGGGCTTTTTATTGTCAGGTTATTAATGCGCGAGATAACAGTTAAGCATTATTGTTTAGCTGACACTATGAGAACATAAAAAATAATGCTTATATTCAAGATGCTTGAGTCTGCAGCAAAGCAATACAGCAAGCGGCGGGATTAATGTGAGAAGAATAAGTGAACATAACGGCTAGTATTCAAGATGCAGTATTAACACCATTTACTCGAAGTATTTATCAAAAAGCATCCCTAGTTATTGGTTTAGGGTTACTGATTTGCTCCTGCTTTTATGATGCTCAGGCTTTCTCGATAGTGTTGACTGGTTTAGTCACTGTTTACGTTATTGTCAGTTTTGCTTTTAAACCTAAGTTACGACAGCATATTTACCTTAAAGGTGATTCGCTGCGGGTATTAAAGTCGGCGCGAATGTCTGGCTTTGATAAATGGGTATTTGGGTTTTCCATAGTGATTGCCGCAGTGAGTAATACCTATGCTTTGGCGAATATCACCATGGTAATGGTTGGTATTGTGGCATATCAAATATGCCTATTTTCATCGGTCTACAGACGGTTGCATCGGCGAGATGAGCTTGTTTTGCCTTTGACTGAGAAGTATTTATTGCTCAAGAACAAGCAGTCTAACTGTTTGCTGCTGCAAAGGTTTGATATCTATTTATTAAAACAGCCTATTGAAGAAGTACAGCAAGCAGCTGAGGTTTTAACTTCGCAAAGCGAAGTCGTTGAACAAGCTATTGAGTTTGTAGGCAGTATCTCACTAGAAGAGGAACCATTCGAAGGTGATGATGCTGAGGCTATCATTGCACAGCTAAACCAGCATCTATCAATAACAATAGGGAATACTGTGACTAAAAAGTCATGGCGAGCCAGTGTAAAACCATTTCTATTTGCTATGGCTGGCCTATACACCTATGTGTTCTTGCTACCTGACTTGTTTAAAGCAATCTTCCCCGTGGGCCGTTATCGAAATAAATTTGGTGATGTCATTTATCGGACTGAATCTATGTCAGATTTGGGAGTGATCTTTATGATGGTCATTATGTTTATTATGCTCGCTTTACCTTGTTTCGCTTACTTATTTAGCTTTTATAGTGACGTTAAATCTCGCTCCTTTAAGGCCGTTTGCACCACTAAAGATGCAATTTGGCTGCTAACTCCCGCTATTAGTGGTCATGAATCGAGAGAGATATTACGCGCTGAAATGGCTCACATCAGCTGGGCTGATGTTCAAGCAGGGGCGGAAGATGTAGGCCCTCCGCGTTTATCTATCGATGGTGATATCAAGCTCATTGGCAATGACAATCAACTCATTTCATTAAATGGTTGGGCTTGGAGCGGACGATTCATTCTTAATCATTTAGTTAAACTGGGGCTGCCAGTGAGATTAGTACGGCAAGATAATCAGCTAAAAGTCGAGTAGCCAAGTACATTTATGGATTTACTCGCTCAAAACCTAGCTGGGTAAGGCATTGGTGATAACTAACATTAAAAAAGCCTAGCTATTTTAGCTAGGCTTTTTTGTTCGTGATTGACTGTTAATTAGTATAAATACAGCACCGAGGCTAAGCCTAAGAAGCAGAAGAAGCCCACCACGTCAGTGACTGTGGTTAAGATCACCGAGCCCGATAGCGCCGCGTCTTGATTCAATTTCTGCAAGATCATCGGTACTACCACACCGGCAATTGCCGCTACCGCCATATTAATTAAAATGGCAGCGCCAATCACTGTGCCAATAATAGGGTCGCTAAACCACCATCCGGCAATTAAGCCAATCACTATCGCCCACAGCACACCGTTTAAGATACCAATACCCAGCTCGTTTTTGAGTAACGACATGAAGTTACCCGAGGAGATCTGTCCCATGGCCATGCCGCGGATCATCAAAGTGAGTGACTGACTACCTGCGATGCCACCCATTGAGGCCACAATCGGCATCAGAACCGCGAGGGCGACCACTTTTTCCAGTACATTCTCAAACAAGCCAATAGTGGCCGAGGCTAAAAATGCGGTCAGTAAGTTTATACCCAGCCATACAGCACGACGGCGCGCGCCGACGGTAATCGGCGCGAACAGATCGTCGTCCTCGTCCATACCAGCGGTTGCCATTAACTGTGATTCATAATGCTCTCGCACGAGTGCGGTCGCGGTGCGCAATGTCATACGGCCAATCATGATGCCGTTGGCATCGACGACCGCAATTTCTAATTCATTACTGTGTTCAATGGCTTCAGCGGCTTCAATTAGGCTGGCATCGGCAAGAATTGAACGGCTGTCTTCCCAAAGTAAGCTTTCTAAGGTGCTTTCTGGGGCGGCACGAAACACATCGTGACGGCGCACGCTACCAATGTATTTGTCATCTTCATCGAGCAAAAATACATGATCATTACAGTCGAGCTTAATGCGGCGGAAGAAGCGCTGTGCTTGAGATACCGTCGATGTCAGATTCAGTGCTAAAAACTGATGCTCGGCGTAACGACCAATTTCATTTTCAGAGTATTGATCGTAGCGATCATAGTGTTGACGTTGGCGCTCACCCATTTGTGACAGCGCACGCTCGGTCATAGCATCAGATAGCGTGTCACTCCACTCAATCAAATCCTCAGCTGAGATCTGTGAGAACAGCAGGTCTAATTGGGCTTCAGGCATCTCATCTAAAATGCCATTACGCGGGTCGGCACGCATGAGATCTAGTACAGCAATGCGCTCGCCTGCATCAACTTGAGACCAACGCTCGTAACGCTCATCTAGCGGTAATGATTCTAATAACAGCGCCACAGTGCCAGGTTCAGCTTCCTCTAGCATGTCATGAAACAGCTCGGCCTGCTGCTCACCTTCAGCATTGGTCAGTTGCTCAACCGATTGACTCACCTCTACCATGGCTAACTCAGGCGTCTCATAGTCTGCGTCGCTGTGATGTTGGCTGTTATCGATAGGGAGTTCATCTTTTGGCAATGACATGATTATCTGACCTTAAACTGAGGCTTTAAAAAAGTGCGAGACTGATTTTTGAATGCTAATGCAAGAAAGTAAATACAAAAAGCTAATATAAAGCTTGTACAAAAAATATATTGATTAAATTGCTGACTCGCAATGAGTTTGCTAGTCATGGTTTAACCTAGCTGGGGCCAATAATAGCATTTTACTGTGACGAAGCGATACAGGTTGATCATACTGAGAAGGCAAGATTTGTATTGTAGCCTGAGTAAACTATTCCTCAGGTTTAAGATATTTTTGAGTGCAAAATTCGTAAAGAGTGCGAAGTACAAAAAAAGCCTTCATAAAAATGAAGGCTATGGGTGACGTGGCTAAATCAACATTTTACGAGTGGCTTGTAGAATGTGGGTACCACAAATGAGTGTGGAGCTAATTAAAAGTAATAAGCAACACTGACGTTGAAGCGTTTATCCCAGTCATCGCCCACTTCTGGTAGACCGATATGGTCATTGTTGGCGGTTGAGAAAGTCATGTTTTTACCCATGATAAAATCAATTTGGGTGTAGGTTGGGCCAGCAGAAATTGCAGCACCTAATACGTTTTGCATACTGTTATCATAGCTATCGTCATCGACATCAGGTGTCATTAAGCCGAAGTCGTTGTAGAACTTAACATTACCCCAATCGGTTGGAATTGTTTTGGCGATGTTGGCACTGTAAACCTGCCCCTTGGATGCAACCTCAAACTGCCAGCTAACAACTGATACAGCAATCTTGTTATCGTTTGCACTGTCGGCAGCATTGAACTCATATTGCATCGCTTGCAACTGTAAGTTCCAACCGTTAAACGTACTGTCTAAGTGAGCTGCGAATGCGTATCTGTCGCCATTGTTGCCGGTTTCAGAGTTATAGATCTGACCCGCTTCAATAGAGGCGCCGAATGTAGTTGAGCCACCTTGATGTTCCATGGTGTAGCTTTGACGTAGGTTAACTTGGTTAGTTTCTTCGTTGTGATATTCGGTACCGTTGATGGTGCCGCTATAAAGATCGGCTGCATAACGTTTGTTTTCTGTTGGGCCATATTCGGCACCTTTGTAAAACGCCATGTCAGTTTGCCAACCATTATGCTCGTATACCGCCTTTACACCAATATCATGATCGTCTTCAAAGCCGAGATAGTAAGGCAAACCAAACCAATAACTATTTGAAATATATCCTAGGTTACCGAAAGGCACCTTGTTTATACCAAATTGTAACTGCCACTCAGGGTTGAAATCATAATAGCCATAACCAAACTTGATATAGTTAGTGTTAGCGGTAAAGCGGTAGTCCGATTTTAAGCCCCAGTTACCATGTTTTGCGTCGAATCGTAATGACGCCATATCAAAGGTGAAATCACCGCCTTTATCTTTTGAAGTCTCACTATAATCTTTATAGGCATAGTTGACTCGTACACCGCCATGAATATTAATTCCATCTTCTTCTTGTTCGGCAGCGATAGTGTGGAAACTACTTAATACGATCGCACTAGTAATTATAGACAGGCAGAAAGTTTTTCTCGTTTTCATAATCATAATATCCCAATGTATTTAAGTTGCTATGTTTTGATTCTATTGTGTGTCAGTTACTAATGGTTAATATCTAGCGTCCATATGCTTAGTGGTTTTGAAATTAATACAAACTCTAGTTTTGAGTGTTTAATATAGTTCGTTGTCAATTAACCCAATTGTTAATTGACTAAGTCTGTATTGTTACTCGAGTATTTAATCTGGTTGGATATTATTCCTTACTAATTAAATAGTCTTGCATGTATTAGATGCTACTACGGCACCTTTACTTTCAAATTCCGCTGAACTTGTGGTTTCTAATGTTAATCCTTTAGTTTCTGGCGCCATAAAGACAGAGATGATTAATCCAAATAACGAGATTGCAGCACCAACTAATAGGGTGGGAGAGATACCATATGTTGTCATAAAAATAGGCAAAGCATAGGTTGAGACTATGGTACCGATACGGCTAAGTGACATAACAGCACCAACGGCCGATGCGCGGATCTCTGTTGGGAACAGTTCATTGGGATAGAGCCATTGTAAGATCCCGGGTCCACCAGAGAAGAAAGCGTACGTGGCAAATGCGCCAATAATTAACCAGATGCTTGGATCGGGCACCACACCTAATAGTGCTAATGAAGCAGTCATTATGCCGAAGCTGCCTATTAGTAGTGGCCGTCGGCCAATTGAATTGAGCCAGTACATAGCCGGAATACATCCCGCCATAAAGAACAAACTGATGACAATATTACCTAACGCGGCATCTTTTCCGTCAGTAAACCCCAGTAACTCAATGATTTGTGGCCCAAAGGTGTAAATGGCAAACATAGGGATCACCTGGCAAGTCCAGATAATACCGATGAAGAGTATCCTTTTTAAATAAACAGGTTCGAATAGCTTGCTGTATTTTGTTTGTTCTGCCGATTCATTACTAATCTCTACATCGGGCCCAAAGAACTTTTCCATGGTCTCTTTGCACTCTTTTACTCGACCTTTCTTGAGTAACCATCGTGGCGACTCTGGAAGGTGGAAGCGACCAAGTAGAATGATAAGACATGGGATTAATGCACTTCCGAACATCCAGCGCCAACCATCTTCTACATCATATAGTAGGTAACCAACCATGTTTGCTGCAGTCGCTCCGACGTACCACATTGCGGCAATAAAGCCCATTGTGTAAGCACGTTTCTTAGTGGGGGAGAACTCCGCCACCATAGATGTAGCAATAGGATAATCGGCTCCGATTACAATACCGATTAAAAAACGCATAACGACAAGCTCAATGGGTGAGGAGATGAACATGGTTGCAAAAGAGAGCACTGCGATAGCAATAATATCTATCATAAACATCAATTTTCGACCGAAAATATCAGCAACATAACCAAATAAGGCAGTACCAATAAACAGGCCTGCGAGTGTGGCCGCACCGACTAAACCTATCCATTGAGCATCAAGTTCGAGTGCTGGAGTGAGCTGTTGTAATGCTAGGCCGATGATCACCAAAACATAGCCATCTAGAAAAGGACCTCCACTTCCCCACAACATTATTTTTCTGTGTAATGGAGTGAACTCCATATCATCGAAGTTTGTTCTTGGTTTCATGCGATTTACCACCAAATATAATGTTAAATATAAAACTATATGATTGTTGTATTTTAATTTATGGAGATCAGGCTCCATCTGTGTATTTCATGAGCTTATATGGAATACTACCCGGTAATAATATTAAAACGGTGATGTAAACAGTGTTTTACTATGTTTGTTTATAAAGCTTTTGTATTTGTGATCTTGCTTCTTAATATATTCGTTTGAACACGGCTAAGGGCCGGGTAATAATCCCAGCCCTAAGTTATAATGTTTTGAATTAATTTATTGGTTTACCCGTACCGGTATTCAATGCCAAATGTGCCTCTTGGGTACTCCCATTTCTCTAAAATGGTTTCGCCGCAAAGGAATTTACACGTTCCACACTCTAAACAGCCAGCAGAATCAAATCGAATACTTCCATCATCTTCTAATTTATAAAGTCCTGCTGGACAGGCGTTAACTAATTTCCGATATTCGTTCATATCGGGATTGTCTTTTAAGATAATATGAGGATGCCCCTCATCGACATGAAACTTATTGACGCCTAATTTGACATCGACGTTAACTACTTCACTCATATTGAAGTCACTCCTTTAATTCCATCTTTAATCAGATTCATGTAACCCACTTCTTTACAGTGCTTCATGAGAGTTTTTCTTATTGGTTGTGATGGAGTGCCGTCGACGGTGAACATGCTTTGCATTATGTCGGCCACCATTTTTGGATATTCATTAAAGATGCGAGGGTTCTCCATGAACTTAGGTAACTCTTTGTACAACTTGAGATCTTTCATGATGAAGCTATCTTCTAGTAATGTTTGATAAGAAGATAAACCTTGCGCACTAAAATCGTTTTTCTCTCGTGCGGCCAATACTGCTTTGGCTGCTGCTTCACCCGAGGCAATAGCCAGATCCATGCCGCGGACTGTGTAGCCGATATTTAAGCAAAAGCCTGCAGCATCTCCGGTAATTAATACGCCGTCATCAACAAGTTTTGGCACCATATGAATACCGGCTTCAGGCACAACGTGACCTGAGTATTCAATCAGTTTACCGCCTTCTATAAGGGGCTTGATCATGGCGTGGTTTTTAAAGTCTTCAAGCATTTGCGGTACAGTTTTATCTGAACTGCCAATATCATGTAAACCACAGACGATACCCAATGAAACTGAGCTTTTATTGGTATAAATGAATCCACCGCCCATCAAACCGTTGGCGGGGGAGCCTGCAAATAACCAAGCACAACCTTCGTCATCATTAAGGTTAAAACGATCCTGAATAACCTTTTGTGGTAGCTCGATTAACTCTTTTGCTCCAACGGCCATAGCATCTGATTTAACACGTTTAACCATTCCAAGTTGTTCACCAAGAACCGGGTTAACTCCTTCTGCCAGAATTACTGATTTGGCAGTTAGCTCATCACCATCAGCTTTCACACCAATGACTTTACCGTCTTGGGTTAAGATCTCCTCAACACGAATACCAGTAATGAATTGCGCACCAACCTCTTCGGCCTTGCCCATTAACCACTGGTCAAAATCCCCTCTTAATAGGGTATAAGATTCTTCAACTGCAGTTTGATCCCGACCGTTGTGGTAGTCGAGAGTGACGCCTGTATCATCAGTTAGAAAGGTGACTTTTTCTTTAGTGACTTTTCTTTCTATTGGCGCTTCTTTGGCAAAACCAGGAATAATTTTTTCTAGGCTGTGAGCGTATAAACGACCGCCGGTCATATTCTTGCTACCAGCATAGTTACCACGTTCAATTACCAGAACGTCGGCTCCCTCTTTTGCAAGAACGTACGCCGCAACACAACCTGCAAGCCCTGCGCCTACGATAATGGCGTCAAATGATTCTTCTGACATACTCGTCACTCTCTAGGTATATTTATCTATTCGCCTCTAGTCTCTACAGAGATTCAAGGCGATTGAAATAACAATAAAAATTGTGTTTCCGTTAGGCTTTTAACGCACTGATTAGTGCTGGCATCACCTTGTTGATGTCGCCAACAATGCCGTAGTCAACGTACTGGAAAATAGGAGCATTCTTATCCTTGTTTACGGCAAAGATTGTTTGTGAACCTAAGGCTCCAACCATGTGTTGGATCTGGCCTGAAATGCCCAGAGCGAAGTAAATCTCAGGCTTTAACATTACGCCTGATACGCCGATGTAGCGCTCGCGCTCCATCCACTTTTCGGTTTCAGCTATTGGTCGTGAGCAACCAAGCTCTGCGCCAATCAGTGCACTCAGTTCAGCCGCAACTTGTAGATTCTCTTTGCTGCCAATACCACTACCGACACCAACAACGCGCTTGGCTTTGCCTAGGTTAACGCTTTCGCCTTGCTTGGCACGGCGCTCTACGCATTGAATTGCCGTTGTTGGCTCAATAAAGGCAACATTTACTGCTTCGCCGGTGCGAGTCGTATCCGTAGCTTGTGCTTCATACACACCACTGCTAAGGGTAATAATCGCCACAGGGCTATTAATTTTCTCTTCTGCGATAGCTAGGCCACCGTAAGCCATGTGCTTAGCGCGAACACCGTTCTCAATGTCAATCTCAGTAACGTCATTAACAACACCAGCTTGAAGCTGTACGCCTAACTTGCTTGCTAAGGCTTTGCCACGCTTAGTTGGCGCAAGTAGCATTAGTGTGTTTTCTGTTGTAGCTGAAATCGTTTGCGCAATAGTGTGGCTGTAATCTTCGATGATCTTTTGACTGTCTTTGTCACCAAGGTAGTACACATGAGTTGCACCATATGAGAAGGCTGCATTGATTTCGGCTTCTGTACCGATAACAAATGTTGATACTTTTTCGCCTAACGCTACGCCAGCTGCGATCATTTCAGGTAAACGGGAAGCGATATCGCTAAATACCCAAATATTAGATAGTTTGCTCATCATTTATCCTTAATTAGTTAAGTGCTTTACGTAAGTGTTCTGCGAATTGGGCTATCTGTTGCTCGTCATCACCTTCGATAACGATCTTCTGCCGTGCTTTTTGTTCTGGTGCGATAACAGAGACCAGTTCAACAAGGGCTGGGAACTCAGCTAGCTCAATATCAGTGGCCGTTAGGCTAGTAACAGGCTTTTTAGCTGCGGCAAGAATGGTTTTCATCGATGGAATACTTGGCTCATTAATATCTGCAGATACAGAGATTACGGCTGGTAAGGTTATTTCTAGGACTTCCACTTCATCGTCTAATGAGCGTTCGACTGTTAGTTTGCCTGGCTCTGCAGAGCTAATTTTGCTAACGGCGTTGATGTTCGCGACACCGAGTAACTCGCCTAACTGTAGGCCAACCTGCTGGGCGTAAAGGTCGCCTGAACCATCACCACAAATGATTAGGTCGAAACCTGTTTTTTGTGCTGCTGCCATCAATACTCTGGCTGTTTGGTGTGGTAAAAGTTGCTCGAACTTTTCATCAATAACGACAGTTAAGTCATCTGGTCCACGGGAAAGAATGTCTTTGCGTGCTTTCGGGTTCTCTAGTGCTTTGCCGCCTACACTCATTGCTGTAATGCTGCATCCCTCAATTAGGCTTTTTAGTTGAACTCCAGCTTCTACAGCGCAGAGATCAAAAGGGTTAATTTTAGGGGCTGCCTTATTGGTGTCTAAGTTACCATCAGCCGTTACTGTGATATCTTGCTCTTCTGGCACTAATTTGTAACACGTAATAATTTTCATTATTTCTCCCGTTAAATATTAAGTACTTAACCTAATACCCAAAATCAATTTAATGCCGAGACTAATACTTCTATCTTTTATATGTTGATTTGAATTTATCAGCCACGACAATGTAATAAGTATTGGTTTGTGTTAGTTTATATAAGTCACTTCGATTATTGAATAATGTTGAATCTATTCCAATGAGTGATTCTGCAGTCATTCGTTGTAAGTTGAAGCAATTATATGACCATAAATAAATTTTCTAATGTTATACAGATCACACAATTGTTTGCTCTGTAGTTAGTCTTTCTAACAGGCATATTAGCTTCCCTAATATGTATCGAGATATCTGTTTTAAGTATATTTAATATCATTATTAGCTTTGCTAATGCCTTGTTTTAAGCTTGGCTAATACCACTATTAGTTAAGCTGAAATTGGGTGTTAAGTAATTCTAATATCGTTATTAGAATTATAGTTTTTTACCTTTTATAGATGCTTTTTATATAGATTTATTGCCTTGCTTTTCTATAGGTATTAGACACTTTTAGTCACGCCATTGGTTTATACCTCGTTGTTTTGATTATTGTTTTTACTGTTCGGTTGGGCGGCGTGAAGTGCTTGTTTACTGATGTTTAACGACATGCATCTTGAGGGCTAGGTCACAGTTATCTTGCATGGCAACTTATTAACAATATCGACTTTTCTATCGATTAGTTTCTATTTCAATTGAACGTGATAACGATCACTGTATAGCAAAAAGTTGGCTGGCATGATTCTTACGCAAATCAGCGGATTGAAAATAATTAATTGTTATTTGATGGCTGGTCTGGTCATTAAGTAATTAGATTCGTTATTTAATAAGAAGCTTTATTTTTTAGTTGTATAAATTTAATTGAATTTTGTTCTGAAAAATAAATAAAGTTGGTTCGATAGCTACTCAGTTTAAAACTTTAACTATTATCCTCCTAAAACAGAGAGGGAGAAGTATTGATATGAACGATAAAACGATGGATGTAAATGCCACCGAAGTAAAAAAGAAGAAGGTCACGATTGACCCTGTTATCTTTTTCCCTTCATTGCTTGCGGTCATATTACTGTCTTATTTGACGGTAAGAGACTTGGATGCCGCTAATTTAGCTATCAGCGAAGTCTTCCACTATTTAACTCACTCTTGGGGATGGCTTTTTGAGTGGTACATGATCTTCATGGGAGCCGGTTGGGCCTGGTTGACCTGGGGACCATATTCTAACAATCGCTTAGGTCAAGAAGCACCAGAATTTAGTACAGCAAGCTGGATATTCCTGATGTTTGCTTCGTGTACCTCCGCAGCGGTGTTGTTCTGGGGCTCACTAGAAGTCTATTACTATGTTACTTACCCACCTTTTGATATTGAGCCTTTGTCTATTCAAGCCAAAGAGCTAGGACTTGCATACAGTCTATTCCATTGGGGACCACTTCCTTGGATGGGTTACGGCTTCTTTACTGTTGCTTTGGGTTACTTCCTATTCGTTAAGAAGATGGATGTGGTTCGTCCAAGTGGCACTTTAGAGCCTGTATTAGGTAAGCATCACAAAGGCTTTATCGGGATCTTTATCGATAACGTTTATGTTGTTGCATTGATCCTTGCTATGGGTACCAGCTTAGGTTTGGCCACTCCGCTAGTAACTGAGTGTATTCAATGGTTATTTGGTATTCCACGTACCTCGGCAGTTGACACTATCGTTATCTCTTCATGGATTGTATTCAACGCTATCTGTGTCGCTTTTGGTCTGACTAAAGGCATTAAGATCGCCAGTGATTTAAGAAGTTATTTAAGCATCATCATGCTGGTTTGGGTATTCCTTATTGGCGCAACCAGTTTCACAGTGAACTATTTCACTGACTCTGTGGGCATCATGTTGGAACTACTTCCTCGCATGTTGTTCAACACGGCTTCAGTTAGTGAAGGCAGCTTCCCGCAAGATTGGACCGTATTCTACTGGGCTTGGTGGGTCGTGTATGGCATCCAGATGTGTATCTTCTTAGCTAAGATCTCTCGTGGCCGTACCGTACGTGAACTTTGTTTAACTATGGTTGCTGGTTTGACTGCTTCTACCTGGTTCCTTTGGACCATCCTAGGTAGTAATACCATGAACTTGATGAATGAAAATCTCATCAATATGCCTCAACTGATTGAACAATATGGTGCTGCTAGGGCCATTATCGAAACCTGGGCCGCATTACCGTTCAGCACTATCACTATGTGGGGCTTCTTCATCTTATGTTTCCTTGCAACAGTGACCCTAGTTAACGCCTGTTCCTACACCTTAGCCATGTCGACCTGTAAAGGCGCCGACGCCGACAACGAGCCACCAATCTGGGTTCGTGTAGGTTGGTCTGTACTTGTGGGTGTTATCGGTATCGTTCTGTTATCACTCGGTGGCTTGAAGCCACTGCAAACGGCAATCATTGCCGGTGGTGCACCACTGATTATCGTCAACGTCATGATCATCATCTCTTTCTTGAAAGATGCTCGTAAAAATAATTGGAAACCTGTCGGTGAAGAGGCTTAGCCACACCTGGGATCCACAGTTGAAATTTAGAGGAATAAATAATGGATTTTAAATTAACCGACGAACAAGAGCTTTTTGTTGCAGGTATTCGTGACCTGATGGCTAAAGAAAACTGGGAAAGTTATTTCGCAGAGTGCGATGAGAACAGCCAGTACCCAGAGCGTTTTGTTAAAGAGCTTGCTGAAATGGGTATCGACAGCTTGTTGTTGCCAGAAGAGCACGGCGGATTCAACGAAGGCATGGTAACGCTAGCGGTGATCTGGGAAGAGTTAGGCCGCTTAGGTGCGCCAACTTACGTTCTATACCAACTACCTGGTATCACTACCATGCTAAGACACGGTAGCCCAGAGCAGATCGATAAGATCATGACACTACGTGGCACAGGTAAGCAGATGTGGAACTCAGCGATCACTGAGCCAAGTGCAGGTTCTGACGTGGGTAGCTTGTTAACTACTTATAAGCGTCGTGATGGCAAGGTGTATTTGACCGGTAGTAAGTGCTTCATTACCAGTGCGGCGGGTGCGCCTTACATCGTGGTTATGGCTAAAGATGCAGACTCAGAGAAGCCAATCTTCACCGAGTGGTTTGTCGATATGTCTAAGCCAGGTATCAAGATGAGCAAGCTACCAAAGCTAGGTTTGAAGATGGACAGCTGCTGTGAGCTTCAATTTGACGAGTTTGAGCTAGAAGAGTCAGACATGTTCGGTATCGAAGGTAATGGCTTCATGCGTGTTAAAGAGGAGTTTGACTCTGAGCGCTTCCTTGTGGCCCTAACTAACTACGGTGCGGCTTACTGTGCATTCGAAGATGCGGCCAAGTACGCTAACCAACGTGTTCAGTTCGGTGAGGCTATTGGCCGTTACCAGTTGATCCAAGAGAAGTTTGCCCATATGGCTATCAAGCTAAACAGCATGAAGAACATGGTCTATGAAGCAGCGTGGAAGTGTGACAACGGCACTATGACATCGGGCGACTCGGCAATGTGTAAGTTCTACTGCGCCAATGCAGGTTTTGAAGTCATCGATTCCGCTATGCAAGTGCTAGGTGGTTACGCGATTGCAGGCGAGCACCGTATCAGCCGTATGTGGCGTGATATTCGTGTTGACCGTGTCTCTGGTGGTTCTGATGAAATGCAGATCTTAACTTTAGGCCGTGAAGTGTTAAAGCGCTATCGCTAATCAACCGTGGTGATAAACAGACTAGGTACTGGGTGAGTAAGTACTTAGTCTGAACGGTGTTTAGTGTGGGATTTGAGAGCCTTTTAATATTAAGCAGATCGACACTGCTACTCAAATCCTAACTTATTCGCCGTTCACCTCTGTTGCGTTAGAACAATCCCAATAATGACTGTCTTCTCGGCACAGTAGCCGTGATGAATTTTGTTCGAAAATTAAGAGAGATGGGTATCATGTCAAATAAATTGTCCACACCTGCGTTCGGTCCTCTTGCTGGTTTGAGAGTAGTATTTTCAGGTATTGAAATTGCGGGTCCATTCGCGGCGCAAATGCTTGCAGAGTGGGGCGCAGAGGTGATCTGGATTGAGAACGTGGCCTATGCGGATACTATCCGTGTACAGCCAAACTACCCAGAGCTATCACGTCGTAACCTTCACGCATTATCACTAAATATTTTTAAAGATGAAGGCCGTGATGCATTCCTGAAATTGATGGAAACCACTGACATCTTTATTGAAGCCAGTAAAGGCCCAGCATTCGCTCGTCGTGGTATTACCGACGAAGTGTTATGGGAACAGAACAAAAAGTTAGTGATTGCTCACTTATCTGGTTTCGGCCAGTACGGCACTGATGAGTATACTAATCTACCAGCCTACAACACGATTGCTCAGGCATTCAGTGGCTACCTTATTCAGAATGGCGACGTTGATCAGCCAATGCCTGCTTTCCCGTACACAGCGGATTACTTCTCAGGTATGACGGCAACCACTTCGGCACTTGCGGCTCTATACCGTGTACGTGAAACCGGTGTAGGTGAAAGTATCGACGTGGCTATGTATGAAGTTATGCTACGCATGGGTCAGTACTTCATGATGGATCACTTCAACGGCGGCGAAGTTTGCCCACGTATGACCAAGGGTAAAGACCCTTACTATGCAGGTTGTGGCCTATATAAGTGTGAAGATGGCTATATCGTGATGGAGCTTGTTGGCGGTATGCAAATCAAAGAGATGTTCAAGGATATGGATATCATGCACTTATATGGTGGTGAGGAGGTTCCTGAAGGTACCCAGCTCATTCATCGTATTGAATGTCCATTCGGCTATCAAGTTGAAGATGCATTAGACGAATACTTAGCGCACAAGAGTATCGAAGAGGTGTTAGCACGCTTTGCTGAGCTAAACGTAGCGTGTGCGAAAGTGTTGACCATTCCAGAGCTCGACAGCAATCCACAGTATATTGCCCGTGAATCGATTACAGAGTGGAAGAACATCGACGGTAAGACCTATAGAGGTCCTAATGTGATGCCTAAGTTCAAGAACAACCCAGGCCAAATTTGGCGTGGTATGCCAAAGCACGGTATGGATACTGCAGCAATCTTGGAAGATATCGGTTACTCACAAGAGCAAATTCAGAGCTTAAGCGAAAAAGGCTTAGCAAAAGTATCTGAGTGTAAGTGAGGCTAGAAGAATGGATATCGTTGGTAGCAAAACATTAAGATGCATGTGGGAAGAGCGTGCTCGCAAATTCAGTAATAACACAGCGTTGGTTTATGAGGATGCTGCTGGCGATGTCCAAGAATATACTTATAGTCATTTAAATGCCGAAATAAATAGAGCGGCAAATTTATTCCTTAGCTTAGGAATTAATAAAGGCGATAAAGTAGCTGTACAGTTATATAACAGTCCACAATTTATTTTCTGCTGGTTTGGGTTAGCTAAGATAGGTGCGGTAATCGTGCCTATTAATAACCAATACCTGTTTGCAGAGTGCCAATACATTATTAATAAGTGTGCTGTTAAAGCTGTTGTTATTGAGGAAGAGTTCCTACCCATCTATACACGGATGAAACAAGAAACAGATAACACAATAAATAATATATTGGTTACAAGAACGACTAACCCAGAGATATCGGACTCGATGAACTTCGATACTTTGCTAAGTCAGCAAGTTGTAGAATTAATTCAGCGCGTGACGATTAGTAGTGACGATGTGGCCGAAATATTATTTACCTCAGGTACAACATCACGGCCTAAAGGCGTGGAGATCACCCACTGTAACTTGCAGTTTGCAGGTTACTTTACGGCGTGGCAAACCTGCCTTCGTAGTGATGATATTTATTTGACCATGATGCCAAGCTTTCACATCGATTTTCAATGTAATGCAGCCATGGCTACATTCACCGTTGGCGCTAAGTTAGTGATGCTTGAGAAGTACAGTGCCCGCAAGTTCTGGAAACAGATCTGTGACTATAGAGCCACGATTACTCATAGCATGCCGATGATCGTGCGTACCTTGATGTTACAGCCTACAACACCATTTGAACGTGATCATTGCCTGCGTGATATGTTGTTTTTCCTACATATATCAGACCAAGAAAAACTGGATTTTGAAACACGCTTTAACGTGCAGCTGTTTAACTCCTACGGGATGACAGAAACCTTAGTCGGACTGATTGGTGATAGTCCAGCCGAGGAGCGTCACTGGCCGTCAATTGGACGACCTGGGTTAGGTTATGAGGCTAAGATCGCCGATGAGAATGGTCAAGAGCTTGCCCCGAATGTGATTGGCGATCTCTGGGTTAAAGGTGTGCCCGGTAGAACGATCATGAAGGGCTACTACCAAGATACGAAAGCGACCGAGGAAGTACTCAGTGCCGAGGGGTGGCTCTACACTGGCGATAAGGCTTATGTAGATGACAATGGCTTATTTTATTTTGTCGATAGAAAGACAAATATGATTAAGCGCTCCGGTGAGAACATCTCCAGTAGTGAAATAGAAAAAGTTTTAATGTCTCACCCTTATATTCTCGATGCCGCAGTTATTGGTGTGCCAGATTTAATTCGAGATGAAGCCGTTAAAGCATTTGTCATATTTAATGAGGGTGTGTCTTTAAGTGTCGAACAAATTTTGCAGTATTGCGCTGAAAATATGGCGAAGTTTAAAGTTCCATCTTTTGTTGAAATAAAAAAGTCTTTCCCAAGAACCTGTACCTGCAAAGTACAAAAAAAACTTCTTATGTGAAGTTAACTTAATTTAGCTTTTTAATAAAAGAGTCTGAAGTGGCTCTATATTGGAGTATTAGCATGAGTGAATCATTACACGTTACCCGCAATGGCGCTATTTTAGAAATTACTCTTGATAGACCTAAAGCCAACGCGATTGACGCAAAAACAAGTTTTGAGATGGGTGAGGTCTTCCTAGCTTTCCGTGAAGATCCTGAACTGCGTGTGGCGATTATTACTGGTGCCGGTGAGCGCTTCTTCTCTGCGGGGTGGGATCTTAAAGCCGCTGCAGAGGGTGAAGCACCTGATGCTGATTTCGGTCCAGGCGGATTTGCGGGTTTAACAGAAATTTTTGACTTAGATAAGCCGGTTATCGCTGCGGTAAACGGTTATGCATTCGGTGGTGGTTTCGAGTTGGCGTTAGCAGCCGATATGATTATCTGTTCTGAAAATGCCAGCTTTGCACTACCAGAAGCTAAGTTAGGCATCGTGCCTGATAGCGGCGGAATGCTGCGTCTACCTAAGTTGCTACCACCTGCGATAGTCAATGAACTGATGATGACAGGCCGTGGTATGGGCGCCGAAGAAGCCCTACGTTGGGGCGTGGTGAATCGCGTGGTTGAGAGTGACAAGCTGATGGAAAGTGCTCGTGAGCTGGCTCAGCAAATTGCTCAAGGCGCGCCATTAGCTATCGCAGCGATCAAAGAGATCTATCGTGAAACTAGCGAGCTATCGGTGGAAGAGGGTTATCGCCATATTCGTGCTGGTGGCTTGAAAAATTACCCATCGGTACTGCGTTCAGAAGATGCATTAGAGGGCCCATTAGCCTTCTCTGAGAAGCGTGACCCAGTGTGGAAGGGTAGATAGGTTTCAGTACTATCAATCGAAATAGAGCCTGATATTTCCCATGGGATATCGGGTTTTATTTTAAGTGTTCGTCGGTAATGGAAGGATTCACCAATGGCGTTGAAATTAGAGATGCAGGGGCAAACTTATGGCCCGTTCGTTAATGAGTATACCGCTAGAGATGTGATGTTATTCGCGCTGGGCTGCGGCGCAGGTAGCGATGGGAAAACCGATCTGGATTATGTGTATGAGAAGCAGTTAAAGGTACTGCCTATCTTCGCGGCGACCCAAATTGTCGATGCCCAGGTCACTAAGACTATCGATTATGGTTTTAATTGGGGGGGATCCTTGCATTGGGGCTTTGATCTGCAAATTCATCAACCATTACCAACCCATCCCGGCAAGCTGAGCACTAAGGTGTTGCTAAAAGGATTGTTCGACAGAGGTGAGGGGCGAGGCTGTTTGGCGCAACACATAGGTGAAACCTTTGATGAGGCGGGCACTAAACTGTTTACCAATGAGAGTTGGGATTGCGCCCTGTATGACGGTGGATTTGGTGGCCCTCAGGCACCTAAAGATATCGTTGAGATCCCTGAACGTGAACCTGACTTTGAAATAGAGCAAGATATTCCGTTAAACCAAGCGCTTATTTACCGCTTGTCCGGTGATGACCATCCCCAGCATGTGGATTGGGAGTATGCGCAGGAGTTTGGCCACCCGAAGCCGAATCTACACGGTGTGAGCACGGCGGGTGTCGCCTGTCGTCATGTGATTCAGGCTATGTTTCCCGGTGAGCCAGAGCGATTGACACGCTTTAAGACGCGGCTAACTAAATCCTTGTATCCCGGCGCTAGGGTCAAAACTCAAATTTGGAAATGGGATGATAACTGTGTCCATTTCAGAGTGATGGATGCCAACGATCCTGACACTTTCTATCTTAACTTTGGTTTAGTTGAGTGGAAGTAAGCCTTTATAGGAGGCTTTCGCCTCCTATCTAGATAGGAAATAGAGGTTAACGAAGTCAGTATTTAGCTGTGACGTCTTAATGTTTGAGGCGCAACAGCCAAGTAGTGAGCCGTGTGATCTATTAAGAGTAAAACAATTTATGCCCTGCTATGAATTTGAAGGATTAACTCCTGTTGTCGACCCGAGCGCTTATGTGCACCCAACAGCTGTGCTGATAGGGGATGTCATTGTCGAGGCTGGTGTGTATATCGGCCCCAATGCTTCACTGCGTGGTGATTATGGACGTTTGATTTTGCAGCGAGGTAGTAATTTGCAAGATGGTTGCATCATGCATGGATACTGCGACATGGATACGGTTGTTGAGCCTGATGGTCATATCGGTCATGGCGCTATTTTGCATGGCTGCGTAATAAAGCGTAACGCCTTAGTGGGGATGAATGCGGTGGTGATGGATGGCGCTGTGATTGGTGAAGATAGCATGGTCGCCGCCATGAGCTTTGTTAAAGCGGGCTTTCAAGGTACGGCTAAACAGATGTTGATGGGACAACCCGCCAAAATGGTACGCGAAGTGACTGAGCAGGACTTGCATTGGAAAGGGCTTAATACGCTGGAATATCAGGTGTTGGCACAGCGCTCGGCGAAGACAATGCAGCCTGTTACGCCGTTAACTCAGCAGGAAGTTAACAGGCCTAGATTAAAAGGGGTGACCGAGGTGCAGCCCAAAGCGCAGCAAACACAAGCCGGATAATTCAAGCCGCCTGAGTGAGCCATAGGGGCTCAAGGTTTAAGGGGGAGTGCGACCCCAATAACGCTTAAACCGATTAGCGCCTCAGGCGGCACACCTAATAATTGAAACGATTAATTGAAACTATAGACAGTTGAACAGCTGTGGCTGGGAGACTGTAATAGAGAAGGGAAGTAGTATGCCGTTAGATCCAAAAGTTGCGCTGTTTTTACAGCAAGTGCATGATTCTGGCGCACAAGCCTATGAAGATATGACGCCGGCAGAGTCGAGGCGCTTAGATATGAATGAGCTGACTAAGATGAAAGGCGACCGAGTGTTAGAGCCCGTGGCCGCAATAGAGCATAGTTTTATTCCTGGGCCGACGGCGGATCTGCCCATTAGGATCTACCGCCCGAAAGGTGACACGAGCGAGTTACAGCCGGCAATTATTTTTATTCATGGCAGCGGCTGGGTGGTATCGAACATAGAGACTAATGATCATTTTAGCCGTGCCCTCGCTAATCGTACCGGATCGGTTGTTATCGCAATTAATTATCAGAAGGCACCGGAACACAAGTTTCCTATCCCAATGGATGACTGTTATGCGTCGACACTGTGGATATTTGAACATGCAAGTTTACTGGGGTTAGACTCGAACCGCATCGGTATATTTGGTGATAGTGCGGGTGGTAATCTTGCGGCGGCTGTGACCTTAAGATTACGTGATGAACAAGGACCAAAACTGGCATTTCAAGTATTAGTTTATCCAGCGGTGCAATATGGCTGGCAGACGCCATCGGCCATTGCTCATGCAGAAGGCTATCTACTGCAACAGGCCAGTATGAAGTATTATTGGGGCCACTACCTGCGTAGCGAAGCCGATGCAATAAATCCCTATTGTTCTCCGCTGAATGCTCAGAGCCACAAAGATCTGCCACCAACACTGATCTACACTGCAGAGTTTGATCCACTATGCGATGACGGTTACCTCTATGCTCGTGAACTGCAAGGCTCTGGCATCAAAGTGAAATACCGCTGTTTTGATGGCGTGATCCATGGATTTATTAAGATGCTTGGGGTGTTCGAACAGGCCGATGAGTTTCTCGATGAACTTAAGCAAGATCTGTTAGAGATCTAGGTTTAATTTATTTTACATCACATCTGGAACTGCTCGCAAAACAAACAATTTCGTGAGCTTGTTCCAAATATTGTCATCTAGTCGCCTAACTCAAATTAATTCGTATCTTATTGTGGCCATAGTTACATTTTTATTCTAAATCCTTATGCTAGTCTCGAGTCTCAGGCACTTAAATCATGTACTAAAATATGAATAATAACATTCCGTTAAGGGCGTTACAGGTTTTTGAATCATGCGCGAGGTTGGAAAGCTGTTCGCTTGCTGCGAATGAGTTGTGCATCACCCAGAGCGCTGTCTCACAACAGATAAAGCTGCTTGAAGATTACTTCTTAGAAAAGCTATTTCACCGCAACGCGGGAAAGATCACCCTTACCGAATCAGGACTTGAGCTTAGGCAGAGGTTGGCACCTGTTTTCTATGATTTAAATAGTGTCTGCGCAAGCTTAGTGCCGGATATGTCTAACGAGGTTAGGGTTCACTCCTATAACTCTTTAGCCGCTCGCTGGCTGGTGCCTAAAATGGCAAAGCTAAGAGCGGAGCACCCAGAGTTCAATATTAATGTAGGCATGTTCCAAGATGATGTCGAGATGAGCGATATGCTCGCCGACATCTTTATTATTACTCGTGAATGCCAAGATGGTTATACCATCATCCCATTAGTGGAAGAGAAGCTGGTGGCATACTGTAGCCCCAAGTATTTGGAGAAACATCCTAATATCTCTTCAGAAACCTTCCATGAGCAGACGCTGCTTTACTCGAAGCACAAAGACTATGGTGTCGATTGGGAAGGCTGGTTCAGGTTTAACAAGGTGGCTGTGGGCCCCTTGCAGCGGAAAATCGTATTCAACCACAATATGCTTGCGGTTCAGGCGGCCATTTTTGGGCAAGGCATCGTTTTGGGTCTAGAGCAGACCCTGCAGATTGAAGTCGACTCAGGAAATCTCGTTAAGCTGGAGCTCCCCCATTGTTTTACAGGTTGGACCTACTCCATCGCTTTTAAGTCTTCAAGAAAACGGGATGCCCGCATAACCAAGATTGTCGATTGGATAATTGCAGAATATGCGAGCAGCGTATCTTAGTCGGGACTCTTCTCTATCTGCTTAAACTGCTTACGGCATTATTCAATAAGCTGAGGAAGAAGGCTTGCTGGATATTGGCTTAAGAGGGTTAAAGAAGGGCAACAGTTAGAATTTGTATTGGTATAAGTAGCCACTAAAATTAGTGGCTACAGTTTTAATCACTCATGAGTGATCCGCAGTTACTTCAGAAGTTACTTCTTAAACGGAAGAAGTTTCTTCAGTGAGCGAACCCAACCCAAAGTCAGTGGCGCTAAACAGACCATAAATACGGTGTAAGCGATCATGCAGTAGTGCGCCATGTTCATGCCGAGTAGTGACCAATCATCTTCACCACAACCACCCGTTGGTGCGAACTCAAACGGTAACCACTCATCAAGTGGAAGATTGAGTGGGAAGCGAGGATCGGTTGAGCAAGCTGAACCTGCTGCATCACCTGCAGCAGCAAAGAAGTCCATCGACTCATCGACAACCATATGTGCAGCATCATGGATCTTCATCAGTTCATAAGACCACATCCAGCCTTGGATCACCGCGTACCATGCCAGTAATAAGCCCAAGAACTTTAGTATGTGATTCTTTGGGTCGATCAAAATGATCAAGCCCGCAAGCACGATACAGCACTGGCTGAAGCGAATGTAAACACATAGCTCACAGGGATCCATCGCCAGAAATAGCTGGAAGTAAAAGATAGCCGACAGAATAAGAAATAGTGCTCCGCCAACCATCACTAACCAGATCGGTCGATGGTCTTGCATGTGCGTTAAACTGTCGGCTGGGGTAGCCTTAAACTGCCCCCAGAACTCTTTAATTGACATAGTGACCCCTTACTTAGCCGACAATTCAGCAATCAGCTCTTTGAGCATATCCATCGAGCGGATTGACTTGGTGTTGATCAGGTATTTACCGTTAACGGTAATGGCTGGAACGCCTTGGATTTTGGCGACTTCAACCCCTTTATCCCATTTGGTCATTAGCTGTTTTACTTTTGGATCTTGAGCATAAGTATCGAACTCGGCGCGGTTCATGCCCAAAGTATCTAAGGTAAAAGCAATCGTTGAGTCAGCATCTTTAAACTTCACTTTTTTAACGTGGTATTGGTCGTAATATTTATCTTTTAGTTGCTTGAATACCTTGTCCCCCTTGATCTCTTTAGCGATGGCCAAAGCAGTGGATTTTTCTACACCAAAAGGCGGTTTGCTGGTGATATGGTATTGCTCTAACGTGCTACCAGCAGGCAATAATTTGTCGTTTGGAATGCCTGCTTTTTCATACTTGTAGCAGAA
Organism: Shewanella pealeana ATCC 700345; assembly: GCF_000018285.1. NCBI lineage: Bacteria > Pseudomonadati > Pseudomonadota > Gammaproteobacteria > Alteromonadales > Shewanellaceae > Shewanella > Shewanella pealeana. The sequence continues at coordinate 4,893,517 of NC_009901.1, read as the reverse complement.
TGGGCAGTTAATCGAGTAGATCTTCACTACTTGGTTCGGTGCGTTAAATTGAGCCACTTCTGGTAATACTTGATATTCCACTCCCTCCGTGGCGGCATGAGCACCAAATGATAGGAATAGAGTTGCTGCGATGGCGGTAAGTGTTTTTTTCATGAGTGAGTTCCATTAAAAATAGGGTTAACAGCTGTCAGCGCCTTTTAAAAGGCGCTGCCATTGGTTTATTACTGGTTAAACATGGCTTCTGGGTGAACTACTGTTGAGCGGTAACCCGGCTCGTGTTTAGTCAGGGTTTTAACCTTGATTTCAACTTTTACTTCATTGGTTTTTGGATCAACCTCTGTAATCCAATGCTCCGGAGCCTTATCACTTTCTAGCAGACCTGCTGAAGCTGATGCCATAAACATGGTGTTATGATCTGGCTGGAATTCAGTAATAGAGGTAATTGGGCTGTACCACTCATAGCCGCGGTCTTTACCGTATTCCCAGGTCTGTTGAACCGTCATATTGTCCATATCGACCTTGTATTCAACACCACGAGAGTACTTCATTGTCGGTAGAGCTGGCTGCTCAAGAGAGCGTCCATCGCCATTGTCGAAGACTGTAACTGTGCCACGTTCAGGTACAGGCCAAGCGGTATGCTGAGTCCATGTCCAGTCAAAGTCACCTTCACAATCTTTGGCATCACACTTTAACTTTTTGCCCTTTTTATCAACCGGGATGAGTACCTTATCTGCTAGATCTCCTTCCCAGCCGATAGGGGTACCAAGGATCCATTTCACTTCATCGTCACGGCCAATCTTAATCACTGCTGATTGATGACGAGAACTGATGATGATGCTGTCGTCTTCTGCGTCATAACCAATAGAGTTGATATGTAACCAGTTGCGACCTGTATCTACACCGGCAACGTCGCCATAAGGCTCATTTGCTAGCTCTTCTGCTGACATTGTCTTACCCGCAGAGGCTACATCTACGTTTAGACACACTGCGCCCATATCCAATGAACTCAATACATCATCACGTAATGGATCTAGGATCTTATTGAAGTCCCATACCTTAACGACTTCGCCATTGTTATTAACTTCAATTACATGGTCACGAATAGAGTCAACTTTTATCCCTGTTGGAGTGATATAGTCTTTTTTGCCCACACGTAGCAACAGGTTGCCGTTTGGCATTTCAGTCACTTCATGAGAGAAACCGATATAGCCGCGAGGAAGATCACGTTTGAAAATTGGTTTGCCGATAAAGTCGTACTTGGCATAGTAAGGTGACAGGAAGCCATTATGTTGATTAAACATCAGGCCCTGACCGAAGATAAGCTTACCGTCACGGGTTTGTTTAAATGACATGGACCCGCCTGGACGGTCATAAATTACATCGGCACTTAAGTGCCAGCGTACATCACCGTTGGTATCAATAATATTCTGGGTTGGTTTCCAATCCCACTTATCACGCAGATCGGGTGTGATGACTTGGCCATCGACTAGATAAAATCTATCTTCAAACCCCTTAGCAACTTTAATCGGTTCATATTCATACTGAGTTCTATCCTGACCATCAATATGTTGATGTGGTATATCATTGGTACGGATCTTATATGTCTCTTTAATTTTTTTACCATCAAGCTTGTAGGAGACTTCAACTTCATTAAGGTGGTCAGGGTAGAGACCAAACACCGGAATCCCGTTATGTGTATTCAACTGAGTAGTACTGACGGGATAATCAATATCAATGCCTTTACGGTCTTTACCTTTGACGGAAACCGTGGCGTTTGTAATCGTTTTACCTCCCAAATCAATCACTGCAACCAATGGACTAAAGTCATAAGGGTCAACGTAGACAAAGCCTAATTGTCCTTGAGCAACAGCGGAAGATGAAGTACCTGGTAAATTTCCCGCAGCATTTACTGATAATGAAATTGCCGAGCAAGTAAGCACCGAGGCTGTTAAAATCGCTGACATTATTTTATTAAGTTTCATAGTTAATCCCTTTATTAGAATTTATATTGGACTGAGTAAAAAAATGCATCGTGATAGCCTTTTTTACCTAAGTTATTTTCTGCGTAACGATAACTGACACCCACTGACCAATTATTGTTGATTATCCAGTTTGCTCGTAGTTGACCATTAAAACCAAAGTCTTCCATGTCGCCTGCTAATTCCAAATATTGTTCATTTCTGCCGAAATAAAACTCTTGCCACCAGACAAATTTAAAATCTTGATCAAATAATGATAAATCATGACTAATATTTAAATACGCGTAGCCACCATTAAAACCTTGCTCATCAAAATTAGAGTCAAAAGCCTTATATGTGGCATTCACTATGTGTGCGGCGAACGCTAGCTGTACATAAGTATTGTCATAGTTTTTATCCCAGCTAAGTCCAAGCAATGTATTGGTTTCGCCCCAGACAGGCATTGATTTATCAAACACTTGGCCGTATAAGTTGAAATCCGTTTCGCCAATATTTATTTGACCGACTAGATTTATTTCAGTCCCATAAATGTCTGTATTATCGAAGTTTTCCAATGTGACATGACCATAGATATCGCCAAGTGCAGTGCCATGTGCACCTATCATTTTGATGTATGGATTATTATTTTTTGACTCACCAAAGTAGTCAGATGCGCTACTTCTCCAATCCATCAAGCCCGTCTCAACGGCTAACATTGCTGCATTCGAAGAAAAGGAAATACTGAGAGCTAACGCAGCTATTCCTGATTGTAATTTCTTATTCATAACTCACCTCTATTGAAAGTGATTGCGATGTTATGAATTGAAGCGCGATGATAACTAGAGGAGGCTCACAAAAAAAAATTAGAATATCTTTATATTATTTAAACCTTGATTGTAGGCATGAAAAATAAAAAATTATTTTTTTTAGAGATGGGATTCACAAAAAAATGGAAAGCAAGACTTTAGAATATATTTTAAATGTGTCAGAACAGCTAATTTATAAAGATGGTGTGATCGGGTTTAAGTTTTGCACTGTAGCAAAAGAAGCTGGAATCTCTACAACTAGCTTATATAAGTTCTTTGGAAATAAAGAAGATATATTGGTTGCTTTGGCAAGTAAAAGTTTTATGAACACCAAAAATAAAAAGTGGTGGTTAAATTTAGAAGGTGATGCGCTAATAAAAGTCATTGCTTATTATATTTTACAGTTAGATGTCGCTCATGATTTTCCCTTTTACTCATCTATGTCAACGCTAACAAGTAATCAGCTTATTTGCGGTCGTTCTGCTCACCCTCATATCAGCGCATTGAATAAGAATGCCTATGGTTTTTGGCAAACACCTATTGCGCTATTGCAGCAGGCTAGAGGGCAGGGGAGTTGTCAACTCTGTGACCAAGCGATTACTAGACTGTGTGCACTGATCTCTATGATTATCAGAGGTCAGGAAGTTGTATCTTGTGCTGAGGTAGGTAGAGCTTGCAGTGCAGAAGCGAATCTCACAACCCAATGGATTATTGAATTTTGTTTTAAGCAAGTGGGCTTCGAATACCATTTAATTAATCATTGTATCCAACAAGCAGATATCCTAATCACAGAGCATGGTCTTCGGTAACGGAACTGCTCATAAAATGCCATATGTGTTTGAAGTATGACTCAATGCAGGGAAAGTAAAGTTATGCCGTTATCCCAGTTATCAGCGGCGACGGTTATGGGTAACAGATCAGTTAAATTATCGATGTTTTGGTCACTGTTAACTGTGGCCACTAAAGTTAGTGGCCACAGTTTTTAATAACGCATGGTTGATTAGTCATTACTTCTTAAGCGGAAGAAGCTTCTTCAGTGAGCGAACCCAACCAAAGGTCAACGGCGCCAAACAGACCATAAATACGGTATAAGCGATTATGCAGTAATGTGCCATATTCATGCCCAGTAGAGTCCAATCATCTTCACCACAGCCGCCCGTTGGAGCAAACTCAAATGGTAGCCACTCATCAAGTGGTAGGTTGAGTGGGAAGCGTGGATCGGTTGAACAAGCTGAGCCAGCAGCATCGCCTGCAGCAGCAAAGAAGTCCATCGTCTCATCGACTACCATGTGCGCCGCATCATGGATCTTCATTAACTCAACAGACCACATCCAGCCCTGAATGACTGCGTACCACGCCAGTAATAAACCTAAGAACTTGAGTATGTGATTTCTCGGATCGATCAGAATGATCAGACCCGCAAGCACGATACAGCACTGGCTAAAGCGAATGTAAACACATAGCTCACAGGGATCCATCGCCAAGAACAGTTGGAAATAGAAGATGGCCGACAGAATAAGAAATAGTGCTCCTCCAACCATCACTAACCAGATGGGCCGATGGTCTTGCATATGGGTTAAGCTGTCGGCAGGGGTGGCCTTAAACTGCCCCCAGAACTCTTTCAATCGTTGCTGCAATGACATAATAATCCCTTACTTAGCAGACAGTTCAGCGATAAGCTCTTTGAGCATATCCATCGAACGGATTGATTTGGTGTTGATCAGGTATTTGCCGTTGACGGTAATTGCGGGTACCCCTTGAATTTTCGCGACTTCAACGCCTTGGTCCCATTTGGTCATTAGCTGTTTTACTTTTGGGTCTTTAGCATAAGTATCAAACTCGGCGCGGCTCATGCCTAATGTATCGAGGGTAAATGCAATGGTAGAATCGGCATCTTTAAATTTGACCTTCTTGACGTGGTACTGGTCGTAGTACTTGTCCTTTAATTGCTTGAATGTCTTCTCGCCTTTGATCTCTTTAGCGATGGCCAATGCCGTTGATTTCTCTACGCCAAAAGGTGGTTTACTGGTGATATGGTACTGATCCAAAGTGCTGCCAGCAGGCATTAACTTATCGTTAGGAATACCTGCTTTTTCATACTTGTAGCAGAAAGGACAGTTAATCGAGTAGATCTTCACTACTTGGTTTGGGGCGTTAAATTGAGCCACTTCCGGTAATACTTGGTACTCAACTCCCTCTGTTGCTGCATGGGCACCAAATGATAGAAATAGAGTTGCTGCGATGGCGGTAAGTGTTTTTTTCATGTTATCTCCAAAGATATATTAAATTTGTTGGATTTTGAAAACTTATATTGTTAATAGTTATTGTTTTTGTCGATGTAAAAATAAAACGTCATTGTTTGTTATAACTATAAGGTTTTAATTTGATTAATATTGGGTGCTGGCTATTTCGTTACTATCTTATTTTTAAATGACATATATTGATTGTGATGGTGGTCACGTTTTATTTGCAGTCCTATTTATAAGTGTTATTAATTTTAAGTCGGCTGGAGTTTGATATTCAATTTTTAGTTTTTGAATTATGTTTATGGAAAAAATCAATATCATTGGATCTGTTCATTCTGTATTGGTTTCCTTTGCTGCGGCCGTAATGTGTTGTTTTATATGTGGTTACCTTGATTTTGTTGATGTTTTTTTATTGTTTTTTATGGTTTTTAGATATTTTTAACATTGGTTTTCCATAAGGTTTGATCCCTGTTGGTTTATCTTTTATTAGCTGAAACTCTCATGAATGATAAGTTTTAGATGTATAAAGTTCATTGTTTTATGTTATTTATATAATCGATATGTAAATTCGCATTTCTTTAATTCATGGTTTTTTATTTGTTGGTCGTTATATTGTGGTGATGAAAAAAGTTGGTGCTTTGATTATTGTGACATCATTCTCAAATAAAGTTGTTCTAGTTAATTATTGTTTTTAGGGTTGATTACAGTGATTACAAAATAATTATTAATTGGAGAAGTCATGAAACGTAATATTTTAACTGCAGCTATTGTTGCTGCATTATTTCAGTCAGTTGTTTCTTTTGAATCAAATGCCGCTGGTTTTAAACCAGCACCTGCAGCGGGCCAACTAGGTGCGGTGCTTGTTAATCCGTATGGTAACTCACCTCTAACTGCGGTATTAGATTTGGGCAGTAAGCGCCCAACCGATGTGACGGTAACAGTCCATGGTAAGGGCAATAAAGGAGTTGATATTAGTTACCCTGTGGGTCAGCAAACAATCAATACCCATGACGGTATTCCCTTGTTTGGTTTATATGCTGATCACAGCAACCAAGTGACAGTGAAATACAACCTAGACGGTAAAAAGGTCAAAGAAGACTATAAGGTGCTAACCGGACCTATCACTAACGAATATATGGATAACAGAAATATCACTGTTATGCAGGAAGTTCAGGTGAAGAAGGTTGCCAAAGGCTTTGAAAACCGCTTGTATATGGTCAACAGCCATACTTACAACCAGCAAGGTTCAGATCTGCATTGGTCAGGTCAAAAGAGTAAAGATGCAGGTATATTTGAATCTTCGCCAGCCATGGGTTCATTACCATTCGATAACGCCCCTATGACTTATGTCGTTGATACAAATGGTGATATTCGCTGGTGGTTAGATCAGGATGCGGTTTATGACGGTGTAGGAATCGATGTAAACAAGCGTGGATACTTGATGGGACTGCATGATAATGGTGAAGGCCGTATTACCTTTGTTCAAGGCCAGCAGTACGGCACCTTTGACTTGTTAGGTAACTTTGAACAACGTCGCTTGCCACGTGGATATGTTGACGCCTCCCATGAACATAACATCATGCCAAATGGCCACTCTTTAGTTCGTGCGGCTAAGGCTAACTATAAAAACCCTCAAGGCGATATCGTTCATACCGTACGAGACCATATTTTACAGATTGACCAACAGGGTAACTTGGTTGATGTGTGGAACCTGAACGAAATTATGGATCCATATCGTGATGCATTGCTTGAAGCCTTAGATATGGGAGCGGTTTGTTTGAACGTCGATATCGATCAGATGGGTCAAACTGCAGAAATGGAAATTGATGCCCCTTATGGCGATATTCCAGGTATTGCCCCCGGTCGTAACTGGGCTCACATCAACTCTATTGAATATGATCCAAAAGATGACTCTATTATCCTTTCTTTCCGTCATCAAGGTGTAGCCAAAGTGACTCGTGATAAGGAAGTGAAGTGGATCTTGGCACCTTATGAAGGTTGGAACAAAGAGCTTTCAAAGAAACTGCTTAAGCCAGTGGATAAGAATGGTAAGCCTATCAAGTGTACCGATAAAGGTGTGTGTGATGGTGACTTCGACTTTACCTACACTCAGCACACGGCATGGCTAAATAACACCACAGGCAATCTGACGGTTCTGGATAATGGTGACGGTCGTGCCCATGAGCAACCAGCCCTACCAACTATGAAGTATACCCGTTTCGTCGAATACAAAATTGACGACGAAAACATGACTGTGCAGCAGACATGGGAATACGGTAAAGATCGTGGTTATGACTGGTACAGCCCGATCACGTCTAACGTGGAGTATATGGAAGATAAGAACACCATGTTTGGTTTTGGTGGTTCAGTTCACCTCTATACTCCAGGCGAGCGCACCATTGGCCGAATTAATGAGATCGGTTATGACGATATGAAGGTAAAGGTGGAGATAGACGTTCTGTCAGATAAGGCAAACTCTCCACACTATCGCGCAATTATTGTGAACCCTACTAGCCAATTTGGTTTGTAAAAACAATGAATTTCGGGCTCGTAAGAGCCCGTTAATTTAGGAGGTTCGCAATGAAACTATCAAAATCTGTCTTAGCAATACTCTTGGGAATTGGCGGCATCAGTTCTGTTAGCGCAGAAGTTCATTTCCAGCAAAATAATGTGATTCTTGGATATGAGTATTTACTCGATGCAGAAGACAAAAATCCTAATCTTTATGATCAGGCTTATTTTGTATTAGGACATACAACAGTCGCTGATTGGGGAAGCGCCACGGGGTGGTTGAGATTTGAAAACCCACTAGACAGCTCTGAAAATCAGAAAGGCGAGGATGCAGGCGCAACAACTAAAGCTTGGCTAAAGCTGGATTATAACCTTGGCGATTCGCCGTTTAATATTTGGGGCCAGTCGTTTACCTGTGCCAACAAACCTTGGATGGAGCAAAACTTCTATCTGGGTGGTTCCTATGATGTTGCCGTTGGCAAACTCAAAGGTACAGTGGGTATCGGAGCACAATATGCCTACGGTAGCTTTTCTCCTACTGGAAAATCATTTAATGGGGCTTCGGGTGGAGCGGTGACTATGATGCTGGGCTACCCTTTGACATCAAATTGGTTTGCTAAAGCTTATTACGAAGCTCAATTCAATCGAAGCGATGAACATAGAGAGGTATTTGGATTCGATTCATACGGCCATCAGGCCATTATTGGCATAGATTACAGGTTCAATTCTCAGTTGTTTGTCAGCACGTTATATAAGCATAGGCAAAGCTGGGGTGGCGCACTCAATGGTGGTGGAGAGTTGCTATTCGAAGCGGGGTATAACTTCTAGGATGAGTGGGATACTCATTTACATCTTTAGCTATAAACACTTAGCTATAAATAATGAGTATCCCATATCCCAACTTTTCAATATATGTGAACACCTTATGAGATAACGTATTGGGTGCTACTTTGCTTATATTCTTACGGTTAATATCTAACCATACCTGCTAAAGATCCCAAGGAAGTATGATGAACACCAATGAGAGTGCTAAAGATCTTTCTGTTGCTCACCTTCAGCTAATCGTCTGTCTTATCAAGCATGGAAACGCTTGCGTAGCATCGGATGAGCTTGGTATGAGTCAATCGACGATCAGTTACCATCTGCGTCGCGTGCGAAGCATATTTTCTGATGAGATGTTTGTAAGAACGGGGAAAGGGCTTAAGCCTACGGAGCGATGTCTTCAAGTCGGTCATTTTGCTCAAGACTTAATTAATCGTGTTGAAGAGGAGTTGATCCACGGCAATGATTTTGAGGCAACTCATATTGAGCGGGAGCTTAGTTTAATTGCTGATGATACTGCCTGTGGTTGGTTTGGGGAGTTATTTGTTGATCTGCAGAAAGCTTTGCCTAAGGTAAACCTGTGTGCTCGTCCTTGGTACCTTAATGCACTGAAAGATTTAGACAGTGGCGCCGTACACTTTGGTCTGCACATAATGCAAAGCGGCATCAAAGGAATTTATGATCTCGAGGTTGTCCCCTGCTATCGTCTATGTGTGGTACGTGACGGCCACCCTCTGGTGTCACAAGGAGAGGTAACTCTTGAAGATCTGGCAATGTATCCGGTAATTTTAAATGACTTGGCTGGATGGAATAATAATGGTCACTCAGTTATGGAAACCGTGCTTAAAAACCATGGGCTTAAAGCGAATCTTGTCGGGCGATTAGGCTATGTGAATAGTATTTTCAGTGCGTTACAGGGCAGTAATGCGATTACCTATACTTCAGCAGTGTCTCTACCTAAGGATCTCTCTGGATTGACTTTGCTCAAGGCGCCGCCTGCGCTTGATGAAGTTGAATGTAACTATCGCCTTTATATTAGTAAGACACGCTATGGTTCGCAGGAAACTAATTACTTAATAGAGTTTCTTTATAATTCTTTTAAGAGTTTTGCGCTGGGTAAGTATGAAAGACCCGAAGTCGCGCCCCTAATTAGAAAGTGTTGAGGCTTTAGATTTTGAGAGGCTTATAAGTTGCCGGCACTATATTATTGCGTCACTTATGATTCATTGAAGGCAGTAAAGCCCACTACCGTTGCCTAAACAACCTTGACCCCTAAGCTGTTACCGATATTTTCAACACTCTGCTGAACCTCCGCGGCGATAACGCCAGATTGCTCTGATGCTGCCTTGGCGTGATTTTTCAGGCTTATCATTGCGTTGGCAAAGTCATCTAAATGACGGACTTGCTGTTGAGTATGCCGGGCGCCTTGTTGGGCGGTAATGGCCATTTCACTGGCTTGTGTTTGTACACTTTGGGCGACTTGCCACAGGCTATTTGCACGAGATCTCTGTACTTCGGTGGCATCCTTAATCCCTTCCACTCTAGAACCCAAATCGCCGTTGGCTTGAGTGAGTTGCTTGAGTATGTCCATTATTTCTTGCAGCGATATTTGAGTGCGTTGAGATAGGTTACGCACCTCTTCAGCCACGACGGCAAATCCGCGGCCCTGCTTCCCTGCTCTGGCGGCTTCGATAGCAGCGTTTAGTGCTAGCAGATTTGTTTGCGCGGCAATATTGCCGATAACATCGATGATTTGCGACACATCGGCAACCGAAATCGATAGGCTAGTTAAGGCTTGATGACAATGGTCTACGGCAGAGCGGGTCTCGTCGGTAGCATCGAGTACAGCCTGTGCCTCTTGTTGGCTTTGTTGCATCTGCAGTTGCGTTTGTAGAGCACTGTGTTCAACTTTCTCTGAGGTGTCACACACCTCTTTGGCTAAGGAACGAATGTGTTCGGTCTGCTGCTGTGCCGTTAGGACGACTTGTTGAGTTTGCTCTGTGCTTGCCGAAATATGATCAATGCGATTAACCAGTTGAGTTAGCGAATCAGAGACTTGTGTCATCTGTTGTCGTTGTAACTCATCTTCACTTTCAAAGCGATTGAGTAACTGATTAAAATAAGCGGCTATTTGTCCCGTTTCACAGCGCCTGAGAATAGGGATGCGTTCGCGACTATTTGATTCGGTGAGCTTGTGGAATGCGTTGCTGAGTTGTTTTAGCGGATTAACTACCCGGCGCTGCAATAAAATGAGGTAACTGGCGGCAAAAATAATCAAGATGGAGACCATGGTATAGATGGCAAACATCAGTTCTTGTTTCAGGATCACATTCTGCTCTTGCTGTTGAATGCCTAGCGCTAATAACTGTTGCTCTATAACGCTAATATCTTGAATTAATGATTGTTGTGATTGTTGATTATCAATCATTAAGGCGTGAGTGTTATCGATCTCTTTACTGTAGCGTTTACTCAGGCTAAGGAGTTCGGCTCTCGCATCTTCTCCTATTTCTATGGTTTCTGGTTCATCTTCGCCAAGGGTAAACTCGTCCGTTTCAAGTACCTCATAAACTCCGATTAACGCGAGAGAATTGAGCCGAGCATTCCACTCATTTAGTTCGGTGACTTGGCTCTTTAATATCGACTTGAGTCGATCTTCTTTGCCGACAAGGTAACTCTCACTGATCTGCGACAAGTTATAGATTAGCGGCGGTAAACCCCGGGTTAGCTTTAAGTATTCATTGGCGAGTGCCGGATGTTCGTCTAATCCTATGATGGCGTAATCCGCTAAGCGTGCATTGTAATCAAGCATCTCTGATTCGGCGTGGGCTAATAGCTGTCTTGGGTTGCCTGCTAACTTCCCCGCAGCCCGGTAATCACTATCTAAGGCTTGGGTAAAGGCTATTACAACTTGCTGTAGTTGTGTGGTTTTTAGGTCGTTTAGTGAAGCGATTTGCGTCTGCATATGCTCAAGTTTAACTTTAGCGCTGTTAAGCTTATTGCTGTCTCCGCTAGATAAATAGCTATCGAGTTCACGTCTTATCTCGACTAAAAAACTCTGTTGGATCTGTTGCAGTTGCAAGGTCTGTTGTTCGATGAGTTGGCGTTTGTCGTTGCTCCACAGCACCACCGAAGCCAGTAACGCCGCAATGAGTAACAGTGTAATTGAGGCTGAAAGGGAGAGCGTTGAGATTTTCATCTTGAATGCCAAATACTTGAGATGGCGCTAGAATATGGCTTTTTCGTTACAAATAAATTACAGATTAGTCTTTATTTTAAATGACTTGAACAAAATCGATTCTGATTATGACGATTACATTAATGGCTATTCTATTGGCAACCAGACTTGAGCATGTAATCCGCCCTCGCTGCGATTAGTGAGGATCACCTTGCCTTGGTGTCTATCGACAATTCGTTTGATGATTGCTAAGCCTAAACCTGACCCAACACTGCCGCGAGCCGTATCGCCTTGGGTGAAAGGTTGAAATAACTTGGGGATCTGCTCTTCGTCAATACCTGGGCCGTTATCTTCGACGCTAAAGCCAACATACTTCCCATTAAATTGTGAGTTAATGCGCACCCAGCCGTTACCATAACGGTAGGCATTCTCGACTAAATTACTGATCACACGTTTGACGGCAATAGCTTGCATTGGCACGATAGGGCAGGTTACTAACTCTGATTCAATATCGCCTTCACGGTTAGACTCTGCCTGAATAACATCCTGAATTAGAATGTTAATTTGCTCAAGTTCCCGTGTGCCTTCCTGATCTTGCCTGATGTAAGAGATAAACTGATTGATGATGGCGTCCATATCTTCGATATCGTTAACTATGCCATCTTTCAGATATTGATCTTCCTCCACCATCATCTCTGATGCGAGTCGGATACGGGTCAGAGGCGTGCGCAGATCGTGAGAGATCCCGGCCATCAGCAGGGCTCTGTCTTGCTCCAGTTGCTTCATGCTGTGAGACATCTGGTTAAAGGTGTTGGTCACTTCGACAATTTCTGTCGAGCCACTTAATGGTAGCGGCTTAGGGTAGTCACCACGAGACACGGCGATGGCCGCTTTTTGCAGTCGTCTAAGCGGACGATTTTGCTGGCGAGCAAACCACCATCCTCCGGCCACACTTAACGCGCCAATGACCATCAAATATAGTGTTAGCGGCGATAGATTTTTTTCGTTGAGTCCAGTCAGTGGCACTCTAATCCAGATAGAGGGGGCTTGAGGTGGGCGGATCCAGATCTCAAACTCTTCTCCCTGAGCGATGCGCACTTCAGCCTCGCCACCTAGATATTCAGACATTTGGGAAGATAAGAAGCTGTAGTAAGTGGTACGCTCGATGCCAGCTTGGCGAGCTTGCTTCTGGTTATAAAACTGCATGGTGTCATCGCGCACTTTAGCGTTAAGGGCATCGACTATGGTGAGGTGTTCGCGGCCGATATCGACCCCATCGACGAAAAGCAGTTTCACTTGTCTCGCTATCAGCTGGTTTATCTGCTGATAGCTGGGTTTAATGAAGTAAACGGCAACAGAGATGTAGGACACTAGCTGATTGGTGAGCAGCAAACAGCCAATTAGCATTACGGTTTGGCTGAAGGAGCTGCGTGGCAAAAAGCGTTGCCACCATCGTTTATTTATAGCCACTTAACTATTGCCACCATCGTTTGTTTATAGTCACTTAACTATTGTCACTTAGTCATTGTCACTTAGTCATTATCTCTTAGTCATTATCACTTAGTCATTATCACTTAATTATTGTTGCCGAGTTATTTGCGTGACTGGCCATCTGGCACAAATACATAACCTAAGCCCCACACAGTCTGAATGTAGCGCGGGTTGGCAGCATCTTTTTCAATGAGTCGACGCAGACGTGAAACTTGCACGTCAATTGATCGCTCTAGTGCCGAGTAATCGCGGCCACGTGCCAGATTCATCAGCTTGTCACGTGAAAGGGGCTCTCTTGGATGGCTGACAAGCACTTTAAGCACGGCAAATTCGCCGCTAGTCAGTGCGATGCTCTCTTCGCCATGATGCATTTCACGGGTCGCAAGGTTTAGAGAGTATTCACCAAAGGTGATCTCTTCTTCTTGCTGGGTTGGAGCACCTGGCACCTCGGGGGTTTGACGACGCATAACGGCTTTAATGCGGGCTAATAGCTCTCGTGGATTAAAGGGCTTTGGCAAGTAGTCATCGGCACCTAACTCTAGGCCGATGATTCTATCTACTTCGTCGCCTTTTGCGGTCAACATCACGATAGGAATTGGGTTGCCAGTTTGACGAAGTCGGCGACAGATAGACAGGCCGTCTTCACCGGGAAGCATTAGATCGAGTACTAACAGGTGGAAGTTTTCTCGCTCGAGTAGGCGATCCATCTGTTCTGCATTGGCGGCGCTACGCACTTGATAACCTTGCTCCATCAAGTAACGTTCTAGTAATGCGCGTAGTCTCATATCATCGTCGACGACGAGAATTTTTGAGGTTTCGTGTCCCATGCTTAAGGTCCTTTTAACTCGGCGGCCAACTCTGTATTAGTAGGCAAATAGCTGATATTGAATGTGATTCATTCTAATATAGCTGTTTTAATATGTTAATGACTAGCAGGCATTTTTGCTAATGCCACTAAGCCTGATCTTAAACATAAGCATGCTTGGTCTAAGTTTTTGAATATAAGCGTATTTAATGCTTCTTTGTCAGCAAGTTTAAATTGTAAGTAAATTGACATAGCTAGCTATTGGCTCGATAAGCTCAATACCTCTAGCTAAGCTTTGCTGGATTTATGCTATTATTTTTGCCCATGAACTGTTACTCCCCCCTTTAAAAAGTAGAAGCTATGAGAACCGCAATCGTCACTCGTGAAGGTTTCGAGAAACTGCAAAAAGAGTTGAACTATCTTTGGCGTGAACATCGCCCTGAAATCACCAAAATTGTAAGCTGGGCTGCGAGCTTAGGTGACAGAAGTGAGAATGCCGACTATACCTTCAACAAGCGAAAGCTGCGTGAAATAGACCGCAGAGTACGTTATCTACGTAAAACCCTAGAAAATGTACAAGTTGTCGACTATTCGCCAGCACAAGAGGGCAAGGTGTTTTTTGGCGCCTGGGTTGAAATCGAGAATGATGATGGCAACAAGCTAGCGTTTAAGATTGTCGGATATGATGAGATCTTTGGTCGTAAGGACTATATCTCCATCGACTCGCCAATGGCCCGTGGTTTGTTGAAGAAAGAGGTCGATGATGAAGCCGTGATCAAGACGCCGACAGGTGAGCAGGTTTGGTATATCAATCGCATCTCATATCAAGGCTTTGAATAGTCAAATAACACCGAATGAGATTGACCCACTAATACCTTAGTGGGTTTCAGTGCTCAATTGCACTATTTGTCGCAGTATTAGCATTAACCAATGCCATGGGCTGTGGTATCTTTGGCAAAATCCCCTTTATCAACTAGGCTCGACCTCTATCTTATGCAAAATATTGCACAGCTCATCGCTGAAGAACTGAACGTTCGTCAGCAACAAGTTATCGATACCATTTCATTACTCGACGATGGCGCAACAGTGCCGTTTATCGCACGTTACCGTAAAGAAGCCACTGGTGGCTTAGATGATGCGCAATTGCGTACTCTATACAGCCGTTTAGGTTATCTACGTGATCTGAATGATCGTCGTAACGTGATTTTATCGAGCATCGAAGCCCAGAGTAAGTTAACACCTGAGTTGCAAGCGGCAATCAATGCAGCAGATAGTAAGACGCGTCTAGAAGATCTCTATTTACCTTACAAGCCAAAACGCCGTACCAAGGGCCTTATCGCCATTGAAGCGGGGATCGAGCCTTTGGCTGACTACCTGTTGGCAAACCGACAGGTAGATTGCGAAGCGGTTGCTAGCGAATATATCAATGCCGAGGCCGGCTTTGCCGATGCTAAGGCGGTACTCGATGGTGCACGCTTTATCTTGATGGAGCGTTTTGCTGAAGATGCCGAATTACTGCAAAAAATTCGCGTACAAGTAGAACAAAATGCTGTGTTTGAAAGCCGCATGGTTAAAGGTAAAGAGAAAGAGGGCGCTAAGTTTAGAGATTACTTCGAGCACTCTGAAAAGCTGACTAAAGTGCCATCTCACCGTGCACTTGCCATGCTACGCGGACGTAATGAAGGCATGTTAAGCCTCAATATCAATGCCGATCCGCATCAAGAGCCTAAGCAAGCTAGTTACTGTGAAGTGATTATTATCGAGCACTTTAAGTTAGGCTTAACAGATAGCGCCGTTGATACATGGTTAAAGACCGTTGTTGCGGCAACGTGGAAAGTTAAAATCGCCCTGCAAATGGAAACTGAGTTTCTTGGTCGCATGCGTGATACCGCTGAGCAAGAAGCAATTAAGGTTTTTGCCCGCAACTTAGGCGATCTATTGATGGCAGCTCCTGCCGGTGCTAAAGCGACCCTAGGTTTAGATCCGGGTCTTCGCTCAGGTGTGAAAGTCGCTATCGTCAACGACACCGGCAAGTTGATGGCACACACGACTATCTTCCCGCATGCCCCACAAAACCAGTGGGATAAGTCGGTAAGAACCTTAGCTAACCTTGTGAAGATGCATAAGGTTGAGTTGATTGCTATCGGTAACGGTACAGCCTCACGTGAAACCGATAAACTAGCTGCCGATCTGATCAGCCAAGTAAAGGCTGAGCTACCTAGACTGACTAAGATTATGGTCAGCGAAGCGGGCGCTTCAGTGTATTCAGCATCTGAGCTAGCCTCGGAAGAGTTCCCGAATATCGATGTTTCGATCCGCGGCGCGGTATCGATTGCTCGTCGTCTGCAAGATCCATTAGCCGAGCTAGTGAAGATTGAGCCAAAGGCGATTGGTGTGGGTCAGTATCAACACGATGTAAGCCAGAGTCAGTTATCAAGCTCGCTAGAAGCGGTTGTCGAAGACTGTGTGAATGGCGTAGGCGTAGATGTGAATATGGCATCTGCTGCGTTGCTGGCTCAGGTTGCGGGTCTTAATAAAACCTTGGCACGTAACATTGTGACCCATCGTGACGAGCAAGGCCGTTTCAACAACCGTAAAGCGCTGCTTAAAGTGGCACGCCTTGGGCCTAAAGCCTATGAGCAGGCAGCGGGCTTCTTACGTATTAGTGAAGGGGATAACCCACTCGACGGCTCTTCGGTGCATCCAGAGGCCTACTCATTAGTTGAGTCGATTGCAGCGGCTAAAGGTGTGTCGGTTGCCGAGCTAATCGGTAACTCAGAGCTACTTAAGGCGCTAGAAGCCAAAGATTTTATCACCAGTGAATTTGGTCTGCCCACAGTGACAGATATTCTCGCCGAGCTGGATAAGCCGGGACGCGATCCTCGTGGTGAATTTAAAACCGCCACTTTTAAAGAGGGCGTTGAAGAGATCAAAGACCTTAAACTGGATATGATCTTAGAAGGTGTGGTAACTAACGTGACTAACTTCGGTGCTTTCGTCGATGTGGGCGTGCATCAAGATGGTTTAGTCCATATCTCATCGATGACCGACAAGTTTATTGACGATCCGCACAAGGTGGTTAAAGCCGGTGATATCGTTAAAGTTAAGGTCATGGAAGTTGATGCAGAACGTCGCCGTATCGGCCTAAGTATGCGCCTCGATGATAAGGCTGGCGATGCACCTAAGAGTGCGCCGCGTCCAGCAAACCACCAAAACAAAGGTGCCCCTAATAAAGGCGCTAATCAGCAGCGTGGCCAGCAAAAGACTCACAAACCTAAGCAGCAGGCTAATGCCGCTATGGGTAATGCCTTTGCCGATGCGTTCGCTAAACTGAAGAAGTAATCGATAAAGCGAAAATCGCGATACAAAAAAACCGACAACTGAGTTTGTCGGTTTTTTTATGCGGTTGCTAAAAAGTCTGACGGGCTATCAGGCTTAGTGCGCTGATGGTAAAACGCTTCAATTCGGACGCCAAACGCTTGATAAAACTGTAGCGTTTCATTGGGCAAGCTTAGCTTGCTGTCACTTTTTACTTCCGGACTGGCAACGGCTTGCTCGGGGATTTTTATATCGCTGCGCTTGAGTGGACCACGCTGGCTAAGAAGCTGTTTTAAGTTGAGTGCGTTACTCTGTTTCTGCTTTTCTTGGCCTGATTGCTCTTGTTGTTGAGACTGACCTTGCTGTTTGTTTTGCACCGAATCGCGCAGCTTAGCTTGGGTCTGAGTTTGATCGGCCGTGCGCTCATGCTGTGGATTAAAGGCACGCTCTTCATGGCCTTTGGTTGGCTGCTGCGGAGGAATAATAGGCGGGCGCTGCTGGCTATCTGTGCGCGCAGAATCGGTTGCAGCATTAGATGTTGCAATCGGCACGTTGGGATAGTTGGTCACCACTAACATAAAATTACCCGCGAAAAGTTATGTTTAAATATTAACCAATCGCAGGCGAAAAATAAAGCTAACTATTTAGACTGGTTAGCTTTAGATTGAGCAAATTTAGAATAACAAATTTGTTGTTTTAACTAGACTTGCTCGTCGAGCCATAGATTGAAGCCGTCGAGAAACTCTTGCTGGTGGCTAATAAACGGCGCGTGAGAGGCCTTGTGAAGTAATAGGTCTTGGCTTTGCGGCAGCTGTGGCATGGCTTTTATCATTCTGCGCGGCACTAACCCATCTAATCGTCCCCAGACTCTTAGCCAAGGTTGGTTGATTTGAGATAACTCGGCACGTAAGTCGACCCGTTCAAGCATCGCTAATCCTTGGGCCAGAGCTGTCTGTTGAGCCTGAGGTTTAGTAAGCACTAACTCACGTAATTGTTTGATATCGCCCTTGGCGGTTTCGCTACCCATGGCTTGGATAGCAAGAAAGCGTTCGATGGTCTTATCGAGATCTTGAGTCAGCTGTTGGGCGAATTGGCTCAATACCTTTTCCGGGATCCCCGGCCAGTCTTCACCCGCCATAAAGCAAGGCGATGAGGCTATGGTGCATAGCGCCGACACACGCTGCGGATGATGGATGGCGGCTAATGTAGCAATGAGTCCGCCGAGTGACCAGCCAGTCCAGATCGCTTGCTCAGGAACCGCTTCTAAGATGGCGTTTAGCCAGTCGTAGATATCGCCATTGACCGCTGGGCTATGGCCAAATCCCGGCAGATCGACGAAGTGAACCCTATACTTGGCTAATGCGCCCTGCAGTGGAGTAAATACGGCGCTGTTAACCCCCCAACCATGAAGCATTACAACATCGGGCCCTTGACCGATAGATTCGATATGTAGCTGGCTCTGACTCATTTTGGGCCTCATGGGTTAACGTTGAAACTTAACAATGAAAAGGATTTCATTATTAGCAAAACACCTTGGACTCGGTGGTTATCGGCAATTTTACCCAATCGCTGTTTATTGTGCCATCAACATATTGATTCGGTTAATCGTGGGATCTGTTCCGTTTGCCTGCATGCTTGCCGTTATCAAACGCCCATCTGTTTGGGCTGTGGCGGTGAGATGCTAATAAGCATGGCTTTCTGCGGTCATTGCATGGCATCGACGCCATTAACCGTTATCGCTCCCTGCAGTTATCACCATGGCCTAGGTCACTGGGTCGGACAGGTTAAGTATCAGGCGCAATTTGCGGTGATCGATGTGCTGGTGGACGCGCTGGTTCAGCGGATCCTCTATCTAGAATATTTAGGCTTTATCCAGCTGCCACAGGCGTTGATTGCCGTGCCGCTACATAAGAGCAGGCTGCGGCAACGGGGCTTTAATCAGGCTTGGCTAATCGCTAAGGCACTGTCTAAGCGACTCGATATACCACTGGTCGATAATATGCTGTTTAGGATGAAAGAGACTCAGCCGCAAGCGGGATTGTCGGGTAGGTTACGGCGTAAAAACCTTAAAGGCGCCTTTGAGCTTTCACCTGAGTTTAACTGGCAGCGGGTAGCGCTGATCGATGATGTGGTGACCACGGGCACGACGGTAGAGGAGATCGCGAAATTATTGCAGCGAAAGCACACTCAGGTTCAAGTTTGGTGCCTGGCTAGAGCCGAGGCACCGGGGCGCCGCTAAATGCTATAGCTATCGAGTGACAGTTAAGGGGCTATTAGTGCAGCGCTGGAATGAAGTAAAGCGCATTGGCATAAGCTTTCTCAGAGCCAAGCCAAATATTTCTAAACAGCAGATTATCGGCTAGTGCCACGATGGCGCCCTTGTTACGTGACTCGACGATAATCGCCGGTGAATCACTGAAGCTATTCTGGTATTCCTTAGCAAGGTAGCCGCTTAGTAGCGGCTCAGAGGCGTAGTTTGCCGCGACAGAAAAGGCTTTGGTGGTTTGTGAGAAGCCCAATACCTTATTTTTCATCACTGGCAGACGATCGCCGTTGAGGCCAAAGCTGATGGGATGGCTAGTATCGAGTTTCAGTTCGACGATTGCGCCACCTATCTGTTGTTTGGCACTGAAATTTGATTTCTGCTCGAACGAGAGACCATCGGCATCAAACAGCTGCTTATAGAATCGCTCACTGCGGGGATCGGTTTTAAGTAAGTTGGAATCACTTAGCCAGTTCAGTGCGCGTTTTTGTGCAATGACCACACCACCTTCAGAGGTAAACTGACCCAGCTTACGGGCAAAACGATCGCTTAAGGTTTTGTAGTTGCCATCGGCTAGTAGCACATGACTGTAATCGGCTAATGTTATCGACGTGAGATCCTTGCTATCGACCAGAGTGGTGGCGACGCCTAAGGTGTTATCTAAGTAATACCATAGCTGGCCGACCTCGGAAACAGAGGTGCCTTTACCGCTTACGATGAGAGGGCGAATAGGCTTTATCAGGTTAAAGTCAGGGCTGCCTAGATCTATGCCTTTGCTAGCGGCGCTGGTATTAGCCGCGATAACATTCACCTTAAACTGTTGCGCTAATTGTTGCACGCGCTGGCCTATCTCGCTTGCCGAGATGTTATCTTGCTTTAGCGGCACTTGCAGAGTACCAGCAGCAAAGTCTATCTCGCCATTTGTGCTCAATATGCTAAACGGCTTGGCGGCAAATTTAACCTTGATCTCTTGCTTGAGCAATTGCTGCAGCAATAAAGCTGCTTGGCTGTCACGCCAGTCTATGAGTAGGGCGACAGCATTCTTGTTCCAACTCGGAGGCACAAATTCCGCTGGTGTTTGGCTGAGTACGCTGAGTTCGAGTTTAACGTTGCGACGCAGGTTGAGATTGAATGCATGTTGCAGATCCCAGGTGGAGATATCGTAAAAGGTCGGATCGACAAATTCGCTTCTGTCGTCAAACATTGCCTCGAGTAGCGCACTCTGTGCCTGTTTGTTGGGGATGAAAATACTGCTATCGACCCCAAAATCGATGCCAGACTGAGTGAGTTTATTGGTGAGGTAGTAATATTCTATTTTGTGCTGGCTGAGCAGCTCTGTGAGCGCTCGGATCCGGCTTGGATCCTTGTTGGTCGTGAGTAGTAGCCCTGCCTGACGAGGCTTTTTCTTCATCGCTTTCTGATGCTTACCCTTAAAAAATTCGGCCTGATATTGCTCTAGTTCCGACTTTAACGCCAAGGCACCTTTGAGGCTTGAGATTGAGGTCGCATATTGATTCTCTATGCCCTCTTGCAGGTGCACTATGCCATTGACCGAGTCCTGTTGTTGGCCGCGGGCGCTCGCCTGTTCAAACAAGACCCCTATGGCACCGTTGATATCGGGATAGGTAGAGCCTTTGCCATAGAAGAAATCATCGAATAACTGACGGCTAAAGTAACTCTGCTTATTATCATCTAGCGCGGCTTGGTGGTAGGCGGCCAATTTTGCAGTGAGCTTCTGGTTGCCAGCTGGGGTAAGTGGATGGGTGCGTTCGGGGACGCCGGGCTGGAAAAAGTAAGTGAAGTTATGGCCCATCTCATGAAAGTCGCCCACATAGTGGGGCTGCCAGCGGTGAAATAGGGCGACACGACCTTGAGATTCGGGATGACGTAGAAACAGCCAGTCGCGATTAAGGTCGGCAAAATAATGGTTACTTCTACCCGTAGGCCAGCCCTGTTTATGCTCCTTATGATTCGGGTCGCTGACAACAACTTTGCCGGCATAGCCAGTGGCCCAAGTTGAAAATCGGTCGAGTCCATCGGGATTTTGGCTCGGGGTGATGAGTACAACTGCTTGCTCAAGTAACTCCTTAACCCATTTATCTTCGCTGGTGGCCAGCATATGGCTAAGCTTTAGTGCGCTATGGGCGCCGCTGATCTCGTCGCCATGAATCGAGTAGGCAAGCCAGATAATTAGTGGTCCACCTTGCTTACCTAGATATTTGACTTGCTGTCTCTGAGCTAAGATTTCATCCAGCTTTGACTGGTTGTTTACCGAGGTGATAACGGCGGTTAACTGCTGCCTTGCCTCATGACTTTGGCCTGTATTTTCTAGCGATACTCTGGGGTTTTGTGTGGCGATCTGTTTGAGGTAGTAATTAATCTGGTCGTGTCTAAGTAAGCGCTCTCCGAGTGGGTAGCCTAAAAACTCTTCGGGGCTAGTGGTGTTGACACCATAGAGCGGGCTGTCTGTTAAACGCGTCTTCTTTGCTTCGGCAAAAAAGGAGGATGAGATCAAAAAAGCACACAAAAAAACAAGACAGATTCTGAGCATGGAGTTTTTCATTATATTTATAATATAGCGGTTAAATTAACAGCTCGGAGGCGACAAAACCACTCTAGGTGAAGATAAAAAACTGTGACGCAATCGCTATTTATTCTTAATCTGTGAGCCTTGGGGGCTACAAAGGAATGCAGAGTAAGAGTATTATAGGGTTAATTCTTACTAAAACACTCAGGTTTATCCCTGACGGAGCATGTTTTCATGATTACCATTTCCGAAGCAGCTCAGGCGCATTTTGTTAAATTGTTATCAGATCAGCCTGAAGGAACTCACATTCGAGTATTTGTTATCAGCCCAGGTACTGCGCAGGCTGAGTGTGGCGTATCATATTGTCCACCAGACGCTGTTGAAGCTGATGACACAGAGATCGAATTTAATGGCTTTAATGCCATGGTTGATGAGAAAAGCGCTCCTTTCCTTGAAGAAGCGACAATTGACTTCGTTACCGATCAGTTAGGTTCTCAGTTAACGCTTAAGGCACCTAACGCTAAAATGCGTAAAGTGTCTGATGACGCTTCATTATCTGAGCGTATCGAGTATGTTATCCAGTCTGAAATTAACCCACAGCTTGCTAGCCATGGTGGTAACATCATGCTAGTTGAAATCACTGAAGACGGCATTGCAGTATTGCAGTTTGGTGGTGGTTGTAATGGTTGCTCTATGGTTGATGTAACTCTAAAAGATGGTATCGAGAAGCAACTACTTGATATGTTCCCAGGTGAACTATCAGGCGTTAAAGACGTGACCGAGCACCAGCATGGTGAGCACTCTTACCAGTAATACTGGATGCAGAATTTGCATAAAAAACGCGGCTCTAGCTCTAAGTCTAGGTCGCGTTTTTTGTTTCTTACTCAAGAAAGCAAATATAAAAGCTAGTTTAAAATCAGTCTGAGCCTAAACCAGTAATGCAGCGAAAGTAACGCACTGCGGGCCAGCATAAAGCTGCTCATGGCTGCCCATAAGGCAAAGTTACCCTGCTGTTCTAATAGGTACCAGACCGGGAAAAATACGCCAAAAGTAGATAGAATCATACTGTTACGCATCACCTTGCCCTGAGCTGCACCGATATAGACACCATCAAAAAGATAGGAGCCAAAGGCGAGCAAGGGGATGAATATAATCCAAATCAGATATTGTTCGGCCACTGCTTGTACTTCACTGATGCTGGTCAACATAGCGATAATCTGCGAACCCGCGAGGGCAAAAAATAGCGTAAAGCCTAATGCGGCAATGGCTGACCATGCCCAGGCTAATGTCACCGATTCCTGCATTAAACGGCTATTTTTCTGGCCATGAGCTCGACCCACCTCGGCCTCTGCATAATAGGCGATGCCATCGAGTGCATAGGAGATGAGTAGCAATAAGTTGAGTAATACGGCATTGGCTGCAACGGTATTATCACCTAAGCCTGCGCCGTAAAAAGTCATAAAGGCAAATGATGCTTGCAAACATAGGCTACGAATAAAGATGTCTGTGTTAAGGCTCATCATCTTGGCGTAGCTTTGCAGGGAAAGCTGCTTGATGAGTTGTAGCAACTTAAAATCACCTAGCTTACCAAGCTGACTGCGAACCATGGTGAGTGCTACTAAGAAACCAGAGATATCGGCGAACACAGAGGCGAGTGCCGCTCCTTTCACACCCCAGCCAAGACCTAGCACGAAGATGACATCTAATACGATATTTACTAGGTTTGCCACAATCAGTTGCCACATCGCGGCCTTAGGTTGCTGCCGCCCAAGGAGCCAGCCAAGAAGCACTAAATTCATTAGGGCGAAGGGGGTCGACCAGATCCTGATCTGGAAATACTCTCGGCAATAGCGCTCGACTTCGACGCTGGCATCTGACAACGCCATGGCTAAATTCACTATGGGTAGCTGTAATGCGATAGCGGCAATACCAAACAGGAGTGCTAGACTTGCTGCTTGTACCAAGAGTTTAAATTGTTGCTGGGTGTCGTTGGCGCCATAGGCTTGAGCGACTAATCCCGTGGTCGACATGCGTAAAAATCCTAGCAACCACAAAATTAAGGTTATAATCGTTGACCCAACTGCCACACCGCCTAAATAATAGGCGTTACTAAGGTGTCCAACAACGGCGGTATCGACAAGTCCCAGTAATGGCACCGTGATATTTGATAAAATCATCGGTAGTGCGAGGGCAAACAGTTGTCGGTTTTTTTGTGGGTTTAACAGTAAGGCAATCATTTTAGAGGTCTAATATTTATGGTTAAAAACGTGTTGCTAGCGCTACTTGCGCTGACAGGTTTTTCGGCTCACGCGACGGTGATCCTACAGTATCATCATGTTTCGGATAGTACGCCAGCGATCACCAGTGTTACTCCTGCGCAATTTAAAGAGCAGATGCAGTATCTGGCGGAAAACAACTTCAACGTCGTGCCACTTTCAACTGTGGTGGAGTCAATTAAGGCTAAGAAAGCACTGCCAGCAAAAACGATTGCGATCACCTTCGATGATGGTTACCGCAGCATTGCTAATACAGCGCACCCCATTTTAAAGCAATATAAATTCCCCTACACCCTTTTTGTCTCGGTTGAACCGATCCTAAAAGAGTATGGCGAAATGATGAGCTGGCAGCAGCTGATCACGCTATCTAACGAGGGAGCGGAAATTGCCAACCATAGTTGGGGGCATGAACACCTTATTCGTAAAGAGGCGGGCGAAACGGATAAGCAATGGCTAGCACGTATCGAGAGCAATATTTTGCGCACTGAAGCCGAGATTGCTAAGGCGACAGGGCAAAACTTGAAAATGCTGGCTTACCCATACGGTGAATACAATCGGCAGATTGAAGATATGCTCGACAAGCACGGCTTTGTGGCGTTTGGTCAGCAATCTGGAGCGGCAGGTCCATACTCGCCATTAACCGCGTTACCTCGCTTTCCTGTAGCAGGTGTTTATGCCGACCTCAACAGCCTAAAGGTAAAGCTGCATAGTTTGAATATGCCTGTGCTGGCTCAAACGAATAGCAACCCTGAGTTGGCTCAAGGCCAATGGCGACCAGAGATTAAGGTGACCCTAGATATGAGTGATATCAATGCGTCACAGCTGATGTGCTTTATTCAGGGACAAGGTGCTAAGAAGCCAAGTTGGATCTCTGATAATGAGTTTAGTATTCAGGCCGAGCTTGATTTGCCTGCGGGGCGCTCACGTTATAACTGTACCGCGCCAAGTAAGAGTAAAGGTAGTTACTACTGGTTCTCACAGCCTTGGATTAGGCCTAAGTCAAACGGTCAGTGGATTGCTGAATAGCTTTTAAAGCAAAATAAAACGTCATCATTGGCGTTTTTTTTTGCTCGAATTTTACGATGTGTATTAACCGGAATACTTATCAATAATTGCATTGACGTCATGAATTAAATCGCTATTTTTGATCTGCGGCAGTTTTCCCGGACTACTCGATTTCGGCTTGATGATGGCGATCTTCTCCCCTTGAGGTGAAACTAAGGCAAATGAGGCGCTGTGATCGACCTGATAATCAGGGCCATTTCCTACCATGGCATAGACGAAACCTAAGCTGCGAGTCACCGGAAACAACTGGCTATGCTCTCCGGTTACGGCGATAAACTCGGGATTAAAGAATTTAATATAGTTTTCTAAGGTTTCTGTAGAGTCTCTTTGAGGATCGACCGACAGGAAAATCACCTGCAGCTCGGCTTTGTCTGTGAGCTTGGGGTAGGCTGAGCTCAACTTGCCCATGGTGGTAGGGCAAACATCTGGGCAGGAGGTGTAGCCGATGAAAAACAGACTCCACTTGCCAAGCAGGTCGGTATTGCTAAAGCTATTGCCCCGTTGATCTGTTAGCGAGAAAGGCGCTAATGGCAGCGGCGCCGGATACTCGAAGCTGGTTTGCAGCGCTAAGTTCTTTGGCTGAGCTAACTGTATGCTTGCGTATACGCCCGCTGCTACCATTAACACGGCCGCAATTATCCAGGTGAGTTTCATGGTTTATCCTCGCTCGGTAACGGGCTTGTTCTCGTTACACCCATAAATAATGATCGACCAGTAAAGCGATAAATAGCAGCATTAAGTGATAGATAGAAAACTTAAATACATTCATCGCAAGCCCAGGGGTTTCATGGAACTTGAGCTGCCAAGCTTTATAGATAAAGCCAGCACTGAGCAGGGTTGAACTTACTAGATAAACCGGGCCGCACATGCCGACTAATACTGGTAATAAACAGGCTATGGCTAACAATACCGTATAGAGAAAGATGCAGGTTTTGGTGAATTCAACGCCGTGAGTAACCGGCAACATAGGAATATCCACCTTGGCATATTCGGCCTTACGGTGAATCGCTAGCGCCCAGAAATGAGGCGGCGTCCATGCAAAGATGATGATCACCAGCAGCAGTGCATTACCATGAAACTCTCCCGTTACTGCAGTCCAACCTAGCAGTGGGGGCATGGCTCCAGCCAAGCCCCCAACCACAATGTTTTGCGGCGTCGCTCGTTTCAAGTAAGCGGTATAAACCACGGCATAACCGATTAAGCTGGCAAAGGTGAGCCAGGCGGTGAGTGGATTTACTAAGGCATAGAGGATGATGAAACCTAATGTCCCTAGAATAGAGGCAAAGCTAATCGCCTTGATTATCGAGATCCGCCCTTTAGGCAGTGGGCGGTTGTAGGTTCGAGCCATTAATCCGTCGATGCGGCGATCGATTAAATGATTAAAGGCAGCGGCAGAGCCTGCCATCATGCCAATCCCTGCCATGCCAGCAATTAATGGCACGAGTGGAACGGTCCCCGGGACGGCTAAACACATACCCACTAAAACTGTGAGCAGCATAAGTGCGACGACTTTAGGCTTAGTCATTTCATAATAGGCGCGCCATTGAAATAGCGGGCTTGTTTGGCTTCTTGGTAATGCGATCTGTTTTGCCATTAGTGAAACCTCGCGATGTATTGGTGCGGTAAGATCAGGGCGTTAGTCGTTGTCATTTAAGGCCCTCTATGCTTTGCGCCATAAGGCGTAGTTGATAAATACTAAGGTAAGCAGCAACAGTGCTGCACCAGCGTTATGAGAGACGGCGATACCTAGCGGCAGGTGTAAGACGACATTACCAATCCCTAGTCCCACTTGAACGAACACGAGTGCCATGAGTAGCCAAGCGGCATTACGTATCGTGGTAGATTTTGCCGTGGTAATGAGCTTAAATGCTAAGTACAACAGCATGGCTGCAGTAATGATGGCACCGACGCGGTGGGCCACATGAATAGTCATTCTGGCTGGGTAATCTAAAACGCCATATTCGAAGCTGGCATGATCCCCTTGAAAAGGTGAGAAGGCTTTAGCAAAGCTTAGGTTGTCGACCCAATTCCCCTCACACAAAGGCAATGTGGTGCAGGCGAGCGCGGCATAATTTGATGATGTCCAGCCGCCTAATACGATTTGCAGCAGTAAAACGCCGATACAGATAGCGGCAAAGCCAGCCAGTTTACGTGCTGCAGGGTCACCACCTGGGATCCGTAGTGGTTTGCTGCGAAGATAGAGCAATAACAGTAGTGAAAATAGCGCAAACCCGCCCAGTAGATGTGCCATCACAATAATCGGCATCAACTTCATCGTTACGGTCCACATGCCTAATGCCGCTTGAAAGATAATGAGCGCGGCTATAAACATAGGCAGCTTCTTAGGGGCATCATCAGTCTTAAGACTGAGTACTAAAATTAGTAGGACTAGCAAGCCTAAGGTGCCGGCGATATAGCGATGGATCATCTCTAGCCAAGCTTTTTCAGTTTCGACAGTATGTTCTGGGAATGCCTGTTGAACTTGATTTAACTCGTGGATCTCGGTAGGCACCTTGAGCATACCGTAGCAGCCTGGCCAGTCTGGGCAACCAAGGCCCGCATCAGATAGGCGAGTGTAGGCACCCATTAAAATCACACACAGAGTAAACACTAAGGTGATCTTTAATAACGACTTAATCTGCATGGTAACCACCTCCAATAAGGCTGGATTTGGTCATGGCTAATAGGGAATAGGCTTGCCTATGCATAATGACGCATAAGTTAAACACTAAGGTGACTTTTAATAACGACTTAATCTGCATAGACTGATTTTTCATAAAAGCCCCCCTTTAGCCAATTCGCGAAAGCTTGAGTAGCTTACGTAGATCGGCGACTAAGGCCTTGCCTTGCATGATCTGTGCTTGATGATCTTCGGCTATTGGATAGCTCATGACTAAACTGCCGAGGGGATCGACGATAATGAATTCTTGTTGGTTGAGTAATTGGCTAAGCTGCTTAGATGGTGTGGCAGTAACAAAATCGAAGCCTGTTAATGCGGCAGTATCACTTTGCTGATTAACCATAATGATGGTGTGTACGCGGTCTTGATTACGGCCGAGGGCAATATGGCTCTGCTGTAAGATATAGAGCCTATCTTCACAGATGACATCGCAATGGCGAGGTAATTGATATAACAGTTGCCACTCTTGAGGCTGAGGATTAGCCATGGCTAGATTGGTATAGCTGACGCTATCTAATAGCTGACCTTTATTGGTCGCGCCACCATTGTATAGATTGAAACTGAGTACTAGTTTTGCCGCCATGACGGGCAGGGCAAAAGCCAGTATTAATAACATTAGCGTTTTCTTGCCGTTCTTTTTGGGGGAGTTCATTCCATCTCCTCTTTCTGTTATTTCATCCTATTTAGCGCACCTGCTAACGCATATAGTTAGTCATTAACGGCTAAAAAACGGTTGAGAATAATCCATCAAAATAATTGATCAGAATTGAGCTTCCCGGAACGGCTAGGTCGCTTAATTTCTAACCTACAGTGTCTATCTGTCATTGGCAATAGGCTAATGACCTTGTTATCTATCAGGCTGTTTTAGTTTACGAAACAACAGATATCCCATTAGCAATGCAAACACGCCCGCCATTGAAAACCATTGTACGGCATAACCTTGATGCTTCTGTGAAGAGAGTGGAATAGGCTGCCACGGGTGAGGGTATGTGTTGTCGAGGTTACTTGGCTGTAAGACTACACTGGCTAAAGGCTTATCAATCAATTGAGCTATCTGGGGAATATTGAGGTTTTGGATGCGTTTGGGCCAAGCGGTTTCGGCCATTAATTCTGAGCTCATTGGGTTTATCTGCTTTTGATAAACGCGGCCCTCTAAAACGCTTGGCTGACTAATGGGTTTTACATTGGGTAGTTGTGAGCGGCTGAGCCCTGCGGGGATAAAGCCGAGTTCGACCAGTAACCAAGGCTCTAGCTCACTCACTTGCACAGCTTGTAGAGCAAGGTAGCCCACTCTTCCCTGATAAACCTGATTATCGAGCAGAAAGATATCTGTCGAGACTGGGCTCACTGAAGTTTTGAGTTTAAAACCAGTTAAGGCTTCATCTTTAGAAATATTGAGTAACTGAGGATAGCTGAGTACAGAGGCGGCTTGTCTTTCGCTCAGCTGTTGTTGCCAGTTAGCCTTAAAATGGGCGCGTTCAAGTTGCCAAAAACCTAACTTGACCAAAACTGAAAACACTATCACAGTAAGAAGCACAATAAATAACCAAGCAAGATTCATCTTAACACGAGGAGAGCCCATGTCTGTTTTGTTAATCTTTAAATTGGTCCTAGTGCTGCTACTGCTATTCATACTGTTTAATCTAGGCCGCGCCCTGTTTATTATGGTGAAAGGAGAGACATCAGTTCCTATGAGCCAATTCTTAGGTCGACGGGTTCTGTTCTCTGTATTGGTCGTTTTTTTACTGCTAGTGGCGTTAGGGACTGGAGTCATTGCTCCTAACTCCAGGCCCTATTAATGGTTAAGTTCTATCTTGGATTAAAGTACATACACAAAGATAAATAGACACAGCCACACCACATCAACAAAGTGCCAATACCAAGCACCAGCTTGGAAGGCAAAGTGCTTATCTGGGGTAAAATGCCCCTTGAGCACTCTAAAAAATAGCACTATCAGAAACACGGTACCTAAGGTGACGTGCATTCCGTGAAAGCCCGTTAATAGGAAGAAGGTGTTGCCGTAAACGCCCGCATCTAGAGTCAGTCCCATCTCTTGGTAGGCATGAATATACTCTTCAGCTTGCAAGCCTAGGAAAGCGATACCCAATAAAATAGTCAGGCCTAACCAAATGGTTAACGCTTTACGTTTATCTTTCTCGAGCCCCACGTGGGCAAAGTGTAATGTTACAGAGGAGGTCAATAGGATTAAGGTGTTATACAAGGGCAGACCCATCCAGCCCATAGCTTGGGTCGTGCTGCCGTCTGGTGTAGTGATTAGCGGCCAAACAGCTTCAAAGGTTGGCCATAACACTTCATTGGTCATGGCGTTATTCGATGCACCACCTAACCAAGGCACTGATATCATACGGGCATAAAATAACGCACCGAAAAAGGCGGCAAAGAACATGACTTCAGAGAAAATAAACCAGCTCATGCCTTGCCTAAAAGAGCGATCCATCTGCTTGGAGTAGAGGCCTGCCATCGATTCGGCTATAACGGTTCTAAACCAGCCAAAGATCATAAATATAATCACGGCAATCCCTGCGAGTAGGATATAGCCGCCGCTGCCGCCTTCTGCTTGCAGTTGTGAAACATAGCTACCAGCACCAAAGGCGATCAGAAATAGTCCAATTGCACCGATAATCGGCCAAGCGCTTTGCTCTGGAACGTAATAATTTTCGTGCTTATTTTCAATGGTCATCTAGCAGCTCCTTGCTCTACAGCAGTGCTGGCGACATAGCCTTTGTCGGTGATGTTGTAGAGCGTATAAGAGAGGGTCAAGGTTGATATTGAATCTGGTAATTCGGGATCCACAAAAAATATCAGTGGGAGATCAGCTTCGGCATTGGCCTTTAATACTTGCTGATTGAAACAGAAACATTCCGTTTTATTAAAATAAGCGGCGCCTTGCCCGGGAGACACCGACGGAATCGCTTGGCCAACAATATGGTTTGCAGACAAATTTGTTGCAACAAAATGAGTCCGTATAAGCTCGCCGGGGTGAACTTGCATAGTATTAACCTCTGGTTTGAACGTCCAAGGCATATCACTTTGCACCTGAGACACAAACTCTACGGTAATGGTTCTGTTTTTATCTATTACAACGGGCTGATAAACGCTGGCGGTATTTTGGGTTTTACCGTTAATCCCCAGTGCGTCGCACAACACGTCGTACAAAGGAACAAGCGCAAATCCAAAGCCAAACATGCCCACAGCGCCAATAATTAGCATTATGATCAGTTTGCGATTGGATTTACGCTTTAACTCAGCCATGTTTACTTCACCTCTGGTGGCGTAGTAAACGAGTGATAGGGAGCGGGGCTTGGTATTGTCCATTCTAGACCTTCGGCTCCTTCCCACGGTTTAGCTGGCGCTTTCTCACCACCGCGAATACATTTAATCACCACGGCTAAGAAAATCAGCTGCGACAGACCAAAAGCAAATCCCCCGATGGAGACTATCTGGTTAACATCGGCAAATTGAATCGCATAATCAGGGATCCGTCGTGGCATACCCGCAAGCCCAAGAAAATGCATTGGGAAGAACAATACGTTCACCGAAATAACTGAACACCAGAAGTGCCAGCGGCCTAATGTTTCGCTATACATGTTGCCCGTCCACTTTGGTAGCCAGTAATAGGCCGCCGCCATTATCGAGAATATGGCTCCGGTGACTAACACATAGTGGAAATGCGCCACTACGAAGTAGGTATCATGGTACTGGAAGTCCGCGGGAGTAATCGCCAGCATCAAACCTGAGAAGCCGCCGATAGTGAACAAAATAATAAATGCCACTGCAAACAACATGGGGGTCTCGAAGCTGATCGAGCCTCTCCACATAGTCGCTACCCAGTTAAACACCTTTACTCCGGTGGGCACCGCAATCAACATGGTGCAATACATAAAGAAGAGCTCGGCAAATACCGGCATGCCAGTGGTAAACATGTGGTGTGCCCAAACCAAGAACGACAAGATTGCGATACTCGCCGTGGCATAAACCATAGAGGAGTAACCAAATAGACGTTTGCGGCTAAAGGCGGGCACAATCGCTGAGATAATGCCGAAAGAGGGCAAGATCATGATGTAGACTTCAGGGTGGCCGAAGAACCAGAAGATATGCTGGAACATCACAGGGTCGCCGCCGCCAGCGGCATCGAAAAAGCTAGTGCCGAAGTATTTATCTGTCAGCACCATGGTGACTACACCTGCAAGCACGGGCATCACGGCAATCAATAAAAATGCAGTAATTAACCAGGTCCATACAAATAGCGGTAGTTTCATCCAAGTCATGCCCGGCGCGCGCATATTAACTATGGTGACAACCACGTTAATCGCACCCATGATTGAGCTAATTCCCATTATGTGAACGGCAAACACAAATAATGCGGTGCTGTCAGGGCTATAGGTTGTCGATAACGGCGCGTAGAAGGTCCAACCAAAGTTAGGCCCGCCTCCTTCCATAAATAGCGAGCTTAGCAAGATCGAAAATGCAAAAGGTAGGATCCAAAAACTCCAGTTATTCATTCGCGGAAGCGCCATATCTGGCGCACCAATCATCATCGGAATTAACCAGTTAGCCAAGCCGGTAAAGGCCGGCATTACCGCACCGAATACCATGATTAAGCCATGGACTGTGGTCATCTGGTTAAAAAAGTTGGGCTCGACTAACTGTAGGCCCGGTTGAAACAGTTCTGCACGGATCACCATTGCCATGGCGCCACCGGTCAGGAACATGATGAAGCTAAACCATAAATAAAGCGTACCAATATCTTTGTGATTGGTGGTTAAAATCCAGCGCATGATGCCTTTCGGCGCCCCATGATGATGGTCATCATGGTGATCGTCGTGAGCGGCTGGTGAATCTTGTGTAATCGTGCTCATGTTAATCCCCTACTTTCCGTGACCATCAACATCAGAAGCTTGCACAGCATCTCCTGAGTCATTACCCCATGCGTTGCGTTCAAAAGTAATGACCGCGGCAATTTCTTGAGGAGTGAGCTGTTGACCAAACGCTTGCATCGCCGTGCCAGGCTTACCATTAATGACCATCTCAA
Organism: Shewanella pealeana ATCC 700345; assembly: GCF_000018285.1. NCBI lineage: Bacteria > Pseudomonadati > Pseudomonadota > Gammaproteobacteria > Alteromonadales > Shewanellaceae > Shewanella > Shewanella pealeana. The sequence continues at coordinate 4,860,521 of NC_009901.1, read as the reverse complement.
GGTGGTCTGAAACAGGTCCTTTGATAATCGGGCTCGCAACCAATGACGGGAAAGCTGGTGGTAAGCCAGCGCCAGTGGCTTGGTGACAAGCAATACAGCTAGTCATATAGACCTTCTCACCCATGGTCATCAATTCATCCATAGTTAAGTCATCTAAAACAACGGCTTTAACATCTTCAGTCACTTCTACGACAGTCTCGGTTGCCGGTATGTCTGCTTGCTGGGTTTCAGGTAACGTTGCCGGTAATGTGGTGGCAATTGCTGTGTCTGAGTCATCAGATGCCGCAGGCGTTGAACTCCCCGAGTCGATATCCGAAGCTTGGATCATATCGCCAGAATCATTACCCCAAGCATTCCGCTCGAAGGTCACCACGGCAGCGATTTCTGTGGCCGTTAGCTGTTTTGCAAACGCTTGCATTGCGGTGCCGGGTTTACCGTTTACAACAATATCTACATGGCTGGCTACCGCTCCTTTAATTATCGGGCTGCCAATAAGGGATGGGAATACACCTGGAAGGCCTGCCCCGTTAGGTTGGTGACAAGCTGCACACCTTGCTAGGTAGACTTGCTCACCTTGAGCCATTAACTCTTCCATGGTCAAGGTTTGCGATAAAGCAGTCTTAGCTGCCGCTTCAGCATTTTGCGCGTGTTGTTGCTGAGTGATTAGCCAGGCATCGAAATCCTCTTCCGATAGTGCTTCCACTACAATCGGCATAAAGCCGTGGTCTTTACCGCAGAGCTCTGCGCATTGACCTCGGTATGTGCCGGGCTTGTCGATGCGGGTCCACGCCTCATTAATAAATCCCGGATTGGCATCTTTTTTCACAGCAAAAGCGGGCACCCACCAGGAGTGGATAACATCTTCTGAGGTCATTAAGAAACGTACCTTGCGATTGATAGGTAAAACCAAGGGCTTATCTACCTCTAACAGGTAGTTTTCGCCTTTGGTTGCATCGCCATCTATCTGTTCACGCGGTGTCGATAATAGGCTGAAGAACTCAATGTCTTGATCGAAATAACTGTAATGCCATTTCCACTGTGAGCCAGTGATCTTGACCGTTAGGTCGGCATTACTGGGGTCTTCCATGGCAATCAATGTTTTGGTTGCGGGAATGGCCATAAGTATCAAGATGATAAAAGGTACAATAGTCCACAGGATCTCGACTTTAGTACTTTCATGAAAGTTGGCGGCAACTGCGCCTTTTGATTTGCGGTGGTTGATCATGGCATAAATCATTACGCCAAATACTAAGATGCCAATAGCGCAGCAGATGTAGAGAATAATCATGTGCAGGTTATAAACCCTGTTACTGATATCCGTCACACCCTCTGTCATATTGAGTGGCATTTCTGATGCAACAAGCACGGGCGTAAATAGCAACGCCAGTACACTATACAACAATTGCTTCACTAGACTTCTCCTCTGTCAGCAAGACAAAGAAGAGTCACACAGTAAGTCTCTGCTCTATGTAAACTCTTCAGTTCCCAAAAAAGCAACGATGACTTCAAAGTGCGCGAGTGGTTTTGTCAAACTTGTCGTTATTACGACAGCGACTATTGTATTCCAGTATTCAATACTGGTTTGTGTAACCACGTAGGCACTTACGGCTGAAATATATCAGGCCGATTTCAGCCTTTGTTTCTTGATCAGGATCTAAAGTTCAGAAACAAAGACCGACGACTAAATCGTTCGGATATAACAAAATATCGTTGTTATCACTTCCTACACTACTTGGTGTTTAAATATTGATCAAGATCACTTTTTGATTCATTTGCTTATTATGAAAATAAATTTTTGGCAATAAAAAAGCTCTCGATTGAGAGCTTTAGCAAAACCAAGAGTCTTTAGCTGAAACTTGGTCGTTAGAAAGAGGGTTAACTGAGTGTATTAATGAATGGCGCCAAATAATGACGCTTGTACAAAACTACAATCCTGAGCGCTTACTGAACTATCGAGTAAATGGCTATTGTTAACTTCAGTAGAGTTTGCATCGGCGCTTTCAATGGCATTTTCGATAATCATGCCTACAGCGCGTGCGCTTTTAGCAACAATCTGTAAGCGTCGGCTATCGCGAGCATCTAACGAATTAGTCCAGGTGATTACTGCGCTTGAGGTGCCACTGGTCAATGCTTTTTCCATTGCCCAAAGTGTTTCAACCTCGTCTTTAGCGTGGACCAGTAAAATCCGGTCCATTCTAACGCCTGCCGCCGCTAACATCTGTTTATAACCAATATTAGGAGGGCTTATCAGTACAATCCAGCGGCCTTGTTGGCTTAGCTGTGAAAGTTGAGCACTAATCTGAGTGAGCTCATCGCGGCCTTGAGTCTTCGTCACCATGCTAGTGATCTCATTGCCCGAGTTTGCACTCATGCTCGTAGACGGTCTGTCTTGCCAAAGCCCCGGGTGACGTGGGCTAACTCCTAATAGTTTGTTCATTGCCAGTCTCCATTGCGGATCACACCAACGGCTAAACCTTCAATACTTAAGCTTTGGTTTGCTAGATCCACCTCAATTGGTGAGTAGTCTTCGTTTTCTGCATGTAAGAAAACTTTGTTGCCTTTCTTCTCGAAACGCTTAACGGTGACATCGTCTTCGACGCGAGCGACAACGATTTGACCATTACGAGCCTGTTCTATTTTATGTACTGCTAACAGATCACCTTCGAGAATACCGATATTCTTCATACTGTCACCACGGACTCTCAGTAGAAAATCAGCCGATGGGCGGAACATAGCTGGGTCGACTTTATAATGCTGCTCAACATGCTCTTGGGCTAAGATTGGTTCACCTGCGGCAACTTGGCCGATGAGTGGTAAGCCTAAATCTGGCTCTTCAGTACTTTCTTGGGTTAACTTAATGCCACGAGACGTGCCCGGCATAATTTCGATACAGCCTTTCTTGGCTAATGCTTTTAGATGCTCTTCGGCAGCATTGGCAGACTTAAACCCTAAACGCCTTGCGATCTCGGCGCGGGTTGGTGGCATACCAGTATCTGCAATATTGCGTTTAATTAGCTCTAAAATTTCTGCTTGGCGTGGTGTAAGTGGTCTCATTATTAACCCTGTCTTTCTATACAGTACCTGTTAGTATATACAGTAATTTAGTGAGTGCAAGTAATAACCAGTTATAACTTTTTTTCGCTGTGTGGGATCCGGTTTCAAATGAAATAAATCCAGCGAGATGAAACTCGTTGCAAAGGGTTTAAATCTGCGATTCATCGGTAATCTTGTCTTATCTAATACCAACGGCTTATTAAGGTGGGTGACTGAAAGTGATAATGAATTTGAAATGAACACGATTTAATCATTGTGTATTGGCTTAAGTTATTAAATTTTAAGCTAAGTCATTGTTCTATAAATGTACAAACCGGATTCGGTACGGTAAGAAGAGAATTGCGCAAACTATTTCAATATCTGCTATTCTAGCGCCTTATTAGAAGCGACTAACATTGCAAATAAATCATGTCCAAACAAGACTCTCTTTGGTTCAAATCTTTACGCTGGTTACAGCGTCAATTAGTTCACACTGTCGTTGTGCCTCACGACCCATTCGACGATCTCAACTTAGATCCGAGTAAACCACTCGCTTATGTCATGAAGACTGAATCTGTCAGTGACATCGCTGCGCTTAGCGAAATGACGGCGAAACTTGGTTTACCAAGCCCTTACGAGGAGCTGGAGGTCAATGGGGTTAAGGCACCACGAGTGGTCTGCCTAGAAGGGAGTAAGCCTCTCTTCGGCCAGCGAGAAGGTGGTGAGCAGTACATAGATTGCTTCAAGAGACTCCTTAGCGTACATAAACAAAATCGCGAATTAGACATTCAATTGGTGCCGGTGAGCCTTTATTGGGGTCGTACCCCTGGTAAAGAAGACGACACTATGCGCGCAGCGGTACTCGAGCGCCAAAACCCAACTTGGTTACGCAAGTGCCTCATGATCTTGTTCTTGGGTCGACATAATTTCGTGCAGTTTTCTAATGCCGTTTCACTGCGTTATATGGCTGATGAGCACGGCACTGATAAGCGTATTGCACAGAAGCTTGCTCGTGTCGCAAGAGTGCACTTTCAGCGCCAACGTAAAGTGATGACTGGGCCTCAGCTGCCTAAGCGTCAGGCACTGTTCCACGCTTTACTTAAATCAGATTCGATTACCAAGGCGATTAAAGAGGAAGCGGCAAGCAAGAAGATCACCGAGGCCGAAGCTCGCGCTAAAGCGATGGAGTACCTTGATGAAGTGGCTGCAGATTACTCCGATAGCCTAGTGCGTATCGCAGAGCGTTTTCTAACGTGGTTGTGGAACAAGCTTTATAAAGGCATCAACATTAAAGGTGCCGAGCAGGTAAGACAGCTGCACCACGACGGACATGAGATTGTCTATGTGCCGTGTCATCGTAGTCATATGGACTACCTGCTACTGTCTTATATTCTTTATTATCAAGGTATGGTACCGCCGCATATCGCAGCGGGTATTAACCTTAATTTCTGGCCTGCGGGTCCTGCGTTCCGCCGTGGTGGTGCTTTCTTTATTCGTCGTAGTTTTGGTGGCAACAAGCTTTACACTGCCGTGTTCCGTGAATATTTAGATCAGCTATTTACCAAAGGCTATTCTGTAGAGTACTTCACAGAAGGTGGCCGTTCGCGTACAGGTCGTCTGCTGGCGCCGAAAACGGGAATGCTCGCTATGACCCTAAACAGTGTGCTGCGTGGTGTTGAACGCCCAGTGACGCTAGTGCCAGTGTATTTAGGCTATGACCATGTAATGGAAGTGGCGACTTACCATAAAGAGTTGAGCGGAAAGAAGAAAAAGAAAGAGTCAGTTTGGCAGGTATTTGGCGCCATTCGTAAGCTAGGCAACTTTGGCCAAGGTTACGTTAACTTCGGTGAGCCGATCACCTTGCATAACTTCTTGAACGAGCAGGCTCCTAGCTGGCGTGAAGATATAGCTAAAGACCCAGACCAAAAGCCTAGCTGGTTAACGCCTGTGGTGAACACATTGGCTAATCGTGTGATGACTAACATCAACGATGCGGCGGCGGTGAGCTCTGTGACCTTAACTAGTATGGTGTTACTCGCTTCTGAGCAAAATGCGCTTGAGCGTTCTCAACTAGAGAAGCAGTTAGACTTGTATCTAACCATATTAAAAGAGCAGCCATATACCGAGTATACGTCTGTGCCAGAAGGTACGGGGCATGACTTGGTTTCTCAAGGTTTAGAGCTTAAAAAGTTGCAGATTGAAAGCGATCCCCTAGGCGATATCATTTCGATTGATCAAAGCATCGCGATCACCATGACTTACTATCGTAATAACATCATCCACCTTATGGTGTTGCCATCTTTGATTGCGGCATGTTTGCTGCGTAAAGAAAATTGCAGCCGTGAAGATGTTATCTGTGTTGTGAATGACTTCTATCCATTGCTTGAAGCCGAATTGTTTATGGGTATTGATGACCCTGCTCAATACGCAAGCCAGATCCTCGACATCTTTGTTGCTCAAGGTCTTGTGGTTGAAGCAGAGCACTTCGAAGTTGTGGAGAGCAAGATTAATCAATTGCTACTGCTTTCTGGCACTATCAGTGAAACCATGCAGCGTTACGCTATCTTGTTTAACTTGCTTGAAGTTAAGCCAAATATGGAGCGTTCAGAGCTTGAAAAAGACAGTCATCGCTTGGCACAAAGATTAGGCGCACTTCACGGTATTACTGCACCAGAGTTTTATGACAAGAAGCTATACGCTACGCTGAGTGTCAAATTAAAAGAGCTAGGTTACCTAGCTGATAATCAAGGGTGCAGCGATATCAAACGTATTAAAGAGAGAGCGAATCTACTGTTACGCTCGTCCGTAAGGCAAACGATTGTAGATAGTGTGCATGCGGAGCAGAATACTTAATGGCAAATCATATGAATGCAGCCAAGAACAAGGTTGCAGGTAAGTCGCTGTTAGGTGGGGCCATGATTATTGCGGGCACAGCTGTCGGCGCAGGCATGTTTTCTCTGCCTGTTGTAGGCGCTGGAATGTGGTTCGGTTACTCGCTATTGATGATGGCTGTTGTGTGGCTTTGTATGTTGGTGTCGGGCCTAATGCTGCTTGAAACTAACCTGCACTTCGAGCCTGGAGCGAGCTTCGACACCTTAACCAAAGCCACTCTAGGCCAGTTCTGGCGTATCGTAAATGGCCTATCGATTGCGTTTGTTCTGTATATTTTGACCTATGCCTATATCAGTGGTGGTGGTTCAATCGTAAATCATAGCCTTGAAGGCTTCGGGATTAACCTGCCTCAAAGCGTTGCCGGATTGGTATTCGCTGGTGTGCTAGCAACTATCGTCATAATCAGTACTAAGGCGGTCGATAGAATTACCACTGTGATGCTGGGTGGTATGATTATTACCTTCTTCCTCGCTGTGGGTAATCTGTTACTCGACGTCGAGTCGGTGAAGCTGTTGAGCCCTGATGGTGAAAACAAGTATCTGCCTTATATGCTAGCGGCGCTGCCTTTTGGTCTAGTGAGCTTTGGCTATCATGGCAATGTGCCCAGCCTAGTTAAATATTACGGTAAAGATCACCGCACCATTATCAAGGCGATAGTGATTGGTACTGGTATCGCATTGGTTATCTATGTCTGCTGGCTTGTTGCAACCATGGGTAATATCTCTAGAACTGGTTTTATTGGTATCATAGAGCAGGGCGGCAATATGGGCGTGCTAGTGAACGCTCTGTCAGGCGTGATAACCAGTGATTGGTTAACGACTATGCTTACTCTGTTTGCTAACCTCGCCGTAGCCTCATCTTTCTTGGGAGTGACTTTAGGTCTATTTGATTATCTGGCGGATCTATTTGGATTTGATGAGTCGCGCTCGGGTCGACTAAAGACTGCAGCGGTGACCTTCTTACCTCCAACATTACTTGGCCTATTATTTCCAAATGGCTTCCTCATAGCTATTGGTTTTGCGGCGCTGGCAGCCACTATCTGGGCAGCAATTGTTCCGGCAATGATGGCTTATAAGGTCAGGGCTATGTATCCAGATAGTACCAGCTATAAAGTACCTGGTGGCAACGCGGTGATCGCCATAGTGATCCTGTTTGGTGTGATTACTGCTGCATGTCACTTATTGGCAATGGCGGATATGCTGCCGCTATACGGTTAGTCGTTAGCTGCGGGCCAATCAAAAACTAAAGCCTCTTTTAAAGAGGCTTTTTGCTATTTAGATTTAGCTTATGCAAATATTGAGTCGGTGTTTGACGACGAAACCGGGTGAATGAGCGACTAAAGCTATGTGAATTGGCATAGCCTAAACGTGTCGCAATCTCAGCCACATTCATCCCCTCCAACATATATTTAATTGCCTGATTACACAGAATATAGCCTGATAGATAGGTAAAGGTGAACCCGAGTTTCTGCAGTCGCCGCTGCAGCTGTTGGCGAGAGATCCCAAACAGCGCAGCCACCGAATCTACGCTGGGTAAACCGTAATAGCGTGAGTAATTCACCATCTCATACAAAACTTTTGGCTGATCTGTTGGTTGCGGCATATTCAGATACTTTTCTAGTTGAGACAGCGGAATCGATGCGGTCAGGGGCTCTGGGATGTAACTGTAATCGTCGGTGGACATAAGCAGGCTGTCGATACCGAGCCACAGCTCAGTTTGTGGCGCATTCCAGGACACTGGGCAATCGAAGAGTTCTTCTGTTTGCTTCTGTTGAACGGGTGGACCGCTGAGTCTGACTTTACGTAGGCTGTAGCTATCGCCAACGTAGTTTTTAATAGCGTTAAATAGGGTAAAAGCCACTCTTAGGGAATCATGAGAACGTGGCTTTCCCTTTACAAAATCATTGCAGTAGCACCACTTTAAGATTTTTCCCGACTGTTGAGCGTAATAGCTAGCGCCAGATTGAAAGCTGCAGATCCCATGATTGATCCGCCTAAATGACATTGCTAGATCGGGGGCACTTAAGAACCAATTCCCAGGGATTTCAAGCCCATCTAGAGTCAGGTAACTCTGGATCTTGACCATAAAATCAGTTTCGCCAGTTATCCGCTCAATCTGTTCAAACCACTTTGACACCTCTGTAAAAGGGATCAGCGTCATCCTATCTTGGAGTACCAGCTTAGGAATGCCTAGGTCATCAGAAGTCACGCCATAATGCGCCTCTACTCCCTCTAATACCGGAGAGATATAGCAAGAGCGAATAAAAGCGGTGTTGAGCAGCATAGTGAATATCCTAACCTTAAAGTGACCTAATTGAATCATAAAGGCGTGATAATTGATACATAAGTGTATTTCATCTTGTGGCGATGAAAAGAAAAGGCAAACTACGCAGCCAAAACACTTTTCTGAGGTTTTTCTCTATGAGTTTGTTCAGTATGCCATTCGTTGATTCAGGGGTTGATACCGCTCTGCATGGCGTAGCTGCGGTGGTAATGGTGCTAACAGTGGCTGCGGCTGCATATGGTTTTTGGAAAGTTCATGAGATGCCGATTAATAAGGCCCACAAGGATCAGCATCATCAGATAGGGCTGATTACCGCGCTCACCTGGATCGGCTTTATTTGGCATTGGGTATGGGTCATTGCGGTTATAGTTGCCTTCGTCGATGGCGAGAAGGCGCTGCGGCAAATACGAGATGTATGGCGCGAGAAAGAGCCGCAAGCGATAGTGAATGAGCCGGCTGTAAAAGAGGAGCAAACCAATGCTTGAAGGCTTAGCAGTATGGGCACTATTTATCTACCTTCTGCGTCTCGTAGGTATGCCTTGGAATGCCTACAGTAAAGCATTTGCTTACCTTGGCGGTACTGGCTGGTTGATGTTTGTCTGGGTGGGTTTACTTAACTATACCCCGATGGATCTGTCGGGTGGCTCTTTGGTGCAATCACCTCACATTCAGTTGCGTCCGGCAAACTCGCAGATCCGAGGTAAGGTAGAGAATATCTATGTGAAGCCTAACCAGAAGGTCGAGGCTGGGCAGCTGATCTATGACTTAGATGCCGAGCCCTATCAAATCGCACTGAATAAGGCGTTGGTGGCGCAGGAAACTGCGAAGGTAAACCTGTCATTGTCTAGAGAAGATGTAAAGCTAGCGCTTAAGCAGCATGAAGTGGCGATAGCCGACGTCAGTATCACCAAGAATCAGCTAAATGCAGCGTCTAAAGACCTCGCTTGGAAGCAGAAGACATTGGCACGTTTTGTTGAGCAGAATCGTGTCGTGCCGGACACTATCACTAAGAGCCAATTAGATGAGCAGCAAACGGCGGTCGATCTGGCTAATGCACAGGTGCAGACCTACTCAACTCAAATTGAGAAGGCGCAGATGGCCGAGCATACGGCGCTGCTGAATATTGAAAAGTCTCGCTTGGCGGTAGAGAGTCGCCAGTCAGATCTCAATAGCGAACATGAAAATGTCGCTCAAGCGCAATGGAACATAGACAACACCAAGATCTATGCGCCAACCGATGGTTACGTGACAAACTTTATCATGCGTGAAGGCCAGTATGTTGGCGTGGCGCCACGTATGCAGATGTACACTAATGAAAAGTACGTGTTGATGCGGGTGAACCATCAGGCTATTCGTAACGTCAAGGTCGGTCAGTTGGCTGAGTTCGCCTCTGCTGTCTATCCCGGCAAAGTATTTAGCGCTGAAGTCGAGGGTATAGTCGAGGCGACAGGAGAGTCACAGGGGCGTTTAGTCGCCTTAGATGACAATGTGAGGCAGACTACCGGGCAGAACCTCAATAATAAGCATCACTTTGTCAGACTTAAACTGACCGAAAGCGGTGATTACGACATTCCTGTCGGCTCAGTTGGACTCGCATGGATCTCTGGCACTAAGCCGATAGAGTTCTTAGCGTTCTTAGATGTGATCCGCGGAATTGTCATCCGAATGAAGTCGCAAATCTACTACTTCTACTCTATTTAGTTATATTTATCCCCCAAGCCATAAGGCTTGGGGGTTTTATTATCAGCCCTAAGTCACCGACTTCTGCAGAAGGCTAGTACTTGCTAGGCAAATACTTGATTACGACCATTGTTTTTTGCCTTGTAGAGGGCCTTGTCGGCACGTTTAAGTGTGTTTTCAAACGAGGTTTCTCCGTGCTGTTCGGCCACCCCGATCGAGATAGTAATATTTACCACAGGGTTTGTTTTGTGGCCCTCATCTCTATTTAATTTGCTCTGATTTTTTCGCCGCTGATTTCGCAGCACGATATTGTATTGACTGATTTTACGTCGGATCTCTTCCAATAGAGGCAATACAGCTTCTATGTTTTTATTGGTGAACACTATGGTGAACTCCTCTCCGCCATAGCGAAATACCTTGCCGCCCCCTTCTACCTTACTGAGTTTCTTTGCTACTAATTGCAACACTTGATCACCAACATCATGGCCATAGGTATCGTTAAACTTTTTAAAGTGATCGATATCGACCATAGCGAGGCAGTAATGCTTATTGAGTGAATGGGCCAAAGTATTGAGAGAGCGACGAGAGGCTAGTCCAGTCAATTCGTCTCTGTAGGCAAGATTATGGCTCCTGACTAAGATAGAGGTTAAGTATGCTAGGGCGAGTATGGTTAGCAATATCGACAGGGGTAACTCATCGGGTAGATAGAAATGAAATAACCAGATGAAGAGTGTAACCATGATAGCGGAGTCGACACCCGTCGCACGCCAAATCGTAAAAATACAAAGTACTATGCATGATATGCCGATAGGGGCATATAAAGAGGTAAGCAGTTTGAGTGTATTGGGTAGCAATCCAGCATCGACAGAGCTGAGGTGAGTAATCACTGCGCTCCAGCCCAAGGTTAAGATAACGCATAGCCCTATCGCGAGAACAGTCTTGAAAAAATATATTGAGAATAGTGCCCTGTCTTTGAACGTGGCAAAGAAAGTAATTATTAAGGTACCAGTCAGGATCACCTGCTCTTGGCTCAGCAATGCCAGCTCCGGGAGCAGCGCTGGGCTTGATTCAAAGTAGTAATACCCAAGCAAGAGTAGCGACAGATAACTTATACGCCAACAATTAAACAGCAGTGCTAGGACTGCGGATATGCCGAGTAAGAAATAGGGCAGCTCATTTATTTTAGGTAGCCAGCCTTGCCATATTGTCGATAGATGCTGGGTGATCACGATATAGAGAAAGGTGATGACAATAGGAATAAACAGATAGCGCAAACTTCGCTCTAATACTGGCACTGCTAATCCTCCTTGATGATGGCTAGATCTAGATTATAGTCCATTAGTCTTAAACCTGAGTCTTATCCTCATCGCGCATACTTAAGGCCTCTTTTTGCAGACGATAGGAGATTTTTTGCGGTGAGTTGGACAGTTGAACTAAATCAGTCTTAACTCAAAGGATTAGGTTGCCGTTAATCATAGGGTTTTAGATGAAAGTTGATCAGTATTTTCAGGGCCAGCCCTGTTGGATAGAGTTAGCCTCTTTGGATATCAATAGCAGCAAGTCGTTCTACAGTGCTTTATTTGGCTGGGAAATTGTCGATATGCCCATTCCTCAAGGCACCTATAGCATGTTGGCTATCGAGGGTGACGATATTGGCGCCATGTATCAACTGCCAGAAGAGATGGTTGCCAACGGCGATACGACGCAGTGGACAGTGTATTTTGCGGTAGAAAATCTAGATGCCTCCTTGGTCGATGTCACTGGAGCGGGTGGAACTTTGTTGATTGGTCCCCATGACGTGGGTGAGGCGGGGCGAATGGCCATAGTTCAAGACCCAGAAGGTGCGAGATTTGCGCTGTGGCAAGCTAAGAATCACATCGGAGCGCAACGCGCAGCTGAAACTCATACATTGTGCTGGGTGGAGCTAGCCTGCCGTAATACAGAGCAGGCAAAGCAGTTTTATCCCCACATTTTTGGCTGGGGGACTCGAGACAGTAACATGGACGGCATGGACTACACCGAGTGGCAAGTGGGCGCGCAAGATATTGGCGGCATGATGGCAATGACCGAGGAATGGTGCGACATGCCAGCTCATTGGATGACCTATTTCACTGTGGATGACTGCGATGCGAAGGCGAAGCTGGTCGAGGAGATTGGAGGCAAGATTTGTGTGCCGCCAACGGATATCCCCAATGTTGGACGTTTTGCGGTGATTAACGACCCTAACGGTGGTTTGTTTTCGATTATAGAGTTGCGTATGACGGCTTAATAAAATCAAGGCCGATTTGGTCTTAAAAAGCACGCCAATTGGCGTGCTTTTTAGTGAGTCGTCCTTCGTTTTTCTTGTGTCAGTTTGTATCTGGCTGTTTTTTATTATGAGTGTGTTTGTTAGTTTGGTTGTTCATACCGAACTGTATACATTTCGAACAAAAATAAAAGGCGTTCAGCCATGGAGTTAATAATGTTGAAAAAATTGAAATGGATTGGATTATCAGTATCCGTAGTGCTTCTATCTGCTTGTGGCTCAACCAGTGAAAACTCCGATGGGGTCGCAACTGCAGAAACAAATAAAAAAAGCAGTGATTACCGTTGTGAGAAAGTAACGGTGACAGGTTCTAGAATGCCAGTTCGTAAATGTACCACGCAAGCGCAAAGGGATAGAGATGAAAGAGAAGCGCAAAGATTGCTGAGCTCAGGCCGTGTAGCGAGCGAGTCGGGTGGTTAACCATATATAGTAAAATCAGTAGGGCAGTTAACGCCCTACTGATTACACATGATAGCTGTACAAGCAGGCTACTGTTCTAGTTAGTCTTTCGTCAATTTTCGTCCGTAAATCAGCAAGTAGATCGCCGGGATCACAAACAGCGATAGGATAGGAGCGGTGACCATGCCGCCCACCATAGGCGCTGCAATCTTCTGCATCACTTCATTACCCGTGCCGCTACCCCACATGATTGGCAATAATCCAAAGAAGATGGTCGCCACTGTCATCGCTTTAGGGCGAATACGCATTACCGCGCCGTGAATAAGGGCTTCGCTCAAGTCACTGCGCTTATTGTATAAGCCTGCAAGTTTTCGATCCCTGATGCTGTTATTCAGATAAACCTGCATCACTACGCCGAACTCGGCTGCCACGCCCGCCAGCGCGATCATCCCCACAGATACGGCAACGGAGAAGTCAAAGTTCAGAAAGTAGAGTAACCAAGCGCTACCTACCAGTGAGAAAGGTAGGCTTAGCATGATCACCGATGCCTGGATAAATGAGCTAAAGGTCATCATGAGTAACATGAAGATAACCGCTAGCATTAACGGCACCACTAGCTGCATCTTAGCTTCTACCCGCTGCATATACTCATATTGGCCGGCAAAGCTATAGCTGTAGCGCGGTGGCAAGCTGATCTGCTCATCTAGTGCGGCTCTTGCGCTAGTGATGTACTCACCGATAGAGATATCTTTCAAATCGACAAATACCCAGCTGATCAAGCGGCCGTTTTCACTGGCTAGCATAGGTGCGCCATCGCTGATGCTAATGCTAGCAAGGTTACCTAAAGGCAGGTATTTACCAGTTTTTGTGAGTACCGGTAGATCTTCGAGTTTCTCAATACTGTCGCGTAATTCTCTCGGGTAACGGATATTGATAGGGTAGCGCTCTTGGCCTTGAATCGATTGCCCCACCTGCATGCCGCCAATTGCCATCTGCACCACGTCTTGAATGTCCTTGAGCGTCATTCCATAACGGGCGGCATTCTTAAGGTCGGGCTCGATATCAATATAACGGCCGCCACTGGTGCGTTGAGCGAAGGCGGACTCTGTCCCCGGTAGCTTACTGACTACCGCTTCTATCTCAGTCCCTATGCGTTGCAGCTCCTCAATATCTGCGCCGGATATCTTTATACCCACAGGGGTTCTTACCCCAGTAGAGAGCATATCGATACGGGTCTTGATCGGTTGTACCCAAGCATTGGTCATTCCCGGCACTTTTACGGTTCTTTGTAGCTCCGCGATGATGCCTTCTAGTGTCATACCTTCGCGCCAAGTGTCCCTTGGGTTAAGCATGATAGTGGTCTCTAGCATAGTTAATGGCGCGGGGTCGGTTGCTGTCATGGCGCGGCCGACCTTACCAAATACTCGCTTCACTTCAGGCACGGTTTTTATCAATCTATCGGTTTGCTGCAAGATCTCGGCCGCCTTACCAGCACTGACGCTCGGTAGGGTTGTTGGCATATAGAGCAGATCCCCCTCTTCAAGCTCGGGCATAAATTCGCTGCCCATCTTGGTCATAGGGTAAACTGCGCTTGCAAGTGTCACTATTGCTAGCAAGATAGTGATCTTGGGAAAGCGTAACACCAGACGTAGCGTGGGCTCGTAAATCGCAATTAAGAAGCGGCTAATGGGGTTTTTACGCTCATCGGGGATCTTACCGCGAACGAAATAGCCCATTAATACCGGGATCAGTGTGATGGCTAATATTGCACTCGCCGCCATGGCAAAGGTCTTGGTATAGGCTAGCGGATGGAATAGGCGTCCCTCTTGCGCTTCTAGGGCAAAAACGGGCACAAAACTCAGTGTGATAATCAGCAAACTGAAAAACAGTGCCGGCCCCACCTCAACCGATGACTTGCGTACCAGCTCCCAGTGCGCTTCGCCCGTAGGTGTGGCACCGTTATGTTGTTCTCGATAGTGCTCTAAGTGTTTATGGGTGTTCTCGACCATCACAATGGCGGCGTCGACTACGGCACCAATGGCGATGGCAATACCACCTAGGCTCATGATATTGGCGTTGACCCCAATCATGTTCATTACGATAAAGCTGATGAGAATCGAGATCGGCAGCGAGATGATGGCCACTAATGTCGAGCGAGCATGAAGCAGGAAGATAAGGCAGATCACTGCGACCACAAGCATCTCCTCAAGCACCTTGTGCTTGAGGTTGTCTACCGAATTGAGAATGAGCTCAGAGCGATCGTAAGTGATCACTAATTCAACCCCGTCGGGTAGACCGTTTTCTATCTCTTTGAGTTTCTGCTTCACATTGTTGATGGTGGCAAGGGCATTCTCGCCGTAGCGCATAACCACGATACCACCAACCACTTCGCCTTCGCCGTTAAGCTCGGCAATACCACGGCGTGCGGCAGGGCCTGTACGCAGTTGTGCCACATCCTTCATCAATACCGGCGTGCCAGACTCTGACACTATACCCAGTGGGATCTCCTCAAAGTCAGCCAAAGTCTGGCGGTAACCGCTGGAGGTGATCATATACTCGGCTTCAGCCATCTCGATAACCGAGCCGCCAGTAGAGCTGTTAGAGTTATCTAAGGCATTTTTTACCGTCATCAAATCAATCTGGTACAGCGCCAACTTATGAGGATCGACGATGATCTGATAAGACTGTTCCATGCCGCCAATAGTGGCCACCTCTGACACACCTTCAACGCTTTGCAATTCCAGTTTTAAAAACCAATCCTGCAACGAGCGTAGTTGGGCTAAGTCATGTTTACCCTTACGGTCGACTAAGGCATATTGGAACACCCAGCCCACCCCAGATGCGTCAGGACCTAAGGTTGGCGTGACGCTATCGGGGAGTTGGCCTTGAGTCTGGGAAAGGTATTCTAATACCCGCGAGCGCGCCCAATAGATGTCGGTGCCATCTTCAAAAATAATGTAGACGTAGGAGTCACCAAACATGGAGAAACCACGTACGGTTTGCGCACCCGGTACCGCCAGCATGGCGGTGGATAAGGGATAGGTTATCTGATCTTCCACCAACTGCGGCGCCTGCCCTGGGTAGGAAGTCTTGACGATAACCTGTACATCAGACAGATCCGGCAGTGCATCCAGTGGCGTCATGCGCATCGCTTGATAGCCGATTAAGGCGATCACCGCAGTAAGCACTAACACCATCGCCCGCTGTTTAATCGAGGCACTGATAATTTTTTCTAACATAGTCAGTCTCCGATTAATGGTTTGCGTGTGGATCGCTAGCAGCGTTATTGTTTTCGCTACTATTGCTACCGCTTAAGCGCTGTAAGCTACCCTGGATACTGGCTTCCGAGTCTAATAAGAACTGACCAGAAACAATTACCTTGTCGCCAACCTTTAGGCCTTCGATAATCTCAGCCTTGCCTTGGGCAATCATGCCCACTTTTACGGGCACAGAAGCAAAGCGGTTATCATCACGCTGCACTACGACTCGGTTTTCGCGGCCAGTAAGAATAAGCGCTTCAGTTGGGATCGCCAGAACTTCACGTTTAGGGCCACCGAAGAGTTTTACATCGACCAAGGTACCGGGTTTGAGCAGTTTATCGGGATTGTCTAGTTTAATCCGCACGCGCATTGCACGGGATACAGGGTCAAGCTCAGGGTAGATATAGTCGATAGTCGACTCGAGATCGAATAGCCCTTGAGCAGCAGAGGTGACTTCTACAGGACGACCCTGTTCGAGCCAGCTCTGTTCATTTTCAAATACGTCGGCAATCACCCATACACTGCTTAAATCGACGATTTCAAACAAGGTATCGCCGGGCTGCACATACATGCCATGACGTACGGTTAGCTTGCTGATAAAGCCATCTTGCTCGGCATAAAAGGGCACACGGTAGATGGTTTTACCTGTGCGTTCTAATTGCTTGATAGTGTCGGAGCTCACACCCAGTAACTCAAGACGTAAGCGTGCCTTGCGTAGTAAGCCTTGGCCGCGGCTTTTGTCTTGGGTTAGATAGTCCACCGCTTGCATATAATCGTCTTGGGCATTAATCAGCTCTGGAGAGTAAAGCTCATAAAGTAATTGGCCTTTCTTCACCCGCTGGCCGACGTTATGCACCATTAAGGTTTCAATCCAGCCGTTAACGCGGGTATGGCTATGGCCGATGGCGTTTTCGTTATACTCCACCGTGCCTATGGTTTTTACCAGCTTCCAAAGGGTGCCTTCGGTGATTTGCTCGCTGCGCATGCCTAATGCTTGCTGCATACCGCCAGATACACCAACGACCACTTCTTCACCTACGCCGCCTATGGTGACTTTCTCTAGGTCCATGCCGCATATCGGGCAGGAGCCAGGAACATCGGAGACGACGTGAGGATGCATGGGGCAAACATATTTTACGTTGCCATCACCGCTGCTCTGGGCTGCAGGCGAGAGTGTCGGCTTAGGTTGGCTTAGGATCTTATCCGCTTGAGACTGCTGAGTTGAGGAGGTCGATTGAGTCGTGTGGTTATGGCCAGCGTGCTCATCAGGCACAGACTCCTCTTCCTCCTCTTTCACCAAGAACATCTTGCACTCAGGGCAGCGACCGGGCTCATGGCTGGTCACTTCCGGATGCATCGGGCAGTAGTACTCATTAGTGACAGCTGCATGATTGTCGTGATTTGAACTGTCCTGTTCTTCATCCTTAACTAAGAACATCTTGCACTCAGGGCAGCGACCGGGCTCATGGCTGGTCACTTCTGGATGCATCGGGCAGTAGTAATTCTGGCTTACAGCCGCATGATTGTCGTGATTTGAACTGTCCTGTTCTTCATCCTTAACTAAGAACATCTTGCACTCAGGGCAGCGACCGGGCTCGTGGCTGGTCACTTCCGGATGCATGGGGCAGTAGTAATCTTGACTCTTAGTTACAGTTGCATGATTGTCGTGAGTCGAACTGTCCTGCTCTTCGTCCTTAACTAAGAACATCTTGCACTCAGGGCAGCGACCGGGCTCATGGCTGGTCACTTCCGGATGCATGGGGCAGTAGTAAGTTGACTCATGCTGGTGGGCCTGAGCGTGTTGATATGTTGTTTCTGCAGTTTGGCTATATGCCTGTTGTGGCGTAGCCACAAGCATAAAACTGAATGCGCAGATCAGCGGCGTCGCCGCTTTGTTTGGCTTAAAAAAACTCATAATGCCTTATCTCCACCCTAGGTCTTAGTGATGCATGTGAGTAGATTTAGTGGCCTTGTCGCTTGTCGCGATAGGCTCTAGATCCATCCCACACTTAGGGCAGCTATCGCCTGCTTGACCTGTAATAGCTGGGTTCATAGGGCATGCATGGGTATGCTTGCTCATATGTTTGTGGTGCTTGTTAGCTTTATTAGGGCACGACTCTTTATTGGGGCAAGAATCACAGTTTTTAGTATTATCGGCTTTAGGGATAGGTTCTAAATCCATGCCGCATTTAGGGCAGTTGTCGCCTGCTTGACCTGTAATAGCTGGGTTCATAGGGCATGCATGGGTATGCTTGCTCATATGTTTGTGGTGCTTGTTAGCTTTATTAGGGCACGACTCTTTATTAGGGCAAGAGTCACAGTTTTTGCCATGGCTTTTAGCTGCAGTCTTGGCTGCTTCTAGGTCCATGCCGCATTTAGGACAAGAATCACCTTTAACGCCAGTTACTTCTGGATGCATAGGGCAAGCATAATCTTGGCTTTGCACAGCGTGTTGGTTTTTATGGGCACCATGATGGTGTTCATTTGCTGTTGCAGTACCCGTCAAAGACAGAAATAACAGGGTAGATAAGGCTAAATTTATAAGGGTTTTCATAACACGACTCCATCGTATAGATGGCCGAATGGCTGTGCTTAATATAAGCAACAGAACAATTAACGGCTAAAATAATTGCTGATTAAGATTAATATCGATTTTTAGGTGCGAATAGGTATTCGCAAGAGACACAGAGTCTCTGTTTAAGCGATTGGAGGTCTTAAATCTTGTGGCAATGAAATAGAGTGGAAATGAGGCATAGGAGTGGCCATTACAATTTCGGAAGTGCTAAACCCTGGCCAAGGTGATGCACTAAACAGGGTACCTGTTACAGAAATAACCAAGCAATGGCTGCAGTCACTCTGGCATGATCCATTGCCGTTGCAGCAAGGCTGAGGGTTGCCGGGAAGCATTTGCATTTGTGTTTCAGCTTCGCAGCAATGAGTGTCTTCATCCATTTGAACTGGGTGACATTCTGTTCCGTATTGCATGTTCATCATTGGCATATCATCAGCCATTGCATTGGGTACCATCAGCGATCCATTAGATAGCACTAGCTGACTCAACAAAGCGAGTAGCGTAAAGGCTAACAATGTATGGCGACGGATTATGCTAAGCATGGTGTATCCAAAATAATAAACTGGGTTAAGTCTACCATAGGAAAAGAGTGACACATTGATTAACTTCACAATTTTGTTGGCTCAATGTGCCATCCCTATTTCAGAATAGATAACTACTTTACTGTTTTGATAGCAGTAATTTTGTCATAAGTTGGCCGTGAGTCATTAGGCTGACCTGTTTCTCACTGCCCATTCCATCGTTAAGTTTAATGGTTGGATTGTCGATGAATAGATAGGCATCTTCTTCAGACACTATATTCGGTGTGAACGCCTTATAGTTGGCCGTAGTTTCAAGGTCGATATAGAGATACAGTGGTTCAGACCTTACCCAGTTCGAATCTTCGGCGTTGGTTTCAAACAAGTCACGGTATTGAACTTCAATCAGGTTCTGCCCCTGATCTAGCTCTAGGTAACGGCTATCGACGTTACTTAATCCATTAACGGCTAAGACTTCAATCGATTCAGGAAAAGACACTGAGGCGGCTTGAGATGCGAAACTTGCAATTGATAGTGCGATTACGCTGATAAATTTTTTCATAATAGACTCCAAACAAAGTCAGATAATTGATATGGCAATCAGTGCTTTACCTTAAGACTGATAGCCCTAGCCCAGTTATAGAATTCGATATCAATTTCGATTTGATAACCACAGGCTGATGATTCTGTAGATGGCTATTTGTAGGTAATACTTAGAGTGGATTTAGTCACTAGCCTTTGCAAATAGCTAAAGATGAGTTACAGCTTAAATACTGATGGGAGGGGGATTCGCGGACGAAAGTTCAACGGTCTGAGGAGACCAAAAGCTGGTTTGTACACTGGCTGTCGAGTTGAGATAGTTCAGACTCAATTGATGCTGTTCGATAATCCCTGGCGCCGATACACAGTGGGATACACAATTACCTGCACCTAAGATATCGCATAAGGCATCGCAGTCGATTTTGACTAGACTTAAATTTGGCATTTCAGAGTCACAGTTCATCTGCTCATCAGCGCCAAGGGATGAGGCGAAACTATCGGTTAGCAAAGTTTGCAAGTGTGATGCTTGGGGCTCGATATGTTGTTCTGCATGGGAGCTAGCATGTAAATATTTAGGCATAGCCATCGCTGGAGACAAAATAAATTGCCCAACTAGTGCGATGAAAAAGACTAAATATGCTATTTGCTTGCGCATGCCAGACCTTAAAGTGATGTAACAAACCCGATGTAATTCAATAGACCTAAGTTCTATTGAAATAGTTTCAAAAATCATAACTTTTTTGTTTTTATGGCCGTGACTTGCCTCTCTTTCAGATCTAAAAGAAATTAAAACAAAATAATTCAAACCGCTCTTATATCAAGTTGATAGTGTATTAACCTTGCGATAATCAAGGTCTTAGAGTAGCTTTAGTGATAGTGCATATAATATAAGCAGAAGTTGGCGCCAAAGACAGAGTTAGAGCCATGTCTCATTTTGCACTTTTAGTTCCAGATAAATGAGTAAGATCTAGTTTATACTGAACGCATAAATAGAGATGAAGTTAACTTACATCGATATAAAAATTAAATACTTGGAGATGAGTGATGAACTGGCGAGCACTATTTAAACCCAGCGCAAAATTTTCGATTCTGGCATTATTGGTTGTCGGTGTCGTTGTCGGTGTTGTTGGCTACTTTGCTACACAGCAAACTTTACATGCAACGAGTACAGATGAGTTCTGTATGAGCTGTCACAGCAATCATTCATTAAAAGATGAAGTGCTTGCATCTGCTCACGGCGGCGGTAGTGCTGGTATCACGGTACAATGTCAAGATTGTCACCTTCCACACAACCCAGTTAAGTACCTAGTTAAGAAGATCATCGTATCTAAAGATCTATACGGTTACCTAACTATCGACGGTTTCAACACTCAAGAGTGGTTGGATGAAAACCGTAAAGAGCAAGCCGATCTAGCGCTTAAGTATTTCAAAGGCAATGACTCTGCTAACTGTCAGCACTGTCACACTCGTATCTACGAGAACCAGCCTGAAACTATGAAGAAGATGGCGAAGAGAATGCACGCTAACAACTTCAAGAAAGATGAAGACAAGCGTAAGACTTGTGTAGACTGTCACAAAGGTGTTGCTCACGTTTATCCTAAGGGATAATACTCAGGCACAAGCCTAGAGCATAACCTGACTTAATGTCGGCAAGTTAAATCGCTAAAAGCCCCTTAATTGGGGCTTTTTTGTTTTTAAGAGTCGGAAAGTAAAGAAGGTGCTAGGAAGAGCTGAGAAAGGTTTTAGGAACTAAAGTCCTAGGTCCTAGGAAAAGCAAAGGCGGTAAAAGCCGGGAAAGCTAAGAGACGGAAAAGATGGTGCTTTTGGCTTTGGCTGTTCCTAGCAGGGCGTAGCCCAATCTCGCAGCGCAGCGTCCTAGGACCGAGGTTCTTCTTTTAAAGCTAAGCCGGGAAAGCTAAGCCGGAAAAGGTGGTGCTTTTGGCTTTGGCTGTTCCTAGCTGGGTGTAGCCCAATCTCGCTGCGCAGCGTCCTAGAACCTAGGTTCTTCTTTTAAAGCTAAGACGAACGGCCTGCGGCCTAGGGAACGTGACTGCATCACTGACGGAACGCTGCGCTTACGGAAAAAAGCTAAGACGGAAAAGCTAAGACAAAAAAGCAGCTTCAATCTTACTGTTGTAGGTCGGGCTTTAGCCCGTAAGTCTTTTGATTTTCCTAGCAGGGCGCAGCCCACCCTCGCAGCGAAGCGTCCCAGGATCTAGTCCCTTTTTTGTTAGAACCTAGCTTTGAGCCTGCTTATCCATAACTTGCTTGCGGTACTGCAGTAGGCTAAAGACCCCAAACAGGAATACTTGCAAATAGTCACTCTTTTTCAATTCGAGTAATTTGCTAAATAGGCTATGGAAAATAAAGGTTTGAAAGCAGTGCATCAATATTGTCATTACAAACAGAATATTTAGAGCCACTGCAATGCCGCCTTCAAAGGGCGAAATTAAATTATATAGCATCATCAACCAAGCAAGCGCGGTGACAATTCTTCCTAGAACTAGCATGACTTTCATTTAGTTTGTTTCCTCTGTATCGCGACTCGTGCCATTAAGCTCTTCAATAACCGCTTCAGCTGAATACTGATATAAACGGTAGATCACTTGGCCTGCTTTTTTCTCTTTCAGTAATGCCCAGCTAGCAGGTACGTTAAGCAGCGATATTTCACTCTCTGTTTCCACATAGATCAGCGCATCATGGTTTAGCCATTGGTGCTGATCGATAAGGCTAATGCTTTTCTCTGCCAGTGACTTTCTAAAAGGCGGGTCGATAAAGACTAGATCGAAGCCTTCGCTTGGCTTATTCGCCAGTAACGCTAGGCTGTCACCCTTGATGACATCTGCGTTATCGCATTTTAATGTGGCTAGGTTGGCTATAAGCTGTTTCGCCGCTTGAGCCTGAAGCTCGAAAATCTTGGCGTAGCTGGCATATCGTGACAGTGACTCAAGGCTTAATGCACCGCTACCAGCAAAGCAGTCGAGTACGCGGGAACCGCGCACATCGTTAGCAATCCAATTGAACAGCGTTTCTCTAACGCGATCTGTGGTTGGGCGTAGCCCTTCAAGGTCGTGAATGGGCAACTTTCGAGAGCGCCACTGGCCTGAAATAATCCTAACTTGACCGCTAGAAGGTCTTTTTTTGACCATGGTGTCCTCGTGATTTTGCCTAATGAAAGAAAGTGGTAGACTATGGCGTCTGAATTTAGGTCGTTATTTTATATCAAAGCACAGCTAAAAGGTAAAAAGCAGTCGATAGAATCCGTATGAATGGCGTTTTTGCTGTTTTTATCAGCGTAATTTGAGCTGGATTTTGATATAACGTCCTCCACCCTAATGCATTTATGTACAGCTATTTGAGCACCGGTATAACACATGGCAAAGAAAGGTTTTTTTTCCTGGTTCCGCAAGGATAAATCTAAAGAAGAAGCGCAGGCTGCTGAAGCGGCGAAACTAGAAGCTGAAAAGCTTGAACTTGAAAGAATCGAAGCTGAGCGTTTTGAGGTAGAAAGAGTCGCAGCCGAGCAGGCCGAAGCTGCACGCATTGAGGCCGAGCAAGCTGAAGCTCAGAGATTAGCAGATGAGCAAGCGGCTCAGGTTGAAGCTCAGAGATTAGCGGATGAGCAAGCGGCTCAGGTTGAAGCTCAAAGAGTTGCAGCAGAGCAGGCTGAAGCCCAGAGATTAGCAGGTGAGCAAGCGGCTCAGGTTGAAGCTCAAAGAGTTGCTGCTGAGCAGGCTGAAGCCCAGAGATTAGCTGATGAGCAAGCAGGTCAAGCCGAAGCTCAAAGAATTGAAGCCGAACGCCTTGAATCTGCACGTATCGAAGCAGAACAGGCTCGTTTAGCCGCTGAGCAAGCCGAACAAGCACGCTTGGCAGCAGGGCAGGCTGCTCAAGTTGAAGAGGAACGTCTTGAATCTGCACGTATCGAAGCAGATAGAGTCGCAGCTGAACAAGCCGCACAAGCAGCTCAAGCCGAAGCTCAAAGAGTTGAAGCTGAACGTATCGAAGCTGAACGTCTTGAAGCAGAAAGAGTTGCAGCAGAAAGAGTTGTAGCAGAACAGGCTCGTTTAGCAGCTGAGCAAGCAGAAGCTGTGCGTATCGAGCAAGAACGCCTAGAAGCTGAACGTCTTGAATCAGAAAGAGTCGCAGCAGAGCAGGCTCGTTTAGCAGCTGAGCAAGCAGAAGCTGCGCGTATCGAGCAAGAACGCCTAGAAGCTGAACGTCTTGAATCAGAACGTCTTGAAGCAGAAAGAATTGCAGCAGAACAAGCCGAGGCTCAAAGAGTCGAAGCAGAAAGAATTGCAGCAGAAGCCGCTGCACAGCAAGCAGAAGAGCAACAGCCAGAGCCACAGGCTAAGCCAGTAAAAGAAGGTTTGTTTGCCCGTCTTAAGCGTGGCCTAAAGCGTACCAGTGAGAGTATTGGTAGCGGCTTTATTGGGTTGTTTAGCGGTAAGAAGATCGATGATGATCTTTTTGAAGAGTTAGAAGAACAGCTATTGATCGCCGATGTGGGCGTCGAAACGACCACACGTTTGATTAAGAACCTAACTGAGCAGGCAAGCCGTAAGCAGCTAAAAGATGGTGAAGCGCTATACGATCTTCTACGTGAAGAGATGCAAAAGACGCTAGACCCTGTATCTGTGCCACTGATCCCTGAAAATGCCGATGGTCCATTTGTGATCTTAATGGTGGGTGTGAATGGTGTGGGTAAAACCACCACCATTGGTAAGCTGGCTAAACAGTATCAGGAACAAGGTAAGTCGGTGATGTTGGCTGCGGGTGATACCTTCCGTGCCGCCGCTGTTGAGCAGCTGCAAGTTTGGGGTCAACGTAACGATATTCCGGTTATTGCCCAGCATACTGGTGCTGACAGTGCATCAGTGTTATTTGACGCATTACAAGCGGCTCGTGCTCGTAATGTTGACGTACTGATTGCCGATACAGCTGGTCGTTTGCAGAACAAGGCTCATTTGATGGACGAACTGAAGAAAGTTGTCCGTGTGATGAAGAAGCAAGATGAAGCTGCCCCGCACGAGGTGATGTTAACCTTAGATGCGAGCACAGGTCAGAATGCGATTAGCCAGGCGCAACTGTTCCAAGAGGCTGTAGGTGTCACGGGTATTACTATCAGTAAGCTAGACGGTACTGCTAAGGGCGGAGTGATCTTTGCTATTGCGGACAAGTTTGGTATTCCAATTCGTCATATCGGTGTTGGTGAGCAGATCGACGACTTACGTACGTTCGATGCTAAAGACTTTATCGAAGCCTTGTTTAGCCAAACAAAAGACGACAAAGACGCCAAATAACGTTAGCTTATACTCAGCGTTGCTGAAAAATAGCTAAAGATAAGCACCCCAAGGGGTGCTTTTATTAATGCCAACTAACAAGAAATCTTATTAATGATTCGATTTGAGCAGGTAAGTAAAGTCTATCCCGGCGGGCAAAAAGCCCTCGCGGATGTGAATTTTCATCTAAAGCGTGGTGAGATGGCCTTTTTAACTGGTCACTCAGGTGCGGGTAAGAGTACGCTGCTCAAGCTGATCACCGTTATCGAAAGAGCTAACGGTGGTCGCGTTTCAATTAATGGTCATGATATCGCCAAGGTGACTCGCTCGCAGGTGCCTTACCTGCGTCGTGATATTGGTATGATCTTTCAAAATCATCACTTGCTGATGAACAAGAGTGTATTCGATAACGTTGCCTTGCCTTTGATTATCGAGGGCTTCTCGATTGGTGAGATCCGCAAACGTGTTGCTGGAGCCTTAGATATGGTGGGTTTATATGGCAAAGAGCGCCATAACCCCATCATGCTATCGGGTGGTGAACAGCAAAGAGTGGGTATCGCTCGCGCGATTGTGAACAAGCCGCCACTATTATTAGCCGATGAGCCGACTGGTAACTTAGATCCTAAGCTATCTATGGATATTCTGCGTCTGTTTGAAACCTTCAACGATGCAGGGACCACGGTACTTATCGCAACCCATGATCTAGGCTTGATTGCACGAATGAAATATCGAACCTTAACCCTTAAACAGGGCCGAGTTCTCGGCGCTGAAGAGCTAAATGCTCAAGACGGCCTCGGCATTAACTGAGAATAAACTATGAGCAAGCAACCTCAGATAAATCGTAGTAAATTGCCCTTCTCAGGTCGAATAGTGATGTTTTTTATTCGTCATATTCAGCATGCGATGGCCAGTATTGGCGAGCTTTGGCGTAACCCCGTTTCGTCTATTATGACCATGGCCGTTCTGGGCGTGAGTCTAAGTTTACCGGCGGCTTTGCAAGTGTTGGTTAAAAATGCCGAAACCATTACCGAGTCTTGGAACAGTGCCGCCGAAATCTCCTTGTTTATTGATGAAGGCCGCAGCGAAACCAGCATTCAAAGCTTGATTACTCGCCTTAAGGTTTACCCTGAGGTGAGTGATGTCAATTATATCGATCGTGATCAGGCGCTTGAAGAGTTTCAACGCTTATCAGGCTTTGGTGAGGCGCTATCTTATTTGGACTCTAACCCACTGCCTGCCGTAGTGATGGTGACGCCCAGTGTTAAGTATTCTAGCCCCGCAGGCGCGCGCGAACTGCTGCGTAAGCTTGAGCAGGAGCCGGAGGTTAGCTTCGGCCGATTAGATATTGAGTGGCTAGAGCGTTTACAGGCCGTCGTTAAGCTATTGGAGCGCACAGTATTGGCGATTGCCGCTCTGCTAGTGCTAGCCGTGGTGCTCGTGATTGGTAACACCATCCGCTTAGCGATTATGAACCGCCGTACCGAAATCGAGGTGATGAAGCTAGTTGGTGCCACAGAGTCTTTTATTCAGCGGCCCTTCTTATATACCGGGATCTGGTACGGAGTCATTGGCGGGATTTTAGCTTGGATTATAATTAATCTACTGGTCTTATATTTAGACTCGGCCTTAGGTGAGCTACTGGGCCTATATGGTAGCCAGCTGCAAATGGAATCACTCACCTTTGCTGAATTAGGGCAATTGGTGTTGTTGGCATCTTTCTTAGGTTGGTTAGGTTCATATCTTTCTGTTCGCCAGCATTTAAGAGCAATAGAGCCGTCGTAGTTCAGGTTTAACTGCTGACAGGAGATGGGCCAAAAGATGAACTTTGTTTCATTTGATCTGCCTATAACTAGATGTAAGACTCTAGTCAGTAATAATGAGTATTGACGCATATTAGATAAAGTGGATGGTTGACATATTTTGTCAATTAGTCGATAGTTCATTGTCCATTTCAGCAAGGAATGGCCAGAAAGTTGATTTTAGCAAGACATTTGTAAGAAGTAGTAGGAGCGTAAATGACAGTTCAAACGCAATCAATGGCACTAATGGTTCCCCAAAGTAGTGGAAGCCTCGAGTCTTATGTTCATTCAGCACACAACATCCCAATGTTGGAAGCGGATAAGGAATATGAGCTAGCGAAGCGTCTGCAAGAAACTGGTGACCTACAGGCTGCGAAACAGTTGATTATGTCGCACTTACGTTTTGTGGTACATGTTGCAAAAGGTTACTCTGGCTATGGTCTTCCACAAGCTGACTTGATCCAAGAAGGTAATATCGGCCTGATGAAGGCGGTTAAGCGTTTCGATCCAGATGTGGGCGTTCGCTTAGTATCGTTTGCCGTGCACTGGATTAAAGCTGAAATTCACGAATATGTGCTTAAAAACTGGCGCATAGTTAAAGTGGCGACCACTAAAGCACAACGTAAGTTGTTCTTTAACCTGCGTAAGGCTAAAAAGCGTCTAGGCTGGTTTAGCGATAGTGAAGTGGGCATGGTAGCTGAGAGTCTCGGTGTGTCGAAAGCCGATGTGACCGAGATGGAGTCACGCATGGCGGCGCAAGATCCTGCATTTGATCTGGCTAGCGACAACGATGATGAACAAGATTATGCTCCTATGCATTACCTTGAAGATCATTCATCAGATTTAGCGTCTCAAGTTGAAAATGACAACTGGGAACAGAATAACCAAGCGCGTTTGTTATCGGCTATTAAGACTCTCGATGAGCGTAGCCAACATATTCTAAAAGCGCGTTGGTTAGATGAAGACAAGACCACATTGCAAGATTTAGCGGCGACTTATCAAGTGTCGGCTGAACGTATTAGGCAATTGGAAAAGAATGCAATGAATAAGCTTAAAGGCTGTATGGAAGCCTAGTTTCCATTGTGTGCTCAATGGCTTTAGCAATAAATGAAACCTGCTTACCCAAGCAGGTTTTTTTATGTCTGGAACATTTATGCCAAAAGCCCATTTAAGTCATCAGGCGATGCCTGACTTCTAAGTTAGACTGCGTCTAACAACAGAATTAATCAAGCTGCGCTTGATAAAGGTCGTGAGCTTCCAGCTCACACTCGGGCAAGAAGGGGTCAACAGCTACCCCCTCTTGCATCTCCCCAGCCGCCCCGACGAAGTTGTTGATCCTCATTCATTTTCGAAAATCGCTATCGCTTCAGAATCGCCATATATGGACCCATCCGGTTTGCAAGATATTTAATATCGACTTTGAGAAGAGTTCATTGCACCCATATATTCGGCCTGTTATTGAGGTACTCCTCTGGCCCTGATGGATATTTGCTTCTACTTTCCTTATCATCCTTACGGCTTCTTTAGAGCCTGTGGCGAAGCAAGGTTTTAAGCAGAACAGTCTGACTGTCTCATCATCAAATCAATTATCTTGGCAACTTGGTGGTTAGCAAAACTTATGATTATCTCGTTAAGTTGACGCGTTAATGATTAATTTATACTGTGATACGGTATTCATCTTCTCTTGCTGCTATAACCCACGCTATTCGTGCAAGCTTATTAGCTACGGCAACACAAGCTCTGTTAAAGCCACGCCTTTCTGCAAGTGCGCTAGCCCAGCAACTAAATCTGTCAGTTTTATTAGAACTATGCTGTAAGACAGTTCTTGCCCCGTGGATAAATAGCGTTCTCAAATAAGCGTTTCCTCGCTTACTAATACCAAGCAAATTATTTTTCCCGCCACTACTATGCTGTTTGGGTACTAGACCGCACCATGCTGAAAAATGTCTCCCATTGGTAAAATCTTTACCTTGCCCAACAGCTGCATAAAATGCTGTGGCAGTCACAGGGCCAATGCCTGGTACGCTTTCTAAGCGCTGGCATACTTGGTTACTTTTCACCTCTTGTTGAACTTGGGCATCACAGTTTTTAAGTCGCTTCTCAATGTCATTAAACTCTTCATATAGTTGATAAAAAACACTTCGGCCTTTGACTGTTAATTCGTTATCGGCATTTTCTAGAATATCTGGTAGCTTTGTCCTAAAAGACGCTTTTCCTTTTGTGATGACAATGCCGTACTCAGCGAGCATACCTCTCACTTGATTTATCAGTGCAGTAGATTGTTTGTTTAGTCTTTCTCTCATTCGATGCAGCATCTGAATATCTTGCTGCTCTACTGGCTTAGGCTCTACAAAGCGCATGTTGGGGCGTTGTGCTGCTTCAGCTATCGCAAGTGCATCGTTATAGTCATTCTTATTTCCTTGTCTGTAGGGAACGACATACTGGGGTGCTATTAACTTAACTTGATGGCCAACTTTCTCGAACTCCCTAGCCCAATAGTTTGCACCGCCACAGGCTTCCATCACAACAAGGCAAGGTTCTATTTGAGCAAGAAAAAGCACTAACTCTTTGCGCTTAATTATCTTCTTTTTGACAAGCTTTCCGGCTTTATTAACGCCAACAAAATGAAAAACGGACTTTGCGATATCAAGACCAATTGTAGTAATGTTCATAGTGGACCCGTCCTCTTTCTGATGAGTTTAAGCAACTACATCGTGGCCCATTGCGAGGCCGATTAAAAGTGGATGGGTCCATTCCATTATCCATGACTCGCTCACGCGATTTATCTTCAATGACCTCGGCAACGTCGATGGGGAGTTAGTGTTTCCTGTGACAAAACGGGGAGCTTTAATTTTGTGTTTTCAAATTAAGAACTCAGTAGTGAAATTATTGTGCTTTTCTAACTCAGTGTAGATAGGGCTGTGACCGTCCATGATTTGGTGAGAGATAACGGAGTTATCAAGCTCTCGAACGAGAGGCTGGATGCCGAACTGGCCTTTAAGCAGGGATGTTGTTTGTCATGGCCGAGCTTCCAGGGATGGACTTGCTGCGTGTCACGGAAGTGTCTACACATACGCCTGCTGCAGGCAATTAGCTGCATTGGATAGTGAAAGTGAGTAATGAGGTAATTGGGCATACAGTCAGAACAGTTAAGTTGCTTTCTGTCAGTTTTGTGTGGTTGTGAGAGCTGCGCCTATATCTATGTACATTGTGTTGATTACGAGTGCTCGTCTCAGTCAGTTAAATTTGATATAGTCTTAATAATCAATATGTTCTGATTTAAAAGCCTTTGGTAATTGGATTGTTAAATATACATGTTCACTATACAAACTTTTAGTGCAAAGTAAGGATAAATCATGCAAGCAATCTTATATGTTGGATACATCATTTTAGGCATATTTCAACTAGCGGCAGTTATGGGTGGCCTTGAAGATTGGATGGGGCTACATTGGATTATTGCCGCGCCACTAGCTTTTGTTATTGCCTATATTCCTTTAGTTGGTACGGTCGTTGGAATGTTCGGCGCAGTAACAGTATGGCATTGGTCTTGGTTGCAGGCGGGCGGTTTATTTTTGGGACCATTTATAGCGATTTTAATTATTTCAATGGTTTCTGGAGTATTGGAGAGTCGTAGATAATGCCAGTCGCTGTTATATATATTGCATCAGTTTTGCTATTTCTAGGAGTTGCTCCATTACCTTACGGGTATTATATGCTGCTTCGTTTAGTCGCAACGGTCGTATTTGTGTGGGCAGCTCTAGTAGCTCATCAGAGAAAAAATGAAGTTTTGCCTTGGGTGTTTGGTCTATGTGCAATAGTGTTCAATCCAATAATAAAAATACATCTCCCTAAAGAGTTATGGGCTGTAATTGATATTACTGCTGGCATGTTGTTATTGGCAGTCCAAAAACAAATCAAAGAGCAATCCAATGAAAGCACTTAACAAGTCAACTCACTTCGTGCCTTAAAAGCTGGATGCCGCAAAGCAGCGCTGGTGATTAAGTCGCTAACGCTTAACTGCCTCTATCACCTGTTTGCGTACAACCTTAATCCCGGCGCTGCTGACCTCTGGCCAAGGGTAATATTGCCTTGGCCTTTTGAAGCGGGCGATCTTGTCGGCGAGGAACTCTGTTAGCTCGGCTTCCAAAGGCTGGTTAGCTGAACTGTTATTCAGCTTACTCTCATTTAACTTAAGAATGGCTGCTGGGAGATTACCAAACTTGGCATCTGCCACAGGGAACACGATGGCATCGCTGATTAACGGGTGCAGCTTTAAAGCGGCTTCTATCTCTTCGGGTTGGATGTTTTCGCCGCCGCTGATAAACATGTTATCGGCGCGGCCGTCGATGCAGAGATTGGCGTTTGCATCAAAGTGGCCTAGATCTTTGGTGTAGAACCAGCCGTCTTTATTGAGCGGTAAATTTAAACCGTCCTCGCTTAAATATCCAAGAAACAGACACTCGCCTTTTAGCCATATTTCACCATCGATAATCTTCAGTTCTCGTCCCGATAACAGCTTGCCGCTGGATCCGTCGGTGCGGGCAATGCCTGTGGTGATCTGCGATCCCATCTCTGTCATGCCGTAGCTGGTGTAGGCCTTTATGTCGCGCTTGGCTAATTCTGCTAATAGGTCGCCTGAGATCGCGCCGCCTCCGAGTAGCATGGCTTTGACTTGGTTTAAGCAGTCGTTATTGGCATTTTCGCTATCACTATTTGCAAGCAGCTGCTGCAGTTGTGCGCTCACTAAGGAGAGGTGGCTAATCTTGTCACGAACAAGCTGCTGGGCGAGTGATAGCCGCTTGTCTTCAAATACCACGCAGGCGCCTGCGAGGGCGCAGCGGTTTAAAATCGCGAGGCCACCGATATGAAACAGTGGTAGCGACAATAACCAGCTATCTTCTGCTGCTAACTTTATTAATTCTCTCGAACCTTTGGCGCTGGCGATATGATTCGCTAGGCTGTGGGCGGCGGCTTTAGGTGTACCGCTGCTGCCGGAGGTGAGAATAGCGTTAACGGCGATGTGAGGCTCTAGGGCTGGCGCTGACCGCTGGCTTTGGCGAGTAAAATCTAGCGTCACTGACTCAAACTGGTTTTGATGATTTAAGGCTTGAATCAGTGTCGAGTCCGCCGGGGTGTCAGCTGCGAGCCAATAGCGGTGATAACTATGAGTCTGCATCAGCTCGATAATTTGCTGGCTGGTAAAACGCGGTGAGATGGGGCAGAAGAGTACACCGCTATCGACACAAGCCCAGTAGATCTGCAGTAGTTGCGGACAGTTATGGCCGATACAAGCTAAGCGGTCACCGCGTTTTAAGCCCATGGCTGATAGCTGCTCGGCTAACGAAATAACACCTTGGCTAAGTGAGCCGTAGCTAACGCTTTGCCCCATAAACCGGTAAGCCTGTGCAGCGCTATTACGCTGAGCAACTTGATGTATTGGTGATATTGCCTGAGCTTGCATGCTGAGATCCGTTATCGAATTTATCTTTTTGATTGAGCCAAACTAACACTGACCAAGGATTAGTTCTAATCTGGTTTTGACTAGCTTAGGCTGATTAGTGGCGTTAACTCCTCAAGGCTTAAGCTGTGTTCCTTGCCTGAACTCACCACTAAATCTTGGCTAAAGGCGCCCAGTGTATCAACTCCCGGGATCTCATCTGGAGTCATCATTTGCGCTAAGCGACTTATCGCCTCAATCCCAAGGCTTGCTTCTAAACTTGAACTTAGAATGCAGCGTACGCCATGTTCCTCTGCCGTCTCAATTAGATGCTGCAGCTTTTCGATACTGCCTAATAGAGTCGGTTTGATAATCAGTGCTCGTAATCCTGGCTGCAGCTCAAACTGGTATGTTGGATCGTTGAGGGTCTCATCTAGTGCCCAAGGCATGGCTATCGCGTGGTAAAAATCCTGATTGTCATCGGGGTTGTGGCAAGGCTCTTCTATGTACTCAATGCTATCTAGCGGTAAGCAGGCGGCGAATTCTATGGCTTGTTCTAGGCTAAAGCCGCGATTGGCATCTAAACGTAGTTTTAGATTGGGGCGAATGGCTAAGATCTGATGAATTAGTTTAATCTCATCTTCAAGTGAGTCTTGGGCAACTTTTACCTTCACGGCATAAACGCTGCTGGGCAAGCTGCTTACGCGATCGGCTACGGCGGTGAGTGGTTCACCGCTTTGGCGATAAATGAGCGGAACAGTGCGCGGGGTAATGCTATGGCCGTTGAACTTGCCTGCGAGTTTTCCATGCAGTTGGCTAAGGCCGAAGGCGAGTGATGGATAAGGTGTTTGCTCTGCCAACGCGAGCAAGTTGTCACTCGGTTGCTGGTGTAATTGTGGCAATAATGCCGTTAACTGCTCAGCGACTTCGGCTAGTGTCTCGCGGCTAAAACCTATTAAGGTTTGGCCTTGATTATCTAAGCCTGAAAGCGGCGAGATCTCGACACAGGCTTGGCGCTGAAGCATATTATTGCTGGCGGTTGCCGAGAGTACTAAGCCACTGCGCTTTTCGATGCGCTGTTTTCCAACGGGTAAAGGTTTATCTAAATCGATAGTAAACTGATGCAGGCTTATGTGCGTTAGAGTAAATGGCGTTGCTTGCTGTTGCGTCGTTGTCATTGGCCTGCCTGCATGGTTATTTGTTATATCAGTAATGAGTTCTAGCGAATATATGCTAACTGAAAAGCGCGCGCAATTTAATGGCGAATGCTTGCGGTGCGGCTAAATGCACATTGTGACCACTGGCGTGAATACAGTGCAAAGATAAGGGCTGTTGTTGCTGCCAGCGCTTTGCTAACGCCATAAATTTACTGTCTTGATGCCCGGCAATAAAGTGGCTATTCACCTTTAATCGAGTGGGAATATCCCAAAGATCATCTTGCTCTGCCAGCGACGTTGCTTGGTAGCAATTCGCCAATGCTAACGGGTTATTGCTGGACCGCTTAAGTACTAAGGCGTGTTGCTCTGCGGCGGTTAAATCACTGAATACCGCCTGCTGATACCATAGGCGCAAAAAATCACTCATTGGCAGAGTACTGAGCTTATTAGCCCAAGCTGCATCGTTTTGCTTGCGGGCTAACTTGTCTGCCTCGCTGTGTAGCCCCGGGTGGCAGGACTCTAATACTAAACTTAATAACTGCTGCGGATATAACTTGGCGATATGCAGCGCAATGCGGCCACCTAGTGAATAGCCAACCAAGTGATAATGTTTAATATTAAGCGACGATAGCCTAGTGTTAATGAGTTCTGCACAGCGGCTAAACCCTGGCGTGGCTAGGTACTGTTCATCGAGGCTGAGCGCGCTGTTATCGCCATGGCCGGGAAGGTCGAGACTAATGCAGTAAAAATCATCTTGAAGCTGCTCGATGATCTCATGCCAATCTTCTTTACTGCCTAAGAAGCCGTGGAGAAATACCACGGCTGGAGAGCTAGCTTTCCCTGCGGTGCGATAGCTTAGCATTAGCTCTGTTTTACCCAGCTAGCTATTTGAGCTATCTGCTCACTGGCTTGGTCTTGTGCCACAGTAACCTCAATAACCGAGGGGCCTGAATAGGTCATGGCGTATTCGTAAGACTCAATAAAGTCGCTAATTGAATCGACTTGATTATAAGCAAGGCCGAACATGGCGGCACCGAAACCAAACTCCAACCCGTGAGACAGGCGATAGTAGTCGGTTCTGAGCTGCTCGTTAGGCACCGGAAGCAGGTTAAAGATATTACCGCCGTCATTATTGAGTATGACGATTACTAGCGGGCTGGTGACCGAGCGTGCAATGGCTAATGAGTTGAGATCGTGCAGCGCCGATATATCACCAATAATCAGGCTGGTCGGCTTGCCCTCTGCTGCCGCGACTCCGCAGGCCGTTGCTAATAAGCCATCGATACCCGATGCGCCGCGATTGGTAAATACATTGGCACTTGAAGTGGTAATAGGCGCAAACATGTCATATAGGCGCACTGGTAGACTATTGCCGATAAACAGGTGCTGCTCAGCGGTTTGTCGCTTAGCAATAGCACGAATCGTCTGCGCCTCACCAAATTCGGCGTTATCAATTTGCTGTTGATACAGCGTTTCTAGATCATCGTTGTGCTGTACAAGCTTGAGTGCCCAATTGGCCTGTGAGGATCTTGGCCAAGCGAGCTTGGCAAATTGGTGCGCAGCTGCAATCCAAACCTTTTTAGGTTTGTGGCTCGGGTCTAGCCTCTGTTGCTGTGGTAGCACCTGCCAATAATCTTTCCAATTCTGCTCAGCTAGATAGCCGATAAGCCGTTTAGAAAGAATACGACCACCGAAGACGATGACTCTTTCTGCCTGAGCGAGCAGAGCCTTAGATTTTGGTTGATGCAGTAGCTGATCGATATTACCTATGGCTGCAGGATGCTGCCTGAGCTGCGACTGGGCATCGGTGACGATTGGCCAACCTAGCTTTTGCGCGAGTTCAATCAGCTGCTCTGGCTTCTGCTCAGGGGCTAAGGTTGCCGCTACAATCACACCTTTACCATGTACAAAGCGCGCGAGTGCATCGGCTGTTGGCATCAGGCCGCTAGTTAGATTGGCAAATTGGCTATAGGGCGCTGTGTGTTGTTGCCACTGTTTAACTGGCGCTAAGTAATGCTCAAAATCTACCTTAGGTTCATTAGGGTACAAAGGCTCACGGTACATACAGTTGATATGAACCGGCTGTGATTGGTTGCAAATCGCTTCATCTAGCAGGCTTAGCAGTGCCTGAGGAGCAATATTGAGATCTGGGGTCGGTAGATTTATCTGTTTGGCATACTGAGCAAAAATGGCAGGCTGAATGATCGCCTGATTGGCGCCGCAGTCAATAAGCTCTGGAGGTCTATCGCCAGATAATACAATTAACGGTACGTGAGTAAGCCAAGCTTCTATCACTGCAGGGTAAAGATTGGCAACCGCGGTACCAGAAGTGGTAATTATCGCAACAGGTGCTTGACTGGCCTTAGCCAAACCAAGCGCCATAAAGCCGAGTCCTCGCTCATCAAAATGAATGTGTTGGCTAAGCTTAGTTTGCTTCGCCGCAGCAAGGGTAAGTGGGGTGGAGCGAGAACCTGGCGCCATACAGACATGTTTAACGCCTAATCGAGCCAACTCCTCTAAAATTAAAGTTCCCCAAAGCAGATTAAGTTCAGCGGTGTGTTCAGTTTGCATAGATGAGTACCGTATCATTGATAGCCATAGTTTAACTCGCTTTGTGGTAAAGGAGTATGATCCCACTTAGGTTTTCTTTAACACTGGGCAGTTGTTGAAACTGAGGTGCCTTATCTTTTACCTCCTAATACCTATAAATGGGTACGTATGTGATAAGGGTAGCAAAACCGTTTATTTTTCAGTGTTATAGTTTGTATACAATAATTAATAAAATGTGCTTTTAGGCTAGGGTTTGATGCGTAAGGAACTTTCAAAGTTAGATTATTTCACTCTTAAGGTGTTTATTGGGTTAGTTGAGTTTAAAAATGGCTCGGTTGTGGCACAGAAACTTAACACTACTCAACCTAAAGTGAGTCGTGCTCTGAGCAATATGCGTGAAGTGATCCACGATGACTTGTTCATCAGGCGTCAGTATGGTGTTGAGCCTAACCTTATGGCTGACAAGTTGTACCCTATCGTCAAGTCTATTGTGCAGGGCTATGAGCAGATGGCTGAAATAACCAGCTATTCGCCAGATAGTAATCGCTTAGTTATCGCTGCTCAAGAACACTGGGCTGGATTCTTAGTTGAGTCAATTACCGAAATCTGCCAGAGCTTAGATCGAGACATATCTGTGATCATTCAACCTTGGAGTGATAATGTTCAGGAGTTATTGGCACAAGGTAAGATTGACTATGCTATTACCGTTAACTCTAAGCAATCTGAGGCGGTAAAAAGCGTAAAGGTAGGAGATGTGCGCTACTTCTTTGTGACTGCTAAGAAGAATCATCCATTCTTCAAGCAAGAGCTAACGTTGAAAAGTTTATTGGAGCATAAGCTGGTATTTATCAATTACGCTAAAGTGGGCTTGGTGGAACACTGGCTTGAAAGCTATGCAAAGGAGCAATGCTTAGATATTAAAGTGAGCTGCAAAACAACTAGTCTAGCAATGGCGCTTAATCATGTGGCGAAGACCGATGATATTTGTTGGACTGCGTCTATTCTTTCTTACCTCTATTTTAATAGTCGCAGTGATATCGATTATATTGATGTAACCGATTTTTATGAAGAACTACGATTTAAAAATGGAACTGTTGAAAGATATAGTTATTACTTACAGTATCATCAATCTCGTGATAATGATTTTTCAACGGCGCTTTCTAAGTTGTTACAAAAAAAGTTGGAACTTGCTCAAGAGCTGTATGAATAGCAGCAGTTAACTAGTTAATTTAAATTATCAGTCATAAAAAAGAGTGCTTAGGCACTCTTTTTTATTTAGATTATTCGTTAGTGTAACAATAGCTCAACCAACTCTTTCACTTCTGATGATATCCAACGTAAGTTTGGGTCTTTGTTACTATCACTATAAACCAAATAAAGATATGGTTCTTTCACATGCATGTATAAACGCTCAGATTCTACGTCAGATAAGCGACAAGCATGCAGATCTGGAGTGTTATTAATCATTGTAAATATAGAGCTGTAAGGTAACAATGCGATCCCTTGGCTGGAACGCAGGTATTCGAATAGCCCTGTTAACCCAGTTAAGTTCATCTCAGTGATTAGTTTAATATGTTGTGATTGACAAAATTCTTGAAAAGGACTCTGTTCCTGCTCTGATTGACCCATATTGCTATTAATAAATGGATAGTGTGCAATGGACTCTAAGGTGATTTCTTCTTTTAATATTGGATGTTCGTGATGGCAAACTAAGAAGACTTTGTTTAATTTCTTCAATGGTATTGCGTTTAGTGAATCATTCGTATCTTTAATACTATCTAGCATCTTGCTACAACATAAGCCGAGATCGACCTCACCATTGATAATGTCGTTGATAGAGTTCTTCGTCCAAGGTGTAATGTTGAAGCTCATCTCTTTGCCAGCATTCTTGATGGCGTTAAGTAGTACTTTGGGAAAAGGAGATGAGATTATATCGGGAGCCACAATTTCGAAATGATGTGTAGTGCTCAGTCCATGAATACCATTTAGTTTCTGTAAATTTTTAGAGCACTCAATGATCTCTTTCGCAATCGGGTACACTTTAGCTGCAAATTCATTGGGGACTAATCCATGCTTTTTACGAATGAAAAGTTCATTACCAAATACTTCCCTTGCGTGTTTGAGACAGCGACTTATCTTTGGTGCGGGAACATTCAACTTATGAGAGACAAAAGTAGCAGATTTATGCTCATAAAGATTAACTAGTATATTAATGCTTAATAAATCCAAGTCACTAAAACTTATATCTCTCATATTAAATACCTCTTTATTGGTATGTACCAAATTTGATAATAACCAATTTGTATTTTTTTATACTAATTTATTTCAATTGCTTTTTAAAAATGAAGCCTGTGTCACTCAATGGGTTATGTCTATATTAAATAGTGGATATCTAGAACGAGCATGACTTAGCGCTAGCAAGGGGCTAAGGTCAGTGATGACTTTTAATAGGCTTATTTTAAAGCCATGTTTAAACTGCAATAAGTGTGCACAAATGGTTAATGTTGTGTTTGAGGTGTTGTTGTTTTTTTTGCTTAGTTTTTTTGCTTTACCGACTCAAATCTATAATTTCTATTCCTATTGTTTTTACAAAGTTGAAATGTACATTTTAGACATTCCATTTTTGTATTTGTAAATTGCGAATTTTCTTAATTAGAGTTGCTTTTAATTTTTATGATGAATAAAACGTTCGGATTGAAACACTTGATTTATATCAATGTTTTAATCGGTTAAATAACAATACTTAAATAGCGTTAAAATAAGTTTTATAATTAAAATGTTAGTTTGGAGGTCGTTATGAGTGCATCTGTAATTTTTAGTTATGCCTTTATGTACTTTGTATTATTCCTTGTGGTGCCATTTGTTTTAGTGACATTTACAATGACTTGTATAAAGTTCTTTAAAGCAAGCGAGTTTGTAGCATCTAATATTAAGTTAAAGCCTAATTCATTAGAAAGTCAGCCAGGTAGCTTTATCAATAAATTGAACGCCTTGGTTGTGGGTAAATACAATGTGCTATATGGCACAACATTAGATAACCTTTGTGACGTTGATAAAAATGAAAAAGAGCAAGATGCTCACAGTTACTTGCAAGCTTGTCATCTAGATTATGTTTTGGTCGATAGTGAATCTTCAACGGTAAAGCTCGTTATTACAGACCCGCAGCATAACTCTGAAGAGAGCAACAGATTCATCGACGATACATTAGCCAAAATGGGTGTAAAAGTACTTCACTTAGCCAAGAATGACTGTGACGCAAACCTGATCAAAAGCTCGTTAGTCGCATAACATCAATGGGTGTTGCAACATTAGTTGTAACACCTCATCCCCAACTCTCTTTATTTATCACTTAGTAATGTGAGGACACCCCATGTCCAGCTTATTTAAATATTCAGTTTCCTTGTTGATGAGCATTTTACTTGTTGTTGCCGCTTCGGTGATATCTATCAAGGCTGTTGCCGCAGAATTTAAAATTAATGAAAATAAACAATGCATTATGTGCCATAAGCGCAATGGAAAAATGCTCGGCGTACATGCCAATGACGCCTTAGATATCAGTTGTCAGGATTGTCATGGTGAAAAAGAGGGACATCCAAGAAAGGCATCCAACTTAATCGGCTTTAGTAATAAGTCGGCCTCAGATGTTAATACGCAAACTCAAAGCTGTTTGAAGTGTCACGACCATAGCGTATTAGCTGAACGTGATTGGAGCCATGACGCTCACTCTAACAAGGTGAATTGTGCTAGCTGCCATCTTTTACATCCCAACACAGATCCTGTGCTAGGCGTATCTGCAAAAGAGCGTAGTGAACTGTGTAGCAGTTGCCACGTGGCCAAGTAATTAGGGGAATCTATATGTCTAACTCAAGAAGATTGTTTTTAAAAGGTGCCTGTGCAGCGGCGGTTGGGGCTTCCGGCTTCACCATCGCAACGGCCAAAGGGACTGCTGGTAGCGACGTTGAACCCGTATGTAACTATGCCTTAGTACATGATGAGACCAAGTGTATCGGTTGTGATGCTTGCTCTATTGCTTGTCGTGAAGTCAACCAAGTACCAGAAGGTGTAAGCCGATTAGAGATCGAGCGTGAAGGCCCATTTGGTGAGTATCCAAATCAGCATTTTCGATTTACGCGTAAATCATGTCAGCATTGTGATGATACGCCTTGTGTAAAGGTATGCCCAACAGGGGCTGCCTATAAAGACCCAAAAACAGGCATCGTAAGTGTCGATGAATGGAAGTGTGTCGGTTGCCAATACTGCATTGCTGCTTGTCCGTATCAAATCCGTTTCATTAATCCAGTGACTAAAGCGGCTGATAAATGCGATTTCTGTAAGGAAACTCGCCTTAAAGAGGGTCAGTTACCTGCTTGTGTTACTGCCTGTCCAACTAAAGCGTTAACTTTTGGTGATATTACTGACCCGCAATCTCAAGTCGTACAAGTGCTTAAATCAGCCCCTAGCTACCGAACTAAAACTGATCTCGGGACCAGGCCTAAGTTGTTCCGTATTGCATCACAAAGTGGGGAGATAAAACTATGAGTCCATTCCATTTTGACAGCCTAACTTGGCCATGGCCAATTGCCATCTACCTATTTCTTGCGGGTATATCGGCCGGAGCCATCTGCTTTGCTGTATTGCTAAAACACTTTAAATTGGGACGTGATGCCTATAAATCAGGCTTTGTCCAGGCGGCTTGTCTTATTGCACCGTTGGCTGTATTTGCAGGGCTTGGCATTTTAGTTATCGATTTAACTAAGCCGTTCGATTTTTGGAAGATCTTAGTGTTCTACAACCCGACTTCTGTGATGTCTGTTGGTGTCGCTGTACTGATGGTCTATCAGGTTGCACTGTTCGCTTGGTTAGCTTGTGTCTTTAAAGAGCCTGCGCTTTCTTGGTGTAACGGTCGCTGGCCAGTTGTTGAGAAGTTATTTAGTGCAATCGCTAAGCATGAAGCAAGCATTACAGGCTTCTTGGTGATCCTTGCCTTGTCATTAGGTGCATATACTGGCTTCCTGCTATCGGCATTAACGACTTATCCAATGCTAAATAATCCGGTATTGCCTTTGCTGTTTTTGGTCTCAGGGCTTTCATCGGGAGCTGCGGGGACTCTACTCGGCGGCGTATTGCTCAAAGGTAATCCTGATGGTAAGGAAGTGCACTTTATCCACAATATTGAGATCCCAATGATTTTGGTGGAAATTGTGCTTATCTTCACCTTCTTTACAGGCTTGATTTTAACTGGAGGCCAGAGCCAAGTGGCTGCATTTGCTGCAATTGGAGAAGGCTTCTGGGGCTGGATATTCTGGGCTGGTATCGTTGTTGTTGGTTTGAGTATGCCACTGGCCTTTAACCTATTTATGAAAGCCTCCTCTAAGCGCAAGTTCTCTTATGTGGCGATTACTGCCAGCTGCAGTTTAATCGGCGTACTTTTACTGCGTAACTTCATTCTTTATACCGGCCAAATGACGGTTGCTTAATTATTTACTGAGGGTTTGAACATGCTTAAAGTTTTAGGATTAACAGTTTTATTGAGCTTTTCGGGTGTAGTGATGGCAACTTCAGTTGCTGACTCACATACAGAGATGGCAGGTTGTGAGTCATGCCATAAAGATGGTGATCCATCGGCGGATATGACATATGAGAATGAAACCTGTGTGAGCTGTCATGGCTCATTGAAAGAGCTTGATGGTGAGATGCATCTGCAGCATGACGGTATCATTACTTGTAGTGACTGCCATGTTGTGCACGAGGAGGTTTCGGCTAACGATAGCTGTGCAAGCTGCCACTAAAAGTCTTTATATAAGAAATTGAGAAAAGAGTTGTAAAAACAACTCCATGCTTCGCAAGGACGCTTCTGGGCAGGATGCCATTTTAGCAACTTAGTGATTAATTACTAAGTACTCGACCTCCAAATGCGATTGCCACTTTAAATTAAGGTGGCTTCTTGCGTTAACTTATACCAATCAGTATAAGAAGTTGATCTACTCAGAGCGTTTTTGGCAAACTAATTCAAGGCGAATAACTGAAAGAATGGTTGCTCCCTTGTGAAGTTGTTCAACGCAGAAGTAGGCAGCCAAAAACGCTCCAGAATGGCGAGTTTTAGCGGCTCTGATACGGTGTTAACGAGCTTAAACGTAGAATAACTATGCTCTTCACTCGTTGCAAACCACATGGATGTGGTGAATGTCATTAATGCTGGAGCATTTAATGACCTTGTCTCAGTGCCGCTAAACTTTCGCTGAGAGACCAAGTCTCTATACTGATTGGTATTAATGTGAATAAAGTGCTGATTGCAATCTAGTCAGCCTGAAGCCATCTAATCATGAGAGGGGTTGGCTTGCTGTTCCATCGCAATATTACGCATTTGAATGAGTTCGCTATGGCGTAAATAAAATAACTCAGCAGTGCGACGAATGATCTGATCTTCATATTGGCATAAATGCCCATCAGCATAAGCAAGTTGCCACATGGCTAAAATAAGCTGTTGTTTTTGGCTGACATCAAAATTGTCGTTAATCGCTTGAGTGAACTCGTATAAAGAGGTCGACTTTTGTTGTGATCTCTTCGCTTCGCTTATCAGGCTTTGTACGTCATCAGTGCTTAGATTCAATGTGGTAGTTAGCAAATCAGGCAGCAATTTGGCCTCTTGCTCTGACATGCTTTCATCGGCCATGACAACTTCTAGTAGCAAACTGGCGGCAGCCAGATTTAAGTGTTCTTGGCGCTCTTCCTCAGAAAGGACGGCTTGTGGGTTACCAAAAAATTGTTTCAGTTTGGCGATCATATTGGCTCCTAAACCTTAATGGGCATGATAGTTTATTAGAGCTTAATTATGGCAGAGAGTTCCTTCTCAACAATTATCCAATCGCTGAGAAGGAGAAACTAGGCCTACAAGATAGAATTAAGACCTTTCATTAGTAGATCTGAAGTTCCTGCACTGCCATTGGTATCTAAGTAGCCTTTGACGATATCGATCATTGGTGCTGCAAGTTCTTTGGAAATGCCTAATTTCTCAAACGCATTATAAACCATAGCGCCACCTTGCAAAGATTCACCTAAGCCACCCGCCTTGGAGAGTAACCCTGACACACCGGAGTCACTATCGAGCTCAGGCGTTGCACTTAACAGTCCATCAATACCTGGAATCGAATCGGCTATAGAGCTGAAGTCATTGCTGCCTAAAGAGCTTTGCGCTAGCGAGAGTAAGCTACCCAATCCACCTTCGGCTTGAGTCTGGCTTAGGCCAAGTTGCGACATCACTGTGCCAACTAAATCACTCGATTGAGCCTGCTGGGTTTGCTCACTAGCTGTCGCTGTTGCTTGGCCTAGTTGG
Source organism: Shewanella pealeana ATCC 700345 (assembly GCF_000018285.1). Classification (NCBI taxonomy): domain Bacteria; kingdom Pseudomonadati; phylum Pseudomonadota; class Gammaproteobacteria; order Alteromonadales; family Shewanellaceae; genus Shewanella; species Shewanella pealeana. The sequence continues at coordinate 4,817,478 of NC_009901.1, read as the reverse complement.
TCTAAGAGCCCTGCGCTGGCTGGGGAACTCAATAAAGCGGATATGGTAAGTAGAGTTGCAGTCATTGATTTCATCGAGGCTTTCCTTGTGTCGTCTAATCTTAGAATAATTACTTATTCTAACGTTTTTAACAATTCGTTTGCATTTTTTGTTTGTCACTAGCGAGTAATTGGTGATTTCAACTGTGCATTAATTTCCAAACTTGGGTATCCTTAGCTTTAACTCGTGTTATTGAATTTTATCTTTTGGAAAGCCCTATGCCATTGTCAGCAATATTGACTCAAGCTTTTAACTTTTTTCGAAACAATATTAGTCAGTTAGCGTTTTTGTTTGTACCGATTTTATTTGTGCAGGTTGGTATACAGCTATGGCTAAGCTTAGAAATTAGTGCCGCAGATTTCGAAAACCCTCAATTTGGTACCAGCCACATGGTCGCCATGATGGTACTACTGCTAGTGTTCTCGTTCTTGATTGCGGCATTAACGCTATTTTTAGAGATCCGTTCTCAGGGCCATAGTCCATCGAATGGCTTGATCTTGAAGACCAGTTTGAACTTTGTGCCAGCACTCTTGTTGGCAGGGGTGTTTTCGGGTCTTGCGGTACTTGCGCCTGTGTTTATTCTGCTCGCAGTTAACCCTACTCTGGGCATTATTGGTTTAGTGGGTAGCATCTATCTGTTCGCGCGTTTGGCGTTCGTTAATTTTATGGTCGTGGTTGAGCGTCTTACTCCAATGGAAGCGATTAAGCGCAGCTTTAGTTTTAGTGGTCCTATCGCTTTTAAAACGATACTAGTGTTATTGCTATATATTCCTCTATCGCTATTTGGCGGTATGTTAGCGCAGCTAACTCAGCTAGGTGGTATGCCGACACAGCTTATTGGTGAAGTCATCGTGGCCTTTTTTGGCCTATTCGTGAACGTGGCGTTATTCCGTCTATATATGGTGTCACGTCCAACGCCTGATTCACCGGGCAATATTCAAAACGAAGAATAATATTCCTGAATAGGGATTTGTTCTCTGGGATTGCAGCGACTTACTTTGTGTAATAGCTGCAATGCCTAGCCTGTTATCTGAAAAGCTTAGGGTTATTCTTGATTAGGGGTAAATGTCTTGTTGAACGATATTGAGTTCGTCAATCTGTTCTCAGCTGAATTAGGTGAGGATTATCGCAAGGCCAAAAGTTATGTAAAAGATGTACCGACTCAGGCACTGCTACATGTACGCAGTTTTAGTCATAAGCTCACGAGTTTGCTGGCTGAGCCTAAGAAGATCCGTTTCGAAAGCCCTAACCTATATGACCGAATCGAGCAGCTTAATCAGCATCGACTCATCAACGTTAAAACCACCCGCGCACTACACAAGCTCAGAGCCGACGGTAACCGTGGCGCTCATCCTGAAAAGTATCACCTCACCCCCGAGCAGCTACAGCAGTTAAGTGAGCGTTCGATTAAACAGCTTTTATCTTTGGTGGAGTCGCTGTTTGTTAGTGTGAGCAAGCAAGATAAGCCTGAATATTACTTTGAAGATTTTGACTCGTTAGCGGGGCGAGACCTGTGCTATCGCGCCGTCATGGATCGCGACCCCGAGTCGCAGTATTTGGTGGGGATGTCATTAAAAACCCGAGCTCTGATGCAGCGTGAGCAGGAACACGCACTGCAGGGCAGTGGTGATGAGGCGGTAGAAGAGCGCTCGACGGCTTCATTGAAGCAGGCCAGCTATTGGTTTGCTCAGGCATCGATCAAAGATCTAAACGCTTTGTTCGAGCACGGGGTATCTTTGATCCACGGTTACAGCGGAGAGACCGACGTAATCGCAGGAGAGCTTGCAATTGCTAAGGCTGCCGAAGCGGGCATTGCTAATGCGATGGCGCTATTAGGTTATTTCTATCTGGTGGGCAGTGAGCAGTTTGAAGCTGACTCGAGTTTGGCGCAGCAATACCTCAGCGAAGCGGCTAAGTTAGAGCAATCGGAGGCAATGGCTAATTTAGGGGTGCTCTATTACCAGCAGGGTGAGCTAGAAAGCGCCTATAAGTATATTCATCGAGCGGCTCAGGCTGGATTCCCTCACGCTCAATATCATTTAGCCTTGATGCTGGCACGTGGCGAAGGCTGTGAGCAAGACAGCATTAAGAGTGCTTATTGGATGGCTGAGGCCGCTGAGCAGGGGCAGGTGGATGCTATGTTTTCCTGTGCGCAGGGGATGCTGCATGATGACAGCGCCATTGGGCAAGACTTGTCACAAGCAGAAGCCTATCTGCGAGAGGTGATTAAGTATGGTCATAGCGTACCGGCAATGATTGAACTCAGTATTGCACTCGCCGATGGCATCTTAGGGCGCATCGATGTGGTGTCTGCCGCAGCGTTACTTAAAATGGCGAGAGAGCGAGCCAATCAAACTGAGCTGGATGTGATTTTGCCGCTATGGAGTTCATTGGCGCAGCAAGTTGATGCCGTTTTAGCCGTTACCAATTCAAAACAAGAGCTTTTATCATTAAACAAAGCGGCAGAGTTGTTATCTGAGCCCGAAGATTAAGGGCGTAGAGTCATCAATCGATGGATTGATGACTCATTTTACAAGTAAACTCCGCTAGCAAGGCTGATGCCTCAGGAATAAGTATGCACTATAACAGCTAAAATATTGTTGATTATGGTAGTGTAAGTTTGACTGAATCGAGCTCGATTTATGAATTATCTTCATATTAAACCGCTTTGAATTGCCCCCGTTTTACTATAAAAGGCTTTTAACATTAGCGCAGCGCTATCTTTGCCTCCTATGCTGGGTGACTAGTTAGTCAAATTACTTAATCGACACGGTTATTGTATAATGTATACTGTGTTGGTAATTTGATTATCTGCTTACTCGATAGGAGTTCTCTTGCCACAATTTGATACTGAACAAACTAGTGCTTCAACATTATCCGATGGCGCTCAGCAGCAAGCCCTGAATAAGTTTGCAGAACGCTATATCAAGTTAGCTTTAGCTGTCGGTCAGCATGACAGTTATTATGTCGACGCCTACTATGGTCCAAAAGATTGGCAGAAAGAAACCTATTGGCAGCCTATCCCCGATCTGTTAAATCAGCATCAAGTTGGCTCCGAGCTATTGGCGACACTAGGGCTACAGCTGACAGTGGGTGAGCTCAATGAACGTTATCAATTTTTGAAGACTCAGTGGTACTCCATCGGCGCTTACCTTAACTTTTTACAAGGTAAACAGTTGAGTTTCGATGAAGAAGCCATTGCTTTATACGATTGCCATCTTAGCCCTTACTCCTTGCTCGAACATCAACAAGTACTGGCCGAAATAGAATCTCTATTGCCGGGAGAGGGCATGCTCACCGATCGGTATAATGAGTTTAAATCGCAATTTATTGTGCCTAAAAACAAGGCTGCTGAGGTATTTAGCGCTTCGGTGGATATTGCTCGAAAACTTACTCGCAAGCATATGGACTTACCCGAAAACGAAAGTTTTGAAATTGAATATGTTAACGATAAGGTATGGACAGCGTATAACTGGTACAAGGGCGACTCTCACAGCTTAATCCAGTTGAACCAAGATCAGCCCCTAGGCATTGAGCGTTACTTAGAGCTGGCCTCCCATGAAGGCTACCCTGGGCATCATGTATTCAATGTTTTACAAGAGCAGAAGTTGGTGAAGGCTAAGCAATGGCTAGAGTATGCCATCTATCCGTTATACAGCCCGATCTCTTATTTGTCAGAGGGCAGCGCTAACTATGCGCTGAGTCTGATCATGTCCGATGAAGAGGTGTTGGCTTTTGAGCGTGACGTGCTAATGCCGCTGGCAGGATTGAGCGGAGATCTTGCCCTGTTTCACAAGATATTAAAGTTAGTGAAAAAGCTGGGTTATTTTGAGAACTACGTCAGCCAGTGTTTAACCGATAAGCGAGTCGATGCTGAAGCGGCGGAAAAGATGCTAATCGAAGGCGCGCTTTACCCTAACTCACGTGCGAAACAGCGCGTTAAGTTTTATGAACGTAATCGCTCTTATGTGATTAATTATAGCGTGGGTGAAGACGCCGTAGCGGCTTGGGTCGAGGCGAAAGCTGACACAAAAGCAGAAAAATGGACGCGCTTCGAAAGCCTGTTATCTAGACCTCTAAACGCGTCGGATATGGTTATTTAACTTAATTAGCTATTAGGTTAAATAGGCTCGTTAGGATTGTGTTCGAACGTACGGCCTTTGTGTGGTGCAGAGGTCGGTGCTTCTTTATAAATCGACTCCTGAAACTCTTCGCTATACTGAAACTCTTTGTTGGCTTGCTGCTTCTGAAAGCGAGCAAGTTGACGCTTGAGATATACCCGACCGAATAGACTCAAGGCCACAAAAGTAATGGCACCAAACAATAGTAAAAATGGCAGCGCGACTAGAGCTAATGTCATAAACGCTAGACCGATAACGAATGCTAACCAACCGCGAGTACCTGAAAATCGGCTCTGCATCGGATTGTTCTGAAATTGGCTATAAATCATATGTTCTCCAAAATATCTTAATGTTAGCTTACACGAAGAAGATGAATGAAGACTGAATGGCTTGGTCTTTTGTTCGTGATGCTTAAGGCTAACTGTTGAATATTATACTGCCGTTTATTTGAACCAAGATCACGTTAATAAAGGTTAATCTAATTTAACTCGCTTCAATTTTGACTGTTTAAAAACGCCTTGGCAACGCTTTCACAAATAATCTCCTTAACCCATCCATGGCCTGGATCTTCAGCACTTCGCTCATGCCAGAGTAGTACGTAGGCCAGTGGAATAAATTCAATCGGCAGCGGTAACTCGACTAAGGGATAGAGCTTCTTAGCATGTTGGGCAAAGCTCGCGGGTAGGGTAAAAATCAGATCGCTATGGGCACAAACACTCGCAGCGCCATAAAAATCGGGCACGATAGTGCTTAAACGGCGATGGTGACCTAAATCGGCCAGATGATAGTCCAGTGCCCACCAGTCATTGCCTTCGCAGCGTACCTGCACATGTGACATCTCGAGATAGACAGTCAGATCCCAATGGCCGGCAGCTACGGCCGAGAGGATGGGGTGATCTTGGCGAACCAAACACAGCTGATGATCGGTAAACAGGGTTTGATGGGCGATGCCTTCGGGTAGCCTATCCACCTGAAAGGCAGACTGTGGGTGCAGTTCACGCCCGGCAATACCGAAATCAATCTGCCCTTGTTGAATCGCCTGCATCGAATTTTCGCTCCATACAAAGCTATCGAGCTTAAGGTTGGGGGCGCGATTGAGTAAGGTGCCGATAAAGTAAGGCAGCAAAGTTTCGTAAGCGCTTTCCACCATGGCAAATGAAAACTGACGGTTACTGTTATGGGGCGTAAAGCTTGGCGGTAGTGTTAGTTGATACAAGCTTTGTAGGCTTTGGGGGAGGATCTTGCCTAACTGTACTGCGTGGGCTGTTGGCTTAAGTCCATGAGCGGTGCGCAGGAAAAGTGGATCCCCTAGGGTCTCCCTTAAGCGGTTTAAGCTCTTACTCAGAGCAGACTGACTAAGGTGTAGGCGATTGGCGGCACGGGTGACGCTTTGCTCCTCCAAAAGCACTTGCAGAATAACCAGTAGGTTGAGATCGATACGTGCGAGATTTTCTAGTTTCAAAGATATTCCTCAGTGGAAATTCACAATGGAAATAATATCATTTCTGTTCATACCATAGTTTGATTACTATAGCGCTGTTTTCCTAATTCTGAGAAAGATCATGCGTCGTAGTTTGTTACCCATTTTGTTGCCAATGGTGATTTTAAGCCCGTTGGCTATCGATATTTATCTCCCCTCTATGCCTACAATGGCAGCGGAGTTTGCTGTATCAGCTAGCGAAATCCAATCGACGTTAGTACTCTTCTTGTTTGCCATGGGCACTGGCCAGTTATTGATTGGTCCACTGGCGGATCGCTATGGTCGCCGACCTATTGCCATAGGTGGCATCATCTTTTATATGATTAGCAGTCTATTGGCCGCTATTGCAGTAGAGTTTCATTGGCTGCAAATTGCTCGAGTGATGCAAGGCTTAGCCGCTTGTTCCACCTCTATCGTGGTATTCAGTGCGGTGCGGGACTGTTTTTCACCCAAAGAGAGCGCTCGTTACTACAGCTATCTTAACGGTATGATCTGTATTATTCCCGCGTTAGCACCGACCTTGGGCGGCATGCTGGCGCTGCAATTTGGCTGGCGTTCAAACTTCATCTTTATGGCCTTGTATGGCCTAGTTATTCTGGCTTTAGTGAGCCTGCGTCTACCTGAAACTCGCCCACAGAATACCATCAGTGACGGGCCACTATACCGCTGGGCGCGTTATAAGCCGGTGATTACTGAGCCGCACTTTGTGTTTTATGCCATCGCTTGTATGGCGGGTATGGCTGCAATCCTGAGTTATGTGTCTTACGCACCTGTGTGGCTTATCGGTCACTTGGGTGTATCAGAGTTAACTTTCAGTGGCCTATTTGGCTTAAACGCGGCCGTGAATATCGTTGCCTGTTTTGCCGCACCACTAGTGATTAAAAAGCTGGGCAACCGACCAACCGTTATTGCTGCGTTAATCTTGATGCTAGCGTCTGCAGTCACTCAGGTTATTGTGCAGTTGGTGGGTCCGCAGTCAGGCTTGATGGCAGCGTATAGCTACATGTTACCTATGATGCTGCTCTGTATCGGCTTTGCCTTACTACTCGGCCCAGCAACCAGTATGGCGCTTTCGGCCTTTGGCGAAAGAGCGGGTACGGCAACAGCAATGCTTGGTTTCATTCAGATGAGTGGCGCCTCACTGCTGACGGCACTTATCCAGCAGACGAGTCTGCCTGCTCCGTATGCGGTAGCGGCCTTGATGGGCGTGGGAGCGATTGCATTACTTGCCATGATGGCTATGCCTAAGTTTGACCATTGGCACCAAGAGCAACACGCTTACTAGTTTGTGTTGGGCAAGTGCCCGATAGTAAACAGTAACAGTTAACTTTGTTTCACCCTGAAACACTTTAGCCTGCACAGACTAACCATCTGGGCAGGCTTTTTTTTAATTATTGGTATTAGAAACGGGCGTTAATGGCCAGACGGAAGAAAACTCCATCAGGCGAGTCACCTTCGTCATCGAAGTATTTAGCTACAGAAGCGTTGGCTGTGAAAAGATTTGAGAATTGCCACCAATAGGCGGTATTGATGGCGTAAAGGCTGTCGCTACCATCATCGCTATATCGAGAAGGGCCGCTTTGTTGACTGTGATTAAATATAGTTTTGCGGTCAAAATTTTGCCATGAATATTCACCGCCCACTGACCATGATTTGTTAATATAAAAGTCAGTAGCAAGGTGAACTAAATGACGATCTGTATTTGAGTCATATTGATAGCTTCCCGACTCTTCTGAATTGCCATCGTAATAGCTGGTGGCATTACGATGATCATTTTGACTATATTGCCAAAACCCTGCTAGTTCTATGCCTGCAAATGATTGCATCGGCATAAAGCTACGGGCCTGTACCCCATATGTATCTGTCTGGGAATCAAAATCACCTTGATATCTGAAGCCGACCTCTGATGCATTAAGGTCAATTGTATGATGATAATTATCTGAACTCCTAGCGTTTCCATAGTAAATAGAAACTTCTGAGGTGTCGTTAAAATAGTAGCCTAAGCTAAAATGATAGCTATCTTGGCTTTCATCTAGAGTTGTGTATTGACTGTCACTGTCATCCTTCTCATACATCCCTTTTACAAACCATTTTGAATCAAATACATATGTAGCATCTATTTGATAGAGGTCTGCGTCATCAATTATTTGCATTTGAGCGTATTGAACGCCGATATTTGAAGCTTGTGCAAGGATTCCATTCAGGGCGTAGGGGGTTTTAGTTATATCAACTGGGGAAAAATAGTAGCGATAACCTAAGTCCCATATACCATCGCCAAAATCATCACTATAGGTACCGAGGGCAAGATTTAATTCGTGTTGATAGCTGCTATTTGTTTGAGTTGGAATATCGTTTGCGAGAGCGTTACAGGCAATGAGGCTGGATAATATAGCCACCGAAAGTGTTTTGTTGTTCATTTTACGTCCTTGTTTGAGGCCTTAACTTGCTAGCCTCCTGTGATGTTTAAGCTGACTTAGTTCACCTATGGGATAAATAGCGAAGCAACTGCATTAGCAAGCGCAGTTAAACTCACTTTTAAGCTCCAAGTGTGCAACAAATTCATTCACTGAATTAGTTGGTTAAAATGATGTCCATATAAGTTCTGCTTGAAATTTACACTAAAGTTATTGAGATTGTAATGTCGAGTTATCGTGTAATTTGTATCAACACTCGGCTACAATTTGCAGGCTATTTTAAACAATTACCCAGAGGTCTCGTGTCCCGTCCAACTTGTCCCAACTGCCACTATCCGCAAAATGCCTGTTTGTGTGCCAGTATCGAACTTATGCAAGTCACGCCTGAGCTGATAATTTTGCAAGATCCCAGTGAAGTAGGGCATGCGAAGAATAGTGTGCGCCTGCTAGAGCTGGTTATCGCTGAAACTCAAGTCGTCGTCGGTGAAACAGCCGATGATTTTGCTGCGCTGCGTCAACAATTGGCTGCATCCGATAAGCCTGTCTACTTAGTTTACCCATCAGAGAACAGCATATCGGCAAATGAGACTAAGGTTGAAGAGGAAGTGATCCTTCTCTTCTTAGATGGCACTTGGAGAAAGGCCTATAAATTGCTGCAGCTTAACCCATGGTTACAGGCTTATCCTGCCTTGCACTTGGATTTGGACAGTGCTTCAAATTACACCATACGTAAGGCGAGCCGAAGCGATAGTCTGTCCACATTAGAGGCCGCGGCCATGATGTTAAAAGCCATAGATAACGAGCAAGATGTCGCGCCGCTAACTAAGGCATTAGATGCCATGGTAGAGCAAAGGTTAGCTTCTATGCCTGCCGATGTGCGGGCTAGATATCAATAACCATTATTATTTTTAGTGGTTTTTATATTGGCTGAGTAAGTGTAAAAACTCACTGCAGTTTTTGGGCGAGATACAGATGTAAGTTTTTGTGATTCAAATCGTCTATTCCTTGATAAAACGCCGCAGATATCACGCTTATTTTTCAATGAATAAGGTTTAATAACATCATCATCTTATGGTGATAATGAGGGGCTACGTCGGCAACAGCTTTTGCAGGGGGCGACACTGAATAACTTATTCAGAGTGCTGGCGTAGCTACCTTTCATCTTGCCGCTAGATTCTTAGTCTGCGTTGTCGCGTAGATTGGGTCGAGTACCTCATGGGTAAAGTTTTCAGCCGCTGTTGGCCTATTATAGAAATACCCTTGGCCCATGCCTTTTCCTAGACTCAACAGCATATCTCTTTGGGCTTGAGTTTCTACCCCTTCAGCAACAAAATTGATCTCTAAGGTTTGCGCTAGTTGCATAATGGCTTTGCAAAGCTTTCGACCTTGATTGCAATCTAAGCGTTGGGCAAAGCCTGCATCAATTTTCAGGCTGTCGATAGGCAAGCTGCTGAGCCGACTTAATGAGGACAATCCAGCGCCAAAGTCGTCAATCGTGATGCAAATACCCATCTCTTTTAACTGAGCTAAGACTTTTGTCATCAATTTAGGCCTGTGTATAAAAGCATTCTCGGTGATCTCAATAATCAATGCGCTAGCAGGCAGGCAAGTCCGCGTCAGTAACCCTTCAAGCATGGAGATAAAGTCTGGGTGTTCTAGCTGAGATCTTGAGATATTCACGCTGATTTTAAGTTCTGAGTCGTAGTCTTGTTGCCATTTCAGCATTTGAATGCAAGCTTGTTCTAGCGCCCATTGGCCAACGTTGACCATCAGGCCAGCTTCCTCTAGTAGAGGAATAAAATCATGGGCTTCAATAACCTCACCATTACTCTGATTCCAGCGCAATAGAGCTTCAATTGCCACTGTTCTATTGGATTCTAAATCGACAATGCTTTGATAAACTAAACTGAATTGGCCAAGACTTTGAGCGTGGCGTAGGTCATTTAGAGTATGTAGTTTTTTCTCGGCCGCTTCGCGAATGGTCGCGTTATAGAAACGGATATGCTTAGGGCTATTTTTAGCCGAATACATAGCGGTGTCGGCCATGCTTAAGAGCTGATTGGGCTCGTCACTTTGCTGCGGAAATAGCGAGATCCCAATACTGGTGCCAAGATAGAATTTCTGACCATTAATCTCGAAGGGGGCCTCAAACAATGACAATATCAGCTCAGAAAATGCTTCAATTTCTTGCCTGCTGTGGCACTGAGGTAAGACTAAGGTGAACTCATCACCACCGAGGCGGGCGATTTCAGCATTCTCGATACAACAAGCTTCGAGACGAGCTGCAACGAGTTGTAAGACTTTATCTCCGGTCGAGTGACCAAAGCTGTCGTTAATATTCTTAAAACCATTGAGATCTAAAAACATCAGCGCGCCGATCGAGTCGGGAGATTGCTTGATGTTGTTGATCGCCTTATTGAGCAATTGGATCAGATGGAAACGATTTGGCAACCCAGTTAGCTTGTCATACATGGCTTGTTGAGTCAGCTTGTTTTCGAGCGCCTTCTTCTCACTAATATCGCTAAACAAGTTAACGTAAAATACTGTGTTATCGGCGTAGATCCGTCGGCAACTTTGCCATGCCGGGAATGTTGAACCATCTGAGCGACACTTCCAAACTTCCCCTTGCCAGCTTCCCTTGCCTTTAAGAGGGTTATCGGGTGCTTGATTTTGGTGTTGTAATTCTAGCTTGATATCGCTCGGAGTCTTACTGAGCAAATGTTCGGCACTATAGCCACAGATCCGGCACATGGCCTTATTGACCGCCAAAATTCTATCATCTTCATCTGTGATATAAACGGCTTCGGCGCTGTCTTCTAGGGTTATCGACATCAGCTCTTTAGGCAAGGTTTCAAAGCCATTACTGATACTCTCTCTACTGCGCTTTCGCCTGTCTAAAGGCTTGAAGGAGACTATCATCACCTTAATGTTATCGAGTTGAGCCGGGTAAAGGGTTAAAACGGTAGGCAGCTCTTTACCTTGCTGACTCATATGCAACCAACTCAATGAGACGACCTCGCCCTTGGCCGCCTTTTTTATCATTTGCTGGCCATACTCGACACTATTTCTTCCTGAAGACTGCAGTCTGGGAGAGAAGTCGAAGGGGGTGGCATGAATAAAGTTCTGCTCTTGGCTTTCAAAATAATTGAGCGCTGCGGGGGTGGCAGCAAGAAAGTGGTGCCCCTGTAATATGGCCAGAGCGGTTGATTCAGATTCATTTTGCCAGAGCAAGAATTGCTCGGAATGAGCCGGATCTGTAGAGGATACACGGGGGTACAATTCAGACCAGGTTAACAAACTCATACACTCTTCCCTTTTGGCATGACATTTTAGAGGCAAATTACTGATTATTCCGACAATAAAATTATATTTTGATATAGCTTAGTCGATTTGGCGTCAAAAATACCTTTATTTGACGCTCTGTACAATTAAGATGTAACAAAATTGAATCTAGAGAACATTTACATTAAATAATTTCACAAACTATAGAGGATACTCTTGAAATTATGTTAAATACTTGATGGGTGGCAGTATGGCTAAGTCGCTGAACTTCAGTATTTTTTTTGTATTTAAAGTTTGTCATTATAACGGGGCGAATAAAAGGCGATGCCAATGTGAATGAATTGGTTAGAATAGGCATCAGAGATAAGCAACCAAGGAATAATAGTGGCCATTAAAAATATCGTATCGCTTCCACTGGTGTCGGTGATAGCCGTCATGATATTGATAAGTTCAGGAGTGGCGGCTGAGGAAGCGATAAAGACTCGCGCCGATTCGTTATCAGTGCAAGCGGAAAAAGTAAAACAACAAGTCGAACAAGAGCAGTTGCAAAAGGCACGGGATGCCGCCAAGCAAAGAGAAGACCGAGAGAAGAAAGTACTCGAGAGGCAAGAGTCGGGCGACTGGGAAAGCGAGCAAATAGAGAAGGCACAGAAGCAATTTAAGCAGCGAGAGACTCGAGAAGAGAAGTATTTACGTGAAGCTAAGGAAGCGGCGAGCAAAGATCGCCAAATCCCTAAACCTTTTGAATAGTTAATTATTACGAAAATTAGTAGAGTTAGGAATATCCAGTGAGTATTTGTCCCTTGTGTCAGCAGCCGAGTTTACAGGCTTTTTATCAAGATAAGTTTAGAGAGTATCAGCGCTGTGGCAATTGTTTGCTGGTCAGTGTGCCTGAAGCCTTCTTGCTTAACGCTGTTGAAGAAAAAGCCGTTTACGATCAACATCAAAATAACCCCGATGATCTCGGCTACCGTAAATTCCTATCAAGGGCATTGGACCCGGTTCTGCAGCGAGTCTCTCAAGACGCCGAGGGATTAGACTTTGGTTGTGGTCCCGGCCCCACGATAAGTGTGATGGCGGCAGAAAAGGGCATTAAAGTTGATAATTACGATCTCTATTATTGCAACGATCCTCAAAAACTGCAGAAACAATATGATTTTGTCACCATCACCGAAGTGATTGAGCATGTCGCGGATGCCAAATCCTTATTAGCGACATTAGATAGCCTGTTAAAACCGGGTGGGTTACTGGTGATTATGACTAAACGTGCCGGCGATCTCGAGGCATTCAGCCGCTGGCACTATAAAGGCGACCCGACTCACATAAACTTTTATGCGACAGAGACGTTTGAGTGGATTGCTAAGCAATATAATTGGACTTTAGAAGTGTTGGGTAATGATGTGGTGCTGTTTAACAAAGCTTAAGTCAGCAAGCTTTAACTGTGCTGGCTGACGGCGTAAGGGCTGGCGTTAAATATGAACAAAGGAATGATCGACATGAGAATAACAACTAGGGCATTTATCTATTCGGTATGGTTCTGTTTAAGCGTGATCTTGTTGAGACCCGCACAGGCCGCAAGCCATGATGCTATCAGCTTTTTAAGTAAAGCAGATGCCGCCAAGGTGCTGACTCTGGAAGATGACTTTGTCAGCGGCATTAGCCAATTCGATATGGCTTCGCGCATGAAGCGTGAAACTAGTCCGAGTAAAGCTGATTATTTAGCGTTTGTAGCAAGCCAGACCTTAGACTGGACACAGCAAGAACGCGTTGCAGTCACTCAAGCCTTTAATCAGCTGCAACCTAAGCTGAGCGCATTAAAGGTCGTGTTGCCACAGCCGATTCAGTTTATTAAAACCACAGGTTTAGAAGAGGGCGGCGCCGCCTATACTCGTGGGCAGGCCATTATTTTGCAGCAGAAGCAGATTGATAATCAGCAAGGGCTGCCAGCCTTAATCGCCCATGAGCTACTGCATGTTTTTTCTCGCTTCAATCCAGAGGTGAAGCAGCAACTTTATCAAGCGATCGGCTACTATCCAGTAGGTGAAATTGCTTTTCCTACATCGATTGCCAAGCAAAAAATTACTAACCCAGATGCCCCCATAAATGACTTCGCGATTAGAGTGGAGCATGATGGAAAAATGGTGTGGGTCGTGCCGATTCTGTATTCCGACCTGCCAAGTTACAGCCTTGAGAAAGGTGGCGAGTTTTTTGATTATCTCGAATTTAAATTTGTGATTGTCGGTGGCGATGAACAGCCTAATATTGCAGCCTACGATCCTGATAACGCACAAATCGTGAAGGTTTCGGAGTTTAAAGGTTTCTTTAAACAGATCGGTCGTAATACCAATTACATTATTCACCCCGAAGAGATCATCGCTGAGAACTTCTCATTCCTGATGACAGGAGAGACAGAGCTTAAATCGCCTAAATTACTGCACAAGATTGAGCAGGTATTTCTGGCACAGTAATTTATGCCCCTAGCACAGAGGCTAACGCTCAGCTAGATGCTGAGTTTTAGTCGTCTAGCCTTCAACGCTAAGGACTATTGGTTTAGGTAGTGCAAGATGGCTTTTTGCACTAACGTCTCACTTTCTTCAACACTAGCGTCGAGAGTAAACCCGTATTGAGCGAGTCTCGAAGAGGGGTCTAACTCTTGTTGGTTTTTTATGGTGATAGAGATGCTCTCTTCCTCGCCACCTAAGTCCATCTTAAGTTGATACTGATTATCGACATTAAAGTTACCACTCGCCTCGCTGACAAAGGCTCCCCCTTTAATTGAGATATCCTTTAGATACCCAGTCGAGAGGACCTCACTCGAGTCTATAGTAGTTAGGCTGGCTTTGATATTGATTGGAATTCGTGAATGTTGTCTCAGGGAAAGTGTTTGTAGCTCTTTTGGATAACGGACAATTATCCAGCGCCCCACAGCGGAGATGACTTGTTGAATATTACTTCTAAAAGCTAAGATACTGGCATCTTGCTCATCGCTGTTAACGACCCTTATCACCACGCTCTGTCTGTCGGTGATAAATGCACTCGTGCCTCTCCAGCTCTTATCATTTCCATAAGCTAAGATCACCGCTCGCCCCGGATCCACCCCAATTAAGCGACTGCGTAGGCGTATGGTTTTTGTCGGCGTGAGCAGTTGTAGATGCACCTCTGTATTGCAGGTGAGGTTATCTAATGTATTGAAATCCTTTTCCGATGACATAAGCGTCCTTTGGTCAATGAAGCAGGTTTTGAAACAAGATTAATTAAAAGTAGCATGGTGTTGTTCTAATGTCAGGTTTACCTTGAGTTACAAATGTTTGCCCCAGTTAATTTGATTTTCATCACAATTTGCTTTTTGATGGACGCTGATTTTATTGTGGTAAATACAATATCGAGTAACACCAGTTTTCAGCCACAACCAAAATACACTATTCGCCATGCTCTGACTGGAATAGATTAGAGATGGCAAGGGTGCTTAAACAAGGAGCGGAAAATGAAGCGCTATACCAAGGCATTGTTGTTGTCTATTGGTCTGCTGTTAGCAGCGCCAATGGCACAAGCGACGCAAGCTAAAGATATTCAGAGTTTCACTTTGGATAACGGCATGAAGATAATGGTATTGGAAGACAGTTCGATACCTAACGCCAATATGTATCTATTTTGGAAGGTCGGATCACGTAATGAGGTGCCGGGTATTACCGGTATTTCCCACTTCTTCGAACATATGATGTTTAACGGCTCGAAGAAATATGGGCCTAAGATGTTCGACCGCACTATGGAAGCCGCGGGCGGGGCAAACAACGCCTACACCACCGAAAACCTCACCGTGTATACCGACTGGTTCCCAGCCAATGCGCTGGAGACGATTTTTGATCTTGAAGCCGATCGTATCGAGAACTTGGATATTAACGAGCAGATGGTCGAGAGTGAGCGCGGGGTCGTGGCCTCTGAACGCCTAACTGGACTGGAAAACTCTAACTGGCGGGTGCTGCAAGAGGAGCTCAAAGGCGCGGCCTTTAGAGCCCATCCTTATAGCTGGTCGGTAATCGGTCATGAATCGGATATTGCCGCTTGGACCCTTGAAGATTTAACTGAGTATCACAAGACCTATTACGCGCCGAATAACGCCGTAGTGGTGATTGCTGGTGATGTGAAACTGGCTGAAGTAAAGCAGTTGGCCGATAAGTATTTTGCCCCCATTCCAGCACAGGCTCCGCCGAGAGCGGTGAAGACCGTCGAGCCACTACAAAAAGGTGAGCGCCGAGTCTTTGTGCAAAAAGCCTCGGTAAGCACCCCTAATGTAATGCTGGGTTACCATATCCCCGCAACTTCAAATGCGGACTATTACGCGCTGGATCTATTGTCATCAATCTTGACCACAGGTAACAGCTCGCGCATGTATCAGGGCTTAGTCGATAAGCAAGTCGCGATTCAAGTCGACACCTATATGCCAATGTCTTTCGATCCGAATCTGTTTTACGTTATGGGCGTGGCTAATCCTGGGGTAACGGCTCCCGAGTTAGAAGATGCGATGATCAGCGAGATCAACCGTGTTGCCCGTGACGGCGTTACGGTCGAGGAGCTTGAGAAGGTGAAAAATATCAAGCTGATGGGCTTTTATCGAGCCATGGAAACCATTAACGGCAAGGCTAATACCATAGGCACCTACGAGCTGTTCTTTGGCAGCTTTGACAAGCTATTTAATGCGCCAGAGGCTTACAACAAGGTGACACCGGAAGATATTCAGCGCGTGGCACAAACTTACCTAAAACGTGCAAACCGTACTGTTGCCGTGCTGGCTGCAACCGAGGAGGCTGACCAATGAAAACTCAGATCGCAAGGTTGATGCAACCCAAAAAATTACTGACGGCAATGGCCGTTGCCAGTTCGCTGGCATTAGCGGGCTGTGCGGCAACGCAGACCTCAAAGACAGTCGATACTGGCAGTTTTAGCGTGCCAGCCTATCAAAAGGTGACCCTGTCTAACGGCTTAACTGTGTATATGATGCCTCAACATGAAGTACCGCTGATCACCGTCGACGCTATCGTACGAGCGGGAGCTGTGAATGACACTACCGCGGGGGTGGCGGAGATGACCGCCACAGGTCTAATGTTAGGAGCTGGTGGTAAGAGCAAGCTTGAGATAGAGCAAGAGGTGGATTTCTTAGGTGCCAGCCTAAGCAGTGGTGCAGGAAAAGAGGGCAGTTATATCAGCAGCGATTTTATGGCGAAAGATGCCGACAAAATGCTGCCATTGATTAAGGATATGCTGGTCTCGCCTGATTTTGACGCCACAGAGTTTGATAAATTACGTCAGCGTGAAATCGCCGGATTATCTCAGGCCAAAGAGAGCCCTAGAGCGGTGATTAGTCGCTACTTCGATAAGTTGGTTTTTGCTGAACACCCCTACGGTAATGCCACATCGGGTAACAGCGAATCGCTAGCCGAGCTAACAATCCCACAATTGCGCGCCTTCCATAAGAGCTACTATCAGCCATCGAATACTGCCATTAGCGTGGTGGGGGATTTTGAGCCTGCTCAGATGAAGGTCAAGCTAGAGAAGCTGTTCTTAAATTGGCAAGACTCTGAGCCAGTTACCTTAGTCGATCTATCAAAGGATCTGCCTAAGTTTGATGAAGCCGATGTACTGTTAGTGGACAAGCCTGACGCCATCGAAACGACTTTCTTGATTGGTGGCATGGGCATTAGCCGTGACAACCCAGATTTTGTTGGGCTGACGGTAGTAAACACTGTACTTGGTGGGCGCTTTACCTCATGGCTGAATGATGAGCTGCGAGTTAATGCAGGGCTAACCTATGGCGCTCGCTCAGGCTTTAGTGCTTATTCCGCGGCAGGTACCTTTAAGATCAGTACCTTTACCCAAACGGTCACCACTAAAGAAACCATTGACCTTGCGCTGAAGACTTACGCAAGACTGTGGCAACAAGGCTTAGATCAGGCGACCTTGGATTCGGCCAAGGCCTATGTGAAAGGGCAGTTTCCGCCTAAGTATGAGACCAGCGGCCAGCTAGTAGGGCTGATGACAGATATGTATCTGTATGGTTTCGACGATGCCTTTATCAATGAGTTTCAGGCTAAGGTCGACGGTTTAACCTTAGAGGAGTCTAAGCGGTTAATCGACACTTACTTCCCGAAGCAAAATCTACAGTTTGTCATCATAGGTAACGCGGCAAAGATAGCGCCAATAGCCAAGGAGCATGGCAAGGTAAAGCAAGTGAGCATCACAGAAGTGGGCTTCGGTGGCTAAGCTCGATTAGAGCTGTAAACGCTTAAGTGCAGACATAAAGAAGCCGCGATATTCGCGGCTTTTATGTGTCTGGAACATTTATGCTTGAAGTCGGCGCAGTTACATTCCTGCGTAATCTAGCTGACGCCAAGCTTCGTAGCTGATAATGGCTACCGCATTCGACAGGTTTAAGCTGCGACTAGTGGACATCATTGGAATACGTAAACGCTGCTCGGTTGGAATCGAGTCGATGATATCGGCTGGTAGGCCGCGGCTTTCAGGGCCAAATAGCAACACATCATCTTGCTTAAAAGTTAGCTCTGAGTGTGGTCGACTGCCCTTAGTGGTACAGGCCATGATGCGCTTTCCTGCCATGGCTTCAAGGAAGGCCTCGAAATTTTTATGATGGGTCACATTGGCCAAATCGGCATAGTCTAAACCCGCACGGCGTAGCTTTTTATCTTCCAAATCGAAGCCCAGAGGTTCAATCAGATGCAACTTGCAGCCGTTGTTAGCGATTAAGCGGATGATATTACCGGTATTTGGGGCTATTTCGGGTTCATAAAGCGCGATATGGAACATGCTGGCCTGCCTAAAAATTGGTGAGCCGAGATTATACGGCAAAAATTCCAGCACGGAAAATTCATCTTATTGGCGCGCCTTAGCAACAGCTATTGTTACTCGCTAGCTAAAGGAGCTGGCAGGATATGCGATGGTGCTCGTGAATATTGGGCTTAGCAATATACCGCAAAGAGATTTGCGTCTATATTCCCGTTTACGACTATATTCTCGTTTACGACTATATTATTCCCGCTTACAAATAGACGGCTCTCTTAGGCAGACTTATGGATCTCGCTAAACTCTCTCACATCAGCATGAAGCATCTGATCACCCTGCACGTGATGCTCGATACCCTAAGTGTAACCGCCAGTGCCGAGCGCCTGTGTTTGAGTCCATCGTCGGTGAGTAAAACCTTGAGTCAACTTAGGCTCAGTCTCGACGACGAGTTGTTCTATCGTCACGGTAACAAGCTGGTGGCCACACCGCTGGCTCGCAGGCTTGGGCCGAGTGTGCATCAAATTATCAATGACATGAATCAGTTGGTCACTCAAGAAGCGTTTAATCCCGCAGAGTATAAGGGGCGTTTCTCCTTAGCGATGCGTGAAAGCACCTTCGAGTTATTGGCCGCTAAATTCATGGCCCATGTGCTAACGCTTGCACCTAATATTCGTTTAGATATTTTTGCTAAAGACAGCGTGGGTTTTGAGGGGCTAGTCAAAGGTAACTTAGACTTTATCTTGTTGCCCCACGATAGAAGTCAGCCGCCGATCTCCCAGCAGCAATTGGTGTGGGAGACCTTACTCAACGACGAGATGGTGTGTCTGATGAATCCGGAGCATCCATTAGCGAGTCAGGCACAGATCTCTATTGATGATTACCTAAGTTTTAGCCATATCAGTATTAGCGATAGCGACCTAAATACGCCATTTTTTGAGATGCAGCTAGCCCAGCAGTCACGCAATCGCGCGGTACCTATCTCGGTGGCCGACTTTGGAAGTGCGGCACTGCTGTGTCATCACAGTGAGCTGCTGTTTACCTGCTCGCGGCGTTGGGCTGAAACTGCGTTTCAAGCCCAAGGTTTGGTGACCAAGACGATGCCTTTGGACTATGGCGAGGTGGCCTACAGTTTGGTGTGGCATAAGCAGAGTATGAATGACCCCGCTTTGCGCTGGTTGTATCAACAGTTGCTGGAGTTTACTCGAATGGAGTTTACTCGAATGGAGTTTCAATAAACTTAACCAAAAGTTTTGGAAACTTGGCCAAAAGTTTATTGGTTCATTGGGTTGAGGGCGCATCAAACTTCGTTTGATAAAGGTCGTGGCTTTGCCACATTGGTAATGCATCAGGCTTCGCCTGACAACGTCGTGGGATGCCATCCCACACCCGGGCAAGGAGGACTGCTCGTCCTTATCCTCCTTGCATCCACCATGACGCCCCGACGAAGTTACATGCATTAGATACGAGCCTCATACTCCAATAAAAATCGCCTAACGGCTCAGATGGGACATCCATGTCCCGCTGAGCCTGAACCATCATCCATGATGGTTCCACGGCACTATTTTAGGTAAAGAGTCATCTACGCACTTCGGCAACTTCGATGGGGAATTGGTGTTTCCTGTACTTATAGGAGAAACCTTTGAGTCCTCTTTTTATATGAAAAACGCTGTGGTGAAATTATTATGCTTTTCTAACCCCGTGTAGACACGGCTGAAGCCTTCGGTTTCAGGGATGAAACCGCAGAGCGGCCAGGGATGGCGTAAAGCGTGCTTCAGCAGTGTCTGCACATACGCCGGCCGCAGGCCATTGGAACCACTGATGTTGGAAGATTCATCAAACCTGTATAAGCATTGATAAATCAAAGGTTCACAGCTTTAGATTTAAAGCCTGAGTTAGGTTCACGCAAATGATCCCCTAAGCCTTTGTAGATACGCAGTACATTGAGCTGCTAAATTAGTTTAGCTGTTTCTTACTTCGTGTTCTCTGTGTCCTTCGTGGTGAATAGTTCTTCCGTCAGTAGCTTTGACGTTAATCTGCAGTGTTAACTGTTTTGAAGTGATACGTTATCAGCATTTAAACGCAAAGAAATAAAAGTTTGACATGGGTCACGTTTTCTTGCTAATTTGAACTCAGCGGTTTAGGTCGGAGTGTTCATTGATATAGCGAAGACTCAATCGACTGGGAGTTCGACATTAGCTAGCTCCGCTGGCTGGGCCGGATTCGACAGAGCTGAGGCATTGCTATTAGAAGCTTCGACCGGACTACTTTTCAATCCGACTCTTGAGTACATTATCGGATACCCATTGAGTTACCCACGGGTAACTTTGATAAGCCTAACAAATTTAGTTTTAAGTTAGGCAGTAAAACAAAAAAGCATCCCAGCGGGATGCTTTTTTTTGCTTTGCGTTTTGGTATTGCCGATGCAATTTAATCAAGTTGCACTTGAGTATTAAAGTTAGACTTCGTCTAACAATTAACGTCGTGGCGCTTCTCCCCACATTGGTAATGCATCAGGCTGCGCCTGACCAAAGTCGTGAGCTTCCAGCTCACACACGGGCAAGAAGGGGTCAACAGCTACCCCCTCTTGCATCTCCCCAGCCGCCCCGACGAAGTTGTCTCCCTCGTACTTATTTTAAATAACCTAACGCTTCCGATGGGGCATCCTGCCCCGCGAAAGCTATGCCCACATCCGTGTGGGCATCACGGTTATTTCTTCAACGTACTTCGGCAACTCCGATGGGGAACGGGTGTTTTCTGTAAACCTTCAATTAATTGTGAGATTAGTACTTTACTATGGGGGACACTTTTGGTCGATTTTGTGCTTTTCTAACCTAGTGTAGATACGGCTGAAGCCTTCGGTTTCAGGGATGAAACCGCAGAGCGGCCAGGGATGGCGTAAAGCGTGTTTCAGCAGTATCTGCACATACGCCGGCTGCAAGCCATTGGAACCACTGATGTTGGAAGATTCATCAAACCGGCCTAAGCATCGATAAACTAAAGGTTCATTGCTTTAGATTTCTCTTAGCACTCATGCGTTGGCGGCAATCGCATATCGGAACGCTGGCTGCAGGCCATTGGAACCACCAATGCTGGAAGTTGGTTTGAAGACTCATATGAGTTTACAGCTAAGGTTCACTGCTTTACCCCAAAGCGCCCCAACTAGGCTGGCAAGAACGCCTACAAATAAACATTGGGTAAAACTAAGTTGCCAACACCACGTTCAGTTAGCCGTGCCGCTAACTCCAACATCTGCTGTTCACTGCAAGTGTCCCAAAGGCGGGCTTCGCCTGTTACCCCGTGGTGTTGAAAGGCGTTGAGTTTCACCCTAACGCTATCAGGTAGCTGAGTTAAATAACCTGCTATGGCATTAACTTCACTATCAATATCACTGATCTTCGGAATATACAGTAGGCGTATTTCGTATAATTTACCTTCTGCAGCGAGCAGCTTTAAACTGCTAAATACGCGGTGATTATCGCGGCCGGTAATATAACGGTGGGTGTGCTCTTGCCAAGATTTCAGATCAATCATCGCGCCGTCGAGGTAGGGCATGACTTGCTGCCAGCCACCCTCAGTCAGATAACCGTTGCTGTCGATCATGCAGCTCAGATGAGATAAGTCATCGCTGGCTTTAATGGCTTGAAATAGCTCTATAATAAATGGCAGTTGCAAGGTGGCTTCGCCGCCGCTGACGGTGATGCCGTTGATAAAGTGCACTTGGCGACGGATCAGTTCCAGCATTTGCTCTACGCTGTATTGGCGGATCTTTGGACTAGACTGCTTAGGGCAAGTCGATAGGCAGATATCGCACTGGGTGCACTTGTCACTGTCCCACACTATCTTAGACTTTCCCTGTTTATCTAGGTTTAAGCTGAGTGCATTAACAGGGCAGGTGGCCACGCAGTCGCCACAACTGTCACACATGTCTATGGTGTACGGGTTGTGGCAATTTTTGCAGTTAAAATTACACCCTTGCAGGAAGATGACCAAGCGGCTGCCTGGGCCATCGACACAAGAAAAGGGAATAATTTGGTTAACCGTCGCGACTCTGCCCATGTTTTTGCTCTACTTCCTTACGTATCTGTATTACTTGCTATATGCCGGTGTGTGCTCATGGGCAACAACTCTTGGCTGACGCTCTAAAATTTTGGTGTTTTGCGCAGCCTCAGCACCTAACCAGGTGGTGTTGGTGCGTGAGCCCTCAGCCTTAAAGCTAGCGATATCTGAAAGTTTGATCATATAACCGGTGACGCGAACCAAATCATTTGAGGCTACGTTGGCGGTAAACTCACGGAAACCTAGGCTTAGCGCACCTTTACACAGCTGCATCATTGCCTGCGGGTTAGCTTTTACCGTCTCATCTATGGTGAGGATGTCGCTAATACCAGAGGTGTAATACTGGTGATGCTCGGCTAGCGCTTGAATATGGGCGATCGGGTTTGGTTCTGTGCCATATGGAATACGCACACCCGGTGTCACATCTTTATCTATACTGATCCCGCCCTGTGAATGTAGCAGGGCGAGGCCGTTATAACCGTATTTCACCTGAGTCGATTTCACTATGCCATCTAGGGCTTTGGAGATCTTGTGGCCCAGCGCGTTGGCAGCGGCATTATGGCCATAATGGCTGCTAGGCTTATCTATGTTGTCTTCATTAAAGTCAGGCGATCCTTGCAAGATATTGACCGCTTCGGCCATGCCGTAGATGCCAAACATAGGCGCGAAACGGGACTCTTCAATCAGGCCCTCTTTGACTAAGAAACTGTTGAAGAAATTGGACTCTTCATGCAAGAACTTAGCGCGAGCATCGATTAACTCGTAAGTCAGCTGGCAATAGTGCGGCAGAACTTGGGTAAAAAAGTCGCCCACACTGCTTGCTTTTAACGCAACTTGTTTCAGGTTCAGTCTGACTAAGGTATTCGCGCCGCCAGCGAGTGGCAGTGAGTTATAGCAGCTGACGATACCAAAGCCTTTGTCATCGAAGCTATTGGCGTGCAGTGGGTAGTTGGCGATATGCGGCTTGCTGCACTCACAGATATTGCTGGCGGCGACTTGTAGTAGTTCATCAGGGGTGATCTCTGGGTCATACATAAAAGTCAGATTGGGGGCTATCTGCTTAAGCTCTGCATCGACGCGTAAAATGGTACGACAAACGATATTGTCAGTCGGGCCTATGTTTACGTGCATAAAGGCATCCGGCAAGGTGCGATCTAGCATGATCCAGAATAGCTTTAACTTGCGGTAAATAGCTTCAGGCTCTAGGCCTTGGCAGAATGGCAGCAAAATATCGTCGAGCTGACCGAGATAGACGGGAATATTGGTGACCGATGGCACGTGGTGATAAATAATCGTCAGAGCATTAAGTGCTTCATCTAAGTCCTGCGCCGGACTTAGCTCTAAGTACTCAGAACCATTCTGAAGAAACTTGGCGTAATCGGGTAGCACATATCTTGGCTTGAATGGTGCGTTGCCTTCAAACATATCACAGATAATGCCGCTATTTTTAGCTTCAGATACTGCATCGGAGATCGCCATATAGGGCAGGCTAGCCTCAGCTTCTAAGGCTAAGAAGTTAGATTTTTGCTTTGGCGAAAGGTTAGGGTCACGAGTTATCTGAGCGAGTCTATTTTTAACGGTCATGATTCAATATCCACTAATATTTTATGGATATATTTTAAAGTGTGATGAGTAGATTCTTATAGTGAAAAGCTGGTAAACAGTGATTTCCAATTTGGAAATTCGAAGTGAAAGCTCTCAACTTATTTGAAAGTGAGCAGGTTAGCGGGATTAACGGCGTAAAGTGACAGGCTGGCGAGGCGCCAGCCTGTATAGCGACTATTGAGCTAAAACAAATTAGAAGAAGCCTAATGGATTAGCATCGTAGCTGATCAGTAGGTTCTTGGTATTTTGATAATGATCTAACATCATCTTGTGGGTTTCACGGCCAATGCCCGACTTCTTATAGCCACCAAATGCGGCGTGAGCCGGGTAGGCGTGGTAGCAGTTAATCCAAACTCGACCCGCCTGAATGCCACGCCCCATGCGCTGGGCGGTATTCATATCGCGAGTCCATACTCCGGCGCCTAAACCGTATTCGGTATCGTTGGCAATCGCTAAGGCTTCGGCTTCATTTTTAAAGGTGGTCACCGAGATCACTGGGCCGAAGATCTCCTCTTGGAAGATGCGCATATCGTTGGTGCCCTTTAAGATGGTCGGTGTAATGTAAAACCCTTGGCTTTGTTCACCTTCAAGCTTACATAGATCACCGCCAATCAGCACCTCTGCGCCCTCATCTTTACCTATCTGCAGGTAACTTAAGATCTTATCGAACTGCTCCTGCGAGGCCTGTGCACCTACTTGGGTGTCGGTATCCAGTGGGTTACTTTGTTTAATGGTTTTACTGCGCTCAATCACCTTAGCAATGAACTTGTCGTAAATAGACTCGTGGATCAATGCCCGTGACGGACAGGTACAGACTTCGCCCTGATTGAAGAAGGCCAGTAGCATGCCCTCAACCGCCTTATCGAGATATTCATCTTCATGATCCATCACATCGGCAAAGTAAACATTAGGTGACTTACCGCCAAGCTCGACGGTGGATGGGATTAGGGATTCTGCGGCGCACTTTAATATATGGTGACCCACTTCAGTTGAGCCGGTAAAGGCCAGCTTGGCGATACGCTTGCTGGTGGCGAGTGCTTGACCCGCTTCGGCGCCGAAACCGTTAACCACATTGAGCACGCCTTTTGGCAGTAAATCTTCGATAAGCTCAAGCATCACCAGAATAGACACTGGCGTCTGCTCGGCAGGTTTAAGCACCACGCAGTTACCGGCGGCCAGTGCAGGGGCAATTTTCCAGGCTGCCATTAGCAAAGGGAAGTTCCACGGGATGATCTGACCCACTACGCCCAGTGGCTCGGGGAAGTGGTAACTAACAGTGTTGGCGTCGATGTCGGCGGCGCTGCCCTCTTGGGCACGAATACAGCCGGCAAAATAGCGGAAGTGGTCAACAACTAACGGTAAGTCGGCGGCTAAGGTTTCGCGTACCGCCTTGCCATTATCCCAAGTCTCGGCAACAGCTAGCGACTCGATATTCTGTTCGATGCGATCGGCAATGCGCAGCAAGATGTTTGCACGTTCGGTGACAGAAGTCTTGCCCCAACTTTCTTTTGCTTCGTGGGCTGCATCGAGTGCCATTTCAATATCAACAGAGCCTGAGCGCGGCACCTGGCAGAACACTTGCCCATCTACGGGGGAGGTGTTGTCAAAGTAAAGGTTATTAACGGGCTTAACCCACTCGCCACCAATGAAATTTTGGTATTGAGATTTGAAATTAATAATCGCGCCGGCTGTTCCTGGCTTGTTATAAATCATGCTAACTCTTCCTTGTATATTTTTTTCGACAACTCAGTGTAGTAGATAATTTATACCTGAGTAGATAGGAAGAAAGTCGAGTAGCTTGCTGATGTCGTTCTACCTAGTATTGGAGAGGCTTGGCATCGGAGTTTAATTAGCGCTATGACTACTTCTGTGGTCATTACTATGGCGCATTACTTCTATGCAAAATATGCACTTCAATCATAGAGGTTTATGGCCTATGATTCTGCCATCAGTTTAAATAGGAACTTGTCATGTTTAACGCACTTGTTTTGACCCAAGAAGAAAAGAAGACGCTGGCGAATGTTGCCCAAATAACCGAAGCAGACTTGCCTGAAGGCGAAGTCTTAGTTGATGTTTCATGCTCATCGCTGAACTACAAAGACGGTTTAGCGGTAACTGGTGTAGGCAAAATCATTCGTAACTTTCCTATGGTGCCGGGTATC
Source organism: Shewanella pealeana ATCC 700345 (assembly GCF_000018285.1). Taxonomy (NCBI): domain Bacteria; kingdom Pseudomonadati; phylum Pseudomonadota; class Gammaproteobacteria; order Alteromonadales; family Shewanellaceae; genus Shewanella; species Shewanella pealeana. Next base: position 4,791,524 of record NC_009901.1, on the reverse strand, counting down.
GACTTTGCGGGTACCGTGCTTGAGTCGAGCGATGATCGTTATCAAGCCGGTGACAAGGTGATTCTTACCGGTTGGGGCGTGGGTGAAAACCACTGGGGCGGCCTAGCCGAGAGAGCCCGTGTTAAAGCGGATTGGTTGGTGCCTATGCCAAGTAATTGCGACGCGGCTAAAGCGATGCAGATTGGTACCGCAGGCTTAACAGCTATGTTATGCGTACAAGCACTGCAGCAAGCGGGTATTAAGCCAAGCGACGGCGATGTATTAGTAACTGGCGCCAGCGGCGGTGTGGGCAGTGTAGCTGTGACCTTGCTAGCGCAGTTGGGTTATCGTGTAGTGGCTAGCTCGGGTCGCGTAGAGCAAAACGGTGCCTTGCTGACTAAGCTAGGTGCTAGCGAAGTGATTGACCGTAGCGAGCTTGAAGCTGATTCGCGTCCGCTAGAAAAGCAACGTTGGGCTGGTGTGGTTGATACCGTGGGTAACAAGGTCTTAGCCACTGCGTTAGCGCAGATGAATTACGGCGGCGCGGCGGCAATCTGTGGTTTAGCTGGCGGCTTTGCACTGCCAACTACCGTGATGCCATTTATTCTACGTGGCGTGAATCTTCTTGGTGTTGACTCAGTTGCTTGTCCATTCGACAAGCGTCAAGCAGCGTGGGAAGCGGTACTTAACCTACTGCCTGCTAGCTATTTTGAAGATGCTTGCGAGACTATTTCGCTTGAGCAAGTGCCTGAGTTTGCTCAGCGCATCATCAAAGGCCAAGTGACAGGGCGAGTGTTAGTTCAGTTGTAAATAGGTTAAAGCAAAGACGAACGGCTTGCGGCCTAGGGAGCGTGACTGCGTCACTGACGGAACGCTGCGCTTACGGAAAAGAAAGGTCCTAGGAAAAGCTAAGAAAGGTCCTAGGGCCTAGGAAATGCCAAGACGAACGGCCTGCGGCCTAGGGAACGTGACTGCGTCACTGACGGAACGCTGCGCTTACGGAAAAGAAAGGTCCTAGGAGCTAGGAAATGCAAAGACGGTGTTTTTTTGCTTTTGCTGTTCCTCGCAGGGCGCAGCCCGTCCTCGCAGCGTAGCGTCCTAGGATCTAGTACCTTGCTTTTAGTTCATTAAAGATTTTGCGGTGTCTGCGATAACAACTCTTGGATCGCTGTTGCTATCTCTTCACGTAACCATTTCTGCGCCTTGTCTTGATCGCAGCGCGAATGCCAGAACAACTTGTAGTCTAAACTTTGCAGCTTAAACGGTAGAGGCTTTACCTTGAGCTTATGTCGCTGGGCGGCGATTTCGGCCATGCCTTCTGGTAGGGTAATAATCAGCGGATTAACCGATTGCAACGCCAGCGCAGTATCCAGATGTGGGGTGCGTAATAGTTCGGTACGCGCTGGATATAGGCTTATGGCATCGTCGAGCAGGGCTTTCACTCCATCACTGATGGCAATGGTGGCATGGGGGTAATGCAGATAATCATCGAGAGTGATATCGCTATTTGCCAGTGGGTGGTTGGGTGACAATAAACAGCTGACTCCCACTTTGCCGAGAAATGTCTGCTGTAAATTTCCTGTCTGACCTATTGCTCTACAAACGGCCATATCTGCGCCTTTCACACTGAGCTGTGCCTGTAACTCTTTTTGCTGTACTGGCACAATTTCGAGGCGGATCTGTGGTGCCTTTTTATAGATGATTGGCAGAATGAAAGGGATTAATGCCTGCATGGCATAATCGGTCACTGCGATAGAAAACTGCTGCTGACACTCTTGTGGCACAAAGGCTTTAGGCGTGAGTAATTCAATGAGTTGGCCCGTGGGTTGGCGCAACTGTTGGTAGCATTCGAGTGCAAATGAGGTTGGTACAAGCTGCTGACCCACACGAGAGAACAGCGGATCGTCGAGCATATCTCTAAGGCGCGCAAGAATGCGACTGGTTGCAGATTGGCTCAAATGTAAGCGCTTAGCCGCTTGAGTCACGCTGCGTTCTTCTACCAAAATTTGTAGTGCAATAAGCAGGCTTAGATCTTGGCGATAGATCTCTTCTAATTCCATAATTTGTCGGCTTTTCCGGTGAGTGCTTATGATACTAATCAGTATAAAGTCATGATTGCTGTGTGAGAGTTTAGCGCTTTTTCGGCGCGAGTTCCTGTGTCGATTAGCAGGCTAATCACTAGGCGGATGACTCTGCTGTTATTACAAAAATACAACTTGGCCACGCTCATAGATTATTGGCCGATAAATTTAGCCTATAAAGGGATGGGCGGGCTAGCCATCAAAACACGTTGGCTTGCTATAGGTTAGTGTTTTATATGCAGTTATCACTAAAGAATTTGCACTTGCTCTGCATTTGGAATGAGTTCCAAAATACCTCCAAAGTAATAAAAAACGCAAACATTAGAGCTAGGTTTTAGTTCAGATATGTTGTTTTATTGTATCTAGTAAATAGCTGCTTAACTCCCGTTTTGGAATCGGTTCCAGTCTTATCATTCTTGCGTCTAATAAAAACTAATAGGGTGATGACAGATGAGCAATAAAGATCTGCTAGGACGCCGTAATTTCATTAAAGGAATTGGCGCAGCTGCAGGGGTGGCAATCGCCGCACCAGCTATGGCCGTTTCTGAAAGTGCAAATGGCGTTAAATGGGACAAAGAAGTTGAAGTCCTAATTATCGGTTCAGGTTTTGCTGGATTGGCTGCTGCAATTGAAGCGACACGCAAAGGCGCAAAAGACGTTCATATCTTTGAAAAAATGTCTTACTTTGGTGGCAACTCAGCCATTAACGGTGGCCTGTTTGCGGCTCCTGATACGCCAATGCAAAAGCAAGAGGGTGTTAAGGACTCTGTCGCCACTATGGTTGCCGATCAGCTAGCGGCAGGCCGTGGTATTGCCGATGAGGCGCTACTTCGCCATGTTGCTGAGCACGCTGTCGAAGCATTGCAGATGACTTTAGATGCTGGCTCTGAATATCACCCTTACCTACAACAACTTGGTGGCCACTCAGTTGCGCGTACTTATCAAACTACAGTGAGCTGTGGTGCCGGTATTACTCAGCCGTTACTGCAAGAATGTCGCAAAATAGGCGTTCACACCCATAACCGCGCTAAGTTCGACGGCTTCATCTTAGATGAAAAAGGTGGCGTAGTTGGCGTTAAAATGCGTGAAGGCTATTACTTCGACAAGCCTGAATCTGGCGAATTAGTACGTATTAAAGCTAAGCGCGGCGTGATTATGGCGACAGGTGGTTTTGCGCAAAACGTTAATATGCGTATGGCTCAAGATCCAACCCTAACAGCTGAAGTAGGTTGTACCAATGCACCAGGCGCTACTGGTGAAGGTATGTTTGAAATGTTCCGTTTAGGTGCGGTTCCTGTCCACCTAGCACATCTCCAGTCTGGCCCTTGGGCATCACCTGATGAAGGTGGTTTTGGTTATGTGTCTAACTACTCTATCTACAACTTCCCGCATTCAATCGCGATTGACCGTTTAAGCGGTAAGCGTTTCATGAACGAAATCGCTGATCGTAAGACCCGTGCCGATGCTGAGTTGAACTGCCGTGATGCACAAGGTAATCCATTACCTCCAATTCTTATCACCAGTTATGAAGACTCGAAAAAGCACCCAAATACTAAGAAAGTGCTTAAGTACAATGTGGGTTGGAAGTTTGACTCAATTGAAGAGTTAGCCAAGCACTTTGAAGTGCCAGTGGCGCCACTTAAGCAGCAAATTGCTGAATATAACGAATACGTTAAAACGCAGAACGACCCTCAGTTTGGTAAAAACATGACCGAAGCTAAGGGCAAGTACATCAAGGCGCCATTTACAGTGGTTCGCTTGTGGCCAAAAGTACATTACTGCCAAGGCGGTGTGCAGATCAATACTAAAGCCGAAGTGAAAGACAGCCTAACGGGTCAGTCAATTCCTGGTCTGTACGCAGCGGGTGAAGTATGTGGTGGTATTCACGGCGTTAGCCGCTTAGGTAGCTGCTCTATTCCTGAGTGTATGGTGATGGGCATGACCGCAGCCCGCACTATGATGCAAGCATAAGCTAACTGGCCTACGAGAGGACTGACAAATGAAAAAATGTAAATTGATGCTTGGCCTAGTCTTAGCCGGATTAGTTAGCTTGTCTGCACAAGCAATTGAACAGCGTGACTACCACAAAGAAGTGATCGGTAAAGACTGTAAAGCCTGCCATGACCAAGGTATGAAAAATTACCCATCAGATCAGGCTTGTCTACAGTGTCACGATGTTGATGACTTAGCTGAGCAATCGGCACGTAGTGAAGAAGATAAGTGGCAAAACCCACACAACAACTTGCACTATGGTAAAGAGCTGCCATGTATTGAGTGTCATGGTGAGCACGAAGCTAAAAAGCCAATCTGTAGCAACTGTCATACATTTAAGTATGACAAGCACAAAGAGTAAGCTAGTCGTTCATTAAAGGGTAATAGCTAAACTTCATCTCTTAGCATTACTTTATAAAATCCTGCAATTTAAAAAGACCACGCTAGTGGTCTTTTTTGCTTGTAAGCATTTGGTTTGCAAGCTTTATAATCTAAATTTGCGGCTATTTATCTTGTTATTGTGACTCAGGTAAGAGGATTAAGCTATAAGTCTCGATGAGGTAGATTTTTGGAATTAATTCCACCTATATCATTTTAATTAATAAGCTGTTTTATAAAAATCAAATATAGGGTGATGATAATGAAATACCAAATACTACTGGGATGTTTACTGGCATCAAATGGACTGGCTGCAGCTGAACTGCCTGACTTTTTAGATGCTAATGATATTAATAATGCTCAATTCCAATGTTTAGGCGAGTCGCCTAAATATAGCGGTGAAGATCAAAAGTATATCGATATATTATGGGATGAAACTTTGACCTATTTACGTGCTTATGCCGCAGCGCTAACCAATGACCAAAATAGTGGTTGTTTGAACTCTGACACGGCGATGGTAGATTCTACCGAAGGTGGCCAGAACATGTGCGTGATGGATCGCCGCGATATGAAGTTGATGGTAAAAAATATCTATCAAGTGCTTAATAATGCCGATGAAGCTAAAAAATGTTTCGGCGCTCGTGAAGATGTAAGCTGGATTTATAGCCCAGGTGGAGAACTTGAGCAGCACTCGCCAGTAGCCCAGCATTTTAAACGCACTACTTTTGAAGAGTTTTTCGATGAGAAAGTGACAAATAAAGAGGTTAAAGAGTACGGTAATAGCCTTACTAAGAACTTCTACAAGATGGTGACAGGTGATGAAGTGAAGATGCCAGCTGTATTCCCTTACGACATCAGCGCAAACTCTCTGCCAAATCTTTGGGCCACAGCAGGCTGGTTCCCTATGTACGCTGAAGAAAGTAAGCGTAACGATAAGAACTTTGACAATATTCGTGGTGGTTATGCCTACGCCGAGATTTTCGGTCACTGGGGCCTATTGCGTATTGATGAAATCAATGGCGAAAAGGTAGGGGCTGAAGTGGGTATGACTGTGCAAGCAGTGGATACTCTATATCCGTTCCATAATCATGCTGTGTCAGAAATGTACTACAACATGCGTGTGCCAGCCTGTACTAATCAGTTTAAAACCATGGCGATTCGTGAAGATTCGCCATTGATTACCACGGTTAAAGAAGACGACACCATGCGTCGAGTGCAGTTTGATGAAGGTCAGCATAATTCACAAACTATGTGGTTATCTGGTAGCAGCGAGCAAGATGCACTGATCTATTTTCACCAAAATACCATTCATGCATTTGAGATTGATGGTAGCTGTGAAGCCAAGCCTGAAGAGCGTGCCATTGTCTCTGTTTGGGCGCGTAGTAACGCTCATGATACCCGTAATGATTATGGTACAACCTTACTTTGCGAATCAGCTGCAAACCCTGGAACGCCAGCTAAGCGCGGTGAAGTGATTCAATGTGATTTAACTAAAGTTAAATGGTAGTGCTAGTAAGCTGATTAAAATTAGATAGAAAAATGCCAACGACTTCGTTGGCATTTTTAATTTTAGCCCTAAACTACCTACTTCAGTAGGGGCCGTTATCATCAATTAGGCTCTGCCTGAAGTACGTTCAATGGCATTGCGGATAAAGGCAATGTTTAACGACTTATAAGCACGCCGACTTTTGTTTGAAAAGAAAGTGTCCATGGAGGCAAGCTTAGCATCCATGTGATACACGGCTTATAAGTTCATTTAAACATAGCTTATTAACTCAAGTGATACGTGAGCTTTGCTAATAGTGCGGTACAAGCTTCTAAATCAGGGATGATTTAGTAGAGCCTATAGGGATATATTTACGGCGTCTTGTTAACGCACGGTAGGAAAGCTCCCTTTTAGGGAGTCTGCTTTATAACAGATGGGCAAAGCCACCCTCTTCAGAAGGTGGATCTTTTACTTAATCTAGCAAATCCAATTAACTCATCTTATTGGCTTGGTTGGCTTCACCTAGCCCTTGCACATTGGCCTTGATCAGGTTGATTAGCTGGTTAGTCGCTGCCGTTTGAGTCTCTGGGTTGAGGTACAGAGATTCGTTGAAGGTGGGCAGTGGTGGAATGTTATGCTCAATCGGATCGATGATCTGCATCTTATCGTTAATGCGGAATTCGGCGATGGGCGCGATCACTAAGTCATTTTCCACCGCCATGCACATGGCGGTTGGAGATGGCGTCGATAGCAAAACACTCATTGGACGCATAGAGATCTGGTGGTTAGCAAAAACTTGGGCGCGAATAGGACAATTCTCTGGATAAAGCGCCATAGGTACGGTTTCACGTTTATGGGCGCTGCCGCCTTTGGCCGCCACCCAGTGAAAGCGGCGCTCAAACAGTAACTCGCCGTGGCCAGCCGCCGGTGTTTGCCAGTGGGTTGCCACAATCACATCAAACTCGCCGTTATGCAGCCGTTTATAGAGGTTGCCACTAACATCGGTATCTATGACTAATTCGATACAAGTAAACTCACGAATAAACTCTAGTAAGAAGCTGCCAAGATAGCGATTGATGTAGTCGGTCGGTACCCCTAGACGTATCACTTCACGATTTTGACAATCTTTTAGCTCATCAATTGCTTGAGAACTGAGCTGTAGCATCTTATAGGCGTAGTTAAGTAGCGTCTTGCCTGATTCAGTCAAAGTGACGCCTTTGTTGTCTCGCAACAGCAAAGGTTTACCCACACTTTCTTCTAGCTTCTTGATTTGCAAACTTATTGTCGACTGGGTGCGACAGAGCTTATCTGCCGCTTTGGAAAGGTTTCCACACTCAACAACGGCAATGAAGCTTTCTAATAGTTCGATTTTTAACATGGGCTATTGAGTTTATTCATAGTGGTATCAGTATTACTCAATACCCGCTCTGCTCCTAGGCTGCTACCTTATCAATGTGAACTGAATTTCAACTGATTGTTAGATTTGTGAAGAGGTCGACATGAGTAATTGGCAGCAGCGAGAGAGCTACTTAACCGATATCGCCGAGCGTTGCTTGCGAGGCCATAAGAGCTTCGATCTGCGCCGCTCCCACCTAGTTGAGGCGAGCCAGATCTCTAAGGGCACCATCTATAATCACTTTCCTACTGAGGCGGATCTGGTGGTGGCGGTTGCGACGGCTCATTACAGAAAACGTCTAGAGAGAGCGGCCATCGATGACGCGCTGTACGCTGATTACTTGACTCGATTTCTGATGCATCATTGCTGGGGCCTGCGAGACGATCTGCTATATGATCGCTTTATCATCTCCCGTGTGATGCCCAATTCTGAGCTGCTACAGCAGGTGACCGATGAAAATCGAGCCGCATTTGAACAGATCTATGGCGAGTATATTCGCTGGAACAGGGAGCTGATAAAGGCCGTCGGTGTGGTCGAAGGCTTTAATCGTGCCGAGCTAGTGGGTAATTACCTACGCGGCGCACTGATTAATTGTGATGATGCGGGTAAGCAGTATGACGACGCCAGCCTGTACTACCAATTTAGTTATGCGCTAACCCAGTTGATGGGGCACTCAGATAAGCGCATTCCAAAGCTGGCGGACTATGCCAGCTGGCTTGCCCGGCTTGAGCCTGCGGCAAACGCAGCTTAGATGCTGGCAGAGCGCTTACTTTTGAGGCAAGTGAATGTTGATCTTTAATCCGCTAGGTTGTTGATTGACTGCGGTGATCTTGCCTTGATGGGCTTGAATTGCCGCCTTGGCAATCGCCAAACCTAACCCCCAGCCGCCAGACTCCCGTTCTCGCGCCGATTGTGGTCGATAGAAAGGCTTGAATATCGCTTCTAAGTCGGCTTCGTCGCTAATGCCTGGGCCATCATCGATAATCTCAATCTGCACGCCGCTGGCACTGGCACTGGCCATGGCTTGAATTGAGACTTGGGTATTGGCGTAACGAATCGCATTTCTGAGCAGGTTCTCTACCGCTCTAGATAAGGGCCTAGGGTAAAGCGGTATCACGATAGATTCATCGATATCGATATGCAGCTGCTTTTGCTGTTGCTGCGCTTCGAAATCGGCATCGTCCAAGACTTGGCTTAAGGTTTCGGCCAGCTCAAGACTGCGTTTATTCTCGTTGGCATTGAGCTTCACCCTAGACAGCTCTAACAGCTCGGCAATCATCTGCTCGAGTTGATCGGCTTCATACTCAATTCGCTTCATCTCTGGTGTTTCTTGCCCCTTCTTACGACTCAGTGCCAAAGAGAGCTTGAGCCTTGTTAGCGGGGTGCGCAGCTCATGAGAGATATCGCTAATCAACCTCTGCTGGCTGTTAACCATATCTTCAACCGAGTTAGCCATGCCATTAAAGGCTTGAGCTAATTGGCCAACTTCGTCGTTACGCAGGGCTGTTGCCATATCAACACGGCTGCTTAAGTCGCCAGCTGCGAGTGCATCGGCGCTGCGCTTTAGTGAGCGCAACGGCTTACCGAGATGCCAGGCAAATAGTCCGCAGAGCAGGCCAGATAAGATAATGGCAATGCTCAATGTGAGGATCTTATTGTCGATAAAGAAGAAGAACCAAGGCCTTGGATGATGTTCTGGTAAGCGGCCGTATAGGCTGTAAGGCTTACCTTTTATCTCAAAGTTATAAGGGCCGAAAATCAGCTCATCCCTAAATTGATGTTTAATTGGATGGCCCGCTTCATCGGCCATCAGCATAAAGCGCCTCAGTGAACGTGATGACTTATGGCTATTGAGCACCTTACCGTATTCGTCGACTAAGTAGATGCGGGCAGGGCGACCTTTGAATTCTTTAAAGCGACTCCAATGGGTGAGCTTGTCTGAATTAAGAATTTGTGGGTTTTGGCTGATGCGTTTGGCACTTTTTTCCAGTAAACGTTCTAACGGAGCTGGAATCGCAGATTGATCATGGTTTTGCTGTAATAACGGCAGCATGCCGATAAGGGCTATGATCAAGGAGCTACACAGCCAAAAACCCAGCAGTAGCTTGACGAATATATTGTTGGGGGTTTTTGTTAGCTGCATTTAAGGTAACCAAATGTAGCCTTTACCACGAATAGTTTTCACTCGAGGGCGGCCATCATCACGCTCTGGCATCTTCTTACGCAGGTTAGAAAGGTGCATGTCTAAGCTGCGGTCGAAAGGCATTAATTTTTTGCCTAGCACCTTTTCGCTTAGGGCCTCTTTACTCGCGAGCTCGCCGGCATTTTTAACCAGTTCAAACAGCAGACTGAATTCGGTTCCTGTGAGTATGATGAGCTGATCTTGGCAGTGCACTTCCTGACGAGCGGGATCTAAATGGATGTCACCATACTGGTGTATAGCCTGAGGGGCTTCACTCGGTTGTATATGAGTGCGGCGGATAATGGCTCGAATACGCGCCACGAGTTCTCTGTCGTTAAACGGTTTAGGCAGGTAATCGTCGGCGCCAATCTCTAAGCCGACAACGCGATCGATTTCATCACCGCGGGCGGTGAGCATCAATACTGGAGTCTGCTTTTTACTGCGAAGTGCGCGTAACACCTCGAAGCCATTGAGCTTTGGCAGCATAACATCGAGTAAAATGAGATCGAATTGTTGCTCAATAGCAAGATCGAGTCCCGACTGACCATCATGGGCGAGTGTCAGTTTGAAACCTTCAAGTTCCAGCAGTTGTGCAAGCAACTCAGATAGACCTAAGTCATCATCTACCAATAATATACGGCTCATATTTACCCTTTTACTCTACCTTTACTGCGGTGAGTATACCCTGTTTGATGTCAATTGCGGTTTAGGAGTGTAATTCAACGTAAAGATCCCACTAGCCAGGCATGGAACGGCTTTATTTAAATTGCTTTACAGAGTTTTACGCTAACTAAACCCAACATTACATTGAGCGGACTAAACTGATAAGCGTCAAATCAAGCTTAGCAGTGCTGAGCAAATTTAAATGAGGCTACCATGATGAAAAAGAATACGTTAAAAGCAGGTTTGCTTGCCATAGTGGCCAGCACAGCATTATTAACCGCTGGTGTTAGTGCCGGTGAAAATAACCACGGCTCCCACGACGGTAAAAACGGTCATCACCAGATGAAAGGTGAGCGTGCTGGTCATAATGACATGCGCAAGATGTTCCGCGGTTTAGACTTAACCGATGAGCAGAAGACTGAGATGAAAGCGCTATTTAGTGCTCATCGTGACGAGATGAAACAGGATCGTCCTTCTAAAGAAGCACGCGCTGCACAAAAACAGCAGATGCTAGACTTTATTACCACGACTAACTTTAGCGAAGCTGATGTGAAGCAGGCATTAGCCGCTAAGCAAGAGGCGCGTCAACAGAAGGCTGTCGGTATTATTAAGTTACAAAACCAAGCGTATCAGTTGCTAACACCAGAGCAGCAAGAGAAATTTAAACAGCGTTTTGCTAAGCATCATAAAAGATAATTAGCCAGTGCTTTGAATACCTTTCAATCTAACTTGAGCCTAATAGGTTTACTCTATTAGATTGATTGGTAGTAACTTGAGGGAAATCATCCGATTTTCCCTCAAGTTGTTATAAACTTAGGATCTGTGTTTCCCTTACTTTATCAGTAAACAGATTTTATGAATGACACTTCCCAATACGATTTCTGGGTTAAGTTGGCCAGCCGTGCAGCGGTTGCGACAGCCTTAACCCTTATTATCATCAAGCTTGCGGCATGGATGTATTCTGGCTCGGCCAGTATGTTGGCATCTTTGACCGACTCTTTTGCCGATGCCTTGGCCTCAATCGTCAATTTCATTGCGATTCGTTATGCCATCGTGCCCGCCGATCAGGAACATCGTTATGGTCACGGTAAAGCCGAGCCTCTAGCGTCGTTGGCGCAATCGGCCTTTATTCTAGGCTCCGCATTTTTGCTGTTTTTCCACGGTGGCGAGCGATTGATTAATCCGGTAGAGGTAAAACATGCCACCTTGGGTGTGATTGTCTCGGTTATCGCGATTGTGCTGACCTTTGCCCTAGTGATGCTTCAGAAAAGAGCTTTAGCGGCGACATCGAGTACTGTGGTTGAGGCTGACTCGCTGCATTATAAGTCGGACCTATTTTTGAATGCCGCTGTATTACTGGCGCTTATCCTGTCTCAATATGGCTGGTGGTGGGCCGATGGTCTGTTTGCCGTGCTTATCGCGCTATTTATTGGCCAGCAAGCGATTGGATTAGCTTACCGCTCGGTGCAGTCGCTATTAGATAGAGAGCTTGATGATGAGACCCGAGAGAAAATCGCTGAAATTGCCAAGTACGATCCTCAGGTGAGAGGCATCCACGACTTACGTACTCGTGAGTCGGGTAAGACGATGTTTATTCAGTTCCACCTAGAACTGGATGGCGATTTGAGCTTACATGAGGCTCATAAAATTGCCGTTGAAACCTCCGAGCGAGTGCGGCAAGAGTTTGTCGACTCGGAGGTGATTATTCACCAAGATCCCGTGTAGCGGTTTGCGTATAAGCAAAAAAGGAGAGCCTGTGGCTCTCCTTTTTTTCAGTCGCTATTGAAGGGCCTCTAATCCATTTCTAGCTCTTTTAATTTACGGGTTAGAGTATTACGTCCCCAGCCTAGGCGTTTAGCCGCTTCTTGCTTATGGCCATTGGTATGTTTAAGGGCGGTTTCGAGTAAGATGCGCTCGAAGGCTGGCTGCACTTCGGTAAGCAGATCGCTATCGCCGTCACTGAGGCGTTGATCGATAAACAGCTTTAATGCGCCTTGCCAGTCATCACAGTCACTGCTTTGAGCATGGCTCAGCTTAGGTTCTTGCAGTAGCTCAGGTGGCAAGTCCAGTGGCAAGATCTCCTGCCCCGAGGCCATGACAGTTAACCAGCGGCAGGTGTTTTCAAGTTGGCGCACGTTGCCGGGCCAGGGGAGTTGTGACAGCTTATTGGCAGTTTCTTTGGTCAGCACCTTGGGCTCAACGCCTATCTCTTTGGCGGCGATTACCAGGAAGTGACGTGCCAGTTGTGGGATATCCTCTCGACGTTGAGATAGTGGTGGCAGGTGTACCCGAATGACGTTTAAACGGTGGAACAGATCTTCACGAAAACCTCCCTGATGTACCCGTTGCTCAAGGTTTTGGTGGGTTGCGGCTATGATGCGCACATCCACCTGCACTGGTGAATGGCCGCCGACGCGATAGAACTGGCCATCGGCCAATACCCGCAATAATCGGGTCTGAACATCGAGAGGCATATCGCCAATTTCATCTAGAAATAAGGTACCGCCATTGGCTTGCTCGAAGCGGCCTTGGCGCACGCTACCGGCGCCAGTAAAGGCACCTTTTTCATGGCCAAATAGCTCAGATTCAATTAAGTCTTTAGGGATTGCCGCCATGTTGATGGCAATAAAGGGTTTACCCTTGCGTGGGCTGTGTTTATGCAGCGCGCTAGCAACCAGCTCTTTACCCGTACCAGATTGGCCATTAATCAATACACTAATGGATGAGCGAGAAAGGCGGCCAATGGCCCTAAAGACCTCCTGCATGGCAGGGGCTTCGCCGATGATCTCTGGCGTGGCGACTATCGGCTCTTCGGTCGTGATGGTCGAAGACTGCTCTTTGGCGTGAGTCAGGGCGCGGTCGACTAAGGATATCGCTTCATCGATATCGAAAGGCTTAGGCAGATACTCAAAGGCGCCCGCTTGATAGGCACTTACCGCGCTGTCGAGATCGGAATGCGCCGTCATGATGATAACCGGAATATGCGGGTAATGGTTTTGCAGGCGCTCTAATAGCGTTAAACCATCGGTGCCAGGCATACGAATGTCTGACACTATCACCTGAGGCTGCGCCGTCTCTAAGGCTTGCCATAAGGATTCCGCTGCGGCAAAGCTTGCGCTGCTAAATTTGGCGCTCTGTAGTGCTTTTTCTAGTACCCAACGTATCGAACTATCGTCGTCGAGGATCCAAACTTGTTCTGTCATCGAGTGTTTTCCTCTTATTAATTATTGATGGGTAGGGTAATGGTAAATTCTGTGTGGCCGACTGTTGAGTCACAATCGATGCGACCACCGTGCAAGCGGGCAAAGTTATGGGCGATGGATAAGCCCAATCCAGAGCCTTGTTCTCGGCCTGTGACCATAGGATAAAACAAAGTATCCATAAGCTCAGGTTGAATGCCCGGGCCGTCGTCTATCACCGACAGCATAAGCACCAACTTGTGGCGCTTGGTACCTATGGTGACTTGATGTTGAGTACGGGTCTTTAGGCGAATATGACCGCCGCTTGGCTCTAAGGCTTGTACCGCGTTTTGTACGATATTAAGAATGGTCTGCTGCAGTTGATCCGGATCCATCTCGATATCAGGGATGGATGGGTCGTAATCTTGGGTCAATTCAATATTGTCAGGCAGGGTAACATTTACCAGCTTGAGCACCTTTTGGATCACTTCATGAATATTGTAAAGGCTATGCTGGGTCGGCTTCTGTGGGCCGAGTAAGCGGTCGACTAAGTTACGCAGTCTGTCGGCCTGCTCGATAATAAGATCGGTAAATTCGTTGAGCTCGGGGTCTTTTAGTTCGCGAGACAATAGCTGCGCCGCGCCGCGTAATCCACCCAATGGATTCTTAATCTCATGAGCAAGATTACGCACTAAGTATTGCGCCGCTTGCTGCTGAGCATCTTGGGTTAACTGTTGGTGAATGCGTCGCTGTTGATCGACTTGGCGAAGCTCAATCAGGGCTAGATTCTTTTCTTGTTCAAGCGGTGTCAGGGTGACATCGACGGTATGGTGCTGGCCATCTATGGTCACTAAAGGCACGGTATTGATGCTCAGGCCTTGGCCGTCGCAGATGGCGAGCTTTAGGACTTGAGGGTCGACGCCGAGTAACTGATAGTGCTCGGGTAAGGGTTGCTCTGTGAGTCGGTTGCTGCCGACACCGAGCAATTGCTCGGTAGCAGTATTGACATAGAGTAACTCAAGCTCTTCATTGATAACGAGCACCGCCGTTACTAAATGATTGAGCAATAAATTTGTATCCATCAGCTACTCCGAATTATGCAAATGCACCAGTTTGGGCATTTCAGTCGATTACACCACTATGTTGCACCGAAATGGTGCAGTGCGCAATAGAAGGTCATCGGAATGTAGACTAAGTCAAAGTAATCCTAAGTTTTTATATTCAAAGGTTTTTACTAATTGCTTCTAGGCTGAGGCCTAATAGCTTTAGGTTGATTTAAGCTCGTCCGATGAAGAAATACCTTCCTTGGAGGAGTTGCTGCAAGTTGTTTGCCGTTTTTGCTCAATACCTTAATAACAAAGCTGTGTTCGCCGCGATCGATATCGCTGAGTTTGAACTGGCCACTTTTCTGCGCGCTTCCTAGCTGCTGACCATCCATATAGAGCACGAATTCGTGGGCTGATGACAGCTGCGGATCACTATTAGCGATAAGGGTTATCTTGCCTTCGTTACTGCGGATCGTCTCTTCTTCACTGGGAGAGGCGATATTAAGTTTGTAACTGGCTTTATCGCTATCGGCAGGGGTGTTAAGACTAGGTAAGACGATCGGATCGGGCAATTTGATACTGTTTTGGGTGTTTTCATTGAGCTCGACAACTTCGGCATTCTTTACCGGCTTGTCAGAGAAATGAACCTTGCCATTTTCATCGACCCATTTATAAACGGTGGCATGTGCCAAGGTTGCGACCAATAACAGTAGTAAAACTAAGCCTGCACGCATCGTGACGTCCTTTGTTACGGGGTTGTAATCACTCGAAGAGTAGCTGTTTTTCTATAGAAAAGCATCGACTTTATGTTTGATGAAATAAGACGAAAGTGCGGCAGGTGAAAATTTGCTATGTTTAAGGTTATACCACTGTGACAGTGGGCCGCGGTTTCGTCATCTTCCCTCATGGTAACAACCTTAATAACGACCGCTGCTACCTGTATTACTTTACCGAAAATGATAGTAATGTTACCCAGATGGGCGTACTCCCTAGTGTCGAGTTAGATCTCACTGACTGTGGTTAATTGCCACAAGCTCGAATAGCGGTAAAAGCGAATAAAAAGATAAACAGAGAGTAGCGAGAGAGGAAAGCTGATGCATAAATACATTTTTACAAGCTGGCTAATCTTACTGACAGCCTGCAGTACTGTGGCGGATCAAAAAACGGAGGCAACGAAAGATCAGCCTGTTAAGGACGAGACTCACGCAACGATTACTCCGAGTTTCGATTGCGCAAAGGCACAAGGGAAAGTTGAAACCCTGATTTGTGATGACGCAGAGTTAGCTAAGTTAGATAGAGAGATGGCTCAGGTATACCAACAAGCCATGGTAAATATTCCGCCGTCCGCGCAGCCTAAGGCGACACAAAGAGGTTGGATTAAGGGGCGTAATGATTGCTGGAAGGCGCAGGATGTACGTCAGTGCACGCTAGATAATTACCAAATCCGCCTTATTGAGTTGCAAATTCAAGGTCGTTTAATTGAGCCTTCTAGCACAGCAGTTTTTGATTGTGGTAATCGACCACAGATAAGCGCTGTTTTTTATACCCAAGTGGATCCTGTTACGGCGGTATTTACCTTTTCGAGTGAGAAAATGGGCGATCAGCAACTGTTAGCGACCAATGTACGCAGTGGCAGTGGCGCTAAATACCTAGGGCGTAACTTTGAGTTTTGGGAGCATCAGGGCGAAGCAAGCGTGCAGTTCTTTGATCACAGCTATAAGTGTAAATTACTCAAATAGTTAAAACGTTAGCCTAGCCGGGGTCATATAGTAGCCGGGGTCATATAACGGTTAGCTTAAGACAAAAGCAGCCATGGAGCTTCAATATCGTCTGTTTTAATACGCTAAGCATTTGGCCTAATTGCTTAGCGTAAGTCGCAATACTCGGGTACTGTTCTACTTGAACTGCTTAATGATCTCATTGGCGACGGCTTCAGAAGATGCTGGATTTTGGCCTGTGATAAGGTTGCCATCCACGGCTAGGTAGCTGCTCCAGTCATCTCCTTTACTGTATAGCGCCCCATTTTGTTGCAGCATATCTTCAACGAGGAAAGGTACTATTTCGGTTAGCTGCACTGCTGATTCTTCACTGTTGGTAAAGCCCGTTACTCGTTTACCTGCGACTAGAGGCGTGCCATCGGCCGCTTTGACATTTTTAAGCGCCCCAGGTGCGTGGCAAACAAGCCCCACAGGCTTTTGTGCTTGGTAGAAGGCTTCTATTAATGCGATAGAGTGGACATCATTAGTGAGATCCCAGAGCGGCCCATGACCACCAGGATAGAAGATAGCGTCGTAATCGGCTTGGTTTATTTCTGCCAAGACTTTGGTTGTTGCCAGTTGTTGCTTGGCTTGTCCATCTTGATTAAAGCGTTCGGTGGCAGCAGTTTGGAAGTCCGGCTGTTCACTGCTTGGATCTAGCGGTGGTTGGCCGCCAGCAGGAGAGGCTAGCGTGATAGTAAAGCCACAGTCTTTAAAGCGATAAAAAGGACTGGCGAACTCTTCGAGCCAAAAGCCAGTTTTTAGGCCTGTGTCGCCAAGTTTGTCATGTGAAGTCAGTACCATTAATACGTTCATATTGTTGTCCTTTTTATCTGTTGATTTGCCAGCTAACAAGCGAGATACACCGGTTAGCTAGCTGAGGTCTCTTATACAGTTTTTATCTTGGTGATAATGTAGATTTATAGGTTACGTTCTAAAATTTTACGGCTCATGGCAAGATCGACATCTTGCTTTTCACCCAGTGCTGTCATGCCGTGGGCTTCAAGTTTATTAATTATCTCATTGATACTGCTGCTATCTAAATCGTAATCCGATAAGCGTGTCTTGATCCCCATGGCCTCGAAAAATTCACGGGTCTTTTCGATAGCTTCATCGATGATCTCATCCTTGCTACCCTGGTTAATGCCCCAGACGCGATCGGCATATTGCAATAGCTTCTCTTGCTTACCCTCACGGCGTACATCGAGCATGCCAGGCAAAATCATTGCAATAGTTCGGGCATGGTCGACACCATAAAGCACGGTGATCTCATGGCCTATCATATGCGTTGCCCAGTCGTGTGGTACTCCTTTACCGATTACGCCACTCAGTGCCATGGCCGCCACCCACATAAGGTTTGCGCGCACGTCGAAATCTTTTGGCTCGCTTAAAGCTTTTGGCCCTAACTCGATTAATGTTTGCAGTAGGCCTTCGGCAAATCTGTCTTGCACTGGTGCATTAACTGGGTAGTTTAGATATTGCTCTGTAATATGGATAAAGGCATCGACTACGCCGTTAGCCACTTGACGCTCAGGTAAGGTGAAGGTTTTGCTTGGATCCAATACTGAGAATTTTGGAAAGACATGGTTACTCATAAAAGACAGTTTTGCCTGTAACGATTTACGAGTGACGACGCTGGCACTGTTCATCTCTGAGCCGGTAGCAGGCAAGGTTAATACTGTACCGAAGGGCATCGCCTGGGTGACGTTTGCACCCCAGCTTAATAGGATATCCCATGGCTCGCCTTCAAAGAGCGTAGCCGCCGCGACAAACTTAGTGCCATCGATAACCGAGCCGCCACCGACAGCTAGTAGAAAGTCGATATTTTGCTGTTTTACCACCTCGACCGCTTGCATCAAGGTTTCGTAGGTCGGATTCGCCTCGATTCCACCAAATTCCACGACATTACGTTGCTTAAGCGCAGCTTTTACCTCGTCGAGTGTGCCTGTGCTTCTGGCGCTGTTGCCGCCAAAAAGCACTAAGACTTTTGCGTCCGGTGGGACTAAGTTATCGAGTTCGGCAATCTTGCCTTCACCGAAACAGATATGAGTTGGGTTGTAATAATCGAAGCTGTACATGATCTTTCCTGCCTGTCGACTCTATCAGCCGACTCTTGTGTGAATTCTTGTATGGATGCTTGTGTGGATCATAGTGCTGTTACTTAAGGCCTAGTGATTGAATTATCTCACTTGAGTGGGTTCATAAACAGCACGTATTTAGCCACCTGACTTAAATGACTATAGGGGTAAGGTGTTACGTGAGAAGTTTTGCTTTAACACCACGGTCGATTCGATCCCCGCGATACAGTTTAGACTGCCAAGCGACTTTTTAACGAAGCTTTCATAGCTGAGTAGATCGCTGGCGACGATTTTTAATAAATAGTCATGGGCGCCTGTTACTACGGAGCACTCCATTACCTGCTCTAAATTCTCCATGCTTTCTTCGAAGAGGATGGCATATTGATCTGAGTTTTCTTTTAAACGCACGAAGGCGTAAACCACCACGTTTAATCCTACTTCTTTGGGATCGATTTGCGCCCCATAGCCACTGATCACGCCAGTCTGCTCGAGTTTTCTCACCCGACGCAGGCAGGGGGTATCAGACATGTTGAGTCTGGCTGCGAGCTCACTAATTGCGATTCGGCCCTGGCGCTGCAATATGGCGAGTATATTGCGATCCTTATTATCCATAGATACAACCTTTTATTCTTATGGTGAAAATCAATATTAACTAAGCTTTTTATAGGGGATTTCGATCTAAATTGAAAGTTATCGGAGCTAATTTAATGATTTACACCGAACGTATGCTGCTAGGCTAACTAGAATCGGTTCATCTTCAAAATAACAATAAGGACCTGCAGATGACGGGTAATACTCAAGCGTTCGATCATTGGATCCGTACTCGCTTTGTTGAGCTCAACAGTAAATTAGAATCCCTTTACGCCCAGCAGGCTGACCGTGCGAATGTTGAAGGGGTGGGAGAAGATCTAAAATTTCAGCTTGAGTCTGAAGGGCGCGAGCTTATTGCCTGTTTGCTTGCAGAAGGGAATACCGACGAAGGTTTTGATCATGCGTTTGATCTGCTTGGTAATGTGGGCCTGTATATGGCGGCCTGTCGCAGACACGAGATCACAGAGCCCTCTAGGGAGAGAGTCTCACCGCTTACCGAAGCCTCAGCCCTCGCGATGCATATCGGTGCGTCTATTGGCGTGACCCCAAGATTTGCTACCGCTCACCTCACCACCCATAACCGTGCACATCAAGGTTTGTATAAGCGCTTCACCGATTTAGATGCCGAGCAGTTATTTGTCGACTACAACACCAAAGGCATATTGGCCTATAAACGCGCCGCCGATGCGCTATTAAAGATCCAGCCATTAGGCATAGACCATCCGATTGCCTATGATCTGCTACTAGTCGCTAAGCGCGCGCTGCGGGATGTAATAGAGTCGAATCGCGTGCTGTTTCAACGACTCGATGCCGATGACTTCTTCTATTGTGTCAGACCCTATTACAAACCTTATCGCGTGGGGAGTCAGATCTATCGCGGCGCCAATGCAGGTGACTTTGCCGGTATTAACGTCATCGATATGTTACTGGGCTTATGCAGCGCAAATGAGCCAGGCTACTCACAGATGTTGGTGGATAAGTTTCTCTATATGATGCCTGAAGATCAGGCCATATTACGTGACTGTATGCGCCGCACTAGTTTTATGGATGAGTTACTTAACTTGAGCCACTTCAGTGCAGAGCCTTGGTATCAGCAGAACGTGAAGCTATTTTTAGAGGTGTGTGCCCTGCATGGTGAGACGGCCATTCAGCATCATAATGAGCTGGTGGCTAAATATATCGCCCAGCCCTCGAAAACCATGGAGCAGCAACATATGTCTAAGGTGACTGCGAGTGGCCCACCTTTGGATGTGCTGCTTAATTCATTAGAGAAGTTGCGTGATAGACGAGCCGCAGCTAAGCGCAGTGATATTCGTACTCGCTATGAAGATATTCAATCGCTGCTCGCGAGTATGGAGGCGTAATAGTATGCAGGACTTCAAAGCAGACTTTAGCTTAGCAAGCGGCAGTTATC
Organism: Shewanella pealeana ATCC 700345; assembly: GCF_000018285.1. Lineage (NCBI taxonomy): Bacteria > Pseudomonadati > Pseudomonadota > Gammaproteobacteria > Alteromonadales > Shewanellaceae > Shewanella > Shewanella pealeana. The sequence continues at coordinate 4,771,302 of NC_009901.1, read as the reverse complement.
TGCTTAATCACTCCGTTGGCAGGCCACTGAAGAGCGCCGAACAGGTTCTTGCTCAGCAGTTTTTTGCACCTTGGCAAGACTCTAACGTCGAGCCTTGGCAGCAGTGGCTAAAGGTCGTCGATCTCTTCTGTCTTAATCTGGCTAAATTATTTAATGGCCGGGTCGAAGAGTTTTGTCCTCAGGTGAATCTCTCCAGTGCACTGACAAAACTGGTTATGTCGCTAGATGCACTTGGCGATAAAAATGCCGTGGTACTTATGAGTGAGATCGATTTTCCCAGCATGGGGTTTGCGCTGAAAAAAGCGCTGCCACAAGGCTGCGTGTTGCGATTTATTCCTAAGTCACTCGATATTACCGATCCCGCCGTTTGGCAGTCCCATATCAAGGCTGATGTGGATTTGGTATTTGTCAGTCATGTCTATTCCAACACCGGGCAGTTGGCACCAGTCAATGACATCGTCGAGGCTGCAAAGTCTAAGGCTGCGCTAACGCTTATCGATGTAGCGCAATCTGCTGGCATAGTGCCGCTAGACTTAGGTCATCTACAGCCAGACTTTATGATAGGGTCGAGCGTAAAATGGCTTTGTGGCGGGCCAGGGTCTGCTTACTTGTGGGTGAACTCGAAGCATATTGAGGGCTGTCAGCCTAAAGATGTGGGCTGGTTCAGCCACGAAAATCCTTTCGAGTTTGATATTCATCACTTTCGTTATCATCCGACGGCGCTTAAGTTTTGGGGCGGCACACCATCGATTGCGCCCTATGCCATAGCGGCCCATAGCATAGGTTATTTTACCGATATCGGTTCCCATAAACTGCGTTCGCATAATCAGCGCTTAATCGATGCTGTGGCTGAGCAGCTGGGGGAGGCGTTCGTGTCGCCCATGCAAGAATCAAGGCGCAGCGGCACGATGATCTTGGATTTCGGTGCTAAGCAGCAACAGGTAATGGCGGCTTTGCAGCGGGCTAATGTGAGTGTGGATCTGCGTAGTGAAGGTATTCGGGTGTCACCGCATATCTATAATGATATGGCTGATATTGAAAACTTAATTACAGCTGTTAAGGGGATATAAAAATTACCGCTACAGGCTGGTAGCCTGTAGCGAAATCAAAGAGCTTAAGGCTGAACGGCTCTTAAGTGAACTTTTCGGTAATCATACTTCTGGTTGATGCGGTTAAGCTCACCAATTGAAAGCTTGCTAAGTAGGGTTACACCCTGCTTATCGGTAACAAATTTCTGTGCAGTAAGATTCACAAAATCCACAACGTATACGCTGCTATCTTGAAGATTTTTTGCAGTTTGCTCAGTTTCTTGCTTTGAGCAGTCATTACAAGCTGCAATCGGACTCATTGCCGCAACACTAGCGGTTGAGAATAATAATCCAGCGCCTAACAGTACTGCATGAGTAATTGTTTTTCTCATAGTAGGTTCCTTTTTATGAAATAGTGATCTTTGTCACAGTTTTAATTTAGGCTATATTTTAGGCAGAGTCCAGAACTATTTGTTATTAAGTTGTTGTTTAATATTGCTTTGTTTAGGTTGCACTAATTTAGTCTTGGGTCGTTCTGCGGATTTTCGATTGCAGGAGCCGGAGGGTTTTCCGGCTTGCCTATCTATGCTGATTGGTCGATAGTGGTTGTTAGGGACACGCTCTAAAAAAGGAAATAGATGAAGATATTCATGCTGTTAATAAGCTTATTTAGTTTTGCTACTGTGGCGATGGAATGGAATATTCAAAGCCTAGCCCCCGGTGTTTCATTTCGAGGTAGCGCAGTTTTGGATGGCGTGGTTTGGGTGACTGGGACAGATAATCGCGTCTATATCTCTAAAGATTCAGGTAACAGCTGGCAAGATGTATCGGTAAAGGGGCTGCCTTTGACTGACTTTCGCGATATTGAAGTGTTCGATGCCAATACGGCGATTGTGATGGGAGCGGGTGAAGGTGGCTTATCTAAGCTGTATATCACTCAGAACCAGGGTCTAAGCTGGCAACTCTTGTTTGATAATCCCGATGAGCTTGGCTTTTTCAACTCAATTGCCTTTTGGGATCGTAATAACGGGTTACTGCTGGGAGATCCTGTTGGTGGTTGCTATGTGATATTACGTACCTCTGATGGTGGTAAAAGCTGGCAACGAGTTGCCCAAGGTGAGTTGCCTGAAATGCTCGATAAAGAGGTCGCCTTTGCCGCCAGTGGTAATACATTAATTGTTGGCAAAAGAGGGCGGGCTTGGTTTACCACCGGAGGCTATAGTAGCTCAGCTTATAGTAGCGCTGACTCGGGGCAGCACTGGCGCCGGCGTCCAATTGCTCTCTATGATGATACCCAAACCGCAGGTGGCTATGCGCTAGCATTTAATCATTTAGGTGATCTATTTGTGCTGGGAGGAGATTATCAGCAACGAGATAAGTTTGATGCCAATATGGTCTACAGGAAAGGCTATGTATGGCATAAAGCGCCGGGTACCACACCAGGCCTACGCACAGCCATGGCGTGTTACCAAGAGATTTGCATCGCGACCGGTAAGCTATCGTCAGATATTTCAATCGATCATGGTTACAGTTGGCAGCCACTGTTGATCAATGGTCAGGCTCAGGGCTTTTTTACGCTCGCGATTGACGGTAACACCTTAGTGGCTGGTGGGCATGATGGCCGAGTCGCCGTGTATACTTTTGAATAGTCGAGTCTATTACAGCAACCCAAACTAAAGTTTGGGCTTTTAATCGATGAATATGTTGGGAGAGGATTACCCCAAAATAAGATACATAATAAGGGCGCCCACGCAGCCCCCAATCAAGGTCGCTAAGGCAAATAATATCCACTGGCCGTAAAGAGAGACTTTTTGCATCTGAGCGTGGCTAGGTTTAGGTATGACTAATAAGCTTTTTTGCTCTATCTCAAATACTGCGCAAAGCCCCAATAGGGTTTCGTTAGAGGCGCTGCCTTCCTTTTCTACTCGCTGCACGGTACGTAAGCTAATGGCGCAAGCATCGGCTAAGTGTTGTTGTGTCCAGCCTTTTTCTTGCCGTAATGATTTGACCGTGATGGGGTTAATTTCCATATTTGACTCCGCTAGCTCCTTTAGAAAGTGGTGACACGTATGTGCTTATCCTGAAAAATATTCCATAAATAAAACAAAGAACCCACCAAAAACTAGCCCCGCTAGAAAACACATAAATATCTGCTTTTTTACGGATTGATTATCCTTGCTGAGAAAGGCCTTGGTTTCGGTCGCCAGATGTTGGCCGTTGCGATAGAGGCTACATTCAACGGTGGCCTTCATTAGGCTAGTGACTTTAAATCTCACTTGGTAGTCATTACCTAGATGGCAAAACTTATGAGAGCTCTCCATCTTTATCAAATTACGTCTATCACTGACAACTTCATCATTGACGTAAATGGTCTCTCTACCTGAATATCCTGAGCCATGAGCGGTGATGCGAACATCCTGATCATTGAAGTAATACCAGTATCCATTGGTGATTGTCACGCTATCCATTTGACTATCCATTTTGTGTCGAGTGATTGAGTTCTCCATACCTGCTCCTTGCTATGTTGACAGTTGAACTTGACGAGAGCAAGTTCAACATAAATTTTGTTCGGTGACGGCGTCATGGATGTGACAGGCGTAAAAAAGGCATATGACACTTAATGTGTCACATGCTTAACATGCTGTAATCATAGGTTTATTTTGTTTTGCACATCTCAATGGAAGAGGAGGTGACGAGTGAGCTCAGGTATTCGCTTTTGTATCTAGAACTTTAGATTTTGCATAACGCTTACCGTTAATCCGTTCGATAATTTGGGTGGCGTTGAGGTCGTGAATCACGTTGATTACGGTAGCTGGTGCATCGGTGACTGCACCGATAATCACCAAGATAGGGATCACCTCTATCGGTAAGCCTAAGGTGGTAACGATAAATATTTCGCCAAGGAAAGCCCCACCTGGTACGCCACCAATAACAAAGGCTGAAAGTACAGAAATCAGTACAGTGAGAGCAAACACATCGGCAGTAAAATCTAAGCCGAGAATCGAGTAGATAAACACAATTTTTAGCGCCGTGGTCATGGCCGCGCCACCCTTGTTTAGGTTAACCAGTAAGGGTAGGCAGATGTCGGCAATTTCCTCTTTTATCCCCATCTTGTTAGCGGCTCGGATATTCACCGGCAGTGATGCTAGCGAGGAGCTGGTGCCTAATGCGGTTGCCGAGGGCTCAATGGCATTACGCCAAAACTGCTTCACACCATTAATACCACCGCCTAACCAAGCATACAGCGTGCTACCAAGGGTGTAGTAGAGTGCTGCGGCGATAAGAAACAGGCCAATAGCGCGGGCAAAGGTACTTAATAATTCGGTATCTTGGCTGGCCATGGTTGACGCAAAGTAGGCGCCAAGCCCTACCGGAGCGACAAGCATTAAAATAGATACGATTTTCATGATCACGGTATTTAAGCTATCGAGCATAGCCGAGACTTTTTCGCCTTCCTTGCCTGATTGACCTATGGCTATGCCTGAAATGACTGACATGATAATCAACGCCAGAATGTTGGACTTAGACAGTAATCCAACAAAGTCATTGGTGGTCAGCAGGTTAACAAAATCCATATCTCCGGAGCCTGTACTGACTCCTTGGTGCAGATCTAAGGTTACCCCTTGGGCTGGATCGTAAATAGAAGCGAGTCCTATGATGCCTAAGGTTGGAATAATCGCCATGATGATGGATACGAGAAAAATAGTGGCTAAGATGGCTCCGAGTTTTTTTAGATCCGTCATGTGGGCAATAGAGGAGGTAACACTGATGGCGACTAAAGGGACGATAATCATAAAGAGTAAGTTTAGAAATATCTGGCCCAAGGGCTTTAGCTTAAGAGCAAACACTGGAAAGAGGATCCCTATCAACCCACCCAGCATTAGGGCCGAAAGTAAGATAATAGAGGAGCGATAGGGCTTAATTTTTTGCCACATAAAGTCATTCCATTTGTGAGCTATACCCATAGAAGGCTTATATCGGTTGGTATTAGCTATTTCGCAGACGAAAGCGAATAGGGATAGTTAAACTATAGGTCAACAGGGGAGTGGCGGGCAGACAAGGCAATAAAAAAGCCCCAAACATTACTGTTTAGGGCTTTAAGGCTAACCGCTCTAGCGGTTAGCGAGTCATCTCAGAGGATTACAAGCTGTAGTAAAGCTCGAATTCAACTGGGTGAGTTGTTTGGTTGATACGCTCAACGTCTGCAGACTTTAGTTTGATGTAAGAATCGATAAAGTCGTTAGTGAATACGTCGCCACGAGTCAGGAACTCACGGTCTGCGTCTAGACACTCAAGTGCGTTTTCTAGTGAAGTGGCAACAGTTGGGATTTCAGCCGCTTCTTCAGCAGGAAGATCGTATAGATCTTTATCCATCGCTTCACCTGGGTGGATCTTGTTTTGGATACCGTCAAGACCAGCCATTAGCATTGCAGAGAACGCTAGGTATGGGTTAGCTACTGGGTCACCAAAACGGATTTCGATACGACGACCTTTTGCACTTGGTACCACTGGGATACGGATAGAAGCAGAGCGGTTAGCTGCAGAGTATGCAAGCATCACTGGTGCTTCAAAGTGTGGTACAAGACGCTTGTATGAGTTTGTCGATGGGTTAGCAAATGCGTTAATTGCACGAGCATGCTTAATCACACCACCGATGTAGAATAGAGCTGTTTCGCTCAATCCGCCGTACTTGTCACCCGCGAATAAGTTTACGCCATCTTTGGCAAGAGACTGATGCACGTGCATACCGCTACCGTTGTCACCAACGATTGGCTTAGGCATAAATGTCGCAGTCTTGTTGTAAGCGTGAGCAACGTTATGTACTACATACTTAAGTACCTGAACTTCGTCGGCCTTAAGGGTTAGCGTGTTGAAACGAGTTGCGATTTCGTTCTGACCAGCAGTCGCCACTTCGTGGTGATGCGCTTCAACAACTTGGCCCATCTCTTCTAGTACTAAACACATAGCACTACGGATGTCTTGTGAAGAGTCAACTGGTGCTACTGGGAAGTAACCACCTTTAACGCCTGGACGGTGACCTTTGTTGCCACCTTCGTAGCTAGTGCCTGAGTTCCAAGCCGCTTCTTCAGCATCAACCTTGTAGAAACAACCAGACATGTCAGCGCCGAACTTAACGTCGTCAAATAGGAAAAATTCTGGCTCTGGACCAACCAATACTGTGTCAGCGATACCTGTAGAACGTAGGTAATCTTCAGCTTTCTTAGCGATAGAGCGTGGGTCACGGTTGTAACCTGTCATAGTGCCTGGGTTTAGAATGTCACAACGGATGTTTGCAGTTGTTTCTGCAGTGAAAGGGTCAAGTACAAAGCTTGCAGGATCAGGCATCAATACCATGTCTGATTCATTAATACCTTTCCAACCTTGGATTGAAGAACCGTCAAACATTTTACCGTCTTCGAAGAAATCAGCATCTACTTGGTGAGTTGGGATTGTAACGTGTTGCTCTTTACCTATCGTATCGGTAAAACGCAAATCAACAAATTTAACTTCTAATTCTTTTAGTTGTTGTAAAACTGATTCTGCTGACATTCTAAAGTCTCCGAGTAGGGTAAAGGGTCGTCCCTTTGTTTTATCTTTAATGTTTAGCGCTTAATGCGATTCTGGTTTTCATAAAGCGAGAGTCGTGCCAATAATTTAACTTACTGAATAATATGGAGTAGTTAATTTTATCTCTTGTTGGAGATATCATTGCCGCACCATTTTGGTGCGCTCTGTGGATCTATATGGTGCACGCGTCATATCAGTGCAATAGCGAGCTACCTTATTCGAATACACTTTGGTCTCACGCTTTTTACTGGCAAACAGAATAACTAAGGAATGGCCAATTTTATAGGGTGTAAGTCAAGGAAATAACATCGGATTTTCGATAAGTGTTATTGAGATTAAAGACAGTGTGGAATTGGACTTAATTACAGTCAATATAGGCCATGAAATCTGGCTAAGCATGGTTAAAACTAGCGAAAAATTGAATTTACCCAGGGAGTAGATACTAACTAGTGTCACACAGCTAAAGTATAAAAAAGTGAATAAAAAGCGAGCGTTAAGGCGAAAAAAAAGAATACGAAAGAGTTATTTTTAACGATTGGTTAAAAATAATCCTGTGAGATACCGCCGAGCTAGAGTAGAATGTCACGCTTTTTATTGCAACTACTATACTAGATTGGTTTTAGTCGTTGTCAGTAACCCCCCTATATTTTATACCGATGGTAAGAGGTTTAGCCGTGTTAGAGAATTTACGTAACATCGCCATTATTGCACACGTTGACCATGGTAAGACTACCTTGGTTGATAAGTTGCTGGCGCAGTCAGGAACCCTTGAGTCTCGAGGAGAAGCCACTGAGCGGGTGATGGATTCAAATGATCTTGAAAAGGAACGTGGTATCACGATTCTGGCCAAGAACACTGCCATCAAGTGGAACGATTACCGTATCAACATCGTTGATACCCCTGGTCACGCCGATTTCGGTGGTGAGGTAGAGCGTGTTCTATCTATGGTTGACTCAGTATTACTACTAGTTGACGCAGTTGATGGTCCAATGCCACAGACTCGCTTCGTGACTAAGAAAGCTTTCGCTCAAGGTCTAAAGCCAATCGTTGTTATCAACAAGATTGACCGTCCAGGCGCACGTCCAGATTGGGTTATTGACCAAGTATTTGACTTGTTCGACAACCTAGGCGCTACCGATGAGCAACTAGATTTCCCAATCGTTTATGCTTCTGCGCTAAACGGTTTTGCTACATTAGATCCAGACGAAGTTAGCGCTGACATGACGCCGCTATTCGAAACGATCGTTGAAAAAGTTTCTTCACCAGATGCTGATGCTGAAGGTGATTTCCAGATGCAAATTTCGCAAATCGACTACAACTCATACGTGGGTGTTATCGGTATTGGCCGCATCAAGCGTGGTAGTGTTAAAACTAACCAACAAGTGACTATTCTTGGCGCTGACGGCAAGAAGCGTAACGGTAAAATCGGTCAAGTATTAGGTTACATGGGCCTTGAGCGTCATGAAGTTTCTGATGCAACTGCTGGTGACATCGTTGCGATTACTGGTCTTGGCCAGTTGCTAATTTCTGACACTGTTTGTGCAACTACTAACGTAGAAGCGCTACCTCCATTGTCTGTTGATGAGCCAACACTAACCATGACTTTCCAGGTGAACACTTCTCCGTTCGCTGGTAAAGAAGGTAAGTACGTGACTTCACGTAATATCCTTGAGCGTCTACAGCAAGAACTAGTACACAACGTAGCATTGCGCGTTGAAGAAACTGACAGCCCAGATCGTTTCCGCGTATCAGGCCGTGGTGAACTTCACCTTTCAATCTTGATTGAAAACATGCGTCGTGAAGGTTACGAGCTAGCTGTATCTCGTCCAGAAGTTATCGTTAAAGAGATCGATGGCGAGATGTGTGAGCCGTTCGAAACACTAACTGTTGACGTTCAAGAAGAACATCAAGGTGCAGTGATCGAGAAGCTTGGTATCCGTAAGGGTGACATGAAGGACATGCAGTTAGACGGTAAGGGTCGTGTACGTATCGATTTCGTTATCCCTAGCCGTGGTCTAATCGGTTTCCAAACTGAGTTCATGACAGCGACTTCTGGTACTGGTCTAATTTACCATTCATTCGACCATTACGGTCCATTGAAAGGTGGTGACATTGGTCAACGTGCTCGTGGCGTATTGATCTCTAACGCTACTGGTAAAGCACTAACATTCGCACTATTCGGTCTACAAGAGCGTGGTCGTCTGTTTATTACTCACGCTACAGAAGTATACGAAGGCCAAGTAGTTGGTCTTCACGCACGTGCTAACGACCTAACAGTTAACTGTTTGAAAGGTAAGCAGCTAACTAACATGCGTGCATCTGGTACTGACGAAGCTCAAGTACTAACTCCGCATATCGAAATGACACTTGAGCAAGCTCTTGAGTTCATCGATGATGACGAATTAGTAGAAGTAACGCCACTGAACATCCGTGTTCGTAAGCGTTTCTTGACTGAAAACGAGCGTAAGCGTCATAACCGTAAGTAATGACCGCGTTTAGCTTCAACCCTTAATGGGTTAAGTATTAAAAAGGCCCTGAACATGTAAGTGTTCAGGGCCTTTTTGTTATATAGCTTGTGGGTGTTTTCGTTAAAGCCAAATTTTTCAATGTGATATCAGTGCTAAAGCGCCGACATAGCCATGGTTCGACTTGAATATAGTTCACTCATTTGTCAGCTCTACGGAGAGTTTTTAGGCTGTGATAATCGCGCTAATCTCTACAATTGAATAGCCTCAACCCATGAGGCTCCTCTTCCTATCGAGCACTACTTTGTTGCTACACAACCCCGTATTTACCACACCATTAGTGATCATATAGAACATTTAATATATGGCTTTAAATCGCATTAATCGGTGCTTTCAGCTTCAGCTCACAACTAATTGCAGAGTGTGAATATTGCTTAGGTAGAGCAGTAGCTTAGCGCGTTAAATCTCACTAATTCAGCAATAAATGAAGCTAGTTTGCAAAAATAAGAATGCACTAATACTCATTTTTGGGTATGGCGGTTGCGACACATTTTTTAAATTTGATTTGCCGTAATTTAGTCCGTGCTTTAGTAGCAAGTGGACCTGCACCTCTGCGCTGCTATTTTTGGCACTTATTGCCGCAGACATATTTATTGCTAAGTGCATTTTTGAATTGAGTTCTAGTGGACTCTATTGGAGAAAGTTGTGGAATTTCTACTTTTTTGCCTAATTTTTATTGCTTGTTTCTTGGTTGCCTTTAAACCTCACAAACAAAAAATGGCGCATATTTTTTTAGCTCTGAGCATTTTAATGAGCATGGGTATTTGGTTGATAGCCACTTGGGGCATGTTAGTCCCTGCCGGTAACTTGTGAGAACACGATGATGAATGAATTAACGTTAAACAGAGTTGTATCATTAGCGGCTTTAGCGCTGATAGCCTTACCAGTCGGTATCGCCTGTATCATCTTAGGTTTTGGTATGGGTGACACGCCATGTATCCTTTGTTGGCAAGAGCGTACAGCTATGGTGCTAGTATCGCTGATCGCGATTTTTATCATGCGTTACGGTTTAAAGCCTAAGTATATTGGCGCGCTAATCATTACTGCTGTGTACGGCTTGTGGGCGGGTTACCGTCATAGCTCTGCACATATTCTTCGTGATATTGGCCAAGGCTTTGGTCCGGCCATTTTTGGCGTACACACCTATGTTTGGGTGATCGTAGTGTTTGCGATTATCTTACTGTTCGCTGGCGTACTAATGTTGCTACAAGGCGACAAGCTAGTTGAGAAGAGTGACAGCAGTGAGTGGAGCTTGCTGAACAAGGTAACGGTTAACGTATTCTTGGTCATTATTTGTTTTAATATCGTTCAGGCATTTACCCAGACTGGTCCATTCCCATATATCGGCCAAAGCGATCCTGTGCGTATGACCTTCGATTCGAATAAAACGATCTGGTCTACGGCTAATTGGCCAACACTGTCAAAGCTATCGGCTCGTGGTGCTTACTCAATCGAGAAGCCTGACTTTGCGGCTATGACAAAGGATGATGCGACTAAAGTGACGGCTAACGGCGAGTTAACAGCGCTTGAGAGTGTTACTTTGCCAGCTGATATCTTCGGTCTAGCAACAGGCATTAGCTATAATCCTCAAAGCCAACTATTTGCAGTGGTTACCAGTAATAACTGGGTTTATTTCCTGAATGCTGAGCTGACTGAAATTTTGGCTAAGGTGCAGATTGATGCGGCATTCTCTGCTGAAATATCTAACCTTGCAGGTGTGACTTTTGACGGTCAAACATCAGTCTTAGTGACTGCCGATCATAAGAGTTTTGTGCGTGTTGAATACGACCCAAGTGTGAAGTTTGATGATACTTACGGACGATTCATCGAAGGAACTGACGGGGTTCGTGAGCTTAAACGCAGTCGCTTTGCCACTGTACGTGCCAAGTATAACTATGTTGCCGACGTAGGTTGGGATGCTCAAACTCAAGAGTATCTAATGGTCACGTTACCAGATGAGCAGCGCAATAACTTTGTTGTTTCACGTCTAAGCGGTAAAGATTATGAGCTAAACAGCGAAGCAATCATTAGCATTGATACTCAGGTTTATCCAAATGTGACTGGCATTAGTGTTATCGATGATAAAGCTTACTTGTTAAGCCATTCTGGCCAGCAACTGCTAACCATGAATTTAGAGACTAATACTGTTGTTGCAGCAAGCGATGTCGTAGGGCTTAATAACCCACAAGCAATGACATTACTGGGTGATAAGTTTGCTGTGTTAGATGCGGCGGAAGGTAATAACCGAGTTAACTTCTACCAAGTTCAGCATTAATCATTTAAAGCAATGCAATAAATTGCTTTGAGAATACCAAGCCCTTAATTAATTCTTAAGGGCTTTTTTATGCCTCAAGTAACCCCATATTGCGTCTCTGGTTGGCTATTGCCTACTTTCAGTGTAAATCCCAGTACAAATATCAGTGTAATAGCTCACAGGTTGATTAAGTTTGAGAATACTAATTTAGCCTAATTGGTATAATCGTTAAAAATCTCTGCTAGCTGTCAATAAACGGCAATAGAGCACCCTCAATCAACATCGCTAATAAAATTAAAGGTAGTGACCAATGAAGCGGATTTTATCCATTCAATCCCATGTGGTATTTGGCTGTGCTGGCAACAGTAGTGCCGTATTCCCTATGCGTCGTCTTGGTATGGAGGTTTGGCCGATTAATACGGTGCAGTTCTCTAACCATACTCAGTACGCACAAGGATGGGCGGGGATGATCATGCCTGCGGGTCAGATCACTGAGTTGGTACAGGGCCTAGATAATATTGGTCAGCTACAGACCTGCGATGCTTTACTCAGTGGTTATCTCGGTAGCGCAGAGCAAGGCATTGAAATCACGGCAGCCGTGAAAAAGATGAAAGCGCTTAACCCGCATGCTATCTATTTTTGCGATCCGGTAATGGGCCACCCTGAAAAAGGTTGTATTGTGTCGCCCGGTGTACAGGAGTTCTTAAAAACTCAAGCTTTGGCTGCAGCCGACATTATAGCGCCTAACCTGTTAGAGCTTGAGACATTAACGGATACAGAACTGCATAATCTCGATGAAGTGATTAACGCTTGTGAATGCTTGCTAGAAAAAGGGCTTGAGATGGTAGTGGTGAAGCACCTTGCTAAGGCCGCCACTTGCCAAGAACAGTTTGAGATGCTGCTGGTGACAAAGACAGGCAGTTACTTAGTCTCGCGTCCTTTATATGAATTTGAAAAACAACCTGTGGGCGTCGGTGATTTAATCAGTGGCTTGATGTTAGCTAACCTGCAAGCAGGTTTTAGCCCGGTAGACGCCTTTGAGCGCACTAATGCCTCAGTCGACGCCGTGTTATTGGAGACCTTTAACCAAGGCGCTTATGAGCTGCAATTAATCGCCGCTCAAGATGCCATAGCATCACCGACAATTAAGCAGCAGGCTAAACGAGTTAACTAATTCAAGTTTATTCGTATAGAAATTAATAGGCGGAATGTAATGAGCCTGCCCATCCATGGGCGGGCCTTTCCTTAGCTTTAAAAGAAGTACCTAGCTCCTAGGGCGCTGCGCTTCGAGGACGGGCTAAAGCCCAAGCTACTGCAAAATATACTTTCCCGTCTTAGCTTTCCCTAGCACCTAGGACCTTTCTTTACCTTTCCCATCTTTTTCCTAAGCGCAGCGCTCCGTAAGTGACGTAGTCACGTTCTCTAGGCCGCAGGCCGTTCGGCTATTATCGTCTTAGCCTTTCCCTGCTTTTCCTAGGGCCTAGAACCTTCTATTCCTAGAACCTTCCATTAATGCCCAATCCTATCCAGATGTTGAATCAAATACATGCGTGCTTCAACAGGTGTTTCACTGTGCCAGAAGCCACCAAGGTAAGCGAAAAGCGGCAATAGGAACATGATGGCGAATAACATAATCGTTAGGCCGCGAGCCGAGAGTTTCCAGCCGTTGCGAGTGCTAAAGTGTAGTGCCTCTTTCTTAGGGCAGGCCGATATACAGCGCATGCAGGCTTGGCACTCGTCTGAGCGAATGTTTATCTGATTATGCACCGAGATATTAGCCGGGCAGGCGCGGCTGCACTTGTCGCAATTCATGCCTTTTGATTCGATTAAGCAGTGCTGGGTACTGCGACGGATCTTAAGTGGGCTTAAGAAACTGAGCAGGCCAAGCAGCGCGCCGTAGGGACAGATATAGCGGCAAAAGCCTTGGCGACGCCAGGCTGCTAGACCCAAAATAATGCCGAAGCAGATAAGTGTGACTAAGCCTGGGGTGATGAAAAATAGCGCCATCTTAAGATCGGCAATCTTATGGTAATTACTGTTTAAATAGCCGGGGATACTCATGGTAGGCATACCGAGGACAATGTATAGCAAGGCCAGCAATAACAGGTATTTGAGCATCCGCAGTGGCCAGTCTATCCAAGCTGGAGGGAGTAGCTCTTGCTTGATAAAACGCTTTCTGAGCTTATACAGATATTCACCTGCTAAGCCTAACGGGCAGGCCCAGCCGCAAAAGGCACGTTTACACAGTAGGCCTGTGAGTAAAACAACCGTTAGCATAACCGCAGCAGCAGGATGATTTTGGTCCCATATTCCCAAGCTGATAATCGCCTTTATCTCAATACCGCCAGCAATAGGCAGGAAGGCATCGCCAACATCGGGTCGCATCAGCCACGGGGTTATCCCAGCCTTTAGCAGCGCGCTGTTGACCGTAAACTGTACGCCAACCAGTAGCATGGATAAGGCGAGCAAGTGCTGCACGCCATCTCGCATATGATTAGCGCGCAATTCACCTTGGGCAACTGTAGGTTGGAATTTGCGGCCTATCGCGATACCGATAACTGCGATACCCAGCGCGGCGATGAGAGGCCAATATAGGCTAGAAATAATAGCTCCAGTAATGAGCCCGCCAGTGGCGAATGCGCCCCATTTCTTGCCGCTCCAATAAAGTAGGCTAACGCTATAGGTCAGCGCTAGGGCAAGAGTTAATGATTCAATAAAGCTCATAAATAGCGTCAGTTAAAATATGATTGATATAATTGAGAAACTGCAAAGGGGAATAAGTTCTGAGTTGCTACACGGCTTGTGGAGAAGATCAAAAAATGGAATTGTGATATGGAAAAAGGCAGCAGTAGATCACAAGTTTGGTTCCTGAGCGTTCACGCTTAGGAACCGCACTTTAGATGCTGCTTATTTATTTTCTAACGAAGCGATAAACTTGTTCGATTCATCAATAGACTTATTCATCTCTTTGATTAAGCCTGAGATATCAGTCTGTAGGCTCGCGAACTCCCCCTTAATCGCCCCAATAGCTTGAGCGTTAAGGTTATGCTTTAGATACAACATGTTATCTTTCATCGCAGTTAGCACTGGTTCCATCTTACTTTCTGCGCGGCGCATGCTTTTAACAAGCTGAGAGTATGAACGGCGAGTCTCTTTGAGTTTTGACTCACTATTACGACGCAAGCTGGCTTTGCTGATCTCACCTATCTCTGTTTGCCACTCGTCAAATAATGCCTCGGCAACATCTTCTACCTTGTCGATGCGATTGGTGACATCATCGGCGGCATCTTGCGCCGACTCATATTCATCTTTTGCTTTGTTGTAAGCTCCTTCTAAATCGCCACCATCATGATTTAGCAGCGCCTGCATCTCTTCCAGTGCAGAGCTGAACTGCTCTTGGGCTTCTTCTTGCGACTCTTTAGCATCTTCGACGCGATCGACCATGATATCGCGCTTGTGATAACCCACTTTTTCCATCGCACCGTAATAAGCGCTCTGGCAGCCACCAAGCAGTAGGCTAGTGCCAACAATGGCGCTGGTGATCAATTTTTTCATCTGGTTTTATCCCTAAAATTTAGTGAGTGACTACGCACGGTATCTTGCTGCGTCAATAATGCACCAAATGTGTAAAGGTATTGCGATAATTAAAAATATGCCTAACGTGAAAGAGGCAATACCGTATGCGGCATAGGTGGTTAAACAAAAGAGAATGGCAGCGAGTATACGCCCCTGAACGAGTTGGCCTAATCCAGCGAAGAAAAAGCTCGCGATAGCGGCAATGACATTGCCCGCAGATCCTTGTTGAGACATCATTTCAATCCTTATGCTTGTAAAGAGAAGGTTATAAGCTTTATTGTACCAAGATAATGATTCGCAGATCATTTATCGTCTTATACTGATTGGTATTACCGATTAAGACCAACTTTAACAGAATCAAGAGTAACAAGTGAAAAATAAGATAGCGATAAATCAGGTTCGTTCTTTTTTACTGAGCATTTGGGCATTTTTCTTACATCTACTCAGTCGCTTCAAAGAGGACCAAGTCAATATTAAGGCCGGGCACTTGGCTTATGTGACCTTATTATCTTTGGTGCCTATTGTGGCTGTGATGTTTTCTATGTTGTCCGCTTTCCCCGTATTTTCAGGTATTCGTGAAAAGTTAGAGGGTTTTGTCTACGACAACTTTCTGCCAGCCGCTGGCGATACGGTGCAGATCTACATCAATGAATTTGTCGCTAACGCATCTAAGGGCACGAGTGTGGGGATCGTGGCGTTAATGGTGGTGGCACTGATGCTGATCTCGGCTATCGATAAGGCGCTCAACAGTATTTGGCGCACCAAAGAGAAGCGTCAGGCTGCGGTGTCTTTTTCCATGTATTGGATGGTGCTGACTTTAGGGCCTGTACTCGTGGGCGCCAGCTTGGTGGCGACATCCTATATTGTGTCATTAAAGTTATTTAGTGAAACCGAGCTTTCAGGTGTGGTGCCAATACTGATAGAGCGTTTACCTATGCTATTTTCAGTGGCCGCCTTCTTGCTCCTGTATATGGTCGTTCCGATTAAAAAGGTTAAGTTTCTGCATGCCTTGCTAGGTGCGTTAGTCGCAGCCATGCTGTTTGAGCTAGGCAAGAAAGGCTTTGCCTTTTACGTGACTCAATTCCCCAGTTACGAGGCGATTTATGGTGCCTTAGCGACCATTCCTATCCTGTTTGTTTGGGTCTATGTTTCTTGGGTCATCGTACTCGTCGGCGCAGAAATAACCGCAGGACTACCTGAGTACCTGCATGAGTGTAAGTTGATCCGTGAAACCGCGTTAGCGGAATCTCAAGCAGAAACTAAAACCGAAGAGCCGGTGACTGAATCAAAGAATGATGGCCCAAATAGTAGCAATGATAGTGGTCAAGACAACGTCAGAGGCAGTGAGAAAACTGATGAGCCAGCCCAAGATAAACAGGACAAGCTGGATTAATGTCTGCAGTGCAGTCGCCACTCCTTAGCCGAACCTGGCTAGATGTTGGAGATGACCACCAAATATATGTAGCCCAGTACGGTAATCCGAACGGGATACCACTGCTGTATTTGCATGGTGGGCCGGGAGCGGGTTGTAGCACAGAAGATTTAAAACTATTCGACCTGTCAGTCTATCAGGTTATTTTGCTCGATCAGCGGGGGGCGGGGCGTTCTCGTCCCCGCGGTGAACTTAAGCATAATAATTTGCACACTTTACTGGATGATATAGAGCGGGTTCGTTGTTGGCTTAATGTTCCTCAATGGATGCTTGCCGGTGGCTCATTTGGTGCAACCTTAGCCCTACTTTATTCTGCCTGTTACCCTAATCGAGTGATATCACAAGTGCTGTGGGGCTTGTTTATCCCTAACCCCGCAGGCATAGAATGGCTCTATGGTAATAGCGGTGCAGCTCGTTTGTTTATAGATGAATATCGCGCTTTCACTCAGGGTGTTGAATGCCAAGAGCTCGAGGTTTTACTCGCACATTATCGATCAAAGTTAGAGAATGAGTGCCAAGAAATTCGGCATGATGCTACCGCACACTGGCTCAGTTGGGAAATGGCTTTAGCCTATCCGGGCAGTATGCTCGGCGAGGCCAATACACCTTTCAGTCAGTCTCTAGCAAGCATAGAGCTTTATTATGTAGCTAATGATTACTTTGGTGCATTTGAAAAACTCATCGTTAAATTGCCTTTGATTCAGTGTCAAACATACGTACTGCAAGGTGAAATGGACTGGGTTTGCCCCTTTAAGGTGTTACAAGACTTCTTTAAAGGCAGGGCGAGTCAGTTAGTTAAAGTGACAGAGATTAAAGGCGGGTATCACGCTTTGGCCGATGTTAAGATGGCTAAAGCGGTAAAGGATGCCATACGGGAAATGGCCAAACAATAAACAAGGAAATATAGACGCTATGAAAAAACTGATTCTTACAGGCTTAACTATTGGCTTAACTATGGGCCTAACAGCTTGTGCTTCTACTGAAAAAACAGCAGAAGTAGAGGTCGCAGTCAAAGCGCCTGACAGTGTGGATTTAGGCGGTTTGTCTAATGAAGAGGCGACCACTAAGCTGCTAGATGCACTGCTAAGTAAAAGTTATTTAGCATCTCGGGCGGGTCCTAACGGCGTTGCCGTTAACTTCGATAATAGCCAGTTTATTCTGCAGCCTAGCATCAACCCTGATGGTATTGACCGCATCATGATGAACCGCTTTTATGCGATTCATCCTAAGTATGTTGGCAGCAAAGAGATGTTGCTGATGATTGGCACCTTGAACCAGAAGCTTAATTTCGCCAAGTTTGTTATTCGTGATCAAGGTGCGGTTATTCAGGTACAAGGTGCGGCAACATTCGTAGATACCATCACCATGGAAGAGTTGCGTCGATTTATCTTATGGACAGATGAAGGCTTACGTCAGGTTGGTGAGTCTCTACCTAAAGGCGCAGAAGATGTGATTAAGCCAATTCCAGTGATGCAGAATATTCAGTCGATTTAAAGAAAGAAGGTTCTAGGAAAGGTCCTAGGAAAAGCAGGTCCTAGGGAAAGCAAAGGCTAAGACGGTACAAGACGAATGGCCTTCGGCCTTACGGAACGCTGCGCTTACGGAAAAGATGGGAAAAGCCGGAAAAGCTAAGAGAGGGCAAAGGTGATGTTTTTTGCTTTTGCTCTTCCTAGTAGGACGCAGTCCGTCCTCGAAGCGCAGCGCCCTAGGGCCTAGTACCTTGTTTATTAAGTCCGTCCTCGAAGCGAAGCGTCCTAGGATCTAGGTCCTTCTTTTAAAGCGAAGCGTTCGTCTTCGCTTTTTCATTTCAGTTATTAATTTTTTTGGAGAGTGTGTAGGTGATAGCCCTTATTCAACGTGTGAGTGAAGCAAAAGTTGTCGTTGATGGCGCGACTATCGGTGAGATCGATAAAGGTCTGTTGGTGTTACTCGGTGTTGAGCGCGAGGATAACATTGAAAAGATGCAAAAGTTGGCCACTAAGGTGATGAGTTACCGTGTGTTTTCCGATGAGAATGGCAAGATGAATCTTAACCTTGAGCAAGCGGGTGGCAGCTTACTTGTGGTCTCGCAATTTACCTTGGCAGCCGATACTGGCCGAGGCTTACGCCCAAGCTTTTCAGGCGCCGGCACACCAGATCAAGCCCGTGAACTTTATGAAGCCTTTGTCGATTTTTGTAAATCAAAAGGGGTCAACACCCAAACCGGTCAATTTGCCGCAGATATGAAAGTGTCTTTAGTTAACGACGGCCCAGTGACTTTTAATTTGCAGGTTTAGATATCTAGGTCGGACTACGGGGATTATAAGAGCTAGAACAGGAAAGCAGATGAAAGATTTAAACCATCAAACCTTGCTAGAACAACTGCAGCAGACTTGGCATCAAACCATACCTGTTAGTGAGTTTATGCAGATAGCCCCCTTGGCATTTGATGGTGATACTTTTGAGGTTTCAGCTCCGCTAGAGCCTAACATTAATCTGCATAACACCATGTTTGCTGGCAGTATTTATACTCTTATGACGCTGACAGGTTGGGGCATGTTATGGCTGCAACAGAAGTTGGCAGGGCTGGATGGTGATATCGTCTTGGCTGACGCCAATGTGCGTTATATTGCCCCCATCGACAGTCAGCCAATTGCTAAGGTTAAATGGCCTGAGTGTGACCTATCAAAGCTCGCATTAGGTCGCCGAGTAAAGGTGCGTATAGAGGTCGAGCTTTATTGCAAAGATAAGCAGTGCGCCAGTTTCTCTGGGCTATATGTTAGCAAGGCCAAGTAAGTTTATCTCGATTAGTATTACTGCTTTGGCTGACAGCTGAGTAGATCTTTTAAAGCACCGCCATTAATCACGCTCTCTAATCCATTCGCCATTAAAATATCGCAGCCCTTTTGGGCGCGAATGCCCGCTCCGCAATAAAGCACAAACACTTGCTGACGATTTTCAAGCTTGTGCAGCCAAGTATCTAAGGTGTCTAAAGGTACATTAATCGCTTGCGGTAGATGACCGCCTGCAAACTCCTGTGGCGAGCGCACATCGATAACCGTTGCACCTTCTTGTATCAGTTGCCAGCACTGCTCACCAGCTGGTCTAGTCGTTAACTTTGAAATTTGAGTGTTTAACATATCCACCTCTATTTATTATGCTCTTGGATTTTGTTGGGTTTTGTTTGAAGCTATCTGAACAAAACTTGTGCGGATATTTAAACCTTTAATTAGATTAATTTCAATAAGTTTTTCCTAATGCTTGTTTTGTGTTCGTTAACAATATGACTTCGAAAGATAAGAGTGGACCACGAAGGACGCGAAGAGCACGAAGAAAAGAGCCTTGAGATTTTTCTCTTCTCCGAGGTCTCTGTGTAGCGAGCGAAGTGAGCGCTTCGTGGTTTATGGCTTTAAAACAAAGAACCCAGCTTATGCTGGGTTACCTAGAACTTATGATCTCGAACCTAGATCCTAGAACGCTGCGCTTCGAGGACGGGCTACGCCCTGCTAGGAACAGCAAAAAGTGGTTCTGTAGGTCGGCATTTATGCCGTCAAATCTGATATGAAATCTAAGCTTGATGGGCTAAAGCCCAACCTACAGAAAAAACATGCTTTTCCGGCTTTACCTAGGACCTGCTTTTCCCATCTTTTCCCTAAGCGAAGCGTTCCGTAAGTGACCTAGTCACGTTCGTCTTTGCTTTCCCTAGGACCTTTCTTAGCATTTCCTAGGACCTAGCACCTTCTATTCCTAGAGCCTATCTTTTAAACCGCTTAAAGATCAGCGAGGTATTGATGCCACCGAAGGCGAAGTTATTACTCATCACATAGTCAGTTTCAAGCAAGCGGACTTCATCTTTGATGTAATCCAGTTCTCCACATTCTTCATCGATTTCGCTGAGATTTAGCGTGGGTGCGAACCAGCCTTCATTCATCATCTCAATGCTGACCCAGGCCTCTAACGCGCCGCAGGCTCCCAGCGTATGGCCAGTGTAGCTCTTGAGCGACGAGATAGGCTGAGAAGGGCCAAATACCGCGTGGGTCGCTTGTGTCTCGGCAATATCGCCGCGGTCGGTCGCGGTGCCGTGGGCATTCACATAACCTACTTTTTCAGCGTCGATGGCGGCATCTTTCAGCGCTAAACGAATTGCAGTTTCCATGGTCGCGCTATTAGGCTGAGTCACATGAAGACCGTCGGCATTCGTGCCAAAGCCGACGATTTCGGCGTAGATCTTGGCGCCGCGAGCTCTAGCATGTTCCAGCTCCTCTAGCACTAATGTACAAGCGCCTTCGCCTATTACTAGACCGTCACGGTTTTTATCGAACGGGCGTGGTGTCTGCGCTGGCGTATCATTTTTGGTGCTGGTAGCAAACAGGGTGTCGAAGACTACCGCCTCTGTTGGGCAAAGCTCCTCACCGCCGCCGGCAAGCATGAGGTCTTGCTGACCATACTTGATGGCTTCATAGGCGTAACCTATGCCTTGGCTACCTGAGGTACAAGCGCTGCTGGTGGTGTGCACTCGGCCCTTGAGCCCGAAGAATACACCGACGTTCACCGCCGTTGTATGGGCCATCATGCGGATATAGCTGGTGGCGGTAACACCCGACATATCACCGTCTTTAAGCATGTCGCCAAAGGCAACAATTGGATCCGTGCTGCCAGTCGATGAGCCGTAGGCTATGCCCATGGCGCCAGAGGTGACCACAGGATCATCAAGCAGGTTAGCATCTATCAGTGCCAGTTCACTGGCACGGGTGGCCATAATAGATACGCGGCCCATGGAGCGGATCTTTTTACGTTTGTAATGGCTCGGCACTTCAAAGTCGGTAATGGGCGCGGCTAAACGGGTGTGTAGATCTTCAAATCTGTCCCATTCATCCATACGCACTACACAGTTCTTTTTCGCTTTTAAGCTCTCAGCAATCGTTGGCCAGTCATGCCCTAGAGCCGAAATACCGCCAATACCTGTGATCACGACGCGACGGGGAAAAGACGCTTGGCTCATATCATGCCTCCATTAACCGAGATCACTTGGCGAGTGATATAGGCGGCATCTTCTGACATCAAGTAATTGGCCAAACCTGCAATTTCAGATGGCTTACCCATGCGGCGCATAGGTACGATAGTATTGACCATCTCTTTGGGAATATCACTGACCATGTCGGTCTCGATAAGACCCGGTGCGATGCAGTTTACGGTAATTTTTCGCTTAGCTAGCTCCAAAGACAGCGCCTTAGTTGCGCCGATAATACCGGCTTTAGATGCGCTGTAGTTCACTTGACCACGGTTACCGGCAATACCAGATACCGACGCTAGGGTAATGATCCGCCCGCCTTGACGACCTTGCACCATAGGCATCACAGTCGGATGAATAACGTTATAGAACCCATCTAAGTTGGTATGAACGACGCTGTCCCATTCGGATTCGGTCATCGCAGGGAAGGCTGTATCGGCATTGATGCCGGCATTGAGCACCACGCCATAGTATGCGCCGTGTTGCTCGATATCTTGTTCAATCGCTTGCTTTACCGCGGCTCTGGCGGCGATATCAAACTGCAGACAGCTGACCTTGATACCAAGCTGTTGAAGCTCTGCCTTAGTGGCATCGGCTGCGATTTGATTACTATGAAAATGCATCGCAATATCAAAGCCAGAGGCGGCCAACTTCAGAGCAATGGCCTTGCCTATGCCGCGGCTTGAGCCTGTGATTAATACTCTTTTGGTCATACTGTTACTCCCTGCGTAGCCGCCTTGTTCTGGAAAACGTTGTTATGTTTGGTGCTACGGCTGTGTCTTGTCAATTTATCAGTCGGTCGTTCCGGCAATATAAGCCTGAGCATCTTGGGGCTGAAACACATTCACATTGGCTTCGGCGACGACCACTTGGTTATGTAATATCTGGCAATCGAATACCGCCAATCCAGACTCTTCCTGATAGAGGCGGGTGACGCGAGTCTGGTAGGTTTGCCCTGCATCAAACTGTGAGATATGCATCTTAAGTTTGCGGCTGCCTAATAGAAATCCCACGCGAATAATATCATTCCTTAGATGGGCTTCAACGCCTGCCAGTGCGGCGATGCTTTGCGCCATATACTCGATACCAACATAGTTGGGAACACCGTTAATATCGGCATCGAAGTAGGGGCTTGAGGCTGAAATATCTGTCTGGGTTAGCAAGCTATCATGGCTATGCTTAAGTAGCTGGCTGATTAAGATCATCGGCTGGCGATGGGGGATAAACTTTTCCACCTCTTGCTCTGCAAGCTTTGTAATATCAAACATCTTGGCTTGTCTCTGTTGCGTCACTGACTATATTTTTTAAGGCTTTAATTTTTAGTGCTGTATTCTTTAGCGCTTCGTTATTTGATCCGCTTCGGCTCAAGATCAGGCTGGCATTGCTGCCGCCAAAGGCAAAAGAGTTGCTCATCACGTGGCGAATGTTGGCCTGCTGGCCTTTTGCGACCAGCGGCAGGCTAGGGTCATTAGGATCTTGCTCTTGATCCCAAATCTGTGGCGGTAAATATTGCTGCTTATTGTAATCACTGAGTAGTAGATAACAAAACGCCGCTTCGATTGCACCTGTAGCGCCTAAGGTGTGCCCTGTTAGTGGCTTAGTTGAGCTGCATGCTGGCAAGCTATTGCTAAACACTTGCTGCACTGCGCGGCTCTCCATGGCGTCATTTTTTGGGGTCGCTGTGCCATGCAGGTTAAGGTAATCGATCTGCTCTGGCTGTAAACCTGCCATATTAAGTGCTGCTTGCATGGCAGTGATGGCGCCTTGTCCTTCAGGATGCGGCGCCGAGATATGGTGGGCGTCGCTCGACTCGCCTATACCACTGAGAATTATCGCCTTTTTGTCACCCTTGTGGACTGCTTTTTCTAGGGTAAAGAGTGCACCGCCTTCACCAATATTGATACCGTCACGATTGGCGCTAAAGGGTTGGCAGTGCCCGCTAGAGATAGATTCGAGGGAGTAGAAGCCGTTAAGGGTGAGCTGGCACAGGGTGTCGATGCCGCCGACAATCACCATATCGCAGATGCCGGCATCGATAAGGCGCTTGGCACTGGCAAAGACTTTAGCGCTTGATGAGCAAGCGGTCGAGACGGTATAGCATGGGCCGCTCAAATTAAAGTAGGCCTGTAGAAACTGGCTGGTGTCGCCTAACTCCTGCTTGGCATAGTCGTAATCCTGAGGAAACTCCCCTGAACGCTGTTGCACTGCAAGCGCAGCTTCACCTGTGGCAATGCCCGATGTACTGGTGCCGATAACTAGGCCAATCCGCTGGTTGCCATATTGGCGCTTGGCCTGCTCGACGGCTGGTTCAATTTGCTGGGCAATGAGCAGAGTCAGCTGATTATTACGGGTATCAAACCGCTTTAAAGTTGCTGGAATAGCGGGCAATTGGACATCGACTTGACCAACCAACACGGCACGCTCAAACAATAGATCATCTCGCCACTGCATGCCATTGATACTGCCCGCGATTAAGTTGTCGAGCACAGCTTGAGGCGTCAGCCCTAAAGGAGTGCATAAACCTAAATGAGTTATCGCAATTGGGGTCGTTGAATTCACTTAAATATCCACTCAGTCAGGTTTATAACGGGCTAATGGCTAACTTGAAGTTGGCCGCAGGAATGTTGAGATTAACATCGGCTTGCCACTTGTCTAACTCTCTCTTATTTGAGCCATTTTTATTTAAGCCGTTTTCGCTTATGTTGTTATAGCGTATTGTTATTATCGGCAGGTCGCCAGCTGCAGAGTCAATAGTGCCATTTTCAGCCTTATTGTTAGCAAAAAATAGCCCTCGACACAAAGCGGCATCGCAGGCATAGCTTTGCATCTTCGCTCCTTGTAAGTGCTTGTTTACACTTGCGTCGGGCCAATAGATGAGTTGCATGATTGCTAACAGGTACTCGGCCTTAAATTGATCCCCTAGAAGCTGGCTCTGCTCGCTGATTAATTGATTACCGTCATAGGTCAGAGTAAATAGCGCCTGCCCAAGCGGGGCCAGTCCTACCAAGGTTAGCTCTTGGCCGCTAAGCTCCAACTGACTCAAGAGTTCATGTTGGCTATCCTGGGTCTGAATGCTGACTTTTTGCGTCGCGCTAATGGCTTGCTTGCTGTCCACCAAGTCTTTGGCTCCCAATAGGTGCTGAGAAACAGGCGCTAAGCAATAGCTGACATCTGCTGCTAGATCGACACAAGTTTGCCGCTGCAGAGTCTGGCTACAGGCTGTCATTAACACCGAGCCCAAGACGAGGAGGATGATGCGTTGGCTTAACTGCGACATAGTTCGACTACCATATTAAGGCGACGTTTAGACTCGCTAACAAACGGGTTTTTCTCATCCCAGGCATAACCTGCCAGAATCGAGCAGATCATCTGTTTGATCTTAGGATCGGGATCCTTGAAGAAGATCGCATCCTGAAAGCGACAGTCGTACCAAGCTTCGACATAGGTTCTAAAGGTATCGACCCCTCTCATCAAAGGGGCGGCGTAATCTTGCTGCCAATCGACGCTCTCGCCATCGAGTTGTTTTATCAGAGTCTTAGCGGCCATCGACGCCGACTGCATGGCGATGGTGACTCCAGATGAAAACACCGGGTCGAGAAACTCCCCCGCATTTCCCAATAGGGCAAACTTATCCGTGGCTAAGGTTGTGACGTTGGCTGAGTAGCCTTTTAGCAGGCCTGACTCATTAATTAACTCGGCGTTTGCCAGCAGTTTTTTCAGCCCTGGCTCTTGGTTGAGCATGGTCTTGAGTATGCTGTTTAGATCGCCGTCAATATCGCAGTCAACGCCGTCATGTAAACCCTCGAGTTGATGCGGCTCTCCGACAACTCCTACCGAGCAGCGACCATCGCTGAAGGGGATCAACCAGTACCAGATATCTTGGTTATCTGGGTGCACGCTTATCAAGATCTTATTACGATCGAAGTTCGGATCGCTAATGTTGTCTCGCACGTGGTTAAACACGGCGCTGCGGGTCGGCAGGCTAGAAGGCTTCTCAAGATCGAGTAACCTAGGTAGCACGCGGCCAAAGCCGCTAGCATCGAGCACGAACTTGGCTTTTAAGCTTTGTGAGCCGCCTTTATCATCAATGATGTTAAGCATTGGCTCAGCCGCTAAATCGATCGACTCTACGCTATGACCATAGCGAATATCGACCCCCTGTTTTACCGCTTCATCGGCTAGAAGTTTATCGAATTGCGCGCGCTCAACTTGAAAAGTGGTGCCGGGGCCCGCTGTAAACTTATCGGTAAAGTCGAAGCTGGTATAGCTATCTTGGTATTTAAAGGCGGCGCCATTTTTAAATTGAAACCCAGCTTGATTTACCGCTTCCAGCATATTGGCCTCTTCGATCACCGTCATGCAGCAGGGCAATAAGCTTTCGCCAATAGAGAAGCGCGGGAAGTATTGTTTCTCAAGCACGACTACCTTCTTTCCTTGAGCCTGTAACAAGCTGGCGGCGATGCTGCCCGAAGGGCCTGCTCCAATAATGGCGACATCGATGCTTTCACAGGCATCCGTTTCAAACTCATTCTGAACAGCTTTATCAGTTGGCATTAACGGACTTCCTTGTAAAAATTTGAATAAAGGGCGAGAGCAAAAAGGTAAAACTAATCCCCAGTAACAGGGTTAAGCCAAAGGCATTAATCGCTGGAGTTTGGCTAAAGGCAAGCAGGCCAAATGCGAGCAAGGTCGAAACAGCCGACATAAATACTGCCATCATCACCCCGCGAGTCTGTTGCTTAGACTCGGCAAAAAATAGGCTGTAATCGACACCAATGCCAAATACTAAGATAAGTGCTAGTGCATGAAACAGAGTGAGTGGATTATGCGTGATGCCTAAGCAGGCCAAGGTCAGCAGGGCCGATAAAGCCGGTACGGCTACTACGATAGCCGCGAGTTTTGCGCCAAATCTAAAGGTGAAAATGATGCCTGCAACTAGCAGGGCCAAAGCGAGTAAGCCTAAGGTGAGCTGTCGGTAATGCCCCATCACGGTGGAGATATCGCCAACTTTATCGACGAGTTGAACCTGACTATTAGCTGCAAATAACTGGGCAAGGGCATCGAGCTGCTTTATGCCGCCAAGTAATACGATTGCGCCATAGCCTTGGTCTTCATCTGATTGTGGTGATAGCCACAGCGGTTTAAAGCTCACGCCAGCTTGATGGCCTAAGAAACTATCGGCAGTGATAAACTTGTTGTGAGCGTCGCGGTATTGGGCGATGAGTGTCGCCTTAATATCTGGATCTAGACCTAGAGTGGCAATAATCTCATCTAAGTGCTCAAGATAGATCTGAGCTTGTAACTGATAGTGCTGCTCTTGAGTCTGCTGGCTTGGCAAGAAGCGGCTCAGACTTAAATGATTACCCAATAGCTTATCTTGCTCGGCGCGCTCTAATATCGGTTCAAGTGCTGTGAGTTGCTGCAAAAGCCGCTCTTCTGATGTCGCCGTGACTAACAGAAACTGATTATCGGTGCCGCCACTCAGCAAGGTGCGCAGCTGGTCTTCCTCGGCTTGAATATCACTCGGTGTGTGCTGCAACTGGCGGATATCATCATTTGCCGTGAGTTGGCTTATGCCGATGCCGATAAATCCAATACTGCACACAGCTAGCAATAATCGAGTAACAGGCTTTGTCGGTAGAGCTCGATTTAGCATAAAGGCTTGATATTGGCTGGCTAAGTTAAGTGCCGTGTTGGCCTCTTTGAGTGGACGCGCTGCTAGGGTTGGGTAGGCTAGCAATAAGGTCAAGTAGGCGCCGACTAAACCCGAGGCACAGAATACGGCGACCTGCTGCATGCCGGGGAAGGGGGCGATCCCTATTGCGCTATAGGCGATGACGCTGGTGACAAGTGCCAAGGTGATCGCTGCAAAAATTTTTTGAATGACTTTTTCGCTGCTATCGCTAGGGTGGTGTAAGCGCTCGCAATAATAGTGAAAACAGTAGTCGATCGAGATCCCGATAAGGCTGGTACCAAACACCAGTGTTAGCAGATGCAGCTCACCAAAGAGTAGGGTGGTCATGACAACGGCAAATAGCAAGCTGGTGCTGACGGTGATGACGGCAATGGTCAGCGGCATGAACGATCGAAATGCTAGCCAGACTAAGGTGATGACGCCGATAAGGGATAGTAGCCCTATGCTGGAGACTTCTTGTTTAGCGTTCTCGGTCGCAGCAGCGGCGTGAAATAGCGCGCCAGCTTTGATAATTTCGATGTCAGCGTCTTGCTGGTTTACCGAATGAAAAGCCGTTTGTAGCGCCGCGAGCTGGCTCTGTTGTGCCTTGGGATTAAAGGCGCTGTCACTGCCTTTTGCCATCACGATAGCGGCAAAGCGTGGCTGTGGCTCACTTGCCGAGGGCGCAACAGTGGCAAGTAACACTCCCTGTTTTACCGTTAACTGTTGTGACGGTGCGAGCGCCATCAAGGAGTCTGGGTAAAGCAATAGGGGATCATGGCTCAGCAGGCTGCTGTTAGCATAGCTAAAGGCGTTATAGAGTTTTTCTAATGCCGCTTGAGTGAGCTGTTGCCACTGGCCTTGCTGTAGCAGGCGTTGCTGCTTTTCGGTGAGTAGCTGAAATCTATGTTTAAAATAGTAACTGTTTAGCGCCTCGGCTTGTGCCATATCGGCGCTACTAATATCGACAAAGGCGCTTGCGTTATCTCGCTGCAGCGATTTCATTGTCAGCTTGGCGGCATCGATTGCTGCTTGTTGGCTATCACTGACAAAACCTAGATAGACACGATTGGCTAATTGCTGCTCGACCTGCGCCATGGCGCGCTGGGTCATAGGGCTTTCGTTGACCTTGGGAAGCATGGCGAGAATGTCGCTTTGCACTTTTGCGCCGTTTTGCCACAACATACAGCCCGTCATTAGCGTGATGCCAATGAGAGCGAGCCAGAGGGCAAATCTTAATTTGCTACTGGTTTGGCTTAAGCAACGACTCAAAAGGGAGTTCATTATGGCTGTTTACTCTCACTGAGCTGAGCGTCTATATTTACTGGAGTCACTGCCGCGTCTGGTTCAAGCGGTTTTGAAGGGCTAAAACGTGCCTTATCGCTTGAGCTGAGTGGACGTTCATCTATGGTTGAAAATGCAATTTCACTGCGATCGCCGTTGGCGCTGAACAGAACCAAGCTTTGTATCTTCGCATCGCCGACTAGCACTAATTTAGGTAGGGCCTTGGCGATCATAGGATCTATTGGTTTTAATCCTAATTGCCAGTGATTAACGCCTGCCCCAGTTTGAGCTTGCACTAGGCTGAGGTTGAAATGCTGCTCTAGCTGTTGAATATCACCGCTTAACAGGGCGTTTAACAGTTTTGGCATCACCTCACTCATTTGACTGCCGCTGCCTGCTTGCTCGGCATCATTGACGCTAATATTGCCTTGACTATCTATCTGTATCAGTTGCTTATCTTTTAGGATCAGCGTGCTGGCGAAGGGGCTATTTTGTTGCCAAATCACCCCAAGATCTTTAGCAAAGATAAATTCGCCCTGACTGAGCAAAGGCTTTTTCAGTACCTTAAGGTAACGGCTCTGAGTAAACTTCCCCTTTGCCTGCTCACTAGGTGATAGCTGTTGGCTAAGCTTTGCTAGTTCTGCACTGTTAGCATGTTGGCTGAACAGTTCGCTGTAGTCCGAATCAGCATAGCTAGGGCTACACAGCAACATGAGGCTAAGGGCTAGGCTTAATAAACACTTCATCCGACTTGCTCTGTTTTGCTATGTGTTTGGGGAAGCAAGTGGGCAACTTTTTGCTGAAACACTTCAGGCGTGACAAAGCACAGCTCTTGAGTCTGCATGTCAACGGCGGCCTGAATAGTGTGCCCCTTGGTAATGCGCTTACCCGTTTGAGCATCAAGCACTTGATAATTGATTTTAATGCGGTTCTCCCACTCAACCAGTGCCGCTTTGACGATAATGGTCTGCTCGAAGGTACTCGACTGAACATACTTTATCTGCACGTCGACAATCGGCCAGCTAAACCCTGAGTCTTGCATGGCGCGGTAACCGTAGTCGATTTTATCCAGCAGCTTACAGCGCACTAGCTCAAAATAGCGTAGATAATTGCCATGCCAAGTGATCCCCATCGAATCGACATCATGAAATGGAATTTCAACTTCCATCTCTGCGAATAAGATACCTTTCATTAACCGCACACTTCCCAGTAGCCATTTTGGATCTTATCGACGGTAGAGCGTAGGGTCTGCTCTAGCGGTCTATCTTCAGTTAATAATTCAAAGTCGGCTTCAACTTGAGCAAGGGTATTGGCTAAAGAAGGTGTAATCGAGCTTTCGACGAGCTCCTCTTGAGCAATGCGCAGGCGAATACCTTGCGACATGGCCAGTAACGCCGCCGCAGCGACTTGCTCGGTCAGTTGTAATACGCGCATACAATCACGAGCCGAGATGGTGCCCATGCTGACCTTATCTTGGTTATGGCACTCGGTAGAGCGTGAGAACACGCTGGCTGGCATGGTGTTTTTCAGGGCTTCAGCCGTCCACGCGGATACGCCAATCTGCACCGCTTTAAAGCCGTGGTTAATCGCCTTACGTCTGCCTTGAGCGCCCGATAAGTTGGCCGGTAAACCGTTATTGAATTTCTGATCCATGACTAATGCCATCTGGCGATCGATAAGATCGGCAATATTGGCTACCGCATTTTTCATCGCATCCATGGCAAAGGCGATGTGGCCGCCATAGAAGTGACCGCCATGTAGAATATGCTCGCCTTCACCATCAACAATTGGGTTGTCGTTGGCGCTGTTGAGTTCAGTTTCAATAAACTGACGCATAAACGGCAGCGCGTCTTGTAGCACACCAATCACATGGGGTGCACAGCGGATAGAGTATCTGTCTTGCAGTCTGTCGGAGTTACGTGGATGAATATGATGATTCAAGTCTTCACGGATCCAAGCAGCGATTTGGTTCTGGCCCGGGTGCGGCTTAGCGGCAAATAAGATGTCGTCGAAGTGATTCGAGTTACCTTTAAGGGTCAGTGATGCCATGGCGGTGATACGGCTGGCAAGACGCGCCATGTACTGGGCTCTGTCATAGGCTAAACAAGCTAGCGCCGTCATGACCGCAGTGCCGTTCATTAGCGCTAGGCCTTCTTTCGGACGAAGTTTTAGCGGTACGATATTAAGCTCTTGGTACACTTGGCTAGTTGGGCGTCGTTCACCTTGGTAAATCACATCGCGCTCGCCGATCAATACCGCTGCTAGATAAGATAGTGGCGTTAAGTCGCCACTGGCGCCAACTGAGCCCTCTTCGGGGATCACCGGAGTAATATTAAGATTAAGCAGGGTTTCGATACGCTCAAGTAGCTCGAAAGTGACCCCAGATTTACCGACAGCTAGCGAGCTAAGTCGGCATGCCATCACGGCGCGAGCTTGCATCGGCGACAGGATCTCACCCATACCACAGCCATGAAAACGAGTCAGGTGCAGCGGTAGCTCATGAACCAAGTCAAGACCCACAGTGACAGTACAAGAATCACCATAACCTGTAGTGACGCCGTAAACCACGCCCTCTTCTTTAAGCAGGCTATCGATAAACAGCGCGCCTTTTTGAATATAGCTGCGGTATTCGGTCGTTTGATTCAGCTTGGCTGTTGCGCCTTTGGCGATAGCCACCACATCTTCAAGCGATAGGCTGTTATAGCCAAATTCAACGGTTTGCTGGCTAAGGTTATAGGTATTATCTTGGGTCATTTACTTGCTTGTCCTTTAGTATTGCTACTACTGCTACAGCGTTCACTGCTTTGCACATCTGCACGTTGGAACTCTTCGTCCTTGCGCCAGAAATCATAAAAATTAAACCATTGCAGCGGCTCACTCAGAGCAAAGTGCTCTAAGCGCCGGCTAAATTCGTTTACGGCCTGTTCAATTCGTTGGCTGCGTCCTGCCCTTGGGCCTTTTAAGGTCTCGGCGAAATGTTCTAGGTGCACATGGTAGCGTCCATTTTGACGTAGGCAGAACATGGTATAAACCGGGCAGTCCAGCAATCCCGCCAGAATAAATGGCCCCTGTGGGAATGCGGCCTGCTCACCTAGAAACTCCTGATAGATAACTCGTCCAGCGGTTTGCGAAGAGGTTCTATCCCCTGCAATAACCACCAGTTCACCGGCTTCGATCTTTTGCTGCAATAGCATTGATGTACTCGGGCCGAGTTCTGTCACCTGAATCAGGTTTAATGAGCTATCGGGGTTGAGTTGCTTGAGTACCTTGTTAAAGTTCTCGGCATTTTGTGTCAGCACCATGACGTTAACTTTGACTTGGCGCTGGTGGATAGATATGGCTCTACATAGCTCTAAGTTACCTAGGTGTGAGACCAATAATACGGCGCCATTACCTGCTAGTAATTGGTTAGCGAGCATCTCACGATTAGGGAAATCGACCTGTTCGAGTTTGATGCGATCGCACCAGGCATCGATTCTATCGAGGGCGGCGTTACCAAAGGCGAAAAAGTGCTTCAGGCTATCGCGCCAACTGAGTGGCTCACCTAAGTGTGGGTGGTTAGGGCGCTGGTGCTTAACATGAGTTAGAAACTGCTTCGATGCATCGCGTGCGGTAGTACCGGTTAAGAAGAAATAAACAATCACCGGATACATGATGGCGCGGCATAGCCAATGGCCGCCTAGGCGGTAGCTTTCGGCGATCAGTTTTATGCCCCAATAACTGCCACGCTCACGCATGTTGGACCAATGTTTGTTTTGGTTAGAGCCTACGAGAGAATGCTTTAGCCTTTGAAACAACTTTTTAGGTTGGCGCAATAACATGCCAAAGAAGAGCTTACTGTGCATCAAAGAGATGCGCACATTATCTTTGAGGCCTTGAAAATGGCTCACCCCATCTTCGGGGTAGATGACTCTTGTCGGCAGATGGATAACCTTTACCCCTTGCCAGTAAAGACGCACTAACACTTCGATATCAAAATCCATGCGCTCGCCCAAGGCATGGCTTAAAAACAGTTTCTCAGTCGCGGCTAGTGGGTAGATGCGAAAGCCACACATGGAGTCTTGGATATCGAAACTTAAGGTTTCTATCCACACCCAGAAGTGGGTGATATAGCGGCCATAGAGGCGGCCCTTTGGTACGGAATCATCGTACTGTGGCAGACCTGAAATTAATGCCTCTGGCGCTAATTCTGCCCGCTCTATCATTGCCGGAATATCATCTAAGTCATGCTGACCATCGGCATCGACCTGTAGCGCATGAGTAAAGCCATCGGCATAAGCGGTGCGTAGCCCCGTCATCACCGCAGCGCCTTTGCCACGATTAAACGGATGGTGTAGCAAGGTCACCCAGTCGTACTTTTCGGCAAGCTCGATCAGTATAAAACGAGTTTCATCATCGCTGCCATCGTTAATGAGGTAGCAGGGAAGCTCGAAGGCTGCCAGGCGTTCGAGAGTCTGCTCGATGGCACCAGCATGGTTGTAGTTGGGGATAACGAGGGCAAGACGCATTAGTTGCTATCCGCGCTGTTGATAACTTGGGTTGTTTCACTATTGAGCGCGATACGCCCCGATGCGAAACGTTTGTCACCATCGCTATAGGCAAACATGAGTTTAGCCTTAGCCGGATTGTGGCTAATGGTTAGCTCGACTCGGCTATTGGGTAGCATAAGTTGCTGAAACTTGAGTACTTCAAGGGTGGCGACATTGACGGGGTAGCCGAAATGCTTGCAGCCAAGTTTAATTGCCCAGTCGAGTTGAGTCACGCCGGGTAACACGGGCTGCTCTGGAAAGTGCCCCGAGAAAAAATCAAGGTCGGCGGCAATTTCTATGGTCCAAGTTACTGAATCTTGGTCATCTTTACAGTCGATGATAGGGGGCAATTTAGATCTAATCATTTGCTCTTAAACTTATCGATATCAAACAGGGCTAACATGTCGGCCTGCACTCGTTTACCTTGTGGGTTCACGGGTAACTGCTCTGTATAGCGCCAGCGCCTAGGAAGGGTGACGCGCTCAAACTGCGACAACAGGTGCTTCTTGAGTTGGTTATTGAGTGCCAGCTTGCCGTTTGCTTCGAGTTGCAGTAATCCCTCAGCTGAAAGCTCAATGGCGGCGCCAAGTTGCACTCTAGGTTGTTCAAGCATGACTAATGCAGCTTTTGCGACATGAGGGTGACTCTCTAGCAGAGACTCCATCTGCACCAATGACAGGCGTTTTTCTTCGACTTTAATGATACGGTCTAAGCGCCCTTGAAGAGTAAACTTGCCATCGGCCTGCAGGGCAATTTTATCATCACACTTAAGCCACTCACTGTCTGGCAGGTAAGGGGATTTTAGCAGCAGTGCACCGTCGGCCTCATCTTGCATAATCTCAATGGGGGCAAAGCTTTGCCAGCTAGAGTTGGCGGTATCTTGGCGGCGATAAGCTATACCGCCAGTCTCGGTACTGCCAAACACCTCAATCGGGGCTTGGCCGTAACAATTGGCTACTCCCTTAGAGGCTTCATAACTTAATGGTCCGCCCGAGCTAAAGACTAAGCTTGGCGCACGCAGTTGTCGTTCATGATCGAGTGCATCAGGGAGTCGAGAGAGTTGAGCCGGGCTGCTCACTAAGCATAAATTGGGGAACAAGTTGGCGTAGTAGCTTAGGGTTTCAGGGTATTCCACCAGATCGCTTAAAAAGGGGCGGCTTGCGGCTAACGGCCAAAGGATCTTAAACAGTAAGCCATAAATATGCTGGTGGGATACGGTCGATATCACGCTGCAGTGGGGCAGGTGCTGGGCAAAAGTATGCTCAAGTACGCTTACCTCGGCATCGAGCTGTTCAATCGTCTTAACGACTCGCTTAGGCTTGCCGCTGCTGCCTGAGGTAAAGAGGACTAGCTGTCCCCATTCCTGTGACTCGGGCCAGTTGCTGCTTGGTGGATTATGATCTTTATCTAAGCGCAAGAAGGCCTTGCCTTCGCAAATTGGCATATTGGAAAGCACGCCATCAAACTCATGGGTGAGTTCGCTTAAGGTGCCAGCCTGAGCGTTAGCCGGCAGGATAATCTGTTTGCCCGCGAGCAAGCCTGCACATATACCTACGGCAAACAGGTCGCTACTATCGCAGCTCAGTAACCAACGCTTGGCGTCCGATTCGCTGAGTTGTTGCTTTAGCTGGGCGACTTGGGCGGTAAATACCGAACCTGTCACAATGTCGTGGTGATTGAAGCTAATTAGCTGCTGAGCAGTAGGTCCCTGGCATAGCCAAGATTTCAGTAGATTCGTCATGATTTTTTCAACCAGAATGTTCTGTATAACCATTCGCCACCCAGTAGCGACCCGATAAGCAAGTAGGCAATCAGCCCGTTATAAAGTGTCCATGTTTCGATACTGGTGTAAAGCGCGGTATAAAGCGCCATGGCACCATTAAAGATGAATAATCCACACCAGATTAAGGTGACGCGATTGAGGTACCCGATAGCTTCATCGGGCAGGTCGGGCTCTTTTAGCCTTGCAAGCCTTTCAATCATGCTGGGGCCACGTTTTAGTGAATAGCCGAAAAGCCCCAGCATGGTGAGGTTAATCACCACAGGGTAGAAGAGTAACCAGTTATTCTCTTTCGCGATAAAGCTTCCGGCGGTGAGACCTATTCCGACTAGGATAGGCAACATTAACGCCTTCACTTTTTGCTGCTGCAACAATAGCCGTATGACTAAAATGGCGCATAAGGCGAGCGCGATACTGCCTGCAGGCAAATAGTGCAGACCAAAATACACCGCCAGTGGATAAGCTATCACCACTATGGTCGTCACTATTTGCAGAAAGAGTCGCATTACTCTTTAACTAAGCCTTCGATAGCTGATACCACATCATCTACGGTTCTAACGGCTTTAAACTCTTCAGGCTTAATTTTCTTACCTGTCATCTGCTGTAACTTGATCACTAAGTCAACGGCGTCGATGCTGTCTAAATCGAGCTCTTCATATAAAGAAGCTTCTAGGGTGATATCTTCGGCATCCACCTCGAACTCGTCGACTAAGATTTGAGTCAGCATCTCAAGGATCTGTTCACGACTTTGCATAATGCCCCCTAGGCTCGTTGTGACTCAATAAAACTGACCAAGCTAGCAACGCTATAGAAGTGCTGTTTTGTTGCGTCAGAATTCGCTTCAATCTTCACATCAAATTGCTTTTTAATCGCTAAGCCAAGTTCCAACGCATCAATTGAGTCTAGGCCTAGGCCCTCACCGAATAGTGCCGCTTCTGAGTCGATATCATCAATACTGACGTCTTCTAAATCCAGACAGTCGATGATCAGTTGTTTAATTTCGTTATCTAAGCTCATAAGTATCTATCTAATTGTTGTTTATAATAGTTTTCGAGGTCACGAGTCATCTGCCGTGCCATTTTTGCATCACCACCGGCGCAAGCATCATAGCGTAAATAAGGCAATGTTTCGCCAATTTCGATATCAATGCCAATGGTTCGCCTAGGTAGCTGATACCACTTTTGTTGCTTGCTGAAGCCAACAGTATTGGTTTTCAGAAAAACAGGCAACAGATCGCTACGAGTACGCAGAGTGATATTAGCGGCGCCGCGGGCAAAATCATTGATTTTTTCACCTATAACGGTGCGGGTACCCTCGGGGAAGATGATTAAGTTGGTGCCTCGTTCGAGTACAGATTTGCAGTCATCAAGCAGTAGTTCGGCGCCGCGATTGGGAATGTAGCCAGCACATGAGACCACGCCGCGTAGAAATGGGTTGCGCCATAGGCTCTGCTTGACGATGCAACCGGCATTGGGCATTAAGCTGATTAAGATGACCACATCAATTAAGGTTGGGTGGTTAGCCGTGACTATCATGCCTTTGGCATTGCTGAGGCGGCTTAAATCATCGTGGGTAACCTTGATAAGACCTACCCAAGTCATCATGCGTACAAAGCCTTTAAACATGATGTGTACCGCGCGCTGCACACGCTCGATGCGTTGCTGGGGAGTGCCAGGCCAAAACCTGAGGATGGGTAATATCGTCAATGAGCTGAGTAGGCCGCCGAGTCCAAACACCATATAGCAGGCTGTGCCGCCTAACCAACGTGGGACATATGCGAGACCTGAGAGTCTTGGGGCGATAGGTTGTTTGTGTATTGCTGGATTAGTCACAATTAAGCTCCCAATACCAGCCGGAAAATGATCCGCTGATATTGTGTTTGGCCGCCAAACTCGATAGCAGTAGACCAAGGCTGAGCTCATTGTCGGCTTGTTCATTTATTGGGGTCAATGTCAGTGTCGCTAACGCATCTTGTGTATCGTCGGCGGGAGCGAGCATAAAGGCGGTGGCGATAGGCCACTCGGGAGTCGCTGAGAATTGACGATAAACTTGAGGCACAGGCTCGTCGGCATAGACTAATAATAGCGGCTCAGGATCTGCGTGAAGCTGACCAAAGGCTTCGATAAACCCTTGGCTAAAGGTGTTTTTTCCAGCGGCGATGGAGGTGGACGCTGCGCGGTTACCACTTAAGATACTGTAGATGCCACTGGCGGTATTGTGCACCGACTGACTAAAGCCTGTGGGAGATAATGCTGACTCATCGACAATATCGTTCAGCAAGCCGATGGTGCGATTAATCTCACCGTGTTGCGAGGCAAAAATACTACGGCATTGTTCCGCTGGCGCGCACTGGTTAATCGCCTCGAGTATGATTTTGGTGAGCTTACTGAGTCTTCTGCGCTGCATAGCTGGCACATGAGCCAATTTAGGCACTGCTGATGGTTCTGCACCTTGGTCTAAGGCTGTGGTAGGCCAATTTAACCATTCATTGGCTTGTTGGTAATGTGGCGACCATGCGCCCCATGAAAGAATGCTGAACTTCAAATGCATCGCCCCAGATACGAATATCCTTTCGTATTGCCCTGACTAGTAGAAAGATATGTTTGAGCGAATTAAACCGCTAGCGCTGAGTCGCTCAAATATAACGTCATTTTGACAGCTCATTCTACAACATAAATCATGAGTACAATACGTCTTTTACGATACAAGTGTCGCCAAAAGGTGAGGCTAGCGTGGCAAATGTTAGGTCAAGATGTGAGCCCTGTTAATTCAGGGCTCTTAAAAGCGGATAATTTGCCTGCAGGCTTAGTTAAGATGTTTTTGTAGGCGGCGTAGTGCCGACTTTACCTTACGTGAGTTTTCAGGACCCATGCGGATCATCAGCTTCTGCGCATTAGGCAGTGCTTCTAGTTTAGGGTCGACAAACTGATAGTTAACGCTGACACCGTCTAGCTCAATTGGCTGCTCGATAATCGGCGCATCTAACATGACTTCGATGGCTTGCTGCATGCGATCATCAAACGAAATATCGCTGTAGCCTAGCTCTGCAAAGGCTTCACCGAGTAGCGGCGTCATCTCTTTGTAGGTCTTAGCGAGCTCTTGGTCATTTAAGCTTGCTAGGAAGTCGGCGTACAGGTCATATCTGTGGTAACTGTCTGGGTTGATATAGGTCTTATTGGCAATTTCCGATACGGTGAAGCTATTGCTAGGCGCCTTTAAAGGAGCCGTTTTGCGCGCCAACTCACCTTGCGCTAAGTTATCAACGAACACCACAAATTGACGTACTACATTATCTTCAATCAACAGAGGTTCAATCGCCATACCATCGGCAACTTCGATCACTTTTTGCTGCACATAGGTGTCGCTATCGGCTAGCGCGGGTAGTGGCTCAACTTCGGGGACTGGCTCCACTTCAGGTAGCTGAACAGGCACGGCTTCGACGATTTCGGGCTCTGGCACGGCTTCAGTTTCAAGTGGCTGTTCCGGAACTGGATCGGGGATCACCACTGGTGCAATGATTTGTGGCTCTTCGATTTTTTCGTTACCACTGAGGTAGTAGTAGCCGCCAGCAGATAGCGCTACAACGGCAACTATAGCCAGAATTGCCAGACCGTTGGTGCCAGAACTTTTTTCCTGTGGGGAAATTCTATCTTCTTGACTGAGTTGCATTTTAACTCCTCTGCGACAGCGTAGTGATACAACGAATAATAAAGTATAGCTTTAATCCATTTTGCAATATTCCAACGGATTGTCTATAGGCTAAGCCTCTATGAAGGATATTTAATTTGGAAAACGGCTCAAATTAGCACTTTACGCTTGTACAAACTGCTCTCTATCGCCTAACCAGCGCTCAATAATGGCATCGACACTATTTGGTGCTTGCTGCATAACGTGAGCTGCCAGTTTCTGTATATGGGGAATGAGCGCCTGATCGCGCATCAAGTCGGCAATTTTCATGTCGGCAATACCGGTTTGCTTGGTGCCTAGTACTTCGCCAGGGCCACGGATCTCCAGATCTTGCTGGGCAATAACAAAGCCATCATTACTTTGTCTCAGTACCCCAATCCGCTTGGTTGCCGTTGCCGATAATGGTGCCTTGTATAACAGCACGCAGTGACTGGCTACCGCGCCACGACCCACACGACCTCTAAGTTGGTGCAGCTGGGCTAGGCCCAAACGTTCAGGGTTTTCAATGATCATCAAGCTGGCATTGGGCACATCGACTCCAACCTCAATCACGGTCGTAGCAACCAGCAGGTTGAGTTCTCCGGCTTTGAAATCTGCCATGATCTGCTGCTTCTCAGCGGGCTTCATACGGCCATGCACTAGGCCAACTTTTAACTCGGGCAGAGCACGTTTAAGTTCTTCTGCCGTATCTTCAGCAGCCTGACATTCGAGGGCTTCAGACTCTTCAATTAAGGTGCAAACCCAATAGGCTTGGCGTTTGTCGTTAATTGCTGCCTGACGGACACGCTCGAGGACCTCTTCGCGGCGTTGTTCGGAAATAGCCACTGTGGTTACCGGGGTTCTTCCTGGCGGCAACTCATCGATAATAGAGGTGTCGAGATCGGCATAGGCGGTCATCGCCAAAGTACGCGGGATCGGGGTTGCCGTCATAATCAACTGGTGTGGATGAAAGCCCTGACTAATGCCTTTTTCACGCAGACCTAAGCGTTGGTGTACGCCAAATCTATG
The DNA here is from genome assembly GCF_000018285.1 of Shewanella pealeana ATCC 700345. NCBI lineage: Bacteria > Pseudomonadati > Pseudomonadota > Gammaproteobacteria > Alteromonadales > Shewanellaceae > Shewanella > Shewanella pealeana. The sequence goes on along the minus strand of NC_009901.1, from coordinate 4,731,967 downwards.
TTGCTCATCGATGATAATCAGCGCTAATTTATTAAACTGTACCTGCTCTTGGAAAATAGCATGGGTGCCAATCACAATATGGGCATCGCCAGATTCTATATCGGCTAATGACTGGGCTCTGGCCTTGCCTTTGAGTTTTCCTGCAAGCCAGCCGACTTTTAGCCCTAAAGGCTCAAACCAGCTCTTGAAATTGATTGCGTGTTGCTCGGCTAGTAATTCTGTTGGTGCCATCATTGCTACTTGATAGCCGCTCTCTATTGCCTGCAGTGCAGCTAAGGCGGCGACCAAGGTTTTACCTGAGCCCACATCGCCTTGTACCAATCGCATCATTGGCTCGTGCTTGGCCAAGTCTTGGGTGATGTCGGCGACAACTCGCTGCTGTGCGCCCGTAGGCTTAAAGGGCAAAGAGGCTAAAAATGGATTCAGTAGCTGACCCGTGGCATTCATACTGACCGCGCTATCACGGTTGCTGCGCTGGCGCAGTCGTAACATGCTCAGATTGTGAGCCAGTAACTCTTCTTGGATAAGACGTTGCTGCGCCGGATGCGTACCTTGCTCCAGCTCGAAAAGTGAAACCTGATTATTGGGCCTATGTAAGATCTGTAGCGCTTGTTTTAAATCTAAATTATTTGGCTGCAGGTTAGTGGGCAGCAGTTCCTGTAAGCCACCATTGTCTAGCATAGCGAGTGCTTGCTCGGTGAGCTTAATCCAACTGGCTTGCTTTAAGCCCTCGGTGGTTGGGTAGACAGGGGTCAGCGTATCGCTTAGCTGTAGGTCTTCACCCGGTGAGATGAGCTTGTATTCTGGATGAATAATTTCAACGCCGTGATTACTGCGGCGTATTTCACCGTAGGCTCTAATAGTCATGCCTATCTCTAAGCCGTTACGCTGGGCAACAGAGAAGTTAAAAAACCTTAGGGTTAAGCTGCCAGTATCATCGCGCACGGTGCAGGTGAGCATGCGCTTGCGGCCTTGAATAATTTGGCTCGACTGAATAATGGCTTCGATGGTGCCGTAACTGCCGGGATAAAGCGAGGCAATAGGATAGACTTGAGTGCGATCCTCGTAGCGCAGCGGCAGATGAAACAACAGATCTTGCACTGTTGTTATGCTCAACTTAGCTAGTCTCTCGGCCATCTTCTTCGCGACGCCTTTGAGATCTGTGATAGGAACAAGATCGAGTCTTTGCAAACTGTTAGCACTCAAACACTGTAAATTTATACATATATTATCAGAGTTATCGGTTTACGCAAATTTGGCGTTTATTGGTTTGGGAGTCAAGCAGCTAATTAATGTGGGCTGGGTGGCGACAGTCGTGAAGCATGTCAGCAGACTCGGGATAGACTGCCACAAAAAAGGCCTAAACTGCGACTGCAATTTAGGCCTTTTCTATCGAGTTACTTCAGGATTAAACTTGAGCAACCAGGTAGCCAATGTACACTAGGTAACCTAGTACTAACAGAGCTGCTTCACGGCGACCGATGCGTAAACCCGTGTAGGCAAACGGCAGTAAGATCATTGCAAAGGCAATCATTGAAATCCAGTCTAGCGTACTAATTTCGCTGCCAACAATCGGGTGGATAAGTGCGGTAACGCCCAAAATACCTAGAATATTGAACAGGTTTGAGCCAACCACGTTACCAATCGCGATATCGCTCTGACCTTTAAGCGCTGCCACAACCGAGGTAACAAGTTCTGGCATGCTGGTACCGATAGCCACGATAGTTAGGCCGATAATCACTTCGCTAATGCCGAATGATTTCGCCATAGCCACTGCGCCATCAACGAATAAGATCCCGCCGCCCACTAGCATGCTGATACCGATAACGATAAATAGCACAGATAGCATAGGGTTTTGCTTGGTATCTTCTACATCATCGTCAGTCTGCTTTTCGGCAGTGAAATAGCTAAAGGTTAAGTAAGCCACAAGTAGTGCAAATAGAATTGCGCCATCCCAGAAGCTTAAGCCGCCATCAAGTAGCAGGCTCCAGAACAGTAGCGATGCACCAATCATGATTGGAATATCACGGCGTACCATTTGTGACTCGATCTTAATCGGGCGAATAAGCGCTGTGATACCTAAAATCAGGCCGATGTTGGCGATGTTTGAGCCAATCACGTTACCTAAGGCGATGCCGCTATTGCCTGCAATTGCTGATTTTACGCTAACCGCAAGTTCAGGAGCACTGGTACCAAAGGCAACGATTGTTAGGCCGATGATAAGAGGCGTAAGCCCCAATCTAAGTGCGATTTGGCTTGCACCTCTAACTAAGGCTTCTGCGCCTATGGTCAGAATTAAAAAGCCGCCGAGTATCGACAATAAAATAAACATGATTAACTCTATAAATTGGATGTTTCTGAAAGGATGGCAAGAATAGTTTCTTTCAAAAATTGCGCAATAGAAAACTGCTTCTTAGTCATTAAATTTAGTTAATTGATGGTTTTTTATCCAGCAAATAAAAACGGCACCCCTGAAGAGTGCCGTATGCATGGCGATTAAAATAACTCTAGCTTAGATTTCATCTTCCCAGCAAACTTTTCCGCCACGAATGCCGTCGACCTTCTCACTAAACTTCTTCTCAAGCACATGGCGTTTAATCTTAAGGGTTGGAGTGAGTACGTCATTTTCAACATCCCAAGCTTCATTCACAATAACGATAGCATCGACTGTTTCATGTGACTCTAGGTGTGGGTTTACCGCATCTATGGTGTTTTTCAGCGATAGCCTTACTTCTTCCCTAGGTTGCAGTGTAGCGCCTTCAGACAATTGCACTAAGGCAATTGGGTGTGGCAGGCCTGAGCCGATAACACAGATCATCTCTATGTGAGGATCTTGTGCCAATTTGCGCTCAATCGGTACTGGAGCAACATACTTACCTTTCGAAGTCTTGAAGTTATCCTTAACACGGCCAGTAATGCTGACGTTGCCCTCATCATCGATAGAGCAGAGATCACCAGTGTGGAAGAAGCCATCGTCATCGAAGCTCTTAGCTGTCTCTTCCTCTTGCTTGTAATAACCTTGCATTAGGCCTGGGCTCTTAACTAGCAGCTCACCAACATCCGAACACTTGGCTTCACAGCCTTCGACCGCACGGCCAACGGAGCCAATTTTACGGGCATCAAATGGGTAGTTAATAATTGAGTAGGCGCAGTTTTCGGTCATGCCCCAAGCCTCACTGATATCGAGACCAATCTTGTGATACCACTCAACCAGTGATGGCGGGATCGGCGCAGAACCTGAGCCGAGCAGGTGGCAGTGCTCTAGACCTAAACCTTGATGAATTTTACGTTTTACTATGCTGCTAATGATCGGCACTTTAAGCAAAAAGTTAAGCTTGCTATAGCCAATCTTATCGATAATATTTTTCTGGAATAGGCTCCACAGGCGTGGCACTGAGAAGAATACTGTGGGTCTTGCACGCTGCACGTCGGCAACGAAGCTATCTAGGCTCTCGACGAAGGCAACACTACTACCTGAGTAGAAAGAAGAACCTTGAATCGCGACACGCTCGGTAATATGTGCCAGTGGCAAGTAAGACAGTAATCTGTCTTCGACGTCTGTTTTAAGGTCGCGTACTACCGCTGTGCAAGTCCAGGCATAGCTGGCAAAATTTTGAATCGCACCTTTAGGCTTACCAGTCGAGCCTGATGTATAGATGATGGTCATCACTTGCTCAGGTGTTGGCAGCGGCGCATCAATTAAAGGCTGGCCCATATTGAGCATCTTATCCCAATGATACTGAGATGGCATGGTGTCGTACGGCATAGCAATACGCAGAATATCGCCGCCAACACCCGCTTCTTGATCGGCCCAATAATCGAGCTTACCGATAAAAATTGCCTTAGCTTCACTGTGCTCTAGGGTGTAGCGAATAGTGTCTGCGTTAGCGGTAGGGTAGATGGGGACACTAATATAGCCGCCGTGCATCAGGGCTAAATCAGTAATAAACCATTCGGCACAGTTTTTAGAAAGCACGGCAACTTTGTCACCAGGATTGAGGCCAAGGTGTCTCAATGCGCCTGCAATCTGCTGCATCTTGGTTTGTACATCACGCCAAGTAAAAGTCTTATATTGGCCGTCAATAGGTTGCTTTAGGTAAACTTGATCACCTTGTTTTTCAACCCAATGTTCGAGCATTTCAATTGGGGTTTTCATAGAAGATTCCATCGCATTTCCATATTGATTGTTGTCGGTTCTAATTCAGCTTATACCTGTACTTTTGTTTTAATCGTTCGTTTAACAAGCTGTTGCAATCTTGATTATGGCGAAAAATGTGATCTAAGACAAACTTTTTCAAACGGGTGTTACAATTTTGTTGAATTGATTTTCAGGAGAATACTTAAAATTACTATAACGAGCAGGAGGGGATATAAAAATACCAGCGGCAAGCTGGTATTGATTATAGGTTTTGCATTTATTCCAAAAGCTGGCTCTTAGAACCTAGTCTTTGCAATGGCTCTTAGTAATAGTTCTAAGGAGTTATTCAGAAGGAGCCCGCATTTTTTGCCACCAGTCTTCATCCGCTACAATTTGGCCTTCTGCATCTATGGCTGGATAAGGCAGCTTCTTGCGGCGACAAGCCTTAGCATAAATAGGGTGCCCTTCCTCAAATAGCTTAATCTGGCAATAGGCGTCATCCAATTTTCGCGTGCCATACATGCCTGCCTCAGTGCGTTGACGTTGAGCTTCATACATAATCAGTGCGGCAGCAACGGATACGTTCAGTGATTGAACCATGCCTATCATTGGAATGATGATGTGTTGATCCGCAGCAGCTATGCCTTCAGGGCTGACGCCATCACGCTCGTTACCCATAATAACCACTGTAGGTTTGGTGTAATCAATCGCTCTGAAATCGACAGCGGTATCTGAAAAGGTCGTTGCTAGAATCTGCATGTCTTGATCGCGAAACGCTTCTACAGCTTGCGCCATACTCTGGTGTACGCGAGTCTTAACCCATTGTTGGCTGCCTGACGCCGTGTTGCCCGATACGCGCATTTCTAGTTCGGACCAAACCGCATGGACTTCATGTATGCCCGCCGCATCAGCGGTACGTAGCACGGCGGCAATGTTATTACCCTTGTGCACGGTATCTAGGCATACGGTGAGATCGGGTTGGCGGTTATCAAGCATTTGGTTGATGCGGGCGAAACGTTCAGGACTCATGATTGGCTTCTATTTTGTACTTTGGGTTAAGTTATTCGTTGCTGTTGGAGCGATAAACAAGGTTTAACGTGGCAAACGTTAAATAGCTAACGTTAAATAAAAAATGGGCGCCGTAGCGCCCATATGGTTGGCTGATGAGGATTAAATCTCCATCACTCCATCCATCTCAACCAGTGAGTCTTTTGGCAGTTGTTTAACACCAATAGCAGCACGAGCTGGGTAAGGTTGCTCAAAGTAGCGACCCATAATTTCATTTACGGTAGCGAAGTTGCTCAAGTCAGTCATAAAGATATTTAGCTTTACGATATCGCTTAATGAGCCGCCAGCGGCTTCACAAACGGCAGTTAGGTTGTCAAAGACTTGCACAACCTGAGCTTCAAACTCATCGCTAACCATTTCCATGGTCTCTGGAACAAGTGGGATTTGGCCTGATAAATAAACTGTGCTACCCACTTTAACCGCTTGAGAGTAAGTGCCAATTGCTTGTGGCGCTTTAGCGGTCGCGATGATTATTTTCTCTGCCATGATCTTTCCTTGTCTTTATTGAGTAAATTAACGGTTTCTCGATGTACGAAGTACCTCTGGAAGTACTCTGATCCGACGCATCACGTTAGCCAAATGAATGCGGTCTCGCACTGAAATACGTAGGTTGATGAGGAAAACTCGCCCATCACGCTCTTCAGTCGTTAAGTTATGAATGTTTGAACCTGCAGAGGCTACAATCGAGGTGATCTTGGCTAATGCACCTTGGTGGTTAACAATTTCAACCCTAAGGTTAGCTTGGTACTCGACGCCTTCAGCACTATCCCACTGTACAGGTATGTACTTGTCTGGCTCACCCTGATAGCCACGAATGTTAGCGCAGCTTTCCATGTGCACCACTAGGCCTTTACCTGGGCTTACATGGGCAATCACCGCGTCACCTGGAATTGGACGACAGCAGTTAGCGAAGGTCACTAGCATGCCTTCTGCGCCACGAATAGACATGGTAGGCACTTCTTTGTGCTCTTCTGTATGGAGCTGATCCCCAAGCAGTCGCTGTGCGATAACAATGCTCATGGCATTGCCTAGGCCAATATCGGCAAGTAGCGAGTTGAGTGAGTCATGCTTGGTATCACGAACGACCTTATCAATCTGCTCTTGAGATAAGCCATCTAACTTAGTTTCACCGAGCGCATGATTAAGCAGTCGCTTACCGAGTAGTACGGCATCATCTTCTTTCAGGCTTTTCAGTAGCTGACGGATTTTAGCTCGTGCCTTACCTGTCACTACAAAGTTGAGCCAGGCCGCATTTGGACGGGCGCCATTTGCGGTAATGATCTCTACGGTCTGACCGGAGATCAGTGGTTGACTGAGCGGGTAAGCTTGACGATTTACCTTGGCACCTACGCAGGTATTGCCCACGTCGGTGTGGACTTCGTAAGCGAAGTCGACCGGGGTAGCGCCCACTGGTAGCTCTAAAATACGGCCTTCAGGGGTGAACACGTAGATCTCTTCAGGGAAGAGCTCAGTCTTAAAGTTTTCAACAAATTCGAAAGAGGTACTCGCGCTTTGTTGGAGTTCCAACAAGCTTTGCATCCACTTACGAGCACGTACCTGAGTGGTGGTGCCTTGCTCGGCTGAGCTGCCTTTTTTGTACAGCCAGTGAGCCGCAACCCCTTTATCTGCCATCTGGTCCATATCTTCGGTACGAATTTGGATCTCAACCGGTACACCGTGAGGGCCAAAAAGCGAAGTATGCAGTGACTGATAGCCGTTAGCTTTAGGGATAGCGATATAATCTTTGAAGCGACCAGGATGTGGCTTATAAAGGCCATGCATGGCGCCCATGACGCGATAACAGGTATCGATGGAGTCAACGATGACTCTAAAGGCATAGATATCCATGACTTCTTGGAACTGCAGCTCTTTATTACGCATCTTGTTGTAGATGGAATAAAGGTTCTTCTCGCGTCCCTTTACTGTGCCCTCTAGGCCAGTATCTTCAAGGCGAGTATTGATCGCGCCTTCAATGCTTAGGATAAGCTCTTTACGATTACCACGAGCGGCTTTGACCACCTCTCTAAGCACACGATATCGCATTGGGTAGTAGGCTTGAAAACCTAATTCCTCTAACTCACTCTTAATATTATGAATACCAAGGCGGTTGGCGATCGGGGCGTAAATTTCGAGGGTTTCTCGGGCGATGCGACGGCGCTTATCAGGCCGTAGAGCACCTAAGGTGCGCATATTGTGGGTTCTATCGGCAAGCTTGATTAAGATGACTCGAATATCTTGGGTCATCGCCATCATCATTTTGCGGAAGTTTTCGGCTTGAGCTTCTTTCTTATCGCGAAATTTGAGTTTATCGAGCTTGGAGACGCCTTCAACCAATTCAGCAATAGACTCGCTGAATATTTCAGCCAGCTCTTCTTTGGTTACTGGGGTGTCTTCGATAGTGTCGTGCAAGAGAGCGGCCATAAGCGTCTCATGATCGAGACGCATATCGGCCAGGATGCGGGCAACCGCAACCGGGTGGGTAATATAAGGTTCGCCACTCGTGCGCATCTGACCTTCATGGGCATCACGCGCCACCTGATAGGCCTGCTTGAGTAATTCTACCTGCTCAGGTTCTAAATAACCTGAGGCAGACTCCTTGAGACCTTCAAACAGATACAAGTGACTCTACTCCTTATATGACGTTGTTGCGGCCTTCAGCGATGGCAGCAACAGCAGCGATTTCAGCTGCTTCACGTTCACGAACTGTTTGGCGCTCATCGGCATCCAAAGTATCAGCTGTGACTAAACCTAGCTCGATTTCGCGCAGGGCGATAACCGTTGGTTTGTCGTTCTCTTCTTCAACCATAGGGTCTTTACCCTGAACAGCGATTTGGCGAGCACGACGCGCTGCAACCAGAATCATATCAAAACGGTTGCCGATTTGGTTTACGGCATCTTCTACAGTTACGCGAGCCATGTTTGGAAACTCCAGTGTTTTATCGATTGAAAAAATGACGCAAAATTGTACATGAAGACAGTTAGCCTGCCAACAGATCTTTAATCATACCATTCTGCGTATGAATTTGGCTAGCAGAGGTTAATCTTTGGCTGCGAATGATCGCTAATAAATCGGCTAATGCTTTGTCGAAATCATCGTTAACAATAACGAAGTCATATTCATTGTAGTGTGACATCTCTGAAACCGCCTGTGCCATGCGGCCCGCAATCACTTCAGCGGTGTCTTGTCCGCGGCCTGTTAGGCGGCGTTCTAGCTCAGTTTTTGACGGCGGGAGAATGAAAACGCCAATCGATTCAGGCATCAGCTCTTTAACTTGCTGCGCACCCTGCCAGTCGATATCGAGAAAGACGTCGATACCTTGCGCGAGTGTTTGCTCAATCGTGACACGAGAGGTGCCATAATAGTTACCAAATACTTCTGCCCACTCAAAAAAAGCGCCATCGGCAATTAAGCTCTTAAACTCGTCTTGATTAACGAAGTGATAGTGCTGACCATTCTCTTCACCTGGACGCGGCTGCCTTGTGGTGTGCGAAACTGAAACTTGCATATCTACAGGCTGGTCTCGTAACAGGGCCGAAATAAGCGATGATTTACCTGCGCCACTTGGCGCCGAGACGATAAATAGGTTTCCGCGAGCGGTCATTAGCTGCATATCCGATGTTTGTGCCAATAGAGCTGTTGTTAGCTAAACTGGACGGTAAAAAGGTTAAGCGAGCCATTATACAGCCTAGGGTGATATTTGCGCTAGTCGCAGTTAGGATAAATCATCTTGTTAGATCGGATTTTTATTGGGCCTATTCTGCTCTGTCTGATTTATCTTTAATGATAAAATTGCCCGAAAACACTGACATTGAGAGGCAAATTCGGTAGTCTACTTCTTTGCTTTTATGCTTTCGCCTGGGCATAAAATTTGGGTGTGCTGTGACTGCTTAGATAGGGTGCACTGCCGAATCGTGGATCATTGTTAAGGTCGTAAATATATGCAGTTTAAGTCATTCTTGTGTGTTAATGGTATCGATAATGGACAGCGTTTTTCTGTCATTAGTGGATTGATTTATTTCATCTTATTGTTAGCCGTGGTGCTATTTAGCCCTTCGGCTCCCCTGTATCTTGTTGCCATTTTACTCACGCCTATATTGGCTTTGACCAGTCTGCGTCGCCTACGTGACAGTGAAAAGTCACCAAAGTTAATGTTATTAACAATGGTGCCATTTTGGTTGGTGCTAATAACCTTAGTGCATATTCACAGCATGATGCTGTTGTTGACGTTATTGGTCGTTGCAGGCCTAGCGATTGGTTATTTAGCCTTGTTACCTGGGGAATCTGGCGCCAATTATGTGCAGGGCTATTCTGGTCCCGTCGATATGAGTTCGAGCAAAGTAACGATTGATAAGACAAGTCAGCGGGTCAGAGTCGAGCCGACCTTAGGTGGCGATGAGAATGTGACGACCAGTTTTGCGACAAATAGCGGCACCGAATTTATGCAGGCCGAGGAGCAGGAGCTCGCTCAAAATGATCATGCTTCTGGCAGGGATGATCAGCCTTTGCGCAAAAGGGCTAAACCGGCAGCATTTAATATGGCTCAGCTGCAGCAGGCACTGCAGATTAATCAGAAGTGGTTATTTGGCATCGCGGGTGTGTTAGTCAGTGTCATGCTTATTGCTAGTATCTGGTCACTTATTCCTAGCTCTGAGCCCGAAGTCGAAACCGCGGCATTGCCTGAAAACAGTATAGATACTACTGCTCAGGCCGAGCGGATCTCGACATCGATGCCAGATGGCTTTAGCTTAGTGCTTGAAGATGATCTATTGATCATGCGCTGGCTCGGTGAAAGCGGTTCACCAAGCAAACTATGGTCTTTGGCTACGGCAAAAGGCGATAAAACTTGCTCACGACTGCGCTTTAATGACGGCACCGAATATCGTCCGCTTGTGGTTGAACTACTTGCAGATACGGGCACCGAAGCTCGATTTTCCCCTCTGGATACCGAAGCGATTATTGTCGACATGGCAAGAGGCGGTAACGTCAGCCTTTGCGGCTATAACTTCAGTCTGAAGGGCAGCCAAGCCGCACTGGGTAAGGTAGCCGCTTTTCGCACTTATTTATAAGCTTAGTGCAGAGCTTGCCTGCGTCGATTAGCGCTGGATATTAGTCTGTAGACTCATTAAACTGCTTCGCCTTGTCGTGGTGGGCACTTTAATCACTTGAGAGAGTGTCATTGTTTGAGAGAGAGTCATGAGTAACAACAAGCAGGATTTAACCTTAGTGATCCTAGCCGCGGGTTTAGGTAGCCGATTTGGCGGCGATAAACAGTTGGCGCAGCTTGGGCCTAATGGTGAAACCATGTTGGAGCTATCGTTAAAGAGTGCCTATAACGCTGGCTTCAGTCGCGCAGTGCTGGTGATCCGTCCCGAGTTGACTGACATGCTAGACGAGGCGCTTGCTGGAAAGCTAGCCGATGACTTTAGCTGCGAGTATTGCATTCAATCACTGGATGATTTACCGAATTCAGCCCGTGGATTTGTCGATGTCGCCCAGCGCCAGAAACCTTGGGGCACAGCGCATGCTCTTTGGAGTGCGAGAAATCACGTTCACGGCCCCATGGCCGTGATCAATGCCGACGATTTTTATGGTGACAGCGCCTTTAGTTTACTCGCAGAAGGATTATCCGCAGCAGATAATGACTGGATGATGGTCGCCTATCCAATCGGTCTAACCCTGTCTGAAAATGGCGGCGTCAACCGAGGTTTATGTCAGGTTGAGGCGGGCAAGCTGGTCGATGTCGCCGAATGGCTTGATATTCGCTGTGAAGCATCGGGGTTAACTGGTACGTTAGATGAGCAGCGTCTAGCTATTGCCGATGATGCCGTGGTTTCGATGACTTGCTGGGGCTTTAAGCCCGATATTTTCGAGGTGATTGAGCAGCAGTTTAGTCATTTCCTTAAGGATAATGGTCAGCATCCGAAAGCCGAGTGTTACTTGCCAACTGTGGTGCAAGCTAGACTCGATGCTCGCTCAGAGACTCAAACTGACAAGGTGGTTAATGTCAGCGTTGCTAAGGAGTCCTGGTACGGCGTGACCTACCCAGAAGATGTGAATTGGGTAAGAGAAAAATTGCAGCAAACCCTTAGCAAAGATTAATAGCGGTAAGCTAATTTCATATTTAACAATGAGCTGCAAGGAAGGTCTGGAGAAACAAGCCCAGATAGCAGAGATACAGAGATAACTGGAGTGTTGGGTGATTGATTTTATAAGACAAAATGTTTTGTCGCATTTTGGTGTTGATGCAGATAGCGCCAAAGTGTCTCCATTAGGGAATGGCCATATTAACCATACTTTTTTGGTACGTGGTATCGATAGTGAATTTGTGCTGCAAAAGATTAATACCGAAGTATTTAAGACGCCGTCAGCCTTGGTTAACAATGCCCACAAGGTTAGCCAGCATTTACAGCATAAAGCCGCGGCCGATGAGTATCGTTTGCAGGTGGTTTCCCCCGAGCTTACCGCCGACGGCACACTTTTTGTCGACTTAGGCGAGCAAGGGTTCTGGCGCGCGATTAATTATCTTCCCCATAGCCATAGTATCGATGTAGTTGGCTGCGAAGCCGATGCTGAGATGGCGGCTAAGGCTTTCGGGCATTTCTCCTGCGCCTTAACAGAGCTTGATGCCGAGCAGCTTGAAGACGTTATCCCCAACTTTCATCATCTTCCTGGCCGCATTGAGTTATTGGCTCAGGCGGCAGCCAGTAACCCTCAAGGTCGACTCGGCGAATGTCAGCAGTGGCTTGAGTATGTGATGTCACAGACAGAGTTACTCCAAGAATTGGTTGAGGTCGAAGCTAAGCTTCCACGCCGCATCTGCCATAACGACACCAAAATTAACAACATGTTGTTTGATAAGCGAGACATGTCCAGCCTTGCCATTATCGACTTAGATACCTGCATGAAAGGCTATCTGATGTATGATTTTGGCGACATGGTGCGAACCTTCTGTAGCCCTGAAGAGGAAGACTCGATCGCGCTAGATAAGGTGCAGGTGAGAGAGTCGATTTTTGGCGCCATCTGTAAAGGATACCTAAGTGAGCTAGGTGCAGTGCTTAATGATGATGAGCGTAAGAGTTTATGGTTAGGTGCTAGAGTGATGTGCTTGATGATAGGGGTGAGATTCTTAACCGACCACCTCAATGGCGATGTCTATTTTCAAATTCACCATGCTGGGCATAACCTAGAGCGCGCCGCCAACCAGTTTACCTTGTATCAAAGTTTACTGGATCAGCAAGACACCTTAAGTGCTTATCTTAACTAGACGTTCAGTTAAGGCCTAGACATAATAGTCGTTAGGAATAAGCCGAGCAGTTTGACCAATAGGTTGATACTGGCTTGGCTTATTTATTTGCTGCACCATAAAGTCATGCCTCAAAGCTGGCTTGAGTAAGTCATCAAACATCTCTATCTGCTGGTTAGCAGGATTTAACCAGGCATCAATCACTTCATCATTTTGCGGCAAAATCATCGGGCTAGCCTTGCTGTGATAAGGCAGTAGATCTGGGTGCGGTGGATTGGTGATGATGGAACAGGATGTGGTGGTTTCACCCGTCTTAGGATGTTGCCATTCTCGAAACAGACCACCAAATACTATCGCTGAGTTCTCGGCGATAAAATCATGATAATACACCTCTTTGCCACGCTTCTCAGTTTCACCAAAGCCACTGGCTACAACTACACAACGACTCTCTCTAAATGGCTTAAAGCCTGCGCTATTGGGCGTGTTCAGTTTATCAAAGCGGGTGTTAAATGAGGTGTAATGGCAGGGCTTGAAGCCTTCATAGCAAGTCTCAAGCAGTAACCACCAAGTGGCGGTTTGTAATCTGCGCTCACCATCGATTTCGCGGACGATGCTAATGTCATTGGTTGGCATTTTAAAGCGTCCAAACAGCATCTCCTCAGCGTTCTTCACTCGCAAGTCTTGCATCAGCGCTTGTACAAACATGTCATCGATAATATTGAGTCGGCCGCACATAAATCATTACCGTAAAGAAATCACCCTATTGAGTATATGAACGATTTTGAACTGAGTATAGCGTGAGTTGAAAAGGGGATGAGCTGTAGAGGTTCATAGTTAATTGTTAGTGTCACTAAATGGCCATTTATTTGAGAGGGCTGTTGGTAAGATTTGTTCATCAGTTAGATGAAATCATCTTAGTGAAGCAATGCTACCGAGGAATTAAACATGAACAAGCTAATCATTAATGCGAATGTTTTTAACGGCACAGACAATGCGCTAATAGAGAACGTCTCAATTCTTATCGAAGATAACTTAATCGTTAAAATTGGTGAGATAGATCAATCCGTTGCAGACCAAGTTATCGATGCTAAAGGCGGCACTGTAATGCCAGGGCTTATTGATGCGCACGTTCATATCACCCTGTCGGCGCCTTTCAATGTTATCGACACCATGACCCGTGAAGAGGTGGCTATTCGCTCTGCACGAATTTCAGAAGAGATGTTAATGCGCGGCTTTACTACCGTTCGTGACGTCGCGGGTAATACCTTAGGTCTTAAAAAGAGTATCGATAACGGTTACGCAAAGGGCCCGCGCATCTTGCCGTCTATGGCGGCCGTTTCTCAAACAAGCGGACATTCAGACTATCGCCAAAACCAAGCGCAAGAAAGAATTGGCCAACATGAAGACTCGCCTATGATGAAACTGGGGGCGATGAAGGTGGCCGATGGCCGTGCCGAGGTATTAAAAGCGGTACGTGAGCAACTGTTTATGGGGGCATCGCAAATCAAGATCATGGCAGGTGGCGGCGCGTCATCAACCTTCGACCCGCTCGATACGCTGCAGTTTACCCTAGATGAGATGAAGGCCGCTGTGGAGGTGGCTACAGATTACGGCACTTATGTTGCGGCGCATATCCATACTGCAGACGCAATGCGCCGAGCCGCTGAGGCGGGAGTCATGTCGTTTGAGCATGCCACCATTATGGACGATGACATTGCTAAAACGATTAAAGATAAAGGGATTTGGGTGATCCCATCTTACTTTACCTCGTCCTTGATCGCAGAGCGTAAGATCCCGCTGCCAAATGAAGAGACCTATCGTAAAACCGAGCGTGTGGGTAAGGCGATGCTAAAGTCAGCTGAGTTAATCAAGAAGTATCAGATCGACAATATTGCCTTTGGTACCGACTGCGTAGGCGAAACGAATGTGCATGCAACGCAGCTCAACGAGCTTGCTGCCATTGAGCAAACCTTTGACACGATTACCGCGCTACGTATGGTGACCTCAAACTGTGGGCGATTATTTGAAATGTCGACCTATCAGCATCCGTATCTGGAGGGCCGTTTAGGTCAAGTGGTTGAAGGTGCCTATGCCGATCTGCTCATTATCGATGGTAATCCATTTGAGGGAGTCGCCAGTGTCGCTGACACCAGTAAGCAAAAAGTGATTATGAAAGACGGCGTCATCTACAAAAACACGCTGTAATAGGAACTGTCATTGCGACTTAACGGCCTAAAAATGGCACTTAGTTCACACAACTAAGTGCCGTTTTTGTATCTGCAATATAGCGCACTTTTGCAGGTGTTCGCTTTTGTTTTGGCTGTCACCAAATGGCCATTTTATAAAAATATTGCTGGTATATTAGACGGACATTCCTACTTGAAGAGTATTAAACATGTCACATCATTTTAAAGATTACCGCGGTTCACTTGAGCGTTCTTTAGAGCATGCTGTCTCGTACCTTGAGTCGCTAGATGAACGACCTGTCGCTAAAGAGATCACGTCGCAGCAACTACGAGATTTAATTGCGGGTGAAATGCCACAGCAAGCTACAGCGCCAGAGCAGGTTATCGATGAAATGGCATATGCGCTCGATGCGGGTCTTGTCGCCTCTGGTGGACCGAGATTTTTTGGTTATGCCATCGGCGGGACGTTCCCTGCGGCATTAGCTGCAGACTGGCTAGTCAGTGCGTGGGATCAAAATGTGCCCTACTACGTGTCGAGCCCAGCAATGGCTGTTGCCGAAGAAACGGCAGCCGAGTGGATGGTAGAGTTACTTGGCTTGACTAAGGGCTCTGCGGTTGGTTTTACTTCAGGCGCTCAAGAAGCGATTTATACCTCGTTAATCACCGCGCGTAATTCACTGCTAGAAAATGCAGGATGGGATGTGGCCACTAAAGGCCTGTATGGCGCGCCACAGGTGAATGTGGTCGTCAGTGATCAAATTCACTCAACCATTAAGCGCGCGCTTTCGATGATAGGTTTGGGGATTGAAACCATAGTTAAGGTGCCGACTGACGATAATCTTCGCCTTATTCCACAAGAGCTTGAGCGGGTATTAGCCGACATTAACGGCCCAACACTGGTTTGTGCCCAAGCGGGTTGTATCGATTCAGGGGCATTCGATCCTTTCGATGAGATTGCAGATGCCGTTGCTAATCATGGTAATGCTTGGCTACATGTGGATGGCGCAATCGGTCTGTGGGCCGCTGCGAGCGACAAGCAGAAGCATCTATTAAAAGGGATTGAGCGAGCGGATTCCATCGATACCGACGGCCATAAGTGGTTCAACATGCCTTATGACTGCGGCATGGTGATAGTGAAAGATCCTGCCAAGATCACCTCGGCAATGGGGGGCGGAAACATGGGGGATTACCTTAATGATGCGATGGAGAAGCCTGATCGTAACGCGATTAACTTTGGTATTGCCGCATCGAGACGTGCCCGTGGCCTGCCTGTATACGCCGCGTTTAAGTCGCTTGGTAAGCAAGGCATCGTTGACCATTTAGATAACTGCTGCGCCTTAGCCAAACGCATGGCGGATATTTTGAGAGAAGTAGAGGGCATCACAATTCTTAATGATGTGGTATCGAATCGATTCTCTGCGCAATTTGGCACAGGTGATGTCGAGTATCGCAACGAGCTAACAGCCCGTGTGGTACATAGACTGCAGCAAGAGGGTTACCTTTACCCCTCTACATCTGGATACAAGGGCTTAAAGACCATGCTGTTTTCAGTGCTGAATTATCACACATCGATAGAGGATATTGATAATTCAGCGATGAAAATTATTGAAGCTTTTAACACTGAAAAAGCGATATTTGTTAAGCCGGCTTAACGATATGAACTCAACGAGCAAAGAGAGTGGAGGAAGTATGACTCAGCAACGATTTGTAGGTTATAGCCTAGCGGTATTGGTTTATTTAACTGTGCTCAATTTCTTTAATGAGTATTGGCACTGGGTTTCCATTGAGTCCTTCAGCGTTTCACTTGTTGCAGCACTGCTTTTGCTGACGCTACTTAAGCTGTCGATTAAAACTGAGCATAAGGTGGCCGCCTTTTTTAAGGCTAAACCGGGTAGGGCAGCAAAAGTATACCGAGGCATTAGCACTTACATTATCTTGGTGGGCAGCAAGTTTATGATCCTTGAAGCGATAAATGTGATGTTTGGCGAAAAGGTCACATTTAGCGGTCCCTTCAATGGTGTCGTCGCTTTCTTTGCCGTTGTGTTTACCATCTTAATTTCAGAATTTATGGTTTCAAAAGTCTATGCAGCACTAGGTGACACTAAAATGCTTAAAGTTGCATAGCTAGAGACTTAAGTGCAGTGATGCCGCATTGGAATAAACCGCCGTAAGGGCGGTTTTACTTTTTCTAGCTGTTAAGTAACTCTTCCATTCTCAATAGAAAAACTCTCCTTTTATGTAAATGTTCGTGAGTCTACAAATAATCGCATCTGCTGACATTTAGAGTATTTAACCAAATATGTGTTCAGGTAAGTCGAAAGTATTACTATTTTTGGGTTTTATTGGTGGTCAATGCTATAAAATCCTGAAAAATATCTAAATTCAATTTCTATCACGTAAGCGCTATCTCTTTGTTTGTGTTGCATAAAAGTCGTTATGGTTGTATTTTTGTTGCGCTCTATATTGCTGGTGTTGATTACTAGTAGTAAAGACTTACAAATAGTGCTGCAGTCATGGTTTAGTGTCGTCTAAACCTCTGCAACTAGAGCCCAGCCAAAATAAAAATTATAAATCAGAGTCACTATGTTAAAAAAACTCCTGCTTCCTTCTGTGTTATTCGCAGCAATCATTTCTTCGTTTTCGTTACAGGCTGCTGTGCCTGTGCTTTCTACTGCACTGCCTACTACCGCCAAAACGGGCGAGCAAATGTGTTTCGATATTGGCATGGGTAATGCTGAAAGCTCGGCAGGTTTTGGTCCCTATATTCGACTCGATTTACCTATGGAAATGACACTGGATTCTGCCAGTTTCTTTGGCGCCTCTGTAGATATTACGTCTGTAGGTGTCTTCCCCGAATCTGGGCTGCTAATGGATCCTATTACTGGTGACACTGTTAGCTCTGTCAGTGGCCGAAGCTTGTCTCTAGTCAGCTTGCCCTTAGGTTCCGTCGTCGCGAATGGTCCGGCATTAAGCACCCAGGTGTGTTCCACTATCGACACGGCGGTTGCAGTCGGTACTAGTTTGACTGTTAGTGCACAAGGTGTTTTTGAGTTCGGTGATACTACGACAGGAGTTAACGGCGCGATTGAGGGAGAAGTGGTTAGCGATACCCTGATGACTACGGTCGTTGCTTTTTCATCGAGCCTACAAACACGTGACAATAAAAGTGTACCCGGTCCTAGCTTTAGCAATCAGTTTATTGATGCAATCGATGTTGCCAATGGTAAGAGTGTATTTGATGTCAGCCTACAACATAGCTTAGATCCTAACTTACAATATATTGGCAGCAGCCATAATGGCGGCAGTGGCTTTACTGCGGTTTCCAAGCCATCGACCATCATCCCGGGTGGCAGCTTGATTAGCAGCTTCAGCAGCGTGGTGGGGACTAAGGCTAATAGCGAGGCGTCGGTGAGCTATTCGGCCTACGTCACCGATATATTAGATGAAAGTCAGTGTGCACCGCTGCGACTCAATACCCATTCAAGTTTGGATATCGAACACCCAGATAATAACCCACTGCCACAGATTACAGATAACCTAGCCTTAACCGCTAAACACCTGATCATTAACCAAGGGGTTTCGCCAAACCAAGTATCGCCGGGTGACACTATTACCTATAGCAATGTCATCTCGTTGACCGAATATGGCACAGCAGACTCATTAGTGGTCACCAAT
The DNA here is from genome assembly GCF_000018285.1 of Shewanella pealeana ATCC 700345. Lineage (NCBI taxonomy): Bacteria > Pseudomonadati > Pseudomonadota > Gammaproteobacteria > Alteromonadales > Shewanellaceae > Shewanella > Shewanella pealeana. Next base: position 4,713,656 of record NC_009901.1, on the reverse strand, counting down.
ACTCTGCCTGATGGCGTGAGTTTTGATTCGCATCTTAATATGCAAGTTAACGGCAGCACTGTGGCGATTGCGCCGATGGTGACAAGCAATAATGCTGTCACGACTGTTAGCTACGATGTTCATGCAGTGACAGGGAATTTAGAGTCAGGAAGCCAAATAACTATTACTTATCGCGCAGAGGTTAACCAAGAGTACCAAGCTGGCGATGCTGTTTTGGCTGCAGATAAGCTCAATGCTAGTGCTCAAGCCAGTTATAGTTTAACGGATGGGGCCTCTAGCTGTAGCGATAGCACTAATAGCAGCGTATCGATTACCCCTGTTTCTAACGACTTAAGCATTTTATTACCTCAGGCGGAATATGTACCTAATGAGACTGTGACTTTCCGACAAGAGTTGCAGGTTCCCTCTGGCGATACCAATAACATTGTTTTTGAAACCTACCTGCCACTGCCGGTGTTTGATGTCAGCAGTTTAAACATCAATTTTGGAACTGATATTCGCTTGGGCGCGAGTAGTACAGTTACGCTAGTACCGACAAATATCAGCATTGATGCGGCGACCAATAAGTTGCGTATCGAGTGGCCGAATTTCACGTCAGTGAAGAGTGAAACCCTAGCAGTCGATATCGATATCAGTATCACAGCCGTTCCCTTTGCCGATGGCCTAACATTGGCAACGCTTTTTCTTGCCAGTACCGAAAACAGTCCAAGTTTAGTGGCGCAGGGCTCCAGTCTAGTCAATATGCAGGTGCGTGCACCAGAGCTTCAACTTACCTATGGTATCGCTGCAAGTGATAACGCAGTTGCCAACGCTACCCTTGTCACTAGTACACCGGTTGATAGCGATATCAGTCAGTCTGATGCGGGGGATAAATTAACTCTGGTGATTAGCGCTGAAAATATTGGCGGCGCTAATGCCCATGATGTCGTTATTACGGCGCCGCTGATTGCAGGGATGACAAGTGCATCTCTGGTGTCTGTGACCGACGGCGAAGGTAAGACAATCAATAGCGCTGGCGACCTGTTTGGCAGTGGTTTAACCCTGACAGATCCCCTACCTAAAAACGATGGTTCGATAGGCGCGCCGTTGACAACCGATACTGTGCTTATTACCTACGAGGTGCTGCTCGATAATTCGGTGAAGCCAAATCAAGTTTTGATACCAGAGGCGGGTGTGACTTGGGCACCAGCCAGTGGTGCAACGCTTTTTCCGGCAGTTGAAGATATGAGTTACATCAGTATGGAGTTCCCTAATGTTGCAACGCAGCTGACTGCTGTGGCGCCTGAAGGACACATTGGCAATGTTGTAGTGGGTGATGTGGTCACTTATACCACCACAGTGACCTTGCCAGAAGGTACGACAGAAGCGCTCAATGTGAGCATGGACTTACCTGCGGGTTTTGCCTATGTAGATAGCTCTATTGCGGTTAATACAGCAGGTTTTGCTGGCACAGTGGATACCAGCCCAACGCTCAACACTAGCGGTGCAGTCGACAGCGGCCAGTCTCTTAGCGTGGCGTTTGACAGCCCATCGAATACCTTAGTCAATAACGACAATTTTACGAGTAACAACAGTTTTAGTTTTAGCATTAATGCATTAGTGACTAACAGTAGTGCGCTAACTGCCTTGACGTCGGCACAATCGCGTAATTTAGACGTTGGTTTAACCTATCAAGATCAAACCGGTACGGCGATTAAAGATAGCGCTGCAATTGACTTTACTGAACATAAGCTAGCAGTTAGCGCGAGTTTCTCGCCTGCTAGCGGCTTGGCTTCCGGTGATTTAGTAGAAGTGACTATTGAGCTTAGCAATACAGGCACGGCTCCCGCTTATGATGTGGTGTTGACCGATGTGTTAAACGCTAACTTGTTTGATGTGACAAGTGCACTAGAAGCGACTACGCCAGCTAACTTTAGCTACAGTTTTGTCAGCCCAACCGTGACCTATACCACCAGCAGTGCAATCGCCCCAGGGCAAAGCTTAACTTTCAGCTATACCGCAAACGTCAAGCAAGGCGTAGTGACCGGTTCTAGTTATGATAATAACGTCTCGGTCGTCGGTGATAGCCAGCAAGGCGATATTAGCAATCCAGATCGTGACAGTAATGACAGCGCTACACCAACGGCTGCAATCGGCTCGTTGGCGATCAGTGAGTTGGTGTTAATTGACTCAACAGAGTCTTGGACAAGCGATGCCGTCGATGGGGTGGAGGCGGCGATAGGCGAAACCCTTACCTACCGTTTGACGGTAGATGTGCCTCAAGGAGTAAGCATTGCAGATGTTAGCCAAGCCATTATTGATATCAATCTGCCCGATGGTGCGCAGTACATAGTAGATAGCTCGACAATTAACGCCGTGAATTCGACCACATTACAAGGTGCTAAGCTGACGGGCGGTTTATCGCCGATCCCTACCGCTGTAGCGCCAATCACACCGCTAATCAGTAACGGTGTGCTTGGTTTTGATCTGGGCGATCTGACCAATAGTGACAGTGATAGTGCAGATACCGAGCAGCTACAGTTAATTTTCTCACTCTTGGTGGATAATACCGCTGCTAACGAGCGGACAAACGTTAAGTCAGTTATCGCCAATGTGAATTACCAAAACGTTAATGCTAATCCTCAGACGGCCTCACAAACCTCAGTATATAACATCGTTGAAGCCGACTTAAAGGTAAGTAATCAAGTGTCACCATCCAGTGCCGCGGGCGGTGAGCCAGTGGTATTTACCTCGGTTATCAGTAATAAAACCAGCAGTGATGCAACTCGAGGTTGGGAGTGGGCGGTGAGCTCAGAGTTGTCTGCTCGCCTGGAAAATCTAAGGGTAACCAGCGCAACACTTTCTCGTGCAGACGAAGACCTGCTCACTTGCTTTAGTTTTAGTGGTAATACACTTGTCTCTGATGCTAGCTGCTTGACCGCAGAACAACACTATTTGGCTCCCGGCGAAAGCATCACTCTAGTCTATTCTGCCACGCTCGATCCGAGCATCGGCTTTGAGGAGCGGATAACCTCAAAACTGAAGGCGACAGTGACTTCGTTACCAGGCAGTAAAGGTTCGGGCTCTACCGCACCAGGATTGCCAAATAGCGATAATGGTGAGCGAACGGGTAGCGGTGTAGATAATGACTCTGGCCAGCAGGTTAATGATCTCTTAGCGAGTGGCTCTGCGAAAATTACAGCGGGTAAACCGAGTATTAACCTCAGTGCCGCGACGAGTGATCTGCCGATCCTCGCGACGACAACAGTCACCGCGACTATGGCGATCCCTGTCGGTACCACAGACAATTTTGTGTTTACCTACGATCTCCCCGAAGGACTTACCTATACTGGTACGCCAGTAAATGTACAGTTACCCGCTAGCAATTTTGTTGCGAGCAAGTCACCTAATGTGGCGCTAACTCGGGGTGATGATCCATTAGTATTCGATTTTGGCTCCATTCATAACAGCGCAGCAGGTGCGCAAAATATTGCCATCGAGATTGAAGTCGAGGTGGATAATAGCTTGGCTAACCAAGCTGGAGAGGCGTTGACCGTTGGCGCATCAGCCAGCTACGACAATGCGTCGGCGCCGCCGCAAACTAATATTGATATCAATGTGATTGAGGCTAACTTAAGCCTTAGCAAGACGATTACAGCCGGCGCAACCGGTAGCGATGCGGGCGATACCGTGTCTTATCGCATCGTGCTCACTAACGAAGCCACCGATGCCAATGCTTATCGCGTCGCCTTATCCGATGTGTTGCCTGCGGGCTTACTCGGGGCGCCTGATGGCAGTGGTAGTGGCATCAGCTTTAACAATATTACTTTGCAAAATGATCAAGGCGCGGTACTCAGTAGTGGCGGAGCCAGCCTAAGTCAGGCCGATGCTCAAATTACTACGACAAACTTAGCCGATGATACCCTAGGCTGGCCGTTATTTACTTTGCCAGCAACAGCAACAATTACCATCGACTATGACATCGTCATTAGCAATAACGTGTTGGCGGGCGATCTACTCACTAATACAGCTGAGGTTCACTACAACAGTTTGCTTGACGGCAGTGGCCGTGATGCGAGTGATTCAATGGATGATGATCAGCATTTAAATATTGACCAGTTGAACAACTATGGCGAGCGAGTGACCCAAACGCTAACGGTCGACTCATTGATCTCCGTGCAGCAATCTCTGGCTGCAGGTCAGGCTGATAACAAATTTGCCATCGGTGAGAAGGTGATTTATGACATCCGTATCGATCTGATCGAAGGTAGCAGTGACAGTGTGGTGTTAACCGACGTACTTCCCCTTGGCATGAGCTTTGTGGAGAGTCAGGTCATCGCTGGCTCTCATATTAGTTACAGTGGAGCAGGTACGGCTGCAGAATCACCCATGGGAACCTTAACCTTCGACTTTGGTGAGGTGAGTAATACTGCCGATGGTGATATCGATAATAACAACTTTACCGTAAGAGTAGTGGCCTTACTTGAAGACGAGGTAGCTAATACGGCTGGCAAGCTATTGGATAACACAGTTTCAGTGACAACAGCCGCGGGCGATGCCGGCCCGGATATCGAGACGATTATCGTTGCCGAGCCGCAGCTGAATATCATTATCACTCCAGATCTAAACCAAGTTTCTTTAGGGGATAAGGTGAGCTTTACGGTGGAGGTGGAGCATGATGGCAGCAGCGCCGATGCATTCGACAACCAATTTGAACTGATATTACCGCCGGAATTGAGCTATGTGGCTAACAGCCATACAGGTGACGGTGCACTCGATAATAGTGCCCCTAGCGTCTTAGCTATCGATTTTGGTTCTATTACGCAAGTGGAAGATCAAAAGTCATTTACCTTTGAGGCTCTCGTCGATAACAGCGCCGATATTAATAAGGTGCTAACCATAGCTGTTGCTAACGGTAGCTACTCATCACGTCCGGGAACGCCACTGGTTGAGCGTCAGTATCCGCTTACCGGTTCTGCTCAAGTGACTACCAAGAGTTTGTCATTTATCGATGTGGCTCACCGAGTGGATATCGCAGTCGATAACGGTGATGCAGGCGTGATCGAAGCGGGCGACACCTTGGTATATACCATTACCATAACGAATAAAGGCCCCTTGGCGAGTGAGGTGGTGTATTACGAAGCGCTGCCTAACAATACTCACTACGATGTGACCAATGTAGCGAGCAGCTCGCAAGGCTCAATCGAACTGATGAGTCTGCCTGATATGGTGTTCAATATTGGCGCTATGGATACCAATGAAACAGTGACGCTGACCTACCATGTAGTGGTCGACGATGGCGTGACTGCAGGTACCCAAATTCGTGCCCAAGGCGCAGTGGATTCTGAGCGAACCGTGCCTGAATTGTCAGATGCCGATGCTAATGACAGCAATGGCGATCAAGCAACCATAGTGTATGTACAAGATAGGGTTGATCGTTTAGATGCCTTATATATTCAGCAGACGGCGCAGTGGATTAACGATTTTGCCGCCAATGGTGACATCTCCCCGAAAGACACTATGAAAATCAGTTATTTCATTCAGAACTTATCGGCGAATGAGCTGACCAATGTGTCGGTAGATGAAGTGTTACCAAGGGGAGTCACCTATGTTGCTGCAACGGCGATGGTGGCTGGTAGCAATACCATCAATGTGCTCGATGACGACATTGCGGTGACCATTGCCAGTCTCGCTGCCGGGCAAGTGATTGTAGCCGAATATCAGGTCACCATTGATGATCCCTTGTACGATAGCGACGCCACACCGACCATTGAAACCTTTACCCATAGTGCCATAGGTAACAGTGATCAAACTGGTGAAATCGCTAGTGATAGCAATGGTAACCAATCCGATGGTTATCAGGCAGTACGCTACACCGCGGTAAGCGGGGGCGTTAGTGAGCCTGAGGTAGAGGTTTACCTCGATTGGACCTTGATCAACGATGTCGACGGTGATGGTTTGGTCGATCCCGGTGATCAAGTGCAGTATCACTACACTGTGGTCAACAGTGGTGCGACAACCGCCAAAAATAGCCGTTTAGTTAACGACATTCTTGCAAACAGCAAGATAGTGGCCAATAGCGGTTACACCAGTCAGGGCTTAGTAACCAATGAGGGGCCATTTGAGCTTAACCTTGGTGGTATTGCACCGGGCAGCGTAATTAATGCGGGCTACATCGTCACTATTGCTCCCGATACCGCCAATGGGACTGTGATTGCCAATCAGGGACAGCTCTCGGGTAATAACTTTAATCCGGTATTAAGCGATGACAATGCCGAGGCAGCCGATGGATTAAATCCGACGCTGCTGACGGTCAGTGTCGCGAGCCAAGCTGGCCAGCCATTATTGGCGGTAAATCTGGTCGAAACGAGTCTGCCTGAAACATCAGCGGGCGACTTCATTCAAGGTGAAGAGCTAACAGTCGACTTGGTATTGACCTTGCCGACGGGGCGCACAGCCGACCTGATCTTGAACCTGACCTTGCCGCAGGGCCTTGCGATTAAACCGAGCAGCCCACAGCTTAAGCGGATCTTTGATACGGCACTGACGGCGTCAGCGGCGCCTGCCAACCTCAATACCGCCGCTAGCGACACCTTTGTTGACGCCAGTGCTGCCATTGTCGTTAACGGTCTAGTTAACAGCGTCGTATTTGGGTCGGTGATTAACTCCGATGGCGATAATGACACTGAGCACTATGTATTACGCGTGGTTTTACAAGAAACAGGCCTAGTACCGACCATGGCGACAGAAGATTTTCCGCTGCAAGCGACCTTCTCCTACGTGGATCATCTTAATACTAACGTGACCTCAGAAGTGGTCGTTCAGCCCTTGCAATTCCTCAACCGCTTGCCTATTGCCTTGGCCGATGACATGGGCAGTATTGATGAAGATAGCCCGAGCCTAATCTTTGATGTGCTAGCCAATGATATTGATTTCGATATAGGTCACAGCATTAGTCTAACTGGTGTATCGACTCCAGCGAGTGGCTCTCTGGTCAGTATTGTTGCAGGTAAAGTGAGTTATACCCCAGCCGCCAACTTTTACGGCCCCGACCAAGTCACCTACACCATTGTCGATAATGCGGGTGGCTTAAGTTCGGCCTTATTAAGGGTCAATGTGATTGCCGTGAATGACGTGCCTACTGCGGTTGCGGATAGCTATAGCCTAGCCGAAGGCGCGACCTTGAATGTAGGCAAAGTGGCTGGCGTGTTACGTAACGATACCGATGTGGATGGTGACGAGCTTATTGTGACTTTAGTCAGCGGTGTCAGCCACGGCTCATTGACGCTTAACAGCGATGGTTCATTTAGTTATCAACATGATGGCGCTCAAGCCACACTCGATAGCTTCAGTTATCGAGTGAGTGATGGCACGAGCTACAGCGATGCTGTGACTGTGACCATTAATATTACTCCAGTCAATGATGCGCCGGTGGCGAGTAATGATAGTTTAACTCTGACAGAAGACAGCACGGGCGTGAGTTTTCCGCTGGCTAATGACGTTGATGCCGACGGTGATCCACTGACAATCACCTCAGCGAGCGCAAGCCATGGCACAGTCACGATTGGCAGTGAAGGCAGTATTCTCTATACCCCAGAGGCGGATTTTCACGGTGAAGATCAAATTAGCTACTGTATCGAAGACCCGCAGGGATTGACCGATTGCGCGATCATTACAGTGACGGTGATTTCTGTAAACGATCGCCCGGTGGCGCTGGACGATCGGGTGACGACAGAGATAAATCAGCCTGTGATGCTCGCGGTACTAAGCAACGATAGTGATAGCGATGGTGACACTTTAAGCGTGATCGCAGTTGCTCAATCGTCGCTGTCAGTAGTGGTCAATCCTAACAATACATTGACGATTACGCCGCCAGCGGATTGGTCTGGCGAAGTGAGCTTTAGCTACACCATCAGTGATAACAATGAAATCGAGCCACTGACTGCGCAAGCTAAGGTGACAGTGATTGTTGAAGAGGAGCCTGTCAATCAGCCTCCAGTCACTCAAGACGACATCATAGTGGTAAATGACTGGTCACAACTGAGTATTCTGCCGCTGGCAAATGATAGCGATCCAGACGGAGACAATATTCGCTTATTGTCAGCGAGTGTGGATTTTGGTCAGCTAACGATTAGTGGCAATGAGATCCGCTACACCCCTGCTGAAGGTTATATGGGCGAGGTGGTGATCGAATATCTGATAGCCGATGAAGAAGGCCTCACCGCAGTGGGCTATATCCGCCTATCGATTAACAGTGACGATGACTCCATGTTCCCAGTGATTTCAGTCCCAGCAGATCTTTGTGGTGACTTAACGGTTAATGCCAATGCCTTGTATACCCGTGTTGATATTGGAGCCGCAACCGCGATTGACAGCTTTGGCAATCCGCTACCTGTGTCGATTATCAACGACAACTTACTGTTCCCTCCGGGGCAGAGTCAGGCATATTGGCAGGCAACTGATAGCGAAGGGAGAGTCAGTATTGCGGCGCAGAATATCTGTGTTAGACCTTTGGTGTCATTCCAAAAAGATCAAACTGTGCTCGAAGGCGAAGAGGTCACAGTGAGTGTGCACCTTAATGGTCGCTCAGAAATTTACCCACTATCGATCCCTTACCAGCTGAGTGGTAGCGCTAGCAGTGGTGATTACCATGTGGTGACGAGCGAGCTAGTGATTGAGTCTGGCACCCATACTGAGATCAGAATAGATATCTTGATGGATGAGCTGGTGGAAGCTGACGAAACCATAGTGTTCACTTTAGATCCTAGTGTTAATCGTGGCGCTCAATATCAGCACCAAATCACCATTACCGAAGGCAACATTGCTCCTGAGCTGACGTTAACCGTCACCCAGCAGGATGAAACGCGCCTAACAGTGAGTCGCACAGCTGGCATGGTGATGGTTGATAGCCATATTTATGATGCCAACATTGCAGATACTTGGACATTAGCGTGGCAGTCGCAGTTGAGTAATCAAAGTGATGAAGCCGAGATATTTAGCTTCGATCCTGCCTCCGTGGCGGTGGGCGTTTACCCGGTGACATTGGTGGTAACCGACAGTGGCGAGCCTGCACTGCAAGATAAATCGACCGTCTATATTCAGGTGGTTGAGAGCTTAGCCGTACTAACGGATGCCGATTCTGATGGTGACTTGATCCCTGATTACCTCGAAGGCTATGCAGACAGCGATGGCGATGGCACCCCAGACTATCTGGACCGGGTCTCTGAATGCAATGTGCTGTTTGAGAGCTATCACAGCCAGAATCAATACCTGATTGAGGGAGATCCCGGCGTTTGTTTGCGTCGTGGTCAGCTAACTTATGCCGGTGATATTAGTGGCGCACTGATCTCTGATCACGCCAGCGACTACGCTGACTATCTACCTATCGATTCTCAGGCAGTCAATGTCGGCGGCATCATGGACTTTATTGCCTACGGCTTACCTGATAATCATCAAGCTTACCGTGTGGTCACGCCACTGCGTAAGCCTATTCCGCAATCGGCTGTATACCGTAAATATCGTAGCGAAAGCGGTTGGGGGGACTTCGTTGAAGACGCCAATAACAGTTTGTGGTCCACAAGTGGTGAGCCAGGCTACTGCCCACCAACAGGCTCGCCTCTATGGCGTCCGGGCCTAAATGAAGGCGATTGGTGTGTGCAGCTGATTATCCAAGATGGTGGAGCTAACGACGATGACGGCATAGTTAATGGCACCATTATCGACCCGGGTTATGTCGGTACGCTGCTTATCGGTAATCAGCAGCCTGTGGCAGAAGATGATCAGCTTACTGTTGGCGTAGATAGCATCAATGATATCGACGTATTGGTTAATGACAGCGACGCAGACGGCGACATACTCACGATTACCAGTGCCAGTGCGCGCTTTGGTCGGGTGGAGATAGTCGACGGCCAGCTTCGTTATCACGCATTGAGTAACCTTATTGGCAGTGATCTGATTGACTACGCCATCTCTGACGGTAATGGCGGCACCGCTTATGGCATCGTTAATATCACCATTTTAGCCAACCAAGCCCCAATTGCAGTCGATGACTATGCCGAGGTTAAGCAGGGGGAACAGGTCGGTATTAATGTGCTGGCAAATGATTCAGACCCAGACGGTGGCGTTATACGTTTAGTCAGCGCCGAGGCCGAAAATGGCAGTGTGCAGCTAGATGCTAACGGCTTAATTACTTATACACCTAATGCTGGCTTTAGTGGCGAAGACACTATCCGTTACGTGATCGAAGATGCCTTTGGCATGCAAGCCGAGGCCATCGTAAAGGTGAAGGTGATAGAAGTCATCAATGTGCATGACAAGACTGAATCATCTGGCGGCAGCGTGAACCTATGGAGCCTGTTAATCCTATTTATGTTTGTTTGCCTATATCGCCGTAACGGCTTTTTACTCAGTAGAGCAAAGCATCTCCTCTTAGTATCAGATAGTAAGGATTAGGATATTTATGAAAACTTATCCGTTTTGCTCGTCTTCAAGCGTTTTAATTACAGCACTACTTTGCCCTCTAGTGGTACAAGCCGCGGAAAATGAGTCGCAACAAACCGAGCATATGTGGTCTCAGGGTTGGTATCTCGGTGGACAGTTTGGTTTAGCGACAACCAATGTGTCTAACGCGGGATTAGATGAGCTATATGAGCAAGCAGGGATCGATGCGAGTAGCACTAAAGTTGATGATTCTGGAGCGAGTTATGGTCTATTTCTAGGTTATAAGTTCAATCAATATTTTAGTGTGGAAGCGGGATACCTTGATTTGGGCGAGCGTAGCGTCGAATTTTCTGGGCAAACAACCGATTTAGATGCTTATTATGATTTAGCCGAGCATGTATACCCTGAAACCGGTGATGGCTGGTCCTTGAGTGTATTGGGGACCTATCCCCTCAGCGAACGCTTCAGTGTTACAGGCAAGCTGGGTTATTTTGCTTGGGAGTTAGATGCCGTCACCTCTTCGATTGCAGATGAGGCCAGTCAAGTAGGCTCAGACTCCCACTCTGGCTCTGGAGTTTGGTTGGGCGCCGAGCTAGGTTATCAAATTAATCATGATATGCAGGCCTATGTTAGCTATCAGCATATGCCACTTGATGCCGATGAAGTCGGGGTGTTTGCTTTAGGTCTTAGATACTGGTTTGGCTCTGATTCTCGTGATGCCGCGCCAGTTTTACCTGCCGCAGTCGTGCCGACGCTTGCTAAAATTGGTAGTGATGGTGATAGTGATAGTGATGGCGTGTTTAACGCGCAAGATCAGTGTCTAGATACGCCGAGCACTCATGCGGTAGATAGCCGAGGCTGCACTCTGTTTGCCCCGAGAGTGGTCGAGATGAAGCTAACAGTCTTGTATGAGAATGACAGCGATAAGATCGACCTAAGCAACACAGATAAAATCCAAAAGCTAGCCGACTTTATCGAGCAATATGATATTAAACAGATCACAGTATTTGGTCATACATCGGCTGTAGGGTCTCAAGCATACAATCAAAAATTATCTGAGCGCCGCGCCGCATCTGTGGCTGAAATGCTAGCGGCAGACTTTAATATCGCTACAGGTATCATCAAAGCCGTGGGTAAGGGGGAGTCTGAACCTATCAGCCATATCCCAGAACAAAATCGACGCATTGAGGTTTATCTTAACGAGGAACTCAATCTACCAGTGTTAAAGCAATGATTTAAGTGAGAGCCTTGGGGCTGTTTAGGGCTTAATCATAAATAGCAGTGAACCTAATACGCCGGCGATACTCTCTCCGGCTATGCAGCCTGCCGCTAGGGCGATTAAGAATCGTTTTGACCAGCGAGGAGCCAGTTGTCTTAATACCCAAGCCAGTAAAGCACCAATGCACAACATAATGCTGACTTGAGCAGGCAGTACGAATGCCAATCCCATGGCTGACATACTTGGCAGGTAAGGATGCCATTTGGGTTTGACTACCAATAGCATAAGTTCATTGAGCGTCGCGACCACGATGCCGATAAACATCGCATATCGTGCCGACTGAGGGATGGCCTCTAACCCTTGAGTCAATGCCTGGGCTATGGCTGTCCAAGCTGCAACGCCTGGCGCTGGCCACTGCTCTGTCATTAGCTGTTCTGCAGGGTTGGGAATTAACAGCATGAAAACCCCAGCGCTGGTTACACAACCAACCAAAATTCCCATTGCTTGAGCAAACATTTGATGGCGAGGGTTTGTACCAAGTAACTGACCCGCCTTAAAGTCGTTGAGAAGATCTGTCGCTTGACCCGCAGCGCCACTGGCGACATTAGCAGTCATCAAGTTAGTGGTTAGATTTCCTGGGCTGATCACCGAAAAACTCAGTTGTGATAACTTACCTAATGCGCCGATAGGCGGGATGCCAGTTTCACCTACAACTTGCGCTGCAACGATTGCAAATATAAACGCTAAAGGCACGGCCAGCATTGCCGCAAACCAGCTAATATCGAATAGATAAACTTGCAAACCTATGAGGATCGGGGTTAATACTGACAGTAGTAAATACTCCTGCCAGCCCCACATCAAGGTAATTCTAGCTTTCTTCTGTGACTTAAATAATGAGATCGCGGTAGTGGTAACGGCGGACGCGAGCATCATTGCTACGCCGGGCCAAACGAGCCAGTCAATTAAGTAACTGAACCAATGACCATCTGCAGGCCCTGCTTGTTCCCAGCCTTGTCCCACAATATAGGGGCCTAGTCCTAACCAAGCGATGAGTGCACCTGCAAATAGGCTTAATGCCGACTTGGTTCCAATAATGGCGCCAAAAGCGAGTAGCATGTATGAGGGATCGATGATAAAGCCTAAGTTTTTTGCGCTAATACTGCTTCCAGCTACCGCTCCCTGGCCTGGTATGGAAAACCCCAGTGGTATTTTGTAGCTGACAGGGATAAAGATGCGATGTGCTATGGTCACGGCCATGGCCGATAGTAATGCCAGTGTTTTATGGCGGGCAATGCGTGCGCCACTAAACATATCATTAATGACCTCAGCAGTCGCTATCCCGGCGGGAAAACGTAAACGCTCATTATGTAACATGGCGGGTCTGATGGCTGAAGCGACACAGATCCCAAGTAGGCTAATGCTTATCATCCAAATCACCATCGGCCAATAATCAAACTCAGACTCACTGAGGATCATATAGGCGGGGATGGCGGATACGAGTCCTGCCGATAATGTGCCTCCCGCGGCAGAGGCCGCCGTTTGCTGTATGTTTGCTTCACGGGGGCTCCAAGCACGGCAAGGGATAGTCGCACCGATCCCCTTCCAAGCAATAAAACCGAGCAAGGATGCCAGTACCGACATATTGATTGACCAGCCAATACGCAGCCCCATGTATAGATTACACAGAACCAGAATGCTGCCTAGGATCATGCCTGTAACTATCGCGCGTATAGATAATGGAGGAGAGCTAATTTGAGGTGTATTGGGCATCATGTTACTAGTAGGGTCATTAAATTCTGATTAATGTTAATAAGCAGAATTTGAATAATATAAAAATTGTTTTATTTTGGTATTAGAGTTCAATGGTAATTGAAATTTAGCTTCACTTCTTGGGATAAGGTCTCATTTGAAACTTAAGAAGGTTAATTAGGCAAGTATTGGTAAATATGACTGATCCTTGTCACTCTTTATGCATCTTCGGAAGTTAAATAGTACCCCATTTGCTACATTAGCAAGATAGAAAAATTAGGGTTTTGCGATTAATGATAAGACGGGATAGAGAAGTAAAGTTACTCGATATAGCCAGAGAATTGATCCTTGAATATGGCATGGTATCGTTTAAATTCACCGATATTGCCAAGCGTGCCGAAGTATCTCGAGCCACATTATATAAGTACTTTTCAGGCAAAGAAGATGTATTGGTGAGTCTGTTTGTTCATGATGCAGAAAATACAAAACAGATGCTGGTGGATATCCAGGCTGATCTTACACTTAATAATCGAGAGAAAATTTTACTCAGTTTGCTGGCTCCAGTTGCAAGCTCGATGGAAACATTAAATCGTTCCGGCACCTTGTTGTTAAGTGCCAACCCAGGGATCTTTATGTATGCGAGCGATAAACAGCAGGCGCGGCTTGAGCAGATCGTCTCCGAAATACGACAGATAACCCTCGAGTTTTGGCTCGTTCCCTTTAATCAAGGTCATATGGGGGTTGCTCAAGAGTTGCTAGAAGAGGCGATGGCATTGACCTTTCCTTATCAAAGGGGATGTATTGTTATCCCTCAAAGCGTGATGAACGTTGGTAAGCATATTCATTATCCTTTAAGGAGAGTATTTGAGAACCTGTTGAAATCGACAGAGTCATTGAATTGGTGTGAAAAGCACGCAGATGTTGATTATGAGAAAGTCTTGATTGGCATTGGTCGGCATAAGAAAGAGGGCATGATTGCCTGTTAGATAATAGCTCTCAGCTGAGTTTGTTTTATTACACAGAGCCGTTTTCGTTAGGCCCTGTGTTGTTATACCATGCTGGTACTTTTATTTTGTGGGATTGATTCAATCAGAGGCTGTAGTAAAGGGCACCTTGCATTAGCCTGCTTAACAACATAAATCACAATATTTTGTACATCGTTTCTTTTGCAGCTTAAGGTGCACATCGCGCTGCCCATACAGACATGGATAAAAGGCTCGATATCGACATCGGCACTGTAGGCCTCGTCGATATAATCTCGAGCAGATGAGGCGATGTAGTTGCTAACGGTTCCGATAGATACTTGAGCAAAAATCCTTGGGTGTATCTCAAGAGAAGCGCTTATGTAGTCTTCAATCCAACTGGCAACCTTGGCGATTTTATATTGTAGCTTTAAGGAATCGATTACCCCCATAGCGTTCGCTCTTGCACTATGACGCCGTTAGACTCGACTAACACATCTAGGTAATCTTTCAGCAATAACCCCCAGCCTAAGTAGAAGTCAGTCTGCGCATGTTCAATGATGAGCTCGGCGATTCTATATCCCCAAACCGCTAGATGCTCCCCTACGATAACTTTAAGCTCTAATGTTTTCCCTTCATTAAGGGTAAATTCCACCAGTTGTAGCACCAAAGATATGTGGTCGACGGGCTGATTATCACCATCTGAGGTACTGAGTTTTATACCTAGTGCATCGATGCGTTCTTGGAGTTTCTGTGTGCTTGGCCCACACAGCAGGTTATCTTCACTCAAGTAATATGAGCCCCATAATGGAACCTTCATTTTACCAGGGCCTATAAATAACTGATTAAAATCCAATAATAGAGCTGGAAATTGTTCACTGGTGTATTGAGTGATGTAGTTGCTAATTAGTGCAACGCCTTCGCTGCGGGTCTGGCTCTCTGTTAGCAGAGGGTAACATGCGTTGAAGTCATGCTCTTTATAGACCTCTAGCATCTTATCGCTGGGATCATGGTACATATTGGCAGCTAAGGTGGGGGTGATTTCAGCCAGTGTTCTATTCATATAAACTCCGAAATAAAAAGAAAAGGCGGCCAGAGGCCGCCTTAAACGATATACCTACTTGTCTAAGCTAGGCTCATATTGGTAGAACTCTAGTCCAGAAGTTGGACCGACGTTACACCAAGTTGAGGTGCCGAAGTATAGCTTGTCGTCGATATCGACTACGTTACGGATACCGTTAGAGCACTCATTGCCGAAACCGTTAGTGGTAAGCTTACGTGCAGAACCGTCAGCTTCGATCATCAGTAGATCGCCACCTGGAATAAACTCTTCGGCTAAGCCGTTAGCATCCATCTCAGTTTTAGCGTAATCGTACATCCACATGGCTGGGTTGTTAGCCATCTGGTTCTTCCACTCAGGGTTCTGGAATACGATACCGTCGAATAACATGTACTCACCAGCGTATGCCTCGAACAGTAGGTCATGTAGGCCAGAGAATGCATCGAAGAATCCCCAGAATAACTTACCGTCTTTGGCAATTGAGGTCCAAGAGTAGACGTTTCCTGGGTTACCCATACCAGCTTCACCATGAATAGGCTTCTGACCTAACTTGTTTGGCATAGCCTTCCAACCATTACCATCATTAACCTGCATGGTTTCGTAGCCGTAAAGCAGCTCTACTTTAGAGGTGTCGCCTGCGCTTACCGCATCAATATTTTTAAGGTCAATACGGAAGATTGAAGTGGCGCGCCACTCGTTGATCATAAAC
Source organism: Shewanella pealeana ATCC 700345 (assembly GCF_000018285.1). NCBI lineage: Bacteria > Pseudomonadati > Pseudomonadota > Gammaproteobacteria > Alteromonadales > Shewanellaceae > Shewanella > Shewanella pealeana. Next base: position 4,697,538 of record NC_009901.1, on the reverse strand, counting down.
GTTTTATGACCCGCTTCTTTATTTGCATCAATGACTGAGTAATCATGTGCATCAAGACCTGTTAAGTCGGTGAATAACTCAGGATCTGCCTTAGCAAAGTGCTTATAAGCAGCATCTGTACCTTGGTGGTAAGTACCGAAATACATGAAACCGTCGTTAATTGCACTCGTCCCCCATTTAGCTCCCCAGCGACCTTTAGTATCAGGATCGTACTGATCCATACCGAATACTTCACGGAAGGTCAGTTGCTCACTTGCGCTGTAACCTGCAGCTGGAATTGGATCTGAAATCAGGATGACTGACTCTTTGTACTTATCATTACGCTTGCCTTCCTTGTAAACGAAAGGGTGTGCAGAAGCAGACATGATAAGGCGTTCAGTACCATCGCTATGGGTGAATTGACGCCAGTCACCGATCATACCGTATTGTACGCCACCTGGAGTTTCTTCATTATCCAGTTGAGTCGAAACCTTGCTCCAACCTGTGGTGTTAAGTGGGTTCTCTACATCTTTAATTGTACCGCCAGCGAAAGGATCATCTTGTGTACCTACCCAGCGAAGTAGTTGAGTTGGGCCGTCACCAGTCTGAGTCATACCTGTTTCTGCCCCTACGATAGTGTAGAAGCCAGTGGTACCGTCAGCGTGCTCTAGAGTACGGAAGCGACGTGTGGTATCACCGACGATATCACGATAGCCGACGAATGAACGCTCCTTTGCATTGAATACGAATAGCCGTAGTCGACCTTGGTTAGCATCGACACCACTCTTGTAGTGACCCGCAACAAATACCAGATCACCAACAGTGCCCGCAGCGCGGAAGCCATAGGTATTATTGATAGGCTCGAAAGCTTCAGTAAACTGAGGGCCACCAGATGTGAGCATGCCTTCATGAATCACTTCTTTTGCACCAGTGCGGAAGTTATAGATGAAGATCTGTGATGGAGTGCCAGTAGTCCCTGGCACTGAACAGCCAGTAGTCTCACTCTCATAAGTGGTTAACTCGATAGGCATGCCGATGTTCTGGTATGGCCATACACACCAACCGTTTGAGATAGTACCCATCCACAATTCTTCGCCATTGTCTGCTGAATCATAAACAGTCGTGCCCCAAGGATACGAAGCGTTACGCATCTCTTTATATCCAGCTGGCATGGTATTTTCCCAATCACGTAACGGATCATATTCGTTACTCGGGCTGGTGGCGCTATAGAATGCGCCATCAATGATAGTACGGCCAGCATGCACGAATGGTCCATCGACTGCTGGTGGTTCAACTGGATCCGTAGGATCGCTAGGCTCTGTTACTGGGCACAGTTCTGGAGATGAGGCTTCAGAGCCATCTTCACAGATATATATTGTTTCTGAATCGTCATCAGAACAGCCAGTTACCATAGCACCAGCAAGAAGGATAGCTACAAGAGAAAGTTTAGTATTCATGTTATACCTCGTTTGGATTTACTACTGAACCGGCGCCTGAACCTACAGGTTGACCGTCAGGGTGTACTTTAAGAATTAAGTTTGGTTTGGTGATGCTTGCTGACGGTAACGGGGCAATTTCTGCTGTATCCCCATATTTAGCGCGCAACTCATCGATAGGGCCGAAGTCCAATGCTCGATGGATACAGCTATCAACACACATGGGCTGTTTCCCCGCGTTGAGTCTGTCAATACAGCCGTCACACTTGGTCATTTTTCCTCGGGCTTCATCAAGTTGAGGCGCGTCGTATGGACATGCCTGTGAGCAAGATGAGCAACCGATACAGATGTCGTCATGAATCATGACCAGTCCATCTTCTGCGCGCTTATGCATAGCGCCAGTTGGACAAGCCGTAGTACAAGCTGGGGTGTTGCAATGATTACAAGAGATTGACGTGTAGTAGGCAAAAACGGATTGTGAAAATACGCCATTACCATTATCCGTACAGCTTCCGCCCGCATATTCATATACGCGGCGGAAGTTACGACCTACATTCAGGTCATTCTTATCTTTACAGGAGACCATACAGGCCTTGCAGCCTGAACAGATTGCTGTATCAACATAGAATCCTAATTGCATATTTTCTCTCCTATGCCGAGTAAACTCTGACTCGGTTAGTATTAGAACGGAATGACTTAGCAACCGGACTAGGCTTACTGTCGGTCAGGGTATTTGCGCAGCCACCCACATCGATATCCCCTTTCATACGACGCCATTGGCCTTGAGGCATTGCCACAACACCAGGGACGATTCTAGGAGTGACGCGAGCGGTAATTTCGAGCTTGCCTCTGCGGCTCTCAACAATGACCTTTTGGCCATTGATAAGGCCTGCAGCACCTGCATCTATTGGGTTTAGCCATAGGTGATGCTCGAGTACTTCATTGAGCCAAGGTGTACTGGCATGGATACTGTGAGCGCTATGTTTACCGTGATAGTTAATGCACTGCAGCGGGTATTCTGCAGCAGTAGCATCTTCATATGACTCGTCACAGGCAAAGTAGACGGGCAGTGGGTTGATCTCGTCGGTGCCTTCAGCTTGGCTCTGCTTACTCTCGAAATATTGAGAGTAGATCTCGACCTTGCCGCTAGGTGTACCTAGAGGGTTTTGTTCAGGGTTGGCGACGAAGTCGCGGATCTTACCTACGTTGGGGTGCTCACCAGCGGGTTGGCGCTGAGGACCAAAGCTAACAAACTCTTCGAAGGTGTCACCTTGGATCCATGGATTGCTTTTCTTGAACTCGGTAAAGACCTTACGCACCTGATCTAAGTAGGTCATGCCACCATTGGTGAATTTACTGCCTATGCCTAGCTCGTTGGCGATCATATGGCAGATGTCATAGGCAGGCTTACATTCGAACATAGGGTCCACAGCAGGGGTGATCCCGTAGGCGTACATCAATGAACCACAGTCCATCTTGTTGTAGCTTTGGATGACGTCATACATCTCAAGCCAGCTTACTTCCGGTAGGATGATGTCGGCATACTTTGCTGAGGCCGTCATATGCTGTTCAACTACAACAACAAAGTCCACTAGGCTCTCGTCGTTAAGTAGGCGGTCAGCTCGGTTGATATCACCGTTTTGGTTAGCCAACATATTGGATGAGGCTAACCATAAGAAACGTACGTTAGTTTCTAGCGGAGTATCTGCATCCATCAGACTCTTATCTGAATAACGCACATCATGGGTGCTCGGCTTCATTTCTGTGCCGAACTCGATGGCGTCTAGATGTGATGCTGCTGGGATCGTAACGTCCATGATCTTCATGTTCATAAGATCTTTGAGCGAATCAGCCGGCATCATGGCGTAATGGGATAAACCATCGTTACCAGGGGTGCCGCCGTGGTTAGTCCCCGCGCCACTAATCTTACCGACGAGTAACGGCAGCATCATCACAGCACGTGCGTTGTTCTCACCATTACCTTGACGTTGTGGACCGAAACCCTGTGTCACGAATGGCGCTGACGCGGCTCCAATTGCTTGAGCTATTTCACGGATCTTCTCTGCCGGGATACCACAGATACTTTCGGCGCGCTCTGGCGTCTTAGCGATGCCGTCGGTAACACCTAAGATGTAATCTTGGTATTTATCGTAGCCAAAAGTGTACTGCTCAAGGAATGGGATATCCGCGTAGCCATCTGCTATCAATACATGTGCTAATGCTTCACATAATGCTGCGTCAGTACCTGGGCGGATAGGCACCCACTCATCGGTAGCGGTTACGGCTGTATCGGTAAACCGTGGGTCGATATAGTATGTCTTGAAGTTATTTTTCTTCTTAACATTCAAATATTCATAACCAGAACCTGCGCCACCCAAACGGGCTTCCATTGGGTTATAGCCGAAGCAGACCATCAGATCGCTATTTTCTAGGCTACGCAGGCTAGAGCCCGTATTCCAAAAACCGACGGTATCACCATCGTTAGATGCTAGGTATCCGTACATACCAGCAGAGCCTTCACGGTACTGAGATGCAGAGTAATCGTTATGGAAGAAAAGGCATCCGCCAGCCATATTTAGTAGACGAACACTGGATTGAGTCACACCAGTATTTAGATCGTGAGAACCGCCGCCCAGAGGCATGAAAATGGCGTTCTTACCGTATTCAGCGTAGGTCTTTTGCATCGCTGCGGCGACGCTAGAGACAGCTTCTTGCCAGCTAATACGCACGAATTCATCAGAACCTCGACGTCCTACGCGTTTCATTGGGTACTTAAGACGATCGTGGTTGTAAACCTTCTGACGCATTGAGCGGCCGCGAGGGCAAGGGCGAATTTCATGCTCGAAACTATCCCAATCGTCCGTAGCTTTGCCTTCAGTTTCAATGCGCGTGATCACGCCATCTTTACTGTGTACTTTTAATGGACATGCTTGCCAGCAGTTCGTGGCACATGAGCCCCATGTCACACCTTCTCCAACTGGAGGAAGCACTGGCTCGCTCGGAGTCGGCAGAGGATCGCTGGCACTGCTACTGTCACAACCTGTAACAGTCGCTACAGCCGCTGCCGCCGCGGTGAATTTAAGAAACGTACGACGTTCCATAATGATTACCTCAAAGCTTGATTGTGAAAAATACACCGATCTTGTGGTCGGTGTAATTCTGATTGAGGTCAGCAATGGAGTTGATGCTCTCAATCGGTTGATTGGCGTAATTCGTGTCGTAGTGGCGCTCGTAGGTGTAAGCCAAACGAGTCGAGAAACGCGCATTGATGCGGTAATCCATATGGACTTCAGCAAGGTGTTGGTACTGGTAGTAGTCACCCATCTCGGTGCTATCGACCGAGGTGTCACTGCCAGAAAATGAGAAGGTGTAGGAGCTGCCGACTGAGATATCGTCGTTAATTTGGTACTGCTCTAGACCAAAACCAAAATAGCTAAACTCATCACTGATACTGGTGTTGTGTAGCTCTAAGCTGTCGATGGTCTGAGTACCCGCGTAGGCGCTCAGCACTAACTGCTCACTGAAGCGGTAGAAGCCGTCGAAGTTAACGAGCACTTCATCAGATTCTTGCAGTGCCGAGCTGTTTGCGTAGTCATCGCTGGCTAAAATAACTTTGAGGTTTGCGCCATAGTTATTGTGGCTATAGCCCAGACCAAGCTCAGTGCTGAGGCGGTCTCTGTCGGCTAAGTAGTACTTTTCAAAAATATCCTCGCCAATACGGTAGTCAGAGCCAGTGCGTGCACCGTTGGTGAGCTTAACGTGCGAATTAAGCGCGCCTAAGCGGTAGTCTACGCGTGCAAACAGCTCACTCTCTTGGGTCTCTTCACGGTCACTATCGCTGCGAGTGCGGTCGTTTTGCTCAAAACCTGCACTGAACTTAGCACTGCCTAAACGGTAGCTGGCATCGACGCCATACTGGGTCTTGCTGGTGTCGATTGGAGTGTTAATAACGGGTGGCTGATTGCCATCGAAAAACTCATATGAGCCACTGACATTATCGCGGTCACTGTAGCGATAAAAGCCGCTGAGCTTAATACCAACAAAGCGCGAGCTGATACGGGCGTTATAGTCGAGGGTTTCCACTTCACCATCGAAGTTAGAGATAGGTACCAGCGAGTTATCTTGCTCAATCGCATCATCCTGAATCATCTTGCCGGAGGCAGCACTTAGACTAAGGCGAGTGCTGCCAACATTAAGGGCCCCTTTGACGCTAGCTTGTTGGGCACTGTTATCGGCATCGATACCAGCATTGTCAGTAAAGTCAGAGTTAAAGGCGGCAACGCCTAGGTTCCAAAAATCACCGTGCAACTGCACGCCTGCGTTCATCACCTGAGTGGTGTGGTCGATAGCTTCTAAATAGTTAGTTGTTTTGACCCCTCCAGCTTTCATTGTTGATGAAATGCGCTGGCCCTGTTTGTCTTCCGAGCTTGCTTTAACAAACGCGCTAACCAGCTGAGTTTGATACTTAGCAGCAGCAGATAACTGCTTACGCTCGGCGCCGATATCGTTGTCATCTAGGTTCCAGCGGTCAACATAAGCCAGCTCCAAGGCAAAGTCGCCATAGTAAGCAGCTGCTTTTAAGTGACCATTATCAGCTCCCGCATTGTTAGCATCTACGCTGTAGTGCTTGTTTTGGATATCGGCGTTAGCACCATACTGACTATCTAAGTGAGTACTTTGCTCGGTCATCACGCCAGCAGTGTTGTTGTGCTCTGGTGCAGCACAACGCTGACAGGCATAGTCTGTTTCAATGTGTTGCGGCACAGCGAAGTTTGCTGCGGTAGCGTTGGCTGAGAGAACAGCGAGTGCTACTAAAGTGAGTTTAGCCTTCATCATCAGCTCCTATTTTGTAAATAAGTGACCAGCAGGGTGGTTCGAACCATGAATTTTGCTGTGGCAGTTCATGCACGATTGACCCTGAGTGAAACCATCTAAGTTGTTATGCACATCACCTGGGTGGCCAGCTTGGCTATGACAGCTTTGGCATAATTGCGGTGCACGACTGTTAAGTAGGTTGTCGTTAACGGAGCCATGAGGGTTATGGCAGGTGGTGCAGTCCTCAACAACAGGAGCGTGCTCCCATAAGGCGGGTCCGCGCTTCTCGGCATGACAGCTGTAACAGGTGTCATTAACTGATAGCGGCGCTTCTTCATGAGGGTTATGGCAGTCACTGCAGACTAAGTGCTCTAAGTGAGTCGAGCGCTTAAATTGAGCAGACTCTTGCTGCATATGGCAATTTGCGCACTGCGCTTGAGGTTGCTCTGCAGTTAACTGTGCTTGGTGAATGTTGTGACAATCACTGCAGGCTTGGTCATGGAACGGGGTGTGCTCTTGGCTGTGGCAAGACTCACAAACACTGTTACGGCCTTCGACGGATAGCTCATCACCAAAGGTGAGCATGGGCTCGTTTTTACCTTTGTGCTTACCTTGTGGTCCGTGGCAGGCTTCACACTGAAGACCAGCCATAGGGCCTTGGTTGGTATCACCGTGTGGCGAATTGAAAATCGCCATAACGGGTTGAGACTTCTTGTGACACATAAGACAGGTGTCAGCACCTTTTTTAGAGTAGTTAGCCTCGGTGAATTTATTAACCAGTTGCTGCTCTAAAGGAGTAGCGACTTGGTCGGCTTGAGCGCTTGGCGCAGCAAGGAGTGTGGTAGCGCAGAAGGCTATTAACACTCCGATTTTTAGTAAGATTCTCATCATCTATTCCACACTTATCATTTCGAAAGAAACGCGATTAACATCTTTAGTATTTATTTCGAGGTAATTGTAGAGACAGGTGTTTACTTTTGTAGTGACGAATGTCACGTTAAAATATACAGGTGTGTACCTTCATGTGTTATGTTTGCAGTTGGTCAAAAAATAACGCATTAGTGTGATCTGTTTCGATGCGTTATTTACTTGGCTTTAGTGGTTTCTAGGTTTGAATGTGATGCCTGTCTTATTTTTTGCGGTGTTTGAGTTGTGTGTCTCAGATGCGAACCTTGGTTTTACCGTGGGTTGACAGTTGTAAACTTTGTTCCATATTATTTACTACGATTTGCAATCAGGACCTGCATACACCTTGTGAATAAGGTGGTTGGAACCATGAGGGGAGTTAAGCGAGATTTTGGCATTTACGTTAAATGCTCTCATGGTTCATTTTTATTTTGATGGTGAATCAACAGGATTTAGATGAGGCGAATGATGAGTCTCGACGTGCTTGTTTAGCGGGAGGTACTAAGGAAGTCGGAGATGACTTACCTATTGCCCTGAGTCGCTGTCAGCAAAAAAACAGACATAAAAAAATGCCAGTAAGCTTAACTTACTGGCATTGTTATTTAGCGGGTAAATCAATCGCCGCTAGATAGCGCGATGTTAATTTACACGGTGCTAGTTAACGCGGTACTTGGCAATTAACTCTTCGTCTAGCTCGATACCTAAACCTGGTGCGTCAGATACGGCCACAAAGCCATTATCGAACTGCAGCTGGTTTTTCACTAAGCTAGTGAATAGTGGGCTGCTGCTCTGAGAGAACTCCATCAGCGTACCTTGCTCGCAAGCCGCTAAGAAGTGTACCGAAGCATGCAACAGAATGCCGGTGCTGAAACCATGAGGGATCAGCTGAGTACCATTCATCTGCGCGATGTCGTAGATCTTCTTCATTTCAGTGATACCACCACAACGGGTGATGTCTGGCTGAACGATATCGGCGTTAGACTTAGTGATGAACTCTTGGAACTCGTAACGAGTGGTTAGCGACTCACCGCCAGCAATCTTTTGCGATACCTGACGTGACAGCTTTTCATAGCTGATCAGGCTGTCTGCTAGTACCGGCTCTTCAATCCAGTTGAGGTTAAACTCTTCTAGACGTTTCGCCATCATGGCTGAATGACCACAGGTGTGCCACTTAGACGCTAAGTCGATCTGCACTTCCATCTCTGGACCTGCCGCTTCACGCACCGCTTTAACGATAGCGTAGTCGGTGTCTGGGTCATCGCCCATCACGCCGCCACCAAACTTAATGCTAGAGAAACCTTGGTCTTTCAAGCCCTGCACAATAGCCACGTTGTCTTCAGGCTTGTCGGCAGGAATAAAGGTACCGTAACAACGGATCTTGTCGCGGTACTTACCGCCAAGTAGCGTGTGTACTGGTACACCGTAGAACTGACCTGCGATATCCCACAGAGCGATGTCGATAGCACTAATGGCATGGATGCCAGCACCGCGACGACCCATGTAGTTTGAACCCCAGTACATCTTGTTCCACAGGCGCTCGATTTCCAGCGCATTTTCACCGATCAGCAGACGCTTAAGACCGTTGCAGTAGAAGTTAGTTTGTGGCGCTTCGATACAAGCTTGAACCACTAGCGGGCTAGAGTCGGCTTCGCCCACACCTACGATACCTTTATCGGTATGCACTTTAACGATGACGGCGTCTTCGCCCCATTCACAATCGGCATCCATTGCTGGAACGCGTAGGTGGAGCACTTCAATATCGGTAATTTTCAACATGATTTATTTCTCTGAAACGTTGTCAAACTTGTGGTTTGACAGGAATTTCTTTAAGCCGAACATACATAGCATCAGTACGATTACAAATGGTGCAGCAGTTAGGGTTACCGCTGTTTTCAAGGTGTCTAGTGACGCGTTGATGTACAACATGGCTAGTGGTAATAGACTTAGCATCACACACCAGAACACGCGTAGTTCACGAGTCGGATCTTGACCTTGTTTTAGGTTCTTGGTGCTTACTGCTGCTACGGTGAAGGCTGTAGCATCTAAGTGAGAAGCTAGGAATAACATCATTAGCACGAAGTAGAACACTGACAAGATGGTACCAAATGGCAGGTTAGCAATTAGCTGGGCCACTGCGATGTCACCAGTAGCGCTGTTTAGTAGCGCAGGTGCATTCACAACACCATCGACCATAGCGTCAACAGAGTAACCCGTTAGAGCGCCAAAGAAGAACCAACAACCACCACAACCACCCGCAATCAGACCTAAAATCACCTGGCGAATAGTACGACCCTTAGAGATACGAGTTACGAAAATCGCTACCGCAGGTGTGTAAGTGAACCAGTATAACCAGTAGAACACAGTCCAATCTTTGTTGAAGGTGCCTTCATTAGTTGCGTCGGTGAACAGACTCATCTCAACGAAGTTGCTCAGGGTTAAGCCTAGTGAGTTAACAAAGAAATCAACGATAAAGCCTGTGTCGCCAAGAACTAGTACAACCACAGCAAACACAAAGCACATACCACAAGCGGCATGAGCGATTTTTTGCAGACCTTCAGCAATACCGATATAAGAGCTTAGGGTGAAGGTAAGGGTGATCAGCGCCAGCAGGATAGCCTTAATTGCGAAGGTATTTTCCATGCCGAACAGCTCAGCGAAACCAGTTGAAACTGTGTTCACTGTTACGGTAGTCGTTAGGATCAGACCGCCAAACGTTGCGAATAGGAAGATAAGATCCAGTGAGCGCCCCATAACACGGCTAGCAGTGCTGTCTTCTTTCATGCCAAGGATAGATACCATTAGCGATGACAGGTTAAGACCTTTAGCACGGTTAACGTGGAAGTGGTACGCCATAGTGATAGACGCTAGACCGTAGATAGCCCAAGGCGTAATACCCCAATGGAACATCACGTAAGACAAGCTAGTACGCAGTGCTTCGTTGGTTTGGCCTTCAATGTTTAGACCAATACCGTTGTAGTAGTAAGCCCACTCCATAAACGCCCAGTACATGGTCGCCGAACCTAAACCGGCACAGATAAACATGAACAACCAGCTCATGTTGCTGTATTCAGGCTGGCCTTCGCCTAACTTAATGGTGCCGTAGCGGCTTACTGCGATGTACAACATGGTACACACAGAGGCAAAGGCAAATAGCTGGATGAAAGAGCCAAATGTATTGGTTAATGCAGCAAAGGCTGTTTTGCCGGCAGCTTGTACCTGATCTGGATTGAAGATCAGCATCATTACAACAGCAAATACAACAGCCAAACTCACAGAGATCAGCAGTTTGTCGTTTTGAACTTTATCATTTTGAACTGGGGATTGCTGAGTAACAGTTTCATCTGTCACCGGGGTCGTTGTTATATCAGTCACAACTACATCCTTACAAAAGTAGTAATGCGGCTTACGCTTGGGTGTAAGCCACATCGGGGAATTTTATTCGGGCGGATTTTGAGCGAGGTTGGCGCTGAGTGACAACAATAAAAACTTATTCCCTCATTACCAAATGTAATAGTTTGAACTGGATCACGCATGTGGTTTTAATGCTGTGACTATTGAATCACGCGGTAAAATAGTGGCGTTACTCAAGTTAGGTGATAACGGTGTGACGGGGGTTGCGAGCTTGTGTTTATTGTTGATGAATGATGTGGGTTGGCTTAGCTCTTTGCTGGTGAAGTCGTGGTTTTCGGTGGCGGCAGGCTAAAAAAGCAGACGTCTCGTTCGCAGAGCCTATCTTTGTTATTAGCAAAAGAGATAGGTCTTAAAATGGATGCTGCATCACACTTCATATAATCGCCGCTAGTTTTAGCGCGCAAATAGCGCATTTGTGGATTGATAAATAGTAAAAAAAGGCTAGATTGTAGGATTGTCCTACAATCTAGCGCGAGAAAGCATGAAAAAAGCCATTCAACTCGATCCAGCCGACAACGTCGCAACGCTGCTTGTTGATGCCGTCAAAGGCGATGAGATAGAAATTATCTCAACCAATAACCAAGTCATTGATCTTGTGACCTGCCTGCAAGCCATTACTTTTGGTAATAAAGTGGCACTAACTGACATAGCAGCCCAACAGCTTATTACTAAGGCAAGCTATCCAGTAGGCGTAGCCATTAAGGCAATACCGCGTGGTGAGTTAGCTCATGTGCAAAATGTGCGTAGCCAACGATTAGATATTCCCGACAACATCATTCAAGAAATTATTAAACAGATGCGGATTGAACAAGCATGATGAATAGCTTTATTGGTTTTGGCCGTACAGACGGCAGCGTGGGTATTCGTAATCATGTATTGATTATGGCGGTAGATGAATGTTGTGATGGCATAGCTCGTGCCATTGCCGACAGTATCGATAACGGTATCGTGGTCACTAACTACAACACCTGTATGTATGGTGGTAACGAAGAGATGATCAACACCATGATCCATACGGGCAATAACCCGAATGTGGCCGGTGTGCTGGTACTCGCCATGGGCTGTGGCAGTATCGATCCTGAAATCGTAGCTGCACCAATTCGTGAAACTGGCCGACCTGCGTTTTCATTAGTGTGCATGAAACAGCAAGGCACCCGCGCCACGATTAACCAAGGTAAAGAATTAGCGCAGCAACTACAGCAAGCAGCACAAGACGCTCCTCGCGTAGAAAAGCCGATCTCAGAGCTGATCATCGGTGTTAAGTGCGGCGGTTCTGATACTAGCTCGGGCATTGCTTCAAACCCGAGTGTTGGCCGAGCAGTCGACACCTTAGTCGATATGGGCGCAACCGCCATTGCCGGTGAGCTTATCGAATTAGTCGGTTGCGAATCCATTTTACGTCAGCGCGCGGTTAGCACTGAGGTGGCCGATAAATTAGAACGCTTAATCCATCAAGAAGAGGCGCGTTGGCATGTTGACGGCGCAGAAGTAGAAACCATGAGTATTGGTAACAGTGTCGGTGGCCTTACTACATTAGAAGAGAAGTCTTTTGGTGCACTGAGCAAAACCGGTACTCGTGCAATTCAAGATGTATTGCAGATTAATCATCTAGTCCATGAAAAGCCGACCACAGCGGGTTTCTATCTGTCGGAAGCCACTCACCTATGTGGCAGCGCAGGTATGCACTTTGCGGCACTGGGCGCGCATCTGATTTTATGGACTACCGGCGGCGCAGGCTTTAATAACCCTATCGTGCCAGTGATCCGTGTGAGCGGTAACCAATATTTGTTAAATGAAGATATAGATATTGACGCATCTGGTATCATGCGCGCCGAAGAAGGTGTAGAAAGTGTAGCTGAGCGCATCGTGGCCAAAGTTAGCAAGGTTGCCCAAGGCCAGCAGACCAATATTGAAGAGATAGGTTACAGCTATTGTAGCTTGTATCAAAAAGACCAACGCTTAGAAACAGTATTACGTTTTAAGCCAGGCTGTTAAGCTTTTTCAACGTCTAGCCGCTAAGCGCTAGTAGCTAGTTAAGCATCGCCCTTATACTTATATAGGTTTAAGGGCTTACCATCGCAGGATGTTATGAATACAACTCAAGTTAGTTCAAGTGCCCGCTTACCGCAGTTATCTTGGTTTATGGCATTTAAAGCGGTGGCAGATAAACAAAGCTTTACCGAGGCCAGCCGTGAGCTTTGTCTTACGCAGTCAGCCATTAGCCAACAAGTGGCCAAGCTTGAAGCCGTGCTACGTACCAAGTTGTTTTATCGTGGCGGACGACACATCCAACTAACAGAAGATGGACAGCGATTACTGTTACAGGTTAATCAGCCCATCCAAGAATTAATGGGCGTGGTGGATGGCTTTCATAATAATGCCGAGCATTACACCTTACATATTGAGATGGAGCCGGTTTTTAGCCGCCAGGTTGTCAGTAAATTATTACCGAAATTTTTAGCCCAGCACCCTAACTTATTGGTCGGGCAGATGCTGACCACCAATCACTTTGATTTTTTACCGCAAACTGAGTTAGCGATAAAATGGGGTGACGGTGAATGGGAAGGCTTTGATTCGCAGTTTTTGTGCAGCTTGGATTATGTGCCTGTGTGCTCGCCAGAGTACCTCAAGCGCAAACCTCTGACTGTACCGGCAGACTTGGCTAAGGCCAACATTATCCATGACCGAGACAATTTCGATTGGAAGTATTGGCTTAATTATTATCCGGTGGCTCGCTTAGAGCTACAAAAGTGCCATTATGCCAGTGAGAGCCAAGTGGTGATGTCGCTAGCGATGAGTGGTTTAGGGGTTGCTGTTTGTGCCTATCAGCAGATCCAAGAAGAGTTAGCCGATGGTCGTTTGGTGATGCCGTTTCCTGAGTTAAAGGTGCGTCATCAGCGCGCTTATTATATTTTAACCCGTAAGAATAAGTCGTTATCGCCACAAGCCCATAGTTTTATGCAGTTTGTCCGAGAAGCTATGTTGACGTAAATCCTGCATGGTTTAACTTTATTTAGCTTGTTCAATCACTTACATTATACGCAATCACTATTTGATCCATCAGTAAACGATATGAAAATCACCAAAGAAAGTTTAGAGTCTCAAGCCATCCGTTATCTGCGAACGCATATATTAGAAGGCCACATCAAGTTAGGCGAAAAGCTGGTGGAAAGTGCGTTAGCTAAGCAGTTAGAGTTATCGCGCAGCACTGTGCGTATGGCACTAAATTCGTTAGTGAACGAAGGCTTAGTGATCCAAAAGCCTTATTCAGGCTGGCAAGTGGTTGAGATTAACGAGCAAGACTTGTGGGAGTTATATCATTTACGCGTCGCCCTAGAAGGCGAAGCCGCCGCGATGGCAGCCAAGTGGGCCAGTAAAACAGACAAAACCCGTTTAGCCGATTTTTTTCAAGAATATCAATTGCTGTGTTTACAACACAGTGATGACACCCGCCGCATTAGCGAAATGGACTGGCAATTACACCAGTTGATCATTGAGATCTGCGGCAGTGTGCGCATGCAAAGCCAATATAAGCAGATCTTATATCCATTGCAGGCATATATTGCGCTTACCCACCAAGATTATGATCTGTCTGACAGTGCCTCAAGTCACCAAGCACTCGTGCAAGCTATCTGTTCCGGTGACGCCGAAACCGCTTTTGAACAAGCACGAGCCAATATTACGCCGATGACGCGTGGTGGTGAACTGTCAGAAAGTAATTGATTATAAATCGTCGTTCGCAGCTATAGCCTAGGTACGTTATTAGGAAAAAATCGCTAAAACAGACTCAGTTTTACCAAAAACTGAAGAGTTTTTTGATGTAGATCATTGTTTTGTTGTGATACCTTTGTTTGGGAAATGTAAATAACAAAGGGGTCACAATGATTTCCTCCTACCGAACTGCGCTATTTTTATTCACTTCTTTACTGCTAACAGGCTGTCCATCAGACAGTTCTACCCCTGACAATATACCGCCAGAAATTCAGCTATTAGTTGAGAAAACTGAGTATCAGGAAGGTGAGGTTATATCTTTAGCTGCATTAGCTTCTGATAAAGATGGTGATGATTTTCAGGTTTCTTGGCTTTTAGTAGATGCTCCATCTCAAGTCACGCTTGAAAAACTCAGTGATTATGAAGTTCGGCTTGTTGTTACAGCCCCATTAGAACAGGGGGTACTTGTTACCGTTCAGGTCAGTGTGTCTGATGGAAGTAGTGAAGTCTCCTTACAAACTCAAATATCAATTACTCAAAACCTTGCGCCGCAAATTAGCTACGATGCTGATGCATACAGCTTCCAGTTAGGTGAAGATCTGAGCTTTCCTGTTACGATTACTGATAGCGACAGTGATGACTTATATATCTTATGGGAATTAAAAGATTCACCTGAAGGTTATGATATTTCAAGTAGTGACGGTGGCGTACAGCTAACAGCGCCCATCTATATTGAAGAGAGTGTAAGTTTAACCGCCGTACTTCAAGTCAGTGATGGGTATAACGCGCAGACAAAAGAATTCTTGGTCATTATTAAACCTAATCTTGTACCATTAATCACTGCAGAGACTGAAAGTTACAGCTTCCAGTTAGGTGAAGATCTGAGCTTCCCTGTTACTGTTTCCGATAGCGACAGCGATAGCTTAGAAATTTCATGGACGCTTAAGGATTCTGCCGATGGGTTTGGAGTTTCAAGTTCGAATGGTGTAGTGCAGCTAACGACGCCTTCCTCTATTGCAGAGAGTGTCAGCTTGACTGTTCAGCTTCAAGTCAGTGATGGTTATAACGCACTGGAGAAAGAGTTTGCTATAACGCTGTTACCTAGAGATATTGTTGAGGTTACTCTCGTTTACCCACCTGCCAGCGCAATAACCGATGCGAGATCAACTGTAATCAGAGGGATCAGCTCATTTGAGCTATCGAGCTTAATGGTTAATGGAGAAGCAGTTACTAGCTCTGATAACTTTCTTAACTGGACCGTCACGCTACCGATTGCCGAGCTAGAAACGCTAGAAATAACTCCTGAAACGAGCGTACTGCCAACCCAAACGCTTGAATACAAGAATTTTGAAAGAACAATTAAGCATACTAAGCCATTCATTTTGGAAAATGAGAGTCTCACTGCCTTTGGTGATCATGTTTACCTTATTAATGACAGCAGCAAGCAGATTATTCAGCATAACCTAGTGACAGATGAGCGAAGCATCATTTTTCAAGCTACAGCAGATTTCGATTTTGAACCTGAACAGGCCGTTGTCGATGAAGCCAGCAACCGATTAGTGATAGCAGGGACTTTAGAGACGGCTGTTGAGACATACGGATTAACAGTGGTGGCATTAGATCTTGCAAGTTTTACAACTACCGTGCTGTTCCAAGATCTGCGTTATGAGGCATTTAATTCCATTGTGTTTAATGGAGATAATAACAAGCTGCTTATTCCTGATTGGCACTCTGACGGTACTATTTTTGAAATTGACCTGACTACTGGGATTAAGACTCAGCTATATGCGGCAAAGTCAGATTTTGGAATCGAGGTCGATAGGGGCTACGAGCTGCAATATCACAATGGTGACTTGCTCTGGGGAGATGTAGGCACGCCAAAGCTATATAAAATTGATCAAGTTAATGATCAGATGAGCATTATATGGCAGGGGAGTGATTATCAAGCTGATATCGACAGCTTGGACCTCTCTTTAAGGTTTTATAAAGACTTTATCTATGATGAACAGGGCAATAAACTGACGCTGATTATCGATGAGGGGGCGATTACCTTTGACCTTAACTTACAAATCGTCGAGAGTTTTGCCGATTTTAGAAACCTAATATCCCCTTTTGAAGAAGTTGAAAGTGCACATGTTGCAGGTCGAGATGTGCATATTTGGGATGAAGGTGTACAGATGCTCATCACCTATAACTTAGATAGTGGGGCGTTTGTTGCGTCAGGTAATGACAGCGTCAATATTAACTTATCTAGGTACCCTAGAAGCATTGCTTTATCGAGTGATGAAAAGTCGCTTTACTATAGCAGCGATGAGAGCCCTGCAATGTATCGGTTCCCGATTGATGCAACCGATAATAGCCAGTTAGAAACAGTATTCGATCTATCCGTTAATAATGACATCGATGAGCAACCTAACTTTTACTTTGAACAATACGTTACTGTAAACCCTGTTGAGTCCGGTTTTTACTTGACCAAAGATTATGACGCTGGAGGCCTGTACTTTTTTGAATTCGATACGCTGGATATTATCAATATTGCTTTAATTGAGGATATGCAGTCTGAGTTTGCTATCGATTTTGACAAGAATTTAGCCTTCACCTTAACCGAAAATAATTACTATGACGGTGAAAACTGGATTGATGAGCTTTTCTGGAAAAAGATCAATCTTGATAGTGGCGAAGTCACAGATTTTAGCAGTAATTTAGACTATATCGGCACAGAGTTTGAGTATGATCGAATAGATTCATTGACTCTCAGCCCCGATGGTGAGGCACTCATTGTAGAAATGGATGATAACTTAGTTCAAATTTCTACCGGTGATGGAAGTTTAACTTGGTTCTCAAAAGACAAGTTGATGCCAAACTTATCATCAAACAGTATTGAAAGTCTTATCTGGGCGGGTAATGAGCTTATTGCCATCAATGGTAATGCTAATTCTGGGCTCTATAAAGTGGATCAATCAACGGGTGAATATACTGAGCTTTCAGGCAAGTTTGTTGGTAGCGGCGCAACGCCATTTGATTTTGATACCGGCGTATACTCTGGTGCTCTTCAGCAATTTTTTATCGTTGATTATGATCTTGAAGCGATTTACGCCATCGATGAGCTGACCGGTGAGCGGTTAATCATTCATAAGTAAAACAGCAAGAGTGAAAACATAGAAAACAAAATGGCCGCTAATAGCGGCCATTTTTATGCCTACAGCGAGGCGGTGTCAATATCACCCAGATGATGCAGAGCGCTGCAGCATCACAAGCTGCTTGCTTAAGCCAGGCTCATAAACAAGCCAGCAATGGTTGCTGCCATTAGGTTTGACAAGATACCTGCAAACAGTGCTTTTAAGCCAAGTGATGCAATTTCAGAGCGGCGCTCAGGTACTAAACCACCAATGCCGGCAATCGCAATCGCTACCGTGCCTAAGTTAGCAAAGCCACACAGTGCAAACGATAGAATCACTTGCGTACGCTCAGACATAGGCATGCCTGTTGCCTCAACAATCGCATCACCACTTAGGTAAGGTGCCAAGTTGATATATGCAAAGAACTCGTTGATCACTATCTTCTGGCCGATGAACGAGCCTGCTAACAGCGCTTCATCCCAAGCCACACCCATTAGCCAAGCGATAGGGGCAAACAGGTAGCCAAGGATCAGCTGTAAGCTTAGACCGTCAAAGCCAAACCAGTTGCCAATGCCACCTAGCATGCCATTCATTAGCGCGACTAAGCTGACAAAAGCAAACAGCATAGCGCCCACAGCCATGGCCAGTGACAGGCCGTTCATGGTGCCAGTTGTGGCAGCATCAATAATGTTGGCTGGTGGGTTCTCTTCTACAACTGTTAGGTCTTGATCGTTTACTTTCTCGGTTTGCGGGATCAATAACTTAGCAAACAGTAAACCGCCCGGCGCCGCCATAAACGAGGCTGCTAATAGATATTCCATCTTAATGCCTAGCTGGGCATAACCCGCTAGCATGGTGCCTGCAATTGACGCCAAACCACCACACATTACCGCAAACAATTCAGCACGGCTCATCTTAGGAATATAAGGCTTAATCAGCAGTGGCGCTTCCGTCACACCTAAGAAGATGTTGGCACTGGCAGACATAGATTCCGCTTTGCTGGTATTAAGGATTTTTTGCAGTGCGCCGCCCACAATACGAACCACCCATTGCATAATTCCGAGATAGTACAGCACCGCCGAAATCGCCGAGAAAAACACGATAATTGGTAGAACTTTAAAGGCGATAACGAAGCCGCCTGGGCCAAACAGTTCATACATCTTATCGCTAACAAGGCCGCCAAACATAAACGACATGCCTTCGTTGCTGTAGCCAATCACGGTCGAAACCGCTTCTGCCATATTAAAAATAACGGCTTGGCCAAACGATGAATAGATGACAAATGCACCCATGATTAACTGCAGTAAAAACGCCATTCCGACTGTGCGGTAATTAATGGCTTTACGATTTTCAGACGCAAGAAAGGCCACTGCAAGCAGGGCGATGATGCCAACAATACTGATTAAAATTTGCATTTATTTTGTCTATTGCTAAATAAGTTAATAACTTAAATAAGTTAAAGAAAGGTATTAGCTAACGCTCTGCCTACTTTTTAATGCGGTTAAGCATTAAATGAAGCACTTTTAGGCGAGCACTAACGAGATGGGGATACAAGTTGTATCCCCATCGTCGTTACTAAAAGGTCTTAATTAATGCCTTAATGACATCAAGCACATAAACCTGACAATCAATCGCCGTTTGCGGCTCAAAGTCTTGCTTATGTTGGTCGGTATTAGACAGCACGCGAATACTCACAAAAGGTAGCTTGTAAGCTTCGGCTACTTGCGCAGCCGCAGAGGTTTCCATCTCTTCAACTGAAGTGCCCATGGTTTCGTGGAACCAGTTAATACGGTCAACTTCGCGGTTCCATTCGTCACAGCTACCAATTCTACCCAGTACCACTTTGCCTTGGGTGTAGCTGCTTGCTTGCGAAAGGGCGATTTCAACTAGGGTAGGGTCGGCTTTAAAGTGATTGTGCTCAACCACCACGCCGTTTTCACGCAGGTACATTGGCATATCGAAGTTCTGCCAAGTTGTTGGGTGTATGCCTTGGCCTTTTTCAACGAACTCAATTTTGTACGCGCCCATGTTAAAGCTGGTTTCACCAATCACGATGTCAGAGCGGAATAGCTTAGGATCGTGGCCACCAGAGGTGCCCTGATTGATGATAACTTTTGGCTGGTAATGCGCAATGCCCAAAGTGGTTGATGCGGCGGCGTTAGCCAAACCAATCTCGGTACGTGATACCACAACTGGGTAGCCATCTAATAGACCTTCCCAGAAAGTCCACGCACCATATGTCTTTTGTTTTACATCGTTTAGAGCGGCAATAAGAGTCTCGACTTCAACGTCCATCGCGCCTTGAACTAAGATAGGATTTAGAATTTTTGAGGGTAACTTTTCATTGTGTGGCTGTTCAGAGTTTACGTGTTCAGAGTTTAACTTTTCAGCTAATAGCTGCTCGCAAGTTGGCATGACAAATAACTTCAAATGGAAAGTGCGCGGATGGTAGCAACGGGAAATAGCCTAAACAACGAAATGAAAAGTAAAATACTTGTTGCCGTTTCGGTGGCCTAAAAATCGCACGATTGTTGGTCGAATTATCCAATTATTAAGTTTTGTTAATACTTGTTTTGTAAGGAAATTTCAAAATGAGTTGATTTATTGAACACAGCAAGAGATTCAATGACTTTAAATTAGAAAACAGTGTTTAAAAAAACAGGCTAGTCACAGGGGCTGGGTTGGGGGCTTAGTTTAGGCCTGAGATGGTCAAGAGTGTGTTTGCTTGGATGAATGAGTGGCGTAAAGCCACTCGTTTGATGGTTGAAAGTTAGGCTGGTGGAGAGTGTTTAAGCTTTTGCTCAAGGCTTGTGTCTGTGAGCACATGCTGAGCCTGCCAGTATCGGTATTTGATACTAGCTATAGAAGTAGCTTTCAATAAATCGTGATAATATCAAACCAATGAGACAAATTGTTGAATAGTCCATTAATATCATTATCTTATGTTTGCCACTGTGCTAGTGTAGGCCCTAAGGGAATGAATTTGGGTGATTAACATAGTGGAAATTCAAATTGGTGTAGTACTCAGATATAAGAAACCTTCTTGCGCTGTAAATATGTATGAGGATGGTCATCTTAATTTTCATTTCCTGACAAAGCATTCAGAAGCTAATAATCTCCAACTTGAGAAAGGAATTAATCCTTCAGCTAAGATAAAAACTAACTCTGGTGAGCTTGTTCGTTCTGCTATCTTGGTTTCTAGTAGTCCGAATAAGAAAGGTTCTATTGAGACACCGTGGGAAGATTTCTACGATGTCGATAATGGTCATATTCGCTATTTTGGTGACAACAAAGAACCCGGTAAAGACCCTGCTACAGCCCCGGGAAACAAGGCGCTTCTCGAAGCCTTTCGATTAGCTCATTCTCACTCAGCTGAAGAAAGGGCATTAACTCCTCCAATATTGTTCTTTAAACGTGCTGTGATTAACGGTGTAGCTAAAGGCTATCCACAATTCTATGGACTTGGGATCATCAATAGCGTCGAACTCGTGACTCAATGGGATAATAAGTTAGCGCGCACATTTACTAATTATGCTTTCGACTTCACAGTGCTTTGCATCGCTAGTGAGCATGAGGAGTTTGAGTGGGATTGGATTAATAGCCGGCGTAAGAAAGGATTTTCGCTATCTATTACCAATAAAGCATCCCCTAAAAGTTGGCGTCAATGGCTTATTGAGGGAAGTAATTCACTTAATAAGCTGCGCCGCCGTGTTTCTAAACTCAGTCTTGAAAAGACAGTTAACCAGAAACCTATTCCGGGTTCTGAATCCGATCGTATTCTGAATGAAATCTATATCTATTACGCCAACAAAAAACACCGGTTCGAGGCGCTTGCTGAAGTAATCGCCGCGCGGGTGATAGATCGTGAGTTCGGTATATATCATAAAGGCTGGGTGACTCAAGGCTCTAGTGATGGCGGCGCAGACTTTGTCGGTAAGGTGACTTTAGGCAGTGGCTTTTCAAAAGTTGAATTGATTGTTTTAGGGCAAGCTAAGTGTGAGGCATTAAATAGTCCAACGGGAGGCAATCATATTGCCCGAACAGTTGCCCGCCTAAAGCGTGGCTGGCTAGGTGTATATGTTACTACTAGTTATTTCTCTGACTCTGTTCAGCGTGAAGTGATTGAAGATAAGTATCCAATCATTTTGATCCATGGGCGAAGAATTGCTGAAGAGGTGGCTAAAATTGTCTATGAAAGTGAAGAGTTTGAGAGTGTGAATAGCTTTTTAGTCGCGATGGATAAAGACTATCCAACGCGCCTGAAACAAAGACAAGCTGAAGAAGTTTTGAATATTTAGTTTGTTTTTATTACGTTGAATTTACAGCCTTACTTTATGGCTGTTTTGCCAACAAAAAGCCCAGCATTTAGCTGGGCTCTTGTTATATTTTACTATTTGTCTTTTACAACAACTTTCACAATCTCAGAATCAATTACTCTACGTTCTGGATCTGCTCACGCATTTGCTCAATCAATACTTTAAGCTCTACCGCTGCGGCCGTCACTTCGGCACTGATTGACTTAGACGCTAGGGTGTTTGATTCACGGTTAAACTCTTGCATCATAAAGTCTAGACGGCGACCTTGTGCGCCACCTTTCTTCAGAATGCGGCGAGTTTCTGCTACGTGGGCGTCAAGACGATCCATCTCTTCGGCAACATCCATCTTCTGCGCCAGTAGTACCATTTCTTGCTCCATACGAAGATGTGCGAGTCCTAGCTGGCTTTGGAGAAACGTTTTCGCTTAAATCAACAAAAAGCCTAGCATTAAGCTGAGAAGTTAATATCCCCAACAAATGCACTCGGGCTTATTTTATGTTTAGGAGCTTAATGTGGAATAACGAGTTAATGTAGTTGTTGTTCTGAATGTTCGTGTATTCCTTTGTTTTACCTATTAATAAATTAAAACTTAGTACATCTATTACACGTTGTAGCGTGTAATCTCTATTTTAACGCCTCTAGCGTGTAATGCGTGATTTAACGGTTAAAGCGTGTGAAACTTGATTTACCTGCTTTAGCGTGTAAAGTAGGTCTAGTAATAGGTCTACAGGAAAGTGAGCATGAAGGTGACGAACTCAAAGCAGCTTAGCGCATATCTCAAAGATGCACGATTGAATATGAAGCTCTCGCAAAGCAAGGTAGGTAGTAAAGTCGGCATTCGTCAGGATACAGTTTCAAGCTTTGAACAGAACCCTGACTCCACCAAGCTAGAGACGCTGTTTAAAATTCTATCAGCACTGAACCTTGAGCTGGATATAAAGGTTAGGAATTCAGAACTAGCGGAACGGCTGAATGATGATAAAAGCACCGCCTCCGAGCAAGAGTGGAAGGAGGAGTGGTAATGGCAGTTCTGGATGTTTATATGAATGGCTATTTGGTCGGTGAGTTTACTAAATCGACCACAGGCTCTCATCTGTTTAAGTATGCAGCCCAATGGCTAGATACGCCTGGCAGTCGTCCTATTTCACTGTCTATGCCATTGCGTTCGCAAGCGTATAAAGGCGATGAGGTTTATAACTTCTTTGATAATTTACTGCCAGATAACATGGAGGTGAGAAACAGGATTGTTGCTCGTCACAATGCGCAATCGACACAAGCGTTCGATCTACTCGCTAAAGTCGGTCAAGACAGTGTTGGTGCACTGCAGTTAGTACCCCATGAGCAGCAACCCTTTGAGGTTAAAAAGATTGAAGCTAAACCTTTATCTGATGAGGCATTGGAAAAAGTGCTCAAAGGTTATCAGTCAGATATTCCATTAGGCATGCTAAGCGATGAAGATGATTTTCGAATATCGATTGCAGGTGCCCAAGAGAAGACCGCCTTACTTAATTTAGATGGCCGATGGCAGCTTCCAATTAAAGCTACACCGACTACACATATCATTAAGTTGCCTATCGGTGAGATACAGAGTCATTCATACACTATTGATATGTCTGACAGCGTTGAAAACGAATATCTGTGTATGATGATAGTAAGGGAGTTTGGCTTAGATGTACCAGATTGCTCAATAATTAAAGTTGGTGATAATAAGGCGCTGGCAGTAGCACGTTTTGATCGTAAATTATCTAGCGATGGCCAATGGATTATGCGATTGCCACAAGAGGATTTCTGCCAAACATTAAATATTCCATCGGCTAAAAAATATGAAAGTCACGGCGGGCCGGGTGTTGAGCATATCATACCTTATTTACTGGGCTCTATGAACTCAGAGCAAGATAGGTATAACTTTATGAAGTCGCAAGTGCTGTTCTGGCTTTTAGCGGCAACAGACGGCCATGCTAAAAACTTCTCGCTATTTATTGAGGTTGGCGGCGGGTATCGATTAACTCCCTTTTACGACATTATATCCATGTATCCAGTAATTGGTGGCAAGGGCCTAAATATCCGTGATGCCAAGCTTGCTATGGGGCTCAAAGCTACCAAAGGTAAGAAGTATCAGATAGTAAAGATTTTCCCTAAACACTTTATCGAAACTGCGAAAGCGGTTGGCTTTGATCTCGCTACTATGGCAGCCATTTTGCGAGAGGTTGCTGATTCAGTAGATAACGTGATTATGAAGGTTAAGACTCAGTTGCCCGAAGACTTTCCTGTACATATACGAGATTCGATTTTGGATGGTTTGCAGGATAGAGCAAAGCGCCTGATGGCGGGGGCGTACTGAGGCTAACTTTGTAGCTAAAGAATAAGGTTAACTCCAAAAGGCAAACAAAAGCCCAGTGATAAACTGGGCTTGGACAGGCTAATTCAAATCGATAAAAATCTTATTCCACGTTCTGAATTTGCTCACGCATCTGCTCGATAAGTACTTTAAGCTCAACTGCTGCAGAGGTGACTTCGGCACTGATTGACTTAGAGGCTAGGGTGTTTGACTCACGGTTAAACTCTTGCATCATAAAGTCTAGACGGCGACCTTGTGCGCCACCTTGCTTTAGAATGCGGCGCGTTTCAGCTACGTGTGCATCGAGGCGATCCATCTCTTCGGCAACATCCATCTTCTGCGCGAGTAGTACCATCTCTTGCTCCATACGAGCAGGGTCTAGTTCACCAGTGATTTCGGCTAAACGGTTGGTTAGCTTGTCACGCTGCCATTGCATAACGGTTGGCATGTGGCCACGAACGATGGTGACCTGCTCAACGATTTGGTCAAGACGTGTTTGTAGCATGGTGTTAATCGCATCGCCTTCACGGCCACGAGCTTCGATAAATTGATCTATTGCGCCGTCAAATGCGCTTAATAGCTCTTTACCTAATGCATCCATGTCTTGCTCTGAGCCTGACATCACACCTGGCCAGCGCAGTACGTCAACCACGTTGAGTTCGCCTTGGCCGGCTTCGTTCTTCACCCAGTTAGCGGCATTGATAATCTGCTTAGCTAGATCTTGGTTTAGCTGTAACTCGCTGTCGTTCTTTTCATTTAGGTCATAGCGAAGGTTTACTTCGACTTTACCGCGGTTTAGGCGTTTACGTAGACGATCTCTAAGAACAGGCTCCAAGCTGCGGAAATGTTCTGGTAGGCGTAAATAGGTTTCTAAGTAACGCTGATTAACTGAACGGATTTCCCAAGAGGCGGTGCCCCAATCTGCTTTGTGCTCGATACGAGCGTAGGCTGTCATGCTTTGGATCATGGATGATTTCCAGTGTGATTCGTCTAAGTGAGTTGTGATTATATACCCAAACAAATTTAAGGTGCAGGCTTTAGTGGTAATTTTGCTCATGCAGTGGTGATGATAAGGCGCTGCGCTAGGCTTTTGGGAATCGATTGTTGTTATTGCGAGCTTATGTGGAAAATCAGAAGGCTGTTTTCTGTTGAGTTTATGGATTCAGATAGCATAGTGGCGCACATATCCCTATAATATGCAGCCAAATTACCCCATGCCCTAAAATACAGGAATTCATCATGCGTCCAAGCAACAGAACTCCAGCACAGTCTCGCCCTGTGACTATCACTCGTCAGTTTACTGCTCACGCCGAAGGTTCGGTATTAGTTGAGTTCGGTGACACTAAAGTACTGTGTACCGCTAGTTTTGAAGAAGGCGTACCGCGTTTCCTTAAGGGCCAAGGCCAAGGTTGGGTAACTGCTGAATATGGCATGTTGCCACGTTCTACTCATAGCCGTATGCAGCGTGAAGCCGCTCGCGGTAAGCAGTCTGGTCGTACTCAAGAAATTCAACGTCTAATTGGTCGCTCACTACGCGCTGCGGTAGACATGAAGCTTCTAGGTGAAAACACTATCGTTATCGATTGTGACGTGATTCAGGCCGATGGTGGTACTCGTACCGCTGCTATCACTGGTGCATGTGTTGCATTAGTTGACGCGCTTAACTGGGCTCGTGGTAAAGGCATCTTGAAGACTAACCCACTTAAGTTCCTTATTGCTGCGGTAAGTGTTGGTATTTATAAAGGCGAGCCAATCTGCGATCTAGAATATATCGAAGATAGCGCTGCTGAAACTGACATGAACGTGGTAATGACTGAAACCGGTAAGATCATCGAGATCCAGGGTACTGCAGAAGGTGAGCCATTTAGCCACGAAGAGCTATTGAGCCTACTTGATTTGGCTAAGCACGGTATTCGCGAAATCGTAGATATCCAGAAAGCGTCATTGAGCTAATCATCGTTTTTGTTATTAGGGCCCTACGGGGTCCTTTTTGTAAGTAAAAAAAATCAACTAATACTAAATACTACTAAATAATACATAGAGTATTACCCCTACATTTTTAAGGAGAGATTGTGAAAGCCTATCAACGTGAGTTTATTGAATTTGCCCTAGAACGTCAGGTACTTCGATTTGGCGAATTTACGTTAAAGTCAGGCCGCACTAGCCCTTATTTCTTTAACGCTGGCCTGTTTAACACTGGCCGTGACTTAGCGCGTCTAGGTCGTTTCTACGCAGCGGCACTAGTTGACTCTGGTATTGAGTATGACTTGCTATTTGGCCCTGCATACAAAGGTATTCCAATCGCGACCACGACTGCTGTAGCACTGTGTGATCACCACGATATCGACATGCCTTACTGCTTTAACCGTAAAGAGAAGAAAGATCACGGCGAAGGTGGCAGCCTAGTAGGTAGCGAACTTCAAGGGCGCGTAATGCTAGTTGATGACGTGATCACTGCTGGTACGGCGATTCGTGAGTCTATGGAGATCATTGCTGCGCACAAGGCATCACTTGCGGGTGTGTTGATTGCGTTAGACCGTCAAGAGAAGGGCAAGGGCGAGCTTTCTGCTATTCAAGAAGTTGAGCGTGATTTTGGTTGTGACATCGTTTCAATCATCAAGCTTGAAGACTTGATCAATTACTTGTCTGAAAAATCAGGCATGGAAGCGCAGCTTGCTTCAGTAAGCGCTTACCGCGACCAGTATGGGATTTAAAGCTTACGGATGACGGAACGCTGCGCTTACGGATAACGGAACGCTGCGCTCACGGATAACGGAGCGCAGCGCTCACGGATAACGGAGCGCTGCGCTCACGGATAACGGAGCGCAGCGCTCACGGATGACGGAATGCTGCGCTCACGGATGACGGAATGCTGCGCTCACGGATAACGGAACGCTGCGCTCACGGATAACGGAATGCTGCGCTTACGGATAACGGAAAAGATAAATGCCGCGATTATAGTTAAATATAATCGCGGCATTTTTTTATGCTGTTTTACCGTCAGCGAGGAGCGTGCTGTAAGTGAGTCTACGAACGTTCCGTCTACAGTAGCGAAGCGTTCGTATCTGCTTAGATTTCCGTGAGGCCGAAGGCCGTTCTGTTATCCGTGAACGAGTCTACGAGTGTTCTGTCCTCGGTCTTTTGCTTCGCCGAAAACGAAAAAACGCTGCGTTTATGACGCAGCGTTTTTGTTTTGGTGCTTTAATCTTTTAGGACCTAGGACCTAGGACCTAGGACCTAATTGCTTAAGAACTCAGCTCTTGTCGCTGGGTTGGACTTAAAGATGCCGCCTAGTGCTGTAGTGGTGGTCGAGCTGGTCGAGTCCATCACGCCGCGTGATTTAACGCAGTAATGCACCGCATCCATCTTAACTGCCACGTCTTTAGTGCCTAGTAGTGCCTGTAGCGCCACTAGAACCTGCTGAGTCAGACGTTCTTGCACCTGAGGGCGCTGAGCAAAGAAACGTACGATACGGTTAATCTTAGACAGGCCAATGATGTTCTTGCGCGGTAAGTAGGCTACGGTCGCTAGGCCATCGATAGTCACTAAGTGATGTTCACAGGTACTGGTTAAGCTGATGTCATTCACCTTTACCATCTCATCGAAGCCCATCTTGTTTTCGATAACGGTGATCTTGGGGAAGTTGGCGTAGTCTAGGCCTGAGAATATCTCATCGACATACATCTTGGCGATACGACGCGGGGTATCGGCTAGGCTATCATCGCTTAAGTCTAGTGACATTAAGGTCAAGATTTCACGCATATGATGCTCAATCTTGTCTTTGCGTACTTCAGCGCTTAGCTCACTCGGCAACATCGGCGTCTCGAGGCCGCGCTCAATTAATGCAGATTGTACGATTTGAGCAGATTCACTGAGGATTGCTTCTTTTGATGTCATAAGTTCCTCCTTCACCATAAATAATGAGTGGTGAGATTCGTATCCTGTGTACTAGGGCCGTCAGTCTCATTGAGACTAAGTTATTTCATAAAAACAAGTTATCTCATAAAAAATGAAAATTATAGCGGTAGCTATTTGCATTGTATTTAGAGAGGACGGGAGGATACCGCTATTTGATTTAAATATATACCATAAATCGGTTATAGAAAGACAAAAAAGCCGATAGTTCTTATCGGCTTTGTTGGTTACGTTGTTTATATTGATAGGTATTATAGATTTAAGTTCTCTTTTAGAAATCCTAGCATCTCATTATAGTATTTAGCCCTGTGCGCATCATCGTAGAAGCCATGCCCCTCGTCATCCATCACCAGCTTTTTAAAGGGATACTTTTTCGCTTTTAGGGCATCCTCAAGGGCTTCAAACTGCTCGATAGGCGCTCGCTCGTCCTCTCCACCATGCACTAGCATGATGTTGGCTTTGAGCTTATCGACATTGTGGGTCGGTGACATAGACTTTAATAGACTTTCATCTTCACCTAGTACTTCTTTTAGGTAGCGTTTACCTGCACGGCGGCCTTGTACGTCACCCTCTTCGAACATGAGCTGAAGATCATAAACTCCGGCAAAACCGATAGCACACTTAAACAGATCCGGTTCTATCGCAGAGCTCTGAATCGCTGAGTAACCACCAAAACTCCCCCCCACAATGCAGATACGGTCTTTATCTACCATACCTTGCTCGATAACATATTTAGTGGCATCAATAATGTCGTATTGAATGTTGGTGCCCCATTTTTGGTGGCCTGCATTTTCAAACCCATTACCGTAACCACCAGAACCACGGAAGTTGATCTGTAAAACCGCAGCGCCTTGGCTGGCAATCATTTGGTTTTGCGGATCAAAACCCCACCAGTCTCTAGGTCCATGTGGCCCACCATGAGGGTTTACAACCAGTGGTAGGTTCTTGGCTTCAACGCCTGAAGGTAGGGTGATGTAGCCATGTATTTCTACGCCATCTCTGCTGGTAAAGTGAATCGGCTTGATTTCAGCCATTTTATTAGCGTCGATCCATTTCTTTTTAGACACCAAATATTCAAGTTTCTTCGCTTTGGTATAAAACAGGTAGTAGTCGCCAGGGTTACGATCATTAAAGGCTTTAATAATGATTATATCGGCATCGGTTGTTTGGCTGACTAAGTGGATCTGATGCCCTGGAAGTGACGCTAATAACTGCTTGATATACTTTGCAGAAGGGTCTTTAGTGTCAACAAACTCATAACTTGGGTAACCGTTTTCATATTCAACTGCATAGAGCTTCTTGGTGGTTGCATTAATCCAGATGTTACTTGGATCAACCACTTTATCTTGGCTAACGAGCTTTTTATCACCAGTTTTAATATTTACTAGGTACACGCCAGAAGGTTGACCCGCTTCGCTGGCGGTGACATATAGGCTGTCTTTGTCATCACTAAAGGCAATGGGTTTTATGCCATCTAAGCCAAGATTAAGCTTATCGGTGTCTATCCAGCTGCCATCGTCTCGATAATAGAGTTTGGTATTTACGTAATCTCGGGTTCCACTGACAAAACGCACGTCACCATCATGGTCGGTTAAGAAGCTTGAATAAGGGATTGGGGAGCTTGCGACTTTTTTTCGTCTGCCCTTATAAACGTCGACGCGATACACTTGCTGAGTATTCTCCGCCATGTTGCTGCCACCACTTCCCCAAGGGAGTGCCTGAACGAGCATATAGCGATCATCTTCGGGTAGCGGATCTAGAATATAAGCGGTCGCGCGGATGGGGGTGTTTTTTTTGAATTTTGAGCCTGTTTGTTGTTCACCACCTTTGTAACCAAATAGATAAGTTGCGTTTGAACCGTCGGCATTGACCGCCATCAGCTCACCATAGTAGAGAGGGTGATCGCTCCAGCCTTTGAGGTATTCTTTTTGTAATACCACGCGTTCATCATTGACCCACTCATAGTGGCCTACTTGTGCATTGCTACCGAAAAATATGGCGTGCACAGGGGATTTATCAGCAGCCTTTAAGATAAGCAGGGTGTTTTTGCCATCATTTTTGGTTATAACACTGAGATAATCTCCACCTGGAGAAATTTTGACTTGGGAGAACTCCGCCGAACGGCTGAATAAATTTGCGGCATCATTTGTGGTTGCCGATGCATTACAATTTAGCAATGCTAGGCAGGCTAAACTTATAATTTTAATTAGTTTCATACAACTTCCTTGTGGAAACGAATGTTAATTATTGCGGGTGTTTGTTGTTGGAAAAGTAAACGAAAATGAGAGGGGAAACAATAGTCGCAGGAGGAAATGGCAGCATGTATGGTCTGCTGCCATTTTTATAGAATAATTAGCTTTGAAGCAGTTGCTGTTGGATGAAGTTCCACTGCTCATTGAAGTGCTTGGTCGGCTTGAGTTTAAACTCACTACGAACAAACTGAGCGATTCGGCCTTCGGCAACGGCAAGCAGTAAGTTAGCTAACACTGCTTCATCGAGCTCAAAGCCTTTGCCTTCACGTAAGCTTTTTTCACGCAGGATTTGCTTTAAGTGGGTTTCAATTTTTGAGAATAGCTGACTGATACGGCTACGTAGACGTTCATTTTCGCCTAGCAGTGCATCACCATTTAATACTCGTGAGATCCCCGGGTTTCGCTCGGCAAATACCAGTAGTAGCTGCAGCAATTGCTGACAACGCTTCATGGTGTCTTTCTCTTCGTCCATGATCAGGTTGATGCGAGAGAGCAATGACTCTTCGATAAATTCGATGAGGCCTTCAAACATGCGCGCCTTACTTGGAAAGTGGCGGTAAAGCGCCGCTTCTGAAACGCCGACTTCAGCCGCTAATTTAGCTGTAGTGATCCTTTGTCCAGGGCTTGTTTCTAACATAGTCGCTAAACATTGGAGGATATGCTCACGACGGTTTATTTTCGGGCTTGCAGCCATTTATCTGTCCTTCACTCGATTACTACTGAGCGAGACGGCAAGGAAACATTGCTCCATGCTATCCATTAAAAGTGATTGCGTAAAAAGCTAAACAATCAGTTATTTGGTTCCTGAGTGGCCAAATCCACCTGCGCCGCGATCTGACTGATTAAACTCGTCTACCAGTTTAAATTCAGCCTGAACAACCGGTACAAAGACCAATTGCGCGAGTCTGTCACCGATTTCGATTGTAAAAGGCTCACTGCCACGGTTCCAGCAAGAAACCATTAGAGGTCCTTGATAATCCGAATCGATAAGTCCAACTAGATTGCCTAGAACGATGCCGTGCTTATGGCCTAATCCTGAGCGCGGTAAAATAATTGCCGCTAGGCTAGGGTCTGCAACGTGAATGGCAATTCCCGTAGGGATTAGCACTGTTTCACCCGGCTGGATAACAAGTTGGGTATCTGTGATGGCGCGAAGATCCATGCCTGCACTGCCTGGTGTGGCGTAAGCAGGAAGTGGAAACTCGGTGCCGATGCGTGAGTCTAAAATCTTTAATTCGATTGGTGTTTTCATCAGTTTTTTATTTTGTTCGCTATTAGAGTAAGCAATTGCTTGGCTAAAGTGTCTTTATCAACAGCGGGTAGGTCGGTGCTACCATCACTCCAAAATACGCTTAGGGCGTTGGAGTCACTGTTAAAGCCAATGGCGCTATTTGATACGTCATTAGCGGCAATCATGTCGAGCTTTTTACCTGTTAACTTTCCACGGGCATATTGCTCTACATCGTTGGTTTCAGCGGCAAATCCAACGGTGAAAGGTCGGTTAGCATGGCTGGCAACGCTGGCTAAGATATCAGGATTTCGCACTAGCGCAAGTTGCATCTGCTCTGCCGATTTCTTGATTTTACTCTCGGCGACTTCTGCGATGCGGTAATCGGCCACGGCGGCGCAGCCGATAAATATTTGGTGCATCTCAACTTGTGGCATTACCGCATCTAGCATCTGCTGAGCCGACTCAACATTGACTCGGGTGACGCCTGCGGGCGTCGCTAGATTGACCGGGCCGGCAACTAAGGTCACCTCTGCGCCCATTGCTGCTGCGGCTTTGGCAAGGGCAAAGCCCATCTTGCCTGAGCTATGGTTGGAAATATAACGAACCGGATCGATAGCCTCACGAGTCGGACCTGCTGTAAGCAGCAATGACATGCCTTGCAGCAGTTTTGGGCCAAAAAATTCAACTGCTTTTTCAGCAATCGCCACAGGCTCAAGCATTCTACCTGGGCCGACTTCGCCACAGGCTTGCGAGCCTGAATCTGGCCCCCAAATGTAGATACCGCGCTCGGCTACTTGCTTCAAGTTAGCTTGGGTTGCGGCGTTGCGATACATCTGTTGGTTCATTGCGGGGCAAATCACTACAGGGGCTTCGGTGGCTAGGCAGGTGGTGGTAATTAACTCATCTGCCATGCCGGCATTTACCCGAGCGATAAGGTTGGCGGTGGCTGGAGCTATGATGACTAGGTCTGCCCAACGTGCGAGCTCGATGTGCCCCATAGAGGCTTCGGCCGTAGGATCAAGCAGATCGGTCGCCACTGGATAACCGGAAAGCGCCTGCAAAGTTAGCGGAGTAATAAACTCTTGTGCACTTTGACTCATAACAACACGGACATCGGCGCCGCGTTCCTTTAACTTGCGTACTAGGTCGGCCGATTTGTATGCGGCAATGCCACCACCAATACCCAGTAATACTTTTTTGTTGTTGAGACCCATAGTTAACTCTTTTTGATAATCACGTTGTGGACCAAACTTTATGTCACACAGCTGAAGTTGGCCTAAGATATCACAAACCTCAAAATGGTGATGAACAACTTCAGAAAATCTAGACCATACTCATACATTAGAACAACAGGGAGGTTGTGATGGCGATAAAGGATTGGCCAGAAGGCGAGGCGCCGCGAGAAAAATTGTTGAGCCAAGGGGTAAAACAATTATCGGATGCCGAATTATTAGCTGTTCTGCTTAGAGTGGGTTTAAAAGGATTAAGTGCTGTAGAGCTGGCTCGAATCATGATAAATGAGTTTGGTGGACTTAGAAGCTTGCTTAATGCGTCTCAGGCACAAGTTTGTCGATTAGATGGAATTGGGCCGGTAAAATTTGCTCAAATGCAGGCCGCAGTGGAATTAGGTGCACGAATTTCGCAAGAAAACCTAAAAAGAGGTAAAATTTTATCGGATCCTGATTTAACTCGGGACTATTTAATGAGACAATTGTCTGATCGTGCCTATGAGGTGTTCGCTATTTTATTGTTAGATAGTCAACATAGGGTAATTCAATTCGTTGAATTATTTAGAGGCACAATAAATTCAGCGTCAGTTTATCC
This sequence comes from Shewanella pealeana ATCC 700345, assembly GCF_000018285.1. Classification (NCBI taxonomy): domain Bacteria; kingdom Pseudomonadati; phylum Pseudomonadota; class Gammaproteobacteria; order Alteromonadales; family Shewanellaceae; genus Shewanella; species Shewanella pealeana. Next base: position 4,664,285 of record NC_009901.1, on the reverse strand, counting down.
ACGAGAAGTGGTAAGTTTGGTGCTTGAAAAAAAGGCTGCGGCTGTGATCGTGTGTCACAATCATCCTTCTGGAATTGCAGAACCAAGTACAGCCGATAGACGAATTACTGAGCGGTTGAAGCAAGCCCTACAAACTATTGATGTTTCCTTACTGGATCACATGGTTGTGGGCGATCGAGAGATAGTTTCTTTCGCTGAAAGGGGATGGATTGATTAATCTATTCCTTGATCTTTGATTTTAGATGCTGTATAAAATGCGCCCTCTGTTGTGTGCCTCAGGCGACGGCCGTGTTCGAGGTGCATTAATGCTCGAGCGTTAAATATTGTTTTGGAGAGATTGACATGTCAAGAGTATGCCAAGTAACTGGCAAGCGACCAATGGTTGGTAACAACCGTTCGCACGCGAAGAATTCAACGCGTCGTCGTTTTTTACCTAACCTACAGAACCACCGTTTCTGGTTAGAAAACGAAAAGCGTTTCGTACAGCTACGTATATCTACTAAAGGTATGCGTATCATCGATAAGAAAGGTATTGAAGTTGTTATTGCTGAACTTCGTGCCCGCGGCGAGAAGGTATAATAAACCATGGCTAAAGCTAAAGGTAATCGTGAGAAGATCAAGCTAGTTTCTAGCGCTAACACTGGTCACTTCTACACGACTGAAAAAAACAAACGTAACATGCCTGAAAAAATGGAAATCAAGAAATTTGATCCAGTTATTCGCCAGCACGTTATGTACAAAGAAGCTAAAATCAAGTAATTACTTGTTTAAGCATCTTGGAAAAAGCCTCTATTTATAGGGGCTTTTTTTTTGCCTAAAATTTAGTATCTCTCTAATACCAATCAGTATAAAGATTTGGTCGCTCAGCGAGAGTTTAGCGGTTTTGAGGCAAGGCAACGAGTGAAGAGCATAGTTGTTCTACGGTTAAGCTCGTTAACGCCACATCAGAACTGCTAAAACTCGCCATTCTGGAGCGTTTTTGGCTGCCTACTTCTGCGTTGAACAGCTTCACAAGGGAATAGCCATTCTTTCAGCTATTCGCCTTGAATTAGTTTGCCAAAAAAACGCTCTGAGTAGATCAACTTCTTATACTGATTGGTATAAATCCCTTCATATTTTTCCGCTGTAAATTCTGCCACATCGCTAACTCTTCATAAATTCTCAGTACGATATAGAGCGAGAATGCTTTGCTAACCAAAACTCAAAGTGTAAAGTGAAAATAAATGCTTTTTAAATGAATTTAAATGCAATATCATCTTTGTAAGTTGCTGGCTTAATGTGTAATGGCTGGCTGTTCAGGTGAATATCTATTTATTTTAAGGTGATTCTAGCGTGCGTACTACTGAACTTGTTGATGGATTTCGTCATTCTGCTTCCTATGTTAATGCCCATAGGGGCAAGACCTTCGTTGTGATGCTCGGCGGTGAAGCGCTGGCACAGCAACAGTTTCGCGCGATTATCAATGATATTGCACTATTGCACAGCTTAGGGATCAAAATAGTCTTAGTTCACGGTGCTAGGCCGCAGATTGATGAAGCGCTGGAGCAGCATAGTCTGGCAGCCGAATATTACAATGGTGTGAGGGTGACAGATGAAGATGCCCTTAAAGTGATTAAACAAGTGGTTGGCGGCTTACATCTTGATATCACGGCCCGCCTGTCGATGAGCCTCAGCAATACTCCGATGCAGGGGGCACAAATTAACGTTGTCAGTGGTAATTTTGTGATTGCACAGCCGTTAGGGGTTGAGGATGGTATTGATTATTGCCTCAGCGGTAAGGTGCGTCGAATCGATAGCCAAGGTTTGAAGCGTCAGCTTGATAATGGCGGTATCGTGTTGTTAGGCCCTGTAGCGGCCTCAGTGACGGGTGAGAGCTTTAATCTGACTGCGGAAGAGGTAGCCACTCAGATTGCAATAAAACTCAAAGCAGACAAGATGATAGGCTTTAGTGCTCAGAAGGGGATTTTGGATAGCGACGGACAAGTTATGGCAGAGCTGATGCCTACCGAAGCGCAAAAAATCTTAAATGATTTCCCTGAGGTTTCTCCCTTATGTGTAGGTACTAAGGCATTTTTAGAGGCCAGTATCGATGCCTGCCGTAACGGGGTGAGTCGCTGCCATTTTGTCAGTTATCTCGATGATGGAGCACTGTTACAAGAGTTGTTCTCGCGCGACGGTATTGGTACTCAAATTGTCACTGAGAGTGCCGAACGTTTACGTAGAGCGTCGATTAGCGATATTGGCGGCGTGCTTGACCTTATTCGTCCACTCGAGCAGAAAGGGATCTTAGTGCGGCGTTCACGTGAACAACTGGAGATGGAGATAGAGCAATTTATGCTGATTGAGCGTGATAGTTTGGTCATAGGCTGCGCGGCATTTTATCCTTTTGAAGAGGACAATGCGGGGGAGTTTGCCTGTTTAGTGGTGCACCCCGACTACCGTGATGCCGATAGAGGTAGCTTGCTACTACAAAATATTATTAGTCAGGCAAGAGTGAGAGGTTATTCGCGTTTGTTTGCCTTAACCACTCGCAGTATCCATTGGTTCTTAGAGCACGGCTTTAATATGGTCGAGGTTGATGCGCTGCCAGAGAAGAAAAAGCAGCTGTATAACTATCAACGCAAATCGAAGATTTTAGCGCTAGACTTAGACTGATTGGTATTAGAGGCTGACTAGAGTGTTGGCATCTAAAACTCTGGTTATCATCGTAAATTAGGAGCCGCCATGCCTCAAGTTTATGCATTGGCACCACTCACGCCAGCGAGTCATTGGAGCTTCATTGCTTTGCTGGCGGTTTTAGTCGGATTATTAACTTTTATCTATTTCAGCACGCTACCCCAAATCAGTAAAATTGTCAGTATTGGCTTACTTACGCTCATGCTGTTTGCGTTTAGTTGGTTGTTCTTTAAGGCGGATGATTCTAAGTTGATTATCGGTGAGAACAAGTTAATCCTTGATGTGCCATTTTACGCGATGACTCTGCCGCTTGCCGAGGTGGAGATAAATGATATTCAGCGTCTAGATTGGCAGCGGGAGCCCGATTTAAAACTCGAGTCTCGTCACAATGGTGTCGGGATGTCAGGTTATCAATTAGGCTGGTTTAGGCTGTCCAATAATCAGAAAGCCTTTGTCGTAATGAGCGAAGAAGAAAATTTGGTGATGATCCCAACGTTACGAGGATACCGGATCATATTGAGTCTACAAGAGCCGGATAAGCTGCTGAATCAACAGCGATAAAAAAGCGAACCCATTTGGTTCGCTTTTTCCGTTGAAGTAACACCAATCAGGGCTACTTCTTAGCTTTTCGCTTGTATAGCATGTCCAGCGTAAAGAGGAACAAGGCTGCCCAAATGAACGCAAAGGTAATGCCTTTCTCTGCGTCGAAGGGCTCGTTAAACAAGGCAATAGCTAGGATAAACATGATGCTTGGGCCTATGTATTGGAAGAAGCCTAGCATTGAAAACGGGATCCTAACGGCTGCAGAGGCAAAGCACAGTAACGGAACTGTGGTTACGATCCCCGCTGCAACTAAGAGTAAATTCAAACGCAAATCGTTAGTGAACAGATGGCTTAATGAATCTCCCATATTCGTAAACAGATATATGAGCGCGATAGGCAGCAAAATAGCGGTTTCTACCAATAATCCCGTCTTGGCGTCGACATTCACTTTTTTACGTAGCAAGCCATAGAAGGCGAATGAACAGGCAAGGCCCAGCGATACTAACGGAATGGATCCAAAGGAGATAAGCTGGATCATTACCCCTGTTGCCGCTAGTGCCACGGCGGCCCATTGCAGTTTACGCAGGCGCTCACCGAGGAATATCATGGCGAGACTCACATTCACCAGTGGATTAATGAAATAGCCTAAGCTGGCATCTAGCATGTGGTCGTTGTTGACCGCCCAGATAAATAGTAGCCAGTTACCGGCAATAAGTATGGAAGTCACACACAGCACGGCAAGTTGCTTTGGCTGTTTGAGTAGGTGACGCAAGCGAGCAAAACCACCAAACAGTGCGATTAAAATCGTGACAAAGAAAAATGACCAGATCACGCGATGCAGTAAGATCTCGGCAGCAGAGACGCTATCAAGCAATTTAAAATATATGGGAGCAAAGCCCCAAAGGGTATAGGCGCAAACTGCATAAATAATGCCTTTACGGTATTCAATTTCTTGCATTGGAATGTGCTAAATAGGGAAGTAGCCGCTGATTGTAGTCTTGCTTAACCTTAGACTCAAGTTGGCAGCTGTTTTAATAAAGCTAGTCGCTGTTATGCCAAACTGACAGTAAGGAAAGATTTACTGCCACTGGCTTTAGCGACCCAATTACGGCTTAGTTACGGCTTTATCACTTATTAGCCAACCATGTAAGTGCCTGTGCCGAAAGCGATATGGTCACCTTTTTCATTGTGCAGTTCCATCCGTGATACCGATACTCGGTTGCCGGCTCTTATGACTGTACCAGTGCCGGTAAAAATTTCGCCACGGCCAGGACGTAAATAGTCAACTCGCAGATCTATGGTGCCGAGTGTTTTAATGCGGTGTTCTAATTCATCTAACGTCCAGTCGTCTCTACTGGCAACTAGCCCAGAAAAAGCGGTGAGGCCGCCAACCACATCCAATACAGTGGCTGTCACGCCGCCATGCAAAATTTGCTGATGAATATTACCGATTAACTCGGGTTTCATAGTGACTTGGATCTCGACCCCATCCATATCATAACGTTTGATATCCATACCAAGTAGGTTGTGAAACGGCACGTGCTGATCAAAAATTTCGGCCACTCTGCGTAGGGTTTCTTGCTGAATAAGCTGACTCATCTTACTTCCTTTTGCCGATTAGTAATCTCATTATTCGCTTTAGAGTATTTAATCTATCGCTAATGGATACCGAGGCGCAAGCTTAAATTTTACTCAACAGTGTTGTTCGAGAGAGACAAGAGCCTCCGCCTCTATTAGAATAGTCGACCCAATTTTTAACACAGGTTCATTATGGATCAGGCGGCGCTCGATACTTCAGTCGATCAATTATCTTCCACCCTTCAGTCGGTATTTGGTTACCGTACTTTCAGAGAAGGTCAGAGGGAGGTCATTGAGCAGATCTGCGCAGGACAAGATTGCCTGGTGATCATGCCGACAGGTGGCGGTAAAAGCCTGTGTTATCAATTACCCGCTCTAGTCTTACCCGGTTTAACCGTGGTGGTTTCTCCCCTGATCTCGCTAATGAAAGATCAGGTCGATAGCCTTATCCAGACCGGAGTGTCTGCGGCTTACTTAAATTCCTCTCTGCCTAGAGAAGAGAGCCTGCAGGTGTTGCAGAAGATGCGTTATGGCGAACTTAAGTTGCTGTATGTGTCGCCTGAGCGCCTGTTGCAGGCGAGCTTTATCGACAGGCTACATGAGCTTAATGTATCTTTATTTGCTATCGATGAGGCGCACTGTATCTCGCAATGGGGTCATGACTTTAGACCCGAATATGCCGCATTAGGCCGCTTACGTCAGCAGTTTCCGCAAGTGCCGATTATGGCACTGACCGCGACAGCCGATAAGGCTACACGAGCCGATATTTGCGAGCGTTTAACCATTACACCGCACTCTTTACTGACCAGTTTCGATCGACCTAATATTCGCTATACCGTGGCTGAAAAGCTTAATGCAGCTAATCAGTTGCGTCAGTTTGTCGATGCGCAAAATGGGGCCAGTGGTATTGTCTATTGCAGCAGTCGCCGTCGAGTCGATGAGGTTGCCGAGCGCTTGCGCTTGCAAGGCCATCAAGCCGAAGCCTACCATGCGGGTAAGACTCAAGAAGAGCGCGCTGAAGTTCAGGATAAATTTCTAAAAGATCAGCTAGATATTGTTGTGGCAACAGTGGCGTTTGGTATGGGAATTAACAAGTCGAATGTACGCTATGTGGTGCATTACGATATTCCTAAGAGTGTTGAGTCCTATTACCAAGAAACTGGCCGTGCGGGTCGTGATGGCTTGGACTCGGAGGCGTTAATGCTATTTGACCCTGCCGATATCGGCCGAGTTAGACACTTAATCGAGCAGTCAGAGCCGGGTCCACAGCAACAGGTGGAGTTTCATAAGCTTAATACCATGGCCGCCTTTGCCGAGGCGCAGACCTGTCGTCGACAAGTGCTGTTGCACTATTTCGATGAACCTGCGCTTAAGGCGTGCGGTAACTGCGATATCTGTTTAGACCCGCCTAAGAAATACAACGGTATTCAAGATGCACAAAAGGTGTTGTCTTGTATCTATCGCATCGGTCAGCGCTTTGGCATTAATCATCTTATTGAAGTGCTGCGTGGTTCAAAGTCGGCCAGCGTGATTGAGCGTGGGCATGACAAGTTATCTACCTGGGGCATTGGCAAAGAAAAGAGCCACGAGCATTGGCTTAGTGTGATCCGCCAGTTGATCCATTTAGGTCTTGCCACCCAAGACATCACCCGCGGATCTTCGGTAACCCTTAATTCGTCTGCACGTGCCGTGTTAAAGGGGGAGGTTGAGTTACTGCTGGCTGAGCCTAGAATCGTGATTCAAACGACTAAGCGTCGCAGTAATAACCCGCGTGCACCACTCAATTACGACCGTAAGCTATTTGCAAGATTAAAGCTTTTACGCCGTACGTTGGCCGAAGAGTTAGATGTGCCGCCTTACTTGGTATTTAACGATGCGACTTTAGCGGAAATGGCTGCAATACTACCGACAAGTCCGGGTGAAATGTTGGCTGTTAACGGTGTCGGTGAGCGCAAGCTCGAACGTTTTGGTGGTGAGTTCCTCGATGAGATCGCCGATTATCTAGCGGAAGGTTAATGCAAAGAAGGCGAGTCCAGAGAATGCTTGTTATAGATAAACGGCTTAGCTGTATAATTGGCCCTTTAAGATCCTGACTTTCTTGATGGCTGATACTGCCGATTTTGGCTAACAGGCTTTAATCTTCTCAGCTGACTGATGTTGGCGCGCTTTATCATAGATTGTAAATTATCAAACTGCTGCATGCTGGCAAGGCCAATATTGACCTTACTGTCGTTTTGCCACTCTGCCACCGTATCCGATAACTGCTCGATGACATTGAGCGCTGCAGCCTCAGACGTATGAGGTAGCATGATTAACAATTGTTGTTTTTCCTGCAGGAACAACAGATCTTGAACCCTCAACTTCGTCTTGAGTTGTGCAATCATCAACGGGATCTCACTACTCAATACTCCGCTCGGATCGAGCACTAATAATGACAGAGGGTAATTCGCGTGCTTACTTACGCTAAGCATATCTTCTAGTTTTTGCTTGCCCGTCGCATTAGGCCTTACCGGCATAGGCTCTTTAATTTCCAGTGAAGATTTGGATGGTTGTCTGTAATACCAGGCGATAAAGATAATTAAGCTGAGCAGAATAAACAGTATTGGTAAGAGTTCCCTGGGGATAAGCTGGCTAGGTAGGGCTGCAACACTGGTACTTTGCTGTCTGTTGGAGACCTGTTGTTGACGGCTTAAGTCAGATTTTAAATGAGATAGCCAGATCTTCTGAATAAATAGGCTTTCTTTCTCAGAGGCCTTAAATTGCTTGAGTTGGTAATCATAGGCTAAGGCGTAGTCTTGCTTTTTGGCAAAGTAATCGGCTAGCACGGCATAGCAAAGCTTAAGATCCGTATAGCGCTTTTTCTGTTTGGCAGTCGCTACGGCTTCATTCATCAGTTCTAGGCCTAGCTTCTCTTTACCTTGAGCTAACTCGACTTGTGCTAGTAGATGTAGGGCACTAATGGTTGCGCTAGCGTTTGACTCTTTCTTAAAGGTATTAATGCTTAAATGAAGCAGTTGCTCTGCGCTACTGTATTTTCCACTACTAAAATCAATAAAGGCTATTTGCTTGTAAGCAACGGCTAATTCAAAGGGGCTGCCAAGCTCGGCAAGGTTACTTCTTGCTATTTGAGTATAGTGATCTCTTAACTTAGCTTGACGATTTGATTGCGCTAAGTTTGCGGCCGCAATTGATAAATTAAGCGCAATTTTTCCTGCAGAATCCTTATCTCTGAGTGCCTTATCTAAAAAAAGTTTAGCTTCTTTAGGCTCATTCACGTCCATCAACAACTTAGCCATAGAAGCATTTAAGTATGCAATAGGAGTTAGCAGCCACTGTGCATCATGGCGCTTAACTTGCGGATAAAGGTCTAGCGCTAGACGTAAGTCTTCGATGGCGGTGTCGTTATGCTGAACCTTTGCGTCTAGTTGGCTTCTGAGCCATAGGCCATTAATCAGGGCCTGAGGCTGCTCTAAACGACGAGACATGGCGATAGATGAGTGAAGTAAGGGTAACGCCTGCTGGTAATTTCCGTAATTAACATAGGCCTGAGCCATACAATTAAGAAAGTAAGGTCTAGCTTCATCTAACTTCAACTGCTTGGCTCTTGCTTCATTGAGTCTAGCTAGGTTTATAGCCGCGGCATTTTCACCTAGCTGAAGATAGGTTTCGCACTTAAAGGCGCTCATGCGTAGTTGCAGTACCTTGGGATCTAAGTAGGACTGGAGGTTTTGTTCAATGCCATGAATATTATTGAGGGCTTTACTAGGATATTGAAAGACTAAGGTATTGAGTTGCTCAAGCTGTTCTAAGGTTAATGAATACGCAGGCGAGAGCCACAGCATAAAACTGAGGATGATAATGCGCAAATCCATTTTTGAACGCTTCAGTGGGGAATCCTTATCCGCTTTCTTTCAACTTGGGCCGCATTATAACGAATCTAAATAAAATGTGCATAAAAAGCTTGTTGCGAGAGAATATTGCGACATGTTGGTGATATGTACGTTATTGAGACGTAAAACGGCGTAAAAGATCATTTTTACGCCATTATCTATCTATCTTGCGCTTTTTTAGAGCAATAAGTAGCTTGAAAATAACTCTAGTAAGCGAATTTATGGTTGACACAGGCAGCTGTGCAAGTTAAAAATTAATCGACTCAACATCAGTGTTGAGCATATTTATCTATTTAGGTTGAATAAAAAGTGATGAAATATACCGATGCACTACTAGGACTCCTTATTCTCATTCTCGCAGAACCTGCGCGGAGGACTTAGTGCTATACGCTTTAAAATGAGCCTGCATTAATAAACCCCGCAAATAGAGCGGGGTTTTTTGTATTTTAATCGTAACAAGCAAAGTGAACACATAACGGAACAGTGATGTTCAATGGAGAAACTAGATGTCTAACCGAGTGATTATATTTGACACCACCCTACGCGATGGTGAACAAGCATTAGCAGCAAGTTTAACGGTTAAGGAAAAACTTCAAATTGCACTCGCGTTAGAGCGTTTAGGTGTCGATGTGATGGAAGTTGGCTTTCCCGTTTCTTCTCCTGGTGACTTCGAGTCGGTACAAACCATTGCTAAAACTATTAAAAATAGCCGAGTTTGTGCCCTATCACGTGCATTAGAAAAGGATATCGATGCCGCTGCACAGGCCTTGTCAGTGGCCGAGCAGTTCCGTATTCATACCTTTATTTCAACTTCGACCATTCACGTCGAGAGTAAATTAAAGCGCTCATTTGATCAGGTGCTGGAAATGGCGGTTGGCGCTGTTAAGTATGCCCGCCGTTTCACCGATGATGTGGAGTTTTCTTGTGAAGACGCAGGCCGTACACCTATCGATAACTTATGTCGCATGGTGGAGGAGGCGATTAAAGCTGGCGCGCGTACCATTAATATTCCCGACACTGTGGGTTATACGGTACCGAGTGAGTTTGGCGGCATCATTCAGACTCTGTTTAATCGGGTACCCAATATCGACCAAGCGGTGATCTCGGTGCATTGTCATGACGATTTAGGTTTGTCGGTTGCTAACTCTATTACTGCCGTGCAGCACGGAGCTCGCCAAATAGAGTGTACCGTCAACGGTATTGGTGAGCGTGCGGGTAATTGTTCTCTAGAAGAGATCGCCATGATCTTATCGACTCGCAAGGGTGAGCTAGGACTTGAGACGGGTATTAATGCCAAAGAGATCCACCGTACCTCAAGCTTGGTTAGTCAACTTTGTAATATGCCTGTGCAGGCGAATAAGGCCATTGTTGGCGCGAATGCATTCACTCACTCATCGGGCATTCATCAAGATGGCATGCTAAAAGCGCAAAACACCTATGAGATTATGACGCCTGAGAGCATTGGCTTAAATCGCAATAACTTGAATATGACCTCACGCTCTGGCCGTCATGTGATTAAGCACCGTATGAGTGAGCTGGGCTATGGTGAGCAAGATTATAATATGGATGTCTTGTATGAGGAGTTTTTGACCCTAGCAGATAAGAAGGGTCAGGTGTTTGATTATGACCTAGAGGCGCTTGCCTTTATGGAAGCTCAAGCCGAAACCGATGATCACTATAAATTACAGCAGCTAGTAGTACATTCAGACTCTACAGAAGGCAGCGCAACAGCTACGGTCAAGGTTGCGGTTAACGGTGAAACCATTACCGAAGCCGCGACGGGTAATGGTCCTGTCGATGCCGCTTATAAGGCCGTTGCTCGGGCCAGTGGTTGTGAAATCAACATTAGCAGTTACCAGTTAAGCGCAAAAGGCGAGGGGCAAAATGCCTTGGGCCAAGTGGATATTACCGCTAAGTATCGCGAGCAAAACTTCCATGGTGTTGGCTTAGCTACCGACGTGGTTGAGGCGTCAGCCAAGGCTTTGGTCCATGTGATGAACCTAACTTGGCGCGCCGATAAAGTCGCCGATTGTAAGCAGCGTATTCAGCAGAACAAGCGAGAGCTCGGTGGCGTGTAAGCCGTAGAGTCGATACTAATGTGTTGAGCGCAAGAATATGTCTAAAGAATAAATTGAAGAATAAACCACAGGAGTGAGCCGAAGTATGAGTTATCAGATTGCAGTACTGGCCGGAGATGGCATTGGACCAGAGGTGATGGCTGAAGCACGTAAGGTGTTAAAAGCAGTTGAACAACGTTTTACACTTTCTATTGAATATTCTGAGTACGATGTTGGCGGCGCCGCTATCGATAATCATGGCTGCCCACTTCCAGAGCAAACCCTAAAAGGCTGTGAAGCTGCAGATGCGATTTTGTTTGGCTCGGTAGGCGGTCCTAAATGGGAACACTTAGCCCCAAACGATCAACCTGAGCGTGGTGCATTATTGCCACTTCGCGGCCATTTTGAGTTGTTCTGTAATATGCGCCCTGCCAAATTACACGCAGGTCTTGAGCATATGTCACCATTGCGCAGCGATATCTCTTCTCGTGGTTTTGATGTGGTTTGTGTTCGCGAGCTAACAAGCGGGATCTACTTTGGTAAGCCCAAGGGGCGCCAAGGTGAAGGCGAAAATGAAGAAGCCTTCGATACTATGCGTTATAGCCGTAAAGAGATTAGACGCATTGCAAAAATCGCCTTCGAGGCAGCTCAAGGTCGTCGTAAGAAAGTCACTTCGGTAGACAAAGCCAACGTGCTCGCCTGTTCGGTGTTATGGCGTGAAGTGGTTGAAGAGGTTGCTAAAGAGTTTCCAGAGGTCGAGCTAGAGCATATCTATATCGATAACGCGACTATGCAGCTACTACGCCGCCCCGATGAGTTCGATGTCATGCTGTGTTCAAACCTTTTCGGCGACATCATCTCTGATGAGATAGCTATGCTAACAGGCTCAATGGGATTACTGTCTTCAATTAGCATGAACAGCTCTGGTTTTGGTTTGTATGAGCCTGCTGGTGGCAGTGCGCCAGATATCGCGGGTCAGGGCATTGCTAACCCTGTGGCGCAAATTCTATCGGCAGCCTTGTTGTTGCGTCATAGCCTTAAACTTGAGGACGCGGCAACGGCCATTGAAAACGCCGTAGGAAAAGCGCTGAGTGATGGCTACTTGACGGGGGAATTGTTGCCTGCGGAGCAGCGTCACAATGCAAAATCGACTAGCGAGATGGGAGATTACATCTCTCAGTTAGTAAGAGAGGGGGTGTAATCATGGCTAAGACACTATATGAGAAAGTATGGGACAGCCATGTGGTTGTCGCCCCTGAAGGCGAAGCGCCCATTATCTATGTTGATAGGCATCTAGTGCATGAGGTGACCTCACCCCAAGCATTTAGTGGAGTTAAGGTCGCTGGCCGACAGTTACGTGCGCCACAGAAAACCTTCGCCACCATGGATCACAACACATCCACAACCAGCGCAAGCTTAGATGCACTTAGCCCTATGGCGCGTACTCAGGTTGAAACTCTAGAGCAAAACTGTAAAGAGTTCGGCGTTCGCCTCTATGATATTCACCATAAGAATCAAGGTATTGTGCATGTGATGGGCCCAGAGCTTGGCATTACTTTGCCGGGAACTGTGATTGTGTGTGGTGACTCGCATACCGCCACCCATGGCGCCTTTGGTGCTCTTGCATTTGGTATCGGTACATCGGAAGTTGAGCATGTGATGGCGACGCAGACACTACGTCAGCTAAAGGCCAAGACCATGAAGATTGAAGTTCGTGGTCATGTGGCTTCTGGGATCACCGCTAAAGATATCGTGTTAGCGATTATTGGTAAAATTGGCATGGATGGCGGCACAGGTTATGTGGTTGAGTTCTGTGGTGAAGCAATCGAGGCGCTGAGCATGGAAGGCCGCATGACAGTATGCAATATGGCCATCGAGATGGGCGCAAAGGCAGGCATGATAGCCCCAGATGCGACGACGGCTGAATACCTTGAAGGTCGTGAGTTTTCACCAAAAGGTGAAAGCTGGAGCCAAGCCGTTGCTGCTTGGGAGCAGTTAAAAACCGACGAAGGTGCAGTATTTGATGCCAGTGTGGTGTTAGATGCCATAGATATTGCACCGCAACTGACTTGGGGAACCAACCCAGGCCAGGTGGTTGCTATCGATCAGTTAGTGCCAAACCCACTCGATGCCACCAACTCTACCGTTCGTAGTAGTATCGAGAAGGCGCTGGAGTATGTCGATTTAACAGCGGGCACCTTGATGACAGATGTCAGTATCAATAAAGTATTTATTGGTTCTTGTACTAACTCTCGCATTGAGGATCTTCGCGCCGCAGCGGTTCACGCCAAGGGGCGCAAGGTCGCTGATGGGGTAAAGGCTATTGTTGTACCAGGCTCAGGGCTAGTTAAAGAGCAAGCCGAGGCTGAAGGTTTAGATAAGATCTTTACTGATGCCGGTTTTGAATGGCGCTTACCGGGTTGCTCTATGTGTTTAGCTATGAATGACGATAAATTGGAAGCGGGCGATCGCTGCGCGTCGACTAGTAATCGTAATTTTGAGGGCCGACAAGGGCGTGGCAGCCGTACTCACTTAGTGAGCCCTGCTATGGCCGCCGCTGCTGCGGTAGCCGGACACTTTGTTGATATTCGCAAACCATACTAGGAGCATAGCATGCAACCATTTATCTCACATACAGGGCTTGCGGTTATCATAGATAGTGCAAACGTGGATACCGATCAGATCATCCCTAAGCAGTTTCTTTCTAAGGTGACGCGTGACGGCTTTGGTGTTCACCTTTTTCACGATTGGCGCTATTTAGATGACGCTGGCGATCAACTTAATCCAGACTTTACTCTGAATAAGCCTCGCTATCAGGGCGCTTCTATTCTTGTGTCTCAAGAAAACTTTGGCTGTGGTTCGAGTCGAGAGCATGCGCCATGGGCGTTGGCCGATTTTGGCTTAAAAGTGATTATTGCCCCGAGCTTTGCCGATATCTTTTATGGTAACTCAATTAATAATGGCTTATTGCCTGTTAGGTTAGCTGACGCCGAAGTTAAACAGCTTATGGCTGAGGTTGAGGCTAAAGAGGGAGCGGAGATCAGTGTTGATCTTCAAGCTTTAACTGTGACGAGCCCGTCAGGCTCTCAATTCCATTTTGAAATTGCCCAATCGGCAAGGCATAACTTATTAAATGGGTTAGATGCAATTGGTCTGACACTGTCACATGCCGATACGATTGCTAATTATGAAGCTAACATTCCATCTTGGAGACGCTAATAACATTAAAGTCGTGTCTAAAAGTTAGCGTACATATGTACCATTATTGAGTTTTGATGAAGCCATTTAGATTTTTTCTAAATGGCTTTGTTTATTTTAGTCTTCGCATGATTAGTTTAGTTATTGTTTTTGTTGTATTTAAGTTTTCCTTGTTTCTGATTAGCTATTACGCGACAAAATAGCTAGTTATTTTCACTGCTATTAGGCTAAATATCTAGGGTACATGCGTACCGCGCCAGCGCTTGGTGCATTCTTTTGATTTAAAAGGTTATTTTTGATTTTGTGCGTAGCGTTTGCAATGTTGTTCAGCGACGCTAATGGCCTAGCTTGACACTGTTTTCATGCTTTAAAGTGTGATCTACTCTGTATTTCGTCTGTGCATAGCTGTTTTTGCCAGTGTTTTATGCTGTTTTTTATAAAGTACTTGAAAAGATATTCTGCAGTTGTAAAATCGCCGCCATTAAAAAGTGGAGTTAATACTCTACTTCTTGTTAACATAATTAGAGATTACCAATGAATAAGCGTTTAATAACTCTTGCTGTTAGTACGGCACTTTTGGGGACAGTTACACAGGTTCAAGCTGCTGGTTTTCAATTAGCTGAATACTCTGCAACTGGTTTAGGTCGTGCGTATGCTGGTGAAGCAGCCATGGCCGATAACGCTGCGGCGCAATTTCGTAATCCAGCTATGCTGACTTATCTCGAAGGCACGCAAATGACAACTGGCGCAATTTTGGTTATGCCGAATATTGATGTTGACGGCACGGTGAGTTTTGCGGGTCAATCAACTCCGTCATCAGCAAAAGATATTGCTGGCGACGCGGTAGTACCTAACTTTTATGTGTCACACCAGTTAAACGACCAATGGTTCCTAGGTTTAGCGCTTGGTAGCAACTTTGGTATGGCAACTGAATTAGATGATAGCTTCCTTGGTACTCAGTTTGGTAATGAAGCATCAATTACCGCTATTGAAGTAAACCCAAATGTGGCTTACCGCATTAATGACCAGTTTAGCGTCGGTGCGGGTGTTCGTTTGGTGTTAGGGGAAGGTAGCTTTGGTGCACAAGCGCCAACATCAGTTGGTCCTCTGCAAGGTACCACCCTTAAGTACATGGAAGGTGATGATATCTCTTGGGGTTGGCAGTTAGGCGGTGCGTGGCAGATCAATGCTAATAACCGTATCGGCTTTAACTATCGCTCAGAAGTCGACCAAAATCTTGAAGGCGAAGCGAGAGGCCTAGGTTTTGATTTCGCAATGATCGCTCAAGGTAAAGCGCCTTCTAGCCATTACGATGGTGCAATGGAATTAGCGCTACCAGCAACAGCAGAAATTGCTAGCTTCCATCAATTGACCGACAAACTTGCTATTCATGCGAGTGTTAACTGGACGGATTGGAGCTCATTTGAAAAGCTTGAAGCAATGATCCCTGAGATCTCAGCAGACCCAATCTTAGTGAAGCAAGAAAATTGGGAAGACAACTACCGCTTTGCAGTAGGTGCGACTTACCAGTTATCACAAAAATCAACGCTAAGAACCGGTATTGCTTATGACCAAGCTGCAGTGTCTGATGCTAACCGTACAACCACTATTCCTGAAGTTGATCGTTTATGGTTGAGCGTGGGTTATGGTTACCAGTACAGTGACAACCTAGATTTTGATTTTGGCGCAACTTACATCTTTGCTGATGAGTCTCCAATCCATGAGCATGACGAAGATTCTGCTATGTTTGGTGGTACTTTCGAAGGTCAAGTTAGCGGCAACATCATTCTAGTTGGTGTTCAGGCGACTTACCGCTTCTAAACTTAGTGCTAGGGTATGGGGCTAACCTTAGCTAAAGCTAAGCTGTTTCAGCCTTAACTGTTATTAAAGCCTCGCATCTGCGGGGCTTTTTTGTACAGGAAGTACTTATCCTCGAATGCCATGGATGGCATAGGAGAGGGTTTGTACAGGAAGTAACTATCTATTTATGAATCCTCGAATGGCATGGATGGCATAGGAGAGGGTTTGTACAGGAAGTAACTATCTATTTATGAATCCTCGAATGGCATGGATGGCATAGGAAAGGGTTTGTACAGGAAGTAACTATCTATTTATGAATCCTCGAATGCCATGGATGGCATAGGAGAGGGTTTGTACAGGAAGTAACTATCTATTTATGAATCCTCGAATGGCATGGATGGCATAGGAGAGGATTTGTACAGGAAGTACTTATCTATTTATGAATCCTCGAATGCCATGGATGGTATAGGAGAGGATTTGTTTTTGCTGATTTTGACTCTGCTGCAGCTGAGTTGGATGAGTGCTGCGTTTCGTGGTAAAAAAGGATAACGGCTTAGGTAATAAGACCTCCTTGCTGTGTACACTTCTATCCATTCACCCTAAAGCATCAAAATAAATAAGAGGTTCACCATGAAACCCAAAATTTGGTTACTCGCTATTGGTTCGGTATTTTTAACTCTATTACCATCGGCCTATGCTGCAGAGCCGCAACCGCTCGAAGACCAGCCAAAATCTGTGCTGGTGGTGAAGCAGTTTATTCAAGGTTTTAATAACCATAGTGTAGAGCAGTTATTACAGCATACGACGCCAAACGTGCACTGGTTTAATTTAACAGGTACCAAGATGGATATTGAAACATCCACTCAGCAAGAGCTTGGCGCTGCGATGACCGATTACTTTGCTAGTCTCACTGATGCCAAGGCCAAATTAAGGCAGATCTTGGTTTCGGCTAATTACGTGAGTACGGTCGAAGAAGTGACTTGGAGTCATGATGGTGAGCGACATAGTCAATGTAGCCTAGGTATTTATCAGCTAGCGGGCGATAAAATTAATGCGGTATGGTATTACCCTAGCCACGCCTGTGATGTGACGCCTTGGGTTGAAGTGGTAAGCCCTGAAATTGTTCAACCAGAAATTGGTTTATTAAAAGAAACGCGCCAATAAGGAAAGCAAAAAGTGTCAAAGAAATACATCATAGCACTGGACCAAGGGACAACGAGCTCCCGAGCGATAGTGTTCGATCATGATACCAAGATGGTTGCTAGCTCACAGCGTGAGTTTAGCCAAATGTATCCTCAACCGGGTTGGGTTGAACATGATGCGATGGAGATCTGGGCGTCTCAAAGCTCAACTCTTATTGAAGTATTAGCGCGGGCGGATATTCACAGTGAAGATGTGGCGGCTATCGGCATTACTAATCAGAGAGAAACGACAGTCGTTTGGGACAAGGTAACGGGTAAGCCTGTTTACAACGCAATCGTATGGCAGTGCCGACGCAGTAAAGCCATTTGTGACGAGCTCAAAGCGCAAGGGTTAGAAGATTACATTAAGCAGACTACAGGCTTGGTACTCGATCCTTATTTTTCAGGCACCAAGATTAAGTGGATTTTGGATAACGTCGAAGGTGTGCGGGAGCGAGCAGAGAAAGGTGAGCTACTGTTTGGCACCATAGATACCTGGCTTGTTTGGAAGCTCACTGAGGGCAAGGTTCATGTTACCGATCCGACCAATGCTTCACGGACCATGTTATTCAATATTCATACTCAGCAGTGGGACGACAAGCTACTAGATGCATTTGATATTCCGCGCTCAATACTGCCAGAGGTAAAGCCTTCGTCGGCTATCTATGGTTATACCCGTATAGCGGGGGAAGGTAGTCACATTGCCATTGCTGGGATGGCGGGAGATCAGCAGTCGGCCTTGTTTGGTCAGCTCTGCATCGAAGAAGGCATGGCAAAAAACACTTATGGTACAGGCTGTTTCTTGCTGATGAATACTGGTGTCGAAGCCGTTCAGTCTCAGCACGGATTGTTAACCACCATTGCGATTGGAGCCGACGGTGGAATTAACTATGCATTAGAGGGCTCGGTATTTATGGGCGGAGCTACAGTGCAATGGCTTAGGGATGAGTTGGGGCTTATTCGTGATGCACAAGATACCGAATACTTTGCTAAAAAAGTTGAAGATACTAATGGTGTGTATCTGATCCCGGCATTCGTTGGATTAGGCGCTCCCTATTGGGACCCTGACGCGAGAGGAGCGTTAGTGGGCTTAACCCGAGGGGCTAATCGTAACCATATTATTCGTGCTGCACTGGAGGCTATTGCATATCAGAGCCGCGACCTATTGGATGCCATGTCTAAAGATAGTTGTGTCGAGCTGAAGCAGATTAAGGTCGACGGCGGCGCGGTGGCGAATGACTTCCTGATGCAGTTTCAGGCCGATATTACTAACGTTGAGGTTTTGCGCCCAGAGCTGACTGAAACAACTGCACTGGGAGCGGCATTTCTGGCAGGTCTAGCGGTGGGCTTCTGGGACTCTACCGATGAACTAAAGCATAAGGCTGGCATCGAGCGTAACTTTACACCACAGATCAGCATGCAAAAGCGCGATAGTCTATACAAAGGTTGGCAAGAGGCTGTGACCCGGACACGTTAAGGGCGAGTGATACCTGCGGTCAAACATCGATGTCGATCCGAGTGTGGATCGACTCTGGAATATCTTCACTTTTTTGTTCTAGTGATGACGCTTGCTCCTTGTCCTTTTGTTCGGGCTTATCTCGCCTAGGGCCCTTTCTTCTCTCTAGATTTTGATCGAGTCGATAGGCGATTTTTTGATTCTTGCGCCTATCATCCGTAGAGGTGCGCCTCTCTAAGTGAGGGGGGAGTTGTGCCTGTGGCGCTTCATGGCTATCAGCTGTTATAGCTGCACTATTATCAATCTTCTTAACTTGCTGTTTTGATTTAAGCTTTGAGGTCACAGGCTTAGCAAGCATGGCATATACACTATCTAAGCTAATCATTGGCCATTCCTCATTTTTAATGGGGTTACTAATATATCGGCAGTGTGTGGTTGAAATTTAGTCGTATTTTATTTGGGTAAAAGTAGAGCTAGGAGTTGGAGATAAATAGGGATAATTGGTTTTAGCGGTAGATTCGGTTAATTATGTTTAATTTTTCCTGTATTTATAGAGCTGCTTTTGCGGGGCTCACTGCTTTATTTAGGAAAACGAACTCTGAGCTGAGGCAAGCTTTATGGTAAAAAAGTCCACTAAACGGTATTGTTTGTTGTGATTAACTCCACTCTTCTGCCTGTTTTTCCTACTTTTTAGATGGAAAATGGTATTAAATCTCCACATAAATCCCCAATACGAGCTTTAGTTAAAATTAATCTAAATTCGCTGCTAACCCGCTTGGTTACTGGATTTTTAAATCCCAGCTTCCCTTGACAAGTCTTGCGTTCTATCCCTAAACTTAGCTGTTGTGGGGAAATGTGGATATTTGTGGGATATTTTATAGACCAACAGGGATGACATAAGGTGTTTTCTGGGGCAAGCGCTATTAATCTTGATGCAAAAGGCCGGATCGCGATTCCTAAGCGATACCGTGAGTCTCTGCATGCCTGCCATAACAACCAACTTGTGATCACAGTCGATATTCAATCCTCTTGTTTACTGCTGTACCCCATCCATGAGTGGGAACAAGTTGCAGCTAAACTCGCATCTCTTTCCGATACACAACCCACCGAACGAGCAATTAAGCGCATGTTGCTCGGATACGCCCATGAATGTGAACTAGATGGTAATGGCCGCATGCTGTTACCACCACCACTGCGCCAATATGCCAACTTAGATAAGCGGGCCATGTTAGTTGGCCAGCTTAATAAGTTTGAGCTGTGGGACGAAGCTGCATGGCAGCAACAGATTGAACAGAGTCGAATAGCGATTCTTAATGAAGACTTGGCTGCCAATGAACGTTTGGCAGATTTTTCACTTTAGTCAGTGATATTTAAATAGTAGAAGAAACCCATGACACAAGAATTTGAACACCTATCAGTACTGCTAGCGGAAACCGTTGCAGGCTTAAACATTAGACCCGATGGCATCTATATCGATGGTACTTTCGGTCGTGGTGGTCATTCTAGAAAAGTTCTTGAGGAACTTGGACCGAATGGAAGACTGATTGCTATCGACCGTGATCCGCAGGCTATCGCCGCGGCTGAGCAGTTTAAAGACGACAGTCGTTTTCAGATCGTTCATGGTGGTTTCGGCCAGTTAGCTGACTATGTCGAAGACTTAGGCTTAAAGGGCCAAATCGATGGCGTATTACTGGACTTTGGCGTGTCATCGCCGCAGTTAGACGATGCCGAGCGTGGCTTTAGCTTCTTGCGAGATGGTCCATTAGATATGCGTATGGATAACTCTCAAGGCGAGACTGCTGCTCAGTGGCTTGCCCGCGCTGAAATTGAAGATATGGCATGGGTGTTTAAGACTTATGGCGAGGAGAAAAACTCCCGTCATATCGCTCGCTGTATCGCCGCAGACCGTGAAAAGGCTCCGTTTTTACGTACCAAAGATCTGGCCGATTTGATTGCCCGCATCACTAAGAACAAGGAGCGTAATAAGCATCCTGCGACACGCGTATTCCAAGCTATTCGTATCTACATCAACAGTGAACTAGAGCAGATCGATCAAGCCCTAGAAGGCGCATTAGCCGTGTTGGCTCCAGAAGGCCGCTTATCTGTGATTAGCTTCCATTCACTGGAAGACCGTATGGTGAAGCGCTTTATTCGCCGTAATAGCCAAGGTGAGAGTGTACCTCATGGTTTGCCTATTACTGAGGCTGAGATCAATAAGTCGCGCAAGCTAAAGGCAATGGGCAAAGCCATTAAGCCTTCGGTAGAAGAGGTTGAGCGTAACGCGAGAGCCCGAAGCTCTGTGCTACGTATCGCCGAGCGTTTACCTTACGAAGCATAAACGATTAGAGACTTAAGTGAGTAAAGCTCAATTGAATTTAACCCGCATAGTGCTGCTTGATTTATGGCATCACAAATGGGTCATGATACTCGCGCTGCTTGTCATGATGAATGCGATTGCGGTGGTGTATACCAGCTATGAAGGCAGAAAATACACCAGTCAATGGGAGCAGTTATTACAAGAGCGAGACAGGCTAGATATTGAGTGGCGTAACTTGCTGCTCGAAGAGCAGTCTCGGTCGGAACATAGCCGAATTACTCGGATAGCGACTAAAGAACTGAATATGAAGCGTCCATTACCAAAAGAAGAGGTTGTGGTAAGAGTCCCATGAGCAAACAGGCGAAACGTAAACAAAAACCACAATTAATCCAATGGCGTTTATACGTCGTGGTGGCTTTTGTATGCCTGATGTTTACAAGTTTGGTTGGCCGAGCCGCTTATATTCAAATCGTCGAGCCTGAAATGCTACGCCACCAAAGCGACATGCGCACCTTGCGTACTACCAGTCGTGAAGTGCAGCGTGGCCTGATCACTGACCGCAATGGTGATATGCTAGCGGTGAGTGTGCCGGTAAAAGCGGTTTACGCCGATCCTAAAGTAGTACATGACAAGAATGGTTTTGCCGATATGCGCCGTTGGCAAGCATTAGCAGACGTATTGCATGAACCGAGAGAAGATATTCTTAAACGAGTTCAATCGAACCCTCGTAAGCGCTTTACCTACCTTAAGCGCCAAGTGACTCCTGCCGTTGCTGATTATATTAAGCAGCTAAAACTCCCAGGTGTTTACCTTAAGCCTGAATCTCGTCGCTATTATCCAACGGGTGAAATTACCGCGCAGCTGGTGGGGATCACCAATATCGATGACAAAGGTATTGAGGGCTTAGAGAATACTTATAATGACTGGCTAACTGGCACGCCGAGTAAGCAAAAAGTACGTAAGTCTCGCGACGGCCACGTAGTCGAGCGTCTCGATATGGTGCAAGAGGGTGAGAGCCCTAATGACTTGGTGCTAAGTATTGACCAACGTATTCAGCAACTGGCCTATCGCGAGCTAAAAAAGGCCACCGAGGTTAACCAAGCAACATCTGGTTCAATCGTGGTGCTTGATGTGCTTACTGGGGAAGTGTTAGCGATGGCGAATACGCCCTCCTATAACCCGAACTCTCGTGAAAACCTACAAAGTTATCGCATGCGAAACCGTGCGTTGACTGATGCTTATGAACCTGGCTCTACCATCAAACCATTTGTGGTTGCTGCTGCACTTGATGCCGGAACGATTAAGACAGATCAAATTATTAAGACCAACCCTGGTCGCCTGCGTATCGGTGGTAAAATTGTCCGCGACGGGCGTAATTATGGTGACCTTTCTCTGAGTGGTATTTTGGTGCATTCGAGTAACGTGGGTATGACCAAAATTGCCTTGTCTATGCCGGTACAGGAGTTATTAGGCGCCTACCAAACAATGGGTCTAGGTAACTATTCAGGTATTAATTTAGAGGGTGAAAGTGCGGGTCTTATTCACGACCGCCGTCGCTGGTCTGAATTTGAGCGTGCAACTTTATCATTTGGTTATGGCTTAATGGCCACACCACTGCAGTTGGCCAGAATGTATGCCACTTTGGGTAATAAAGGCGTGCAGTATCCTGTTTCAATTTTGAAACTAAAACAAACGCCTGAAGGCACGCAAGTCATTTCACCACAGGTAGCGCAAGATGTAATGGAGATGCTGGTGGGGGTTACTGAAAAAGGTGGCACCGCACGTAAGGCACATATTGAAGGCTATCCTGTGGCAGGTAAAACCGGTACCGCGCGTAAAGCCGTCGCTGGTGGTTATGGTGAAGATTACGTAGCGCTATTTGCTGGTGTTGCACCAGTGCATAACCCTAGGTTAGCCATTGCTGTGGTAGTGAATGAGCCTAAAGGCGATCGTTATTATGGTGGCGATATCGCTGCACCGGTTTTTGCGTCAGTTATGTCAGGTGCTTTACAAATGTTAAATGTTGAGCCTATTTCAAATCGTGAGAAGGTCCGTTTAGCTGCAAATTCTAGGAGTGTTGAATAATGCTAATACGCGATCTATTAGCGCCATGGTTCCATTATTCGGGAGCCGAAGACTTCTTGGAGATCACTTTAGATAGCCGTGCTGTGCAAGCAGGTTATCTGTTCGTTGCTATTCCAGGCTATCAAGTCGATGGCCGCAAGTTTATAGCCGCCGCCTTTGAGCGCGGTGCAAGCGCTGCTTTAGTACATACAGATTCTCCCGAAAAGCACGGCACTGTGGTTAACGATGGTGGATTACAGATCCTGTTTTTCCAGCTGAATCGACAAATTTCAGCCTTAGCCGCACAGGCTTACCCTCTGTCGCAATCGCGCCCACAAATTGTCGGTGTGACTGGGACTAATGGTAAAACCTCAGTGACTCAGCTAATAGCTCAACTGCAGTTGCTGCAAAGTAAGCAAACAGCAGTGATGGGCACCTTAGGTAATGGCCTTTGGGGCGAGCTAGTCGATAGCGGCAACACCACTGCCGACCCTATTACGCTTATCAAGCAGTTACAGGGGGTTGAGCAAAGGGGCGCAGATACTTGTGCGATGGAGGTCTCTAGCCATGGCCTAGTACAAGGCAGAGTCGAAGCCGTTCCCTTTGATGTCGCAGTGTTTACCAACTTAAGTCGCGATCATCTCGATTTTCATCATACGATGGAAGAATATGGAATCGCCAAGAAGCGCTTATTTCAGTTCGCCAATTTACGCGGTGGTTTAATCAATATCGATGACGTCGTTGGCCGTGAATGGCTGGCGGATCTAGCGTCTGATAAGTTGTTAGGCTTTAGTGTTAAAGGTGACTCTACGGCTGACATTTATACCAAAGACAACCATTTTCATGATGGAGGCGTGTCTTGCACCTTAGTGTGGCCAACTGGTGAAGCTCAGCTTAACTCACCGCTATTGGGTGACTTCAACCTTTCCAACTTGGTTGCCGCCCTCGGTGCCCTTTACCTACTAGGTGAAGATATGCACACGCTTGTCGCACTAGCGCCCAAGCTTGAACCCGTTGCTGGACGAATGGAGCGCTTCACTAGCAAAGATGGCGTCACGCTTGTTGTCGACTACGCCCATACGCCAGATGCGATTGAGCAGGCGTTAAAGGCACTCCGAGTACATTGTAAAGGCCAGCTTTGGTGCTTATTCGGTTGTGGTGGTGATAGAGATAAAGGTAAGCGCCCTATGATGGCGGCGAGTGCCGAGCAGTTTGCCGATCGCGTCATGGTGACCAGCGATAACTGCAGAAGTGAAGACCCTAACGCCATTATTAGCGATATTTTGGCAGGATTGCAGCATCCACAGCAGGCGCTTTCACAAGTTGAACGCCAAGTTGCAATTAAGGAGATCGTCGCTCAGGCAGCCTCGGGCGACATGGTATTGCTTGCAGGAAAAGGCCATGAAACTTACCAAGAAGTAAATGGTAAAAAACTAAATTACGATGAAAGAGCATTCGCTAAAGCGATTGCCGAAGGTAACGCATGATTAGGGTTTCTTTAGCCGAGTTAGCGACGCGCCTGAATGGCCAGTTGATTGGAGATGATCTGCCAATCGATAGCGTCTCTAGCGACAGTCGAGCAGTAGATAGCAAGACGCTTTTTGTCGCATTGAAAGGTGATAATTTTGATGGTCATAACTTCGCTCAGGCAGCGGTCGATGCTGGTGCGAACGCATTGTTGGTAGAAAGAGAGTTACCGATAGACGCCGCACAAATTGTCGTGGCAAATAGCCAGCGTGCGATGGGCGAAATTGGCGCCTATGTGCGTGAACAGCTTGCGCCAACTTGTGTTGCCTTAACCGGTTCAAATGGTAAGACTAGCGTAAAAGAGATGATAGCGACTATCTTGTCGCAACAGCATCGAGTGCTCTATACCGCGGGTAACTTCAATAACGAAATTGGTGTGCCGTTAACCTTGCTGAGATTGAAGCAAGGTGATGAGTTTGGCGTATTTGAGCTTGGCGCTAACCACGCAGGTGAGATTGACTATACCTCTGGTTTGGTCAAACCGAGTGTGGCCATGGTGAATAACGTCGCTTCGGCTCACCTTGAAGGGTTCGGCTCTTTAGAGGGGGTGGCTAAGGCTAAGTCTGAGATCTTTAATCACGTTACCGTAGGCGGTACAGCAGTGATTAATGCCGATGATGCATTTGCTGATGTCATGCTTCAGGCGTCTAGCCACGTTAAGCAGTTATGTTTTGGTGTTAAAAATGAAGCGTCGAGAGATCTCGATGTTTTTGCTACAGATTTGATTGCAGATTCTTACGGACGTTATGCCTTTAGCCTTTGCTACGGTGCAGAAGTTCATAGAGTTGAGTTGCCGTTGGCTGGGCGTCACCAGGTGTCTAATGCGCTAGCGGCGACCAGTATCTGTTTAGCATTAGGTTTGTCTTTGGCTCATATTTGCCAAGGACTTAGCCAACTAAAACCTGTGAAGGGCCGCATGCTGCCAAGTGTACTTGGGCGGGTGACGGTAATCGATGATAGCTATAACGCAAATCCGGCTTCAGTGGGCGCAGCTATCGACTGGCTTCAAGAAATTAAAGGAAATCGCTGTTTAGTACTGGGCGATTTGGGCGAATTAGGCGACAATGCCGCCCTTTTGCATCGCGAGCTTGGGGCGTTAGCCAAGGCAAAAGGCGTAAATTCGCTGTTTTGTGTCGGTACGCTAAGCGAGGGTGCGAGTCATGCTTTTGGTTCCAAACACTATCAAGATATTGATGATTTGGTTGCAGGATTAATTCAATACATTAATGAATTACCTGCCGAAATTACCGTGTTAGTGAAAGGTTCTCGCAGTGCGAGAATGGAACGTGTAGTAGAAGCTTTAACAACGGCCTTTGGTCGCGGGGAGTTTGTTTAATGCTGGTTTACCTGGCTGAGTATTTAACCCAATTTTACACTGGGTTTAATGTATTTTCTTACGTTACCTTCCGAGCCATTCTTGGTTTGATGACGGCAATGGTATTTAGTCTTTGGTGGGGACCAAAGATGATAGCGCGTTTGCAAGTCATGCAAATTGGCCAAGTCGTGCGTAACGATGGTCCTGAGTCGCATTTTAGTAAACGTGGTACACCCACTATGGGCGGGATACTGATCCTTGCCGGCGTGTTTATCAGTGTATTGCTTTGGGGCGATCTTGGTAGCCGTTATGTATGGGTCGTGCTATTTGTTCTGGCCACTTTTGGCTTGATTGGCTTTATCGATGACTATCGTAAAGTGGTCCGTAAAGATACCAAGGGCTTGATTGCTCGCTGGAAGTACTTGCTGCAATCTGTGGCTGCACTGGTTATTGCTGTTTACCTGTATGCCTCTGCGCAAAGTCCTGGTGAAACCCAGCTAGTGGTGCCTTTCTTTAAAGATATCATGCCACAGCTTGGCGGTTTCTTTATCGTATTGGTTTATTTCACTATTGTTGGTTCGAGTAACGCGGTCAACCTAACCGATGGTTTAGACGGTTTGGCAATTATGCCAACAGTAATGGTTGCAGCTGCATTTGCCTTGATTGCGTACCTTTCTGGTCACGTTCAGTTTGCGAGTTATCTACACCTGCCTTACTTGCCTGGCGCGGGTGAGCTAGTGATCGTGTGTACCGCAATTGTGGGTGCCGGATTAGGCTTCCTGTGGTTTAACACCTATCCAGCACAAGTGTTTATGGGTGACGTTGGTTCGTTAGCCTTAGGCGCGGCATTAGGTGCGATTGCAGTATTAGTTCGTCAAGAGATCCTATTGGTGATCATGGGCGGCGTCTTCGTGATGGAGACTGTATCGGTCATTTTGCAGGTGGGGTCGTATAAGTTGCGCGGTCAGCGCATCTTCCGTATGGCACCGATTCATCATCATTATGAGTTGAAGGGCTGGCCGGAGCCACGAGTCATAGTACGTTTTTGGATTATCTCTTTGTTCTTAGTCTTGCTTGGATTAGCAACCTTGAAACTGAGATAACAGATTTAAATTAACGAACTCATTTAACTTAGATACTAGATAGGTCTGATATGGCGCAGCAATATTCACACATAGTTTTAGGTTTAGGTGCGACAGGTTTGTCTGTTGTACGTTACCTGTGTGCGCAAGGGATAGTTCCTTTAGTCATGGACAGCCGAGCTCAGCCTCCGGGAGCTGATAGCTTGGCGACAGAGTTTCCTCAAGTTGAGCTAGTCACTGGTGGTTTTGATTGTCGCTATCTAGTACAGGCACAGCAGATTGTCATTAGTCCTGGTATCGCCTGCGAAACGCCAGAAGTGCGAGTCGCATTTGATATGGGGATTGAAGTGATTGGCGATGTTGAGCTATTTGCACGGGCAGTCGCGCAAACCTCAGCCAAGGTCATAGGTATTACTGGCTCAAATGGTAAGACAACTGTCACGACCTTAGTCGGTGAGATGGCTAAGGCTAGCGGCAGCTCTTACGCCGTGGGTGGCAACATTGGTGTGCCAGCTCTTGACCTATTGCTCGAACCTAAAGATCTGTATGTCCTCGAGTTGTCGAGTTTTCAGTTAGAGACAACCTATAGCTTGCAGTGTGTTGCGGCGACTTGTCTTAACATTAGCGAAGATCATATGGATCGCTATAGCGATCTTGAGTCTTATCGTCAGGCGAAGCTTAAGTTATACGAGCAGAGCAAGATGGCGGTGTTTAATCGTGAAGACACGTTAACGCTACCGAACAACCCGACTAACCAACAAAGCTTTGGTTTAGATGCGCCAGAGGGCGATGATTGGGGCGTTTCGGGCGGCATGATAGTGCAAGGTAGTAGCCAGATCATGCCGATTAGCGATGTCGCACTCGTAGGGAGCCACAACCTTGCCAATATTATTGCAGCGATGGCATTGACCACTGCGGCGGGGATTAAACGTGAGTGTCAGATTGAGGTGGCTAAGACGTTTTTAGGCCTTGCTCATCGCTGTGAAGTGGTTGCAGATATTGATGGCGTCACTTATGTCAACGACTCGAAGGCCACGAATATCGGCGCTACAGTCGCTGCTATTGATGGTTTGAGTGAGCACTTAGGTGAATTGATCTTGATCGCAGGTGGCGATGGCAAAGGGGCTGACTTTAAACCGTTAGAGCCCGTGCTTGAGAAGGTGAGTCAGCTAATCGTTTTAGGTAAAGATGGCGACAAAATCGCAGGGTTGAAACCGGAGGCGATAAAAGTCGCCAATATGGTTGAAGCGGTAGCAAAAGCGCATGAGCTAGCTACAGCAGGTGATATTGTTATTCTGTCACCGGCTTGTTCAAGCTTAGATATGTACCCCAACTTTATGGCTCGTGGAGATGAATTCCGTAGCCTGGTTGAAGCGCTTCATGGCGAGTAGCGAGAAGCAGTTAAGTTTATTTGGCAACCGCTTAAAATGGTCGTTGCCGAATCTGTTTAGCGACAACTCAGCCCCTGGGATGCAGCTGTACGATAGAGCATTGTTATTTGCTGTTTTGTCGTTGATCTGTTTTGGCTTTGTTATGGTGATGTCAGCCTCTATGCCTGAGGCGCAAACTTTAACGGGAAACCCGTTTCATTTTGTATGGCGTCATGGTGCTTACCTTGTGGGCTGTGTAATCATTGCCGCAGTGGTATTACAGGTTGAGGTAAGCATTTGGCAGAGATATAGCGTGCTATTGCTATTTGTGGTCGGGGCAATGCTCGTAGCAGTACTCTTTGTGGGGACTACGGTAAACGGGGCGACCCGTTGGCTGTCTATAGGGCCTATTCGTATTCAGGTGGCCGAGATAGCTAAGTTTGCTTTTGCCATCTATATGGCGGGTTACTTGGTACGTCGTCACCAAGAGATTAGGGAAAATGCCAAAGGTTTCTATAAGCCGATTGGTGTTTTTGCCGTATACGCTTTTTTAATTTTGATGCAGCCTGACTTAGGTACGGTTGTGGTGCTATTTGTTGGTACGGTAGGCTTGCTGTTTTTAGCGGGGGCGCGATTACTGGATTTCTTCGCGCTGATCTTAACCGGGATCTTGGCATTCGTAGCGCTTGTACTGCTTGAGCCGTACCGTATGCGACGAGTGACCTCGTTTCTTGACCCATGGCAAGATCCATTTGGTAGTGGTTACCAGCTGACGCAGTCATTGATGGCCTATGGTCGCGGTGATTGGTTTGGCCAAGGTTTAGGCAACAGCATTCAGAAGTTAGAGTATCTGCCTGAGGCGCATACCGACTTTATCTTTGCGGTGATTGGTGAAGAACTCGGATTTATCGGCATTATTGCGGTATTAGCCGTGCTGCTATTTGTGGCACTGCGGGCGATAAAGTTGGGCAACATGTGTTTAGCACTTGAGCGTGCATTCGAAGGCTATTTAGCCTACGGCATTGGCATTTGGATCTGTTTCCAAACTGTGGTCAATGTCGGCGCGAGTATCGGTATGTTGCCAACCAAAGGATTAACCCTGCCATTTATTAGTTATGGCGGTAGTAGTTTATGGGTGATGACGGCGGCAGCAATGATGCTTATCCGAATTGACCATGAAAGAAGATTGAGTGTTATCCAGGCCATCGAAGGCCGGACAAACAAATAATGAGTGAGATAATGACTAACCAAGCTGAAGAGAAACGCATTTTAATTATGGCTGGCGGTACCGGCGGTCATGTGTTTCCTGCGTTAGCGGTAGCTAAGTATCTAAGCCAGCAAGGCTGGAAGGTACGTTGGTTAGGCACGGCTGAGCGAATGGAAGCGAGGCTTGTGCCTCAACATGGTTTCGATATCGACTTTATCGATATTAAAGGTGTTCGTGGTAATGGCTTAATGCGTAAATTGGCAGCGCCTTTTAAGATCCTGCGATCTGTGATGCAGGCTCGCGCCGTCATTAAGAGCTTTAAGCCTGACGTCGTGATGGGCATGGGCGGATTTGCCAGTGGTCCCGGTGGCGTAGCAGCCAAACTGAGTGGCATCCCTCTTGTTTTGCATGAGCAAAATGCCATTCCTGGCATGACTAATAGACTGCTATCGCGTATTGCGTCAGAGGTCTTGTGTGCCTTTGAAGGCACCTTTACCGATATCAAAGCGGAAACTGTGGGTAACCCTATCCGTAAAGAGCTGATTGCTCTTGGTGATAAGCGAGAGTCATGTTGTGACGATGATTCTCTAAAGGTACTTGTTGTTGGTGGCAGCTTAGGGGCAAA
Organism: Shewanella pealeana ATCC 700345; assembly: GCF_000018285.1. Classification (NCBI taxonomy): domain Bacteria; kingdom Pseudomonadati; phylum Pseudomonadota; class Gammaproteobacteria; order Alteromonadales; family Shewanellaceae; genus Shewanella; species Shewanella pealeana. The sequence continues at coordinate 4,634,399 of NC_009901.1, read as the reverse complement.
GATTTTTAACGACGTGATGCCGAGTGTTTTAGAAGGGGTGAGCAAAACCCATTCTATGACGGTTTGGCATCAAGTTGGCCGTGATAACCTTGTGGCAGTAAAGGCGGAGTACCAACGACTCGGCCAAGATGGCAGTGTGAGTGTTGCCGAGTTTATCGATGATATGGAAGCGGCGTATCGTTGGGCCGATGTGGTCGTTTGTCGCTCTGGTGCATTAACTGTATCTGAGCTAGCAGCGGTAGGCTTACCGAGTTTATTGGTGCCATACCCACATGCGGTTGACGACCATCAAACTAAAAACGCCAAAGTTTTAGTTAACGCTGGGGCAGCCTTCTTGTTGCCGCAGCCAATAGTGGATACCAGTAAACTGATGACAAAATTGTCGATGCTGGCATCCGATAAACAAGAATTATGCAATATGGGCCAGCGTGCTCGAGACGTAGCCATTTTAGATGCGACAGAGCGAGTAGCTAATGTCTGTATTCGATTAGCTGAGAAGGGTTGAGATGAGTAACAAAGCAGAGAAGTATTCGCAGCTAAGAACCATGATCCCTGAGATGCGCAGGGTTAAGCACATCTATTTCGTTGGAATAGGTGGTGCTGGTATGGGCGGCATAGCGGAAGTGCTTGTTAATGAGGGTTACAAATTAAGTGGCTCAGATATCGCGCAAAGTGCGGTCACTGAGCGATTAGCTCAACTTGGCGTGACTATCTATATTGGCCACGATGCAAGTCAGGTAAAAGATGTCGATGTGGTTGTGGTGTCTACGGCGATTAGCGCCGATAACCCAGAGCTAGTTGCAGCAAAAGAGCTTAGGATCCCTGTAGTACGCCGCGCCGAGATGCTGGCTGAGCTGATGCGTTATCGTCACGGTGTTGCCGTTGCGGGAACTCACGGTAAAACCACTACGACAAGTTTAATTGCCAGCGTTTATGGTCAGGCTGAGCGTGACCCAACATTTGTGATTGGCGGCTTGTTAAATAGTGCGGGTACTAACGCAAGACTAGGTCATAGCCGTTATCTTATTGCCGAGGCGGATGAGAGCGATGCGAGCTTCTTGCATCTGCAGCCGATGGTGAGTGTGGTGACCAATATTGAAGCTGACCATATGGATACCTATGAAGGCGATCTAGAGAAGCTTAAGACGACCTTCGTCGATTTCCTGCATAACTTGCCATTCTATGGCGTCGCAGTTGTGTGTATCGACGATCCTATCGTACGTGAGCTTATTCCGCGTATCGGTCGTCGTATAGTGACTTACGGTTTCAGTGAAGATGCAGATGTTCGTGCATTAGATTTCAAGCAAACAGGTTATAGCTGTGAGTTTACCGTACGCCGCGCTGGTATGGATGATCTGCAGCTGTCAGTTAATTTACCCGGTGAACATAACGTACTTAACTCATTGGCTGCGATTGCTGTAGCAACTGAAGATGAGATTGAAGACGAGGCGATTATTACCGCCTTAGCCGACTTCCAGGGTATTGGTCGCCGCTTTCAACAGATTGGTGAATTCACAACGGCCAAAGGTGAGATTAAGTTGGTCGATGACTATGGTCATCACCCAAGCGAAGTCGCGGCAACGATTAAGGCTGCCAGATTAGGCTGGCCTGAGCGTCGCTTAGTCATGATCTATCAGCCACACCGCTATAGTCGAACCCGTGACCTATATGAAGACTTTGTGGAAGTCTTATCGCAAGTGGACTGCTTGTTGATGCTTGATGTTTATGCCGCAGGTGAAGCGCCAATCCCTGGTGCCGATAGTCGAGCATTATGTCGTTCGATTAGAGTGCGTGGCCAAGTCGAGCCTGTGTTCGTGGCGAGTACCGAACAACTAGAAACTGTATTGCCAGAGATCTTACAAGATGGCGACCTACTGTTGACCCAAGGGGCTGGCAGTATTGGCTTGTTGTCTCGCAGTCTAGCCGAGTCAAACCTTGGTTTTGATTCTGCGGTTACAGATGAAAAAAATGCGTAATTTAGAGCGATATAGCTTAAGTTACACATCAAATTTTGACGCTTGGAATAAGGGCTATATAATGGCCGATTTTCCGGGGTTATGGTTGCAAAAGGAAGCCTGAAGGTGTCTTGGCGCGAGAAAGGTCAGCGTGTTCGAGTCTTGCTTTCGCAAGCCGATTGGTATTTGTGCTTCGGTTTAGCGTTTTTACTGTGTGTATTGATCGGTTTGTCGATGGCAGTAATGAAGCTAGATTCGGTATTAAACGATGCCGATGCGTTACCTATTGAAGCCGTTGCGATTAACGGGAAGCGGTTATATACCGATGACAGCGAGATCCAAGTTGCCTTGCAAGATTTGATGCAGCGTAGCTTTTTCTCCGCTGATGTTAATCAGGTACAAGATGCATTAGAAGCCTTACCTTGGGTATATCAGGCCTCAGTGCGCCGGGAGTGGCCTGCTAAATTGAAGGTCTATCTGGTTGAACAAAAACCAGTTGCGCATTGGAATGGTGATGCTTGGCTCAATATTTATGGCGAAGTATTTGATGCACCAGCGAAAGAGGGTATACCTAACTTACCTTTCTTGACCGGACCTGAAGAGCAAGGTAAGTCGGTACTAACTACTTACCAGCAGTTAGGCGAACTATTAAGAATTAATGGCTTTAACTTACAGAGTTTAAGTTTGAGCCCGAGACATGCTTGGCACGCAGAGCTAAATACTGGCATTAAGCTGGAGCTCGGTCGCGAAGACAAGATGGCAAGGATACAAAGATTTATCCACGTCTACCCTCAACTTGCTAAGCAAGAAAAGAAGGTAGCGATTGTGGATTTGCGCTACGACACAGGTTTGGCCGTAGGTTGGGATGATGCACAGAAAGAGAGCCGTTAATTAATGACCAAGAATCTGGATAGAAATCTGATCGTGGGATTGGACATAGGGACATCAAAGGTCGCTGTCATCATTGGTGAAGTGTTGCCTGACGGTGAGATCAGTATTGTCGGCCTTGGAAACCATCCTTCAAGAGGTATGGATAAAGGCGGCGTTAACGACCTCGACTCTATCGTTCGCAGTGTACAAAGAGCACTGGATCAAGCTGAACTAATGGCTGATTGCCAAGTCTCATCGGTTTATTTGAGTATTTCGGGTAAACATATCGAATGCCAGAATGAAAACGGCATGGTATCGATTAATGATGAAGAAGTGACGCAAGAAGACGTCGACAACGTGATTCATACCGCGCGTTCAGTAAAGATCCCAACAGAACGTCGTATCTTGCATGTGTTGCCGCAAGAATACGCTATCGATATTCAAGACGGCATTAAGAGCCCGATAGGCATGTCTGGTATGCGTATGGAAGCTAAGGTGCATATCGTGACTTGCGCTAATGATATGGCTAAGAATATCACTAAGAGCGTAGAGCGCTGTGGCTTGAAGGTTGATGACCTAGTGTTCTCAGCGATTGCATCTGCCGACTCAGTGCTGACAGATGATGAGAAAGACTTAGGTGTCTGTTTAGTTGATATTGGCGGTGGCACAACAGATATCGCTGTTTATACCAATGGCGCGCTGCGTCATTGTGCAGTGGTGCCGGTTGCGGGTAATCAGGTGACTAACGATATCGCTAAGATATTCCGCACACCATTATCTCATGCGGAGCAGATTAAGGTGCAGCACGCTAGCGCTCGTAGCGCTATGGTGAGCCGTGAAGACAGTATTGAAGTTCCGTCGGTAGGCGGTCGCCCTTCACGCAGTATGTCGCGTCACACGTTGGCAGAAGTGGTGGAGCCAAGATACCAAGAATTATTTGAACTGATCTTAAAGCAGCTACGCGATAGCGGGCTCGAAGATCAGGTTGCAGCGGGCATAGTGATCACTGGTGGCACAGCATCGATTGAAGGTGCTGTGGATATCGCTGAAGCAACATTTGGCATGCCAGTACGAATGGCACAGCCGCTGCCAGTAAAAGGTTTACATGAATATGTGGATCAACCTATTTACTCTACCGGAGTCGGGTTGCTTCACTATGGTGCGCGCAGAGTGATCGAACGTCAGTTCGAGCGTCCTGAGCGACAAGGGGTCACCAGTCTTTGGAATCGGGTCCAGAGTTGGTTTAAAGGCGAGTTTTAGTTAATAACGCAGGCAGAACGGAGAAAAGACCATGTTTGAGATCATGGATAGTCATTCAGACGAGGCGGTGATTAAGGTCATCGGCGTCGGTGGCGGCGGTGGTAACGCTGTCGAGCATATGGTTAAACACAACATCGAAGGTGTTGAGTTTGTAGCAACAAATACTGACGCACAAGCACTGCGTAAGTCTGCTGCATCAACCACAATTCAATTAGGTCGTGATGTGACCAAAGGTTTGGGTGCTGGCGCAAACCCTGAAATTGGTCGTCTAGCGGCTGAAGAAGATAGAGAAAACATTCGTAATGCGATTAAAGGATCGGACATGATCTTTATCGCTGCGGGTATGGGCGGTGGTACCGGTACAGGCGCTGCTCCAGTAGTGGCAGAGATTGCACGTGAAGAAGGTATTCTGACTGTTGCCGTTGTGACTAAGCCTTTCCCATTCGAAGGCAAGAAGCGTATGGCTTACGCGGATCAAGGTATTGAACAGCTTGCTAAGCACGTAGATTCATTGATCACGATTCCAAACGAAAAGTTACTTAAAGTGCTAGGTCGTGGTACTTCTTTATTAGATGCATTCGCTGCGGCTAACAACGTACTACTTGGAGCTGTGCAAGGTATTGCAGAGCTTATTACTCGTCCTGGTCTAATCAACGTCGATTTCGCCGACGTGAAAACCGTTATGTCTGAAATGGGTAATGCCATGATGGGTACCGGTGTTGCAAGTGGTGAAGATCGCGCTGAAGAAGCGGCAGAAGCTGCAGTTGCGAGTCCATTACTTGAAGATATCGATCTTGCTGGTGCTCGCGGTGTTCTTGTGAACATTACAGCTGGTATGGATATGAGCATCGAAGAGTTCGAGACAGTGGGTAACCACGTTAAGGCTTACGCATCTGATAACGCAACAGTGGTTGTGGGTGCGGTTATCGACCCTGAGATGTCTGATGAGCTACGCGTAACCGTAGTTGCGACGGGTATTGGTGCAGAGAAGAAGCCTGATATTCAGCTTGTTTCTAAGCCAGCTCCGCGTCCAGAGCCAATTGTTCCGGCTGAATCTCGTGTTGAGAATATCGTACCAGAAGATACTATTGCACCGACTATGTCGCACGGCAATACTGCACAAGCAGCTCAGCCACAAGTGGCAACACCTGTGACAGAGAAAAAGAACGAACTTGATTACTTGGATATTCCAGCATTTTTGCGTAAGCAAGCTGATTAACTCAAGTGTTAATAAATGGTTAACAAATATAAGGCAATACTAAAGTGTTGTCGAAAAGCTGAGTGAATTTTGGTGAATTTGCAAAGATATGCTAAGATATCCGACCAGCATAGCCTACGCACGACTAAAAAGTGTGTGGTTAGTGCTTTTTTGTTGAGATAATAAACGGGTAAAAACATGATTTTTCAAAGAACTGTCAAAGAAATGGTTAAGACTACTGGTGTTGGATTGCATTCCGGCAACAAGGTGACTTTGATCATTAAGCCCGCACCAGTTAATACCGGCATTAAGCTAGTTCGTACCGACTTGTCACCAGCAGTGGAAATTCCAGCTGTTGCCGATCAAGTGCGTGAAACGACTATGTGTACAGCCTTGGTTAATGACGATGGTGTTCGTATATCAACAATTGAGCATCTATTCGCTGCGCTAGCCGGATTAGGTATCGATAACGCAGTTATCGAAGTTGACGCGCCTGAAATTCCAATTATGGATGGCAGTGCGAGTCCTTTTGTTTTCCTATTGCAATCAGTAGGCATCCAAGAGCAAAACGCAGCTAAGAAATATATTAAAATCACTAAACCAATTCGTGTTGAAGATGGTGATAAATGGGCAGAGTTGAAACCCTTTAAAGGTTTCAGAGTCGATTTCGCTATTGACTTTAATCACCCTGAAATTGCTCGTAGTCAGCAGCATATGGTGATGGATTTCTCATCGTCTGCTTTTATTAAAGATATCAGCCGCGCTAGAACCTTTGGTTTTATGCGAGATATCGAATATTTAAGAGCCAATAATCTTGCACTAGGCGGCAGCATGGAAAATGCTGTTGTACTTGACGAATATCGCGTCCTCAACCCCGATGGCCTGCGTTATGAGGACGAGTTTGTTAAGCACAAGATTCTTGATGCCTTTGGTGATCTGTATGTGGCGGGTCACGCGATTGTTGGTGAGTTCTGTGCATATAAAACAGGACATGCACTTAACAACCAGTTAGTGCGTGCCATGCTTGCACAACAAGATGCTTGGGAAATCGTGAGCTTTGAAAAAGAAGCCGACGCACCTGTCAGCTTCTCAGTACCAGCCGGTGCTGTATTCGCTTAACAGCGAATTAAGATTGCCTTGAACGGCTGGCTAATGCAGCCAGCCGTTTTAGTTTTACCGCTAATGTCCCCTCAGTATGTTCAGCTAAAGCTTCAATGTGAGCGGCGGCATTTTCACTAATTAGGTTGTGAGCAGGCTTACGTTTTGTTTCATACATTAACAAGCTTGGGTTGACTTTAACCTCGATTGCGGTAAGCATGGGTAACGTTTCGGCTTGTAGCAATTGTAGTATTTTGGGTTTTTGGAAGTTAATTCTTGCCGCCCAAGCAGCCGTGGTTGTTTCAATAACCAAGATCCCTTGGCGTAAATTGGCAACCTTTAGTTGCTCTGTCACTGGACCAGTCAACACTTGTTTCACGTAGTGATCTAAGTGTAATAACAGCTCTGCTTTTTCAGCGAGATTAGGCATGTTGCCTTGCTGATGCAGTAATTGACTGAGATCCTGAGGGGGCTTTTTCATATGATAATAAAATGGCTTAATTAGGCTATGAGTGTAACAGTTTTTATTCAAGGTCGAAATGGTGCCACACGCTGGCAACCAGGAAAGCGTTGGCTGCTTTTGCCGATACTGCTCATAGCAGCGGGTACGGGCCTTTATCAGCACAATGCTAAGCAACTTACACAGCAACAAGCTAATGTCGATAGCGAGCGTATGGCTCGTGAAGAACAAAAGGATGAGTTGATCGCGTTAAAGAGCGCGACTGAAACTCAGCTTTCGATGTTGGTAGCTCATGTCGCTCGTATGCAAGCTAAACTCACGCGCTTAGAAGCCTTGGGTCAGCAAGTTGCTTTAAATAATCAATTAGAAGATCAGTTTGATTTCTCTTCAGAAGTCGGTGTTGGCGGTATCAGTGATTTAGGTACTAACATCGAACTCGATCAGCTTATCGCCGATATGGATGAGCTAGTATCTCGAATAGATAATAATAATGTTCAGCTTTCACTACTTGAAACGGTAGCATCTAATCTCCATATAGATGAAGAACGTTATATATCTGGGCGACCAATTCAGAAAGGTTGGTTATCTTCGCCCTACGGTTTACGTAATGATCCTTTTAACGGTAAACGTACGATGCATAAAGGTATCGACTTTGCCGGAAAAGAGGGCGTCGATGTAATCGCTACCGCAGGTGGCGTAGTTACATGGGCGGACAAGATGTTTGGTTATGGTGAGTTAGTTGAAATTGATCATGGAAATGGTCTAAGCACTCGCTATGGTCACAATAAAGCTTTGTCAGTAAATGTGGGTGATGTGGTCGCTAAAGGCGAAAAAATCGCTGTTATGGGGAGTACTGGGCGCTCGACTGGGCCTCATGTGCACTATGAAGTGTTGCGCGGTGGACAGCAAATAGATCCGCAAAAATATGTCTACCGCAAGGCAGGGTAATCGTAAAATAGGCTTTCAGGCTCTAAAAGGGACTTGGCCAATAACATAGAAGTGGTTCAGATGTTTGGTAAATTACTGACAAAAGTATTTGGTAGTCGCAACGATCGTACACTTAAGGCATTTGGTAAAGTCGTTAATAAGGTTAACGCGCTAGAAGCTGAATACGAAAAGCTATCGGATGAAGAATTAAAAGCAAAAACAGCCCACTTCCGCGAGCGTTTAGACGGTGGTGAATCATTAGAAGGCGTTTTACCAGAAGCATTTGCTACTGTACGTGAAGCATCGAAGCGTGTATTTGATATGCGCCACTTCGATGTACAGCTTATTGGCGGCATGATTTTGGATAGTAACCGTATCGCAGAAATGCGTACCGGTGAAGGTAAAACCCTAACGGCAACTCTGCCTGCTTATTTAAATGGTTTAACAGGTAAAGGTGTTCACGTTATTACAGTGAACGACTACCTAGCTGGCCGTGATGCTGAAAATAACCGTCCTCTTTTTGAATTCCTTGGCTTAACTGTTGGTATTAACGTTGCGGGTCTTGGCCAGGTAGAAAAGAAAGCGGCTTATGATGCTGATATTACCTACGGAACTAACAATGAATTTGGTTTCGATTACCTGCGTGACAACATGGCGTTCTCTCCAAGCGAACGCGTACAACGGCCATTGCATTACGCGCTAATCGACGAAGTCGACTCGATTCTTATTGATGAAGCACGTACTCCGTTAATTATTTCTGGTGCTGCTGAAGATAGCTCTGAGCTATACATCAAGATTAACACGCTAATCCCTAACCTTATCGCGCAAGAGAAAGAAGATACTGAAGATTATGTGGGCGAAGGCGACTACTCTGTAGATGAGAAGTCAAAGCAAGTTCATATGACTGAGCGTGGGCAAGAGAAGGTTGAGGTCTTATTGACTGAGCGCGGCATGCTTGCCGAAGGTGATTCACTCTACTCAGCGGCTAACATCTCTTTATTACACCATGTGAATGCAGCACTACGCGCGCACACATTATTCGAGAAAGACGTCGACTATATTGTTCAAGATAACGAAGTAGTTATCGTTGATGAGCATACAGGCCGTACTATGCCTGGTCGTCGCTGGTCTGAAGGTCTACATCAAGCGGTTGAAGCGAAAGAAGGCGTTCATATTCAAAATGAAAACCAGACTCTTGCATCGATTACATTCCAGAACTTCTTCCGTCAATATGAAAAGCTTGCAGGTATGACGGGTACTGCCGATACCGAAGCGTTCGAATTCCAGCATATTTATGGTCTTGATACTGTAGTAGTACCAACAAACCGTCCAATGGTTCGTAAAGATCATCCGGATCTGGTTTACTTAACTGCTGAAGAGAAGTATGCCGCGATCGTTAAAGATATCGTTGGCTGTCGTGAGCGTGGTCAGCCAGTATTGGTTGGTACGGTTTCGATTGAGCAGTCAGAACTGCTGCACAGCTTACTGAAGAAAGAAAAGATCCCACATGAGATCTTGAATGCTAAGTTCCACGAACGTGAAGCAGATATCGTTGCTCAAGCGGGTCGTACTGGAGCGGTAACCGTTGCAACTAACATGGCGGGTCGTGGTACCGATATCGTGTTAGGTGGTAACTGGAACATGGAGATCGAAGCGCTAACCAATCCAACTGACGAGCAGAAAGCCAAGATTAAGGCTGACTGGAAAATTCGTCACGACGAAGTTGTTGAAGCCGGTGGTCTACACATCTTAGGTACAGAGCGTCACGAATCTCGCCGTATCGATAACCAGTTACGTGGTCGTTCTGGTCGTCAAGGTGACTCTGGTTCTTCTCGTTTTTACCTATCTATGGAAGATAGCTTAATGCGTATCTTCGCTTCAGACCGTGTCTCTTCAATGATGAAGAAGCTAGGTATGGAAGAAGGTGAAGCGATTGAGCATCCATGGGTGTCACGTGCTATCGAAAACGCGCAGCGTAAAGTAGAAGCTCGTAACTTCGATATTCGTAAGCAGTTACTTGAGTTTGATGATGTTGCTAACGATCAGCGCCAAGTCGTTTACGCGCAGCGTAATGAATTAATGGATGCCGAAAGTATTCAAGATACTATCACCAATATTCAAGAAGACGTGGTTAATGGTTTAGTTGATCAATACATTCCGCGTCAATCAGTAGAAGAGCTTTGGGATGTCGAAGGCCTAGAGAAACGTCTGCAACAAGAATATGCAATGAGTCTACCTATCCAAGAGTGGCTAGATAAAGAAGATGACTTGCACGAAGAAACATTACGTGAGCGTATTGTTGAAACTTGGGTTAATGCATACAAAGCTAAAGAAGAGATGGTAGGCGAGCAAGTGCTACGTCAATTCGAAAAAGCGGTAATGCTACAAACGCTAGACGGTTTATGGAAAGAGCACCTTTCAGCGATGGACCACTTGCGCCAAGGTATCCACTTACGTGGCTATGCACAGAAGAATCCAAAGCAAGAATATAAGCGTGAATCATTCGAGCTATTCCAGCAGATGCTTGAGTCATTAAAGCATGACGTCATTAGTGTATTGTCTAAAGTACAAGTACAGGCACAGTCAGATGTTGAAGAGATGGAAGAGCGCCGTCGTCAAGAAGACGCAAAAATCCGTCGTGACTATCAACACGCAGAAGCTGAAGCCATCGTTGGCGCTGAAGAAAGTGCAGCGCTTGCGGCTACTCAGCCAACGGTACGTGATGGCGAAAAAGTGGGACGTAACGATCCATGCCCATGTGGTTCAGGCAAGAAGTATAAACAGTGTCACGGTAAGCTAAGCTAAACGCATAGACTTAATAGAAGAAAAGGGTGTCTCATTGAGGCACCCTTTTTTATTACTGAGAATTTAACAGGTCGTAATAGATATTCACATGATCGCGATTGGCAGAACTCATCACGTTAAGCTATATATACTTGCTACATGATATTGGTTTTGGCTATATAGCAATGTGTAGTAGCGCTACTTAGTCGGCTAGATATGTTTATACATAACGTCACTAATGACTTCTACGCATATAAAGTAAGCATATCGGCATTGGGTTGTGGATAACTCTGAGGGTAAGTGGTGACTAAGTTGTGCCTAAATAAAAACATTGAAAAAAGAGAGGTTTTTTAAGAAAAAGCGCTTGCGCTCTTTTCGAATCTCCCTATAATGCGACCCCACTGACACGGTGAAGCAGGCAACTAGCCAAGCTAGCAGCGTTAGAGAGTTAAAACTCCACGGAGATTTGATTCAGGTGACAATCGCTTTAAGAGCTTCGGGTAACGACTTCTGATTAAGAAATCGCCACTTGAAAAACTTCTTAAAATAAGCGCTTGACGCCGACACTGGAGAGTGTAGAATACGCCTCCTCAAGCCAACGACCTAGCGTCCTAGGCTGCTAACTGAGAGACTCGTTCTCAATAGGATTAGCACCGCTCGGTGATGCTGCCAAGTTACTGATTTAGTGTATGATGGTGTTTTTGAGGTGCTCCAGTGGCTTCTGTTTCTATCAGCTGTCCCTCCTGTTCAGCTACTGACGGGGTGGTGCGTAAACGGCAAAGCACCGCCGGACATCAGCGCTATCTCTGCTCTCACTGCCGTAAAACATGGCAACTGCAGTTCACTTACACCGCTTCTCAACCCGGTACGCACCAGAAAATCATTGATATGGCCATGAATGGCGTTGGATGCCGGGCAACAGCCCGCATTATGGGCGTTGGCCTCAACACGATTTTACGTCACTTAAAAAACTCAGGCCGCAGTCGGTAACCTCGCGCATACAGCCGGGCAGTGACGTCATCGTCTGCGCGGAAATGGACGAACAGTGGGGCTATGTCGGGGCTAAATCGCGCCAGCGCTGGCTGTTTTACGCGTATGACAGTCTCCGGAAGACGGTTGTTGCGCACGTATTCGGTGAACGCACTATGGCGACGCTGGGGCGTCTTATGAGCCTGCTGTCACCCTTTGACGTGGTGATATGGATGACGGATGGCTGGCCGCTGTATGAATCCCGCCTGAAGGGAAAGCTGCACGTAATCAGCAAGCGATATACGCAGCGAATTGAGCGGCATAACCTGAATCTGAGGCAGCACCTGGCACGGCTGGGACGGAAGTCGCTGTCGTTCTCAAAATCGGTGGAGCTGCATGACAAAGTCATCGGGCATTATCTGAACATAAAACACTATCAATAAGTTGGAGTCATTACCGCACCGCTCTTTAACAATATGACAAGCAAATCTGTGTGGACACTCACAGAGATTAAGTTATTCGAAATTGTCTCTCACGAGGCAATCAAAAATTGACTTAATGAATGAGTGTTCATAGCAATATGTAATACAGAATTCGTTGAGCCGCTGATTTAGCCTTACTTGTAAGGTGGAAGAAGCAAAAAAAACTTTAATTGAAGAGTTTGATCATGGCTCAGATTGAACGCTGGCGGCAGGCCTAACACATGCAAGTCGAGCGGTAACACAAGGGAGCTTGCTCCTGAGGTGACGAGCGGCGGACGGGTGAGTAATGCCTAGGTATCTGCCCAGTCGAGGGGGATAACAGTTGGAAACGACTGCTAATACCGCATACGCCCTACGGGGGAAAGGAGGGGACCTTCGGGCCTTCCGCGATTGGATGAACCTAGGTGGGATTAGCTAGTTGGTGAGGTAATGGCTCACCAAGGCGACGATCCCTAGCTGGTCTGAGAGGATGATCAGCCACACTGGAACTGAGACACGGTCCAGACTCCTACGGGAGGCAGCAGTGGGGAATATTGCACAATGGGCGAAAGCCTGATGCAGCCATGCCGCGTGTGTGAAGAAGGCCTTCGGGTTGTAAAGCACTTTCAGCGAGGAGGAAAGCTCAAGCGTTAATAGCGTTTGGGTGTGACGTTACTCGCAGAAGAAGCACCGGCTAACTTCGTGCCAGCAGCCGCGGTAATACGAGGGGTGCAAGCGTTAATCGGAATTACTGGGCGTAAAGCGTACGCAGGCGGTTTGTTAAGCAAGATGTGAAAGCCCCGGGCTCAACCTGGGAACTGCATTTTGAACTGGCAAACTAGAGTCTTGTAGAGGGGGGTAGAATTTCAGGTGTAGCGGTGAAATGCGTAGAGATCTGAAGGAATACCGGTGGCGAAGGCGGCCCCCTGGACAAAGACTGACGCTCAGGTACGAAAGCGTGGGGAGCAAACAGGATTAGATACCCTGGTAGTCCACGCCGTAAACGATGTCTACTCGGAGTTTGGTGTCTTGAACACTGGGCTCTCAAGCTAACGCATTAAGTAGACCGCCTGGGGAGTACGGCCGCAAGGTTAAAACTCAAATGAATTGACGGGGGCCCGCACAAGCGGTGGAGCATGTGGTTTAATTCGATGCAACGCGAAGAACCTTACCTACTCTTGACATCCAGAGAATTCGCTAGAGATAGCTTAGTGCCTTCGGGAACTCTGAGACAGGTGCTGCATGGCTGTCGTCAGCTCGTGTTGTGAAATGTTGGGTTAAGTCCCGCAACGAGCGCAACCCTTATCCTTATTTGCCAGCACGTAATGGTGGGAACTTTAGGGAGACTGCCGGTGATAAACCGGAGGAAGGTGGGGACGACGTCAAGTCATCATGGCCCTTACGAGTAGGGCTACACACGTGCTACAATGGTCGGTACAGAGGGTTGCGAAGCCGCGAGGTGGAGCTAATCTCACAAAGCCGGTCGTAGTCCGGATCGGAGTCTGCAACTCGACTCCGTGAAGTCGGAATCGCTAGTAATCGTAGATCAGAATGCTACGGTGAATACGTTCCCGGGCCTTGTACACACCGCCCGTCACACCATGGGAGTGGGCTGCACCAGAAGTAGATAGCTTAACCTTCGGGAGGGCGTTTACCACGGTGTGGTTCATGACTGGGGTGAAGTCGTAACAAGGTAGCCCTAGGGGAACCTGGGGCTGGATCACCTCCTTACCTATACGACTAACTTAATAGTTGTTGAGTGTTCACACAGATATGCTTGTCGTAAAGAAAGAGCAAATTACGTTGGGTCTGTAGCTCAGCTGGTTAGAGCGCACCCCTGATAAGGGTGAGGTCGGTGGTTCAAGTCCACTCTGACCCACCAAAATCTTTATTTTCTCCTAAAGAAAGATTTTGTTTTAACGTAAATTTGTTTGACTGCATGTAAATGGGGCTATAGCTCAGCTGGGAGAGCGCCTGCCTTGCACGCAGGAGGTCTGCGGTTCGATCCCGCATAGCTCCACCATTTACATCTTTCTCTTCAGTAAGAGTAAGACATATGCACAGGTAAGAGATGCCAAAGATAAATGCAGAATTTATCTTTGGCTTTTTTAAGCCCGCTCTTTAAAAATTTGGAAAGCTGATAGTGTTAATGTGAAAGGGACAGTGACTTACTTGTAAGTTGTTGTTTATAGCATTAGCGCGAAATTAAAAAATTGAGTTCTATAAACACTTAACATTAAGTGTCTTAGCTCGTTGTTTAACATTAACTTGTTGGATGATGAGATAAAAATTCTAATTTTGGCGAAAGTAGAAACCATTAGTTACGATACGGCTGTTGTGAGCTTACCCGCTCAGAACAACGGATAATCTCATAGAGACTTATTTGGGTTGTATGGTTAAGTGACTAAGCGTATATGGTGGATGCCTTGGCAGTCAGAGGCGATGAAGGACGTAGTAACTTGCGAAAAGCGTTGGCGAGCTAGTAACAAGCATTTGAGCTAACGATGTCCGAATGGGGAAACCCACATGCATAAGCATGTATCACTACATGAATACATAGTGTAGTGAGGCGAACCCGGGGAACTGAAACATCTAAGTACCCGGAGGAAAAGAAATCAACCGAGATTCCCCTAGTAGCGGCGAGCGAACGGGGATTAGCCCTTAAGCGTAGAGGGTGTTAGTGGAATGTGTTGGAAAGCACAGCGGCACAGGGTGATAGCCCCGTACATGAAAACTAACTTTACGTGAAAACGAGTAGGACGGGACACGTGACATCCTGTTTGAACATGGGGGGACCATCCTCCAAGGCTAAATACTCCTGACTGACCGATAGTGAACCAGTACCGTGAGGGAAAGGCGAAAAGAACCCCTGTGAGGGGAGTGAAATAGAACCTGAAACCGTATACGTACAAGCAGTGGGAGCGGTTCTTGAGACCGTGACTGCGTACCTTTTGTATAATGGGTCAGCGACTTACATTTTGTAGCAAGGTTAAGCGAATAGCGGAGCCGTAGGGAAACCGAGTGTTAACTGCGCGTTTAGTTGCAAGGTGTAGACCCGAAACCGAGTGATCTAGCCATGGGCAGGTTGAAGATTGAGTAACATCAATTGGAGGACCGAACACACGTATGTTGAAAAATGCGGTGATGACTTGTGGCTGGGGGTGAAAGGCCAATCAAACTCGGAGATATCTGGTTCTCCTCGAAAGCTATTTAGGTAGCGCCTCGTACGAATACCATTGGGGGTAGAGCACTGTTAAGGCTAGGGGGTCATCCCGACTTACCAACCCTTTGCAAACTCCGAATACCAATGAGTACTATACGGGAGACACACGGCGGGTGCTAACGTCCGTCGTGAAAAGGGAAACAACCCAGACCATCAGCTAAGGTCCCAAAGTTATTGCTAAGTGGGAAACGATGTGGGAAGGCTTAGACAGCTAGGATGTTGGCTTAGAAGCAGCCATCATTTAAAGAAAGCGTAATAGCTCACTAGTCGAGTCGGCCTGCGCGGAAGATTTAACGGGGCTAAGCAATACACCGAAGCTATGGGTACTAGTGTTTACACTGGTGCGGTAGAGGAGCGTTCTGTAAGCCGTTGAAGGTGAAGGGGTAACCCACACTGGAGGTATCAGAAGTGCGAATGCTGACATGAGTAACGATAAAGGGGGTGAAAAACCCCCTCGCCGAAAGACCAAGGGTTCCTGTCCAACGTTAATCGGGGCAGGGTGAGTCGACCCCTAAGGCGAGGCCGAAAGGCGTAGTCGATGGGAAACGGGTTAATATTCCCGTACTTCTGCTAACTGCGATGGAGAGACGGAGAAGGCTAGGCTAGCGCGGCGTTGGTTGTCCGCGTTTAAGGTTGTAGGCTGTACACTTAGGCAAATCCGGGTGTACTTAAGGCTGAGAGCTGATGACGAGGTCCTAAGGGACTGAAGTAGTTGATGCCATGCTTCCAGGAAAATCTTCTAAGCTTCAGGTTAGCAGGAATCGTACCCCAAACCGACACAGGTGGTCGGGTAGAGAATACTAAGGCGCTTGAGAGAACTCGGCTGAAGGAACTAGGCAAAATGGTACCGTAACTTCGGGAGAAGGTACGCTCCTAGCGGTGATGAGACTTGCTCTCTAAGCTGCCGGGAGTCGCAGATACCAGGTGGCTGCAACTGTTTATCAAAAACACAGTACTGTGCAAACTCGCAAGAGGAAGTATACGGTATGACGCCTGCCCGGTGCCGGAAGGTTAATTGATTGGGTTATCTTCGGAGAAGCTCATGATCGAAGCCCCGGTAAACGGCGGCCGTAACTATAACGGTCCTAAGGTAGCGAAATTCCTTGTCGGGTAAGTTCCGACCTGCACGAATGGCGTAATGATGGCCACGCTGTCTCCAGCCGAGACTCAGTGAAGTTGAAATTGCGGTGAAGATGCCGTATACCCGCGGCTAGACGGAAAGACCCCGTGAACCTTTACTATAGCTTGGCACTGAACATTGAACCTACATGTGTAGGATAGGTGGGAGACTTTGAAGCTTCGTCGCTAGATGGAGTGGAGTCAATCTTGAAATACCACCCTTGTAGTTTTGATGTTCTAACCGCGGCCCCTGAATCGGGGTTCGGGACAGTGCCTGGTGGGTAGTTTGACTGGGGCGGTCTCCTCCCAAAGAGTAACGGAGGAGCACGAAGGTTGGCTAAGTACGGTCGGACATCGTACGGTTAGTGCAATGGCATAAGCCAGCTTAACTGCGAGACATACACGTCGAGCAGGTACGAAAGTAGGTCATAGTGATCCGGTGGTTCTGTATGGAAGGGCCATCGCTCAACGGATAAAAGGTACTCCGGGGATAACAGGCTGATACCGCCCAAGAGTTCATATCGACGGCGGTGTTTGGCACCTCGATGTCGGCTCATCACATCCTGGGGCTGAAGTCGGTCCCAAGGGTATGGCTGTTCGCCATTTAAAGTGGTACGCGAGCTGGGTTCAGAACGTCGTGAGACAGTTCGGTCCCTATCTGCCGTGGGCGTTGGATGATTGAAGGAAGCTGCTCCTAGTACGAGAGGACCGGAGTGGACGAACCGCTGGTGTTCGGGTTGTTATGCCAATAGCATTGCCCGGTAGCTACGTTCGGAATCGATAACCGCTGAAAGCATCTAAGCGGGAAGCGAGTCCTAAGATGAGTCATCCCTAGGAATTTAATTCCTCTAAAGAGCCGTTCGAGACTAGGACGTTGATAGGCAAGGTGTGTAAGCGTTGTGAGGCGTTGAGCTAACTTGTACTAATGACTCGTGAGGCTTAACCATACAACCCTAATGGGTTTTATGAGTTAACTATGTTTCTTATAGAAACCAGAATTAGAAAACACTTAATGTAGTGTGAACCCAATTTATTAAGACTTGCATAGCGAGTCCAGCTTTCTAAATTTACCAAATTTGTCTGGAAACCATAGAGTTGTGGCACCACCTGAATCCATTCCGAACTCAGAAGTGAAACGCAATATCGCCGATGGTAGTGTGGGGTCTCCCCATGTGAGAGTAGGTCATTTCCAGGCGCTAAATTAAGTAGAGAAGCCACCTTATTAAGGTGGCTTTTTTGCGTTTGGAGCTTTTTAAAATAGCACTATATTGCTTATAACTGCTTCTTATCCTTTAAGGTGGCTCATCCACTTAAGTAGGCATAAATGCCTACTCCCGACGTCATCCCGCCGCTGAGCGGGTTCTCCAGCTTCGTAACAAGTTACTCGCGCTGCAAAGCCCTTGAATGCGTTGCATCCAAAGCAGGGTTTCTTATACCAATCAGTATAAAGATTTGGTCGCTCAGCGAGAGTTTAGCGGCACTGAGACAAGGCAACGAGTGAAGAGCATAGTTATTCTACGTTTAAGCTCGTTAACACAGTATCAGAGCCGCTAAAACTCGCCATTCTGGAGCGTTTTTGGCTGCCTACTTCTACGTTGAACAACTTCACAAGGGAACAACCATTCTTTCAGTTATTCACCTTGAATTAGTTTGCCAAAAAACGCTCTGAGTAGATCAACTTCTTATACTGATTGGTATTAGCCCCCATGTGTTCGCTGCGCGAACTACGAGAGTAGGTCATTTCCAGGCGCAAATTATTCTCGAAAGAGAAGCGATAAAGCCCGTTGCTAACGCAACGGGCTTTTTTCGTTTTTGTCTGGGCTCATTATTGTAAGAATTGACCACTCGCACATGGGGAAATAGAAGCCTGAACGTGGTGAGGCTCAATAACCATGTGGAGTAGGGCATGAAAAAAGCCAGTTGGGAATACCAACTGGCTTAATAAAAACCGTCAACCTATTTTAGAACTAGACAGGTTTAAATTCAGACAGGATTATTTGTCTTCTTTTAACCATTGAGCGGCACGTTTAGCGAAATAGGTTAGGATGCCATCGGCGCCTGCACGCTTAAAGCAAAGTAGCGATTCCATAACGATCGCCTTCTCAGCTAACCAACCGTTTTGAATCGCTGCCATATGCATCGCGTATTCGCCACTTACCTGGTAAGCAAACGTAGGTACTGCTAGTTCGGTCTTTACGCGATGCACTATGTCTAGGTATGGCATACCAGGCTTAACCATGACCATATCAGCGCCTTCTTGGATGTCTAAAGCAACTTCATGTAGTGCTTCATCGCTATTTGCTGGATCCATCTGGTAGCTATGCTTATTGCCACCTTTTAGGTTGCCTGCAGAGCCAACTGCATCACGGAAAGGGCCGTAGTAATTAGAAGAGTACTTTGCTGAGTACGCCATGATCTGTGTATTCACATGGCCAGCTTCTTCAAGTGCTTTACGAATAGCACCAATACGGCCATCCATCATGTCTGAGGGGGCGACGATATCAGCTCCAGCTTCAGCATGAGACAGGGCCTGTTTAACCAAGATCTCTGTGGTGATATCATTCATGATATAGCCAGTATCATCGATAATCCCATCTTGACCATGTGTCGTGAATGGGTCGAGTGCAACGTCTGTCATGACGCCAAGCTGAGGGAATGCTTCTTTCAGTGCACGAACTGCACGTTGGGCTAGCGCATCGGCATTATAGGCTTCTTCAGCCATTAAAGTTTTCTTCTCAGCTGGAGTGACTGGGAATAATGCAATTAGAGGAATACCTAGCTCAACAAGCTCTTCAGCTTCTTTAAGTAATAGGTCAATTGAAAGGCGCTCTACACCAGGCATTGAAGCAACTTGCTCTGTGCGGTTGTTACCTTCTAAGACAAACATAGGGTAGATTAAGTCATTTACTGATAGCTGATTTTCAGCCATTAGACGGCGACTAAACTCATGTTTACGCATACGGCGCATTCTACGTTGTGGGTAGGCACTAGTAATAATATTCACATTTGGCTCCAGACGATGGTGATATTAATCTTGATCGGGGCTGTAGAGTCTTACTCGGTTACGCCCGTCATTCTTTGCTTGATAAAGTGCTTTATCTGCTTGTTCTAATAATAAAGTAGTATGTTCTTCTGAGGTAATAATTTCGCTACTCACCCCAATACTAACTGTTAGAGGGATACTGTCTTCCCCCCAACTAATAGGCAGTTCGCAGATAACTTTCCTTAACGTCTCAGCTACTTGCTGTGCACCTATTTTATCAGTGTTGGGTAATATAATAGCAAACTCCTCTCCGCCAAAACGTGACACTAGATCGGTTGGTCGCTTTAAAGTTTCTTTTAATTTATCGGCGATTACGCGTAAAGCTTGATCGCCAGCTAGGTGGCCATAGGAGTCATTAATTAATTTAAAGCGATCGATATCCAGCATTAAAATTGATAATGGGGTCTGCTGTCTTCGACTAATTCGACCTTCGGCCATGATACGTTTATCGAATGAGGCGCGATTTTTAACGCCTGTCAGGCTGTCTACTCTTGTCTGTTCGGTGAGTTTCTGATTTGCCTCATTGAGTTCTCGTAGGGCAATCTCTAGTTCTAGGGTGCGTTCTTGAACCATTTGAGATAACTTTTCGCTACTTCTAGCTTCGATGCGTAACGCCTCTTCTTTGGTCTCCTGTGCTTTATTTGCTTGAATGAGTGCGTCTTTCTGTATTTTTAATTTATTTAGGCGTTCATCGTTATAGCGGATCGCGAGTAGGGCTGCCATAAAAACAACCTCTAAACTTAGGCCAATCATAAAAGGAGTTTTAGCTTGAAGGTCCCAGTGAAGCAAACCTAGATATATAGCACCAGATATCAATGCCCCTAACATCATACCTGCCCAGCCTATAGCAAAGAACTTTGCTAGCTTATTGCCTTTGAAAGCTTGGGCGAGAGACATGCACATTAATAATATGCTGGAAAGCATTACCGCGTAAATATTGATCGTTAACGCAGTTGAGTAGTTGAGTAATAACCCGCTTAAAAGCAGCACTAAAGACATTGCGGCACTAGCTCGACAGAGTCGCAGCATAGTCTGATTGTGGTACTTAAGGTGCATTGCCTTCTCTGAGAACAAGAAGGCAAACATCATAGATAGGCTCAGTAGGGCTGGCAAAGCAAACTCTTGCACGCTCGGAAAATTTGGCCAGATAAACCTAAATGCTAATCCGTGTAAGCTCGCAACAAAAAGGGTAATGGAGAGTACAAAACCAGCATAATAGCTATAACTGAATGAATGAGAAGTCACAGCGATTAACAGGCTAAAGATACCAATGGCTATTAACACGCCAATCTGAAAACCATAAAAGACCGAATGTCGTTCGGCATTTTGGTAGTAGGAATCGATAGTCCAGAGGGTCATCGGTATGCTAAATGTTCCGGACGTTTTCACTCGCAAATAGAAATCATGGCTATCTTGTTGGTGGTTATTAAACGAGTACAGAAAATGAGTGCTTATAATAGGCCTTTGGTTGAAAGGCAAACTGTCGCCTGCTCGTAATTGTTTAAGCAGCGTAGGGCCACTGAAGTGATAAAACTCGATATGATCTAAATGTGGATTTGCGATAGATATAATTTGCTGCCTAGAAACACCTGATTCATAGCTAAGGGATAACCTAACCCAATAGGCTTTTTCTCCAATGCCCAGCATCGCTTTTGGTTCATATTTTTGCCATCGAACGGCTGGGTTCACGAGCCGTTCGATAGTGGCATTCACATGGGTAATATAGAGTTGGGATGTTAGCTCAATTTTGTCGTCGCTATGCTTAGTAATAATGAGGGGGTCTCCAGCTGTTACTAAGCCAGAGAATAGCAATAATGTGGTAAGGACAAGTTGCAGAAGCTTGGCCTTCATTAATACTCTAAACCAAAGAACCGACGGCTATTTCTGTAGCTTGTCTCTGCAAAGTCATTAATATTTTGCTGTCTGAGAGCGGCAACATACTGAGCAATATATGGCAGATATTTAGGTTCATTTTTACTGGATTTTGGTTTCGGGCGCATGCTTCTTGGTAATAGGTATGGGCTATCTGTTTCAATCAAGATCCGCTCATCTGGAATGTGAGGCACGAGCGATGCTAGCTCTTGTCCTCTGCGCTCATCGCAGACCCAACCCGTCACCCCTAAATACAGATCCAACTCTATATATGCATCGAGAGATTGTTTATTGCCTGTAAAGCAATGCAACAGAGCCGCTGGCAGGTCAGAACGGTATTCTTTTAGAATTGCTAGGAAATCATCATGGGCATCACGCTCATGCATTAATACAGGCATTTTGAGTTCTACGGCTAGTGCCAACTGCTCTGCAAATGCCTTGCGCTGCATATCTCTGGGGGAGAAGTCGCGATTATAATCTAAACCACATTCGCCCACAGCGATCACGCTCGGAGAAAGGGTTAATTTTCGTAATATATCTGCACTGTCTGTTTGCCATTCACTGGCGTGATGAGGGTGAATACCTGCGGTACAATAGAGTTGTCCTGGGAACTGCTCACACAGACTGATGGCCTGTTCACTCTCTTGGATGTGACTGCCAATAATCACCATGGAGGTGACTGACTGAGCCGCTGCATCATCGACGACTCGCTGAATGTCTTTTTCAAGCGAGCTGCCAACTAGGTTGACAGCTATATCCATATATTCTGGCATTACTTTAAACGTTTTACTCTAATGGTTGTATTGCGATCATCTGAGCCTAGCATGAAAGATCCTAATGCCGCTTTTTCTATATAGACGGTTTGTTCTGCTTTTAATCTAAATGAACGGCTGTCAGTCTGTTTCCAAACTTGGCCGTTGCTAAAGTGGATTTTCATTGCGCCGTAGGGATCTTTAGCTACCTTGCTCACATCGAGATAGATCTTGCTGACTTCTTCCGCCTCAGCTTTTTTCACTTTGCCAAAGTTATCATGTGAACTCTCAGTCGAAACAACCACGGCTGTAGAGGCTGCAACTGAGACCGTTTCTGTGACGGGTTGTTTGGTAATGACAGTGTTTGTGCCAAGTGATGAAGAAAGATTGTCGTAGCAAATTAAGCGTTCGAGCTTGTCTCCAATTGATGCGCATTTAGCTAACTGTGTTTCGATAGATGCTTGGGCTGCGCTCGATAGCATTAAAGACGCGGTAGTGAGTAAGAGTAGCTGTGCTTTCATCATCAATAACTTCCTTTATCCCTTATAAATAGGTTCGGATTGATTTTACATTTTATTGAGGCAATTGAAACACAAATGTTATTGATTGAGCGGGGAGTAGAAAACAAAAAAGGTATTATCTGTGTTGAGTTATCACAAGATAATACCTTTTATAAACACGACTATTTATTGAGAATACTACTGATTGATAGTACTAAGACTCAGGTTTTTCCTGCTCAGTCTCATCTTCATCTTCATCTTCATCTGGCTTGCTGTAGAAACGTGCAGCCACTAAACCGCCTTCAAACAGAATTAGCATTGGGATCGCTAACATAGTTTGAGAGATGATATCTGGTGGCGTTAGTAGCATACCGATAACAAATGCACCGACCACGATATATGGTCGTTTCTCTTTTAGCTCTGCAGGTGTGGTGACACCCGCCCAACATAGTAGGACAACCGCTACTGGGATCTCAAAAGCCAAACCAAATGCAAAGAACAGTTTTAGAATAAAATTCAAATAACTGCTGATGTCAGTCGCAACTTCAACCCCTTCAGGGGCCACGCTGGTAAAGAAACCAAATACGACAGGGAAAACGATATAATAGGCGAAAGCGATACCTAGATAGAAGAGCAACGTACTGCTCGCTAGTAGAGGTACAACCAAGCGCTTTTCATGCTTATACAGACCAGGTGCGACAAAAGACCACACTTGATAAAGGACATAAGGTACTGCAACAAAAAACGACAGAACTAATGTCAATTTAAAGGGGGCAAAAAATGGCGCAGCAACATCGGTTGCAATCATACTGCTTGATTCAGGCAGTGCCTGCATCAATGGGGTGGCCATATAATGGTAGATATCGTTTGCCCAATATACCAAGCAAATAAACACCAAAAGAACACTGCCAATTGCCCGCAGTAACTTAGTGCGCAACTCGAGCAGATGGCTGATTAATGGCTGCTGTTGTGACATGGACTACCCGTTAGGTTTGTCTGAATTAGCACCTGTAGTCGTACTTTTTTCAGCAGTTGGTGTTTCTTTGGCAGGAGTTTCTTTCGCCGCAGGCACGTCTTCTACTTGATAAGGACGATTAACAGATTGAGCCGCTTCTTTTAATTGATCGATTGAATCCTGTAACTCTGGAGAAAGGTTCTTTAAACCCTGACTCTCTGCATTTTTCAAATCAGAGTGCAGTTGCTCAATTTTAAGCTCTTGCTCTAATTCGTCTTTTACCGAGTTAGCCATTTTTTTCATGGCGCGGATCCAGCTAGAAATTGAGCGCACAGCCGTTGGAAGTCTTTCTGGGCCAAGTACTACTAGGCCCAAGATCCCAATCAGCAGCAACTCCATAAAGCCGATACCGTCGAACATAGTCGATTACGCCTGTTCTTTACCTTTAGACTCAGCCTTTTTCTCGGCTGTCTCAGCAACTTTTGCAGTTTCTGTCACTTTAGCAGTGTCAGCAGCTGGCTTGTCAGTTGCGTTTTCTTCTAGAGCTTTCTTCTCTTCTTCAGAAGACATGGCGTTCTTAAAGCCCTTAACTGCACCACCTAAATCGCCGCCTAGTGAACGTAACTTCTTAGTTCCAAACAATAATACGACAATTAAAGCAATGATAAGAAGTTGCCAAATACTAATGCCACCCATGGATGAATCCTCTTGATTAGATACTGGTTCTATTATGAACCTTTGGTTATTTAGGTCTAGCTAAATTTTGCGATTCTTTGGTCTCGATCGCCATCCCAGCACCCACAGAGTGATGCCTATGCCAATACTGCCATAAGAGGGCCATAGTGTAGCGTCTTGGTTTAACAAAATAGTGCCACAGATCACTAAAATGGCCGATGTAATCAACAGATAGTTACTTTTATGAGCTTTTTGCTGATGTTTGAGATACCGATCTAACAATTTGTTTTGATTTTTAGATAGGTCGCGACCTATTTTCAAGTTGTCATAGATAAGTTCTGGCAGTTCAGGCAAGTGTTCGGCCCAATAAGGTAACTGCTGCTTAACTTTTGCTGCCATGGCTTTAGGACCAACCTGCTCGGCCATCCACTGCTCTAAGAAAGGTTTAGCCGTTTGCCATAAATCCAGTTGCGGATACAGTTGACGCCCAAGCCCTTCGATATACAGTAGGGTTTTTTCGAGTAAAACCAGCTGTGGTTGCACCACCATGTCGAAGCGACGTGCGGTTCTAAATAGCTCAAGCAGCACATGGCCAAATGATATCTCATCTAGTGGTTTGTTAAACATCGGCTCACAAACCACTTTTACCGCTTGTTCGAAGGCACCCACATCGGTATCGGCTGAGACCCAGCCCGACTCAATATAAAGCTGAGCAATGCGGCGATAGTCGCGATTGAAGAAGGCTAAGAAATTCTCGGCCAAGTAGCGTTTATCCTCATCGGTAAGCGTACCCATGATGCCGCAATCTAAACCGATATAGAAAGGGTCGTTAGGATGCTCTCTACTGACGAATACATTGCCTGGGTGCATGTCTGCGTGGAAAAAGTTATCACGGAATACTTGAGTGAAGAACAGCTCTACACCACGCTCAGCAAGCAGCTTTAAGTTAGTGCCTTGGGCTTCTAGTGCTACTTTATCTGATACTGGAATGCCGTCGATACGCTCCATAACAATTAGTCGCGTGAAGCATAACTCTTCATACATATAGGGGATGTAGAGTGCATTGGAGTCGATAAAGTTATTGCGTAACTTTATGGCATTGAGCGCTTCGAGTTTGAGGTTGAGCTCGCCCTCTATGGTCGTACGGTAGTCTTCAACCACTTCAGCAGGACGTAAGCGATTATTTGCACCTAGCAGCCTCTCTAGAAAATCGGCAGCTTGTGACATCAGCAGTAAATCTGCATGAACCTTCTTCTCAACATCTGGGCGTAATACTTTGAGGACGACAGCTGCGCCATTAGATTTCAGCGTGGCAGTATGAACTTGAGAGATAGAGGCCGAAGCCAGCGGGGTGTCGTCAAAGTCGTTAAAGTAGCGTTCGATTGGAGCATTGAGTTCCTTCTCGATAGATTCCCTTGCAATTGCTGAGTCAAACGGTGGCACCCTATCTTGCAACATGGCAAGTTCTTCGGCCCACTCATCAGATAACAGGTCACGACGAGTCGACAGCATCTGTCCAAACTTGATGTAGACAGGCCCAAGCTCTTGCATCGCAAGCTTTAACCGCTCACCACCGACTTTATCTTTGTGTTGATTTCGTAGCCAAAAGAAGCAGTACCTTAAGAGTTTGAAGTACCAAGGCGTTAACTTAGGGGGAAGTAAATCATCCAGTCCGTAATGCAATGCAGTACGAATAACGTGATAAGCGCGCCTGATACTTTTTACTGTCATGGTTGTGTTTTTACCCTGTTGATAAGCTGGTCAATCCGTGTAGCTGTCGCCTCGACATCGGCGGCTAAGTCATCGATTCTATCACTTAAATAGATATATTCGAGCTTATGGGGAGCGAGTCGATACTCTTCAGTGGTCAGTTGTCCAAGATGTGAACGTGTCTTACGTAGAACCTTAGTGACATCTTGCTTGGCTTGTTTGAGCCCCTGATGAATAAAGTGGGTCGGGGCATCACCAATGTAGTGCGATAGAGGCTCTGCAAAGTCGACTTCAACTTGTTGCATATAATGGCTGAATGTTTGTAATAAGCTGAGATCACCCTCGAGACTGAGCTTATCTTGTTTGATCAGTTCGGTGAGATTTGCCCCCTCAGTTAGTTGGTAGAGGGTGGTAGCATCGGCATTGACTTTGGTCGTGACTTCGCCTTCATAGCGCGAGAAGACTTGGATCTCTTTAGCAAACAGAAAGTATAGCGGCCAGCTAAGCTGTGAAAGCTGGATGCATAGCACTTTGCCATGAAGATTACGCAACTTAGCGTAATCTTCAGGAGATTGAGAGATCAGCTTGTTTAAGCTGATCTCAATCGCGGCACAGGTCAGTAGTGACAAGTCACGAGACATAGTGAGCCCTATCAGAATTTATAACCCTTGTGTAAGGCAACGATACCGTCAGTCATATTGGTATAATTGACTTGTTCAAAGCCTGCATCTTCCATCATCTGCTTTAAGGTATCTTGATCTGGGTGCATACGAATTGACTCAGCAAGGTATTCATAGCTGTCTGCATCTTTAGTGATTAAAGAACCCATTTTTGGTAGTACTTTAAAGCTATAGATGTCATAGATTTTACGCATAATCTCATGCTGAGGCTTTGAAAACTCAAGTACTAATAGCTTTCCACCAGGCTTAAGTACGCGCAACATAGAAGCGATTGCAGCATCTTTGTTGGTCACATTTCGTAGACCAAAAGCGATGGTGATAATATCAAAATGATTATCAGGGAAAGGCAAGGCTTCGGCATTAGCTTGGACGTAGTTAACGTTACCAACAATACCTTTGTCACGTAGCTTTTCACGACCAACTTTAAGCATAGAGTCGTTAATATCGGCTAGGGTTACTTGGCCTGTTTCACCGACGATACGAGAAAACTTCGCGGTTAAATCACCAGTACCACCTGCAAGATCTAATACTTTCATGCCTGGACGTGCACCTGCACTTTCGATAGTGAAGCGTTTCCACATGCGGTGGATACCGAAAGACATAACGTCATTCATAATGTCGTATTTTGCTGCGACAGAATGAAATACGCCAGCAACCATGTCGGCTTTCTTTTCAGCTTCGACAGTTTTATAACCGAAGTGAGTGCTGTTTGAAGAGTCGTCTGACATCTATCTGTTCCTATACATTAGCAATTAAATTGGTGCGATTGTAAGCCATCGAAGCGGATTGCTGAATCTTTCATCTATCAGTCTGTGACGAATGTTAACTATCCACTTAATGATAATAAGAAAATGAGTGATTACGCGGGCTATCGCAAAATTGACAGCGCATTACAACACACTATTTGTCATTGTTGAATAATTATTAATGGCTATAGTGCATTAATACGACCACTGATATAGGAGTAGATCAACTCACTGATACTTTGGCCTGTTTCACGGTGACCAGCAAGGGTTCCGGCAACGTGGCAGCTTGGCGCGGCCTCTGCTAAGTGCAAGTAGGCGGCAGGGCAATGCTTAGCGATATAATTGACGTAAAATAAGGCATCCAGCAAGGGGATGCCAGCAGCAGTGGACGCGCTGCTCGGCATGTTGGTTATGGCATCGAGGTCTAGCTCTATTGCAACGGGAAGTTGAGTGTTATTCAGATCTTTCGCGATGCTCCTTAACGCAGTTTCTAAACTCTGCTCTCGTCGGACCCAAATTTGCTGGTAAGTATGCCAGTGGCCGCCAAAAGCTTTAAGTTGCTCTAGTGTGGTTTCGCTATTTTTAAGCTCATGCAAGCCAAGTACGTGATAAAAGGCCAATGCACCAGAGGCGGCGGCGTAGCTAAAGCCATTACCGCTGTGTCGACCCTCTTTAGGTCTAAAATCTGAGTGTGGGTCCAGGTTAACTGCGGCAATTGGGCGCTTAAGGCTGGCTTTTGCCGCCATGAGCAAACCATAAGCATTGTTATGGCCGCCGCCGATAACGATAGGCTCTAACCCAGCACTAAACACCACCGAGAGTAGTTGGATCACCCGCTGATCGAGTTTTTCGACATTATCTCTTAAGGCGTCGGCAGAGGCGTTAGCTGGCAGCTGCAGATCTTGAGTGTCGACTTGACCCAGCACTAGGGATTGTTCGCCAGTTAGGAAACGGTTCGACTGCAAGTTGAGGAATTGCCCCATGGCGCTATCGAAGGCATCGGTTGCCCCACCTCGGCCTAAATTGGCGCGTGGACCGATATCCTCTCCAATGCCGATAATTGCAAAGCGGACGCCGTTTGATTTTGCTTGGGCTAAATTCGTGGCTAAATCTTGTGAGGCGTTGGTCAACTGTACGACTTGCCCCAGTTTAGTCTCGCCCTCGCGGGTGTTGAGTAGCAGAGAAAGCTTAGCGACATTGAAGAGGTTTAAATACTGCATCTTGTTATTCTTATAGTGAACTCATCATATGAGCTTTAGTTTAAGCGCTTAAAATTTAGCTGCAAGCTCTCCTTGGTTACGACATAAAAAAACCAGTCACATAGGACTGGCTCTTATTCAAAATCGATTTACAGCGACGGTAATTAGTCGATGTCTAGTGGCTCTGGCGACAGGATGATACCTGTATTGTCTGCGTAAACATGATCGCCTGGTAGGAAAGTTACACCACCGAAGTTTACCGGGATCTCAAGTTCGCCGACTGCATTGCTGTCGGCGCCTACTGGAATAGAGGCTAATGCTTGAATACCTATGTCTAGATCTTCGAGTGCATCAACATCACGGACTGTCCCGTATACGATAATGCCTTCCCAGTTATTGGCTACTGCAACCTCTGCAATTCTTGCATCTAGAAGGGCGCGACGTAGTGAACCACCGCCATCAATTAGTAGTACTTTACCTTCTCCATCTTCTTGCACAGCATCAATGATAAGACCGTTGTCTTCAAAACATTTAATGGTGCTGATAGAGCCACCAAAAGAGTTAGAACCCCCATAATTACTGAACATGGGTTCGACAACATCTACAACATCGATATAAGTGTCACAAAGTTCTGAGGTGTTGTATTCCATAAGAACACTCCTGATAGATAGAGATGCTCAGAAGTCCGAGCAAACAAGTAGTTGCACTCAGTATATAAGGGATTCTTAAAAATAAAAGCGTTATCAATCACGCAATTGTCGATTAAGGCAAGGTTTGAATTTGTTGTAGTAATATTTCTTCTAATTGTTCAATAAAAGCACTGAAATATGATTTAGGTCATTAATAGACGTTTTTTTATTACAAATGACGTTCATTTTTGTTAGCATGTCGTCAGATAATTTAACTTAAACTTTAATTTTGACCCGCTTTAGGGGCACGGATCCCCCAGTTAGCTTAGGGAAGGCATAGGGCCTAAAAAAGGTGCCTTATGGAAGCTGTTAATACTATTGAAATCATTGGCTATGCCGCCTCAGTGATGGTGGCTATTTCACTAATGATGAAAGACATTATTTGGTTGAGATGCCTGAACTTTACTGGCTGTAGCTTATTTGTCATTTACGGCGCTTCAATCGAAGCTTGGCCAGTGGCTGGTATGAACGCCTTTGTTGCTTGTATCAACATTTACCACTTATTAAAGCTATACCGTAATCGCAACAACCCTAAACTCGCTGCTGAATAAGCCAAGTCATTTGTGTTAAGCCAACCTACTGCATCAGCTTTAGGTTGGTTAACATGAGTCAATCATTTCACTCCCTTCTTATTATACTGATTAGTATTGCAAGCCTTCGCATAAATTCAGTGTCATAAAACTATATATAGGCTGTCACTGTCGTGTCATAGAGTTTTCATAGCTTCCTATCATAAGAACAGATAGAGGCGGGAATAATGACTTCAATAACGTCGTTTGACAGAAAGCTCTACTACTATGTAGTGCAAAAAGGCCAAGAGCACGGACTGCAGAAGCTGGCATTAAAGTTATCTGCATCGGGCAATGGCCCTGTGTACTTATATTTAGCGGTGGCGTGTCTCATCATAGATAGTCGAGGCGAAGCGTTATTAAACGCTCTGGTTGCTGCATACCTTGTTGAGCTCCCATTGTATTTTGCGCTTAAGAATATGATCCGCCGTCCGCGGCCATGTCATGCCCTGAGTGATGGAATTGCCAGTTTCGAGCCTGCCGACAAGTTTAGCCTTCCGTCCGGTCATACTGCGGCGGCTTTTGTTATGGCAACCAGTATCTACCTAGTTTACCCGCAATTGTTTTATATCGCGGTAGCTTGGGCAGTAGCGATTGGCTTAGCTCGTATAGTGCTCGGCGTTCACTACCCAATGGATATAGTTGCCGGCGCAATTCTTGGGATTGTTTCTGTATTATTGAGCCAACAATTCATCTAGGAGGCCGTTTGCGAATTCTTTATGGTGTTCAAGGGACTGGTAATGGTCACTTAAGTCGTGCTCGAGTCATGGTAAAAGCGCTGC
Source organism: Shewanella pealeana ATCC 700345 (assembly GCF_000018285.1). Taxonomy (NCBI): domain Bacteria; kingdom Pseudomonadati; phylum Pseudomonadota; class Gammaproteobacteria; order Alteromonadales; family Shewanellaceae; genus Shewanella; species Shewanella pealeana. The sequence goes on along the minus strand of NC_009901.1, from coordinate 4,603,903 downwards.
AGCGACAAGGCGTCGAAGTCGACTTCTTCTTTTCCGGCCGTACGCCGGATCGTTTTTTCGATATGCAATGTTTTGGCGAGTATCGAGTCCAGTCAGGGTTAACATTTGTAACCGAAAATGGCCGTGTTAGCATCGCAAAAACCGCAAAGGACAATGCCTGGGTTGGTTTCTTTAAGGACGTAAATAACCTCGATCTTAGTGGTTATGATCTGGTATTGAACGACTTTGAACCCGTATCTGCTTGGGCGGCAAAAAATCAGGGCATACCCTCGATAGGGATCAGTCATCAGGCTGCATTGAAGTTTGCAGTGCCAAAAGTCGGCGCTAATTGGCTTAGTGATGCAATACTAAACTACTTTGCACCAGTGGATGTTGCATTGGGCTGTCATTGGCACCATTTTGGCTTTCCTATTTTGCCGCCGTTTGTCGAGGTCGATAAGGTCGAACAGCTACTAACCCATCAGATATTAGTCTACTTGCCGTTCGAGTCTGCCGATGAGATCGTCAAGTTCCTCGCGCCTTTTGGTGACTATACCTTCTTGGTTTACCATGCAAGCCAGCCTTCGCAAATACCACCTGAGCATATTCAGTGGCACGGTTTTGATAGATATGGATTTAAGGCGGCGATGGCGAGCTGTGGTGGCGTGATCGGCAATGCGGGATTTGAGCTGGCAAGCGAAGCGCTAACCCTAGGGAAAAAGCTGCTAATAAAACCGTTACTCGGTCAGTTTGAGCAGCTGTCTAATGTCGCTGCGCTTGAGTTGTTGGGGGCTGCAGAGTGTATGAAGCAGAGTCTAGAGCCCGACGCTCTGCGCCGCTGGTTAAAAGCCCCCATGCCTGAGCCTATTTGTTATCCCGAAGTGGGTGATGCGCTAGTCACTTGGCTGTTAAAGGGGGATTGGGAGCAGCCAGAGGCTTTATGTCTATCATTATGGCAAGAGGTCTGCTTGCCAGTGAGTTGGCAGAAAAAAAGCCCCTAGCTGCGGGGGGGGGGGGGCTGTCCTTAGAAGTCTTTAGCTGCACCAATAATAAGACACGAGCGGTGCGAATAAAGGCATTAAGTGGTGTGTATCGAGACCCCGAGTTTAGGCGGACTATTACCTATCGCTTATATAGGCGTATAATCACAGTATCTATCGCCTGAATTTCAATTAGATCACTATGCAACTAAAACCACTCGCTAAAGGCCGTTTCCACTCACTGTGGGAGCAAGAACATGATGCCATTGAGCAGATCATGCGAGAGTGTATTACCGAGACCAAAACGGTGGCTGCGCAGCATAAGTTGATGGAGCAAGGTCAGCAGATTAACGCGCTGATCTTGGTGAATCATGGACGTGTCTCTATGGGGTATACCGCCCGAAATGGTCGTAGTTTTCAGCTAGGAACCATGACCTGTGACTCACAGATATTTGGTGAGATGGAGTTTTTTACAGGATATCTATGCCAGCTAGATATCATTGCCGAAGAGTCGTTGGAAATATCTATCATCAATGGCGATAAATTGCAGCAGGCATTAGTGAAAACTCCACAGTTTGCGCTGTTTTTTGCTAGCGCAATCGCCATTGACTATCAAGACACCGTAGATATCTTTACCCGTCGAATGCTGTATCCCATTGCCTACAATATTGCCTACGATCTGTATCATCAGTACCTGAAAGATCAGCCTGTAGAAGGTTTTACTAAGTGTTATTTAGAAGCGGAGCGATTTGCGACAACCGATAGGGTGTATCGCCGTGCGGTAAAAAAACTCGAAGATCTTAATTTGATTAAGCGCGAAAGAGAGGGGCTGATTATCTGCGATTTAGAGGGGTTAAAAGCCTTTATAGAGTAGCTCCAAACTTAAGTGTTATTTAGAAGCGGAGCGATTTGCGACAACCGATAGGGTTTATCGCCGTGCAGTAAAAAAAACTCGAAGATCTTAATTTGATTAAGCGCGAAAGAGAGGGACTGATTACCTGCGATTTAGAGGGATTAAAAGCCTTTATAGAGTAGCTCCAAACCCATGTTTAGGCTTGGAGCTATCGGCCGAGCTTTAGTTGCTTACGCTGCCTGCTGAGTTAACGTCACTTTTTGGCGGTTAGATAGCACCAACATTGCAATGATTAATCCGTAGATCACAGGGATTGCATACATCACCGTTTGTAGGCCAATGATACTTTCAAATAGTGAGCTGATTGCAGGGCTAAACATGGCGCCTGCACTACCACTAATCAAGATATAAGACACATTACGGCTGCTGGCATTTTTCACAAACGATACGCCGTAAGCGATAAACGCGTTATACAGCGCCGCACAGGCAAAGCCGTAGCCATAGGTTAAGTAGCCAATCCAGCTTAAGTTTTCAGTGGTGACGATAAGGCTGGTGATAACAAACGCTAGTGAAATAATACCCATCAGGAAGTACTGGATCTTAACTCGAGTCACTATCACTGTAGAGACAAGTGCGCCCACGAGTGCGGCAGACCAGTATTGTGTAATGATATTACCCGCTTCTTCAAATGGGATGTCGAACTTAGTCTTAACGAACATAGGTGCCCAGGTGAGGAAGGTGTAAAGCGCTAGCATACCGAGGAATAAGCCTAAACCGCCGCTGATGATGCCAAGGTTCCACTCAGATTCGTCTTTGCTCTGCTCACTATCGCCTTTGGATTCACAAAGTTCGAAGTTAGTTGCCAGTGCGATAGCCGCTGTGGCTAGGGCTACAACCCCCACTGCTAGATAGCTGTAACTCCAAGATAGTGCATTGCTTAGTGCATACGTGGTGATCAATGGGAATACTACGCCAGCGACGTTAAAGGTGGCATCTTGTACCACTAACATAGTGCTTTGGATCTTGTCCTTCCACACCGAAACCACAATGGTACCCGCGATACAAAGGCCTACGCCGCCACACAAGCCAATCACAGTCATTGCCACCATGACTACGCTCAGAGAGCCAGTGAAGTGTAGCGCCGCTGCGCTCAATGCAATGCTGACGTAGCTAAGCAGGGTAATGCGTTTTACACCAATTCTTTCAATTAAGAAGAAGGCTGCAATGGTACCTGCTAGGGCGCCGCCATTAAGTAGAGAGAATATTGAGGCAACTTCATTGACGTTGGCTGAGAACTTATCGCTAATAGGTTCAATGAGCATACCGAACTGCGTCGCAAAACCCGCCATCACGAAGTTGGCGAGAAAGCTGAGCAAGGTTAAGGAGATTTTGTTTTTCATCATCTGTTCCTAATTTTGCTGTATCAAAAGCTAATTACAAAAAACTAGCAAATAAAAAGTAAGCCGCTGGAAGCTAGGCTTCGAGCGGCTTATTCAGATTTACTGACAGGCTGTTTCTAATGCCAGCTCGATCATTTGATTGAAAGTTAACTGGCGAGCCTCTGCACTGGTCTCTTCGCCAGTTAAGCAGTGATCCGATACAGTTAAAATTGCTAGGGACTCAAAACCCTTATGGTGAGCAAGACCATAAAGGCCAGCTACTTCCATATCAACACCCAGTACGCCGAAACGCTCAAGGGCTGGGATCATGTCTTCGTCAGGGTCGTAATACATGTCACCACTAAACACGTTACCCACTTTAACGTTGATCTGCTTTTTCTGGGCAATCATGTAGGCCTTGTGTAGCAGGTCAAAGGTGGCAGATGTTGCCATCTGATAGCCGCTGCTGCGCTTAGCATTGGTTGGAGAATCAGTACCTGCTGCTTGAGCTAGGATGACGTCATTGATTTTCACATCGTGCTGAGTCGCACCTAGGCTACCTACACGAATAATGCGCTTTACACCAAAGTCTGCCACAAGCTCATGTGCATAGAGAACCATCGACGGGATACCCATGCCGTGGCCCATGACCGAGATGCGCTGGCCTTTATAGAAGCCTGTGTAACCTAGCATATTGCGAATGTTGGTGACTTCCACCGCATCTTCTAGGAAGTTTTCTGCGATGTATTTTGCGCGAAGCGGGTCGCCCGGCATGATGATAGTTTCAGCAAAATCGCCTGCTTTGCCACTGATATGTGCAGTCATGAGTAATCCTCTTTTTTGATTACAGGCGATAGTAATTGCCATGGGTGAATGCATAGAGGACATAAGTCCGCATAGAGCGATATATGGGCAGTTTTTCTTCAGGGTTCATAAAAAGGGGATGCTGTGGCGCTGGTGGCTGGATATGACTAAGGCTTATAAAAGGGAAGAAGAGATCGCCCCGATAGAGGCAATCTCACGTTCTTTGAGTCGAATTGCTATTACTTGTGGTACTTCACCGTCATATCAATAAGCGGCTCTCGGCTAGCTTTAGCTGCGCGAAGTCGAGCGAGATACTTTTCCCATAGATCCACTTGGTGGGTGGCAAGGTCATGCAAGACTTTCCAAGAAAACAGTCCGGTATTGTGGCCATCATCAAATGTAATTTTAACTGCGTAATTACCAACAGGATCAATCGCAGTGATATTGACGTTTTTCTTGTGCGTGACTAGCACAGGATTGCCGTGGCCATGTACTTCGGCCGAAGGTGAATAAACACGTAACATCTCACAACTTAGCTGGTGGATTTCACCGTTATCGAAAGTCACCTCAAGCTGGCGAGATTTACGTTTTAGCTTTAGTGCCGAAACATTAGGAGTGTTGTTGTCTTGAGTCATCTATTAACCAGAGTGATTTAAAGAGTATTAGAAACACAATAGCGGTTAAGCACAATCTTGTCCTTAACCGCTATCACTTATTTTGCCATTACTTTGGTGTCGATTTTAAGCTGATACTTTAGCCTTAGCTTAAAGAATATAGCGACTTAAGTCTTCGTCTTGCACCAAGTTATCTAAGCTTGCCTTAACATAAGCCGCATCGATAACGGTAACAGAACCTGACTTGTCAGAGGCTTCATAAGAAAGCTCTTCCATCAAGCGCTCCATCACAGTGTGTAGACGACGGGCACCGATGTTTTCAGTGCGCTCGTTCACTTGCCAAGCGGCTTCAGCAATGCTGTCGATACCATCTTCAGTAAACTCGATTGTGACGCCTTCAGTACCCATCAAAGCAATATATTGCTCAGTCAACGAGGCATGAGGCTCAGTCAGAATACGCTTAAAGTCACCAGCGGTTAACGCATCTAATTCAACACGAATTGGTAGACGGCCTTGAAGCTCAGGGATCAGATCCGATGGCTTAGACATCTGGAAAGCCCCCGAGGCGATAAACAAGATGTGGTCGGTTTTTACCATGCCGTGTTTAGTGTTAACCGTACAACCTTCAACAAGAGGCAGTAGATCACGCTGAACACCTTCACGAGACACATCTGGGCCTGACGATTCGCCACGCTTACAGATCTTATCGATCTCATCGAGGAATACGATGCCGTGTTGCTCAACAAGCTCGATCGCCTGCTCTTTTAAGTCTTCTTGATTAATCAGCTTAGATGCTTCTTCTTCAATCAATAGCTTATAAGCTTCTTTGATTGGCATTTTTCGGCGCTTACTAGCACCCGGTCCCATATTTTGGAACATGCTCTGCAACTGGTTAGTCATCTCTTCCATACCAGGAGGAGACATGATTTCAATACCGGCCTGTGGCGCAGAGACATCGATCTCAATTTCTTTATCGTCTAGCTGACCTTCACGAAGCTTCTTACGGAAAATTTGACGTGTGGCGCTGCCATCTGATTTTTCGCTGTCCCAATCTTCCTTAGGCTTAGGCAACAAGGCATCTAAAATGCGCTCTTCAGCGGCTTCTTCAGCGCGGAACTTACATTTTTTGATTTGCTCTTCGCGGGTTAGCTTGATAGCCGAATCGGTTAGATCGCGAATGATCTGCTCGACTTCTTTACCAACATAGCCTACTTCGGTGAACTTAGTGGCTTCAACTTTAATAAATGGCGCTTTAGCTAGGCGAGCTAGACGACGAGCAATCTCAGTTTTACCTACACCGGTTGGGCCAATCATTAGGATGTTCTTTGGCGTCACTTCTTGACGTAAGTCAGCAGCAAGCTGCATACGGCGCCAGCGGTTACGCAGAGCGATAGCGACAGAGCGCTTAGCTTTTTGTTGACCGATAATGTGGCTATCTAGCTCGTGAACAATTTCACGTGGTGTCATCTCAGACATAATCTTTCCTCATGCTTTGCAGCATTTTTCGTATAAACGACTGAGTCGCTTAGTACTTTAATTCTTCAATAGTCTTAAATTGGTTGGTAAATACGCAAATATTACCCGCAATTGTCAGCGATTTTTCAGCAATTTCTAATGCACTTAAGTCAGTGTTTTCAAGTAGTGCAGTAGCTGCTGATTGGGCAAAGGCGCCACCGGAACCAATCGCAATAAGATCATTTTCAGGCTGAACAACATCGCCGTTGCCGGTAATGATTAATGAAGATTCAGCGTCGGCCACGGCAAGTAGGGCTTCTAGTTTGCGTAGAACTTTATCTGAGCGCCAGTCTTTAGCCATTTCAACTGCGGCGCGCATTAGGTGACCTTGGTGCATTTCAAGCTTAGCTTCGAAACGCTCAAATAAGGTGAATGCATCGGCTGTACTGCCTGCAAAGCCCGCAAGTACCTTGTTGTGGTACAAGCGACGAACTTTTTTAGCATTGCCTTTCATAACGGTGTTACCGAGAGAAACTTGGCCATCACCGGCGATAACAACTTGGTTATTTCGGCGTACTGATACGATTGTGGTCACAATAAATCCTCTTCTCTAGCCAGAGGCGTTATGCCTGCTGGTTGACGATAATAGAGATATGGGGATGCGGAATTGAATATCAAGGGCAGGCTGGATCTGCAGCCATAAAAAAACGCTGCACGAGGCAGCGTTTTTATTAAGGTTAGCGGTTTAACTTTCCCAGAACCAGATCTGACAGCCGTTAGTGCCAGAATTCTGCAGCACATGGCGCTGTCTTTCTGCATCACGTTTCTTGTCGTAAGGACCTAGCACCACCTTATACCAGGTGCCGCTGCTGCCTTTGGCTTTACGTACTTGAGCCTCTAGACCTTGGAAAGCGATAATCGCTTTTAGCTCATTAGCCTGAGACTCTTTTCTGAACGAGCCGCACTGCATCTGATAAGGGCGCTTAGGTTTGTCTGAGACTTCAGGTAGATCGACCTCTACCTTCTTGTTCTCTAACTCTTCAAGATAGGTCCACTCCTCTTTTGGTACAGGAGGAAGTGCGTCAGGATCCTTCTTAACAGGTTTTTTCTTTGGCTGTTCAACCACTACCGGAGCAGCTGTCGGCTCGTCATTACTGCTTAATATCCACAGTAAATAACCAAAGCCACCTATACCTGCTAGCGTGATAAGCAACAGCAGAATAGGGAAGCGCTTAGGAGCGCTCCCTTTTGAGCTCTTTTTGCGAGCGCTGTTCTTACCTTTTCGAGCAGGCTTACGGTTTGCATAATCACGATTTGTCATGAGCTAAAGCTTACATCCGTTCTAATGTTTCTAGACCTAGAAGATTCAAGCCTTGCTTTAGTGTCTTAGCAGTAAGCTGCGACAATAGTAAACGGCTCTTCTTCAGCTCTTCTGTTTCTGCGGCCAATACAGGGCAAGCTTCGTAGAAACTAGAGAAGGCGCCAGCAAGTTCGAACAGGTAACCGCAAAGGGCGTGTGGCTGGCCTTTGCTAACCATACGAGCCATGACTTCGCCAAACTGTGCCAGTTTAGTACCTAGGTCTTTCTCTTTCTCGTGCTCTAGAATGATTTTCGCATCGCTTAAATCAACGTCTTGAGCACGCTTGAAGATACCCGCTACACGGGTGTAGGCGTAAAGTAGGTAAGGTGCAGTGTTGCCTTCAAAGCTCAGCATCTGCTCAAAGCTAAAGATGTAATCGCTAGCACGGTTCTTAGAAAGATCGGCGTATTTAACAGAGGCGATACCTACAACACGAGCAATCTCAGCAAGTTCAGCTTCATCCATATCTGGATTTTTGCTGCGAACAAGGTCAAGTGCACGAATATCGGCTTCTTTTAACAAATCAATAAGCTTAACCACACCGCCAGAACGTGTCTTAAATGGACGACCATCTTCGCCGTTCATGGTGCCAAAGCCCATGTGCTCGAAGCTCATCTCTTCGCGAACAAATTTAGCAGTTTTAGCTAGCTTAAATACTTGCTGGAAGTGTAACGCCTGACGTAAATCTACGAAGTACAGTGCGCGGTCAGCGTTTAGTACATTTGAGCGATAGCGCATCGCGGCTAAATCGCTGGTGGCATATAGGTAACCTCCATCGGCTTTTTGAATAATAACCGGTAGAGGCTCGCCTTCTTTATTTTTAAATTCGTCTTGGAAAACAACTTTTGCGCCGTTGCTTTCAGACAATAGACCTTGTGAATCTAAGTCAGCAACCACTTGTGCAAGGTCACTGTTATAAGCGCTTTCGCCGCGAACATCAGCGCGAGTCAAGCTTACGCCTAGACGCTCATACAGCTCATGACAATGGCTTAGTGAGATATCGTTAAATTCGCGCCACAGTTTATTGCAGTACTCGTCGCCCGATTGCAGTGCAACAACAAGCTTACGTGCGCGGGTAGCGAACTCTTCAGACTCGTCGAAGCGGACTTTAGCGGCGCGGTAGAATGTCTCTAGATCAGACAGCTCCATTTTGGCTTGCTCGCCATTGGCAGCGCGAAGCTCTTCCATATAGGCAAGTAGCATACCGAACTGAGTTCCCCAGTCGCCCACGTGGTTTTGACGAATAACTTTGTGACCCATAAATTCAAGGGCGCGCACCACACTGTCACCGATAATGGTTGAACGTAGGTGACCTACGTGCATCTCTTTGGCTAAGTTTGGCGAAGAGTAATCGACAACTACAGTTTGTGATGCTGGCAGTTCGATACCTAATGTGTCGCTGTTAAGCGCAGCCATAAGCTGATTGGCTAGGGCATTATCATCGATAAAGAAGTTGATAAAGCCTGGGCCTGCTATTTCAACTTTCTCAACATGGCTAGATTCAGGCAGGTTATCGATAAGCAGTTGGGCTAGTTCACGTGGATTCTTGCCCGCAGCTTTAGTTAGCATCATTGCCAAGTTAGTTGCAAAATCACCGTGGCTTTTATCTTTCGTTCGGTCGACTTGAATACGAGCTTCAAAATCTGCAGGAACAATCCCTTGTTGTTTAAGGGCATTTAAAGATTCAGCGAGTAAAGATTGAGTATGTGATTTCATTGGCGTTTAATCGACACTTACATAAAGAGAAATAATAAGGGGTAACCGACTATTTTAGCCGCTAGTGGCGGTGAATTACTATCCTCTAGCGAACTTTTTCTGCATTGATATAGATAAAGTCGATTTAAAGCAGATCTTGCGGGTCTCTATCTATGCTCCAACGACATTTTTTAGCCAGCGGTAATTGTTCGATTTGTGGCAGTGCACGCTCGAATTCTAGCTGCAGTCTATTACGGTTTTTTGTCTGAAATAATAATTGGCGACGATATTTACCCGCTTTCCTATCGAGTGGCGCTGGCATGGGGCCAATCACTTCGCATTCTTCATCTTGAGGCAGTAAGGCTCCAATCTGGTTTAGTAAGTTATCGGCGTCGATAGCGTGATGGGCTTCGGCGCGAATTAGAATCATGTGCCATGCCGGTGGTAGCAGAGCTTGAGTGCGCTCGAACAGCTGGTTGCGGGCAAATTCGCCATAACCTTTATGCATCAGTTCACGCAGCATGGCGTTATCGCTTTGATGAGTCTGTAGTAGCACTGTGCCGGGTTTAGTCGCGCGGCCAGCACGGCCAGATACCTGAGTGTAGAGCTGACCGAAGCGCTCAGGTGCTCTAAAGTCGGCGCTAAACAGGGCACCATCTACATCGAGCAAGCCCACTAAGGTTACATCAGGAAAGTGATGCCCCTTGGCGAGCATCTGAGTGCCGACTAAGATTTTGTACTCACCTTTGTGGATCGCGTTAAGGTGGCCTTCGAGTGAGCCCTTATTACGGGTCGTGTCTCTGTCGATACGCACCACAGGATGATTAGGAAACTCTTTTTCTAAAAATGATGCGAGTTGTTCGGTGCCCACACCTTGGCCTGCCAGCATGGTGCTGCCGCAACTGTGGCATTGTTTAGGAATCGCATATTGATTGCTGCAGTGATGACAGCGAATTTCGCCAAGGGCCTGATGCACGGTAAAAAAGGCGTCACAGCGGTCGCACTCGTGTAGGTGGCCACACTCATGACAGATCAGCGCAGGGGCAAAGCCGCGGCGGTTTAAAAACAGAATAACCTGGTTGCCCGCATCGAGGTGAATACGCATTTCATTTAATAGCGCGTGCGACATGCCAGAGCGCAGTGGCTGATTGCGAATATCGACGATCCCCTGACGCACCTTTTCGGCCGCACCAGCACGCTTACCTAAATGTAAATGTTGGTAGCGCCCATTGAGCGCATTTTGTAATGTTTCTAGTGAAGGCGTTGCCGTTCCTAAAAGTACCGGGATCTGTTCGAGGTGACCACGCATCACGGCTAAGTCTCTAGCATGATAGCCAACGCCTTCTTGTTGCTTAAAGCTCGAATCATGCTCTTCGTCTAAAATAATTACCCCAGGGTAAAGCATCGGGGTAAACAGCGCCGAGCGGGTGCCAATGATGATGGCTGCTTCGCCAGATTTGGCTTGACGCCAAGCGTCTAATCTTTGGTTGTCGGTCAGTCCTGAATGGATCACCGCAACCTTAACATTAAACCTGCGTCTAAAACGGTTAATGGTTTGTGGTGTAAGACCAATTTCAGGCACCAGCACTAAAGCTTGCTTACCTTGCTTTAGCACGGTTTCGAGCAGGGCTAAATAGACTTCGGTCTTGCCGGAACCTGTGACGCCTTCGAGCAGGGTGCAGTGGTAGCCTTGCTGTTGAGTTAAGGTGGCGACGGCTATTGCTTGCTCAGGGTTAAGCCTGTGTGGCTCCTCTGTCATCTCCAGTTCGTTGCGCCAGCTTAAGTCTATATCAAGCGTTCGGCTTTTCTTCTCTATCCAACCTTTTTCATCTAAGGATTTTACCGCCGCCTTGCTGAGTTCAAGGCTGGCGATCTCGCCAAGTTCTAAATCTCGTTCGCGTAGAGAGTGGAGTAACTTACGTTGTGCGGGGGCTCGGTTTAGCTGATTGATATCAGCCTCTTTACCCGCCTCCGTTAGCGTCCAATAGCTGACGGTCGACGCTTTGACTTCGGCGCCTTTACGCAGCGCTACTGGAATGGCCTGTGATAGCATTTGCCCAAGGCTACAAAAGTAATACCTTGCAGCCCAAGCGGTTAATTTATAAAGTGAATCAGGTAACAGCGGCTCGGTATCAAGAATGGCAACAATAGGCTTGATCTGCTTAGGCGTCAGCGAGCAGCTATCACTAGTCGCCGTAATCAGGCCGATAAGTTGTTGGCGACCAAATGGCACTTGTACACGCATGCCCTTTTGAGGCGAAATGGTGATATGTTCAGGCACTTGATAGCTAAAGTTTTGTCGCATTGGAACAGGAAGTGCGACCTCAACAAACAAAGGCATAGGGTTACAGGCTCGAAAGGATACTGCCTTTAAGTGTACCGAGCCTATTTAATCAGAGCTAGCGGCAATTTATTTTATTAGTTATTGCGCTTACTTATCTCTGTTTAAGACGGGAGGGGGAATGCAGGAGCGTTGGGACGATGCCCGTAGAAAAGTTGGCATTCTCTTGCATCTAGAGGCGAAAAGCACCGATGTTAATAGCCGAAGTGGTGCTATTTACGATTTATAAAAATAACTAATAAACGATTTGATTAGGAAGCACTTTAAATGAAGAGAGTCATATGGGCGTTAGCTAGCATGATGCTGCTGTCAACAGCCCACGCACAGGTGTCGCACGTTAGCATTAATGAGCGTCAGTTTGAGTTCGGCGAGCATCCCAGTCTAAAACTCAATATTGTGTCATCTCACAGTAACTTGAAAAAGGTCCAGTTTTCTATTCGTCAGGCGAGCGGTGAAGAGCGGCTGATCTCTAAGCCTTTGACTAGCTTTATGGTTGAGGTGACGGGTATTGATGATGTCGTTGATAAAGATGCGCTGTTGATTGTGAAGGAGTATCGAGTAAACCGCTGGCATCAAGTTAAAGTATTGAGTCTATTTAATGCGAATACGCCGGAACTCGAAATAGACAGTCACCATAGCGCGAGTCATTCGTTACCTAGCGAAAATAGAACCCAGTCAGAAGCAAAGTCGGTGGCGCTAAATAGTGGAATTAGGGTCAGTGGTGCAGACGTTATTGTTAGCCGTTTAGATGACTGCCAAGTTGATTTCGACGGCAAAGAGAGCCTATGGCGTATCGCAAATCGACAGTCTCAGCGATGGGGGATTAGCCCTTATGGAGCTATGTTGGCTCTGTTTGAGGCGAACCCTAAGGCATTTAATCAGCATAGCATTCATGGCTTAAAAGCAAATGGGAAACTGGAGTGCCCATCGATGAGCACGTTGGAAAAGTATGCCGATGCTAAGGCAGCTGAGAAGCAGTTCGATGCAATAAAATAGCATTTTGAGAACAGTTTTGAGAACGGCGTATAGACTTGAGGTCCCCTTAAGGGTAGGCTTTGCGCCGCGGCGAGAGATTATTTATTGATCACGTATTGCATTGCTTGAATCTATCATCTATATGCTGTAGTATTCGCCGCCTAAATAATTTTATTAACTGCATGTGGTGTCCGACTTCGGGTTGGAAGAGCGACATGGCCTTTTACTGAGGTAATTCCAATGAAAGCAGGCATTCATCCTGATTATGCAGAAATCACTGCAACTTGTACTTGTGGTAACGTTATCAAGATTAACTCTACTGTAGGTAAAGATTTACACCTAGACGTATGTGGTGCATGTCACCCATTCTACACTGGTACCCAGAAAGTTATGGATACTGGCGGACGTATCGACAAGTTCAACAAGCGCTTTGGTGCACTTGGCAAGAAGTAATTACTTCTGCAATGAATTTAAAAAAGGCGCCTTCTGGCGCCTTTTTGCTATCTGAAATATGCCGTACGGATTGAGCTTCACAAGGAAGTAAGCCCATTAGTTAACTAAGTAGCTATCGGTTATGGGCTCGTGTTACTTTTACTTTTTAATCTATTGTCGTCACTTTAGACACAGTAATTGATAAGGCAGCCATAACATGGGGCTAATTAGAATACTGGCGTTGCTATTGTTATCTTTGCAAGCACTCGCTGTGCAAGCGAGTCAATGTGTGCCGACTCAGTTTGATGAAACTGTTACTTTAGACTATATCAACGATGGCGATACTATCACTTTAACCGATGGTCGATTGATCCGCCTTATCGGTGTCGACTCGCCCGAAATCGATTTTGAATTTCCTGCACTGTCTCAGCCTTACGCGACTTCAGCTAAAGCCTTTCTCTCGGATCGCATTAAACCCGGTCAGACCCTGTTACTTGCTTTCGATAAGCGACGTTTAGATCCTTTCGGCCGCACACTTGCCTATGTTTACACGCAAGAATTACAGCATCTGCAAGAGTTGATGCTAGCTAATGGCTATGCCAAGGCAAGGGTCTATCAGAATGATTATTTTTGGCAGTGTTTGAGTCAAATTGAGCAAGTAGCTCGCGAAGATCGAGTAGGGCTTTGGAGCCTTAAAGATTACCAAGCCAAGTCAACAGATACGCTTTCACGTATTGATGCCAATAAATGGCTAGAGGTCAGAGGTGTTGTTACTGGTTATGAAAGAAAAGGTCAAAATTTTGAGCTGAAAATCGACAATAACTTAGTTGTGATGATGTCTCAGCAAGATATTGGTAAGTTTAGTAACATTTTGACGCTAGAACTGCTCGAAACTAGCGTTGTTGTTCGAGGTAAGCTGTATTTTTCTTACGGTAAATATCGGCTAAATGCGACGCATCCATCCCAGATAACCATGAAAAATAGCCCTTAGGAATAATATATAGCGATAAAGTTAAAAAATGAGAAGAACTTATTTGAAATGACCTGAGATTCAAGTATCTTAGCGGGAATCAACTAACTGTTTTTTGTTCAATTAAAGAACCTTTTAAATGTATCTTTATTGAGCAGCATGATTAACCTTTTAGTTGTCGACCTTTCGCTCAGGATATTATTAGTCGCACTCAGGATTAGAAAAATGGCAGATCTTCGTCAACAAGCCCTCGATTATCATGAATTCCCAGTTCCAGGCAAAACAGCAGTTTGCCTAACCAAGCCCGCAGAAACCAGCATGGACCTAGCGCTAGCATATAGCCCTGGCGTAGCTGAACCTGTCCGTGAAATTGCGGCTAATCCAGACAATGCGTACCGCTATACAGGTAAAGGCAATACTGTTGCTGTTATCTCAAATGGTACGGCAATCTTAGGTTTAGGGAATTTAGGCCCGTTGGCCTCTAAGCCTGTTATGGAAGGTAAAGCGCTACTTTTCAAACACTTTGCGAATATCGATGCTACAGACATTGAAGTTAAACACAGAACGTCTGAAGAGTTCATCAACGTAGTTGAGGCGATTGCCGACACGTTTGGTGGTATTAACCTTGAAGATATCAAGGCACCAGAGTGTTTTGAGATTGAAAAAGCACTGATTGAGCGTTGTAACGTACCAGTATTCCACGATGATCAGCATGGTACTGCGATTGTGACTGCGGCCGGTATGATTAACGCACTGGAAATTCAAGGCAAGTCTATCGAAGAGGCTGTGTTTGTATGTATGGGCGCCGGCGCTGCAGCTATTGCCTGTATGACTATGATTGTGAACTGTGGCGCTCAGCGCGAAAACGTTTACATGCTAGATAGAAAAGGCGTTATTCATACTCGTCGTGAAGACATCAACGAGTACAAGGCGCTATTTGCCAACAATACAGATAAGCGCACCCTGCAGGATGTGATTAAAGGTGCTGACGTATTCTTAGGTCTTTCTGGCCCAGATGTATTAGGCGCTGAAGATGTGGCATTGATGGCCGATAAGCCAGTTATTTTTGCTTGTTCTAACCCAGATCCTGAGATCAAGCCTGAACTGGCACACGACGTGCGTAAAGATTTGATCATGGGGACGGGTCGTAGTGATTATCCTAACCAAGTTAACAATGTACTTTGCTTCCCATTCATTTTCCGTGGTGCGCTAGATGTTCGTGCTTCAAGTATTAATGATGAGATGAAGATTGCAGCGGTACATGCTATTGCAGCATTAGCTAAAGAGCCTGTTCCTGCGTCTGTGCTTGCAGCTTACCCAAATGTTGACTCGCTAGAGTTTGGTCCTGAGTACGTGATCCCTAAACCAATCGATGCACGTCTTCTACCAAACGTTGCTAAAGCCGTTGCTATTGCAGCAATTGAATCGGGTGTAGCGACAATTAAAGAGCTACCAGAAGGCTACATGGAGTCTTAATCACTTGGTGCCATACTCAAGCGACTGAATTCTGTATCTTCAGGTGGCTTGGGCATACATCATAAAATAAGGGCCTAGTGGCCCTTTTTTGTTGCCGAGCGTTTTTCGATTACTGTATAACTGAAGGATAACTAGCTAAGGTTGGCTTTATCACCATTTTCCACCTTTTCAGTTTGGAGAAGGCTGATTCAGACACAATAAAAAGATCTAGCAGGAAGCGGACAGATGAAATTGACTCGAATTCTAACTAAAAAATTGACTAGCTTTTGGCTGATGTCACTCGCTGGTGTCGCATTTATCTGCTTTTTGACAGCCATGGTCAGCTTTATCCAGCTAACTTACACCTTTCAACAGCAAAAGGTGACCGAACTCGAGAATCTGATAGAGCAACAATTTACTCAGCAAGCAAGTGGCCCCCTTGACGCATGGCTGCCGCCTTTGCTACGCGCCTATCGAGCAAATTCTTTTTCATTATCTCAAAACAGCCAACCCATTTTTGAATATCAGCCATCGACACAAAATGAGGGAGGCGTTCACTACCAGAGTTCTCTTGCCGATGGAAAGTTAGTGATGCAGCTAACTCTGCCTCAGCCATTTAGTAAAGATGATGTGAGTTGGGATGAACTCTTAATTATCATTATCGGCTGCGCGGCCGTATTTGCGTTTGTTCGCTTTGGTTTTCGTTGGTTTGCGGTGCACCTCACAGGTATTGAAGATCTGGCGCTACGCTCCAGCCTGATCCTGTCGGGTAAGCATGATAAGGCGCTGGCCGAAAAAGGTGATGGTAAGCCTAGGTTAATTAATCGAGCGCTAACACATCTGTTGTTAGAGTTAGATGACGCCCATAAAGAGCGGGCTCGCTTCGATCAGTTTATTCGCTCAAATACTTTTCTCGATGCCAGTACTGGTATTGGTAATCGATTGTTTTTGAAAAACCGACTCGATGCCCTGAGTAATCACTCGGGGATGATGACCCCAGGGGTATTATATTTATTAGAGATGGAAGATTTGGATTTGTTAAGCAATGAGCTTGGTGAGTACGAGATTGATGAACTGCTATCTCAGCTTATCGCCACCATTAATCAAATCTTAGGGGATAAGGCTAACAGTATTTTCTCCCGGCGCTCATACAATCAATTTGCGGTGGTTGTACCGCAGATCTCACAGAACGAAGCGGATCAGCTGGTGGCCAAGCTATTACGTTTAGTCTTGAATCAGATGAATACGCTGGTTCAGCTACCTGATGATTGTTTCCATATCGGCGGCGCGTACTTTAAGGTCGGAGACGATAAAGATGCTTTAGTCGAAGAGGCTGAACTCGCATTGCGCTCGGCGCAGTTCCAAGGTAGCAGTAGTTGGTTTATGTATGATAAAGGTGCCGTTGATGGGGACTTGTCGAAAGGGTCCGTGCGTTGGCGCAGTTTTCTCGAAAACGTCTTGGTCAGCAAGCGAATTTTCCTATTTTCTCAGCCAGTTGTAGACAGTGACTCCCATGCTCACCATCAAGAGGTTACTTGTCGATTACGAGATACGCAGGGAAACCTTGTTAGAGCTACACTGTTTCTACCTATGGCGATAAAGTGCGGTTTAACCCCACAAATTGAGCGTCAGGTCATAGAGATGGTGATGTTTGATTTGTTGCCAAAACATAAAGATAACAGCCTCAAGTTTAGTATTAATTTGAGCTTAGATACCTTAGTCAGTCGTGCTTTTGTCCGCTGGTTGAAGACCACATTACTCGAGTATCGCCATCTAGCTCCTAGGCTTATCTTTGAGGTGAATGAAGACATTTTAGTGAATCATCAGGCACAGCTGGTAGAGCCCTTGAATATGCTCAATAAAATGGGCGCAAGTATTAGTGTCGATCGTGTGGGTCAACAGGTGGTTAGTACAGAGTATATTCACCATTATCCAATCTCTATTATTAAGCTGCATCGTTCTATCGTTAATCAAATCCATCTGCGCGCCGAGAACCAACTGTTTGTTCGAAGCCTGATTGGAGGTTTGTTCCGGACCGGAGTACAGGTGTGTGCAGAAGGGGTGGAGGTATTCGAGGAGTGGCAAACCCTGCAGATTTTAGGGGTGAGTGCAGGCCAGGGAAGTTTCTTTAGTGAGCCGATCGAAGAGGTATAGTTTGTTTTGTATTTGTATTCAATTGTTGCGGACCATTCCTAAATTGGGGTTTTATCTATAATAATCAGGGATAACTCGCTACACTAATGGCATAATAAGTGCCTTGCGCTGTTTATACCCAAACAACTTCAAGATACAGGATTCAGCATCTTGAGAAGTGACAGAGTTCAAGGCATGAAATTGTAGGACTAGTTATTCTAATTCAATATTTCATAACACAGAAAAATGTTGCTTCTCGCCGTGCCCTACGGGAGCTCTGAAACGAGCATCTTGAGGTAGCTTGGGTATAGATTAAGACTTCACAATATTAAATATATAAATTTAAGTGGTCAGAACAATCTTACGAGCTCATCTAGATAAGATTTTAGATAATTTTTTAAGGCATAGATAAATGAAACAAAGCCTGTTGGATAATATTCAGTTTTGGCGCAAATCCGTACCGACACTCGAGTTGGGCATTTATATATGCGCAGAAAGAATATCTGTCTTTCAAGGGCCTGTAGCTGAAATTGGCGCTAAAGCTATGGCATTCTCATTTAAGCATCACGACTGGGATAGTGCATTCTCACAAGTGGCTAAAGAGTTTGGTTTAGCAAAAATTCAAATTGTATTAGCCTCCGATTTCTATCAACTTTTACTGGTCGATAAGCCAAATGTACAAGCCGAAGAGCTTAACGCCGCGTTGCTTTGGTCTGTGAAAGATATTGTGACTCAGCCTGTTACAAATATTCATTTGGATTACTTCGAATCATCAAAACAGACCAGCAATAAAGTGAATGTGGTTGTCACTGAAAAGTCGTTATTAACCGCTTTGTTGTTGGCCGCTAAAAGCGCAGGTTTTCAAACTGTGGGAGTGTCAATTGAAGAGATGGCGATGAGCAACCTGTTCAATGACAATCAAGCCCGACTGGTATTAAGCCATCGTGAAGGACAAGAGTTACTGCTGACGGTTGTTCGAGCCGGTGAAGTTTTTATGCAGCGTCGAGTTCGAGGCTTTCAACAGCTTGATAAAATCTCCTCGGAAGACTTAGCCTATGGCGTCGCCGATAATTTAAGTTTAGAGCTCCAGCGTTCTATGGATTACTTTGAGAGTCAGCTTCGTGAGGCTCCTGTTTCATCAATTGAGCTTGTCATCGATGGTGAATGTGAGCAGCTTGCGAACCTAATTAGCGCCAATTTTAATCAAGCCGTCACTCCCCATAAAGGTGCTTCCGTTGACGCAACATTTGCTGAGCTGGCCTTAGCTGAAACTATGCGAGGTCAATCGCAATGAAATTAAGGGTAAATCTCTATTCTGATACATTATTCCCACCAGAGTTACGCTTATCTTTCTTAAGATTAAATCAAGCTACGCTGGTGATTGTAGTGGGTCTGTTATGCGCGAGCGCACTAGTCTTTGGATTGAATACTAGCCTTGAGTCTGACAAGGCGCAGCTAGTGCAAACCAAACAAGCCCTCGATGCAGAGAAAAAGGATCTGGAAGCCGCGCTAGCGAAGCGGGGGCCGAGTGAAGCTTTGGTCGCCGAAGTGAACCTAAAAGCGCAGCAGTTGGAATTGAAACAGAAGCTGTTTGGTAAGCTTAGCCAGCAAGAGGTATTAACAAGTTATGGCTATTCACCATTAATGACAGATCTTGCCAGCGTAGCGGACTCGAGTATTTGGCTCGAACGTATTCAGGTTAATGAGAAAAGCTATATTTTTGAGGGTTTTACCTCTAGCCCTGAGAGCGTGCCATTATGGATTGAACGCTTAAAAACGACAACGACGCTTAAAGGTCACGCTTTTGCAACTATGACGATGAATTTAGGTGAAAACCAGCCGCTTGCTTTTAAGCTGACAAGCGATGCGACTCCTACGGGTAAGGAGTTGATTAAATGAAACAACAATGGAATTTAGTCGCTGAGAAATTTGACGGCTTAAGTCAGCGTGAGAGAGTCTTAGTGGCAGTTGCTGCGCTGATTGTTGCTGGCTTATTGTTTTATCTACCGCTCGAGTCGGTTTTAAAGCAGCACGGTAAACTCAGTGAGCAAATCCGAGCGATTGAAAGTGAAAACAGGATCTCTGAACAGCAAATACAGCTGTATGAAGAAAGCTTTCGAAAAGATCCTGATGATGATTACCGTCAGCGTTTAAACAATATTAACCAGCAGAATAAAGCTATCGATGAACAACTGGCTTTTCAGATGGTCGATATGGTCCCAGCCGATCATATGCCGACGCTGTTAGCGGGACTGCTTTCAAAGATTAAAGGCATTAAGCTGAAATCCTTTACTTCAATAGCCCCCACTCCGTTATTAGAGGTGGGTGACGATAAGAAGGTTAACTTATACAGCCACGGTATTCGTCTCGAATTTGTTGGGGATTACTTTGCGGTACTGAGGTTTATTGAAGCGGTTGAGAATATGCCTAACAAACTGTATTGGCGCAGCATGGACTATCAAGTCGATACCTATCCTAAGGCCTCTGTTTCATTAGAACTTTATACTTTGAGTATTAATAAGGACTTTATCAGTGTTGCCGAAAAAGAGTAGTGCGCTATTGATTGCGTTCCTGTGCAGTACTTTAGGTTTAAACCTTAATGCTGCTACGCTGCGGGATCCGACTAAGCCAGGTTATTCATCAGGAAAATCAGCCTCGGTGAAAACGACAACAAATAAGAGCTTAGTGCTGAACAGTATCGTGAAGAAAGATAACTCAGCTTACGCTGTGATAAATAATCAAATTTTCACATTAGGTGAAAGTGTAAAAGGTGTCAAAATTGTGCATATTGGTATAGACAGTGTGTCGTTAGCCGACGGCCGAAAACTGACAATGTTTCAGGCGATTACAGACTTTAAGGGACATAATTAACATGCGCTCAATGACCTATATCACCCCTTTGCTGTCTTTATGTTTAGTGGCCTGCCAAACCGTCGACAGACCCAATCCTGTAGAGTCTAAGCAAGCTCTGGCAGAATCTCTAACGACTAAAGAAGTGGCTGCTGTGACGCCACCGCCAGCAGTGATGCCCGATGATGTTCAACGTGAACTGTCATCAAACAATTTGTTAGAAGGCTTTGCCCCAGCAAGACCCAGCGAACGTCGCTTCGATGTGTCAGCTAATAATGTCGATGCTAAAGTATTCTTCCCAAGCCTTGCTCAAGGTACCCCCTTAAGTGTCGCTGTGCATCCAGACGTGACAGGCAAGATCTCGCTGTCATTAAAGAGCGTGACCTTAAAAGAAGCACTACAAGTTGTAGAAGATATTTACGGCTATGAAGTGAGCCGCGAAGGACGCATATTGCGTATTTTCCCTGCAGGTATGCGCACAGAAACGTTCTCGTTAAATTACCTGTATATGGAGCGTCAAGGGCTGTCTTTGACTTCGGTGAACTCTGGTCGTATTTCAGATAATAACTCCAACTCTGGTAGCAATAGTAATAGCAACAGTAATAATAATTTCAACGATTCATCGAACTCGAGTTCTAGCTCTGATAGCAGCAATAGCAACGAGCAAACCAACGGCACCTTTATTCGCTCTAAGACCAAGTCTGATTTCTGGGGTGAATTAAAAGAGACCTTGGTGTCTATCGTGGGGAACACCGGCGGTGGACGCCAAGTGGTAGTGACTCCTCAAGCCGGTCTAGTGACCATTAGGGCTTACCCTAACGAGATCAGACAGGTTCGAAGCTTTATCAAGACCGCGGAAAGTCATCTGCAGCGCCAAGTTATCTTAGAAGCCAAAGTGCTCGAGGTGACCCTATCTGACGGCTACCAGCAAGGCATTCACTGGGAAAGTGTATTAGGTCACGCAGGTAGTACCGATATTAGCTTTGGCACCAGCCCTGCAGCAGGGCTTGGGGACACCATTACTAATGCTTTGGGCGGAGTGACCTCAATTAAGCTAGAGGGCTCAGATTTTAGCACCATGATAAGCCTGCTCGATACTCAGGGTGATGTTGATGTGTTATCTAGTCCGCGTGTCACAGCGTCGAATAACCAAAAAGCGGTCATAAAAGTCGGTACAGACGAGTACTTTGTTACAGACGTTTCTTCAACTACAGTGGCAGGTAATACGCCTGTGACGACCCCTGAGGTTGAACTGACTCCTTTCTTCTCTGGCATAGCCTTAGATGTGACGCCACAGATTGATGAGCAGGGCAACGTGCTACTGCATATTCACCCATCGGTGATCGATATTAAAGAGCAGGTAAAGAGCATTAAGATCGCAGATAGCACGCTTGAGCTACCACTAGCACAGAGTGAGATCCGTGAGTCAGACACTGTGATAAAGGCCGCGAGCGGTGATGTTGTGGTGATTGGTGGTTTGATGAAGAGTGAAAATATTGAACTGGTTTCTAAGGTTCCGCTACTGGGTGATATTCCATTCCTAGGTGAGGCCTTTACTAACCGTGCCAATTCGACGGTTAAAACCGAGTTAGTGATCTTGCTTAAACCAATCGTTGTCGGTGCCAATACTTGGGAGAACGAACTTAAGCGTTCTCAAGAGCTACTAGAACGCTGGTATCCAGAGGAGCAGTAAGCTTGTATCTGCAGCATTTTGGATTAACTGAAACCCCGTTTTCGCTTACGCCGAATACGGGATTTTTCTTTGGTCTCGCGCCGCACGTCGAAGCCTTACAAGTGCTGCAAACGGCGCTGCAAACTGGCGAAGGCTTTATCAAGGTTACCGGGGAGGTCGGCACGGGTAAGACGCTCATCTGTCGTAAATTGATGAATGATCTGCCTGAGCGCTTTCATTGTGCCTATCTGCCTAACCCGTACCTCACTCCTGATGAGCTACGCTGGGCGGTGGCGATGGAGCTGGGGCTAAAGCATTCAAGTCAAATTAACCAGCAACAGTTAACAGGCCTTATTCAGCAGCAACTTTTAGCCTTAAGTGCACATGGGCACTCTATTATCTTAGTGCTAGATGAGGCGCAAGCGCTACCCGATGATAGTCTTGAAGCCTTACGTCTGTTTACTAACTTAGAAACAGAGAGCCGTAAATTACTTCAGGTCGTCCTATTCGCTCAGCCAGAGCTTGACGAGCGTTTAGCGCAGAGTAAGTTTAGGCAGTTAAGACAGCGGATCACCTTTAGCTATTGTTTACGTCCGTTAACTGTTGAGGAGTCTATGGCTTATATTCAGCATCGTTTAACTGTTGCTGGCAGCTCGAGTGGACGCTTATTTAGTGACTCTAACGCTAAGCGAATAGCTAGAGCAGCGAGAGGGATCCCAAGGCTGATTAACGTGTTATCTCATAAAGCCCTGCTTGTAGGTTTTGGTGAAGGGGCTAAAACCATTGAGCCTAATCATGTCGATGCTGCTATTGCCGATACGGGGGATGCCCTGAAGCATCAATATGGCATGGTTAAGTGGTCAGTGGCCACTATGGTCATTATTGGCAGCGGTTTAGCTGTATTTTACTGGTTTAAAGGAGGCGTTGCATGAGCGTAATCAACAAGATGCTCAAAGATTTAGATGAGCGCCAACAGCCTCATGGTATCGAGAGTATGGCCGCGCCGCAGTTGGCTTTTAAGCCTAAGTCGTCATCGAAACGAACCTTATTGTTGACCAGTATTGTTTCTCTCGCCATCGGTGGCTTTGCTATGTTTTTTGGTTTAAGCCTGATGCATCCGCAAACGACTAACGCGGAAACTGCTAGAGCGAAAACAGCTAAGATGGAAACTGCTAGGGCAAAAATAGCCGAGACGGAAACAGCTGAGACCAAAGCTGTTAATGCAACAGTAGCTGAGACGGAAACAGTTAAGGCGGAAATAACTGAGGCGGAAACAGTTAAAGTGGAAACAGTTAAGGCGGAAACAGTTAAGGCGGAAACAGTTAAGGCGGAAACAGCTAAGGCGGAAACAGTTAAGGCGGAAACAGTTAAGGCGGAAATAGTTAAAGCGGAAATAGTTAAAGCGGAAATAGCTGAGGCGGAAATAGTTAAAGCGGAAATAGCTGAGGCGGAAACAGCTAAGTCGAAAAAAGCTGAGACGGAAGTCGCTAAGGCAAAAACAGCAAAGACCGAAGCAGTTAATGTGACAGTAGCTGAGACGGAAAAGCCAGTGCCTGCTCAGTTAAATATTGCGCCTGCGAGCCGTTCTCGCCAGCTGCATAGCAGCGGCAATATGGCGGTGAGAGAAGTTAAGCTTTCACCTGAACAGCTAGCTCAGAAGCAAATGCTTTTGGCTACCGATGCTCAGCAGCAGGGGCTGCATAGTGATGCGTTAACCTATTACGAAGCAGCGCTTATGTATAACCCAGCACTGCACCAAGCGAGACGGCAAGTTGCGGCGCTGTATTATGGTCAGAATAAATTAGCTAAGGCCGCCAAAATTCTCGAACAGGGGCAGTTACTCTTCCCGCAAGAATATGAGTTTTCATTGCTCTTAGCACGAGTTCAGCAGGCGGGTGGGCAAAGTGAGTTGGCATTAAAGAGCCTAGCTATGATCCCCGACAGTAGTGATTTGGCGTTGAAAAAGTGGCATCAGCAGAGTGATTTAGCGCAGAAGCAAAAAGACTTTCCAACTGCCGAGCAGAGCTTTCGTCAACTTGCCAAGCATGAACCGAATCAAGGTCGATGGTGGATGGGACTGGCTTACGCGTTAGATGCTCAGCAGAAATATACCGAAGCGAAATCAGCCTATAACCAAGCTTTATCCCAAGGTAACTTATCGGTACAGGCTAAAGTTTACGTCGATAATCGATTGCTGCAGTTAGGAGCATACTAGTGAAACCCAAGTTAAAGATGCGACTCGGTGATCTGCTTGTTCAAGAGCAGATCATCTCTGAAGAGCAGTTACAGCAAGCGTTAGGCGAACAGCGTAATACGGGAAAGAAGCTTGGTCGTACATTAATCGACTTGTCATGTATTACTGAGCAGCAATTACTACAATTTTTGTCGCATCAGCTTAACATTCCTTTTATCGATATTAGTAAGCGTGCCATCGCTACTGAAGTCGTGAGTCTGCTACCTGAGGTGCAGGCTCGCCGTTATCGCGCTCTGGTTGTCGAAGATAATGGTGAAGGCGTGCTGGTAGCCATGAGCGATCCCGCCGATCTACAGGCGATGGATAATCTAGAGTTGCAGTTGGCACCTAAGAGTATCTCTATTGCTGTAGTGACAGAGCAGCAGCTATTAGATGCGTTTGATAATCTCTATCGACGCACCGATGAGATTGCTCAAATTGCAGGTAAGCTCGAAGAGGAATACGCCGCCGATGATCTGTTCGATCTCGGTAGCTTGACCGATGGCGACAGTGATAACGAAACCACAGTCGTTAAACTGCTACAGTCTATCTTCGAAGATGCTGTGCAGATGCGCGCTTCGGATATCCATATTGAACCGGGTGAGAAAGCGCTGCGAATTCGTCAACGTATCGACGGTCAGTTACATGAAAACATCCTACCGGAAGTTAGCATCGCAGCGGCGTTAGTATTGCGCTTAAAGTTGATGGCGGGCTTAGATATTTCAGAGAAACGATTGCCACAAGATGGCCGTTTCCACATAGAGATTAAAGGGCATAAGATTGACGTTCGTATGTCGACCATGCCGATTTACCATGGTGAATCTGTGGTGATGCGTTTGCTGGACCAATCTGCTGGTCTACTGACCTTGAATGAAACTGGGATGCCGCCAGAAATGTTGGCGAGGATCCGTCGGCAGATCAAGCGTCCTCACGGCATGCTGTTAGTCACGGGCCCAACGGGTAGCGGTAAAACCACTACGCTTTATGGCGTCTTGAGTGAGCTCAATACCGCAGATCGCAAGATCATCACAGTTGAAGATCCAGTTGAATACCAGTTACCGCGTATTAATCAGGTGCAGGTAAACCATAAGATTGGTCTCGATTTTTCCAATGTACTGCGAACCACGTTACGACAAGATCCCGACATCATCATGGTCGGTGAGATGCGTGACCAAGAGACGGTAGAAATTGGTCTTCGTGGCGCATTAACCGGTCACTTTGTATTATCGACCTTGCATACCAACGATGCGGTGACCAGTGCCCTGCGTTTGCTAGACATGGGCGCGGCGAGTTATCTGGTTGCGAGCGCACTTAGAGTCATTATTGCTCAGCGCTTAGTGCGCCGAGTGTGCCAGAACTGCGCCATCGATTATCAGCTTTCTGCCCCGGATAAAGCCTGGCTATCTAGCGTGAGCAAGCTCGATTACTCGCAAGCGACATTTAGGATAGGTACTGGCTGTCAGAGCTGTAACGGCAGCGGTTATCGTGGTCGAATAGGTGTATTTGAAATTTTAGAGCTCGACGAACCAATGATTGAGGCTATGCGTACGGGCAACCCGCAGGACTTTACTCGCGCCGCTTATCAGAGCCCTAACTTTACGCCGCTTGCAGAATCGGCATTAAAGTACCTAGCTCAAGGGATGACAACAATCGAAGAGGTCGCAAAACTCGTTGAAGATGTTAGTGACACTCAATTAGAATTTGGTGAGGCTTAAGCATGCCAACATATCAGTACCGCGGTCGAAGCGCTCAAGGTGAGCAGGTTAAGGGGCTAGTTGATGCAGCCTCTGAGAGTGCGGCTGCCGATCAACTGATGTCTCGCGGGGTGATCCCGCTCGAGCTCGTGTTAGCAAAAGAGGTTAAGGAGTTTAATCTTAAGACTTTATTTAAAGGTAAAGTCGCGTTAGAAGAGTTACAGATCTTCACTCGGCAGATGTACTCACTGACACGTTCAGGCATTCCCATCTTACGAGCGATTGCAGGTCTTTCTGAGACGACACATTCTGTTCGCATGAAAGAGGCGCTCGATGATATTTCTGAACAGTTGACCTCTGGCCGTCCTCTATCTTCGGCGATGAATCAGCATCCTGATGTATTTGATGCGCTGTTTGTCTCTATGGTTCATGTAGGTGAAAACACCGGTAAGCTTGAGGATGCATTTATTCAGTTATCTGGTTATATCGAGCGTGAGCAGGAGACTCGAAGACGCATCAAAGCGGCGATGCGTTATCCGATCTTTGTATTAATCGCGATCGCCATAGCCATGGTGATCCTCAACATTATGGTGATCCCTAAATTTGCCGAGATGTTTTCCCGATTTGGCGCGGATCTTCCTTGGGCGACTAAACTATTAATTAATACCTCTAATGTGTTTGTTAACTACTGGCCTTTAATGCTCCTCGTGCTGGTGGCGGGATTCGTTGGCATTCGCTATTGGCATAGCACCGAAAAAGGTGAGAAGCAGTGGGATAAATGGAAGTTAAATATTCCCGCTGTTGGTAGCATCATCGAACGTTCAACCCTCTCGCGCTATTGCCGCAGTTTCTCAATGATGTTGAGTGCGGGTGTACCCATGACCCAAGCCCTTAGTCTTGTGGCGGACGCCGTCGATAATGCTTATATGCACGACAGCATAGTGGGGATGCGTCGTGGTATCGAGTCCGGTGAGTCGATGTTAAGAGTATCGAATAACAGCCAATTATTTACGCCACTTGTGCTGCAGATGGTGGCAGTGGGTGAAGAAACGGGCCAGATCGATCAGTTGCTTAATGATGCTGCAGATTTTTATGAAGGTGAAGTCGATTACGACCTGAAGAATTTGACTGCCAAGCTAGAGCCTCTTTTGATCGGTTTTGTCGCCTGTATCGTGTTGGTGTTGGCGCTGGGTATTTACCTACCTATGTGGGACATGTTGAATGTGGTTAAGGGCGGTAACTGATGAAGCAGGAAAAGCCCCGTGCTTAGTCAACATAAAGCCGATTCAGAGCTGTTGAATGTCTATGGCAAACTTATAGCCTTAATTATTCTACTAATTGTATTGTTTTACTTAAGCTTTAATTACTTTGGCAGCATTAAGCAGCTTGGCCAGCCAAGCATCCAAGTAGAGCACACACGTTTGCTTAATGTACTCGGTGTAGCAAGGTCGCAATGGTTGATGCGCAGTAAGCCGGATATCCTATTACTTGACTGGTATTCCGATAGCCAAGAGCATGCTTCATCCACAGGGCAAGTGCGTATGGCAGCGGGTGGATGGCCTATTCCTGACGAGACAAGTGTTGCGGGGTGTCGACGGTTATTGATTGAATTGTTGGGTCCCGGTTATATGAAACAAATCGACACCCGATTCAACCCAGATACAGGCGTGTGCCGTTATCTTGGCGAGTCGGGCGAAAGTATTAGCTATCAAACCACTTCTGGGCGGGTCATTTTTTTGACGCAGGCTCGCTAAGAGTGCCTGAATAGTGAAATTATCTGTTTTCTAATTTTAACAAACTGCTAGAATAGCCGCATACAAGATTGGGGGTAAAATGAAACAACAGTATCAAAAAGGCTTTTCTCTTATAGAGTTGGTCATAGTTATCGTGATTTTAGGTCTGTTGGCTGCAACAGCTATCCCACGTTTCTTAAACGTAACTGATGATGCTGAAGACGCCAGTGTAGACGGTGTCGCAGGCGGGCTAAGTACTGCAGTGAGCTTTGTGCGTTCACAGTGGGAAGTCGATGGTCGTCGAAATAATACCGTGTTACTGGACGGAACAACGGTAGCTCTGGATACGCGTTTTGGTTATCCAACGGGCCAGAGTAATACAGATGCTAAAGGCATGAGCCAAGACTCTTGCCAAGAAGTGTTCGATCTTGTTTTACAAAATGCACCACGAAGCGTCGTTTCAGGAGAAGACGCGCGTAAAGCAAGATATGTAGTGAGCGTGGCAAAAGGAGCGGGTGGCAGTTCAAATAGCATAGATGGCGAGCTTGTTAGCGATCTTGATGTTTGTTTATATTACCTAGCCTCATCACTAGTGTTAAATCCACAGGACGGTAAACCGACTGAGAATTTAACCGACTTAAGTAACTTGGCGGGCAAAGGGGTGACCTACAACCCAGGTTCAGGTCAAGTTGCTAGTTTTATTGACTAAAATAATCGTTATTTATTGACTAAAGTGATTGTTAGTCGTTGAAGTCATTAGTTGATGTAAACAGTAAATAGTAAATAGTTTTCGGTAGGCAGATTTGATCTGTTTGCTGTATTTGATATGTGATTGAGGATCTGAATATGAATATGAATATGAATATGAATATGCAAAAGCAAAATGGTTTTACCCTAATCGAATTAGTGGTTGTGATTATTATTCTAGGTATTTTGGCTGTAACCGCAGCGCCTAAATTCATCAACCTACAGAGCGACGCACGTGCTTCTGCACTTCAAGGCGTTAAAGGCGCAATCCAAGGCGCTAACGGCCTAGTATTCGCCAAGACTGCTTTAGCAGGTGATGAGAAGAAAGATAAAGATGATTGGACTGTAGGTAACATAACATCTGGAGTCGATATCGGTACAGAAGCATATGCACAACCTCAATTTGGTTACCTTCAAGCAACTGAAGTCGAATTCAACAATGCTATCGATGCCGATTTTGGTACTGCAACTAACAGTGAGTGGAAAGTAGCTGCAGGTACTGCAGCAGGTACTCTCATTATCACTCAAAATGGTGCTCCAGCTCCTGCAGACGGCAAATCTTGCCAACTTGTTTACACAGAAGCTGAAGATGCTAACACAGTACCTACATACGAAATTACTGACACTGGCTGTTAAGCTGACCTGTTGAAGAGAAAATGAAAATGCAAAAGCAAAGTGGTTTTACCCTAATTGAATTAGTGGTCGTGATCATCATTCTAGGTATCTTAGCGGTTACCGCTGCACCTAAATTTATCAACTTACAGAGCGATGCGCGTGCATCAACTCTTCAAGGTATGAAAGGTGCATTACAAGGTGCTAACTCACTGGTTTTCTCTAAGGCTGCAATTGCTAGTGAAGAGAAGAAAGGCTCTGTTGATGGTACTACGGGACTAGGTTCTGTAGATATTGGTACAGGAGCAGGAAACGAAGCTACGACTAACTATGGCTACTTAATTTCAACTGCAGATCAGTTGAAGAATGCTCTCGATGTTAATATGAGTGACTCTGAGACTGATGGTTTTGACTGGTATATTAAAGAAGGAACTAATCCTGCTTCAGCTTCTCAAATTTATCAAGCTGGCTCACCTCGCTACGGCGATGCGACTAAGAAGTGCTATATTGAGTATACACCTGCTACATCAGCAACAACTTCTCCTAAATATGTTGTTGAAGATGACGACTGCTAATTAGCAATCTTTTGAAAAGGCCTGCCTCGCAGGCCTTTTTTGTATCTAGGGCGTTAGTTGTGGCTTTATTTGCCATAATTATTAAACTGTTGGAAAATCAGGTTTAAGATGGTGAAAAGCCGGAAAAGCCGGAAAAGCCGGAAAAGCTAAAATAGACACCAGCTTGCCGTTAATTCTTTTATAGCAGGGCGTTGCCCGCTCTAGCCGTCGCAACGCGGCGCCCTAGACTCTCGATTCTAGTGGCTAAGAGCTTGACTCTAGTCTTAGCAATGAAGCGGCAATCAATAAAACTTACAGCAGCATATATCAACCAGGACGAGTAATGCATAGAGCACGGCAACATGCAGGCTTTACATTAGTGGAGCTGGTAACCACGATAATCCTTATTGCCATTCTCGCCGTGGTGGTTATTCCTCGCCTGCTTACCAGCTCAAGTTACAGTGCCTTTACCCTGCAAGATGAGTTTATTAGTGAGCTGCGCAAGGTGCAGATCATGGCGATGAACAATCAAGATCGCTGCTATCGTTTATCGGTCACCGATACCCATTACCAAGTTTCTCGCTTTAATGGCGCCTGTAGTGGCACACCTGTGCGTACCGATGCCGCGCAACCGTTTCAAGGTGGCGCTAGCCTAGCTTTGCTTAATGGCGGTGCTAGCAGTTTTAATATCGAATTCAATCTCCAAGGCGTCCCGCTAGTGGATGGTGCACCTTGCAGCGGTAATTGCATCAGCATCATCGCCGATGAAACCCTATTTCTAGCGATAGAATCAGAAGGTTATATCCATGATGGGCAGTAGATTCTCAGCCATAAAATGGCAAGCTCAGAAGGCCTTTACCTTGATCGAGTTAGTCGTGGGCATGGTGGTGATAAGCATCGCCTTCGTTTTGCTAAGCACCATGCTATTCCCGCAGGCAGAACGCGCCGCTGACACCTTACATCGAGTACGCTCCGCTGAGCTTGCTCACTCAATTTTGAATGAGATCTGGGGCAAACGCTTTGATCAAAACACTAATGCTAATGGTGGCGTCCCTGCTTGTGGTGCACCTGTTAAACCCAGTCTAGGTTTGCCTGCAGGCCTTCCTTGTACAGCACCGGGTAGTCTTGGCCCTGATAAGATTAATGGCGTAGTTGAGACTCGCAATAACTATAACGATGTCGACGATTATGTCGGGCTTAACATAGATAGCAATATGCTCAACAGCAGTGAAACCTATGCTCAGCGTTATATCAATTATGGGTTATCGGTTAAGGTTGAATACAACAACCTACCGAGTTTAGACACTAAGTTGATTACTATCGATGTTACCACGCCTAACGGCGAGGTGATGACCTTCAATGCGATCCGGAGTAACTATTAATGCAAGCGTTAATACGTCCCGCTTCTAGGTTGCCATCGAGAAAGCTTAAACAGCTGAGAGGTCGAGGCTTTACCTTGGTTGAGATGGTCACCGTCATTATCATTCTTGGAGTATTGGTGCTTGGGGTCAGCAGCTTTCTAATTTTTGGTACGCGCATCTTTATCGATGCAACCTCAGTAGACAAAGTGATGAGTCAGAGTCGCTTTGCTATTGAGCGTATGACTCGAGAGCTGCGTAACGCGGTGCCGAACAGCATCCGTGTGCGTGATAGCGGTGACGGCGCTTGGCAGTGCGTGGAGATGATGCCGATCATCTCAAGTGCTTCTTATATGGATATGCCTATAGCGCCAGATCCTGCCTCACAATTTGGTAGCTTGATGCAGTCGAGTGCCGCAGCCCCCTTGACGGCAGATCAATTTTTACTGATTTATCCACTCAGCCCTGCAGATGTTTATACCTCAACAGCTGGCACGCAAGGCAAGCTGTTTAGTATTGATTCCGTTACTGCAGATAATTTAAAGAATGACATTAGTATCGATTTTGGCCGTGCGGTGCGTTTCGATGAAGCTTCGCCAAGACAGCGCTACTTTGGTGTTCAAAGCGCGGTGAGCTACTGTTTCGAGCAAGTAACCCCTGAGTTGAGTTTATTAAAACGTTACGCGGATTATGGCTTTAATCACCCGAATCTACAGCCTGCGCCAGCCGATATGGGCACAGGGGTGCTGATGGCCGAGAATGTGGTAAATACTATCGGTAGCAATAGCCCTATGGCGTATACCCCCGGAACTCTGCGCAATAACGCCATGGTGCACCTAAACCCTTTATTTGATGTGCAAGGGCAGAGTTTTCAATATCATCATCAAGTGCAGGTGATTAATGTCCCTTAACCGAATGCTTTGTCGTAATAGTCAGTTCAGTAATATAGTCTCTCGTTCCAAGCAAACGGGAAGTGCCTTGGTAATCGGTGTGTTCATTATTACCGTGATGTTTCTATTGGCTGCGACTTTGATTAATGTGCTTGATGATGCCGATCAAGAGATCAGCATAGAGGTCTGGGGAACCCGAGCGTTTGCGGCGGCGAATAGCGGCGCCGATCGTAGTTTAGCAAGTCTGTTTCCAGTAAATGGTGACGATGGAAACTGTGAACCTCAAACCACCTGGGAAATCGGAAACGATACCAATCTTGTCGGTTTTCATGGCTGCGTAGTCGAGATGACTTGCTCTGCTGTGACCACCAACTTGCCGCAAAATAATATGACTCAATATCTGATTACCAGCACAGCAACCTGCAGTAGCGGACAATGTGACTCTGGCAGCGATAGCGATGCCAGCTGTATTCGAGTCAGCCGTAAGGTGGAGGTCGAAGCCCGTGATTAAACTTAGGCTATTATGGGGCTGCTTATTCGCTGTCGTTGCGTTCGCTTCGACATCTGCTTTTGCGGTTCCTCAGTGTGATGAAATCTTTACTGATCCACCTACGGGAAACCACAATCCCGGACTTATACCGCCA
Source organism: Shewanella pealeana ATCC 700345 (assembly GCF_000018285.1). Taxonomy (NCBI): domain Bacteria; kingdom Pseudomonadati; phylum Pseudomonadota; class Gammaproteobacteria; order Alteromonadales; family Shewanellaceae; genus Shewanella; species Shewanella pealeana. The sequence continues at coordinate 4,571,490 of NC_009901.1, read as the reverse complement.
TCGGACTTACCCTACTTAGGTGACCTTACTTGTAATAAGCGTGGTTGTTATCCATCGGATTTTTTTCAACCTGGAGATTTTTATTTCGGTACTGGTGACCTAAAACAAGGCAATTTTATTTATACCAATGGTACAACCACACGCTTGTATTTTGACAGTCTCAATCTTAACGGTGCGCACCTGAATGTTTCAGGTAATACGGAAGACCTTATTATTTATGTCTATGGCGACTTTAGCATTGCAGGACAGAATAGTATAAATGGCATTGTTTATGTGGCCGGAAACGTACATGTGGCGGGTAATGCGAGTATTGATGGTGCGCTTGCTGCTGGTGGTAGTTTATCGATAGGTGGTAACGGTGATGTAGATTTTGACGAGGAGGCAATTGAAGATGCCGACTTTGGCGGAATGTGCAATAACGAGCCTGTAAACCCTGCCATTCCGACCCAGTGTCCTGCGGAGCAAAGTAATGTTCAAGGTTTAACCTATCGGACCTATGACTCGCGTGCTTGGTACTCAGATAACTACAGTCCTGCTAACCCTAACGAGTTTGAGACGTTAAGTAATTTGGTGAGAAAAACCCGTTACCAGATCGGTGAGTCTATCGAAACAAATTTAAATCAGAAAGGGAATGGTATTAACCCACATTCAAACACCGCGGCAGATCAAGATCTGTATTTAGGTGTGTTTGAAGGCTATATAGAAGCGCCTGAAACAGGTGAATATACCTTTGCTATTGATGGTGATGATGCCATTGAGCTATTAATCGATGGTGAAGTGATAAAAGGTTTTTACGGCGTTCACTCGACTTGTGATTGCACTCGGTACCAAGGTAAGGTCTCGCTAGAACAAGGGGCTCACACCATAGAGTTAAGGTTTCATGAAACATTTGGTGCTGAAGCTTTTAGGTTGTATTGGCAACCTCCATCAGCTAATTCGTTGACGATTGTTCCAGCGAGCCAGTTACTTACCTGTCCAGCCCCCCAATTTGAATTTGGCCGCGCCGAACTCGATGCCAATGGCAACGCAGTGATCAATTTTAATAACACCTACTCAGCTCCGCCAGTGGTGATGGTGATGCCGACCATTGATGGTACGAATGCCAATGCCGACCGTTCATCGACAGTTAGAATCGATAGCCTAACCACAGGCAATGCCGCAATAAAACAGATTAACTCTGGCGTGTCGCAAGTACTGGATAAAAAGATGGATAAGGTGGATTACTTTGTCATGGAGCCGGGCTATCGTTTCTTAGCGCGAGGTAAGGCTCTACAGGCAGGCACCATATCAACTCGGCTATACCAAGGTAAAAATTTACCGAGTTGGGGCCGAGGTTATGAGAATATTGAATTTGAGCATGATTTTGGTCTACAACCTGCCATGATTGGCCAAACCTTGTCTCATAACAATAATCGCTTTATTACCACTGTGATTAATAATGTCGATGCAGATGGTTCTGAATTTGATATTGCCATTGAAGGCTCTGAAATGAGCTCGGGGATAACTCGGCGTGAGCTTCTAGGTTATGTGGCAGGTGTGGGACAAGGCGTGATGTCGGTCAATGGCGAAAGCTTAAAGTATGAGTTTGCCAATGCCTTAAACCATGGCAATGGTAGCTCTACGCGTACTTTGAGCCAACAGTGTGCTTTTAATAACAGTTACCAGCAAACCTATACCGCACAACCCTTAACCATAGCTAATAAAAATCAGCGCCGTGGTGGTGATGGCGGCTGGGCACGCCGCTGTACTAAAGAGAGTTTCAATAATCAGCTAAGCTTTGCTCTTGATGAATATCAACATGCAGATGGTGAACGTAGCCACCTAGCTGAGAGCATAGGTTATTTTGCATTTGAGTACGCAGCCGAGCCACCAGCGGTGAATCATTACCGTATTAACTTCGATTCAGGTGCACTGAGCTGCGCAGCTAAATCTATTACACTTCAGGCTTGTGCTGACAATAATTGCAGCGCTTTGCTTAGCGATCCTGCTTTTGTCACCTTGACTAAAAACGGTGCCAACTACAGTAGCGAGACATTTACGGGCAGTACGAATACCGAGGTCTGGCATCCACAGGGGGGATTAGTCACTCTTGGGTTAAGTGCAACAGTGCCGAGTGCCGACTACAGCTGTTATATCGATGGCAATCTCGTTGCTAATGCTCAATGTCAGCTCAACTTTGAAAACAGTGGCATTTACTTCGATATCGATGATTCTACCGCCTGTAACAACACCAGTAATTTTGAGTTATTTGCGGTTAAGAAAGATGAAAGCACGCAGCAATGTGTGCCGCTATTTGCTAATCAAACTAAACCCATCTCGATGGCATTTAGTTATATTACCCCAGATGCCGGCGGGATTAATGAAGCTGCCAAGCTAACCATTAACAGCCTTAACGCTCCAGTTGCCACTAAAGATATTGCGGGAGGTTCGAGTGAGGAACTGCGGGTTCACTTTGATGCGAATGGTAAGGCACTGCTGAATGTGAACTACCCTGAGGCGGGTAAGGTTGAGCTTGCGGCAACATTAACCGAAGTGATTGAGTCACCAGATGGCAGTACAAGCGAGACGCTGGTGCTTGATCACAGTGACCAATTTGTTGCAAAGCCTGATGGTTTTCACTTCTTTAATACGTCTGGTAAAAATGGTTGCAGCGGTGCGGGATGTGACTTATTTGCCAAAGCGGGTGATGACTTTAACATGAGTGTTAAGGCGGTGTGTGGAGCCGATGATGGCACGCCTTATAAAGATCGACAGCCACTGAAAAATTTACAATTCACAGACTTAAAAATAAAACCTGTGCTGCAAGCGCCCTTGGTTGCTAATGGAGATGACAAAGATGGCGGCCTTGGAGCCCTAGGGCAAACAAGTGTGAGTTTCAGCAAAGCAAACAGTGCACCGCTAAAAGTGACTAATCAGACCTATTCTGAGGTGGGGGCAATCAGCTTAGCGCTCGATGGCGAGGTGAACTACCTTGGCGCGACGATTCCACAAGCGAATTCAAGTAGCGAAATATTCGGTCGCTTCTCTCCCTACTACTTAACCGTGACGGCGAATGAGCCGAGTTTAGCAGCGCAGTGCGGCAGTTTCACCTACATGGATCAGCCCTTTGGTTTTAGTTCTGGTAGTGAGCCAACGCTGTCAATTATCGGTAAAAATAAAGCTGGCGCTGAAACACGCAACTATCAAATAGGTGGCTGGTGGCGCTATCACGGCAAGCAGTGGTTAGATCGCAGTTATAGTGATACCTCTGGCGCCAAATCGATGGATGGTGCTGCGCTGCAAGTGTTGGATGAGTCGCCTATCTCCGGCATTGTCGAATACTACCCCATCAATGACGATAGCAGTGTGCAGCGGGCTTATCTGAGCGGTGCGCAGCTGCACTATGCCCGAACAGCCTCAGCTGCAGTGCCGTTTAATGGCCTGTTTGACCTCACGCTGTCAAAGACCGATGTGACCGATAAAGATGGTATTTGTTATCGAGATACCGCAAGCGATAAGTGCCGTGAGTTTGAATTTGAGGATATCGCTAAAGACGATGCCTTTGCGCTACGTTACGGCCGCTTTGTGATGCAAAATGCCTACGGCCCATCGTCTGAGGAGCTGCGTCTCGAGGTCGGTACTCAATATGTAAATGCTGTTATTGACGCTAAAGCACAGTGGATCACAAATACTAGCGATAGCTGCTCAGTATTCGATACCACCAGTGCGACTGAATCTGCCGATATAGGGCTGCACTTAACTCCCGATACGGGGCTAGAAGGCGTGCAAGGCTTTACTCATTCTGGAGGCTCTGGCAAGGCTGGCACTATTGGTCTTGGCAATAGCTTTATCTATTTTCCAGCCCCTAATGTAGATGGTGAGGTAGGCTTACAACAACATCTCGACAGATGGCTGCAGTGGTATTGGAATTTTGACTCGAGTAGCGATTTACAAGACCCGAGAGCAACGGCCTATTTCGGTACTTATCGAGGCCATGATCGTATTATTTACTGGCGAGAAGTTAACTAAATGTCAGTAACAGGGGGCGAGACAAGTTATTGACTCGCTCTTTAGTGGTTATATCGCAAAAAATACAGTTTCATTAGCAATAGTTAACCTCTCTGGTCTTGTGGATTTTAAGAAGCGTGATAAAGTTACCTGATTTCTTTTTTCTACGACTCCACAGAGACAGGCTGGTTACATGTTCAAGAAGCTACGCGGCATTTTTTCTAATGATCTTTCGATCGATTTGGGTACAGCAAATACACTAATTTATGTCCGTGAAGAAGGCATAGTGCTAAACGAACCGTCAGTAGTCGCGATTCGTGGAGAGCGAAGCGGTTCAGGTCAGAAGTCGGTTGCGGCCGTCGGTACTGAAGCAAAGCAGATGCTAGGTCGTACTCCTGGAAACATTCAAGCAATTCGTCCGATGAAAGATGGCGTTATCGCCGACTTTTATGTCACCGAAAAAATGCTTCAGCATTTTATCAAGCAAGTGCATAACAACAGTGTGTTCCGTCCAAGCCCCCGTGTTCTTGTGTGTGTGCCTGTTGGCGCAACGCAAGTTGAACGCCGTGCAATCCGAGAGTCTGCTATGGGCGCGGGTGCGCGTGAAGTGTATTTGATTGAAGAGCCAATGGCTGCTGCAATCGGTGCAGGTCTACCGGTTTCTGAAGCAACGGGTTCTATGGTTGTCGATATTGGTGGTGGTACCACAGAAGTCGCAATCATCTCGCTAAACGGTGTGGTTTACTCATCGTCTGTACGCATCGGTGGTGACAAGTTTGATGATGCGATCATCAACTATGTGCGTCGTAACTACGGTAGCTTAATTGGTGAAGCGACGGCTGAGCGTATCAAGCACACAATCGGTACTGCATACCCAGGCGATGAAGTGTTAGAAATTGAAGTTCGCGGTCGTAACCTTGCAGAAGGTGTACCACGTAGCTTTACATTGAACAGCAATGAAATTTTAGAAGCACTGCAAGAGCCGTTATCAGGCATTGTGAGTGCGGTAATGGTTGCCCTTGAGCAGTCTCCTCCAGAATTGGCATCAGATATCTCTGAGCGTGGCATGGTACTAACTGGCGGTGGCGCGTTAATTCGTGACCTAGACAGATTACTTATGCAAGAAACTGGTATTCCTGTGATGATCGCAGAAGACCCACTAACTTGTGTGGCTCGCGGTGGTGGTAGAGCTTTAGAGATGATCGATATGCATGGCGGCGACCTGTTCTCTGAAGAAAACTAACCACGGTTAAAAAGGGCGGTAATACACCGCCCTAGTTTGTTATGAAGCCTATTTTTGCTCGCGGTATTTCCAACCAATTTCGATTAACACTGGCTGTTATCATGTCAGTGATTCTGCTTGTCGCTAACGACAGGCTAGAGCCTGTGCGTAATTCCCTCTCATCATTATTAAGCCCTTTGCAATATGTGGCTAATATTCCCGGTGCCTTACTCGATCTTTCTGCTGAAAGTCTCGCAACGCGCAATATGTTGGCTAAGCAGAATAAAGAGTTATTACGTCATCAACTCTTGATGAGTGAACGCTTACAACGCTTTGAACACCTTCGCCAAGAAAACGATCGTTTGCGTGGATTACTCGGCTCGCCAGTGCATATGGATGCCAAGAAAGTTGTTGCCGAAGTCATGGAAGTGGCAAGCGACCCGTTTCGTCAATATGTGGTACTGAACCACGGTTCACGTAACGGCGTATTTGTTGGCCAACCTGTGGTCGATGCTCAAGGTGTCGTTGGACAGGTTGTGCAGGTGAGTGAGCTCACCAGTCGAGTGTTATTACTTTCCGATACCACCCACGGTATTCCGGTGCGAATTACCCGAAACGATGTACGCTTAATGGCGTTTGGAACTGGTGTGCTCGATGAGTTAGAGCTAAGACATGTGGCCAAGAGTACCGATGTTCGTGTCGGCGATCTGCTGGTGTCTTCCGGTCTTGGCAAGCGTTTTCCTGAAGGCTACCCCGTGGCTCGAGTCATGAGTGTCGAAAAAGATGATGGTAAGAATTACGCTACCGTTATCGCCCAACCGTTAGCGGCCTTAGACAGAATTCGTTATCTGTTACTACTCTGGCCGGATATTGAGTCTGACGGAAAAGATCTTACTCCGCCTGAGGAGATAGAAGAGGTCTTGAAGGCGAGTCAGGAGAGCACTCAATGAGTTTACATGTAGCAAATGGCCGCTGGGTCGTTTGGTTAAGCCTATTAGTGGCTATGCTGTTTCAAATTATGCCATTGCCAGATGTGGTAGAGGCGTGGCGTCCGGATTGGCTATTACTGGTTATCACCTATTGGGCGATGGCATTGCCTCATAGATATAATATTTTAACGGCATGGGTGCTCGGTGTGATGCTAGACATCTTACTCGGGGCAACCTTAGGTATTCGTGCCTTTGCTATGTCAGTTGTTGTATATGTGGTCGTGCTGCACTTTCAGCGCTTACGTAATTTCCCTATGTGGCAACAAGCTTTATTGGTGGCCATGCAGGTCGCAGTATATAACCTAGTGGTATTTTGGGTGCAGTTTGTTACCGAGTCTGCTGTGTTTGATATTAGCTTGTTCTACCCGGCAATTTCCAGCTTGATTATGTGGCCATGGATCTTCTGGGTATTACGCCGTGTAAGACGCCTGTACAAGGTTAGATAGACGCCAGTTCTTTAGCTGAGCGATTCAGGTTAACCGTTGAATTGGTCTGCTTAGTTAGCATCATACAAAGGTACTCAAAATGCAGTTAGTACTCGCTTCGGGCTCGCCTCGTCGTAAAGAGTTGTTAGGTCAGTTAGCTTTTTTAAATACTAATAGTGCCACACCATTCGAGTTTGATATTTTGGCAGCCGATATTGATGAGAGTCATCAAGTTGGTGAGTCAGCTGAAGAATTTGTACTGCGATTAGCGCAGGAAAAAGCCATGGCAGGTCTAGCCTTATACGGTACCGGTAAACAAGCCGTGGTGTTAGGCTCTGATACTATCGTGGTGCTAGGCGAGACCATTTTGGGTAAGCCTACCGATGAGGCTAATGCCGCCGAGATCCTAGCAAACCTATCGGGTAAAGCCCACGAGGTGATGACCGCCGTAGCCCTAACCGATGGTACTAAAACCGTAAGTCGATTGGTTAAAACTCGGGTGCAGTTTAGTGCGCTAAGTGAGGCTGATATTTTGGCTTACATTGCCACGGGTGAGCCAATGGACAAGGCTGGTGCTTACGGAATCCAAGGTCTAGGTGGAAGTTTTGTTGAAGCTATCGAGGGAAGTTATTCCGCGGTAGTCGGGTTACCTTTGGTAGAAACCCGTGCGTTATTGTGTGAGATGCAAGTTTTATAGTCATAAAAACAGTAATAACTAGGTCAGATTGGCCAAGCTATAGAACATCAATCATTGCAGACTTTAACTCGCTAGCTGGTGTGTATTTTCCCAGTAGCAGGATCACAATCTACGCCATATCCTTTTTAAATTAGCTATTTCCCTAAGTGGGGTGAGTTGTGAGTAGAAGTCGATTCGCGCAGAACAGAGTGCAGAAAAAAATAGGCTCTGAACTGTTAATCAATGTAACACCAACCGAAGCTCGAGTAGCCCTAGTGGAGCATGGTGTTTTACAAGAAGTCCATATTGAGCGCCGCATGAAGCGTGGTTTAGTGGGCAATATCTATAAGGGCAAAGTCAGTCGTGTCTTGCCTGGTATGCAGGCCGCCTTTGTCGATATCGGTTTAGATAAAGCCGCATTTTTACATGCATCCGATATAGTTCCCCATACAGAATGTGTTGCCGATGTTGAAAAAGGCAACTTTGTCGTGCGTGATATTGCCGAGCTTGTTAGGCAAGGGCAAGATATCATGGTGCAAGTGGTTAAAGACCCATTAGGCACTAAAGGCGCGCGTTTAACTACAGATATCACTCTGCCATCTCGTTACTTGGTTTTCATGCCTGGCTCTAGTCACGTTGGCGTATCGCAGCGTATTGAGTCCGAAGAAGTACGAGCCCGCTTGAAAAAAATTACTCAGCCATTTGTCGATGATGATGGCGGTTTTATTATTCGTACCGCAGCAGAGAGTGCCGGTGAAGATGAGCTAGTGCAAGATGCCGGATTCTTAAGGCGCGTCTGGGCTAAAGTCAGTGAGCGTCGTAAGCGTCGTGGCGTGTCTTTGTTATATCAAGATCTCGCCTTGCCTGTGCGTATCGTGCGTGACTTTGTGGGGACAGAGCTGGATCAAATTCAGGTCGACTCCGCCCAAACCTATGAAGAGCTACAGCAGTTTGCGCAAGAGTTCATGCCGGAGATCGCCGATAAGCTAGATCACTACAATGGACCCATTCCGATTTTCGATCTATATGATGTCGAGAATGAAGTGCAGCGCGCACTGGGGCGTAAAGTTGAGCTTAAATCTGGCGGCTACCTGATCATAGATCAAACTGAAGCCATGACGACAGTCGATATCAATACTGGGGCATTTGTTGGTCATCGTAATCTTGCTGAAACGATTTTTAATACCAACCTCGAAGCGACTCATGCGATTGCACGGCAATTACGCCTGCGTAATTTAGGCGGAATTATCATTATCGACTTTATCGATATGATGAACAATGAGCATAAGAAGCGGGTGCTAGCCAGTCTAGAAAGCGCTCTGTCTAAAGATAGAGTGAAAACCAATATCAGTGGTTTCTCTGGCTTAGGCTTAGTGGAAATGACGCGCAAGCGCACTCGTGAGAGCTTAGAGCACGTGCTGTGTGGTGAATGCCCTGCATGTCTCGGTACGGGGAATTTAAAGACGGTAGAAACGGTTTCTTATGAGATCTTCCGCGAGATCATTCGCTTGAACCGTGGTTACGATGCCGATGAGTTCTTGGTGTACTGTTCACCCAATGTGTATCAAAGCCTGAAAGGTGATGAGAGTCATCTACTTGGCGAATTAGAAGTCTATATCGGTAAGCGAGTCAGACTACAGAGCGAGCCTATGTACGCGCAGAACAAATTTGATGTGGTGATAATGTAGTGCCATCAGATACCTGTGCGCCTAAAAAGCGCTCCTTTAATTTGACACGTTTTTGCTGGCAATTTTTAGCCATTATTCTAGTGTTGTTTGCGCTAATGGTTAGCCTCTTTAGAGGACTGTTACCGCAGCTGGATCAGGTCCGTATGGAACTGATTACGTTTGTCGAAGCTGAATATGGAGTCGAAGTCGACGTGGGGCAGCTTGCAGCTGAGTGGCAGGCCTATGGACCGGCATTAACGGTTAAAAACTTCGTCTTACCCGCACAGGATAACCTCCCGGTGACTCTGCTTTTTGAGCGAGTACATGTGAAGCTTGATTTCTGGCAGACGCTGATCACCGCAACCCCTCAGATTGAAGATGTTATCTTTGATGGAGTGAATATTGCTTTAGATCTTGATCGCTTGAAGGCACTTGAACCTCGGGATCCGGATAGCAAGTTGCAAACAGACTGGCTGTATCAGTTACTGCTTGAGCAGTTAGATCGTTTCTCGATAACCGACGCCAGATTTCAGCTTCTAAGCAAAGAACACGACTATCGCCCCATCTTTATTAAAGATATGAAGTGGCGTAATACTAATGATCGTCACCGCGGCGAGGGCAAGTTGTTTCTCGACCAAGATGCCTCAGAAGTCGAGCAGCTCGCACTCAGTGTGGATGTTAAGGGCAGTGGTTATCGCCCTGAATCTCTTATAGGGCAAGCCTATCTTGCCGCTCGCTCTCTCGACATCGGCGAGTGGGCCTCGAGACAGCCAAATCCTTTCGATACCAGTAAGCGTTTGCCCCTAGAAGGCGTGGTTAATCTACAAGCTTGGCTTGGATTTTCCAACCGGATGTTCGATGGCGCGACCGTAGAGTTTCAGCCAAGTTGGCTAGAATGGTTCTTAAATGATGAGCCACAGCAATTTACCATTGAGTCCGGAACTTTGTCTTGGCAGCCTAACCAGCAGGGTTGGTTGTTAGCGAGTCACGATCTTAACTTTTCCACTAATGAGCAGCCCTGGCCTAAGGCTCAACTTCTTGCGAGGCAGAACGAGCAAGGGATCGATGCCAGCCTCAATCAACTAGAGCTGAGCAGGCTATTGCCGTTGCTGCCTTTGATCCCAGGCGTCGAGCTCGATGGGCTTAATACTTGGCAGTCTCTAAAGCCTGCAGGTAAGGTGACTGAGCTGCGAGTGCATTGGGACACTTTACTTGAGCAGCCGCAAGTCGCACTGAATTTAGATCAGATCTCCTGGCAGGCGAGTGGCGCTATTGCTGGATTGAAGCCAGTCGATGCCAGCTTGATAATGAGCAAAGACTCACTGAGTTTTGAGCTACCACAGCAGCAGTACACTATCGACTTTAATGGTGGTTTTGCAGCGCCCCTTCAATTTAAAGGGGATGCATTGACGGGTGACTTTAACTTTAGCGACTTAGCACTCTCTTTACCTAAGGTGCATTTTAGTAATTCAGATCTCGATATTGACGCAGGTGTGCGTCTGGAGTTTGCCGATGCGGTGCATATGGCGTTACTGGCTAATGTCGATATCCATGATGTCGCTAAGGCACACTTGTATTTTCCATTGAAAGGCATGAGCAAGGATCTGGTCACTTACCTTACCGGGGCGTTAAAGGCGGGTAAAACCGATGACGCTATAGTGGTATGGCACGGCGCCTTTAGCGGCTACCCGTATGCTCAACACGATGGCATATTTCAAGCGGGCTTTACCTTAGCTGAGGCCGAGTTTGAGTTTCAAGATACCTGGCCTGCCGTAGATAAACTTAACTTGTCGGCTCTCTTTGAAAACGATGCCATGGATCTTTGGGTTAATCAGGGACAACTACTGGACGTTAAAGCCGATGGCGCATATATCGGTATTCCGGCCTTGGGAGAAAAGAGTCTACTGACGGTTAAAGCCGATCTTGCGACTAAAGCGGAAGCAGCTAATGAGGTGATCCAGCAATCGCCCTTGGTAGACTCTGTCGGTGCCACGCTCGATGTGGTGCAGATAGCAGGCGATATTACCGGTCAAATCGATTTAAGCATCCCGCTTTATGATGGTGAGTCTGAGATCATTAAAGGCACGGTTAACTTTAAAGATACCCCGGTCTACATCACTGAGCCCGGGATCCAGCTAGAGAAGCTCACAGGACAGATCCAGTTTATCAATGATGTGGTCACAGGAAGCGATCTCAATGCCATCATGTATAAGCAGCCACTACAGCTGAGTTTTAACAGTGAAAGCATGAGCCAAAATTACGGTGTCGATGTGAGCCTTAAGGGACAGTGGCAGTTAGCCGACTTACCTGCAGAGTTAGATAACCCATTGAGCGAGTATTATTCGGGTGAGGTCGATTGGACTGGCGATCTTACGCTGGTGTTCGATCCATTAGGTTATCGAGTTCAAGCACGGGTAGAAACAGATCTTGTTGGCGCCGAGCTTAATCTACCAGCCCCTTTTGCTAAGAAACCGGATGAAGCTAAGCTGCTGGTGGCAGAGCTGATCGGGGATAACAAGCAGGCCTCTCTAGGCATTAAGCTCGATAAGCAGTTGGAGTTTTGGGGTGGTTTCGATGCCGACTCGGGCAATGCCTTGGCGCATTTCGATCTACTCTTAGGGCGCTTATTTAAGCCTGGAGATCAGTTACGCAAGAGTCAGGGCCACCTGCAGATCGATCTCGATAGCACGGAGTTTTCTCCTTGGTTGCCAATCATTCAAGGCTTCGTTAGTCAAAGTGATGTAACCAAGCTGGCGACCGATGATATAGGTCAAGAGAAGGCAGCGTTCTTTCCGCCTTTGGCGTCGATCGATGCCGAGTTTAATCAATTTGATTTTATGGGGCAGCCACTAGAAGATATGGCGTTTAGCGCAGCGCCAACCGAACATGCATGGCGTTTCGACGTGACTTCAAAGCAGTTTGATGGTCGTATCGACTTTTATCCAGACTGGGCCAATCAAGGCTTAAAACTGGTGGCGAGTAAATTCCATATGGCGCCTAAAATGCGCAGTGAAGAGAATGCGCACTATAAGTCAGATACCATTATGGCTAACTTGCCTCCGTTGGCGGTCGATGTCGATGACTTCTCCCTTTACGGTCGCTCCTTAGGCCACTTGGTACTGCAGGGTACGCCAAAGGACGGATCTTATCAGATCCAGACAGTTTCTTTAACGACACCAAACGTGAAGCTTAAAGGGACGGGGGATTGGGATATGAGCGAGGGCAAGAATTTGACCTCATTTAAGCTCAACTTAGACGCTACTAAATTTGACTATCTGTCAGAGCAGCTAGGTATCGATCCTGGACTTAAGAATGCGCCGACAGAGGTCAAAGCCGAGATCTCTTGGACGGGAGCACCCTATGCATTTTCGCTCGAGACGCTTAATGGTGACGTGAGTTTTGAGCTAGGCAAGGGCCACCTTTCTGAAGTCAGTGATAAAGGCGCGCGGATCTTCTCGCTATTTAGTTTAGATTCGCTGTTAAGAAAGCTGTCATTAGACTTTTCCGATGTCTTCGGTAAAGGCCTCTACTTCGATTCTTTTCACGGCACGTTAAAGCTAGATAATGGCGTGGTAAAGACAACGGACACTGAGATGAAGGCGGTAGCGGGCAATATGCGAGTGCGGGGTTATACCGACTTGACTACCGAGAGCCTTAATTATGATATTCGTTTCGTTCCGCAGTTGGCCTCTAGTGTGCCGACAGTTGTCTTACTCAGTACCGGCGGTTGGACGTTTGGTCTAGGTGCATTTGCACTGACCAAAGTGCTAGAGCCTGTGATAGAGGTGATCTCTGAGATCCGCTTTAGGCTCACGGGTACCATGTCAGAACCTAAGCTCGAAGAGCTAGAGCGTAAGAGTAAAGAGATAGAGATCCCTGAATCTGTGCTGCCAAAGAAGGCTGTCGAGCCGGGGAGTCAGCAAGTGCCTGTGGGCCCACAAGTCATGGGGAAAACAGCCACAGGAGTGAGCGTTCAAGCTGAGCTTGGTACAGAGATTAAAGCTGAGGTACAGGAATTAGCAGGCAAAGATAAGCCAGTATCTGGCGTCGAACTTAAGGCGATTACGCCTGCGAACACAGATTTTGTTGAAAGTCGCAAGGAACCTGCAAAGCTAACTGTGGTTGAGAGTCAGCCGAGCGAGCAGGTAGAGCAGAGCAAGATCCAAGCCGAGTCATCATTGAGCGAGTCATCACTGGCTGAGTCGCCATTGAACGAATCGTTATTGAACCAGACATCGGACGGGAAACTAGAGGGAGATGTAGATGCAAGTCAGCCTACTGCAATGTCAAAGCAGCCGCAACGTAGCGGACAATCTAGCGTTTATCGAGTCGCAGCTTAATCAATTACCGCGCCATAGCGATGAGCCGCAACTGGTGGTTTTGCCAGAATGTTGCCTACTGTTCGGAGGTTATGAAAGCCAGCAACTAGAATATGCGACCGACGCAGAGCAAAGCCCGCTTAGACAGGCACTGTCTGAGTTAGCGAAACGCTATCGGGTAGTGATGGTGGCGGGGAGTATTCCGATTTTGGCCGAAGATGGTCGGGTCTACAATCGCTGCTATGTATTTGATACAGACGGTAGCATATTGGGCCAGTACGATAAGCTGCACCTGTTCGATGTCGAGGTGACTGATGGCACTAAGCAGTATCGCGAGAGCGATGCATTCTGCCCGGGTGAGCAGATAGTTGTGGTCGATACGCCAATGGGTAAAGTGGGGCTGGCAATCTGTTACGACATACGTTTCCCAGATCTTTTTAGGGCTCTGCGAGAAGCTGGAGCCGAGCTTATTGCCGTTCCTGCCGCATTCACTAAGGTGACGGGGCAAGCTCATTGGCAGATACTACTACAGGCCCGCGCTATCGAAACCCAGTGCTTTATTTTAGGTGCAGCCCAGTGGGGGCAACATAATCAGGGTAGCCGAGAGACCTGGGGGCAAAGTATGATAGTCAGCCCGTGGGGAGAGATTCTAGTGCAAAAGCTGCAGGGAACCGGTTGGCTACAAGCGCAAGTGGAGCTGCAAAGCTTGCAAGATATCCGCGCTAAGATGCCTGTGATGACGCATAATCGATTTGCCAAGCCAGTACTTAAGTCGCACAGCTAAGACCAAATACTAAGAGCAAGTCGAACCATAAATTTAAGGTAAATTGAGGCTCACGCGTGAGACTCTGTTTACCGAAATGTTTTATCGAATCAATATGAAGAGAGAAGAGATGCCATTTTTAACTCAAGTTGGACAGAGCTTATTGCAAGATGGGCTAGCATTAGATGATCTACAAAGCTATTTAAAGCAGATCCACCAGCATCAAATTGACTTCTCAGACCTTTACTTTCAAGGCAGCCGTCATGAATCTTGGGTACTGGAAGATGGCATCGTTAAAGACGGTAGCTTTCATATTGAACGTGGCGTGGGTGTTCGAGCTATTACCGGCGAAAAAACCGGTTTTGCTTACGCCGATGAGATTACGCCAGCGGCACTAGAGGCTGCGGCAACAGCGGCGCGTGGTATTGCTATCGCCGGCGGTGAAGGTAAGGTCAATGCCTGGAAGCAGCAGCAGAGCAAGGCGCTCTATATCAGCTCAGATCCTATCGCCGCGATGGAAGAGGTGAAAAAGATTGAGCTGCTAAAGCAGGCCGATGTGTATATTCGCAGCCTAGACAGCCGCATTATTCAGGTTGTAGTGAGCCTGTCTGGCGTGCATGAAGAGATTTTAGTCGCGGCGAGTGACGGGACTTTAGCGGCAGATATTCGTCCGTTAGTGCGCTTTAACTGTAGCGTGATTTTAGAAGACGACGGCAAGCGTGAACGCGGCGCTTCTGGTGGCGGCGGACGTCACGACTACAGTGTGTTGCTAGAAGATGGCGACGATGGTTTGCCATATTGCTTTGGTTTTGCCCGTGAGGCTGTGCGCCAAGCGCAAGTAAACTTACTAGCCATCGACGCTCCAGCAGGCGAAATGCCTGTGGTACTCGGTGCAGGCTGGCCAGGTGTACTACTGCACGAAGCCGTGGGTCACGGCCTAGAAGGCGACTTTAACCGTAAGGGCAGCAGTGCCTTTAGTGGCAAGGTCGGTCAGCAGGTGGCGTCAGAGTTAGTGACAGTGGTTGACGATGGCACCATAGCTAATCGACGTGGATCATTATCTATCGATGATGAAGGCGTACCTACTCAGAAGACGGTACTGATCGAAAACGGGATCTTGAAAGGCTATATGCAAGACAAGCTCAACGCGCGCTTGATGGGTGAGCAGTCTACCGGTAACGGCCGTCGCGAATCTTATGCTCATCTTCCTATGCCACGCATGACCAATACTTATATGGAAGCGGGCGAGTCTGATCCTGCTGAGATCATCAAATCGGTTAAGAAAGGGGTATACGCACCTAACTTTGGCGGCGGTCAGGTGGATATTACTTCGGGTAAGTTTGTGTTCTCTGCATCAGAAGCTTACTTGATTGAAAACGGTGAGATCACTCAGCCGATCAAAGGCGCAACTCTGATTGGCAATGGTCCAGAGTCGATGAGCCAGATCTCTATGGTTGGTAACGATCTAGCGCTGGATAAGGGCGTGGGTGTTTGTGGTAAAGATGGCCAAAGCGTGCCTGTCGGTGTGGGCCAACCTACATTAAAACTGGACAAATTGACCGTTGGCGGTACTGCTTAGTCAAACTGCAGCACAAGCTAGGATTTAGCGAGCAAATAATCGACTAAATCCTAGCGAGCAAAACTTAGCAATGCTAGAATCCAGTAATTAATTAGAGTAAATACTCTAGAGGTGTCGATGAAACGTTCGTTGTGTGCTCTTTTGCTAGTCTTGCCGTTAACAGCCCAGGCTAAAACCATGGCCTTCGATCAGGCTTGGCAGCAGCTGGTTAATGTCAGTGATAAATTGCAAGCGGGGGCTCAAGAGGTCAATCGCGCAGCGGCCGAACGAGATGCGGGTGAGGATATGAACCTGCCCTCAATTAACCTCACTGGTAGCTATACACGTTTAGAAAAGCCGATAGAATTAGATCTGCGGGATCTTAATCCGCTTGCCTCCCTCGATCCTGCTAGCTTACCGCCAGCCCTCGGTGGCGCCCTCGCCGGGATCCCGGGTTCAATGTTTGTCACTCCCTTTACCGAGCAAGATATCTTTCGCTCAAGCCTACAGGCTATGTGGCCTATTTACACAGGTGGTAAAATTTCTGCAGCCCAAGGGATCCACGAGGCCCATGTTGCCGAGAAAGAGCAAGAGCTTAAGCTAACAAGCCGCGATCTATTTGTGCAGTTGGTTGACAGATATTATGCCGTGGCAGTGACTGAGGCGCTAACACAAACCCAATCTGAGCTGGTGGACTCGCTCACGTTACACGCATCTCAAGCCGAAAAGCTGGAACAGCAAGGTCAAATAGCCAAGGTTGAGCGACTCAACGCTCAAGTCGCACTGGAAAATGCCCGCGTCAGTTATGGCAGTGCTAAACGCCAGTCTGAAATGGCGATGATCGCTCTGTCTAGAATGCTGCATGAGCGAGAGGTCGATACCACTTCGCCGTTATTTATGTTGCATAGTGCGCCTTCATTACCGCAATTGACGCAACTCACTCTTAATCAACATCCTGCATTGAAGTTGCTCGAGGCTAAAGAAGCGCAGGCTCAAGGCTTGGTTGATGTCGAGAAAGGCAGCTATTTACCGACGGTTTTTCTATACGGTAATTACACCCTCTATGAAGATGACAGCCTATTTTCCCAGATGGAACCGGACTGGATGTTAGGAGTGGGAGTTACTGTGCCACTACTGAGCCGTGATGGGCGTGGTGGTAAGGTGGAAGCGGCAAAGAGCGCGTTGTTGCAGGCTAGATATACTAAGGCGCAGACCCAACAAGATCTGAGCTTATTGTTGGATCAGAGTTATCGCCAGCTGTTGCAGGCGCAAGAAGAGGTGGTGTCGCTAAACACATCCATGAGCCTAGCCCTAGAGAATAAGCGACTTCGAGATATCGCCTTTAAGCAGGGCCTGTCGACCTCAATCGAAAAGGTGGATGCAGAGCTTAAGCTTAACGCGGTCGCCACCCGGCAGCTTGGGGCGCAATATCGATATGTACAAGCATACGCAAGACTGATGGCAATAAGCGGTCAGCTTGATGAATTTATAGGTAGAAGTATTAAGCAAGGGGACACCAATGCGTACTAATCGCATCTTGGCAGCAGTGGCATTCATCGTTTTAATTGGCGCTTTGGTATATGGATTAATCTTGGCTTATTCACCTAAGCCACAATTGCTGCAGGGGCAGATCGAGGCGCGTGAGTACAACATCTCCTCAAAAGTTCCTGGTCGAGTCGAAGAGGTTTTGGTTCGTCGCGGCGACAAGGTTAATGAAGGCGATCTGCTATATGCCATCTATAGCCCAGAACTTAAAGCTAAATTGATGCAGGCAGAAGGCGGCCGTGATGCGGCGCTGGCAATGCAGCAGGAAGCGGATAATGGTGCACGTAAGCAGCAGATAGCCGCCTCTAAAGAGCAATGGTTAAAAGCGCAGGCGGCGGCTAAGTTAGCACGCACCACCTTCGATCGCGTCGAAGTGCTATTTAATGAAGGCGTGCTAGCAAGACAGAAGCGTGATGAAGCCTTTACTCAGTGGCAAGCGGCTAAGTATACCGAGCAAGCTGCACTGGCCATGTATCAGATGGCAGATGAAGGCGCACGAGTGGAAACCAAGGCTGCAGCCGCCGGAAATGCGCGTATGGCCGAAGGTGCCGTTAACGAAGTCTCTGCCATTCTTGCCGATAGTCAAATGCGCTCACCTAAAACTGGTGAGATCAGCGAGGTACTGCTGCAGGCTGGCGAATTAGCACCAAGTGGCTTCCCGGTAGTCAGCTTAATCGATATGAATGATGCTTGGGCGGTATTCCAAGTGCGCGAGGATCAGCTTAAAAAGTTCAAGCAAGGCGATGTACTTAAGTTGACTATCCCTGCACTCGAGCGAGAAGTGGAGTTCACTGTGAGTCATATTGGCGTCATGGGTGAGTTTGCCACCTGGCGTGCCACAGAGAGCGGTCATGACTTCGATATGCGTACCTTCGAAGTTGAGCTGCGTCCCAATGAGACGATCAAAGATCTAAGAGTCGGCATGTCGATACTGTTCACCCTTTAGACTGGGGATCACTCAGATGGGAGCTGGGCTTTGATTAAAGCGCTCAAGAGAGAGCTAGCTGCGCTGTTGGATGATCCATGGCAGCTGGCGCTAATAAGCTATATTCCGCTAATCAGCATCATTGCTCTTTGGTTACTTTTTAGTGCGGGGCTACCTAGGCAGTTACCCGTTGCTGTGGTTGATTTAGATAACAGTCAGACCAGCCGAGCATTAGCGCGGCAGCTGCAAGCCAATCCGGTGACTAAGCCAATTAGTTATACTGGGATCCCGAGTGCCGAGGCGGCGATGAAGCAAGGCGAAGTTTACGCCTTGCTGGTGTTGCCTTATGGACTCAAGCGTGATCTGCTGACGGCTAAAACCCCCATTATCGATATTCGCTATAACAGCCAATTTCTATTGGTCGGTAAGTTATTATCGAGCCAGTTACAGTTAAGTATGGCCGATGGTCTCAAACCGCTAGGTGAGCTTAAACTACTCGCGGCTGGTGTACCTATGCAAAGAGTTGCGGTGAACTTAAGTCCAGTTAATAGTCAAACCACCGCGCTGTTTAACAGTAATACTAACTACGTTGGCTTTTTAGTACCGCCGGTGTTGATTGCACTGCTGCAGTTGGTGGCCATGATGGTGTTTGCTAACAGTCTTAATCGCGAGTTACGCTGGAATACGACTAAGCAGTGGTATGCCCTCGGATTGTGGAAAGTGGTAGCGGCTAAGGTGCTATTTTACACGCCGCTAGTATTACTACATGGGGGCTTTATGTTAGCGCTTATTTACCTGTATTTGGGACTGCCTATTGCTGGCAGTATTGCGGTGTTATTGATAGCGCAAACCCTGATGTTTCTAGCGGTTTGGCTGATGGTGCTGACCATCTTCTTCGCCTTAAAAGACAGTGCTAGAGTCATTAGTTTCTGCACCGCGATGTTTGCCCCAGCCTTCGCTTTTATGGGGGTGACTTTCCCGGTCCATGAGATGCCAGTCCTTGCTCAGTGGTGGCGAGTTATCATGCCGACTAGCCACTATATTGAAACTCATATTGCTGTGGTGAGTTATGGCCAAGGCTTGATCGCAAGTCTGCCGCAGATGGCTAGTTACTGGGGATTTCTGTTGCTGCTCATTCCTATCACTATTTTGGCTAAAAAGGGCTTTGCTGAGACTGAAGACACTGAGCTCATCACATTGGCAAAGGAGCAATAATATGAGCTTCTTACAACTTATATGGGCCGAGATAAAAGCCGTTCTAGCAGATAAAACCATCGTCATCACTGTGTTTGGTGGCGTGTTGTTCTATTCGATCCTTTATCCATTGCCATACCTAAATCAAGTGCCTACCGAGCAGCAAGTGGTGGTGATCGATCATGACCATTCGTCATTAAGTCGTCAGCTTATTCGTGATGCTAATGCTAGCCCTAAAATTGAGGTCATAGCCCTGCTAGGGTCAATCGATGAGGCAAAGCGCTGGATAGAAACCGGACGCGCTCATGGCTTGTTGGTGATCCCTGCTAATTTCAGGCGAGATCTATTACTAGGTACAGGCGTGACGCTAAGCTATGGCGGCGATGCCAGCTACTTCTTGATCTACTCTGCGGTTGTTGAAGGGCTTATCTCGGCAGGTTTAGATGTAGGTAAGGATATTCAGCGTTTAGGCTTATTAGCCAAGGGGAACAATGCGAGCGCAGTACAGCAGAGCCTCAATGTGGTTAAACTCAATAGCATCCCCGCTTTTAACCCCAGTTTAGGTTATACCCCCTATGTGGTGCCGGGTTTATTCCTACTAATTTTGCACCAGACTTTACTGATTGGCACTGGAATATTAGGTGCAAGCCAATGGAAGCGGCAGGGCTATTGGCGTGACGTTAGCCCGCTTAAGCTAATATGCGGGCGTATGGCGGCCTTTATGCTGATCTACACTCTGCTTAGCAGTTATTACGTGGGCTATTGTTATTATTGGTATGACGTTAGCCTACAAGCTTCTCTAGGTCAGGTTGGGTTGCTGATGTTGCCTTTCTTGCTTGCGACCAGCGCTGCGGGGATAGCCTTTAGTAGCTTGTTTACCCGCCGCGATCTGCCAACTCAGGTTTTACTGCTGGTCTCTATGCCTATTCTGTTCGTGTCTGGTTTTGTGTGGCCATTAGCGCTTATTCCTGACGTCGTGGTCGCCATTTCACAAGTGGTACCAGCGGTCCCTGCTATTATGGCGATGTTAGAGCTTAATCAAATGGGGGCCTCGTGGCAGAGCATTATGCCGCAGTGGTTGCAATTATGGGCGATGGTAGCTATTTACTTTGGCTTAGCCTATTGGGGCGTAAGCAAGCGGCTTAAAGCCGACAGCTTAATTAACGGCTCATCTTGATTTGACTCCGCAAGACGCCGTGAACTCATCCATGAGGGCTTAACCGCAGCATCCATGCTGCAGATACTTGCTCCCTCAATACCAAGCTGATCTTCATTGGACTGTAAGATTCATTGAATTAATACCAATCAGTATAAAGATTTGGTCGCTCAGCGAGAGTTTAGCGGCACTGAGACAAGGTCATTAAATGCTCCTGCATTAATGACATTCACCACATCCATGTGGTTTGCAACGAGTGAAGAGCATAGTTGAACTAGGGTTAAGCTCCCTCTTGTTCATTAAGTGTCGCAGTATCAGAGCCGCTAAAACTCGCCATTCTGGAACGTTTTTGACTGCCTACTTCTGCGTTGAACAACTTCACAAGGGAGCTACCATTCTTTCAGTTATTCGCCTTGAATTAGTTTGTCAAAAACGTTCTGAGTAGATCAACTTCTTATATTGATTGGTATAAATTGCTATTAGGCGATAGAGTCAGATGAACTCGTGATGACTAAAAAGCCCGCTGTAACTTAAGTTACAGCGGGCTTTTTCAATTCATGTTGAGATAAGTAGCAGGTTTAGGTGCCGCTTAGCTCAACCGTAAAGCCAATGCCTGATTCGACTGACTTTGGGGTTTTAACATCAATAGATACCGAGCTGCTTTTAGCTAGCTCGCCAACGCTTGTAGGATCGATATCATTGGTGAGGGTAAAGCTTGTTACTGAGCCGCCTCTATCATTGCGATTAGGTACTGTAAACGGCGATGTATCAAGCTCACCTTGGCTTGCTGTCGTGGTTAGCGTGGTCTGTGCAGGCATGATTTGATTAGCGCTATCGAAGAAGCGTACATGAAAAACAGATGAGGTCCCTGCAGGGATTGCTGTTAAATTGGCTAATTCCGTACCTGAAATATCGCTGTAGAAAGGCTTGTCAGCATTGCCTTGGCGTATTTCAAAATAGGCCGTAGAGCCCGACATTGTCATAACTAATGCTTTGCGAATATAGGTTTTGTTGGCTTGCTCTTCAACTAAGCCACACTTGCTGCCTTCACACTGCGGGCCGTTGAATGCTTTGTCGGCAGCTTGGTATTCGCCTTTTGATGCAGTGTTAAAATAGGGTTCAGCTGGATTGATACCTTTAGCATCCCATTTCCCATCTTCATTATCATCACGGAAGGCGTCACCTAAATCACTAAAGCCTTGAGGATGGTATGTCTCAATATCCATACCATTACCCGTGCATGGAGTTGGAAGGCCTGTATCTTTATTTAAACAAGCATCTGTAATCGCGCCACCATCGGCATCATCAAACACGTTATTACCGTTAGTATCGAAGAAAGTTTCATGTCCCAGAGCATAAGCAAGTACTGTGATTCGATGATCTGGTACACGTGGGTCTGCAGAAGTCCATTCAACGCTACAAGTACCGTTAACAGTGACACAGTTTGAATGGATTTGCCCGCCTTCGGCGGTAAAGTTAATGGTAGTGTCATCGGGTGCTGGATTGCCAAAGCTGTCTGATGCATATGCTGTTATTGTGGCCTTTTCACCATCATAATTATCCGCTTCTGGGTTATATAAGCTGCTAGATAAACTAAAGCCTAACTGCTGTGGCAAGCCTGTATTGATAGTGAGTTGCTCAGATTGAGTGGTAACCGACTCGCCATTAGCGGTTGCGCTAGCTAACACTCGCACTGGCGTTGGTACTGTACCTGAAAGCACGGTTGTACTTACAAGACCTGCTGAGTTGCTGGTGTTGCTAGTATTAGTGTCGCCATTGGCAAATTTAATACCGCCGACACTGGTGTCGAGCGAGAAATCAACATCTTGCTGGGCAATCGGTTGGCCGTTGGCATCGGCAACCTTAAAGGTGATTAGGGACGATTTACTTGAATTCGTGCCGCCAGCGCCTTTGATACGAATCGATGTTGGTTCCGCCGAGATAAAGCTTAAGTTGGCTAAGGTCTGGCTTGCGAGTGAAAAATCAAGTTCTGCGGTTAGGGTTTGGTTACCTGCAACGACTGATGCAATGATTTGGTCATTTCGCTCACTATTGCCACTGCAGCTAGTGTTTTGGAAAGTTGAGCTAGCTGTACCCGACAGTGTAGTCACTGGTGAGTCTATGCTGGCGCTATTGCTTGATACACAGCTAGAGCTGAAACTTACGCTGGTTGGGGTTTGTAAACGGGTGTAGCTGCCATCATCATTTTTAGTGGCTAAATCGGCGGTCACACCGAAAGTACCGCCGGCACTGACGGTGTACTTATCAGCCTCTAAAGGTAAGGTTGTCGCTAGTTCATTTTCGGTGAAGTGAGAACCGTCTGTAGAGAAATGACCGATAACGATAATGCCATCGTCACTGACGGCATCTTTTGCTAGCACTTCATAGAGACCTGAGCTTTGGTAGGTTTTGCCATTATCATCTAAGGTCACTGAGAAGTTAGCCGCGCCTAGCTCACTGTCACTAGGTGTGTAGCTGACCTGAGCGATACCGTTTTCTTTGGTCAGTGCTGAGCTCGGGTTTAAGCTTGCACTACCCGCGGTGAAGCTCGCCATCTTACCTGCTATACCTTGGCCCTGCTCATCTAAGAACTGAGCTTGTAGTTGTACGGTTTCATCTGCTTTGAATTGAGTAACAACGGCTGTGCCGTTGATGATGGCACTATTTAAGCTGAACTTAGGCTCCGATGGTGCCGTTGCCGAGGTAAACTCAAAATTCTTACTGGCATTAGCACTGTTTTCACCCTCGTTGAAGCTAGCCGTTAATTTTCCAGCATCAGCGATGCCTGAAGGATTACTGACGATGATTTCGGCTTGGCCATTAGAATTGGTAAGTTTGTTGCCGACAGATAGCTCGCCAATAGTTGTCGAGAAAGAGATGAGCTGACCGCTACGATCGCTATTGCCTTGCTTTAAATGAGCGACGGCGCAAAAACTGCTGTTGGCAGCAAATTCCTGTGAATTTGTTGGCTCGGCACAAACACCATTTTCAACGGTTTTATAGCTTAATGAGAGAGCGTAGGTGCCGCCGTTGTCGGTATCACCATTATCATCCGACGAGCCATTACAGCCACCGAGTAAAGAAAGACAGAATAAAGATAGGGGGAGGCAAGCCAGTTTTGAGGGCGGGCGCATTTGCATATTCCTTAGTGCTACAAATTTAACTGTATGTTTAGGATGGGCGCTTGCGTATTAAGCCGAAGACAGACCAATAAAAAAGCTCCCAAAGTCGTGTTAAGACTTAGGGAGCTATTGTGTAGTTATATAGAAGTGATGTCTATATATGTAACGGTTAATCTTTGATCTCGTTACGTAAATATTTACTTAATTCTTTAGCTGTCTTTGATGCTTCAATATCAGGGTTTTTCGTTAGCTCTTTTTTTGTCTGACGAATATACTGACGAAGTTTCTGTCTATCAAATTCAGGGTGCTGCTCAATTAAGGCCTGTACTGCAGAATCACCTTCAGCTAACAGCTGATCACGTGTCTTGTCAGCCACATTGGTTCTAGCACTTTCGTTGCTGTTTTGGTTCAGCACGTTCTTAATCGCGACCTCTAACTCTTCGAGATCGACATAACGCATTAGTTTACCAATGTACTGAATGTGACGACGGTGCGCTTCGGTATTAATTTTGATAGTTTTAGCTTTCAAAACATTATCATAAAGCGTTTCATCAAGATTTAGCTTCTGTACCTGGGTCTTACTAAGTGCAACTAATCTATTGCCATATTCTTGATAGATGGCGATTTCGCGTTTAGCGTCCGCTCTACTTTCGTAGTTCTCATCTTTATCATAGGGCTGGTGGAAGTGTTCTGAGTCACCGACAATCTTCATATCTAAAAATCTCTTACAAATTCTGAGCTAATAATAACATCTATACTTGCTTATTTCCTTTCCTATTTTAGTTGTTGCGCTGGCTAAAGCGGTGATTTGTCTATTGCTTCGCACCGAGATTGTGGCTGTCGTAGAGGGATTATTTAATGTGATTGGGTTTTGGGTTTGTTATGCTATCGCTATTGCCGACAAATAAAGAGTAGATCTGTGTCTTCACATAGCATTGATATTGAATTGGATTCCTTGACTGATGCCGTTTCGATGGCGCTGGAATATGCAAAAACATTAGGCACTTCTGGTGCAGAAGTTGCGATTAGTAAGCAGCAAGGCCTGTCAGTTTCGACTCGTATGAAAGAAGTTGAAACTGTTGAGTTTAATAAAGATGGCGCCTTAGGTATTACTGTCTTTAGAGATGGCTGCAAAGGCAGTTCATCTACGTCTGATTTGAGCCCCGCTGCCATTCAGCAAGCGGTAAAGGCAGCCAATGATATTGCACGCTTTACTTCTGCAGATCCATATAATGGCTTGGCTGATAAGTCTTTGATGGCGACCGAGTTCCCAGAGCTTGACCTGTATCATCCACAAGAGATCTCTCCTGAAGAGTTGACGCACCTAGCAGTGCTTGCCGAAGAGGCTGCGCTAGACACCGACCCGCGTGTAAAAACTTCAGATGGTGCCAGTGCCAACGCCCATTCAAGCGTTAAGGTTTATGGTAATAGCCATGGTTTCCTCAATGGTTTTTGCAGCTCTCGCTACAGCTTAAGCTGTGTGGCGATTGGTGAGCATGAAGGCGGTATGCAGCGTGACTATGACTACACGATTTCACGTAAGTTTAGCGAAATGGTTGCGCCAGAGATCATAGGTAAGAAAGCGGCAGAGAAAACCGCGGGTCGATTAGGTGGGCGTAAAATTGCTACCACACAACTACCTGTGTTGTTTTCTCCTGAGATCGCCACAGGCCTAATTGGGCATTTAGTTGGCGCTATTAGCGGTGGCAGTCTGTACCGTAAGTCGAGTTTCCTTCTCGATGCTATCGACACTCAAGTCTTCCCTGATTGGTTCAGTATTCATGAAGATCCATTACTTGTCGGTGCATTGGCAAGCTCAGCATATGACAGTGAAGGTGTTGCGACTCAGGCGCGAGATATCATCGATAATGGTCGCTTAGCGACGTATCTGTTAACCAGTTACTCGGCGCGCAAGCTTGGCTTGACCAATACTGGCCATGCAGGAGGGATCTACAACTGGACCCTATCCACTACGGGCCAAACCTTCGACCAATTGGTTAAAGAGATGGGTACCGGGCTTATTGTTACCGAAGTTATGGGCCAAGGCGTGAATACGGTCACGGGTGATTACTCTCGCGGCGCAGCAGGCTTCTACGTCGAAAACGGCGTGATCTTGTACCCAGTAGAAGAGATCACTATCGCTGGTAATCTTAAGGATATGTTCCAGAATATCCTTGGGGTGGCTAAAGATCGTGACCTACGTTCATCGATC
Source organism: Shewanella pealeana ATCC 700345 (assembly GCF_000018285.1). Classification (NCBI taxonomy): domain Bacteria; kingdom Pseudomonadati; phylum Pseudomonadota; class Gammaproteobacteria; order Alteromonadales; family Shewanellaceae; genus Shewanella; species Shewanella pealeana. The sequence continues at coordinate 4,545,730 of NC_009901.1, read as the reverse complement.
CGCACTGGCGGGATCTTAATGGATAAGATGAAGATCGCCGGTAATTAGGGTCTTTATTGAATATTTTAAAAGGCTTCCTTCGGAAGCCTTTTTTGTTTTTAGCCCTAAACCACCTACTTTAGTAGGGGCTGTTATCATCAATTAGGCTCTGCCTGAAGTACGTTCAATGGCATTGCGGAGTAAGGCAATGTTTAACGACTTATAAGCACGCCGACTTTTGTTTGGAGAGTAAAGTGTCCATGGAGGCGAGCTTAGCATCCATGCGATACACGGCTTATAAGTTCATTTAAACATAGCTTATTAACTCAAGTGATACGTGAGCTTTGCTAATGGTGCGGTACAAGCTTCTAAATCAGGGCCACAAATGTTCCCTACATTTGTTGGCATTTCCGCCAATCCATGGCAGTCAGTGATTTAGCCCATGCTTTAAAGAAAGGCCTATAGGGATATATTTACGGCGTCTTGTTAACGCACGGTAGGAAAGCTCCCTTTTAGGGAGTCTATTTTGTAACACATGGGCAAAGCCACCTTCTTCAGAAGGTAGATCTTTTACTGCTATCAGTTTTGTCTATAAGCCGTCATGCTTAGTCAGGTGTTGCTTTTCAGTCTTTAACCAAAATTGATGCAGGGCGTTTGCTAGATTGTCGTTACTCAAAATACTGACGTGGTCTTCATTTAAACCATAAACACGTTCGGCTTGCTGTTGCGCCTTGTCTCTTAGTTGGCTATCAAGGCTTATCACTCCGTCGCTGCTCTTCTTATTAATAATGCCACTGACTTTATAGCCGAACACAAGTTGGTGTGCAGGACGGTTTGAGTCGTTATCGCCTGCATGCTTGTCTGCAAATTTGTCTGTAAATAGCGTGGCAATAAAATCACTTTCTGGTGCTAGGTTACGCCATGCGGGCATCACTACGGGGGCGTAATCCACACCGCTTTGCGCCGACTCGACACCGCCAAATGGCGTCGATATTGAGGTAAAGCTGGCGATATCATCACAGCCAAGCTGATTGCGGCACAGATCTAAGTAGGCCTGAGTGACGAGTCCGCCCATGCTGTGCGCGACTAAGTGAAAGGTCTTAACGTCATAGCGATAATCGATTATTTTTATCAGGCTATTGAGCCCGTTTGCCAATAGTTCGATAGACAAACCGCTAGGGTAGTTCATGACCCAAACTTGATATTTTTGCCTGTCTAGCTTGGCGATAAGTGGTGCAAAATCTCGTGCGGTACCGTTCATGCCATGAATGAACAGCACTGGAATCTTGCTTGTATCGAAATCATCGATAAAGAACACGCCGCTGTTACCTTGTTTCAGGTGGGTTATGGGTTTCCACATGCCCAGTTCTGCCATTTCTCTATCAAATTGTGGCGCATCTAAATCGGCCTGTTCACCTATCTTGGCTGGACTGAAATTCACATTTAGCAAGTTGTTCAAAGGAGTATCGACTAAGGCTTTCGGGTAGTTGTCTTGAGTATTACTGAGGCGCAGAAGCAGAGGTTTACTGGTGTCTTCGGCTAAAAGGTTAATTGAGAATGCTTCACCGACTTGAAAGCGCAGATCGTTATTGGTGTCGTTAAACGTAAACAGGTATTGGCTGTTAGTGTCGCCCGTTACGGTAATTTGCTGATTGCCGATCACGACTTCATAACCATCAATTGTGTCGGCGTCTAGGCTTTGCAGTTGCACGAAAACAAAAGATTCAGTCTCATGCTGCGACTGGATTGTGACTCGGTATTCGACATAGACACGGTTGAGCATATCGACTTCTTTCGCTAGATGTCGAAAGTTGGCGCAGCCTACAGTGAGTATCATCAAGGTCACCACGAAAATTATTTTTAGTTTCTGCATGACGAAGTGGTTCCTTGCTGAATAGTGCCAATGTCATCTAAATCATATAGATAACTTAGCAGTATTTTTACTCAATAGTTGAACATTTGCCCATTTTTATCTGAAAATCTCAACACTACTTGAACATGTGAAAAAACATATATATTATTTTCCATATATTCTGTGTCCAGTTAATATTGAGTCTATCGAGAGATGATAATGACACCTTTAATTTTTTTTAAAGCGCTAGCCGATGACACCCGATTGCGTAGCTTGTTGCTGATTCAAGCGGAGTCAGAGCTATGTGTTTGCGAGCTAATGACGGCACTTGATGAGATCCAACCCAAGATCTCTCGCCATTTGGCGCAGCTGCGTAAGCTTGGTTTGTTAGTGGATAGACGTCAGGGGCAATGGGTTTTTTATCGTATTAACCCAGAGCTACCTGTGTGGGCTAATGAGATCTTACTGACGCTAGCCAAAGAACAGAGCGAGATAATTGCAGTTAACTTAAATAAGCTCCTACAGATGGGCTCTCGTCCAGAACGGACTAAAGTCTGCTGCTAATCGGTATTTTGTTTGACTATTTTTAATCATATTAGGCTACATACAATGGGTATTTTTGAACGTTATTTAAGTGTTTGGGTTGGTCTGGCTATTCTAGCTGGTGTGTTTCTGGGTAACTTAGCGCCAGACACATTTACAGTGATAGCTGGGCTTGAATATGCTCATGTGAATTTTGTCATTGCGGTACTGATTTGGGTGATGATTTATCCAATGATGGTGCAAATCGACTTTTCAGCAGTGAAAGATGTGGGTAAAAGCCCAAAAGGTCTAGTACTGACATTAGTAATTAATTGGTTGATTAAGCCCTTTACTATGGCTGCATTAGGCTGGTTATTCTTTAAGGTGTTCTTTGTCGATTTTGTCGACCCACAAACGGCGAGTGAATACATTGCGGGTATGATATTACTGGGCGTCGCACCTTGTACGGCTATGGTCTTTGTCTGGAGCCAGCTCACAAAAGGCGACCCCAACTACACCTTAGTACAGGTCTCGGTAAATGATTTAATCATGGTGGTGGCATTTGCCCCAATCACTGCATTGCTATTGGGCGTGAGTGATATTCAGGTGCCATGGGCGACCTTGTTATCATCAGTCGGTTTATATGTGGTGTTGCCATTGATTGCAGGTGTTATCACCCGATATATGCTGCAGAAAAAGGGCGACGATAGTCAGGTAAACGCATTTGTGGCTAAGCTGAAGCCTTGGTCTATGGTGGGGCTGCTTGCCACTGTGGTGCTGCTATTTGGCTTTCAGGCTGAAACAATTATTGCTGAGCCACAAAATATTGCCCTGATTGCGATTCCGTTATTGATCCAAACTTACGGTATTTTCTTTATCGCATTTTATGCGGCTAAAAAGATGAAGCTAACTCATAAAGTGGCGGCGCCAGCTTGTATGATTGCCACTTCAAACTTCTTTGAATTAGCTGTGGCGGTAGCCATCTCACTGTTTGGCTTGCATTCGGGGGCTGCGCTAGCCACTGTGGTTGGCGTGCTAGTGGAGGTGCCAGTGATGTTATCGTTAGTGGCGATAGTTAACCGCAGTCGGCATCTATTTGCTGAAGATGCAGTTACTCAGTCGTAATCGCTAGCTCAGAGCTTATGCTCTGAGCATCAAATCCGGCTATTACATTGAGAAATAAATTCTAACTCTAGATTGAACTTAAACGATTTAATAACAGATTAAGAGACGACTATGACAATCAAAATAGGTATCAACGGCTTCGGTAGAATGGGGCGTTTAGCGCTAAGGTCGGCATGGCACAATAGCGATGTTGAATTTGTACAGATCAACGATCCGGCCGGTGATGCGGCGACATTGGCTCATTTGCTGACGTTCGATTCCATTCATGGTCGTTGGTCAGAGGAAGCGACGGCCGACGGCGATAACATAGTGATTGGCGCAAGCCGCATTGTCACTACGCGTAATAAAGCGATTGCCGATACTGATTGGTCAGATTGTGACGTGGTGATTGAAGCGTCAGGTGTAATGAAGACCAAAGCCTTGCTACAAGCCTATTTAGACCAAGGGGTGAAGAGAGTCGTGGTCACCGCGCCGGTGAAAGAAGAGGGCGTGCTCAATATCGTCATGGGGGTCAATCAAGATCTTTATAACAAGGACATTCATCCGATTGTGACGGCAGCGTCTTGCACGACTAACTGTTTGGCGCCTGTGGTTAAGGTGATCCACGAAAACATTGGTATCAAGCATGGGTCGATGACAACCATTCACGATATTACCAATACCCAGACCATCTTAGATGCGCCTCATAAAGACTTAAGACGCGCTCGTGCCTGTGGTTTAAGCCTTATTCCAACTACAACAGGCAGTGCTACGGCCATTACCCATATCTTCCCAGAACTAAAGGGTAAGTTAAATGGTCATGCTGTGCGTGTTCCTTTGGCTAATGCCTCTATTACAGATTGTGTATTCGAGCTTAACCGCGAAACCACCGAAGCTGAAGTAAACCAGTTGCTTAAGCAAGCGGCGGAAGGGCAGCTAAAAGGCATTCTAGGTTATGAAGAGCGCCCATTAGTATCTGTGGATTACAAGACAGACCCGCGTTCGAGCATCATAGATGCGCCATCGACCATGGTCGTTAACGGTACCCAAGTTAAACTCTACGTCTGGTATGACAATGAGTGGGGCTATGCAAACCGCACTGCCGAGCTAGCGATTATGGTTGGACGTATAGACCAAGCAGAGTAACGCTAAGACGATGCAAGCTGGGACGGTTAAAGTCGGGAAAGCTGAGGCTGTCAGCTGTTCTAGCCTTTTCTTTTTCCTAGCAGCGTAGCGTCCTAGTAGTGGCGCAGCCACGTCCTCGCATCCTAGGTCCTTTTTTAAGGTGGTAAGCAGTGTTAGCAAAACTTCGTTCTTTGCCTGATAGCGTTAAGCAATACTTAATTGTTACTGGGAACTACTGGGCATTTACGCTTACCGATGGTGCGCTGCGTATGCTGGTGGTACTGCACTTTTATGACTTAGGTTATACACCGCTGGCGATTGCCATGTTATTCCTGTTTTATGAGATCTTTGGTGTCGTCACTAATCTTATCGGCGGCTGGCTCGGTGCAAGGCTAGGGCTAAATCGCACCATGAATATTGGACTAGGTTTGCAGATAGTGGCTCTTGCGATGCTTTTGCTACCTGCAGCCATGCTGACTGTTCCTTGGGTGATGGCGGCACAGGCGTTGTCGGGGATCGCTAAAGATCTCAATAAGATGAGTGCCAAGAGTGCAATTAAAACCTTAGTGCCGAAAGATGCCGAAGATAAACTTTTTCGCTGGGTAGCCATATTAACGGGCTCTAAGAATGCGTTAAAAGGTGCTGGATTCTTCTTAGGTGGCCTGTTGCTGTCTGTTGCAGGCTTTACTGGCGCAGTGGCAATAATGGCTGCAATGTTACTGATTGTTTGGCTTGGCAGTCTTGTGAGTTTGAAAGCTGACTTAGGTAAAGCTAAGTCTAAACCCAAGTTTACTGAGATCTTTTCTAAGAGTGATAGCGTTAACATCCTCTCTGCGGCGCGTTTATTTTTGTTTGCCGCCCGAGATGTCTGGTTTGTGATTGCACTGCCTGTGTTTCTTGCCAGCCAACTTGGCTGGGAACATAGCAGTGTCGGTGCTTTTCTTGCTATTTGGGTTATCGCCTATGGCATGGTGCAGTCCATAGCCCCCTCTTTTACCGCAAGAAAGCGTGCGCCAGATGGCAAGGTTGCTACGCTGTGGGTCGGCCTACTGACACTGGTCACCGCAATATTGGCTGTGGTGATGTTTACTGGCTGGCTGGCACCACAATTGGCCCTGATTGTGGGCTTGATGATTTTCGGTGCCATCTTTGCGATTAACTCTTCACTGCATAGCTATTTGATTGTTAGCTATGCCGGAGAAGATGGCGTTTCCCTCGATATTGGCTTCTATTACATGGCGAATGCAATGGGACGCTTACTCGGTACAGTGCTTTCCGGCTGGGTATATCAAGAGGCTGGTCTGTCGGCTTGCTTGTTTATTTCGGCTGCTATGCTGTTTGTTACCTTTATTATCTCCTTTAAATTGCCTCGAACTCAAAGTTGATCGCTTCTATCTAGCCATGGTGTCTTCTGCTTGGGTATATCAAGAGGCGGGGTTGTCGGTTTGCTTGTTTATTTCGGCAGCCATGTTGTTTGTGACTTTTGTTATCTCCTTTAAATTACCTCGTTCAACTATCTCCTTTAAATAAGCTCGTACTTTTGCGCATGAATAGCAACTGCTATAAGTCACTGATATAGGCCTAACTGGCATTATTCTTAGTTGTCATGACGTTGCAAAACGTTATGACAACTTTTCATCTGACCGTTTTAGTTTGTTTTCTAGCCTTTCCAAAGGTTAACAATTCGTTGTACTCTGTTTGAAAGTTTGAGTAGGTTAATCATTCTTGAGAGCCTACTCGCTTTATTAGGACCTTTTGATCTTGCTAATCTAATTCAAGATCAAAAATGCAAGATCAAAAAGCCCTAGAGACAAAAACACAATTATAAATATAAATAATAACGATAAATTCTCTGTATCGACGAGGTTTGAATGGAAGCTATTACGAATTTTGTAAGCATGATCAATGGCGTGGTCTGGGGGACTCCGATGTTGATTATGATTCTGGGGGTCGGGTTACTCTTGACCATTGGGTTGCGGTTTATGCCGATTTTAAAGTTAGGCACGGGTTTTAAGCTGCTATGGTCTGGGCGTATTCCGGATAAAGATAAGAACATGAAAGGGGAGATTAGCCCTTTTAATGCTTTGATGACGTCACTGTCGGCGACTATAGGTACAGGTAATATTGCCGGTGTGGCTACCGCGATTTTTATTGGTGGTCCAGGTGCTTTGTTTTGGATGTGGTGTACGGCGTTGGTAGGAATGGCGACTAAGTTTGCCGAAGCCGTGCTTGCGGTTAAGTATCGTGAAGTGGATGACAATGGTAACCACGTTGGTGGTCCAATGTACTACATCAAAAATGGTTTAGGGGCTAAATGGGCTTGGCTAGGTACCGCCTTTGCACTATTTGGTTCTCTTGCCGGTTTTGGTATCGGTAATACGGTTCAGGCTAACTCGGTTGCCGATGCACTCAGTAGTAATTTTGGCGTGCCAAATTGGATTACGGGTGTGGTACTTATGGTGCTGGTTGGCGCTGTACTTATGGGCGGAATTAAGCGTATTGCCGATGTTGCCGGCAAGCTCGTGCCAATGATGACGATTTTCTATCTCGCCGCAGGTGTTGCGGTTTTGGTGGTTTACGCTTCTGAGATCCCTGCGGCAATTGAGCTGATTTTGCATAGCGCATTTAACCCTGTTGCTGCGCAAGGTGGCTTTGCTGGAGCGGCGGTTTGGGCTGCGATTCGTTTTGGTGTGGCACGCGGTGTGTTCTCTAATGAAGCTGGCCTAGGTAGTGCGCCGATTGCCCATGCTGCGGCGCAGACTAACAATCCAGTGGCACAAGGTTTAGTGGCCATGCTAGGCACATTTATCGATACCTTGATTGTTTGTAGTATCACAGGTTTGGCTATTATCGTTTCAGGTGCTTGGACTTCGGGTGAGAACGGCGCAGCGTTAACCTCTTTTGCTTTCTCTCATGCTTTCCCTATGGGTAACTATGTAGTGGCAATTGCTCTGAGTATTTTCGCCTTTACTACGATTTTGGGCTGGAGCTTTTACTGTGAGAAGTGCGTGCAGTTCCTGTTTGGCATTAAAGCCATCAAGCCATTTAGAATTCTTTGGACCATAGTGGTGCCGTTAGGAGCAGTGAGTTCGCTGGAGTTTATTTGGTTATTGGCCGATACGCTCAATGCCATGATGGCAATTCCCAACCTGATCGCCTTGGCACTATTGAGTCCTGTGGTATTTGCACTTACCAGAGAGTACTTCTTGAAGAAGCGTCAGACTGATTTAGAATCGCAAAAAGCCAAATAGTTGATCATGAGTTTGGTTACACTATCCTCATAAACTAAAAAAGCTCCTAGATATGATGCTAGGAGCTTTTTTCATCAGGGCTAAATCTTATTTACGCCCAGAAGTCGTCTTCACTTAAATCGCGCTTTAATTGTGCACGTTCAAGATAGTCTTCAAGGCGCTTTTTTACCGCTTTTTTGTGTGCTAACTCATCAGCTGCTTGCTGATTCTTAGGCGTTGTATACGCCTCCATTTCTGCATCGTTGGGCACAAGGTCAATAATCTGAGCCATCACGAATTCCTCTTAGCTAGGTATCCATTGTTCCGAATCGCTTGCTTAGCGTTAAAAGGAAATGCTGTCGATACCATATGGTTATTAACTAAACAATGTCTGCACTCATTGGCTTACTCGATTAAGCCTTATTAGTGAGTGCTTAATTTGGAATTTAGCAGGGTGTGATTTAAAAATATGCGATCTATGTAGCAAAATTACACTTTTAGCTCAAAAAATATAAATTTAGCTATTTTTTAACTGCTTAATGAAATTAAGCAACCAAAAACATCTACAGGCGACTCTGGCTATTTACCCTAAATAATAGAGTAAATAGCCTTTTGAACAGTGAGTTATAGCTCAAAACTGTAGTTATATCCGAGCAAAACTTTGGCATCATCATTTTTAAGATCTGTATCACTGACAGCAAAAGATATGCTGCCAAAATCCGTGTCTTTACTCAGCACTAACGAGTAATCGGCATAGCTGTCAGTGTCGTACCAAGCCGTGACCACATCGCCGCTTGAGTAACCATAATGGGCTGCAATAGATAGAGTGTCAGAGATAGGATATGTGAGGGTTGTCTGCAGATAGCCCATATCAGTATTATCTAGAGGCTCAGTTACCACTTCACTACCAGCGTTCACTAGATGGGAGTAACTGACTGTTATCCATTTCCAGGTGATCGCTGCACTAACTTCACCTAGGTCTATGTTATCGCCTGCATCTGGATAGGCGTAATAGAGGTAGCCGATGTCATACTTGAACTCTTCGCCAATGCTGCCCGCAAAGCCGGTATAGAAATCTATCTCGTAACTTGTGTTATCGCCAAAGTCGATATTAGAAGCCCAAGTGCCTACATAGAAGCCTGAGTCATGGCTATAGTCGATACCTCCCTGAACGGCTACAGCATCGTTGGTTTGGGTGATACCACGCCATAGATAGTTAGAGCTCGCACCAATATTGGCCTCAACGCTGGCTTGGACTGATGTCCCGACTAGCGATGTAATAAGGATTACTGTGCTATTGATGAGTAACTTGTTCATTCTATTCCCCTTTACAGAAACATTATTGTTTTTTGATTCGTATTAGGATTAGCAAACTCTAAGCCAAAATATAATGTCAATTAAAACAGTTTGTTAGTCATGTTTGGTTTTAGAGGGAGAGCGAGAATGATTCATACTAGGGCAACAAGCACTGTGATAGGGCAGAGCGATATGGGTAATTTTATAAGTTACAGATATAAAAAAACCTCCGAAGGGAGGTTTAGTTATTAACTGCGGAAACAGTGATTTAGTTAACGCTATCTTTAAGCGTCTTACCTGCTTTGAACTTAGGTACGGTAGCCGCAGGGATCTGGATTTCTTTACCAGTCTGTGGGTTACGACCTGTACGCGCTGCGCGCTGCGTAGTTTCGAAAGAGCCAAAACCAACGATAGAGATTTTATCTCCATTCTTCATTGCTTCTGCAACAGTTTCTTCAAAAGATTTTAAGGCGCGAGCGGCTTCAGCTTTAGTCAGTTCTGCAGATTCAGCCATTTTTGCAACAAGTTCAGTCTTATTCATTTGAATAGTCTCTTCTTTCCGTAGATTTATTTGTTAGTAGCGTTATGTAACATGCCACAAGCCTTTGCATTTTAAAAGCGCTTTAAGCCTATGAAATAGGCCTTAAAGTCAAAAATAGGGGCGATTTCTCAGTTTTTTACTCTTCTAACAGCTGATAGAGGATCTGTTTCACGGTATTTGGCTCAAAAGGTTTGTCACACAGCGCGTTAACTCCGGCCTGAGATACGTTATTTAAGTGGGTCTCATTAGCTTCCGATGACACCATCAAGATAGGAATATGGGATTGCTGGCTGTCGTTGCGAATAAACTGAGTCAGTGCCAGACCATCGACACTTGGCATGTTGTAGTCGGTGATCACTAAGTCGAACATCTGCTGTTGCATCAGTTCAATGGCTTGTTGGCCATCCTCAGCCTCGGTGATGAGTCTTAAGCCGAGATTGGTAATGGTGCGCTTAATGATGTTACGTGCCATCTTGCTATCATCGACTACCAGAACACGTAAGTCTTGCACATCAAAGTGGGTCAAATCTAATTCGTCATGGCTGAGAAGATCGATAGTGGCATTTAATGCCTTGCCCAAATGTTCTGCGGTAAAAGGTTTAGGTAGTATGGCGACCACACCAGATTGGCGATAGCTTTCAAGCTGCTCGCGGCGACACTCGCTAGAGACCAGCATAAATTGAATATCGCTAAAATGCTGCGATGACTTGATCTGTTGCAGCAACTCCAATGCGGTACCATCTTCATAATGCATGGCACTGGCAACAAGATCGGGCTGATGACGATTAATGACCTTAAGAGCCTCGGTAAGGTTATTGGCGGTTTGGATCTGTTTAACCCCCTCCTGTTCGAGGCGCTGACAGATAATTTTTCTTTGGGTGTCTGATGGCTCGACCAACAAGATTGATAGTTCGCTTGGCTGTAAATGGCGCATAAATTAAGGTACCGGTTTAATTGTTATTTCTATTTTGGTTTTTTGGCGCTGATGAGTCGGTGCTAGCGTAAATGCAAACGATTACCCATTATTACTTATTCGGTGACTTCTTTTTGCTGTAAGTAGTGACGAGTCTTGGGGCTAAATGCCACCCAGAACTGAAATGTCATAGCAATAAGTGCTGCAACCACAATGGCGCCGATAGGGATATTCTGACCGTTAACGATTACTTTGACGTCTTCAGGGGTGATTTGATAAGCGATAACGGCGGCTGTCGCTAATGCGAGGAGAGCAACAGTTTGAATCGTCAGATAGATCTTTAGCACCACTCCGGCCCAAAATTGGCGCATAAACAGGCCATAAAGCACAGGAAATACCCCTAGGGTTAATAGATCGAAAGCTTGAGTGGTAAAGGTGCGCCAGAGGGCAGCAATTGCGAGTAGCGTGTAAAGGAACATCAAAATCGCTAATAGTGGATGTGGTTTTGTCATTGGGTACCGAGAGCCGCCGTATTTTTTATATACTTGTTGCGCTGAGTTTAAAAAAAACGGCGGGTCGCGTCTATACAACAACCTGTTGAACCGTGAGATTGTTTAGCTAAGGCGGTGGGGAATGCGCTAGAATAGCCAGTATTACACCGTACTATTAGAGAATCCGATGACAGAATCTGAGTTTTGGGCGTTAGTGACCCGAACATCACCACAGCAAGATCAAACAGAGCTTGCCGAGGCACTCAAACAGAAATTGAGTCCCTTGAGTAATGAAGACCTGCGAGATTTTGACAAGATATTTGGTCAGCAGATGCGTCGTTCTTATTCTTGGGCAGTTTGGGGCGCAGCTTATATTATTACAGGTTGTGATTCTGAATATGCTTTTGCCGAGTTTCGTTGTTTCTTAATCTCCTTGGGCGAGGAGTGGTACAACAGAGTGGTTGAGTCGCCAGATGAGCTGGGGAATTTACCGCAATGGCCTGAGAAAGACGGTTCTGCCTATCCTTTCGTCGATGAATACGACTTGATTGCGGGTCAACTTTATGAAGATCGCGCCGATGATGAGCTACCTTATGTGCCATCGGGGCAGGCAAATCCAGCGGGGAAAAAGTTCTCTCATAAGAAGAAGCAGCTAAAGGCGGCTTACCCACAATTAAGTGCGGCATTTCCGTTCTAAGTTGAGCCGTTAGCGGTGAGATAAATAGTTAAATAGCAAAACGAGGCCATTTGGCCTCGTTTTTTATTAGATGTGAATCCCGAATTTAATTGGGAAGCAGTTATTAGTTAGCGTTATTCGTGGCAGACACTAGACTCACTATCGAATTCTAGTCCGTGAGTGGCACAAGTGAGCTCCATAAATTCTTGCTCAGAATCTTGCATTTGCTCATCAAATTCAGCCTGCATTTTTGACTCTAGTTCATGGTCTGACTCGGCTTGATGGTCGGCCAGAATTTCGTAGTGCTCTGTAATGGCGGCTTTCTCTTTAGCGGTAAATTCATTGGCGTTAGCCTGTCCGATAAAGCTAAATGACACTAGTAGCGCGGCGATAAATGCCATACGGCCTGAAAAAGGGATTTTGCTAATATTCGAGTAGTTCATATTTGACTCCAAATAATAAATGGGTAACCCGCTTCAGAAATCCTTACTCTTAGCTGCATCAATGTAGGCAGGCTTAAGAGCTTTCCTCGGTGGTACGCTTTAACTTGATACGAATGTTAGCGGATGTAACATGTACTCAAGCTGAACGAAAAACGAACAGCTTGTTGGTGGGGATTTACAGACGGCTTTGGTTCAAACAGAGGGCAGGGCTACAAGGTTGCTTTAACGCTAAGTAAAGTAGGCGTTAAAGTGGAGTGACATGCATTAGCCGTTATTTACTCGCTGTTACTCATTAGCCCGTTATTCATTCGTCATGGTTTCGCAATGAAAGCCTTGGCGCATGGAATCGAAGCCACAGTTTAAGCCGCATTCCCAAGGGGCACCGTCAAGCTTGTTAGACTCCTGCTCGGCATAGGCTTTACAGCTTGGGTAGTTGTCAAAATCGTCTTTCTTATCATATCGGCCAGAGTTGTAACCGTTTTTATAGATAAAAGCCGACCAGCTTTCAGGCTGTGAAGTGGTTTCTGAGTGGTTGATACTGAAGATGGCAGCGGCTAGTCCACTAAATAAGACGATGACAAAGATGATAGGCGTTAATTTTTGCATGACGCGGTTTCCGATGATTGATTACCATTTTAGCTTAACGGCTAAGCCGGTAGGTACAATACCAATCAGTATAAATATTTGGTCGCCATTCTGGATCTTTTTTGGCGGCGCGGTTGAATGTCGATGCAATTTGATGCAACTAGTTTGTTTATAATATGGTCTACTAATATGACTGTATTAACTAGATTGGCTAACTTATCAAGTTAAGCTGCGATTCAGCTTCTGTAATATATAGTTAAGTTGTTAATGATTCGCTTATGTTCAACCGTGGAGGCACAAATGAATGTTAAACATATACTGGTAGCGGGCATACTGGCATCTAGCTCAGCTTGGGCGGCAGATGAAGCGGTTGAAAACCCAATTACTGAAGATGGTATGGTAAAAGTTGAGTGGCAAGACCCGGATAGTTTTCGTGATATCCGCTCAAGTGGCGATATTCAATCACGCTTCGAGCAGCGCACCTTCGAGCAGATGACCAAGAGTTTAAATAAAGAGGCGAGCAAGATTCTTAAGCCTGATCAGAAGCTTGAGATGGTGGTGACCGACTTGGATCTGGCTGGCGATGTGAGACCGACATTCGGCGCAACGACTAATGATTTACGAGTGGTCAAAGACATTTATCCGCCGCGCATTACCTTTAGCTATAAAATTCTGCAAGGTGACCAGGTGGTTATGGCTGGTGATGAGAAGCTGACTGATATGAATTTTATGTATTCAATTAATAAGATGAATAACAAGCCATATCGATATGAAAATGAGCTGCTGTCATCTTGGCTTAAAAAAACTGTTAAGCCCAATCTGTAGCTAAGGTTGGCTCTCCATGAGTCAGTGAGTTAAGTTCTATTAGCGCATTAAGCCTATTGTGGTTTATGCGCTAATAGCTGTCTCTAGTGAAAATAGGCTAAATGCATTTTTTGCTTGTTTGGCCTGTTTTTTTGCCTGTGCACTATAGAGTGATAGTTGATGTTCATTACAGTGGATGGTGATTGAGGGCGGGAGTATCCCCACGCTGAGCGAGATAAGGTCGTGGTAGCACTGCAGGCCATTTCTATCTTCAGCTAACATCTTCTGATCTTGCCAATGTTGCTTAGAATAAAATGATGACTTCGTTGCGTCGAAATCATCAATAATTTTCATTGCTTGGGGCTCAATATTGGCACAAGTACTGATTATGACAAAATCATCTCCCCCCACATGGCCGATAAAGTTATTACTGGTTTGCAGACATAAGAGTAGGCGAGCAACCTCCATAATCACTTCATCGCCGCGGCAGAATCCGTAGATATCGTTATAGGGTTTAAAGTGAGATAGGTCAAAGTAAGCCAAATAGAAAGGCTTTTTTTGTTGGCGTAATCTCAGTAGCTCTTCTTGAATAGGAATATTACCAGGCAGCCCTGTTAGCGGATTTGCGTGTCTCGCGATAGCAATTTTTTGAACGGTTATTTTAGCTAAAAGATCTTTGGTGTGTCCGATCCCCAGTAACTTTCCTTGTTTAAGAATAATAAATTGCTGCACCACAAGATCGGTAGACTCCTTGGTTAGGCGCTGGCTAACTTGAGATATCGGCATTTCTGCGTCAATTCGAATGAGCTCAGTGGTTAATACTTCTTCTACGCTTCTGTTTTCATATAGTGCTCGACCATATGGGGTGCTAAACAGCTCTATAACCTGACTTCTTAACACCAATCCAATCACCAGATCCTGTCGCATTACCACTATGGCTTGAAGCTTGGGTTGCTGATTAAATGTCTCGCCAATCTGCTTGAGTTTACGATCAAATTGGCTGGTTGTGGCTCGACTGCAAAGGCTTTCTGCCGATTCGGCAAATCGTACCTTTTGTGCTGTCGGTTCTAAAGTGGGTTCAAATGGAATACAGCGATTGGGAGAGTCGCTTGGGCGGCCGAGTAGAAAGCCTTGGCAGTAGACAATTCCCAACTGTTTTAATACGGCTAATTCTGCCTGAGTCTCAATGCCTTCGGCTATCACCTTGCAGCTGAGGTTTTGACAGAGATTGATGATAGAGCGAACAAACTCTTGCTTCACTGACGAGCTATCTATCGACTCGATAAAGTGACGATCAATCTTCACATAATCTGGTGCTAATTCTGACCAGAGCCTTAAACCGGAATATCCGGCTCCCAAGTCATCGATCGCCGTGAGAAATCCTTGGCTACGGTAGTGGTTGAGACAGGACTTGAGTAGATCGATATCGTCGGCAGGATATTGCTCCGATAGCTCAATAACGACCTGAGATGGATGTAACCCGAGCTCTTGTACTAGGCTGAGGGTGAGCCCTTTAGCATGATTAGGCTCTAACAGCGCTTTAGGTGAAATATTTAGGAATAGCTTGCCTGGCAGCTGGATGTTTTTAAACTGTTGAATGGAGATCCGTCGACAGAGGGTCTCAAGCTCAGATAGACGTCCCTCGTAAGCTGCCGTTTTAAATAATGGTACAGGTGAAAATAGTGGACTATGCTCAGGTCCGCGGCTTAATGCTTCAAAACCATGAACTTGGTGGGTAGAGATATTACATATAGGTTGAAAGACCGCTTTGATTTTTTCTTTATCGATGATCTTTGAGAGTTCTAGTTGCAGATCGATTGCGGACATCCTTTCCTACCCGGTATTGTGTTAGGTAGCAAAGTGTATGACACAGGTATGACAGTTAGATGACAGATATCAATCCGTTGATAACGGATTGATATTGACTAGAGTTACTTTGAGTTGGATTGAAAAGCCTGCATGGTTTGCAGCAATAAACCAAGCTTCGGGATGTAGCTTTCAAGGCCTTTAGCCATTGACTCTGGCTCCTGAATAAAGCCTTCCATTTCGGCAGCGAGTTCATGCACATAAGGTGTAAAACGGTTGCTTTTGGTGGTAAAACCTTCAGATGCACTGAAGATGGTATCAAATTTTACGTGGCCCGCTTTTTTTAGCTCATCCAGTCTCGCGTCAGCATCGATGGCTTGGCGATAGGCGGTTTGCAAACTGGCTTTAAGTTGCTCGATAACCTGTGTGTGTGGCATAACAGCCTCTCAATTAGACATTTTGCTGAATTATAAGGGGCAAGGATGATCGCAACAAGTGTCGTTAGGCGTTTATTCACATCAGTAGGGCTAGCCATGCTGTTTGTGTCATTAGCAACTAAAGCTGATCCAGGTGATAAACCGCCGTTTTATCAAATATCATATCAAGGGCAGATAGCTTATCTATTGGGCTCAATCCATATTGGCGAGGCTAACTTTTTCCCTTTAGCTGATCAGATAGAACAGGCTTATCAAAACTCTGCGGCGTTAGTGGTTGAGGCCGATATTAGAGATGCCAATGTGCCAGCGTTATTAGCAAAATATGGCTCAAAGCAGCTGCCTATGGATGCTGAAACGCAGTCGATACTTTCCCAGTATTGCCAAGATAAGTTAAGCTTCTGCGCTGCAATTCAAAGCTATGCGCCCTGGCTACAGTCGATGCAGGTCAGCATAGGTCGCTATGCCGCGTTAGGGTATAGCGGGAACTATGGGGTTGACGCCGTACTCGTAGAAAAGGCGGGAACCAAGCCTATATACCAACTGGAAAGTGCCGAGTTTCAATTTGAACTCTTGTCATCATTCGATGCAGACACTCAATGGAGCATGGTGCGCGAGGCGATAGAGGCCCCAGATGCCGATATGCTTAAGCTAATTTCAGCCTGGCGCAGCGGTGATGAAACCGAGTTAGCCGATTTGATGGAAGGGGAAATGCTCCGCGAAGGCGAAACAGAAATGGTTGAAAAAATGCTATGGGGACGCAACCAAACCATGGCGCAAGGCATCGTTAAACTGATGCAGTCAGCGGATACCGCCCAGCCCCTGTTTGTTGTCGTGGGCGCGGGGCACTTAGTTGGCCAAAAGAGTGTTCAATCTTATTTACTACCTTTGGGGGTAGAGGCTAAAAACTGTTGGAAACAGCAGTGTTTATAAGATGAAAATTCTTCACACAGGGCGCAATTATCGAGTTTGGCAGTTTTGAGGTATAATGCGCCGCCTATTTTGGTTTTCCTGTCATTTTGAAAGGTTTTATCGGTTTGAATAAAGAATACTGTATCGATTTAAAGGCGTTGCCGTCGCTATTCACTCTTTATCGCAAGATATTTTTTGGACGC
Organism: Shewanella pealeana ATCC 700345; assembly: GCF_000018285.1. Taxonomy (NCBI): domain Bacteria; kingdom Pseudomonadati; phylum Pseudomonadota; class Gammaproteobacteria; order Alteromonadales; family Shewanellaceae; genus Shewanella; species Shewanella pealeana. The sequence goes on along the minus strand of NC_009901.1, from coordinate 4,528,814 downwards.
AAGCCCGGTTGGGATGAGCAGCCGCTGCCGATGATCAAAGTGACCAGCGAAAACGTGGCTTTGTCACAGGACAAGGTTGCTCAGTACGCCAAGGTTTGTGGATTTGAGTTTGATGGTAAGACATTGCCACCGACATACCTGTATGTGATGGCGTTTAGGCTGCATGCGGTTATTTTTACCCACGACGCTATTACCTTCCCGCTGCTAGGTATGATCCACCTTAAAAATAGTATCACCTTGCACCGTAGTGCTCGCGTTGATGAAAAATATAATATTCAATGCGCGCTGACCAGTAGCCGTATTACAGATTCAGGTCTCGAGTTTGACTTGGTTTCTAAGGCCTATGTTAGCGACGAGCTAGTGTGGGAGTCTGTGTCGACTTATCTATACCGTATCGAAGGTAAGGCTAAGCGCGTTCGCCCACCTAAGGCTAACGATATGGCGTGGCAAGAGCCTGTCAGCTGGAGTCTAGCCGAAGATTTAGGTCGTCGTTACGCTAAGGCATCGGGTGACTATAATCTTATCCACCTTCATCCTGTGATGTCGAAGCGCTTTGGCTTCGATCGCATTTTAGCGCATGGTATGTGGTCCAAAGGTCGCTGTATCGCCCAGCTTATGCCTAGTATCGGCGATCGCCCTTGCCAAATTGATGTAACATTTAAACTACCACTATTTATGCCCAGTAGCGTCAGTTTTGCGGCCGAGCAGCTTGAGGGGAAAACCGTATTTGAGCTCAGAGACCAAAAAGGGCGTCGTCCACATCTTAGTGGCGAAATCACTTTCTTATAAGTCTCAATCTCTACGATAAAAGGGCGCTTTAAGCGCCTTTTTTTATACCAATCAGTATAAAGATTTGGTCGCTCAGCGAGAGTTTAGCGGCACTGAGACAAGGCAACGAGTGCAGAGCATAGTTAAACTAGGTTTAAGCTCCCTCTTTGTTTATTAAGAGTCGCAGTATCAGAGCCGCTAAAACTCGCCATTCTGGAACGTTTTTGGCTGCCTACTTCTGCGTTAAACAACTTCACAAGGGAGCAACCATTCTTTCAGTTATTTGCCTTGAATTAATTTGCCAAAAAACGTTCTGAGTAGATCAACTTCTTATACTGATTGGTATTACATCATGAAAATAGCTCATCTAGCCAAGTTGAACGTAAAATCGGCAAAAAAATAACCAGTTTGTTGACGTAGATTACAAAAAGCTAAAATAACAATGCATTTGTGTTTTCTCGCTATCTGATATCACCTATATTGCAGCGGCAACTACCCTACATAAAAATAAAACGTGGAAAATCCGAATGCATTCAGATATTGAAATTTCGCGCCAACACACCTGTTTACCTATCACTGATATCGCTAATAATTTAGGCCTTGAGCCTGATGAACTCTCTCTTTGTGGTGCCAATAAGGCCAAGATTTCGCTGTCGGTCGCTAAACGACTCGCAGACAGAGAAAATGCCAAACTGGTGATTGTCACTGCGGTGACGCCAACGCCATTCGGCGAAGGAAAAACCGTAACAACTATCGGCTTAACCCAAGCCATGAACCTCAACGGCATTAAAGCCTGCGCCTGTATTCGTCAGCCTAGTATGGGGCCTGTATTTGGCACTAAGGGCGGCGCCGCGGGTGGCGGTTATGCGCAAGTCGTGCCGATGGAAGAGCTGAACCTACACTTGACCGGTGATATTCACGCGGTTAGCAGTGCCCATAATTTAGCGGCAGCCGCAATCGACGCACGTCTATTCCATGAAACACGTTTAGGCGCCGAAGCTTTTACTCAAGAATCAGGTTTAACTGCGCTTAATATCGATGCTGAAAATATCCTTTGGCGCCGAGTGGTTGACCATAACGAACGCAGCCTAAGACAGATTAAAGTCGGCTTTGGTGCGGTTAATGGCCCTGTACATGAGTCGGGTTTCGACATCACTGCAGCGTCTGAATTGATGGCGATTCTAGCGCTGAGCCAAGACTTAAAAGATCTTAGACAGCGTATTGGTCGCCTCGTATTGGCGCTCAATAATCAAGGTGAGCCGATCACAGCCGAAACGCTAGGCGTTGCAGGTGCGATGACGGTGATTATGGCCGATGCGATTGAGCCAACCTTGATGCAGACTCTGTCTGGTGATCCATGCTTTATTCATGCTGGCCCCTTTGCCAATATAGCGCATGGTAACTCTTCGATTATTGCCGATACCATCGCGGCTAAGCTTGCCGACGTTGTCGTGACAGAAGCGGGATTTGGCTCAGATATGGGCTTTGAAAAGTTCAGTAACATCAAGGTGAGAGAATCGGGCTACGCTCCGAGCGCATCTGTAGTGGTAGTGACACTGAAGGCTCTGAAAGCCAATAGTGGCATCGAATCTGACCAAGATATTAACCAGCCAGATACGCAGCGTCTAAAGGTCGGCTTTGCTAACCTTGAATGGCATATCAACAACGTCAGCCAATATGGCGTGCCAGTTGTGGTCGCAATTAACCGTTTCCCGACCGATACCGACGAGGAACTTGAGTGGCTGAAGCAGGCTATTGAGCAAACTAAGGCCTTCGGCAGTGAGATAAGCGAAGCCTTTGGTAAAGGCGCAGAAGGAGCGACTAAGCTTGCGGATATGGTTTACCGTGCGACGCAGACGCCATCTGACTTTAACTTGCTGTACGAGAGCAATACTAGCCTTGAGTCTAAGCTGATGACGCTTGCAGAGGTGGGTTATGGCGCATCGAGCGTCACTCTATCTGATAAAGCTAAGTCACAATTAAACTGGCTGGCTAAGCATAACTATGGCGAGCTACCTATCTGTGTCGCTAAGACGCCGATGTCGATAAGCCACGATCCAGATATTAAAGGGATCCCGACAGGTTTTGAACTGCCTATTACTGAGCTAAGGCTTAATGCTGGGGCAGGCTTTGTCACGGCGCTTGTGGGCAAAGTGATGACTATGCCAGGGCTGGGGATTAAGCCTGGCTATCTCAATGTCGATATCAACGATGATGGCGAGATTGTTGGATTAGCCTAAAAGTATTAGCTATCGAATCTAATAAAAAGCCCCGACAACCTTAGGTTGTCGGGGCTTTTTTCATTTTATCTTTAAGAGTTACTTCTCTATAGCCGTTTGATAGATATGCACATCGCGCTGTGGGAACGGAATGCTAATGCCTTCGGCGTCGAAGCGCATTTTAACCGTGCGAGTGATATCCCAGTATACATCCCAGTAATCTTCAGGCTTAGCCCAAGGACGAACAATAAAGTCCACCGAAGACTCACCTAAGGTATGTAGCTTGATCATAGGTTCTGGATCTTTAAGCACTAGAGGGTGCGCCATTACGATATCGTGAAGCACTTTTTCTGCGTGCTCGATATTATCGCCATAGCCAATACCAAAGGTCATATCCACACGACGCTGATGCTCAACGGTAATGTTATTGATGGTGTCGCCCCAGATCTTATTGTTTGGCACGATAAGTCTCTGGTTATCTAGTGTCTTAATCGTGGTCGATACTAAGCTCATATGACTGACACGACCGGTGACGCCGCCTGCGTTGATAAGATCACCGACGTCGAACGGACGGTAGATCAAGATCATCATGCCTGAAGCGAAATTAGACAGTGTATCTTGCAAAGCAAAACCAATAATTACACCGGCAATACCGAAACCGGCAAGCAGTGGCGCCAGTTCAAAGCCAAGTTGAGATAGGGCAATCAATAGACCGAGTGCGAAAACCGCTTTACCCGAGAGTGAGATAAAGAAGTCTTGCAGCAGCATGCTAAATTTAAGCTTAGAGTTGCTGACCGTCTTCTGCACCACACTTTTAACGACCTTGCCGACTAGGCTAGATAGGAACAGGATAAGGCAGAAGATAATTAGCTTAAATAGAATGCTGGCACCATTTTCCATCGCTTGATTCTTAGCGATAGTCATCCACTCAGACAATAAGCTGCTGGCAACATCTAAGTTCAAAACATCTTGGGTGATATCACCAGAAATGCTAAACAGAGTTTGCTTATAGAGAGCTGTATCTTGGTCCAAGCTATCGAGCAGCTCTATGGTAGTGGAAAGACTAGTAGAGCTCTGTTCTAAGCGCTCTTTTAGGTCTACCACAAGAGACTTCTGCTCGGCGCTAACATCGGTACCCGCAACTTGAACATCGGCTACAGCTTGAGTGAGGCGCTCTTGGTTGTAGTAGACGAAGCTATTGAGATCATCGGCACGAGTAATCAGGGTCGCGATAAAGGTTTTAGTTTGTGCGTCGGTATCGATTCCTGCCTTTTGGGCCCAGTTTAATAGGCTTTTTTCTGCAGTGAATAGCTTATCCTGCTCACGCTGGATCTGCATTAGGCCAACCATGACTTTATTGTCGCTACCGCTACCGACTTGACTCATCAGGCTGGCTTTCTGCTTTTCAAAGTAAGCTTCTACTTCATTAGTAAAGGCTAACTGCTTAACAATATAAGGCTTTAGGAAAGCGAAATCTGGATCGGTTTTTTCTACTTGCTCCTTCAAGGTGTCCTGAAGTAAAGCTGCATTGCGACCTATGCGATATTCCAGAAAACTCTTAATTTCGCCTTTAGTGCTTGGTAGTGCTTTGACATCATTATCAATAAGGCTTTGGATTTTATTTAAATTATTAGTTAATTCTGTATTCTCAGCCGCTGCTGTAAATGAGCATAAGCTTAGAATAAGCATTAAAATTTGGGGGAGCATTTTATGCATTTGCTGTGTCCGATAGTTCCCAAGATTAAGTAATAATATTACGGCATTGGAAAACTGTCGATTCGTTATTGAAATAGTGATAAACAAAATAACGAATACTGGACGAAATCTGCTAAACTTTTTCGCCCAATATTGGGTTCAAACGATCCGATCCATAGCTTAAGAGAGGCTGCTCTAGTGATATGCGCCCATTGTTCTAAATCATTTGCGATAGATAAAATTGATAACCAAAGAGGGAAAGGGCTAAGCACCGAGATCCAATGCCCATTTTGTCAGGCATGGTTAGGAAAAAGTGTGATTTTATCTTGGATTAAAATTATTAGCTTTTATACCGGCGCAGTGCTATTTGCGTGGAGCTATTTCGATACTGAGGTAAGAAATATTGGTATACCTGTAGCTATTTTTGCAATTTTACTGATGTTGGTGAGTCATATCATGGACAACCTGAAAGTAAGGCAAGCGCCAGAAGTTGAGATTGTTGATAACAGCGAGCATCTAAAAAAGTATCGTTAACCGTGGTTACCAGACATACACTCTGATGGTGTTAGGCCATCAGAGAGACGCTGTGTGGTTACTTTGCTGAGAGCAGGTATTTAGTCAATAACTTGAACTTGTGCTTCTAGTGCAGCTTCCACGTAGTAAATACCGCCGAGTATCGCAACAAAAAATAGCGTTGTCATGATGATAAACTTTAAGTTCTTACGAATTACTTCAAGCATGATATTTGCGCCTTAATAAAATATAAACTCTTGTTTAATATCACTATGGATATCATTTCACGCTAGCAATATTAGATGTTAGAGCTTAAGACAGTATTAAATGCTATTCAAGTTTAGGTGATCTGCTTCACAAACAGTTTGTAACCTTCGTTCACATCAAGGCTTGACTTCAATTTTCATCCACATAAACTTGTCGTGTTTTAACACAAAAGGTTAACACTGTGATTCGAATGAGTAGCGTAAAGCTGAAACTGGTAATGGGGCTTATTGCCGTATTCCTGTGTCTGTCATTTGCAGCGTCCGCTCATAGTCTGAGTCATTTGGACGATGGCGCTAAAAACCATTGTACTCTGTGTTATCACCAACACCAGGTCAATAACCTGCTGCCTAGCTGTGAGCTTCATATTGATGTTGAGCTTCAGGGAGTTGAAAGCCAAGAGTACATCCTTCCACAGTCTAACTCACGTCATGTGAGTTTCTTTAACAGCCGCGCCCCTCCCGCTTCAGCCTAGTTCTTCACTAACAACACTGATTAAGAATTTTCATAGTATTCCCACGGGGAAGACTTAGCTGTATTTCGGAGAAAAAATGACTATTTCAACTATGCGTCTTACAGGCGTAGCGGCAGCGTGCGCGCTGGTTTCAACTCAAGCACTAGCAAGCGATCCTAGCCTGACCAACCCAGCAATTAGTGCTGTGCTCGATGGCTATTACCAAAGTGGCGAACGCCCCATGTCAGAGCGAGTCGAAGGCTTTGGTCTGGGCCATACCGAATTGGCCATGAGTGCCAATATCGACGATATGTTCTACGGTAAATTGACGGCCGTGGTCGAGATGCATGACGGTGAAACTGAGCTTGGTTTAGAAGAAGCCTTCATTCAGACCTTAGCCATGCCAGGTGGCTTCTCAATTCGCGCCGGCCGCTTCTTGTCGGATATTGGTTACTTGAACAATCAGCACGTACATACAGATTCGTTCTCAGATAGACCTGCGGCTTACCGCGCATTTTTAGGCAGCCACTATTTCGATGATGGTGTGCGTTTGAGCTATGTAGCACCAACGGATCTGTATTGGACCATGGGTGTTGAGGCTTTTAAGGGTGACAACATGCGCGCCGCCGACGAGCACGGCGAGCGTGAGTATGAAAATTTGGGTGTGTATACCGCCTTTACTAAAATTGGTGGCGATGTCGGTGCTAACGGCTCTTGGCAAGCGGGTCTAAGTTACTTGCGTAACGAGAATGGTCGTATGACGGCCGATGAGCACGAGCATGTTGAAGTGCAAGATGACCACGATCATGACCATAGTCACAGCGCGCAGTACACGGGTGAAAATACCTATGTCGCTGACTTTGTTTATAAGTGGGCGCCTAATGGTAACTATAAATATCAGCATTTAACTCTAAGTGGAGAATACTTCCGTGTTACCGACTTTAAGCCGCTAGAGGAACATGATGCTCACGAGGAGCATGGCGATGAAGGCAAAGACTATCAAGAAGGCTGGTATTTAAGCAGCGTTTATCAGTTGTCGCCTCATTGGTCGGCGGGTCTACGTTACGGCCAAGCCGATACCCAAATGATGCATGGCGATCACTTCGATCCGCAGAAGCTAAAAGAGACTGAGGTGAGCCTAGCTTGGCATCACAGTCACTTCTCTACCGTGCGTTTGCAGTATACCAACCAACAAGGCACGAACTTTGATGGCTTCGAAGATGACAACATCATCACTCTACAATATGTCATGACTCTGGGGGCTCACGGTGCGCATCAATTCTAAGCGGTTTTTATCGAGAGGGGCAAAAGCCCTCACACTTGCATTCGCACTCGGTGTGACCAACAACGCGGTTGCAGGTTTAAATATTTTTGCTTGTGAGCCTGAATACGCTGCATTAGCGAAAGAGCTGGCACCGGACGCTAAGATCTATTCGGCCACTACGGCGATGCAAGATCCGCATCAGGTTCAGGCTCGCCCAAGTTTGATCGCTAAGATGCGTCAGGCAGATCTGGCTATCTGCGCTGGAGCAGATCTAGAGATCGGTTGGCTACCTATGCTGCAGATGAAGTCGGCAAACGCTAAGGTGCGATCGACGGATCAAGGCTTGTTCTTTGCGGCTGAACAGATCGACACACTGGATCAGCTTGCCTCTGTGGATCGCTCTATGGGTGATGTACACGCAAAAGGCAATCCGCATCTGCATTTCGATCCCAATCGTTTGCTGCTGGTGGCTGAAAGTTTAACCAACAAGCTTATTCAGCTCGATCCAGAATCGAAGCTAGATTACCAAGCGGCACTGATAAACTTTAGCGAGCGTTGGCAGGCAGCGATCCCTAAATGGGAGGCTAAGGCACAAGCTTTACAAGGCAGTAAAGTGATCGCCTATCACTCTAGCTTTAAATACTTATTTAATTGGCTAGGGCTAGAGCAGGTTGCGGATCTTGAGCCAAAGCCTGGGATCCCGCCGAGCAGTTCCCATCTAGCAAGCTTGTTAAACCGAGCTAAACAGGGCGATATATTGGCGATCGTCATCGCCTCATATCAGAGCGAGCGCGGCGCCGAGTGGTTAGCAGAGCGATCGGATCTTCCAGTGCTAGTATTGCCAATGTCGGTTGGAGGTAACGAGCAGAGCGTCGATCTGTTTACACTTTACGACAGCGCTATCGATCTATTGCTGAGTGCGCAATAGTAATCGTTAATTGCAATGCAGCCTAATCGGTCAAGATTAGGCATCAATAGGGCGGATCCCAATTAAGGGTTCCGCTTTAGATTTATCAATTATGATAAGAGTCATTACCTATGTTTGATCTCGATCTACTCTCTATCTTGCTGCCTGCTTTCGTAGCGGGGATCTTGGTGTTATCCACTCATGTTGTCTTAGGGCAACAGGTTTTAAAGCGAGGCATTATCTTTATCGATCTGGCGATTGCTCAGGTCGCCGCACTAGGTGCGATCGTCGGCCACTTAAATCACGACATAGAAGCCCTGCCATTTTCCAATGTGTGGATGCCTGCGCTATTTGCTATCGCGGGAGCTGCTTTCATCGCTTGGCTGTCTAAGCGGATGGCTGATGAATTGGAAGCGATAATCGGTTGTTTCTATGTGCTTGCAGCCGTGGCTGCCATGTTGCTGCTGTCTAACGACCCCCATGGCGCAGAGATGCTCAAGCAGCTGATGTCTGGCCAGATCTTATGGGTAAGCTGGGGTCAGTTAATTCTGCCAGCCTGTATCTACTCGGCGATATTACTAGCGCTGATTTATCGCCCCTCCTTACTCGAGGGCCGAGCTTTTTACCTGCTCTTCGCAGTGGTGATCACTCTGTCTGTCGAATTAGTCGGTGTATATCTGGTGTTTAGTAGCTTGATCTTGCCTGCGCTCGCGGTGAATCACTTCAGTGGACGTTTTAAGCTGGGCTGGGCCTATTTAGTCGGCTTAGTGGGGTATGTCGCGGGGTTAGTCTTGTCTGCGAGTCTAGATCTTCCAAGCGGCGCAGCCATAGTGGCAACCTTAGCGGTGACGGCAATACTATTTAGATTGATGCTGCATCTGAAAGCCAGATACTCGGCTTTGGAAAATGAATTGAGGAACTAGCAGTATACTGATTGGTATTATGGTCAGGTCAGACCTTATGGATAAAGGAACTAAGCTAAAATCTGCGGCTAAATCTGCGCGAAATTAAAGTTCACTTAAGCTATGTCAGCTAGAGTCGCGCAGTTTGAATCACCGTTAGTCTACCTTCAGGCTACACGTGTAAACTTATGTTCATTTGAATGAAGTCGTATTTATATTGAGTCGCACTTAGTTGGTGATATACTGGCGCCAATTAAATCGCGGGAGATTATAGTGCTGTTAATCCTTAGATGTTTGATCTTGTCTATCATGCTGCTATTAGCCTTTATTATCGGTGGCTTAGCTTGTATTTTACGTCCTCGTCATCGAGACAACGTACACATGTTCGCCAAAGTATTTTCTTGGGCCGCACCTGTATTGGGTATCAAAGTCATTGTACGTAACTCTCAACAGCAGGGCGATAAGCCGTGCATTTTCCTTGCGAACCATCAGAATAATTTCGATATGTTCACCCATACTGCTGTTGTGCCAAAAGGCACGGTAAGCTTAGGCAAGAAGAGCCTAGCCTGGATGCCATTATTTGGGCAGATCTACTGGTTGTCAGGCAATATCTTGATCGATCGTAAAAACCGCAGTAAGGCGTTTGACACTATGGCGGCGACGGCGAATAAGATTAAAGATAAGTGTTTGTCAGTGTGGATTTTCCCTGAAGGCACGCGCTCTCGTGGTAAAGGGTTATTGCCATTTAAAGCCGGCGCTTTCTATACCGCGATAGCGGCTGGTGTGCCTATGGTGCCTGTGCTGGCTTCTAATCAGAGCCATATCAAGCTAAACCGTTGGAACAATGGTGTGGTGATCATCGAAATGATGGATCCGATTGAAACGACGGGTATCGACAAGACGCAAGTGAAAGAACTTTCTAAGCGGATTCATACTTTGATGTCGGAAAAGTTGTCACAGTTGAACCAAGAAGCTTCTGCATTAATGACTAAAGCGGTATAATCGATCGCGAAATTTTTGAGGAGTCTTCGATGTCTATTGAACGTCAGTTAAACGAACAGAAACAAGAAAACCGTGAGATCGTTGAAGCGATTCTTGCCGATGGTTCATTACCGGATGCCGAGTACACAATCGAGCATCACTTTTCATCGACCAACTTCGATCGTTTAGAAAAAGCGGCTGTCGATGCATTCAAGCTAGGCTATGAAGTTAATGACGCCGAAGAGATGGAGCTAGAAGATGGCTCTGTGATCTACTGCTTCGATGCAGTTGCAAGTCATGAACTAGAGACTGATCTTCTAGATGAAGCTTGCGAGAAAATGATCACTTTAGCGGCTAAGCAGAAGATTGATTATGACGGTTGGGGCACTTATTTCATCGACGAAAATGGCGAAGAAGTCAGAGACGAAGATGAAGACGATTATGAAGATGAAGAACTGCACTAGTTTTCGCTCATAAGCTTACCAACAAAAATGCCCATCTAGATGATGGGCATTTTTGTTTCTAGCGTCTTCTATAGCCCATGAGTAATTTATATTGATTGGTATTACTCGTGAGCGATAGTGCAGTTGCGGCCAGCTTCTTTCGCCTGATAAAGGGCTTGGTCGGCTAATGACAGCCAAGTATCACTATCCATGATTTCAGGCTTGATTTCGCATATGCCTAAGCTCACAGTGATCTTAATGATGTGTTCTTCATAGCAGATCTCTAATTGTTCGAGTTTCTTTCGCAAACGTTCGGCAAAGAATCGTGCATTAGCCGCAGGGGTATTGGCTAGCACTACACCAAACTCTTCGCCGCCATAACGCCCTGCGCAATCGGTTTCACGCAGTGATTTTTTAATTAGGTGTGACACGTTTTGAAGGACTTTATCGCCTGCTTGATGACCGTAGGTGTCATTGATCGACTTGAAGTGATCGATATCGAGCATCACTAAGCTGGTGTCACTGCCATAGCGAGCATGGCGATCGAACTCCTTCTGTAAGCACTGTTCCCAATGACGGCGATTAAATAGCTGAGTCAGTCCATCTATCTGGCTTAAATGCTCAAAGCGTTCATTGGCCGACTTTAGCTGTAGTTTATTGATCGCAACGTCGGTGACGTCATAGACGATCATACTGATATGGGTCACTTCACCAGTGAGTGATGACAGCGGCAGCAGAGTGACGTTTTGATACATGAAGTCCGCTCTGCCAGTAATCGGCCGATAGTTCTTGAACTGGAACACAAAGGGTCTCTGTTCCCAGCTGATAAAGGCTCGGTTCTTTAATAGGTAAACCGACTCCATTTTCTGCTTCAGCCACGTAGCTGGCAGGTAATCAAACTGCTCAAACAGGTTTTTGCCTTTAATTGAATTAGGGGCTACGCCACTGTGGTTTTCCATAAAACCATTCCACAGCTGGATGTTGTAATCACGATCGAGCACGACTAAGCCTACCTCTATGGTTTGCACCATATCGATTAGCCAGTGGAGTTCGTTCATTGCAGTTAGATCTGTATTTGTATCCATCTTAATCCAGCAAGTAGCCGAGCTTATAATTGAGTGTGGGCAGCGAGTCTTCGGTAAACAGTAGTAATAAATCACACTGAATATCATGATCTTCGATGCGGTAATTGATCTCCATCGCCAATGTGCGGCTCCATTTATCGGAGTTGTCGCTGATCAGGTTATTGACGCTGCAATGCCTGCCAAGCACAACGGGGTGGCTCTGGCTGAACTTCATATGTAGCTGTTCTGATATCCCATTCAGAAAGGCGCCAATCAGCACATTGGCCGTGTCTATCATGACTTCGACTTCAGTCTCTTCATCTTCTGGGTTTTCAAGCTTCATTAGCTTAGCCATATCTTGAAATGAAGAGTCATGGAAGAGTAATAGCGCTTCTCCGGCCACACCGGCACCAATAAAGCCTTGGCACAGCGCCGATACCGTACTCTGTTCTTCGGTCGCCTTCAGCGTCATGGTGAGCTCGCTCACTTCAAGTACATTAACGTTTGGAATAGGCAGTTTTACAAAGACGTTTAATAGCTTGGAGAGTAGATCAGCGGCGCGGCCCATGGCGATGTTAGCGACCTCTTGGCAGGCGTCACGCAGATCGACTTGGATCATGGGGGCTTGGTTGTGCTCAACACCCTGAGCTAATTCCAAGATGCCGTATTCTTGCAGAATATGGCTAATCGCATCGGCACTAACAGGCTTTTGAATAAAGTCGAGGGCGCCTAGACTTCTGACTCGCTCGTGAGCCTTAATCTGAATATCACCAGAAACCACAATAACCAGCGCAGGCAGATCTTCTTTCTGAATAGCTTCTAAGACTTGGTAACCATCCATTACCGGCATGTTCAGATCGAGAAAGACCACTTCCCCTTTGCCTTCACGAATCGCCTCCATTCCCTCTAAGCCATTGGTTGCATAGGTGATATCGACATCCCAATCTTTAGGAAGCGTGCGTGCCATCTGTTTTCTGGCTAACGCAGAATCATCACAAATTAATATCGGCAGCGACATTGTTAATATTGTTTCCTATTTATCCATTGTTAGTTACTCACGGCTAGCTTAAACGCTCGCTTATTGCCGCGGTTTGAAATCCTTGTCACATTATCCATTATGAGAAAGGGATGCGCTACGGCTTTAAATATCAACTTTCCAATAGAAAGTCTTATTTGACGACAAAAAAATGACCAATGTCATAATTCCTACGTATGTTATAGCTATTAACGAAATATTCCAAATGTGTTAACTTTGCTTTCTGGACAGACCACTTGGCAAGGAAGGACGCGAATATGACTGATGATTTAGTACGTATTACCAAGGAGAATGGCATTGCTTTTGTGAGTCTTAATCGGCCAGATAAGTATAATGCATTGAATTACGAGCTTTTTAAGCAGATTGATCGCTGCATAAAAACACTAGCGCGAGACAAAACGCTTACTGCCGTAGTGCTTTTTGGTGAAGGTGGTAATTTCAGCTCAGGCTTGGATGTAAAAAGTGTGATGAGCTCGCCGTTAGACGCGGTTAAATTACTGTTTAAGTTTCTTCCTGGTAACGCCAATCTCGCCCAGCGCGTTTCTATAGGATGGCGACGATTACCCGTTCCCGTTATCGCGGTGCTAGAGGGGATTTGTTATGGCGGCGGCATGCAAATAGTCTTAGGTGCCGATTTTAGAATCGCTGCACCAGATTGCAAGATGTCGATAATGGAAGCTAAATGGGGGCTCGTGCCTGATATGGCTGGCTTAGCGGGCTTGCGAGAGTTAATGCCAAAAGATCAGGCGCTTATGTTAACAATGTCGGCAGATGTTATCTCTGCTGAAAAGGCCTTATCCATGAATTTGATTACGGCTGTGGAAGATAATCCTATGGCCGCAGCTAGCAAATTGGCGAGTAAGTTATCGCAAACCTCTCCCGATGCCAATGCGGCAATTAAGCGCAGTATAAATAAGAGTTGGTCGGCTCCCGTTCGACTGCTGTTAGGGCGTGAGTCTTGGTATCAGGTGCGCTTATTATTGGGAAAAAATCGAGTGATTGCAGCATTAAGACAGACTAAGAAACCAGATAAAACTTATAGAAACAGGCAATCAGGCTGGTAATTTTTAGCTAAGATGATGAAGTGTGACCAGGTTCACGAATTGTTGTGAATTTTCTGTAGTAGGCAAGGGCTTATTCTACACTCCCGCCTATTCTAAGGTTTTGATGAGTGAGCTATTACTTTGCATTCATTTATCAAGGCTTCCTTATTTTAGTATTGGAACTCAATTACTCATGCGTGAACTTTTTGAACGTTTTCTCTGGAGCAGCCGTTTATCGGTCATGTTTGGTGTCTTGTCATGTATTGTGGCGGCGTTTGTCGTTTTTGCCATGGGGCTGAGAGATGTAGTGCACATGATTGAGCTGATTATGGGTTATATATTTAGCGGTAGCCATGCAGTGCGTAATGATCTAGTGATGGTGGTGGTGGAGATCTTAGATACATTCTTATTAGGCGCAGTTTTGCTTATCTTTGCTTTTGGTTTATACGAGCTATTTATTAGTAACCTGAAAAGTGCCGGTACAAGTGAAGCAGGCGGTAAAATTCTGATCATTAGCAGTATAGATTCATTAAAGAGTAAGCTAGGTAAGGTGATCTTAATGATGCTGATCATTAAGGTATTCTCTTTCTTTACCGAAATGAAACCAACTTCTATGCTTGAGCTACTCTATATGGGCATTACCGTAGTATTGATCGCAGGAGCTTTGAAGCTTAGCAAAGACTAACTTCATACTTCGCTTTGTCCCGTCCTGAAATAGGTTGACGGTTTTTACTAGACCAGTAGCTTCTGCTGCTGGTCTTTTTTATGCACTTGATTAGGTGTTTTCATACCCAAGCTTAAGTGCGGTCTCAGCTCATTGTATATAAAAATTGACTCCTCAACGAGTTGCTTTAACTCATTAAGGTTGCAGCAAGGAGATAATAGAAACTCTTGCTTTAATATCCCATTTATACGTTCTGCTAGTGCGTTTTGGTAGCAGTCATATCCATCGGTCATTGATGCGCGGATGTCACTTCTTTGCAACGCTAACTGATAAACGGCAGAGCAATACTGTAACCCTCTGTCTGAGTGATGCACTGCTCGATGTTGATACTGCCGATTACTTATCGTCATTTCTAACGCTTTGACTACGTCTGTAGCTTTCATTTCATTACTTAATTCATATCCCATTATTTTACGACTGAACGCGTCAGTTACCAATGATAGATAATGTATGCCTTGCTCTGATTGCACATATGTTATATCACTAACAAACACCTCTTCAGGTGCTGTTGGCACTAACTCTTTCAGTAAATTTGGATGTTTCTTCATCCAATGTTTACTGTTAGTCGTCTTGGTATAATTACGCTTAGGTTTGACTAACAAGCCTTCACTTTTCAAGTAACTAAAGAAGTTATCGCGCCCAAGTTTAATCCCTTTCTCGATGAACTTAGGTTTAAGTAAAAAGTAGAGTTTCTTGCCACCAATCCGAGGCATAAACCGACGGATATCTAGTATCATCGCTCTTACAGGGGCTAACTCCATTGCTCTACAATTCGCTCTTCGTTCTCTTTGATAGATAGCTTGTCTTGTTATACCCAGAAGCTTACAAGCGCGATTTAAGCTCGTTACTTTCTGTTTTTGAAGACTTCTCGCTCCCTGGCTAAGTACTTTTTTCTAAGGCCAGCTCCATATTCTGCATCAATAATATCAACGGCTTCATTGAGTAATAGATTACGTAAGTGCTCATCTTCCAGCTCTTTTTCAAGGCGCTTAATCTTTTGAGCTGGGGTTTCTTTAGCTTTAGTTGTTTTTGGCATAGTCATTCTCACTGGTTGAGTCCAGTCCATCTTACCGTGCTTTCTAAGCCAAGTAAGTACCGTGGAGCGACCTTGGATGCCATAGGTTGTTTGAGCTTGTTTATAAGTCATATCGCCTTTTTCTACGGCAGCTACAACTTGTAATTTAAAGCCTAACGAATAATCTCGCTGTGTTCGCTTAACGCGGGCTGGTATTGGTGTAGTCATTATAAAGTCCTAAATGTGTAAACACATTTCAGGACAAGACACTTTTATAAATAAAGCCTATCCGTTTGGATAGGCTTTATTGATCCTGCTGACAAAGCCTTCGATTAATTCAAGGCTGTTGTCCCAAGCCACCTCAAGGGTTAAGTCCAGCGCTAAGACTTGCTGGCTATATCGAGTCGGCGCATTAGCAGGCGCTGAGCTTCTTCTCTGCACTTGAGTGGCAATTGATGCCGCAGTGCCATCTTTAGATTGAATATCTAATACCGGAATAGCTAGCGCTGCCAGCTTTTCTGGCAGGGCTTTGTTGGCCGACTCCAGCTCGCTATAGGGATTAACAATCACCATCAAATCGGGCATAGGCAAACGTTTGCTGGCTAATAGCTCTATGATTAGGTTGGCACTATCGCCCATAACAATGAGCATTCGTTTGCCTGCAAAATGCTTACCTAGCGCATCGAGCTGAGCCATGGAGGCGAGCATAAAATCTTGTTGCTGCTGCACCAGAGTTTGTTGAGCGCTAAGTGCGATGCTCGTAGTCGATGCAGCAGCCGTTGATTGAGCCGAACGATTCAGTTGTTTACTGTTGGCAGACACATTTTGTTGAGCAGGCTCAGGCTCAGGTTCAGAGTCAGTTAGCCCAATTGGAGGTTTGCTAGCCAGCAGTGAAGGGGGCGTTAGCGCCAGAGTTGCCCAGCCTGCCTCATTTAGTTCTCGTCTTAGGTAGCCGGGTAATCCAGGGGCATCGGCGTGTTCGCCTAAGGCCGGCACGATAATGGCTAAACCTAGCTGTTTGTTGCCTATCCAGGGTCGTAATAGAGCGGGAACGCTTTGGTTCTCGACCTGTAGCTGCTTGACCTCACTAGCGGGAAGGTAGCTGTAATCGGCGTTAGATGCCCAAGCTATAAATGAGCCAATGTAAGTTAAAGCGCCACAAATAAGGCTAATAAGAGTAAGGGGGTGAACTAAAATGGCTGAGAACTTCATACTGGTGATCATATCCACTGAGATAGGAAGGCCAAGCAGTATAACTGTTTCGCTGTAGAGTGTGGTTAAAAAGTTTGGCTATAAAAAAGCCCTGAATCATCAGGGCTTTTTTTGATTGGACAGATGTCAGCGTGCAGTTTAAGCGTGGCTAACTAACACCAGTCTAATGGCATCGAGTTGTAGCTGGCTACTATCTAAGTAACGGTTTAACTCAGCCATCTGTTCGCTTAGGTGACTTAGTTCTTCATCACGAATATTTGGATTAACCGCTTTTAGCGCCTTCAAGCGTTCAAGCTCACCAGATAGTTGGCTAGTCATTTTCTCACGAGCACACTCAGTAAGGGTTTCAAGCTGAGTCGTCGCAAAGCTCTCTGCCTTAGCAAAAAGTGGGTGCAAGATAGCTTGTGATGCATTGACCAACTTACTGGCGATATGACGATTAACCGCACTGAGTTGCTTGTTAAAGCTCTCATACGTCACATTGTCAGACAGGTTGTTGCCGTTTTTATCGAGCAACACGCGGATAGGTGTTGGTGGCAAATAACGGTAAAGCTGGCTCGACTTAGGTGCTGATGCATCGGCTAGGTAGATAAGCTCAAGGAATATAGTGCCCGCTGGCAGCGCCTTGTTCTTCAGTACTGCAACGCTGGTGGTACCGGTTTCTGATGAAGTGATCAGATCAAGCCCCGTCTGTACTAACGGATGCTCCTGAGTAATTAGCGCGATATCATCACGAGACAGTGCCATCTCACGATCGAAAGTCACGGTAATACCATCTTCAGGTAGACCAGGGTATGTCGGGAACATCATGTGCTCGCTTGGGTGCAATACGATGGCGTTCTCGCCGCTATCTTCTTGCTCGACACCGATAATGTCCCAAAGACGGATCACAGAGCCAATAAGCTGGGTATCTTCATCTTTATCCGCTAGAGTTTTCACTAGCTGGTTGGCTCGCTCACCGCCGTGAGAGTTGATCTCAAGCAGTTTATCGCGACCTTGTTCCATCGCCACTTTCAGCTCTTGATAACGCGCCTTAGTGCCATCGAGTAGGCTTTCAAGAACCGCTTCATCATTATTAAGCAGGCTCTCTAATAGCTCACCTGAGAACTCGTTAAATAGAATGTGACCACTTGGGCAGGTGCACTCAAAGGCATTTAGCCCCTGGTGATACCACTGCATCAATCTTTCTTGCGCGGTATTGGCTAAGAAAGGTAGGTGGATCTCAACATCGTTCTTCTGACCGATACGATCTAGACGACCGATACGCTGCTCTAGTAGATCTGGGTTTAACGGCAGATCGAACAATACTAGGTTGCTGGCGAACTGGAAGTTACGACCTTCTGAACCGATCTCAGAGCAGATAAGCGCCTGTGCACCACCTGACTCTTGCGCAAAGTAGGCTCCAGCCTTATCGCGTTCGATGATCGACATGCCTTCATGGAAGACAGTTGCTTGAATACCTTCACGAGTACGCAGGGCTTCTTCTAGGCTCAATGCCGTTTCGGCTTGGCTAGCGATAATCAGTACTTTCTTGCTACGGTTGTTCTTTAAGAAGTCGATCAACCAATCCACACGTGGATCGAACTTCCACCATGCCGCACTGCCACTGTCAAAGTCTTGGTAGATCTTCTCAGGGCTTAATACTTGGCGAACTTTAGCATTAGTGTCTAAATGCTTGTTCATCATAGAGCTAACGCGGTAAGCGGTAACATACTGCTCTGGCATCTTTTGTGGATGCACATGCAAGTTACGCACAGGGAAGCCTTTTACCGACGCACGGCTGTTACGGTAAAGCACGCGGCCTGTACCATGACGGTCTAGCAGATCTTGCAGTAGCTCATCACGAGCTTGGAAGCGACTGTCAGCATCGGCCGCATCGTCTTGAATTAGCGTAATTGACGCGCTGATATCTTTCTCAGCCAGAAGCTGGGTTAAACCGGCTATCGACTCATCCGACAGTATCTCGCCAGAGGCTAGGGCATCGGCAGCAGTCGCGACGTCTTTGTAGCTGTCTTCTTCTTTTAAGAAGGCTTCATAGTCGTAGAAACGATCCGGATCCAGTAGACGCAGACGCGCAAAGTGGCTCTGGTGGCCTAATTGATCTGGGGTTGCGGTTAGCAACAGTACGCCTGGGATCTCTTCACTCAATGCTTCAACGATCTGGTAAGCACGGCTAGGCGCTTCTTCCGACCACTCTAAGTGATGGGCTTCATCGACAACCATTAGATCCCAGTCGGCATCTAGGGCTTGATCTAAACGACGCTTCTTACGCAATAGATCCAGTGAACAGATCACTAGCTGCTCGGTATAAAAAGGATTGTCGTGATCGGCGTAAGCCTCGACACAGCGATCTTCGTCGAACACAGAGAAGCGCAAGTTAAAGCGGCGTAGCATCTCAACTAACCACTGGTGACGCAGTGTGTCAGGCACGATAACTAAGATACGCTCGGCGCGGCCAGTCAGTAGCTGCTGGTGGATAATCAAACCTGCTTCGATGGTCTTACCTAGACCTACTTCATCGGCAAGCAATACGCGAGGCGCAAAACGTTGACCGACTTCGTGTGCAATCCATTGTTGATGCGGGATCAATCCAACACGTGGCCCTTGCAGTCCCAGCAGATCGGATGTCGCTAACTTATTGCGTAGCAGTTGGCACTGGTAGCGCACATTGAATCTATCTAAGCGGTCTATTTGGCCGGCAAACAGACGATCCTGTGGCTTATTGAAGCGGATATTGTGATTCAACAAGGTTTCGCGCAGGCTAACTTGTTCGCCAGTTTCGCTATGGGTGCCGTGGTAAATAATCAGTGAATCTTTTTCTTCAACTTCGGTTACCGTCAACTTCCACTCTTCGTGGCTCTCTACGGTATCACCTGGGTTATAAATAACACGTGTGAGTGGGGCTTCTGTACGGGAGAACAATCTATTCTCGCCAGTTGCAGGGAAAAGAACGGTCACCATGCGACCTTCAACTCCAACTACGGTACCTAAACCTAATTCTGATTCGGTGTCACTGATCCAACGTTGACCTAAGGAAAACGGCATTTAAAACTCTCATATACTGGGTGAATCACAAGGGGCGCGTATGTTATACCAATCGCGAGCATATTGAAAATTGAACCCACTAATATTCACCCCAATCTGAGATAATAGTGTACAAAATAATCAGTTGCAGTGGAGTATTTTTTTGTTTCACAGTGCTGTCACATTCTATCGATATTAATGAATCAAGCTTTGTTGGTCAAAAAGAAGGCGGCAGCATTGAAGCCGAGCAACATTGGTGGCAATATGAGATTGTGGTTAACATTTTATTTACAACAAAAGGAATTAAACCGATCTCGTAATCAAAAAATGAATGCACAATTGGAGGCGCCATGGAACAAGACGACAGAAAGTTGTTTGTACTGGATACCAACGTATTACTGCATGAACCTTTAGCTATATATTCGTTTAAGGAACATGATGTAATCGTGCCGATGACAGTTCTGGAAGAGCTGGACTTGATTAAGGATAGAAAACGAGACGTCAGTCGCGACGCAAGAGTGGCGATTAGAGCATTAGAAGATATTTTGGGAGGACAGACGACACCCGAGCAGATTGTGCGGGGAGTTCCGTTACCAAGACGAGAAGACCATGGTGACGTTTCCGGCACCCTTTCCATTTTCCCCGACCATCAGATAGAGTTCACCATCGGCAGCATGCCCGGTGATAATAACGACAACCGCATCATCAATACCGCGCTGCATCTACAACAGCTACACCAACCCCGTAAAGTCGTTCTGGTCACCAAAGACATCAATATGCGTC
Source organism: Shewanella pealeana ATCC 700345 (assembly GCF_000018285.1). Classification (NCBI taxonomy): domain Bacteria; kingdom Pseudomonadati; phylum Pseudomonadota; class Gammaproteobacteria; order Alteromonadales; family Shewanellaceae; genus Shewanella; species Shewanella pealeana. The sequence goes on along the minus strand of NC_009901.1, from coordinate 4,508,503 downwards.
TAAAGGCCAAAGGTGCGGGTATTCAACAGGTAGAAGATTATCGTACCGACCAACTGATCGATGATATTCGCTTCCTCACTAAAGGCTTTCACCGTTTCGAAGGCGATTTCTGGGAGCGTACCGATGATGTCACCACCGAAAGTGACGGTCGCCATACGGTGCATAGTGTGCCGCTCGATAAGCTCGGTGACGATATGTTCTACACCAATCAGTACCTATTAGATGACAGCGGTGAGTTTTGTGGGCGCATCGTCGAGAAGACGCCTACCGAGCTTAAGTTTTTAGATCTCGGTCAGGAAAGACTGCTTAACCTTGAAGCCTGGGGTATAAGACCTAAGAACGTCTATCAAGGCATGGCGATGCAAGCCTTATTGGATCCTGAGATAGATCTGGTGATCTTAACTGGCCCCGCAGGTTGTGGTAAAACGCTACTGGCCATGGCGGCCGCACTGGAGCTGGTGGTTGAGCGCGGTAAGTACGAAAAGGTCATCGTCACCCGTAATACGCCAGAGATTGCCGAGTCTATCGGTTTCTTACCCGGCACCGAAGAGGAGAAAATGACCCCTTGGTTGGCAGCTATCACCGACACTTTAGAGGTGCTGCATAAAAATGATGTCAACCCGAGTGGCAGCATGAACTACATCATGGATAAGGCTAATATTCAGTTTAAGTCGATTAACTTTATGCGGGGGCGCTCGATTCAAAACTCTGTGGTTATCCTCGATGAGTGTCAAAACTTAACAGCGTCACAGATCAAAACGATGATCACTCGAATGGGTGAAGGCACTAAGCTAATTTGTAGTGGTAACCTGGCGCAGATCGACTCAAATTATTTAACCGCGGTTACTTCGGGACTCACCTATATCGTCGAGCGTTTTAAAGACTTCGATGGCAGCGCAAACATCTATCTAAATGGGGTGGTACGTTCTCGTTTAGCCGAGTTTGCAGAAGAAAACCTCTAGCTAATATTATTTTATATGACTAATGATTAGGGCCTCACACTCGTTGAGGTCTTTTTTAACTTTTAAGTTACATTTTTAAGCTATTATTGAAAGCTATCTTACTGATATTATTAACTCAGAAGTCCTGTATTAGCATGGCATATTGAGATAAAGCTCAACAGAGCATACCAAGGGTTGTAAATGAAACCGATTGAGCCGACTCTTCAGCTAAAGTCAACGATTCAAAAGAACTATAACAGAGCGGTTTTTTACACCTATATCGGCGTAATCATCATGGCTTTGGCGACAGCTTGGGTGTCATTTGACCGCCAAAAGGCCCAGTTGGTCGAGCAGACCGAAGAGATGGTTGAGCGCCATGTACTACAAGTGGACTTGCTGCTTGAGTCGAGTATGAAAGCCGTTACCAGTTTGCGTAACGTTGCTGTCGACCATTTACGTTTAGGCGAGTTGGTGCGTAAAGACCGACTGCCGCAATATGAAAAGTTTAATGAAAGTGGTCAGTTCTTTACCTTGGAGCCTGCCTACGCCAAGAGTGGTGAGCCGTTTACCAACATGGGCCGCATTACCGGTTCAGGCTCGCTAAATGGTCGTAGCGACAAGTTCTATCAAGAGCTTGAGATGCTGTTTGAGCTTTCTCTGTCGTTCCCTGTGGCTAACGAAGCCGCGCCAAAAGCCTCATCGATTTACTACATCTCTAAACGACGCATCATGTCTTATTTCCCGTGGCCGTCAGATGAACAACGTTTTCGAGATGAACTACTTAATAAGAAGCAGTTTCAGCTAGTCACACCATCAAATAATCCTCAGCGCAGTGTCGCCTGGAGCCCTGCCTACGTTGAAGCTACGGGGAAAGGATTGCTGACCACCCTAGGGATCCCCATCTATCTAGAAGACGAGTTTATCGGCTCGATTAACTTAGATATGACCCTTGCTTCATTGCGTAAGCAAATTCGCCTCTATTTTAAAATGCCCGGCACGGTGATCTTGCTGGATCAAAACAACAATATTCTGACCCATAGTGATATCGATACCTCAGATGTAAACCGCGTCTATCACATTAGTCAGAAGATCCCATCTGAGCTGCATTCGATCCCAGAGTCTGAGTTATTCGATGCCCACGAAGGCATTATTCGTAACGGCTATTATATCCACTCGGTGGCGCTACATAACGCACCGTGGCGCTTGCTCTATCTACAAGATGTCGATGAATTATTTAAAGATTCATGGGAAAAACTGGAGCTCACTTTCGTGCTGGTGGTAATGGCGTTATCGGTGTTGGTGACGATTGTTCACTGGCTGACGCGTCGCTCATTCGTTAACCCTGCCTCTAGATTATTGACCCATTTAGAGGAGTGCTCGGCCGAGCCTATTAAGCCGCCAGAGAAGATCACCGTAGGTTGGGCTCCCTGGTTCCAGCTGGTGAGCCGGATTTTTGAAGAGAATAAACAGTATACGCGCCACTTGGCGGAGCAAAACAGGCGACTCGATAAGCTAGTGGCCCAGCGTACCGAAAGGCTAAAAGACACCACCGAGCGGCGTGAGCAGGAATATGTCTTGCTACGATCGCTATTGGACTCGATCCCAGAGGCGATTGTCTTTAAAGATAAAGAGGGTCGCTACCTAGGCTGCAACAAGTCGGCGGAGCGCATGCTGGGCTTTAGCGAGAGTGAGATGATCGGCCAGTTCTCCGATGCCTTGACGGCCGATGAGCAGTCGGCACGAATTCGCGCCGAAGATGAACGGGTACTGACCGAGAGAACACCGCTTCGTTACCAAGAGAAGGTAGAGCTTGCGGGTAAGCCTGTACTGCTCGACACCTTGAAGATCCCATTCTACAACCGTCGTGGCGAACTACTGGGTTTGATTGCCGTCTGGCGTGATGTGACTCGTGAGTACGAGTCGGCAGAGCAGCTACGTCTATCGGAAGAGCGTTATCATCTTGCCATGGACGCGGTAGAAGATGTTCTGTGGGACTGGTATTTAGACTCGGAGCAGATCATCTGTAATCCGGCTTACTATTCGATGCTGGGTTACAAGGTCAATGAATTCCCTGCCTTGGTGTCGACTATCGATGAGCTTATTCATCCGGACGATCGTATAAGAGTGGAGGAGTATCGCGAGCAATATCTTGCTAATCCAGTCGGTGCTTTCGATATAGAATTTAGAATGTTAGGTAAGAGCGGCGGTTATCACTGGTTACTTTCTCGTGGCCGAGTGGTGGAATACACCCCTAACAACCAACCTAAGCGTATGTTGGGAACTCACAAGGATATTACCCGCCATAAACGCAACGAAGTCGCCATGCTCGAGGCCAAGCAGGACGCTGAGATGGCGAACCTGTATAAGAGTGAATTCTTGGCTAACATGAGTCATGAAATTCGTACGCCAATGAACGCCATTATAGGTATGTTGCAGCTCGCACAGCGCACCTCGCTCACGCCGCAGCAGAAAGATTACCTAGAGAAGGCTGGCTTCTCGGCGCACTCATTGCTGCGGATCATCAACGACATCTTGGATTTCTCTAAGATCGAGGCGGGTAAGTTAGAGCTTGAGCGCGTAGCCTTTCCGCTGGACAAGGTGTTGGATCATGCGCTGGATCTTAACGCGCTAAAGGCGCAAGAGAAGGGAGTCGAGCTACTGCTTTATGCACCAGTGACCGCAGGCTTGATCTTAGAAGGCGATCCGCTGCGTCTCGGGCAGGTACTGATTAACTTACTGTCGAATGCGGTGAAGTTTACTCAGTCCGGTGAGATTGAACTTGGCTGTGAAGATGTGGGCGAGAGAGATCATCGTATTACGCTCAAGTTCTGGATCCGCGATACCGGGATCGGGATCAGTAAAGAGCAACAAGCGACGCTGTTCGATGCCTTTGCTCAGGCCGATGGTTCTACCACCCGTAAATATGGTGGTACTGGGCTTGGCTTATCTATCAGTAAGCACTTAGTGTCACTGATGGGCGGCACCATGCAGGTCGAGAGCGAGATGAGTGTGGGCAGTACCTTTAGCTTCACCATTAGCTTTGAGATTGCCGAAGAAGGCGAGGTGCTACCTCTAGTGGTGCCTGAGACCTTAGGTAACCTAAAGACCTTAGTTATCGATGATAACCCGACGGCGCTGCAGATCTATTCGAGTGTGATGCGAGACTTCCACTTTAATGTCGATACCGCCGCCAGCGGCCCCGAGGGCTTATATAAACTAAGTAAGAACCCTGTAGATCTGCTATTGCTCGACTGGATGATGCCAGAGATGGACGGCGTCGAGGTGATCAAGCAGATCGATCAGATGGTAGCCGATGGCCGTTTAGAGAAGCGGCCCATTATCATCATGATGACTGCTTACACCGCAGAGCCGATGCAAAAAGATGTGGAGGCGGCCAACGTCTTCGCCCTGCTGCAGAAACCGTTTAAGGCCTCTTCGCTATTCGATGAGATTATCTCGGCCTTCGCCGATGAGCCGAGTTTAAATCCGTTACCGGAGGCTAATGAAGAGGAAGCCGACCAAGACGCTGGCTATGTGCTGCTGGTGGAAGATAACTTTATCAACCAACAGGTAGCTACCGAGCTGCTTAAGAGTGCAGGTTACACGGTCGATGTTGCCGAAAACGGCCAAATTGCCCTGGATATGCTTGATAAGGCCAAGTATGACGCGGTGTTGATGGATATTCAGATGCCAGTGATGGACGGTCTTACTGCGACCAAGGAGCTTAGAAAACGCTACCCTGTCGACGAGTTACCTGTGATCGCGATGACGGCTCATGCCATGTCGGGTGACAGAGAGAAGAGTTTGGCTGCAGGAATGAACGCTCATATTACTAAACCAATCGTGCTCACCGAGTTGTTTGACACCTTGAGCCACTGGATTGGTGAGTGTGGCAGGAAGTCTTAAATCGGAGCCGCTTAACTGCGGCTTGAGCCTAACCTAAGTGATACTTGTTCAAATAGACCAAGATGGGCTTGCTAAAGGGCAAGCCTATTTATTAAGCTAAACGTCAAATTAGCTTCCAAGCTACTCATTAATAATAAAGTCTATTGTAAGTAAGCGAATACGATAGCGACAACAAAGATCAAGGAGATCGAATGAGACCCTATAAGCTCGCGCTGGCTATCGCACTCGCCGTTGTACCTATGACTAGCGCTGTGGCTGCCACCACAAATACCGCCACACTGATTAAAAACAGTCAGGCAGCGACAGGTTTCATCAATCTGTTTTATGACAAAGCCTCGGGGGAACTTTACCTAGAAGCCAATAAGCTAGATAAACCCTTCTTAATGCTTACTAGCTTGCCCCATGGTGTCGGATCCAATGATATAGGGCTAGACAGAGGTCAGCTTGGCCGCACTCGTATGGTGCAATTTGAGCGTCATGGCCCGTACCTGATTTTAAAGCAGCTCAATACCCACTATCGCGCCAATACCGAAAATGCTGCCGAGCAGCGAGCGGTAAAGGAAGCCTTTGCCGAGTCTGTGTTATGGCGAGGTAAACTGGTAACTGGTAAGCGTAATCTGGTGGCGATTAACGACTTAGTGGTTAACGATCTGCACGGTATTAGTGATGTGTTAGAGCAGACTAAGCAGGGCAGCTATCAGTTAGATCCATCAAAGTCGTTGATCTTGCCTGAAGGAGTCAAATCCTTCGAGCGCAATAGCGATATCGACGTTCTGTTAACCTTCAATGCCGCCAAGGCGGGTAACTATGTGGCGCAGGTAACACCCGATGGCAAGCACTTATCGGTTCGCTTACGTTACTCCTTTGTCGCGCTACCCGATGAGGGCTATCAGGCCCGCGCTTATCATCCGCTAAGCGGTTACTTATCGGATGAATATCTCGATTACGGCACCCGTGTCGATGAAGATATTCGTCAGCGATTCTTGCTGCGTCACCGACTCGAAAAGGTGACTCCAGGCTCGGCGCCAAGTCAAGTGGTTAAGCCTATTACCTATTATCTCGATCCCGGTGTCCCAGAGCCGATTAGAACGGCGCTGTTAGAGGGGGCAAGCTGGTGGGAAGATGCCTTCACTCATGCCGGTTTTATTAATGGTTTCAAAGTCGAACTCTTGCCAGAAGATGCCGATCCACAAGATGTACGCTACAACATGATCCAGTGGGTGCACCGCGCTACTCGTGGCTGGTCTTACGGCTCAGCGGTTACCGATCCGCGCACAGGTGAAATCATTAAGGGTCATGTGACTCTTGGTAGCCAACGCGTTCGCCAAGATCACCTTATCGCCCGCGGACTAACCGCAGGCTGGGAAGACCGAGCCGCTGCAGACGAAGCTTCGATGGCACTCGCGCTTGCACGTATTCGCCAGTTGTCAGCCCATGAGGTTGGACACACATTGGGGCTGGATCATAACTTCTCTGCATCGAGTAATAACAACGCCTCGGTGATGGACTATCCACACCCTATGGTGACCATCAACGGCGATAAAATTGATATCAGTAAGCCTTACGATGAAGGCATAGGTGCATGGGATAAATACACCGTGGCCTATGGCTATGGTGAGTACGGCGCTGCAGAAGAGGAAGCACTAGGGCTTGCAAAGCTTAGAGGCGATGTGGCTAAACAAGGTCTGAGATATATCGGCGAGGCAGATTCTCGCTCAGCGGGGGCGAGTAATGCCTATGCCAGCCTTTGGGATAACGGTAACGATCCTGTAGCCGAACTGACGCGACTAGGTGAAGTACGCGCCAAGGCAATAGCAGACTTCTCTGCCGATGCGCTACTGGCTGAGCAGCCACAAGGCGAACTACAAGATGCGTTTGTGCCTATCTATCTGCTAACCCGCTTTCAGATTGCGGCTGCGGCTAAGATGATTGGCGGCACCACCTATGACTATGGTGATGGAGTCGATAGTAAAAGCTGGCACTATGTTGCCCCTGCCATGCAGTTGCAGGCACTAGAGGCCTTATTAGCGACACTATCGCCAGATGAACTCGCCGTGGAAGAGAGTCTCGAGCAAGTGTTAGTGCCTAAGGCGGGTAACTACTATAAGACTCGCGAGAGCTTCGATTCAGGCCTAGGAGTGATTACTGATCCCTTAGGTATGGCGGAGGTGTTGAGCCGTTTAACCCTGACGCAAATCTATGCCCCAGAGCGTATGAACCGTGTCAATCAGGCCTACCTGAGTGATAAAGAACAGCTATCTGTTTCTAAGCTGACAGATAAGGTGCTCGCAAGCACAGTGTTTAGCGATATCCCGACAGGACCAGAGCTAGGTGTGTGGATGCGAGTTAACACTGTGACCATAGATAGCTTGTTAGCGGCTTACCATGCTCCTAAGACAAGACCTGAGGTTAAGGCGCAATTGGCTGAGCGTTTAGCCTATACGGTGAAGCAGCTTAAGCGTAAGGTGAAGCGAGTGAGTGCCTATGAAGCGGCCCATTATGCCTGGTTACAACAAGGCATTGAAAAGGGGCTTAAGGATGCTAAGTACAAGCTGATTACTCAGCCGTTGGCACTGCCGCCAGGATCACCGATTTAACTGCGGTAATTAATAGCGATATAAAGAGATAGCAAAAAGCGCGAGTGGTCGCGCTTTTTTTATAAAAAATCAATTAATTGCTTCGTCATTGAAACTATCTTTGCATCCTTTGGTCTACTGGATAGATTTCATTTTCCTTCTATTCATTAATGGCCAGACGTTTAACTCATTGGGTATTACTTATCTCCTTGTTGGGGCAGTTTCTACTGACCCCAGCTATGGCGTTGCCCGATCAGTTACATCAGCTTGAAGGTCACCTGCCACAATCCATTGTTCTGTCCGATATTGAGGCAAACTTTGTTAAGAACGAGCTTGCGCAAAATGATGTGAGTGCCACCAATAAGGCCTCGAGCCTATTTAGCTTAGTTGCGGAAATTGGTGAGCAAGTGAGTGCATCACTTTGCGAGGCAAGTTGTCAGATGTTGGCCTCTGGACATTGCACAAGTCACAGTAGCTGCGCTCCAGGGCTAGGTCCAATGTGTGTTTTGTCGCTAAAACAGAACATTAGTCGAGGTGGAATCGACGGGCCGAGCTGGTCGGTTAAAACCGTTAAACTTCATATTGTTACCCCCCCTCCAATTGCATAACGAGTCATCTTAAACCGATATTTTCCTGTTCAAATTGTATCAAAATGCAATATTTGTGTCTTTTTCATTCTCTAAAACAGATAGATCATGTAGGCTGTTTGTTAAGCGAATGTAGGCAAATAAGATTGGAGTTGTATATGAATAAGTTAACCAGCGTAGCCTTAACACTAGCGATTGGCTGTATCTCTACCTCAGCAATGGCAGAACGACCAGATTTTTCGAAGACATCAGCTGCACGTGCTGATTATGATTTTTCTAAAAATGTATCCGCTGCATCCCTGCAGTTTAACAAAGTTGAACGCACCTCAACTCGACACGATTTTTCAAAGACGTTAGCCGCAACCAGTGGTTATGACTTTGCTAAGAATCCACATGTTGAGCCAGTGAAACACACACATCCCTCTAGCCAGCACGATTTCTCTAAAACAGAAGCACTGCTCGATGCAAGTATGTAACGGTTAGATGTGAGTGAAGAGGGCTACTGACGAGTAGCCCTTTTTTATGTCTGTGTATTGTCCTGAAAGAGGGTTATCAATGAAGCCCTGCATCATCTTGTTTTTTACCTAGCCGATAAGAGTCAATGATGCCAATACCCCAAGCCAGAATAAAGCCGATAGTGGCGATATTGATATAGAGCGCCTCGTTACCCACAGGTGCCTGAGTCACTGCGCTATAGATGGCATCGAGTTGCAGTGGTATTTCACCATTTAATATTTGCTGCGAGATCTGCTGTGCGCGCTGATAAGCATGCCACAGTAGAAAAGAGAGAGCGGCAAGGCTGCTAACTAATAAGATGTTACCCATGGCGCGCTTTTTTAGATAAAAATGGCCACTGCCGGGGCAGATAAAGGCTGACAGCAGTGCTGCCTTTACTGAAGTTTTCATATGTTATTCGTCATTGATTCAATCGAGGCCCTATAAAAGGCGGAAGATAGCTTACTCTAGATCGATACGGCGGATCGCTTGCTTAAGAAAATCGACTTTCTGCTGCAGCTTAGATTTTTGCTCAGCTTGGCTGTTATCCAGATCATCAGAGTGATAAGCGTCAAGCTGACTCTCAGCCCCCAGCAGTTCTTGTACTAACCAGCCTCTAATCATCACATAATAGCGCGAATCCGTGCCGTAATTGGTGATGATGCTAAGTGATTCATTCGACGGGTGAGCAATGGCATTATCGAGGGATTTGACCATGACTCCAATAGCATATTCGTCAGATTTTGTTGGCTCAGTTGCCATGGCTGGAATAGCAAACAGCGCAGTGAATATAAATAGGCTGCTGGCAATTTGATTACGACAGGAATGATTCATTTTCTGAGCCCTTTTAAAACTTGTTATTACAGTAACAGGCAATAGCTGGGAATACTCATAAATTTTTGTTTAAGCAAGAAAGAGAAAACCTCCTGACACAGTGGTGATTCACTGAGCCAGGAGGGCGCCGGGAAGCAATTTGGGGTTGATGTCACTGCCGTGACAGTTTTTACATAGGCGACTTAAGAATCGACCTCCTTATTTAGCTGTGCTTACCTGAGTAAGGAATTCTGAAGGCTAAGGTGTAGGTCACCGGCAAAACGATTAATGTTAGTACTGACGCAAATCCAAGGCCGAAGATGATGGTGATCGCCATCGATCCAAAAAAGGCATCAGACAAGAGTGGTAGCATACCTAGCATAGTCGTAATGGCGGCCATCAATACAGGTCGCACGCGACTCACGGCTGAGTCGACAACCGCCTGATAGGCTTCTTTGCCTTGGGATAGCTCGAGGTTAATTTGATCCACGAGTACGATACCGTTCTTGATAATCATACCCGTTAAGCTCAGCAGTCCTAGTAGCGCCATAAAGCTAAAGGGGGCATCGAATAGCAATAGACCAGATACCACACCGATCAGTGCTAACGGAACGGTAAACCAGATCACTAGCGGCTGCCTAACTGAGTTAAATAGCAACACAGTGATAAGGAACATCGCCAAGTAACCTAGCGGAATAGAACTAAATACCGACTCCTGTGCCTCCATTGAGGTTTCATATTCACCGCCCCATTCAAGCTCGTAACCTGCAGGCAGTGGGATCGCTTCGATATCGGCCTTGATCTTTCTAAAAACTGAGTCGGCGGTTTCATCTGCGCCGTTAATCGGATCGGCGAGCACTGAGATCACTCGCTTACGATCACGGCGCATAATCAAGGGATCCTCCCATTCGGTACTAAAGTCAGAAACCACCTGAGTAACTGGTACAAAGGTATTGTTATCGCGACTCCACACCTGCAGTTTCCAGATGCTCTGGGCATCGAGTCGCTCTTCGGCAGGGGCTCGGGCAATGATCGGCAGCAGATGGCTGTTCTCACGATAGGTGCCGATCTGCTGGCCACTAAAGTTAGTTAGCAGGGCGGTGTCGAGATCTTGCTTGCTGATCCCGGTTTCACGAGCTTGTGCCTGCGCTAGCTGCGGACGCACTAAGGTCACCTGATTACGCCAGTTGTGTCTTACTCCCACGGCTGTCGGCTCAGCTTTTAAGATGGTTTCAGCCTGCGCTGCTAGCTGACGTAACACCTGTGGATCTTCACCAAAGAAGCGCGCCTCAATCTTAGCGGCTGGGCTTGGGCCGTTTTCCATATACTTGAAACGGTACTCCGCCTCGGGAAATTTAAGGCTGAGCTCTCGCTCAAGCAACCGCATATATTTATTAAGCGCCTGCAGATCTGTCATCTCTAACAAGATCTGACCGTAAGCCTTATAACCTTTTTCCGGTACATAGGAGAGGACGAAACGCTGTGCGCCTTGGCCAATGACAGTAGTTAGGTTTACAAGACCTGTATCTGTCGTCTTTTGCTGCTCGAGTAGGTCGGTTTCGATTCGGCTTAGTAGTCTTTCGGTTGCCTTGATATCCGATCCTTCTGGCATCCACACATCGACAAAAAACATAGGTGTGTTCGATGCAGGGAAGAAGACATTCTTAACATAGCCAAATCCGATAACCGATGTGATCAGCGCGGCAACGACTAAGGTCAGTGTCAGGCCTCTAAAGCGCATGGCATAATTGAGACTGTGGCGATAAAGACCAAATAGCCAGCCCTTATAGGGATCGTCATTTTCATCGTCGCTAACGATGCCATCTTTGAACATCAGGTTGCAGAAAAACGGGGTTAAGGTCATGGCGGTGATCCAGCTGATAAACAGCGAGATCAACAATACCTGGAACAAGGAGGCACAAAACTCCCCGGTGGCGTTATCCGACAAACCAATCGGGGCAAAGGCGATGATGGCAATAATGGTGGCGCCCAGCAGTGGCCACTGAGTTTGTGAGATCACCTGTTTGGCGGTTTCTAAGCGAGTCTGGCCGCGCTTGATACCGATTAAGATCCCTTCGGTCACCACGATAGCGTTGTCGACCAGCATACCTAAGGCGATGATCAGGGCGCCAAGTGAGATGATCTGCAGCTCGATGTTGAGCACATTCATCATTATGAAGGTACCCAAAATCGTTAATAGCAGCACTAAGCCCATCAATAGGCCAGAACGAACACCCATAAAGACAAGTAGTACTCCAATAACGATCGCAATCGACTCGGCCAGATTAACCAGAAAGCCATTGACCGTCTGGTCCACCATCTTGCTTTGATCGTAAACGGTATCCAGTGCCATACCGATAGGCAATTCGCTGTTAAGCTCACTCATGCGTTCATTGACCGCTTCACCGACCTTAACCACGTTAACGCCGCTAGAGAAGGCGATGCCGATAGATAGCGCCTTATTACCACTGGCGTGATAGATGTTCGATGGCGTTTCTTCGGTGTCTTTGTAGATCTTGGCTATATCACCAAGATAGATAAGCTTTGCACTGCCAGGAGGGCTGATGATCAGGCGCTCCATCTGGCGTACATTATCAAACTCACCGGTTGGGTGAATACGAATACGGTTATCACCCACCAACATGCTACCGGCGTTAGAGACCACATTTTGGCTGTTGATAAGGCCATAGATATAGTTTTGATCTAAGCCTAAGGCGTTGAGTTTTTGCTGAGAGATCTCCACCACTACTTGTTCGTTGACTATGCCTGCTATGGTGACCTTCTTGATACCATCGACCAGCACGAGTTCACGACGTAAGAAGTCGGCGTAGTTTTGTAACTCTCGGTCGCTGTAGCCGTCACCACTGACATTGAGCAAGATGCCATAAACATCGCCAAAGTCGTCGATAACAGACGGAGCATGTACCCCTGGCGGTAACTCGACGGCCTTGTCGTTGATCTTACGGCGCACCTCATCCCACACTTGTGGCAGTTCGCTGGCGTCATAATTCTCTTTGATCTCAATCTCTATCTGCGATAGACCGGCACTGTTTACTGAAGTGATATGCTTGATGCCATCGAGTTGTTGCAGCGCATCCTCAAGTGGCAAGGTCACTTCCTCTTCCACCTGTTCAGGAGAAGCGCCGGGATAAGCTGTCACCACTAGGGCCTGCTTAATGGTAAATTCGGGAAACTCCAGCTGGCCTAAGCTAAAGAATGAGATGCTGCCGCCAACGAGCAGCAGTAGAGCAAACATCCAGCTAATGACTTTGTGGGTGATGGAATATTCAGCAAAATTCATCAATTAACTCTCTTGTAAAGCAGGGGCAAAAAGGTTGGGGGACGGTGAACTGAGGCGGTGCGCTACACGCCTCGTTGCCAACGCAGTGGCTTAACCTCAAGCCCTTCAGACAGATATTGCACGCCAGCCACAACCACTTGGTCACCCACCTTGATGCCATCGACAATCTCAATGCCATCGGTTGTCACCTTACCTAAGGTCACCATCTGTTGTGTTACCTTGCCTAGTTTACTGTCAAAGGCCCAGACAACCGTTTGGCCATCTTGGTCGCGTTTACTAATGGCACTGGCAGGCAGAATCGCAGCCAGGGTTTGAGAATTGTGCTGTGTAATGTCCATAGTCAGCTCGGCGCTCATACCCGGTAGCACTGTCATATTGGCAGGGCGGGGCAGGGTAAACACCACTTCATAGCTCTGGGTGCCAGGGGTCACTTGGGTTGCATGCTCTTTTAATAGCGCGGCATAGCTGCTGCTTGGGTCGTTGGCGAATCGCACTACAGGTTGAGTAATGGCGTTGGGATTAAATTGAGTCACCTTGCTCGCAAGGGATTCAGGCACTTGGATCACCACATCTATGTCGCTGTCTTTTTGTAGCACTAGCACTGGCTGGTTAGCTTGGACCATCTGGTAGTTATCGATGGAGATCTTAGCGACTGTGCCGTCATAGGGAGCGGTTAACTCGGTATAGCTGAGCTGATCTTGGGCGCTGGCAAGGTTGGCTTTCGACGACTTTAACTGCGCCGAGGCTAAGTCATATTCGGCCTGTGAGATAAGCTCACGGCGAAGCAGCTCGCCCTTACGCTTAAAGTCGGCCTTAGCTAATTCATAATCGGCCTCACGGTTAAGCAGGGTGTTTTGCGAATCACGTCTATCCAGGCGGGCTAATACGGCGCCTTTATTTACCTGTTGACCTTCAACAAGATTAAACTCTACTAAGTGTCCCGACAGCCGAAAGGCGAGTTCTGCTTGCTTAGTGGCAGCAACTTTTGCAGGGAAGCTTCGCAGCGAACCCGCATTGATATCGGTGATTTCAAGCAGTTTAACTGGGCGCACGCTAGGCTTTACAGCCTCGCTAGACTCTGCGTTACAACCTGAAATGACTGCAGTCAAGATAAGGAGTGAAAGTGTAGTTGTCAGGTTTTTCATAACGCAAATTCCATATAACGAAAGGCCAATATTTAGGGGGAGCAAAGATAGCAGGACTTTGAGTTGAGTAAAATGGAATTATGTGGAATCATGAGTTCCGAAAAATGGAACTTCTTTTGCTTGCTTTGCCGTCACAACTGTGAGCAAAGTGATAGTTGTCCGTAGTCAGTACGTTAAATGCTAGAGATTTTTTAGATGAAAACAGAAGATATTGCCCTATTCCATCGAATTGTCGAAACCGGTAGTTTAGTCGAGGCGGCAGACATACTAAACCTGCCAAAATCGACCCTGAGCCGACGCTTGCAGGCACTCGAAGACGAACTCAATGTGAAACTGTTTCATCGCCAGAGTCGCGCCATGACCTTAACCGCATCGGGTAGCCATTTCTACGATAAAAGTACCGCTATGTTGGCAACGCTGGAGCAGACGCTATCTGAGCTCAGCGGTGAAGAATCGGAGGTGACGGGACACCTGCGCATCTTAATCTTTCCGGTGCCAGAGCTTATCCATATTACCCATGCTATTTTTGAGTTTATGGATCTGCACCCCGAGCTAACGGTAGAGATCATCGTCAGTACTGAGCCGCAAGATATGATCCGCAACAACATCGACTTGGCCTTTATGCTCGAAGATGCCTTCAATGAAAACGAGATGGTGGCGCGGCACGTCATTAGCGAAATGGTGCACTTCTTTGCCAGTCCAGAATACTTAGCAAAAGCGGGGCGTCCCACAAGTCCCGATGAGTTACCGCAGCACAACTCCATTCTGTTCCGTTACCCAAATGGGCGGATTTTTAATGAGGTGCCCTTTGGTAAAGACCGCACCCTGTCGGTAAAGGGCAACTTGTGTGTAAATAGCCTTGCGACTTGTTTAGAGGCGACCCTGATGGGACGGGGGATCTCCATGATGCCATTGCCTTTCGCTAAAGAGCATATCGCTAGTGGAGAGCTAGAGATGCTGTTTGAAGATGTCGAGCCCTACGAGGGCAAGTGCTTCTTAGTGTATCCATCGAGACGCTTTATTAGCTTGGCGAGTCAACGATTTATTGACTATATGATGACTGCGATGGAAGAGTGCATGGGTAGTGGCAGTGGTCGATGTGACAGAGAAGTGAAGATCCGCGGGGCGATCAAGTCGATGATTTAAAACCGAGGATTAACATGAATAATCTAACTTTGAATTGTTAGCCATCAAGTCCAAAAATATCAATGACAAAAATAGCGCCAATGCCACTTCTCAGTGACATTGGCTTTTTTGCCTAATTGTCTTGGGCACCTTCCTCAATCCACTCTTTGATCAAGCTAATCTCTTCTTGAGTTAATGGTTTGCTTTCACCTTGGCTTAAATGATCATCATGATGGGGCGGCATCTGAATCGAAGTGTCGAGCTGGTGGTCGATAGCCAGGTATAAGGTACTGGAAGCTGGGCTGCCAGCGACAATCACCGGACCATTCTTAGTGCCTCGCATCAGGCTGGCATAACTATCGAGCACTAAACCTGAGCGCGCCGAGCCTTCGCCGCTACCTGAATGGCACTCGATACAGGAGGCTTGGAATATGGGCTGCACTTGGTGTTTAAAGCTAATATTGGGTTTTAGGCCGAGGAAGAACACCAAAAATATTATCGCGGTTAACAATACGACTTTGAGGGCGGTCATGGGGACCTCCTTAGGTAAGGCGTCGTGTATACGAGCCTAGGTTATCGTTTTCTTAAGTATAGTCGCGCTTGCTGCTTATGGTTTGAGGCTTGAGCTTGTGAGCGGTTTCTTTGGCTAGGGATAGCCGAAAGCTTGATGCTGGACAAACTTTGAGCGAAAAGAGGCTTGCTTAATCAGGTGTCACTATCAGCCCTAGCGGCGCCAGCAACTGCTCTTGCTGCCACTGATTGATCATCACACCATCGAGCTCCACCACGCGTGGATCTAAACCATCGAGCTCGATACGAGTCAGGTTAGCGCCCTTAAGCTCAAAGCTACCCCACTGCTCGGGAGAGAATTCACCGCCGCTTAGATCGCTGCCTTTCATCGACGCACCAGTCAGGTTAGCGCCGCGCCAGCGATTATCGAACAGCTCGCACTCCTCTAATAACAGCTCGCTCAAGTCGGCATAAGCCAAGTTACAGGCGGTGATGTATGCCGAGCAGAAATAACTCTTAGGGGTAATGTAATTGGCAAAGCTTGCGCGGCTAAAATCACTGCCTTGCAAGTTACATTCACGCATCTCAAGGCCATAACAGCGTGCGCCTTTAAACAGCGCCATACTCAAGTTACAGTGCTTAAAGCTAGCACTGGTTAAGGTGGCGTAGCTAAAGTCACAGCCCTCATCTTCACCGGGTACGATAAATTTACACTGAATAAACTCTGCGTCGGTAAGATCGGCATGGTTAAAGCGGCAGTGGTAGAAGCTGCAGCGCTCGAAGCGAGCATCTTGCAAGTCTTGATCGCTAAAGTCTTCATCATTAAAGATTTGATCGACGGCGTGCATAGTGCTGCTCCTTAGTGGTTGGCGATAGCCTTAAGCTGATTTATTACGACTATTTATTGCGGCTACTTATTAAGACTATTTATTCTGGCTACTTATCATAACTAGGCTTGGCTCACCTTAATATCGGTTTTCTCTGGCTCAGAGATCCGTGTCGCCAACACATAACAGGCGATACCCATGATGGCGTTAGTGATAGGCAATGCCAAGAGTAGGCCTTTAACGCCACCCAAGTATGAGCCTAAAGCCGCCAGCGGCAGCATTATTAGGAATAATCGGCACACGTTTAACACCAGCGAGCTCATTGGCCTGTGGTAAGCGTTAAGCGAGGTCGCCACTAAAATCACAATCCCCAGTGGGCCATAGGCGGCGGGTAGCACCAGAATATAGAAGGTGAGCCACTCAATCACTTGCGGGTCGCTACTAAATAGCTCGGCTAGCGGCTTGGCTAAAAACAGTAGCGGCAGATACAGCAAGGTTTGAAACACCAATACAAACTTAAGTGACAGCATCAGTGCGCCGCGGGCACGCTGAGTTTGCCCCGCGCCCAAGTTTTGCGCCACAAACGGCACTAGGCTAGATGACAGTGCCATTACCGCAATCAGCATCACCGACTCTAAACGGGTACCGGCACCAAAGGCCGCCACCGCGCTGTGATCGATGCGGGCCAGCATGGCCATAATAATGGCATTAGCCAGCGGGTTTAGCAGATTCATCATCGCCGCTGGCTGAGCAATATGTGCCAGCTGCTTCCAGTTGCATTTGAGGCGCTTTATATTGGGCTCAACGAAATCCACAAGATGACGCTTAAAGATCAGCAGATGGGTCGACAGTGACAATGCCACTACCCAAGAGATCACAGTTGCAATGGCCGCGCCCTCAATCTCTAAGCGCGGAAAAGGCCCGATACCGAAGATCAGTAGCGGGTCGAGAATAAGGTTAATTAGCGCCGCTAGCATCATTATCTTGGCCGGAGAACGGGTATCTCCGGTGGCGCGCAGGCCTTGGTTACCTACCATCAACAGCACTAGCAGCGGTGCCCCCAGATACCAGATAAACATATAGTCATGGATCAGCGGTAAGCTCGAATCGTTGGCCCCAAGCAGGCTAAATAGTGGGTCGATGCACAGGCTGCCAAGCAGAGCGATAAAGGCAATTAGCAAAAAGGTCAGCATCAAGGCGTCGTGCAAGAATACCTTGGCCTTATCCGCGTGGCCGCCGCCAATTAAGCGCCCTAGATTGGTCGACACTCCTGCGCCAATGCCAATGGCAATGCTAGAGATAATAAGCGTTACCGGGAAGGTAAAGCTGATGGCCGCGAGGGATTCGGTACCTAATTGGCTGATAAAAAAAGTGTCAACGAGGCTGAACCCGAGAATGGTTAAGATACCAATCAGGTTTGGAAGGCTCATATTTAGCAGTACACGACCAATTGGCTGAGTTAGCAGCCCGTGTCTGTCTCTCATAGGGAAGTCTTGCCTAGTCTTTACTCGGAGGGCGAATTCTATCAGGATTGCCACAAATTTTATCCGGCCGGGTCAAAAAAAACGGATTTATTTTGTAAATAGGACTTGGATCTAGCGACATTAACCCCCATGTATCGAACATCAAGCGGCAGTTTTGATTTTACTTAAGTGAAATCGAGTCGAGTCGTTACTAACTTTACTCGCCTGACACACTGTTCAGGTAAACAAAAATAATAGGAGCATCCATCGATGAACATTCGTCCATTACATGATCGTGTCATTGTTAAGCGTTCAGAAGTTGAATCAAAGTCAGCTGGTGGCATCGTACTAACAGGTAGTGCTGCTGAACAATCTAGCCGTGGTGAAGTTCTTGCTGTAGGCAATGGACGCATTCTTGAAAACGGTAACCTAATGCCTTTAGACGTTAAAGTTGGCGATATCGTTATCTTCAACGAAGGTTACGGCGTGAAAAAAGAGAAGATTGATGGTGAAGAAGTTCTGATCCTATCTGAATCAGATCTAATGGCTGTAGTGGGTTAATCCCATACTCTTGCAACATACAAATCATTAATGCCGTTGTTGGCGCAACTGTGTAACCACGGCTAAAAAGAATTGAAAGGATATTAAAGATGGCAGCTAAAGAAGTATTATTTGGTAATGACGCACGCGTAAAAATGCTAGCGGGCGTAAACATTCTTGCTAACGCAGTTAAAGTAACTCTAGGCCCAAAAGGTCGTAACGTAGTACTAGACAAGAGCTTTGGTGCTCCGCTTATCACTAAAGATGGCGTGTCAGTCGCTAAAGAGATCGAGCTTGAAGACAAGTTCGAAAACATGGGCGCACAGATGGTTAAAGAAGTTGCTTCTAAAGCCAATGATGCAGCCGGTGACGGTACTACTACTGCTACAGTACTTGCGCAAGCAATCGTTACTGAAGGCCTAAAAGCTGTTGCAGCGGGTATGAACCCAATGGATCTTAAGCGCGGTATCGACAAAGCGGTAGTTGCTGCTGTTGCCGAGCTTAAAAACCTATCTCAAGAGTGTTCTGATACTAAAGCTATCGCTCAAGTAGGTACTATCTCTGCTAACTCTGACGAGTCAATTGGTGAAATCATCGCAACTGCGATGGAGCGCGTGGGTAAAGAAGGCGTTATCACAGTTGAAGAAGGTCAAGCACTAGAGAACGAGCTAGACGTAGTTGAAGGTATGCAGTTCGACCGCGGTTACCTATCTCCATACTTCATCAACAAGCCAGAAACTGGCAGCGTTGAACTAGAAAGCCCATTCATCCTTCTAGTAGACAAGAAAGTATCTAACATTCGTGAATTGCTACCAATCCTTGAAGGTCTAGCTAAAACGGGTAAGCCACTGCTTATCGTTGCAGAAGACGTTGAAGGTGAAGCACTAGCAACACTAGTTGTGAACAACATGCGCGGTATCGTTAAAGTTGCAGCTGTTAAGGCGCCAGGCTTTGGTGACCGTCGTAAGGCAATGCTACAAGACATCGCTATCCTAACTGGCGGCACTGTTATTGCTGAAGAGATTGGTCTAGAGCTAGAAAAAGCGACTCTAGAAGATCTAGGTACGGCTAAGCGCGTTATTATCACTAAAGATGACACGACTATCATCGACGGTAACGGCGAAGAGACTCAGATCAAAGCACGTGTTGCACAGATCAAAATTCAAGCAGAAGAGTCTACTTCAGACTACGACAAAGAGAAGCTTCAAGAGCGTATGGCTAAACTTGCTGGCGGCGTAGCCGTAATCAAGGTTGGCGCAGCAACTGAAGTTGAAATGAAAGAGAAGAAAGCACGCGTAGAAGACGCACTACACGCAACTCGCGCAGCGGTTGAAGAAGGTGTGGTTGCTGGTGGTGGTGTTGCACTAGTACGCGTAGCAAGCAAAATCGGTGAGCTAGACGTAATCAACGAAGACCAGAAGCACGGTGTGATCATCGCACTACGTGCAATGGAAGCGCCACTACGTCAAATCGCGGCTAACGCGGGTGAAGAAGGTTCAGTTGTTGCTAACAACGTTAAGAACGGCACCGGTAACTACGGTTACAACGCAGGTAACGACACATACGGCGACATGCTAGAGATGGGTATCCTAGACCCAACTAAAGTAACTCGTAGCGCACTACAGTTCGCTTCTTCAATTGCCGGCCTAATGATCACGACAGAGTGTATGGTTGCTGAAGTTAAAGAAGATGCAGCTGATATGGGCGGCATGGGCGGCATGGGTGGTATGGGCGGTATGGGCGGCATGATGTAATTTTTGCTTTTTTGCTGGTCTAAATCGGTGATTACGGCGTTGCTGCTCGCTCGCGTAAGAAAACTACGCGTCGCTCACAGCGCCTTGTACTAACACGATTTATCCGGCGCAAAATTAGCAAAAATACTCTGCTGGTCTATAGCTCAAAAGCTTAAAGCCAAAAAAGCCCCGATACCTAACGGTATCGGGGCTTTTTGTTTTCTGGCGAGCGAGTGTTTGCGTTGCTTTGCCACTCTTAATGGTTGAGAGCTGAAAACTAAACGTCGTGGCAAGAAGCCTTGTTCTAACACGATTTATCCTACGTAAAAACGTCTACCCCATAGGCCTCTGTTTTTAGTTTGAAAGCTAAGAGCAATACCTAAAAATAAAACCCGAGACTGGCAACAGTGTCGGTTTTTTTAATGGGCAAAATTAGTAAAAGGGTTGCTGGTCTATAGCCTTTAAGCTTAAAGCCATTTCTTGTAAAAGAGCTCTTGGTGAATAGATGAAGCCCCGATACCTAACGGTATCGGATTTAATGCGTAATTAGTTACACTGTAATCTCGGTTATGTTTTGACGTGAGGCTAACTTAAATCTCAGTATATTATTTGAAAAAAAACACTATATACGTAGATTAGGAGGGCTCCAAAAGTTGCTCCTTTTATTTCATACCTTCTTGTTTCGATAAATGATCTTAATGGATTTTTGCTATAAGTCTCAGTAATGTATGAACTCTCAATTTCTTCGGTTAAGTCACTTATTTTTTCTAGAATACTCTTCTCTAGCTTATGCCTATCAATGCTTTCTTTCTTCAAGTTATGCTCTGTTAGCTCGATACTTCTTAATACTGATAAGCGAGAAGGTTCAAAAATGATCTTGTTTGCGTATTTATTCAAGCTGATTACCTGAAACTCAATCCGATTAACTAGCATTGAGAGTGTTTCCTCTGCATCTAGAACACTTATTTCGTCATAATCGAGTTTTTTGCAGTAAGTTTCGGGTAGTTTATCGAGAGTAGTTAAAATGTTTTCTTTTAGTTTAGATATTTCAGATTTCCTTAAGTTTCTGATATGTAAGTAAAAAATGAATAGCCAACTTAGGATTTGAACGCTGAATTGCCATGTTGACATCTTAGCTATTCCTATCCCTTTCTGCAGCTTCAATTCGTTCATCTATAACTTGTAAAATACTTTTCACAGATTCATGGTCGTATGTTAGTTTTTCTTTAAGTTCTTGATAGTTGAAGCCAGATTCCCTTATTAACCCTCCGAAGGCTTCATCAAGAAAAGACCGGCCGTACCTGTTATATCCAGTTAAGTCTACATGAACTAAATCATAATCTCTTAGGGCTGGAGCTAAAACTTTATCTCTAAAGACCTCACCACTTGATAATTCACAACCAGGGCCATCAGTTGTATACCTACCGTAAGGCTTTGGATGGAAATCTGTAACTACAATATTCTTTAGCTTCTTAGTTTTCATGATATTTTAATGTTCCACTGTACTAAAGTTCCAGGAAATCCTTTGTTGAGGGTGTGCAAGTCTACCGGG
The DNA here is from genome assembly GCF_000018285.1 of Shewanella pealeana ATCC 700345. Classification (NCBI taxonomy): domain Bacteria; kingdom Pseudomonadati; phylum Pseudomonadota; class Gammaproteobacteria; order Alteromonadales; family Shewanellaceae; genus Shewanella; species Shewanella pealeana. The sequence continues at coordinate 4,486,989 of NC_009901.1, read as the reverse complement.
GTGTCAACATTCTTAAAAGTTAAAAGCCCTTTATTGCTGTAAATCCACAACTTTCCTCTATGAGTTTCGCTGACTAGAGCTTTAATGCTCTTACTTCCTTGACCGTGTTTACTTTTGAGAGTTCCTGTTACATCTTGCTTCATCGCAAGATCAATAAGATTTTCGTCCTTTAAAGAGCCAAAAAAATACAATTTGCTTTGACTCGCAGGAGCCTGTTTGGCTTCGGCATATTGCTCAGGATAAAATTTTTCTACAGAACTAATAAACCAGTTTCTTTTGACAACCGTTTTAGGGATACCAATTCCACAGTCATAAATAAGTACAAATAGTTTATCACCTATTACATCACAAAGAATCCACCATTTTTTATCAGATGCATTTGATTCGGGATAAGCATGTCTTCCTACATTATTAATTGTTTCAGATATTGCATCACCATATAGGTATTCAACCTCGTCATCCATTTGATTTTTGTATACAGATTGCTCTATATGATCGATGAGACTTTCAACTTTATCATTACCAACACCACTAATAATAGTATTTGAAAAGTCAGGTTCCTCTGTATTTAGAGTGTTTTGCAATAACTTATTTAACCCTGATTTTACTATAACCCTTCTTGCTGAATCGCTATGTGGCCATACGATTGAGGAGTTTACTGGCCCAGTAACTTTCTTTTGATCTATCGTAGCATAAAGAAGTAGCAAAGCTGCCGCTGTAACACGTTCAGTATTGGAAAAATCAATAATATAGGATTTAGAATGGTCAATTGATTTTATTTTTTCAATAAAATCAATGGCTTCGCTGTATTTTTGAGTGTCACCTTCAGCTAGCTCATATATAGAAAACTCGAGAGGTGCATAAATTATTTCAGCTGCGCCGAGTTTTTTTGGGCGACCAGTACTAGAAGTCTGCTTACTTCTAGTTTTTCGTTGAGCCTTTTTTAGGGCTTTTCGTTGTATAACTCTTGCTCTTGTTTTATGAAAAAACTGTATTTTTTTCTTCAACTTTTGTCCCTAAAAAATATTATATTGTATGACGGTGCAAATATTAACAACAAGATGTTGATAGTATTGTATAATTTTTTGATTCTTACATGAATAGGTAAGACTAGAGTAAACCTTATCTAACCCCTAAATTACCCGTTGTCCACAACCACACTCTTGGCAGCTTAGGGTGTAAGTCTCTTTGCTTTTCTTAACTCTTGTATTCTTGCTGCTGCACTGTGGGCAGGCTTGTTTCATCGGCGTGTTTTTAGTGCATTGATTACAATTGATGTAATAGCCGAATTTGCCATACATTGGGGTGTAATTCGTTGATTCTCCGCAATGTTTGCAGCGCAAAACTAGTTGTATCGCTTGGCTTTTCTCTACTGGTTCTTGTTGCGTGGTCTTTGCTAGCGTTTGTTGAGCAGGCGCTGTGCTGGCAGCTACTGTTACTGGTGTGGTTTTTAGTGATGCGGTGCTTTGCTCGGTGGCTGTTTGGCTTGCTACTGTTGCAGTTGCTGCTTCTGTTGCGGTCGTATGAGGTGCGATATGTTGCTTGATAAGAAATGAGGCAACAGATTCGAGTTCTTCTTGGTTGAAGTCTGGGCGTGTATCGCTAGCATGCATAAATCTGGCAAACTTAGTCTTTAGGTTCATCACCTTGTCGAGTTTCTCTACCAGAAATTCAGATTTTATAAGCTTGTCTGATACCGCTTTGGGCATGGATTTTCTATCGATAATAGCATCACTAGAAACAGCGCACAGATGATCCCAGCATCGCCCCTTGAAGCCTTGCTGTTTTAGGCCGAGTAATTTGCCTAATATCTCACTGCGATGATGCATTAATAATTCGAGTAACAGGGCTTGCTGCAGCTCGACTTGCTTGATGGGCGAGGGCATACCTTGCCACTTGTCAGTCTTGCCTTGATAAGTGCTTAGGCTGCGCGTCCATTCCTGTTTTTGATTGACCTTTACCTGACCTCTGATGCTCTTCGACTCAATTAAGACAAAACCGTAGGTATACACGATGAGATGGTCTATTTGGGCGACTTCGTCGTTAAAGCGAAACTTGAAATCGTTGATCACTAACACCTGTGGGTGATCTTTATAGGCACGGCGCAGAAAGAACGCCACATTTTGTTCTTGTTGCTGGCCTGCAATCGCTTGAGCGGATCGCGCATTTTGCGGGGATTTAGTTTTTAGAATCATTTATCAATAGCATCCGTTCTACTGTCTAGCTATAAATGATTAACTAGCAGCTTGATAATTATGAAGCTTATTTTATCTGCTATTTGACTGAAAAAGCTACTGAGATTAATAGCTTTTAAGCTTGATGACTATCAATGAGGAGATTGTCTTAGTGCTTTTTAATATTAAACTTTTAACTGATAAGCCTCAGTTTACCGCTTGTCTAACCTAGTGTAGATGCGGCTGAGGCCGTCGAAAACAAGGTGAGAGATAACGAAGTTATTGAGCTTTCGAACGAGAGGCATGGAAGCCGAACAATAGCTAATCATAGACACCCAGCCTTAATGGCATGTTTTGCTGCCTCTTACTAAGCTTTAACTGTTGGTTTAGTTATTGCTGAAGTAGGAGGTTGTTATGCCCCGCGCAAGAAGTACGCTAATAAGCTTGGAAGATACGCCTTACTATCACTGCTGTAGTCGTGTAGTTCGTCGTGCCAAAGCCAATCATAGACACCCATCGTTAAGATTAACATTGGGTGCCTTTGTTTTTTCTTCTTGTAAAAGCACACTGTCTGAAGGCTTATAGTTGGCTTCATTTAAACGCTTATCAGAGTATTGCATCTAGCTTTCGCCAGTTACTTATTAGCGAATAATCAAGAACCACAACGTGGTATTGGTTGACACCAGAGCCCGTATCTTCTTTTAGTTTTACCGCAATTTCATTAATGGGTTCACTCTCTTTAAAAAATATATCAACGTGATTAACGCTAACTAGTCCGTCAATAGATTCGATTGGATAATCGAACTCGTACAGGAAATCATTGTCGCCATATGTAGTTCTGCCTTTAGCAATAGCTTTATCATGCCATGCGTGGAGCCCTTGGTAACTAGGTGGATATTTACTCATGAATAACAAGTTACCTTCTTTGCAAAATAGAATTGGTGCAGTTGATGTGTGGTATAGCCGCATTTCTCTCTCTCTAATTATAAACGAATGAGTATTAGAACATCTTCAACCTACAATAACCAAGACACCCATAATGGAACAATCATAGACACCCAGCTTTAATGGCATGTTTTGCTGCCTCTTACTAAGCTTTAACTGTTGGTTTAGTTATTGCTGAAGTAGGAGGTTGTTATGCCCCGCGCTAGAAGTACGCTAATAAGCTTAGAGCCCTCTATTTAACAAGAAGTCCTTACTATCACTGCTGTAGCCGAGTCGTGCGGCGTGCTTTCTTGTGCGGTGATGATAAATATACAGGCAAGAATTATGACCATCGGCGTGGTTGGGTTGAGGCTCAGATACTGAAATTAACAGAGGCGTTTGCGATAGATGTGGCTGCGTATGCTGTGATGAGTAATCATCTGCATGTGGTGCTTTATATCGACCTTGAAATGGTGAACAGCTGGTCTGATAGGGAAGTTGTCGAGCAATGGCATCGGCTGTTTAATGGTACTGATTTAACAAGGAAATTTGTTAAAGGTGACTTAATTGAAGAGTGTATGGTTGCGTCACTAAAACATCTTATAGCGAAATACCGCTCACGCCTGAGTGATATCAGCTGGTTTATGCGCTGCTTGAATGAACCTATCGCAAGACAAGCTAACTATGAAGACAACTGCACAGGGCATTTCTGGGAGGGGCGCTTCAAAAGCCAAGCATTACTTGATGAAGCTGCAGTGCTGGCTTGTATGGCTTATGTTGAACTCAATCCTATTCGTGCCAAGATAGCTAAGACCCCAGAAGAATCTGATTTAAAACCCATTATAGACACCCATCCTCAATGGCATGTTTTGCTGCCTCTTACTAAGCTTTAACTGTTGGTTTAGTTATTGCTGAAGTAGGAGGTTGTTATGCCCCGCGCTAGAAGTACGCTAATAAGCTTGGAAGATACGCCTTACTATCACTGTTGTAGTCGTGTTGTTCGTCGCGCTTACTTGTGTGGTGATGATAAATACACGGGGAAGAACTATGACCATCGCCGTGGTTGGGTTGAGGCTCAGATACTGAAATTAACAGAGGTGTTTGCGATAGATGTGGCTGCGTATGCTGTGATGAGTAATCATCTGCATGTGGTGCTTTATATCGACCTTGAAACAGTGAACAACTGGTCTGATAGGGAAGTAGTAGTACAGTGGCATATGTTGTTTAATGGCACTGATTTAACTCAGAAGTTTGCTAAAGGAGACGTAATTGAAGAGTGCATGGTAGCCACGCTAAAGCATTTGATAGCGACATACCGATCCCGCCTTAGTGATATCAGCTGGTTTATGCGTTGCTTGAATGAGCCTATCGCAAGACAAGCTAACTATGAAGACAATTGCACGGGGCATTTCTGGGAAGGCCGATTTAAAAGCCAAGCATTACTTGATGAAGCTGCTGTGTTGGCTTGTATGGCTTATGTTGAGCTCAATCCTATTCGTGCCAAGATAGCTAAGACCCCAGAACAATCTGATTTTACTAGCTTACAACTACGAGTGAACGCAGCCTTAAAAGGTAAACAACCTGCTAAGTTATTACCGTTTATTGGTAATGAGACAAAGCTCCAATCAAAAGGCATTAATTTCTCGCTGCAGGACTACCTCACTCTTGTCGACGAGACTGGGCGAATCATTCGTGATGATAAGCGAGGTGCTATTTCCCAAAGTGCTGAAAGGGTATTGGAAAGGCTTAATATTCCTAGTGAAAATTGGCTCAAGTTGGCTAGAGATTTTGGCAAGTTGTTTCACGGGCCTGTTGGGTCGCTGCAAGAGTTAACCAATTACTGCGAACATCTAGAAAAACGACGAAGGCACTTTACCAGTAGTTGCCAGTATCTTGGCTAATTCAGCAGTTTAAATTTCACATTCAATATTGACCATAGGTTTGACACTCTATGCAGGCTCCCTTTTTCTAAATCTTATCATTTAGCCGCTTAAATCATTCTGCTTAAAATTTTATCTTTATTCGTGCTCTCAGGAGCTTTAGAGAGGAGCTGAATAACTCCTGTATGAGACCATTATCAAGAAAGGCTAATATGTTATTGATTTGGAATGAGTGGCTTAGAATTGGGGGATGCCAATATTTTTAGGTATGGACTGTTTATCGGTAATCACGTTGTCCCCCTAATTAGGGGGCAAAGCTATGAGCGCATTATCAGTATCGACTTAATGAAAAAGCACCATTTTGGTGCTTCACATTTAATATCTTCCAAAGGGCGCCGTAGTGTTATACCAAACATTGTTACACCCAGCAGACTTCAGCTCTTTGATGAAATCTTCGCTGATGTAGAGGGTGTTATTGCTGTCGTACACAAACGCATATTCCTCTTCAACATCTAGCGTATCTAAGGTTGGGAACTGCAATAGCTCTAGGGTTTGATAATCATCAAACTCACTCTCGTCCTCAGTGTCTTCACCGTCTTCATCGTCAGGTTCGCTGCCAAAATCGAAATCGCTATCCCATAGGTCTTTGCCTGCTAACCAGTGCGGGCTTAGCTTTTCGATAATCTCTTGCCATAGTACAAATCGCACGGCTTTATCAAAAACGATAAACAAATCTGGGTTGGCAAATACTGTGTCAGGCCTTTTTTCGGGCAGCGAGGCGCTGATGTTTTCTTGGTTAAATTGAATATACATATCAGCCTGCCCACGACTCGTTAAAAGTTTCAATTGGCACGAATTCGATTCCCTTCGGTGAGTGACGCATTATTTGGTTGACGATATCTTTATGATAAAAGGTGTGAAACCCCCAAGATTTATCGCGAAACACCAGCCGTTTGTATAGCGGGAGCTGCGCAAGTTTATTAGAGTCAATAACCAGTGTTTTCATACCTGTGATATAGCCGCGTTTGAATCGCTTAAATGTGCTCTGTTCATGGCAAATAACATCGACCTCATGTGCCAATTGCAGCATCATAAAATCGTGTTCGCCTTGATCAATTAGTTTGAGCGGGATCCAGTTTGCGCCATATAGCTGCTCTAGTTGTAGCGAATCAAAAAGGCGCTTAGCGATAGCGAGTGCTGGCTCCAATATAATATCGGCGATCTCGTAGTCTTGTGCTGGTTTATGCGTGGCAAAAACAGGTATAGGTGCACTTGGAAAAGTAAACCGAGTACTGAATGCCGCCTCTTCAAACTCTTCAGCTACTGCATATATTGGCGTCAGCTGGTTCTCTCTTGCAAAAAAATAATCACTCATGTTGTAACCTTTAGCATGTGGGATCCATTACCTTACAACCTGAACGGGTTAAATATTAGGGGTATGGAAATAGAGTAAATTGTTTCAACTCATCAGTCTTAATTTACTGCTTGTCTCAATCCGTGTAGATACGGCTGAGACCGTTGAAAACAAGATGAGAGATAACCTAGTTATCGAACTTTCGAACGAGAAGCTTGTTTCATCGGCGCGTTTTTTAGTGCACTGGTTACAATTGATGTCATTACCTATTAAGAGAGCAATCTTGCCATATGTTGGTGTGTAATGCATTGATTTTGCACAATGTTTGGTTGCACGGCTAAACTAAGGGCTAAACATAAGTATCACCAACTGCAAAGTTGTCTTTCACAAGGGATACCATCGTTGTCGCCATCCATTTGAGTGCTGGGGCAGTATTTGATGTAAAACTTGGCTTCATCGCATGAACTCATATGACTGCAATGGGTTTTACCTGCTTCACAACGAAAGCTCTGCACAGGGTTAAACTTCATTTGTTCAACATCTTTATTAGTCAGTACTGGTGTTGCAGTCATTTCTTCATACTTTTTTAAACCCAACGTGCCTATGCCTAATAGAATTAGAAGAGGGATAAGTATGGTGCTGAAAGACGAAGATTTTGCTTGGTGTTGGCGCTTGTGGGGATATTTGTTGGTAGCTCTATTGGCAACAACGGCTACGCCTTCAATATTGGCTTTACTAGCTTTGAGTTTGCCATCGGCTTGACGCTCGCTATGAAACAGAATTTGGTCGCCCACAACGGGTTTGCGAGCCATATGCTTTAGCGCCGATATATGAATAAACACATCTTTAGCATTAGTGGTTTCTGGCTTAATAAAGCCGAAGCCTCTTTCTTCATTCCAGCGAACAAGCACGCCTCTTTCCATGAGCATCTTATGTAACTTCCTTTATTTACACCAATTTAAATTTCATGGAAAGATACTACCCGACACTTGATTTGTCTGCCTTATTTATGATCAAACTAATTGATTAATTTTTACTTAAATTTAAGTAAGTAAACGAATCACGGCTCGCGTGTTATTGAGAGCTATCGATAGGTAAATCTAGAGTGTTGATAAGCCTAGAGTTAGATAGTATGTTATTGATTTTAAATAAAGACAGACTGCTTGTTGGCTAGCTTGTTATCGCAGTCGGTACTCATCCATCATTTACAAGGAATTGAATTTTGTTGCCCTCATTATTTAAGTTGAAAGTGCTATGTATTGCGGCTCTGCTCCCCAGCACATTGCTGGCAAATGAGCTGGTTAAAGTGGAAGTGATAGCAAGCAATAATTATCAAACTAACATGGTCGTGGCGGCGAAAGAGGGGAGCTTTAAGCAAGATCCTGAACTTGTTGCTTATGTGTTTGAACGGGCCAAATTCAAGCAGTATCAAGAGCCACAACTGTTTATTGAGGTGATGGATTGGGTTGCAAGCCAATGGCAACACGATGGGCTTAATGAAGCACCGAGCGAGATGAGTTCGTTAGACATTCTAAAGTCGGTGCATCAGCAAGGTACAAGGTATCGCTGTGTTGAATACGGTAAGGTGATGGCCGATATTTTGTCTGCGATGGGGCATCATTCTCGGCAGATTGGTTTGCAGTCAAGCGATGTCGCCTATGGTGGTTGGGGGAAAGGCCATGTTGCTACCGAGGTTTGGTCTAATGACTTAAACAAATGGGTATTCTTCGACCCACAATTTAGTACCTATGCTCAATATGAGGGGCAGTACCTCAACATTCATGACATGTACCGCTTAAAGCGGCAGGGTAAATTTGAACAAATATCATTTATTGTCACCAGCAATTTTGCCAAAGTGAATGATATCAAGCAGCAAGATAACCAAGCGGGCTATAGTCAATTTTTAACGAACTACTTTGGTTATCATGTTGCGTCGCAGCAGATTGGCGATAAAAAACAGAGCACAGTGCTGATGATGGAGGCAAAAGAGCCATTTCTTACTTTTCAGGGGATGGGGTCTAACAGGACTAAGTTGTTTACCAAAGCTGTTGAAATTGCTTACCCGAAAATGAATCAAACATTTTTCTCTATGTCTGCATTACCTAATGCTGACGTGAGCTTTCAGTCGGTCATGCAACAGAACAAAATCGAATCAGAACAAGATTACCTTGATAATATGTGGCGCTTTGCCGCGCAGGGCAAAGTGGCTATGACTCTGTATAATAATATGCAGCAGTTTTCTCACTATCAGCTTAAAACCAATCAAAATGATTGGATTGAGCATAAAGCTGCTGAATACACATGGGAATTGCAAAACGGTATCAACCGGTTTGAAGTAAGAAGTGTCTCTAACGAAGGCGTTATTGGACCCATGACTTTCGCTGAGGTGCGCTACCAGTAGCTATAAAAAAATCCCTACTTATTGCTAAGTAGGGATTTTTGATTTTAATCTAACTCGGTTTAAAGCGGCTTAAGTTGCTTAGCGTTAGTCGCTTGGTGCCAGTTACTTAGCGTTAGTAACTTAGTGTTAGTTACTTAGCTTTAGCCGCACAGTTAAACTCACCGTTGTAGTCAAAGTTAAAGTGGAACTTAGTAAAGCCTTCAGTACCCGCTTTAGTTTCTTCTTCTTTTGTAGTAGAAAGACCTGTGATACCACTGTCAACACAGCGGAATGCTTCATCAAGTGTTGCTGATGCAAACCAAACGCTATCGGTGTTTGGTGCTATAAGTTGGAACACTTCGGCATTCGGGAATGCTAATGACGCGTCACCTTGATTATCAGCTAGCGAGTCTTCTAGGTAGTATTGCACTAACTCACGGTTGTTAAATGCCGCTTCTTCTTTAACAAGAACGGCTTTATCAACACCAGGCATTTTTACGTTAGACGCACGGTAGTTGTTAGTAATAACATAGATTTCTGCGTCATCAGCAATTTCAACGCCGTTATAAGTTAGGCTGTCGATCTGCTTATTTTCAGTCTCTGTGTACTCAAAACCGTTAATGTCGATGTACTTTGACTCATTCTCAACGTTAACTGTGTACTTAAGTAAGCCTTCACCAGCTTGGCTGAAGCCACCGAAGAATACGTCAAAGTTATAGCCAGGGAATGATTCATTTAGGAAGCGCTCACCAGCCGCTAAAGGTAGGCTGTTGTATGCGTTTGAGTTAACCCACTCAATCCAGTTCTTCATATCTGAACCAGTCATCTTTAACACTGCTGGCGTATTGTTATCAAATACATAGATATCAGCAACAGATGCGTTAGTTAGCTCGCCTTCTTGGATGTTGGTAAAGTCTTGTGGACCGTTACGGCCAGACTTGAATGGTGCAGAAACTGACAAGAAGATAGCGTCGTCAGCAGCATTGGCAAATTCACCAGCTTCTTTCCACTTCATTAACTGGTGCAGTTGCGCTTCGTTAACCACTTGAATAGATAAATCAGGTACCACTTGTGGGAAGAAGCTGTTCATGTTCACATCGATTGAAGCAATAGATGTAGACATGTAATCAATCGTGCCTTGGTGCTCATCAGCGACTAAATCTTCGATAATACGATTTGAACTATTAGGAATAAGTGAGCGTAGTTTTGATGTTGACTTAGTATGGTCAACGCTCCAGCTTTCGCCGTTATCTTTAGTTGTTAGCGTTAAGTCAATAACACCTAGCTTAGCGCCCCAGAAACCTGGCATAACAGCTGGAACACCATTAATTAATCCAAGCTCGGCATCAACGCCTTCGATTTCGCCGTATTCTCCGGTTGTATTAGGGAATTCACGGTGATCGTGGCCAAACATGATGGCATCAATGTCGTCAACATAGGCAAGGTGCAGTGTTGCGTTTTCAGCAAACTCATTGTCATTGTCATTTAGACCTGAGTGAGGGATAGCAACAATAATGTCTGCGCCTTCAGCTTTCATCTTTGGAACATAATGTTCAGCAGTTTTCTTGATGTCAGACACCATGACATTACATTTTAGTAATGATGCATCCCAACCCATAATATTAGGTGGGGTAAAGCCGATAACACCGACTTTAACTAAGTAAGACTCACCGTTGCTGCTCTTAAATTCACGATCTAAGATCACGTATGGCTGATACTTATGTTCAGCTTCCTCATAAAACTCTTCAGTAATACGAACTTCACACTCTTCTGCGGCATTACTTACTTTTTCTAGCGAGTTATCAACTTTCCATACGTTGGCGCTCACATAAGGGAAGTCTGAACCTTTAAGAGACTCGTCTAGGAAATCTAAACCGTAGTTAAACTCATGGTTACCCAAGTTAGCTGCGTCGTATTGCAATTCGTTCATTGCTTTATAAACAGGGTGGGTATTTTCTTTAACGTGATCAGTACCCAGTGACGCCATATAGTCGCCCATTGGGCTACCTTGGATTAAGTCACCGTTATCAAATAGCATGCTATTTTCAACTTCATTACGTGCAGCTTCGATAACCAAAGAAGTACGCGCTAAGCCCCATTCAGGTAACGTAGTTTCGTTGACTTCTTCGCTGACAAAGTAGTTGTACGGCATTACGTTGGTGTGGATGTCTGTTGTTTCCATCAAACGTACAGTGATGGTGTTGTCACTAACATTATTATCATCGTCTGATGAGCTGTTACAACCCACTAAAGCAGCAGCGATGCTTGAAACAAGCAGAAGCTTCTTAGTACTTAATTTCATATTTACTCCAAAAACCATTTATTATTTTTTATTAAAATTGATAGCAACACTTAATTATTAAATTGGGAAGGTTAAGTGATGTTGGATACGCGAACTAAACAGGTCGGACATCCTAAATTCAAGGTAAATTAATTAAAATTAATGAGGAAGTAAAGTGAGCAATATGTGTCTAACCGCGGGTTTTAACAAACTAAAATAAAGGTTTAATTAACTGTTCAATCAAATCTAGTAATAAAATTATATGAATGGGTATTATATAGCTCGATAAAAAACAACAAGAGACAACGTTTGTACTAGTAACTGCCTTAATTGGTGATTTAATTTACGGGCAAACACTGTTTGCTTACATTTCATTAAAGCTTTTACGGTGTTTTTTGTAAATGGCTTTACAGGTTTTTCAATTTGATACTGTGGCGTAGAGATAAACCCTTGATCATAATTTTGTTCGCCAGATAAAACGTAGATAGTAAGCTTTTATTTAAACACCTTAAAAACAAACACCTACCCATATACATTATTGGTGTGTGTCATGAGGTTGGAGGGGGGGTATTTATATCTCTGTGTCGTAAAGTTTAAAGTAAAAAATTTATGATGCTGTTTGCTGTTTTTTTTACTTACTAATGATCAAAATAAATCGAATCTGACTTAAAACAAAAAAGTTGAGATGGTTTTTTTGCTAAATCACTTTGGAAATTTAATTTGTAATTATTCAAATTAAATCGGTTTATTAACAAGTTTTATGGCGAATTAAAATAATTGCAACATGGTGGGGCTGAAATCTCAAGTTCAGAGCCTAGGCTCCGCTCCTTGGCCCAGATAATCGTGCCCCATGATGAATGGTATTTGTGGCGTTTGCCGGGGCCACCTTAGCCGCCAGAGTCTAAGTAGCCTTCGGCTGCTATAAACTCTACGCCGGTTAGCTTGATTTTACTGAGTTGCTCGACCACTGACTTATGAAAGAAAACGTATTTGTACCAAGCGGGATCGAAAAAGGCTAATTGCCGCGCTAACTCGGTTTCTGCTTGAGCTTTAGGGTCGATGCGTAAGTGGCGAATACCACGAATCATCTCGTCGCCGTCTTCATCTTGTCGGTAATGCCCACGTTTTCTCTGGCAAAAAAGTATTAGCCCAACGTTAACTCCATGTTCTCAATAATTTAATCAGGTATTGCTGCTGCTCTTTTGGGGAGGGTAATCTTACAAGGCTAAACTCACTCGCCCTAAATAAATCTCTTAATTTAACCCTTGTGTTAGATAGCGAGTTCGATAAGAAGAATTGCTGTAGGCTTAATTAAACAAGGGAGGCAATTATGTTATTGATTAATAATGGGTGGCTGAGCTCTAAGAAGCGCCTCCAAAGAGGGCGTCTTGGCGGTATAGCCTGTTAAAGTGTGGCGGGGTGGATAATCACACTGATAAAAAGGTTAAGTTCAGTTAATGAGATTGGTATAGCACTGTGGCTGTGGTAGATTGATTCTATCGATAAGTTTGTATGTGAGCGATTCGTTTTCACTGTATATTTTGTATTGAGAGGTACTTGGTATGAAGAAGACTTTTGTTACCACTGTCAGCGGTGTGACTGAACCAGACATAATTAAATCGTTGGCCGAGATCACCCGTAAACATGGTGGTGAATGGCAAATGAGTAAAGTCATTAAACTCGGCGGACAGTTTACTGCGCTGTTTGAGGTGGCTATCGAGGCTGAATCTCAGCCGCAACTTGAGTCTGACTTTGTGGCTCATTTCCCTGCGCTATACTTTTCCTACGCTCTAGTCGCTGAGCGCTCCCCTAGCGCATATCAAACCGCCAAATTTGTATTTGATTGTAATGACCGCCCCGGTTTAACACGAGACATTGACAGTATTTTGGCTGTTCTCGAGGTCGACGTTGAGTCGTTGGAATGTCACCGTCTAGCCGTTATCGGCATGGGGTCTCCGGTATTTTCCTCAACCTTAACCCTTGCTATTCCGGAGTCTGTAACCAGCAAGAGAGTGATTGAGTCACTCGAAGGCTTAGGTGATGATGTGAGAGTGAGCCAGATCTAACTGACTACTGTTATCGGGCCTGTGCATTCGAGCTTATATGGATGCACAGCTCTGAGATGACTTATCTAGAGTAAGTATAACGCGACTCCCCCGCAATAAAAGCCATCGCCCCCCCTTGTTTACGAAGCCCCAATTTGCCTTGCAAGGCGTGGGTACAGGGGCAGATTAAACGCTTGAAATAGCATTGAAACTGAAATAATTCACTACTCTCTAATGTATGCTGCAACTTTAGCGCTGCCAAGGGTGATTTTTATTCGACTTTCGTATGTGTTAAAATATCGCCCCTTTTACAGCCTCAACCTTTACAAAGTCGCTATAAGTCTTTGCGATAGCCGAGGAAAATTCACCGAATCAGCTTAAAAATAGTAGCGCTAAACGGCGCTCATTTAATGGCTGACGACGATAAAAGCGAATACTTAATGTCGAATTTGACACAATCTGTTGAGCGTAAATCAACTGATGAAAATTACCTTGCGGCGCATCCGCCTGAGCGAAGTGATGCATCAACCACTAACGCCTTTGCCAGTCCTGTACTCTGGTTAAGTGGCGGCTTTCTCGTTCTCTTCGTACTGCTTGCTGTTTTCGATACCTCCGCTCTGTCCAGCGTCATTCAAGTTGGATTCTCAAAAGTGACCCTATGGTTTGGCCCTTTTTGGCAAGTTCTGCTGTTGGCTAACTTTGTGATTGGTCTCTACTTAGCCTTTGCTAGAACTGGCGATGTTACCTTGGGTAACCTTAAAGCGCCGGAAATGGATACCTTCAAATGGTTGGCTATTATCCTGTGTACCCTATTAGCGGGTGGTGGTGTATTTTGGGCGGCGGCAGAGCCTATCGCTCACTTTGTTTCTTCGCCGCCATTTTATGGTGAAGCTGAAGGTCGCAGGCTGGCAATCAATGCGTTATCGCAATCATTCCTGCATTGGGGCTTCTTAGCGTGGGCGATACTCGGTAGCTTGGCGGCAATCGTGTTAATGCATCTGCACTACGACAAAGGCTTACCGTTGCAACCTCGCACCTTGTTGTATCCCATTTTTGGCGACAGAGCGCTTAATAGCTGGGTTGGTACCTTAACCGACACTTTCTGTATTATTGCAGTGGCTGCGGGCACCATTGGCCCTATCGGCTTCCTTGGCCTGCAAATCAGCTACGCACTCAATGAACTTTTTGGTGTGCAAGATACCTTAATCACCCAAAGTTTGGTGGTAGTGTTTGCTATCGCCATGTATACCTTGTCGGCATTGAGCGGCCTTAGCCGCGGCATTCAGCTAGTTAGCCGCTACAATATTTTACTTTCAGTCGCACTCATCATCTTTATTCTATTATTTGGCCCAACCAGCTTTATTGTTGATGGTTACATGCAAGGCGTGGCGAGAATGGTGAATGATTTTGTGCCTATGTCGCTCTATCGTGGTGATGCCAACTGGCTAAGTTGGTGGACGGTATTTTTCTGGGGCTGGTTTATTGGTTATGGCCCTATGATGGCTATTTTCATTGCGCGTATTTCTCGTGGCCGCACGATTCGCCAATTGATCCTGTCGATTTCTATTATTGCACCGCTAATCACCTGTTTCTGGTTTAGTGTTGTTGGTGGTTCAGGTCTAGCATTTGAGCTCGCTAACCCTGGTGTTATTGCTAATGCATTTGAAGGCTTTAACTTACCAGGCGTGTTGCTGGCGATTACTTCACAGCTGCCAATGCCGACGCTGATAGCGATACTGTTTTTGATCCTTACGACTACCTTCATTGTTACTACGGGTGACTCGATGACTTACACCATTAGTGTGGTTGTCACCGGTTCTACCGAGCCTAGTGGGGCAATGCGTGCGTTTTGGGGCATATTGATGGGGCTGGTTGCTATCGCGCTAATTGCGATGGGCTCGGGCGGCATTTCCGCCTTACAATCCTTTATTGTGATCACCGCCGTTCCGGTCTCTTTTGTGCTACTACCTACTTTGTGGCAAGCGCCTAAAATGGCGAAAGCGATGGCGGAGCAGCAATTTGGCAAAGCCTCGCTTAATCAACAAGCAGAGCGCTCGTAGGCAAGAAAGCTAATGTCCACAGCATAAAATTGCTTTTTAAAGCCTCGTTACTGAATAAGTATCGGGGCTTTTTTATTGCGGCTAGCCCCGAGGTTTTTAACCGAGAGTTTAGACTGAGTGTTTAGACTGAGTGTTGCTGCTGAGTATGCTTGGCTGCATGATTCATCAAAGAGGATATTTTTATGTGGGGGGGGGGGAAGAAGATGCTTGGGTTAGCAACACTTGCAGCCATCTTAGGTGAATCAGTGGCTTTAGATGCAAGCTATTGCGCTATATATATGTGCAGTGTATGTGCTGTAGTAGGATGATGTTTTTATAAAAATACTGCTGATGTAAGCAGGCAGGTTCACATCTCTTCGGTGACGGTGCACATGCCTGTAAAGGCGGGTTGATCAGCAACTTGCACAGTAGCGAGCAATTGGTGATCTGCCAGTGGGTATTGGGTGTAGGCAATATAGGTGGGGGTTTCACTGATATCTTGGCCATCAACACCATCTATTCGGTATATGTTTCCCATTACCGGGGATTTATAACTACCGTCGATACTGACTAGCGACTCATTAGAACGCAAAATTTCGATATTTTTCATGATAACGTCGTCGCCACCTTGCACTTTACATATCAGATCGCCAGCTTGCGCTACGCCACTTAATGCTGCGATGCTGATGGTTGAACCTATCAATAGTTTGCTCAATATATTCATTAAATCTTGCCCCATTATGTTGTTAACTATCTGCACCCATGCAAAATTAATATGTACAGTTAAGCTGAGTGCTTGATTTGAGTATTTAATTTGAGCCTATATTAGGATAATAGTTCCCTGTCATCGGCTGTCAATTTGAACGGATTAGATATAAAGCTTGGGTATGTGGGTATGTGGGTAGGTTAAACGTGAGCTTGGTATGGGGAGCTATATATTGATGCGTAGCTTTATGAGTGTGGAGATAAAGTGCGGTATCAACAATGTTATTGATACCGCAGCAGTGTTCAGTGATAAGGCTTTTGCCAATGTGTAGGACTAACTGACTTTAAAGAATGCCATCTCTTGTTTAACTTTATGAATTAAGCTAGAAATATCTTGATTCACATCGCTGATGGTATGGGCATTATTCAAACTAACCTGCACAGTATCATTGATGTTTTCTACGCGGTGAGAAACATCTAATGTAACAGCTGACTGCTGTTCAGATGCCGTAGCAACTAATCTATTGATATCTGAAATCGATTCAACTTTTATTAAAATTTCATTGAAGGCGGTGGCGATCTCTTTAGCAATCACGTTTGACTCTTCTACCATGTGAGAATTATTAATCATGGATTCGTCGGCCTTTTTTGATTGCTCTTGCAGCTGACTAATAATGTTTTGAATATCTATGGTCGATTGTTGGGTCTTTGCTGCTAATGAGCGCACTTCATCGGCAACGACGGCAAAGCCACGGCCTTGTTCACCAGCTCTTGCAGCCTCAATAGCGGCGTTTAAAGCCAGTAGGTTTGTTTGCTCAGAAATTGAAGTAATAACATGTACAACGCTACTAATTTTCTCTGCATAAGCTCTTAGCTCATTGACTATGATGACAGACTCTTTAATAGAGCTGTTCACTTGCTCTGAAATCACTTCCGAACGACTGAGTGTTTCAGAGCCTAATGTGACAACATTTAACGCTTCAGATGTTTGAGTATCTGCTAGCACCGCATTTTGGGCGACATCAGCAGCTGTTGCCGAAAGCTCTAGGATTGCCGATGCGACTTGGTCTACTTCTAATGATTCATTTTGTGCATTGCTCTTATTCTCTTGAATAATCGACTCTATTAAGGCTTGGTTTTCTAACAATGACTCAGTTACCGCTCCTGTTGTCTGGGTAATATTCCTGATATTTTCTTGCATATCCCGTAGCGACATAGATACCAAGCCCGTGCGAGAGAAATCAACACCCATCAAATTCCCTTCAGCAAAAATACGGATTTTCGAAGCCAGCTCTCTAGGCTCTTCTCCTAGATTAATATCAATCTCTTTTCTTACTATAAAGAATACGACTAATGCCAAAATCACGCCAACAAGGAGTAATTGTATTACCACTGTCGTTAACAGCTCATTTCTGCTGTCTACTATTGAATTTTGACGGGTAAATGCAAATACATCATATTGATTATTAAAATCTTGCCTTGATACACTGTAGTGATCGCCATTATCATTTTGATATGAAAATGGAACCTGACTCACATTTCGGTATAGCGGTCTTAATTCATAGATGTTCTTACCTTTCCATGATTCGCCACTAAAATCCGCAAATAAAACATGGCCATCTTTACTTGTTATCACATATTGAATATTTGTTTTTTCAAGCTCTTCAGTGATATCGATATCGATACCTAACACGCCCACAATGGCATTAACACTATTTCTAATCGGCGACGAAACCGTAATAATTGTTTCACCAGTTGAACTTACATAGGGAAGGGAAACAATGTTACGCCCTTGCATTGCAACAATAAACCATTCTCTATTCAAATGTTTAGCGTTAAACCCTTCCATTAGTCCACTGACTTCACTCGAGTAGGTGAATGTTTCACCGCCGGGTTTACTGAAGTAAACCCCCATGTATTTGCCTTTTGACTCTGTCACTATTGAGCGCATGATATTCAAGGTTTCATCGTCAAACTCAAAACCTGAAAATGTTTTAGCTAAACTATTAACGCTATTTTCAGCGTTTGCCAAAGCATTGGACATAGTGCCATTAAGGATATTGACAACAGTGTCGTTTTCTTTCTGTATATTCGCGTTTTTCCAAGATTCAAAAAAGTTATAACTAACATAAAAACTTAATACCATTAATAATGATAGTGTCAAAATAAAATAGGTGGTGATCTTTTTTAACATAGCGCTAAGCCCTAAATATAAGAATTATGATGTCATAATTAATTGAGTTCAGCGAAATCTAATCAATAGAATGACGTTCTACCTAAGGCGACAATATGGTTGAAAACTTAATCGGAAATAGAATCCTTTATTGTGATCTGTTTTGCTTATGCAGAAGTAGGCGGTTGCTCTCTCCCTCCTTAATGCGCCAATTGCTGCAACTAACCTAAAAAATCATGGCTTTATCACCTATGCCCAAGCCTGCTTTAGTGCTGCTGTTTCTGAAACGGTATTGTCTCTTACGCTCAAATCTATCTGCTTAGCTATCTGTAAGCGCCTAGGTTGAGCTAAAGTTTTTTCTTATCCTTCGCGTCTTCATTAGAAATTTTCCCTAGGTCTAAGGGCCATTTTGACGCCTTAAAATCGCTTATAGCGTTATGTATAAGCTGTTGATTTTATTCGTTTTATTTTTGTTGGTTTCTCAGGTTGTGAATGCTAGTCTCCGATTTCCAGATTTGGTTTTGTGTTGCAAGAGGCGTAAATGAATAGAATAGATGAGCAATTTGAAGGGAATGATTTTAGTCATCAAGACTTGAGTGATTCACATTTTGAACGATGTAAGTTTTATAACTGTAATTTTAATCATACCGATCTCAGAGACAGCCGTTTTGTCGACTGCTCATTTATCGAGTCCGGTTCACTAAGCGGTTGCAACTTTGAGTATGCGAACTTGCAAGATTCGAGCTTCAAAGGTTGTCAGTTATCTATGGTGAGCTTTACTGGGGCTAATTGCTTCGGCGTGGAGTTTAGAAACTGCGACTTAAAGGGGGCTAACTTTCTTAAGGCGAGCTTTGCCAACCAGATCAGTCGACAAGCCTATTTTTGTTCTGTGTATATCACTGGCTGTAACTTGTCTTACGCTAATTTTGAGCGTCAATGCATAGAGAAGTGCGATCTATTTGAAAACAAATGGACTGGAGCAAATTTATATGGGGCATCGTTTAAGGGATCAGATTTGAGCCGGGGGGATTTTTCCAGTGATGCCTGGGGGCAGTTTAATGTGCGAGGCTGCGATCTTTCTTATGCTGAGCTATCAGGGTTAGACCCAAGAAAGGTGGATCTCAGTAATGTCAAAATATGTATGTGGCAGCAGGAGCAGCTATTAGCGCCTCTTGGAGTCATTGTTGGGGCTGACTAACCGTAGCAGTTTGAGTAGCTCGGCAGCATTAAGGGGTTGCCGAGCTGTATACCGAGCTCGGCTTGGCTATCTACATTTATCTACGAGGTTAAGCAGCCAAAAGCCTGACTTCTTTGGCGTAAGCCATTAGGTCAAAGTCTCTGAGCTTATCGATTATGGCAATACCTTGTTCATCTTCATAGATACAGTCGAACTCACTTGCGGCGTCATTGGCTTTTAGCCATTTATTTAACTCGCTGCTCTAGAGGGTGACTATTTGGTGAGTCTGGCTATCATCACCGGGTTATATTGGTTATGTTGGCCAGCCGAACGATACTGGTAGTGAGTACTCTTGCTTATTGCCGTAACTAAAGATTTTTTGTGCTTTGTTTGTGGATTTTTAGATGCGAGTATTTTTGTTAATCACACTGACTGTATTTGTTTTAATATATAGAGTGAACATTTGCAGAAGTGGATGTCGCTAAAGGTATGCTGTGGCTGAGGCAAGCGGCAGCTCTCGGTTTGGCTGAAGCACAAGTCGATTTAGCGACAATTGAATATAATGGATTCAATGGCGAGCCTGACTTTATCAAAATTTATGTATGGCTAGATGCGGCGAGTTTACAAGGTAATGAAGTGGCTAAGCAGCGGCTAAAGCTGATTGCCGCCAAACTTAGCGAAGCAGAGTTACAGCAAGCACAGACTATTAGTCAGCGCTGTATCGGGAGTGAGTTCAAACAATGTGAGATTTCACCTCAGGCAAATTAATCACAATTTTAAGTTCCGCCTCAGTTTTGCTGGTTACTATGGTGCGATTTGTTGTCTATTTTTTGATTAAAAGAAGGATTTATCATCTTGGATACAGGTAATTCAAAATCGACCAGTCGTAAGCCTTGGATTGCGCTGGGAGTTGTTGCTTCCATAGTGGCTTTATTCGCAGTGCTAGTTATGGTGATGCCTAAAGGATTCAAGGCAACCCATGACGAGATAGGTACAGGTAAACCGGCAATTGTTTTTGTTTATGATAATGGTTTAGCTATGAGCAATAGCCAGACTGAACAGATGAACGAAGCCCGTGATTATTTGGGTGACACTGTGTATTTTCTTATTGCGACAACGGGCACGCCAGCTGGTGATAAGCTCATTGCTGAGCACCGTGCGGACTCTGCCGAGCTGCTGTTATTTGATGCATCAGGCAAACTCACTAAAAGGCAATATGGTCTGAAAACTGCGGGTGAGTTAGTGATGTGGGTTGATTAGTCGAGATAATTAACTGTAAAAGCTAATAAAAAACCATCCACTTTGGCCCATGGTATGTGGAAATCAGTGGATGGTTTACTTGTATTACTGTTTACTTGCTAAGTGCAAGATTAACCGTAAATGCAAAGGTATGCAGTTTGAGTGGCAACCTTTACTTGAAACTTAGCATCGCCGATTACGTCAAACTGTTCACCAGCGCTAAAGGTTTGCCATTCAGCTTGGCCTGGTAATAACACAGTAAGCGCGCCTGAGATCACTTGCATCACTTCTGGTGCCGCAGTACCAAATTCATACTCGCCCGCTTCCATTACGCCTACAGATGCAGGTTTGTCAGCACCAGCAAAAGAAATCGACTTAACCTGACCTTCAAAATATTCATTTACAGCTAGCATTATTATTCCTCGTGATAAGAATGTTGAACACGGCTAAACAGCCTGAGTCTTGGGCTCAACGGCTCAACGGCGGGATAATATACCAATTGCATTATTACCAAAAGCTGAAATTAGCTGCGATTATTAGTGGGTGAGTTTTAATGGAACATATACAGTCTTAGCGCATAAGTAGAGGGTGTTTTGTCTATTATTTCAAAGCCTAATGCTACTTGTGCGCGTTGACTTGTTGCAGTCATGTTATAGAATGCCCCTTTCAAGGATTGAATAACAGAGTTGGGATGCTATGGGCGGTTTGGATAACATCAGTAATAAGCGATTTACCATTCGGGTGACTGTGGTGGGGATTTTTATCTTAGCCACAATTTTGACCGCATCGATTGCCATAGGTTTGCAATATTACTTCAGTAAAGCCATGGCTACAGATGCTGCGGTTAAGCTCTATAGTCATACAGCTAACAACACCAGTGGTTACCTCACTCAAGTCGATAATCGAGCGATTAATACCACACGTTTACTGTCAAATTTTGATGATATTGTTATCGATGACGCCTTTAATCCAGAGGTGAGACAGGCCTTCGCCGAAGTCATGCAGATCAACCCGCTGTTTTATGCCATCTACATAGGCATGCCCAATGGCGATTTTTATGAATTGATTAACTTAGATGCCAATCCAAATATTAGAAAACAGCTTAATGCATCCCATCTGGATCGCTGGGTCATCATCACAATAAGCGGCCAGGGAGGTCTACGCTTTAGAGAGCAGTCCTATCTCGATGAGCAATTCAATCTGCGTGTTACCCATTCCGAGCCTAGTGAGTACGATGCCAGAGTGAGACCCTGGTTTGTCGATGCCAATAGCCAAGCCGTTTCTAAGACTGAGCCGTACTTGTTCCAGCACTTACAATCACCAGGGCAAACTTATTCGATAAAACTCGCTGACTCGGGTGCGGTTCTCGCCTTAGATATTGCACTTTCAAGTCTGTCTGATTATCTGCTGTTGCAGGGGGGAGGCGCAAAGAAGTTCGAAGATAAAAAAATCTTTCTCTATAAGCAGAGTGGCGAGCTGATAGCATCGAACCAAGATAGAAAAACCGGCATTGAAATCCCGGAATCTAAACCGCTAAGGTTAACGGCTAAGCAGCAGGCTATGGTTGAAAATACTGAGCCCATATTAGTTTCTAATGAAACAGACTGGGCGCCGATTGATTTTGCTATTTCGGGCATGCCCCAAGGTTATAGTGTCGAACTGTTGAATTTAGTGGCGGATATGACGGGATTAGAACTGCGCTATATCAATGGTTTTAGCTGGAAAGAGTTAACCGAGAATTATAAAGCCAACGAGCTAGATATGCTGCACTCGGTAATCAAAACCGATGAAACCCTCTTACTGGGTGAGTTTAGTGAACCGTTTCTTGAGCTGCCTTACGCACTCGTTACCCAGCAGGGAGTGCCACAAATTACCCATATTGAGCAGCTCAACGGTAAGCAAGTTGCTATCCCTACGGGTTGGTCTATTGTCGAAGTCATTCGGCAGAACTATCCGTTAATTGAAATCGTTGAAATGGCTTCTACCTACGCCATATTGCATGCGGTTGAAGAGGGAGCCGTTTTTGCGGCGCTCGACAGTAGCATTATCTTGCACTACACGGCGAACCAGTTTTTTGTTGAACAGATTCAATTCCATGAGCAACTCGATTTCTCGCCAGTAGAGTTGAATACCGGTTTACATATTGTGATGCCTAATCAGGACTCGGCCATTATCGAGATAATCAATCTGGCGCTTGCCAATATAACTCCGGAGCAACGGCAAGCATTAAGAGCTAAATGGTTTGGTGAAGGAGAGAAGCAGACTCTATCGACCCAAGGAACCGTTCCCTTTGAGGCGCTTATAGATCTTGCAAGCGAGCCTGAAAACCAGAAACGACTGATTCGTCGTGAGATTAACGGTGTTGAGGAGTTCCTCTATGTCACCCCTCTTGGGGAGCCCTTAGCCAGTAGTAAAGAGCCCTTAGCCACAAGTGCCGAGCCCTCGGCTGGGAGTAAGGAGCCTTCAGCTACAAGTAAAAAGTCTTCAGCTGCAAGTAAAAAGCCTTCAGCCGGAAGTCAGGAGTTCTTTGCTATCGTGGTTCCGGCCAAGCAGTTATTGGCGACGAGTGTTGAAAAGGTGCAGCAATCTATCTTGCTCACCAGTATCTGTTTGTTAATTATCTTGCCTGTATCTTGGCTGTTCTCATCACCTATTATTCGCCCAGTAAAACTACTTGCCATCGAGAATGATAAGATAAAAAATCGCCAGTACGACGAAGTTAAACGGGTCGAGTCCAACATTACCGAGCTGGATGAACTGGCTGAATCTATGATGGAAATGTCGAGCGCGATCCAAGCTTATGAGGAGAATCAAAAGGAGTTGATGGAGTCTTTTATCAAGCTTATCGCCCAAGCGATCGATGATAAATCTCCCTATACCGCAGGCCACTGTAATCGCGTGCCCGAGCTTGGCTTAATGTTGGCTGATGCCGCTGAAAAGTCGCAGCTAGCCCCCTTTAAAGACTTCAAGTTTCATTCGGCCGATGAGCACAGAGAATTTAGAATTGCCGCCTGGTTACACGATTGCGGCAAGATCACCACCCCAGAATATATTGTCGATAAGGGCACTAAGCTTGAGGCGGTTTATAACCGTATTCATGAGGTGCGGATGCGTTTTGAGGTGCTTTGGCGTGATGCCGAAATTGATTACCTGAAGCGAAGTGCCTCAGGGAGCGAATCCAATGAATTTTATCTTGCTGAACTGACTGAAAAGCGCAAGCAATTAACGGCAGACTTTGAGTTTATTGCCAAGGCCAATGTCGGTGGTGAGTTTATGGGGCAAGAGGCCAAAGCACGCCTAGCCCAGCTTGCCGATATCACTTGGCAGCGTCACTTCGACGATAGGCTTGGTCTCTCGCCGGTAGAGGAACTCAACCTCAGTGAGCAAGCTAGCGAGCTCAGCTATCCTGTTACCGAACCGCTACTAAGAGATAAATCTGAGCATATTATCAAGCGCATCAATCAGGTGGAGTTTGACCCTAAATTTGGTATTAAGATGGCGATCCCGCAGCATCAATATAACTTAGGTGAACTCTATAACCTCACTATCTCTCGCGGCACCTTGACCACTGAAGACAGGTTTAAGATTAATGAGCATGTCACCAGCACCATTAAGATGCTGGAAAACTTACCGTTTCCGCCCGAGCTGGCAAGGGTGCCACGTTATGCCTCGACTCACCACGAAACCTTAAAAGGCACGGGTTACCCACGTAAGCTTAGCGCCGAAGACTTGTCGATCCCCGAACGGATCTTGGTGGTTGCCGATATATTCGAAGCGTTAACCGCGGCCGATAGGCCTTACAAGAAGGCCAAGCCTCTCAGTGTCGCCATAGATATCTTGCATAAGATGGCACTGGATGAACATCTGGATATGGATATCTTTAAGCTGTTTTTATCGAGTGGCATTTACTTGGAATACGCCCATAAATTCTTGGTTCCGGCACAGATTAATGAGGTCGATGTGGCCAAGTATTTACAGTCTGAATCTATGAGTAAGAGCGCTTAAATCGACAGAGTCGTTGCGGCAGCCAAATTCTATTTTTGAGAGGGTTTGGCTGTTTTTATTACTTAGGCAGACAAGTTGTTAAGAGATTTAAGCTGATTAATCCGTAATCAAAAAAAGTCATTGTTGAATACTCTTGTAATGGTAGAATGCGCGCTCAGTGATTTGCGGCTAGAGTCATCAGCTGTCTTTTGCGGCCAGAGGCATCACGTTTTTTTCACGACATATCGCCTATAAACATCTATGTTCTCCACTATTAATTCGAGTATTTATGAAACGGATTTTACTGTTAACCCTGTGCGCTTTTTCCAATCTGGCCGTCGCAGTCGAGCCTCTATTTGACACTCCTAAAGATATGCAGCCGACTTGGGTCGACGACATCTTGTCTGTGTTTGGTGCCGATGGTGAGTTTGACCAGAGCAAGCCTATCGACATGAGCTACTTACCAACGGCTTATTACACGCCGGAGAAGAAGTTTGGCGTGGGTCTGTTGATGGTGGGGTTATATAAAACCGACGGTGCAGCGAGCGAGGAGCAGCCTTCATCATTGGTATTGAATTCATTTGTTTCAATGAATAATTCTTACGGTGTCGAAGTGGAAAATATGACCTTCTTCAACGGCGGTAAGCAGCGTTTACAGCTGGGGCTAGAGCTTCATAACGAAGCGGCAGTTTATTATGGTCAAGGCATAGCACAAGGCAATATCGACGCCAATCATCATGAGTTTGAAGAGCAGTTATACAGCTTTAAACCCCGCTGGATGACGGAAGTGGCCGATAACTATTTTCTCGGTATTGGGGCTGACTTTACCTACGCCAGTGCTGAAAAGTTAGAGTTAGTTGACACAGGGCTGCCTGTGGATTCTGCGGATATTTTGCCGAATAATTTTAGTTCGGGTGTGGTGGTAACCAGCATCTATGACTCTCGTGATTACCGCTTAAATGCCACCAAAGGTTGGTTATTTCAGATCGATGCGGGTCTGTATCAAAACGATGAGTACTCAAGTTTCTCGACTTACGATCTCGAACTCGCCAATTATATCGACTTAAGCTCAACTTCCTTACTGAGCTCTGCGCCAGGGCTGATTGCATGGCAAGTACAGGGCCATTTTACCGAAGGCGATGTGCCTTGGAACATGTTGCCTGATCTTGGCGGCTCAGGTGCGATGCGTGGTTACATCAAAGGCCGTTACCGTGACAAGCAGATGATGATGGGCCAAGTGGAATATCGTTTACCCATCTTCCAGCGTTACGGCATGGTGTTTTGGGGCGGCGTAGGTAGTGTGGCCTCCAAGGTGAGTGATTTAAACGAAGAGTTGTTGACCTCTTACGGCACAGGATTCCGCTTTAAAATCAAAGATAATATTAATTTACGCCTAGATATTGGTGTGGGTGAAAACGAGACTAACTTCTACCTCAATGTGAACGAAGTATTCTAACCATGAAAGGTTTATTGGTTTTTATGTCTAAGTTCGCGATGAGAATGATAGGCCTAATATCTGCGCTCTTTGTGGCTAATCATGCATTAGCCACCGAAGCTAACTCTCAAGAGTTAACGCAGCTAGCGCAGCAAGAGTTAGCTCAGCAAGAGCTAGCACAGCAACAACAGTGTAGCCGCAGTGCCGACTACGATATTTATCTTAGTGGCATACATACAGGCACCATGAGCCGCACCGAGACTTGGCGTGGCAAAACGGCGGTGGTGACCTCAACCAGCAAGGCCAGTATCTTAGGCATAGGCACTCAGTATCAGCAAAGAGCCGAGCTATCTTGGTCGAATGTCAGTAATGAGTGGATCACCGAGCAATTTCATCAAAAAGTAACAGGGTTTCGCGCCAGAGACATGCGAGCAAGCTTTAGTGATAATGGCCGCGTTTCAGAGGTCGATGTTGATGGTGATATTGAAACTTACCGCTCCGATAGTATTGCGCTGCGAGATGTCGACACCTTAGCCATTCAAATGCGTGAACTTCTACTGCAAGGGCGGCAGCAATTTAGGCTAATTAGGCAAGCGTCAGATGCGATAGAGCCGTATCAATATTACGTGCAAACCCCCATCAGCAAAAACATTGCTCCATGGGGTGAGCTTACATTGATCCCGGTGGAGCAGAGCGGCGCAGAAGAGGTGACCTACTATTTTGCTCCTGAAATGGATTACCAACTGATTCAAGCTCGCTACCATGGCATCATATTGCGCGGTCTTATCGAGCTAAATCACTATAGCTCTACCTGCAGGTAAGCTTCTTTTATAAGTAACCTTATCTCATTGGGTAAGGTTACTTGATATAGCCGTACTTACTTAATATTTGCATCAACCATATCAACCATATCAACCATATCAACCATATCAATCACATCAATCACATCAATCACATCACTAACGACTGAACCTACCTCTGCTGAATCATTATGCTTTATCTCTAGGTTCGTTGTGATTAAGGACTCATTGCGTTCGAACTCCTCGGATGCTGCTAAATAGTATTGTGTGGGATGGCTAATTATTTGATTTATAAAGAAGGGGGAGCATTGATTGTTTCAGTTGTGATATGTATGTTACAGCTTGGTGTGAGGTTTATGGATACTCGCTTTAACTAACTATGTGAGTTTTAAGGATGAAAAAAACACTAATAGCAGTAGCAATAATATCATTAGTCGCCTGTGGTGGCGGTGATGAAGCTACTCAAGCGCAACCCAATACCGCTCCGAAAATGTTGATATCAAATGCTATAGCTCATGAGATGGTATTAGGCCAAGAAAATAGCGCATTGCCGTTAGCTACATACTTCAGTGATGCTGATGGTGATGTGTTGAGTTACAAGCTGTTGAGTACGGAGTTAGATGTGGTGATCAGCGCTTCATCACTGACTTTCGGTTCGGCTATGACAGAGGGCGTCTATGATGTCCAAGTCATAGCGCTTGATGATAAGGGCGCACAGTCTCAGCCTCTTACTATTAAGTTGAATGTGGTCGATCCCGCCATCCCCGATTTGACCGTTAACGGTGCCAATGAGGCTTATATTGCTAATGAGGTTGTGACCCTAGCAGTTAAGTTGGACGAAGAACCTGCTTTTCCGATTTTGTACTCTTGGGGGCAAGAGACGGGGCGAACTGTTGAGAGCATCGATACTGAATCGGAGACATTAGAGTTTAGTGTACCTGGCGATATTAGTGCGCAAACATTAAGTTTTAAGCTGGTTCTAGAGTCAGATTATGCCAGTCGCTCTGAGATTGTTAATCTTGCCGTTTACTCTCCATTGGCAATAGATACGGTAGATACAGCGTTGACCGCATTTGGTGAGCGAGTCAGATTAGTGACCTCTGGTGGTAACGGTAACGACCTGAGTTTTACTAGCTCCGATGAGGCGATAGCCAAAGTCGATGATAATGGTGAAGTTACCCCTTTGAATGCTGGCTCTTTTACTATTCGCGTTATTCAGGAAGGCTTGGATTTGATCCCAGCCCTTGATGCTGAGGTGGATTTAGTTGTTTCAAATCCTGAGGGCCTTAGGGTTTATTTAGATGTTCCTGTGCAGCTCACCAATGGCGTGAGTGCCTTTTCGGCGCCTAATGTCCCAGCGATTGGGCAAGGCAAAGACACCAGTTTTACTACTTTTGCCAAAGTGAGCTTTGATGATAAAGAGCAGATCACTGAACTTGAAAATATTGACGGAGTGTGGAGTGGCGTTTTGTTGCAAGTTCCCGCCGATAAGTTGCTGATATTAACAACTCATAGTGTTGATTTTGCAGGGCAAAAAACATATCAGCAATCTAAAGAGTTCATCCTAACGGAAGAGGGGGAACTGACAGTACAAGTTCAGCAAGTTGCCGTAGAGGCTGAAAACATAGTGTCAACGCCAATCGACCGATGTGAAAACTATGTGGATGATAAGGGAAATATATACCCGATCTCTATGCAGGAAAGTATCGATGGTTTTGGGGCAAAACTCCAAATCTGGGGCTATGAAATTGAGCAGCAATTCATTCGCCATCACGATTGCCAACCAGCTTATATTCAATACTTTATTTCCGGAAATTTATCCGAGGAAATAAATTACTTACATGGTGTTAATCACAATAGTGGGCAGATCTCTTATACCCGTTATTATGATGCGGTTGATGCCTATGGCGATCCCATTAAGCACATTGAGTCCCGTGAAGATGAGAGTGGTCACAGCCTAGTATTAGATGATCAACCATCAGGCTATGAGTATTACCCTAGCGGTAGGATCCGAGTGAAACAATGGATAGCTGGCGAAGCTTCGTCTTTCATTCGTGCATTTGGTCCAGATTTAATTGTTTATACGGATGATGAAACATCAACGTACAGCAGTATGACTTGGCATGATGCTGCACAGACCCGTGAAAAAGAGAAGGTATTTAATCCAGATGGTAGTCCGCAATGGTGCAGTTATTTAGATCCAAATAGTAAACAAGATGTCCTTTACAGTAACTGCGAGCTTTATAATGGATCTGGAGATATTAAGACCGAGGTCGATTTAGATAGGCAATATGCTATCGATACCAATGATCAACCTATCATTGAGCCAATTAACGAGTGCCAACACTTTATTGATGATGACGGTACGGTTTACCCCATTCAGGAGCAAACGGACAGCACAGGTTATGTTACAACGGGCTATTTTAAGAGTGGCCAGTATACCTATCATAACCAATGCAAGCCTGCTATGACTCGGTTCTATTCATCAGGCAATCCCGAGCATGCATGGACATTCCGCAAAGGGGTCAATACTCACCCTGATGGCTATACCTCGTTTGCTTATTACGACCTTTTAGACGGGGAGGGTAAGCCAATACTTGAGATGGAATCCAAGATTGAGAATGAGCTGTATGTCATACAGGAAGACGCGCCCTCTGTGGTTAAGTATTTCACTAATGGTGATATTCAATACCAAGCTTGGATGCAAACCTATGACTTAGGTGACTGGGTTTATGGCCGCGATGCTGGGCCTGATGTAGTCACTTATGGTTATGGTAGCAATGGTTACCAGCAAAAAAGTGTTTATTGGTATAGTAAGGCTGGAGATAGGCTGAAGCGTAAAGATTTCGACTCGCAAGGTGAGCTTGATGTTTGTCATTACTACCAGATTGATCAATTGGTGCAGTCAGATGACGCATGTTTGAATGAATCAGAATTAGACATCGAGTTCGAAATTCAATAATCGTTATATAGTCACATCATTTTCAAAAGGGCCGAGTGATTTTCACTTGGCTTTTTTGCAGCTTGTTGCCCAGCCATTCGCCTTGAATTAGTTTGTCAAAAACACTCTGCGTCGATCACTTGCTTATTCTTATTAGTATAATTATTGAACCCTGTGGCTTTAAGCTGTTGAAAGTAATGGCTTGTTTTTGTGTCTTTATAGAGCGGAGAGAATTTTTTTTGGGCGTTTTGCGATATAAATTGCAAAGTTAAAATTTAATTAATTATCGTTTTTACCAATTCTCCAATATAAATGCGCTTAACTTTTATAAACGCGTTATATTTTGGAGCTATTGACCGAACTGGTGTTTAGACATCGGCTTTGGGAAAATGAAAACACACGATGGAATTTTTGCTTGAACCCCAAATATGGATTGGTTTAATTACCCTGATTATTATCGAGATCGTACTCGGTATTGATAACCTTGTCTTTATTGCCATTTTAGTTAAAAAACTCCCTCCCGAGCAAAGAGACAAAGCAAGAACTATCGGTTTATCTCTCGCACTCATAATGCGATTAGGTCTGCTGAGCATAGTGTCTTGGCTAGTCACGCTGACACAGCCCTTGTTTAGTATCTATGACCTCAGCTTCTCGACTCGAGACCTGATTTTAATTACCGGTGGTTTGTTCCTGCTATTTAAGGCGACTCATGAGCTGCATGAACGTTTTGAAGGGGAGGCTAATCAGCAGCAAGGCGCCAATGTTTACGCAAGTTTTGGTGTGATCATCGCGCAGATCCTTGCCTTAGACGCAGTGTTCTCTCTCGATTCGATCATTACCGCAGTGGGTATGGTAGATAGCTTAACTGTGATGATGATTGCCGTTATCGTGTCTATGATTGTGATGCTGTTAGCGTCGAAGTCGATCACTAACTTCGTCAACGCGCATCCTACGGTTATCGTATTGTGTCTAAGCTTCCTATTGATGATTGGCTTTATTCTGGTTGCAGAAGGTTTTGGCTTACATATTCCTAAAGGCTACTTGTATGCGGCGATTGGTTTCTCAATTTTAATTGAGATGTTTAATCAAATGATCAGCTCAAGCCATGCTAAAAATGCTGAACGAGTACCACTGCGTCAGCGCACGACTGAAGCCATCTTTCGTTTAATGGGTAATAAACATTACAACATCCATGATGACGACGATGGTAGTGAGCCTGCGCCAGTGAGCTTTGGTGATGCCGAGCGTGAAATGGTTACAGGAGTTTTATCATTGTCTGAGCGTAATGTTCGCACTGTGATGACCCAAAGAAGTGAGACGGTTTGGTTAAATACTGAAGATTGCACCGATAAAATCAAGCAAACAATTAAGAATAGCCGCCACCAAAATTTCCCTGTGTGCACTGGTTCTCTGGATAACTTAGTCGGTATTGTACGCAGTAAAGACTTACTATTAGGCATTGAGGCCGGGGAAGACTTAGCGTCTATTGCGGCAGCTTTCCCTGCCTATATCGTGCCCGATAGTATTAATGTGATCCGTTTACTCGATGGCTTTAGAGAGTCAAGAGCGGGCATGGCTGTGCTGGCGGACGAGTTCGGTAGTATTCAGGGTATTGTCACCTTACATGACTTACTCGAGTCTATCGTGGGCGAGTTCCCGGATATTGGTGAGACCCCAGAGATCAGTGTGTGTAATGACGGTTGGTTGGTTAAAGGCAGTACCTCATTGCATGACTTGGAGTCGCGCCTTGAAACACTAGGGCTAATCGATAAGCAGCAGGAGTACATTACCGTGGCTGGCTTATTATTAACCTTGAACTCAACGATTCCTAAAGTCAGTGATGTGATTGAATTTGCCAAGCTGAAGTTTGAAATCGTTGAAGCTGACGAATTTAAAGTGTCCTTAGTTAAGGTTAGTCATCTACCAGTAAATTAATTGGTTTGGAACAAAGAAAAGGGTCTGCATTGCAGACCCTTTTTTTATGCGGCTAAGGCTTATCTCAACTAGAGCATCACAAGGTAAGTGATAAAGATCAGTGATAAGCCATAGATGATTGGATGAACTTCACGGCCTTTACCGGCCACCACCATGGCAAATGCGTAACTGATAAAGCCCATAGCCATGCCGTTAGCTGGTGAGAAGCTCAAAATCGTGAACATCATGGTGAAGAAGGCGGCAATACACGAAGGTTTATGATCCCAGTTTATTTGCCCTAAACGACCTATCATATAAATCCCCACTACGATCATTGCGGGTGCAACGATAGCGGTAGAGAACATTGAGAACACTGGGTAGCAGAACAGAGCCAGTAGGAACAGTATCGCGGTGGCTACTGCCGCTAAGCCCGTTTTAGCACCTTGCGCCGAGGCGATACCAGACTCTGAAAACGCCGTAATGGATGTGGTGCCCAGTACGCTGCCAATTACCGTGCCGCCAGCATCGGCTACTAGTGCTGCGCGGGCGTTAGGTACCTTGCCATCTTTATCAATAATGCCTGCATCTTTACCTACGCCGACAATCGTCGATAAGCCGTCGAAGAAGTCGACGATAAAGAAGATGATAACGATAAACAGTAGATCAAATAGCTTGTCGACGGTTAAAAATTCAAAGTTAAACACCTTACCAAAGCTAGGCTCTATGCTAGGCGGCACACTGAACCAATTTTCAGGGATCGGCGCATATTTAGTGCCTAGCACTGCATCGCTGATAAGCGTGAGAGTTATTGAGGTCATAAAGGCGATAAAGGTGGCCAGTTTGATATTTCTCACCATGCAGCCGACTGCGACAAACAAGCTGATAAAGGCGATGGCAACTTGTGGCTGGGTGATATCGCCCATACTGACCATCACTACAGGGTTTGCGACAATAATGCCGGCGTTCTTCAGCCCGAGGAAGGCGATAAATAGACCTAAAGACACTGTGATGGCAAGTTTTAGATCTTCTGGGATCGACTCAATCATCTGCTTGCGGATCTTAGTCATCGAAAAGATTAGATAGACGATACCAGACAGGAAAATACCGAACAGGGCTTCGTGCCAGATAAGTGCCACAGAGCTCGATGCTAGCATGCCCTTAAAGAAGCCGTTCATACTCATGCCCGGCGCCAACATCACTGGATAGTTACCGAAAAAACCCATTATCAAGGTGGCAAGTGCGGCGGCGAGTGCGGTGGCGGTAAAGATCGCACCCTTATCCATCCCATCGATGCTACCTAAGATTGCTGGGTTCACCGCCAAAATATAGCTCATGGCTAAGAAGGTAATAAAGCCTGCATATAGCTCGGTGCCAACATTGGCCTTGCGCTGTGAAAGCTTGAAGGTTGAGTCCAGAAAACGGGACTTACCCGCACGTTGAAGTAAGCTAGAGATCGCCACAGTGATGCCTTATTTTATTGATGCGCTAATTTTCTTATACGCGAAGAGTTCAATAAATTTATTGGCAGATACCACTGGCCTGCCAAGTGTTTTAAACGTTTGGCAGCGGACGGTGATTGGGCTGTAGTCACAAGATTAGGTCTTGTGGTAGAGACTTCTGGACCAGATTTCCAGCGATATACAGCACAATAAATTGTTGGCGCGGATTGTACGCGGCTATCAAAGCGGCGCAAGCAACACTCTGTAAAATGTGCACTAGTTCAAGCTTTATATAATGAGTGTACTCGGGATCAATGCGTAGGGGCTGAATACGTGAACTAATCCACATAAAGAAAGTAGGCTTTCCCTTAGTGCAAGGTTTTCATCTAACATGCGAACTATCTTTATCGTGAGTTTATAAAACCATGAAATTATTAATGATTACTACCAGTGCTATTGCGGCTCTATTACTGTCTGGATGCGGTAGTAAAGCGCCTTCTATCGATTGTGACACATTTGAACGATGCTATATATTGAGCTTGATTGCGGGGCAGAAGTCACTGCAAAGCCATACTGAATTCAACCAATTAAAAGTCGTGATTGCAGTAGATTATGACGTTCAAAAAAGTACGGAAGTACAAACTAAGGTTAAAGAGTCGAGTGGCTCTACTGAGTTTGACGCACTTGCTAAGCAGTCGCTACATGATTCAGTGGCAGCCTTATTGCCCGTTTTGGCGACACTGCCCGTAGAGGAACAAGAGAAAAGTGAGTCATTCAGTACTGACTTAATAATGAAAACGGCTGACTATCCCGATGAGCCTATAATTGAACCAGAGCCTGATTTAGTTGAAGGTTTCTTTGATAATGGCCAATTGAAATTCCGTGGTTATGAGTTAGGGTTTGATAGAGTGGGTCATTGGCAGACTTTTTATGAGGATGGCACGCTACGTTATGATGAGCACCATCCTGCAGGAATAAGAAAGCGCTTTCATGAAAATGGTCTGCTCGCACAAGAGGGATTTTTTGACGAAGGACTCGAACAGGGAGAGTTTACAGATTACCACGACAACGGCAACCTAAGAGCTAAGCGTAACTTTAAAGATGGTCAGATAGTCGGTTTCGCTGAAGCCTATTCTGAAGATGGCACACTAGAGCAGCGAGCCAATTTTGATGCTAGAGGTAATGGCACACTACAAGAGTTTTGGCCTAACGGACAGCTGAAATGGGACACAGCCGTTATTAATGGTCAGCCTAGTGGTGAGCAGAAGTACTATGACCCACAAGGTGAGCGGGTGGTTGCAAAGGCGATCGCAGCGGCCAAGGTGTTTCAGCAAAGCATTACTGATAATGATATTGATACTTTTATGCGCTTTATTCTTGATGAAGAGATAATGTTTGAAGGCACAAGAGTCGCTTATCAGCGAATTATTTGGCAGTTCACCGAAAAAATGAAATCTGGCACTTTTAGTCAAGACTTAGCTTCATTTACTGAGTCCACACAAATGTTTATCGATGGTGATGAGTATTACGCTTATTTGCCTATGACAATTCGCACACCAAGCGCAGAAGGCATGATGGCTCGAGAATCAGCTTTAGTTGGCTACTCCACAGATATCGGCAAAACGTGGAAGTTTGTTGATGCCAGCGATGGCTACGATGTGGTTGATGCCGTGCTGTTTAGTTTGCCAAGAGAATTGAGTATTCCGCTATTCCCTGAGCCTAAACTGCTAGATATGAGGAGTGAATAGCCTTTATCCGGTGTAAACCAATATAGCATCAATTAGGGCGATAAATAGCAGGCAAAAAAAGAGTAAGCGAAAGCTTACTCTTTTTCTATGGAGCCGATTGTTAGCGTCTGTCGCTAGGTGCTTTTGCTATTGTTGTAGCTGAGCTTTTGCCGCTTCAACTTTTGCAAAGTCTAGACCTAGCTCTTCAACAGCCTCTTTAATCAAGGCAGGGTTTTGCATCACAAGACCCATGAGCTGTTGTAGCTTCTCTGGCGGAATACCTAACTGACCAATAACGGCCATCGCCATCATTGGGTTCTCTGTTAGCGTTTGGAACAGCTCTTTAGCTTGCTCGTCACTGACATTATGCTCTTTTAAGATCGCAAGAATCGGGTTCATTGCATTACCTTTATGTTGGCTAAAATAAATAGGCGTAGATTCTAGCACTCTCGATATTTAAAGGGCAGTAAGTTTTAATGGCCTAAGACTCGTCACGCTAGTGCCTATTCGCCGTGGTAGTAATATTTTTTGACTTCATAGTATAAAACGTAGCCAGTTAACTCACTGTTTATTGAGGTGTTTTGCAAAGTTAACTTTTGGTTATACAGCTAAATTTCAACCTTAGTTAAGCTGCGCAGCAGTTGGCGTATAACGTCGTATTATTGGTAGGAAAAAGCTTTCATGGAAAAGTCACAAGCAGGCCTGAGTCATTACTTATCTGGGCTGTTTTTAAAGGATAGACAGGTTAGCAAACGAGTGTTCAACTTAGTGATTGGCTTAGTGTTAATCTGGGGATTTAGCCTTAATTATCTCGCCGTTGCATATTTTCCGGTTGAAATACTGCAATGGATAAATCCTTGGGTCTTACTGGTAGTTGTGTTTGGCTCATTAATGGGTGGCTGCTTGATTATGCTCAAGTACCCACTGCCTTTGGTGAGTTTTTTAGGCTACAACCTTATGACCTTGAGTATCAGTATTACCCTGAGCCTATTCCTACAAGGGTTTACCGCTGCTGAGGTGGCGTTAGCAGTCGAGTATACCGCAGGGATCACCTTGTTAATGATCATCACCGCAACTCTGGTACCTAAGCTCTTTTTTAGTTTTGGCAAAGTATTGTGCGTGATTGGTGGGTGGATTGTGACGGTTGAGTTTACTTGGCTACTGTTCTTTGGCCATAGTCACGATATGATCCATTTGATCGTAGCACTGAGCTCGTGTGGTTACATTGGTTATACTTGGGCTGTTGCTTGTGAGTACGGTGAAACCTTAGATGAAGCGATAGATTTTGGTGGCATGTTGTATATGCATATCATTAACTTCTTTATTCGTATTTTGCATCTTATTGCATCGTTGCGATCGTAATTGGGCACGTAATGAGATTGAACAAAAAGCACAGCCTAAGCAGTGCTTTTTGTTTCTGTGCTAAGCATAGGAGTCGGCATTCTCAATCACGGTAGTTATAACGGGTTAAGGTAAGCCTTAACTGCGGTGAGTCTCACCGTTGCCCCGCCAATGATATCGAGAAAGCCTAGAAGTGAAGAGGGCTTGTCGGCACTTATCCAAGCCGAGCCCGTCGCACCAATCGGCAACATGGCCATGGTGTCGTCATCTATTTCAAGTACCACGGTTCTGCCCACGGGCATTGAGCCTAAGTTGATATGACGTGATACCATCTGCTCGCGAGGCAAGATGTCGCCTTGAGCTTCACCAGTGGCTTCAACCTTACTGTGGACTCTGGCTCTAAATATCTGACCTGGATAGGCGTTGATATAAAACTCGGCAAACTGACCCGGTTGTATGTAGGCAAATGACTGATCGGGAATACGCATCTCGACAAATTTACGGCCGGTATCCCATAGGTGCATAGCGCCGACTCTTGAGCCATCGGCAATATACACATGGGTCACCATGCCGTCGAATGGCGCCCGAACTTCAAGCCTTTTTAGCTCAAATTCTTGCTTTCTTAGCTGAGCATATTTCACCTCTAGCTGGGCGTGTTGCACCTTAAGCTCTGCTTTAATAATTTCCACGTGATCTTCAGCGTTCTCTAAGTCTCGCTCGCTAACATGCTCACCAAGATTGGCTTTACGCAAATGAGTACGCTTTGCTTGCGCCAGCTTTACCTCAGTGGCTTCTATGTTGCGTTCGACTTCATTGATGCGTGCATTTATTTCATCGATAGCGCTGCTGACCTTGTCGTCGACCAAGGTGTATAGCAGGTCGCCTTTGTTTACCTGCTGGTTATGATCGATTGCCACTTTATCTATCTGTTGTCCAAAGGCGGGTGAGAGGATCGCGTGAGGTGCCCTTACTGTCGTCGAGTTAGTGAGATCGGATGGAGAATAAAAGCGATGAGCCAAAAATAGCGTGAGTGCAATTAAACAACCTACAAACACGCTAATAAAGTAGTTTCGTGGTCTGGCTTTGATTACTTTGAACTTAAACAGTAACCATACGATAAAAATATACGGCAGCATTATCTCTTTCATGCGCGGGTTCCTCTAATCCATTCCTGTACTCGGTCCCAATCGGTAACGATGGCAATCACAGCAAGTACCCAAAGAGGCTTCCAAAATAGGCCTAACATACATAGCCAAAAAACCAATTTGGCCTGTCGCATACCGCGCTCTTTGGCTAAGTATTTGGGCAAAGAATGTAGGTGCCATAGTTTCAACGCTAACCAGCTAAAAATACCTACAGTGATTAAGGTGACGACCCACATAAAGGCAACAGAGTCGAGTAGAAGCATTACGCTGGGGAGATTTTCGTAGGTTAAATTGGTGTCATGGATCTTCATTCAACTCTCTTAGTTAGGCTAACCCGTGTGCTCACACACAAAATAAACTGATGGCAATCTTAGCGTTAGCTTGCTGAACCTAAGTTGAACTCTTGAGACTGTTTTATGCTATTGCCAATAAATTGTTTGCTCAGGTATTAGCATCAAAAAATCGACGTTATAACCGTTTATTGATACTTTCTGTCGCTATTGTTCGAAAGTTTATTCAGTTAGTTGTTTTTGTTGTTAGATTCGTTTTTAAGTTGTCTTTAATGCTGGATATATTTTCGTTATGTTTATTTATATCTGAGTTTAATCAATATCTTGGTTGTCAATATTTTGTCTTTGATGGTTTAGTGGTTTTTATTGCTTTAGATGTGTGTTTTTACGCTATTTTTTGATTTACAAAATTAAGTAAGCAGATAATAATCCACGAAATTTTGTGGGTGCATTGGTTGCACTTGATGAAAAAGGCAAAACCTGTGAAAGCAGGTGACGCAAAGCATCCAGCCTAAGGGGACACCTATGGCAGTGGCGCTACCGCAAGTGACACAGGCCCTACTGCATGCCTGTTTGTTGCTTTTCGATATCTAATGAAAAGGGATAAATAAATGAAATCACTAAAACTGAATCTACTAGGTGCCAGCATTGCGCTTGCTATGGGGGCTATTTCTTCCCCAGCTATGGCCAATGGTACCGATATGGTAAATCCGCAAGCCGGTGTGGTTGTGGGTTATTGGCATAACTGGTGCGACGGCTCTGGCTATAAGGGGGGCATTGCACCTTGTGTAACCTTAACCGATGTTGATCCGCAGTATAACGTGGTCGATGTGTCATTTATGAAGGTTTATGGCGCCGTAGGCACGATTCCTACATTTAAATTAGACCCTGCAATAGGCCTATCAGAGGCCCAATTTATTGAGCAGATTAGCGAGCTTAACCGTCAAGGACGTTCGGTATTAATCGCATTGGGTGGCGCCGATGCGCACATCGAACTGCGTAATGGTCAAGAGCAGGCTCTCGCCGATGAAATTATTCGTCTAGTCGAGGTTTATGGCTTTGACGGCCTAGATATCGATCTTGAGCAGGCTGCTGTGACCGCTGCCGATAACCAAACTGTTATTCCTGCGGCGCTACGCATAGTTAAAGATTACTACCGTGATCAGGGGAAGAACTTCCTAATCACCATGGCGCCAGAGTTTCCGTATCTGACAACAGGTGGTAAGTATGTGCCTTATATCACCGAGCTAGAAGGTTATTACGACTGGATCAACCCACAGTTCTATAACCAAGGTGGCGATGGTATTTATATCGAAGGCCTAGGCTGGATTGCACAGAACAACGATAACCTTAAGCAAGAGTTTATCTACCATATCGCCGATGCCTTAGCGAACGGCACTAACGGCTTTACTAAGATCCCCCACGATAAGTTAGTCTTTGGTATTCCAACCAACATCGACGCGGCCGCGACAGGTTACATCAAACAACCGCAAAAACTCTATGCGGCATTTGAGCAGCTAAAAGCCCAAGGCCAGCCACTGCGCGGTGTAATGACGTGGTCGGTTAACTGGGACATGGGGAAAAACTCTGCGGGTCAGGCTTATAACGAGTCATTCATCAAGGCCTACGGTCCATTCATCCATGGCCAAGATATTCTGCCTCCAGAGCCGGATAACGGTAAGCCGATTTTTGCAGGTGTCAGCAATGCTCGCGTTAAACTCGGTGCTCAGTTTGATGCGCTAGCAGGTGTAACGGCTCGAGATATGGAAGATGGCGATTTAACCTCTGATATCCAAGTCGAAGGCGCGATTGATACTCAGACACTAGGTTTGTATGCACTAACTTATCGTGTTAGCGATAGTGACGATAACCTAACAGAGCAAGTGCGCACGGTTGAAGTCTATAACACTAAGCCTGAAATTAAAGGCGTAGCCAATGCTAGCATTTTACTGGGCAGTGCTTTCGATGCGATGGCAGGTGTAAGTGCAATCGATGCTGAAGATGGCGACTTAACGGCGCAAATTAGCGTCGATGGTGATGTCGATACCGACACTCTTGGTCAGTACTCACTAACTTACCGCGTTAGCGACAGCGCAGGCCAGCAGGTTGAAGTGTTGCGTACTATTACCGTGAAAGAGCAAGGCGCGGTATGTGATAACGCATGGGACAATGCAACAGTTTACCTTGGCGGTGAAACAGTTAGTCATGCAGGTAAGAGCTGGTTAGCCGGCTGGTGGACTCAAGGTGACGAGCCTGGCACAACGGGTGAGTGGGGCGTTTGGAAAGCACAAGGTGATAGCGATTGTGATGGTGGTTTACCACCGGTTGTTAAACCAAGCCTTGAAGTGACTGGTATTGCACCACGTTACGTGCTTGAGCAAGGCAGCGTGAACATCGAGTTTAGCGCAAGCGTTAATCAAACCATGGTGATCAATGCCAGCTTAGTGCAAGGCAATACAGTGTTTGCTAGCAGTGAAATGAGCGTTAGCAACAGTGCGTCATTCACATTGCTGGCGACCGATTTAACTGCGGGGAGTTATGACATCGTAGTGAACGTCGAAGAGCAACAACTAAGTAGCCGAACTAGCATCAATCTAGTAGAAGAAGATAGTGAAGGCGGTGACTATCCTGCTTACGCTGCGGGTACCCAGTATCAAGCGGGTGATGTGGTGACTAATGCTGGCGGCGTATTTGAATGTCTGCCTTGGCCAAACAGTGGCTGGTGTAGCGGCTCAGCAAGCCATTACGCGCCAGGCACCGGCAGTGCTTGGCAAGATGCCTGGTTTGCTCATTAATCAGCTTGCACGTTAATCCGTCTACATGCTAACAATCGAATAACTCATTAAGCAATGCAATATTGGTGACTGCTTACGCAGTTAGCCGATTCTAGCTAGTCGACTTAAAATAGTCGACCTAACAAGCCCCGTCACAGATGGGGCTTTTTTTATGCAATGAATAAGCTGCTGTAAGGTGATACTAAGTTTATCTTTGATTTATATGTAGTTACCAGTTTGTTTTCTGCGCATTTCTAGCAATAATTTGTGATCTTGATTGCAAATCCCTCTCGCTTAACTAGCGGGAATGTTAGTTTCATATAATTATCTGTCGTAGGTAATAATTCAATAATAATAAATAAATATGCAGTCAAATCTAATTGAACAAGAGTTAGTTAAACAAGAGTTAGTCAAACAAGAGCTAAATAAATCCGGGCTAAATAAACCAAAGCTGAATAAAATTAGCCGTCGTCAATTTCTCTATGCTGGCGCAGCTGTATCGAGCTTAGCCACCTTAGGTTGTAGTTCGAGCTCTGTCTCTACAGCTGCTAGTTCGACAACAGCGACCGGGATGAGTGCGGATGAAGCGGTCCCGCTCAACTTTAATGAAAATCCACTTGGTCTGGCACCTAAAGCGCAACAAGCCGTGCTTGATGCTCTACCTAATGCATGGCGCTATCCAGATGCTGCGCGCAGTCAGTTGATGGCAGCTATTGCAGAGAGTATCTCCGTAGCAGAATCGCAACTCATCTATGGAAATGGCTCGTCAGAAGTATTGAAAATGGCACTGGATGCATTAGCGCAGACCAACAGTCAGCTAGTGATGCCAGACCCAAGCTATGGAGTGGTCATCGATTATGCCATGGCGCGTGGGATCCCAGTTCTTAAGGTGAAACTCGACGGTCAGTGGCAAACCGATCTCGCCAAAATGAAAGCGAAAGTGGCTGCACATAGTGGTCCGTCAATTGTGTATTTATGCAACCCTAATAACCCGACGGGTTTGTTATTGCCGCAAAGTGAATTGAATCAATGGTTAGATCAGGCATCGAGTCAGCTGAGTTTTATCGTCGATGAGGCTTATGTGGAATATGTCGCGCAAGCTGGGTTTGCATCGGCGGTTGAGCGGATTAAACAAGGCCAGCAGCATATCGTGGTCTGCAGAACCTTTTCAAAGATCTATGCCTTAGCAGGCTTACGTGTCGGTTACGGTGTCGCTCATGCTGATTTAATCAAACAAATGCAGGCACAGGCCAGTATCGACAATGCCAACCTAATCGGTTGTGTTGCCGCTAAGGCCAGCCTTGAGAGCCCACAATGGTTAAGCCTAAGTCTGCAATCCAATAACCAAGCTAAGGCACTGGTGTATCAGCAGTTAGCTAAACTCGGTTTAGACTATCTGCCGAGCGAAACTAACTTTATCTTCCACAAGGTGAATGGTGACAGTGAGCTGTATATGCAGCGCATGGCAAAGGCGGGTATTTTAGTCGGGCGTCCATTTAACCATGGTGAGGGATGGAACCGTCTGTCAATCGGCACACCAGCGCAGATGCAATACTTCAGCAAGGCTTTAGCAAAGTTTCGCGAACTCGGCTGGGTGTAGCTAAGAATAGTTTTTGAACCATTCCGCTCGCCTGTATTAAGTATTGCAATACTTAATACAGGCAGTGTGAGCTCGATAAAAGCTACTTGTTACCTTAAAACTCTCATCTGCCTAAATTTAGTGACTTGGCTTAAATTAGAACTGTGCCTAATATTGAATGAGTATCTGCAACAGAGATTATATTCTATGTCCGCTTCCTCATTTTCTTCAAATTCCGAACGCCCATTACCTGCTACCGATGGCATTGCCAACAATATTACCGAGCTTATCGGCAATACCGATCTGCTGCGGATCAATAGTCTGAGTGATTTGACGGGTTGTGAGATCTTACTTAAGTGCGAGCAACAAAACCCTGGTGGTTCGATTAAAGATCGCGCCGCGTTGCAGATGGTGCAAGATGCGATCGCTGAGGGTAAGTTAACCCCCGGGATGACTATCGTTGAAGGCACTGCGGGGAATACCGGTATAGGACTCGCGTTAGTTGCCAAGGCGCTGGGATTCAAGATGTTGGTGGTGATGCCTAGGGGGCAGGCGCGTGAAAAAGAGCTGATGATCACTCTGTTTGACGCCGAACTTAAGCTAGTCGATGCCTGCCCGTTTGCTGATCCCGATCATTTTTATCATACGGCTAAGCGGCTAGGTGAGGCTAATGATAACTATTGGTGGGCGGATCAATTTGAAAATATCAGTAATAGCAAGGCTCACTTTATTCATACTGGACCAGAGATCTGGCAACAAACTCAAGGCAAAATTGATGCCCTAGTCTCGGTTGCGGGGACTGGTGGCACCATAGCGGGGAACTCGCGTTATTTATCAGAGCAAAATCCACAGTTACAAACTTGGCTGGTGGATCCCGATGGTTCAGGGATCTATGCCTATTTAAAGGATGGAAAATACAGCGCCTCGGGTAGCTCGTTTACCGAAGGGATCGGTATCATGCGCTTGGTAGAAAATTTCCGTCAGGCCAAGATCGATAAAGCCATAACCTTGCCGGATCTCGACCTAGTGGCCATTGCTCGCCATGTGCAGGAGCACGACGGTATAGTGCTTGGCAGCAGTGCAGCACTTAATGTCGCGGGGGCATTGTACGCCGCAGCTAAAATGGGCCAAGGCAAAACCATAGTGACCTTTTATTGCGATCTTCCCGAGCGCTCAGCATGCAAACTTTACAATGAGCAGTTTCTTACCGATAAAGGTTTCAGCGGTGACAGTGAAGCCATAGCGGCAATGTTTGCTCGCTATCAAGCAGAATCGGCATCAAAAGTTGTCTCAGTTGATGCCCGCGACAGGCTTGAGTAGCTTATAAAAGAGCATTCTGGATAATATTTTCCGTAAACTGTACTTTCCGAGAGCTTACTCGCTCTGTATTACCTTGGATTACCAGTCACTTCAGGCCGTATTTTGTCGTTATATAGTCGTTTGGTCACTGTTATAAATACCCAGAGATGTTCGAGTTTGAAGGTGTCTTATTGACAGCTATATGTCACTTTGACATTTATTGTCGCTATCAAAAAGACAGTGTTAACTTGATTGCTTTCCTGTTAAACCCTTTAAAATCAACATAGTGAAATATTGGCACGTTCGCTGCTATTACAGCTTCAGGTTTAGTGTTAATGCACTATTTGAATTTCAGTAATAGGTGACAATATGACAATCCATGTCAAAAACAACATTCATTGGGTAGGACAACGCGACTGGGAAGTACAAGACTTCCATGGTACCGAGTACAAGATGACCAAAGGGACTAGCTACAACAGTTACCTTATTCGTGAGCAAAAGACGGTATTGATCGATACTGTCGATCATCGTTTTAGCCAGCAGTTTATTCAAAATCTTGAGATGGAGATCGATCTTAATCAAATCGACTACATAGTGATAAACCATGCCGAAGAAGATCATTCTGGCGCCTTAGTTGCGCTAATGGCAAAGATCCCTAATACCCCAATCTATTGCACTGAAAATGCGGTTGACTCCATTGTGGGTCACCACCATCACCCTGAGTGGAATTTCAATGTGGTTAAAACAGGTGACACCTTAGACATTGGTAATGGCAAGCAATTGATCTTTATCGAAGCGCCAATGCTTCACTGGCCAGATAGTATGATGACTTACCAAACGGGTGACGCAGTGCTGTATAGCAACGATGCCTTTGGTCAGCACTATTGCGATGAACGTCTATTTAACGACGAAGTCGATCAAACAGAGTTAATGGATCAATGCCTGCGTTATT
Organism: Shewanella pealeana ATCC 700345; assembly: GCF_000018285.1. NCBI lineage: Bacteria > Pseudomonadati > Pseudomonadota > Gammaproteobacteria > Alteromonadales > Shewanellaceae > Shewanella > Shewanella pealeana. Next base: position 4,442,998 of record NC_009901.1, on the reverse strand, counting down.
ACTCGAATATTTTAACTCCATTTAGTGCCTTGGTGACTGCGAAGATCCATGAAGTGCTGAGCTTTAATGTTCCGGTTGATATGATCGCAACGTCCCACGGTATTGTGTGGCGCGATAACCCAACGCAGATCATCCACCAATATCTTGAGTGGGCTAATGATTACCAAGAAGATCGCATTACGCTGTTCTATGATTCTATGTCGAATAACACTCGTATGATGGCAGATGCGATTGCCCAGGGGATCCATGATGTTGATCCGAGCGTTGCGGTGAAAGTCTTTAACGTATCGCGCCAAGATAAGAATGACATTCTTGCCAGTATCTTTAGATCGAAAGGGATCTTAGTGGGCTCATCAACCATGAATAACGTGATGATGCCAAAAGTGGCTGGCATGTTAGAAGAGATCACCGGCTTAAGATTTAAGAATAAGAAGGCGGCTGCCTTCGGTAGTTTTGGTTGGAATGGTGGTGCAGTCGATCGTATTCATACGCGTTTAACCGATGCAGGCTTTGAAACGACCTATGGGATGAAAACTAAGTGGCGCCCAGATGGTAAAGCCATGCGTGAATGCCGCGAATACGGTCAACATGTTGCTAAGCAGTGGGCACTCAAAGATCTGTCTGAACCGCTAAAGCAAAACATAGTCAACCGCGAACCACTTAAAGCAGATAACAGTGTTGAGTCGTTTACGCCTGCTACAAAAAGTAGCGCAAGCGTTGCTGTGACTGATAGTCAAAAGATGTTGTGCACAGTATGTAATTGGGTTTATGACCCAGCCATTGGTGAGCCAAATCAAGATGTGGCCCCCGGCACCACTTGGTCAGATGTAGCGGAAGATTTTCTGTGCCCAGAATGCGGTATTGGTAAACAAGTGTTTCAACCCATAGCAGGAGCATAATATGATGAGTGAGCAAATTGATGCGCCAATCGTCATCATTGGTAGTGGCTTTGCCGCTTACCAACTTATTAGAGCCATTCGACGCAGCGATCAAACCATTAAGATCCAGGTTTTTAGTGCTGATAATGGTGATGATTACAATAAACCAGACTTGAGCCATGTGGTGTCTAAGCAGCAGTTGGCAAGCGATCTTGTGCGTGCATCAGGCGATGAGCTAGCGCGGGAGCTTAACTTTGAGCTGCACGCCAATACCTATGTAGACTCGATTGAGCCAGATCAACATAAGATCATGGTTGCAGGGAAGGTGTATCCATACGCAAAGCTAGTTATTGCAACCGGAGCTAGGGCTTTTGTGCCGCCGCTCTCAGGCAACGCAGTGGATCGCATTGTGACCCTCAATAGTTTGCAAGAGTATCAAGTTGCCGAGCAAGAATTGGCATTGGCCAAGCGAGTGCTGGTAATAGGCGGCGGTTTGATCGGCACCGAGTTATCTATGGATCTCGCAACAGCAGGCAAGCGAGTTATCACTGTCGATCCTTGCGATCAACTGATGGCTAATTTACTCCCCGAATACATTGCCACTCAGCTAAGCAAGCAGATGCAGCAAATAGGCGTACAGTTAGCGCTGAATAACAAAGTGAGTAGCATTAGCTCGAGTGAAGATTGTGGAGCTTTTCAGGTAGAGCTGGCAAATGGTGAGTCGCTTATTGTCGATACTGTCATTTCTGCCGCAGGACTTCAGGCTAACACTCAGCTAGCACTGCAAGCGGGTTTGGCGGTTAAGCGAGGCATAGTGGTGGATAAGCAAATGCAAACCACGGCAATGGATGTCTATGCCTTAGGCGATTGCGCTGAGATTGGCGGTAAGGTGCTAGCCTATCTGCAGCCAGCTTTAGTTTGTGCCAATGCATTAGCTAAAACCTTGTTAGGCCAATTAACGGCAGTCGTATTGCCTGCCATGTTGGTTAAAGTTAAAACGCCGCTTTATCCTATTCAGTTGGCAGGGCAAGCCGTGCAACAGGTTAATCGCTGGCAATTAGATATAGATGCACAGGGGACTTGTGTACAAGCATTTGATACTGATGAACAGTTACAAGGTTTTGTGGTTGCAGAGCAGCACATGAGTAAGGCTTTTGGTTTGCTTAAGCGTTTAGGAAAAGCGCCTGCCTAAGATTGAACGAGTTAACTTAAGCATTAATTAGCTTTGTATCAAATAATCTACATTGCGCTTTTGTGCTATCGAAAACCAGAAAGTAGAGAGCAAAAATTAGCCGTGTTGGATAAGTTTTACTGCATAAAATAGATTAATAAAAAGCCAGCTAAGCTGGCTTTTTTAATTGCCTTTTTGCCACTCATTTTTTTTATGTCACTTGTCATTTTTTTGACATGTTTTAACGCTGTTTAATTGTGAATGCTAGCTTGTTAATTAGCATTTATCTGTTTGTTTTAAAATGCTAATTTCATATTCTCTATTGTAAGTGAATAAATACTATCACGATTGCTAAAATTGCTGCCTAGGTCGTGGATTTAACGTTGACTCAAGGTATACTCCGTGGACTCAAATTTTACCTAAGCGATGCTCAAGTCGTCAGGCTCTTATGAAGGTGTCTCAAATGAAATCAAGATTCATCATTCAGCTAGTCGTAATGTTGTTTTTAGGCTTATCAGCGAATCATGCTTTGGCGAGAGATTTAGCCGAGATTAAAGCTGAAGGAGTGTTACGTCATCTAGGTGTACCTTATGCAAACTTCGTTTCTCAGTATTCAGAAGGAAACAAGTTAACCCATAATGGCCTCGATATTGAGCTGATGCAAAACTTCGCCGATTATCTTGGTGTCGAATATGAGTTCGTACCAGCCAAGTGGAGCAATGTATTTGGTATGTTGACTGGGCGTAATGGCCAGTTTATTAATAACCAAGTGGTTTATGGCGAGCCGGAGCCTATTGTGGGGGATGTGATAGCCAACGGCTTAACCATTTTAGATTGGCGCGAAGAGTTAGTCGATTTCTCCGATGACTACTTCCCGTCTGCGGTATGGCTCGTTGCGCGCACCAGTTCCGAACTTAATCCTATCAAGCCAACTGGCTCTACTTCGGGCGATGTTGCTCAGGTAAAAGAGTTGCTGAAACAGCGTGATATTCTGGCGATGAAGCAGTCCTGCCTCGACCCCGATCTATACAATCTTTATGCGACTCAGGCTAATGTGATTCTGCCCGTGAAACAATTGCAGCTCAATGAGATGGTGCCTTTCTTACTCAGCATCGAGGCCGAAGCGACCTTATTAGATGTTGCCGACTCTCTGATAGCAATAGATAAATGGCCTAATGCAATCAAGATCATCGGTCCAATTTCTGAAGATCAGAGAATGGCCATAGGTTTTCGTAAAGACTCGCCACAGCTGAGGGAGGTCTTCAATGGCTACCTGAAGCAGATCCGCGCGGATGGTAGCTATAACAAGTTAGTGAAAAAGCATTACCCGACCGTTTTTCATTATTATCAAGATTATTTTGAACAAGCGGCAGCCGATGCTCACAAGTAACATGAAACACTTTAAATGGTTTAACAGCAAAACCGCGATCATCATTGCTGGCATCTTATTGAGCGGCTACTTAATTCTTATTTTGACTGTGACCAATTTAGGCCAGAGTCGCTTAAAAGAGTCACAAAATAGCGAGCTTAATTTAAGAGTCAGTAATTACACCGAAAACTTAAGTTTCTTCTTCGATGCCAGTGAAAAAAATATTGCCAACCTGAGTCAGAAGCGTGACGTTAATACCTATTTCTCAAATTTAGCGGCAGGTATGTCGCTGCAGTATGGACTCGGTTCGAGTCTATTTAGTCTTACTCAGATGATAGAAAACTTTACCCGATCAAACATGATGGATGGTCAGCAGATCTACACAAGAGTGATGATTGTCGGGATAGGGCAAACCGTTATTGTTAATACTCGACCAGAGGTGGCGTTTGATATTAACCAGCTCCCCCTGAAAGAGATGGAAACAAAAGACCATAAACTTCAGGTAGTTAAAGGCGTAGAAGGGACCGCCATTCAGTTACTGCAGACGATTTATCATCAGAATAAACCCGTTGCGATTCTAGTTGCCACCCTAAATACCGATCTGCTGATTAAACTTCTCTCGACGCAGGAGCATCTCGAGAGCGGCAGCTGCTTGACCTTGGTAACCCCCATCGGAGACATACTGGTTTGGAATTCATTGCAAGGTTGTGAAACTGAAACTGAAATTGGTAAGACTAGCTATTACGGCGATAATTCTAGGATCATCTATTTTGAGAAAAAGGTCGCGTCGACGCCGCTGGTGCTGGAGAGTTGGTTTAAGCCCGTTAGTGAGCAAGATATTTTCACCTCTGCGTGGTTTATAGCGGGGATCTCTCTTCTGGCGTTGCCAGTATTTCTGGGTTTGATCTACCTGATGCGAGTGAATAACGCCAACTTAGTGCTACAGACTCAGGTGGAGTTATCTTCAGAACAACAACAAAAACTGGCGATGCAAAACACTCAGCTGCATGAAGAGATTTCTAAGCGTAAGGAGTCTGAAAGTAAGCTGGAATATCAGGCGACTCATGATGAATTAACCAACTTAGCCAATCGCACCCATGGCATGGCTCGCTTGCAGGAGATGATTGGTCGTTCCCATGTGAAACAGACCCAAATTCTGTTGCTGTTTATCGATCTAGATAACTTTAAGCAGGTTAATGATACCGTGGGCCATCACGCTGGCGATCTGCTATTAAAGCAAGCCAGTAAGCGCCTACTAAAGTCTGTGCGTACCAGTGATATTGTCGCTCGCTTAGGTGGTGATGAGTTCTTGGTGATTGTGCCAGATATCCAGCATCAAGACTCTGCCAAGTTGGTAGCGAGTAGTATTTTATCTGTGTTTGAAAAGCCATTTCGAATTGAGCAGCAAGAATTTTTTGTCTCGGCCAGTATCGGTATGTCTGTTTACCCTAAAGATGGTACCAATGCTTCGACTCTGCTGAAACGCGCCGACACCGCGCTATACAGCGTTAAAGATATGGGCAGGAACGGTTTTAACTTTTACGATGAGCAGATGAACCTAGATGTGCAGCGTAGTTTTGCCCTCAATGTACGTTTACATCAGGCCGTGCAGCAAGGCGAATTAGAGATCTACTATCAACCGATCTTAGATCTGGTTAGTCGTAAGATCGTCGCTGCCGAAGCCCTTATGCGCTGGACCGATAGCGAGCTTGGTTTTGTTTCTCCAGAGGATTTCATTCCTTTGGCTGAGAAAAATGGCTTGATCCACCGACTCGGCGACATCGTCTTACTTGAGGCTTGTACTCAAGCTGCAGCTTGGCAGCAGATCAGCCCGATCAAGATCGCCATCAATTTCTCGAGTGTACAATTTAGGTATTGTGAGGCGTTGCAAGAGCGTATCGTCGATGTGTTGGTGCAAACGGGGCTTCCTGCTAGCCAGCTGGAAATGGAGGTGACCGAGAGTCTACTGATAGAGCAAGATAATGCCTTGATGAAGATGCTCGCTTATCTTAAGCAGCTCGGAGTAGGCCTATCTATCGATGATTTCGGTACCGGTTATTCGGCGTTAAGTTATCTGCAGAAATTCTCATTTACTAAGCTAAAAATTGATCGCGCCTTTATTAATAATATGACCGTTTGTTCATCGGATGCATCCTTGGTATCGGCGATACTGGCGATGGCTAAATCGTTAAAGCTTAAGGTGGTTGCTGAGGGAATTGAAAACGATGAGCAAGCGCTGTTTTTACAGCAGCACAATTGTGAATTTGGTCAGGGCTATCTGTTTAGTCGTCCTGTGCCGGCTGCAGAGTTTACTCAGCTATTAATTCGCGACCAGAATGAGGCCAGTTTTACAGAACAAATAGAACGAGCTGGTTAGTGATATTTGTAAGCATTTTTGCTCGATTTCAAGATAAAAAAACGGCCCAGGTTGTTATTTAAATCATAACAACTGGGCCGTTTCTATTGGTGCTTATTTTATGGCTTATCTCATTTCACGATGCAGTTGCTTCATCGCTTTGACTAGACCCTTAACATCATCTTCATCATGGAAAAGGTGAGTCGAAATGCGTAGAGAGTAAGTCTTAACCGTATCGTACTGATCTAAGTAGAAAGAGGTGGTTCTAACTATGTAGCCATACTCTTCATGTAAACGGTCGCGGAACTCTGTCAGTAGCTCGCCATCATTTAGATCGTCGAATGGGTTGAAGGTAGTTAGGCCGCTAGATAGCTCACGAATATTAGGAGCAAAGATCATCGCCTCAGGGAATTTCTTGGCTAGTTGTTTCTTACATAGTGCGCTTAAATCTAGAATGCGCTCTTCAATTGCATCACGACCAATCTCATCCCAAAGTGCGCAAGCATCTGCTAGAGCGCGTTTGGCTGGGTAGTTATCCTGGCCAACAGATTGCAGCTTAGTCTGTACTTCTGCAGCCGATGATGAGGTGTTGATAAACCATAGCGGTGTTTCGCGATCGCTCCAGAATTCGAATAGACGATTAGCGTTATCACGTACGTATAGGAAGCCTGTAGCACCAGGACCACATTGCCACTTGTGGCCTGCACCTGAGTAGAAGTCACAATCGATATCATGGAAATCTAGGTTGAACATACCGGGAGTATGCGCACCATCGACTAAGGTAATGATACCATTTGGAATGGCGACCTCTTGGCAGATACGCTTAGCTGGAAGCGTGGTACCAGTGGTGAACGTCACGTGAGAGAACACCATCAAGCGTACGCGATTGCCATATTGGCTTACCGCATCGTTAAAGACCTGCACGAAATCATCACTGCTTACTTCATTATTTGGCGTGTAAACAGGTAGAGCCAACTCGATCACTTCGGCGCCATAGCGCTGTGCTACATGCTTTAGTGGTGTAGTGACACCGTGGTGTTCGTGGTTAGTGGTTAAGATGATGTCGCCGTACTCAAACTGTAGGCCGTTGATAATGGTACATAAGCCATCGGTAGTGTTACGACATAGCACTAATTCGTGCTCATCGGCACCGAAGCTTGGAGCTATCTGCTTGGCATAATCTAAAGTTGGAATATTGCTGTTCCAAGGATTAATAGAGATCTGTTCATTGGTGCGGTTATAGTCTTTTAAGACACGCTTTGGCATGGTGCCAGCAGTACCAATGTTCATGTAGGTAGTGCGCTTGTTTAGGATAAATTCATTGCGAACCTTGTTCCAGAAGCCCTGGCCAGAGCCATGACCATGGAAAGGCTCAATATGATTGTCACTGCTCGCATGTGCAGTGGCTGGCAGTAAACTTGTTCCGACAGCAGCAAGTGCAACGCCAGTGGTTGTCTTTAAAAAGCCTCGACGTCCAGCGTTAGCCAAGTTGGCTTCAGGTTTGTGGTTCATTGTTTTTCCTTGTTATTTTTTATGTTTTTAAATAATGATTTATATTTATTATTTTATATTTTTGTTTGTTGGTGGTTAAAGCGGTTTGCTAGGTTTGATTTTATCGGTTTATCTTGGATTATAACGTGATTATCACCACACTTGAGTTTGGTGGTTTCTGACAAAAATCCTTATTTATCAACGCTAGAGTCATTTTTTTGACGTTTAATGTGTATTTTTCGTGTTATCTGTTTATATGGCTTTGAAATAGGGTTTTAGTGTCTAAGAAACTAGCGGGTGAGCTAACAATATATTTTCCTCTTAACTAAGAGTAAAATGTTGCCTTGGCCGCATTAAGCGCATGATGAGAGTGTGAGTACTATGATTATTTTTACTACCAATTTAGGTGATATCGAGATTGAACTCGATCTGGAAAAGGCGCCAGTTAGCGCTAAGAACTTTATCAAGTACTGCCAAGATGGCTTTTTTGAGGGCACGATTTTTCATCGCGTCATAAAAGGTTTTATGATCCAAGGTGGCGGTTTTACTGCTGAGATGGAAGAGAAGCCGACTCGAGCGGCTATCGTTAACGAAGCTAATCGAGGCCTTAAGAATGTGCGTGGCAGTATCGCCATGGCGCGCACCGATGCGCCGCATTCTGCTACCGGGCAATTTTTTATCAACTTAGCCGACAATAACTTTTTAGATCATACCGCAACGACCAATGCGGGCTGGGGTTATGCGGTATTTGGTCAAGTCACTAAAGGTATGGATGTGGTCACTAAGATTGGCCGCGCGAAAACGACCTCTAAAGGCGACCATGATGATGTACCAAGAGAAACTATCATCATCGAAAAAGTCACCATCTGTTAGTCGATAGAGTGGCTTATCTTAGATATTTAAAAAGCGCTTTAGGCGCTTTTTTAGTATCTATTGATAATGATTTTAGGGCTTCGGGCGATTTAATGCTTTATAAAATCGGTAGCTCATCGCCAGTGCTATACAGATGGCGGCGGGGGCGAGTAGGGCAAAGAATTGCAGCTTAGCAAACAGGTAAGCACCTAAGGCGCCGCCAGAGATAAAACCTGCGATGATAAGCATAAACAGTACGGCCTTACGCTTATCAAATTTTTCCCCCTTCAAGATACCACCTAACATGATACCTAAGTCAGTGAAAATGCCGGTAACGTGGGTAGTACGTACGATAGCGCCGCTATAGGTGGTTGCCAGTGCGTTTTGCAAGCCGCAAGCCGCCGATGCCATGTAGTGACCATAGTAGGTGCCATCTTGCAGCAGATCGATGGCAAACAGCAACAAGCCCGCCTCGATAAGCAGCAAGGTGTCGTAATGGCGCCCTAGCTTGAGGCTACTGCCTGATAGAAAGGCGCCAGAAATCGTGGCACCAAACATAAAGCTGACTAAGATCCCCATAAGATGAAACAGAACAGTGGGTGAGGAACTTAAAAGCTGAGTGCCGACTAAGGTTGCCGTGCCTGAGAGGTGAGAGACTGATTGATGCTCAAAGCCTAGCAAGCCGATTGCATTCACGCTACCCGCCGTAAAAGCCAGAATAAACGCGCCATACTCAACCCATTTAGGAAGTCTAGAAATCACTGTATTGCCTTAGTTGCACCCAATAGAAAGCGATACTTACTAGGTGTGAAGTATGCGGGCTATTGAGCTATGGGTAATGTGAAACCCGCCAGTTGTAGGCTGTTGGATTAAGGTCCATATTTTGCCAATGTCCAACATACTAAACTGCCGTGTCGATCGCAAAAGTAGCGGGATTTTCGTTAGACTATACCACTCCCGCGCGGCTTAAGCGTGCGACCTTGACTCCTTTCAGTGCCGCTATTCGATTCACAATGGCGTTAAGCTCGACCGCTTGCCCCTTGATGATAATGGTCTCTAGGCAGTTATGGTGGTCGACATGTACATGGGTGCTACACAAGACATGTACTAAATGGTTATGCTGGATATCGATCAGTTTCTCACTCAGGCCGCGTTGATGGTGATCGAAGATGAGTGTCAGTACCCCGACCACATCCTCTTTACTCTCGTTCCATTGCTTATCGACTAAGCGGTCTCTGAACAGGTCGCGAATATACTCAGAGCGGGATTGATAGCCTCGTTGTAATAGATCTTGTTCAATCTCATCAAATTGAGACTTTGGCATAGAAACAGTGAAGCGAATCGTGTCGTTAGACATAGGGTAAATTCCTAAAAACTTAATTACTTTGAGTATCTTATAGATGTAATCAAGATGCACTGTTTGAAAACTGATCTAGGTCAACGATGCTGTATTTAGTTTTGTTGAGGAGCTGTTTTACTAAACAATTGGGTGTAGTGTGACGATTCTAAAAATAGTATTACTCAATGGATTGTTGGTGAACTTGTGAAGTCGTTAATCCTATTCATTCTATCTATCTCTTTATTGCCCCTACCGAGTGTTGCCAGCACAGATAAAGTGCTGACACTTGCCTTAGGCGCCGAGCCTGAAACGGGTTTCGATCCTATTTATGGCTGGGGTAAATATAATCGACCATTGTTTCAGTCGACCCTGATAAAACGCGATAACGCCTTAGCCTTGGTGAGCGATCTTGCGCTGCGATGGCGCCTCAGTGATGATCGCCTTGTCTGGTCTGTCGATCTTCGCCAAGGAGTTAAGTTTAATGACGGCACTGGGTTAACCGCAAGCGACGTGAAATTTAGCTTCGATACTGCCAAGCAAAGTGCCTCGTTGCATGACTTAACTCAGCTCGAACGGGTTGAGATCAAGGGGGACTACAGTGTTGAGTTCTATCTTAAACAGGCCGACATTACCTTTATTGATAACTTGGTTAATTTAGCTATCGTTCCCAAGGCGAGCTATGGCGCTCAATATGGCCTAAAGCCTATTGGTTCAGGGCCGCTAGCGTTTGTGCGCTGGGATAGAAACCAGCAGCTTATCATGGAGCCGAACCCTTACTATTACGGACAAAAGCCTGAGTTTTCTAAGGTCATAGTGACCTTTAGTGATGAGGATAGCCGTTATGCAAGGTTGCGTTCTGGCCAGTTAGATCTTGCTGCGATCGCACCGCGTTACGCCAAGATATTACCGCCGGGCTACAAGCTGTGGAGCATAGATAGCGTCGATAACCGTGGTATCGCTTGGCCCATGGTGGCAACTCAAGCAGATAACATAGGCAACGATGTCACATCCGATGCGGCGATCCGTCAAGCTGTGGATATGGCTGTCGATCGTGATGTGTTGGTGCAGCAGTTGCTCGACGGTTTTGCCACTCCAGCCTATTCGATAGCCGATGGTTTACCTTGGGGGCCTGCACAGACACAATCGAGCCAACCAGATCTCGCTGCGGCTAAGCGGCTACTCGAACAAAACGGTTGGCAGGTTAAACAAGGGCGACGTTATCGTGATGGGGTGGCGGCCAGCATGACCCTCTATTACCTCGCGGGTGACACTGTGCGTCAACAGCTGGCGCTGGCGGTCGCGCAGATGGTTAAGCCGTTAGGCATAGAGATAAAACCTGAAGGTAAGAGCTGGGAAGCGATCTATCTACAGATGCATCGCCAGCCGGTACTGTTAGGCTTTGGTAGCCACAGTGCCACCGAGGTCAGGGCTGTTTATCATAGTGCGAGTCGGGGCAAAGGCTATTTCAACTCGGGTTACTATAGCAACCCAGAGGTCGATAGGGCACTAGATAGCGCTCAGGCGGCAGCGTCATGGTCTGAATCATTACCCTATTGGCAACAGGCACAAGCCTTGATCGCGGCAGATCGCCCTTGGACTTGGTTAGTCAATTTAAAGCACCTCTATGCGGCGAATGAATGCCTAGATCTTGCCAAACCAGGCATCGAGGCCCACGGACATGGTTGGCCGCTTGCCAATAATATCGAGCAGTGGCGTTGGCAGTGTCCGAGTCGATGAGCAACTTATCCTCCTCGATATTGCACACCGGCCTGCGTTTGCTGTTGCTGCTCTTTCTCGTTGTCGTGTTTGCCTATGTTTTGCTAAGTTGGTCGCCACTGGATCCGATTAATGCCTATCTTGGCGGCAATGTTTTTGCCGTCTCAGAAGCGCAAAAATCCCTGTTAGTGAGCCAGTTGGCGTTGGATCAAAGTGTCGGTGAGCGTTTGATGCATTGGCTTTCGGGTTTAATGCAGGGGGAGCTTGGTTACTCAAGCCTCTATCAGCAACCCGTGTCGAGTGTGATTGCAGAGCAGTTACCGTTATCACTGCTATTGATTGGCTTAAGCTGGATCTGCTCATTAGTTTTCGGCTATCTGCTTGGCTTAGTCGCGGCTATTTATCGCGGCGGTTGGTTAGATCGCATCATTCAAAAGCTGGCATGGTTGATGGTCTGTATGCCGTCGTTCTGGCTAGCTATGCTGCTTATCAGCCTATTTTCAATCGGCCTTAGCCTGACACCCGTTTGCTGTGCCGCCCCGATCGGCATGACCTTTATGGATCAGTCGTTAGGCAGCATGGTGCTACACCTGATGTTGCCCGTCGCGACATTGACCCTTGTGAGCATGGCGCCGATCATGCTGCATACTCGGGAGAAGGTGATCGATGTATTGCAGTCAGATTATGTGCAGTACTCCTTAGCCCATGGCGATAGCTTATCTAGAGTGGTGTTGTTTCATGTGATCCGCAATAGTCTGCTGCCTGCGATTATCTTGCAGTTTGCCACCATCGCTGAGTTGTTTGGCGGCTCCTTGATTGCCGAGACGGTATTTAGCTTTCCAGGGCTCGGGGCTGGTATTGTGAAAGCGGGATTGGCTAGCGATACGGCTTTATTAATGGGCTGCACGTTAATATCTGCGCTATTGGTATTTAGTGGCAACCTGATCGCTAACCTACTGTCAGGTTATTTTATGCTAGAGGCTAATGATGTATAAAGCCCTACGCCAACCGAGTTTTATCTTGGCTAGTCTCAGCTTGTTAAGCTTAGTGATATTAGCCTTTTTCTGGCCTTGGTTGGGGGATGAACTCAACCTTCTCAATAAATACCAGGCTCCCTCGATAGCTTACCCCTTTGGCACTGACTGGCTAGGGCGAGATCTGTTTAGCCGCAGCTTACAGGCACTGGCGCAGAGCATTTATGTGGGGGGCCTTGCCGTGCTGATGAGTAGCCTTTTGTCACTGGCAATGGCGATGTTTGCCATGTTGCACCCCTATTGCCGTTGGGTGGTCGACTTGCTGGTGGATCTGTTTATGTCGCTGCCGCACCTGCTGCTACTGATCTTATTTTCGCTAGTGTTTGGTGGTGCAGAGGGGGGCTTAGTGATCGCCATTGCCCTGAGCCACTGGCCAAAGCTCACGCGGCTGCTGCGTTTCGAGATGCAGCAAGTGCAATCGACCCCCTACTACCGCCTCGCTGAGCAGTTTGGCTGCAAGCCATGGCAGCGACTACGAACACATATGCTGCCGCATATTCTGCCTCAATGGTGGATTGGCGGCTTACTGTTATTTCCCCATGCATTGACTCATATGGCAGCCTTAACCTTTTTAGGCTTTGGGTTAAATCCTGATAATCCCTCTATGGGGGCGCTGTTAGCGCAGGCCAGCCAGTATGTGTTAACTGGTCATTGGTGGCTGGGTGTATGCCCGGGGCTAATGCTACTCGTTTGCTTATTGCTGCTGTCTTTTATTGCCCAGCGTTTGTTAGTCGCGCTGCGCCAGGGGCCGCAGACTCATGTTAAAGGAGAGGCGTCATGCTGACCGTCGATAGACTCAGTATTGCATCGAACGATATCTGTTTATTATCCCCCTTGAGCTTCTCGGTCGCTAAGGGCGAAGTGCTTGGGGTGGTGGGCGCCAGTGGCAGCGGCAAGAGCCTGCTGGCACAAGCGTTATTAGGGCAAGTGCCAAGTGGATTTAATTTAACGGGGCAAGTGTTGCACAAGAGCGGGGACAGACGAGTATTGGCGGCGCAGTCGGCGTCAGTACTCGATCCCTTAAGGCGGATCTCCTCCCAGCTAAGTTACGTCTTAAGTCGAGTGCCTATAGGGGCGACACGCAAAAAGCCCTTTGCGTTGGCAGCCGATATTACTCGTTGCTATCGGCATCAACTATCAGGGGGCATGGCTAAGCGTGCACTGCTGGCCCAGGCTTGCTGGCAGGCCAGTGAAATAATGATCGCCGATGAGCCTTGTTGTGGTCTTGATACACCTGCGGCCGCAGGGATCTACCAACATCTAAGTCACTTAGCACGTAATGAAAGGGTTGCTGTGATGGTGATTAGTCATAACTTAAGGCAGCTTCTTACTGTGGCGGATCGCATCTTAGTGCTGAGAGAAGGCAAATTGGTTGAGATAACGACTAGTGCCAATATCCGCAGCGGAGCGTGCCATAGCTATACAAGAAGCTTATGGGCGGCGCTGCCGGAGCATTGGGGAGTAACAGATGCTAACGCTGCGTAATGCTTGTTTACGGCGCGGGGAGCAAAAGATCGCATTTCCCGATCTCAGCTTACAGTCTGGAGAAGTGCTGGGTCTATCGGGCCCTAGCGGAGTGGGTAAGTCATCGTTAGCGAGTGTACTTGCGGGTATGGTTAAGGCCGATGCCGAGCGCCTAGAACTGCCTACAATCTTGCCTAACCAAGCTAACCCGGTGCAATGGCTTATTCAGCAGAGTGAGTTTGCCTTTAATCCACGGCTAACATTAAAGGCATCGCTCAACGAGAGCTGGAGAGGTGATGGTTATCTAGCTTTGTTGCAAGAATATGGTCTAGAGCAGAGCTGGTTAACGAGACGCCCGAATCAGTTATCTGGTGGGCAGTTGCAGCGATTTAACTTGATTAGGGCGCTAGTGCCGACCACTGAGTATTTGATCTGTGATGAAGTGACCGCTCATCTGGACATGGTGACTCAAGCCCAATTCTGGCAACAGCTTCTAGCGAGTGCCAAGCGTCGCAACTTAGCTCTCTTGGTGATCTCCCACGACGAGTACCTGCTCAACGCTATTTGTCATCGAGTCATCGAGTGGCCGTGTACTCGCTAATCATTTAATCATCTTATGCCTTATGTAGCCGATGTTTATATAACAAGCAATTATTTAGGCTTGGTGAATATTTTTGAGTGTGATTCCCACCTCAGTTTGCAGCGAATACATACTCAATAATACTAGTTACTGGCGTAGGCCAATAACTAGTATTGCAGTCATTCGCTGCATAACAATGTGAAAGCGCAAGCCATAGCTTATATCGAGTTAATTCCAACAAAATAGTCAGGGAACAGCTGCTAATGTCTAGACCCAAGAAGTGCCGCCATCTAAGCTGCTGCGTGCCCTATAGCTTATTCAAACCCAATGGCATTCCATCGACTCAGCTTGAGAAGATTCAATTAGAAGCTGATGAGTTTGAAGCGCTGAATCTTGGGGATGTACAAAAGATGAGTCAACTGGATGCTGCAGCATTAATGGGGATCTCTCGGCAAACCTTTGGTTATTTATTGGCGAGTGCTCGTAAAAAAGTGGCAACGGCTGTCACCCAAGGTCAAGCGCTTTTACTTCCCCAAATTGCGAACAAGGATTAATCATGGTCATTGCTATTCCGATGAGTCGAGATCGTTTGGCGACTCACTTTACTAAAGCTCCACAGATAAGCTTTTATGATGAGCATCAGCAACTCATTGCTAGTTATGATAATCCAGCCATGAGCGGTGGATGTAGCGCCAAAAAGGCGATGTTGAATCTTATCATCGACCATAAAACCGATATCGTCGTGGTGCAGCATATTGGCGAGCGCATGCTAGGAAAGCTGCTCGATGCAGGCATTAGCGTGAGTCAGGCGGATAATACTTTGGGCTTGGACGAATTGCTCTGCAGGGCAAAAGATCTGAATCACCGTTTGGTGGATGCGAGCCAAGGTCGTGCCTCGTTAAACCATGAGAAAAAGGGTGGCTGCTGTGGTGGTTCGAGTGGTGGCTGTGGTTGCAGTAGTGGCTCTTCTAGTGGCTCTTCTAGTGGCTGTGGTTGCAGTGGTAAAGCGGCATCGAGCAACATCTTAGATCCTAGGTTAGTTAAGATGTCTCCGACTCAGTTGTCAGGCGAAGTGCAATACGCCAGCTTTAGAAGCATTAAATAGTAAAAACAGTCAAAGGAGCTGAGGAAGTCGTGCGATAACCAATGTCGGCTTTACATCTGTCGAAAAATATCCGATGTTAGAAGAGTATTTCGTCAAGGGAGGACGTTATGGCTGTACTGGCATTAGGTTTTATGATTATGTTTCTGGGATTAGCCTTTATGGGCTTGCCAGAGCTTAACCGAGTGTTAAAGCTGCATGATAGAGCGCTATGGGATTCTTTGCAGGGATCTAAAGCTAGTTTTATCTCCTCTTTTGATCGTATGACGCTATTTAGCTGGACGCTGAGCCGAGGGTTTGAAAACTCTGAGAACATAGATATTCAGTACGCTGGTTTGCTGGCCTATAAACGTGCTACCCGGGTAAAGTACATCATCTTAGCGGGGATCTCTCTGATTATCATAGGTTCGATTAGTGCGCTGACAGGCCTGTAATATAAATTCGTCTCTAATATCTATTGGCCTCTAATACCTTAAATCACAGAAAACAAAAAAGCCGCCAACACTCATGTGTTGGCGGCTTTCTATTAAGCATTTGCTTATGTTGACTAGTATTAGTCTACTGCAACCATTACGTTGCTTGCTTTGATGATAGCGTAAGCTGAACCACCAACAACTAGACCTAGTTGCTCGCAAGACTTCTTAGTTACAACTGAAGTGATTTCAACACCTGGTGCTAGTTCGATAACAACTTCGTTGTTTACAGAACCTTCTTCGATTGACTTGATAGTGCCGTTTAGGGTGTTGCGTGCGCTGATTTTCATGAGTATATCCTTAATAATAAAGACATTATTATAAGGAGCTTCAAGGCGTAATGATATTCATATTGGACAATATGACGCGTTATCTTGGGTTGAGTCACATTTGCCGGTTTGAAGATGGGATTGTTGTGAACTGGATCATGTTTTGCGGGTGGTTTATTGTATCATACTAATTTATAAAGGATTAATGTAAGTGATACTTGAATTTTTGTTGTTTGAAAATCGAGCGAAGAAAAGAAGAAGTAGGCTTAGCTTCAAAATGAACTAAGCCTGAGTGCTATTGACATTACAAGGAGATAATCAGAAGTTAACTAGGCTTAACTAGCATTACTAAGACTTCGAAGTGATCCGTGTGCGGGAACATATCGAATAGCTGTACCTTTTGAATATGGTAGCCCTGAATATTGGCTAAATCTTTAGCTAAGGTGTGTGGGTTACAGCTTGAGTACAAGATGGCTTTAGGAGCAAAATCTGACAGTGACTGACACAAGCTTTCACCTATGCCACGTCTTGGCGGATTAACTATGACCACATCTGGCTTGTCAGTGGCATCACAACCTTGTGCAAAACCGGTCGAATCAAGCGCGGTGAAATCCACTTGAGTTAATCCCATGGTTTCTGCAGATATTTTGGCGCAGGCAATAGCCTCGCTTGAGATTTCAATGCCAGTCAATGGAATCGTTTTTGACGCGCAGTGCAGACCAAAGCCACCCACACCACAGAAAAGATCCCACAATGAGCTAGGTTTTAGCTCGGCAACCCACTCGCGAGCAGTTTGGTAAAGTTTGGCTGCAATTTGTGGATGAGTCTGAAAGAAACTTTTTGGGCGAATAAACAGTGGCACATCGTTAAATTGCTCAGACAAGCGGGTCTCTTCGGTTAAGAAGATCTCCTCTTCACCTTCGAGAATGGCCATATGCACAGGCTGAATGTTTACCGACACCACTTTGATCTGCGGGTACTCGCTTAATAGCTTTGGTAGCTCGCGTTCAATACGCTCGATAGACTTGTGAGACTTGAGTACAAAGCGCAGTAGGTATTCGCCTTTGATTTGACTGCGGGTCAGCAAAATAAACTTAAGCTCACCTTTTGCTTTGTCGACATTATAAGGTGGTATGCCTGCTTGGCGCACAAACTGTTCTAAGCGATGCAGCAACAGCTGCATATCCTCTGGGTACAAGTTGCAATCACATAAGCTTACTGGCTCACCTGTCGGGGTCACGATCCCAAGGATTGGCTGATGGGCCGCGCCGAGTACGACCATTTTAGCTTTATTACGAAAACCACTGTCTGGGCCAAATACTGGCTCGTGCCACTGCTCAACTTCGAAGTCACTCAGAAGTTGGCTTAGCACCTGCGACTTAGCTGCGACTTGCACTGACATGGATTGTTTAATATGGCGGCAAGAAAGACACTGCTGCTGATCAAAGTGGGCACATTTCACTGATTGGGTTCTCTAAAGCGTTGGGACGACAATTTTGCTGACTAATTTTGCTGACTAATTTTGCTAGCTATGGCTAGCAAGGGGGTCGGCTAACTATGATGGTTATCTATCATGGAAAACCATACAGGCTGTATTTTAGTGCTTTTTCACTAAAAAATCGCCCCCTGTAGTACGTGGGGATTTTTTGACATAGCGATAGATAGCAAAAGCGCAGCTTTCGCTGCGCTTTGTGTATTAGTTAGTGGCTGTTAGCCAATCGCAGGCGTGTGGCCACTGCGGGTATTTTGCAGGCTTTTAATTAGCATATAAATTGACGTAGTCGTTAACACTACGGCTAAGTAAGTGATCAACGAGTGCGCCGAAGTACTGCTGTGCTCTGCAATCACAGGGCCAAATACTGAGCCGACACTATAGCTAAGTAGCATTAGTTCGGTTGCGGCAACTATCTTCTCTAATGCCATCGTCTCACAGGCGAGGGTAATCGCAATAGGGTAAAGGGCAAAGCAACTTGCGCCTAGTAAGAAGTAGCAAGTGGTAACAAAAGACACTGAGGTGCCATCGGCAATCCCTACGATACCAATAGTGCCGAGTAAGCAAAATAGCGCCATCAATAAGCTTTTGCTAATTCGAGTCGATAAATAGCTCACTAAAGGCTGCACTAACATGCCGCCTAGAATAATGATTGCCATTAAAAATGCAGTACGCTCGTTACTGGCAAACTGGCCATTAATATAGCTTGGCATTAGGCCATAAATCGGGCCTAACAGCATGCCTGACACTAAACAGCCAATAACCGCAGGCAGGCTAATTTTCTTAACTTCACGCAAGCTTATTTTCTGATGTTCCATACTCTCTGGCTGACCCTTTTTAACTAAAAGAGGGGGCAAGATTGCTAACATTAATAAGCCGATAACCCAGTAAAAAGGGGTGTTGCCATTGACGCCTAAGGGGCCAATCGCCAGCTGGCCTAGTGCACTGCCGCCGTAAAGTGAGGTCATGTATAAGCCTAAACGCTTAGCTCTTTGCTTAGCGCTATCGGCCATGAGTAACCATGATTCAACCACAACAAATACGCCAGCTACGGCAAAGCCTGCAATAAAGCGGGCAATTAACCACACAGTTGCCGTAGGGATGACAAGCATGGCAACAATCGTCAGAGTTAGCATGGCTAAGAACAAGATTAAAGAAAATCGATGGCCAACTTTAGCCACGATATTTTGAATACAAGTTGTGCCAACTAAAATACCTAAATAGAAGATGCTCGCTAACCATGCGACCAATGAGCTATCCATGCCAAATGATGCCAATGACAGTGGAATTAGACTCATTAAGAAGCCAGATGCAATTGCGAAAAATGATAAACCAGCAACAGGTACGAACGTACTGTTTTTATATGGTTTGTAGGCAGAATTTTCCACCTCTATCTCCTATAGAATGATACTTTTTAAGGTTTGAATGTTGGTTTGAGGATGCGGATTTTATGCTTTTAATATGGAAAGTAAAGTTTAATTTATATACGGAGAATTAAAAAACTAATTTTTAGAGTATTTTATTTTTATATGGCTGATTTTTATGTTTTTTAATTTTATTAGCTTATGCTTAACTTGGGAGGCGTTTTGCGTTAAGAAGTGAGTATTTATACTGGCCTAGTTAGGGCTTGAATATTGGCGATTTGCTAGTGAGTAAACGGTTGTTTATACGGTGTTGAGGGCTGGCTGGCTGATAGGTGGTTAAAAAGGAGGGTTTAAAGCCCACCTTTTTAACCGTGTAGTGTTTTTTATCGTACTGATTTAAATCTATTCGTCTTTATATTTTGCAATTAACTCAGCTGCAGAGCCACGATTTTTAGTGGAATAAATAGCTATCATCAACAGAAGTTGTCATCAATGAGTCGCTATCTTCTATCTGGTAATCGAACGGGGTTAACTAAGCTGCAGCGCCACGATTTTCAGTGGAATGGATAGCTATCATCAACAGAGGTTGTCATCAATGAGTCGCTATCTTCTATCAGGTAATCGAACGGGGTTAACTCAGTTGCAGTGCTACGATTTTCAGTGGATGGTTACCATCAAATGAAGGAAAATCTGCGTGGCAATCTAACCAAGTGTGGCCAGTGACTTTACGGCCTTGCTTTTCAACGCAGCGGACTAAGCTTGCAAACCATTCATCGCGATCAACTTTTGCTACGTTATTACAGCACACGATAGTGCCACCAGCTTTAGTGGTGAGTAGCGCAGGCTTGAACAAGCCCTGATAGTCATTCACTAGGTCGACAATGCCAAATGGGCTCTTGGCGTATCTAGGAGGGTCGAGAAAAACTAGGTCAAACTGAGTCGCACTCAGTTTTGGATAGGCTGGCAGTTTTTGATTGCGACGTCCGCCAACTTTGAGTCCGGCAAGTTGTCTTAAGGCAGGGAAAGCGTCACTTTGAATAAACTCACACACATCTTCAGCTTGGTTTAGTGCGGCATTTTTACGTCCAGCAGCCAGAGCGAACGAGGAAAAGTCGACGTTAACCACGCGTGTCGCACCGCCAACGGCCGCAGCGGTGCCAATACCGCAGGTATAGGAGAATAGGTTTAATACACTCTTGCCTTGGCTATTTGCTGCTACGTATTCTCGACCGATACGCATATCGAGAAATAGTAGAGGATCTTGGCCTTCATGACGCAGCTTACTGGTAAATTGGATGCCGTTTTCTTGCATCTGCTGCTCGCTCTCGGCAAAGGCTTGTCGCTCCTCTGATAATCGGTTTAACACTCGAGAGTTTTTATCTGAACGATCGTTATAGATCACGGCGAGTTCGGCGAGTTGAGTCAGCTGCTCGGTCACCTCAGTTAACTCATCATCAGTTAGTGACTGATGGAAGCTTTGAATGAGCCATGCGTTGCCGTAGCGATCAATATTGAGTCCATTACAGCCCTCAACGGTACCGTGAAATAGTCGGTAACAGTCCGTTTGCTGCGCAGTAGCCTGTTGTAAGAAATCTGCACGCTTGGCTATGGCTTGGGCCAATGCTTGAGGAAGAGATAAAGCAGCTGGGTCCGATGTAGTGATCGACATAAATATTGGGCTCATTTGAAATACTGTCAGAGGTGACGGCGCTAATGATAGCAAAATTGCACAAATAAATACCCTCAATCTTGATGATAAGGCGATGAGAATAGGGCTAGGGGAGTTCTGCACATGGGCTGATATGATTTGACTCTAGGGGGAAATTGGCGCACAAATAAACACTGAAAGTGTACGCTGTAATAGCGTCTTGTCAGGAGCAAACCGATGAAAGTGGTGTTAGTGCATGGTATTTTTAATACCGGGCATGTGATGCGCTTGCTTCAAAAGCGATTACAGCAAGCCGGTCACCAATGCTTTTCGCCCACGATAAGCCCATTTGATGGTCGCCATGGCATCGAGCATGCGGCAAAAGAGTTGAGCCAACAAATTGATGCTGTGTACGGTGTCGACGCTAACATAGTGCTGGTGGGGTTTAGCATGGGAGGCATTGTTGGGCGCTATTACTTACAGCAACTTGGTGGGGCGCGGCGTGTGAGCCAGTTTTTCAGCCTATCGACTCCCCATAACGGCAGTTACTTAGCTTATCTACCTTATCCGTCAAAAGGCATTAAACAACTCAGGCCTAAGAGTGCCTTGCTTGCAGAGCTTGCGAGATCGGAAGCGGTTTTAGAAGGGGTAAAGCTTTACTCTTATTGGACGCCTATCGATTTTACGATTGTTCCCAGTTCCAGCTCTTTTTGGCGAGTCGCCAACAATAAACGTTTTATCATTATTTTGCATCTGTCGGTGATTTTCAGTCGACGCATTGCTAAGGCCATCAATAATGAGATTGAGGGCTGACTAACGGGGAGTACCTTAGGCGTGTTTAATTGTTTTCGGTTACAGGTAAAGTGAGTCGAGCACAACACCCCTTAGGGGCGATCTCAATAAGGCTAAATTGCCATTGATAACGCTGACATAGGCTATCGACAATCAGCAGTCCAAGGCCGTGACCCTCTTCATTCCTGTTTTCCGACGAGCTAAGCCCACGCCCCATATCGATAATCTCTATCTGTTCTTTATCTATGCGGATGGCTATTTCGCCCGAGTCACTGGCATTGATTGCATTGCTAATGACATTGCTGAGCAGCATCCTGAGTACGGCGGGACTCGGTTTAATTAGCGGCGCTTGTTTGAAGTCTAGGATAATGTGGATATTTTTAGCATTAGCTAACAGCAATAATGGTGCGATTATCTGTTCGATTTCTTTGAGTTCTAGGGCTCTATAGTCATTATTTTCTGTGCCTTTTTCCTGTTTAACTATGCTCAGCAATGCATCGACGGTATGTTGCATCTCAAAGGCGGCACGCTGGATCCTATCTCGCTGGCGAGCCTGAAACTCAGGGGCATTATTGTGCTCTTGCAGTTTAGCTGCTCCACTAATGACGGTAATGGGGGTGCGCAGCTCGTGGCTGGCATAGCGAGCAAAGGCCTGCTCTTGCTTTATCATCTGCTCATTTTGTTGGCGATAATCATTGAGGCTATTGGCAAGCTCACTAAATTCGGCGGCTGACTGTGGCGGTACATTAAAGGTCTTGTGCATCTCGGGCGATTGTAACTGTTTGCTGAGTTGCTCCACAGGTTCGACTAATCTGCGGCTTAGCTTATGAATGGCGAAGCCAAAAAGCAGGAATAGCATTCCGATGAAGCCGAGAACGAATAGGTTTATCGATCGCCATTCACTATCGCTTAGCTCCACGTTCTCTGATGGCATGATAAGGTAGAGAGGCTGCATGGTGCCGTTGAGTTCAAATTCGCTGCGATAGAGGAATAACTCATTGTTGACACCAAGGGTATCGTTAACTAACAAGTTAAAGTTGAAGATCTCGTGCAGTAGCCCACTCTCACCACGATCGACAACTTCTCCTGAAAACCCGTTTGGAAATTGGCTTAAGTCACCATACTGTTCTGGAATGAGCTCTGCTGAATAGTAGGCCTCAACATGCAGACCTATCTGTAATGGCTGTTTTGCACCTTGCTGAAATAGACTAATGGCAAAGGGAGCGCTGGACTCGAGTTCATGTTGGTTGACCTCATCTTCAATCCACTGCATTAGACTTAGCATAGAGATATAGAGAGTCAGACCTATCATTAAGGCAATACTGCTGAAATAGATCAGCAGCTTTTGCGGTAATTTAGATGCCGATGGCACACGGTTGAGTAAGCGCTTTAGCAAATCTATTCTCCCAGCTGTAGCCTAAAGCCAATTTTAGGTACTGTGGCAAGCATTGGCTGCTTAAAGGGTTTATCGAGCTGATTGCGAAGCTGGTACATATGACTGCGTAAAATATCGCTACTCGGCGGTGTTTGTCCCCAGATTTCTTCAATGATTTGCTCGCGTTTAACGATGTTGGGGGCGCTCTTTATCAGCAGCAACAAGATCTGGTAAGTGATGGGGGTGAGCGCAAGCTGCATATTGTGTCTTGATGCTTGGTGTTTAGCGATATTGATTTCGATATCGCCAAACTTGAGCACCCCTTGGGCCACTTGGCCACGGTGACGCTTTATCAAAGCTTGCACTCGGGCATCAACAACATCGAGATCGAAAGGCTTACCTAGGTAATCATCGGCGCCACAATCAAAGCCTGTAAGCAGGTCGCTTTTATTATCTAATGCCGTGAGCATTAAGATAGGCGTGCTACATCCTAAAGATCGCAGAGCCTTACACAGACTTAGACCATCGAGTTTAGGCAGCATTAGATCGAGTATGATCGCGTCGAAATCAAAAGCTTGCGCTAGAGAAAGTCCGAGTTCACCGTTATCGGCAAAGTCGAGTTCCATCCCCTTAGCTTCAAAGAAATCGCCAAGGATCCCCGCCACATCGCTGTTATCTTCAATAATCAGTAGTTTAATTGTCATTGTATATAGGCCGTTACCCATTGTGCTGGTTAGATATTACCACTTTTTATGTGGAAAAAATGTCAATGACATTTTGTTCACCTCCACTTAGGCATGCTAGCGGAAAAATAAGCCATTGCAGGATAAAACATGTCGTACTCCTCACCCGATCAAACCAATTCTCATAGCGAAATCTGCCTGTCTGTCGTCGTGCCCTTATTTAATGAATCTAAAATGATAAAGCCGTTAATTGAACGCTTAACTGCGGTGCTTTCAAGGCTTGATGATAGTAGCGAAATCGTGTTTGTCGATGACGGTAGCAGTGATGACTCTTGGTCACAGGTGAGTCAATTGCCGCTAGTAGACAATGAATACCAGTGTATCAAGTTAAGCCGTAACTTTGGTAAAGAAGCGGCGATGTCAGCTGGGATCGAACATGCCAGAGGTTTGGTGGTGATCATGCTGGATGCGGATCTGCAAGATCCACCTGAATTGCTCCCTGAGATGTTGGCGCAGTGGCGAGCGGGATACGATATCGTCAATATGAAGCGCAGAAAGCGCTTGGGAGAGACTTGGTTTAAGCGTTTCTCTGCGGGTTGTTTTTATAAGCTGATGAATTGGGTTTCAGATTCGCCGGTGCCAGAAAATGTTGGCGATTTTCGTCTGATGAGCCGTCAGGTTATCGATAGTATTAAGGCGCTTCCTGAGCGCAACCGCTTTATGAAGGGACTGTTTAGCTGGCCCGGTTTTTCGCAGAAAACCTTAGAGTTTGACCGAGACCCACGTTTTATTGGGGAAACCAAGTGGAATTACGGCAAGTTGTTCGGTCTTGCAATGGATGGCATCACCTCTTTTAGCTTTAAACCTTTGAGATTGGCGACCTGGTGTGGGGTATTAACGGCCTTATGCGCCTTTGGCTATGGTGGTTGGATAGTGGTTCAGACCTTGATATTTGGCGGCAGTGTTGCGGGCTACCCGTCACTGATGGTGGTGCAGTTGGCGCTTGCGGGGATCCAGCTTTTAGCTCTTGGCCTCATTGGTGAGTATTTAGGGCGAGTGTTTGTCGAGGTGAAACAAAGGCCTCTGTACTTAATTGAAGAGGTCGCCTATCGACACTCATTAGCTCAAGTACAAGCCAGAAATAGCGATATAAAACAGGACAACGTAAGTTACTTGGGGGCTAAATAATGTTGAGTATGCGCGATAGTCAAAAGGGGTTAGCGGTACTCTTGATTGTGGTTCTCACTCGGTTATTACTATTGCCTTGGTATCCACTTATGGACACCACCGAGGCGCGATACGGCGAGATGGCGCGCCTGATGGTAGAGACGGGAAATTGGGTCACGCCACTGTTTGATTACAATGTCCCGTTTTGGGGCAAGCCTCCCCTGCATACTTGGATGAGTGCGAGCTCTTTAGCTGTATTGGGGAGCAATGAGTTTGCCGTGCGCTTGCCTCACTGGCTGGCAGCGATGTTTACCCTCGCGGTTGTGGGTTACTTTGCTAAGGGTCTACGTTTACCTGTGATGTCGGTGTTAATCATCTTAGCCTCTACAGTGGTGTTTACTATCAGTGCTGGCGCGGTAATGACAGATATGGCGCTGACACTTGGGATGACGCTGGCAATGGTGGGTTTTTATCTTTGCTGGCAAGGTGACAAGCTCTGGGGTTATATCGGCTTTGCCGGACTGGCGATAGGCCTGCTGGCTAAAGGCCCTGTGGCATTAGTCTTGTTCGCCATAGGCACTGGGCTGTGGTTGATGTGGAACTATGGCTTGCAAAAGATGTGGCGGCTTTTATGGCTGCGTACGCCCCTGCTGACGGGGACGTTACTGATGCTAGCGATTACACTGCCTTGGTATGTGATGGCGGAGCGGGCGACCCCGGGTTTTTTAAATTACTTTATTGTGGGTGAGCATTGGTCTCGCTTCGTTGATAGTGGCTGGCAAGGGGATCTCTATGGCTCGGCACATGACGAGATAAGAGGCAGTATCTGGCTGTATTTTATTGGCGCAGCGATGCCTTGGTCACTGTTTCTGCCTAGAGCGATTTACAAGTTAGTTAAGCAGTCTAAAAGCGCGGCGACAGCGGTTGAGGCTGGGGTAGGTAAAGAGACAGGGACAGAAACGGGGTCAGAGACTGGGGAAGGTCTAGCTAGCTATCTTTTTTGCTGGATGATTGCCCCTATGCTGCTGTTTACGCTAGCGGGGAATATTCTTCCTGCCTATGTTCTACCGGGGATCCCAGGTTTAGCCTTACTGCTGGGGTTAGCCTGGAGGAGTAGTCGCTTACCTGGGCTAAATGCTATCGCCTTATGCATACCTGTGCTGCTATTGGTTACAGTTGTTGTACTGAACTTAGGTACGGCGAAAGATAAGAGTGAGCGCTGGTTATTGTCACAGCGCAGTGAAGCCTTACCGACCTATTACTGGCAGAAGCAACCGTTTTCGGCGCGTTTCTATAGCGCAGGCCAAGCTGACAAGGTAGATAGTTTGCAGGAGGTGGACTCAATAAGTGATTTTTACTTAGTGGCCGATAATCGCAAACTAGATCTGCCGCAGTTTTCTCGCTGTGTTGAGGTGGCGCGCAATAAGTATCGAGGGCTACTGCTTTGTCGTCGAAATTAACTACAGTCCCAGTGCCTGAACTAGAGACGTTATGGTTAAAGCATGGCCAAGGCATTCGCTTTCTGCTGGTGGGGAGCGCGGTTTTCATGTTCGATGCTGCGCTGTTCTATGGTTTGCTCAGTGTTTTTGAACAGCCCTTGATGCTCGCTCGCTGCAGTGCCTTTGCTTGTGTCGTTATTGTTTCTTGGGCAGCTAATCGCAGTTGGACCTTTGTCGAGCGTAAACAAGTTTCAAAACCTCAGCAGTTGCTGATGTCTGCAGCGGTTTCAAGTTTAGCGGCAGTGGTGAATTTAACGGTTTTCTATCTATGCTCTACGGTGTTAAGTAATAGCCCGCTATCTGGCTTGCTTAGTTTTAGCCTAGGCATATTGGCAGGGCTTATCATTAATTGGTTCGGGGCTAACCGCTGGACCTTTAAGGCCGTTGCCGTTGAATAATTATCATAATAGCCAAGCTTATGTTACAAACTGTTAACGAGTGGTTTTACTCTTGCTCGAAAACCGCTAGTTTCATACTCTAGAGTAATAATGCAGAGGTAATGGCTAGGATGATTTTTTCGAATATGAGATCGATTTTAAATGGAGGCGGCGCTGCCTTGTTGCTCTGTTCTACATTGCCATTATCGGCTTTGGCGGCCTCGGGGGCGACATTAAGTTTTACCGAGTCGGCTATCGATGCACCTTTTGAGCTGACTCACCCGATCATTGCTGCTGACCTGTTACCTGAGCCGGGAAAAGAGCTGGTGATATTGGGTGTAGATGGCTTAAGTCATCGTTGGATGGCTATTTACGCATTTGAAAAGGGGCAATATCAACTTGCAATGAAGCGAGAGCTTCCTCAAGAGTTACACAGTTTCGATATAACAGAGTCTACAGCGGGTGAACTGCAGCAATTGTATTTCCTATCTCAAGACGAGCTCAAGCTCTTAGTTAGCAAGGAAAATAGCTCTGAGCTGTATATTGAAACAGTGGCCAAGATTAATTCGTTATCTTTTAAAGACCGGCCCGACTTTATCAGCCGCGGTGATTTTATTCAGGATCTTAATGGCGATCTACGTGATGACATCTTGATCCATGATTTCAATCAGGTGCACCTATTCTTAGCGGGTGAACAAGGCTTTGGGCGTCAAACTCTACCGATTAAGCCACAATCTCGATTATTTGATGATGGCGCTACATATACCCAATCTAAACTCTATGTCTCTGACATCAATTTAGATGGCTTGGTGGATATCGTTAAGATAGGTGAGGGCGAGTTAGAGGTCTATAAGCAGACGCAAGCTAGAGGCTTCGATCCTATTGCCGAGTTTATCTCTGTGCGCCAACCTATTAGTGGTGTCGATTGGTGGAATAAACGCGACGCCTTTGGTGAGCAATTAGATCAAAGCGAGCTTGTTTATCGTAAGGTAGAGCAGCTTAAAGATCTCAACGCCGATGGTGTTACCGATATGGTGATCCGCTATACCAAAAGTAGCGGCGTATTCGATAGGGTAAACGATTATGAGATCTATCTCGGTGAAAACAACAAGGGGGTGTTGGTTTTCCCTAAAGAAGCTAGCAGTGTGATCAGGGCCGAAGGCACCTTAACTGGACTGGAGTTTGTCGATATCGACAGTGACGATAAAGATGAGGTGATGGTCGCAGGCTTTGATATCGGTGTGTCACAGATTATTGGTGCGTTGCTTTCGGGCAGTATCGACCAAGATGTGCATCTATTTAAGATGGACTCTACAGGCCGTTTTAGCGACGACTCCAACGTGACAAAAGAGGTGGAGCTTAACTTTAGCTTTAGCTCGGGACAAGCTGGCAGCCCTGTGGTCAAGCTTGCGGATCTAAATGGTGATGGGCTAAAAGATCTGTTGCTGTCAGAGGATGAGTCGACCTTGAAAGTCTATTTAGGTAAGCGTGGTGATGGGTTGTTTAGTCGTGATGCACAAGAGCATGAGCTGAAACTACCTATCGAAGGGGGCATGTTAAAGGCGGAGGATCTAAATGGTGATGGCAGAGAAGATCTGCTGATCAAGTATGGTCGCCAAGATGATAAAAAGCTCTCTAAGCAGTTCAGGGTGTTATTAGCCAGTTAGCCAATACTGTCCCTGTATCGATAACTATAAAGCGACTCTAATCGGGTCGCTTTTTTATTGCAGCACGTGATGGGGTGCAGAGGCGAAATTCACATTAAGCGTATTTTATTTGTATAGAGTTAGCGCATTAATTTTTTGATTTCGTTAAGGCGAAAATAGTGTTTTCCGCCTCTGCTTAACAGGGTACAGCCTGTTAAATCTAGCGACGACTAAGCAGCTGTTTAATGCGTAAGCTCAGTTGTTTAGTCTGTTTTAGAATAGGAAGTGAGCCTCTATTGCTTCTCTGCTCACTCTCTTGAACAATCTGATAAACGGTTTTAGTCGACAGGCCATAATCTTTGGCTACGTCAGATAATAGACGGCCGTTATTTTTGACTTCGTTAATAACTTTAAGGTTAAGGTTCATAGCTTCCATCGGCATTCTCTTTATAAACTCTATGGCTAGACATCAGTGGTTTGTACGTCTTTGAGCGTGGTGACGGAGTTCCCTTGGCAAGGCGTTAAAACTTGGCCCTGTCGTGACTCTCTGAGCATTGTTATTAATTATTTTTATCGTCAGTGAGTACTCCATAATGAGTATGCTTAAGCTGTGCCAACTTGTTCCCACACGTTAAATCATTATATTTCAGATGGTTAAAACTTGTGGTGCCAATTTGAGGCAAAACCTCTTAATAACTTCGCCCTAAAGTGGTGCATCATGCACGATTGTGGTGCGCTGACGGTGCGTATCAATGCTCTCGCAGTGCTTATTTTTAAACCACTTAGTAGCTTGACCATTGTCTAATTCACTGTGGTTTATATACTGCTAAAAAAATACAACTTATTAGTCGCTTTTGTGACAGGCAAAAGCAGTTAGGAGCGGTACATATGAGCGTTAAACCTAGTTCTATTCTTGCTGGTGGCCTTATCGCCGCCATGTTGGTGTCTGGTTGCCAGACAACCAATCCTTATACCAACGAATCTCAAAATGGCAAAGCGACTAACGGTGCCTTGATTGGAGCAATCGCTGGCGCGGCGATTGGCGTTGCGTCATCGAGTAAAAGTGACCGCGCTAAAGGCGCCTTGATCGGTGCTGCATCTGGTGCGGCATTAGGTGGTGGTATTGGCTATTACATGGACGTGCAGGAAGCCGAGCTTCGTAAGCAGCTGCAATCATCAGGTGTGAGTGTGACTCGCAGTGGCGACAATATTATTTTGAACATGCCAAATGATGTGACTTTTGGTGTGGATCAAACCGACCTGAGTCAGCGTGCTAAGCAAGTGTTAAACAGTGTGGTACTGGTAGCGCTTGAATATGATGAGACTAAGCTAAACGTGATGGGTCATACCGATAGCTCAGGTGCGGAATCGTATAACCTAAGGCTGTCGCAAGTACGTGCCAGTGAAGTGGCAAACTACCTAACCCGCCAGAAGGTACCAGCTCAGCGTGTGGCTTCTCATGGTATGGGCGAGTCCAAGCCGATCGCCTCCAATGAAACCAAGCAGGGCCGAGCCGAAAATCGTCGTGTAGAGATTATCTTAAGCCCAATGCCAAACGCTTAACTGTTTAACTTGCGTGAGTAATGAAAGCCACCTTCTACATAAGGTGGCTTTTTATTTTCAGCTCTAAATACGCGACTGCAGGTAGTGATTGCTATGCTTTACGGTTGGGACTTTTTGTCTTCGCTACCCTTGGGCGGGGTGACTCAAGTCTCGGCGTTAAGCTCTTGCTCCAAGACACTCAGTCTAAGCCATTGTTATTCGACTGCAGATGTTTTCTCATTGGTTAACACTTTAATTCACCTGCGTGATAATTAATTTCAACCATGGAAAAAATGATGAAAAAATGGATCCTAGTTTCGCTTTTAAGCCTACCTTTTGTCGTTAACGCTGAGCCTATTGAGCTAAGAGCGGCTGGCAGTTTAAAAAATGCCATGAATGATATTGTTATGGCTTATCAGCAAGTGGCTCAAAAAGATGTGCATGCTGATTTTGGGCCTTCAGGTTTGCTGAGAATGCGTATCGAGGATGGTGAAAAAGTGGGAGTCTTTGCGTCGGCGAATATGAAGCACCCGCTAACGTTACAGTCTTCAGGAAAAGGTGACAATGTGGTGATGTTTGCCCGTAATCAGATGTGCGCCCTCGCACAGCCAAATGTCAATACCGACAGTGAAGGGCTACTCGCCGTTATGCTCGATCCTAATATCCGTGTGGGTACATCGACACCAAAAGCCGATCCGTCAGGAGACTATGCTTGGAAGATTTTCGCCAAAGCGGGCAAGTTACAAGCTGGTGCCCAAACAAAACTTGAGAATAAAGCACTGCAGCTCACTGGCGGTGAGAATAGCGCTAAAGCCCCTAAGGGCCGTAACACTTATGCTTGGGTGATGGAAAACAAGCGTGCAGACCTATTCTTAACTTACTGTACTAATGCGGTATTGGCGCAAAAAGAGGTGCAAGATCTGCAAATAGTACAGATGCCTGAACCATTAGCGGTTGGCGCTAACTATGGTTTGATTGTACTCGACGATGCTCAAGCCGATGCCTGGAAGTTAGCCATGTTTATTCTGTCTGAGTCAGGACAAAGCATCCTTGCAGATTACGGTTTTGATGCGCCGCTTAAGCAGTAATTATCATCATAAATTAGAGAGCAAAAAGGCCGCATTTGCGGCCTTTATTATGTCACAGTGTTCAGCGGCTAGTTCATTAAGAAAATTGTCGCCAAGCCGAGGAAGGCAAATAGACCAATAACATCGGTCACTGTAGTTAATACCATACCGCCAGCGAGTGCGGGGTCGATATTCATCTTCTTTAATATGAGTGGAATACTGGCACCAGCAAGTCCTGCAACCGTCATATTGATAAGCATGGCGCCCGCAATCAAGGCTCCTAAGGCGATATCACCTTTCCATACCCAAACAGCTGCAAAAACTAAAATGGACCACAGCAAGCCGTTAAGGAAGCCAATGGCAAGCTCCTTGCCAATCAGCCAGCGAGAGTTACTTTGGCCGATTTGACCGAGTGCAATACCACGAATAACCAGTGCTAAGGTTTGGTTACCTGCAACGCCGCCCATACTCGGTACGATAGTCATCAGAATCGCGATAGTGGCAAACTGCTCAATTGTGCCTTCGAACATATTACTGACTGACGCCGCGAGTAGCGCCGCAAATAAGTTAACGGTCAACCATAGTGAACGGCGAAAGGTACTCTTTAATACTGGACCAAAGGTGTCAGTATCGTCATCCATACCGGCCATCCCCATCATGGAATGTTCGGCATCTTCACGAATTACGTCAACCACGTCATCGATAGTAATACGACCAAGTAGCTTGTCGTTTTCATCTATAACTGGGGCTGACATCCAGTCGTGGCGCTCAAACAACTGTGCGACTTCGCTGTCTGACATGCCTACCGGGATAGCTTCGAGATCTGACATCATGATTTCACGCACTGAAGCATTAGGGTCACAGGTGAGTAAGTCTGCGATACGTACACCGCCTAATACTCTATCTTGCTTATCGACAACATAGAGCATATCGGTGGCGTCGGGCAGCTCACCACGAATTCTCAAGTAGCGCAGTATCACATCGATATTGACGTCGGGGCGCAAGGTGACGGTGTCGGTATTCATTAAACTACCGGCTGTGTCATCTGGGTATGACAGAGCTTGCTCAACACGAACTCTGTCTTGCTTAGTCATCGACTGTAAGACTTGTCTAAATACGCTGTCAGGCAGGCTACGAAGAATATAGGCTAAGTCATCGGTGTCCATATTTTCGGCCGCCTTGGCGACACGCTCAGGACTCATTTGGGTGATCAGACTATCTTTTAGCTCTTCTCCAAGCTCATCGAGAATTTCACCTGTGTGTTCTTGGTCAATTAGCTGCCATAGCACTTGACGGGTGCGAGGTGGAGAAGATTCGAGAATAAAAGCAATATCTGAAGCAGCCATGTCCTGCAACATATTGCGGACATGGACAAACATACCGCTGCCCAATGCTTTTGTTAGCTGATTGAGGCGTTGATCTGTTGTTTCGTTGTCTAAGACTTCAATCGGCATGGCTCCCTCACAGGGTAGTTTTAAAGGCGCTTATCATAACTTAAGTACTGGATATTTGTTTGCGCTAACACAGGAAATCAAACAGGAAATTACGAATTAATTATCTTCATCAAATTTAGCGTTAATCAGCTGACAAATTGCGTCGAGCGCCCCTTGGGCATCGCTTCCCGTTGCAATGAGTTGTACGGTCTTGCCCATGCCAGTTTCTAACATTAATAAGCCTAGAACACTCGTCGCTGAAGCTTGTTTTTCACCTTGAATGATGGTGATTTCGGCGTCAAATTCGGAGGCTAGAACAACCAGTTTTGTTGCTGCGCGAGCGTGAAGACCAAGTTTGTTACAGATGGTGACTTCACGCTTAATGGTTGGCATTGTTTAGCTCACGGTGGCGGGCGTTGACCTTATGTTTGCCTTTTTTGAAATGTGCCGCGAGGCGCTCGGTGATATAAACTGAGCGGTGTTGGCCACCTGTACAGCCAATCGCGATGGTGAGATAACTGCGATTATTGCGTTCTAGATCGGGCAGCCAAGTTTCGAGCAGACCTTCAATTTGCTGAATAAATTGATTGACTCGGGGGCGTTCATTTAAGAAGTCTTGCACAGGTTTATCGAGACCCGTCATCGGCCGCAATTCAGGTTCCCAGTGTGGATTTGGCAGAAAGCGCACATCAAACATAAAGTCAGCTTCCGTTGGCATACCATGCTTAAAGCCAAACGACTCAAAATTGATCATCAGTTCTTTATCAAGGTTGCCAAGTAAGATCTCACGCACCTGATCATTAAGATCGTAGATGTTTAAGCTTGAGGTATCGATATAATGATCGACAATATTGGCAAGCGGTTCAAGCAAGCGGTTCAAGCAAGCGGCCCTCTAGCTCAATCGCCTCTTTGAGCGATACATTATCGTGAGATAAAGGATGCAGGCGGCGTGTTTCGTTATAGCGTTTAAGCAGCACTTCATCGGTAGAGTTGAGGAAGAAGCTTAATAGCTCGACCCCATCCGGTAGGAAGGTAAGGTGCTTGGTCAGCTCGCTCTCTTTCTCTGGAAGGTTACGAATATCAACGCTAATGGCGACCAGCTTAGTGTTGCCTGATAGCTCTTTTAGCAGAGTACCCATCATAGGTAAAGGCAGGTTGTCGACACAATAGTAGCCGAGATCTTCGAGCATTCTTAATAGAACAGATTTGCCTGAGCCGGAGCGACCAGAGACTAAAACAAGCTTCATCTTATAACTACCTGATTGAGGTTAAACTAAATGTTTGTGGTTTGTGACGATTTTGTATAAGTGTATAGATTAACTTTTTTAAAACCGAAAGCAAGAATTTGAGCAGATGATTATAAGAAATAATATTGCTGTAATAATTACTTAGGCCTTTAAATTATCACTACCTACTTTTAGGTGGGTGATGAATCTAAAGACCTCAGTAAGAGGTTACTGGGTAATGACTTGGTATAGTTCTGACTCATTACTGGTTTTTCTCAACTGTTTGACTACCGCCTTATCGTTGAGTTTTTCAGCCATTAGAGACAGTGTTGCTAAATGCTGCTCACACTGCTCGGAAGGCACCAATAGCGCAAATAGAATGTCGACAGGTTGTTTATCGATAGCGTCGAATGCGATTGGATCTTCACACTTAACTAAAACCGCAACAGGGCGCTCTATATTTGTCAGCCTTCCGTGAGGAATCGCTATACCGTTACCTATACCCGTGCTACCCATTTTTTCTCTCGCCAAGAGACTTTCAAAAATTTCTTGTGAAGAAAGGGTAGGGTACTGGACAGCGGCAATATCACTGATTAACTCCAATACCTTTTTCTTACTGCCCGGAGTGGCACAGGTAGTGCATTCCGGCTGCAGGATGGTACTTAGTTCCATCGTTAGTGTTTAATTAGTTTCTCTTTGTGTTTAATAACCTGACGGTCGAGCTTATCGATCAGGGAGTCAATTGCGGCATACATATCCGCATGTTCCGAAGTGGCAAATACTTCCCCTTTCTTAAGGTGGATTTTGGCTTCGGCAATCTGTTGCATCTTTTGTACATTCAAAATAACGTGCACATTATTGATCTGATCGAAATGTCGTTCAAGCTTTGTGAATTTATCTTCTACATAACCGCGCAGTGAATCGGTGATTTCGACGTGGTGTCCAGTCAGGTTGATTTGCATATATCGATCCTCCAAGTGCCTAATTTTGAGTTATAAACTCTTACGTTGGTTTGAGGGGGGGATCAGCATCGCTTCTCGATATTTTGCTATCGTACGTCTAGCAACTTTAATCCCTTGTTCTGCCAAAAGTTGTGCCATCTTGCTATCGCTTAATGGCTTCTTCTGGTTTTCTGCGGCGACTAACTTCTTAATAAACGCTCTGATTGCGGTCGATGAACACTCCCCACCATCGTCGGTACCGACATGGCTTGAGAAGAAGTACTTTAGTTCAAAAATACCTCTTGGAGTGTGCATATATTTTTGGGTAGTCACCCGTGAAATGGTCGACTCGTGCATCTCAACTGCTTCGGCAATATCATTGAGTACCATAGGCTTCATGGCTTCTTCGCCATACTCAAAGAAGCCTTGCTGGAATTTAACGATACAGTTGGTTACTTTCAATAAGGTGTCATTACGACTCTCGAGACTCTTAATAAACCACTTAGCTTCCTGCAGATGACCACGAATAAATTGACCATCGGCCTGATTAGTGGTGCTACGCGCCATAGAGGCATAATGTTGGTTAACATTAATCTTAGGCATATAGTCAGGATTAAGCTCAACCACCCAGCGACCTTTTTTCTTGCACACGGAAACGTCAGGGATAACATACTCGTCTTTGCTGCGAGCAATCGCCAGCCCTGGTCTTGGATTAAGGGTCTGAATAAGTGTTATCGCATCACGTAGTTCATCTTCTTTAAGCTTGGTTTTACGCATTAACTGCCTAAAATCGCGGCCTGCAATTAAGTCTAAATAATCTTTTATCAGTAATCTGGCATTGTCGATATGCGGGGTTTCTGCAGCATATTGTGCCAGCTGGATAAGCAAGCATTCACTCAAATTACGCGCGGCGACACCAATAGGGTCAAAATGCTGGATGCGCTTTAATACCGCTTCGACTTCATCAAGCTCGGTTTCAGGATCGCCCATAGCTTCTAAAATATCGTCGCAGCTTTGGGTAAGGTAGCCACGTTCGTCAATGGCGTCGATAATCGCGGTGGCGATTGCAAGATCGTTATCTGAAAACGGTGTGAGGTTTTTCTGCCACTCTAAATGTTCATATAAGCCTTCGCTGGTTTCACCTTGGAATGGCATATCGTCTTCACGGCTAACTCCAGAGCTGGAGTTTGACGAGACGGTATAAACTTCA
Source organism: Shewanella pealeana ATCC 700345 (assembly GCF_000018285.1). Classification (NCBI taxonomy): domain Bacteria; kingdom Pseudomonadati; phylum Pseudomonadota; class Gammaproteobacteria; order Alteromonadales; family Shewanellaceae; genus Shewanella; species Shewanella pealeana. Next base: position 4,407,442 of record NC_009901.1, on the reverse strand, counting down.
TCCCAAGTGGTGTCCATTGGCAGATCATCTGGCATAGAGTCTTGGGTTAGGGCATCGGAGGTTTCAACGCTAGCGCTATCTTGGATGAGGTCACTATTGGCATCGTTTGATGATTGGTCTTCATTGTCGCCTAAATCACCGTCTGACTGCTCTTCATCTAATTCCAATAGCGGATTAGAGTCTAATGCTTGTTGGATCTCTTGTTGCAGCTCTAAAGAAGACAGTTGTAACAGGCGAATGGCCTGTTGTAACTGGGGAGTCATGGTGAGCTGCTGACCCATTTTGAGCTGGAGTGACGCTTTCATTTTACCGCTATTCCCTACACTGTAGTTAAACGTTAAAGCTCGCTGAACTGGCGAAGGTAGCTTGAAAACTCAACACTTTGATTTTATTTGGAAGTAAATCCATATTGAGTTTTTCAGCTTCCATACTATGAATTAACTATAGCCTGAATTGCTCACCTAAGTACACTGCTCGAACCTGTTGGTTGTCCAAGATTTCGGCAGGTGTGCCTTCGGCAATGAGGTTTCCGTGACTCACGATGTAAGCGTGTTCACAAACGTCCAAGGTTTCTCGAACATTGTGGTCAGTGATCAGTACACCTAGGCCGCGGCTTTTGAGTTGCTCAATAATCTTTTTGATATCGATAACTGAAATTGGGTCGACACCGGCAAATGGCTCATCCAATAAAATAAACTTTGGATTAGCGGCCAATGCTCGGGCAATTTCTACTCGACGTCGTTCACCGCCCGATAATGCCATGCCTTGGCTATCGCGAATGTGAGTGATGTGGAACTCTTCGAGTAAATGTTCGAGCTGCTCTTCACGTTGCTCGTTATTGATATCATGGCGGGTCTGTAACACTGCCATGATATTGTCACGCACCGAAAGCTTTCTAAAAATGCTGGCTTCTTGGGGCAGATAGCCAATCCCTTTACGAGCACGCAGGTGCATAGGATCTAGGGTGAGATCATCGTCATCGATAAAGATCTTGCCTTTATCGCTCTGTACTAGGCCGACCACCATGTAGAAGGTTGTTGTTTTGCCGGCCCCGTTAGGGCCGAGTAGGCCCACAATTTGCCCCGTTTTTACGGTGAGACTGACATCTTGTACGACGGCACGGTTTTTATAGCTTTTAGCAAGATTAGCCGCTTTTAAGGTAATTTGGGTCATTGCTGTTCCTGCTTGTTCACTGGCGTGTCAGGCTTCTCTTCCTGGTAGGTTTCAGGCTGAATAATGGTGATGACTCTGTCATCGCCCTTGCCAGTACTTTCAGCAATAAGCTGTTGTAGACTAATGTTGTACTTAATGCGGTTACCAGTGACTTGGCTGCCGTCTTGCGCTAGGGTCGCTTCACCGACTAAGGTCAATGTGCGAGTCGCAAGTTCGTAGCGGATCTCTTTCGCGCTAGCGGTCGCTGGGCGACCATCTTCCATCATTTGGGTGTAGGTGGCTGGATTACCTGTAGCCACTAGCGTTTTACCGCTCTTATCTTCTTTTGAAAATACACGTAGCTCATCGGCATTCATCTTAATAGAGCCCTGAGTCACTTCAACAGGCCCAAAAAAGATAACCTGATTATTCTTAATGTCGGCTTCTTGGCTTGCCGCTGCAATTTTCACTTCTTGCAGTAGATCATCGACTTTAGCTGTAGAGCTGAAACTTAGCAGGCAAAAAAGGCCAGCAAGGATAGATTTATTGTATTTCATAGCGTCCTTCTACTCAGCTAAAGCGATTCGCTTAGTTAGCATGAGTGCAAAAGTGTTCAATTTATGAGTGTTACTTAGCTTCGTAGATGCCTTCGACTTGGCTTACCAGCTTGACACTCTGGGCATTCAGATCGGCGTACAAGCCTAAACCTTGAATGACGAATTCGTTGCCAGTGACGTGGATCATTTCATCTGAGGTCATGATCATGGTATTCAAATCAAGCTCTAAGTAGCTGGTACTTAACGTCTGGATCGGCTCTTCTGGGCTTATTGAGTCGATAATAACATTGTTTTCTAAACTTACCTTGCCTGTGAGCTTATTATGGCTACCTTTAGCGCTTTGCAGACGCCATTGGGCTTGACCATCATCAGGATAGATGAGGTAAACAGGCTCAGTAAAATAGGTCATGTTGGCGCTATCAAAATGCTCCATGTGTTTAGCCGAGACCTTGCTGTTGACTAAGCCTAATTCGTTATATTCGATACTGCGTAGGTCGTCGATGATATAGTCGGGTCGCTGGCTCATATCGATATCCAGCTCTTGTTCGCTTTTCTTAGACTGTACCTGCCAATAGAGCAGAAGTGCAGTGCCAAAAAAAGCGATAATCGCTAGGGTAACGCGGTTCATATACTCATCCCATGGGCCGAGTCAAACTTGTCTTGGCTTAACAGTAGTAAGTCGGTTAGCTCTCTAAGGGCACCATGACCGCCTTTAATATGGGTGGTCATTTTAGCGTGTTGTTTCACATAAGGGTGACCATCTGCAACGCATACTGATAGACCCACTTTCAGCATAACCGGTAAGTCCACCATATCATCACCAATATAGGCGACTTCTTCAGGGCTTACATTATAAAGTGTAAGTAACTCGTTATAGGGAGCCAGTTTATTATCGACTCCTTGATAGATATGCGTCACGCCTAGGGCGGTAAATCTGTCTTCGACGATCTGCGACTTACGGCCGGTAATAATGGCTACCTGTATGCCGCTAGTGAGTACTGAACGTACACCATAACCGTCACGAGTATGGAAGGTCTTAAGCTCTTCACCGCTGTTGCTCATATAAACTAAGCCGTCTGAAAACACGCCGTCAACATCGCAAATCAGTAGTTTGATCTTGCTTGCCGCTTGCCAAACATCATCGCTAATCGGGCCGTAGAAGCCTTGGTGAGACATATTAAATTACTCCTGCTTTGACCATATCGAGCATGTTTAATGCGCCGACAGGTTGCTGCTTGTCATTAATCACCACTAGGCCGTTAATGCTCTTAGTATCCATGACTTTTAACGCTTCAGCTGCAAGTACATTTTCGGTAATGGTGACGCAGCCTTTGGTCATCACATCGGCAATCGGTGTGGTTCTTAAGTTAACGTCAGCATCGATAACTCGACGTAGATCGCCATCGGTGAAGATGCCGACTAAGGTATTGTTACTGTCCACAACGGCTGTCATGCCTAAGCCTTTCTTCGATATCTCGTATAAGGCATCTGTGATGCAGATATTATCTTGCACACGAGGTAACTCATCACCTTTATGCATTACATCACTAACTTTTAGCAGTAACTTGCGACCTAGGCTACCGCCAGGGTGTGACAGTGCGAAGTCGTCTTGAGTAAAGCCACGTGCTTGCAGCAGTGCCACCGCTAGGGCATCCCCCATTACTAAGGTTGCCGTAGTGCTAGATGTTGGTGCTAGCCCTAATGGGCAGGCTTCCTCTGGCACTTCAATGCAAAGGTGCAGCTGTGCAAGCTTGGCCATATTAGAGTCAGGCTTACCGGTTACCGAGATCATAGGTAACCCCATGCGCTTAATCACAGGCATTAGGGTTAAGATTTCGCTCGATTCGCCAGAGTTTGAAATCGCAAGTACGATATCGTTTTCGCTCAAAACGCCAAGGTCGCCATGGCTAGCTTCACCTGGGTGAACGAAAAATGCTGGTGTACCTGTGCTGGCTAATGTGGCTGAGATCTTGTTGCCGATATGGCCTGATTTGCCCATGCCCATCACGATAACTTTACCTGTGCATTGCAAAATTAATTGGCAAGCCTGGGCAAATTCTGAAGAGTCGATGTACTGGTATAGATTATCGAGTGCTTGTTTCTCGATATCGATAACTTTTGTACCCCATTGGCGTAGTTGATTCTCATCTACCATTTCTTGGTCTCTCTTTAAATTTCTGCTTAACGTACCGCACCCACAGCTAAGATAGGAAAAGTAGTGCTTGGTATGCGATAAATGTAATAAGTAATACTACGCCATGCCAGGGTTTTAACTGTCTAGCACGGCCTGATAATAAGATAAGTATTGCCAGTGCACTGCTCGTGGCAAGCACCATATAAAAGTCTCGAGTACTCGCCGCCGCATCGACAGCGCCTGGCGCTATGATGCCAGGTATCGCAAGTACCGCTAAAATATTGAATAAGTTTGAACCAACTATGTTACCAATCGCAAGGTCGTCTTCTTTTTTTAAGACTCCGGCAACACAAGCGGCAAGCTCTGGTAAGCTGGTACCCACGGCAATAATAGTTAGGCCGATCACTAGATCCGATAGGTGATACGCCTTTGCTATCCCTACTGCGCCTTGGACCATCCAATCTGCCGATAATGGTAACAATACCATGCCGACTACAAGCCATAAAACCGCTTTAGCTGTAGGCACATCGGCAGGGATCTCATTTTCGGCATCTACGGCTAAAGCGTCACGGTTTTTACTATGAAGTCCGTGCCAAATCAGATAGCCCATTAAGCCAATGAACATCACTAATAAGCTGACACCTTCGATACGCGTTAAGAAACCATCATGTAGGAAGTAACCCACAATTACGGTGGCTACCAGCATCATTGGAATTTCACGTTTCAGCGTCTGTGAACTGACAGAAATCGCTCCGAGTAAGGCTGTAATACCTAAGATTAATGTGATGTTTGCTATGTTAGAGCCCAGCACATTGCCGATTGCGGTATCGGTCATGCCTTCGAGGGATGCTGTGGCCGCAACAAACATCTCGGGAGCAGAGCTACCCATGGCGACAATCGTTAAACCGATTAACATGGGTGGTAAGCCAAGGTTACGAGCAAAAGCGGCTGCACCGTAAACAAACTTATCAGCGCTCCAAACGAGAGCCCCTAAGCCTGCCACTAACATAAAAATATTAAATAACATCGATTCTTAGTATTTTTGGGTATAGCGGGCTATTTTCGCTGTAATTGAAGAAAAATGAAAGTATTGAGGCGAGATAGTATCGATTTGGTTGTGCCCCTGTGGCCAATTACGTACAATTTCTCCCTTTCCGGTACGGAAAATGGAAGTTTCTATAATTTAGCTGCAGGGTGCGTGTATGACTCAACCCCCGAAAACATTGGTTAAAACCCAAAATATGGCGTTTAGCCGCGGTAACCATGTCATTTTTGAAGATGTGACCTTGTCTATTCCTCAGGGGAAAGTCACCGCGATTATGGGGCCTAGTGGTATAGGAAAAACCACGCTGCTTAAGCTTATTGGTGGGCAGCTAACTCCGGACAGTGGCTCGGTACTATTCGATGGCGTCGATGTCCATAAATGCAGTCGTAGCGAACTTTTTGTCCTGCGTAAGCGTATGAGCATGTTATTTCAAAGCGGTGCTTTGTTTACCGACATGAATGTATTCGATAATGTCGCCTTCGCCCTTAGAGAACATTCAGGCTTACCGGAAGCGATTATTCGCCGCATCGTATTGATGAAACTCGAAGCTGTGGGGCTTAGAGGGGCGGCACAATTGATGCCGACAGAGCTGTCGGGCGGAATGCAGCGCCGCGCAGCCTTGGCGAGAGCAATCGCATTAGAGCCTGAAATGGTGCTCTACGATGAGCCTTTTGCCGGTCAAGACCCTATTTCCATGGGCGTGCTGGTTAAGCTTATTCGTGAGCTTTCCGATGCGCTTAACCTAACATCGGTTGTGGTTTCTCACGATGTGGCGGAAGTGCTCGGCATTGCGGATTATGTTTATGTATTAGCTGACAAACGTATTATTGCTCAAGGCACGCCAGAGGAGTTGCGTTTATCAGATAATCCGCAATTAAAGCAATTTATTGGTGGTGAGCCTGACGGTCCAGTACCGTTTCATTATCCTGCACAAGATTACAAGAAGGAACTTATCGGTGAGCTTGATTGATCATATTGCTCGACTAGGTCGGGCTGCAATTGAGTTAGTTATTGGGCTAGGACAAGCCGGTCTAATGCTGTGGGGCGCCATTGTGCATCGCCCAAGATTTCGTAAAGGTACGCCGTTACTGCTAAAGCAGCTGTATGTTATTGGAGTACAGTCTATGGTGATCATCATAGTCTCTGGGCTGTTTATCGGCATGGTGCTGGCGCTACAAGGCTATAATATCTTAGTAGGCTTTGGCACTGAGGAGAGCCTGGGCCCCATGGTTGCCCTGAGCTTATTGCGAGAGTTAGGCCCTGTGGTCACCGCACTGCTATTCGCCGGCCGCGCAGGTTCTGCGTTAACGGCTGAGCTCGGCCTAATGAAGAGTACCGAGCAGTTATCTAGTCTAGAGATGATGGCTATTGACCCATTGAGGCAGATTATTGCGCCACGCTTTTGGGCTGGTGTTATCAGTTTGCCACTGCTGGCGCTGATGTTTACCGCAGTCGGGATCTACGGTGGTCACCTTGTTGGTGTCGAGTGGAAAGGCATTGATAGCGGTAGCTTCTGGTCAATACTTCAGGCATCTGTTGAGTGGCGAGAAGATATCGTTAACTGCATTATCAAGAGTTTGTTATTTGCTGTGGTGGTGACATGGATTGCGCTTTATCGAGGCTATCATGTGATCCCGAACCCTGAAGGGATTAGCAGGGCAACGACCCAGACGGTTGTGCAGTCAAGTTTAGCCGTTTTAGCATTAGACTTCTTATTGACAGCGGTAATGTTTGGTAGTTAGTCGATATGACGAGTGTACATACCTAGTCGTTAATTATTATTTAGATTTATTGAATAGAGTGGTAAATAAGTTATGTTGACAAGGAAAATTGAGATTCTAGTCGGTCTATTCTTATTGTCCGGATTGGCAGCCTTCTTGGTATTAGTCTTTAACGTTGCCAATGTCGAGGTTAAATCAGGCGATAGCAGTTATACCCTGTATGCCAAGTTTAGTAATATCGGTGGTCTCAAAGTCCGCTCGCCAGTTAAAGTTGGTGGGGTTGTGGTTGGCCGAGTGAGTGCAATCAATTTAGATCCAGAAAAGTTAATTCCAGTGGTAACTATCGCGATGGATAAGCGTTATCACTATTTTCCAGAAACAAGCACACTGTCGATTTTAACTTCAGGCTTGTTAGGCGAGCAATTTTTAGGGTTAACACCAGGCTTTATGGATGATGATATTGAGCTGTTAGCCGATGGTGACCGTATCGAAGATACCCATTCGGCGCTAGTGTTAGAAGACTTGATTGGCCAGTTCCTGTATAGCACGGGATCAAAGGACTAACCTCTTAAGATAAGTTGTTGGAGTATTTCAAAATGTTTAAAGGTTTTTATCGAAGTGCGATGTTAGTCATTATGGCGCTGCTTAGTGTTAGTTTGAGTGTTAGTGCTCATGCAGAGGTAAGTACCGATATCGATCAAACCAACCCTTTTACCTTGGTTGAGGCTGTTGCTAACAAGACCTTTGCGCGTTTTCATCAAGATGAGAAGCTCATCGCGGAGAACCCCGATCATTTAAAAATTATCGTGACAGAAGAGTTGATGCCTTATGTTGATTATAAGTACGCTTCTTATAAGGTATTAGGTCAATATCTACGTGATACCACTAAAGATCAGCGTGACCGTTTTGTTGAAGCGTTTAGGGGCTATCTCATCTCGACTTATGCCCAAGCATTTACGGAATATACCGACCAAAAGGTACAATATGCCAAGGCGGTAGACTTTGCTGGCGAGAAGTTCGTTAACGTTGATGTGCAGATCATCGAGCAGGGACGTCCTGCGATCAAGTTGCAGTTTAAGGCGCGTCGTTTAAAAAATGGCAATTGGAAAGCATTTGACTTAATTGCCGAAGGCGTTAGCTTGTTATCATCTAAGCAGTCTGAAATCACTAACCTTGTACGTCAACAAGGTATCGAGTCTGTGATTACTATGCTCAATGAGCGCACAAATCAACATATCGATTTAGACGCGAATGAGAAAAAGAGCTAGTGGTTTCATTTAATCAGCAAGGGATTAATTGCACCGTATCTGGATGTTTAGACCAAGAGGCGGTGCGCAGTCTATGGAATGGACGCAGTAGTATTTTAGATCCTGATACCGCATTTTTGTGGCTTTCAGAAATTGAATATTGTGATAGTGCTGGCGTGGCATTTTTACTTGAGTTAGTCAGCACTTTTGCTGCTAAAGGCGCGAGCTTAAAGCTGGTATCCCCTTCAGAGCAGCTTAAGAAATTTATTATATTATACGATTTAAACGACTTCTTTATCGAAGAAGCTAAGTAAGGTGAACTGTTCCATGGAATGCAAAGAAATTGAAACCATCCTTTTAGACGCGCTTTCTTTAGAGGAAGTTAAAGTGACCCAAGAGGGAACACACTACAAGATTATTGCTGTAGGTGAGTGCTTTGACGGTATGGGACGAGTGAAGCAGCAGCAAACAATTTACGGCCCATTAATGGCTCACATTACTAGCGGTGAGTTACACGCTATTACGATTAATGCCTTCACGCCTACACAGTGGAAGCGTGAAAAAGTCTTTAATATGTAATCGCGGATTTAGAGAGTTAAAGTGGATAAATTAAAAATTGAAGCAAGTGGTGCACTTGCTGGAAACGTGGTTATCTCAGGTGCTAAAAATGCCGCATTGCCTATTTTAATGGCAGGTGTGCTGGCCGAGACAGACTTCAATGTTTCTAACGTACCGAATTTAAGAGATGTGAACACTAGCTGCGAATTATTACGCTGTTTAGGCGCCGAAGTGACTCGCTCTGGCACTGACAAGGTGTGTATCTCTACGACTAACCTTAATGAGTTTTGTGCGCCGTATGATTTGGTTAAAACCATGCGTGCATCGATTCTTATTTTAGGTCCGCTACTTGCGCGCTATGGCACCGCCGATGTGTCTTTGCCGGGTGGCTGCGCGATTGGTGCCCGTCCTGTTAACTTGCATCTGCAAGGTCTTGAACAGATGGGCGCACAAATTGAAGTGCAAGAGGGTTACATTAAGGCTCGTGTTGATGGGCGTTTGAAAGGCGCACATATCTTTATGGATATGATCAGCGTTGGTGCGACAGAAAACTTGCTAATGGCAGCATCATTAGCCGATGGTGAAACCATTATCGAAAACGCTGCTCGTGAGCCTGAAGTGGTCGATTTGGCAAACTGCTTAATTGCAATGGGCGCAAAAATTGAAGGCGCGGGTACCGATACTGTGCGCATTCAGGGGGTAGAGTCATTGCAAGGCTGTGATTACCGAGTGATGCCTGACCGCATCGAAACTGGTAGCTTCTTAGTGGCAGCTGCGGTTACTCGCGGTAAGATCCGTTGTACGAAAGCAGACCCTAAGTCGCTTGAAGCGGTATTAGCTAAGCTTGAAGACGCTGGTGCAAACATCACCACGGGTGATGACTGGATTGAGCTAGATATGCAGGGCAAGCGCCCTAAAGCAGTAAATATCAAGACCGTGGCTTACCCAGGTTTTCCAACCGATATGCAGGCGCAGTTCTGCGTGCTTAACGCTCTCGCCGAAGGCACTGCAACGATTACCGAAACCATTTTCGAAAACCGCTTTATGCATGTACCAGAGTTAAGCCGTATGGGCGCAACGATGGAGCTGGAAGGTAATACTTGTATTATTCACGGTATTGAAAGGCTAAATGGGGCACAGGTGATGGCAACGGATCTACGTGCGTCAGCAAGCCTTGTGATTGCTGGCCTAGTGGCAGAAGGCACGACAATTGTCGATCGTATTTACCACTTAGATCGTGGTTACGAGCATATTGAAGACAAATTTAAAGGCTTAGGCGGACACGTTGAACGTGTTAAGTCATAGCTTTTAAGCCCCTACTAATAAAAAAGCCATTTAAGTGTATTCACTTAAGTGGCTTTTTTGTTTTATGAACTAGCGCAAATTGCTGAGTTATAAAATCAGAAGCAGATCAAGTCATACTTTATAGGTAGATGTTATGTTTATCTAATGCCAGTATTTGTCACATTCAATATCTACCTTTTTTACGGCCTCGTGTTTTTCTCTATGGGCTGTGCCGTTGTTTTTCGTAATTTTCGCTATAGCCAATTAAAGGTTGCACCGACGCTATGGGCGCTGGCCGCCTTCGGGTTCTCCCATGCTTTTCATGAGTGGTCTGAGCTATATGTACTCATTTTTACAGACCATATCGCGCCTGAGTATCGCCTGCTGACACAGTGGCTCTGCTTGGCAAAATTATTTCTATCTTACGCCGCCTTGATGGTATTTGCTTGGCAGATCTTAACCATCAATAATAAGCGTCTAGCGCATATAGGCCATGGTGTGATTATCACTCTATTACTCTGCTATGCCTATTTAGTGATCCCGGATTTGCATCATCTCGCGGTTAATCAAACTGGTTTTGCTGAGGCCAGCCAGTACACACGAATACTGATAGGCTTCGGTAGTGCGATGCTAGCGGGTGTGGGTATGGTGATTTACGGCAATAGCTTGCGGCAAGAAGAGCATAGCTACGGACTTTACTTTGCACTCTGTGGTTTCGGCCTAATGGTTTATGGTGTGCTGTCGGGACTCGTGCCGACAGAGTATCACTACAGCGTGCCAATCTATCGAACACTGGCGGGTGGTCTTATCTTAGTCGCCCTATTTAAGGCGCTGAAAGTGTTTGACTTAGAAAAGGAGCAGGCAACAGCCGCAAAGCTTAAACGCGCCATCGAAGCGGATAAGTATAAAGCCATTGGTCAGCTCGCTATGGGAGTCGCTCATGAGATCAATAACCCCTTAGCATCGTCGACATTGGCTTTGGATCTATGGGAGCGAAAGCATCCCCACCAGTCTGACTCAGAAGCAGATTACCTAAGCCGTGTTCGCCTAGGCATTGAGCGCGCCTCCTCAATAAGTAAAGAGCTACTCAGCTACGCAAGGCCTGCCTCTGGCAGACGCTGCTTTGTCTCTTTGAGGGAGGTGTTAGATTCTGCAGCCAAGCTGTTGTCACACCGCACTAAGCAGCATTCTATTGAGTTTGATTGCAGTGATAATATTGTGCTCTATGCCGAGAAGGTGAAGTTAGAGGAGCTATTTATCAATCTTTTATGTAATGCCCTTGATGCATCGAGTCCGCAGAGTTCGATTATCGTGAGTGCGACGCAAGATGAGCACAAGGTCTGTGTGTATGTCGAGGACTCAGGCTGTGGCATGACTGAGGAGGAGCTTGCTCACGCGACAGAATTATTTTATTCCACCAAGGCCTTAGGCCATGGCACTGGCTTAGGTTTGGCGATTTGTGAGCAGATAGTCGCACTACATAATGGGAAGATGCATATTGTGAGCAGTAAACAGAAGGGCACTCGTGTGGAGCTAACCTTTTATCGGGAGCAAGATTAATGGTGACAGTTTTGCTAGCTGAGGATGATAGAGAGCTTAGCCAAAATATGGTTGAAATTCTTGAACTTGAGGGTTTTAGTGTTACCGCGGTTGAAAGTGCAGAGGCTGCGATTAGAGCGAGTGAGAAGCAACATTTTGATATCGCACTGATGGACTTGCTAATGGCGGGCATGACAGGGGTTGAAGCTATCTCGAACCTAAGACAAAACCAGCCATTAATTGCCGTCATTATTATCACGGCTTATGCAACCGTCGATACCGCCGTCGATGCGATGAAAAAAGGTGCCGACAGTGTGATGACCAAGCCGTTTAAGAGTAGCGAGCTTATCGTCACCATAAGGCGTAGCCTCGCGGAAAAACAGCTGTTCAAGAGTCGTATCGATCTCGATCCTGACCTTGTCTACAGCGCACTGGCGAATCCTTATCGGCGTAAGGCGCTTACAGTGCTGGCAATCCATAAGGCTGTTAAGTTTATGGACTTATGCCGCCTAGTTGAAATAGAGGATCATACAAAGTTTAATTTTCATCTGCGTCAGTTAAAAAAGGCGGGGCTTGTGATGCAAAATGAGAACAAGCTCTACATTTTGACAAATACAGGCCAATTCGTGTTAACAAATCATAACATTTCGCAGGAGGGAATTTCCTTTTTAAACAGTGTTTTAGTTGGTAGTTGATAACTAAAGTTCACAACTTTCCATGAGTGGTGAACTCTGGTTATCTATCTCTTTAGTAGTAACTCTTCAATACTTGAAACATGTCCATAGAGGCATATCAATCGCCATTCCCTGCAACGTTGGCGATATGAATAGCAATGTTGAGGATGAACTTATGAACGCACAAATTCCATGTAAAAAACTACTACTAGCCAGCATGGTAACCATGTTGGTTGCTTGCGGTAGCGATAATGATAACGATACAAATCTCCCCGTTGAAAATACCCCTCCAGTCGCCGTGGCTGACTTTGCAAATGTCTTAGCTGAAAAGGTAGTGACGATTGATGTGCTTGCCAATGATACAGATGCCGACGGCGATACATTAACAATCGTTTCAGTCGATTCGGCTAGTGCCGTGATAAAAGATGGCAAGGTCGACTTTACTGCGGGTGCTGAAGCGGGAGAGGTGAAGTTTAACTATACGATAACCGACGGCACCGATGAAGCATCTGCCGTTGTGACGATAACGGTTGAAGCCGCTCCCGAGCCTGAGCCACTCACTTATGTAGGCAGCGCGGCCTGTGCTGGTTGTCATAGTGATCAGCACAAGACGTTTGCCAAGACGGGACATAACTTTAAGATCCAAAAGATTGCTAACGGTGAGCAGCCTGCTTTCCCATATACTCCTGAAGAGACGATTACAGGGTCAATTGGCCTACTGCAATTTGCAGGCCCAGAGGGTGACGGTACGACTAACAATGCACTCGGCGCGCCAACAAGCTATGACGATGTAACTTATGTTGTCGGTGGTTACCACTGGAAGATGCGTTGGATGGATGCGGATGGTTACATAGTCACAGGTGAGAATGTTCAATATAACATTCGCAATGGCGACGGTGAGCTGAATATCCCTGATAATCATTTAAACGATCCCGATGTGATGGGTAATTATAAAACGGGCGATATGAACTACCAGTATAAGTGCGGTAACTGCCATACCACAGGCTGGAAGCGTACGACCACAGAAGATGGTGATATACGTAATCTAGAGCGTCAAGATGAGCTGCCTGGCATGGGGGGGACCTTTGCCGAGCAAGGTATTCAATGTGAATCTTGTCACGGTGCAGGTAGTGACCATATTAAGGCACCGACCCAAGCTAACATTACTAAAATCGCCACGGCTCGTACTACTGAAGACTTCCTAGCCGAAGATATGGCTTACGGTAAAGCGGTTACCTGCGCCGAGTGTCATACTCGTGATGGCGAGAAGGATTACCCTACGTATGTGAGTGCATACAACGCAGCCTTCCCTGATGGCAGTCAAGTCGGTGGTCGTATTGTTGCTAAAGGTGGTCTTGCGCAGCATCATCAAACTGGCGATGAGGTTCTTGGCGTAGTTCCACAAGATCATGCTAGTTATAAAGCGGGTGATGAGATCGGTCCTAAGCGTGACATGAGCTGTACAACTTGTCATGACTCACACAAGTCGACTGTCAATCAAGATAGTAGCGACGGCCTGCATGCAGGTGCAGTGAAAGAGTGTACAGCTTGTCATAATAAGGAGTTTGCAGAGAATACGTGGGCTGCTGGACCGCATAAGGCGGCTGAGTGTACAACATGTCATATGCCAAAGCTTGCTAAGAGCGCTGTAACTAAGGAGAAGAATGGTGTGGTGTTTGGAGATGTGAAGTCTCATCTATTCACTATCGACTTAGACCCTGCAGCGAAGCAGTTCAGTGACGATGGTAAGTTCCAGATGCCTTGGTCTACAGCGCAGTACTCCTGCGGCGAGTGTCATGCGGACTATGAAGCTAGAGCTGCGGCACTGCCAAAAATCCATAAATAAGCTTATCTTTAACTAGTCCCTCCCGACAAGCCACGCTAAACATATTTAGCGTGGCTTTTTTGTGGGCGAAGCACTGAGTAACTCTCAGCGAGAGTGAATAACATTTAATCTTAAATAGATAAGTGATTAGCTACACTTTGTTAGGCTTAGGTTTTATGGAAAGTAGAAAGGGAGAGCATTATGTCATTATGGATGAGAGTCACGATTTTAGCCGCGTTGATTTGTGCTGCGATAGGCTGTTATGTGGCTGGAATGGCAAAAGGTGCGACAGGGCTACTTATTATTGGCGTACTGCTTGAGCTGACATTTTGGGTTGGCGTGTTCAGGCAAAATAGCAGGTCCTAGGGAAGGGCTAAGAAAGATCCTAGGTGCTAGGAAAAGCAGGTCCTAGGAAAGGCAGGTCCTAGGAAAGGCAGGTCCTAGGAAAGGCAGAGAAAGGTGCTAGGTTCTAGGAAAAACTAAGACGGTGAAGCCTAGGCGGTGATCGAGAAAGTCGCTTTAGTAAGAGAGCCGCATGAAATGAAAAAGGCAAAACAGCTGAACCTGTTTTGCCTTTTCGCGTTTTGTTTGATGCTCAAACCTAGAACCTAGAACCTAGAACCTAGAACCTAGAACCTAGAACCTAGAACCTAGAACCTAATTATAATGAACAGGCTTCTCGGCTATCACTACCGGCACTTCGTAAGATTTACCATCTCGAATAACTGTCATCATCACCTTCTTTCCTGGCGTAGTTTCGGCAATTCTATCCATCAGCATCTCAACACCTGGAATTGACTCACCTTCATACTTAGTGATCACATCTCGAGGTTGTAGCTTAGCCTGTGCGGCCGGGCCGTTACGGTCAATGCTAGTAATTACAACACCAGTTAGATCTGGTAGGTTTAAAATTTGTGCCATAACAGGACCTACGGGCTCACCGCCAATACCAAGGGCGCCACGGATCACTCGACCATTCTTTATTAGTTTACCCATAATGCTGTGGGCTAGCTTAATTGGAATCGCGAAGTTAATACCGTGACCACCACCTTCGCCGCCAACCTGAAAGGCTGCGGTATTAATACCAATAAGCTGGCCAGTGGTATCTATTAGTGCGCCGCCTGAGTTACCGGCATTAATTGCCGCGTCTGTTTGCAAGAAATCTAGATAACCAGAGCTTAAACCGTTGCGTCCTGTCGCGCTGATAATGCCTTGGGTAATCGTTTGCCCAAGGTTATATGGATTACCAATAGCTAGAACGACATCACCGACACGTGCGGGGATCTCTAAATTGACTGGTACAACAGGGAGATTATCACCTTCAACTTTGAGTACGGCTAAATCGGTTTCAGGGTCGGAGCCAACCACTTCAGAGGTGAACTTACGGCCATCTTGCAAAGCAACGACAATTTCATCAGCTTTCTTGATAACGTGGTAGTTGGTGAGTATGTAGCCCTCTTTACTCATTATCACGCCAGAACCTAGACCTTGAAGAGACCCAGGGTTTAACGGTTTAGATTGATCGATACTTAGGCTGTAGATATTTACTACGGCAGGGGCAGCTCTGCGCACAGCTTTCGAGAAAGATAGCTCGTTGCTACTTGTCGAAACACGGCTAGTGATGCCATTGGTTAAGCTCTGCCCTGTAATAAATGGCAAAACAAAAATAATAACTGCAGCCATGATAAGGCCAAACAGAATGGCTTTACCGACATATATAAGAGTGTCTTTAATGATCATGTCTGAGAATAAATACTGAAAAGATGAATTATATTAACATGATTGTACTAGCTTGTACGCAATCATGATAAAGCGCTTTAAATCCAAAAAGAGAGCCGAGCAAATTGCTCGGCTTCCTACTTAACGATTGGAGTGTTTACCTCAGGATCAAATACAAGCTAGTGTTATCTCGCTTAATTTTTAGCGCCACTGAGCCTTTTTGATCTTCAAGCGCAGATTTAAGGGCTTTGAGGTTTTTCACCTTAGTGCGGTTAACACCAACGATAATATCACCTTTTATTAAGCCACTTGCTGCAGCTGGAGAGCCTTGAGCTACATCTGTGATCTCAACTCCAGACGAACTTGCCGTTTCCAGCTTCGCCCCTTGTAGCATAGGATGCACTGCGCCCGCAGCGGCTTCTGCCGCCTGAGTTGACTCGCCGAGTACTGCGGTAACCGTTTCTTCATCGCCATCGCGGATTAAACCAAATTCCACTTTAGTGCCCGCGCCCATAGTCGCGACTTTTGCACGTAGCTCTTGGAAGCTCTTAATGCTGCGTCCATTAACGCTGACAATAATATCACCGACTTTTATACCCGCTTTGGCAGCGGCGCTGTCAGGCATCACTTCGTTGATAAAGCCGCCGTGCTGAGTTTCGATACCGAAACCTTTGGCGAGTTCACTGGTGAGATCTTGTCCCATCACGCCAAGCACGCCGCGGCGAACCTCACCGTGTTCAATAATCTGCTTAACGAGGTTATTAACCATATTGGCAGGGATAGCGAAACCAATACCGACGTTGCCGCCACCAGGAGCTACAATCGCGGTATTGATACCGATAAGCTCACCATTGAGGTTAACCAAGGCGCCACCGGAATTACCGCTATTGATTGCGGCATCGGTTTGAATAAAGTTTTCTAGCATCTCGATGCCAAGACCGCTTCGGCCCATGGCACTGACTATTCCTGAAGTAACTGTTTGACCTAGACCGAATGGATTTCCAATGGCTACAGCAAAGTCACCGACTTGGAGTTTATCTGAGTCGGCGCGTTTCAATGCGGTCAGATTCTTGGCTTTTATCTGCAATAAAGCGATATCAGACTCTGCGTCAGTGCCAATTAGTTTCGCTTCGACTTCTCGGCCGTCATGTAGCCCGATAAGGATCTCATCGGCACCTTCAATCACATGGTTGTTAGTGACGATATAACCTTCTTTGGCATCGATAATGACCCCTGAACCTAGCCCTTTAAATGGACGTTCTTGCACTTGTTCACGTGGAGCGTTAGGGCCGAAGAAATAACGGAAAGCATCGGGGACCTTCTGTTTAGAAACATGGGTTCCAGAGACTGCAACTGCTACTACGGCTGGCGTTGTTTCTTGCAGCATGGGCGCTAAGCTTGGTAGCTCTTGTCCGTCGACGGCTAAAGGAATTGCAGCTTGAGAAGCAACAGGGGCTAGTGTCAGGGTTGCGCTCAATATCGCAGCTGAAAGTAAGGATAATTTAGTCTTCATTTATATGTTGCTCCAATTTTCAAAACTGAAATTTCAAAACCGTCTGAAAACCAAGTTTCAAAGCCCAAGTTTTCAAAACCAAAATTGTAAAAACAATGAGAATGGCTACTTATAGCCAGTACTGCGCGAATTACTGAGTATCAGTACGCGGTTTCATTCAATATTGATTCGGACTCAAGTGAGAATCAAAAGTTCATCAATTATTAATAAAGGTTAATTTATCCCCATATCTTTATGCTGGAGCTAGCTTTTGTTCCTCAATAGAATCAATTTTCTCATCGCTCTTTTCTGTACTTTGAACTCCTAGCTCAGGTAGTTGTTTATCTGTCACTGGCGATGTGAATAAACTGGCAGATGCATTCCACTGCTGATTGACTCTATTTAACTGGGCAGTTAATTCTGCCAACTGCTTATAATGGTCATCGAAATGGTCTGATACTTCTTGCTTGTATTGACTGAGTTCTAGCTGTGTTTGCTCCAACTGCTCATTATTATTTTTATGACGATTGTTTTTAGCCAATAAAGTATGGCCCACGTAGCCAAATACGCCACCAATCACAAACGCGGCAAAGGTTAATGCCCACTCCATATAGACTCCTAAATTTACTTATATGATGCTGATTGCACCAAATATACATTGCGAATTTCTGGTGCGGTACTGTTTACTTAAAATAAGTCAGCAAATGGCTAAAATTGAGCTGAACTGTATTCATCCTCAGCAAGTATTGAATAATTTATGTATCTGAATTGGTGATGCATTGTGGCTTTCTAGCGTGATACCATTGACTGAGAATGATTAAAAATACCTCATCAAACGGCTCTGTCTTTAATTTAAGTGGGCTGATTTGTGTATTCCCCTATAAATAGAGAAGTATTTACGTGTCGCAATTAACTCCATGGCAGCATTATCAGCAAGATCTAACTCGAGATGATTTTTCATATGACGCCGCTCAAGAGCTGGCCGTAAAACAGTTACAGCGGGTCTATGATGATCTGATCGCCTTAAATGATAATCAGAGTAAGGGCTTATTCTCTCTGTTTAGCAAAAAACGTAAACAAGGGGTTCAAGGCTTATATTTATGGGGCGGGGTAGGTCGCGGTAAGACCTATCTGATGGACACTTTCTTCGATGCCTTGCCTAGTGATAAAAAATTACGAGCACATTTTCATCGTTTTATGCATCAACTACATATCGATCTTGCTGAGTTACAAGGGCAAAGAGACCCTCTCATTGCTATTGCGAAGAAAATGGCGACGCAATATCAGGTGATCTGTTTTGACGAGTTCTTTGTATCAGATATTACCGATGCCATGTTGCTCGGTAGCTTGTTTGAGTCACTTTTTGCCGAAGGCGTAGCTCTAGTCGCAACTTCTAACATCATTCCTGATGAACTCTATCGTAATGGCCTGCAGCGTGCGCGTTTCTTGCCTGCGATTGCCGCCATCAATAAACATTGCGATGTGCTCAATGTTGATTCAGGTGTCGACTACCGCTTAAGAACTTTAGAGCAGGCTGAGATCTTCCATTCCCCCTTGGACACTAAAGCCGAGCAAAATCTAAAAGAGTACTTTGAGAAACTCGCGCCGGAATCTGAAGTATCGACCCAAGGCTTGGAAATCGATGGTCGAATCATAGCTATTCGTCAGCAGGCGCAAGGGGTGTTGCTTATCGACTTTAGAGCCTTATGTGATGGCCCTAGAAGCCAGCGAGATTATATGGAAGTGGCAAGGTTATACCATACGGTGCTATTGAGTAATGTCGAACAGATGGGGGAACATTTAACTGGTGATGATATCGCGCGTCGCTTCTTAGCTATGGTGGATGAGTTTTACGAGCGTAATGTAAAACTGATTATCTCATCGGCGGTTACTCTTGAGGAGATCTATACCGAAGGCTTATTAAGCTTCGAGTTTAGGCGCTGCCGCTCTAGGTTAACTGAGATGCAATCTCATGATTATCTGGCTTTGGAGCATATCCCGTAGATTTTCTGTTTAAAAATAATAGAAAACTGCAGCAGGATCGCTTATTGTTCGCGGCCAAAAATGTTTGCAGCGACATTAAAGAGCCTTACTAGAAGGATCTTTCACCAGTCTGCTTGGTATTTTTTGCAATGAGTGCGCAAAAGGGGGCGGAATAAATTAAAACTGATAAGAATTAATCTAAAAAATTAGGTGATTTTTAACTCAGCTTTGTCTATAATCCGCAACCTGCCCTCGTTATCCACCAATTAGGTGGAAGTTGTAAAGCTTATTCTTTGCTCGAAGGGGCGGGGAATGGCACTTTTTGTGTTTTTGCCAATGATGGCATAAGCATGTGAGACAGAATTTTAACATTGGGTTTTTGTAAAATGAAGACTACTTTTACTGCTACACCAGAAACAGTCACTCGTGATTGGTTCGTCGTTGACGCCGAAGGTAAAACTTTGGGTCGTATCTCTACTGAAATCGCTACTCGCCTACGCGGTAAGCACAAGCCAGAGTATACGCCTCATGTAGATACTGGTGACTACATCATCGTTATTAACGCTGATAAAGTTGCTGTGACTGGTAACAAAGCTAAAGGCAAAGTTTACTACTCACATTCAGGTTTCATCGGTGGCATTAAGCAGATCACTTTTGAGAAGCTACAAGCTCATAAGCCTGAAATGATTATCGAAAAGGCTGTTAAGGGTATGCTACCTAAAGGTCCATTGGGCCGTGCCATGTTCCGTAAGCTTAAAGTTTACGCTGGTACAGAGCATAACCACGCTGCACAACAACCTCAAGTTCTTGATATCTAAACGGGATTATAGCAATGGCTGCAACTCAATACTACGGCACTGGCCGTCGCAAAACATCTACAGCTCGCGTATTCGCTAAAGTAGGTACTGGTAACATTATCGTTAACAAGCTACCTCTAGACGAATACTTCGGTCGTGAAACTTCTCGCATGGTTGTTCGTCAGCCTCTAGAGCTAGTTGAAATGACTGAGAAGTTAGACATCATGGTAACTGTAAAGGGTGGTGGTAACACTGGCCAAGCAGGTGCAATCCGCCACGGTATTACCCGTGCGTTGATGGAACTTGACGAGTCTCTACGTCCTTCTCTACGTGCTGCTGGTTTCGTTACCCGTGATGCTCGTAAAGTTGAGCGTAAGAAAGTTGGTCTACGTAAAGCACGTCGTAAGCCACAATTCTCAAAGCGTTAATTTTTCGCTTTCAGAGTTCAAAAAACCCAGCTATATGCTGGGTTTTTTATTATCTAAAATCTGCTATTTTGTATTAATCACTCGTCTTTACTCATCGCTTTGAACGACATTAATTTACACTAATAAATATGCCACCAATCTGGTGTCACTTTGCTGCCGTTTCCTGACCCATTATAGCGAGTCTAGGTAGCACCGTTTTGAACTACTTAAGTTCAAGTTTTAGGTTTTATCCGCTGGATTGTTCACCTATAGGAACACATTGTTATGTCTTTTGAGTTAATCATGCTGTCGTTAGGTTTGGTATTAATAATTGAAGGAATTGGTCCACTTTTGTTTCCAAATCGTTGGCGGGCCTATCTAAAAGAAATTTCCAATCAAAATCAGCAACTTTTGCAAAGACTTGGTGGTTCCTTAGTCACCGTAGGCATAGTGCTGTTGATTATTTTTTCATAAATTACTTGCCTATAGCCCCCATAGATCTGCTAAAATCCCGTTTTAACCACTACCGTGCAGCAAATAATGGGCAAAAACGTTGTAGTTCTCGGCACCCAATGGGGTGACGAAGGAAAGGGTAAGATAGTCGATCTTCTTACCGAACAGGCTAAATATGTCGTTCGTTACCAAGGTGGCCACAATGCGGGTCATACTCTAGTAATTGATGGCGACAAAACCGTTCTTCATCTTATTCCGTCAGGGATCTTACGCGATAATGTTAAGTGCATTATTGGTAACGGCGTGGTGCTAGCACCTGACGCGCTGATGACAGAAATTAACATGCTTAAAGAGCGTGGCGTACCTGTAGAGGAACGTTTATTAATTTCTGAAGCATGTCCTCTAATTCTACCATTCCACTGTGCCCTTGATATTGCTCGCGAAAAAGCGCGCGGTAACAATGCAATTGGTACAACGGGTCGTGGTATTGGTCCAGCATACGAAGATAAAGTTTCTCGTCGCGGTTTACGTGTAGGCGATCTGTTTGATGCAGAATTGTTTGCCGTTAAGCTGAAAGAAGTGATGGCTTACCATAACTTCATGCTGACTGAATATTACAAGTGTGAAGCTGTTGATTACGAAGAGACATTGAAAGATGCTCTAGCAATTGCTGATTACTTGAAGAGCATGTGCACTGACGTTTCTGAACTTCTTGATCAGGCGCGTAAAGCAGGTGAACCAATTCTATTTGAAGGTGCTCAGGGCACGTTACTAGATATTGACCATGGTACTTATCCGTTCGTAACCTCTTCTAATACTACCGCAGGTGGTGTTGCAACAGGTTCAGGATTTGGCCCACGTCATCTAGACTACGTTTTGGGTATTATGAAGGCATACACCACACGTGTTGGTGCTGGTCCTTTCCCTACAGAATTGAAAAACGAAATCGGCGATTACTTAGGTACTAAGGGTCACGAATTCGGCGCAACTACTGGTCGTAAGCGTCGTCCAGGTTGGTTAGATATCGTCGCTATGAAGCGCGCGGTTCAAATCAACAGTGTTAGCGGTTTCTGCTTAACTAAGCTAGACGTTCTAGACGGCCTAGAAGAAGTTAAGATCTGTGTTGGCTACCAGTATCCTGATGGAACTGTAGCGACAACGACTCCTCTAGCGGCTGAAGGTTACGAGAAGGTTACCCCTGTTCTTGAAACTATGCCTGGTTGGAGCGAGTCAACTTTCGGCGCAACTTCTGTTGAGCAATTGCCACAAGCGGCATTGAACTACATTAAGCGTCTTGAAGAGTTGCTAGAAACGCCAATCGATATTATCTCAACGGGTCCGGATAGAAACGAGACCATGATTCTAGTGAATCCGTTCAGTTAATAGAAAAGGCCGCAATTAGCGGCCTTTTTATTGCCTTGCTTGCAAGTGACGACATCGCGACTGTAGCACTCAAGAAATACGTTATACTGCCGATGACATTAAATAGAGTATATTCAAGTTATCCTTTATTATTGGTAGCTTGATGAACGGCTATTAGATTAACCTACTGTCATTGAGAATCCTTATGCTGCGTTATGTATTGATTACAATCTTGTCTATATTGTCTCTACCAAGTTTTGCGACTATCAAGGCTATTGATGTCTATACTCAGGAGCAACTGGTTGATCTAATTCGAACTAAACGCTATTTAACACAAGTTAAAGGTGATGACTGCCAGATAGTACAGGATATTGAAGCAAGGGCTGAGGTACTAAAGCAGCCTTTGTATCAGTATCTTTGGGCGGAAATGCTCAATTATGGCATCTGCGTAAAGGCGAATCCGCCGCGCGGGATTGCTATGTTAAAAACCTCTGCTGAGCAGGGGAGTGCTGAAGCCATGGTAAGAATGGCTGAGTATTATCACGATGGTAAATTTGTCATCGAAGATAAACAACGCGCTGTGCAATATACATTGCCAGCTGCCGCGACAGGCGATCTGCCTGCGCGAATGATGTTGGTTCGGTTATTTGGTGAGGGCTATGGTAGTCCTCGAGATTACGAAGTGGGTTTTCATTGGCTATATAACGAAGTGTTTAGCGATGAGACCACGCAAGCCGAAGCAATTAATTTGTTAAAGGTGTTAGAGGCAAAAATGCCGCCCAGCGCAGTTGCTAGGGCAAAGAAAGAGCACCTTAGAACGCAACAATAAGCATGCCCTAGAAAGAGGTCATGTCAATAATTTGGAAAATGAATGATACAAGATCCGCATATTAAGCGTGAGCAAGAAAAATACGAAAACCCAATTCCAAGTCGTGAGTACATTTTAGATTACTTGCGCTCACAAACGTCACCATTAACTCGTGAACATATTGCTACAGCCCTAAAAATTGAAGGCGAAGAGCAGCTAGAAGCAATTCGTCGTCGCCTGCGTGCGATGGAGCGTGACGGTGAACTAGTGTTTACCCGTGGTCAGTCATATGGCTTGCCTGAGAGAATGGACCTGTTAACCGGTACCGTGATTGGTCACCGTGATGGCTTTGGTTTCTTGAAATTAGAAGAGGGCGGCGACGACCTTTATATCAATAACCGTGACATGTTGATGTATTTCCACGGTGACAGAGTCCTTGCGCAAAAAGCGGGTGTAGACCGTAAGGGTCGCCGTGAAGCGCGTATTGTACGTTTGGTTGAAGAGCGTAGCGCCGCATTAGTGGGCCGTTTTCACCTAGACGCTGGCATGGGTTTTGTGATTGCCGATGACCGCCGCATCACCCAAGAGATTTTAGTTCCCGAAGAAGATCGCAAGGGCGCGCGTCAAGGCGATATCGTGGTACTTGAGCTAACACGCCGTCCAGGTCGTTACGTCAAAGCCGCTGGTAAAGTGACTGAAGTGCTAGGTAAAGAGATGGCACCGGGCATGGAGATTGAGATTGCGCTGCGCAATTACGATCTGCCGCACACATGGTCAGGCCTGATTGAGAAGAAGCTGCGTAAAATCCCTGACGAAGTTACCGAAGCTGACAAAGAAGGTCGCGTTGACTTACGTAATTTGCCATTAGTGACTATCGATGGTGAAGATGCACGAGATTTTGATGATGCAGTTTACGCCGAGAAGAAAAAGTCTGGCGGCTGGCGCTTATGGGTAGCCATTGCGGACGTGAGTCATTACGTACGCACAGAATCTGCACTCGATAAAGAAGCGCGCGCTCGTGGTAACTCGGTGTATTTCCCATCGCAAGTTATCCCTATGCTGCCTGAGAAGATCTCTAATGGTCTGTGCTCTTTAATGCCTAAGGTCGATCGTCTATGCATGGTTGCAGAGATGACCATCTCTGCAGTAGGAAAATTGTCGGGTTATAAGTTCTACCCTGCAGTAATGCACTCGCATGCGCGTTTAACTTATACCCAAGTGGCTGACATGCTTGAGGGCGGAGAGGTGAGTGATGAGCTTAAGCCTATATTCCCGCACCTACAGACATTGCAATCGCTATATCTGACATTAGAAGAGACCCGCGCAGAGCGTGGTGCAATTGCATTTGAAACTACTGAAACGCAATTTATCTTCAATGAGCAGCGTAAGATCGACAAGATTGTGCCGCGTAACCGTAACCAGGCACACAAGATCATCGAAGAGTGTATGATTTTGGCTAACGTTGCGTCTGCTAAATTTGTTAAAAAGCACAAAGGTGAAGTGTTATACCGTGTGCATGAGGCGCCTTCAGAGCAAAAGCTAACCAACTTTAAGGATTTCCTTAAAGAGCGTGGCTTAACGATGGAAGGTGGCTTAGAGCCAGAGCCTAAAGATTACCAAGCGGTGATGGAGCAAATTGCTGACAGAGCCGATGCAGAGCTTATTCAGGTAATGTTGCTACGCTCTATGCGTCAAGCAACCTATACCCCAGATAATGAAGGTCACTTTGGTTTGGCACTTGAGGAGTATTCTCACTTTACCTCGCCAATTCGTCGTTATCCAGATTTGATCTTGCACCGCGTGATCCGTTATTTACTTGCTAAGCAAGAAGGTAACTTAACTGATCAATGGACTGCAGATGGCGGTTTTAATTATAAGATTGAAGAGTTGGATCTGTTAGGTGAAGAGTGTTCGACTACCGAGCGTCGCGCCGATGAAGCAACTCGAGATGTGAGTGACTGGCTTAAGTGTGAGTTTATGCAAGATCATGTCGGTGACACTTTCGAAGCTGTGATCGCTTCGGTGACACATTTTGGCATGTTTGTTCGCCTAAACGATCTGTTTATCGATGGTCTCGTGCATATCTCAAGCCTAGGTAGTGATTATTATCAGTATGATAATATGCGCCAGCGTTTAGTGGGGGAAGCCTCGGGACAGGTTTATCAGATTGGTGATACGGTTACGGTCAAAGTTGCTGGGGTTAATCTTGATGACCGTCAGATTGACTTGATGATGGAAGGCGACTCTGCAGGCGGTAAACGTCGTAGGCCAACCAAACCATTAACCGCGCGTGAGCGAGTGAACCGTGAAGGTGCAAAGCTTGGTGCTAAGCGTGAGTCTTCTAGAGGCAAAGGCGCAGAGGGTGACTCTGAGGCTAAGTCAGGGGCAAAGCGTAAGTCGAGCGGCGGTAAATATAAGAGCGGCAGCAGCGCTGCAGCTAAAAAGACTAAGACAAAAGCTTCGGCAAAAAAATCTTCAGCGAGTAAAGCTAAGTCAGCCAAGCGTAAAGCGAGTAAGAAATAGATGAAAAAGCAAGATATGACCTTTGGATTGCATGCTGTTGAAGCAGTACTAAAAAACAGCCCTGAGCGTGTAATTGAAATGTGGGTACTACAAGGTCGTGATGACGCGAGACTCACGCCAATTCTTGCAATGGCAGCCGAGTGGGGCGTGTCAGTGCAATATGCTTCTCGTAAGGCGTTGGATGATAAGTCTGACGGTGGCCAACACCAAGGTATCGTTGCTAAAGTTAAGCCAGCGAAAATTCTTAGCGATAACGAATTGTCTGCAATGCTAGAAAAGACCGAAGTGCCTTTTCTACTGATCCTAGATGGGGTTACTGACCCGCATAACCTAGGCGCATGTCTGCGTAATGCCGACGCCGCTGGTGTTCACGGCGTTATCGTACCAAAAGACAACTCAGTTGGCTTAACGCCAGTGGTGAGCAAAGTTGCCTGTGGCGCGGCCGAAGTGGTACCACTATACCAAGTGACTAACCTTGCGCGCACCATGCGTAGCCTGCAAGAGAAAGGTATTTGGATTATTGGCGCAGCCGGTGAAGCTGATTGTGAGCTATACCAAGCGAGCCTAACGGGGCCGTTAGCTATCGCAATGGGCGCAGAAGGCAAAGGTCTTCGCCGTTTATCACGTGAAAGCTGTGACACTTTAGTGTCTATCCCAATGGCGGGTAGCGTTTCAAGCTTAAACGTGTCGGTAGCGACCGGCGTTTGCTTATTTGAAGCAGTGCGTCAGAGACTGGCGTAACGTAAGAGTCTGCAGTTTAGGCTTAGATTTTAAATGCCGATAGGGTTAACGCCTTATCGGCATTTTTGCATCTGTCGCTTGGCTATTTAGAGACAAACACAAACAGGAAACCCTTTGTTACACCATAGCCAGTACTGTATCGATAGGCTCTATTTAATTGTTCCGCATTATGCAGTAGCTTAAGCTGACAAATTCTAAAACAGGATGTTTACATGCGAAATCAAATTTTATCTTTGTGCGTACTGGGTGCAATTGCTGCCGTACCCGCTCACGCAGAGGATGATAACTACCTCTGGCTAGAAGATGTTGAAGGCGCAAAGCCGATGGAATGGGTGAAACAGCAAAATGCTATTTCGGCCAAAGAGATTAAGGCATTCGAAGGCTTCGATAACTTAGTGAGTAATAGCCTGGCCATCCTAAACGACAAAGAGCGCATCCCATACGCCAGTCGTATTGGCGATTACCTATATAACTTCTGGAAAGACGAGAACCACGTTAGAGGGATCTACCGCAGAACTACCATGGAGGAGTATAAGAAGACTTCGCCTAAATGGGAAACGGTACTCGATATCGACAAGCTAGGCAAAGATGAGGGGGTTAACTGGGTCTATAAGGGCTTTAACTGTCGTTACCCTGAAAATGATCGTTGCTTTGTCTCTCTTTCACGTGGGGGCGCCGATGCAACTGAGGTGCGAGAGTTTGATCTCAATACGCTCTCCTTTGTGGGGGAAAAACAACAAGCATTCTTTCTCGAAGAAGCTAAGTCGAGCCTGAGCTGGATTAATAAGAATAACGTCTTTGTTGGCACCGACTTTGGTGACGATAGCATGACGGATTCTGGTTACCCTAAGGTGGTTAAGCTTTGGGAGCGTGGTACTAAGCTTTCTGAAGCAACAACGGTTTTCAGTGGTGATAAAGCGTCGGTAGCGGTATCAGGCTATGTACTGTTTGACGGCGATAATTCCTTGGAGCTAGTGTCAGAGGCGTTGACCTTCTATACCGCCGAGCATTATGTTTACCGCGATGGAAAACTCACCTTATTGCCTCTACCAAAAGATGCTGAACTTAAAGGCTATTTTAACGGCCAGCTGTATATCGAGCTAAAAAGCGATCTTAAAACAGGGAGCGAGAGCTTCAAGCAAGGTAGCATTATCTATGCTCCGGTAGAGACGCTTATTGAGCAGAAGCCACAATTTAACGTGTTAGTGGAGCCATCGGAAACCGCTTCTATCTCACAAGTTAAATTTACCAAGAGTGCGATTTTCGTTACTTGGTTAGATAACGTCAAAGGCAAATTGGTACGTTACTCTCAAGCAAAAAACGGTCAGTGGAAAAGCATGCAAGCGCCGTTCGATGCTAATGGCACCATTAGCGTGTTTGATGTCGAGCGTGATAGTGATGACTTCTTCGTTAACTATACTAGCTTCTTAGAGCCTTCAAGTTTATATAGCTTTAATGCTGTGACCATGAAAGCCGAAAAGATTAAGGGCATGAAACAGCAGTTCGCTGCCTCAAAGTTTGAAACTAAACAATATTTCGCTACCTCAAAAGATGGTACTCAGGTGCCCTATTTTGTGGTGATGGCGAAAGATCTTAAACGTGATGGCAAAAATCCGACTCTGCTTTATGGATATGGTGGTTTTGAAGTTTCTCTGCGTCCCTCTTATTCGGCAACAATCGGTAAAAATTGGTTGGAGCAAGGCGGTGTTTATGTGCTAGCCAACATTCGTGGTGGAGGCGAATATGGCCCAGCTTGGCATCAAGCGGCTCTGAAACAGAATCGTCATAAAGCCTATGAAGATTTTGAGGCAATTGCAGAGGACTTGATAGCTAAGAAGATTACCTCGAGTGAGCATCTAGGGATCCAAGGTGGCAGTAATGGTGGCTTGCTGATGGGGGCTGCATTTACTCGTAAACCTGAGCTTTATAGTGCAGTTGTATGCCAGGTACCGTTACTGGATATGAAGCGCTACAACAAGCTGTTGGCTGGAGCGAGCTGGATGGGGGAGTACGGCGATCCGGATATTCCTGCCCAGTGGGATTATATTAAGACATTTTCGCCTTACCATAACCTAAAGGCGAATACAGCTTACCCGAAGGTGTTTTTCACCACCTCAACCCGTGATGACAGGGTTCATCCCGCTCATGCTCGCAAGATGGTGGCTAAGATGGAAGGCATGGGCATTGATGTCTTGTATTATGAGAATATCGAAGGGGGTCACGCTGGCGCTGCTGATAATAATCAGGCGGCGGAGCTAAAGTCGATGGTATACGCTTATCTTATGCAACAACTAAGGTAAGTTGTAATTCGGTCCATTAATTGTGAAGGGCAAACTCGACAGAGCTTGCCCTTTATTGTTTGTGACGTTAGCGGTTATTGAAAGGTATAGAGCAAGTTGAAGGTGGTTATAGTATCGGTTTGCTTCGAGCCTTCTGGTACCACTTCGGTGTATTTCACGTTGACGCCTATTTTAAATGCCCAGTCTTGGAACAGGGTATTTTTGTAGCTCATATCCAGCGTCAGTGTATTGTTGTCTTCACCCGTTTCGGCGGTGAGATCCGCATTAAGGCTGGTGTATTCCTGCAGCTTCATCTCAAATTTTGCCGCTGTACGTAAAATAAGGTCTTTATTGGCTTCGGGAATCGGGGCATCGTCAGTGGCAATCGGCAGGTTATATCGATAACCCGGACCAATTTCTAAACTGAGGTTAGTCTTTGAGGTGCTAACAGCATCGAAACCATAACCGCCTGAAACCGTTGATATACGCGTATAACTACCAAATTGATCCCAAGTGAAGTCACCTCGACCAAAAAAGTAGCCACCACTAATCTTATAGTTTGACTGAAGTTGTAGGTCATACTTCTCTGCCGTCGTTTTCTCATTATCGGCAGCAAAGTAGGCTTTAACCGTTCCTTCCTGCCTTGTCTGAGTGGTGTCGTAAACGAGTTTGGTTCTACCGTTGAAGCTACTAGACTCAGTATTACCTGTATTTAGCTGAAAACCCGCTTCAATTTCGGCGGTAAGATCGCTCGGAGGCTCTTGATAATCAGGCGGCACTAGTGCGAAGGCAGCGGGGGAGCACAAAAGACCAAATACAATGAAGACAGTTTTTAGCATTATTCTTATTCTTGATGTTGTTTGGGGGGTTTATCATCACTTTGTCGTAGCGACATAATACCTAGAATCAGCTTAGGCGCAAACTAGATTGTATTAGCTTTTCAGCCTATAAGGCGGAGAACGTGACCCAAGACTAGCGAAGGTTTGCCGGGTTACCTGCTCCAATTCATTAGACCATTATCAAAGTGGTTAATAATTGCTTGAATTTTTGCTTTGGTTTATGTAATATTCCGCGGCTTAATTCAGTCACTTTAATTAGTTCCTTGCCTCTATTAGGTTTGACTGAGCCAACAACGAGGCTAGATAACCGTAAGGAGCAAAAAATGCGTCATTATGAAATCGTATTTTTAGTTCACCCTGATCAGAGTGAACAAGTGCCAGGTATGATCGAACGTTACACGGGTATTCTTACCCAAGCTGGCGGTCAAATCCACCGTTTAGAAGACTGGGGCCGTCGTCAATTGGCTTACCCAATCATCGAATTGCATAAAGCTCACTATGTTCTTATGAACGTAGAGACTACTGCAGAAGCGGTTGAAGAACTTGAAACAGCTTTCCGTTTCAACGACGCTGTTTTGCGTAGCATGGTTATGCGTACTAAAGCTGCCATCACTGAAGCATCTCCAATGGCTAAAGCTAAAGACGAGCGCGACACACGTCGTTCATCTGAAGAGCGTGCACCTCGTGCAGAAGCTACTGAAGAAGCTGAAGAAAGCGCTGAAAACACTGCTGAGTAAGTTTTTTTGTGACCACAAACAATTTGGTATTAGCGGGAACCATTACGCGTTCTAGGCAGTTTGATAGTCCAGCAGGCATTGCCCATACGGTAGTGATGTTGGAACACAAATCGCAGCGTTACGAAGCAGGAATGTTACGCAACGTTTATTGCCAAATCCAAGTTGTATTAAGTGGTGAACGCTTTAATGGCGTTGCAAAAAACTTAACAGCCGGCGTTGAAATACAAGTCGAGGGCTTCATTAATCTGCAACAGAGCAGAAATGGTCAAAATCGCTTGGTTTTACACGCTGAAAATGTCGAATTGAAAACTTAGGAGACTGTCACATGGCACGTTATTTCCGTCGTCGCAAGTTCTGCCGTTTCACTGCAGAAGGCGTTACCGAGATCGATTACAAAGATATCGTAACTTTGAAGAACTACATCACTGAAAGTGGTAAAATTGTTCCTAGTCGTATCACTGGTACAAATGCTAAATATCAACGTCAACTAGCTCGCGCTATCAAGCGTGCTCGTTATCTTTCTCTACTGCCGTACACTGATTTACATCAGTAATACTGCATTAATTTAGAGGAATATAAAATGAACGTTATTTTACTTGATAAAATCGCTAACCTAGGCAACTTGGGTGACCAAGTTTCTGTAAAAGCTGGTTACGCACGTAACTTCCTTTTACCACAAGGTAAAGCTGTTGTTGCTAACACTGCTAACACTGAAGTTTTTGAAGCACGTCGTGCTGATCTAGAAGCTAAGTTAGCTGCTGACCTAGCTGCTGCAACTCAACGCGCTGAGAAAATCTCTGCACTTGAGTCTGTTGTTATCGCTTCTAAAGCTGGTGACGAAGGCAAGCTATTCGGTTCAATTGGCAACCGTGATATCGCTGATGCAGTTACAGCTGCTGGTGTTGAACTAGCTAAGAGCGAAGTTCGTCTTCCACTAGGTGCTATCCGCACTACTGGTGAATTCGAAGTTGAAGTTCAAGTTCACACTGAAGTTAAAGCAATCGTTAAACTTTCTGTTGTTGCAGAAGCTTAATAATTTGCTCTAAGCAAATGCTTTAATTAAAAACGCCGTACTAATTTATTAGTGCGGCGTTTTTTTATGCCTGAAAAATGGCATTGCAGGAAAGGCAGGAAAGGCAGGAAAGGCAGGAAAGGCAGGAAAGGCCAATTTGTTGTAGGTCGGGCTTTAGCCCGTCAATATTGGGCATATTCAGTGTTTAGCTCAAGCAAGAAAATACAATCCAATGCAAAAAGCTTGTTGGCATTAATATCAATCAGTATAAAGATTTGGTCGCTCAGCGAGAGTTTAGCTGTTATGAGGCAAGGCAGCGAGTGAAGAGCATAGTTGAACTAGGGTTAAGCTCCCTCTTGTTCCTTAAGAGTCACAGCATCAGAACTGCTAAAACTCGCCATTCTGGAGCGTTTTGGCTTCCTAATTCTGTGTTGAACAGCTTCACAAGGGAATACCATTCTTTCAGCTATTCGCCTTGAATTAGTTTGCCAAAAACGCTCTGAGTAGATCAACTTCTTATACTGATTGGTATAATACCCATCTAGATATCGAGATAGCTCGAGGAAAAGTAGCAAGGTAGAGCATGAGTAGCTGTTCAAGTAAAAAGGCATATGAGCAGAACTCATATGCCTTTTAAGTATGTCGCCTAGCCGAATTAGTTGTTCACTAAGTCTAGCTCTTCAATCAGATTTTGTGCGTTATCTACCTCATCCATCATCCAGAGGATATAGCGAATATCCACGTGTACGGCGCGGGTGATGGTTGGATTAAAGAACCAGTCTTTAGTAATTGCTTCGTAAGTCGAGTCAAAGTTAAGGCCGACTAGCTCGCCTTTTCCATTAAATACTGGAGAGCCAGAGTTACCGCCAGTGGTGTCAACGCTCGATAAGAAGTTAACAGGCACTGAACCAAAGTTCTCAGGCTTATCTAAACAAGAGAATAGGCGGCATAACCAAGAAGCAGGATCTTGATAAACGGTTTCTACCGCGTGGCTACCAAAACGCTTAGCCTCAATCGCCTCTAGTAGTTTTGTTGGCGCGTTAAACGGCTCTACACCAGTATGCTTAGCTACAATGCCTTCTAAGCGAGTAAAGGGCTGCTTATAAAGCGCATCAGTTGATTGGTAACCGTCTACCATACCATAGGTGATACGTAGCGTACCGTTAGCATCAGGGTAGACTGGCCAGCCATTGGCCTTGTTGTAAGCGATAATGGCCTTCATATAGTCAGGACGAGCTTTGGATAGCTTACCTGCTAACGTCTTAGCATCTTTCTCTGCCTGCATATTTTGCGGGTACAGGGCAACAGCAAGGCGGATAAATGGATCGGCGCTAGTCTCAAACTCTGCTGCATCGGCGTTCATCCAGGCAAGACGCTTGTCTTTCTCTGTTAGCGAGCTAAGCGCGTACAGTGCATCAAGCTTTTCGCTCAGGCTGATCTCGCTATCACTATCACTATCACCTTCATTGAGCATGGCATCAAGCTCTGCTACGCGATTGTCTTGGGCAAGGTAGGCTTTTAAGTCCTGCATCCACAGGGTTTTATCGACGCTGATGGCAAAGCTCGAGTCTAAACGCTTAAGGCGCGCTTTAAACATCTTCATGTCGCGCTCTTGATAACCCTCCTCACGTTCAGCATCGCTCTTTTGCTTCTCTTTGGCTAAGCGGTAAAGCTTGTTAGCGGTAGCGAGCAGTGCACTGCTTTGGGCGTTTTCAAAGTAGTAACGGCCTTGGCGTAGCTGGCGTTGCTGGACCAACAGGGTTTCAAGCTCATCAAATTGAGTTTGGAAAGATTGGTACTCGGGGTCTTTTGCAAGCCATGCGCTAAAATCATCCTCACGGCTTTGCTTAATGCCCGTTATATCAGTCGCTTTAAAGCCATCTAACAAACCGTTGTACTTCTTCATACGGTTTGCCATACCAGCAAGCGTGCCCGCGTACTTGATTTTAACGTCTTTATTGTTTGTGCTCATGGCTTCGATAGTATCGATGCGTAGCTGATAACGCGTCGCAAGCGTTGGATATAGCCAATCGCTAGCAAACTTAAGTTCGCTGGTTAAGCGGTAGCGGCTGGTTGAACCTGGGTAGCCTGCCACAAATACACCGTCACCGGCTTTTACACCGTCGGCATTAATCTTTAAATAGCTCTTAGGCACGTAAGGTACGTTGTCTTCAGCAAAAGCTGCTGGTTTGCCGTCTTTACCAACGTAGGCACGCAGAAAGGTAAAATCAGCAGAGTGGCGTGGATATTCGTAGTTGTCGATATCACCACCAAAGGCGCCTGCACTTTCTGGTGGCGCGTACACTAAGCGCACGTCACGAATAATGAGCTGCTTGATCAGGTAATACTCAAGACCGTTATGGAAGCTTCTTACCGAGCAGCGATAGTTATCATCGCTTTCGCACTCTTTGATTAAGGCTTTGCGATTGGCTTGGATATTCTCATAACGCTTAAGCGGATCGTCACCAATCTGTTTTTTGACTCGCTCTGATACATCGGTAACCACTTCGGTGATATAAAGGCGCTCGTTTGGCCCCGCTGTCGGTTCTTTATCTTTACTGGTCGCTAAAAAGCCATCTGCCAGATAGTTATGCTCTTTTTTGCTGTTATATTGAATGGCGCGATAGGCACAATGATGGTTTGTCACA
The DNA here is from genome assembly GCF_000018285.1 of Shewanella pealeana ATCC 700345. Lineage (NCBI taxonomy): Bacteria > Pseudomonadati > Pseudomonadota > Gammaproteobacteria > Alteromonadales > Shewanellaceae > Shewanella > Shewanella pealeana. Next base: position 4,373,906 of record NC_009901.1, on the reverse strand, counting down.
ACTAAGCCTTGGGGCGAAACAAAACTGGCGGTACAATAGCCCAGTCCGACTACAGCATTCATAGGGTAGCTGGTTAAGTCTGCTAACTGTTTAGCCGGAATATCGATGCCACGTTCGCTGAGCTTATCGGCGATGGATGGCATTTGATAGGGTTGCCACTGTCCTTCATCAGCCAATGCTACGGCTGATGGCAGCATCCCCGAAGATAGAGCGATGGCGGCAATCAATGCATTGCGCATGTTCTTTCCTTAATATTGTTATAGTTTATTTTTAGTTGCAGGTCGTATGATGTTAAAAGCCTGCTCTGTTTTACCACGGTTTTATACCACATTTTGCTTAAACGTTGGAATTTTGGAGATTTAATGTCACAACAACGCGCCTTTAAGGGCAAAGAGAAACCAAGAGATCTTCAGATGGACGCGCTGAAGATGCCACCGCATTCAATTGAAGCTGAGCAATCGGTTCTCGGTGGTTTGATGTTGGACTCTGACGCTTGGGACAGAGTGGCTGAAGCAGTTGTTAAAGAAGACTTCTATTCGCGTGCTCACGGTACGATTTTTACTGCGATGGAGTCTTTAGTCAGTGCGGGTCAACCGATTGACTTAATTACTGTCTCTGAACAATTAGAACTCGAAGACCAACTCGAAGATGTCGGAGGATTTGCCTACATTGGTGAGATAGCCAAAAATACCCCGAGTGCCGGTAATATCCTCTCTTATGCCAGTATTGTGCGTGAGCGTGCCGTTGTTCGCGATATGATCAAGGTGGCCAATGAAATTGCCGATGCAGGTTTTAACCCTGAAGGGCGTAATTCGAGTGAGCTACTCGATTTAGCCGAAACCAAAGTGTTTAAAATTGCAGAGCAGCGTGCTAACGCCAACGAAGGCCCTGAAGGTATCAAGGCGATTCTAGAGAAAACTGTCGATAAAATCGAAGAACTCTACAATAACCCGACCAACGGTGTAACCGGAGTGTCGAGCGGTTTTGGCGATTTAGATAAAATGACCGCAGGTTTCCAGTCTGGCGATTTGATCATTGTTGCGGCGCGTCCATCTATGGGTAAAACCACCTTTGCGATGAACTTGTGTGAGCAAGCGGCGCTGCATGAAGACAAGCCCGTGCTTATTTTCAGCTTGGAGATGCCTTCAGAACAGATCATGATGCGTATGTTGGCCTCACTCGGTCGCGTCGATCAAACAAAAATTCGTACTGGTCAGCTAGATGATGACGATTGGGCTCGCGTATCCTCAACCATGGGGATCATGCTTGAGCAAGGTAAGATGTATATCGATGACGGCTCAGGATTAACCCCAACCGATGTACGCAGTCGAGCCAGACGTATCGCCCGTGAATACGGAGGCCTGTCGATGATCATGATCGATTACCTTCAGTTGATGCAGGTGCCAGCGCTAAAAGATAACCGTACATTGGAGATCTCAGAAATCTCTCGCTCATTAAAAGCTTTGGCAAAAGAGCTAGAGATCCCAGTAGTAGCATTGTCACAGCTTAACCGCTCATTGGAGCAACGTGCCGATAAACGTCCTGTAAACTCGGATTTGCGTGAATCGGGCGCGATTGAGCAGGATGCGGATTTGATCATGTTTATTTATCGTGATGAAGTGTATAACAACGATTCTGAAGATAAAGGTACTGCTGAGATCATTATTGGTAAGCAACGTAACGGTCCTATTGGCCGCGTGCGCTTAACCTTCCAAGGCCAATTCTCTCGTTTTGACAATTATGCAGGTCCGCAATTCGAAGAAGATTAATTATTGGTCATCATCACTTTTTTTACACAGTGATAAAATACAATAGAGCCTCAATGAGGCTCTTATTTTTAGATTAGATAAACAAGGTTACTCTTGAAACCATTCCCACGAGCAGAAATCAGCCGCCATGCATTGAAGAATAATCTTGCTCGGCTGCATGAATTAGCCCCATCGAGTAAAGTGATGGCGGTTGTTAAAGCTAATGGCTATGGCCATGGCTTACTCAATGTCGCTCAATGTTTAGATAATGCCGACGGTTTTGGCCTAGCCCGGCTCGAAGAAGCATTAGCGCTTCGAGCGGGCGGTGTTAAGGCCAAGCTTTTATTATTGGAAGGCTTTTTCCGAGCGACTGATTTAGTCACCTTAGTTGAGCATGATATTGAAACTGTGGTTCACCACGAGTCACAAATCGAAATGCTCGAGCAGGCAGAGTTGAACAAACCCGTCACAGTGTGGATGAAAGTAGACTCTGGTATGCATCGACTCGGGTTTGTACCTGATGAATTTCATCAGATTTATCAGCGTCTATTAGCCTGTGACAATATCGCCAAGCCAATTAACTTGATGACCCACTTTGCCTGTGCCGATGAACCAGATAATGACTGTACTGCCAAGCAGATTGCTGTTTTCGAAGAACTAACTAAAGACTTACTTGGCGATCGTACTCTAGCCAACTCGGCTGGCGCACTCTTTTGGCAGCAAAGCCAAGCAAGTTGGATCCGCCCTGGTATTGCGCTCTATGGTGTATCTCCTGTGGTTGGCGATCTAGGTACCAAACACGGGCTTATTCCTGCGATGGAGCTAGTGTCGCAGCTGATTGCGATTCGCGATCATAAAGCTGGACAACCCGTTGGTTATGGTAGTCATTGGGTTGCAGAGAAAGATACCAAACTTGGAGTTGTTGCTATCGGTTATGGTGATGGTTATCCAAGAAATGCGCCGTTAGGAACCCCAGTACTGATAAACGGTCGATTAGCACCTATCGTTGGTCGCGTCTCAATGGACATGTTGACGGTGGATCTTGGCGCTGGTGCTAAGGATAATGTTGGCGATAAAGCCGTGCTTTGGGGGAAAGACCTTCCGGTAGAGGAGGTGGCAGAGCATATTGGGACTATCGCCTACGAACTTGTGACTAAATTGACTCCCCGAGTCGCTGTTTGCCTAGATTGAGCAAATAAACACCTTATTCTGTAGTGGTGATTGAGGCTGGATGCCCTTCATCAGAATGAAGATCTTTTAAATTGAAAACTTATTTATTGCGTACTTTTACCGCATTAGGGCTAATGTCGCCACTGGCTTTTGCCGCGCCAACTTCGACTGAGATAACTAAAGAGCAGCGTTCGGGCGAAGAAACTGTGATTATAGAATCTGTTTCGCCTAAGGCTACAGCCAAGTCTAAGCAGGGCGATGATAAGCTACCCGATTATCAAGCAGAGTTTGCAGCGGTGCCTTTCGCTTTTTCCAGTGAAAGTTTAAGTACCGCCTTTGGTGGAGCCGGTGTACTTAAACACGCCGGGCAGATCCAGTCCTCGATATTGGGTATTGGTGTATATAGCACCAATAATAGTTGGGTAAGTTACCTGCGTTTTAACGACTACCAAATTCCTTCCATTGATCAATGGTTATTCTCGATAGAAACTTATCAAGCCCGCTTTCAAGAGGGGGTCTATTATGTGCCGCAGCAAGCTGGAGCCTTGGGAGAGAACGAGCGAACAATAACCTTAGGTGATGAATCTTATACTAAGTTTCATGCCAGATATATTTTGCCAATAGGACGTGGTAGTCAAGGTACTGTGCGTAGCCTTGGGCGTGCAAGAGGCGATATTAGTTGGAACCCACTCGAATCAGGTGTCACCAGCCTAAAATTTAGCCCTTTTAGCCAGAGTCGGGAGTTAGAGGGCTTTGAGTTTTTACCCGAAGAGGCCAAGGGGCTTGCGCTAGAGCTAGATTGGGATAACCGTGATAACGGCAAAAATAGTAGTCAAGGCGGACAAACAAGCTTCAAGGTGACTCGCGACTTTGGTAGCGGTTCTCGCAATAGTTGGACCACTTGGGAGTTTGAGCAAAGCGCTTTCGTGTCTATCGATTCTAATGAATGGTTTGGTCAGCAAATTTTAGCGTTTAACTTTTATTTAGCCGATACGCCAACTTGGACCTCAGGTTCTGAAGATGACTTGCATCAACCCCCTAGTTTTGCAGGGATAAGCTTAGGCGGATTTGAACGCCTGCGTGGTTACACCAGCAAGCGTTACACTGGCCGCTCAGCAGTGCTCTATAGCGCAGAATATCGCGTGCAACCTAGATGGCAACCATTGCAAGAGTGGCCAGTATTTAACTTATACGATGTGCCTTGGTGGCAGTGGGTTGCCTTTGCTGAGGCGGGGCAGGTGAGTGATGACTTTAATGCCAGCGCGTTACATGAAGATTTGAAGTGGTCGGCAGGTTTTGGAGCGCGATTTGAAGTTGAAAGTATCGTAGTGCGTGCAGAGCTTGCTTTTAGCGCCGAATCGAATCAATTCTGGATCATGGTGAATCAACCATTCTAAGCGGCTTATTGTTTTAATCCCTGTGGTGGGAGGCTGTTTAAAGTGCAGCCTCTAGCTAAAATTGTTCTTGAGTAGAATAGTCTAGGGGGAGATCTACTGCTGCCTTTTAGGCTATAGACTACAAAAGAGTTATGCCTTGAATATTGCAATTCTATACTGAAAAATGTGAGCTTGATGGCGCACCGATATAGATGCGTAAATAGAGTATTACTTCTGAATAAACGTCTCTCTTACTTACAAACTGTTTAGTTAAAGCTTATGTTCAGTAATTGATTTTATTTCTGGTAAATTAAAATAATTATAGAGCAAGCAACGTCAAAATTGCGTCAAAATTACTACTCTCTAAATTAAATTTTATGTTTCTGTTGGGTGGTTAGAAAATCTCCATTAAGAATGTTTATCCGTTAAGGCTATTTGAGTAAAGTTGATTGTACTGGCTTTACCTTGAGTGATTTGGTCGCTTGTGACTTTAAATAGTTTTGATTGGGCTCGGAATTATGGGACAGATGAATAACAGTGCATGGTTAATAGATGAAAGTAAGTCTGATTTAACACCATTAGCTGAAGAGATCCTCAATAGTATTAAATCCCCAATTGCGGATTTGGGCTTCGGTGGGTTTTGGTTTCAAGGAATCGCCAATAGCGCTTACCAAGACTACTTAGGTAACAACCGTAAGAGTCTACTGACACGTAAAGTGCTAAGAAGCAGCGGCGGCGTTTTTTCTTCTTCACCGACGGTTAAGCAGCTGCATCAACAATACGTAACACGTGTTGCGCCTACCGATATTAACTTTGCAGCCGCCTTGCGACTCGATTCCCCCTATCACTATGTTCTTTGTGAAGATGGTCAGCCGACTAAAGTTCAAAAACTGTTCAATAGCCACGGTATTAATACGGTTCTTAGTTGGCCGCTGAAGCATTTTGCATCAGATACTTGGAGTGGTCGATTTACATTATTATCAAAATATCCATATGAAGAGTTAAGGCTTACAGAATTAGAACAGACACTAAAGCAAGCTCAACTGACGATATTTGAACATTTTCATAATGAGATAAACCCATACCGTCAATATAACCTGTTTAATCAAACAGCAATAAGAGCATTGAGGATGGCTGCGATTGGATTACATAATCGCGAGATTTCAGAGCAATTGGATATTACCGTTCGTGGGGTGGAATACCACCTTGAATCTTTAAGAAATAAGTTGTCTGCCAGTAATAGGACCAATTTAGTTCATATCGCTCATCAACTGGAAATTATATAGAAGATGTTGGTTCTCCTTGTCGAAGATAACCGCCTACTGGCTAAAAATATTATTCAGTATCTCGAGTTAAATGAGATTGAATGTGACTATGCGGAGACTCTGGAACGGGCAGAGGAAAGAATATTTAGCAGTACCTTTGATGCGATCATTTTAGATCTTAATTTACCCGATGGCGACGGCATTACAGCATGCCAGAGATGGAAAGAGCAATGCATTATGGCTCCAATCATTATGCTGACGGCTAGGAGCAACTTACAAGATAGGCTTTCAGGTTTCGAGGCCGGAGCCGATGATTATCTGGTTAAGCCTTTTGCACTGGCGGAGTTAGTCGCACGCCTTAAGGTTGTATCTCAGCGGCGTCCATCGCCAAAGCGGCTGACTATTGGCGATCTCGAGTTTGATTTTGGTGCCCATCAGGTACATCGTCAGGGTCAGGACCTTGCTTTGTCACGAACAGGATGGCAGATCCTTTCATTTTTAGCTCGAAGAAGCCCTGAAACCGTCGAACGGGAAGAGATAGAGCGATTACTGTGGCCAGATAGCCCTCCCGATAGCGACAGCTTAAAAAGTCATATACACCTGCTTCGAAGGGTGGTTGATAAGCCATTCGAACAGCATCTTATTCATACGATTCGTGGTGTTGGCTTATGCTTAAGAGTGGAAAATGATGAAGCCTAAGCTGAGTTTGAAGCGTGTATATCAGGTTTACGGCTTATGTTTTTTAGCTATCACCTTGGTTATAAACTTCCTTATTCCTCTGTGTATGATGTGTGCGGGAATGTTTAGCATGCATGAAATCACCATGAGAAATGCAGCTCAAGCTGCAGAAGTCTATGCAAGCGCAAGCCAAAATGCGATTGAAACTGAAAATATTACCGTTTACACCAGTTGGGATCTAGTGCCAGATCAAGTTAAGGCGATCAATGGTGGCTTGCCTCCAGAGCAGGCACTTGATGTTAAGCATCAGCATTCAGATGGGAAATTTATCGATGGCCTGATGCTTTACTCTACCAAAGAGGGCAAAGCCTATTATGTTTGGCTGCATTATAACGCCACTCACGCATTAGAGTTTGCTCCTAAGAACATGGCAGCGATCCTCCTGTTAGTTATCATGACATTCTCGGTAAATGCCATTCTCGCCTGGTATCTGCAGCGTCGGGTAATTTTACCTGTGCATCAGATCAGTGAAGCAATCAAGCAACACGATTGGCAAGGTATGCAGCAACTTAGGTTTCCAAAGCAATGTTATGCCGAACTCCAATCTATTGTCGATGCACTGGACAGCTCGATTAAGCAACTTAAAGAGTCCCAGCAAAGGGAGCTTTCCTTTCTGCGATTTGCCAGTCATGAACTAAGAACTCCCATCGCGATATGCCAGTCATCATTTGAAATTTTATCGCTGCAACAAGGAGAGCTCTCAGGGCCAACTTTACATGCTAGCCAAGCGACAACTCAGATGAAATCAATCACGGAGACCCTGCTTTGGTTAATGAGTTCAGACTGTAGTCCAATGAATTGTTGTGATGTGAAGTTATCACATTTACTGGCGAGCATAGTCGATGATCAAAAGTATGCTCAGGGCAGTGATATCAATGTGGACTTGATCTGCGATGAAACCGAGCTTTACGTGCTCAAAGAGCCTTTGACAATCGTATTGAATAATCTGATCCGTAACAGTTTAGAACATGGTGCTAAGGGGGTAGTCATTGAGCAAGTCGGTAACCGAATTGATATTGTTAATCCTTTATCAAAACACAATAGCAGCGGTTTTGGATTGGGCTTGATGTTAGTGGAAAGGTTAACTAAGCAGCTTAACTGGGATTACTCAACAATTGATGATGATAATTATTTTAGGGCAAGAATCATTATCCATTCGAGTCTGTAGCGCGAGAGAATAAATAATATTGTGATCACAGTTATTATTGTTGACGTTATTTGATATTAGTCAGAGTTATGGTGTTTAGTGTGGTTTTGGTATTTGAACTGACAATTGTTTTTAATGTTTCTGTGATGGCTGACTTATTGTTGGTAATGGATCGTGATAAGTCAGAGTTAATAATGTTTGGTATTAAAAGTGAGCTTGTTTACTCGTTTCAGCTCACTTATTGAACTTTATTTGGTTTTTTCATTAAAACTACTGTTTGTTCCCACACTGTTTTGATGCAGTGCAATATTATAGTGAGCGATATCACTTCATAATATTTGTTATAGGTTAATCTTTGTTTAGGTTTTTAATAAAACATCTTGTCATTGTTCTAACTCAAATTTTATGTGGGCTAGTGTGGCATCACACAGTTATATAAAGGAATGGAAATGATTGTTAAACATAAATTGAAACTAAGCTCTTTGGCTATTGCCTTAAGCTGTGCCGTTGTTCCTATGACTTCATTCAGCGCTATGGCTGAAACAATTAGTCTAACAGGTAAAGATCTTACTATTGAGCAGTTGCTTAAAGTTCAAAGTGGTGAAGCCAATGTGACTGTCAGCAAAAAAGGCAAACAGAACATCCAAGACAGTTTCGATCTGTTAATGGATTCAGCTCGCCAAGGCACACCAGTTTATGGTCTAACGGTTGGCGTGGGTAAGAACAAGGATACAGAAGTTTTCGGTAAAGACGGTAAGATGTCAGATGAAGCGGTAAAGCTGTCTGAAGACTTCAACCGTGACATGCTATTCACTCACGCTGCAGCGTCTGGCGAGCCGATCGCCCAAGAAGTTGTGCGTATGGCTATGACTATCCGTCTAAACCAGATCGCGACTGGCCATGTAGGCGTACAACCTGACGTGGCTCGTTTGTACGAGCAGTTTGTAAACAAGAACATTATTCCTGTTGTGCCATCAGATGGTTCGGTAGGCCTTTCTGACATTCTGCTTGCTTCGCACATTGGTGCGGCAATGATGGGTGAGCATGAGGTGTTCTATAAAGGCGAGCGTATGCCAGCTGCTAAGGCACTAAAGGCTGCAGGTGTTAAGCCTCTGGTACCATTCGGTAAAGATGGTTTATCTATTCTTTCTAACAACGCGCTATCAACAGCGCAGTTAGTCCATGCGATGGGGCAAGCAGAGCAGTTAATCGAATTCTCTCCAAAGCTGATTGCTGCGGGCCTTGAGTCTATTAATGGCAACATCAGCCCAATTCTGCCTCATACGCTAGATGCCCGTCCTATGCCACACGTACAAGACGTAGGTAATGACATTCTTAAAAACCTGAAAGGCGGTTATCTGTTCCAACGTGATGAGAAGCGTCCTCTACAAGATAGCTTATCATTCCGTGGCGCGCATTGGCCTGTAGCTAACGCTATTAGCCAGTACAACAATCTTGAAGAGTTGGTACACATTCAGATCAACAGCTCTGACGATAATCCAACGGTATACTTGAATGCTAAGCACTCACGTTTCAACAAGTATCCACAAGTTGAGCAGTACTTCACAGATGGCAGGGTATCTGGCGCGATTAACTCGTCTGCTAACTTCGACACCATTCAGTTAGCAACGACAACTGAAGCCTTCAGCATTGCGATGGCTCAGCTAGGTAAGTATTCATCGAATCGTCAAATTAAGATGATTGACCCATACTTCACAGGCCTACCACGTGCACTTGTGAACCCAGATGATACTAACGGTCAGAGTTTCTATACCCTACAGAATGGCTTTACAGCGCTGTTTGTTGATATCGCTCACGCGTCTAACCCAGTATCTTTCTATGGTCAGGCTAACCAAGGTGGTATCGAAGATAACTTCAGTAACTTCCATCAGGCTTCTAAGAACTTAACTACAGTTGTGGATGGCGTTTCTTACATCTACGCATTCGAGTTAATGACTTATGGTCAAGCGCTAGACCTTCAGAAGAAAGTGCATGACCGTGACTTGTCTGATGCGAATAAGGCTTTATTAAAAGACTTACGTGAAACAGTAAAGTTCTATGCCGATGATACTCGCACTTTTACTGTTGATATTGAAGCATCACAAAAATTCTTAATGAAATACTAATAATCAATAAAGTATTTACGAAATAAATTAGTAGTTATTTGTGAAGTTAGAAGTACTAGATAATAAGTAGTTAAACTATTAAGCCTTAATAAATGACATCAAACTTTTAGTTTGATGTCATTTACCTATGAAAAAATTAGTGAAACCGTAATTAATTGTTCTATTGAACACTCATTACTTTTAAAGAGACCCCTATGAATTTCAAATTAAAAAAGTCAGCGCTAGGCGTGGCAATTGCCTTACCTGTAATATTAGTTGGTTGTGCAGTAACAAGCGAAATGATCAAATCACAAGGTACGGCTAAAGGTCGACATGGTGATATTACTGTAGAAACAACGTTCCAGAATGGTCAAATTACTGCAATTGATATCGTAAAACAAAAAGAGAATAAAGTTCTATCCGCAGCCGTTTATAAAGACGTAAAGCAAGCAATCATTGATAACAACAGTGTCAACGTGGATGGCATCTCTGGTGCAACGGCCACTTCTGATGGCTTCAAGCAGGCGGTTGCTAAGTCGGCTGAGCTTGCAGGGGTGACACTGCTCGCAACAGCAGCAATCAATGGTAAAAAAGTTGATGCACAGCCATCAGAATACACCTATGACGTTGTTGTTATTGGTGCCGGTGGTGCCGGTTTCTCTGCAGGTATCGAAGCGGTTGAGGCTGGCGTATCTGCTGTTATCATCGAAAAGCAGCCTATTATTGGTGGTAACTCACTTATCTCTGGCGGCGAAATGAACGTGGCGGGTAGCTGGGTTCAAAAAGGAATGGGCATCACCGATAGCAAAGAGTCGTTTATTGAAGATACGTTAAAGGGCGGCGACTATAAAGGTGATCCAGAGATGGTGCGGGTAATGGTTGATAATGCTGTTGAAGCGGCCGAATGGTTACGTGACGATATCAAAGTTGATTTCTACAAAGACCAAATCTTCCAGTTTGGTGGCCACTCAGTAAAACGTGCCGTCATCCCTAAAGGACACACTGGCGCAGAAGTATTAAGCAAGTTTGCTGTTAAGGCTGAAGAGATTGGTTTACCTGTTCATATGAACACAACGGCAAAGAACCTTATCCAAGATGAGACAGGCCGCGTTGTAGGCGTTAAGGCGATGAAGAACGGTAAGGTTATCACTTATCACGCTAAGAAAGCGGTGGTAATGGCTGCTGGTGGCTTTGGCGCAAATATCGAAATGCGTAAGAAATTCAACCCTGAATACGATGAGCGCTACGGTACAACTAACCACTCAGGTGCAACCGGTGACGGTATCTTAATGTCTGAAGCGGTTAACGCTAAGACTGCCAACCTAGGCGAAATCCAAGCGTACCCAATCTGTAACCCTGAAACAGGTGCTATCGCGTTAATCGCCGATGCGCGTTTCTTTGGTGCTATCTTGGTTAACCAAGAGGGTAAGCGCTTTGTAGAAGAACTTGATCGCCGTGACGTTATCTCTAACGCAATCTTGAACCAAACGGGCAAATACACTTATGTTATTTGGAACCAAAAAATCGATGATCTTGCTAAGACTATCGACATGCACCCTGGCGAATTCAACGATCTACACTCACGTGGTTTAATGTTTGAAGTTGACAGCATCGAAGAAGCGGCTGCGAAATTCAATATTCCTTTAGCTGCGCTACAAAGCACTATCAGTGATGTTAATAAGTATGCGGCTACAGGCAAGGATTTAGCATTTAATAACCGTGCAGGTCTTGTTGACATGTCTGAAGGCAAGTACTGGATCTTAAAAGCAACGCCATCAGTCCATCACACAATGGGCGGTGTTGCTACAACGACTAAAGCAGAAGTATTAGACAATAGTGGCACCATCATCAAAGGCTTATACGCTGCTGGTGAAGTAACCGGTCTAACTCATGGCTCTAACCGTCTTGGCGGTAACGCCTATACCGATATCATCGTTTTTGGTCGCATTGCTGGTCAGCAAGCCGCGGCACAATAATTACAGTTTTAAAAGTTAAAAGTTAAAAGTAAAAAGTAAAAAGTAAAAAGTAAAAAGTAAAAAGTAAAAAGTAAAAAGTAAAAAGTAAGCCGACCACCCATATGGTCGGCTTTTTTATGTGTTTGAGATTGTGCATCTGTTAAGCCCATAATTTCTTAGACACTTAACTTGTTTTTCGAATGCCACTCGCCGCTTAACATTCAATATCCAAGTCACAAACTCGCTAAAACTGAGTCTATTTCTACTAAATCTAATAGTAGTTATTTGCTTGGCTTGTCCTAATCTCACGAGCACCCGATATCGGGGATAATATAAAAAGAGATTTAAATGATGAACAAGCCTCCTCTGGCTGCGTTGATTGCTCTATAACGCACTTGCTAAGTGGATGATGTGCTAAGCGCAAAAAAGGCACCTTTCGGTGCCTTTGACTTTTGCAGGGAGATGTAACTTAGAGCTGACCTAGGGACAAGTTAGGCGCTCTATTACAGATAAGGGCGGTGCCCTTTATCCTAGGTGGTGTTTACCTGACGTTTCTCTTTATCAGGTAAACAGATGAGGCTCCCGAGGGCGCCTCAGACTGCTTAAGTAAGCTGAATCAGTTTACTTATTGTGTACTTCCATCAACTTGGCTGGGCTATGACAAACGGCGCAAGCTTCTTCAGCTGTACCTTTTATTGCATCAGCCTTATCTGGACCATAGTAGCCGCCATTGCTCTTGAAGTGGCTTAGCATGGCGTCACTCTCATGACCCCAGTGACAAGTCATACAAGCACCAGCGTCAGCAGAAGCGTACATAGCTGTGCCATCAGTCTTAGTGGTTGGGAATACGTAGGTACGGCCTTCGCTAGCACGGCCTAACTCGATACCGTCGACATTGCCGCTTTCATCTGTCACGTGACAAGTTGCACAGTCGGTCTTCATTACCGTACCTGAACCACCATATTTCTTATTCATATAGTGACCAGATGCTTTGTGTACCTTCCAAGCAAAACCTGCACCACGGAACTGTTTTACGCCATCTACCGTATCATCTTGTAAGCCTTGATCGCTGGTATGACAAGCCTCACAGGCGACAAGACCGTTATCTTTATGACGAATTTCAGCGCTGTGACAATCGCGGCACTTAGCTTCATCTAAGATGGCGCGACGTGCAACGACATCGCCTTTGTCATCGGTTGGCATATTGATGCGGTGTGGCTCTGATTTGATATAAGCACTGCCTGCAACTTTATCTGAAGCGCAGTCAATATCAACGCCTTGCGCATCGAAACAGATGCTGAAGATTGGCATAAGCTCTACAGACACGCCGTCTGGAATACCCATATCCTTCGTATCAACCGTCATCACACCATTGTCTGGTAATACATGATCTGGCGTTGGGTTAGTCGTTGTTGGACGAAGGAACTCAATTTCGCGAGCCCATGGGCTAGAGTCTGCTGTTGCATCACCAATTGCGCCGTCGTTCTCAACATTCCAAGAAACCTGTACCACAGGTGCGGTATATTTATAAACTTTGTGACTTAAGCCTGAAACAATCGCGCCTTCACTATCCAGGGCTTTTGCTTCGAAACTAATAGCACCGTTTTCTACTTTAACATTTTCAAATTTCACGTCATAAGCGGCTGCTGACTCGTATGGCTTATTAAACTTGCGGTGGTCAACTTGGTGGCAATCGGTACAAGCAAGTTCAGGATTCTTATCCGATTTGTGCTGTGCAGGAGAGTCTGTATGACAGCCTGTACAGGAATTGGTATTGGCGTTGGCCAACCACAGATCTTTATCTGCTAGGGTTTCATCTTCAACGTGACAGGTTGTACAGTCCATAACAGGCTTAGTTGGGAATGCTGGGTAGTCGAATGCATGATCGCCGCCGTAGCCAGCAATGGTGTATGGCATAGGCACTACATTACCTTCAGCATCTTTGCCTTCACGGTTTTCGCCCATATGAATAGCATGCACCATATGGCCTAGCTCTACCGAGATAGCCTTAGGATCGGTAACAAGACCGTTATGACAAGATTGGCAGTTTTCCATGTCTAAGCGGCGGCCGCCGTGCGCTTTTAGGCTAGCAGGTTGGTGACAAGAGTAACATGTCTCTAAGGTCACAAGATCGCGAGTCTCAACACCGTCAGTTGCGTTTGTCGCAGGGATCCAATCGTAATGGGCGTTTTCTGCTAGCTCATGACCTGAGTCATATTCAAACTGCATTTCCATTGCAATACGCTGGGTTAATGCTGGATCGAAAACGATGCCTGCAGCGTCGTCAGCTGTTGTGAGATTAGTCTTGAAAGTATAAGTGTAAGTACCGTCTTTATGGTCAACTAAGCAATCAGCGCAATCTTTAATTGATTCGAACCCTTGCTCGAAGGTGGTTCCTGCGTCATTTGTTGCTGCGTTTAATAGTGAAAACCACTGTTTTAGCTCTGCTCCATCGTTGGTTTGTAGTTGGGCGAGTGAGAAGCGGAAATCGTGAAACTTGTTGTCTGAGCTTAAACCGTATAAGCCAACGCCTTGTTTGTTTTCAAGTTCAAAATCAAGGGTGATGATACCGTCTGCATATACGGCATTATTGATTGTTGCGATGGCTTCAGCGGCCATATCTATGTGTAGGCCTGAAGTGCCAGGTTCTCCGCCGCCACCAGGTGTGCCATCTTCTCCATCTTTGCCATCTTTACCATCTGAGCAACCGCCTATAAATAGCGCTGAGCCAATCAGTAAAGCTAGTGATGTTTTTTTTGTCATTATCATCATACATTCCTTAAAGGTAACCATTCTCGGTTGCTGAAATGTTATTAATCTTGCTTGGCCTTTGATATGAAGTGGATCACTTGATGAATTCTTGCTTTATTAGTTAGAATGGCTGGTTAGGTGTTCAATCTTGGTTTATAAGTCTGGTCGCGGCGCCGCCACTTGGTTGTTATGTTTGATTTTATCTTTAATCATGGTGTTATCTATCTGTTTGCGGAATGTGAAAATGTAAATTTCATATTTTGCAAATCCTAAATTTGAATCGAATTAGATAGTTAAAATAACCAATATGAGTCACAAAATGACGTATTAAATAATATGAAAATCACGAAAATAAACGCAATTTATACGTAATGCATAGTGAATGGTTTAGATTGCTTAATTAGGGATTCAGCACATTACTTTGAGGGCAAATGAGTAAGTTAAGCGTTAATAGTCTATTTGATATTCAAGTCTTTGTTTTATTGTATGAGTCACTCAATGCGACTGCCGTTAGTCAAACGTTAGGTGTGCCGAGCTCTAAAATCAGCCGTAGCCTTAAGTCGTTAAGGCACTCTTTGAATGCGCCGCTGTTTATTCGTAAACAACAAGGGTTTGAGGCCAGCGACTTGGCAAACGATATCTATCCTAAAATGAAGCGTATCGTTGAGCTTGCTAAACACTGTGAAAAGATTGAAGTGGGTACAGATAACTTGCGTACTCGTAAGCTGGTTATTGCTTGCCCACCGACATTATCGCTAAACCTGCTTAATCATTTACAAGCTAGGGCCTGTGAGGATCAAGAATCTTTTCTTTTTCATATTAAACCTTGTACGAGCAATGTGGCTGAGCTTATAAAGCAGCAACATGTTGATATTGCAGTAACTTATAGCGCTTACAATACTGAACAATTGACATCAAGTTTAATTGCAACATCAAGTAACTATGTGTTGGTTGCCAAACAAGGGCACCCATTGTTGAGCCGCCAACAGTCTTTGGAACTTGATGATATATTTGATTACCCATACATAAGTTTTTCAGGTAATGAGCTCAACGATGTGATTGATCCGCTGGAGTGCTACGCCTTAGATGTCGAACGTAAATTAAAGTTAGTTGTGAAAGTTTGTTTTTTAGCTGATCTCATGCTGCAGCTAGAGCAGAGCGATGCTATTGCACTTTTAAGCCATTTGGATGCCGTTGAGTTTTTATGTCAGCGAGGCAATATTGGCGCATTAAAATTAGAGAGAAGCTTATGTGAATCGATCAATCAAAGAAGTGGTCGATACCATTATTATTTGACGCAGATGCGTAAGAATACAGCTTCTCCTAGCTGGGTAGGCAAAGAGATCCATCGTTATATTCAAGCAAATATAACCTCAGATAGTGAAGGCTATAATGAAGAGATTAAGTAGTGTTAGTCTTTCTAGCATAGAAATATTTTGCCAACTTTACATTAAAAATAGTACCAAAGAAGTGGCACTTGCGCTGGGGACTTCACAGCCTAAGGTGAGCCGCGCCTTAAATGCACTAAGAGATGTATTTGATGAGCCATTATTTATTCGTACGAATAATAAAATGGTGGCCACAGAGCTTGCACATAGTTTGTATCACTCATTTTCAGATATTTTATCTTGTGCTGGCGAAGTTGAAACTGATGTTATTAATAGTATTTCTACGCCAGAGCCGCATATTGTCATTAGTACCGTGCCTCAGTTGGAAATTGGTTTAGCTCAGCAGGTTATTGAAGAGGCTGATAACAATGGTGTCAGCGATAGTATTCCGATATCCACCGTTGCTTGGTCTGAGAGAAGTGAGCAGCAATTAATTGATGGTGAAATTGACGCGGTAATTTGCTTCAAGCCCTCAACCAGAAAAGAGTTGTTATCAAAGTCAATAATTCAACATCGTGGTGGATACTTAGTTGCACGTGCAGGGCATCCTTTATGGCAGTCTCCTACAATCGATAATATGATTAACTATCCAATGGTTAAACTGGTGACCATGCCATTTCCTGCCAACAAATCTCCTATCGGCGTATATGCAAAAACCACGGGTAAGCCGATGCAGACTTATGCTACGGCTCCAGATTTAGGCAGTGCCGCCAGTAGTTTATTAAACTCCAATGCTTTTATGATTGTTGGTGTTAAAAGTGCTGTGGATTTTTTAGCCAGTATTAACGGGCTCAAGGCATGTAAAATGGAATACGCCGAGGATCAGTTTTTACTGAAAGGTTTCTCCTATCCGACTGTTTATTTATGGCTCAAACGGGCTTTAGATGGCAAGGTACAGGCTCCGATGTGGCTTCAGCGAACCCTTGAGTCGTATATCGTAAAATCTCATAAATAATGGCGCGAGACACTTAGAAGTTAAACATTAGCCGCAGAGCTTTATCCTCCTAGCTGATGTAGTGCTATAATACGCGATTATTGCACTTCGCCGATTTATCTTCCTTCGATGTAAATCTTGCTAAGCCCTATTTGGGTTAGGCTGAAGTCGGGCATTTTTTCAGATAGGCACGTCACCCTGAATAGGGCAAAAACTGTCTTTATTTAAAGTTGGATAATTAGTTTATGTCAGTTAGACCAATCAATCGCACCTTCTCAATCGCTCCCATGCTGGATTGGACCGACAGGCATTACCGCTATTTTGCGCGTCTGATGTCTTCTCAGACCTTGCTATATACCGAGATGGTAACAACCGGGGCGATTTTGCATGGACGAGGTGATTACCTAGCTTATAACCAAGAAGAGCACCCGTTAGCATTGCAGCTTGGCGGTTCGAATCCAGTAGATCTTGCAGCCTGTGCCAAGCTCGCAGCCGAGCGTGGTTACGATGAGATTAATCTTAACGTCGGCTGCCCATCGGATAGAGTGCAGAATGGCCGCTTTGGCGCCTGCCTGATGGCTGAGCCTGAGTTGGTGGCTGAATGTGTGACGGCAATGAAGCAAGTGGTGGATATTCCGGTTACGGTTAAGACTCGTATTGGTATCGATGAGCAAGATAGCTATGAGTTTTTAACTCAATTTATCGATACAGTAAAAGCTGCTGGCTGTGAAGAATTTATTATCCATGCACGTAAGGCTTGGCTTCAAGGTTTGAGTCCGAAAGAGAATCGCGAGATCCCGCCATTAGATTATGAGCGTGTATATCAACTTAAACGAGATTACCCAGAGTTAAATATCTCGATTAACGGCGGTGTTAAAACGCTAGAGGAGTGTCAGACTCACTTGCAGCACCTTGACGGAGTAATGGTGGGTCGTGAAGCCTATCAAAATCCATATATTCTTGCAGAAGTCGATCAGAAGTTATGCGGTATCGATGCGCCGGTGATGAGTCGAGATGCTGTTTTGGAGAAACTACTTCCTTATATAGAGAAACATCTGCAGCAAGGCGGACGCCTTAACCATATTTCTCGCCATATTATTGGTCTTTTCCAAGGTGAGGTAGGCTCCCGTGTATGGCGCCGATATATAAGCGAAAATGCTCATAAGCAAGGCGCTGGTATTGAGGTGATAACTCAGGCGAGAGCCGAGATGGACTCGGTTGTGAGCCTATAGTATTAGTTATTTGCATTAGTGATTCCATATTAGAGAATCTATATTAGTGAAATTGGCCAGAGCATGGTGAGTTTCACTAATTTCTTTTTATGTTTAAATATCGCTCACTCCCCAGTAAAACCTTCAAATGTAAAATTCCAATGTAAAACATGGGTTTAATCAGTTTTCGAAAAGTTGGCACACTGCTTGTATTAGTTATCTTGTAATTAAAAAATCTTGTAATTAAGAAATCTGTAGTTAACTAATCTGTAATTAAGAAGTCTGTAATTTAAAGTTAGTCACTCAGAGCTCTTTTATTCAGAACAATGCAATTAGGCAAAACTCGAAAAGGAATCCATTATG
This sequence comes from Shewanella pealeana ATCC 700345, assembly GCF_000018285.1. Classification (NCBI taxonomy): domain Bacteria; kingdom Pseudomonadati; phylum Pseudomonadota; class Gammaproteobacteria; order Alteromonadales; family Shewanellaceae; genus Shewanella; species Shewanella pealeana. The sequence goes on along the minus strand of NC_009901.1, from coordinate 4,355,755 downwards.
TTTAACTCTACTGTATTAAAAACCGTTAAAGCTTCTGTATTAACAGCCGTACTCCTAGGTGTAAGTGCCACTGCCCACGCTGAAAACTCCATCGTTACCGATGTGGCTAACAACATTGAGCAAAATATCTCTGCTCAGATGCAGGATATGATGGCAAAAGCACAGACAGAGCTGAGTCTTTCTATTCAAGCCCAGATGTCTGAGATGTTGTTTGATATGGAAAGTGAGCAAGTCACTAACGAGCAACTTGCAGCAGAAAACAAGCCACAGACATTAGTGACGAGTGCGGTAGCTAAGGATTAATCATGTTGTTCTTAGCTCAGTTTATGATGTTGCTACTACTGCCTGTTATTAGTTTAGTGATGTTTGCTTGTTTAGTGTGTTCACTAGAGTGGCACAAGCTAGAAGATTAATAGAAGAGGGAGTTTGTTATGGTTGATTTTGTCGAGCGTTTAAAAGATTCAAGTTCATTGGTATGTGGTGTTTCCGCCGCGATGGCTGATAAGTTTGACTGGTCGTGCATGTGGACTCGAGTCGTTTGTGCAGTGGCTATATTCTGCAATCCTGCGATGGGTTTATTGGCCTATTTTGTGTTGGCTTTAGTGTTACCTAAATGGGAAAAGCCTTATTAAGGCTGGCGCTTTAAAATAATGAGAAAGAGGATATCCAAATGAGAGTACTCATTCCCGTGAAATACATCGCCTCGAGTCGTTATCAAGCGCATCAAAATGCCATGGTAATCGCGATAAAATGCGGATGCTGTCAAGCAAGGCTTAGCATCCGCACTCAATGTCTTTAATGAGACAGTCTTTAATGGGACTGTATTTAACGAGGCTGTATTAACGTTTTAAAAACGCAGCAAATCTTGCTTTGGCTTCGTCACTTGCCAGCCTGGCTTCAAATTCGATAAGCTCTTTCTTCATCTGCGCTCGCACTTCTTCCCTGTTATAGCGAATTAATTTTTTGGTAGTTTGTAGCGATATGGGTGGCAGCGTCGCTAACTGATGTGCACGACTCAAGGCGTACTCAAAAATAGTCTCGCTGTCGATAACGTCATTAATAAGTCCATAGCTTTGGGCTTGAACAGCATTAAAGCTCTCACCTAACATTAATAGCTCACTGGCTTTTGCCTGACCAATAACCTGAGGTAGCAATAGGCTAGCTCCCGCTTCAGGGACTAATGCAAGCTGCACGAATGGTAGTTGAAACTTGGCGCTCTGGTCCGCATAAACTAAATCGCAATGCAGTAGCATGGTGGTGCCAATGCCGACGGCGGCGCCAGTGACGGCGGCCACAACAGGCTTTTGTAGATCGAGTAGGCAGAAGAGGAAACGAAAAGCAGGATGTTGGGCTCCTAAGCCACTATTTTGTAGGAAGTCTGCGACATCATTACCTGAAGTAAAACAATCATCTTGGCCACGAAACATAAAGGCTCGAATTTCATTGTCCGACTCACCTTGGATAAGGTATTCTGTTAGTTGTGTATACATTTGTAGGTTAAGCGCGTTACGCTTATCCGGACGATTAAACGTAATGATACGTACCCCATTATCGTCCTTAACCTGAATCGTGCTCATTCGTTATATCCTCGTTGTACGAATTGGGTTTACATGGAGTTTAAGACATTGAAGCTAATATTCAAACAACTGTTTAACTTGGCGCTATTAAGCGGTTTATCCTTCACGGCTTATGCCCAAGTGGTGCTAGTCGATGGTTACGTGCGCGCGATGCCGCCAACCGTCCCCAATAGCGCCGCCTATATCACAGTTGAAAATCATGGCGATGCGACTCGTTTAGTGGCTGTCGACGCTCCGTTTGCCAAAGAAGCGCAGCTACACACCTTAATTGAAGAAAATGGCATGATAAAAATGCGCCAAGTTGAGGGGTTTGACATAGACTCTCATGGGAGTTTAGTGCTGTCAGAATCGGGAAATCATATTATGCTCATGGGATTAACGTCGCCATTAGTCATCGATTCTAGTGTGGACATGACACTAAAGTTTGCCGATGGCACGACACAAAAAATTAGTCTGCCCGTTAAGAAACAAGCAGAGCAAAGCGATGGTGCGCACCACCATCATCACCACTAAGGAGCGAGTCAAATGCAGGTGACATGGAAGAAAGTCTTAGCAGCCGCGGTTATTGTTTTCTTTATCGGCTATCTAGTGAGTGTTTGGTGGAGTGTTGAGCCTGATCCTATCGAGCAGAATGTCTATAGTCAGCAAAACAGCCAGAATGTCGTCGGTTATGCTACGACAACCTCGCTGATCTTAACTGTCGAAGCCCTACTGGATAAATCGGGTGGTTGGTTATCTAATGATGTTACGCCTCCGTCTATTTTTATGGATAACATGCCTGCATTTGAATTTGGCGCCATCGAGCAGGCGCGAGACTTAGCACTGATCATGCGTAAAGAGTTCAGCCGTTCCCAGTCGCAATCGACCGCTGACAAAGATCTTCTTGCGGCGCATTCAAAACTTAATATTGAACACACTAGCTGGCTAGTGCCAAGTGCCGAGGGTGAGTACCGTGATGCGGTTAAGCTACTTAAGCTTTATCGCGCACGTATGATGGCAACTGAAAACCAAGACGCACAGTTTTATGCCCGCGCCGATAACCTCAATGAGTGGCTTAAAGAGGTGCAAAAGCGTCTTGGTAGCATGTCGCAAAGACTATCGGCGAGTGTTGGTCAGGAGCGATTAAACACCGATCTTTCAGGCGACAGCGCCGCAAGACAATCGACTCCTAGCTATGGTGCACAAGAGATAAAAACCAGCTGGTGGAAAATCGATGACGTTTTCTATGAGACCCGTGGTGCAACTTGGGCGCTACTGAATTTTATGAAGGCGATTGAAGTCGATTTTGCCGATGTATTACAAAAGAAAAATGCTCAGGTTAGTCTACGTCAGATTATTCGTGAGCTAGAAGAAACACAACAACCTGTTTGGAGCCCGATGATTTTAAATGGTTCAGGCTTTGGGGTTGTCGCTAATCACTCTTTGGTGATGGCAAACTACATCTCCCGCGCAAATGCTGCGGTTATCGATCTAACTAACTTATTGACTCAAGGTTAACTATGAAAAAGACGTTATTGGCGTGTGCACTATTAACTTCATTAGTGGGCACTTCTGCTCAAGCTGCTACCGTTGTCGGTTTTAAAATTGGCGGTGATTATTGGAAAGCTGATACTAATGGTACTTTTGCTGAAAAGGGTCAACCACAGCAAGAGTTTAACTATAACTCATCTTCTCAAGGCAGTATCTGGGTTGCAGTTGAGCATCCAATTCCGCTAATTCCAAATGTTAAGATTAGACAAAATAGCTTGGATGCCGATGGCAAGATGAGCGGTGCGGATTTTAACTATAATGGTCATAATTTTAAAGGTGACGTAAACAGCACTAGCGATCTAAGCAATACTGATTTCGTGCTTTACTACGAGATCTTAGATAATGATATCGTAGCCCTTGATCTTGGTGCAGCTTACAAGAAGATGGATGGCAAGTTCCGTGTAGCCGATGCGGGTCACCCAGAGACTAAAGATCTCGATAGCGGTATCGTGATGGGTTATGTCGATGCGCAGGTTGGCATTCCAGGTCTGGGCCTTTATGGTTTTGCAGACATCATGATGGGCGTCGATGAGTCAAGCGTATACGATTACTCATTGGGTCTTGGCTGGAACTTCGATGGTACCGCTCTAGATTACCGTATTCGTGCGGGTTACCGTGACTTTAAGTTTGACGTTAACGGCTTCGATGGCGTAACGGCAGATATGCAGTTCAAAGGTTACTTTGCTGGTGTTGAACTAGTCTTTTAATTTGCCTTAATAGTAGCGGCTCTCGTTAGTCGCTGCTATTAGTAGTAATTATGAACTATAAAAAAACCGCCATTTGGCGGTTTTTTTATAGCGTTAACAACAGGGATTAGTTAGCAGTTGGAGCTACAAGGCCGTTGTTAATTGAGGCAACATCATCTTCGTTCAATGTACCCGCAGCTTGTTTAAGCGCTAGGATTGAATTGATGTAGCCATAACGTGCATCAGACAGCTTACGCTTTGAATCGTATAGGTCACGTGTACGGTTTAATACGTCAACAATGGTACGTGTACCCACTTCAAAACCAGCCTGAGTCGCTTTCAATGCGCTCTCTGAAGAGATCACTGACTGCTCATAAGCACGGATTGAGCTGATAGATGCACCGACGTTGTTAAAGTTATTACGAACATTTTTAACTACTTGGCGGTGAGTCTGTTCAAGCTTCTCGCTTGCTTCTACGTATTGGTATTGCGCCTGATTTACACGAGAAGAAACCTTGAAGCCTTCAAAGATAGGAATGCTTAGGGTGACGCCTACAGTGCCGTTATCAAAGTCGTTTCCTGGCTCTTGCTCAATACCTTTGTTATAGCCGGCATTTAAGCTTAGCGATGGCATGTGGCCAGCTTTATAAAGCGTAATGGTCTCTTCGGCGATATCTTTACCGATACGCGTGGTCATCAGGTCAACACTGTTGGTTTCAGCCATCTTGATCCACTCAGATGAAGACGCTGGTGCAACCGATGTTGCTGAGAAACGGTTAGTATCAAGGATATTGATGCTCTTGTGATCGATACCCGTGATTTCACGTAATGCTTCGTAGCTGTTCGCTAGTGTGTTTTCGGCTAAGATCTCTGTCGCGTTAGCCAAGTCATATTGCGCTTGCGCTTCATGTACGTCGGTAATCGCAGTAAGACCTACAGCAAAACGTTGCTTAGTCTGCTCAAGCTGACGCTCAATTGCACGTTTCTCTGAACCTTGGAACTCGTAGTTATCTTTGGCTGTTAGCACGTCAAAGTAAGCATTGGTTACACGGATAATCAGGCTCTGTAATGCAGAGGCGTATGCCGAGTCTGCTTGAGAAGCTGCTTTTTCTGCTAGGCTTAAGCCTACCCACGCGCTGTGATCGTAAATGACCTGATTAAGCGTTACGCCGCCAACAATACCGCTGCTGTCTTCGCTTGGATCATTCCAAGCTTTATCGTAACCGATATTAGCACTGATAGTAGGCAGTAGTGGCGCACGATTTTCTTCAATCTGTTCATACAAGGCATCGCGTTGAGCTTTAGCTTGTAGCGCAATTGGATCGCTGGTCAATGCTTGTTGATATATTTGTAGAAGGTCATCGGCATGAGCTACTTGCGTTGTTGCTGCAAGGGTTAATGCGGCACATAGAGAACGGATCTTGAATTTCATTTGCTGTCCTTTTAGACAAAATTCTCCATTGAGGAGCGAATTTAACTTGTTATGTTTAGCCTTGCCTTACAATTTCTCATAGGCAGTAAGGCGGTTTGCGCTTCCCGACGCTTCCCAATACATCTAAACTTAGTGGGTTAAATATTAAAAATGTACAAATTCTAAGTCAACTAAGAAGTGTAACAGTTTTTTTTGCTTATGATTAGTGCTGCTTTCATCATAGTATTAATATTTTTTGTTTGGCTTTATTGTGTCATTAATACCTTTATAAACAAGTATATTTAGGACGAGAAATGAACAATACATTTAATCGTAATGATGTCGAGTTACTGGGGAAGAAGACCCTCTATAAAGGCTTCTTTAAAATGGACGAGTATCGCTTTAAACATCGTCTCTTTAACGGCGGTTGGAGCGAGGAGGTTTGTCGTGAAGTGTTCGAACGTGGCCATGCTGTCGTGGTTCTGCCGTACGATCCCATATCGGATGAGGTTGTATTAATAGAGCAGATCCGAATTCCAGTGCTTGAAAGTGGCAAAACCCCTTGGTTACTCGAACTTGTTGCTGGCATGATCGACAGTGGCCAGACTTCCGCCGAAGCTGCCCGCCGCGAGTTACAAGAAGAAGCAGGCCTATTTGCTCAAGAGTTAACCAAAGTAAATGAATTCTTTTCAAGTCCGGGCGGAACCAGCGAGCGTTTCGACTTTTACTGGGCTAAAGTTTGCGCCGCAGAAGCTAAAGGTGTTCATGGTTTAGAACATGAGCAGGAAGATATTCGAGTGCATGTATTAAGCCGAGAGCAGGCTTACCAGATGCTACTCTCTGGGCGGATTGATAATGCATCTACCGTGATAGGCTTGCTGTGGCTGCAATTAAACTATCAAGAGATAGGTAAGCAGCACGCTTAAAGCCAAGTTGCCCAAGTGGTGAAGTTAGAGAGAGTTAGGATAGACTTGTGTCAAACGTCGAGTTCGCGAAAAAAAGTAAGTATAAGCCTAATATCAGCCAGTTCTTGGCACTTTGTGGGCGTAATTATATGCATATTCAAAGGTGGCTGACTCTTGAACCTTGCGAAGGCAAGCAATGGCTAGTTCAAGGGGAGTTCGGTCAATTAGATGTCTGCCTGCTAGAAAACACTCGATATACCCAGTTAGTACAGATTTCCCGCTGTGTGGGCGGCAATGAGTGGCTAACAACGCCAAAAGTTTCGGTACGCATTTACCATGACGCTAAATTAGCAGAAGTGTTAACTAGTCAACAGATTTACCAATTGCGACCAGTGTATGATTATCCAAATATGCATATGCATCATCGGGATGAAAAGTACCAAGTCAATGCTTTTCTAGAAGAGTTATTGAAGATAGATAACTTAACTAAGTTCGTCAGTTAATCTGATTATTAGGTAATTAATTTGTTGAAAGCGGCTATCTCTTATTCAATTTCTGAAGTCGAGAGTGTGAGAATCGTGCAAGTCACAGATCCTCACTTGTTTGCCGATCCCGAAGCCCAGCTATTAGGTGTTAATACGGCTAATAGTCTAGGCGCTGTGTTAAATACCATCTCTGCAGTTAATTACCCTGCACACTTAATGCTAGCAACCGGTGATATTAGCCAAGATTACTCAAACGAGTCATATCACAGCTTTGTTAAAGCTATTGAGCCTGTTAACTTACCTTGTCATTACTTACCCGGTAACCATGATGACCCGCGCATCATGAATCTACATATGCAAGGGCCCAAGATTTTTGCTCAAAAGCGTATCTTGGCGGGAAATTGGCAGATTATTATGTTGGATTCGACTGTAAGAGAGCGCCCTGGCGGACATATGTCTGAAGCGGAACTTGAGCTTATCGACAGTTCGATAAAAGCAGAACCAGGCCGTAATGTACTGCTGGTGATGCACCACAACCCAGTTCTAACAGGGTGTAATTGGCTGGATCAGCATTGCATGGATAATGGTGCAAGCTTTATAGAGAGAGTCGCCCAGTACCCACAAGTAAAGGGCTTGCTCTGGGGCCACGTTCACCAAAGTATAGACACTAAACACATGGGGCCACATGGAGCGCTGCATTTGATGGCAACACCGTCAACCTGCATTCAGTTTAAGCCTAAGTCGCCCTATTTTGCGCTCGACGCACTGCAACCTGGCTATCGTTTGCTGGAGCTGAAGTCTGATGGTAGCATTCTGACTAATGTTTACCGGGTGCCGGGTGAAACATTTTCACCAGATAAAGATGCAGGCGGTTATTAGCTAACAGAAACCGCAGTGTGAGGAAGTATGCTGCTATATATACATGGATTTAATAGTTCACCCCTTTCAGATAAAGGTTTAGTCACCGCGCGCTTCATGGCGCGAAACTATCCTGATTTACACTTTCAACAGCCGCAACTTCCCAGTGAGCCACTCGAAGCGATGGCACTGCTGATTGAGATTGTTGAAAAGGCCAAAAAAGAGGGGCAGCCTCTTACTTATATTGGTTCCTCCTTAGGTGGATATTTCGCAAGTTATTTGGCGGAAACTTATGGCGGCCGCGCAGTTTTAATCAATCCTGCGGTAAAACCTTTCGAACTGTTTGATGAATTCATTGGCACTCAGTACAATCCCTATACGGATGAAACCTACCAAGTTGTTGCTGAACATAAGCAGGATGTGGCGCGATACAATACGCCCGCAATTATCAATCCCGATCGCTTTTATGTACTGTTACAGACAGGCGATGAAGTGCTCGACTATAAACAGGCCGTGCAGAAATATCACTGTTGTAAGCTCTTAATAGAACCTGGTGGAGACCATAGCTTTATCGGCTATGAGGACCAGCTTGCTTCTATCTGTGAATATCTGTTTTCTTGACAAATAGACCCGTAGGGCCGCAACATGGCCTGAATAACAAAATAATATGTGTGCCATGACAAACCAATACACCTCAGATGCTATTGAAGTCCTAAATGGACTCGACCCTGTTAAACGTCGCCCCGGTATGTATACCGATACTTCGCGCCCAAACCATTTAGGACAGGAAGTCATAGATAATAGTGTCGACGAGGCATTGGCGGGCCACGCCAGTCGTATCGACGTTATCTTGCATGCCGATAATTCATTGGAAGTCATCGATGACGGCCGTGGTATGCCTGTCGATATTCACCCTGAAGAGGGGATCCCAGGTGTCGAGCTTATTCTAACTAAGCTGCACGCGGGTGGTAAATTCTCTAATAAAAACTATCAGTTTTCAGGTGGTCTTCACGGTGTGGGGATCTCGGTTGTAAACGCGCTATCAAGCCGAGTCGAAATTACCGTTAGGCGTAATGCTGAAGTGTATGAGATGGCCTTTGAGCACGGTGAAAAAGTCGAAGACTTACATGTGACTGGCACCTGTGGTCGTCGTAACACAGGCACTAGCGTGCATTTTTGGCCTGATGCGAGTTATTTCGACTCGGGTAATTTCTCGATCTCCAAGCTGACCTATTTACTTAAAGCTAAGGCCGTACTTTGTCCGGGTCTACGGATTAAATTTGTTAATAAGCAGACCAATGAAACCCAAGAGTGGTTTTATGAAAGTGGCTTAGAAGACTACTTAAGATCATCCTTCAAAGGTGTTCCAACACTGCCTGAAGTGCCATTTGTTGGCAGTTTTGCCGGTAATTTAGAAGCCGCAGATTGGGCGATTACTTGGTTGCCTGAAGGTGGTGAGTATCTCAACGAAAGTTATGTAAACCTTATTCCTACGCCGCTTGGTGGTACTCACGTTAACGGTTTTAGACAGGGCTTGCTCGAGTCTATGCGTGAATTCTGTGAATTTAGAAACTTGATGCCGCGAGGCATTAAGCTAACCCCAGAAGATATCTGGGATCGCAGCACCTTTATCTTATCGATCAAGATGCAAGATCCGCAATTTGCAGGCCAAACCAAAGAGAAGCTTTCAAGCAGACAGTGCGCTGCGTTTGTATCGGGCATTGTACGCGATGCCTTCAGCCTTTGGTTAAACACCAACACCGAACAGGCTGAAGCCTTAGCCGATATGTGTATTAATAATGCACAGAAGCGTTTAAAAGCGGCCAAGAAAGTGGCCCGTAAGCGTATTACCTCAGGCCCAGCCCTGCCGGGTAAGCTGACGGACTGTAGCGGACAAGATCCAATGCGTGGCGAGCTATTTCTAGTGGAGGGTGACTCTGCGGGTGGTAGTGCTAAGCAGGCTCGCGATCGTGAGTTCCAGGCGATTATGCCGCTACGTGGTAAGATTTTGAATACTTGGGAGGTCGATGCCTCTCAGGTGTTAGCTTCACAAGAAGTTCATGATATCTCGGTAGCCATTGGTTGCGACCCAGATAGTGCCGATATTTCTGAACTGAGATACGGTAAAATCTGTATCCTCGCCGATGCTGACTCGGATGGTTTGCATATTGCGACCTTGCTATGCGCTTTGTTTATGAAGCATTACCGAGTGCTGGTAGAGCAGGGGCATATCTATGTTGCTATGCCGCCACTGTTCCGTATCGATATAGGTAAAGATGTATTTTACGCCCTCGATGAGGCTGAAAAAAACGGTATTCTTGATAGAATAACCGCAGAAAAACGCAAAGGAAAAGTCCAAGTTACACGATTTAAGGGGCTGGGTGAGATGAACCCATTGCAACTACGTGAAACGACGATGGACCCCAATACGCGTCGACTAGTGCAACTTACCATAGATGACGCCGAGGATACTTTGGCGCTTATGGATATGCTTTTAGCCAAGAAACGTTCTGGTGACAGAAAAATTTGGCTAGAGACTAAGGGTGATCTCGCCCAGATCTAGTCGGCTAAAAAGATTATCATCAGACAAAAGAATAATAATGACGTTTGAAAACTATCGAAATCAATTCGCCGTTGGGATCTCTGCACTTTGCGCTAACTTTATCCTAAGTTGCAGCGCATTTGCTGCCGAACCTGTCATGATCACAGTATCGAAAGGCTTTGGCTTAACCTTGTATGCTTCAGCCCTAGGTGATGCTAAGCAACTGGCGGTGGGTGACAATGGCACTTTATTTGTCGGCTCTTATCGAGACGGTAGCATTACCGCCTTAGTCGACGATAACAATGATGGCCGGGTCGATAAGCGTTATGTGATTGCAAAAGGTTTAGATTACCCAGAAGCAATCGCGTTTCATGATGGTGCTTTATACGTTGCTGAAGAGGAGCGTATTTTACGCTTCAATCAAATTGAGTCTCGCCTACGTAGGCCGGGACGCCCGAAAGAGATTTACGACCGATTGCCGGGCAATAGCAAGAAAAGCCGCCGCGCTATGCAGTTTGGCCCCGATGGATTGCTATATATTGCCATTGGAGCCCCCTGTAACGTCTGTGAATCCGAAGTGCCCTATAGCAGTATCATAGCAATAGATGTTGAAACTGGTAACAGCGAGCAGATCGTAAGTGGTGTGCGTAAGGTATTGGCTTTTGACTGGGCAGTCGAAGATAACACCCTGTGGTTTGCCGATCTTGGCCGTGATTGGATGGGGGATAACTTACCTCCAGATGAGATCAATAAAGTCGAACGCAAGGGGAGTCATTTTGGTTTTCCCTATATTCATGCCACCGATATTATTGAGCCCGCTTACGACAAACCTAAAAACCTAAAAGTGGTGCCTCCAACCTATGAGTTACCGGCCCATGTTGGTGCAAAGGGGCTACACTTTTATCGCGGTACCCAGTTTCCAGAGCGTTTCCATAATCAGATGTTTGTTGCCGAAAATGGCTCTTGGAACCGTTCGAGTAAGGTCGGCTATCAAGTCGTGATGTTAGAGATTGAAAATGGCCAAGTAGCCAAAAGAAGTACCGTAGTGAGTTTTCTAGACGGAGAATTTCCCGTCGCTAGACCATATGCATTGGTCACTGCACCCGATGGTGCTATGTATATTTCTGATGATCTAAAGGGCAACGTCTACCGTTTGTTTTATAAAGAATCAGCAAAAAATCAGTCACAGGATAATGATTAATGAGTGATGCGATAGATTTAAGCCTTGATGGCGTCGAGCAAATGCCTCTACGCCGCTTCACGGAAGAGGCATATCTGAACTATTCCATGTATGTCATCATGGATCGTGCGTTGCCACATATTGGCGATGGACTCAAGCCAGTTCAAAGACGTATTGTCTATGCCATGAGTGAGCTAGGCTTATCGGCTCAATCTAAACATAAGAAATCAGCGCGTACCGTCGGTGACGTGTTAGGTAAATATCACCCTCACGGTGATAGTGCCTGTTATGAAGCCATGGTATTGATGGCGCAGCCATTCTCGTATCGCTATCCACTGGTTGATGGTCAAGGTAACTGGGGTGCTCCCGACGATCCTAAGTCCTTTGCTGCCATGCGTTACACCGAAGCTAGACTGTCTAAGTTCTCGGAAGTACTACTTAGCGAGCTAGGTCAAGGTACAGTGGATTGGGGCGTTAACTTCGACGGCACCATGAAAGAGCCGTTAGTGCTGCCTGCACGTTTGCCGCACATTTTACTCAATGGTATCACTGGCATCGCGGTGGGTATGGCAACAGATGTACCCCCACATAATGTTAAAGAGCTGGTGGGCGCCTGTGTTGAGTTACTGGATAACCCTAAAGCCGATTTAGCACGCCTGATGGAGTTTGTGCCTGGGCCAGATTATCCAACCGAAGCAGAGATTATTACGCCAGCGGCTGATATCACTAAAATCTACCAGACGGGTCGTGGTTCGATTAAGGCTCGTGCGGTTTATACCGTAGAAAATGGCGAAGTCGTGATTACTGCGCTGCCGCATCAAGCCAGTAGCGGTAAGATTTTAGAGCAGATAGCCAGCCAGATGCAGGCAAAGAAGTTGCCTATGGTGACGGATCTGCGTGATGAATCCGATCACGAAAGCCCGGTTCGCATGGTGATTGTACCTCGCTCTAATCGCGTCGACTGTGAGCAGATGATGGCGCATCTATTTGCGACAACAGATTTACAGAAAAGCTATCGAGTTAACTTAAACGTACTTGGGCTAAACGGTCGGCCGCAAGTCAAAGGCCTACTAGAGTTATTAACTGAATGGCTCACGTTCAGAATGACTACGGTTAAGCGCCGTATAGAGTATCGATTAGACAAGATTTTATCGAGACTGCATATTCTAGATGCCTTGATGATTGCATTTTTGAATATCGATGAAGTGATTGAGATCATTCGTTATAACGATGATCCCAAGGCTGAATTGATCTCACGCTTCAATCTGTCAGACAAGCAAGCCGATGCGATTCTTGATTTAAAACTACGCCACTTAGCCAAGCTTGAAGAATTTAAGATCAAGGCTGAGCAGAGCGAGCTTGAAGCTGAGCGTGATAAGTTACAACTATTGCTAAGTTCTGAGCGCCGTATGAAGACGCTGATCAAGAAAGAGCTTATCAAAGACAGTGAAGATTATGGTGACGAGCGTCGTTCACCACTAGTTGAGCGTACAGAGTCTAGAGCGTTAACTGAGCAAGAGTTAGTGCCTGTTGAATCTGTTACTGTCGTTTTATCAGAGAAAGGCTGGGTGCGTTGCGCTAAAGGCCATGAGGTTGATGGAAAGAGTCTGTCATATAAGGCGGGCGATGGCTTCTTACGCTCCGCTCAAGGGCGTAGCAATCAACCGAGCGTGTTTATTGATACCTCGGGTCGAGCATTTGCCACCGAAACCCATACCTTACCGTCTGCTCGTTCTCAAGGGGAACCAATTACCACTCGCTTCAATCTAGCTTCTGGAGCGACCATGGAGCACCTACTGCTGTCTGATGAGGAGCAATGCTACCTACTCGCATCTGATGCAGGTTACGGCTTCATCTGTGCTAATAAAGATATGGTATCGCGTAATAAGGCGGGTAAGGCACTTTTGAGCTTACCTGCTAATGCTAAGGTGTTGTTCCCGCAGAGAGTCGATAAGTCTAAAGCTCAATCGATTCTAGCTATCACTAATGAAGGTCGAATGCTGCTGTTTTCTCTCGATGCGCTGCCGCAGCTATCGAAGGGCAAAGGTAATAAGATTATCGGTATTCCAGGTGAACGAGCTAAGAATCGTGAAGAGTTGTTATTGCACCTGAATGTTATCCCTGAAGACACTTCGGTAACCCTGTGGGCGGGTAAGCGCAAGCTAACCTTGAAGCCGAGTGATCTTGAGCATTATCGAGGTGAGCGTGGCCGCCGTGGTGCCAAGTTACCGCGTGGTCTGCAACGTGTAGACAGTGTAGAGCTAGGCGATGGTGAGCCTGTTCTCTAAGCTCTTACGAGGTTAAGTTACAACAAGACTAAGTCCATATAAGAGTAAGTAAAACAAAAAATGCAGCCAAGTGGCTGCATTTTTTTAGATGTAATTCGGGGAGTTATACCAATCAGTATAAGAAGTTGATCTACTCAGAGTGCTTTTTGGCAAACTAATTCAAGGCGAATGGACGACATAATGGTTGTTCCCTTATGAGTTCATTCAACGCAGAATTAGGCAGCCAAAAACACTCCTTACAGGCGAGTCTTAGCGGTTCTGATGCTGCGACTCTTAAGGAACAAAAGGGAGCTTAAACCTAGTTTCACGATGCTCTTCACTCGCTGCAAACCACATGGATGTGGTGAATGTCATTAATGCAGGAGCATTTAATGACCTTGCCTCAGGACCGCTAAACTCTCGCTGAGCGATCAAATCTTTATATTGATTGGTATTAAGCTACTTCGTAGTAGTTAGGTTCGATATCGACTTGTCGCTGAATGATCTGGGTTGCCATCTTGGCACATTTTCCACATTGATCTGCCACACCTAAGCGCTTTTTAACGTCGGCTAACGACATGTCACCTTGGCTAACGGCTTCTTTGATCTGTGTATCTGTGATTGCGTGGCAAAGACAAACGTACATGGAATATCATCTCTATATCGAACATGGCTCGAAGTATAAATGAAAATGATTCTCAATGCTAATAACCGCTAGGAATAATTGTTAGTCGGATCGCCTAAGGCAGTTATTAAAAAACGTGCCCAAATCACATATTTTAGCAGACTGATATAACACTCATATTTTGCGTATCACCTAATAGCGTTAGTAGCCACGCTCGAAGTGCACTCTGTGAGAGAGTTTTTCACCCTTAATCCACTTGTGAAAATTCTCTGTGAAAATTTCGACCACCTGCTCAGGAAAACTCGGCGCAGCGATATGCGGCGTAATAACGACATTGTCTAGCGACCAGATGGGGTGCTCTTCAGGTAACGGCTCTTGGTTAAACACGTCTAAAATGGCTTGCTGCTCAGGATGCTTGATTAATTGCTGATACAGAGCGTCTAAATCGAGAACGTCGCCGCGGCCTAGGTTGAACAGCACCACCTCTTCTTTCAGTAGTGACAGAGTCTGCTTATTGAGAGCGCCTCGGGTATCTGGGGTGCTAGGCAGAATGCTGGCGACAGCATCGGCTTGAGGCAGGTAGCGAGTAAGATTGGCCAAGGTGTCGACTTCGTCGAAGCCTCTAGTGGGCTTAGCCCCGCGGTTGATGCCAATGACATGCATGCCAAAGTGTTTAGCCGTTTGAGCTATATGCTTGGCAATTGAGCCTGTGCCCAAGAGTAGTAGGGTTTGCCCCTGCAAGGTCTTAAAGCTGCCCGGTAACCAAATCTTTTGATCTTGCTGAGTGCGGTACTTTCTATGTTCTCTTTGGTAAGCCAGCAGATAACCAAATAGGTATTCACTCATCAGTGGCCCAAAAATACCTCTAACATTAGTGAGCTCATAGTCTTTACGTTGTCTTGGTTTTACTAGGGCATCAACCCCTGCAAAAGTAGACTGCATCCACTTTAAGTTGGCAGCGTGGGGCAGCAAAGGCGCAGCAAGCTTGGGCTCGGCTAACCAGATATCGGCATTAAAAATACCTTGGGGATCATCGTCTAAGATCTCAGTATTTGGCAGGTGGCACGAATTTAAAAGTTGACGATATCGCTCATTTTCTCTGGTGAGTAATAGTAGCTTGTGTCCCATACTAACTCCCTATATTCTACATCCACCTAGATTTAAACCTGCAGGGCTGATGTCTAATACAATGTCTAAGGTTATTGAATTTTTTAACTATTTAGGGTCATTTATCTACCCTTGGCTACCAGAAGTTTCCACGGCAATTGTAGCCTGTTGTCTTGTGGTCTTTGGTGCCGATATCAATCGTTTTCTACGTCGCTACTTTGCGGGACGCTCTTTTCTGCTACGCACGCTGATTTTTGTCATCGTCAATGCGTTTGGTTATGGACTTATTATTATCCATTTAAGCCCTTTGTTAGCGCAAAATATGGCTAAGATCCCATCTCATTGGTTATTTGCTCTAGTTATCGCTATTTTCTTCGCGATAGGTAGCTGGGCGCAGCGCAACAGACAAGTTTAAGTTATTAATTTTAGTGTAGATTGTTTTCATTAATTTAGGCAACTTGTCGCTATTTTATCCCCGCTGTAGATGGCTTTATTTAACCTAAATCTAGGCCAAGGTAGCTAATCGCTCGGTCAGGATAGTTAGTAAATACACCATCGACACCCATTTGCTTAAGCATATCGAGATCGTCAAGATTATCTACGGTATAGACATAGACTTTGGCACCGCGTTTATGGGCGTCATCAACCATCTCTTGGGTGGTGAAGCTTAGTCCAAGATGAATGGAGTAAGCATTGAGTTGGCTGACAATGCCTGCAAAATTCAGCGGTACCCCTTCTATGAGTGGGGCGATTAACGCCGCAGGGTATTGCTGTTTAAAGGTTGCGAGAAATGGGTGGTTAAACGATGACATTAGCAGTTTGTTTTTATCGTACCCAAGTTCATTGATAAGTTTAGGGTAGAGGGCGATAAAGGCGTCGAGACAGCCCAATCCTTTAAGCTCAATGTTGACCAAGGTGTTGTGAGGTTTTAGTAAACTTAATACTTGCACCAGAGTCGGAATAGGCTCCCCGTCGATAGTAATCAGACTCAAAGCTTGCTTAGTGTATTGCTCAATAAGACCACTTCCCGTGCTTTTAGGTTCAAGTCGTCTGTCGTGAAACACGTACAGTTCATCTTCGACTAAGTGGATATCGAGCTCAACCGCAGTGGCTCCAAGATCAACGGCCTTTGCAAAGGCGGCAAGGCTGTTTTCAGCCAGATAACCACTGGCTCCTCTATGGGCAAATATCATCATAATGCTGTCTTAACCGCCTCTAATTTAGGTTCTCAATAAGCTCTGAACGTCTTTATTCTGGTTAGAAGAAAGATGCACTTCAAGCTGCGGGTAAGCCAGCTCTAGATCGTTCTCCCGCAGTTTCTTACTGATCTGTTTATGCAGCTTGTGCTTAAGCGGCCAACGGGTGCCCATATCTTTTGCATAAGCGCGTACTTCGAAATCTTGAGTATGTTGGCCAAAGCCTGCAAACCACACCTCTGGCTCTGGTGAGAGTAGCGCATCGTCACATTCTTGCACTGCTTGATAAAGCGCCGCTTCTACTCGTGCAGGATCAGAGTCTCGGGCAACAGACACATAGATTATCACTCGCGTGATAGGGTCTGATAGCGACCAGTTGATTAGCTGCTCGGTAATAAAGGCCTTGTTGGGCACGATGATCTCTTTTCTATCCCAATCGATAATGGTGGTGGCACGAATTTGGATTTTACTCACGGTACCAGTGAGATCGCGGATGGTGACGGTATCGCCAATCCGCACTGGTTTCTCAAATAGAATGATCAAACCCGAGATAAAGTTTGCAAAGATCTCTTGTAAGCCAAAACCTAAACCAACCGAGAGTGCGGCAACCAGCCACTGTAACTTAGACCATTCCATGCCTAAAGTAGAAAAACCTGCCAGCACACCGAACATCACCACTAAATAGCGGCTAACTGTGGTTAAAGCAAAGCCCGTGCCTTGGCTGAGATCTAGCCTTTGTAGAATTGTCAGCTCGATAAGACCGGGCAGGTTAGTGGCAATCATCATCGAGAAACCAACGATGATTAGCGATAAAAGCAGGGACTTAAGGGTTATCGGGATCTGCTGGTCTATACCGTTGACTGTGGTGTTACTCGACCACAAGGTGACTCCGTCGAGTAAAGAGAACAGTGCGGTGTGGGTCTGAGTCCATAAGCCGACGATACTGGCTAAAAATGCCAGCAATAACAGTGAGCGCACTAATCCTAAAGACTGGCTAGAGATAGTTTCAAGATCGACGATCGGCTCTTCGTAGGTGTCGGCTTGCTCGTTAACATTCAGCTCACCTTTTTCACGTTGTGCGAGCACTTCTGCACGTTTGGCCTTAGCTCGTTCGAAGGCGATACGGCGACGCTCTATTAACATCCAACGCTTGATTAAGTTGAACAGCAACAAGAAGCCTAAACCGAATATCAATGATAACTGCAGCTGCAGGAACATCTGGAATGCGGTGTAATAGTAGCCCTGAAATGCTAGCACAGCACAGGCGAGGGGCATGAAAATCAGCATGGCCCACAATAGCTTCTGCAGCAGCTTCTTATTCTTACTGTGCTCTGCGGTATTTTCTTTGTTAGATAGGCTGAGCATGTCTTTGTAAAACCAAAACAGCATAAGACAGAAGATAATAAATGCACCACGGCCCAGACTATTTCGAACCAGAGAGGTATCTATTACTTCGGTAAAGGCCATGATGGCTAGAAAAGGTGTTGCCATAATGGTGAACTTTCTAAAGCGTTCCTGTCCGGAACGCACCATGCTTTTGGGTGCCTTAAAGTGGTTGATTAACAAGCCTCTGTCTAACGCCAGTAGATAGATGAAGCGGTAGAGTTGGTAGAGTAGACCCAATGCCATGATCCCCATGCCTATGGCTGAGACAAAGTTATGGCTTGATAGGTAGAAGATCCCGCCAGCCAAAACGATAGGTAGGGGCTTGAGTAGGCTGTAACCCAGCGAGTTGCTCAG
This sequence comes from Shewanella pealeana ATCC 700345, assembly GCF_000018285.1. NCBI lineage: Bacteria > Pseudomonadati > Pseudomonadota > Gammaproteobacteria > Alteromonadales > Shewanellaceae > Shewanella > Shewanella pealeana. Next base: position 4,337,646 of record NC_009901.1, on the reverse strand, counting down.
TACATGGAATGTATAGATGAACTTATCTTGAGTCACATTGCCGACAAAAGGTAGCTCTCGACGCATTGCTGACTTAAATTTCGGTGTCAAAATATCTTGGGTGATGATGCTGATAACAAACAGAATGAGCCACAGTGACCATAGGGTGCTTTGTTCATCAAAGGAGCTTTGCATCTGTCCCCATGGGGCTTGCTGCAGCATCCACTGAATACTCTGGTGTAGATCGGTGATCCATAAACCGCCTATGCTGTTAGCATTAGGAACCCAGAACAGGTGCTCATTGAGAGTGCTCTTTAGGGTCAAATATTGCTGGTTTAGCTGCTCATAACTGACCCTAAGATCGGCCAGCTCGCTTATGTATTGATCATAACTCTGTAATAGCTGTTGCAGTAGTAGCCCTTGCGAAGAGAGCAGTTTCGCCTGCAGCGAGTTATCGGCGCCAATCGATGTGACTTGCTGGCTATTTAGGGTTTGCGCTTGCTCAATCTGGTATCGGGCGAGTCGTGTGTTAGCTATTTCGCTTTGAAGAGGTTCCTGACTTGGCGGCTTAGGCAGGGCTTGCAGCATCTGTAAGAAGCGTTCACCGAAGGCTGAATTGAGCTTAATCCAGCCAATTTGCTGCTGTATTGTTGTTAGCTGTTTGGCCTGAGCCTGGTATTGGGCTTCAGCTTTTTCTTGTTGAGTCAGGGTAAGACTGATTTTTTGATTCAGTTGCTTTAAATTCTCACCATACACTAAATTGCTATCGCTGAGCTCTTGAGCAATAGGATCGTGGCTTTTGTCGTCGGGTAATAAACTGCCGGCAATGGCGGCTTCGGTGCGTGCCTCTCTCTGCAAGACGATCTTTTGGTTCAAGCGCTCGATCAGTAGCTCTTGTTGAGCCAATTGTTCACGCACCAACTTTAGCTGTAGCTGGTTTAAGTCGATCTCTTTTTGGCTGCTGGCTAATACGGCTTCGAGTGTTTTAACATCTTGCTCATAAAGCTGTCCTTGGGCGCTGATGAGCTGATTGTTAATGGTTTGCTCTTCACCGATGCGAATTTTTTTGTGCTTTTGTAATGCGGCTCTGGCGTTTACTAAGGCATCTGGCAGCTGGCTGTGAGACTTTATTAGCGCATTGATTTTCTGCCCTAAGCTGATCTCAACATCTTTGAGTTCTGATAAACGTAGATAGGCGAGTGAGGCCTGCTGATTGATATCCTGCTGATCAGAGTCGTTTAATGTGTTTTGTGCATCTTGAATTTGACTAAGCAAATTTTGCTTATGCTCGGCATAGTTATTTAACAGCTCGCGAGCGCTATTTTCTGTTAGGGCTAACTCATGGATCTTGTCCTGTAACAGGCTTAATTGATCCTGTGGGGTTAACTCAGTATTTGTAGATGAGAGCCCTAGTCGTTTTTCAATTTGAAGTGGCGAGTTAGCGTTAGCCGATAAGGCAAATAGGCACAGCAGAAGCAATAAAAAACGATGCATGATAAGAGTATGAATAAGGCAAAAAAGACACAGTTATATTAGCCAAGTTGAGCTGATAAATAAATCACTCTAAGCAGTCTTTTTTATCCTATTCGATCTGTGGCTTTGCTGAGTTTCGAATAGTGCAGTAGCAACGACTAAAGTTCCGCCAATAACCGTTTTTAGCGCTAAGTCTTCCCCCAGTAAAATTAGCGCCAACATGGCACCGTAAAAAGGTTGTAGGCAGGAGACCAAGCCTACGGTTTTTGCGCTTAGGAGCCTTAATGCCGAGGTAAACAGAGCGTGGGGCGCAGCGGTAAAGACCACCCCGAGTAAAATAATCAACCACCATACATTTTGTTCTATGCTACTGATTTCAACGCTTAGCCAGGGGGCTAAAAAGAAAACGGCAACAGAGGTCTGATAGAACATGGCTTGTTTGCCACTGTATGCGCTGAAATAACGTTTGTGCAGTAGGTTGCGAGCAGTAAAGAAAGCGGCAGATAAAATGCCAATAGCGATTCCTAGTGTGACGTCATTACCTAGGTTTGCTTCTGGGATCAGCAAGGACACACCAATGAGCACGACTATGCCACTAATCACATCCGCTAGTTTGAGTTTAGTTTTTGTGACTATCGGTTCGACTAACACCGTCATTACCGGATAGGTAAAGAACGCAATCATGCCTATGGCGACCGATGATAGTTGCATTGAGGCAAAATAGGTTACCCAGTGCAGACTGACGATGATGCCAAGTCCTATTGCAATGAAGTAGTCTTTGTTTGCGTTTAATAACAGACGTTGCTTGCTGAGTTTTACGATTAGCGCAAGCACAATGGCAGCAACGACGCAGCGTAGTAAGGTAATGTCGAGTGCGCTAAGGGGAATAAGCTTGGAGAATAGTGCGGTACCACCAAAAAGTAGTACCGCAAAGTGTAGTTCTAACAGCCCTGTTTTTTTATTGTCCATGCCTGCCTTTAGAAATTAGTCTTCGATTTTTGCAAAGGCTTGACCCATACGCGTCACGCTCTTTGGTTCTACTCCATCAGCAAATTTATCGAGGGCATCTTTGGCGAATAACATCACAACAGTGCTACCGAGTTTAAAGCGACCCATTTCGGCGCCTTTCTCAAGTGTCAGAGCATTAGGACCTTCAGTTGGATAATCCCAAGTGAATACTTTCTTGCCTGTTGGTGGTGTTACTGTTCCAGCCCAAACCGTTTCGATACTAGCTACGATTGTTGCACCGACCAGTACCATTGCCATTGGGCCAATTTCTGTCTCAAAAATTGCTACAACACGTTCGTTGCGAGCAAATAGGCCTGGTACATTCTCTGCCGTTAACGGGTTAACAGAGAAGAGTTCACCTGGAACATAGGTCATCTTAGACAGGGTGCCTTTAATCGGCATATGAATACGATGATAGTCCTTTGGCGCAAGGTAAATGGTGGCAAAATCACCACCCTCAAAACGCTTAGCATCATCGGCTTGATCGCCTAGTAGCGCAAGTGAAGAATAATCATGTCCTTTGGCTTGAAAGATACGGCCTTCTTTAATTGGACCTAGCTGACTGACGGCACCATCTACGGGATGAACAATATAGTCATTGTCTTCACATAGTGGACGAATTCCAGGTTTTAGTGCACGGGTAAAAAAGTCGTTGAAGCTGGCGTAAGCAGTAGCCTCTGACTGAGCTGCTTCACTCATATCAATCTTGTATTGTTTGATAAACCAGTTAATAGCGGCTGTAGTGACAGAACCCATCTGAGCCGCTGCAAGCTTACCTACAAGACGAGAGAGTAAGTGCTTTGGCATGATGTATTGCAGGGCAATTTTGATCTTATCCAATTTCAATATCCTTTAATCTTTTCACCTGAGGTGAAATCTTATCTATTTTCAATCAAACCAAACCGCTTACTGTGTTACGGCATAAATTGCCGCAGGAAAATTCATATTTAAGCTTATCGCTGGTTTGAATATCTTTGCTTCAATTACTTAACTAGTATCGACTGACTACTCGTCAGGACCGGCTCTAAAGTGACGAGCGTGTCTTTGCTCATCCAGACTGGCAATAATACGATGGTAATTATTGTATCTGTCTTCAGTGATCTCACCGGCATTGAACGCTTCGGTAATCGAGCATCCTGGATCGTTTAAGTGTTTGCAGTCTCTAAATTTACAAGTACCTAAATAATCTCTAAATTCAACGAAACACCAGCCGACTCTGTCAGCGGGCAGGTGCCATAGCGCGAATTCTCGCACACCAGGAGAGTCAATTAAATCTCCGCCAGTTGAAATATGCAGAAGTTTTGCCGTGGTGGTCGTGTGCTGACCTAGCCCTGAGTTCTCAGAAATATCACCAGTAATAAGCTCTGCATCTGGCATCATGGCGTTAATCATTGAAGATTTACCTACACCCGATTGACCAACAAACACGTTTACTTTGTCGTTCATCAAGGCATGAAGCTGTTCAACACCTTCACCTGTTTTGCTACTCACTCGATAGACTCGATAGCCAATGCTCTTATATCTCTCAAGCGCTGCATCGATCTCAGGCGCTTCTTCTGGCGTTATCAAGTCAACTTTATTTAAGATGATGACAGGTTCGATACCAGTATCTTCAGCCGCGACTAGGTAGCGATCAATAATCTGGGTGGTAAATGCTGGCTTTACAGAAGTGACAATTAAAATCTGATCGATGTTCGCAGCAATGATTTTCACGCCATCGTAAAGATCTGGGCGTGAGAGCTGAGAGTGCCTTGGATGCACAGCTTCAACAATACCTTCGATACGACTAGCCCCTGACTCACTGGTCAGTGCTAAACGAACGATAACGTTATCACCAGTCACTAGGCTCTTAATATTACGGCGAATATTACAGCGAGCAAGGTGGCCAGAGTCAGTCTCGACGTCAGCGTGTTGGCCGAAGCGTGAAATAATGGTGCCTTGTTGCTCAGGGCCTAACATACTGTCTTGTAAGTCAGTAGTTTCACCTGCATCGTGGCTCTGTAATTTCTTTTTTTGGTTGGTCCGCATTCTGCGTAATTGACCATGGCTTAGCGGTTTCTTTTTACTCACGTATTAGTCTTCAATGATAAAGGTGATTTTGTGTTGCTTAAAAAAGCAGTATGATACACGGTCTAGAATAAAAAAGCCTGAATTTAGGCTAACAGGAAAACAGGTCGCGTTATGGCTATAGATGAAAACAATCTGATTTGGGTCGATTTGGAAATGACAGGGCTTGAGCCTGACGTTGACAGAATTATTGAAATTGCCACGATAGTGACAGATAAAGAGCTCAATATTATTGCGCAAGGGCCTGTTTTTGCTATCCATCAATCCGATGAGCAGCTTGCTCTAATGGATGATTGGAACCAGAAACATCACGGTCAGTCGGGTCTAGTTGATCGCGTGAGAGCGAGTACGATAAATGAAGAACAAGCAATTGCCGAGACTATTGCGTTCTTGTCGCAATATGTGCCAGCGGGTGCTTCACCTATGTGTGGTAATAGTATTGGCCAAGATCGTCGTTTTCTAAACCGTTATATGCCAGAGCTAGAGGGTTATTTCCATTACCGCAATATAGATGTGAGCACTATTAAAGAGTTGGTCCGTCGTTGGGAGCCATCTGCGATGGAGGGCTTTAGCAAGAAGAACACCCACCAAGCTTTGCAAGATATTGAAGAATCTATCGCCGAATTGCAGTTTTATCGAGCTAAAGTATTTACTATTTAACCGATCAGACAGATTATTTGAAAGAAAGGGTTGCAGAGTAGGGAAATTTTCATATAATGCGGCCTCAACTTTTCGCTAAGCACCAACTTAGTGATTATTGAAAAAGTTGAAATGCGACATTAGCTCAGTTGGTAGAGCGATACCTTGCCAAGGTATAGGTCATCGGTTCGAACCCGATATGTCGCTCCAAATTAAAACTTATGGGAACACCAATTCCGGTAAGTTAAAAAGATTTACGCGACATTAGCTCAGTTGGTAGAGCGATACCTTGCCAAGGTATAGGTCATCGGTTCGAACCCGATATGTCGCTCCAATTTAAAAAGATTTATGCGACATTAGCTCAGTTGGTAGAGCGATACCTTGCCAAGGTATAGGTCATCGGTTCGAACCCGATATGTCGCTCCAAATTTTAAAGATTGTGCGACATTAGCTCAGTTGACTCTTTATGAGAACAAAGGGGCGATACCTTACCAAGGTATCAGTCATCGGTTATTTGTTTCGAACCCGATATGTCGCTCCAATTTAAAGCTTATGGGAACACCAAGTCCGATAAGTAAAAAGATTTACGCGACATTAGCTCAGTTGGTAGAGCGATACCTTGCCAAGGTATAGGTCATCGGTTCGAACCCGATATGTCGCTCCAATTTAAAGCTTATGGGAACACCAAGTCCGGTAAGTAAAAAGATTTACGCGACATTAGCTCAGTTGGTAGAGCGATACCTTGCCAAGGTATAGGTCATCGGTTCGAACCCGATATGTCGCTCCAATTTAAAGATTAGGCGACATTAGCTCAGTTGACTCTTTATGAGAGCAAAAGGGCGATACCTTACCAAGGTATAAGTCATCGGTTGTTTGTTTCGAAGCCGATATGTCGTTTCAATCAAAGTAAAGATTACGCGACATTAGCTCAGTTGGTAGAGCGATACCTTGCCAAGGTATAGGTCATCGGTTCGAACCCGATATGTCGCTCCAATCTTCCTCCTGTAAATTCCCAAATATCTCAACTCCAAACCTTAATAAAAATCAAAATGTTTATGCGACATTAGCTCAGTTGTGCTCGTAGAAAATGTTGATACCTCTTTTTTTGGCAAGGTATAGACACAACTTGTGTAAACAGCCGGTTCGAACCCACTCTCTATTAAATCAAAAGCTCGCTCCAATCTTCCTCCTGTAAACTCCCAAATATCTCAACTCCAAACCTTAATAAAAACCAAAATGTTTATGCAGCATTAGCTCAGTTGCGCTCGTAGAAATGTTGATACCTCTTTTTTTGCCAAGGTATAGACATAACTTGTGTAAACAGCTGGTTCGAACCCACTCTTGTTTAAATCACTCTTGTTAAAACTAAAGTCGCTCCAATCTTCCTCCTGTAAATTCCGAAATATCTCAAATCCAAACCTTAATAAAAACCAAAATGTTTATGCAGCATTAGCTCAGTTGTTATTTATCGTCATGGCTTAACAGGGGGAATACGTGATCGAGCGCTTGTTTCTTTCATAATGTCTAAAGTAAGTGCTTTTGGCTTTTCTAAAGTTTGACTGCGTTCAAATAATAAGTCGCTTTTTCATACCATAATAAAAAATGACTAATATTTGGCCGTGTCACTCTTAATGTGGCGGACTAAGGAGAGGAAAAATGCGTATTCAACAACTCAGTGAACTTCTAGATTATGTGGCGAGATGTCGCATAGAGATGGCGCAACTCTATAGCCGTTTGCATGCTAATGCTGACTCTTCTAGGGTAAAGTTGATGTTAGAGTATTTTCAGCAACACGAACGCAATACCTCTGAAAAGTTAGAAAACTATATTGATGAAGCTCCGAGAAAAATTCTAGACACTTGGTATAAAGATATTGTTTTTGAAGATTTTATTGGACACTGCCAGAAGCTTACTTTGCCAGCCAATATGAGTGAAGATGATGTGCTGGAACTTCATTTAAAATTGGATAACAGCTTAATCGGGCTGCTAGAGAAGACTGCTAACTCATCAGCTACGGCTGAAACAAAAGGCGCATTAGATGATCTCGTGAGAGTCGAAAAAATCCAACAGCAACGCCTTGTTCACAGTAGCATTCGAATGGATGATATCTAAGCTTAAATTTGACTTAGTTAACGAAGGCACCGTGAGGTGCCTTTTTTGATTGAATATTGCAGCAGATTGAGCCGCTATAATTGTTGAAGATCAAACTTCGGCTAGTTATTGGCTTCTAGGATTCATTTGCACTTAAGCCTAAGCCCTTAAGCTATTACATTGATTAATATCTCTCCAACTTCTAGGAACCGTGATATGAGCCAAGTACACTCATTACCGACATCCCTATTTCTAACTGAGCAAGTTAGAACCGCTGAATTAAATGCCGTAAATAGTGGTAGCGTCAGCCTATATCAATTGGTGGAAAGAGCCGGGGCTGCGGCCTTCCAAGTTATAAGTGAAAGGCAAGCAAATACGAGCAGAATAGTGATATTGGCGGGGCATGGTAACAATGGTGCCGATGCTTATGTTACAGCTACTTTGTTACTTGAAGCGGGCTTTTGCGTTAAATTACAAGCAAGTACACCAAGCAATCCGAGTGACGAGCTTACATGTGCGATTCATCGATTTTTAGAAGCGGGAGGAGAGGCGGTTAAGTTTTGTGGCTCTCAGATTGCAGAGGCTGAAGTGATCGTGGATGGGTTGTTAGGCACAGGGATCACTGGTGAATTAAGTGCTGAACTGGCCATCGTTATTGACGCCGTAAACAAAAGTAGTGCCTGGGTACTAAGTCTTGATGTGCCATCGGGCCTGAATCCTGATACGGGAAGTTACACTACCGCAGCGATTGAAGCTGACGTGACTCTGACCTTTGGCGCTTTAAAGCAAGGCTTGCTAACGGGAAAGGCGCGTCACAATTGTGGGGAGCTGTTGATTGCTGAGTTGGGACTAACGGGCTATTTACCTGAACCAAGTGCTACGCAGATTGTCTGTAATCAGTGTATTAAGGCGCTTGTTCCCCGTAAAAGAGATGCTCACAAAGGAGACTGTGGCAAGGTTTCTGTCATTGGTGGCGATTACGGTATGGCAGGAGCTGTGAGGCTAGCTGCAGAGGGTTGCCTGCGGAGTGGAGCGGGTTTAGTTACTGTTATATCAAGACCTGAACACCAGCTTATTGTCAGCGCGACTCGTCCCGAACTGATGTTTTGGGGTTGCGAGCTGGTTGATATGGAAGTGTATTTAAGGCTAGGGTGGGCTTCGGCCTTAGTGATCGGCCCCGGTCTAGGGACTGATGACTGGGGGTATAATTTACTCAAGGCGGTGGATCTAAGCGATAAGCCCTGCGTGATCGATGCTGACGGCCTTAACTTGCTGAAAGATATGCCTATGAGGCAAAAAGATTGGATATTAACGCCTCATCCTGGTGAAGCCGCTAGGCTACTCGACATAAGCATCGAAGAGATTGAGCAAGACAGATTCAAGGCCGTAAGTCTGCTGCATCAGGAGTACGGCGGGGTGATTGTGCTTAAGGGAGCTGGCACACTAATTTATGATGGTAATAAGTGTGTGGTAGCACCAGTTGGTAACCCAGGGCTTGCAAGTGGAGGCTGTGGTGATGTGCTTGCTGGCGTGATTGGTGGCCTAGTGGCACAAGGCTACTCGAGTATGGAGGCTGCCTGTTTAGCTGTGGTGATCCATGGTGGTGCGGCAGATTTGGCGGCTAGAATGGGCGAGCGTGGAATGCTAGCGAGTGACTTAATGCCCTATATTCGCCAGTTAGTTAATGAAATCTAGTTTAGAAAGTTAGGTGATTAGGTTAAAGTAATGCATTCTACGCAGGGTTTTATTAGGACGCTTTTCGATTCGAAATGAGTATGCAAGCAATTAGATTAAATTTAAGTGACGAACAAGAAACGGTTAACCTAGGTACTGAGTTAGCAGGGCTGATCACGCCTCCATTAACTGTTTATTTAAGCGGTGATTTAGGTGCTGGCAAGACGACTTTTAGTCGTGGACTTATTCAAAGTCTTGGCCACCAAGGGGCGGTAAAAAGTCCTACTTATACCTTAGTTGAGCCTTACGAGCTTGATGGGTTAGACGTGTATCATTTCGACCTGTACCGTTTATACGATCCAGAAGAATTAGAGTTTATGGGTATACGCGATTATTTTACAGATCGTAGCCTTTGTATCGTAGAGTGGCCAGATCGTGGTCATGGTTTATTACCTTGTGCTGATGTACATATCCACATTGAATATGTTAATACTGGAAGGCAAGTTGAGTTACAGGCACTTTCTCCAAAAGGGGAACAAATCCTAGCGGCCCTAAATAATAATGATAATAAACAGTAATATATTTAGATTATTTCTACTTCTTGTTACGTTTGGTGCTTCATTCTTTGCGCAGAGTGCGAATAAACTCGAAAGCGTAAGGATTTGGGCTGCGCCAGACTCGACTCGTCTTGTTTTCGATTTGAGTCAGTCTCCAGACTATAGCTATTTCACTCTTACTAATCCTTATCGATTAGTGGTGGATTTGAAGACCTCCTCCAATAGAGTCGATCTCAATAAGATAAAAAATAACAGTAAGCTGGTTAAGAAGGTACGTAAGAGTACCCCTCCAGAGAAGGGCACGTTGCGGTTGGTTATCGATCTAGTTAAGCCAGTCAAGGCGAGTTTGTTTGCATTGCCTCCAACCGCACCATACGGGAATCGTTTGGTGGTTGATTTAGATGGTGCAGGATCGACAGCGAAAAAGCCTACTGTCACTAAACCAAAAACTCAATTAAGAGATGTGGTGATTGCCATTGATGCGGGTCATGGTGGAGAAGATCCCGGTTCTATCGGACCGACTGGTATCTATGAGAAAAAACTAGTATTAGAGATATCTAAAAAAGTCGCTCAAAAAATTAATGCCACACCGGGTATGAGGGCTGTAATGACGCGAACAGGCGATTATTTTGTTAATTTGAATAAACGCTCTGACATCGCCCGCAATAGTAAGGCTGATCTTCTCATTTCTATCCATGCGGATGCCTTTACTTCACCCCAGCCTAGGGGGGCATCGGTATGGGTATTATCCATGCGCCGTGCAAACAGTGAAATTGGTCGCTGGTTAGAGCAAAAAGAAAAACATTCCGAACTACTTGGTGGTGCGGGAGAGATAATTCAAAATACCGATAATGAACAGTATCTTGCGATGACATTGTTAGATATGTCTATGGATCGCTCTATGGCGATTAGCCATAATATTGCTGGTGATGTGCTCTCCAACCTTGGACGCGTGACTAAACTGCATAAGCATAAACCTGAATCAGCCAGTTTTGCCGTACTCAAGTCCCCAGATATTCCATCTATTTTGGTAGAAACTGGCTTTATCTCAAACCCAAAAGAAGAGCGACTATTATCACAGCGTGATCATCAGAATAATGTCGCTAAGGCGATCCACAAAGGTGTGGTTAAGTATTTTGAGGCTAACCCTCCAGTCAACTCATTACTAGCGAGTAAGAGCAGTGTTGAGCATAAGGTTCGAAGTGGAGAGTCGTTATCGGTTATTGCGCATCGTTACCAGATCTCGATAAGCCGTTTGAAGAAGGCAAACAACCTTAAATCAAATAACCTACGAATTGGTCAGAAATTAAAGATTCCGAGTGCGTAAGGGCTTTTGAGAGTACACAATGGCAATAGAAAAATTACCGCCACAATTAGCTAATCAGATCGCCGCAGGTGAGGTGGTCGAACGTCCTGCATCTGTGATTAAAGAGCTGGTTGAAAACAGTCTCGATGCAGGGGCTACACGCGTCGATATCGAGATTGAAAAAGGCGGCGCTAAACTTATTCGGATCCGCGATAATGGCTCAGGGATCCCAAAAGAAGATCTGAGTCTAGCTTTGTCTCGACATGCCACGTCCAAGCTTAAATCGCTGGATGATTTAGAGGCTATTTTGAGCTTTGGTTTTCGCGGCGAAGCGTTAGCGAGTATTAGCTCTGTTTCGCGGCTTATCTTAACCTCACGAACAGCCGAGCAAACAGAGGCCTGGCAAGCGCACGCCGAGGGTACCGAGATGGCCGTTAAGGTATTACCAGCGGCTCATCCTGTCGGTTCAACTGTCGAAGCTGTGGATTTGTTTTTTAATACCCCAGCAAGGCGTCGTTTCTTAAAGAGTGATAAGACAGAGTTCACCCATATTGATGAGTGGCTCAAGCGTATAGCTTTGGCTAGGCGTGATATCCATTTCACCTTAAAACACAACGGTAAGACGGTACGCAATTACCGTCCTGCGAATACCGAGATTCAGTATATTCAGCGCTTGGGGCAAATCTGCGGTAAAGCATTCGCAGAAACCTGCCTGCGTATAGAGTGTGAGCATAATGACTTAAAACTAAGTGGTTACTTACAATCACCTAGTGCTGCTAGCGGCTACAGTGAGACCCAGTATTTCTATGTGAATGGTCGCCTAGTAAAAGACAGACTGGTTAATCACGCCGTTCGTCAGGCGTTTTCGCAATATGCCGAGGGTATTTCTCCTGGTTACGTGCTGATGCTAGAGCTTGACCCGCATCAAGTGGATGTGAACGTACATCCGGCAAAACATGAGGTACGTTTTCATCAGAGTCGTTACGTACACGACTATATTTTACAAGCCCTGCAGTCGGCGATGGCGCAATCGACTCAACTTAGTGTTGATATAGAACCAGAGTCCGAACAGACTACTGCATGGCAAACAAGCCCGACGCGAGGAGCTGTAGCACCGTCTCACTACGTTGACGAATCGAAGAGTAAGCCATCGGCAGTGTTCGATGTACGTGAAAGACACTCAAGCGCCAGTCAAGCGGGTTACTCAGGGGGCGGGGGGAGTTATAGGAGTCAACTTAAACCAGCTTCTAGAAACTCCGAGGTAAGTTTACCCTCTCAGACGAGTATTCGTGCATATGGTGAGCTCTTGAGTACTGACTCTGTTCAGACTCAAAGCACGAATGTGCCTCTACGTCCAGCAGCTCATCAAGCCGGCATGATGTCTACCTCTCATGGGGCGGCGAGTATGCCGCCAGTCATAGCGGGCCAATACTGGGTGCTAGTTAAAGAGGATAAAATATCTCTGCTGGATATTGCCATGGTAGCAAAGGCGGCATTGAAAGCAGAAATAGCAGCCAAGCTTGCACAAGGTATAATTGGCCAACCTTTATTGATGCCTGTAGCGATTAGTGTTGATGATGATTGGCCTGAGATTATCGATAATCGTGAGCAGTTATTACGAAAGTTGGGAATAGAGCTCTCTATTCGTCTCGGGCAGTTGATTATTAAGAAAGTGCCCCCATATCTAAGAGATAGTCAACTGGCAGCCTTAATCCCTGAATTACTAGAGTGGATTAGATTAGAATTACCAAGCGATGCCGCTGTTATAAAGTGGCTTGCAGAGCAAGCAGCAAACCGATTTACTTCGGCCAGTGAGGCATGGTTTGCCTTCAGTGCATTGCCGGATGATGTGCAGTGTGAGCTTTATAATCACTCCCAAGAGTTACCTTGGGAGCAATGGATGAAAGAAAATCAGAGTGACCGATAAAAAATCACAGAAAGTTATTACCTTGATGGGGCCTACAGCCTCAGGTAAAACCGCATTAGCGATTGAGCTTGTTAAGCAGTATGACTGTGAGATCATCTCTGTGGACTCAGCATTGATCTACAAAGATATGGATATCGGTACCGCTAAGCCAGATGCAGCTGAGCAAGCGGCAGCGCCTCACCGACTGATTGATATTATTGATCCCGCGCAGAGCTACTCTGCGGCGGACTTTAGACGTGACGCCTTGGCTCAGATTGAAGATATTTTGAGTCGTGGTAAGACGCCGTTACTCGTCGGTGGCACCATGATGTATTTCAAGGCATTGTTAGAAGGCTTATCGCCGCTACCTGGTGCAGATGAAGCGATAAGGGAGCAGATTGCAGCTGAAGCCGAAGCGCAAGGTTGGCAAGCTCTGCATGATCAGTTGCGCGAAATTGATCCCGTTTCTGCTGAGCGAATTCACCCGAATGATCCGCAGCGACTAGCGAGAGCTTTGGAGGTATATCGAGTTAGTGGTCAAACTCTCACTGAGCTGACTAAGACCAAATCTGACGTATTCCCTTACGATGTGGTGCAATTTGCGATTGCACCAAGTGACAGAAAGGTGTTACATAGGGCTATAGAGACTCGATTTAAAGCCATGCTAGCACAAGGGTTTACTAGCGAAGTTGAGCGTTTAAAGGCTCGAACGGACTTGAATTTAGACCTGCCATCTATGCGTTGTGTAGGATATAGGCAGTGCTGGCAGTATTTAGATGGTGAAATTGACTATGATACTATGGTTGAAAAAGCTATTGTTGCTACTAGGCAATTAGCTAAACGTCAATTAACATGGTTACGCGGTTGGCCCGATTTAATCTGGCTAGAAAGCGGGGCTGAAAATAATCTAGCAACAGTAATGCGACATAGTCGCTAGCTTAATAGCTGCTGCTGTATAATACTAAAACCAAAGATAAAGTTTTATTGTATTAAAATAACTATTAATTTTAATTAAAAAGGAAATTAGAAAATGGCAAAGGGGCAATCTTTACAAGACCCGTTTTTGAACGCATTGCGTCGTGAACGCGTTCCAGTATCTATTTATCTTGTTAACGGCATTAAGCTTCAAGGACAAGTTGAGTCTTTCGACCAGTTTGTTATTTTGCTTAAAAATACAGTAAGCCAAATGGTTTACAAGCATGCCATTTCTACTGTGGTGCCTTCACGTCCATTCAACGTGAGCAACCACCAAGCGACAAATGCTCAAGCTGGCTATAACGCTCAGCATGACGATGGCGACGAGAAGTAACTTGTTAAGGAGATTGCTTTTTGTTTGATCGTTATGAGGCGGGAGAGAAAGCGGTACTTGTCCATATCGACTTTACTGATGAAAACAACCGAGAAGACTTAGATGAGCTAAAGCTTTTAGTTGACTCGGCTGGTGCTCAGTCAATTGGTGTGATCTCAGGAAGTCGTCGTTCACCGGACCGTAAATATTTTGTTGGCTCGGGCAAGGCTGAAGAATTAGCTGCGATGGTTGCGGCAACGGATGCCAATGTGGTTATATTTAATCACAAATTAAGTCCGGCTCAAGAGCGTAATCTTGAGAAAATTTGCGAGTGCCGTGTACTAGACAGAACAACTTTGATCTTGGATATTTTTGCTCAAAGAGCAAGAACATTCGAAGGTAAGCTACAGGTGGAGCTAGCGCAATTGCGCCACATGTCTACTCGCCTGATCAGAGGTTGGACGCATTTAGAGCGTCAAAAAGGCGGTATTGGTCTTCGTGGCCCTGGTGAAACTCAATTAGAAACCGATAGGCGTCTATTGAGAGGAAGGATCCGCACAATTAATCGTCGCTTAGAGAAAGTTGATAAGCAGCGTGATCAGAGCCGTAGAGCACGTCAACGCAGTGATATGTCAACCGTGTCTTTGGTAGGTTATACCAACGCGGGTAAATCGACACTGTTTAACGGCTTAACAACATCTGATGTTTATGCTGCGGATCAGCTTTTTGCGACATTAGATCCAACGTTACGTAAGTTAGAATTGCCTGATGGTGATGTTATCCTTGCTGATACTGTTGGATTTATTAGGCATCTGCCTCATGATTTAGTCGCTGCATTTAAAGCAACGCTGCAAGAAACACGACAGGCAGATCTACTGCTGCATGTTGTCGATAGTGCAGATGAAAAGATGGCCGATAACTTTGAGCAAGTTCAAAAAGTGCTCAAAGAGATCGATGCCATAGATATTCCACAGTTGATCGTTTGCAATAAAATCGATCTATTGGATGAGGTGAAACCACGCATCGACTACGATGACGAGGGGACACCGATTAGAGTCTGGGTTTCTGCTCAGCAGCAAAAAGGCTTGGAATTAGTTGAGGACGCCATTAACCAACTTGTTGGTAAAGCAATCCAAGAGCTAACCTTGCAAATCCCAGCTTCGGCGGGGCATTATCTCGGCCAGTTTTATAAACTGGATGTAATACAGCAGAAAGAGTATGACGATCTGGGGAACTGTATGATCTCTGTTCGCTTATTGGATGCCGATTGGCGCCGATTAGTAAAACAGAGCCAAGGTGAATTAGAGACTTTTGTGGTCGACCCAGTCGTCGCATAATTAAGTATTTTAGTAATCTCGTTTATTTCATACACTTATGGAGTACTAAATGGCTTGGAACGAGCCCGGTAACAAGGGTCAAGACCCTTGGGGAAATGGCAATAAAGGTGGTAATGATAAAGGACCACCAGATTTAGATGAAGTTTTTCGTAACCTTTCTAAGCGCTTCGGTGGCAAGGGTAATGGTTCTGGAGGCAGCATTAGTGCGGCCAGCTTAATCATTGTTCTAGTTATCGCAATAGTTGTATGGGGACTTTCAGGTTTCTATACGGTTAAAGAAGCTGAGAAAGGTGTTGCTCTTCGTTTTGGCGAATATATCGGGGAAGTCGATCCAGGCCTTCAATGGAAAGCCACTTTTATTGATGAAGTGACGCCTGTAAACGTACAAACGGTTCGTTCTATTCCAGCTTCTGGAAGTATGCTAACAGCCGACGAAAACGTTGTCCTTGTTCAACTAGATGTGCAGTATCGAGTGAGTAACGCGAAAGATTACCTCTATAGCGTAGTCGATGCAGATGCGAGTTTGCGTGAGGCGACAGATAGCGCGCTACGTTACGTTATCGGCCATAACACTATGGATGATATCTTGACTACTGGTCGTGATAAAATTCGTCGTGACACATGGGACGAAATCGAGCGAATTATCAAACCGTATAAACTCGGTATTTCAGTTGTTGATGTGAACTTCTTGCCAGCTCGTCCACCAGAAGAGGTGAAAGATGCCTTCGATGATGCGATTGCAGCACAAGAGGATGAGCAACGTTTCATTCGTGAAGCTGAAGCTTACTCACGTCAGTTAGAGCCAAAGGTTCGTGGTACTGTACAGCGCATGGATCAACAAGCGATTGCTTATAAGCAGCGAGTGATTTTAGAAGCGAAAGGTAAAGTAGCTCGTTTCGAACAGTTACTGCCTGAGTATCAAGCGGCGCCAGAAGTGACTCGCGAACGTATGTACTTTGATACGATGCAGGAAGTTATGAGTGGCACCAATAAAGTTCTTATCGATGCCAAGAATAGTGGTAACTTGATGTATTTACCATTAGACAAGTTGATGCAGAATAGCCAGTCGCATAAGTCTGCCAGCACTAATACTAAACCGGCAAAGCCTGCGATGTCAGTTAATAGTACAACTCACACTAACAGCAGCATTCCTCTCGATGGTCGCCCATCTAGAGGTGAACGTTCGTTGGGGAGGAACTAAGTGATGGGTAGATTTACAGCGATAATCGTAGCGGTGCTTATTGCGATTTCATTGTCTTCACTTTTGGTTGTGAACGAAGGCGAACGTGCCATTGTTTCACGCTTCGGTAAAGTTCTTAAAGACGACGGTGTGACGCGTGTTTATGCTCCAGGTCTTCACTTGAAAATACCTATGCTTGATAAAATCAAGTATATGGATTCGCGAGTACAAACTCTAGATGGCGCAGCGGACCGCTTCGTAACTTCTGAGAAGAAAGACTTAATGGTCGACTCATACGTGAAGTGGCGCATTAAAGATTTCGAACGTTATTACCTTTCTACCAATGGTGGTATTAAGGCTAATGCCGAAACTTTGCTACAGCGTAAGATTAACAACGATCTTCGTACCGAGTTTGGTCGCAGAACGATTAAAGAGATTGTTTCTGGTAGCCGCGATGAGTTGCAATCGGATGCATTGAAAAATGCAGCCGAGAGTGCGAAAGACTTAGGTGTTGAAGTTGTCGATGTTCGAGTTAAGCAAATTAACTTACCTGCAAACGTCAGTACCAGTATTTATCAGCGTATGCGCGCAGAGCGTCAAGCCGTTGCTAAAGAACATCGTGCACAGGGTCAGGAGCAAGCGGAAATTATCCGTGCTAAGACTGATGCTAGTGTAACCATTCAAACTGCGGAAGCTGAGCGTAAAGCTCTGACTATTCGTGGTGAAGGTGATGCAGAGGCGGCTAAGATCTATGCCGACGCTTACACCAAAGATGAAGAGTTCTTCAGCTTTACGCGTAGTTTAGACGCATATAAGGCAAGCTTCTCTGGTGATAAAGATGTAATGGTGCTTGAACCAGACAGTGAGTTCTTTAGATATATGAAGAGTTCTACTGGAAAATAATCTTTTTGATTAATAAAAAGGTCTAACGATAAGTTAGGCCTTTTTTTATGCCTGATATACGCAATTTATGACCGGTCGTTAATTCCTACCTATTCAGTCAACTATCAAGTTGTAGCCAATAAAAATCAATTTACACCACCTAAGTCACTAATTTAGAAGAATATGAATGAAAGTATTTAAATGTTCTGCTACAGGAAATGACCATTTTTGTGAGTTCTGATGCATGCTTTTTATGCAGAAGTAGCAATAATGGCAACATAGTTAACTAAGTTGAGTGTTTTAACTATGATCTGGTTCTAATTTTTGGCTATAATGGGCTCCGTCTCAAACTTGGATTCAAATTCCGGTTTGAATCAGTTATGAAGAAGATAGATAAAACAAAAATTCCAACACTCTCTGGAGACAAGTGGATGAGCAATGCGCCAGTCGATACCGGACGTCGCAGATTTCTGACCGCAGCCACCGCCGTAGTTGGTGGTGCTGGTGCCGCTGCTGTAGCGGTTCCGTTTATAAAGTCATGGAATCCGAGTGCCAAAGCGAAAGCTGCAGGTGCGCCGGTTGAAGTAAACATAAGTAAAGTAGAGCCAGGTCAACTTATTCGAGTTGAATGGCGTGGTAAACCTGTATGGGTTGTTCGTCGCACGCAGGAGATCTTGGATGGTCTACCAGCAATTGATGCACAGCTTCGCGATCCTGATTCAGTTGAGCCGCAGCAACCTGCATATGCGCAGAACCCTGGGCGTTCAATTAAAGCTGAGTACTTCATTGCCGTTGGCTTATGTACTCACTTGGGTTGTTCTCCAACTTACTTACCAGACACATTTGGTGAACAAGTTGAAGGTGTTGCGTCAGGATTCTTCTGCCCATGTCACGGCTCAAAGTTTGATATGGCTGGTCGCGTATTCCAAGGTGTACCTGCGCCGTTAAACCTAGTCATCCCTCCACATCAATATCTTGATGATAGCACCGTGCTTATCGGTGTTGATAAAGGAGCTGCGTAATGGTTAAGAATATTATCAGCTGGATTGATGAGCGCATTCCAATGACCGCTACGTATAATCGTCATGTAGGTCAGTATGCGACACCAACCAACTTCAACTTCTGGTACTTCTTTGGCTCACTAGCCATGTTAGTACTGGTAAACCAGTTGCTGACAGGTATCTGGTTAACAATGAACTACGTACCTACAGCAGAAGGTGCGTTTGCTTCTATTGAATATATTATGCGTGATGTTGAGTACGGTTGGTTGCTGCGGTATATGCACTCCACCGGAGCCTCAGCCTTCTTTGTGGTGATCTATCTTCATATGTTCCGTGGTCTAATCTACGGTTCATACCAGAAGCCTAGAGAGTTGTTGTGGTTATTTGGTATGCTCATCTTCCTTGTGTTGATGGCAGAAGCCTTTATGGGTTACCTACTACCTTGGGGACAGATGTCTTACTGGGGCGCACAGGTAATTATCTCCTTGTTTGGTGCAATTCCTGTTATCGGTGATGACCTAACGCTGTGGATCCGAGGTGACTTCGTTGTTTCGGGGGCGACTCTAAACCGCTTCTTCGCATTGCATGTTATTGCTCTGCCGCTTGTGCTTGTTGTTTTAGTGTTCTTACACTTAATCGCACTGCATGAAGTGGGCTCTAACAACCCTGACGGTATCGAGATTAAGCAGAACAAAGATGAGAATGGCTGGCCAAAAGATGGTATTCCATTCCACCCATACTACACAGTTAAAGACATCATGGGCGTCGCAGGCTTCCTAATTGTCTTCTGTTATGTATTGTTCTTTATGCCTGAAGGTGGCGGTTACTTCCTCGAGAAGCCGAATTTTGAAGCGGCTAACCCAATGAAGACACCTGAGCATATTGCACCTGTTTGGTATTTCACACCTTTCTATGCAATTTTACGTGCTATCCCAGACAAATTAATGGGTGTTATCGGCATGGGCTTAGCTATTGCAGTGCTGTTTGTATTGCCATGGTTAGATCGTTGTAAGGTTAAGTCAATTCGCTACCGTAGCATGACTCACAAGCTGAACATTTCTCAGTTTGCAGTTTCGTTCTTGGTACTGGGTTACTTAGGTGCGGTGCCTGCTACTCCGGCGCTAACAATAGCAGCACGTATCTTCACTCTAACTTACTTTGGTTTCTTCTTATTCCTATGGATTTACAGTAAGAATGAAAAGACTAAGCCAGTACCAGAGAGGTTGACACACTAATGAAAAAATTACTGATTGCATTAGTTGCATTGGTGCCAACTCTGGCTATTGCAGCCGGAGGTGGAGCACCTCTAGAGAAGGCCAATATTGATCTAAACGACAAAGAGTCTCTGCAGCGTGGATTGGATTTATTCCAAAATAACTGTGCAGGTTGTCATAGTACTCAGTATCAGCGCTATGAACGTGTAGCGACTGACTTAGGCATTCCATTAGATGAGATGCGTATTAAGTACTTACCTGAAGGTGCCAAAATTGGTGAGTTGATGGAGAATGCTATCCCTGATGCCGATGCGGCTAAATGGTTCGGTGCCTCACCTCCTGACTTAACTTTGGTTGCTCGAGTACGTGGTGAAGATTGGATCTACTCATACCTCCACGGTTTTTATAAAGATGAAAGCCGTCCATTTGGTGTGAACAACACAATCTTCCCATTGGTAGGTATGCCGCATGTGCTTGAAGGCCTTCAAGGTCTTCCGATTAAACAGGAAGATGGAACATTGGTTGCGACCGGTGGTGCCTTGTCTGCTGAAGAGTATGATCAAGTGGTTCGTGATATCACAGGATTCTTGGTTTACTCTGGCGACCCGGTCAAACTTGAGCGTGAAACTCTAGGTTGGTGGGTGATGGGCTTCTTGTTCATTTTCTTTATTGTGGCCTACCTCTTAAAGAAAGAGTACTGGAAAGATGTACACTAACCTCAAATAAAGGTTAGAATGTATTATCCGCAAATTGTAAACGGGGAGCCTTGCTCCTCGTTTACGTTTGCATTTTGTGCTTTTTATTTGTGAATCCCGGAGGGTATCAATGGCTGTTGCTGCCAATAAACGCTCAATCATGACCCTGTATTCAGGTGCAGACGACCTTTATAGCCATCAAGTTCGTATCGTTCTTGCTGAAAAAGGTGTTACGGTTGATGTACTACAGGTTGATCCTAATGAGATCCCTGAAGACTTGATCGAGCTAAACCCATACAACACAGTGCCAACTTTGGTAGACAGAGAGCTAGTTCTTTATAACTCTCGTATCATTATGGAGTATCTAGATGAGCGTTTCCCTCATCCTCCACTAATGCCTGTTTATCCGGTTTCACGTGGCCAAACACGTCTTTGGATGCACCGCATCGAAGAAGACTGGTATGCCCTTGTTGAGCGTATTCGCAAAGGCGATCGTGCTGATGCGGCTCGTAAAGAGCTTCAAGAAGGTCTTACTGCTATCGCGCCAATCTTCGGTGAAGTGCCTTACTTCATGAGCGAAGAATTTGGCCTAGCAGATTGCTATCTTGGTCCATTATTGTGGCGCCTACCAGTATTAGGCATCGAACTTGATAGCCGTACTGCTAAAGATATCAAAGCTTACATGACACGTTTATTCGATCGTGAATCATTTAAAGCTTCTCTAACTGAGACTGAGCGCGAAATGCGCATGGGTATCTAATGAAAGAGCTAACCCCGAACCGTCCATATTTGCTGCGGGCCTATTACGACTGGTTGATGGATAACCAGTTAACGCCCCATGTTGTTGTTGATGCTTATGTGCCCGGCACTCAAGTTCCGCAGCAATATGTTAAAGATGGTCAAATTGTACTTAATATTACCGAGAGTGCTGTAGCTGGACTACAGATCACTAACGAGTTTATTGAGTTCAGTGCGCGTTTTGGCGGTGTTCCTCAGCAGGTACTATTGCCTATGGCCTCTATTGTTGCTATCTACGCCCGTGAGAACGGTGCTGGTACCGTCTTCGAACTCGAAGAAGCGTATCAATTAGATGATGACTTCGAAGAGGAAGCAGGACTTTCAGTTGTGAAAGAGCCAGTGGTTGAAACTAGCGAACCAGAAGCCGAGAAAGTGGAGGCTAAAGAGCCAAAACGACGCGGTCATTTAACCTTAGTTAAATAAGCTGATAAGTCAGTTTCAAGCGAATAAAAAGCCAGTCTTAGGACTGGCTTTTTTTATGGAAAATTATTAGGTCTAACCTTAAATAAATGCATGGTTCGTTAAATATGGAGATAACTTAGCCCTCCTTAATTTAGGTTATATTTATTAAGGAGTTACAGGTTTAACTGTAGACATATTAGGTTGGTCAACTTGTCTGGTTGTGACTATTTGTCCTTTTGTTGCTGTAACAATAGGTTGTTACGTCGTAATTGGTTTTTTATTGGGTGACACCTGTCTAGAGTTTAGTGTTGTAAAAACTCGTAACAGCAGATTAAGACTAAGATACGCGCGAATTTATGACTAGCTAACACTTTCGTATGGAAGTTTGCTTAGTCACTATAACGAGCAGATCGGAGTCTTAGGTGATCAGAACAAGAAATACAAAAATAGCAGTTATCATCAGCAGTTTATTGTCGTGCCCTGCTGCAATGGCTAATGAAGCAAACGATGTTTTTTCACTTGGTGAAATCGTCGTGTCAGACCAAACAGGTGTTAAAGATATTGCTATCAACAACACTATGACCGCAGAGCAAATTGAGTTAATTGGTGCAAAGACTGCGGCTGATGCACTCGACTATGTCCCTGGAGTACATGTTGCTCAATCGAGTAAAGGTGAGAAATTTCTGACCATTCAAGGGTTTGAGCAAGATAAAGTGCTTATTTTACTTGATGGTGTGCCTTACTATGAAACCAACTACGGTCAGCTAGATCTTAATCAAATTCCAGCGAGCATTATTGCCAAGATCGAGGTTGTTAAAGGTGCTTCATCTGTACTTTATGGACCTAATGGCATGGGTGGCGTCGTCAATATTATCACCAAGAAAGGTCAAGATGGTGTTAGTGGTGATGTTCAGGCTTCATTCGGGCAGATGGGCCAGAATCATGAGTCAGCTTCACTTAGCCTAGGCAAAAATGGCTTTAGCTTATTCGCAACTGTTGATCATCGTGGTCGTGATGCGATGCGCATGTCTAATGATTTCGAGCCTGTTTTATCTGACATTAGAGATAAATATGGCGACTTGCCAAAGCAGATGGTTGTTGAAGATGGCGGTAAGCGCGAAAACTCAGCCTACGAGTCGACTAACATCTGGGTCCGTGGTGGTTACGCCAACGAAAGTACCGAACTATTTGCTAGTGTTTTTAGTTTAGATTCAGATCGCGAATTGCCATACAACACCCGTAATAACAAGGTGTTTAGTGACTTTAGTAGTTTTGCTGATATCTCTGAATACAAAGATACCGGTATGGATTTAAGCGGTTTACACCGCGTTAATGATTGGCTAACAGTGCGTGCTTTAGGTTACTACCACATGCATAACGATAGCTATGACTCCTATAGCAATCCTGAGAAAGAGGTAAAACTTGCGACCAGTAGCTTTAGCGATTATACCGCTGGTGGCGCTCTGTTTACCGATATGGCGCTAGCCGATTGGAACAGTTTAAGTCTTTCTGTGAACTTTAAGAATGACGTTCATAAGAAGAAGAATGTTGCCTATGTGGATCCTGACCGCTCTCACGCTTATGAGCGTTCTCAGCTTGATACCATTAGCTTGGCCGCTGAAGATACCATGACATTTGGTGCTTTAAATGTGGTTGCAGGTGTTGCATGGCATAAACAAACGGTGGTTGAAGACCGTGGCAACGATGCGGCACCGGGTGAAGATGGCTCGGATACACTCGATCCAATGTTAGGTATGAGCTACACCTTCGATAACGCAGGTTTAGTTTATGGCTCTATTGCTCAAAAGACTCGCTTTGCGACTTTTACTGAGATGTATGACGACACTGGTGCGCGCCACGATATTAAACCTGAGCGTAATACTAGCTATACCTTAGGCTGGAAGAATGATTTTAGCCATAAATTATTAAACAGTATCGATATCGGCCTGTTCTACCATGATGTGAGCGATAAGATTGTCTCTACTTATATGCCTGATCCAACGGATCCAGGTTGGGACCTTGAAATCTACCAAAACATTGGTAAGTCAGAGTTTTACGGTATCGAGATCACTACCTTAAGTCAGCTAACAGAAAATATCAGCTTATCTCTGGATTACACTTATACCCATGCACGTAACAAGAGTGTTGACCGTGATTCGGATTACTTCCGTGACATTCCAAAAGACTCTGTTACTGCGATCGTTAACTGGTATCAGCCTTGGTTAGATATTGATAGTAACTTACGCGTTCGCTACCGCACTGACATCATGATTGATGAGCGTTCAGATGAGTGGGAGTCAGATACGTTAACTATTGATATGGGTATTAAGAAATCGATTACACCGCAGCTTTCTGCTTACGTTAATCTAAACAACCTACTCGATGAGTCGCACTACGAAGGATACGGTCAGCCAAACGAAGGCCGCTCTTATGAAGTGGGCGTAAAGTACCGCTTCTAAGGAGTCAGAATGCTAAACAGACTATTTAGTGCTGTTGTCATTCTCCTTTGTGGTCTTTCAAGTGTATCGGCAGCGCCGATACACTTGGTCGATCAACAAGGCCGTGAGGTGGTTCTGCAAAAGCCTGCCTCACGTATTGTGACGACGTTTACACCTGCTAACCTATTTTCTTTAAGCCTTGGGCTTGCAGATCAACTTGTTGGTATCGGTGGTAGCACCAAGCACTCTCCATTTATAAACCGTATTTTAGCTGAGCGCGATCCAGTGGTGATCGGCAGTCGTTCGGCTGGAACGAGTTTAGAAACCATCGTCGCATTGAAGCCGGATCTGGTTTTAGTCTTTGGTAAGAAAGACGGTTATAGATTGGCGGATCGCCTGACTTCTTTAGGCATTGCTAGCTTGGTTATCCAACCTGAAAGTTTTAAAGATAGTGAAGTTGTGCTGTCGCTATTAGCGAAAGCCACGGGTACGGAAGACAAGGCGGCTAAGATAGCAGCTGAAAACCAACGTTTAGCCGAAATTATTCAAACAGGATTGAAAGGGCTTAGTGACGATCAACGCCTACGTGCATATTATGCTAATAGCTCAGATCTATACCGCACAGCGAGTGAACAGATGTTTCAGCATCAGCTGATGGCAGTTGCTGGAGTAGAAAACGTTGCCACTGGCGTACCGGGTTTCTATCCAAAAGTGAATGCTGAGCAACTCCTGTTATGGCAGCCACAGGTGCTGGTACGTGAGTCTAATGATTCAACTAAAGTGGATGAGCAACTGAACAAGTCACTGATGACCCAACTCGCTCAGTTGCCGCACATCAAAATACCTAAAGGTAGCTTTTGGGATATGCCGTCACCGATGGCGATGGCGGGTGCTTTATATATTGCCGCGCATGCTTACCCTGAAAGATTTATAAACATCGATCTAAATGCCGAAATTGCCCATTACTATCAAGTGGCCTTTGGTGACGCTTGCCTTTCACCGCTACAAGAGATGAGCCAATGTTTGTAGCAAAAACACGCGCGATACAACCTGTGCAATGGCTCGGGATTGCCATTGTGGTTGGCTTAGTTGGTATTTGTGCTGGGCGCTTCTCGATTAACCCAAGCGATTTATTCAGCGCTATTCAAAAACTGCCATCGGTGCTGAGTAGTTTAATACTTACAGGCCAAGTACCTGATAACTTGACTCAGGAAGAGCGGGTCATTCTGTTGATCCGTTTTCCTCGCTTACTGACAGCACTGATTGTTGGCGCCGGGCTGGCCGTATCTGGCGCGGTTTATCAGGGAGTCTTTCGTAATCCGCTGGTTTCTCCCGACATTTTAGGTGTGGCATCTGGCTGTATGTTTGGCGCGGCTATGGGGCTGATTTTACCGGGTAGCAGTTGGCTTATGGTGCAATTGCTGGCATTTATTTGTGGTTTAACTGCAGCATGTGCTGCCATGTTTATGGCTAAGCGCTTTGGTAGTAACAGCTTACTGCTGATGATTATGACCGGCATTATTGTCGGCTCGATATTTGGCGCAGGCCTTACCATGTTAAAAGCGCTAGCTGATCCTTATGGTGAGCTACCAGCTATTGTTTTTTGGTTGATGGGATCTTTGTCGGTGAGCAGCTGGAGTACTGTGGCGCAGCTGATTGTGCCTGTAGCTCTAGGTTATGGTCTTATCCATACGCTGCGTTATCGCCTCAATGTACTTTGCTTGGGCGATCACCAATGCCGCAGCCTTGGGGTGGAACCTGCAAGACTGCGTATGGTGTTAATTGTGACTAGCTCGTTTATCGTCGCTTCTTGTGTCGCAACCGTTGGCTCAGTTGCTTGGATTGGTCTCGTTGTACCGCACATGGTGCGCACTTTTACTGGTGCTAACAATATGCGGCTTATTCCCTTATCAACTGCGGTAGGTGCGATATTTTTGCTGTTCGCAGACAGTGTGGCACGGGCGAGCTTTAGCATGGAGATCCCAATCGGTATCGTGACCTCATTGGTTGGTGCACCACTGTTTGCCTTTTTGCTGTTTCGTTTCCGTCAGGGAGGGGCCTACTAATGCTATCGGTTAACCATATTAGTTACGCTGTCGGTGACAAGTGCTTATTAGAAGATATTAGTTTCGAGTTAGCAGCAGGCGAGTTTTTAGCGGTTTTAGGGGCTAATGGTGCAGGTAAAACCACATTGATGAACTGTCTATGTGGTCTCAATCAACCTAGCAAAGGTGCTGTTCATCTTAATTCTCGTCCGCTGGAGAAAATGAGCCGAGCCGAAATTGCCCAGCAGATGGCTTTGGTGCCACAGCAGCAAGAAACTGCCTTTGCTTTTACTGCGCTTGAAATGGTGGTAATGGGGCGTACCCCTTTTCTATCAACCTTCGAGTCTCCTTCTGAGCAAGATATTAATGACGCTAAACGAGTGATGCAACTGCTTGATGTTGGAGCCTTGGCCAAAGCAGATTATAACCGTCTGTCGGGTGGCGAACGTCAGTTGGTGTTACTGGCTAGAGCGCTATTTCAGAGTGAGCAATTATTACTGCTCGATGAGCCAACGAACCATCTTGATTACCGTAATAAATATCAAATCCTTTCGCAGGTTAAACGTAGCTGCGTTGAATCTAAAACCGCCGTGATTGCCATATTGCACGATCCAAACTTAGCCCAGCTATACGCTGATAAAGTGCTGCTATTGGAGCACGGTAAAGTGTTGGATTATGGCGAGCGTAACGCCGTGATGACCAGCAAAAATATTAGTCGATTGTATGGTTTGGCAACGGCCAGCTATCAAGTCGCCGAGCAGGAGTTTTTTATGCCGCAAAATATATTGGGGCTCAGTATGAGTAAAGTGCTCATTATTACTGGCGAAAGTGGTAGTGGCAAAACCACTGCCTTAGGGGCATTTATCGCGCGGTGTAAGCAACACCAGATAGCGCTTAAAGGAATGCTATGTCCAGGAGTGATGCAGGATGGTCGACGTTTTAGTAGCGATATTGTCGATATCGCCACAGGTGAGAAGTGCTTGTTTGGTCATCGCACAGGAGTACTCGATAAGAAAACCGGCACTCGATTCACCTTTACCGAAGAGGGGATCGCATTAGGCAAACGGGCGCTTGACCACATCCACTTTATGCAAGGCGATATCTGTATTGTAGATGAAATAGGGCCGATGGAGCTTGGTGGACAAGGCTTTGGCAAGCAGATAGCGCCTCTGCTTTCTGTGACGAATAGCCGACATATCTGGGTGGTGCGACCAAGTTTAATCGAGCAGGTTTGCCGCCACTGGTCGCTTAATAATCCTGAAATTATTGATGTTGAAGATGCTAATTTGCCGCAAAAACTAATGCAGTTTGTTAGCGTAGGCAATGCGGCATTAACAGGTGAACCCAACAAATGAATGATGTCAGTTTGAAGCAAGCTAAGTCATTTGAACAAGGCTTTATTGCAGCGCGTTTAGTAAGCATGGTGTTGTTAGCATTATCAATTATGACACTTATCTTAATCAATGCTAATAGCCTACTGTTTCCGGGTAGCAGTGTGGCAACTTACCTTGTTGTGACTGCTATTGTGAGCTTGCTAGCTGTTTGCATTTTACCTATCCGTAGCAGTTTACAAGCTAACTATGTCTGGTCTGTGTGTGTCTTAGCGTTATTACTGCTTATCTACAGCAAAACACTTGAGCCACCAATAGGTGACAGCGCCATGCTTACTTCACTGTGGGCGCAGCTGTTCTTTCTTTCTCGCCCCATTGCATTGGGCTTAGCCATTGCAGGCTGTGTGGGTTACTTATTGCACGCGTTTGCTCGTGATCCTCGTTTAGAGAACCATAGCCATTTATTAAGTTTATTAGCGGGTACCGCGTTTCTTGGTGGGGAAATCTCTGGTAGCTATTGGGCTTTTATTGGCTGGGGACGCAGCTGGAGTTGGAGTGGGCATTTCTTTTTCTCGGCCCTCACTTACCTGCTATTTATCTTAGTGTTTCACTTACCAAAAGCTTGGTTTGCTAATGGCAAAGCGTTGGCTTTAGGCAAGGCTGCAGTGCTTGGCTTTATTTGCGTATTGATGTTGGGGTATCGCCTGTCATGAAAATGAACTGGTTATTTTCGATGCGGTTAGCCTTTGTGCTGCTACTGCTGTTGTCTGTGTGGTTTGCACTTGGCGTAGCCATGAGTGAACAAGATGCTTATCGGCAAGTACTGCGCTCACTGAACGATCTGCCAATGTCGCAGTGGATGCAGAGTTTAGCTAATGCGCCTATTGTGGCAAGTTGGCTTGTTGGCCTATTTGGTTTGATGTTTTTACTTGGGCTAAACACCGCACTGTGTTCTTGGCGCGATCTGCTGCCGACTTGGCGCCATAAGCGCTGGCGTAGCCCACGGATCATGATGCTACCGATCCATATTCTGACCTTATTGGTGTTTATTTTCCACGGTGTCGATTTAGTGTTTATTCATGGCCACGACAGCGTAGTGCTGCATCAAGGTGAGCGTATTAACAGTGGTCGTTACCAAATCGAGTTAGTCAAAGTGGATTACCGCAATGATGTCAGCCAAATTATCGAAGATGAAGAAGGTTTTAGCCCGGCAGGCCGTATCACTCGTCGTAGCGTAGAGGTATTCGATCCGCGCATTAATAATGCTTATTTTGAGATAAGCAACGGCGAGCAGACAGTCAGTGGTCATGCAGGTTTCCTGCGTCCATTTAACTGGGGCGATCTGTATATCACTGTGACGGACTTTCGTGTGCCTTATCAACAAGAGGCAAAAGGCGTGCAAGTTAAGATGTTAGCGGTACATAACCCACTGATTAACTATTTCTTTATCTGTTATTGCTTATTGCTGGTGAGTTTACTGTTACAAGGGCTGGTGTTTTGGCGTCGCTCAATCAAAAAAGGGGGCCGCAAATGCTAGCTCGAGTTTATATCAGTTTATTAGCAGCTTTTAGTGTGTTGCCACTAACGGCCAGTGCGACTTCGGTTGCAAGTGACTCTAATCGCCAGTTAGCAGAGCGCTGGCTAGAACAAATACAACAACCTGTAATACAAGCAGTGCAGCTTGGCGAAGAGGCGGCTGCATGGCAACAGCAAAAAGCACAGTCTTTATCGCAGCAACAACAAGACTTAGGTGAGCTTTACTGGACTGAGTATCAGCTGCAAAAACAGCAAAGGTATTTAGCGTCCTTGCAAGCTGAGGTTGCGCAGTTGCAGCAAGACATTGCCACGATAACTGCATTAAAGCAGGAGCTCGAGCCACAGCTTGAGATCTGGTATGCCATGTTAGAGCGTCAAGTGAGCAGCGATCTTCCGTTTGACTTTGATGAGCGTAAACGTCGCTTAGCATTTTTACGTACCGCAATGGATAGTAATGCTCTGCCATTAGCCGAGCGTTTCAGGCGCTTACTCGATGTGATGACCATAGAGGTTGCTTATGGTTATGGACTGCAGTTAACTCAAGAGGTTATCGCAGTCGATGAGCAGCCAGTGCAGGTTAATTTATTGCGACTTGGACGTTTATCTTGGTTTTATATTACGCCTGATGAGCAACATTTAGGTTGGTTTGATGGGCAGTCTCGCCAGTGGCGGCCATTACCTGTCGATCAACAAGGTGACATTAAATTAGCCATGGCTATCACCGCCAATAAACAGGTAGCGAAGATTGTGAAGCTTCCATTAGGAGGTTCTAAATAATGAGGGCTGTGATTGCTATTTTATTCTTTAGTGCTTCTATTCAAGTCTTTGCCCAAGGCCAAGCTGTTGCAGACACTCAAGTGAGCAAAGCTGCTGGTAATTATCTGCAGCAAAAGGCACAAATCGATAACCGAGTGGCTGATATCCGTCAGCAAAATAGCGCTTGGGAGCATCAATTAAAACAAGAGATCGATGAGGTTAAATCTAACCAACAAGAGTTAAGCGCAAGATTAGCCAGTAAACGCGCACAGCTCGCAGCATTAAATGAGCAACTAGTCGCGCTTAATCAGCAAAAGCAGCAGTTAACTGGCAGTTATCAACTAGCTGTTGATGATATGCAGCTGGTTCAAGGGGCTTATCAAAAAGCGCTGAGTAGTTTAACGCAGCAATGGCAGCAAAGTTCTACAAGCTTAATTGAAGTGCAGCGAGAGCAAAGTTTAGCTGTCGCTAAGGCGAGCTCAAGCTTTCCAAGCCTGTCGCAACTTAATGAGCTTATCGGTTACGCCGTTGACGATATGCAGATGACAGCACAAGTTGCCCGTACTTCTGCACCAATAAGCCAAGCCGATGGCAGTGTTAGCACAAAAGAGCTACTCGTATTTGGTGGTTTAATGGCCGTAACCGATACGGATTTACCGAGTTTCATTGCCTTTACTGACAAACTGCCAACCGCAATTACGCCTGTTGATACCGGTGTTAGTCTGCAGCTAAAAGCGTGGATAGATGGGGAAACTCAACTATTGGCAATGGATTTAAGTCAAGGCCGCATGTTGCCAAGCTTGGCGCAAAAGCAAAGCGTTGGCCAATGGGTAAAAGATGGTGGCGAAGTGTTGTGGCCAATTCTTATTTTAGCAGCGCTTGGCTTACTGATCGCCCTTTGGCGCGCGGTGATCTTGCTGTATTGGCGTCCATTAGCCCAGCTTCAAAAAGATGATAGCGCTAAAGCGGATCTGCTAAAGATTAAGCAGCAACTACAGAGTGTGTCTCGAGTGCCAGCAGCGAAAGTGTTAGCTAATGCCATTGTTGAAGGTAGCTGTGTTGACGCAATGGATCAGCGGCTCAAGCAGTTGATGCTGAAACAGATGGCGCAATTTGAGCGAGGTCTTGGCTTTATTGCGCTGCTTGCTGCCATGGCTCCAATGCTAGGTTTACTAGGAACTGTGTCGGGGATGATTGAAACATTTCAGTCTTTAACCGAGTTCGGCAATAGCGACCCTAAATTGCTATCTCAAGGGATCAGTAAGGCGCTAATCACCACTCAGGCTGGCTTGCTGGTGGCACTGCCTCTGTTATTGCTGCATTACCCGTTAAAGCGCCGCGCTCAAGCTTTAAGTTTGAATATGGAGCAGCAATCAGCCTTGTTACTAGCGCTCAACCTTGAGCAAGGGGAATGCCATGGCTCAAAGTAGTTTGATAGGGTCATTAGAGCAATTTTTTCATGCCGTTTTAGGCTTTATTGAGCTAGGTGGCATAGTGATGTGGCCGCTATTTATCTGCTGTTTATGGATGTTATGGTTAGTCAGTCGTGCCTTATTTAAAGAGACTAGCTTAGAAGCCAAGCAAAGTGGGCTAACAACAGAGCGTGACTGGCTTAATCAACGTTTGCGCTCGTTAGCACTAAGACAGGCACAGGCTCAGCAGTATG
This sequence comes from Shewanella pealeana ATCC 700345, assembly GCF_000018285.1. Taxonomy (NCBI): domain Bacteria; kingdom Pseudomonadati; phylum Pseudomonadota; class Gammaproteobacteria; order Alteromonadales; family Shewanellaceae; genus Shewanella; species Shewanella pealeana. The sequence goes on along the minus strand of NC_009901.1, from coordinate 4,306,377 downwards.
GCGATCTTCAAGGGGTTAAGTTACTTGCTATGGTGGCACCGTTATTAGGATTACTTGGCACTGTGAGCGGTATGATCGCCATGTTTGATGCGGGGGGCAATTATGGGTTTCACGATCCTGCGGTGATCTCTGCCGGGATCTCTATGGCGATGGTGACCACACAAACCGGTTTGTTTGTCGGTTTAACTGGCGCCATATTAGCTTTTTTTTGGCAGCGAAAATTAAACCGTGTCGATACTAATTTATTAGCTGGAGGCGCTAATGCTTAGCGATCGATTTAGACAAGATAAAGATCCTGAAATCAACATGACGCCTATGCTTGATGTGGTGTTTATCTTGCTGATCTTCTTTATTGTGTCGACCAACTTTGTGCAGCAATCATCTGTCGAGATCAAGCGCCCTCAAGCCAGCACGGCCACCAGTGTCGATGGCAGCCCAATTGTAGTGACACTTGATACCACTGGGCGGGTCTATTTTGAATCCAAAGAGATTGATATCTATTATCTGCCAGGCAAGTTGCAGCAGATTGCCAGTCAAACACCTAAAGCTAAGTTGTTAGTCGTAGCTGATACCAACTGCCCAACAGGGGTAACGATAAAAGTGCTGGATATTGCCAAGCAGGCCGGAATAAGCTTTAGCTCCGTAGCATCAGAGATCCACTGATGAGCATAGTCGTCCATAGAGCCTTGGTTATTAGTGCACGGTTTTTGCTGTCTATAGTCGTAACGATACTGCTCTGTTATTACTTGCCTAACAGCCTCAATGATAATCAACCAAGGCAGTTCCTTGCCAAGCAAACTAAGGAGCTACCTCTGCCGCTGTTGCCACCTGAAAAACCTAAAATACCAACGGCAAAAGAGGTGCAAAGCAAACCAGTAACTGCAAACGCCGCAACACCAGTGTCCACTAGCATACCGATTATGCCAACGGTTGCAGATATGCCGTTGCAGGTGCCTATTATGGCGGTTCCGACAGTTAATAGTTTAAGTCTGCCAAGCATTACACCTGTTATAGCAGGAATTAAAGATGTCGACAAAGCGCCAGAGTTATTACGTTTTATTCAACCTAAAATGCCGTTGGCTGGGCGCAAGTTTAAGCAAGGTGGCAGAGTGCTGTTACGGCTCATAGTGGAGGCTGATGGTGTCGTTAGCCAAGCAGAAGTGTTAGAAGCTAAACCTAAGCAAGTGTTTGACCAGTCAGCAATTGAGGCTGCACGAAAGTGGCGATTTAAACCAGCCGTTTTATCTGGTGAAGCGGTGAAAGTCTTTGTTGATGTACCGATTAACTTTAAGGTTGGTTAACAATGAATTACCTCAAATTATCGGCACTAATGTTATTGCTGGTCTCAAGTCTCAGCCATGGGCAAGATGTGAATACTAGCGTTGGTCGGGATTTAAATCGATATGAGTCAGGTGTATTAAGTAAAGCGACTGCATTATTAGAACGTAATGAATTGGATGTCGCGCTTAAACTCATGATACCGCTACTTGAGCAATCAAAGCCTCACCAAGTCGTATTTCAATATGTATGTAAGACTCTAGGTGATACAGGTGCTGATACTAAGGCGCTAAGCTGCTGGCTGAGAGGCTATCAACTTTATCCGCAGCAAAGCCAAATCGCGATTAATTTAGGCCATAGTCAATTACAGCTTGAGCAATATAAGGCGGCTATCGCGACATTAACCCGGCTGAAATTATCGATGCTAGATGAGCCTATTGCAGCGCAAATACGCTATATGCGAGGTTATGCTCATTATCAGTTAGGCCAATATCAAGCGGCAATTGATCTGTTGTACTCTGCAGATGTGAAACTACATTGGTGGCCTATTATTAGTTACAGTCAGCTTGCGCTTGAGCAATGGCAGCAGAGCAAAGTAAGTGCGCAGCAGTGGCTTACTTTTGAGCCCGCTAACCTTACTGCTTGGCAAGTATTAACTCGGGCTGAGCTAGGGTTAGATAATAAGCTTGAGGCTGCTGTTGCAAGTGATGTTTCTGCTCAGTTGCAAGGGCTGAGTAGTGCGAGCCGTAGCCTGCAAAATAGGTTTGGGCTATTTGGGCAGATTAAAGCCTATAATCTTGCGGCGTCTTGTACGTCATTAACTCTGACTGCGAATAGCTTGTCTTTCGAAGCGTTTGATACACAAGATTTAGCTTGCGCACAATATGCATGGCTATCGGGACGATATGATCAAGGGCTAGCTTTTTTACAAGCCTTTAATAGTGATAACTTACATGGCACTGCAGTTGACAGAGGTCGCTTAAATCAAGGCAACCTCGGTCACGTTAGTTTCAAAGACACGAATCTCAATGACGATAATGACAGTATGAAAAGCTCACTTAGGTTAATAGACGATTTTTACCTGCTCCAAGGGCAGCTATATGCGGCGCTAAAACAGGGCGATAATGCGCGCAAGGCCTGGAGTAAAGTTGGTCAACAAATTCTGCCTTTGGGCACTGCAGCTGAGATCAAACACGCACGTCAGCGGCGTAATGAGCTGCAGGGGCAAGCACAGTTGTTAATTGGCCAGAGTTACTGGCTAGAGCAGCAATGGCCAGAGGCTCAGGCTAGTTACCGAAAGTTGGCGCAAACCCCTGGGTTTGAAACACTCGCCGCCGCTTTTGGGCAGCGTTTAGAGTCATTCACGCTGCGAGAAGATAAACTCAGGTGATCCAATATGATGGCTGTGGTAGCATCTGCGCCCAATTCATCCACATTTAGTTTTATTGAGCATACTTAGCAGGCCCACTGGCTAAGCTTGAGGCAATAAAACACAGCGATATAGGTTTTTGGATCTTTTATGATCTTAATGATCGACAACTACGACTCATTTACTTTCAATTTGGTGCAGTATTTCCAGCAGCTTGGGCAAGAGATTATAGTCAAGCGTAACGATGAAATCAGTCTTGAAGATATTGAGTCTCTAGCACCGAGTCACTTAGTGATCTCACCCGGCCCTTGCACGCCTAACGAGGCTGGAATGTCGCTGTCGTTCATTGAGCATTTTGCAGGCAAGCTGCCTATTCTAGGAGTTTGTCTAGGGCATCAGGCGATAGCGCAGGTATTTGGTGCTAATGTGGTTAGAGCCAAGCGAGTCATGCATGGTAAGACGAGTCAAATCATCCATACTGGTGGCGGTTTATTTGGTGGATTGAATAATCCACTTACCGTCACTCGATACCACTCCCTGCTGGTGGATGCTATTCCTGATGGTTTTATCATGGATGCCTGGTTCGACGATCCTGTGCATGGGCGTGAAATTATGGCCATGAGTATGCCTGCCAAGAAGATCTATGGTGTGCAGTTTCATCCTGAGTCTATATTGACCGAACAAGGCCACGAGTTGTTAGCAAACTTTATCAAGCTTACTTAAATTTTTGCCCTCTGTTATAAGTATAAGCATCAAGTAAGCGAGCCTGCTCAAAATAGATGGTGTGCAGTTTCATTCTCAGCCTCAGTATCGATATTGACCGAACAAGGCCATGAGTTGTTAGCAAACTTTATCAAGCTTACTTAAATTTTTGCCCTCTGTTATAAGTATAAGCATCAAGTAAGCGAGCCTGCTCAAAATAGATGGTGTGCAGTTTCATTCTCAGTCTCAGTCTCAGTATCGATATTGACCGAATAAGGCCACGAGCTATTAGCCAACTTTATTAAAATCACCTAACCTCTTTGCCTTCCTTCACAAACTTCAAATAGCAATCATAGAGCACGCTTGTTAAGGGTGTCTATGATGTGCAGTTTCAATCTCAGTCTCAGTATCGATATTGACCGAAGAAGGCCATGAGTTGTTAGCAAACTTTATCAAGCTTACTTAAATTTTTGCCCTCTGTTATAAGTATAAGCATCAAGTAAGCGAGCCTGCTCAAAATAGATGGTGTGCAGTTTCATTCTCAGTCTAAGTATCGATATTGACCGAACAATGCCACGAGCTGTTAGCCAACATGCTCAAGAACACCTAAATCGCTACCATCTGTTACAAATTTTACCGCTTTTTCAGATAAACCCGTTGCCGAAATGTGGTATAAAAGTCCGCAAAAATACCAATAATAATAGGGATGGATATGAAAAGCGTCATTCGTCATGTCGGCTTAAGTGCACTTTCATTGGCAGTATTAGCGGGTTGCGGTGCAACCACAGTTTCTTCTGAGCAAGCTCAAACGACTAATCAAAGTACTAACCAAACTACTCAAGTTGCCTTATCGGCACCTCCACAGGTCGACCAAGCGTTAACGTTAAATCAAATCATGGCTAATCCTGATTGGATGGGACTATTTGCCCAAGGTGCTTACTGGAGCGATGACGGTCAGTCTATTTATTTCGCTAGACAGGCCCACGGCGCACCGACCAAAACTTACTATCAGCAAAGTATTGATGGTACAGCTGCAAGTGAGTTAGCACTGAATCAATTGCATAGTGCAGATCAACGCCGCGGTGTGCTCAATAATGACAAGACGCGTAAAGCTTATATCTATCAAGGTAATTTGTTTGTTAAAGATCTAAACAGTGGCAAGGTGAGTCAGCTAACCCGCCAAAATACAGCTGTAGATGGCGTGCGCTTTTTAAATAATGGCGATATCTCTTATTGGCAAGGCGATAATATTTTTAAAATCCATCAAGGTTCTGGATTGGTAGAGGAGATTGCTAGCATCAAGATGGCCGCTGAGCCTAAAGGCGTGCAAGCTCCATCGACTTATATTGCTAAGCAGCAACACAGACTAATCCAATATGTGGCGATGCAGCAAGATAATGCCAAAGCGAAACAAGACTATAAAGCTGAGCTAACTAAAGCCGATCCAACCATGTCGGCTAAGACTTGGTATCTAGGTGATAAAGAAGTGGTTACTAACTTAAGCCTGTCACCTGATGGTCGCTACGTGATTCTGGCATTAAAAGATAAGAGTTATAGCTGGCGTGGCGAGCACGACATCATGCCAAACTATCTTGGTAAAGACGGTTATGTCGATGCTGTTCCTGCCCGCGCTCGTGTTGCAGAAGATAAAAATCCGGGTGAGCGTCTAGTGCTGTTAGATCTTGATACCCATGCAAAAAAAGATATTACCATCGAAGGCTTAACTGGTTTTGATGAGGATGTATTAGCGGCGGTAAAAACTGAGAACGCTAAAGCCAAAGGTGAGAGCTACGATAGTGAGAAAGCGCCACGCAAGCTACAGTTGATGCAAGATTGGGGCTGGTCGCAAAGTGCTATTCAATGGTCGGAATCAGGCGATAACGTAGCAGTAATGCTTGAAGCCGTAGACAATAAAGATCGCTGGATAGCTACGGTTAACTTCGAGAAAGCTAGCTTAACGACTCAACATCGTCTGCACGATGATGCCTGGGTTAACTACAACTTTAATCAGTATGGTTGGTTACCAAATAGCGACAGCCTATATTACCTATCTGAAGAAACTGGCTTTTCTCATCTTTACCTAAAAGAGCAAGGCGAGAAAGCCAAGGCATTAACTCAAGGTAAATTTGTGGTGAGTGATATCACCTTAGGCCCTAAAGCTCAGTTTATCTATTACAAGGCTAATAAGACTCACCCTGGTATGGATAACGTTTACCGCGTTGAAATTGCAACAGGTAAAGATGAGCAGCTAACACAGTGGCAAGGTCAGCTTGATTACACCTTAAGCCCTGATGGCACGGCCCTTTTATTAAACGCATCGACTCGCATTCAGCCTGCTGAACTGTTTGTGCAGGCGATAGGTGGTGAGCTTAAGCAGTTAACGAACTACACCAGCGATGCCTTTAACAATTATGCATGGCAGGCGCCTGAAGTTGTTGCTGTGCCATCGACTCACGGTGCGGGCGAGGTTTACGCGCGGGTTTATTTGCCTCAAGGCTATGATAAAAACAACGCAGATAAGTACCCTGCGGTGATCTTTAATCACGGTGCGGGCTATCTGCAAAATGCACACTACGGTTTTTCGGGTTACTTCAGAGAGTTCATGTTCCATAACTTATTAGCGCAGCAAGGCTATGTGGTAATGGACATGGATTATCGAGGCTCTAAAGGCTACGGCCGCGATTGGCGTACTGCAGTGTATCGTCAAATGGGCACGCCAGAAGTTGAAGATCTTAAAGATGGCGTAAACTGGATGGCGGCCAACGTTAATGTTGATGCAGGTAAAGTAGGTACCTATGGCGGCTCTTACGGTGGCTTCTTAACCTTTATGGCGCTGTTTAATGAACCTGAACTGTTTCAAGCTGGCGCTGCGTTACGTCCGGTAACGGATTGGGCACATTACAACGCACCTTATACGTCTAATATTCTCAACACACCTGATGTCGATCCTATTGCCTATGAGCGTAGTTCACCGATTGAGCATGCCGAAGGCTTACAAAAGCCACTGCTTATTATGAGTGGTGTGCTTGATGACAACGTGTTCTTCCAAGATAGTGTGCGTCTAGTACAGCGCTTGATTGAACTTGAAAAGCCGATGTTTGAAACTGCAATTTATCCAGTTGAGCCACACGGTTTCCGTCAGCCATCAAGCTGGTTGGATGAATACCGCCGCATTCATGAGCTATTTGAGCAGGAACTAAAAAAATAGTTCTGCATTTAGCTGTTAATTTATAGGCTCCCACGGGAGCCTTTTTGTTTTCAGCCCTAAACCACCTACTTCAGTAGATGGTTATCATCAATTAGGCTCTGCCTGAAGTACGTTCAATGGCATTGCGGAGTAAGGCAATGTTTAATGACTTATAAGCACGCCGACTTTTGTTTGAAAAGAAAGTGTCCATGGAGGCTCGCTTATCGCATCCATGCGATACACGGCTTATAAGTTCATTTAAACATAGCTTATTAACTCAAGTGATACGTGAGCTTTGCTAATAGTGCGGTACAAGCTTCTAAATCAGGGCCACAAATGTTCCCTACATTTGTTGGCATTTCCGCCAATCCATGGCAGTCAGTGATTTAGTAGAGCCTATAGGGATATATTTACGGCGTCTTGTTAACGCACGGTAGGAAAGCTCCCTTTTAGGGAGTCTGCTTTATAACAGATGGGCAAAGCCACCTTCTTCAGAAGGTGGATCTTTTACTTTTCCTATATCGAGTTAATTCGTTCAGAAGGTGGATTCTGTATTTTATCCCCGTCAGTTTTAGCCAAACTTATGATTAATCGGTAGACTGGTAATAATCGTTAAAGGGAGCGTGTTAATCAGTGGCAATTTCGGTAGCAGGCGGGGTTAAACCTGCACAAATCATAGAGGTAGAGCAACGACTGCAAAAGCAATTAATTGTTGGAAAGGGCAAAGCGGTTGTGATGGCTGATGATATTAGCCCTGAGCTAGAAGATGATGCCAATAAGCTCGAGATTGAACGTGAGGCAATTCAAGCAAGATTAGCGAAGCAGAATCAGGCTAAGGCCATTTATGACGCTGTCTCTAACCAATTACTCACGAGTGTTAATGCTAATATCGAGCATCAGCTATCTTCTCCAGAGCAAGTACTGCAACTGTCAAAGCTCGATGAAAAACAGATTTTATTATTGGAACTATTGTATTCACCTCAGGTTGACTTAGTCCGTATAAGGCCATTAGTAACGGCACTGCCATGGTTAGAGCGGGACTTGGTCAATATGGTCAATAGCCCAACATTTAGGCATCGCCGGCCCAAATCATCAGAGGTACAGGTTACTGATATCAAGTTGGTGCTCAATTATATTGGTATCGAAAACTTACAATCCTTAGTTCCCTATTATTGCCTAAGGCATTTAATGCCTGCTGGCCAGCCACAAATGTTGTGGTTAACGCGAAAAATATGGCGGTACAGCATGGTCTCTTCGATTGCGGCTCAAGCGCTAGCCGAGCTACATGAAAAAGACAGAGCTTTTATTTACAGCTGCAGCCTGATGAGCCAACTGGGCGTCACTTGCGTCATTAATCAATGTGCAAAAACTTTTGATGATATGTGGGGAGCTTGGTTGAGGGAGGCGAGTGCTAGCCGTGATAAAGAGCTTTATGATGCCGTAATGGCAACAGAGTTCCCCGCCAATGATGTCTATCAGCTAGTGTTGAGCCATAGTCGCTCGCTTAACTGGCAGTTACTCAGCCTGCTTAAGTTTGACAATAGCCGTCTAACCCAAACCTACAAGGCCATCGATACTAAGATTAAATATGCTGAGCTGGATGAGGATTCTGCTTTAATCGAGCGGGCTAACTGTTATGCAAAAGTCTATTTGTTAAAAGAGGCTAAAAATATTACTGCTGCAGAGTGCCGTTTAATGTTTGATTATTATCAAATATCAGAGCAGGAACAGATCCGTTTGAGCGGGCAAAATTATAGTAAGCTTGTACTCTTTTAAGTTTAGTCTTTTAAGTTTACTCATTTTGTTAACCAACACGACTTGATATTGAGCGATTAAACTATGGTTTAGTCGTGTTGAGTGTTCGTTCACCAGTATTTGTGTAAGAAACTTGTTTAAATTCTTAGTATCTTTACTGGTTTTTGCTAAGGTTTTAACCTAACTTTTAATACTTGTCATCCGGCTGATGATGCAACTTTTTTGTGATTTATGCAGTATTTATTAAACAAAAAAAGCCCAGCTAATCGATTCGATAAATAGTATACAATTCCGCCGCCCTTGAACTGCCTGTCACTCCCCTATGTTGGTATGGTTAAGAACTCGGCAAATTTATAAAAAGTTTAACTAAAATCGATATAATTGCGTAGTTAGTTATTCATTTTGCGTGAATAACTAGTAATTCATGGTGCAAGGCAACTTTTTTGTGACTATTTATGCTTAAAGCCCCGCTATATCCGCTTTGTTAATTCCAAAACTCAAATCTTTATGCAGTATTTACAGACCTAGCTCACCTGAATGTTGTTAAAAACTGGTATTTTGATCACATTTTAGCTAATAATGTCCTCCATGTTACACAAGCAATCGCCGTGTCACCTACACAAGATAAAGACACCGGGCGGAAAACGACCAGCTAAAAGGTCGATAATTATGAAGGATGAGAAGCAATGAGCTCAAAAATGAATCTTACACGTGCCCAATTTGACGAAGTTATGGTGCCTAACTATGCGCCTTCTGCAGTAATTCCTGTTCGTGGCGAAGGTAGCCGAGTTTGGGATCAAGAAGGTAAAGAGTATATCGACTTTGCTGGTGGTATCGCGGTTAACTGTTTAGGTCATTGTCATCCAGCCTTAGTTGGCGCGCTAAAGACCCAAGGCGAAAAGCTTTGGCATCTTGCTAACGTAATGACCAACGAGCCAGCGCTTGAGCTAGCGACTAAGCTTGTCGATGCCACATTTGCCGACCGCGTCTATTTTGCTAACTCAGGTGCAGAAGCAAACGAAGCGGCACTTAAACTAGTACGCCGTTATGCAATGGATAAATTTGGCGTTGAAAAAGATCAAATCATCGCATTTGATAAAGCCTTCCATGGTCGTACTTTCTTTACTGTGAGTGTGGGTGGCCAAGCCGCTTATTCTGACGGTTTCGGTCCTAAGCCACAGAGCATTACTCATGTTCCGTTCAATGATATCGCAGCCCTAGAAGCCGTCTTCTCTGATAAGACTTGTGCAGTCATGATGGAGCCGCTTCAAGGCGAAGGCGGTATTATCGATGCTGATCCAGAGTTTTTAAAGGCGGTTCGTGCCCTTTGTGATAAGCACAATGCATTATTGGTATTCGATGAAGTACAAACCGGTGTGGGTCGTCTAGGCGAGCTTTACGCTTACATGCGTGGTGATGTAGTGCCTGATGTATTAACAACGGCAAAAGCGTTAGGTGGCGGCTTCCCGATAGCAGCTATGCTAACAACAAAAGAGATTGCCGATCATCTAAAGATAGGTACTCACGGTTCTACCTACGGCGGCAACCCTCTAGCTTGTGCCGTAGGTAATGCGGTACTGGATGTGGTTAACACGCCAGAAGTATTGAACGGTGTTAAGCTGCGCGAGCAGTTATTGCGTGATGGTTTAATTGCGATCAACGCAAAGTATGATGTGTTCTCTGAAATCCGTGGCCAAGGTCTGTTGTTAGGTGCGGTCATGAATGAAAGATTCCAGGGTCGTGCTAAAGAGTTCTTAGTAGCCGCTATTAACGAAGGCGTAATGAGCCTAGTTGCGGGTGCAAACGTAGTTCGCTTCACGCCATCTCTAGTGATCCCAGAAGCGGATATTGCCGAAGGTCTAGCGCGTTTTGAGCGTGCAGTCGCTAAAGTTGTCGAAGCCTAAAGGCCAAACGGAGTGTTATCAATGATAGCGCTCCTTTTTTTGTCTTTAGGATAACTTGAACGTTTATTGACCAGTGCTTGTCATATATTGATAAGACTGACAGCTAACGGCAAGTGATAGCGAGGAGACTCCTAGATGCTAGTTATACGTCCAATCCGATCGACTGACTTCGATGCCCTATATCAAATTGCAGAAGAGTCGGGACATGGGTTCACATCCCTGCCAGTGAATGCCGATCTACTCAGAAGCAAAATTGCTCGAGTCGAAGCTTCATTTACCAAGCAGATCGATAAGCCTTTCGATGAAGGCTATTTGATGGTGCTTGAAGATACTGAAACTGGTGAAGTTGTCGGTACGTGCGGTCTTGAGGCCGCAGTAGGTATGGAAGATGCTTTTTACCATTATCGACTCGGTACAGAAGTTTACCACTCTGAGCAGATTGGTGTCCGTAATGAGGTTGAAACCTTAACCCTTTGCCACGATTACACCGGAGCCGCTGAGCTTTGCACCCTGTTTTTACGCAGTAGTTATCGTAAGAATAATAATGGTCGCATGCTCTCAAGAAGCCGATTCCTGTTTCTGGCGCAACACGCTGAGCGATTCGGTGACACAGTCATTGCCGAGATGCGTGGTGAAAGCGATGCAGAGGGCAATTCGCCATTCTATGGTTGGTTACAGGAGCACTTCTTAGGTATCGATTTTGTTCAGGCTGATTACCTATCAGGACTGAGTCAAAAAGCATTTATGGCAGAGATGATGCCCAAAAATGCAGTCTATGTATGTCTATTGCCTAAAGAAGCGCAGAAAGTGATTGGTGAAGTGCACGCTAATACTCGCCCAGCACTTAACCTGCTGCAAGCTGAAGGCTTTAGGTGTCGTGGTTATGTCGATATTTTCGATGCAGGCCCAACGGTCGAGTGTCAGCTTCATGATATTCGTTCCGTGCGTGAGAGTCGTTTGCTCACAGTCACTATCGGTGAGACGCCAAGCGATGCTACAAGCTACATAGTTTCAAATACCCAATTAGCTAATTACCGTGCTACAGCTGTCAACTTAGCTGTAGTCGACGACAGTGACGACGTGATCTTAGATCCCCAAACTGCAGAGGGCCTAATGGTCGCAGAGGGTGATCAGATCCGCGTCTTGCCAATGTAGGAATAGAAAATGACACAATTTATTGAAGGTAAGTGGGTTGAAGGCCTAGGTCACGAAGTGACATCAATTAACCCAGCCAACCAAAAAGTGATCTGGAACAGTAAAACAGCGACACCAGAGCAAGTCGGTGTCGCCGTCGATGCGGCACGTAATGCACAATTTGATTGGTTTATGCTTGGCTTTGATGCGCGTCTCGCCATCGTTGAAGCGTATCGCGATCAGCTAGAAGCCAACAAGGCCGAGATGGCGGAAGTGATTGCTCAAGAAACCGGTAAACCGCAATGGGAAACTGCGACAGAAGCGGGCGCCATGATAGGTAAGATAGGTCTTTCTGTTGCCGCTTACCACAAGCGTACTGGAACCTCAGAGAATGACACTCCGGCAGGCCGAGCAGTACTGCGCCATAAGCCACACGGCGTGGTTGCAGTATTTGGACCTTACAACTTCCCGGGTCACTTGCCGAATGGTCACATCGTTCCTGCATTGCTTGCCGGTAACACAGTGGTATTTAAGCCATCGGAGCTGACGCCAAAAGTGGCTGAGCTGATGCTTAAGCTTTGGGAGAAAGCGGGTCTACCGAAAGGCGTGATTAACCTAGTTCAAGGCGAGGTAGAGACCGGTAAGGCACTCGCGGCTCACCCGCAAATTGACGGTCTATTCTTTACAGGTAGCTCACGCACGGGTCATATCCTGCATCAACAGTATGCAGGCGATCCAGGCAAGATCTTGGCACTAGAGATGGGCGGAAACAACCCTCTTATCATCAAAGATGTGGCAGATACCAAAGCCGCCGTGCACGACATCATTCAGTCTGCTTATATTTCTGCTGGCCAGCGCTGTACTTGTGCACGTCGTCTCTATGTTGAGAAAGGCGCTGCTGGTGATGCACTGCTTGAGCAGCTTGTTGCTGCAGTTAAGCAGATTCAAGTCGGTCCGTGGAACGCCCAGCCGCAACCATTTATGGGCTCTATGATCTCAGAGACCGCGGCAAAGGGCATGGTTGAAGCGCAGCGTAATCTTGTAAACCTAGGCGGTAACGCATTGGTTGAGCTTACTCATCTTGAGGTGGGAACAGGCTTAGTTTCACCAGGGCTTATCGACGTGACAGGTGTCATCGAACTGCCTGATGAAGAGTACTTTGGGCCGCTATTACAAGTGGTACGTTATAGCGACTTTGATGAAGCGATCAAGTTAGCTAACGCGACGCGTTACGGCCTATCGGCAGGTATTTTGGCTGATAGTCGTGAAGATTATGACTATTTCCTTGCACGTATTCGTGCTGGTATCGTCAACTGGAACAAGCAGATCACTGGCGCTTCAGGCGCGGCACCATTTGGTGGTGTCGGTGCCTCGGGTAACCACAGAGCGAGTGCGTTTTACGCTGCCGACTACTGTGCATACCCTGTCGCTTCTGTCGAAGCCGATGCAGTCAGTCTGCCAGCCACATTGAGTCCGGGTTTGAGTATTTAACCTTAGGCACAAATCGAAAGGGAAGCGCTCGGGGCGCTTCCCTTTTGTTTATACCAATCAGTATAAAGATTTGGTCGCTCAGCGATAGTTTAGCGGCACTGAGACAAGGCAACGAGTGAAGAGCATAGTTGTTCTACGGTTAAGCTCGTTAACGCAGTATCAGAGCCGCTAAAACTCGCCATTCTGGAGCGTTTTTGGCTGCCTACTTCAGCGTTGAACAGCTTAACAAGGGAAGAGCCATTCTTACAGCTATTCGCCTTGAATTAGTTTGCCAAAAAACGCTCTGAGTAGATCAACTTCTTATACTGATTGGTATTATTACGACAAAACAAGCAAGCAGTATCCCTAAAACGTGTACAGCCGCGTGACCTAAATAGATAAATAAATAAGCAGGTAAACACGCTGGCGTAAAGGAGTGAATAATGCACACGAATGTAAACACGCTATTTGAAGCACTTTGGCAAGACTATATCGAAATGACGCCATCGGCAGCTAAGGTTCACCAGCTGCTGTCGAAAGGCAGTGCGATTATCAATGACCATATCGCACTTAGAACCTTTAATATTGCCAAGGTTAACCTTGAAGTATTAGCTAAGCATTTTGAGTCGATCGGCTATGTTGCCTGTGGTGACTACAAGTTTGAAGCTAAGAAGCTAAATGCTAAACATTTTGAGCACCCTGACAGTACACAGCCTAAAGTGTTTATCTCTGAGCTATTAGTCGAAGAGTTTAGTGATGAACTGCAATCAACCGTTAAGGGATTGATTGAGCAGATTGATACTGCTGCAACCACTGCCGACGATTTCTTGTATTCTGGTCGTCACTGGGAGTTAGACACTAAGACCTATGAGGCCTTATTAGCTGAGAGTGAGTACGCTGCTTGGGTCGCAGCTTTTGGCTATCGAGCTAACCACTTTACGGTGTCGATTAATCACCTAGCCGACTATGACACTATTTTTGAAGTGAACCATGCCTTAAAAGCGGCAGGCTTTGTGTTGAATGCATCTGGCGGTGAAGTGAAGGGCACACCTGAGGTGTTACTCGAGCAGTCATCAACTATGGCTGATAAGATCTCAGTTAGCTTCTCAGACGCTGTGATTAACATCCCTAGCTGTTTTTATGAGTTTGCATTGCGCTATCCTAAAGCGGATGGAGAGCTTTACACAGGCTTTGTGGCGGCCTCTGCTGACAAGATCTTCGAAAGTACTAACGTCAATGGCTAGTATCTACGGATAGAGACAAAAAAGCCGGACAGAGTCCGGTTTTTTTATTGGCTGCTCATTATGGATAAAGATTAGAACAATAACGTCACTTTTAGACCTGGTAGACTCTGACTGTGCTCAAACTTAAGTTCAATCTTGTACTGTTCGGCAATATCTTTAACGATCGACAAACCTAAGCCATGGCCCATGGTGGCTTCATCGAGACGTTTGCCTCTGTGGGTTAGTTGGGCTAATTGCTCGGTTTCAACCCCTGGACCATCATCTTCTATGGTCAATTTTAACTGCTGTTCATGGTTGCTAATGCAGACTCGAATTTCTGAACTGGCCCACTTATAAGCGTTATCGAGTAGGTTACCCAATAGCTCCATGCCGTCTTCACGATGCATAGGGAGCCGAGTGATGGCGCTTGGAATATCGAAGCGACAGTGAATCGATTTGGTGCGATGAACCTTGTCTAAGGTTTGGGCTAAGTCTTCGATATCTTTTGGCAGTTGCATCTGCGCTGCAGGTAGCATGTCGCCGGTGATCCGCGCCGCAGCCAGTTTTCGCTCAATCATCTTATGCACCAAATTGAGTTGTTTTTGTAGCGCCTCGGCGGATTCGGGCTCTTTTAAATACAGAGCTTCTACCTGTTGCTGCATCACAGCTAACGGTGTCTTTAGGCCATGGCTTAAGTTACCCAAATTATTGCGGCTGCGTTCAATCTGCTTGCTGGAGTAGGCGAGTAGCTCATTGTAGTTTTTGGCTAAAGGCTGCAGCTCTAAGGGAATAGAGTTGAGGTCAAAAGAGGATATTTCGCCTTCTCGCAATTTAGCCAAGGTGTCCTTCATCTGATGAACAGGTTTAAACGATTGGCGTAGAACTAAGAATATACCTGTGATCATCGCCAGTAACATGGCCAGATTTACGATGAGTTTAGTGCCATAGACCTCGGAGAAAACTTTGCGTCCGATACTCAGATCTTGCGCAACCGTAAGAGTGGCGTTAAGGCCAGACGTATCAGATCTCAGGCCGATAGAGAGCAGCTGAATATCGTGGTTTTGCGGCCCTTTAGTCTGCCAAGCTCGGGTTTCACCTTTCTCTAGATCCACCACCTCGAGGCGTTGATCCCATAGTGAGCGCGATCTTAATTCTTGTTCAGGTAGGTCTAGTTGATAGTAACGCCCTGAATAAACAGGACGATAGAAGCTGGAAAGTTGGCTTTCATCTATGCTAAAGGTGCTATCTTCTAGGTGAGTGGCGAGCAAGACTTGCTGCAGATCTTCTTGTAATCTGGCGATGATCGAGTCGTGGAAAGCTTGGCGTAGCATAGACTCGAAAAAGATGATCCCCACCGCAGTGGAGATCACCACTAAGCCTGTTAACCACAGGCTTAGTTTGGTGCGGATTGATATCATTGGGTTAGGCCGTGAAAGATATACCCTTGGCCACGACGAGTTTCGATGGCGGTTTTGCCAAGCTTCTTACGTAAGTGGGTCACGTAAACTTCAACCACATTACTCTCTTTTTCATCGTCAAACTGATAAAGCTTGTCAGTCAGTTGTGCCTTAGACAGGAGCTTTTTAGGAGACATCAGGAAGATCTTGAGTAACCTAAACTCCATGGCCGTAAGCTCAAACGTTTGCTCGCCAACTGTTACCGATTGCTGCCCCTCATCGAGAGCTACGCCTGCATAGGTGAGCTGCTTGTTAGGGGTGTTAGCCTTGCCGTGCGCACGCTGAATAAGAGCCTGAATGCGAACCAGCAACTCTTGGGTATGGAATGGCTTACCTAGATAATCGTCTGCGCCCGAGTTAAACCCTTCGACTTTTTCATGCCACTGGCTGCGTGCGGTCAGCATAATCACAGGGGTATGGATACCTTGCTCACGCCAGCTTTCAAGCAGTTCTAGGCCATTACCGTCTGGTAGGCCAATATCGAGAATGACGCAGTCGTAGTTGGTTTCTTTGATTAGATAATCTGCTTCACTGACTTTATCTGTGCTGTCAGTAACATAACCAGCCTGTTTAAGCTGTTTCACTAGCTCTTCGACTAATAAGGTGTTGTCTTCAACAAGAAGTAATTTCATAGGGTGCTCTCAATGATGCCTAGTAGAGTGGAAGGCGTTTTACAGAGTTAGTTCATGTTAACCCAAAAGTGCCACACCAGTGCAATTAGATTTGATTCTTAAGTCATTATTAAACTTGTTCGGCGTTACAGCTGGCTGGAAGCTGAGTGGGTTTGGCAAGTTGGCCAGTGCTGGCGTCGAGTATTAGTTCAACGAGTTGGCCTTTTAGAGTACGAATTTGTACTTCATAGCGCCACTTGCCATGGTGTTGATATAAGTGAGCATCAATGAGCTTGCCATGACACATGGCTTGAATACTGCTAAGAGTGAGGTCAAGGGAGAGTATTTGACCGCTTTTGACTAAAGTCTGCGCTTCATAGTGCTGAACTTCAACTTTTTGATTAGCGACCGCAGCAGGCAAGTGTAGCATCGCAGCCATAAGGCATAGATATAATGCTAGTTTCACACAGAACTCCTAAAAAAAATGGCCTGAGATAATCTCAGGCCACTTTATAGAAGCTGTCTTAAACCGAGCTTAATACTGGCTTATCGTGTTCCGTAAACCACAATAGTTTTGCCATGCGCTTGGATAAGGTTTTGTTCTTCAAGCATTTTCAAGATACGACCTACTGTCTCACGAGAACAACCAACGATTTGGCCAATCTCTTGACGAGTGATCTTGATCTGCATGCCATCTGGATGCGTCATTGCATCTGGCTGCTTTGCAAGGTGAAGCAATGTTTGTGCAATTCTTCCAGCAACGTCAAGGAAAGCAAGATCACCTACTTTCTGGCTTGTGCTGTGTAGGCGGTAAGCCATCTGTGATGAAAGCTTCATCAAGATTTCTGGGTTAACCTGAATTAGCTGCTTGAACTTCTTGTAAGAGATTTCAGCAATTTCACAAGCTTGCTTAGCACGAACCCATGCAGTACGTTCTGCTTGCTCTTCAAATAAACCTAGCTCACCGATAAAGTCGCCTTGGTTAAGGTAAGAAAGAATCATCTCTTTACCTTCTTCGTCTTTAATCAAGACAGCAACAGAGCCTTTTACTATGTAGTAAAGTGTATCTGAATCTTCACCAGCGTGGATCAAAGTACTTTTGGCTGGATATTTATGAATGTGACAGTGTGATAAAAACCATTCCAAAGTTGGATCTGGTTTTGGCTTTCCAATCAGAGCCATGCCTATGTTCCTCGGCTGATTACATTATAAAGTAAGAGTATGCTAATTAAGCATCTTACGTCAATTAAGCTATTAAAACCTTGATAGAAGTCTTAGTTTGGACTTACCCGTTCAAAGCCGCCTAGCCATTTAGATATACGTATTCTGATACATTAGCAATATATGTCAACTGAATCCGCAGCTAAGCCTAATTGTTGAGTTAACAATTAGGCTTATATCACATCTTGTTACAATCTCATTCCCTTGTATGAATGCTGGGCAAGATTTCTGTGTGTATTTTATGCGCTAAACAGCGGGTTGTTACCAATGAAAACAATTCTCATTACTAATAATGTGGTATTTACACTCGACATTCAAGCTTATTTCTGGCTAACTTGAGGCAGAATAATATTAAAGAGGCTGATGGCGATTGTTCATGTTTTCAGTCATTTTTATGAGTTGTAGGAGAGCGTCGTGAATTGTAGACCTTGGATTTTAAATACTGTTGTGGTCTTGTGTTTAGCTGTCAGCAGTGGAGCTAGTGCATTCTCGATCCCACAACCTAAAGGCGCCGAAGAAGCAAGCCGCCTCGCACATATTCAACTTAAAGCGACCCAGGGTGATGAAGATGCACAGTATCTGTTGGGTTTAATGTACTTATCTGGTCGTTTTGTCGCACAAGACAGAGACTTGGGGCTGCAGTGGCTCACAGACGCTGCCGAGCTTGGACATGCCAAAGCGCAGCAGACTATTGCCGATTTGGCATTTGAAGGTAGTCTCATCGAGCGAGATATTGCGACTGCCGAGCAGTGGTATAGCGAGTTAAGCAAACAGGGAAATAAGTGGGCTAATTTTAGACTCGGTTTTATTTATGCCGCTGGCGGCCAAGGCATTGAGCGAAATTGTGGCAAGGCGGTCGAACAGTTTAACGCCGTGGGCGATATGATCTCTTTAGGCAATGTGGCTTGGATTTTAGCGACCTGTCCAGAAGCACAATATCGTAACGGTAATAAAGCGCTAGAGTTATCCTTAGCATTGCTAGAATCAGATGAGCAAGACCCAACTAACTTAGATAACCTTGCTGCCGCTTATGCCGAAATTGGTGATTTCAACGCAGCTATCTCGACTCAGCAGAAGGCGATTAAGGCACTTAACCTTAGTAAAGATCAAAGTAAAACAGCAGAGTTCAAGCAGCGCCTTAAGACTTATCAAAATTACGAACCTTACCGTGAAGTCTTGCCGCTAACCGACAATTAGTTATTATTAGCTCCCATGAATAGAAAGCTCCTAAATAGGGGCTTTTTTTGTGTTTGAAAAACGCAAAGAGCAGCAGAGCAAGCATGAAGGTGGAATTTGTTTTCGATGATAGAACTAAGGTAAGGAGAGGTCAGCTAGCAATCCCAAGAAGAACAACGGATCAAGCGTGAAGGTGGAATTTACTTTTTGTATTTTTACAAAAAAGGTGAGGTCTAGATAAGGTCAGCTAGCAATCTCAAGCAGATAAACAGATCAAGCATGAAGGTAGAATTTGCTTTTTAAGGGAGTTTATAAGATAAGGTCAGTCAGCAATCCCAAGCAGAAAAACAGATCAAGCGTGAAGGTAGAATTTGCTTTTCGTGAGTATTTTAAGGAGAGGTCAGTCAGCAATCCCAAGAAGGTAAACGGATCAAGCATGGATGTAGAATTTACTATGTTGGTTATTTATGGATTTGTTTTTTGAAGATATTTATAAGATAAGGTCAGCTAGCAATCCCAAGAAGGTAAACGGATCAAGCATGGATGTAGAATTTACTATGTTGGTTATTTATGGATTTGTTTTTTGAAGATATTTATAAGATAAGGTCAGCTAGCAATCCCAAGAAGGTAAACAGATCAAGATGGGGGAATTTACCTCCAAGGGAATGCTAACTTATCGTTCTTTCGCCTGAAATCCCGATAAGCAGCAGTCTACATAATCAGGCTTAAACTAATCTTAATAAGCTTAGCGAAAGTTACTCACCATCTTCAGAAATTAGCTCTAGCCGCTTATCCATCAAGTCTTTTACCAGGGGAGTTAGAATAAGCTCCATGGCTAGGGACATCTTGCCACCGGGGACCACCAAGGTATGCATGCGTGACATGAATGATCCTTGGATCATTTTTAGGTAATAGGGAAAGTCGACATTTTTCATGCCACGAAAACGGATCACCACAAAGCTTTCATCTGAAGTTGGAATGCTCTTGGCGCTAAATGGATTAGAGGTATCTACCGTGGGGACACGCTGAAAATTAATATGGGTGCGGGAGAACTGTGGCGTCATATGGTTAATATAGTCATCCATACTACGCACAATAGAGTCCATCACCTTCTCACGACTATGTCCTCGCTCTGAGGTGTCACGAATAATCTTCTGGATCCACTCAAGGTTGACGATAGGTACCATGCCTATGAGCAGGTCGACATGCTGGGCAACATCACAGTCATCGGTAACAACACCTCCATGAAGCCCCTCGTAATAAAGCATATCGGTATTTTCAGGCAGTGGATGCCACTGGGTAAAAGTACCAGGCATCTGATTGAAGGGAACTGCTTCATCGAAGGTATGTAAGTAGGCGCGAGTCTCCCCCTGCCCTGTATTACTGTAATCACTAAAGCACTGCTCAAGACGGTTAAAGTCATTAGCTTCTGGGCCAAAGTAGCTAATATTACGATTCTCGGTCTTCTCTTTACGGATCATCACCGCCATTTCAGGTCGGGTGAAGTGATGAAAGCTATCGCCTTCAACAATGGCTGCATTGATACCTAGTTGCCTAAAGATATGGTTGAATGCCGTTGTTGTGGTCGTTGTGCCTGCACCAGAGGAGCCAGTTACTGCAATAATAGGATGTTTCGCTGACATTTTTTTATCCAAAATATAGAGAGTTAACTATCACCTGTACACTAGCCAAAAAAGCTAACGATAGTGACTTTGGTAAGCAGATTGCGATTCAGTATCTTCAGTTATACGGACTCGCTTAGCTTAGGTCAATTTAATCGTAAGCACTCTCTTGAGAGACGATATCTTCTTTACGTCTAATACCGATAGATTCCTCTTCTTCATTATATTCAACCACTAAAAGGCCTTGCTTGAGTGCAGTCTTACACTGAATCATGGCCCTATCCATGCTGTGTTCACCATCGCCAGAAAAACTGCCATCTTCGACTTGGCTAATCAGATACTCTTTAACTAGGTTGTCAAAAGTGTCGCTAGGTAACTGGGTTAAAGACTCATAAGGCACTAACATACTGATGTTTCCATTGAGGTTAAAAAGTTTAATACACGTTTTTCAAGATAATACTGCGGACGCCAAGGGCTACCACCTTCGATAAAGCCCACATGACCACCATTATCGTGCAGTTCATATTGCACTTGAGCCGACAGCTGCAGTGGCGTCGGGATCACCGCATGAGTCATAAAGGGATCATCTTTAGCGTGGATCACTAAGGTCGGTTTAGTGATCTGACTTAAGTAAGGCAAGCCACTGGCGCGGGTGTAATAGTCATCGACATCGGTAAAGCCATGTAGCGGCGCGGTGATCTTATCGTCGAATAGATAAAAGGTGGTGAGCTGCTCAATATCCCTCTTACTTATTGGCATTAAGGCTTGCAGCTCTGGCCTCGCTATCTTTCCACGCATTTTTTCTTGTAACTGTTTAATTAGATAGCTTTGGTAAACTTTAGAGAAGCCTTTCTCTAATCTATTGGCACAGGAACCGAGTTGCAGTGGTGCCGAGATGGCAACGCCTCTATCAATTAGGCTACGTTCTTGTTGCTCGCCTTGATATTTGACCAGCACATTGCCACCTAGGCTATAGCCTGCCGCAAGTAGGCGACTGCCGGGGTACTGGGTCTTTAAGTGACTCAAGCTGGTTTGCAAATCTTGAGTATCGCCACTGTGATAACCCCTAACGAGTCGATTGAGCTCACCTGAACAGCTACGGTGGTGATGCACCACAGCGCATAAGTCTAGTGCCTTACAGGCGGCTAACATACGACGAGCGTAATGGGATTGAGCGCTACCCTCCAAGCCGTGGATGATCACCAGTATTGGCTGATTGTCTTTAGGCGAACCTTGCCAGTCTAGATCGATAAAATCACCATCGCTGAGTTCCAACCTCTCACGTCGCAGCTGTGGTTTGTCCACTTTGGTCAGTACCGGAAGAATCGTTTGAATATGGGGGTTTTTAGCCCACCAAGGGGGAGAAAATATCTGGCTCATAATAATTGGCTATTGCTGAAAATTAAAACGTGTGTTTAATTGTTATTGTCAGCAGAGTGTAACATAGATTTTAAACTGGTCTTTTATTCGCTTTGTTTCCAGTTGTAAGTGGCTGGGCCGTGATGTTTTGCCGACACGAACTTAATTATAAGAATGAGAGGACTCGATGGAGCGACGGACTTTTATCACAACCGCATTGGCAGGTACTGCATGCTTAGCGCTGGGCGTTAATTATTACTCGACCGATTATATCGGCGTTAATAAGCAGCTCGATGACAAGCACCGTTTGTTATTTAGTGTGCTGGTGCCAGTATTCTTAGATGGCGCGCTACCCGATGTTGCTACGCTAAAACGCGATTCGATAAATAGAACTCTAGATGCTATCGAGCACACCATCTCCATTCTTCCCCAAGACACCTTTGATGAACTGGAGCAACTGTTCGAGATGCTAGAGGGGCGGTTGGGACTGTTGATATTAACTGGCAGCATGACGCCTTTGATGATGCGCAACCAGGCCGAACTGATAGAGATGCTACAAGCTTGGCGAACAAGCTATATGGACATGATGGTGACCGCCTACCAAGGACTAAGGGAGTTGGTGATGGCGAGTTACTACTCTAACCCAGAGCATTGGAGCCGACTGCATTATGCTAAGCCGACGTTCCTTGAAAATATGAAGTCTTGAGGACATGAAGTGGTGCGATTAGTTAACTATCTAGCTTACGGCGCTAGCTCCGAGCGCTCTAGCCGTGAGCATTGGAGCCGACTGTATTATGCTAAACCGACGTTCCTTGAAGATATGAAGTCTGGAGGATATGAAGTGAAGTTATTTCTTAACTCTGAGCTAAAAGGGAAGGGGAGCCTATATGGCCATTGAAGATCCTATCGTAACCGGACTCGATTCTGGATGGGCGCATATTAATGCATCTAAGCTCAGTGAAAACCAAACCTTAGAGGCCGATGTGGTGATTGTCGGCAGTGGCGCGGGAGGCGGCGTCGCGGCAGAAATTCTTACCGAGGCTGGCTTATCTGTGATCATCGTTGAGGGCGGTCAACTAAAGTCATCGAAAGATTTTGTCATGGAGGAGCGAGTCGCTTATCCAGATCTCTACCAGCAAGCGGCGGGGATGAAGACAACCGACAAGGCGATCGGTATTTTTCAGGGCCGCGGCGTAGGTGGCTCCACCACAGTCAACTGGACCACTTCTATCCGCACTCCAGAGCCCGCATTGGATTATTGGGCGCAGACAAAATCTGTTGTAGGGCTCTCTCGCACCGAGCTAGATCCTTGGTTTGAGAAGATGGAGCAACGGCTTAATATCAGCAAGTGGGCCTACGATCCTAACCGTAATAATCAAGCCTTAAAGCAAGGCTGTGAGACATTAGGTTGGGAGCACACTGTGATTAAGCGTAACGTCAAAGGTTGTTGGAATACGGGCTATTGCGGCATGGGCTGCCCGGTAAATGCTAAGCAGTCTATGTTGGTGACCACGATTCCCGCGGCGCTAGATCGCGGTGCAACACTGGTGAGTCAGGCTCAGGTCATTAAGCTTGAGCATCATAACGACAAGATCTTCGCTGTTAAGGCTCAAGCGGTCGATAAAAATATGAAGCCTATGCCTGTGGAAGTGATGTTTAAGGCTAAGCACTATATTCTTGCGGCCGGGGCGATTCATACTCCAAGCATTATGCTGCGCTCCAAGCTACCGGATCCTCATGAGATCATAGGTAAGCGTACTTTCTTACATCCGACCTTGCTCAGCGGTGCTGTTTTTAGCGATCCGATTAATGGTCACAGCGGGGCGCCGCAGTCTATCTATTCTGATGAATTTGTCTGGCAAGATGGCGCCGACGGAGAGCTAGGCTACAAGCTTGAAGTGCCACCCATTCACCCAATTCTGATCGCTTCAAAAACTGTTGGCTATGGCAAGAGTCACGCGCAGCTGATGGAGAAATTTAACCAATTACAGGTCACTATCGCATTAGTAAGAGACGGTTATCATGACAATAGTCAGGGGGGGCAGGTTAAGCTGACAGACCATGGCTTTACCCTAGATTACCCTCTTACCGATGCGTTTTGGCGTGCGGCGCGGCGTGCATATGCCAGCATGGCAGAGTTGCAGTTTGCGGCAGGGGCGCAGCAAGTGCTGCCAATCAGTGAGGGTATGCCTTACTTGTCGAGCTGGAATGAGGCTAAAAAGGCTATTAGCGAAATGGATTTGGCACCGCTGAAAACCGTAGTGGCATCGGCTCATGTGATGGGGGGCTGCCCATTTGGTGAGGACCCCAAGTTAGCTATGGTGAACAGCTTTGGTGAATCACACTACTTTGATAACCTGTCAGTGATGGATGGCTCGATATTCCCAACCAGCCTAGGGGCCAATCCTCAGTTGTCTATCTATGGTATTACCGCCAGAAACGCGACTCGATTGGCTGAGAGGCTTAAGCCCCAAGCTAGTTAATAGATAAAAAATATGAACTCAGCACAAACTGAGTTCTTTGCTTTAAAAGCGATAAACCATGAAGTGCTCACTTGGTTTGCTACACGGAGGACGCGAAGAAAAGCTAGGGCTGGCTTTTCTATTGTGAAGCGCTCTGCAATGAGGGGTAATTGCGGCTATCTAAATTAAACAGGGCTAAATAATGGCTGAGGTTATGGTAACTACTTATATTAGTACTAGTGCTTGTTTGCTCTTCTAGCGGCATAAGTTTGAGTGCAGTTAAAATCATCGCCTGAGATTTTCGCTCCAACATCAGCTCTAGCTCTAACATCTGTCGGTATTCGCCTGTTGCAAGACAGGCTTTGCTTTGGCGTCTTAATTGTCTGTAGGGCAGTAACAGCTTCCTTTCCCAGCTGTGAGTGTCTTGCTGTAGTTGACGCCATTGTAGCTTGGGCAGTAAGTAGTGATGCATATCGAGCCAAAGGGCTAATAGCAGCAAATTGACAT
The DNA here is from genome assembly GCF_000018285.1 of Shewanella pealeana ATCC 700345. Classification (NCBI taxonomy): domain Bacteria; kingdom Pseudomonadati; phylum Pseudomonadota; class Gammaproteobacteria; order Alteromonadales; family Shewanellaceae; genus Shewanella; species Shewanella pealeana. The sequence continues at coordinate 4,281,940 of NC_009901.1, read as the reverse complement.
TGAGCTGGTGGTCATCTTGCAATTGTAAACACAGACTCTGATGCTGCATATAGAGGGGGTCGCAATCACTCCACAAGCTAAGAGATAAACGGTTAGACAATGTCATAGGGTGAACCTTCTGATTATCGTTTCACTCATTATTAAGCCATGATAACAAAATGGGGAGCCGTGCTCCCCATTTGTCTAATTCAGCCTAAAACTTTGGCTCGAACTTTGGCTCGAACTCCGACTTAAACTGAAATCTAAGCTAGGCTTCGGCGCGAACGCTTTGCTCTATGGTTTCGATCTCTTCTTGGATTTCTAGCCACTCCATTTCACTCTCCTCTAACCCTTGAGTCAGCGTTGTACGCTCAGTGAGTACTTGGGTGAGTTTAGCCTTGTTATCGGCATCATAAAGGCTAGTATCGGCCAGCATATCTTCAAGCTCTTTTAGGCGCTCGTTAGCTTTATGCTGTTCTTTTTCAAGTTTAGTCTGCACCTTCTTAAGTGGTGACAGCTTCTGTCTTAGCTCTGCATCCAAGCGTTTCTGTAGCTTCTTGTCTTGAACTGGCTTGCCAGTCTCAGTCTCTTCCGACTTGCCAGCGGTCTTAGCTGCATCGAGCAACCACTGATGATAATCATCTAGGTCGCCGTCGAAGCTTTTTACTTCCCCCTGGTCGACGAGATAGTAATCACTGCAGCTTAAGCGCAATAGATGTCTATCGTGCGAGACGATAATCATTGCACCTTCAAAGGTCTGTAGAGCCATGGTTAACGCATGACGCATCTCTAGATCTAAGTGGTTAGTTGGTTCATCGAGTAGCAATAGGTTTGGGCGTTGCCATACAAGCAATGCCAGTACTAAACGTGCCTTTTCACCACCAGAGAAGGGGCGAACCGGTGACAATGCCATATCGCCGTTAAAACCGTAACCGCCTAAGAAGTTACGTAGTTCCTGCTCTTTAGTTGTTGGGGCTAGGCGCACCATATGCTGCAGCGGTGAGTCATCTAAGCTTAAAAATTCCAGCTGATGCTGAGCAAAATATCCGATGTTTAAGCCCGGATTTGTTTCATACTGACCTTTCATCGGCGAGAGCTCGCCAGAGAGCAGTTTTACTAAGGTCGACTTACCCGCACCATTGCGACCTAGCAAACCGATACGAGCACCGGGAACTAGGTTGAGATGAACTTTCTTAAGGATTTCGGTTTCACCGTAACCGATAGAAACCTGCTCCATTGTCACCAGTGGATTTGGCAAGGCTTCAGGTTCTCTAAATGCCATATGGAATGGGCTGTCGGCTTGTGATGGCAGTAGCTCAGCCATACGCTCAAGCGCTTTTAAGCGACTTTGAGCCTGCTTGGCTTTACTGGCTTTATAGCGGAAACGGTCAACAAAAGATTGCATATGGGCGCGCTCTTTTTGTTGACGCTCAAAGGCGACTTGTTGCTGCGCCATACGCTCGGCACGAACACGCTCAAACGAGGTGTAGTTACCCTTGTAGTAGTTCAGTTTTGTGTTTTCGACATGAACGATTTCATCGACGATACCATCGATAAAGTCGCGGTCGTGACTGATCAGAATAAGCGTGCCTTGATAGGCTTTAATCCAGCCCTCTAACCAGTACATGGTGTCTAAGTCCAAGTGGTTAGTTGGCTCATCGAGAAGTAGTAGATCTGAGCGACATAACAGAGCTTGGGCTAAGTTAAGACGCATGCGCCAACCACCCGAGAAACTCTTCACTGGATTGCTTTGCTCTTGCTCGCTAAAACCTAGGCCGGCAAGTAAGCTTGCGGCGCGAGAATGAATGGCATAGCCGCCAATAGCATCAATTTTGCCATGCAATAGGGCAATCTTATGACCATCGTCGGCTTCTTGGGCTGCATGTAACTCGGCTTCAAGTTCGCGGTATTCGCTATCGCCATCGATCACATATTCAATTGCCGATACGTCAAGTGCAGGTGTTTCCTGTGCCACAGTGGCCATCTGCCAACCGCTAGGCATAGTAAATTCACCTTTATCTAGGCTGATTTTGCCCAAGATAAGCGCAAGCAATGAAGACTTGCCGCTGCCGTTTGCTCCAACGAGACCGACCTTGTGGCCTGGATAGACGGTTAATGAAGTTTCATCGAGCAAGGTTTTCGAGCCACGAACGAGTTGAGCTTGAGAGATGGTGATCATTGAAGTCGGCTTACACAGTAAATATTGGCAGGGATAATAGCCTAGAAGGCATAGCAACATCTACGCACATCGGGGAAAAATACGGTCATAGCGCAGCTTTTGTGGCAAAATGTTAGACATATATGGACTGGAAGTAAAATCATGACTACAACAACTAAAAAAGTGAAAAAACGTTTCGTGGCTGGCGCTAAGTGCCCTAAGTGTCAGGCCAAAGAGTCTATCGTGCTATTTAAAGAAAACGGCATCGAGACTGTTGAGTGTGTCGACTGTGATTATCGTGAGCAACAGACAGAAGAGAAAGTTGTGAAAAAGGCCAGTGGTGCAGTGATTGGTGTGTTTAATCCGGATTAGTGCTTAATAGTGTGACTATATTAGGCAAGGCAGATGCTGAGGTTTTTAATCAAGGTATGATTATACATCTGTGTACCAGGCTGTTGTTTGTGTTTGGGATCGTGTAAACTTTGTTCTTTTAGCGCTAGCAAGACTGTCGGCGTAGACTTTAAGTGAGTAACCATAATGACTGCCACACGTATATTTATTCTGACTATGACCCTACTATTAACTGGCTGTGGAGTCGTTCAGGATTATAGAAACTCACAGATGTTTAGCTCGTTCGAAGATTTTCGTCCAGGTCCTGAAGGTGGCAGCGATTTGATTTGGGCGCAGCCGGGGATTAAGAGTCTAGAAGATCTTAATCACATCCTCGGTCAATACGACAATGTTATCGTCGATCAGGCTTGGTTGGTATTAGATGACAAGACCCGATATGACAACTTAGACGAGCAAGATATTATTGAAGTGTCGCGGTACTTGGTGAGTAAGATTAAAGACAAAGCCAGTAAGCGCTTTAACGTCATTGATCAAGACACGCTCAACAGCGATAGCGCTAAAACCTTAAGAGTCAGTGTTGCCCTAACCAATATTGAAACCCCTAATCCGATTTTAGCCGTTACCAGCAGCCTTCTGCCTGTAGGACTTGGGATCTCGAGTATCTCAAAGGTTGTGACGGGTGAGCATACTAATGTGGGCAGCGCAACGATAGAACTTATGATTAGCGATGCAAAAACGGGTCAACCTATCGTTGCTGTTATCGACCGAAAAGCGGGCAGTAAAGACTTTAGCACCATGATAGATTCTACTGATGATGCAAAAGATGCCGTCGATTGGTGGGTTGAGCGTTTAGGCTCAACTTTGCGTGGAGAGGCACTCTAGATTAGCTGAAAACAGCAAGCAAGATTAAAAGCTGGCTCAATTGTGCCAGCTTTTTTATGCTCTTTTTTCTGGGAATGAAACTCTGCAGTAGTAAATCACTGAGGCAACAGGCCAAATGAGGCATATTTAGCGCTAATCACTATTCGATATGCTGCAACTAAAAGAATAACTGCTACAATAGCGCGCTATAATTTATAGCGATAGAAAACGACAGCTTTTGCTCCTGATGATTTGGAGCCTTGTCACCATGATTTTATCACTGCCAAGCGCGATTTGATGAGCCTTAGTAAGGTATCGAGTTCAAGATCCCTAATGAGCAGTGAATACTTAGGAAAGATACTTTGACTCAAACAGTCCCGAATACCGAAGGCCAAGCGCCATTCTCAAGCCTTAAGCTGAAGACTGAGCTGCTAGATAACCTGAAAACAATGGGTTATGACTCTATGACCCCGATTCAAGCGCAAAGCTTACCTGCAATCCTTAATGGCGAAGATGTTATTGGCCAAGGTAAGACTGGCTCAGGTAAAACTGCTGCGTTCGGTTTGGGCTTATTGCACAAGTTAGACGTTAAACGTTTTCGTATTCAGTGTTTGGTTTTATGCCCAACACGCGAACTTGCCGACCAAGTGGCAAAAGAGATCCGTACACTAGCGCGCGGTATTCACAACATTAAAGTGTTGACCCTTTGTGGCGGTGTGCCAATGGGGCCGCAAATTGGCTCACTAGAGCATGGCGCACATATCATAGTTGGTACGCCGGGCCGTATTATCGATCACTTAGATCGCGGTCGTTTAGATCTAGAAAATGTGCATACCTTAGTACTTGATGAAGCCGACCGTATGCTAGAGATGGGTTTTCAAGTAGAACTCGAAGGTATCATGGATCGCATGCCAATAGAGCGCCAGACGCTGCTATTTAGTGCTACTTTCCCTGAGCAGATCCAGTCGATTGCCGATAAGATCATGTTCAAGCCTGTGCTGGTTAAAGTGGCTTCGACTCATGCTACAAGTACCATTGAACAACACTTCTATGAAGTGGGTAATAATAACGATCGCATGCGTGCGCTTAAGTTATTGCTGCTGCAATACCGCCCTGAGAGCGCAGTGGTATTTTGTAATACCAAGCGTGAAACCAAAGACGTTGCGGCGCAGCTGAAGAATGACGGTTTTAGCGTTGTAGCGCTACATGGCGATCTTGAGCAGCGCGATCGCGATCAAACACTACTTCAGTTTGCCAATAAGAGTGTGTCTATCATGGTGGCGACAGACGTTGCTGCTCGTGGTCTTGATATCGACGCATTAGACGCGGTAATTAACTATCACGTAGCTTATGACACCGAAGTTCACATTCACCGTATTGGCCGTACTGGTCGTGCGGGTAGCAAAGGTTCGGCGCACACTTTCTACAATGACGAAGACGGCTACAAGATTGCACTACTCGAAGATTACTTAGAGCGTGATATCGTTAATGAAGCCCTACCTTCAGAGCACTTGTTAGATACCTTCCCGGTACAACCTGTGATGATCACCTTGCAAATTGATGGTGGTAAAAAGCAGAAGTTACGTCCTGGTGATATCTTAGGTGCGCTAACGGGCGAGAACGGTATTGAAGGTAGCGAAGTCGGTAAGATTAAAATCACCGATATGCGCGCTTATGTGGCGGTTAACCGCAAAGTGGCTAAAAAGGCACTGCAAAAAATTACTAACGGCAAGCTAAAAGGCCGTTCATATCGTGCATGGGAAATGCGTTAAGCGCATTTTCTTTATTATTGGAGTGAGTCTACCCATTTGATTCACTCTGACAATGACAAAGTTAAGCCATAAAAAAAGCAGCGTATAAACGCTGCTTTTTTTGTGTCTGTAACACTTATGCCAAGGGCGCTAATACCAAGACCAATGGATAGTCTTGGTATTTGTGCCTGGAACAATGAGCTAACAGCTAATGATTAGCTATTCTGGCTTGGCTTATTTGCACTTCTGTTAGCGTTAGAACGACGTTGACCAGATGGCTTGCTTTGACTGCGCTCTGGGCCGCCATTTGAGTTGCCATTAGCCGTATTTGGTCTGCGTTGGCGTCTAGGCTTACTTGGTTGTGAATTAGGACTAGGCTGGTGGCCGCGAGCCATTTCACCACTACGTTGGCCGTCTCTATGTTCAGTTTTAGCACCGTCGTTGCTGTTTTGGGCATTATTCTGACCATTGCTTTGGCGACGTTGAGGAGGTTTGTTACCAGCTCCACCAGAGTTAGGGCTACGTGAACGTCCGTTACCGCGACTTTGATTACCACTGTTACGTGGACCTCTATTCTGGCCATGAGACTTACCGGTCAAATCAGTTTCAGGTAAGTTGTGAGTCGGCTCTAAACCTTCAACTACACGACGCTCTAAGTTCTGCTTGATCAGTAGTTCAATGTCACGTAGTAGTTTAGTCTCTTCGTTGCTCACTAACGATACGGCATGGCCAGATGCGCCTGCACGGCCTGTACGGCCAATACGATGCACGTAATCTTCTGGTACGTTTGGCAAGTCAAAGTTAACTACTTGTGGTAGTTGGTCAATATCAAGACCACGAGCTGCAATATCGGTTGCTACCAGCACTCGAACAGCACCACTCTTAAAGTCTGCTAAGGCTTTGGTTCTAGCACCTTGACTCTTGTTCCCGTGAATCGCCGCTGCGGTAATGTCTTTGGCCTCAAGGTTTTTTGCTAGGCGGTTAGCGCCGTGCTTCGTACGGCTAAATACCAATACTTGTTGCCAATCATTCTGTTTAATTAGTTTGACTAAAACTGCAGTTTTTTGACTTTGATCGACAGGGCAAACCCACTGCTGCACTGTGTTGGCTGTTGCGTTACGTGGGGTAACTGAGATCTCAACTGGATTGTTAACTAAGCCTTTGGCTAGTTGACGAATATCATCTGAGAAGGTTGCTGAGAACATTAAGTTCTGGCGCTTAGCAGGCAGAATCGCAAGGATCTTCTTAATGTCGTGAATAAAGCCCATGTCTAACATGCGATCGGCTTCATCAAGCACCAGTACTTCAAGCTGACTAAAGCTCAAGGCACGTTGATTATATAAGTCGAGTAAACGACCTGGGGTCGCTACAAGAATATCGACACCGCGGTTAAGCTTAGTGATTTGTGGGCCAATACCGACACCACCAAATACTACGGCTGATTTTAGCGGTAAATTTTTACCATAGGTTTCAACGCTTTCGCCAACCTGAGCCGCAAGCTCACGTGTTGGGGTTAATACTAATGCACGCACTTGTTTAGCTGGAGCCTTAGTGCCTTTTGAAAGTAACTCTAGTAATGGCAGGGTAAAGCCTGCTGTTTTGCCTGTACCTGTCTGCGCAGCGGCCATCACGTCTTTACCTTCAAGTACGGCTGGAATTGCTTGCGCCTGAATTGGTGAAGGAGTGTCATAACCTTTATTGGCAACGGCTTTCAAAATTTGGGCTGATAGGCCCAGTGAGGCAAAACTCATAGATAGGTCTCATTTCGGCTGCGAAATAGGCGTTAAAGTGCGACTGGCAGCGGTTTCAGGGGGCCTGCGGATGCTGGCGGTCGTGCAGCTTACAGGATCTGCTTAAAAAGCGCTAATTATTAAACAATCAGCCGCTAAATAATCAGCTCAGCCTGCCAATCGTTTTTTGTTGTTAAATGAGTATGGCACTAAATGGCGTTTGGCCTGGTGGAATTGCAGTGGATTGATAATTGTTAGCCGCTGAAATCGACTAATTTTGAAAAAAAATATCGATTGTGTGATTTTTGGGCAATTAAAAGATGTTGTATCAGCGCCGCATGTGTTAATCTCGCGCCCCTGAAAGTTTCTCTACCGATTTTTACCAGCAAAATCTAGGTAAGGATTATACCTAATTCGGCGGTTTGTCATGCTGCAGCCTATCGTGAGCTATCATCAAGATGATGAAAATCATTGGGTTGCCAATTTGTCTTGCGGTCATACTCAGCACGTACGCCATCGTCCTCCTTGGGAACGACGAGATTGGGTAATTCATCGAGAAGGCAGAAATGCCATGCTTGGTTACAAGCTGAATTGTAAGCTGTGTGAATTAGACTCGGGAATGGAATAAGCCTCGTGGCAATGAAAGGTGATCATTAGCGACGTGGTTGATAAACAGAATTATGAACGCGAGAGTGATGCTTAGGGTGTTGGTCTTGCGTATTGATTGAGCTTAGCTATAACTATATCGGATTGGCTTCCCTCCTATGGGGCCTGCTAGGGTGTATAGTCTGTTTGGCTCAAGTATTAGAATTATTGTTAGGATAAAAGTAACATGACACAAACTAAGAAGTATGATTTTCGCGTAGTCGCTGATGGCGCAACTTGGACCGGTCAGATCACTCGTCGTCAAACGGCAAGAAAGATCGTTGTATCTAAGAGCAAGAAAGGTTTTGCCACTGAAGCAGAAGCGCAAGCTTGGGGCGAGACTGAGCTTAAGTCATTCTTAGAGAACTTGATTAAGCGTAACGAACGCAAGGCTAAGGCTCGTGGAGAGCGTAACGAAGCGGCTGAAGCTAAAGAGTTAGCTGCTGATGCATGGCGCAATGCGCGTCCAAGCAAAGAGTCTGGATTCGATGAAGATAACCTAGATTATGAGTCTGACTCAGAAGGTTAATCTTGCTTAGCAAGTCTATTTGTTTTAGCGATAGCTAAATAAATTGAGAAACCGCATTAAGCCTAGCTTGATGCGGTTTTTTTATATCCGTCATTCAGGTTCTACAGTAGTTGATAAGCTCACTTTTATTGATCTAGCTCAATTTTTGTGAGTCCGATAGCAAATATATCAACCCCATTTTATTCTGCGATTAATGCCTGCGATACTCAGACAATATTAAGATGCATTCTCGTTTTATTACGTTTATCGCTATTGAACTTAAGCCCTGAATCAAAGTCTTTAACAAGGTGCGCATCTCGATTAGTAAAGATGCCAAGCATCAACTCATTCCCATCGTCGTTAGTCTGGAATAACATGGATAAAACAGTAGAAAAAAAGCTTACTAAATGGCTTAAACAGCAGAAAAAAGCCTGTGGTTTTTATCTGAATCTGTCGGTTTTTTTCGGTGTGTTAACCGGACTAAGCTTGATGTGCCAAGCCTGGCTCATAGCAACAGTGCTGCAAGGGATTATTATTGATGAGTTACCTAAGAGCGATTTCATTAATCACTTCTGGGCGCTGCTAGCACTAACGGTAGTTCGTGGTGTACTCGCTTTTGCTCGTGAGCGTGCCAGTTTTCAGGCTGGAGCAAGGCTTCGGGTTCAGATGCGCGGCGCGGTGCTCGATAAGTTAGCCTTGCTCGGCCCAGCCTTTATTAAGGGCAAGCCCGCTGGCAGCTGGGCCAGTATCGTGCTGGAGCAAGTGGAAGATCTACAAGATTTCTACGCCCGTTATCTGCCACAAGTGGTGTTGGCGGGATTCATTCCCTTGATCATTTTGGTCGCGGTATTTCCGATCAATTGGGCGGCGGGCCTTATTTTGTTGGCGACCGCACCGCTTATTCCTATGTTCATGATTTTAGTTGGCATGGGCGCTGCCGATGCTAATCGCAAGAATTTCAGTGCATTGGCTCGCTTAAGCGGCCACTTTATGGATAGGCTAAAAGGCCTGTCTACCCTCAAGTTATTCAATCAAGGCGAGAAAGAAGCAAGAGTTATCCGTAAGGCGTCGGAAGAATTTCGCGAGCGCACCATGGCGGTGCTGCGAATGGCGTTTCTAAGCTCTGCGGTACTGGAGTTTTTTGCGGCGGTATCGATAGCGGTACTCGCTGTTTACTTTGGCTTTAGCTACTTACACCATCTGAATTTTGGTCACTATGGCGTTTCAATCAGTTTGTTTACTGGTTTGTTTGTGTTGATCTTAGCGCCTGAATTCTATCAGCCTCTTAGAGACATGGGCACTCACTATCACGCCAAAGCTCAAGCTATTGGTGCGGCACAAGAGCTAATGGCGTTGCTGGACCACCCTACCGAGCAATATGGGGGTGATAAACAAGTGAACGGCGCCGTGGAGATTGAGGCCAAAGATGTATCTGTCTATAGCTTAGATGGCAGCCTATTACTGGGGCCTGTCAGTTTCCAGATTGAGACCAATGAACATGTGGCGATAGTTGGCCCAAGTGGCGCTGGCAAAACCAGTTTGCTTAACGCCCTACTGGGTTTTTTGCCTTACAAGGGGCAACTTAAGATTGCAGGTACTGAGCTAAGCGAATTAGCGCTCGAAGATTGGCGTAAGCAGTTGGCATGGCTTGGGCAAGAGCCGCAGCTTTTCCACGGCACTTTACGAGACAATATTGCCATGGGACGAGCCCTATCGGATGAAGCGATCTGTAAGTTGTTAGAGCAGGCACAGATCTTAGATTTTGTTGAGCAGCAGCCACTGGGGCTGGATTATCCTATTGGGGAGCAAACGGCAGGATTATCTGTGGGTCAGGCGCAGCGAATAGCCTTGGCGCGTGCACTGGCTCAGCAGTCGCAACTCTTCATTCTCGATGAGCCTACTGCGAGTCTAGATAGCTTAAGTGAGCAGGCGGTACAAAGTGCCTTAACGGCAGCCATGCAAGGTAAGGCATGTGTGATGGTTACCCATAGATTAGAGAATCTGAGCGCCATGGATAAAGTCTTGGTGATGGAGAAGGGCATTATAGTGCAGCAAGGGACATATGAAGAGCTTGCCTCAAAGCCCGGTACCTTTAAACAGATGCTAGAAGAAGCAGCAAGTGTGAGTGAGTTCGAGCTTAAAGTCGACACTCAAGACGCGCATATGCAGCAAACACAAGCTGAGGGAGATAAGTAATGAGAGCACTATTTCCTTATATTAAACGCTTTAAAAGCCAATGGTTTATGATGTTTATCGGCTTGTTTTTAAGCGTAACCACCTTGATGGCTGGTATAGGGCTATTATCTCTATCTGGCTGGTTCCTGTCGGCTGCCGCTGTTGCTGGTTTGACTGTGGCCACGGCGCAAACATTTAACTATTTCTCACCAGCGGGGGGCGTTCGCTTCCTATCGATAGTGCGTACCGCCAGTCGTTACGGCGAGCGTTTGGCAACCCATGAGGCGACCTTTAGCCTGCTGACCGATCTACGCTGTTGGGTCTGGAATAAATTGCTGCCGCTGAGCGCGAAGAATTTACAAGGTGTGCGCCAAGGCGACTTGCTTAATCGTTTAGTCGCCGATATCGATACCTTAGATCATCTGTATCTGCGTTTAATCACGCCGTTAGCGGCATCATTATTGATGATGTTGGCATTGTATTTTTTTGTGGGGCATTTCGACCCAGAACTGGCTCGCACTTTATGTAGCCTGCTGTTAGCTGTTTGGTTATTGCTGCCTACGAGCTTCTATTTTCTGGGTCGTTGGCCGGGTATCGCTCAGTTAGAGACCAAGAGGCTGTTAAGAGTCCAGCTATTGGAATACCTGCAAGGTCAGGCCGAGCTCACGCTGTTTGGCGCGCAAAAGGCATATAGAGACAGGCTCAATCAGGCGCAGAGCGCGATGATTAATAGTCAAAATGCGATGAACCGGGTGACCGCCCTAAGCCAAGCCTGCTTGATTCTGTGTCATGGCTTTGCTGTGCTACTGATGCTGTATTTGGCTGCTACGGGGGTTGGCAGTGCCGTGCCTCCGGGGCCAAGGCTCGCCATGATTGTCTTCTTAACCATGGCAACCATAGAGATGATGATGCCACTCGCTGGCGCCTTCCAACATCTGTCGGCCTGTAGCTCTGCGGCGACACGGCTCAATGAAGTAGTAGAGCAGAGCCCAAGCGTTACATTCGCTCAGCAAGCAAGCGTAGAGATCACTAGCGGTAATATCGGCTTTAACCAAGTCGACTTCGGCTATGTGGAAAATCAATGTGTGCTAAAGGGACTCAATCTTGAGATCCCTGCGGGGAAAAAGGTCGCACTGCTTGGGCAAACGGGCTGTGGTAAGTCGAGCCTATTATCGCTTCTAACTCGGGAGTGGTTGCCAAGCCAAGGATTAATCACTATCGACGGTCATGATGTGGCGGACTATACCGAGCAGCAACTGCGCCAAGCTATATCCGTGGTGAGTCAGCGGGTCTACCTTTTCAGCGGAAGTTTGCGTGATAACCTCGCCTTGGCCATTGAAGGAGCGACCCGTAAGGATGATGATAAGCTGATTGCAGTGCTGCAAAAGGTGGGACTAGACTGCTTACTGCAGGGGGAAAAGCCCTTAGATACTTGGATAGGAGAAGGGGGGCGTCAGCTCTCTGGTGGTGAGCAACGCCGGATCGGCGTGGCAAGAGTATTGCTCCGAGATGCGCCAATTTTGCTTCTTGATGAGCCAACGGAGGGCCTAGATAAGCGCACCGAGCGTGAAATTCTGCGGCTGTTGTTCGAGTTTGCTGAAGGAAAAACCATGCTAATGATCAGCCACCGACTCACCGCGATGAACAAGATGGACACTATCCACTTGATGGACCAAGGTGGGATCCGTACTAGCGGTAACCATGCACAGTTACTCGATTCAGATGACTATTACGCGAGCCTGTACCAGCGTTTAGTCTAGTTAATCAATAGAGAGTAAAAAGCCCTGAATGTTCAGGGCTTTTTATGACTAATGCTAGCAGTTCGTTTAGATCTTAAAACGAGAAACCCGTTCACTTAAGCTACTCGAGGTCTGTAGCATCTGCACCGCATTGTCGGTCACCTCTTGGGTTTGAGATGACAGTTGATGGGATGTATCGCTAATCGCTTGAGTATTACGGCTAATGTCCTCTGAAACGGCGCGCTGCTCCTCTGCTGCACTGGCGATTTGGGTCGCCATATCGGAGATCTCGGTGATTGAATCGGTAATACTCTCTAAGCTCTGCTTAGCTTGGTTAGCGAACTCGACACTGCTGTGGGCAATATCAGTACTCGATGCCATAGATGCTACCGCTTGTTGGCTATTTTGCTGCAAGGTGGTGATCATCGCACGGATCTCTTCGGTAGAGTCTTGAGTACGATGACTCAGCACTCGTACTTCATCGGCCACTACGGCAAAGCCTCGTCCCTGCTCACCGGCTCGGGCAGCTTCAATAGCTGCGTTAAGTGCCAGTAAGTTTGTCTGCTCGGCAATGGCTTGAATCGTCGATAAGATCTTATTGATCTCGGTGGCGTTCTCTTCGAGTGCAGAAACCACTTTCGAGGCATCACCAAGTTGCTCTGACAACAGCTCGATAGAGTCGCTGCTCTTAATAATAACGTCATTGCCTTCGATACAGGCTTGGGTTGATACTTGCGCAGCATTGGCAGTCATTTCGGCATGATTGGCCACTTCGCTCGCGGTTGCCGACATCTCATGGATAGCAGTGGCTATCTGATCCACATCTTGGTGCTGGCCATTCACGCCGTCACTGGCTTTGGCTGCTATGTCTGAAGACTCATGGATCTGCTTGATCAACTGCTCGGTATCATTTGATATCGCCTTAATCATCTGCTGTAGACTCGCTAGGAAGCGGTTCATATGGCGTTCTAACTGACCAATTTCATCTTCTCTATTTGCCGCAAAGCGTTGGGTTAAGTCACCATCGCCTTTCGATAGGGCTTCAATAGCAAGGCTAAGTTGTTGCAGTGGCTTAAACAGATAGTTTACGGCGACAGAAGCAATCAGCAATATGATGATGGCCAATATTGTTACTGCAAATAGAGACTGTTGGATCTGCTGTTCTATCGCCTGATAGGCAAGATTCTTGTCTTCGACTAAGCCTAAGGTCCAGTTTGTCCCCTTAAGCTGCGTTAAACTGATTAGCTTATCCTGACCATCTTGCCACTCTATGGTGCTAATTTCGCCGCTATTACGCAGGGTTTGAATATTTGACTGAGTCAGTTGTTGTGATAAACGCTTGGCGTCTTGCTGAGCATAGCTTCTATCTCTAAAGGCTAGGATGTTATTGTTTTCATCGAGTAGGAAAGCAAAACCTGAGTTGGCAATATTTAGGTTGTCGATCTGCTGCGTGATATAGCTAATGCTCAAATCTGCCGCTAATACACCAGAAAACTGCCCGTTAAAACGCTTAGCTAAGGTCACTACGGTATCGCCAGAGATATCCACATAAGGCAAGGTGGTGATGATCTCATGACTATTGAATGCATCTCGGTACCAAGGCCGGGTTCTACCGTCAAAATCTGCAGGGATCTCAACGCTCTTGTCACCAGAGATCACTTTGCCATTATCTAAGCCCATATACAGGTTGATAAAGCCGCCAGCCCGGATGCTGAGTTCGAGTTCCTTGGCATTATCTAAGCCATTTTGAAGTGGAGCTTCATTGGCGCTGATAATGCGCTTTTTGTCTGCTAACCAGCTAAAAATATTGTTACTGACTGCTTCACCTTGAAGTGCAAAGCGAGTCGCGATAGCGTGTTCGGTATGTTGGTTTAGTTGCTTAGTTGAGATTAGGGCTAGAACTGCTGTTATCGTCACGATAACCAGCAAGACAGCGAGCTGTATCTTTTGCTTAATTGTAAGGTTCATATGTTTATAATATTGACCGACGAGTCATTTAATCAAGAGCGGCTAAAGCTTGTCAGTACCTGCTAGGTCTTGTTGAGAGTGGGCGGATTATAATCGATGATAATTAATTGAGCATTTGAATCATCTCATCAGTGAGAGTTCAGTCTCAAACTATTAATAACTCACAATAAAATAATTGATGATGTTTTAACAAGCATCAGGGGAATAGATTCCTTTTGTCGACTAGATATTGGTTCACTGAGGGCTGACACCGGGGCGAGGTAAACAAAAGCCCTGTGAATGACAGGGCTTAATTAGGAGGCAAGGGTCTGTAGATTTAGATCTTAAAGCGTGAGACCCGTTCGCTTAACTCACCTGAGGTTTGCAGCATCAGCTGCGCGTTGTCACTGACCTCTTGCGTTTGGTGCGATAGTTCATTGGAAGTATCACTGATCGCCTGGGTGTTGCGGCTAATATCTTCTGATACTGCACGTTGTTCTTCGGCTGCACTTGCAATTTGGGTTGCCATGTCAGAGATCTCGGTGATTGAGTCGGTGATCCGCTCTAGGCTGTGCTTTGCTTGATTGGCAAATTCGACGCTAGACTTGGCAATATTCGTACTCGATGCCATCGACGACACAGCATGCTGGCTGTTTTGCTGCAGGGTGGCGATCATGGAGCGAATCTCTTCGGTAGAGTCTTGAGTACGATGGCTCAGTACACGTACCTCGTCGGCAACAACAGCAAAACCGCGACCTTGTTCACCGGCGCGTGCAGCTTCAATGGCGGCGTTAAGAGCAAGCAAGTTGGTTTGCTCGGCAATCGCTTGAATGGTTGAGAGGATTTGATTGATCTCTGTGGCATTTTCTTCAAGTGCCGAAACCACTTTCGATGCATCACCAAGTTGCTGTGAAAGCTGCTCAATCGAGTCGCTGCTTTTCACTATCACCTCGTTACCTTCTACGCAGGCTTGAGTTGATACTTGAGCGGCGCTGGCTGTCATCTCTGCATGATTAGCGACCTCGCTTGCTGTGGCTGACATTTCGTGGATTGCCGTTGCGATTTGATCTACGTCTTGATGTTGGCCGTTAACGCCTTCACTGGCTTTTGCTGCAATGTCTGAGGATTCGTTGATCTGCTTGATTAGCAGCTCAGTATCGCTAGAAATTGCTCTAACCATTAGCTGTAGACTCTCTAGGAAGCGGTTCATGTGGCTCTCTAGTTGACCTATTTCGTCTTGCTTTCTTGCTGCAAAACGTTGAGTTAGATCGCCATCGCCTTTAGATAGAGCTTCAATCGCATTAGATAGCTGCTGCAAAGGTTTAAACATGTGGTTAACGATGACAGAAGCGATAATCAAGATGATAAATGCAAGTATGACAACAACAATTAGCTTGTTGATGACTTGCTCTTCGATGGCTTGATAAGCTAAATCTCTGTCCTCAACTAGGCCTAAGGTCCAGTTGGTGCCCTTCAGTTTGGTTAATCGCAGTAACTTTTCACTGCCGTCTTGCCATTTAATCGTGGTGATTTCGCCTTGATCTCGTAATGACTCAATATTGGGGGCGGTTAATGACTGAGCTAGACGATTGGCATCCTTTTGAGCGTAATTAGTGTCGTGATAGGCGAGGACCTTGTTGTGTTCATCTAGCAAGAAAGCAAACCCCGCATTATCGATCTGCAGGTTATTAATTTGCTCGGTAATATACCCAATACTCAAGTCTGCGGCTAACACACCATTCATTGCGCCATTAAAACGTTGAGCTAATGTCACTACGGCGGCGCCCGTAATATCGACGTAGGGCGGTGTAATAATCATTTCTGAGCTGTTATAAGCCAGCTTATACCAAGGCCGAGTGAGCGGGTCATAATCTTCAGGCCAAGGTTGTGCCTTATCACCAGAGATAATATCGCCAGTATCAAAACCTGCGTATACGTCGATAAAGCCACCGCTGTTAATCGATAACCATAACTCTCTATCACTGTCTAGGCCGCGTTTAATTCGTGATTCGTTAGCTTTAACAATGCGTTTCTTATCCTCTAACCAGCTGAAAATATTGTTAGTCACTGACTCTGCTTGTAGCTTAAACCGAGTTGAAATAGCCATTTCAGTATCATGAGTTAGCTGACGAGTAGACAAAGTGGCCAGCGTGGCACTGATGGCAAGTATGGTCATTAATACGGCTAGTTGAATTTTGTGCTTTATTGTGAGATTCATTTTATTTACCGCTAATAAAATCAGTTTAATAAGTTGCTTAAGCTAAAGAGTAATGGAAGATTAGAGCAAAAAAGAGATTAAAAATCAGCTGGATTATAGAGCAGTTATTTAAACTCAGTATATCAATAATGTAATAACTGAGAGGATTGTCTCAAATAATATACAATAATCCAACTCTTTGTTAATTAGAGTGGTGTGCAGCTGTGTAGATTGGTGAGCCCTGTGTTTTATATGAGTCTATTACAGTGTCAATAGTGCGTGAAAGGTGGCGATTAAAAAGGCCGCTTACAATCGTAAGCGGCCTTTATTACAGTGGCGTAACGCCTTTATCTGTTTAGCGACTTAAGTGGTCACTAATCTTCGCTATCACCTAATGACAACAGGGTCGCATTACCACCAATAGCGGTAATATTGTTGGTGTGAGTTTTTTCAGTAATAAAGCGCGTTAGGTAGTGTGGACCACCGGCTTTAGGGCCTGTGCCAGATAGGCCTTGGCCACCGAAAGGTTGAACCCCAACTACTGCACCAATCTGATTACGATTGATATAAACGTTACCCGCTCTCACCTTATCAGCGAGTTTGAGGGCGTGGCCTTCGTTACGGCTGTGAATGCCTAAAGTCAGACCAAAGTTGGTTGAGTTGATCTCGGCGATTACCTTATCAAGCTCTGAAGACTTGTAACGGATAACATGCAAAATTGGACCGAAGTGCTCTTTTTCCAGCATTTTAATCGAGTCAATCTCTACTGCTGTTGGCGCTACATAGTAACCATTTTTAGTGTTTTCAGGCAGTTCGACTTGCTTGAGTAGCTTGCCCACTTGCTTAATATGGTCAATATGCGCATTTAAGTTAGCAGCCGCTGCGGCATCGATTACTGGGCCAACATCGGTTTTCACTGAGTTTGGATTACCAATAGTCAGTTCTTCCATCGCGCCTTTCATCACGTCGATCACGCGATCGGCGATGTCATCTTGTAAAAACAGCACTCGTAACGCAGAGCAACGCTGCCCAGCACTGGTGAAAGAAGAAGATACGACATCATTAACCACTTGCTCTGGTTGAGATGTTGAATCGACCACCATGGCATTTTGGCCGCCAGTTTCCGCAATCAGTGGAATAATCGCACCTTCACGCATGGCAAGTGTACGGTTAATTAGCTTCGCTGTGGCAGTAGAACCAGTAAAACATACGCCAGCAATACGTTCGTCTGAAGTAATCGCCGCTCCGACTGTAGCACCAGTACCTGGTAGGAATTGCAGCACGTCCTTAGGAATACCTGCTTCATGTGCAAGCTGAGTCGCTCTGTAACCAACAATCGATGTCTGCTCTGCTGGTTTTGCGATTACGGTATTACCTACCGCTAGAGCAGCAGTCACTTGACCTAAGAAGATAGCTAATGGGAAGTTCCATGGGCTAATACAAACAAATATGCCGCGACCTTCTAAGTATAACTCGTTGAGCTCTCCTGTTGGGCCAGGAAGCAACTCAGGCTTAGCCATCATCTTCTTCGCTTGCACAGCATAGTAGCGACAGAAGTCTACAGCTTCACGAACTTCATCGATGCCATCTTGTATGCTCTTACCGGCTTCTCGCGTACAAAGCACGATAAGCTCTTCACGGTTTTCTTCAAGCAGGTCGGCCAGTTTTTGTAGGGCATTGGCACGTACTTCAACAGGTGTATTACACCAACTTGGAAAAGCGGCTTCGGCACTCGATAGTGCTTGCTCTATTGCTTGATTGTTGGCGAAGGCTATCTTACCAACAACCAAATTAGTATCGAATGGGCTTACAACTTCCTTGGTTTCTCCAGTTAAGGTTTCACCGTTAATTAACGGACCCGCTGACCAAGTGGTGTCTTTAAATTTATCGAGTGCGGCAAAAAATGGTGCAGATTCAGAGATGATGTTCATGTTCAGTCCCTTGGAGTTTTTACGTTCCGCTCCAAATATATCTTCAGGCATAACGATTTTATTATTAGCCAGGCTTCTGTAACCCATAAGTGTTGTCAAAGGGTGTCCCACTAATGACTCAATAGGGGTCTTAGGATCAACGAGCTTGTGTACAAATGAGGTGTTGGCACCATTTTCAAGTAGGCGGCGAACAAGGTAAGGCAAAAGCTCTTTGTGTGCGCCAACAGGCGCGTAAATACGTACGTTTTTCACGCCACTTTCGGCTAAGAGCGTGTCATAGAGTTCTTCACCCATGCCATGTAGACGTTGGAATTCATACTCTCGATCGCCAGCCATGTCCGTTATACTGGCAATGGTTTGTGCGTTATGGCTAGCAAACTGCGGGTAAATCGCGCCGCGAGTAGCATCAGATAACAAGTATCGCGCACAGGCAAGATATGAAACATCGGTACCGGCTTTGCGAGTATAAAGTGGGTAACCACCTTCGCCGTTCTCTTGTGCCCATTTAAGTTCACTGTCCCAATAGGCTCCTTTCACTAAGCGCAGTGGGATCTCATCGCCTTGATCTTTTGACAGGCGGGTTAACCAGCAAAGTACAGGTAAGGCGCGCTTTGAATAGGCCTGAACAACGATACCTAACAGTCCCCAGCCTTTTGCTGCATCTGAGTTATATAATTGCTGGAATAGCTTGAGAGAAAGTTCAAGTCTATCCATCTCTTCTGCGTCAATTGAAATCCCCACATTAAGGCTGCGAGCTTGCTTGATAAGCAGAATTAGCGTGTCATACAGCTCGGTGAGTATTCTGTCTTCATTGGCGACTTCATAGCGAGGATGCAGTGCAGAAAGCTTGATAGAGATAGTTGGGCGAGGCGCATCGCTAGTGTCATATTCTTGAGCACCTAGAGAAGCAATAGCGCTTGAGTAATCTTCGAAGTATTTTAGCGCGTCTTTTTTCGTTAGCGCCGCTTCACCTAACATGTCGTAGCTATGGGTGTAGCCAAGTTTACGTTTGTCGTTGCTGTTCTTGAGGGCTTCTTTAACGGTACGACCTAGTACAAACTGCTTACCCATGATCTTCATTGCTGCAAGCATGGATTGTCTAATGACTGGTTCGCCAACTTTATTGACTAGGCGGTTGAGTAGGCTACTGGGTTTACCGTCAATACTATGATCCAGCTTAACGATTTTACCCGTTAACATTAACCCCCAGGTGGATGCATTTACTAGGATTGAATCACTCTTGCTTAAATGTTCATCCCACTTAGCACCCGATAGCTTGTCTTCGATTAGTGCGTCGGCGGTGGCGGCATCAGGAATACGCAGTAGCGCCTCGGCAAGACACATTAAAATAATGCCTTCCTGAGTCTCTAAGCTATATTGCTGAAGGAAAGCGTCAACACCGACCATAAGGCCTTTCTTGTCGTATTGACGGACTTTATTAACTAGCTCGTGTGCTCGGGTGGTCACACGGTTGATCTCTTCATCACTTGAAGGAACTAGCTTTATCAAATCAGATAAATATTGTTCTTCATCGACAATGTAATTATCGCTGATCGCTTGGAACAGTTCGTTGAGATCGGCTGTATCATAATGACCAGCTAGAACTTCACTCGCTTTGAACATAATAATCGCTTCCATCTAGGCCGTAGGGGCCGATTGCTTGGGTAAGGTGTTGCGACAAAACCTCTGTTGTTATTCTTTTGTATACAATCCAAGGCGTTCGCGGGGCCGATTATAACCATAAAATGTGATGAGTGGCAATAATGACATATTTAGTGTGATCTGCGTTTGATTTTGACTGCGAGTAAGGTGCGCTAGCCCTTATGGTGTACGGGCTAGCGAAAGATTAAAAATAACACAGTGTTTTAATCGTAGCGGCTTTATATGCGGTTTCACTGAATTATTACCGACGAATTTTAGCCGTTTTATATTTTATGAAGCAAACCAAGATGATACCTAGAATCGATAACCCTTTTCATTTTCCTTGCAGTGATTAGTCGAACTCTTGGCGGCGTAATTTCAGCCGTACACGGGCAATAAAAAAGCCTGTGCATAGATAGCACAGGCTTCATTGGGGAGTTTGCTAAGTTAGACTGATAGCGACTACCAGCGGCTCTTAGGCTTACGCTGTGACCTTGGTAGATAGCTAAGCTAATAATGTTGCTAAGCAGTTAGACTGCAGCGGCAATATCATTAGTTACCAGCGACTCTTAGGCTTACGCTGTGACTGTTGTTTAGATAGCTAAACTAATAATGTTGCTAAGCAGTAGACTGCAGCGGCAATATCATTAGTTACCAGCGGCTCTTAGGCTTACGCTGTGGCCTTGGTAGATAGACTAAGATGATACCCAGTAGTAAACCACCCGCTGCGATAAAACCACCTTGCTTCCACATCTCGAAACGTTCGTTTCTCTGCATACTCGCAAGTTTAGCCTTGGCGCTATCGCGCTCGTTGCTAGCGCTGTCCAAGGCTTTTTGAGCCGCAGCAAGTTGAGATTTAACTTGTCTCAGCTCCTGGGCATTGTTATCGCCGCTGCTTAATGCTGTCTCTAGTTCAGCTTTGGTTTGCTTAAGCTCTGCTTGTATCGCAGGAAGCTGAACACGAAGGCTCATTTTAGCGCTTAGCATCTTGCTCTGAACCCAGCCTTCACGACCTTTGTGGTCGACTATTTTACTGTAGTCGCCTTGGGTTTCCTTAAGTGACGTTACCTCTTGGCCAGCTTCGATGCTGCCCAAGATACGGAACTGAGTTCCTGGGCCACCATGGAGGTAGATGTAAACATCATCTGAGATGTAGCGCGTTTGGTTTGCTGCAAGCAAAGAAGGGGAAAGTAACATCGTTCCCACAATAATTAGAATTCTTAACACTAATCTATTCTCATCTACGAAATTTAGCCCACATGCTAGGGATTTAAAGGGGGTAATGCAAGTGGCAAAAGAGGGATAAAATGCAAAAGGGAAGTTTGATACTAAAATTATCAAACTTCCCTCATTTTTACTCAGTATTTGTAATACTGATGTTGCTTGGATTTAGTTAAAAATGCCTTTAATCATGAAGAAGAATATGATTGAAAGGCCAGCACCCGCTGGAAGGGTTACAACCCAAGAAACCACGATGTTACGAACAACACCCATGTTAATTGCCGCAATACCACGAGCCATACCCACACCTAGTACTGCACCCACTAATGTTTGTGTAGTAGAGATTGGTAGACCTGTGCCCGATGCAATAACCACGGTTGATGCCGCAGCAAGTTCAGCTGCGAAACCACGGCTTGGCGTTAGGTGAGTAATGTTCTTACCTATGGTTTGCATTACGCGTTGACCAAAGATAGCAAGACCTAAAACGATACCAACAGCACCTAGAGGAAGGATCCACCAAACAAGGTCTGCTTTATTGCTGATCACACCGCCACTTTCAACAACAGAGACTACTGCTGCTAATGGGCCAATTGCGTTAGCAACGTCGTTAGAACCGTGAGCGAATGCCATACAACAAGCGGTCACAACCATTAGGATAGCGAAGACTTTCTCAACGTTACCAAATTGTGTTTGACGGTCAGCCTTGCTGTCCATCTTAAGTCGCTTAATCGCAATCATACCACCGATACCGACTAATACTGCCAGTGCCAGTGATAACGCATACGCTTCACCATTACTGAAATCTAGGCCGACATGCTTAAGGCCTTTCTTAACAGTCACTAGTGACATAACAAAGCCAGCAAGAGCCATATAGAATGGAACGTAACGCTTAGCGTTCTCTAGAGGATTGTCGGTATTGAAAATGAGCTTTTGTACACTCTGGAATATCATAAAGGCGATAAAGCCAGATATTGCCGGTGTGACGACCCAAGAACCAACGATTCCACCTACTTTGCCCCATGCTACAGCATCTGCACCCACACCAACTGCGGCGAAACCAACGATGGCGCCAACGATAGAGTGAGTGGTCGATACTGGCCAGCCCAGTGCAGAGGCAAAAACGAGCCAGATACCTGCAGCAAGCAATGCTGAAATCATACCGTAAACCAGAAGTTCTGGTGAATCGACAAAATAAGCAGAGTCAATAATGCCGTTACGGATTGTACTGGTGACTTCACCACCAGCAAGATACGCACCTGCAAACTCGAAGATCATAGCGATAATGATCGCTTGTTTAATTGTAATCGCATTCGAACCTACAGAGGTTCCCATTGCATTGGCTACGTCATTGGCGCCAATACCCCATGCCATTAAAAAACCAAATAGAGCCGCAATACCAATAAGCCACGGGCCATTGGTGACTAATACATCAACCATGTTGTTACCTTGATAATCTTTTGATTAGACGCGAGCTAACATTAGCTCTAAGCGAGAACCGACTCGTTCAGCAAGATCTGCCAAGTCACCAACCCACTCAATTATCTTGTAGAGGAACATTACATCTACAGGGCTTAATTCAGACTCGATGGAGAAAAGCTGTCTACGGATCTTAATCTGTAAATCATCAGTATCTTCTTCGATAGAATCTAACTCTGCGATCATTTTAGCGACAAGATCCACTTCACGACCTCTAAAACCTGTTTCTAACAGATCATCGAGTTCGTTAATTGCTTCTTTTGACAGAGAAACTGCATCAAGGCAGCGCTGTAAATAAGCAATAAATGGTTCTTGAATGACTAGAGGTAACTCTAACTGTCGGCCAATGACGCGGCCGGAAATGTCTTTTGCTTTGTTAGCAATCTTATCTTGCTGGGTAAGTAGCTCCAGTAAGTCAGTGCGCTCAACAGGCATAAACAGACCGCCAGGCAGAGTTAGGCGGATCTCACGTTTTAGTGAGTCAGCTTCTTGCTCTGCAAAGCTAATTTGCTTACGCAATTGAACGGCTTTGTCCCAGTCTCCTGCGACAGTAGCTTCAAAAAATGGGACAAGTAATGACGCACAGTCGTATACTTTGTCGATATGCTCTTGAAGAGGCTTAATTGGCGATTTTGCAAACACGCCTAAAATAGAGTTTACTGGCATTGCCGTGTACCTATTTTGGTTATTCCACTATTGGAAAAAGCGGGCGCATGTTAACCCAAGCGGCCGCGTAAGAAAACTGTGTTTTACGATTTAAATTGACAGTTTTTTATTCTAGCTAGTTATATCCTAACTGCAAAGCGGATCCTACGGCGATATTATTGCAGAAATATTACAGTGTGTAACTTTAATGACAGATTGATTAATTTTTGATGACAAGGTGGCAGATACATCGATGGACGCTGAGATTGAGCTGAAACTCTTTTTTAATGAGAATGAAAAGAAAAGCCTTATAAACCTGTTAGATAGCTTACCTAGTTGCGATGCTAAAGGTAGAGAAGTACTGACAAATGGTTACTTTGATACCCCAGACCTAACTTTAAGAAAATGGGACATGGGTCTACGAATTAGAGGCATTAATCAACATTTAGAGCAGACAATTAAGACAAAAGGTCAGGTTGTAGGGGGGATCCATTCTCGTCCTGAGTACAATATTGATATAGATCAAAACTTTCCTCAATTAAATTTATTTCCGAATAAAATTTGGCCTGAAGGTGCGAATGTTGAACAGACCCAGTCAGAACTCTACTGCCTGTTTAATACTGATTTTGCCCGTCAGCGTTGGCATGTCTTTGTCGATGACAGCCTAGTTGAAGTCGCTTTAGACATGGGGGAGATCCGCGTCGGTGAGGCCGTAGACCCCATTTGCGAGTTAGAATTTGAGCTAATTGCAGGTGATACCAGCGCGTTATTGACCCTTGCGGGCATCGTCAGTCGAGCAATTCCTGTGCGTTTGGGTAAAGCGAGCAAGGCACAGCGAGGCTATCAACTTGCGGGGCAATCTAGCATCGAGTCTATTGAGGCACTTAAGTTTATTGAAATTGATCCTCAGCAAAGTCTTAAGCATGTCGCGATTAACTTATTGGCCGTAGGGTTAGATCGCTGGCAGACCATAGAAGCACTGATTTTAGCGCCTACACAGAACATCATGGCTTTGCCGATGCTGAGCTATCGTCTACGCGCCTGTATCCGTTTGTTGAAAAATACTCTGAAACAGTTCGGATTGCTTGAAGACTCATTCCAAACTGACTTTGACTGTATTGAACAGCGGCTTAACTTTATTGAAGAAGGCTTAAGTCTTTATAGCATCATCGAGAATGATGCGGCATTAGTGGCTAAATTACCTATGCATCAGGCTTTGGTCGATGTGGCTCTAGTTAAATTGCAACAGCTGAATATTATCGAGCAAGCTGAAGCTTTGCTTGGAGATATTTGCTACGGCCGCCTACAGGTGCACTTGGTTGACCTATTGATGCAGCTTAATGATGGTAAGGTCATTATAGATAAAGCGCTCGATTTGAGAAGTTTCGCCGATAAGATACAGGAAAACTCATGGCAAAGAATTCTAGATGTAATGCCGCGAGATAATGAGTTGAGTAGCTCCGACTATTTATCGGTTGCTAAGGCACTGGATGACAGTATTTTTGTTGGTGTCGCCTACGGTGGGCTCTACAGCGAAAAATCACGAGATCAGTTTAGAGCGCCTTGGCAGGACTTAGCCTTAGGGATCCGCACCTTAGCTGCTTATCGTCAGCTAAAGATGATTAGCGAGACTGCTTACTTAGATATTAGTGGCTGGCTAGAGAACAAAGAGCAAAGTTTAGTTCAGGCGATGGAGTTCTCTCGTCGTAGCGCCATGCTCAATGAGCCATATTGGCGTTAATGTGCGGGTAACTGCAGTCGTAAAAAAGCCCACATTGATGTGGGCTTTTTTACGACTTAGACTCAGAAAGACACAAATTCAGGAGCAGCTTCTGATTTCCTAAATTATTCAGGCTTCTTATCTTCGATGGCTTGTTTTAGCTCATTGAGCTCGGCGATCAACTTCTCTTGATTCGCCTCCATGCGCGCAAGGCTGGTATTAAGCTCTGAGCGAATTTCTTCTGTATGGCTATCGAGCTTCTCTGCTTCATCGGGCGCGACAAAAACCGATGCCATATAACCTGAAATCACACCGAAGAAACTGACGCCACAAACAATCACCACACCACCTATGATATGGCCTGCTGTCGTCACAGGGTAATAATCACCATAACCTACAGTCGATATTGTCACTAAGGCCCACCAAATTGCACTCTCGGCGGTATCGATATTGGCACCTTCTACGCCGCTCTCAACAATCAGCACTA
Organism: Shewanella pealeana ATCC 700345; assembly: GCF_000018285.1. Lineage (NCBI taxonomy): Bacteria > Pseudomonadati > Pseudomonadota > Gammaproteobacteria > Alteromonadales > Shewanellaceae > Shewanella > Shewanella pealeana. The sequence continues at coordinate 4,256,778 of NC_009901.1, read as the reverse complement.
GCACTGAAGCAAAGGTTAAAATGGTGATGAGAGCAACTAATAAGCTCGCTATCGTCGCTTGCCTACGCTGTTTCAGCATAGGAACAATCAATGAGCGGCTCATGCGAATGAGACGGATAACTCGTAGGATCTGGAACAGACGCGCCATTCTAAGGGCTTCAATGGCGGGAATACTGGCGACGAAATCTATCCAGTGGTGCTTTAAATAGCTGGCTTTTTCGTTGGCTTTGAACAGTTCAAAAAAGAAGTTAGACATGAAGATAAGACAGATACTGAAATCTATCATAAACAAAAGGCGCTTGGTTTCGCCATCGACGCGACCGAATGTCAGTACTAGCACCACTATCACCGACAGTAATGACAGTAACATCATCGCAAGTTGAATCGGGGTAGGGGGCGTTTCAGGCTGAAGTAGCCAGCGCTTTTTATTTGCCATCGATTAGGTCCATCTTTAGAGGCGCCAGTTAATATCCATCTGGCACCGTGTTTTGTGCCTATTTATCAGCACTAAATTGTATTAAATCATCTAACACATACTTTTTAATTTCAAGTTGCTGATCGGCAGAGAGGTTATATTTCTCGGCCAACATTTCATAATCAGTCGGGCTGAGCGATACAGTAAGGCGAGGACGCTTAGGGCGTTTAGTCACAGTTAAGCCAAGTATTTCCCTGATCTGATCCGATGGGCTTACACCTGCATCGAGCGCGGCTTTACGAATAGCATATTGGAATTTTTCATCCAGATCGAAGGCAATTTGTGTCGCCTTGGCTGCTTTTTGGTTCTGTTGCCACTGTGCAGGTAAGGTCTTTGTTTGTTTGGTCATGCGTGCGATACCTAAATTTACCAATCCGTATTAACAAGCTACGGGATCTCTCCTATGCTACCACTCATCGGAGTTGAAACAAAAATGGTTCTAGATTTACATCTAGAACCATTAATTTATGCGCCTGGCCAATATTCTCTGATATCGGACAAGGGACGATAGAGCGTCAGCATTACATCTGTGTCACCGCTTTCATAGACCTCAACATCGACAGCCTTGTCTTCGTCATCGTCAAGCAGTTGATAGGACTCAAACGGCTCACCCGTTGCACCTTCGGCGTCTTGGGGAGGTCTTAAGCCACGATAATCTTGACGATGGAAATAACCAAAACTTCCAGTCGTCACTTGATGATAATGAGGCGATAACCACTGTTCATAATCATTTAAGTCTGGTGACAGAGTTTGCGTATCTAACTCGGCTTTCCCAGCTTCTTCAAAGATATCGCTAAACTGATCGAGATCGAAGAACTGTTCGACCTGACCGCGGCTGATCTTAATCGAGAGAGCCAGATAGGTTTCGTCATCTTCATCAAGGCTGAGGAAAATGGCATCGCCACTGTGACCCTTTAGTACCCACTCAGTCTGTTGTTTACGCTGGTACTCATAGGTGTTCACCGCTTCAACTCGCAGCTGCTGACCACGAAGTTGTGGCGGCAGCGCAAAACTGTCATCAAGGGAGATCATATCTCCCTTGTTGAGTTTTGTTGGGTGGTCGAGTTGACGTTTAGGTTCCTCTTTTTTGCCAAATAGGCTGCTTAGAAATCCCACGTCAGTCTCCTTTAGCCCTTACGCGCTTTAATGCGGTCAAGTACGGCGTTAGCGTTAGACTTTTGCTCACCAATACCAGCTGCTGCTAGCTTGTCGTGCAGCGCCTTGTCACTGTTCTCTTCAGCTAACGTTTCAGAGGCTTTTAGGCGGTCATCAAATGACTGCTGGCGAGCCTTGATACGCTCTAGCGAATCTTTAGCATTAAGTAACTTAGAGTTACTGCCTGCAAATGAGTCGGTAATAGTCGCCGTCGCTTTCTGCACGCTCTCAGTGGTTTTAACCATAGTTAATTGACGCTGGTAATCAGTCACTTGACGCTCAGTTTTACGTACTAGCTCTTTTAGGCGTGTAGCGTGTGCGCTGAAGCTATCATTTGCCGACTGTTGATCGTTAAGCTCTTGGTCAAGTTCAGCAATTTTTTCAGCCACTTCAAGTGCTAGCGGCTCGTCACCTTTCTCAAGTGCTTGAGTTACGTAGCCTTCGTGCTCGGCAATTGAACGCTTTAGGCGATCGACTTCACGGCTCGCTTGCATCTCTTTGGCCATCACTTCAGTTAAGTCACGCTTAGCCTTAGTGAGGTGTTTCTCTGCATCACGGATCTCTTGTTCAAAAATACGTGTAGAGTTAGCATCAACGATGCCTTGGCCAACTTCAGTAGCACCGCCACGGAAGGCCGTAAGAATTTTGTTTAGAATGCCCATAATGTGGCTCCTTTAATTAAGGTAGTCGACGAGTTCGTCGATAACTTCGAGACAGTTGTCAGAAAGAACAGATAACTCTTGCTCAATCTCTTGCATGCTTGAGTGCACTGATAGTGCGCCGTAAACCACGTACTTATCGTCAATTTTTGCAAACGATGACAGTGGCATTGGAATGTTGAGCTCCAACATGGTCTCAAACATTTCGCTACGACGTTCTTGATTTACTTCATCCTCGCCCCAGAGATAACTGATGCAAAGGATCTGGTTGTCCGTGACCGATACAAATACCGGGATCTCTTCACGACCAACTACGTTAACTTGTAAGACTTCCACGTCACCATTAATTGGATAACAATCAAATTGAAAGCCAGTATGGCTGTTGTCGCCAAGTTCATTTAGGTGGTTGGCAATTGTGTGGATATTCATATTTGTCCTTATTGACATATTATGTCTGTGATTAAAGATAACACTACGACATAATATGTCAAGGGCTATCTTTACGATTCAAAAATAAACTCTACTGATTTTCTAACCAAGCCTGCTGATGATATTGATACAGCTGGCTTGAACCTAAAACATTGGGCTTAATTTCTGCTTTGTTCTGGTAAAAATTCCCCGGAAACTCAAAGGCTGCATGGATTAGACCTGGAGTTAACCAAGGGTCATCGACAGGCAGCTGCTGCAGACTTTGTAGCCTAGTGCGGGCACTTTTTCCACCTAAGGTAGCAATGCTCCAGCCCCATTCACCAAAACTGGGTACGTTATGGTGGTACTGATCGACTCTAAAGCCAGCAAGCTCCAAGGTCTTACCTACCGAAATAAAGGCGTTAGGGGCGTGATAAGGTGACGTCGACTGTATGGTTAAGGCAGCGTCATTACTCATTAGTTCCTTGAGCTTTAAATAGAAGGCATCGGAATACAGCTTGTTAAGATCTGGATGACTCGGGTCGGGCAGATCGACAATAATGACATCGAACTTCTCTTCCTTAGCTAATAACTTATCAACTCCGTTAAAGGCATCCTCATACATAATTCTTACTCGAGGGTCGTTTAGCGCATCTTGGTTGAGTGCGAGTAGTGCTCGGCTTAAATGATCGGGCATATCGCTAGCGGGTTGCTTAAACAGCTCAACCAGTTCCTTATCAAGATCCATTAGCGTCACCTGCTCTGGTTGCCATTGCAACACTTGGGTAAGTCCTAAGCCATCGCCGCCGCCAATGATTAACACCTTGTCGTGACGTGCGCTAGCCGCCATGGTCGGGTGTACCAAGAAAGAGTGATAGATATGCTCATCGCTACTGGAGAACTGCAATCGTCCGTTGATATACAGCGAATGCACAGGGCCAAGACCGTTGCCTCTAAGACGCTCAGTAAAGGTCAGCTGTTGAAAGCGAGTCGCCTTGGCATAAACCACCTTGTCTTTATAGAGCAGGTTATTAAAGCTCTGTTCCCATGATGGCCCGTGTAGCGCCAATAACACTAAGATCCCCGTTGCGATAAAGTGGCCAACGAGGAGCAGTTTTACATGGCGAATTTGATGCCAGAAGCGCCAAATAAAGATAAAGCCGGCTAACAAATTAAAACTGGCAGTCAGCGCCGCCGCTAGCTGAATATCAATTGCCAACATAAAACCAACCCAAATGGCAGCGCCGATACCCGCACCGACATAATCAGCGCCATAGATGGTGCCAGCGTTGTGCATTAAGTGCGCCTCTGATAGTGCTTGGCGCACGCGTGCGATCAGTGGGATCTCCATGCCTATCATCAGGCCTAGTAGCACGCCCCACACATAAGGCAAATATTCACTGAGCTTTTGCAAGGTGCCAATAAAACCACCATCAGGCAGTTGATCCGCAGGTAGGCCAAGAGTATTGGCGATAACAAGGGGAAGCTGCTGGCCAAAGCCGATAACGGCTGCAGTAATTAAGATTGCTAGCGATCCACAAAGCGCGACGCAAAGTTCCAACACGGCAAAGCCAGTAAAGGCGCAGCGAATTTTGCGGGCGGCAAAGGCGCCGAGCCCCATGGATACGATCATCAGACCTATCATGGTGTAAATAGCAGCTTCGAGGGCGCCTAGAATGCGTCCGGCATAATGAGAGAGTAGATACTCATAGATAAGGCCGCATCCAGCGAGCACGGCCATGATGCCAAGCAGAAGCACATCATCGAACCAGCCTAATTTGCCTGATTCTATGGTTGGGTTGCTAGATTCGGTGGTGGAGTTATTTGAGTCGGTTTGCATTGGGTGTCAGTTGCTTATTTATTAGAGATGGTTTTGTGAGAGATCGTTTTAATGGATGATGACGAAATAAGTAATAGAAAAGGGAGCGTATTAAGCGCTCCCTTTATTATTCTGCTTAGGCCATCAAGGCTGCCAAGATTATCGCGATAGAGACGCTAATTGCGACCTCGACGAAGGCTAAACCTATGTTGTGTTGTTTCTCGACTTCTTCACACAGGTTAATCTTGGCCAGTACCAGTTTCTTGACCAAGGTGATAAGTAGCGATAGAGAAAGTAGCATTACCACTGAGAAGATCAGCCAGCCGATCAAGTTAGCCACGTAGGCTTGTGGATCAAAGATGATGAAGTGACTCGCGGCATTGAAGCTAAAGGCCATGGCAAGCATATAGCCGCTATGGCGGATCGCTAGCGCAACATGGCCTTCAGCAATCGCTTTTTGCATCGATGCACCTTGGTTACGCTTGGCGTAGCGGTTCTCACGGCCACGCGTCAGTAACACTAACATTAGCTGTGAAATCGCAAAGGCACTAAAGATGGCGATAAAGGTGTAGACGGTAAGGTCTTCAGCCCACATTAATACCGAGCGGATGATGATTGCGGTGGCGATCGCGGCTGTGGCATCGACGATGGCGACCGAGAGGTTGCCCTTAATAATTAGCGCGTTTTTATCGATATTATTAAGTGCAATTTTATCGTGTAGGAAACGACCGAGTTTAATCAATATTAGACCAAATAAGCCGTAGGCTGTCATGCCTATAGCCTCGACTAAGTACGACTCAGCGGCTTCACCGGTAATCGCGCCAGTTAACACGATACCCAACGCCATCACGGCACCCGCGGTGCTAATACCGAAGGCAAAGTTATCGTTTTCAGCCAGTTCATGGCGGCTATCGACCTTTACCGTCCACCCTTGCAGGTAGCGCATTAATGTCAGTAGCAGCACGGCAATAGTGATATCGATGAATAGAATAATCATCAAATCTGGAGTGAGGCCGTAGTTTTCTAAAAATGTCATAAGGGTTCCTTAATTATTTGCCTCGGCGAACACCGCGAGTGGTACGACTGCTGGAATTACGGAAGCTGCTGTCCTTGGAGTAGTTAGAGCGGAACTTGCTTTTACTGCTCGCAGTGCGTCCTGTTGAACTGGCTTTTGGGGTACTACTACTCTGTCTCGAAAGACTGGTTGAGCCTGTGCGCGACTTAGCATACGGGCTATCAAACTTACGTCCTTGAGAACTAAACTGCTTCTTAGTGCGCTCATAGGTTTGTGTTTGCGCGCGAGCTTGCTTAGGCGAGGTATAGCGGTAGCGTCCCACATCGTTGTAGTAACTGTAGTTACGACGGCTCGACCATCTGTCATAGCCAATTGGGCCACGGGTCAGATTTGAGAACATGGAGTACATGCCATACCAAGCCCAAAATGACATGCCATTAGAGCCTGTCTGCCAGCTACCGTAAGAGGGATTACCAACAAGCTGACTGCCCGCACCAAAGTCTTCCGCGCCATTGGCTAGAGCAGCGGCTTCACGGCTAATGGAGTTAACTCGCGCCAGAGCCCCGTCAGACATGTCGGCAACCACGTTAAGTGGATCAGACAACATATCGTTGTATAAACTTGGGTCTGCGGCTTGATACAGGTTTTCGACTTCGGCCAATTGCTGATCGAGATCGATATAGTTAGCCGGATTCTGGGTATCGGTTAAGCGCCGCGTGAGCGAGGTAAACATAGGTCCGCGATTAGTTGCGTCCATAGCCAACTCATTAAGCAAAGGGCTTAAGTCGGGCTTTTGCTTCTCCAATACTTGTACGTATTGTTTGAGCAAATTAGCGTTACGTACCTGACCGTCATTAAGCATAGTGCTAAGAGTATCTAAGCGTTGCTGAGTGAGCTGCTGATACTTAGCAATTTGCTCTGGTCTATCATCGCCACATCCTGCGAGGGCGAATACCATTAAGACGGTGAGAACGCGGATTAGCATTCCTGCCATAGTTTCTCCAAATTCGGTTATTTTACTCAAAGTGGCCAAACCTATATTACACAACACCAGGATATCTTGGCCTAAAATGCTGTTGCTATCTTAGCTCATTAAACCAGTTTTCACTTGCTGAAACATTGAATTCTCAAGAGAAATTATTTGGTTTTAGCGCATTTAGTATAGTATTGCCTATTAGAGCATAAAAATAGCAAGGATCCTGTTTTCATGGCTCAGTTAGAGACAAATGACTCAACTAGCCAACATCCTCGACCAAAGCTGCTCACAATTGGTTACGCTCTATCTATATCATTAACGACATAATATGTCGATGCACTAAATTGTTAGGGATTATTATGCGCACGGCTTCACTGGATAATCAGCCTGTCAGCACGCAAATGGCTGCGGCTGCAGAACGATATTGGCAGCGGCTCAATGACACTGCGGCCGAGGTGGTCAGCTCACTCACCGAAGAGCAGCAACAGGAATTAAAACAGGCATTTGCATTAAGTGATTTTATTGCCACTCAGTTGTGTCGACATGCTCAATGGATCCCCGCACTCTTCGCTTCAGAGCTCGAGAATATCGAACGTCTAGAGTTTGAGCATGAGCTTGCAGAGCAACTTGAATCGATCAGCGATGAAGAACAGGCAAAACGAGTATTACGTCAATATCGTAACCGACAGATGGTGCGCATAGCTTGGCGTGACTTCTTTAATTACAGCGTATTAGAAGAATCCTTATTAGACCTGTCGGCCCTAGCAGAGGCACTAGTCATTGCTGGACGAGACTGGTTATATCACGAGATGTGCGCGCAGCAAGGCACGCCAACCGATAGCCAAGGAAAGCCACAAAAGTTGCTGATCTTAGGTATGGGCAAGCTTGGCGGGCGTGAGCTTAACTTCTCTTCCGATATCGATCTTATCTTTACCTTCCCAGAACACGGAGAAACCGTTGGTGGACGCCGTTCGATAGAGAACCAGCAGTTCTTTATTCGCATGGGGCAGCGTCTAGTGAATCTATTAAATCAGGTCACGGTCGATGGATTTGTGTATCGGGTCGATATGCGCCTTCGCCCATACGGTGAAAGCGGGCCCTTGGTGGTGAGTTTCAGTGGTCTTGAGGATTATTACCAAGAGCAGGGGCGTGACTGGGAGCGTTACGCCATGGTAAAGGCGCGAGCACTCGGCCCTTGGACATCGGATTCAGATGAGTTACACGATCTGCTCAGACCCTTTGTTTACCGGCGCTACTTAGATTTTTCGGCCATCGAGTCACTGCGAAAGATGAAGGGACTGATCACCCAAGAGGTGCGTCGCAGAAAGCTTACCGACAATATTAAACTCGGCGCCGGCGGTATTCGCGAGGTCGAGTTTGTGGTGCAAAGTTTTCAGTTAATTCGTGGTGGCCGTGAGCCCGCATTGCGTCAGCAGAGTCTTTTTGCCGCAATAGATACCTTGTATCAGTTAGGTCAGCTGGAATACTTGGCTGTGGATGAGCTAAAGAAAAGCTATGTCTTGCTGCGCCGCGTAGAGAACCTACTGCAGGCCATTAACGATGAACAGACGCAAACCTTACCAAGTGATGAGCTCAACTGGCAACGCCTCTGCCACGCCCTCAGTGCTGATTCTGAGATGGATCTACGTCAACAGATAGAGACGGCGATGAGACAGATCCACAGCCATTTTCTGGAAACCGTTGGCGGCAATATTGTTGATGATCAGAACGAGACCTGGACTCAGCATTTATGGAACGCTTATGAAGATGAGCATGCGCTCTCAATTCTAGAAGAGCAGGGGATTGAGGATGAAAAGCTGTGGCCGCTGCTTAACCGCTGGCACGAAACTGTGGTGCGTCGCACCATTGGTCCAAGAGGGCGCGAAACCTTAGATAAACTCATGCCTAAGCTGCTGTGCGAATTTACCAATCTTCCCCATCCCTCTAAAGCGTTTGAGCAAGTCTCTAAAGTGCTCGATCAAATTCTGACTCGCACCACTTACCTTGAGCTCTTGTGTGAAAACCCTGGCGCGAGGCAGCAGCTGGTTAGCCTGTGTCTTGCTAGCCCATGGATTGCCCTGCAGCTGGCAAAATTCCCCATGCTGCTCGATGAGCTGATAGACCCAGCCCAGCTGTATGACACCACATCATTAGATGACTACGGCAGCGAGCTTCGTCAGTACCTGCTACGCGTACCAGAAGATGATTTAGAACAGCAGATGGAAGCGCTACGCCAATTTAAATTGTCGCAGCAGCTAAAGATAGCCGCTGCCGATGTCACTGGAGTACTGCCAGTGATGGAGGTGAGCGATCACTTAACCTACTTAGCCGAAGCGATTATCGAACAGGTGGTTCATCAGGCGTGGGCGCAGGTGAGTGCTCGCCATGGCGTACCTGAAAACCTTAAAGATAATGAGATGGGTTTTGCGGTTGTCGGCTACGGCAAGGCAGGCGGCATCGAGCTAGGTTACGGCTCAGATCTCGACTTAGTGTTTTTGCATAACGGCAGTCAGGCCGGGCAGACCAATGGCGATAGAGCCATAGATATCGGACACTTTTACCTAAAGCTTGCCCAGCGTATATTGCACTTTTTCTCGACCCGCACTAACTCAGGTGAATTGTATGAAGTCGATATGCGCCTGCGGCCATCGGGTGCGTCGGGGTTATTGGTGAGCGAGATTGAACGCTTCGGCGAGTATCAACGAGATGAAGCCTGGACATGGGAGCATCAAGCCTTAGTTAGGGCGCGCTTTATGTTTGGTGACATGTCACTCTCCAGTCGATTCAATGAGCTTAGGGCCGAGGTGCTTGAAAGCCCGCGTGATACAGAGGCTTTGGCCAAAGATGTCAGAGAGATGCGGGTTAAGATGCGCGATCATCTATTAAGAGTCGAAGAAAATATGTTCGATCTTAAGCAGAGCAGTGGAGGCATTGCCGATATAGAGTTTATTGCCCAGTACTTGGTCTTAGCCAACGCCAGTGAGCACAAGGCCCTGTCTTTTTGGTCTGATAATGTGAGGATCTTCGCTGAGCTTGCTGAGCTTGAACTGCTACCGCTTGATAGCGCTCAGGCACTGACTCAAGCCTACTGCCACCTACGTGATGAAAACCATCGATTAGTACTGCAAGAGAAGAGAACCGTGTTGCCGGTAGAAGCGGTTAAGCTCCATACTCAACGAGTCATAGAGATCTATCAAGCGATCTTAGGTGGCTCATAAGCCTCTCATCCCATTATAAACGTGACCGTTTTAAAGCCTCTTAGATTTAAATCTAAGAGGCTTTTTGTTTAATTGAACGGATATTTCACTGTAAAGCCGCAAGCAAAATGCGTTGCAAATTCATTTGCAGAGCTGGACGGGATTTAAAAAGGTAACCACAAGCGAAATGAGACGTTATTAACTAATTGAATCCAAATGTGAAAGCCAATTTCATTTTTGCTATACCGATGTGGTTTGTTCTATGCATCAGTAAGTTTATTGTTTATCGGCTCGAGCTCATTATGAATTATCTCAAACAGACAAGCCGCTACACTAACTTCAACGATAGCTTAACCGGCATGACGATCTTTAACGATCTCTCGATAAGGGGGCTTATCGCCAACAAGAAAACGAAGCGCCGTCTCAGCCATGACTTTCCCGTCTACTGGATAGTATTACTCTGCCTACTGCTGTTTATCAATGATGCCATAGCAGAGCCAAACTTTGAGCCAGAGTTTGAGTCAGCGTTTGAGGCTGAGTCAATTACGCTGACTAAGATAAAGAGCTCATTGGTGAAAGCCGAGCAAAGCGTCAGCCTGATCATCGTCGATAGTTCGCTAGAGCAGCTCGAGGCGTTATTGTCAGGCTTTAGTGGGGAGGTGCATCTGCTTATTCTAGAAGACAATATGGAGCCATTTGAGCAGATAAATCAGGCGCTATACCAAGAGCCGCCTTACTCGAATGTGAGTATTGTCGCTAAGGCCTCAAGCTCAGCAATCTACCTAGGCGGGCGCTGGATTGATAAACATTACTTACTTGAACATCAACATAGTTTAGCGACTTTTTCCCGCCAGTTTGCTAACGGAAGCCCGCTTTCGCTATATACCACTAACTTGACTGCAAGCCATGGTGGAGGCCAATTTATAGGTTTATTTGAAGAGCTGACGCAGATGAATGTGGATGTTATTTATATGCAGGGCCAGCACTACGATCCGCTATGGGTACAGCGAGAGCAATATGATTTTTAAGTTTGATCTTTTATTTTTACCTCAATGCTCCATCCAGTTGTTGCATTGAAGATTACCTCTTTTCATAAAGAACTTAATAAAGCGCCTAATACAGAATCCAGTCAAGTAAAGCCTAATTAAGTATAGCCTAATTAAGGGCTGACAACAATTTGGACTAGGTTCCCTTTGATACGTTTTGTATCAAATTTTCGACAAAATTTGCTTTGAGGTTAATGCTTTCCTGCTTACTATCTGCTCTTGTATATCCCACTGTTGTAAAAGGGATTAATTAGAGGAATGTTTGATGACTTCTGTGAGTGCGGGTGTTAGTGCAGGTGTGAATGCTAATGTAAGTGCTAATGTGAGCGCCCCCCTTGGTAATGCCGTGGGTAATTCGCAGGTTAATACATCTGCCAATGCACCCGTGACGGTTGCCAATGAAGCGGCGACTTCTGCGACTCTTACTGCGAGCTCTACAGCGAATCAAGCAGCGCCTTTACCCAATGTGGGTGCCAGCACCAATGTGGCTATCTCGGCTGATGCTCAGCAAAAGCTTGCCGATGAGCAGACGGCTGCTAAAGCCGGCGGCTCTTTACCTAAAGCTGACGGCTCTTTACCTAAAGCTGAAGGCTCCTTACCTAAAGCTGAAGGCTCTTTATCTAAAGCTGATGGCTCTGTACCGAAGGCTGAAGCTGAGGAAGATGGCGATTTTGAATCTTTTGTGTTTGGGGCTTTAGGACTCGATCATCCCGAGGAGATCGATGAGAACGGTGACCCTTCATATTCTGCAGGCCAATATGTTAAGGCAGCTGCCACGGTGGGTGGCATGATTGCGATGTTTATTTAGACTTCGTCTAAAAACTGTTTTCTTATCAGGCTGCGCCTGACCAAAGTCGTGAGCTTCCAGCTCACACACGGGCAAGAAGGGGTCAACAGCTACCCCCTCTTGCATCTCCCGAGCCGCCCCGACGAAGTTGTCTCCCTCGTACTTATGGATAAATCGCTAACGCTTCCGATGGGGCATCCTGCCCCGCGAAAGCTACGCCGACATCCCTGTCGGCATCACGCGATTTATTCCAACGTACTTCGGCAACTCCGATGGGGAACAGGTGTTTTCTGTTAGTTTTTGACTCAGTTTTGCTCCCTATTATTTTCACTATTCGATTTTAATGCTTGAAGAATGCTCTTAGCGCTATGTCCTATTAGCCTACCGAGAGCTGCAAAGGTGAGCCAAGTCAGTGATGGTTCTGCACCACAGCTAAGTATGCCTTTTGATGCTCCGTAAAATTTAAATACAATATCTATTGCTAGTGATATTCCGACAAGAATCTCAAAATAAGTTATGTTTTTTATGGCTTTATCGTAATCAAAGTTATTTTTTTGCATAGTTAGCCTTTAGCGCCTCGAAAGCGGAGTCGAATCTAAATCCAATAAGATAAACAAGCGGTATTAAGAGAAGCGTATTGTACGTATTCCGTTAATGACATGTATACAGCTAGTGTTTGGTGGATACAAATTGTCATAAAAACAAGGATGTGTGGGGCTGGGGGAACTATTCTGAATCGATGCTTCGTTCTCAATAAGCAGTTGCTCTATCTGTAGCCTGTAGCCATAAACCAATAGCGAGTTGCTCATATTGAGCATGCAGATAACAGCGACTCTCTACTTAAGTTACCGCAGATAAGTGGGGTCAGCGTAAACTTTCTGAGTTGATGTTTAGTTCTTAAAGTAGCAGTCCTCTATCTTAAGCCATAACTAACAAGCTAGATAATCCTTGTAGGTCTACAGGAAACACACTTTCCCCATCGAAGTTGCCGAAGTACGTTGAAGAAATAGTCGTGATGCCCACACGGATGTGGGCGTAGCTTTCGCGGGACAGGATGTCCCATCGGAAGCGTTAGGCTATTTCGAATAAGTATGAGGCCCGTATAAAATGCATGTAACTTCGTCGGGGCGGCAGGACTCTTTATGAAAGAAATGGCCAAGAGGGGATTGCTGTTGATCCCCTCTTGGCCGAGTGTGAGCTGGAAGCTCACGACCTTAGTCAGGCGTAGCCTGATATGTGGCAAAGCCACGACCTTTATCAAGCGAAGCTTGATAGAAATCCAGTATTGACCCCCATTGTTAATAGCATGTTTTTGGCCCGCCACTTATTGTTGATTTAGCATTGAGGGCTTATGTTTTAGCTTATTTTTAACCATGCGCAGGGGGAGTCCATATAAGTAAAAGTGTATCCTGATCAAACATTTGACTTGCTCCAGCTCCAATATATCTTTACGCTGTGCGCCATTCGGCTGAATAAGCCAAAACGCCTAATGTTGGTATCCTGAATGTTGCGAAAACCCACCCCTTTCTCTAAGCGCAAAACCCACAACCTGTTTAAAAGCAAACTCAAACGCACTCTGGTCAGGATAAACTGGAAACGGTTCTGCTCAATCACGCTTCTGGCTGCACTGGCTTATGCTGCCCTCTATTACATTAACTCACCGGCCAGATTCGTAATGAACATGAGTATGGCGGACATGATCTACAACAGTCATCAACTCTCAAGCCAACAAATAGAAGAGGGCGGTGGGCAGGCACACTATCAAATGATTATAGAGGAACTGACTGCATTCGGTATTGACCCACACACCAGTCTTAATGATGTATTGCAGGACCATCCACAAATCGCGTCAGTGGAGATAACACAAGACCGGGATTGGGAATACCGTATTCAGGGAACCTGGGATACCGCGCCGGCCTTTTACGTGAGCGTCTGGATAACAGAAAAACACCGCGATGCCGGCTACACTGCCAAATTTTCATTGCGTAGCCCGTTGCACCTGCCTTTCAATTATCAATTCAATAACATCACCGGGTCAAAATGGATAGACACACCACCGGCCCCCAAGGCGCTGGCTGAAAGTCATATGTACTATGCTGAAACATTCAGGCAAACCGATAAAACTCCGTGGGAAGTCGTCTATCTATTACAACACAGTGAGTTTCCCCCCTTAACCTACGAATCAAAAGCCTCTGACATTTAGCAATGGATGCTAATATTGCCCCCCATTGTTAATGGCATGTTTTTGGCTCTCCCTTGGATATCAAGGCCTAATACTCGAGATTAAAACCAAGATGTATTACAGCAAGACTAACTAGAGTCGCTTTAGTCTAATGCCGTGTTATCTAATGCCGTGTTATCTAATGCCGTGTTATCTAAAGTCGCTGTAAATAAGGATTTATAATGGACTTTTCAAAGTGCTCTTTGCTAGCACTGGTGCGTTACAGTTACCTAGCCGCGGCGGTAATTTATCTGCTTAGCTGGATTTGGTGGCCTGCCGCGACCCTGTGGCTAGTCTTGCTTAGTTGGGCTGGGGGTTGCTGGCACCGCGTTACTTCCCCCGTTTTTAAACAAGGCTATTTGAATCTATTGCAGTCGATAGGGATTTACCTTGGGCTGCATTTAGCGGCCTTAGCCTCGTTTATGGTGGCCAGTAGATTTAATTATGGTGGGCTGTTTTCAACGACTGGAGCTGAAGAGTTTGGCTACCTGCTTGGCTTTGGTTTTCTTGGGGCGGTATTGCTGATTATTGGCACTCTTTGGCCATTGATTAGATTAGTGAAAGGCTATCGAGTTTTGATGGTTATTTATAAGGGCAGTTGTGAGGATAGTCGTGAGGGTAATGAGGTGAATAATAGTGAAGCGCTTTAAGCTGTCGCAGGTTTCAATATTAATCTGGTTTATGTTTATCATGTTCTCCACTGCTGTTGGAGTGGCAACCTACGCAGTGCATCAGTTTCATGCCTCTTTTAATTGGCCTACGGCTAAAGGAGTCGTGGTGAATTGTTGGAGTATTGAGCGCTATCATGAAAGAAGCAGCGCAGAATCTCATTACGAGGTGGCTATCGAGTATTTTTATGCTGTTGACGGTAAAATTTACCACAAGAGTAATAAGACCGACATCACTGGTGCTATTCCGGGTTACTCTTGGGAGGAGGCCGAAGCCTTGGTGGCTGAGTTTCCTAGTGGTAAGAAGATCCAAGTGCATTACAACCCCAGCAACCCAGATACAGCGGTTATCAAGCCAACAATGCATCTGTTTATGATTATCGCTTTGGTGGTGTTCTCCCTGATATTAATACCCGTCTGTTATCTGATGTATCTGCAGATGACCTCAAGCCGTGACAGCTTTATCGTTCGTAATGTGTAACTGATTTTATTCTAACCGTTCGCCGATGTGTGAGGCATGGATGACGAGGCTTCCTTAATAGTACATGGAGGCTTTCGCGCATTTATGCATGTAAAATGTAGCGTTATTGATATGACTCTTATCAGACTCAATTTGACTTCTCAAAGTGTGATTTTCGGCGTATTTGAATACGCCAATTTCCCCTAACAAGAGCGTATACTGGCATCAATAATCTATGAATCGCTTGTGGAAAATGCTAGCGAATTAGCAGGTTAAACTATTAATAAAAGGAATGTGTTGTTAAATATGGCGTTTATAATTAAAGATACCAAATTGAATGTAGCTAAAACCGATATCTTCCATGATGAAGCTGGTTATGCTGCATTTCCAACTGCTGAGTCTGTGGTTTTTGACCGTGAGAAATTAATTCCAATTGGGTTGTTGTCATTCAATATGTTTGATGCAAGCATTGACGACAAAATACTCATTGCACTCCCTAATCTGCAAGGCATTCCCGATGGTGATTATGGCCCAATCACCTATTCGTATATTGATGAGCAACAAGGCTGGTGCTTAGATGACGAGTACGCCAATGATGATACGCTTGAGGAGCAAGACGAGTACTTAGACAACTATCAGCAAGCGCAGGACGAATTTGCTGCCAATAAGTGTTTGATGCGTCGTGACAAAAAGCTGCCATTAATCACTTTGGGCGGCCAACCTAGATTTGGCCAGAATTGGGCTTCATGTTTATATAATGAACTGGCAAAGAACCCAGAGCTGGATCATTACTATGAAGTGACCTGCAGCCTTAATCATCCTGAATTTGAACATATGAGCACTCGCGATATCGTTTATCTGGATCAGAAAGACAATAAAGAATATACCTTCATAGGCAGCTTTAAAGATGAAGCTTACTTGGTCAGAGATAGTGAGTACTTGGGCTTTGCCGGTGAGTTTATGGTGTTTTACCAGCCAGAGTTAAAGAAAGTCATGCTAGTAGCTGAGTACGATTAACTTGAAGTTGTTGTAGATGGTATAACAGGGGACAGTTACTTCTCTGCTGTAAACCTTGTGAGCAGTAAGCTCACAAGGTTACGCGCTATCAGATGTTAGATGTGCGCGCAGCAATGCTTTAGCTTATAAGTCACCATAGGCTTCGAGCCACTCTTCGTCAGTGAGTTCTTTGGGCGGCTTTTTGTTGCCAAAGCCTTTGATAATCCTGCCCCTTAATGGGTTACCGGTAAAAGCGTCATTACCCATGTAAGTGACCGAAGTCGGAATGAATACATTGGTTATGACATTATCTGCAAACGCTTCTGAACCTATGTCAGTTACAGAGTCAGGAATTGTGATGCTTTGAAGTTCATTCCCCCTAAATGCGCCTAAACCGATTTCAGTCACGGAATCAGGAATAGTGATGCTGGTTAACGCATTAAATTGAAACACTCGATCATTAATTTTAGTCAATGCATTTGGCAGGCTCAGCTGAGTTAATGCATTTTTGGCAAATGCTCTTTCTGCAATTTCAGTCACTGAATCTGGGATGTCCACGCTGGTAAGTGCGTTTTCAGCAAAGGCCTTGTAACCAATACGAGTCACAGAACTTGGGATCACTACCTCGGTAAGGGCGTTACGCTGAAATGCGCCTTCACCAATTTCGGTGACTGTATTAGGGATAACCACGCTGGCTATTAGGTTCTCTGGGACCTCTTCGAATTCTTCGCTTAACTCCTCAACCTCTGAAAAAGCATAATCCCAGATCTTGGTGACGGGGATACCGTCAAAATTATCAGGGATGATGATATGTTTATGCTTGCCCTTGTAAACATCAATCCTGCCTTGTTTTTTATCAAATGAGACGTCATCTAATGTAAGGGTATGTGGCTGGCTCACTGTTAATTCTCTTTTTGTTGTAGTTGTAGTTGTTGTAGTTGTAGCTTTAGTCGTAGGACTTAGTGTTAACTCGGCTTGATGCGCTGAGCTTTCTGTCATAGAAAGCCCAAGCAGCATGGTAACTAGAGCAGCACTTAACCTGTGAGATAAGTTGCTGCTAAAGCGATTGATTTTAAAAATCAGTCTTCCATCCAATCCAAATTTGGCATGGCATCTAAATGCTGGTTGTAACGCTTTTCGTTAAACGAGGCGCCATTTAGCATCACATCGCTGACTTCGATAGCGAGCGCACAAGCCATCCATTGAATCGCTTCTTCGCGAGGCGTACCTGTCATCACCAAACGCATCAAGGTCTCTTTGACCTTTTTAGGCTCACCGTCGGCGATCTGATTTTCGACTGTTTCAATTAAGGTTTCTTCAGTCATGTAACTGTCTTGCTGATTGTCCATTTTTACGACTCTGTAATGTAATTGGCGCCATTATGCCGCAAGCTCAATGCAAGCAATAGATTTAATCGAACCTTAATAGGAATAAAGTAAATAGGGAGAGAAGTGAGTTACAAAACTCGCAGGAAACGCCTATTTCCCCATCGAAGTTGCCGAGGTCATTGAAGAACAATCGCGTGAGCGAGTCATGGATAATGGAATGGACCCATCCACTTTTAATCGGCCTCGCAATGGGCCACGATGTAGTTGCTTAAACTCATCAGAAAGAGGACGGGTCCACTATGAACATTACTACAATTGGTCTTGATATCGCAAAGTCCGTTTTTCATTTTGTTGGCGTTAATAAAGCCGGAAAGCTTGTCAAAAAGAAGATAATTAAGCGCAAAGAGTTAGTGCTTTTTCTTGCTCAAATAGAACCTTGCCTTGTTGTGATGGAAGCCTGTGGCGGTGCAAACTATTGGGCTAGGGAGTTCGAGAAAGTTGGCCATCAAGTTAAGTTAATAGCACCCCAGTATGTCGTTCCCTACAGACAAGGAAATAAGAATGACTATAACGATGCACTTGCGATAGCTGAAGCAGCACAACGCCCCAACATGCGCTTTGTAGAGCCTAAGCCAGTAGAGCAGCAAGATATTCAGATGCTGCATCGAATGAGAGAAAGACTAAACAAACAATCTACTGCACTGATAAATCAAGTGAGAGGTATGCTCGCTGAGTACGGCATTGTCATCACAAAAGGAAAAGCGTCTTTTAGGACAAAGCTACCAGATATTCTAGAAAATGCCGATAACGAATTAACAGTCAAAGGCCGAAGTGTTTTTTATCAACTATATGAAGAGTTTAATGACATTGAGAAGCGACTTAAAAACTGTGATGCCCAAGTTCAACAAGAGGTGAAAAGTAACCAAGTATGCCAGCGCTTAGAAAGCGTACCAGGCATTGGCCCTGTGACTGCCACAGCATTTTATGCAGCTGTTGGGCAAGGTAAAGATTTTACCAATGGGAGACATTTTTCAGCATGGTGCGGTCTAGTACCCAAACAGCATAGTAGTGGCGGGAAAAATAATTTGCTTGGTATTAGTAAGCGAGGAAACGCTTATTTGAGAACGCTATTTATCCACGGGGCAAGAACTGTCTTACAGCATAGTTCTAATAAAACTGACAGATTTAGTTGCTGGGCTAGCGCACTTGCAGAAAGGCGTGGCTTTAACAGAGCTTGTGTTGCCGTAGCTAATAAGCTTGCACGAATAGCGTGGGTTATAGCAGCAAGAGAAGATGAATACCGTATCACAGTATAAATTAATCATTAACGCGTCAACTTAACGAGATAATCATAAGTTTTGCTAACCACCAAGTTGCCAAGATAATTGATTTGATGATGAGACAGTCAGACTGTTCTGCTTAAAACCTTGCTTCGCCACAGGCTCTAAAGAAGCCGTAAGGATGATAAGGAAAGTAGAAGCAAATATCCATCAGGGCCAGAGGAGTACCTCAATAACAGGCCGAATATATGGGTGCAATGAACTCTTCTCAAAGTCGATATTAAATATCTTGCAAACCGGATGGGTCCATATATGGCGAATATGAGGCGATAGCGATTTTCGAAAATGAGCGAGGATCAACAATTTCGTCGGGGCGGCAGGGGAGATGAAAGAGAGGATTACTGTTGTTCCCCTTTTCCCGTGTGTGAGCTGGAAGCTCACGACCTTTATCAAGCGGAGCTTGATTTATCTAGGTTGTTAGCCGAAGTCTAACGTTAATTCTAGAGGCCAAAGCCAATTCCCCCGTTATTGGGGAAATCAATATTCTAAACTCTGCATCTGAGTCAGGCGACTCAATGTGCGCCTGAACTCAAAGCTTAACGCGCCGCCGCTGTAGAGTTCACCCATAGGCACATAGGCTTGAATATACAGCTCAACACCTTGATCGTATAACTCATCGATGAGGCTGATAAACCGCCGCGCGGGGTCATCACTCACCGCATAAGACAGTTGCCTGTTGCCGGTATTAAAAGCAGCTGTTTCAAAAGCAGCAGTTTCTATTGCTACTGTCTCAAAAGGCTGCGCACCATCTTCTGTGCCGCGCGCTCTAATCCAACTGCGAGGCTCTCCGCCTAATACGGGGACTTTAGTGAGTATAACCGTGCTAAAGCGGCTGGCTATTTCGATATAATCGAGCTGGGAACGTGGGCCATCACATAGGGCGTCGAACTCAAACCAGGCTACACGCTGGTTGTATTTTACGGTATCGATTATACGGCCATGGACTAATAACGGTGCGTCTATCCATGCCGCAGTCTCGCTTGGAGGGCCCGCATTAAAAACCTGCTCAAATCTTGCTGGCCACTCAATCGAGTCGCTATCAAACGCGTCTACAAAGTAACGCTGGCCTGTGGCTAGCTCCGTGCTTAAGTGCGCTGATTGATGTAAGCGGTGGTCTTGCAATCCGCTTAAATGGATCTCTTGAGTAAAGCGCTTAAGTAGCTCGATAGTCGGCAGAAAACGCTGTCGCTGCAGGCCATTTTTATAAAGCTCATCGATAGGAATATTGGAGGTGGCGACTAAGGTAATACCTTGCTCTAACAGGGCTTCAAATAGCTTGGCGAGGATCATCGCATCGCCGATATCGCTGACAAAAAACTCATCGAAACACAGCACTCGGCACTCTTGCGCTACCCGTTTAGCAATGCGCTTAAGTGGATCGCGATTGCTAGTTACACCTTCTTTACTTAGTTACTAACCCCATCTATATTTATGTGCAATTATGTTACTTCATGATTAAAAATGAAGACTAAATCTCGTGTGGTTTATATATGGCAGGACACTATCTATGATCTCTATTATTCAAACAAAGCTTAACTTAGGCTCACTGCCATCGTTTGATGGGGAGTTACTGGATATTGCAGGCGAGTATCAGATCCGAAATATTAACCACCAACGCCACCATGAGGTCGATAAATTCCCATTACTATTCAGTGATACACGATTAAAAGATTGTTTAGAAATAAACCTGTTCCTTGAGTATCGTTACAAAGGCAAGTTTCTTCGCCCCTCTAGAGGAGGTCATAAGAACCTCTTAGGAGGTGTAACGGTAAAAACAATTAAAAGCATTGCCAACTCGCTTAAAGTTTTTCTGGTGTGGCTAGAGGCCGCAGGATTAGAGTGGAAAGACCTATATGCTGTCTCAGCATCAGAGAAAGCAAAAGAGTGGTTACTGCCTTATCGCTTTCGCACCCACTTGATTGACCGAATCAAGAATAATGAGCTATCGCTCGATACCGCAAATTTGTACATATCTCATGTTAGACAATTGTATGAATGGGCTTGGCGAACACGTCGAATTGAAAAACTGCCATTTAAATATACCGACAAGGTGATTAGGAAAAAACGCTCTAACTCAGAGTTTGATTTGATATTCGCATCCTTTAGTTATGACAGAGGGATGGTAGTTCAAACTAATGACTTAACTATTCCTAAAAAGCATCGACAAAAGAAAATGGTGTTGAACGATGGACTTTCCCCGTATAGCCAAAAAGAGTTAAAGGATTTCTACTCTACAAACCACATGCAATCAGAGTCCCGCAGACTATGGGCAGATTTAGCGTTGTTGTGTGGGTTACGAGCTTTTGAAGTGGTACTTTTAAAGGAGTCTGAAATTGTTGATACAGCCTTGGACGATACCAAAGTTTACAGCGTTGATGTACTTGGCAAGTTTAATAAGCATAGACAGATACTTGTACCACGTTCTTTGATGTCGAGACTCTGGAACTACAGGAACTCACCAGAAAGACTAAAGCGCTCTGCCAAATGGGGGGCAAACCAGAATGCAGAAATAGACAAACCTCTTTTCATTAACCGTTCTGGCAATATCCTAAATGAAGGGTCGATCACTAATATTACGTCCAACGCTGCGAAAGAATTACTCACCAGTAAAATTGAGTTTTATAGGTCGTTTCATGATCTGCGCTCAACTTTTGCTACCTCATTAGCGCGTTTTTTGTTGGAGAAAGATTTACCCCTTGGATTCATCCAATACAGGCTTATGACTTTATTGGGTCACTCTAAGTTTTCGACTACTGAGAAATACATCGATCTGGCACGAACCATTACTTATGACAAGCGCATGAAATCTTGGGTTGAGGATGTGTTTGGAGGTTTAGAGCAAGAGTTAAGCGTTGAAGTAACTGAGCTAGAGATAGGAGTTCGATAGATGTATCTTGCATTTAGTAATCCAAACCTCAACATCCGACTCGATAGGATATTAGTCCACAGCGAACAACTAGCTAATGATATTGAGTTTTGTCACAAGCGTTATATGGCTAACAAAGCCAAATGGAACAAGACAGAGGTGACTATTGCATTACAGATTCGCTACATCTGCTCTAAATTTGAAAAACTAATAGACATACTTAACCCTGAATCATTAAAGGCATTGCTAGAACAAGGATTATCGGCTCTTAAAAGCAATACCGTGTGGGATCTCCTTGAGTATGCAGCCCTAAGAACAGGCAAAGGGATTAAGAACGCATTTATAACACTGGTTAGGCTGTTCAATGACGATATTGACTTGAAGCCGCCAAGTAGAATAGACCTAAAGGGATACGTGACCGATTTAGCGAAACTTTATGGTGCTTCCGATCTTCTTTTTAACCAATACCGCGACTTTATGTTTCACGTATTGGATACCGACAGACCGCAAAAACAGCTAAGGGACATCAAGGCTAGTACTCACGCCACCCTTACCCAACTGATGAAAAAGGACAGCTATCGAGAACTGTTAGCAAAATATGGCTTAGGCGCATTTGTGAACAACACTGACATTCTGGCTGATGCAGCTAAAGTGGATAGTTACAATTCCATTCACTTTCAGCTTATGTTGTCGCACTACGACTGTGAAACATTTATACAAAAGTCGGTAGTCGCGAAAGACAAGTATGAGGTTAGTTTTACTGAGTTATACCGCACCTCTCAATCTCTGTTTAACGATATTGAACAGTATTCAAAAATTATTGGTCACTCCATAAGTTCACACCTTAAACCAGCAAGTGTCCGTGACAAGCTTTTTGGATTCAAAAGAGCGTTACCGATTATACAGGCAGAGCTCTCTGATAGTTTAAACTCGGCAATGCTAGCTGAAGGATTGAAGGCGTTATTAAATAGCGATGAAACACTTAAGCGCCTTCATGACTCCCCCAATTTACCAAGTTGGATGTTTCTCTTAATACATGAAATCTGCACCTGTATTTACCCTGATAACACTCCTGAGCTAAATTCGTTTCGAGATAACTTGTTTTCATTTCCTAACATAGATAACAATCGTGAACTACTGTCTGACTTTTCAACCATTAAAGCCATTTCTGATACTCTTTACACAGACTTAGCCAATTTTCTTGAGTTATGCAAGGTAGATATCGACCTGAGGGATTACTCTATGGTCACAGTTTATCACAACTACCAACAACTAAAATCGCTCCTGAATAAGTACAGCGGAACACTGAACCACCAACACCTAGGTATCCTTAGACAACATGGTATTAATGGGTTTGGTATAGATGGAGGACTTACTCAAAATCACCTCTTAGCTGAACTACAATCAAGCGTGAACAACGCTTCATTCAATAGGACAACTGCCAGAATATATAGAAGCAGCTTGTCATGGTTCTTGCGGGAGTTTGACATTCCGTTTAACAATATTTACCCAATCAAGAATACTAAAACCGTCAAACATAAACAGCGCCTTAATACTGATGACTTCTACACAGAGCTACAGTGTCGAGAGTTGGCCTTTTATATTGAAAAACTATTACGCGATGGCAGTACAAGCCTATATCACAGGATCTTACTTACCTTTGGTAAGGTAATACTGAAAACTGGATGGAACATTAGTCCGTTACTTAAGTTAGAATGTGACGACATTGCTGAGGTTGTATCTCCAATCACCAATAAAACCGAATATGCCGTTGTTCTTCAAAAAGCCAGAGCTGGCTATAGAAGCGACACATATACCTTTGACAAATCAGAGTTAAAATCAGATACCCTGAAAAGTGCAATATCAGATTTGTTAATTATTCGCGATGAACTCACCACTGAGCTTAGGGCACAAACAAAGTTCAGTAATTACCTGTTTATCTACCCGCGCAATGATGAAGTGTTAAAACTTGAATACTCAACAGTAAAACACCTGAGCAGCATACTAAAGAAAGCAGGATGCAGTGTTCCATTTGTGGCTAAAAAAATCCGCAAAGGTGGTGTGAATCATATCTATCGAAAAGTTAATAAAAGCATCAAGAAGTACACCGATACGGTCAAACATTCTTTTGATGTGTTTGAGTCTAACTATTTGCGGATCAACCCTGAACAATCTCGCTACTCTCTCAACCAAGCAACTAAAATAATGTCTGACTACTTTGCTGGCAAGGAAGTATCATCTGACATTCACATCATTACAGACATGAGCGCTAATCAGCATCAAATAGTTCCTACCGGTACTTGTGCAGCGAAAGGTCAAAACGAAGAAGCAGAACGCTACGCTAGAGAGCATCGAAAACTACATCAAATTAATGAAGACAGTAATCAGAAAATGTGTGCAGATTTTCTTAGCTGCGTTTGGTGTAAGTATTTCCGTGTTGTCGTGGATGCCGAGCATGTATGGAAGCTACTCAGTTATAAGAACTACATATTACAAGATATGGAAATGTCAGTTATTGACTTTGACAATACCGACAATCAGATCACCAATATCAATATTCTAAAACAACGCGTAGATGACATTATTGAGAACCTACGAGAGAGAAACTGTAAAGCAGTAGAGGATGGTTTTGCGCTCTTTAAGCAACATGGCATTCATCCAGACTGGGAATTCGCCACCCCATCCTTTTCGATTGTTAATGGAGAGTCTTAATGTCCGATCTCAATAAAATAATCTCAACCATCATAAATGTCAGCAACGATATCGTGGTAAAGGAATTATCTACCAGTGATATTAACGAACTATCTCGGCTTGTATTGTGGGACAAAACACCAGACGAAAAGCCGATGACATTTGGTGGAAACTACTTTAGACAGTCAACCAAGGAGAAAGGACTTGTAATTGATACAAGCTCACTAATGTTCGACTACGAACTTAAGACAATGATGATTGCAGCATTACACCTTGGAACAGTAAAAGGCGGCACACCGTATAAATGGAAGACAGTTGTCAGTCGGGTTCGCACATTAAAATCTTTTTGCTCTTTCTTGCAGACAAAAGGTTACAAGTCTTTTAGAGAGTTAAACAAGTCACCAGAGTTGAAACTTCGGAATTTAATCACGGACTTTTTGAACGCTCCTAAATCAAAAGGTGGTATGGAGCAGGGGAAGCACACCTCAGCTGCTAAGACCGTCCGTGAGGGATTAACCTTTCTGTATACATATGGTTTGGTAAATAGCTCACTACTGGCTCCATTGGTCGATGAACTCACCATTTCTAAAATCACGAAACATGAAGAACAACACCGTTTAAAGCATTCCATCATTCCAACAGGGGTGATGAAGTCAGTGATTGAGTCATCAACCGACTACATAAACAACGTTAAGTCCAACATTGGCTTATTCATAGAACCACATACAAAAGCCAACAAAAGAATTGAAGGAAATAATTGCAGCAATCCTGGCAGTATCATTGCGGCGTCCTGCCGTAATTTTGATAATGAACTAGGTTTAGGCTACAACTTAGTACGAGACCTAAACCTCCATGTCTACACATTGGTATTAGCGTTTACTGGTATGCGTGATAACGAAGTCTATGCGCTAAAAAACAACAGCCACTCGCAACGAGTAGAAACTGGCGAAACCGTATTCACCATCAAAAGTCAACTATCAAAAACTACCGAGGGAACGATTGAGCTGGATTGGGTTGCAAATGAAATCGTGTTTGAAGCGGTAGACTTACTGAGTAAGGTTAACGAGATTTACAGGGAGCGCGCTAGATTGATGCTTGAGCACCATATGCACAAGATGCCTAAAGGTCATTTAGACCGATATGAAAAAGGACTTAAAGACAACCGGTTGTTTGGCATACAACACACTAAAAATACCGCCAGATTTGTGCAGGCTTCCAGAGCGTCGGACGCTAACAGTGGTATCTCTATGAGCAAACATTCATTTCAGGTGACAGCTATTGACATCGAGCAGCTTGAAAAAATGAACTGCAACTACCAATCAGTTAGCCAGCTGAGTGGCAAACGAGGCTTAAAATATAAAGTTGGTGATTTATTTAACTTAACATCGCATCAATTTAGACATACTTTTGCTTGGTTTATTATCGCCAACCGATTAGGTGATTTAGATGACATTAAATACCAGTTTAAGCACCTTAACTCTGTAATGACGTTTGTTTATTCTGAGCGTGGTTATGAATCCCTTAGTGAGCTTAGAACGTGCATTGAATACTTTGAGGAGCTAACCAACAAACAGGCCATTGAAGACATTGTAGAGTCTGCCAAACAAAAACAGGTAGCAGGAGGAGGTGGTGATAGGCTTTCCAAGTTCCTTGCTAAGTTAAACGTTAATCAATCACAGGTCATTTATACAACGGCCCAACAACCACATTTCAATAGCACTCAGGAGTTAATTGATTTTGCCACTCGCCACAGTGATAGTGTGAGAGGTTTGCCGCATGGCTATTGCACTAAAGGCGCAGGGTGTAAAATAAAGAATGCGTCTGATCCCTCACATTGTTTGTATTGTGATACATACTATGCCACCCCCAAACACTTGCCCTATTGGAAAGCGATTAAGTATAGCTGTGAGCAAAAGATAGCGCGTATTAATACCTTACCTGACACTTCGCGCTACCAGTCCTTCTTAACAGGCTTAGAAGACAACCTTAACGCTGCTAATGAAATCATAAATAACCTTACTTCCACCACACCAATTAACGAGCAAACAACCGTAGAGAGCTAATATGGACACCAGAGAGCAATTATTATCTTGTGTAAGAGAGTTTGAACAAAACAGTGAATCGATCACCATAAGCAAAGTTGCTCACAAATGTGGTTTATCGCATTCGCTCATTTACAACCGTCACCCTGACATCAAGGAGATGATCAACAACCTCAAGAAAAAACAAAAAGAACAAGCGTTAGTTGATCAGCAAAAAGACCAAACAAAGAAGCTACTTAAACGAAACGAAAACCTTGAGCGCAAGCTTGCTGAAGCAAAGGGGAAGGACGATAAGGAAACTATAGCCATGCTAATGGCACACATACATGAGCTTTACTCTATGTATGACTCTTTATTGGAGGAGCGTAACGCTTTTGCTCAACGTATTCTTGAATTGGAAAGCTAATTAACTGCTAATTTAAGAAATAAAGCACGATGTTTTACAAGTATCACTGCCAACATCTCTGTTAGTGTTGGCTAACAATATAGTCTGAACGAACCCAATAAAGTTTGATTGCTTTTGAGCAGTGTCAGAAGGTATGGGACAGACAAGCTAAAACATTTATGCCCCAAAGTGAGTTAGCCTTTGAATGAAGGGTGATTACATTTTTTTTGGATGAGTGATACCAACTTGAGTGTTTGAACTTGTAGTTTCATAGCTATCAATCACCTGCAGCGGACGCATGTGCAGACACTTTCGCGACACGCAGTACTTCTCAATAACGGAAAGGTCCTTGGAAGCTCGGTCATGACGAATAGCATCCCAGCTAAAAAGCTAGTTCGACATCCTGCCTCTAGTTCGAAAGCTTGATAACTTCGTTATCTCTCACCTTGTCATGGACGGTCACGGCCGTATCTACACAGGGTAATTGGTGCACTCATTTAGGTTGGTGTTGCTTGATGTCTAACTTGAGCCAAAAAAGGGCTTTTTTAGCTGTCATGGGAAGTTACTCTTAAACAGTTTCTTTACACAGTATTATCTGCTTTGCTCGTTTTTCTAGGGAAATGTTGTGTGAATTATACTCATCTATACTTGAGGGAGGAAGGTTTGTGCTATAATATCAATGTCTTATGCTGTTTTGATTTAAATAACAGGTTTAATAAGCGCATGCGCACTATACAAATGTTAACACTCAAGAGGGAGTTATGAGTAAATTTTTAAATTCGGTTGCCTTGTTACCTATGCTCGGTTTTATTTTTACTATGATTTATATTCTTATTGCAAAGGAAGAAGTTTATACAAATCATCACTGGTTTGTTGTAGCCTTAATGTCACTCCAAGCTTCCGCTGAGCGTCTTAAAAATGTAAATTCTGTAAGCATAATGATTTTTGTTTCTAGTATTCTTGCAAACATATTATTGCTTATAGCATCTGGATTTGATTTAAAAATAACTCCTACCACTTTTGTACTGTTTTTAGGTTATTTAAGTGTTGGCTTTCTAATTGTAATGGGTAATTGGGCTATGAATTGGTACAAGCAATTGAGTGCTAACAAGGCCTTAAAGTCGGATTAATAACAGTTGGCTCGGTTTCGCTTCACATTTTAGCCAACAATTACTCACCGCATAACGCAGAGTTATGTTTCAAAGGGAGTTCAGTGAAACTTTTTATATTTTTTCTCCTCATCTTATCGCAAACGACAGCATTTGCTGCCACCGATAGAGGGATATCTATTTCGATGTATCAGCTCATAACCTTTCCCGAGGAGTTTGATTCAAATTTGGTGAGCTTAACAGGAGTAATAGTGGTTACCGATGCAGGGTATCCTCAGCCTGGTTATAGAGTGTACCTCTTCCCTAATAATTATTCAGCAGAGCATTTCATTGTGTCTGAGGCGATAGAATTAACGGTGAGTTTTTCTGAGGACATACAACAAGATTTTCATGTTAAGTGGAATCACAAAACAGTGAGACTATACGGTGAATTTTACCGTAAGACCTATAGCTTTTCACCTAATCCTGCAGGTGCTCTAAGTTCCGTGTATGCGTTGCAGGAAGTAAAACCGTTTAAATTCAGTAAGTAGCAGGAACATAACAAGACCAAGCAAACCGACAACTACTCCACGGTTGTGTGCGGCATTACCGCATACTTGATTGCCATACTTTCCCTAATACCAATTATTACTTCCAGAACTTTAACTCTAACAAACTTTTGTCCATTTTCGAGTCAGCGCTGACTCACTTATGCCCCAAACTTTGATAAAACCACCTGAGCAAGCTTTTACAGTCCCAGAGCAATTGTAGCGATTCAGATTGAGGTTTCCAATCTCAGTTCGTCAAAAAAATATTTAACTCAGATTGGTACTTTGGGTTCGGGATCTATTAGCTTTGCACAGCACCAGTTAACAAGACCGGAGAATAGTATGATGGGTGAATTTATAGACCTTAATGCATTTGAGTATTTGGAGGGGCAGTTAAAGGAGGCCGCTGAGGGAAAAAGGCACCGTTCTGACTATGCGGTAATTAAGAGGCTTATAGAACGGTATTCAGAGCTTGAGCTACATGTAAAGCTGATGTCCAAAGCCCTAACAATTCCTCAAATGAATCGTTTCATTGGCCTTGTAATCGACGCCGTGGCATTCGGAAATGAGAGTGAAGTAGGGGAAGTAAGAGCAGTCCCCAAAGAGTTGAAAGCGATTAATGACAAAATTTACAAGCTTGCATTTGAACTAGCTGAACAACTGGATAAGAGAACTCAACTACATGAAAGTACTTCATTTACAAGCAATACTCACTATGCTCTATTCAAACTTATAGAAGATGCTGGACAATCAAATTACATGTTTGAGAGTTATTTAAAAGAACCGTTGAGAAATACTGTTGGCCCGTATGGCTTAAGGTATTACCCATCCATTAGTCAAATAGTTACTCAACTTGGGATTGATGCTCAAAATTCTTCAATTGAGACTAGTTCAGAACTAGATCTGATTCTCACAAGAACTGAGCGCTCATCTAGTGCAGATCAAATCAGGGCAATATTAAGAACTGTGCAGTTTTCTAAAGAAAATGATGGAGACTATTGCAACTTTAAAATACCTGATGATTTTGAATTATCGAACCAAGCCATTGCTGCTTTTGCGAATGTCGCTTTTGATATTCCATTTGATAAGCTAGTCGATGATCTACAAGTAAGAAATGCAAAGCGGAAATATAAACGGCTTTGTAAAGAAGATTAACCCGAAAGCTTAGGGGCTAAATGTACTATACATTTGGTCATCCGCGATACTGCTAAATCAGTATAATTCCTAACTCAGAAATGCTATATAGCCGTGGCCAGTTTTAGCTGGCCATTACACTGATTCTTATTTGTATATGCACCATAAATAAGTATTAAAATGGAGAATCAAAAGTCGAAATGACCTTCTCCCTAAACCTGCCTAGTAGCAGCATTGATGGGTTCATTGAACTGATTAAGTGAGCATCATTAATTGCCTGACTTGGTAATGAATTAATCTGTTTCCTACCTATAGCATCACCCATACTAAGTGTAAAACAACTTGGCAGGCTCGGAGGTTCATTAGTTATTTTACAATTATTCGATATTGTTAACTTCATACTTCCTCTAGGTTTCTTCTCTCTAATTACAGTTGAGCCTTCTGGTAGTTCAATCGCTATTCGATATGCAAAATCGGTTAGTTTGGGCTCTGCAAAAGTGAAGAGCCAAGCTTGTTGATCATGTGCTTTAGTTGTTCGTAAAATACGACCTAGTATTTGCCGAAAATATAATTCGGTTTTTACTCTACTTAAATGGCAGCAAACCTGTAACCTCGGAATATCAGTACCTTCGCTAATCATTCCTACACTAACAATCCATTGTGTATCATCATGCCGAAACTTGTTAATTGTATCCGACGGGGCAATTTCTTGATAAGTTACGATTGTTGCTGTTTGTTTGAATGTATTTTTGAGGATTTCTAAGATAAAGCACGCATGTTCGATTGAAGATGCGACCACTAAACCAGCTGCATCGGGGTTCAATTGCCTAATGCTACCTAGCTTATCAATTGCTAAGCTCAAAACATGATGAATAGCTAAATCATTTTTGATGACTAATTGATACGGAATTGATGAACCTTTAAAAAGCTCATTAAAACTGCTGAAAGTTTGGATTTCATTATACTGATTTTTAACTGAAAGCTCTTCGTTATCAATTAATACTATTTTAGGATTCCGACAAACACCATCTCTCACAGCTTCTTTTAAGCCGTAAACATAATCACACTGAATTTCGTTATCAGGGTCTAGATATCGAGATAAAACAATGGGGGCTTGATCAGAGCGCCAAGGCGTCCCAGTCAATGCCAAGGTGTATTGTGCTTGATCTTGTATATTTAGTAAGATCTCCTCTCCCCAAGCATTCGCATCCTCAAGAGTACTGCCAGAACAATGATGGATCTCATCAAAGATCACCAATACCCGATTCCTTTTTAGTAGCTGCCAAAAGTCTTCTTTAAAAGATAGCATTCCTTGATATGTGTAAGAACAACCTACTGCACCTATTACTCCATCAAAGCGACACTCTAATCGATGTGAGAATGTTTTCTGAATGCCTTTCGAGATATTTACAGAAGGCGAAAAGCATAATACAAAATCAATAAGATCTTGTTCGAATAACTCAGCTGCAACCTCTGCTGCCATAATCGTCTTTCCAGCCCCTGGAGTTGCTAAGCAGAGAAAGTGTCTTTGGTTGGCATTAAAATGCTCTAGAGCGCGATTGACGCACTCTAATTGCCATTGTCTTAATTGCATTTGAGTTACTTCTGTTGGTGCGAGAGTACCGATTTAATCGCTTTAATTTGACCAAGTAACTTCGAGCTACTTTCTCTAGCTAGCATGTACTGCGACTCAAGGTGTTCCTTCATCTCTGGGAAAGATTTGTATAGCCGCATATATTCTTCAGACTCTCCAATGCTAGTAAGTAGATCGACTTCTGTTTGTTTAAGGCGCTCTTGAAGTTGTTGAATAACTGCGAGTTCAGTCTTATCTAGTAATTTTTGCGAGGGCTTACTAGTCTCAATGGAGTCATTTATGACGAAGTTGATTTGATCAAATAACTCTGTCTTTTGATAAGTGACCGTTTTCGAGCTCTCCTTATTAACTTTTCGTAAGGCTTTCTTCTTAACGAGTCGACAGACCTGCCTATAAATAAATTTATAGGCTTCACTAACACTTTGGTTGCTACTTAATGCAGACAAAAATCTATCGCGTAACTGCACGACCTGGAAATTATTGAAGCTCTCATCCTGGAGAATAGTATGCAACGTAGCGCATATTTTGATTGAAACTTTTGGCATGACTTTCTCACAAGGTGTTAATCACTAGCTCTAGGGAGTAGAAAAACATTACAAACTAAATGCGGATTATAATCCGTGGCTTTATAAGCCGCAACTTTGGATAGTCTTTATCTTTAACGAGATGAAAAATGAAAGACTTAGCAATCCAATTTGGCTTCAATTTACGAAAAAAACGCAAAGAGTTGGGAATGTCTCAAGATAAATTGGCGCTTTTAGCTGAAATAGATCGCAGTTATGGGGGGAGAATCGAGCGCGGAGAAGTCAATATCACGTTAGAAAAAGCTTATCAGCTCGCTGAGGTATTAGAATGTGACGTCAGAGAGTTACTTCCATAAGCTGATAAGGCCGAAAAGAATCTTCCTATAAAAACCTAAATAACTGTAACTCTTTACAGGTATAATGAACTTGATGAATCAGACAGGTTTATTGATGCTAGAAATCGCAGTAGCTGGAGTATATGCAGATACAGCCTTGAAACGCTGAGATGACATCCTTTTCATCGAAGCCCGCTGCCATATCTACACCGAAAATTGTTGTACGACTTTAGGCAATAGAGGTTTGATATCTAACTTCTATTGCCTCTTTATTAGTTACAGGCAATAAGCTGTTCAGAGTAGTGACGAGCTTATTTACCTACTTATGCTCATCAATAAATAGCAGTCATTTATAGCTTTCGATTCAACCTTAATATCAATACTCACCCTGCAAATTCTTATGCTCGTTTATCCAGCATCACTCTGATATAGTTCTTATAAATCAAAGTCTTTAATTTGGCAGGTCTTAAATGATAGGTTGTTAAATATGCATGCGTGTTTTGCCAAACATACGCGCATGCGCACTAATAAGTTGTTATGAACTCGGAGTGAAAATGCAGTTAGATGAATACATAAAAGAAACCTTAGTGCAGATTGCCAAAGGTGTTAAAGATGCTTCCGAGGAAGTAGAAACTCTTGGCGGTATAGTTAATCCAGCGAGTGTTGATACTGAATATCAAGCATGTAATGGCAGTCATATTAGCTCACAAAAATTTAAGATAAGGCCTGATAAACAAACAATCAAATTCGATATCGCACTACAGGTTAAAGAAAGCTCAGGTGTGGATACTAGCGCTAAGGCGAAGCTAGCTGTCCTTTCAATCGGGGGCGGGGCTAAAAGCCATGATGAATCTCATACAGCTCATCGTGTTCAATTTGAAATACCGGTCGATTTGCCAACAAAGCTCGATGAGTAATATCGCATGAGTTGAATACGTTCATAACAAACCGTTCAAGAGGGATTCGCAATACGTGGAATTTTTACTATGCGTTGTGTTTAGTGTTTAAGGTTGTATGCGGAAGTAGCGGTATTGCGTTACTCATACCCAAAGAGGGCGTTAGTTGCTAAGAGGAAATAATTAAATGTTGTCGAATAAAGTTCTAGACTGGATGAATAAGACAGGCTTTCCGCTAGAAATGAAAACAGCTCTTAGTTTCAGAAAGCATAGTTTTGATGTGTATCAATCTCATTGTTACAAAGATTATGATAGCGACAAAGGCAGAGAAATCGATGTATTGGCAATACATATTGACCAAAATAGCACAGGCATAACCGATGTTTCTTTTGTCATGGAATGTAAAGCTTCTAAAAAACCGTGGGTTGTACTCAAAGGTGAAGTATTGTCAGATAGTTACCACAGACTAAATTCATTTTGTATTGCTTCAGATAAAGGAAGAGAAGCTTTTGTGGACAAATTGATGGATCATGGGTTGGAACATATCCGTGATTATACAGAGACGTCAAAATATGCTGGCTACGATTTTCGGCAAGCGATGGGAGGTGATCATGATCCTGCCTATAGTGCAGCTGTTGGAGTGATAAAAGCATGTTTGGGTTATATCCAAGACCGTACTCACGATTTGCCTGATAGGTTGTGCTACTGTTTTCCAGTTATTGTTGTGGATTCTCCATTGTTTGAATGTTCTCTCAATGACTCAGGTGAGTTGGAACTTCAGGAAGTACAGCGTAGTTGTTTCAATTTTAGTTCTTATCATCCTGAAAGAGTTTCGACCTCAGTAACCGTCATGACTAAAACAGAGCTTGATACTTTCGCTAATGATGCTGAAAAGATCGCAGTTTCAATAAGAAAAGAATTTACAGAACGTGATAAAGAGCTTTTCGACAAGCTTCGTAATCGCACTTAACAAAGCGTTTAAGACAGATTCCCAACGCATGGTATTTTTCATTCCACGTTGGGTTTCGTATTTAAGGTGGCATAGTTAGGTTAAGTGGTGGCTTGCTCACACCTTAACGCGGCGTTAGCAGAATTAGCATAGTTCAGAGGAAGCAATACATTGTTTACAAGAGAGCATTTTGAATTAATGTCAGCAGTTGCATCGCGAGTTGCACCTGAGAATGAAAGTAAGCTAGTGGAGTTATCTAACAAGCATGACTTTTCGCTACTTTTTTTGAAAGAGTCAGGCTTTACTTTTCGTGTTAACACAAAAACAAAGGTTATAAAGATCCCTTATGGCGGCTTGGAGTATTTATGGACGTTTAGTTTGAAAGCTTGGTTACTTTATCAAGCATACGCTCAGGCACAATTGAATGGTGAACAAAACTTAGACTTGGAAACTATTAATGGTTATGCTGGAACAAGTCAGTTAACTGAATATTTGAAAGAAAGTCTATATGCGGAAAGTTATGACCCAAATAAAAACTTTAGCGCTTTAATAAGTGTTGAGGAAATTGATCAGGAGGTAGCAACGGAAATATTCCTTTGTGCTTTAGGATGGATTATTTGGCATGAAATTGCACATATTGAGTTAGGTCATAGTTCTCTAGAAATTAATACCTTGTCAATACAAGAAGAAAAAGATGCTGACTTATATAGTACCAATTGGATACTAAGTTCTTCTACTATAGCAGCAGAATCAAAAAAACGTATTGTTGGTATAACTATCGCATTGTTAGCAATTCAGAGCTTAGAGCTAGATTCTAAATCTTGCTTTAAAGGTACTCATCCTGATGCGAGTAATCGTATTTTTGATAACTTATCACAACACTCTGAAATAGGTGATGAAATCAGTCAAGCAATGAGTATCGTGACGTTACAATCTATGACTAAAATAGACATAGCTCCTATGAGCGACCTGAACTTCTCAGATATGTTAGGAGAAGCTTTGTATCAAATAAATGTAAATAAGCGTTAAAATTCAGCTAACAAGCATTTAAGAGTGACTCCCAAAGCTTGGCATTTTTAATTCCATCGTTGGGTTTCGTGTTTAAAGTGGTATGGTTAAGTTCAGTGGTTGCGTTGCTCACACCTTAATGCGGCGTCAGGGGCAAATTGTGAGTCCAGATATCTTTTTAGATGATTTTGAAATTACAGAAAATACGGAAGAACTACAGGCAATACTTGGACGTTGTTTGATAGTTGCAACTCGTTTTGATTACTTGTGCGATCATACATCGAAATATCTTGAACTAAAAAACTCGTTTGTAATGGTCGTTGATAGACAGGAATTCGAGGCTTATGCGACAGAATTGATAGGTAAATTCCGAGTTCTATATAAAAATATTGAATCACTTCCGATAGCTGATGCCGTAAAAGATATCCTCCATGCTGCGAGAGAAGCGAGAAATGAAATAGCTCATAGTTTAACTATTGGTTTAACTGGGTGCTTGGATACAAAAATTGATGAGAGCAACTTTAAATCTCAGGTGATCCAACTTATTCAAGAGGTTGCTGCTGGTGATTACACTATTTCTGTAATTTTGTCACTGCTCAACAAGGAGCCTTTGCTTCAACAGTCAAGTAAGGATTACCAAAACAACGTAGTAAATTGGGTGCTTGGGGAGTGAACGCATAACAAGGCGTTACCGTATATCCACTTTCCCTAATGAGACTCATAATCTTGACTGCTTTATCACGAACTAATTTCTGTCCAAACACGTTTCTGAGATTGATCAATCTTTATTCATTTGTTGCAGCCTTGTTAGTATCAATGAGCCTCAACATTATTAAACTTTAAAGCTTATATCGTTATGGGAAACTTAAAAGAGGTACATATCTGATCAAACTGTATTGTTAGTCGACAGTTAGTAACAAAGTTAACTTATTGGTGTTATATGAATGGAGAGACAATGAGTTTAAGTCATATTTTTGTTACACCAGTAAAACCCTTTACTGGCAACACGTGTAACATTAATTGAGATTTGATAGATGTGATTAGAGACGCCGCCTCACTAATCAGCTCTTTGTGAATGCGCGCCATAAAACGATGAAAGTGCAGCCTGAGCTTGGGGACTTCAGTTTTAGATTCGCTTTCACTTTCACATTCAAGGCTTTGATAGAACAGATCCATCAAGTAGGTTTTGCCGCGGCCGACATCCCCCCACATGTAGATCCCCTGACACTCTGGATGAACATGGCTAGGCTGCTGAGTGTGAGGCACTTGAATGAGCTGCCGATGCAATCGTTCCAGTGCTGCTATGGCTTGGTGCTGCGCGCCGTCGTCGATAATCTGTTGCTGCTCGACCAGGTCTTGATAGCGCGCGAGGGGCCCGCGGCGTGCAATATTAAGATCAACACCAGTACAGGCATCAACACTGGTCTCAGCATCTCTGACAATTAATTGTTGCTGTTGGCTCAACAGGTTAGCAGCTTGGCGGGTCATAGCATTCCATTACTGGCTTGGAGATGCTAAGGATTATATCAGCTCGCGCTCATCTATTGGGGAACAGTCAATGTGAGTAAATTTAATAATTTATGCTCCAATTTGAAAGTCGTATAAATGCTAGGGGTTGAGTAAAGATTAATTAAAGGGTTAATAGGGCACTCCTAATATGACTTGTTTTAGCCATAAGCTAAAAAGCTAGTTGGTTATATTGGACTCACAGAGAACATTAATTCCCCATCGAAGTTGCCGAATTACGTTGGAATAAATCGCGTAATGCCGACAGGGATGTCGGCGTAGCTTTCGCGGGGCAGGATGCCCCATCGGAAGCGTTAGCTATTTATCCATAAGTATGAGGCTTGTATCTAATGCATGTAACTTCGTCGGGGCGGCAGGGGAGATGAAAGAGGGGATTGCTGTTGATCCCCTTTTTCCCGAGTGTGAGCTGGAAGCTCACGACCTTGGTCAGGTGAAGCCTGATGCTTTTAATCTTGCATGTGGTCGAAACGCCACGACGTTAATTGTAAGATGAGGTCTAACTTAATGATTTTTATCAAACGAAGTTTGATTGCTACTAACTAAATAATGAGTGGCCTCATGACAGAGGCGTACTATAAAGTTTGGTTTGCTTGTTGCTTTAGCCACTCAACAAACAGCTTAGCCTTAGGGTTGAGCTCTTTGTCATGGGAAGCCACATAATAGGTCTGCTCACAGTTTACCTGTTGGCCAGCAAAGGGGGCGATGAGTTCACCTCTGACTATGCGCTTACTCACCAGTTGACCACGTCCCATGGCGATACCGGCATGGTTCATGGCGGCGATGACGGCTAAGTCTGAGCGGTCAAAACCGATTGAGCGGTTATCTTCAATACTGAGGCTCTGGGTCTCGGCCCAATACTTCCATTCATCACAATCTGAATCGTACTCCCAGGCTTGGTTGTCGTGTAGCAAGGTGCAACGGCTCAAGTGCTCAGGCTTGCCGATAAGATCATGCTCGGCGGCGTACTCAGGGCTACAGACTGGCATGATGGTCTCATCCATCAAGTGCTGGCAAAACAGTTTGCTGCGGGGGCGATTGTCGT
This sequence comes from Shewanella pealeana ATCC 700345, assembly GCF_000018285.1. Lineage (NCBI taxonomy): Bacteria > Pseudomonadati > Pseudomonadota > Gammaproteobacteria > Alteromonadales > Shewanellaceae > Shewanella > Shewanella pealeana. The sequence continues at coordinate 4,219,599 of NC_009901.1, read as the reverse complement.
AGTAGATCGCCAAGTCGATATGAAAACTGTTGAAGTTAACATTCTCGTTGCCCGTCAAAATATTAATCGAGATCGCCGGATACTGGCGGCTGAAATCGGCAATCTTAGGCACTAGCCAACACTGGGCAATGGAGGGGCGAGAGTAGACAGTCAGCTTACCCGACACCTCTTGGTTTTTAATCTCAAACACCTCCTGATTCAGGCTTTTTAAACTGTCTTTCAGTTTTGAATACAGCCGTTTACCGTCTTCAGTTAGCTCGATTCTTCGATGAAAGCGGCTAAATAGTTTAAAGCCTAGCTCACTCTCCAGTGCGCTAATTCTATGGCTAACGGCCGAGGGGCTGACACATAGCTCTTCGGCGGCGAGAGAAAAGGATTGGTGACGAGCCACCACTTCGAAGGTATGCAGTTTTGCCAGTTGATAACTGCTAAGTAAGCGGCTTCTGCTGAACACATCTTGCTGGGAATACATGACTGACTTCTCAAATTGTGATGTGAGCATTTTACTCTAAGGCGCGTTTTAACGCTGATTAGATCAACACAGTTGAAGCTTAGATCATGTTAAAGCCATTTTTGTGACCATTGAATACAGCTTGCCGCAATCTAGCTCAAGCGAAACGCAATTTATATCTTTTGTCAGCATTTCATTGATTGGCTTTAATAGCGCCACTTTCTAATTCCTTTTCACTCCTTTAACTAATAGAGAAATACAATGGAATCACAACTGTGGATTATCGGTACTCTGCTTAGCAGTATCTTGCTGATTGTTATCAGCATCGTTAAGTTCAAGTTGCACCCGTTCTTGGCACTCTTGTTAGCCAGCTTCTTTGTGGGCGGCATGATGGGTATGGCGCCACTTGAAATGATCAAGGCGATGGAGTCAGGCATTGGTGGCACCTTAGGCTTCTTGGCTATCGTAATCGGTCTGGGCACCATCTTGGGTAAGATGATGGAGATCTCAGGCGCCGCTGAGCGAATTGGTATCACCCTGCTAAAATCTCGTTACCTAAGCCCTGATGTGATCATGGTGCTGGTGGGCCTTATTTGCGGTATCACCTTGTTCGTAGAAGTGGGCGTGGTATTGCTTATTCCACTCGCTTTCTCTATCGCTCGTAAAACCAATACATCCTTGCTAAAACTTGCCATTCCGCTATGTACCGCCTTGATGGCTGTGCACTGTATTGTGCCGCCACACCCTGCAGCGTTGTTTGTGACTAATGCACTAGGCGCCGATGTGGGTTCGGTAATTATCTGGGGTCTGCTAATCGGTCTATTGGCCTCGTTAATAGGTGGTCCACTATTCCTTAAGCTGTTTGGCGACAAGCTGCCACACTTAAGCGTACCTGCCGAGTTTAGTGAAGTTTCAACCCGTAAAGAGAGTGAGTTGCCATCACTTGGCACAACACTGTTCACCATCCTTTTGCCAATCATTTTAATGTTGGTTAAAACCGTGGCCGAGCTGTACATGGAGCCGGGCACTGCGCTTTATACCACCCTTGAATTTATTGGTAACCCAATCACCGCGATGTTTATCGCAGCCTTTGTGGCTTATTACCTGCTTGGTCTTCGCAACAAGATGACCATGGGCACCTTGCTGACTAAAACCGAAGACTGTTTCGCCTCTATCGCTAACATCTTGCTGATTATCGGTGCAGGCGGCGCGTTTAACGGCGTATTAAGTGGCAGCGGCATGGGCGACAGCCTAGCGCAAATCTTGGCAAACCTTGATATGCATCCAGTGCTACTGGCTTGGTTAGTGGCCATTATCTTGCACGCGGCGGTGGGTTCGGCAACGGTTGCTATGATGGGCGCTACCGCGATTGTGTCGCCGTTATTAGTGCTATACCCAGATTTGAACCCAGTTATCGTGACCTTAGCTATCGGCTCTGGCGCTATAGGTTGCACTATCGTCACCGACTCTTTGTTCTGGTTGGTTAAGCAGTACACCGGCGCCACAATGAAACAAACATTTATGTATTACACCAGCGCGACCTTTATTGCCTCACTTGTGGCACTGGCTGCGACTTTTGCACTGTCTTATGTTATTTAATCCTAAAGGGGAACTGAAATGATGAACACCGAACAACTGATAAACGACTTCCCTTTGCTGACTCAGCTTATCAAGCTTGAAGAAGTTAGCTGGTTTGAAACCAAGGCGACCAACTTAGCCGAAGCATTACCTTATGTTGGCTTAGATAGCACAGATGTGGCCGATGCCAGCGCACGTTTACAGCGCTTTGCACCTTACCTAGCGCTAGCCTTCCCTGAGACGGCGGCATCGAATGGCATTATCGAGTCTGAAGTGGTGGCCATTCCACAGATGAAGCAAGCGCTAGAAGCTAAATACGGCCAGAAGATCGCAGGCCAGCTGATGTTGAAAAAAGACAGCCATCTGCCAATATCTGGTTCTATCAAGGCGCGTGGCGGCATTTATGAAGTACTGACCCATGCTGAAAAACTAGCGATTGCTGCGGGTAAGCTTAAAGAGTCTGACGACTATCAAATGCTGTTCACTGAAGAGATGAAGAGCTTCTTTAACGGTTACAGCATTGCGGTAGGTTCGACCGGTAACTTAGGCATGTCTATTGGTATCATGAGTGCCAAGCTTGGTTTCAACGTGAGCGTGCATATGTCGGCAGATGCTCGCCAGTGGAAGAAAGACAAGTTACGTAGCCACGGCGTGAATGTATTTGAATATGAGCAAGATTACGGCGTAGCGGTTGAGCAAGGTCGTAAGGCGGCTGAATCTGATGCTAATTGCTTCTTTATCGACGATGAAAACTCGCGCACGCTATTTTTAGGCTACTCGGTTGCCGGTGAGCGTTTGAAGGCACAGTTTGACGCAGCTGACATTAAGGTTGATAGCGAGCACCCACTGTTTGTTTACCTGCCTTGTGGTGTGGGCGGTGGCCCTGGTGGTGTGGCGTTTGGTCTTAAGTTAGCCTTCGGTGATAACGTTCATTGCTTCTTCGCCGAGCCGACACATTCACCTTGTATGTTACTAGGGGTGCACACGGGTCTGCATGACGAAATCGCCGTGCAGGACTTAGGCATCGACAACGTGACAGCTGCCGACGGTTTAGCGGTAGGCCGCGCCTCAGGTTTCGTTGGCCGCGCCATGGAGCGTATGCTAGATGGTTACTACACCTTAAGCGATCAGCATATGTATGACCTACTTGGCCTATTGGCTAAGAGTGAAGGTATTGAACTTGAACCATCGGCCCTTGCGGGTATGCCGGGCGCACTTAGGGTGAGCGGCGATAGCGAGTATCAGGCGCGTATGGGGCTAACACCTGAGATGATGAGCAATGCGACTCACGTAGTGTGGGCGACAGGCGGCGGCATGGTACCAGCAGCAGAGATGGCGAAATACCTAGGGCAATCGGCTAGCTAATTTTTCATATAAGTTCGAGTTAGTAGAGTTAGTAGAGTTAGTAGAGCTAGATTACTAACGTCAAAAGAGCAGAGCTTGCAGGGCTGATGATATTCGGCCTCGGCTCTGCTTTTTTATTGGCTCTGCTTTTTGCTCGCTAAAGAACGCAAAGTTCAAGCCAAAAAAATCCACCCTAACGAGGTGGATTTTCTATTTTTAAGCTTGGTATAAAGCCAAAGAATGGCTACCAGAGTCCTTTGGATTTTACCCGTCTAGCGCGTTCCAGTTGAGTCTCTAAACTGGGAGTGTCATTAGCTGGCTTATTAGCAAGAGCAGTGCCAGATACTTGAGCTAATTGGCTAGATAAGCTTTTCATCTGCGCCATTAACTTTTCTTGGCCCTGCTTAAGTTGATTAAACTGGCTGGTAAAATCTACCTGTTGCTGGCCATTTTCAGCGCCTAACTCTGGTTGATTTGACTCTGTGTTACTTGATGCAGCGTGACTTGCCTCGGCGTGAGTGAGCACTGAGCTTAGCTGTTCTTGCCCGTCAAGCATTAGCTGTTGTAGCTGGGCTAATTGCTGCTCAATGGCAGTTAAGTTAGACGGCTCGCTTTGCTGCTTAGCCGAACTGGCGGCTTCTAGCATAGCGCTTAGTTTTTGCCACTGCGGTTCTGAAAGGCCACTCTCAGCAGCAGGCTCCAAGCTCAGGCCTGCCGATTTTATTTGGCATGCCAAGGTTTGGCAGTTCACCTTATCCTGCAGCAAGGTTTGGGTGAGCATGGACGGCAACTGCGGCGCCAATTCATGCAGAAATAAGCCCGACAGATACAGGTCACGATGAAACTGGATCCGGCGCTGTAGCACTGTATCGGTCTCATCATTGCGCGCTTTTTCCTCTTGCTGCCAAAGCCTTAAGCACTTAATGGCGTAGCTGTGGGAGTCGAAGAGCTCAGGCTCTAGGCCCACATTGAATCGAATGCGCATAATTACCTCTTAAGCCGCGTCGCTGCTATCAGCTGCGTGGTAGCAACAGATCTCACGCGATAGCGCCTCTTGTGGATCTTTTATCATGACGATTTTTTCACCCAGCGACGGGTAAGCTTCACGAATAGCTGTTTCAATCAGCATGGCGCCGCCACCCACTAAGTAGATGCGGTTTGGATTGCGGGTGAAGGTCTTGGCTTCGTACGCAACAGCAGCACCAAGCTCGGCAATCTTATTTTCGATACGCTCAAGTACCCAGTCTACCTTGCTGATATCGTTAATCACTTCTTCAACGAATTCACGGTTATGACGACGCTTAATCAGTTCGTTGGCGACTAAGTAGCTAGCATCGCTATCGGCAGCAGATAAGGCTTTTCTTGCAGCGTTGGTCACCATAGAGACACCGATTTCGGCATTGCCATAAACGGCTGATACATCGTCGAACTCGCCGACAATCACGCCCATATCTAGCGTGGTACCGCCGCAGTCGATAACGAGAGACTTGGTAAATTCATTTACGCCAGAATCCATCAATGTGGTCAGCACCGCAGGCAAGCTTTCAGGCAGGACTTCAACATCGACGATAGTGAATAGCTCGCCCTTGTTTAGGCTGATTTCACGCATCAGGTTGGCTTTCTTGCGGGCGATATTTTCTTCGTTTTTCTGGCAATCGTCGGCCTGGTAATACTCAGTGATCGGCAGAGTGACAAGAATACTGACCGGGCAAGGCTTTACGCCAGTCTGTAATAGCGCATGGTGCACAGAAAGTAGGTTCAAATCGTCATATTGGAAGGCGACATGAGTCGTCGACAGTGCCTTATCGGATGTGGCGTCGTAGGTATATTTAGTCGATGCAACTTGGTAGTTGAATACCTTACGATCATTAAGCAAAGCCGCGCTTTTCCAGTCCTTACGAAATGAGTTGGGCGAGGTTACGCTACGCACTTGACCGTCCTCAAGCCAGCTGATCTTAACGTTGGTCGAGCCATCGTCGATGGCGAATTTCATGATGCTTGAATGCATGAGTGTTCCTATAAATAAACCCAATTTTGCATATTAGAGCGACCGGGTTTGTCAGGAACTGAAATCTATTTTGCAAATTATTGCATTTAATTGGGCTGCAACTGTTGGCTGAATAAAAGGTGAACTTTGCGGGTGATTAATCGCCATAACAGCAACCGTCACAGTCACAGCAACAGTCACGGCCATGGCCACATAAACTAGTCAGCCACGACTTCGACTATGTTCCAATCGGCAAGCTTATGTTTTAAGTCGGCTTCTATTTTATCCCTATCACCACGGATCACGATATAAGGCGTGTTTAAAAACACCGAACGGGCAATCTGTTGTAATTGCTCAGGGGTTAACTTGCTGAGTCGTTGGTTTTGAGCCAGCTCCTGCTCAGGTGAAACGCCGCGGATAAGTTGCTTGATGGTATCGGCCTCGACGGCGCGAAAGTTCGCCTGACGCAGGATCTGTTGACTGGTGAGGTAGGTCTTTAACGCCGTTAGTTCATCAAGCGATGCTGTTGAGTCTGTGGTCAGCGCTAAATGGTCGAGCACGCCACTAATAAAGGCACCGGAGTGTTCAAGTTTAGTGCTGCCATAAAACTTAAGTGTACGTGATAGTGGATTGTCGAAGCAGCGACCATAGATGCCATAGGTTAAGCCGCGAATCTCGCGTAGGTCGTAATATAAGCGACCTGAGAAACTGCGCCCAAGCCAGCTGGCCAGTAGCTTACAGTCTTGAGCGCTATCGATACTTTTATCGTTATCATTATCGCTGCCATCTAGCATGTTCCCCAGAGGATAGCCTATACGCACTTGTGTTTGTACGCTGCCGGGCACATCGATAAGGTATAAGGTCTTGTTATTATTGCTCGGAGGAATATCTGCGCTGGTGCTTGTTTCGGTTCTGGTGTTTATTGCTGAGCCGGAGATAGTGGCAGAGTCAGTGCTTTTTTCTGAGTTAGCTTCTGAATAAGCTTCGGAATTCGCTTTAGAGTTTGATAGTTCGGCCTTAGACGCTATAGACATTAACGATTCAAACTGTTGAGTCACAGCCAAGGTAAACCCTTGGTCTTGTTCAAGACTGCGATTAGCAAAAAAAGCCCAGTTAGACTGCGCTAAAATCTTGTCTCTAACTTGGTTAAGGCTGCTTAAATCCAACTCATCGGCAAGGGTTTTATCGTTGAGCGCTTGATTATAAACATGCTGCTTACCCAAGATTTTCTTGGCCCACACATCATCGATTTCGGCGCCGCTGTAGGCGTTGATGTGTTTGGCCAATTTGAGCTGACGCCGTACGTTAGCTATGTCTATTTCATCAAAGCTGCCCATTTGATTAACGTCATCGGCTTGCCAAAACTGCATCAACAGCTCGCTGGCTAAGATTGGCGAGTCGGGGCAGTCAATGCTAATGGTCAGGCTGTGCATGGTCGGGCGGATATTCAGGCTCTCGGCGCAGGCAAGTGTCGATTGCTGTACTAGCCAAGCCCTTTTCTCATCAAAGGCTTGTAGCAACACATCTAGATTTTCCATAGGCAACTTGCTGTAGGCCACTAAAGATAGGTGGTTAAGGCCCGAGAGGGTGTCATCAAACAGATATAAATCCAGTTTAGGGCTAACAGGCACAAGCTTAGACAGAGACGTTTGCTGAAACTTAAGCGGCGCAATTTCAGGTGCGCCAGTTAGTTTGTCAAACACAGGTAACTTGGGGGCTGCTTTTGGCGTAAAGGCTATCTGAGTCTGCTGGCAACCAAGCGCACTGATAATGAGACTACAAGCTAGTGCTAAAAAGCTAAGATTTTTAATTGATTGCATCACATTACACTCTCTTCAAGGCTATCGCTCATCTCTTTAGGTAACAACTCAAGAATCGATTTAGTGGCGCGAATATACCAAGGGGGCAGCAGATCCAGCCGCACGGTATTGCCGATAAAGTACCTCTGGGCGATGGCTTGAAGCTCTTTAGCGCTAACGGCATCGATACGTTGCCATGGCCCGGTAAGCGGATGGAGTTTATCTCGGGGTTGAGTTGCCGAAAGGCTTCTCGCTAGCCGAGAGGGGGAGTCTAAAGTGGATAACGCCTTATTGAGCCAAATTTGTTTTAACTGGCATAGGTGTGCATCATCTAGGGTCTGCGCGGCGACAGAGGCTATCAGTGACTCGACATTCTTACTGAGCTTATCGAGGGAGGTGCGGGCGCGGGGCACGAGTACCAGATTGGTCATGCCGTGATGGGTCATGGTCAACGGGATCGAGTAACTCAGCAGTTGGTCGGGATCGCTAAGGCTAGTACCTTGAATTAGACTGCTCTTGTTTTGAAACAGATAAGCTTCCAGCAGTGCAAGGCCCGCGGCATCTTTTGAGTTTGAGCCAACTGTGTGCCAAGCAAATAGCACCGCAGGCCAAGGGCCACGCTCGTCGACGATTTCGCCATATACTGGCTTTGGCGAAACCTTAAGATCATCCATTTGAGTCAGCTCGATATCAGGCGCCTGCCAATCGCTAAACTGCGCATCTATCCAATCCTGAGTCTGCTTAGGGATATCGCCCACTAAACTTAGCTGCATGGCGTCGGGGCGGTAATAGCGTTGATGAAACGCATTTAAGCTTTGTGGTGTGGCAGCTTTGACATCAGCCACACTGCCGATAACCGCATGACCATAGGGCGTCCCTTCAACCTGAGACAATAAAAACTCCATCGCTTTGCGCACATAGGGCTGGTTATCTATGCTGGTGGCCATCTCTTCAAGCACCGCGCCTTGTTGATTTTTAACTGTGGTTTCATTCAAGCTTGGGTAGCGAAAGCGGTCGGCTTCTAGCCATAGGCTCAGTTCGAGTGCTTGGGAGGGGATGGTTAAGTAATAATTGGTGAAATCGAAAAAGGTGCTGGCATTAAACTGGCCGCTTAAGGCGCTCATGGTCTGGGTATAGCTATCACCCGGTGCATGCTTACTGCCTTTAAACAGCATGTGTTCAAACAGGTGGGCATAACCGGCTTGACCCTTAACTTCATTGCGCGAGCCCACATCAAACTGGCTAGCGATTGACACGGCTTGAGTATTTTTAAGGGGCAGGGTGCGCACTTGCAGACCATTATCCAGCTGACGATATTGAATTCTCTGCTCAACTTCGTAGAGGGGCTGAGCGAGTTTATTTAGATTGCAGGCAGCAGGCTCAGTTTTGGTTAGCGCACTAACAGGTAAACTGATCGCCAATGTCGACAGGGCTGCCACAGTCACTGTGGTGATATAGTTTTTCGCTTTGTTGATGAATATTAATCGTTTCAATTCCTTTTAACCCTCTTTAACGTCCGAGTTATTTTATGCCGATGCGCTTTGCTAGGCGGTGTAGGTTGCCCGAGTCGACATCGAGTGCCCTTGCGGTTGCCGCCCAGTTATGGCCGTTGGCAGCTAATGCTTGGCGAATATATTGCGCCTGAAATGCTTCGGTTGCCAGCTTAAGAGTTTGCTCAGTCTTTGTTGACTGTAAGACTGATTTAGAGCCGATACTAGGGGGCACTGCTGCGATATTTTTTGCTTGTTGATTATAAAAATCAAAGTGCTGCGGCGTGATCAGTGCAATGTTAGATTGGGCTTGGGCGCGAGCTAACACCGCGGCGCGGTGCAATACATGTTCGAGTTCTCGCACATTACCGGGCCAGTCGTAACTGTTTAGCAATTTTATGCTATCTGGGCTGAGTCTAAGGCTCTTTAGACCCAATTTCCCTCTGCTGCGCTCGACGAAGAAACCGCTCAGTAAAATAATGTCACCTTCGCGCTCTTTTAGAGGCGGCACTATAACGGGAAATACACTGAGTCTGTGGTAAAGGTCGGCTCTAAAACGACCCGCTAACACTTCTTGTTTGAGATCTTTATTGGTAGCGGCAATGATCCGCACATCCACTTTTAGGCTTTTATCTGAGCCGACTTTTTGCAAGTCGCCATACTGTAATACTCGCAGCAATTTAGACTGTAATGACAGCGGTAACTCGCCTATTTCATCTAAAAATAGTGTGCCCTTATCGGCGATTTCAAACTTACCACTACGGTGGCTGATAGCGCCAGTAAAGGCCCCTTTTACATGACCGAACAGCTCACTTTCGGCGACAGATTCTGGTAATGCTGCGCAGTTAAGATAAACCAGAGACTTGCTTGAACGGGGAGAACCTTGGTGGATGGATTTAGCGACTAGCTCCTTACCGGTACCTGTATCACCTAAAATCAACACGTTAAGATCGGTGCTGGCCACTACCTTAAGCTCATTTTTCATCGCTAGCATGGCAGGTGATTGGCCAATCATTTCAACTTCACTGTCGCTGCTGTGATTAAATGATGATGGCTCTTGCGACTGCAGCGCCTGTTTTTCTAGCTTCTCAATAAGCAGGGCGTTATTCAGTGATGCCGAAGCGATAGCACTTAAGGTGCGTAGCTCTTTATCGCTAAAATCGTTGAACTGCTCAGGGTCGAAACCATCGATAGTGACCGCGCCGATAAGCGCGCCGTCAGCGACTAAAGGCAGACCAATACAGGCATGCACCATCAAATGATCTTCTTGATGAGGGATTAAACCATCATAAGGGTCGGGTAGTTCACTGTCGGCAGGAAATCTCACCACATCGCCAGCACGAGCAATGGCCTCGAGCCTTGGATGCTCGCTTAAGATAAAGCGCCTGCCTAGCACGTCGGGGCTCAAACCATCGATCGCCAGCGGCGTAAATTGTCGCCCAGTAAATTGCAGCAGCGCGGCGGCGTCACAGTGCAGAGTTTGCCTCACTGTATCGAGTAGCCTTGAGAATCTGTCATGGTCGGACAAGCCTGAAGTGATATCCAGTGCAATACGGGTAAGGTCGCTTTGACTCAGTGCCATGGGTGCTCCAATTTCAGGTTAAATCGTTAACCTTGTGCGAGTTTTCTAGTGCGCACATTCCAGTGTGCTGATTTCTAGTGCATGCATATAGGCTACTAGAGTGTGTCTTTTTAACAGTATTTAGGTCTGTGGCATCAATGTCAATTTTACACTTTGACTAGAGTGGGAGTTATGAAAAATATGCTAAATCATAAAGATGTAAGTGTGCGCTTGAGTATCAGTGGTAACAGGACAAGCAAAGTCTGTAAGCGCATTTTTGCCAAAGGAATCTTAAATTCAACTCTAAATTATCATCTAAGCTATTGTTATTAAATTGGTTTTAATTAATAATTTAGTAGCCATTTCCCAGCAGCGATCGGCAAAACGGGTGTGCCTCATATTAAAATGTTATAGCTTAGGAGATATAGGTGCCTTTTAACCTATCAGAAGTTCAGTTATCGAATACTGAATTAGAATTGGGCGCAAAACTGCCCCACGATTACCGAGAGGCTATGAAGGCTGATAACGGTGGTGAAGCTTCGACAGAAGAAGATGATTGGGAGTTATATCCAATAAAGGATACCTCAGATAGAAAGCGTCTAGTTCGCACCTGCAACCACATTATCGTTGAAACGTCTTCGTGTCGTGGCTTTGGGAGCTTCCCTGAGGGCGCTTTAGCAATAGCGGGAAATGGTCTCGGCGACCAAATGATTTTTCTGAGAGATAATGACAAATTCAGAGATATCGTTTACCTATGGCTTCACGAAACAGGGGAAGTTCAAGAGTTAGCCGATTCATTTCGAGGCATAGAGAAGCTATAGAAAAGTCATTTTATATCGCCCCTTAAAGCACCAAGGTAAAGATTAGAGGCTGCAAAGATTTGGCTGTTTCCTTTCTGCGTGGCCTTATGCCGATTTGCTGAAGCGGGTAGGAGCACTGAGTAAAACAATGCTTTCAAATGAGTTAGTTTTTCTTTAACTTAACTTGTATTAAGTAAAAGGAACTGATTAATTAAGGATTCACTTTGCAGCCAACCGTCATCCATCTTATTGATGATAACAAACTTGGTGGCGTCAACTTGGCGCTAGAGAGTCTGGCAGCCTCAAAGTTGAATCAACTCTTTAGGTTTAAGTTAATTCATAGACGTTTCTCATTCCCCTCCTTTAGACGTTACACCGCCGATATCATAGTGGTACACGGCGCACTTAGCTGGCGAAAGTTCCCGGCACTGTTGACGCTTAAACTCGCGAATTTTGGCACGCCGATTCTCTATCAAGAGCATCACTATAGCCGTGAGTTTGTGGCGCAATGTGTGGTTCATCCTAAACGCTTCTATAGCATGCTTAAGTTTGGCTACGGCTTGATGGATAAGGTGTTGCTGGTATCGCAAGCACAAGTGAATTGGTTAGATGAGCTTAAGATCCTCGCAACAGATAAAAGGGTATGCCTGGGTCAGGCAAAAGAGCTGGATAAGTTTAGACATTTACCGAGCAGAGCATGCTCTTCACCGCTTAAGCTGGTGGCTTGTGGGCGGTTAAGTCGGCAAAAGGGTTTCGATTTACTGATAAAGGCGATGGTAAAGTTACCCGCTGATAGGGTGAGCCTGACCTTAGCTGGAGAGGGTGAGGAGGCTAGTGCATTAAATGCTTTAGCCAGGCCACTTCCTCATGTACGTCTAATCGGTGAGGTGCAAGATGTCGCGCGATTTTTAGACTCTGGCGATGTGGTTATCATCCCTTCTCGGTGGGAGCCATTTGGTTTGACCTGTTTAGAAGCTATCGCGGCGGGTAAGCCTGTGATCTTGGCAAATGTAGATGGCTTGGGGGATCAAGTCGAGTGGCTCAAGCAGAAGGGCGGCGGATATCAGTTAATCGATGACTTATCAGTTGAGGGGATCGAAAGGGCTATCAACCGAGTGTTAGATGCTGAGCCGTTACGGATTAATTGCCAACAGCGCCAGTCGGCTGAGCAGGCATGGCAGCAGATGCTGAATAGCTGGCAGACAGTTTTAGAAAATCAGTTGCAACATCGTAGATAGTGACTGACTGTTAAGATAGGTTGTAAAGATCAAAAAAGGCGCTAATCAGCGCCTTTTTCTATTTCTCAAAATGGGTTTGAGGTTACTTGTGCTCTAGTGCTAAGTAGTTCATTAGGTCGATTAGTTCGCCTAGTGTACGGATAGAGCCCATGTTAATCGCGTACTTGTCGTTCACGATGAAAGCTGGAACGCTTTGTACTTGGAATTCACGTTGCTGTGTACGCCATAGTGCCAATTTCTCATTGGTTTCTTTGCTATCTGCAATCTTATCGTATTGAGCTGAGTCAACGCCGAACTTAGCAAATACTGCCTTGATGTCGTCACGGCTTTTTAGTGGCTCGTCATGCTTGTGGCCAGGTGCGCTGTGATCATGCTTTTCACCATTGTCGCCTTGGATTACTTTAAACATGGCGTCAGTTAGTGGCTTTTGATTATCTAAAGTTTGGATAACCGCAAGAGAGCGCATTACTTCAGTGTTAATTTCTGTGTTGGCAAAATCAACGTGCTTGCTGTCAAAAGTAACCTGCTTATTAAGGTTAGCTTTGATGTCAGCTAAGTACATTTTTTCCATGTTGAAACAGTTACCGCAGTAAAACGAGTAGAACTCAGTTAGTTTTGGCTCGCTGCTTGGTGCTTTATTTGAAACAACTGTGAAGTGCTTACCTTCAACAAATTGTGCGGCAAAGCTGCTCAGTGGAGCAACGGCAAGTGTTAACGCTAAAGCAATATGTTTAATCAAACTAGTGTCCTCTAGGTGACGTTAGTATAAGTAGTCAGGCGATAACGAATAATACAAATATTATTCATCCGTTACAGCAAATTATAATGTTGTTAAGAATAAGACCAGATGCTTAATTATGACTGAATTTGACGGCCAATACATGCCCTAGAGTGTGACCAATATGGTGATTTTAAGCGGAATCTGCAGTTTTCATTTTAAATTTTGCCAAGCTTCACAATCTGAGTGGAATTTTCGAATAAATAAGCATTTCAAGGGAACTAATTCGGTTTTTTAAGCGATACCTTTCGGGATAAGGGATTTAGGCAAAAAACAAACTCGAGTTAAAGCGGTAATTTTGAAGCTTTTAGCCAATTTGATGACTAAGATTAATCAGATGATCTTAATGAACAGTATAAGATTTTACTGTTACCTAATAATTAGTTATTGCTATTCAGTTGGTTATGTTTTTATCTCTAGCAGAGGTGGGGGGAGATAATTGAATTATCAATCAAAGCTATTCATTATTACGCTGGGGCTGTTAGCTTCTGGAGTGTCAACAAGTTCACTGGCGGCAGATTGGCGCATCGCAATCGGTGCTCATGACACCATAGTCGATCAGGCAGACTCTCAAACATTAGGTCTTCACGGCGGATTCTTTGTCGAGCATAGATCGCAGTGGGATCTGCTGTGGAAAGGTGAAGTCGATATCTTTATCGATGACGATAAAGATAAGCTCGACCCCGATCATATTCCTATCTGGTTTCAAAGTGCTTTTTCTGTCGATGGAAACTTGTATCGTTTCTCGGAACTGATGAACCTTCAGTGGCAAGTCAGCTTAAAGAGCAAGAGTAATACGGTGAGCTCGATAGAAAGGCAGGTGAAACTCTTTCCTGGCATAGTGGCGAGATTCGATAATGACAGTGTTTACGCAGGCTTTGAGGTCGCTGCTGGTTATTACATGTTAGAAATTGACGACGATGTGCCGAGGGATCGCGGCTATGATCGCGGTGATTTTCAAAATAAAACCGGGGCTTATTCAGTCGCATTCGATACTCGGTTGCCATTGGGGGATGGGGTCGATCTCTACGCCGGGGCGCAAACTTGGAATGATGGCAGCGATTGGTTGGAAAATAAGATATCTGGCGTAGTGAGTTTTCACTCAGACCGCTGGATTGAAGGCAGTGAAATTAAGCTGAGCGTGGAGCACAGCGAGTACAACCTCGACCCCTATGATAATAGAGATAAAACCTCACCTGATTATATGCCCATCTTACCTTGGGATAGAGATACCTTAGTCAGGATCTATGTGGACATGCCATGGGGTTAACCGGCCGTGAAGGCTAGTAGGTAAACGTGAATACTCAAAAGTGAGCAGAAAAGCCATGGAGTCCATGGTTTTTTATTCGCTAAAATACTTAGATATATCTCACTTGCTTCAGATTAGGCTTAATTGACTAAACGGCAACCACAAACCGTATTGCTGGGCTGAAACAAGACCACTGCAAAATCTTTATTTTCATCACGTTCTAATACTTGAACGCTCAAGTTATGCATCCCTTTCTTATTCAGGTTTAAGCTGCTGACATAGGAAAGATATTTATAGTGCTCCGGGGCTTGATTGAGTTCGGAGTGAGGATACTCCTGCTTAGTCTTGACTGAAATGTCGTAGAGCATGTTATCAAGGTCGACACTGTTTACTTGCCCCTGCATCGACACCGAGCCTGTCGAGTTGCCTTCTAAGTCGAAGTAGCGATAGTTTATCTGTGCCTGTCCATCTTTAGAAAATAGGTCGACCAACAGATAATGCTTACTGTCTTGATCGTCTTGCTGTCGATTAAACAGCTCTGAACTGCAGCTAAGCATAAAGCTTGGCTGTTTTGCGGTAAGCTTATATATCACTCCTACGCAAACCAGTAAAATCAGTAGCATAATGATGTTAATCGCCCAGCGCCATGTTCGGCTCATTATCAGTTCCTTGTGTACTCTGTTGTTATTCCAGCTCTGTGACCTAATGCATTTTTCTAGTCACAAATGTCCACACCTTGCAGCCATTGCTGATTAATAAACTGTTTAGGTTGGCGTAGGTCACTAATTTTTAAGTTGCGAATAATCGACTGGCCAAATTGCTCACCACGTAGAGTGACATTGAGGACTTGTTTATCGTGTGACAGAGATAGATAGACATTCTTCCAGCTGGTGAGTTTGCATTGGCTGAAGCTTTGCAACATGGTCTGCCCGAGTTCGGTCAATAAGCCATTATTGGTTTTGGAGTGGGCATAGAGAATAACCTTGACCGTATGGCCTGAGATTGTCTTAACCTTGTTGCTCTGCAAAGGGACTGGAGTCGATACAGATATGCGAGTGGAGTCATAAACTATCCAACCACAGCTGAAGATGACAAGTAAAACCACTGCTACCCCCGCCAATAACTTAGCTGAGAATCTGTTTATATCTGAACTCGAGTATTTTTCTTTGCGGCAGCGGTGATGTCGTAGCAGGTAGCCTTGGCCTTTTACTGTTTCTATGAGCGATTCATATTGTGGGCCGAGAAATGATCTCAGTGTAAACACGGCGCGAGTCACAGAGGAGTCACTCAGAGGGGCTTGCTCACCATCGCCTTTTTTCAATAACGGCTTAGCAACGACTTTGCCTTGATAGTCAATCAGCAGACATAAGACTTGAAATTCGGCTCTAGGCAGGTGCCAAACATCACCACTGTCTAGGTTTGTCAGCTCTTGTTTATCAATATCAAATCTGCAATGCCCCAGTTGCATCTTCGTCGCCTCATTAGAACCATCTATAGAGTGAGTCTATGAACTTAAACTAATGAAGTCTGTGATCCTGATGCTTAAGTTCTGCCGTCGTGGCAATTTTGAGTGCTATGCCGGTGTGAGTATGGATAAATGAGACGTTAGTCACACTCATTCATACAATTAATTAACCTACTGAAACATAAATATTAGCGCAAATGCCCAATAATAATGTGACATCGTTCATGAAAACATGAGGTTTGTCGGTCTCTGAGGCAGTAATCTTGACTAAGGCTAGCAGTAATTATCGGCATTTTTATACTCCCGCTTCATTCGCTTTAAATCACACTTTTATTTTTCATACTTCTTAAAGTTAACCCATCGAGTCGTTATCCAAAATTTGAACTCGTTTACTAACCGTAATAGGTCATAAGGCTTATGACCAAAATAAAATAATGATGGATATAGGGTGATTATTATGAGTATTGATAGACGTCAGGCGTTAACTAAAATTATCGGATTAAGCACAGCCGCTGCGGGTGCCGCTTTGGTGGGAACCTCAGCCTTTGCTGCCACAGATGCAGACGGAAACTACCGTTTAGAGATGGGAGAGACACTCAAGTATGTGCCACTCGATGCAATGGCGACAGCCAAGCTTGCCTATGAAACGGGTGGTGGTTGTATGCACCAAGTATTCCATTCGATTGTGACTATGTTAGCGCAATCAAATAGCGTCGATGCCGAGAAGTTTGCCACTATTCCAACAGCGCTTGCGGGTTATGGCTGGGCAGGTATCGTTGGTCAAGGCACCATCTGCGGTAACCTAAATGCGGCGGGTATGTTGATCAATATTCTCGATGATATCAATGGTCAAAATGATGCTGTAATTGGCGCAACATTTCGTTATTACGAAACTGAAGACTTGCCACTTTCATCTGATGAATTTGTCGCTGGTATCGGCTCTACTGCTGAAAAGAGCCTTGAAGTGGGCGCCACATCTATTGCCAATAGCCCGCTTTGTCACTCCTCAATCAGTAATTGGTCTGCCGCTTCGGGTAAGGTGTTTAAGGAAAAAGGTGAACGCTGTAAGCGCCTGTCTGCCAGTTTGGCCTATCACATCGTAGAGCTACTCAACCGTGCGCACGGTGGTGAAGATATTTCTCTTCTACCTGAGGCTAAGCCTTCAGCTGAGGCGCAGGCTTGTCAGTCTTGTCATGGTGTAACTGAAACCATGGGGCCTGCTGCTAGCGTGAAGACAGATATGGAGTGTACTACTTGTCATACAGGTCACTTTAACTAAGGAGTAAGCTATGAAGGTCAAATTACTGAGCGCCATGTTGGCAAGCTCAATGCTCCTACTTGGTTGTGGCAGCGATGATGACAACAACGATGTAACTGAGCCGCCAGTGGTAGTGCCGCCTCCAGTTGAAGAGGTGATCGACATCGATGAGGCAAGCACCATAGCGATGAGTTTAGACAGTGTCGATGCCGCTACAGGAGCGTTAACCTTTAGCCTTAAAGATGGTGATAATAAAGCCATTACCAAGGCGACCGATTACGATATCTTCTATTTTGGTTATCCGGACCCCGCTTCACCTTCGACTAAGGCAAAGGCTTGGAAACGCTGGCATGTGACCCAAGGCTATAAGTGTGACACTAGTACTGATGAAGAGTGTGTAGGGATCTTGACTGAGACGGCGACTAAGGGGCAATACACCTTCGATGCAATCGATCTCGATCTAGAAGGTAAGGCTGCAGCTGGAGCGGTTGCTTTATATAAAGTAGCTATTCAGATCCATGGGGCGCAGGCTAGCAATGAGATAGAGCTTATTGCCGCCGAAGAGTAATACGCAGCCGTATGAGTTTTCATTATTAGAAACCAGCTTAGATAAGTATAAGCACCCTGCCTAACCTCAATCTATGCAGGAGGGCTTGTTCCCTAGATTGAGTTAAGCCTTCAAAGCCGTAACATCCTCTGAGTTACGGCTCTTTTTGTTTTCAGTCTTAAAGCTCCCAACTCAGTAAGTCGATGCCTCACTCTTTACTTAATCGATTGGTGATTCAGCTTACTTCTTGAGTTTGATTGAGCTTGTGCTGCTTAAGCAAACGTCTCTCTATAATGCTTGAGGCGATAAACATACTGAAGTAACCACAACCTAAGGCTAAGATCACCGCAACCACATTGTCGGTGTGTAATCTTAGCAGGTAAAACATGATCAAGAGTGTCACCACACCAAGTAGACGGATCAACAAACTCTGCAAGAATAAACCATGGGATTTGATATAGGCAATCTGATAGGCATTGAGCATCATAAAGCCAAAAAAGAGGCCGAAGTGCAGCAGAATAGGCGCGGCCTTTGCGTATGTTTCTGGGAAGACTAAATCGACTAGCTCATGGCGAAACATAAGTAAGCTAATGAGCAATACCGAGCTGATTGTCAGGCTTAGCTTGATAAACCAACGCCTTATCAGTGCTATCTGCTGATGATCTTTATTGCGGATGCACTGAGCCAGCTCAGGTAAAATATAACGATATACCGGGAAAACAAACAACATGGTTAAGTAGGCAATCATCGGCCGAACCACCACCTGAAAGTCACCGAGTTCATCTATAGTGAAGTAGCCAATCGTCAGTAATACAGTGATGTAGACCATCAAAATACTGGCCCCCACCTCGAGTGATGACATCACGCTCTTTTTGACAAAGTTTTTCATATCAGGATTGAGTTGAACCGGCGCTAAAGGCGTGGTGGCAATCAGCTTCCTGCGCTGGATAAACATATAGGCGGCAGCGGCCAAGTTCGACAGCATTAAGCTGAAAAAGAGTGAGGCGGTAGGGGTCTGCGCTAACAGGTAGTAGCAAACAAGAAACAGTATTATCTGTACTAATGGCTCTATCCAGATACTCTTATTGGCGATGTCGTACAGGCGATACATTCCAATCTGGTTGGTAAAGTAAACCTTAAAGCCCATCCCGAGAATAATGCCTACCAACTGAATATATTCAACATCGATATTAAGCTGATGCTTGATGTAGGGCAGGACTAATCCCCAAGTAAACAGCACCATAATAATCAAGGAGTAACGGAAGATATTGGTAATATCTCTATCGTTCTTGGTCTGTGAAAAGCTCACTACCATGGAGGCGCGAAAGCCACTGAGAAGAATAAGAGACATGGAAATAATATCCACGACAGTGTGGTAGAGAGCTAAGTCACTTTTTTCGACCCACTGGGCTAACCAGATCTTAAACGCTAAGCCCAGAGACACGCTGGCGAGCGTTGCCCAGATAGCATTAATAAAGGCGCTTTTAGCGCGTTCGAAAGAAGACTCTGTCATGATTTATCTTTACTCGATAGAAGGCTGCATGTTCCATGGCGGTAAATACTAACCATTAACCGCCTATGAGTCAGTTCTGTTGCTGAAAGCTGTGATGCAGATGTAATCTATCGATAGCATGGGCAGGTCCCAAGAGATGAGTAAAACTATTGCTTGTCACAATGAGTCTTGTTTACTCTTAGTCATTATCTTGAAATATACCTGTTAGGTATAAACGGTTTACGGAGCCCACATGGCGCTATGTCTAAATGTGTTGTCATTACCAGATGAGCACATTCAATTTTTAAAGCACGAGCCGCAAACCCTGCAAGATTACCTGTTAGGGCAAATACCGACAGTTCAAACGTTTGCCGCGGCTAAGCCGCAACCTCTACTTGTACAGTTTGTTCGGCTTTTGAGTGGGGCTAAAAAGCCTACTCTGCCTCTAGATTGGCCAAGTACGGAGATGGAGATGATTGGCCCTGATGTGAACCATAGAAATGTCGACCTTTACCATTACATCCTCAACAATACCGAAGCGCGGGTGAAAGGGGCTGGCAGCTTGTTTCAAACCTGGCTCGATATCAACAATCACGATGCCATCAAAATGGATGCCGATAATGAGTCTTTTGCCTTTCAAAGTCTGATGCTCCCTGAGCTATCGGCCCTGCTAGCAAGGCTAGATGAGCAGACTGTTAGAGATAGGTTTAATGCTTGGCTACTTGAACATAATCCCGATTACCTGCCCAGAGAAGATGAATACCTTGAGATGACTCAAGGTTGGCAAGGCTTTTATACCAAGGTGAGTGAAGCTGAGAGACAGGGGTTTGGTTTGCTGTGGGTCACCCAGTAATTGTTTGATTTAACTGCATTCAAGTGCTTGGCATATCTAAGCACTCACTAGTTCTATAAACTAGCAAAACAACAGATATAGAGTATATCGATGAGCCTATTTAAATTTGGTCTATCCCCAGACAAGTCTGCCACCATTCGCCGTGAGTTAGGTCGTGATGCCGATGGCTACTTTGAGGCGATGCAGGTGGCCGAGAAAGCCTTTTTTAGCTCGATTATCACAGCGGATAATCGACTCAAACTCGACTGGTTACAGCTACGCACAGACTTGAACACCCGTGTTGACGATAGAGAGTTATCTCGATTAAGAGATTTCAATGTTGAGTTGACTCAAAATGTGTCGGCCAAGCTGAACGGTCAGATTCGGCAGGTTATCGTGGTCACGCCGGATTCTCTGACCGCGGCTGTTGCCGATATTGAGGCGCAAACTTGCATCGGCTTCGATACTGAGACCGCAGCAACCTTTGAGAAGGGGCGGCGTAATCCTAATCCTATCTCGTTGATCCAAATTGCGACGCCTACACACAGCTACCTGTTTCGTATGCAGGGTGAGAATATCGTTCCGTTTATGGCTGCATTAGCGCCAATTTTGAGTGGCGATAAATTGCTGAAAGTGGGTATAGGCCTTAGGAGCGATCTTAATGCCATGAAGCGAGACTTTGAGATAAGTGTTAACTCTATGCTGGATCTTAACTGGTTGATGAACCAACTCGGTGCGCCCAAGCAACTGGGCACTCAACAGATGGCTGCCACTGTATTAGCCCTAAAGCTACCCAAGAGTAAAAAGGTCACCCTGTCTAACTGGGCTAAACCGTTAGCCGAGCCCTTGAGTGAGCTTCAGTTACAATATGCTGCGGCCGATGCCTTTGTGGCGCTAGATATTTTGTACGGATTACTCGAGCAGTTAAGGCCCTATAGGGCGCTGTGGCCATTACCCTTGCAGCAACGCTTAACAGACTTGTTTGAGTAACAGAGGGGATTTATTCCCTCATTATAGGATTTGACGCTATGTCGAAGAGAGAACCCGTGAAGCAGAATAGAGACGCGAACCCGATTAAGGGCATTTTATACCGAATTGCTATCATGCTGGTGGTACTGGCGATTGCAAGCTTTGCCTATGACCGATTTGTTACAAACGGAATTGGGTTGCAAGCTGCGCAGATAACTGGCCCTGCGGGAGCGTTATCAGAGGAGATTAATACTGGATCGCTAAGATTACAGCGTGCCTTTGAACAGGGACAAAGTAACCTACAAGTGCAAAGTGTTGGTGTGGTGAGTAAAGTGCTCGCGGATGATAATCAAGGCAGCCGTCATCAACGGTTTATTCTGCAATTGCCCCACGGTCAGACAATTCTTATTGCTCATAATATAGATCTCGCGCCGAGAATTCATAACTTATCTGTTGGCGATAGTGTTGAGTTTTACGGCGAATACGAGTGGAACAATCGTGGCGGTGTAGTGCATTGGACCCATCATGATCCTAGAGGGCATCATATTGGTGGCTGGCTTAAACATAATGGCCAAACTTATCAATAATCTTGAGTGCATTGATGTTTGAAAGGGATGGCTGAAGCGATATTGAACCTGATGACAATTTAGGCGAGTACCAGATAGTCAAAAGGGGCAAAGCCCTTCAGCTTTTGCCCCTTGTGTTGTTTGCGGTTATATGACCCTTTGCCCTTTTTCGGTTTCTCAGTACGTGTACTAAATAAGCGACTGGTAACGATAGCCTTTAAGGCATTATCTTTAATTACTCCGCGGCCACTTTCGTGCTCAAGCACCTGTGTTCGCTTTTGATGTTTAGCCATCAATACTCCTATTTTTTCTTTATCAAGCTGTGATTTTGGTATGTACCGCCATTATTGCCCCTGTATCTCAAGTGAATACTCGCGCCATAAACGACGCGCAATTATACGCGACTTTATGTCGGTGTGTACATATTTTGACCGCCACTATTGTGAATCTAGTAAAGGGGGGAGCTTTGAGGAGGGCTGATAAATAAAGGCCTGCCATAAATAAAGGCCTTCAGGTGAAGGCCTTTATACTGGAACCGTTGACGTCAGAAGCTTTTATTTAGCAGAGCCAAGTTTACGGCGACTTAGGCTCATTAAGCCTAGTGCGAGCAGACCTAACCATCCAAGGCTACCACCTGAGTCAGACTCTGGCGCAGGAGCGGGCTCCTCAGTTACCGGCGGCGGTGTTGGCTCTACGCCGTCAGAGGTAACCGTCAGCATAAAGCTTTGAGAGGCTGCATCATTAGGGAAGAGATTATCAGACACAGTAACAGTGACCATGGTTTCTCCCCAGAAGTCTGCATTAGGCGTGATATCAAAGGTTGAGCCTGACGTATGGCCATTGACCTGTGCCGTAATATTCTCACCCGTTACAGTAATGGTATTGGCCGACAGTCCACCATCGTTATCCGCATAGCTCACTACAATGCCCTCTAGGCTTGTATTCTCTGGGACAACTTTATCACTAATGGCTGACATGATGATGTTAGAGGCAACAGCGATAACCTGC
The DNA here is from genome assembly GCF_000018285.1 of Shewanella pealeana ATCC 700345. Classification (NCBI taxonomy): domain Bacteria; kingdom Pseudomonadati; phylum Pseudomonadota; class Gammaproteobacteria; order Alteromonadales; family Shewanellaceae; genus Shewanella; species Shewanella pealeana. The sequence continues at coordinate 4,197,187 of NC_009901.1, read as the reverse complement.
TGACTATTGGCATCGGAGATCCCTTCGACTTCGCCAGTCACTGTTACCGTTTGGTCTATGCCTAATGAATCATGGGTGACTTCAGCCTGCATATTAACCACCACGATGCTGTCGCTAGGACCACTGATGTCATAACAGACAACTAAATCACTTGAGACCTTATCGGTCAGATCGTTATAGGCGTAACTCTGGCCTGTATGGCCTTTAAGAGGACCATAGGTACCACGAGGACCATTGTAACCACGAACACCGATAGAACCTTCACCCGCTTCGCCAGCAAAGTCGATGTTGGCATAGGCCATCACTATCTCATATCCGCCAGGTTTATGGCTGGTATTCGCTTTTAGGAATACCTGGAAGTCGTAGCTATCCTCACGTGGTGTAATAATCGTGTTCCAGTTTTCATCCCAGCTCTTATCGTGTGTGGCAGCTTTATTCCATTCGATAATGGTGTAGTCATCGGCATAAGCGAGAGTAACACCCTTACTTTCACTTGGGTTCCAGTTGGGTTCATACATGGCGAGGTTCCACTTCTGATCAATAAAGATATCGCCTGCTGCATCTTTACCTCCCCAAAATGGTGCTACGATGAAATCCGGTGGCGTAGCGTAATCGTTAGTAGGTAACTCTAGGTACATATCCATAGGAATATAGTCCCAAGGGTTATAGTTCCAAACATCCAGCTGTAGCCAACCTTTAGAGCTTAGAATAATACTGTCGGTAGTGAAGTAATCGGCATTATCAAACGGTGCCAATGTTCCAGCCATCAATGGGATCTCAGTATCGTGAACCCAGTTGCCCCAGCCCCACTCATTGACGTCATAGAAGCTTCCCCAAGTCACGTCAAACCCAAACCTTGCTAAGTCTACATAGCCACCATCGATAGGTGTACCGTCTGGGTAATTAAAATCGAGAGGAGTTCGACACATTGCATCTTCAAGGTTAGTGGTAACCTTGTAGTTGGTTTCTTTAGCTGCAGTATTCAGTTGAGTTCTCAATAGAGAGAAGCCGTTTTCGGTTTCGGTCACCCCTTCAACGGAAGTGATGGAACCCGGTACTAGCTTTAAGCCATCAGATAACACAGCTGATAGTTCAACTTCTCTGTCACTGCCCGATAGATTCGGCTGTACGGTAACGCTAATGTCGATGATATCGCCAACACGAGCGGCGTCTTGAGAGCTTTCGACCGAGACACTATTTACTCCGCGAGTAATATTAAGAGGCACCATGGCAAGAGAGCCTTCAGCATTATCGCCTGCAGAAATAGCGGCTGCAGAGTAGTAACGCTTACCCTGTTCCATCTCCATGTTCCAGTCGATAGTCAGGTTAGAGTTACGCTCACTCGTGTCCTCAAAGTTAAGACTGATAGAGGATGTTTGCTCTTTGGGAATGACCACATGAGCCATCTCAATCGTATCAACGTTTTCCCAAGGGAATAGTGGGTAAGCGCTCATCACCATGATGGTATATTCACCTGCCTCAGGGTTTTCTAACGCACAATATTCGCCCTTAGTCGTTTGTCCACGCATAGAGGCACAAATGGCTTCAGACTGGTGTAGGCGGCCATCGTTATTGAAGTCTTTAAAGATGTAGATACTGGAATCAAGGTATTGATTGAGGGCATGATCTATCTCTGAACTCACTCGACCCAGTAGTTCGGCTCTAAATACGGCGCTGTTCTCTGGTACCGTTACATCAAAAGTCTTGATATTAGGCTGGCTTGTATCCCAATAGAACTCATCATCCATCATAGAGATCCCAAACTGCATTCTAGAGAGGCTGAACTCAGTCGTCGTTGCCTCAACCGGAGTATATGCAACGCCAGTTAAGCTGGATCCCGGTGCGCCAAAAGGTACATCGGCAATCACATGCTTAGACTCATCATCATGGGCGGTGATGTTGATCGTGTTGGGCAGGGTTTTGCCTTTATAGGTGGTCAAGAAAGGCCAATGAGCACTCGGGATCTTGGTATCACTCGACACAAACTCAATCGAACCCGCAGCCGTCTGTACTGTGCCATCGTACCAAGCCATATCAGACTCTTTAAACAGACTGGTTACCGTTAAATCTATGGTTTCACCCGCTTTTAGGGTGAAGGTTGATGGTGTCACCGATACTTTGGCGGTAGGGTCTAAGGTGAAATTCCAGTAGAGAGGATCTCTATCGGAGTAGTTGGTGTTAACGGTCCAAGTACCATCTTGAGTTGCTTTAACCGTACGGATCCAGCTACAACTTAGGCCACAATCCTTATTGATTAATTGTGGAAGATTAAGCTCTCGAACCTGACCACCATTTTGTGGATTAGCTCGGCGGAAGTTAACTGCAGACTCATCCATGATAAGGCCTGCATTGATCGCTCGCTCGATATTAGCTAAACCGTGACCTGCACGATACGGCCCCGCCACTTCGACTTTTTGATCAAGAGGGTGATGGGTCTTTATTGCCTGACTATCAGCTGTCATCTGTAGTGCCGATTGCACCTCTGATGCGGACCAGCTAGGGTTTGCTTGACGAACTAAGGCCATAATGCCCGCAATATGTGGGCTGGCCATCGAAGTTCCGCTGATGCTGTTGTAGTTACGAGTATCAGCTTGAGGGTTCAATGGGTTTTCATCATTCCAGGCGGCAAAAATATCGACGCCAGGGGCCGCAATACCCGGAGAGAAGATCTCATCGACAGTACTCGATGGACCCCGTGAGGAGAAACTGGCTAACCAGTCTGCATCTTCGGGAGTAATGACACGGTTCGCATTTGAAGCAGTGATCGTTCCTTCAAGACCTGTACCCGACGCCAGCCAAGGCTGAAGGCCCGTTACCTGCCAGTTTCCGTACCATTGTTTGGCCGAAATATGGATCCCGGGGATCACATAGGTATCATTGACGACACTGTCACCTTCATCCCATGTGTTATAGAGAACAAACGCACCAGCGCCACCTGCTGCAGCGTTTGCGGCCTTATCAACTCGGGCAATGTCGCCACGTTCACAGATGACGATATGTGTAGGTTCAAATGTGCCGGCAGGGAAAGGGCTATTACAGCGAGCATCACCATAATCCGCAGCAATAACAAATTCACCGCTGAAGGCCTTTGAGATCCCTGCAGCCTCTATTCTTGAGGGCATAAGTGAGGCATCGCCCCCCACAAAACTATCTAGGGCTTTGTCTTCGATAACGATAGAGCGAGCATGGGTCGTGGCTGCCACATTAAGCACCCAAGGGGAGGTGTGATCGACTGTATATAGAGAGTCTGTGCCGTAAGCGGCACCAGAGTTACCTGCAGACAGAGCTACAGCAACACCTGCTTCTCGGGCCGATAAGAAAGCCATTTCAAAAGCGTCATCCCAAGGAAAACTTTCAGAGCCACCAATCGACATGTTAATGACATCGACGCCGTCTTTGATAGCTTGCTCAATGGCAAATAGCATAGCGTCACCAGAACAGCCTCCGCTTACCATACAGACTTGATAAGAGATGATATTAGCGCGAGGAGCAACGCCGGATATTTTTGGCATCTGAACCCCAATAGGCTTACCCTCACCACCGCCTAATTGAGAGCCTACAACATCAACATCATAGAGGATGTTACCTGCGACAGTACTGGCAACGTGGCTACCATGGCCTTGGAAGTCTTCACCAAAATCAGGTGCTAGCTTATTACCCCATTCATCGCTGTATTCGGCGGTAATGTCTTTGTGGGTGTAGACCCCAATGAGCTTGTCATTACAGCGGTTAGCAAACTCTTCTAAGGCACAATCACCTAAGTAGTTACCTTGGCCGAGAGGGTTGGTATGGGCATGGCCATCACCATCGACTGCCGCAAATGAGGGGTGATCGGTATTGATGCCTGTATCTATGATGCCGACGATCATGCCTTCACCAAGATAAGCGTTACCATCGCTGGTTTTGGTGCCATCCCATACACCGCTTGCACCTACGTGCTCAGGGCCTATATCGGTATGTAATTGATAGATTTTAGATCGCTGAACATAAGCGACTTCAGACATGCTAGCGACTTGTAGAGCTTCTGCTTGCGTCATTTCAACGGTGACGGCATTCGCCGCCAGCGTGAATTGTTGTTTTACCTCAACGCCAGATTTTTGGATAAAGTCTTGCTGTTTATTTAACAGATGGTTGGTGTAAGCATCGATGGCTGCGCCACGGCCTTCGGTTGGCTGGCCTGCACGAAAGAGTTTCTTACTCTGAGAGTTCAGCGTTGATTTCGTGGCTTGCAATCCAGGAATTTCACCTTCATAGGTTGCCACAGAACTGCCGTGTAGGCGCACGATATAGGTGTGTTGTCCGACGAGATCTTTCTCTATTTGAATTTTGTCTTTGGCCTGTTTGGGGGTGAAGTGGATATTACTCATGTCACCGCGTCTTAGTGGCTTTATAGGTAATTCGCTGCTCTTGGCCTTTGCTTCTTGTTGAGCCTGGTATAGCTCCATGATGTTGATAGATTTTATGCGCTCAGCATCGAATGCTTGAGCACTCGACATAGCTAACGCTCCATAGATGGTACTACTTATTGCGATAGAAATAGTATTTAACTTCACAGTCAATCTCCCGCTTATCGTTATTGTTATTAGAGAGGGATTGAAACCCTCTGCTCGATACAATCTTTAAACAAGTGTGCAACATTTGGCTAATGCGAAATTAATCAATGTTTGATGCGTTTTTTGCATTGGTAATATGTGGAAGGCTTACTTATTATTCACCGAATTAGCATTAACAGTCAGAAGGATGCCGCTTAAAAAGCTTTCCAATCATAGAGCTGTAGAAGATCAGAGTCGTAAAAATGGGCGGTGTAGGAAAAAATAAAAATAGATTCTTAAAGCGATGTCGAATGAAGGAAGGATACAAATTGATAATCTTTGTCTGGGAAAGCGCTGGTGAGTTAACAAAGTTTGGCAATACGTTTTTGTTATTTCTTGAATACCAGAGAGTCATTATCCAGCAGAAGCTGAACAGATTAAGATAACAGGTCAGAAAGTAAACGGATAAGTAAGGAGAGTTTTCATTGGAGTTGAGGCATTTAAAGCACTTTTTAGTTCTAGCAAAGCTTAAACATTTTAATCGTGCTGCAGTGCAGCTTAACTTGGCTCAACCTTCATTGTCTCGCAGCATTCAAAAGATGGAAGAGCGCCTAGGTGTTAAATTATTGGAGCGTAACTCCAAATCAGTTTCGTTAACTGAGTTTGGGGAGCTGGTGGTAAGGCAGGGGCAAAAAATTATCGATGATGTGGATCTCTTGTACAGAGATATTCGTTCACTCAATGGCCTTGATGCAGGTGACATCTTGATTGGTTCAAGTCCGATTCCCTCAAATGCATTGCTAGGAGCGGCTATTGGAAACTTTATTCGACTCTATCCACATATTAACGTTGAATTAATTGTTGAGTCACCCGCAGAGCTCTATGAACGCTTAATCGGTGGTGGATTATCTATGTTTGTTGCTGAGACTAAAGCAACTGATTTTGATAAGCGAGATGAGCTCGCGACCTTACCTTTACCCGAGTACGATATTATTTTTTGTGTGAGGGCCGATCATCCCCTGATGATGAGTAAAGTGTTAATGCTTGATGATTTAAGAGAATATCCTCTGGCCATTCCTCGCGCCATGCCTTCAAGTGTACAGACACAGTTTGGTGATCTGTTTGATAAAGATCGTCATGACTTTGGTGGCTTAGTTAAGTTTGATCAATTTTATCCAATTAAAGAGTCACTTCTAAATTGCAATATGGTGGCCATTACGCCTGAGATCGCTGTGCGAAAAGAGCTAGCCGAGGGAAGGCTGGTGAGTTTGCCTGTATCGGATATGGTAAAGCTAACAAGTTGCTTTAGCATTGTTTACCTTAAGTCAAAAAGCCTAAGTCCTGTTACTACTGGTTTTATTGAATTTCTATTGAATTGTCATCCTCAAAAAAACATGCCAACTCGACAGCAGTCGGAGCTCGTTACCGTTTAACTCGTTAGATGAGTTTAGGCTTCGGGTATCTTTTGTATTGCTATCCATCTAATATCAAATGAAGGTAGATGCCACTTTTCTCTTGATATTACAGACTTATGAGCCAACTTGATCTCAATCTATTAAAAGTTTTTCGTGTACTCATCGAAGTAAAAAATACTCGCAAGGCTGCTGAAATATTACATTTAAGCCAGCCCGCGGTGAGTCGTGCTCTCAGGCGTTTAAGAGATTATTTTGGTGATGAGTTGTTTGTAAGAAGCGCTCACGGTCTCGAGCCCACCTCGAAGGCGCTGGTTATTGGTTCACGTTTACCTGAAGCCATGGATCAATTATTTGAAGCGCTTAATGTTAAGGAGGAGTTCGAGCCTCAGTTTTATAGTGGTAAAGTCACAATTGCAGTGAATGGCTTTATTGCTCATTGGCTAGTGCCTCCGCTAATTAAAGCGTTAACCGAAAAAGCACCTAATATGGAAATTTACATGGCTAATTGGGAGGAGAGTACATCGGATAAAATTATTAACGGTGAAATTCAACTGGCGATTAACTATTTTCCATTAGAGCTGACAAAGCAGCTAATCCAAGAGAAGTTAGGCAGTGATGACTTCGTTGTACTCTGCCGTAAAGATCATCCATTCCAAAAGGAGGTGATAGGTGCTGAAGACTTCCCGAAATATCCATTAGCCTCACATATTGTCCCGGGCTGGAACGAAACAAAAAACTTTACCGTTGAAGCGTTAAAAAAATTGGGTTATAAGCCAAGAGTGCAGCTATCAAGTAGCAAAATGAATATTATCTTAAGCAGTTTAGAGCTGACCGATATGTTATTACCCTGCTCGAAGTTATTAGCCAAAACATTATCTGATCGCTTTAGAATCATTGATATTGACCCTGAGCTAGAACAGCCATCGTCAGACTTTGCATTAATCTATGCTAATAAGTCGCGTCGTAATCCGTTGGATGAGTGGTTACAGCAGTGTGTGATTGACTGTGTTAATAGTAAATTCAAATAAGTGTTAAGGGAGCTTGCGAGCATTAAGCATGTTCGCAAGCTAGTTGTTAGGAGATACTATAGACTTAGGCAAAAAGAACTGTGTATAGATAACCTGCAGTAATCGCCATACCTAAGATGACAGCTAAGAATGCGGCAATCATCTGATTCTTAAAGATAGATTTCAGCAAGATCACTTCCGTTAAACTTGCGCCCGCACTACCAATAATCAGTGCCATAACTGAACCTAACGCCATACCTTTAGCCACTAACGCTGAGCTTAATGGGATAACCGCTTCTGCACGAATGTACAGTGGGATACCAATTACAGCTGCAATCGGGATCGCATACCAGGTGCCTTCACCCGCATATTTAGCGATTAGATCTGTTGGTATAAAGCCATAGATAAATGATCCAAGCAAAATACCCAGCATTAAGTAAGGCAGAACTTGTTTAAAGTCTTTCCAGGTTGCTCGCCATACACGCATCCAACGGCTGTCTTCCTTTACGACTGCTGTTGAGCCACAAGTGCTTGTTGCTGTACCACAGCAGCTAACTGGTTCGGCAGGAGCTGAGCAGCAGCTTGTGTTCGCAATTGGAGCCACTTCTTTATTTGGCGCAGTGCAGCAACTCGTTTCAGCTTTCGCTTCTACTTTTGCACTATCGCCACAGCTAGTACCACAACTAGCGCTATCAGCTGCTTCATAAGCTTCAGGCTTAACGTAACGCTCAAATCCTAGTTTCTCCAGCACATAACCCGCAGTGACTGAAACAACCATAGCAACGGCGAAGTAAAACAGTGCCACTTTAAAACCGAAGGTCACGATAAACAGGCCTATGATAATTGGGTTCAATAGCGGGCTAGAGAACAGGAATACCATCATAGGGCCGAAGCCTGCTTTAGCTCTTAATAAGCCTTTCAAGAAAGGAATCGTTGAGCATGAGCAGAATGGTGTTATAGCGCCGAGTAGGGCCGCAATAATATAGCCTTTGCCTTTCTTCGAACTCAGAATCGACTGGATTTTTTCAGGCGGAATGTATTCTTGTAGTATGCCGACAATATAACTAATCGCTAGAAACAGCAGAGTTAATTCAGCCGCGAGAAATAGAAACATGCCGGCAGTATCTTTGGCCATTGCCATGATTTCAGGAGTCATAATATTTACCTTAATAAGCTTTGTTTGTTATTTCTGGTTTTATCGAAATAACGAATTTGCAGAGATAATAGTCCGATTCATAAAATAGTCAACCATTATTTCGATTAACATGGAAATGGCCATGAAAATGACTGTGAGAATGATAATCGGGGTGAATACGCAATAACATAGATGGCACTTTGGTTAGTTCGGGGTAGCTTGTCGCCAGTAACGATATTCACTATGATGAAAAAATAATGTAATTGAGAGAGTTAGCATGCTTGACGCCATATGTTTATTCGATGATTCGAACCCTGTCACTTATTCTGTTTTTAAGTTTCAAAAACTCAGTGATCTCGATATCGAGAAGTATCGTCAAGCATTGGTGTGCCCAGCTTGTGCTGGCAAGGCCTATTATCGTAAAGCCTCTAAAGACGGTAAGGCGGCTTGTTTTGGCTCTCGTTACCATAATGCCGATTGCCGCGAATTCAAGCCATCGGCGGCAAAAGAGCGTGAAGAGCTGCATGCTATTGAGGTCAATCAGTTACTGGTCGATAGTGATGCAATGATCATCGACTTTAGTCGCCAGCCAAGTCAAAGTAAGGCTAGGCTAATCAAGAGTGAACTAGCTAAGAATGAACTCGGCAAGCATGAGTCCGCTAACGAAGATATTAGCCAGAAAGCTAAATCGGCCTCAGCTTCTCAATCAGTTTCTCAATCAACATCTCAATTAACTTCGGAGTCTGCTGCCCTATCTGGGCATGAAGCGAACGCTCGAAGCGATGCGCAACAAGCTACGCCAAGCAAACGTATCGCGAAAGAGGGCTTAGAGAAGTTACTAAATAGCCTGATGCGCGGTAGTGAGTTGGCAGAGTCTGATCTTTGGGTATACACAGATGATAAGTATCGCTGGCGAGCCAAGAATTTGTTCGTCAACTTTGCCGATGCTGAACCCACCGAAAACGGTTCACCGCGGATGTATTGGGGCACGGTATCTCATATCGACAAAGAACAGCTATGGCTCAATCCTGCCGATACTAAAGAGGTTGGTATTCCTATCGATAAGATAGCCGAGCCATTAAAGCAACGATTCGGTTTGAATGAGCGTCGAGACTTTGAAGGCGCAGCGATTATCTTGTTCGGCAAGTGCTTTTGGAATAAAGCGAAAACCCGCAAGATTATTCAATTATGGAATAATGATCTCAATCGGGTGTTTATTTCTAAATCGGAAGAGAATTAATAACATAGTTTACGCACTCTGAATAAATTACCGCCATTGTTGGTCTGTTTTTTACTCTTCTTCGCTTAAAATAAATCTTATTTGTTATTGAATTTCATTTTATTAAATCCACTGAATTCAGCTGTTTGCGACTTTTTCATTTTGTGGTGTTATAAAAATTCAGTAAAAGAGGATATTTATGATTGACTCAGGGGCCAATGGGGATTATTTTGCTGCCGATGTTTTTACTAGGGCCCTCAAAAATTGCCCGTAAAATTCAAGATATCGGCAGGTATCTCAACAGTAGAGCAGCAATTAGACTCGACAAATAATTGTTTGAGTTTGGTGATTAATTGCCATTTTGGCACTTCATTATAAGGACCTTAGCGCATGTCTGAACCGACAGCCTTAAGTCTTATCCCACCAGTGGTGGTTTTGGTGTTAGCGATTGTGCTACGCCGCCCAATTCTCTCTTTGATTATCGGTGCATTAGTTGGTTTGGCTATGTATGAGCCAGAGAATCTATTGACTAATTTTGCTGATACGTCTTTGTCCGTTATGGCCGATGAAACGATCGGTTGGTTAATTTTAGTCTGTGGCGGCTTCGGTGCCTTGATTGCTCTACTTGTGCGTACAGGTGGATCGATGGCGTTCGGTCGTTATGCGCTAAAGTTTGCGAATGGACAAAAGTCATCACTGTTTATGACCTTTATTTTAGGTGTGATTATCTTTATTGATGATTACCTCAATGCGCTAACGGTTGGTTCAACCATGAAGCGCGTAACCGATAAGTTTAAAGTCTCGCGTGAGATGTTAGCTTATGTGGTCGACTCAACTGCTGCACCTGTTTGCGTGCTTGTGCCATTATCAACATGGGCGGTATTTTTTGGTGGTTTGCTAGTCGATAACGGTATTGCTGCTGAAGGTCAAGGTGTCGCAGTTTATATGCAAGCGATTCCTTATATGTTGTACGCATGGCTTGCTGTGGCGATGGTATTGTTGGTTATCTTAGGCATAGTACCAGCGTTTGGGCCGATGAAAAAAGCGCAATTGGCTGCCGCTCAAGGCGAACCTGCGATTAAGCAGATGGATTTAGATGAAGTACAAACCTCTGATGAATATGCACTAAAAGCCATTGAGGATGAGTTTAAGCACGCCGATGATAGCGGTAAGCTGCATAATTTCTTTGTACCAATTTTATTGTTAGTTGGCTTTACCGTTTATTTTGACATCGATGTATTAAAAGGTTTGATTGCCACATTAGCGGTCACCTTGCCTTATTATGGGCTGCAAAAGCTGATGCCATTATCAGAGATGATGGAGCAGATGATTGATGGCTTTAAGAATATGCTGCCAGCAATAGGTACGGTAATCGCGGCGTTTATTTTTAAAGACGTGTGCGACAAACTAATGTTGCCACAGTATGTGATAGAGAGCTTAAGCCCGTTTATGACACCGCAATTGCTACCCGCAGTGGTGTTCTTAAGTATGTCGATTTTGGCATTTGCGACCGGCTCTAGCTGGGGGATTTTCGCCGTGTCTATCCCAATCGTGATGCCATTGGCTCAATCGGTTGATGCAAATATTCCATTAGTGATTGGCGCGTTACTGTCGGCATCATCATTTGGCAGTCAAGCGTGTTTCTATTCAGACTCCACAGTGCTCGCGGCGCAAGGCTCGGGCTGTAACTTAGTCAGTCACGCAGTGACTCAGCTGCCTTATGCACTGATTGCAGCTGGTTTAACCTTTGTTGGTTTCTTACTAATGGCATAAGTCTTACTAGATTAGTTGTAGAAGTAACTAGTTACTTGCCATTTAAAAAGGCTGCACTTTTTGTGCAGCCTTTTTTATCTACAGAAACCTTATAGTGTCTGATTTTTTATCAATATTTAACAATTAATTTATTTCATGGATAGAGTATTTGTTAGGCGATAGTGCTTACACATTTGTTAGCAAATTTAACTTTACACGGCTTTAGTTAACAAAAATACGACAAAGTATTGACGCAGGGTAACAAACCTGTAATTTTGTTGCTTAGCTAAGGGTAGCAACCTTGGCTTAAAAATTAGAAAACTCAACAAATTTGAATCAATTGAGTTCGCAATTAACAAAGGGAATGTTAAATATGACGTCAATAAGCCGTTTATCTAAAGCAGTAAAGGTCGCGCTTTTAGCAACGACAAGTGCAGCATTAATGACAAGTGCCGGAGCCTATGCTGAAGAGCAAGAGGGCGATGGTATTGAAAGAATCGAGGTGACAGGCTCGAAAATTAAGCGAATCGGTGAACTATCTCCAACTCCTGTAACTGTAATCACAGGTGCAGATATGATGGATATGGGTATCACTAACGTGGCTGATATCTTGAATAAACTTCCATCATCAACAGTTGGTATCTCTCCAGAGACTTCTAACAACACTATTTTTGCTAACGGTCTAAACCAAACAAACCTACGTGGCTTAGGTACCGACCGTACGCTAGTTTTGGTCAACGGTCGCCGTTTTGTTGCGGGCTCTAATGGTGACTCTGCTGTTGACTTGAACACTATTCCAACGGCAATGGTTTCTCGAATTGAAGTGATTACTGGTGGTGCATCAGCGGTATATGGTTCTGATGCGATTGCAGGTGTTATTAACATTATCACTCGAACCGATGTTCAGGGTGTTGAACTTGACGCGTCTTATATTCAGCCTGAGCAAAGCGGTGGTGAAGAGAGTCAGTTCTCGTTAACGGCGGGTGGTAACTTCTTAGATGATAAATTGTCGACTGTATTTAACTTTACCTATGCAGAGCAGCAAGAGTTGCGCAATACCGATAGAGACTTCTTAGATAATCCTGTCACAAGTATTTATAACCCTGATACTTCAGAAGGTGCGCCTGCACGTATTCCTTATGAGGGTCGAAAGCCACTGTCTTGGATCAACGAGGCGGGTACTTTCTTTGCTGGTGACGGCGGCCAATATACCTTCGGCTCAGATGGTGCCATGAGAGAGTTTGATTATGGTGAAGGCCTAATCCCAGGTCCAGGTACTAACGGCAACTATTGTGGCCCAAGCTGTGAAGGTTATGATCCAGTTGATTACGGTTTAGTGCGTACGCCGTTAGAGCGTATGGTATTTACCTTAAATACTGATTTCGAGATTAATGATAACCATAAGGTTTTCACTGAAATTACTTATGTAGATTACACATCTAACGGTGAGAGCACGCCGGTATTCCATACTTGGAATCCGATTATGGCTGATAATGCTTTTCTTCCACAAGAAACGCAGGACCTAATGGCTGATACAGATATGGAATACTTCAATCTTTATCGTATCGATGGTGAGTTTGGTAACCGTACTTATAACCAAGACCGTGAGACAATGCGTTTCTTAGTCGGGCTTGAAGGTTCAATTAGCGATGACTGGGATTACTCTTTCCATGCTCAACGTGGTCAGTTAAAAGAAACCACATTATGGAAAGGCCAGATCTGGGATGAGCGTTATGAGCAAGCAAAAGATGCCATCTTAGTTGACGGTGAAATCGTTTGTCGTGATACAGATGCACGTGCAGCAGGATGTGTACCAATGAACTTACTTGGTGTAAACCAAGCAAGTCAAGAGTCAATCGACTGGGTTGGCACTAGTGCTGGCCAAACGGCTAAGACAACACAAACAAGTGCTGGTTTAGTGGTTAGTGGTGCACTGTTTGATCTGCCTGCAGGTTATGTCAGTGCGGCATTCAGTGCCGACTACCGTAAAGAAGAGTCTGAAACAAATCCAGATCAAGCGCTAATCGATGGTACTATTTTTGGTAACAGCGCTAACCCTATGAAGGGTGAGTATGATGTTACTGAATTTGCAGCTGAATTTAATGTTCCATTACTTTCTGATATGTTCCTTGCCCACGATTTAGCTCTAGACTTAGCTTATCGCTGGATGGATTACAGCACAGCGGGTCAAGATGATGCTTGGAAGGTCGGCCTAAACTGGGCGCCAATCGAAGATCTTCGTCTACGTGCAACGCGTTCAAAGTCAGTTCGAGCGCCAAATATTGGTGAGCTATTTAGTCCTGCAGGCCAGACATTCGAAAGCTTCACCGATGTGTGTGACAAGATCAACGTTGAACTAGGTCCAAATGACAACCGTAAGAAAAACTGTCAAGCATCAGGCTTGCCAGAAGGTTGGAACCCATCAGATTCTTGGTACTTGAGTAACCATCCTGGAAGCAATGCAGGTAATCCAGACCTAAAAGCTGAGACTTCAAACGATTACACTGTTGGTGCAGTTTATACCCCTAGCTACCTAGATGGATTCTCTATCACAGTTGATTACTGGGCATTTGAGATCTCTGATGCGATTCAATACATAGGTGTCGATACAGCCGTACGTTATTGCTATGACTCTGAGTCATTAGATAATGTCTATTGTGATCGATTTACTCGTGATCCAGTATCAGGAGATATCGTCGATTTCGTACAGAGCCCTGTAAACTCAGCATCGTTTGATGTGAAAGGTCTAGATATCGAAGGTCAGTACGATATTCCAACTGATAGCTTTGGTGACTTCCGCGTTCATGTTATTGCTACTTACTTAGAGCAATGGCAAACCAACCCAACAGGCTTTGCTGAAGACTTACAAGTTGATGTGGGTGAGTACACAGATCCACGTTGGAAGGCGATGTTTAGCTTAGGCTGGAAGTATGACGCACTAAGTTTAGAAGCAAGATCGAACTACCGTCATTCAGCCGTTGCTAGCAACGACTGGAAGCCAGAGAACAACAACTATAACGATATTCCATCGCATACAGTTTGGGACTTCACTGGTTCTTATGCCTTTAATGATGATCTATCTTTACGCTTCGGTGTCTTGAATGCCTTTGATATTGAGCCACCACGTAACCCATATGTTTACGATGGCGCAGGGTACTATGACACCACGGGTCGTGCATTCTTCCTAGGTGCAAACTATAAGCTTTAATATTAAATAATTAGTGAGTCATATCGTGTTCTAATGAACATTGATATTGATAAAAGCCAGTAGCTTATCGCTACTGGCTTTTTTATTATCTAAAGTGGGCCGTTAAATTAAGAAAGGATCATTTATGATACGTTTCGCTAAAAAATCAGATACAGGCAAAGTGTGGCAGTTGCGGACCGAGGCAATCTTAACCTCATGTGTACCTGATTACTCCGCTGAAATCACCAGCAAGTGGGCTAACTCGCCTATGCCACAAGAGTTCGACCAGATACTGCTAAAGCTTAAGGCGCTGGTATTTGAACAAGATGGCAAACTACTCGGCTTTGGTTTTATCGATGTGGAGACCGCGAGTCTTGAGTCTCTGTTTGTTGCACCGCAAAGTGTAGGTAAAGGCGTCGGTAAAGCTCTGACTATTGAGCTTGAGCGACAAGCCCTTGCTTCTGGGCTTAACAAGCTATCACTCTCTTCCTCTTTGAATGCTCAAGGTTTCTACCAAAGTTTAGGTTATGTGGCCAGTGCACCAAGTACTTGGATACACCCTCTGGGTTTCGAGCTCGCTTGCGTGCCTATGTCTAAAGTTCTTAATTAAATAGCGCTCAGTTGAACAGTACTTGGTCTAACAGCGTTTAGCCGCAAAGCGCTTGTGGTTTAAGTTTCTTGCTTTTTAAGTGAGTTTAAAAGTATCTCTAAGCAGTGTGATTAGCGCTCGGGTCTTTTCCGGTAAAAACTGCTTTGAAGGGTAGATAAGCGTCAGTTTGATTTCAGGTAGTTTTTCGTTGACCAATATTGCGGTTAACTCACCGGATTTAAGGGCGTCTTTAAGTAAAATACTTGGCAGCAGCGCAATGCCTTTGCCCGTTGTCGCCATATGCTGAATTAAGCGCAGATCATCAGAGCAGAGCCTAAGGGTTAGGGTATCGGGTAAAGAGGCTTGGTTATAGCGACTGACCATTAATGGGTGAGCGACTAACTCACTTAACTCTGTAATGGGCTGGTGGCTTTGAAGGTATTCCTTTGATGCGACTAAACTACTGGGAAAACGCAGCAGGGTTTGTTGTACATAATCTTCATTTTGCACTTTCACTCCGTCGGGTAAGATTTGGATATCGATATTCTCTCGTTTGAGATCGACGCTCTCCTGACAGTGTAGTACCTCTAACAAGACATCGGGAAACTGGCCTAGGTATTTATCGATTAATAGGCTAAACATATTGGAGGTGATAAGCGCTGCTGGGACCGCGACGCGTAACACACCTTGCAATGATTTCTGCTGATTGCTAAGGAGTTTGGCGGCTTGGGTGACCTCGGTTAGCGGCTGACTGACCTGCTGATAAAGCAACCGGCCATTCTCGGTTAACTCAATTTGACGAGTCGTGCGAATAAGTAGCTGGCAACCTAAGGTTTTTTCTAACTCCTGCAGGCGCCGACTCACTTTCGAGCGTTGGAGCGAATGTTGCTTTGCCGCAGCGCTAATTCCACCATGTTGCACGGTTAATACAAACAGATGTAGATCATCTAAGCTAATATTCATTGTCCTACCTATAGGTCTCAAGTGTGCTATTTGTCATTCTATTTAATCTAATTAGCAATATCTATAATAGTCGCCCCTCAGATAGACCTTGGACTCATTCATGCAAACCGCAGAACATGCTTTTCGTCGTTGGATGCAAAGCTTGCTTGTTATCTTCATCATTTTGATTGGCTATATCGTTATTGCCGACCGCTATGCACCACTCACTACAGAGAGCCGAGTGCAAGGTTACGTGATCCAAATTGCCCCGGAAGTCACAGGAAGCGTCACTGAGGTTCAGGTGTACAATAATCAGAAGTTAACCAAGGGAGATAAGCTATTTCGTATCGATGCGCGTAAGTATCAGCTTGCGTTGGAGAAAGCCCTGTTGGCGCTAGAGCAGGCCCATGAACAGGAGGAGGCTATGTACGCCAAAGTGGAGGTGGCTGAGGCAAAAGTCGCCACTAATCAAGCCGCTTTTGATAATGCCAGAAGTGAGTATCGACGGATCAGTCAGCTGGCGAAGCAAAAGCTAGTCTCGGTGTCTATGTTAGATAACGCTCTAGCAAATAATAATGCATCTGGAGCTAATCTACGCGCTGCTCAGCAGGAGCTGCGGGCATTAACCGTGCAGCTTGGTAGTCAACCTGGGCAGAGTAGTGGTGTCCGTTCAGCTCTAAATGCACTTAAACAGGCGAAGCTAGATCTTTCCCATACTCAAGTGGTTGCACCGAGTGATGGCGTGGTTACCAACTTGCAATTGGAGGTAGGGAGCATTGCCAATGCCAATATGCCGTTACTGACTTTTATTCCTACAGACTCACTCTGGGTTGCCGCAGACTTTCGTGAAAAAGCAGTCGCTCGAATAAACAGTCACTCACGTGGGCTGGTTGCATTTGATGCCTTTCCGGGGCGGGTATTTGCTTTAAATGTGCAGAGCCGTGACTTTGGGGTGGCGGCGGCTCAGCAAAGCCCTAACGGCCAATTGACTCAGGTTGAGACTAATAATCGTTGGGTGCGGGATGCCCAGCGAGTGCGGATTAACCTGAGCAGCCCAAGTGCATTACCTAATCCGCTATTTGTTGGCTCTCGTGCGAGTGTGGTGATCTATCCAGATGATAATGCCTTTTGGAGCTTGTTAGCCAAGACTCAAATTAAGATCGTGAGTTGGCTTCACTTCATTTATTAACATTAGTTATTAACATTCGTTATTAACTTTGCTGACGACCAGAGGCTACATTTTGCAATTCGAGACTTTGAGAAAAACCCAACGGATCTGGTTTGGTTGTGTATTTGGGCTGGCCACCTCCTTAGTATTTGGCTGGTCAAACGGTATGTTTGCGGCGCTGTTACCCATGTTTGTGCTCACCCAAATTGATAAGTGGAATAGTGGCATCATAGTGCAGCTTATTGTGGGCGTCACTTGGGTCAGCATACAGGTCAGTTTTATTGTCGGTTTCTTTCAGTCAACGCCACTGTTAATGGCGATTGCGGTGGCAATTATGCTGATGTTTAAGTGTATCGCGATGACACATAAGAGCAGTTATCTCTTTGGTTACATTGGGCTCTTGATAGGCTCTATTCTACTTAACTATGCCAGCTACCAAGGCTTCGATTTAGAAGACTTTGTGATGGGGTTAATCGCTTCGTCTCTGCTGACTGCCCCGGTTGTTGCGCTGGCCTTTTACTTGTTCCCTGAGCCTAGTATTAAGCTGCCGCTATCTAGCTTAGGCAACACCAATCAGGCGAGTAGTCATATTGATAATCAGCGGAAAGATCATCTGGGCATGGTGAGGCAAGCGGCGCTGGGTTGGATTATTGCAATGGCAGCATTTATCTTGTTTCAGGTAGCCACTCTTAATGACTCCTTATCGGCTCAAGCCTCAATTTTGATTGTGTTGGCTCCCATGACCTTGATAGGCTCGATGGCGGTGGCTAAAATTCGTATTATAGGTACATTTCTTGGTTGCTTAGCCGGGATGCTCCTGCAGCTAACCCTATACAGTCTGGCTAATAACCTGTTGCTGTTTGTACTCGGCTACGCAATTGCTGCGGCTATTTTTTGTCGCTGGCTGGCTATCGGCGGCATTAAAGCGGGTATCGGTTTCTCGGCGATGTCTGCATTGACTGTACCGCTGACTACCGCTTTTGTGCCTGAGCAGCAAGATGCTTTCTTCTCTATCTGTTATCGCTTTAGTTCTATTGTGGTAGCAGTAGTGGTTACCTCGCTAATGATTTGGGTCGTACATCATTTGTTAGTGCGGCTGATAAAGCCTAAAGCGCCAGCGCAGGTGATTTAGGCGTAAATAATACCAATTAGTTTAAGGCGTAACAGCCAAGTTCTAGGAGCGAAGACTCCCGGACTAGCTTTATGTTATGAGAGGTTTTCGACCAATGGGGCAGGGGTATCATGTTCTGAGGGGGTGATGAGCTCATCCTTTGCCGCAAAAACCGAGAACACACTCCATAGCACAGCGCAGAAAGCGCAGAGCATAAGCGGTATCTGCCAGTTAGCAGTCAGCTCATGTAACTCGCCAATTATCATTGGGCCCGTAGCAGCGAGTAAGTAACCTAAGAATTGTGCCATGCCCGATAATGTGGCCGCTTGCTGTGCACTAGTGGTTCGAAGGCTTATTAAGGCTAGCGCCACAATAAATCCACCACCAGCCCCAAAGCCAAATAGCATTCCCCAAATCATGGCAAACTCAGGTTTAACGATTAGCCCTATAATGCCTATCAATGCCATCAAAGTTAGGCTCAAGCTGAGCAGGCGTTTATCGTTAAACTTATTCATAAACGGAATTAAAACTAAGGCGGGTACCGCTGTAAATAGCTGTAGCACACCGTGGATCACACCTGCTTCATGATGGCTAAAGCCACTGTCTACCAATATTGTCGGCAACCAGCTGATAAAGATATACATCAAGAAGGAATTGAGCGCCAAAAACAGCGTGATCTGCCAGGCGCTAGCATTACGCCACAGATAACTGTGACTATCGAATGCTTGGGTATCTTGACTTGGCGCGGTGTGATTACGCATTTGTGGTAACCAAACTATAATCGCAATTAATGGGAATATCACGAGAGCCCCTAAGGCAAATGCCCAACTTGGGATCACAGTTATCGACAATTGATTAGCCATCTCAGTCAATGGAATGGCTAGACTGGCACTCATGGCTGATCCTGCCCCCATCATCAATACATACATGGAGGTCATGGTGGTTATTCGAGTCGGGAAGTCACGTTTCATTAAGCTTGGCAGTAGTACGTTTGCGAAGGCGATTCCCGCACCAATGACCACAGTGCCGATAAATAGCGCGCTGGTAGAACCGAGTGAACGTACCACTAGACCAGTAAGGATAAATAGTAACGACAGCATTAGCCCCTGTTCTAGGCCGCGTTTTGCACCGATTTTAGAGGCTACAGGTGAGAAAAAAGCAAAGGCTAATAATGGTAATGTTGTTAGCATTCCGGCCTGTGTTGCAGACAGGTGTAATTCGGCTCTAATGGCATCGAGTAGCGGTCCTACGCCAGTGATTGGGCTGCGTAAGCTGATAGCGATTAAGAGTACGCCAAGTAGCAAGAATGCACTGCTGGCAAAACGAGAAGGATGCGATAACGTCACAATAGGCTCCTTTAAAGTCATGAAAGTTCGCTAGCTTACGCTTCTAATTGATTGCAGTATTGGGCTATAGTGACTCTATATTGCTAAAAACGGTCATCCTATGAAGTTCAACTCGCCATCATTACCGGAATTTGATTCCGATCATTACCCTCAGCGAGTGGTAGCATTGGGACTCGTTGGTGATAAGGAAGATGCAGAGACGCCGTTTCATCAGCATAGAAAGTGCCAATTGGTATTGGCATTGAATGGTTTTGTGAAATGTAAAATTGATGATGCTATCTGGATGGTCCCGCCAAATTGTGCGGTGTGGATCCCAAGCCAGGTACCTCACAGTAATCAGATCTCTAAAAATGCCAATGTATGCATGCTATTTGTTGACCCTGATGTTGAAGGCATGCCCGTTCAGAGCTGCACCTTGTCAATGACGCCTTTGATAAGAGAGCTAATCGTGCACTTAACGGCGCAGGAACAGGCTTATCAGCAAGGTAGTGCCACAGATAATCTGGTCGGTGTGCTTATCGACCAACTGCGTATTATGCCAACACAGCATTATGACTTTCCTATCCCAGCAGAGCCTAGGCTAAAATCTATTGCTAACGCATTAATCGAAGCCCCCCAAGATAGACGTACGGTAGCGCAATGGGCGTGTGAGTTTGCAATGAGTGAGCGTACGCTAGCGAGATTAGTTAAGAGTGAAATAGGCATGACCTTTGGTCGCTGGCGCGGGCAATTACATATTGTTTTAGCCTTGCAAAAATTGGCCTCAGGGGATTCAGTGCAACGTATTGCAGAAGAGTTAGGCTATGAATCGGTAAGTGCCTTTATTACTTTTTTTAAGAAAACCTTAGGTCAATCGCCGAAACAATATATTAAGTATAAAGAGTGATAAACGATTAATTTCAATCCGCTATAGTCGGTGCTGAAAGCAAGATTAATTATGTTTAAAAGTCGCTATTTCATTATCTAGGTATACTAGCGGCAGTGGCTAATTAGCCTTTGATTTTTGGAGTATATAAATGCAGTTAAAGACGGTAATGGTTCCGGCTGTTTTGGCGTTTGGCTTAAGCGGTTGTGGTTATTTTGGCGGTGATGAAAAGCAGCAGTTAGAGCAAGCTTGGTTAGCCAAAAATGAACAGTTACAGCAGGTCATTGAGCAGATCCGCAGTCAAGGTATCGAAGCCGTTGCCAGTGGTGCTGAGGCCGGTAGTGTGGCGGCTTGTGTCGCTAGCAAACTAGAGATGGATCCAGTTGGCGAGCTTGTTAATGTAGAGGGAGCACTGGTCGAGTCGGCAAAGGTTACAGAGCTGCTTAGCGAGCTAGAAGCCTTGATGGAACAAGATTTTAGTTTGGAGAATATGTCGAGTCTTTTGCAAAAAGGGGCCGATGCGGCGGCTTATGCTAAGCAGATTATTGCCGATCAAGGTGTTGAGCAAGGGTTACAGCACTTGCAACAGATGGCAACAGCTAGCGAAGAGTTTGCTAGCCAAGACTTAGGTGCACATTTTCAACAGCTATTGCTAGAGTGCCAACAGCAAGCTAATTAGTACTGATAGCTATCACTTGGGCCTAATAACAAAATGACCACTCATTGAGTGGTCATTGTTGTTTTCGCTATTTTATAAACTAGCAAATAAAAAGGCTGAGGCAGGATTATTCAAGGTCAATCGTCACTATGTTAGTCACACCTGGAGCCAGATTTAGCATACCTGTGGTGTAAAACTTACCGTCTTTAGCCTTAGCTTTTAGATAATATTGACCGCTATTAAGCATTTTTGTGCGGGTGTTATAGGCGGCAATGCTGTTATCGGCCATCCAGCCATTTCCATCAATAGTATACAAGTATTGGTCGGCTTCCAGAGCTGCACCGCTATCTTGATGAAAGGCAAGAAAGCGCACCATAGTCATGCCTTTAGGGTTTTTTTCTGATTCAATTGAGCGAATTACACCGTAATCTCGGCTGGTTTTTCCAGTCAGTGGCGCGTATATATTTTCTGATTTATTGGCGTATTGCGGTTGGCTGTGGCTGTAACCAGGATTAGGAGAGCTGGTCGCTGAACCGCTAGTGGAGGAACCTATACTGGCAATGTCTGAAACCGAATCCGCAATATTTTTAATGTCGTTGCTTTTGCAGGCGCTAAGGCTGAGCACCAATGTGCAAAGAAGAATCTTTTTCATTTTTCTAGTCCATTAAGTCAAAACACTAATCCTTTTAAAGTGACTATAACAATTCAAAAATTTTAATAGATAAAAGATTGAATCAATAATAGTCACTTCATACCGATCGCTAAAGTAGCAATCGTGAAAATAGCCGTCAATAGTACAGTCGTCTACTTTTTATCTGTTTACTTGCGGCCTAATACTTTTACACCAGCCTTTGAACCGTCAGAGTTACCGAAGACTTCAAGCTTCTTCACACAGCGAGGGTAAGCGAATTTACGCCAGTCTGTGTATTTGTTTTTCTTTAGATCACGATAGAAGTGAATAGTCTTAGTTTGACCATTGTTAAAGGTCACTTTAATTTTTTCTAGGTGAAGATTACGCTCAGCTTTAACGCGGATAGCATCTGTTTTACGGCAAACGAGTAGTGGGATTTTTGCGCCGTGATCGCCGCCGCCCAATAAGATGGTACGACCTAGAGTGATCTGCTCATCCGCCATAGCGACAGAACTGCTACCTAGCATGCTGGCAGCGACTATGATGCTTGCCACAAATGTTTTTATGTTCATATTTTCGTTTAGTGATTCAAAAGGGCGGCTAAATTAGTCTTTTGTTTGCTTTAGCGCTAGCAAATATTGAGTGAATTTAGATCTAGCTTGCAATTATTCAGGCTGTTTTAGAGAGTGTTTGTTGTTCTTGTCACCTTGGTTAGCAATTAGGTTTTGATGTTACAGAACAGGTTGTTTATATATTTTATATTTAATGCGGTGATGCTGTGGCTCTTTGTTGTAGATCTTGTTGCGATGTTTGTTTTTACTGGTTAAATCAACTGATTTATGTCAATTTTTTAGTTTTTATTGGCGTGACTTAGGTCTCGTTTTGCGTCAACATAGCGAGTATTAAGTAAGTGGTCGTTAAATTAGTATTTTACCATGTTGAAGCCTAATTGGGTCTTCAGCAGTTGGCCTAGATAGAGGAACGAAGTAATGAGATCGGCAAACCCAAAGATTGTGATTGTTGGTGGTGGCGCAGGTGGTTTGGAGTTAGCGACTCAGCTGGGTCATAAGTTAGGTAAGAAAAACTTAGCTCAAATCATCTTAGTCGATAGAAACCGGACTCACATTTGGAAACCATTACTGCATGAGGTGGCTACAGGTTCTCTTGACTCTGCACTTGATGGGGTTGTGTACTCTGCTCATGCCGCTAAGCACGGTTACCAATTTCAGCTTGGTACTTTCTGTGGTTTAGATGAAGCGAGTCAGTCGATTTCAGTCGCTCCTATCGTAGATGAAGCGGGTAAAGTAATGCTGCCTGAGCGCCAAATTCAATATGATAAGTTAGTGATTGCTATTGGTAGCGTCAGTAATGACTTTAATACTCCTGGTGTCAAAGAAAACTGTTTCTTCCTCGACTCGCACCAGCAAGCCAATCGTTTCCATAATGCGCTTTTAGATAGTTTTACTCGGGTGCATCAATCAGAAAGTATCAATGAGCTTAATATCGCCATTGTTGGCGGTGGCGCAACGGGTGTTGAATTGTCGGCAGAGCTCTACCATGTGACCGACATGCTTAAAGTTTATGGCTTAAGTAAGATGACCGCCGATAAGCTTAATATTCATTTGATTGAAGCGGGTGAGCGAATTCTTCCAGCGCTACCAGAGCGCATTGCGACGTCTGCAAGAGTTGAGCTGAGCAAGCTTGGCGTCAATGTGATGGAAAACACCCGTATTAGCGAGGCGACAGCAGCAGGTTTTGTTACCTCTGAAGGCCAGTTGATAGAAGCCAATATTATGCTTTGGGCTGCAGGGGTTAAGGCGCCTGACTTTATTAAGGATATCGGTTTATTTGAGCTTAACCGCGCTAATCAAATTATGGTTAAACCTAACCTGCTCAGCACCGTAAGTAATGATATTTACGTGATAGGTGACTGTTGTGCCTGCATGCAAGCCGATGGCAGCTTTGTGCCGCCGCGGGCGCAGTCAGCGCATCAGATGGCACAGTGTGTTGAGAAGAACATCTTTAACGAGCTAAAAGGTGAGCCGCTGAACGATTATATGTATGTCGATCATGGTTCGTTAGTGAACCTATCGCGTTACAGCACTGTGGGTAGTTTGATGGGTAACCTGACAAAAAGCAGCATGTTTGTTGAGGGGAAGATCGCGCGTTTAGTGTATATCTCGCTTTACCGTATGCATCAGCAAGCGATTCACGGCACTTTTAAAACGGTGGCTTTGTGGTGCGCTGAAAAGGTGATGCGCGTGGTGCGTCCAAGAATGAAGCTGCACTAATATTTACAAGTGGTACTAATATTTAGAGGCTGCACTTATATTTAGAGATTGAATTAGCATTTACAAGCTCAAATAATAAAAGGGAAGTTATTCCCTTTTATTATGCCGAGACAGCAGCTAAGCAGTCCCATTTTTATTGATTCAAACTCACAGTGTCTTAATTGCTTGAGGCTGAAGCGTCTTTATCGGCTTCAAATGTCGCTTCAATTTGTTGCAACTCTTGCTCATGTCTAAGCTTAAGCTTTTCTTCCTCTGTCAATTTAACTTCATTGAGCAGGGCAGCTTGTCTTTGCTTGAGCTCGTGTCTCTCTGGTTTAGTCAGAAACTTATAGGCTTTTGCATTGGAAAGTGCGTAAGCGACAACATCTTCGCCCTTGGTTCTGCGTTCATCTACTCGTTGTGCAAAACGTTCGTTATCTCGGGCTTTGCGCTGTTCGGCATTTAATTTTTTCATATCTCGTATCCTCATTAGTTTATTTCGGTAGGATTTCACTACCTTCAGTCAAACAAATGAGATCTGTTACACATTCATAAAGCTGATGAGGGATTTTAGCATAAAATACGTTGTGATCCCCATGCTATCGAGCTTTGCTAGGCTAAAGGCGTTAGTTTAACGCTGCTTCTACTTTGGACAAGGGCGAACAGGATCTACCTATGCTGCAAGCATGTCCCATTTTTGTTATGCCGAAGCCGCAAGTGGTGCGTTGTGGTAAATCACTTGGTTTCGACCTGTGTGTTTAGCGCGATATAACCGCTGATCTGCTTGGCGTAATAGACTTGGTAACGCCATACCTGGTTGATAATTGCTAAGCCCAATGCTGACGGTGATATTGATATTGTCTTGCTCTGCGAGTCTAAAAGTATGTTGAGCCAGTTTTGTTCTAATTAACTGGGCAAGTGCTATCGCTTCATCTTGTTTTTTGTTTTCAATCATTACGCAAAATTCTTCACCACCGATCCTAAATGTCTGTTTATCACCGGCAATGCGACTGATAATTTTTGCGCACTCTTGTAGAACCGTATCCCCTGCCTCATGACCATACTCATCGTTTACCTGTTTAAAGAAATCGATATCTAAGATCAGTAGATGCAGCTCTTCGTCAAGCTCTTGCAGAGACGGCTTTGAACCCACATTCTCAAAATACTTGGTTAGCGCTAGTCGGTTATAGCTTAATGTCAGTGGATCTTGCAGTGCGAGCTTTTGTAATTTAGCTTCTGAATTTGCGCGGTTTTTCTCGTAAATATGAGAAACAGCCCAAATAAGCAAATAACTAAAAATGAAATTAACTAGCAGCGGATTAACGGTAAAACCATATTTACCAATGATGTCTGCAACTACTGCAGAGAAAAGAATAATTACCGGTAAATTCGCAAACTTCTTACCTAAAAGAAGATAGTAAACCGTGGGTAAAACCAGTACCCAGCAGATCATTGAACCTATGGTTTTTGAGAGAGATACGGCGTAAATGACGATAACGGTTAAGGCAAAAATATACAGGATAACTTGCCAAAATTGGTGTCTTCTTTTGACTGCTAGTACCGCCAGTGTGAATGAACACAGTGCGTAGAATAGTTCGATAAAACCAAGTGTTATCCACTTTGCAGCGATTGAGAGGTTGATAATACCGAGTAGAAAACTCAGGCAGCCTAAAAGCGTGCACATGCCAATTAACACGACCCTCCTTAAGTTGTAGGTACTATTTAACTCTATGTTTTTCATATCCGTATTAGGCCCAACTCCATTGTGTTACTTATATGTTATTGTATTTCGCTTTAATTTCAAATAACCATTTTTGATAAGAGATATTAAAGGAACTGATATGTGCTTAAGAGTATTAAATAACCTCAATTCAAACTATCCCGTAACGGGCAGGAATATGAACTGGTTTAGGCCGATAGAAGCCAATCTGTTTCTATTCCCCCAAGGACTTGAGAAAATAGGCCTATCAGCAAAGAAGGCGCACAAGAGCGATCTTGATCCGAGTGTGATATTTCACTGGAAGTCGCAGTACGCCAGTGTCGTATCCATGATGGGAGATGAGGCTCAAGGTTATGCGACCGTTGATGGAATGAACTCAGAGGGCCTAGTGGTTAATGTGTTATATGACACGCCAGCGACCTATGGAAAGCCCAAGCATTACCTTAAAAACGGTAACATCAGTATATTACGCTGGCCGCAATATATATTAGATAGCTTTGCCAATGTTGACCAAGTGGTCAACTATGCCAAGAGCAACACCTTACAGCTGATCCGCGAACAGATCCCCGAAGGCGGTAAAGCGAAAGACTTGATGCAGGATAAGATCCACCTTGCAGTGTCTGACTCTAATGGTCACTCTGCTGTGATTGAGATTAAAAATGGTGAGCTGCATGTTTATGCGGGCGAAGAAAATCAAATTGTCACCAATGAACCAGATTATCCAACTCAGCTTGATATTTTAAAGTACTGGCAATACCTATGGGGGCAAACAAAGCCAGCAATCGCTACGCCTGTATTTTCTGTTCCGGGTGGCGTATCGGCAACCCAAAGTTTTGAGCGAGCAGCGTTTTATTTAACCCTTTCTGATCCCGCACAAAACCCAACTGATGTGTTAGCTCAAACTCGTGCGCTGATGCAAAATGGCGCGATCCCATTTGCGTTTAACCCAAGTCAAAAGGAGCTGGCTACTTGTACGCGCTGGACAAACCTTAGCGATCATAAAGCAGGCGTTTATTACTTCTTAAACCCGCTGAATATGATGCCAGTTTGGCTAGAAGTGAATGCCGACGCTAGTCAATGTGCGAGGGTAAAGCTAATTTCTGTGAATAATGACAGTGGTGAAATCGACAACCATCAACAGCTTCAGGGAGAAATGAGTCGCCATTTAATGGCATGTGAAGATCCGTACAGAAGCTAACATAGGAAAGGGCTGAGCTATAGCAGCTGAAGCAACATCCGATGCATACAGAGTTTGCCATCTCCTCCTCTACGGATTGGGAGAGCTGACGGCTTGCTGCATCGAGATAAACTTCGCTGTCACTCAGCCAAAGCGGGCATGCCCGCTTTGGCTGGCTGAATCTTACAGTGTTTTAATTGCTTGGGGCTCATCTGTCTTCAGCGGCTTCAAATGTCGCTTCGATCTGTTCTAATTCTTGCAGTGTTTAAGCTTTACTTTCTCTGTCAATTTAACTTCACTGAGCAGTTTGTCTCTCTTTAAGCTTGTGTCTCTCTGATTTAGTGACTTGGTTTTATTGCTTATTCTTATTGAGTTGAGCATTGTTTGTGAACCGCTACACATAAAGCATACTGATATAACCCAAATTTAACGTTTTCATCTAGCATGCTCGCTATCTTTTTAGTAAGCCTGTGAATTTATGAAAATATTAACTCTTATTGCCAGCGTTACCGCAGCTTTGTTGCTGTCTGGTTGCAGTGATAAACCCGCTCAAATGGTGTGTGATACCTTCAATACGTGTTTCAATTTAAGCTTGGGGCAGGCAGTGAAAGAGACACAGGCTAATTCCGAATTCAGCCAATTAAAAGTGATTGTGGCGGTGGATTATGACGCGGGCGGCGATGTGCACACTAAGGTTCACGAGTCCAGTGGCTCTGCTGAGTTTGATGCCATTGCTAAAGAGCAGTTGCAGCGTTCAATGGAGGCGCTACTTGTCACTATGGAGGCACTGCCCGAAGCTGAGCGTGAAAGAGGCGATAGCATTCATATCAACTTTACCATCCAAACGGCAGACTTTCCCATAACGCCTAAGGTCGAGCCTAAGCCCGAGCTAGTAGAGAACTTTTATGAAAATGGTCAGTTGCAGAGTCGGGGCTATAAGCTTGATGGCGATAAGGTGGGTCATTGGCAGATATTTTTTGATGACGGCAGCTTAAGATTTGATTCTCAACATCCCAGTGGTGTGCAAAAGCAGTTTTCTAAAGATGGCCTACTCCTAGAAGAGGGGTATTTTGAAGATGGGGTAAAGCAGGGGACGTTTAAGAACTATGACTTCGATGGGCACTTGGACACTTTGCGCAATTACCAAGATGGCGAGTTGATAGGTGTGAATGAGCGCTATTTTAAAGATGGCGGGCTAGAAGAAAAGACACTGTTTGATGCCAATGGTAATGGCATGCATCAGGAGTTTTGGCCTAACGGGGCACTTAAGTGGGAGACTGCGCTGGTTGCTCGGCAACCTACTGGCGAGCAAAAATACTTCGACGAAAATGGCGAGCTCATTGTTGAAAAGGCCCTAACTGAAGCTAAGGTCATGCAGCAGTCTATTATCGATAAGGATTACGACACCTATATGCGCTTCGCCTTTAGCTACATGATTGAGTATGCGGGCGGTGAAGCTGCATTTAAAATTGGTACAGCAGCAATAATAGACAACTTGCAGCGTGATGGTATTAAGCAGGTCTCGACGATATTCAACGGGCCGACAAAAATGTTTCTGCAAGAGGAGGAGGTGGACGAATATTACGTTTACCTGCCTATGGAGATCAATATGAGCACGCCTATAGGCGATGGTGTTGCAGAGACGGCTTTGATTGGGTTCTCTAAAGATATCGGCCAAACCTGGAAATTTGTAGAGGCTTCCATTGGGCGTGAGGAAGTGCTTGTTTTGCTACCAAACCTGCCGGATGCGCTTGTGATCCCGATTTTCCCAGAGCCTAGATTGATTAATGAGTCACAGACGACTTTAGCTGCTCAGCAAGCAGCGGGTGAGCAAAAATATTTCGATCAAAACGGTGAGCTTATTGCCGACAAGGCGTTAGTTGCAGCTAAAGTCATGAGGCAGTCTATTATCGATAAGGATTACGACGCTTATACGCGCTTTGCTCTTAGTGACGTTATTGATAACGCGGGTGGTGAAGCTGCATTGAAGCGTGAGATAGCAGCAATGATGGATAAGTTACAAAGCGAAGGTCTTAAGCTTGAGTCGACAAGATTCAAGAAACCGACAAAAATTTATATGCAGGAGGAGCTTGATGAATATTACGGTTACCTGCCTATGGAAATCAATATGAGCTCGCCAGTAGGCGATATAGTGGCTGAGTCGGCTTTGATTGGGGTATCTAAAGACAGTGGCGCAAACTGGAAGTTTGTTGAGGCGTTAGGTGGCCGTGAGGGAGTGCAATTGCTGCTGCCAAACTTGCCGGATGAACTTGAAATTCCGACCTTCCCAGGTCCTAGGTTGGTTAATGATAAGGCCGATTAACTAGCATTGGTATGATAAAAAGCGCTAGCAAAAATGGACTAGCGCTTTTTAGTTACATCATTGAAGTGACCGTTAAAACTAATTGACTTCACGATGTTGGTTTAAGCTGCTTAGCTTAATGCCGCCTCAACTCGATCACGGATTTTACGTGACTTCTCTTTAGCAAATAGCGTCATAAAATCATTCTCATAGGGATGGCTCGCCAATATATCGACCAAATCAGCCTTGGTTTCAATATGCAAGAATGACATCAGTGGCTTGATTTCATCTCGGCGCGCCATGGCTGCAATATAATCGCCCATACATGGATGGTAGTTTTTGATCATATATAGCAGTAGATATTCACGTTTAACGTTTCGGCTAAATAGCCAATCTAGCAGCACTTGATTGGCCGCCGCTTCATAGGCATCTTCATTACATGCTAGGCGCGTGGCCAAATCCATTTTGCCCTGCAAAGCAAGCTGATCCATATAGCTATCTACAAGGCCATCGGTAAACACCTTATAGGCTGCGTAGCTATGGTTTGCGAGTAGTTCTACTAAGCGGCCACAGCGTTCATCATCGAGTAGCCACAGATACTGGCTTAACGCATGGCTACGATACTCTTTCAAATTGGCCGTGGTTTCATAGCTGACATATTGGTTAAATTGCGGCGCAAACTCAGCATAATCTAGCTCGCCTTGCAGATATGCCCATAGGTTCTGGTTAATTTCGTTTCGGCGCTCTTCTGGACTAGGTAAGTTTTTGACTGCATCAATAACGCTTTGGGCGTCTACCTTGTCGTTAAGGATTAACACCTCGCCGCCGAGGTAGAGATTGCCTTCTCTAACGGTATCTTTGTCAGCCACTAACACCTGTAGCTCGTCGCCAACTTGCAGCAAGATCTCGCAGCATATCCAATCCATCCTATCGTTTCTGCGGGTTTGACTCAGATCGGCATTAGGATGCAATGTCAGTGGTAATCGTAACTTTTTAGGTAGCTCGCCAGCGTCAGTGACAAAGCCTGAGAAGCTCACATAGTCTGTAAATTTGCTCTCAATCACCTCTTCCCACGAGTTGTGGTTTAGCTTGATAAAGTCACTCAGGCATTGCTTTAGTTCATTATCGAGTGCAAAAGGCATGCTTGGAAAACGCATCGCCACGTGCTTATGAAAATCTAGCTTTATTGGTTGATAGCTGTAATCTAGGCCGCGCAGTAACGCCTTGGCATCACTACGTCTTGCGGCGGCCAGCATGCTCTGATCTATAATCGCGGAGTCCTCATCGACGAGCTCTCCAATCAGTTCCACTAAGTTAAGGTAATCACCTGTACGTGAGGTGCTAGTGCTAAACTGCTCAACCTGGTAGGTCAAGGTGAAGGCTTTATCTATGCCGTGGCTGTTTAGCATGTCGAAGAAGTTGATTTCATCTAACGGCGAATCACACTTGAATTTACGGCTATGCTCGCTAAAGGCTTTAGCGATAACATGAACAACTCTAATAGGTGCCATAGTGATTAGCAGTTGCCAAATACGCTCTGCGTTAATGGCTTCGGGGATATCGAGTTGTTTTAGCCATAAGCAAATCAGTACCACGCGTTGATAGTCATCGTCATGATCATCTAAGAAGCTATAGCTTTTTTGCACTGGGCTAATTTTTGGGAAATATAAAAATGCCTGACGACAGATATCTTGGCTAAAAAGGTGCTGGTTTAATAGGGCTATCATCTGTTGCTGATTAAGCTCAGGATCAGTATCGGTAAAGTAAGCTTTGATTTGTGCTTGCTCAACGTCGTTTAAGCCTTTTTCAGTAAAGGGACCATCACCTAAAATGTTGGCGTTTTCTAGCATCAAGTTTAATGCACGCTCAAACACGCCATTTAGCTTTGCTCGCAAGGCTTGGGTGTAGTCATCATTGTGATTTTGCTGTTTATCTTGCAACAGCAAGTAAGCGCAAAGCGCGTCGATACCTAGCTCATCTTCGGGCCAGTCTTGGCAGTCTAAGCAGGCGCGATTTGCAAATAGCTCATCAGTTTGCTTAAGCATTTCAGCAGAGATCTGGTTGTAACCCATATCGATAAATTCATCGAGCAGGCTTTCAAGTGCCTTTTGCTCCGTTCTGCTTACATCTGAACCCAGCTTTGGTGTGGCATCGGTTGGCATGAAACGGGCGTAGTATTGTTCAACGCTGATAATGGCTTGATATTCTGATTCGCCCGTAAACAGGTCGCACATTTCGTCATTAAAGGCTTGCTGGCCAAAGAAACGATAGAAAATGTCGACAAAGCGCAGCATGGTTTGCGCGTCGCGTACTTGGCTTGCCGGCTGAGTGTTAGCCGATGCCTGCTCCGTATCATTACAATGCGTATCTGCACGAGCATTGACTCGACTGATAAAGCCATTGATTGCAGCTTCGCTCATGTCCTCATCATTATCTTGTAGCAAATCTTTTGCTAGGTGCTCCATCACCTCATGGAAATTATCGCGCACATGGTCAAAATCGTCCATATCCCAGCAAGACTCATGGATGGCTTCAAAAAAGGTTAATGCGTGCTTTTCACTATGAGGGATGATGTTAAAGCATTCAATATCATCGAGGATCTCCGGATTTTCACCAGTAGATATGTAAGACAGTAGAGCGTGGCTATTTTCAAGGCTCAGCATAAACTCGCTGACCATCTTAAGTCCGCCTAGATACTTATCGCGTGCTTCTTTACGCTCTGCGCGCTCAATTCGTTGCTTTCGTTGCTGGGCAATACTGCCTGCGTAACAACTGAGTTTGCCATTAAGC
The DNA here is from genome assembly GCF_000018285.1 of Shewanella pealeana ATCC 700345. Taxonomy (NCBI): domain Bacteria; kingdom Pseudomonadati; phylum Pseudomonadota; class Gammaproteobacteria; order Alteromonadales; family Shewanellaceae; genus Shewanella; species Shewanella pealeana. The sequence continues at coordinate 4,165,371 of NC_009901.1, read as the reverse complement.
TCATGTTTTAGCAGATTTTGCAGGTCCATCGCCTCATTTTCAAGGCTATCATGAATAAAGTGCTCAGCCAGCTCAGCGCTCATCCCTTCACTGTCTAGACCACAACACTCTGCAATTAAGGTGATATATAAATTGAGGATCGGCTTTTGCTCTTCCAGCGAGTCATGTTGGCTATATACCAGTGCAGGCTGGGCATGAAAGCGTTGCTTAACCAGCTCAATAAAGCGTGGGTATTTATCTGGATTAGCTTTTAAATAATCCCCAAGTGGCTGGTATCTTGGAGCTGGTTGTTCCCAATCACTGCCGTAAAAAGCGAATCTAAAGCTGTGATTGTCACACCAGATAAAGGCGTTCATCATCGCCTCGCACCAACCATGTTTCCTGAGTAGGCTTAGCAACATATCGCCATAGCCTACCGCATGGTCACCATCCCAATAGGGGATAAAAAACTGCGCTAAATAAGTGGCGTCATTAGCGTCTTTGGCCGCCATCATATACAGGGGTTCTGCGCCAAATACTCGGGTCTCATCGAGCCACATCTCACTGGTGTCGTTTTCAAAGCGGGCGTAGTTGACCATGGCTTGTGCAGTCTTGCGTAGCTGTGGTGTGAGCGACTCATGCTCTAGCGCTAGGGCAAATAATAGGGTTTCAGATAGATACAGCAGACGTTCATCACTGACAACATAACTACTTAAGTGGCCGCCATCTGGATTGAGTGAGAGTGCTGCCATTGCAAGCTGTTGATCTTGTAGCATGTCCAGTTGCAGGTGTTCACGCGTGCCGCTGCTGTTATCCATAAACATCAAGTTGAATAGACCGCCTCTATCAAAGGCTTGATGCGCTTCTAATTGAGCTTGATATGCCTTTAAGGCTTGCTCAATACTAGCGCTGTCGTGGCGGTTAAATTCGATAACTTGTAGCTGGCTAAATGCGTCCATACTTCTGTCCTATTAACGCTGAATCGATTGCTGCCGAGAGTGGTTTCACGGCTAGGTTTTGATTGGATAATAGCCTATTACCCTTTTAAGAACAGGTGTTTAGATTGTTACTAGGTTCAGTAAAGTGTCGATTTGTGATGGAGCTTGGTTTTGGCTAAATAAGTTGTTTGATAATTATCCAGTAGATGTTTGCTGCGATTGAAAAGTGACCTTCAGGTAAGTGGCTTGTTTTTTATCAACGATTGGACATTGATTGCTTGGATTAGTAAGGTAAGCTCCGCAACAAGGATGACGTACTGAAATCTCTCTGGTTTTAGTGCGGCTCACATCAGGATGATGTGTCTCAAACTCAGCGTTTGTGTACTCATCTTGAAGATATAAACTCTTGTCGCTATATAAGCTTTAACTGCTCCTCCATTGTTTGGCTGGACTTGTTTGAAGAAATTTAAAAGGAACTTAAAAGGAAGTAAGTATGAATTGGTATCTCCTCGCCCTAAAAAAGTATTTCGATTTTAGTGGCCGCTCAAGACGTAAAGAGTATTGGATGTTTGCGCTGTTCAATATCATCTTTAGCATAGTACTGACCTTTATTGACGGTATGTTTGGCACCATAAACCTAGAGACGGGAATGGGGCTATTTAGTGGGTTATATGCACTAGCGGTATTTATTCCAGGGCTTGCGCTGACGGTACGCCGACTACACGATATTAATAAGAGTGGTTGGTGGTTGCTTATTCTTCTGGTACCAATCATTGGTGTGATTACGATATTCGTTTTCTGCGTGCTCGACAGTAAAACAGAAGAGAATAGCTGGGGTATGAGTCCTAAATTGGCTTAGGTGTTAGCTGTAATAACAAAGGCTGCCAATTGGCAGCCTTTTTAGTTTAAGCAGTTTAATGACTTTAACTAAGCTTGATTAACGTCCGCCTGGCTCGGCAAAGCGGGTCATCCAATCTTCTACTTGGTTGTACCAATAGATAGAGTTGTTTGGCTTCATGATCCAGTGATTCTCGTCTGGGAAGTAGATCATTTTAGACTCAACACCACGGCTCTGCAGAGTACGGAATAGCTCAAAACCTTGGCCGACGGGGACGCGGTAATCTAACTGACCGTGGATCACCAAAGTTGGGGTGTTAAAGTTCTCAGCAAAGTAGTGTGGAGAGATCGACTTGTAGATCTCTGGTTTCTCCCAGTAATGACCAAAACGCGTGCTATGCACGGCAAAGTCAGCTGACATTTGCGAGTACATGTTATACACAGCAGCGTGGATCAGTAGTGCATTAAATGGATGTTCTTGACCTAAAATAATTGAGGATAAGTAGCCGCCATAGCTCGCGCCGCCAGCCACCATACGCTCACTGTCAATCCACTCTTTTTGCTCAAACCAATCAGCCGCCTTAAGCACGTCTTCTAATGACTTGTTCTTCCAGTCTGGGTTGATGCTGTCTGCAAACTCTTGGCCAAAGCCGCTCGAACCATGGAAGTTTGGCCATGCAGTGACGTAACCCCAAGAAGCGAATGTCTGCGCGTTCCAGCGGTAGTGGAAACCATCAGAGATTGCATTGTGTGGGCCACCGTGGATTAGCATCATCAGCGGATACTTCTTGCTGCGATCAAATCCTGGTGGGTAGTGGACCCACATCTGAATGTCTTGATCGTTATAGCCCTTGTAGGTTACCGACTCATAAGTGCCCATATCAACATCAGCAAGGATATCGTCGTTAAAGCTATCTAGACGGGTGGTTTTACCGTTACGTGGGTTAATGGTCACAAGGCGTGCAGGGTATAAGAAGCTGTCATTAGTCGCCACGATAGTGCCGTCTTTAGCCATCACTGGCTTACCAAAGTTAGTGTCTTTGCTAATGGCTTTTACCTTACCGTTTTTAGCATTAATATGATAAATGCGGCTGGTGGCAGCATCATCAATTGCGGCGTAGAAACCTTTGCTGTCTTTGGTCCAACCAAAGCGTGATACAGAGCGATCCCAAGAGTCGTTAATCACCTTTGGTTGACGCTTTTTCATATCCATCAATACTAGGCGTGTTGTATCGGCATAGAAACCGTGAATAAGCTGCTGAGTAAAGGCCAAGGTTTTACCATTAGGGCTAAACTGCGGGCTGCTATTTGGCGCTTCGTTATCAGGAGTTAAGTTTTCTGCTTTGCCGCTGCCAATTTTAGCTAACAAGATATCAATCTTAGGATCAACTTCGCGGGTTTTCATTGCCGCGTCCCAGCCATTGGCGGTAAAGGCAATCCACTGTTCATTTGGCGCAATATCATAGCTTGAGGCGCTTTGTGATGAGCGTGGTAACTGCTGGCTCAGCGGCTGAGTGATGGCTTCAATCTCGCCGCCTGTAGCTGGGATACGGAATACATGGGCCTCACGGTCTTCATCAATCCAGTGGTCAAAGCTTGAATAAGGCAGTTCGGTCCATTGGTGAGCAGAGACTTTAGTGTCTTTGTCGGCTTTTAACTGCTTAGCCATCTCGTCCCAGTTCTTACCCGGGAATATGCGGCTAATAAAGTAGATATGTTTACCGACCCACTTCATGCCGTATACGCCACCTGGCACATCAGTAAGCTTTTGCGCTTCACCTGGACCGTTCATCGGTAGCAGGTAAACCTGGCCTGCTTCATCTTCATCGCGTTTGCTGATAAACGCCAGCGTTTTTCCATCTGGTGAGAAGGTGGCTTCGCTAGCGCGCATACCTTTGGCTGTTAGTGCTTGCTGGCTATCGCCGTCTTTATCAAATAACCAAAGTTGAGTCGAGCCTTTATCTTCAGGTACATCATATTGGGTAACAGGAGCGATAATTTTGTCGCCCTGCGGTGAAATAATTGGACTGCCTATACGGTTGAGTTGCCACAGCACATCAACCGAAAGCGGTTTGGTTTGTTCTGCAAATGCTGTCGCCATCGGCATTAGCAGACACAATAGCAGGATCCCGGCTTTCTTCACGAGTGGTTCTCCTTAGGAGCAATTTGTTTGATTATTTTTATTAGTTGTAGCGCTGCAAAATGCAGGCGAGCCAGTATAGCCATGAACATTGAATAAAGGATATCAATATCAACAGGCTGTAGCAGATAGTTACAATTGGGGATTTGCTAGTAAAAGTGGGCTTGAGCTTGATGAGTTAGGCTGAGTGGTGCGAGTGTTTGGCACATCGTCGAGCGGAGCTTAGAGCTTAGCCGAGGATGAGCTAAAACTTAGTTAAAGGGGCTTAGTTAAAAGCATTTAGTTAAAGGAAGTTAGTGAAGAGTATTCAGTGGCGGCCAAATTGAAAAGGGCATTTGGCTACCACTGATTTGCTATCGAAGGCTTGAGTCTAGATTAAAACTCTTCGTCGTCGCCACCGAAGTCACCACCGAAACCGCCGTCATCGAAGCCACCAAAGCTTTCATCACCGCCAAAACCAGTGTTAGCAAAGGTATCTTCGCTGCTGTATTCAGAAGCGAAACCTGAGTTATCGTCTAAGAAGCTTGAACCTGCATCTTCTGGCACTGCAGTATCTGCAGCAGCTGTCTCTGTTGGTGCTTCAGTTTCAGCCGCTTCAGGAGCTACTTCAGGTGCAGCTTCTGCAGTTGCTGGCGCTTCGTCGCCAAATAGTGCGTTGCTGATAAGGTTACCGGCAACCATACCTGCTGCAACACCCGCAGCAGTTTGCATAAAGCTACCAAATGCACTTGGTTGACGTACAGGTTGTGGCTGAACTGGCGCTGGGTTAGCACCGCCCATCATGCGGCTTAATGCACCACGCTCAGATTCTTTTCTGAAGTGCTCAACTTGAGTCTGTAAAAAATCACTCTTTGACTTAAGCTCTTTTAGTGCCATCTCTTGTACAAGTACTGCTTGAGTTAGCTTGTAAACGATATCTTCTTGAGAAGCGATTTCTTGGCTGATTAAGCTTTCCGCTTCCGCATCTTTTGGCTTGTTAGGGCTAGCTTTTAATTTATCAGCTACGTTTTGAATCAGTTCTTGTTCTTGTGGAGTCATGTTCAAATTCCTAAATGTAAGGATACGTCTTTACGTATTTGACGTGCATCCTAGCTTAAGGTTCACATCGTGCGTATAACTAATAATTAATCAGCTAATCAACAGCTTAAATAACTATCAGTTAACAACATTTAACAAACAAGCAGCTTTAAAAACTTACAAAGATTAAGAGAGTTTTATCTAAAAGTTCGTTGCTCTGGATAAAGTGCTGAGAGGTATTGAAGGGGGGTTGTAGAGGTGAGAGTTAAGACTAAAAAAATGCTTAGTACCAGAGATTAATCTGGACTAAGCATTGATGGGTTACGATTTGATATCGGCTATCTTAGAAAGACATAAATAGACCAACAACGGTTGCCGATAATAGGTTAGCCAGTGTTGCAGCTAAAAGTACCTTCATGCCAACAGAAGCAATATAGCTAGCCTGCTTAGGGATCATGGTGCTTATCGCAGCAACCACCATAGACACAGAGCCGATATTAGCAAAGCCACATAGCGCAACGGTGATGATAGCCACAGACTTTGGTGACATCACTTCACCAGTTGCAGCAACCACGGTTTCACCTGAGATGTAAGGTGCAAAACCTGCAAAAGCCACAAATTCATTTAGTACTAGTTTTTGCGCAATAAAACTACCTGCAACAATCGCTTCAACCCAAGGCACACCGATTAACCAAGCGATTGGCGCAAACGCATAGCCCATTAATAGCTCTAGAGTTACATTCTCAAAGCCAAATAAGCCACCCGCCCAGCCGATCATGCTGTTTAACATCGCGATTAGGCCGATACAGGCTATTAAAAGCGCACCCACAACCGCTGCGATTTGCATACCGGCGATAGCGCCTTTAGCGATAGCATCGATAAAGTTAGATGGCTTTTCATCATCAGGCAGTGCAGGTACATCATTAACCGGCTGCTCTGTTTCAGGGATAATCAATTTTGCGAATAATAAACTTGCTGGGGCACTCATAAAACATGCCATAACCAAATATTTAATTTCAACGCCCATACCTGCAAGACCGGCTAATACAGAGCCTGCGATTGATGCTAAACCACCGACCATTATGGCAAAAATTTCAGATTTAGTCAGGTGTGGGTGCCAAGGCTTAACAAATAGTGGTGCTTCAGTTCCGCCGCAAACTGTGTTGGCAATCGCGTTCATTGATTCAGCTTTAGACGAGCCGATCATTTTTTGCAGTCCGCCACCAAGCACTTTTACTACAAAGCCCATGATGCCCATGTAGTGCAGTAAGCTGACTAATGAGGCGGTGAAAATGATTGCTGGCAATACTTGGAACGCGAAGATAAAGCCTAAGTTCTCAACTTGGAAGGTCACTAGATTACCGAACACAAAGCTAATACCTTTGGCGGCAAAGCCCAGTACATTGGCCACGCCGTTAGAAACGGCCAGTAATACGCTTTCACCAAAGCTGGAAGCTAGAACAAAGCCTGCGATAGTCAGCTGGATGATTAGTGCGCCACCGACTGTACGCCAGTTAACTTGTTTTTTAGCATTACAAAAAAGGTAGCCTACGATAAGTAGGGCTGCGATACCTAATATGGATTGAAACATGATGGAAAGACCTATTATAAAATTGACTAATTAAGCTGATTCATTCAGTTGATTAATTAAATGGATTAAACGCTCAACATGCTGTTGGGCTAACTGCATGACGGTGCTTTGATCGCCACCTTCACATGGAGTCGAGTTCATTTCGAATGTGATGACTGTATCGACAATCTCCATCTGTGCAGCCTTGATAGGGTGCACTGCGGCTTGTAAATATTGCTCTAAGGGGAGGAAATTGAACTCACCTAGTTGATAAGAGTTTTCAGTCGCACCACAGGTAATAGAGAGGATCACCTTCTTATTTTTGAGCTTGTCTCCTTCAGGGCCGAAGGCGAAGTTATAGGTAAAGACTTCATCGAACCATAGCTTCATTAAAGCTGGGTAGGTAGACCAGTAGAGGGGAAACTGCAGCACGATAATATCGGCTTGAGTCAGTAACGCCTGCTCTGCTTGGACATCTATTCGATAATTTGGATATATCTCATCGAGTCTATGGATCTTAATCTGACTACAATTTTGTAGTTGCTTAAGGATTTGGCTGTTAGCAACGGAGCGGCTGAGATCGGGGTGACCCGAGATCAATAGCTGGTTACTCATTTCGTCTTTCATTGATATATACACTTGAAATAATAGTAATAAATAAATGTCTTAAAATGCTTACTGCGCTTACCCCATCATCAGTCGATAATGAGACTCCCAATAGGTTTATATAATTTATTTTGGAATGCTAAGTGCGGCGGCGCGCTAATATTGCATAGCGGCTTGCTAAAGTAGATTGGCTTGAGCTGTTATTGGTAACAGAGTCACATTTTAAGCGGCTTTTGTGGCTGATTTTTGTCACTTTACACAAATAAAGCAGACGTCAGCTTGTGAATGATTTTACTTATTAATTTAGCGCTTATTAACCCAGTACTTAATTAGAGGGTTAAACCTATTTGGCTTGTCTTCTTAGTGAAATGTCACCACTAACGATATTTGCTTGTTCACCCGTAAGGCTAACGAGTTTAGCTTCTATATGCATCGACATCGGAAATTGACTATCGGGCTGCTTAATAATGACCTCTGCGTAGGTTTTGACCCGATTAGATAGAAAATAGTAAGTGCCGTCCCACTGACAATCAAAGTAGAAATTAGATTCACTGAGGTTGATATTCTCTAAGCGGTTTTTAGAGTGCCTAAGGTAGTTATCAGTGGTGATAATGCTACAAGTATTGTTAGCGCTACCATTGGTGTCAGTAAACTTGAAATTGAGCGCTGGCTTATTATTGAGTTTGCCCTGAGTGCCACCTAGATATTTATTGAGTTCAATGGTTACTAAAACTGTACTAGGAGCAGTATTAGGAGTAGTACTGGTAGCAATAGAAGTTGTTGAGGTAGCGTGCAGGTTTATCGATAACAACAGCCACCCAGTAGTAAACAATATAGAACTCGCCCTAAATAGGATATGCATGGTGCTTTCCTTGCTAGTTAGTATTTTATATCTATTTTGTCTGTGCATTATTTACGCATTGATAATGCACTTGTATGGCTTATTCAGCAAGTTTAAGATTGTGGTTAAGTTATTGAAAATAAAGATCGATATTAATTAGCCTTCTATTGATTAGGCATTGCATAGTTTATTAATCTTTAGGGCGAGCTATGGTAAATATTGCAAGGTTGGACAGGGGGCTCCCCAACTCAAGTCATTACATTACACGGTCGCAATTCATGCTAATGAATGCTCTGGTGGCTGAAATGCAAATGCTTGGCATCCTTAATCAGCTTAACAAAGTCTTCGCGGCTCAGATGCACTAAGGTGTTGTGGTCGCCAGCCTCTATGTAGATCTCTTTGGCTTCGACTAACAGATCGTCATAAACGGCTTCTAAGTTGTAGACCTCTCCTAGTGATGGGATGGCACCTTTGTGGCAGTCGCTAAACATGTCATAGACCTCTTTTTCTTCAATCAAGCGTAGATCGCGATTAAGCTTATCGCCTAGATTGCGTAGGCTGATCTTATGGTTGGCCGGGAGAACTGCCATCATTCTGCGTCCCTCATGATCTTCTAAAATCACCGCCTTTGCGAGTTGCGCGGGGGAAATGTTAGCCGCAATGGCTGAGCTTAATGAGCTAAAACTGTGAGGATGAGGAACCAGTTCGTAGTCGACATTATTGTCATTCAGATACTCATTTAATCGGGCTGAAATAGACATGGTATTACCTCATAAAAGTTCAATGATGTTACCTATAATTATAGTTCAGCGCAGGTAATACGGTTTGAATACGGCAAAGGTTTTTATGGTCAAAGCAGGAAGACACGCGCTTCCTGCTAAGTATAATGCTTAGTGATTAATCCAGTGCTGGCAGGCGAGTGCTGCAACATCTAATTCAATATCATAGGGCACGGGCTGAGGAATAGGGGATAACGACTTAACGCCTAGAGCAATACGCTCAAGGCTTAACGATTGTAGTGCTAAGCCGAGATCCATGATCTCAATAGGGTTACCATCTCCGGCTGCCAAGTTGACTAAATTTGCGTCAGACAATACAAATAGCGTCTTATCGTTTAGCTTATAACCTTTGACTTGAGGGCGGATAGCCTCAACAGACTCGGCCATTTCCGCCAATGCTGGTAGATTAATTTCTCGCTGAAAGTGGCCTGCATTAGCAATAATCACATTGTTAGCCATCAGCTCAAAGTGTTGCTTGTCGAGTACATTGTCGCGGCCGGTAATGGTGATCACCATGTCGGCATTAGGCAGTGCATCTTCTATTGATGCGGTATAAAAGCCTTCCATGTGCGCTTCTAATCTGGTTAATGGATTAGGCTCAACCACCGTCACATGGGCCCCCATGCCTCTAAGTCTCTGTGCTGTGCCGCTGCCGCAATATCCATAGCCAATAACCACCACTTTTTTGCCATGCAGCATCACGTTAGTGGCACGCATTAAGCCGTCAACGACCGATGAGCCCACCCCATAGCGGTTTTCAATAATGCGTTTTGCTTGGGTATCATTAATGATTAAGGTGGCAAATTTATCTGATTTAAAGTCTTCACGTAGGCGGTTAGCCCCTGTGGTTGTCTCCTCTGTGGCTCCTAATAACTGATCTATCAGGTGTTGGTTTTGTGGCAGGGTAAACAACAATTCATGTAGATCTGCGCCATTATCAGAGATAATATTTGGCTGGTGGTCGAGCACTTTTTGGCAATACCGCAGATGATCTTCAAAGCTTTCATTGCGTTGGCTGTAAACATGCACACCGTAATCTTCAACAATGGCTGCGACGGTTTCATCTTGCGTTGTGCCTGGTGAGCCGGTTATTGCCACCCTTGCCCCACCTTTGGTTAAGGCCTCAAGCCAAACTCCTGTTTTTGCCTCTACATGTAAACAAATCCCGATAGTTAGGCCTTTGAATGGCTGCTCTTTTTCAAAGCGTTCAATAATATTACGCATAATCGGCATATGGGCGCGAGCCCAGTCAATACGTTTTCTGCCTAATGGGGCGAGACTGATATCTGCGATTTCACAATCAATTTGAGGTTTTGTCGTTATTGTTGTCATGATGAAGATCCAACTTAATAGTGTTTATTCATCATTGATTGAGCGGCATGTTTTAACAATTTCACATATTGAACAATATTCTTTCCAATAAAGCATGAATGCCTAAGTAACGGAGTTAGAATGTAAAATGACTGACTGGCACAGAAGAGAAAAAGATGAAGCCGAGTTTTAATCTAAATTTGCTAAGTAGCTTTTATGCGGTTGCTCGTCATGGCTCGTTTGCAGCTGCAGCCGATGAGTTGTGCTTAACTCATTCTGTGATCAGTAAACATATCAAGCAACTGGAAACGAGTTTACAGAGTCAGTTGATTATCCGTACCACGCGCGCACTGGAATTAACCGAAGAGGGAGAGTTTCTCTATTCAAAGTGCCAGTCGATTTTTAACGAAGTCTTGCAAGTTAAAGACTTCATTGATGAAAAGAAGCGGGTTGTCAGTGGGCGTTTAGTCATTAAGATGCCAAGCATTTTAAAGCACGATGATGGTATCGCTAAAAGCCTTGAATTTATGCATTTAACCTATCCAGGTTTAATGCTGGATATTGTATTTGACGATAATCTTGGTGATTTAGTTAAAGAAGGGGTCGATATTGCCTTTCGTATCGGCAAGCTTGAAGACAGCAGTTATCTATGTAGAAAAGTCCGCGATATTGACACCTATGTTGTGGCGTCTCCGGAATACTTAAAAGTAGCGGGTACGCCGCTTCATCCTAATGAGTTAACTCAGCACAAGTGTCTGCACTATAGCCATTGCCTCACAGGCCTCAATTGGTCGTTTAAACAAAATGGTGAGCAATTTAATGTGCCGATAACTCCTGCATTATCTTCAATGAGTGAATCCATGTTGGCGCAATATGCTTGTAAAGGATTTGGGGTGACCACCACCCTAGACTTTGTGACGGCTAAAGATATTGAGTCGGCGCGATTAGTTAGCCTATTAAAAGATTTTACTTGGAAAACTGAGTTATATCTTGTCTTTCCCTATGCGGCGGTTGTGCCACTAAAGACACGAAGCTTTATCAATAGTATTTTATCAACAAGGGATAATAGCCCAGAAAGCAACCTGGGCTAGAAGTGGCTGCTTACTTTGGCTAGTGATATTGGATTAAAGTGGAGGTGATCGCGATATTAAGGTCGATTACCTCCACGGTATATTTGTTAACTTGTGTCGACTCTGAGTTTGGCATTGCCTATGGCTTACCTTAATACCTTACTCAAAAACGCTTGAGTTCTGGCCTCTTTGGGATTGCTAAATAGCGCCTCGGGCTCGCTGTTTTCAACAATCACACCGCCGTCCATAAAGATAACTCTGTCAGACACATCCCGTGCAAAGCCCATCTCGTGGGTGACAATCACCATGGTCATGCCTTTTTGAGCCAAGGATTTCATCACATCGAGTACGTCACCCACCATCTCTGGATCCAGCGCCGAGGTTGGCTCATCGAACAGCATTAGCTCTGGTTTCATCGCTAAGGCTCTGGCGATGGCGACCCGCTGTTTTTGGCCACCCGATAAGCTCGATGGATAAGCATCGGCCTTATCTTTTAGGCCAACCAGCTCAAGTAGGGACTCGGCTTCAATGTCGGCTTGTACTTGTGTCATCAGTTTTAGTTTTACAGGCGCAAGGGTGATGTTCTGCTTAACCGTCTTGTGAGGAAACAGGTTAAAGTTTTGAAACACCATACCCACTTTTTGTCTTAGCTTATCGACACAGGCGCCAGCAGCGCTAATTGATTGACCATCTATGATGATTTCGCCTTCAGTTGGCTGCTCGAGTAAATTGATACAACGTAGGAAGGTACTCTTACCGCTACCCGATGGGCCGATCACACTGACAACTTCGCCATGGTTAATCTGCTCGCTTATTCCCTTTAGCACTTGGTTATCGCCAAAGCTCTTATGTAAATTATTAATCTTAATCACTTTGCTTTAACCTCGTTTCAAATCTAGACAGCATAAAGGTGAAGATATAGGTCAGTAATAGGTAGATCAGCGCACAGGTAAATAATGGCACACTGTCTTCAAAGGTACGGCTACGGATGATTTCACCAGCCCGCATTAAGTCCACGCCACCGATAAAGCCAATCACGGCTGTTTCTTTAAGTAACACAATAAACTCGTTACCCAGCGATGGCAGAATATTTTTAATCGCCTGAGGCAGAATGACCTCTTTCATTGTTTGGCCGTGAGACAAGCCTAATGAACGAGCAGCCTCCATTTGACCTTTATCGACGGCCTGAATGCCCGCACGAATGATCTCTGAGATATAGGCGCCGCTATTAAGGCCAAAGGCGATAACTGCAGCGGTGATCTTATCGACATCCAATGCCGCCAGCACGATGAAGTAAAGGATCACTAACTGCACAACCACTGGCGTACCGCGAATGATGCTGACATAAATATTCGCTGGCCAGCGTAGATACCACTTAGATGACATCTTCATCAAGGTGGTCGCCACACCGAGAATCGAACCGATAATCATGGCGAAGAAGGTCACAATCAAGGTGACTTTAAGGCCGTTAAGAATAAGGTAAATTCCGATTAAGCCATCTTCGCCTATGGGGGTAAACAGTGAAGCGTTAATTGCATCTATCATTGCCTGCTCACTTCATATGCTTGTTAACGAGGGCGTCATAGCCACCGTTTTGCTTCATGATGCTTAAGCTGCTGTTGATGCTGTTTAGCAGTTCAACTTTGTCCTTAGCCACTGCAAAGCCATAAAACTCAGGTGAAAAATCCAGCTCAACCATTTTTAGCTGTGGATTCTTCTCTAAAAAGCTGATGGCAGGTTCGCTGTCAAACAACACCAAATCAACCTTGGCATTTTTTAGCTCCATCACGGCTTCGAAGCCTGAGTTGAAGGCGGTAACCTGTTGGCTGTAGCTCTTGGCCATGATGTCGCCGGTTGAGCCTAGCTGTACCGCGATATGCTTACCCTTAAGGTCGTCTAGACTATTGATGCTGTTGTTATCTTTATTGACTAACACCATCTGAGTGGCTTCATAGTAAGGCTCTGAGAAATCGACGCTTGCCTGACGCTCTGGGGTAATAGTCATGCCCGAGGCGATAAAGTCGACCTTGCCTGCATTGAGCGCAACAATCAGCGAGTCAAAATTCATGTTTTCAACTTTGAGGGTTTTACCGGCATCTTTTGCTATTTGCTTAGCTAAATCGATATCGAAGCCCATTATCTCATCGCCGCTAGCACCGCCTACATATTCAAATGGCGGGAATGAAGCATTGGTGCCTACAACAAGTACATCATCACTCTTACCGCAGCCAGTTAACATTAAAGCGCCTGTTAACCCTAAGCTTGCTACAACCAATACTGACTTCTTCATTATCAATTCTCTTAATCAAAATACTCAACTGGCATTGACTATAAACTGATAAAAATCAAAATCAATACTTATGCATCAAAAATGCGTAAAAATTCGATTCAAAATGATTTAGATGATTAACTATTAATCATTGACTGTATTTTGTAACGCTTTGGTAACAGGTTTTAACTGTGTTTTTATGATGTTTTCTGAGTTGTTTAGGTTTTTGTATAGTAGCGGTATGTGAATAAATATGTACTGACGCCCAGCTATGTCAGTGGGTTTCCTGTTGCCCAAAGGTCTGTAAGTTTTGGGTTATTGTTTAAATCAACTTGAGATAATTGTGGGCCCGATAACTACAGCACCTTAAGTGCTGGGAAATGGCTGATTTTCGGCATTATTTACCTTAGTCTGATGACAGACTAGCATGGTAATCGCTGCTGGTTCTTGTGGCTTTTGGGCTAGTACGCAGCTTTAAAGTTGGTGTCTTAGAACGAAAAAAACGTAACGTTAGTTTTTTAAACATTACCTTTATGAACAATAGGATAGAATGATAACGGTCAACGCCTTACTAAGGCGGATAATTGCCCGTAGAGTTTTTCTGTAAAAACAACGCTCATTCGAGTGTGTCTCGATTCAATGCTTGAGTTTTAATTAAAATTAGTAAGTGCTTAATTACCTGTCTTTATAGAAAAATATTAATGAAATTACGCTCTTCGGTAGACAGAATACGGAGAAAAAAGATATTCTCGTTGGCCAAATAAAAAGCAAATTGCTCAGAAAGTGCTGTACTGCCTAGGTTTTCAGGTAATCAAAACTTGCATCAGGAAGATGAACCAAGTCTAAACCGCATTGATGGATAAGCGGCCTGCTTGTATTGAATCTCCCCTCTTATTGTAATGTTTCAAAGGAAGAACGCGATTTTATGGATAAAATGCCCGACTATGCTTCGTATAGTTATGATGAGCTACTGGATGTAGAGCAACATATAAATAAACAACAGTACCCAGAGCGTTATGCTGCGATTATTGGACTCATAAATGACCCTCGTTATCTAAAAGAGGATAAACAGGAATGTGAGAGTCGTGAGCAAGATAGTAAATACTCGACTTTTTGGCCGCGTTTCTGGGCGGCTACGCTTGATGGTATCTTGTTCAGTGCGTTACTTATCGGTCAATGCTACTTATTGGGTGTTGAGTACGACCAGCAGAACCACTTTCAACAAGCCATTCACGGCATGCAACTCTGTATCTATATCATCTTAATGCATGGTTTTTTCGGTCAGACTCTTGGGAAAATGTGCTTAAAAGTTAAGGTCCTAAATCATGATGACGAGACGAGAATTGGACTTAAACAAGCGTTCATAAGAGAGTCGATTAACTTCGCCATTAATGCATTCTGGTTAAGTTTATTGATCTATATCGGAGTGACCGTAGGGCTAAATGGCAACATTTCAGATTCACTAATTAATATCATGGTTGCATTTGGCATATTGGCATTCATCTGGGCAATTTCAGAGTTTATTACCATGCTATCTAACAAAAAACGCCGTGCACTTCACGACTATATAGGCAAAACCGTTGTTGTCAGAATGCAGTGATAAAGAATAGGTTCAAAATTTAACTTCAATAAATCCAAACATATTCAGGAAGAAGATATGACTGTAAAAAAATGGACTCTAACGGCAATCTCTGCGCTGGCTATAACGGCTTGTGGTGGAGGCGGAGATGACTCCGGCTCTAGCGATAATGGAGGTTCGTCTAGCGGAAATGTACCGAAAATCACTTTAAATACTGTTGTAAGTAATTGGTGTGGAATTGAAAAACCTAAATCTGGAGTCGATGTATTTGTGCACAACAATGCCGGTGATATTATTGCTGAGTACGTTACTGATGGTGATGGCGCGCTCACAGCTGATTGGCCGAGTAACGCTAAACACCTCACACTAACTGCAAATAATCAGTCTTATTACAAAGACCTGCCTACTCTTACTGTTATCTCTAATGTTGCCGTTGAAGCAGGCGATCAAGGTATTACACATTTTTGGGATGATAACGATCAAGCAGGTTGTGATTGTAAGTATGTTGAGTTTCCTGTGCAGTCACTTATTACTGATGCGCCTGATAGCATGCTTTATCTAGGAGGCACCAGTCATGAGTTAACGCCATTTACGAGCTCGCTCTCAGTGGAGTGGTGTGATGGTGCTGGCCCAATAGATGTGCAGTTAGTGGCTGCTGATGGTCAGAGCAGCCTAGCTGGCAGTATTGATTTGGCCGATAAAACAGAATATACATTGAGCATGAGTGACTTCACTCATGAAGGTGTTGCAGTTGATTATGTTAATCCATATGACGCACGGATCTTATATGCCCGTTCATTTGAAGGCTGGACCAATTTTAGCCAAGACGATTTAGTTTTTGTCTATCCAACATTAACCGATAGTAGTTATGTTTGGCCTGCAAGAATGGGTCAAGAATACGTAGGTAATGTGGCAGCTGATAGTTATAGCTCTGCACGACACCGAGTCAACTCCGAGGGAAAGACCTCTCCGATTATGCTGTGGGATCCAGCTAACGGTTATTCTGATGCGGTTTACGCATTATTCAGCGAAATATCCACAGGTAAAGCGCCCTACGATTATGATTTCAGGGGGGTGAGCAATGTAGCGTTGACTCACATGACTTTATCGGGGGATCTTGATAATGGTGACGCCGAATGGACTATTTGGGGCGGCGCATCAGGCAGTATGCCAGATCTCAAATTGCCAGCCGCTTTGGATGCAAGGTTTGATTCTCTTTATTACGCTAGATTACAGATAGGTGTTAGAGGTTATGGCTCTGAAAAGCCATTAAGCGAATGGCGTAAATTGCTAGTAGAAAGAAACCGTATGGATGAGAGAGGCACAAGCGCGCTCGATTATGAAACTAATTATATGCGTCTGAGTTTCGACCTAGAGCAGTAGTCTTATGTAAGACCTCGTGCCAAATAGGTTTTAATTATGGCCGTAAAAACAAAAAGACAGCGCAAGCTGTCTTTTTTATGTTTAGTGGTTTAAGCGCTCAATAAGAATAGCGGCTTAAAATCCCTGTGACACTCGTTTGCAGTAACGCTGTTCAAAGTTAAATGGCGTCATCTTCAAGGTGCGGATGGCATCGACCCAGCCAACAACCATAGGTACCAGTGTCCAGCTAAATGCTAGGTACAGGCTGCCCTTTAGGTGTTGACCTAAATAGAACTTATGTAGCCCCAATCCACCTAGTAGGAAGCTAAACCATATCGCGAGCTTCTGGTTTTTGATGCGCATATCAGGATCGACTCCGGCAAGGGATTCAAACCCTTGTGCAGCATGACATTGGGGGCAAGAAACTGAATTAAGGTCGATTTTGTGGCTGCACTGTGGGCAATCAAGGTTCTGCATTACGAACTCCAATAGTCAATATTACTGATATCTGGCTAGTTCCTCATTATGTGTACAAGTGTGCGCCGAAACATAGGTGCCTAGTTCACAAAATTAAAATAAAAGCTCTAATTTTGCACCAAGGTGAGTGTGCCTTAGCGATTACTGTCTTCGCTTCAGTTCTAATTCATTATTAATTCAGATTGGGACGGATTTAGAGGACGTTCTAGCCTGTTCTAGGATTCCGATGGCAACAAGCTAACTGTAGAGTATGATATTCGATAATAATGGCGTGCCTGAACAGACTTACACTTATACCTACAATAGTTTTGGCAATATAGAGTCAGAGACTCAGGACAAAGATGGCGATGGCGCAGCAGACAAAATTACTATTTATACTCACGAGCCGTCCAACTTCAGAGCCGTGTTGTACGAGGTGTTTTAATTAGATTGGTACAGACACAAAAGCCTATTGATTGAACCAATAGGCTTTTTTAGTTTGTCTGTCCCGTCCTGAGATAAGAAACCGATAAAGGTTAATCGATAAATTTTAATAGAGACAGTTTCACTTCGTCGGATGTAAACGCATTGTCGACACTCATCTTATAGATGGCAAAATAGTCTGCTTCAGTTAAGTTAAACTTCTCAGCTGCAAGCTGTAGCTCTTTGGTCATTGTCGTGTCTGACACGGTACGGTTATCAGTGTTAATGGTGACCAACAAACCATCGCGGTAGAAGTCTCCAAATGGGTGACTCTCTATGCTTTCAACCGCTTTAGTTTGCACGTTACTGCTAGGGCAGGTTTCGAGTGCTACGGCTTCTGTTTTAACTAATTCGTAAGCTTGTTGGTGGCTATTGATATGAATGCCATGACCGATGCGCTCGGCGCCTAAAAGTGAGATAGCATCATACACATTTTGGCCGACACCTTGCTCACCAGCGTGAATGGTGATTCTATAGCCTTTTTCTAGAGCATACTTGGCGTAAGGAATGTACTCGTGGCAGAAGCCTGGCTCTTCGCTAGCGGCTAAGTCAAAAGCGACCACACCGTTGTTGAGGAACTTAGCACCGGCATCGATAACATCATTGATATCATCTTTTGGTAGTACCTTAATGATCGATAATATGTAGTTACCTTTGATGTCGTACTGTGCTTCAGCTCTGCGCATACCTTTAACGACACTGCCAATAATCTGCTCGAAGTTCAGACTCATTTTTTGATGAAGTTGCGGGCCAAAACGTACCTCTAGGTACTTCACATTCTCTTTAGCCGCATCTTCAAAAAGCTCGAACGAGATACGCTCAAGCGCCGCTTCTGTTTGCATCACAGAAACTGGCAGTGCAAAGCGGGTTAGGTATTCATCGAGATTCGGGCAAGATGCGGGAGCCACCATTAAAGCTTTAATGTCATCGACGTTAAAACTTGGGATAGTAACGTCTTGAAGTTTAGCAAGGTCGATAACGGTTTGCGGACGAACACTTCCGTCTAAGTGGCAGTGAAGATCGATTTTGGGTAGCTGTAGATAATTCATGAAGCTCTCCTTTATTAAGTGGTTATACCCATCTAAGTCCATCAGCGCTCACATGTTGCACAGCAACAAAGCACTAAACTTGTTAAATTAGCATTACATAAAGTAAAGTCTTCATAATCAAGAGTTTAGGGCTCTTGGTAGAAACTCTCAAACCATATCATTGAGATTATACGAAGTGTTAACGGTAAATATTAGCATTCATTTACCCAGTAGTGAAAGATTCTATAACAAATAACTGAAAACGGGTCTTCATTTAACGACGAGATTAAGCTAGGCGATGGTTTATATGGTTAGAGGCACATAGCCAAAAGACAAAGTAACTTGTTATTTTGGCTAGTTTTAATAATAGTGTTTTAAGTGCTTATCGATTTTGAGGCTTATGAATTAGCAGTTTGTGATTTAGATTCGTCGTGATGGGCTTTGAGTTTTTGGAACAAGAGATCTTTTAGGTTGGCGCGCTGCAGTTTGAGTTGATGCATGTGTTCGTCGTCAGTAGGGCTGCCGGCAATTTCTAGCTGACGAATATCGTAATCGAGGAGATGGTATTGCTTGGATAACTTGTCGAACTCTTGGTCGGTATAATTCAGGTAAACAATATCTTGTTTAAACTCAGGAAAGTCGAAAATAAGCGCATGATTTTCATTTAACATACTTGCTCCTTGAAATGCTGAACTAAAATGCCGTACTGAATAGTTTATTTTTGATCTGAACTCACTATAGCAGCGCTATTGACTCGAAAGTGAGATCTCCGCTGCTTTTAGTGATAGGAGATTGTAAAATCACCAGCAAGTAGCAGGCTTATTTTTGTTTAAGTCTTTCTCCCTGCAGAATCGATATCGCCAATTAATAGCTCATCACTAAACATTAAACTCATGTATCTTTTGGCGGCAAATCACGAACATGCACATCCATTTGCGGAAAGGCAATTTCAATCTCGTGTTCTCGAAACAAGCGATTAATATTTTTGTTGATGATATGAACCGTTGATAGGCGTAGTTCAATCGCAGTGATATGGGCTCTTAATTCAAAGTCGAGACTGCTAGCTCCAAAAGATAAGAACACCACAGAAGGTTGCGGATCAGGTAGTACGAGTGGGTGCTCATCCGCGATTTGATACAGTAAGCTCTCCACCTTATCAATATCAGAACCATAAGCGACACCAATAGGGATCACGATTCTGGTAATAGGGCTAGTTAGCGACCAGTTAATGAGCTTTTCTGTAATAAAGGTTTTATTGGGCACCACGATTTCTTTGTTGTCCCAATCAATAATGGTGGTGGCGCGTGTTTGAATTTTGCTCACCGTTCCCGATAAATCATTAATCGTAACAATGTCCCCAATACGGATAGGTCGTTCAAACAGTAAAATTAAACCGGAAATAAAGTTGGCGAAAATTTCTTGTAAGCCAAATCCTAAGCCTACACCGAATGCGGCAACTAGCCATTGCAGTTTAGACCATTGAAAGCCTAATATGGAAAACGCACCCATTAAGCCTGCCATTAAAATTACATAGCGCAATAGAGTGGTAACCGCATAGCCGGCGCCAGGCGCTAAGTCGAGACGACGCAGGATTAACAGTTCCAAAATACCTGGTAAGTTTCGTACACCAACAAAGGTTACGATTAATGTGACCACTGCATAAATCAATGATTGCAGAGTCACATCCACCAGGGTTACGCCGGTTTGAGTCATTTCATTTACTTGCCACACCACAATGGCATCTAACCAACTGGTCATTTCTAAGGCGCTTGACCATAAGGTTAACACTGCAGCCACTAAGCCAATTAAGGACAAGCCACGCAACAGTGTTAGTGACTGTTCACTAACTTGTTCACTCGCTAAACTGCGCTCTTCTACATCAGGAATAGTTTCCCTTAATTCAGTAATTTCGGGTGACTCATCTGCTTGCTCTTGTTGTTGAGCAATGAGCTCTTCACGCCGCGCTAGCAGCCGCTGATAGCTGAGCTGCCGATGCTCTATCTTTAGCCAGCGTTCTCCCATTTGATAGGTAAACAGCACTGCTAACACTACGTAAATGGTTAACTGTTGATAGATAAGTAAGATCCATGAAGCAATATAGAGCCCCATAACGGCCATAACGATAATAGTAATAAACGAACCGATAACGATGAAACGAAATAGATAGAGGGAGAAGCCTCTATTAAGTGGGGACGGTAAAGTTGAGGGGAGATGTTTTTCTTTCAGCAGTGAAATAAAGACAGCCATCATTACTCCCATTAGTAATAGGAATAATACGCGAGATATTTCCGCTTCATGGATCCCTGAAACCAGTTCTGCAGCAAAAATACTTAGTAGCAAAATGACAAATGGCCAGAGTATCCGTTGACTTCCTTTATGTAGGTATGAGCAAATTTGCTCTGGCCAGTTTAGATGGAGTGCGAGAACACCTTGTTTATAGCTTAAGGCGTGGATGAGTTCGACGACAAACACGCCAGATGCGCTGGCAAAGATCAGTGTACTGAGCTCATTTGAGGTCGTAACTGGCCAAAACCAATACAGTCCCCAAGCGGTTATTACATACCAAATAGGCAGAATAAGCGCGCGTATAATGGCGATTAAAAATAACAAAACAGTATTATGAAATCGATCTTTCAGCGGGTGACCAAATACTTTTTGAAGCTCATCCTTACGCTGAGCGGCATATTGATTCAGCCGACTAGTGCTATAGATAAAAAGAATCGTGTACAAAGCAAATACAGTTAACAGCGATACAGACAGTCCTTGTGGGAGCTCATCTAACATATTTTTAATTGGTGTCTTGGAGCCGAACCAGGTCACAGTATTGAAGTCAGTTAGGTGTTGCCATATGGGCACGTTACTGCGTGTCCATAGCTGTTGCTGCTTTAAAAAACTACGTGCCTTCTCCACTGTTTGAGCATATTGATCCTTGACCAACTTTAGCTGACTCAGTGCTGAAATTAGCTTGTCATAATCTTTCGTTAATTGGTCTAATAATTTATTTAATAACGAGGCTAACTTGTCTGGACCTTCTTCGTTTTTTTTATCTCTAGAAGTTGCACTTGGTTGCTCAGCATCATCTTTTAATTGGCCTATTTCGTATTTTCGAATGTGGGCTTTGGCAATTTCATCGGGAATATATTGCGTGTCTATTTTGGAGGGTAACCTTTGTAACTGTGCTCGGATGGAAGCACCAAAAACCGTGCTATCGCGTAACCAAGCTAAGTTATCTTTTATCAAGCGTTGGTCATCCGCTAAACTGCGTTGCTCAGACTCAACTTTTTGATACATAATTCGCGTTTTATCTATCTTATCCAGTACCTCTTCTAGTTCTAAAGTGTAAGCTTTGACTAGCTCTACTTGGTGTTGCTCCTCCGTATCTCCTAGCGCCTCCTCGCTAACCTGCCTCGCTTGTTCAATGAGTGTTTTAACTGAGGCCTGCTCGACTCGGGTTAATTTATCTTGTAATTCAATCAAAATTGGCGAGGCTAATTGAATTTTTTGGTTCAGTAATTGCTGCTCTAAATCAGTAATTCAGTGCGTTCATCTAAGCTCTGTAACTGAGCAGAGGTCACTTGTCGTTGAAGTTTTAGCGAGGTTAAGTGGGTTGATTCAAGCCACTGATCTAACTGACTGGCAGTATCACTTTTAATGATAGAGGCTTGCTCGATTTCTTTATCCGTTTGTGCGAGAGACTGGGGTAATGTTGTTTTCTCATTAATCAGTCGCTTATTTTGATCGCTATTGGTTTGATATGTAGAACGCCACTCTATTAGCGCAGCTTGCAGTGTCGCGATAGATTGAGAAAGGTCACTGTACTTATCTTTACGGCGAATATTAAAGATATCTAACTGCTCAACATCATCTATCTTTTTGAGTAATCGCTCTCGTTGTACCGGAAACTGGCTAACAATGTTTAGATACTTTTCTCGCGTGGCAGTTTGTTTTTCATAGCCATTAATTCGAGACAGCAAAGTTTCATATTGGTTGATTAAGGTTTCATTTTTTGGCGATTCACTATTCAGTCGGGTTATTTCACTTTTTAAAAAAGCGGCGTCAGGTAGGTTCTGACTGCTTGACGGTAAGGAGAATAGCGTTACCGATAAAAATAGGAATAGCCACCATAGTCGCCTTGTCATCTTGAGCTTAACTTCCAGACTCACAGGCTTTCCCCACTTTCACGGTCTTATCCATAGATATAAGTGTATACGGTTTATTGGCAATTGGCCTGAAACATGGTTGTAGTGAGAATATGCAACTGTATGCGAGTATGGCGCTTGTGCGCATTGTTGGCATTGCTTGCTTCTATCACGATTATGCTTATTTCTTCTTACCGAAAGCCTAGCTTTACAGTCAGGTGGTTGAGAGTTTCCTGCATTAGACAGGTTCGCTGCTCATCTTCTGTTAGAATGCTGCGCATAATAAAAACTATATGCAGTTGGAAATCATGAAAGAATTTATCATTATAGGCGCCGGTCAGTCTGGCTTGTCTATGGCCTATAACTTGTCAAAACATAATAAAGATTACTTAATCTTAGATGCCAACGAGCACATTGGTGCGCCTTGGTTAAAGCGTTGGGATTCACTTAAACTGTTTACCCCTACCGAATATAACCATCTCCCTGGAATGCCGTTTCCGTTCCCGAAAGGCTATTACCCGAATAAGTATGAAGTGGCCGACTATCTAAAAAGTTATGCGGCGAAGTTTTCGATTCCCATTGAATTCAATCAAAAAATTATCTCAGTCAAGAAAGTTGATGGTATTTTTGAGATAAGCAGCAACACGGCCAGCTATCGAGCCAAACAGCTCATTGTCGCCACCGGCCCGTTTCATACACCTTATACGCCGCCTTGTCATGTCGATATTGCTGAAGATATTACCCAGTTACACAGTGAGAATTATAAAAGCCCAGCACAGCTGCAAGAGGGGGACTGCTTAGTGGTTGGTGCAGGTGATTCTGGGGTGCAAATTTTATCTGAGATTGCCGATACTGGACGTAAAGTTCACTTTTCTGGTACCGATAAAATCACCGCTATTCCGCAGTCATTTTTAGGTAAAACCCTATGGTGGTGGTTTACTAAGATAGGGTTTTTATCGGTTAACCGTTTTAGTAAAATAGGCAAATGGCTGAGCAAGGGCGTACAGCCCGTTATTGGCACGGATGTGAAGTCACTGCTGGCAAAAGAAAATGTGATCCATATGGGCAGAACCTTGTCAGCCGATGCAACCAGTATTAAGTTTCAAAAAGGCAGTATTAGCAGCATCAAGAATATTATCTGGGCGACAGGTTTTAAACCTAACTTCTTTTGGATTGATGATATCTCTTTCGATGAAATGAACTACCCGAGCAATTATCGCGGCGTTAGTAAAGACATAGATGGGCTCTATTTTATTGGTCTACCTTGGTTATATACCCGTGGTTCAGCAACTCTCGGCGGGGTATGGAAAGATGCCAAATATCTGATGACTCATATTTTAGAAAATAAATAAACGTTATAACAAAGTCGCCAATGTTCAGAGCATCATTGGCGGCAATACACTACAACGGAACTTTTGACCGTTGGAATTAGCGAGATTTAATAACATTGTTGTCGATTTAGTAATAATCTTTTACCTTGCTGCCGCCTTATCATTTCTGTAAACCTGCATATACTTGCACTCATCCCAAGCCCGTTGATAATTGCCTTGCCCATGAGTGACATACTTATGCTGCATCATAATTGAGTTTCTAAATGTTAATTTAGAAGCCAATAGTTCAACGATTTAAGTTTTTCACTATATGTATGTTGATTATGATTTCTAAAATATTAAGTTTTTTCCAGACAAAAAAGACGACTAAGGTGTTAATTCATCCATCTGTTGATAACAATAGATTCCCTGAATTACCTGGGTTTACAGGTGGTTCGTTAACTTGTCACTGTAAGAAAAAGCCAGTGATTGTAAAGTTAAGCAGCCAAACTGCACATAACCATGTTTGTGGTTGCTCAAAGTGTTGGAAACCTAAAGGTGCCGTATTCTCTCAAGTTGCAGTTATTTCTCGTGAGAATGTGAAAGTTACTGCAAATGAAAATAAGCTCGTCGTGGTTGATGCTCAGGCAGCAATTAATCGTTATGCCTGTAAAGATTGTGGTGTACACATGTATGGCCGTATCCATAATGAAGCTCATCCATTCTTTGGTTTAGACTTTGTTCACACAGAGCTAAGTAAGCAATCAGGTTGGGCGCCAGCAGAGTTTGCCGCTTTTGTATCTTCAATTATTGAAACGGGAACGAATCCTCAAGACATGCCTGCCATACGTGAGCGCTTACTGGAATTAGGCCTAGAGCCGTACGATTGTTTATCACCTGACCTAATGGATGCTATTGCTGCACATGTTGCTAAAAAGGCGTAATTAGCCATCAGAATTATTAGCCAATTCTAAAATTTAAAGCCCTGTTTATGATAGACATCATGAGCGGGGCTTTTGTTTTCAGCTCTCCTCCCCTTCTTTATAAGCTGGATTCTTTACTTTTAGATCTAACCAAGCGACTGCATAAGCAGGGTTCTTACTTAGTTGATGCTTGCCTTTATTTACAATGGCTTGATGCTGACTTTAGTCGAACCCGCATAGGTTCTGGTTTTAAGGGGTTTTACAGGTACATAAGTAGCACCTATAGTTAATGCAGAATGTTGTCTGCACTGAAGTCTGATAATTTGGTTTTGAGGCAGATAATGGGTTTATTGAGTGGAGCGGTATATGGCACTTCATAAAAGTAAGGCGGAGCTCTTTCCCTTACTTCACCTGCTTGATGATTTTAGTCACTTCCAATTACAAGATGGCTTCATTCAAACATTAGCTGAAAAAGATTTGCTCCTGCAGTCTCCGCCCTCTATCAGACTCGATGAGTCTACTCTTGTTCCTAATATCAGTATTTATGACGACTCAAAGCCTGAAAATACCACCGCTCTGCAGCAATATTTCTGTAGCAAGAGTGCTGATGATAATGCCGCTATTCAGCAAATTTTCAACACTCTGAGCCCTGTAAGTCAGCTATCGGAAAGCAGGCATCAGAGGCACTATCGCTTGGTCGCTTTTTCTGAAGAGGACAAACGAACGCCTGTGGCGTTCGTGACCTTTAACGTTGGCTTGCTCGACTCTTGGTATGCAGATGGAAACAGCTGTGATGATCGCCAAATCGGTGGCTGCTGTTATTTATTGTTTGCCTATGTGGTACCCCAGTGGCGGCATCTAGGAGTCGGGAGTTGCTTGTTTCATCTGATTTCAAATCTATTTTGGTCTCAGTTACAGTTTATCGATGCCCAGGCGAAGTCTCATAATTTGACTATGGTTCCCTTGGTTTATGAGAGTGAAGCTGCAAAAGGAGCCGAAGGCTTGCTGCATCAACTGGCAATGAATATTAATCAGTATGAGGCTCTCTCATTAACCAATGATAAAGCTTCGACCATAGTTAAACCCTGCGTGAGTAACATTTCAGTTTCCTAAAGCTTATAGCCAACTCATCATCTGCTAATAGGTGCGCAATCCGCGCACCCATAATTATTTAGCCGTCCGGCATAAATAATATTAATTCCTTTAAGAATTAGTTATTCCTTAATTATTGTTGCAACCCACAATGGTATACAGTATACATTGGTGCAACCTTAACAAGGTTGCAACATTTTTATGGCGATAAAGTGGCAAACAAATCTAAAGGAAGAAGATGAATATGACCAAGAAATTCGCACTATCGACGCTTACTGTAGCGATGATATCTTTTGCTCCAGTGACTACCACATCAGTTTTTGCGGCAGAAGAAGAGAAGATAGAAAAAATAATGGTTACAGGCTCACGCATTGGACGTGCAGAGCTTGAATCTAGCTCGCCCATCACCGTAGTAACAAAAGTGCAGCTAGATAACCTAGGGGTTACCGATGTCAGCGCAGCATTACGTCGTTTGCCTGCAATAACTGGAGCCACATCTAACAACCAAAGTAGCGCCGGTGCTGTCAATATTCAAACAGCAACGCTACGTGGTATTGAAGCGACTAACACCTTGGTGCTTTTAAATGGTCGCCGTATGGTGGGTTCTAATGAAGATGGCTTGGTTGATCTTTCATCTATTCCATTTGAGGCCGTTTCTCAAATTGAGGTCTTAAAAGATGGTGCATCTGCAATTTATGGTTCAGATGCCATTGCCGGCGTAGTAAATATTATTACCTATCAAAATTATGAAGGTTTTGAGGTCAACGCTCGCTATGGGGTGTCATCTGAAGGTGATGCACAAGAGCGTGAAGTTGGCTTACTTATGGGCTTTAGTACCGACAAAGGTAGCCTTATGGTTGCCGCTTCCACGAGCAATAATTCAGGCTGGGAAGAGAAAGACCGTTACATGACCCAAGATACTGATCAAAGCTATCTAGGGGGAGGTGATACCAGTTCAGGGACGACACCATTTGCGCGTTTATCCGGTTTTGGGCTTGATCCGAGTGAGACATGGACAGTCCTAGATGCCAACAATCCCTCTGCAGTGACTCCGTTCGATTACGATACCATGGGGTACAATTATCGTGCCGCTCAGTCTGGCGCCAATGATAATCAAACCACGAGTGTTTTTGTCAGCGGTGATTATGAGCTTACTGATGATATGCTATTTTTTACCGAGCTATCCTTTCATGATGGCTTTGTGCAAGGTAACCAAGCGCCTCCAGGTACAGATACAGGCTGGTATGGAGATAATGTTGATACCCCGAATGCATTTAAACGTTACCCAGATGCTGATGGAAACAACTTTGGCGTGGGCGCAAACCAAAAATACAACCCATTTGGCATAGCGGGTAACGTGAGCCGTCGCTTTAGTGAGTATGGCTCGCGCATTTATAAAACAGATAACACTGTTCAGCGATATACCTTAGGCTTAAAAGGCGCCATCTTTGATGAGTATGACTGGGAGGTTAGCTACTCTAGCCAGAGTGCGGAGTTGGTCCAGCGAGGTGGTGCACAGCCATCTATTATGCAAATTGAGCGTGCACTTTCTGATGAATGTGAAACAGCGGCAGATCCAAGTTGTGTCGCGTTAAATG
Organism: Shewanella pealeana ATCC 700345; assembly: GCF_000018285.1. NCBI lineage: Bacteria > Pseudomonadati > Pseudomonadota > Gammaproteobacteria > Alteromonadales > Shewanellaceae > Shewanella > Shewanella pealeana. The sequence goes on along the minus strand of NC_009901.1, from coordinate 4,138,044 downwards.
TGTTTGGCCCAGAGGGTTCAATCACGACTGAAATGCTTGATTTTATCAATACAACCGCTCCAGTAACGACCAATAAAAATGATTTGATGTTTATTCAGGCTCATATCTCAGGACCGATAGTGTCTTTGCCTGCTGGCGACTTGATGTTCTCGTCAGGTGTTGAGTATCGCGAAGATCAACTTTCTTTAGAAGTAGATCAAGCGCAACGTACTGCAACATTTGATGTATCTTGGGGCGGCTCTAGCACTCCTGTTATATCCCCTGTACGTGAAATCTCAGAGTTTTATTTAGAGCTAGCGGTTCCAGTGCTTGATAACTTAGATATTGAACTCGCTGCACGTTACAGTGATTACAGTGATATTGACGAAAGTACCACAAACCCAAAAGTGGGTGTTATTTATCAGCCGCTTGATATGCTGAAGTTGCGAGGAAGCTACAGTACCGGTTTCCGCGCTCCAACCATGGCGCAAATGTATCAAGGGCGAACATCATCGATCAATACCAACCTGTATGATCCTTGTAACCCTGGCAATGAAGCTAATTTTAGTTCTAGCAAGCCTGAGTGTGTCGCCCTTGGTTTAGACCCAGCCTTTAGTCAAAATGCGATCCAAAGCAATGACATTATTGGCGGTGGTAACCCAGACCTTAAGCCTGAAGAAGCTGAGAACACTACCTTAGGCTTAGTTATCGAGCCAATAGATAACCTTTCATTAACTCTTGATTATTTTGCTATCGAACAAACTAACGTGGTGTTTGCAAGTTCTCGCTATGTAATCGATCAAAACTTAGCGGGCAACCCAACTTATGCTGGTGATGTTATACGTAGCAACAATGGTACGGGATATATTCAAACGATTTATTCGCCAGCGAATAATATTGCATCACGTAACTTATCTGGTTACGACTTGAATGCAAATTATCGTTTCGAGACGGATATTGGTGATTGGAGCATTAACTTCGATGGTACGTATTTAAGTGAGTTTGAAGTTCAAGATACCAGTGATTCAGCATTTAGAGATATTACGGGTACTTATGATCCAGCATTTGGTAGCCTTCCTGAGTATAAGGCGAATATCCAAATTGATTGGACAATGGGGAACTACCGTGCGACTTGGGATGCTAATTACAATTCAGAAATCTTTGCCGGTGAAGCTACAGAAGAATTTGAAGCAGATATCATGTCATCGACAGTATTCCATAATATGCAAGTAGGCTATTTTGTTGATGCTATTGGTGTCGATTTACATGCAGGCATTCAAAATGTGTTTGATAAAGAGCCTCCATTCTTAAGGGCTAACGGAACATCGACTGATGATAATTTATATTCATTCCGTGGCCGATTCTTTTACTTTGGTTTGAAAAAATCATTTTAATAATTTAACCAGTCAAAAAAGCCACACTTTTTGAAAGTGTGGCTTTTTTATTAGCTCTGCCTCGTCCTAGAATCGTCCATCTTTAGATTTGCAGAAACCGGGCAGCAAGCAGCTTTCGCGCACTATTGTGGATCGTAGTCTAGCACTGGAGCTAGCCAGCGCTCGGTCTCCTCGATGCTCATGCCTTTACGTGTCGCATAATCTTCTACTTGATCGCGACCTATGTTGGTCACACCAAAGTACCGCGATTTAGGATGGGCAAAGTACCAACCTGAAACCGCTGCCGTTGGGAACATGGCGTAGCTTTCGGTGATCTTAAGGCCGATGGTTTCATCAGGCTTGAGTAAGTCCCAAAGCAGCCCTTTCTCTGTGTGATCTGGGCAAGCGGGGTAGCCCGGTGCCGGACGTATGCCTTTGTACTTCTCCCGAATCAGCGCCTCGTTATCGAGTACCTCATCAGATGCATATCCCCAAAACTCTTTACGTACCCTTTCATGCATACGCTCGGCAAAGGCTTCGGCTAAACGATCGGCTAAGCATTTGAGCATAATCGCGCTGTAGTCGTCATGGTCGGCTTCAAAGCGAGCCACATGCTCGTCAATGCCATGGCCAGCGGTTACCGCAAAGCCGCCCATGTAATCGGCAACACCACTATTTTTTGGCGCAACAAAGTCTGCTAAACAGAAGTTGTCATTACCGACACGCTCAATCTGCATCCGCAGGTGATGAGTCGTGAGTTCAAGCTCGCTACGAGTCTCATCAGTGTAAAGCTCTATATCGTCATGGTTAACAGTGTTGGCTGGGAATAAGCCAATCACAGCCTTGGCGGTAAGCCATTTTTCACTGATGATTTTATCCAGCATGGCTTTGCCATCGCTAAACAGTTTTCGCGCCTCAATACCTACGACTTCATCTTCTAAAATTCGCGGGAAATGGCCATGTAATTCCCAGCTTCTAAAGAAGGGGGTCCAGTCGATGCGCTCGACTAAATCTTCAAGTGGGTAGTCATCAAATACCTGACGCCCTAGCTGATTTGGCACAAATGGCGTGTAGTTTTGCCAGTCGTGTTGGCAACTGTTTTCACGTGCGGCTGCAATCGAAGTAATCACCTTACGTTTAGTCTGTGACAGACGTTTCTCGCGCATAACATCGTATTCTGCATAGGCTTGGTCGATAGTCGCTTGGCGGGTTGCATCGTTGATCAGTTTCGACACCATGGGCACGGCGCGTGATGCATCGGCAATATAGATGGCACCTTCAGGTGAATGAGGGGCAATCTTGACTGCGGTATGAATTTTAGAGCAGGTGGCACCGCCAATAATCGACGGGATGGTTAACCCAGCCTTATGGAAACTCTTAACGTTATGTACCATCTCATCTAGGCTTGGGGTGATAAGCCCTGACATGCCGATAATATCGACATTTTCTGCAATAGCGACTTCGATGATTTTCTCAACCGGTACCATTACGCCCAAATCGATGACTTCATAGCCGTTACAAGCTAAAACCACGCCGACAATATTTTTACCGATATCGTGTACATCTCCCTTAACGGTAACCATTAATATTTTACCGTTAGACTGACCAGCGACTTTCTCAAGCTCAATATAGGGGTTTAAGTAGGCCACGGCTTTTTTCATCACGCGGGCTGATTTTACCACCTGAGGCAGGAACATCTTACCCGAGCCAAATAGGTCACCCACTATGTTCATGCCATCCATCAATGGACCTTCAATCACATCGAGTGGGCGTGTGGCTTGTTGCCGCGCTTCTTCGGTATCCTCATCGATAAATTCGGTAATGCCTTTCACTAGCGCGTGCGCTAAACGCTCATTAACAGGTTTACTGCGCCACTCTAAATCTTCTTTTTTGGCGGTTTGGCTGCCGTCACCGCGGAACTTTTCTGCGACTTCTAATAGCAGTTCGGTGTTATTGGTATCGGCTACTTTGCAGGGCAAGTTCTGGACTATGGCTTCGACTCTTTCCTTAAGCTCTGGGTCGATGTCATCATAAATCGCCAATTGCCCAGCGTTAACAATACCCATGTCCATGCCAGCTTGAATCGCGTGGTACAGGAACACGGCGTGAATCGCTTCTCGTACCGGGTTGTTTCCACGGAAAGAGAATGACACGTTAGATACACCGCCAGAGATCATTGCATGGGGTAGGGTACGTTTTATCTCTGCGGTGGCTTCGATAAAGTCAACCGCATAGTTGTCGTGCTCCTCGATACCGGTGGCAATAGCAAAGATGTTGGGGTCGAAGATAATGTCTTCTGGTGGAAAGCCGACTTTATCGACTAACACATTGTAGGCGCGGGTACAGATCTCAACTTTACGCGCTTTGGTATCGGCTTGGCCAACTTCATCAAACGCCATCACAATTGCCGCGGCGCCGTAGCGTTTAACGAGTTTGGCTTGCTCGATAAACTTCTCTTCGCCTTCTTTAAGCGAAATTGAGTTAACGATGCCTTTACCTTGAATGCATTTAAGGCCAGCCTCAATCACTTCCCACTTAGAGGAGTCGATCATGATAGGTACCCGTGAGATATCGGGCTCTGAGGCGATTAGGTTGAGGAATTTATGCATGGTTTCGGCGCCGTCGAGCATGCCTTCATCCATGTTGATATCGATGATCTGTGCGCCGTTCTCCACTTGCTCGCGAGCAACTGATAACGCTTCTTCATATTCGCCGGTTTTGATTAGGCGTAAAAACTTCGCCGACCCCGTAACGTTGGTACGTTCGCCGACGTTTAAAAATAGCGAGTTCTCATCTATGGTCAGAGGTTCAAGCCCTGATAGGCGACAAGCTACTGGAATATCGGGTAATGGACGTGCTGAATGTTTGATCACGGCTTCGCGAATGACCCGAATATGATCAGGCGTGGTACCACAACAGCCACCAATAATGTTTAAGAATCCTTCTTGTGCCCACTCTTCGATGATTTCCGCCATTTGCTCTGGCGTTTCGTCGTAACCACCAAATTCATTGGGTAGGCCCGCATTCGGGTGTGCCGACACATAGCATTCGGAAATTTTAGACAGCTCTTCCACATAAGGGCGCAGCTCTTTTGGCCCTAATGCACAGTTAAGACCGATAGATAGCGGCTTAACGTGACGCAGTGAGTTATAGAAGGCTTCGGTTGTCTGTCCGGTAAGTGTACGGCCTGAGGCATCGGTGATAGTGCCAGAGATCATAATTGGCAGGCGGAAACCTTGAGTGTCATATACGGTTTCAATTGCGAACAGCGCGGCTTTGGCGTTTAGGGTATCAAAAATGGTTTCCACCATGATGATATCGCTGCCGCCAGCAACTAGGGCGTTGATTGACTCTATATAGGCCTCAACCAGCTCATCGAAGCTGACGTTACGAAAACCCGGGTCGTTCACATCTGGACTGATAGAGCAGGTGCGGTTGGTTGGTCCCAGTACACCCGCGACATAACACTGACGGCCAGTTTCAGCTTCAACTTCGTTAGCCGCTTCGCGGGCGAGTCGTGCACCCACAAGGTTAATCTCAGCCGAATGCGCCTGCATGTCGTAGTCAGCCATCGCGATACGGGTAGCATTAAAGGTGTTGGTCTCGATGATGTCTGAGCCAGCTAATAGGTAGTCTTTATGGATCTGCTTGATGGCTTCAGGCTGAGTAAGCACCAACATGTCGTTGTTGCCCTTTACATCGCAATGCCAGTCTTTGAACTGCTGGCCCCGAAAATCCAGCTCTTCAAACTTACGGTCTTGGATCATGGTGCCCATAGCGCCGTCTAGGATAAGGATCCCATCCTGAAGCTTTTGGGTAAGGACAGCTAAAACCTTGTCGGCAGTGTCTGGAGTATGTGCTACCGCGCTCAAGGCATGTGTTGGGGTACAGGTTGCCATAGATAATTCCTACCAGTTCGCAAAAGATTATTCTTGTATATTATTCTTGTATATTATTTTTGATACATCATGTCCGTAATTTTCATTTAAGCGTCTCCGTTAATAGTGAGACTTTTTGTTTGGACATTTATACGTATAGACGTCCATAATACGTGAGGCGTGATAAAAAGTGCAAGTGCTAAAGCATGATACTTTTTCAGCATTAAAAGCCAATGAATTTTATGTAAGTGGCTGATAAATAATAGAGGTAAATGGTAATCATGCAAACCACAAGGGTGATATTGCTTAGACATGGTGAATGCGAAGGTGGCAATATTTTGCGCGGCCAGATCGATGTCGCTTTAACTGAGCAGGGTAAGCGGCAGATGCAAAGCGTGCTTTGCGGCCTAAAGAGCCCCGGTTCTACACCTGATGTGGTGCTGAGCTCACCACTTATTCGCTGCGCTAACCTCGCTGAAGAATTTGCATTGACTCAGGGGAGCCCTTATGCGGTAGAGGCCGCCTTTAAAGAGCTAAACTTTGGCGATTGGGATGGGCAAACATTTGATGTGCTTTATCAATCTCATGCCGCAGCATTAGATGCTTACTGGGCTAATCCTTGGTTGGCAGCGCCGCCTAATGGCGAATCAATGCAGGACTTTGAAGCGCGTATTGAGCGCGCTTGGCAAGCTATGTTTGAGCAACATCAGGGTAAACAGATATTACTGGTGACTCACGGCGGCGTGATGCGTCACTTGATGGCAAAAGCGCTAGGGGTAAAGCAAGCGGCAGGCTTTTATACCTCACTTCAATTACCCTATGCAGCCAAGGCGGAGATTGATGTGCTGCACGATGAAAACGGACAGCAGTTTTTAACTCTGCATTGGGGTAAATAAGGTCTCAGGTTTTAAAGAAGGTGCTAGGTCCTAGGAAAAGAGCAGGTTCTAGGCAAAGCAAAGACGGTAAAGCTAAGACGATTAAAGCAAAGCCGAACGGCCTGCGGCCTAGGGAACGTGACTGCGTCACTCACAGAACGCTGCGCTTACGGTACGAGCAAGGGCCTAGGAAAGGCAAAGAAAGCTCCTAGCTTCTAGGAAAAGCAGGGCTTAGGAGAGCAAGAAAAGTATTGGCTGTTGTAGGTCGGGCTTTAGCCCGTCAAGCTTGTGATTTTCCTAGTAGGGCGCAGCCCGTCCTCGCAGCGTAGCGTCCTAGAACCTAGCCCCTTATTTTAGCCCGTCAGAAATGCAGAGCGGTCTAGCTAATGTAATTGCATCAATGAAGCAAGGCTACGCTTAGGATCCTTGCTAGATAAGTAAAAAAGCTCAGCACGCAAGTGCTCAAAGGCGTGTTAAACTGCGGCGTTATCTTGTTGGCGCTGATAGCGCTAATGCTTGTGATAACAGCTTATAATAAAAAGTTAGGTGCTTAACGGCATAAAGGGAACCGGAAGCTGACTTCAATGGTTAGCTGAGTCCGGACTGTACCCGCAACTGTAGGAAAGATAGCATTAGGCTATTTTTCAAGTCAGATACCTGCCTAACTGAATGTTGTTCGAACATGCCAACATGTATCGATATTTACAAGTGTAGCCATATGCACATTGACTCGAGCGGGCGACTCGGGGGAGACAGTAAAATGAAACCTAAAGATAGGTTTAGAGACGGTCAGCCTCAATGACTGAACGGACACTAGCAGCTAAGGCCGAAACTAACAGCGATGCTAACGCTAACGACAATACTCATGTCAGCGGCAACAGTCATAGCAATATAGTGCTATCGGTGAAGGATCTAAGCTGGCAGCTCAACGGTACAGCTATTTTATCGGCCATCGAATTTAGCCTAACCGAAGGCAAGATGCTGGGCATTATTGGCCCTAACGGCGCGGGTAAGTCTAGCCTATTGCGTTGCCTATACCGTTTTATTCAACCCACAACTGGCTGCATTCATCTATTTGGTGACGAGATTAATACCTTGTCGGCCAAGGCTTTTGCTAGGCAGATAGCGGTCGTTCTGCAAGATACTCCGCATCATTTCGAAATGACCACTGCCCAGCTTATCGCTCTTGGGTTAACCCCTCATAAAGGCGCGTTTGATTTCTCCAGCCGCGGCGACCGAGAAGTGATAGCTCAGGCCCTCGCTAAGGTAGGCCTACAAGATAAGGCGAACCAAGCTTACGAGAGCCTATCAGGCGGCGAGAAACAGCGTGCACTTATCGCCCGCGCCATAGTGCAGCGACCTAAGCTGCTGATTCTCGATGAGCCGACTAACCATTTGGATATTCGCTATCAGATCCAAACCTTAGAGTTACTGAGAAGCCTCAAAATCACGGTTATCACTTCCATTCACGACCTTAATCTCGCCAGCGCCCTATGCGATGAGTTATTGCTGTTAAACAATGGCCGTAGCGTGGCGAAAGGCTCCCCTAAAGCTGTGTTGACAGAGAAGCGTATCGCCGAGGTGTTTGATGTGTGCTGTGAGATTAAGCCCCACCCACAACATGGCAACCCACTGATCAGTTACTTTTATGGCTATGATGCGAGCCTTGCGGATTCCACTCAACATTCGATAGAAAATCCTATTGCAGGAGGGCTAGATGAGTAAGCCTTCAGCTCGCCAAGTCGGCGCAGTATTGAGTCAGCGGCGTCCTATCGAGTACCTAGTATTTTCCTTGTTGCTCTTTATAACTTTGCTTACCCCTTTTGCGGCGACAAGTTTTGGCGCTGCAACAGTTAGTGCCGTTGATGTTTTTAATGTGCTGGCTTATAAGCTGCTGAATCTTGGTGAGTCACTGGGGGTTAGAGAGCGGATTATTTGGGAGCTGCGTTTACCGCGAGTGTTACTGGCCTTTATCGCCGGAGCAGGGCTCTCGATTGCTGGTAGTGTGTTGCAAACAGTGACTCGAAATCCGCTAGCAGACCCTTATCTGTTTGGGATCTCATCCGGCGCCTCTTTCGGCGCTGTAGTGGCGTTAACCCTATTTAGCCAAAGTATGCTTTGGTTAAGCCTGCCCGTAGGAGCCTTTATTGGCGCTAGCTTGTCGGTGGTGATGGTGCTGAGCCTGTGCGGCCGCAACTTAAGTACCCAGGTTGAACGTATGTTGCTCTCCGGCGTGGCTATCTCGTTTATGTTTGGCGCGATGGCAAGCCTGATGCTGTATTTCTCTAGCCCACAAGCTGCGGCCTCTGTGCTGTTTTGGACCTTAGGCAGTTTTGCCAAAGCCAGCTGGCAAGGCCTATGGTTGCCAGCCGGAAGCGTTATCTTATCTACCCTAATCATCTTACTTAATAAGCGCCAGATTGTGGCCATGCGTGCGGGCGATGAAACCGCCCATACCCTAGGGATTAATGTCGGCCACTTGCGTCTCAATATGTTGCTTCTGTGCTCGCTTATCACCGCGATACTGGTCGCAAATTGTGGCGGTATCGGCTTTATCGGCTTAATGGTGCCCCATACGGTGCGTTTACTGTTTCCGGGACGCTACCCCCTGTTATTAACGGCGCTGGTGGGAGGGCTATTTATGGTTTGGGTCGATGTATTAGCCCGAACATTATTGAGTTATCAAGAATTGCCTGTGGGGATCATTACCTCGGTGATGGGCAGTATTTTCTTTCTATTTATTTTAGGCAGTCGCAGCGGTAAACGTATTTAGCGAGCCACATTTATAACATCCTTATTGAGTGGTTGAGGGGAAACAATGATGTTTGATATTAAAGCTGTAAATACTGAATTTGATGATGAAATTCAGCAAAAAATAGACACTAAAACTAAGCCCCTAGGCGCGCTGGGTGAGCTAGAACCGTTGGCTCTGCAAATAGCCCAAGTGCTGGGCAAAGATAAGCCACAGATCAGCAAGCCAAAGATGATGGTATTTGCAGCCGACCATGGCATTGCACAGTCGGGGGTATCCATAGCCCCGAGTGAGGTGACCACACAGATGGTGGTTAACTTTATCAATGGTGGTGCGGCCATTAACGTGTTTACCCGTCAGGTTGGCTTCGACTTGGAAGTGATCGACTGCGGGATATTAAAGCCAATTGAAAACTTAGAAGGGGTGATCGACCAACGTTTAGGCTCAGGCACTGGCCCTATTCATAAGCGTGCAGCCATGACGCTCGGCGCGGTGAAGCAAGGCTTTAAGATGGCGACCACGCGAGTGGAGATGCATCATCAAAACGGCTGTAACTTAATAGCCTTAGGCGAGATGGGGATTGGCAATACGTCGTCGGCAGCCGCGATAATGTCGGCCTTAACAGGCTGTAAGGTGGAAGATTGTGTAGGCCGCGGCACCGGTATCGATGCGGCGACCTATAAGCGTAAGAAGATGCTCGTTGAGCAAGCGCTGCTTGTACATCATAGCGAGCTTGATGACCCTATGCAGGTACTTGCCTGTGTCGGCGGCTTTGAGATAGTGCAGATGACGGGCGCAATGCTAGCCGCAGCTGAGCGTAACATGCTTGTGATTGTCGATGGCTTTATTGCCAGCGCGGCAGCATTAGCGGCGGTAAAGATTAATCCAAATGTACGTGATTATATGATTTTCGCCCACCAGTCTGATGAGAAAGGCCATGTTCTGATGCTGGAGTTTCTGCAGGCTAGGCCACTATTAAAGCTTGGCATGAAACTCGGCGAAGGCACTGGCGCTGCATTAGCGTTACCCCTAATCCAAGCTGCGGCAAATTTTTATAACGAGATGGCCAGCTTCGAAGATGTCGGGATAGAGATTTAAGGACCGAAATAAACAAAGACGGTATAGGCTGAGACGGTGCAAGCTAAGACGGTACGAGCTGAGACGGTACGAGCTGAGACGGTACGAGCTGAAACGATGCAAGAAGAGGTAGCAAAGCCTATTTGTTCTTCTGTAGGTTGGGCTTTAGCCCATCAATCTTGGTTTTATATAAAGGATTTGTCGGCATAAATACCGACCTACGGGGCAAGACGGTGCAGGTTAGAACTAAAGAGTTGGAAAAGACGGAAAAGAGTGGAAGGTTATCCTTGTTCCGGTAGATCGAAGACCGTTCGTCTTAGCTCTACTCGGCTTCTAATCGTCTCTGCTATTTTCGGATTTTTTGTCCTAGCTCTATTCGATTTTTTAAGGATTTTTACATGCAAGCTTGGCAACAACAGCTCAATCTTTTCTTTATCGCTATGGGGTTCTTTACGCGGATCCCTATGCCGAAATGGATTGAGGTCGATGCAGATAAACTGAATAAGGCGAGCCGCTACTTTGGTCTCGTTGGCTTATTGGTCGGTGCCATTAGTGCGCTGGTTTACACCTTAATGTTGTATTGGGTATCTCCCTCTATCGCCATTGTGCTGGCGATGATCACTAGCGTGCTAGTCACGGGGGGCTTTCATGAAGACGGCCTTGCCGATACCGCCGATGGATTAGGTGGCGGCTGGACGGTTGAAGCCAAGCTTAACATCATGAAAGACTCTCGCCTTGGCAGTTATGGTGCGCTGGCTTTGGTGCTGGCACTGCTACTCAAGTGGCAACTACTAACAGAGCTTGCGCTGTTTGACCCAAGCAGTGTCAGCCTTGCACTGATTGTCGGCCACTGTTTGAGTAGAGTGGTAGCTGCGAGCTTTATCTTCTCCGAGCCCTATGTCAGTGACTCTGATACCAGCAAGAGCAAGCCACTTGCGCAAGAGCAGGGCATCAATGAGCTATCTATCTTGCTGGCAACTGGCATATTGGCGCTGTTGTTAGTGGGGGTTATGCAAGCCTTAGTGTTAACGCTTGCTCTTACCATAGTACGCTACGGTTTTGTCAGACTGTTTACAAAGCAGATTGGCGGTTATACCGGTGATACGCTCGGCGCGGCCCAGCAAGGCTCTGAGCTGACCTGTTATCTGCTATTGCTTGTATTAGGAGTGAGCTGGTGATCCATCTGGTTTTAGGCGGTGCTCGTAGCGGCAAGAGCCGCTTCGCCGAGGCGCAAGTACAGGCGTACTTAGCTAACGTCACAGTCAATAATGGCTCTGAGGCTAGTTGTTTTTATCTGGCTACGGCTCAAGCGTTAGACGCCGAAATGAACGAGCGCATCCGTCACCATCAAACTCAGCGTCAGTCGGATACCATTCCATGGAATACAATAGAATGCCCCCTAGCGTTAACGGCTGCATTAAAGTCTCACGACACTGACAACAGCATCATCTTAGTGGATTGCTTAACCCTGTGGCTGACTAACCATCTATTACAAAAACAAGACAGCTGGCAACAGGTTAAAGCCGAGTTTTTGCAAAGCTTAAGTGAGCTCAAAGGGACAGTTGTTCTGGTGAGTAACGAGGTCGGTTGCGGCATAGTGCCAATGGGCGAGATAAACCGCCGCTTCGTCGATGAGGCAGGCTGGTTGCATCAAGATATAGCGGCCATCGCAGACAGAGTCACTTTAGTGACAGCAGGCTTACCCCTGAGTTTAAAAGGCTAAAGAAACAGAACATGTCGACATTGAATAACAATAAAGTCCATCCACTAACTAAAGTCTTAATGGTGCAGGGCACCACATCCGATGCGGGCAAGAGCACCTTGGTCGCGGGCCTATGCCGATTGTTTGTGAGAAAAGGCGTTAAAGTTGCCCCTTTCAAGCCGCAAAATATGGCGCTTAATAGTGCGGTAACCATAGATGGCGGCGAGATAGGCCGCGCCCAAGCTTTGCAGGCAGTGGCTTGTCATCTCGAGCCGCAAATCGACTTTAACCCTATTTTATTAAAGCCGAGCTCAGATACCGGATCACAAGTGATAGTACATGGTAAGGCCTTGATGAAGATGGAAGCCGAAGACTATTTTGGCAAGAATGCCGAAGGTTATCGGGTCAAGGCGATGGCGGCAGTAAAAGAGTCTTATCATAGATTAACCTCCAATTACGACATGCTGCTGGTGGAAGGGGCGGGCAGTCCTGCCGAGATCAACCTGCGCGAAGGTGATATCGCCAACATGGGTTTCGCCGAAGAGGTCGACTGTCCGGTGATTATCATTGCCGATATCGATAAAGGAGGTGTGTTTGCCCATCTAGTTGGCACCTTAGCGCTGCTTAGTGAATCTGAACAGGCGCGAGTCAAAGGCTTTGTGATTAACCGTTTTCGCGGTGACGTAAGCCTGCTGCAAGATGGCTTAGATTGGCTAGAAAACTACACTAACAAACCTGTACTTGGCGTATTACCTTATCTGCATGACCTGCATCTAGACGCCGAAGATGCCTTGATTGCAGCACCTGAAAAATCTTCTGATACTAAGCTGAAAGTTTTGGTGTTGGTGCTGCCACGTATAAGCAATCACACCGACTTTGATCCTTTAAGGCTTAATCCGCAGATCGACTTCAATTATGTGTCGTTGCAGACCCTTGCTAAAAGTCAGGCCCAAGACCAGCAAGCGCTACCGCCAGCGGATTTAATCATCATTCCAGGCAGTAAAAATGTCCGTGCCGACCTTGAGTTTATCCGTGAACAGGGCTGGGATACGGCAATAGACAAACACCTGCGTTATGGCGGTAAGGTGTTAGGGATCTGTGGTGGCTACCAGATGCTAGGGCAGGCGATCGACGATCCTAGTGGGATCGAAGATATTGCAGGCTGTAGCGAAGGCTTAGGTTTACTGCCGCTGGTAACAGAGTTAACCGCCAACAAAATACTACAGCAAGTCGAAGGTCATTTAACTCTGCTTGGTGAAACTGCACCTGTTCAGGGTTATGAGATCCACTGCGGTCGCTCGCGCTCATTAATGCCACTAGCGAAGCCATTACACCTTAGGGAAAAAAGTGGCGAGCAAGTTAGCAATGAGCAACAACCGGGACAAGCCGAGGGGATGCTTTCTAGCGATAGTCAGATCATGGGGACCTATCTGCACGGCTTGTTTGATTCGCCCGAGGCGTGCCAACTTATTTTGAAGTGGGCAGGAATGGAGCAAGCTGAGGCTGTGGATGTCAATCGAGTACGTGAGCAGCAGCTAGACCGACTCGCCGATGTGTTAGAACAGCATCTAGATCTCGAGCGACTCAATCAGATCTGGCAAGCTAGCAGGGTAAAAGAACTGAGTGAAAAACAACACGTTTGAATGAAAAATAACAGATTCGAACGAAAGCTGAACGTTAGTTGGGCGCTAACTAAACAATTAAATTATTATAGGCGGTCATCATAATTGATTTGCTGAAATCCTTGCCAGTACTGGGATGCAGCTAAACGTAGAATTAAATAGGGACGTAATATGACACAAGAAAAATCAACGGATGCGATTAAAGCGGAGCGTCATAAAGCTCGTCAGCAGCGGATCAAAGAGGGCGTCGATGCCAAGATCGCTCGTGCTCAGGAAGAGAAAGGGATCCTTTTAGTGTTAACCGGTAACGGTAAAGGTAAATCCACCTCAGGTTTTGGTACCGTGGTTCGCGCCGTCGGTCATGGTAAGAAAGCAGCTGTAGTGCAGTTTATTAAAGGTAACTGGGACTGTGGAGAGCGTACTTTACTTGAAGGTGCTGGGGTCGAGTTTCATGTGATGGGCACAGGCTTTACCTGGGAAACTCAAGATCGTGAAAAGGACACTGCCGCCGCAGTAAAGGCCTGGGAGGCCACCGAGAAGCTACTGAAAGATGAAACGATCGATCTAGTCATGCTCGATGAGCTGACCTATATGGTGAGTTACCATTATCTAGAGGTGGAGCGCGTGATTGAAGCACTAAAGAACCGTCCGCCTATGCAGCACGTGATAGTGACGGGCAGGGCGTGTCACCGAGCGATCGTAGATCTGGCCGATACAGTGAGTGAGGTGCAGCCAGTCAAGCATGCATTTGAAGCCGGAATCAAAGCCCAGCCCGGCTTCGACTACTGAAAATGGCTATTGGACGAGAAAAATAACTTGAAGAATAGAGATGGAATGTGTGACTACTGTGGTGATAAGATCGCTAGTCAAGTAGACCATATTTCTTCTGTTAGTGACCATGTTGATTCAGTTTTAGATGGTACGATTACTCTAGGTGAGGCTGAAGACCTAGCTAATGGCTCGGAAAATTTTGCTGACAGCTGTGGAGGTAGCACTGGAAGTTGCAACCAAGAAAAAGGTAAAAAGAATGTTGATGATTTTCCCAAGAAGGAAAAAGAATCGAAAAGGATCTCTCGTCGTAGAAGATAATGAGTAAATAATGCTATGAATACTGAAAGTAAAATTTGCGAAGAACTTATTACACACTTGTCTAAATGCGTCTTAATAGATTTTGATAATATTATAGTTTGGGAGGACGCTAGTACATTAAAGGAAACAGCGTTGGCTTTTCCAATAACTCATTCTGATGCCCACTTGGTTTTTACTATTGCAAACGATAGAAATATATTCCTTGCTACTCTAACTGATGGTGATATTGATGATGTAGTATCAATCCTTCTGGATCTTAATGAAGCTGATTTTAAGGCTGAATGGGGGAAAGCTGTAACTACGAGTTATGAAAGCTTAAATAGAAAAAACATATACGGCCTTTTCTTTAGTCGAGTTAGGTACTATGAATTATTCCATTCAATAAAAGATTCATTTCGATTCTTAGGTAAGGAATATACTATCAAAGCTGTAATTTTTTTGTCTAAAAAAGAGATAGAGACCTATATAAATAGCGAAGATGAGTTTTATGAGCTGATTGGTGAAAAAGATATGGTTAAATTTGAACAGGTTAAGTAAAGCCTTGCCACCAAAAATACAACCTATAAGCATCTAGACATATATGGACAGGCATAGTTAATTGCGTAAATTCCACAGCTCCAACTAAATTTTAGTTATCGCTTCAGAAGAACATCGATAAAGGGGTCATAGCCCTAGATGATAAGCTGCCATCCATCATAAATGTTAAGTTTTAGCAACGGTTTATATGGACAGACATGACAATCAGACTTAAATAGCTAGTGATTTCCCCTCTTAATTAGTCCCATATCATTGGGGCTTTTTGTTGCCTGTAAATTGTCAATTAGACCAGTACACTGAGCATTACTCACCAGTAGAAGTGATCAGTTGTGAACAGCAGTCTGTGCAATTGACACCAGCGCCACTAGTTGTATTTGTTGTCGTAATAAAAGTACATACTATATCTAGTAGGTTGCTAATGCTTATCTAAATTTGTCAGCTTATGGTTATATTTTATGTCAGGATATGATTATATCTTTAAGCTAAGTGGTTGAAAGTCGGATAAGGGTTATGTCAGCTTATGCTTCCAGCGACACTATTGCAGAAGTGAATTACTGCGTTACGTCCTCGCTCACAACTCGCCTACCTAAAGGTATGTCTTCGTTGTTCGCTGTGGGGCGCCTTGTACTACGCTTCTTCATGACGCCATTTACTTTCAGACTGTTTGCAATGATGACTGCATTGTCTTCGTTTTCCTACCCCATCAACTGGCCCTTAGAAAGAGTCGTATGCTCAGGGGCTGGCTGTTTCTGGAAAAATTTGACGGCTTAGCCACAACGTCGAGTGCTGTGAAATATCGCAGATGAGGTGGAAGTTTCACTCCTTAACCAGTTTTTCGTATTTGCTGTTATCGGCTTTTCCGTCTTTTCCGTCTTATCCGGATCCGTCTCAGCTTTTACCGTCTTAGATTTAACCGACCTTACAAGGATTTTAATGAACAGAGTTACCAGATTATTTATGTTACTGACGGCTTGTGCTTTACCATCAGCTTTTGCGCATGCTGATATCGCTGCGCCCGCTAAACGTATTATCGCGCTTTCACCACACTCGGTTGAGATGCTGTATGCCATTGGCGCGGGGGAGGCGATTGTGGCGACCACAGATCATGCTGATTTCCCCGAGGCAGCTCTCGCCATTCCGCGTATTGGCGGATATCACGGGGTGCAAGTCGAGCGCATACTGGAGCTAGAGCCCGATCTCGTGGTGGTATGGGGCAGTGGCAATAAAGTCGAAGACATTACCCGTATTAAAGCGCTAGGTTTTCGGGTGTTCGATAGTAACCCTGACACGCTCGATGAGGTGGCCGATGAGCTTGAGTCTCTGGGAGAGCTAACTGGGCATCAAGTCCTGGCTGCAAAAGTGGCTGCCGATTACCGTCAGCAACTTAAGCAATTACGTAGCGAGAATCTTGCCAAGTCAGGGGTGAATGTCTTCTATCAACTCTGGTCGACCCCGCTTATGACCGTCGCCAAGGATAGCTGGATCCAGCAAATCATTTCAGTGTGTCACGGTGATAACGTCTTTGCTGATGCGGCTAACGATTACCCACAAGTCAGCTTAGAAACTGTGGTGCTTAAGCAGCCCGAAGTGATCTTACAGAGCCAAGATGAAGGCAACATCTTAGGTGTAGACTGGAGCGCGTGGCCTGAGATCCCTGCGGTTAAAAATAAGCATATTTATCAGCTTAACGCCGACCTACTCCACCGCGCGGCCCCTAGAGCCTTGCTTGGCGTAGAGGCGCTATGTGATGCGTTAGATAAGGCGCGTTAAGAAAATATAGCTAGTGCTTAATCTGTATTTCTGAAAGCGAAGCCTAGCTTCCAATCATTTTAATAGAGCTGGGGTAAGCTTTTCCTTTCGTTTGACTGTTAGATGCTGTGGATGCATGCCTATGGATCCACACCCATCGATCAGTTTTCTTGAGCGCAACAGTCCACCGAATTGGTAGCGAAGTGAGTTCGCCTTCTGCCGTTAATTTAATGATTAAGGTCAAGCCTATTAAAGCGTGATTCCCGGAGATAGCGACTGTTGACCAGTCCCATTGAAATTGTGTGGCGGTGGCATCATTGAAGTTTCTAAGAAATAGTTGCTTAACAGCTTGCCTGCCGACACATAGCTCATCTTGACCTGTTCCAATTACCGATATTCTGTCATCTGCGTCAAACACTGCCATTAAAGCATCAATATCCTTTGCGCAGTATGCTTTCGCATAATCTTCTAGCGTTGCGATTATTTGCTCTTCATCTGACATCTTAACTCCATTTTTGTCGTCATTATTATGTGTGGTAAAAGGAGTGTAGTCAGCCATCCAAGCATGTTCCATTAACAATGGGATTCAACTGCTATGTATATTAGTGAGATTTGATTAAGTTTAGGAAAAGTGCCCCTCTAACTAGTCATATTTTCATTGATGACCGATACTTGAGCTTGTATCTACAAGATGCACGTCGCATTTGTTATTGAGCGGGCGGTTCCAACTAGACTCGAACACTCAAGCTTCAATTGCTGATTAGATTCACCACCTGATTGCTAGAGGTTACATTATGGAAAATCCAGTAAATAACATGCTAACGAAAGGCTGGAAATGGTTTGTGATGGTCGGTGTGGTAGTGACCCTTGCCGGGATTTTAGCCATTAGCCTACCGGTTGCGGTAGGAGTGACTATCACCACCATTATTGGTGGGATCTTTCTAGTGATTGGGCTGGTGCAGGTCTATCACACCTTGAGTATTCCTAAATGGGGAGCCAAGTCTTGGTACGTCATTAGTGCTCTGTTCTATCTTATTGGCGGTATTTTTATTTTAGCCGAGCCTTATGTCGGCTTGTTGACCATTACGGTTATGATGATAATGATTATGCTGTTTAACGGTGTGACTCGGATGTTCTTTGGCTTTATCAGCCGTAAAAACCTAGATGGGTGGCCATGGATTGTATTGAGTGGACTCCTATCTACCGCCATTGCGGTTTACTTTTTCAGCCTGATGAAAGACCCGGAGTTTTCACTCTCTCTGTTAGGGATCTTCATTGGTGTCTCTTTCATCTTTGAAGGGTTAAGCTTTATTTTGATTGGCGCCCAGATGAAAAAAGCAGTACCCAAATAGTCCTTACTCCCTATTTATCTCGTATTAGCTTGTCGCTATTTTACCTAGGGCCTCGGCCCTAGGATCTGCTCTTGCGTAACAGGTGACGGCATAAATGCCGACCTACAAAAGCTTATTGCTTTTCCGGCTTTCTCCTCTTTCTCGTTTTAGCGCTAACCGTCTTTGTTTTCCTAAAACCTAAAAGCTGCTTTTCTTATCCTGTAGTGTTATAAAAACATAACAGTTAAAAATAATAACAAGAAAGGAATCGAATACATGACTACGCTACTGATCTGCCTGTTTATTGCCATGTTGCTACCTTATGCTGCTAAAGGCCCGGTTGCGGCTGCTATGGCTAAATTAGGCGGCTATGACAACAATCACCCGCGGGAGCAGCAGTCGAAACTCACAGGCTTTGGCGCTCGAGCGGTCGCGGCGCATCAAAACGCCTTCGAATCACTGTTGATTTTTGGACTTTCAGTATTGGCGGTGATTGCGACCGGTAAGGTTAACGCCGTTGCAGAAACTGCGGCAATCGTACATGTGATAGCCCGCATTGCCTATCAGCTACTGTATTTAATGGATAGAGGCAGCCTGCGTTCTCTGTCTTGGTTTGTGGCAATATTTGCCTCATTTACCGTGTTTTGGCAGGCGGTTTAAAAGAAGGTTCTAGGGTTAAAAGAAGGTTCTAGGAAAAAGCAAAGACGGTAAGAGCCGAACGGCCTGCGGCCTAGGGAACGTGACTGCGTCACTACGGAACGCTGCGCTTACGGAAAGGTAAAGAAAGGTACTAGGTCCAAGGAAAAGCAAGAAAAGCAGTGTTTGTTGTAGGTCGGGCTTTAGCCCGTCACGCTTTTGCTTTTCCTAGCAGGGCGAAGCCCGTCCTCGAAGCGCAGCGCCCTAGGATCTAGGACCTTGTTTTAAAGCAGAGACGGAAGAGAGTGGAGGGTTATAGCTTTTCCGTGAGGTCGAAGACCGTTCGTCTTTGCTTTAACCCGCTCTTATCCGTCTTTGTTTAGTAGACTCTTTTACCGTCTTAGCTTTATTCGGTGATAACTTATCGCTTCATTTCTGGGTATTCGAACTCGTGGCACTGGTTACAGTAAACCTTGCTCTCTTTGTGCTCAATATGGCAGTAAGTACAAGGTAGGTCTGTGCCGTAGTGTAGGCTGTCATGTGGATTGGGTTCAACGTCGTGGCCAGCGTCAGCAGGGCGTTTAGTTAGCTCAGCAACATCCTCCACGCTGCCGTGACAGCTTTCACACACACTTGCTTCTGGGATGGTTTTGCGTTTGGCTTCGCCATGGCAAAAACTACAATCTACTTTGCCGTTGTCACCGGTCATTATCTCTTGGTGGTAATCTTTAAGCTTCATCGCGTTGGCTGCTGGAATTGACATCAGCATCATCATACAGATAGCTGTTAGTACTCTTAACATCGTTAATCCTATTCTTTCTTTGGGGCTAATTAGCCCAGTATTCGTTAAAACATCACTTATTAATCAAGCCTTGCTCTTTGAGTGACTCAGGCTTTCCTTAGCCTTGTGACTCGATTTGCTGCAATAGGCGGGAGTGGTACCTATCGCAGCCAGTAGAGCGTGGGGGACTCGTATCGCCCCCCTAACTTATGAGCTAGAGCTTAGTCACAAACTCGTATGCAGCCTGAATGTCTGGTGTGAATGGACGGTCAACTTCAACAAATGGCACTTGCTTACGGAAAGCTTCATACATGGCTTTAGTCGCTTCGCCTTGCTTGATGTTCTTGTCTGCAAGTTTGCGTAGGTCGATAGCTTGAGTCGAGTGCATCAGCTCTAGGCCGTACATTACGTTTGTGTTATCAACGATTTGGATAAGTCTGTCAGACGCCAATTTCAAGTTAGTGAAGGTGTCTTCGATGTTACCAGCAATTTGGATACCGTCGAATGAAACAGGGTTTGCTAAGGCTTTATTACGAACCTGCATATCAACGAAGCTCTTCTGGATTGCACCGAATGCGTGGCCATTGTTACCCGGTGCGCTTAAGAAACGCGGTAGACGAGTAAAGTGGTCATCCGATAGGTGGATAGTACGCATGGCACTGTTATGTGAAACGTGAGTCAGCGCGATGCTTAGTTGTTGTACGGCAAGTGCGACAGGGAGTGGTTCAAAGTTGGTAGTTGGGAACACACCGCCTTTGCCTTCAACTAAATACTTAGAGACCTGAGAGTTGTTACCGTAGTCTTTACCCGCACCTAATATCACACCTGGGTTGTCGTCTGAATGGTTGATCTGGATATCAATCATCTGTCCAAGATCTGCTAGTGCCTTGTAGGCGCTAGCAAACGTATAGGCTGTGGTGCGGTAGCTGAGTGGATCTTGCAGTGGACGTTCGCTATTGGCATCCCATAAGTAGCTTCCAGATAGGGTATTACGCACATCGGCTGTCGCTTCTTTTAGGTATGGGAAAGGGCGAATGTCATTGGTCTGTGGCAAGAATGGCGACACGTTACCGTTTAGGCCTTCAAGGCTTAGGCTAAATACCGTTGGTGAGACCTCTAGTAAATGCTTAGCATCGCGGTAACCCTTCATCGCGTAAGCCACGCCAACAGAGTTGTTGGACAGAATCGACAGCGCATCTTTACCTACAGGGGCTAGCGGCTTGATCCCCGCTTTTTTCATCGCTTCGGCGCTGTTCATGCGCTTGCCTTTGTAGATCACATCCCATTCACCAATCATGGCTAGGCCAACATGAGAAGCCAGTAGGATGTCCGCTTCGCCTACCGTGCCCTTAGATGGGATAATTGGTGAGATATCGTTATTTAGGTAAGCTTGGTAAATCTCGGCAACATAAGGCTGTACGCCTGTGTGACCAGACAAGATGGTGTTTAAGCGTACGGCTAGCGCAACACGAGTTAAACGCACTGGCATGGCTTCACCTACACCAGCGCTGTGAGCGCGAAGCGTGCTGTAGTTGAACGACTCAGAAGCCTTTAATACTTCAGCGCTTAGCTCACCGTTAGCATCGAATAGTTTATGATCTTTGTTTAGACCTACACCAACTGTTAGTCCATAAACTGGCTTGCCTAGACGAGCGGCTTCCATTAATAACTCATGGGCTTTGACTAAGGTTGTCGCTGATTGCGGTGCGATTTTTACTTTAGCGCCATCGGCAATCGCCCAAGCTTGATCTTGGGTAAAGTGTTTACCGTCGAGTACCACAGTGTCTGCAGCCATGGCATGAGTCGCAGTTAATGCAAGTGCGAGTGATGTTAATACAGCATTTTTAGTTGTTTTCATCTTGATCAATTCCATAATTTTTTGCTGCTCAGTGCAGGGCACTTAGCTAAGCGAATTTGATTTTTATTTGAGCTAAGCGAGATTCAGTTTCACTGGCTGGCTCTGTGAACAATGACGACCAGCATTACGTCCAGTTACTACTCCTTCAGCTACCGCGCAGGCACCTAAACGACTGGCACCGTGAATGCCACCAGTGGCTTCACCCGCTGCGTATAGACCTGGGATTGGTTTGTTGCTGACAAGGTGTAGTACTTCTGAGGCGGTGTTTACCTTAACGCCACCCATGCAGTAGTGAACTTTTGGCCACATGCGTACGCCATACCAAGGGCCTTTGTCTAGCAACATAGCTTTTTGCATTGGACGACCAAACTCACCGTCTTCACCCTTGGTGACGGCTTCGTTCCAGCGTGCAACCTGTGCTTTTAGCGCTTCGGCTGGCATGTTGTAGATTTTGGCTAGTTCGTCTAGGTTGTCGGCTTTCTTAATAACATTGTATTTAAGGCCCCAAGCTAGAGTTTGTGCATCTTTGGCGCCTTCGGCATTGGTAAAGCCGATTGGGTATACTGGCTTACCTTGTTCGTCGCGACGAGTCATGATGGCGTCGGCACGAGCCTTACGGTCGGCGAGTTCATTAAAGAAGCGCTCGCCTGTGCGTACGTCAACTACGATGCCACTAGGGTAGGTCGCAATCGTGTTGAACTGCGATGCAGTACCGAAGCCTTTCTCATCGGGAGATGCCCATGGGCCAAGCTGGATCTGATCTAAGTGAATTGGGTTGGCACCCAGTAGCATCATCTGCTTAAGTGCTTCAGAGGTTGCTCCTGCGTGGTTGGTCGAGTCCAGCTCACTGGTATATTCAGGTTGCTGCATTTGACGGTATTCAATATCGTTACCGAAACCACCCGTTGCCATGATCACGCCTTTACGGGCACCAATTTTAACCATTTTTCCGGTGCGGTCTTTAGGGAAGTAATAACCTTGGCGCACGTCTAGACCGATAACACGGCCGCTTTCATCTTTAATAAAGCCTTCGAGCTTGGCTTGATTGCGCATTTCGATGCCACTCTTCTTAGCCGCTTTGATTAGTGGACGAATAATGCCTGCGCCCGAACTCTGTACTGTTTGTAATACGCGTGGAATTGAGTGGCCGCCGAAGTGTTGTACGAAAGGTTTCCACTCTACACCGTGATCGATTAGCCATTCACAAGACTCGGCTGTGCCATTACACACAAGCTTTAGCATCTCGACATCGTTCATGCCGCGACCTGACTCCAGCATGTCGGCAACCATGACGTCGACAGAATCTTCGATGCCTTCTTTCTTCTGTAGAGGTGAGCCTGCCACCGCCATTGCGCCGCCGTTGATAGTAGAGTTACCTCCAAAGACTGGCATCTTGTCGATAACCATAACGCTTGCGCCAGCTTCTTTTGCCTGTAGCGCTGCAGACATACCCGCAAAGCCACTGCCAACGACGATAACGTCGACAACTTCGTCAAACTTGGCTTCTTCTATAGAGACGCAAGCGGCGTTTGCCGACAAGGCAACAGTGCTACCTAAGCCTGCAACTGCCATCGCAGCACCGCCTTTCAGTAGTTGGCGTCTGCTAGGACTCGCCAGTTCTTTTTCGTTCATCTATCTGTTTCCCTATATCGATTTTAATTTGTTTATCAGGCTATTGGAGCCCAATGTATGCAGATAAAGTGCAGCGACTGTGCCAACTCGCTAATAATGGCGAGATTGCTAGTGATTTATGAACAAGAACATGGAATCATGAAATCTCGTGGTACGAGGTCATGATATTTCGTGAACATCTCGACATATCAATAATAAAGTAGCCTTATTGTTAGGATTTAAAATAGTGTTGGGTACTTATCACCTTCACTAAAGGTGAGCCGTTAACTATAAAGCGAAAATTCTTCATTCAATATAAGTAGGGGTGATTGTGGTTATTATTGACTATGTTAGCTAATTAGTTTGATTGGTGGTAGAGGGGAGTGAACCTATAAATAAAATACTTATATGAAGGTGGTAGAATATATTGAATTGTTTTTGTCACTATAGTGTCCCACCTATTTTTATAGATTAATTCAGAGTCAGTTCTCTAGCTGTTATTGCTCGGTAAATAGCCGTAGACGTTAAGTTATGGGGCGATTACGGTTATAATTAGTAAATGATTATACATAGGGTGGTTCTAGTTTTGTTGGGGTAAACCATTGGGTAAACAGTTGCTTATTGTTATTGGGCGGATGGCGCATGCTGTTCTGGTAGTCAGAATTGCTTTAGCTCTAATCTTATGTTTAAACCATCACATACTAACGTGAATGTTATAAGTTCATCACACATTTAATCCTATCCATGAATAGCTCACAGAACAGTGTTTATTTTTAAATGGTTCACATGTTTTGTCGCTTTTATGATTACTTCACATATTCCAGTTAAGTTTTAAATGGCTCTCTTATTTTATGTTTGTGAACATATTATTTTATTTTACCACTAAGGTTAGAGTGTGGTGTTGACCACGGTTTGATATATGTTTTTCTTAATTGTTGTCTATTTTTGGTTATTTATGAACAGGAACACAGAATCACGAAATACAATGATTTACCATCACGAAACTTCGTGGCTAACCCGAGATATCAATGAAGGAACAATTTTATTATCAGGCGACTCACTGTCTATGCAGCAGTTTGTCACTCGAAGTCGCTCTACAAAGTTACTACGAATTTGTTAAGCAGTACCTGCCTATCGATGGTATTTTTCTCAATATCTATCGCCCCGAACACGGTGATATTCAGTTCTTGTCTCATGTTAATGAACAACAGGCGGTAGCACTGGATAGACAGGTGAAAATTTCGCCTGAAATGGAAGCTGTGTTGCAGGAAACTGACCGACCAGTGATCCGTATTATTAATGATATTAGCCTGGATAAGGTGACGGGGTTTGTTGCGCCGCAATTGATCCCTGAAATCGCTTCGGTTGTTTTGTTGCGCATGGTTAGCAGCGATACCCATCTCGGTGTGGTCGGATTTTATTCCAAAAAGAAAGCACAGTTTAAACCTTTGCATGCGGACCTAATTGAACCCCACAAAGACACATTATCTCTGATCACCGCCTTCAATTTACGTGGTCGTAACTTGCTTAGAGCTAACCAAGCATTGAGCCTAGAAAATGATAGTCTTAAGCGAGCCATGTTTTGTCCTGACGGTGTTGTGGGAGCCGAAGGGGGTTTGAAGAAGGTAATGGTGCAAGTCGATGCGATTGCTGCTTTGAATACCAGTGTATTAATGCAGGGTGAAACTGGCTGCGGCAAAGAAGTCATTGCGAATGCGATTCACGCAAAATCAAATCGTGCAGGGAAGCCTTTTATTAAAGTGAACTGCGGCGCCATTCCTGAAACACTCATAGACTCGGAGCTATTTGGTTATGAGAAAGGAGCGTTTACTGGAGCCGAGACCCGTAAAGCTGGTTACTTTGAGCAG
This sequence comes from Shewanella pealeana ATCC 700345, assembly GCF_000018285.1. Lineage (NCBI taxonomy): Bacteria > Pseudomonadati > Pseudomonadota > Gammaproteobacteria > Alteromonadales > Shewanellaceae > Shewanella > Shewanella pealeana. The sequence continues at coordinate 4,113,326 of NC_009901.1, read as the reverse complement.
GCGAATGGCGGCACCATCTTCTTAGATGAGATTGGCGAGCTGCCACTCTCTGCGCAGGTGCGCTTATTACGTGTTCTGCAAAACAGTTCAATTACCCGAGTGGGTGGCTATGAAAATGTTGACCTGGATATTCGGGTTATTGCTGCGACCCATAGAAACCTACAAGCCATGGTACATGAGAAAACCTTTAGAGAAGATCTCTGGTATCGATTAGCTGTTTTTCCTATTGATATTCCGGCGCTACGCCAGCGTCGCAGTGACATTCCACTGTTAGTGCAACACTTTATCGAAATGTTGGCCGCAAAGTTTAACTTGGAAAAGTTACCTAGAGTGATGCCAGAGCAATTGAGTATTTTGAATAATTACAGCTGGCCGGGTAACGTGCGCGAGCTGATCAATGTACTTGAGCGAGCCATCATTCAAAAGCCCAGAGGACCGTTAACCTTTGATTTGTTGCAGGCGCAATCAGATGAGGAAGTGACCACGAAAGCGGGACAAACCATTATCGTTGATCCCAGCCACGCCAGTGACAAATTAGTGCCACTCGAGACCATGATAAGTAAATACATTAGCCATGCAATGCGTATAACCGGCGGAAAACTCTATGGACCGGGCGGCGCAGCAGAGCTATTGGACATTAACCCTAACACTCTCAAGAGCAAGATGAAGAAGCTCGGATTATGCTAAAGCAGCTTCCAGGGATGATGGGTTAACAGCAAAGTTAATTAGGCAATAAAAAAACACTTCCGAGGAAGTGTTTTTTTATGACTTTCTAAAGAGGTTCTCGAATATCTAGGGAGCTAATTAAACGAGAAAGTAGTGACTCAATCTATCCTGGATTGAGTCGAACTAAGGGGTAGTTCTCACTGCTTTGTGAAAACAAATCCGCTATAACTAGAAGAAGTAGCGAATACCGACAGCGTAGCTATTGTCCTGAAGGTTTTCAAAGCTCTTATCGTCCATGTCGCTGAAATCGATTTTTGCTTCGGCAAACATCACTGTGTCGTTGCTATAACGGTAATGTAGACCGAGTACCGCAAATTGGCGGGTCCAGTCACCTTGAATCGTTGTCGAAGCATCGGTATCTAAGTCTTGGTAAGACAGTAGGAAGCTAGGTACAAAGCCATTCTCATACTGATAGGCAATCAAAAACTCACTGCCAGTCGAGTCATATAGCTCGCCCGCTACTAGCTCATTTTGCTTACTCTTATGAGCGTTGAAACCCACATAGAAGCCATCGGCTTCGCGATTAGGTGCATACTGGTAGAAAGAACCATATTGTGCGCCCACACCTATGATCTCGTTAGTATCGTCAACGCGCTCACCTGCAAGTTCACCAGTGAAGTCACCTCGGTTAATGCCTGCAAGTACCTTGAATTTATCGGTAAAGTGGTAGGTTAAGCTAGCGCCATAACTGGTATCAAATTCAACGTGTGAACCGTCGTCGAGTGCGATGCCATCTTTGTCATACAGTGCTACATCACCATTTTGCTTAGCGGCATACTGCAGTGCAATGCTCAAGTTGCCAAATGAGTTACGGTATACAAAGGCTGAGTCTGCGCGACCAGCACCGGTTAGGCCGCCATCACCAAAGGTGTAGGCTCCAACAGAGTAGCCCGTATAGACGTTAAGTACGTCGGTGGTGTAGGCCACATCGTAGTATACGCCCCACTGCTTACCAAAAGTTAAGCTTCCCCATTTGTCGTTTGCTAAACCCACATAGCCTAAACGGTTGAATAAGAAGTCAGAGTTTTTCTCTGCACCGAGTTGACCGCCGCTGTAGCTTAGCGAGTCATCGCTGGTGACCATGTTAATGCCCCATTCGGTATGAGCAAAGCTGCGCCAGCCGTTCTTCTCTTGGCGATCGAAGCGAAAGCCTACACGAGAGAAGTTATCGACGACGGCAGTGTCGTGAGTGTCATTAATGGCAGCAAAGCCTAACCAACCCATCATGTTTATGCTGTTCGTTTGATCATTGTAGATCTCAACGGCCTGCGCAGAACCTGCTATTAAAATCGACGGGATTAAAAGCGCCAACAGTTTCTTATTCATGTCATTTTCCCTATTTTTTATTTTGTTAAAGCTAATCAATGATTGGTTTTTACCAATTACGCCTTACAGAGCAGCTAACGTGCCAAGGGAGCTAAATAGGTGGGGATCGACAATAAGTTGGAGCAAGATCCCTGAACCACGAAATATCGTTAAAGAGGATCGTTAAATATCGTGCTGAAAGTGAAATGTCGTTGTTAAAAGGTTAAAAGAAGGAGCTAGGTTCTAGGACGCTTCGCGCCCTACTAGGAAAAGCAAAAAGCATCACCTGTGCTCTTTCTTAGCTTTTCCTAGCACCTAGTCCCTGCTCTTCCTAGAACCTAGGACCTTCTTTCAAATCGGACACTTTCCCCATATCGGACATAATCGTTAATTAATCGGACACTTTTAGCGGGTGTCCGCGGACACTTTTAATAGTCAATGTTAACTGAGTTGAATTAACTTGCTGTTTATTAGCGTTTAATTGTTTTTGGCATAGGGCTTGTATTAATAGACCTATCGAAAGCGATAAATGCTTAGAACGGACACTTTAGGGAAAGCAGATGATTCAGGACACTAGCGCACAAGATGTGATAAAGCAGCAGAGTAAGGCGAGCAAAATAAAACGTCCGTTGATGTTTGGCCTTGCGGCGTTACTTGTTTCTGGACTTGTCTGGTCGAGCATGGACAGAGACTCGATTGCCACTTCAATTAAACGCTCTGAACTGCGTTTCGCAACCTTAGAGCGCGGTACTCTTATTCGCGATATCCCCACCACAGGCAAGATTGTTGCTGCCAATGCGCCTGTCTTATATAGCCCGGAACAGGGCTCGGTTACCTTGATTGCTAAGCCCGGTGACAAGGTTGAGCTGGGTGAGGTGGTGGCCACCATCGAAAGCCATAAGCTAACCAACAGTTTAAAGCAGCAGCAAGCAGTACTTGAGGGGATGAAAAGCTCGCTGGAGCGTGCTCGTCTCGATGCTCGTCGTCAACAGCTAAAGGCGCAACAAACTTTGGATATGGCCAAGGTGGATTTAGAAGCGGCTGATCGAGAGAGTCGCCGTGGCGACCAGTTGATAGAGTCAAAGCTAATTAGCAAAATTGATTTCGAAAAGAGTAAAGATGATCTGCATAAGGCCAAATTGCTATTTGCCCATGCGGGTCAAGAAGCACTGCTAATGAAAGACACCTTAACCTTCGAGCTTAAGAACACCTCCCTAGAAGTTGACCGTCAGGCGCTGGTGGTCAAAGAGCTCGAACGCCAAGTGGCGGCACTGAATATCATCGCGCCCGTTGCAGGTATTATTGGTAATTGGCTTACGGAGCAAAAAGCACGTATTGGTCAGAGCCAACCCATTTTGACCGTTGTCGATCTCAGCGCCTTCGAGGCCGAGCTTGCAGTGCCAGAGTCTTATGCCGATGAGTTAGGCATAGGTATGGTCGTTGAGCTGAGCTTCGGCTCGGAGAAAGTGATGGGCGAGCTGTCTTCTATCTCTCCCGAGGTGCGTAACCGTGAAGTGAGCGCAAGGGTGCGATTTGAGCAAAATGACCGTCTGCAGCTACGCCAAAACCAGCGTTTGGCGGCGCGAGTATTACTGGAGCACAGGCCCGATGTGTTGATGGTTAAGCGTGGATCTTTTGTTAACAGCGGTGGCGGACAGGAGGTGTATGTGATGCATGGCGATATTGCCGAGCAGACCCCTATTCAGTTAGGTGCACGCAGCATGAGCCATATCGAAGTGATCCTAGGCGGCCAAGAAGGAGATATCTGGGTGACCTCGAGCATTGAGCCATTTAATAAAGCAGCGCAAGTGATCGTTCGCTAGCCGAGTAAGGAAGCAGACAATGAATAAAACTATTAGCAGAGTTAATAGCAAAGTTAGTCGCAGAGTTAAGCAAATGAATAAGCAGCAAGTCATCACCGCAGCAGTATTAATACTTTTGGTGGTCGCGGTGCAGGTCTCTACCAATAGGGCGGGAGACTGGATGTTTCTGGGGCTTAACCTGATTGAGTTTGGCACTGGTGCACAGCCGGGCGTTAGTACTATATCTGACGTTACATTGAGTGGGAGTGGGCTCATTGGGGAGCTAATCGGCGGCGCACTCGAGTGCATCGTGAGTTCGATTAGCCAGTAGGCGGCGCTACAGTTGATACATAAGGTTGTCGATTATAGAAAGCTGTCGATTACAACAAACAGATAGTTTTAGTGAGATTGATAAACAGAATTAAAGGGATATAGACCATGTTATCGATGAACAACATCAGCAAAGTATTTAAAACGGATTTAGTGGAAACTCATGCATTACGAGACTTTAACTTAGAGGTCAAGGAAGGCGAGTTTGTTGCAGTTACCGGGCCTTCTGGTTCGGGTAAAACCACCTTCTTGAACATTGCTGGCTTACTCGAAGGTTTTACCCATGGTGACTATTTTCTCGATGGTGTGAATATTTCAAATCTGAGTGACAACAAGAGTGCAGCGATTCGAAACGAGAAGATTGGCTTTATCTTTCAAGGCTTCAATCTTATCTCTGATCTAAATTTGGCCGAGAACGTCGAGGTCCCGCTGCGTTACCGCGGTTTTAATGCTAAGGAGCGAAAAATCCGGGTCGAACGTGCGCTAGAGCAGGTGGGACTCGCCTCGAGAATGAAGCATTTTCCCACGCAGCTCTCAGGTGGGCAGCAGCAGCGAGTGGCGATAGCTAGAGCGTTAGCGGGTGAGCCAAGGTTTTTACTCGCCGATGAGCCGACTGGTAATCTCGATAGTTTAATGGCGCGCCAAGTGATGGAGCTACTTGAAGATATTAACAAGGCTGGCACCACGATTATCATGGTAACTCACGATGCGGAGTTGGCTCGTCGTGCTCAGCGTAATATTCAGATTGTCGATGGTCATGTGTGTGATTTCACCATGTATCAAGCAGGCACCGGTCAAGGTAAAGCTGAGGCGGTAGCCAAGACAGCTTCAGTTGCTTAATCGATTGATAAGGAGAGCATGATGTTTTTTTATTATCTGGATTTAGCTTGGCGCAGCATCAAAAAGACGCCGTTTCTATCCTTGTTGATGATCCTCGCCATCTCCATCGGCATAGGCATCACCATCACCATCTTGAATATCTATAAGATGGCGTCGGTGAATCCGGCCGGAGAACGCTCAGCACAACTGTTTTCTGTGCAGCTGATGAGCCAAGACAATGATACCTGGGACATGATTAACGAGCAGATCACCTATCAAGATGCATTTAACTTGAGCCAGAGTGATGTGCCTGTAAGACAGGCGGCAATGTTTCGAACGGGTCTTGCGGTGCAGACCGAAGATGTGAACTTCTCGCCTATTTTAGAGGGGGTGAGGGTTACTACTGGTGATTTCTTCGCATTATTTGATGTGCCATTTATCTATGGCACCCCTTGGAATAAGCAGGTAGATGCAGAAGGTGGCTACAAGGTGGTGATTAATGAAAGTATCAACCAAAAAGCCTTTGGTGGCGGCAATAGTGTTGGTAAAACTTTAATGCTAAACCGTAAGCCTTATCAAGTGGTGGGGGTTATTGCTGAGTGGAACCCAAGTCCGAAGTATTACGATGTAAACAACGGCGCTTTCAATGACTCAGAGCAGATCTATGTGCCTTTTTCAATGGCGCCCATCGAGGAGTTTTCGAGCTGGGGGAATAACAACTCTTGGCGTCATGAAGATATTCGTAACTACCAAGACAGAATTAACTCTGAAATGCATTGGCTGCAATATTGGGTTGAGTTAGATACGCCTGCCAAGCAGCAAGAATATCAAGAGTGGTTAGGACGTTACGTTGAGCAGCAACAGCAGATTGGCCGCTTTAAGCACCCAGATGCCCGTGGTGAGATTAAAGATGTCGCCCAATGGTTGAACGTTAACAAAGTGGTCCCAGAAGATAACAAGGTGTTGGTGGGGTTAAGCGCGTTATTTTTGATCGTTTGTTTAGTCAACATGCTCGGTTTGTTATTGGCTAAATTCTTAAAGCGCGCACCCGAGGTGGGGGTTAGGCGTGCGATTGGTGCCAGTCGCTTACAGATCTTCTCTCAGCACTTAGTCGAGGTGGGCTTAATCGGCTTTTGTGGCGGCGCACTAGGGCTACTCTGGGCATGGATCAACTTGTATTTCTTATCATCTAAGTTTGAGCTTGAAGCATCGCTGGCCCAATTGGATCAAAGTATGTGGGTTATTGCCCCCGTGATTGCGGTCAGCGCTGCCATTATTGCCGGGATCTACCCTGCATGGCGAATATGTAGCACCAACCCAAGTGTCTACCTCAAGAGTCAATAAACTACAGAATGAGAAAGGACTTCATTTATGTTTCAAATTAAACCCATATTAAGCATGTTGATGCGTAATAAAAGCGGCCCTCTGTTGCTGCTTATTCAAATCATTTTATCGGTAGCGATTGTGGCAAATGCCAGTTTTATTATCACCGAGCGTGTCGGCCTGATGGCAAGAGAGTCTGGGATTGCAGAGTCCGAAGTGTTTGATTTAACCATCTATAATTTCGATGACGCTATTGTCGCTAATGAGCAGAACCTGATTGATGTCGAGATAATACGTAACCTCGACGGTGTTAAGGCTGCCACCTCAACCAGTATGACTCCTTTGAGCGGTGGTGGTTGGTCATCGAACTTTTCCCATGGAAGCAGTGAAGAGGATCGTAAGGATACCCCCAGTTCGGCTATCTATTATGGTGATGAGAAGATGATCTCAACTTTAGGTATTCAGCTAATTGAGGGGCGTAATTTTTATCCCGATGAAGTCAGCAGTGGTGGCCCTGAGCTCGCAACTTTAGCCATAGTTTCAGCTGACTTTGCTAAAGACACTTTTGGTGATGAGTCAGCGGTTGGTCAAGTGATGTATCGGGGTAACATCGGTGATCAGCCGATGAAAATTATTGGCGTGGTGGAGCGTTTGCAAGGTGCATGGGTTGATCACGATAACTTAAACCGTAGCGTGATCCTCAATGTGGAACTGGCATCCTCCTTTACGCGCTTTTTAGTGCGCGCCGATGAGTCTGCTATTGCAGATCTAAAAGAAGCGATTCCTGCGGCATTACATAAAGAGCACCCTAATCGCGTGGTTCGTGGCTTTAAAACCATTAGTGAACACCGCAATAACGTATATCGTAACCATGAGCTGATGGCGACCGTGTTGTCTATGATGGTGGTGCTACTACTGCTTATCACTTCTTTAGGTCTTGCGGGCATGGTGATGTTTAACATCGAGCGCCGCACTAAACAGATAGGCACACGCCGAGCCCTTGGGGCAAAGAAGCGCGACATTATCAGCTTCTTTCTGGTGGAGAATTATCTCTTGTGCCTCACTGGTGGGCTACTAGGAGGTTTGATTGCGGTGCTGCTCGGTCAGCAACTGATGTCGCTTTATAGTTTGCCTAAACTGGAGCTTGTCTATCCGATAGCCACGGTAGCAGGCCTACTTGTGTTGACCACTATTGCAGTGATCTTACCTGCACAAAAAGCCGCTAAAATTTCACCCGCGATAGCGACTCGCAGCGTGTAATCCACTACTGTTAACGCCAATAAATGCTATCTAATTGTTAGCCGAATGTGAGCTTTGCTTTAACTCTGTTCGGCTTTCAGTTAGTTTGATAGCCAGCCAAAAATAAAGAATGAAGAATAAATACTAAAGAGTTTATGGAAACCATACTGATTGTCGATGATAACCAAGCCGTGTGTAATGCCTTAGCGTTAATGCTAGAGCTGAGCGGTTATCAAACACTTACCTGCTTATCGCCTGACGTCGCCCTCGAACTCATCCGGTTGCATGACGTGGCGCTGGTGATACAAGATATGAACTTCACCCAAGACACCACCTCAGGTGAAGAGGGGCGTAATCTATTTTATGGCTTTAGACAGCTGCAGCCAGAGCTGCCTATCATATTGCTCACCGCTTGGACCCAGCTTGAACTTGCCGTGGAGCTAGTCAAAGAGGGCGCCGCCGATTACATGGGCAAACCTTGGGATGATGCCAAGTTGCTCAACAGCATCAGCAACCTTATTTCACTGCATCGACTGTCTAAGAAAAATGCTCAGTTAAGCCGAGTTGAAAGCCAGCGTATGGTGGCCATTAAAGACGCGGAACTGTGTGGTATCGTTTTTAACAGTGGCGCCATGCAGCGCTGTGTGGATTTAGCCCTGCAGATCGCAAAATCTGATGTGTCGGTGTTGATTACAGGCCCCAACGGCGCGGGTAAGGATAAATTAGCCGATATCATTCACGCTAATTCTCCCTTGAGGTACAAGCCCTTTATCAAGGTCAATATTGGCGCGTTGCCGATGGATTTGCTTGAAGCGGAGCTGTTTGGCGCTGAGGCAGGCGCTTATACTGGCGCAACTAAGGCTCGTATTGGACGATTTGAAGCGGCCGATGGCGGTACATTGTTTTTAGATGAGATAGGTAATTTACCACTTTCTGGGCAGGTGAAGTTACTGCGAGTATTGCAAACCGGTGAGTTTGAGCGACTCGGTAGCCATCAAACCCGCAGAGTCAATGTTCGAGTGGTAAGTGCCACTAATGCTGACTTGGCACAAGATATTCAAGCTGGGCGTTTTCGTGAGGATCTGTTCTACCGCCTCAATGTGATTGAGTTAGCCTTGCCTGCACTTAATGAGCGTAAAGATGATGTATTGCCGTTGGTTGAACACTTTATTGGCACCGACTTTTCACTGTTGCGCCAGACTCAGCAGGCGTTGGTGGCACACTCATGGCCAGGTAACGTGCGCGAGCTAGAAAATGCCTGTAAGCGAGCGGTGATATTAGCCAATTCCCCTGAGCTAACCGTCGAGGATTTTGGGCTCGTAATTCATACCAGTATGGCTGAGCCCGTCTCTACTTCTGCGACTAATGATGCAACTAATCCAGTTACTAGCTCTGTCACAAACTTTGTTGCAGGGGCTTTAGTTGAAAAGTCAGCAAGCCCTCAAACTCAAACGTACGCTTCAGCTAAGCATTCTTCGGCGGAGCCGATGAGTAACCCCGAAGCGAGTAATAATGAGTCGAGTAATACTGAACAGAGTTGCACAGAGACGCCACAAGCTGAAAAAGCCAATATTGAAGCGGCGCTCGACCAGCATAGAGGCGTGATAGCTCGTGTCGCTAAGGCTCTGGGCTTAAGTCGACAAGCCTTATATCGGCGCATGGACAAGTATGGGATTGATAAGTAATTCATGAGCAATACAGTGGTTTCTCTTAGAGTTAAGCTTATTATCAGCGCAGTGCTCGCTTCAGCTACGGGCTTGTTGCTGGCATTCACAGGCCTGTTATGGCTGTCACCTGTAGCGGTGCAGCAAAATGTTGTAGAGCAATCCTGGCTCTACTTGCTGTTATTTACTCTGTCTTTGCTGTTAGTAACCAGTATTAGTTACATCGGCACTCGCGACTTAGCGACGAGTTTAAGAGCGTTAGAGGTCGGCTTACTTAACTTTAAAGATAATGACTTTAGCGTGAGTATACCTGTCAGTGGTGACAGCCAATTAAGAGCATTATCGACTCTGTTTAATGAGTCGGCGCAGACATTGCGTAAAGAGCGGCAGTACATTTATCAACGTGAATTGCTGCTCGACAAAGTCATACAAAGCTCGCCTAACGTGATGCTGCTACTCGATGATGAACAGCGGGTCATCTATGCCAATGATGCGGCGAGACATTTGTTTAATAGCGGTCAACGTGTTGAAGGTATGAGCCTATCGCAATTGTTGACAGATGCCCCTGAATCTTTGAGTGAGGCACTTAATAATCCTAAAGATGGTCTGTTTTCGCTAAAGCATGATGCTGGTGAGAGTGATCTAGAAACTTGGCACTTGTCCCGAGGCCAGTTTCTGTTAAACGGTCAGTTTCATCACTTGGTGTTACTAAAGCAGTTGACTAGAGAGCTAAATAGGCAGGAGGTGGCAGTATGGAAGAAGGTGATTCGCATCATCAGTCATGAGCTGAATAACTCGGTTGCACCAATAGCTTCTATGGTTAACTCTGGGCGAATGATCACCAAAGAGCTCAACGATCCAAAACTGAAGCTTATTTTCGATACCATCGAAGATAGAAGCAGTCATCTGAGCCAGTTTATCTTCAACTATGCTCGTTTTGCTAAATTGCCATTGCCGCAAAAGTTGCCTGTCGATTGGCATTCACTCATTCAGCAACTAAAACAGCATTATCGGTTTGAGCTCGTGGGTGAGCTACCTCAAAATCAGGTTAGTCTGGACTTGATTCAGATGGAGCAAGTACTGCTTAATCTGCTGAAAAACGCCCATGAATCGGGCTCAGATTTGACAAAGATCACCATAGAGATCAGAGAGGTAAATCAAGTGGACCCCAGCAGCGGGATCTATATTGAAGTAAAAGATGAAGGTCTAGGAATGTCGGCAGATGTACTGCAACAAGCGTTATTGCCTTTTTACTCAACAAAGCAATCCGGTACAGGCTTAGGCTTGCCTCTTTGTCGAGAGATAGTTGAGGCGCACGATGGACGAATTAGCCTACATCATCGGGATGATAAAGGTCTATGTGTGAGCCTCTGGTTACCCTATGCATAGACAGAGCTACGATAGAGAGAGCATGCCCCCTCTACTAAACTGATAAATTCAAGTTTTGAATCTAGCAAGAGTTAGCTAAAGCGAGGATTTTTAATTTAGAGGCGGGCACTTTAAAGGGTTTAATTTTCCTTGAGGGCCTAAGTACAAGTACGCCTTGACACCTAATACAAGTAAAATCCAGTTTCTCGCTACAGCTTTTGCAGTAGGTCTCTTCGAATGAGCAGATATAAGCGGTGTCTTTACGTGTAAGTGGTGTGTGGCACTGCTCGCATTTAGTCTTCATTCTTAACATATTCACTCCTTTGAATAAATTATCCTTAACTCAATAACAGCTCTATGCCTTATTCATAAGTTGTCACTGGCTAACTAGCTAGGTCTTCATTGCATTCCAAAACATTGCAAAACTTGACTGTTTATATGTTTCATCTTTCCATGACTCAGGGTTGTCTAGAAAATATCGTGTTGCCGCTAAATATTGGCCATGACAACTCTCTAGCATTAAGGGTAGCGGATAATCTGCTAGTACGCCTGCTTTTTGCCCTTGATGAATTAACTCGCCCATAAAGCCTAAAATACTGTTCATGGCCTGTTGTCTTACCTGGGATGCGATCGACGGAGACATAGAGTATTGCTGGAAAAACTCCTGTTTAAGTGGGTTCGCCATCGCCCAATTTATGGCGACCTGCCACAGGTGTTGAGCATCTTTTTCTAAGTCGCCCTTTTGACTGATTTGCGATTGAATCCCATCGGCGAACTCCTGCTTAATGGATATATACAGGTGGTTCATCAACGCCTCTTTTGAGGCGAAATGATGAAATAGGGTGCCGGTAGCAACCCCGGCTTGTTTGGCAATCGAGGCGGTAGAGGTGGCATAAAAACCTTGGCTGACAAAAAGCGTCAGCGCTGTGTCTAATATGGCCTGTTTTTTGTCGATACGACTCATCAAATTTGCTGCTCAGTTGTGGTTAACGTAAGAAAAACTTCATCAAAAGGCGCTGAATAAAGCCACCATAGGGTGGGTGCACCAGTTTACCGGTATTGAGGTATTTACCGCGACGGAGTACGGTTTTTGCGTGGCTAAAGGTTAGGAAGCCTTCTTTACCATGATAGTGCCCCATTCCTGATGGGCCGATGCCGCCAAAAGGCGCATCGTCGGCAGCCACATGAAACACGGCTTCGTTAATACACACTCCGCCAGAATGAGTGTGCTTGAGTACATGCTGTTGAGTGTTTTTATCGAAGCTCATCAGATAAAGCGCGAGAGGACGAGGGCGCTGATTAACGTAACTTATTGCTTCGTCTAGGCTTGTATAAGGGATAATTGGTAGTAGTGGGCCAAAGATCTCCTCTTGTAGTACTAGCATATCTTCACTGGCATTGCTGATAAGTTGGGTTGGCATCTTACGCTTATCGGTATTAATCGCTTCATCGTTGGCGCTAATAATGTTGGCACCTTTGTCGATAGCGTCATCGAGAACGTGCATGATACGGTCAAATTGTCGTTGGTTGATCACGCTGCCGTAATCTTTGTTGTCACTGACATTACCGTACATGTTGATGAACTTCTTTTTATAGGCTTGAATGAAACTGTCTAACTTGGCACGCGGCACGAGTACATAGTCTGGTGCCACACAGATCTGCCCGGCATTTAAGCATTTTCCATAGATCATGCGCTCGACAGCGGTATCCATATCGATATCGTCGGCGACAATGACGGGAGACTTGCCACCAAGTTCCAGAGTCACTGGAGTGAGATTATCAGCTGCTGCCCGCATTACATGGCGGCCAACCATGGTCGAGCCGGTGAAGAGCAAATGATCGAATGGCAAGGATGAGAATTCGGCGGCAACATCGGCTTCTCCCTCAATACAGACCACATGACTATCATCAAAGATGCTACTTAACATCTCTTTGATCACTTGGTTGGTTTCTGGGGTAAATTCCGACAGCTTAATCATGGCGCGATTACCCGCGGATAAAGCGGTGATCAGTGGCCCAACAGACAGCATGATAGGGAAATTCCACGGCACGATAATGCCAATCACACCTAGAGGTTGGTAGTGCACCTTAATTTTGGCCGGTGACAATAACAGCCCAGCATGACGAGAGCTGGGCTTCATCCATTTCTTAAGGTGTTTTAGGCTGTAGTTGATGTTGTTAATACAAGGCATGATATCGGAGATGATACTGTCATCAATAGAGCGGTTGCCGTAGTCGCGATTAAGTGCCGACACTAGCTGTTCTTGATAGGTGATAATCGCGGCTTTAAGACTCTTTAGGTGCTCAATCCTGGCGTCATAATTGGGCGCAGGCTCTTTTAAGTAGCTAGTGCGCTGTTTGATAAGCATTTGCGAGAGAGGTTGTGTTGCCTGATTGTCGATATGCATATTCATTAACTGAGCTCCAGATGTGGCCTTTAAGTAACCGACTGATTAGTCGGTCTGATAATAATGAACTTTTGATTAAAGATCAAATATCATATTGAATTGTGAGCTAGATCAAACTCAATAATCGTCAAGACTCTAAAATTGAATTAACAAAAGCTGTTATTTTTAGCCAACAGACTTCAAAACGGAGGAGCATCAAATGAGCAACGATAGGCATGGTATATCTGTGGGAATTGAGCGCAGTGGTAGCAAGTTTTATATGACGTTTGTTGCTGTTGGTAAGTTAACCCACGAAGATTATCTTTATATGGTTCCCATGTTGGAATCTGCGATTGCTGGGGTAGAAGAACCTGAAATTAATGTATTAGCGGATATCAGCGAGCTAGATGGTTGGGAGCTGCGCGCCGCCTGGGACGATCTTAAATTAGGCGTTGCCCACGGTAAGTCGTTCGAGAAAATAGCCATTGTAGGTGAGGGACGACTGCAAGAGTGGATGGCGAAAATGACGGACTGGTTTACCCCTTACGATGCTAAGTTTTTTGAGAGTAAAAAAGAGGCGCGCGAGTGGCTTAATGACTAACCTTAGTATGAGGAAATAGCATTAATTTATGCCTTAAGTAATAGCACTGAATTAAAGTTTTAAGTCTTTGCCATAAAGCGGTATTCATCATGGTGATAGCAAGCGAATAATGTTTGGAGGAAATAGTTATGCGTAGTCGTCAAATCTTATGTCCAACGGATTTTTCAGATACGGCGTCCCATGCACTAAAGTATGCGATTGAAATGGCAAATTTATACCATGTTGGCCTACGTATCGTGCATGTTATCGAGCAGCCTATGGGAGTGGATAATTATCAAATCCTTACGGTGACCCCTGAAGAGCTTGCTCAGAGTATGGAGGACTCAGCGGCTGATAATATGAAGAAGCTATTAACTGAACTCAAGAGTGAGCTCTCGGTTGAGTCTGTTATTCGCCACGGCAGCGCTGCCGAGCAGATTCTTAAAGAGGCCGAAGGCTCAGAGTCTGGAATGATAGTCATTGCCAGCCATGGTCGCACCGGGCTATCGCACTTTTTGCATTCTAACGTTGCAGAAGCCGTAGCGAATCGCGCTCAGTGCCCAGTGCTAGTGGTGAAGTAATACAACAGTTAAATGACTCCTGTGTTTGAGTCATTTAAAAGCGAGACTGCAACCCAGTACAAATAGGCTGGGTTGAGGAGAAGTTATGCGTACTCGACAAATTTTATGTCCAACTGATTTTTCATTGACGGCGTCTCATGCACTGAGCTATGCCATCGAGATGGCAAATCTATATGGTGTGAGCTTACGATTGGTGCATGTGATGAGTGAACCTTTTAGTGAGCATCATTATGGCATTGCAGTAGAGTCTGTGGAGCAACTTGATAGACAAATAGAGACCGCGGCCAATGAAAATCTAGAGAAAATAGAGCAGCAGATCTTGCAGGAGCTCAATCATGGCTTGACGGTGAAAACGGTACTACGCAAAGGGGATGTCTTAGATGAGATCCTTGCAGAGGCTGAGGTCGGTCAGATTGGTATGATAGTTATTGCCAGTCACGGTCGCAAAGGGATTGCGCATCTACTCAACCCTAATATTGCCGAGACCTTAGCCAATAAAGCCAAGTGTCCAGTGCTAGTCGTTAAGTAAGTCGAGTCTAATTGGCTGCTTAAGATAATTCGTTAAAACCGCTAAATAGCCAGGTGATTAAATAAGCCTTTACGGCGTAAAGATTGCTGTAAAATGCAATACAAAAACAGCCACACATCATTTGTGTGGCTGTTTTGTTCGTCTTTTTACTCGTTAGGTCAAAGCAGTGCGGCAGTTAGAAACTGGAGCCCGGTTGCTGTAAGAAAGCTATCTCTTCGACGGTAGACTCACGGTCTAAGATGGAATTGCGGTGAGGATAACGACCAAACTGGTCGATGATAGCCTTGTGCCTGAGCTCAAAATCTAAATTACCTTTAGCTGCATCGCGACTAAATAGCCTAACCGCCACTTCATGCACTAATGGCGATTCGCTGTGCATATAGGGCATAAACAGAAACGGCACCTGCTTAGCTTTTAGCTCGGAGTCGCTATTAATCGCGACAGCCTCTTGCGCAAGCACCAGTGCAATGGCATCGGCGGCAAAGGCTTTTGCGCTGTCACGGTAAATGTTGCGCGAGAATTGGTCTAACACGATGATCTCGGCAAGCCTTCCTTGCGGCGTAGCCCGCCAGTGATAGAGCTCGCCTTGGATTGCTTGTGCTAATAAGCTGGCATAACGCTGCTTAATTAACTCGTCAAACTCAGCGTCTTTTATCCACCACTGTTTCGGCTCAATCTCTTCAAACCAGAAGTGAATAATCATATCAGGGGTAATTGGCTGCGCCGATGTGTGCTCTGTGGCTAGTCTGTTCATGGCTATATCCAGTTTCGATGGTCGTTATGAATAAGCACGAGGGATCGCTCTGCAATTTCTCGCGCCGCAATGATAGAGATATAAGGCAGCTTAACTGTACCACTGGCGAGGCCAATTTCAAGGTTAGCCAAGCCACTTCGTTTTTGATTGGGGGACTGTGTTATTGATACATGTTGAACCTTAGCCAACGCGATAAGTTGCCAGCTGTGACCAAGCAATCCTGAGTGAAACCAAAGGTCATTACCTTCTAGGTGATAGCCATACTGTCGATACCTTAAATAGATCCCGCTACATAATAAAATTGCACCTATCCACAGCAGATCGGTAAACAGGTTTAAGCCAAGAAAATAGGTGTTGATAGCGGGCACTAATAATGGCAATAACCCACGGCGCCAGAACCAGCCAAGATGAATGTGTTGATATTGCTTGGGTAGCTGAGTCGAGCTGGCTTCAACGCCCTTTAGCTCGGGGAGAAGTAGAGCAATTTCACCACGGCTCATGCTGGGAACCAGCATATTAGTCGAGCCACGCTGCTCGACTTCATGACCCTGAACCTGTTTAAAGTACACAGTCCAAAGCTTAAGTAAGCGGCCTATCAATGGCTGATAGAATTTAATCACCTGTATGCGCCTTATCGCCAAGGCATCGTTTTGCTTAGCAATAATGCCGCCGGTGCGATGTAGCGTATTACCACTACGACTTAATCGGTAAGGCGAGTATTTCAACACGGCAGAGGCGATAGAAAGCAGTGAAAATAGCAGATAGAAACCCACCAGTGCCATAACGGCGAAGATGAACTGTAGCATCAGGCTGACAGCAATATGCTTGTCATACCAGGCCATAAATGATTGCATCAATTGTAGGTTTTCCATCGACTCCCAATCGAGTTGACCGAAGATTGGCCCTAAAATGACGGCTAGCCAAATGGCATTATTTTGATAAAGCCCAAATAGTACTAGCTGTTTAAGGCTCTTACGGCTAATAGTCTTAACTTGTTTAGATGTATGTTGGCCTTGTGATGGGGTACGGGAGTGCTCACTTTGCTGGGGATGGGCATCATGCTCTGCCATTAACTGCTTTTTAAGGGTTAGGGCATCTTTGTAAGCTAATGCCGATAGTTCGGCTTCATTTTCTTTAGAGCCTGCGGTTTCGACAACGAGGCGGTAGAGGCCCATGGGGCGGAAGTAAAGCGGCTGCTCTAAGCGCACGTTTTGAATTTTACTGAAGGGCAGTTCATCGGCTTTTTTAAACACAATACCGTGTTTGATATTGAGCTTATCGGTTTCGATTTTAAAGCGAAACTTTAGCCACTGCAGAACACTAAAGACAAAGATGAGGCCTACCACAGCTAGGATTGCGATGATGACCCAGGGGCTACTAAATCCTTGTTGCCAACCCGTGTAGACAACTGGAATAAGGGCGTAGCCACTGCTCAATAACTGCCGTGTTGTTAGTAGGGTAAAGCTGATGATTGACCAAGCCGATAGCGAAGACCACTGTGAAAATTTATGAGTCATCGTTAGACCTTTCCGGAGTGATGGTCTGTGGGGTATCTTCAAGTTCCTTCTGTTGCGAAGCCATTTCTAACGGTAGTTGCGGATTGGCTTTCGCCGCTTGGGCGAGCAGATGCTGGCGCAGGTGTTCTGCTGTATCTTGCTCTATACCGGGTAATTCAATCTCAGCCGATCCGCTACCCGCACTGAAACATTTGATGGTGGATAGATTAAAATGGCGCTCAAGCGGGCCATGAGACAGGCTAACATGCTGTAGTCGCGAATAGGGAAGCGAGGTACGTTTAACCCACCAAAAGCCTTTCTGCATAATAAGTTCATGTTCGCATGTTGCGTAAGCCAGCGACTTGGCATGTCGGTCTCTCAAGTAGCCAACGGTTGCCAATAATAGTAGTAGGCCAGTCAGTACGGCCAGTAATAGAGGAAGTTGTAGCTCTCTGGGGAGGAACACGGCCAGAGACACTGCAATAAACGCGATGCCGCCAAATATCAGGCTTTCGCATAGCACTTGGGTGTAATGGCGTTTATCGACAGGCTGAAGTAGTACCTGATCGAAGCCTTGCCACTCACTCGGTGCTATTAAGTCATGGCAAGCTTGTTCGTTAATAGAGTCAGCTTCGTTGCTGATATTTTTGCTGCTATCCATTTCAACTCTCGTCTTTATATTCAAGGCTATTCATTCAATTTGACTATATCAGCATCTGTGGCGTTGCCGCTACAGCGAGACATATTTGGCAACAGAACAGTTATCTTATCGTACGCTAGTTATTACTTGTTATTTGTTGTAAATAAAGTAGTTTATCTGAATCATTCTAAATATAAGACCGTCATGAGCCTAAACCTAACTGCCTCAAAACAGCAAAGTGCTTTTTTTAGGAAGCTCTATATTGCTTACCTAATCGATAGTGAAAGACATAACTTATTGTCACTGCATAAGCTGACTGAAATGCCTCGTCGAACCCTGCAAGATGCAATTGCTGTCTTGGGAGACTTAACGATAGAGTGCGAGTTTGTGCAAGATGGCGAGCGCAATAATGCGGGCTTTTATCGCATCAATCATTGGGGGGCAATTAACCGAGACTGGGTTGAGCAGCACCTTGCTGAAATAGAATCTGTTTTGAATTAGGCTTATCTTATTCCGCTTTAAATCACCTTCCTGGCTTGATTTAACACAAAATTAAGCCTTGTTCTATACCAATCAGTATAAAGATTCGGTCGCCCAGCGAGAGTTTAGCGGTTCTGAGGCAAGGCAACGAGTGAAGAGCATAGTTGTTCTACGGTTAAGCTCGTTAACGCAGCATCAGAACCGCTAAAACTCGCCATTCTGGAGCGTTTTGGGCTGCCTACTTCTGCGTTGAACAGCTTCACAAGGGAATAACCATTCTTTCAGCTATTCGCCTTGAATTAGTTTGCCCAAAACGCTCTGAGTAGATCGACTTCTTATACTGATTGGTATTACACTTCGCGCCCCGATGCACTCACACCATTGAGTGCATGCCTATTTAATTCTCTTTTTACTCTAAAGGAGCAAGGTGTGCTTGCGAACGTTTCTGGCCTGCAGTCAAAGCTTAAGCTGATTGACAATAGTAAGGTTTTTCAAGGTTTTGTTATTTTTGTCATTGTGGTGTCGGCGTTATCCATTGGCGCGCATACCTATCATCTCCCAGCGTGGATGGAGCAAAGCTTAGTCGTACTGGATATCGGTATTACGGTGTTTTTCGCCATTGAACTTGTGATCCGTTTTCTTGCCAGTGACGGCCCGAAGCGGTTTTTCAGTAACGGTTGGAATGTTTTCGACACCATGATTGTTATTGGTAGCCTTATTCCTGCTGGTGGCTCGGCTATTTTGCTCGCCCGTTTATTGCGAATTTTTAGGGTACTGCGTTTGGTCTCTATGATCCCAGAACTAAGAATGCTAGTGAATGCGCTATTAAAGGCTATCCCCCGAATGGGCTATATCGCTTTACTGATGTTTGTGATTTTCTATATATACGGCGCTGTAGGCAGTATGTTTTTTGCCAATGTGAATGACTTCCTCTGGGGAGATGTCTCAGTTGCCATGCTGACCCTGTTCAGGATCTCGACCTTCGAGTCTTGGACATCGATCATGTATGAGACCATGGCGGTATACCCTCTGAGCTGGATCTATTATCTAAGCTTTATCTTTTTAACTGCCTTCGTGTTTTTAAATATGATGGTAGGAGCCGTGCTAGATGTGATGACCCAAGAGACGGCCGCCATGCGTGGTGAGCTGGCTTCTGATGAAGCAACTGATAAACCTGCTAGCGCAGCAGATGTAGCAGAGATTAAAGTGCAAATTGAGGAGCTAAAGGCACTGCTGCTGAGAAAGGCGAGTTAAGTCGTACTGTGCTATTCATATTTGTTCATAATGTTAGTTTGTTAGTTCATATCTACTCTCAAGGTCATTAATAATTAGCGGGTAAGATCTGCTATAGACTTAGATTAAAACCTATAAATTGAAACAAACGGGATGATGATTATGAAGTTTACACATGCGATTATGCTTGGCAGTTTAGCAATGGCGAGCATGGGCTCAGCCGTTGCGGCAGACGACAATGAGCTTTTCGGTGGCCAGATTAGTGGTAACGTTAAGTTTGCTACAGACTATGTTTTTCGTGGTGAGTCAGAAACCATGGATGGTGATGTACCTGTTGTGCAAGGTACTCTAGGCTGGGGCAATGACGATGGCTGGTACACAGGTGTATTCGCTTCAAACATCAAGTTTGCTGACCCAAACCTTGAAATCGTAACCGCTCCTTATATCGGTAAGGCCGGCGCGTTTGGTGACAGTGGTTTTACCTATGATGTGATGGTGTTTTCATATCTTTATCCTGGCGCTTCTTACTCAAACTACACAGAGCTTTGGGTTCGCGTGGCTAAGCAGTTTGGTCAGGCTAATGTGCAGCTTGAAGTGACGCCAACATTAGATGATTGGTTTGGTGTCGATGGCTGGCAAGGCGTTAACTATGCAATTCACCCAAGCTATGATTTTAACAATGGCGTGAAGTTATCAGGTTCATTTGGTTATCAAGATCTCGATGGTGAAGGCGCAGAAGGCTGGACTCACTGGAATTTAGGTGTTGAAGCTAATTATGTTGGCCTAACATTCGATCTGCGTTATCACGGTAGTTCAGTGGATGACACTCACTTAGTTTATGGTACACAAACTGAAATCTTCGATGATCGCGTTGTCTTCGGTGTTAGCAAGAGCTTCTAAGTAATTGCTGTTTATATAAATTAATATCTCGATACTTAATGGCCAACTCTTATGAGTTGGCTTTTTTATATGGGGTCGTTTTTGCAATTTGTTGCCAAGTAACTCAACTGCTCGCTTTACGTGCTAACTTGTGTATATTATGCGTTCGCGATAAAGCAGACGCGCATAAAAATAACAGCGGTTGAGGTGATATATGGGCTACCGAGTACTAGTTGTCGATGATGAAGCTGTCATTCGAGCTAGGTTAAAAGGTTATTTTGAGAAAGAGGGTTATGAAGTCCTCGAAGCTCAAGATGGTGACCAGATGTGGCAAGAATTCGATCGCCAGCATATCGATTTGGTCATGCTTGATATTAATTTACCTGGTGTTGACGGGTTAAGCCTCGCCCGAGAACTGCGCAGTAGAAGTCACGTTGGCATTATTTTGGTCACTGGCCGTGATGAAACCATAGACAAGATTGTTGGCTTAGAGATGGGAGCCGACGATTATGTCACTAAACCTTTCGAGTTACGTGAGCTATTAGTTAGAGTTAAGAATCTACTCTGGCGCATGTCGTTAGTGAAAAAGGCCGTTGCCGATAGTGTCGAGCAAGACGATCCAAATGACAATATCATCGCATTTAACGACTATATATTAGAGCTCAATAGCCGCCAATTGACCCACAACGGCGAGTCAATCAAGCTCACTAAAGCCGAGTTTGAGTTGCTTACAGCCTTTTCTCTTCACCCACAACAGGTGTTATCTCGCGAACGTTTAATGTTGCAAACTAGCCACAGAGATCAGGACGTAAACGACAGAACAATCGATGTGATTATCCGTCGCCTGCGAAACAAGCTATCAAGCGATTTATTTGTTACCGTTCACGGTGAAGGCTACTTGTTTGCGGCTAAGGTGAAAGACTAGCGTTTACAGGTAAAAGTCAGATAATCCATCGTAACCAAGACGTTAATGACCTTGTTTAAAGTAGAAGTTCAAAGTAGAAGTGCGGCTCAATATCCAGTATTGACCCGATAAATGGGGTAATAGTCTGCTGGTGGTAAGCTGGTTTTTAGCACTTCTTTGTTGATGTGACTAGGGTATAGATTTTGGATTTTAGGACCTATATCGCCAAAGGCTTTTGCACCCTCTAGTTCTCGCACCGTAATATCAATGGCGAGTCTTCCTTGCAACACCACCTGATCATCGTTACTGAATTCAACTTTGCCACGATATATTCCCCGTAAAACCGCTGGAGATAGATAGCTGCTTATCAGTTTGACTTTACCGCTTAGCTGATGTTGACGCAGTATGCTGACCGCGGCTTCAACGGCGACGGCGCTGCCGAGAATGTAATCGGGCGTCTGCTCAGCGAGTAGTGCCTCTAGCTCATCTCGATACAGGTTGCGATTATTATCGGCGTGATGCACTGCGCTAATAAAGACCAAGCTGTCTTTCAAGGCGGCAGATAACCCTTGCTCAACATAGTCGCTACCACCGAGTTTGTCTGGGCCAGTTAATAGGGCGAGGGTAGTAGGCTTCTTGGTTTGCTGCTTAATATATTCCCCTGTTTTTAAGCCCATCTGGTACCAATTCACGCCCACGCGAGTATTTACTTTTGGGTGCTTGAGTCGATTGACGAGAGCGATAACGGGTTTAGTGATGGGGGCTTGATAAAAATCTAAAATATCAGGGCGAACGCCACCGAGTAAGATGGCATCAAAGCCGTGTTTCATGCAGTTATCGAGTTGAGACAGTTGCTTATCTTGGCCGTAATAACCACCAGCTTCGAACAGTTCCAGCTTAAGACTTAGCGCTTTAGCCTGCTGCACTAGTCCGTAGTTAATACCTGTCCAGTAGGTGTCTTTTAAATGTGGCACTAAGACGCAAATGCGCCAACTTTTCTTAGCCGAGGTGAGTGGTGTGAGTTGTAAGGGCGTGGTTTGCTGTAATACTTTTTCATAAGGCGTTCTTTGCTCTAAAGACCAAGACGATGGCGTTGTCGCAGCATTAACAAGAGGGCTTAAAAAACTTAAGCCAACAACGAGTAATAATCTCTGCTGCAAAACTTTGACCATGATTACGTCCTGATGAATTGATTAAATATTTAGTGCAATTGGTATAATATTGTATCAGCTTAATAGATAACAGTGAGTGTATTGTTCTTGCCAAAATCCCCTTTGCCTAAATTATCTCTATCGAGAAAAAGCCTAATCGGTCGTCTAATGCTGGCTTTTGGTTTGCTTGCCTTACTCTTGTTGCTGCTGGTTAGCCTTGGTAGTGTGAGTTTACGCTGGGTTCAAGAGGCCGATAAATACTTATATAACAGCGCATTGCCAGCTTCTGAAGCGGCAAGTCAGTTGGCGCTCTCGAGTAATGCCTTGGCTGAGAATGCTGGGCAGTTAGGCCAGACGCAAGGAGAGGCGCAGCGTCAGTTTGTGGGGCGAAAGCTATCCATTGAAAGTGCGTCCATGCTCAGTGCGATTAAGGTCCTTAAGGCGCTGGAAGTGAATTTTGACTTGAGTCTAGAGCAAAGTGCCTCAGACATCATTGCCGACATCTCAGAGCTAGGGAAGCTGGTCGGCCAGCGTATTCAAGTTGCCAATAGCTTGCAGAAACAGGGCAAAGACTTAGTCGATGCGGCAAGTATCAGTACCGAGCTGCTGCTGGCCGAGCTCGCAATTGTCGACTCGGGAATTTTGTCTAAACTGAGTTTAGCTTATCCCGATGTGGTGGGAGCCGAGAAAACCTCTGAGCTGCTTGATACCCTGATAGAGCAGGACTTAGATACCCAAGAGAGGCTCAATCGGGCACTTAAAATCGTGCATAACATCGCCTTGATGGGACAAATGTTTCAGTCTCCCGAGTTAGAGTCGGGTATTTACCCGCTAGTCGGTGATATCGGTAGCCGGATTGCGCCCGCAGTTGGACTAATTGAAGCGAGTTCTGTAGCTGTTCCAAGGCTGCAAGCGGAACTTGGGCAAGCTCATCGAGAGTCGCTCGAGATAAGTCATTTAGATAAGAGTATTAGTGATTCTCAGGGACGCTATCTGAGTAACCTCACTAGTTTGACGCATATTATCCGAGATCCAGAGAGGGCTAACACTTTAGCCAGGCAGTTTGCTGTACTGCAAACGCTGCCCAGTAGCCTCAGCCTACAAAAAGAGTACACCAAGTATCATCAGGCGCAGGAACTGCAACTACAAACCATCACAGATAAACTGGACGTGCTCAATGAAGTCGTAGCTAACGCCATGCAGTTACAGCGAATCAAGGCCGATAATGCCAGAAGTGACTATCTCAAGCAGCTGACCTGGTCGAAATTCGGCTTATGGATGACGGGATTACTGATGTTCTTGGTGATCTTTGTAGTGGTCTACAAGGTTATCTACAAAGGTATCGCATTGAAGCTTGATGCTGCGACTAAGGCGTTAGCTCAGCTTAGTTTAGGTAACACTGCGGTGACTATCGATACTCAAGGTGATGATGAGCTTGCGGCGATGGCCAGTGCGATAAAAGCCTTTAAGCAGAAAACCGATCATAATCAAAAGCTGCAGGCTGAGCTACGAGAAACCGCAGCTGAATTGTATGAACATAAACAGGCGCTTGAAGCAAAGGTTGAAGCGCGAACCTTAGAACTTGCCGAGGCCAACATTCAGCTGGATAAAGAGGCCAAAGGCCATGTAATCGCTAGGGACATGGCCGAACAGGCTAACCAAGCAAAATCGCTGTTCTTGGCCACCATGAGCCATGAGATCCGCACGCCACTTAATGGCCTACTGGGAACATTAACTTTGCTGGGGCACTCTAATTTACCGCCAGCGCAGCAACAGATGTTAGCGCTATCGCAATACAGCGGCACGCTATTGCAGACGGTATTGAATGATATCTTAGATTTTTCTCGTTTGGAGCAGCGAAAACTCGCCAATGAACCACGTGCAGTGGATATCAATGAGCTGCTGGATCAAGTGGTGGCCATTATGCTTGCAGGTGCAGGGCTCGCTGGATTAACCCTGCGCTCAAACCATGTCGATTTGCCGAAGTGGATCTATATCGATGGCCCTAAACTTAGACAGGTGTTGCTCAATTTACTCGGTAATGCGATTAAGTTTACCCCTCAAGGCGAAGTGGAGCTTGTTGTCGAAGTAAAACAGGGCTTGTTGCAGTTTAAGGTGCAAGATACCGGCGTCGGTATCGATCCTGAGGCGATGAAAAAGTTATTTAAGGCATACAGTAATGAGCCAAGTAAAGGGCGAGACCGAGGTACAGGCTTAGGCTTAGCCATTAGTAAACAGCTGGTTGAACTGATGAATAGCGGCACTCAAACAGAGCATAACGGCGTATGGGTCACGAGTGAAGTGGGTAAGGGCAGCTGTTTTGGTTTCTCACTGCCGCTGGTTGTGTGTGACCGTCCGGACTATGAACTGCAGCAGCAAGTAATTCATACTCAAGCTAAAAACCTTTTAGTTATTGAAGATAATAAGATTAACGCCATGGTGGCTCAGGGGTTTCTTGCTCATCTTGGCCATAGCTCGGTGTTAGCAAAGAGCTGCGAAGCCGCGAGAAAAGCGTATACAGTACAAACTGCGAAGCAGTTCGATGCCATTATGCTCGATATTCAACTCGGTGACGGCTCGGGAATCGAGTTACTCGCTGAGCTACAAGAGGTTAACAGACAAGCTGGACATCAAATCGAAATCGCGGCCTTTACCGCGCAGCTACAAGCCGACGATATGGAGAACTATCAAGAGAAAGGTTTCAACTTAGTCTTGATGAAACCCCTTGATATGCAGGCTTTATCGAGCTGGCTTGGCAATGCCGAACCGCTGCAAGACTTCGATAATGAGGTTGAAACAGCCTTGGGCGCGGAATTGGACCTGAGTGTAAAGACAACTTCGCCAGTCAAAGATTCTGACTCCTTAGTCAATGTTCGAGCTGATACAGCTTTACTCGATGAGGTACAGTTAACCCAAGACTTAACTTACCTAGGGTTAGAGACGGTTAATGAGCTAGCTAGGATTTATCAACAAACCAGTGAGGTGCACTTTGAAGGCTTGCTCAAGGTCGATGCCGATATTGGTCATATTTTGCATGCACTAAAAGGCAGCAGCGCGAACATGGGGTTAGCTAGCCTATCTGAACGATGTAAGTTGTTAGAAAAATCTGCAATGAGCCCAAGCCAATATCAGCAAACTGAGCATGACTCGCTTAAGGAGTTGTGGCAGGCGTCACAAGCTGCCCTGCAGGCTTGGATAGCAGAGCAGCCTAAAACTTAAAGTTAGTATAAGTTGATAAGTCTGCAGACATAAAAAAGGGTGATGAACATCAGTTCATCACCCTTTTTGAATACTTTTTTGAAAGTATCGATGAGGGATTAGTTCAATTCAGACTCAAGCCACTCGGCATCAGACTTCACCCAAGAGTAGGTGAGGCGCGCCAAAGCTTGGTAGAAGTTGCCGGTGTCCACCTCAGTAACCTTAGCAACAAAGTTGCCTAACCAGTTAGCTAAGTTGGCCTTGATAAAGCTGTGTTGCTCGGCTTCATCACTATGAGTACAAAGGTGAGCCACATAGGCCAAGATCACTGCTAGATGGTCAGCAGGCTCTGGAAACTCACTTTGTACCTGCAGTTGACTCTGTTTTAAAAACTGAGTCATCTGCTGATGCTGTTCACCAAAGAGTAGCGGCTCATCACCTTTCTTTGCTGGCTTGTCGTCTAAGTACAAGCTGGCATAAGGCGATGCACTGTATTTAGTACCGACCAAGAACAAGCCACAATAATCGGCGGCAAGCTCTAGTAATGCTTTATCAGTATTGAGCTTAGCAAGCTCGGCGACTAAAACATCGACGTCAGCTTTAAATTCAGCCTCGCTACCCAGCTGCGCCCAAAACTGCTGCGCCTGCTCACTGGTTAAATCATGCAGAATCTTATGATCAATTTCTTTGGCAAATAGTGACGAAAGTAATTGATAAATCGTGCTTCTAACCTGATCAACTGGGTTAACTTCTACTGTCTCTGTGTTCACAGCATCTTTAATCATAATGCAATCTCAACCGGGCCGCTAAATGAACTTACTGCTGGTACTTTACCTTGATACTTTTCGTAGTCAACAAGGCAGGTATAAGCCGAGCAAGCTTGTGCAAGCTTAGAGGTACCGATATCTAGCGTTAGAGTGTTTGGATCGCCATAACTACAGATAGCACCAATTTCTGCGCCGCCCTCTTTGCTACCGTCTTTACCAACTGGGCCATACCAAGCACCCTCTTGAATACGGATAACCCCTTTAGGGAACTTATCCGATACCACTGCACCAGCAAGCAACTGACCACGGTCATTAAACACGCGTACCACATCGCCTGATTTAATGCCGCGTTTCTTAGCATCTTCAGGGTTTAGGTATACAGGTTCACGGCCTTGTACAGTGTAAGTTTCACGGTACTCTTCTGATTCACACATTTGTGAATGCAAACGCTTATCTGGGTGGCAAGACTGCAGCCAAATTGGGTGCTTGTCTGAGCCAGGGCCGCCATGGCTACGTTCTGCTTTTTCCATCCAAGTAGGGTGGCCAGGGCAGTCATCGTATTCGTAGTGGGCAATCTTACGGCTGAAGATCTCAATCAAACCAGATGGTGTTCCAAGTGGGTTGATTTCTGGATCATCTCTAAATGCCGCGTGACGAACCCAAGGCTCACCTTCACCGAAGTAAACATAACCCGCTTTCCAGAACTCTTCGAATTCAGGCATTTCGAACTTGCCAGCGTTTGCTGCTTTACAGTCGTTGTAAAGCTTCACTAACCAATCGTGCTCGGTCATGCCGCGAGTGTACTCTTTCTCTTTGCCAAGTAGTGCAGCAAAACGAGTAAAGATCTCGAAATCAGAAAGACTCTCAAATAACGGTTCAACCATCTTCTGCATGGCAAGCAAACCACGGTTTGCGTATGCGCCATAGATATCGATATCGTTACGTTCAAACGTCGTACAAGCTGGTAGTACTATGTCAGAGAAACGACAAGTCGCCGTCCAGTTCATGTCAATCGACACGATGCACTCAAGCTTATGGAACGCTTTCTTCATGCGGTTACGATCTTGGTGATGGTTCCATGGGTTGTTGCCCGAGAACACCATCATCTTAATGTCTGGATAGGTAACTTTAGAGCCGTTTGAGTCAATGGTTTTACCTGGCTCTAGGATTGAGTCAATCCAACGAGCAACTGGAATCGTATTGCTCGCGCCTTTAAAATCAGTGCTATCAAAAATTGGCTTCTGACCATCATCTAAGTTACGTGGGAACGCACCTGGCGCTGCCGCACCCGAAGACGGAACACCAATACTTGAGTAGTGGTGACCATAACTAATGCCGCCGCCCGGAAGACCAATTTGGCCAATCATGGTTGCAAGTACCGCTGCCATCCAATAAGGCTGCTCACCATGTTGTTGACGCTGAATACACCAGCCCATCAACATCTGGGTGCGATCTTTTGTCATTACCTTAGCAAGATCACGGATGATCTCGGCTGAAACGCCTGTGATCTCCGCTGCCCACTCAGGTGTTTTCTCAACACCGTCAGTTTCGCCTTTAATGTAAGGTAAGAACTGATCGAAGCCTAAGCTATAACCTTCGATAAACGCATTATCGTGAAGGTTCTTGTCTACCATTTCGTGAGCAATACCGAGCATTAACGCTACGTCGGTTTGCGGATTAATGTAAAGTTGCTCACAACCTAGGTATTGCTGTGTTTTCGTGACGACAGGATCGATACTGATCACACGAATTTCGCCTTTGGCTACTTTCTCTTTTAATTGAGCAAGGTAAGCATAAGACTCATGTGTTTCAGCGTTCCAGCCGACCTGTAGGTTCTTGTATGGATCATTCGACCATAAAATGATGGTTTTAGAATGTTCCAGAATTAACGACCAAGAGGTACCTTGAGCGTAAACTTCGGTAGAACCTAAGATGTAAGGCAAAATGGTTTGCCCTGCACCTGTTGAATAGTCACCAATCTTCTTAACGAAGTTACCATGCATGCCCACAGCGCGTTGCATATGGCTGGTGCTTGAATGCAACTGACCCGTTGCACGCCAACCTGTTTGCCCCGCGTGTAGTCCCGATGGACCATATTTAGTTTGAATAAGATCGAGTGAGTCTTTAAATAAACCGAGCGCCTTGTCCCAAGTCACACGTACAAAGCGGAAGTCACCGCGTTGTGTGGTATCGCTTTGGTGACCTTTCAATAAAAAGTCTAAGCGAACCATTGGGTAGCGAACGCGTGATGGGTTGTAAACTAAGCCCTTAATACCGTTGATCATATCTGTTGGATACATATCGGTATCGAAAGGCTTAACTTCAGAGATCACGCCGTTTTTACGCTTCATCTTGAACGCACCCATGTGCGAACCAGTTGTAAGCCAACCGTCTGACGCATCAGCTCCTGATGCCGCTAAAGCGTTTAGCGGTGCAAGTACTGATGAACCGCTAAGTACGACATAAGATGTTCCAACTAAGCCTTTTAGAAAGTCTCTTCTGTTCATTACGCTATGTCCTATTAGTGAGCCGACTTATCGAAAGTTGATGAATGCTCTTGTAAATATTTCTGTACCAAAGCTTGGGTATCTTGATCCATGTTGACGAATGCGATCATGCCTTGGAACATACCTGGCCATGTGTTGGCGTCAAAGTGTGCTTCAGCTGGCTGGGTGTGACA
Organism: Shewanella pealeana ATCC 700345; assembly: GCF_000018285.1. Classification (NCBI taxonomy): domain Bacteria; kingdom Pseudomonadati; phylum Pseudomonadota; class Gammaproteobacteria; order Alteromonadales; family Shewanellaceae; genus Shewanella; species Shewanella pealeana. The sequence goes on along the minus strand of NC_009901.1, from coordinate 4,084,491 downwards.
TACGCTACATGCTGTGCTGTATGTACTACGAGCGTAATCCCATAGTGGTTGTAGATCCGTTAGCAAGTAGTCAGTTTCCGTCCAAATGTCCGCTTCTACACGCTGCCACTTAAGGCCTGTCATTGGATCTTCTTTCTCTTCGAATGTCTTAATCACACCTTCTTCTAGCGCAGCGTCTTTAGTTAACTGAGCCGAAAGAATGTTTAAGCCAAAGTCATAGTAGATCACGCGGCCTGCACCGATTTTCTTTCTCCAGCCATCGATACCAATCTTGGCACGGTTACCTTTTACTTCTAAGATTTTCACCTTAGTCGCAATGTTTAATGTGCCGGCTTCAACGTCAGTTTTATCGTTGAAGAATAATGGCTTGGTTAATGCTGTGAAGTAAGTTTGACCCACTTGAACACCACTTACGCCACGACCCACTTCGGCAATCAACTCTGGAGCACGAGCGGTACCCATTTCTGGTAGCTTGTGAGCAATACCTTTGTGGCAATCCACACAGCTTTGATCTAACTCAGCAGCGCGCTTCATTTGCTTAACTGCAAGCTTAGACATGCTGTCCCACTTCATAGAGTCGTACTGGTGACAGTTTTTACATGCTGCAGACTTATCACGGTCAAAACGTTTCCACTCACGGCTTGCCATTTCAAGACGCTTAGCTTCAAACTTCTCAGGTGTATTGACGGTGTTAAACAACCAACCGTATACGTCGTGAGAAGCTTCTAACTTACGCGCTATCTTACGGCCATAGTTATGCGGTACGTGACAGTCTGGGCAAGTTGCACGCACACCTGAATGGTTTGAAAAATGTACAGTCTGTTGGAGCTCTTGGTAAGGCTTGCTTTCCATACTGTGACAGCTGATACAGAACTCTTCTGTATTCGTTGCTTCAAGTGCAGTGTTAAAGCCACCCCAGAAGATAATTCCCATTAGAAAGGCAGAAATACCAATACTTCCTAAGGTTAGGTATTTAGCTGGTTTAGTCAGTGTGCGCCAGATGTTAAGTAACCATCTCATAACGGCATCCTCGTAATAAATTTAAAATGTGTTATTGAAATTAGTGAGACGCAACGCCACTAAATGTAAGAGAAATCCAGATAATCAAACCGTATACGCTTACAAACGTCGCGGCTAATGCTGGAAATAGAATAAAGATGATAAAGCCCAGTGCCTTTAGTTCATCTTTTTTGCTGCTAACCTGTTCTTTTGGGGGACATTGCTCAGTCATGACTGTGTGCTCCGGCTAATCCATATTTTTTGATTAGGCTAAGTATAGTTAGATTATGTGAATAGTGATGAGGGCATCAATGAATGAGATAAGACAACTTATGACAAAATATGAATAGAATTTTTCATCACCCTATCTTTAGTTATTTAGTTTGAGTTTTATATCAGCTTTTGCAGGATAATCAAATGCTAAATAATGAGTTGCGAAAGTAAAAGACACTCGCAAATGGCTTGTGCGTGCCTTTTTTAGCAACTTTTATACTGAAAGGGATCAGTTTGAAGGGGTTAACGAGTAACGAAAAATTACTTGGTAAAAACAATATAAGCGATGAAGCCAATCCAGCTAATTGTTAGTAACCCCCAAGGTAGATAAGGGCTAGCGGCGCGGTCTTCTATATTGCTATGGTCCTGATCGGCAATGTTAGCTTCACGAGCTTTGGCTCGACTTTCTTGCTTACGCGCCTTATCTCGCTCTCTAGCTTTTCCTTTTTGCAATTTTTTGTATTCGGCAATGCCTTTTTCGATACCTTGGGCAATGAGCTTAGTTTGCTCTTTGGTTTGTCCCGGTTTCTGCATTGATTTAGCGACTTGCAGTGCTTCTGTTTTGGTTTCGTCAGAAATAACCTTCTTTGCCGACGAAGGTTTAGTGCCAACTTGCTTATTGGTGGTTTTTTTAGCGTTTGTTGCTGCCATAAGTATATGAATGCCTAGCGAAGAATAAGCGCACTATATCAGCTCTACTTTGAGTTGTGCAGTGCGCTTAAAGGATTCACGACTAGCTTGCTATGGCGTGAACCGAGTGAGTCTGCTGGCTGCTAGTTTCAGACGTCAGTGGATTTTCAGCAAGAAACTCAAATAAACCAGTTTGCATATTTACGTTCCAAAAACGTCCCGCTAAGGTCAGCGTGAGCTGGTCTTGCACTAACTCGGCTAAGCCATTGTTTTGCCAAGCGCTAAATAGAGGCGATAAATGTAGCGCCATAGCGCTGGGCAATAAGCTGAGATTTAACTTACCGCCATCTAAGCCTCGCTTGAAAATAGCATCTAAGCTAGCCGACGGATTAGGGCTCATTAGCATGCCCGGCACCTGTACTGGCGCATTTGCCATTGGCTCAGTTGCTATTGAGTCATTTGCTATTAGCTCATTTGGGGAGGTGACTTCATCATGAGCTTGGTGCCATTTTTTTAAGTCTCGGCCGTTCATACAGCCATGGCCATGAATACTGCCGCCAGCTCCAGCGCCAAAGGGTAAGATCTCAATCCCACTTTTTGCCAAACTATTATAAACGCTACGCTCGCGACTATCTCGACGCCAATGGCAGCTCGATAACCGCTGCCAGTTTTGCGCCTCAAAGTGGTTTGCGCCACTAGCATACATTTTGGCGCGAGTTTGGCTGTCGGCTTGAAACTCACTTAGCGCTGTACCGAGTATTTTGCCTTTTTCACGAGCATGTTCGATGCGAGTCCCGCTCAAACCAATTAGCTGATAGAGATCCACTCCATGTACGCCGCTGTCGATAACCGCTTGTAAGTCTTGCTGCCAAACATCTAAGGTCTGGCCGGGTAAGCCAAAAATCAAATCAATGACGATACTGGCACTTGGGTGCTGGCTAAGCTGCTGCAATCGGTTAAGTAAAAAATCTTTATCGTCAAAGCGGCCAGCGGCTTGGCGTACTTGAGTATCAAAGCTCTGCACACCAAAGGAAAAACGGTTAAAGCCGTTAGCGGTGGCGTTATGCCATTTATCGTCATCGAAGCCGTTGAGTCGACCTTCTAATGTCACTTCGGCATTGTCTACTAACGGAAATCGGCTGATGGCCTCACCTAGCTGTTTGACTTCATCGCTACTGATATCGGTTGGTGTGCCACCGCCCACATAGACGGTATTAAACCCACGGCTTTGTGCCAGTGGCGTGTCGGCGGCAATATGAAGCTGCTGGGTAAGATTTTTAATGTAACGACTGATCCGCTCTGGATTGGTACCGTTCTCAAAAAAGTTACAGAAAGTACAACGTTTGCGGCAAAAAGGAATATGGATATATAGCGCGCGTTCAGTGGCTTGGCTTGGCTGCTGCCACCATTGGTGCCACTGCTGTGGCTCAAGAAACACGGGACGGCTTCCACTGCGACCAGCGTGGGGCGCACTTTTAACCTTAAAGGCATGTTGCAACGGATCTGGGCTAGCAATGCCTGTCATGCTTGGCGTTAAAATCATCGCGACTCTCAAAATACAAAAAAGTGTTTTGATAATGATAATTATTATCAAATGCGATTTTGGTGCGGTAGATCAACTAATCGCTCTTTGCATTGTAAAGGTGAGTTGCACTGAATTAATCACTGCATCTATGGCAATGATTAATTCAAGCGAGCTTCGTCAATAAACAAGAGTTAGCAATGATTAATTCAAGTGAGCTCAATCAATAGTCTGTAACTACAGAACAGAACAGAACAGAACAGAACAGAATCAACAGGCGACAGCGCGGCTGCGGATGATAAAAGCCCGGGTGTGATCGTAGATAAAGTTATAGGTAAAGGCATAAATAGTGATAAACACAGTCACGCCGAGATCCATAATTAGCGCTTCTACTATGCCTATATTGAGTATGTAAGCCATCACAGGCACGGTGAAAAATAGTAAGCCCACTTCAAATAAGCTGACGTGTACAACTCGAACTTTTAACGGGCGCTTCTCTTTATCGCCAGTGATAACACGATCAAACCCCCAGTTGAATATAAAGTTCCAGATCATTGCTATGGTCGCAACAACTATCATCATTCCAGATAGTGATTTGACATCGAAATCGGTAAAAATCGATAATCCAATAATCGAAAATGTCACCGCTAGTACTTCAAACAATACAGAGTGAAATACTCGCTCTATAATACTCATTACTTACTCCAAAAAACGTCGCATGTATTTATGTCAGCCCCTAAAGGCTGTAAAAGGGCGCTGATTATTACAGGAAAAAAGAGTAGGCAAAGTTAACAGCTATCACATTTCGTGATGGCTTACGTCGATTACCCTCTATTGGATACGAAACATGTATAGTTTTGAGCAGTTGAAAATCTTTGTCACTGTATGTGAAACCGGCTCTTTTTCAGCTGCGGCGCGCAAATTAAAGCGCGCACAATCTGGGGTGAGTCAGGCTATTTCAAACTTAGAGATCGCAATTAATCAGGAGTTGTTTAATCGCGATAAAAACACGCCTGTGTTAACTGAAAATGCCAAAGCGCTATTGCCAATCGCTTATTCAATCCTGCACCAGCAGCAGTACTTTGATCAAAAAATCGAATCACTGACAAAAGCCGATGAACATCAATTGGTGATAGCGATTGATGAAAGCTTGATGAATGGGGATTTTGTGAAAATTCTAACCCCCTTAGCCGATAAGTTTCCTATTACTCACATTGAGCTGATTAGTGCCTCGACCTTTGATGTTGAGGAGTTAGTCCGTAAAGGCAAAGCCCAAGTGGGAATTGTATATGCTGATGGTGAGTTAAAAGTCGATATGGATTTCTTTGTGCTGGGGCAAGCAAGATTTTTAACTGTTGCCTCACCTATGCATGCGCTAGCGGCATTGCCAGTGGTTCATGACTCGGATCTTAAAGCGCATCGCCAGTGTGTGCATCGCAGTGCTAAACAAAAAGAGCTTTGGTTTAGCTATGGGATCAGCAGTGCGATGTGGTACGCCAATACTCACCAAATTTTGCTGGAGTTAGTCGATAATGGCATAGGCTGGGCCGTTGTACCTGAGCTGCTGGTAAAAGAGCGTATCAAGCAATCTAGCCTAGTGGCGCTACCGGTTGCGCATGAATATAACGGCTGGCTAACAGCTGTGGGCTGCTTAGTGTCAAGGAGTCATGGCTCAGGCCCGGTATTAGAAAGCTTGATTGCGCGGCTACAGGAGTATTTCTTTAACCGTGCCGATTGGCAGCTGCGAGAATAAAGTACATTGAAAGGGCATTGAAGTAACAAGGCTCAGTTCACTTCATTTCTTTTTATTTTAGCGCAGCAAGGTTGGCCTTTTCTCTATCCATCACTGATAACTCATGTTGCTTGAGTCGCTCAAGCTCGGCTGCTGAACATGACGTTGTTGCCGCCACATAAGTCAGTATCTGCGCTGCAAAAATTTGGCTAAAAATAAGCCTTGCTCTAGGCAAATGAAACTCTGACGTGACAAGGCAAAGCTCTCTAAAGCCATGCTCCTCAACGATAGGCTTCGACAGTATGGCATCTTCAAATGTGAAGCGGCTAAGGGCAATATCGGTAAAGGCGCTGTTAGGCATGCCGTGGTCAATAAGGTAAGCCTGACAATAAAGAGCGTGGGCGGTGTTAGTTTGGTTAAAATGCTCACCAAAGCCACCAGTGAGCAGTACTTTACTGTCTGGACGTAATTGATATTGCCAAAGCGCTGCTTGGCAGCGCGATATCGCAATATCAGAAAGACGGCCTTGGTTATCGTTAGGCGAACCTAATACAAGAATAACGCGACTCATTACGTCTGTATTTCCTCGTTAAGTTATTTAAGCGGCTTCATCAAGCTGTTGAATCGCCCAGTCTAGTGCAACAGTCTCACGGAAAAGACTCATGCAACAGACTCATGCAACTGACCTATTGGGAGCAAAGCCGCAGCTATCTCTGTCTTAGAAAAGTGTTTTGTACTAAACAATCGAGTAAGCGTTCGGCCTTAGCATGCTTAAACTTAAGTGGTGACGCCAGCTCGCCAAATAGTGATATACCGCCGCCGAGTAAGACTGGAATAGTGGTAATAATCATTTCATCGATTAAGTCCTGCTGTAGGAAGCCTTGAATGGTTTTGCCGCCATCAATATAGAGGTTGTTGTAACCTTGGTCGTTGAGCTGTTTAATCACTTGCGGCAAGGGGCCATTAACTAAAAACACTTTGTCTTCTAGGCCTGCCGGTACATTAGTTAACGTATTGCTGAGCACAAATACTGGCTTATTATAGGGCCAGTCAATGCCAAAATTCAGTACAATCTCTAGCGTATTACGTCCCATCACGAGCGCATCAATACGCGCCATAAAGTCGCCAAACCCAAGATCTAATCCATCAGGATTTGGAATGTCATGTAGCCAGTCTACCTTGTTATCTTTATCGGCAATGAAGCCATCAAGGCTAGTGGCGATATATACAATATTTGCCATAGAAACCCTTTCACATATATGCAGGTTATTTTACCAAAATAAGGTTAACTTTAGCCTATGGCTTGTTAATCAAATCACTTATATATAATATATTCTACATTGTAGAAATATTTTTTATTTTAGCGAGACTCTTTTATGACTGTCAAGCATAAGAAGCGCGGCAGGCCAACGAGTGAAACAGGTCTATTAAGTCAAGAATTGATTGTCGTGCAAGCAAAGGCTCTGATGTTAAAAGAGGGAAAGATCCCCAGTATCCGTAATCTAGCGAGCGCACTCTCTGTCGATGCGATGGCGATTTACTATTACTTTAAAAATAAAGAAGCCCTACTTGAAGCGATTACTATCTCTTTAGTGAGTGACATTTATCAGCCCAAAACAGGGGGCTGTTGGCAGGAAGCTTTGACTGAGCTAAGCCTTAGTTACTTAAACTTACTTAAGCAATACTCAGGATTATTGGAAACCTTGTTATCGATGCAGTCGAGTGGCCCCGCTGAGATCTTCGTTAACCGCTTTAAGGAGATATTAGAACCGTTAGCGTTAACTGATAACGAGCAAGAGAATATTCTACATTTATTGGTGGATTACCTGCATGGTTTTGCGCTCGCTTACCGCTGTAATAACACTGAGCAAACACTAGATGAGCAGGCTATCAATGGGCCTCTTTCGATTATATTTCGATCGCTGCAGGTGTAGGATATAAGAGATAAGAGTGTTCATGGCTAAATGAGCACTCTTATAGTGCCTGCTCAGTTCCTAGAGCAGGCTCCTTAAAACTGCTTTCTAAAACAGTAGCGGCGTTTGCTTACCAGGTTCCATCACCACAACCGGATCGTAATGCCAAACCTGTCTAATCGTTTCAGGCGTTAAGGTTTCGCTGGGGATCCCGTCACTGACTATGCAGCCATTTTCGAGCACCACTAATCTATCGGCGTATCGCGACGCCTGATTCAAATCATGTAAAACTACAATCACGGCATAGTTATGTTCATGGGCGAGGTTGCGAGCCAAACCTAGCACTCTATGTTGCTGGGCAAGATCTAGCGCTGATGTGGGTTCGTCTAACAGCAATATGGGCGGCTTATCTGATTGAGCCAGTTGAGTCAGCACGCGAGCTAACTGGACTCGCTGCTTTTCTCCGCCAGAAAGGGTGGGGTAGCTACGCTCTTTTAAGTGTGACAGTGCTACCTGCTCAAGTTGGTCACCAACAAGCCTTTTGCCTTGTTGTTGATTAAGGGATAACGGGTAGAGCCCCATTTCAACCACTTCACGCACTTTAAACGGAAAGGTGAGTGAGGCATGTTGTGGCAAAACCGCTAAGGACTTAGCCAGTAGTTGTCTATTCCAATCGGTGAGGGATTTGCCGTAAACTTCAATGTTGCCAGCCTCAATCTCAACGTCCTGGCAAAGGCTTTTCAGTAACGTAGACTTGCCTGCGCCATTGGGGCCAAGTAGGGCGGTAACCTGGCCAGCTTTAATTTTCAGGTTGATATCCGTGAGCACCGATTTATGGCCGATACGCACCGATAAATCACTCACTTGTAGCGCGGTTGTACTGCTCTGATTAGCTTGTTCTAGTTGATTTATCATGGCTATTGCAACCTTATATTAATCGGTGGCGCTGCTTTAACAGCAACACGATAAAGAAGGGCGCACCGAGCAAAGCGGTGACTAAGCCGACGGGCAGCTCTGATGGCGCCACTAAAGAGCGAGCGCCAATGTCAGCAAGTGCCAACATTGCAGCGCCTAGCATGGCGCTCAGTGGCAATAGTTGTTTATGATCCGGCCCTACCATCATGCGTACAAGATGCGGCACCACTAAACCAATAAAGCCAATAATCCCGGTTGCCGCCACCGAAATCCCCACACCAATAGCGCACAGTATGATGAGTTTCAGCTTTAGTTTATCGACATCTAGGCCTAAATGGCGGGCTTCAGCTTCTCCAAGTAACAGGGCATTAAGCGCCTTTGCGCTGGAGTTAAACTGCCAGCTGACAAGTGCCAGCGCGACTAAGCTTAATAGCACGTAATGCCACTGAGCTCCGGCAATTGAGCCCATCTGCCATAGTGTCAGATCCCTAAGTGCCATATCGTCTGCCATATAAGTTAATAGCCCGATCCCCGCACCAGCAAGCGCTGCAATGGCGACACCCGATAACAGTAGTAATACCACAGAGGTACCACTGGGACTGCTAGCAAGGCGATACACTATTAAGGTGGTCGCTAGGCCGGCGATAAAGGCGCTAAGTGCAACCATGTATTCGCCACCTTGAGGAATTAGCACAATACAGATGGCTGCGCCCAAGGCTGCACCCGATGAAACGCCGATAATGCCGGGATCTGCCAGCGGGTTTCTAAATAACCCCTGCATTACCGCGCCGCATTGGGCTAATACTGCTCCCACAGCAAGCGCCAATAAAGTGCGTGGTAAACGCACATTATTGATCACTAGCTGCTCATGGGGCGCCACGCTGCCTATATCTAGCTGCATCGCCCAATTCATCACGGCATGAAAGCTAACCGATGGGCTAATTTGTAGTGGACCTATGCTGACAGACATCAGGCTGGTTATCACCAGAGCGGCGAGTAAACTGGGCCAAAGCCAACGACGATTATCCATTTATGTATCCTGCTCTTTATCTTAGTGGGGGCGATATTGCTCAGTTAAAGAGGTTGTCTTAGTACTGGTTTACGTTAATAAAGTCGCTAGCTAACTTGTCGGCAGCTTCGATGGCGCTTAAACCTAAGCCGCCTAGCAGCGCCTGTGGCTTTAGCGATTGAATATGCTTATTTTTACCAGCAGGCGTATGCTCAAGCAGTGGCATCTGTTTCAGCAGATCATCAATTGGGCTTTCGATTGCTTTGTCAGAGCGATTAGAGATTAAAATTACGTCAGGCTGCAGTGACAATATCCCTTCTTGAGACACAGATTTATATCCGCTAAAACCGGCGATATTTTTGCCACCAGCTAGCTTAATAATGATGTCAGCCGCGGTATCATCGCCGCCAACACGAGCTGGTCTGTCTGCTTGAAGCAGTAAAAATAACACTTTAGGTGCATCGCCTTGCTGAGCTATTTGCTGTTGTTTTTTCTCTATTTTGGTAAACGATTGGTTAACTTGATTTTGTAGTGTTTTCGCCTGATTTTCGCGGTTGAGCAATTTACCCATTTCATCGATGTTACTGAGTAACTGAGCTTGAGTGTGGGCATCAGGGAGCTGGATCACTTTGACATTTGCGCCGCTTAGCACGTCAAGGGTCGCCTTTGGTCCCATGGCGTCTGTACCAAGAACTAGATTAGGCGAAAGCGCTAAAATCCCTTCGGCGCTCAGCATGCGGTGGTAGCCTAACTTTGCTACTTCATTGTGACCTTTAGGGAGTTGGCTGGTGGAGTCGACGGCCACTAACTCATTGCCCGCATTAAGCGCAAAGACTAATTCTGTTACCCCAGCGCCAGCACTGACTACACGAGCGCTTTCTGTCTGGTTAGCGGCTCCTGTTTTGTTAGCGACCTTATCATGAGTGTGGTCGTCATGGGCGAGTGCAGAGTGACTCAAGGTCAGCATTGAACATAGCGCAGCGCTGGCAATGGTTTGTTTCAAGATCTTGTTTAGCATTAAAGACTCCAATTCAGTCAATAGTGACTAGCTGTTAGTGATTAGCTGATACCGATTACTCATAAGTAATGTGACCAACCAATCGAGTAAGGGGTATTAATTAAAAAATGGTGTAGAGCACTGGTTAAAGCTTTTCGTAGACAACTTTTCGTAAACAACCCGTAGTAAACGTGTTGTAACTAATTTCGCGTCGATTAGGGCTCCATCAAAATTTGGGTATTAGTAATATTTTGGCGCTGCATGGCGGCTAAAACTGTCATTAAGGGCTGTACTGGGGCTGTTTTGTCGGCGGCAATAACTACCTTAGCTTTTGGGTTAGCCTTAAAAGCTTGAGTAAATGCCGCTTCAAAGGCATTAAAGTCGCTATAACTTTGGCCATCAAGAGCCCAGTGTGGCTCACTCTGCAGCACATTGATTCCAATATGACGGTCTTGGGAAAGCGCGCTTAGGCTTGAGTCGGTTTCAGTCGGCACATCAACCGGTAAGCTCAGTAGCTGGGTGTTAGCGGTTAGCAATAAAAACACCAGTACAATAAAGATAATGTCGATAAGCGGCGTCAGATCTAAGCCAAAGCTCTGGGCACTTTCATCCTTGCCTGCACTGATCATGATGACAAACCTGTCAAAGGTGTTTTATTTAGCTCGGCTTCTTTATTTAGCTCAGCAGCTTGAGACTGGCAGCTAGCTTCTTTGCAGGTAGCCGCTTTTGAGCACAACTGAGCCGCTGAATCAGTGCCGATACTCAGGGCTTGATCGAAGCCGTCTAGCCAAAGATTTAATAAGTTAAGTGCATGGGCTAACTTGTTGCAGCGACGCTCGGCCCAAAGGGTAAATAGGTGCGCCATGGTGATAGCAGGCACGGCGATAATAAGGCCAGCGGCAGTGGTGTTCATCGCAAGACCAAGACCCGATGCCAGTTGTGATGGTGTTACCGGGCCATCTGACAACCCAAGCTGATTAAACATCTCGATTAGCCCCAAAACCGTGCCCAGTAAACCAAGAAGTGGGGTGATCACACCTATGATGTGTAAAATTTTTAAACCCGAAAGCAGCTTACTTTTTTGCTTAACGAGCCAGAGTGAAACAATCTCTTCGCGCATGGCGCGTGACTGTTCGCCGTGGCTCAATAACAAGGCTGTGCCCTTGGCTAGCATGCTGCGACCTTGGCTTATTTGAGTCATCAACTGTTGTCTTTGCTCTGGGGTTGCGCTGCGGGCCTGTTGGCGGAGCTGAGTTAACCAGCTATCACGCTTTGGCAGCTCATAGAGCAGCAGTGCTAAACGCTCTAGAATAATCATCAGGCCTAAGAAAGCGCAGATAAATAACGGCCAGCTTAAGTAGCCAAGCTGCTCGATGAGTTGTTGATATAAGGGTTGATACATGGTGTTTCCTTGGCGATAACTTAGGCCATCGCATTAACGATATAAATAAATTTGTGTGTTTTGCGCCTTGCCTTAAACACGTATTGTTAGCCTTACTTTCCCTGTAAGCTTTTGTGCATTAACTAAGGCATTCGCTACTTAGCTAAGTCACCCATGGCTCGATTCTGTCCGCCATTAATTCAATGCAAACTTCACCGGTACTCGCACAGTGTAGGCGTAGGCGGTTTGTGGGCTAGGTGCGGCAAACTGCCACTTCTCGACAGCGTTTAACGCGGCTTTGTCTAATAATCGGTAACCGGAGCTATCCACCAAGGTGAGCGAGAGTTGCTCGCCAAGCTGGTTAAACATCACCTCCACGGTCGCAGTGCCTTGAAATCCCTTTTTACGTGCTTTTTTTGGGTAGTGGGGTTGGCTCGGTGGTGTGGCAAAAGTGGGTTGGCTTAATGCAACGGCTTGCTTGCTTACACCTTGCTTGGCATCAGCCTTTGGTTGATTGTGAGAAAGTTGCTCTGTTTGTACTTCAGCGGCACTTTCTTGTGTTTTTTCGATTGGCTTGATTGGATCCAACTTTTTCGCTACCTCTTTTAGCGTTTTTGGCTTGTCAGTTACAGCCATCTTGGGGGAGAGCGGTTTAGCTTGGGTTTGGGCAATGGCGTTAGTCTTGGCAATTGGCTGGGGTTTCGCAATGGTCTGAGCAACAGGATTAGCTTGAGTCGTCGGCTTAGCTTGGGTTTCAACAGGTGCTTGAACCTGCTCGGGCGTTTTTACAGCTTGGCTGGCTTGCATTGCAATAGAGATGCTGACTGCCTGACTAGAGCCCATCGCAGAGCCAGAGTTTAGTCGCGGATCTGGCTGGCTGTTTTGTGAGGCGAGTACGCCGCCTTGGATTAAAATCGTTAAACAACCAAAAGCAAAATAACGTTTAGGAGTCATGGCCGAAAATTCTTACTCAATAGAATAATATTAGTACTGACTCATCAATTGTATTTCACGCTACCTCATTGCCCACATCTTTACAAAGTTGACATAAAAGATAGATATTTACATTATTTACAATTGGTTAGGTAAGTCAGCGTTAATGGTTTCCAAATAAGATATACCAGCTTGAATGAGATCGCAAATGATAATGATTTTCATTTGATCTATTTTTTTGTCTCAGGTAAAGTGCCGAAAAATAACAAAACGGCAGTCTCGAAATTCTAATCCTAACCAAGTGGATTGCAGATGAGACGCTATTGATACTTACCTTGAGGATTGAAAAATGACTAAGAAGCCTGTTGTAGTCGCTATGGCAATGGCTCTAAGCTCGGGCGCATTTGCTGCGCAAACTCAGCAAGTCTCTGAGCAGCAAATAACTGAGTTTGATGAAGTGCTTGTCACCGCGACTCGTGTAAGCGAGAAAGCATCGGAAACTAGCCGCAGCGTGGCAGTCGTTACTGAAGAGCAATTGCAGGAGTCGCAACCTTCATCGGTTGCCCAGGCATTGAAAAATGAAGCTAACGTTAATGTGAGCAATGGTCCTCGTGCTTCATCTCAAGGCGTTGAGATCCGTGGTCTTGGTGGCCAGCGAGTGCTGCAAACTATTGATGGTGCTCGTCAAAACACAAATTCAGGCCATCGCGGCACCTACTTTATGGATCCTGAGCTTTTAAGTTCGGTCGAAGTGGTTCGTGGCCCTGCTAGTAGTTTATGGGGCAGCGGGGCGATTGGTGGCGTCGTTGCGCAAAATACCAAGTCGGCAGCAGACTTTTTAGACGAAGAAGACAGCTTTGGTGGCTACCTTAAGCAAGGTTATGAATCTAACGGCGACCGCATTAAAACCAGTGGTGCGATTTACGGCTTAACCCAAACTGATGCAGCTGGCAAGGTAGATTGGTTACTCAATGGTAGCTACTACGACAGCAACAATATCAAAATTGGTAATGATAAAACGCTAGAGAACAGTGCGTCGCAAGGCACAAGTGGTCTAGCAAAATTTGGCTGGGAGCCAACGGATGAACAGCGCCTGCAACTGTCTGCACGTTTTTCTGATACTGACGAGTTAGTACCGAGTAACCCAGCGACTAACGTCGGCACCTCGGTACCTTTAGTTAAGCGTAAAACCCAAGATCAAAACGTGACGTTAGATTACAGCCTAAACCCGACAGATAACGCCTTACTTGACTTAAATGCCACCCTGTATTGGAACGGTACCGATTACGATGAAGATCGCGTCACTAAAAACCAATTTGATAGCACTGAATATGAAACTCTAGGTTTTAGTCTTAGTAATAGCTCTACGCTAGGTAATACTGTACTGACATACGGTGTTGATGGTTATCAGGACTCAATTAAAACAGTACGTGATGACAGCGGCCAATTTGGCCAACGTCCAGATGATATAGACGGCGACACCACAGTTTGGGGTGCATTTACTCGTGCCGATATTGAGTTAACAGAGACTTGGTCTGTGGACGCTGCTGTGCGTTACGACGCTTTTGAAAACCAGAGTAACAACCTTAATCAGTCATCGGATGATAGCGCATTTTCCCCTTCAGTTGGCCTAGTGTGGAAGACCACTGATTGGTTAACTTTGAGCGCACGTTACGATCAAGCATTCCGCGCCCCAAGCATGGAAGAGATGTACTCAACAGGTACCCACTACTGTATTCCAGCTATTCCAGGTTTCTTGCCGAACGGCCTATGTAACACCTTTGAGATCAACCCAGACCTTAAAGCTGAGCAAGCAGAAAACAAAGAAATTAAAGCCGATTTACGTTTTGCCAATCTAGCGGGTAATGACGAGCTTGCCATTACGCTTAACGTGTTTAGAAATGACGTAGATGACTTTATCGAGCAATCAGTTTCGAATCCATTAATGGGCATCCCCGGCTTTGAGCAAACCACCTCTTGGGACAATGTTGATGAAGCTAAACTGACTGGTTTTGAGTTTTCAACTCGCTACCGTTATGAGCAAACTCGCGTGAGCTTCAACTACGGTCAAACCGAAGGCAAAGACAAGGCTACAGACGAATACTTATCAAACATTCCCGCTAAGAAGTTAGCGATTGACCTTTCACAAGGGATCATGGAAGGCGATATGAAGGTTGGTACTCGCTTTACTTATGTTGCCGAGCAAGATCAGCTACCAGTAGATAACGTAAATCAGTACGACTCTTACAAACTATGGGATATGTATGTGGCATGGGAGCCAGCCATGGGCACATTTGAAGGTCTACGAGTCGACTTCGCAGTAGAAAACATTGGTGATGAGGAATATCGCCAAGCGTGGCAAACCTTGTATGAACAAGGCAGGAATTTCAAGTTGTCAGCGCGCTATAACTTCTAAGTTAAGTTATGCCAATCCGGGGCCGACTCAGAGAATATAAATGAGTTGGCCTCTTTGTCGTTTAGTTAACTAACGCATAGTTAACAAGCGCTTAGTTAATCATCACTTAGTTAATTGGAGATATTCCATGTCAGTCCCTGTATCAGTGTCAGTCGAACAAATTCGTCAGCATATAGAAAACAATCCTGCTGCTATGCCAAGCCAAATTGCCGCAGAGCTTAATATTAGCGAGTTTGATGTGGTATCAGCATTGCCCGTTGAACAGATTACTATCCTACCCTTAGCCGAGAAAGATGCGTTATTAGCCGAGCTACCAGAGTGGGGCAATATGACCACGATTGTGTCGGCATCGGGCAGTATTTTTGAATTTAAAGGCAGTTTTCCAAAGGGAAAATATGCCCATGGTTATTACAACTTAATCACTAAAGGCGACGGTCTTCATGGTCACTTAAAGCTAGATGTGATTACTGCGATTGCCCTCATTAGCAAACCCTTTAGAGGCACCGAAAGTCACTCTATTAACTTCTTTGGTTCGCAGGGGGAAGTGGTGTTTAAGGTGTACTTGGGCCGGGATAAAAAGCGCGTATTACTGCCAGAGCAAGTTGCCCGCTTTAATCAATTGAAGCAACAAGTATTAACCACGACCGCTTAAGCTATTCGAATAAACCTTAAAATAAGAGAGTAGAGTAATGACTATAGAAAAAGAACAAAGATTACGAGAAAAGCTGTTACCAGAAATTGAAGCTTTTAAGGCTGAGCGCTCAACACTGCAGCTTGCGACTCAGGATGCTGATGGTGTACCTAATGCAAGTTACGCCCCTTTCGCTTTAGCCGATGACGGTTTTTATATTTTAGTCAGTGAGCTTGCGCGTCATGGCACAAACCTAAAAGCCTCAAAGCAGTTGTCTGTGATGCTGTTAGAAGATGAAGCGGAAGCAAAAACTGTGTTTGCCCGTAAACGTTTGACCTTCGATGCCACTGCAGAATTAGTGGCGCGTGACAGCGAAACCTTTACCAAAGGGGTTGCAGCATTGTCGGCGCGTTTTGGCGAGATGATCGATAATCTAGCCGGATTGGGCGATTTTAACTTGTTTAAGTTAAATCCACATCACGGTCTGTACGTTAAAGGTTTCGGTCAGGCATTTAGCCTATCAGGTGCGGAGTTGTTGGACGTTGATTGGAAGCGTGATGGCCACCATGGCACTCCAAAGACTGATATAGCACAAGATGATCTGGAGTTAGCTGAAGCTGCTAATTAGGCTTATCACTTATACCATTGTGATTTCGTGATATTAGATTGCGAGCTAAATAAAAGTATTCTGATACAAATAAACATTGCCCGCCTTTGCGCGGGTTTTGTTATTCTGCTGTTGTTTTCATTTTAACCTGAGTAAAGGTTAGGGATATTGCATTGAATCAAAACGCTTCCTCTGTCGCCAAAGCCGAGCCTCATACATCGACGTCTAAGGCTGACAGCCCCCAATCACCGGCCCCCCACGTTAGCAAGCGTGCGGTGTTACCTTGGATAGCTGCCTTTTTAAAGCCTTATCGTACTAAAGTTATCACTGCGATTATTTTCCTGTTTATTGGTTCATTGGCCTGGTTGTCACTGGGGCAAGGCGTGCGTCTAATGGTTGATGAGGGTTTTTTAAACGAGAACGGATCACGTCTAAATGAAATTATCTTGCTAGTGATAGGCATTACTGCGCTGAGTAGCAGTGCTATTTTTTGCCGTTTTTATTTAATGACTTGGCTCGGTGAGCGCGTTAGCGCCGATATACGTTTAAAAGTGTATGACCATCTACTAAAGCTCTCTCCGGGGTTTTACGCCAAGCTGAGAACTGGTGAGATCATCTCCCGCTTTACTGCCGACTCAACCTTGCTGCAATCGGTTGTTGGCTCGAGTCTGTCTATGATGCTAAGAGCCAGTGTGACCGTGATTGGCGGTATCGTAATGATGGCAATCACCAGCATTAAAATGACCGGATTAGTACTATTAGCCGTGCCTATGGTGCTGGGCCCCATCTTCTTCTTTGGGCGCAAGGTGCGTGATTTATCGCGTAAGAGTCAAGATAAGGTGGGTGACTTAGGCGCCTATGTGGATGAGACCTTACATGAGATCCATACCGTGCAGGCTTACTCCCATGAAGACCAAGACCGAGCATTATTTAATAACCGCGTCGAAGCTGTGATGGACGCCGCTAAGGGCAGGATTAAATATCGATCGATATTAATTTCCTTAGTGATGTTCCTAAGTATCTTGGCTATTGCGCTAGTCACTTGGGTCGGTGCCCATGATGTGATGAGTGGTGCGATTAGTGCTGGTGAGCTATCGGCCTTTATGTTCTATGCGGTCATGGTGGCAGGCTCAGTGGCAACCATCAGTGAAGTTATCGGTGAAATACAGCGCGCAGCTGGTGCTACCGAGCGATTAATTGAGCTGATTGAAACCCCTATTGATATTCCTGTTGTAGCAAGCCCACTCGAGCTCGTTACGCCTGTTCGCGGCGACCTCAAGCTGAAACAAGTCCACTTTAGCTATAGCAATATGGGGAATAACGAGAACCAGCCCGGTAGCGCAGATGCGAACAGCCTTGAGCAGGTTAACAGCCCTGAGCGGATTGGTGAGAGTAGCAGCCCTGAGCTTGAAAATAGCCCTGAGCTTGAAAGCAGCCTTGAGCGTATTAATGAGAGTAGCAGCCCTGAGCAGGTTAACAGCACTGAGTCAATAAAGAGCTCAGAGCGAGTTCCTAGCAACAGTGAAGATGAAGTCATTCGTGGCCTCAATATTCATATTAAGCCTGGTGAGCGTGTCGCCTTAGTTGGCGCTAGCGGCGCGGGTAAAAGCACCCTGTTTGAACTGCTGCAGCGTTTTTATGTGCTGAATAGCGGTTCAATTGAACTCGATGGTGTCGATATCGCCAAGCTCACGCCACAAACCTTGCGCCAGCAATATGCCTTAGTGCCACAAGAGTCGGTGATTTTTGCCAGCAGTGTATTAGATAATGTGCGCTATGGCCGCACCGATGCGACTGAAGAAGAGGTGAGACAAGCCTGTATTGCCGCAAAAGCCGATGAGTTTATTAGCGAGTTTACAGATGGTTATCAAACCTACTTAGGTGAGCGAGGCGTACGTTTATCCGGTGGCCAAAAACAGCGTATCGCCATTGCCCGAGCCATATTAGCCGACCGACCGATTCTGTTACTAGACGAGGCCACAAGCGCGCTCGATGCGGTGAGTGAGCACAAGGTAAAGCTGGCGCTCGACAGCTTGATGGCAGGCAAAACCACCTTAATCATCGCCCACAGGCTAGCCACAGTTATCAATGTTGATCGCATATTGGTATTGAATAAGGGCCAAGTTGTCGCCAGCGGCACTCATAGCGAGCTGATGCAAAGCAGTGAGCTATACCAAGAGTTTGCCAGCTTGCAGCTGCTAACTGATGACAGCTAACTGAACGGTGCAAGAGTGCAAGGCCTCTGTTTATTAACACAAGTACAGACTGTTTTGTTATCCCATTATGTAGGGAGACGATACAAACTGATACCCATTGGTGTCAGATGATAAGGTACTTTAGTGGGGTTTTTAGTTCATTTAAAAGGATTTTTTATGAAACGACTAAAGCTAATCAAGCGACTCATGCAAATTAGACGACTAGGACAGCAGAAGCAACAGAAGCAAGCTAGCCTAATCGCCGGGTTATTGCTAAGTGCGCTAACCATGTCTCCTTCTGTAGCCCTTGCTGAGGGCAAAGAGGCCGAGCAAGAGGCGGGAGGCAAAGAGCTAACGGCGCCAACACTTAATACGGCGACAGCAGGGCTGGAGCAAGCCTTGCCTGAGCCTGAAAAACCACAACGAGGTGATACCCGAGTCGTCGTTCAGGTGCGTGATGGTTGGCAGTATACTTATCATCAAAGATTCGAAAAAAATGGAACTTGGTTTACCTTGGAGATGAATCAACGTCTTATTGATAAGTAGCGCTTTATTAGAGCAACAAGTCATTGACTTGTTGCTCTAATCATTTCATTACTTGTGGCTTGCGTTACTTACGCAGCTTTTACCTTGGAACTACTTGCGTAACTTTTACCTTTGAACTACTTGCGTAGTTCGCGTCTCAAAATTTTGCCGACGGTAGACTTAGGCAGAACTTCAACAAATTCGATGATTTTAGGTACCTTATAGGCGGCAAGTTGCTCACGGCAGTAGCTATCTATCATAGTGATGGCTTGGTCTTTGTCTGCATGGCTATCATTGAGCACGATTACGGCTTTCACCGCTTCACCGCTGCGTTCATCGTTAACGCCAATCACGGCACATTCCAAAATAGCATCATGGTTAGATAAGATATCTTCGACCTCATTTGGGTAAACATTAAAGCCAGAGACGATAATCATATCTTTCTTGCGATCGACGATTTTATGAAAGCCATCTTCAGTAGCAATAGCAATATCCCCGGTCTTAAAGAAGCCTGTTTTGGTCATCACTTTGTCGGTCTCAGTCTGGTTATTCCAGTAACCTAGCATCACCTGCGGACCAAATACCGCAAGCTCACCCGTTTCACCAATGGCCACTTCGTTATCATCCATATCCAAGATTTTCACTTGAGTAGCAATCACTGGCTTACCTATGGTGCCGAGTTGCTCAAGTCCTGGTGAGTTGAGTGATACCACGGGTGAGGTTTCCGATAAGCCGTAGCCCTCAGAGATGGTGCAGCCTGTTGTTTGCTGCCAAATGTTAGCCGCCGCTTGGGTGAGTGCGGTGCCGCCAGAAATGGTGACTTTAAGGTGACTAAAGTCCAGCGCCTTAAATTCGGGCTGGTGACAAAGGCCAACAAACAAGGTGTTAAGACCTGCAAAGCCGGTAAAAGGATACTTTGATAGGGTTGAAATTAGCCCAGCTATATCTCGCGGATTAGGGATTAATACCGAGCAGCCGCCGCGCTCATAATAAAGCACCAGATTCACCATAAAGGCGTAGATATGATACACAGGTAATGGCGCGACGAAGATCTCCTCACCTTCAATAATTCGGCTACCTAAACGAGACTTAATTTGCATCGCATTGGCGATTAAATTGCCGTGGGTCAGCATGGCGCCTTTTGAAAGACCTGTGGTGCCACCTGTGTACTGCAAGGCTGCAATCTGGCCGAGCACGCTGATAACTGGCGCGTAGGTAAGCTGTTCTCCTTTTGCTAACACCTCACAAAAAGGCACTGTAGCAAAGGGGACTTCAGGTTGTGGCTGCGGCGCGATTAAATCCATCGCATGGGTTGAGATGACAGTTTCGATACCTGTGTTCTCAACCACTTCAGTTAATGTGGGTAATAAGTCAGACAGTACCACTAAGGCCTTGGCGCCCGAGTCGTTGAACTGGTGAATGAGTTCGCGCTGAGTATAGAGTGGATTGGTATTAACCAGCACCATTCCTGCCTTGATTGCACCGTAAGCCGCGATAACAAACTGGGTAATGTTGGGCAGCTGAATGGCAATTCTGTCTCCTTGTACTAGGTTGGTTTCCTGCTGGAGATAAGCGGCAAACTGGCGTGAATAGCGGTTGATTTCGTTAAAGCTAGTTTCTTGACCAAGGCATGAATAAGCAGCCTTGTCACCGTAGCGGGCACTGGCAAGCTCTATTAGATCGATAAGGGAAGCGTAACGCGATAGGTCTAGAGTTGAGTCTGAATCGTATGCCATTGAATTGCCCTTTAGCTGGTTTACTATTTTTGTGGTGATGCTTATTTTTAAATCAAACAAGCGTTTAGATTAGTGTGATCCAAGCCCAAAGGTCAATGGGCTAAGTCGAAAGAAGTCGAAAGAAGTTGAAATAAATTGTTTCCTTCTAGCGGTATTAAATCCATGCTTATCGGCTTGTAAGGATTAGACTTTTTGCTCTAAATGTAAGGGGCCGGAAAAGCTGAGACGGTTTTAGGTGAGTAGAACGGCCTGCGGCCTAGGGAACGTGACTACGTCACTACAGAACGCTGCGCTTACGGTACGAACAAGGGCCTAGGTAAAACAGAAACAGCAGGTTCTAGGAACTGCAAAGATGGAGAAAGCAAAGAAACGCTAAAGGTAGTGATTTTTGCTTTTGCTCTTCCTCTTCCTAGTAGGGCGAAGCCCGTCCTCGAAGCTCTGCGCCCAAGAACCTAGTACCTTCTTTTAAACCATTAAATCGGCGCGAAGAAGCTCGACTCTTGGGAGGCTTGAGCATAGTTATGTTGCTCGGCAATGGTAAAGGTGATCTCATTGCGAGCACCTGCGAGTAATTCTGGCGTAGCAATGACCGTAACGGGGTAATCTAATTGTTCGCCGGGTTCTATCTTTAAGTTCGCTTGGCCAACGAGTCGATAACCGCTATTGCCCGAAACATAGACGCGATAAAACCTAGTCTGTTGAGTCTTGTTGCGGATCTTAAGGGTGTAACTGTTCTCGATTGTTGCATCATTGGTTTCTCTATATAGGCTCTGTCTATCTCGGATAACGTTTAGCTCTATGTTACTGCGACTATAGATATCGGCTACGATCACCGTCAACATCAATAAGGCAGCGATCCCGTAGCCAATAAATTTGTAAGACTCATAAAAGGGTTCAGCCTTTCCTGATAAGGCGTTTTCACTTGTGTAACCGATAAGATTGCGCTGATAGCCAAACTTGTCCATCGTCTGGTTACAGGCATCGACACAGGCACCACAATCGATACATTCATACTGCAGGCCATTGCGGATATCGATTCCGGTAGGGCAGACCTCCACACACAAGTTGCAATCGACACAATCCCCCAAGATGGCATTTACTGTACTTGAGGCCTCAAGGTTCGCGGCTAATAAGTTTGCGCTATTGAGGGCTTGATTACGCTTGCGTGGCCCGCGGTTCTCTCCTCGCGCAGCATCATAGGTAACTGTCTTGGTATTGGAATCGAACATCACAGACTGAAAGCGGGCGTAGGGACAACAATGAAGACACATCTGCTCGCGCATCCAACCTGCATTTAGGTAGGTACAGATTGCGAAGAACCACACCCAGGTAGTGACCCAAAAGCTGGCGCCAAAGCTGAAAATATCGATATAGAGTTCACGTGCTGGCACGAAATAGGCGATGAAGCCACAACCTGTCAACAGCGCTACTGCGCCCCAAACATAGTGTTTTAACAGTCGCTTCTTGAGTTTATCACCGCTCCAAGGGGCTTTATCTAAGGCGAAACGTTTATTACGGTTACCTTCGATGCGGGTTTCAACCCAGACATAGATAAAGGTCCAGGCGGTCTGAGGGCAAAGGTAGCCACACCAGACTCTTCCCCAGAAAACGGTGATAAAGAAAAGTAGGAACGCGGCGGTAATAAATACCCAAGCTAGAATGGTAAAGTCTTGCGGCCAGAGGGTGGTACCAAAAAAGAAAAACTGCTGCTGATTAAGATCAAAGAGAATGGCCTGACGCTCCTCATAAGAGATAAATGGCAGTAGAAAAAACAGTGCTACCAGCAAGCTATTCATGCCGGTTCTTATCTTCTGGAAATCCCCTTTCTGCTGACGAATATGGATCTTACTGCTCTGAGGTTTACTTGATAAAACAGTTACTGGGATCCGCTGTTCTCTTGCTGGGTTATCTATCGTGTTATTCACGTTCTTTTTTTGCATAAGACTTCTCTACTGGACGCATTTTGTGTTCGCAGTAACCAGAGCACTGCGTGACGATATCGTTACTCAGCGTATCTGCAAGCCTTAGGCCAAAATCTATAAGATGTTAGCTATTGATTTTGTTGAATAATATATTACGACGGGTTTGTTGCGCTCACGGTATATCGTGCCTTGGTGATATATCGTGAGCTCTGAGCTTGAGATCTGGACTTGAGCTCAGGGATCGAGAGCCGGATGCTAGAGCCAGATAGACAGCCTACGAGTTAGGCTAAGGTCTAGTGAAGGCGGTGCTATCTAAGGCGGCGTTAGCTTAGACGGGGCGAGAAATGGCCAATTTATTCATCCGTGAACGTAAGGTGCTCGGTGGAAGGCCTAACAATGCCGCTGCGCCGCTTGCCCCTGATATCCGCCATTGGGTTTGCTTGAGTACATGCAAAATATGTTGGCGTTCCACCTCTTGTAAGGTTTGGCTGGTCGCTAGGGGAGGATTTTCAGCTTGATCTGCAAACTGTAGCTGTGAGAACTCCAGTACTGGCCCTTGGGATAAAATCATCTCACGCTCCAAGACATTTTGCAGCTCACGTACGTTTCCCGGCCAACTGTGTTGCATGAGTTTGGTCATGCCTTTGTGGCTAACTTGGGTGACCTTCTTACCTAGCTTGCGGTTTAAGTCTTGAATGAGATGGCTGACTAATTCAGGGATATCGCTTAATCGTAGCCTCAATGGCGGTACCACGATGGGAAACACATTGAGGCGATAATAGAGATCCATACGGAACAAGCCTTGTTCTACACGCTTAAGCAGATCATGGTGAGTTGCGGTAATGAGGCGAATGTCTACCTTGATGGTTTGGCTACTGCCTACGCGCTCAAATTCCTGCTCCTGGATCACCCGCAGTAGTTTAGACTGGGCTTCTAGGCTGAGCTCGGCTACTTCGTCTAGAAACAGCGTGCCTTGGTGAGCCAGTTCAAATCGCCCTTTACGGCGGCTGGTGGCACCTGTGTATGCCCCTTTTTCATGGCCAAATAGTTCACTCTCTAACAAGGCGCTGGAAAAGGCGGCGCAGTTGACGCTGATTAATGGCTTATCTGCGCGGTTACTCAAGCGATGTAAGTTGCGGGCGACTAACTCTTTGCCTGTGCCATTTTCGCCACTGATCAATACCGTACTCTCGGTATTGGAAACGAGTTTAATTTGCTGAATTAGCTGATTCATCGGCTGGCTGCTACCTGAGATCTCAACATCCCCAGTTCTATCTGCCAGTTCTAGTTGTAGGTATTGGTTTTCAAACGACAGCTTTTCCGATAGGGCTTGTACTTGCTCGAGCGCCTGACGTAATGAATGCTCAGTTTGCTTCTGAATACTGATGTCACGAAATATCGCGACCACGCCAATTAATACGCCATCTTTGTACACTGGGGTAGAGGTGTAATGCACCGGAAAGCTGGTGCCGTCTTTGCGCCAGAAGACTTCATGAGAGATCTCACGGGCAGTGCCGTCGATTAAGGTGTTATAAATCGGGCAGTCATCTTTATGGTAATGGCTACCATCGCTGTGGCTATGGTGATGACAATCATGGATATTCTTGCCTAGTAACTCATGGGATTGCCAGCCTGTCATTCGCTCGGCAGCGGGATTAATAAAAACCGCATTACCCGCTAAATCGAAACCGTAAATGCCTTCGCTGACCGCGTTCAGAATGAGTTGGTTCTCGGGAAGAAAATCATCGTGACTGGTTTTCTTTTCAAGGTTTATGGCAGACATGTTGAGCCCTGTGTACGCAGCAATTTGTCGCCACAGTATACGCAAAAGTGATAGCTAAAAAAATAAGGCCACGAAATAACGTGACCTTATTGTTTTTATTGTAACGCAGCGATAGGAGACCTAAATTGATGACCTTTAGATTTTAGCCTTTTGTAGCCCTTGTAGAACAGATTCCATCGTCAGCTGGGTGGGCAGTATGATGCCGTCAGGTGCTCCAGGGCCGTAGACTTTATTATAAGGCGTGCCGCCGCGACCTTGCATTCGCATATAATCTTCAACGACTGCATTAGGCTCAGTCCAGTCACCCAACATTAAAATAATATTGTCTGCAGCTAGGGCGTTAACTATTTTTTCTCTGTGGGTAACACCAACTTTGTTGGCATAACAGATGTTGCACCAATCTGCCGTTACATCAACAAATACAGTGTAACCTTGGTCTACAAGAGGTTGAATTTGACTAGGTGTTAAGGTTTGCCAATGCAGCTTTTTGTAGGCGTCGTAATCTTCGCCGTAGTTAATAAAAGCAAATACACTGCCGACACACATTGCCATAAAACCAAGTACCACAATCACGCCATTAGGGATGATCTTGCCTTTGATTTTTAGCCAGATAAGCGAAGCAATGCTCAAGCAAAGTAGACTGAAAAAGACCAGAATGGAAATAGAGATGCTATCCATGAAAACTCCATAAAATGAAACAATGACTATTGATTTGTGATAACTGTGCGTAGCCAGCTTAAACGCAATTAATGACCTATTCTGCATCAGTTAAATGAAAATTACCTGAGTTACGTGAAAATTCTATATGGAGCTTGTCACAGATTAGTCGTTGTTACATGGCGACGGCTAAAGCTTAAATCTCTCGCTTAGACAGGGTGTTGAGCGCTTATCAGGGCTTTATCTGCTCATTATCCAAGTTTTAGTTAGACTCTTATTTCACTGCTAGATTTAACACTAGATTTGACTGCTAATTTAGCCTCGGATTTCACCTGCTAGTTGTGATCTGCCTGCAGAGATCCTGTATATTGTGGCGATTACAAATAACTGAAACAGGTTAAGGCCAATACGTGAACAAAAATAATAATCGAGGCAAGCAATGACTATTAGTGCTTGGCTAGGCTTGTTAGCTATCTGCTGTTTAGGGGCCATGTCACCGGGGCCGAGTCTGGCTATGGTAGTGAGACATACCTTAGGTGGAGGTAGAGGTAAAGGCATCATCTGCGCTTGGGCGCACTCAATTGGTATTGGTGTTTATGCTTTGCTGACTTTATTAGGCTTAGCGGTATTGCTAAAGCAGGCGCCTATGGTGTTTAACGGTATTGCGATTATAGGTGCGCTTTATCTTGCGTATATGGGCGTGCAGGCGCTGCGCTCAAAAGGCGGCATGTCAGATAAGCTAGCAGCTGGTGAGTCGACCGATGTCTTTACCGCGGCGCGTGATGGCTTAGCTATTTCACTGTTTAACCCCAAAATAATGTTGTTTTTTTTGGCGCTGTTTAGCCAGTTTGTGCTGGTTGCAGACAATATGACGGGCAAGGTCTTGATTGTATTAACGCCGCTGATTGTTGATGGCCTTTGGTACACGCTTATCGCCTTACTGCTTTCTCACTCGTCAGTGCTGCCTAAACTTAGAGAAAAAGCAGCCCTAATTGATAAACTATCGGGTGTAGTGCTTATTTTGTTGGCGGTGCGAGTAGTTGTGACGCTTTAGATATTACAGATACAAAAAACGCCATCAATTTGATGGCGTTTTTTCGTTAAGCGTTTAATGCACTTGTAACCGATAGCGATTAAGAGGTGAATACCTGTACGGCATCATCTTTAGCTGGTTCTGGCTCACGAGATTGGACAGGGTTCTTGATATGGTCTTCAAGATTGTCACTTAGCATGGCTTTATATTCATCGGTAAACCATTCAAGTGCATTATCTTTCTCGGCAGCAAGATCTGATGACTTCAATGCGGCTTCAAATGCGTTGAATCGAGAGGCGGCAAAACGCATAGCCGTGCCGACTTTACCTACATCTTGCTCTTTACCCGCAAGTTCGTTTGCCAATGCAATGAATTGATCGGCTAGTTCAAAAATGGTGGTTTCTTTTTTAGCTTCTGACATCTTGCTTATGCTCTTGTTTACCTAGGATAGTGTCTCGATTCTAACTTAAACGAGACATTAATGAATCATTGTTATTAACTAATGGGATCTGAATCGGTAATAACGCTGCCGTTACGGGAGTCATAATAGATAGACATGGTCTGTTGTGGAAGATAGAAGTAACGGCACTGATCGGGGCTAATATAGCTCGCTAAATAGTCCGCATCAGGCGTATTGGCTGAATCCGATACCACTGGTGCATCTTGTAAAATAGTGCGCCAAACAGATATACAGTCAGCAACGTTATTAAGTCTCGGGCTTGACTCGAAAGGTGGGTAATTTTGCGCCGGAAAGCCCCATTGGTTGATATCCAACTGTCCATTACTACCATCAGCAAAGACTTGCAGGTTATCGACTGGGCCAATAGCGCCTTTAGATGCCCACTTAACGTTGGCTAAGCTGATCCCACCTTTAAAGGCTGCCCCCGTGGCCTGCACGCTGGCAATTTCGGCATCTTGGCTAAGATTGATAAACTTGGAAGCGGCGATAACGGCTAAGATCGCTAAAACGATGATAACGACAACCATTTCAATGAGGGTAAATCCTGAAGATGTTGTGTTTCTAACCATAAATCAGTCCGTTATTTTAAGTTGATGCTCTCGTTTTACCCAAGCAGACCTATTCTGATTTCATCTAAGCAGGTTTATGCTAGCTGCTCGGATCTGAGTCCACCACAACGCTACCATTATTCGAGTTGTAAGTAATTGATAGGTTAGGGTTGTCTGTATAGCTGAACATACAAACAGCTGGTACAGAGCTATCGTAACTGACTTTATAGTCGGTTTCATCCGCGGAATTCGATTTTGAAACCGTGGGTTCTTTGTTTTGAAAAAGTACTTCCCACACCGAGATACAGTCTTCAACGTTATCCAGCTTAGGCGATTCTTCATCATCGGTATAGTAATGCTGGGCAGGCCAGCCGTTAGCATTGAAGTCGACGTGATTGTCATCTGAGTCTCCAAATACCGGAAGATTTTCAGCTGGACCATCTCCCACCTTCACCGCCCAAACGGCTCTTGCTAAATCGATCCCCGATTTAAAGGCGCCACCAGTAGCTTTAACATGCGAAACCTGTGCATCTTCAGAAAGGCTCAGAAACTTAGGTGCGGCAACAACGGCGAGAATGCCTAAAATGATAATCACAACAACCAGCTCAATTAGCGTGAAACCTGAGTGTCGTTGAGAGGATTGGGCTGGAGAGTACATCGATTGCCGTCCTAAGGAATAAAGAGGCGCTATATTAACACTGACAATTTTTAATACCAATGATAAAAGGTTGGTTTTTGTCGTAGAAGATGCTGCCCTAGATGATAAATTTGTTAGTGCTTACTTGCTGCTAAATCCTTATTCAAGCCAATGTGTGTACTAGGATTGCATTTTGAGGGGGATTTACAAAACGGTGATTGCATGGGATGCCGCGAGCTTTTAAGCTTAGGCAAATTTTTACCTTGAGGTCAGATCATGACGGCGCACTCTAGCTGGTCATCGTTTATAAACGAACAGCAGCAACAAGACTATTTCCAATCCTTACAGCTGTTTGTTGAAGCCGAACGCGCAGCGGGCAAGGTTATTTATCCGCCTGAGAGCGAAGTGCTGGCCGCATTTGACTCGACGCCATTGGATAAGGTACGCGTGGTGCTAATAGGGCAAGACCCTTATCATGGTCCCGGGCAGGCACATGGCTTGTGTTTCTCAGTTAAACACGGAGTTAAGACGCCGCCGTCCTTGGTGAATATGTATAAAGAGCTGGCAACAGATATTGATGGTTTCAGTATTCCAGAGCATGGCAACCTGAGTCACTGGGCCGAGCAGGGAATATTGATGCTCAATACCGTGTTAACCGTCGAGCAGGGCAAGGCGCACTCCCACGCTAAATCGGGTTGGGAAACTTTTACTGCCAATGCGCTTGAGTTACTGAATCAACAAGCTCAACCGATAATCTTTGTGCTTTGGGGCGCTCACGCCATTAAAAAGGGTAAAGTGATTAACGCACCGCAGCATCAGGTTATCTCGGGGCCGCACCCATCGCCGTTATCGGCCTATCGTGGATTCTTTGGTTGTCAGCATTTCTCAAAAATTAATGCGATCTTGCAAGCTAGAGGCGAAGTGCCGATAGACTGGCAGGTATAATTGTCAGCGATACAAACAAAAAGAGCGCATTGCGCTCTTTTTACTTTATCTAGCTCTGCCTCAATTAGCGTACTTAATTGTTACCCCACCAAGAAATAGATCCCGGAGCCGATGCAAGTTAGGCAAATACCTAGGTTAATCGTTTTAGGCCAGTTAACAACCTTTTCCAGTAAGACAAGAATCGATAGCGCTAAGATCCAACCTATATGCATCACGCCGACTACCAGTAGTAAAGCCATTAATAGCCAGCAGCAGCCCACGCAATATAATCCGTGTTTGAGCCCCATCTTAACTGCGCCTAATTTTCCCTCCTGCCATTGGGTCATAAGAAAGTTAAGTGGCGAGCGACAGTAATTTAAACACTGTTGCTTCAAGGGGGAGATCTGATAGATACCGATAAGGATTAATAAAATACCACTGGCGATATCATTACTGCTTTTCATCATAGGCGTCATCAACGCCAGTTCATGTAACTGCCATTGCATCAGGGTGATAACTAGGCTGTAGAGACTCCAAACGAGCAGATAACCTAAGATAAACAGGTTCGATGAGACAAATTCGGCAGATCTCTGTAGGCGTGTGCGGTTTATTTTCGCGAATAGCAAAATCATCGGCGTGGCAGAGGGCATCATCATGCCGGCCATCATCACGGCCCACATAACAAACACCATGGTGAGTTCATATAAATGCCAGTGGGGCGACATGACCATGGTCATATCAAATAGCATGTAATACCAGCTCAGTCCGGTTAATAGCAGAATGCTCAGCCAGGTTATTGGAGAGTGAAGGTGATGAGTCATTTGCGAAAAATTAACCATTGGCTAATCTCTTCGCTGTCGAAGAGCTTCTCTGTTAAAGGCGACTATCCGTTTGGCCATTGCACATTGGCCTTAGCGGCAAACTTGCCGGCATGGT
This sequence comes from Shewanella pealeana ATCC 700345, assembly GCF_000018285.1. Lineage (NCBI taxonomy): Bacteria > Pseudomonadati > Pseudomonadota > Gammaproteobacteria > Alteromonadales > Shewanellaceae > Shewanella > Shewanella pealeana. The sequence goes on along the minus strand of NC_009901.1, from coordinate 4,055,177 downwards.
TAAAGCTTAAGGCGTCATGTTTAAGCCACATGGTTTCGGTTGTGCCAATGCGGCCGTCATTCCACATAAAGCCATTATCTGGAAAGCTAATATGTACGTGTTGATTCTCGCCAGTCACAGGGTTGATTAGTGGTTTTTGCTGGACCTGCATTACACCTTCCACATTGAAAGAAGCATTGTCTTCACTGGTATCCATATTGATATCGACAATGACTGGGCCAATGACTGTGGTAAACGTTGTTGCTAGGGCTTCTAATGGCATGCCACCAGCTGCACCTGAAAATATAGTAGCTAAGGCTGTGACCTGCTCTTCACTGGCACTCGAGTCGATAAACAGTATGCAGGTACCGTTACCTTCATGGATAGCTCCAGGCCATTTTACGGCGATAGCAACTTTTAAACCGTCAAGCTTGAGCTCATTGTGATGACCCTGATTGACCTTAAATCCGAGTAAGGCTTCGCAGGATCCGAAGTCAGGAAAACCAGCAAATTGGCAGCCGCAACCGTGGTTACAGTTACAAGTTTCTATCTGGTGCATATTCAGCGACCAGTTATTATCTGCACTCATGATGCATATCCAAAAGTGAAAAGGGTGCTGTTAAGTATAGCCATGAACAATTGTGGAGGTCAGATGGGGTAGAATCTAAGTTAGCTGCAAGAGCTGTGGTGACAGTGGTGATTTGTAACTTGTTGTTTTTAAGTGATATGAGAGCAAAGCATATAGCTGAAAGGCTTAAACAAATTCCTTTCAGCAGTAATAAGTCTAATAACTACTATTGCTCAAAGCTATAGCAGTGACTAGGAGTGAAAATAAATGGCAAAGGTACATCCCAATGCTCACATGGCAGGGCCTCGACTTGTTGGCAATCATGGGCATAGCCGATAGGCAAAGGTCTATGTTGCTGCTGCCAATTGCTGAGGCTTCTATCATAATAACCACCGCCCATGCCCATTCTGTTGCCTTGCAGATCAAAGGCGACTAACGGCGTGATCACCACATCCAGCTGATGAGTGAGGATCATCTGAGTGATATCCAGTTTTGGCTCCCAAATCCCCAAGTGATTCTTTAGCAGTTGGGTACCTTTGTCGTAGCGCAAAAATAGCAAGTTTCCTGCGCTGAAGGGGTGCAGTCTAGGGAGGTAAACATCAACCCCGTTTTGCCAAAGCCCATCGATTAATGGTTGCGTATCGAGTTCGCCATCATTACTTAGATACAAGGCCACACACTTGACCTTGCGTGATATTAGCGCCTCCAGTGTGTGCTTGGCTGCCAATTGTGAACAAGCAAGCTGCTGCTCATCCGACAATGATCGCCGAGCTTGACGGATCTGCAGGCGAAGCGCTTTGCGAGTCGATTGAATATTGGCTGTGGATGAAAACTGAGACGGCAGCTGTGATGGCATAACATAGGCTCTCCTATCAATAACCTAAGCAGCTTAGCATACAAAAGAAGATCCTAGGGAAGGCAAAGAAAGGTCTTAGGTTCTAGGAACAGCTAAGACGGTGCAAGCTGAGAGGGTAAGGCAGGTCCTAAGCTCTACAACCTTCACTTGAACACAGTTGTATACAGCTGTATACTTGGGCAATTAATTCAGAGCATCGACGAAGATATGATAAATCTAACCAATCAATTTGCGGGTCGTGTCAGTATGTTTGAAAACGGCACTTTTGTTGGCAGTGGCATGGCTAACCCTTTGGGTAATAGCATCTCATTTACCGATGCTCATGGCGCCTTTGCTGGGCAGGATATCGATAACGTATTTGGGGGAGTAAATCACTTTGACTCCCATGGTCAGTTTGATGGCTTTACTCGGCCAAACGTGTTTGGTGGTGTCGATAGGTATAATGCTAACGGCCAGTTTTCAGGCCATAGCGCCGATACCGCCTTTGGCGCCAATAGTTATGATGCTCAAGGAGGTTTAGATACCTCCTACATAGGTGATATCGATGCGGGTGATAACCTCACCGACTCCATTCTTAACTTTATTAATACCTAACTACAAATTCCTAATTAAAGATAGGGTCGGCAATGAACCAAATTCAGCAATTAGAAGCCGAAGCTTTTACCATTTTAGACTTACACCTTAAAAACGCTTTATCAATGGCCGATTCTGACAGCATCACTCAGATTGTTATTGGTCCACAGTGTTTATGTGAAGCGGTATGCATTGAGTTGGGAGCGGATATTCATCAATTTATTATGCTCAATGATGAGCAGTTTGAGCAAGGTTATGCCTTTGTCGAAGGCATTATAGAAAGAGACCGTAGCTCATTAATTGGTGATGTGAGTGGTATAGTTGGCTCGGTTATCAACCCTATAGGAAAGTGGGTTAGAGACTCTGTTGGTGAGCAGTTAGCAGACGATCCTATTTATATCGAACTGCGCAATATGTACCAAACTTTTGGCATGGATATCGTTCTGGGGATTTTCAGTGAATTGCTTAACCGTGGCAATGAGCCGGATCTATTGATTGCAGCCATGAGTAAATGGCGTGAAGAGTTGGGTTATATAGAAGGCTTTGACACCGAAGTCGAGCGTAACTTACTAGAGGGGATCGTCTCAGGTAAAAACAACAGCGCGGAAGCTAAAAAAGCCGAGATTGCCGGGTCTGTTGGTGGAGCGCTGGTGGGGGCAAAAGTTGGCGCGGTTATGGGGTCAATAGTACCAGGGGCTGGCACCATAGTCGGGGCGGCTGCAGGAGCGACTATCGGTAAACATTTTGGCGGAAAGGAACTGAATAAGTGCGGCCAAAATGAAGCCGTTAGCGAGGCTATTAATGATGTTAGTGGTAGGGTTAATGAAGTCAGTAGTAGTGTCAGCAATGTGGCTAGCGATACAGTGAATAGTATGAAAAACAAATTTAATAAGCTTTGGGCTTAAGTGATACATCGAGTTATTAATGTTTTAAGCTATATAGAGGTCATCAATGTTAGCTGCAGCTCTTTCTCCGTTGATATTAGTCATCGTACTTTGGTGTAATTTAGGTTATGAACTACTCACAGGCCAGCTGATTGCCTGGTATGAGTGGGCTATCGTTATCGTTGCCACCTTAGGTTACGGTGGTTACTATTTGAATTTGTTGTTACACAAGGATTGAGAAGGTAGGTAAAGAAGGTAGTAGGAAGGGCAAAGAAAGGTCCTAGGAAGAACAAAGACGAAGAAGGCTAAGACTGTAAGAGCCGAAAGGCCGGAAAACATATTCTCTTCAGTAGGTCGGGCTTTAGCCCGTCATGCTTTTGATTTTCCTAGCAGGACCAAGTCCGCCCTCGAAGCGAAGCGCCCTAGGATCTAGGACCTTTAATAAACAAAAAAGCCACCTCAAATGAGATGGCTTAATTTGTAATTAAATTGCTCCCCAGAATACCGACCGCTGGTGTAGCCCTTGAACCGTAGGTTCAAGGCGGGTAAATGAATACCTCCTAAGGCTTCTCGGTACGAGCCGAGCTTGCACAATGTCAGTAAAACATTCACCCTGGGTTTGTAATTATCGGCACAGGGACATTACCAGCTAGCGAATATCCCAGGGAGCAAAACTTGTGTTCGTAAACCAGTCGGGTGACTAAAATGGGCTTACGATAAAATTGTTAACCGCTGCTTATTAAGCAAGCTCTATTATAACGACTTTTCGTCAGGTTTTGTAGCGCGCTCAACGAGTGCGTCTTCAAGAGTTGACTGTAGCAAACCGATTTTATTATCCATCTGCCTAATATAATCTTGATTCTTTTGCTGTTCTTCTAACAGCTCATAACCGATATTTAATGCCGCCATAATGGCAATTTCTTCACGGCTAATGTTATTGGTACGCGCCTTAAGCGAGGTTAACTGCTTTTCGAGATTATTGGCCACATGCCTAAGCGCAGCTTCTTGTCCTTGTGGGCAAGCAATAGAGTAGGTACGACCCATAAGGGTAATTTCAATCGCCTTGCTACTCATTCCGAAAAGGATCCTTTAACCGTGTACTTGAGCGGACTATATCGGTCTCAATAGCAAAGTGCAACACGATCGGCTCGCAAACTGGCGCAGTTTAGATTAATTGTTGTTTAGATCGCCATTGGCGTATAAACATAAACCAGTTTGTACTAATAAAGTCATTAATCGCTGCATCATTGCAATAGTACCGAACTTTGAACAAAGGCCGACTTTTGCTAAACCTGTTATCGATGAATCGATTAGCCAGCAATCCTCGATAGAGTGGATTGCTGCTTTTGTGGCTAACCCCGCAAACTTTTGCCGACTTTATCGAGCGCACTATTGGTCGACACCCGCACTTCTGCTAGCATGAACACAGTATATTTTGTGATTGGATAACACTTTATGGCGAGTCTTCCTACATTGCGCATGGATAAATTACTTGCAGCACTTAATGCTGCTGAAATTGGTCAGCACCCAGTCGAAGTTCACGGTGCTCTTGTTGGGCTTATTTGTGGCGGAGTAGAGCAAAGTGCCTCAGGTTGGACTCAACCGCTATTAGAGCTGATGAACGATGGTCAAGCTTTACCTAAAGAGTTGCAAGCGCTGATTGAAGAATTATATCAAGATGCGGTTACCCGCCTGTCAGATACCGACTTTGGCTTTAGCCCTATGCTGCCAGAAGAGGAGGAGCCACTTTCTAAGCGTGTCGAAGCCCTGTCCTTATGGGTGCAAAGCTTCCTTACGGGGATTGCTATTATTCAGCCTAAGCTAAATCAAGCACCACTCGATGTGCGCGAAGTGATTCAAGATCTGTCTGAGATTGCCCAGGTGGAGTTTGATGTCGGTGAAGACGAAGAATCAGAAGCGGCGCTCATTGAGCTAATGGAGTTTACCCGTATGGCAGCACTCATGTGCTACGCCGAGTTTGGCCCAGCGGTTGATGACGACGAACCCATCGACGTGGGTGTGCTTCACTAAAACTCATACCTAAATACCGCCATCGCAGCAATTTGCAATGGCGGTTTTTGTATCTGCAACACTACCAAATATTTTTGTTATTGGGTCTATAAACTCATGGCTAATCCTAACGAGCTGGCTGATCTAGCAAGTAGCACACAGATAAATGAAGTCGATATCGCGATTGTTGGCGGTGCGATGGCGGGGGCAACTTTAGCCCTAGGCCTAGCAGAACTTGCTAAACAGCAAGCGAGCATTGGTGCCGATGCGCCAATTAAAATAGCCCTTATCGAGGCGCATAAGCCAAGCAATGAACACCCAGGGTTCGACGCCCGCTCTATCGCTATCTCCCATGGCTCTATCTTTGAGCTAAAACAGCTCGGCCTTTGGCAGCATCTTGACCCCTTAGCGACGCCAATTAGCAATATTCATGTATCCGATCGCGGCCACTTTGGAATGACGGAGCTTAATAGCGAGTCACTTCACCTGCCATATCTTGGCCAAGTGGTCGAGCTCGAAGCTGTGGGCAACAAGCTGTTTAGCCTGTTAGAGAAAAGCGATATTGCACTTTACTGTCCGAGTCGCTTGCACAGCGTTGAAGCGCGAATCGACTCACAACTGCTAACTCTCGAAGATGGCCAGCAGATCTCGGCAAAACTCGTGGTTGCCGCCGACGGGGTAAACTCTAAGGTGCGCCAAGCCTTTAAGCAGCCATTAGAACAAGTTGAGTTTGGTCAGAGCGCAATAATTGCCAATATTCATACCGAGCAGCCACATGCTGGCTGGGCCTATGAGCGCTTTACCCAAACCGGACCATTAGCCTTATTGCCTATGGCCGATAACAAGGGGGACTCGCGCTTATCTTTAGTGTGGGCATTACCGCCAGAAGAAGCTGAGCGGCTATTAACGGCGCCAAAGAGTGAGTTTATCGACAAGCTACAGCAAGCCTTTGGCTACCGAGCCGGGCGATTTGTCGATGTCGGTAATCGCTTTAGCTACCCGTTGACCCTGTCGTATATGCCAAGGCCTATCTACCACCGCACCGTCTTTTTAGGCAATGCCGCCCAGACCTTGCACCCAATTGCAGGCCAAGGTTTTAACTTAGGTCTGCGGGATGTGGTATGCCTGATTGAGGTACTTAAGCAAGTGCTTGCTAATCCAGAAGGTCAGGCTGGCAAGGATGTTGGTAGTAGCGAATTGACCCATCTCTTTCTTGAACGTCGTAAGACAGACCGACAAGGTACCATGAACAGTATCGAGTTTTTAGTGCGCGGTTTTTCTAATGATTATTGGCCGCTGGTGGTTGGGCGTAATCTTGGGCTACGATTGCTGTCTTGGTTCCCGCCGTTAAAGGCACCTGTTGCACGCCGCGCAATGGGCTGGAACCAAGGCGAATAGGCTAAGTACAACCGTCTCCATTAGCTAAGCATCATTATGGCAAGCTAGTGGCCGCGTAATTCACGCTATGAGCAGTATTTTTAGTAAGGGTAAAAGATGTTAAGCACACAAACTTATGATGTCGCAATTGTTGGTGGAGGCATGGTTGGCCTTGCAACGGCTATTGGTTTAGCGATGGAAGGCATTAAAGTCGTGGTGATTGATGCGGGTCAGACCCAAGCGGTATCGGGTGCCCCTAAGCTTAGGGTTAGCGCCATCAACAAGGCCAGCCAACAGCTGATTACTAACTTAGGTGCTTGGCCTTACTTGGCTGCATCGAGAGTGAGTCCTTACCAAAAAATGCAGGTGTGGGACAAAGACAGCCTAGGCAAGATTGATTTCGACGCCCATTCATTGAGTGAAACCCACCTAGGTTCGATTATCGAAAACGATGCCATCGCCTTTGCATTAGCCGAGCGCGCCAGTGAGTTTAGTGAGCTGACATATATCGAAAACCAGCGTCTAGAGCGTATTGCCTTTGGAGAGCGTGAGGCTTGGTTAACCTTAGATAATGGCGACAACTTAAGCGCAGCGTTAGTGGTCGCTGCGGATGGCGCTAATTCATGGGTGCGCGAGCAATGTAAAATCCCCATGACCTTCTGGGATTACAATCATCACGCTATTGTGGCAACTATACGCACCGAGTTGCCTCACGCTGGCACCGCAAGACAAGTATTCGACAGCGAAGGCCCATTAGCCTTCTTGCCTTTATATGAAAAAGATCTCTGCTCAATTGTCTGGTCGGTATCTCCAGAGAAAGCCGAGCAATTGCTGGCATTAGATAAGGTAGACTTTGAACGTGCCCTTACCGCCGCCTTCGATGGCCGTCTAGGCATGTGCACCCTTGAGAGTGAGCGTCAGTCGTTCCCGCTACGTATGCGTTACGCGCGTCACTTTGCACGGTCACGTCTGGTGTTAGCAGGCGATGCGGCGCACACCATACACCCACTAGCGGGGCAGGGAGTTAACTTAGGTTTCCTCGATGCGGCCAGCATAGTCGAGGTGGTGAGCGAGCTTAAACAGCAGGGTAAAGATATTGGTGATTACCGCAACCTGCGCGATCTTGAGCGCTGGCGTAAGGCCGAAGCGTTAGAGATGATCACCGCAATGGAAGGCTTTAAGAGGCTATTCCAAGGCACTAATCCGATTAAGAAAGCCATCCGTGATCTGGGCTTAAATATCGTCGACAATTTTGCGCCATTGAAAACACTGTTTATTCAACAGGCGCTAGGCAACAAGACTAATCTACCTAAGCTGTGTAAGCGGTCTGAAAGTTAACAACTACAACTCATTAGTTAAGTCTAAATAAGTCTTTAATTTCAGGGGTTTGTTTTTGCAATTAGTTTACTTGCTGTTTTTGTGTGAAAATTTCACATATTGATAATGAGAAAAACTAATGACAAAACTGTTCGGATTAGAAAATTCTTTTGTATACAAAGTCGTGTCTCAAGGTATAATTTCGCCGCATTTTAATACGACTACATTGATCTGCTGCTAGTCGCTTTATCGGTATCTTATATATGTACCCTACAAAAGTACGCGATATAAGTACGCTATATAAAGTGTAAAGTGATGGCGGCAGTTGCAGACTAGAAGACCCCAAAGAAGGGATAGAAATGGCTAACAAAACTGTACTTTTTAACAAGCACCTAGAATCGAACGGCAAGATGGTAGACTTCCATGGTTGGGATATGCCACTAAACTACGGTTCACAAATCGAAGAACATCACGCAGTTCGTCAAGACGCTGGTATGTTCGACGTTTCACACATGACAGTAGTCGACGTGATTGGTGATGACGCTTGTGCCTTTTTACGCAAACTGCTAGCCAACGATGTCGCTAAGCTTAAAGTGCCTGGTAAGGCACTTTACGGCGGTATGCTTGACCACAATGGCGGCGTTATCGACGACCTTATCACTTATTACCTATCAGATACCGAGTACCGTATTGTTGTTAACTCAGCAACACGCGAAAAAGACCTCGCTTGGATAAACGAACAAGTTAAAGGCTTCAGCGTCGAAGTGACCGAGCGTCCAGAGCTGGCGATGATCGCCGTTCAAGGCCCAAATGCTAAGGCAAAAGCGGCTACCGTATTTAACGATGCGCAAAACGCAGCAATCGAAGGCATGAAGCCATTCTTTGGTGTACAAGCTGGCTCACTGTTTATCGCAACCACTGGCTACACTGGTGAAACTGGCTACGAAGTTATCGTACCAAATGATGAAGCCGAAGCACTATGGCAAGCTTTCCTAGATGCGGGTATTAAGCCTTGTGGACTAGGTGCACGTGACACATTACGTCTCGAAGCGGGCATGAACCTTTACGGCCTAGATATGGACGAAAGCGTTAACCCACTTGCAGCCAACATGGGCTGGACTGTGGCATGGGAGCCAGCGGAACGTGACTTTAACGGTCGCCAAGCGCTAGAGAAGATTAAAGCAGAAGGTACAGACAAACTTGTTGGCCTAATCATGGACGCTAAAGGCGTTATCCGTCACGGCATGTCAGTGTTCTTTACCGACAGCGACGGCGTTGAGCAGCAAGGTACCATTACCAGCGGCACATTCTCGCCTACACTGGGTTACTCAATTGCCATGGCTCGCGTACCGCGCAGCATTGGTGACGTGGCTGAAGTAGAGATGCGTAAGAAGCGTGTACCGGTAAAAGTTATCGCTCCGTCATTTGTGCGCAATGGTAAGCAAGCCTTCTAATTTTCAGGCTTAATACTGGCTATTTAGTCCTACTTTGTTGTCGCCAGTGCTCATTGATGCTTATCAACTGCGCGCTGGCTCCTAAAATTAGAACTAAATCTCTGCGTATTAAGCTCTGAAAATGTTTTGTTGATGTGGCGAACATTCGCTTTATCAAGATTGTGTTATCTATTGGCTCAGTTGATGCTCTTAGTTGAGAGATTGGACCAATAGGCTAAAGTTTATGGTTTCATCAAACACTGATATAAAGTGGAAAGTGCTAAATTTGCCTGTTTGAGCAAGATCAATGTGGCAAACGTCAAAAACTAGATGAAATCGCTGCACTTATGATGTAAAAAAGGTGCAAAAGTTGATATAAGCCTTATAGGCAAATCAGTATAACGTCTTATTAAATACAGAATTAGAACATCGAATAAGGATTAAGACCAATGAGCAATATCCCAGCTGAACTTAAATATGCTTCTTCTCACGAGTGGATCCGTAAAGAAGAAGACGGTAGCTACACAGTCGGTATCAGTGAGCACGCTCAAGAGCTTTTGGGTGACATGGTGTTCGTTGAGCTTCCAGAAGTTGGCGACGACGTTAACGCTGGTGAAGACTGCGCAGTAGCAGAGTCAGTAAAAGCAGCATCAGACATCTACGCACCACTTTCAGGCGAAGTGGTTGCCGTTAACGAAGCACTGGAAGATTCTCCAGAGCTAGTCAACAGCGATGCATTCGGTGACGGTTGGTTCTTCCGCGTAATGCCTACCGACCTTGCAGAACTAGACAACTTGCTTGATGCCGAAGGTTATCAAGCAGTTATCGACGACGAATAAGCGTCGATGACTCACAAAGCCCCAACTCATCGCTGATTGGGGCTTTGTTCGTTATATGGCTTCTAAGCAAAATTAACAGGCATGTAAGTGAGAATATTTTGGCGCTAGATGTGAACCCTAGATGTAAACCAGAGTATTCAAGCGAACGTAAATAAGCCTCGGCAAAAAGGCCAAACAACACAAGCATTCTAAAACTAAAGAGACCGGTAGCACCGCCCCCTACAGGCAGGATACTGGCAAATATGGAACTAGGTTACTCATGACCACAGAAACCCTTACGCAGTTAGAGCAGCACGAATTATTTCTACGCCGCCACATTGGCCCAGGTGCAGACCAACAGCAAGAAATGCTTAACTTTGTCGGTGCAGAATCATTAGAAGATTTAACCGCACAAATCGTTCCAGGTGCCATTTTGCTAAACCGCGACTTAGCGGTTGGCGATTCATGTGGCGAAGCGGAAGGCTTAGCTTATATCCGCAAAATTGCAGACAAAAATAAGGTCTTCAAAAGCTATATCGGTATGGGCTACCACGGTACTGAAGTACCAAGTGTTATTCAGCGCAACGTGCTTGAAAATCCAGGTTGGTACACAGCGTACACACCATACCAGCCAGAGATTGCTCAAGGCCGTCTTGAAGCGATCTTAAACTTCCAGCAAGTGTCTATGGACTTAACAGGTCTTGATCTTGCCTCATCTTCACTACTCGATGAAGCAACAGCCGCTGCCGAAGCAATGGCACTGTCTAAGCGTGTTTCTAAAGCTAAAAAAGCTAACATCTTCTTCGTAGCTGATGACGTATTCCCACAAACTATCGACGTAATTAAAACTCGCGCCGAGTGTTTTGGTTTTGAGGTTGTCGTAGGTCCTGCAGAAGAAGCAGTTAACTACGAGCTATTTGGTGCCCTGTTCCAGTACACCAACCGTGTAGGTCAAATTTGCGATCACACAGAACTGTTTGCCAAGCTACATGAGAAAAAGGCACTTGTGTCAGTTGCAGCCGACATCATGTCGCTAGTGGTCCTTAAGTCGCCGGGTTCAATGGGCGCCGATGTGGTACTAGGTAACTCACAGCGCTTTGGTGTGCCAATGGGCTTTGGTGGTCCACACGCTGCTTTCTTTGTGACTCGTGACGAGTACAAGCGCTCACTACCAGGTCGTATTATTGGTGTATCGCAAGATACACGCGGTAACCGTGCACTGCGTATGGCAATGCAGACTCGTGAGCAGCATATCCGCCGCGAAAAAGCTAACTCAAACATCTGTACTGCACAGGTGCTGCTGGCCAACATGGCATCGTTCTACGCGGTATTCCACGGCCCACAGGGTCTTAAAGTCATTGCCGAGCGCATTCACCGTCTAACCGACATCGTGGCTGCAGCACTAACAGCAAAAGGCGTTGAGCTAGTAAACAACACTTGGTTCGACACCCTATCGATTAAAGGCTTAGACGTTACCGCTGTACAAGCGCGCGCTCTAGCTACTGGCCTGAACCTACGCATCGACAGCGATGGCGTGATTGGTGTGAGTTTGTCTGAAACCACCACTCGCAGCGACGTTGCTGAGCTATTTGACGTTCTTTTAGGTGAAGGCCACGGCCAAGATGCTGCAGCACTTGATGCCGCCATTATTGCAAACGGCAGCAGCTCAATTCCAAGCGAGCTTGTGCGTAAAGATGCTATCTTGACTCACCCAACGTTCAATCGCTACCAGAGCGAAACCGAGATGATGCGTTACATCAAGCGTCTCGAGAACAAAGATTTGGCGCTAAACCACTCAATGATCTCATTAGGCTCATGCACCATGAAGCTTAACGCGGCAACCGAGATGGCGCCTATCACATGGCCAGAGTTTGGCAATATGCACCCATTCTGCCCACAAGACCAAGCGCAAGGTTACGCGCAGCTGCTTGAGGAGCTATCAACATGGCTTGTGGATATCACAGGTTACGACGCCGTATCGCTTCAACCTAACTCAGGCGCACAGGGCGAATACGCAGGTCTGCTTGCGATTAAGCAATATCATGAGTCACGTGGTGATGCGCACAGAAACATCTGTCTAATTCCACAATCTGCGCACGGTACTAACCCAGCATCGGCGCAGCTTGCAGGCATGAAAATTGTGGTTACCGCGTGTGATAAAGCCGGTAACATCGACATGGCAGACCTAAAAGCCAAGGCGGCGGAAGTGGCTGATAACCTGTCTTGCATCATGGTCACTTACCCATCGACTCACGGTGTGTATGAAGAAACCATCGGTGAGATCTGTGAAGTTATTCACCAGCATGGCGGTCAGGTTTACCTAGACGGCGCCAATATGAACGCACAGGTTGGCCTAACATCACCAGGCTTTATCGGCGCAGACGTATCGCACCTTAACCTACACAAAACCTTCGCTATTCCACATGGCGGCGGTGGACCAGGTATGGGCCCAATCGGTGTTAAAAAGCACCTTGCGCCATTCCTATCTGGCCACAGTGTGGTTAAGCACGGTCTAGAGTCTGACAATAACGGTGCAGTATCTGCAGCGCCATTTGGTAGCGCAGGGATCCTGCCTATCACTTGGATGTACATCAAGCTGCTAGGTAAAAAAGGTCTACGTCAGTCAACTCAAGTAGCACTGCTTAACGCTAACTACGTGATGAAGAAGCTTTCTGCACATTATCCAGTGCTATACACAGGCCGTAATGACCGTGTTGCGCACGAGTGCATCATCGACTTACGTCCGCTTAAAGAAGCCTCAGGCGTGACCGAGATGGATATCGCTAAGCGTCTAAACGACTATGGTTTCCACGCACCAACCATGAGCTTCCCTGTTGCGGGCACCTTAATGATTGAGCCAACGGAGTCTGAGTCTAAGGTTGAGCTAGACAGATTCATCGAGGCTATGGTGTCTATCCGCGGCGAAATCGCCAAGGTAGAAGCAGGCGAGTGGCCAGTGGACAACAACCCACTGCACAACGCGCCGCACACCCTAGCTGACATCATGGACCCAGCGTTTGATTCACGTCCTTACAGTCGTGAAGAAGCGGTGTTCCCAACTAATGCGGTTAAGGCGAATAAGTTCTGGCCAACGGTTAACCGTATTGATGATGTTTACGGCGACCGTAACTTGATGTGTTCATGCGCCCCTGTCTCTGACTACGAATAATTTATAATGGCTACTTAGCCTTGATAATACGGCTTCAGCCTCAGATTTTCGCTGCTCATTGACTGGAGTCAACTCCGCGGCGAAAACCATCGGCTTCTTTGTCTTATCATCGGCAGTAACGCCATTACGTAAAACGCACCCTTAGTGGTGCGTTTTTTATTGGGTGAATTTTAAAGGCAGATTTGATAGTGGGCTGTTGCAACTAATGGCATTAGCCAGCAGAATCAGCTTTAAACCACTTGATTTAAACCATAGCAAAGTGACGACAAATACCGATGACACAAATTGATATGCAAGAACAACTTCCTATTACGATTAGTGCCGATAGCGGCTTTTCTAGTTCGCTTAAACCGTTATTGATTGAGCTGGAAATGTGGATCAACTTTCAGGCGTTGAAAGCGGATTGGTATGGCGATGAAACCTGTATCTTGGCTTTCGATTTTACCTTGGTTAGAAGCTTGGAAGATAAAGGGCTGCAAGCGGGTGCTGTGGCTGTTAGTGAAAAGAGTGGGAGCGCTGCGGCGGGAAAAGAGTGGATCTCGGGTGATGGTTATGCCTATTGTTATGACAGCACTAGCTTAAAGACCACGGCTTTTATTGCAGTTGCTGACTTGCTTGAGGCTGGTGTTGGGATAGAGCAAGCGATTAAGGCTAGATTGATAGCGGTAGCTAATGAGATTGCTAAGTCTGTGGCAAGAGGGCACAGGTTGTTGGGTTTGGTTTAGAGTAGCTCGGTAATACGCTCTTGAATAGATGTGAACTCAGAGGTTTGAAGAGTGTCTGCTATTCCGGCTCTGATAGGGTTTAAATCCACGTACATCATACATGCAAGTAATGCCTGTTCATCGAGTAGGGCTTGAGACTTAAACCTTCCTTCCCAGAATGCCCCCTTACACTCATCTTCACGATTCGCCCTACGCGCTACCTCCTCATTAAGACAACGCATAAACCAGGATATACTCGATAAACGCTCGTGCCACTCAGCTAATAATCCATCAAGTAGTAAACGCTCACCCTCAATTAATGTCTCGCCATTCATGTATTTGGTTGCTACAGCATGCCCTTTAGTGATTTTACACCATCGACTAATGACCTCTTTGTTACTCAATGATTTAGCTTTGTCAGTGTCGATTTTAAGGACTAAATGATAGTGATTATTCATGACAGCATAGGCACAAATATCGATACAGAAGACAGTTGAAAGCGCTTTGATTTTATCGACAATCCAGCCACGCCTATGTTCAAAGCTTTTACCTGTAAGCTTATCCTCGCCACAGAGAAATGCTCTTCTGACACAACGATTTATGATGTGATAGAAAGGAGTCGATTCTGGATCTATCAAAGTTCGTCGAGCAGAGGTCATAATCGCGATCCTACACTAGGCCAAGAGGAGGTACTGCAAAGCCTAGTAGAGGATGTGCTAAAGCACAAAAGATATGGCTGTCCTGTCTTTTTCCTGTCTTTTCTTGTGAAAGCACAAAAGATATGGCTGTCCTGTCTTTTTGTTGTTGTCCTGTCTTTTTGTTGTTTCTTAACAATATGTTACTATTGCGAAATTACTGAGGGAATTAACGATATAACTGCAATAGCGACTCGTATGGTTTTACGAAGTTTTGTAGGAGAGTGTATCTAGACTTTAATCGTTATCATTTGATATTTACTGGTTTAAAATATGCCTAAAAATGTACGTGCAAGACCTTATACATCACACCTTAAGATGCTTGAAGAAAAGAAGGGTTGTCTATCTGGACGGAATCAAGCAGAGTTCAGCTCTTGGGTTGATCCTGAAAAGGTAAAGTTCGCAGTTGAGGAGTTGAGAAAGGTTGAGTTTGTAGTAACGATTTTCAGGAAAGAAGAACCTAAAAAAGTAAAAGAGTTTTACTTTCCTTGTCAATTGATTGAAAAGCGTAGCCCTAAAAAGGTTAATATCAAAGCTGATACATATGCTGATTTTAATTGTGATGAATCAATCATAATCGAAGGCCTTGTTGGTCATGGTAAGTCAATACTTTTAAGGCATTTACATAATTATGAGTTGAATTCGGCAGCAACAATTCCATTATTTATAGAGCTAAAAGATGTAAATGTTGAGCAACCTATATCTGAGTTTTTTTCAGAATACATAGAGAAAAACCTTGGTTTTAGGTGTTCTGAAAAACTGTTTGAATCGTTGTTGAAAATTGGTTTGTTTTCATTCTTCTTTGATGGCTTTGATGAGGTTGAATATGATATTAGGCAGAATGTTGTAGAGTTTATTCAATATGTAGCTTCGAGAAGTTCAAACAAAAAAATATTTGTTACAACTCGGCCTGGCAATGAGATACAACGTTCATCTAGCTTTATTATTTTTAGTATTAAACCCCTTGATAACGATGAGCAGATTGGTTTTGTAAAAAAATTAATGGCGACAGAAAAGTCTATCGTTCAAAAAGAGAATTTGCAGCGAAACATTGATAGTTTACCTAAAAAACTAAGAGAGCTTTTGAAAACACCTCTTATGCTTACATTGTTTTCAATGGTATATCGAAATAAAGTAAAAATTCCGGAAGACCACTCAGACTTTTATAAAAAACTGTTTGATACTTTGGTGTCTGAACATGATGGTTTAAAATTGGGTTTTACAAGGCCAACAAAAACATTGTTCAGTGCAGATAAAATCAAAACTGCATTGGAATTGTTGTCATATTATTCTATTAAATCATCTGAATTATCGGGAAGTAAGGACGACTTCATTCGGGTAATAAAAAATGTTCTTTTAGATATGGGAGAGAAAGTAACTCAAGCAAGCAATTTATTAGATGATATAACTAGGAATACGTGTTTACTGCAAATCGATGATCATGATTATCGATTTTTACATGAAATGATACCACATTACTTCGCTGCATCTTGTATTAAAGAGCAAACTGATGATTTAGATGCGATAAGTTTTTATGGTTCTAGTCGCCGTAAGTGGCGACAGTGGTTAAATGTATTGCAATTTTTAGCAGATATTGACACTAGACGATTTGTAAGAAATCTTTATTTACCTGAAGTAGAGTTGTTTTTTGAGCCATCACTACTTCCTAGGAAGTTGTCGTTTACTAGTGAAGGTGCTGATATGTTTTCGAGAAATTTTTATTTTATTATATTTATTGGAAGCTCAAAGGAAATGACGGCAGAGGATAAGTATAAAGATGTTTTAATGTTTAATGTGTCAACAAACTTCCTAGTGGATAAACACTTTTGGAACCCAGGTCATTCTAACGGAACCACAGAGAAAGTTAATCTAGATAGTTTTATTGATAGGGTTTACAGGAAAGTAAGTGGGTGTAGACAAGATGATAATTTTACTCAGTTATCAAAAATTGGTGTTGCGTCTGACATAGAAGAGCACAAAGTAAGGGTTATTAACCTCTTCGAAGTGTTAAATGAGTTGAAGTTGAATCAATGGTTTAAAGATGAGTTGAATAAACTGCCTTTAGATAATATGAAGGCAAAGTATATGAAGTATTATGAACTTAATAGAAGGAAAGAGGAAGAAAGTAAAAAGGGGAAGTTTGAGGTATGAGTATTCTTTGGAGTGATTTGCGGGTTTTAGGTAATAGTAAGTTGATTACAAGTAATTACTTTTGGATATTTTTAATCCCGTTTTTGACTATTAATTTTGAGCGCTTTTCAACTTTTTCAGGTGTGGATTTATTTATTCCTTTTAGTGTCTCTAAGTTTTTTTATGCATCTTTGTGTTTTGCTATTGGCACTCTTATTTATCAGGTTAGGTGTCCTTTGATGATTAAGCAGAACTCAAGTTTGAGCGATTTTGAAAGCGAAGGGAAAACTATGCAGCACATTATTGACTACCTTCAGTTATCTTCATCAAAAATAGGGTCTAAAGTTTCTTGTGATGATATCTTTAATTTTGTAAAAGACTTTGATAAGACTAAGGATGTAGATTGTAAAGCGGTGGTTGGTATTTTAAATCGGAAGAGGGAGGTTGAGTCAGTTTTTATTGATTCTGAACTTAGAGCTGACTTTTTTTGGAAAACTTATAATAAGCTTAATTGTCAGTTCCGTATCTCAGCAGTTTTTTGTTTTATCTTTTACTTTCTTGGTTTGTCTTTTTTATTCGTGAGTGCCATTGTAAATGTTTTTTATGCACTGAAACTATTTATTTGCGAGGTATGAGTGTGAATAAGTTTTAGAGATGGTTGTTAATGTTTTTAACTAGGGGGTATAGTGTGCGTAATAAAGAAATTGATAATAGGTTGGGTGAGTTATGTAATATGCTTTCTAAGGTTGGAACGGTAAAATTCTACATGCTGGCTATAATTTTTTGCATTGTTTTTTCTTTTGTTTCATATTTTGTGTCTGGTTGGGTTATTGATACTGATATACTTTATGCTTACAATGAGATGGATGAAGAGTTAAAGTCGATTATATCAATACAGTCTTGGTGGATTGGTAAAGTTTGTGAGTTAAGTATTCCTTTGTTTATGTATATGGCATTAAGGTTTCAACTATTGAAACTTGATGATGATGTACATGATAAATTAGTTAAATTGCTTCCTTGGATAAAGCCTTTTAAAGATTTCTTCATTTCTGGATTACCAATGTTTTTTGTTTTTACAGCAGGTGTCTTTTATGGGGTGAGTTATTTCTTAGTTAAAAATGCTGATCTACAATTTGTTTGGTTATTGGTTTTTCCTACAGTAATGATTATTCTAGCTTTAAATATGAGGAGGTTTCTATCTTTAAACCCTAGTGAGGGTTGGCTTGGTGAGTTTACTTGCAAAAATAAAAACAGCCTAACTGTTGTTATGTTATTTATTTCATTGTGTCTTTGGGGGTATACATCAGTTTGGAAAACTATCTCTGATCGTGTAGATATTTTTGATTATGGGCAAAAAATCAAAATTGAGCGCAATAATAACTAATTGAAACTAACCAACCATAGATATATATGGACGCTCCCGGTTAGTCAAGACAGTACTTCGCTAACCGAGGCTTTTTTGCCTTAGTTTCTATTTATTCTTGGCTCCAGTTTAGTGCTTATTGACTGACTCTTTTCGCTTTAAGCAACGACCAACCATAGACACCCATAGATAATGGCATGTTTGTCGGCCTCTTACTAAGCTTTAGTTATTGCTGAAGAGAATAAGTGGAAGAGAATAGAAGTGAATAAGTGGGGTCAGAGTAAACTTTATGCTATTGGCTTTGTTGGCCGCCCCATTTTCTGCGGTCTCGTGTTTGTGTTTGTTAGTTTCTCAATATCATCTTTAAATTTATTATTTCCGATAGCCATGCCTTTGTGGGTTGCTTGTCGAATATCTTCAATGATTTGTGTGTCTAACTGGTGTTTAAAGAGTGCTCGATAACATGCTTGTCGGGCTTTTTCTGTAGGATGAATAGCGAGGTAAGCAGGGTGAGGCGTACATAATGTGGAGGCTTTGCCTAAGGCGTTGATTTGGTAACTGGACCATTGATATTCAGAAGGGGCATCGACCATATTTGCTCTAACTGGATTGAGCTCTATATAGTGATATAGTTGTAGTAGATAGTCTTCAGTCTGTACTAGGCAAGACTTATATCGTCCCTCCCATAGTGTTCCAGAGCGTTTATAAGTGTAATTAAAATACCTCACATACTGTCGCCCAAGAGACTGCATCATTTGGCTAATCGCATTGGTTTCTTGCGGTGTGCAAAGTAGGTGAACATGGTTTGTCATAAATACCCAGGCATGGATTTCAACCTGAAATTTCTTGGCATAGTCCTTTAACCATCCGGCATAGGCAATAAAGTCTTGTTCTGCAGCAAAACATGCTTGGCGGTTATTACCGCGTTGAATGACATGTTGAGGTATGCCTATCGGATTGGCTCTAGGTTTTCTAGACATGTGCAAGTTCCTTTTGCAATGTTCACTTTGTTAATGAGTATAGATGAATAACTTTAGTTCACTCCGCCCCTACTTTTGACTGTTCTAGTGCTATAACAAATAAGCAATCAAAGGTTAATTGGCCGATCTCAATATTTGACATGTCCACCATTCCTGAGAGTCGCACAGTTCCGGTCTTGCCCTCAAAACGGCCTGTACCTTCTAAAATTGCATTTTCGTTGCTGGAGGCTCCCGTTATGTGAGTTATGGCTTGGCCATCTGGAGTCACTATCTCATTTGTGACGGGCTGAACGCTTGTGTTTCCTCTGGTGATGAGTGTGCCTTGGGGTAAATAGAAATATGTTGTACCAACTAAAGATAGCCCGTCGCCAACGCTGGATATCATCGACAAACAGTCGACGGCTTTACCAATCAAATGACCATTTTTGCCATTGACTAGATTGACTTCGAAACAAGTGGCGTCATCTTCAATGCCATCACCGTCAATATCCGGTACCTTAAGTAGCTCGCCATTCCCAGTACCAACCAAGTTTAGGATCATTACATTTCCTCCACCTTGATTGTCACCTATAGCATCAGATGAAACACTTATAAAAATGAGTAAAACCAGTGCAATGATAAATTTTGTATTCATCGTTGTATCCTTAATGAAATAGATTACATGTGCGGTAAAAACAGCATAAATCGTGCCCTATTTTAATTAACTGGTTTTATTGGCTTTACTTTTTTAAATTGAAAATTACCCAGAGAGTGAACACATAATCTGTTCAACGTGGACACTTTTGGTACGAAAAAGCATAGCCCTCATCAACTAAGAGTCACCTTAGATACCCATACTAGAAGCTTATTCTTTCGCTTTGTTTTCTTTAGGAAAAATGCTCGTTTACGCCTTAACAGCACATTAATGTGAAACCGTTTCAATTATTATGCTCATTTTTGCGAGTTAATTATGAAAACAATAAATATTACTTGGAAAGCGGGTGAAGAGTTTCATGAAGGTACAGCAGGGCTGACAGCTTGGCATGATTTTCAAGGGTACGGTAGTGTTGAATTTCTCACCCGAGAAGATCTGGCTATTGCTGATAGCATGCAGCAATGGTTCATAGATAATGAAAAGCGTATTTATGCGCTTGTTTGTGATTATGTGAATGACAACTATCAAGAATTACTTGAAGACTCAGAGTTTTTAGATGTGTTTGACGAAGATTCAGAATCTTACGAAACCGGTGTTGGCGAGGTGAGCGAAGCCGATATGCAGGCTGGGGATATCTTTAAGTTAATGCAGCTGTCCGGATTTATTTTACATCACCCAGACAAAAATGCAGTTGGGATGATTTTTGAATGTGCTTGGGATGAAGAGCATGGCTTTGGCATTGTGATCCAAGGTGACAGCATTATCTTGCAAGACGGTGCCCAAGTCGCGTATAGAAGCCTTAAATCATAAAACTAAGCAATCATAAAACCGAGCAATTATAAAACCGAACATAGACACCCTGAATGAATGCTCAGAATAAATGCCCTGAATAACTTCGGGCTAAATGACATATTTTACAACATCTTACTCAGCCTCCTATATTACGAATTTGAGGGGGAGGTTGTTATGCCCCATTTTAGAACGACCTTGATTGGCTCAGTACATTCCCGCTCTGTAACTTATGCAAGTTTGCCATGTCTTTAACGGTTTCATCTTTATTAGCGCTAAGCACAACACTACGCAGTGTTGTGCTTTAGTCCGGTATAAGTTTTAGTGTATTTAATAGCTCTGCCTTGAAAACATCTGTTTAAGCTGGGCTTCTTCCGCATCGGTAAGCATAGGCTCGGGGGCGACCTGCACGTTAGTTGGGCAGGCTGATTCATTGTCTAAAACCTTATCAAACACCTGAAAATGGCTAGCTGAGACTGTCTGATATTGGCAAATGAGCAAGTTCTCATCAGTTTGGGTTTTCACTAAGTTTGCAGTGACTGCCGTATTTGAGGAGGCGTGAACACTGCCTATTGAGATAAACAAGGTCAGAGCGATAGTGGTAAACCTTTTCACTGCTGTTGCTAACATATTCACAGCGATTGCTATCATTTTGGTTAATTGCTTCATCTGTCACCTCTGCTTAATCATCCTTATTGATAATCAATATAGCGACAGAATGCTGTACTGAAACTTAATGATTTATCATGACATTTCCAATTCTAGCGTCCAATCAGAAACTTTGACTTGCTTTGCGTATGAGGGGGGCTTAATCGCTACAATCGCGTCAACAACAGACTTATGGAAAAATACTATGATTGACTCAAATGAGGGCGTAAACACCAGTCTATTTTCTAACGGAATACCATTGAGCTCTTCGAAGTCAAAACCTACCTCATCATCCAGAATATTGATGATGTTGTAGCAGTGAAGGTAAAGGTAATCTTTATCAATAATCTTAGCGGGAACAAGTGAGTTGTTATATAAATTCAGCTCTACTAAAGGCTTTGCATAGTCCATATCGAAGAGCAGCTTAGTGCTAGCCGAAATATCAAATGATGCGGCTATTGGTTTAAAGGTTCTTAGACTTTTACATTCAAAGCTGGCTGGGACATTTGTTGATATCGCTTGGTCTCTCAAGATCCCCAGTCTGCGAGTATCGTTCATATTGACCACAAAATTGACTTTGGAGTAGTCATTTGAAAAAACATAATACTCATCTTTAATTGGCATCGTAGGCTTATCCAGAATTCTGAACTTCATAAATGGGAAGCTGGCTTAGCAATATGCTGCTAAGTCTGTTTTGCCGAATGTAAACGCTTAAGGTCTGTTATTACAAGGTTTTCTTCTTGTTTGTTGTGTAAGCCTCTGTTGCGTAGGTAGTTATCTGTTATATTCGCGGGCACCAAAATTCACTCTAGAGTTTACCAATGATAAAGATCGCACCACTTTGCCTTGCATCGTTTCCCTTGGTTCTCATGCTGGGTTGCAGCTCAAGCTATGAAGCCCCGCAAACAAGGTCCGCTGCAAGCAATGCTAATAGCCTATTTGTTGAGGCCAGTTTGTATCAACATACAGGTGAATACGATAAAGAATATGATGCGTTGCAGCAGATCATCACAGCTTACCCTAACACCCGTGCTGCTGTTGTTAGCTCATTGGAAGTAGGTAAGTTAACCGACAAAGTGTTTAATGGCGGCATAAAAAAAGATAGCGATAAGTATCCGCAATCCAGCTACCAAGACTTACTGAGGTCATTAGCTAAGGCATTGAAAAGTAAAGATGCTAATTATCTGGTTTATCATTTAAGTCAATATGCAAACCTTCCTGATGTAGACGTTGATCAGGATATTATCGAAACCATGCAAAGCTTGTTAGATACTAATGATCCTCGAGTCACCTCTATAATCGATAATATTAATCTGCTGTTAGATAACGATGTTCAGCCTGAATTTGATGAGGTGCTCGAAAAGCAAGTTGCAGTGCTTTATAAAATGCACTGGCAAGACGTTAGAGGGTTTAGATTGATTAAAGCCAATAATAATTACTATTGGCACCTAAGATAATGGCAAAGGCTTCTAAGATAATGAAAAAACACATTCGCTTAATTAACACGCTATTGAGTGCATCCTTGTTACTGTTAACCCTTAGTTATACCAGTTTGAGCTATGCCGCTGTCGATGCGGCCAATCTTGAGTTTGTCACTGCAAAGCAGCTAGAGGATAGCATCCAGTTAGATAAGGCCTATGACAAGTTTCAACAGATTGCCGAGCAATATAGCTCATCAACTATTGCGCAACTGAGCAAAATTCGACTCAATGAGTTAAATGGTCAGGTATTTAGAAATGGCGTTAAAGTGGATAACGATAAGTATCCGCAAGATAGTAAATTGGCGTTGGCGAACTCAGTGGTCAAAGCTCTATCGAGTAATGATTACCGATATTTTTTCGCTCATTTAGCCATGCCAGAAGATGGTACTTTATTTTTTACAGGCTTAGACCAAGATGAGTATAACGGCCTCACTAAGCAAATATCTGAGCTGAAGCCGGCTGTTCGCGAACGTTTTATCAATGATTACGCCGCAATTGCGGCGAGCTTAAAAAATGAAACCGATACGACAGTTGCCAGTGCAATCGCTAACGCAAAAGAGAGTCACTTTAGCTTGTCGATAGATGGCTGTGGTTTCAGCGACTCAAGTAATACTTGTTATAACTACAGATCTGAGCAAGGTAACCGCTACATCATCTTAGAGCAAGCGGGTCGATTCTATTTTTCAGGACTTTAATCGCACAGCTGCTTTAAGGCGCCCATAGTTAATGGCATGTTTGCAGACCTCTTGCTCAGCTTTCGATATTACTGTCCCGAGCACAATAAAGCGCAGCTTGTGCTGCGCTTTAGTTCGGTATAGTTAACATACGTTTTAGCGAGCTTTAATAACTCTGGCGAGAGAACATCTGTTTAAGCTGTGCTTCTTCCGCATCGGTAAGCATAGGCTCGGGCGAGACCTGTATGTTAGTTGGGCAGGCTGATTCATTGTCTAAAAGCTTATCAAACACCTGAAAATGGCTCGCTGAGATTGTCTGATATTAGCAGATAAGCAAGTTTCCATCGGTGTTAGATTTGACTAAATTGGCGGTTACTGCCGTATTTGGTGAGGCGTGAACGCTGCCCATTGAGATAAACAAGGTCAGAGCGATAGTGGTTGCCGTTTTCGCTGCTGTTGCTAACATTTTAGATAATTGTTTCATCTATCGCCTCTGCTTAATCATCTTAACTTGATGATTAATATAGCAACAGAATGCTGTACGGAAACTTAACGATTTACTATAGGGCGATGTTTTTACGTTGGTTTATAGGGCTGAGCAGCACTCAGCCTTATAGATGGTTTTCCTACAAGCTTCTGGCTAGCTTTATAAACTCGTCAATTTCAATTCTGATGGGGGAGTTAGATGAGATATCTAACTTATCAATACCATCTTTTTGGGTTATCCGCGCCATGCTTCTAAATTGCCAATTTCTGCTGATTTTCATCCCAGCTTTTTGAGCAAAGCTTTCTGCATACTTAATTTCCGATTCATGACATTTTTTATGTGCTTCCCAGTTTACGGTGTAGTAATCATTACCAGTTTCTTCATCGGTATGTTTCGCTAAATTAAAGTAATAAGGGTAGTAGTCGTCTGGATTTGAGTAATGTTTAGTTAGCAAAAAGGACACTCCGTCGGATTCAACATCAGATATTATTTGTGGGTAAATATTCTTGATTTCATCGGCTAAATGCTCGAAGGAAGAGTAGTCTTGAATGTAATCTAATACTTCATGGGATGCTTGCAAGATTAGTAACAATTCATTGAGATCATCACTGTCTCTTACCTGCGACTCTAACGCAAGACTATTGAAATAGTTCTGTGGTGATACATGGCCTAATTGTATTTGCTTACCATTGGCCATCACCGATTCATGACTCAATGTCTCAAATAATGAAGCATGTTTATGGGCTAATAGCTTTGCATACTTAGTGATGTCTTTATCTGCTTTTTCGGTGTGTTCATCCCACTCGCCGAAAACATAGGCTTGAATGTCTTTTAATACACCACTTTGCCTAGCAGGTAGTGCTTCTGATTCGAGAAGCCTTTTTATCGCAGTGCTTATCCATTCATCATCCAATTGAACGAATGCAGGATGCATTTGTTTGTCATGATTTTGATTGCAGCTGTCAGATAAAATGTAATATTTTTTCCAGTCAGGGTAATGGGTTTCTGCCCAATCAAAATAGGAAAGGAGTTGACCAGTATGGGCCTTGCTACCGTCTTTTCGCTCAATCAAAATGAGGGTTTTGGATGCTGCATCGGCTAGCAATAGGTCAATTCTTTTGTTGTTGGTTATCACCAGCTCACGCATAACCGTGGCTTGGTTGAAGCTTTTTACTGATAGCTCGTATGCTTGTGGTAGATCAATTAACTGCTCAGTTGTTGCTTCACGGTAATATGCTGCGAGTAATGCTTTAATAAAGTAGTCTTGTTGCAGGTGTCCTTCTCGTGGTGTTAGTAACCAACGTAAGGTATCTGATTTGCGGTTTTCATCAAAAGTGACATATCCATCCAGATAAGTCACAGCTTTAAATCGCTGGTAAAAGGCGAGATAATTAGGGTCTTGAAAAAACTGATTTAAGTCCGATTTGAGTTTTAGGTATAACGGTTCCATTGATAGCCTTTGATAATATTTTAAAATGTTTATCAATGGAATGAATTGCTAGCTGAAGTTTCAGAAAGGGGTCTACACAGGCTCATTAGCTTGTAGGTAATCTAGTGTATTAAGCACTTTTTATGATGGTTACTTCATCCCTGACTCTTTTGTCACTGACAATTACATTCCATTTGTCGAGTATAAAGATAAGCCATTGCTATTAGTGTTACAAGTGGTTAACAAGCGTGGGTGTATGATAAATGGGGTCAGACTTTGACCCCATATCTTTCCTCACTCAAACCTAGCCAATAAAACCCATAAACAGATAAGACGCTAGCAGCACGGCTACCCATAGCACCATATTACCCGAAGGATATGAGCCTGATAGCAAGCCTCCTAAGCCTTTATGTTTGTTGGCAATAATGGACTGGTATTGGCTTAGTTTGCCTCGTATAGCTTGGCGCAGCGCCCCATCAGCTTTCCATATTACCGCGAACAGTTTTTGTAGCACGTTGGGAATAGCGCGGCGATAAACCCAGTCCACATCCAAGTTGGTTGAACGCAATTCGGGAGGATACATGCCTCTGAGATTTAGCCAAACAAACGCCAGGGCTGAGAACATCAGCAACTGAGTCTGCGCCAATACGTGGGTCGCATCATAAGGGTTGTAACCCGTATCATATGGCAGCAATGAGTACAGCGCTGCAGGATAGATACCGATGGCAATACACAGGCTGGCGGCGATAAACATGGCGAATAACATATTGCGCGGCGGATCGCTGGCGCGCAGCCCCGAGTCGTGGGCGAAAAATGCAAAGTAGGGGATCTTGATCCCTGCATGGTGGAACACACCCGCAGAGGCGAACAGTAACATCAACCAGACCCAGTCATGACCGGTTTCAAGCGCGGCAGACATCACCATTGATTTACTGACAAAGCCGCTAAACAGTGGGAAGGCTGAGATAGAGGCGGCGCCGATAATACATAGTATCGTGGTCTTGGGCATGGTTTTATACAGGCCGCCCAGATCCGAGCCGTTGATTCTGCCAGTCATATGCAGCACTGCGCCCATGCTCATAAACAGCAAGCCTTTAAAGATCACATCGTTGAAGGCATGAGCTATTGCGCCGTTGATTGCCAGTGCAGTACCAATACCTATACCTACCACCATAAAGCCCACCTGGTTTATCAGGCTATAGGCCAAGACTCTGCGAAGATCATTTTCAATCACCGCAAAGAAGATCGGGAAGCAGGTCATGGCTGCGCCAATGTATATCAATAGCTCGGTGCCTGGGTAGGCGCGCGCCAGTGCGTAAACGGCTACCTTAGTGGTAAATGCACTGAGAATAACGGTACCCGTTGGTGTGGCTTCAGGGTAGGCGTCGGTGAGCCAAGTATGGGCAAAGGGAAAAGCACATTTAATACCAAAGGCGATAAAGATCAGCCAGCCAGCGATACTATCTAGGCCAATATACTCAAAAGATAGCGAGCCTGTTTCAGCGGCGTAAAATAGTGCGCCTACTAGCAAGATGACACCGGATAGGACCTGAATGATCAGGTAGCGCATGCCTGCATGATAAGCGCGGGTCGTTCTGCGCGCCCAGATTAAAAACACTGAGGTAAAGGCGAGTAGCTCCCAGAATATAAATAGAGTCAGTAGATCGCCCGCAAATACAGCGCCCAACGCACTACCTGCATAGAGCATGGCTGCGACCTGTTGTACGCTATCTTTGACATGCAGCGAGTAGATAATGGAGATGAATGCGGCGATATGAAATACATAGCCAAACATCAGGCTCAGTTTATCAGCGCGGTATGGCACCAACTCATAATCTAAAAACGTCAGCTGTAGATGAATACCTTCAGGCACTGTCCACAGGTGAATGGCGCTAATAACAGGAATGGCAACCATTATTGCGCCGCGCAGTGTGCCCCGGGTCATTGCAGCAATAAGCCCACCTATAAAGAATAGGGTAAAGGGCGGTAGCTCAAGCATCCACATGGTGACCACCTCTAGTGTTGTTTTTTGCTAGCAGGGGGACACCCTTTTGAGTGTTTTCATCTGCAGCATTTTCTGAAGTGTTTTGGTAATGAATGTTGCTATGAATACCGCCATGAACTTTATTTCGGTTGCCATCGGGATGGTTATCGTAAAAATTGTCATAATAGTCTTCTGGGCGCATCAAAAACGTTCGCATCCAGCGGGCAATGACCACTAAGACGACACAGCCAACAAAACCATAGATGGGGTAGAAGGCGGGCAGGTTCTCCCAGCTATGATAGACATGGCGATTGATAACAAAATCAAGCACCACGAGCAGGGTGCAGCAGGCATATAAAAGATACAGAACACGTTTTATGTTCTTAGGATTATCAAACAGATATTGCTTGTTACTGTTATTGTCCATGGCTGACTCCCGGTACAGTTAAGATGGTTTTTGCCAACTCATAGAGGGGTTGCGGATAGATGAATAGAATCAAGCAACCTAGGGTGGTGATGGACAGCGCGATTAATGACATGAGAGGGGCTTCCTTGATCCCAGTCTTAGTTGCGGCATGGCCCTTGCCTGGGAAAAAGGCATGGTATGGAATAGGTAGAAGATAGGCGATATTGAGCAGAGAGCTCACCATCAGCACCATCATAATGACCCAATGTTCGGTTTCCATTGTGCCCATTAACAGGAACCACTTACTCCACGTACCGCCTGCGGGTGGAACACCAATAATACTTAGACTGGCGATAAAAAAAGCCGCCATGGTGACAGGCATGGTAAAGCCGAGGCCGCGCATTTCACTTACTTTTGATTTATGGGTCGCAACCAGAATCGCGCCTGCACAGAAGAATAGGGTGATCTTGCCAAAAGCGTGGGTTGCAATATGCATCGAGCTACCAATGACCCCTGATGAGGTGGCCAGCAGTGCGCCTATGGTGATATAGCCCAGTTGACTCACCGTTGAGTAGGCGAGTCGTGCTTTTAAGTTATCCTGACGCATTGCCACTATGGAGGCGAGCAATACCGATGCGCCAGCTAAATAGAGCAGGAATTCGGTCGTAGGCAGAGTAGGTAGTAGCTCGATACCAAAGATAAACACGCAGATCTTTAAGATGGTGAACACCCCAGCCTTGACCACAGCTACCGCATGCAGCAGGGCACTCACCGGTGTTGGCGCCACCATAGCGGCGGGGAGCCAACGATGGAACGGCATGATGGCCGCCTTACCAATACCAAACACAAACAGTACCAGTATGGCTCCCAGTAAGCTGGTATCAACATCAGTGTGAAACACGCCGCCGGGTTTGAAGTCTAAGGTGCCGGCCACAAACCAGGTCAAGATAATCGCTAAAAGGAAGAAGGCGATGGAGGTCCCGAGTAAGATCCCTAAGTATACGCGCCCCCCTTGCTTGGCTTTTTCTGTGCCAGCGTGGGTCACTAAAGGATAGGTGGACAGGGTCAAGACTTCGTAGAAGATAAACAGGGTAAACAGGTTGGCGGAAAATGCTAATCCCATCACTGCGCTTATGGCCAACGCAAAGCAGAGGTAAAAGCGGGTTTGATTCTCCTCCCCATGGCCGCGCATATAGCCGATGGCGTATAGGGTGGTAATGAGCCACAGAAAGCTGGCAATGAGGGCAAACAGCATACCTAAAGGCTCAACCACAAAGCTCACTTCCAAGCCCGGTAGCAGTTGCCACCAAAACACCTCGATAGATGCGCCTGCACTGAGCCCTTGATATAGGTTTATCACACAGTACATAACGGCAAGGCTGATGCTTATCGTTACAGCCTCACGAAGGTTGGGGTGCTTTCCCGTTGCCAAGATCGCCAAAGTGGCAAGCAGCGGCAATATAATGGTTAGCTGTAGCAATAGATCCAAAGAGTGATTCATGGGTTAATTCCAAACAAGCTTTGAGAGGCCGCCTGTGCCACCTGCACACTAAGGCGGGTATCGATGCCAAAATAGATATTGGCCAGTACCAGCACCCAAATCGGGACAAGGAAGGTCCAAGGGGCTTCCTTGACGGGTTCACGACCCGGTACGGGGGGCTTGAAATAGGCGATTTCAACGATTCGCCATATATAAAGCACAGCCAGTAATGAACCGAGTAGCACCAACACCGCCACTGGCCACATTCCAGCCTCAACGGCGGCGATGAGCAGATACCACTTGCTGATAAAACCGACTGTCAGGGGGACGCCTATCAAACTTAACCCGCCTACAACTATGGCGGCCATGGTTAGCGGCATCTGTCGTCCTAGCCCTTGGAACTGGCTAAGTTGTACGCTGCCGATACGGTACATCACCGCGCCTAGCGCTAAAAACAGCGCACTCTTCATTAAGGCGTGATTAAACAGGTGCAGCAGAGTAGCCATAAGCCCTGTGGGGGTGTTGATGGCGTAGCCAATAATCATGTAGCCAACCTGAGCGATGCTCGAGTAGGCAAAGATATGTTTAACATTGGTTTTATATATCGCCGCAGTAGAAGCGGCGAATATGCCAACCAGCCCGAGGACCATAAATAAGTTCTGCAGTGGCAGGATGGAGAAGGAAAGCTCGATGCCAAATATCGTATAGGTGAAGCGGATCAATAAGTAAACCGCAACTTTAGTTGCCGTAGCGGCGAGGAATGCAGTCACTATTGAAGGAGCATAGGCGTAGGCGTTAGGTAACCATAGATGCAGTGGAAATAGTGCCAACTTTAAACAGACCCCAACGATTAAGAAGGCAAACGCGGCAAATACGGTACGTGTTTGGTCAACCTCTGGTAGCCGGTTGGCGAGATCATCCATATTTAGCGTGCCTGTCATCTGATACAGCAGACCGATGCCGATCAGAATAAAGGTCGCGCCGATAGTCCCCATGATCAGATATTGGTAGGCGGCCCAAAGAGCGCGTCTATCTTTGCCCAAAGCAATCAGGGCGTAGCCTGATAACGAGGAGATCTCTAGAAATACGAATACATTAAACAGATCGCCAGTGGCGACGATGCCGAACATCCCAGTCAATGACAGCAGGTAGAGGCTGTAAAACAGCGTGTGACGCTCTTTAGGCAGCTCTTTTTGAAGACTGGTTTGTGCGGCAAACAGGACGATGGTACTAATAGTTGAGATGATCAGCAGTAAAAGGGCGTTGAGCTCATCGATGCGATATTCGATCCCCCAAGGCGCGTCCCAGCCCCCAAGCTGATAAAGAATGGTGCCGGAGCTCATCACTTGTTGCAGTAGGGCTATGCTGGTTAGGCAGGAAAAACCGCTCACTAAGAGGGCGAACAGCCACACGAGTCTGGAGCGGTCTAGAAACCAGCATAGCGGTGCCGCCATCAGTGGCACAATGACTTGTAAAATAGGCAGATGTGCTAACACTATGTTTTGTCCTCAGTCAGCTGATCTTGAATTTGAATCTCATCCTCTTCTATAGAGCCGTATGATTCTTTGATTCTTACCACCAAGGCGAGCCCTAGTGCGGTCGTGGCAATACCGACCACAATTGCGGTGAGAATAAGCACATGGGGGAGGGGATTTGAGTAACGGCTCACTCCTTCGGCCAAGATTGGCGCGCTACCACTATCGACATTGCCCATACTGATATAAAAGATAAAAACCGAGGTCTGAAAAATCGTTAAGCCAACTAATTTTTTGATTAGGTTGCCATGGGCGATGACGATATAAAAACCTATCATCATCAGTAATACCACGATCCAGTAGTTATAGAGTCCCAGTATCATTACTTCACCTCGCCGTTGTTTAGTACAGTAATGCTTAGCTCAGCACTGTTTAGTTCAGTACTGTTTAGCTCAGTACTATTTAGAACATTGCGGTTTAGTTCTGGACTGATTAGTTCATGACAGTTCTGTTTAGTAGAGTGCTGTTGTGCTTCTCTGCGGCCGGCAAAGTTGAAAAAGATAATGATCATCACTGAGGCGACGGTGCAGCCCACACCAAGCTCGATCAGCAAAATACCTAAGTGCTGGCCAGCAATAGGGTCGTCGGCCAATACGTTGTAATCTAAGAAGTTACCTCCGTTAAATAGCGAGACCACACCAACACTGGCGTATAGCAAGAGTCCGATAGCTGCGAGCAGTTGGAACAGCGATAGACTAAAGACACGCTTGGCATTGTCTAAGCCAAATAACATGGCATAGAGAATGATTGCTGCGGCAAAGATCACCCCAGCTTGAAAGCCCCCTCCGGGACCAAAATCGCCGTGGAACTGCACATAGAGTGCAAACAGCAGGATGAAAGGGATCAAGGCTTTGCTGATGACTCGCAGTACGATATGCTGCTGATACATCTGCTCTTTTTTGGGCTCATCTAAGCGATATGACTTACGTCGTTGCGGCAATGCCAAGAGTGATAACACCCCAATGCCGGCAGTAAAGATAACGGCTACCTCACCTAAGGTATCAAATGCTCGGTAGCTCGCGAGTACCGAGGTGACAATATTGGGTACACCGACCTCCTGCATCGAGTCATTAATGTAACGAGGTGCGACATGTTGATGAATAGGTGCATCGAAACTGCCAAAGTAAGGCATATCCATGGTGCCGTAGATCAGCATGCCACCTGTGATAAGTACCACAAATAAAGCCAGTAAAGGCTTGTGACGCTTAGGCGACTCGGTGCGGCCTGTCATGCTGATGGCTGCCAGCATCAATAAACCAGATATACCTGCGCCTACAGAGGCTTCGGTAAAGGCCACATCCACAGCATCTAATACAACAAAAAAGCTTGCAGAGAGTAATCCATAGATCCCCGTCAACATCACTACGGCCAATAGATCTTTTGTCCGAACAATGGCGATAGCAATCACGACGAGAAAGCTTAATAGAACGACATCAACTAAGGTTTCGATGGCTAGTTCCCTCCCTTGTTGCTTGACTCATCAAGCTGCGGGTGTAAGTTGTTACGCAGGGCTGCTTTGGCCAGAGCATGACTTGCAGCGGGGTTAATCAATAGGGTCAACACTAAGATCATCATCAACTTAAGTAGTACTATTCCCTGTGGGTTTTGTAGCATCAAGCCGATGAGGATCATGCCTGCCCCTAAGGTGTCGGTGACCCCTACCGCGTGCATACGAGTATAAAAATCTGGGAAGCGCAAGATGCCAATGCCGCCAGATAGGCATAGAAAACAGCCGAGCAATAAGCACAATCCACTCGCGAACTCGAGTAAGAGATTCATTGTTTACCCTCCTTGGTTGACGTTTGCTCTTGATGTTGTTGATTGAACTCAACAGAGTCAGAAAAGCGTAGTACGCCGATAACACTGATAAAGTTGATCAGGGCGTATACGATAGCGATATCTAAAAACTCGGGTCGACCCATTAAAAAGCCCAGCACAGAGATAAGTAGCACCGTTTTAGTGCCAAACATATTGAATGCTAAGATTCGATCGTATAGCGATGGCCCCACGATGCAGCGGATGATCGCGAGGAGCATGACAACGAGAATGGCAATAGTGGCTGCAGTTAACATCATTTTTCCAATTCAGTGACCCGGCGATCCATCTTGCCGGCTTTTAAGGTATCGATATTTTCCTTGCTCAAGGCGTGGATGATGACTTTATCATCGACTAAGCCCACCGCGACGGTACCCGGCGTCAAGGTTATGGAGTTGGCGTAGATAACCTTGCCAAGATCTGTGCGCTGAGTGGCGTCTATTGTGGCGAGAGTTGGGGAGATGCTGCTATTGCCAAGCCAAATGTGTTTGACCACAGAAATATTAGCGATAATGATCTCTTTGGCTAGCCATAGCATGTAGCCTGGCATTTTGGCAGAAAGGTGAATTGGTAGAGACTCATAGTCGATTACATTCATCCTATGTGCGATATAGAGCACAAGCAGGATAGAAGCGGCCCCAAGTGACAGCAGTAGTGGGTTACTGTAATTTGAGTTAATCCACCAGAAAATAGACAGGGTTAAGCAGAGGCTAACTGCGTGCCTTGGCAGTAATCTCGTTTTTTCATCGGGTGCTAATTTATCTAATAACTTATCTTCATTTATGCTCATTTTCTCACCGTTACCAATAGGTTCATTGGGTTGAGGGGTTATGTTTTGTCATTACATTTCATCTATGGCTTTCAGTGGCTTATGAACATGATGATTCCACAGCGAGAGCATTTAAAATTTGTGTGTGTAGCAACAGCATCGAGTCAATTGGATACGACAAGTGTCCAACGAGGCGCTCTGCTAACTGCTCGATATTTTCATCCTTAGGCAGGCACAACTGTATCGGTTGTTCCTTTGAAGTCACTTTTCCTACTCTGGTTCGATAGGCTCTATCTAAAAATACGCCCGATGTTTCACGTAAGACGTAATTTGATTTTGTGGTTAAGGAGCCTGCCAGAAATCCCTGAATATAATAAACACAGGAGTTGTCTGAGAGCTCTTCAGGGGTATTCTTAAGTGCAATACAAGATTTAAGTACTGCTCGTTCTTCATTTGTAGGAACTGTTGAGTCTGCAAACAACGAAAAGGATAAGGCGACTGTTAGTAGTACTAATAACTGGCTGCTCTTCATTTAAAATCCTTATTTATGTAATGACTGAATCGAGAGTCATAAATGCTTGCTTGGCGGTTATTTTTTGAGTGGCACAATATTAGATTAACAATTCATCCCGACTTAGAAATCATATTTTTATTGTTAGGTTTAGTCACTCACTGACCTTAACAGTTAAGAGTAAATCGCTAGCTAGTGTAAACTCGGATATTGTTGCATCATTGTTCGGAAATAGCGAGGTGTTGATTCAAGCTGTTGTTTTTCTGGTGTTGATTTTTTGTTTCGGTGTTGATTTGATGCCGAAGGGGAAGGTAGTTAAGTTTCAATTTATGTTAAGTTAAGCTTGTTTGCGCTTATTTTTAAGTCTGTTTTAAGCTTTGGGGGCTGACTTAATTTAAAAGCGAGGGGTTTTTGGCTTAAGTAAAATCATGCCTATATCGTGGCTTTTAACGACTTTTAAGCTTAAACCTAGTTTAACTATGTTTAAGCTCATTATATTAAAAAGGACGCTAATCAGCGTCCTTTTTAATCATGTTAAGCGGTGCTTTTGTTCGTCCACTTGTATTAGTCTGCCTGCATCCAATCAACCTTAACCCCTGCTTGGTCAAACATATCTTGGCTTATTTTAATCTTATCCGCCCAGCGTGACAGAAAGTCTTCGCTTGGTTGTGGACTATGGACTGTGCTTAATCCTGTTTGGATTATCTTGGCGGCGCAGTTAGGGCAGGGAAAATGCGTCACCCAGATCTCGCAGCCACTAAGATCGCGCTTAGCGTAGAGAATGGCATTCTCTTCGGCATGCAGGGTTTTGAGTAGCTTCATCTCTCGGTTGTCGGTTTCGGCGCTATCGGAGATCCCATGGGGATAGCCGTTAAAACCTAATGAGACAATTCGGTTATCTTCGGTGATCACTGCGCCCACTTGTGTGGAGGGATCTTTACTCCAAGATGCAACGAGCTCGGCCATCTGTAAAAAACGTGTCGCCCATTTTGTCATCATCTAACTAAAACTCCTAAATCGATACCATTGAATAAACCGCTCAAACTAGCTGTTATTCTCTATGCAGAACAATGATAAATCAACATATAACCCATCAATAAGCAATTAAATGACTCTAAGTTAGTGATCACTTATTCTTTCTAGCATTTCTTTGATGTAACCCAGCGATACAGTGCGCTACTAAGGTTTATGATCTTTGTTCGTTTCGCAAAAAGAGTTCGCACACTGATGCCAAATATTAATCAAGAAAGACTCGTTGAACATTTTATCTCACTGGTGAGAATCGACAGTGAATCAGGCAATGAAAAAGCGGTGGCAGAGGTGCTAACAGAGCAGCTCGGTCAACTGGGCTTTGAGGTGACTCAACTTGCTGTACCTAGCGAGATCACTAACGGTTTTAATATCTATGGCAAGTTAACCGGCTCACTTGAAGGCAGCATCGTTTTCAGTAGCCATATGGATACTGTGACACCGGGTATTGGTATTGAACCGATTATTGAAGATGGCATTATTCGCTCTAAAGGCGACACCATTCTAGGCGGCGATGATAAATCGGGTATTGCGGCTGTGATGGAGGCGGTTCGCAGCATTCAAGAGCGCGGCGAAGCCCATAAAACCATTGAAGTGGCGTTTACTGTGTATGAAGAACGTGGCATGCATGGTGCTAAGAATTTTGATATCAGTAAGATTGAATCTAGCCAAGCTATCGTGCTCGATTCTGGCGGCCCTATTGGCACCATTATCACCACGGCGCCGGGCCAGCAAAGCCTAAAAGTGACCATCAAGGGTAAACCTGCCCATGCGGGTCTTGAGCCTGAGGCTGGGATTAACGCGTTAACGGTTGCTGCAGATGCCATCAGCAAAATGCAGTTGAGCCGTATCGATGATGAAACCACGGCTAACATTGGTGTAGTGCAAGGAGGCCAGGCAACCAATATCGTGATGCCTGAGCTGTATATTGAGGCGGAAGCGCGCTCACTCGATGATGACAAGCTGGCAAAGCAAGTGGCGCATATGGTGTCGACCTTTGAGGCGGCGGCGCAAAAGCATGGCGCTAGCGTTGAGATTGATTCGACTCGCTCTTATAACGCTTATCATATTGCGGATGATGACGCCCATGTGGTTGAGGTTAAAAATACATTTGCCGCCATAGGCATTGAGGCTATGACTAAACCTACTGGCGGTGGATCTGACGCCAATATCTTTAACGCGAATGGCTTAAAGACGGTTAACTTGTCGACGGGGATGTCGAAAGTTCACACCACTGATGAGTTCATCGCGGTAGCCGATTTGGCCGCAATCACTGAATTCGTTCACTGTTATCTGACCCGCTAACATAACAATGGCCGGCTTTAGTCGCCGGCCTTGTTTTCATTACAATCATACTTCGCGATAACGGTTAGCCCCTTCATATAAGACAGCTTGTTTACCTTCTTGTGCTTAAGCATTTGTTTTTGATGTTTTAGGCGAGGGGCGGGAGTTAACTTGCCTGTACTGACATTGGTCAGTGTAAATTCAGATCTCCAACTATACTTATTACGGTAATTTAAATGCTAATACTGATTGATATAAAAGAGCGCTAGCAGAGCGTTAACTTAACGGACTCGATATCACAGCGCACCAAGATTGCTCACATTAAGGGATTAAATGATGCGAGGCTATACTAGCAACCTCAGACATTTGGTTAGCTTGTTAGTGTTAACGGGGTTGAGTTGTTACTTCTATTATTTCATGGAGTGGTTATTCTTCCTCTCTCGACCCTCAATGCTTAGTTATTTGAGCTTCACTGACAACTTGACCTTACTCTTCAGCGCTCCTTTACCTCTCATTACTATTACTCTACCTGCAGTAGGCATATTGGGATTATTGTCGACTCTCTTAGCTAGCATGAAAGCAGTGCCTAAGGCTGTTTCTAACTTGGCTCGCTATGCTATTCCTGCAATAGTTTTGACGGGGACGGCATTTTTAATGCTAGATAATTTCTCATATACCCTGTTTGGTATCGCCTCACACTCAGCTTCAACCTTTGCTTTTCAAGCTTACTATTGGATTATCATTTTCCTCTTTTTCATCTACTTCATAGACAAGCTCGCCAAGGCTAATTCCACTGACGGGGTCATCGGCAAGTATTGCGGGTCTTTGCTTAAGTTGATGTTGATATTACTCGGTCTCTCATCGGTCTCCTTAGTGGTATCGTACAATCAACCACTTTCTACAGAGCTAGGTGTAAGTACTGCTGCCGTGAGTGCTACACCATTGAGGGATAAGTTACCCAATATTATTTTCTTAGGTGCTGACGGGGTTAATAGCAGCAACATGTCTATCTATGGCTATCAACGGGTCACCACACCATTTATGGACAGTATCGCCCATGAGAGCCTTATCTATAGAAATCATTGGACTAATTCATCTAAAACGACAGGCTCAATTGGAGCGCTATTGACTGGCAAGTATCCAACTCGGACCAAGGTTATCTTCAGGCCAGATACCTTTAAAGGAGAAGATATGTTTCAGCATCTTCCCGGAATATTGAGAGGGCTTGGATATTATAATATTGATATTACCTTGAGGCATTACATCGACTCGGAAGATCTGAAGATGCGTAATGCCTTCGATTACGCAAATCATAGGCAATTGAATCAACAAGGCTCACAACTAAAGCATTTCTTTCTACTGCGTTGGCCCACTATGGTGCAGTTTATCGAAGAAAATGGGCTGCGGCTCTATCAACGATTGGCGCACTTGAGTGGTTATACCTCTATGGTTAATCCACGTAAGCAGATCCATCAAGGTGCTGATGCTGCGCCCCATCTTTCGGATATTGGCCGTATAAAGCAATTGAAGGAGCAAATTCTACAGGCTCCCAAACCATTTTTTGCAAACGTACATTTGCTCGGCCCACACGGGAGCAAATTTGACTATCAAGAAGCTATTTTTACCGAAACAAAGCAGCAAGATGAGCATTGGATGGTTGATCATTATGACAACGCAATCTATCAATGGGATGCATATAGTCGAGAAATATACCAACTGTTAGATGAGTTAGGTGAGCTGGATAATACCCTGTTGGTATTCAGCAGCGATCACGGCAAAGGCCACAGTGTAAATGAAACTCTGCCCTTGATCATACGTTACCCGAATAAAGAGCATACAGGCACAATAACTCAGGCATCTCAGAGAGTGGATATTGCGCCAACCGTATTATCCTATTTGGGAGTCACGCCGCCGCAATGGATGGACGGTCATAGTCTATTATCTCGAGGTAACGACTTCTATCCAATATTCATCGTCACCTCTTCGATGCAACAGTTAACCAATGCCGGGGACTGGAAGGTTGCAGCTAATTTAAAGCCGCCTTTTTACTCTTTGGGCACCATATCTATGGCGTATTGTGGCATTTTATATTCCATGGACATTAACGATATTCATCAACCTTTGCTTTCCCAGCAAAGAGTTCACCCTAAAGCCGCTACATGTCCAGATGTCGATTTAGAGCCCATGTTAGCGTATGGGATGATTGTCACCCACCTTAAAGAGATGGGCTACAATACCGATCAACTTAACGTCGAGTTGCGCTTAAGGCAGTATAGTGTGCGGACTGAGTGAGGTATTGTGTCCTTACGCATTATAGTAAAGTATCCCTGTAAAGCCTGCTCAAAGCCCTGCTCATGGTAGTCTGGGAATATGTCTTCTCTTGTTGCTAGCAGGTGTTCTACCTGTGAATCGCTTTTGGGAACAAACTCGATAATTAAATAATCGCTAACCAGACTGTGTAGCAACTGAATAATCTTGTTAAGTGGTACATTGTTGCCTATGGCCAGATGGTGGATCAATGCTAAGGCTATCATCACTTCGAACTTCTCTCGGCCAACAAAAGCGCTGCGCTCCTCATTAGCCCAGCCTATCGACGGTGAAGGGTTAAATAGATCTAACACCACAGGCAATATACGCTCGTCCCCTTCGGCCCTGACTTTAAGATAATTCTGTTCAACCGCGAGTTCGTCAAAGTCGAAAGAAATGACCCTGTGTGAGTACTTACTGGCTATGCGGCTGAAGTGTCCATTGTTGGCACCAAGGTCGGCTAACAGTGAGATAGGCTTGTCGAAATCCTTCAAATAGCTTTCAATAATCTCCTGTTTACCTAGCATTGAGGCTTGCGAGTAGTTGGTATTGTCATAGTAGTCACCCCACTCGGTATTCGCCGATGACCAGCTTAATCCTGCTACATAAGCCCTTAAACTTGTGACTAGCGCGCCAAGTTTGCCTATGTCTATTTTCGAACTGGCTTTTTCGATATGCTGACTAGCAGAATCTCCACTGGCACTGTATCTCGATTGCATTTTAGCGTGCAGGTGAATGTGTGACAGTGCATTGAAGCTAAACCAAGTATGGCGTGGTAGTAAGCGACTGGCTAAATCGAGTGGTACTCCATCTATGTAGAGTTCTGTCATACGCCCCAAGCGATGATCGCAGTACTTCTTCAATAGCAATGGCGCCAAAAAGTGTTGGCAAAACTGACGGTATGCAACCCAAGGGCCTTGTTGATAGCGGGTAAATGAGAGTGTGTCGATAAGAACAGGCTTACCTTGGTAAAACTGAATATTAAAGGCGCTGGCATCTTTGAGCGTAAAACCAAAATCTAAGGCTAATAATTGAATATCTAAGGTCAGCTTTGCCGCATCTTGCAGCTGACTGAAGCTCCATTCGTATGGATAGGTAAGGTAGGGGATCAGCACAGGTTTAATGACTTTATGTACGTTGTCCCTGCAATGCTCATCTAGGCTTATCTCTTCATGGTCGACGATATAGCCTTTATTAACCAGAGCTTGATGTAGGCCACTTTCAACGTAAGCATCGAACTCCTCTTTATAGGAGGAGTTAACCTGTCGATACAAGCTTCCTTGCTTACTGAAGATAAAGCCACTGTTATCTCGAAACGAAGCCCTATGTACCTCAATCTCATCCATAGAAATAACCCACTAATGAAGTTAGTTAAAAAATAAATAATCTCAGATATCACTATAGCTCATTTGCAATTTGCTCAATGGTAGATGCCTAACTATATTCAAGAATACCCTCTCAATCGACTTTCAGCTCAGGAGAGTCCGAAATGAAGCGCTACCAAATAGGGAAAAAAGTTTTCATCTCTGCCGCCTTAGTCATGCTAAGTATGCCAGCCTATGCTTATTTAGACCCAGGAACTGGCAGCATCATTCTTCAGGCTATCATAGCTTCTGTAGTAGTGGGGTTTGCCAGTTTAAGGCTTTGGTGGGATAAATTTATCGGCCTGTTCAGTGCACGTAAAAATGACAAGAAGCTTAATCCACAAAATAATGAAACAGATGAGGTCGGCACGGATAAAGAAGGGAAAAACTAAATGGTGAAATCAATAAAGCTCGGCCTAGGCCGAGCTTTATTGTTAGCACTGTTAATTAAAAGAAACGCTTAAAACAAGTCGCCGTTAAGCCATAGGTGACAAAGGATACTTGCGGCGTAACCTAGTGCAATAACCGGCATCCACTTTAGATGGCCAAAGAAGGTGTATTTGCCGTGAGCTGCGCCCATTAGTGCTACACCAGCAGCTGAGCCTATTGATAACATGCTTCCGCCGACACCTGCAGTTAATGTTACTAATAACCAGTTGCCTAAGCTCAGCTCTGGTTGCATGGTCAGTACCGCAAACATCACTGGAATATTATCCACAATTGCCGAGAGTATGCCGACCATTACGTTAGCCCAAATCGGGTCCCACTGGTTGTACATCACATCAGATACCATGCCGAGATAACCTAGTAAGCTTAAACCGCCTACGCACATCACCACGCCGTAGAAAAACAGTAAGGTGTCCCACTCTGCATGGGATACGCGTTTAAATACATCGAATGGCACCACTGAACCTAAGCGTTTTAGTGCTGCTTCATCTTTATTGGCTAAGGCAACGGCTTTCTTTCTTTCTAGTGAGCGAGGCAGCGTTTTACGTAGGTAAAAACCAAAGAACTGTAGGTAGCCTAGGCCCATCATCATGCCGATAACTGGCGGGAAGTGTACTAAGGCGTGGAAGCTAACCGCGGTGGCGATAGTTAGAATAAATAGCGCGACAATCCGTTTGGCGCCACGTTTTAACTCGACCTGTTCATTAGCGCAATCCGGCTTAGTCTTAGGTACGAAGAACGACATAATGATTGCTGGAATAATGTAGTTAACTAGCGATGGAATAAACAGATCTGTGAATTCCATAAAGCTCACTAAGCCAGTTTGCCAGACCATCAAGGTGGTAATATCGCCAAATGGACTAAAGGCCCCGCCAGCATTCGCGGCTACGACGATGTTGATACAGGCAATATTGATGAATTTTACATTGCTGCCACCGACCTTCATTACCACTGCACACATTAACAATGCCGTGGTCAGGTTATCGGCAATAGGTGAAATGATAAAAGATAGGAAGCCAGTGAGCCAAAATAAGGTACGAAAATTAAACCCCTTACTCACCATCCATGCCTGCAGACTATCAAACAGGCGCCTTTCTTCCATCGCACTGATATAGGTCATTGCCACCAGTAAGAACAGCAATAGCTCAGAGTATTCCAGTAAATTATGTTCTAAGGCTTGTTTCGCCACTTCAACTTGGCCTTGTTGCTGATAGGCAAAACCTATCATCAGCCAGATAATACCTGCCGCTAACAGTACAGGTTTTGATTTACGCAGCTGTAAATACTCTTCTCCCATCACTAAACAATAAGCCAGAAAAAAAATGATTAACGCTGCATAACCTACACCCGATTGCGTTAAATCCAATCCAGCTTCGCTGGCAAAGGCGGGGCTTGCTAGCCCTAAGGATATTATGGCTAAAATTAATTGACTGACTTTCATGTGACTTCTCGACTCCTTGAAGGCATTAAGTAGTTTTAGAGCAATGCGCTATCACTTCAACAAAATTGACGAACTGCGTATTGTTAAGTGATGGTGTGGAATTTGTTGCGTATTTTAACGTGATTGCAGTTAACAATACAGGCGTAATAGATGGTTTATTGCTAGTACTTTAGTTTATGAACAAACTCAAAGTGTGTGTTGGTGGGATATTCTGCTGATACTGGTATTTATAGGAGATCTGGGTTGGCAATTGTTTGAAATAAAACTTTTAAAAGTAGCTTTTGTGACTAAATCAGTAGACTAAACCCGTCGGCTAAATTAGTCGATAAGGCGCGGGTTAGATAGTCCCGCGCCGGAATGAATTGCCTCGATACTCTTAGCTACTAGCCTTGACTTGATATTCTTTGTGACGAGTAAGTTTAGCTGCCAATAAACTTAGAGATAAAGTTACCGACGTTACTAAAGCTTGCTATGCCCATTCCTAACACAATCACAACCCCCATGATCGACAGGTAAAGTGGGTGCTTGTAATCACCGACAATATCTTTGCGGCGAGTGGCCATAAGCATAAATGCGAGTACGACAGGCAGGATGAGACTATTGATTAAGCCTGCCAACATCAACAATAGGATTGGCATGTCCATCATTACTGTGCCTATGCTAGTGAGTGCGATAAAACCAATGCAGAAGTTTCTCTCGTTGCGCTCAACTACTGGGAATAGGGTCTTGATCAGTGATGTCGCCATATAGGAGTTACCGACAACTGAAGTAATTGATGCAACGAACAGCACCAATCCAAAGATAAAGTAACCTAAGTCGCCCGCGCCTTGTTTGAATGCATCGGCGGCTGGATTATTCGTATCTAAAACGCCCCCCGCTGCAATTACGCCAAATACCGCAAGGAAAAGTAAAATGCGAATAACGACAGCAATCGAGATCCCAGCCCAGGCCGCTGTCTTAATCGCACCAATCTGCTCCTTGCCTTGCAGGCCTATATCAACCAGTCTTTGCGCGCCAGTATAGTAACCACCAACGGCCCCACCAACTATCGTCAGAGTGGGTAGCAGTAAGTTTTCGATGTTCATTGGCATGACGGCCGCGGTTAATGTTTCGCCCATAGGTGGCAGACTGGTCATGGCGACGTAAGCGATTAAGATAATCATGAACAGCCCCAGATAGCGAGCCATTTGATCCATTCGCTTTGATGCGTTGTGAACCACAAATAGTAAGCAACCCACAACACCGGTAAACAGTGCGCCCCATGTGGTATCGACGCCAGTTAGTACGTTTAAACCTAGCGCCGAGCCGCTGACGTTACCGAAGTTAAAAGCGACCGCGCCCAGTGCCAGCAAAATACCAATAAAGTATCCCGCGCCAGGTGCAATTTTATTGGCTATGTCTTGAATGCGAAGACCCGAGACTCCCACTATGCGCCATAGGTTCATCACAATAGCGAAAGTGATAAACATAGAGGCAAAAACAGGGAATGCCATATCTACCTTGTAAATATTGGTAAAAACAGCTGTTTGCGTTAAAAATCCGGGCCCAACAGATGTTGTCGCCATTAAAAAGGCAACACTAAGAACAGCTTTGTTCTTCCAAGACGGGGGCGGGGAAGTTGTGATTGACGCATTCGCGGAGGTGGTTTGGGTAGTCATTCTGCTCTCAAAAATAGTTATCTCTCAATTTATAAAAATAGAGAAACAACTGACCGAGATCAGCTGATGTAAAGCAAAAAAACTTAGGATAAGGTGCCGCGGCGGGCTGCTTTTTGCTGGGGGCGGATATTAATGACTCCTCAAAAGTAAGTCAACCGTTTCGTCATAAAATTCAGATGTTTATTGATGCATTTGCAGCTGCTCGATTAATTTAAGCAACTGCTCAGTATCATTACGGCTTATTCAATGAGTTAAATTGTGCAGCAGTTATAAAAATATAATGCTGGGGGATCTCTAACAGTCCTTTTTGGGTCGGAGATAAACGCTGCTTGTTGGCGTCAATTTGAAAGCCAAATGCGAGCAGGCTTTTAATTGATGGCTGATTGTTTTCAGTCACATAACAGTAGATTTCATCTAGCTGTAGGATGTTGAATCCTACTTTTAATACTTGCTGCTTAATATAACGGTTAAGCTTTTTACCTTGATACTCACCAGTGAGCCAAGTGCCTATCTCTGCACGTTTTTCAGCTAAATTAATATTTTTTAGTCGTGTAAAGCCAATGGCTTTATGTGTTGAGCCGCATCTTATTGTAAATAGTAAGCTATTGGGTTCGCTCAGTACTCTTTTGAGATAACAGTCAAAAGCATCAGTTGTCTCTTTGGGAAATCGCGCAAATCGCCAAATATCAGGGTGCATGCCAATCGCTTTTAGTGCTGCTATATCTGCAGTTATGAGAGGTGATATATAGGCATTTTCAAGGGTAAATGAGGCGCACAGAGTTTGAGTTGCTGAAGTATATTTTTCGAGATTATTAGCCATAAGAAGCGACAGGTGAGGTGTTGGTTGAATATTGTTAATTAAGAGAACGCAATTATAGCAATTGAAAGTATTTTTTAGCTAGCAAACTCAGGCTTGTATTTGAAGTTTGATATGTGGCGCACATTGAACTAATAATCTAGTTATATGCCGCCAACAGGCAGCGCTTTTAATCTTGCTTTGAGCGTTTCTTCACTTGAGCATATGCAGCGTATTGCCTACAATAGCGCACTTTTTGTTTACTGCAGTTTTTAATGACTGCTATTTTATTACAGGCCACCAATATGACCGACACTACAGCACAACCAGCTCTACCAGATCGTCTTTCTGTTAACCCACGTAGCCCACACCACGTGGCAGCAATTTTTGAACACGATATCGGTATCAAGGTTAACGGTAATGAGCGTTTTGATGTTGAAGAGTACTGCATCAGCGAAGGTTGGGTAAAAGTGCCTTCGCACAAGGCATTAGACCGTCGTGGTCAACCGCTAATGATCACTGTAAAAGGTCAAGTTGAAGCTTTCTATAAGTAAGGTTCTAGGCTCTTTTCTACCCGCTAAAAGGTCGCAATTGCGGCCTTTTTTGTTTGTTGAAAACCAATTTCAATAGTAAATATCGACTAGGCTCAAAATAGTCTTTACTTTTTTTGGGGTATTTTGGGGGCTATTATATAGTCGCGTGACTTGGCTGATTTTCCTTTCAACAGAGAGAGCTCGAATGTCCTTTGTAAAAATTTTTGCTAGTTTACTTTTGCTTGCTTCACCTTTTGTCTTGGCTAACCCAGTCTCCCTTAACCCGAGTCCCCCTTTGTCTCCAGAGCAGATTCAGCAGCCTTATCCAGAGGTAAGCATAACAAGGCTTCACTCGGCCAAAGAGCTTATTGCGGCCTTTGATACTCACGACTATCGGCTTAAGGTCGTTAAGCAAAGCAATATGTTGCCCAGTTACTTTGTTGAGAACCTGCCAAGTGATTTAAAT
This sequence comes from Shewanella pealeana ATCC 700345, assembly GCF_000018285.1. NCBI lineage: Bacteria > Pseudomonadati > Pseudomonadota > Gammaproteobacteria > Alteromonadales > Shewanellaceae > Shewanella > Shewanella pealeana. Next base: position 4,010,354 of record NC_009901.1, on the reverse strand, counting down.
GAGCTGCCCGTTTCACAAAAAACATCTGCTTTTATTCGGCTGCTGTTACCCACCATCAAGGCGGTAAACAGGGATATTTTACAGATTAGAGATGAATTACAAACACTGTCTGCTAAACCTAAATCCCAGTGGAGCGAGGCAGAGAGGCTTTGGTTACAGAGCTTAGCTGATACTTATGCGGTTAAGTCGGGGGCGATAGCAGAGTTACTCTTGCACATAGATGTTATTCCTGCGGGTATGGTGCTTGCTCAGGGCATAGATGAGAGCGGCTGGGGCACCAGTTATTTTGCCATCACGGGTAATAACCTCTATGGAGAGCATCTGCCCCATAATGGTGGCAAGTTTTTAACGACACCAGGCGGTCATGTCAAGGTGGCGGCATTTGATAACCTGTATCAGAGCACCGCAAGTTATATGCATAACCTTAATACCACCTTAGCTTATAAAGAGCTGAGGCAATTACGCCAGCAATTACGCCTGCAAAAAAAGTTAACTGGCGATGAGCTAGTGCAATCTTTGCTGCATTATTCAACCCGTGGTCAGGCATATGTCGATAACCTGCGCGCGCTGATTAAGCGTCATCACCTAGATGATTTCGACTCTGCGAAATTAACTGAGAGTGACAGTATTCGCTACCGCTTTGCTCGTAGAGCTAAGGGTTAGTTTTTAATAAACAAGAAACAAAGAACCCTGCACAGACAGGGCTCTTTGTTTTAAAAGCTATAAACCACGAAGCGCTCACTTCGTTTGCTACACAGAGGACACGAAGAAAAGAAACTGCTCGAAGTTGCCTTTCTTCGTGTTCTTTGTGGTCGATTCCCATCTTTCGACGTTTTCTAATTTTCTCTGAGCCACGTCATTAAGTGACTCGCATTCGACAATAGCGGCTTTTTGTCTGCTAATTAGATATCTATGATGTTGAACACAAAGGTGTTATTTCACACTTGTTATGATAATCGCCTACGCCAGCTTTATCTTATTAAAATATTGTCGACTTATAGAGATTGGTATAAGGCCGAGTATTGCTGGTATTAAATTATCACCCCCTTAACTCCCCTAATGGCTCTGTATTGCCTGCCTAGGTGATTGAGCTAGCTAATTGCTCTGAATTTCAGAGCTAGGCATTTAATTAGATTCATATTGAGGTTTGTTTTGTCTGCTATTTATCATAGTTGCCGTTATTTTTTTATTCCTATGATCGCCATAGGTCTAGCTTTGACTTTGTTCCAGTTTAATCAAGGCCAGTTACAAGTTTGGCAAGGGGTGATTGAGCAACTTCCATACTGGCTACTCCCTGCTTGCATTGCGATAGCGCTGCAATTTAACCGTAGTCGACTAGCTTATCTTGCAGCATTCATGCTGGCTTACTTTGTTTGTACGACAAACGATTGGTTGGGCACGATAGAGCAAGAGTATGCCGAGCAGATCTTGCTTGGCGGCACGTTCATTATGACTTGGTTTGCTTTCATTAAAGATAGGGGGCTCTTATCACCCCATAGCTTAGTCAGGCTAATGGGCATAATAGTTAGCTTCGCGGCGGCTTTTGGCTGGCTATGGCTGAACACTGAATTTAAGCCGCTATTGGATCAATACCTGCCTGAACTGTTTAATGTGGATGTGAGAACATTAGCGCCTCTTTATCTGTGCATCTTTATCGTAGCGATACGCGCAGCTTGGCAGGCTAACTTGGTTAACACTTCTATATTTATCAGCTTAGCCTTATGGACTGCACAATTTATTCGCCCAGAGACACTGCCGCTGGCGGTATCGATGACGGCATTAGCTAGCATTTACATTTTGACGGTTCTGACTGACTCCTATTTTTTGGCCTATCGTGATGAGTTAACGGGCTTAGCTTCACGCCGTGCCTTGTTTAACTTAGTGCTATCTTTAGGCCGTAAATACAGTGTGGCTATGCTCGATATCGATCATTTTAAGAAATTCAACGACACCTATGGTCATGATGTTGGTGATCAGGTGCTAAAGCTAGTTGCCAGTAAAATTGCAGGGGTTCGCGGTGGCGGAAGGGCCTTTCGCTACGGGGGGGAAGAGTTCACCATCATCTTTCCTCGTAAAGACTCATCATCGACGTTGGATTATCTCGAAGAGGTGCGTGAGTCGATAGAGGAATACGACATCGTGCTGCGAGATGAGAAACGTAAGAGTCAGTCAAAAGCCACCCGGGGCAAGACACAAGGTAAAGCTAAGACAGTGAGTGTCACCATCTCTATTGGTGTTGCAGAGCACCAAAACGGTGAAACTTTTGAGCAAACCATGAAGCGGTCCGATCAGGCACTATATCGAGCCAAGAAAAAAGGGCGTAATCAGGTTTGTGTTTAACGTCGTATTGTTTATCAGCCTTATTGTGATTGTTATAGGGAAATATTAATTATTTATTTGAACGTAGTTTTGAGCGGTCATTATAAGTGTTTAGTGCTGTTATTTTTAATTTTTTACCTGCTTTATATTTAGGTTTTATATGATGCTCTAATTCATTGAAAACTTAAATAATTGTAAGTGGATTTATACGAGTCAATATTTGTCAGTCGGTCACAGTTTCGACCAAGTAAACTGATAGTATTCCGATCCTTTTTAATATGCCTGCATAGGTTTAAACGGTTTTAGTATGTCAAATCTTTCCATCAAGCAATTATTTATTACCCTTTTTAGTAGCTTATTGATGATTTTTGCTTTGTCTCTTGGGCTTATCAATTACCATAGCAAGCAGGTTGAAAAACAAATATACGCTCTCGAACTGGAGAACCAAACCAGTGAGCTGGTTTCGCAGTTACTCAATAAAGTGTCTGGATTACGCCGCGAACAGTTAGGTTACAGTCTACGCCGAGTGCAGGCCTCACCAATTAGTGAAGAGTCGAGAGAATACTTGAATCAACAGGTTGTGGATATTAACGATATTATGCTTAAGTCTGAACGGGTGGTCAGCACAGAGACTCAGGCGCAGCTCAGTCAGCTTAAGGATCCTATCGCCGAATTTAGTCGTCTACATCAGGACTTTCTCAATAGTGACACGTCTCAAGGCGCGGCGGCAGCCGGGCAGATGTTGAGCTCGATGGATGCTTGGCATATTTATAACAATGTTGAGCAGGGTATTTTCAAGCTAATGAAGCAGCAAGCCGAAAAAGTGCTTGCTGCTAAAAATGCCGCTGCAGATGCCATGACTTCACTAAATCGCAGCACGATTATGGTTGCAGTCGTCTTCATATTTGCCTTGTTGAGTTCAGCGATCTTCATGCTAAAGCGCATTCTCTCGCCTCTTAACGCCACTAAGTCGGTGCTGTTAGCGATTGAGAGTGGTGATTTAACGGTTGATATCGATATGAGTCAATTTAATAGCCGTGAATTTAGTGATATGGCCAAGGTTTTGTTGCAAATGCGTAATCAGTTGCAGGATATCATCTCTCAGATCGGCGCAGGCTCTATTCAGTTGGCTGCAGCAGTAGAGGAGGTCAGTGCAATTGCTGGGGAGTCGGCTAATGGCGTGATGCAACAGCAGCATGAAGTGGATCAAGTTGCCACCGCCATGACAGAGCTACAATCTTCAATTTCGGAAATTGCTCGTAATACTAACCAAACAGCTGAACAAGCATTATTGGCCGTTACTGCAGCCGATAGTGGTAGCCGTGTGGTGGCTAATACCATGATAGCGATCAATGAGTCCGAATCTGAAATCACCGCAGTGAGTGAAGTGATCAGCCAACTTCAGCAAGACACAGATGCGATTTCTGTCATTGCCGAGGTGATTACCAATATTACCGATCAGACTAACTTACTGGCTTTGAATGCCGCAATTGAAGCCGCTCGAGCTGGTGAGCAAGGGCGTGGTTTTGCGGTCGTTGCAGATGAAGTGAGAACATTGGCTAGCCGTACTCAAGATTCAGCCCATGAAATAAAATCGACGATTGAACTGCTGCAAAATCGTTCAAAAACAGCTGTTAAAGTCATGAGCTCAAGCCGGGATAAGATGAAGCATAGCGTCGAGCAGGCAAGTTGCGCTAGCGCGGCGATTGAGGATATTAATGCTGCGATCACGCAAATTAATGATATGGCAATTCAAGTTGCTAGCGCGACAGAGCAACAAACAGCAGTAACTGAAGAGCTGAGTCAAAACATTATTAATATTAGCGATGCAGCTTGTCGAGTGAGTGAAGGTACGGTCCAAGTGTCTCAATCAAGCAATGAATTAAGTCAGTTAGCGGTAAACCTAGACGAAATTATCCGTCGATTCCGCACGGTATAGCTAATCAGTATCTTTTGTTGAATTCGGTAGTGCAGGCTATCGAATTCAACAGCCTCTTTTGTATTACCATCTCAGTGTTTACTCTTTTTATTTATTATTTTACCAAAAATAGCCATAACTCAGTCCAATTGAGTCAGCGCCATCGTTGATACTGGCGAGTTCGGTATTTGAGTAATGGATAAAAGATAAGCCTACTCTATGATTCTGATTGAAAATAACACCTAAGCCTATTCTATATTCAAATAACCAATTTGTTCCTAAGTCGCGGTCTAGATAAGCGGTATTGTGGATGTAAGCTGCACCAACGCCTATTTCAAGGTAAATACTTAACGGCTCAAGCTGCCATTGATATTGAAAAATAGGGTTAAGGCTGATGACATGATTGGTTTTATGGGGGTCGCCGCTCCATCTCTGTAGAGAGACTGCAAGCCTAAGGTTTAGGCTATATTTTTTTTAATAAACTATCGAGCGAATGAACGCTATGGGAGTAAGACAACCCCCAAGTTTGCCCTTTGTCGAGGGCGCTGCTTTTTGCTGGCGAGAAGCCGTGGGCGATATCTAGCCCTGAGCTTGCATGGCAGATTGATGTGAATGCGAGTAAGTAACCAAAGAGCAGGCTCTTCATCCATGTTACCGCCTGTGTTTTATGTTTCTGACTGTTTATGTTCAGTAGGTATAGAGTTTAGCTGGTGTTTATTGTGCTTTGTCACTTAGGTATATGATTTTAAGAAATAAATCATTTTCGGGGAGTATTATGTTGCTATCAAGTATTAGAAATGTGTCCTGTCGCAGCAAACTCGTCATAAATAGTCGCTAGTATAGGCACCGAACTAGGCATGGTTAACTTATCACAAGGAGTATTTATGTCCCTTAGCCATCAGCAAAAAGTGTACATTCCCAAGGACGTACGAGCCAATCAATATATCACCGCAGAGATTAAAGTAACGGATGCGTTGCTGGCCCATTATCCCGATTACAAAACCTGTTATCAGACCCTTAGCCGCGCTATTTTCAGCCTTGGTGAGCAAGAAGAGTTATATAACCTGCATGTGATCACTAACGATAAGTTACCTGTAGTACGTTTTCACTCTGAGGCGTATTGCTTCCCAACCGAAGAGCAGATCATCTTCTTCTATAATCCTGAGTACCATGAAGCCCAAAGCCTTCATAGTAAAGATGATTACCGCGCCAGAAAAATTAGGATCGCATTCTTAGCAACCGGTGACGAAATTCGCAGTAACTCTGCTAATTTTCATATTCGGGTGCAGACTTTCCTCGGCAAACTTTTACCTCAGCTGCCGGAGAAAGGTCTCACCATCAAGATCCGCGATCATCAACACCTATCATATGATCTGTTTGCCAAAGCCAAGGGCAATAAAGAGAGCTATGGCTACAAGCTACGCTCGATTAGCGACAGATATAGAGCAAGACAGTGTCCGATCCCTGAAGCACACGGTTCACTGTGCTATGTCACGGTAAAGCTGCCTTTGAGTCGTAAGCTTAAGCAGGCTATGTTGCCAGAGCATACAGATGACTTTACCCCGCTGTATCAGAAGCTTGAGGATGCATTTGTGCAGGCGGCTTCAGCTAAACAGCTTAAGCGAATTGCAATGGTTGCTAATGGGTTAACCCCGCTTGTACGTAACAGTAAATTCGATCAAGTTGATGGTACTGACGAGGTACAAATGCTTGGCTTCGATCCGAATATAGAAGAGCAGCAGTTTATTCGTCACTGGGACGGCAATAAGTTAGTCGAGATGGTGAGTTTTACTATCGCCGCAGGTATTAACGACTGTAAAGATGGCGCGCTTGGCCGTTATTTGAATCGAGTTGAAGATGCGCTAAGAAGCATGACATCTGAATTAGCGTTAGATAAGTCACGGGATGAGCTTATAGTGCGGTTCCATCAGCACATTAGTTATCAAGCCCCAGAGCAGCTTACTTGCGAGTAAGCGTCTTCACAAGTTGGTCAATTAAGCCCATCTAGTATTATGTGCTTTTCACATTAGCGACGCGAGTGGTTGTGTGAAAAGCTCTTATTGGCTGATGGGATCGTTTCATGACTCTGTGTGACTAGCGATTTTATGCTGAGTCTTGAGTGCCATAACTGTACTTGTCCCTTTACTATATGAGCACAGATAATCGCTGGGGATAATACTTCCACTGCGGCAACACCTATAATCTGTTGTTACAAATCAGTATCGCTGTCGCTATTTATAGTGGGGGGGGGCTTATGTTGTCACGCTATTAGTAGTGAAACTTAATAATTATAAATCTGACTAATTAAGTGGTAATGAACAGTTTTTTGACTCATTTAATGAAAAATATAAATGAAGATGAAATTAGAACCGTGCTAAGTATTTACATGGTTATTATAGGGGCGGTTAATTGGATGGGTCTACCTTCAACAAGAACTGCTATGGCTATTTAAAAACATGTTAACAGTGATTAGTCAATTATTGGGTATGCGAATTATAGCGATATCGGCTAAATACATCTTTAGTTCAGTTTTTCCTTTTTGATTAGTTTAATTAAGGGGACTTTGAACCACTGTCATTAGCATGAATATACAGTTTGCATCATGAACGTAGTGAATATATCTCCCGCTAATGTATAGTTCAGCGCACAATTCGATAGTCATTCATAGGGCTCCTCTCAAATTTTTTGCTGCATTTATTGTTAAAGATATCAGTATGAAAAACCAAAGCCGTAATTGCGTGAAGCATGCAAGAGGGCTGCTAGCTAAACTTTGTGTTCTAGCGAGCTATAGGGGGCATTAGTCAATATCGAACGCAGGATGATTAGCTATTTTGTATTTTATATCCTGATGGTTTATATCACTTGATTCTGCGCTTTTGTTAGTGTTTGTCGGTCGACGGTTCGGGTTTGGCTGGTTAAATATATTGGGTAGGGGCACGTACAGCTTAGCGTGTATGACGTAGGGATTTATACTGCTGACAGAAGTTATTACTCTTAAGCAATTACTTATCAATATCGACAGCGCTATGAGTTTTAACTTGCCTTAACGTCGATTAAACAATCTCCAGATATTTGAGTGTATTTCTGTTGCCACGGTTTTTAGAATTTAGAATTCACATATGTGATCTTTGTGTTGTTGTTGTTTTCTGGAATTTTAATAATTTTGCAAGGTCACAACTTATATAAATTGTTGTTTTTACGCTTTATTAGTGGTGCCTAGTTCACAATTTTATTTGTAATAAGTAAATACTATTTTCAAGCAATAAAAACAACAATACTATTAGGATGACTATGATGAGTTTAAATAAACGCTATTTAGTATTAGCGGTTGCAGCAGCAATGGGCCTAAGTGCATGTGGTGATGATGGTAAAGATGGCACCGATGGCGAGTATATCCCTCCCACCATTGGCAGTTCTGTAGAAACTAAAATTGAGTTAATAAATCATACCATAGAAGATGGTCAAATTAGCTTCGAGTTTCAGGCTATTAATGAAGACGGTGTAATAATAGAGGGCCTGCAAAAGGCTGAAGCTAAGTTCGCCATACAAACTGAAAAAGGTATTGGATTAAGTCGTTCAGGTGAAGGCACTCTTGGCGGCTATGGCACTTTTGATGCGACAAAAGATAGCAATCCTGAAGGCGCCTCATTAGCTATTAATGAAGCGGGTAATTATAGCTTTGTTATGCCGATGGAGCATGTGAAGGCGGGAGACACAGGGATTGTTTGGTTGCGCGTCGGAGGAGCTGAAGTTAATGATACTGTTTCGATTGCCCGCAGTATGCCACTAATCGTCGACAAACCTGATGCATTGCATACAACAACCACAGAGACCTGCTATTCATGCCATGTGGATTACGGTACATCTGATTTCCCTCATCCTAGTTATACGGCTATCGATCTAGAGGGCAAGGTCGATTTCGTTGCAGGTTGTATGGTCTGTCATGGCAATATTTCCCGTAATGAGGAAAATGGTGGTTATGCGAAAAATACTCTGCAAAAAATAGGTCATATTAATCATCAATCATTCGAACGTGATTTCCAAGTGACTAACTGCTCTACCTGCCACGCAGAGCCTGTAATGAACACGAGCATAGCGGGTAATGGCTGTGTTGATTGTCACGCATCGGGCGCCGTCCTGAATGATAAGATTGCCGCTTTTGCCGACGATGTCGATGTACGCGAACTCCACGCGACTAAATCAGGGCTTGTAGAGCGTCAACAGATCCGCGAGTCACATACTACGACCCTATCAGCCCCTTACTGGGACAAGGATGTTACTTGGACTGATAAACCAACAGGAGCTGTTTGTACTGACCTGAAGTTGTTTAAAATCGAAGGTGAAACTCAAACTCAGCTTAATATTGCTAATTTATATGGCGATAAGTTGAGCTATGCAGGCGCTTATATTCATGGTTATGACAGTAAGCACAATACCCTTGTTGGTAGAGCCAATGCCTATGGTGCTCATCAATATGTTGAGCGTGAAGACGGTACGCGTTCAGTCTGTTACCCAGATCTTGTAACGGGTTTTGCAAACTCAAATCTATCTGCGAGCTCTAGAGTCACCTTTGACATGAATGACGGTATGGACCCGGGCTATTCCGGCGTGACATTGACATCTTATTCAGATGTTGTTTCGACTGATATTTATGATCCTGCGGTTACAGTGCCAACATTTACACCTGAAGGTAAGTATGATCGTCGTCTTGCTGTCACCAATGATAGTTGTACTAGCTGTCATAACAGTGAGAGTAACTATCATAAAAATGGTAGCTATCAAGAGGGGGGCATAGATTGTGTTGCGTGTCATAACAATGGCCAAGACCGCAAGTCAAAAATGTCTGCACCAGGATTTGGTCCTATGGTCCACAGCATGCATTGGGGGGTAGGCAACACGGTAAATGATGACGATGGCATTGCTAACTCAGCTGCTAAGCTTAATGCTGAAAACTGTGTCGCATGTCACGCCGATGGTATCGACCTTTATGCCGTACCAAACCAGTATATTCGTTCACAAGCTTATCACGCTGGCGATACCACTAAGATGTCTAGCCCAGTATTAGCTAACTGTTATGCCTGTCATGACAGCGACCAAGCTTTAAACCATATGGTTCAAAATGGCGGAGAGCTAAGTGCCGAGAAAGGTGCTGGTGATGATGGTGAGTGGTACACAGCGCCAACATCTGAATCTTGTGCAACCTGTCACGCCACAGGTAAGACATTTGCCATCGAGAAATACCACGTGTTTGAGCGGTAGGTAAGCGTGTATTGGGCTGACAGGTAACTCTGGTCGGTATCTGACGCACTTCACCCTTAGCATGTCCCTGCAGATTGTCTAAAGGTAGATAGTGGAGTTTAACCGCCGCCCTAGATACGTAAATTTAACGCACATGCCAAGGCCCTTCGGGGCCTTTTTACTTTAAGCCTGCTACGTCGGTCGGTGGATTACTTTGCTGTTAATTATCTGAAGATTATTTATGGTTTGTGAGCACCCACCGCACAGCTCTTAAATCCTAGGGGAGAATCTGAGTCTTGTGTGACCGAATGATGTTTTATCTATGGTAGGCAAGGCTCTTTATCTAGGGCTAGTCATTGCTGAGATACGGATTGTTCGACCGAATTCTCCGTCAATTCTCTTAGCTTCTGTCTGCTCTTAAAGTGGCAGACTTAAGAGTGACATTGGGTGCTTGGAGCCCGTGCCTGTGAGTTTACTAGTAGGAGGTTGAAAAATTACCGATAAGCTGGTTATCACCATTAATGATTTTACCTTGGCAGGTTTCATCACAATAGATAAAGTCTATATTTCTGTCTACGACATTGCCTTTCACTAGAACATGACGCAATAGTACATCACCATTTAACTGGTGGATTAGTGCATTCCAAGAAATGTTATCTTTAAAAATATTAAAATTTACTCTCATTTATACCCTTTTTTTGGTTATTTTAGTTTGTGCTGATTTCTTTTTTGATTGGTGAAACCAAAATCGTTTTGGACCCGATGTACGAGACATAGTTAACCTTTTTTAAAATGATGACGTAAAAATAAGTAAAACTTAAAATTAGTCTTTATTTTTGATGTTTAATTTGGATTTATAAGAATATAACGAAGTGATTCAGAAACGTAATGACATATACAACAAGCAGATGATTGAAATGTTAATGTTTTCGCAGATACAGTATAAATGTTGATTAAAGCATTTTTGTTGAAGTTGATTTACTAACGTTAGTGTTTTGGCGTTAGTTTGAAATGACGTAAATGGTTATAAAACCATTTACGTCAACTTACGAAGTTACAGCGCGATTACGTTAGCTGCTTGAAGGCCTTTTTGACCTTGCTCTACTTCGAAAGATACTTTCTGGCCTTCAGCCAAAGTCTTGAAGCCGTCTGAAGTGATTGCACGGAAGTGAACGAATACGTCAGCGCCGCCGTTGTCTTGAGTAATGAAACCAAAACCTTTCTCTTCGTTAAACCATTTTACGATACCAGTTGTATTAGACATGTTGTGTCCCTTATATATTTAAATTCATAAAAAATTGTCGCATTATGCGATGCACTGAAAAATTGAATTATTTAATGTGATGATGAAGATAAGGGAAAACTGAGGATAACAACAATAACGAAGGAATTCTGATGTTTTACTTTTATGTTTCATTAATCACTCTCAATAGCAGAGCGAGATAAATAGTACCCGATAATTTAACGTTGTCCATATTTATTTTTAAGTTTTTTACAATAGCCTGTAGGTTCAGCCTGAAAAACGACCTGTGGCTTCCAGCTTTTGGACTGCACAATTTGAGGTTTTTTGTATTTAAGTACCTATATTTTTTAGATGTTATTAGTTTTGTAGTGTTTAGCTCATGGTGGTTGTGGTGATGAAAACCCGGAGCGCGTTACAAGTGCTTGGCAATAGAGGGCACTAAAAATGATAGCGGCTTGCACCACCAAAAATAAGCAGAATAGGCCTAATTCGGCCTATTTTAGATGATCACCCAAATCAGTTCGCTTGCTTTGGATACGCTAGATGAGCTCGGAAGAAATTGCGCTTAAATGCATCTCTAGTTCATCTTCGGTTTTAGGTAACGAATCTAACTCAAAGGTGAGTGGCTTACTACCATTGAGCATGAATACTGAGTTGGCACCGTGATCATAGTGAAACCATTTCCCATTAACGCATAGATCGGTATAACAATTTGGTAGTAATTCCATAGGGTACCTCTATATTTTTGGTTTCATTATTAGAATTATTGCTATTCACAGCAGTAAAAGCTGTGCTTGCGTGAGCCGGTCGGTGTAGTTGTAAATGCTGTTTGTGATCGAGCTCACCTTTATATGACCCGAAAAGGCGTAGGTGCTCATTGATCTAAATCAATCCTGAGAGAGTTAGCCGTTTTTCCTTTTTATAGTGGCGATATAAATCACTGAATTTGATGGCTAGAGGGTGCTTAGGTAGAGCAATATTCCGTCAGATTGAATGTTATACCTCTTTATGGCTAAGATGGTCCCCTCCGCACGTCGTTGCACGACGTATGAGTGAGTTTGTGCTAGTTAACGCTATTTTGTAGTGTGAAAATCAACCACTAAGTGGGGAGGGGCATACCTTAGAGGATGATTGAATAAATATTCTTGCAACTCACAAATCTATGAGTATTATCTAGGCTTAATCCTTTGAGTAGAGGCGCGCTGCCTAAAAGTATCCAGATAGAGGGTGACACCTAAGACATCTGGGGAAAGGAGTCAGCGCCGAAGTTATTGTTGCGTCATCAACAATCGCTGGGTCTGCATTTAACAGATGCAGGACTGCCATAGTTATGTTGTCTATGGAGCGCTACCTAAAGGGGTAAGAAGTATTATTTCGACTGAAATCTGTTTCTCTATCCTTTTGGTAGATCTCCACCTAAATAATAGGTGTTACGAGATCATGAGTTTAGTTCAATATTCCGATTCCCTGCTGTCGGTGGTGCCACCACTGTTAGCCGTTATCCTCGCCATTACGACCCGCCGTGTACTGCTATCCTTAGGGGTTGGTATTCTTGCCGGTGCCATACTGTTAAACAGCTATAATCCGCTGAATGCACTTCACTATCTGTTTAATATTGTCTCCGGGATCTTTTGGGCCGATGGCGCTATCAATAGCGGCAACGTCAATATGTTACTGTTTATGTTGCTGCTCGGTGGTTTGATCAGCCTGATGACGGCTACGGGGGCGACCAGAGCCTTTGCTGAGTGGGGAGTGCGTCGTTGTAAAGACCGCCGCAGTGCCAATATGCTTACCGGCTTAATGGTCTTTGCCTTCTTTATCGATGACTTTTTTCACAGTTTGTCAGTTGGCCCTATCTGCCGCCCGGTAACGGATAGATTCCAGATCTCGCGGGCAAAGCTGGCTTATCTGCTGGATTCAACTGCCGCGCCTGTGTGCGTCATCATGCCGATCTCCTCTTGGGGCGCATTTATCATTGCGATCTTAGGCGGTATTTTGGTGACAAATGGTATTACCGATATCAGCCCTATTGCCATGTTTGTACAGATGATCCCAATGAACCTATATGCGGTGTTTACTCTGTTAATGGTACTTGTCGTCATTGCTTTTCAGCTCGACATTGGCCCTATGCGTCAACATGAACGTTGGGCGCAAGAGGGCAAGCTGTGGGATGAGTCTAAAGGACGCCCTAAAGGGCTTGAAATCACCACCGAGGGGCAAGGCCGTGGTGGCATGATTGATATGGTCTTACCTATTGCGACCTTAACCCTGTCGAGCATCTTCTTCATGGTGATGAGTGGCGCCGATGCCCTGTCGGCTAAGGGCCAAGCGTTTAGCTTGATAGGCTCTCTTGAGCATACCGATGTGGGCTCGTCCTTGGTATATGCGGCGCTGTGTAGTCTTGCCGTCTCTATCGTGCTCGCCCTGCGATTAAAGTTGCCAGCAAAAACATGGTTATCTGCAGCGCCACAAGGTGTTCAGGCTATGATGCCTGCGATTATTATCCTGCTGTTTGCTTGGACAATTGGTACTGTGGTGAGCGATATGCAAACTGGCCAATACTTAGCAGCGTTGACTAAGAGCAGCATTCCGGTTCAGCTTCTACCAGCCTTAGTGTTTGTTTTAGCATGCGGGATGTCATTTGCCACCGGTACTAGCTGGGGCACGTTTGGCATCATGTTGCCACTGGCTGGTGATATCGCTATTGCCAGTGACGCAAGTCTATTAATGCCTATGCTTGCGGCGGTATTGGCTGGCTCTGTATTTGGTGACCATAGCTCACCTATATCGAGTACCAGTATCTTATCGGCGACAGGCGCGAGCTGTCATCATATGGACCATGTTATGACCCAGCTGCCCTATGCCGTTACGGTTGCCTTTGGTGCCTTCCTCGGTTATCTGGCGATGGGCATCACTGGCTCAACCCTTGCCGGTATTGCGGTGAGTAGCCTATGGTTTATCGCGAACTGTGTATTCCATCTTCGTCGTCATAAAAGACAGCAAATGCTACCAGCTAATGCATAGCCAGTTACCGAGGGTTTAACGCGAAAAGTTAACCCAAAGAAAAGGCCCTTTACGGGCCTTTTTTATTTTCAGTGTCTTGTCCTGAAATGTGTTTACACATTTAGGACTTTATAATGACTACACCAATACCAGCCCGCGTTAAGCGAACACAGCGAGATTATTCGTTAGGCTTTAAATTACAAGTTGTAGCTGCCGTAGAAAAAGGCGATATGACTTATAAACAAGCTCAAACAACCTATGGCATCCAAGGTCGCTCCACGGTACTTACTTGGCTTAGAAAGCACGGTAAGATGGACTGGACTCAACCAGTGAGAATGACTATGCCAAAAACAACTAAAGCTAAAGAAACCCCAGCTCAAAAGATTAAGCGCCTTGAAAAAGAGCTGGAAGATGAGCACTTACGTAATCTATTACTCAATGAAGCCGTTGATATTATTGATGCAGAATATGGAGCTGGCCTTAGAAAAAAGTACTTAGCCAGGGAGCGAGAAGTCTTCAAAAACAGAAAGTAACGAGCTTAAATCGCGCTTGTAAGCTTCTGGGTATAACAAGACAAGCTATCTATCAAAGAGAACGAAGAGCGAATTGTAGAGCAATGGAGTTAGCCCCTGTAAGAGCGATGATACTAGATATCCGTCGGTTTATGCCTCGGATTGGTGGCAAGAAACTCTACTTTTTACTTAAACCTAAGTTCATCGAGAAAGGGATTAAACTTGGGCGCGATAACTTCTTTAGTTACTTGAAAAGTGAAGGCTTGTTAGTCAAACCTAAGCGTAATTATACCAAGACGACTAACAGTAAACATTGGATGAAGAAACATCCAAATTTACTGAAAGAGTTAGTGCCAACAGCACCTGAAGAGGTGTTTGTTAGTGATATAACATATGTGCAATCAGAGCAAGGCATACATTATCTATCATTGGTAACTGACGCGTTCAGTCGTAAAATAATGGGATATGAATTAAGTAATGAAATGAAAGCTACAGACGTAGTCAAAGCGTTAGAAATGACGATAAGTAATCGGCAGTATCAACATCGAGCAGTGCATCACTCAGACAGAGGGTTACAGTATTGCTCTGCCGTTTATCAGTTAGCGTTGCAAAGAAGTGACATCCGCGCATCAATGACCGATGGATATGACTGCTACCAAAACGCACTAGCAGAACGTATAAATGGGATATTAAAGCAAGAGTTTCTATTATCTCCTTGCTGCAACCTTAATGAGTTAAAGCAACTCGTTGAGGAGTCAATTTTTATATACAATGAGCTGAGACCGCACTTAAGCTTGGGTATGAAAACACCTAATCAAGTGCATAAAAAAGACCAGCAGCAGAAGCTACTGGTCTAGTAAAAACCGTCAACCTATTTCAGGACGGGACACAGCTATGTCCCCACAAGCATGACTTGAGTTTTTCCGTTTAGACTGAAAAAATAGCGTGATTGGATATCGCCTAAGACCCCTTACTACACCACTATGAAACAAGATATCACCATCTCGCTTCCCTCACTCATTCATCGAATTGGCCGTGAAGCGGTAAAGCAAGCACAAACCCTTGCTCAGCAATTCAATTGTGAGCTTAAGCGTGTGCGCCGCTCAAGAAACTGGGGGGTAACAGGTGAGGCTATCAGTATTCAATCTTTTTGCCAGCAGCTAAAAATAGTGCAAATAGGCTCTGGGGGGAGTGAGTTTACTTACCTTATTCGAAAAATCGACGCAGCATTGCTTAGCCATGCGGACAAGCTTGAGCCGTTAGAAGCAAAGCTGGTCCGCTTGATCCGTGAAGACCCAAATATTACCTTAGCCGAACTGATGCACATGACAGAGTGTACTCAGGCTGAGGCTAGAGCCGCTCGCTTCGATGCAGATACTTGGTAGTCTCTCTTCTCTATCCCGATAAACTTGGCCTCAATTTTATTCTAAATATTGATCATCAGAGCAATTTTAAAAATCAATTATCCCTTTTAAAAGTAACGGCTTGTACTTGTATGGGCTAAGGCATAGTCTACTGCGCATCACGGGGAAGCTTGTATCTGTTTTACTTTGCTATTTTCGTATTCCCGCTCCAGAAATGAATTTAAATGAGGTTTACATGCTCAGCAGTAATATTTTCGACAGATTAGAGCTAGACGATGTGCTCCGCGGGCATCTTGATGGATTAGATAGTTATGATGAGCCTTACTTTATCTGTATGCAACTGAGTACGACTGCTGATGCAGCGATAAAGCTGCTGATCCCTGAGCTTGATCATCTTGATGACGATATCTTTGCTTTTAGACTAGAAAAGCAGTTGCTGTTACTCAGCCTTGAGTGCGAAGTTGATGAGGTTAAGTCGTTATCACAGATGTTGCTGAAAGCTTTTGCTACTAATAACGTCACTGCGCAAATCGCTATTTTTCATCATAACTGCCTAGGCACGCCGATTGAGACCTTGAAGTGGTCTACACAACTGTTAGAAACTTTAATTGAGAAGTCGCCTAATGAGCCTATCGTTGAGTTTAACGACTTTTGTGATCGTGGCAACTGGCCAGGATTGAGTGCCTATATAGAAGGGCGTGAGCAAGGTAACGGCGCTGACTACGGCTATGACTATGACGAGAAAGACTATGATGAAGACGACGATGATGATGACGATGATGAAAACGATGATCGATTTGATGCCGATGGCTTTGATGAGGATGGCTTAAACGCCAGTGGTTTTACCGCACTTATCCAGGCTATTTTAGATAAAGATGCCGCAGCGGTAACCAATATGATAGCTAATGGCGCTGATATTAATAAAGGCGATTGGTACAAGAATACACCGCTTAATCATGCGGTCCAAAAAAGCACTCTTGAGATTGTTAGCTTGCTACTCGAGGCGGGCGCTAACCCTAACCAAGCCGGGAGTGACGGAACTAAAGCGCTCTATATTGCCAGCTTAAACGGCATGTTGCCGAAAATGCAGTTGCTGTTAACTAAGGGCGCAGACGTAAACGACAAAGATGATGAAGGTGAGAGCGCACTCATAACGGCCGCCGGAAATAGCACTGCCGAGGTGGTTTCGTTATTACTGCAAGCAGGCGCAAACGTTAATGCGATGACTGATGATGGTAATACAGCACTAATTAAGGCTGTTATTGGTAACTATAATGAACGCGCAGCGATTGTAGAATTACTGCTGGCTAATGGTGCAGCAGAGACGATTCATCATCAGAATATTCATGACTCAAGCGCCATGGACTTAGCGCTCGACCGTGAGCATCAAGACATTATCGAGCTGCTTAAACAAGCGATGTAAATAAAACGCTAATAAGAAACCGCAAAATAAGGCGTTATACAGAATAGGCCATAGGCTTTCTCTCAATAGCGCAGATGTTCAGCCTTGCGTCTTGATCTCAATCAAGGTGTAAGGCTGAAGAATCACTCACTATATTAGTCTAAACTTATGCATTGTGGATGCAGATAAGGAGGCTATAGTGACAGACCAAAAGCTCATCTTGCTCCTTAAGACCTGCATCAGCATGGGTATTTGTCTCATTCTTACTGGTATCTATCTGCATAACTTTAATGAAACTGTTGAAGCTATGGGCGTCAAGGGGATCATCATCAGCGCGATGTGTGTGGCCTTTGGTATGGTGTTGTCATTGCCGACTAAAATGTACCTGACCTTTATCTTAGTTAAACGCGAAGCCGATAAGAATCAATAAGCTAGCCCTTTCTACAGCTGCTGCCTCTCTGTCTTAGTTCTATGCAGCTATTGCATTTCATTGTGGCAAATCTGAGCTTTTGTGTAATTAACCCAAGACTAATGCGCCAAAAACACCGATAATTCCCTTCATAAGTTTATCTGGCCTTAGGGCTCGTTTGAGCCAAGACTCATTATTGAGCCAAGGGCGACGCTCGCTATTAAGTGGAAATCATATTCAATGGAAATCAAAGTTAACTTTCTCGACAACTTGAGACTCGAAGCCAAGTTCGACGACTTTACCGTCACCGCCGACCAGCCAATCCGCTATAAAGGCGATGGCTCAGCACCGAGCCCATTTGATTATTTCTTAGCATCATCAGCTTTGTGTGCGGCTTACTTTATCAAGGTGTACTGCAAGGCTCGCGATATTCCGACTGAAAACATTCGCTTGTCGCAGAACAACATAGTCGACCCTGAAGATCGCTATAACCAGATCTTCCAAATTCAAGTTGAGCTACCAGACGATATTTCGGATAAAGACCGTCAAGGGATTTTGCGCTCGATTGAACGTTGTACCGTGAAAAAAGTGGTACAAACCGGACCAGAATTTAAGATTGAAACCGTTGAAAACCTAGATGCCGACGCTAACGCCATGTTGATGGGCCAAAGCGATAGCGATGCGAGCACTTACATCTTAGGTAAAGACCTGCCGCTTGAGCAAACCATTGCCAACATGACGGGGATGCTTGCTGATTTAGGCATGAAGATTGAGATCTCTTCTTGGCGCAATATCGTGCCAAACGTATGGTCGCTGCATATCCGTGATGCGGCGTCACCTATGTGCTTTACCAATGGTAAAGGCGCGACTAAAGAGAGCGCACTTTGCTCGGCATTAGGCGAGTTTATTGAGCGTCTAAACTGCAACTTCTTCTACAATGACCAATTCTTCGGTGAAGAGATTGCTAACAGCGAATTTGTGCATTACCCGAACGAGAAATGGTTCGAGTTAGAAGATGATGACTCATTGCCTGCTGGCATGCTCGATGATTACTGTCTAGCTATCTACAACCCAGAAGGTGAGCTAGGTGGTTCGAACCTTATCGATACCAACTCGGGTAATATCGACCGCGGCATCTGTACTATTCCATACACGCGTCACTCAGATGGCGAAACCGTGTATTTCCCATCGAACTTGATTGAAAACTTGTTTCTAAGTAACGGCATGAGCGCGGGTAACAACCTGCAAGAAGCTCAGGTTCAGTGTCTGTCCGAAATTTTTGAGCGTGCGGTTAAGCGTCAAATCATCGAGCAAGAAATTGTACTGCCAGATGTACCGATGCAAGTGCTAGAGAAGTACCCAAGCATTCTTGCAGGCATCAATGGTCTAGAAGAGCAGGGCTTCCCAGTTGTGGTTAAAGACGCGTCACTGGGTGGTCAGTTCCCTGTGATGTGCGTGACCTTGATGAACCCTAAAACCGGTGGTGTATTTGCCTCATTCGGCGCGCACCCAAGCTTTGAAGTCGCACTGGAGCGTAGCTTAACTGAGCTACTACAGGGCCGTAGCTTCGAAGGCTTAAACGATGTACCTAAGCCTACGTTCAACAGCATGGCGGTAACTGAGCCTGAAAACTTCGTCGAGCACTTTATCGACTCGACGGGTGTGATCTCATGGCGCTTCTTTAGCAGCAAGCATGATTATGAGTTTGTTGAGTGGGACTTCTCTGGTACTAACCAAGAGGAAGCAGATGGCTTATTCGGCATCTTAGAAACCTTAGGCAAAGAGGTGTACACAGCTGATTTTGACCAGCTTGGCGCATCGGCTTGTCGTATGCTGGTACCGGGTTTCTCTGAAGTTTACCTAGTGGATGACTTGATTTGGGATAACACCAACAAGGCGCTAGATTACCGTGAAGATATCTTAAACCTACACTCACTGTCTGATGATGAGCTGGTGGACTTGGTTAATCGTCTAGAAGAGAGCCAGCTCGATAACTACACCGACATTCGCACCATGATAGGTATCGTCTTCGATGAAAATACCGTTTGGGGTCAGCTAACCATTATTGAGCTTAAGATCTTAATCTATCTAGCACTTGGCGCGGCAGAGGAAGCGATGGAGCTAGTGGGGGATTTCCTACAGTATAACGACAACACGGTTGAGCGCGGCCTGTTTTATCAAGCAGTCAATGCAGTACTTGAAGTTGAAATGGACGAAGAGCTAGAGCTTGAGCACTTTATCCATAGCTTCAATCGTATGTTTGGCGAAGAAGTCATGGATAACGTTATCGGCACTGTTAGTGGTGAAGTGCGTTTCTTCGGCCTAACCAAGACCAGCATGGCGCTTGAAGGCATCGAGCCACACCTACGCTTGATTGAAAGCTACAAGAAGTTACATAGCGCACGCGCTAAGGCGGCAGCTAAGTAACAGGCTTATCTAGCTTCTAAGTGATAAGCTAGCCGTCAAAAGCGAACTCTTTGGCACTGCTCTAAAGGTTCGCTTTTTTGTTTGCTACTCGCAAGCTTTTACTGATCTGTGTGGGTTTTGCCTGTAGCTTTAGAGTGGCTATCTACATTAAAATCAGGCGTTAGATTATTAATAGCAATCCCATTGATACGGGGTTGCTATTTTTGTTTTTAGCGCAGCGCATTTTATTCAATGGCGCTGTGTAAAGATCCTATTTCAATTGGCTATAAGCCCCTATTTAAGAGTGCTATTGATGCGCGGAGTGTTGTATCTATTTATTGCCACCTTGTTGGCTGCTGTGGGCTGGGTTGCCTCTAAAATTGTGGTGCAATCTGTGCCGGGGGAGTTATTTATTGGCTCCCGCTTTCTATTGGCAAGTTTAGTCTTGCTGCCATTTTGCTATAAGAGCCTGCTGAAACTCAGTATGAAACAGTTGCTGTCGGCCTGTGGTGTTGGCGTCTTTCTCGGACTCGCACTGCAAGTTTGGATCTATGCGGTCTCGATTAGTGACAGCTTGTCTGAGGGGGCGTTTATCATGAGTTTGGCAATGATTATTGCACCGCTGACCGCTTGGATACTGTTCCAAGCTAAACCTAATCGTGCCTTTTGGATAGCCTTGCCTGTGAGTACGACGGGCATGATGCTACTGAGCCTAACTAATGGCTGGAAGATGGAGTCGAGTCAGTTGCTGTTCTTGCTGGCATCGGCATTGCTTTCTGTACATTTCGTGATGAATAAGCGCATCAGCGGTAATCTAAAGCCACTGGTTTCTATCTGCTTACAGTTATTTGTGGTCGGCTTAGTGGGCTTGGGCTATGCCTCGATTACTCAGCCTCACAGCATAGCGTTTTCTGGAGAGCTAATTAGTTGGTTTGCCATTTCGACCCTGATTGCCACCTCTGTACGTTACCTATTGCAGACTATGGGGCAGTATAAGGTGAGCATGGAAACCGCAGCGCTATTGATGATCTTAGAGCCTATTTGGACCCTGCTCTTGAGTATGACTCTGTTGGGAGAGACGCTAGAGCCACAAAAGCTTATTGGCGGCGGGGTGATCTTCTTGTCACTGTTTCTTTATATCAAACTGTCTCGACGCTTTGCGAAGGCAGAGCAAGCAAAGGCGGTACAAGTAGAGACCGAACAAGCTGAGACGGTAAAAGCATAGAAGGTACTAGATCCTAGGAAAAGCTGAGAAAGGTCCTAGGTGCTAGGAAGAGCTAAGACGATAACAGACGTACAGCCTGCGGCCTAGGGAACGTGACTGCGTCACTTGCAGAACGCTGCGCTTACGGTACAAGCAAAGACGGAAAAGCAAAGAATAGATAAAGGTCGTGATTTTTGCTGTTGCTTTCCTAGCAGGGCGAAGCCCGCCCTCGAAGCGAAGCGCCCTAGAACCTAGCCCCTTCTTTATAAAGCAAAGACTAAAAAGCCAGCGTTAATCGCTGGCTTTTTTACGGCTATGAATGCTGCTTGCTATTGAAACCTAGCCAACAAAAATCATGAAGCCTTTTAGGATCACCGCGTTAACGATATCCACGAAGAAGGCACCCACAATGGGGACTACCATAAAGGCTTGTGGTGACGGACCGGTTCTCGATACCAAAGCGCCCATGTTCATCACCGCTGTTGGAGTCGCACCTAGGCCAAAACCGCAATGACCGCCAGCCATAACCGCAGCATCATAGTTGCTGCCCATCATCTTAAATGTCACAAAGTAGGCAAACAGTCCTAGTACGGCAGTTTGCACAACAAGGATGATCAGCAGTGGAATGGCAAGATCAAAAATCTCCCACAGCTTTAAGTTCATCAAAGCCATCGATAGGAATAATGCGAGAGACACCGAGCCGAGTACGTCGACACACTCACTGTTGATCTTATAGCCGCGAGAGATCTCGGTTAGGTTAGTAATGATCACACCAATAAACAGCGCATAAACGAATTCTGGCATCTTCAGCCAACTGGCACCGACTGTATCGATTAACAGCGTAGTCCACTTCGCTCCCGCCACACACAGCAGCATGATAAACAGGGTTTCTAATACACTTTTAGCCGTGACTCTGTCTTCTTCAAATTGATCATAGGTAACCAGATCTGGATGGTCTGTATGGTGGTTACCGCCAACACCGTAGCTCGATACCAAGTTGTTCTTGTTGATGAGTCGCTGCGCCACGGGGCCACCGATAATACCACCCATCACCAAACCAAATGTTGCCGCCGCCATGGCGAACTCAAGGGTATTGATACCATATTCACTTTGGAAGGTATCAGCCCAAGCGGCTCCGGTACCGTGGCCACCAGATAGAGTGATAGAGCCTGCGATTAAGCCCATAAATGACTCAAGGCCCAACAGATTGGCAAGACTAACACCGACAATATTTTGGATCACAATAAATAAGGAGGCGACACCAAGGAACAGAAATACCTTACTGCCTCCCTTGAGCAATAGCTTATAGTTTGCCGCCAGACCAACAGTGCTGAAGAACATCAACATCAAGGTGTTTTGCATCGATAGGCTAAATGCCACGGTAATATCGTTGAAATGCAATACCGTGATTAATGCTGCTATCAACAGGCCGCCGACAATAGGTTCGGGGATATTATATTTTTTCAATATAGGAATATGACGATTGACCGTATGCCCGATGAACAGCACTAGGATCGCTACCAAAAACGATTCTAGTTCGCCGATTGTATAAACTGTATTCATATGATTCCTTGCAAAATAGGTTAAGTTGTTGCAGTAAGTGACCTTTTTGTTATTAAACTTTTGTTTTTATTTGGTTATTTGTGTTTGGTCATGCCTTTTTAGGGCAGCATATACTGCCATACTTATTTAGCTGTGGGATATCCTTGAAAGAGTGAAAAATAAGCGATTTAGATTAATATTTATTTATAAATCTCGAATATATGACCTGCGTCGAGTGAAAATGGAACAATGTGCTTAATTCCCCTGCAGACAGGGGCCTTCTCTAGCTTAGCTATAATGAAATTAAATGAGGTGAAGCTTCAGCTTGATTTTTTGGGAACTCAGGGCTGATTAAGCCAAATTGTGATTGCTATTGCGCCGAGTCGCGAGGGGTCTGAAGATGAGAGTTACTAAATGGTTAAAAGCACTACTTGTCATGATGTCATTAGTAGCCTTAGTGCCTACGGTGATGGCTGAGCCGCCAGAAAAGTCCGAGAAGCAGGCCCAAAAGGATTTGAAGAGGCAACAGCGGGAGTGGGATAAGGAGCAGAGAAAACAAGACAAGCAAGCGCGCAAGATAGCCGAAGAGCGTCAGCGTGAGGCTAGAAAGAATGCGGATGAGTACAATCGAGAGGAGCGTAAGGCGGCTCAGGAGCGTGAACGCGAAGCGAGAAAGAGCACTGAGGAGTATAAGCGTAAGACTCGAAAAGATAGCGATGAGTACAATCGAGAAGTACGTAAGATGGAGCAGGATCGTGAACGCGAAGTGAGAAAGAGTGCTGAGGAGTATAAGCGCGATGCGATAAAGGATAGTGATGAATATAATCGTGAGACACGTAAGGCGGAGCAAGAGCGTGAACGCGAAGTGAGAAAGAGTGCTGAGGAGTATAAGCGCGATGCGATAAAGGATAGTGATGAATATAATCGTGAGACACGTAAGGCGGCGCAAGAGCGTGAACGCGAAGCCAGAAAGCGTGCTGAGGAGTATAGGCTAGAATCGAGGAAAGCCACTGACGAGCGTCAACGTGAGGCTCGTGAAAGGGCGGATAAAATTACCAGAGAAGCAGAAAAGAAGCCTATTCCAGAAGCGGGTTAAAACAAATGGACTTGTGTTTATCTCAACAAAAAGCCAGCAATAAGATGCTGGCTTTTAAGTTACTCTAGTGTTGCTCTAGCTGAGTTTTAGATGAGTTTCTGACCCTGTAGCAGTTTCTGTAAGCAGGCTAGCAGCTGCTTACCATCGCGGATCCGGTATAGACTTTAACTTTTTCGGTTACTTGAGCCCTGTGTCACTAGTTAACAAAGTGGAGCCAGTGGCGGCTCCACCTTATTTAATACCACTCTTTAACGAGTAGTGAATTGGCTGTTTATATTTAGCTTATCGTGCGCCGAGCCATGTTAGTGAGGTAGTCATTGAGCGCATAAGATGCTTCAACGGCAGCAACAGGATCACCTGCAACAATTTTACGCAGTATGGTTGCATGTAAATTCGCTGCATCGGCCAGATCGCTAGATTCATTCTTGTAGGCGAACCAGAAGCGACGCGATAGCCCTTGCAATGGCGCCATCGCCAATTGCAGATATTCATTATTAGAGACCTGAACTAACAAGATATGGATCTGCTTAAGTAGCTGAGCATAGACTAAGTCATCTTGCTTGGTGGCATTCGCTTCTAATTGATTAGCCAGCTTGGTCATACGGATCTTTTCTGACTCGGAGGCTCGGGTCGCAGCAAAACGCGCACACAATGCTTCGACATCTCTGCGCACCTCTAAGATCTTGAGTTGGCTTTCTAACGAGATCTGTGGAATTTGAATGCCACGCCTAGGATGGATTTCTACCATTCGCTCGTAGGATAAACGTTGTAGTGCTTCGCGAACCGGCGTTCGGCCAACACCGAGTTGCTCTGAAAGTTGTTTCTCACTGACCATGGAACCCGGCTTAAGCTCCCTGAAAGTAATCATTTTTTCGAGTTGGTCGTATGCAAATTCAGATTTATTCGCTACGTCATTAATGATCATCGTCACACTCCTTTTCTATCTTCGCAATCTAGATCACGGTTTTGTAGCTTTCACTTGTTCGCTGCATGATACAGGAATATATTAGCCCCCAACAACTGATATATCAGATGAATATCACCTGCATATTAGGTGTGTATTAGCTTGGTCTGGCTCATATCAGCATCCTTTGGAGTAAAAATGAAAAATTGGCAAATTATTAACCGCTTTGAACAGGTGCCACAGCTACCTATCTTGGCTGAGGTCGATGTCTTGGTCGTGGGTGGTGGTCCTGCTGGCGTTGCTGCTGCAGAAACCGCATCGGCTGCGGGCAAGAGTACTTACCTAGTTGAAAAATATGGCTTCTGCGGCGGCGCTGCCGTAGCAGGACTGTCTGGCACAATTTGTGGCATGTATATGGCGACCGAAGATGAAGCCGCCGGGCCAGAGCAGGTTGTTTTCGGCTTTACCGAACGTTTCCGTCAGGCATTAGCTGATAATAATGGGGTGACTGCACCACAGCGCTATGGCAAGACATTTACCGTTACTCATGACCCTCTAGTATGGCGTGAAGTGGCGGATGATATGTTAACGGCCGCAGGGGTGAATATCTTGTATCACACTGCTGTTACAGGCGTGATTATGGATGGCGACAGCTTCAAAGGTGTGGTGATTGAATCAAATGCAGGCCAGAGCATTATTCTTGCAAAAATTATCATCGACGCTTCAGGTGATGCTGCCGTCATCGCGCGTGCAGGGCTTGATACCTACTTTGGTGATGAAGGTCGCATTCAAAATCCAACCATGTTCTTCCGTATCGCGGGCGTGGATATGGAGCAGTATCTAGAGTACTACGGTATGGACACCATCTGCCCGCCGAAAGTGACCGAGAACATTCTAAAAGCGAATAATGAATTAGGCTGGGAGCTACCACGTCATAAGATCTGGATCTTCCCGACCACACGTCCTGGCGAGCTGATGGTTAATGCGACTCGTTTGGCAGGCCAAGATGGTCGTATGTTGAACGTGATTGACCCTGTTGACTTTACCGAAGCCGAAGTCTTTGGTCGTCGCCAAGTTCGCGCCTATGCCAAGTTCCTTAATGAGTTTGTGCCTGGGTGTGACAATGCCTACGTGGTTGATACCGGTGTTGAAGTGGGGATTCGTCAGACGCGTTCTATCAAGGGGGTGAAGACACTGACTAATGATGATGTGGTTAACTGTCGCAAACAGCAAGATGGTATCTGTCGTACACCTTGGCCAATTGAGTTGCACTCGGGCGATAAGCCAAAGCTGCACTGGTTACTAAATGATTACTACGACATTCCTTTCGCCACTCTAGTCCCTCGAGTGGGTGAAAACATCATAGTCGCGGGTCGCTGTCTCAGTGCAGAGCACGAAGCGCTGGCGTCGGCGCGAGTCACCGCCCAATGTTTCGAATTAGGCCACGCCGCAGGCGTTGCCGCTATACAAGCTATCGATAGTCAAAGTCACATCCGTGACCTGAATGTTGCAGAGATCCGCGCGACCATGATTGCCAATGGTAGTGCGCTGTAACCCAATATAACTCGCCGCATCGATTATGCTAACAGCATAAGGCGGCATCAAGCTTGCTCCTTAAATAATAACAAAAAGGGGCAGCGTGGAATTTACCTATGAATTTCAAAAATCTCGATCATAAGCTGTTTTGGCCTGCTATCTGCTTCACCTTTTTAAGCTTGGCCTTGGCGGTATTTTTTCCTGAAAGCTCTAAAGAGGTCGCCCATGCGGGCATGAAGTGGGTGACCAATGATATTGGCTGGTTTATCCAATTAGCCGGTTTTGGTGCACTTGTATTTTTGATGTGGATTGCTTTTAGTCGTTTTGGTCATATCAAGTTAGGTGACGATAACGATGCTCCTGAGTTCACCTATGCCACTTATGCGTTTTTGATCTTTACTGCGGGTGTGGGCGCGGCACTTATTTTTTGGGCCGTTGGCGAGCCTATGTACTACATGCAGAGCCCACCTATGTTTACTGAGGCGGGCAGTGCTGAGGCTTCTCAGTGGCTTATTACTTACACCTTGTTCCATTGGGGACCGATAGGCTGGGCGATCTTCTGTTTGCCTGCAGTTCCATATGCTTATTACCTACATAAGAAAAAGAAACGTAACCTGCGTCTATCTAACTTACTTGAGGATGTGATTGGTAAGAAAAATGCCGATGGTCCACTTGGCTATTTCATCAACATTATCGCCATTTTCGGTACCCTAGGCGCCTTCTCAACTTCAATGGGCTTAGCCGTTGACCTTATCGGTTCGGGCATTGAGAAAGTCACCGGTTTACCAAATGATATCTGGCTTCAGGTCGGTCTGATTGTACTGTTTATTGTCTTCTATGCCGTGGTGATGTTGGCCGGTATGAAGAAGGGCGTTGCTAAGCTTGCTAACTGGTGTGTCTATGCCGCGTTCGCTTTAGGTATTTTCATCTTATTGTCGGGGCCAACCGCGTTTATTCTGTCTTACTTCTTCGACAGCTTGAGCGTGATGGTCGATAACTTCGTGCGCATGAGTTTCTGGAGCGATCCAGTTGAAAAGTCTGGTTTCCCACAGGCGTGGACCATGTATTACTGGGCTTGGTATTTTGCTTACCTAGTGATGATGGGCATCTTCTTAGCGCGTATCTCTAAGGGACGTACGATTAAAGAGTTAGTGTTAACGACGATTTTCTTTGGCTCGGCAGGTTGTGCCTTCTTTATCGCTATCTTCGGCAGCTACTCGGTATTTAGTGAGTTAACGGGTGCACTACCAGTGCTTGAGTGGATGAATGAGGCAGGGGTTTCCATGGCCGTGATTGAGGTGATCAATGCGCTGCCTTTTGGCGCGGCGATTTTGATTATCTTCCTTATCGTTGAATTCTTCTTAATGTCGACCACTATGACATCGGCTGCCGTGGCAATCTCGATGATGACCACCAAAGAGTTGGATGCGGATGCGGATCCGGATGTTTCGGTAAGATTGATTTGGGCATTAGGTATTGGCGCGGTTTCAATGGCGGCCTTCTTTATGGGGGGCAGTATCGATACGATTAAGTCCATGTGTATTATCGTTGGCTTGCCGATGATTTTCCTAAATATTTTGATGGTGGTGTGCTTGATGAAGTGGATTAGAAAGGACCACCCAGAACTGTTCAAATCAACAGTTACACAGGCTGCAAAAAACAACGCAGAACAGGCTGAGCCTGCTCAAGCTGAATTAGCAAAAGTTGAGGGATAACGAGATGGGCGCAAATATTGTTTCGGTTGAATTTATTCCGGTAAACGTGGCGGCGACTAACTGGAGCGAAAACACCGTTATCGTTAAGGTTACCGATGAAAATGGTGTTTATGGACTGGGTGAGGCCGATGGTCCGCCAGAGTGCATGAAAGCCTTCTCGGAAATTGAGAATGAGCATAAGTGGCTCAACAACATTAAAGAAGCTGTGATTGGTAGAGATCCGTTAGAGTTCCGCGCAAACTACAACCGCATGTACGACACCACCAAGTGGATCGGTATGCGCGGCTTAGGTTTGTTTGCCATCTCTGGTATCGATATGGCGCTATATGATCTTGCCGGTAAGCAGTTAGGTGTACCAGCCTATAAGCTAATGGGCGGCGCCCAGAAAGCGCAGTTAACGCCATATTTTACTCTGTATCCGTCGGTTGCCGCCGATGCGACACTAAGTGAGATTGTTGAAGCGTATAAACCGCTTATCGCTAAAGCCAAAGAGCGTGGCGCTAAAGCCGTTAAAGTGTGCATCATTCCTAATGATAAGGTTAGTGACAAAGAGATTGTCGCTTACCTACGTGAGTTACGTGAGGTTATCGGTTGGGATATGGACATGATGGTTGATTGTCTATATCGCTGGACCGACTGGCAGAAAGCTCGCTGGACATTCCGCCAGCTAGAAGATATCGATTTGTACTTTATCGAAGCCTGTTTGCAGCATGACGACTTGATTGGTCATCAAAAGCTGGCTGCGGCGATTAATACCCGTTTATGTGGCGCCGAGATGTCGACCACACGTTTTGAAGCGCAAGAGTGGCTCGAAAAAACCGGTATTTCGGTCGTGCAGTCTGACTACAACCGTTGTGGTGGTGTCACTGAGCTTTTACGTATTATGGACATCTGTGAGCACCATAATGCTCAGCTAATGCCTCATAACTGGAAAACAGGTATTACTGCCGCGGCGGCGCGTCACTTTGGTATCGTTTGCCATATCTCTGAGTATGTAGAGTATCTACACCCAGATTTCTGGAACGGCACCTTGACCCAGCAGCTAACACTGAATGAGCCAAAGATTATCGATGGCGCCATTGAAGTCAGTGATAAGCCGGGATTAGGTATCGAGCTAAATATTGAATTTGTTGAGCAGGTAACGGGTCACAAGTTCTAACACGTTGTCTCATAAGCTAGTGTTAGCTCTTAGCTGTAGCTCTTTATATTAGCTTCGAGCTAATTCAGCGGACAGATTTAAAAAGTGCCGATAAGCATGGCTTATCGGCACTTTTTTATGTTGTTTATGTTGTTTATGTTGTAGCTTTATCTTAAGTGAGTAAGGCTAAGACAGTAATCTTTCTATATAAGGACGAACGCTCTCTACAGTATCGCAGTGATTAGGAATCGACACGCTGTGGTAACCGTCGCCAGAGAAGGCTCTGTCTATTTCGATCAATACGCCGGTTTCTGCGCCATTATCAACAAAAGTCACCTCTAGTTCTCGTGCGCCAAAGAATGAGCGAGATTGTGGCTTAAACTCATATTCTTGATAACAAGGTAGATGCGAGGCAAAGCCTTGCGCTCGAACATAGCCTACTTCGATGTCTGATTTAAACAAGCGATAGCCGCTGCTCTCAATCAGATCCAGAACAGCAAGCTGAGTATTGGAAGGTACGATCACTAATGGGTCTTTGTCTGAGCCGTCTATGCCGTTTTTAATATCTAGACCTGTTTGCAGCCAGACCTTAGCGATTCTATGGCCAAAAAGACTCGTGGCTGGGGCTTCTGGATGTAGATCAAGATTGAACTGGCGGGTGATCACTTCGCCTGGTTGAATCGTCTGTTTGAGCATTGGCTTCCAGCTTTGTAGCACCACACTCTTGTTGTATTTCACTTCATCGTCACCGACTTGTTGCTCGGTTTTCGCTTCGGCCATAATTGCGAACTCAAGACCGTTAAGCTCCTGCTCGACTTCACCGCCTTTGATCACCACCTCTATAGCAAAAGGTTCACCAGCTCTAAGCTGCTCATTCAGTAAAATAGTATCGACGGTGGCTTTGCCAATACCGACGCTGGCTAAGATTTTCTTTAGCATTATTGTTTCCCTAGGGTGTGTACAAGCTTGAACTGACACTAGCATTGAGCGTGTTTTAGCTCAATAACTACTTTGTATCTAAAGGCTTAGCCTGAGGTGTTGTTGGTTACGCTTTCGTTGGCAGGCAAAGGTTTTTTGTTGCCAAGAAAATCGCTAATCGAGCAGGTGTTTATTCAGGTTGACCGTTTTCTAAATAACTCTGCAATATGTGATGTTAATCACTCATGCCTAATGCCGTCTGTACTCTACAATAGCGCCCCTCGTTAGTTAAAACCGTAATCATTAAGTCGTCATCTCCAGAAATATGCTTTCAGGGGATTAAGTGTGTGCGTCGTAAATTTAATATTGATGTTGCGCAGCTGTTTGGGACGCGGGTTGAGTGAAGTAAAACTGGAAATAATCTATTTATGAGTACGCCAAGCAATAAACAACATGCTTCAACTAATGAAGAGCCCGTAGGAGCTTGTGCTTCTGCCCAACCTGCAAGTGGTGGGTTGTTAGAGCGCTTTTTTAAATTATCAGCCCATAACACTTCAGTCTCAACTGAGGTGATTGCGGGTATCACCACCTTTATGACCATGGTGTATATCGTGTTCGTGAATCCACAAATCCTATCTGCTGCTGGTATGGATGCCAGTGCGGTGTTTGTGGTTACCTGTTTGATCAGCGCTATCGGCTGTATCGGCATGGGCTTAATTGCCAATTTGCCAATCGCACTCGCGCCAGCAATGGGACTCAATGCTTTTTTTGCCTTCTCTGTTGTCGTAGGCATGGGCGTGAGTTGGCAAATCGGTATGGGCACCATTTTTTGGGGCGCCGTTTGTTTTGCTATCGTGTCGCTATTAGGGATCCGCTCGTGGATCTTAACCAATATCCCAAAATGTCTACGCATAGGTATTCCAAGTGGTATTGGTTTGCTAATCGCCATGGTTGGCTTTAGTAACGCGGGCATTGTGGTCGCAAGCCCTGCGACTATGATCACCGTCGGTGACTTAAGCTCGCTGCAATGTGTGTTAGGCGCGTTAGGCTTCTTTATCATCGTTATTCTAGCCTCTCGTGGTATCCATTCTGCAGTATTGGTGTCGATTGCTATCGTGACGGCTATTGCGGCCTTAATGGGCGATATCGAGTACACCGGCATTGTGTCTATGCCACCAAGCATCGCCAATACCTTTGGTCAGCTAGATCTTGCTGGATCTTTAGATGTGGCGCTAATGGGGGTGATTTTCTCGTTTGCGCTTGTGAGCCTATTTGATAGCTCTGGCACAATGATTGGCGTAACAGAAAAGTGTGGCTTTACCGACAAGCGCGGCCGCTTTCCACGCATGAAGCAAGCCTTGTTGACCGACTCGGCAACTTCAGTCGCTGGCGCCTATATGGGGACCTCTACGGTAACCGCTTATATTGAAAGTTCGGCAGGTGTCGCTGCGGGTGGCCGCACAGGCTTAACTGCGATCGTCGCCGGTCTACTGTTTATTCTGGTGATCTTCTTCTCGCCATTGGCGGCTATGGTACCGGGTTACGCGGTTGCTGGCGCGCTAGTTTATGTGGGCATTTTGATGTCATCAGAGCTGGCTAAAATTGATGGTAAAGACTTAACCGAGTCGGCTCCAGCCTTTATTACCGCGGTGATGATGCCGTTTACTTTCTCGATTACCGAAGGCGTGGCGGCAGGTTTTATTACCTACTGTGTGCTAAAAGCGGGTACCAATCGCTGGCGTGAAATCCACCCTGGCGTGGCGTTAGTGGCTCTGCTGTTTATTATCAAATTTGCTTTTGTTGATGGGCATTAATTCTACTCGCTTAAATGAGTAGTCTGTAAAAGTGATAAACAAATAAAAGGCTCAGAAGGATGATCTTCTGAGCCTTTTTTATATGACTAGTCAACTAAGTTTAGAAAGTAAGTGGCTTACTTCTCTACCACCAACTGACCTTTGACCCACACCTTGCGGATGTTTTGGCGGCTATTGAGGGTGATGATTTTCTCAAGCTTGTCTTTAGCGCTGTCCATCTCATCAAGGATAAAGATATTGCTGTCGCTAACGGCGGTATCAATCACTAAGGCGTCGAACTCGAAGCCTGCTTGGAACAAACCGACTTTGGCATCTATTGCCTGTCCGCCACCAACTGTCGCCATCCAGTAAGACTCTAGGAATGAGATGCGCGATCCGCTTTCACCACGAGTATCAGCAGGCAGATAAGTGGATGTGCCATCTTCGCGAACTCGCGAGTGGTTTACCGCATCTAAACAAGTATGGAAAATCGATGGAATTGGCGCGCCTGCTAAATCACTACCTAAACCACATTTTAGATCGTTATCCAAGATCTCACGGGTCTGCATCGCCGCATTGGCAAAATACATGTTAGATAGCGGGCAGTGGGCAATACTGGCGCCTGTCGCCTTAATCACCTTGTGATCATTCGGCGTTAGGAATATCGAGTGTGCCAAAATGGTTTTGTTGGTCATTAAGCCAAAATCGCTGTAGATCTCAACGTCTGTTTTACCGTACTTCTCTTGGCTGTAATCCCTTGCCCAGTCGCTTTCAGAGCAGTGGGTCTGCACATGGCACTGGTACTTTTGTACCAGTTCGCCTAAGCCTTGCAGCATCTCGCTGCTGCAACTTGGCACAAAGCGCGGAGTGACTACTGGCGACACTAATCTGTGCTCGTTGCCTTCGAGTGCCTGTACTTGCTGAATAAAGTTTTCTGTGTCGATTAGGGCGTCGCTTGTAGATGGCTCAATGTAAAATGCTGGGCATTGACTCGCCTCATCCATATTGACCTTGCCGATAAAGCCGCGCTGACCTTGCTTTACACACTCACGGGCAAGCTCAACGCTCGTGTCTTTATGGATAGTGGCAAAATACACTGCGCTGGTGGTGCCATTAGCGAGCAGTGACTGGACTAACTCTGGGTAAATTTTCTTGGCAAAATCCATATCCTCAAATTTAGCTTCTAGCGGAAAAGTATAGTCTTGTAGCCAATCGTATAGAGGCAGATCTAGCCCTTTTCCGGCTTGAGGAAATTGCGGCGCATGTACGTGCAAGTCAACCATGCCTGGCATTAGATACTGAGTCGGGCTTAATTCGATGAGTTGTTTGCGAGCGGATAACTCGCTGATCTGTGTTTGAAAATCGGCATCATTTTCGTTGATAATTGATGAAATAGCGCCGCTATTATCAACGAGCACCAAAGCTTGAGCCGCATACTCAAAATCGCCTTTCACTGGACAATGAAAATACTGTCCTAATACACCAAATTTAATCTCTGACATCAGTATGCATCCATCTTATTAATTGTAGGGTTTTCGCTGGCGGAGTATTACATGAGCTCAATCAAATTTAATAAAATAAGCTGCAATTTGTGACCAAGCTAATAGACTAAATAAGCACCTGCTTAATTTGCGCTCAGCCGTCTATGTTGATTGGTATTAAATCGTCTCTATCGCTATTTTCCTTTGTTTAAAATAGAAGTGCAGTCTTTTAATCCTCGGCTATGATCTGTAAAGTACGCCGCATAATGTGCTTAGGGCTAATGGGCTCTATTGCTGGGTAAAGAGATAAGAGTATTGAAGATGAGTGACGAGCAAAATGTTATCGATAATCTAGACGACCTAAGACGCTTGTTAGTGTCGATTGAAACGGGTGGTTTAGGCCTTGAGGGCGTGGCTGGTGTTGGCATGGCAACCAATAACGCAGATGGTCGCCACTTCGTTGCGGTGTTTGATAATAATCATAAGCTTTTACATGCTCGCTGGGTCACCGATGAAGTGTATGAGACGGGCAAAGATATGGTCCGTGACGGCGTGACAGGCAAACACTAGACTCATTACCATCATGATCACTATTGAAGCCCAAGCTGGATTAGTTTGGGCTTTTTTATGGCAGTAAATCGGACGAAAAGCACGAAACTTTAATTTTGCTCGCAGTCTTTAGCCTTGGCCTCGATTACACTTTAGCGCTACTTTGTAGATATAAATGCTCCCTACTAAACCCTGTTAGTTTCAATAGAAACGTGCATCAGATTAAAATTAAAAGGTATTTGCAATGCAAACAGCTGAACACTTTATTCAACACCTAGAATTAGAACAACATGTTGAAGGTGGTTATTTCCGCTCTTCATACCGCTCTGAGCAACAATTCGATGACACGCGTGCCCTTTGGACCAGCATTTACTTTTTATTGCGTACCGGTGAGGTGTCTAACTTCCATCGTTTAACCGCCGATGAAATGTGGTATTTCCACGCGGGTGAGTCACTGACCATCTATATGATTGATGAGCAAGGCGAGCTGACCACGGCGCAATTAGGTTTAGACTTGGCTGCGGGTGAGCGACCACAGTTTTTAGTACCTAAAGGCTGCATCTTCGGTTCGGCGATGAATAAGCCAGGATTCTCTTTAGTCGGATGTATGGTGTCGCCGGGCTTTACCTTTGAAGATTTTGAGCTGTTTAGCCAAGAAACCTTGTTAGCTGAATATCCGCAGCATGAAGAAATCATTAAGCGTTTAAGCCGCAGTGGTGTTGGTAGCTAGTTGTTTAATTGATATTGTTATTCAAAAGGCGCTTGGTATGCTCACTTAGCGCCTTTTCTGTATTTGTGATAGCCCTATGGCTTTTTGTTTAGCACTGCATCGATATCTTCGGCGCAGTGGCGCTCCCTCAGTTGCTCCCACTCCTCGCCCCATGAGCGGTTAACGATACGGCCGCGCTTAACGGCGTCGCGCTCGCTTATCTGTTTTGCCCAGCGCTGTAGATGTTTGTAGCTAGAGACATCTAAAAACTCAGCGGCTTCGTACAAGTTACCTAAGACTAAGTTGCCATACCAAGGCCAGATTGCGATATCGGCGATACTGTATTCACTGCCGCCGATGAACTGATTATTGGCAAGCTGCTTATCGAGCACATCGAGTTGGCGCTTGGTTTCCATAGCGAAACGGTTAATAGGGTATTCAAACTTTTCTGGTGCATAGGCATAGAAATGGCCGAAACCGCCACCAAGATAGGGGGCTGAGCCTTGTAGCCAAAATAGCCAATTCATCACCTCGGTTTTAGCGGCTAGCTCGGTCGGTAAAAAGTGACCAAACTTCTCGGCTAAATACAGCAGGATATTTCCTGACTCAAAGACACGTATAGGCTCATTCGTTGAGGTATCAAGTAGCGCAGGTATTTTCGAGTTGGGATTAATATCGACAAAACCTGAGCTGAACTGCTCACTCTCGCCAATATTGATTTTATAGGCGTCATACTCAGCAGCTTTAACGCCTTTAGCTAACAACTCTTCCAACATGATGGTGACCTTTTGGCCATTTGGTGTAGCTAAAGAGTGCAGCTGCAGTGGCTGTTTCCCCGCTGGCAATGCTTGCTCATGCCTAGCACCTGAGTCGGGGCGGTTAATACTGGCCCACTCGCCTCCATTTTCGATATCCATGCTCCAAACTTTCGCGGGGGTGTATTGCTTCGTCATGTCATGTCCTATGGGGATTAGCCCCGTCAATTGCGTTGTAATACGAGTCGAACGGTTTTGAGTACCGAGCGCTATGGATATTGATATCGGGTCAATTTATTGCTTTTAAACCCTCGAAGATATAACCCTTTAATCTGATTGATATGTCTTAGGAATAAAAGATACGAAATAAAAAATGCCAGTCAGAGAACTGACTGGCATTTTAAGGTTAGGCCACAAGCGGTTGCTTATTACCAGATGCGTACGCGCTGATCTTCAGGAAGATACAACTCATCACCTGGTTTAACGTCAAATGCCTTGTACCAAGCATCGTGGTTACGTGGTGCTTGAGCACGGTAGCGACCCGGCGCATGAGTACCTGCACGTAGCTGGTTTAGCATGCTTTGCTCGGTGCGCTTCTCTTTCCAAACCTGTGCCCAAGCAAGGAAGAAACGCTGATCACCGGTTACGCCGTCAATGACAGGCGCTTCTTTACCGTTTAGGCTGAGTTTATATGCGTGATAAGCCATAGAAAGGCCTCCCACATCACCGATGTTCTCGCCTAGGCTGTTACGACCATTGACGAAGTTTTCAGGGATTGGCTCATACTTGCTGTACTGAGCGGCAAGCTGATCGGCTTTTGCTTCAAAGGCCGCACGATCAGAGTCTGTCCACCAGTTACGTTGAATACCATTGGCATCAGACTTAGAGCCTTGGTCATCGAAGCCATGACCCATCTCATGGCCGATAACCGCACCAATGCCACCATAGTTGACGGCCGGATCCGCATTTGGATCGAAGAATGGTGGTTGCAAGATTGCCGCTGGGAATACAATCTCGTTGAACGAGCTGTTGTAGTAAGCATTAACGCGCTGTGGTGTCATGCCCCAGCGGTTACGGTCAGTTTTTTTAAGCTCTTTAGCAACGCTATCGGCGTTAAAGAACTGACGTAGATTTTGAATATTACCGACAAGGTCTTTATTCGTGAGCGTTACACCATCAAACTCCTGCCATACATCTGGGTAGCCAATTTTAGGGTTAAATGCGGCAAGTTTAGCGTGTGCGTTAACCTTAGTTTCGGCGCCCATCCAGTCGAGACCATCGATACGTTGCCCCATGGCTGTGCGCAGGTTTTCAACTAGCTCAGCCATCTGTTGCTTTGAAGACTCTGGGAAATAACGAGCAACGTACACCTTACCGATGGCAAAGCCTAGAGACTGGGTACCAGACATTTCAGATACCGCGCGCTTCCAACGTGGGCGCGGCTCTTCTTGACCACTTAGGGTCTTACCGTAAAAACCAAAGCTTGCAGCGTAGATATCTTCAGACAACAGCCCCGCGTTATTACTGACGGTGTGGAAGGTTAGGTAGTCTTGCCAAACACCTAGTGGCTGCTTGTTGACCAAGTCAATCATGGCTTTGACTGGCTCAGGTTGTGAGATGTTTAGCTGGGGGACTTGATAACCCGTTTGAGCAAAGTAAACGTCCCAATCAAAACCTGGGTACTCTTTTGGCAAATCGGCACGCTTAACTTGGTTAAGTGTCAGGTCGCGGTTACGGCGCTTCTCACGTGGCCATTGGCCTTCAGCCATCTTAGTCTCAAGCGCTAGGATAGCCTCGGCGCGTGCTTGGCCATCTTTAATACCGGCAAATGCCAGCATTTCAGCGATATGAGTAACATAAGCTTCACGGATCTTAACGAAGCGCTCAGCATCTTCAAGGTAGTAAGAACGGTCTGGTAAGCCTAAGCCGCTAGCACCAATCGACATCTCATACTGATTTGGATCTAGGCGGTTAAACCACATGCCACCGGCAATAGGAGAGGTAGCCCCCGTTAGCCAAGCTGCGCCAAAGACTTTAGTTAAGTCGTCAGTCGATTCGATTGCGCTGATTTGATCTAGCGTACTTTGAATTGGAGTAATACCCAGTTTATTAATGGTATCTGTGTCCATGTATGACTGATAAAAATCGGCGATGAGCTGCTCTTCAGCGTTAAGGTCGCTGCGACTGGCGATATCATCGATGATCTCTTTAACTTGCTTCTCGCTACGCTCAGCAAGCCCAGTAAATGCACCGAAGCGGGTTTTGTCGGCAGGCATCACGTAGTTGTCGTACCAAGTGCCGCTGGCATACATAAAGAAGTCATCACCTGGCTTAACCGCTTCATTACGAGCGCTTAAGTCGACACCAAAGCTTCCGAGTTCGGCTTTGGTATTGGCGGTTTTAGTGACTTCTGTTTTGGTTTCTTTAGCTTGAGTATTTACATCTGATGCGCCGCAGCCACCTAAAAAGGTAGTTGCTAGGGCTATAGCAATTAGTGACTTTTTCATTTTTATGCTTTCTTCCTTGTCAAAAGTTTTTATCGTTTTTTAACGGATCTTATTATGATTTATGAGCAAACTTTTTATTATTGTTAACTAAGCTATCTTCTAGAATTGGCATAAAATGTCAACATTTGAATTGTTAGTAAGTTTTAAGCTTGAGAAAAGCTGGTCGGGACGTTGCAGGAAAGGGGCATTAGATTAAAAAAATAGCAGCCTAATGGCTGCTATTTTTAGTGAAGATTAGGCGGTAGCGGGTTGATTAACGCGCTTAGTTTTCTTGGCAAATATACGGCGATAGAAGGTGACCGCGCTAAATAACAAGATCATACAGCCAACGATTGAGACTGACGTTATCAAAACGACATAGCTTAATGGCATATTTAACGCATCATGCAGTGGTCTTACAAAGCTAGCCACTTTTCCTGAAAGCGTCCTATCACTATGCTTTAGCGCATCTTTGATAAGTCCTTGCTCAAAGCTCATTGTCATACGGTCTGCTTCTCGTAACCAAACATCATTATGGCTATCGAAACGAATGCTGTAGTTGAGCTCTGTTAACACTTCACCTTTCTTCACTCGTGGCTTACTAATGGCAACGAGGTTAGACTCAGGCCATAGCTTTTGTGCTGTTTGCAGCTGACTTTGCCAATTACTTGCCTGGCTGACGGGGTAGCTTATCTCGGTTTGCGGCTGCTTAAGAGCGCCAGTCCATAAGCTCTTGTAGGTAATTAAAAAGCCACTAATACATAAGATAAACAGTGGAATCGATATAAACAAACCTAGCTGTATATGACTCTTTAGCAAACTACTTGAACGAGTATCGCTAGGGATAGATTTCTTTAAGCGAAAGCCTTTGCGTACGCGCCACCACAGGTAGATGCCTACAAGAGTTACTGCACCACCTAGTAGAGATGCCCATGCATTAATGTATTTACCACCAAAATCTTCCAGTAAGAAATTGCGGTGTAGCCAAAATACAGTGCGATAACCGGGAATGTCACCAAACGAACTAACTGATAATTCGTTGAGCTCATTATCTAGGGCGATAGTTTTACCGCGAGTGGCCGCTTGAATGTAAGGAGTGTGTTCGGTTGGGAAACGGACGGTGCTCATTTCTGGATAGCGCTGGAATAAGCTTGCAACCACACGGGCTTTTTGTTCGATAGATAGAGGCGTGTATTGCTGACCTTTATCATCGAGTCGTTTAAACATGTCAACGCTGCCCAAATACACACCTGTGGTGAGTACGATTAGCATGGTAATACTAATAAAAAAGCCAACCCAATTATGAAACCACTTTAAAGCTGATACAGCATTCATATTTACACTCTCAAATCAGTCAAGGCAAAGAGGCCTTCGACAATAAGGGGAAACCTTAAGGATATTGTTTTAAGTTATTTGATCTTTATATAGTTCTTAACATTTGGTTAAGAACCATAAAGTTGCGAGAATGATAATTAATCTCACTTGCGACTGCAATTAAAGAAGTGTAAAGGTGCGTGATAGGGTTAACAATTAGACATAATACAAAGCCCGCAATAGGCGGGCTTTGGAAAGTGAGAGTCGTAGAAAACGCGAAGCTTTATTGACTTAAACACTGACCCACTTGCTTAGGATTAAGCTCAGTGGTTTGAATGTAGTGACTGCCCATACAAGCCATGAAGTGACTAAAAAACTCTTTGAGTTGGTCATTCATAGGTATTGCTGAGTGCTGTTTAATCATGACAAGAGCATCTTTTAAGCATTGTGACTTAAAAGGCTGCATGTTAATTGCGCAGCTTTTGGCATCATTAAAACCTAAACACTGTTGATATTTATCTTGTTCGCAAAGGTAATATTCCCCTTGAGTGATTAACTTTTCCAGTGTCAACCCTTGCTCTGCGACCTTATTCTTCTGCCCTTTTAACGCAGTTTTTTCATCCATATTGACCAGCATGAAAGACTTTTTGGCCACCACTGAGTCGCGATAAAGGATCTCTAACGTCCAACGTCCAGTGACGAGTTCATGGGGCTCACCGAAATACCACATGGCGAGATTTCGATCGTGCTTAAACATGGTGTCGGTCCAACTAGAGCTGGTAAAACCTTTACCGCTCTTAGGATCGATGATCTCGGGGTGGGTCATGCGCACGGTAATTGGGAATTGATTTTGATTAGCAAGTATCGGATCAATTTGACCTTTAGCATTTTTAGGTAGGGTTACGGCATATCGGTAACCTAGGTATTGCCCTAAGGTTGGCATGACTAATTGACTGGCTGTTACATCATATTGATTGCCTTTTTGGCTAATAGTACCGGCTTCAATAATGCTGACTCTCGGTGAGACTAAATTGGAGAGTGCTTGTTTTTCATGTTGAGCCTTGTTGGCTAAATCCACTGGCGTGCCTTCAATTGAGATCAATTGCGGCAAGTGCTCCTCATCGACGATTAGCTGTTGCAGTGGGTTATTAAAGGCAATCAGCTTTTTGAGCTTATTAAAAGAGGATACATCTAAGCTTGTAATACGATTGCTATTAAGCTCAATCTCTTGCATCGGTGCGCTAGGGTTAAGCATGAGCTCATCAATCTGGTTGTAATCGGCTTTAACTTTGAATAGCAGTGGATTGTGGCTTAGATCTAGCTGTTTGAGTTGATTATTTCTAACCGAAACCACCCTTAGATCTGGATGATGCTCGAGGTTAAGCTCAGTAAGCTGGTTACTTGGTAAGTAGAGGTGATTCAGCTTAGGGTTATGCGACAGGTCAATTTTTTTGAGGGTGCCGACTGAAAGGTTCAATGTCTGTAATTCTGAGTTATTTGATAGATCAATTTCGGTAAGTTGGTGGCGGCTTAAGCCAAGATCCCTAAGTTTTGGCTGATGAGAAACATCGATATGAGTCAAAGGTAACTTATAGGCATAAAGGCTCTTAAGCTTGGGGGTTGCGCTAACATCAACTTCAGTCATTTGATTGCCTGAAATATTGAGCGCGATAAGCTGTGGGTTATTAGATAGATCAATATGAGTAAGCTGGTTATCACCTATGATGAGGCGATCAAGTCCCTCTAGACTGCTGACATCAATAGACTTTATTTGATTGTCTAACAGCACTAGTGCCGTGAGTTCAGGCATATAGCGGATTTCGTCTACATTGGTTATAGCTTTGCTGTTACAGCTAAGCTCAGAGATTTGTGCCAGTTCTTTTATGCCAGTTTGTTCAACGCATCTTGCAAATAGCGGGTCGTTAAATTGAACCTCACTCACAAGCTTAGGGGCTTGAATGAGCGCGCAGCCGCTTAAGGCTAACAGGCTTGAGCCAAGTAAGGCGATGGTTAATTTCGATGATTTCATTTAATACTTTTCCTTTTACGCTTGCTGTAAATTGACGCTTCTTTAGAGCTGGCCTAATGATTGCGGGTAAGCCTTATATAACCCATTAGTGGTATATCAACTTAAGGCGGGCAAATTAGCATGAAGCTGTTATTGATAGGGGGAAGTATTTGAATTGCTTGAAGTCGATCGAGTAAATCTGCAGGGCTCATACAATAAATGGAACCCTTAGGTTCCATTTATTGTTTTACGTTGATGAATATTGTGTTGTTACTTGCTTGCGTCGCGAAGATCCATAATGGGCATCGCGCCTTCGCCCATCATAGTCATAGGTAATCTGCCGTCCCATGCTTGTGCTTCAGTAAGTTTAACAATCAATGGATTGTTCTTAAGTGCCTTAGCTTTGGCTTCAATTGCCTGTGCCTCAGCTTTACCTTTTAGCAGTATGGATTGCGCTTCGGCCTCAGCCACTTTAAGAATGCCTTTCGCTCGTGCATCGGCGGTGTTTACTGCTCTTAATGCTTCAAGGCGTTGACGCTCAAGCTTATGCTCCTCAGCGGCAGCAAGGTTCTTTTCTGTCTGCTTGATTTCAATCGAGTTAATGTATTTTTGCGGCAGAATAATGTTTTCAATTTGAATGTTATCGACCACAACAGGGAAGCCTTCCATTTCTTCGGCTAAGCGACGCTCGATGCCCTGAATTGCACTGGCTCGGTCTTGTATAAGCTGCTCTGCTTCAAATTGAGGGATAGTGTCTTTGGTTGCCGAGCGAAAACGCGGGTCCAGAATGCGTTGTTCAAATTGAGTAAGGCCGCCGTAACGTTTAAATAACTCTAACGCGGCTTCTTTATTAACTGTCCAGTTAACCGAAACCTCAATTGTTACTGGCATCTGTTCTTTAGTACTAGAGGCCATTTTCTCGGCATTCTTACGGGTACGCACTTCAATCATCTCGACGGTTTCAATAAAGGGGATCTTAAAGTGTAAACCAGGATTTTGTTGATCCTTGGCTTCGCCAAAGCGTTTCACTACGCCGACATGACCTTCAATAACGATGAAGTAGGAGTTAAAGATGGCGATGATTATGAGTGCAAGCGGTAGTAGCTTTACCACTGAAGCCGATTTGAAAAATTGGCTAAGTTTTGATTTTTGTAGCATTGGAGTGTCCTTTCTAAATATGCGCAGCAAAGATACCAGTAAAGTTACCACGATGAAATGATTGTGTGCTTTTGGTTGTGTTTGTTTGTTTTTTGTGACTCTCGTTTTTTGTTGCACAAGTATTTTGGAGCTTGAGTTTTTAGGGGGACATGATGAGTTTCTGTTTGATCATACGCGGTTTCATTAAGTTGGAATTTTACTTGTTTGCACACTTTTGAAAGGGGGCGAGAGAAGGGCGTGGGTAGTAGTTAAGTCTATATTAGCTGGGATTATACGACTTTAGGCTAGATTGGCTTAATACTTTGGGGGGATTCAGAGATTGCTTGCACTGCGCATAATCAGTGCCAATAATTTGGCGGCATGCTTTAAGTGTTTATCAATATAACTATTTATTGCACATGTTATTGCGCATGAGCTGTTCAAATATTGTGTCATTGGAGCTGACTGCTAACTAAGAACAATAGCTCCAAGTCGTGGTAAACAGGCTTATCTGTTACCTCATCATGATAACCAAGGGAAAGGGTATAGGGATATGAAACACACTAAAATTGCACTGCTGGTCTCATCAGCGATATTTGCATCGACTAGCGCTTACGCAGCAGAAAGCACTAATAATACTGCAACAGTAAATCAAGCTGGTGATACCAACCAAGCATACGTATCTCAATCTATCGAAAGCTCAAACAATACTGCAACAGTCGATCAAAACGGTAGCACGAACGAAGCGTCTATCTCACAAACTGAAACCTCTTTCGCGACTGCTGATATTGATCAGTTAGGTAATGGTAACCAAGCCAATATCCAGCAGCACGATGAGATTAGTACTTCGACGGCTACAGTTGACACTACTGGTGATGGTAACTACGCAAGCATCAGGCTGCAACGCGGCACACAAGAGCAAGCGACTGCGATAATCACCCAAAATGGTGATACTAACGATGCGAGTATTTTCCAAGATAGTGCAGATGGCTCACTATCAAGCATTACTCAAAACGGTTCTGGTGATACGGCATTTATCAATAACATGGCAACAGATCACGCAAGTGCAACCATCACCCAAAATGTAGGTGGCGGTAATAATGCAACGATTCAGCAAGGTGATGCTGATTATGCAACTGCAGAGCTAAACCAAACAGGCAGTGCGAACATTGGTGTTATCGACCAGTTCACTAATGCAGATGATCATTATGATAAATCAGACTCGACAGTGGCGACCCTTAACCAAAATGGTGCAGGCAATAATGGTTATATTAGCCAAACAGCGATGCAAACCACAGCGAATGTTAGTCAGTTAGGCGATGCAAACATTGCCAGTGTTTCTCAAACTGGTGAACTTGCTGTAGCAAACCTTGAGCAAGTTGGTAATAACAACCAAGGCTATATTAACCAGCAAGCTAATGACTCAGTTACCGCAACACAAACAGGCAATGGTAACGGCCTTTTTGCTAATCAAGCGGGTTCAGAGCATTTAGGTAATACGTTAAGCGCTAGCCAAACAGGTAACCTTAACAACATCTATGTAAATCAAACTGCGGATGCGGGCACTTCACAGTCTGCTATGGTTGAGCAAATTGGTAATCAAAACCAAGCATCAGTTAATCAGTCAGGTGCAGGCCAAGTTGCTAATATCACTCAAGCAAGTGACTTAAGTGTTGTTTCGTTAAGCCAGCAAGACCAAGGTAACAGCGCCACAGTTAATCAGACTGGTACAGCTCAAACGGCAACCATTACTCAATTTGATGAGTCAAACGTTGCCAACGTGACACAGGGTGGTTCAAACAACCAACTAACACTGACTCAAAGTGGTAGCACTGCGGGTAACGGTAATGAAGCAATTGTAAGCCAAGCGGGTAACGGTGATGCAGCCGTTATTGTTCAAGTAGGCGAAAACAATACTGCAGTTGTTGAGCAAGCAGATGACAGTTATGGCAACAGCATTAGTATTAATCAAAATGGTGAGGGTAACTATGCTGGTGCTGGCACGCGTTATGGTAGCGGTAGCCAAATCATCATTGACCAGCAAGGTTCTGAT
Organism: Shewanella pealeana ATCC 700345; assembly: GCF_000018285.1. Classification (NCBI taxonomy): domain Bacteria; kingdom Pseudomonadati; phylum Pseudomonadota; class Gammaproteobacteria; order Alteromonadales; family Shewanellaceae; genus Shewanella; species Shewanella pealeana. The sequence goes on along the minus strand of NC_009901.1, from coordinate 3,966,202 downwards.
AACGTCATTACGGGGGGGGGGAATACACCTAGTTATTACGGTGACACCGTTGGTGCAGGTACTTGGGGAGCGGATAATATCCTTATGGTTTCACAAGATGGTACCAGTAACCGTGTTTATGCTGATGCATCGCATGACCAGTCGGTTGTTGATATTTCACAAACTGGTGAGTTTAACGAAGCATCAGTTGAGTCTTGGTGGGGCGCTGAAAATGATATTACTGTAGCTCAAACAGGTGACAATCACACTACAGACGTATTTGTTTATGGTGGCGCAGGTAACCATGTTTCAATTATGCAATACAATGCAAGTAACACTGCTGTTGTGACTTCTACGGGAAGCCATAATAGCGCGACAATCATTCAGGGTAGCATGCCTCAGTAATGACGTTGATATATTAAAAAAGGGAGCTTCGGCTCCCTTTCTGCTTTTTTGGCGATAAATGTATTGAAAATATTTATTGGCTACTACTTTTGCTAAGGCGATAAAATAGTGAGTCTTTTAACTCCGCTCGATCATGTTTCAGTTGATGCATAGCATCGTCATCAATGGGCGCGCCTCTTAACTCAAGATCTCGGATCTCTTTATCCAGTGCATTATAGTGTTTGGTATCTTTTGCAAAAGCATCGTCGCTTTGGCAAAGCTTAACAATAATATTTTGGTACTCAGGAAACTCATGAACAAGTGAGTGGTCTTCGCCTAACATATCAACCCCTAAATAGTGAATGAACAGTTTTGTTACTTAGGTAAGTAAAGCTAATCGTTGGATTAATTTCAAGGTTGCTAGTAGAGGTTTAATACTTACTTAATAATTAAGCTTATTTAGACCATTGTTGTCTGGTTACTTTTAGCTTTTGAATAATACCAATTGGATTAGGTATAGGTCTGATTTTTATCTTTTAGCATTACTTTGCGATGGCATTTGGTTTAATAACGCATTTCTAGTTGATTCGAATAGCCAGTGATGACTCCGCTAAAAAAGTCACCGCTACAAGTTATTTAAGCTGTTAAAAAATTAGGAAATCAAAATAAATACCTACTTGTAGGTATCCCTAAATTAGTATTCGATGATGATCTTTGTCACAGATATTAAATCTAAATTGTAATCAAGGTGTAACATTGTTTTAGATCAAAAAGTTAAATCTGTTTCATTAATATAACTGCATGTGAGAATGATGAAACGAAAGGATTACAATAAATGAAAGTCCATGCCCTTACCCTAGCTGTACTCGCAAGCTTAGCTTCAACTGCCGTAACCGCAGAAACCGTTGACCCACTAAAGAAAGCCTTTATCGATGACTCCGCTGTAAAAGTACAGTTCCGTCTTCGTTATGAAGATGTGGATGTGGCGAATGTTGATCAGCAAAATCAAACCACCTTGCGTACCCGCCTGAACTATCAAACTGGCGATCTGTATAACTTATTTGCTGTTGCCGAAATTGACGATGTTCGGTCTACAGATAATGAGCCATTGATTGCAGATTATAAATATACCCAAATTAACCAAGGTTACATTGGTTATAAAGGCCCTGCTGAAACGCTAGCAAAGCTTGGTCGTCAACGTATTTTACTCGATAACCAGCGTTTTGTGGGGGGGGTGGGTTTCCGCCAAAATGAGCAGACATATGACGCGGTTTCGGTGAAGAACACTGCAATCGAAGGCTTGACGGCATACTACGCTTATGTGGCTAATGTGAACCGTATTTTCCCTGAAGGTTCAGGCAAAGAAGAACATGAAAACGAAACTAACTTAGTCAATATCAACTACAAGGCATTGGATTTCGCTAAGATCTCTGGTTATGGCTATTTAATTGATAATATTGATGTACCCTCTTTTTCTACCGATACCTATGGTATCCGCGCAACGGGTGATATCAAGCTTGATTCATTAAAGCTTAGCTACGAAGCAGAATATGCACAGCAGTCAGAAGGTAGCGATAACCCTGTAAGTTACAGCGCGTCTTACTACAAGCTAGGTGCAGGCGTTAACTTCGATGCTTTTGGCGCCAAAGTTGGTTACGAAGTACTGGGCTCGGATGACGGCAAGGCTGGATTTATCACGCCTCTTGCGACATTGCACGCCTTTAACGGTTGGACAGATAAGTTCTTGTTTGGTGGTAAAGGTAACTGGGAAAATGGCCTAGTCGATACTCACTTCATTGTTACCGCTAAGCTTGCAGGGCTAAAACTGTTGGCTAAATACCATATGTTTGAATCTGATTATGGTGACATCGATATGGGTAAAGAGTGGGGCGTTGCTGCGACTTATCCATTTGCTAAGTACTATAGCGTAGGGATTAAATATGCCAGTTTCAGTGGTGCGGATGCGGGATACGGTTTCTCAAATGATACCGATAAATTATGGCTAACAATGCAAGCCAAGTACTAAATGAAACTGGACGTAAGTCTAACTTAGTTGTATTGAGCCCACACATGGGCTCAGCTAAAAGCTCCCATTTATAAGCAGGATACTTAAGTTATTCCTGCTTTTTTTATGGAAAAAGTTTGAGAGTCATTTCCGAGATATTTTTAGCCTAATTGCTAGTCGAAAAGCCATTGAGGGTTTATCTTTTAAGCATAAGCACCACAAATGCCCCCTGTGTTGAACTCGCCTAAAGGGAATAAAGGTGCCTTTGAGGAAGAATGCCATGCAGATGACTCTGTCTTTTTTAGGTGCGACTCAGGAAGTGACAGGCTCTTGTCACTTACTCACGATTGATGGACGACAAGTGCTGCTCGATTGCGGCTTGATCCAAGGGAGTAAGGCCGATGTGTTGCGTAATCACGAGCCTTTTGCCTTCACTCCATCACAGATCCACGCAGTAGTTTTAAGTCATGCTCATATCGATCACTCAGGTCGGCTCCCTCTGTTAGTTAAATCTGGGTTTACAGGCCCTATCTATAGCCACAAGGCCACGGTAGAGCTGTGTGGCGTCATGCTAAAAGATGCCGCCATGTTGCAGGCAAGAGATACTGAAAGACTCAACAAGAAAAGGGCAAAGAATGATCTGCCTTTGCTTGACCCCTTATTTGATGAAGCTGATGTTGAGCGAGTGATGCTACAGTTTGTGGCACTAGATTATGGCGAGAATAAAGAGGTGGCCCCTCATCTTAAAGTATGTCTGTCGGATGCGGGGCATATTTTGGGCTCTGCTGTGGTTGAGCTTTGGTTAGGAGAAGGTTCAGAAACTAAGAAACTGGTATTTAGTGGCGATCTAGGCCGCGAGGGGATGCCGATTCTTGATGATCCAACATTCATCGATAGCGCAGATCTGGTGTTGATGGAAAGTACTTATGGTGACAGGCTGCATCGCAGTTGGGATGATACCCTTGAGGAGTTGAGAGCGATATTTGCCCGCACCATTGAACAGAGTCGTGGCAATATTCTGTTGCCAGCATTTTCGGTTGGCCGAGCGCAGGAGCTGCTCTACCTGTTTCATCTCTACGCTAAGGAGTGGGATCTCTCTCGCTGGCGGATCTGCCTCGATAGCCCTATGGCAATCAAAGCGACACAGATCTATGTCGATAATTATGGCCTTATGGATGAGGATTTTAAACGCTTCACCCATATGTCTCCCGGCAAGCACCCTCTACTGTCCAATGTGGACTTTATCGACACCACTGAGGAGTCGATGGAGCTCAACCATATCCACCAAGGACTAATTATTATCGCAGGTAGCGGCATGTGTAACGGTGGTCGAATCCGTTGTCACTTAGAGCACAACTTAGCTAATAGCTTCTCTGACGTGATTATTTGTGGCTATCAAGCGCATGGTACTCCTGGGCGACTCTTGGTGGATGGCGCAGAGAGTCTGACTATCAGTGGGCAAAGCATTAATGTGGCGGCAAGGTTACATACGGTCGGAGGACTCTCGGCTCATGCGGATCAGGCGGAGTTATTGTGCTGGTATCGACACTTTAATGATTCTCCTCCCATCGTATTAGTACACGGAGAGGTAGAGGCGCAAAAGGTGTTACTAGCTCAACTTAATGCAAATAGCAGCTTAGCTCCTAGACAAAGTGCGATAGCAGAGCAAGGTAATTGCCTGGATCTTAGTCGGCTGCCTAAATTTGTTTGGTTACCGAGCGCTCTTGGCAATGGGAAGCAAGATGAGTGAGCCTCAAGATGTAAAACCTCTGTGATGGATGATACTATCTCGAAACATTAATGTCATATTCAGAGTGTCTAGCTTGTCGTTTAAGTGGCTGTTATTTATTGTTTTAGCCTTTCATTTTGCCCCTGCTTATGGGGGGGGGATACCTGTGCCTAGCTCTACAAAAGTGAGGCCTGCGGAGCTTAAACCAACGGAGGCAAAGTCTGTAGAAGTTAAGCATGAAGAAGTTAAAGCCAGCCTCGCCCCTGAAGATGACCCATGTTATAGCGAGTCACAGATGGAAGAGGCGATAGATAAAGCCTTCGATTACCTCAATACTAAGTTTTGCCAACCTGCGATCTGGTTTGATAACTTTTTTGTTGATGACAGGATCGAAGAGGATGCGAGGGCTGGCACCATAGTTCGTTGGTATAACGACTTTTCGCACTATGAGAAGGAGGGCTTTAAATATCGGGCAAACCTCAATGCCAGATTGAATCTTCCCGGGGTGACAAAACGGTTAAAACTTATCTTTGATACGACTGGGGAAGACGATCCATTCGGCTTTATTCGTTCGCCTGATGGTAATAATGAAACGGATATTGGTCTCAGGTATGACTGGTATGCGAAAGACCGGGTTAGTTTTAACATCAAGGCCAACTTTAAGCCAAAAATCGAAGCTAGATGGCGCTACACCTATCCGATTTCAGACAATACCGTTACCCGCTTAACTCAGAAGCTTTACCAAGAGAAGAAGGTCACCGGTGAATCAACCGAGTTTGATATTGAGCATGCGTTTAACGAGACTTTCGTTGCCCGCTGGAGTGCCGTCGCGCAATATGAGAATCGAGATAACGGTTGGGAGTTTGGTTCTAGTTTTAAGGTTTATCAGTACATCAATAATAAACAGGCAATGAGTTATCAGGCCAGTATTTACGGTGTCGATGAGCCTTATCACTTCGTTAAAGATGCCAGCATTAGCCTGACCTACAGGCAAAACTACGCCAGAGACTGGTTATTCTTCGCCATTACCCCTGAATATAATTGGAGTAAGGAGGATGAGTTTTCGATGCGGATCAATCAGTTCATCCTAACCTTTACTGTCGAAGTGTTATTTCAGAATGTGTAGTTCTAAGCAGGGATAGATAAGCATTAATTAGACTGCGTCGGGAGCTATGCTGCTGTCTTCTTCATCTGGGATTGCAGTCACTGGATTGCTTGAGGGGGGAGTCACAAGTTCAGCCAAGATAATCAAGCTGTCGGTGTAAGAAAAACCATAGCCATAGCCGCCAGAAGTGGTGACACCATTGCCTAGCAGATGCGGGTCGCTGAAGTGATCTTCAAAGGCAAAATCTCCAGAGAGCACAGGCGTTATCTGCACCACCTTATAACCAGTATTGTTGAGGCTTTCTATTGCCAGCTGTAGATCGGTATTGAGCCGCTCGCTATCTATTTTACAGGTGGAATATTCAAATTCCGATGTCTTTGGCTTAGCGGCCCACATCTCTTCGCGCTTATCGGTTTCAATCTTGGCGAAATAGCTCTTCACTAATACGATTTTCTGCTTCATTGAGTCGCCTTTAGTTTGTCATAGCCATGTTATTGCTGGCTATGGCTTTAGAGTAGTCTGTTTTAAGTCACAGACTACTCTATTCGCTTAAACGGGTAAATATGGTTAACTTGTTATTATTTAAGGCGCATATATAAAGTTGATACAAGCTTGTTGGTCTGGTTTTCCCCATTGAGTCATTGAGCACTCCAATGCTATTTTTTTGATATATCTAGCCTAAGTTTACCAGTCGGAAGCTAGCTAAGGCTGAGTCTTGTTGAAAAAAAGTCTTGCAATTGTTATGGTTGTGGTGCAATTAATCCAGTCAAATCATGTTTTCTGCGGGCTAATTAGAACGTTGAATGTTGTCATCTACCTTATATGTATTAAGGTATAAGCAAGTGGTTATATAGCGAATAGGAAAAAGCCTTATTATGTCTAGTATATTGGAACTGAATTCTCTCTCGGAGTTGAAGTTTCATATAAAAACCTTCGACGAAAAGCTTAACGAGCAGTTTTTAACTCTGCCGGTGCAGACTCTATTAAAGAGGCGCGCTAAGCATATAGACGAAATGTTGGTTTCATTATGGAAGATGTACAACCTGCATAATACCTCGATGTCGCTTAATGCGGTGGGAGGATATGGTCGAAGGGCGCTGCATCCTAGATCCGATGTCGATTTAGCCATCATCATAGAGCAAGAGTTATCCCCGCAGCAGCAAGAACAATTATCGCTTTTCCTTACCCACCTCTGGGACTTTGGCTTAGATATAGGTCAAACAGTTAGAACCCTCTCTGAATCGATAGCGTCAGCAAGATCCGATATCACCATTGCCACCAACCTGCTCGATATCCGCTGTTTAGTTGGCTCAAAAAAACATGCGCTGACCATTAAAGAGCAGCTTTATCAAAATGAGCTGTGGACCAGCCTGTCTTTTTACGATGCCAAAATGGCCGAGCAGCAAGTCAGACACAATAAGGCGCTGAACACTGCACTGTATTTAGAGCCTAATCTCAAGAACAATCCTGGTGGCCTACGCGATGTACACACCATTATGTGGATCGCACAAAAGCATTTCTCACTGGCCAATGCCAATGCCCTTAAAACCATAGGATTTTTACAGCAAGATGAAGTCTATGAGCTATTAGAAGCCTATGACTTTATCTGTCGCGTTAGATGGGCATTGCACTGTGTAACGCAATCGGCGCAGGATGTATTGCTGTTTGAGCACCAAGCTGGTGTGGCCGAGTTTATGCAATTTGGCCAAGGTGATAATAGCCAGCTGGCGATTGAGCGTATGATGCGCCAGCTCTTTAGGGCCATGACTCGCGTACGTGAGTTAAATCAGATCATCTGTGACTCTTTTAAGCTCGATACCCTAAACGAAACCGAGCGCGGTAACCTGCAATCCATCGATAAGTATTTCAGCGTATGTAACGGGCTCATTGAGGTGAAATTTACCCAAGCTTTCATTGATAAGCGTCAGGTCATACGTATGTTCAAGCTGATTGCCGAGAACGATAATATCGATGGCATTGCGCCGCAAACACTGAGATTACTCAGACAGACCCGCCGTGGGCTGCTCGGCGAGTTACAAGATTATCAGGGGTGCCGTGAAGAGTTCTTAGCTATCTTGTCCCATCCTAAGGGCCTACGTAAATGCCTTGGTCTGATGCATCGCTACGGTGTATTAGCGGCATACTGCTCACAGTGGCATGCAATTGAAGGTCAGATGCAGTTTGATATGCACAATGCCTTTACTGTGGATGAGCACACCTTTAAAACGATTCAGTATATCGACAGCTTTGCACTCAATAAGAAAAACAGCCTCACCTATTCGGTTTATCAAAATATCGGTAATCGGTTTGCACTGGTGTTTGCAACGCTTTGTCATCACCTCTCTGGTAAACAGGCGATAGAGAACAGTGAGTTGAGTGCTATTCAGGCTAAGGAACTTGCCGAAGAACACCTGTTAAAGGCTTCAACCACGGCGCTTATCTATTGGCTAGTGGCCAATCAAGATTTACTGATTAGCGCAATTCAAACTCAGGATATCAGCGAGCCGGACGTGATTAAGCACTTGGCTAAAACCATAGGATCGCAAGATAAACTTAACGCCCTATTTCTTTTCACCATCGCCGATATGATGGCGACTAACGAAAGCTATTGGAACGATTGGCAGGAGAGCCAGCTAACTCTCTTGTATATGGCGCTTCGTGACGCGTTAAAACAGGGAATAGAAAATATCTTCGAGGTGCGTACCGTCATTCGCGAGAATCAGACGGATGCCAGGGCAGAGCTTGTAAAGGCGGGGATCGATGAGGAGCGTCTAAGCCAGTTCTGGCATAGCTTGCCGAATAATTTCTTCAGTGGTAACTCTGTAGAAGATATCGTTGAGATCAGCCAAGGCCTCCTCGAGGGGGTTGCGGGTACGACCCGAGTCTTAGTCGGTAAGAATGGTGATAATGGCTTTACCAGTATTTATGTTTATACCGAGGACAGGCCTAAGTTGTTTGTCGACCTGTTTAAGACTTTAGCTAGCTCTAAGCTCAAGGTCAAAGATGCCCAGATGATGCAAACTAAAGATGGTCAAGTGTTGGAGATCATCAAGGTACTGGATCATAAAGATGAGCCAATTGATGATGAACCAAGAATAGAGCAAATCGTTAAGCGCATCTATCGCGCGATTGATCAAAAAGACAGACCTAGGAAGCTAGTTACCCCTAGAGCCTTAAAGAACTTTGATAGTCCTCCAGTGGTTACTGTGCTGCACACCACCAAGAAAAACAGAGCCTTGCTTAAGGTTAATACTTTAGATGACCCTATGTACCTAGAGCAGATCTGTAATTTATTATCTGAGCAGAATCTGAGTATCCACTCGGCAAAAATAAGTACCTTAGGAGAATGCACCGAAAACGTATTCTTGGTATCGAATGCCGAGAAAAGCTCTTTTGGTCATGATGAACAGCTAAAGCTGGTGGATATTATCGAAGAGGAAATCGCTTAAAAGCTGTAGAATACTCGCTATTGTTCTTGCCGCTAGGGAGAAAGACTTGAAGCTGGTTTTGTTTGATTTTGATGGTACCTTGACCCATCAAGATATGTTCACCAAATTTATTATCTACTCAGCCACGCCGGTACGATTAGTGCTTGGCGTGATGTTTATGTCTCCCCTTTATCTGTTGTACCGCTTAGGCTTGATCCCCGCGCGAAAGCTTAGGCCCTTGGTGAGTTTTTTTGCCTTTGCTGGCCGCAATAAGCTTGCTGTCGATGTCATTGGGCGTGCTTATGCTGACCAGGTTATTTCTAAGCATATTCGACTAGATGCAATGCAAACACTCAAACAACATCAAGATGATGGTGCCACCATTGTCTTGGTCTCAGCTTCGCTCGATCTCTACCTTCGGCCTTGGTGTCAGATGATGAATATCCAGCTTATCTGTAGCGAAATGGCGAGTCAGGGCAAGCGTTATAGCGGTTATTACAGCGCAGGAGATTGCAGCTGCAGCGCTAAGGCCTACAAGGTATCGCAGCAGTTTGACTTAAGTGCTTTTAGCCAAATCTACGCCTATGGTGATACCAAAGAAGATCTTGCCATGTTGGCACTGGCCGACAAAGCTTTTATGCAAGGCGTCGAGCAGTAAGTCTCTGCTTTAATTTTTAGCCCTAAACCACCTTCTTCAGAAGGTGGATTCTTTACATTCCGTTTATTTCAAGCATCTTTGCCATGGGTAGCCGTAATGAAAAAACCCAGCAGAGTCAGGTTTTCATTGAGAAGCCTACAAGGGAATATGGGCCAATGACAGTTATTAAGGTTCACAAAATCCGGAATATTTAACCCCAGTTAAGCGAGCCATCTCAATATGCCAGGTGGCTAAGTCATCTTTATTAAACTGGCTGAGAGAGTCATGACCACAGGCACGGGCCATTACCTGCATAAGCTCGACAGAGGCTTCAAAAAAGTTGTGTAACTGTTTGGCTGATTTATCAATATTGAGCCTTTGACGAAGATCTGACTTTTGAGTGGCAATCCCTGCTGGGCAGTTGTTGGTATTGCACATTCTTGCCGCCACGCAGCCAATAGCCTGCATGGCGCTATTAGATACCGCGACGCCATCGGCGCCTAAGGCCATGGCTTTTACAAAGTCGATGGGAGTGCGTATACCACCAGTGGCGATTAAGGTCACTCGACCACTCTCACCTTTTTGGTCAAGGTACCTTCTGGCTCTAGCAAGGGCTGGAATCGTTGGTACGCTGATATGATCGCGAAAAATTTCCGGTGCGGCTCCCGTTCCGCCACCTCTACCATCGAGTATGATGTAGTCGGCACTGGCGTCTAGGGCGAATTGGATATCGCGCTCGATATGATTGGCACTGAGCTTAAAGCCGATTGGGATCCCGCCTGAAACCTCTCTAACCCTGTCGGCAAAACGTTTAAAGTCAGCACTGCTTTTTAACTCGGTAAAGGTTGGTGGAGATATGGCGTCGACGCCCTCAGGCAAACCGCGAACTTCAGATATTTTGCCGACATTTTTGCTAGCTGGCAGATGACCACCTGTGCCTGTTTTTGCCCCTTGCCCGCCCTTAAAGTGAAAGCTTTGTACTTTGCAGAGCAAGGCTTCTTTATAGCCAAACTTAGCGCTGGCTAACTCATAAAAATAACGTGAATTCTCGGCTTGTTCATCGCTCAATATGCCGCCCTCACCAGAGCAGATCCCTGTTCCCGCTAATTCGGCGCCGCGAGCGAGGGCAATCTTTGCCTCCTCAGATAATGAACCAAAGCTCATATCGGAGACGAATAATGGGATATCGAGCTTGAGAGGCTTTCTTGCCTGCGGCCCTATGATGAGCTCGGTTGTCACCTCAACATCTTCCATTAAGGGTTTAGTGGCCATCTGCGCCACCATGAGCTGCAAGTCGTCCCAATGCGGCAACTGATTGCGTGGCACGCCCATGGATGTCATGGGGCCGTGATGGCCCACTTTCGATAAGCCTTCTCGGGCTAGCATGTGAATATATTCAAGCGTTGGCTCTTCAGCCGTATTGTGAGCAATGGGAACCGATTGGCTTGTTGTCGTTGTCTCTTTTTCTTTTCCCTGTTTTCCAATGTCGCTCTGAGTGAATTGCTTATGAGATCCATCACAGAAGGGCGAGTTTGCTGTGTGTTTGCACTGGCACAGATAAGAATCTTCAGTTTTGTCTGCAATAAATTGCTGAGGTTTGAATGGGGTTCCTGCGTGGGAGCCATCGCAGAAGGGTTGATTCTTAGATCGCCCACAACTGCAGAAGTAGTACTCCTTTCCTTGAGTGAGGCTGACTTTTATGGGCTTATTATCTGCGACTATTGGCTTCATGCTTTACCCCAGATTTAGTTTTAAGTGAACAGCATAAAGCATAGTCATTAATCGGTGAACTTGATGGTTTTAGCCCTGAACTTATGTGTGATTGCTCTTAGCGCTCTAAGCTTAATTGAAAAGGTATTTATATAAGCAAGTGCTTGTTTAGTGATTCAATTGGCAATCAATCTCCCGTAGAACTTTTGTTTTACAATGTCGCATCATTGTGTTTACAATTTGAGCGTTATGGAAAAATAATAAAATATAGGGATATTATAGTGATGCTTAGAGTTTTACTGCTAAGTGTTTGCTTTTTGGCTGCGCCATTATTCGCAAACACATTCAATTTAGTACAGGAAGATGTGTGGGGAGATCGACATTATGGTGATATTTACGCAGAGGGTGACTATGCATATATAGCGAGTGACGGGGTGGTCGTTCTAGATATTTCAGTACCATCATCGCCAACTCATGTGACTAAAATTTCACTGCCGACATTTGATGAAATCATTCGAGTAAAGAAGCAAGGAGAGCATCTTTTTGTTATGTCGATAAAAGAGATGTTTATTGTAGATGTTTCAGATCTCACTGCTGCGAGTGTCGTTGCTAGCTTTGAATATCTTCAGGATCATTTCTTTTTGGATTTTGAAGTTGTTGGAACTCGCTTGTACACAGTGGGAATGAATACGCCTCACATTACAGAGTATGATATCTCCGATATTACTTCTCCTCAAATGATAGGAACGAAAGGCTTTGGTGCCGTCTCGACGATGGGTTTAGCACTGGCTTCTATTGATGGAGCATTAGTGGTGAATATAGACGATATTTTATATGTGGTATCGACCGCTGAAGCAACTAAGTTTAAAGTTCTATATACAGGTCAAAAAATACAGGTCAAAAAGAGGTTAACGAGCAATATTCGATAATTCAAACCCATGGTCAGCAAGTTTACCTTGCTAATGGCAATAAGGTCATTCGTTATGATTTTAGTGACTTAGATAATGTCTCTCGCTCTTCAGTGTTGATGCAGGATAATCCTGGCGAAGTTTATGTTCGTGATATGGTGATTGCTAATAATCAACTACTTATTCTTCAAGAATCTGAAGAGGTTAGCGTTCGAGATTTATCGGTCCTAATGACAGAGCTTGATAGTTATTATATACACCTAAATGGACGAAGTGTTGACAGAATCAAGGCGGCAGATAGTGTGCAACTTTACGGTAGTGCTACTGATATTTTTGTCGCTTCAAGAGAAGTCGAACAGAGTAAATATAGTTTTTCGAGCATGAGTAAGTCGCTCGACTTTAATCATAATGTTTTAGCTTATGCCGATGAGAAACTAAAGCTATTTGATATTAGCAAAGGTAAGCTTGAACTAATTGAAGAGACTGATGTTGGTTATTCAGTTAACGTAAAACTTCAAGATGACTTACTCTATAACAATATGGGGTTTGTTTTTAACACCGCAGCACAAGTTAATAAGCTAGATGTCGTGAGCGCCTTTGGCTCACATAACATTAGCACTACAGCCATTGTTCAGTCAGATTCTAATTTATATTATCTCTCGTCAGGCGAACTCTTTGCTTATGATAATAGTGACCCACAAAACCCACTTGCAATAGACAAGCTAGTTATCTCTGATTTGAATCATCCTGAGATTTATTATTTTACCTCCCTTGCTGTCCACCAAGGACATATCTTTTTAGGTACATCGGGGCAAGGTTTATATCACTTGTATAATGATGGTTCGCGTATTACAAACTTAGGCTCTTTTGGTGATAGTGAGATAATCTCTTCGCTTCATATTGTCGATTCATATTTGTATCAAACCTATTATGGTGGCCTAAATATTTGGGATCTATCAAACTTAGACTCCCCCTTATTAGCTGCAAGTTACTCTGAGTTTTCAGGAGCCTGAATAGGCTCATCAAATCCAACACATATGGATTTAGTCAATAATCGTTTATCTATTCAGTACGATGAGCAGTTTTGGTTAATCGACGTTACACATCCTAGCTCTCCAGAGGTGATTGGCAATAAAGAAGTACCAGCATTAAGCCACTCTAAAGATGTAAAAGTGTTAGGCGATACCTTAATCGCTGCGCGAGATGGTCAGCTTAAGAAGTATCAGATAAATATTGCACCAGTCATTACGGCTTCTCTCTTAACAGTCAATGAAGATGAAACGCTAATACAGGAGCTCCCAGTAAGTACTTGGCACGCAGGCGTATTAACTTTTGAAATATTGACGCAGGCTTCGAAGGGGACTGTTACTGTTGACCACGAAGGCGTTGTAAATTTCTCCCCTAACAAAGATGAGTTCGGTGAAGATCAATTTACTGTTAGAGTGGCTGACAATCATGGAAGGAGCTCTGAAAAAGAGATTCGGATTGATATCCTTCCAATTAACGACGCACCTAGAGTATTAGATCAGACATTTGTTACGAATGAGGATGTTGAACTCCGTAGCAGTTTAATAGTTGCAGAAGTTGATAGCGATGAACTCCAATTCGTGTTGGTTACAGATACGCTAAACGGGGTGGTCACGCTTAGTGAGTCAGGTGAATATTCTTATCAAGCGACAGCTAATTTTAATGGTACAGATAGTTTTACTTTTAGTGTGACTGATGGCGTTAATGCTGCCGTTGAAGCGAGTGTTACCATAAACATTTTAGCGGTTAATGATGCGCCTGTTGCAAGTCATCAGTCGTTAAACATCGGATACAATCGTGAGGTCGCGAGTCGATTATCAGCTTTCGATGTTGATGAAGATGAATTGATGTTTGAAGTCGTTACCAATGTTAGTCATGGGGAATTAGCCTTAAATGATGATGGTAGCTTTATCTATAACCCAAAAACTGATTTTAGCGGTAATGACAGCTTTACCTATCGGGTAACTGATACCGCAGGAAGCACAAGTGAAGCCGTTGTTAGTATAACAGTTAGTGCAAAACCGAAAGAGTCGACCTCAGATTCATCGGGGGGCTCTCTTGGGTACTTGTGCTTACTCTATTTGATGCTTACGGTTGGATATCGCCAAAGATTTCGATAGTTTGGTAGTGAAAAAAAACGCAGCGATTAGGCTGCGTTTTTTTATTGGTCATCATAAATACGCCCTCTCATGAATAAAGTGCCTTGGCAAAGACCATTTTATTGCCAGAGCTTATACTCTGGCTTCTACTCTGTAGGTAAGAGCTCTATGTTTGAAGTGCATGAGTTCTTTTATATATTGTTAGCGTGTTTACTTGTTTTTATTGCTAAGTGCAGTACTTTTTAAATAGGTGTCTTTCATCCACTACCTGTTCTATTTTCAATAAAAAGGGGCACTATGGATAGATTAAGCTTTTTGGGTAAACCTCAGGACGAAGGTCTTTTTGACCTATATAGTCGTCAGAGAGTACTGATATTTATTTTGCTTGTGACACTGATGACTTTTCTACCTCTGAGCATCAAGAATTTTGTGATAGGAGAGACCTTGCTCGGCTTTTCTTTACTTGCCTTTGAGTTAAGTTTGGTCATTGAAGTCTTTGGTATATTGCGACTAAATCGCAATATATTGGGTTATAGACCACCACTTTTTTTGCTCGCCATCTCTATGGTGTTAAGCATCCATGCCTTTGGTACGCTGGCAACATACTGGGTGTTTCCTGTTGTCACAAGCATCGTACTATTAGTCCCTAAAAAAATGGCCATGTTGGCTAATGGGGGAATTATCTTAACGAGTGCTGTAGCGGCACTTCCGCATCAAGAACCCACGGTGACACTGCGATTTACTCTTGCGCTGCTTTTCTGTGTATCAATTGCTCATTATGTTATTGAAACGGTGAGAAAGCTGCAGGCCAATTTAAGTTATCTGTCAACGCGAGACTCATTAACTGGCGCACTCAATCGTCATCAGTTGGACGCATCTTTAATAGCGGCGAGTGAAAAAGCCAAGATGGATCAAGCCACCTGTATTGCGGCAATAGATATTGATTATTTCAAGGATGTGAATGATTTACATGGCCACGATATGGGGGACCAAGTTATTAAAACAGTGGTTAAGCTAATTAACAGCCATTGTAGGAAGACTGACTTACTATTTCGTTTAGGTGGTGATGAGTTCCTACTCTTATTTGATAATACTAATGCTGAAAGCGCGTTGAAAATCACGCGTAATATCGGTCAGAAAGTGGCTGAAGGCATTGTGGAGGCATACCCTGAAGTCGACAAGGTCACACTCAGCACTGGCATCGCAGAGTCAATAGCGAATGAAGAGGTTGAAGCTTGGGTCAAACGTGCAGATATGGCGTTGTATAAAGCTAAGTTAGCGGGGAGAAATCAGGTGAAAGTTAATAATCCGAGTGACCTTTATGCTTAATGTAATAGACAGTTTAGTGGCTTATAACTCAAAGAATATAAGCCACAACTTACTATTGTGGTGGCTGAGTTTTGAACTGTGGCAGTGATGCGTTAAACAGCACTGGGCTTATTTAACGCTTTCTTGTTCGATTCCATTACGAGAGCATTTTTTCCTGATCTTTTGCTTGCAAACAAAAGGTAGTAATAACCGCTAGCAACAAACCAAGATATCGCTAAACTCCATATCCCATGAGAGAAAAAATGCGCACCTCTTAGCTGCTGAGTAATACTAAAACTCAAGCCCAGTGTGACTCCGAAGGCTAAGCCTGCCCAGCGATATTTAGGGTTAACTTGTAACGCGAAATAATAAAGAGCCACCCATGCATAGCCACCACTTGAATGCCCCCCTGGAAAGCATCGACCAAGTTCTGTGCCTGCAGGTAGTGGGCTAAAAATGGCTGTGTAAGCGACATGACCACCAAATCGCGTCAAGTCCCAAGGACAATTGACATGAGTGAAGTCTTTGGCAAATTTAACGATTAAAATACTGCTGACAACACTCATGGCTAGGCAAAATAAGTTACGGCTATATTGGTTAAGGTATTGAATTTTAAAACTCAATCCCAAAGCGGTAAATAAAAGTACACCCAGTAATATGACGAGATCTCGCCCGCCAGTATGCATTATGGTACTGGTAAACCATTGTGTTTTTAACGGCCAGTAAGTCAGCCCCCCTTGCCAGTCAAAAATGTATTGAGCAATGTCGAGATCAAATTGAAAATATTCGAATAATGACGCAACCAACAGAAATACTAATAAGGGGAGTGTTATGTGGTGCTTAACTGAGAATGGCTCATATAAGGTTTCTGAAGTAGAGGCATGGTGTTGAATTAGGCTCACGGGCAAGTACCTAAAGAGTCCTATGGAGAGGACTTAGTTAGTAATCATCGAAAGTTTAGTCTATTACTGACTGTGTGAAAGAAACGTCAAATTTGTCGCGAGTATAACTTAGCGACAGGTATCAGGCTTAGGCTTTACTGACAGTAGTATGGATACCGTTTTTCATGACTATCTGGTAATGAGTATGAATCATAATTGACAGATTACCCTACACCTTTCCTGCTTATCTACCTGTTTTCAATCGCTTTAACTGATTGCGCGGCTCTATTTAGGACAGTGACTTATCTAAAAATGTCTTCGATAAAAATTTTTATATTCCAATCTCAAAATATGGTGTAAATTACGCCACTTCATCTAGTTCAAATTTGTATTGATAGATAGATGCCATTGTCTGGTCAAGGTTGTTTCTAACCCGAGCCATTGTGTTGTTTATTTTGAATACTCTACACCTCCCCAAGCCATCACCCGGCCCAAGATCTTTAGAGCGTTCCCTTTGTTAAGAGAGTTTCATTGAATATTTTATTTCTGATGTACCCATGGTCAAGCGTTGAGCCTGAAACCGACACTACACTGCGTTTAATTCACGAATGTGTGGCAAGGGGACATACGGTTGCGTTAGCAACGACCAGCAACCTAACCATGCGTGATTCAGAAGCTAGTGCTTTTTGCCAGGTGTTTAATAAAGATCAGGTTACGCCGACTAATATCGTGTCTTTCTACAAGAGAGCTGAGTTCAAGAAGTTGCGTTTACCGCTAGCGGGTTTTGACAGCATTATTATGCGTGCCAATCCACCACTTGATCCTATCGCGCTTAACTTCCTCGATTCAGTGCGTGATGACGTATTCATCATGAACGATATTGATGGTCTACGTATTGCTAACAACAAGCTTTACACCGCTTCGTTTGATGATCCTAGCAATAAGTTTATTCCAGTTACTCACGTATCAAAAACACCAGAGTATTTAGAAGAAGTACTACGTGAATCTAAGACTGATAAGATGATCATGAAGCCGCTTGATGGCTACGGTGGTCAAGGCGTTATTCTGGTTGAAAAGGCAGCACAAAAGAGCTTCCACTCACTGCTTGAGTTTTACATCAACAGTGGCAAAGGCGGCAACTACGTTATTTTACAAGAATACGTCGAGGGCGCCGAAGAAGGTGACGTACGTATTTTAATGCTAAACGGCGAGCCTATTGGCGCAATGAAGCGTATTCCTGCACAAGGCGAAGTGCGCTCTAATATTCACGCAGGTGGCAGTGTGGTTAAGCACGTTTTAACCAAGAAAGAAAAAGAGCTGTGTAAGCATATCGGTCCTAAGCTGGTGCGTGACGGTTTATTCTTTGTTGGTATCGACGTGATTAACGAAAAGCTGATTGAAGTTAACGTACAAAGCCCGGGTGGCATTATGCGTATCAATAAGCTTAATAACGTTAAGCTTCAGAAAAAAGTCATTGATTTCGTTGAAAGTGTAGTCAATGCCAAAGAAGCATTAACACAGAGAAGAAGCGAGTTTAGAAAGGCGATTGACGATGCTCACATTATCTGAAAAAGAGTGTATTGCGTTAATTAATAAAGGCGAGTGCTTTCAAGCTGAAGTTGAAGGCGGCTCATTCATCGTTAAGATTGATGAGTACTCTCCAGTTGTATGTACTGCTATTCATAATGGTCACCGCTTACGCGATGACCTTAACAAGTCCTTCTTGCTGACTAAAGAAGAACGCTTTTATGAAGAAGACCCGTACACAGACGAAATGCTGTCGTCATTCCCTATTGTCTTGATAGGTAATGACTCTCGTTTTGAATATGACTTGAACCGCCCAAAGGCGCATTCAACCTATTTCAAAACCGCGTGGAACAAGCAAGTCTGGCAAAAGCCATTAAGCACTAAACAGCGTAGCGAAAGTCACGCTAAGCACCAGTCGTTTTATAACGTACTGAGTGCTTTGATTACGCGTCTAGAGAAGCAGTTTAAAAACTGCATCGTGTTCGATACGCACTCGTATAACCATCAGCGTATAGAAGCCGATACGCCGACGTTTAATATTGGCACCAGCCAGATTGATATCGAACGTTGGGGTGGCACACCAGGCCATTTTGAGAAGCAACTTAATAAGATTGAGCTACCAAACCTTGCCGTGCGCGCTGCCACAGATGAAGTGTTTCAAGGTCGCGGCTATTTAATTGCTCACGTAAACGCGCATTTCGATAACACCTTGGTGTTACCTGTCGAAGTTAAAAAAGTGTTTATGGACGAAACCACGGGTGAGTTATACCCACTGGTTTTGGAAGAGCTAAAGGCGGGGATTAAGCAGGCGATATCTGAAACTGCTGCATTCTTTATGCGCCGTTTTGGTAAGCGTAAATCGGTGAGAAATGTCGACTTATTGTCATCGACGTTATCGCCTGAGATTTTATCATTAGATAAAAGCTTATATAAGTTGGCTAACAACGTTGCCACACTGAAGTATATTAACCCGATTAATATTGCCAGTGAGCGTAAAAAGTTTTTAGCGCGCAAAGGGGCTGTGGCACCAGAGTTTAGCTACAAGCAGCTAAACCTTAATCCATATCAGTTCCGCGAGCAGCTGTACAAGCTACCCGTTGAAAACGTAATGGATGCCGATATTCAGCAGCTTTATCGCCATGTGATTGATAACTTAGCGACTAAGATTGACCTGCTATGCTCTATCGGCAATGACGACTTTGTTTATAACTCGCTTAAATATTACGGTCAGCCAGATAAAGACGATATTGCTAACGCAGAGTTTTTATTGCGTGCGCCAGATATCATAGGTGATGACGAAGAGCCGAGTTTTGATGCAAGCCATGCGGTTCAGTCATTCCAAAAGCAGGCCGATGAATGGGGCCTTAAATGTAAGGTCGAAAAGTCATCGCGTATTGTGGCTAAAGCCATGGTCGACAGCGAAAGAAACTGTTTGTTGATCAACAAAGATGCGATGTTCACTGCTAAAGAACTTATCGCGTTTGCTAACCATGAGTTGGGCGTGCATATGTTGACTACGGTTAACGCGCGTCGCCAAAAGTTAAGAGTGCTGTCACTAGGGCTTGTGGGTAACACCCATACTCAAGAAGGTGTGGCGATTTACAGTGAATACTGTTCAGGTAACCTAACTCTTAATCGCCTTAAGATCTTAGCGCTGCGCGTAATTGCAGTAAACTTGATGTTAGAGCAGCGTGATTTCTCGATGACCTTCCAAACGCTAATGCGTGAATATGGTCAAACAACCGAGCAAGCGTTTACGTTAACCACGCGTGTTTATCGTGGTGGCGGTTTCACTAAAGATTTCCTTTACTTAAAGGGCTTTAGAGATATCGTTAACTTAAGTAAAACCACGCCGCTAGATAATTTGTTAGTCGGTAAAGCTGGCATTTTGGATTTGTCGATCATTAGCGAAATGGTTGAACGTAACATGCTTGAAAAGCCGGTTCCGTTATTTGAGCTAAAGCACAAGTCAACGCCTGAAACAGCGGTAATTGATTACTTGGTTTCAGCGATCCGTTAAGCGCAGCGGCCACAGCGACGTTCACGAAAACGCCCTATTATTCATTTAATAGGGCGTTTTTTTATCTTGGTTTTAAGGTTAAAGTTAACAAAGGGTCTAAAGACGGTAAAAGCTAAGGTGAGGAAAGCATAGACGAACGGCCAGCGGCCAGCGGCCTTACGGACGTGACTACGTCACTTACGGAACGCTGCGCTCACGGAAAAGCTTGGGAAGCTAAGAAAGGCCCTAGGTTTTAAGAAAAGCAGGTTCTAGGAAAAACGACTCTGTTGTAGGTCGGGCTTTAGCCCGTCAAGCTTGTGTATTTCCTAGCAGGGCGCAGCCCGCCCTCGAAGCACAGCGTTCTAGAACCTAGGCTCTGCTTTAAAGCCCGTCCTAGCACCTATATAAGCGTAGCGCTTGAGAACCTCATTACAAATTCATTAATAAGGACGAGGGTATGTCGATGAAATCAGCAATTAGCAAAACAGGATTGTTACTGCTAGTCGCAGTATCGAGTTATTCGCAAGCCTATGAGGCAGTGAAAGTTGCCAGTGGGCTAAATATTCCTTGGGGTATGGCCTATGTTGACGCCCAAACCATGCTGGTGACGGAAAGACAAGGCGTGATAAAGCGCTTAAACCTTAAAACGGGTAAGCATCAAACACTGTTCACGCCAGAAGGAGTATGGGCTGAGGGCCAAGGCGGTCTGCTCGATGTTGCACTTTCGCCTTTCGAAGCGAGTAAAATTTACTTAACTTATAGCAAAGATATTGGGGAGGAGGGCGCCACAACCCTTGCTCAAGCGACATATAAGAGCGGCAAGCTTACTGAATGGCAAGATCTGTTTATTTCAACATCCCGCTCAGATACTGGAAGGCATTTTGGCAGTCGTATCGCCTTCGATAATAACAGTCTCTATTTCTCCATTGGTGATCGCGGTGTACGCGAAAATGGTCAGGATACCCTGACACATGCTGGTTCAATATTACGTTTAAATCCAGATGGCAGCCCACCAAGCGATAATCCTTTTATTAATAACCAAGGCGTTCTTGCTGAGATCTGGAGTTACGGCCATCGCAACCCTCAGGGCTTAATCTTTGATCCTCACAGCCAGAAGCTATGGTCTATAGAGCATGGCCCCCGAGGCGGTGATGAAATCAATCTCATAAAAAAAGGCGCTAATTATGGCTGGCCAATCACTTCTCACGGTAAAGAGTATTGGGGGCCAATTAGTGTCGGTGAAGGTAAACTAAAAGAGGGCGTAGAACCACCGGTTAAGGTCTATGTTCCGTCTATCGCACCGGGCAGCTTAGTCATGTATCGCGGTGATAAGTTCCCCGAGCTAGATGGCAAGCTACTGGCTGGTGCATTAAAGCTGACCCACATTAATGTGGTGACTATCGATGACGCAGGTAAAGCGGTTGCCGAGCAGCGAATAATGTCAGAACTTGGTGAACGAATAAGAGATATTGAAGTGTCGCCTAAAGGAGACATCTATTTCAGTACCGATAGCGGCAATATCTATAAGCTTAAAAGATTTTAAAGAAGGTTCTAGGTTTAAGAGAAGGTCCTAGGTTCGAGGAAAAGCTAAGACGGTTAAAAGCAGGAAGAGCTAAGAAGGTAAGAGCCGAACGGCCTGCGGCCTAGGGAACGTGACTGCTTCACTTACGGAACGCTGCGCTTACGGAAGAGATGGGAAAAGCTAAGATAGATCCTAGGTTCGAGGAAAAGCAGAACCTAGGGAAAGCCGGAAAAGCGGTGGCTGTTGTCGGTCGGGCTTGTGCTTTGCCTAGCAGGGCGAAGCCCGCTCTCGCAGCGAAGCGTCCTAGCATCTAGGTCCTGTAGAGGACCTTTATAACATGCCAACCGAATTTAGTTTTTACTAAGTGCGGAGTGATTAACTCACCTGTAAAGCAAACTTTATCAAATTGCGGCACCATTTGGCCTTTCTTAAATTCGCCTAAGCTGCCGCCTTTCTTACCCGATGGGCATGTAGAATGCTTCTTGGCGAGTACGTCAAATTTAGCGCCTTTATTGAGCTGTTTGATAATATCTTCAGCAAGTGTTTGGTGCTTAACAAGTATGTGTAATGCAGCTGCGGTGCGCGCCATCTAAAGGCCTATATGATTTTAAAACTAATGCCCAATTATACCGTTGAAGACGGAGTCTAAGCTAGTCTCTGTTTTCGATGTCGTCTTGCTCCCTTTTTGCTACAGTATTGAAGTCTTCTTGCTGCTACTTTTAATCTGGGGTGAGATCTTATTGTCATTGGTATCTCAGCTGCTGATGGCTTTATAATTGAGTGTCATTAAGCAGGTCATTTCAAGCTTAGTCATTTTTAGTAGGGTCATTTGTCAGGTAGAAATTATTCGTGTTAAAAAGCCGCAGTTATAAACGCATTGGACCCGATTACCGTTTCGATGAGCAGGTCAGCTTCGTCGACATTAAGCAGGTATTTGGCCTAGGGCATATCCGTTTGGGTAAGTGGGTTGAAAACGAGGAGCGTGATAAGGCCGCTAATCTGATTTTTGACTCCTTGGCCGACTTGGCGTTTATCTTAAAGCTGCCTCCTAAAGCGCTGGGTCTGCGTGAAACTTTAAATCTTGCCTTCGGTAGCGGTGGCCAAAAAGGTGTGCAAGCCCATTATGCACCGCACAGGTGTGAGTTAGCGCTAGCTAAAAATGCTGGAGCAGGGGCGCTCGCCCATGAGTTCTGGCATGCGTTTGACCATTATATCGCCCCTAAGTCGTTTCATACCTCAGCGCGAGGTATATCCTTTGCGAGCCATAGTTGGCTTGCGGATGTTAAACCTATTGTTCATCCGCTCAATCGTCGTTTAGAGCGGGTATTTGAAGTGACGATGCTGAGTGGAAATGGTGAAGATGGTCATGACTATGTAAACCGAGCCATCGCACTGGATAAGCAATATGCCACTCAGTACTTTTCGAAGCCAACCGAGTTAATGGCGCGGGCCTTTGAGTCTTGCATCGAGTCTTATCAAGAGATTAGTAATCCCTACCTCGTAGATGAAACCTTAAAGTCGTCACTATTTGATGCGGGCGGTTACCCGACTCTTGAGCATAGACAAGCGATTTTTAAAGCGCTTACCGCCTATTTTGAGCCTTTGGGTGAAGCATTAGGGCGGGAGTAAAGCGGTTTTGTCGCTTTAGATGAAAACTTGAATATGCATCGATGCCAGTATGATTAACAGGAGTCACTCCTTTAAGCATACTGGCACACTCGCCTAGAAGCTTACAGAGTATTGCGCGTTAGATTGTGAATTCTGTGCAAGATCGATAATCGAAGTCGTGCCAGGGCTGTAATGGGCTACCTTACTGGCAATTTTGTGTGCGCCATTAGATAGGGCAAAGTCATGAAAGCTCTGTCCGTTACAGACCAATCTTGGAAATATTCTCCGTTTGTCGATCTTATTTTCGAGCATGGTTCTGCTGTATAAGAATAGGTTATCACTCAAGCCCGTCTTACAGACGGCGATAAGCTTCTTTTCTATAGTTGGGTCCATTGCTGCTGATGCATTAAAGGTGATTGAGGTTAGTACAATCGCGGTTAATGATAATAGTTTTTTCATCGGTTGCTCCTTGCGTGTGAGACTTAAAACTGCTTTAAGCTATGCGTTTGCATAAGGCTAGTTAAGCGCAAAGTGATGAGAAATGATGTGCTAACTTTGTATACAAATGTATCTTTATCTTATTCTCAATTCAGTTGATGTCTTGAGGTAACAGAGTGTGTATTTTGCGCGGGTAAGGATACTCATGCAGTGGCTTCAAAAATAAAAAAGCCCGCAATAAGGGGCTTCTACTCTTAACCAAAGCGTGAGTTTAACTATTCTTAAGCTTGTTAAGCGGTTTTCACTTTCCAGTTAATCTCTTCACCAGCGAAGAAAGGCACTATTGGGTTACCGTTTGGCAAGATGATCTCGCTCGGTACTGTCCACTTTTCTTTTACTAGGGTAACAGTGCTGGTATTGCGTGGTAAGCCGTAAAAGTCAGGACCATGCTTGCTAGCAAAACCTTCAAGCTTGTCCAATGCACCTAGATCGTCAAATACCTGAGCGTATAGCTCTAATGCACTCCATGCGCTGTAGCAACCTGCGCAGCCACATGCCGACTCTTTGCGGTGCTTCTCGTGTGGCGCTGAGTCTGTGCCTAAAAAGAACTTGCTCGAACCTGTTGCAACTGCTGCGCGTAGCGCCTCTTGGTGAGTGCTGCGTTTTAGCACTGGCAAACAGAAGTTGTGCGGACGTACGCCGCCAACAAGCAGGTCATTGCGGTTTAGCAGCAAGTGCTGCGGGGTAATGGTTGCGGCAACATTGTCAGCAGCCGACATGACAAAGTCAGCCGCGTCTTTAGTAGTGATGTGCTCAAATACCACTTTAAGAGTTGGGAAGGCGGCAACGATACGGGCTAAGTAGCGCTCGATAAACATGGCTTCGCGGTCGAAAATATCGATATGCGATTCAGTCACTTCACCGTGAACCAATAACAACATGCCGTGCTTAGCCATGGCTTCAAACACAGGGAAGAGCGCATCGAGAGCTTTAACTGCAGCATCTGAGTTAGTGGTCGCGCCTGCTGGATAAAGCTTTGCTGCAACAACGCCAGCAGCTTTGGCATCTATGATGTCCTGCTCTGTGGTGTTGTTGGTCAAGAAGATAGTCATTAGCGGTTCGAAGGTCGAACCTGCTGGTCGCGCCGCTAAAATACGCTCACGGTACTCGGTTACCATCTTGGCGTCGGTGACAGGTGGTAATAGGTTCGGCATAACAATTGCGCGTTGGAACAATCTCGCCGTTGCGGGAACGGTTTCTTGCAACATATCGCCATCGCGAAAATGTAAGTGCCAATCGTCAGGAGTAAGTAGGGTGATTTGCGTCATTGTAGGTTCCTAAGCGTTTACGACAAAATACGTCAGCTTTTTATAAGCTTTTCTTAGGGCGCTATTGTGCCTGAAATCGCGGCCGCTTAATAGCTGAACCTCTATTAGAGCGGATAATATAGGGCTTTTTAAAATGAGGGCTTGTGCAATTTTTACCGCTTGCGATAATTCCGCCATATAAGAAGTGATAACAGAGTGACATGCGTTTAGATAAATTTATCTGTAAGAGTACCGAGCTTAATCGCAAGCACGCTAGCGATTGTATCGAGCGCGCGGAAGTGAGCGTTAACGGCGAGGTCATTACTGATGTGCGCTTTCAGGTACATGAAAGTAACGAGGTGCGCTATAAGGGGCAAAGGTTAGTTGCGAGGCCGTCGCGCTACATCATGCTGCATAAGCCGATACATACCTTAAGCTCAAATGTCGATGGTGATTACCCAAGCCTATTTCGCTGTATCGATATTGACAGGGTTGAGGATTTACATATTGTGGGTAGGCTCGATGCCGACACCACGGGCTTAGTGTTACTGACCGATGATGGTCGCTGGTCATTCGATATTATTCGCCCCGACAAACAGTGTGCAAAAACCTACCGGGTGATGCTCAGAGATCCCATTGCTGGAGATGTAGCAGCCGATGTTATCGCAAGGTTTGAGGCTGGCCTACAACTGCAAAATGAGCAGGCGTTAACCCTACCTGCGAAACTTGAGATTGTTGCGCCTAGAGAGGTGTTACTCACCATCACCGAGGGCAAGTATCACCAGGTAAAGCGTATGTTTGCCGCGGTGGGCAATCGCGTTATCGGTTTACACAGAGAACAAATTGGTGATTTAAGCTTAGATTTAAAGGTCGGTGAGTGGCGTTATCTTTCTGATACCGAGGTGAAGCGATTGTCGACTCCTACGCCTAGCGGTGACTGACTGCATTCCCGCTAAAAATATAAAAGCCCTTATATCGATATCGATTAAGGGCTTTTTAGTTAGTTCATTATCTTGGCTAAGGCTCCATTAGCGGGCTGTGATTTTATTCCACCCAGTGCAACACATCTCGGATTATCGACCAGCGAGGCTGCACTTTTTCGGCGCCTTTACCCAGCATCCAATAATCATAGATAGCCTCTTTAGTGCCATCTACCTTACGTAACCTTTGCCAGTTATTGATGTAATTGAGTAGTGACTGATTGTTTTGTGCTACAGCGTACGCCACGGGGTAGCGAGATTTGTTTTCTAACAAGGCAATGCCATATCCGGGGAAGAACAGAGTCCAAGCCGAACCTGCCTGAGCGCTGATCACGACCGCATCATATTGGTGATTTTTCTGTCTGAAGAAATCTTTGTAGCCTTCAATTTTGACGAACTTAACATGGGGAGCAAAATGTTTGGCATCGTCGATGACATCACTATGCTCAACATAAGCTATAGTCATATTACGCATCTCTTTAATCTTTTCATTGCTCTTGAACTCGTTGACCAGATGGTCTCTCGTTGCAATGGCAATGTTTAATTCAAGCACTGGATTAGCGTAACTGAGGGCATCCATCTGCTCGATATCCATGGCCAGCCCCGACATGGCAATATCGAAGAATCCCGCCTTTAACGATGCAGCAAGTTGGTCTTTCTTAAAGGGAATAAATTCGATTTTGACCTTTAAGTCTTCGGCAAGTTTGGTCGCCATCGCAGTATCGAAGCCGACCAAGTTCCCGCTATTGTTATAGTAGCTAAAAGGTACATTACTTGGGATGTAACCGACTCTAAGTGTTCCCTTATCTCTGATAGCCTGCACGCCGCGGATCGGAGTTGTCGGTGTTTTCCCAAGGACTGGGAACTGCCTATTCACCTTGGTCGGCACTTTGTCTGCCACCTGCATATTGGCTATCACGCCGCTGGTGATCTCTGGACTGTGAATGAACATGCCCATGCCGACACGGCAAACAATCAAGGTTGCCAATACACTGGCACCGATCCCTATGCCCATCTTGAGTAGTTGTGGTGGACGCAGTTTGAGTGACTTTTGAAACAGTGATGCGGTCAGCAAGGTGAGTACAAACAGATTCATCACCGCGGCGATAGAGTTGAATTTACCTGTGATAAAGCCCGACATCACGAATAGCTGGAACAGATCTGCGGGGAGCTTGACGAGATCCAGCATAAAGGGAATTGCCACATACACGCTGCCAAATAGGGCTAATAGTCCACTAATAGACAGCGATGGAATACTGGCAATATCTACAGGCGTGCCGTTAAACCAACCGGCAAAGTAGACAAACATAATCACTGTGAGCTTGCCGATATTGGGGAAGGTGAAGGCGATAGGCACCAAAATTTCAATCAAGGTGGCGCCGTCATCACATAAGTTGTCGTGCTCACGCATCACCTGCTTACACTCTTCGACAATCACAGGGATCACGATAAAGATGTTACCTGTGGCGAAGGCTGTGACTAGGCTCGACTTTGAAATTCGCAGCGCTTGTGCAAAAGTAATTGGCGTCAGCGATGCCACAATCCAGGGCAGCACCCAGAAGGTTAGCAATAAGCACAGCACGAAATAGCTGATCAGATACACCTGCATGCTGGCAAACTCATCGACCCCCATGGTGCCTGCTGCCGAAGCCGACATGGCGAAAATACCGATAGGTAGCACTTTGACTAGGCCCTGAGTGATGCGCGAGAAGATCTCTGAGCTAGTATGCATAAAGGTTAAAATTTGCTGTTTATTTTCGCCCTGCATGCCGATTAGCGCCAGTCCCATGGCGATACTGAATACCACCATAGCGGGAACATATCCATCGGCCATGGACTCGAAGGGATTCGAGGGAATATACAGTTTAAAGTAATCGATTGGGGTGACAGGTTCGATACTGCTGGTACTGAAAAACGACGCCGATTCAACAACAGGAAAAGACAGTGGCATGAGGGCTATCATGACGATTGCCAGTAGCCACAGCAGTAACATGATAAGGCCTGCGCGGCTAAAGATAAGCTTGGCGGTACTCTTTTGCAGCTTTCCTATGCCTCCAACTAGCGACACCACAATATAGGGTAGGACTGTCATCTGCATAAGCAAAATGACGCTGGTGCCTATGGTACCCATCCAGCCGACTGATTCGCCGAAAAATAGACCTACTGCGAAACCGACAAACATGGCCACTAACATCTGGGTCGAACTAGTCATAGTTAGAATTTTTTTTAGCACACAAGTCACCTAAGTTGTTTGAACTCCCCGAAGAATGCGTCTTGGTCGAATGCTACTCAGCCACAGGGGAGGGGGCTGCTCGATTATAAGTTTGTAGATGGTTAACTTTAAAGCTATTTATCTAGAAAGTAGCCATAAAGATTAACATTGTCGAACGGCTATCCAGCTAACCGTTCGGCAGCCAGATCGATAAAGGCTCTGACTTTGGGCGATAGGTGTTTGCGGCTTGGGTAAACCACGAACACATCAATATTGGCGCTGGGAAACTTGTCAAACAGGATCTCTAACTGATCATTTTCGAGTTCACCTTGCATATAGAAGTTAGGTAAGCGAGTGATGCCATGTCCCGCCAGCGCTAGATTTAGCTGCATGTTGCCGTTGTTACAGAGGATCTTTGGCCTAATATCCACCGAAAAGTGTTTGCCGTCATGGTCAATGTAATCCCATCTGCTTGGCTGTTTATGGTTGGAGTAACAGATCCCGTTATGTGTCTCGAGCTCTCTGGGGTGGTGAGGTTTACCATGGCGTGAAATGTATTCTTTCGACGCCACAGTATAAGCTTTACAGCTATAGAGCTTACGGCAGATGAGGCTGGATTCTTCCAGCTGCGCCGATGCTCTAATGGCCAAATCATAACCATCGGCAATCACATCGGTGCGCTTATCACTTAGATCTAAATCTAAACTCACATTGGGGTAACGCTTTAGGTATTCGGAGATAATGGGCTTGAGGTGTTGCTGGGCGAAACCGACGGGACAACTGAGTTTTAGTACTCCACGAGGGCTCACATCATGTTGAGTGATTAAGCCTATCGCCTGCTCGGCGTCGCTAATCAATTGTAGGCACTGCTGATAATAGGCATCTCCCTCAGGGGTTAAGCCTATCGAGCGCGTGGTTCTATTGAGCAGTCGCACTCCGAGTCTAGACTCCAGTTTATTGACCTCCTTGCTGACATAGGAGGTGGAGTGTCCCAAGACTTCTGCCGCGGCGGAGAAACCTGCACTCTTTACCACTTGCACAAATATCACGATACCATCAAACAGTTTATTCATTCTTGAGTCCAGACGCCGATTAACAGTTATATGGAAATAGTTAATATCTTTTTAGGCCATTAATCACAACTGGCATCTAATATACACTGCTCTACATCGGGTTGTCGCTCAAAACTTAGCCTAGTTGCTAATGGTTACAGTGATAATTAATTAAAGGTGCTGATGAATTGCCGTTAGCATAAGCCAACAGAATAGAGAGTCCAATTATGAAACTATTAGCCTTTGCAGCGAGCAGCAGTTCTAAGTCAATTAACAAGCAACTTGCAACCTATGCCGCTTCGTTAGTGGACGGCGCAGACGTTGAAATTCTCGATATTAACGACTACGAAATGCCTATTTTTAGTCAAGACAGAGAAGAGGAGCTAGGTCAGCCTGAACAGGCGCAAAAGTTCTTTGCCAAAATCGGTGAAGCCGATGCGATTATCATCTCTTTTGCCGAGCATAATGGTTCATACACAGCGGCCTATAAGAATTTGTTTGACTGGACATCGCGTATCGATATGAAAGTATTCCAGAATAAGCCAATGGTATTGCTGGCTACATCTCCAGGCCCAGGTGGTGCGTCGAGTGTATTGGCTGCGGCAGCGGGCTCGGCGCCATACTTTGCTGCAGATGTGAAAGCCTCACTATCTGTACCAAGTTTCTTCGATAACTTCGACATGGAGAAGCAACAGCTGCGTAACCCAGAGTTGCAAGATAAGTTGAAGAGTGCGTTAGCACTGCTCTAGCACTGAATCGAATACTAAAATTTAAACATGAAAAGCGAATGCCGTGCATTCGCTTTTTTGTGTTTACTGCATGTTCCAAATATCCCGCACAATCGCCCAATCCTTGCTAGGCTTTAGTACGACTTTCGATTTACAGCACCTCATTTTCTTGCTGATTAGCCTTTGTTTTCAATGATTCGCTGTCAATCGGACTGCTAAATAACTCATTTAATACCAATCAGTATAAGAAGTTGATCTACTCAGAGCGTTTTTTGGCAAACTAATTCAAGGTGAATAACTGAAAGAATGGTTGTTCCCTTGTGAAGTTGTTCAACGTAGAAGTAGGCAGCCAAAAACGCTCCAGAATGGCGAGTTTTAGCGGCTCTGATACTGTGTTAACGAGCTTAAACGTAGAATAACTATGCTCTTCACTCGTTGCCTTGTCTCAGTGCCGCTAAACTCTCGCTGAGCGACCAAATCTTTATACTGATTGGTATAAAAGGATAGATGTAATGAAAAACTCTATTTTAAAAGGCTTACTGCTGAGTCTGGTTACCCTACTGAGTCTGGTTACCCTACTGAGTCTGACATTATCGGTACAAGCCGCTGAGGCTAAGCCAGACTCATTAGCCGATGTCTGGGTGATGATCCCTAATCCCGGTCAAGAAGCGCAATTTGAGACAGCCTTTAAAAAGCACATTCAATTTCGCGCAGAGAAAGGTGACGCTAGAGACTGGAAAGTCTATCGGCCGGTGATAGGAACAAGAATGGATCGTTATATCGTTAGATATTGCTGTACCAAATGGAATGATGTCGATGCATACCAAAAATGGCAGTCTGATAACAAGATACTCGAGCATTGGTACGCCAATGTGGATCAGTACATTGCGCGCTACGAGCACTTCTACACTCGAGTCGACTTTGCCAATAGTCATTGGCCAGAAGAGCAAGCTTATCGCTACTTTGCGGTGACGGATTATCGCGTCAAGATGGGCAGTTGGAGAGACGTTGAAGCGATGAAGAAAGTGCTCAGTGACAGTGCTAAAGCAATGAAGTGGCCATATTCTTGGTCTTGGGGGCAACGCATCGGCGGCAAGGGCGGCTTAAGCTTAGTGATCCCTTATAAAAATTATGCCGAAATGACACCACCGGATAGCTCCTTTGCACAGGCATTAGCCAAACATATGGGCAATGAGGGAAAAGCTGAGGAGCTTTTAGAAGATTGGTCGGAAAACTTTAAGTCGACGACTTATACCGTCTATCGTTTAGTGGATGAGATGTCGATGCAGTCTAAATAGCTCTGGTAAATAGCTTTTATAAATAGCGCGAATAATCTAGCTCTACAAAGATGAAAGCTAATACCAATCAGTACTAGCTTTCATCTTTTACTCTAGCTTAAGGCGTCACTTTAATGCGCTCAACATCGGTTGCCGGTGGCTCAATCATAAAATCGAGCTGCACTTTTGCGCCTTTGAATCCCTTGGTTGACTCTTTATAGCGCCATTGCTCAAGTGCGGTAACTGCTGACTTATCAAATACAGCTTCTGGCGATGACTTAATCACGCTGACATTACTTACTGCGCCGCTAGGGCTGATATCAAACTTAAGCTTCACAAAGCCGCTCTGGTGAGCCTCGACTGCCGAAATTGGATATTTAGGTTCAACACGGGTTAAGGGATGAACCTCATTATGCTCGTGCGCACCAGCCTGTACCTGTTGGTTCAGTAGTAGGCCACTTAGTCCGAGGCAGATAGTGAGGCCTATAATGGCTAAGCCACTTTGTCCTTTCTGAGAGGTTTTCATTTGCATTATTCGCTCCTTGAGTATGTTTTTATTTCCATAGTGAGTGTGTAGCAGGCCGTGATGAGCTTGCTGGGAGTAGGCTAATAGCACTTGGCTATAACTGATTTTTTGTTGCTTGCTTAACGCTCGGGTGACATGGGCATCGCAAGACAACTCTTGATCGTCTCTAAAGCGTCGGTAAGCCAGCCAGCATAGAGGATTGAACCAGAAAACCGTTAGGGTTAAGTAGGCGAGTAGATTGCTGATTAGGTCTCGGCGCTGATGGTGGTATTGTTCATGAGCGATAATTGACTGCCGCTCATCATCCGACAAGCGATTAAAACTAGTTGGAAGTAAGATTTTTGCATTGCTAATACCGACCAGCATGGGCGACTGCACACTAGGGTGTTGCAGTGTTGGCAGCGCTGCATCTTGATGCTCAAGGGGGATTGCTGTACGCAATATCCGTTTCAACCCTATGGCTTGTAATAGTAGTAGGATGAACATAATTCCTACGCCAACTAACCATGTAAGCAGTAATAAGTTCGCATAATCTGTGGTTTGTACGGCAGAGATTGCCTTGCCCGCCATCACGCTGTAGTGAGCAAGTTGGTTGGCTTGCACTGCACTAAGAGGAGAGGGAAGCATTACCATTATGGCTGAGCTGATGAGCAGAGCGGGAATGGCTAGCCACAAATGATAGGTTCTGTGGGCGCCAAGGTGTTGCTGCAATAAACGGTGACTCAAGAGTAAGCCGCCACATACTAATGAGAGTAAAAGGGTCTGCTGCGCCATCCATAGCATCATGACTTGTTATCCTTTTTCCACGTGTCTATCAGCTGTTGTAGCTCGTCGACATCCTCCGCGCTGAGCTTATTCTGCTTAGCAAATCCTGCGACCAAGGGCGCGATTCGTCCTGAAAATAACCGTTCGATAAAAGACTCACTCTCCTTGAGTTGATACTCACTCTGCCTGATTAGCGGACTATAAAGGTAGGAGCGCCCCTGTTTTTCAAAGCCAATGGCTTGCTTCTTTACTAGGCGGTTGAGTAATGTTTTTACGGTTTTCTGGTGCCAGTCATGGGTGCGAGAAAGTTCACCTATGACATCACTGGCACTGATAGGTGAGGATTGCCACAGGACATTGAGTACGCACAACTCTGCATTACTGATCTCTTTCATTGCTTTCTCTTCGATTACGTTTGTAATTTCAATTAAGATTACAAATGTAATCAGTTTGTGCAAGTGATTTTTAGTGTGTTTTTTAATCTAGGTTAGGCGTGGCAATATAAGTCATTGTTAAATAAGGGGCTAAAAGTTCGCCTGGGTTAACTAAATGTGCGACAGGATTTAACAAAAATTAATTATTTAAGTACCACTTTTACATATGCCCAGATAGAATACTGCCCAGAAACTACCATCAACAAGGTTTGTATAGGTATGAGTTCATACTTTCCTCGCGTAGCGACGGGTATGCTGAGCGCAATTTTTTTAGCTATTCCGTCTTTTTGGGTAAGCGCGGGTTCAGCTGAGACGCAAGTCGCTAAAGCCCCTAAAAAGTTAGCGATATTTAGCCAAACCCTTAACTTTAACTTGCCACTAGATTGGAAGTTAGCCTATACACAGCAGCAAGGTACTATGTACTCTGCTGAGTTTGTTCCCGCATCTGAAGCGTTACATACTTGGTCATCTATGCTGTGTGTACAGGGCTTTAAAGATGTGGCGCAGGACGTGAGCCCACAGGCATTTTTAGAGACGATGGCGGCGGTATATTTTGAACGTTGCCAAGGCGAGACTGTGCTTGAAAGTTTACCGAGTGAGCCGCTCAATAACCATGAAACAGCAAGTGCAATAATAGGCTGTACTGTAATACCTAACTCTCACCTTAAGTCGGCAGCAGCGATTGGAACGAATAAAGTTGTGACTCAAGGAGAAATAGGGCATTACATTGTCGTAAGGGGAAAGCAGGATCTGTATTTAATTCATAAATCGATTCGAGGTGAGGCTTTTACTAAGCAAAATCCGCCAATCCAAGCCCACAATCACCAAGAGTTCCTGTCGAGCATTACACCTTTAAGTCTGTATTAAGGCATTAATCGACTTATACAACCAAGCCTTATCAAGCTGATATTTAAAGTAAATATACTAATGTTATTCGGTGGGTGAATATTCTTCGTCTAAAATAGCGCTTTAAAATCTAGTTAAGTTAGACATTTAACCGTATAGACGTCTATAATGCGCGCACTCTCAAAAGTGACGTTTTTTTACTCTTGAGCGATAAGCATCATGCTATTAAAAAGCATGCTATTAGAAAAAATACTATTTTAGTCAACTTTATTGGTGCCTTAAGTTACAGCTGTAACATATACCTATTTGGTATTAGGGATAATCGGGAAGTCAGTTAAATTCTGGCACTGCCCCCGCAACGGTGAATGGTGAGAGACGAGCGCGCCTTAATGGATAGGCGTTTAAAGCTTGTATTCGCGTGTTAGTTTCTAACACTGAACCTAAGTCCGGAGACCGGCCAACAAAGTGATTTCGATGATTTCGGCGGGCAGATCTCGAAATGCGGCAATTAACGAGCAAAACAAACAATAGCACTTGCCATTTATTGCTCGTATCACCGTGACGTTTTTGCCCCGTTTTCCTTTAGGAGTCAAAGGTAAATGGGAACACAACCCTCTAAAATTGCACTGCTAATTAGCAGTCTTATCAGCTTTACTGCATTCACAGCGACCGCCGAAGATCTCGGAGCAAGCTCAGCGACAATCGATGAAACGATTACTGTAACAGGATCACGTTTTGACAGAACGGTAGATCAGCAACTGACAGTTATCAATACGATTGAGCGTGAAGAAATCGCGCGTCTTAACCCTAAATCGGTTGCCGATGTACTAGAAACGCTTCCTGGCGTCAGTGTATCTCGCAATGGTGGTGCGGGTCAGGCTACTTCTATTAGTGTTCGCGGTAGTAATTCAAATCATGTTCTAGTGCTAGTTGACGGCGTAAAGGTTGGCTCTGCAACCTTAGGTACTGTCAGTTTTAATACCCTATCTCCTGAGAACATCGAGCGTATAGAAGTGCTTAAAGGTCCGCGGGCGTCTGTATGGGGCAGCGATGCTATAGGCGGCGTTATTCAAATATTTACCCGTGAGCTTAAAGGTGGCGAGTGGTTTGCTGGTGCCGAATATGGCAGCAATGACTATGTTCGAGGCTCATTTGGCGCAGGCATGAATCATGGCGACGGAAACACCACACTTGCCGTTAACCATGAACAGTCTGACGGCTATGATGTATATAATGGCGCCGAAGTCGAGAACGATGACGACGGTTACAAGCGTAATGCGCTTTCATTGAAAGGGTCGCAGCAAATTAATCAAAACTGGCAAGCACTTTGGAATGGCCAGTACGATAAGGGCAATACCCAATACGATGACATCTACGCCTCAGGTTCGGCCGATGAGTCAGATTATGAAAACTATCTTTGGAGTCTTGCTACCCAGTACAGTCGTGAGCAGTTCACTAGCAAGTTAGCCGTGAGTCAATCACAAGATTCAAATGAAAATTTCCGCGGTGATGATGCGAGTGTTGCCATTGCAGAGTTTGAAACTAAGCGCGATCAAGTTAACTGGAGCAATCAGTATTTAGCGGCAGATGATCTGACTATTACCGGCGGTATTGACTGGTCAAGAGAGCAGGTCAGAGGCGACTACGCCCAAGACGAGCGAGACCTTTTCGGCGCATACGCATTAATCCAGAAGCAATGGAGCAAGTTGCTAGCCGAAGTGGCTGTACGCTACGATGATGTGGAAAATATCGATAGCGAAACTTCCTATAATGCCAGTTTAGCCTATCAGTTTAATGAACAATGGCGAATAGCAGCGACCACGGGCACGGCTTTTAAGGCGCCAACCTTTAACGATCTATACTGGCCTGACTCTGGTAACTCTGACTTGATCTCAGAAACGGCAGAGAGTTATGAGCTGACGCTGCATTTTAATAATCAAGATCTTCGCGCCTATATCAGTGTGTTCCAGAATAAGATTGATAACCTTATTGCCTGGGCACCAACTGGTGAGCAAGATGATTTTGGTTGGGATATCTGGAAGCCTGCGAACATCAATGAAGCTAAGATCACAGGTGTAGAGCTTTCGGCAAATTATCAACTGTTAGGGCTAGAACATCAGCTGGGTTACACCTACCTAAATGCAGAAAACAAGCAAACTGATGAACAACTTATCGGTCGCAGTGAGAATGAGTTCAACTATTTACTGAGCTACACTTGGCAGCAGTTTGATCTACTTGCTAACTATCATTATCAAGGTAAGCGTTATGCTGGCTATGAGCAGTACTTAGATGCCTATCATAAGCTCGATTTGAGTTTGGGTTTCCAGATTGATGATGCATGGAGCCTACGCTTAAAGGCGAACAACCTGTTTGATGAAGAGATTATCTCAGATCAGAACTACTTTAGCCCTGGAAGAGAGTTATTCTTCAGCGTTAGCTACCAAGCGTTTTAATTACCTATAGCTAATACTATTGTTATAGGAAGAAAGCCAGACATTGTGTCTGGCTTTTTTATGTTATAAATTGGCAAACTCATAAGTAGGCGTACCAATGAAACACTTGTCGATACTGAGGCCATTTGGCCGATCTCTCATCATACTGTCATTGCTGTTATTGCAAGCTTGCTCTGGTGCCAGTATTCCAGTCTTGTCCGAAAACGCGCGGGTGCTAGCCTTTGGTGATAGCCTGACCTATGGCGTCGGTGCGAGTAAGGGCCAAGATTACCCGAGTCAACTTGCAGGGATAAGCGGCTTTGAGGTGATTAATGCCGGGGTGTCAGGAGAGACTACATCGGGTGGTAAGAAACGCTTAGCTCAGCTATTGGCTCATCATGATCCTGAGTTGTTAATTTTATTAGAGGGCGGGAATGACTTTCTTCGTAATCAGCCATTGGCAACGACCAAAGCTAACTTAGCGCAGATGATCGAGATAGCACAGGCTAAGCAGATCCCGGTTCTGCTGGTGGCCGTGCCGCAAAAGAGCTTATTCCTGTCACCATCGCCTATTTATGCGGAATTAGCCGAGCAATATGAGCTGGTTTTAGTAGAAGATACCTTGAGTAGCCTATTGAGAACTCCGAGTAAAAAGTCTGATGCCATACATCTAAACGACGAGGGCTACACAGCGCTGGCTGAGGCGATTTATCAGGCGATATAATAAAGGTTGATGTAGATGTTGATGGATTATTGCTACGCGAAATGGCTCAGAGTTAAATTAAAGGCCTCAGTCTGCTTGCGGATTGCTAGTTCAATCACAGATTTCTTCAGCTTGAGTAAATTAATACACCGTAAATAGGCGAAACTTGTTAAGGTAATGGTTTATACCAATCGGTATAAAGATTTGCTCGCTCAGCGAGAGTTTAGCGATTATGAGGCAAGGCAACGAGTGAAGAGCATAGTTGTTCTACGGTTAAGCAGCCTCTTGTTCCTTAAGAGTCACAGCATCATGAGCGCTAAAACTCGCCATTCTGGAGCGTTTTTGGCTGCCTACTTCTGCGTTGAACAGCTTCATAAGGGAATAGCCATTCTTTCAACTATTCGCCTTGAATTAGTTTGCCAAAAATGCTCTGAGTAGAGCAAATTCTTACACTGATTGGTATTATATGGCTTGACCTTTGACGCCATATTATGGGTTAATTTACCTGAAATAAATGCACATATAATCGAGCTACTTATAGATGGCCACCCAGCTGTATAAACTAGTTAGCGATAATTATTAGAAGAATAAGGTTTAACGTTTCACATGACAGATCTTGAGCAGCAAGTATTTACTCAAGTACGTGCCATTATCAGCAATGAAGAGCAGGTAATAGGTCGTCGAGGGATTTTAATCCCATTGAAAAAGGCTATTATTGCAGACGGTGATATTCGCAATGTCATTGATATCGTTTCGTCTGATCCTGCGTTATCTGCTCACCTGCTATGGCGCAGTAGCAGCGCAGATCACGCCACAGCTCAGTCGAGTAAGAATCGTTCCTTAAAAGACGCCTTAGTGCGCTTGGGCCAAGTTAACATTTATCGCTATGCTTTTACTTTCTATCTGAAAGAGCGTTTAGACGAGCTCAATGAACCGTACAAGAAACTCATTCACGGTTACTGGGCAATGACTGAAGCGATTGCAGTAGATGCTGTTGATCAGTTATATCAAATGGATAGTGTGCAAATTAATCCTGATGAAGTACAAACATTGGCACTGTTTAGTGTGTTTGGTGACATTATCGCACTGACCGCATTTGCCTACTTAAATTCGGAACGCACAGAGCCTTACCCGTTAAGCTTACTTAAGTCCGTGATTGAGGAGCAGCAGCAAGCACTGACCCTAGAAGCTTTTGAGTCATTAGGACTAGATGATGATCTTAGCGGCGAGTTTATGATTGCTCATAATTTACGAAAGACACACAATGTTAATTCTCCAGGCCTAGTATTAAGGCGGGTATTAACAAAGAGAAACTTATTGCTTAACCCAATATAGCAAACCAAAAAAGCCTGCAGTATGCAGGCTTTTTGTTAACTAACTCAGACTTAATTGAGCTTCTGTTTTGCCAAACCTTCTTTAGCCACTAGCTCTAACCAATGTTGCGCTAAACGAGCATTAGCGCCGTTGCGACGATACGCCCCAAAAAGTGGACGCTTTAGCCCTTCAGGGCCCAGTTTTACACTGGTAAGACTTAGGCCGTGCGCCTCACTTATCGACCAGCTTGGCAAAGCGGCAACACCATCTTTACAGGCAATTCGCTGTAACAGCATCATGGTTAAATCACACTTTACTTGTGGACCGGGTTGAATGCCTGCCGGCTCTAAAAAGTGGCGGTATATATCTAAGCGTTCGAGTGCTACCGGGTAGCTTAAAATCGGTAAATTCTCTAACTGTTTCGGTGTGACATATTCTTGCTGAGCTAGAGGGTGATCACTGGCCACCACTAATCTAACTTCGAAATCAAACAGATGCTGATAAGCAATTGACTGACCAGGCACAGGATCTGAGCTCAGTACAACATCCAGATCACCTTGCTCTAGTGCGTTCAACGAGTCGAACAGATGACGGCTGGATAAATCGAGTTCGGCTTGCGGATATTGCTTTCTGAACTCTTCCATCACAGGCATTAACCAGCGGAAACAGCTGTGACATTCGATGCCAACACCTAAGTGATTATCTCCATCTTCTAGGCCCTTTTTGAGATCAAACTCCGTTTCGATCACCTTAGGTAGAATATCTTCAGCAAGGTTGAGTAATCTCGCGCCTTCTTGTGTGAAAGAGAGCGGCTTACTCTTGCGTACAAAAATAGCAGAGTTAATACGAGTCTCTAATTCCTTGATCTGATGCGAGAGTGCTGACTGAGTGACGAAGCGTTTTTTTGCTGCCCCAGCAAGGCTGCCGCTTTCCTTTAGGGCAACTAGCGTACGTAAATGTCTAAGCTCTATCATTTTATCCTCACATGAAATTCGCTCATGTTGCGCTTGAATTCGTTTCGATTGCGAATACATAGGCTAACACAATAAACTTCTAGACGTCCAGACGCCCATTGTTATGTTTAGTTATATGAAATTCAGACGGGCGTTAACTCTGAATTTTCCTCATCTTAACATCAAAAGGTATACAATATGCAATTAAATAGTTTGGGTTTTCCACGCATTGGTCGTTTTCGTGAATTAAAGTTTGCCTTAGAGAAGTATTGGCGTGGTGAAATTGAACAATCTCAATTAACTGATATATCGAGAGATTTGCGTAAGTCACACTGGCAGTGGCAGGCAGATGCTGGGGTGAAATTATTACCTGTTGGTGATTTTGCTTTTTATGATCAAGTATTAACATTGAGTGCAACTTTAGGGGCAATTCCTGAACGGCACCGTGGAGATGCAGGCATAGATATCGACACACTATTCCGAGTCGGACGTGGTAGAGCACCAACAGGTAATGATGCGCCAGCAGCTGAAATGACCAAGTTTTTTAACACTAACTACCACTATATTGTGCCTGAGTTGACAGCGGATCAAACTTTCGAAATTGGCTATGATCAGCTGTTTGAAGAAGTGAGCGAAGTACAAGCCCTTGGCTATCAAGCTAAGCCGGTTATTCTTGGGCCGGTATCATTTCTATATCTGTCTAAATCGGTGGGCTCAGATTTTGATAGATTAAGTTTATTGCCACAGCTTTTAGAAACATATCAAAAAATACTGACTCGCTTTAACAGCCAAGGCGTTGAATGGATCCAGCTCGATGAGCCGGTGCTAGCGTTGGAGCTTGAAAGTGATTGGCAAGCAGCGATAAGTCAAACCTATACGGCATTAACCGAGGGCGACTTGAAGGTATTATTAGCCAGCTACTACGGCAGTATTGCTCATCAGCACTCGTTGGTGTCTAAGCTTCCTGTTGCAGGTTTACACCTTGATTTAGTCACGGCGCCACAGCAGTTAAGCACATTTGTCGCCACCTTAGGCCAAGAGCAAGTCTTGTCTGCCGGTGTGATTAATGGTCGTAATGTGTGGGCGGCAGATCTAGATAATATTGCAGCGCAGCTAAGCAGTGTGGCTCGCGATCTCAAGCAACGTTTATGGTTAGCGCCATCGTGCTCTCTACTTCATAGTCCAGTCGATCTCGAAGTCGAAACAGCGTTGTCACCTGTGCTTAAACAGCAGCTTTCATTTGCAAAACAGAAGCTGACAGAGCTGAGTAAGTTGAAAATATTATTAAATGATGCTGATTCGGTTGAGGCTAAAGCCATTGTCGTGGAGTGTCGCTCAAGACGCAGTGCTCGCGCCGAAGCGGCCAATCAACAGGTGATAGCCAGAGTCACGGCTTTAACAGAGCAGGACTATGAGCGTGACGATCTGTTTGCTGTTAGGCAGGCGGCGCAAAGACAGAAATTTAGGCTACCGTTACTGCCTACCACGACTATCGGTAGTTTCCCGCAAACACTAGCCATTCGTGGCCTGCGTAGCCGCTGGCGTAAAGGGGAGATAAGCCTTGAGCAATATAACGACCAGCTTCGACAAGTGACTCGCGACACCGTTGAGCGTCAGCTAAAGCTTGGTATCGATGTACTGGTTCATGGTGAAGCAGAGCGCAATGACATGGTGGAATACTTCGGCGAACAGCTCGATGGTGTGGGTTTTACGCAGTTTGGTTGGGTACAAAGTTATGGTTCGCGCTGCGTTAAGCCGCCGCTAATCTATGGTGATGTGTCACGTCCTGCGGCAATGACGGTGCAGTGGGCTGAATTTGCTCAGAGCCTCACCGACAAACCCGTTAAAGGCATGCTGACAGGTCCTGTTACCATTTTGCATTGGTCGTTTGCCCGTGAAGATATCAGTCGCGAGCAGATCGCGACCCAAATTGGTCTAGCCATTCGAGATGAAGTGGTCGAGCTGCAGAATGCGGGGATAGGCATCATTCAAATTGATGAGCCAGCATTTCGTGAAGGGCTGCCGCTGAAGAAGAGCGATTGGCAGCATTACCTTAACTGGGCGGTTAATGCCTTTAAATTAAGTGCAGCAGGCGTGACAAACGAAACGCAGATCCACACTCATATGTGCTACAGCGAATTTAACGAAACCATAGCGGCAATTGCGGCGATGGACGCCGATGTGATTACCATAGAGACATCCCGTTCAAGAATGGAGCTGTTAAATGCATTTGAAGATTTTAATTATCCGAATGAAATTGGTCCGGGTGTTTACGATATTCATTCACCGAATACGCCAACGGTCGATGAGATTGTTAGCTTGATGCAGAAGGCAGCGCAAAAGGTACCTGTAGAGCAACTTTGGGTAAATCCGGATTGTGGCCTGAAGACCCGCACCTGGGATGAAGTTGAGCCAGCCTTGGTTAACCTTGTCGCGGCAACGAAAATTTTAAGACGTACACTGAGCTAAATTTGTAGCACAGTCTTTTAGCGTAATGAATGCCATTACGAGATACAGCCAGTCGATTGATATCGGCTGGTTGTTTTATTTGCTTGTTTTGCTTTTTTTTTCAACGGTTGAAATATAATTGACTTAGGTGATGAACTATTTTTACAAAAGTCCGGTCTTAGTCTGTGAATACCTTAGCTGATACCACAATTACGATAGTGGTTGTCAGCCTCTATTTTGACGATGAACCGGAGTCATTTATCTCGCATTTGCGCTTTAGTAAAACAAACAAGTATTGGACTGTTATGGTTTTTGCCATATTAGTCTTATTTTGCTTGGCGCAAAATAGTGGCGTATTGCAGATTTTCGAGCAGCTAAATGTCAGCTCACCTACCTATGCGAGCATAAGTGCGGCTGAACTCACCAGCGAGGCAAGCAATAGTGCCACAAGCATTGGTGAGGCCAATATTAGCGGGCTGAGTGTTAGCCAAGCTAAAGATTCAGAGTTTAAGCAGTGTGAGTTATCCGAAAAGTCGTTAAGAGTGTGCCTCGACGAGCCACCTATTATGCCGTTATTGGTGTTGCTGTTTATCTTTCCGCTTATCCCAATTGCCTCACGTGTGCTACAAGGGGCGCTGAATGTCCCCGTACTGCCAAGGCCTAGGCGTATCCACCTTTCTCTGTGCCGCTTCCAAGAATAAAAACAACTGCACTAGCTTTTATACTGATAGGTATTAATAGCTAGTACCCAGCTACTTGAATTTGCTTGTTTTAGGCCAATTGGTATTAGGCTGTTATATCGCTATATTGCCGTTATCGAAATTGGGCCTAACCCCTAACATAAACCGTTTATTAATCGCTAAGCCAATAGCTTAAAAGTGCTGGATTGGTGGCGAGCCGTTTTTGCGGAGAAAGAAAAGTGAAAATATTAAAACAGATTATTCTGGTGTGTTTATTAGCATTAGCTAATCCGGTATTTGCCCAGTCAACAGGCTGGCTAGAGAACCCTAATCACCCGCCAGTAAAAGTGAGGTTTATGCTCACGGGGGAGGTCGATAAGGCCAGTAACACAGTGCCTGGGGTGCTGGAAGTTGAGCTCGATGGTGAGTGGAAAACCTATTGGCGTAGCCCTGGTGAGGGCGGCATTGCGCCGAGTATCGACTGGAGTGGCTCAAGCAACTTAAACCAAGTCGATTGGGACTGGCCTGCACCTGAGCAATTCTCGCTACTTGGTCTACAAACCTTTGGTTATCACCATGAGGCTGCTTTTCCTATGCAGCTGCAACTCGATGATACAAATAAGCCCACTCATTTACAGGGTAAATTTACCCTGTCGTCATGCACTAATGTGTGTGTATTAACAGATTATGAGCTTAACCTAGATATCGACCCCACTGCATTAAATGCTGATGTTGACGCCATGTTTGCCTACAACAAAGCCGTGTCTAAAGTACCGGTTAAATTGCAGCGAGAAGATGTCACGCTTGGTTGGGATGTAAAAGCGCAGCAACTGCAAGTGGAGATGGATGATACTGGTTGGAGCATGCCAAAATTTATTATCGATGGTGAGCCTGATACCACCTTTAAGTTTGTGCGGTTCGAGCGTTATGACACCGATAGCGGCCAGCAAAAGCTACGAGCTATCTTTGATGCAACAAGCTGGCTAGGTGAGCCTGAGCTCATTGGTAAGTCGTTAAACCTTACGGTGATGGATAAAGAGCAGGCATTAGAGTTTGTTGCAAACGTTAGCGGCATCACCATTCAAGCTAGCGGCCATTCGCTACTGAGCATGCTAGTTATCGCGCTATTAGGTGGCCTGATTTTAAATGTCATGCCCTGCGTGTTACCGGTTCTAGGCATGAAATTAAGTTCAGTGATAGCGGCGCCAAATCTACAAGTTAAGCAAATCCGCCAGCAGTTTATCGCCTCTGCCTTGGGGATTTTAGTGTCATTTTGGTTGCTTGCAGGATTTATCTTAATCCTTAAATTTACCGGGCAGGCGATAGGTTGGGGGGTACAGTTCCAAAACCCTTGGTTTATTGGTTTTATGGCGGTAGTTACCGCGATATTTGCCATCAATATGTTGGGCGCGTTTGAGATTAACTTACCATCGAGTTTGCAAACTAAGTTGGCAACCACTGGCGGTAATGATCACCGCGGACATTTCTTGCAAGGCATGTTTGCGACCTTACTTGCGACGCCGTGCAGCGCACCATTTCTTGGTACTGCGGTGGCCTTCGCCCTTGGCGCTGACGTATTGAGTCTATTTGTTATCTTTAGCGCCTTAGCGCTAGGCATGGCGTTACCTTGGTTGCTAGTGGCTGCGTTTCCTCAAGTTGCGCGTTATTTCCCTAAACCGGGCCGCTGGATGAGTGTGGTTAAAGTGGTGTTCTCCGGCCTCTTGGTACTGACTAGTCTGTGGCTACTTAGTCTGTTAGCCAACTTTATACCGGCTGCTTACTTGTGGATTGCGGCTGGCACTTTAGTACTGTTGTTTTTAGTGTTGATGGCCAAAGTTCAAGGAAAAGCTGCTGTTATCGCCAGTGTCAGCGTCGGAATTATGGTGATAGCCGTTGGGGCATTTTCTACATCTAACAGGTGGGCGCAGCCGTTACCAACCGACTTAGAATGGCATATGT
This sequence comes from Shewanella pealeana ATCC 700345, assembly GCF_000018285.1. Lineage (NCBI taxonomy): Bacteria > Pseudomonadati > Pseudomonadota > Gammaproteobacteria > Alteromonadales > Shewanellaceae > Shewanella > Shewanella pealeana. Next base: position 3,922,292 of record NC_009901.1, on the reverse strand, counting down.
TGAATGAGCCTGAAATCGCGAGACAAGTTGCGGCAGGCAAGACCGTATTTGTCGATGTGACTGCCGATTGGTGTATTACCTGTAAAGCCAACAAGGTTGGGGTGATCTTACAAGATCCGGTATACAGCGAATTAAAGGCTGACAATATCGTGTTGATGGAGGGGGAGTGGACTAAACCATCGAAGCCAATAACCGAGTATTTACAGAGCCATAACCGCTTTGGTGTGCCCTTTAACGTGGTTTACGGCCCGAATGCGCCAGAGGGGATTGCACTGCCAGTGATCTTGTCTGCCAGCGATGTTATCGATGCTATCAATGTGGCCTCGGTAAGGTTCTAATCCAAATTAACACTTGCAAGCGCTAAATACGAAGCTAATAGCGCCAAATGTAAGTGTTAAAGAAATAGTTAAGAGCGCTGCTATTGGCAGCGCTAAGAGAACATTTTAAGAGAAAGCCTAAGTGAAAAGAATGAAGACTCATAAAACACACAATTATCTAGGCCCTAAGCAGCCAATTTTTAAAAGTAAGTTTCAAGCAGGACTCTTTATATCGACCATAGCCGCATTTGCGTTTTATTGTGCGATGTTGATCATCAGTCAAAATGTGAAAGCTGAAGGCTCAAGGGTTAACCCTATGTGGGTGAGTGCGCCAACTATGAAGGAGATGATAAATGCCAATCGCTCAGCTCTGTTTCATCAAGCCGACGACCCGTGGAAAGGTGCAGAAACGCCACAAATCACCATGGTTTACTTTACCGACTTTAACTGCCCCTACTGCAAGAAACTGGAGCCTGAGTTAGATAAGCTTATGGCTGAATATCCACAGCTTAAAGTCATAGTAAAAATGGTACCATTACAGGGACAAAGCTCTGTTGAGGCGGTCGATTTTGCACAAAGGGTTTGGATGAATGAGCCTGATAAGTATTTAAAATTAAAAGAGATGTTAATGGCGTCACCACGTCGTTTAGATAGTCAAACAATAGCTAAAGTCGCAGCGATGACAAATACCAGTCAATGGTTGAGTCAGGCTGACGCAAGCATATCTCCAGCGATTTCAGATAACCTTGAATTAATGAGGGGATTAAGATTAGGTGGCACACCGAGTATGGTGATTGGAGAGAACATTATTGTGGGCTTGGTGCCATTTTCACAGCTAAAGCAGCAAGTCGAGCAGGCATTGGAGGCACAAGATGAGCACGGATAGCCAAAGGCCTGATAAGCCGAATTCGAGAGACAAAATTGCAGTTAAGCATCAATCTTTTGGACGAAGGTTATTTGGTTGGCTCAAGCAACTGTTGTTTATGCTGGTGGTGTTAACTGTGTTCTCTGCTGCGCTGGACGTATGGCGCAGTCGAGATATTTCTACAGATCAGCTACCCAATATTCAAGCAACGACGGTGCAAGGTGACAAGGTTGATTTATTAGCTATGAGCCACAAGCAACCTGTGTTGCTGTATTTTTGGGGGTCTTGGTGCCCGGTATGTAGTTTTGTTAGTCCATCGGTCGATATCGCCGCCAGCCAATATCCGGTTATTACCGTCGCGATGAACTCGGGAACGGATGAGAAAGTGCGTAAATACTTACAGCATAAAGGGTATGACTTTGCCGTGGTGAATGACCCTCGCGGAGAAATATCACAGCAGTGGTCAATGCAGTTAACGCCCACGCTGTTAGTGATAAAAGATGGTGAGCTGGCTTATTACACGAGTGGCTTTACTAGCTTGCCAGGAATTTGGTGGCGTATGCTCTTGGCATAAGCTAGCTAAGATCGCCAGGGCTAATAAAAGCCGCATATCATTTAGTTATGCGGCTTTTTGCTGTTCTAAAGTGGGTAATATTATCGCTTTAGCGCCTTTACTAAGTAATCGATAAAGGCGCGGATCACTGGCCGCATGTGCTTACCGCCGCGGTAGAGCGCATAGATATCGCCACTGGATTGCTCTGACAGTGAGGGTGTCCAGTCGGGTAGGCAGCGCACTAAACTGCCATCTTGGATTAAGTCTTCCATCATCCAACTCGACAGTTGCACTATGCCGCCGTGATGTATCGCCGCCTCTAGAATGGGCGTGCCGCCTCTTGAGGTTAAGTTGCCTTGCACTGGGACTTTCTTATATTGATTGCCCTTTTTGAAATGCCAGTAGGTGCGCTGCCTGTCCCGGTCGAGGAGTAAACAGTTATGATGCTGCAACTCTTCAGGCTTCTTAGGAGTGCCAAATTGAGCCAGGTATTTAGCGCTAGCACAGAGCGAAGTTTGGTTTGCCATCAGCATTCTGGCGTTTAGACTCGAATCTTGTGCATTGCCAATGCGAATTGCAATGTCCACATTTTCTGAGTGTAAATCTACCAGTTGATTATCTAAGTCTATTTCAATCTTTACTTTAGGGTATTGAGCTAAGAAATCGGGCAGAATAGGGCAGATTTTTACCCGCCCAAATCCTTCAAAGACCGATATCCTTAATATTCCTTCAGGTTGGCTATCTCGTTTTGAAAGCGACGTTTTCAGGGTCTCTTCATCATTAACCAGCTTGCGTGCACCTTCTAAGAAGAGTTCACCGGCTTCAGTGAGTAATAGCTGACGAGTGCTGCGCTTGAGCAAGACTGCATTAAAGTCTTGCTCAAGACTGTCGATATTGCGGGCGACACTTGATGGCGCCATATTGAGTACTTCGGCAGCTTTGGAGAAGCTTCCTAGTTCAACCACTTTGATGAAGATCCGCATCGCACTTAACATGAATTGTCCTAACTTTACCTTTGCGTTTTACGCAAAGGTAAAACAGTTTTTATCTGTATTCCAGCTTTTTTCTATCTATGGATAATGTCTCTTGTTCAATAAATTGATTCAATTAACAAGGTACAAGAGATGACACAAGCAACTAAACAACACCTTTCAATTACTTCAGCACTAGAGAGTAGTGATATCAGCAGTAGAGTGATGGCCTGTATGTTAAAAACAGAAAATCATGTTAATAACAGTGGACTTGACCATACTTTACTCGAGCTTATTCGTTATCGTGTGTCGTTAATTAACGGCTGTGCCTACTGCATCGATATGCACTTTAAAGAGGCATTAGCTGCTGGCGAGACAGCCCAGAGAATGGCGTCCTTGTCTATCTGGCGCGAAGCGCCTTATTACACTCAGAAAGAGCGTGTGGTATTAAACTGGGCCGAGGCGCTCACGGATCTTCCCCATGTTGGAGTGACCCATGATGAGACGCGTCTGCAGCAGGCGACAACAGCACTTAGCAGTTACTTCTCTAGTCAAGAGATAAGCGAGCTGACATTAGCTGTGATCCAAATTAATGCTTGGAATCGTTTAGCTAAAACGTTCGACTTTGGTGTTGGCAGCTTTGAAGTGAGTAACTAAATCCTAATCTGTTGTCATGGTGTTTACTCAGTGGCTTTTGGTGTGTAATGGCTAGCAAGCTTGGTATTAAAGTTAACGGTAAAAATGTTAGGCACACACTGACTACCCCAGATGTTGTTCTATACTGGTTAAGGTCATTACCTTAACCAGTTTTGGAGTCAATATGAGTCATACCTACAAGATTATCGAACTAGCAGGATCGTCTCCAATTAGCTCAGATGAAGCCATTAAAAATGCCATAGCCACGGCAAATGAATCATTGAAGCACCTTAGGTGGTTTCAGGTGGTTGAAACCCGAGGACATCTAGAAGAAGGTATGGTCGCTCATTGGCAAGTAACAATAAAAGTGGGTTTCACCTTAGACCCCAAAGCCTAAGTTTTGCTGTTTCGCTTATGCTTTTAGCTTCATGCTTTTTAACGTTAGGGCTTAAGCAATAAAACGTTAGGCGTCTCTCGGTAAGCCTTTTTCAATACTGCGGATCACCCTCTGGGTTTTACGACTTTGAGTGTTATAAGTCAGCGTAGCTTCAGGCTGCGCTTTTTGTTGTTCAAGTTTCTGTCGCTGCTGATTAACGGCCCAGTCAATATGCTCTGTTACCATCTCATCCACTTCACTGGAGAGTTTACGAGCCTCGAGTGCTGTGATGATTTCTTCGCTGCTAGGGGCATTACCTAGGGCGACGGCAATGTTTCTTAGCCAGCGAGCATGGCCGATGCGGCGAATTGGACTGCCTTCGGTGAGTTTTAAAAACTCAGCCTCACTCCATGCAAATAACTCAAGTAGTCGAGGCTGCTTGAGCGAAGCGCGGGTGTGGAAATCGCTTTCTTCAGTGAGGGGCGCCTTAGCATTAACCGGGCAGACCAACTGACAATCATCACAGCCGTAGATTCGATTACCGATAGCTTCTCTAAACTCAACGGGAATTGCACCTTGCAGCTCAATGGTTAAATAGGAAATACAGCGACTCCCATCGACGATATAAGGTTCGACAATTGCGTTCGTCGGGCAAGACTTGATACAGGCCACGCAGGTATTACAGCCTTCAACAACCGGAATATCGACCGGTAAAGGTAAGTCGATTAATAGTTCCCCTAAAAAGAACCAGCTGCCAGCATCTTGATTCAGCAATAAGCTGTGTTTTCCGGTCCAACCAAGGCCTGCCTTGTCGGCTAAGGGGCGCTCTAAAATTGGCGCAGAGTCGACGAAAGGACGGGAGTTAGGTTTACTTATACCAAGTTCTTTTAGCTCGGCTTCAATTCTGTCGCCTAGCTTTTTAAGACGGTTGCGGATCATCTTGTGGTAGTCGCGACCGCCAGCATAACGGGAAATATAACCAAGATTAGGATCTTTAAGATTGAAGGCGAACCCAGCCTCAGGAGGGAGATAATTCATCCGCGCTGAAATAACCCGCACAGTGCCAGGATGGAGCTCATAAGCTCGCGCGCGCATCATGCCATGATTGGCCATATAGCCCATGTCGCCGTGATAATCTTTGTCTAACCAAGCTTGAAGCTTTGGCTCTTCTGCACTGAGGTCTGTATCGCAAATACCAATTTGCGCAAAGCCTAGTTCTTGGCCCCAAACTTTAATGTTAAGGGCTAATTCGCCAAGTTGAGTGGACGTTAGGCTGTCGATTGGGGCAAGTTGTGAAGGAGTGTCGGACATAGGCCTATTATTTACTAAAAGTATTGGCTAAAAGTATTGGTGAAAAGTAACGGCTTAGAATAACCGCTAATGATAGCAGTTATTGGGGATGAATAGGTATCCCCATCTGTAGCACAGTTAACCCATCCTAGCTTGGTTGCGACCTTCTGTTTTAGCTATGTACAAGGCTTGGTCGGCTTTTTTGAGGAGCAGCGACAACTTGCTGTCCGCAGTGCTGAGGCTTGCGACACCGGCACTGATAGTCATGCTAAACCCTGATGGTAGTTGGCTAAAATCACCGTATCTGACACTATGCACCAAGGCCTGAGCTATCTTATAACCCTGTGCCAAATCGGTATCAGGCAAGATAACTAAAAACTCTTCGCCGCCAATACGGGCGGTCTTATATTGTGTTGCGAGCACTTCGCGGCATGTATCCGCCAGAAGCTTTAAGGCGTGATCGCCGACTTCGTGACCAAACTTGTCGTTAATTAGCTTGAAATAGTCGATATCGAAGGTGATCACCGATAATGGACTCTCGGTCCTTTGAGCCTGTTCGAAGTAGGTCTGAGCCTTAGCATAAATATAGCGTCGGTTGGGAAGTTGGGTGAGGTCATCCGTTAGCGCAAGTGCCGATAATAGTTTGTTCTTTTGAATTTGTTTATAGGCAAACACCGAAACAATCAAGATGATAAAGCCACCTAGAAAGATAATGATCCCTTGCTGTAGTTCATTTTGTTCTAACATGGCCAGCTCTAATTCTCTGAGCTGCTGATTTTCTATAAGATGACGGTTTTCTTGTTCAATTTGATCGGCATTGAAGCGGGTACGCATCTCTGTGGTGTAGCTTGAAAGTTGCTTACTATCGAGTTCGATATGCAACTTCATATATTCAGAGAGTGCATAGTAGGCTTGTTTCCAATCTTTTTGCTTGAGAAATGCCTGGCTTTCGACTAATTGCAATTGTGCCAACCCGCGTATGTTCTTCACTCTGCTAAAAGCGCTGCGGGCGTATGCAATACTCTTGTGAGCCTGAGACAGTTGACTCTCTGCAAGGTACGCTTGTGCGCGAAATAGATGTAAAAAGCTGTAAAACGCGGTATCTGTAGACAGGATAAACGGCTCGGCTTCATCTAGGTATTGGTGAGCTTGAGTAAACTCACCGAGTTTTATCAAGGTACTCGCGATATTCACTGCAACAGTAGCTTGCTCTAACTCTTTTTTGTTGTTTCTCCAATAGTCATGACTCTCTTCAAACAATGTCTTTGCGACTTCGAGATTACCTTGTTCTTCTTCAGCAATGGCAATTGAGACAGATATGGCATTGGCACCATCAAAGTTTTGCTTGTTAATATGGCCGTTTTGAACTTGTTTAAAGTAACGAATAGCATTTTTATGTTCGCCTAGGCGGCGATAACTGGTGGCGATTTCATACAAGCTGCTATGAGCCCAAGCGGGTAGGTTTAAATTTTGATACAAAGCATGGGCTATCAGTAAGTCTTCGAGTCCTTGAGTAAAGTTACCTTGGTAAGATCGTAAGAAGCCACGCATATTTCTGGCATCGGCCACCAAGCGTAAATTCTCTCGAGCATAGGCCTCTTCTATTATCTTGTTATAACCTTTTAGCGCCGCTTCTACGTTGCCATGCTTCTCTGAAAACCAAGTGTGGCACAGCTCCAAGTCGAGCTTATGGTCTGGAAAGTTTACTAATTTAGGGTTGGTCAGTACGTGTTTGGCAAATGCTAAAGCTGTTGGGATTTGCTCTTTTATATAAGGGTTGAATGACCAACACAGGGCTCGTTGTAGGCGCAGTTGTCTTGAGGTATCCCCTTTTGAGATTAAGCTTTCTAATTGAGTTAGATGCAGGTTATAGGCTTCGGGATTGTCAATGGTGCCACTATCGATAATGGCAAAAATTTTATCTGCCTTTTGGATGTTAGTTTGTTCGGCGAAGCCTAAACTGCACACCGTAAGAGTGCTTACAAATAGCAGAATTTGTATTAACAGGGAAAGTTTAGGCATTTAGAGTCGACTTCGAGTGGAAGTTATTGATATTTAGGCCTAATTATACACTATGCAATATGAGGTATAGCAAGCTTTAGTGTCGTTCCGAGTAATAGAGTAAAGCCAAACATAAGCCTCTAAGCTAGCCTTTTCAGGTCCTTAATATAGCCAAAGCTGATAGTTATAAATCTTTCGCCTAAAACCGACTATTTACTGCAATGAAAGCCAGACTTGAAAACCAAAGTGACAGACTATTAATTCATCTTAACTTGGTCACGGCCTTGTTTTTTGGCTAAGTAAAGTGCCTCATCGGCTCGTTTCAGCAGTTGGGAAAGCTTATCGTCAGTTTCGCTAAGGCTTGAAACACCGGCACTTATTGTTATCGAGAACCCTTCAGGGAAAGGGCTAAAGTCAGCATTGCGAACCTGATTAACTAAGTGTTGGGCAACCTTAAGGGCTTGAGCCTTATCGGTATGCGGCAGTAAGATCAGAAACTCTTCGCCCCCCACTCGCGCCGCTTCATATTGAGTTCCGAGTACTGCTCTACAGGTATCAGCGAGTAACTTTAGGGTCTCGTCGCCAACTTCGTGTCCATATCTGTCATTAATGAGTTTGAAATAGTCAGCATCGAAACTAATACAGGATAAAGCCTGCTGGTTTTTTATTGCGCTCTCAAAGTAGTCCTGCGCTTGGGTGTAGATGTAGCGTCGATTAGGCAGTTGAGTGAGATCGTCAGTCAGGGCTAACGCCGACAGTAATTTATTCTTCTGCGACTGCTTGTAGGTGAAAGTCGAGATGATAATAAGGATTATGCTGCCCATAAAAATGATAATCCATTGCTGAACTTTATTTTGCTCCAGCATGGCTAGCTCAAGCTCTTTGAGCTTATGATTTTCAACGAGGTGGCGATTCTCGGCTTCTATCTGCTCGGCATTAAAACGGGTTCGCATTTCGGTGTTGTAGCGAGAGAATAGCTTTTTATCAAGCTCCATATGCAGCTCCATATACTTATATAGAGACTCATAGGCTGCTTGCCAGTTATCTTGCATAAGAAATATCTGGCTCTCTACAAGTTGCACCTGCACCAGTCCGCGCAAACTCTTGACTCGCTCAAATGCTGCGCGGGCTAAGGCTATGCTTTTGTGGGCTTGTTCGAACTGCCCTAGCTCCAAGTATATCTGGGCATAAAACAGCTGCATATAGTTATAGAAGCCTTCCGCAGATGGAGTGATAAAAGGAACTGACTCATCTAGGTACTTAAGGGCTTGGTTGATTTCTCCAAGTTTAATTAAGGTTCCAGCCATGTTCACGGCTACGCCGGCTTTCTTAAACCCATTTTGGTTAGTGTTCCAGTAGTGGTAACTTTCTAAGAAAAGTTTTTTAGCTTGAGTAAAGCTCTTGCGCTCCTCTTCAGCAATAGCGATTGATGAGATCACCACGTTAGCCTTGTCAAACTCTTGGTTGTCGATGTGGCTCTTATGCAACTGGTTGAAATAACGGATAGCATTTTCTTGATCACCTAAGCGGCGATAAATCGTCGCGATTTCATAGAGGCTATGCTGTACCCAAACGGTGACATTTAAACTTTTATAGAGGGTTTGCGCCGTCATTAAGTCCTCTAGGCCTTGGGTATAGTTGCCTTGGAACGAAGTTAAATAGCCGCGCATCATTCGAACGTCAGCCATTAGGCGCAAATTTTCTAACTTGTAGGCGTCAATGACCAGTCGATTGTAATAACTCAGCGCTGTATCGACATCGCCTTTTTGCTCAGAAAACCAAGCATAGCAAAGCTCTAAGTCCAATTTATCATCAGGGAAATTGGTTAACTCCGGACGCGTTAAGGCTTGTTTAGCAAATAACAAGGCTTGAGCAATTTCAGCATCATCTTGCATGTTATATGACCAGCAGATGGTTCGAGCTAAACGTAATTGCCTCGCTAGGTCATTTTTTGGCACTAAGGGGGTCAGCTCTTCGAGGTATTGCTTCTTTTCGAGGTTCTTCTCAACAACACCACTATCGAGCAAGTCGAATAGCTCATCTGCACGTTGGAGATCCGTTGTGGCAGAAACAGCATAATGGCTGACCGAGGCCATAATAAAAGCTAGGGAGATGAGTAATAACTGAATTAGCTTAGGCATTTACGTTTATTTTTGGTATCAAAATTTTTTATATTCGGCCATTAGAATACACGATAAGGGTTTTTGTTAACTAAGTTTTTATATGTTGAGTGCTTAAAATTGAATCGCTTTCACAAGTTTTTGCATTTACCACATTGTGCCTGTATAACAACGCCCTCTAATGGCTCATGACACAGGTCTTTCCTATGAAAAAGTTTTTTGCTTGTTTACTTTTACTGGCAAGTTGGTCAACTTCCGCCGCATCGGATTTAGAAAGGTCTGGTGATGTATTGCACCTGCTTATTCCAGCCGCTGCGCTGGGTGGTTCGCTTATTTATGAAGATGGCTATGAAGGGGCTTGGCAGCTAGCCAAAACCGGTGTGGTTTCTCGTTTAGTGGTAGAAGGCCTTAAATACACGGTAGATAAAGACAGACCCGATGGCTCAGGTGATGACTCGTTTCCGTCAGGTCACACCGCCGACAGCTTTGCCGCAGCTACATTTGTGCAGCAGCGTTATGGTTGGCAGTGGGCTATCCCCGCTTATATTGGCGCTGCTTATGTAGGCTATACCCGAGTTGAAAGCGACAAGCACCACGTTGAAGACGTGTTAGCTGGCGCGGCAATTGGCATATTGTCTGGGCTATACTTTACCGACCCTTATAAAGGTATTACGGTAACGCCAATCGTCGGTAATGGTAATTATGGCTTATACGTAAGCGGCAAATTTTAACCTAGCAATTGAATTGAGATAGGCGCTATATGGCGTCATCTAACCGAACTGTTTTTAGATATATTTGTAGAGAGAAAGTGATGACAGAAGTAACTCAAGCTTATAGAGATCGTGCTGAGCAAGTAGCGCTGAATGTATGTAACACAGTAATGCCGATGAACGACATTCCAGAGGGATTGTTCGAAGCTTACGCCAACCTTTGCAACGAGCTAATCGAAGATACCGACCTTAAGTTCAGCGCCGGTTGGGATGCACTACCAGCCAGTGCTAAGGGCCTATTACCGAGAGAAGACTTCCACGGTTTCTACATTGCGAATGCTTGGTTCCAATTAAGCCGCGTAGCCCAAGATATTGCAGAGATGGCTGAAACTGACGATGAGATCGCCGAGAAAGAGTACAACGGTATCTTCACTCGACTAGCAGATGCTTCGCTTAAAGAAAGCGTACGTAAGTTGAAGAAAGCCCGAACTGACCGTTCGATGCTTAATAGCATCAAAACAGTGATTGCTGGCAAATAAGGTTTAGCTTTTTGCTAAAAAGTTTAATCAAAAAGGCTACAGGGTTTCTGTAGCCTTTTTTGTTGCTAGCAGATATAGCAACTTTTTATCTTCGTGTAGATAGGGAGGTATTTTTAGGCTGCGAGTAGGATCCAGCAGCGGTGGTTCCAATGGCCTGCGTATGTGCAGACACTGCCGTGACACGCAGCAAGTCCATCCCTGGAAGCTCGGCCATGACAAACAACTTCCATGTTTAAAAGCCAGTTCGGCATCCATGCCTCTCGTTCGAGAGCTTGATAACTTCGTTATCTCTCACCAGAAGATTGACGGTCACGGCCGTATTTACACGGGGTTAGACAAGCATAACTCTGGGGATTCGGAGTGAATTGTTTAGTTTACTCTGACCCAATTATTTTACGGCCAAGAGGGGGCAACAGTGTATAACCGGACGGAGTTATATTCATTAGATACGGGCCTCATGCTTATGGATAAATTGCTAACGCTTCCGATGGGGCATCTGATGTGAATGGATTCACAAATGCCGTGATGGCAGGGATGCCTAGGAGCGGCCTACCCCGCGAAAGCTACGCCCACGTCCGTGTGGATATCACGCAACTCTGGTTTATATAGAGCTTCCAACGCACTTCGGCAACTCCGATGGGGAACTGGTGTTTCCTGTAAGTCTGAGGAGTCAGTAAGTTTTAACGTTATGGTTAAAGGCACAGGGAGCAAAAGTTATGCCTGTCCTATCTTTTATCAGGCGAATTCATTAAAGCACCGCAATGTACTCTCAAACCAATTTATAGGTTTGAGAGCATACAAAGATAAGAACTTGAAGCGGTTGAAATCGCATTGGCAGATAGCTCTCAAGACACTACAAGGCTTAGTTCGGAAACCACAAGCATACTATTAAATTCGTGGGGATCCATCAGACTCTGAGCCCACATGTTCTGTTACTTTTTGGCGTCATCTCAGTGTCGATGGCAGAGATATGGATCTTTTTGCCGGTTTGCAATATTTTTTATGTGATATATATCTAAAAGTTTTATGGTTTTGTGTTCAGGATTTAGCGCGTCACGATAAAGACATAATTTCAAGAAAACCTCTTAGCCTTGTTAAGATTCATCTTAAATTTCATCATTCATAGCCTTGAGTCAATGGGTTTTATGCTCACCTGAAAAGCGGCCTTGCCTATAAGAACCCATCTATAGCTCATTTGTTATAGGCCTATTTGCGCGTTACATCGATAGCATTAACGAATAAGGCGATTAGCTTGCTGTGAGCGGGGGGGAGATGATGGCATCTCTGTAGCGGTGTTTTTATTTTCGATCACAATTTTTAGTTGTGTTCGGATCTAAATCACAACTTATCATATGTGATTCACATCTAAATACATCTGATTTATTGATCTTAATCATGCTTTGTTTGATTGGGGCAGGCGTACTATGCGTACAGCCGGCTTCTCTTCGTATAAAAAATAATTTCTTTTAAATCTGATGGTTATAAACGTGAAAAGAGAGGTAAGAACATGTTGTCTCGCCGCGATTTTTTGGCAAAAGGTAGCGCCTTTTGCGCTATAACAGTTTATGCCCCCGGAACGTTAGGGGCGCAAAGTAAAATATTAACACCAGCAACGCCATTTATTAAAGAAATAAACAGTATCTGCGAAATGTGTTCAACTCGGTGTCCCATTACCGTTGAAAGCAGACTGGGCAAGTTATTCATTCGGGGGAACCTGAACGCTAAGAGCTTTGGCGGTAAGGTATGCGCAAGAGGTACATCAGGTAGCAAGCTGCTCAATGATCCTCATCGATTGGTAAAACCGATTAAGCGAACCGGACCTCGAGGTTCGGGGCAGTGGCAGGAAATTGAGTGGGAAGAAGCATACCAACTTATTGCGGTTAACCTAAATCAAGTGCGTGACCAATACGGACCAGAAGCAATCGCAGTCTCGAGTAAATCTGGCTCATTATCCAATCATGCCTTTCACTTTGGTAAAGCCATTGGCACCCCAAATATCTTTTCACACGGCTCAACATGTCCGATCTCCTATGCGGTTGCCGCCAAGGTGATGTTCGGCAATGAGCTTAAGCTGGATTTAGAAAACAGCAAATACATACTTAACTTCGGTCATAACCTGTATGAAGGGGTCAATATGTCAATGACCCGAGGCTTGTTGGCGGCACAGGAAAAAGGCACGGTCAAGGTCGTGGTGTTTGAGCCTAGATTATCGGTGATGGCTGACAAAGCAGATGAATGGCATGCCATTAAACCCGGCACAGACATTGCCGTTGTACTCGCTCTGAGTCATGTATTAATAGAAGAGCAGTTGTACGATGAATCTTTTGTTCAGCAATATGTTAGTGGCTTCGAGGATTTTGCGACTTCGATGGCGCGATACAGCCCTGAGTGGGCAAGTGAGGTATGCGGGATTTCAGCTGGCGACATTCGTCGTATCGCCCGAGAACTCGCCGCAGCCGCCCCCGCAGCGATAGCGGACCATGGCCATCGCTGCACCTTTACACCTGAAGAGTTCGATCTTCGGCGTGGTATCTATGCCATAAACGTGCTGCTGGGTAATATTGAACGTAAAGGAGGTGTGTATTTCGCTAAGAATTCTAAGCTGTACAACAAACTTGCTGGCGAAGCGGTAGCCCCATCACTCGAAAAAATAAAAGTAGAAGGTTTACCAACCCCAGTGTTACCACGTATCGATTTAGCCCAAGCCCAGTTTAAGTATGCTGCCAAAGCGGGTGGGCTCTATCAATCTATTATCCCTGCTGCCTTGCAGCAACAGCCCTACGCGATAAAGGCATGGGTGATGTCACGTTCTAACCCTGTGCAAACCGTCACCGATCGAACCCAAGTTCAAAAAGCACTCGAGGCGATGGATTTTGTTGTCGCCTGTGACGTATATATTAGCGAGAGCGCGGCCTATGCCGACGTTGTTCTGCCTGAGTCCACTTATCTTGAGCGTGACGAAGACATCAGTGACTATTCTGCTAAGAGCCCAGCCTACGCCTTGCGTCAGCAAGCAACCGATACCATAGGTAACACTCGACCAAGTTGGCAAATATTTAAAGAGATCGCTGACGCAATGGCGCTGGGACAATTTTTTCCTTGGCAAGATATTGCTGACTATCAACAGCGTCAGGTTGCAAACAACCCGGAATTATTACCGCAACTTAGAAAAGAAGGTTACCTCTCATTTGGCATCCCACTGTTGATGCGAGAACCAGATATGGTGGCGAAGTTTCGCCAGCACTATCCTAATGCGCAGCCTGTCTCAGAGCGTGGCGACTACGGTCATCAGCTCCAATTCACGACTCCAAGTGGCAAGATTGAATTGAGCTCTCCTAGTCTCGAAAAGATAGCCCCAGGCCGCAGTGTGATTAGCTACCGCCCCGTGACGCTAAAGCAGCCTGGTGAGCTGTACTTTATTCAAGGAAAGTCTGCATTGCATACCAACGCAGCTACTCAAAATATCCCACTGCTTTACGACTTGCAGCCAGATAACCCTGTCTGGATCCATCCAGACACTGCTGCCAAACTCGGGATAAGTGATGGTGATAGCATCACCATCACTAGTCAGGTGGGAGAGGAGCAAGGTACAGCCAAGGTAACGCTTGGGATCCGCAAAGATACCGTTTTCGCACATATGGGTTTTGGCAGTAAGAACCAAGAACTCACACGGGCCTTCGGTAAAGGAGTGCATTGCGGCGCTTTGTTACCCCATGCTACCGCAGCCATTACAGGCAGTAATGTTCATACCACGGGCGTCACTATCAGACGTGTGTAATGTGTATTTAGTTAAACTAACAAGGAGCTACTTTACTTCAACCAAGGCAACAGTATGTGTTGGAGTAGAGTGGGGGGAACGCAATGAACGAAAAATATGTACTCATTCATGATGAAAATCGCTGTATAGGTTGTCATGCCTGCACTGCTGCTTGTAACACATCTAACGATTTGGCCGATCATCAAAACCGGGCCACAATTGATGTAAAGGGCCCATATCTTATCGATGGCGAACTGCACTATCGTTATCTGCGAGTCTCTTGCGAGCAGTGTGACAGACCCGCCTGCATCAAGGCCTGCCCTTATGGGGCGATTAGTCAAACAGTGGATGGTGTAGTGTCATTTAATCATGACCGCTGCAAAGGCTGCTTAATGTGTGTAGCCGCCTGTCCTACAGGGGGATGTTTCTATAATAAGCACGCCAAATCTACTGATAACTGCGATTTCTGCATGAAAAGCCGTGTTGCAGAGGGGCTACAGCCAGCCTGCGTCACGGTATGTCCTGCCGATGCCCTCATTTTTGGCAATGCCAACGATCCAAACAGCGAAGTACATAAGTGTCTGTCGACGGTACTCACCTATAACCGTCCAGTTGGCTATAACAATAAACCTAAGCTCTACCGAGTAGCCAGTCAGGTGGCAAGTGAACGGAGACTTGTTTAGCTCAACAGTTGAGGTTTTGCCACCTATCAGGCGGCGCTTGAGCTTTAAGTTAGACAGCGTCTAACAATTAGGAGGAGTAATCAAGCTGCGCTTGATAGCAAACCAACTACCGGATAACACAAAAGCCAAAAAACAAAAAAGCAGCCAAATATGACTGCTTTTTGTTTCAACTTCGCTAATGAACGTTGCGAATACTAACGTTCAGAACTAGAACGCAGTTCGTTTATAACTACGATACTCTGCGGTCCAGAAGTTATCCTCAATCGCATAGGTCAGCAACTCATTGGTTGTTGGCAACGCATGGCCTTCTTCAATTGCAGTTCTGGCAACGGCAAACGCAATATGCTTACTCACCTTATGAATATCTTCAAGCTTTGGCAGCAGTGAGCCTTCACCGTCAATCGCCAGTGGTGAACACTCGGCTAACGCGCGGCTCGATGCCATCAACATGGCGTCGCTGACACGTTTTGCCCCAGAGGCTAATACGCCAAGGCCAATACCTGGGAAGATATAACTGTTATTACACTGGGCAATTTCATAGGTCACATCGTCAACCACTACTGGCTCAAACGGGCTACCTGTTGCTACAAGCGCCTGGCCTTGGGTCCAGTGTAGGATATCTTTCGGCGTGGCTTCAACGCGGCTAGTTGGGTTCGACAACGGGAACACGATTGGGCGCTTACAATGGCTGTGCATCGCCTTGATGATCTCTTCGGTGAACAGACCCGGCGCGCCTGAAACGCCAATCAATACCGTTGGCTTGGCATTGTTTACCACATCCAGCAGTGAGATGTTGTCGCTGAAATTATCCCAGCTGGTAATGTCATCACAATTTTGCGCTAACTTTTGCTGGAACGGTAGCAAGTTAGGCATATTTGATTGCAACATGCCCCAGCGATCAACCATAAACACTTGCTTGCGTGCCTGTGCTTCACTAATCCCTTCAGACACCATCTGCGCCACGATAGCCTCGGCAATACCACAACCGGCTGAGCCTGCACCTAAGAAGGTGATGCGCTGTTCGCTAAGCTGTGTTTTTGCCGCCTTACAGGCTGCTAACAGTGAGCCAACAGTTACTGCGGCAGTGCCTTGAATGTCATCATTAAAGCAGCAGTATTGATCTTTATAACGCTCAAGCAGTGGCATGGCGTTCTTCTGAGCAAAGTCTTCGAACTGGATCAGTGCGTCGGGCCAGCGGCGGTGAACCGCTTGCATAAAGGCTTCTACAAATTCTGTGTATTCTTCGCCGCCAATACGTGGGCTACGCATCCCCATGTACATAGGGTCTTCGAGTAGGTGTGGGTTATCGGTTCCTACATCGAGTGTAATCGGCAAGGTGTAAGCCGGGCTAATACCGCCACAGCTGGTGTATAGAGATAACTTACCAATCGGGATCCCCATACCACCAATGCCTTGATCACCTAGACCTAAGATGCGCTCACCGTCGGTCACTACGATGATTTTTACTTTTTGGCGGGTTGAGTTATTAAGAATATCGTCGATACGGTCTTTATTGGCGTAAGAGATAAACAGGCCACGGTTACGACGGTAATCTTTAGAGAAACGCTCACAGGCCATCCCCACTGTAGGGGTGTAGATGATAGGCATCATCTCGGTAATGTGGTTTTGCACCAGGCGATAATAGAGAGTCTCGTTGGTGTCTTGAATGTTTCTTAGGTAGATATGTTTGTCGAGATCGTTGCTGAAGTTCTTGTATTGATCATAAGCGCGAGAGGCTTGCTCTTCGATGGTCTCGATGACGTGGGGCAGTAGGCCTTCGAGATTAAAAAATATCCGTTCTTCGTCGGTGAAAGCGCTACCTTTGTTGATCAAAGGTGCTTCAAGAATGGCTGGACCGGCAAAAGGAAGATAGAGCGGGCGTTTGTTATCGTCCATTGGAAACCTTTTCTTTGTTTTTGTTAGTAGAGTAATACCAATCAGTATAAGAACTTTATCTGCTCAGAGCGGTTTTTGGCAAACTGTTTCAAGGTGAATAGTCGAAAGAGCTATTATTCCCTTATGGTGCTGTTCAATGTGGAAGTAGGCAGCCAAAAACGCTCCAGAATGACGAGTTTTAGCTGCTCTGATGCTGCGTTAACGAACTTGACCGTAGAACAGCTATGCTCTTCATTCGTCACCTTGCCTCAGAACCGCTAAATTCTCGCTGAGCGAGTAAATCTATATACTGATTGGTATTACAGGTGATGCTAATCACGGAAGACTAACATAAAGTGTGATCTTTGTTAGCTATTGCGGACGAAATAGACGAAATTTTTAATGAAATATAGGAAAAGAAGGTGCGAGGAAAAGCCAAGAAAGGTCCTAGCTTCTAGGAAGAGCAAAGACGTTCGGCCTACGGCCTTGCGAACGTGACTACGTCACAGACGGAACGCTACGCTTACAGAAAAGATGGGAAAAGCCGAAAAAGTGGTGTTTGTAGTAGGTCGGGCTTTTGCTTTTCCTAGCAGGGCGAAGCCCATCCTCGCAGCGAAGCGTCCTAGGATCTAGTTCCTAGCTCCTAAAAAAAAGCACCGCCATTGGCAGTGCTTTCAATCACTTGCATATAAATACGTGTGATAATTAGCTAGCGTTTTCTGGACGGTGCTTAAGTGATAAGCCCATCAAGAAGTTACGTAATACTTGGTCGCCACATGGCTTGTAGTGCTTGTGACCAGGCTTTCTAAATAGAGCGCCTAGCTCAGACTTGCTCATGTTGAATTCAGCTAGTTCTAGCGCTTCAATGATATCGTCTTCACGTAACTCAAATGCCACTCTTAGCTTCTTGAAGATAAGGTTATTGGTCAATTGAGATAGCGGCTCAGGTGCTTCAGCGCCAGGCTTTAGGCCACGCTTGTAGATCACTAAACCGTCTAGGAAATGACACATGTTCTTGTCATTAAGCGGTGTATAACCTTCTTCATGCTCTTTTTTAAGCATGTCGATCATCTGCTCTTGAGTCACTTCGTGCTTAGTTTTAGCAAAAATACGGATCATCTTTGCATTGCTTAAGTCGAGGATATAGCGAACTTTACGTAAAATATCATTGTTAATCATTGGTTTGATTTCTTCTAACTATGGGATCGCGCGGCTGCGCGATCATCGAGGCTATTATAGCAGACATTGGCTGTTAAATAGCAGCCTCTTAGATGCATTAGTCTGCTAGCTTGGGGGCTGTGGGAGTCATCACGCTTTCGACGGCCAAAACTCCGGCTTGATAGAGCTTTTCTACTGGGCGGTTTTCAAGTGCAATCAGTTTACTGCGAATGCTGTTACGAATGTCATCGTGTAAGCCAAAGGTTCTTTCACTGTCGCTAAGATCCCATGAAGTGTTTTCGAAGATAACCAGACTCACGTTAGACTTAGGGTAGTAAGTCGCGAGACTCACATAGCCAGGCAAATAGCCACTGTGGCTATATTCGAGCAACTGTTCATCTCGGCTAATTTGTGTGCCATAGCCGTATTCTAATACGCCCCACCTGTGGTTACGGGTGGCTTGGGGGGAGGTCATTAACTCCAGGCTCTGTGGGCTAATCAATTTGCCACTGTAAAGGGCGTACTGAAACTGGCTATAAGCTTCTACTGAGGCGATCATACCGCCGAAGGCAACCAATTTTTTATCTATGTTGATGTCGGCATGGGTATAGTGTGAGTGGTTTTTGCCATCAGCATCTTGAGTCTGCTCTTCGGCTTGGCCGAGGATCAAACTTGGATGTTTGGTTTTAATGCTGCTGAGCTCGCCTGTTTCTGCGTATAAACCATTGAGCTTAGTTTGCTCATTGAGTTCGTTGACTAGTTGATAAATCGGCTTGTGGTAAACCGTTTCGAGTAACTCACCAAGTAATGCATAACCGTAATTTGAATATTGAAACTGACTACCGGGCTTATATAGCGGCGCTTCGCCGATATTGACCAGCCCTGACGTGTGGCTGAGTAACTGCGACACTGTGACGCTAGGGGGAATATAGAGCTTGGCCTCATTAGCTTGTTTCGCGAGGTAATGACTCACACTTTGCTCTAGCTCAATTAAGCCTTCATCAACGGCTTTTAGAACTAACGCAGCGGTGACTTGCTTAGACAGGGATGCGATAACAAAGCTTGAATTGATTTCAATGTCGTCACCTGAGATATAGGTAAATATCGGTTGATTGTCACGCTTGAGCATAATGATGCCACTAAAGGGACGCTTGGCTTGAGTGATAATGGTAGGCAGCTGTTTGGCGATATCACTGCTGGCGACGCGGTTTGCACTGGCTTTGTTAGCAGCCCAAAGACAGCAGCCAACAACGACTGAGCCTATTAGTGTTTTTGTTATTAGGTGCATTTAAGGTGTAGGTGTCCGTTTACGTTATTTTGTGAGCATCCAATAGATAAATAGTGCGGCAAAACTCACTAAGTAAGTTAAGCCAAGCCATGAGAGTACTCTCATAGCGCTACCATACCTATCTGCTGGCAACAGTGCTGTGCTGATCATCAACTTATAGTTAAGCCAAGCAAAAACTACTGTTGTCATAAAGGCCAGAATCATAACAAATTCCAGCAATGGAAGTAGAGCACCTTTAAAAAACAATATGATAAATAAACCAAGAGTACTGACTGCTAACATAACAGCATTAAGTCGGCGTTCACTATCTTGCTGCTTGGTGAGCAGCTGCCAGCCCATATTGAGTGTACGACTATAGCCATCAATGACCGTGACAGTGGTGCTGAAGATACATAGAAATGCGACGGCGCCGATAAGATAGCGGCTGTCGTTGCCCATCACTTGGCTATATAAACTGATTAGCTGACTCGCAAATTTAGCGCCAGATGGCGAAAATTGCTCGCCGCTGCCATACATGATTAAGGTGCCTAGGGCGAGGAAAACGATGGCCAGTAGCGCGGTCATCAGATAGCCGAAGTTAAAATCAAATAGTGCCTGCTGCTTACTCACAGGTGATAACTTTTGCTTTTCGATTAACCACAGTGAATTCCAAGCGCTGACCTCAATAGGCGCAGGCATCCAGCCCATCATGGCGACGAGGAAACCGATATAAGCCCATTGCCAAGGCGATTTGGCAACAAAATCAGCATTAACAATTGCTGGGGCGTTAAAGGCTAGGGCCACTGCAATCAAGGTGGTGAGTGTTAGCGCCAGCATGATGACTTTAGTCATTTTATCGAGCAGCGCATAATGGCCAAAGATGAGAATCGCCAGACTGGAGAGCAATACCAGCAGCGCTAGCAGATCGATAGGTAAGGGCACAAACTGGGTCAACATGGCGGCGGTGAGCATGGCGACCCCCGCTGTGCTAGCGATGGCGGCCAGAGTGTTAAGCACGGTAAACACCAAAAGATACTTTCGCCCTTGCTTTAAGTAGCCATGGAGCAAGCTTTCACCTGTAGCTGCGGTGTAACGTGCCCCAGCAGCGAAAAAGGGATATTTAAGCAGGTTCACCGCCAAAATTACCCAGGCCAGTTGCCAGCCAAACTCTGCGCCTGCACGAGTCGATGCCACTAGATGTGAGGCGCCAATAGCAGCCGCAGCCATAAGCAGTCCTGGCCCCATGGCGCTCAGTAGTGTGGGTAAATTCATTCTTTGACTTGATATTACTGTGCTGTGATCGCTCATCTTGATTGGGTTTCTTATTCTTTTTGGGGTGCCGAAGTGCTGTTCGTTAGTTTTTACTATTACTTTCAATACGTTTGAGAGTATCAGATATCTCTTGTAAAAGGCTGACAACATTAGCCTCATTATTTTCATCTTGCTGAGCAACAGGGTCTATTTGGCTAAGCTTTTCTTTTTGCTTTAGCACCAAGCTTCTAAAGTCTGCCGCATTTATGATGCCCGTAAGATTCAGTAATGCACCAGCACCCGATTGCCCAGCGGTTTCTATGGTGAGTTTGTGCAGTTTGAACACTCGCATTAAGGGGCCCTGGATCAGTGCCATATCGGTGATTTTGTCGAGTGGTACGCTATTCTCGGTACGAGTAAAAATACCTTTACGCACAATGAGCTTTCTATCGGTGAGCTCGGTACTCATGTTGTCGATATAGCGGCGGGTAAAGATACTGCCGATGGGCAGCCATAGCAGTAATAGTGGGATCCCAACGACAGATAGCGTGAGAATGATAGCGAATGGTGTGAGCCAATATTGGCCTAAGTTGCTGGCAAATTCTGCCTGTTTGATGCTGGTCTCTTGGCGGATTTCCATAATCATTCCCTTGTATTATTGCAGTTATCTAATTCCCTTATTACTAAAACAAAATTTTGAGTAAAATTAAACCTAATTAAAATAGGGGGAATTTTTAGGCTGACTTATTTTGAAACCAATTAATTCGAAACTGATTTATTTTGAAACCGATTTATTTTGAAACAATGTCACGGTTTCAATTGTTAACTCTTAGCGGTAGCTTAGGGGCTCACCCAATTGATGCAAATTAAGGAACAGTTAGATGATTACACTATATGGGATCCCGCGTAGCCGCTCTTTGAGAGTGTCATGGACCTTAGAAGAGTTAGGACTCGACTGGCAATATCACTATATCAACTTTGCCAAGGGCGACAGTCGTGACCCCGCGTTTTTGGCCGTTAACCCTTGTGGCAAGGTTCCGGCGCTGGTAGATGATGGTTTTGCATTAACTGAATCAGCAGCAATCGTACTTTATTTAGCTGAGAAATATGGTCAGGGTAAGTTGCTGCCAAAGGTGGGGACTCATGAGTCGGCGCAGCATCATAAGTGGGTCAGCTTTATTATCAGTGAGCTTGAGCAGCCGCTGTGGAGCATAGGAAAACATAAGTTTGCCCTGCCAGAGGAACAGCGTCTTCCTGCTATGCTATCGGTTGCTAAGTGGGAGTTTGACAAGGCTGCGGCAATCGCCGAAAAGTGGTTACCTGAGAGTGATTTTTTACTTGGCGATGAGCTAAGTATTGCCGATATATTGCTTGGGCATACCTTGCTGTGGGCGACACGATTTGAGCAAGATATTCCACCAAAACTGACCGCCTACCGCGATAGAATTACGGCTCGACCAGCCATGGCTAAGGGACTTGCTAAAGAAGAGGCGGGCGCCGCTTGAGCTGACAAGGCACAGATTAACCCCTGCTCAAAGGAAAATTAAGCATAAAAAAAGCATCCACTATTTTAATAATAGAATGGATGCTTTTTTAATGCAGAAGCTAGGATGAGGAGCTAGACTCTAGGGCGCTTCGCTTCGAGGACGGACTATGTCCTGCTAGGAAAAGCAGAAGCTTGACGGGCTAAAGCCCGACCTACAAAAACAGAACCACTTTTCCGTAAGCGCAGCGTTCCGTCAGTGACGTAGTCACGTTCCCTAGGCCACAGGCCGTTCGGCTCTTACCTTCTTCGCTTTCCCTAAATCTTATAACTGCGCTTTAGCCCATTTCGCGCGGTTTTCTCGGCTCTCTTTCAAGCCTTCTTTCTCGCGGAATGCTTTGTAAGATTCAAATTCTAACGCTACTAGCACTACATCAACTTCTAGCATTAGCTTGCACTCTTTCTTGATGCGATATGCCGAAGTGTTATAGAGCTCTGCTAATGGCAATGTGCCTAAAAACTCTGGGTTGTACTGGGCGTATAAAGCTTGAGTTGGATAAACCACAAAGCTTAGAGTGCGCTTTGGCTCTGACTTAAATAGCTCTTCGATGCCGTCGCAAGTGTTAAGCACTTGCATCTCAATCGCTTCATCAATTTCAAGCAACTTCTTTTGTACCGGCATGTGAGCTGGCTTTTCACCGGCTTCCCAAGCGATAACATCGGCTTCGGTCACTTTACCAATTTCGGCAACTTGGGCAGTGGTTAGCGCCAAAGAGTGACGAAGGTACTGCATCTCAATGGCATTTAAACCAAGTTCTTTAGACATCTTGTTTCCTTAATAAATGTGTCGCTATGCTGCTAAAAGTTAACTAATTAATGTGTCGATTAAGTTAGCTACGCATCCATACGTCTTCGGCCCAGTCCCAAAATGACTCCCAAGTTTCTTCTTCGTCAATTTCGCCATCTTGCCATAACTGAATCTGGCCTTCTTGGCTAATAAAGAAGAAGTTATCACCTTGCTGACAAATAGGCACAAACTCACGCGGCAAGCCAATCGACCATGCATACGAGGTCACTTCTGACAAGTAAGTATGCGAGTTAGGGTCGCTTGCTGTAACAGGTTCTAAGCTGCCACAAATTACATCACTGGCATAGAGTAAGTATTCTTTCAGCTCCATAGGCAGTGGAATAAGAATTTCTTCTTCCACTTCAACAATTTGCTCAAATGTCGCTAGCTCTAACGGTACGGGAACCGTTTCACTCATCTCTTGCAGTTGCTCAATGATATCGTTCATAAGTTTTCGGGGTATCTGGCTGTATAGACTATTGGGGCGGAGTATAACCGCAAATTAGCAGGAAGTGCAGGTTAGTGCGCTAATTTAATCTTCAGCGTCTCGACTGGTATATGGCTTTACAAATTGGCGAAGCTAACGGACTTAATTTGGGGGAGAGCGTCGGTGACAAACCTTTTGTAAGCGGAACTGACTACAGCGATACAACAAGCACCCACTAGTTGCTAATGTCCTTCACTTAAGGACGTTACTCAGAAAAAATCAGATGATTTGAAAGATAAACATGAACCACTGAGGACACGAAGAGCACGAAGAAAAGCCATTCAGAGCTTTACCTGTTCTTCGTGGTTTATAGCTTTTAAAGCAAAGAACCCAACTTATGCTGGGTTCTTTCATTCATTATTAATACTGGGTTTTAGGCTGCGATGCTGATTTCGTTTGCTTGATCGCTGCGTTTATATTTGAGCCATGCCTTATGATAAAGCTTATGGGATGCTTGACGTAGCTGAGTAATCTTAGTGGTTTCGAGCTCACTTAAGTTACGTTGCTCTTGCATGGCAGAGGCCTGAATGGTTTGTACCTGCTCGTAGACATTATGTTCCACACCACTTTTAATCTCGGCGATATCGGCAAGGTGCAATTGCACCTCGGCTATCATTTGCGATTCTGGCAGTTTTACCAATAAGTTTAGGTCGCGGTAACCCGACTCTTTTGGGCTAGCGAAGCGGTTTTTAACTTGGATGAGTTGGCTATCTGACTTTAGCAGTGCAAACGCCTGCATCAAGTTGTGAATATCGTGGCTGACGATGCTGGCTCTGACGATATCTGTTAGTTGGCTGGCGTCGTTATCTAATTTGTTTTGCACCTTAGCTTCGGCTCTATCACGGCTCTTTATATCGGCTAGAACAGATTGAGTCTGAGATTGAGTGGTGATCATATTGAGCAGTTGGGCTAGTTCATCTTGCGCGCTTGCGGCTTGGCTATAGAGGGTATCGAGATCGGCGCTGGTCTGTCTAGGCACTTGGTATTGCATGGACTGGATGGCTGTGAGTCCTGCAAGGTTTTTAGGGAGCGCTTTTTTGGCGGCGTAACTACCGTTATTTTTGCTGTTGTTCTGGCCATGATCGACATTATGAGCAAAAGCTGTTCGAGTCGACAATAACAGTAAGAAAATGAAAAACGTCCGCAATATCCGGTTCATAGCAGTCCTTTAATAATGGCTATACCGTAATCTAGCTGGAAAATGCTTAAGCTATGCTGAATGGCAAATTAACATTTGTTCATAGTGTGAGCTGTAGCTCCTGAAAAATGATAATAAAGGAAAAGCCGTTGATGAAGTGAGACATCAACGGCTTTTTAGCTTTTAAATTTAAAGGACCTAGGACCCAAGATCTAGATTCTAGGACGCTACGCTTCGAGGACAGGCTGTTTGTGCTGAGAGGCCCTGCTAGGAAAAGCAAAAGCTTGACCTACAACAAACACCGTTTTCCCTGCTTTACCCGTCTCGGCTTTCATCGTCTTTGCCTTTTGCATTTCCTAGAACCTTTCTTGGCAGTTCCTAGAGCCTAGGGCCTGCTCTTTAAAAAAACTGATTACCAAATTTTTACGCGTTTCTCTGGTGCTATGTACATCGAATCGCCTGGCTTCAAAGCGTATGTGCTGTAGAATTCAGGCATGTTAGATAGTGCACCTAGAGCGCGGAACTGGGCTGGTGAATGTGGATCGGTCGCGACGCGGTTACGCATTGACTCTTCTTTGATTTTTGCACGCCAAATTTGAGTGAAACCAATGAAGAAACGTTGATCGCCCGTTAGGCCGTCAATTACAGGAGCTTCTTTGCCCTTGAGTGACTTCTTATAGGCACGATAGGCGATAGTGACGCCAGACAGGTCACCTATGTTCTCACCCAGAGTCAGTTCACCGTTAACATTTAAGTCGTCAAATACTGCGTAGTCGTTGTATTGATCGACAAGTGCCTTACCACGAGCTGCAAACTCGGTTAAGTCTTGCTCTGTCCACCAGTCACGCATGTTGCCTTCGCCGTCAAACTTTGCGCCTTGGTCGTCAAAACCGTGGCCCATCTCGTGGCCAATGACCGCACCGATGCCGCCATAGTTCACCGCATCGTCGGCTGCCATATTAAAGAATGGTGGCTGCAAAATAGCGGCAGGGAAGACGATTTCATTCATGGTAGGGTTGTAGTACGCGTTAACGGTTTGCGGCGTCATGTGCCACTCCCACTTACGGATTGGGCTACCGAGCTTCTCAAGTTCTTTCTCGTGGCTTAGCTCGCTTGCGCGTAGGTTATTGCCATATAGATCATCAGATTTGATGGTTAACTTATCGTAGTTTTCCCAGCGATCCGGGTAACCAATCTTAGGATCAAACTTGGCGAGCTTATCTTTAGCTGCCAGCTTAGTGTCGGCGCTCATCCAATCTAACGATTCAATGCTATCACCATAAGCACCTCGTAGGTTTTCAACCAAAACCTGCATACGCTCTTTCGCTTCAGGCTTAAAGTGACGTTTAACGTACACTTTACCCACAACTTCACCCAATAGAGCGTTAACCGATGATACGCCGCGCTTCCAGCGTGGCTGCTGCTCTTGCTGGCCGTTAAGTGTCTTGGCAAAAAACTCGAAGTTTTCGGTATCAAGCGCTTCGCTTAGGCTGCCTGCAGCATGAGTCAGTACCTGCCACTGCATGTAAGTCTTCCAGGCTGCGAGGTCTGTGTCTTTAATGACTTGGTTGAGCCCTTGGATATAGCTAGGCTGATTGATGATGATATCGGCTTGCTTGTCGGCGCCAAGTGCGGCTAGGTAACCGTTCCAGTTAATGTCTGGTGCCAGTGTGGGCAAGTCTTTAATCTGGTACTTGTTGTAAGTCTTAGTGCTGTCGCGAGTCTCGACCACATCCCAGTGTTGCTTAGCAATTTCAGTCTCAAGGGCCAAAATCGCCTCGGCACTGGCTTTTGGATTCGGCAGGCCTGCTAAGGTGTACATCTTTTCGATATGTTCAACATAGGCCTTACGAATATTAACGAAACGCTCATCTTGATTTAGGTAGTAGTCTTTCTCTGGCAGGCTAAGGCCATATTGCCAAATATGAGTGGCGTAACGGCTCGAGTCTTTGGCGTCGACGTTGATATAAAATGCCATTGGTGTGCCGCTACCGATAATTTGGCTGCGAGCGAAGTAAGTCACAAGCTCATCTTTCGACTCAATCGCATTGACTCTTTCAAGCTCGCTTTGAATTGGCGTCACGCCTAACTTGTTGAGGGTGTCTACATCCATAAATGAGTTGTATAGAGCGGCAACTTTCTGCTCGTCGCTACCTACTTTAAGGTTTGGCGTCGCGGCGACTTCTTCGATGATAGCCTTTACGTCATCACGTGACTTTTCACGCAGATCATAAAATGCTCCTGTGCTGGTGCGATCGCTCGGAATAGTGGTGTCTTTAATCCAAGTACCATTCACGTAAGAATAGAAGTCATCTTGTGGGCGAACTGACTTGTCGAAATTGGCAAAGTCGATACCTGAGGTCAGTGCTTTTTCAACTGCAACGGCAGCTTCTGTCTTGCTTGTGTCAGGTGATTTGACTTCTGTAGGTTCGCTGTTACATGCACTGAGGCCAACGATAAGGGAAGCGCATAAGCCCCCAACGAGTACTTTTTTCATTTTTCTTCCTTAATCTATACCGTCAATTTATTTTGCTTTTGAATTAAGCGAGTTGTTTTTCTAATCTTCAAATAGCGTATTCATGCTCCTAGCTAATGTTTGTAGCTATTGCTTGTTGCTAGGTCGAATGAATTACATTGAGTTACTTATGTTAAGTTTTTTGGGGTGGTATGGACAAGCCTGAGGCGTAAACTTATGTGGATATTTGGCCTGTCATGTGTAAGAAAAGGTTTCCCATGGAGCATTTTGTTGGCTTTTATAGGCTAGTTTTCAGGGCTAGCGGACGCTTATGACATTGGCTTGAGTCGCGCTTTGCTGAGATAGACATAAGCAAAACTTTGCCCTTTGGCGGCGCTGGCCTCATAATGTCGGCCATTATGGTTATATAAGCTGAGTTCTTCCTGTGCGTTTAGATAAATTTATTTGTGAATCAACTTCACACTCTCGCGTTTCTGCCAAGAAAGCCCTTCATCGTGGTGATGTCACTTGTAATGGTGAAGTCGTTAAAAACTCTGGTTTTAAAGTCACCGATGAGCATGAGATCCGTCTTGAGGGTGAGGTGCTAACGATAATTGGCCCGCGCTTTATCATGCTAAACAAGCCAGTCGATACTATCTGTTCAACCATAGATGAAGAGTATCCATCGGTGATCAGCCTGTTGGATGTGAGCCGTCCTGAAGATTTGCATATTGCTGGCCGTTTAGATGCCGACACTACAGGTCTGGTTTTGATCACCACAGATGGTCAATGGTCGCATAAAATCACCTCGCCAAAGAAAGAGTGTGGCAAGCGCTACCTATTAGAGACGGCTGATCCATTAAGTGAAGCTCTAGTGCAGCAATTTGCCGATGGCTTGCAACTCAATAATGAAGATGGTCTGACTAAACCGGCAGAGCTTGAGATGTTAGGCTCGAACCAAGCGCGTTTGACCATTACCGAAGGTAAATATCATCAAGTTAAGCGTATGCTAGCCGCGGTAGGAAATAAGGTGACTAAGCTACACCGTGAGAGCGTGGGCGCTATCGAACTCGACCCAAGCCTTGAGCTGGGTGAATGGCGATACCTGACTGATGCTGAAATAAAATCAGTTAAGTAAGCAAACTAGATATTCACTCTTAGCGTGGTTACTTCTGAGTGGGGGATGGGTTGCTAACTGTTAACCGGTGCAGAGATAAAGTCAGTTAAGTAATACCGATATTAGCTTGATAACGGCACAGAACTTGGTGAGTGGGCGGTTGTTAAATGCTAACGGATAAATATAAAAAAGGGCTCTTAATTTAAGAGCCCTTTTTGCATCTTGTTGGAGCGCATTTATCGGTTAGCCAGTGAAGCTTGCAAGGTTAACCTGTAGCTGCATCACTATGTTTAGCCTAGTTTTCTACGACCCGCAGCAAACAAACCTAGAAGTGCTAGACCTAAGAAACCCAAGCTACCACCACTCGAATCAGACTCTGGTTGCTCATCAGGTGTTTCTTCTGCTGGTGGAGTGGGTTCGAGACCGTCAGAGTTAACCGTAAGTGTAAATGTCGTACTCGCAGCATCACTTGGATAAGCCATATCGTGGACTGTTACAGTCACCTCAGTACTACCGTGCCAGTCGGTATCGGGAGTGATAGCAAAGCTCTCACCCATCACAGTGGCAGTGATGTTGTCACCGCTTACCATTAACCCGTTAGTGGTGTCTTTCACATCGTTATACATCACCTTTATGCCTTCAAGTGTTGTGTTTTCCTCCATCACAAGGTCTGGCATTGTCGCGACGGATATATTGCTTGGAGCTGAAACAGTGTGGCTTACTGATACAACCTCAGAGTCTGCGTACTGGCTCTCTACGACCAAGGTGTTATCAGAACCAATAGCGGATGCCGATACTCTGGCTGAGAACTTGAGCGATACCGCAGTTTGCTCTGGCCCGCGATAATCTGCACAAACTACCGTTCCTTCACTGACTTTATCGTCAACATCGTTATAGGCAAAACCGTCATTTAACCAGCCATAAATGGGGCCCATGGTGGCACGCTCACCCCAATATCCATGCAGGCCGATAGAACCAAGGTGCGCATTGTTTGACTCTAAGGTTTTATATGCAAAAATGATTTCAGGGGTTTCAGGTGCAAAACTAGTATTGGTTGCAATAATAGTTTGAATATTGAACTTAGCCTCTGGGTCGGGATTTGTGTTACCACTAAAGAAAGAGCTCCACTCTTCACCGCCGTCCCACTGGAATATATAGTGTTTGTCAGTTACGGCTCCGTAAACAGCGTTTTCCCAACGAAGGGTTGACCAATTAAAGAACATATCTGGCATTAAAACATCACCGCGCCATAAAGGAGCGATCATGGTGTCAGGGAAACTTTGAAAGTGGTCATCGAAGGGGACGTTTAGATTCCAAAAGTCAGGTAGTCCATCAAACTGCACGTAACCAAAAGGTGAGATAGCGAGGACATCTTGGCCAAACACTTCAGGGTTACCATAAAGTGGAACATGAGGTAAACCGCTCTCACTGAGTGGGATTAACACAGTTTGATTCGAGTACCCAGAAATACCCATAGGATTGAATCCTTGCATAGGTAGATCATAGAAAGTTTCATCATCGCCATAAGGGACTTTACAGGTGGCATCATCAAGGTTAGTTGTAAACACATAGTGACGCTGCATATCGCTCGAGGACGCTTGAGCGGCGTTGATACTAATTGTGTTTCCTTCAACCGTTAAGCCTTCTTCATAGCTGCCCACACCACCGACAATCACGGAGTCTGCAATCATTTGCATGCCTTGTGAAAGGTTAGCATTAAGGCTGAACTCTCGCTCACCACCTAGCAGATTAGGAGCCAGTTCAACAACAAAATCGATGATGTCCCCCTCTTTAGCTGCAGTTTGTGAAGCACTGATCTCTGTATCTGCGCCAAAATGTTGAAGCTTCACGGCGAAGTCGCCTAAGTTTGTGGCGTTATGCTCGTCACTACCAATTGCTACCATACCGTAATAGGTATCGCCTTCAACAGCGTCTGGGAGGTTATAGTTGAGTTTGACTTGGTAGGGAGTTAAGCCGTCGTTAGTGCTTGGCCCCTCAACGGTAAGGCTTCCATCATCCTCGGAGCCGATAACAGCTAAGCTAAGCTCAAACTTATCGGCAAGATTTTTTTCATCTTCGTATAACCACTTCCAGTTGGCAGCAATAGCCCAATAACGCCCAGGAGTAGGGTCGTTTATTGCGCAAAAGTCGCCTTTATCTGTGGCCGAATAACAGATCGCCTCATCTAACCATTGGATATCTTCATCGCTATTTACATCCATACCTAAGTCAATTGAGGTATAGGCTTGTTTAGGCGCTGACAGCACCTCCCAAACGACGCGCTTTGTACCTTCTGGCACGTCGAAGAATATGACTTTAGCACCACCATCTTCGATCTCTTGGCGTGTAAAACCGTCTGAATACATCCTTACTTCGGAACGTTGAAGTTCAGCATCATGACGCTCACCTTTACTTAGACCAAAGACTTGGGAGTTAAAGGACTGAATTTCCGCAGTATTGATCATAGGGGTTAAAGTGTGGCCCTGTTCTCTGTGGATAATGCCTGAAACCTCTGAGGGAAGGCTATCACCGCTATAACGTACCCCAACTGGAAGCTGCTGCTTAGGCATAGCGCTATTACTCGGTGTCAGCGAAACGGCTCCTGAAAGTTGTATCTCTGAGGAGTTTGCACCGATAGCTTCAATATCTAATACTTTTGCTTTCAAGCTGATTGCCTGAGACTCGCCTGCTTGCAGGGTAAAGTGCTTTGGTGAAACTTCTAGATCCAACATTGATGCACCATCGATTTCAAACTCATTGACATCAACATTCCATGAGCCATCTTGGGTAGCGGTAACCGTTCGCATCCAGCTACAGGTTCCAGCACAGTTATCTTGGTAGAAGTAAGGTAAGTTGAGGGTATGGATATTACCGCCATTGTTCGGGTTTGCTGCCCGGTAATTTTCGGCTGTCTCATCGAGCAACAGTCCAACTTGATTGGCTCGGGAAACATTGATCACCCCACTACCAGCATCGCTATGGCCTGCAACCACTGAGTCGAACGGGTAGCGATCACGCGAACGGGTCACTCCTTCTAGTGAGGCTGTTGTCATCAAGGCTGATTGGATCTGAGCGGGTGTCCAGTCAGGGTGTGCTTGGCTCAGTAGTGCCATCGCACCAGCGACATGTGGTGCAGCCATAGAGGTACCGCTTATAGCTGCGTAATCAGCTGGCATACCATACATGCTAAAGGGCATCTCGTCGGCCCACGCAGCATAAACATCGACTCCGGGCGCTGCAACGTTGGGTGACATGACATCGGGAGCTTCTAAGTTGGGGCCACGAGATGAAAAGTCGGCCACATAGTCTGCAATACCTTTGTTGGTGATGACTTCTGATGCGGTGATAGTTAAGGAGTGATCGGTACCTGAGGCTAACCAAGCTTGGAGCCCAAAATAACCATTTAAGTTATTTCCATAATAGCTACCATTGTCGATATTGATGCCAGGGATAGGATAAGGATCATTGTGAATTGGATCTGAATAACTTGAATTCCAGAGAATGAAGCCTCCGGCTCCACCAGCTTGGACATTGCTGGCTTTGGTGACTCGGGCGATATCTCCACGCTTACAGACAATAATTGGGGCTGTCGCAAATGGCGCGCCTTGAGGATCGATATCAAAAAAGCCTTCAGGGAAGGGCTCATTACATTTCTCATATTCGTTGCCGTAGGCTTTAGCTTCTAACACTGGCCCTGTATATTCGCCTGAGATCCCGGCGCCAGAGAGCTCTGACAGAGGCTTATCACCGCCTGTTGCCGCGGTAATCATCTTACCTTCAACGCTAATTTCACGTCCATGAGTACTGGCAGCAACAGAGGTTAACCAAGGAGAAAAGTGATCAATTGCCCCCCTTGCTTGATTAGCGTACTGTGGAGAGTAAGAGTTACCTGCAGATGCTGCAACTGAGATCCCCACTTCTCGAGCCGCTAGAAAGCCCATCTCGATAGGACTATCCCAAGGGAATGTTCCGAAGGTGGTGCCTATCGAGTAGTTGATGACATCAACACCATCGGCAACAGCGTCTTCGATCCCCGCCAGCAAGGCCGAACCTGGGCAGCCTGTATTATTATCGCCGTAACTGCCATCACCAGAAAAGCAAACTTGGTACATGATAATGTTAGCGCGAGGTGCCACACCCGATACTCTAGGGAAGGTTAACCCTGTTGCTATTCCATCCCCCGTTTCACCAAGTGTCGCGACAACATGGTTGACATCAAACAGTTCATTACCCGCGGCTGTTGATGCTGTATGAGAACCATGACCGTTATAATCTTCACCATTTTGTGGACGCTTAGGAGCGGTGATATTCCAGAAGGGTTCATCTGGTTGGAATGCTGGATCCATGTAGCTGTCGGTAATACTTTCATAGGAACGAATACCGATGAGTTTATCGTTACACATACTGGCAAACTCAGGCTTTTCGCAATCGCCCAAGTAACTGTTATACCGAGCTGGCATTTTGTGAACATAACCATCGCCAGCGACAGCTGCAAAAGAGGGATGGTCACTATTAATACCCGTATCGAGGACGCCGACGACAATACCTTCACCCTTGTATTGGTCATCGGCTGCGAAACCTGTCCACAGGCCATCTGCAGCGATATGTTTCGGTCCTGTATCGCTATGAAGTTCATAGTGCTTTTCTAGGCTGACATTACGTACACCAGGCTCTTGAGCTAATTTTGCCGCTTGAGCTTGTGTCATTTTTACTGCCATACCGTTAAAAGCTAAGGTATAGCGGTTTTTGAGTTCAGCCTGCCCAGAGATTAGAGCTAAAACAGAATCTTGTTTTTCACTAAGGTAGCGACTGTAGTTCTGGACTGCACTGCTTTGTATATCCAGTTTATTGTGTGATCTCGCGTTGAGCATGACTGGCACACTGCTTGACGTGGGAGAGGTTGCTTGGTAATGCGCAGTTCCTCCACGATATAGAGAGGCGGGTTTATCGCTCAGCTCCACTATGTAGGTTTGCTCACCTGAGAGGCTATCTTGGTATTGAAACGGAACCTTACTATTTACTGATGTGGCTATGGCGCGATGAATATTTTTTCCCTTGCTTCTTATTGCATTGGTACTTCCATTGCGCTGCTTACCGTTTTTAATATCTTCGTTATATTTAAGTATAGCGTCAGTGATCTCGATACTTTTGATGTTATTAGAGCTTGATGCAGCTACCGCTCCAGTACTTGCTGCATAAATTGCAGCTAGAGTCATCAAAGTGATTTTTTTTATTTTCATTATCCTGCCTGTTTGTTGTGGTGTTGCAGGATTGTTATTCTTTTGTTGTGCTCGTGACCAATAGACAAAGTGAATATAGCCATAGCCCGTAGGCATTTTAAATTTTTTTCACTTTAAAATCGTATCATTTTTAATCTATTGAATAGTGCTTAAAGTTGAAAGGTATATTTGAAATCTTTGTTACGCCTTGAAACTACTATAAATAGTTGAGATTAAGTAAAAGATGGAGATTGGTTACACTTGATACAAACTGTTACACCCTTGTTTTCCTATACTTGAATCTATTTTTTAACTGACATAGTTTGTAATGGCTGAAATGGAGGTCGTATAGGGTACTCGAAGATTTGCATTTGACTAGTACTACCAGTTTATTGACTGCGATATTTTCTTCGGCTTGAGTAAAGTTTGGATTATTTATTGATTTATTGATTTATTGGATTAGGAGTATGGACTTACGGCATCTAAAACATTTTTCAGCATTAGCTGAATGTAGAAGTTTTAGTAAAGCGGCTGAAAAGCTAGAGATAACACAACCTTCTTTAACTCGTAGTATTCAGAAGATGGAACAAGATCTTGGAGTACAACTATTTACTCGAGACTCTAGACAGGTGAAATTAACCTATCACGGTGGGATAGTATTAAAGCATAGCGATAACATTCTAAATCGAGTGCATTTACTCGAGTCGGATATAAGAGTAAATAGCGGAAAGCTAGCAGGGAAGCTGGTTATTGGTGGGGGGACTTTAACGTCGAGTCGTATATTGGGTGAACTATTAAATGAGTTCGTTAAATATTCTCCATCGATTAGTGTAGAGCTGCGCGCTAGAGATGTTAGTGAGTTGCATCAACTTCTTGCAAAGGGAGAGATCGATCTTTTTGTTGCGGAGACTAAAGTAACGCAGTTCGACCAAAGAGATGATCTTGAAATTATAAACTACTGTAACTCAGTAGGCGTATTTTGCTGTCGGCCAGGGCATCCGTTAGTGAGAGAGAAGAATCTATATACACCTAGACTAAAAGATTTCCCTTTATCCCTGCCAAGAGCAACAACGAAAGAGGTTGAGGACTTATTCGGTGATCTTTTTGATATAGAGCGACCAGCTTTTTCAGGTTTGTTGAGATTCGAGTTGTTTAATTCAATTAGTTTACCTCTTTATAACACTAATATGATCTGTCTATTACCAAAACTTGTTATTGATGAAGAATTAAAAGCGGGAAGTTTGGTATTGCTTGATGTTAAAGATATGCCACATATAAACGTAGACTTTGGTGCAGTATATTTAAAGTCGAAAAATTTAAATCCGGCTGCTAAAGAGTTTATTTCGTTTGTTAAATCTTACGTGAACTAATAATATTATTTATATATTATACATTATATGATGCAGCTGATTCTTTACTAGCTGCATCTGTTTAATCCCTGAAAAGTTATAATTTAATTACTTCAGTAACTCAATTTTACCGCTAATAGTAGAAGCATTGAGTTCTGCGAGGCCATCACCGGTTTGGAACTTTAAGTAGCTTTGGGGCGAGTATTTCTCTTTTGTCACCTTGTCGTCGGTTAACTTATTATTGATCTTGCCACTGGGGCCGCCGTTAATATTGAAGCTCACATCGGTATCGCCAAGAAATCGCATCTCGATATCACCACTGACACTGCCCAATTTGGCGCGGTTTTGTAAGCTGTTGAGTGACAGTTCCACATCACCACTCACGGTTTTGACAGACAGAGTATCAATACTGCCAAGTGCAATGGTTGAATCGCCTGAAACTGATTCTATGGAAACTTTACTGGCCTGAGTATCGGTCGTTAATTCACCGCTCACCATTTGATAGCTTAATGTGCCCGTGCTTTGGGTATCTTTTATATCACCAGAAACCGTTTGCAGCTGACTCTTACCTGTTAAACCTCGAGTCAAAATATCACCTGATACGGTTTGCAACATGGTCTTGTCACTAAGAGTTGTGGCTTTGATATTGCCGCTGACGGAGCTTACCTCTAGTGCTCCTTGGAGGTTATCTAGACTGTAGTTTGCCGATACGCCCTCTGCTTCAAGCTTAAGCTTGCGAGGAAGAGTGATGACTAACTCTGAGCCCTCAGTGTTATTACCACTGTATTGACGGGGCAGGGTGTCCTCAATGGTGACATTGTTACCTTTGACTGAAAAGGTGAAACCTTCGCTGAGGTCGTCAAGGGTTCCCTTTACCGCTATCTCATTCTTATCCCAAGACTTAAAGGTAACACTCCCGCGTTGCACTTTGACTTTAACTAACGGATTGCCTTGAACGGTCTGCTGTTGTTCGATAGCTTCGCCTGCAATAACTATATTGGTTAAAAAAAGCGTACTTGCCATGAGTGTACTAATGAATGAGAGTTTCATATTAAAGCTCCTTGAGGTAATGGGTTAACTGGCAGTGTCTGGCCTTGTTGTAATAACTCTATTTCTCTTTGTTGAGTCCAAAGCCAGAGTTGCCAAAGTTCCTTGTCGTTCGGGGTTTGTTGCAGGGCTTGATAGATCTGCTCTGCGGCTTTTCTTAGTTGTTCGATACCTTTTTCAAGTGGTAAGCCTAACTCGGTGGTTTGCCAATCGGTGAGATGTTGCTGGCTTAGCTGATTAACCTGTAATTGATGCTGCTGCTTTATCTCAGCTAGTGTGGCTAATAGCGACGATGGTGCTGCTAATGTTGAAAACTCACCTTTGTGCTGCCAGATATTCAGACCGACTAAGCCCACAAGTAAAATCATGCTGGCAATGGCGAGTCGTATCCATTGGCTATTTTTTTGATGTCCAGGTTTAGCCTGCTCGAACTCAGGCTTATCGAGCTGTCGCTCAATGTCGTGCCACAGATCTTTTTGTGGCACGATTGCTTTAGGTGCCTGATTAATTAATTGGGTCAGTTTTGCGTTAGCATCATTCATTACGGCCTCCTATATCGACTTGGCCTTGATCTATAAGTGCTTCGAGTAACTTTTGTGCCCTGTGGTATTGCGCCTTACTCGTGCCTGCTGCAATGCCCATAAGTTGCCCCACCTCTTGGTGTTTGTAGCCTTCGAGCGCATGCAGTACGAAAACGATCCGGGCTCGCTCAGGCAGCTTGAGTAAAATCTTATCTAAGTCTTCATACTCATCGCTGATACTTTCAACATCGGTATCACTACTCACAAATCGTGACCAAAAGGAGCGGTGCTTCTTCAGGCTAGATAGGGCTTGGTTGACACTCAGACTGTGCAGCCAAGTGGTGAATTGACTCTCACCACGAAACTGGGGCAGCTTCTGCCAAAGCCTGACGAAGCAGTCCTGTGTCGCTTCCTCGGCCAGTGATACCTGGCCGGTGATCCTCAAACACAGTGCGTATACGCGCTGATGATGCAGTTGATACAGTTGCTTGAAAGCGAGCTTGTCACCTAGCTTGGCTTTATCTATTAGTTCAGGTTCTAGAAGCGGCCTTGGCTCCATTACCCTTATTTGTGCCGTCACTCAATATTCCTTGTGCGCTTTCGATACCAATAAGACATAGCCAACAGATAAAAAGGTTTAAATGCAATAGAAATTATTTTTGTCAATGAGGAAGGGGATTTTGACTTTGGGGGCAATAAGTAAATGATTGAGTTAGATGATTAGGAAAGAGAAGCCTAATGCGCTTCTCTTTTTAGGCAGCAAAGAACTGCTCGCCACAAGTTAGCTTGACGTCTAGCTTAGCTTTGAAAACACCAGTTGCGCACCGACAAGATCGGCAAGTGCCGTACCGACCGTCTTGAAGATGGTGATTTCATCATTGCTAGTACGACCTTTAATTTGTGCCGTACAAAGCTGGCTCAACTCCCCCTTAACTTGATCGAGAGAGAAGTCCCCCTCTTCAATAGGCAGGAGCAGTTCGCCCGCTTCCGCAAACACGTTGATTTTTGAATCGACAAATACCGAAGACTTGCGGATCAACTTGGTGTCGAACTCACGTCTGTCATGGTTATGGTTACCCACAAAGTCGGTATGGGTGCCCGGTTGTACCCAATCACCATCAAACAGCGGAGTCGGGCTTCCTGTTGCGCAGCTAATGATATCGGCTTCACGCACGCTTTGTTCAAGATCTGTGCATAGCAATACTTCAATATCTGGGCGCTTATTACGGATAAGCTCAATAGTGGCACGAGCCTTTTCTTCGCTGCGTCCCCAAATTGTGATTTGGGTAATAGGGCGCACGCTGGCGTGAGCGAGCGCCATAAAGGAAGCTAAGTTACCCGTGCCGCAAACCAGCAATTTACTTGAGTCTTCACGGGATAGATAACGACTGCCTAGTGCAGAGATAGCGGCTGTACGCCAGAAGGTGACACTGGTGCCATCGACCAGGGCTTGTGGCTCACCGGTTTCACGGCTAAAGACTAATATTTTTGAATATAAGCTAGCAAGTGCAGGATCTTTTTTCGGGTTGCCGGGGAAGTAAGTAAAGGCTTTAACGGCTATCGCTTTTTCATTCCATGAAGGTAAAACGGCAAAAGCATCATTATGCTCACCAGACTCATCTAGGCCGAACACTTGGCGTTGGGGCATGCCTGCTGGGCGAGAAAATGTCTCATCGAGGGCATTGATTAGATCGGGGAAATTAAGTGACTGATGAACTGATTCTGCATTAATGACTAACATGAAAACCTCCATTTAAGTATATTTTATACTATTTGCAGGCGCTACTTGAGTCAATGAACTTTTAGCTGGTGAATTTTATTTCAACTTAATAATTAGAATGTTAGTTATTATTTGCTGTTTTTGTTCTGTTTTGTAGCTAAATGTACTAGGTAATCGGCCGATAGGGATAAATGACAGTCCGAGGAGGGTGCGAAAATGTGTTTTCCAAGGGAAATAAACCGATAAAAAAAGAGATGTAAAATGCTAATTCGTTACAAATTACTGTTAAGTGCAGGAGTGTCCATCACGGCGCTAGCCGCCATGTTTGGCCTTCAAGTTTATTTTACTCAAGTGCAAACGGAATTAGCACAAGCCTCGCAAGATATTTCGGAGCTCAAGAATGAAGTTTTAAGGTTACGTAAAGATGAAAAGGATTTTCTAGCAAGGAAGGAGCTTAAGTATGTTGAGCAGCACGGGTCTGATAACCGAGAAGCTCAAGATAAGGTCGTTAAGCTGACCGCTGTGTTTGAAAAATATGAGATCCCAACAGCGAGTTTAAGTCTGTTTAGTCAAGAGCTCGGCCGTTATGAATCAGCCTTTAGCAACGTAGTTAGCCTAAATAAGCAGATAGGTCTCACCCCTAAAGCGGGTTTATATGGCACCTTGCGAAGCGCAGTACATCAAGTAGAAAGTTTAGTTGAGCAATATGATGAACCACAATTGATGGTGCAGATGCTGCAACTTAGGCGCGCCGAGAAAGACTTTATGCTCAGACGTAGTGAAAGCTATGTGACAAAGTTTGATAAGAATCTCCAAACCTTTATTAATACAGCGAACGCGTCCCAATTGGCAATACAAGCTAAGCAGCAGGTGTTGAGTAATATCCAGCAATATAATGCTGATTTCAAAGCCTTGGTGCAAAAAGAGAAACTGCTCGGTCTGACTATTTCTGAAGGCGAGCGAGGGAAATTACGCCAAGCGGTTGCCAATACAGACAGTGCGCTTAAGCAGCTCGAATCTTTAGCCTTGAATGCCATCAGCGATAAAGAAAGTTCGGCGTTTATCTTTGGCCTTGCGATTGCTGTCCTCATTGCCCTTGCGTTAGCAGTGACAACCTTGATGATTATCCGCAGTATTATCGATCCAGTTAAACGCATTACTGCTGTGATTACTCACATTGAGGCCAATAAAGATCTGTCGATGCGTTGTGATGCCAGCAGCGACGACGAGCTTGGCCAAATAGCCAGACACTTTAACAGCATGGTAGAAAGCTTTCAGCAGCTTATTCATCAAGTGACGCAATCGGTTGAGACCATGAACCAGTCTTGCCAAGATCTCTCAAGTAATGTGGCACGCGCTTCACAAGGCGCTGAGAGTCAGCTTAATGAAACCGATATGGTGGCTACAGCGATTACTGAGATGGGGGCGACCATTGATGAAATTGCTAAGAACACAGAACTTGCCGCCAACAAGGCTAGCATGACTCACGACAACGCTCAGACGGGACAGGTTGGTGTGCAGCAGACGATTGAAAAAATCGAGCTATTGGCACAACAGATCAATGAGTCTGCTGCAGTGGTGGGCGACCTTGAAAAAGACAGCGAAACTATTGGCAGTGTGCTCGATGTTATTCGCGGTATTGCCGAGCAAACCAATTTACTGGCATTAAATGCGGCTATCGAAGCGGCAAGAGCGGGAGAGCAGGGACGGGGCTTTGCGGTTGTCGCCGATGAGGTTCGAAGTCTTGCGATGCGAACTCAAGAGTCGACTGAGGAGATAGCTGCAATCATTCAGACCTTACAGTCTCGAACCCACTCTATCGTAGCCCTGATGCAATCGAGTCGTGAGCAGGGCAACGAGAGTGCTGAACAAGCCGCTTCTGCTGGGACTCTACTCGAGCAGATTAATGTTGACGTGACCAACATTATGGATATGAGCACTCAGATTGCGGCTGCGATTGAAGAGCAAAGTATGGTTGCGGCCGAGGTTAATCAAAATGTGGTGGTGATCCGCGATATCGCTCAGGAGACGGCCGATGTTGCTACGCAAAACTCCAGTGCCACAGAGGAAGTTCGTGAGCGTGCTGAGTTCCTGCAAGATGCGGTAAGTAAATTTAAGGTTTAGACATTCTTTTTTTGAATAGAAGCCTCGACTTAGCTCGGGGCTTTTTTATATGGATTGAATATACTTATACTGCCTGTATTAAATTTCAGATATAAAAAAACCTCGCGATGCGAGGTTTAGTTTAGCGATTTAAGGTCTTAATTTGCCTTGTCGCTGGTTTAGCTGTTGCAACACCTAAACTAAATATTGGTGCCCGAACCCGGAATCGAACCAGGGACACGAGGATTTTCAATCCTCTGCTCTACCGACTGAGCTATTCGGGCAACGGACGCTATTAAAAGGTTTTTATGGTTTTGAGTCAACCCATTTCTGCAAATAAGTGAGTTTATTTGCTCGTTCGTTGAATAATTAGACGCTTAGCTTTAGAAGTGAGCAATAATCGTAAATGAATGCTTTATTGAATATTTGTCCGCCGTCGACGCAGTGATGTGGAAGGCGACTTTGCTAGGCTTTATAGACTACTCATTGCTAACAGCTAATTGAAATACCGGGAGAGATTGATTGGGTTACCAAGTGCGCACCATCTGGCATATTCAGCGATATCCAATAATCATGTTTATGGTTATCGCTGCCGCGTTACTTATTTCGCTGATGGGGTTTCATCGGCTCAATCTTGATGTGGATTTTAGCGATTACTTTGCCCCTTCTGATCCACGATTTGTGGCGTTTAACAGCATGATGGAAAAGTTTGAACGTCATGATCAGCTTTGGTTGCTGCTAGAGACTCAACAAGATTGGCGCGACAAGGAGCCACAAGCCCAGTTAATTAACTTCATAGATAAGCTTAAAGCCAGTCAAGATATTGTGAGTATTCAGGGCTATAACCAGTTTGTACAAGGCACAGCTAAAGAAGATAAGATCTTAAATTATAAAGCTCATCCTCGGCTGGCTTCGGTGCTGTCGGCAAATGGCCAAGGGCTCTTGCTGCAGTTGCGCTTGAGTAATCATAGAGTCCAAGACTTTAAAACTCAGAGTCTGTGGTTAGATGATGTATTGCAAAGAATGGATAGTGATAGTAGCGAATATTGGCAGCCTTTAGGGGTCAATACATACTTTAATGGTACCCACGCGCTGAATTGGCAATATGCTAGAGTACTCAGCCATGACTTGAGTTGGTTTGCCCCAGCCTTATTAGGCATCATCTTGTTGATGGCGGTGCTGTTTATAAGGCAAAAGCTATGGGTTTTAGCGCTCTGTATCAACTGCGGCATTACTTTAGTATTAAGTATGGGGCTTGCCGCTTGGTTAAAGCTGACTCTGACGGCGATTACAGCTTTTGTGCCAGTGATTATCGTCACCCTTGGCTTAGCTTATGCGTCTCACCTTTATTTTGGCTGGCGTGGTGAGATTAATCGTGGTCAAACGAATGAGCAAGCCTTGCGCCACGCGGTTAAGATCAATCAGGCGCCGCTATTTTACTCTAGCATCACCACGATATTTGGCTTTAGTCTGTTAATGTTTAGCCCATCCCCTCCTATTCAAAGCTTTGGTTTGCTGGTGGCGTTTGCAGTGCTGTGCAATTATCTATTGACTCTAACAATTCTGCTTTTTTTCGCTCGTCACTCGAAGCCATCAATGACTAAAGGGCTAGACTTTTCCGGGGTGGTAGCCATTGCTAAATGGAATGCTGGACAACCTATGGCTGTGATGACGGGCATAGTGTTGATAAGCGCCTTTGCACTGGTTAGTGTGTCTAAGCTGACGTTAAATGATGACCCATTAAGTTACTTTGAATCATCAAACCCTTTTAGTCTTTCAAGCGAAAAAATGACCCAATATTTCTCGGGAATTAATTTACAGCATTATGTGGTGTCGAGTGCTGCCAATGAGCAGCTTGCTAAGGCCGAGATTAGTTTTATCTATAAATTTAGTCGTTTCTTAAAGCGCCAGCCACAGGTGGTCAAGGTACAGCATATCGGTGATTGGATTAAGAGTGCTGGAGTGGGCCAGAATCAGTTTAAACAGATCTTGGCCAACAACTCTGTTACTGATCTTGGGCTTGCCGGAGAGCTGTCGGCAGATAAACAATCGAGTTTAGTGACGCTATATTTGCAGCCGATGACTGCGATGGAGTTAATCGCCTTCGAGCACAAGGTAGGTGATTGGCTCGCTGAGCATTCTACCAAGGTTATGGTGAGTGCCCCCATAGCCAGTAACTTAATGTTTGCTCATCTCAGCGTTGAAAATGCTAATAATATGCTGCTGTCATTCGCCGTGGCGCTGATTGTTTTGGCGATTTTACTGTGTGTATTGAAGCGTTCAATCATCTTTGGGGTTATGGGGTTATTATTGAATTTTTTACCTCTGCTATGGGTTTTTGCTCTTTGGCAACTAAATGGCGGCTTTATTAGTTTAGGAACTGCTGTAGTACTAGGTATGATGCTAGGGATTATCGTCGATGATACTCTGCATTTGATGTTAAAGCTGCCCGATAGCAAGGTGTTAAGCGAGCGTGCGATATGGCTGAGTCTGTACAAGGTGTTGCCGGTTATTAGCTTTACCACCCTGACTATCGCGCTGGGGTTTTCAATTGGTTTGCTATCGGCGTTTGCTCCTATCGTTCATTTGAGCTTACTGTCTTGTTTAGTGGTGATTTTTGCTTGGGGCTTCGATGTGTTGATGTTGCCAGTGCTCTATCGACGTTGGATTTCTTCAAGGCTTTATAAGGAGGGTAACTCTAGCTGATGGGTATAAATAGCTTACGACTGCGCGCGGTAACAAGATCCGTCGAAAATTGAATAAAAAAATAAAGGCCTCAAAAAGAGGCCTTTATTTATTGTAAAACATGCTTAATGTTTAGGTTATTTAGTCACTAATTTATTATTAGGATAGTTAGCCTTCATTACCATGAGTACATGATCTTTAAGCTTTTCTTGGCCTAGTTCACCATAGGCCG
Source organism: Shewanella pealeana ATCC 700345 (assembly GCF_000018285.1). Taxonomy (NCBI): domain Bacteria; kingdom Pseudomonadati; phylum Pseudomonadota; class Gammaproteobacteria; order Alteromonadales; family Shewanellaceae; genus Shewanella; species Shewanella pealeana. The sequence continues at coordinate 3,879,520 of NC_009901.1, read as the reverse complement.
TAGACATGATCTCTAATGCTTTTTCAGTTGATGGTGTACCTGGATAGGTCTCTAAAACTGACTGCGCGCGGATCGCGGCAGCACTCCATGCATTCATTTTTATGTAGTATTCGGCTACCTTGATCGAGTAAAGTGCCAGTCTATTTTTTAGGTGCTGCATGCGTTTTTGTGCATCTGCTGCATACTTACTGTTTGGATATGACTTAATTAGTCTATCGAAATCGTTGAATGCATCTTGCGCAGCCTTTGGATCGCGGTCAGAACGATCGATATTTAGCATATCGTGAAACAGGTATCGGTCAGACTGCATATTGACTAAGCCGCGCATGTAATAAACATAATCAATATCTTTATGAGTTGGGTTTAAGCGAATAAAACGATCGATATTCGCAATACCTGACGCAGGATCGTCAAGTTTGTAATAGGCATAAATAAGATCAAGTTGAACTTGAGTCTTATGTGGACCAAATGGGAAGCGTGAATCCAAGGCTTCTAGAGAGCGGACAGCTTTGCTGTAATTACCTAGTTCCATAGAGGTTCTTGCTTGAGAATAGAGCACTTCTGGAGAGCTCTTTGTCATCGCAGGGTCTTCGCCCTGTTTACTACTACAGGCCGTAGCTGCAAGTGTGATAAGGACTACAGCGACACTTTTGGCAATTTTATGCATACTTGAATTCGATTCTTTTAAAGTTATTGTTAAGAATTTTTCCATTTCACGATAAAATAGAAACAATCCGATTGTAACAGATAGTAAACATTTTTGGACCCTGAAAAGTGGGTACGGTTCATATGACACAAGAGATTAATCTAAAAAGCGAGATCACAGCAACACAAACCGGGCAAAGATTAGACCAAACTTTGGCTGATTTGTTCCCTGACTACTCTCGCACACGTATTAAAGAGTGGATTTTATCAGGTTCAGTCTTTATTGATGGTGAGACTTCTGACAAGCCTAGATTCAAAGTGCTTGAAGGTCAGGTTGTGACTATTGGCGCCACGCTTGAAGAAGAAACTAAAGCTGAAGCTGAAGCGATTGACTTAGATATCATCTATGAAGATGACCATATTTTGGTGATCAACAAGCAAGCGGGCTTAGTGGTTCACCCTGGTGCGGGTAACCAAAGTGGTACCTTGATGAATGCGTTATTGCATCATTGCCCTGGTATTGAGTTAGTTCCACGTGCAGGTATTGTTCACCGTCTGGATAAAGACACCACAGGTTTGATGGTGGTGGCTAAGACAGTTGAAGCTCAGACTCATCTAGTGACGGCGCTACAGGCTCGTGAAATTACTCGTGAATACGAAGCGATTGTCACAGGCACTATTATTGCTGGTGGTACAGTTGATGAGCCAATCGACCGTCACCCGACTAAGCGTACTCATATGGCAGTTGTCCATAATGGTAAGCCTGCGATGACTCACTACCGCGTAGCGGAGAAGTTTAGAGCACATACACGTTTGAGACTACGTCTTGAATCTGGTCGTACTCACCAAATTCGTGTACATATGGCACATATTGGCCACGTTTTGGTTGGTGATCCAGTTTACGCTGGTCGTCCACGTCCGCCAAAAGGTGCAGCCCCTGATTTCTTTGAGACCTATATGGGCTTTAGACGTCAAGCTCTGCATGCTGTAAGACTTGAGTTAGCGCATCCATTTACATGTGAAATCATGAGCTGGCAAGCACCTATCCCTGAGGATATGGTTAAGCTGACTAGAGCGCTGCGTAAAGACACTGAAGAAAACCCTACAGTGTATTAATGAGTCGTAATAATGAACATCAAGCTTGGTTTATTCCATCTGGAGTAAGCCTAGCTTTTTCGACTCGTGAAGGTGGCTGCAGCCAGTCTCCTTACGCTAGCCTTAATTTAGGGCTACATGTTGGTGATGATCCGCAAAAGGTCTTAGCTAATCGTCAACTCATCGCAGAGGAACTTAATCTTCCTGCAAAGCCTGCCTGGCTCGAGCAAATTCACAGTGTCGACATCGTCGATGCCGATCACTCACAAGTTCATCATGCCGATGGTAGCTACACTCGAAGTGAACAACAAGTGTGTGTGGTGATGACCGCAGATTGTCTGCCGGTATTATTATGTGATGAAAATGGCACCGAAGTCGCGGCTGTACATGCCGGATGGCGTGGTTTGTGTGACGGTATCATTGAAGTTGCAATTGGTAAGTTTAGTCATATGCCTGCAGAGCTTATTGCTTATCTTGGCCCTGCAATCGGTCCAACTGCATTTGAAGTAGGTGCTGAAGTTAAAGCGCAATTTGAAGCAAAACACCCGCAAACAAGTCAGTTTTTCTCTGCTCATGTCAATGCTGATGGGGAACAAAAGTTTATGGCTGATATTCACGGATTAGCCAGATTTAGATTGTCGTTATTGGGCGTAAAACGTATTTATAGCGATCCACGCTGCACAGTTTCTGACACAGAAACATTTTTTTCCTATCGCCGCGAAGGCATTACCGGCCGCATGGCATCATTTATTTGGCTTAGTCGCTAACTTAATTACTCCTTTTCGACTTGATATTGTTCAAATAGCCCCCATCTTTTAAGTAACAGATATTCTGCTTAATAGCGGAATCACCTTTTCTTATGTGAATAGAAGTGCGAATGGATTTTTATCGTTCATAAATGGCGGTATGAATGCTATCCAATTCGGTTTCTCGAAGCAGATATGCAATGCCCATTGCCTTTTAATCACTATTTTTGAGTTATCGGAGGATTTATGCGACTCGATCGTATGACCAATAAATTCCAAATTGCCATCTCGGATGCTCAGTCATTGGCACTAGGCCGAGATCATCAATTTATCGAACCATCACATTTGATGATGGCGTTACTGAATCAAGATGGTGGTTCAATTCACCCTCTACTCACGCAAGCAGGGATCCAAGTAAGTACTCTGCGCTCGTTATTGAGTAAAGATCTAGAACAAAGACCTCAAGTCGAAGGGACTGGCGGGGATGTACAGCTATCTCAGGCATTGATTCGCCTACTCAATTTATGCGATAAGCTGGCGCAAAAGCGTAAAGACAAGTTTATCTCTAGTGAGCTGTTTGTATTAGCGGCGCTAGAGGGGAATGACAGCCTAGCGCAAGCACTAAAACAATCCGGTGCGACTAAAGAGTTGATGGAGTCGACTATAGACCAAATTCGTAACGGACAAAATGTGGACGACCCTAATGCTGAAGATCAGCGTCAAGCACTTAAGAAGTTTACCGTCGATCTTACCGAGCGAGCAGAGCAGGGGAAATTAGACCCAGTTATTGGTCGTGACGATGAAATTCGCCGTACCATTCAAGTGTTGCAGCGCCGTAGCAAGAACAATCCTGTATTGATCGGAGAGCCGGGTGTCGGTAAAACGGCGATTGTTGAAGGCTTAGCGCAGCGGATCATTAACAACGAAGTCCCCGAAGGCATCAAGAATAAGCGTGTATTGTCATTGGACATGGGCGCATTAGTGGCAGGTGCTAAGTATCGCGGTGAATTTGAGGAGCGTTTAAAAGCGGTGCTCAATGAGTTGTCTCAAGAGGAGGGCCAAGTGATCCTCTTTATTGATGAACTACACACTATGGTAGGTGCGGGTAAGTCTGATGGCGCGATGGATGCGGGCAATATGTTAAAGCCTGCGCTGGCACGCGGTGATCTACACTGCGTGGGCGCAACAACATTGGATGAATATCGTCAGTACATTGAAAAAGATGCAGCGCTTGAGCGTCGTTTCCAGAAAGTGCTGGTAGATGAGCCGAGTGTTGAAGACACTATCGCTATCTTACGTGGTCTGAAAGAGCGCTATGAGCTGCATCATCACGTTGAAATTACCGATCCGGCGATTGTTGCTGCGGCAAGTATGTCACATCGCTATATCTCAGATCGTAAGTTGCCAGATAAAGCTATCGATCTGATTGACGAGGCTGCATCGAGCATCCGTATTCAGATTGACTCTAAGCCGGAATCTTTAGATAGATTGGAACGACGTGCTATTCAGCTAAAGCTTGAAGAGCAAGCGTTAAGTAAAGAAGCTGATGAAGCCAGCTTACGCCGTTTAGACACATTGCGTGCTGAGCTTAAAGATGTTGAAGCGAAAGGGGCTGAGCTAAATGAGATTTGGCATACCGAGAAAGCAGCGTTAGCTGGTACTCAGCATATAAAAGCTGATTTAGAGCAAGCACGTATGGATCTTGAAGTGGCTAGACGTGCGGGTGACTTAACTCGTATGTCAGAGCTGCAGTATGGACGTATTCCAGAGCTTGAAAAGCAGCTAGATTTAGCGGCGCAAGCTGAAATGCAAGATATGACCTTATTGCGGAATAAGGTTACCGATGTTGAGATTGCCGAAGTTTTATCAAAGGCTACAGGTATTCCGGTATCTAAGATGCTCGAAGGGGAACGTGACAAGCTGCTTAAGATGGAAGATGCGCTGCACGAACGAGTTATCGGCCAAAACGAAGCAGTAGATTCTGTGTCTAATGCAATTCGTCGTAGCCGAGCTGGTCTTGCAGATCCGAATCGTCCAATTGGCTCTTTTTTATTCTTAGGTCCAACAGGCGTTGGTAAAACTGAGCTATGTAAGTCGCTTGCTAAATTCTTGTTCGATACCGAATCTGCACTCGTTCGAGTCGACATGTCTGAGTTTATGGAAAAACATTCGGTTTCACGATTAGTTGGTGCCCCTCCAGGATATGTGGGTTATGAAGAGGGCGGCTACTTAACGGAAGCTGTGAGACGTAAACCATATTCGGTGATCCTACTTGATGAAGTTGAGAAGGCGCATCCAGATGTCTTTAATATCTTACTGCAAGTATTAGATGATGGACGCCTAACCGATGGACAAGGGCGCACGGTAGACTTTAGAAATACAGTGGTGATCATGACCTCTAATCTAGGTTCAGATCTCATCCAATTGGGCTTTGGTACTCAAAGCTATGATGAGATGAAGTCTGATGTGATGCAGGTGGTGATGCAGAACTTCAGACCTGAGTTTTTGAACCGTGTCGATGAGGCGGTAGTGTTCCATCCACTTGATGAGAAGAATATTGCCCATATTGCCAAGATCCAAATTGAAGGCCTTAAAAAACGCCTTGCAGACAAGGATTATGGACTTGAGATGAGTGATGACGCTCTAGCATTGATTGCTCGAGCGGGTTTTGATCCTGTATATGGTGCAAGACCACTTAAGAGAGCATTGCAGCAAGAGGTTGAAAATCCATTGGCACAGCAGATCCTCAGTGGTCAGCTCTTGCCTGGCAAGGATATTAAGGTTTCAGTTGAAAACGACACCTTAGTGTTTAGCCAATAATGTGAGTTAAAACAGCAAGCCGAACAGGCCGAGTGTTTAATATAAAGCTCAATAAAAGGTTTCAACATTTGTTGAAGCCTTTTTTGTATAAAAATTGCGGCAAACCCTGTTAACTTACCTTTGTTAATGTATATTGAGCTTTATGGCTGAAAATTGAGCTAAGCATATAATTGAGCTAAGCATATAATTGAGCTAAGCATATAATTGAGCTAAGCATATAATTGAGCTAAGCATATAATTGAGCTAAACATATTTGCTATCAATACTAGGCCTTTATCATTGGCATTAGCCAAATTGGTAATATTTGAGTAATGGATGATACTCAAGGTATGTATTGAAATTAAGTAGTTAAATTAAGCATTCAAAATTGATATGGACAAGGAGCAGAGCATAATGAAAAAAAAATTAGCCTTTATCGCATTAGTTTCACTGAGTGTGATTGGCTGTTCTTCAAGTTCTGATTATGAAGAAAAGCAGGTGTCAGCGCCTTATATTGGTGAAGGCAATAAAGAGTATGAGAGCCTCTACCACTACGGTTATTACCGCGGCTGTAAAAATGCTTATGTTACAGCGAAAAAGCAGACAGAGTTATATGACTCAATAAAGAAAGATACAGCATTGGATGGTCTACAACGCTTTGATGATGGCTGGGCGGCGGGGCAAAAAGCCTGTGAAGATGGTGTTCCACGTTCAATGTACAATCTACAAGCTACCAAGTAACTGCGTCTCTTGCTGATGAAACAGACTCCGTAGAGTCTGTTTTTTAATATTTAAAGGGATATAGCTTTAGTATCATTTTTTGCTAAAGACTAATCCGTGCAAAATAGCTTAATTCTCTCTTTCTGTTCCGAGATCGAAGCCTGCCTTTGTTCTTCGGTCATCGCGACGACTTCACCAGTCTGTTTATTTTTCTTATTTAGCTTTGCATGAGTAGTCAGTACGTTAAGGCTGTGACGAGCATTTTCACAGATCTGCTTTGCTTGAGCAGAATCCGCCTGATTTATCGCTGCTGCCGTTTTCTCTAAATCGGTTTGAGCTTGATTTTTAACAATGGGAGGTGAAGGAGCGACAGTACCTATTTGCTTAGGTTTAAGATCGTCACTATATAGCTTATCTGTATGAGTAGGCGTTTGATCATCTTCCGGAGGCTGCTGACTATAGTGAGTGACGCCATTGGCATCGACCCAAGTGTAGATAATGTTGGCTTGGGATGATGAAGCAGATAAGCCCAATAGCAGAAACGTGCTAACCAACGCAGCGCTGTAGGTGGGAAGCTGAAGTTTAACGCAGCCTATTTTTATTGTTTTAATCATTTTTCTATCCATGGTTAAAATGAATTGACGCCGATGACGCCTAGAACCCATCAGTATCATGCTAGCCTGAATACTTTAGAATGCCAATATGACGATAGACTATACAATAAGTAGCGCTATATAGAAGCGGATGAAAGTTTTTAGGGAAAAACCGAGCTTTTATTGGTCGCGAAGAAGAGGCTAGAGGCCTGAGACTCTATCAAGTTAGGTGTTTTAGCTGGATTAAACCGCATAGTGGCTCATTAATGTTCGTTTAGTTAAGTTGTTTAGGTTTTATTGAGAAAGCCCCTTGCGCTCTTCCGGGAACTCCCTATAATGCGCATCCACTGACACGGCACAGCAGGCCAACTACCCAGCGTAAACGCTAGAGAGCACGGGACTTGCAGCGGTGTTAGCGATTCGAAAATCGAAAGAGATTTGAATCTGGTGAGAAGCGGTTTAAGAGCTTCATTTGATGGTTGTTGACACGAGAGTGAACAAAGAATCATCGCTTGAAAAACTTCTTAAAATAAGCGCTTGACGCCGACACTGGAGAGTGTAGAATACGCCTCCTCAGCCAAACGACCTAAGCGTCTAAGGCGCTAGTTTGAAAGACTTAGTCTTAATAGAATTAGCACCGCTCTTTAACAATATGACAAGCAAATCTGTGTGGACACTCACAGAGATTAAGTTATTCGAAATTGTCTACTTCTTTCTAGTAAAGAATGAGGCAATCAAAAATTGACTTAATGAATGAGTGTTCATAGCAATATGTAATACAGAATTCGTTGAGCCGCTGATTTAGCCTTACTTGTAAGGTGGAAGAAGCAAAAAAAACTTTAATTGAAGAGTTTGATCATGGCTCAGATTGAACGCTGGCGGCAGGCCTAACACATGCAAGTCGAGCGGTAACACAAGGGAGCTTGCTCCTGAGGTGACGAGCGGCGGACGGGTGAGTAATGCCTAGGTATCTGCCCAGTCGAGGGGGATAACAGTTGGAAACGACTGCTAATACCGCATACGCCCTACGGGGGAAAGGAGGGGACCTTCGGGCCTTCCGCGATTGGATGAACCTAGGTGGGATTAGCTAGTTGGTGAGGTAATGGCTCACCAAGGCGACGATCCCTAGCTGGTCTGAGAGGATGATCAGCCACACTGGAACTGAGACACGGTCCAGACTCCTACGGGAGGCAGCAGTGGGGAATATTGCACAATGGGCGAAAGCCTGATGCAGCCATGCCGCGTGTGTGAAGAAGGCCTTCGGGTTGTAAAGCACTTTCAGCGAGGAGGAAAGCTCAAGCGTTAATAGCGTTTGGGTGTGACGTTACTCGCAGAAGAAGCACCGGCTAACTTCGTGCCAGCAGCCGCGGTAATACGAGGGGTGCAAGCGTTAATCGGAATTACTGGGCGTAAAGCGTACGCAGGCGGTTTGTTAAGCAAGATGTGAAAGCCCCGGGCTCAACCTGGGAACTGCATTTTGAACTGGCAAACTAGAGTCTTGTAGAGGGGGGTAGAATTTCAGGTGTAGCGGTGAAATGCGTAGAGATCTGAAGGAATACCGGTGGCGAAGGCGGCCCCCTGGACAAAGACTGACGCTCAGGTACGAAAGCGTGGGGAGCAAACAGGATTAGATACCCTGGTAGTCCACGCCGTAAACGATGTCTACTCGGAGTTTGGTGTCTTGAACACTGGGCTCTCAAGCTAACGCATTAAGTAGACCGCCTGGGGAGTACGGCCGCAAGGTTAAAACTCAAATGAATTGACGGGGGCCCGCACAAGCGGTGGAGCATGTGGTTTAATTCGATGCAACGCGAAGAACCTTACCTACTCTTGACATCCAGAGAATTCGCTAGAGATAGCTTAGTGCCTTCGGGAACTCTGAGACAGGTGCTGCATGGCTGTCGTCAGCTCGTGTTGTGAAATGTTGGGTTAAGTCCCGCAACGAGCGCAACCCTTATCCTTATTTGCCAGCACGTAATGGTGGGAACTTTAGGGAGACTGCCGGTGATAAACCGGAGGAAGGTGGGGACGACGTCAAGTCATCATGGCCCTTACGAGTAGGGCTACACACGTGCTACAATGGTCGGTACAGAGGGTTGCGAAGCCGCGAGGTGGAGCTAATCTCACAAAGCCGGTCGTAGTCCGGATCGGAGTCTGCAACTCGACTCCGTGAAGTCGGAATCGCTAGTAATCGTAGATCAGAATGCTACGGTGAATACGTTCCCGGGCCTTGTACACACCGCCCGTCACACCATGGGAGTGGGCTGCACCAGAAGTAGATAGCTTAACCTTCGGGAGGGCGTTTACCACGGTGTGGTTCATGACTGGGGTGAAGTCGTAACAAGGTAGCCCTAGGGGAACCTGGGGCTGGATCACCTCCTTACCTATACGACTAACTTAATAGTTGTTGAGTGTTCACACAGATTGCTTGTTTGTCTCTACTTTGTAGGGATGAGCGACGAAATATCCTACTTCACGTAGTTGATATCGTTCTTTAAAAATTTGGAAAGCTGATAGTAATAATCGAAAGATTATTGCGAAATTAAAAAATTGAGTTCTATAAACACTTAACATTAAGTGTCTTAGCTCGTTGTTTAACATTAACTTGTTGGATGATGAGGTAAAAATTCTAATTTTGGCGAAAGTAGAAACCATTAGTTACGATACGGCTGTTGTGAGCTTACCCGCTCAGAACAACGGATAATCTCATAGAGACTTATTTGGGTTGTATGGTTAAGTGACTAAGCGTATATGGTGGATGCCTTGGCAGTCAGAGGCGATGAAGGACGTAGTAACTTGCGAAAAGCGTTGGCGAGCTAGTAACAAGCATTTGAGCTAACGATGTCCGAATGGGGAAACCCACATGCATAAGCATGTATCACTACATGAATACATAGTGTAGTGAGGCGAACCCGGGGAACTGAAACATCTAAGTACCCGGAGGAAAAGAAATCAACCGAGATTCCCCTAGTAGCGGCGAGCGAACGGGGATTAGCCCTTAAGCGTAGAGGGTGTTAGTGGAATGTGTTGGAAAGCACAGCGGCACAGGGTGATAGCCCCGTACATGAAAACTAACTTTACGTGAAAACGAGTAGGACGGGACACGTGACATCCTGTTTGAACATGGGGGGACCATCCTCCAAGGCTAAATACTCCTGACTGACCGATAGTGAACCAGTACCGTGAGGGAAAGGCGAAAAGAACCCCTGTGAGGGGAGTGAAATAGAACCTGAAACCGTATACGTACAAGCAGTGGGAGCGGTTCTTGAGACCGTGACTGCGTACCTTTTGTATAATGGGTCAGCGACTTACATTTTGTAGCAAGGTTAAGCGAATAGCGGAGCCGTAGGGAAACCGAGTGTTAACTGCGCGTTTAGTTGCAAGGTGTAGACCCGAAACCGAGTGATCTAGCCATGGGCAGGTTGAAGATTGAGTAACATCAATTGGAGGACCGAACACACGTATGTTGAAAAATGCGGTGATGACTTGTGGCTGGGGGTGAAAGGCCAATCAAACTCGGAGATATCTGGTTCTCCTCGAAAGCTATTTAGGTAGCGCCTCGTACGAATACCATTGGGGGTAGAGCACTGTTAAGGCTAGGGGGTCATCCCGACTTACCAACCCTTTGCAAACTCCGAATACCAATGAGTACTATACGGGAGACACACGGCGGGTGCTAACGTCCGTCGTGAAAAGGGAAACAACCCAGACCATCAGCTAAGGTCCCAAAGTTATTGCTAAGTGGGAAACGATGTGGGAAGGCTTAGACAGCTAGGATGTTGGCTTAGAAGCAGCCATCATTTAAAGAAAGCGTAATAGCTCACTAGTCGAGTCGGCCTGCGCGGAAGATTTAACGGGGCTAAGCAATACACCGAAGCTATGGGTACTAGTGTTTACACTGGTGCGGTAGAGGAGCGTTCTGTAAGCCGTTGAAGGTGAAGGGGTAACCCACACTGGAGGTATCAGAAGTGCGAATGCTGACATGAGTAACGATAAAGGGGGTGAAAAACCCCCTCGCCGAAAGACCAAGGGTTCCTGTCCAACGTTAATCGGGGCAGGGTGAGTCGACCCCTAAGGCGAGGCCGAAAGGCGTAGTCGATGGGAAACGGGTTAATATTCCCGTACTTCTGCTAACTGCGATGGAGAGACGGAGAAGGCTAGGCTAGCGCGGCGTTGGTTGTCCGCGTTTAAGGTTGTAGGCTGTACACTTAGGCAAATCCGGGTGTACTTAAGGCTGAGAGCTGATGACGAGGTCCTAAGGGACTGAAGTAGTTGATGCCATGCTTCCAGGAAAATCTTCTAAGCTTCAGGTTAGCAGGAATCGTACCCCAAACCGACACAGGTGGTCGGGTAGAGAATACTAAGGCGCTTGAGAGAACTCGGCTGAAGGAACTAGGCAAAATGGTACCGTAACTTCGGGAGAAGGTACGCTCCTAGCGGTGATGAGACTTGCTCTCTAAGCTGCCGGGAGTCGCAGATACCAGGTGGCTGCAACTGTTTATCAAAAACACAGTACTGTGCAAACTCGCAAGAGGAAGTATACGGTATGACGCCTGCCCGGTGCCGGAAGGTTAATTGATTGGGTTATCTTCGGAGAAGCTCATGATCGAAGCCCCGGTAAACGGCGGCCGTAACTATAACGGTCCTAAGGTAGCGAAATTCCTTGTCGGGTAAGTTCCGACCTGCACGAATGGCGTAATGATGGCCACGCTGTCTCCAGCCGAGACTCAGTGAAGTTGAAATTGCGGTGAAGATGCCGTATACCCGCGGCTAGACGGAAAGACCCCGTGAACCTTTACTATAGCTTGGCACTGAACATTGAACCTACATGTGTAGGATAGGTGGGAGACTTTGAAGCTTCGTCGCTAGATGGAGTGGAGTCAATCTTGAAATACCACCCTTGTAGTTTTGATGTTCTAACCGCGGCCCCTGAATCGGGGTTCGGGACAGTGCCTGGTGGGTAGTTTGACTGGGGCGGTCTCCTCCCAAAGAGTAACGGAGGAGCACGAAGGTTGGCTAAGTACGGTCGGACATCGTACGGTTAGTGCAATGGCATAAGCCAGCTTAACTGCGAGACATACACGTCGAGCAGGTACGAAAGTAGGTCATAGTGATCCGGTGGTTCTGTATGGAAGGGCCATCGCTCAACGGATAAAAGGTACTCCGGGGATAACAGGCTGATACCGCCCAAGAGTTCATATCGACGGCGGTGTTTGGCACCTCGATGTCGGCTCATCACATCCTGGGGCTGAAGTCGGTCCCAAGGGTATGGCTGTTCGCCATTTAAAGTGGTACGCGAGCTGGGTTCAGAACGTCGTGAGACAGTTCGGTCCCTATCTGCCGTGGGCGTTGGATGATTGAAGGAAGCTGCTCCTAGTACGAGAGGACCGGAGTGGACGAACCGCTGGTGTTCGGGTTGTTATGCCAATAGCATTGCCCGGTAGCTACGTTCGGAATCGATAACCGCTGAAAGCATCTAAGCGGGAAGCGAGTCCTAAGATGAGTCATCCCTAGGAATTTAATTCCTCTAAAGAGCCGTTCGAGACTAGGACGTTGATAGGCAAGGTGTGTAAGCGTTGTGAGGCGTTGAGCTAACTTGTACTAATGACTCGTGAGGCTTAACCATACAACCCTGATGGGTTTTATGAGTTAACTATGTTTCTTATAGAAACCAGAATTAGAAAACACTTAATGTAGTGTGAACCCAATTTATTAAGACTTGCATAGCGAGTCCAGCTTTCTAAATTTACCAAATTTGTCTGGAAACCATAGAGTTGTGGCACCACCTGAATCCATTCCGAACTCAGAAGTGAAACGCAATATCGCCGATGGTAGTGTGGGGTCTCCCCATGTGAGAGTAGGTCATTTCCAGGCGCTAAATTATGCTCGAAAGAGAAGCGATAAATCCCCAGCACTATGTGTTGGGGATTTTTTCGTTTAACGGCTTTTGAAATAATACTCGAGCATGGGAAAATAAAGAGTCCGAACGTAGTGAGGCTCAATACCCATGTGGAGGTCGATAAATGCTCCTTCAATATCGACACTTCCCCATATATGGACCCATCCGGTTTGCAAGATATTTAATATCGACTTTGAGAAGAGTTCATTGCACCCATATATTCGGCCTGTTATTGAGGTACTCCTCTGGCCCTGATGGATATTTGCTTCTACTTTCCTTATCATCCTTACGGCTTCTTTAGAGCCTGTGGCGAAGCAAGGTTTTAAGCAGAACAGTCTGACTGTCTCATCATCAAATCAATTATCTTGGCAACTTGGTGGTTAGCAAAACTTATGATTATCTCGTTAAGTTGACGCGTTAATGATTAATTTATACTGTGATACGGTATTCATCTTCTCTTGCTGCTATAACCCACGCTATTCGTGCAAGCTTATTAGCTACGGCAACACAAGCTCTGTTAAAGCCACGCCTTTCTGCAAGTGCGCTAGCCCAGCAACTAAATCTGTCAGTTTTATTAGAACTATGCTGTAAGACAGTTCTTGCCCCGTGGATAAATAGCGTTCTCAAATAAGCGTTTCCTCGCTTACTAATACCAAGCAAATTATTTTTCCCGCCACTACTATGCTGTTTGGGTACTAGACCGCACCATGCTGAAAAATGTCTCCCATTGGTAAAATCTTTACCTTGCCCAACAGCTGCATAAAATGCTGTGGCAGTCACAGGGCCAATGCCTGGTACGCTTTCTAAGCGCTGGCATACTTGGTTACTTTTCACCTCTTGTTGAACTTGGGCATCACAGTTTTTAAGTCGCTTCTCAATGTCATTAAACTCTTCATATAGTTGATAAAAAACACTTCGGCCTTTGACTGTTAATTCGTTATCGGCATTTTCTAGAATATCTGGTAGCTTTGTCCTAAAAGACGCTTTTCCTTTTGTGATGACAATGCCGTACTCAGCGAGCATACCTCTCACTTGATTTATCAGTGCAGTAGATTGTTTGTTTAGTCTTTCTCTCATTCGATGCAGCATCTGAATATCTTGCTGCTCTACTGGCTTAGGCTCTACAAAGCGCATGTTGGGGCGTTGTGCTGCTTCAGCTATCGCAAGTGCATCGTTATAGTCATTCTTATTTCCTTGTCTGTAGGGAACGACATACTGGGGTGCTATTAACTTAACTTGATGGCCAACTTTCTCGAACTCCCTAGCCCAATAGTTTGCACCGCCACAGGCTTCCATCACAACAAGGCAAGGTTCTATTTGAGCAAGAAAAAGCACTAACTCTTTGCGCTTAATTATCTTCTTTTTGACAAGCTTTCCGGCTTTATTAACGCCAACAAAATGAAAAACGGACTTTGCGATATCAAGACCAATTGTAGTAATGTTCATAGTGGACCCGTCCTCTTTCTGATGAGTTTAAGCAACTACATCGTGGCCCATTGCGAGGCCGATTAAAAGTGGATGGGTCCATTCCATTATCCATGGCGGTCGTAGGGCGAATACCGCGCTAGCGATGTGCTAATGGCCTAAAATAGTTCCAGACATTTTCTGCATTCACCACATCCATGTGGTTCAGCGCGAAGCTTTAGCGTAGCTGGCCATTTCCAGGCGCCAACTTCTTCACGAAAGACAGCCGAAAAAGCCCTAACAGAAAATGCAACGGGCTTTTTTCGTATATACACTGCGTGAAAAGAACTACTCCCTACGTCGTCCCGCCGCTGGGCTTGCCCAGAAACTGCATCCATGCGTTTCCGGCATTCGGCACTTCCGTGTGCCTTGCTCTCCCGCTACGAAGATGAACTTCTCCGCGTTCAAGCAAGGCTAAATACTACGTATTCCAAGTACTTTACTTTTACCCCATGTTTTCGCTGCGCGAACCGATACGGTCATTTCCAGCTGCTAATACCAATCAGTAATGAGTTGTGATCTAATATAAGCACCTTTCTTAATCAGTATTTTCATTTGAAAACTTATAGCGCTGAGACTCAAAGTGGCCCGGTCCACTGTTAACGCTTGGGTAGCCAAGTACCTTTCGAGCGGCCTCAAAGGATTGGGTGCCAAGAAGAATAAAGGTCGTGATAGCTACTTGAGCTCAATTCAAAAACAGCAACTTAGTGCCGATATAGAAGAACAGTGCAAAAGTAGCTCTGGTGGCAGACTTACCGGGGACGCCATCCTTAAATATATCCAACAACAGTTTAATGTTGATTTCCATCCTAATGCGATTTACAAGTTGCTGGAACAATTAGGTTTTAGCTGGGTAACGAGTCGCTCGAAACACCCCAAACAATCTACTGAAGTCCAAGCTGCTTTTAAAAAAGTTCCAACTGGAAACGATCCTTAACATTTCTGGCAGCGTCGCATTAGAGCGAGTCGTCAGGTTTACCAAAATCATGGTTCCAGAATGAGGCTCGCTTTGGACTACAGAACACAACAACACGCTTATGGGCCAGAAGAGGCACACGTCCAAGAGCGATACGCCAACAGCAGTTTGAATATGCTTACTTGTTAACGGTAGTAGACTCTTTATTGTTGTTTGTATGAAGGGAATACGACTAATGGGTGATAACAAGTGTAAAAGTATAATGATAGGTTTGACAGCGTTGTCATTAAATCTAAAGGATATAGAAATATGATGAATACATTACAGAGCTTATCAATATTAACGTTTGCAGTATCTTTGGGTTTTTCTAACTTTTCTCAAGCAAATCAGTCTCAAGCTAATCAGTCACAAGAAGGCAATGAACAGGTTTTCTTCGATGAATTTAGTTATACCGACGTCAAGAGCTTTAATAGTAACGGTTGGAAAGCCAGAACTGAAACCGGTCATCCTGGTATTGCTGGGGCAACATGGTCTGCTGAAGGTTTGAGTTTTCATCCTGAGCTTAAGGATGCTAATCGCGGGGCGATTAGAATGAGCTCTGTTACCGCCGGAGGAGGGACGAATACACGTCACACTCAGTTTTGTCACAAACGTAAGTACCTAGAAGGAACCTATGCATCGAGAGTGTTCTTCCGTGACACACCAACTTATGGGCCAGATGGAGATGAAGTTATTCAAACTTTCTATACCATTAGTCCGCTAGAGTTCCCATTAGATCCCAGTTACAGCGAAGTCGATTTTGAGTACCTGCCCAATGGTGGCTGGGGCAGTGACAGCTCACCAGCCATGTGGACGACCACTTGGGAAACATTTCAACTTGAGCCTTGGACTAAAGTTAACGAGTACACAAGAAAAGAAGGAAGTTATGCCGGCTGGAGAATATTGGTAATGACCGTAGAAAAAGATGAGGTCAATTATTATGTTGACGGCAAGCTTATCTCTACTCATTCCGAGAACGTGGCTCCAGAGAAGCTGATGTCGATTAACTTCAATTTATGGTTCATGCCTAAAGGTGCCGATGGTTCTATTGGTCCAGTAGATTCTGATGAGTTAAGAGAGTACCAGCAGGATATAGATTGGGTTTTTCATATTGCGAATGACATTATCACTCCACAGCAGGTGTTAAATCAGGTCGCTAGTCTACAAGCGCAAGACATTAAACATATTGATGGTGTAGCAGAAAGAAGACCTGCTTTGCCTTCTCCCTGTGGATTATAACTCTCGTTTGTTTAGCTCATATAGGAAGTGTTTTGAGGGGGATTTGTGGGTAAAATGGTTAAAGTACAGACTAAATGTTTGAAAAAGCCGCAGGCAGTAAGCTTTCGTTAAAAAGTACTTTACCTTTTGGCTGATATTAAGCAAAATCAGTGTCCTCAACAGGGGTGTAGCTCCAATTGGTAGAGCGCCGGTCTCCAAAACCGGATGTTGTGAGTTCGAATCTCCCCACCCCTGCCAAATTAGAAAAAGCCGAGCATTAGCTCGGCTTTTTTGCATCTGTAGCTTATCAATTCTCATTTTTTAGTGTTACAGTCTCAATTGACCGAAATTCCTGCAGTTGATAAGCATTTTATAAAAAAAGCTTTACCTTTTGGGGACGATTAAGCATAATCCTTTTCGTCGACAGGGGTGTAGCTCCAATTGGTAGAGCGCCGGTCTCCAAAACCGGATGTTGTGAGTTCGAATCTCCCCACCCCTGCCAAAATTTAGAGAAAGCCGAGCATTAGCTCGGCTTTTTCGTATCTGCTATTTATGATTATATCCCTAGTTGATGATTGGTATGAGCTGTTTAGGCTTAATCACTCAAACCATTTTATATCCGTGCAAGCTAACTGTTATGCTAGCGCTATATTGTATTTAATCCCCTTTAAACTGAGTCGTCATGGAAAAGAATGCTTATCTTGATGCCATGGGCATTACCCGCTGGAAAAAGGCTATCCCACAAGCGGATATAATGACCGTGCTGGTAAACCCTCTGCGGATCAAAGATGTCGATAGTCCAATCATTGGCATTGTGCTCAGTTTGATTGGCGCTGACGTTAATCATTGTCGCTTTGCTGTGCGAGCCGAAGTTGGTAGTCGAGTTATTTGGGACATGCGTGGTAAGCAAGCAGTATCTGGTGTTGATAGAGTGGTTTCAGCGCCGATTAACGAGCTAGAAAGCAGTGTTGAAGCAAAGAGAGCGCTATGGGCTAATATGCAAGCTTATATGCTTAGTAAGGAGGCTTAGTGGAGCCGCAATTGCTAAGTGAAAATATATCCGCTCAAATGGCTGCTGTTGCTTCGAGCGCACATAGTCATCCTATGAGTGAGGCTACGATTAAAAGCTGCTTTGGTCATTTGTATACTAGCTTGGGGATCTTTGATGGCGAAGTGCTTTGCGGTTTCGCTATTTTGCATCAAATATTTGAAGATGCGACTTTGATGGATATTTGTGTTGCTCCAAACTATCAGGGCAAAGGTCACGGTAAGGCGTTGTTAAACGCTGTGATAGCCGAGGCAAAGGCAAAAGGTGCTGAGGTATTATTGTTAGAGGTTCGTCAATCTGGTGCGGCCGCAAGGGCCCTTTATGAGGTTCTAGGTTTTATGGAAACGGGTGTTCGTAAAGGCTACTACAAGACTGAAACTGGTAGCGAAGATGCGATACTGATGCAGTTGAATTTCTAATTGATATTACTTGCTGTTATTGATGTCGAATCCAAATAAAAATAGCGCCAAAAGGCGCTATTTTTATATTCAGTGTTAAACGCTTAGGAAGCTAGCTATTTAACTTCTTTACCTTGTGCTTGAAGATCTGCATGGTAGCTTGAGCGTACCAGTGGACCACATGCTGCATGGGTAAAGCCGATGCTTTCGGCCAGTTCTTTTAGCTCATCAAATTCTGCTGGTGATACATAGCGCTCTACTGGTAGATGGAATTTAGAAGGCTGTAAGTACTGACCTAAGGTTAGCATCTCAACGTTGTGAGCTCGTAGATCATGCAATACTTGAGCAATCTCTTCGTTAGTCTCACCAAGACCCATCATCAGACCTGATTTAGTCGGAATGTTAGGGTGACGCTCTTTAAACTTCTTCAATAGATCTAATGACCATTGATAATTAGCACCTGGGCGAGCCTTACGGTAATGCATC
Source organism: Shewanella pealeana ATCC 700345 (assembly GCF_000018285.1). Lineage (NCBI taxonomy): Bacteria > Pseudomonadati > Pseudomonadota > Gammaproteobacteria > Alteromonadales > Shewanellaceae > Shewanella > Shewanella pealeana. Next base: position 3,861,454 of record NC_009901.1, on the reverse strand, counting down.
GGCGCCGTTTCCAAGTTGTGGTTAAACACATCAGGTGGCTCGGTTGCTAAGATCTCAAGCGCTGCATCGATACGGCCGCGGAAGTCAGGTACTAAGGTTTCAATCTTAATTTCTGGGTTGAGTAAGCGAATTTCGCGAATACAGTCTGCAAAATGCTGCGCGCCACCGTCACGCAAGTCATCACGGTCTACAGAGGTGATGACCACGTATTTAAGCTTCATGTCTTTGATGGTTTGCGCTAGTTTCTTCGGTTCTTCGGCATCAGGTTTTAGCGGGCGGCCATGAGCTACATCGCAAAATGGGCAACGGCGGGTACAGATGGCACCTAAAATCATGAAGGTAGCAGTACCGTGGTTGAAACACTCAGATAGATTTGGACAAGATGCCTCTTCACATACAGAGTGCAAGCCATTTTTGCGCAGGGCTTGCTTAATATCAGTAATGCGCTGATTTGATGCTGGTAGCTTAACTCGAAGCCAGTCAGGCTTTCTCAACATGGTGTCACGTTCAGATGGCACCACTTTCACTGGAATGCGGGAAACCTTGTCTGCGTCTCTTAGTTTAACGCCAGGTTGTAATCTTTCAGGCCTATTCATATGACTCTGGTAATCCTTGGTGGTGAACTAGCTTATCTAAACCGAGTTCTTGGCTAAGGGTTTCGATCAGTTGGGCACCTGCCTCTTCGACAGTTTGTGGTCCACCGAGCTGTTTGCATTGGATCATTTCCATGCCAGCGTAACCACAAGGGTTTATGCGCTGAAATGGTGACATATCCATATCGACATTGAGGGCCAATCCGTGGAAAGAGCACCCTTTACGGATCCTAAGACCGAGTGATGCTATTTTTCGTTCTTCAACATAAACACCTGGCGCATCAGCTTTGGCATAAGCTTCAATCTGATAACGTTTGAGCATGTTAATGATGCTCTGTTCAATGTGAGTGACGAGCTGACGTACACCCACTTTAAGGCGTTTAATATCGAGAAGAGGGTAAACTACGAGTTGTCCAGGGCCGTGGTAAGTCACCTGACCACCACGGTCTACCTGTATAACAGGAATATCACCAGGGTTTAAAATGTGCTCACTCTTACCTGCTTGGCCTTGAGTGAAAACTGGCGTATGTTCAACAATCCAGATCTCATCTTGGCTGTTCTCATCGCGATTATCTGTGTAGTGCTGCATCGCGTGCCACACTGATTCGTAATCTTGTTTACCTAGATGACGAATATGCAAAGCGTTATCGTACAAGGGCAACCTCTCCCCTCAAATATTTGTGCGGGCTATTATACGCTTCAAAATGATAAATGTAATACGGATCACATTTATCATTAATGATTAATATTTATAGTACGCGTTTAACGCCTTCAATCGCCGCAAGTTGAGTATAAAGTTTCTCGATATGCTCTTTACTCGTGACGGTTATACGTATGGTTACTGAGTTGTAAGTGCCTTTGCTTGAAGCTTTTGTTGTCGGCGCATAATCGCCAGGTGCTAGGCTTTGTGCCACAGCTACAACACGGTCAGCTAATGTGTCACTCGCATCGCCTACAATTTTAAATGGAAAAGAAGCAGGAAATTCCATCAGTTCATCAAATTTAGTATCTAACATGTTTCACTCTCAAAGATTTCAATATTCACTTATATGGTGGCAATTATACCTTATTCAAGTGGTATAGGCTTGTTTGAAGTATAAAACGCAAGAAGCCACCCTAGGGTGGCTTCTTGATATACCGAGTATGGCTTAGCTAAACCAACCTGCAAACATCTGCTTAAAGTAATCCATCAACTGGCTGAACCAGCTGCCTTCGTTTACTTCTTGTAGGGTTACAAGTGGGAACTGAGCGATATCTTTTCCGTTTAGTTGGAAGTAAACACGACCAACAGTTTCACCTTTAGCAATTGGTGCATTAAGCTCTTTAGTTAGCTCAAAGTTAGCCTGTAGGTTCTTAGCTTGACCGCGACTGATGGTAATCGGGGTGTCAGTTACCACACCTAAGTCAATCGTCTCACGATCGCCGTACCAGATTTTTTGAGTGACAAATGTGTCGCCAGCTTTGTATGGTGTAACAGTTTCAAAGAAACGGAAGCCGTAGTTAAGTAGTTTCTTGCTTTCAGCCTTACGCGCCGCTTCACTCTTGGTACCCATCACAACAGAGATTAGACGCATACCGTCTTTGGTCGCAGAGGTTACTAAGTTAAAGCCTGCACCTGAAGTGTGACCGGTTTTGATGCCGTCAACGCTCAGGCTCTTATCCCATAATAAGCCATTACGGTTGTACTGCTTGATCCCGTTGTAGGTAAATGATTTCTCTTTGTAAACAGCGTACTCTTCTGGTACATCACGAATAATCGCAGCGCCTAGAATTGCCATATCATAGGCAGTACTCTTGTGATTGTCAGAGTCTAGACCGTGGCTGTTTTCAAAGTAGCTATCTTGCATACCTAGCTGCTTAGCCCAAGAGTTCATTAGGTCAACGAAGCCATCTTCTGTGCCTGCAATGTGTTCAGCCATAGCAACACAGGCATCGTTACCCGATTGAATGATAATGCCCTTGTTTAGATCTTCTACAGTGACTTTTTTACCCACTTCGATAAACATCTTAGACGAATCAGGGAAATTTTTAGACCAGGCTTTTTTGCTAATTGTAACTTCGTCACTTGGTGAAACATTGCCGACTTTAATTTCGTGACCGATAACATAGCTGGTCATCATCTTAGTTAAGCTGGCTGGGTTTAAGCTTTCGTAAGCGTTTTCTTCAGCGATGATCTGTCCGGTGTTGTAATCCATCAGCACATAGGCTTTGGCCGCAACTGTTGGTGCATTTGGGGTAACGACGGGGGCCGCATGTGCCGATAAGGCGGCGACTGAAGTCGCGAACAAAAGTGTTTTTAAAGGTTTGTTCAATAAATTCATATTAATAATGCACGTCTTAATAAGTTGATGTATGAAGAAAGTGTAATTCCCACGAGTATAACATTAGTCGACAAGGGAATTCAGCGTTGGTTCATTAATCTTGGTTCATTCTGTAAGCAGGTAACTTTGCGGGTACCCCTCTTGTTTCAGCTTCTCGGTTAGCTTAGTTGCAAGCTGCTGCTGGCCTATTGGACCGAGCTGAAGTCTGTAGAGGTTATTGGCACTCTGCACCCGGCTTTTAACCTGATATTTTTGCTCTAAAGCACTCGCTAGGCTGTCTAAGCGTTCTTTGCTAGATGAGGCAACCACCTGAATATAGTGCAGCTCTGTGCCTTTTAATTCGGCAAGCGCGCTAGACTCAGGATCGGCAATATAGATGACTTCTAAACTGACATTTGCTGTACCCGTTTTTAGCATGTCTAGACGGTGAGCCGCAGCGTAAGAGAGGTCAATAATTCTATCGGCATGGAACGGGCCTCTGTCATTTACGCGAACGATAACCGTCTTGTTGTTCTTTAGGTTAGTCACCTTTACATAGCTAGGTAGCGGCAGTGTCTTATGGGCTGCAGACATGGAGTACATGTCATAGGTTTCACCGTTAGAGGTCAGGTGGCCATGAAACTTAGCCCCATACCATGAGGCGATGCCCTTGTCGGCATAACCTTCACCTGTATCCATAACTTGATAGCTTTTGCCTAATACGGTGTAATTTTTTTTGTTGCCGCCACGACTGTAGGGCTCATATTTGGGATGAGCATCTTCAACTTTTGTTACATCAGGGGCTGAAGTCGGCGCTTTATCGTCATCAAGTTCGTAGCGACCACCACTAGAACATGCGGCTAGGGTGGCAGTTAAAAGCAAGATGGCGAGAGTATTATTGCGTGGCATAGGCTTTCTTTAATTCCTGGCTAAACTGGTACACGGCCATGGCATACAGAGGGCTGCGGTTGTAACGGGTGATAACATAAAAGTTTTTAAGGCCTAGCCAATACTCATCATGTTCGGCTTGCTCGAGTTTAACCACTAGAGCCGGTTGCGATACGTCGAGATCTATTGATTCAGCAAGTGCGACATTTGGCGATAGGATATCGGCAACCTGATAATGCAGTTTCTCCCCAGACCAGGTTTTGACTGTATCAGGTAAGTCTTTATTCAAGGTTAATTGAAGAGTTACTGGCTGGTTTTTTTGCCAACCATGCTGATGAAAATAGTTAGCCACACTACCAATGGCATCTGTGGTGCTGATAAGTAGATCGCGGCTGCCGTCATTATCAAAATCGACCGCGTAATGGCGGTAGCTTGACGGTATAAACTGACCAAAGCCCATTGCGCCTGCGTAGGAGCCTTTGAGGCTATTGATATCTAAGCGCTCTTCTTTTACTAGCGACTGCAGATTTGCGAATTCACTTCTAAAAAAGGTGGCGCGTGGTGGATAATGGAAACCTAAGGTATAGAGTGCGTCTTTAACAGGGTAATTACCCATGTAACCACCATAAAAAGTTTCGATGCCGATAATGGCCACAATAATCTGTGGATCGACATTAAACTCTTTTGATGCTCGTTCGATAGTTTTTGCGTGCTCTTTCCAGAAGGCAAGACCCGCATCTAGACGCTTTTCAGTTAAGAATATTGGATAATACTGATGCCAAGGTTTGGCTTCCCAAGGCTTGGTCATGGCATCGATAACGGCTTGGTTATACTTTGCATTTTTGATGAAAATAGTGGTGTCTTCGGCATCAAACCCCTTGCCACTCTGGGTTTTGATAAATTCGGCTTTTAGTGCTTCGACTTCAGAGTCTGAAGGTGCTGCTGCAGCTGAGCATGAAAACAAGGTTAATGCCAAAGGGGCAAGCATGCGTTTTAATAGTGTCATCTATTGTGCAGTCCTTAGTGGTCTATAGGCATCATGGTTAGGCGATTTGAATGCACCATAATGCTTCCGAGGATTAATTATCAAATGGCTTGAACTAGTCGCTATCTATCAATAAAGCGTCTATGGGTATGAATACTCATTAAGATGCCAAAACCTGTCATCAATGTCAGCATCGAGGTACCACCATAACTGATTAGTGGCAGAGGTACACCCACTACGGGTAAAAGCCCTGAAACCATACCGATATTAACAAAAATATACACGAAGAAGGTTAGGGTAATACTGCCGGCAAGCAAGCGGGCAAAGCTGGTTTGTGCGCGGGAGGCAATAACTAATCCGCGGCCAATGACGTAGATATAGAGTGACAGTAGTAATAAAGCACCAATGAGGCCAAACTCTTCACCAATAACGGCGAAGATAAAGTCGGTATGGCGTTCGGGCAAGAATTCGAGTTGTGACTGCGTGCCTTGCAGCCAGCCTTTACCCCATAAACCGCCGGAACCGATGGCAATCTTGGACTGAATAATATGGTAGCCAGCACCGAGAGGATCTTTCTCTGGGTCAAGTAGAGTGAGCACTCTAGTACGCTGATAATCGTGCATCAAGAAGAACCAGAGTACGGGCAACATTGCTAACGCACTACCGATAAAACCACCCACAATGCGCCAGCTCATACCGGATAAAAACAGCACGAAGATCCCAGATGCTGCAACGAGAATCGAGGTCCCTAGATCTGGTTGTTTAGCGATAAGTAGGGTAGGTACCAGTAAGATGACGCCAGCGCCCGCGAGGTAGCGTTTCTTTGGCGGCAAAGGGAACTTACTAATGTACCAAGCCATGGTGATTGGGAAGGCGAGCTTAATCAGCTCAGATGGCTGAAACTCCATAAATCCAAGGTTTAGCCAGCGCTGAGCGCCCTTATTGATCTCACCAAAAAAATGCACACCTATCAGCAAAACGATTCCGGCTAGATAGATGGGGAAGGCCCAGCGTCTGAGTACTTCCGGGTTTATCTGTGCCACGGTAAACATCACTAATAGCGACAAGCCCATGCGAAACAGTTGTCTGTCCATCAGGGCTAAGTCTTCACCACCGGCCGAGTAGATAACGACTAGACCAAAGGCCATTAGTGCTAAAAGGCCTAACAGCAGAGGTAGGTCTATGTGTAGACGCTGCCAGATATTTGGGCGGTGATTGTGTGCACTCATTTAGTCTTATCCCATGAATCTCTTAATAAATACTCGTCTAACAAGGCGCGAGCTACGGGGCCTGCGTTTACACCGCCCCAACCAGCATTCTCAAGTACGACAGCGAGTACAATCTTTGGGTTCTCATAAGGGGCATAAGCGATAATTAATGCGTTATCACGTAAGCGTTCATCAATGTTATCTGCATCATACTCAGCGTCTTGGGCAACACTAAATACCTGCGCTGTACCTGTCTTCATCGCGGCAGTATAACGAGCGTCAGTGAAGCGTGACTTATGTGCGGTATCGCGCATCGCTTCGTTGATGATTTTCCAGTTATTAGGATCATTTAATTCGATGGGTGGCAACTCATCGGGTGGCGTGTCGATTTTAGCAGTCTGATCTTGAATAGACTTTAAAAAATGTGGCACAAAACGGCGCCCGTTGTTCGCTAGAATTGCGGTGGCATTGGCAAGTTGCAATGGTGTGGTTGTCCAGTAGCCCTGTCCAATCCCTACTGAGATGGTGTCACCGATATACCAAGGTTGGTTGTAACGTAGGCGTTTCCAGTCTTTCGACGGCATAATACCAGCTGACTCTTCGAAGATATCGACGCCAGTACGTTCACCAAAACCAAAGGGCTCCATAAAGTTGGCTATCGAGTCGACACCAGTCTTATAGGCTAAGTCATAAAAATAGGTGTCACAGGAGCTTACAATAGCGCTATTTACATCGACCCAGCCGTGACCCCAGCGTTTCCAGTCACGGTACTTACGTTCAACACCGGGGATCTGCCAAAAACCTGGATCCCAAATACGAGTTTTTGGGGTGACGGTTTTATTTTCTAAACCTAGTAGCGCTAAATGTGGTTTTACCGTTGATGCTGGTGCATATTGCCCTTGAGTGGCGCGATTAATAAGTGGTTTAGACTTAGAGTTTAAAAGCTCACTATAGGCTTTGCTGCTGATGCCGTGAACGAATAGGTTTGGATCGTAGGTAGGGCTAGATACAAGAGCCAAAATACCGCCGTCACGAGGGTCGATTGCAACAATAGAGCCGCGTCGACCGTTAAGTAATTCTAATGCTTTTTGCTGCAACTTTAGATCTAACGTTAGGTAGATATCCTGCCCCGGTTCAGGTGGTACAGCTTTCAGGGTGCGAATAGTACGACCACGGTTATTGACCTCCTCTTCGAGGTGCCCAGGCTTACCTAACAGTAAACTTTCGTAAAACTTTTCTATGCCTTGTTTACCGATATCTTTTGTCGCCGCATAGTTTCCCCATAGGTCATTGCGAATAAGGGATTCTTGATCTCGGCTGTTAATCTTGCCGACATAACCGAGGGCATGGGTCATCAAGCCATTATAAGGATAATGGCGCTTTAGGCCTGCTTCGACAGATAAGCCTGGAAAGCGGTGTTGGTTGACGCTGAATTCAGCCACTTGCTCTTCGGTGAGCTTGTTCTTTATTGTCAGAGGTTTAAATCGGCGATGATACTTGAGTGCGTCGAGCACATTGGCTTTTTCATCGGCGGACAAGTCGATCACTTGACTGAGTTCATCTAAGGTGTCGCTGACATTTTTGACCTTTTCAGGGACCATTTCTAGCGAGAAAAAAGGCTGGTTTTCGGCAAGTAGTTGCCCGTGTCGATCGTAGATCAGGCCACGGCTGGGGGCTACTGGAACCACACGAATACGATTATCGTTTGAGCGGGTTTCATAGTCTTTAAAAGAGGTGATTTGCAGATTATAAAGATTAACCAGCAACAGACTCAGCAGGATAATAACACTTAAAAAAGTAAACAGGGCCCGACTCTTAAACAGCGACGCCTCGGCCGCATGGTCATTCATGGTTATGCGCTTTCTAGGGGACACTTACATTCTCTCCTGCTTAAAAAAGGGTGCCAAGCACATATGCCAGTCCTGTTAAGGTCAGTCTAACCAAATAGTGATTCGATATTATTCTCTATGATAGGGATGATTATTGTTAATGCTCCAGCCACGATAAAGGCTTTCGGCAACAATCACGCGTACCAAAGGATGAGGTAGGGTTAAGGCTGATAAGCACCAGCTTTGCGCTGCGGCTTTTTTGCACTCAGGAGATAAACCTTCTGGGCCTCCAATTAACAAGCTAACATCGCGGCCATCGAGTAGCCATTTGTTCATCTGCTCTGCTAATTGCGGTGTTGTGAGGTTTTTGCCCGGTAAGTCTAAGCTGACGATATGATTCCCTTTCGGGATCGCCGCCAACATTAACTCGCCCTCTTTTTGGAGAATGCGAGCTATATCGGCATTTTTACCGCGTTTGCCAGCAGGGATCTCAACTAATTCAAGCGCCATATCTCGAGGAAAGCGGCGCTGATATTCTTTGAAACCTGTTTCAACCCAATCTGGCATGCGGGTTCCAACTGCGACTAACTGAATCTTCATTACTCAGGCTTTTCTGACCAAAGTTTTTCAAGCTGGTAGAAATCGCGAGTTTGATCTTGCATAACATGCATGATGACATCGCCTAGGTCCACAAGAACCCATTCACTGCTTTCGCGGCCTTCGACACCTAGAATTGTCAGACCTGCACGCTTAGATTCAACCACTAGATTTTCAGCGATTGCTTTAACGTGTGTTTTTGAGTTACCCGTACATACAACCATAAAGTCGGCGATGTTAGATTTCTCTGATACGTCCATTACAACGATATCTTTTGCTTTAAGGTCTTCAACCTTATCGATTACAAATTGCTTTAACTCTGCGCTTTCCACGCTGGTACCCCATTAATTTTAAGACAGCGCGATAGTATAGCAGTATTTCAAATCCAGATTAATAGCTATTGGCATAAATATCTGGGTTTGATTAGGCTTTAATCGGTTTTCGTTGATGAGTCGCCTCGATAAAGACGATTGTGTCGGATGTACTCTTGAATAGAAGTAGGGAGTACGGCACTAGGCATTATGCCTTGCATCAGTTGCTGTCGCACCTGAGTTGAAGAGATATCTTGCTGTGTGATATCGACCATAAAGATCTTGCCAGACTTGGCTGGTAAAGGCCTAGCGACATCATGGAGTCGTGGGGTTAAGATCTTTTGCATTGGATCTTTATCATCAAGCAGCCATCCAGGACGCTTACAGACGACTAGATGGCACAGGCCAAACAGCTGTTGCCACTCATGCCAACGAGTAAAGCTTAAAAATGAGTCCATTCCCATGATGAAATAGAATTCATGCTGAGGATAAATCTTAGTGAGCTGGGTTAACGTCATTGCGCTATAGGAGGGAGTGTCTCGCTTAGCCTCAATATCGCACACTTTGAAGCAGGGGAACTCATCGGCGATAAGTTCTGCCATGGCGAGCCGAGCTTGACTAGAAACGTGGGTACCTTGCTTATGGGGCGGGATGTGGTTTGGCATTAACCAAACCTCATCTAACTTAAGCTGCTGCTTCACCTCTTGGGCCGGACGGATATGGCCAAAGTGGATCGGGTCGAATGTGCCACCTAAAATGCCTATTTTCATTAGTCTAACGCGATATGTGCCAGCTTGTTATGGGCCTTGGCATCGAACAATAAGCTGATATGGCTTAGCCCTGTCCAATCTTCTATTCCTTGCTGCTTTAGCTTTAGCTCGATAGCAGAGGCTCCGGCAAGTAAGGTTTCAATATGAGTGAGCTCTAGACGGTTCAAGGCATTCTGGTAGATAGGTTTACGTTTATCCCAAATACGTAACTTGCACCAAAGCCCTTGTAAAGACTCACGCTTGTCTTGTGCTGTTTTCAGTTGTAGCAGCACCGCAAGCTCTTTAAATAACGACCAGAGGATAATTGGCATGGCAACCCCTTCGCTTTTTAACTGCGATAGAATGTGCTGAGCTTTATCTTGTTGGTTGTTGAGCATCGCATCGGTGAGTTGAAACACACTAAAGCGCGATTGATCTTCAAAGTATTGGCTTAATTGCTCGCAATCAATGGGCGCTGTAGGGCTCAATAGTTGCAGTAACTGCAGTGCTTGATCGGCGGCGAGCAGGTTACCTTCGTAAAGTGCAAACAGCATCTCACGAGGATCCCTTGCTAGCGATAAGCCATAGTAATTGATACGGCCGTCTAACCAACGCTGAAATTGTGCGCCTTCTGGGGTCGCGCAAGGCACATATATGCCTTTAGCATCTAGACTCTTAAACCATTTACTCTTGGTTTGCTCTGCCGCAAGTTTTGGGCCGGTTAAGATCAGTAACACATCTGGATTATCCATCTGCATTAACGTTTGCAGCATGGCGCTGCCGTCGGTGCCAGGTTTTGCTTGGGGAAGAGTTAACTCAATGATACGACGGCTCGAAAACAAGCTCATCGCTTGCCACTGTTCGAACAATTCATTCCAGCTAAAACCCGTCTCTTGGCTCAGTTGGATTTTTTCTTCGAAACCTTGGCGCTTGGCTTCAGAGTGAAGGGCTGCGCGGCTCTGCTCACACAACCAAGGATCATCACCAAAAATAAGGCAACATTGAGGCAGTGGAGAAAGCTGACGCGCTAACTGATCTGGGTAGATCCGCATCAATTAACCTCAGTCGCGGCCAAAGTTTGAATAATGCGGTCGGCTGCTTGAATGCGCATCTCTTTTAGCAATAGCTCCATCTCTCGGCTTTTTGCTAATGCAGTGCGGGGATCATCGAGGTAGTCACGGTGAATCGCTACATCGAAACGTTGAGACTCATCGCCTGGCAGTTGTACCGAGAAGGTGACCTGATAGATAAGCTCATATTCGGCTACGTTACCCGTTGGATAGATAGATAGAGTCGAACGGTCCAGCGAGTCACTAATAATCCGCAGAGCTGGAAGATCTTCTGCTGGAGCAACGACTGCAATGCGGTTCAAACGTAAGCGCTCACGTACTAAGCGTGTCAGCTCGCTGTATTCGTCTTGGCTGCTAAGACTCAAGGTTTGTAGCTGCTCAGGAATCGAGTAGCTACCCTGAAGTCTAAAGCCGCAACCGGCACTGAGCAATACGCTCAGTGCCAAGGTTGCCAAAAGTATGCGTTTAATTAGCATAAGCTTTGTTTAGTCTTCCTTGTTTACGAAGATTAGTTAGCTACGATATTGAGCAGCTTGCCCGGTACGTAGATAACCTTGCGAACGGTTTTGTCTTCGGTGTGCTTAACCACGCCTTCTTCGGCCATACCCGCAGCTTCAACTTCTTCTTTGCTAGCATCTGCAGCAACTGTGATCTTAGCGCGCAATTTACCGTTAACTTGAACGATGATTAGCTTGCTATCTTCAACTAGTGCTGACTCGTCAACTTCTGGCCAAAGTACCTCTTCAATTGCCCCTTGGTTACCAAGCTCATTCCATAGCACAAAACAAGTGTGTGGAATAATTGGATAAAGCAAGCGGATAACTGCATTCAAGGCTTCTTGCATTAGTGCCTTGTCTTGATCCGTTTCTGATGGTGCCTTCTGTAGACGGTTCATCAATTCCATAATCGATGCGATAGCGGTGTTGAACATCTGACGACGTTCGATATCATCACCGACTTTTGCAATCGTCTTATGAAGTTCACGACGTAGCTCTTTTTGAGCAGCATTTAGTGACTTAACATCAAGCTCAGCAGTTGTGCCGTTAGCAATATGGTCGTGTGCTGTTTTCCACAAACGCTTAATAAAGCGGTGTGCACCTTCAACACTAGACTCTTGCCATTCAAGAGTTAGCTCTGGTGGCGCTGCGAACATCATAAATAGACGCACAGTATCAGCGCCGTACTTATCAACCATCTCTTGTGGGTCGATACCGTTGTTCTTAGACTTAGACATCTTGCTCATACCGGTGTAAACCAGTTCATGACCTTCGCTGTCTACCGCTTTAACGGTACGGCCTTTGTCGTCTGTCTCTTGTACTGTTACATCAGATGGTGCAACCCAAACGCGTGCACCTTTCTCATTGTTATAGTAATAAGCATCAGCCAGTACCATACCTTGAGTCAGTAGACGCTTAGCTGGCTCGTTAGAGTTCACTAGGCCTGTGTCACGCAGCAACTTGTGGAAGAAGCGGAAGTACAATAGGTGCATACAAGCATGCTCGATACCACCAATGTATTGATCCACTGGCAACCAGTAGTTAGCTTTTGCTGGATCAAGCATTTCATCAGCATGCGGGCTACAGTAACGCGCGTAGTACCAAGATGATTCCATAAAGGTATCGAAGGTATCGGTTTCACGGAATGCTTCTTGGCCGTTAATAGTGGTCTTAGCCCACTCTTTATCTGATTTGATTGGGCTTTGGATGCCATCCATAACCACATCTTCAGGCAATATTACGGGTAGTTGATCTTCTGGTGTTGGCATTACTGTGCCATCGGCCAAAGTCACCATTGGAATTGGTGCACCCCAGTAACGCTGACGTGAAACACCCCAGTCACGTAGACGGAAGTTAACTTGTCGCTTACCTTTACCTTCAGCAGTTAACTTGGCATCAATTGCATCAAACGCCGCTTGGAAATCTAGCCCATCAAACTCAGCAGAGTTAAACAGTACACCTTTCTCAGTGTATGCTTCTTCGCTAATGTCGACTTCTCCGTCAACAGGCTTAATAACGGCTTCGATGTTTAGGCCGTACTTCTTGGCGAACTCGTAGTCACGTTGATCGTGAGCAGGAACAGACATTACGGCGCCAGTACCGTAGTTCATCAGTACGAAGTTACCTACCCAGATTGGCACTTCTTTGCCAGTGATTGGGTGGATAGCATTAAGACCTGTAGCAACACCTTTCTTTTCCATTGCAGCCATAGCAGCTTCAGTGGTATCAGCGTTTTTACACTCTTCAATAAACTCAACTAAAGCTGGGTTATTGATAGCTGCTTGCTCAGCTAATGGGTGACCAGCTGCAATAGCAACATAAGTCACGCCCATTACTGTATCAGGACGAGTGGTGTAGATATCAAAGCTCTGGTCGCTGCCTGCAACCTGGAACGTCATCTCAATACCTTCACTACGACCAATCCAGTTACGCTGCATGGTCTTAACTTGCTCAGGCCACTCTTCTAGCGTATCGATGTCGTTAAGTAGCTCTTCCGCGTACTCAGTGATCTTGATAAACCACTGTGGGATCTCTTTTTGCTCCACAGTGGTATCACAGCGCCAGCAGCAACCGTCGATAACCTGCTCGTTTGCAAGTACGGTTTCATCGTTTGGACACCAGTTAACTGATGAGGTCTTCTTGTACACTAGGCCTTTTTCATAAAGCTTAGTGAAGAACCACTGTTCCCAGCGGTAGTATTCAGGGGTACAAGTAGCGATTTCACGTGACCAGTCATAACCAAAACCTAGCATTTTTAGCTGGTTTTTCATGTAATCGATATTTTCGTAAGTCCAAGGTGCAGGCGCGGTGTTGTTTTTGATAGCCGCGTTTTCAGCTGGAAGACCGAAAGAGTCCCAACCAATAGGTTGAAGCACGTTTTTACCTTGCAGACGTTGGTAACGAGACACAACATCGCCTATGGTGTAGTTACGTACGTGACCCATGTGCAGTCGGCCCGATGGGTACGGGAACATAGAAAGGCAGTAAAACTTTTCTTTGTTTTCGTCTTCGGTGACTTCAAATGTTTTTGTGTCTTGCCAGTGCTGCTGCACTTTAGCTTCAATTTCTGAAGGAGTATATTGCTCTTGCATCAATCTATTTCCGGCTATGCCGCCCATTGTTTGATCTAGCGCTATTTCAGCGCGAGTTATATCGGCATAGAATAAACTAGAAGTGAGTCATTAAAAAGGTTCGTTGAAGGAGTATTTACCATGAGTGAACAAAGTACTGCGCTACTTTCGCTTTATGAGGCACTTATTGAGCATATAAAATCTCAGTATAAAGATGATAACTCATTGACTGTAAAGAGTTTGTACAAGCAGGTGCAGGTGAGTAAACAATACTTGGCATTAAAGCAGCACGCAAAGCAAGAAGAGTTAGCTTTAGTCGAACAATTTTTGAAACGTGACATAGCAAGTTTCTTACAGGAACAAAATGCCACCGATCTGAGCCATAGCCCGACTATGATTACGGTTGAGAACACCTTATGGCACTGGTTAAGTGAAATAACCGATCGCAGTCAACTTGAATGGCATGAGGTGGCACAGGACTTTAAACACCACGGTTATTATGAAAGTGGCGAGATTGTCGGCCAGGGGACTATGGTATGTACCGCCTGTGGGCATGAATCAAAGATCGAATTCCCAGGTGTGCTTTCAGACTGTACCGAGTGCGATAATAATGAGTTTACTCGAGAAGCGTTAGCGCCTTAGTGATACTAGCACTTAGTATTAGTTAGCTATAGGGGGCTTAACACAAGCCGCGAAAAATCAGCTAACAGCCACCTCTTCTTAGTTTTTGCTCACGGGCGGGTGGCTGTAGCTTGTCGATATTTTTTTATTGATTGGTATTAGTCGCTGCTCATTACTGGATTTTCTTCCAAATCACAGCACCTTCTTCCTAATTGCAGCAGCTAGGGCGATTAAAAAGCTCAAAATCAATACTGGCCACTGCCCAATAGTGGTGAACAGTGTGTGTCCTTTCATTAACGCTATATCAGCAACCAGAACACCAGCTTCAAACTGCGGCAACTGCTGAGTAATATTACCTTCCTCATCGACCACGGCTGTCACGCCGTTATTGGTTGCACGCACTAGTGGTCGGCCTAACTCTACCGAACGCATCTGAGCAATCTCCATATGTTGCAATGGACCATTAGAGGTGCCAAACCAAGCATCGTTGGAGACTGTTAGAAGCAGGTCGGTATTGTCATTCATATTGGCACGTAACTGCTCTGGAAAAGCAATTTCGTAGCAAATGGCAGGTGATATCTGATGGCCCACCGCATTGAGGTTTGGCTGAGTAAAGTCGCCGCGGTTAAAGGAGGACATAGGCAGATTAAAGAATGGCGCTAATGGCCGCAAAAGCGACTCAAAAGGGACAAACTCACCGATAGGTAATAGATGGTGCTTCTTAAATTCGTTACTACCATCACCTAAATAATCGGCCTCTGACTGCTGCTTATGACTGTAGTTACCTAGCACAATCAGCGAATTGTAAAAAGCATCGCCATGGTTGCTGATAATGCCTGTGACTATGGCTGTGTCGTTCAAATTAGCGACTTTGTTGGCGTTATAGAGGAAGTCCTTCACCATATACTCGGGAGCGGGGATTGCCGCTTCTGGCCATATGATCAGATCGGCTGAAAACTCTGGACGCGATAAGTCCATGTATTTGAGCATGGTTGGCCACAACGCATCGGGATCCCATTTCATACTCTGTGGGATATTCCCCTGAACTAATGCAACCTTGATGGTTTCACCATTAGGCGTGACTTGTGAGGTCAACGGTGCGATAAAGGTCAGTGCGGCAAGTACAGGCACCGCAATGGCTAAGCTCTGCCAGCGTTTAAAGGCTAATAGCGCGATAGCTCCCGCTAGCATGGCAACAATAAAGCTTAGACCTAAGGTGCCAAACATAGAGGCGATAGGCTTAAGTGGCCCCTCTGTCTGACTATAACCAGCCCATAGCCAAGGAAAGCCTGTTAACACCCAGCCTCTAGCCCATTCAGTAAGGGTCCAAAGTGCTGGGAATACCAGTAAGTTACGTAGTAGCGATGTCTTCGGTGCAAGCCTTTGCATTAAACAGCCTGCAAGTGCAGGATAAAGCGCGAGATACAAGGCAAGCAGTGCCATTAAGGCGATTGAGGCGATAAGCGGCATGCCGCCATAGACATCCATGCTGACGTGCACCCAGCTGATCCCCACAGAGAAACAGCCAAAGCCAAAGCTGAGCCAATATTTAAAAGCTTGTTTAGGTGCTAGGCTCGCGCTTTGATGAAGGGCAAAAGCCAGTGCAATAAGATAAAGCGGCCAAATAGAATAGGGGGCGAAGGAGAGCGCCGTAATGGCGCCGGCCGCGTAGGCCAGCACCAGTTTCGAACGCGGATGATGGGCTAATGCCCGAAATTTATTCAGCATACAGCCTCATCATTGGGTCGTGATAACGTAAGTTAGTTGCTAAGCAACAGTCTCATCATTGCTATGACCGTTACCAGGGAGTTTAACTCTAAGTTGGATCAAGCGACGAGTATCGGCGTTAACCACTTTAAACTCGATATCTTGGATCATGACCTTTTCGTCACGCTCTGGTAGATGGCCAAATGCATGGGACACCATACCACCAACGGTATCGAATTCTTCGTCACTAAACTCAGTACCGAATGCTTCATTGAAGTCATCGATTGGAGTGAGTGCTTTCACCATGAATACTTGCTTGCTGACTTGTTTGATTTCAGTCTCTTCTGCAGAGTCATGGTCAAACTCGTCTTCGATATCACCTACGATCTCTTCGAGAATATCCTCAATCGTCACTAGGCCCGACACTCCGCCGTACTCATCGACAACAATCGCCATATGGTAACGCTGAGAGCGGAATTCCTTTAGTAACACATCAACACGTTTACTCTCAGGAACAACGACAGCAGGTCGGATTACTTGACGTAATTCGAATGGTTCTTCGTTGTTTTTAAAGCCATACTGAAGCAAGTCTTTCGCAAGCAAAATGCCTTCGACATGATCTTTGTCTTCATTGACTACTGGAAAACGGGAGTGTGCTGAACCGATCACGGTAGATAAAACTTCTTCTACAGAGTCGTCAATTTGGATAGCCACAATCTGTGCGCGTGGGATCATAATATCCCGTACACGTAGATCGGAGACTTCTAAAACACCTTTAATCATTTCGCGTGTGTCTACGCTTATCACTTCTCGCATTTCTGCATCGTGAATTACGTCTACTAAATCTTCGCGATTTTTCGGTTCGCCCTGGAACAACTGACTTACTTTGTCTAACCAGCCCTTCTTAGAGGCGTTAGTACTCGGTGGGATATCGTCACTCATAGTGTTTTCCTGGCTCTATTGAGCCAATTATTGCTCCTTGTAAGGATTAATATAACCAAGGCTTTCAATCAGTTGGGTCTCTAATGACTCCATCTCTTCAGCCTCAACATCTTCAATATGATCATACCCTAGCAGATGGAGGCAACCATGTACAACCATGTGTGCCCAATGTGCGAGTAGGGGTTTGTTTTGATCAATTGCTTCTTGCTCTACTACCGCAGCACAAATCACTAAATCGCCTAATAGCGGTAGCTCAATGCCTGGTGGTGCTTCAAACGGGAAAGACAAAACATTGGTAGGTTTGTCTTTGCCACGGTAAGTCATGTTTAATTCTTGGCTTTCTTCAACGTCGACGATGCGAATCGTTAATTCTGCCTCACTCATAGTATCTCTGAGTGCGGTTTTTACCCAAAGTTCAAGTTCTGCTTGTGACGGCAGCTCAAATCCTTCTACGGCAACTTGTACATCAAGATCGATAACCATCTGACTATCACTCATGGGGGGCTATTTCCTGTAATTGGTATTGGCTATCTTTATTGCCTTTACTCGATTGTGCTTTTAACTCGAACGCTTCATAGGCCTCGACAATGCGTGCCACAACTGGGTGACGTACCACATCTTTTGCTTGGAAGAAGTTAAAACTAATTTCATCGACTTCGCCAAGCACTTCAATTGAGTGGCGCAGGCCAGACTTTTGATGCTTAGGTAAGTCTATCTGGGTAATATCGCCAGTGATCACCGCCCGTGAGTTGAATCCAATACGGGTTAGGAACATCTTCATCTGTTCAACTGTGGTATTTTGGCTTTCATCGAGAATGATAAAGGCATCATTTAGCGTTCGGCCGCGCATATAAGCCAGTGGCGCAACTTCAATCACGTTGCGCTCGATTAAACGTTCTACTTTCTCAAAGCCCATCATCTCAAATAACGCATCATATAGCGGGCGCAGATAAGGATCGACTTTCTGGCTTAAGTCACCAGGCAGGAAGCCTAGCTTCTCTCCGGCTTCAACCGCTGGGCGCGTCAGTAAGATACGGCGCACTTCTTGGCGTTCTAACGCATCGACTGCAGCTGCAACCGCTAGGTAGGTTTTACCCGTACCCGCAGGACCAATGCCGAAGGTAATATCGTGAGTTACGATATTACGTACATAATCACTCTGATTTGGATTGCGTGGCTTAATCACGCCACGCTTAGTCTTAATATATAACTCGCTCTCATCACGAGGCGCTTGCATATCTAAGGCTATCGCCTCTTGTATGGCGATATGAACAGCATCGGGCTCAAGATCGGGAGTGCTGCCTTTAAGCGGCTGCGTTTCAATATAGAGATCTTTTAATAGATTGTTGGCGGTCAAACAGCTTCGCGGTGTACCGACAATTTGAAAGTGATTATTTCGGTAGCTAATCTCAACGCCAATACGACGTTCTAGCTGCTTAATGTTGTCATCAAACGGGCCACAAAGCGACGCGAGTCTGCGAGTTTCTGCAGGCTCCAAGTAGAGGTTGAGTGTGGTTAACTTATTTGACAAAAAATCACTCCATTAATCTAGGTCTTGTTATACGTTAATAGTGCTAGTTTACGAGCCATACTGGATAAATGCGAATGCTATTTTCCAGTTACAACTAAGAAGAAAAAAGCGGCATCTCAGGATGCCGCCTTTCGCGTGTTATAACCTAGCAATATCGGGGATTAAGCCGGGGTAAACAAGGTCACACCTAAGTCATCAGCTTGCTTATATTTTGCAGTGATGTCAGATGGACGTAAATCACGACGCAAGTCCATTTCATCTTCACCGCGGATAAACACGCCGCGAAGAGAGTTGGTATATACGTCAACAATCTCTACGTCGACAAACTTACCGATATGTTCATGCAGGCCTTCAAAGTTTACCACACGACTGTTTTCAGTACGGCCGCGAAGCTCCATTGGGTTCTTAACCGATGGGCCTTCAACTAAGATGCGTTGTACAGTTCCGACCATTTGACGGCTATAACGCATAGCTTGTTGAGTGATACGGTCTTGCAAGATAGCAAGACGCTCTTTTTTCTCATCAAGACTAACATTATCTGGAAGATCCGCAGCTGGGGTTCCTGGGCGTGCGCTGTAGATAAAGCTAAAGCTATGGTCAAACTGTATGTCTTCAATCAACTTCATGGTATCAGCGAAGTCTTGCTTAGATTCACCTGGGAAGCCGATGATGAAATCAGAGCTGATTAGGATATCTGGACGAGCTTTACGTAAACGGCGGATAATCGACTTATATTCGATTGCCATGTGTCCACGTTTCATTTGCGTTAGGATCAAGTCTGAACCTGATTGCACTGGTAAGTGTAAGAAGCTTACAAGCTCTGGTGTGTCTTCATACACATCAATAATATCTTGCGTAAACTCAATTGGGTGGCTGGTGGTAAAGCGTAAACGGTCAATACCATCAATTGCAGCTACGTAACGTAAAAGTTCTGCAAAAGTACAGATCTCATCATCGTGGGTTGCACCACGATAAGCGTTTACGTTTTGGCCAAGTAGATTAACTTCACGCACGCCTTGCTCTGCGAGTTGGGCGATTTCAAGAATCACATCGTCCAATGGACGGCTAACTTCTTCACCACGAGTGTAAGGCACCACACAGAAAGAGCAGTATTTGCTACAGCCTTCCATAATTGATACGAAAGCACTTGGACCTTCGGCCCGCGGTTCCGGAAGACGGTCAAACTTCTCAACTTCTGGGAAGCTCACGTCGATAACCGCTTTTTTACCGTCTTTGATCTGATCGATCATTTCAGGTAAACGATGTAAGGTTTGCGGGCCAAAAATAAGGTCTACGCACTGAGCACGTTCCTTAATAGCCTTACCTTCTTGTGAGGCAACACAACCACCAACGCCGATAATCAGCCCAGGTTTTTTATCTTTTAATGTTTTCCAGCGCCCTAGCTGATGAAACACTTTCTCCTGTGCTTTCTCACGAATAGAGCAGGTATTTAAAAGCAGCACGTCAGCTTCTTCAGCATTGTCTGTTAATGTGTAACCTTCGTATTCGTCAAGAAGATCAGCCATCTTAGATGAGTCATACTCATTCATTTGACAGCCCCAAGTTTTAATATGGAGTTTTTTACTCATCAGTCTGTATCACTCTAGAAGCACCGAAAAAATAGCGCGACATTTTAACGCCTAAGTTAGCCTGTGGCTAGCATTTAGCCGTTATTAAAGTGAAATTATTCGGCTGACTTTACTCTCTTGCTTGTCAATACCTCTTTAGCTGGCTTCAGTGCTGTGGTGACCGTGTCGCTGATAATGCCATGGGACTTAGCCATTTGCATATTGGTCATCCTAGCTTGCAGCTGAATTTCCATTCGAATTTGCTGATTAAAAGCCTGCAGAGTTTCGGTGGTATATTGATACACAGCGTACTCAATCGGGGTTCGGTAAGTGACTGTGATGCGTTCCATCTGCTCGTCGCTGCTATTGGCGAAGCTAATCGATGGCATTAATAACGCTGCCGATAGTACGGCGTAGGCAATTGTTTTCATAATATCCTCACTCATTCCTCAGTGGATGTTCCATTAGATAGCTTGAGTGTATGGCAAGGTTTATACCTCAGCTTTGCGGTTTGTAAGCAGGTGTGAGGAAAACTGAGTACAGACACATTTGTACACGTTAGAGTGAGATATGACATCAAACGACATATTTAGCTGAGTTTGGTTTACAAACTTAACGAGTGGAGATTTTGCTTAGCTTCAAATAGTGCAAACTTTCTTATATAAAGCCTCCAATCACGACGCTCTTTAGGTGTAAACTCTCAAGCAATAGTGATTGCAGTTGTCAGGAGACAGGTAGCAGTGGAACAGACAAGTAGTAAATCGAGTCTATATGATGCGGTGGTTGTCGGTGGCGGCATGGTCGGCGCCGCTGCAGCGATAGGTCTTGGGCAGCTAGGATTAAAGGTGGCAGTAGTCGAAGCGTTTGCTCCAAAGGCTTATGACAGCGAACAGCCACTGGATTTGCGTGTATCCGCTATCAGCGCGGCATCGGAAGCTCTGCTTGAGCGCCTTGGGGCCTTGGGTGGACTCGACTCGATGCGTAAGGTTGCCTATAAAGGCCTGGAAACGTGGGAGATGGATGGCTGTATCACCCGTTTTCATAGCGACCAGATTGGCACCTCTCATTTAGGTCATATCGTGGAGAATCGTCTGATCCAACTTTCTCTTTGGCAGCGTATGCAGCAGCTAGAGAATATTTCTCTGTTCTGCCCGGTTAAAATTTCCGATATGTCACGTGACCCACTTCAAGATTTAATTGAAGTGCAGCTCGATAATGGGGATGCATTGCAGGCTCGTTTGTTAATTGGCGCCGATGGCGCGAACTCTATGGTGCGACAGTGGGCTAATATAGGCATTACGGCTTGGGACTATGCTCAATCGGCGATGCTGATTAATATTGAAACCGCCTGTGCAGAGCAAGATGTTACCTGGCAACAGTTCACACCAAGCGGGCCGCGATCGTTATTACCATTGCCAGATAACAATGCTTCATTAGTTTGGTATGACGACGCCAACAGAATTGCTCAGCTGAGCCAACTCAACAATTCTGCATTAAAGACGCAGATTGACAAATATTTTCCAGAGCGGTTAGACAGAAACTTCAGCGTTGTTGACAAGGCAAGTTTTAAGCTGACTCGCCGACATGCGCAAACTTACTACCGAGATAACTTGGTGATCTTAGGCGACGCAGCCCATACAATTAATCCACTCGCAGGGCAGGGCGTCAATTTAGGTTTTAAAGATGTCGACGCCTTGATTAATACCATAGCTGGACATCTAGAAGAGACAAACGGCTGGTGGAATTCTCAAGTATTAGCTAAGTATCAGCGAAGCCGGTACCGTGATAATCAATTGATGATGTCGACCATGGATTTGTTCTACGCAAGTTTCAGTAATGACATTCTGCCACTTAAGCTTCTGCGTAATGGCGCACTAAAACTTGCTAATATTGATAGTCCAATTAAAAAGCAGGTACTTAGGTACGCAATGGGCTTTTAAGATAGTGCCTATTTAAAGATTAAAAACCGAGTGAAAAACACTCGGTTTTTTTCGTTACGGCTAAGCAAAACCACTAATTTTTATCGGATAACTCTACTGGAGTTAACCATGCCTGTTCGCTTGGTTACAAATTAAAATAATGGAAATTTGCGTATAATTTGTTGGCAGGCTATTTGAGTGCTAAAATGTCGCGTTTTTAATTTTGCTGCTGGGTTATTTTGCTTGGCGGCAAAACTTAAGTTAGGCAATAACAGACTAGGTACTATGAGCAATATTAAACTGATAGTTGGGCTTGCAAACCCCGGCGCGCAGTATGAACGGACTCGTCATAATGCTGGCGCGTGGTACGTTGAAGAACTCGCTAGAGTCTGTGGTGCCACATTAACACTAGACAGTAAATACTTTGGCATGACAGCGAGAGTGACGCTGCATGGTAAAGATGTACGTCTACTTATACCGACGACCTTTATGAATTTAAGCGGAAAGTCGGTAGGGGCGTTAGCGAACTTTTTTCGCATCGCCCCAGAAGAGATTTTAGTAGCGCACGATGAGCTAGATATGCCACCGGGTGTTGCAAAGTTTAAGTTGGGCGGTGGTCACGGTGGTCATAACGGTCTTAAAGATATCATTGCAAAATTAGCGAATGATAAAGGCTTCTACCGATTACGCATCGGCATAGGCCATCCTGGTGATAAGAGTCAGGTGAGCAATTATGTGCTGAGTAAGGCCTCCCCAACAGATCAAGAACTGATGGACGCTGCGATTGATGAAGCGGTACGTTCGACAGAAGTCTTGTTCAACCAAGATATGGCAAAGGCGATGCATAGACTGCATTCTTTTAAAGCATAAACAAGTGCTTGGAGCAAAGCTTCAAGTCATTCATTGATATTAAAGGTAACAATATGGGTTTCAAATGTGGCATCGTAGGCCTGCCAAACGTTGGTAAATCAACACTTTTCAACGCACTAACTAAAGCTGGTATCGAAGCGTCAAACTTCCCGTTCTGTACAATTGAGCCTAATACAGGTGTTGTTCCTGTACCTGACACTCGTCTAGACGCATTGGCTGCAATTGTTAAGCCTGAGCGTGTATTGGCGACAACTATGGAGTTCGTTGACATCGCGGGTCTAGTTGCCGGTGCATCTAAAGGTGAAGGTCTAGGTAACAAGTTCCTAGCTAACATCCGTGAAACCGATGCTATTGGTCATGTGGTTCGTTGTTTTGAAGATGACAACATTGTTCACGTTGCTAATAAAGTAGATCCAGCAAGTGATATCGAAGTGATTAACACTGAGCTAGCGTTAGCTGACCTTGACTCATGTGAGCGTGCTATTACACGTCAAGCTAAACGTGCTAAAGGCGGCGACACTGAAGCTAAGTTTGAAGTGGCCGTACTTGAGAAAATGCGTCCAGTATTAGACGAAGGCAAAATGCTACGTTCTATGGAGCTTACTAAAGAAGAGTTAGCAGCCATTGGCTACCTAAACTTTTTAACGCTTAAGCCTACCATGTATATTGCTAACGTGGCTGAAGATGGTTTTGAGAATAACCCACACTTAGATACTGTTAAAGCACTTGCTGCAGAAGAAAACGCAGTCGTTGTTGCAGTTTGTGCAGCCATTGAATCTGAGCTTGCTGAAATGGACGCGGAAGACCGTGAAGAGTTCATGGCAGATCTTGGTCTAGAAGAGCCTGGTCTTGATCGCGTGATCCGTGCAGGTTACGATCTACTAAGTCTACAAACCTATTTCACTGCTGGTGTAAAAGAAGTACGTGCTTGGACTGTAAGAATTGGCGCGAGTGCACCACAGGCAGCCGGTGTTATCCATACTGACTTTGAACGTGGCTTTATCCGTGCTCAAGTTATGGCTTACGACGACTTCATTACTTATAAGGGTGAAGCCGGCGCGAAAGAGGCGGGTAAGTTACGCGTAGAAGGTAAGACCTATACCGTAAAAGATGGCGATGTAATGCATTTCCTATTTAACGTATAAGCCTGACGGTACGTTAAAGCAAACGGCGACTTATTATAGTCGCCGTTTTTGTAGCTGCGATTCGAGCAAGCTGAGGGCTTTTAGATTACCTTATAATGATTGGTATTAGCTTATCAGTAGGGATTGAGGATACTTAGGTTGCGCTCGGCTTTTAATAGAAGTGCAGTAGAACGAAGATGGACATAAGTCATTTAGTCATCGTAAATGGCGGCTCGTACGACTAAACCATGGTGTTGAGCGACAAAAAATGATTTTGATAAAATGAATAGAGCCACCTTGGAGTGTAAAATTCATTGTTACTGACAAGTTTGTGAGTGAAAAAGGTTAAATTTCTCTTATAAATGGTGCTTTTCTGGGTGTCAGTTGCTCAGTTTGGTGAACTTATCGCCGAACAATGCTGTTTCGGTAAATTTGCGAAAAAAAGCAGTTGACCTGATCCCCCCTAATAAGCATAATACGCCCCGTTCCCCAGACAGGGGGATGGAAAAGAAAGATGGCAATGTAGCTCAGCTGGTTAGAGCACAGCACTCATAATGCTGGGGTCGCAGGTTCAAGTCCCGCCATTGCTACCATCTTCTCAAGATGTAAAATGTGAGCATCGTGTTCTGGATGAAAAACAGAGTCAGTGCGGGAGTGGTGGAATTGGTAGACACGCCAGATTTAGGTTCTGGTGCCGCAAGGTGTGAGAGTTCAAGTCTCTCTTCCCGTACCATTTAATTCAAGTGATGAGCTTAGGCTTGTAACTGAAAGCAAGATTTTTGGGGTATCGCCAAGCGGTAAGGCACCGGGTTTTGATCTCGGCATTCCCAGGTTCAAATCCTGGTACCCCAGCCATCTTTGGCAATGTAGCTCAGCTGGTTAGAGCACAGCACTCATAATGCTGGGGTCGCAGGTTCAAGTCCCGCCATTGCTACCATCTTCTCAAGATGTAAAATATGAGCATCGTGTTCTGGATGTTAAACAGAGTCAGTGCGGGAGTGGTGGAATTGGTAGACACGCCAGATTTAGGTTCTGGTGCCGCAAGGTGTGAGAGTTCAAGTCTCTCTTCCCGTACCATTTAATTCAAGTGATAAGCTTAAGCTTGTGACTGAAAACAAGATTTTTGGGGTATCGCCAAGCGGTAAGGCACCGGGTTTTGATCTCGGCATTCCCAGGTTCAAATCCTGGTACCCCAGCCATCTTTGGCAATGTAGCTCAGCTGGTTAGAGCACAGCACTCATAATGCTGGGGTCGCAGGTTCAAGTCCCGCCATTGCTACCATCTTTATTCTGGATGTAAAATAGAGTCATCTTGATCAAGATGTAAAAACTGATTTTGTGTGAGAGTTGTGGTAGTTGATGTTAGACACGCCATGCTTAACCACCATCTTAATCAAGATGTAAAACTGATAGTGTGTTGAAGTGGTGGGTGTTGAAGTTAGACACGCTATATTTAGACACCATCTTAATCAAGATGTAAAAACTGATGCAGTGCGGGAGTGGTGGAATTGGTAGACACGCCAGATTTAGGTTCTGGTGCCGCAAGGTGTGAGAGTTCAAGTCTCTCTTCCCGTACCATTTATTTAGCATGACTTGCTTAGGCTGGTTATGAGTAAGAAAGATTGATTGGGGTATCGCCAAGCGGTAAGGCACCGGGTTTTGATCTCGGCATTCCCAGGTTCAAATCCTGGTACCCCAGCCATTTTAAAGGTTGAGTAATTGACCTTGTCTTGATAGTTCATAGGCTAATGTCTTAAACTATGAGGATGAAGCAAGGTAACTTGCAGTAAAGTTCGATGCGGGAGTGGTGGAATTGGTAGACACGCCAGATTTAGGTTCTGGTGCCGCAAGGTGTGAGAGTTCAAGTCTCTCTTCCCGTACCATCGAATTTAACAAGATTTATTGGGGTATCGCCAAGCGGTAAGGCACCGGGTTTTGATCTCGGCATTCCCAGGTTCAAATCCTGGTACCCCAGCCATATTCTAAACCATGACTAAACTATGATGGTTTGCAGTATAAGCTAAATGCTTTACTGTTGAATGTGGAAAAAATCCTACTCAGGATATAAAATATAGAGTCATCTTAATCAAGATGTAAAAGTGATGTTGTGCGGGAGTGGTGGAATTGGTAGACACGCCAGATTTAGGTTCTGGTGCCGCAAGGTGTGAGAGTTCAAGTCTCTCTTCCCGTACCATTTATTTAAATAATGATGAGCTTTACTCTTCATTAGTAGCAAAAGTTTGATTGGGGTATCGCCAAGCGGTAAGGCACCGGGTTTTGATCTCGGCATTCCCAGGTTCAAATCCTGGTACCCCAGCCATATAAAAGAAAGCCCATCTTCGGATGGGCTTTTTTGTTTTCTGCGTTTTATATATCCTCCTCGACTCCTTTCCAATTTGTCTTAGCATTTTTTATTCAGCGAAGCTTCTCTGCTTAAAATGTATGCTAGGATTCTGCTTTATCATTTCAAGGAGTGAATACTATGAGGTCTTTAACAGCCTTATCTCTTGGGTGTTTATTGTCAATGAGCTGTGCCGTTCAAGCTGTACCAACGACACTTGAAATCAATGACAATATTAAACCTAAATCGTCTAACCGTTACATTCGAGCGGTACATCAAGAGATTGAAACAGGGACTGATGATCTTAATAAAGTCCGTTACGCTATTTTGGAAGGTATGTTGGTAACTAAAGGCTTTGCGTGGGTGTATCAAGGCGAGGGAGATGGCTACATATTGGCCCGGTTTGACTACCGTGGTGACACTAACGTAATGCGTATTGAGTACGGTGCATCATTGGTGCAGCTGAAATATCATGATGCGCTTGGCGACTATGTATGTAAGAAGCTGGTAGAGGATATCTGTTATAAGAACAGCCGAGGCTATTACAACTATATTAAAAACCTTAGAAATAGCATCAGCAAACAGCTAGCACGACTTTAAGCTCGCCTACAGAGCGTAGGTTAAAAGGATAAAGAGATGAGAAAAATTATAATTAGCTTACTTGTTAGCTGCGTTGGCGTCATGCCAGTTGTGGCGAGTGAGTTACAGCTTTACCAAGATCCGATCCCCTATGGCACCTATATTAAGGATTTAGATAGCTTGCTGGCAGATGCGGTTAAACGTAATCATTGGGTATTTAGCAAAGATGAGTCAGGTATTAGATACGCAAATTTAGACTATAAGACGTACAAGATAAACACGGAGCTGATGGTAAAGGATAATAGCGTTGCGGTTAAACTTATCAGTGCTGCGCGTCCTGATTGCGGTAAAAAGAGCTGTAAAGTCGATATGGATAGAGTTGATGGTTGGCTTGTGAAGCTGCGCCGCAGTATCGCTTATGACGTCACTAAAGCAGTAAGAGACGATGCGCTAAAGCGTAGGTTTGTCGAAGATATTGAATAGAGTTGTTTAGGCATAAAAAAACGCACTCAAGGAGTGCGTTTTTTCTCTCTTTTACGAGCCTAACTTTTAGCGTCTGCTATGAATTAGTGCTTGAACATTGCAGAGATTGATTCTTCGTTGCTTACACGGCGAATAGCTTCAGCCATAACTGTAGACATAGTTAACTGTGAAACTTTGTCTAGAGCAGCAATTTCTGGGCTCAATGGAATCGTATCGGTTACGATTACTTCATCGATTACAGACTCAGCGATGTTCTTAGCAGCGTTGCCAGAGAAAACAGGGTGAGTTGCGTAAGCGAATACGCGGTTTGCACCGTGCTCTTTAAGTGCTTCAGCAGCTTTACATAGCGTACCGCCAGTGTCGATCATATCATCAACGATGATACAGTCACGGCCTTGAACGTCACCAATGATATGCATAACCTGAGCAACGTTCGCTTGTGGGCGACGCTTATCGATAATTGCTAAATCAGAGTCATCAAGTAGCTTAGCGACTGCGCGAGCGCGCACAACGCCACCGATATCAGGAGAAACAACAACAGGGTTTTCTAGGTTCTTAGCTAACATGTCTTCAAGTAGAACAGGGCTACCAAATACGTTATCAACTGGAACGTCAAAGAAACCTTGGATTTGCTCTGCGTGTAGATCACATGTCAATACGCGGTCAACACCAACGCTTGATAGGAAATCGGCAACAACTTTAGCTGTAATCGGTACACGAGCACTACGAACTCGACGGTCCTGACGCGCGTAACCAAAGTAAGGAATAACCGCTGTAATACGACCAGCTGATGCACGGCGAAGCGCGTCAACCATAACGATAAGTTCCATTAGGTTATCGTTAGTAGGAGCGCAAGTAGATTGAATGATGAATACATCCGCACCACGTACATTTTCATTAATTTGGACACTGATTTCGCCGTCACTGAAAACGCCTACTTCTGCGTCTCCAAGTTTACAAAATAGACGATCGGCTATCTTCTTAGCGAGACTAGGTGTAGCGTTACCGGCAAAAAGTTTAATGTCAGGCACTGTAGGAACCTCAGGCGTATGCTTCATGATTGTGGCTGGGATTTAAAAATATCCCAGAATGTGGTTAACACTGAGCTAATCTCAGCATCAACGGTGATATATTTGCCCCTTTCGCAACAAAGCCTTGTATCGATGCAGGCAACTTCGCCAATACATCTTTAGCTTCTTGCTCCTGTTCGAATTGACCAAAAACACATGCTCCTGTTCCGGTCATTCTGGACGGCGCATATTCTAGCAGCCACGCTAAGGTTTTGGCAACTTGAGGGTAGCGTTTTGCGACTAATGTTTGGCAGTCATTTTGCCATGGGCTGTTCATCAATGACTCGAGACTTAACTTTGGCGTGTTTCGAGGTAGGTCTGGGTCTTGAAAGACTTCAGCCGTAGAAACATGTACTTGGGGAGTCAACACCAGATACCAAGGCTCGGCGGGCTCAACGTTTTGCAATTTTTCGCCTACACCTTCGGCAAATGCTGAAAAACCATTAATAAAAACAGGAACATCTGCGCCAAGCTTTAAGCCTATTTCACCGAGCTCTCGTAGCGACAATCCTGTTTCCCATAGTTGATTAAGTGCGACTAGCGTGGTGGCTGCGTCGGAGGAACCGCCGCCGAGACCGCCGCCCATAGGAAGGCGTTTATCTAGCCAAATTTCAGCCCCTAGCTGACAATCTGTTCGTTGTTGCAGCGATTTTGCGGCTTTGAGAATTAAGTTATCGCTGTCGGCAACAGCTGATGACATATTCGAATGTAATTTCAGCTTTGGCGTATCTAACACTTTGAAGTCTAGATAGTCACAATGTTCGATAAACTGAAACAGAGTTTGCAGTTCGTGATAGCCGTCATGACGCTGAGCGTTGATATGTAGAAATAGGTTTAGTTTAGCCGGAGCCGGCCAGCCTAATGAAAGTGACGCTGTCATAAAGAGTTCTCAGTTGGTGACGTCTGTTGGAAAAGCGTTTGGCTTTGTGGTGCTAAAGCTTGCCACTGACTCAGCTGTAATTTTAGGCGAATCTCACCACGCTGCAGGTTAAGTAATCTTGGCACTTCTGCACCGCTTTGAGTTTGCCAGCTGTTAAATTCGACTTCCCAGGGAGGCTGTTGTTCGGCATTAACCAGTTTAGCCGGACGACCCTGAGCATCTTTGGCTAGCAGTTTGTCGCCAACTGTTAGTTGGCCTGTGATCCAAAGTGGCAGTGACTTAATAGGTATGGACCAACCTGATACTCGGGTGAGTAATCGCTGGGGGTCGCTATCCTTGTAGGTTTTGCCATCGACTTCTAGTGTGGCTTCTCCAGCTCGACTCGACAGTGATAGCACTGTTGTTCCAAGCATAGTGGTTAGCTTCAATTCATCATGATCAGGGCTATGTAACCAATACAGATTAGTACTGAATTTATCTTGGGGCGTTCTCACCGCAAGCTTACCTTGCATTTCCCATGCGTCAGCCTGTTGTACTTTGTTAACAGAGACGGGAACTAGGTTGTCTGGTATGGTAGTTGAGCAACCGCTAACTAAAAGAGTGCCCAGTATCACCCAGAGATAAGTGTTTTTTGTGATGCGTCTCAAATTATTCATCTATTACTGATATGAAAGAGCCCTTATGATACGAGGGGTTGGATGATTTACCAATGCCCATATGCAAAAATAACCATTTATACAATGCTCAATGTCGTGAATGCGTGACATAACTATATATGAATAGTTAAAAAAGTGATGCTAATTGAAAAAATGGGTAAGAACATAGATTATTATTCGGTTTTGTTAAGCGTATTCTGTTTTTAACAAAACCAATTCAGTAGAATGGCACCAATAAATGAGATGCCCAAGAGTCCAGAACGAGTCAAATGAGCCTTGTAGCAATCGGAATTAACCATAAAACGGCGACGGTCGACCTGCGAGAAAAAGTCGCATTCGGTCCTGATAAAATTCATGATGCCATGAAGAGTCTAGCTGCTAGCACTCAGTCGGGCGAAGCCGTCATCATTTCCACCTGTAACCGTACAGAACTTTACTGTAATAACTGTGAAGCTGCTGACGTAGTTGCTTGGCTGGAAGATTATCATCAACTATCTCATGAAGATGTTGAACCCTGCTTGTACCAATATAAAGGTCAAGAAGCGGTTAAACATTTAATGCGTGTATCTGCTGGTCTCGATTCACTGATTTTGGGTGAACCGCAAATTTTAGGTCAAGTGAAGCAATCTTTTGTGAAAGCAAAAGAAGCGGGTACCGTTGCTGCGACAATGGATCGTATGTTTCAGAATACCTTTTCAGTCGCCAAAAAAATTCGAACCGAGACTGAAATTGGTGCAGCGGCCGTATCGGTAGCCTTTGCAGCAGTGAGTATGGCAAAACATATTTTCTCATCAATCAGTACGACTCAGGTATTATTGGTCGGTGCCGGTGAGACAATTGAGCTGGTCGCGCGTCACTTAAAAGACAATGGCGTTACAACCATGGTTGTTGCCAACCGAACGATTTCACGTGCAGAAGCCATGTGTGAAGAGTTCGGCGCGACAGCAATTACACTCGAACAGATCCCAGATTTTCTCCCTAAGGCCGATATCGTGATATCCTCTACGGCTAGCCCATTACCAATTCTTGGTAAAGGCATGGTAGAAAAAGCGCTTAAGCAGCGTCGTCATCAACCTATGTTATTGGTTGATATAGCAGTTCCTCGAGATATCGAGGCTGAAGTCGCGGATTTAGATGATGCATTCCTCTATACCGTAGATGACCTGCAAAGCATTATTGAACAGAATATGGCATCTCGAAGAGAAGCCGCCGAGCAAGCAGAATTAATTGCAGAAGATCAAGCTTATCAATTTATGGAATGGATCCGCTCGCTAGAGTCGGTAGACAGTATCCGTGAATATCGCACAAAAAGTATGGCGATTAAAGATGAGCTGGTAGAGCGAGCGGTCAACAAATTGGCCCAAGGTGGTAATAGTGAGCAGGTCTTACTAGAACTAGCTAATAAGCTTACCAATAAACTGATCCATGCGCCGACACAAGCGCTTACCGCTGCGAGTCGACAAGGGGACTTGAATTCCCTTGGACAATTAAGAGCTTTGCTTGGACTAGATAAAGACTAAGGTTAGCGTTTTAATGAAGGACAGTGTGATTCGTAAGCTTGAAGGCTTACTTGAACGTAATGAAGAAGTGTTGGCGTTACTGAGTGATGCAGGCGTTATTGCCGATCAGGAACGTTTCCGCGCCTTGTCTAAAGAATATTCTCAACTAGAGGATGTAGTCAGTACCTTTAAGTCTTTTCAGCAAGCCGAGGAAGATCTCGAGTCAGCTAAAGAGATGATGGAAGAGGATGACCCAGAGCTTAAAGAGATGGCTCAGGAAGAATATAAAGTCGCTAAGTCGGCGATAGCAGCGCTTGAAGATGAGTTGCAGATCTTATTGCTTCCAAAAGATCCGAATGACGACAATAACTGTTTTATCGAAATCCGCGCTGGCGCGGGTGGTGATGAAGCGGCTATTTTTGCGGGTGATTTGTTCCGCATGTATAGCAGATACGCCGAAAGTAAGCGCTGGCAGATAGAAGTTATGAACACCAACGAAGGTGAGCATGGCGGCTTTAAAGAAGTGATCGCTAAAATCAGTGGCGAAGGTGTTTACGGTAAGCTGAAATTTGAATCTGGCGGACACCGTGTACAACGTGTACCTGAGACCGAGTCTCAAGGCCGCGTACATACTTCAGCTTGTACTGTGATTGTACTGCCTGAAGTACCAGAAGCAGAAGCGATTGAAATTAACAAGGCCGACTTGAAAGTGGATACTTTCCGCGCATCAGGTGCTGGTGGACAGCACGTTAACAAAACTGACTCAGCTATTCGTATTACCCATATTCCAACAGGTATCGTTGTAGAGTGTCAGGATCAGCGTTCACAGCATAAAAACCGTGCCCAAGCGATGAGCGTGCTTGCCGCGCGTATCCAAGCTGTTGAAGACGAGAAGCGTCGTAGTGCTGAAGAAAGTACACGCCGTAACTTGGTGTCATCAGGTGATCGTTCAGAACGTATTCGTACTTATAACTTCCCACAAGGTCGTGTAAGTGAGCACAGAATTAACTTAACTCTGTACCGCTTAGGCGAATTTATGGAAGGTGACATCGATTGTGTTGTAGAACCACTGATCCAAGAAAACCAAGCGGATATGCTTGCAGCACTGGGTGAAGGCTAAGCCTTCTCTCACACTATCATTGTGCTACAGATGAATAAGGATATTCCTTGCAATTAACTATCTCAGGGGCGCTTAAGTGGGCCTCTTCTCAGCTTGAAAGTATTTCAGACTCAGCATCACTGGATGCTGAGGTCATGTTGCTTCATGTAATTAATAAACAGCGTAGCTACTTATATACTTGGCCTGATAGAAGCTTAGAACCCGAGCAAGTTTTTGAGTTTAAACAGATGTTGGCCAAGCGTTTGCGTGGTAATCCAATCGCGCATATCGTTGGTGAAAGAGAGTTTTGGTCACTGCCTTTTAGAGTGAATCCAACAACGCTGATCCCACGCCCCGATACAGAAATCTTGGTTGAAACAGCGCTGAATTTACCTTTAGCTGAAAGTGCTAAGGTACTCGATTTAGGCACTGGCACGGGTGCTATCGCCTTGTCATTGGCCCATGAGCGTAGCGAATGGCAGGTTTGTGCGATCGATAAAGTGGATGATGCTGTGGCATTAGCCAAGGAAAATCGTACTAATTTGAAACTCGAACAGGTTGATGTGTTTCAAAGCGACTGGTTTGATGCTGTTGAGTGCTATGACTTTAATTTGATTGTGTCCAATCCGCCTTATATCGATGAAGAGGATGAACACCTTTCTCAAGGCGATGTTAGATTTGAGCCAGCGAGTGCCTTAACTGCACCACAGAGGGGCTTTGCAGATCTGTTTTACATTGCAGAGTCGGCTCGTGATTACTTAGCACCAGGTGGCTATTTGCTACTCGAGCACGGTTATCAGCAAGCTATCGAGTTAAGAGAGAAGTTAATTGAGCTGGGTTATGAAAACGTTGCCACGGTTCGAGACTTTGGCAGTAATGATCGCTGCACATTAGGTCGTTGGCCTCGTTAGAGGTTTATCGATTGATGAAGAAAAAGGCATTCTCGTGAATGCCTTTTTTTATGCCCCGATTACGTCAGCTGTTTCACCATAAAATATTTACAGCCAGTTGCAGGGTAGGCGAATTGTGTCTATTTACCCACATAACCTAGAGCTTGGTAAAATGGCCTAGGGTCGAGATAATACTAGTCTTGGTTAAACTTTGTGCGCTTCTTCTAGTTGCCATGGCCGGATATTGGTTATGGATTCAGGTATGGGGTACACTAGCCGCCTTTATCGGCAAACAGATCTTTATTCATGGAAACTTTTTACAGTTTGTACCCAGCGTTTAAGCACATGCACATGACGCTTATTGCGACTAGCGTATTGTTTTTCTTAGTCCGTTTCGTACTGCATATGCGCAAGTCACCCGTATTAGAAAAGAAAGCAATTAAAATTGCGCCGCACGTTATCGATACCTTCCTACTGTTATCTGGTTTGATCTTATGTTTCTCAATCAAACAGTATCCTTTTGTTGATCCATGGATGACTGAAAAGTTGGGTGCCGTTGTTGCTTACATCGTGTTGGCTACCATCGTGCTAAAAGCAAATCGTAATACATTATTTAAAGTCTTTGCAGCCTTTGGTGCAATCGGTTGGGTTGTTTATGCCGCTAAACTTGCGATCCTTAAGCAAGGGGTGTTGCTCGGTTAATGACTGATTTAACGCAAAACGAATCAATACAACTTCCTGACACGGCTTTTGAAATTGCCGAGCACTTGGGCTTTTCTAAGCAAAAGAATGCAAACTGGGCCTGGCTAGAATTAGCAGGCTCTGTGTTGAGCTTTTATGTCGTTGATAGGCATGAACGTTTAAACGGACTGCTTAAGTGGTTCTATAACGATTTAGGCTTTTGTGCTCGTGAAGCATACTACAGCGCTGAGGCGGCTGATTTAGGCAAATGCCTAACATCGAAGCAAGGCAATAGTACAACATTGGCAACGGTGTTGATGTTATTGGCTAAGCAACTCGACTTAACACTTGATTTGCTGCTATTACCTGGACAAACAGTACTTTGTAGCCGAATCGACGATGAAGTGCGTTATATAGACCCATTAACAGGGGCGCAGCTGACTAAGCACCAACTGCATGTCTTCGTGCGTGGTGAACTAGGCAATAGTGCTAAGTTCAAGCCAAGCTACTTAAAGCCAGCTAGCATCAAGCGTATCATTTCTCGAATGCTGCATGAGATGAAAGCGGGCAGCATTGTTGCGCATAACTTCGAGCCTGCGATGGAGTGCTGTAACTTGTTACTACAATGGCATCAGGATGATCTAAATCTCAATCGTGAGCGCGCCTTTATTGCCCAGCAGTTAGGTTGTATTAGCGTTGCTACCGCCGATTTAACTCATTTTGTGGAAAACAGTCCACATGATCCAGTTATTGAGCTGGTGAAGATGCAATTGAAAGAACTTAAAGAGGAAGTGGAAACTTTCCATTAAGTATCACAATAGGGCCTTTAAGGCCCTTTTGTGTTGATAGTGCTTGTGTTAATAGTGCAGTTTCAAAATAGATTTAAGTAAAAGACACAGCCACATAGCGATGGCAATAAAGTGTCGATATAAAATAAAAATAGCTGTAAAAATAATACCAATAAATTGAATTGTAAGAATAATAATTAGGCAAGCATTGCCAACATTAAGGGGATGGACTTCATGAGTAGTACGGATTCAGTGACCACAGCGCTGGTGACTAATGACGCTACGGCGTTAGGTATTTTAGCGGTCGTGCTCGGCTTTGTGTTTTATACCAGTAATAGTAGCAATGCATTTTGGAAGAAGTTTTATACCTTCGTACCAGCATTGTTAATGTGTTACTTCTTGCCATCACTATTGAACACATTCGATATTATTGACGGTAAAACATCGCAACTTTATTTTGTGGCCTCACGTTACCTGCTGCCAGCGTGTTTAGTGTTACTTATTCTGAGTGTTGATTTAAAAGCGATACTTTCCTTGGGGCCTAAGGCGATTATCATGTTCCTCACCGGAACCGTGGGTATCGTTATTGGCGGCCCCATTGCGTTGCTGATTGTTTCAGCGATTAATCCCGAAGTATTGGGAGGGGCTGGGCCTGATGCCGTATGGCGTGGCATGACTACTCTTGCCGGTAGCTGGATTGGCGGTGGTGCTAACCAAGCGGCAATGAAAGAAATTTATGAAGTCGGCGGTGATATTTTCTCAATCATGGTGACTGTTGACGTCATCGTAGCCAATATTTGGATGGCTGTACTGCTATTTATGGCATCAAAAGCCAAGCAGATAGACGCAAGAACGGGCGCAGATACTACAGCGCTTGAAGCGCTTAAAGATAAGGTTGAAAAGTACCACGCAGAAAACGCGCGCATTCCAAGCTTGAGTGACTTGATGATGATTGTAGCGATTGGTTTTGGTGTTACTGGCCTAGCGCATGTCGTAGCTGACTTTTTAGGCCCGTTTTTTGAAGCTAATTACCCGTGGACTCGAGATTACAGTTTAACCTCTAAGTTTTTCTGGTTAATTGTAACAGTGACAACGATTGGTTTAGCCATGTCGTTCAGTCCAGTACGTCATATTGAAGCGGCGGGTGCATCAAAAGTGGCTACAGCATTCTTATACATTCTAGTCGCTACTATTGGTCTGCATATGGATGTGTCAAAGCTCGCAGATCCAGATAACCTTTGGTACTTTGCTATCGGTATTATTTGGATGATAGTGCACGCAAGCTTTATGCTGATAGTGGCTAAACTGATTAAAGCGCCATTGTTCTATATGGCTGTGGGTAGCCAGGCTAACGTGGGCGGCGCAGCATCAGCGCCAGTTGTTGCCGCAGCATTCCACCCAGCACTTGCGCCAGTTGGTGTGCTACTGGCGGTATTAGGCTATGCTTTAGGCACTTACATGGCTTGGATTTGTGGCCAAATTTTACAAGCTGTCGCCAGTTAAGGCCGCAGCAAAAACTTAGTTGATTAATGCCAAGGCAACGGCCTTGGCTCACGAAGAGAGAAGAGATTGATGAGCAATAAAATCATTAGTTTAGGTTCGATTGAGATCGCAAATGATAAGCCTTTTGTATTATTTGGCGGTATGAACGTACTTGAGTCACGTGACTTGGCAATGCAAATTGCAGAAACCTATGCTGAAGTTACCCAAAAGTTAGGGATCCCTTACGTGTTTAAGGCCTCTTTCGATAAGGCTAACCGCTCATCAGTTAACTCTTACCGTGGCCCAGGCATGGAAGAAGGCTTGAAGATCTTTGAAGAGATTAAATCGACTTTTAACTTGCCTTTGATCACTGACGTACACGAAGTGCACCAGTGTGCGCCAGTTGCAGAAGTCGTTGATGTGATTCAGTTGCCTGCATTCCTTGCTCGTCAAACAGATCTTGTTGTGGCGATGGCAAAGACAGGCGCCATTATTAACGTGAAAAAGCCGCAGTTCTTAGCTCCACATGAGATGCGTCATATCATTACTAAGTTTAATGAAGCGGGTAACGATGAGATCATGCTGTGTGAACGTGGTTCGAGCTTTGGTTACAACAACCTCGTTGTCGATATGCTAGGTATGGATGAGATGAAGCAAACGGGTTACCCGGTGATCTTCGATGCGACTCATGCTCTGCAACGTCCTGGTGGACGTAGCGACAGCGCTGGTGGACGCCGCGCTCAAGCGACAGAGCTTGCCCGTAGTGGTATGGCACTTGGCTTAGCGGGCTTGTTTATTGAGGCTCACCCAGATCCTGATAACGCTAAGTGTGACGGCCCGTGTGCATTGCCACTACACCAGTTAGAGAACTACTTAACCCAGATGAAGGCGATTGACGATTTAGTTAAGTCGTTTGAGCCTATTGATACTAGTAAGTAAGTTCGAAGTATTTTATTCTTCTAGCTAGTTGTAATAAAAGATAAAACCCTGTCTTAGCGCAGGGTTTTATTTTTTTCATCGATATAATTTAAGTTTAAATACAGATTGGGCATTTATTCTAGTAGGTTATAAAAAATACTCGACGTTAAGCAGTGCTATTCGCTCAGTTTGGTAATAATAGTCAGTTTAATGTGGGAAAACATAAATAGGTTGAATGATGAAAGCAGATAAACAGGCGCTTGGAGAACAAGGGCCACAAGGGATGTTAGGTAAAGCATTAGACAGCATTGAAAGGGTCGGCAATAAGTTACCGGATCCTGCAATGCTATTTTTAATTTTGATGTTTGCCGTATGGGCACTATCAGCGTTGCTATCGGGGGTGAGCTTTGAGGCCATCGACCCGACGACTAACTCTCCAATTGTGGTTCATAACCTACTAACCGCAGAAGCGCTAACTAAGTTCTTAACCTCGATGGTAACGACGTTCACGGCATTCGCTCCTTTAGGTGTGGTGTTGGTGGCCATGCTAGGTGTGGGCGTAGCTGAGCATTCAGGCTTTATTAACACTGCGCTAAAACGCATGTTAAAAATCACCCCGGCTAAATTTTTAACTCCGGCAGTGGTTTTGGTCGGTATTATCTCTCACACCGCAACCGATGCGGGTTATGTGGTGGTTATTCCTCTTGCTGGCGTGATCTTCTTTACCGTTGGTCGCCATCCTCTAGCGGGTATAGCCGCAGCGTTTGCTGGTGTGTCAGGTGGTTTTTGCGCCAACTTTATCCCGTCAGGAATTGACCCATTACTGCAAAGCTTTACCCAAGCTGCGGCACAAATTGTTGACCCGACAATTGAAGTCAACCCACTGAACAACTGGTTCTTCGCGGCATCGTCATGTATCCCTATTACGTTAGTTATCTGGTATCTAACAGATAAAGTATTGGAGCCTCGCTTAAACCGCACTCACAAGGTTAACCGCGAAGAGGTGGATCTTCCGGCGATGGAAGAGGAGAAGCCGTCTGAGATTAAAGCATTCCGCGTTGCTAGCTTAGTGATGGTTGTTGCAATTGCAGCTTTCTTCTCATTAACTGTGCCAGAGACTTCAACACTGCGTGATGCGAACGGTTCATTGACGAGCTTTAAGGCACCTTTGATGCAGTCAATTGTGCCGCTGATCTTTATCTTCTTTATGTTACCTGGCCTCGTATATGGCTACATGACTGGTGCCTTTAAAACATCAGGGGATGTTGTACAGGCGATGTCTAAGTCGATGAGTGGCATGTCTCATTACATCGTCATGGCATTTTTCTGTGCTCAGTTTGTAGCAGCATTTTCGGCATCTAACCTCGGTGCTTTAATCGCAGTTGAAGGTGCTGGTGGATTAAAAGCCTTAAACTTACCGGCTGAAATTACCGTAGTGGGTATGATTATCCTAGTTGGCTTTGTGAACTTGTTTGTGGGCTCATCATCGGCTAAGTGGGCTTTGATTGGTCCAGTTCTAGTGCCTATGTTGATGCAGCTTAATATCAGTCCAGATCTATCTCAGGCGGCATACCGCGTAGGTGATTCGAGCTCTAATATTATTACGCCGCTGATGCCATACTTTCCGTTAGTGGTAGTTTACTGTCAACGCTATGTGAAGAATATCGGTATTGGTACCTTAATCTCTATGATGCTGCCGTTTAGCTTAGCGTTAATGTCTATATGGAGTGTTTGGTTGTTGGCTTACTGGGCTCTTGGTTTCCCATTGGGCTTAGGTGCAAGTTATACCTATGGTTTGTAAGCGTTTAACATCCGTTGAAAAGCACTGAGAAGGCCAAGTCTATGACTTGGCTTTTTTTTGCGGCGGTTTTTTGGCCGTTATTTCACAGTATCACTAAGAGTTATTGTCAGTATCTAAGACTAATTCCCCCTTAAACTCGTTATGGCAGGCATAATAGTGTTTTGATTTTTGGCGCTCACTCAATATGGCATGGATATTATTCACCTTTTTAGCCGCATTAATGCAAGCATGGCGCAATGCCTTTCAAAGTCAGCTAAGTAAGGATGTTAATATCGCCGGAGTGACCTTGGCTCGGTTTCTGTGGGCAACCCCAATTGCGATTATCTACCTGTTAGGCCTCTATGTTTGGCAGCCTGTTGGACTTCCGTTTATCACCCTTAAATTCACAGCTTATGTACTTGGTGCAGCGGCGATGCAGATCTTGGCCACGGCTTTGATGGTGAAGCTTTTTAAAATGAAGAACTTTGCCGTAGGGGCGGGCTTGGCTAAGAGTGAGGCCTTAGTCGCAGCGATTCTCGGGGTGTTGTTTTTCGGAACGCATTTATCATTACTTGGTTGGCTAGGCGTGCTCATTGGTGTAATAGCCATATTTATGATGAGCAGCAAACAGGGATTTAGGCAGCTTTCGTTATCCACGATATTGCTTGGGCTTGCTTGTGGTACTGCTTTTGCCTTGACGTCTCTTTGGGTTAGGGAGGCGAGCCTTAATCTCGATCTGCCATTTCCTCACAGAGCTGCCTGGGTGCTGCTGTTTGTCATTGCGATTCAGACGTCAGTGCTATTGATATACTCCTATGTCGTGGATAAAAACACCATCGATAGTCTACTGCAAAGGCCAAAGCTGACTCTACTCACCAGTGTCACAAGCTGTCTGGGTTCAATCGGTTGGTTTAGTGCCATGTCGTTGCAGGCGGTGCCCTATGTTAAGACACTTGGCCAGGTAGAGGTGTTCTTTACCTTGCTTATTGCCACGTTCTGGCTTAAAAATAAGGTGGAAATTAAAGATATGTTAGGGCTAATTCTTATCGCAATTGCAGCGATACTGGTAATGTGGGGTTAGTTATTACTTACTTTTCGTTCTGTGTTTGAGGCGTTTTTCGCAGAGAGCAATAGATAACTGCGCACATAAAACCCCAAGGGTCGCGCCAGCAAGTAAGTCGCCAAGGAAGTGATAATTCTGGCCTAATTGGCCTGCTATAGCCCCAAGCATAGCCAGCATCCATAGCCAATAAAGCTTTGGAAAACGCCACCAGAACACACTCACTAATGCAAAAGTGAACAGTGCATGCCCCGAAGGGAATGAATTATAGGCGGCGCCCATCGTAAAGGGATGAAACCCTTCGACCCCATTATGGATCCATGACGGATTGCTGCCCGCTTCTGTGTGGAGCCAGGTTTCTGGCCAAGTGCGGCCAAATATAAACTTTGCTCCTAATCTTACAATTGTTGCACTAATGACAGTGAAAGTCAGTGCCAGTGCGAAGGGGGCATAATTTTGGCGGAATTTCGGGCTAAAGCAGCCAAGGATGAAGATCGCCGTTAAAGATTCAAACAGAAGCGGCATTTGGCTCAGAGGTTTGAAGATATCACTCGCATGACTATTTAAATGCATCCAAGTCGAAATAGGCCTATCTAGAAAGAGTACGCTGAAAACAATAAAGCAGCAGCTAGCAAGGTAGAGCAATAAACAGCTTCTTAGAGACTGCTGTATAGGTCGGGTTTTAGCTGGGGTTTCTCTATATTCGGATTCAGGGCGTATGTTAGGGCTCATCGAACAATATTAGTCTATGCGAGTTGGGAAGATAGGGCTGACCAGTGTAGGGGACCATGGTGGTAACGGCAAGAGGTATAGCCTATCTCTTGTTATAGTCACTCTTTTTTTGAAGCCTTCATCGCTATTGAGATGCAAACGGCTGCCCCTCCCCAAGTGATTAGCAAAGCTAATACCATCATGATAATTGCACCAGTGCTCATAGCTTTGGTTCCTTCGAAATATTATTACCTGAGATGACACTGATAAAGATGGCGGCAAACAGCATACTCGCCACCAGTCCCCAGCCGAGAAATAGCTGATCTGCAATCGGGTAGTCGCCATAGCCGTCGGTCAACGTGTTGATGAGATTTTTAACTAGAATAATCGCGAGCATGATAGGGCCGATAAAGCGTAGGCAGATCTCCATCCACTTGCCGATACTAAATTCACTGCAGCGGTTGGCATAGTCACGGATATCGGCAATCTTAAATAACCAGGCGAGGATAATCAGCTCGATTAGGCAACTAGAGAGTAGGGCGATGTTATTGATAAAGTAATCGACGAGATCGAGTAGTAATAGCCCGCCGTTACTCGAAAACGCCATAGAGATAACAAAGCCCGTACCACAAACCAGCAGCGCCGCCTTTTTTCGTGAGATTGACAGTTTATCGATTACCGCTGAGACCACTGCTTCAATAATGGAGATATGTGAGCTGATCCCGGCAACCACTAAAGCCAAGAAGAATAGCGGCCCGAAGATATAGGGGGCTGGCAGCAAATTAATCGCCGCGGGTATAGTGACAAAAGCCAGACCTACACCCGACGTGACCACGTCGGTAATGGGCTTGGCTTGCTCCTGGGCCATGTAGCCTAGTACGGAAAAGATCATAATACCGCCTAAGATAGAGAAGCCACAGTTAATTAATACCGTCATAATGGCATTGTTATTGATATCGGATTTCTCTGGTAGGTAGCTAGAGTAAGCGAGCATGATGGCAAAGCCGACACTTAAGGTGAAAAAAATCTGGCCGTATGCCGCCGACCAAACTTTAGCATTTAAAATCATGCTGAAATCTGGCCTGAATAGGTAGTTGAGTCCTTCTAAGGCGCCAGGGAGAAACACAATTCTGGCAATAAATAGCAGCACCATGATGAAAAGTAGTGGCATCATGATTTTACCGGCGCGC
Organism: Shewanella pealeana ATCC 700345; assembly: GCF_000018285.1. Classification (NCBI taxonomy): domain Bacteria; kingdom Pseudomonadati; phylum Pseudomonadota; class Gammaproteobacteria; order Alteromonadales; family Shewanellaceae; genus Shewanella; species Shewanella pealeana. Next base: position 3,819,469 of record NC_009901.1, on the reverse strand, counting down.
TCGATACCGCCTTTTACGCCACTGTATACCGCAAGGGTTGTAACACTCCAAGCTATTGCCATGGGGATAGCAATATGGAATTGCATGGAGCCTAGCTTAGTGGGCGAGTTGTCGCCTAGTTGTAGGTATTCATTGAAGAAGAAGGCATTGGTATCAGTGCCCCAGCTCTGGGATATAGAGAAAACAAAGTAGGAGATGGCCCAGCCGATGATCGCGACATAATAGATAGCAATGACCGCGGCGATAAACACTTGAAACCAGCCTAGCCACTCCAGCCGAAAACCAAGTGATTTACCGAGCTGTGCGAAGATCTTTGGCGCTGCGCCGCGGTACTTATGGCCCAGACTGAATTCCATGATCATAAATGGAATGCCTGCTGTGAGCATGGCAAATAGATAAGGAATGAAAAACGCACCACCTCCATTCTCATATGCCATATAGGGAAAGCGCCAAATATTGCCGAGGCCGATTGCCGAGCCAACTGCCGCTAGAATAAAGCCTGTCCTAGAATTCCATTGCTCTCTTTGCATTGAACGCGCCTGTACTCTCTCCAACTACAAGATTGTAAATTGGGCCAACAGAACTAATTCTAGTCACAATTAAAGAACTTGCTTCAAGTTTGTACTTTACGAAATGCTTAACTTATTAATAATAAACACAAGCGTTAGTCGATGGGGAAACAAGACTCTTCCCCCCAAGGCTAGCGCGTGTATTTGGCTTCTAGTTGCGTTATCTGCTGGGCGAGCGATTGATTTACGGGGGCAGGGATATGGTGAACCATGGCTCGCTTGAGCACAAAACCATTAATGGCGTCTATCTCCGTTTGCCTTTGATGATAAACATCCTGATGCATGGAAGAGAAGTTCTGCGCCGTTAGCTCTATGACCTGATAAACACGTTCAATTAAAAGCGCTTTGTCCAGAGTGAGGCCATCGGCGGCGGCAACTTTAATCAGTTCGCTAACGGCATTGTTTATGGCATTACGGTATTGAGGCTTAGCAAGCTCACCATTAGGGCAATCATGGATGGCGGTTAACGGGTTTATTGCCACATTGATGGCCAGTTTTTGCCAAAGAAGCGGCAAGATATCGGCGTACCAAGTGCTTTGGTCAATACTGCTGAGTAATCGCTCTCGGATATTGTCATCAAGCTGTGGCGCGATAAATGGTCCAAGTTGCGTCAGGCCCGATCCCGTCTGTTTCACATGATATTTGTCTAACCTCAGTGCCCCTTGTGAAGTGGTACCAAGACTCAGCCCACGACCAGCAAGATATGGCTGCACCTCTAAATGAGGTCCCATCCCATTATGTAGTAACAAGATATGCGTGTTACCGGGAAGATGAGGCAGAACAGCAGCAAGCGCTGGTTTGACTTGATGCGCCTTAACACTGACGATCAAAAGCGCGGTATTGGCGAGCTCCTTGGCATAATCCTCTAGACCGATCACTTTGGCGTTACTTGTAACGACTTGACCATCGAGTCTGGTAAATCTAAAGGGGACAACTTTAGATTGTATTTTTCTACCGATAAAGCTTAAGCCAACATGGGGTTGTTGCTTGGCGTTAGCTAGCTGGTGGTAGATGAGCTGGCCAATAGCACCTGCGCCTAAAATAGCAATTTGGCTAGCGCTTAACTGTTTACCATTTAGTTGCTTACTACCTAGTTGCTTATTACTTGGCTGGTTAGGATCTAGCTGTTCAGTACTGAGTTGGAGCGACGAATTAGAGGACATGTGAAGTTACTGCAGATCAGGATCGGTGAGCTTAGCGGTTTTAAAGTAGCGACAATAAAGCCAATGAGTAAAATAAAATAGGGAGATCCCCACCATATCGGCAATGAAATCGGCTAGGGAGGCGCTACGATAGGAAAGTTGAGATTGCACGACTTCGATAAATACTGCGTAGCCCGCTAAAATAACCGCCAACGTGTACCACTTAGGCCTGAAGGCTAAGTAGGTTAGGTATGACAAGACAAAAAAACTGCCTACGTGACCAATTTTATCGAAATTAGGGATCCCTATTGGGTAACTGGGTTTTGAGAAAACCAAGTAACTTACCAGAATGAGCATTAAAGCCAGTGCCCACTTAAAAATAGTTTGTCTGTTTATCACGTCGTATGCATCTATGTTATTTGACTCAATCATAAGAAAACCCGTAGATAAAGTCATCAACAACCCACAATTTCCTTTGCTTTTATGGTTTATTTACTTCAAGTTCGAAGGCTCTGTGCGTAAAATACCGCTACAGTAATTTTTTAAGGACCAAACTTATGCCTTCAATGGATATTGTTTCAGAAGTGAATGAAGTTGAACTGCGTAACGCGGTTGATAATTCAGTGCGTGAATTGAAAGGTCGTTTTGACTTTCGCGGCAAAGAAGCCAGCATTGAGTACAAAGATCACGTAGTAACCTTAACGGCTGAAGATGACTTTCAGTGCCGTCAGCTTGTGGATATTCTACGTATGCAAATGAGTAAGCGTGATGTCGATCCTAAGTCGATGGATGTCGATGATAAAGCGGTTCACAGCGGTAAAACCTTCTCTTTAAAAGTGAAGTTTAAAGAAGGCATCGAAACCTTAGTCGCTAAGAAGCTGGTTAAGCTAATTAAAGACAGCAAGCTTAAGGTTCAGGTATCTATTCAAGGCGATTCTGTACGTGTTACAGGCAAGAAGCGAGATGACCTGCAACAGGTGATGGCACTGGCTCGTGAGTCTGAACTTGGCCAGCCATTCCAGTTTAATAACTTCCGCGATTAATTTTTCTTTGAAAAATTAAGATAAAAGATGCCTAAAGAAATAACGTATTAAGCATCTTTTGTTTTCAAGCTTTAAATTGGCAATTACAGCCAATAGGTTCAATTAGCCGCTCACGATGATGGGCGGCTATTTACCATATCAGCAAGTACCGCCTCGCTATCATCACGGCTGATAAATATCGATGTTGCCTCACCATTCGGGAGCCGTTATCAAGTTATCAGGCTGTACAAGGTTATTTATAAGCTCGTTTCTTTGCTTGCATCATTAGACTCAACCTCAGCTTGCTCTGTAAGACTTGGATTCGGTGCATATTTTTGCACTAACATAATCAGTCCGAGCACGGGGAAACCAATTAAGCTGGCTGCAATAAAGAAGCTTACATAATCATAGGCATCGATATAAGCGCCGGAGAAGCCTGCAATAAACTTAGGGAACAGCAACATAATTGAGGATAGCAGTGCATATTGAGTCGCACTGTAGCCACTGCTAGTTAAGCTCGACAAGTAAGCAATAAAGGCTGCTGTGGCAATTCCTGCACTGAAGTTATCGACCGAAATAGCAAAGGTTAAGAAGTTGACGTTATAGCCAATTATGGCTTGGTAGGCAAAAAGTAGATTAGTTACCGCCACTAGAAATGCCCCTAAGAACAATATCTTCATGGTGCCGTAACGGGCGATCAGTAAACCGCCTGCGCCTGCGCCCACTAAGGTCATAATTAAGCCATATATTTTACTTAATGTGGCGATTTCGGTTTTCGAAAAACCCATATCGACGTAAAACACGTTAGCCATAATTCCCATCACAATATCGGAAATACGGTAACAAGAGATTAGCAATAAGATAAGAATTGCACTGCGCCCATACCGCTTAAAGAAGTCGATAAAGGGCAGTACACTTGCGGTATATAACCAAGAAAAACTGGCGGCAACAAACTTAGGGTAACGTGCTGCAAACTTAATCTTTATTTCGGCTTCCTTCTCGTCCGCCTCCTTAGTTTCAACAACAGGCTCTTTACTAAATAGTGTGGTTAAAATACCAATCGACATAAGACCTGCCATGACTAAATAAGCGGTCTGCCACGACATCAAGTTATAGCTGTCGTTATCAGGCTCGATCCATGCGGCAATAGTGAGTGCGCCTGCTGTGGCTACAATCATCGCACTGCGGTAGCCCACTTGATAAGCTGCTGCTAGTGCCGCTTGCATTTTTACTGGCGCGGACTCAATACGGAACGCATCGATAACTATGTCTTGAGTAGCAGAGGCAAAGGCGACCATTAAGGCGAATAGCGCGAGCCTTTCAAGATCGGCAAGAGGGTCACTTTGGCTCATTCCGATAATCGCCGCGACTAGCAATAGCTGCGCGAACATCATCCAACCGCGCCTACGGCCTAACAGCTTGGTAAATATAGGCAATGACATCCTGTCAACTAGCGGCGACCAAGCCCATTTGAATCCATAGGCTAACGCTATCCAGCTAAAGTAACCAATAGCTGTACGGTCTACGCCAGCTTCTCTTAACCAGAATGACAGGGTGGAAAACACCAGCATCAGGGGTAAGCCTGCTGAAAAACCAAGCAGTAATAAAATTAATACCCTTTTGTGGCAATAGATTGAGGCGGCGTCTTTAAAGCGCTGAAAAAAAGAGGCTAGGGGTGCTGAAGACATAAACAAGCTTTGCTGGAGTTAGTTATTTAAATCTTACGGCTGAGCGGGGTTAGGTTCAAGGTATTAATCCCAAAGGGGCTTGATTAATACCAATCAGTATAAGAAGTTGATCTACTCAGAACGTTTTTTGGCAAACTAATTCAAGGCGAATAACTGAAAGAATGGTTGCTCCCTTGTGAAGTTGTTCAACGCAGAAGTAGGCAGCCAAAAACGCTCCAGAATGGCGAGTTTTAGCGGTTCTGATACTGTGACTCTTATGGAACAAGAGGGAGCTTGAACCTAGTTTCACTATGCTCTTCACTCGCTGCCTTGTCTCAGAACCGCTAAACTCTCGCTGAGCGACCAAATCTTTATACTGGTTGGTATAACTTTATGCTTGCCAGTAAAAAGCCCAGACCGAAGTTTTGGTCTGGGCTTAGCTAGAGCTTGATTGCTCTTTTGGTGGATATTATTGTGTCACTTAATGAAACTAGGGTCTGATCCCTATACATCCTTGAGGGATTTGACCACCAATACTGAGGTAGTCACAACAATCATCTACCTGCTTTCGCAGAAATTGATTGCCTCGAATTGCCCAACAGGGCCACCTGTCAAAGGCGTGTAGTAGGTGCCAAAACACACGTTCCATATCAGTTTGCGCATCACCCTGATGATTGTACATCTGCCATTCTTCTAGGGTGTCCCATAGATATAACTGGATCTCATTGAATTCGAGTTGATCACTCAAAAATGCTTTTCCATAGAAAGCCAGCTGGGGCGCTTTATCGTCAATGAACTGATTTGGTGTCATTGAGCCGCCTCCTTTTAGTTTACGAAATAAGTATAGGCAGGAAATTAGGGCTATTGCTCAAAATAATTCAAATTATTTCAAAATAATTCAAGATTTAGATTGGCTAAATAGATAAGGCTTAATTTCGAGGTAGCAAGGTCGCCTTTTTAAGAACAATATCTTGCACTGGAAAGTCAGGCCACTCTACTTGGCTATTGAAATCAGTAGGCACTAACGATATGGCTTGCAATACTTCCATGCCTGAGGTTACCTCACCAAAAACCGTATAGCCCCAGCGGCGCGAAGAGGGATCTAACTTCTCATTATCGACTACATTAAAGTAGAACTGGCTGGTGGCGGTATGTGGCTCGGCTTCTCGAGCCATGGCAATGGTGCCAGTTAGGTTAGAGAGGCCGTTTCCCGATTCATTGACGATAGGTTTATCGGTCGGTCGCTCTTCTTTGTTTAAGTCTAAACCGCCACCTTGCACCACGAAATCGCTAATCACACGGTGAAATAGTGTGTTGTCATAGTGACCTTTTACAACATAGGTTAGAAAGTTATCAACTGTGATCGGCGAGCGAGTTCTATCTAACTCCACCACTATCTTGCCCATGCTGGTGTCTAGCTCAACGAGAGGGTAAAGCGTGTTGGGCTGAATATCTACGGCATAGCTGAGCTGGCTCGTTGTTAACAGGACCAGTGACGCGAGCGTCTTGGCTATCTTAGTTGTTTTTTTTGCTAAATTTTTCGTTAAACTTTTTGTTAAATAAGTTATCCAAGTTTTCCAAGTTTTCATAATGTTCCTTTTAATAGCATTTTGAATGCTGAAAACCTAACCTTAATCTTTACTGCTGAATGAATTGATTCAGCTCTGGGTCGTTAATGATGTCGCGGGTTAGCTCACCGAGTAGCTTGTTCATTTCAAGCTCTAGTGTAGCAAAATCGGCGCTAAACGGACCCTTTAATAGTCCCTTGGCGCGATAGCGTTTTGTGAGCTCTTGCTTGGCGTTTTTAGCAATAACATTGATGATAATCTGACTATTGGCTTCGAAGCCAAATGTGCCTTCGTCGACATCGGTTAATAGCTGCTCTAGCTGGAACTGCATGTGATTTACCGAGCTTGGATCGATGCGATATCCCGCCTGAGTAAAGCCATCCCTAAATACTTGGTCCATTTGAACGCGAGGCGCTTCAGTTGGGCTGACAAGGCGTGCTGCTTTATCGCCGTCATTAAAGCGTACGATAAAGTTTGCTGAGCGGGTATCAATCGTTTCTAGGGCAACAGGAAGTTCTACTTCTGTTTGCTGAATAATTGATGGCACTTCAGGGTTTAATGCAATATGAGATGGACCTTGGCTAGCGCAGCCTACCATTGATACCGCGGCTGCAACGACTAAAAGTAAAGATTTCATTATTATATTAATTAGCAAAAAATTGAGATGCCTCAGCATACCAGAACCCTAACTGTATTCCAGAGTTGATAGTTAGTTTTTGTCGGACTTTTCTCGATTAAAGCCTACTTGCATAGGGTTCATATCTTTATCGTGTTGGTCGAACCTAGCATAGAATTAGTTTGAAGATGTCTTGTGGTATTTACAGTTTGATAACAAAAGTTCTCTGGGCAGCTTTTAACCTGAGTCAGTTCAAGTTAGAGTAAAAGGTCGAATCAGTATCAGGAACTCAAGGTTTATGACCGAGAATAATCTGCCATGGCTCCCCAATATGCTCACCAGTTCAGCCGCTCCCCAAAGCTTAATAGATGAGTATGGTTGTGCTGTTTACGGACATTTCGATGGCCCCGTATCTAACTTGGCTGTAGAGCAGTTCAAATACTTTAATGAGATGGACAAGCCGGCCTCAAGCTGGGCTAAGCATTTTGACTATAAGCAGTTCCAGTTTGTTAGCATCGTCACTCCCCATTACATTATTGGTGTAGCACTTGCGGATATTCGTTACGTGGGCAGTGCTTTCTGTTATCTCTATGATATTAAAGCTAACCAGCTAATAGAAACGAGCTGGCTTAAGCCATTAGGCTTGGGCTATCAGATGTCAGATTCACCCATGCAGGGAAAGGCTAAGATAAAAGGTGGCCAGGGCCAAGTTGAGTTCGATATCGAACAAGGACTGTGGCGTGTCAGGCTCAATACCTTAGGCATTGAGGCTGAATTAAGTTTACAACCAGAAGTGCTCAGCCTACCTATGGCGATGTGTAACCCAACGGGGTATAGCGGCTGGACATATACCCAAAAACATAATGCCCTAAAAGTGACGGGGAGCTTAGTCATCAATCATGAACCACAACCATTACAAAGAGTCACAGCTGGCTACGATTTTAGTGCAGGCTATATGCGCAGAGAAACCAGTTGGCGCTGGGCGAGTATTAATAGTCTAACGGAGCATGGCAGCTTAGGGCTTAATCTAGCTGCTGGTGTAAATGAGACGGGCTGTCATGAGAATGTGTTTTGGCATAACGGCGAAAGACATCTTCTTGGCCCGGTGCATTTCGAGTTTACTCGTCACAGAGATAAAACGAAATCGGCAGCAAGCTGGCGAGTCTACAGTGCTAATGGCCAAGTGGAACTCACTTTTACACCTAAAAGTTGTCGCCAAGAGAAACTAAACCTTTGGCTATTAAAGAGTAATTTCAGGCAGTATTTAGGGCGTTTTGATGGTTGTATCATTGATAATTTTGGTAATAAACATCAACTCGATAATGTTTTTGGGCTGACGGAAGATCACTTTGCTCGTTGGTAGTCTCGTTTGATGGCTAGAGTCATAAACCAAAATAAAAAACGATTAAAGCGGTGAAAAGTGGCGAGACATATAAGTCGAGGCCCCCAAGGATAAAAAGGATATATAAGATGGATTTTAATTCACTGATAGCACACCCCGAAGTGCTACTACTGGTACTCGCGCCGATTTTTTTCGTCTGCATCTTACTCGAGTGGTATATGGGCGATAGGCAAAACCGTTTACCCCTCAATGCTCGTTATCGCTTGCCTGAGGTGTTGTGTAACTTCGGTTTAGCGGCAATGCATCAATTGACCGATATTGTTACTGGACTGCTTATTGCTAAGTTATACCTGATGTTCTTCGGTTGGCGTCTTTTCGATATAGAGATGAATGCTGCGACATTTATTGTGCTAATGGTTGCGCAAGATTTCTGTTACTACTGGTTCCACCGAGCGAGTCACCGTATTCGCTGGATGTGGGCTGCTCATGTGGCTCATCATAGTTCTGAGAATATGAACTTTAGTACTGCTTTTAGGCAAAGCTTAATGTACCCAATGGCTGGGATGTGGATATTCTGGTTGCCGTTAGTCATAGTCGGTTTTGACCCTAATTGGGTGGTGTTTGTGGTACTGCTGAACTTAGGGCTACAGTTTTTTGTCCATACACAGGCGGTTAAATCTTTAGGTATATTGGAGTGGGTTATTAATACCCCGTCTCATCATCGAGTTCATCATGGCCGCAATCCACAATATATCGATAAGAATTATGCTGGTATTTTGATTATTTGGGATCGAATGTTCGGCACGTACGAGAAAGAAGTTGAGACCGTAGAGTATGGGATCACTAAACCAATCAATAGCTTTAACCCGCTGGTGGTAACCTTTTCCGAGTGGCGAGATATGTTTAAAGAAGCGATTTCTGCCAACTTAAGCCCTAAGCAAAGGTTTCGAGTGTTATTTGATCCACCGGCAAGCGCGACAGCGCAGGTGGGAGAGCAAAACTCTACTGTGCAAGATGTTGAAGAAAAGCATGAAAAGCATGAAAAGCATGAAAAGCAGGTAGCTGAGATTAAGTAGCGACTATTTAATGAATCAAAAACAAAACGGTGAGCCTAGGCTCACCGTTTTTGCTTAACCGCTTATATTTAACCGCTTATGTCTATTTAGCGAGCGGTTAGGCTTTTGGCTTACCGTATAATGCACTTTGCGGATGTGGCGTCTCAGTGTCAAAAGCTTGCTCCACCTCAGCCTCTTGTGCCTTTTTACTGATTTTTTGTGCCTGTAAAATAACAAACTTACCGTTCGATGCAACCGTGGTGCAGTTCTTAAAGATCCGCTGCAGTTTGACGTGATAGGCCAAGTGACGATTACCCACAACATGCAATATTCCGCCATTTTTTAAGCGTCTAAAGGCATCTAAAAACATCTGCCAAGCAATATGATCGGTAATAGCCTCACCTTGGTGGAACGGAGGATTACACAGTACAAGATCTGGGCGGAAGCCTTCACTCATATTGGTTAAACAGTCATCCCAGCCAAACGTTGCTTGTTCACCAACCAATGCAGGGTTATCCAGTTTGTTGAGTGCCCAGTTTTCTCTAGCCGATGCGACAGCCATCTCAGAGTCATCGATAAAGTGAATATAAGCTTCTGGAAAGACTTGCTTCGCGTGCAAGCCTAAGATGCCGTTACCGCAGCCCAAGTCGACAATCGACTTGTAGTCACCTTTTGGCATGTTATCGAGCATTATGCGTGCACCAATATCGAGCTTGTTGGCGGCAAATACGTTACTGAGATTACTGATCTGCAATTTAAACTCAGGTACAGACCAAGTGGTTGCTTTAGGTAACGCACGAGCCTTACCATCTGCGATACAGGTGATGACTCGAGTTTTCTTCCATGTCAGGCTGGCACTAGCAGGGCCTAAATTCTTTTCGATAGTTTCCAGTAGCGACTTATTAATTGATTTTGCTTTCGCGCCAATTAAAACTTGTGTACCTGCTGGTAGCACATGAGAAAGCCTATTTAGCTGGTGGCTAAAGTAGTTTAGGTTTTTAGGCAGCTTCATCAAAACCAACTCAATTACCTGAGGCAGCTCATCACGGCTATTCACCCAAGTTATCGACTCTTGCGATAGCTGGTTACGGGTTAGGTTTTGGCTTGTGCCCAACTGGCTGGTCTTGGCATCCGTTTCTAATGTCAGTGGCCAGCTAGGGTTAATTGATAATAAGCCTGCAGTTAATGCACCGAAACCATCGTTCACAACCGCCGTACTAATGCTGGTTTGTTCTGTATCGATTAAGTGCTTTATAAGGTGCTCATCGGCGGCGTCCCACGCCTGCAGGTTAGACTCTTGTCTGCTAGGGTAACGGAAGAGTTCGAGTTCAATACCCGATACTGAAAACTGTGTCGTCATATGCCAATAAGTACCAAATAAATTAGGGCGCATATTATCGCAGATTTCTTATAGCAGGTATATGATGAGAGTGATGATATGTTTGAGCCGTCTTAGGTATTGTTTTTTGGAGCCTAGTTTAGGTATGAGTTATTAATGATTAGGCATTAGGTTTAGCGGAACAGTATGAGGCTAGGAGATGAATCAAGAGGCTAAGATATGAAGCAAGAGGATTTTGATGAGCTGGCTCCAGTAAAAACGGGTCAATCTGTAGGGGAGGGCAATGCTAAAGCTGACTCTAGGTTTGAGCTTAAGCCCCCATCTAATATCCCTATGGAGCAAGACAAACCGCCCTTTACCTTAATTAAAGCCTATCTTAATCTGCAGCAGCAACAAGCATTATTCAATGAGTCGGCGAATTACCCATTCACTCGACCAGAGGTGTTGTTATACGGCAAAAGTCATCCCATTCCCCGTAACCAAGTGTGGTTTGCCGATCAAGGCTGTGACTACCGCTATTCCGGTTTACTTGTTCAGGCATTAGCTTGGCCCAAGTACGCGTCTAAACTGAGGCAAAAGCTCGCCAGAGATTTCGGGCTAAATAGTAATGGTGTCTTGGTCAATCGGTATGCCGACGGACATGAGTCCATGGGCTGGCACAGTGATGATGAACCAGAGATTGAGCCTGCTAGCGATATCGCGTCGCTGACGCTTGGAGCGACGCGAGACTTTTTTATCCGTCATAAGCAATCTCAGCAAAAAATTTGTTTACAGCTACAAAGTGGTGATTTGCTTATTATGCATTGGCCGATGCAAAAGGATTGGGAGCATTCTTTGCCGAAACGTCTTAAGGAGAAAGATGTTCGGATCAATTACACCTATAGGCGCTTAATTGTTGGGTTTCACCTGCCTGAGGTGGCTAAATAAGGCGGAGGATAAGCAATGCCTTGTATAACACTCTTTAGTCGATGTCTGTCACGAGTTGATCTTTCAAACTTATCGCAGTAATCTGCCGCAGTCGCATTTATGCATTATTGAGAACATCGTTATGTCAGTTGAACAGATCATTACCGAAAAACTCACCGCAGCACTGTCGCCTTCTCACCTTGAAGTGATAAACGAAAGCCATAATCACCACGTGCCGCCAAACTCTGAAACTCATTTTAAAGTGATTATCACCAGTAGCGAGTTTGAAGGTCAGCGTCTTATTGGTCGTCACCGCGCAGTCAATGAGGCATTGGCTGAAGAGTTTGCTAATGGCTTACATGCGCTTTCTATGCATACTTACACTCCAGAAGAATGGGTGACAGAGACTGACGTACCGGTTTCGCCAAAATGTAAGGGTTAAATGTGTAAACACATTCCTGGACGGGACTGCTCAGCTAATCTCAGGACGGAACAATAGTGTTAATTAAAGCCACGGTAATATTGCTGTGGCTTTTTTGTTTCCGTCATTGGCTAAAAGTGCGATTAAATAATTTAAGTGGTCGTAGGGCGGTAGATGAAAGATGCAATTATGAAAAAAGATTGTGTTGCTTCTGTTGACTACTCAGCGGCGCTGGGTAAGTATCACCTAACCTCAGAGGATGCTTATAGTCGATTTAGGCAGTAATTAAACCTACGTTGATTAGCCACTTAACGCGAGTTTGGAGAAGTTGATATGCCGTTATTAGATAGTTTCACCGTTGACCACACACGAATGAATGCGCCAGCGGTTCGTGTTGCTAAATCCATGGCAACGCCTAAAGGCGACACCATAACGGTATTTGATCTGCGATTTTGCGTGCCTAATAAAGAGATCTTAAGCGAACGCGGCATTCATACCTTAGAGCATCTATTTGCTGGCTTTATGCGTGATCACTTAAATAGCGACAGCGTGGAGATCATCGATATTTCCCCAATGGGCTGTCGTACTGGTTTTTATATGAGTTTAATCGGTACGCCCTCAGAGTCGGTAGTCGCAGACGCTTGGCTTGCCGCTATGCAAGATGTACTTAACGTTGTCGCCCAAGCTGATATTCCTGAACTCAATGAATATCAATGTGGCACTTATGAGATGCATTCTCTGGAGCAGGCGCAAGAGATTGCCCGTAATATTATTGCTGCAGGGATCAATGTTAACCGTAATGATGATTTAAGTTTAAGTGACGAGATTTTGAAAGGGCTTTAGTCCGTCAGCTGTTAATCTCGTTTTAAGGCCGCTTTAGCGGCTTTTTTATTAGTATTTAATTCCTGTTTTGCTTATTTAAGTAGATTTTTGCCCCTAAAAAGCCATTTCCACAATGTTAAGCTAAAAGCTATTTATGATGCGGGTAGCATTTGTTAAATAGTTGCTTGAATATATTTTGTTTTAAATTTAGCCATTTGAGGCGAAAAAATGTCGATGTGTCCGCATTTTCTGCCATTAATAACCATTGTGATGCTAAGCACTCCAGTTTAATTAAGCAGCACTCGGAAAAACTGTAAATTTTATTTTTATTCACTATCAAATCCATTCTCATCTGTCTCAAAAGTTAATTAACTTATTTAAATGTATGAGGAATGTGGTCTGTGGCTATATTAATGGATTCTTAATCAGCGCAGACATTTAGCTTGTTTGTTCGTAAAACGTTTGTAACCTTTTAAATCAGTCACATTTTTCATGGCGAGCTTGTGATATTTGGGGTAAAATGCGCGCGACCAGCGTGATTCTGATCGCATTTGGGCGATAAATCTGCGCTAGCTCAACACGAATTAGAGGTTTGTTAAAAAACTTGTGTGTTTAGCAGGAACGCGGCGCATTGTCTTTCCTTCATAACGTAGTGCTTGTGGATATGATTACAATAAAGAAAGGATTGGACCTGCCTATAACAGGTGGGCCAGAGCAAGTTATCCATGATGGTAAAGCCATCAAACATGTGGCTATTTTGGGTGAAGAGTATATTGGCTTACGTCCTACCATGAAAATTAAGGTAGGGGATAAAGTTAAAAAAGGTCAGGTTCTTTTTGAAGATAAAAAGAACCCTGGCGTGATATATACTGCTTTAGCCAGTGGCACAATTTCTGAAGTTAACCGGGGCGCTCAACGTGTTCTGCAGTCTGTTGTTATTGAAGTGGAAGGAGATGAAAGCATCTCTTTTGCTAAATATGACGCCACTGCTATCGATACGTTAGAGACTCAGCAAGTGCGCGACAACCTGATCCAATCGGGCTTGTGGACGGCTTTGCGTACGCGCCCTTTCAGTAAAGTACCCAGCGTTGATTCAACCGCTGCAGGTATTTTCGTCACAGCTATTGATACGCAACCGTTAGCAGCAGACCCAAGGGTCGTGATTGCAGAGCATAAAGCTGACTTTGAAAACGGCCTAAAGGTTCTTTCAAAGTTAACAGAAGGTAAGGTTTACCTTTGTAAAGCACCTGGCGCTGATATTCCAAGCGCTAATGCTCAGGTTGAAGAGTTTGCCGGTTTGCATCCAGCAGGATTACCAGGCACTCACATTCATAACCTATTGCCTGCATCTGCAACTAGAACCGTATGGCATATAAGCTACCAAGACGTTATTGCTATAGGCCAGTTATTTACAACTGGTGAACTTAACACTCAGCGTGTTGTTGCGATTGGTGGTCCTAAGGCCGTTAAACCTCGCTTAGTTCGAACTATTGCTGGTGCAGCTATGGCACAGTTGACTGAAAACGAAGTCGCAGAAGGTGATGTTCGTATTATCTCTGGCTCTGTTTTAAGCGGTCGCAAGGCTACAGGTCCTCACGCATATCTTGGTCGCTACCATAACCAAGTGAGTTTGCTGGAAGAAGGCACAGAGAAAGAGTTTATTGGCTGGGCTATGCCTGGTGCTGATAAGTTCTCTATTACCCGTGCATTCCTCGGACACCTTTCATCTTCTCGCCTGTTTAACATGACAACGAGCACTGGTGGCTCAGACCGTGCAATGGTACCTATCGGTAACTATGAGCGTGTTATGCCACTCGATATTCTTCCTACAATGCTACTTCGTGACCTAGTATCTGGCGACTATGACGGCGCTGCGACATTAGGTGCATTGGAATTAGATGAAGAAGATTTGGCACTGTGTACTTTCGTATGTCCTGGTAAATATGACTATGCATCATATCTACGTGACTGCTTAGATACGATCCTGAGGGAAGGCTAATGGGCTTAAAACAGTTTTTCGAAAATATTGAACCGCAATTTGAAAAAGGCGGTAAATATGAGAAGTTTTATGCGCTTTTTGAAGCAGCATACACAGTCTTCTATACCCCAGGTCTAGTCAACAAAGGGCGTACCCACGTCCGTGACAATCTAGACCTCAAGCGTATGATGATTATGGTTTGGGCGTGTGCATTCCCTGCAATGTTTGTGGGTATGTACAACGTAGGTCTTCAGGCGCAAGAAGCGTTAGTTGCAGGTTTCGCAGCACCAGATACGTGGCAGGTAGCCCTGTTCGGTATGTTCGGTACTGAACTCACAGCAAATTCAGGCGTAGCCGGATTGATGTGGTACGGCGCTTGTTGGTTCTTACCTATATATGCGGTGACGTTCGCAGTCGGCGGCATATGGGAAGTGCTATTTGCATCGGTACGCGGTCATGAAGTTAACGAAGGCTTCTTTGTTACCTCAATCCTTTTCGCATTAACCCTACCTGCAACGATTCCACTTTGGATGGTTGCTTTAGGTATTACCTTCGGTGTGGTTGTAGCGAAAGAGATCTTCGGTGGTACAGGGCGTAACTTCTTAAACCCTGCGCTTGCTGGCCGTGCATTCCTATTCTTCGCTTACCCGCTGAACATGTCTGGTGACACTTCTTGGGTTGTCGCTGACGGCTTCTCAGGTGCAACAGCACTGAGCCAAGCGGCGCAAGGCACATTAGAGTACGGTCTAACGGCAGACTGGTGGGATGCCTTCTTCGGCTTCATTCCAGGTTCTGTTGGTGAAGTATCGACACTTGCTATCTTGATTGGTGGCGCCGTTATCATCTACACGCGTATCGCTTCATGGCGAATCGTTGGTGGTGTGATGATCGGTATGATTGCCGTTTCTTACCTACTTAACTTTATTGGTAGTGACACTAATCCAATGTTTGCGATGCCTTGGTATTGGCACTTAGTACTAGGTGGCTTTGCGTTCGGTATGATGTTTATGGCGACAGACCCGGTATCGGCGTCTTTCACCAATAATGCGAAATGGGCTTACGGTATCTTAATTGGTGCAATGGCGATATTTATTCGTGTTATCAACCCTGCTTTCCCAGAAGGCATGATGTTGGCCATCTTGTTCGCTAACCTATTTGCTCCATTATTTGACCATTTCGTGGTTCAGTCGAATATCAAGCGGAGGATTGCTCGTGGCTAGTAATAAAGATTCGTTCGGAAGAACATTATTTGTTGTTGTTGGCTTGTGTTTCATCTGCTCTATGTTCGTTTCGACGGCAGCAGTATTGTTGAAACCGATTCAGCAGGAAAACAAGCTTCTCGATAAGCAAAAGTACATTCTTGAAGCTGCAGGCCTTATTAACCCTCGTGAAGGCAAAGTAGAAAAAGCCGAAGTTTTAGCACTGTATGATAAGTATGTTGAAGCTAAGCTAGTTGACCTGAAAACGGGTGACTTTGTTGAAGGTGATGCAGATACTTTTGATGCTGAAAAGGCTGCGCGTACTCCAGCGACTTCGTTTGTTCCACAAAATGATATCGCGTCAGTTAAGCGTGTCGCAAATGATGCTGTTGTTTACCTTGTTCGTGATGATAACAAGCAGCTACAAACAGTGATTATTCCAGTTAAAGGCTACGGCTTGTGGTCAACTATGTTTGCTTTCTTAGCGGTTGAACCAGACTTGAATACGATCCGTAGTTTGGTTTATTACAGCTTTACTGGTTCTGGTGAAACACCTGGTCTAGGTGGTGAAGTTCAAAACCCACAGTGGATAGCTAAATGGAATGGTAAGAAGCTATATAACGACAAGGGTGAGTTGGCGATTAGCGTAACTAAAAACCCTGCTGTAGCTGCTTCTCCATACGGTGTTGATGCATTATCAGGTGCAACGCTTACCGGTAATGGTGTGCAAAACTCACTTGATTTCTGGTTAGGTGAAGAAGGTTTTGCTCGCTTTATCGAAAAGGCTCGCAATGGAGGGCTTAGCTAATGGCTGATGCTAAAGAACTTAAACAGGTTCTAATCGGACCTATTGTCAGCAACAACCCAATTGCTTTGCAAATTCTGGGTGTATGTAGTGCTTTGGCTGTAACCAGTAAGATGGAAACGGCATTGGTAATGACGATTGCACTTACTGCGGTATGTGCGCTATCGAATCTATTTATTTCATTGATTCGTAATCACATTCCAAGCAGCGTACGTATTATCGTACAGATGACGATTATTGCGTCATTGGTAATCGTGGTTGACCAAGTACTGCAAGCTTACGCTTACGATGTTGCTAAGCAATTATCGGTATTTGTTGGTTTGATTATTACTAACTGTATCGTAATGGGCCGTGCGGAGGCTTATGCGATGAAGACACCTCCAATGATGAGTTTCATGGACGGTATTGGTAATGGTCTAGGCTACGGTGCAATCTTGTTGTCAGTTGGCTTCGTACGTGAATTGTTTGGTAATGGTTCATTATTCGGCATTGAAATCTTAAGCAAGATTTCAGACGGTGGCTGGTATCAGCCTAACGGCCTATTGCTTCTGCCTCCGAGCGCGTTCTTCCTGATTGGTGCATTGATCTGGATTATTCGTGTGATGAAGCCAGAGCAAGTTGAAGCGAAAGGATAAGCATAATGGAACATTATATTAGTCTATTAATTCGTTCTGTTTTCATTGAAAACATGGCGCTATCCTTTTTCCTTGGTATGTGTACTTTTCTTGCGGTATCTAAGAAAGTAAAAACAGCCATGGGGTTAGGTGTTGCAGTTATCGTAGTACTGGCTATTTCAGTACCAGTTAACCAAATTATCTATCAAGGTATCCTCGCTCCTGGCGCATTAGCTTGGGCAGGCGTTCCAGATGCTGACTTGAGCTTCTTGAAGTTCATCACCTTCATCGGTGTGATTGCAGCTTTGGTTCAAATCCTTGAGATGGCATTGGATAAGTATTTTCCACCGCTTTATAACGCGTTGGGGATCTTCCTACCGCTAATCACCGTAAACTGCGCAATTTTTGGTGCGGTATCTTTCATGGTTGAGCGTGATTACAACCTAGGTGAAAGCTTGGTGTTTGGTATAGGTTCTGGTATCGGCTGGGCATTAGCACTTGTATTGCTTGCTGGTATCCGTGAAAAGTTAAAATATGCTGATGTTCCTGATGGGCTTCGCGGCTTAGGTATTACCTTCGTTACCGCTGGTTTGATGGCTCTAGGTTTCATGTCGTTCTCAGGTGTGTCTCTGTAAAGAGGCACCATAACGACGTCTTAATTTGAACCTTTAAGGATAAGTTAATGGGTATTCTTGAATCTACTCCAATCGATGTATATCTCGGTGTGAGTATGTTTACCGCGATTGTATTGGTTTTGGTTTTGGTGATTTTATTCGCTAAATCTAAGCTAGTTGCAAGCGGCGATGTCACTATTGGCATCAACGATGACGCGAGTAAAGCAATTAAAACTGCAGCTGGTGGTAAGCTACTAGGTGCATTAGCAGAGAGCGGTATTTTCGTATCGTCTGCATGTGGTGGTGGTGGTACTTGTGGTCAGTGTAAAGTGCACGTTAAATCAGGTGGTGGCGATATTCTACCAACTGAAATGGACCATATCAGCAAAGGTGAAGCTCGTGGCGGTTGTCGTTTATCTTGTCAGGTAAACGTTAAAACTGACATGGAGATTGAGCTTGAAGAAGAGATCTTTGGTGTTAAGAAGTGGGAATGTACTGTTATCTCTAACGATAGCAAAGCAACCTTCATCAAAGAGCTTAAGCTGCAAATTCCTGATGGTGACTCTGTACCTTTCCGTGCGGGTGGTTACATTCAGATTGAAGCGCCTGCGCACCACGTTAAGTATGCAGATTATGATATTCCTGCAGAATACCGTGGCGACTGGGAACACTTCGGTTTCTTCAACTTAGAATCAACCGTTGAAGACGAAACAATCCGTGCATACTCTATGGCGAACTATCCTCTCGAGGAAGGTATCATCATGTTGAACGTACGTATTGCATCGCCGCCGCCACGTAACCTATCTCTGCCTTGTGGTAAAATGTCATCGTACATCTTTAGCCTAAAAGCGGGTGATAAGGTGACCATTTCTGGTCCATTTGGTGAGTTCTTCGCTAAAGAAACCGATGCAGAAATGGTATTCATCGGTGGTGGTGCAGGTATGGCGCCAATGCGATCGCATATCTTCGACCAGCTTAAGCGTCTTCACTCGAAGCGTAAGATGAGCTTCTGGTACGGTGCGCGTTCTAGCCGTGAAATGTTCTATGTTGAAGATTTTGATGGCTTAGCGGCAGATAATGACAACTTCAAATGGCATGTTGCACTGTCTGATCCACAGCCTGAAGACAACTGGGATGGATACACTGGCTTTATTCATAACGTATTGTATGAGAACTACTTACGTGACCATGAAGCACCAGAAGATTGTGAGTACTACATGTGTGGCCCACCAATGATGAACGCGGCTGTTATTAGCATGCTTAAAGATCTTGGTGTCGAAGATGAAAACATCCTGTTGGATGACTTCGGTGGCTAACCCTTCTCTTATTGGAGATCTAGGTCAATATGTTTAAGACCTTAGTAAACTGGCTGGCCCTTATCGGGTTAGCCTTTTTTATTTCAGCTTGTACTAAACAAGCTGAAGTGATTTCACTGTCTGGCAACACTATGGGCACGACTTACCATATTAAGGTCGTTCCTAATGACAGAATGCCAGATGTTCAGTTACTGCAAGCAGAGATCGATTTAGCCTTAGAGAATGTTAACGATCAGATGTCGACTTATCGTCCTAACTCTGAGTTATCTAAGTTTAACCAGATGACTCGCCACGATAAGGTTGAAGTGTCGGCGGACACTGCCAAGGTAATTGCTGAAGGATTAGCATTATATAAAACCACTGATGGTGCCTTAGATATTACTCTGGGGCCGTTAGTCAATTTATGGGGCTTTGGCCCGGATAAACGACCGACTCAAATTCCATCTCAACAAGCTATCGATGCCGCTATGGATCGCACAGGTATTGAAGCGATAGAGGTCGATGGTAATAGGATCAGTAAACAAAACCCTGATATTTATGTCGACTTGTCTTCTATTGCAAAAGGCTTCGGTGTTGATAAAATAGCCGCCTTATTAGATAAGTATCAGCCGACGGGCTATTTAGTTGAGATAGGTGGCGAGATCAGCCTACGTGGCACTAAAGCCGATGGCACTCTATGGCGTATTGCGATTGAGCAACCTGGCGATGCTGGTGGGGCAATCCAACAAGTCATCTCACCCAAGAATATGGCGATGGCAACATCCGGTGATTATCGTAACTATTACGAGGAAGACGGAAAACGTTTTTCACACCTGATCGACCCACGCACAGGCTACCCGATACACCATAGGTTAGCGTCGGTAACAGTACTGCATCAAGAATCTATGATTGCAGATGGCTACGCGACTGCTATGATGGTGCTAGGTACCCAAGCGTCACTAGAACTTGCTAAACGTGAGCATCTAGCGATAATGCTTATTGAAAAGCAAGATGATGGCTTTAAAGTTTTCTATAGTGAAGCTTTCAAACCTTTCGTTACTCAGTAGTTGGAGTCGAATATGAGCACATTTATTGCGGCTTTTGTCGTGTTATTAGGTTTCTTTTTCTTAATGTCGATAGGCTATTTAGTCAAACGACAAGCCGTTGCTGGAAGCTGTGGTGGTCTCGGTGCACTCGGGATCGAGAAAGCCTGTGACTGTGATGACCCTTGCGATAAGCGTAAAGCCAGAATGGCTGAACAAGAACGTCGTGAGAAATTAGAGCAGAATCGCATTATTTAATTCTGCATAGCTTACGGCAATTAAGGCTCCTTTTTAGGAGCCTTTTTTATATCATTTTTCACTAAAGCGGCTAGTTGTTACAGCCTGCACTCATATATACCGCCTATATTTTTTTAAAGAACAATAACGGTTCAAATTCGTCTATATGCTAATAGCCTAGTTTAACTAGATAAAAGCACGCCTGCTTCCGCATTACGCTTAAGTAAGAATTGAAGCGCTAATGAGAATGGTTATCTTTACTAACATTTTGAAATATAAAGTATATTTGTAAGTGGTTGCTTTTTGTTCTAAGTTATAAATATTGATATAGATCAATTTAACTAAGGATGAACAGATGAAAGGACAACCTAAGGTCATTAGTCAGCTTAACAAGGTGCTGACCAGCGAGCTTACCGCTATCAATCAATACTTTCTTCATGCGCGCATGTATAAGAATTGGGGCTTAGGTGAGCTCGATGAAAAGGCCTATAAGAAATCGATTCAAGATATGAAGCATGCCGATAAGTTAATTGAGCGGGTGTTGTTCCTTGAAGGGCTGCCAAATCTACAACAGTTAGACAAAATTCGAATCGGTGAACATAGCCAAGAGATACTTGAGTGCGACAAAGTCATGCTTGAAGAGGAGCTGGTATTACTGCGAGAGGTTATCGCCCTGTGTGAGTTAGAGGCTGATTATGTTAGTCGAGATATTTTAGAAGATTTGCTAGAAGATGAAGAAGAACATTTAGATTGGCTTGAGGCGCAGTTAGAGCTTATCTCATTAATGGGTATTCAAAACTATTTGCAGTCAAAAATGAGCTAGTTGGAGAAGATCATGAAAGGTAACCAAGAAGTCATCGACACGCTCAATAAGTTGCTCACTGGTGAGCTATCGGCAATGGATCAGTATTTTGTTCATGGCTTAATGTATGAAGACTGGGGATTGAATGAACTTCATGAGCGTATTTCCCACGAGAGTGATGATGAACGTGAACATGCAAAAAAGTTGGTGCAAAGAATCCTTTTTTTAGAGGGCACGCCTGACGTCGCGAGTCGAGAGCCGCTAAACATTGGTAAAGATACCGAGCAGATGCTTAAGAATGATTTAGCCTACGAGTATCAAGTTGCCGATAACTTACGTAGTGCAATTGCATTGTGTGAGGTCAAAAGTGACTACGAAAGCCGTGAGATCTTAGAAGTGTTGCTCGAAGAAACAGAGTCCGATCATATGTATTGGCTCGAGAAGCAACTCGGGTTGATTGATAAGGTAGGCCTACCAAACTACCTTCAGAGTAAGATGTAAGCGATAAAAACATGATTTAAAAGAGCCGTTCTGTAGCGGCTCTTTTTTTTACGATTTTTTCTCTGCCCCTTAACTGATAGCAAGGATTATTGTTTAACTGCCTGATACAGCCTGGATTCAGCTCCACGGAGTTATTCTAGCGTTAGACTATGCGGTTATTGGTTTTGATCTTGCGCTTTCGCGAGTAAAGCCTACGGATAAAGCCAGAGCACAGACAGAGTGTAGCATCAGTCGCATAGCCATATTATCTTGACTGCATGGGGGCGGGCGATGTTGATTTCATCTCATACCAATAAGACTCAACTAGATGCTGATAATCAGCTTCAGCTTGATTACTTGCTATGGGTTATTGAGCGCCTTGAAACACCGACTGCCGACGAGCAAACATCGGCTAATACAAGCCTAGTACCTCCTCCTAGTATCAGATCAAATGCGGTTTTATCTACAGAAGAGCTGAGTATGTTGGCTCAGTTATACCAGTCGTACTAAACATGTGACCAGTTCAGGGCCTATTTAGGCTTTTCACTTTTAAGTGGTTGGTATTATTTAAATAGAGAGAATACGCTAAAGCATATCCTATGCTTCCTTGATTAGTCGGCGAGATACTAATACCAGCCGCTTAGCCTAACAGTCAGGTTATAGCTTATTTTTTACTCTCGGTTTTCTGGTATGGCATTGAGTAAGTATGGTTTATATTGAATACTGTTTTTATATACAGTAATATTCTTTTCGGAGGATATTGGCTTGCAAAAAATTATTCATGTCGACATGGATTGCTTCTACGCCGCAGTAGAAATGCGTGACTTTCCCGAATTAAGAGGAAAACCTATAGCTGTGGGTGGGCGCAGCGATCGCCGTGGAGTGATAAGCACCTGTAACTACGAGGCGCGTCAGTTTGGCGTACGCTCAGCCATGGCATCAGGATACGCTCTTAAGTTATGTCCCGATTTGATTCTGGTTCCAGGGAGGATGCAGGTCTATAAAGAGGTGTCGAGCCAGATCCGAGCTGTATTTGAGCGCTATACCTACTTAATAGAGCCGTTATCGCTAGATGAGGCGTACCTCGATGTAACAGATAGTCCCCATTGTAAGGGCTCAGCAACCTTAATTGCCGAGGCTATTCGCGCCGACATCTTGGCCGAAACGGGTCTAACCGCATCTGCAGGAATCGCACCGGTTAAATTTCTAGCCAAGATAGCCTCAGATTTAAATAAACCCAATGGACAATATGTGATCCGCCCAGACATGATTAATGAGTTTGTTAAAACACTACCGCTGATAAAAATTCCAGGTGTTGGTAAGGTTACCGCTAAAAAATTAGCCGATTTAGGCTTGCATACTTGCAGTGATGTACAGGCGTACCCCCCTGCGCAGTTGATTGAACGTTTTGGCAAATTTGGAACTGTGCTGATAGAGCGTTCCAAAGGAGTCGATAAGCGGGGTATTTCCCCTAATAGAGAGAGAAAGTCAGTTGGGGTTGAAACCACCTTAGCCAAAGATATTCACACGCTGGAACAATGCCGAGCGGTAATGCCCCAGCTTATTCAAGAGCTAGGTGCACGAGTGAGTCGCAGTGCCAAGGACAGGACTATCCACAAGCAGGTGGTTAAAATTAAGTTTGAGGATTTTAAACAGACAACGATTGAACATCGCAGTGATGATATCTCGGTAAACTTGTTTTATCAGTTACTCGAACAAGCGATGGAGAGACAGCATGAGCGCGGCATTCGTCTCTTGGGGGTATCTGTTGGCCTTGCTTCTAATAGTTCGACAACAGATGATAGCGATGTGGATAGTTCGCAGTTGGATTTAGGCTTTTAGGTGTATAGCCAGAAATGGCTCGTTAGAAAAAACAAAGGCCACTTACTGCTAATTAATAGCTAAGTGGCCTTTTAGGTTTTACTTTGAAGTTAAGAGAGTATTAGCCTTTAACTGGTGTACGCTCTAGTACCGCTAATAACAGCTTCCAGTATTGGCCGACTGTGGTGATGTTAACTTTTTCATCAGGGCTGTGTGGGTAACGAATAGTCGGACCAATAGACACCATATCCATCTCTGGGTATGGCTTCTTAAATAGACCACATTCAAGACCAGCGTGGATCACCATGATAGTAGGCTCTTTATCGTAAATCGCCTCGTAGGTTTCACGCACACTTGCCATTACTGGTGAGCTATTGTCCGGCTTCCAGCCAGGATAAGCACCGCTGAATTCAACATTTGCACCAGCAAGATTAGCAAGCGAGGTCAATACGCCTTCAACTTCACTGCGACCAGAGTCGATCAGTGAACGGATAAGGCAAAGTATTTGCACGCCGTTATCATCGGTGCTAATTACACCCACGTTAAGCGAAGTCTCAGTCACGCCTTCGACTTCATCACTCATGCGAATGACGCCGTTAGGGCAAGCATTTAGCAGGTCAATTAAGATCTGCTGTGAATCTTCGCTCATCACTTGCTTTTCAGCTGGAATTTCAGCCAATGTTAACACCGTATCTGGATCGGCAATCGCTAGCTCTTCACGCACTAGAGCCTGAAACTCAGCAATACGCGTCTGTAACAGTGTTAAGTTCTCTGGCGGTAGCATAAAGTTGATTTCGGCTTCACGCGGGATGGCGTTACGCAGTGAACCACCAACAAATTGAGTTAACTCAATCGCTAGTTCGTCGCCATGCTCAACCAGGAAGCGAGCTAATAGTTTATTAGCGTTACCACGACCCAAGTGAATGTTAACGCCTGAGTGACCACCTTTAAGCCCAGAGAGCGACAGTTTATAACTGGCGTTTGTTGGCTCAGGAGATTGCCAAACCATAGGTACGCTTAACTGCGCATCAACGCCGCCAGCACAACCCATGTAGATCTCACCTTCCTGCTCTGAGTCGGTGTTGATCAGGATTTCAGCATCAAGCATACCGGCCTCTAGGCCAAATGCACCAGTCATACCGGCTTCTTCATCAATGGTAAGTAGCACTTCTAGTGGCCCATGAGGAATATCATCGGCACCTAAAATGGCAAGCGCAGACGCCATACCAATACCGTTATCAGCACCTAATGTGGTGCCTTTGGCTTTAACCCAGTCACCGTCGACATAAGCTTCAATTGGGTCTTTTTCAAAATCATGGACTTTATCAGCGTTCTTCTGCGGCACCATATCGATATGGGCTTGAAGTACGACAATCTTACGGTCTTCCATACCCGCAGTTGCCGGTTTTTTGATGATCAGGTTCCCGACCTTGTCTTCAACGACACAGAGTTGTTTATCTTTAGCCCAAGCCTGAATATGAGCACTCAAAGCTTGCTCGTGTTTAGATGGATGCGGAATGGCACAGATCTGTTCGAACCATTGCCAAAGTGCTTGTGGTTGTAACTGACTAAGAGTGGTCACTTAAAAATCCCCTATTCGAGTAATATCTATAGCGCGCGGCTGCCACTGAGGCAGAAATTGCAGACAGTCTAGCATAGTCTTACTGCGCCGCGGAGTCGTTAGACGACGTGTTAATCTAAGCTTGTCAGCCAAAGTTTCCACAATACTTTTCATACTCGGTAAAGTCATTGGTAATCTCACCACAATGGGGGAATAATGCGCAGATAAAATTATAAATTAAGAAGGAAAGGTTATGGGGTCAGTTAAGTTTGTTGATGAAATAGATCAAGGTGCCATTTTTGAAGGAAACGGCTGGGATGCGCTGGTGGTGGTCACAGCCGATCTTGAATCACTGCAATTCGATGAGATTGTAATGTTAGCAAGTCATGGTCAAAAGATAGATAAGCGGGTTGGTCAATCTCCTACGCTATTATTTGCTCCCGGAATGGCTGGTGGACGCCTGATTATAGCACCGGTAAAAAAGACGGATGATGACTATCAAGATGTTCGCGTCTTTGCTGACGCAGCAAGACAAGGTATCAAGCTGGCTAAAGAGGCTGGCGCCAAGCGTCCTTTACTCATAGTCAATAACTTAGCTGAGCAACGTTATCAAAATGCAGCTCAAGTAGCAGCACTGGCGTGTGGCCAAGAGCTTTGGCAGGCATTGGAGCTTAGAGAGGCGGGCGGTGGTGATGAGCCGTTAGAAGCCATTGGCCTGCTAAGCGACAAAAAGAGCGCATTGGCACTTACTGCCATCGAAGCTGGTAGAGTACTGGCCCGTGATCTTTGTGGCACCGAGCCAGAGCGTATGTCTGCTCCAGCCTTTGCCGACTACTGCTTGGATGCGCTGCAAGACTCAGATCTTACAATCAGCGTGGTCGAAGACCGAGACATTCTCGAGCGAGATTACCCACTATTAAGTGCGGTCGGCCGCTCATCATTCGCAGTATTGAGGCATCAACCTAGGGTGGTCAAGCTTGAATATGTAGGCGAGGGTGAAATCGAGCGCACCTATATGTTTGCAGGTAAAGGTGTGGTCTATGACACAGGTGGCGCTGACCTTAAAATTGCAGGCGGTATGGCGGGGATGAGCCGAGATAAAGGCGGCGCAGCGGCGGTTGCAGGACTAATGAAGACCATCAGTATGTTAAAGCCTAAGGGCATTCGCATTGTCGCCGAGCTAGGTTTAGTCAGGAACAGTATCGGTAGCGAAGCCTTTGTTACCGACGAGATCATCACAAGTCATGCGGGTAAGCGGGTGCGTATTGGTAATACTGATGCAGAAGGTCGTTTAGTATTGGCAGATCTGCTTTCTCATTTACGTATAAAGGCTATCAACGCGGTTAAGCCACAGATGTTCTCGGTAGCGACACTAACAGGGCACGTGGTGCGTTGCTTTGGAGGATATACCGCAGTAGTTGAAAACAGCGTGGCTAAGCAGGAAAATGTTGCCTCAGTGATGCAAGAGCAAGCATCGCTTTGGGGCGAGCCGATAGAGGTGAGTCAATTACGCCGAGATGATTTTAGCAAAATCGTCGATCCATCTGCGGCAGCCGATATGTTGTCATCTAATAATGCGCCATCATCTGTTACCGCTCGGGGGCATCAGTACCCAGCAGCATTTTTGATTGAAGCATCGGGTCTTAGCGCCCATGGCTTAAATGCCGACAAGCCGATTGCTTATACCCATATCGATATCGCCGGTAGTGCAACCGAAGGACACCCTCAATACGGTACGCCAACGGCAACACCTTTAGTCGGCTTGTTTCATTACATTACAGCGCCTAAGTGAGTAATGTAATAATGTGATTTAGACGGAGCTGTCTGCATACCCAATAAAACCAGCGCCTTAGCGCTGGTTTTTGTTTGTATCATCGAATCTAATCAACTAGAAACTCCGTGGAGTATAAAGGCTTTTGCTAATAAATCTTGTAATAAAATAACGAAAAAGTGTCTATTTTGGCTTTTTTAATAAAAAAGCTTGTAATAAAACTACAATTCTCTATAATTGCTTTCGTCGGGTAAGCAATGGTGCTTCGCGACACTTAGTCTATCCAGGATGGATAATTCTCCAAGGAATCGAGCGACAAGTTGACTCTACAAGCCAGCGATCGGCTTTTATGAAAGTAGAGTATATGGAATTCAACTTTGTTTGGAGTAATCAATATGTATTTTAGTCACACTATTTATTCGCAGAGCTTTTGGTTAAACACAGAAATTTTGCGCGGCGGTTTATACGCCATGACTTTCAAGGGCTAACCCTCCTTTTTAGTTAACCAGTTTCCATCAACCTTTATTGTATCTTTTTAGATACTTGTAGACCAAGTCGTAGATAGCCCGAGTTAGTATACTTCCGCTGTTTGCCATTGATTACCGCTGGCGCGTTAACCAATTTCCGTTAGGAACACTTGAAATGTCTTGCCCACTCATTGAGTGGGCTTTTTTTTATCTAAATTTTATCGATGAGAGAGATTATATTCATCAGCATAGCAGCCGATCTTGTCAGGGCACTTTGGCAAGCCAATTTTTGGATGCTGGTGCCCAGTTGATGGCGAGACACTTGTTCACTTGGTAGGTCATTTTCGTTAGTTATCGGTCTTTATCTGTAGTTTTTTTGAACAGGCGTAGTGTCTACTTGTGATTTATCTAGTTAATCTGGCTGATTTTGCGATTCAGATCACTTTGGTTTGTTGTTAAATTACGTTATGCGCACTATTTGAGTATTTTTTAACACTGACTCTTGTAATAAAATTACAGGTGGCTATAATTACTTTCGTTGGTTAGGCAAAGGCCTTCCAATACTTAAGTCTATCCAGGAAGGATAATTCTCCAAGGAACCGAGCGACAAGTTGCCTCGTTAAGTTAGTTTGGCTCAACCCCATTAACTAATTTAATTTGAGATTATTGATACAACTTTGCTTGGGAGTACCGACTATGTCTTACACAGGACAAACTTCGATTTATTGGCAAAACACTTGGCTGGATTCAAATGTTTTGCGTGGCGGTTTATACGCCATGACTTTTAAGGGCTAACCCTCCTTTAGAGTAATTTCATCATCCATCAACCTTATAGCACCCTTTGGGTGTGTTTAGACTCAAGTGGTATGTTGACCTTGTCGATATGCCATTGATTAACGCTAGCGCGCTAACCGATTTCCTTATTTTGGAACACTTGAAACATGTCTTGCCAGCTCTTTGAGCTGGTTTTTTTTTGCCTTGAATTTAAGGTTTTAAATCAGGTTGCACCTGGGCTTTGAAGTTAGACTTCGTCTAACAAACTTGCGTTTGAAGCACTCAAGCTACGCTTGATAAAGGTCGTGAGCTTCCAGCTCACACTCGGGCAAAAGGGGGACAACAGCTTCCCCATCTTGCATCACCCCAGCCGCCCCGACGAAGTTGTCTTCCTCTTGCTTATGGATAAATTGCTAACGCTTCCGATGGGGCATCCTGCCCCGCGAAAGCTACGCCGACATCCATGTCGGCATCACGCAATTTATTCCAACGCACGTCGGCAACTCCGATGGGGAATGGGTGTTTCCCGTAAGTGTCGTAGCTTACTTTTGCCCCAAAATTGGTTAGCCTTCGAATGAAAGCTTATTACATTTTCTCTGAGCTGTGGCTATGGGTAAGTGTGTTCTGCCTTGATGCTTCATGGTTATCAATCGCCTGCAGCGGGCGTATGTGCAGACACTGCTGCGAGACGCTGTGAATATGTCCCTATACGCTCTGCGGTTTCATCCATGAAACCGAAGCCCGCAGCCGTATCTGCACAGGATAATTGGTGCCCTTTTTTAGCTTCGTTATTTTGGTTCTAACTTGGAAATGCCCGTGCGACGTGAAGTCGTATGAAGCGTTGTTCACCACGATAAGAGTGAACCATCTGTATCACCAGATGACCCTAGGAGCCTGAATAAAGTAGCGACTCTGACAATGTAACGAAGATTGGTTATAGACCAATCGGGATCTAAATCGTGAGAGGACGATCCTCCTGATAACCACAAATCGGGTAAGTGCTAGGGAGTCAGTATGATGAACATATGTGAATCCACCTAAGGTGCGTTATACAAGAAGCAGCGGAAGTGGTTTATACGCTGTGGCCAAAATGGCAATGAGAGTAGGAAAGAACTTGGGCATTTTTCTTTCGTGATCAACATTACTCTCCGCACTAGAGTGGGCATCTAAACTGACATTACGCTTTATACGGAACACGGTAAGCCTGTATCGCTCCCATTGGGAAAGTTATCTGTGAAGATAGCCGATAGTGGTGCAGGTAAAGGAGGCTGGATAAAGCCAAAGCTGCATTGTAATGAGGCAGATACAGACTTGTGTCTGGCACGAAAGTGAGCCCACTTCCAGCTGGTCTCCCGTTGCAAGAAAATTAGAAGAACTTTGTTAATGGAGAAACGCAAATGATGACTTCAACTGAAGTTAGTGCCTCTCCTTGCTTTGCTCCACGATAATCCATTTATTGGAAAGTCATAGAGCAGAAAGTATCAAAGCTTCAAGTGAGTATTGCAAAGGTAACCCCTGTGGTTACCGGGTAACATAGTACGCCTTAGTGGAGGCTTGAGCCGTATGCAGTGAAAGTTGCACGTACGGTTCTTAGGAGAGCGGCACTTGGTAACAAGTGCCGCTTATCCGACCTTTATTGGATAGACCTTTTACTCATTCACACCCTGTTCATGGGATTTTGCCCTACTAGAAATTATCCATTCTTCTAATGCTGTTCGTCGTAAATCCCCGTGATGTATCACGGGGATAAATTCGACCAATCTAAAGCGTATGAGTCGCTCCATTCTTTTGTTTTGACCTACATCTCTTTGTCCAATGTGTCAGCTTTTAGATTTAAAATGTGCAGGCGTTACGGCAATTATTCAAACAAAGCTCTCCCACTACTCAACCTGTTGATATGAGTCATTAAACATAACGGGTAATCATATATTATCGACACAAACTCACTGTTGGAAAATATATGAAAATCAATAAGGTAGAAATAGAGAACTTCCGTGGTATTACTGAAGCCGTAATCGACTTAAACAACTTTACCACTCTAGTTGGCCCAAACAATATTGGTAAATCAACAATCTTGGCGGCACTAAACCTAGTCTTAGACAACAAAAAGCCAAAAGCCGATGACTGGCCAAGTCAGAAGCAAACTGATGACGTTATGTCTATTACTTGTACATTCTCTGAACTTGAAGAGTGGGAGCGTAATAAGCCTGCTATATCTCAACTTTTAAATGGCGACCAATTAGTTTTAAAAATGGAAGCCACTTGGGCAGAAGATACAGATGCGCCAAGCTGCAAGTACTTAGTGCATCACGCACCTACGACCACTCCCTTTACAGGTAAGAACATTTCCCAAGCGCGTGCTGATGAGCAACTGAATGCAATCCTAGTTGAACTTGAGGTAACATCGGCTGCTATATATAAAGAGCGAAAAAGTGAAATAGACCAATATATGGTCGATAATCATCCAGAAACTATTATTCGTGAATTAGATTGGCATGAGAAGACATTCGCAAACTCTCTTCAACAAGCAATACCTCACGTCATGTATGTACCTGCTAGCTTCAAGATTGAAGACGAGCTAAAAACGACAGGTACTTCCCCGTTTGCATACTTATTTAAAAACAAACTTTTTCCTAAAGTGAAATCTGATGAATCCTACACTCTTTATATTGAGAAGGCTCAGAAGCTACAAGAAAAGCTTAAAGGTCAGGCTGAAGATGGTACTGAAATTGATGGTCTATCAACTGCTTTGGAAGCTGTTTCTACTACCTTGAATGATATTTTGGACTTTGATACCAAGGTTAAACTTGCTGTTGGAGATATCGATATTGAACCATTATTCATGAAAGCTGCGACATTCTTGATTGATGAAGAGTTAGAAACTAGCCTTCAATATCAAGGCAGTGGTGTACAACGAGCACTCGCATTTGCAATGTTAGAAAGCAATGCCGCGACCGAAGCACAAGTCGATGGTGCTCAAAGAACAACGATTGTTTTGTATGAAGAACCGGAACTTTATATCCATCCTCACCTAATGCGTCGATTACGAGATACACTTCAAACAAGATCTGGTAGTCCACTATGGCAAGTAATTTGTTCGACCCACTCACCATTTCTAATTGATTTAGCAAATAGGCCGGAGTCGATTAAATTAATTAAACGAGCTGACAACAATAGACGTATCGTTTCACAGTTACCAAGCGAGCTGTTCGAGCAAAGTGCAGAATATGACGAAAAAGTCATGTTAAGGGCTGTCCTAGATTTTCATCCATCAGTCTGTGAAAGTCTATTCGCCAAACGAGTTGTTGTGGTTGAAGGCGACACCGAAGTTGCTGTGTTCTCTATGATTGGAGAGTTAGTCGAAGAACTGAACGTATTAGGCTCGAAACACAAAGATACAACGGTTGTTTCAGCAGGAGGTAAATGGACAATTACCGCTATAGTTAAAGTTCTAAAAGGGCTTGGGATAGACTACAAAGTAATCCATGACACGGACAGAAAAGGCCTCACTGATGCTGAACTTGCCGAGGCAGGTAACCTACATCCTTTTAAAGCTAATGCGAAGATTGAGGAAATTGCTCTACGCGAAAATGTTTTCTTAGTACAAGATACATTTGAACACGTGTTATGGAATGTTGAGACTGACAACATCAAAGCTAGTAGCAAACCATTCCATTCATGGAAAAGGATAAGACAGTTCTTAGATGGTGACAATGATTTATCTGTTGAGAGTAAAGCCACTTTAAAAGAGATTATTGAGTTTGCTTTCTGTGACTAAGTTATAAAACTGTAAGCCGAACATACTCGCAATAGGTTCGGCTTATTTCTCCTTGATATGACCCAAAAGGAGGACTGGTTAATCCCACAAGGAACGTCTCGTGTCCAGTCTGACTGTGGGCTTTTTTCACTTTGCCATACCTCAAGTTATTCATGCTTTGCTAATATTCAGTTTTCCGAAACGCATTTCTGTCCAAAAACGAGCTAGACCTTTAATCATTACTCTAATATGCCAAAGATTGTGCTGTTCCAACTCGGTGTAGATGCGGCTGAGGCCTTTGATGGCATGGATGCCATCGTAGAGCTTACAGGGACGTACTTGTAGCGTGCCTCAGAAGTGTCTGCACATGCGCTGGCCGCAGGCCATTGGAACCACAGTTGCCTGAAGTTATCGCCAGTATAAAAATATATCGAGTCTTTGTGCTTCAACAATCAAACGAAGTTTGATTCATTCAATTTCTAGACGAAGTCTAACTTTAATAGCTGACATACTAATTGTTATTAACAGCAAAACAATCAGATCGCTGAAGCTGACTAAAGCTGACCTCAGTCGCCTACCGAGTAACCAAACTCACAAATAAACAAGCGTTTTAAATTACTGGCCTCTGACCTAAACCCCCCGTATAATCGCTTCGAAATGTACATGCTGGACAGTTATTGTACATATCTATATTCGTACTTTGTTAACCTTGGCTCACTGTGAATCAAACAATGATTGTTTCAGAAATAGAAAAGTCTTACTTAGGTTAGCAATGAGTACCCCCTACAAATCAATATAATAAAAACCAAGGAACCTTGTTCCATGTTAGAAAAATTATTCAAATTAAAACAAAATCAAACAACGCTAAAGCAAGAAGTTATCGCAGGACTAACGACCTTCTTGACCATGGCTTACATTATTTTCGTGAACCCTATGATGCTGGCCGATGCGGGCATGGATCATGGCGCCGTTTTTGTCGCAACTTGCTTAGCTGCCGCCATCGGTTGTTTAGTCATGGGCTTAGTGGCTAACTACCCGATTGCGCTGGCACCCGGTAT
This sequence comes from Shewanella pealeana ATCC 700345, assembly GCF_000018285.1. Classification (NCBI taxonomy): domain Bacteria; kingdom Pseudomonadati; phylum Pseudomonadota; class Gammaproteobacteria; order Alteromonadales; family Shewanellaceae; genus Shewanella; species Shewanella pealeana. The sequence goes on along the minus strand of NC_009901.1, from coordinate 3,786,724 downwards.
GGGGCTCAACGCCTTCTTTACTTACACGGTAGTAGGTGAGATGGGTTACTCGTGGGAGACGGCTTTAGGCGCCGTATTCCTGTCTGGGATCTGCTTCTTAGTACTGTCTTTAGTGCGAATTCGCGAGTGGATTGTTAATAGCATTCCCATGTCGCTTCGTATCGGCATTGCCGCTGGTATCGGTTTGTTCTTGGCCTTATTAGGCCTTAAAAGTGCCGGTATTGTGGTTTCTAGCCCTGCGACATTGGTGACCATGGGTGATATCACTTCCTTTCCAGCCGTTATGGCGGCATTAGGTTTCTTCCTGATTATCGCCATGGTGCATCACGGGATGAAGTCTGCGGTGGTGATTAGCATTCTGGCCATTACCTTACTGGGCTTACTGTTTGGCGATGTGCAGTATCAAGGTATTGTTTCTGCGCCGCCTTCAATCATGCCGACATTTATGAAAATGGACCTGTCTGGCGTGCTTGAAGTCAGCATGCTATCTGTGGTGTTTGCATTTTTGTTTGTCGATTTGTTTGATACCTCGGGTACCTTAGTTGCAGTCGCTCAGCGTGGTGGCTTCTTAGATGATAAAGGCCGTTTACCCCGCTTAAATCGTGCGTTAACGGCTGACAGCACCGCGACTATCGCCGGTGCTATGCTGGGTACGTCAACTACGACCAGTTATGTTGAAAGTACCGCTGGCGTCAGTGCCGGTGGCCGCACAGGTTTAACTGCCGTAGTTGTGGGAGTACTGTTTTTAGGTGCGTTATTTATCTCGCCATTAGCCGGCATGGTACCTGCGTACGCAACGGCGGGTACACTTTTTTACGTGGCTATTCTTATGATGTCTGGCCTAGTGCATGTTGAATGGGAAGATATTACCGAAGCCGCTCCTGTTGTGGTTGTATGCATATTGATGCCGCTGACCTTCTCGATTGCAACGGGGATCGCCATGGGCTTTATCTCTTATGCGCTGATCAAGTTAATGAGTGGCCGCTACAAAGATTTAAGCCTAGGTGTGCTGATCTTAGCCGCATTGTTTATTGCTAAATTTATCTATGGTTAACTGTACTCATTAGCAGTTGCTCTGCTTACTTAAAGCCACACCGAGTGTGGCTTTTTTATTTTCAGCTTAAGCATTTTGTTCGATGATAGTTTGAGCGTGGCTGTTAAAAAATCTCGCGTTTAATTTCAACGTTCTGCTAAATTTCATTGAAATATTATACGAACTCACTAAATCCGCCTTTTTTTTTAGATTCTTTGTTGGTGCTTACTACCAATTCAAACCTAGATTGGGTATAAGGATTTATTCAATGTAATTTTGTTAGCAAATAATGAACTTAAGTGAGATTGGCTACCGCCGCGTAGTGGTTAAATTGGGAACAAGTGTTCTGACATCTGGCAGTTTAAAGCTGGATAAGGCGCACATGGTTGAATTAGCAAGACAGATGGCCTGCTTGATGAAAGCGGGGGTCGAAGTCGTATTGTGTACTTCTGGTGCGATAGCCGCAGGTAAAGAGCATTTAGGCTACCCCAAATTACCCGATACCATAGCGAGTAAGCAATTACTTGCAGCTGTCGGTCAAAGCCAGCTAATCCTTGCCTGGTCTCAGTTATTTAGTATCTATGGTTTGCATGTGGGTCAGCTGCTGCTAACCCGTGCCGACTTACATGATAGAGAGCGTTACTTAAATGCTCGGGACTCACTCAATGCCTTGCTTAATAATGGCATTATCCCAATCATTAACGAGAATGACGCGGTAGCAACGGCTGAAATTAAAGTAGGCGACAATGATAATTTGTCTGCTCGCGCAGCGCTGTTATGCGATGCAGATTTATTGATTTTATTGACAGATCAGAAAGGCTTATTCGATGCCGATCCGCGTAAGAACCCTGATGCCAAGTTAATCACCGAAGTACAGAATATCGATGATAGCCTGCGTATGTTGGCGGGCGGTGCCGTTTCTGGTTTAGGAACGGGCGGCATGGCGACTAAGTTAGAGGCGGCTGATATTGCGCGTCGCGCGGGTGTTGAGGTGGTTATTGCCTCTGGGCACTATAAAGATGTGATTCAAAATGTAGTGTGTAAAAAGCCTGTCGGCACTCACTTTACAGCGCTTGAACATCCGCTTGAGAGCCGCAAGCAGTGGATCTTAGCAGGGCCAAAGGCTCGTGGTCAGCTGGTTATCGATGCGGGGGCAATTGGCGCGGTGACAGAGAAGGGCAGAAGCTTGCTTTCTAAAGGGATCACTGAAGTTAAAGGCCTATTTCAGCGTGGTGATACCCTTGAACTGATTGATACCAAGGGTAAGGTATACGCTAAAGGCATGAGCCGTTATAGCTCTGCTGATGTGACTAAACTTGCTGGTAAGCACTCAGATAGCATCGAAGAGGTGCTCGGGTATGATTATGGTGATGCAGTAGTTCACCGCAACGACATGGTGGTGTTATGAATAACGACGAATATTTAACGGCTTTAGGACAGAATGCTAAGCAGGCGAGTTATGCTTTGGCCACGTTATCGGGTCAGCAAAAATCTGCGCTACTTCGCTGTATCGCTAATAAACTGACGGCTGCAAAAGATGACATCGTCGCGGCCAATCAGCAAGATGTTGCCGACGCTAAGGCTAATGGCCTATCGGATGCGATGATCGATCGTCTGTTACTCGATGAAACTAGACTGATGGGCGTGATTAGCGACATCGATAACGTGATTGGCTTAACCGATCCGGTTGGCTGTGAAATCGATAGCCGCTTGTTAGACAACGGTTTACGTTTATCACGCAGAAGAGTACCACTTGGGGTTATAGGTGTTATTTATGAGGCGCGTCCAAATGTGACCGTGGATATTGCCGTATTGGCCCTTAAAACAGGTAATGCGGTTATTCTACGCGGCGGTAAAGAGACGCTGTCATCGAATAAGGCACTTTGTAAGGTGATCCGCAGTGCCATGGTCGAGCAAGGCTTGTCAGAAGATTGCGTGCAGTTGATTGATAACCCAGATAGAGCCTTAGTTTCAGGTCTGCTAAAACTCGATAAATATGTCGATATGATCGTGCCACGCGGTGGCCAGAACTTGCAGCGCTTATGCGCCGAGCAAGCCACCATACCGGTGATCCTAGGTGGTATTGGTATTTGTCATATTTACGTGGATGCTGCAGCTAATCTTGAGAAAGCGGTTGCAGTAATTGAAAACGCCAAAGTGCAACGCCCAACTGTGTGTAACGCCCTTGATACTGTGTTGGTTCACGCAAGCCATGCCAAGGCTTTCATTCCTGTTTTAGCTAAACATCTTAGCGGTTTAGGTGTGAAGTTCTACGGCTGTGAGCAGACACAAGCCATTCTTGGCGCTGAGAAGATTGAGGTTTCAGCGGCAGATGATGAAAGTTACTCGACTGAATGGTTATCCCTGACCTTAGGGCTCAAGGTCGTTGCTGATCTTGAAAGCGCAGTAGAGCATATTCGCACCTTCTCAAGCGGTCATTCAGAGTCGATCCTAACTGACAATATTCATACTGCCAGCGAGTTTATGAATGCGGTTGATTCGGCCGCCGTGTACGTCAACGCAAGTACCCGCTTTACCGATGGTGGTGAGTTTGGCCTAGGCGCCGAAGTGGCTGTGAGTACGCAAAAATTGCATGCGCGAGGACCTATGGGTCTAGAAGCATTGACCACATACAAGTGGTTAGCCTGGGGTGATTACACAGTGCGCTAGTGGCGTTTGAAGGCCGATTTAAAAAAACCGCCTTGTGCGGTTTTTTTATTTTCAGCTCCCTTTCTTCAGAAGGGGGATTGTTCACTTTGGCCGAATAGGGAGGCTTTTTCAGTGTGAACATTAGGCTAGTTAAGCCAATCAGTATGTGATGATCTGGTGAATGTATAACACCAAGTAGGTGATGGTCATCAGAACGGTATAGATCCTAAAGGGTTTGAGCACGTCTCGCATATGAAAGAAGTGCCGGTATCGATTCTCTCGAGTAAAGTAGAGTGAGGGGATTAAAAAGAAGCAGTAAAGAAAAGCAAAGTACCAAGAATAAGATCGCCCCTGCTGCAATTCATTTAATAGCATAGCGACGGCTATTAGCATTGAGCTTAGCCTGATAAACCCTGTTACTTTGGGTTGTCTAAAAAATTTAAGTGCATCCATATATTTGTAATACATAACTAATATCCGTTTTGTTACGCAATTGTTAGTTTATACCTGTGCTTCATTGGATTTACAATTAAAGTTTAGCCGAATATTTTTTCATAAGACTAAAAAAGCCGAACACAGGGTTCGGCTTTTTTAGTCTTAACTTTGTCCCGTCCTGAGATAAGTTGACACATTGGAGACTTATCTATGAAACCTTCAGGTTCTATCAGCAATAAACGTACTCAGCGTGATTACACATTAGGCTTTAAATTAGCCGTCGTCAGCCAAGTAGAAAAAGGCGAGCTGACCTATAAGCAAGCTCAAGACCACTATGGTATCCAAGGAAGAAGTACCGTCCTTACATGGTTACGAAAGCATGGTAGATTAGACTGGTCCCAGCCTATTGAGCACTCTCCTATGTCTAAATCTAAAGAAACGCCAGCCCAGAAAATTAAGCGATTGGAGAAGCAAGTCTCTAATCTAGAAATGAAAAACATGATTTATGGCGATATGGTCGAGTTGCTTAAAAACGAATACGGCATCGATTTAGAAAAAAAGTACTTAGCCGAACGCTCTGGTTCGCCAAAGTAAAAGGCACCATAAAGTTAGCCACAGCGAGTCGGCAGTTCAACTTATCTAGACAAGCAATTTATCAATGGAAACAACGCAGAACGGCAAAAGCTGAAACGCTTAAACCTGTGATGAAGATGGTCATGTATTGGCGCCAGTTTATGCCTAGAGTGGGGACGCGCAAGCTCTACCAGCTCATCAAGCCACAACTGATAGAACAAGGGATAAAGCTCGGTAGAGATGGGTTATTTCAGTATTTGAAGCAACAAAATATGCTGGTAAAACCCAGAAAAAATTACACTAAAACGACCAATAGCCATCACTGGCTAAGAAAGTATCCCAACTTACTAAAAGACAGAGCGGTCAAGCGTGTTGAAGAGGTGCTCGTTAGCGATATCACCTACGTGAAATCAGATGAGGGGACGCACTATTTGTCTCTGGTAACAGATGCGTACTCAAGAAAGATAATGGGATATGAGTTAAGCCATGAAATGAAAGCTTGTGACGTGGTCAAAGCATTGAATATGACGATAAAGAATCGTCAGACAACAGGCGATGCCATTCACCACTCAGATAGAGGGATGCAGTACTGCTCAGCTGAGTACCAGGAGACGTTAGCGGCAAATGGTATTACTCCGTCCATGACAGATGGATATGACTGCTACCAAAATGCACTTGCAGAGCGGGTTAATGGGATTTTGAAGCACGAGTTTTTGCTTTATCGCTGCCGTACGATGAAGGAGCTCGATATGTTAATCAAAGAGTCGATAGAGACTTATAACCATTTAAGGCCGCATCTTAGTTTAGGGATGAAAACCCCTAATGAAGTACATAAAAAAGCCAGTCGGGAGTTCCAACTGGCTTAATAAAAACCGTCAACCTATTTTAGGACTAGACACTTCGCAGTTTTTGGTATTTAAGCTGATATGCGTTTTCTTGTGCGCCATTGACCAACTTTAGGCAATATTTGCTGCAGTACTAGTGCAAATATAATTAACCCGAGTCCTATATAGGTCGATTTTTCGATGCTCTCTTGTAAAATCCAAGCAATAAAGCCTATCGACATCACAGGGGTAATAAATACCAGCGTGCTGATACTGGCTGTGCGCTCAGCCTTCTTTAAGGCAACAAGCCAAAGCACAAAGGTCACGCCCATTTCAAATAATCCGACGTAAACACCAGCGAACAATGCCTTCAGATCCCAAGCCGGTAGAGACTGAGTCATAAGTAGTGCGACGACAATAAAAGGCAACCCCACTAAAAAGCTAAGCAGTAGGCTAACAACGGGATCGCCCTTATCTTTGGTATTAACGATCCAGTAGAGAGACCAGAGCACAGTGCTGGTTAAGGCCAGCGCAACACCAGTCATGCTTTCAAATTGCACGCCGGTAATATTACCTTTGGTAGCAATAAAGAATACGCCGCAATACGCAACTAATGCAGCGGTGATATCGCTCTTACGCAGTGCTTGACCAAGCAGAGGCACCGACAGCAGCGGCAATAAAATCGCCCAAGTGTAATTAAGAGACAGAGCTTGTTGAGCCGGCAGTAGATCGTACGCTTTAAATAAAACTAAATAGTATAGAAACGGATTTAACAATCCTGTCTGCAGGTAGAACCAAGGTCTTTCGAGAAACTGCTGTTTAATCAGCGGCAACTTTCTTTGGGCGATTAATATCGCACCTAGAGCAAAGATAGATGTTATGACAGCGACAAACACTAATTGCAGCGGCGTATAGTGCGCCAACGCTAACTTAAATGCAGTTGCAACGGTGGACCATAGGAAAATGGCACCGATACCAAACAGATATGCTTGATGGGATGATTTCAATGTTTACTACTCTACAACATGAGATGACAACTAAGCGCACATTGACCCGAGATGGATCAAGTTAATACGCTACCTCTTGGATTGTATTCATTATACGTTTTCACCCTTTTTACTAACGAGTCACAGATCAAATTAATGCATTCTTAAGATAATTTTTAAATTCTCCCTTGTATTCATTCTAAACGTCCCAATATAGGGGTTAAGAGACGATTTGGGATGAAAAAAAAGACTTGAAAACTATTCGGTCTGTCCCCATTTCAATAACCAGATAACAAATTTAGTATTTAAAGTTTTTCGGAGGACTCCATGGGTAGAATTATTGGTATCGATTTAGGCACAACTAACTCTTGTGTTGCAGTATTAGATGGCGACAAAGCGCGCGTATTGGAGAATGCTGAAGGCGATCGTACTACACCCTCAATCATCGCATACACTGCAGATGAAACTTTAGTTGGTCAGTCTGCAAAGCGTCAGGCTGTAACAAACCCAACTAACACAGTATTTGCTATTAAGCGTCTTATTGGTCGTCGTTTTAAAGATGACGAAGTTCAACGTGACGTTGATATCATGCCATTCAAAATCATCAGCGCTGACAATGGCGATGCTTGGGTTGAAGCTCAAGGCAGAAAAATGGCTCCACCACAAATCTCAGCTGAAATCTTGAAGAAGATGAAGAAGACTGCTGAAGATTTCTTAGGTGAAGAAGTGACTGAAGCGGTTATTACCGTTCCTGCTTACTTTAACGATTCACAGCGTCAAGCGACTAAAGATGCGGGTCGCATCGCAGGTCTTGAAGTTAAGCGTATTATCAACGAGCCAACAGCAGCTGCACTAGCTTACGGTATCGATAAGAAGCAAGGCGACAACATCGTTGCAGTATACGACTTAGGTGGTGGTACATTCGATATCTCTATCATCGAAATCGACAGCGTTGATGGCGAGCAAACGTTCGAAGTACTTGCTACTAACGGTGACACTCACTTAGGTGGTGAAGACTTTGATAACCGTATGATTAAGTATCTTGCTGACGAATTCAAGAAAGAGCAAGGTCTTGACCTACGTAACGATCCATTAGCTATGCAGCGTCTAAAAGAAGCAGCAGAAAAAGCTAAGATCGAACTATCAAGCACAACACAAACTGAAGTTAACCTGCCATACATCACTGCTGATGCAACAGGTCCTAAGCACTTAGTGGTTAAAATCACTCGTGCAAAACTTGAGTCACTAGTTGAAGACTTAATCAAGCGTTCTTTAGAGCCTCTAAAAGTTGCTCTAGCCGATGCTGACCTATCTGTTTCAGATATCAACGAGGTTATCCTGGTTGGTGGTCAGACTCGTATGCCTAAAGTACGTGAAGAAGTTTCAGCTTTCTTCGGCAAAGAACTACGCCAAGACGTTAACCCTGATGAAGCGGTTGCAATCGGTGCTGCAGTTCAAGCGGGTGTTCTATCTGGCGACGTTAAAGACGTATTGCTACTAGACGTTACTCCACTATCTCTAGGTATTGAGACTATGGGTAGCGTAATGACTAAGCTTATCGAGAAGAACACCACTATCCCGACTAAAGCTTCACAAACTTTCTCGACAGCTGACGACAACCAAAGTGCTGTGACAATTCACGTACTTCAAGGTGAGCGTAAGCAATCAAGCGGTAACAAGTCTCTAGGTCAATTTAACCTAGAAGGTATTGAAGCTGCTCCTCGTGGCATGCCACAAATTGAAGTTGCTTTCGACATCGATGCTGACGGTATCTTGCATGTATCTGCTACAGACAAGAAGACGGGTAAAGCACAAAACATCACTATTAAAGCCTCTTCAGGTCTAAGTGATGAAGAAGTTGAAGCTATGGTTCGTGACGCTGAAGCACACGCTGACGAAGATGCTAAGTTCGAAGAGCTAGTTCAAGCTCGTAACCAAGCTGATGGCATGGTTCACGGAACTAAGAAGCAGATCGAAGAAGCGGGTGAAGCACTACCAGCAGACGAGAAAGAGAAGATTGAAGCTGCAATGGCTAACGTTGAAACTGCTGTTAAAGGCAATGACAAAGAAGCGATTGAAAAGTCTACTCAAGAGTTGATGGAAGCGTCTGCTAAGTTAATGGAAATCGCTCAAGCTAAAGCGCAAGCACAGCAAGGTCAACCTGAAGGCGAAGCAAAAGCTGCTAAGCAAGATGATGACGTAGTTGACGCTGAGTTTGAAGAAGTTAAAGACGACAAAAAATAATGACGGGTAACTCCTAAATTATTGTAGCGGGCGTTACGAGGAAACTCTAACGCCCGTTTGTGCAACTTTAGCTAAAGAAATTAAACACTATGTCAAAGCGCGATTATTACGAAGTATTAGGTGTCGGACGAGACACTAGCGAACGCGAAATTAAGAAAGCTTATAAGCGTTTAGCAATGAAATTTCACCCAGACCGTAATCCGGGTGACAAGGAAGCTGAAGCTAACTTTAAAGAAGTTAAAGAAGCTTACGAAATCCTAACCGATAGCGATAAGAAAGCGGCTTATGATCAGTTTGGTCACGCTGGCGTCGATCCTAATCGCGGCGGTGGCGGCTACGGTGGCAGCGCTGATTTCGGCGACGTTTTCGGTGATGTTTTTGGTGATATCTTTGGTGGCGGACGCCGCGGTGGTCAACGCCAAGCAGCCCGTGGTAGTGACTTACGTTACAACCTTGAATTGTCTCTTGAAGAAGCGGTTCGTGGTTTAACTAAAGAGCTACGTATTCCAACGCTAGCAGCCTGTGACTCTTGTGACGGTAGCGGTGCGAAGAAAGGTTCATCTCCAACCACTTGTGGTACCTGTCATGGCCAAGGTCAAGTACAGATGCGTCAAGGTTTCTTTGCTGTACAGCAGGCGTGTCCTACCTGTCATGGCCGTGGCAAGATCATTAAAGATCCTTGTAACAAGTGTCATGGTGAAGGCCGCGTAGAGAAGAGTAAGACGCTTTCAGTTAAGATCCCTGCGGGTGTTGATACTGGCGATCGCATTCGTCTTTCTGGCGAAGGTGAAGCGGGCGAGTACGGCGCACCTCCAGGTGACTTATACGTACAAGTTAGCGTACGCGAGCATGCAATCTTCCAGCGTGATGGTAATAACCTTTACTGTGAAGTGCCTATCTCATTCAGCAAGGCTGCCCTAGGCGGCGAGATTGAAGTGCCAACACTCGATGGCAAAGTTAATCTTAAGATCCCTGCAGAAACGCAAACCGGCCGTATGTTCCGTATGCGAGGTAAAGGCGTTAAGTCTGTTCGCAGCCATGCTGTAGGTGACTTGTTATGTAAGGTTGTGATGGAAACGCCTGTCAACCTTAACGAACGTCAAAAAGAGTTACTTCGTGAATTTGAAGACACCTTAACCGGTCAGTCAAAGAAGCACAGCCCTAAGGCTGAAGGTTTCTTCGATGGCGTGAAGAAGTTTTTTCAAGATCTGAATAGCTAATAACGGCTCAAATCGTTATATACTTTTAAGCCTCGCAATCGCGGGGCTTTTTATTATCTGAAACTAGACAAGCAAGTAGAGAGTAAAAAGACTAGTAAAAAGGAAATAGAGGTTAGCAATATATGAAAGGAATACTATTACTGCTGAGCGCCGCGTTGTTTTTAACGGGCTGCGCAACCACGCAATCGCCTACTGGCCGCGGGCAAACCTTGCTGTTTTCGCAGCAAGAGATGACACAGCTCGGTGATACCTCTTTTGCACAAATAAAGCAGCAAGAGAAAGCTAGCCAAGATAGGGCGCTTAACGCATATGTTAGCTGTGTTGCCAATAGGATTACTCAAGCCTTGCCGGATCAAAGCTTACCTTGGGAAGTGGTGGTGTTTGACTCTGAGCAAGTAAACGCCTTTGCACTGCCTGGAGGGCACATAGGTGTATACACTGGATTGCTGAATGTGGCCGTTAATTCCGACCAACTAGCCACCGTTATCGGTCATGAAGTGGCGCATGTACTCGCCAACCACAGCAATGAGCAGGTGTCGCGTGCACAGATGACTGGCGCAGGCATGCAGCTTGCTGACCTAGCCTTAGGCGCAGGTGGCATTGCCGATAAAGAACTTTATATGGCTGCACTCGGTTTAGGTGTGCAGGTGGGCTACATCTTACCTTATGGCCGCAGCCAAGAGTCAGAGGCCGATGTGATAGGCGTTGAGCTGATGGCAAAAGCTGGCTTTGATCCAGCCGCGAGCGTTGAGCTTTGGAAAAATATGTCAAAGGTCGGTGGTGAACAGGGGCCAGAGTTGCTATCGACTCACCCATCACATGACCAACGCATTGCACAATTGCAGCAAATGCAGGCAAAAGCGCAGCCTTTATATCAAGCCAATAAATCCAGCGTGAAAAATACTTGCCAAAGACCAAAATAGCTGCAGTTTTTAGGGCAATATCACAGAAATTATGATAAAGTTCGGCGCGAAAATTCATTGAATCATTGAGAGTACAATCATTATGTCTGATAAGTTCAGTACAATTGAAGGTCAAGCAAGCTACGGTGTTGGTCGTCAACTAGGTGAGCAACTAGCCGCTAACTCGTTTGAAGGTATCGATATTTCTGCTGTTCAATTGGGTCTATCTGACGCTTTCGAAGGTAAAGAAAGTGTTGTATCTATGCAAGATATGCAAATTGCATTCACTGAAATCAGCCAGCGTATCCAGAAAGTTCAAGAAGCTGCTGCAGCGGCTGCATCAGAAGTAGGTGAAAAATTCCTTGCTGATAACGGTGCTCGCGAAGGCGTTGTAACTTTGGACTCAGGTCTACAATACGAAATCATTACCGAAGGTAATGGTGACAAGCCAGGTTACGACTCTACAGTACGTACTCACTATCACGGTACTTTCATCTCTGGTGATGTATTTGATAGCTCAGTAGCTCGTGGCGAGCCAGCTGAATTCCCAGTTTCTGGCGTTATCGCTGGCTGGACTGAAGCACTACAGCTTATGCCTACAGGTTCTAAGTGGAGACTGTTTGTACCACAGCACCTAGCATACGGTGAGCGCGGCGCAGGCGCTGCGATCCCACCATATTCAACTTTGGTATTCGAAGTTGAATTATTAGATATTATCTAAGTTAGACAATAAGCCTAAGTTAATACTTAGGCTTTTTTTTGACATTTGCAGGGAGAGACTGAGATGACTGAACAAGTAAGAGTGGCAATCACCGGCGGCAGTGGCCGTATGGGACGTACTCTTATTGAAGCGGCTAAGCAAAATGAGCTTATTTTGTTAGGCGCAGCGATTGAGCGTGCTGGATCGACCCTTATGGGCGTCGATGCGGGCGAACTTGCAGGTGTTGGTGCAATGAATGTTGCTATCACTGACTCACTCGACAAAGCGGTAGATGATTTTGATGTGCTTATCGACTTTACCTCGCCAGAAGCTTCTGTAGTTCATACCGATTGGTGTGCAAGAAATGGCAAAGCAATCGTTATCGGTACTACCGGGTTCAATCATGCTCAGAAAGAGCAAATTTCAGCCTATGGCGATCAAATACCTATTGTAATGGCCCCTAATATGGCTGTTGGCGTCAATCTTATGTGGAAACTACTCGAAGTGGCTGCAGAGGTGATGGGTGATTACTGCGATATCGAGATCATAGAAGGTCATCACCGCTATAAAAAAGATGCACCGTCAGGCACGGCACTAAAGATGGGCGAAGTCATTGCCGAAACCTTGGGACGTGATCTTGAGAAATGTGCGGTTTATGGCCGTGAAGGAATTACCGGTGAACGTGACAGAGGAACCATAGGTTTCGCGACTGTGCGTGCTGGCGATATCGTAGGTGAACACACAGCGCTATTTGCTGATATTGGTGAGCGTTTAGAGATCACCCATAAGGCATCGAGCCGAATGACCTTTGCCAATGGCGCAATGCGTGCGGCAACTTGGTTGGTTGAACAAGATGCAGGGCTTTACGATATGCAACAAGTCTTAGGCTTGAAAGGTATAACTATTTAAAACCGCTATTAGCGGTTTTTTTTGCTTGAAAATTTTTTTGACAAAATACTAGAATGAACTATAGACGAGTTGATGTTTTACATATAAACTCGGCGGAATTTGTCAAAATTTTGCATTTTAGCGAAAGTTGGTATTTTAAAAACATATAAAAAACAATTAATTTCAATGATTTGGCTCTTTTTCGGAGGTCGCGTTGACAAAGTCTGCCTTACTCGTACTTGAAGATGGAACCATTTTTTCTGGCACTGCAATTGGTGCTGAAGGGATGTCTGTTGGTGAAGTCGTTTTTAACACTTCAATGACCGGTTACCAAGAAATTTTGACTGATCCATCATATTCACGTCAAATTGTAACCCTCACTTATCCACATATTGGTAATACTGGTACCAATGATGAAGACACAGAATCTGATTCTGTTCATGCATGTGGCCTTATCATTCGAGACTTGCCGTTAATCGCAAGTAATTTTCGTAATCAGCAATCTTTAAGCGATTATTTGGTCGCTAACAACGTTGTTGGTATTGCTGATATCGATACTCGTAAATTAACTCGTATCCTACGCGAGAAAGGCGCCCAAGCCGGTTGTATCATGGTTGGTGATTTAGATGAAGCTAAAGCTTTAGCTGCAGCTAAAGCCTTCCCTGGTCTTAAAGGCATGGATTTAGCCAAAGAAGTCACTACAAACGAAACGTACTCATGGCGCAGCGGTAGCTGGCGTTTAGTTGGCGGTTTGCCGTCTGACACGCCAGAAGCTGAGCTTAAGTATAAAGTGGTTGCCTACGACTATGGTGTTAAGCGCAACATCTTACGTATGTTGGTTGACCGCGGTTGTGATGTGACGGTTGTGCCTGCACAAACTCCTGCAGCCGAAGTGCTTGCAATGAATCCTGATGGGGTATTCCTGTCGAACGGTCCTGGCGACCCAGAGCCATGTGATTACGCTATTGCTGCAATCCAAGAAATCTTAAAAACAGACATTCCTGTTTTCGGTATCTGCTTGGGTCACCAGTTATTAGCGTTAGCTTCAGGTGCTAAAACACTGAAAATGAAGTTTGGTCATCACGGTGCTAACCACCCTGTAAGCAATATTGAGCAAGGTAATGTGATGATCACCAGCCAAAACCATGGTTTTGCTGCTGATGAATCAACGCTGCCAGCCAACATTAAAGTGACTCACAAGTCTCTGTTTGATGGCTCTTTGCAAGGTATTCATCTTACAGATAAGCCAGCATTTAGTTTCCAAGGACACCCTGAAGCAAGTCCAGGACCAAATGATGCGGCGCCACTGTTTGATCATTTCATTGATTTGATTGACTTGTACCGCAAAAACGCCAAGTAGTAACCTCATCCTGGAGAAGATTTAAGCAATGCCAAAACGTACAGATATAAAGAGTATTCTTATCCTAGGTGCTGGACCGATTGTAATTGGTCAAGCCTGTGAGTTTGACTACTCAGGCGCCCAAGCCTGTAAAGCCCTACGCGAAGAAGGCTACCGAGTTATTCTTGTTAACTCAAACCCTGCAACCATTATGACTGACCCAGAGATGGCCGATGCGACTTACATCGAACCTATTCACTGGGAAGTAGTACGTAACATTATTGCCAAAGAGCGTCCTGATGCGATTTTGCCAACCATGGGCGGCCAAACAGCACTTAACTGTGCGCTTGAGCTTGAAAGCCGTGGTGTACTAAAAGAATTCAATGTTGAAATGATTGGCGCAACAGCCGATGCAATCGACAAAGCTGAGGACCGTAGCCGTTTCGATAAGGCAATGAAGTCGATTGGCCTTGAGTGTCCTCGTGCTGGTATCGCGCACAACATGGATGAAGCCCGCGCTGTTCAAGCAGAAGTTGGCTACCCGTGTATTATCCGTCCGTCATTCACTATGGGTGGCAGCGGCGGTGGTATCGCTTATAACAAAGAAGAGTTTGAGGATATCTGTTCTCAAGGTCTTGAGCTATCACCCACTAGCGAACTGCTTATCGACGAATCTTTGATTGGTTGGAAAGAGTACGAGATGGAAGTGGTACGTGACCGCAACGATAACTGTATTATCGTCTGTGCAATCGAAAACTTTGACCCAATGGGCGTTCACACTGGTGACTCAATTACGGTTGCACCAGCACAAACCCTAACTGACAAAGAATACCAATTGATGCGTAATGCATCACTTGCAGTATTGCGTGAGATTGGTGTTGAAACTGGCGGTTCAAACGTACAGTTTGGTATTAATCCTGTTGATGGCCGTATGGTTATCATCGAGATGAACCCTCGTGTATCACGTTCTTCTGCACTAGCATCGAAAGCAACCGGTTTCCCGATTGCAAAGATTGCAGCCAAGCTAGCGGTTGGCTTCACTCTCGATGAGCTTAGCAACGACATTACCGGCGGTGCAACTCCAGCATCATTTGAGCCTGCAATCGATTACGTTGTAACTAAAATCCCGCGTTTTAACTTTGAAAAGTTTGCTGGTGCTAATGACCGTCTAACTACACAGATGAAGTCTGTGGGTGAAGTGATGGCGATTGGCCGTACATTCCAAGAGTCACTACAAAAAGCCCTTCGTGGACTTGAAGTGGGTAAAAATGGTTTATGCCCAGAAATCGACTTGGCAGAACCAGAAGCATTATCACGTATTCGTCACGAGCTTAAAGAGCCGGGCGCAGAACGTATTTGGTATATTGCTGATGCATTCCGTGCGGGTCTGTCGGTTGATGATATCTTTGGCTTAACTAATATTGACCCTTGGTTCCTTGTGCAGCTTGAAGACTTGCTTAAGTCTGAAGCGCAAGTCGCTGAAATCGGTCTTGCTGGATTAAGTGAAGACGTTCTACGCAAGCTTAAGCGCAAAGGTTTTGCCGATTCTCGTTTAGCTGCACTAGCTGGTGTGAGCGAGACTGAAGTGCGTAAGCTGCGTACTCGTTTTGAAATTCACCCAGTGTATAAGCGTGTTGATACCTGCGCGGCTGAATTCTCAACAGATACGGCTTACATGTACTCAACTTATGAAGATGAGTGTGAAGCGAATCCATCAAATCGTGACAAGATCATGATTTTAGGTGGTGGTCCAAACCGTATTGGCCAAGGTATTGAGTTTGATTACTGTTGTGTACATGCAGCATTGGCGCTACGTGAAGACGGGTACGAGACCATCATGGTTAACTGTAACCCTGAAACCGTTTCTACCGACTACGACACATCAGATCGTCTGTACTTCGAGTCAGTAACTTTTGAAGATGTGCTTGAAATCGTACGTATCGAAAAGCCAAAAGGCGTTATCGTGCAGTACGGTGGTCAAACACCGCTTAAACTAGCACGCGACCTTGAAGCCGCTGGCGTACCAATTATTGGTACTAGCCCTGATGCAATTGACCGTGCTGAAGACCGTGAGCGTTTCCAGCAAGCAATTCAGCGTTTAGGCATGATGCAGCCAGAAAATGATACGGTAACAACCGTAGAAGGCGCAGTGATCTCAGCTGAGCGTATTGGTTATCCGTTAGTGGTTCGTCCATCTTATGTTTTAGGTGGCCGTGCAATGGAAATCGTTTATGACGAGCAAGATTTACGTCGCTACTTTAATGAAGCGGTAAGTGTTTCTAACGCGTCTCCAGTGCTACTTGACCGTTTCCTAGACAACGCAATCGAAATCGACATCGACGCAGTATGTGATGGCGAAACGGTTGTGATTGGCTCAATCATGGAACATATCGAGCAAGCGGGTGTTCACTCTGGTGACTCTGGTTGTTCATTGCCTCCATATAGCCTAAGCCAAGACATTCAAGACCGCATGCGTGAGCAGGTGGGTAAGCTTGCAATGGAGCTAGGCGTAATTGGTCTGATGAACGTACAGTTTGCAGTGAAGGATAACGAGATCTACATGATCGAAGTTAACCCACGTGCAGCGCGTACCGTACCATTTGTATCGAAGGCGACTGGCGTTCCATTAGCTAAGATTGCCGCGCGTGTGATGGCGGGTCAAAGCCTTAAATCACAGAACTTCACCGAAGAAGTTATTCCGCCATTCTACTCTGTAAAAGAAGTGGTATTGCCGTTTAACAAGTTCCCAGGTGTTGACCCATTGCTTGGCCCTGAGATGCGATCAACGGGTGAGGTTATGGGTGTGGGTGATACGTTTGCTGAAGCCTATGCTAAAGCGCAGTTAGGTGCGACATCTGAAGTGCCTAAGTCTGGCCGTGCACTCTTGTCTGTTCGTAACAGCGATAAGGCTCGTGTTGCCGATTTAGCCGCGCAATTAATTGCATTGGGTTATCAGATTGACGCAACACACGGTACTGCGGTTATCTTAGGCGAAGCGGGTATTAACCCACGTCTAGTGAACAAGGTACACGAAGGTCGTCCTCATATTCTTGACCGTATCAAGAACGGTGAGTACACCTATATCGTTAACACGACAGAAGGTCGTAAGGCGATTGAAGATTCACGTCAGCTACGTCGTGGTGCACTGCGTTACAAGGTGAACTACACAACGACTTTGAATGCTGCCTTTGCAACTTGTATGGCTCACTCGGCGGATGACCGCTCGAACGTGACGTCAGTACAAGAGCTGCATAAGCGTATTACTAAGTAAGCGAAGCTTAAAATAAAAGGCCGCTTTAAGCGGCCTTTTTTATTGTATGGCGTTAATTGCCTCGATAGAGCTGGCATTCAATAAAAATAGTTGCAGCATCTCTAGCAACTAGGCTGAAGGTTGAGTAAGCTCTACTGTCTTACATTGAAGCGAGTGTTTTTTAACCCTCAGCATGGTTTGATTAGATTTATCTGCTGTAAATTTAGGTCAACTGTTATTGAGATCGCGTACAAGTACAGATTTGGGTGCATCGGTTGCCCTCAGCGTTTACAATAACGCAATTCCACCAGATTTTTCCTTACTAACGACCAATGTTGGTAAGGCCTGCTTTTGTTTTAAAGGAGACGAAAGAAGCTTATGAGTACGGTTCCAATGACCATTGTCGGTGCTGCACAGCTGCGCAAAGAATTAGATCACCTTAAATTTGAGCGTCGTCCAAAAATTGCAGAAGCAATTGGCGAAGCACGCGAATTAGGCGACTTGAAAGAAAATGCTGAATATCACGCTGCCCGTGAAGAGCAAGGTTTATGCGAAGCGCGCGTAAGAGATATTGAAGGTAAGCTTTCTCACGCACAGATCATCGATGTCACGACTATGGCTAACAATGGCCGCGTAATCTTCGGTTCTACTGTAACGATTGTAAATGTTGATACAGATGAAGAAGTGACTTACCGCATCGTGGGTGAAGATGAAGCTAACATTAGAGAAAATCTTCTATCAGTTAGCTCACCAATTGCACGTGGGCTTATTGGTAAGAGTCTAGATGATGAGATCTCGATTGTGACGCCAGGCGGCACCAATGATTTTGAAATTATCAAAGTTGAATATATCTAACCTTAAGGTCAGATAAATGAATAAAGCCGCTTTTTTGCGGCTTTGTTATTTGTGGAATTCGTTTGCTTTAGAGTTAAAATATTAAAAGGTTTGTATCTGCGTCATACAGTGTTTAGTATGTAATTCATAAACGAGACATATATTAGGAAGTTAAGTGCAGTTATTGGTACGATTTGGATTCATTTTGTTATTCATAGGGGGGTTATTTCTCACGCCTATGTGTGCAAATGCGTCTGAGCAAAACCAAACTCATGTCGATGCATGGGAAGCTGAGCACGTTAATGACCAGCAACAAAGCCTTGGTTTAGCTGTGGCGGACATATTGCCAAGTCTAAGTACTTCTGGTGGAAATCCGGTCACGCTAAAAGATAATCATGCCCAGAAGAAGCAAAGTAATGACTCTGAGTATGCTCCTCTTGTATCTCAACGTTTTGTGAGTTTCTCTCAGCACGACCTACAACAAACACGTCCTGATTATCTACTCGCATTTGAATTTGTCTCACCAGCGGTTCCATCTCTAACCGTTGGCTATCGCATAGATTTTGCGCCAGCCCTTGATTGGTTGCTGCATATCAAAAGCGCCTCCCATCGACTCTCCGCATGGAAAGAGTCCAATCTGCTCTATCGTTTCTCTCAAGCTCGCTCATTAGCCTAAGTTACATAAGCCTGTTTTGGCTTACCTATCGAGAATCTCCTTTACCTGTATAGAAGCTTAAGCTGCACGCTTGGTCGTGTGTTTACCTTCTTAAATATCCTCAATACTCAGCTTTATGTATTGTGGGGCAAGTAATGGACCGCTATACAGTTTAAGCCTCTAATCTACATGGCTCTATAATTGTTACTGTTCTCGATAGCGATTACCGCGAGGTTGCTCTGCTCCTGCCCACCATTACTGGTTGAAGCGGGAAACAGCAAGTCTTCATCGCGTTTTAGGCAATTTAAAGAGCAAAAAAATTATGAGAGAACAGAAAAATACCACTATTTTGAACCACTACTCAGCATGGAAATATGTATTGTTAGTGGTCACTATCATCATCATGTTGTTCAGCGCGCTTCCGACCTTTTTTGGTGAGGATGCAGCGGTTCAGATCAGTAAAGAAGCCGGTTTAAAGGTCAATGCGTTAGAGCTTCACCAATTACTGATTGCCCAAGGGGTCAAAGTTAAGCGTATCGATCAAACTTCTGGGCAGACGCTGATTGTAATAGATGATAACTCGCAACAGAGTCAGCTTAAATCATTCCTTAGCAACCAGGTCAAAGACCCGACAGAGATAACTTTGACCTTAGCGCCGGCAGCGCCAAACTGGTTATTATCCCTGGGCTTCTCGCCAATTAAGCTAGGGCTCGATCTGCGCGGGGGAGTGCAGTTCTTGCTTGATGTGGAGATTGAGCCTGTCTATAAGCTGCAATACAACACCTTTATTGAATCGGTTAGGCAGTTTGTACGTCAAGAGGCTTTATATGGTGTGACCGTTCAGCAGCAAGTCGATGGCAATGTGCAAATTTCGGCTCAAGAACTCGAGCAAAGAGGGGCTGTCAGGCAGTTTATCAATAAACAATACCCTAATTGGCAAGTTTCAAACTCAGGTGAGCAGTCTTTGAGTGTTGGTATGACTGAAGCCGAGAAGATTACTATCCGCGATCTCACCGTTAAACAAAACTTGCAGATCATGCGCAGCCGTATTGAGCAGTTAGGGATCACTGAAGCAGTCGTGCAGCGTCAAGGTGAACACCGCATCCGTATCGAACTGCCTGGAGTACAAGATCCCGCCGCGGCCAAGTCTGTGATTGGCGCCACTGCAAGCCTTGCTTTTTATCAGGTGAAGCAGCCGGGTTCTGTCAACGCAAAGACACTTAAAGATGAGCAAGGTAAGCCAGTTTATGTGGCAAGACGAGCGGTTTTAGGCGGCGAGCATATCGTCGATGCTAGGGCATCCCTTGGCGAGATGGGCTTACCTGAAGTGGTGATCCATTTAGACAGGGAAGGTGGAAGTATGATGTCTGACTTTTCTCGGGACAATATCGGTAAGCCGATGGCGACTTCTTACAGTGAATATAGCCGTGATGACAATGGTCAAATTAGGCAAACAACTGAAGTCATAAGTGTCGCGACCATTCAAGCGCAATTGGGCGATCGCTTTAGTATTACTGGCGCTGGGGATTACGCCGAGGCTCAGCAGCTAGCGCTTTTACTCAGAGCAGGCTCAATGACAGCCCCTGTGACCATTGTTGAGGAGCGAACCATCGGCCCAAGTCTTGGTGAAGAAAACATTACCAATGGTTTCTCCGCACTTGCTTTAGGCATGGGAGTCACCTTGCTGTTTATGGGGCTTTGGTATCGCCGTTTAGGCTGGATAGCGAACGTAGCGCTAGTCGCCAACATGATCCTTATTTTTGGTCTTATGGCACTGATCCCTGGCGCGGTTTTAACATTGCCGGGTATTGCTGGCCTAGTGTTAACCGTCGGCATGGCTGTTGATACCAATGTACTTATTTTTGAGCGAATTAAAGATAAGTTAAAAGAAGGGCGTAGCTTTGCCCACGCGATAGACAGAGGCTTTGATAGTGCATTTTCAACCATTGTTGACGCTAACTTCACCACAATGATCACTGCCGTGGTGCTTTACGCCATAGGTAATGGCCCTATTCAGGGCTTTGCCCTAACCCTAGGTTTAGGTCTTTTAACCAGTATGTTTACCGGAATATTTGCGTCTCGTGCGCTTGTTAACTGGGCATATGGTCGTGATTTTAGTCGTAACGTGAAGGTGTAATATGGAATTTATTAATATGAGTAACTTAAGCAAGTTAACCAAAGCACGTTACCTATCGAGTGTGTTCTCGCTACTGATCATGCTTGCTTCAATTGGCATCATCTTGACTAATGGTTTTAATTTAGGACTGGACTTTACCGGCGGTGTGGTAACTGAAGTTAAACTCGATCCGAATATTAAAGCCGCTCAAATAAGTGAGTTATTAGGTAAAGATTCACAGCAAGAGGTGAGTGTAATCTCTGCGGGTGAGCCGGGCCGATGGGTGCTGCGTTACGCAAAGGTCGATGATGTATCAGGAGCAGATATACGTACAGTACTTGCACCATTAACAAATCAAGTCGAAGTTCTTAACTCGAGTATTGTCGGGCCACAGATAGGCCAAGAGTTAGCTGAGCAAGGAGGTTTGGCGCTATTAGCCGCTATGCTATGTATCCTAGGCTACCTAAGTTTTCGTTTTGAGTGGCGACTCGCTAGCGGTGCACTGCTGGCCTTGTTTCATGATGTCATCTTTGTACTGGCATTTTTCTCGCTGACTCAAATGGAATTTAACTTAACGATTCTCGCCGCTGTATTGGCCATCTTAGGTTACTCCTTAAATGATTCTATCGTAATTGCCGACAGGGTTAGGGAAGTGCTTATTGCTAAGCCTAAGGCGGCGATAGATGAAATTTGCAGTAGTGCAGTACAAGCCACCTTTTCGCGAACTATGGTTACCAGTGGTACAACCTTGTTCACAGTAGCTGCACTGTGGATTATGGGGGGGGCACCGCTGCAAGGATTTTCGATTGCCATGTTCTTAGGAATATTAATCGGTACTATCTCGTCAGTGTCGGTAGGAACCTGTTTACCCGAGTACTTAAAAGTGAGTGCGGAGCATTACAAGGTTGAACCGATTAGCGACGCTCCATAAAGCAGACAAAAAAAGAGCCGCTGTATAAACAGCGGCTCTTTTTATTTATCTTACAAAGGCATCTTTCATGTGAATGAAGAGATCTTTGTTAATTACTTTGCCTTAGGCACAGCAATTTTCATTTCTTCAGACTGACGGAACAGTACTAAAACGTGACCGATAAGCTGTACTTTTTCAGCTTTAGTTTCACGTACAATGGCATCTACGATAGCGTTTTTAAGCTCTCTGTCACCAGAGGCTACTTTCACTTTAATCAATTCATGATGTGAAAGTGCATTATCAATTTCAGCCAGCACTCCCTCAGTCAAGCCGTTGCCACCAAGCATCACTACAGGCTTGAGACTGTGCGCTAAGCCTTTTAAGTGCTGTTTTTGTTTGGTTGTTAAGTTCATTTATACCAACTTTATGCTGAGTTACTGTTGAAAACCCGCTATTCTACCCTTATATAGGCTTTGTGTAACTCTCAATTTTGTTGCGGATTTTAAATGTCAGGAAAAAAACGAACGGCCAGTTCTTCTCGCTGGATGCAGGAACATTTCGACGATCACTATGTCAAACTGTCGCAAAAGCGCGGTTTAAGGTCGCGTGCGGCCTTTAAGATTGAAGAGATCCAAGAAAAAGATAAACTCATTCGTCCGGGAATGACTGTTGTCGATTTAGGTGCCGCGCCGGGTGGCTGGTCTCAAATTGCCGTTAAGTTGGCAGGAGACAAGGGTAAAGTTATCGCTTGTGATATTTTACCTATGGACCCGATTGTTGGTGTTGATTTCCTACAGGGCGATTTCCGCGAAGAGAAAGTACTGGACGCATTGTTAACCCGAGTGGGTGATGCCAAGGTCGATGTGGTGCTGTCAGATATGGCACCTAATATGAGTGGAACAGGTGGTGTTGATCAGCCTCGAGCCATGTATTTAGTAGAACTAGCCTTAGATATGTGTCATCAAGTTTTGGCACCTAATGGCAGTTTTGCGGTTAAAGTCTTTCAGGGGGAGGGCTTTGATGAATAC
This sequence comes from Shewanella pealeana ATCC 700345, assembly GCF_000018285.1. Lineage (NCBI taxonomy): Bacteria > Pseudomonadati > Pseudomonadota > Gammaproteobacteria > Alteromonadales > Shewanellaceae > Shewanella > Shewanella pealeana. Next base: position 3,764,138 of record NC_009901.1, on the reverse strand, counting down.
ATGAAAGCGGTTAAAGAGGCGTTCAAAACCGTTAAAACACGTAAGCCCGATTCTTCACGGCCGCGATCGCGTGAAGTCTATCTTGTGGCGACGGGCTACAAGTTATAGTAATCTATCGTAAGTACTCTAACATTAGTTTTCGGAAGACTTTAAAAGAGGTCGAGTAATTTGAGTGACATGGCAAAAAATTTAATTCTCTGGGTTGTCATCGCAGTTGTGCTGATGTCAGTTTTTCAGGGCTATTCCCCCTCTTCTTCTACCAAGCAGAAGATGGATTATTCAACCTTTTTAGACGATGTTCGCTCAGGGCAGATTAATACTGTCGAAGTGAAAAGCGATCAACGTACCATTGAAGGAACAACCACTACAGGCGAAAAGTTTGTCACCATCATGCCTATGCCAGATCTTGATTTAATCAATGATCTTGACCGCAAGGGCATCATGATGAAAGGACAAGAGGCGGAGGAGTCAGGTTTCTTAACCCAGATCTTTATCTCTTGGTTCCCTATGCTACTGCTTATTGGTGTGTGGATCTTCTTTATGCGCCAGATGCAAGGCGGTGGCGGTAAAGGCGCAATGTCATTTGGTAAGAGTAAAGCCAAATTGATGAGCGAAGACCAGATCAAGACGACTTTTGGTGACGTTGCAGGCTGTGACGAAGCTAAGGAAGACGTAAAAGAGCTAGTCGATTACCTGAAAGAGCCTACAAGATTCCAGAAATTGGGTGGCCGTATTCCTACTGGTGTGCTGCTAGTTGGTCCTCCTGGTACAGGTAAAACCTTGCTTGCTAAGGCGATTGCAGGTGAAGCTAAGGTGCCTTTCTTTACTATTTCAGGTTCTGATTTCGTTGAGATGTTCGTTGGTGTTGGTGCCTCACGTGTACGTGACATGTTCGAGCAAGCGAAGAAGTCTGCACCGTGTATCATCTTTATCGATGAGATCGATGCCGTAGGTCGTCAGCGTGGCGCGGGTGTAGGTGGTGGTCACGATGAGCGTGAGCAAACACTTAACCAGATGCTAGTTGAGATGGATGGTTTCGAAGGTAACGAAGGTATTATTGTTATCGCTGCGACTAACCGTCCTGACGTACTTGATGCTGCACTACTTCGTCCAGGTCGTTTCGACCGTCAAGTGGTTGTAGGCTTACCAGATGTGCGTGGTCGTGAGCAAATCCTTAAAGTTCATATGCGTAAAGTACCTTTGGCTGACGGCGTTAAAGCAAGCGTAATTGCTCGTGGTACACCTGGCTTCTCTGGTGCCGACCTTGCTAACCTTGTTAACGAAGCTGCACTGTTTGCTGCTCGTAACAGCCGCCGCGTAGTCGGTATGGAAGAGTTCGAAAGCGCAAAAGATAAAATCATGATGGGCGCAGAGCGTCGCACCATGGTGATGTCGGAAGATGAGAAAGAGATGACCGCCTATCACGAAGCGGGTCATGCTATCGTTGGTTGTTTAGTGCCTGAGCATGATCCTGTGCATAAGGTGACTATTATTCCACGTGGCCGTGCACTGGGTGTAACCTTCTTCCTACCGGAAGCAGATGCAATTAGTCAGAGCCGTCGCAAACTTGAGAGTCAGATCTCGGTTGCTTACGGTGGACGTATTGCAGAAGATATTATCTACGGTAGCGAGAAAGTTTCTACAGGTGCTTCGCAAGACATTAAGTACGCAACATCTATCGCACGTAACATGGTGACTCAATGGGGCTTCTCTGAGAAGCTTGGTCCTGTGCTTTATGCTGAAGATGAAAATGAAGTGTTCTTAGGTCGTAGCATGGGTAAATCTCAGCATATGTCTGATGACACTGCTCGCGTTATCGATGCCGAAGTTAAGCTGCTTATCGACGCAAACTACGGACGTGCCCATACTTTCTTAACTGAAAATATGGATATTCTTCATGCGATGAAAGATGCTTTGATGAAGTATGAAACTATTGATTCAGAGCAAATTGCTGACTTGATGGCGCGTCGTGAAGTGCGTATGCCTGCTGAATGGCAAAAAGATCTGCAGTCTAAGGACAACGACAACAACGACACTTCTTCTGAAAAGAAAGAAGATATCAAGGAAGTTGAAGAAGAGAAGCCCGATGTTAGCGATGCTGACGAATCACCGGCTAAGTAATCTTTAGTTTGATAAAGAAAACCCCTTCTAGGGGTTTTCTTGTTTACGGAACTTTATTTTGTCTATTTTAACTAGTCGTCACACATCTCTCGATTTGAGCTCTCCCGTTGTGATGGGGATCCTCAATGTCACGCCAGATTCATTTTCTGATGGTGGCGAATATTCATCGATTCAAGCGGCTTGCAGACAAGCCGATTTAATGGTGGCTCAAGGCGCCAAAATTATCGATATTGGTGGTGAGTCAACCCGACCTGGTGCTAAGGACGTATCTATTGAAGATGAGCTAAAGCGTGTGCTCCCTTTAATTGAGTATGTTAGTCGTAATCATGATGTGTGGGTCTCAATTGATACCAGTAAAGCGGTTGTTATGCAGGCGGCAGTTGAAGCCGGTGCACAGCTGATTAATGATGTTAGAGCGTTACAGGAACCCGGTGCATTATCTACCGCGGCTAAGTTAGATGTGCCGGTTTGTTTAATGCATATGCAAGGTCAGCCGAGGACCATGCAAGATGCGCCACAGTATGACGATATCATTAGTGATATTAGTCAGTTCTTCTGTGAGCGGATCGAAGTCTGTATTGACGCGGGAATTAAACGTGAGCAGATAGTGCTCGATCCTGGTTTTGGTTTTGGTAAATCGCTAGCCCACAATTACGAGTTACTCAATCGGATGGCTGAGTTTTCGAGCTTCGATTTACCCGTGCTTGCAGGTTTATCGCGTAAGAGTATGTTTGGACAGTTACTCGGACGTGAGGTATCACAAAGATTAAGTGCCACACTTGCTGGTAATATGCTGGCAATACAAGCGGGCGCAAAGATAGTGCGTGTGCATGATGTACAAGAGACCAGTGACATGATAGCAGTGATAGAAGCTGCAAAGAATTTTAAAACTTTGGCTTAATATTTTGGCTTTACACGCCAGTTGTTCAGTTAGGGTTAGTATTTTTTACGGTAGAATCGATGGATTTAGATCTACCTGATTATTGAGTTTGGAGTTCAAGTGAAGCAAAGACAATTTTTCGGAACAGACGGTATTCGAGGCAAGGTGGGCGCGGGAAAGATGACGCCTGAACTAGCGCTTAAACTTGGTTGGGCTGCGGGACGTGTATTGTCTCGCTCTGGTACACAAAAGGTTATTATCGGTAAAGATACTCGTATCTCTGGTTATCTATTTGAGTCCGCATTAGAAGCTGGTCTTTCTGCTGCGGGTCTTGATGTGATGCTTATCGGGCCTATGCCTACACCAGCGGTGGCTTATTTGACGCGCACATTCCGCGCTGAAGCGGGTATTGTGATCAGTGCTTCCCATAATCCTTACTATGATAATGGCATTAAGTTCTTTGCTAATGACGGCAGTAAGCTCGATGACGAGGTTGAACTTGAAATTGAAGCCGAGCTTGAAAAGCCACTCACCTGCGTCGAATCGCACCTTCTTGGAAAGGTAAATCGTATTGATGACGCTGCTGGCCGTTATATTGAATATTGTAAGAGTCACTTCCCCGCGGAGCAGACGCTAAGCGGCCTTAAAATTGTGGTCGATTGTGCACATGGTGCCACTTACCACATAGCACCAAGTGTGTTTAGAGAGCTTGGCGCAGAGGTCATAGCGATTGGTGATAAGCCAAATGGTTTGAACATCAACGATAAGGTTGGTGCGACCTCGATGGGACAGATTTGTGAAACCGTATTGGCTGAAAATGCCGATTTAGGTATTGCACTCGACGGCGATGGTGACCGCATTATGATGGTTAACCGTCATGGTCGCGTTATCGATGGTGATGAGATCTTATACATCTTAGCCTGTGACGCACAAAAGCGTGGTGTACTTCGTGGCGGTGTTGTGGGTACCTTGATGTCAAATCTAGGTCTAGATTTAGCTTTGCAAGCACTTGAGATCCCATTCGTTCGCTCTAAAGTCGGCGACCGATATGTGATGGAACTGCTAAAAGAGCATGATTGGCGTATTGGGGGGGAAAACTCAGGCCATATTCTTAATCTAGATCATGGTACGACTGGCGATGGTATCGTTGCAGGTATCTTGGTACTCGCAGCTATGCAGCGCCAGAATGCCAGTCTCGAAGCGCTGACGGCTAACATTACCATGTTGCCGCAGGTATTAGTTAATGTTCGCTTTGAAGGGGACAATGATCCGCTAGCTTCAGAGGTTGTACTTGCAGCCCAAGCCGAAGTAGAGCAAAAACTCGGTGCTCGGGGTCGAGTGCTACTGCGTAAATCGGGAACTGAGCCACTACTGCGCGTGATGGTTGAGGGTGATGAGCAAGAAGCCGTGACTGAATATGCAAACTATATTGCCGACGCTGTACGTAATTTAGTTTAGTAATTAATGGTTTAAACAAGTTGTTAGTGGCAGTGTCGGTGGAATATCCAGCAAAGTTGTGATAAATCGTACTGCCAGCATCTTGTTCGCATAAAAAATACGCGTTCTCTCCTGAATTCGTAAAAATAACGCTTTTAGCTATTGTAACTTAACAAGTGGTTCGCTATTATTCACGCCGCTTTCAAAGGAGACTGTAATGGCACTTAGACGTCCCATGGTTGCTGGTAATTGGAAAATGAACGGCAGTGCGCAGTTGGCGCAAGAGCTATTCAATAAGTTCGCTACCAAGCTCCAAGATGATTCAGTGGAAGTGGTTTTGTGTCCACCTTCTATTTACTTAGAGAGTGTTCGACAACTACTAGATGAAAATAAAGAAACCTTAAATGGTTGCTTAGTCAGAATGGGAACTCAAAACCTAAGTCAACATGACTTTGGAGCCTATACTGGTGAAATATCTGGTCAGATGTTAAAGGATTCAGGATGTCGATATGTTATTATCGGGCATTCAGAACGTCGCCGTATGTACGGAGAGACGAGTAACATAGTGGCAGAGAAATTTGCTGCAGCTCAGAAACATGGTTTGACCCCAATATTATGTGTTGGTGAGTCGGGTCCAGCTCGTGAAGCGAGACGCACTTTTGAAGTGATCGCCGAAGAGTTAGATGTGGTCATTGAAAAGAATGGCACCATGGCTTTTGACAACGCTATTATCGCTTACGAGCCATTATGGGCAGTAGGGACAGGTAAGAGTGCTACGCCAGAGCAGGCTCAAGAAGTTCATGCGTTTATCCGCAAACGCCTCTCTGAAGTATCTCCATTTATCGGAGAAAATATCAGGATTTTGTACGGTGGTAGCGTAACACCGAGTAATGCAGCAGACTTGTTTGCTCAACCTGATGTAGACGGTGGATTGATTGGCGGTGTAAGCCTCAATGCTACCGAATTTCTCAGTTTATGTACGATAGCGATGAGCGCATAATATGTATGAAGTTCTAATGGTTGTTTACTTGTTGGTGTCGATTGGTCTAGTAGGCTTGATCTTAATCCAGCAAGGTAAAGGTGCTGACATGGGTGCTTCTTTCGGCGCCGGTGCTTCTGGTACTCTGTTCGGTTCATCAGGTTCTGGTAACTTTTTGACTCGTTCAACTGCGATTCTAGCAGTAGCGTTTTTTGCTTTAAGCTTAACTATTGGTAACTTAAGTGCAAATCACACTAAAGCCGAAGGTGCTTGGGACGATTTAGGCAGTGATGCTGCTCAAGTTGTTGAACAAGTTCAGCAAGAAGCAGAAAAGTCAGAAGATAAGATCCCTGACTAAATCATAAGTAAGCTTATGATGGTATCAATCTTTAAAGGTTGATACCGACTGTAAAATTTGTCATTAACCTCTTTAAATGGCAGATAATAAAAGCAGTCAAGATTAAAGTTTTATGCGGATGTGGTGGAATTGGTAGACACGCCAGCTTGAGGGGCTGGTGAGCGAAAGCTCGTGGGGGTTCAAGTCCCCCCATCCGCACCAAATCTTTGGTTTCGTTAACGACGAAATTGAGGATAATAAAGTGGCTTAAATGCGCTTTATTATTGCAAGTCGAGACGATTCTCAATATACTTGCACAAGTTGTCGCGGGGTGGAGCAGTTTGGTAGCTCGTCGGGCTCATAACCCGAAGGTCGTCGGTTCAAATCCGGCCCCCGCAACCAGCTTCCCAGTAAAGAATTTATTTCTATACTGTTACAGGTTCTGGATATATCAACCTCGTCATTACGGGGTTTTTTGTTATCTGGAACTTATAAAACGGCCACTTTTGTGGCGTGTACTGGGGCTATTAGGCCCTTTTTTGTTTTTCTGGGGGTAACCTTGGCTACATTAGAACGCAAACTGGTAGAGATGCTCAAAGCGCCAGTTGAAGCATTAGGCCACAAGCTTTGGGGTCTGGAATATATTCAAGCAGGCAAGCATTCTATCTTGCGTCTATATATAGACAACGAAAAAGGCATCTTCATTGAAGATTGCGCCGAAGCAAGCCGCCAAGTCAGTGCTGTTATGGACGTTGAAGATCCAATCTCAACGGAATACACATTAGAAGTTTCTTCTCCTGGTGTAGATAGACCTTTGTTTACTGCTGAGCAGTACCAGGCCTACATTGGTGAGACTGTAAAAGTACAACTAACGATGCCTGTTGCAGGCAGTCGTAATTTAAAAGGCACTGTTACTGGCGTAGATGGGCAAATGCTTAATCTGTCGGTAGATGGGAATGAACTTATCGTTGCTTTGGATAATATCCGTAAAGGCAACTTAATCGCTAAGTTTTGATGAATTCAAGGTGAACGAGGCAAGACAATGAATAAAGAGATTCTGCTAGTCGCTGAGGCGGTTTCAAATGAGAAAGGTGTACCGCGCGAAAAGATTTTTGAAGCGCTGGAAATTGCACTAGCCACAGCAACCAAGAAAAAATACGAAGGTGACATCGAAGTTCGTGTCGCAATCGACCGTAAGACTGGTGCATACGAAACTTTCCGTCGTTGGATGGTAGTTGAAGATGCTGGCGTACCATTGGAAAACCCATTCCGTGAAATTACGCTTGAAGCTGCTAAATATGACGATCCAGAAATTGAGTTGGGTGGTTACATCGAAGATGAAATCGAGTCGGTTGCATTCGACCGTATTACTACTCAAACAGCTAAGCAAGTTATCGTACAAAAAGTACGTGAAGCTGAGCGTGCTCAAATTGTAGATCAGTTCCGCGACCGCGAAGGTGAGTTGATTGTTGGCGTAGTCAAGAAGAGCAACCGCGAGAGCGTTGTTGTTGATCTTGGTACTAACGCAGACGGCGTACTGTTCAAAGAAGATTTAATTTCACGTGAATCGTTCCGTCCAGGCGACCGTGTTCGTGCATTGCTTTATTCGGTACGTCCAGAAGCTCGCGGCGCACAGTTATTCTTGACTCGTACTAAACCAGATATGCTTATTGAGCTATTCCGTGTTGAAGTACCAGAAATTCAAGATGAGATGATCGAAATCATGGGCGCTGCTCGTGATCCAGGTTCTCGCGCTAAGATTGCGGTTAAGTCTAACGACCGTCGCATCGATCCTATCGGTGCATGTGTTGGTATGCGTGGCGCACGTGTTCAAGCTGTCTCTAACGAGCTTGGCGGTGAGCGTGTTGATATCGTGCTTTGGGATGATAACCCAGCGCAATACGTTATTAACTGTATGGCACCAGCTGATGTGGCATCTATCATCGTTGATGAAGACAACCACTCAATGGATATCGCCGTTGAAGCAGACAGCTTAGCGCAAGCGATTGGCCGTAACGGTCAAAATATTCGTCTAGCAACTCAACTATCTGGTTGGGAGCTAAACGTGATGACAGTAGCTGACATGAAAGCTAAGCATCAAGCTGAAAGCGCTAAGGTAGTGAACTTGTTCATTCAAGCGCTCGACGTTGATGAAGAGTTTGCACAACTACTTTCTGATGAAGGTTTCACGTCTCTAGAAGAGATTGCCTACGTACCAGCATCAGAATTACTAGAAATTGATGGATTCGACGAAGATATCGTTGAATCATTAAGAGAGCGCGCAAAAGCGGCGATCTCTACTCGTGCTCTTGCGACTGAAGAGGCACTAGATGGTGCTGAACCAAGTGAAGATCTTCTTGCGTTAGAAGGTTTGGATAGACACTTGGCATTCGTAATGGCAAGCAAAGGCGTAATTACGCTTGAAGATTTAGCCGAACAAGGCATTGATGATTTGATCGAAATTGAAGAATTGACAGAAGAAAAAGCAGGTGAGCTTATTATGGCTGCCCGTAATATCTGTTGGTTTGGCGAAGAAGCATAAGTCGATCAGCAGAGGGGAGTTTTATATATGGCGGATACTACAGTAGATAAACTAGCCACAGAAGTAGGGAAAAGCACTGAACGTTTAGTTGAGCAGTTTTCTCAGGCTGGTATTAAGAAGTCGGCAAGCGATACGGTTTCTGAAACTGAAAAACAGCAGTTGCTTGATTTTCTTAAGAAGCAACACGGTGGCGATGCAGCCCCAACGAAAATGACATTACAACGTAAATCAGTTTCAACACTCAGTGTTGCTGGTAGCGGTGGACAGTCAAAAGACGTTAAAGTTGAAGTGCGTAAAAAGCGTACTTTCGTTAAACGCGACGAAGCGGCTGAAGCTGAATTAGCAGCAGCGGCAAAGGCAGAAGAAGCTAAGGCTGCTGAAGCTGAAGCAAAAGCAAAAGCAGAAGCAGAAGCTAAGGCGAAAGTCGATGCAGAAGCAAAAGTGAAGGCTAAAGCAGAAGCGGAAGCTAAGGCGAAAGCAAAAGTGCAAACAGAAAAACCAGCAGCTGAAACTGCTGAAGACAAAGCAGCTAAGGCTGAAGAAGCTAAATTACTAGCAGCGCAAGACGCAGTAGCAAAAGCTAAGGCAAATGAAGAAGCTAGCGCAGCAGCTGACGAAGCTCGTCGTTTAGCTGAAGAAAATGAAAAGCGTTGGGCTGAAGAAGAGAAGGCACGTAAAGAAGCTGAGAAATCAGTTGACCACCACGTGACAACTTCAACTGAAGCTCGTGCAGCTGAAGATACAGCTGATGCTAACGCTGAAAAGCGCGGCCGTCGTCCACGCAAGCCTTCTGCGAACGCGGGTAACAACGCAAACGCTAACGCTGGTGCTGGTAAGCCAGGTGGTAAAGGTAAGCGCGGTAAAGACAACCGTCGTGACAACCGTAACTCACGTAACTCACGTAATACTCGTAGCGTTGCGCCAGAGTCAATGGACCACGCATTCACTAAGCCTGCAGCAGTAGTTAAAGCTGAAGTGAGCATCGGTGAAACAGTATCTGTTGCAGAACTTGCTTCTAAGATGTCTATCAAAGCCACTGAAATCATCAAACAGATGATGAAGATGGGCTCTATGGTTACCATTAACCAAGTACTAGACCAAGAAACTGCACAGCTTGTTGCAGAAGAGATGGGTCACAAAGTGATTCTAACTCGTGAAAATGAGCTAGAGCACCAAGTACTTGCTGACCGTAATGGTGACGTTAAAGTTGAGCCTCGCGCTCCAGTTGTTACCATCATGGGCCACGTTGACCATGGTAAGACATCGTTACTTGACTACATTCGCCGCGCGAAAGTAGCTTCAGGCGAAGCGGGTGGTATTACCCAGCATATCGGTGCATACCATGTTGAAACTGAAAATGGCATGATCACCTTCTTAGATACTCCTGGTCACGCTGCATTTACAGCTATGCGTGCTCGTGGTGCTAAGGCTACCGATATCGTAATTCTAGTAGTTGCGGCAGACGACGGTGTTATGCCACAAACAATCGAAGCTATCCAACACGCTAAAGCGGGTGGTGTGCCTCTTATTGTTGCGGTTAACAAGATTGATAAGCCAGAAGCTGATCCAGATCGCGTTAAGTCTGAGCTTTCTCAGCACGGCGTAATGTCTGAAGATTGGGGCGGAAACAACATGTTTGTTCACGTTTCAGCTAAAGACGGTACAGGTATCGATGAGCTACTAGAAGGTATTCTTCTAGAAGCTGAAGTTCTTGAGCTTCAAGCCGTTCGTGAAGGTATGGCTGCTGGTGTTGTTGTTGAATCTAAGCTTGATAAAGGCCGTGGTCCAGTTGCAACAGTACTTGTTCAAGAAGGTACTCTTAAGCAAGGCGATATCGTTCTATGTGGTCTTGAGTACGGTAAAGTCCGTGCCATGCGCGATGAAAATGGTAAAGCTATCACTGAAGCCGGCCCTTCAATCCCTGTTGAGATCTTAGGTCTATCAGGTGTGCCATCTGCAGGTGATGAAGCGACTGTAGTACGTGATGAGCGTAAAGCACGTGAAGTAGCACTATACCGTCAAGGTAAGTTCCGCGATGTTAAACTTGCACGTCAGCAGAAGTCTAAGCTTGAAAACATGTTCGCCAATATGGTTGAAGGTGAAGTTCAAGAGCTTAACTTAGTACTTAAAGCAGACGTTCAAGGTTCACTAGAAGCGATTGCTGATTCATTGAACAGTCTTTCAACTGACGAAGTTAAAGTTAACATCATCGCTCGCGGTGTGGGTGGCCTAACTGAAACAGATGCAACACTTGCTGCAGCTTCTAACGCTATCATGGTTGGCTTTAACGTTCGTGCTGATGCACAGGCGCGTAAAGTAGTCGATAGCGAAAGCGTAGATCTACGCTACTACAGCATCATCTATCAATTGATTGATGAAGTTCGTGACGCAATGAGTGGTATGTTAGCTCCTGAATTTAAGCAAGAAATTATTGGTCTTGCTGAAGTTCGCGATGTATTTAAGTCTCCAAAGATCGGCGCAATTGCAGGTTGTATGGTTACTGAAGGTACAATTAAGCGCAGCGCTCCAATCCGCGTTCTTCGTGATAACATTGTTATCTACGAAGGCGAGCTTGAATCTCTACGTCGCTTTAAAGACGACGTTAGTGATGTTCGTAACGGTATGGAATGTGGTATCGGCGTGAAGAACTATAATGACGTCAGAGTTGGCGACCAGATTGAAGTCTTCGAGACCGTTGAGATAGCACGTACACTGTAACCTATCTCATAACCAATAGGGGCGGCGTCAGCCGCCCTTACTTTTTGATTGAATGGCAAATATATTATGGCAAAAGAATTTAGTCGTACACGCCGTATCGCACAGCAGCTTCAACAAGAGCTTGCACAGGTGCTACAACGTGATATGAAAGATCCACGCATTGGGTTTGTGACGGTTAATGATGTCGATGTTTCTCGTGATTTAAGCTATGCAAAAGTTTATGTTACTTTCTTCGAAGAAGACGAAAAATTAGTCGAACAAAAAGTGGCTGCATTGGACGCTGCTGCGGGTTATATCCGCTCGTTAGTTGCTGGTCGTATGAAGTTACGCGTTATGCCTGAACTTCGCTTTATCTACGATAGCTCGTTAGTTGAAGGTATGCGTATGTCTAACTTAGTTAGCCGCGTGATCAGTAACGACGAAGCTAAGCAGAAGCAACACGGCGTAGAAACCGACGCTGAACAAGGCGACACTAAGGAAGAGGGCGATAAGTAATGGCACGTCGTTCTCGCGGTCGTTTTATCGACGGTATTGTACTGTTAGATAAAGACACTGGCATGAGCTCTAACTTTGCATTACAAAGAGTGAAACGCTTCTTTAATGCAAATAAAGCGGGTCATACCGGTGCACTGGATCCGCTAGCAACGGGCATGTTACCTATTTGCTTAGGTGAGGCGACTAAGTTTTCGCAGCACTTACTCGACGCGGACAAACGCTACTTAGTAACGGCAAAGCTTGGACAACGTACTGATACAAGTGACTCTGATGGTGAAATTGTTCAAACGAGAGAAGTTAACTTCACTCAAGAGCAGTTAGATACTGCGCTGGAATATTTTCGCGGTGAGACGATGCAAGTCCCGTCAATGTATTCAGCACTAAAGTACCAAGGTCAGCCTTTGTATAAGTACGCTCGTGAGGGAATTGAAGTTCCTCGTGAGGCACGCCCTATCAATGTGTTTGAGTTGAACTTTATTAGCCTTGAAGGTGATGAGTTAACCTTAGACATTCATTGTTCTAAAGGTACCTATATCCGTACTATCACAGATGATTTAGGCGAGATGTTAGGCTGTGGCGCACACGTTATCATGCTACGTCGCACACAAGTTGCTGGCTACCCCTATGATAAAATGGTGTCATTGAAACAACTTGAAGAGTTAGTGGCTAAGGCTGATGCCGAGTCCTTGACTCTATCTGAGGTATTGGACCCATTACTGTTACCTATGGATACTGCGGTAAGTGGTTTCAAAGAGATAAATGTCTCTGATGAACTTGCTACTTACCTGATGAATGGTAACCCTGTGCAGGTGGCTAATTTGCCTGTCGATGAGTTAGTGCGTATCACGATTGGCGATGCTCGTCAGTTTGTTGGTATCGGACAAATGAACGATGATGGTCTGCTTGCTCCCAAGCGACTCATCGTATTAAGAGAGCCACAAGACTAATTGTGGACCTCTTCCTAGATTAGTCTTGCTACCCAAAGTGTAAATGGGTAGAATGGCGCGCCCCTTTGGCTGAGTTAGTGATCGGCTAAAGATTTTTTAATGTAATATTTTGGAGATAGAAATGTCACTAAGTGTTGAAGCTAAAGCTCAAATCCTAGCTGAATTTGGTCGTTGTGAAAATGATACTGGTTCTTCTGAAGTTCAAGTTGCTCTGCTAACTGCGCAGATCAACCACCTACAAGGTCACTTCAAAGAGCACATCCACGATCACCATTCACGTCGTGGTCTACTACGTATGGTTAGCACACGTCGTAAACTTCTTGCATACCTTAAGCGTACTGAAAACGTTCGCTACCAAGAGCTAATCAAGAAGTTAGGTCTACGTCGTTAATTTTAACGTCTGATCTATTAAAAGGAGGCTATGCCTCCTTTTTTTGTGCCTGTAAATCAGGCATTTTTTAAATGCCGAGGCTGATTTAGTGCGCCAAGAAAAGTAATACCAATCAGTATAAATATGCGCACGGTTTTACTAACTGCACGTAAGGTGGTTACTAAGCTCAGCTAATGTCTCTCAACAGTAGGGGAGGAATGCTAGCTGCTGGTTTTTATGGTGTTACGATTTGGAGCAATGTACTTGGCTTCAAACGATTCTATTGGTAGAGGCTTACTAAAGTAAAACCCTTGTCCTATCTGACAGCCTTGGTTTTGTAACCAAGCAAGCTGCTGCTCATTCTCAACTCCCTCGGCGACAATGTTTAAATCAAGTTGCTTGCCAAGCATTAAAATAGTCGATGCGATTGCACTCTCTTCAGGCAGATCAGATACAAAACCACGATCAATCTTCATGGTGCTTATTGGCAGACGCCGTAGGTAAGAAAGAGAAGAATAACCTGTACCAAAATCGTCTACAGCAATGCCAAAACCTGCGGACTTTAACTGTTGAAGCTTTATAATTGCGGACTCTATGTCATTCATCAGAGAAGTTTCAGTGATCTCTATTTCCAGTGATTGAGGAGCTACTTGATAACGCAGTGCCGCCTGTTTTATATCGGGGACTAGGCTGGCATCTAAAAACTGCTGTGATGAGACATTAATGGCAATTGGCACCGAAAAGTTATAGCGAGTTTTCCAGTCTTTGATGGTTTTGCAACTTTGCTCGACAACCCATTGGCCTATTTGAATAATCATACCAGTTTCTTCCGCCACAGGAATAAAAGAGGCTGGACTTATTAAACGGCCATCCTTTTGCCAGCGGATAAGGGCTTCGCAACCAACCACTGCACCGGTTTCTATATCTAGTTTTGGCTGAAAATGTAATATGAATTCATTGTTCTCAAGCGCATCATGTAACGAAGCCTCAGTTCTTAAACGTACTGAAGCACGTTCGGTCATTTGAGGTTTAAAGAATGCCCATTGGTTTGAGCCAGCGGCTTTTGCGCTGTACATGGCGATATCGGCATGGCGAATAAGGTCTTCGGCTCGAAGGCCGTCATCGGGATAGATTGCGATACCGATTGAGGCTGCAGGGTGCACAGTATGCTCATTGAGTTGCATAGGCGTGTTCAGTTGAACCAGTAACTTATCGACCAACTCGACCGCTTTTGTGGGGGAGTCTAAACCATCCGCTAATACCACAAATTCATCGCCTCCAAGCCTTGCGACCGTACCTATCTGGCCAACGGTTAACTCTAGGTTACGCGCGACTCGTATTAAAAATTGGTCGCCAACTTCATGTCCCAATGAATCGTTAACGTTTTTAAAACGGTCTAGGTCAATGAACAGCAAGCTGAAACGTCTCTGTTTGGTCTTTGCTCTTTGGATGGTAACCGCAATAGTTTCAAGCAATAAAGTGCGATTAGGCAATTCAGTCAGGGGGTCCCGTGTCGCCATCTTGCGTAGCTTAGTCTGAGTCGTGTCGAATTGAATCAAGATCTGATTGAGCTTGGAGATAACCGCCCCGAGTTCGTCATCATTATGAGCACGGTCAGGTGGAAGCAAGTGATTCGCAGGGGATTCGGGATCGATTCTGTCGATAGCTTCGCTTATTTTCGCTATCGGCTGGGTAAGAAAACGATGGAACACAATAGACAGAACAAGCGTTAGCAGGAAGGCTCTCGCAAGAGTTGCCCAAAGGCTGAATCTAAGGCTAGAAAATAAAGAGCTGGTTAGCTCTTGAGTGTAATAGAAAACGGTTAGGCTGCCGATAAGTTCTTTATTACCATTAGCATCGGTATAAAAAGGGCGGTACAGCGAGCGAGAGATCTGTTTTAGGTCGCCAAAGAGTTTGGCACTGATTGAGGTAAAAAGCTCAGGATTAACGGATGGGGCACCATTATTAACTGATACGAAACGGCTACCATCTTCAAGTTTTAATATCGCCGAGCCTACATGCTCTACTTTTAAGATCCCTTGAATGGTTTGTTCAGCACGTAAATCATCTAATGCCCAGATCGCATTGGTCGCTGGCTGTTCAACTGAGTCGACGAGTTCTTGTTGGCTTTCCGAAAGCTCTTGGCGAGCATCGATAACGAGGAGAGATATCTCAATAAAAAAGATCACAACGGCGAAAAAAAGTGTGGAAGAAACCACTAAGATAGTCTGCTTCCATGTCAGTGATTTGAAACTGTCCATCTTTAACTCTATCCCCTTATTTCAATGGCTTAGTTTTTTTTTATTGCTAGAGATATTGGCGTGGATTAGGTGTTTTATGGCTAATGCGTCCACTTTAGGGAAAAGATTCCGCTTTGTCATCAATCTATTCTCTTTATCTATTGAATAAACTTGCAGTATACTTACGCGCGTAATTAAGGTAATTAAATATTAAGGAATGGTTCACGTGAATCCAATCGTAAAGAGTTTTCAATATGGTCAGCACACAGTCACATTAGAGACTGGGGTTATTGCACGTCAAGCAGATGCAGCTGTTTTGGCAAGTATGGGTGATACAACAGTATTGGTTACTGTTGTTGGCAAGAAGTTTGAAGAGCCAGGCCGTGACTTTTTCCCGCTAACCGTTAATTACCAGGAAAAAACATACGCAGCAGGTAAGATCCCTGGTGGATTCTTTAAGCGTGAAGGTCGTCCATCTGAAGGCGAAACGCTTACAGCTCGTCTAATTGACCGTCCAATCCGTCCACTATTCCCGAATGGTTTCAAGAACGAAGTTCAGGTTATCATTACAGTAGTTTCTGTTGATCCAGAAATCAGCCCAGAAGTTATCTCTATGATCGGTACTTCAGCTGCACTTTCTATCTCTGGTATTCCATTTAATGGTCCACTAGGTTCAGCGCGTGTTGGTTATGTTAATGGTGAATATATCCTTAACCCAACAGTTTCTCAGCTAGTTGATAGCCAGCTAGAGCTTTCTGTTGCTGGTACTGAAAGTGCAGTACTAATGGTTGAATCAGAAGCAAGCGCACTACCTGAAGAAGTGATGTTAGGTGCGGTTGTTTATGGTCACGATCAGCAGCAAGTGGTTATTCAAGCAATTAAAGAGCTACAAGCTGAAGTTAACAAGCCTGTATGGGATTGGTCTGCACCTGCGCAAGACGAAACGCTTGTTGCTAAGATCAAAGATTTGGCTGAAGCAGGTCTTACTGAAGCTTACCAAATTGAAGTTAAGCAAGATCGTTACGCTCAAGTTGGTGTAGTTAAGAATGCTGCTAAAGAAGCATTATTGGCTGAAAACCCAGATGCTAACACACGTGAAATCGACGGTCTTCTAGGTAGCCTAGAGAAGAAAGTGGTTCGTGGCCGTATTATCTCTGGTCAGCCACGTATCGATGGTCGTGAGCCAGATATGGTTCGTGCACTTAACGTTATGGCTGGTGTACTTCCACGTACTCACGGTAGCTCACTGTTCACTCGTGGTGAAACTCAGGCGCTAGTAACTTGTACTCTTGGTACAGAGCGTGATGCACAGAAGATTGATAGCATCATGGGCGAGTACACTAACCGCTTTATGCTTCACTACAACTTCCCTCCATACTCTGTTGGTGAAACAGGCATGGTTGGTTCTCCTAAGCGTCGTGAAATTGGTCACGGTAAGCTAGCATGGCGTGGTATTAACGCGGTTATGCCTACTGCTGAAGAGTTCCCATACAGCGTTCGTATCGTATCTGAAATCACTGAATCTAACGGTTCAAGCTCTATGGCGTCAGTTTGTGGTACTTCTCTTGCTCTTATGGATGCAGGTGTACCAATCAAGACTTCTGTTGCGGGTATCGCGATGGGTCTAGTTAAAGAAGGCGACGATTTCGTTGTTCTTTCTGACATCCTAGGCGATGAAGATCACCTTGGTGACATGGACTTTAAAGTTGCGGGTACTCGCGACGGTATTACTGCTCTGCAGATGGATATCAAGATCGAAGGTATCACTAAAGAGATCATGCAGATTGCTCTTAAGCAAGCATACGGCGCTCGTGTTCATATCCTAGACGTAATGGATAGGGCTATCTCTGGCCACCGTGGTGATATTTCTGAGCATGCTCCACGTATCACAACTATCAAGATCAACCCTGAGAAGATCCGTGATGTTATTGGTAAAGGTGGTGCAACAATTCGTGCACTTACTGAAGAAACCGGTACGACTATCGAACTTGATGACGACGGTACAGTGAAGATTGCTTCTTCAAATGGCGAAGCGACTAAAGAAGCTATCCGTCGTATCGAAGAGATCACTGCAGAAGTTGAAGTCGGTACTGTATACAACGGTAAAGTTGTTCGTATCGTAGATTTTGGTGCATTCGTAACAATTCTTCCTGGTAAAGATGGTCTAGTACACATTTCTCAAATCGCTGAAGAGCGTGTTGCGAACGTGTCTGACTACTTAGAAGTAGGTCAAGAAGTTAAAGTTAAAGTGATGGAAGTTGACCGTCAAGGCCGTGTACGTCTTTCTATGAAAGAAGCTGCACCTAAAGCCGAAGCGCCAGCTGCTGAATAAGCCCTAGCACTTTGAATTAAAAGGAGGCCATAGGCCTCCTTTTTTATGCCTGCAATAAAGTCAGCTGCTGAATTAATCAACGATAAGTGGATTATTTTCAATTCCTTGATAGCAGTCGTGATTAGGGGTTGCTATGATTGGTGCTATTGGCGAACTCAGAAGGTTAAATGGATGAATCAAAAGATGCGAACAGCCGTAATTATGCTTATGGCAAGTGTGAGTATGCTGCTGACAGGATGTGTGTCCACTCAGTCCGATAGTGATCAACAAGCGTCGATTAGGGTTGCCCCCATTTCGCCTGATTATAAGTTAGAAATTACCTTAGCAAAGTTAAATGAAATCCTAGCATCAGTCGAGTTAACGCCTGAGCAACGAGCACGTTTTCATTATGACCGCGGTGTGATTTACGACCGTGTTGGTTTGCGCATTCTGAGTCGAATCGATTTCCATCAGGCGCTAAAGCTGCAGCCTAATTTAGCCGATGCCTACAATTTTCTCGGGATCTATTACACTCAGGAAAGTGAGTTTGAAAGTGCCTATGAAGCATTTGATGCGGTATTGGAATTGTCCCCTGAATACGACTATGCCTATCTGAACCGCGGAATTTCGCTTTATTATGGTGAGCGCATGGAGCTTGCTGTTTCAGATATGACCGCTTTTTATGACCGTGAGCCGTCAGATGGTTATAGAGTTCTTTGGCTCTATTTAGCCGAGCGGGAAGTCGATGAGCAAGCCGCGCTGCTACAGCTGACGGAAAACCGCAAGAATTTGCAGGCGAATGCTTGGTCGACAGCGTTAGTTGATTTCTACTTAGGCCAGAAGAGTAAGGAAGAGGTATTTAACCTCGCTAAAGAAGGGCTAAAACACCCTGATGAGTATGCCGAGCGTCTCTGTGAAGCATATTTCTATATGGCTAAAATTGCGCAAAAACGAGGTGATAACGTTCAGGCGGCTAATTACTTTAGACTCGCATTGGCGACTAATATCTATGACTTCGTTGAACATAGATATGCAAGACTTGAGCTTGCGAGAACCAATGAAGCATTAAGATTGGCTACGAATTAAAGCGTTTTTATATCCTTGAAAGCCTCCTTTAGGAGGCTTTTTTATTGTCTGTATTTTACAAATGGTGGTGATGCTCATTTTAGCCGCTTAGTGTGGTAGCTAAAAGATAGGTGAGCGGCTATAATTGCGGCCTTTGTGAACTCCCAGAATTACAGGTATACATGTCAGGCTATAAAGTTGAGGTCGACAAACGTCGCACTTTTGCCATCATCTCTCACCCAGATGCGGGTAAAACCACCATTACTGAAAAGGTTCTTTTATTCGGAAACGCGTTACAAAAGGCGGGTACGGTAAAAGGCAAAAAGTCAGGTCAGCACGCTAAGTCTGACTGGATGGAGATGGAAAAAGATCGTGGGATCTCAATTACGACCTCTGTAATGCAGTTTCCATACAGCGACGCGCTGGTAAACTTGCTAGATACGCCTGGTCACGAAGACTTCTCTGAAGATACTTACCGTACATTAACGGCGGTAGACTCATGCTTAATGGTTATCGACTCAGCGAAAGGTGTTGAGCAACGTACTATTAAACTAATGGAAGTCACTCGTTTACGTGATACTCCAATTGTTACCTTCATGAACAAGCTTGACCGTGATATTCGCGATCCAATCGAGTTGATGGATGAAGTTGAAGAAGTGCTCAACATTAAGTGCGCACCTATCACTTGGCCAATCGGTGCGGGTAAAGAATTCAAAGGTGTTTATCACCTATTACGTGATGAAGTGATCCTGTATCAAGGTGGTATGGGGCATACAATCCAAGACTCTCGGGTCATCAAGGGGCTAGATAACCCAGAGCTTGATGAGGCGATTGGCAGCTATGCTGCTGAAATCCGTGATGAAATGGAATTGGTTGTTGGCGCGTCACATGAATTCGATCACCAGCAATTCTTAAAAGGCGAATTAACTCCTGTTTATTTTGGAACTGCGCTAGGTAACTTTGGCGTCGACCATATTCTTGACGGTATCGTTGAGTGGGCACCAGTCCCACAGCCTCGCGAAACTGAAATTCGTGAAGTTCAACCTGAAGAAGAAAAGTTCAGTGGTTTCGTATTTAAGATCCAAGCGAATATGGATCCTAAGCATCGAGATCGTGTTGCCTTTATGCGAATTTGTTCAGGCCGTTACGAGCAAGGCATGAAGATGCATCATGTACGTCTTGGTAAAGATGTTAACGTCAGTGACGCGTTGACCTTTATGGCCGGCGATCGTAACCGCGCCGAAGCTGCGTACCCAGGCGATATTATCGGCTTACATAACCATGGCACAATCCGTATTGGTGATACCTTTACCCAAGGCGAGAAGCTTCGCTTTACTGGTGTACCAAACTTTGCGCCAGAGATGTTCCGTCGTATTCGTTTAAAAGATCCGTTGAAGCAGAAGCAGTTGCTTAAAGGTCTGGTACAGCTTTCAGAAGAAGGCGCAGTACAGGTGTTTAGACCACTCGATAGTAATGACTTAATTGTGGGTGCCGTTGGTGTGCTGCAGTTTGAGGTTGTTGTAGGTCGTCTAAAGACTGAATATAAAGTTGAAGCGATTTACGAAGCGATCAGTGTTGCGACTGCGCGTTGGGTGTACTGTGACGATCATAAGAAGCTCGATGAGTTCAAGCGTAAGTGCAGCATGAACTTAGCGTTAGATGGTGGTGACAACCTGACTTATATCGCACCGACTATGGTTAATCTTAACCTGTCGATGGAACGTTACCCAGATATTGAATTTGCTAAGACGCGCGAAAACTAATACGCGGTTAATTATTCGATACTAAAACCCCAGGCTATGCCTGGGGTTTTGTTTTTTAAAGGACGGAATTAGCTACCCTTGCTATTTTATTGGTATGGACTCGCTGTTGGGATAAACTCAAAGTAGCTAATTGGAGGGCGTATGAAATTGATTAGGACTTTATGGCATCAATATATTCAATGGTGTGATTCGATGGGTTTAACACCTGAGAATCGTCGTAGCTGTGCACCTCGCTTAACTGACCCAGAGCTTAAGCCTGCACCTAAGTTTAAGTTAGCTCCTGAGCTTGAGTCTGCCTCTGAGCTTAAACCTGCTGTTAAGCTTGAGTCTGAATCGAGAGATAGAGAATCTGTAATTGAAGTACTAACGGAAAAGACTGACTGCAAATCACATAATAGCTAGCCTCAAACAGAGTGAAAGGGACGTTATGAAGCCAATTATCGATAGCCATGCTCATATTGATTTTCCTGAGTTTGATAATGACAGGGATGCTTTGTTTCTGCAGATGCGTAGTGTCGGCATCGAAAATGTGTTGATCCCTGGTGTTTCAGCCGATAAATGGCAGAGGCAAATACAGGTTGCTAAGCAATATGACTGTTACTATGCACTAGGCGTTCACCCTTGGTATAGCGAAAGCGCATCAACAGAGAACATGAGTGATTTAAGGGGCATACTTAAGCTGCGTAAGGGGGATTGCCGGCTAGTGGCTGTCGGAGAGTGTGGTCTAGATAAGTTACATAAAAGTAATTTCACAACACAATTGAACCTTTTCAAGGAGCACATTCATATAGCGATGGAGTTTGATCTGCCTCTAATTATGCATGTTGTCAAAGCCCATGAAGAGGTCATTAAGTGTCTGAGAACCGAGAGTCCACACAGAAAAGGTGTCATCCATGGTTTTTATGGTGGGCCGCAATTGGCACAACAGTATGTCAATTTGGGTTACAAGCTAGGCATAGGTGGCTTGTTACTTAATGATAATGCACCGAAGTTACAACAAACAGTGGCGCAATTGCCATTAGAGTCATTCATTTTAGAAACAGATTCACCTGCTATGACTCCCAAATCCAGTCAAAATAATCGTAACACTCCATTAATTCTGCCTGAAATCATCAAAAAAATGGCAAATTTACAAAAAAAATCAGCCGTTCGTATTTCAGAACAGACGTTCTTTAATGTCTCGCAACTCTTTGACCTTTAATTTTTTTCTGTACAAACAGATGTATCTCGCACCAGAAATGCCAACGAAATCATTGAAATAAAACCTCAAAAATTTGATCAATACGACGCTTTTAGCAACCTGGTCGGGTATAATCGGGGTCGTAAAATAAGGTTGGTTAACAACATAATTAAAAAGTATTAACAATAGGGTGATGGTTAATGGATATTTTAATGAGTTTAGTAGGGGTGGTCACCCTACTGGCGATAGCTTTCGGGTTATCAAACAATAGAAAAGCAATTAACAAACGTACCGTTTTTGGTGCATTAGCAATTCAAGCCGCATTCGGTGGTTTTGTTTTGTATGTTCCAGTCGGTAAAGACATTCTGCAAGGAATGTCGGATGCAGTATCTAGTGTTATTGGATACGCTCAAAGTGGTATTGGTTTCTTATTCGGTGATTTAGCTAACTTCAAAGTTGGCTTTATTTTTGCCATTAACGTACTGCCAATCATCGTTTTCTTCTCTTCTTTAATCGCAGTTCTTTACTACTTAGGCATCATGCAGTGGATCATCCGTATTATCGGTGGTGCGCTACAAAAAGCATTAGGCACAAGTCGTACTGAGTCAATGTCAGCTACAGCTAACATCTTCGTTGGTCAAACAGAAGCGCCACTAGTTGTTCGTCCGTTTATCGCGACGATGACTAACTCTGAGCTATTCGCAGTTATGGTTGGTGGTCTTGCATCTATCGCGGGTTCAGTTATGGCTGGTTACGCGCAGATGGGTGTACCTATCGAATACTTAGTTGCCGCTTCATTCATGGCAGCACCAGCAGGCCTATTAATGGCTAAGCTGATGCACCCTGAAACAGAAGAAGCTAAGAACGACATGAGCGACTTACCAGAAGATCCTGATAAGCCAGCTAACGTTCTTGACGCTGCGGCTGCAGGTGCTTCATCTGGTATGCACCTTGCGCTAAACGTTGGTGCAATGCTTCTAGCCTTCGTTGGTTTGATCGCTATGGTTAACGGCATCATCGGTGGTATCGGCGGATGGTTCGGTATGGAAGGCTTAACACTAGAATTGATTCTAGGTTATATCTTCATGCCTCTAGCATTCCTTATCGGTGTACCTTGGAACGAAGCTCTTGTTGCTGGTTCTTTCATCGGTCAGAAGATTGTCATTAACGAATTCGTTGCTTACCTAAACTTTGCTCCATACCTAAAAGACTTAGCTGACGGCGGTATGGTAGTTGCAGAGACTGGTGTAGCCATGTCTGACCGTACTAAAGCTATTATCTCTTTCGCTCTATGTGGTTTCGCTAACCTATCTTCAATCGCGATTCTACTTGGTGGTCTAGGTTCTATGGCTCCGACTCGTCGCCATGACCTAGCTAAGCTTGGTATCCGTGCGGTTATCGCTGGTTCTCTAGCTAACTTAATGAGTGCAACACTTGCTGGTCTATTCCTAGCACTGTAAGCCTCTTTTAGACTGAGCCTATATGGCTCAGTCTTTGTTTTAGCTCAAGTCAAGCTAACACAGATGTAAGTCAATCGTTTTCCAATTTAGATGTTCGTTGAAATGATCAATAACTAAGGTTAGGGATTATTTCGGCTTAAAAACAACAATAAGAGTGATAAGGCAGCATTTACAGCCTTGAAATCACAATGTTGTTCGATTGTTAAAACTTAGTGTTCGCATTTTTGCATTAATCATGTTGAAGTTTGGCATAAATAAAGTAGAATGCGACGCCATAAAAAAGAAACGCTGACTCTTCAATAAAGAAGGGCGGCAAACCATAAATAAAATGGGGTTGATGATGAAAAACGTTAAAACTTTCGCTCTAGCAGCTACTGCTATTGCAGCAACAATGTCTGCACCTACATTCGCTGCTGACCGTTCTGATCTACGTTCTGGCGATTACAGCTGGATGCAGTTCAACGCAATGTACGCTGTAAACGAACTTCCACGTTCTGACGCTGATGATGGTGGTCATGATTATCTAGAAATGGAATTTGGCGGCCGCGCTGGCATCGTTGACCTATACGGTTATGTTGATGTGTTCAACTTGGCTAACAGCAGCTCAGGCGACAAAGGCGCTGGTAAGAGCAAGATGTTCATGAAATTCGCTCCTCGTTTCTCTATCGATGCGATGACTGGTTGGGATCTTTCTGCTGGTCCAATCCAAGAAGTTTACTTCTCAACTCTATTTAACTGGGGTGGTGGCGCTATCAGCGGTGTAGATGCTGATGGTAATGAGCACGGCGGCGACGTAAACATGTCTTTCTGGGGTCTTGGTGCCGATGTAATGGTTCCGTGGTTAGGTAAGACTGGCATGAACCTTTATGCTACTTACGACATGAACGCTAAAGATTGGAACGGTTACCAGTTCTCTATGAACTGGTTCAAGCCAGTAATGAACTTCGATAACGGTTCATTCGTTTCTTTCCAAGGTTATGTTGATTACCAGTTTGGTGCTGACGCAGTTGATGATATGTATGTTCCTACTACTTCAAGTGGTGGCGCTGCATACTTCGGTCTACACTGGCATTCAGATAACTATGCACTTGGTTACGGTCTAAAGGCGTACCAAGATGTGTATTTAGTTAAAGATGATGGCGGTATCGTAGGTCTTGAATCTACAGGCTTCGCACATTACTTTACTGCTACTTACAAGTTCTAAGCATCGCTTAAAACTATTGTAAATAGACGACAGAGCCGCGATATTCGCGGCTCTATCTTACAGCTCGAATACAGTGCTTTGAACGTTAAAATAGTAACTTAACATCACGCTAATATTGTCATGTAAACGGGTTAGTTTTTACCTAAGCATCAACTATATTAAATATGCTCATTGAATGAGTGTCTAAATTCAGTTTGTTTATGTAAGCATTAACGACTCATCACAAAATAAGATGAGCAGTCTATTGTTAGTTAGATAAGATTTACTACGCGCTAAAACGGACTTTTCGCGGAAAGGCAGAAATAAGCAGCATCAATTTCCCTTCCCGGTCTTCATGGATTCAAGTCGTGACACTAGTGTCAGGATGGTTGGGCCAAATGGCTCACAATGTTGGATACCTGAATAGTATTTTGGTGTTAAGCAATAAACAGTGCTTAACATGTAATTCGGACATGCCCGAAGACCCGGCCCATAATAATAATCAAAATAAGCCAGTTCAAGGTATCGCCGTGCGATAATTTTCTGTTTTAAATTAATAACTTGAATCTTTCTCGGAGAGCTACTATGAGCGACTTAAAAAAAGCAGCACAACAAGCCATTAGTCTAATGGATCTTACTACCCTAAATGACGATGACACAGATCAAAAAGTGATCGACCTTTGTCATAAGGCTAAGACGCCAGCTGGTGACACTGCTGCTATCTGTATTTACCCTCGCTTTATTCCAATTGCACGTAAAACCTTAAATGAAATTGATGGCGACGATATCAAGATCGCAACAGTGACTAACTTCCCACACGGTAACGACGACATTGCTATCGCAGTATTAGAGACTCGCGCAGCAGTAGCATACGGTGCAGACGAGGTTGACGTAGTATTCCCATACCGCGCCCTAATGGCTGGTAACGAAACTGTCGGTTTCGAGCTAGTTAAAGCCTGTAAAGAAGCTTGTGGTGAAGATGCAATCCTTAAAGTTATCATCGAATCTGGCGTATTAGCCGATCCTGCTCTTATCCGTAAGGCATCTGAGCTATCTATCGATGCAGGCGCAGACTTTATCAAGACCTCTACGGGTAAAGTTGCTGTTAACGCAACGCTAGAAGCGGCAGAGATCATGATGACTGTGATCAGTGAAAAGAACCCTAAAGTTGGCTTTAAGCCTGCGGGCGGCGTAAAAGACGCCGAAGCTGCTGCCGAGTTTTTAGGTGTAGCGGCTCGTCTTCTAGGTGATGACTGGGCAACACCAGCGACATTCCGTTTCGGCGCTTCAAGCCTATTAACCAACCTACTTCATACACTTGAGCTAGGCGATGCACCACAGGGTGCACAAGGTTACTAACCTTAAAGATTAAACTTGTTGTTAAGTGTGATCTAAATCTAATTAGGTGTATCAAAAGTTCGTTAGTATGTAACAATATTACGACTTTTGATTCGCTTTAGCGGATTGATAACTGAAAATACTATTTAATAGAAATTCAGTTACACTCTTGGAGGTAGTACATGTTTTTAGCTCAAGAAATTATTCGTAAAAAACGTAATGCTGAGACTCTTTCGACTGAAGAAATTCAATTCTTCGTTAAAGGGATCACCAACAATACAGTTTCAGAAGGTCAGATCGCAGCCTTAGGCATGGCGGTCTATTTCAATGACATGAACATGGATGAACGTATTGCGTTAACTACGGCGATGCGTGACTCCGGCACAGTTCTCAACTGGCAATCACTGGATCTTAATGGTCCAATTATCGATAAGCACTCAACTGGCGGAGTGGGGGATGTCATTAGTTTGATGTTAGGCCCTATGGCGGCTGCGTGTGGTGGTTATGTACCCATGATCTCGGGTCGTGGCCTTGGCCATACCGGTGGTACTCTCGATAAGTTTGATGCCATTCCAGGTTATAATACCGAGCCGGACAGCGCACTGTTTCGCAAGGTAGTAAAAGAGGCTGGCGTGGCCATTATTGGTCAAACTGGCGATCTGGTTCCTGCCGATAAACGTTTCTATTCTATTCGCGATAATACCGCAACGGTTGAGTCCATCTCTTTAATCACAGCTTCCATTCTTTCTAAAAAGCTCGCCGCAGGTTTAGATGCATTAGCCATGGACGTTAAAGTCGGTACTGGCGCATTTATGCCAACCTATGAAGCGTCAGAAGAGTTAGCGCGCAGTATTACTGCCGTTGCTAATGGTGCAGGCACTAAGACAACAGCATTACTCACCGACATGAACCAGGTATTGGCATCATGTGCCGGTAACGCATTAGAAGTTAAAGAAGCAGTCGACTTTATGACTGGTGCATATCGCAACCCACGCCTTTACGAAGTGACTATGGGCTTGTGTGCAGAAATGCTGGTATTAGGTGGCCTTGCAAGCAACGAGAGCGAAGCTCGCGTTAAGTTAAATACCGTACTTGATAACGGTAAGGCGGCTGAGATATTCGGCCGTATGGTTTCAGGTTTAGGTGGTCCAGCTGATTTCGTTGAGAACTACAGCAAGTACCTGCCTGATTCGCAAATTATTCGTCCTGTTTACGCGGATAGATCCGGTTTTGCTTCGGCAATGGATACCCGTGAACTTGGACTTGCAGTAGTGACCTTGGGCGGTGGTCGCCGCAAGCCTGGGGATGCTCTCGATTACAGTGTTGGACTTTCTAAAGTTTGCGCACTAGGTGACGAGATTAACCCTGAGCAACCTATTGCATTTATTCACGCCCAATCTGAAAGCGCCTTTGCTGAAGCGGAAGCTGCAGTGAAAAAAGCGATTCATATTGGCGACAGCAAACCAGAGAAAACTCCGGAAATATATCGTTATATCCGCGAGTCAGATCTGTAACGGAGCACCGTTTATGAAACGTACTATAATCATGATGCTGGATTCTTTCGGCGTTGGCGCAGCGCACGATGCCGAAGCTTTCGGTGATGTGGGTTCTAACACTTTTGGCCATATCGCAAAGGCGTGTGCTGAGGGGAAAGCAAATGATGGCCGTGAAGGCCCATTAAAGCTGCCTAATTTGGCGCGTTTAGGTCTTGGCCATGCTTCGAAAGAAAGCACGGGTGAGTTTCCCGCAGGTTTTGGTGATGATGTCGAAGTTATCGGTGCTTATGGCCATGCTGATGAACTAAGCTCTGGCAAAGATACACCTAGTGGGCATTGGGAAATGGCTGGCGTACCTGTTCTTTACGAATGGGGCTACTTTAGCGAGCTAACTAACTCATTCCCACAAGCACTAACTGATAAAATTTTAGCTCGTGCAGGCTTAACTGAGTTTCTAGGCAACTGTCACTCTTCAGGTACAGTGATTTTAGATGAGCTTGGCGAAGAGCATATGCGTACTGGCAAGCCTATTTTCTATACCTCTGCTGACTCGGTATTCCAGATCGCTTGTCATGAAGAAAGTTTTGGTCTTGAAAAATTATACGAGCTTTGCATTATTGCTCGTGAAGAGCTTGCTGATTACAATATTGGTCGTGTAATTGCTCGTCCTTTTGTGGGCACAGGTCCAGGAAGTTTTGAGCGTACAGGTAACCGTCGTGATTATGCGGTTGAGCCGCCAGCACCAACGGTACTTGATAAGCTAAAAGCCGCCGGTGGTGAAGTGGTGAGTGTGGGTAAGATTGCCGACATTTACGCCCATTGTGGTATCACTAAGAAAGTGAAAGCGACAGGCCTAGAAGCACTGTTTGATGCAACTTTAGAGCAAGTTAAGCTTGCTGGTGATAACACTATTGTTTTCACAAACTTCGTTGATTTTGATTCTCATTATGGCCACCGCCGTGATGTTGCTGGTTACGCACGTAGTCTTGAGTACTTCGACTCACGTCTACCTGAAATTCTAGCATTGCTTGATGAAGACGACTTCTTACTACTGACTGCTGACCACGGTTGTGACCCAACTTGGCCAGGTAGCGACCATACACGTGAGCGTGTACCGGTTCTTGCTTATGGCGCAGGCCTAGAAGCTGGGTCATTAGGGCTACGTAGCAGCTTTGCTGATATGGGGCAGTCTATCGCGAGCTACTTCAAGCTTGAGCCGATGGAATATGGCGAATCTTTTATTCGTTAAGCTGTAAATAAATTTGAATTTGGTGGCTCAGATTGAGCCACTAGTAAACAAGACTAAGTTGATACAACGGTCTAAAAATATAAATAGGGGTTATTCTGATGGCTACACCACACATTAATGCCGTAGACGGTGCATTTGGCGATACAGTTCTATTTCCAGGCGATCCACTACGTGCAAAGTACATTGCTGAAACTTTCCTAGAGAACGTTGAGCAAGTAACTGACGTACGTAACATGCTAGGTTTTACTGGTACTTACAAAGGCGTTCGTATCTCAGTTATGGGTTCAGGCATGGGTATCCCATCTTGCTCAATCTATGCAACTGAGTTGATCAAAGATTACGGTGTTAAGAACCTAATCCGCGTGGGTACTTGTGGCGCAATCAGCACTGACGTTAAAGTACGTGACGTGATCATCGGTATGGGTGCTTGTACTGATTCACAAACTAACCGTTTACGCTTCCGTGGCCAAGACTTCGCAGCTATCTGTGATTACGGTCTACTAAGCGCAGTCGTTAAAGCTGCTGACGTAAAAGGTATTAAGTACCGCGTAGGTAACGTTTTCTCTGCTGATCTATTCTACACGCCAGATCCAGAAATGTTTGACGTGATGGAAAAGATGGACGTACTAGGTGTCGAAATGGAAGCTGCTGGTCTATACGGCGTAGCAAAAGAGTTCGGTGCTAAGGCGTTATGTGTTGTAACTGTATCTGATCATATCCGTACAGGTGAAAAGACGACTTCTGATGAGCGTCAAACAACATTCAACGAAATGATTGAAATGACACTAGAAGCTGCGATTACTCTGTAATTGTAACGCTTTGCAGTCACTGGCTGCGGTGTAAAAAAAACGGACGCTTATGCGTCCGTTTTTGTTTTATGACTCGTTAATTAATCTTCATCTTTGGGATCTGCTTTTGATTCAGCTTTAGGTTGTACTTTTTGTGTAGCAGTTGACTCGGGTACGGCTTTTACCTTTGGCTTTACAGGTGCTTTAGGTTTTACGCTAGGCTTAGTTTCATCGCTGGTTTTCGGTTTAGCCTTTGCTTTAGGTTTGGCTCTTGGTTTCGCTACCGGCTTGGTACTAGCTTCAGCTTTAAGAGTGCTTACTTTTGGCTTAGCTTTAGCTTTAGCTCTAGGCTTTGCGGCAGGTTTCTCTGGCACAGGACCCTTTGTATCAATGTTGGCTAAGTTTGAAGCAACAACGGCTGAAGCCTCCATTGCAGGTATTGACCCATTTACTGTTGCCGAACTCGCTTTAGGCGCCGAATCAGTAGCGGTTTTTACTTCTTCCGCTTGACTGGTATCCGCTTCTGATTTGACAGTTGAAGATTGTTTTACAGCCTGCTTTTTAGCGGCTTTTGCTTCAGCCTTTTCATTTTTTTTAGCTAGTAACCGGCGTAGTTTAACCCTGGCTTTACGTCTATCGAAATCGGCACGCTTGAAAGATAGTGCGCGGGATAGCAACATGCCAATCAGGCCTGCGATAAGCAGCATCATCTGTTGCTGCTCCATGTTGATTTGATGCGCCTCTTTAATCTCATTAAAGAAGTATTTAGGTTCTAGACGCACCTCTACGTAACCTAAGTTCTTACCATCTTGAGAGACGGCCTCAACATAGGGCGGGTATTGCTCCAAGATACTGGTTAGCTCTTCAGAGTTCGGTTCTAACTCTTCATCGATAACGCTTTGGGCAAACGACAGTCTAACTCCATCTTCGCTGAAGATGCTGGCCGACATCACTTTAGGATCTAACACCAATGCTTGAGCAAGCCATTGTAGCTGCTCATCATTCTCTAACTGTAGGGCCGGTGCAGCACCATAAGCTGTTTGTTGAACCAGCAATCTTGCCATCTTTTCTGTTTGGGACTTTAGAAGCTGCTGTCCTTGTAGTAGGCTAGTTTCCCACAACTGATCGAGACCGATGAATAATGCGATCGCTACCATGATTTGTAATAGGCGACTTATTCGATGGCTCTTTTTTAGGCCTTTTAAATAGAACACTGAAACCCTTAATTTATTGTGTACTCACCTAATCATAATTGATTATGTCTGTGCTCGGTAGTTGGAGAGCCATAACTAATGGAAAGTTTGAGTCAATCGACTGTTTTTGCTTGGTTAAGTACCGAAGGTAGCATGTCTTTTACTGCTGGTGAACAAATCTATTCACGCCATCTTGAAGCTGATTATCCTAAAGGTTTTTCTCGTTATAGAATTTTATTCGCTGAGTTAGATAGTCTTAGCGAAGACTTATTGCAGGTGACTCATACTAGCTTAAATGTCTGGCTTGCATCCCTCGATGGCAACCTAAGTTTGGCATTGATCGTGCGTGACTGCGGTTTAACCTGTATCGAAGTTTGCACCTCAATACCTTTGACCAGCGTACAAATAGCCGCAATTAGTGAGACGGTGTCCCTAGAATTGTTTGAGTTAACCGTCGATGCACCACAGTTAAGTCAAGCGGGGCTGTTGGTGATGGACATGGACTCAACCGCAATTGAAATCGAGTGTATCGATGAATTAGCCGAAATGGCTGGAGTAGGGCCTGCGGTTGCGGAAGTGACAGAACTCGCCATGCAAGGCGAACTCGACTTTGAACAGAGTCTTAGGGCGCGGGTCGCCAAGCTTAAAGGCGCCGATGCCGAAATTATCGATACCCTATGTGCCAAGCTGCCACTCATGCCGGGTCTTAAGGAGATGATTGCAGAGCTGCAGAGTCATGGCTGGCGCACAGTGGTTGCTTCAGGCGGATTTACCCCCTTTGTAAACCACCTTAAACAGTTATTGGCGCTAGATGCCGCTTTTGCGAATAAGCTAGATATCGAGAGCGGCAAACTACTTGGCACTGTGTCTGGTCAAGTGGTTGATGCGCAATACAAGGCTGATACCGTGCTTAAGTGCGCCAAGCAGTGGCAGATAGCGGCAGGGCAAAGAGTAGCGATAGGCGATGGCGCGAATGATATCCCGATGATTAACACTGCCGACTTTGGTATTGCTTATCATGCTAAACCTAAATTGGCTCAAGCTGCTGATGTTAGTATTAATCGACTTAACCTTAAAGCCTTACCTTACTTGTTTCAACGCACTTAGGCTCAAAATATAGGTTCTATATATAGGTTCTACATATAGGATTTACAGGCTAGGCTATAGAGAATAAGTATTCCTCCTTAGGTTACTCTGACCTGTTTTGTACATAAATCGAAAAGCTCATGGCAATTTGTTATGAGCTTTTTCTGTTTAAAAGTGCTGGTTATCATCTTGATCCTTTTGATTGATTTCAACCATACATGTTTAAAAGCTAGTATTAGCGACGGTTTCAAGCACTAACTTAGAGTCTTTACTCTTGTTTTTAGACTAGTATTTCAGTAGCTTAGTTTAAAAAAATAAGAGTCTTAACCATTGAATATTCAGCAAAAATCTCTGTACATTCCCTATAATCACGGTCACCTGCACTTAAGGCAGATTATTCCTGTTCAAGCCGATATGAGTAAACCTCCGGTGCTCATGTTGCATGGCGCCATGTCAAACGGCCGTGTGTTCTATAGTGATTCAGGTAAGGGGCTAGGTTGTTATTTAGCTGACTCTGGCGTGGTGGTTTACGTGTTAGATACCCTTGGACGAGGCTTGAGTGAGCCTAAACTCGCTCGTGGTTTTAAGACTGGGCAGGGGGAGGTTATTAGGGAGCAACTCCCTCTAGTTCAGCAGTACATTCTATCGCTGCACCCTAAGGCTAAAAGAGTACATTGGTGTGCTCACTCCTGGGGAGGAGTCTTGATGGCCAGTGCGATTGCCCGTTATGAAAACCTGCAGCAGTCGGTCGCCTCTTTAGTGACCTTTGGTAGTAAACGCCGTATCGAGGTAAAATCGGTTAAAAAGTGGTTCAGTGTCGATCTCGTTTGGAACAAGATTGCCCCGCTTATCGCCTGGCGCAGCGGCTACTTGCCTGCCGATAAATTGAGAATAGGCATGGATAATGAGTCCCGAGCCTCGTTACGCCAGAGTATCGACTGGGTGCGTGGCGACTGGGTAGACAGTGATGATGGCTTCGATTATCAACGGGCAGCGAGTGTTGCTCAGTGGCCGAAATCTTGGTTTATCGCGGCCAAAGGCGATACGGTATTGGGTAACCCAAGCGATGTGCAGCGGATGATACGAGAGTGCCAAATAAAGCAGGTTGATTATACCTTGCTGTCAAAAAAGCAGGGTTTCAGACATGATTATGATCACGGGGGAATGCTAACCCATAAAGATGCCGTGAATGATCACTTCCCTCGCGTTAGAGACTGGTATCATAGTTTTAACGGTTAATGGCTACTCGTGGTGTTAAGTCTAGTAATTTTAAGACTCGTAATCTTAAAGCGAATAGCCTACTGAATATTTATCCGTTCTTCTCTGCTAACAATGGCGCGAGTTTGACTAACTCAGCCAGGTTGCTCACTCCGAGCTTAGTCATCAGTTTTGAGCGATGAACTTCGATAGTACGAATCGCAACACAAAGCTCATTTGCCATCTGCTTATTGGTATTGCCAGCAATGACTAATTGGAAAATCTGGGCTTCCCGCTCCGACAAGGTATCGATTAAGGCTTGGTCTGTGAGTTTCAGGTGCTGTTCAAGACTGTTGGTTAGCCCTTTAGCAATAGCTTGTGCCAGTATGCTCCCCTGAACGGGCTTTTGGAAGAAGTCAAAAGCGCCATTCTTAAAAGCATCCACAGCCATAGGTACATCGCCATGGCCAGTTAAGAAAATCACCGCCAATGGGCTGTTAGCATCGCTTAGCAGCTGCTGCACCTGAGGACCAGTCAGCCCCGGCATTCGTGCATCTAAAATTACGCATCCAGCTAGGGTTAAGTCGACCTCTTTCAAGAAACGATCGCCACTGTTAAAGCTGCGGAGTTGATAGCCAAAACCTTCCATTAGAAAACTGATTGAGTCGATAATCGCTTCGTCATCATCGACGAGATAGACTGGACCATTGAGCTGTTGTTGCACACCGAACCCTTATCTTTGCAGGTATTTAAATGATAGATATCCCAGTTTGTCGCTTTAATCCAACAATAATCTATAAAGCATGAATTGCATCACGCTCTAAAAATACAGGCCTAGCGTAAGCTATTGCTAAATAAGTCCTATTTTACATTGAGTGAGTGCACAATACCTGAGTGTTCCCTCGTTACGGCTTTATTTGTAAATAGTGAATGACGTTGATTCTAAGGAAATTTAATTGTCTCGGTTGTTGCTTTGTATTTGTGTGCTTTTGTTTTCATCGGTGGCTTGGGCTAAGCCGCAACAGTTCTATGTGGGCGTACTAGCAAACTGGGGGCATCAGCAAGCAGTAGAGCGTTGGACACCTATGATGCAGTATCTCAATGAGCAGGTGCCTGATGCCGAGTTTCATGTGTACCCGGGAAACTTTGAGGCGCTAAATTTAGCCATGGAGTTGGGGCAAATTCAGTTCATCATCACCAACCCTGGACAATACCTATACCTCTCTAATCAATATCCCCTGTCTTGGCTTGCAACCATGCGTTCCATGCGCCACAGGGGCACGACCTCGGCCATTGGCTCGGCGATCATTGTTAAGGCCGATAGTGAGTATCGTACTCTGTATGATTTAAAGGGAAAAATTGTTGCGGCGAGTGATCCTCATGCGCTAGGTGGATACCAAGCAACAGTGGGTTTGATGCACAGCTTAGGCATGGATCCTGAAACCTACTTTGGCCAGACCAAGTTCCTAGGCTTTCCCCTTGACCCTTTGCTTTACCAAGTGCGAGACGGCAATGTGGATGCGGCCATTACCCCTTTGTGCACTCTAGAAGACATGGTGGCGCGTGGATTAATTCAGCGCGGGGAGTATCGAGTGCTCAATCCGAGCCGCCCCGAAGGAGTAGAGTGCCAGTGCAGTACCACCTTGTATCCCAACTGGTCATTTGCCGCGACTGAGAGCGTCAGCACTGAGCTTAGTAAAGCGATCACCCAGGCTTTGCTTGATTTGAGCGCCGATAACCCGGCAGCCATTCAAGCCCAGTTAAAGGGCTGGACATCGCCTATTAGTCAATTAGCGGTAATTAAACTATTTAAAGAGCTGCATGTTCAGTCTCCAGATAACAGCCGCTGGGATTCGGTTGAGCAATGGCTTAAGGATAATCGTCATTGGGGCATTTTATCTGTTTTAGTGTTTATTATTGCGACCTTGTATCACTTGTGGATTGAATACAGATTTCATCAAAAGAGCAGCTCCTTGATTGAGTCCGAGCGGCAATTAAAGCAGCAAGCGGTCGCGCTTGAGCGCTTACAGAGTGCTTCTATTATTGGTGAGATTGGTGCAGGCTTGGCCCATGAGATAAACCAACCTATCGCGGCGATTACCAGTTATAGCGAAGGTGGCATCATGCGCTTACAAGGCCAGCAGCAAGCCGATGTTGAGTCTTGTATCGCACTACTAGAAAAAATTCATAAACAATCGACTCGTGCGGGTGAGGTAGTACATCGAATTCGCGGCTTGCTAAAGCGCCGAGAGGCGGTAATGGTCGATGTGAATATTCTTACCTTAGTCGAGGAGAGCATTTCACTATTAAGGCTTGAGCTTGCAAGGCGCGAAATACAGATTAATACTCAGATTAAGGGCGAACCATTCTTTATTACCGCCGACAGGGTCGGCTTATTGCAGGTGCTGATAAATCTTATTAAAAATAGCTTAGATGCGATTGCTGACAGTGAGAATGCCCGTGTTGGTAAAATTAATATTGAGCTGGATTTTAAAGAGTATCAAGTGAATGTGCGTATTACCGATAATGGTCCCGGCTTAGCATTGGACTCAGACACGGTTATGGCAACCTTCTACACCACAAAGCTTGATGGTTTAGGCCTTGGGCTTGCCATCTGTAGAGAGGTGGTTAACGACCATAATGGACACTTTTTACTGAGTAATAGGGAGGATGATGCTTTAGGCTGCGTGGCAAAGGTTTACTTGAAGAAGCGTGGTAGCGAAGCACCCATTGAAGTTTAGTTTAAACAGTGTTCATCGTATTTTAAGTACACTAATGTGCGGCTATTAAGCCGCACATTTTGTATCGAAAATATGCAGTAACTAGCAAAATTTTCAATTTTTTTTCTTTATGTGGTTTACCACAATTTACACTTTCATTTGGCTGTGTTGGTGCAAATTTGAACTGTGAATTGCCTCACAAACGCTGTCATCACTCATCCTGTATGTGGTTTACCACAATATTCAATTTTTCTTCTCTCAATAACAATGATGAAAACCTTAGGAAGAAGTTGATTGTGCTAAGCAGTTAACTTGGGCTTTATCTAAAGCGCTCCTAAGGACAACTGTCATTGGGAGATTTATCATGAAACTAGATCGGCGAACCTTTATCAAAGGGGCCGGAGCGGGTACAGCGACTTGCGCATTAGCGACGCTGCCAGGCTCCTTAGCTGCCTTTGGTGATTCACAATTGCAAGGTAGTGCAGAGTCTGTAGCCAGTATTTGTGAGATGTGTTCAACTCGCTGCCCGATATCGGCACGTGTCGTTAACGGCAAGAACGTATCGATTCTGGGTAATAAAAACGCCAAATCTTTTGGCGGTGCAGTTTGTGCTCGCGGTGGTGCGGGGCATAGCCAGCTTTATGATAAACAGCGCATTGTTAAACCATTAAAGCGTGTTGGTGAGCGTGGTGAAGGTAACTGGCAAGAGATTGAGTGGGATGAAGCCTATGAGCTAATTGCGCAGAACCTCAATAAGATCAAAGCCGAACATGGCGCCGAGACTGTTGCTTTCTCATCTAAGTCTGGCTCATTATCCGGGCATCTTTTCCACTTAGCCAAAGCCTTTGGCAGTCCAAATACCTTTACCCATGCATCGACCTGCCCTGGCAGCTATGTTATCGCGGCAAAGGCGATGTTTGGCGGTAAAATTAAGCGTGATTTAAGCAATTCTAAGTACATCATTAACTTCGGTCATAACCTCTACGAAGGCATCAACATGTCTGAGACAAGGGGCATGATGAATGCACAAATGGAGAAAGGCGCTAAGCTGGTGGTATTTGAACCACGCTTCTCGATTGTGGCGGACAAGGCTGATGAGTGGTACGCGATTAAACCGGGCACCGACGTTGCTGTGGCATTGGCAATTTGTCATGTCTTGATTGAAGATGGCCTATACGATAAAGCTTTCGTTGCCCAGTATGTATCGGGTTTTGATGAGTTCGCCAAAGAAGTGAAGGCTTACACGCCAGAGTGGGCCGAGTCTATTAGTGATGTGCCTGCCGAAGACATTCGCCGTATTACTCATGAATACGCAGCGGCTGCCCCACATGCGATGGTAGATTTTGGTCACCGTTCATCGTTTACTCCTGAAGAGTTTGAAATGCGCCGTGCGCTTTACGCAGCCAACGTATTGATTGGTAATATTGAGCGTAAAGGTGGCTTGTACTTTGGTAAGAAGGCAGCGAGTTACAACAAGTTTGCCGGTGAGGCGGTCGCACCAACCTTAGCTAAACCGGGTGTCGATGGCATGCCAAAAATTGATGCTAAGCGTATCGATATGGTCGATGAGCAGTATGCCCTAACTTGGTCTTCGGGTGGTATCTATCAAACCATTCTTGATGCAACGCTGGAAGCGACGCCGTACCAACTACGCGCTTGGGTAATGAGCCGTACGA
Source organism: Shewanella pealeana ATCC 700345 (assembly GCF_000018285.1). Lineage (NCBI taxonomy): Bacteria > Pseudomonadati > Pseudomonadota > Gammaproteobacteria > Alteromonadales > Shewanellaceae > Shewanella > Shewanella pealeana. The sequence continues at coordinate 3,727,367 of NC_009901.1, read as the reverse complement.
ACCCTATGCAGACCATGACTGACAGAGCACGCATCGTTAAGACGATGCAGAAGCTCGATTTTATAGTGGCTTGCGATATCTACATCAGTGAGAGCGCGGCTTACGCCGATGTCTTCCTACCTGAGTCTACTTACCTCGAGCGTGATGAAGAGATTGCCGATAACTCGGGTAATCACCCTGCTTACTATGTGCGTCAACGTGTCGTAGAAACGATTGGTGACACTAAACCGAGCTGGTTAATCTGGAAAGAACTTGCTGACAGGCTTGGTCAAGGTCAATTCTTCCCTTGGGAGAACATGGAAACCTTACAGCTGTTCCAAGTACAGCGTGACTTTGACTTATTGAGAAAAATTAAAGATGACGGTTACGTCAGCTTTGGTAAGCCGCTAATGCTACGTGAGCGTGGCATGGTGAGAGACTTTGTTAATACCTACCCTAATGCAAAAGCGGTCGATGAAGATGGCACTTATGCAAGTCAGTTAAGCTTTAAGACACCAACAGGCAAAATTGAATTGAGCTCTGCCAAGGTCGAGAAGATGGCGGCGGGCCGCGGCGTTATTCGCTACCGTGAAGTGACGATGAAAAAAGCCGATGAGCTGTTTTTCATTCAAGGAAAAGTCGCGGTGCACACTAACGCGGGTACTCAAAACGTACCAATGCTTGCGAATCTAATGTCAGACAATGCCGTTTGGATCCATCCCATTACCGCGGGTTTACTAAAGATCGCCAGTGGTGACAAGATTAGGATTTACAACGATACCGGCAGCGAAGAGGGACATGCTCTCGTGACGCCAGGTATTCGCCCTGACACCGTATTTGCCTATATGGGCTGCGGCTCAAAGAACAAGGAGCTTGCTCGTGCCACCGGTAAAGGCGTGCATTGTGGCAACCTACTTCCCCACGTGACTTCTCCGGTGACAGGCATGAATCTGCATACCACCGGCGTTAAGATTGCCAAGATTTAATCGGAGTTAATTATGACTAAGCGTTATGTTCTCGTGCACGATGAAAACAAGTGCATTGGCTGTCAGGCTTGTAACGTGGCTTGCCGTAGTGAAAACAATGTGCCTGAGTCGGTGACTCGTATTCAGGTGAGAATTGAGGGGCCTTACGGCAACTTCCCGCACCTACATTTTAAGTATAACCGCGTCTCTTGTGAGCAGTGTGAAAACGCGCCTTGCGTTAAGGTGTGTCCAACCGGCGCAGCCTATGTTAATGATGACGGCATTGTATCGATTAACGAGAAGAAGTGTGTCGGCTGTCTATATTGTGTCGCGGCTTGTCCTTACAAGGTGCGTTTCATTAACCCTGAAACCCGAGTGCCTGATAAGTGCGATTTCTGTAAAGAAACACGCTTGGCTCGAGGTGAAGAGCCTGCTTGTGTCACGGTTTGCCCAACCCAAGCACTGGTGTTTGGTGATGCCAATGACATGACATCGGAAGTGCGCAAAGTGCTAGACACAAAAAATCACTACCAACAGAAGGTAAACCTTGGCACTGAGCCACGTGTCTACCGCATTCCTAGCCGTAAAGGAGGGATCAAAGCATGAACAATATCTGGGGCTCTATGGAGCAATACGATCCGGTAGTTTGGAACTGGATCATCGCGGTGTATTTGTTTATGGCGGGCTTATCTGCTGGCTCAATGCTGGTGGCGATAGGGCTCAAGTGGTACAAGCAGAGTCGTGGGCAGCCGACCGAAGGCTTACCTGTAATTAAGGCTGCGGCGGTAATTGGCCCAGTTGCTATCTGTTTAGGTATGGCGCTGCTGGTACTGGATTTGACTAAACCATTTGAGTTTTATCATATCCTGCTCAATTACAACCTAACCTCTGTGATGGCGTGGGGTGTTATCGCACTCTTAGTTTATATTCCGTTAGTGTTTGTGTTTGCGGCGCTGGTATTTGAAAAACAAGTTCTGCAATACGCGCCTTGGCTTGCGGGGACGCTAAAGGTTTGCCGTCAGGTAGAAAATAGTCTAAATAAGCTGATTTTCGCTCTGGGTCTTGGTGTCGGTGTATACACAGGCTTCTTGTTGTCGGCGATGATTAGCTACCCAATCTTGAACACTGCTGTACTGCCAGCATTGTTCCTGGCTTCTGCTTTGTCAGTGGGGTCAGCGGGTAATATCTTAGTGGCAACTTTGTTCTTCAGTAAGAAAGAATCAGACTGTATAGAGCAAGTGCACCGCATCGAATACCCTGTAGCCTTTAACGAAGCGCTTTGTTTAGTGCTACTGTTTGTGGGGCTTAACTTCTCAGGCCCTGCTGCGCAGGCGGCGACGGCGGCAATTACTACAGGAACTTGGGCCAGTGTATTTTGGATTGGTGTCGTGGGCTTAGGTCTAGTGGTGCCAGTGCTTGCCAGCACGATTGCACCTAAGGCGTGGCGTCACACCAAAGGCTTCTTAATCACGGTATCGTGCAGCACTATTCTTGGCGTACTGGCATTGAGACACTTCGTTGTTTACGCAGGGCAGAGCTATATTAGCTAATCGCTAGTGGTTTTATCCTAAAGTGTTAATCAAAAATAGCGGCTCTTTTGGGCCGCTATTCTTTTTCTATTAATTTTTCAACGGCCTCTTAAACAGACTTGGCGTGGTAATTATGGCTTTTGATGTGGTCAATTAATTTCTAGTTAGAGTAATTGTGAACTTTGTCACGTATTTGTGGAGGGTGAGTGGTTAGACTCCGCGCTTTTCATGTTTCCTAGTATGGTAAGGGAGACGAGCTGGAATGGTGAAAATGTTACCTTTACGCGCACGAATGAAATCTCACGCTGTGCTAACACTAATCAATAGCTTGATATTTATAGTGTTATCTGTGAGTTACTTGGATTACCTTCCTGCTAACCTGACCTCTCTAGACTGGAGTTATATCGTCATTGCTACAGCTGGGCAGATGGGCTTACTTGCAGGACTGTTAGGCTTGTTTAGTTTGCCGCTTAGCTTGATTAAATCGACTCAGGTTAGATTGTTATCAACATCGGTTATTTTTACTTTAGCACTGATTACCTTATATGGTGATACTCAGGTTTTTGCCCAGTATCGCTTTCATATTCAACCTGTACTGGTTGAAATGATTTTCTCCGGTGGCATCGTCGAGTTCTCGGTGGCAAATTACCTGTTTGGCGCATCTATGGTATTGCTGACATTAGCGCTGCAATGTGGACTCTATTGGTTGATATTGACTCGTGGAGGAAACCGACTCAGGCTGGCTGGCCGCTATCTTGCGTACCTACTTTTCTTGTGTGTGCTTACTACGCACATCATCCATATATGGGCAAGTGCTAATGCTGTAAATTCAATTACCAACTTTAGTCGCTTCTTACCGCTGTTTTACCCCGCGACAGCCAACCGGTTAATGCTTAAGTATGGTTTAGTGAATGAAGCTGAATTGGCTCAGCAAAATAAGCTGAAAATCGATAATAAGGGAAATTTATCTTACCCTTTAGCACCAATAAGTTATCAGCAGGTCACGCCCACTAACGTTCTCTTTATTGTGATTGATTCTTGGCGTCACGATAGTTTTAGCGCGGAAGTAACCCCAAATATTTGGCAGTACGCTCAAGATGGTCAGGTGTTTAAGCAGCATTACTCTACTGGTAATGCGACTCGTGCAGGAATATTTGGCTTATTTTATGGCTTACCAGCCACCTATTGGCATAGTTTTTATCGTAATCGCGAATCGCCAATTATTATGGATAGAATGCAGCAGCTGGATTATCAGCTAGGTATTTTTTCTTCTGCGCACCTATTAAAACCAGAGTTTGATGAGACGGTTTTTGTTCATGTACCGGATCTAAGAGTACGTTCAAAAGGCGAGACCAAGCCAAGCAGAGACATTGAGATCACTCAACAGTGGCTCGAATGGGATAAACATAAAGATCCTACGCGACCAGCGTTCTCATTTTTATTCTATGATTCTCCCCATGGATATGATTTTCCAGAGGATTACCCGAACAAATTTGAGCCACAAGTGTCTCGAATGGATTATTTAAGCATCGATAATGATACCGATAGGCTGCCAATTCTTAACCGCTACAATACCAGTGTGAACTTTAATGATTCACTGATAGGCAAAGTACTCACTCAGCTCAAAGAGTCGGGAGAGTTGGCCAATACATTAGTGGTGATCACCGGTGATCATGGTCAGGAAATCAACGACAACAAGCAAAATTTTTGGGGACATAACGGTAATTTTACCGACCCTCAAATAAAAGTGCCTTTTATCATGTTTGGCGCCGATCTTAAGCCTGGAGTGAATCAATACTTTACTGACCATATGGATTTAGTTCCTACGCTGATGCAAAACTACTTAGGCGCTACAGGGCCTGCAGAAAACTATACAGCTGGCTATAACTTGTTTGAGCAGAATGCGGATAGACGCAAGTGGCTTATTCTTGCAAGTTACAGTGATTATGCCTTAGTTAACGAAAGCAGTATTTTGCATGTTTCTGGCGCCCAAGGCGGTTATCAGTATATGGATAGACACAATCGCCCTAAAGAAGGTAAGCCTGATTTTCAGCAGTTAAACCAAGCTTATGAGTTGATGAGACGTTACCTGGAGTAAAAATCGGCTGTGGAGCTTATTGAGCCCGTAATGAATTAGCTGGGTGAACTACAGTGAAGAGCAACTGTATTAGTTACTGAACAAGAAACCGTGTGGCTTATGCCTCACGGTTTTTTTATATCTCGTGGTTTTGTGGATCTAAATCAGATTCGAGTTAACAGGCTTTACTTTGGTATGCAGTTTGGGTATTCGGTTTGGAGGCAAGGGCCGGATATTATTTGCGATGGTTCTAGCTCTAGCTTGGCGAAATCATAATTTAGCTGATTCGGCTCACAGGCCTAGGTTGAAATCAAACAGGGGAATTAGGTAATAAATAGTTGGAGATAAAGCATGCCATAACAGGCTGAATTCAAACTGGCCCTGTTAGATACAGGGCCAGAAGCCAAGAGTTACTTAGCGGTTTTCTTTAGTGGTGTGACTGGCTTTGCAAGCACCGTTTCTTGTATGAGCTCTGCGACCGGTAATTTCTTCATCCGTCTTTTCTTAATAATAAAGCGGCTCAATAGGCTTACTATAGCGATAGCTAGCGTCACGAATGGGGCTATGATTAGCGCCATAGTGACGACCCGCGCGATGTTTTCAGGCAGGAAGGATAGTGCGTAGCCAAAACCGAGCAGTAACGTAACCCAAATAGCGGCGCTCAACCAGGCAAAGTAGTGAAAACTAGTTACTTTCTTAATATGAAGCCCCATCATTAATGGTAATAATGGGCGCACAACAGGAATAAAGCGCGCGGTAAACAGGGCTAATAATCCGTGTTTGTTAAGTAAAGTATCAACCGTTTTCATACGATTTTCTGGTACGGCATCGATCCAACGCTGTATTTTAGGTAGTCTGTGTAACCATCGACCTTGAATGAAAGCTAGCCAGCTCCCTGTTGCGCCAGCAATGACTAAAGCGGCAAATACCGTAGGGAAACTGATGATTCCAGCAGCGGCTAGGCTGCCGGAGAGTATCACAACACTATCACAGGGCATGGGGGCTGCGGGAAGAAATGCACTCTCTAACCAGATTAAGGTGAAAACGCAAACGTATATCATGGTTGCGCTGCCAGGGCTTTGCAGTGAAGCGAAGTCTTGTTGCCATAGGGCTGTAATGACGGAGACAAATGAATCTAGCATTGTTGGTGTTCCTAAAGGGGCATAGTACTCAAGGCAAATGCTTATGTGGCAGAGGCTTGAGAGAGTTGCTACTCGTGGTGTTATAAGTGACAAAAGCGTCGCTAAACACCGTCGATTTATAGACATAAATCGCCTTAGTTAGCACTATACCTCAGGAGTTATCTGCGCTAATTAACTATTCTCTTTCATTAATAAAAATACATCTTGGGTTCATCATTAATTAATGGAAGACTGTTTATTGGTCACCTTTGTGGCTGGGATTAGCCAGCCTTAGTAGCATATCATGGTAAAAATTGTAGAGAAGGTTGTGCATCATTAAAGGTAATTAATGAGGCTCTCAAGCATTGTAAAAAAGCGTAAAATTAAAGGTTCACACTATTTAATAGCTAGAGAGCTGCATAGCAAGCCCTAAAGGATCTCATGTCATCAGTTAACAAAGGCTTAAAAGCCATCGCACTTCTAGAGGCCACGAAAGGTGTTATATCGGTATTGGTTGTCTTTGGACTGCATAAACTCGCAGGGCAGGATATTCAGATGGTGGTGGAAGAGTTACTGCGGCACTCTCACTTAAACCCTGCTAATCACTTGGTGCAGGAGGTGATGACACAGGCTGGCAAGGTGACAGAGGCTAATATCAACTTGGTGATAGCGGGGGCCTTACTTTACGCCGGCGTACGTTTTATCGAAGCCTATGGATTATGGCATAGCCTAGTGTGGACAGAGTGGTTTGCATTATTAAGTGGTGGGATCTATCTGCCATTTGAGGCCTATGAGCTATTCGCTAAACCTAATCTAGTCACGGCTGCGGTGTTAATGATTAACTTAGTCGTTGTGGGTTATATGTACAGAGTCATAAAACACAAGCCGCATCCTAAGTCTTAGGGTTATTGCATAATGCCAAGTTGCCTGTACACGTGACTTGGTTAGCGGCGGCTCAACTCTAATAACTTAGAAAGTAACTCAGGAAAGTAACTCAGGAAAGTAACTCAGGAAATCGCAGTGTGACCTCTTGGGTGACATTCAAAAATTCGCCCACTCCAATGATATTCCAAAGCTGCCCTTCTAATTTCTTCCCTTTATGGGGAGAGTGAATATTGATGTACTCCCGTTCCCGGCGAATGTAATTTAAGTCAGGTTTACCTGTGGCGCCGCGATACACCCTTAACGCCATAAACTCACCAAGCTCTTGACTGCGTTGAATAAAGCTAAGTTGCTGTGAACGTTCTCTCAGATCACAATCACTGATGCAGCGCACTTTTATCTGCCCTTGTGACATACGGGAGATCTGCACGAATATTTCAAAATAGGATAAGCCATTTTGTGGCTTCATGGAGCGCATGGGTGTGATGAAGTCTCGCTTCAACTTACCGTCATTAAGCAAAGGAGCCAGATTGTAAGCTAATGTATTATCGCTTTGAGAGGCAAAGATGTTGGCAATATGATTTTGTTCGGTGCCAATGCCTAGGGTCGATATATAAGCCGATTTTACCGTGCGCTCAAGATAGTAGGGGACGGAAGCCAGTTTTCGCATGGCGATATTTTTCATGCCATCGGCGAGCTCTTTGACGTTATGGTTATTTTCGGTGAGTTTCTCAAGTTTCTCACGGTTATGCTCTATCAATCGATTTAAAAACTCGACGCCGACATGAGGCGTGTGACCGACTTGCGCCGCGAGGTGTAAGGTGATGCCGTTTTTACGGGTACGGATCAATCGGTAAGGCAGTGAAGCTAATGAGGTTTTACCTGCAAGGGGCTGTAATTTAGGGAAGCTGATTAAAATGGGTTCAGCTTCATCAAAATTCACCGGTGTTGTGACGCTAAGCTTCAAGCCTCGGCTTGAAATATCATCTGTGCTTGCGGCCATGCTCTGCTTACCTTGGCTAAGCATTACTGCGGTTTTAAAGGCAAAGCGGGATTCATTGCGTCGCTCACTAAACTGCAGCGAGATCAGCTTTATACTGTGTTGAGAGACCTTTTTTTGGCCAAAGATTTTTAACTCATTAACACTGGCTTGATTTTTTGCATCTCGGTTTATTTGGGCCCAGCATTGGTACTGCTCATCAGCCTTTAGTGGAGTCATATCTATGACTTGTAGTGCATGGCTAAAAGCACTTAGCTGGGTTTCTGTGAGCGCGGAATAGCGGCCTTCATCACCAGGTAAAATACTGGCTTTATAGGATTGTTGATGGTCGACAGCTTGTTTTGCAATCTTAAATACCCTAAAACTAGGCTTAGCGGCGCCAAAACTTAAAAACAGTGCTAACAAATCTCGAGAATTTAACTCTGCTAAGCTTGCAGAGTAAAAGAATTTCGCCCCTTGGGCTGTGAAGGTGAAGCAGAAGAACAGACAGTGCTGGCTATCATCAACAGAGTCTATAATGCGCTTCAGTCTAGCGGGGGTGAGAAAGCTGCTTAGCTGACAAATATTGTCTTCATCTTTGAAATATTCACTAATAGCTTGGTTATCACGACTGAGTAATTTATGACTGATGATGAGTTGCTGCGGAGCATTCGAGTCCGAATTCATTCTCGTCTCAATAAATAGCGGTAAATGAGGCAGATGAGGCAGGTAATGGCGTTCAAACCCCAGCCCTTTTGTCGTAACTAGTACATCATTTACATCGACCTTGTAGCGGAACTTATAACCTCGGATCAATTTTTCTAGCATCAGTGACAGTGCTTCACTGCCAGAAACCCGCTTTAATCTGAGCCAGCAATATTCATGGTTCTGTTCGGAGTCGACAATTTGATAGTCGACGCCTTGCTGTAGATCTTGATGATAGTACTCTTCACCAAGCTCCAATAGCTTGATGCAAATAGGCACCTTAGGTTGCAGGCCATGTTTTGCCGGAATACGGATCCTCGCGCCGCCCACAGATAGATCGACGGTGATCCCGTTAAAATTATGGTGACCTTGAGTGACATTGATGCGCATGCTGTAGTTCATCCGCTCTTCGCTACGGGCGAAGTAGCTTCCTAAAACCACAGCCTTGGCAACAAACGGTGAGACGTCGCTAACGACTTCATTCTGGTTAGACTGGCGTAGCTTCGATATACGCTGCTTGTGCGCTTCTATTACCTGCTCATAAACCCCTAAGGTATACTCGTCGCGATAAAGTGCGAGTGCCTCTAAAAATCTTTCTTTGGCGGGGGCGTCCAGATAATGTTGTTGGCCTTCAAAAATAAACACCTCACACTCGAGTTCGGTTTTATTACGGAGATCGATGAGCCGAGTGCAGGCAGAGGCCAGTCTATTGAGTTCCATCTTGAGCAAAAAGCGCGTTGAATTGGTTTCATCGGCGGTAAGCTGATCGAACAGCTCCGGAAATTCAGGTTCCATTAACAGGGGTTTTAACTGTTCAACGAGGGCTTTATGCAATTGTAACGTCATTAATCACTTCTTTTGGGATGCTAAAAAGGCCAATGGCTGATAGGCTCATAGGCATTTTTCAAGGGAGTAGTCGACTACTCTGCTTATCTTTAATTAGTATCGGCCAATATTGGCATTACTTTACCGATTTAATACGATTTAGAAAGAGCTATGGCAAAGAATAAAACAGCTTATGTATGTAATGAGTGTGGTCAAGATTTTCCTCGTTGGCAGGGGCAATGTAGTGCCTGTCAGGAGTGGAATACCATCAGTGAACTGAAAATTTCGGCGCTAAAACCTGCTCGTGCTTCGGTCTCAGGCTATGCTGGCTCTGTGGGCGGTGGTTCGAAAAAGTTAACCGAAATCGAAGAGTTTGAAGCGCAAAAGATGCTGACAGGCATTGGCGAGCTTGACCGAGTGCTTTGTGGCGGATTGACCACAGGTTCGGTAAACATCATTTCTGGTGACCCTGGTGCAGGTAAGACCACGATTTTATCAGATCTGGTGTCGCGTATGTCGCAGTTAATGCCATCGCTTTATTGTACCGCAGAGGAGTCGTTATCTCAGTTCAAAAACCGAGTTAACCGTCTAAAGCTAGATTGCAATGAAGACAACTTGTACCTGATGGCCGAAACCAGTGTCGAAGCCATTATTGCCGAACTTGAAGAGAAGAAGATTAAGTTTGCGGTTATTGACTCTATTCAGGCTGTTGTGACCGATTTAGCTAACGGCAGTCCGGGCTCGCCTTCACAGGTTAAGAGTAGTGCCCAGGCTCTCACTCAGTATTGTAAGCAAAATAACGTCACCATGTTTTTAGTGGCTCACGTTAACAAGAATAATGAAACTGCCGGGCCACAGACCCTAATCCATATCGTCGATTGTTTAACTCATATCGAGTGTAACGACGGCCAAATTCGCACACTTCGAGCCAACAAAAACCGCTTCGGCGATGTCGATACCGTGGGCATTTTTAAGATGACCGAACGCGGCATGATAAGTGTTGATAATCCGAGTGAGATATTTCTTTCCGGCTCCACAACAGAGTCACCCGGCGCGGCAATTACCTGTATCCGTAAGGGCAATCGCAATTTATTACTCGAGATCCAGTGCCTAACCACAGAGACCGAAGCTGAGTTTCCGCAGCGAGTTTGCGTAGGTTTGAATATGAACCGTATCAAGATGCTAACTGGGATATTGCGTAAGCACACTAAGACCAAAATTTTCCACGATACCTATTTTAACTTGGTCGGTGGTCTTAAAATTGATGAGTCTGAAACTTGCATCGACTTAGCCCTAGTGACCGCACTGCTCAGTAGTTTGAATGATTTTGTGGTGCCAAGAACCACATGCATCATGGGGGAGCTGAGTTTAAATGGGGATGTTCGCCCAATTGACAGTGGTGTTCCGCGAGTTAAAGAGGCGATTCAACATGGTTTTACCGAGATTTATATTCCATTTCGTAATTACCATAAGTCGATGGAAGGCTCGGGAGCCAAGATTATTCCGGTGAAGACGATCCATGAACTGCTGGAGTTAATAAACTAGCGAGTGATAACGTTAAGCGTGAAGGCCGCCTAAAACTTTGATTGTAAAAACGCCGCAATACTGCGGCGTTTTTACTTAAGGCTTGGGAGTGTCGCAGCCAGTGGGCTTGGGCTCCTATTCAATATTGGGACTCTTTTGCTCGAATAACCGCTCTAACTCTCTGTCGAGTAAACTGGCATCACCTAAGTTTAGTTCTAGAAGCCTGCGCAGGTGGCTAATGCTCTCAACATCAATGTATTGAGACGCTAAGCCAAGCTGTTGATTTTCTCTGTGAACGAGCTTGGTTAGCATCACGACTCTAATTTCAGGCTCTTGCAGGCTAAACTCCAGCGTTAGCTCTGTGCCGTTAAAGTCAAAGTCTTGGGGTAATTCAACCAAGGCGCCGTTAAGGCTGATATCCAGTAGCTTAGTTGCCCAGTGATTCTGATGTTGATAATCAAATTGGCTATCATGGTTGATTAGCTTGGCATCAGTTGCAAAGATTAACCGCGAAAATAACCTTCTTTCATCCACTTTATCCATACCATTCCTTGTATTCCTACTGAGTGTAGGTTGCTACGCTCGTATCATAATCTTAGCGTAATCCTAGCTAATACTAATCATTAATACCACTCGCTAAGCGATACCTATGCCAACAAATTTGCTGTTAATAAGCAGTTAGTCGATATCGTACGGTAAGCCTTAAGCGGTTTGTTCAGTGGATAAATCAGTTTGTTTTTGAGGCAATAAACCGTGTGCTAAAATAACCAGTGTTACCAGTTGATATAAGATCCCAGACCAAGATAATAAATGGATTGAAAGGGTTAGGCTGAGAACATTACTTATCATCATGGCGCAGCGTAAGTGCCCGCCCTTTAAGTGAAATAGGGCAAAACTCATCAGTACAGCGCTAGCAACTGCGCACCACTCACTCCAATGTTCGGCCCATACAAACCCCTGTAGTACAGCAATACTTGAAAATAGCAGTGGCAAGATATTCCTTAAATAACCATCTAGGCTCGAGCTATGTCGACAAGTCGCAAAACGCATAGCATTAACAACTTGGTTGAACATACCCAATGTGCTGCCGAGTAAGCCTAAGTGAATAGCTGTGAGACAAGAAGCGATGAGGTTGCCTGAGAATAATTGTTGATCATTTTCCTGATAGTTAGCCCACCAGCCAATGGCCATTGAGATAAAGCCTAAGGCTTGAGCCCATAATAAAGCTTGATGTGATAATTCGAACACGAAACGGCAAAACCTAACAGACATGGAAAAACGGATTGCTATTGTCGTTTTTTTGCTCAGTTAAACTGTGATCTTAAGCGGTTTACGCGGTTTTGTTTTTCGATTTTTTGGTGAGTTGTGAGCCACTTCACGCTATATAAGTTTCGCCTAAACTATATGGCAGGGGAGGGGCGTTCTAGTACGTTAAAATCCGCTGCCGACATTGATATACAAAGCCGTGTCTTCAGGCCCCCGCGCCACATCGACTCCCATGTGTAAGCCATAGCGCCTAGCTATGGTGTACCTAAAGCCAGCACCATAGGCATTTTGCAGTTCGCTATCCCACATATCACTAGAGCTTTTACCCGCGAGTCCGCTGCCAGCGAATGAGAGTAACATCCAGCGAGGGTTGAGTTTCCACATGATTTGCACTTCACCTGAGCCGACATTTTGCCCCTGATAACGGTTCTTCGGTATACCGCGTAGATCGATAAAGGGATAGGTGAAAATAGGCAGGCGGCCGTCACTGTCGATGGTTTGGTAATGCAGTTTTACACCTAAGGTGAGGCTGTTTGATAGAGGCCAATAGTTTAGCCCTTTAACATTAAGCGTTTGGTAGTTGTAGTCGCTACCGATATCTTTGCTAAACCAGTCGTATTCGAGTAGATAATTGTAGCCGCTGGTGGGGAGAAAGAAATTATTCAAGCTGTCGTATTCCACAATCGCTCCAATAGAGGACACCTTAGGCGATGTATCTATGATATCGGTTAGCCTATCTATAAGCTCAGGTGGAATATTGTCAAACTCACGGCGACTGCTTAAATCTAAGCTAAGATATTTTTGCGATACCCCAAGAAACAGCGGGCTTGAGTTAATGCGGTATTGCAGCTTTTGAATAATACCGAAGCCTTGCATATTCATATCTAATGACAAATCTTGTGCAAAATCACTTTGGCTATAAAAGCTCATATTGATGTCGCCGTAACCGCCACCAACGAGGTAGCGAACGCTATCTTGCGCCCAAGTTTGCCTATGGCCCGCAAATGCCATCTTAGTGCCGTTATCCGTTGCGCCAACGCCGACAACCGAGATCCCTGGTGTTAATAGCTGCGCGCCGCCATCGATAGAGTGAGTGGCAAGCTCCTTGCGCGCCTGTTGTTGCTCGGCACTTTCATGCAAAAACATCCCCATCACGGCAATGCCGTTACCCACAGACGGCTCAGTTATAATGGTGGGGACGGGTAAAAAGCCATAGGCGTTTTCGGCAAGGTATTGGCCAGCATCAAAGTAGCCATCAATAGGGTCGAAGAATTCAACTGCAGCAATAGAGTCAAAGGCCTGTAAGCTGATGAGCGCAGCGAGGCTGATGTTAGCTATTTTACTGAGTTCCATATTGTTTTTCTTATAATCAATGCTGTGAGCACAGTATAAGCAAAAGTGCGAAAAACAATCAAACAACCGCTGAGGCATTATACGGCAGGATAGACAAATAGCTGTAAGGGGCTGGGGAATGAGCTTGTCCGCTTTGCTGGTGAGTTATTATGGCTGTTTCAATTATTAGGTTATTCGACCATCATAGTGAGATGGTAAGATATTGAAAGGTTGGGTGATAAGAAAATTAGATGATTAGCAGAAGTAAGTCGCTTAAATTATTGAGCTCTATCATGCTCACTATAGTGAGTTGTTACTCGTTCGCGAACGAAGAGTTTAACCCCGTTAGCGAAAATAATCCTATTTCTGTGGAGAAAGGAGACGTTTCAATAGATACAGTTGTAGGCTTGGCTTCAGAACCGCTGATACTGAAATATTTTCAGGTCGATTCCCGCTTCAATTATCGCATTGCCCTACTTAACTTGGTACTTGAGAAAACGGCATCAAAGTATGGCACGGTAAAGCTCGAGCCTCTCGAGCAGGTCGTCACTCAAAGTCGCGGTCTGGTTATGTTAGAAGATAATGAGATCGATGTGGTTTTTCTTGCGACAACCAAGCAGCGGGAACAAGAGTTTCTTCCTGTGAGAGTGCCTATCATGCGCGGGATCTTAGGTTTACGGGTGCTACTCATACATAAAGATAATGTTGAACGTTTTGCTGCAGTGGCTAGCTCTGAAAACGATAGCTTAAAAATTGATAGCATAGAAATTGATAGCTTTGTGCAATTTAAACAGCAATTCGAAGCCGGGTTTGTATTTCACTGGGCTGACATGGCTATTTTAGACAGTAATAATATTTCGGTGCAAAAGCAGCCCACTTATCAGAACCTGTTCGCCATGCTTAACGCTAAACGCTTCGATTACTTTCCTAGAGGTGTGAATGAGGCTTGGCGTGAGCAAAGAGAAAATTCAGGTCGCTATCCAGATCTGGTTATCGATAAGCATATCGCGCTGCAATATGAATACCCAGTGTATTTCTTCGTTAATAACAATAACCCGCTATTGGCAGAGCGACTAGAGGAAGGCCTTAATCTGGCGTTGAACGATGGCTCTTTTAAGCAGCTATTCTTAAAACATCATAAAGCGCAGATAAAACAAGCCCAATTGCCAAAACGAAAATTGTTCTACTTAGATAATCCTACCCTACCAGCTAACACCCCGGTGATAGACAAAAGCTGGTGGCTGGAATAACCCATAGTAGGAGAAGCACTTCAGTGGCAGTTTAATGTTTAATTATTAGAGAAGACTTCTGTTAAACTCTGCAGCTGTTTAGATTGTGATTCTTGGATCAAGTTAAGGAATGTCAGTGTCATTTTCATCTCTCCCCTTAGGTGACAAACTTCAACGCGTGCTTGCGCAAAAAGGCTACCAACAGCCAACGGCCATTCAAGCCGAGGCTATCCCGGTTATTTTAAGCGGTCAAGATATCATGGCGAGCGCGCAAACTGGGACAGGTAAAACCGCCGCATTCACCTTGCCACTACTGCAACGCTTGCTCGATAGAAGCGCCGAGGATTGTTTGACTAGCCGACTGCCCACTGCGCTTATCTTAGTGCCAACGCGAGAGCTCGCAGTGCAAGTGAACGGCAATGTTAGCCAGTATGCGGTTAATACAGATATTGCTAGCGTGGTGATCTATGGTGGTGTGAGTATTGATGCTCAGGCAACAAAATTAGCTGCGGGCTGCGATATTATTGTCGCGACACCGGGACGCTTGCTAGATCACCTTCGCCGTGGCTCATTGAACCTATCGAGTATTGACTACTTAGTATTCGATGAAGCCGATCGCATGCTAGACATGGGTTTTATGGATGAAATTAGTGCCATCTTAACGCGTCTGCCGGCTAAGCGTCAGACCTCGCTATTTTCGGCCACCTTTAGCACGGCAATTTATGATTTAAGTAAGAAGCTATTGCATAAACCTGCACGAATAGAGGTCGATAAAGCCAATAGCGCTGCAGACAGTGTTGAGCAGATAGTCTATGCCGTAGATAGTGATCGTAAGACAGAGTTGATTTGTCATCTAATCAAGAAGTATGACTGGCATCAGGTGCTTATTTTTAGCCGCAAGAAGCAGACCGCCGATACTATTGCACAAAAGATGTTAGCGACCGGAATTGAGACTAAGGCGTTTCATGGTGACTTAGGCCAAGGTGCTCGAGAACAGGTGCTCAATGATTTTAAGCAGGGCAAGATTAAAGCGCTTGTGGCTACCGATGTAGCAGCTAGAGGGTTAGATATTGTTGAGCTTAAATACGTGGTCAACTATGAGATCCCCTTTATTGCCGAAGATTACATCCACCGGATCGGCCGTACTGGGCGCGCAGGTAGTGTGGGCAAAGCGGTAACTCTATATAGTGAAGATGATGCCTTACTGCTTGAAGAGGTGGAGACGGTGTTAGATAAACGCTTGGCACCGCAATGGCTGCCAGGTTTTGAGCCGGACTTAACCAAGAGCGAACCTGTTAGTCGAAAGAATAGCAAAACGGCTCAGCGTCAAAGAGCTAAGAGGCGCGCCTTGGGAGGCAGTAATCGCCGCCGATAAGCATTAGGTTGGCAGTGTGAAAGCAGTACTTAGGTGCTGCTTTTTTGTGTTTTAAATAAGTTAGAGTGAAAAAGTCCCAAGTTAATGACAGGTTTTTCTTGATACTAATCAAAAATATTCCCAGTGAGCTATTTCCTCTGTCTCGATTGCGGTACACTCCGCGCCAACAAAGGCTGTGTTGGTAAGAGTAAATTTTACCAGGCATATTGCTCGCAGGTCACTTGTGTCTATTTATAGCATAAGTGGATCTCTCACCCGATATTTTAGTCGGGGCTCTACCTGCCATAGCCAAGTGGCCAATTGAACTCAATTGGTTAACCATATTTAAGAGATCAAAAGGTATTACTACTATGAAGTCTGAACAGACTCTTGCAACCCCTGTTACTCCTGCCGATTCAGTTCTGGATCGTTATTTCAAAATATCAGCTCGTGGAAGCACCCTAAGACGCGAAGTGATCGCGGGTTTTACCACGTTTCTAGCCATGGTGTATTCGGTGATTGTGGTGCCGAATATGTTAGGCGCTGCCGGATTTGATACAGGTGCAGTCTTTATTGCGACCTGTTTAATTGCGGCCTTTGGCTCATTACTGATGGGCTTATGGGCGAACTTGCCAATGGCGATTGGCTGCGCGATTTCGCTAACCGCTTTCACCGCTTTTAGTATGGTGTTAGGTCAAGGGATCTCTATTCCTGTGACTCTTGGCGCTATCTTCTTGATGGGTATCGTATTCACGCTAGTGAGTGTGACCGGCGTGCGTCAGTGGGTACTGACTAACTTGCCAAAAGGTATTGCTCACGGTACGGGTATTGGTATCGGCTTGTTTCTACTGTTAATTGCTACTAACAGCGTGCAGTTGATTGTTGCCAACGATACAGGCTTGCCTGTGGCGCTAGGCGATATTCATAGCCTACCTGTGATTGCGACGATTATTGGGCTTGCAGCGACTATCGGTCTTGAGCGCCGCGGCATGCCAGGTGGCATCCTTGTGGTGATCATAGCGCTATCGGTATTTGGTTTAATATTCGATCCTGCCGTCAAGTTCCAAGGCTTTTTCGCGCTGCCAGACTTGATGTCTGATAACTCACTTATCGGCCAGCTCGATATCATGGGCGCATTGAACCCTGTAGTTCTGCCTATCGTATTAGCCTTGGTGATGACGGCAATTTTTGATGCAACAGGCACGATTCGTGCGGTTGCGGGGCAAGCCGATCTGCTCGATAAGAATGACAACATCATCGATGGTGGTAAGGCATTAACTTCAGACTCTGTTAGCAGCATCTTTGCTGGCGCAGTCGGCGGCGCACCCGCTGCTGTTTATATCGAGTCGGCAGCAGGTACTGCTGCGGGTGGTAAAACAGGCCTAACGGCAACAATCGTCGGTGTGCTGTTCCTGCTAATGATGTTCTTAGCGCCACTTAGCTACCTAGTGCCAGCTTATGCAACGGCTCCAGCGCTAATGTATGTGGGTCTGTTGATGCTAAGTAATGTGACTAAGCTGGATTTTGACGATAAAGTCGATGCTATGGCAGGCTTGACCTGTGCAGTATTTATTATCTTAAGCTGTAATATCGTCACTGGTATTTTATTAGGCTTTGTGACACTTGTTATTGGCCGTCTATGTAGCGGTGAGTGGCGCAAACTCAAGCCGGGTGTGCTTGCGATTACCTTAGGTTTGGTGGTGTTCTATATGGGCGGTTGGGCGATTTAATTTCGATTTCCAATTACCTATAGTCTAACCATAACCATAAAAAAGCCAGTCATCAGTGACTGGCTTTTTGTTATGTAGTGTCTGTCCCGTCCTGAGATAAGTTGACACTTTGGAGACTTATCTATGAACCCTTCAGTAGAATAGCTTAGGCAACGTGCTGCTGCCTTGGTGCTTGCTGGTTATCATCAAAAGAGTGGCAGCAGATGATTTCGGCCTGTGCTGTAGTTTCGTTCCACTTAAGCAGATGAATGTCGCCCTGATTAGATTCTGCGATTAAGGTGCAGTTCTCCACCCAATCACCATCATTGGCATAAAGGATCTTATCTTGAATATTCAGAGCCGGCTGGTGGATGTGACCACAGATCACAGCATCGACGTCTTTGCTATTTGCGTAACGCAGCACAGCAGACTGATAATCGTTAATGGCTTGTTGAGCCTTGTTGATGCGTAATTTGATATAGCTGGCTAACGACCAGTATGGATAGCCAAGCCAATTACGTACCTTATGAAGTCCACGGTTTAGCAGTAGTAATAGGTCATATAGATGGTCACCTAGCTTGGCGTAAGCTCGGCCGACACAGACTTCAGAATCAAACTGATCGCCGTGTAGCATGAGATATTTTCGGCCAGTCACACCAGTGTGAATATATTCGTTAGCGATAGACAGATCCCAAAGGTGAAAACCACTATATGGCTTTAATATTTCATCATGGTTACCTGGGATATAGACAAGCTTGGTGCCATCACGCGCCATTTTTAATAGTTGTTGTAATACCTTGTTATGGGATTCAGGCCAGTAGACTCGGCGCTTTAATGCCCAGACATCAAAGATGTCACCCACTAGATATAATGACTCAGTTTCGACTTGTTTAAGTAGCTGTAGCAGATACTCAGCCTTACAGTCTTTGCTACCTAAATGAACGTCGGATAACCACAGGGCATTGACACACAAAGGCGCTGAAAACGGATGGATAGGGCTGACTGTAGATGTTGTTTGTTGAGACTTAGTGTTTGGCTGCTTGGTCATTGGTTTGCCACTGAAACTATGTGTTAGCGCTAGCGTAAAAGAGCTTATTGACGACAGGATGAACTATTTATGTCGACTTTGTGACGAGCTTCGGGGAAGGATTACAGATACAAAAAAGGAGCGAAAATTCGCTCCTTTTTATATTTTTGGGGGCAAGCTTAGAAAATTAGATGCGCCACACCCGCAATAACTGGCAGTGTTACTAATGTTCTTAAGATGAAGATCACGAATAACTCTAGGAAGTTAACTGGGATCTTACTACCTATCAGTAACGCGCCCACTTCACTCATGTAGATCAGCTGAGTCACAGACAAGGTTGCGATGATAAAGCGTGTCATATCTGATTCGATAGAGCTGGCTAAGATAGCTGGGATAAACATATCCGCAAAGCCCACCATAATCGTCTTCGATGCTGCCGCGGCTTCAGGAACCTGTAGTAGCTCTAGTAGTGGAATGAACGGCATACCCAAATATTCAAAGATTGGGGTGAACTCGGCGATCATTAGCGCGATAGTACCGATACCCATTACCACTGGGATCACGCCAAAAATCATATCAACCACGTTCTTCATGCCATCAACAAGCGTGTGCTTAACGCCACCGGCTTGAGAAGCCTTAGTGAGTGCTTGGTGCAGACCCCAAGAGAATACGTTGTGACCGGCAGGAACCGTTTCATCATCAGCATGACGTGGTGTCTCGTCTACATAGAGATCTTTCTTCCATGATAGCGGTGGCAGCTTAGGTACCACGATTGCGGCAACGAAACCTGCAAGACATACGGTTAAGTAGAAAGGCACAAAAAGATGTTCTAGCTGAACCTGAGAGATCACCACTAAAGAGAAGGTAATTGACACTGCTGAGAAGGTGGTACCAATCACAGCAGCTTCTCTTTGGGTGTAGAAGCGAGCTTCATACTGCTTGCTGGTCATTAAAATACCCACACTACCATCACCTAACCATGAGGCCATGCAGTCGATAGCACTTCGGCCCGGTAGGTTAAAGATAGGGCGCATGACTTTGGTTAGCATGGTGCCTAACAGCTCTAGTAAACCAAAGTTCAGTAGTAGTGGCAGTAACATACCTGCGAATAAAAATACTGAAAACAGTACAGGTAGTAGATCGTTCAGCACTAATGCACCAGTGCTACCCGAGCGGATCGCTTCAGGGCCAACATTGAAAAATGTTAGCGTAATAAAGATAGCGCCCAGAACACGTACGACTAGCCAGATAGGGCTAACGTTAAATAATGAGTTTAGAAAACGCTGTTCAACAATAAATTTAGGCTTTAATACTTTTGTGAATAATGAAGCTAGTGCTGTAAAGATAACAATCGCTGTCACGATACCGACTAAAACGTCACTTAAAAGATTTTGAAGTCCTTTTGAGATGATCGCGATAGGGATAGTCAGCGCATCTTGATAATTGATTGGCATCATAAACAGTAGCAAGCCAATCAAAGAAGGCACGATGAACGTGAGTATTGTTTTTATGTTGTGGGTTTGTTTTTCTGACACTTTCTCTACACCCTAAATAACGAGTTTTTGCTTAATATGACGATAAATAGACGTCTATGCATAAACAGAAATATTATTGAATATCCATTCAACTGTTAGTCGGCGAAATTATCGCCTTAAAACATCTAAGTAAAACGATTCAGTTATTCTGTAGTGGATTTCACTACCATCGAATAGTTATTAGCTCAATGTGATTATTTATATTGTATCGGAAGTTGACGAAAAAGCACAAAACTTTTTTTGGTTAAATCTTTTTTAAAACAGATGTTTATAAATGTTGGGTTGCTGTTGCGTGCTTGGTGTTGGTTTTGGTCGCCACGCAGACTGCGTAACGACCAAAAGGACTTTAAAAGAGGAATTAACTAAATGTTTTCCTCAAAGATTTTGCTTTCTCTGCATTAATTATTAACTGCTTCACTGAGGCCTCAACCGAGTTCACGGCGCATAGATTCTCACTCGATGCTTGGCTAATTTGACTGATATTTTGGTTTATCTCGGCCACAACTAAGGTTTGTTGTTCTGCCGCAACCGCATTTTGGATGGCTAATTGTTGAATATTCTTCATCGATTGATAGATGGTATCCACCTTTTGTACGGAGATTTCGGCATCTTTGCTGCATAATAATGCTTGGGATTTACTGTGATTCATCTGCTTAGACCAGAGCGTGAGCATGCTAAACATTTTATCAACACTCTCAGAAATGCTAGTGGTTGATTGCTGAGTACGGCTCGATAGTGCTCTTACTTCATCGGCGACAACCGCAAACCCTCGTCCTTGCTCTCCAGCTCGAGCGGCTTCGATAGCTGCATTGAGTGCGAGCAAGTTGGTTTGCTCGGCAATTGAATCGATTTCTGACATCGCGCTGGCGACTCGCTCGGCCTCTTTATTCAGTAAGAGTGCGTTAGCTGCGGCTTCGGCAACAGAATCTGACAGCTGATGAATACCTGCGGCATTTTGCTGCATTTTCTCACGACTCTCTTGGCAAAACTGATAGCTATGTTGAATGCTGTCTGAGGTGGATTGGGTGTTTCTAGCGACTTCGCTGATGGTGGTTCCCATCTCTTCGGTGGCACTGGCCATCTGCTCTATCTGTTGTTTTTCAATGTTTAAGCCAGTATGGGTTTGCTCTGTAGCGGCAATCAGTTGGTTGGCAATATCTTCAATATGCTCGGCATTATCTTGGGAGCGTCCAAGTACCCCTTGTAGCTTGGCGTCTTTCATCATTAACTGGAAATCTAATAGAGAAGAGGTATCGCGCCCACAATAGATAAAGCGACTGACCGAGTCATATTTTTGCTTCATTCTCATCAGTTTTTCAGGCACTCGAAAAGCTTCATCGTAAAAGATGGCAAGATTGATCCCCATTAGAATGATGCCAGCAATGATGACTGTCCATCCCCATATCGCACCAGCAATCAATAGCCCAGTGCAGACACAAATTGCTGACAACAATCTTTTATTGGCTAAGCTGATGGGATCATCAACACGTTTACCCTGATTTAGGCGCTGGTAGACTTTAGAGGCTTTATCGGTGAGTTGAGGGCTTGCAGCCATGCGGACTGATTGATACCCGATGAGCTCACCTCTTTCAAACAGGGGCGAGACGAAGGCATCGACCCAATAGTACTTGCCGTCTTTACAACGATTCTTGACCACTCCGCGCCAAGAAAGCCCTAGTTTTAGTTTGCCCCACATCTCTTCAAATGCGGCCTTGGGCATATCTGGATGACGTACTATATTGTGATTATGTCCAATCAGTTCTGCTTGCTCGAAACCTGATACTTCAATAAACCTTTGGTTAACGTAGGTGATCACGCCACGCCTATCCGTGGTGGAGATGAGTTGATCGCTAGGGATTAACTTAACTTCTTGATTGCTTAAGTTTGCTTGGTTGTTTGTCATTATTATTATTCCGTGTGACAGCAAAGTATTGCGATTTGCTCGCAACGCATTAACACAAGCTCATATAATATAACATTAATACAGTTGTTTACATTGTGGTAAAGGCTTTTTCAAGCCAGTTCATCGTGAGTAATTTTGTTGACTGTATTTGGTTAAGCTTTTGGAGTTAATCTCTTTTTTAGTGATGTTTTTTAGATTATTTTTAGTCATAGACTTGAATTTCTAGCGTGCAGATTATAAAAGTAACAAGTAGGTAACATGTTTGGGGCGTCACTGTTTATTAAAACTCTGAGCTATGCCTCTTTACCGCCAAGCGATTCGATATACATTAATAAACGTTAATAAAAAGATTTAATAGGGAACTATGCTCGTTAAGAAATACAGTAAAGTTTCAACGTTAGCATTCAGGTTCGGCATGCTTGGTATTTTTGGGCAGGTGCTAGGGCTGGTTTTATCCTTACTAATGTTTGAGCGCTTTGATGGTGAAAGCTTTAATTTTTTTAGCAATACCTTAAGTGAACTGGGAAGTTATGGTCACTCTTATTACGCGGTGATTGTTAATGGCGGGCTATTTTTTGGTGGACTTTGTGTGGTGCTTTTTTGCTTGCTTAGTCTACAGCTGCATACCTCTACTTGGGGTTACCTATTTTATGCAAGTTTAGGCCTGAGTTATTTCGCTCTCGCTGCGACGGGGTTATTTCCTATCAATGTTTACCATCTACATGTGATTGCGATTAAGTACTTTTTTATCTTTAGTTGTAGCAGCCTAATATTCTATGGCTTGTACCAGCTGCTGGCAAAACAGTCACATCGCTCAGTCCTGACTCTTATTAGTGCAGCAGCGGCTTTTCTGTTGATGACCTCTTTTCTATTGCTGCCTTTGCTAGAGCTGGGCTTTACTCAAGGTAACAGCGCTTTTTACAATGAAATGTTGGCCGAATCGACAAGAGCTGAAATATGGTGGCCAGCCATTATTCAATGGGGCAGCCTAAGCACATTTCTGTTCTGGACCTGCTTAGTGATAAAAAATAGTCAATTAGACTCTAGCTCTGGCGAAAAAGCTAATTAGTCAGTTACGCATATTTCTCTATCGATTTAGGGGAAATATCGAGCTTTTTTATGGCGAATTTATGCCGATAGGTATTGAAAACAATAAGCGCCCGAGAGCGCCTATTGTTTAGTCGATTACCTATTTGTCAAAGTGAAGCACAGTACGGATACTCTTACCTTCGTGCATTAGGTCAAACGCGTCGTTTACTTGCTCAAGCCCCATAGTATGAGTGATGAAGTCATCTAACTTGAATTCGCCCGCCATGTAACGCTCTACATATTCTGGCAGTTCAGAGCGGCCTTTAACGCCACCAAATGCACTACCTTTCCATACTCGACCGGTCACAAGTTGGAATGGACGAGTTGAGATCTCTTGGCCTGCACCAGCAACACCGATAACAACCGACTCGCCCCAGCCTTTATGGCAGCACTCAAGTGCACTACGCATTACATGAACGTTACCGATACACTCAAATGAGTAATCAACACCACCGTCAGTGAGCTCAATGATCACTTCTTGAATAGGCTTATCGTAGTCTTTTGGGTTGATGCAGTCTGTTGCGCCAAGCTTACGAGCTAGCTCAAACTTGCTTTCATTAATGTCGATAGCAATAATACGTGACGCTTTAGCCATCACTGCACCGATAATGGCTGACAAGCCAATACCGCCCATGCCAAATACTGCAACAGTTGAGCCTTCTTCTACTTTGGCGGTGTTCATTACCGCGCCCATACCCGTTGTTACACCACAACCTAGTAGACATACTTCTTCAAGTGGTGCATCAGGATTCACTTTCGCGAGTGAAATCTCAGGTAATACTGTGTATTCAGAGAAAGTCGAGGTGCCCATGTAATGGAAAATATCTACGCCATCTTTTGAAAAGCGAGTGGTGCCATCAGGCATTAAGCCTTTACCTTGAGTTTCACGGATTTGCTGGCAAAGGTTTGTCTTACCAGACTTACAGTACTTACACTCACCACATTCTGGAGTATAAAGAGGGATCACGTGATCGCCCACTTTAACGCTCGTAACACCTTCGCCAATAGATTCGACGATACCGCCACCTTCATGACCAAGAATACATGGGAAGATCCCTTCAGGATCGTCACCGGAAAGGGTGAATGCGTCTGTGTGACATACACCTGTTGCAATCATCTTAATACGCACTTCGCCCTTTTGAGGTGGCATAACATCAACGATTTCCATCGTTAGTGGCTCGCCAACGGCCCAAGCAACTGCGGCTTTTGATTTGATTGTTTTTGCTGTCATCTTTTATTCCTACTGTAAGTGAATTTAGAAGTACGGCTTACCACCGTCGTTAGTGTGAAAAATTATAATTGATTTCATTTTCATGATAATCAGTCTTAAATGTAAATTACTTTTGCTGTAGTGTAATAATCAGGTGGTTATTTAAGCTAAGAACTGGCTTATGGTTATTTTTGCCTAATAGGGATAACTTACGATAAGCATAGTGGCTAAGTTTTGTTCTTTCCGAGATATTGTTTTGGATTTGAACTCAATTGAGCGCAGCCGCTAAAACTTCGGATATTACCCGTTAGCCTTTATAGAAAGTGACCCGCTTGTCATATAGTTGGGGCTATTAGGCATAACTTTGCCATTAGCGCCATGATGAATATCAACGAATAAAAAGCCCACTTATTTTTGATAAGCGGGCTTGGGTATTGAATGAGTGATTAGGTAAAGAAGTTATCTGTTTAGTTGGAAACCACTTGGCTAAAGCCGGCGCTTTGATGCCAATAGCCGTTACAAGCTAAGCTTTTGTCACTTGTTGGTTGCAATAAGATCTGCTCAGCGATTTCAATACTCTGTAGACTAGTTGGTGACACCCTGAAATAGTCGACTCCCATCAATTTCATCTGGTCAACTTCACTGGACAGATCGATTAAACTGGCCGATTGGGTTTGAATGCCATTTAATCTCAGTAAAGGCTGGTCGTCCATCGTCTGTGCCAGTAAGCCCTTAGGGTGTGACAAGCAGACTATTTGGCAATCATCCTTCTGTAAGCCTTGCTGTCTGGCGGTAAAGCAACGCGCCGAGTGAGCGAGTGGCAGATAACCATGACCAAAGACCTCAACTTCAAAAGGTGTTGGCTTTTCAGCCTCGATAACATGAGTCAGCCAATCTTTTGATAACTCAATCGGCATAACAAATCGCTGCATACCCCATTGCTGCAGTTTCTTCAATGTCGCAAAGTTGTAGTTGTTCACTGTTGGACCGCAGACAAAAGGTAGCTTGCGCTCTTTTGCCGCCTGCACGGCGCCCATATCGTTGGCTTCAATCATAAACTCGCCATTATCGACATGCTTTTTCAGTTCATTGTATTCCGATGGTGCTTCTAATAGAGCGAGAGTGGAAAGTACCACTTGTTTACCAGACTCCTTTAGCATCTGTGCCAGTGCAAAGTAATCTGCAAACTTAAGCTGGCGACGACGGCTACACACTGTCTCACCCAAATAGATTAAAGGGATATCGCTTTGGGCGACTTGGTCGTAAAAAGTATTAACTTTTTGTTTTTCCCAGCAATACTGCAATGGGCCAAGTGAGATTTTCATTATTTGTCCTTTTTAGCCTATGACTATTGCCAGTTGCGCTCGTATGCGCCAAGTGTGGTAGTTTGCCCTTCGGAGACTTTTGCTAGTGCAAGATCCCACTCCCGCTGTGTCTGGTATTTCTCGGGGGCAGACATGTAGCTATCGATAGCAGCGCGCCATACTTTGGTGACTTGCTCTACATAGGCAGGACTACGTTGACGGCCTTCAATCTTTAGCGACACCACGTTGGCTTTGGCAAGTTCAGGCAGCAAGCTTAGGGTGTTAAGGCTTGTAGGTGACTCAAGAATATGGCTTGGCGTATTATTTTCAGTCGTGGTGTAACGGCCTTTACATACCACAGGGTAACCCATCTGCTCATCTAAGCCTGACTTGTCGATTAGTACATCATTTAGTAGGGTTAAACGATCGCTTCCCACTTCCTGCCAACGAACATGCTTTGCTGGAGAGCAGGAGCCGCCAGTGTTGGGGGATTGCCCCGTCACATAAGAAGATAAGTGGCAGCGGCCTTCAGCCATAATACATAAGCTGCCGAAAGCAAAAACTTCTAAATCTACTGGAGTGACCTTGGCCAAGTCGCGCACTTGCTTCATCGATAAAACCCGTGGCAGCACGGCACGCTCGATATTAAATTCTTCCTTATAAAGCTTAAGTGCACCTAAGTTAGTGGCGCTTGCTTGTACCGAAAGGTGTAAGGGCAGGTGCGGGTATTTACTGTGGGCGTAATCGAGTAAAGATAAGTCCGCCATGATTAATGCGTCAACGCCTGTATCTGCAGCAAGATCAATTGCTTGATACCAGCGGCTTTCTTCACCGGGTTTAGGAAATGTATTGATGGTCAAAAATATCTTCTTGCCACACTTCTTTGTATATTCGGCGGCTTGCTGAAGTTTCTTAGGGGTAAAATTTAAACCTGCAAACGACCGTGCATTGGTATCGTCCTTCAGACCGAGGTAGACCGCATCAGCACCTGCATTAAGGGCGGTTTTTAGGGATGCGAGATTTCCCGCGGGGCACAGTAATTCCATATGGATGCTCCAAAAATATTGAAACAGGAGTTTAAAAGGGAATGAAGATCATATTTTTGATGTAAAACAGGTTTGTGATCATAAAATCTAGGTAATATTCCCTTCTTTGCCTCATTTTGGATACATATTTACATGCAAGGTTTCTTTCCTCACAAGTTAGCTCATAAAGTGCTCGAAATCGGGCCCAAAGTGATTGCGGGTCCATTAGCTATCGTGCCATTTACGCTAAAAGCTGAGTTACTAAAGCGGATCTTAGGTTTATTGCTAGCAGAGCAAGCTGCTGATGAAGAATTAGACTTTCTAGATGGCCGCTGGGTGGCGATTAAAATTGAAGATTTAGGCCTGACATTTGAAGTGACTTACACCGACACTTGGCAAGTTCGTCAGCTGCAAGAGGCCGAAGTCACCTTTACGGCACAATCAAAAGACTTGCTACTGATTGCCGCGGCAAAAGAAGATCCTGATACCTTGTTTTTCCAGCGTAAACTTTGTATTGAAGGCGATACCGAGTTAGGGCTCGAGGTGAAAAACTTGCTGTTAAGCGTCGAGTTTGATGCCATGCCTGCTGCCATTCGAGTGGCAATTGAAAAGTTGGCGCAGGCGCTGCAGGCGTTACAAGCAAAAGCAGAGCCAGCGCTTGTCTAATCGATAATTTTTGCTCAATGAGTCATGCATCACTTGTCGGTTATGCATGACTTACTTTTTTGGCCTAATCTTTTAAATGTATATTACATTCAGCCTCTTAAACTTAATCCCTTGAGCTTAATCTCTTGAACTTTATTTCTTGAATTAGTCTTCTTGATTAAAATCGACATCAACCTCAAAAGTTAATCTTTCTCTGCTAACAGGGTGATTTAGCACTAAGCGCTGAGCATGTAGATGTAAGCGGTTTGCTTTCTTGCCATAAAGGTCATCGCCAATAATTGGCAGATGTAAGCCTTCATGATGAGCACAATGCACTCGAAGTTGATGGGTGCGTCCGGTGTGAGGATACAAATACAACATAGTGGCGTCGTTGCTGCGGGACTTGACCTGCCAATGAGTTAGCGCATGCTTGCCGTGCTCATAACAGACCAATTGTCTCGGTCTGTCATCAATATCGCCCCGTAGTGGCAAACAGATCTCACCTTTTTCACCCAGCACAACACCAGGTACCTGCGCCAGGTAACGCTTCTCTACCGTGCGGGCAATAAACTGCTGCGCCAAAGACTTGTTGGCATCACGAGTCAGTGCAATAACCATTAAACCTGAGGTCGACATATCCAGCCTATGAACGATAAGCGGACCTGTTGCCTGTGGAAATTGCGCCTTCATGCGAGCATATACAGAGTCGGTGACATTTTTTCCGGGTACGGACAGAAATTCGGCGGGTTTGTTAACCACTGCCATGACCTCGTCTTGATAGATAATCTCAAGCGATTTACCTTCGGCAGGGTTAGTCAGCAATGGATTTTCATCCATCTCAATCCCAGCAAGCATATGGCTTAAAATAGGTTGGCATTTACCCTGGCATGAACCGTAAAAGTTTTTATGTTGCTTGATTTCAGACTTTGGTGATAACCCCCACCAAAACTCCGCCATAGCAATAGGTGTTAAACCATGACTAAAAGCAAATTGCAGTAGTTTAGGCGCAGCGCACTCGCCGGCTCCGGCTGGTGGTTGTTGTGTAGGGCTATCTTTAAAAATCTGGTTGAGATCTTTTAGCTCATCAGCCTGATTTAAAAACTGATACTGGGCAAAGATCTGTTTTTGTAGACCATTAGATTGTTGGGCGCGGGTCGCTTTGATGGCCGAGATTTCAGCCTTTAGCGCGTTAAGCTGTGTGGCAACTTCATCGCATCGAGTGTCCCAAGTTTGTTTAGTGGCTTTGAGATGGAATTTCTCGGCGACACTTTCTTTACCTAATTGCACATTAAGCTCGGCTAGCTTGTCTGTGTCTTGCAGCTTTTCAGTACTCGCGCGGCGAAGTTTACGCGCTTTGCGATTTTCAATGATTTGCGCACGAATAGCCTCTAATTCACTTTCTGCTTGGCTGCGTAATTGAGCTAACTCGGCAGTCAGCCTAGCAATATCAGGATTATTCTGGGCACTTTCTAGTTGCTCTGTGAGCTGGTTAAGCGCCTGCATGCCGCCATGAAAGAAGCTTTCCTCAGCTAACATATCGAACACGGGGGGCACAAAACCATTGAGTAGGTTTTGCTCGGCTAACTTGCCAGAAAACGCCGCTAAATACCCAAGCTGTCCGCTTGGGTTTCGCACGATAAGTACACCAAACATTTTACCTATGGCCGCAGTTTTAGCCGTGTCAGCATCCTTGTTTGAATCATTCTCTAAGCCAAAGTTATGCTGCCAGTCAGTTTGAGTGGTTAAGTATTCTTGTAGCTCTGAGGCAGCCAATAAACACAGCGGGTGCGGCTCATAGTAAAACGGAAAGGTAAAACGCTGTGGCAGCTCGTAACTATCGATAGCTGATTTAAAAGGGGTAAAACAGTGCTGAGCAGAATACATGGGCAGTTAATATCTTTATAAACGAGCGCTAAGCTAGGCTAGCACTTTAGGAGGCGAGATTTTACGCTGTCACGATAACGAAGTCATTAGTCGATGAGTGTTTTTTGAGTGACAGATGTTAAAAACAAAAATGGAGCCGATTGGCTCCATTTGTTATCGCTAAGAAAGCTTATTCAACCGGCTTACCTGTAATGATGTGGTATTTAATTAATAGCTCATCATCTGACTCTTTATGGTCAGGGTCGACCGCGATACAGTCGATAGGGCACACAGAAATACATGTAGGTTTGTCGTAATGGCCGACGCATTCGGTGCAAAGTACAGGGTCAATTTCATAGATCTCTTCCCCCATAGTAATGGCCTGGTTAGGACACTCGGGTTCACACATGTCGCAGTTGATACAGCTGTCGTCGATTAATAATGCCATTGAATTAGCGTGCCTATTAAATTTACTAAAACCCCGCCTATGCGGAGCAGTCTAAAAAGTGATACCTAACAATTATACCATACAAAGGGGCGCAAACTAGGCTCGTCGCGTGGCGAAGACCGACTATTATCATGCGGCTAGTATGCTTTACGTTGCGGTTTGGATCTTATCAGGATGAAGAGCGGCGCCGCTGGTTATATAGACAGGCTTTCTATATTGATTTATAAATAAAAATATCACTTAGGCAGTAACTGTCACTTAGGAAGAAACTATGCCGTCGGATTCTAATAATGGCGCAATTGCGCTTATTCAGCGCCAAGATGTGGTCTTTTTTGCCAGCTTGCTGAGGGGGCTAGAAGGCAGTATTTATCCGATCTTACAGCAAGCAAAGGTACCGATTGATCTGTATTCAAGTGAAAGTAATTATGATTACTTACCTGAAAATACGGTGAAAAACCTGATCCAAGCCTTGGGAGAAAGATTAGAACATCAAGAGTTTATTCAACTAATTAGTAGTGCCTGCAAGAATATCTATATTCCGGAGTTTATCCGGCGTCTGACACAGAGCGGGTCTTTAAGAGAGGCATTAGACGAGTTTGCCAAGCAGCTAAAGTCCAACATTACCCATACTAATGTTTATACCCAGTTCTCGGGAGGAAGTTGGTGGTTGGTGAGAGAAAAAGAGGGCGTGGATGAGGCATGGTTTACCCATGCAGAACTGTTTTCCGTTATTTTTACCTGCGAACTCTTATCTGCTCTCACTTCTAATAAATGGCGACCAAAGCAAGTGGGGATCCAATCTGCTGATGAGGCCGTGTTTTCTACTTTGCCGCAACTAACACGGAGTCAGTTTTTTACCAATAGACCTGTGACGGCTTTCTCTATTGAAGAAAGCTTAATGACGGCGCCTGTTAGCCACCCCTATATTTCCACTAAAGATCCTATCGCAGCAATACCATCACGCGATTGCTTTTTAGGCACCTTCAAGTTGGCGATTCAGCCCTATTTGTCTATGGGCAAGCTGCCTATCAAGATGGCGGCGCAAATTCTGCAATTGAACGTGAGAACCTTACAGCGCCGATTAGCGAAAGAAAGTGTTCAATACGGCGCTATTATTGAGGAGATGGTGCTGGAGCAAACCTTGGACTTATTAAAATGCCCTTCATTAAAGATCACCTCCATCGCGATTAGAATGGGCTACTCCGACGCTGCACATTTTACCCGCGCGTTTAAACGTCAAATGCAGATGACGCCTACAGCGTACCGTCGCCAATTCGACTAATACGCACCAGATATCAAACAATTCATTTACCATTCTGTCATTAGCTGTCATCAAATGGCTATTACCTAGCCTTGATTTGGTTCAAAATTTAACCTAGCTTACGAAGTGTTAGTGGCAAATAGTGTGTTTGTTGTCGCTGATTTTGTAACGCTTTTTTAAGTATGGAATGTTACGCGAGGTGAAAACTCACCAAGCATGGATAACTAGAGGTGCACGAATGAAATACCGAACGTTGAAGATGTCTGTTGTTGCTGTGTCTTGCTCATTAGCTTTTTCTGTTAGTGCTGAGTCAATCTTGTTTACTAACGTCAATGTGTTTGATGGTAAGAAAGATGAGTTGCTAGAAAACTATCAAGTGTTAGTGGTGGATAATAAGATCAGCAAGGTGTCTAGCGAAGCGATTTCAGCGCAAGGTGCCAAGGTTATCGACGGTAAAGGTATGACATTAATGCCGGGACTGATTGAAGGTCACGGTCACTTGCAAATGAATGGCACCTCTTTGCCGGATATTGAAAATAATCGCAACTGGGAAGAGTTGGCTGCACGCTCTGCAGCCAGAGCAAACTCGGCGTTGCTGTCAGGCTTTACCACATGGCGTGACGCGGGGGGGATGGGCGCTGGCCTTAAGAAAACCATCGATAGCGGCGAACTTATCGGTCCGCGTATTTATCCGTCCGGTGCATTTATTGGCCCGACAGGCTCTCATGCCGACTTTCGTAATTTCAACACCCCTAACGAAACTTTCTATGGACATAACTCCTCAGGCGGTCGACTCGGTATGAGCTGCACCGCAGACAGTATCGGCGACATTAAAGCCTGTGCTCGCCAGAACTATATGCAAGGGGCAACACAGATTAAGTTGATGTCTAGCGGCGGCGTGGCGTCATCGTTTGACCCATGGCAGCTCAATGCTTACTCGCTTGAAGAGTTACAGGCGGCAGTTGAAGTGGCAGATGCCTATGGCTCCTACGCCATGTCACATGCCTACAGTAAGGTATCACTGCTGCGAAACTTAGAAGCCGGGGTGAAAACCTTAGAGCATGCTTTTATGTTTGATAAAGATGTTTATAAGGCAATGAAGAAAAACGACGCCTATATGACCACCAATATGACGGCGTTTTCACCTTATTTAGGCGAAATAGAAGCCATTAATTCAAACCCTGCTTCTGCGCGTAAAGCCAAAACTGCTCAGGCAGCATTTGGCAATTATATTGATAATGTGAACAAGTATAAGCCTAAGCTAGGCTTCCATGTGGACTGTGTTGGTGGCGTTGCGGCGTGTGAGCAGCAAGCCGACCATTCTATCTACCTGAGCGGGAAGTTCTTTGGTAACCATTACACCTTGATTTCGATGACATCGGTTAACGGTGAAATCGTTAAGCTGGCGGGTGAAGTACTGGATCCTTACTTTGAGGGCAAACTTGGAGTTGTCGAAGAGGGCGCTTATGCGGATCTGTTATTGGTTGATGGTAACCCATTAGAAGACTTGAGCGTGATTGGCGCCAATGAAAAGTGGTTCGATGCACCAAAGCGTGATGGCATCGAGACCATGAAGATCATCATGAAAGACGGCGTGATCTATAAAAATACCCTGTAATAGCTTTTTATACCCAAACAACTTCAAGATGCAGGATTCAGCATGTCGAGAAGTGACAGAGTTCAAGGCATGAAATTGTAGGACTAGTTATTCTAATTCAATATTTCATAACACAGAAAAATGTTGCTTCTCGCCGTGCCCTACGGGAGCTCCCGTAGAATACCTGCACTGCGTTAGTGATATCGACAAGGGAATAACCATTATCCTCAATCACTGCCTTGTTCAGCCATCCTACGGGAGCTCTGAAACGAGCATCTTGAGGTGGCTTGGGTATACTTAGTACCTAAGGCAAGCAGCGTTGCTTGCCTTTTTTAAAGCACTAACTCTTAGAGCTAACTTTTAGAGCTAACTTTTAGAACTAGTTTTTAGAGTTGCTTTTTAGAGATAAACTTTGCAGAGAGAGCTTTTAATGAGAGTTATGAAGAAAATTTTGTTGTTAACCTCGACACTATCATTTGCTGTTCAAGCAAACTCTGAGGCGCTAGATTTACAAAAGCTAGATTGGCAAGTACTAGCCCCATCTATCAATGAGCAAGAGGTCAGTTTGCCTAATGTGACCGAAGCTCAAAAAAGATTGCTAGCAAGCGTTATTCAATATCAAAACAGTCCTGACAGCGCGGCTAGCGCCAAAGTTAAAGCCGCCCGCGAATCATTGACTCAACAGGGAATCGATGTAGATGCAGCCCTAGATGCAAGGGCGCGCTATATGTCGCTTGCCCAGCGCAAAGCCGAGAGTTTAAATACTGAGGTTAATGGTAAGCAGGTCAGCATGTCAGGCTTTGTCGTGCCGACAAAGTTTAACGGCGTCAAAGCGACAGAGTTTTTATTTTTACCCTATGCCGGAGCCTGTATTCATATGCCGCCACCAGCGGCGAATCAAATCATTAAGCTCCGATATCCGTCAGGATTCGAGGTTGAAAATGTGCAATTCCCAGTAACCGTTAGCGGCACTATTAACGCAGATAAGCAAACTGAGCTGGTGCAGCTGGTTGATGGCAAAATGAATGTCACTATGGGTTACGCCATGGAAGCACTAACGATTGATAAATACTATGGTGATGCGATATCTAACCCTGTCACGGGCTTAGAACTGCAAGATAGCCTAGATCATAAAGGGCACGCTCACTAATTGATTTATGCAAAGGGAATGAAAGGTAAACAAGGATAATCAGTATGAATAAGCTACGTTTAACCATTTTATTAGGGGGGAGTCTTGCTTGTGTTGGCAGTCTTTTTAGCATTGATAGTTATGCCAGTACCAGCTTTGGTAGCCCAAATACTGTCGATAACACTATTAAAGATAACACCCGTAAGAAAGAGTCTTGGCGAGAAAAGCTAGCCAGTGAGCATAACCTGACTTTGGGACTGGATTATCAAGTGCTTGGGTTGTCGGCAAGTTCACCTACCGCAGGTGGTGATGATAATTCTGCGGCGGGTGTGGTTCGATTTTATGGCTCTTGGAACTTAACTGGGTTAGAGAGCGGCAATGTCGGTGGTCTGGTGTGGAAAGTTGAGCATCGACATGCTTATACCGATACCGCTCCAAAAGCCTATTCATTTATTGAGCCGGGACTTGGCTATATCGGCATGATAGGGCCTGCATATAGCGACCAAGGTGGGCGACTCACCAACCTTTATTGGAAGCAGCAATTCAATCAAGGAAAAACCGCATTAATGGCGGGCTACTTAGATACATCAGATTATGTTGATACCTACGCGTTAGCGAGCCCGTGGACAGGGTTTACCAATTTGGCATTTAGTACCGGCGCGGGCGCAATAGGTTTACCCGATGACGGGGTTTTAGGTTTGGCTGTTGGCCATATGCTCGATGACAACTTTTATATTATTGCCGGCGCAGCCGACGCGAAAGGGCGCTCAGATAAACCAAGTGACGGCTTTGAGACTTTGTTTAATGACCATAAGCTGTTTACCACATTTGAATTAGGTTGGACTGCGTCACAGGAACATATCTATACCGATAATGTCCATGTGACTCTGTGGCATATGGACGGCGGCACTCAACATAATCTCACTCAGCCAAGTGAAAGTGGCCAAGGGATAAACTTTTCTGCTAGCTTCTTTGTTACGCCTCAATTAATGCCGTTTGTTAGAGGCGGTATATCACAGGGCGATGTCGCACTGTACGATAATTCGTTAACAATGGGGCTTGGCTATTTTGGTTTAGGCGGTGAGAAAAATAACTTAGGCTTTGCGATTAACTTCAGTGAAGTCAATGAGAATTTAGGCAAGGCCTATGG
This sequence comes from Shewanella pealeana ATCC 700345, assembly GCF_000018285.1. NCBI lineage: Bacteria > Pseudomonadati > Pseudomonadota > Gammaproteobacteria > Alteromonadales > Shewanellaceae > Shewanella > Shewanella pealeana. Next base: position 3,692,705 of record NC_009901.1, on the reverse strand, counting down.
CGTTACTGACGACAAGCAATTTACTTCTGAGGTGTATTACAACATGAGTTTGGGGGAATTTGTGCAGTTAACCCCTAATATTCAGTATATCGACAATCCAGCGATTTCAACTGAGGATGATACTTGGGTTATTGGCTTAAGAGCCAGGGTGAGTTTTTAATTAACGGTTAATGTAATGAACCCACCTACTGAAGTAGGTGGTTTAGGGCTGAAAACAAAAAAGGCCTCAAAATTGAGGCCTTTCATCAAGTTCAGCGCTAAAGATTACGCTGTTGGCTGATGCGGGTTACGGGTATCTTGGCCTTGTGGCAAGTTACGTAGTAACACGGCTTTATCTAGCTCGACACCTGCTGGTACGTCTAGGAATACAAAGTGCCCCGAACCTAGACCCGCCTCAACACTTTCACCTTTACGGTTAACTAGGCTATCAACTTTTATGGTTAGGTTACCTTGTGGGGTCATAACTTCAACACTGTCGCCAACAAGGAACTTGTTCTTCACGTCAACTTCTGCAAAACCTGCTTCATTGCGAACGCCTGTGAACTCACCGACAAACTGCTGAGTATCGCTGATTGAATAACCATAATCGTAGTTTTGGTATTCATCATGCACGTGACGACGTAGGAAGCCTTCGGTGTAACCTCTGTGTGCAAGACCCTCTAGGTTATGCATCAAGGTACGATCGAAATCTTTACCCGCAGCAGCATCTTCAATCGCTTGGCGATAAAGTTGAGCCGTACGTGCTACATAGTAGAACGACTTAGTGCGGCCTTCGATCTTCAGTGAGTCTACACCCATCTTAGTTAAGCGCTCTACGTGTTGAATCGCACGTAAGTCTTTTGAGTTCATGATGTAAGTACCATGCTCATCTTCAAACGCAGGCATATACTCGCCTGGACGACCCGCTTCTTGAAGCAGTACGATTTGATCAGATGGCTGCCCCGCACCTAATGTAGGCGTTTCAATTTGTACAGCAGGGTTAACCGGAACTATATCACCTGATTCATTTTGCTGCGCTTCATGGACATCGTACTTCCAGCGACATGCGTTAGTGCAAGTACCTTGGTTAGGGTCACGTTTGTTGATGTAACCAGACAATAGACAACGGCCTGAGTACGCCATACATAACGCACCATGAACAAAGACTTCTAGTTCGATATCTGGGCAGCGTTGACGAATTTCTTCGATTTCATCTAGTGATAGTTCACGAGAAAGAATGACACGCTTGATGCCTTGAGATTCCCAAAACTTAACCGACGCCCAGTTAATTGCGTTTGCTTGAACTGATAGGTGCACCACTTGGTCAGGAAACGCTTCACGTACCATCATGATAAGACCAGGATCTGACATGATTAACGCGTCAGGTTGCATAGCAACCACAGGCTCCATATCTTTGATATAAGTCTTCAGCTTGGCGTTGTGCGGTGCAATGTTGCTAACCACATACAACTTCTTATTCAGGCTGTGGGCTTCTTTGATTCCCGCAGCAAGGTTTTCCATTTTAAAGTCGTTATTACGTACGCGAAGACTATATCTTGGCTGGCCGGCATAAACAGCATCGGCGCCATAGGCAAAGGCGTAACGCATATTTTTCAATGTGCCAGCAGGGGACAATAGCTCAGGTTTAAACATAATAGCTTCTCTGTTAACGGATAAGGATTCGACAATCGGCCGCGCATTTTACTGAATGCGGCTGTGCTAATGCAAGAAAGTCAGCCGAATATAATAAGTGGACTCGGGTAGATCTGAGTCTTTTATAATAAAATATTGTGATCTGCTTATCGTTTTTTAAGTGATTTAACCCTAATCTCGACGCTTGATTAAGTATTGACCCATAAATAGCATTTTGCACGTACCTCAAAGCGTTCAACTGTTATACTCGATTTGCTGCAAATTAATACGAGTTATAAGGGAGTTGAGATGTCTACAGAGCATCAAGTATTAGTTGGTTTGTTAAAAAAATTAAAGTCCGACGCCTTAGTTTTACCTACATTGCCAGAGGTTGCGATGCGGGTGCAGGAGGTGGTGGGTCAAGAAGATGCCAGCCTAAAAGATGTTGCTAGTATTATTGGTCAAGATGCGGCTATTTCAGCTAGGGTCATCCGTATCGCGAATAGCGCCATGTACAGTCGGGGGATCCCTGCTGATAACGTCAATGCGGCCATAAACCGTATTGGCTTGACTCAGATTAAATCCATTGTGACTTCTATTGCGATGGAGCAGCTGTTTATCTCTACCAACCAAATGGTTTGGGAGGTAATGGATGAGGTATGGAGTGCATCTATCGACGTGACCTCTGCCGCTTGTGCCATGCTACAGATTTATAATAAGAAGCTCCCAGAGAGTAAGCTTAACTTTGACACTATGACGCTTGCTGGCCTGGTGCATAATATCGGTGCCTTGCCAGTGTTGACAGAAGCTGAAGCTCAGCCTGAACTCTTTGATAGCATAGATCTATTACGTGCTTTAGTTAAGAAGTTACAAGGCCCATTAGGGCGCGCCGTGTTAAAGAGCTGGGAGTTTTCGCCAGATGTGATGCAAGTGGTAGAACGTTGGGCAGATCTAACCTATACCTCGGAACAAGTGAGTTACCTAGACTTTATTCGCGCGGCGGCTTTCTATACCGGAGAGTTAAGGGCGGGAGACGATTTAGAACAAAGGATGACAGCCTTTATCGAGCGTGGTTTACCTGTATCGGCTGAAGAATTAGCGAGTGATGCATTCCAAGAGGCTTATCAATCTATCAAGGCAAGTTACGAATAATTTAGATGTTTGAATAGCGATGCTATGAAACTTAAACGATAGTGTTTGCTGGCGTAAGGACTAGCAGGCACTATAGTTTATAACAGAATAAATTGAGATTTTATAACGGTAAAAGTACTCATTGATGGGCAGTTTTTGGATTATTTCCATTGTATGTTTGTTGCTACTGGTTTTGTTAGTATGCGCACTCTTGTGGCAGCTCAGACTGCGTCATCAGCTCAAACAGTTATTTGAGTTTCTTGACTTGAAGGGGATTAAGCTCCCTTCCAGTAACGGGTCATTAACGGCCAAACTCTCCAGCTTAAAAGATCTATTCAGTACACTCTATACCCAAAGCAAGCAATCAGAACGAGATAAGCTCACTGAACTCGATAACCGTTTGAGCATGAAGCGTAAAATGGCCGATTTAATGCCATTAAATAATGGTAGCTTGGTATTACTCGATATTTATCGATTTCGATACGTAAACGATCTGTTTGGCTTTAACTTTGGCGACGAGCTACTTAAGCAGATGGCGGTGCGGGTGAAAAGTCTAGCCGCGGAAGGTTCGTTAATTGCTAGGATGAATGAAGATGAATTTCTCATCTATTTCACTAGCGAAATGACGGAGCTACAACTGCAGCAGATCATCGATAAGTTACAACTACCCTATGACATTTTCGGCAGTATCATAACCACCAGAGTGCAGATGGGGCACTTGGCACTAAAGCCTTTTCACAGTGATATTAGCACCATGCTGCGACGACTCGACTTGGCGCTAAAAAAAGCTAAGACTCATGATGTGGCACTATCTGAATATCTGTTGGGTGATGATGCGGCGCAGCTTAGAGAAGTGTCGATTATTAATAGCCTTGCTAAGGCACTGCGTGATGGCGAGCTTTATATGGTGTATCAGCCAAAACAAAGCCTCCCCAAAGGGGGCTGTGAGCAAGTAGAGGCCTTAATGCGATGGCAGCATCCTTTATTAGGCAATATATCTCCTGCTGAATTTATCCCCTTAGCCGAATATTCTGGCATGATCGATATCGTCAGCCAATGGGCCTTAGATCAAGTATTTGTACAGCAAGCAGTATGGCGCAAAAGTGATATTAAGCTTCAGGTGGCGGTAAATCTATCGACTCAAGATCTGCGTAACGCCTCTTTGATTGCTGGCATAGAAGCTAGGCTTGAGCAATACCAATTAAAGGCGAGTGCCATCTCGATAGAGATCACCGAAAGTAAGTTGATGCAAGATCTTGAGGGGGCGGTTGAAACGATTAAGCGATTGCGCTGCCTCGGAGTCGATGTCGCTATCGATGATTTTGGGACTGGTCATTCTTCTTTGGCTTACCTTAAATATTTGCCTGTCGATGAGGTTAAGATTGATAAAGCCTTCTTAGAAGATCTTGAAGTCGATGCTAGGGCTCGACACATAATGGATACCAGTATTCGATTGGCGAAAGGTCTTGGCTTTAAGGTGACAGTCGAAGGGGTGGAAACTGAGGATGTGTTACAGTTATTGCTCGATATGGGCGTGGATAAAATTCAAGGTGATATCTTCTCTAAGCCCTTAACAGCGAAAGAGCTGGGAGCCCGCTGGTTGAAAATAAGTCAGGCAGGCTAAGACCAGAATAAGAGAAAAGGTAAGTCGGTTATGTCGATAATCTAGCAATTTGAGACTTACCTTTTTCATCAGTATTGGTAACGCTTTTATCAAAGCCTAATTGGAAAAGATCTTAAAAAATAACAGCTTCAGAAAAAGCTTCACCTAAGCGAGCAATTAACTGCGCTGGCATAGGGCTCAGTTGACGTTTCTTATTCATGCAGATCATCTCAACCTGCGCGGTTACGGCGGGTTTTTTTCCATTAGGGCGCCAGATCTCCTGCAACCAAACCGTACGGTACTTACTCTCAAAATAGAACTTGGTTCTAATATCGATAATATCGGCAAACTCCACACCGTCGTGACATAGCATGTCGCTGCGATATACCGCGAAGCCTAAGTCATGTTCATCCCATAAGCTGGCTAAGTCGTTTGCTCCAATGACGTGTTCACGGGCGCGTTCAAAGTATTTTAGAAAGTTTGGGTGGTAAACCACACCTGAAAAATCAGTATCTTCATAATAAATCTGCACGGGAAAACTGTAGGTCTTACTGTATTGCACGGACTTGGTATCAGAAGTATTAGCTTGCATGGTATGAGTTTGCGACATAGTGATTTAGCTTTATTTTTGTCAGTGTAGGGTATTGGGTTATCAGTCTATCACAGTAAATAATCTGTAAACGACTAACTGATATACCCAAGCTACCTCAAGATGCTCGTTTCAGAGCTCCCGTAGGATAGCTGAACAAGGCAGTGATTGAGGATAATGGTTATTCCCTTATCGATATCACTAACGCCGTGCAGGTATTCTACGGGAACTCCCGTAGGGCACGGCGAGAAGCAACATTGTTCTGTGTTATGAAATATTGAATTAGAATAACTAGTCCTACAATTTCATGCCTTGAACTCTGTCACTTCTCGACATGCTGAATCCTGCATCTTGAAGTTGTTTGGGTATAAATACAATAAACTGTGAGTTGCGCTTGAGTTTTACTTTAAAACTTCATTAGAATAATCTCATTGAAATAAAACTAATGGAGCTATATTAAAATGCCAGAGAAGAGCGTTGAAGTTAACACTCACATGGGTGAAGGTTGGAAAATTACGGCCCAAGTGAGAGATCACCAACTTGTGATAGATCAGCCTACAGCAGGTAACGAAGGTGCTAACCCATTAGAGACATTTATTTTCTCTCTAGCAGGATGCATTTCTACCATAGCTAGAATGGTTGCTAGAGAGCAGAACATTACACTTAACCATTTTGATTTATCGATTAAGGCACAATTAAATACGGCTGGACTACTTGGAAAAGCGACAGATGATCCCGTAGGCTTTAAGCATATCGACATTACAGTGGATATGGATGCGACAATGAATCAAGAGCCCTTATTTGATCAGCAAAAGAATGAGTTCCTTGATACGGTTTGCCATCGTTGTCCAGTGCATGACAACTTACTAAAGCCGACCTTAGTCACTCATCAAGCTAGCTAATTGTTTACAGCTGACAGGTCGCTAATTGAGTTAGGCTGATGAGGGGCTCATGTTAAGCTTATTTTTTCAGGCCAATAGCTGTATTAGCTAAGCCTCGATTAGACACAGCCTTTAACTTGTTAGAGGCTGATTAAGACCTAGTTTTATCTTCCCTTTTTACACTCCTAGTTTTATTTAGAGTAAAAATTCGTCTCAGACCTTTGAACTTTAGTTCTTTAGTGTTTATCTTTGTAAAGGTAGTCGTCTAAAAATAACGCTAATTTCTGATATTTTCGTATACTGACAATAGATTGCACTTTCTGAAGCCTCCTATAGATAGCTAAGAGAGTCGTCGGCTCAAGCGATAACCAGTCAGGTTTAAATAATCGTTTTCTAGATAGGTTAATGGATAACAAAAAACACGGACTTTTAAATGAATTTCCAAGGATGAATAGCTTCTTATGGATCAAGGCTTAATTCTCTCTCTTATACAAAATGCCGCATTATTGCTCGCGATAGTTCTCGTGTACGACGCCTTTCCACGCAACCATAAGCGCTCTCTGGATCTACTATGGCGTGTGGGCATCGGTGTTCTCGTTGCGATTATTACTATCTCCGTCATGTTAATGCCTTGGCAACACAGTAACGGTGTATTTATCGATTCAAGAACCGTTATTTTAAGTGTCTGCGGTCTTTTCTTCGGAGGCGTGCCCACTTTAGTAGCCGTAATCTTAAGTTGTTTATATCGGCTAAGTGAAGGGGGCATAGCGGTATGGTCTGGTATTGGCACTATAGTGTCATCAGGCCTAATGGGATATCTCTGGGGGAAGTACCGCAAAGGTGATATCGGTGATATCCGTATCAGTGAGTTATTTGCCTTTGGGCTGATGACCCATAGCGTAGCCTTACTCTGGGGCTTAACCATGCCCACCGAAATCGCCATAAATCTACTGAAACAGATCACCGTTCCCCTTCTGGCCATCTTTCCCATCACCACCGTTTTGCTCGGCATATTGCTATCTAGGCGTATAGAGATAGAGCGGGATCAAAAAATAAAGTTGCAGGACCACTTGCTGTTTAAGTCGCATTTCCACAGCGGAAATATGGGAATAGCAATTACCGATATAGCCCATGAATGGATTAAGGTTAACCCCAGTTTGTGCCAGATGCTCAAGTATACCGAGCAAGAGTTACTCAGTTTGTCTTGGCTTGACCTTATGTCTGCTGATGATTTTCAACTCTATAAGCATCACCTTTTAAGGATGCTCGATGGAAGGATTAACGAGTTTGAGCTTGATCTCTGTCTTATTGCTAAAGATGAGACGATTGTCTATACCCATATGACAGTGGCTTGTCAAAGAGTGCAATCCAGAGTCGAATTGATTATTACTGGTTTTTTAAACCGCACCTCACAGAAGGAAGCCGAAAAAGAGAAGCTTGCCAGTCAAGAGCAATTGGGCTTAGTGCTTGGCAGCAGTGAGTTAGGCTTTTGGGATTGGGATATTCGTAACGACATTATCGAGCGAAATGAGCACTGTGCAGCCTTACTTGGCTGTGATATCGACACTCTAAATCGCCAGCAGAAACTGTGGGGCGACTCGATTCATCCTGAAGACCGAGTCAGAGTACTGAGGTCGATAAAGGCGCATCTAAGTGGTGAAACGGAACAGCATAAAGTCGAATACCGTATTCGTACTTTAGCGAGTGAAACATTATGGATCTTAGACTCTGGAAAAGTAATGAGCCGCGATGAAAGTGGTTGTCCCTTAAGAATGTGCGGTATACACACAGATATCACAGATAGAAAGCGGGTTGAAGAATCATTAAAGCTTGCAGCATCTGTTTATAACAACAGCCGTGAAGCTATGAGTGTGCAGGATGATAAAGGCTTGATTATTAATATTAATGCCGCATTTACTGATATTACCGGTTACACAGAGTCGGAAGTTAAAAATCAAAACATCAAGATATTACAGTGCAGCCGTAATAACCGTAGTGCCTATGAGCAGATGCACATGGCGGTTGAAGAGGAGGGGCGCTGGCAGGGAGAGGTTTGGCTAAGGCGTAAAAATGGTGAAGAGTTTGTGGTATGGCTAACCTTGAATGCCTTATTTGATGCCGAAGCGCAGACTCAGCGCCACGTAGCTCTTTTCTCAGACATCACAGAAAAGAAGCAAGCCGAAAAGATTATCTGGAAGCAGGCTAATTATGACACATTAACAGGCCTACCAAATCGGCGTATGTTGCTCGACTATCTTAATGCGGAGATCTTAAAATCAGATAGCCGCGAGCAGCACTTTGCATTGATGTTTTTAGACCTAGATTACTTTAAAGAAGTTAATGACACACTCGGGCACGATATGGGAGACATGTTGCTATCGGAAGCAGCTAAGCGTCTAAAGGCCTGTATTCGAGATTCTGACGTGGTGGCAAGGTTAGGGGGGGATGAGTTTACGATTGTTTTATCTGGCGTTACTGATATTAAAGGTGTCGATAAAGTGGCGAAACACATTTTAACTCGCATTGCTGAGCCCTATAACTTAGGGGAAGAGACCGCCTATATTAGTGCCAGCATTGGTATTACTCTCTACCCAGATGATGCCTCAACCATTGAGGGATTATTAAAGCACGCTGACCAAGCCATGTATGCCGCAAAAGACGAAGGGCGAAACCGCTTTCATTACTTTACTCCATCGATGCAGCGATACGCCAAATATAGAATGCGTCTGATTCAAGACCTTCGTTCAGCCATTGCCGACCATGAATTTGAGCTCTATTACCAACCCATCGTCAGTTTGCAGGGGGGGCTGGGGCTTAAGGCCGAGGCCTTGATCCGTTGGCGTCACCCTAAACGCGGTCTCGTGTCGCCAATAGAGTTTATTGCGGTCGCCGAAGAGACAGGTCTTATTATTGAAATTGGCAATTGGGTTTTCCAGCAAGCCGCCCGTCAGAGTGCTTTGTGGCGCGATCGTTTTGGCATTGAGGTGCAGATCAGTATTAACAAATCCCCGGTTCAGTTTAGGGATGAAGGTGAGAGCATAAATTCTTGGGTGAATCTGTTAAAGACGCTGAACTTAACTAATAATAATATCTGTATCGAGATCACAGAGGGCTTGTTACTCGATGGCAATAGTGCGATCTCATCTAAACTGACCCAATATCGTGATTCAGGGATCCAGATCTCCCTCGATGACTTTGGAACAGGCTATTCTTCACTGGCATATCTTAAGAAGTTTGATATAGATTTTTTAAAAATAGATCAGTCTTTCACGCGAAATTTAGACAGTAACAGTGATGATTTCACCTTATGTGAAGCGATTATTGTGATGGCGCATAAGCTGGGGATGAAAGTTATTGCCGAAGGTGTCGAGACCGATTATCAACGCAAAATCTTAGCCAATGCAGGTTGTGACTTTGGTCAAGGCTATCTATTCTCAAGACCTGTACCCGTTGAAAAGTTTGAGCAGGCCTTTCTTGTACCTGTAAATACTCAGAACGAAAACTGCCGCGCAGATGACAGCGCTGTAGAAAACGTTTCTGTAGAAAACATTTCTGTAGAAAAGAGTTCAGTAGACATCGATTCTGTAGATGATAGCTCAGTAGAAAGCGTTTCTGTAGATGATAGTTCAGTAGAAAAGAATTTCCGTAGAGTATAGCTCTGAAGAAAATGCATCTGTAGGAAAGAGTCAGTAGAGAAAAACAGATTTAAGCTGAGTAAATATTCTGCGCGGTTATACCGCGTCGTTTAAGATTACTCTGAAGTGACTAAGACTGAGGGCACTGCTGAGGAGAGTATTTTCATTCAAGAATTGTTAACTTAAAAACGATATAGTCCCGCTTAAATTGAGTAAACTTAGAATCAGTTAGATAGACTTCGTTTGGCTATATAATCTGGCGCGGGATTTTGCTAGACTCCGCGCTCACTTTTATTCCTTCCATTCTTTATATTAATCCTATTGAGCCGACCATGAATTTTGATGCATTCGATTTACATCCCAAAATATTAGATGCAGTTTCTGCCCGCGGTTACCAGCAGTTGACCCAAGTTCAATCGCAGGTATTACCCGTAGCCATGGAAGGTAAAGATATTATGGCTTGCGCCCAAACGGGTACAGGTAAAACAGCGGCTTTTGCTCTGCCGCTACTTAATACTTTGATTAAGGAATATAGCCTGTTCACAGATAGCGAAGCTGAGCTTACGCATCAGTCAAGTGTTAAGGTGCTAGTCCTTACTCCTACGCGTGAGCTGGCAATTCAAGTTGCCGATAATATCACTGCCTATGCGCAGTTCTTACCGTTTAAGACGACAGCCGTTTACGGTGGTTCGAACATGAACCCACAGCGCAAGGCGTTGCAAGCCGGAGTCGATATATTAGTCGCGACCCCTGGTCGGTTGTTCGATCATATTGGTCAATTTGGTTTGGATTTGTCGAACGTGACACACTTAGTGGTGGATGAAGCGGATCGCATGCTGGACTTAGGTTTTGTACGTGATATCGAAAAAGTGAAGAAGTTGGTGGCCCCGGCTCATCAAACACTATTTTTCTCTGCGACCTACAGTGACGCAGTTAAAACGCTTGCGGAAAAAATGTTAATTGCGCCAGAGTGGATTAATGTTGCAACCTCTGCCACAGCTAGCCTTATTACCCAAGAAATTTACTTGGTAGATACTCGCAGAAAAGCTGAACTGCTATCAGAACTCATCGGCCGTAATAATTGGCAGCAAGTGTTGGTATTTGTTAGTACCCGAGAGAGTGCTGAGCATCTGCATGCAGAGCTAAAACTCGATGGTGTGAAAAACGCCGTTTTCCATGGCGAGAAAACTCAAGGCGCGAGAAACCGTGCATTAGAGGAGTTCAAATCTGGTAAGCTTCGTGTCATGGTGGCAACCGATGTTGCTGCTCGTGGCCTAGATATTGAAGCCCTGCCTTTGGTGATTAACCTTGAATTACCATTTGCCGCCGAGGACTATGTTCACCGTGTTGGTCGAACTGGCCGTGCGGGTCTTGCTGGTCGTGCAATTTCATTTGTGTCACCACAAGACCGTGAGATGATGCAAGAAATTGAAGTGCTGATAGCGCAGACTCTGCCACGGATTACTATGCCTGGCTATGAAGAGGGCGCGCCTCTACCGGCTCGTTATCGTGATGTGGTGGTAAAGCCTGTAAAAGAGAAAGGCCACAACAAACGTAAGTATGAAGATAAAAACCGCCCAGCTAAAAATGCGGTAGGAAAGAGTAATTATCGCAGCGCAGCATCGGGAAAAAGTAGCTACGGTCGCTCGAAAGACAAAGCTAAGAAATAGCGTCAATACCGAGTAATATTGCTTAATCAAAGTGAACATATCTACTACTAGAATGTTCACTTTTTTATGGGTAAAGTTTTGCCTCATAAAGGAAATTCCAGTGTTATTAATGAGGAATGAATGGAATCTAAGTTATTGAAGATAAATCTCAAGCTTGGCTCAAGAGAAAAGCTAGACGTTTTGATTTGCTATATGCGTGAAAATATCCAATTTCCTATGAGTGAGATGGAACAGAAGGGTTACTATTGGGACAGTGTTTTCTTCGAATCGTCCCCTGAATACGAGTCTATTTATATAGTAATTAAGTCTGAAGATTTTTCGAAAATCATGCTTGATGAGTCGACGCTTGTCTATACGCCATTTCGAGAGGTATATGAAAAATTTAGGCTTGAGTGTTGGGCTAATGAGCCCTATACCGACATGGAACCTATTGCTTGCTTTAATTCGTCGATGCAGTTTTCTATTTAGTTACTCTTTCAATTAATCCGCGAAAGCCATAAAAATACGCGCAGTAGAAAGACTCTATTGCGCGTTTTGTATCTAATACTGATTAAGTTTTATTGCGAATATGTTCTCAATAAATGGCTTAATTAGAACTCAGCTTTAACCCAAACAAGGCGGTGATCAGATGAAATATCTTTGCCGTCACCATATTTACCTACACGCTCATCATTCATTAGTAGACGACCTTCTTCGAAGGTGGCTGGCCAGAATACACCTGAGTCAGTGATGTTTAGGTCGCTTGATGGCATCACATAGTCAACACGTAGTCCAAATGTACTTGTTACGTATTGTGGGCTACCTGCTCCCCAGTCACCACATTCGTCATTAGTAAAGCACTCATCGGCACCTAAGCTGCTAGGTGCGTAAACCCCCAATGTTGCGTGAGTATTGATATTGTCATTGGCTAGTAGCTTAGCAATCGTTTCAACTTTACCGTCGCCATCGTTAGGATCAGCGTTAAGGTCGCCCATGATCATAAATGATGCGTCGTCAGCTAAACCGCCTTGTAGACCTTTGTCGTCATACATGTAATCAGAACCAGATACATAGTCATTCCAGAATGCTACTTCTGCACTGTTTAGAAGTACATTGTTTTTAGTTACTGTATCGAATACCGGTGGTGTTGGGTGTGACATTAACAGGTGAACAGTTTGAGTGCCGCCGTCTGATGTAGGGATTAATACTGGCACATCAACATGGTTCTTTGAAGAAAGTGGTTTTTCAGCCCAAGCTTCTGCAGAGTACCATTCATCGCCACACTTCATGCCTGCTGGAATCGGATTGTTCTCATCATCGCAATTAACGATAGTTGGATTGGTTTCGCCCGGCATATCTTTCCATTTGAAGTTTTGGAAAGTACGGATATTGGCAGTGTCGATTGGATACATAGAGAGCAGGCCAAATGCGTATTGACCGTGATAGAAACCAAAGCCCCAAGCATCACCAGGTAAGGCAATCTTGCCGTCACGATCTAAGTCAAAATCGCTAAGTAAACCAGTGTTAGTGGCGAATGTTTCTGAGTAACCAAATTGAATTGGCTCAAGCATCTTCTTGTCATCTGATGTCGCGCCAAGGCCATTTTGAGGTACAGACAAGTAGTTAAGGCGGAAGCCAACCATGGCATCTTGGTTTTCACCAGTACCATCGTTGTTAAATTCTCCCATCATCAATACCGCTGGGCGCTCTGTTTGAATCACTGCTGCAACGTTACGGATTTGAATTACTTTCTCTGCAACGGCTTTCTCTTCGTCAGTTAAGGTACCTGCGAACCACTTATCCATTAATTCGTCTTGCTTTTCAGCCGTTAGTGTCATCTCACTAACAAGCTGCTCAAAGCTAGTACGATCGAATGATAAGTTATATGCGGCAAAGCGGCCGTCTCTTTCTATTGGTTCAATAGGATCTGGTGTTGGCTCAGTTGGGTGGTAGTTATTGGTTTCATCGTTACAACCCGCTAATAACGCAACAGAGATAGCAGCCGCAGCGGCAGTTTTTAGAAATTTCATGTTTTGACCCATCAATAATAATTATAATAATGAACTCAATTATTTGAGCTTCGTCGACATTCTATATAGTTGTATATGTGGTGGGTATTGTTCTTGGTTAAAGTGAGAACTCTATGCTGTTTTTATCATGAGGATTATCTCAGAGTGATGCTGTCGATGCGGGTTTATTGCTAGCCGGCTATGTATCGATTAATCGTTATTTAGCCGGAGCTTAAGCTGTTTTTAATATGAGCATGATTTGATACTGTGGTGCTATTAAATTCAATAGGGGAGGAAACACTGATGATTAAATTTTCGATTTTGAGTGGTGTGATCGTGGCTATTTTTCTAACCGGTTGCGCTCAATTAGAGCGTAGCGATAGCCCTAAGAAGCTAGAGAATATAGATAGCGTTGAGGAGATTTATACTCAGTCAGGCCAAAGGTGTGATTTGGCTTGGTATGAAAAGGTGGATCAACAAGTGATAACGGGCGATGGTCAAGGCCATGGCCCCGATCTTGGCTCGTTAGAGTGGCGCTCTGTGGTGGAGTTTAAATTGGGAATTAGAGGCAATGAGTCTAACCCTGAGTTAGGCTCAGATCTGTGGTGCGATTATATCGATAAGCAGTATATGAGTCAGCCGTAACTCTAAGAGCTAAATTCAGCACCCAGCCTAATTAATCTAAAATACGCCTATGGCGTGACAGCTCTGCTTAATAGCGATTAGAATCTTAGGCAATTTGATAGATAGAGCTTAGCTATGATCCAGAAAATAATCCCAACCAATGTGATTACCGGTTTTTTAGGTGTCGGCAAGACCTCGTTAATTAAGACTCTGCTTAAACATAAGCCCGAGGGGGAGGTATGGGCGGTACTGGTCAATGAGTTTGGCGAAATAGGCATAGATGCTGGCTTACTCGATACTGGCAGTGAGCAGGTGCAGATCAAAGAGGTGGCAGGTGGCTGTATGTGCTGCGCGGCGGGCCTGCCCATGCAGGTCGCTATCAACCAACTTATCGCGAAGGCGAAACCAGACAGATTATTGATTGAGCCGACGGGCCTTGGCCACCCTAAAGAGGTACTTAAGGTGCTGACTCAACCCCACTATCGGCAAGTGTTAGCGATGAAGGCTTGCGTGACCCTAGTGGATGCGAGAAAGCTTAAGGATAGCCGCTACACCGAACATGAGATATTTAATCAACAGCTGCAAGTTGCCGATATTGTCTTGGCGAGTAAAGTCGATAGTTATCCGGCCTCACTAATATCGGACTTGGCTGCATATCTAGATATGATTAATCCCTTAGCCCCTACACTTCAATCTGCTGACAGTGACAGAGAAAGTGTGCCGATTATACCTTGGAGTTTAGAGCAGGCCGCAGAGCTTAGTGCTTCGATTATGTCGTTGTTAGATAGACCGCATAGAGGCGCGACTTTAACAAATGCTAAAAATTTAGGCAGCAAGCCTAAAATATTAAGAAAAAGCGAGGAGAGCATACAGGCGCCTCGTTTGGTCGATATTAACTATAGCCCGCTATTTTCAGAGCAAGCAGGCGGTCCATCAACAGAGCAAAATATTGAATTTGATGAGCGTGGCCTGCTGCGTAAGAGCAATCAAGGCGATGGCTTTTACAGCTGTGGCTGGGTATTTGACCCAAGCTATGAGTTCGACTTTGACAAACTACTAGTCTTAATAAAAAGTTTGCATGTACCTCGCCTTAAAGCCGTGATGATCACCGAGGAGGGGATTGCAGGCTTTAACTGCGTAGAGTCTGAATTGTCCATCGTAGAGCTCGATGATGCGATGGATTCACGTATCGAAATACTATCTATGTCTGAAATCGATATAGAGGGGCTTGAGGCGGCTTTGTTGGCTCTGTCTTCACGTCTTGGGTTCTAGCTATCTATTTTTAACTATCTATTAAAAAAATTACTTTTGCCATGCAGTATGTTAACTCGCGACTATTTTAAGTATTTTATAAGCGATTAAGCTGTAGAGCTGTCATTTGTAAATCTGTAATCCGTAAGCCAGTGAAAAAAATAACAATAATAAGAGAATGACCATGAGCCAACCTATGCCACCGGCGGGAACTAATCGAGTCGCAACCGACTCGCCAATGATCACCGAGCCAATCGGAAAACTGTTTTGGCGCTATTCACTCCCTACGATCCTCTCAATGTTAGTGACGGGAATATACGTCACCATCGACGGCATGTTTATTGGGCACTACCTCGGGGAAGTCGGCTTAGCGGGCATGATTTTGGCTTACCCTATCGCTGCTGTGCTCTACGCGATTGGCGCAACGCTGGGAATGGGCGGCGCTGCTTTAGTGTCGATTCATCTGGGGCAAGGTGAAACTAGCATTGCTCGGCGCATATTGGGCAATACTTTTAGTCTGTGCCTTATCTCGGGCCTTATCACCACAGTACTCGGTTGCTACTTTTCTAGAGATATCTTGATGATGCTCGGCGCTGAAGGTGAGATCCTAAATAGCGCCGACGACTATCTTTTTTGGTATTTTGCCCTAGGCACTTTCCCCATAGTGTCGATGGCATTTACTGCATTGCTGCGTAATGATGGTCGGCCCGGATTCGTGACTTTCGTTTTGATCTTAGGTGGCGTGCTAAATACAGTGCTCGATTGGTTGTTAATCGTGGTGTTCCCTTATGGGTTAATGGGCGCAGCGATAGCCACCATGATTTCCCAAGCGGTGACGGGGGCCCTGTGTTTACAGCATTTCTTCAGTAGTAAAACCGAGATAGGCATCAACCTTGAGCAGATGAAGCTCAAATGGGATCACTGCGCCAATATCATTCGTGTAGGTACCCCAAGTTTCTTGATGAACATGTACTTGACCGTGGTGCTGACGCTACACAATGTGGCATTTCTTACGGTAGGCACGCCGCTGCATGTTGCTGCCTATGGGGTCGTGAGTTATACCGAAGCCTTCTTTTACCTCTTATTTGAAGGTATCGCTTTTGGCGTACAGCCTATTTTGAGTTTTAATGCTGGTGCCAAACGCTTCGATAGGGTTAAACAGGCACTTAAAATGGCCTTCTCTGTGACCTTAGTGTGCGCCGCCTTAGGTCTCGTCTTTATCTATTCTGTGCCGCAACTTTTTGTCTATATCTTTGCCGGTGACAACGACTTACTCACGCCGATAGCCATCGAGGGAATGCGTTGGTATTTCTGGGGCTTACCTATGGAAGGCTTGTTATTAGTGGGTGCATCATTTTTCCAAGCAATTAATTACTCAAAAGAAGCATCGATTTTAACCGGGGCCAAGCTGATCCTGTTTAGCGCTATCTTGTGTGTGTTTGCCTGGGCATTTGGTGTGACAGGGGTGTGGATCTCACTGGCTACTTGTAGCACGGTATTAGCCATCTGGATGGGCTGGATAATGAAGCGTACTCATAGCAAGCTGTTAGCCTAATATTGACTTGTAGAACATAGGTACACGGCGTAACCCGTTAATTTTAATTTAATTGTTACTAAATTAACGGGGGCTGCTCAGCTTGCTTATAAGTTAGTCGTTATGTTAATTTGCTCTATCTATAGTGCAAAAGTTGTACTAGTTCAGTTTTGCAAAAAATACTAATAAAAGATAATAACAGTGAATAAGGATTTTTCATGTTACTTCCACCTAATTTAGGAAAAACAGCAAGTCTAGATAGCAGTTTGCCTTCACGAAAAAGTATAACTAACCGAAACTTGTTTTATGCCGCCATATTGGCAAGCGCTCTAGCGCTATCTCCTCAAGCTGTAGCCTCTGAATTTGGTGACGCGTATTCCGCTTATAAAGCCGCTGTGACCGCCAAGGATGAAGCGAAAATAGAGCTTTATGCGCTTAAGGCTTACGAGTTTGGTACAGTGAAGTTTGGCCCTGATAGCCTAGATACGGCTATATTGGCACTAAATGCGGGCAATGCCTTGATTGTCAATGTACCTAAGAATACCTTCGAGGAAGAAAACGCAGCTAAGACTAATAAGCTAAAGCTACAGGCGTTCGAGCTGTATCAGGTAGCGCTAGTGACATACCGTAAAACCTACGGCGATAAGGCGAAAGAACTGATCGATCCGCTCCTAGGGTTAAGTGATGCCAGCACAGATAAAGAGGCTCGAAGCTATTTAGATGAGGCACTGGAAATTGCCGATTATGCAAACAATGCAATGTTGCTTGCCGACACAAAGATGGCTTACTTTGAGCGCTTAGTTAATACCCCTTATTACAGACCTAAGGTACGCGATTACGCTTTCGATGCTCAACGAACCTATGCAGATTTATTACCTGAAGATGCAATGAAGCGCGTACTAACGAGTTTCACCTTGGGTAATGTTCGCCTTGCAGAAAAAGATTATGATGAGGCAGAGGAGCTATTTTTAGCGGTTATTAAACAGTTTGAAATGCTCGATTATAGTCACCCTTATGAGCTTGCTGCACATGCTAGATTAGTTCAACTCTATGAGCTTGATGGGGAGAGTGATAAGTCGACAAAGCATTGCATCGCTATCGGCAACATGACGCCCTGGAACGATAATATCGAGCCTACTCCATTGTTTCGTAAGGAACCTAAATATCCATTGGCTTATGCCAAAGCGGGTAAAACAGGGAGTACTACGATGAGTTTCACCATAGATAAAATGGGTTTTGTTAAAGACCCTATGGTTACCGATACACAAGGTGGCAGCAAGTTTAAGAAAGAATCATTAAAGGCACTTAAAAAGTGGCGTTATGCACCAAAATTTATAGATGGTAAGGCTGTTGAAGTACAAGGAATGAGTGTAAAGCTAGATTATTGGCTTGAGACGACGCGACGTTAATATTGTCGATTAACATATTAAAAAAGCCCTAAACTTACGTCTAGTGAGCTTAGGGCTTTTTATATGGATGTTTTAAACTAACTTCTTTTGGAAAGTCATATGCTTATTGGATATTTTATCAAGCTGTAACCTTAAACTAGATACACGTTTAAGCTACAGGCACCGTGAGCACCCACAACGAGTGCTTGTTCAATATCGGCAGTCTTAGATGGTCCGGCGATAAAGGTACCGAACTCTCCGGATTCAAGAGTGATGCGACTCGCTGCTTGATGCATATTGGCCACAATTGTGCTCGCCTTTAGTACCAAAAATAGGTTTTCGCAGATAAAGGGCGTCACGCGATGGCCAAGGTTTTTATTGTTAACCCAGATGGCACCATTTTCGGCAACGCCTAAGTCTCCTGGGATCACTGCGTAATCGATATCTCTTAGCTGGTGGGCGGTATCGGTCACTTCGCGATTACCTTTAACACCGTCAACCATAGAGATGATTTGCATCCCTTGAGCAATATGTTCATCAACCTGTGCCTGCAACTTAGCTAAGCCACCTTCACGGTGTAATGTGCCTGCCACTGTGTTTAAGCTGGTTTCAAACTGGCCGATTAAATCGTCGATTCGCGGCGAAATATCGATAACAGGCATGGATTGAGGCGCAATCGCGGCGCTTTTTAATGCGTTAAGAATGTCGTGTTTGCTAGACATATTTCTACCCTCTGTTTTTCTTAAACCAAGCTTCGAAGCTTGAGTTGGGGGCTACGGGTAGCTCACGGTATTTCCCCCAAGCGCCTGAAAATGGTTTTAATAGGCTACCCGGTAAAATCCTAAGCGCTATACGAGCAACGCTCATCGAGCAATTAAGAGCCGTTTCACTGGCCATAAACTTGCCGACTAGCGGCATATAGCTGGCTTTGCCGTAGGGGAGTTTACCTGCCTCGGCTTTTAGGCGGCGATGATGATGGATGATTTTATCCAGTGGTACCTTAGTTGGACAAACATAAGAGCAGCTGCCACATAAGGTACATGCCCAAGGGATTGAGTTGGTATCATCCCTTTGCGAGCCCACCGCGATACCGATTGGCCCTGGAATGGTGTAGTTGTAACTGTAACCGCCGCTGCGGCGATACACAGGACAGGTGTTAAGGCAGCCACCACAGCGAATACATTTTAAAGATTCGGCTAAGATTTTGTCTTTTAGCATGTCAGTACGGCCGTTATCGACAATAATCACATGCATCTCGCCGCCATCTTGTGGGCCGCGATAAAAAGAGCTGTAGGTGGTAATAGGCTGACCAGTTGCGTTTCTGGCAAGCGTACGCAGCAGAACTGCCGCGCTATCAATATTAGGCACTAGCTTGTCTATGCCCATCGAATGAAGTTGCAGCTTTGGCAGGTTGGCGCCCATGTCGGCGTTGCCCTCGTTGGTGCACACTACCACAGCCCCTTTATCGGCAATCGCCATATTCACCCCTGTCATCGCCGCATCGGCAGACAAGAATTGTTCACGCAAGTGTGCGCGGGCGGCGCGGGTTAGATAAAGTGGGTCAGAAGCGCCGGCGTCAGTGCCAAGTTTGTCATGGAATAGATCGCCGACTTCCTCTTTTTTCAAGTGAATAGCAGGCACAACAATGTGTGATGGTGGCTGGCCTGCAAGCTGAATAATGCGTTCGCCTAAATCGGTATCAATGACCTCAATGCCATGTTGCTCCAGATATGGATTCATATGGCACTCTTCGGTGAGCATAGATTTAGACTTAACTAACTTCTTGACCTGATGTTTGGCCAAAATCTCATGCACGATACGATTGTGTTCTACACCATCTCTGGCCCAATGCACTTGAATATTGTTCTTTATGCAGTTTTGCTCAAACTCTTCTAAGTACTGGCCCAAGTGGGTCAGCGTATGAAGCTTCATCTCCGAGCCAATTTGGCGTAACTGTTCCCACTCAGGCAAACTGCCCGCCGCGCGGTCGCGTTTTTCACGCAGTAGCCAAAGGGCTTTAGAGTGCCAATCAACGCGGGATTCATCTTTACAGAAGATCTCCGCCTTATGGGCGTGTACCGCTGAATTAGAGGTGGACATATCTTCTCCTAAAGCGCTGCGTTGATAACTTGGGCGATATGACGAGTCTCAATTGGCAGTTTCTGTCGTCTGACCATACCATCGATGTGCAGCAGGCAAGAGGGATCGAAGCCAACCGCATAAGCTGCGCCCGTTTCGGCGTGAGCCTGAGCTTTATCTTTGCCCATCTTAGCCGAGACAGCGCCTTCATCTAGGGCGAAGGTACCACCGAAACCACAGCATTCATCGCGGCGCTCTGGATAGACAATTTCAATTTCGGGGATAGATGCAAGTACAGCTTCGAACTTGTTCATCCGTGGGCCCATCTGCTCACTTGGGGTGGCCAGATCTAGCATGCGAATGCCATGACAGCTCATCTGTAGACTGATCTTGTGGGGAAAAGGCTTAGTAAATGCTGGAATAGGCGAGACGTCGTGCAGAAACTCAGTTAACTCATATAGCTTGTCGATAACAGCTTGAGCCTCAGAGCTTGTATCAAACTCGTGAAAGTTCTCTTTAGCGGCTACAAGGCATGAAGCGGCTGGGCACACTATGGCATCACACTCAACGCCCTTAAAGGCATTAAGCAATTTCATAGTGGTCTTCTTGGCTTCGTTATAGCAACCTGAGTTGGTCATTGGCTGGCCGCAGCATGTTTGGCCTTTTGGCAGTATGACTTGGTGTCCGAGCTTTTCTAATAATTCTAAGGTGGCTATTCCCACTTCTGGGACCATCTGATTCACTAGACACGGAATGAAAAGTGCAATCTTCATTGTGTTTTCTCTTCTATTTTGCAGACATTGTTAGCGACTTTCTAATTGTAAAAAGTAGCCGCAAAAAGTCTGCTTAAAAAGCCGACTTTTTAGTAAGCGGACATTCGCTTTTACTTACTCACACTCTAAATATAGGCCGATAACCTTGTAAAAAGTAGTGCTAATTTAGTAAATAATAACGAGCATTTTTGCAAAAATGAAAACAAGCTATCTATTTGTATAACAAGATAATTGTTGAGTTAAAGCTCTAAAGGTTGAATATGACTAACTAAAAATGGAGTATTTATGGCGGCTGGGATTTATCTGGATGTAAATGAAAAGAATTAGGGGCAGTCGCTGCCCCTAATGGATTCTATCTTGCTAAGATTTAGGCTTAATATTGCAAGGTACTAGCGAGTACACTCCTCTAATAGGTAGGCAAGGTGGCGATAAGAGATGCCACTATGTTGAGTTAAACCTACTTCACACATGCGG
The DNA here is from genome assembly GCF_000018285.1 of Shewanella pealeana ATCC 700345. Lineage (NCBI taxonomy): Bacteria > Pseudomonadati > Pseudomonadota > Gammaproteobacteria > Alteromonadales > Shewanellaceae > Shewanella > Shewanella pealeana. The sequence goes on along the minus strand of NC_009901.1, from coordinate 3,671,474 downwards.
TTAGCGTAATAGCCTTCGCTCACATCAACCGGGATAAGCTTCTTGATGTTACGCAGTGCGCTGGCATTTATCTCTGGCTTATAAAGCCCTTTTTCACCGGCATAGCCGCAACAATCTATTCCTGCCGGGCGAACAACTTGTTTACTGCAGGCATCGACGATGGCTTCCATTTTAGGTTCAAGTTTCATCTTGCGTGCACTACAGCCCAAGTGCAGCGCGACGGCTGGTTTCTTGCTGGTAATGGTCAGTTTATCGAGTAGCTTGTCATGGATAAAATCAACCATATCGACAATCTCGATTTTGTCGGTCAGTGACTTGTCGCCGGTAAGAGTACGGTAAGTACATGAAAGCGCATCGATGATAACCGGTAGTTTGCCGACTTGAGTCATGGTCGAAACGGCTTCAATCAGTTCTTTGCGCTTAGCGTCGGCATTTTTGAAGTCTCCTTTAGACTCCCACATCTGACCGCAACATAGCTCGCGAGTCTTCTCTGGAGTGATGACGTTATAACCAGAGCGTTCGAGTAACGTGACGACCACTTCCGGTAGGGAGCGGTTATCGGGATCTTTTGGCGTTGGTCCAAAGGTGCGGCCACCGCACGCAGGGAAATAAACCACAGTTTCTTGACCCGGAAGCGGCGCGCTTAGCTTAGGTAGCTTGCCACCTTTGGGGAAATCTGGGTTCCAATAAGGCACTTCTTTAGTGACTACGCGTCCCGCTTTCATTATTGCGCCAGTTATCGCGCTACCGGTGATTTTATGAATGGTACCCAGTACATCAAAACCTGTGCTGATCACCTGATTTACCGCGCCAAAGTGCTTAGCTTGGAAGTCGAGTACCTTTTGCTCAGTGCTGGTGATATACGGCGTTCTCAGTTTACGTACCAGCTCGCCCATGCTGTTATCAACTGGGCAGGCAATGGTACAAAGCTGACAGGCGGCGCAGGTATCGACGACATCATACTTGGCTGCGGCGCGCATCTGTTCTGCGGCTTGCTTGTCGCCGGACTGCTCTAGGCGCTCAATTTCACGCAGGGTTGCGATACGTTGACGCGGTGACATATTTAAGGCTGAGGTTGGGCAGGTTTTTTCGCAGAAACCGCATTCGATACACTTGTCGACTAAGTCATCGACCACGGGGCAGGGCTTGATGTTTTTAACGTGTATTTGATTATCATCGTTAAGAATAACTCCAGGGTTCAATAACCCTTCAGGGTCAAAGATCTGCTTGATACGTTTCATCAAGGTATAAGCATCGCTGCCCCATTCCATCTCAACGAAAGGTGCGACGGCGCGGCCGGTGCCGTGCTCAGCCTTCATCGAGCCATCGTATTTATTGATCACCATCTCGGCAACATCTTGCATAAAGGCGTGGAAACGCTCGATGTCAGCCTGAGTGTTGAAGGTGGGAGTGATGATAAAGTGGAAGTTACCCGCGAGTGCGTGACCATAAATCACCCCTTCAGGGTAATTATGCTTATGGAATAACTCGGTTAAATCATTAGCCGCAGCAGCCAAGTGTTCTAGCTCGAAAGCCACATCTTCGATGATAACAGAGGTGCCCTTAGGGCGTTCGCCGCCAATAATGGGGAACAGCCCTGAACGCATCGCCCAGTACTGACCAAATACGGCTGGATCGTCACTGAAGCTAATTGGACGCTCTGTTTCAATATGGGCAAGTTTAGCGATAACATGCTGAGTATAAATCTCTAAGGTCTCTTTATCGTTCGCACGTGACTCAATCAATAAGATTGCGGCGCCTTCAGGTAATTGCGCTAACCATTCTGGCATGCCAGCCTTACCCGTTACCGCTTTAATTGATGCCCAGTCGAGCAACTCGGCTGCGGCGACGCTATCACCAACAAGTGGCGGAACAGCGCGAGCGGCATCTTCCATATTGAAAAAAACTGCCATGGCAGAGGCTTTAAAGCGCGCCTCATCAACCGTGTAGTAAGTGACCTCTTCAACAAAGGCGAGCGTGCCTTCGGCGCCGACAATCAGGTGGTTGATCAGCTCGAATGGATCTGTAAAGTCTACCAGTGCATTGAGGCTGTAACCTGTGGTGTTTTTAATGGAGAACTTCTTACGAATTCGTGCAGCAAGCGTGGCGTTGTTAACGGTTAGCTCGGCAAGTTCAGTAAGCTCTTTGAGTAACTGTGGATGCGACTGACTAAAGGCTTCTTTTGACGATTCACAGCCGGTGTCTAGCTCAGTGCCATCGGCAAACAGTAGTTTGGCAGAGGCAATCGTTTGATAACTGTTTTGCGCCGTGCCGCAACACATGCCCGAAGCGTTGTTCGAGACGATTCCACCTATTTTTGCCGATGCTATGGTGGCAGGATCGGGACCAATCTTTTTATTTAACGGCTTGAGTACTGCGTTAGCATCGGCGCCAATAACAGCGGTACCTAAGGTAATTTTCGAGGCATCGTCACTGACCGTTAAAGTTCTAAAGCCATCGTGACCGAGAATGAGTAATATGCCTTCACCAATGGCTTGGCCTGAAAGGCTGGTACCAGCGGCGCGAAAGGTGACTGGCGCGCCATAGGTGCGAGCAATCGCGAGTGTGCGTTTGGCTTGCTCTAAGGTGTCGGCGTGAACGACTATCTCGGGCACGATGCGAAAATAACTGGCGTCGGTTGACCAGGCAAAACGGCGTACCGGATCGTTAGTGGCGGCGTGTTCGCCCACCTGTCTGCGTAAATCTCTTAATACAGCTTCATAATTAATCGACATGAACTTTCTCTCACACACTTATTTTGAGTGAATAAAGCCGCAGTTTCTGCGGCTTTCACGATATGATTATTCTGTTAGGTTATGCTTGCTAATCAGGTTTAACAGGTGTTAGAAACCACCCCAAACCGCGGCGATAGTTCCTGCGACTAAAGCATAGCCTAGTGCAACAGGCATCGTCTTACGGATGATCTCTGATTCGCGTCCCGCCATACCCACAACCGTAGCCGCAGCCACTACATTCATTACACACATCATGTTACCGGCGTTAGCGCCAATGCCTTGCATGGCTAAAATTAGCGCGTGGTTGGCACCAATATTATCGGCAACACTGTATTGCAGACCTGAGAACATCATGTTGGAGAAGGTTGCAGACCCCGATAGAAAAGCGCCAAATATACCGACAATCGGTGATACCCAAGCCCATACTGCGCCCATGCTGTTAGCCAGCGTATCGGCCAGAGCGACAGGCATAGAGGCAAGCCCCGATGCATTTTCACCAGAGTTAAGGAAGATTTTCACCATAGGTACCGATGCGCCAAGGGAGATAATAGTTGGCACCATAGACTTACAAGAGACTGAGATGGACTCTTTTATCGCGGGAGACTTCATCTTAAATAGGAAGAAGCCAAGGATACAGACTAAGACGAAGAAGGCGCCTGGCGCATAAAGTGTGGCGAAGCCTGCTTTGAGCTCTGTGCCTAGCAAGCCTGTCCAGCTGATGTTAAAGCTAGATAACCAGGTTTTAAGCGGCGCGATGGTACGAGAAAGTACCAGTAGCGTAGCCATAATCAAGTAAGGCGACCATGCTGCAAGTTGAGAAAACTTTACCTCGGTGGCCAACTCTTTACGCTCTTGGCCGTCATTTTCCGCAAAATCATTCCATTGCTCTTTTGGTAATAGATAGCCTTTCTTGGCGACTGGAATTACTAGCGCCATACCCACAAGTGCACCAATCACTGATGGGAATTCAGGACCGGCAAAGTAGTTGATTAACCAGGCGGGAACGGTGAAAGCAAGGCCTGCAAATAGAGCGAATTTCCAGATGGCTAAACCTTCTTTAAAGGATTTATTACGCCCGAAGAAGCCTGTAAGTATTGCCACCATAGTCAATGGGATCAGCGTGCCAGTGATTAAATCGATAGTGATCATGTGCATGGCAATAAACTGCGCGTACTCGGCAAAACTACCGCCATGTTGAGCGATTTGTTCTGCGGCCATATTGCTGCCACCTTGTGTCAGCCCTTGCTCCATACCAAACAGAACAGGCAGGCCGATAGCACCAAACGATACCGAGGTCGAGTCGGCAATCAAGGCGACAACCGCAGCAGCAATAGGTGGAATTCCCAATAATACCAGTAATGGTGCACCAATCGCTGCAGGCGTACCAAAACCAGCTGAACCTTCGATAAATGAGCCAAACAACCAACATATGATGATGACCTGAACTCGAGCATCCCCGCTGATGTTGGTGAAACCTGCGCGAATGGTATCCATAGCTCCTGAGTATTTAAGCGTGTTAAGCAAGAATACTGCGCCAAAGATAATCGTCAGTGGAGTTAGGGCCGAAAGTAATCCTTCAACCACTGAGGCGGCTAAGAAGGTGGTGTCCATCTGCCAAACGAATACTGCAGCGAGGCCGGTGAACACCATAGAAATTGGCATGGCTCTGGATGCAGGCATCCTGAGTAGGACTAAAAACAGCATAACGCTGATAATCGGCGTTAAACTTGCGAGAAGTTGAATAAAGGTCATGCTTGCCTCGTTTGATTTATATTTTTGTATCTAACTTCCATTTCGAATTCAAATGACTAGATTTGAATGGCTAATTTTGAGCGGTTAACTTCAATTTTTGCTAAACAGTACAGCTGTTATTTTTTCGTTGTTATGACTAGAAGTGTGTACTAAACGTGAATTAGTAATTAATAAAGATGATCTGGATCATGCTCAGTTGTCATTATGCCTGGTAATGCTGATTGTGAGATCTGTCACGGTTTTGCATTTGGTATTGGTGTGACCTGTGTCACCTAAAATGTAGTGCTTAATGCTAGATTGTCATGTTGTTAGGACTGCTCGCAACATTTTTATCGACAAACGTATCTGCTGGAGGTCATTTCGAGTGGGATTTGCGAGTAAGCTGATCGTAAACTTTCTTATTCGATACTGGAAGATGGTTTTACTTTATACTGTCAGTGTGATCGGTGTCTTGTTTTCGTGGTCGCCATTCTGAGTTTATTTCTCATTATTAATCTAAGTTAATGTTTTGGCGAGTTTAATGATTTGCTAAGAATTGTTTCTACTTTTACGCATAAAATTATGCAGTAGTAAAAGCTGTAGTTTACTAACAGTGAATGTAATGAAGTTTACGAGAGAGTAAAGCGGGCGATAGTGTTGCCGATAGCCTCTAGTTTGGCATATCGGCAATATTTAAGGATTAGAGCTTAGGCACTTAGAACTTAAGAACTTAGAACAGTTTGCTGCCCCAGCCAAGTTTAGTACGTAAAACGTGAAAATAGTTGTGCCCCTTAGGGTGAACAAGTCTTAAGGTTTCGTCGCTACGTTTGATTATAATTTCATCACCAGGCAAAACAGACAGGTGGACGTGGCCATCACAGCTGACCTCTAAATTATCGGCGTTATGTGGTGATACGACTAACTTGATGATACTGGCAGCGTCGACAACGATTGGTCTGCAGGAAAGCGTATGGGGGAACATGGGTACTAAGATCATCGCAGACAAGTTAGGAGTTAAAATCGCGCCGCCAGCAGAGAGTGAATAGGCCGTCGATCCAGTAGGCGTCGAGATAATCATGCCGTCTGCGCGCTGGCTATACATGAATTTGTCGTCGATATAGACTTCAAATTCGATCATATGCGCAATCTTGCCAGGATGAAGTACCGCTTCGTTAACCGCTGTGTTGCTGGACTTTAATTCACCATGCCGGTGTACTTCGGCTTCGAGTAAGAACCGCTGTTCTATTTCAAACTCGCCTTCGAGTACTTTTGATAATGTTTCTTCGAATGAGTCTGGTGGCAGGTCGGTCAAGAAGCCTAAGTTGCCACGGTTAACCCCGATAACACCTATATTGAACCTCGCAAGCACGCGAGCGGCACCTAGCATGTTGCCGTCACCACCGACGACGATGGCTAAATCACATTGCTTACCTATCTCTAACAGGTCAACAGATTGAGCTTGAGGGCCAAGTTCACCGGCTACTCGCTCTTCGACTAAGACTTTGTAGCCTTGCATACTAAGCCAATGATGCAATCTTTTTAAGGTCTGGGTGGTACCTTTATGGTTAGGCTTACCAATTAGACCAATTGTGTGAAACGTATTGCTCATAAATTATGTTAGATCCAGCTTTAGGCCTTGAAACCTTAAATTTGATCCCCATAATATGCTCAGAGCATGCAGAAACAAAGCATTTTTAGCTGGAGCAAAAATGAGCAACCAAACAAATAAAGCACAAGATAACCAAGTCGAAGAGATCGTAGAAGGCGAATTGCTTAACGAGAACGCTACAGAAGCGACTGATGAAGCCTCTTTGATGGATGAGCTTACTCAAGCTAACTTCCGCGTAGAAGAGTTAGAGAAGGCTTTGCAAGAAGCTGAAGCTAAAGTCGATGCGCAAAAAGATTCAGTGATCCGTGCAGCGGCTGAAGTTGACAACATTCGTCGTCGTTCGGCAATGGATGTAGAAAAAGCGCACAAGTTCGCGTTAGAAAAGTTCATCAATGAATTGTTACCTGTATTAGATAACATGGAGCGAGCTCTGCAAGGTACCGATGCAGAAGCTGAAGCGACCAAAGCTATTTATGAAGGTGTTGAACTGACGGCTAAGAGCTTTATGAGCACAGTTGAGAAGTTTGGTCTAGTTCAAGTTGATCCACAAGGTGATACCTTCAACCCTGAGTTACATCAAGCTATTGGCATGCAACCAAGCGCCGATTTTCCTGCAAACACAGTTATGATGGTTATGCAGAAGGGCTACACATTGAATGAGCGTCTATTGCGCCCAGCAATGGTTATGGTTTCTCAAGGCTAATGATTCGCTAGAGACAAGCTTGTGCTAACCATTGAGTGAGTACTGGCAATAAAAAAAGGACTGCCATGGCAGTCCTTTTTATTTAGCTATTCTCTTACAGATTCAAGAAATAAACACTCTCGCTGATTGATTAGGCGATAAAGTCTTCGATCTGCTTTTGAATACCTGTGGCATCTAAGCCTAGTTCACTGATGATCTCATCTGGGGCACCATGCTTAATAAACTCATCAGGTAAACCAATTAGTAATACTGGCTTTGGTAACTTAAGAGTTTGCAATAGTTCAAGTATGCCTGAACCTGCGCCGCCCATGATGGCGTTCTCTTCCACAGTGACTAACATATCGTGACTCTCTGCCAGCTGTTTAACCAGCTCAACATCCAGTGGCTTCACAAAGCGCATATCGGCAACGGTGGCGTCCAATGCTTCAGCAGCAGTTAAACTGCTTGCTAGCAAGGTACCAAAGTTAAGAATGGCAATCTTCTTACCTTGACGCTTAATCAAGCCTTTACCAATTGGCATAGCCGTCATGGTTTCGACTTGTTTAGCACCAGTTGCACTCCCGCGAGGGTAACGTACGGCAGTTGGGCCATCATTGTAGCAATAACCTGTATATAGCATCTGGCGACATTCGTTTTCATCAGATGGCGCCATGATCACCATATTGGGTACTATGCGCATAAAGCTTAAATCGAATGCACCCTGGTGAGTTGGGCCATCGGCACCCACAATACCACCGCGGTCGATAGCAAACAGTACAGGCAGTCGCTGTAGAGCCACGTCGTGGATCATTTGATCATAGCCGCGTTGTAGGAAGGTAGAGTAGATTGCCACAACAGGCTTATAGCCTTCGCAGGCAAAACCCGCACCTAAGGTGACCGCGTGTTGCTCGGCAATCGCTGCATCGAAATATTGCTTAGGAAAGCGCTGAGAAAACTCAACCATACCTGAGCCTTCGCGCATGGCCGGCGTAATACCTAATACCTTTTCATCTTTTTCGGCAATATCACATAACCATTTACCAAACACTTCAGAGAAGGTTGGGTCTGATGGTTTAGCCGCAGGCTTTTCAAAGGTTGACGGATCAAACTTAGGTACCGCGTGCCAGCCGATAGGATCTTTCTCTGCAGGCTCATAACCACGACCTTTTTTCGTCATGATATGCAGCACTTGTGGACCACTTAAGTTGCGCATATTACGCATGGTTTCAACAAGAGCGTCCACGTCATGACCATCGATAGGGCCAATATAGTTAAAGCCAAGTTCTTCAAATAAAGTGCCAGGAACCACCATGCCTTTCAGGTGCTCTTCGGTGCGCTTAGCCATCTCTTTGATAACAGGCATGCCTTTAAGCACTTTCTTGCTGCTTTCACGAATCGTGGTATAGAAGCGGCCTGACATCAGTTGTGCAAGATGGTTATTGAGTGCGCCAACGTTCTCTGAGATAGACATCTCGTTATCGTTGAGCACGACTAGCATGTCGTTATGCAAGTCACCTGCGTGGTTCATGGCTTCAAACACCATGCCACCTGTCATTGCGCCGTCACCAATTACGGCAACTACTTTACGACCGGCTTGCTCTTTTTCTGCAGCGACAGCCATAGCAAGAGCGGCACTGATAGAGGTACCTGAGTGACCAACACTAAAGGTGTCGTATTCACTTTCTTCACGCCATGGGAAAGGGTGCACGCCGCCTTTTTGGCGAATCGTGTGCATTCTTTCACGGCGTCCAGTTAAGATCTTGTGAGGGTAGGCTTGGTGACCCACGTCCCAGACCAGTCTGTCGAATGGTGTGTTGTACACATAATGAAGTGCTACGGTGAGCTCCACCGTGCCAAGACCCGATGCGAAGTGACCGCTTGATTTACCAACAGACTTCAATAGGAAACCTCTAAGCTCATCTGCCAATTGTGGCAACACGGCTTGAGGGAGCTGTCTTAGCTCATCTGGGGTATTAGCCTGTGCAAGCACAGGAAATTGAGAAATATCAAAACTCATATCGAGATTCTTTGTCTCTTTATTAAACTCTTCGCTCAATGATGTAACGGGCGAATTCTGCAATTAGCTGGCTATTGTATGGTAATTTGGCCAGCGCTGATAGTGCGTCCTCAATCAAACTGCTGGCAGTTTCTTGAGCGCCCTCTAATCCAAGCAACTTTGGATAGGTGCTTTTGTTTGAATCTGTATCTGAACCTTGCGGCTTTCCAAGCTCTTCGGTGCTAGCGATAATATCGAGCACATCGTCTTGCACCTGAAAAGCGAGGCCAATAGCGTCGGCGAAATCGAGTAAAGCCTGACGCTCTTGTCCCTCGATTTTTGCGGCTATGATGGCAAACTCCACCGCACAACGAATAAGCGCACCAGTTTTTAGTTTGTGTAGCTGTATTAAGGTGGCGAGTTCGATCTGCTTATCGGTGGCACTTAAATCCATTGCCTGACCACCACACATGCCACTATACCCAGAGGCGTTCGCTAACGCTCTAACCATAGCCAAATTCTGTGATGGAGTGATGTTTTCGATGGGCTCACTGATGATTTCAAAGGCGAGAGCCTGTAATGCATCACCCGCTAATATGGCAGTTGCTTCATCGAATGCAATATGAACTGTAGGTTGGCCGCGGCGCAGTGCATCGTCATCCATGGCGGGTAAGTCATCATGGATCAGTGAGTAAGCATGTACACACTCAATAGCTGCTGCACAAGAGTCTAAAGTGGATAACTTAACGCCTAACATGTCGCCAATGGCATAAACCAGAAAGGGCCTAATGCGTTTTCCGCCAATTAAGGCACCATGCTTCATCGCCGCTTTTAATTGCGGATCGATATCGGCAAGTGAGTCGATACGTAACTCGAGTTGTTGGTTGATACGCTCTTGGTACAGCTTTAGTGACTCTAGTAACAATTACTCACCCTCAATATCATAAGGTTTAAGAGAGTCTACACCCTCTTCTTGCATTAGTATGGCCACTTTCTGTTGAGCATTTTCTAACTTGCTTTGGCTGTTACGCACTAGTTTAATTCCGCGCTCGAACTGCTTTAATACGTCATCGAGAGCAATATCGCCATGCTCTAAGTCGGTAACGATTTTTTCTAGCTCGGAAAGTGAATCTTCAAATGAGAGGTTTTCTGGTTTTTTTGCCACGATGATCATTCCTAGAAATAAGCGGTACACAAAGTATATCAGCAGGGCACAAGGGTCAAATCAAGCCGTTGACTATTTGCGCAAAAGCACGCTTTCAATATCAAACTTGCCTGTAAAGTGAGTCAATTATACGTGAGCTAACTGAGTATAGATAAGCTATTCAGTCGCTAAGCATCAAAGGTATTCCTGCAAACTAAGGCGCATTTTAACGGAAATATTACTCAAGAGATCCTTTTTTTGGTCGTTATATAAGTTGAAATGCTAAAAATATGATTGCAATGGCTTGTTTCGCGCCTTGGCACTTGCCGTGGCATCAAAGGCATAATATTGTCGCTACTTATTTAATTGTTTGTATTTAGGTAGCAATTAGCATTCGAGGCTGTGGTAGACAGTGTTTTGATTGGTATTGAGGAGCGGTTTTGGATTTAGCAACCCTGATAGGACTTATTGGCGCATTTGCCTTCGTTATCATGGCAATGGTCAGTGGTGGCGGTATTGGCATTTTTATCAATGTGCCTTCGATTCTTATTGTTATGATAGGTACACTGTTTGTTGTCATGATGAAGTACAACCTTAAACAGTTTTTAGGCTCAGCTAAGATTGCAGCCAAAGCCTTTATCTTCAAGCTAGATAAACCAGAAGATCTTATCGAACAATCTATCTCAATGGCCGATGCTGCGCGTAAAGGGGGCTTCTTAGCTTTAGAAGAGGCGGAGATCAGTAATAGCTTTATGCAAAAAGCGGTTGATATGCTGGTTGATGGTCACGATGGCGATGTAGTGCGAGACGCTCTGGAAAAGGACATCGCTCTGACTGAAGAACGTCATAGAACCGGCATAGGGATTTTTAAATCTATCGGTGATGTGGCGCCAGCTATGGGGATGATCGGTACCTTGATTGGACTAGTTGGCATGCTATCTAATATGGATGACCCCAAGTCTATTGGTCCTGCGATGGCAGTTGCACTACTAACCACATTATATGGTGCAGTCGTTGCTAACATGGTCGCATTACCTATTGCCGATAAATTATCTCTTAGAATGAATGAAGAGATGCTAAACCGTAACCTGATCATGGATGCGGTTTTGGCGATTCAAGACGGTCAGAACCCACGCGTGATTGAAGGTTTCCTCAAGAATTACTTATCTGAAAAATCGAGAAAAATAGATACCTTGGAAGGGGCGTAAGCGGATGGCTAAAAAAGCCAAATGTGATTGTCCGCCTGCAGGTGCGCCGCTTTGGTTGGCAACATTTGCCGACTTGATGTCGTTGCTGATGTGTTTCTTCGTACTACTGCTCGCGTTTTCAGAAATGGACGTGATGAAGTTCAAACAGATTGCTGGTTCGATGAAGTACGCTTTTGGTGTACAAAATAAAGTCGAAGTGAAAGACATTCCAAAGGGAACCTCGGTGATAGCCCTAGAGTTTAGGCCTGGCAAACCAGAGCCGACGCCGATAGAGATCATCAACCAGCAAACCAATGAGATGACAGAGCCCATGCTCGAATTTCAAGAGGGTGAGGATGATAGCGCCGGTGGAATTCAGCAACAACGGGGCGAGCAGCGTGGCGGTCAGGCATCGGCGACTGCGGTAGAACAAAGTGAAGCTGAAGCTAAGGCTGAAAACGCTGCTCAATCGGATACCCAGTCAACTAAGACTCAAGCCTCTGCTCAAGATAAAATTAACGAGCAGGTGAAGAAGATGGCGCAGGAACTCAATAAAGAGATTGTCGATGGTGCCATCGAAATAGAGTCTTTAGGCCAGCAGATTATTATTCGCATTAGAGAAAAAGGCGCGTTTGCCTCGGGATCAGGCTTCCTCCAACCTAGGTTTAAGCCTGTGGTACGCCGTGTTGGTGAACTACTTAAAGATGTGCCTGGTATTGTCACTGTGTCTGGGCATACCGATGACTGGAACATCTCTAATGAGCTCTATAGCTCTAACTGGGATCTGTCGAGCAAGCGAGCCGTAGCCGTTGGACACGAGTTGATTAAGGTGAAGGGCTTTGAGCCAAATCGGATGAAAGTGGTGGGAATGGCATCATCGGACCCGTTAGTAGAAAATAACTCCAGTGCTAATCGCGCGCGAAATCGCCGGGTTGAAATTGCGATTGAGCAGGGCAAAGCTAAAGAGTCGCAAGAGATCCAAGTCAATCAGTAGTCATCTTTATAGGCACTAGAAAACACGCAATATGAGGCCACTCTGTTGCGTGTTTTTGTTTATTAGACCCTAAACGGACTATTTAACCCCCAATATTTACGGTTTTGTCGAGACAAACTGAGATTGGATATACGCAATTGCTACGCGATCTTGTTATAATTGGTGAATTGCTGTTTAAACTACCCCCTCGCGGAAGACCAATGAAATTTATCGTAAAACTGTTTCCTGAAATCATGATGAAAAGCAAGCCGGTAAGAATGCGCTTTACCAAAATGCTTGAGACTAACATTCGTAACGTACTTAAAAAAGTCGATGAGACTGCGAAAGTACAGCGCCAGTGGGACAAGATCATGGTGATGGTACCAGATGATAGGCCTGATCTGGTTGAAGCATTTGCTGAACGTTTAGCCTGTATTCCGGGTATTGCCCATGTTTTGCAAGTTAATGTTAGCACCTTTACAACTGTTGATGACATCTACCAACAAACCTTAGTTGCCTATAAAGAGCAATTAGCAGGCAAAACATTTTGTGTACGTGTAAAGCGTGCAGGTAAGCATGACTTTAACTCGATTGAAGTTGAGCGCTATGTTGGTGGTGGATTAAATCAGTTTACCGAGGCGGCAGGTGTTCGTTTAAAAAATCCTGATATGACAGTGCACCTAGAGATCGATAATGACAATCTTTACCTTATCGATAAGCGTATTGAAGGCCTAGGTGGTTTCCCTATGGCGACGCAGGAAGATGTGTTGTCACTGATCTCTGGTGGTTTTGACTCTGGTGTATCGAGTTACCAGTTTATCAAGCGTGGTTCTCGTACCCACTATTGCTTCTTTAACTTAGGCGGCGATCAACACGAAATCGGTGTTAAGCAGGTGGCATATCATTTGTGGCAGAAATACGGTGAGTCACATAAAGTTAAGTTTATCTCAGTACCGTTCGATCCTGTGGTTCAAGAAATTCTTGAGCGTATAGATAACGGTCAAATGGGCGTTATCTTAAAGCGTATGATGATGCGAGCTGCAACGCGTGTTGCACAGAAGATGGGCATTCAGGCATTAGTCACCGGTGAGGCAATGGGGCAGGTATCTAGCCAAACCTTAACTAACCTGAATGTCATCGACCGCTGTACAGAGCAGTTAATTTTACGTCCTTTGATTGCAATGGATAAGCAAGACATCATTAATATTAGCCGTCAAATCGGCACCGAAGACTTTGCCAAGTCAATTCCGGAATATTGTGGCGTGATTTCTCAAAAGCCAACGGTTAAAGCGGTATTAGCGAAAGTTGAAGCCGAAGAAGCAAAGTTTTCTGAAGATCTGCTCGACCGTGTGATTGCCGATGCTGAAATTATCGATATTAAGGAGATAGCAACGCAGATGGATACTAAAATTACCGCAACAGAAACTGTCGATGCGATTAGTGCTGGTGAGATCATTATTGACGTCCGTGCACCAGAAGAGGAAGAGAAGTCTCCGCTAGAGCTTGATGGTGTCGAAGTTAAAGCGATTCCTTTCTTTAAGTTAGCGACTCAGTTTGCCGACTTAGATAAAGAGAAGAATTACCTGCTTTATTGCGATCGTGGTGTCATGAGTAAGCTTCAGGCGCTATATCTACAGGAGCAAGGTTATAACAACGTTAAGGTTTACCGCCCTTAATATGAGCTAACTAGCGCTTATTGGCGTAAGTATGGTAAAGGCGACTGTAAATCAGTCGCCTTTTTTGTATCTAGAGTACGGCTGTTATTTGGTTGAGAGTGTTAGGTAGGCACAAAAAAACCACCTAGCTGGTGGTTTAAAAGTTGAAGAGTTAGCAGCGATATTAGTCGGCTAATAACACCTGAGCGGTGGCTTCTTCGTTCTTCTTTTGTTCATCTGTTACTAGCATGGTATCAAGTTCAGAAGTTAGCTGAGCCTGCATTAATTCCATGCTTTCTGCTAAGTTAGCTGTTAATGTCGCTTCAATATCTTTAGTGTCGATTGTGATTTCGTCAGCGCTAACAGATGCTGATGCGCTGAGTATAGCAATAACAAATACTGATTTTAGGTTTAACATTCGTGTTAGCCTCCAGGCTTAAATTTGGGTTGTTAGACACTCCCCAATTACGTCGTAGAGGCTGTCCAACTGGTATCATTTCGTTGGGGCAAATTCTGTACAAAAAGGCTGGCCTTTACAAACGATAAAATGTAACAATAGTCATTAGAAAAACTAATTAAAAATCGGGATCTGGATCACTATGGCAAGACGATTACCTCCCCTAAATGCAGTAAAGGCATTTGAGGCTGCAGCTAGGCATTTAAGCTTCACTCGAGCAGCTGAAGAATTGTTTGTTACTCAGGCTGCTGTGAGTCATCAAATTAAAGCATTAGAAGAGTACCTTGGGTTAAAATTATTTCGTCGTAAGAACCGTTCATTACTGTTAACCGAGGAAGGGCAAAGCTACTTTCTCGATATAAAAGATATCTTCACTCAGCTTGCCGATGCGACAGACAGATTATTAGCGAGAAGTGCCATAGGCTCGCTTACAGTAGCGACATCACCTAGCTTTGCGATTCAGTGGCTGGTACCTAGACTAGCCAAGTTTAGCGAGAAAAACCCAGAGATTGACGTGCGAATTAAGGCCGTGGACGACGAGGATGGTTCACTCACCGACGATGTTGACGTGGCAATTTATTATGGCATGGGCAACTGGCAAGGAATGCGTGCCGATAAGCTCAGAAACGAAGTACTTATCCCAGTTTGTTCACCTCTATTACTCAATGGTCCTAAGCCATTAGAAAAGCCCTGCGATCTTAGAAATCATACCTTGCTACATGACTCTAGCCGCCAAGATTGGCTGGCTTGGTTTAGGCAATGTGGAATTACTGATATTAATGTGAACCAAGGTCCGATATTTAGTCACTCCTCTCTTGTGTTGCAAGCTGCCGCACATGGTCAAGGTGTGGCGCTAGGCTACAGCGTACTAGCAAGACCCGATATCAAAGCGGGTCGTCTAGTTTGTCCCTTCCCTGAAGTTCTAGTCAGTAAAAGTGCATATTATTTAGTGTGTCAACAAAACCATGCCGAGATCGGTAAAGTGGTAGCCTTTAGAGAATGGATGCTGGATATGTTCGAAGAGGAGACCCGTAGTGAGTTGCTTACTGGATAACTTAAAGCAAGCGTATTTAGATGGCGAGTTAGCAGCGGCTGTTGCTGCGCTCAAGAGTGAGGATTTGCTCTTCGATGTTAGTCAGTATCTTGTCGATGCTGCTAACGCCGAAGAAACACTCCGGAGTCACAGCGACACCTTAATCGTACTGGCTCATGGTGCAGGTGCCAATATGCAACATGAGTTTATGACGGTAATGGCCAAAGGCTTGAGTTCGAGCGCCACAGTGGTTCGCTTTAACTTCCCTTACATGCGCGCTAATGCCATCGATGGCAAGCGTCGCCCACCGGATAGAGCGCCTAAGTTACTTGCCGATTATGCACTGCAGTTAGCGATTTTGAGCCAGCAGTTTAAGCCTAAGAAAATCTATTTAGTGGGTAAGTCCATGGGAGGGCGTATGTCGGCGATTTTGGCCGAGAGCCTATCTGTGGATGGGGTCATTTGTTTAGGTTACCCATTTATTCCCCTAAGCGGTGGTGAGCCAAGATTAGAGCCCATAGAGAAGTGTTTGGCACCGATGATGGTGATCCAAGGCGAGCGCGATAAGTTTGGTCATAAGGGCTTAGTTGAAACTTGGCCAATAATGAAAAAAGTACAACTGCATTGGTTAACCGATGGTGATCATAGTTTTAAGCCAAGAAAGTCGTCAGGTACGACATTAGAGGCTAACCTAGCTGAGACTGTCGCGCTTATCAAAGCGTTTATTGTGCAGTAACAAAAACTTTAATTGGGCAGTCGTTAACCATATTTATGATTTATCTTTGGCTGTTTGATAGCCTTTTGGAGGTTAGATGCGTAATGGATTTTTGCTGCTAGCAGCATTGAGTGGTTTTATTGCTGTCGCATTGGGTGCATTTGGTGCTCATGGACTGAAGAATGTGGCTCCGCCTGAGTTAATTGCCATCTTTAACTTAGGTGTCGAATATCAGTTCTACCATACGTTTGCCTTGATTGCAGTGGCGTTCTCCGGTCACTGGATCAAGTCACGACTACTTGATTGGGCTGGCTACTTATTTATTGCCGGCATGGTATTGTTCTCTGGTTCACTCTATTTATATGCATTGATTGGTGCAAAGTGGACCGGCCCCGTGACCCCTATGGGCGGTGTGTGCTTCCTACTCGGTTGGCTACTTATTGCAGTCGCGGTATGGCGTAATCGAGTCAAAGAGCTCGATTAGATTAAGCATGCTGATAAGACTGCTTATGGGCTGGGGAAAAGATAGCGCTGAATATTAAATTTTAGACAGTACCCAGCTAAGCATGAACAGTGTAAAATAGCGGGCAACAACTTTGTTGGCCGCTTTTTTATATCAATTATTCAATAATGCTAGTGGATTTAAGCACTATGATTTTGGAGTGACAGTGCCATTTTTAATCATGGTGCTTTGATTGATATTATTTTTATCTTCAGGAAATTCAATGATAAACCTATTTTTATTTTGCCGTGCTGGCTATGAGAAAGATTGCGCAGCAGAGATCCAAGTGCGCGCAGCTGAGCTCGATATTGGTGGATTTGTAAAAACCAATACTAATGATGCTTATGTGATTTTTCAGTGCTTCCAAGCCGGTGATGCTGAAGTTTTAGCTAAAAATATCAGTCTAGACTCGCTTATTTTTGCCAGACAGATGTTTGCAGCAAAAGAGTTGCTAAAAGGTTTACCTGAGCAAGATAGAATTAGTCCGATTGTTGAAGCCTTAACTCAGGTGAACAAAGCGGGTGAACTGCGCGTTGAGACGCCAGATACCAACGAAGCGAAAGAACGTTCAAACTTCTGCCGTAAGTTTACTGTACCGCTTAGACAAGCGTTAAAGAAATCTGGCGCCTTGCTTGAGAAAGAAAACCCTAAGCGACCTATTATTCATGTGTGTTTTGTTGCCTCTGGCCAAGCATATGTCGGTTACTCTTTAAGTAACAATAGCTCACCTTATTTCATGGGGATCCCAAGACTTAAGATTGCTGCTGATGCACCGAGTCGCTCTACTCTTAAGTTAGATGAAGCTTTTATTCACTTCATTCCTAAAGAAGAGCAAGAAACGCGTCTAAGCAGTGGTATGAAGGCTGTGGATCTTGGTGCTTGTCCTGGTGGTTGGACTTATCAACTTGTGAGACGCGGTATGTTTGTTGCGGCTGTCGATAACGGCCCGATGGATCAAGGCTTGATGGATACCGGGCAGGTAAAACATTACCAAGCTGACGGATTTAGATTCGAGCCACCAAGAAAGAACATCACTTGGTTAGTTTGCGACATGATTGAAAAGCCATCTCGCGTGGCAGAGCTGATCGAAGCCTGGGCAATCAATGGCTGGTTTAAAGAGTCAATCTTCAACTTAAAACTGCCTATGAAGGCGCGTTATAAAGAAGTGTCGACCATTCTAGCTACGATGGAAGAGATTTTAAAAGAGAACGGTGTAGATGACTTCTCTATCGCGGCGAAACATTTATATCACGACCGTGACGAAGTGACCGTTCACCTCTGCTTGCGACCAAGTCAACCTTGGTAAATATTGACGAAAGTGTCGGCTTATCTCAGGACGGCACTGAGCATTAAAAAAGGCCCCATGTGCAAACATGGGGCCTTTTTAGTCACTCAACAGAATTAAGATAAACGCTCAATCACGGCCTGAGTGAAATCAGTTGTACCGTGAGTACCACCAAGATCGCGTGTAGTACGGTCGCCTTCTTCAATCACTGCAGTAATCGCGCCGCGAATCAGTTCTGCTTTATCTGACATGCCTAAGTATTCCAGCATCTGAATCGATGCAAGCACGACAGATGTTGGGTTAGCTAGGTTCTTACCAGCGATATCTGGTGCACTGCCGTGTACCGCTTCAAAGATTGCCGCGTCGCTACCTATGTTAGCGCCAGGTGCCATACCTAGGCCGCCTACAAGGCCTGCACATAGATCAGATAAGATGTCACCAAATAGGTTAGTGGTAACAATCACGTCGAAGTTCTCAGGGTTCATCACCAGCTTCATGCAAGTTGCGTCAACAATCATCTCTTCAGTAGTGATGTCTGGGTAACGCAGGCTGACTTCACGAGCGACTTTCAGGAACAGGCCTGAAGTTGACTTCATGATGTTAGCTTTATGTACGATAGTGACCTTTTTACGGCCTTCTTTGCGAGCAAGTTCATAGGCAAATGTAGTGATCTGCTCAGCGCCTTGGCGAGTAATGATACTGGTCGCTTCAGCGGTAGTGCCGTCTTCAGAGACTGTTTGACCTAGGCCAGAATACATACCTTCGGTGTTTTCACGTACCGTGATGATGTCGATATTGTCATAACGAGCCTGTGTGCCTTTAAAAGACAGCACTGGGCGCACGTTTGCGTAAAGGCAGAATTGCTTACGTAGACTTACGTTTATCGATGTGAAGCCTTCACCGACAGGGGTCGTCAAAGGGCCTTTCAGAGTAATGCGGTTTTTTTCGATAAGCTCAAGGGTGCGCTGGGGTAATAATTCACCGTGCTTTTCTAAAGCAGTTAAACCCGCATCTGCAAATTCATACTCAAAATCACAACCTGCTTTATCAAGGATCTTAAGTGCTGAATCAATAATGCTTGGGCCAATCCCATCACCAGGGATAACGGTTATAGTTCTTTTTGTCATGGATAGTCCTACCACGGTTAGGCGTTACTGCAATTGTCTGACCATGTCTTGGGACACGGTAAGTGACTTGAATTTTTTCTTTTTGTTCGATCTATTTTAAACACTTTTAAACAATTTTACAGGAAAGAGTGAGCGATCTCACGTTTTTTTCTGTAGGGTAACTTGCATAAATAACTGCTTATGACGATGATTGATCGTTAGAAGGTTAAAAAGTCTACTTTAGTCTAATAATAAATAATGAGGAAGACCTTGAAGTCATTACCTATCACGTCCCTATTACTATTCTCGACGAGTTTGTTATCTGCAAACTTATTGGCGGCCACCAATCGAATCACTCCTGACGATATCATGCGATTCGAATCACTTAAAAATCCTGTGATCTCTGATACCGGCAATATGTTAGCTGTCGAGGTTACACCAGATCGCGGTGATAGCCACGGCCTAGTCAAAAACCTTCGTGGCAATAATGAGTTTAGTGTTAAAGGCGGTAGCAAGCCAAAAATCAGCCACGATGGTCGTTTTGTAGCGTTTATCGATGCAATTCCATTACTCGACTCTGAGAAAGCCAGTAAAAAAGCCAAAAAGAAGCTCAAGTCAGGCTTGGTTTTATTAGATACAAGTACAGGTGAAGAGCAGCGTTTTGAACGTGTAAAATCTTTTGAGTTCAATGAGAAAGGCACACATCTAGCTATCTGGTTCGAAGCTGAAGAACTCAAAAAAGATGATAAATCAGAAGATAAGGCTCAAAGTCTAAAAGTCGATAAAGATGACAAAGGCTCTACAGTTGAACTGTTTTCTCTTAATGACCTTAAATCTATTACGTTTAAAGATGTGACGGCTTTTAGTTTCGATAAGTCAGGGCTTAATTTTGCTTTAGCAATAAATAATATCGAAACCAATAAGCATGAGTTGAGGCTCGTTAAACTTGCCAATAACACAGCATCGATAGTCCACAGTTTAAAACAGCAGCAGTTTGGCTCGATAGACTTATCTGACGATGGTAAGTATTTAGGCTTTACTTATGGCGATGCAAAAGCCAAACCTTTTGGTCGCGAATATAAGCTGTCGTTATTAAACCTTGAAACCAGTCAGGTTGTTGAGACGGCTAAGTCAAAAGACTGGACCTTGAATCGTTACACAAAACTGCGCTTCTCTGATGACAGCCAACGCTTGTTCTTTGGCCGGGTGCCGCAGGTGAGTCAGCAGTTGCAAGTGACTAAATATGAGGAGCAGGCAGATCTGTTTGATAAACAGATTATCACCTCAAACCGTGCACTTAGAGTGTGGCATGGTGACGATGCACGTATTAAGCCCCATGAAGTAAAACAGTATAAAAAGGAGCTTAAACGCACTTATTTAGCTGTACTGCATGTAAACGGCAATAACCTGGTGCAGCTTGCAGATCTTAATGTGCCAGACGTTGAAGTGCAGCAGCAGAAGCGCTTTGCACTCGCCAGCTCAGATCTGCCGTATCGAAAAATGATCACTTGGGCCGGTTTTTATCGCGATTTTTATCTAGTTGACCTAAATACAGGGCGTAAGATCCCGCTACTGACTCAGCAAAGTAGCTCTGAAGAGCCAAATTTGTCTCCAGGTGAGAAGTTTGTTTCCTACTACTTACATGGCAATGTATTCCTGTATGAAATCGCTCAAGATAGACGTACAAATATCACTAAAGAGTTAGGTGTTTCTTTTGCCGATGAAGATCACGATTATCCATCGAATGCACCTAGTTATGGCTTTGGGCCTTGGATTAACGAAGATACAGGCCTTCTACTTTACGATAAATATGATATCTGGCAGGTTCATACGGGTTCCCATGATGCATTCAAGTTGACTGCCGGGGAAGGCCGCAAACACGGAGTGCAATATCGAGTTACAGGCCTAGTTGAAGATAAAGAGCATCCAAGTGTGTTTAAGAGTGATGAAAAAGTTCTTTTACATGGTTACAGTGATATCGATAAAGGAGATGGTTTTTATCAGGCTCAAATCGGTGTTGCGGGCGTGACACCTTTGATTGAAGGAGACTATAAGCTTAAACTTTTAGCCCGCAGTAAAGATGCGCAAACGATAGTGTATTCCAAAGAGCAGTACGACCTGTTTCCCGATCTCTATACTGCTAATTATGATACGCCACAAGATGCTGTGCGTCAGACAGATCTTGACCAACAGCGTCAAGGTTTTAACTGGAGTCAGTCAGAGTTGGTTCAGTGGACCAATGGTGACGGCAAACCGCTTGATGGGGTTTTGATCAAACCAACCAATTATGTCGAAGGACAACGTTATCCAGTGCTGGTTTACTTCTATCGCTTTATGAGTGACAGGCTGCATGCTTTCCCTCAGATGAAGATCAACCACCGTCCAAACTTTGCATGGTATGCCGATAATGGTTACGCAGTCTTCTTACCCGATATTCGCTTTGAAGTCGGTTATCCTGGTGAGACCTCGGTACAAGCCTTAACCTCAGGTGTACAGCATCTTATCGATATTGGAATTGCCGATCCACAAGCAGTAGGCATTCAAGGACACTCTTGGGGCGGGTATCAAACAGCATTTGCTGTGACGAAAACCAATATCTTTAAAGCGGCAGTGACAGGCGCACCGGTGTCTAACATGACGAGCGCGTACAGCGGTATTCGCCATGGTAGTGGTCTTGCTAGGCAGTTTCAATATGAAACCGGCCAGAGTCGTATTGGCGAAAGCTTATTTAAGTCGCCGCAGTTGTACATAGAGAACTCTCCGGTATTTTACGCCGAGCGTATTAAAACGCCTATGATGATCATGTTCGGCGATAAAGATGATGCGGTGCCTTGGGAGCAGGGGGTTGAATTATACTTGGCGATGCGCCGTGCGGGTAAAGACGTGGTGTTCTTACAGTATCAAGATGAGCCACACCACCTTAAGAAGTATCCAAATAAGCTCGATTACAGCATTCGAATGATGGAGTATTTCGATCATTACCTAAAGGGTAAGCCTGCACCTAAATGGTTAAGCGAAGGTGAGGCCTATACCGAGTACAAAAAGGCTGATTAAGCCAGATTTGTTAACTTTTAAAAAACCGAGATGATTATCTCGGTTTTTTTTGTCTTGAAAAATAGACTGAGAGTGTAAACTGAGTCAAATAGCTGCAAACTATTATGGGAGAGTAAAAAATGGATGGAATTTGGATGCACTTTGCTACGGTATTTATGGGCTTTTTTGCGATTATGAATCCTGTTGCCAATGTGCCTATTTTTCTTGGACTCACCTCTGACTATGATGAGAAGACAACTCGAGCCATCGCTTTTAGGGCGTTAATCATTGCATTTGCCATCACCTGTTTATTTGCGGTTTCTGGCCAGCTTATTTTCAATCTTTTTGGCATTTCTTTACCCGCTTTTCGAATTACAGGTGGTTTGTTGGTATTTTTAATTGGTTTTCATATGTTGCAGGGTAATCAATCTACAGTTCATCATGATAAAGAGTTGCCTACTGGTGAGTCGCTTGAATCTAAGTTGAGTGTCGCAGTATCTCCTTTGGCTTTACCTATTTTGGCCGGACCTGGCACTATTGCGACAGCGATGAACTTTACTGCTGCAGGAGGCATGCCTGAGCTTGTGAGCACCATAGTCTCGTTCGGTTTGTTATGCCTGATTACTTATATTTGTTTTGTCTTTGGTGGGCGCTTAGTGAGCTATTTAGGCAGCGCTGCGCTTGGGGCCATCACGAGGATGATGGGGCTCATTCTCGCTGTTATCGGAACGCAAATGGCCGTAGAGGGGTTGCAAGGGGCTTTTAAGGTGCTAGGTTAGTCGTGAAATGGTTTTCTGTAACAAGACTTTTTTAAGATTTAGACGAATAGTAAGACTGGTAATGAGTATGTCTTATTACTTTGTAGCCAAGATTTGAATTCATTAACAAGGAGCGTATATGAATAAGATCCAAAGTGTCACTTTAATGAGTTTGTTTGTGCTTGCTTTACCGTTAACGGCTAATGCGAAAGGTTTATACTGATTGGTATTAGAGGGAGAGCCTGATTGGGAGGCCCGCAAGCTACCACCGGTAGAAAATGACGCGAAGCAAATTGAAAGGGAGCGATTATTGCTAGAGCTGAAACGATTGGAAGAGACTGAAAAAGACGATTAGATAACAGAGTTTAGAGTTTAGTGAGAAGCATTTAGTAAAGATTTGATAGGATCTTTTCTCGAAACCAAACACAAAAAAGCAGCGATAACTTCGCTGCTTTTTGCTTCATAGAAAAGACCAAGCTCGTAAGCGCTTAATGAGTCCGATGTTTACTGTCAATTGTGTTAACTATCGATTGGGCTCGATAGGTATTGGTGATATGTATCTTCACCCCATGCGATCAGCTTTCCCTGCTTAAACAGCAGTGGTGTGCACTCCTCTTTGGAGGTTTCACCATCTGAAGTTTTATGGTGAGTCCGGTAGAACAGTACTTCTAAGTTCTGCTCATTAGATATTTTTGCTTCGGTAAAGTCCGCCTTGCCAAAGAGAGTTTTAATCTCATCGATGTTTTGTCCGATCACAACTTCGGTCATCATAGCTTTATTATAGGCTTGCCTATCTTCCCAATCCATCTCGTCGGGCGTTGGTTCGTAGGTCAGCATAATCACGGCAACGAAGGCAACATACGTGATAAAAATACTGATGACGATGACAGGGAGTTTAGATTTCATCCTAGCAATGCTTCCTTCATACTGTTCTTTCGAAAACCTTAAGATACTATTTGGTAAAGCAATGGTAAATGCTTGAGCAGCAACTTTGTGTTAACAAATGTAAGCTCATTCGGAATCCGGCTTTTTTATCCTAAACTGCTTTAAGTTGACGCTTAGGGGCATATCGGTTTTAAGTTGAACCAGTTTATAGCTTAGGCGCGCCATCTGCTTACCCGCTTCAAGTTTTTTAGCCTGCTTAGCGCCTACCTTGTCGATAGAGTTATAGATGCTTGCGAGAGAGCGATATATTCTCAGCAACTCAACGGCGGACTTTGGCCCGATCCCGGGAACGCCTGGAATTTTATTGCCACTATCCCCCGCGAGTGCAAGGTAATCAATTAATTGGCTGCGCTCGATGCCTAGCTTTTTCTCCATCTCTTCAATCGTCAGGTAGGTTTGATTGAAGTGATCCCACAGCTTGATCTTTGGATGATTTAATTGGCTAAAACCTTTGTCTGTTGAGACGATAATGGCTTCGCCATCAATGTTAACCAGCTTTGTTGCCAAGGTGGCGATAACGTCGTCCGCTTCGGAGTCGGCATCGACTGAGTGGATATGATGCTCCGCTAGATAAGCTTTGATGTCATTGAGGCCGTTTGCCAAGGCTTCAGGCATGGGCTTACGGCCTTTTTTGTAGTCAGGGAATAGTGTTTTTCGCCATGAGATTGCATCACCATCCCATACGATAGCTGCGTGTGTTGGTATATGATATTTAAGTAGTTTGCGACAGGCACCATGAACACGTTCTTTCAGTCCTGTGATATCAGATTCGTTAGGCTGTGCGGCGTGGATGCGCCGCACTAAGTTCATGCCATCGATAATTAGCAGTTTATTCATTTAATACTCTATGACTTTCCACTTTCTACTTGATAACTTTCATAACAGGGAACGAACTCGCTCACCTGTAACACCAGTTCGTTTTGCTGTGCGATGCGGATCCGTTGCTGCAAGTTCATGAAGTTTATGCCATAGATAATTAGCAGTTTATTCATTTAATACTCTACGACTTTCCACTTTATAGCTTTCATAACAGGGAACGTATTCGCTTACCTGTAACATCAGATTCGTTCTACTTTATGACTTTGTAGCAGGGAACGTATTCGCTTCCCGGTAACTTCATTCGTTGTTGGCTAACAAAGGCGCCTAAAAGGTCGTCCATCAATCGCATCAGCTCAGGATCTCCTTTGATTTCGAAGGGGCCCTTGGCTTCGATTGCCTTAATGGTATCCATTTTAACATTACCGGCCACGATACCAGAAAATGCTTTACGCAAGTTAGCGGCTAACTCTGCTTTATTCGGCTGAAAGTACAGATCTAGGTTACTCATGACCTCATGGGTTGGCTCAAATGGAAGCTGAAACTCAGGTTCAATTTTTAAAGACCACTGATACTGATATGAGTCGCCATTTTCCCTACGGAAGGTCTTGATCTGCTCCATAGCTTGTTTCTGTATTCGAGCGACCTTGACCGGGTCGTCAATAACGATCTGGTATTTGCTTTGTGCTTCTTCACCTAATGTGGCGCCGACAAACTCATCGATACGTAAGAAGTATTCTTCACTCTCTTTAGGGCCTGTTAGCACTAGAGGGAAGGGGATATCTTGGTTATCTTTGTTGAGTAAAATACCCAGGAGGTAAAGTAGCTCTTCCGCTGTCCCTGCACCACCTGGGAAGATAATAATCCCATGTCCCAGCCTAACAAAGGCCTCTAAGCGCTTTTCAATATCAGGCAGAATGACTAACTCATTCACAATCTGATTTGGTGGCTCAGCTGCAATAATACTTGGCTCGGTAAGACCGATATATCGGGCGAGGTTCACTCTCTGTTTGGCATGGCCAATGGCGGCACCTTTCATTGGTCCTTCCATCGCGCCAGGTCCACAACCTGTACAGATATCTAGCTGGCGTAACCCGAGCTCATAACCGACTTCACGGGTGTATTGATATTCTATTTGATTGATACTGTGTCCGCCCCAGCAGACGACAATATTAGGATCAAGCATCGGCATTGAGCGGGCGTTACGTAAGATATCAAATACAACGTTGGTGATATGACTGGCATTCGTTAAGTTGATATGTTTAAGGTTATCGTACTTATCGTTGATATAAACGATATCCCTAAGTACCGCAAATAGGTGCTCCTGGATCCCTGCGATAATCTCGCCGTCCACGAAGGCTTCTTCCGGTGGGTTGGTCAACTCAATTTTAATGCCACGCTCACGGCGTAAGACATTAATATTAAAGTCACTAAAGCGGTTGAAAAGTCCCTGGGCATTATCGCTTTTAAGGCCCGATGCGAGTACGGCGAGTGAGCAGTTGCGGTAGAGCTGATAAAGCTCACTTTTAGCGTTCTGTTTTAGTCTATCAACTTCCAGTTGCGAAAGTTGATCTAGGCTTCCTCTTGGGCTTATTTTTACTATCATAGCAACTCCTTAAGCAGTGATAAGCAAGCTGTCCCTTAAAGAGAGAGTGGTAACGGGTGTTATCACAAGGGGAGAAACTTAGAAGTCAATGATGACCCTATCTCTGCTTTCATTTTTGGCTTTATAAAGCGCAGCGTCGGCTCGGTCGAATGTTTCTGTGATGAGCTCATTTTCGATTATTTGCGCAGCACCTATAGATACTGTAACTGTAATTCGCTGATTTTTAAACTTAAACGGTATGCTTTTTACTTTTTCTCTCACACGGTTAAGTAAAGGTTGGATGTCACTCTCGGCAACATTAGGCAGCAAGAGTACAAACTCTTCACCGCCATAACGTGCGACAAACTCCGACTCTCTTAAGGCATTTTTCAGCGCCATAGCAATTACTTGCAGTGTTTTATCCCCAGTACTATGGCCGAAACTGTCATTAATTGTTTTGAAGTGATCGATATCGGCGACTGCGACCCATAATGGCTGTTTGGTTCGCTTATAGTTGCGATATTCAATATCCATGCGCTCTTCTAATGCGCTGCGATTAGGTAGCTGGGTTAATGAGTCTAATAGATTAAGCTTTTGCTGCTCAAATAAGCGCTCTTTGTATGAGTCAGTTTCTTTTCCAAGGGCTTTGAGTTCTTGACGTAAGGCCTCAACAGATTGCTTTAGCTGGGTTTGCTCTCTATTTTCGAGCAGTTCTTTACGCCCAAGAGATTTTCGCAAAGAGGATAAATGAAGGGCTATTTGGTTTTTTAACTCATCAATATCATCGACTTCAATCACGGCTTCGCCAACGTTATCAACTTGGAAATTGATATCGCGATTAAGCTGCTTGGTCACTTGAAAATTCTTTACCGAGTGACTGTAGCTATCTGTGACTACCTCTTGAACATTGCTCAGTGCATTATTGAGTACGTATAGAAACTCTTGCGAGGCGGTTTTTTCTCTAGCAATGTTATCCAGTAGTAGATTAAGTACCACCTGATAAGCTTCAAGCAAGGTGTCGAGTTCAAACTCTTCGGTTAACGACTTCTTCATTTCTGAGATCTGTTGTCGTTGCTCTTTTCTAAACTCTATTTCTGATAACAGCAGTGCAAGCTCATGAGCGGCTTGTCGATGACGAGGTAAGATCTCGAACTGTTCACCAAGGTTAAGTTTTTCTTTTAAGATCTCATCATAAAAATTAACCACCTTCTCCACCTTTGGAATGTAATCCCAGTGGGTGTGAAACGGCTTAATTAGCTCTTTTTTAAAGTAAGTAATTTCTAGCTTTAACTTACTTGGAAGCGAGTCGATACGCTGAATTTGACTCACCATATTCGCTAATGATTGGCGGCTATCTTCGAGCTGCAGCATCACACGGGCATATTGCTGCTTAAGGATGGTATCGGCTTCATTAAGAGCGGGAAGTGAATCTTCGAATTGGTTAAACTTTACTAATTTATGACGCAATTTAGCGAGCTTATTATCAAGCTCTAGATTTTGACCTTTACAGGCGAGGCTTAGTTGTCCAATAAACTGTATGAGGATGTGTAGCTTTTCATTTTGCTCTTCGGTCATCTCTTCTAATGCCTGTCTAGCAGCAAAGAGTTTTTGCTGTAACAAGCTTATTTGAGACGTACTTATGGCGACATCCTTCATGCTTATCTGGGTTCCTATATATTGCGCAATTTAAAAATGAAGCTTAAATTTAATCACTTATCTTATCAGTAGTCTTCAAAATAGAGAAATCAACATCGGCATAAGCTGAGATTTAACTGCTTATATGGCGATTTTATCTTCATCGATATCGATGTTTTGATGGCTCTTCCATCTTGGCCAAATGATATCTTCTTTATTGCCATTGGTTTCGACCTTCATTATGCCGCGAACGATACTCTTTTCGATGTTAAGGTAAAGGGGCTTATTGAATATTCCAGCCGAAGCAAACTTAAGAGCCTTCATTGTGACAAAGTAGTCTTGCTCGCTACCTAATGTTCTCGCGGCGGATAACAACATCTGCAAGCTGCCGAAATGCTGAGCGGCCGATAATTTGATGGCAGAATCCCCTAATAATGGCAGGTGTAATATTCCCATATGAAGGCTTGTCTCCCCATGATGCTCACCAATAACATCCGTTAGCATTGTGAGTAGGTCATTAGGGTCTATGAGTGAGTCAAAACTGATTAAGAATACCCCCGGGCGGATAATGTACGCTTGGCAGTTTAATGCATTCTTGATCGCTAATACTTGCTGAGTATTCATATCAGAATTGCATTGAAATCCCTGAACTAGATCAAAATCAAGCTGTTCAGAGAGTGAAACCAATACCAATGTTTTTGTTGGTTTATTCTGCCGCTCAAAATCCAGTTTGAAGGCCAAATAGTTTGGAAGGCCAGTGAAAGGTTCCAGCAGCTGAGCCTTACTTAGGTTTGAATTTACAGCGACGAGTTTACTCTTGAGGCGCCATTGCTTAATTAAAAACAACAGGGCCAAGCATAGGGCAAATATACAGAATATGCTGACTAATCGGCTGATATTAAGCTGCTCAATTTTTGCCTGTAATTCATTTTTACTCTGACTTAAATTGAGCTTAAGTTTTTGCTCGATGACTTGTGACTGCTGCTCTATTCCTATCGATTGCGGCTTAGTCTGGTTATTCAATTTATTTAGCCTCTGAAGGCTGTTGAAGGCATCTTCATAGCGGCCAAGCTTTTCGAAGGCATAGGTTTGCCTTGTTAATGCTTCTTTTAACTCTTCATTTAGCTGTTTAGACTCGGCAATAGCAACCGCTTTTGTGGCGTAATCGAGTGATTTAGTCCAGTCGTTAGTACTCGCAGTCACTTCGGCGATGAGTAGGTCGTTATAAACTAAATAGTGGTCACTCTTCTTGGATGTGAAAATTTCGTTGGCTCGCTCTAAGTTAGCCAGTGAACTTTGGGAGTCACCAACTTTGAAGTAGGCTTCGCCTAGATTATGCAGGTTAAGCGCTAAGCCAATATAGTTACCTAGCCTTGATTCAATTTGTTGTGCATTCAAATGGTAATCAATCGACTTGTACCATTGCCCTTGGCGGGCATAAATCATGGCTATGACCGTCATCGAAGAGGACAAATAATTGTCGTTACCAAGCTGACTAAAAGCATCGGCGGCATTATGAGCCGCTTTTAGTGCCTCATCCCAAGACTCGATATCTCGATAGACCCTGGCAAGTTGAAGCTCTATATGGGCATTTTGAGAAGCGTTTTTCCCCGTTCTAGTGTACTTTACCGCTTCAGTGTAATGAGAAAGTGACTTACCGAGTTGATCTTGTTGATAATAATATTTACCCAATATTGATTCAGCATGGGCGAGCAGATAATCGTTATTGAGCTGCTTGGAGAGTGTCGACAGTTTTCTTAAGTGCTGTAAAGCGACAACTTCCTCACGCAAAATCATGTGCATGACACTGAGGTGTTCTTGCAATGTATACTGTAGAACGCGATCAGTCTGAAGATTTGAGTGCTCAAGCAGTGCTACGGCTTGTTGATAGTATTCGATTGCGCTGAGGTAGTCTTGTTGGCTTTTCCCCGCGTAGCGTCCTTTAAGCATTAACAAATAACTCTTGTCGAATGCACTGTGACTAATATATTCCAGTTGATCCGTGAGGCGTTTTGCAGCGATATAACGGTCTTTATCTTTGTTATAAAGCTCCATTGTTAAGCGAGCAGAAAGTTGGATGTCACGTTTTACCTCCTCGCTTGGCAGTCGTCGCTGTTGGGTAAAAGCAGTAAACATCTCAGCAGAAGTGAATTGAGGTAGCACGGGAAGCGTTTTCGCTAATGATTGTTCAAGCGCTTTCGGCGCTTCTCTTAATTGCACTTCTGTTAACACTTCATCTCTTGACGCGGCATAAACATGGCTAGGAGAGAGTGATAAAAATATCAAGGATACTAGGGAAATTACAATACGCATTAAAAGGCCACTCCTTGCGTCTAAATGTTAAATTAAGCGCCTGATTTTTGTTATTCTTTGGCTTGGTTGAGTCTTGTGTTATATTTTTTTTGCTCAATTAGAATAATAATAACAGAAGGATGTGAGAGTGAAACCTGTAGTTCCCTTTATCTTAACTTTTGGGGCGTTAGCCAGTACTAATGCCATTGCCAATGTAAACTACCAGATTGACTTAACTAGCCCAGAACATCATTTGGCAAAGGTAGAAGTCGTCTTTCCAGAAACCCAGTCAAATTCATTAGTGGTTAATTTGCCTGTATGGCGCACGGGTAAGTATCAAGTCTTGCCATTGGCGGATGCTGTTAGAACCTTTACGGCTACCGATGATAGCGGTTCAGTATTACCTTGGACAAGAACCGCGAGTGGTGAGTGGACAGTTGCCTTAACTGAACCAACGAGCGTAACCGTCAGTTATCAACTCTATGCCAACAAATTAGGCCAAAGGGTCAATCATATCGATGCATCCCATGCTTTTTTAGATGCGAGTGGCACTTTTGTTTATAGCCCAGAGTTTAGAAATGAGCCTTTAACTGTTTCCTTAGATGTACCTAGTGACTGGAATAGTTATTCCGGTATGGACAGTGGCAAGAAGGCACATTCTTTTATAGCCGATAATTACGATATCTTAGTCGACTCTCCAATCGAAACCGGGCTCAGCGAGCATCGAACTTTTAGAGCCGACGGCAGAGCGTATGAATTAGTGGTTTGGGGGGAGGGCAACTACGACATCGACCAAATAGTTACCGACTTGAGCAAACTCAGTGGTCAGGCCGAGGTCATTTGGGATGATTATCCGTTTGAGCGTTATGTTTACATGGTCCATGCCACGAGCGGTGCCCGCGGCGCAACAGAGCATCTGAACTCAACCATTATTCAGCGCCCACGTTTTAGTTATCGAGATCGTAAAGATTATTTAGGATTTATCAAAACCGCTTCTCATGAGTTTATTCATACTTGGAACGTCAAGGCTTATCGCCCAGATGGATTAGTCCCTTACAACTATCAAGATGAAGAGATCACCGAGCTACTTTGGATTGCTGAAGGCTCAACCAGTTACTTCCAAAGCCAGTTATTGCTACGTGCTGGAGTGATGACCCCGAAGGAGTTTTTAGAAGACTTGGCAAAACGTGTAGCGCAAAGCGAGAAAACACCGGGACGTGAAGTGCAATCAATTGCAGAGGCCAGTGCTAATCAGTGGGCAAGTAGCGGTGGTGATTACGCGGTTAACCACAGCACTAACATCTACTCAGAGGGGTACTTAACCTCTTTGGCTCTCGATTTCTCTTTGCTTGAACAAACCAAACTTAAGCGCTCATATCGCGACGTACACCGTAAGCTCTACAATGAATACAAGCTCCCCGTGGGCTATACCATTGCTGATGTGAAAGGGATCTTAAACCAAGTATCGGGGACAAGTTATGAAAACTGGTGGCAGGAGTATGTTAACTCGCCAGTCAGTTTAGACTTTGATGCCTTGCTCGGTCAGGCCGGTCTAAAAACCAGTTACGGTAAAGACACTAAAGTCGAGCCTTTTACCGGAGTGACCTTGAAGTCTGGTTCATTGGTGTTGTCTCAGGTGCTGCGTAATGGTCCTGCTTGGAATGCGGGCATCGTACTTGGCGACGAGGTAGTGGCGATAAACGGCCTTAAAGTGACAGCGGCGGGTTTCGAGTCACGCATTAAAGACTTTAACGCTACAGACACGATTAAAGTAACCTTATTTAGCAATGACAGGTTGAAAGAGGTGGAGCTTAAGCTCGGCGAGAAGCAAAGTGGCAAGTTGGCAATCACCAGTGTCGACAAGCCAAGTCGTTCACAAAAGGCTTTCTTTGAGGCTTGGCTTGGTGTCGATTGGCCGTTTGATAAACAAGGTCAGCTAAAAGCGGTCAAATAAATTGGCTGGGAGAGCAAAAAGGCGCCATTAGGCGCCTTTTTATTAACACATGCAGTTAATTAGATGCTGTCTTCTAGGCCGCCAAGAGCCTCTACCGTTGCATTGATCAATGCGATAAGCTCGCTGCTCATCAAGGCAAAGTCTGCGTCAAGTCTTGCCATTGGGTCATCATTACCTAAGTCATCGTTGCCCGCTCTAAATTCTTCAGAGAACTTAAGACGCTTAATCGCGGCATCTGATTGCAGTAGGAATGCAATCGACTGACCGAAGTGAAGCGCAAGCTTATGAACTTGTTTACCCACTTCGATATGCGCTAGTACTTCATTTTCACTCAAGTCTTGCTGCTTGAAGCGAACGATACCGCCTTCATCAGAGTCACTCTTTAGCTCGGCTTCATCTTGCATTTCAAACGCAGCAGGTGTTTTACCTTCTTTTAGCCACTCAGTCAGCTGAGTTTCAATTGGCGTTTTAAAACTCATCGGAATGATAGGTAAGGTGCCAATTGCTTTACGCAATAATGCCATTAGCTCTTCAGATTTAGCTGCGCTAGAGCTGTCAACGAGCACCATTTGGATCTCAGGTAGAATCAGTGCACGAATTTGGCTACGACGAGAGAAAGCACGCGGTAACAAGGTCGTAGTGATCTCATCTTTCATCGCATCTTTTTCTTTCTTAGCGAGCTTACGGTTTTCTTCAGCTTCAATTTGGCTGACTTTCTCTTCAAGTGCTTCTTTGATCACTTGAGACGGTAGAATCTTTTCTTCTTTAGTTGCACAGATAAGGTGTCTGTCACCGGCTGTGTGGATCAGGGTTTCGCCATGCTTACCCATCGCCTTAGAGAATCCAAATTTGCTGATGTCTTGGCTTGAGCAAGGAGAGAAAGTGAAGTCTTCCAGTGATTTTTCTAGTGAATCAGGGTCAACAGAGAAAGGCTTGTTAAAGCGGTATACAGTTAGATTTTTAAACCACATAGATAAGTGCTCAATCAAAATTAAAGCCGCAGTGTAAGCCATTGTCCGGTTCGGGTAAACCGCCTCATTGTCATCTTGAATCATGGCTATGTGACATTTCATCAAAGTGTCACATTTCTTCCCCTTTCTCTAAAGCCCTTGCTAGCTCTGGGTTAGCGAGTATCTGTTACCGATAATTTAATAGATTTGCCGTTATTCAGTTCTTACTGAAATAAAAGTGCAACAAATCATCTTCATTATGACGCTCGTCCAAACCAATAACCAAGACGAATAACGTCAAAAGGATTAAATGATGAACGTTTTCTGTAAAACTCTACTGGCTTCTGCTGTTGCGACTGCAACTATGTCTTCTGCTTACGCGGCTGACCCACTAACAGTTTACGGCAAGCTTAATGTGACAGCTCAGTCAAATGACGTAAACGATGAATCAACAACTACGATTCAATCTAATGCTTCTCGTTTTGGTGTTAAAGGTGCTTTCGAGTTAAGTAACTCGCTAGAAGCGTTTTACACAGTAGAATATGAAGTTGATACCGGTGATAGCAGCAAAGACAATTTCGAAGCACGTAATCAATTTGTTGGTCTTAGAGGTAACTTTGGTGCTTTCTCTGTAGGTCGTAACGACACTATGCTCAAAGCTTCACAAGGTAAGGTTGATCAGTTCAACGACCTATCGGGTGATTTGAAGAACTTGTTCAAGGGGGAAAACCGTATTGAACAAACCGCAACTTATATCACGCCATCTTTTGGTGGTTTCAAAGTTGGTGTAACTTACGCTGCTGAAGGCGCTAGCTCACAATATACACAAGATGGTTTCAGTGTTGCCGCCATGTACGGTGATGCCAAACTTAAGAAGTCACCAATCTACGCATCGGTTGCTTATGATTCGGACGTAAAAGGCTATGAAGTTGCACGTGCAACCGTACAAGGCAAGATTGCTGGTCTTAAGTTGGGGGCTATGTATCAGCAGCAGGAAGAGACTTATAGCAAAGATGGTACAGCCATTGTTGGTAGCGAAAGCAAAACCGGTTACCTACTTAGTGCTGCTTACCAAATTGAAGCCATCGTACTGAAAGCTCAGTATCAAGACATGGAAGACAAGGGTGACTCTTGGTCTTTAGGTGGTGATTATAAGCTAGGTAAGCCAACTAAGTTGTTCGCTTTCTACACAAATCGTTCATTTGAGAACGTTGAAAATGACGATAGCTACTTCGGTATAGGTCTAGAACATAAGTTCTAAACCGGCTTCGGCATATTGATAACAAGGGGCTTAGGCCTCTTTTTTGATCTTGAATTAAAATAGGTGTTTGATGCCTAACTGTAGGTATGATTTAGTGCTTTGAATAAGCACTCATTATGTGCGGCTATAACGACAACCTTTCGGTATCAGCGTACGGATTTAATGTAAGAGACGAGCAGTTAGCCAATGAGCGCTTTATACTTGGGCAGAAGGGCGAGTCTTGTTTTAATTAGCGGGGCTCAATTTCTTTTTAGCCGTTATATCGTGTTATCTATAGAGGAAGAGGCGGCGCTCCAGCACAAGAGCGCGATTAGCTAATTAACCAAATTGATATAAGCTAACAAGAATATTTATGACAAAAATATCGCTTAATATGGCAAAATATCCCAGTGTTTAATATTAATGTCATAAAAGTGACCAATAATACCATCGTAGAAATTCACTGATAGAAGATCGATTATGACTGCAAGGATTTTGATAGTTGAAGATGAGTTAGCCATCCGAGAGATGTTAACTTTTGTTTTGGAACAGCATGGTTATACCACAGTCGCCGCCGAGGATTACGACTCTGCACTAGATATGTTAACCGAGCCATACCCTGATCTTGTTTTACTCGATTGGATGTTCCCTGGTGGTAGCGGTATTCAGTTAGCTAAGCGCTTACGCCAAGACGAATTCACTCGTCATATTCCGATTATCATGTTGACTGCACGTGGTGAAGAGGAAGACAAGGTTCGCGGGCTAGAAGTGGGGGCCGATGATTTTATGACTAAGCCTTTCTCTCCCAAAGAGCTAGTGGCGCGGATTAAAGCCGTTATGCGTCGCAGTGCTCCGACTTGCCTAGAAGATCCAATCGATGTTCAAGGCCTGCAATTGGATCCTGTTAGCCACCGAGTCACAGTGGGTGATGAAGTGCTTGATATGGGACCGACTGAGTTTCGACTGCTGCATTTCTTTATGACCCATCAAGAACGAGTTTATAGCCGTGAACAGCTACTAGACAATGTCTGGGGAACCAATGTGTATGTTGAAGACCGCACTGTGGATGTACATATTAGACGCTTAAGAAAAGCAGTGACTCATTCAGGGCATGATCGCCTGATCCAAACAGTTCGCGGCGCTGGTTATCGTTTCTCTACTCGCCTCTAGTTGATAGGTACAAGGTGATTTTTAGCTTATCTTGTGCCGAGCTTTCTATATGGCCGATATATTGGTAAAACATGTTTGATTCATATTCTGGGTACCGTTTAATTTCACGTTTGGCGATATATTTGGCCTCGTGTTTGTTGATTGGATTGATATTCGGTGAAGTGCTTTGGATCTTATTGCTAGGGTCGATTCTTCTACTCATTTGGCATTATCGCCAGTTATCCCGTTTAAATTTTTGGCTATGGCATGATCGCCGCCTCACGCCCCCTAATGGCAGCGGTAGTTGGGAGGGGGTGTTCAATGGT
Source organism: Shewanella pealeana ATCC 700345 (assembly GCF_000018285.1). Taxonomy (NCBI): domain Bacteria; kingdom Pseudomonadati; phylum Pseudomonadota; class Gammaproteobacteria; order Alteromonadales; family Shewanellaceae; genus Shewanella; species Shewanella pealeana. The sequence goes on along the minus strand of NC_009901.1, from coordinate 3,635,981 downwards.
ATCTATCGTTTACAAGGGAAGAATCGTAAACGAGTGTCGCAGCTTGCTTTCTTGCTCGGACGTTTCAGGCAAGGCGCAGAAGCGCTACCCGATGCCGCTGTAGTATTAGATTCTGAACATAATATTTTATGGTGTAATAAACTGGCGCAATTGCTGCTCGGTTTTGTATGGCCACAAGATAACGGTCAGCGCATCGATAACCTCATTCGTCATCCTGATTTTTCCGCTTATCTTAAAAATAAAGAATACCAAGAGCCCTTAGAGTTGTCATCGCCGCAATCAGAAGGCCATATCCTTGAGATCCGAATCATGGGTTACGGGGCGGGGCAGCTTTTATTGATTGCCCGAGATATCACTCGAGTACGTCAGTTAGAGGGGATGCGTAAAGAGTTCGTCGCCAATGTATCCCATGAGCTAAAAACGCCGCTCACCGTATTGCAAGGCTATTTAGAGATGATGCATTCGATGGCGGAGCCTGATTCGCCAAATGTTCGCGCCTTGGAGCAGATGCAGCAGCAAACCACGCGCATGCGCTCTATGGTTGAGCAGTTACTTGCATTATCGAGGATTGAGGATGCTAGCGACGTGAGCTTAGAGGTTAAGGTGAATATGAAGCAGATGATGGATATCTTGCGTGATGAAGCCTTAGCCTTAGCGCAAGAGCAGTACGAGATCAGTTTTTACTGTGAGCCAGGGCTGAATATATATGGCAATGAATTACAGCTAAGAAGCGTGTGTTCTAACCTAATTTCTAATGCTATCCGTTACACCGAGCCTGGTGGCAAGGTCGAAATAAGTTGGCGTAAGATTGCTATCGGCGGTCTATTTAGTGTTAAAGATAATGGTGAGGGAATTGCGCCTCACCATATCGGTCGTTTAACCGAACGTTTTTATCGTGTCGATAGCGCTCGTTCACGCCAAAGCGGTGGCACAGGCCTGGGACTTGCCATCACTAAGCATGCTTTACATAACCACCAGAGTGAACTTAACATCGCCAGTCAATTGGGGAAGGGCAGTACCTTTAGCTTTGTTATTCCAGCGAATTTAATCGAGTTTACCCCGCAGGCAAGCAATCAGCAGGGTTAAGTTTTAAAGATAAGCCGTTACAGATAAGTTTTAAAATAAATGTCATATAAAAACAGGCTGCTGCCTGTTTTTTAGTATAAAAAGATCCAAATTAGCTTGGTTTGTCATCGAAGTGTCACTTAGTAGTAATAGACTTGTCATCAATGGAGTCAATACTGACAGCGTTTTAAGAAACCAAGATAGTTAAACACTGGAGCAAAGAATGAAACTGAAACAACTTGTTGGCGCGGTAAGCTTTACTGCAGCGACTGTATTTTCTGCAGCATCAATGGCTGCAATCGACCAGTCTTTACCGACTTACGAAAAGACAAGCGGCGTGTCTGGTAACTTATCGTCAGTAGGCTCTGATACTCTGGCAAACATGATGACACTATGGGCTGAAGACTTTAAACAACTTTATCCAAACGTAAACATCCAGATCCAAGCGGCAGGTTCTTCTACTGCGCCACCAGCATTAACTGAAGGCACTTCTCAGTTTGGCCCTATGAGCCGTAAGATGAAGCCAAACGAAGTTGAAGCGTTTGAAAAGCATTACGGTTACCAGCCAACGGCTATCCGTGTTGCAATTGATGCTCTAGCAGTATTTGTACATAAAGATAACCCAATCGAAGGTATGAGCATCGAACAGATCGACGGCATCTTCTCTTCTACAGATAAGTGTGGCGGTGGTGATGTGACACGTTGGGGGCAAGTTGGCCTTGATGGTGGCTGGGCAGCGAGAGATATACAGCTATACGGTCGTAACTCAGTATCGGGCACTTACGGTTACTTTAAAAAGAAAGCACTATGTAAAGGTGATTTCAAAGCGAACGTAAACGAGCAACCAGGTTCTGCTTCTGTAGTACAGTCTGTATCTCAATCACTTAACGCGATTGGTTACTCGGGAATTGGTTATAAGACTGCCGGTGTTAAAGCGGTTGCGATTTCTAAGAAAGGCACTAACTATATTGCTGCAACAGCAGACAATGCAGCAACGGGTAAATACCCACTGTCTCGCTACCTATACGTATACGTCAACAAGCATCCAAACAAAGATTTATCACCAATGGATCGCGAATTCATCCGTTACGTGCTATCTCAGCAAGGTCAGCAAATTGTTGAAAAAGACGGTTACGTTGCACTACCACGCAGCGTTATCGCAAAAGACTTAGCTAAAGCGGGGATCCGTCTTTAATGATGGTCGCTATTCATCTTAATAGATGAATGAAAAGCAAAAAAGGCCTCAATTGAGGCCTTTTTAATGGGTTATTTCTAGTGAAAGCTACTTTTTCGCTGATTTTAGCTGTTCAAGCCAAGTATCAAACTCAGCATCCATAGATGTTCCCCAGCCGGCTAGCAATGCTTGATATCGTGGATAGTCACCTTTTCGAGTAAAGCCAAGCATGGTATCAACTTTATCTTTATGGTTTTCAATCATAAAGCGCACCGCAAGGTAACCCCAGCGATAAACTCTGTCTGTGCCGCCATTTTTTTCATAGCTGGTATTAAAGATTTCGCTAAGCTTATAGCTTGGCTCGCCGCCAATTAAGGCTATAGCCTTCGGGTTGTTATCACCGAGGGAGATATATTCAGCGACACCTTCACTCCACCACACGGTATGAGGATAAAGTGGTGCAGGCTTAGGGCAGTATTCAGGGCCACTGTGGGAGTCATGGAGTGAGAGGCAGAAGTCGCCGTAGAGGTTAAAGCGACCATCGAGGTAATGTACGTACTCGTGCGCTAAGTTCCAAACTTGGCCCTTTTTCTCATAGGCCACAAACTCGGCTTGGTTATCACTTTCCCAGGGTAACCCCTCTAGATACATGCCGCCGTTGTCGCTTGGCACGTCGAAATGGTTGGTGACATGATCGACATAGTCTTGTCTTGAGTGATAAACATTGGCGCGCATCTTGTGATTATTGTCATCGGCTACCGGCTTATTGAGGGTGCCAAATAGCTTATGGAAACTCGCTTCTTGTTTGATTAACAACTGACAAGCGGAGCTGAGCTGCTTTTCTGTTAAGGCTTGTGAGCGAATGACAATTGTGTCGCTACAGGCATGATTCTGGCTTAAAACGCTTTCTAGGCTCGCCACCTCTGCCGCATAGGAGCTTGCAGGGAGCAGTGATAGAGCGGCTAATGTAGGTAAGATATGTTTATTTTTCATTGAGGCTTTCTCTGATTTATAGTTTTGCATACAATATCCTCAAGTGTTTCATTTAGCTCTATTGAAGTCAAACTAGGCTTTTCATCACATAAAATAGCGTTAAAATGTAATCAATTAACCAGTTACTTAAAAAGGATATGCCGTGTTAAAGCAATGGGATAATAATCATGATTACCACTCGTTTGCCAATACCGAACAGGTCAGAGTTAAACACCTGTCGCTATCACTCGATGTGGATTTTGATACTAAGCAATTAGCAGGGCAGGTCGAGTTACAGCTAGATTACATTGATAAACAGACTACAGCGCTCTGGTTAGATACTCGTGATCTAACCATTGAAGCGATTTACTCTAATTCGCAACAAGCCCTGCAGTTCAGCTTAGATCAACAAGATGACACATTAGGCCAGAGGTTGAATATTGAGCTGACTGCAGACGTCTCGAGTGTGATTATCCATTACCGTACATCGCCACAAGCACAAGGACTACAATGGCTGACACCACAGCAAACCAGCGGTAAGACACTGCCATTTCTTTTTAGTCAGTCTCAACCTATTAATGCGCGCAGCTGGATCCCTGTGCAAGATACCCCAAAAGCCAGAATTACTTTCGATGCAGTGATCACAGCCCCTAAAGGCATGCGAGCGGTGATGAGTGCCATGAATGATGCTAATGCACCTTTAACTGGTGAGTTTAGCTTTACCATGGAAAAGCCAATGCCGACTCATCTATTAGCAATAGCGGTAGGAGATTTAGCCTTTGGTGAACTAGGCCCAAGAACGGGGGTGTATGCAGAACCTGAGGTCGTGGCTGCAGCCGTGGCGGAGTTTGAAGACACGGAGAGCATGGTTGAGGTGGCGGAGTCATTATTAGGGCCATACCCTTGGGGGCGTTATGACATGATAGTCTTGCCGCCTAGCTTTCCATTTGGTGGCATGGAAAACCCGCGCTTGGCCTTTATGACTCCAACTCTTATAGCGGGTGATAAAAGCTTAGTGTCAACGGTTGCACACGAGCTAGCACATTCCTGGACTGGGAACCTTGTGAGTAATGCGACATGGCGTGATCTTTGGTTAAATGAAGGTTTTACCACTTACTTCACCAATCGTATTGTTGAAGAAGTTTACGGTAAAGAGTTAGCAGAGCTTGAAGTGGTGCTTGAAAATGGCCGTTTGCAGGAAGCGATTTCAGCTACCAGTATTGAGGCGCAAACACTGCCTGCCAATATGCAAGATCAAGATCCAAATGAAGCCTTTAATCGCTTTACTTATGATAAAGCGTCGATGTTTGTTCATGACTTGGAAAAGCGTCTCGGTCGTACAGCGTTTGATGCATTTTTATATGAATACGTACAAGCATTTGCCTTTGAGGCGATCACCACTGAAATCTTTGTCGATTACGCTAAGCAAACATTGCTTAAAGAGCACTGTGACAAGATCACCGAGGCTGAGTTGCTAGAGTGGATTTATGGTGAGGGCATGCCTAGCTGGTTTGTTGAGCCGAAATCAACCAGTTTAGATAAAGTGACTATGGCACTGCGTGCTTTCGATGATGGTGCTGCAGCTTCAAGTTTGATGACAACGGGCTGGCGTGTACATCATTGGCAGTACTTTTTAACTAACTTACCTGAGCAGCTGTCCCATGAAGCCTTAGCCGATTTAGACAGCACCTTTGGTTTCACTCAGACTAACAATGCTGAGATTGCCTGTGATTGGTTTAGAGTCGCGATTCGTAACCGCTATGAGGCGGTACTCGAGGCTGTGAGTGCTTATCTAGTCAAAATTGGTCGCGGAAAGTTTGTTAAGCCCCTTTATGCAGAGTTGATGAAGGCTGGATTCGAGACTCAAGTACAGCAAATCTATACGATTGCTCGTGAGGGCTATCATCCCTCCATTGCTGTGATGTTGGATCAGCAATTATTAAAAGCTGCGCAATAAAAAGTAAAAAAAATGGCAACCTAATGAGGTTGCCATAAAGAATCAGTTCTAAAGTTAAGCATTAATGCGCTAGCGAAAGGCTTAACTTGATGGCAAACCTATAAAGGAATGCCTAAGGGAATGATGATGAACAATGAAACTAAGGTTAAGCCAACATCTTTAGCCTACTGGCTTGAATATTCACTTAACGAGAATCGGTTCATATAGTCAGAGTCAATAAATCCCAGTTAGTTCCCTCAAGTTTCAATTTATCTGCAATTATTTTATTAGATTGGAATACATTTTTACTAAGCACCTAAATTATCAGAATTATTTTCTGTCATTCAAGTTATTAGCTTAATTGCTTTTAGGCTGAATAGTTTTGCCTAAGTCATGTCGAGTCATTAACAGTCTTTAGTCAAATTAGCGGTAAAAAAAATGGCAACCTAAAGAGGTTGCCATAACAATAGCGAAGGAGAAATAAGCTGTTTTTGCGCTAGCTAACCGCTTACCTCCAAGGGCAAACCGAGTCGGAATGCCAAGGGAATGATGATGAACAATGAAACTAAGGTTAAGCCAACATTTTTAGCCTACTGGCTCGAATATTCACTTAACGAGAATCGGTTCATATAGTCAGAGTCAATAAATCCCAGTTAGTTCCCTCAAGTTTCAATTTATCTGCAATTATTTTATTAGATTGGAATGCATTTTTACTAAGCACCTAAATTATCAGAATTATTTCCTGTCATTCAAGTTGTTAGCTTAATTGCTTTTAGGCTGAATAGTTTTGCCTAAGTCATGTCGAGTCATTAACAGTCTTTAGTCAAATTAGCGGTAAAAAAAATGGCAACCTAAATAGGTTGCCATAACAATAGCGAAGGAGAAACAAGCTGTTTTTGCGCTAGCTAACCGCTTATCTCCAAGGGCAAACCTAATCGGAATGCCAAGGGAATGATGATGAACAATGAAACTAAGGTTAAGCCAACATCAGCACCTATGGGCTAAAATATTCACTTAACGAGAATCGCTTCATATAGTCAGAGTCAATAAATCTCAGTTAGTTCCGTCAAGTTTCAAATTTATCAGCAAATATTTTATTAGTTTGGAACTAAGTGATTCTAAGTATCTAAATAATTAAGATTATTTGCAGGCATTATTTCTAATCATTAGTTTAATGAATTGTTTTGCAGACAGAATTTTTTTGCTTTGGCTCGTCATTTCGAGTGGCAGACAGTCTTGAGTCAAATAGGCAATAAAAAAAATGGCAACCTAATGAGATTGCCATAAAGAATTAGTTCAAAAGTTAAACCTTAATGCGCTAGCGAAAGACTTAACTCGATGGCAAACCTATAAGGAATGCCTAAGGGAATGATGATGAACAATGAAACTAAGGTTAAGCCAATATATTAAGTCGTTAATCTTTAATATATTCACTCAAAGAGAATCGGTTCATATAGTCAGACTCATCATTTTATATTTAGTTCAATCGATGCTAGAAATTTTTCATAAAAATGCACAAAAATATGCAGCGAGCGAAAACAGGATAAAAAAAGGGCAACCCAAGGGGTTGCCTGATTGATCTACATTGAGACCAAGGGGGCTGCGCTAGAAGCCCCAGGGAGAATGATGAACATAAAAATCAATGCTCAAGAAGTTAGAGATGAGTATTGTGATAAAGTTCAAAAAAGAATCCAGAATATATGATCTTTTTAAAAGGTGATTTTAAGTTATTCATTTTAATGACTAAAGTAGCTTTAATATTTCACCTTCAATTGCCATTGGCTTCGTCGTTGGCGCAAAGCGTTGGGTGACTTTGCCCTGCCTATCGACTAAAAACTTGGTAAAGTTCCACTTTATTGCTTCAGAACCCAGTAAGCCTTTAGCAGATTGCTTTAAATGTGCATACAGTGGAGCGGTATTGGCGCCATTTACTTCAATTTTTTCAAATAGTGGGAAGGTCACACCAAAATTTAATTCACAAAATGAGCTAATGGCTTGGTTATCCCCTTTTTCTTGCTCGCCAAACTGGTTACATGGAAACCCAAGCACCGCCAGCCCTTGAGACTGGTGTTTTTGGTACAGAGCCTCAAGCTCCTTATATTGAGGCGTAAAGCCACATTCGCTGGCTGTATTAACAATCAATATGACTTTGTCTTTAAAGTTCGCCAGTGAAACCGTTTTTCCCTGAATATTGTTAACTGAAAAATCGTAAATGGAAGCTGTCATCATTTCCCCCTTTGTTTAGCTAGGGATACTCTAACGGTATTTTATGGGTTTGTGCAGAGTTTTTGTTGGCGGCGTTAGCTTACAGCGGGAGGGGGCGGTTCTATAAGTGGCAGAAAAGGGGCGCTAAGCCCCTTTATAGTGATTGTAACTGTCACATTGAGTTAAGGCGTGACAGGCTCAAATGACTCAGGAAAATGACGTGTAGTCGTTTCACCTAGAGTAACAGTGACGTCTTGCTCAGCAGAGTCGATAAAAAACGGCGCGCTACCATCTTCAGGTTCACGGACGTTAGACTCTTCTGGATCATCATTTTGCGCTAGGCAGGTGTAACCAAGGCTATAGGTGTCGGCGACCACAAAACCAAATTCGTATTCATAGCCAGTGACATTATCGCTGCCATCAAGGATTGGGTTAACTCTCGCCGATGTGATTGGTGCTACCTGAGTTAAGACATTTGGACCCGTTCTAAAGTCTGCCATCTGATCCAGTGCTGTTTCACTTGGGTAAAGGTAAACCGCAGGGCTAAACTCTGAACCGCCTGCAGCAGCCTCACAATTATCCATTGTCGCTTGACTTATCTGGCCTTTAATTGCACCAACGTCAGAGGCATTAACCAGCTGTACGGAAGTTGGTTTTAGTGTCCAGTATTCTTTATTGCCGTGGGGAGCTTGCAGGCCTTTAGCTAGGTTAAACTCGGCAACAAAATTGTTGTTACCAGCCGCGATTGTAAAGGATTTATTAAAGAAGAGGCGACCTGTGTTATCTTCATCGGCCCCGACACCACCACAAGAGCCGTTACTGTTAGTGACTAAGCCTTCAATGTCACCGCCAACAAAGTCACCATTTTCATCTTCTGTTGCACCACTTAATACATAAGAGCTTTCATCGCTAGAGATGGTGTTATTTTCCATGTAAATACACATCTGGTATTCACCTACGGGAACAGATTGACCGCTAACTAATGTTTCAACATCTTGACCCTGGAAGCTTAATAGGTCGACATGTTGTAAACCATCATCCCCAGTTGAGACATCGAATGAGAACGCGCCCTCACTGTTCTTTAGAATAACCTGCTTAAAAGCCACATTGACTATGTTAGCGTCTGCAGGATTATCTGAAACGCCAAGGCTGAACAGAGCTTGTTCTGGCTCATTAGAATCACTGTCTGACCCGCAACCCGATAGCATCAAGCCTGTGGCGATAGCGATGGTAATTGGGGTTAATTTTAATTGTTTCATCTGTGCTCCAAAGCAATTTTTTCTGATAATTGAGTATAGTCCTTGCCTAATAAGCAGTGTAGGTTTTGAATAAAATAAATCTGCTTCAAGCCTAATGCTGGCAAGGCTTTGAGGACTGCTGCTCGATAACGTTGGGCCTAAGTTATCACATCAAAAAGTTCGATATTTATTTTTTTTCAGTAAAGCGTCTATGTAGTGATAAAGCGATCGCTAACATAAAGAATTTATAGGTAAAATTAATAATCCCTCCCAATGTTACATCTGGATGCGCTTGTGTGCTTATGGTTGCTGCTGTTGCTTTTAGGTTTGCCAGTTGTCCGTGTTTATTTAAATGTACAGTCTAAGTTTAGGTTTCTATAAAAATGCGTCAGCCCTTTAGGTATGCTTGACGAAAGCTCATAAGTTTCGGGATCATAAATGACAGTAAAAACCTTAATGACAACGCTTGTGCTGAGCGCTTTGTCTATCAATGCCTATGCGACAGATTTTACATTCGGTCTAAATGACGACATGTTGTCGACAGAGTTACAGTTTGATCTCAATAAAGACGTTAACGCATCCCTTGATTATATCTATGCCGATAAGGGAGGGCAGATGCTATCGGGTGCACTGCATATCGCCCATGACGCAGGTATTCATCACTTTGAATTGGGGGCTAAGTTTTCTCAAGTGTGGTCAAAGAAGAGTCAAAACGGTAACTTTGTTGGTATCGGCGGTCGCTACGCGATGCATTTAGGCTCGAATGTTTCTGTTCATGGTTCGGGATACTATTCACCATCGGTATTGTCCTTTGGTGATATTGACGGTTCGTGGCAGTTAGATGGTCGAGTGCAGTACAGTCTCAATCCCGCTCTAGCCCTGTTTGTGGGGTATCGCGATATTCGTTTACAGTATGATCATGCATCTAATACTAGCTTAGACTCAGGATTTTATTTAGGCGCTAAAGCCTCTTTCTAATTGTTTTCAGATATATAAAATCGGCTTAGGCAGGTATTTTATCCGCCTAAGTCACTTCCCCTGTTAGTGAGTTTGACACCTTTGAACTCACTTCGAGTCTTTCGGCTCTATTTTTGCTTCTGCACAAATTCACGCTTTAAAATACCCTCATCCCCCCTTAGCTTGAGAGCCTAGGTTAAGCGAGATTATCGATTTCGGTACATGATTGAATTGCTGCTTATTTGTTGTTTATGTAAACTGTTGTCACAAATTCAGGTGAAGTGTGAGCTGGAGTAGTTCGGCGGCATGGGGAAAGTGTAGGTGACGCGGTTAATGCTAATAAAAATAATAATGCGACTACTGTTGTTACTGTCGGTGTTTGTATATTGCGATGTGAGTTATGCTCGCCAAGCCGCTGTGATGGAAAAAACGTTTATTTTTAGTGCCGAGGCTGAAGATGAAGTTCCCAAAGACTTCTTGAAGACTATCTCTTGGATGGAAGATAAAAAGGAGTTGAACAGGGTATCGCTTTCTGGTGGTAATTACTGGATGGTGTCAGCGGTGCAGGTGAATAACTACAACAAGCACTGGACGGTTAATGTCAAAAATTCCATTATTGAGTCCGTCGATTACTGGTTAATTGGAGAGGACGGTTCAACTCAATATTTTCATAGTGGTTATTACGCTCCTTACGAATTCTTGTTCGACTATGCCAGAAGCGTTGAGATGAGCATAGGAGTAAACTACTGGTTTATCACTCGAGTTAATAGTCGTTACTTTTCATCCCAGCCTAAACTTCAAGTTGAAGAATACAAAGAGCATAAGCGTCAGTCAGATATCTATGCCTTGTTTATCATTCTTTGCATAGGTGGGTTAATATTTATCACACTCTATAATGGCATCATTTATGTTTCCATCCGTGATAAAGCATTTCTTTATTATGCTTGTTACGTACTATGTTATTTAACTGGCTGGGCGCTAACTTTCCACTTACCGGCTCATCTGTTTGATTTTCACAATTTAGAGCTTCATCATCTGTTTTTTATTGGGCTACCAATATTTAATATCCTATTCTATATACATTTTTTGCAGCTCCCAGAGTTGTCACCGAAACTTTATCGGCTAAGTTTAGGGCTTTTGTGGCTATGTATCATCGCCCTGCCAACAAGTATGTATTTGGTGTCCTATACGGCGATAATCGCGTCGGTGTTGATCATGTTATGGATAGGGCTTGCGATGTTTTGTGGCAATGTCTGCCTGTTAAAGGGCTTCCATCCTGCACGATATTTCCTGCTAGCCTTTACTTGTTTACTGTTACCCGCAGTGCTGATCTTGCCTGGAAATATGGGACTGACGCCTGATTTTTTTGATAACGCAGAACTGGCTACTTTAATCGGCGGTGCAGCCGATGCCTTGTTATTGTCATTTGCGTTAGCCTATAAAATTCGCTTGCTGTCCGAGGAAAAAGAGCGTCATATCGAAATACTCGAAGTTGCTAGGAAAAACGCTCGCACAGATAAGCTAACGGGTCTACCCAATCGTTTTGCATTTGATGAATCTATGCTTAAGGGGTTGCCTTTCGGTGCTCAAGCCTCTAGGCAGTTATGTTTGACCTTAGTTTCGTTGGAGGGGTTACCGCTGCTGACTCGAAAACTAGGTCATAATGAGGTCGATAAGGTTATTTGTAGTGTAGCAGAGTCACTTAGACAGGTTTATGAGTATGTAGACACAAGTTCAGATACTCACTCAAATTCTATGAGTGAGTTAACCAATACCTATCGAATTGCAGACAATAGTTTTGTCGTTGTGTGTGAGGCTGATATTTCCCATAAAATACAGCAGCAGGTCTCACGGCTCCAATCCGGTTATTTGATTGACCACTATAGCGATGTGAGCATTCATTTTGGTGCCAGCTTTAATCGGGATGTGAATGATAGCGGCCAATGGTTGCGGCAATCAGAGCATGACTTATACAAGAATCAAAGTGTTAAGCGCCGAGAACGATATGTGCAAAGCCTAAGCCACATATAAGTCACATATAGGGCGACTTTACTTTTGGTATAAGCCATTCCCCTGTGTGCTGACTCTGGTGTTAAAGTTTATATAGAATGTCATTAGACATTAGACAAGGCCTAGATTAAACCAAGTGATTATCGGCAAAATTGCTAACAAAAACGCCATACAATGTATGGCGTTTTTTTACTTTAAGCGTTTGAGAACCGGTATTAGCGCTTTTTCATCTTAGCGACAAACATGCCGTCGGTATCGGCCTCATGGGGCCAGATGGTGAGCAGCTGTGTTTGCTCGCCGGTAAACGGGTGCGTCAGAGTTTGTAACTCAAACTCGCTATTTTCAGCTAAAAAGGCATTCACTACCTGCTCATTTTCGATAGGTGACAATGAGCAAGTGGCATAGACCAGCTGACCTTGAGACTTAACTGCCTTGGCGCTACGAGTGAGGATATCTAACTGTAGTGCGTGCTTATCGGTAACAACGCTTGCCTCATCTAGCCAGCGCATATCTGGGTTACGTCGCCAGGTGCCTGTACAGCTACAAGGGGCATCGACTAATACTCCATCGAAAGAGCTGGCCTTTACGGGTAAGTCATCACTTTTCCAAGGCGCAGTCGTGATGCCATTAAAGCCTGCTCGTTTAGCGCGCTTTAGCAATTCTTCTAACGGTTTGCGACGAATATCTGATGAGACGATCTCACCAGACGCGGATGAGTCTTGTCTTAGCATTAAAGAGCGCAGCTGCAGTGTTTTACCACCAGCGCCTGAGCAGGTATCCCACCACTGCTCATCCGCTTTAGGGGCACAGATTTGACCGATGACTTGAGAACCAAGATCTTGGATCTCAAGCTCACCGCGCTGATAGGCATCAATAGCATTGAGGTTAATGCTCTTATGTCCAAGACTCACTGCATCATCAAAAAACTCACTGGCAATAGCAACGATATCTTTGCTTGCAAGTGACGCGATAAGCTGCTCTTGAGTCAATGTTTGCGCGCGGCCCCAGATTGGCGGACGTGAACACATGGCTTCGATAACAGCTTGCTTATCTGCGTCATTGACTTGAGAGACAGTCCAAAACCACTCTGGTAATAACTCAGCATCATTAAAGCTTAAGTGGGAAAACTGCTGGTTTAAGTACTCACATCTGTCGCTAACACTGGTCAATATTTGACTGGCTTGGCTGAGACTAAACTCAGCTGACTGGTTGGCAAACTCGCGCCACGCCTCACTAAATTGAGGCCATTTATGAGCTTCTAATTCAGCAACGAGGCTTAAACAAGCAAACCAGGTTGCATCTTGTTGTTCACTGGTGTGAACCTTTTTAAGCCAGCCCCACCAACGAAATAGAGCAAACAGGCTTTCTCTTATGACGCGTCGATCTTTAGAGCCATGTTTCTTATTGATTCTAAAGTATTCACCAACAATGCGATCTGCAGGTAGCTTCTCATTCATCACGCTGATAAACAGCTGATGTATGGTGTTGCTATAGCTTAACGCTCGTTTTTGTGCGGGAGTACCTGCTTGAAAAGCATCTTGAGGAGATGATGACGGTTCTATCATTAGAATGTGCCTGAGCTAGCCTAAATTGGCTGGAAATTAAAACTGGCGCAATTGTAGCAGAGATTACACTTGCGTGTAGAGGCGCTTGATAGAAACGCCTGCTAGATAGGAGGGCCTTAGTAATCGAGATCTAACGCAAAGCACAAGTAGCGCATCAGTTGCTGGCATGCGGCGAACTCTCGGGCGCAAACATCGACAAACTCAGGTGCACACACTTGCTCGATACTTAGCGGCTTTATGGCGATAAAGTCTTTGCGCTTAAGCTCCTCTAACATTGGATGGTTTTTGTCATAGCCTTTTGGTGGGCGAATAAGCGTGCTGCCTTGCATCTCAAAACCTTGGGCTGTTAATTCACGCAGCGCTTTTTTATAGCCATTGGGGTTTTCATCTATGCAGCTTCTAATGGCGTTTAGGGTCTTAGATTCTGGATGCCAAATTCCTGCGCCAATAAAGCAGCCATCGTTGGCAATGTGTAGGTACAAGCCTGGGGCGTGTACATCTTTGCCCTGAAAATGCCTAAACTGAATGCCGACATTGGTTTTATAGGGCGTCTTATCTTTACTAAAGCGACTATCACGTTGAGGGCGCATCATGCTGCCGCCGACTTTTTTAGGCACAGCGGTTAATCGCGGCGATAGCCCAAGAATATGCGGCTGCATGGCTTCGATAAACTTTAATGCCGGGGTGCGGACTTTATCTTCATATTGTTGTTGATTGGCTTTAAACCACTCTCTGTCGTTATTAACCGAAAGTAGGTTTAAGAAATTAAAACACTCAGGAGTAAATTCGCTCATAGGAATAACGACCTAGCTGTAATTTATAGAAGAGGCATATAGCGAAATCATATCTTAGGCAGGTGTATTTTATCTAGTTTTTATTGGCGGCTTTGGCTAAGGGTAATGCAAAATTGCTGTTATAATTCTCAGCTGATTTTATTTGGCTGTGGGTCAATGTGAGGAGCAGTAATGAAAGTTTGGGTTGACGCCGATGCATGTCCGGGTGTGATTAAAGAGATTTTATTTAGAGTCGCAGATAGAGCCAAAGTTGAAGTGACGCTGGTGGCTAATCATTGGATGCGTATCCCTCCATCACCTTATATTAACTTGAAAACGGTCTCTTCGGGCTTTGATGTGGCCGATGACGAAATCGTTAAACTGCTCAGCGCGGGTGATTTAGTGATTACGGCAGATATTCCACTCGCATCAGAGGTAATCGATAAAGGCGGCTTTGCCTTAAACCCGCGTGGTGAGCTATATACTGAACAGAACATCAAGTCGATTTTAAATATGCGCGACTTTATGGACACCATGCGCGCCAGCGGCGTACAAACTGGTGGGCCAGCAGCAATTGGTGCTAGTGAAAAGCAAGCATTTGGCAATCAATTGGACCGATTTATAACTAAGAATCATAAGCCAAGTTAAGGTGCAGTCGCTCAGACTTGATTAATAGTTAATAGTAGATTTGGCCAACTCTAAAATTGGCAGAATAGAAAAGGAGAGCAGAAGCTCTCCTTTTTGTATGAACTTAAACCTGTTTTAACGAGTTATTCGTTATCGGCTTCACCTGTCCATTCGATGTTAGCCTTGATTGGCTCAACAATGCCAGCATCGTCGTCATACTTTAGTTGGCCAATAATGCTGAAGATAGTGCCCGTTGGAACTGTTTCGTTAATGGTGAATTGAGCAACACAGAAGTTAAACTCTTCGCTATCATTGTCCATTAGCTGAGCTGAAACACCGTATTTAGGTAGACCTATTGCTGTTAGTGTTGGGTTATAGAATTCGCTAACTTCTTCACAGGTTAGGTCTTTGCCTGGAAGATCAAAGTACATATCAACGTCATCACCCATATCGTTGGTCTGTAAGCTGATCTGTACTAGGTTGTACTGGATGTTTTGCTCATCTTCTTGTTCAAGAGCAGGCATTTCAATGGCGAAGCTACGATCGTTTGCATTGTCATCAGATTCGATATCGAGACGTTTCTCTGCGTCATCATCGTTTTTGAAGAAGGTATAACGCTCACCATGAATAGCAACAGTTTGTGCGCCAGCGCCAGCGCCAATGCCATTTAATGCAGGCTTAGCTGTGATAGTTGAGGCTTCTGCCACACCACCTTCCATCACAAAGCTAGCTTCAAGCTTGTCACCGTTGACTGTATAGGTACCGACTTTTTCAGTTGTTTCTGCAGCACATTCGGTTAAGTTACTTAGATTACGCTTGTTCATCAACACGTTACCGTCTACGAACTTATAAGTTTCACACCAAACACGTTGGAAATCTGAGCTGTTATCAACACCATCATCACTGCCGTGCTCTAGCACATACCAATTCTTGCCTTCCAGTGGATGTACTTCAGGATCTGGCGTGATGTCGTTATTAGCAACAGTAACTTTTAGCTCTGCTTTAACAGCAGCATTAATGCCATCATCAGCCGTTACTGTGATGGTGAACTCACCAGCAAGTTCTGGCGTGCCCGTTAGATGCAGGTCGTCTTGTTGCTCAATCTTAAGCGTTACGCCTTGCATGTCAGTGGTTGCAACTAGCTTAAGTGCATCTTCATCGACATCGTTAAACAGATCGTCAAGTTCGATTGTTGCATCGACAGTGTCACCTTGAGTTAGGTTTAACTCTTTTAGCTCAGCTTCAATTTCAGATTTTTCTTCATTATCGATAGTTGGTGCAGAGTTCGGGCTAGTAACATCGATTTCGATTTCTAGTGGGTATGAGCGAGCACCTTTGCTGTCTGTCGCATAGACATGTAGCTCAATCTCACCTGCTGTTAATGGTTTACCGCTAAGTAGACCTGTGTCGCTGTTGAATGCTAGGCCTAGTTCAGCCAATGTTTCGCCATCTTCGCTCTTAACTTCAAGAGTTAACAGATCATTATCTTTATCGTCAAAGGCTGACAATAGCTCGATAGTTGCAATAGTTTGACCAAGTTCAAGCTTAATTTCTTCAAGCTTATCTTGCTCTGCGTCAGTTAAAGTGATGTTTGGTCTGTGGTTTGGTTTGAAGCCTTCTTCTTTATCAATTACTGGTGCGTAATCGTCAAGGTCTTCATTACTTTCAACTTTGTCAGCAACATCAGTCACTAAGTCGTCTAAAATCACTTCAGAAACATCAGTGTCTTCTACTTGCGCATCGACTAAGGTCTCGCCGATAACCTTGATACCTTCTGCGACTTTATTGCCAGCATTGGCGTCAGCAATGTAGTCACCAAATAACTGCTCTGGCTTAGCGTTTAGTGCCGCGAATTGCTTGGTAACTTCAGCTTTTGCATCTTCAGCCGTTAGACTTGGTGTTGCCTGCATTTTCTCTACAACAAGGTTGGTCATCGGGTTGATAACCGTAGAGTCAGCTGGAGCCGATAATTCGAATGCTTTGGTGACAATGCCGCGGTCGCTATCAATTGTTTGTCCTACAACAGCTTTAACACACAGTTTTTGGTCTTTGAATTTTTCATCGATTTTAGCTATGCCGCGCTCATCGGTGACGCCAGCCTTTGTGTCGCACTTGTCGCCCGCGTAGATATCGGCGTTAACTAGATAGCCGTCGATAGCTTTAACTTCAAACGTGCTAATGGCATTGTCATCATCACTGCTACAACCTGCTAAAATGATGCCGATAGAGGCGGCAAGTAAGCTTAACTTTTTCATTGTAAATCCTAGTTAGGAATGAGCGCTTAGGCTCATAGGAAACACCATTCGGTAAGTAAATGGCGTAAGGATTCTAGCTGAGGATAGTAGAGTGAGTATTGAAGATTTTCATAAATACCGGATTGAGATCGCAATAAAAAATCAATAAAAATAAGTGCTTAATTAGATTTATCGTGTGTAGCTCATAGAGTGGTCGAATAGAGTGAATATTATTTTGTGGGGATTTAACTTAAATTGAAAAATCTATAAAATTATCGCCCCAATTTTTATGTATTGACTCTTGTTCGAACGGTATGAAAACCCTACACATGACTCGACAGCTACAACGTTGTAAGAATAAGCGTTTTGAGTTGTATGCTATCACCCGAATTATTCATAAGGTCGATGATCTTGATATTAAGTTTATCACCCAGCAATACGTTGCTAGACCAGATGGTTTTGCACTGACCGATCTGTATCTTCCCCAGCTTAAGTTGCACATAGAGATCGATGAAGGCTTTCATAAGCAGCAGGTCGATGCGGACAAGGTTCGAGAGCTCGATATTATTACCGCGACCGATCATCAGGTTAAACGTATCGATGCCTCAGTAGCAATTGAGCAGATTAACTTACAGGTTGACCAAATCGTGGCCGAGATCCTGCAAAGCGTTGAAGTGCAGAAAGCTGCGGGAAATTTTCAAGCTTGGGATCCTGAGACTGAGCACAGCGTAAGCTACCTACAGAGCCGCGGGGTTATTCGTGCCAGTGAAAACGTGGCGCTGCGCACTTCTGCTGAGGTCTGTAATCTGCTCGGGCATAACTATAAAGGCTGGCAGCGATCTTCAGCCAGCGTACCTCACTATCCCAATATAAGGCTGTGGTTCCCAAAACTGTACCCCAACGAGCAGTGGTTTAATCATATCAGCTATGATGGCTGTGAAATTCATGAATACTGCATTGAATCAGAAACTAAGAAACGTCAGTTTATCGATAAAAATTTGTCTGAAAATATTCAGCAGATGGTTTTTGCTCGTGTAAAAGATGAGCTGGGGCAGACCATGTATCGCTTTAAAGGCTTATTTATATTAGATAGAGATAAAACCTGTCATGAGTCCGGGGTCTATTGGAAGCGTGTTGCAACCGAGTTTGAACTGGGATTAACATAGCAGTGAATAAGCACTGAAAAAGGAGAGTTCAACTATAATAATGATAGTGAATTCTCTTATTTCGGAGGACGCACAAAAGTACACTGTTAGGTTAATAGATAGAGTAGGTGATGATTATGGCTGAACTTAAAATACAGGTAGTCGGTGAAGGCTTAGGATTAACCCTGCCAAGAGAGGTCATCGATCAGTTACATATACAGGCGGGTGATAGTATTAGCCTAGAAAAACTGCCTCATGGCAGTTATCGCTTAGCTAACTTAGATGACAAGCTATCAGAGCAGATGGTGCTAATTGAAGGCTATATGCATGAAGAGGATGCTTAGTCGCCACTGTGTTAAGCGCAACTGTGTTAATCGCTAAGTGAGTCAGGGTAGTCGGGTTTGTATTGCTAGCCTTTGCTCACTTAACCAATAAGTGTCATCTCATTGAGGGTAAACTCCTTAACCATTCCCTCTGTTACCGCGACATAGTCTTTTATGTGTTGTGTATTCAGATGAGCTTTTAAATCTTCCCTTGAAGCCCAGTTCTCATAAAAAGTGAAATGCGCTGGATTTTCGTTATCTTGGTGCAGATCATACTGCAAACAGCCTTTCTCTTCTCGAGTCGTTGCAATCACCTTTATCAGTTCTGCTTTTACTATTTCTACTTTATCGGCATGGGCTGTGATATTTGCCACTATTGTCAAAGGAGTAGTCAAAGGAGTCGTTAATTGCGTGGTTGATGGGGGCGTCGATTGAGTCATATTGTTTCTCTATCAAAATTCTATTGAGTGTGGCACTAAGAGTAATCGATTTAGTCGCTAGCAATAACGGTATCTTGATTGATTCATTGTCAAAATAATATTCAGAATTAACTATTACGCCATAACCTAATCTGTAACTGCATTGTAAATCAGCCTTTAAAATTGGCGAATAATAACAACTGCTCCCATACTCATTTGTACATTTTAAGCACTAACCAACAAACTAGCACTGAGTTATTGGTTTGGGTTTAATGTTGTTTTGATATTTTTTTGATGGTTTAAAGTGTCGCGAATGGTTGCTTTGTTGTTGTTTTCGACTGTCGTTCATAGTCAATCTTATGTTTTAGATTAACTTTTGATTAATTCGTAGTTTTACACTCGGTTGGGTGTTGCGGCGATGGGCGCTATCTTCTATGTTGGTTACGTCAGCTGACCATCGCCAGCTAGTAGGAAATTTTATTGAATTCATTGGAGTAAAATATAATGCCTCTTCACTCAAAAGATACTGTGCGAGATGACCTCTTAGATGATATCTACTCATCGTCTGACTTAGCTTTATCCATGCCTAAATATAAGATGCCTGAGCAGGAAAATAATCCACGTCATGCATATCAAATCGTACACGACGAGCTGATGATGGACGGAAACTCCCGTCAAAATCTAGCGACATTTTGCCAAACTTGGGTTGAGGATGAAGTTCATCAATTGATGGACGAATGTATCGATAAGAATATGATCGATAAAGATGAGTACCCTCAAACTGCAGAGCTTGAAGCCCGTTGCGTGCATATGCTTGCCGACCTTTGGAACTCTCCCGACGCTGAAAATACCTTAGGCTGCTCAACCACTGGCTCGAGTGAGGCTGCGATGCTCGGTGGTATGGCATTGAAATGGGCTTGGCGTAAGAAGATGAAAGCGTTAGGTAAACCAACGGATAAACCCAATATGGTTTGTGGACCGGTGCAAGTTTGCTGGCATAAATTCGCGCGCTATTGGGATATAGAGTTACGTGAGATCCCGATGGAAGGCGATCGTTTAATCATGAATGCTGAAGAAGTGATTAAGCGCTGCGATGAAAATACCATAGGTGTTGTACCGACTTTAGGGGTGACGTTCACCTGTCAGTACGAGCCTGTAAAGGCGGTACATGATGCGCTCGATAAGTTGCAAAAAGAGACTGGACTGGATATTCCAATGCATGTTGATGCCGCCAGTGGAGGCTTCTTAGCGCCATTTTGCCAACCAGAACTAGAATGGGACTTTAAATTACCAAGGGTAAAATCAATTAATGCGTCTGGGCATAAATTTGGCTTGAGCCCTCTTGGTGTGGGTTGGGTTATTTGGCGCGATGCGTCGGCCTTAGATGAAGACCTTATTTTTAATGTGAACTACCTTGGCGGTAACATGCCGACCTTTGCGCTGAACTTCTCTCGACCTGGTGGACAGATAGTTGCGCAATACTACAACTTTTTGCGCTTAGGTAAAGAAGGCTACAGAAAAATCCATCAGGCTTGTTACGACACCGCGCAATACCTGTCGAGTGAGATTGAGAAACTGGGGATGTTCGAGATCATTTATGATGGTCATGACGGGATCCCTGCGATGAGTTGGTCGTTAAAAGAGGGCGTTGACCCAGGGTTTAACTTGTTTGATCTCTCTGATCGTATCCGTTCTCGAGGCTGGCAGATTGCGGCCTATGCCATGCCGCCGAAGAGAGAGGATTTAGTCATTATGCGTATTCTGGTACGGCATGGGTTTAGCCGAGATCAAGCGGACTTATTAGTAGCTGACTTGAAGCACTGTGTTGAATTTTTTGCCGAACACCCAATTTCACATGGTAGTGATGCCAAAGAGTCGTCTGGCTTTAATCATGGTTAATTAGTCGAGAGGCCGTCCATAAAGACGGCCTTTTTCTATATAACTTAGTGAGAAATGATTATGAATATTTCTGAGTTATTCAGTTTTGTGTTTAGTTATATCGCTCATAACCCCTTCGTATTTTTGTTTTTAGCCATCGCTATCGGTTACCCACTGGGAAAAATTTCTATCAAGGGAATAGCGCTAGGCTCTACAGCCGGAACCTTAGTCGTTGGTGTTGCTATCGCCCTGACGGCTTTTTCTGTTTATGGCTTGAAAATCGAAGAACCCGGATTAGTGTCTGACATTTTCTTGATGATGTTTATGTATGCGATAGGCATGAAGGTAGGGCCACAGTTTTTCTCCGGCCTTGCCAGAGGCGGGCTCGACTTTGTTGTGATAGGCCTGATCGTGGTCTTTAGTAACTTTCTTATTGTATTTTTCGGAGCAAAATTACTCGGTTTAGCACCGGGTTATGCTGCAGGGATCATCTCGGGCAGTTACACGGTAACTGCCGTGATGGGGGTTGCTCAATCTGCTATCTCATCTGGTGCGTTTAAGGCGCCAGCAGGCATGACCTTAGATCAAGTCAGCGCTAATATTGCCGCGGGTTATGCTATTAGCTATGTCTTATCCAGTGTTTTCATTATTTTACTTATTAAGTATTTACCAGCGATGTTTGGTATCGATCCCGTTAAGGCGGGTAAAGATGCTGAGGCAGAATTTGGCGTAGGTGATGATGTTGAGGCGCTGCCAAGTACTAATGGATTCTCAAACCTTGGTGTATTGCCGTTAGACATTCGCGCCTATCGGGTAGAGCACCAAGAGTTAGTTGGTCAAAGCGTTGAGTCACTGTTTAAGAAGTTTCCCCATGCCGCGATTTTAAAAGTGGTTCGAGGCGAGCAAGTATTTGATGCTGCTGATAATCCAAAACTCGCCTTAGGTGATGTTATCGGTATTCGAGGCGACTATCATGTTTTGATAGACGATGGTGCTTTTGTTGGTGTAGAGGTCGATGAGCCTAGAGCTAGAAACGTCGACATTGAAGTGGCTGATATTCATCTAGGTAAGTCAGGATATACTGGTAAGACGATTGCTCAAATTAGCGATGAGGTGGGCTTTGGCGTTTACATTAAAGCGCTGTTTAGACAAGGGCACCAGCTACCCGTTACCCAGCAAGCAGTTGTCGAAGTTGGCGATGTATTGCGAGTTGCCGGATCGGATTGGTGCGTTCAGCAAGTCGCTAAAAAGTTAAATAGTACACCGATAGTAGAAAGTACCTTAACGGAAACTTTTTACCTAGCCATATCCTTGCTGATTGGTTATGTATGCGGACATTTTAGCGTGACCTTAGGTGGGATCCCTTTTGCATTAGGCACCTCTGCGGGCTGTATGTTAACCGGGATTATATTTTCCTTCTTAAGGACTCGTAACCCGGCCTTTGGTGGTCCTATGAGTGAAGGCGCAAGAAGCTTCTTACAAGATATCGGCTTAAGCTTATTTGTCGCGGTACTTGCTGCAACGGTTGGCCCTAAGATTCTGGCTTCATTTCAAGGTATTGTGGTGATTAAAATCGCGGCTCTTGGTTTAACTGCTGCACTTGTTCCTCCTTTGTTAGCTTGGCTATATGGCTTGTATTTCCGCAAGATGAACCCTGCGATATTGGCTGGCGCCTGCGCCGGTGGACGTAATAGCACGCCTGCAATGAAAGGGGCTCAAGATGTATGTCAAAGTGATATGCCAGCGGTTGGCTACCCTGTACCTTATGCACTCACCTCTATGATAGTGCTGGTATTAGGCTATTTAACTATGGTGCTTTAGCACTTAGAACAAGACCTTAGAACAAGTACTTAGCGTTAGGTTAAGCGCTTGTTTAGAGTGAGAAGAGTGAGAGGATAGATAATAGGTTTACGATACTCACAGTTACTGCCAAGACAGCTCTTTGTGAGACAGTCCTTCTGGAGTGTGAGTATCGGCCTTTTATTGTACTCATCGATATTAATTTTGTTTTCCGCCGTCATATCTAGTTGTATCCATTACTAGCATTTTTTTATTAAACCAAAGCGTCTCATCTCCAGCTATCACTCATAAAATAGCAGAGCCGTTGCTCTCCCTTAGAGCTTGTTCTGACTGTGTTCGCGCCGTTTAAATTACGAGAACACTCTATTGGTCTGCTGAATACATGTTGTTAATTCACACCTAATTTAGTGCTGTTTAATCTAATATCCTTTTAGCATCTCGATCACAATTTCCTCCAATCAAACATTGTCGCTCTTGATTAATCAATTAATTAAGCATATTCTCCGCACAAGTTTAAACAAAAGTTTGGTATCCAAACAAATGTTTGTTTGGCCGTGTCGACTGGATAATAATAATGACAGAACGCGAACTCGAGATACTAGCACTACTTAAACAAGACCCACTGATCCCGCAGCAGAATATTGCCGATCAACTGGGGATCAGTCGCTCTGCAGTGGCTGGTCACATCATGAATCTAACCCATAAAGGCGTGATTAAAGGTAAAGGTTATATTCTTGCCGAATCTCGTTATGCCATCGTGATCGGTGGTGCCAACATGGATATTCTTGGCCGTCCCCTACATACCCTACAAGTTGGCGACTCTAACCCTGGCAGTGTGAGCTGTTCACCGGGTGGCGTGGGCCGCAATATCGCAGAAAACCTTGCCAGACTTGGCTCGGATACTCATCTGATTAGTGCACTTGGTAAAGATACTTATGGCCAGATGATCATGACTCAGTGCCAACAGGCTGGTATTGATATGAAGGGCTGCATTCAACTCGATGAGTTTGCGACCTCAACCTATCTATCAGTACTTGATGGGGACAGCGATATGCATGTTGCCATCAATGATATGGCGATTTTGGAAAAACTCAGCGTTGCTGTGTTAAAGACCCATGAAGAAGTGTTACGCCGAGCCGAGCTGATTATTGTCGATGCCAACTTATCGGCGGAGTCTTTGGAGTACCTGTTAAGTAATTTCTCAGATAGACCGATTTTTGTTGATACGGTTTCATGTGCCAAAGCCGAGAAAATTAAGCCTTTCTTAAGTTCAGTCCATACCCTAAAACCTAACCTTAAAGAAGCTGAGCAGTTGTCTGGGATCAGCATCGATAGCCATGATCAACTGCCTGAATTGGCAAACTGGTTCCACAGCCAAGGCGTGAAGCGCATTTTCTTAAGCTTAGGTAGCGATGGCGTGTTTTATAGCGATGAGGGCGTACAAGCCTTAGTTCCCGCTATGACAGTGTCTATGGTCAATGCCAACGGTGCGGGTGATGCATTTCTTGCAGGTCTTGCCCACGGCTGGATCCAGCAGTGGAGCACTGAAGAGTCAACTCAATTTGCTATAGGAGCTGCAGTCGTCGCGCTGTCTCACTTAGCCACAATAAACCCTAATATGTCTGAAATTACCGTTAAGCGCGTTATCAAGGAGTCGTTATGTTAGAGCAGTACCTAGATATTAATCCAGAAGTTGCAGCAGCATTAGCAGCAGGTAAGCCTGTGGTTGCATTGGAATCGA
Source organism: Shewanella pealeana ATCC 700345 (assembly GCF_000018285.1). Lineage (NCBI taxonomy): Bacteria > Pseudomonadati > Pseudomonadota > Gammaproteobacteria > Alteromonadales > Shewanellaceae > Shewanella > Shewanella pealeana. The sequence goes on along the minus strand of NC_009901.1, from coordinate 3,611,919 downwards.
CCATCATTTCTCACGGTATGCCTTATCCGCAAAACGTAGAAACGGCGCTTAAAGTTGAGCAGATCATTCGTGACAACGGTGCTGTACCGGCAACTATCGCGATTCTAAAAGGTCGTCTTAAAGTGGGTATGACCCATGAAGAAATCGAATATTTAGGTAAAGCAGGTCTTGATGTGATTAAGACCAGCCGCCGTGATATTCCGTTTATCGTTGCTAAAGGTGTTGACGGTGCGACGACAGTTGCATCGACTATGATTTTGGCGCAGATGGCGGGCATTAAAGTGTTCGCAACGGGCGGCATTGGCGGCGTTCACCGCGGCGCGCAGCAGACTTTCGATATCTCTGCTGACTTGCAAGAGTTAGCCAATACTGATGTAACAGTTGTTTGTGCGGGTGCTAAGTCAATCTTAGATATCGGTTTAACACTTGAATACCTAGAAACTCAAGGTGTACCAGTTATCGGTTATCAAACTAGCACACTACCTGCTTTCTATACTCGTGAGAGCGAGTTTGGTGTTGACTACCAACTTGATACGCCAGCACAAATTGCTGCGGCAATGAAAGCTAAGTGGGATATGGATCTTAAAGGCGGCATCGTTGTTGCTAACCCAATCCCAGAGGCACATCAGTTAGACAGAGCTATGATCGATCAGGTGATTGCTGACGCGGTTGCTGAAATGGACAGCAAAGGCATTTTTGGTAAGGCGTCTACACCATTCTTACTGGCTAAAGTTGCTGAAACCACTAAAGGCGTAAGCTTAGCGGCAAACATCGAGCTTGTGTTTAATAACGCAAAATTGGCTGCAAACATTGCGGTTGAATACGCTAAGTAAGCGAAAGTGATAGCGAATAAAAAGGCACCTTAGGGTGCCTTTTTTCGTATCAGTGTTTATTAACGTGATAGGTGACTATTGACGAGCTAGCTGATTATGTACGCGGCTAAGTTTGCGTTTGTGTATTTAGATCCAGTGACGCTGCTGCAGATAAGTCATGCTGCTCACTGTGATCAACAATACTGACGACAGCAGAGTCACCAACCACATTGGTGCTAGTACAGAACATATCGATGATACGATCCAGTGCAGCAACTAATGCGATAGCTTCGACAGGCAAGCCCATCTGATGAATAAGCACACCTATCATCACAATACCGCCACCAGGAACGCCACCGGCACCAATAGACAGTAGGAATACACTAAAGGCGAGTGCTGGAATTTGATCTGTGGTGATAGGGTAGCCAAAGGCATTACCGACAAAGAAAGCGGCGACAGTAATATATATCGCGACACCACTCATATTCATGGTCGCGCCCATAGGTACACCAAAGCCTGCAACGCTAGGTTTTACGCCAAGCTTGTCGGTTAAGGTGCGCATGGTGACGGGAATAGTCGCATTTGAACTCGCGGTCGACAAGGCAAACAGAAACTGCTCGCGGGTCTTACGGCGAAACTCACCCGCGGAGATATTGGTTGTCATACCAACTACTACCGGATACACCACAAGCGCCCATACAGCGAGTAAGCTTAAGATCACCGCCATGTAGCTCAATACGCTGACAAATGCCGATGGCTCGAAGGTGGCACCCAGTTTTACCATTAACGCAAACACACCAATAGGGGCGACTTGCATAACAACGGTAATCGCCTTAAGCATGACTTTATTGCCGTACTTGAAGAAGGTGACTATGGGTTTTACATCTTCGCCTAGGGCCTTAATGATGCCGCCAGTGAGCAATGCCATAAAGATAATCTGTAACATATTGCCGTCAGCAAACGCCTGGAAAGGGTTGCTTGGAATAATATTAACAATCATATCGATAAAGCTAGGCAAGCTGGTGGAGGTAAGGGCTGCGCCATCTTCTCCGGTTAGCTGCATGCCTTGCCCAGGAGCTATCAGTAGTGCTAGACCTATCGCTGCGGCAATCGCAATAACGGTATTGACTAGGTACAAGCCAAACGTCTTACTGCCGAGTCGGCCGAATGACTTTAGATCTTTCAGCTCGATAATACCGCTAACGATACTGAAAAAGACTAGCGGTACAACCAGCATCATGATGAGCTGGACAAACATGCTGCCAGCGCCTGATGCGATATCGACAAGTGTGGTATTGGCAAAGCTATTTTCGCTAAAGCCATATTGGAAAAGTGTGCCCAGTAATAAGCCGGCAAATAAGCCAACGAATATACGGGATGATAATGATTTGAACATAAGTCTGCTGCCTTCAATGATGTTGGTTACTTCCTTCCTTAGATAAACGCTCCCTGATTGGTATAAAAAGTATTCAACTAAAGAGACGTGGTTCACAAGTCCGACCAAGCTTTTTGATGTGATTTGTATTATTTATACTCAGCAATAAAACTAGTCTTTATCAAGCTGTTAACCTTTTTGTGTTGTTTAACGTATATCTTCCGATGTTTGTTTGCAAGTTTGCCGTTTTGTTGCTAGGGCGTTAGCCTTGTGTCGTGGCGGGTCTGTGGCTGATAGGCTGTGGCCACGGTGGTGAGTATGACTTGATTGACGTTAGGTTAACTGATTGTAAAATAACGGGGTGATTAATTTGCTTAATGCCTCTATGATGATGTTACTGCTGATTACTTTCTCGACCCCCAGCGGGCTTCAGCTTGTGCGGGCTTGGTCGTTAGCGAGGAGGGGCATTTCAGCTGTTTCTTATTTTATAGATATAAAGGGATTGAACGATTGTCATGGAACCACAGTTAATTGAAATAAAAGACTTTGTCTCTTTTACCTTAGCGATAATAGCGCTATTTATCGGTAAATATATTATCTCTCGATACGAGTTACTCAGAAAGTACAGTATCCCAGAGCCTGTTGTTGGCGGCTTTGCTTGCGCCGCGATTGTAGGCATTCTTTATTATGCCTTCGATATTCAAATCGAGTTTAACCTCGAGATCCGCGATGTGCTATTGCTCTATTTCTTTGCAGGTATTGGCTTGAAAGCCGACTTTGCCACCCTATTAAAGGGCGGAAAGCCGCTACTTATCTTAATTGCCCTAGCGAGTGTGTTCATCTTCTTGCAAAACTTTACCGGCGTCACCATTGCCACCTTGTTTGGTTTAGATCCCAAGGCTGGCTTGATGTCTGGCTCCATTTCACTCATCGGTGGGGTTGGCACTGCCATGGCGTGGACCCCTACTTTTGTTGAAGAATTGGGTATCGTCAACGCCAGTGAGTTGGGTATAGCATCTAACACCCTAGGACTTATTTCTGCCTGTGTGATTGGTGGCCCTATTGCGGCTTACTTGATGAAACGTCATAAGGTGCAAGCTAATCATGACTCAGAGCTGGATATTGGTACTAGCCATCAGGCGGGCTCATCACATATTAAGGTCGACTACTTTGGCGTATTACGAGCTTGGTTATGGTTAAACGTCACCCTGATTATTGGCTACTTTATCGATCTGGCCCTACAAGAGGCAGGGGTTAAACTGCCTATGTTCGTCGCCTGCCTATTAGCCGGTATTATTATCGGTAATGTAGGAAGAGCCATCATCAATCGCAGAGAGGTCAAAGATAGAGCCTACTTAGATGATGCCTCACAGGGCTTGTCTCTTATTCAAGATATCTGTTTGGGTATGTTCCTGACCATGGCTTTGATGAGTCTTAAGGTGTGGGAATTAGAGGGCAGCTTACTCTATATATCGGTGGTCATGTCGGTGCAGGTATTCTTGTCGGTGGTATTTACCATTTTTGTGGTATTTAGAATGATGGGCAAAGACTATGAGGCGGCAGTGATTTGCTCAGGTTTTGGTGGCGTGACCTTAGGTTCGACGGCAACGGCGATTGTGAATATGACAGCTGTGACGCAGCAGTACGGTGCGGCTCACAGGGCCTTTATTATCGTGCCGCTAGTCTGTGGCTTCTTTATCGATATTATCAATGCGATGATCATTAATTTATTCGTCTATTTTTAAGATTTAATCTTTCAGACTTAGCGGTAATCGTGGTTAGTAGAAGGGAGCAAATGCTCCCTTTTTACTTAGATGGAAAAGAAATAAATAAAAGGTAGTGAGCCAATTTACAGTGATGACAAGTTTGAAGATCGTGATCTAGCGAAAGCGATTGCAAGCTCCCCAGTATTGAGGGGCAAGTTATACATCTGTTTTATCTTGAAGGGTTAAGCTTAAAGGATATCGCCACGGTGCTTGAGCTCCCACATGGAACCGTTAAGTCACGTTTGTTCAGAGCCAGAGAGCGGCTAAAGCAAGTGTTAGAGTTCGGCACTTAGCCAAGGCTGTTTGAAAAAAGGCGTAAGAACAAGAGTCAGAGTAGGAGATAAGTTATGGATATCGATGAAAAGATCCGCCAGCAGTTATTAAAAGAATCAGAGCAGATAAACAGTCAGCTTAAACGTGATCCTAGCCTGTTTGCCATGTTGGGCGATGCTTTTAAGGGGCGCCTTGGTGGCTGGATGATCTTAATGAGCATTATCGCCTTTCTGTTGAGTCTGCTTATGTTGTGGTCCGGCTATCAATTCTTTTTTGTGGTCGAGAGCCCAGTGGCGCTAATCAAGTGGGGCGTGACGCTTCTGCTGGCAAGTATGATGCAGATCGCGATTAAGATGTGGATCTATAATGAAATGAATCGTAATGCGACTGCACGGGAGATAAAACGATTGGAGCTGGCTATCGCTAAACTTAAATCCGTAGATGATTAGTTTATGGAGCGTGGACCGAGCTATTACGACAGGGATACTACAACTGAGTTATTGCAGTTGTATTCGGATCGGTTCACGCTTTTGGGGCCTAGCAATTACAGTTTAGCTATGAGGTTTTGTCGGTTATAAAAGCTCAGCCACGATACGCTTTAGCAGAAAAGTTTCTCGCTCAATCGACATGCCTTTCTTAGGGCTGTTGGCCATAGTGTGTTCGTTGTGGGCGATGGCTTGATGAATATTGATCCAAACTGGGGTCATGCCGTTTTGGATCTCATGGGCTTCTAACTTGGTTTCGCCAAGCTCTGGATGAATATCGCAGACAAAGCAGAACGACTCCATGTGAACCACATCAAAATCGTCTTTATACCAAGGACGAAACTCTTCGTAGCGGCCAAACTCACTGATGATCTCGATATGCTGCGCGCCAGTCTCTTCTTCTAATTCACGAATGAGGCCACTGCAAATATCTTCGCCTTCATCGACGCCACCACCTGGAATACTGTAATCATGATAGCGCTCGGTATAGAGCATTAAGATCTCTTCACCCTTTAAAATAATGCCGCGAGCAGCTTGGCGGTGAAAACTCTTTGCCTTAAGCTCATCTGCGGTTAGGTGAGCGATATCGGCATGAATAGTGGATTTTAACAGGCGCATTGAGTGACTCATAAATTGGTATATTGAAAGTTGAAGCCTACAGCTTAGTATCGGTAAGCATTACCTAAATGCTAGTGTACGGGCTTAACGCCTGATAATCAGCGATAACAGTATCGATAAAGGCTCGTTCAGATTGTAGCTCAACTGATACTTGCGGCTTCGAAAAGCCCTGAGCTATCCGTTGATAATGCTTTAGTGTATTGCGTAAATAGCGCTGATCAAGCTCACGGTTTAAGTCCCACATGCTGGAACCCACAGGGCTCAGTGGTATTTGGCTAGACGTTGATAGATGTAAGATCTCGTAGAAACGCTTGTTCTCTTGCATCAAATGCTCATCGACCAATCCCAAACCTAACTGCTGCATCGCAGTACGAACCTTATAGATGTGATGCACGGGGCAAAGAATAAACTCAAGTGTATGCTCAGGGTGACGGGCAATAATCTGCTGAACCAGTTCTATGGTGAGTTCACCGCCCACTCCTGCGATGATAATGAGTTGGCGCTGCTCTTTGTCGGCTAGAGCGAGCTTAGCCACATCTAAACAGTGTACTTGCCATTGACTGCTGGGCGAGTCTATTGCGGATTTTGGATAAAAGTATTGTAGTTTTTGTTCGACCTCAAGCATCAGGCTTGGGACCACATCGACAAAATGTATATTGCTAGCAGCCTTTCGTTTTAACAGCGCGGCGCCTAATAAGCCATGATCACAGCAACAATCCCAAATATGGTCGTAATGAGCGTTAATTAGGGTGTTTATGTGCTGCAGGCGCTGGCTAATCTTCAAGGGAGTTCTCGGTAACATCTATTAAGGGCGGCTATTTTAAATGATCTCATAGGTGGTGAGTCAATAGCCGCCAGCTCTAGTCCCAGAGTATTGGATGCGCAGGAGTGTGAGTTAGAGCATCTCGCGATTAGAAACTAGGGTGACAAGCTGAGTTGACGTCACTTGTGTAGACCTGTCTTGTGTAGGCAAGGCTTGTACTGACTTAGCTTGTACAGACAGGGCATGAGCTAGCATGGCGCTGGCGACTTTCTCGGCCTCGATAGGTCGATACTGCTTGAGTGGGCCGATAAACATAGGCGAGATAAGTCTAAATAGCTGTTTACCAATATCTTCAAGCAATCGAGCTTCGCTACGCTTACCCAATAGTAAGCTTGGTTGAAACAGCCACAAGCGTTTAGCCGATGTTGGCGTTTGGCTTTGGTTTAGCAGTTCAGCAAGCGCCTCTTGAGTTTCACCCTTGACGCGATTATAGAAGGTCTTTGATTGACTGTTGGCCCCGAGCGCCGTAACCACATAGTTATTCGTGGCCTGGCACTTGGCAATAAAATCGATACAGGCAACTTTATCTACAGCGATAAATGCGACTTGGCTACCGGCTTTTTTAATCGTAGTGCCTAGGCAACAAAAGGCGTGATCGATGCTAAAGGGTAACTCTAGAGTGGGGAGCTCACTTAGCTGGCACGAGATGAAACAGACGTTTGCGCTATGCTCATTACGGTAGTGCGGCTGACTTCTACCCAGCAGAAGAATATTTTCATATTGACCCGAGTCGATTAACTTCTGTAGCAGAAGTTGTCCGATAAGTCCTGTGGCACCTATGATCGCAGCGTTCATTTCAGTCTTAGCTAAGAGGGTTAATAGTGTCAGTTTAGAGAGTGTGTACTGGGAAGCAAATACTATTTACTTATGGGGCAGGGCAAACAAAAAAAGCCTACATGGCGGTAATGCCGGTAAGTTAATCTAAAACAGAAATCTAAGAACCAAGCACAAACAGGTTCTTTGCCTTACAAGCTATAAACCACGAAGCGCTCACTTCGTTTGCTACACGGAGGACTCGAAGAAAACAACAAACTTAAAGTGGATTGTCTTCGTGCTCTTCGTGTCCTCTGTGGTTCATTCTTATCTTTCAAAGTCATAAGACTTTTCTGAGTAACCAACTTAAGTGAATAGCATTACCTGCATGGTAGACCTTATTAGGTGAATAACTAGCGCGAGTTATTTATGCTCAGCCGTGAGTTTGGCTATTTCAATGATGGTTTCGGTAGCCTTCACCATAGACTCGACACATACATATTCGTGTTTGCCGTGGAAGTTATGTCCGCCAGTAAACAGGTTAGGGCAAGGCAATCCCATATAGGACAGGCGTGAGCCATCGGTACCACCACGAATAGGCTTAATGATCGGTTCAATGCCCAAGTTCTGCATCGCTTGTTTGGCAATGTCGATAATATGCGGATGCGGTAACACTTGCTGTTTCATGTTCAAGTAGGAGTCTTGAACATCTATGGTTAGCTGACCTATGCTGAGATCGGCATTATATTTTTCCACTAACTCAGTTAGCCATTGCTTTCTCTTCTCGAAAAGCTCCAAGTCGAAGTCGCGAATAATATAAGTCAGTGTGGCCTTTTCGGTCACGCCTTCCATGCCAAGCAGGTGGAAGAAACCGTCATAATCGCGGCTGTGCTCAGGTGTATCTTTTAACGGCATTTTAGCGTGAAAGCGTGCAGCGATGGTTTGGGCGTTGACCATCACGCCATAGGCGGTACCTGGGTGGCAGTTATTACCTGTTGCAGTGATCATCGCCGTTGCTGCGTTAAAGTTTTCATATTCCAGTTCACCAACTTGCCCCCCGTCAATGGTATAGGCCCATTGAGCGCCAAAACTCTCAACGTCAAAATGGTCGGCGCCGCGGCCAATTTCTTCATCTGGGGTGAAGCAGAGCCTAATTTTTCCGTGAGGGATCTCAGGATGAGTCAGTAGATGATGCAGTGCACTGATGATCTCGGCAATACCGGCTTTGTCGTCACCACCTAATAGGCTAGTCCCGTCAGTCGTAATAAGCGTTTGGCCAATATATTGGTTCAGGCTGCTAAATTGCTTAGGTGACAACACCTCTGCAAGGCCTAATTGAATATCTTCGCCGTTATAGTTTTCAATCACTTGAGGTGAAACATTTTTGCCACTGTAATCGGGAGCCGTGTCTAAATGAGCGATAAAACCTATGCTTGGTACGCCTTCAACATTAGCTGGCACCGTAGCGGTTAAATAACCTTTATCAGAAAGTTGTACATCTTCAAAGGCAAGGCTGACAAGCTCTTGACGTAAATGCTGGGCAAATACAAATTGGCTATGAGTGCTAGGTACATTCTGGTTTTGGCCGTCAGATTGGGTATCAAAACTGACGTAACTTAAGAATCGCTCAAGTAACTGCTGCTTCATAATCTTGGTTTCTAAAATAGCAAAAAGTGATCAGAGTCTAACAAGGCAAAATATGAATTCATTAGATATTGATCAAGTTTTTCTCAATAGGTGAATTTTTAGTGAGGCTAATATAGAGATAAATATCAGCGAGTGCGCCGCTACCGCACAGCTCATAGTTTGGTTATATTAGGCCACTGGTTTTGTTGTTTAAGAGATAAATATAAATGGATATAGGTTGGCTGCAGTTAGGCCTATTTATGCTGGTGCTACTGATCCCTATGGCAATTGGGCGATATTTTCAATTAGGCCTAAGCCGCGATATGACATGGGCGGTTATACGCATGACGGCACAGCTGATCTTGGTTGGTCTCTACCTGCAATACCTATTCTTGCTCGATAACCTCTGGGTCAATCTTGGGTGGTTACTGGTGATGTTACTGGTAGGTTCGAGCGCCATTATTAGTAAGGCTAAATTACCTAAAAGATTACTCTATTCGCCAGTATTTTTTGGCTTAGCATTGGGAATGTTTCCGGTGCTTTGGCTGATGATGGTTTATCTATTGTCACCTGAGCCGCTTTATACCGCGCAGTATTTAATTCCTACGGCGGGCATGCTGTTGGGTAATTGTTTGAGCGGCAACATTGTTGCACTGCAGCGGCTATTTGGTGCCTTTAATGATAGAAAGTCTGAGTATCAAGGTGCGCTGGCACTAGGGGCTTCTCCGGCTCAGGCGAGCTTACCCTTTATGCAAACGGCAATGCAGCAATCTTTCGCACCTATTCTAGCCTCTATGGCCACCATGGGCTTAGTCACCTTGCCTGGCATGATGACCGGACAGATTTTAGGCGGCGTGGATCCGCTTATTGCCATTAAGTATCAACTGGTGATCTCGGTGGCTATTTTCGTTACTTTATCTATATCGGTATCAACCACACTGGTGCTTTGCATACGCTGCGCGATTACAGACACTGGACGAGTGAGAGTTAGCCTTTGAAGGGCTAGTAAGTCGCAGAAAGCAAAAATGGCTGTACAGCATAGGCTGACAGCCATTTTTATTCGACTATTTTTTATTGAGAGAAGCTGATGTGCTTTAAAGCACCAGTTCCATATCTAACTCAATATCGGTGCAGCCTTTCTTGCAGCAGATCCCAGAAACACTATCTTGTTGTCCTTTTACAGGCAATTTCATCTCAAGCGCTTGATTGCACACTGGGCACAGAACAGTGTTACCTTTAAAAACTCTTTTTATGAGGTTTTTCTGTTCATTAAAAGATTTTGCTGTGGTGTCATTGATCACCGAGAAATCCATTTTTGCCATAAATAATTTTTGCCTTTGTAATGTCTATCCACAATATTGATTGCGTCTTCTAAGGCCGAGTATATCTAGGCTTGCAGCGGTAATAAAGCCTTAGTGTTATGAATAGCAATTAAGGGAGATTATTTGAGTTTGCTCTAGCCCTAGCCGTTTCTTAATTGAGATGCCTAAAGGCTCTGAGTATACTTAGCCACCCTTTTATCCTTAAAATTAGAGTTAACTAAATATGAGTGACCGCACGCCAGCAAGTGAGTTAGATACGGCCCCTGAAGAGGTGAAACTTGCAGTGGATCTTATCTTTTTGTTAGAGAGTCATCAGATTGAGCCTAGTGTTGCCTTAGCTGCGCTTGAAATCGTTAAAATGGATCTAGAGGCAAAGCTGACTTAATAACACTAGGCTTATTTTTGTATTTGATTAACCTATAAATCTACAGACTGGAAATAGCCAGTTGTTAGAACTGATTTTGACTCGTTTATCCTCGATGGACTCATGCATGACTATTTCGTTACTCGACCTTTTTGCGCCATTTTGTTTTATTACTTGCTGGGTCGGCTATGCCTATTTTGCTAAGCGTAAAGCCAAAGACACTAACTGCATCGCTCGCTGTTTACATAAGCACCGCATCAACTGGATGTATGAATTATTAGGCCGTGAGGTACGAGTCGGTGATGCCGCCTTGCTTGCTAATCTTGAGCGCAATATTGCCTTTTTCGCATCGACTACCATGTTTGTGCTTGCGGGTGTGTTAACCCTGTTTGCTCAGGCCGAACGTCTCGAAACTGTGATAGCAACCATTCCTTATGCTGCCAACCCGAATCACGCGTTAGTTCAAGTTAAGCTAGGCATGCTGACATTTATTTTTGTGATGGCATTTTTCCAGTTCACTTGGTCGATGCGCCAATATGGCTTCTTAAATGTGATGGTGGGAGCTGCACCTGTCGATAAAACTGGCTCTAATGACAACCTACTTCGCTATGCTGAGCAGATGGCGGTGGTGCAAGATCAGGCGGCTCACTCTTATAATTACGGTTTGCGTTGTTACTACTTTGCCATGGCGGCACTGTGTTGGTTTTACCATCCATTTGTCTTGATTATTGCCAGTGTTTTTGTGGTGTACACACTCTATCGACGCGAGTTTAAATCTAAGGCCGTGGTGGCGATTACTAGAGGCCAGGAGCTGCTAAAGATTGAAAGGGCCAATAAGTTTAAGTTGGATGATTAATCTCTAACTTTTGAATTTTCCGCGACGATAGCCTTTGAATCGTATAATATTGCGCGCTGTTTTTCATCGGCATTTAGGATTAAGATTTTGCACACCATCGAGCAGTTAAAATCGGGGCAGTTAAAAGGAATTAAACGCGTACAGATTGCTGAAGGCTTAACGCAGTTTCCACAAGAAATTTTCTCTCTAGCCGATAGCTTGGAAGTACTGGATCTATCAGGCAATAAACTGAGTGAGTTACCAGATAATCTAAGTGATTTGCATCAGTTAAAGATCCTGTTCCTCACCGAAAATTGTTTTGAATCTGTTCCGTTAGTGCTTGCACAGTGCCCTAAGCTTGAAATGATCAGCTTTAAGTCGAACAACTTAACGCAACTTCCTGAAAAAGCACTGCCCGATAATACCCGCTGGTTAATTCTAACGGATAATAAGCTTGCCTCTTTGCCTGAAGATATGGGCAGGTTGCATCGACTGCAAAAGCTTGCATTAGCGGGTAATAAGCTCACTTGCTTACCCGAGGGTATGGCTAAGTGTACTAACTTAGAATTAGCTCGCTTATCGGCAAATGACTTTGACTCATTGCCAGATTGGTTATTTCAGCTACCACGCCTGAGCTGGTTAGCAGTTGATGGCAGTCCACTTATATCGCAGCAAGACTCAACCGCAGAAGCTGGTGTAGAGCTTATCTCTATGCCAAGAGTGGGTCTTGACGATATCGAGCTGCAAGAAGTCATTGGTCAAGGTGCATCGGGTGTGATTTACCGCGCTAAATGGGTTAACCAACCTCTTGAGTTGATGACAACGCCTGTCTATATTGCAGTCAAAATATTTAAGGGGGAGGTCACCAGTGACGGTTACCCAAAAGATGAATTGGCTAATTGTTTGCAAGCTGGGCAACACAGTAATCTGATCAAGGTTGTTGCAGAGCTTAAGCAAGCGGATAAAACGGGACTCGTGATGGAGCTTATTCCGAGTCACTACCAAAACTTAGGTCTGCCACCGTCACTAGAGACTTGTACTCGAGATACCTTCGCCAATGAGTCTGTGTTTGAGCTTAAAGCAATACTGCTTATCTTGAAACAGATGGCGTCGGGTCTTGCTCATCTACATCAAAATCAAATCAGTCATGGCGATATCTACGCTCATAACACCATGTTCAATACCCATGCTGAGATCCTATTTGGCGACTTTGGTGCTGCAACCAACTTAAGCCAGTTACCTATGCAGCAAAGAGAGGCTATGGAGGCAATAGAAGTGCGAGCTTTAGGTTGCTTAATAGAGGATTTAGTCGAGCATTGTCTGCAAAATCCAATGCAAGTAAACCAAGTGATGCTTACTGAGTTATTGCAGTTGAAAGAGGCATGTTTACAGCCAAGTTTGGGATTACGCCCACGCTTTAAAGAGGTACATGTGCTGTTACAGCAAATGAGTGAGCAGCTCGATTCTGAAGCTTGTTTAAGTGCTTAGAGTTAGTGCTTAGAGTTAGCGCTTAGAGATTGCTTAGCATTAAACATAAAAACGCCGTCAATTGACGGCGTTTTTGTTTGAACAGTTTGATAGATTTGCTCCGTCTTTGGCTAATCTTTCCTTGGTTTGTGTTGACCATTGCTACGAGGCGTTTGGGCTCGTGGCGAAGGGTTGCGGCTTGCTTGGCTCCTAGCTGTTTGCTGTGGCTTAGTGCTATGACGAGGCGGGCTTTGATGCTTCTGCCTGTTGCTGTAGTTTTTATTGGCTTTAGGTTGGCTGTTTTGTTTATGATGCGGTTTTGAGCTTGAATCGAGCTTGCTGCGCACCTGCTGCTCACGTTTGTGATTGATTTGCTGGTGAGTCTGCATCTGACTTTTAGTCCGATCATAACCTTTACTGAGCTCATGGCTTTTAATGCGCTCATGGCTGTTAACTCGCATTTGACCTTTAATTCGTTCATGGCTCTTAATATGCTCAGGGCTCTTTACCCGCTCATGACTCTTAGCTCGCTCATGACTCTTAGCTCGCTGAGGGCTCTTTATCCGCTCAAGGCTGTTGTTACGGTTAATATGTTTGCGCTCGTTGTGGCGCAGCGCCTTGCTTTGGGCACGACTTGGGTGATGACTGTTATACTTGTGTCGTAACGCATTGTTACTGTATGCCACGCCGCGTCTATGTTGAGGCTTATGGGTCCAGCGTTTTGCACCATGACTGGTTACGATACGGCCGCGATGACGATATTTATGTGAGTTATGGTGATGCACAACCACCACATGACGCTTATGCCAATGGAACGCGCTGAAGTAATAGTTAAAGCTGATGTGCACCCCTGCGCGCCAATAAAAATGGCCATAGCTAGGTCTTACGTATCCGGGGTAAACCGCCCAATAGATTGGTGGGTAGTTATACCAACGCCAATAGCCGTAAACGGTGCGCGGGTCGTAGTAGGGCACATAGACAATCTCTTTTCTAACAGGCTCGATCACTATCTGATTACTGACGCGAGTGACCTGCATATTCTCCATCTGCTGTAAACTATTGGCATTATCCGCTTCTTGTCGCAGCATTTGAATGCTGGCTAACACTTGCGCTTCATCTTGCAAGAAGGCATCACCTAGAGATTGGGTCCAATTGAGATCCTCACTGAGTTTTTGTAGCACATTTGGAAAGGCTATCAGCGCCACCACACTGGGATCCCAGTCTTTATCTTCTGCCTTGTCTATCTGCTTTTGGGTTGATAAGTGTTGTTTACTCTGTTGCCAGCGATGGGCCTGAACCACTTCCAGTGGATAAGTGGCTGCAATGAGGATATGCGTCAGTAAACTATCTGGGTAGAGTGCGATAGGTGCCAGCATTTGTGCCAATTGCCCTTCGCTGTACTGACTCCCACTAAATGCAGAGTTTTTTTGATCGTAATCCTGTGCATTGGCAAAGCTGGTGGCAATCATCAAAGGTATTGCCATGACCAATGCGCCGATCCATGAGCAACAGTATTTTTTAAGTCTGTTCATGTGAAATCCTGACCTTTGTATACGTTAACATCAGTATAAAAAAGCCAAGATGAACATAAGCTGAAAGCTAAAAAACAGCTAGATTAGCGCCGTGAGATTAAGTGTTAGATCAGGTGTTAAAGCGCAGTTCGAACTTTGCTCCCCCCAGTTTAACCGAGCGACTAACCTGCAGTTGCCCTTGATAACTGTCAACGAGATCGCGAACGATTGCCAAACCTATGCCGTGGCCGGTTTGGTAGGAGTCGGCTCGAATTCCCCGCTCAAAAATCTGAGAGTGCAGGCTCTCGTCGATGCCTTTACCGTCATCTTCGATACTGATAACTAAACTCGCACCGGCGCTTTTAACGCTTAATAACACTTGGCTGACAGCAGCCTTACAGGCATTGTCCAGCAGATTACCTAAGATCTCGGTTAAATCGCTGGCATCACCTTTAAAGACGGCGTGCCTGTCGACCTCTTCAGTGATAGTGATGGGAGGCTGGCAGTAAATTTTGGGCAGGTTACGCACCAGCTTATCTGACACTTCCACTACCTCAACGCCTAAGTGCCACGCCGACCCCGCCGCCGTCTGCGCTCGTTTGAGCTGGTGGCCGATAATGCGATTGATATGGCTGACCTGCTCAAATGATTGTGGACTTAAATCTTTCTGACTTTGAATAACAGCCAAAGGTGTTTTAAGGCTATGGGCTAAATCTGCGAGCGCATTACGATAGCGCTTACGCTGATTTTGCTCGGTATTGAGCAAGGTATTGAGCTGCTTGGCAACGGCGCTCAGTTCGGTGGGATAATTATCCGCTAGCTGATCGGCTTTACCGTTTTCAATTGCTGCTAATTCACGCTGCAGGCGAGTGAGGGGTTTGAGTGTCCACCACAGCCATAATATTTGGATTGTGAGAAGGGCAATCATCAAGATCATTAACCAACGCCACAGGTGCTGATTAAACTCCTTAACCTGCTGCAGATAGTCGCTCTGATCTTTAATGATATAGACAGTGATAGGAAAACGACTGGTTTTTTCATCTGTTCCATCAGCCCCTGTGTGTTGCGTTTCAAAGCTGACACTAAAGCCATAGACCAAGTGGGGTTCACCGTTAAGGATAATTTCGCTGAATTCTCCCTGACCCTTTTCTGGTTGGGGAAACACCGGGTCAGTATGAACCGCAGTGGTGATTGCCGAAGTGAGGTCGATGCCAAGCAATGAATTGGAGCGCCAAGCGACCTTTCTGCCGTCAGCGGTTTGCTCAGCCATTATCGTCTCATCTTTGGACTCGTCTGTGTCTGGCCCAACAAATTTAGCATCGAAGTTAGTTCCTTGCTTGTCCTCACTGGTTTTGGGCGGCTGTTGCTGATTGGGGACGGTAATCAAGGCGTACAGGCCAGACTGGATCACATTAAATTGGTTTTCTAATAATACCTCGGGCATAAACACTTGCTGATTGTCGACTTCAGTCACCGCCAAGATGGAGTAAACGTAGGCTTTAAGCTCTTTGAGCGAGGCACTTTTAACCTGCAATTTAAAGGCATCGTTAAGGGTGAGTCCCACGATGGGCAGCAAGACCAAGATCAACAACATGGCACTGACGATGAGGCGTGCCTTTAACGAGTGTAATAATCTGGGTAAGTGCTTAAGGCGAATCATCAACGGGTTATTTCTTAGCATCATTATCGAGTGAGACAAGACGGTAACCTTGACCTCTAAGAGTTTCGATAAGGCCGAGTTGATTATCTGGGTCGAGTTTTTTGCGTAAGCGTCTGATAAACACCTCAATCACGTTGGAGTCCAAATCAAAATCTTGATCGTAGATGTGTTCTGTTAGCACGGTTTTCGATTTCACCTCGCCGATATGCAGCATAAAGTACTCAAATAACTTGTACTCTGAGCCACTCAAGGTGATGGTTTCACCAGACTTGGTGATCTCTAAACTGCTGGTGTTTAGGCTAAAAGGCCCATTGCTAACAATTGGGCTCGCCTTACCGGCAGAGCGGCGGATCAAGGCTTTTAATCTGGCGACCAATTCCTCAGGATGAAAGGGTTTCGTGAGGTAATCATCGGCGCCGGCGTCTAGTCCTTCGACCTTATCTTGCCAGCTATCACGGGCAGTCAAAATGAGAATAGGAAAGCCGATATCGAGCGCTCTAAGCTCTTTAATGAGGGCGATGCCATCAAGCTTGGGTAAGCCAACATCGATAATCGCCGCATCGTAATTGTATTCACGGCCCTGAAACAGGCCTATTTCGCCATCATCTGCAGTGTCGACGGTATAATTGGCCTCGATAAGGTGCTGTTTGAGGTTAGATTGCAGTTCTAAATCATCTTCAACTAATAACAATCTCATGCTTAAGCCCTCGTTATTGGATGTTGGTAAGGCGCGTTCAGTTATTCTGAACTGGTGTTGTTTCTAAGTCAGCGCTTATGCTTATTTATGCCTATTAAGGCCGCTGGTTTTGGCTATTAATTACGAGAAACACGGCCTGTTTTGGCATCGACATTGACATAAAAAACCACGCCGTCATTGGATAGCAGCTTTACGCTATAACCGGGATTGCCATTAACTCGACTAGATTGAACCTTCAGCACCTTGCCGCGATACTGCCTCTTTGCCAGCTGTACAGCTTGCTCTTTGCTGCGAACCTTTAATTTCTGTTTCTGCTGCTGGTTATTATTGGCCTTCATAGCGACCGACATCATAGATGTAACGGCATGCACAGTACTCGCCGCAGCAGGCTGTGCAGTAAATAGTGAGGCTGAGAGCAATATAAGAAATAAAGCAGTTTTCATTAAAGGTACCAAAGGGTTGAGATACAGCCAGTTTAAAAGATCCTATTCGATTAGTCATTATCTGCCTATGCCAAGTTGGGGGGCGTATCCCACGCTTCAAGAATACACCGCTTTAGATATACATAAGGTTAGATGAACACTGGCTGAATATGGCTAGTTCGGTTGTAGGTTGTTACGGAATTAGCTTTATGAGGGATGAGTCCTAATCATGTAGCGTTGATTATAAGAAGCGTTTTGGCTTACTTAGCCCCCTAATGGAATCGACATCATTGATATCGTTTTGCCTACGTGATTTAGGGAGATGGGTGCAATGCATCGCTATAGGATTTGCCTTTACACCATTTTCCATGTTGATGTTGTTTTTTAAACTCACACATAGCCTCCCAACGACCACTAGCGCCACTGTATTGGCGCCTAAATGATTTGGAAGACGTTATCCATGCATCAGCGGATATGCCAAGTTCATTAAGCAATTTGGGCTGGCTTGAATCGATATAGCCTGTTTTATCTGGTCTGATTGCTCTGCCAGTCCAGTCGATAAGCTCCAGATAGTCAGAGAAGTGAAACGGAATACCTGATTGAGCCTCTGATTCAGTGGCAAGGTGGCTTGAACCATCAAGTTGGACAAGGGATTTTAATGGCTCCTCAGTTGAGCGCTCCGAGAGGGTTATTGTTGATTTATAACTAGTTGTTTTAAGCTCAACAATCCGCTCTTGAATTGAAGTAAAGTCTGAGGCTTGTAGTGTATCGGCAATTCCTGCTCTGATAGGATTTAAATCCACATACATCATGCAAGCTAACAGTGCTTGTTCATCAAGTAGCGCCTGAGATTTGAAGCGTCCCTCCCAGAAAGCCCCTTTACACTCATCTTCGCGATTAGCCCTGCGGGCAATATCTTCATTAAGGCACCGCATAAACCAAGAGATACTCGATAAACGTTCATTCCACTCAGTAAGTAAACCATCGAGGAGCATACGTTCACCTTCAATCAAGGTGTCGCCATTCAAATATTTAGTTGCGACTTCATGCCCCTTAGTGACCTGATTCCATCGGGTAATGATGTCGTGGTTCGTCAGGGACTTAGACTTATCGATGTCAATCTTAAGGACTAAATGATAGTGATTATTCATGACTGCATAGGCGCAGATATCGATACAGAATATGTTTGAAAGCGCTTTGATTTTATCGACAATCCAACCGCGTCTATGCTCAAAACTTTTACCTGTAAGTTCATCATTACCGCAGAGATAAGCTCTTCTTACGCAACGGTTTATGATGTGATAGAAAGGCGTTGTTTCAGCATCGATGAGAGTTCTTCTAGCTGAGGTCATGATCCCCCCTTAATTACACTATCGAATCAGGTAATTAAAAGCCTAGTATAGGATAGACTAAATCGCAAAAAGATATGGCTGTCCTATCTTTTACGAAAGCTATGCCCACATCCGTGTGGGCATTACGACTATTTCTTCAACTTATTTCGGCAACTTCGATGGGGAAAGGGGGTTTTCTGCAGGCCTAAACGCGCTACTAGGTTTTGAGTTATGACTAAAGCTCTAGCTCGTTTTTAGAGAGAATCATTTTAGAGCTAAAACTCTGGAAATGACTATCGGCATCAGCGAAAGTAATGCAACCAGATATGCGGTTGCAGCCACTTGTTATATTTGCGGGGTACTATTACTATTTTCGTTCGGTGCACAATTTGTGGCTGGCTCAAGTTGTATAGAGCCTTGCACAACCCACTTCATTTTATCATTTTCATCTTTTATCAGTTGTAATTCGGCATTTTCACCAGATAATTCAATTTGAACACTGCGTCGTCTAATCTCTTTCGCACCTCCTTTAGCCATAATTCCAGGTGTATTACTTGGCTTAAAATAGAAAACATGGATTTTTTTATTTGCAGGAAGGTGCATAGTTGTTCCAGCGCTGCTAACCATAGTGCGCCCTAGATAATGTTTAGCAAGGGGGCCATCTTTGTAGCTGGGACAACCCTCTGATGCATCGTAGAAATTAAACCTAGCCTTGGAATCTTCGTATTCTTTACTTTTCAGGTTTAAATCAACACCCTCTGAAAACTTTTGTGAAGCGCAGCCTGAGGATACAGATAAAACGGTTGCTATAATTAGGTAGGTGAATATTTTATTCATAATTTTCCTTTTAAATATAACAACTTATTATCCAGTGTCTTGGATAAATCCCTGCGCTTTATTAGTTTACATCAAAGCTAGCAACGTAACTCATTGATGTAAAGCCGTTAGTTTTACTAGTATTAACAAAATTTGAATTTACCATCCCCGCAAAGTAATGCAGAACATTTATCGGGTCTCTTGTTAGATTAAAGCGGAAACCTAACTGTATGATAAGCAATTGTTATTTAATATGTTATAAAATTATCGATGCAACTATTTCACTTTCTAGCCTCGATAAATCTGTCTGATTCATCAAGACCATTATACCTGTACAAGATTACCTTAAATAAACGCACCTAGTATCCCGTGTAGATAATTGGACTCCCCACTCTTTAATTCGTTACGGTATAAGTCAATTCTCACGAGATTTCGGAGTTTAAAATGAAAGGTACGATTGTTGGCGTTGATCTGGCTAAAAATGTAATTCAAGTTTGTGTCTTCACAAATAACAAGGTGCACTCAAATACTGAAATGACACCGAATGAATTTATCGACTGGCTGGCTAACTTTGCCACCGTAACCATCGTGTTCGAAGCTTGTGGAATGTCTAATTACTGGAAACAAAAAGCAATGACGTTTGGCCATGAGGCTAAGTTAATTTCAGCAAAGTTAGTCTCAGCTGTCAGGCAAAATCAAAAAACAGACAAAAATGATGCTTTAGCGATTGTTCAGGCGGCACTCTTGCCCGAGGTCAACTTCATCACGGGTAAATCAGTCGAGCAGCAGCAACTGCAATCTATTATGAGACTACGAGAGCTGGCTATTAAACAAAAAACGGCGATGACTAACCAGCTCACTTCATTATTAGCAGAGTTTAATCTGATGACGTCAACCAAACATGGCGGCTTACGCGGTGTGATTGAATCAACGTTAGAAGACGCTGAAAATGATTTTTCTTCTGAGTTTCGTAACGCTCTTGCGGCGGCCTGGCAACAGTATTTAGCTGTCGTCACATCTATAGCAACTTATGACCAGTGCTTGGAAAAGTCACTTAACACTCATCCTGAGGCTAAAAAACTATTAAAAATTGAAGGGGTGGGTACTCTCAATGCTATTAATCTTTATATCGCATTAGGTTGCGCTGATATTGGTGTTGTTTCCACAGGAAAAGATGCATCTGCCTGTATTGGATTAACGCCGATTCAATATTCTTCAGGTGGAAAGGCCAAACTGGGGTCCATAGGAAAACACGTTAAGAATAGCATTCTCAGAAGCCAGTTAATCACAGGTGCGTTGTCAGCGGTTAGTCAAATGGTCAAAAGAGAACCCAAAACGACGAAGGAGCGCTGGGTTCAGGCTTTGGTTGAGCGACGGGGTAAGAAATGCGCCGCGGTGGCGTTAGCCAATAAGACGGTCAGAACTGCCTATGCCATGCTTACACAGGGTACAGAATATAAAGCAGAGTTAATTTCAGCGTAAAAGCGTTCAAACAACAAAAATGCACAATCGAAGATTAAAATCAGCCAGTTAAGGTAGCCCGTATCAAAGAGTCTTGAACTCGTCGTGTAGAATTATCAACTGGTTCGCGTAAATATCATAGAGCCTGAGTTCGCTACTCAATTGAGAGCTCGTACATAAGTTCGCATTTATTCTTTAAGAGTGCCTGTTTGTTGTTGACACAGGGGAGTCCACATAAGATACGGCTGCGGGCTTCGGTTTCAGGGTGAGGTATCTCAAAGAGATACTGTTCGAACGAGCGGCATGGATGCCGAACTGGCAGTTTAACAGGGAAGTTATTGGAAACCGCAGAGCGTATAGGGATACTTTCCGTTATAAAGAAGTACAGCGTCTCGCAGCAGTGTCTGCACATAAGGTCGTTCCTTCACATCCATGTGATCACGACATTCGGACATCCTGTCCAGCACCCGCTGCAGGCGATTGATAACCATGAAGCGAAAATGTAGAACACACTCCCCCGTAGCAACAAGCACAAAGATAAATGTAATAAGCCTTCATTCGAAGGCTGACTTACTTTGGGGCAAAACTAAGTTACGAGACTCACAGGAAACACCCATTCCCTATAGGAGTTGCCGAAGTACGTTGAAGACTCTTTATAAACAAGAGTACCGTGATACCCACACGGATGTGGGTATAGCTTTCGCGGGGCAGGCCGTTCTTTGGCATCCATGCCATCACGGCATTTGTGAATCCATTCACATCAGATGCCCCATCGGAAGCGTTAGGTTATTTCGAATAAGTACGAGGAAGACAACTTCGTCTGGGGCGCTGAGGGTTCGCTAAGGGGGACAAGCGCTTTCCCCCTTGGCTCGACTCTTGACTCGAGAAAGGGGCGAAGCGCCACGACTTTAGTCAGGCGTAGCCTGATGCTTTAAATCTCAGATATGGATGAAGCGCATCCGCTTCATAACGTTCAGCTTGTGTTCACACTCAGTGGACTCTAATGGCCTCATTAAGCATGAATTTTCGAGGTGAAGATGAACACAAACCAAACTCATACAACTCACATAACGAATACAAGTGAGCAAAAGTGGACCTTGGCGCAATTAGCGCGAGTTGCACTATTAATGCTGCCTATGACGCTAGTGCAGTCTGCCAGTGCCAGTTCGGATATGAGTATGCTTTCGCAGCCGCAAAGCACCTCGGTTGCACAAACTGTTTCCAGTGACGACCAAAGTTCTCAAGCCGCTCAAGACGGCAATACCTTATCTGAGCTGCAAATCAGCAAGCTCGAACTGCAGCGAGTTAAGCAAACGCAGTTACAGGCGATGCAGACAACAGGCACTACTAGCCCAGAGCCACTTACTCGAGAAAAACTGACCCGTGAGCAAATAGTCCAGTCCCATATCGACAAGGCGATGCAGGCGAATTTTGAGTTAGCCAAGAGCGGTTCGGTTAAGCAGTTTGCTAATGGCATTTATCGTGATTTTTATATCTACGATGCTTATAGCCGTTTATTTGTCGATAACGATTACGACGGCTTCTATCAGACCTTTAGCGTGACCTTCGACGCCGATGTAGAGGGTTATTATGCTAATGAGCGTGCAGACGTGTTTGCCGAGCTATACCTGAGTCGCAACGGTGGGCCCTGGGAGCATTACTACACCACAGATATCTTCAGGATTGTTGGTAATGCTACCGATGATGACTTTGAAGTGTTAACGACGCTGGAGTCTGGTTACCGAACCGATCATTACGATGTGCTCATCGATCTCTATGAGGTGGGCTATGGCGATATTGTGGCTACGGTAAGCTCAAATGATTTCGACAGCTTATATGCGCTGCCGCTGGAGAGCCGTGATAGAGACGATTACTACATTGAAGAGGATTACCATGGCGGTAGCGTGTCAATAGCTATGTTGTTAATGCTCCTTACGCTGCTATGTTACCGACACTCTAGTGCGTTGAAAAACAGGTAATTGCGATAAGTGTTTCACAGTCTAGCCTTTGCAAACTGAATGTCAGCGTAATATTTGAGTATCGATTGCCGTTCCCGTTAAGTTATTGGCTCGCTGAGTTTTGCCAAAAGGGAGCGGTGATGGGCAAATAGTTTTAAGTAGCAAGTGGCTCTAAGTAGGAAGTGGCTTTAAATAGAATGGCTGTAAATATAAGCGGCTTTAAATAGCTTGGATGAAGATTGAACACATTTGAGTTTGAATCATTTTGGCGTAAAACTTGAGGCTGATTTTTGCACAGCGCTTTTGTGATCTTCGTCACCTATCTCATTGGTTTTAAAGTATTACCTTTAAATTTACATTGTAAATCCCGAACAATAAAATCAAGCCAAAACAATCACAAACAAATCCCAGATGTATCAGTGCTGAAACAAGTGTTGAAAAGCTAATGATAATCGTTATCATCTCGCCGCATAATACTAAAGTGGGGTTATTTGATGAAACATTTCCGTTATTCGATGTTAGCAATTGCTTGTGCATCGACTTTTTTACCAACCAGTGTATACGCTGAAGTAACAGATACAGCACTCGATAATGTTGAGCGCATTACTGTCTATGGCCGCCAGAATCAGGTTGTCATGAATTCAGGTTTAGCGACTAAGTCCGATATGTCCTTAATGGAGACGCCTGCTGCGGTTGTGGTTGTGGATCAAGAGCTCATACAGGCTCAAGCTTTGACCAATCTACAAGATTTAGTGCGTAACATCAGTGGTGTGACTCAAGCGGGTAATAACTACGGCATTGGCGATAACCTAGTTATCCGCGGTTTAGGGGCAAACTACACCTATGATGGTATGTATGGCGGAGCGGGGCTTGGCAACACCTTTAACCCTACACGTTCGTTAACCAATGTCGAATCGGTCGAGGTGCTAAAAGGCCCGGCGACGGGGCTTTACGGTATGGGCAGTGCGGGTGGCGTGATTAACCTCATTGAGAAGAAGCCGCAATTTGAGTCTAAGCATGCGTTCACAGCAGAAGTCGGTCAATGGAATACTTATTCTTTAGAAGCCGACAGCACCGCGGCGATCACCGATGATTTAGCCTATCGCGTCGTCGCTAAAACGGCGCGTAGCGATGGTTACCGAGACATAGGCACCGACCGTGATGAGATCTACACCTCGCTTAAGTATGTGCTCGATGATAGCCAAGACCTGATGTTGTCGGCGAGCTATATCAAAGACGCCATTGCTGTGGACTCAATTGGTCATCCTATTCGCATTTTTAACTCAGCATCTGTTGGCGGTAAAACTGCAGGTGAAGTTAGCTGGGAAGATTTGATTAACGATCCGAACAACGCCGGCATTCAGCTAACAGAGGCCCAGCGTAAGCAGTTAGTGGACTCGTTAGCCTCAAATGATGGTTTAACTCCCTACGCATTTGGCAATGCAGGCATTATTTCACCGATGGCCAAGGATAATGAGGGCGAAGAGCTGCGTTTTAAGCTGACCCACAATATTTATTTCACCGATAACTTGTTTTTGAATCAACAATTGCAGTATCGCGATTACACCTCAGGCTTTGCTCGCCAAACGGGTGCCTATAACTATGTGTATTGGGACCGCCGAGGTGTGATTAATGCCGACCCTCGAGCACCACTTGTCGAAGATGGTGTGCTTTATCCCTATGCCGCTCGTCGTCAGGAGTATCGTAAAGTGGATGCCGATGAATCATCCTGGCAGTATTTTGCAGATCTTCGTTATGACTTCCAAATAGGCGATATTGATAATGAATTATTGATAAATGCCAACTATGAAGATAGAGACATCGCGTTCAAGCAATACTCCATCTACGATGCTGATAAAGTCATCAAGAATAAAGCCGGTGAGGTGATCTACCAAGGCAGCCTGCCGTACATTTATGATATCCGTAACCCTAATTGGGCGGAAGGTAGCTTCGAAGATCATGATCCGCTACTAACCAGCAACTACGACAAGAAAGTCAGTGCTTGGGGAGTGGGTGTACAGCATGTGGGGTACTTAGGTTATGGCTTTACTTCTCGCATTGGCGTGGCGTTTAATCAAATTAAGCAGACCTATGAGCACTTAGGCGTCGACTCTAGATACAGTGCCAGCCGCGCCCAACCAACACCAGAAGCCGATACCACTGATGATGGCATGACCTATAACTTAGGTTTGACTTACATGCCAACCGACGACTTGTCGTTTTTCGTTAATCACTCGAAAGGGCGCACAGCCTATAGCATTCTTGGCAGCATTGCCGGAAACGATACCGATAGAGATGACAGTGAATCGGTCAGTGATGACTTAGGGATGCGCTTTAAAGCTTTTGATGATCAAATGTTGACTTCAATTGTGTTGTTTAAGAGTTCACGTACTAATTTGCAATACACAAATGTGGATTATGAAGAGGGCGTGTCTGGGCCGAACGTAGCTAAGTATTTCTATAATGGCAGCGAAGAAACCACGGGTGTTGAGCTGGATATGAACGCTCACCTCAATGAGCAGTGGATGGTTAACGTTAATGCGGTTTATCAAGATGCCCGCGACAAGAAAGATCCTAATCGTTCTAGCTATGATACCCGCCAAAAAGGTGTTCCTTATGTCACGGCAAGTGCTTGGGTAACCTATGGGGCTGATTGGTTCTCACTATCCAGTCCAATTAACATCAGCCTTGGCGCCAAGTATGTTGACGACAGAAGTACTAACTCAACCTCATTTGGTATTCCAGACGGCTATGTGCCAAGTTATACCGTGCTAGATAGTGCGATTAGCTATGATGTTGACAGCTGGAAGCTGCAGTTGAATGTGAACAACTTATTCAATGAAGAGTATTACAGTAAGGCTATGTTCTTAGGCGGTATGCCGGGCGAAGAGCGCAATGCCAAGCTGACACTGACCTATCGTTTATAGATCCAGATTAAGCGTGATTTTAGCCGAATAAAAAATGCAGCCTAGGCTGCATTTTTTATTCGTGCTATATCATCAAGCTAAGTGCTAGAACTGATAGTTCACGCTCACGTTGAAGTAGCGACCCGGCTGGGTAAAGTCTTCTTTTTCTAAGTCCATACTCGCACCTAGTAAGAATACTGATTGGCCAGCCACATCGGCATAATCGATATACTCTTTATCGAACAGGTTATAAACACCCGCGCGTAGTTTCCAGTTATCATCAATACGTAAGCCAAAGGTCAGATCCATAACCGCATAACCCGCTGTTCCGTATACCTCATTAAACTGCTCTTTAGGAATACAGATCCCCATGGCACAAATATCATCCTCGGCTAATTCAATGTCATTAGTCCGGCTCATATCATCCGCCCAGCGCACTACTGCGGCAAAGTCTGCTTCCATATCGGCGATGTCGGTATACCAGTTAATACCCGCGTTACCCTTGAGTGGGCTGACACTGTTAAGGTAATCGCCATTTTCATCTTCACCATAGGTGTAAGAGATGTTACCCCATAACTCAATGCTATCGGTTAGCCAATGGTTAACCTGAGCTTCAGCGCCGTACAAGATCACTTCATCGCGGTTGTAGTACTGGTACTTAAACTCCATAGGCTTCATCACTGGGAAAAATACAGGAGGCTTATAGCTCACATACTGCCAGTCAATAAAGTCTTTGGCCTGAGTATAAAAGGCAGTTAGTTCATAATTTGTGTCGCTATGATTGCCACGAACGCCGATTTCCCAGGTATGAGATTGCTCAGACTCTAGATCATAGTTAGCCTGAATAAGCACATCTGTCATCGAACCTGCATCGACTTCAAGTTCACCCCATTTCTGATCCGGGGTTGGCATCTTGTAGCCATAAGCGTACTGACCATAGACACTTACAGAGTCTGATAACTGATAAACAAGGCCCAGCTTAGGTGACCAGAAGTTATCACTCATGCTCTGAAAATCTGCCGGATCTTTACCTGCATCTATAGCTTGTTGTTGATCTGGCGTGTTATCGAAATAGTCGTAACGTAGACCCGCGATTAGATTTAAATCACCATCAAGTAGAGTGACATCGTCCTGCACAAACACACCTAGGCGTTGGCTGTCGGTCGTGGCAAAGGTAAACGGTGTCGTCGTTTCGCCTGTAAGAGAGTTATTTACCGTACGGTGACGTGACATGGTGGAAAACTCATAGTCCAGACCATAGGTGATCTGATGACCATAGTTGTCGCCACCAACATATTTGCTAAAAGTACTATTAAGCCCGATACGTTGGTCTTCGAAGCTGTAATCTCGGACTTCGCTTAAACCGTAAACAGTGTTCGCCTTATTCCATTCGAAATAGTCTCTATGCTCTAACTGTTCGGTTTGGCCAAAGTAAGCAGTCACCGTTAGGGTGTCGTGCATTTGAGTTGGCTTGCTTGATACTAGCTGTAGCGCGCCGTTATTGACTTGAGTGTCACGGTCGGTATCGATATTTTCGTCCAGTTCACCGACCTTATCGAATTCGTATTGCCAGCGCTTTAGGGTCTGTTCTAGATAATCTAGGGTCAGCTGCACCGAGGTGTAGTCATTGAAATGGTATTTACTCTTGAACAGTACACTGTCTTGCACAAGATCACTGTCTGGCTGAGTGTCATAGTAATTAGGCTGTTCTTCACCTGTACGGTGCTGGTAGGTCAACAGGTTTTCAAATCCGCCATAGGCTGCCGCACTGGTAAAGCCCGCTGCATATTCGTCGTTGACGC
This sequence comes from Shewanella pealeana ATCC 700345, assembly GCF_000018285.1. Lineage (NCBI taxonomy): Bacteria > Pseudomonadati > Pseudomonadota > Gammaproteobacteria > Alteromonadales > Shewanellaceae > Shewanella > Shewanella pealeana. The sequence goes on along the minus strand of NC_009901.1, from coordinate 3,584,836 downwards.
CTGCATAGCCAGCATTTACCGACACATAATAGTCGTCACCCATTAGGTAGTCGCTGGCGTCTTTGGTACGCATCACGACCACGCCACCCAATGCATCAGAGCCATACATGGTCGATGCGGCGGCTTTAACGACTTCTACTTGCTTTAGGCTTTGCACTTCGGTAAGACCACGGCCTGTGCCTTCAGCGCCAGGACCTAGCGGTGAAGCATATTGGTTGTTAACGCGTACACCGTCTTTAACCATCATTACACGGTTACCACCGATACCACGAATGGTCACAGAGGTTGGTTTACCAGCCCCGCCTTTAACGGCAATAGCGGACTCATTTCTGAACAAGCTACCAAAGTCATTACTCATGCTTTTTTCAATGGCTTCTTCATCGATGACCATAATCGAGCCAGCAACCTGTTCAATTTCCTGTTCCATACGCGAACCAGAAATAACAATCACTTCGTGCATTTTAGCATTGGGTGCTTGCGGAGATTGAGAATCGATAGAGGCCTCTTGAGCCTGGGCATGGAGCACTGTGCTTACCGCGATAGCGAGCACACTAACTTTAAGCTTGTTCATTACGCACCTTAACTGATTAACCAAATGAGAATTATTCTCTTTTTTGACGCGCGATATCTTATACCCTAATTGAGGTAGGGTCTCGTTTAGATAGGGCTAATTTCTTGGCTTTATTGGACTAAAAAACAAATTTTGAAAGTGGATCACATTTATCTTTTTCTTCAGAAAAACAACTGGCTACTTATTAGTCGAACCGTTAATTGTTTTTAACAAAAGTATTTAAGTGTTACCTTTGTTGCTTGTTATATATCAACTAGATCGGATAAGAGCATCAGTGAGTAAAGATGTCTCACTTGGCATATAAGTGTAGAGCTGTTTTAGTTTCAGTAAATAGGTGTCGCGCGCATGAAATTAATGGCCTATAAAAAATAATAGTAGAGGAATATCATGAGCTTACTAAAAGTATCTTCGCTTGCACTACTCATTGGGTGTAGTTTGGCAACCCCGTGTCATGCAACTAATTTAGCCGACTCTACGGCCAAGGCCATGCCTAACCTAGAAGCCTTATACCTGCATCTACACCAAAACCCGGAGCTGTCTTATCAAGAAAAAGCCAGTAGCGCTCGTATAGCCAAAGAGTTAGCAAAATTGGGTTTCGAGGTTACCGAAAATTTTGGTGGTTATGGCGTAGTAGGTGTCCTTAAAAATGGCGAGGGGCCAACGGTGATGATCCGCGCCGATACCGATGCTTTGCCGATAACGGAAGAAACGGGCAAGTCTTACGCCTCTAAAGTCATCACAACAAATGCCAATAACCAAGAGGTGGGAGTCATGCACGGCTGTGGTCATGATATCCATATGACGAGTTTGGTGGGTACGGCTCAGCAGCTGGTGGCCAATAAAGCCAATTGGCAAGGTACCTTGATGATGGTCGCACAGCCTGCTGAAGAGGTTGGCGGCGGTGCAAAAGCCATGTTGAAGCAGGGGCTATTTACTGATTTTGATACGCCTGATTATATTCTCGGCTTGCACGTTAGCGCATCAATACCTGCTGGTAAGGTGGGGATAGTCTCTGGCTATGCCTTAGCGAATGTAGACTCAGTCGATATCACAGTTAAAGGCGAGGGGGGTCACGGCGCATATCCTCATCTAACCAAAGATCCTGTGGTATTAGCCTCGAGAATTGTATTAGCGTTACAAACGATTGCCAGCCGCGAGTTATCGCCATTAGAGCCTAGCGTGATAACTGTCGGCTCGATTCATGGCGGTTCTAAGCACAATATTATCTCTAATGAAGTTAAATTACAGCTTACTCTGCGCTCCTATAATCCAGAGGTTAGGCTGCAACAAATAGCCGCACTTAAGCGATTAACCAAAGGAATTGCCATGAGCGCAGGCCTTGATGAATCTTTGTATCCTGAGGTGTATGTCCATGAAGAGGAGCGGATCCCATCAACCTATAATGATCCTGTGTTAGTGAGCCGAGTGCGAGCGAGTATTGAGTCTGAGATGGGTGATGATAATGTGATAGATGCCTTGCCTGTTATGGCGGGCGAAGATTTTGGGCTTTACGGGTTAACCGAGGATAAACGGCCAATCACGATTTTTTGGTTAGGTGCTGTAGAGCCGAGTGAATATCAATCTAGCCTAGACACGGGCCATGCTTTACCGTCACTGCACTCCAGTAAATTTGCACCGGATTACCCTGTAACGATTAGTACCGGGGTTAGATCCATGAGCAAAGCCGCGATTGACTTATTCAATCAGCCATAAGCAGAAATGTAATCTTCATCTGTGTCTTAGCTTATTTGCTTAAAGCTTGCTTTGAGGCTAAAGGGGAGGACATGAATTAACGTATACGCTGCAGCTTATTTTCAATTTTGGACAACAGCGTAAAGGTTTCCTCATGAAGGTGAGTTAACTGTCTTTGGCTGACAATCGCAACCGATTGTTTGATCGCTTTGTACGCCGCACTGTAGTTATGCTCTAACACTTCAAGGCGGGCGAGATTGTTTAAGGCGGTAACTTGGCCTGCGGGGTAGCCTGATTTGTTCTGGTATTCGAAGGCGTATTGATACTGCGCCCTAGCATTGCTGTATCGATTGAGCCGCTGATAGATATGTCCTGACCAGTTAGAGATATAACCCAGATATAACCAGTCTTGTGTATTGGCGGCTAAGCTTCTTGCCTGAGACAGCTCGCTAATCGCCAGTTCGAGTTGTTCATTTCCAAGTTTGACTTGGGCTAGGCTGAGCTTGAGTCTGGCAAGTTGGCGATTGTTATTGGACTTAGCTTGTTCAACCGCACTGTTGAGGAGGTGCTCTGCCGCAGTCAACTGCTGCGCATCGATATGCAGCTGTGCTAATAATCTAGTGGCTATCAGGTTTGTAGAGTCATTAGTTAATAGCTGCTGCAGACTGGATTTAGCTTGTTCTATGTCACGATATTGAATTTGCCTTAGCGCTTCAATAAGGAGCGGGTCGCTAAACCAGTCTCGGTTGGCTGTTTGGGTGTAGGGAACATCAATAAATTGCTTAACGGTCTCGACAAGAGCCGACAGCAAAGCGTCAACTGAGTCGGCCTTAATCACTCCCTGTTTAATTTTTTCAGTGTTGAGTAAGCGATAGCTGAGCTGAAGTTGAGGCGCAGTTGAGTTAGTTGAGTTACTCGAGTTAGTTGAATTCGTCGAGATAGATGACTCAACAACTAAAGCAGCACCTGACACATTAAATAAGCGGTTAAGGTCGATAGCTTGTCCATCATCAATAAAGCTCGATGCTTGAGACAGCATAGTAATCACATCTTCAACCAATAGAACGGGGTAATTCGTCGACGTGCCGAGTTGGTTAATTACTTTTTCCATGTGGGCATAGGCTTGCCAATCAGTGCTATAACTATCGGTTTGTTGCTTGATAGGCAGTACGATAATGGCGCCATTTGCGAGCTTAGGTTGCTGAGAATCGCTTAAACTCCATAGCAAGACTGCGGCTAAAATTAAGCTAACAGATCCTAGAATAAGCGCATATTTACGCTGCGTATGGGAGAGTTTTTCGATGAATGCAAACATACTTATCCTTAAGTTTATTTAGTTTAGTATAAACGAATTAATCTAAGGATGTGGTGCTTAATTGTTTGATTGAAAACAATTATCATATTTTTAATTTTGGCGGTAGGTAGTGGGGATTTGAGGGCTGGCAGATAAAGACTTATCGACCTGACAGCCAAAGCTTTTAGCACTTAGCTATTAGTTAAGAGCCATTAGCTAATAGCAATTAGTTAAATGCTGTCAGGTCGAAAGTGAAAGTTAATGTTGGGCTATTTGGTTAACTTTGACTTTGAAAATGCCCAAGGATCTTGCGGTAAACTATCACTGCTAGCATTACCTGCTTTAGTTGTATCAGTATTAGCTCTATCAACTTTCACCTTGTGAGTCTTAGCTCCATGAACTTTAGCTCCATGAACTTTAGTCTCGTGCGCTGATGTGCGGCGAGTGTCTCTCGCAGGCTTTTTATCACTTGTTGGCTTGCTATCGGCGCCAGTAATTTGTTTGCTCTTTGGCTTAAAATTCAGAATTGAGATTGGCACTTCTTTACGTGGCGCAAAGCCTTCAATTTCTCTGCGTTCAATCAAATGGCCTAAACGGGTCTCAATCATACACAGGTTTTTAAAGTCATCTTTAGATACCAGCGCTACCGCTTCACCGTTAGCACCTGCACGACCAGTACGGCCGATACGGTGAATATATTCATCTGCAGGATATGGCAAGTCGTAGTTAATCACTAAAGGCAACTCATCGATATCCAAACCTCGGGCGGCAATACCTGTAGCAATCAATAAGCCAATTTTACCGGACTTAAAGTCTGCCAGAATTTGCTCACGGATCTCTTGGCTACGGCCTCCATGGATACATTCAGCCGTAATGCCACGTTTTTCAAGCTGGCTCACCAGCTTGGCTGCGCCTTGCTTAGTCTCAATAAAAATAAGCGCCTGTTGCCAGTTATTCTCTTGAATTAAGTGGCTTAATAAGGCTGACTTCTTGTCTTTATCTACGGTAACTAACCACTGCTCAATCTTAGGCTTGTTATCAGTGTTATGGGTGACCGAAATCTCGATTGGACGAGTGATGGTCGCTCTTGCCAGCTCTTTTACTTGGCGTGATAAGGTCGCCGAGAAAAGCAGGCTCTGTCTATCGACTGGCAGCTTTTCGATGATCTTATTGATGTCTTCAATAAAGCCCATATCCAGCATTCTATCGGCTTCATCGAGTACTAGAAATTCTAGCTCATCGAAATGAATTGCGCGCTGGGTATACATGTCGAGTAAACGCCCCGGCGTCGCGACTAAGATGTCGACACCTTGGATTAAGCGCTCACGCTGAGGCTTAGAGTCGACGCCGCCATACATGGCCATTGACGTCAGATCTAAATGCTTGCCGTATTGACTGATGTTGTCTTCAACCTGCACCGCGAGCTCACGAGTTGGCGTAAGTATTAAGGCGCGAATGCGCTTCTTACGCTGGGTCTCGCTCTTACTCAGCATCTCTAGAATTGGTAGTACAAAACTGGCGGTTTTACCCGTACCGGTTTGCGCAGCGGCAATCAAGTTGCGTTGACTTAATATAACGGGAATGGTCTTAGCTTGAATAGGAGTAGGGCTAGTGTAGCCTTGCTCGGTAACGGCTTTAACGATAGGTGTGCTTAATCCAAGCTTAGAAAACGGCATGCGAGTCTCGATAATGTGTCTGATTTATCTATTGCAGCTATCGATTTTGCGCAGATTGGCGCTGATAACTGTGTTGCTGTTTGCCATTATAACAGCATGTAGCCTCGTGCGCTTTATTGATGTTATCGGTTCTCTGGAGAAGCTAAAAATAGTGTTATGGGAAAGATTAATAACTCTTTTATGGACAAAAGTTTGTTGGAGCTAGCAGCTCAGCCACATCTAAAAGGCAAATCAATCAAACTTCGTTTTATATCAAAGCCCATATAAGCTCGATATATTTTTAGGCTAAGAGTGGCATCCAACAAAAGTGGTTCCAATGGCCTGCGGCCGGCATATGTGCAGACACTTCCGTGACACGCAACAAGTCCATCTCTGGAAGCTCGGCTATGACATCCATGTCATGGACGGTCACGGCCGTATCTACACGAGGTTAGAACAGCACAATCTTTGAAATTTTGAGTTATGACTAAAGCCCCTGCTCATTTTTGGACAAAATCCATTCACCACGGCGAATATGGTTAAACCATGCGCTAATAAGCGAGAGCTAGGGATAGCGAACTGGCTGTTAAACAAGGATGTTATTGGAACACGGAGCGCTACGCTACACGAAGAAAAGCAACGGCTAGAACAAAGCAACAGTAAAAGGCTCGGCATCAAACATTTTGATCTTTTGCTCTACGATCTTCTCCGTGACCTCCGTGAAAGCGAAGCGCTTCGTGGTGAGATTCGAGCTTTTAAAGAGTTATGCCTGTCCTAGATTTTCCTTCTTACACAGGTACTTACGATGTGGTAGAAGGGTGTTGTTTCAGCATCGATGAGAGTTCTTCTAGCGGAGGTCATGAGCTCTCCCCTTAATATCGCAGTACAAATAAGGTAACTAAAAGCCTAGTAAAGGAGGAAAGGCAGAAAGATATGACTGTCCTATTTTTTTCGTGATCAATCTACAACCTTTAGTTGAATTTGAGCGCCGTCGGGGAGGTCTTTGATTTGGTTGGCCAAATCACCAGAGAAACGCACAAGCTCAATTAGTGGTGCCGTTTTAATATTAGAGATAGCATACTCGCCACCGAGAGCACCGGGTGTAACGAGACAATATTTATCTCCCTCGCTAAGCGGACCAAGATGTTGGTTAGCTTGCTCTACCAACGCTTGCATGTACCAATCTTCCAAGAACTCTTGATCTGTGGATAAGCGATCAAGATCTTCTCTATTCTTGGCAACAACTTCACAGTAGACGTCTTCTGGGCATAGCCGCCAGTACTGACCCTTTGAATCCTCAATCATAAGATTTCCGAAATCGTTTTGTCCTACGATCTCGATAGGGTCAATCCCGACCCAGCCCCATGACTCTTTAATTTCCTGAATGATTCTCATGACTTCCTTTACGCATAACGCCCGCCTCAACTGCCGGAGGTCAGATTGCTGGCGCTTGCTATGTGATTGCCTGATTACTTGTGAACCTTTTTTTATTGCCAGAGAACTGATCAAAAAGATTATTATGAGCTAACTCTGAAAAAGCATCTTCTCTTGAATAGTAATCTAAAATCCAATTGATAAGCATATCCAGATTTTTATCTTGAGCTTCTTTTGATTCATATTTATGAGGCTCCCATTCTCTGTTACGTGCATTCTCTTGGCAACTTTCTGCTGATAAGTCGAGATAAATCATTTCATTTGCATGACTAAGGATTTGCTCGAAAATATCAGCATATCCTCCTTCAATAACCCAACTATCATTCTTTTCAAGGAATGCATTAACTTCTTTGAGAGATTCCTGAATATCTCTTCTTTCTGTTGGAGACTCTTTTTTAAATGCCAATGTATCGAGATCAAGATGAGCTAGATTACCATCAGCACTTAATCTTTTTGAGAGCGTAGACTTGCCTGCTCCGGAGTTTCCAAAAACTAATATTTTTCTCAATCTCGAATCCTTCACTTCACATAACACCGCAATAAGCGGAAAATTACTGTTGGCAAAAATGTTTGAGTAACGAAAAATAGCCAACTGTAAATTTTCCGTTTAATTGCCTTATTAGCAATATGTTTAATCCGATGAGAACGTTTTTATATGCTTCATGTTTTGTATTGAATCATTAAACTCCTGTAGTGATGAGTCAAGTTTATACATGCCAAGTGTTTTAAGGTTATATCCAGCTTCAAATTGTTTAGGGCTAGGAAACTCAAACTCCATCTTAAAAGCATCATCTTTTTCTGATATGTAAAAAAACTTTAAGTCATCAAAGGAGTAAGCAGCATCATCAATAATTAAACTGTTTGAAGTTAAATCAAATATAAATAATTTTGGGTGTTTAATTACCTTATAAATACGTTCCACTAGCCAAATTAATAGGAACGGTATACCTCCTATAAGAAAAATAGCTTTTCCCCAGAGATTATCAGGAACGCTTTCTCTAAAAAACCAAAATGGAATACATAAAAGAAGACATAATAGAGGTTCACTTAAGGGACTAATATAATAATGCTTTTTAAATTGATATCTACCCAACTATGCCTCCTGCAATATTGCTAACAGCTTATTATCCAGCGTCTCGGATAAATCTCTGCATTTTATTAGTCTACATCAAAACTAGCAACGTAACTCATTGATGTAAAGCAGTTAATCTTACTGGTATTAACAAAGTTTGAATTTACCATCCCCGCAAAGTAATGCAGAACATTTATCGGGTCTCTTGTTAGATTAAAGCTGAAACCTAACTGCCTGATAAGTAGTTGTTATTTCTGATATTAAAAATAGCAACCCTAGACACCCATACATAATGGCAAAAAATAGCAACCCTAGACACCCATACATAATGGCATGTTTACCGGCCTCTAACTAAGCTTTAATTATTGCTGAAGTAGGAGGTTGTTATGCCCCGTGCCAGAAGTACACAAATCAGTCTTGAAGACACGCCTTATTATCATTGTTGTAGCCGTGTGGTTAGGCGCGCTTTCTTATGCGGTGATGATAAGTTTACAGGTAAGAATTATGACCATCGCCGCGGCTGGGTTGAAGCGCAAATTCTCAAGTTAACAGAGGTCTTTGCCATTGATGTTGCTGCATATTCTGTGATGAGTAACCATTTGCATGTGGTGCTTTATATCGACCTTGATACGGTCAATAGCTGGTCAGATAGGGAGGTCGTTGAGCAATGGCAAAAGTTGTTTAAAGGGACTGATTTAACACAAAAGTTTGCTAAAGGTGAAGTGATAGATGAGTGTATGGTTGCATTACTAAAGCGGCTAATAGCGACCTATCGTTCGCGCTTGTGTGACATTAGCTGGTTTATGCGTTGTCTGAATGAACCTATCGCACGACAAGCTAACTATGAAGATAACTGTACAGGCCACTTCTGGGAGGGGCGCTTCAAGAGCCAAGCATTACTTGATGAAGCGGCTGTACTTGCTTGCATGGCTTATGTAGAGCTCAACCCCATTCGTGCCAAGATGGCTAAAACGCCCGAAAAGTCAGATTACACCAGTTTGCAATTAAGGGTAAATGCGGCACTTAAAGGAAATCAGCCTGCTAAATTACTACCTTTTATTGGCAATGAAAGAAAGCATCAGCCAAAAGGAATTAATTTCTTACTGCAAGATTATTTAATGCTGGTAGATGAAACGGGTCGCATCATTCGTGATGATAAACGTGGCGCGCTTTGTGCCAAAGTAGAGAACATCCTGAATAGGCTTAATATTGCAACTGATAACTGGATTAAAATCACTTCTGATTTTGGCAAGTTGTTCCATGGGCCTGTTGGTTCTCTTCAGGAGTTAACTGACTATTGTGAGCATTTAGAAAAGCGACGACGGCACTTTGCCAATAGTTGTCAGTACCTTTTGGTAAGCTAAGCAATCCAAATACCCCAAACAACCTTCTTGATCAATTCTTAGGCTCATCCTCAGAGCTGTTTCTCTTTGTCTCAAATTCGTCAAATCTTAGCTTAATACATTAGGTTAGCGCATTGTGTACCGACATATCACGCTTTAAGAGAAACTGACTGCTTCATTCTCGACGCAGAACTGTGAGTAGCAGGAATAGGTAAGTATGTAATTGATTAAGAATGGGTGGCTAGTCTTTTGGACAGACGCTGATAACTGTGTTGCTGTTTGCCATTATAACAGCATGTAGCCTAATGCGCTTTATTGATGTTGCTTGCTATCGCAGCAAAGATCCTTGTTTTCGAAGGTCTAAGCCGTTTCTAAAAGTAGTTAGAACAACATAACCTTTGGCATGTAGAGTTATGACTAAAGAGTTGGCTGATTTTTAGACAAAAGCCATTCACCACGAAGGACACGGAGCGCTACGCTACACGAAGAAAAGCTACTGTTCGCAGTAACCTCAGATGTCGTTACTTCAGTGGGACGCTATAAAGCCGTCCTTGGCCGCTCTGCGGTTTCGTCCCTGAAACCGAAGCCCACAGCCGTACCGACATCTGAATATTCATTTCCTATTTAGCTCTCTTAGATGCTACAAACTAGTTTTTGGACAATTATCAGTTAGTGCAAATGCTCTAAAGGTAGGTCGTGGGATTAGTAAATGTATGTTGTTCAGATAAAGTTACCCTAACGCTACATCACAAGCAAAGACCCATGGCGCAGTTCGAAAACGCCTGGAATACAGCAAACACTAAGTACAGAGGGATCCCCTCAGTACTTCACATCAAATGAATAACTACCTTTTTCCCTTTGAATATCATCTAAAAAATCCTGATATTTATAGTCACGAGAGTAATATGAGAATGATTTCAGATAGAAATAATCATTTGCAGTCATAAAATCTCTAGATAGTTCCTTTGAAATTTGTAATGAATTTTCATAATTAATTGCATCACTTAAATTAAAACCAGTTACTCCAGTAAACGAACTATCTTGACATACACTAGCCCCACACGATTCTAAGGTTTTAATAAAGTTTGATTTTCTATTATCCCAACCAAAAGCTAATACAGGGCCTACAGAAACACCTTTAATGTAATCTCTATGTTGGTCTAACCATTTATATGTTTCATCTATTGTCTTACTAGTTTCACCTGCATAAAGTAAGACATTAACTTTAACATCAATTCCTACTTCATGAGCGTCCTCTAGAAGCCTTGAAGCTCGCGTTAGATACTTTTCAGGATCTTTAGCTTTGCCCATATTTTTTATTTGTTTCGGGCTCGCGCTTTCCAAACCAAGATCTAAAACTTTCATACCAGCCTTAGCTAGTGCTGAGATATCCTTAGATGTGAAATTATCAGCTCTCGACTCTGCTCGCCAAGAATAGGTTTGTGAATGTAACTCTCTCTGCTCAGTTAACTCTTCTAGCCACTGTGATGAAGGTTTAAATATTGATGCCTCAAAGTACGGCGACATAGGGTTTAAGTCATCTTCCAATAAAATATGGCTTGCTTCAGATGTAAGAGCTAATGCAGATTTTAATGGTTGTAGCTTCTCATCACGTTCTTGACAAAAATCACATTTCATTCCACATCCACGAGAAACTTCTATACCTGGTTGATAAAATTCTCTTTTATCAACCAGGTTGTAATTTAAAGGTACATAACCCGAAACTCTATCTGCTTTTATGTTGAGAAGTGTGGCTATCTGATTTTCACCTAAGCCATCGACTATTTTGTCTGCATATGGCAATAACTGAGTTAACTGTGCAATTTCGCCATCTATTACCCAGCGTCCACCAATTATAATTTCTTTTATTTTTAATTCATATTTAAGTATCTTAGTAAAATCGTTAACCCAACTTATTGCATAAAAGCTAGGTATAGAAATAAATACAGGAAACTTCGTCTTAGTAATACCTAACTGCACACAATATTCAGCAAAAGCCCTTGGCGCAGAAAAATGCCCATGTAACTGAATTGGAGTTAGACCAAACTCATTAATAATTGATGTCAAAGACAGTAAGCCATAGTTCAAGTAATTATTCTTTTTATTTATAACATTTGCATCTTTCTTAACATCCAACTGCCCAGCACTGATGCAATAAACTTCATACATTAGTATAAATTCCTATTCTAATTATTATCCCCACTTAACGCAGTGGCCGGATTATGCATTGTAAAATTAATTAACAACCCTATTTGGTTGAACGTTTTTTATTCGATTACGGGTTGTTTATATAAACCAATACTCTCTTTTTGGGTCGAAAAATGAACAGAAAGGATAAATATTAGGGGAATTAACAAAGTATAATCCCACCCTGCCACTTAACGTGAGCTGCATTGCCATATAACAGTTGTTCTTAGCTGACAAAATGTGTACTAGTTGGACTTCCTATAATCCAGGTTCAAGGACGGGGAACTGTGTCAACTATAAAATTTTAAGGTGTTTTATCTAGAAATAGAAATACGTTGTGCGTAAAAAACGACAAATGTCCATAATTTGCTTATTATGGGACACTGAACAATGCTACTGGATATAAAAACAGTATTGTGTTGGGGCGTTACACAGCTAAGGTCAATACGCTCGACATTTGAGTGCCCCTTCGAATAATTTGTGATAAGGAAAAATCGCACTAACTGAATGTGAATGAGCTTTTACTCTAAGTGATTTCAGGGCGTGCGTAAGTCAGCGAAGATCTCGCTGACTCGAAAGTGGACAGAAACGTTTTAGAGCTTAAGCTCTGAAAACGACGATTGGCATTAGGGAAAGTATGGCAAGTCCGTTGCAGCTACTTGTTATGTTTCACTTACACCAAGACTAAGCTGAAACCCTTTTTGGAATTCAAAATGCAAAGCATTGGTTATATTATTCAAGTATGAATATATGCACGATGATTTATTAATTATTCCTCTGTCTGCAGAAACTAAGGCGTTACAATAAGAAGCCATTCCAGCGTGCTGCCCATCGGACATTACATTTTTGATTTTGTCTCTTTTCGCTAAGCCTTTATCAGGGCTTATGCCTATCATATTAAGTACAATATATGCTCCAGATATTGCACCGTGCTGAGTATGCTGAACTCCCTCAATACCTTGAATTGGCTCAAAGCCAAAGAATTGATTTTTTGTGATATTTTGTATTGAAGGTGAAATTAAATCCCAAATGTCATCTATTGCGGATTTAGACTTCTCAATACCTTTCCGATTTTCACTTGTAATCCCCAAAGCGCTTCTTGTTTTATCAATCGGCATCCTATTTTTTAGGTGTTTTTCAATAGTGTCATTCATATCATTCGACACCGCTGACGCTTTATTGATTAAATTTTCACGCCTATCGTCAGGAATAATACTAGTTATTCTTTCTATCTCATTTCGCATTTGCTCTGGTGTTTCACTTAATTCGTTAAAGTTGTCAGCTCCAAAAGAACGTATAAGGTGTTCGATCATATGATCTGAAGTTCCCTCATACCCAGCAATTGCTTCTAAGTGTTGCTCATACCTTAAATAAGGATCTATGAAATCTCGTATTACAATATTACCTTCAGATTGAAAGTCTTGATTCAGAACATCTGAAATCTCAATGGCTTTCAGTAATTTCATTCCTTCGAGAGCATCTTGGTTTCCATTCCTATAAATTTCGTCAAGGTGAACATGTGAGTAAACCCACTTGAATCGTTCTGGTTCCGCAATAGAAATGTCTCCGCAAGCCAAATATCTAAATACGTTCATGTCGGTATAAATAATAGGCTTATCCGAAACCAAGTATGAATTCATTCTGGGAACCTCAGCTAATTGATTAATAAGCACTCTACCAGAGTCATGCTGAACAAACGAGCATAGGGAATTGAGAAGTGAGCATTGATATTGATGCCTTAACGAACGTAATCAGTAACTGACATTTATCGATTAGTAAAAGTAGGTCAACTGGCTTGTTACTCAACGGTGCAACTTATCGCCTGTAGCTCACAATGGGGCGTGCGACGTGAGGTCGTATGAAGCGCTGTTCACCGCTTTTGAGTGAACCATCTGTATCACCAGATGACCCTAGGACTCTGAATAAAGTAGCGAGTCTGACAATGTAACGAAGTTCAGTACCATAACTGAGCGGGAGCTGAATCGTGAGAGAACGATCCTCCTGATAACCACAAATCGGGTGAGTGCTAGGTAGTCAGTATGATGAACATAAGTGAATCCGCGTAAGGTGCGTCACGTGAGAAACAGCGGAAGTGGTTTATACGCTGTGGCCAAAAGGCAATGAGAGTTGGAAAGAGATTGCCCCATGCTCTTTCGTGATCAATATAACTCTTCGCACTATAGCGGGCATCTACCCTGACATTGCGCGCTTACTCCGAAGCATTATTCAGAACCTTAAAGTATCGGCCAGAATGGCCTAGCTCTGGCTTTAAAAACATCACCGAGGCACGGGAATGGGTAGAAACGTTCGTGACTTGGTACAATACCAAACATAAGCACAGTAAGCTCAATTTTGTATCACCGAGTGAGCGACATGCGATGCAAGATAAAGCGATTTTATCTAAGCGTAAGGAGGTACTAGAAGAAGCAAGATCAAGAAACCCTAAACGCTGGCCAAACGGTATAAGGAACTGTGACGTTATCGGTGAGGTAGTGTTGAACCCAGAAAAAGAGTCTGAAACTGAAACAAGAAATGCAGCTTAAAATTTAAGTAAAGAGTGCCAACTACCTTGAAAAACACCGCAGTCCATACAAGAGCAGACTAGGTGGAAGAGATTTTTTCCATTTTTATCTTTGTAAGTGTGATAAACAAAACTTGAGTTAGAATTCACTAAATCTCGAAAGTCTCCGATCTTATCGTCATTAACCACATTTTTCATTCGTTAAAAACCTTATAACTAACTGATAAATTACAAGTCCCATCAATTTAGCAGTAATCTAGAACTGTGAAGATAATTACTAAGCAAAGTGAAGGAGATATTGATACTACTGTTTATCTAATTTAAGAAAAGAGGTTGAAACACAGAACTGGACAGAACCTAGTTAGAATATTTAGTCTAACTAGGTTAATTTAGATAAGCAAAAAGTATCTTGAAACCTCCTAACATAAGTAAGGAGTGGGTTTTCAATTAAGAATTACTTAGCATTGCCATTAATTTGTTTTGCAATGAATGTTGCATAGTTATCAGTCATTCCTGAAACAAAATCGGTTATAGCCATATAATATTCATAAGGAGTAGTCGACTCGCCACTAGGAAGGTCATCTTGCATTAAATCAAGTATTCTCTTTGATTTAAATGTAGCTATATTGTCGATTTTTTGATTAATTGCCGTTATGAACGCACTTAATATGCTTTCAATTGAAGAATAAGAACCGACTTCTAGTTCAATTTTTCTTCTATAAGAAAATATTTTATCAGTGGTCATTTCTTTTATCTCTTGAATACCAACCTGGCAATCACCTGTAACTTTAGATATCAAATCACCTTCAAACTTACCTTCCATTATATCGTTATAATTATGTTCAAAGATCGCTACAACTTCTCTTATCAAATTATCAATAACCTTAGCTCTATAAGCTACAATACGTTTTCTTGATGAAAATTCAGAACCAATATCATTAATTTCATTAAATTCAGCAGCATTAGATAGCTTTTTAAATATAGGGATCACATCTTCAATTCTTAATAAGTCAAGTTCTAAAGCATCTTCTATGTCTAAGATTTTGTAGCAAATATCATCAGCTGCTTCCATTAAGTAAGCTAGAGGATGTCTTGAATAACGCTCATCATCTAGCTTAATTAGTCCAAGTTCTTCAGAAATTTTTGAATAAATATCAACTTCAGATTGGAATACATTAAACTTCTCCTTTTCTGACGCTAATTTATTATCAGATTTCCAAGGATATTTAATTAGAGCTCCAAGGGTTGCATAAGTTAATCGCAAACCACCGTCTTTATAATGACCTTCCAATTGAGTAACAATTCTTAACCCTTGAGCATTACCCTCGAAATACTTTAAATCATTTTGTTCCGCAATGGTTAATGTACTATTCAATAAATTTTCATTTTCAGTAAACCATTGTCGAATTGCATATTCACCAGCATGACCAAATGGCGGATTTCCAATATCATGTGCGACGCAAGCTGCTTGAATTATAGAGGCGAAATCAACGGCAGTTATATCAGTAGGTAACTTATCTTTAATCGCTAAACCAACAGCTAAACCTAAACTTCGACCAACACTACTAACTTCAATTGAATGAGTTAATCGATTATGAATATGGTCATTAAATGACAAAGGATGAACTTGAGTCTTTCTAGCTAATCTTCTAAATGAAGCAGAGAAAACAATGCGATCATAATCTCTATAATATTCAGTTCTAATTCCATCACCTAGACATTCTGACGAACCTAATCGTTTACTAGAAAGTAGTTTGTTCCATTGCATTTTCATATATTAGCCTTGTTAAATATAACAATCATCAAATAAATGTATCTTATGTACTTATGTTTATATTCTGCCTGAATCAATTTTATTGCCATCAGAATCAAATTTTTCAAATGAAACTATTGTGCTTTGTGGCGGGTAAATACTCATACTGTCGCGGATTACATAACTTCCAACTAGTTTTCCAGATGAATCTTTTTCATCGTAGCTATAGATGTCTGTATCACGACCTTTTCGAGCCTCATTCTTTGAGTTTGTCTGAATAAACTCATGCTCATCTGGAATTCCTAATTTCTCTTTGTACATTTATTGCTCCATATTTGAAACATAACGTCTTATTCAATAGCGGCACGATAATGTTCTAGTCTGCTTGACCATTTAGGTAAGGATATCATCTGCAACTAATTGCTGTAAAAGCATTATTTCTAATTTGTAGGTGAAAAAATCAAACTAGCCTTGTAATGTCTGCATTGCCAAACGGGAAGTATTGTCGAGGGTCTGAATTTGTGAGTTCGCATTATCTTTACTATGGATAACTATGCGAACTAAGAAATGACAGAGTAATTGTACTAACGAGGAAAGGGGCAAAACTAAGTTACGAAACTCGCAGGTAACACCAATTCCCCATCGGAAGCGTTAGTGATTTATCCATAAGCGTGAGGGTGACAACTTCGTCAGGGGCGCTGAGGGTTTACTCTTATGAAATCAAGAGCGGGGACAAGCGCTTTCCCTCTTGGCTCGACTCTTAACAACAGAAAGGGGCGAAGCGCCACGACGTTAATTGTTAGACGAAGTCTAACTTGATGATGTTAGTCAGGCTCAGCCTTACATGTGCCAACAGCACAAAGAAAAATGTAACCAGCCTTCATTCCAAGGCTGGCTACTTCATTGTGACCTTACCACCTATCATCTTAAACGCTGGCGCGCCGCGGATCAGGGTATCGCGTGCGAAGACTTGCTCGCAGCTTGGGCATTGGCAGGGGATTTGGGTGTAGTCATCGACGATGCGCTCTTTAAAGCATTTAACCAGCGAGCCCTTGCCACCTTTTCGGTACTTAAATAACTGGGCTTTACATTTAGCGCAGAAGATCTCCACCGTTTGTGTCGGCCCTTTCTTATTGGGTTTAGCCATATGACTCCTAGATTTGCTTGCCGCTATTTTGCCATAAATCGCTCTAAATTGGGGGGGAAGACAGGGATCAATTTTTGAAGCTATCGAAAAGTGTTGCTCGCTAGGATTGAGGCTATAGCCAGCACGATGAGCTGTATTTGTTTGAAATAAAGATAAAATTCAAATGACTGTTTAACAATTTTGTAACCCAGTTTATGATGCATTAGATATATTTAGCGCAGGGACAGCAGAAGCGATGCATAAAACAATAAAAATAGCACTCATTGGAACCTCGTCAGTTGCAGCGGCCGTTGCTGGTGGTTTGTACCTAACTTTGTCTTTGAGTTTACCCAAGCTCGATACCGATGTAATCAGCGAAAATATTAAGCAGCCAGTGAGCCTAGCGCGAGATAGGCTAGGTACTGCAATTATTCACGCTAGTGACCGACAGGATGCGGCCTATGGTCTAGGTTATGCTCATGGACAGGACAGATTCTTTCAAATGGATCTGCTGCGCCGCAACTCCGCCGGTGAACTCGCGGAGATCTTCGGTGAAAAAGCTTTAGATTTAGATAAGCGTCGTCGTTTTCATCAGTTACGTAAACGTGCAGAGCTTATTGTCACAAAGTTAGATGCAACGCATTTGAAGGTGCTCACCACCTACGCTCAAGGGGTGAATGATGCGCTTGCTGCTCAGAGTCTCTCTTCATTTGAGTATATTGTAACAGGGGCAAATCCAAAACCTTGGGTACCAGCAGACAGCTTGCTGGTGATCTACAGCATGTATCTCGACCTGCAGGGCAACACCATTAAGCGCGACTTAGCGCTTACTCAAATTCAAGATCTATTTGGCGAGAAGATGGTCGATTTTCTTATTCAGCCGAGTCAATATCAAGCGGCGCTGGATGGCAGTCAACTTGCGTTAACAGCAATGCCGATCCCACCGCTCTCTAATAACATGCTTGCACAGGCCAAGTTCCAACAGATTGCTGAGCCACTCGATATTGGCAGTAATAACTGGGCGGTCACCGGAGAGTTAACCGCTAACGGTAAGGCTATGTTATCCGATGATATGCATCTGTCTTTTGCCGTGCCGATTATCTGGTATCGGGCTCAATTGAATTATCAAAAAGAGGGCGTTGAGCAACAGGTGACCGGAGTCTCACTACCCGGCGCGCCAGCGATTGTTGTGGGCAGTAATGGCAAGGTGGCTTGGGGCTTCACCAATGCTTATATCGATACCGCAGATTGGATAGCAATTGATGAGCAAACACCTATCTATTTTGAACATGAAACCATTGCCTTACCCGATTCAGAGGTAAGCTATACCATCGAGATGTCGCCTTTCGGGCCAGTCAAAGAGGTTGGTGATAAAAGGTATGCGCTATCTTGGGTTGGCCATAGCGATTATGCGGTGGATATGCAGTTAATTGAGCTAGATAGCATCGGCAATGTTGAGCAAGGCATTGAGGTTGCCGAGAAAATGGGGATCCCGGTGCAAAATATGCTGTTAGTTGACAGTAACGGCAGTGTGGCTTGGAAACCGGCGGGGGCATATCCATCGAGGACGAATCCCAGTAATGTTGCCATGGCAACAACAGATTTTCAAAGTGTAAATTGGCAACAAGATAAAGCAGTATTACCGCAGGTTATCAATCCTGAAAATAACCGACTATGGACCGGAAACTCTCGTGTGGTATCGGTTGAACAGCAACAGCTGCTAGGAGATGGTGGTTATGCCCTTGGGGCTCGCAGTATGCAGATCCGAGACAGACTGTTTGAGTCGGACCGTTTCTCGGTCGAGGATTTTTATCAGTTACAGCTAGATAATGAAGCGCGTTTTTTGATGGACTGGCAGCAGTTACTGCTTAATCAATTAAGCCAACAACCTGAACGTTTTGCTAAAGATATTGAGTACTTAACATCATGGCAGGCATGTGCTTGCAGTGATTCTGTCGGTTATACCTTAGTTCGCCACTTTAGAACGCGAGTTATCGATACCACCTTTGCGCCAATTGAAACTGAGCTTGCTAAAAGTGAGCTCAGTCTCTCAGCTATAAAGCGCTATTTAGAGCCGGGAATATGGCAGCTGATTAATGCGCAAGAGCCTAGCTGGTTACCTCAGGATGAGCACAGCTGGTCAGGCTATCTGCTACAAATTTACCTAAACGTTAAAGAGGCGAGTTTAGCTAAATACAGTGACAATAATGACATGGCAGATTTGGCTTGGGGCAAGGTGAATCAACTTAAGATCCAGCATCCGTTTTCTAAGCAGATCCCGGCGCTGAGTAGCTTGCTGGATATGCCGGTAGTTGAAGGCTTTGGTGACAGCTTTATGCCCGCAGTGCAAGGTGCATCGTTTGGTGCATCCCAGCGCTTTATTGTACAGCCGGGTGATGAAGTCAATGCCATAATGACGATACCGGGTGGCCAGTCAGGGCATCCGCTATCCGCTTTTTATCGCTCCGGTTTCGATGACTATGTGACACAGCAAAGTACACCGTTACTCCCGGGAGAGGCGATTCATCGACTGGAGATCACCCCTGAAGTGAAGCGGGGTTATGAGTAACTATTTAGCTGATATGTTCGAGATAAAGCGCCTTTGTCTAAGGAGGGCTTTATCTCGTGCTTGCTAAGGCTGAACACTACCATCTGAATTATAGAAAGCATCGTTGATGGTGATTTCACCTGTGTTGAAGTTATAGTTCATTACCCTTGTTGTTTCGCCGCGCTGAATAAAGTAGAGATCACGGTAGATACATTGGTCGGCACGGTATGTGTAAGCTATGTCGACATCCGAAGTCATTAAGTCGTCATCGGTCACGTGTGCGATAGTAAAATCTGTTGAGGTAATCCCATGCCAAAGCTCTTCGCATGCAGTAAAGACTTCAGTATCAACCCCAGATGTAGAGTAAGGGTACCCCGTCGGGCTAGATGACACGTTACCCTCACCAAAGCTAGCAAGCTTATCGATCGCGCCACTATTTCCGTCAGCGGCCCAACCACTATGGTAAAGGCCTACGGCACTTTTAAATGCCCCAAACTGCCCTGCCATTGCAGACATTCTGGCATCGTTTTGTAAGTTAATAAATTTGGGAATAGCAACAATGGCAAGGATGCCTAAAATGATGATGACAACCACCAACTCAATTAATGTAAACCCTTTTGTGTTCTGCCTCATTACTACTCTTTATCTATGGTCAATTTGAATTTGGGGCGCAAGTTTACATTGTTAAACTTACATTTTATTTGATCTATTCCTAATAATAGCTCTTTGCTGTTATAGCTTGTGTTCAAGTCATTTATGGTCGAGCGCTCGGGTGATTGCTTTCTAATGCTTCTATTTCATCGATTAATAGGCTGACCTTCTTGTATTGATTGCGGCCACAGGCCTTTGCTTGATATAAGGCTTTATCTGCTAGTAATGCGGCTTGACGGCCAATAATATTAGCGTCACTTTTGAACTCAAAATCTTCGACCGCTAACACTTTACAGACACCAAGGCTGACAGTGACATACTTAGCCGTTTTCGAGCTTGGGTGGGGGAATGCTAAATCTTCAAAGCTCTGCAGCATGGCGTCTAGTTTACGTTGCAGCGGCTCGTCAGGAATATCACGGTAGAGCATAATAAACTCTTCTCCACCGAAACGCGCGCATATGTCGTCTGCACGGTAAAATTGCTGACTCAAGGTTTGAGCGACTTTGACCAGCGCCTCATCACCGGCTAAATGACCAAGGGTGTCGTTATACTCTTTGAAGTGATCCACGTCGGCAATGATCAGGGTAAAGCCAATTTGTTGCCGAGCGAGCAGTTGGCAATAAGTTTCTAGCCTTTGCTCAAATCCACGGCGATTAGGAATATTGGTTAGCTTATCTATGTAAACTTGCTCGTTGAGCTGTTTTGTTTGTTCTTGAATCGTGCCCATAAGTGCGTTGAAGTGAGTGGCAACGTTCACTAACTCAGTTATTGGATAGCGGTGTTTGAGCTTTTTAATCTCTCGGCTCTTAGCCATCTCTTCAATATCGACAGCAAGCTTTCTTACTGGATGCACTAAGAAGTATGAATAGAGGTAGTAGGCTAATAATAGCAATACTGACATTTCTGCCAATAGGATATAGATATCGCTACCTAATATAGGGGAGGGCTCGGCATCGGTGTGATATAAGGTAAACTTTATCAATGGTTGGCCGTCAATATTACGTACAAGCCGCTCTGAAATCGCATGCAATTTAGTTAATTCAAAATCCGCGCCTAAATAGGGAATTTGAGCGACATCGTCAGAAGCTGTTACCACACTCATTTCTATGCCAGCAGCAGTATACTTAGATAGCTCTGCCATAAATTCTTCATCAATGAGCCGGATAAACACAATGTAGCCCATAATTGGCCCGGTGCGGTCAGACTGTAAAATACTGCTGGAATTGTATAGCGCTGGGCCATATTTTGTGGCGATAAGCCCACTTTTCGTCGGCACACTACTGGGGTGGCTAAAAGGATGCTCCTGAGGCGGTAGGGCTATTTTATTCAGAGGTGAGAGGAGCTTATTTTCAGGCGACTCTGCAAAGTTCATCAAATCAAATTGAAGCTTCTCATGCTCGCTATTGTGGCGAAACCCCTTATTAAAAACGACATTATTTTGGTTATCGAAGATAAATACGCCATCAACTTTTAAACTTTTAAAGGTGTCATCTGGGTATTCGTGTTGCTCATAATATCGCTTATCCGCAACACTGTTTGATTTCATATAACTGTAGGTTCGATCCCAAACTGCATAGTCGTAATTGATGGTATGCAGTGGCTTGCTCATCTGTTCAAAGGCGAAATTTAATGCAACGAGCTCTTGCTCGGATACTTTTAATAATGAGCGCTCAATAGCTGGAGCCTGTACCCAGATCCGGTAGGCAAATACGGCGCTGGCAAACAAGACAAAAATAGCGACCGAAATCTTAAGTTGCAGCTGATTAAAGGTTTGAGATTTTAGCTGGATGATAATTAGAAACCTTTCAAAACAGAGTATTACTCTAGTAAAGCTTAATAATTGACGACTATCCAGATTTTTACTAGAAGTCAGCTTATTTTATAAGAGATTTTATGCTCAGTAGTATGCGTTGCTTACGGGGTATTCTTCCGTGATCTGACAACTGATTTTGTACAAACGTATCAATAAAAAACCACTAATAAAAATTAGTGGTTTTGATAGTTTTCTGAAAGCTACTTTCTAAGTAGCTTCCCTTAGCCCACTGGTTAAAGGCGCCCAATGCAGAGCTTGCCAAAATTTGATGACTTTGAAAGATAAGAATCGACCACAGAGGACACGAAGATCACGAAGAAAAGCCTCTGAGATTTTTGTTTTCTTCGTGTCCTCTGTGTAGCAAACAGAGTGAGCGATTAAGCCATTCTTTGAGTTGGCTTCCAGCGCAGTAGCTGTGCTGGCAGTTTAACGCCTTGAGCCTTATGTTGTGAAAGGTTGAGTTAATACGGCTTAAGTACGCAGCGCCGTACATCAGGTGTTTGGCCACATCGACCGCATTACGAGCTTGCTTGTTTTCTGAATGAGTTATCTAAGTAACTACCTTTTGCCCACTGGTTAAGGGCGCCCAGTGCTGGGTCTGAAGGGGGCTTCAGTGTCAAAATAAAAAAGCCACTAATGGAGATTAGTGGCTTTTAGGTTGGTTTGTCTTTTTATAAAAGCTACTCAAGGCTGACTCTCTACATTCTACGAGCCGCTCAAGGCTGCCCTTAAGCCATTCTTTGGGTCGGCTTCCAGCGTAATAGGCTTGCTGGTAGTTTAACGCCTTGTGCAGTTAATGAGTTAATTCGGCTTAGGTAAGCCGCGCCATACA
Organism: Shewanella pealeana ATCC 700345; assembly: GCF_000018285.1. Lineage (NCBI taxonomy): Bacteria > Pseudomonadati > Pseudomonadota > Gammaproteobacteria > Alteromonadales > Shewanellaceae > Shewanella > Shewanella pealeana. The sequence continues at coordinate 3,562,344 of NC_009901.1, read as the reverse complement.
TTAGGTGCTTAGCTACGTCGACGGCATTACGGTCTTGGTAGTTATCTAGGTAACTGCCTTTAGCCCATTGGTTAAACGCCCCAAGTGCAGGGCCAGCCCAAATTTGGTAATCCATCTCACGGCCTACTTCGCCAGAATTAGACCAGCGGCTCGAAAGCCCTAGGTACCAGCGGAAGATAAGTGCCATCTTACGCTTTGGGTTACCCTCGGCGCGCTCAATCTGCTTAGGATCGCGCTCATTAAAGTGTGCAACTGTGCCCGCCCAGATTTCATCAAGGCTTGAGCGGAATACTTGCTTCTCTAACTTTTCGCGTTCATCCGCCGGAATCGCTTCGATTGAGTCGTAACGGGTGTAGATCTCGTACAGTTTATTAGCTCGCATTGGGAAAAGCGTACCGCGCTTAACCACCTGTAGCTTAACGCCCATCTCGAACATATCAGCCGCTGGCGCCATGGTGACATCGGCCATCTCAGTAGTCGCTAGCAGTTTACGGGTATGATCGCTAGCGCCGGCTTCGACGCAGGCTTGGTTAACCGAACCAGTCACAATATAGGCTGCGCCCATGTTGAAGGTCGCAAGCGCTGCATCGGGTGTACCAACACCGCCACCACAACCGACGCGGATTGGTGTTGGGTAATTGAATTTTGCTTGGATCTCATCTTTTAGTGCCAAGATAGTCGGCAGCAATGTGACCAATGGACGGTTATCTGTGTGACCACCAGAGTCGGCTTCTGCAGTGATGTCGTCGGCCATAGGGACAAGTAGCGCAAGCTCCATCTGCTCAGGCGTGATTGAACCGTCATCAACCAGTTTTTGTAGCATCTTGGCTGGTGCAGGCATCATGAATTTTTCAGCTACTTCAGTGCGGCTTACTTTAGCGATAACCTTGTTAGCGACAACGATTTTACCTTGGGCATCGCGGCTTAGGCCTGCGGCGCGGTAATAAACGATTTGTGGCGTTAAGCCTAAGAACGCCGATGCTTCAACGGTGCGAACCTTATGCTTTAAAAATAGCTCAACGCTGCCGCGCTCTAGCGCTGGCTCACTTGGGCTATGGATAAGGTTAAACATGTATGGACCGTTTGGCAGCGCTGCTTGGATGCGGTTTATCGCCTGTTCGACGCGGCTTGGAATAAGACCCGCTGCGCCAAATGAACATAAAATACCGGCGTTACCCAGTGCGATAACCAGCTCTTCCGATGAAATACCATTCGCCATTGCGCCCGCGTAGTAGGCGTATTTAACACCGTGAACGCGGCGGAAATTACTGTCGCCTAGGCTTTCTGTACCAAGAGCAGGGGCAAAGGCACTGACTGGCAGCCCTGTGTTGTTAGCTGCCTGCTCTGATACGATTGCTGCAGACTGGGCGATACCAACACCATTTTCGCTGTGATTTACCACGTAGCAGCCACGGCTAAAGTCTTTTAACTGCTGCTCCATCACTTGCACGTCAAAGCTAATATTTGACTCTGTCACAGCCCATGGCCACGGTGAAAGCATTTCGCTGGTTGTAGTAGGATTCATTATGTGTAGACCCTTAGTAATTTATTCTTTTAGTTCAGTGTGAAGCTGTTTATCAGTCTCTTTCACACTAATTAATCTTTGATTCTTGTACTTCGAAGGAGGTTAATGACTAAAGTGTTTTTCTTTAGTCATTAACTTAGGCTTAAAACTTCGTTTTAAGCCTCTTCGATGCAAATTGCAATATCGAATACCTCGTATATGCGCAGGCCATCTTTGCTTAGGCTAGCGTTACCTGTGATCACCTTCTTGCCGTTTTCATCTTTAACAGAGGTGATGCTGACATCCATAGACATCTGCTTGTTCAGCGGGTTGATCTGACCGCGATACTTCCACTTGATGTTGGATAAGATTTGGCCAAACTTAGGGTTTTTAAACCCAGCGCCTAAGTCTTTTGAAATAGCATAAGTCTGCATGGTTTCAATAATCGCTTCAACACCTAGTGAGCCTGGCATTACAGGGTCTTGATGGAAGTGGAACTGGAAGAACCAGTCACTTGGATCGATTGTGCGCTCAGCATACAAATAACCTAAACCTTCGGTGCCGCCATTATCGACAATCTCAACGCTATCGATAAAGTTCAGCTGACCACCGGCTAGGCGGTAGTGTGGCTGGTTAGCCGGCGCTGTAAAGTGACGGCAGTTCTTATCAAGCAGGTTCACCTTAGTGGTCGCTGCAACGCCATTGGCCACATGCCAAGGTTGGGTCACTTTACCGTTATCAAGACCTAACTGATCTTTCAGCGCTTCACCCTTGAAGTAACCAAATACAGCGGTTCCGCGATAGAAAGGCTCATTATCAACGCTTAGCTCGAAGCTGAAGCTTTGGATAATGTTGGTACCAGCCATCACGGTTGATAGTAGACGTGAATCGTTACGAATCGTTTTACCACGAAGGTCGACATCACGCAGTAGCTCACCACTACCGTCTAAGTTACGGAAGAACAGCTCAAGCCCAGGGAAGCCCAAAGTCGTGCCCATGTAACCCGAGATAAAGCCGTTAGGCTGCAGGGAGATCTCCATCAAAATCGAGTATGGCATCACTGCGCCATGGCTGTTTTTGTCGAAATACCAAGCGTCAGCTGGCACTTCATATTCAGCAATACACGATGATGGCTTCTTGAATTCACCACGCTTACCGTTTACCTCGATAACACGGGTCGTCACCTGTAAGTCACCACATGGTGTACGTGGTGGGATCATGCCGCGATAGATAGAGAACTCTGGGCCGAAACAGTTTTCGATGTTACCCGTAGCAAACTCAAACATGTGATACGGCGTAAACGGTACGGTATCAGGCACTCGGTTAGGGTAGTCCGGTGTAATTGGCGCTTCAACGTGAGAGATTGGAATAACGCCCTTGTTAGGCTCTTTGGTTAGATCTGGGATTTGTGCCATTAACGGCGCATTTACCGATGCTGGTTGATATGCCTTTTTGTTAAGAGAAGCCGCAGGCGCTTGAGCTATAGTTGTTGTAGTGTTAGCCGCGTTAGTCAAAAGTGGGTAGCGAGCACACTCATCTTCCTCTTTAATCATCACGCCTAGGTTTTGGAAGTCCACCACGGCTTTGCCATTTAGCAAAATATCAATATTAGCCTTAGCATATGGGCGCGGGCTAAAACCGATTTCAGTCACTTCCATACGGTAAGTTAATTCGCCAGATTGTGGCAGTACTTGACCACGACAGCGTACCTGCTGTGATGCGTTCTCAAGTGGTTGGAAACGACCATTCTTGGTTTGAGTATGCATGCCTAGGTGCAGCATATAGAACTGCAGCAACTGACCACAGCCTTCAGCCATCAAAGAGCCAGCCATTACTTGGTCGCCCTTAAAGTGACAAGGGAAATACCAGTGATTAGCTTCAAGTTGCTTATGACCTTCGATTAGGCCAAGACCCCATGTGCCGCCAGTGCGATCAACCTTGCTCACCTGTTCAATCATCAAGAATTTTTCTGACGCGAAACATAGCGATGGTTGCTGTAGAGCTTGATGAGTTGTGCCAAAGCAGCCCTCAATATCAGCCGTTAACAACTTATGGATGTCGCTATAGCTAAATTGTGTTTTAGGGCAATCCAGTAACGGGTTAAAGCGTTGCTTAACCACAAGGTTGCGAGCTTTTATCTCATCTTCGGTGCGAATAACCCCTTTACCGTCGGCAAGTTCTTCATCGGTAAAGAAGCCTGCACAGCCGCCATCCATCTTAAGGACCATGGTGTCGCCAACGAAGCACTCGTATGAGAAGAAGAACAACAAGGTGTCGCCGTTGCGAGCATAGTTGTTGATCTTAATGTCATAACGCAGGGTGTCGCCGCCACGTGGCAGGTCACCTAAGAAAGTGAGGGTACAATCGAGTAGACGATATACTCGCTCGCCCTTGTTCTCAAAGTCGATGCCTAAGTAGCTGATCAGCATCAAGTCGCACTGACCCGATTCAACCGCTACAGCCCATGGAATTTGGCCATCGACAAGGTATGGCGCATCAACAGGAATATCATACTCAGTGGTCATCGAGCATGGTTTGAATTCGTTCATGGTGGCATCGAGCTTAGTCACTCGAGATACTAATAGGTAGTCTGTGGTTGGCAGGCGTACGCGACGTGAATAGCTGTCGATAACCGCGTAGTCAGAGCCAAACACCTTGGCGATATCGCCTTCTGCGTACTCGACTAAATCGGCGTAGTTCCAGATGCAAGGCTTAAGCTCTGGCGTCGGCGCGGTGTAAGGTGGCACGTTAGCGTGATCGGGCTTAAGCGGTGTGCTTAGGGTATTAGCATAGGAAACCGGTGCTGGCATAGTCTCGACAGTTTCCGTCCCTGTTTGCCCTGTGGCGTGAGCTATTTCTTGGACTAGTTGCTGCTTTAGCAAAGCGTCGGCGACTTTCATACCCGCTGAGCGACTCTGTAAGAATGCCTGATGGGCCGCTTGAGTCAGTTGCTGGTTTTGTTGAAATGCGCTTAAGTTGCCTGCAGATACATCAATAGTTGCAGTTTTAGTCGGCTGCGCTTCAGTTGTAATTGTTTTAGCTTGATTGGTCATAGGGTTACCTAATACTGGTGTAGGGCTAACAGGTGCAACAGTGCGGGTAATGAGCGGTTTGTTTAGCTTGGTAACAGATGAAGCTGTGCCTTGGGCGAGCTTATTCTGAATGGAAGCTAAACTGGCAAGCGGTGTATCCATGATATGTTGGTAGATATCACGGCCACCTAGGGTTACCTGTTTGAGTAACTGATGCTTAGCATCAGACTTAAGCTCACAGCTTAAGCGAGATGACAGCGCACGCTGCTGGTTTGCACTTTGGCTAATCAAAAGCTGAGAGATTTGATTTTCGTTGGTGTTGACGACCAATGCGCTCAGTGGGGCTAGCCCTTGCTGATTTTGCAAAGAAAGGTTGAGTAGACCGTGAAGAAGACTCGCCATTCCGGCAGCGGCAAAGTTATGGCCGATACGCTCTTCAGCACTAGTGCTGTTGGCGTGAGGGAACATATCGTTTACCGATGAATAGAGGCTACCCGGTGCAACACTGGTTTCAACCAGCTTGATGCTGCTATGTTCTGCGCCGACTTGAGTCAACAAGCGATCAGTGACCTGCTTCGCCTCTGTCGCCTTGCCAAAGGCAAGTGAGCTTATTTGCCCATAAGCGCCTTGGCCATCAGCAGCGCTTGAATCGCTTGGTACTAGTACGATAGCACCAGCGCCTTCACCGACATTCCAGCCTTGGCTGTTTTGAGCGGCTGTGGCATCGAGTGATACGGGCTCGACACTGTTTTTCAAGATCACCTGCTCGAAACTACCCGAGAGATCGACCGCAGCAATCACCACTGCATCCAGTGCTTCACTTGCCATCATATTCTGGGCGACATCGATACAGCGACTCACCGACTGCTCAGCGGCAGAGATAGTAAACGCTGGACCATTAAAGTCCCATAATGACGCAATACGCGAAGCCATGATATTGCCGATAAAGCTGGTGTATTGATTCAGCTTGGCTGCATCGAGCACACTATCCATAGTGATAGCTTCTAAGGCTTGATATTCCTCAGTGCTTAAGGTCACGCCCATGGCAGACAGGCTTTCTTGAAGCTGAGTATGTAGATTAACGCGGCCGCGGAACTGGTGTAGCTCAAGTTCAGTTTCCATGGCGACTAACACGGCAACCTTCTGCCCAGGATTTAGCTTGGCATCACGAATAGCTTCGTCGGTGACTTTCATCAACATCAGCTGTTGTGAGATCAGGCGATCATCTTCGTTTGGCGGCAGCTTAAAGCGCAAAAAGTCGAGTTCGAAACTATCGACATAGCCACCTTTTGGCGCTGCGTTTAGACCAAACTCGGCAAGCAGTTCAGTATGCTTTTCTAGTCCCTTCCAGCGCTGCTTAGGTAGCGAAATAAAGCCGTTGCTATTACTCACAATGGCAGCATTTAACTGATTAATGCTGCTTAGAGGCCCAAAGTGTGATGCGAGGCCTGTGATCTTCATCGACTCAGGTTTGCTTGCTTGCACAGCTTGCTTGCTTACAGTTTGTGAGCCAGCGCCTGCGGCTTGGGCGCCTGCAGCCTGAATAGCTGAGTAGGACTCCAGTAACAGGTGCGCATTACAGCCACCAAAACCAAATACCGATACACCAGCATGGCGGGTTTTAACGCCGTAAATATTATTTGATCTTTTATCTGGCCAGCCTTGAACCATATTTGGCAGGGTCGGTTTACCAAAGAGCTTGTTAGGCGAGGCGATAGCGTCGCTGATATTAATACTCGGTGGTAAGAAACCCTCTTTCATGGCGAAGATCATCTTCATGATCCCTGGCATGCCTGCGGCAGTCAGTAGGTGACCTAGGTTAGACTTAGCCGAGCCAATTAACGGTGCATCACTGCCTTGAAGCTTACCCTCAAAGAAGGTCTCCATCGAAGTCAGCTCAATCTTGTCACCCAGAGGTGTGCCTGTCGCATGACATTCAATTACTTCGATATCTTTAGGCTCGATATCACTGGCAGCATAGGCTCGCTCGAAGGCTTTTACCTGACCTTTAGGGTTAGGGCTAAGAACGAACTGACCCTTACCATCGTTTGACAGGCCAACACCGCTGACAACGGCATAGATTTTATCGCCATCTCGTTCGGCATCTTCAAGGCGCTTTAACACTAAAACACCCGCGCCCTCACCGGCGAATAGGCCTTTACTGTTAGCATCGAAGGGGACCGACACGCCATGATCTGGGTAGGCGTGGAAGATTGAGAAGCCCATGTTAATAAAGAAGGGATCGGCGCCAGAAACTGCGCCAGCTAGCATCACATCTGCTTTGCCAGCGCTTAGGTAATCACAGGCAAGTTTAAGTGAGTAAACTGAACTGGCACAGGCGGCATCTAGGCTAAGCTGTACGCTGCCTAGGCCTAATGCATCAGCCACAACCTTAGAGGCGTTGTGAGCAATTGCTCCGTTAGCGCTATCGAGCGTAGTTTCACTGCGCGCTCTTTCACTGCCAGCATTGGTTGGGTTTAGCTTAAATGCTTGGTTTCCTAGTTTATCCTGCAAGGCTTTTTCAACGGCGCTGTGATAGATAGGCAGAAACAGATCATTTGAGCGAGTCGTTGGGAACGAAAGCGCCCCCATGACGATACCGGTTCGAGTTAGTGAATCACTGCTAAGGGCAATACCGGCATCATCGAGTGCTTTGCGACTGGTGTCTAGCGCCCAAAGGAAGCTGTCATCTAACCCTAAAAGACTTTCACTTGGCAGTAGGTAACCGCTTGGGTCGAATTGGAAGTTCTCGATGTAGCCGCCTTTATCGCAATAAAAACGGTCTGACTGGCCTTGAACGCCTTGGTAATCGCTGCTGTTCGCGCCTAACTTTTCGTTGGTCAGTGTTGTGCGCGAGTCGCGTTTATCGAGTAAGTTCTGCCAAAATTCTTGTGGCGATTTTGCATCTGGGTAGAGAGTGGCGAGACCGACAATGGCGATCTTGCCCTGCTTACCTGTTTGTTGTTGCTTGTCTGAAGAAGACATTAGACTTCTCCTTGTAATGTTAGGTTTGTCATCTGCTCTGCCGTGACTTGTAGTGCGGTCGATGCAGCTTGCAGTTGGGTCTGAGCAATCTCACGATTTAAGCCATCAATAAGTGGCGCCACGGTGAGTGGGACTCGATGACTAATGAGTTGGCCTAATGCCTTGAGTAGGGTAGTGATATCATCTCCACCTTTGGCATTAACAGGTACTGTGCAGCACGGATAGTCTGTTGACTCGGCGCCACATTGACGATCTTGTTTGGCTATTTTGTCGATAAGAGTGCAGTTTTGTCTGTCTGCGCCTAACTCCACAAATAACTTGGCGCCTTGCTTTTGCGCGCTATGGATCAGCGCGGTAAAATCTAAGGTGTTGCAGAAGGTATCGGCTATTGAGTTTGCGACAACTTGGCTGTCGAAGGTGCCTTGGCTATTCGATACAGAGCTATTGCCTGAGGCTGCACTAATAAATTTAATGTCGGTCGGTAATGACTCTTCAAGCGGCTGCTCATAAAACTGCGCTACGTTGCTATGCTCTTCCATTGCTGGCGTGGTATGCATTGCCGTGACGCGGTTTGCAGCAATACCTCGCTTGCCTAACTGAGTGAGTAGACCACGGCACTGAGTTTCACAGCCTGCAATCACACAGGTATCCCCCTGAACAATCGCAAGGTACGCATGGGGAAACTCTGGTAGAAGTGCCTTTATTGGCGCCGCTGGAGAGCGAACGACAAAGCTGTTCCAGACAATATCTGGCGCATTGTCATCCAGTTGCCACGCTTGCCTAACTGCCGTGAGCTTGCCTGAGATTGCGCGAGTAAACAGTGGATCTGTCTTAGTCTTTTCTATCAAGGCGTGTGGGTTCTTCCATACACCTAGACTTGCCCACATCGATGCTTCACCCATGGAATAACCCAGTGCAAAGTTAGGTGTGATCTGGAACTCTTGCACCAATAGCTGAGTTAGCAGATAACTGCTACCCACACCGGCAATCGCCAGATCGCCCAGTGGCATGGCTGACGCCACTCTTGGATCGAGGTGATAGATGGCGTCCGCTTGGAACATGGACTTTAGATCACCTTCACGCTCAAGGTGTGAATACAGTGACGGAAAATATCCATGTAGCTCACTGAACATATCGCTATAGACAGTTCCAACACCTGGGTAGACAAACGCTAGGCCGCCAGATGCGTTTGAACCTAATGGCTCAGCTGTAAAGTAGCTCCCAGCCGGCGTCTTATATTGTGACGATTCGTCTTTTTCACTTAGCACCTTAGGCACATTTTCAATCATTGCATTGAGCTCTTGAAGCATGGCTTCAACTGAGTTTGCCTGCAATGTGATGGCGTAGGTGGCGCTGCGAGTGGCCTCATAGCGAAGTAAGTTATCGCGCATCAGGGTCAATAGTGGGCCGTTTGGCGTTGGCTCTGTTGTCAGAGCTTTGAGTTTTATCTGTAGTGTACCAAGCTCGGCGATAAGCTGGGCTTGGGTATCGGCACAAACGATGAGCTGCAATCGCTTAGTACCGATAATCGATTTCGGGGCGATAAAGCCTGTGCCTTGGGAGATCACGAAACTAATGCAACTGTTAGAGTCTGAGCAGAGCTCAGAGCGGCTAGGTGCATGGTTAGTTAGGTTGATCGCCACTACGCGAGCTTGATGGTGCTCGGTAAACCAGTAATGACTCGTCGCTTGCTTAGGGCTAATCGATGCTGCATCTCTATGGTGGGTACGAGAGGCGAGATCTTTGATGAGCTCACACACGGCATCAAACTGCTCTGTGCTATTTAGCTGTGGTAGGTCGAAGCGTTTGCTAACACTCGCAGGCTGACGCTTTGCCTGATTTAATGCGCTCTGCATACAAGAATCGGCCATACAAGCATCAGCTATACAAGCGTCAGTAACCGCTGCTGCACCAGCTTGGAGCTGCCCTGTTTGTATTTGCATAGCAGCAAGTTGCGCATGAGGATGGATCCTATTTTGCGCCGCTTTTAGTGCATGCATCATCAACAGCGAGTTTGTCGCTGTTGAGATTTGCACTATCTTACCTTGCTCAATCGATTCGATAGTGGCTGTTAGATTAGCCTCAAAATCATCTACCTTGATAGAGACAAGCTCAGTTGTTTCTAGCAATTTAGAGTTATACAGCTCTGGCATTAGCACTGAAAGCTGCTTGGCCATCTCTGAGGGAGCCTGAGACTTTGCAGTTAAACTTAAGCTTAAGTCTAGTGATGCAGGAAGCATCAAGAGTGCGATGCGCAGAGGCATCTCACTCTTGATAACTTGATCACTGACGCTATTGCTAGATGTACTAACGTTAGTTGTCGAGTTGACCATTAAGCACGCTCTCCCTTGCTCAGGGCTTTTTCTTCAGCGCTCAAGGCTTTCTTGCTATCGCTCAAGGCTGATTCACCAACGCTCAAGGCTGTTTCATTCAAAAAAGCGCTATTGAGGTTCTTGCTGATAGTGACTTTTGCCCCTTTCATCATCGCGCTAAGCTCACCATTTTCATGGTAAAGCGTAACATTCGCCTCAAGTGAGCGAGCATTTGTTTTCACGACCTCAAGCTCAAGTATTGCTTTGTCACCAAATGCTAGCGGTTTATTTGAGATAAATTCACCGATAGAAGAAGGTAAGCTTGCTGCGCCGTACTTAAGTCTTGCCCAGACCAGCATCGCCTGTAGCAGTAGATCTTCAGCAAACGGCTGACTGCCACCAATATGCGTTGTAGCGACAAACTCACCGCAATCACTGCTATCTACCTGTGGTAGTTCACAATGCGCCAGTAGACCGGCATCATCAAAGTTAAATACCTGTTTTATGCCCTGTAAACGCGGTCCATGGAATAGGGTACCGTTGCTGTAGAGCTCAGATGCCGATGTAACAGCATCACCCATTAAATCGAACGATTTAGTGGTAAATCTCTCACTTGACACTGCAAGCGTAGCCTTGTACTGAGGGCGACCTTGACTGCTGATTAATGCGCTCATTTGGCCGTTGTCAGTAGGCGTCAATTCAAGGGTTATCTCCTGAGCATCTTTGCTGTCGAAGATAATCCCTTTCAGTAGCTTGTAATCGAGTACTTTAACTTGAGCGCCGAGCATCTTACTTGCTGCCTCGCGCATCCACTGTATTGCACATACAGTGGGCAACACAGGGTTACCGCTAATGCGGTGGTCTTGGATAAAGACCATCGCGTTAGGGTTTAAGGCTCTTGTTAACGTCATAGGCGTTAAAGCAACAGGTGCTAGCGGGCGCGATGTGTTAAACACCTCACCCGCATTAAGCTTTTTTACAGAAGCAGCCTCTTTAGAGCCTTCAGCCTGAGAAGAGCCGTCAGCTTTAGTAGAGTCACCGCCTTGCATAGAAGTACCTATTAGCAGTTGCACGCCAGTCTCACCTAATAGCTGAGTAGCAAATAGCTCTGCTCCCGCTTTTAGTGGGATAACGTATACGCCACGGTCGGTGAACATCTTCTTCAACGCATCGGTAACCATACCGCCATCCCAAGGACCCCAGTTAAAGCTCATCACTTTTGCTTGTGGATTACGTGCAGAGAACTGCAGCGCGGCCTTGTTCAGGATGTCGTTTGACATGGCGTAGTCACTCTGACCTGTGTTGCCGTAAAAACCTGCAGCAGATGAGAACATAGCAAGTAGTTTTACCTTGCTTGAGTCGAGCGCGGCAAGCAGAGCTTTAAGGCCGTTAACCTTAGTGCCGTAAACGCGAGCTAGCTCTTCAATTGTCTTATCTTGAATATGCTTATCAGCAAGTACGCCAGCGCCGTGGATAAGGCCGGTGATCTCATTTGAGCGACCATTAAGCGCAGCTGTGATAGCTGCAGTGTCAGTCACATCCATGCTGACATATTCAGCACTTGCACCAACTTGGTTAAATGCTTCTAGCGCTGTGTTGATCTCGATTGAACTCTTAACTGTCCAAACTAAGGTTTCAACTTGTTTAGGTGTTGGCTTGCTACCTGTAGAGATAATATGCGCAATGGCAGCGGGTTTAAGCTCGCTAATTTGCTTGTTTTCAGCCCATGCAGGTATAGCTAGTAGCTCACTACGACCTGCAAGAATAAAGTGAGACTGTGTACGCTTAGCTAAAGCAAGGGCACATTCGAAGGTCACTCCTTTTGCGCCCCCGGTCACCAGTATTTTATCTGAACTGTTTAGTGCTGATGCACTGTGTTTCTCACTTGCTTCACCGGCAACTAAGGTTACGCGGCTAACATTACCTTGCTTATCTGCTGCTATGCCTACTTCTGCAAGTTGGTTGTTAGCATCAAATAATTCGCTAGCAATAGCATCGGCAAAATGCGTTGCGTCAACATCGACAGCGATATCGAGCGCTCGACAGAAAACACTTGGCCACTCATGGCTTAGCGTCTTGGTTAGGCCTGCTAGCGCTGCCTGATTTAGCTCTGCGTCTTTAAGCGCATCGATATTAAGATAACCAAAGCCACCATCGATACGACTAACCGTGATAAAGCTGCGGCGCTTATCACTTGATGCTGTCAGCTTCGGCTGTAGCAGCTTAGCCCATAGGAACGCTTGGCTTAGGTGAGTAAAGCCTTGTTCGTTAAGGTTAACCGCATCGGCTTGATTGCTTTCATTCGCCTCAGGTTGCAGGTGAATAAAGCCGCCAATTTGCCCAAGTTGCTGTTCAACTTGATTGATAATGGCAGTTATCCCTGTTTCATCGATGCTGGTCGCTTGGAAGCTGGCAACATCACTTGAAAGCGGAGATTGCGGCTGACCGTCAGGTAGTCGAACTACGGCTACTTTAAGGCCTTGCTTAGTCAGTTTCTCGGCTAGCACACCTGCATTGTGACCATCATCGTTGATCACAATGGTCGTGTCTGCGGCGAAACAGTCTTGTAGTTTGTCCGCCGCATTAAGCTTTTTTAGCGCTACCTCGCTATGAGGAGGAAGCTCTAGAGTAGATGCTATTGTGTCTGCTACTGATTTAACTGCATCGGTTGCAGCTGCAACAGTTGAAGCAACTGTTGCGCCAGCAGTTGATAGCTTGCTGTTCATATAGCTTACGATTTCGCCTAGTGTACGACACTCGGCTAGATCTTCAGGGTTTAGCTCAGGCAGGCCTGGAAGCTCATCTTGTACTGTACCCAATATCTCAACGCGCTTGATAGAGTCGATACCCAAATCGGCTTCCATATCCATGCTCAGTTCAAGCATTTCAGTTGGGTAACCCGTCTTTTCTGCTACTACTGACATCATGGTGCTTTGGACTTTGGCAGCGCTTAGACCGTTTACTGGCGTCTCTGTTGTAGAAACAACAGTCGAAGAGTGCTGAGAGTTCATAGAGCCTTCAGCTGGAAGCTTGCTTCCCATATAAGCCACGATTTCGCCTAGTGTGCGGCACTCGGCTAAATCTTCAGGGTTAAGCTCAGGTAGACCTGGAAGCTCGTCTTGTACTGTACCTAGAATTTCAACGCGCTTGATAGAGTCGATACCTAAATCGGCTTCCATATCCATGCTTAGTTCAAGCATTTCAGTTGGGTACCCCGTCTTTTCTGCTACTACTGACATCATGGTGCTTTGGACTTTCTCAGAAGAAAGAGTTGCGCTCAAGGCTGTTTCAGCAGAAAGGCCGTTTGTAGTTGGTGCAGCATTCACTTGAGGAACTTGCGCCGCTGCGGCACTTGTATTAGTCAGCTTAGAGTTCATGTACGCCACGATTTCGCCTAGTGTGCGACACTCGGCTAAATCTTCAGGGTTAAGCTCAGGTAGACCCGGTAGCTCGTCTTGTACTGTACCTAGAATTTCAACGCGCTTGATAGAGTCGATACCCAAATCGGCTTCCATATCCATGCTCAGTTCAAGCATTTCAGTTGGGTAACCTGTCTTTTCGCTAACCACTGACATCATAGTGCTTTGGACTTGAGTTGCAGATAGTGAGCCTTCAGCGGCACTAACATTAAGAGCCGCGGCGGCACTTGTATTAGCAGAGCCTTCAGCCGGCAGTTTACTGCCCATATAAGCCACGATTTCACCCAGTGTTCTACACTCGGCTAAATCTTCAGGGTTTAGCTCAGGTAGACCCGGTAGCTCGTCTTGAACCGTGCCTAAGATCTCAACACGCTTGATCGAGTCGATACCTAGATCGGCTTCCATGTCCATCTCAAGCTCAAGCATCTCAGTTGGGTAGCCTGTCTTCTCGGCAACTACTGACATCATAGTAGCCTGCACCTTTTGTGCGCTCAGGGCTGTCTCTGCAGAAAGACCGCTATGTACTGGCGTAGATGAAACAGCAGAGCCTTCAGCGGCACTAACATTAAGAGCCGCCGCGGCACTTGTATTAGTCAGCTTAGAGTTCATATAGTTAACGATTTCGCCTAGTGTGCGACACTCGGCTAAATCTTCAGGGCTTAGTTCAGGCAGACCCGGTAGCTCGTCTTGCACTGTACCTAGAATTTCTACACGCTTGATAGAGTCGATGCCTAGATCGGCTTCCATATCCATCTCAAGTTCAAGCATCTCAGTTGGGTAGCCAGTCTTCTCGGCAACCACTTCTAACATAGTCGCTTGAACTTTCTCTGAAGAAAGAGTCGCGCTCAGGGCTGTTTCAGCGCTAATAACTGCTACTGGACTTGTATTAGTCGGTACAACAGCGGCTTGAGCTGGCGCAGCTTGGCGAACAACTTGCGGTGCTTGCACTTGAGGAGTCGTAGCAACTGGTGCTGTTTTAACTTGCGGTGCTTGAGTCGGAGCCGTTTGAACTGCTGTAGTTTGAACAGGAGCAGGCTGAACAGGAGTGGCTGGCGTTGCAATAATCGCAGGCTGAGCAACAACTTCTCTTTGAACCACTTCAGTTTGAATGACTTTATTCTCAATTACAGGAGCATAAGTTGCAGGGCTGCCATTTAGCAGGTTTAGCGCGGCAATGTTGCTACCTGTTTGCATCTCAAGGAATTGAGTGTGGCTCTGTAGTGTTTGAGCTTGTAGCTGGTGGAATTGCTCCATCGAGCGTTGTAGGCTCTCTGGGATCGCAATACCTGAACCTGCAAGCTTAGTTTGCTCTGTCATCAAGGTGGTAAAGGTCTCGCCATACTGCTGCGGGATCTCTAGGAACTGTTGATGAAGCTGGGCAGCTTGCTGCTGGGCTGCAAAGAAGTTGCTTAGTGCATCACCGCTAACGCTATGAGCTGCTGGCTTACTGTTTTTAGACACGACTTGACTCTCTATACCTGAATCTATAACTGAACTGGCTTGAATTGAACTGCCTTGTACTACACCAGCTTGGGCTGGTACTGCGACTTCAACAAGCTTCTCTACTTCAACGACTTTTTCGACAATCCTTTCGACTTCGATAACTTTCTCGACCTCGATAATTTTCTCTTCAATCAGATGTTCGACTTTAGAGGTGACGATGCCAGTTTCTAATGATTTGGCCATCTTAGCGCGTGTCGCTTTACTGATATGGTTAGCAGCGTTAAGCGAGATGCTCATTGGCGATTTTTTCTCTGGAGCTGCGATATCGGCTTGGTACGGGTCGATGTTGTCAAGCTTGATACCTGCAACAGCTAACTGAACCGCGGCTTGTTTAAGCTGGAAGTCGCTATCGCCTTTAGGGTTAGGGTTGATTGAGATAGTGCAAATTTCATTTGCTTTATCTGCCAGAGTGCCCTGTACCAACTTTTGTAAAATGTTCTTTGGACCGAACTCGACAAATACTCGAGCGCCAGCGTCATACATGGCTTCAAGCTGCGCAGTGAAACGTACCGATTGCAGCATATGTTTCTTAAACGAAGCTTTAATCTTTGTTGCACTGGTATCGTAAACTGTGCCAGTCGCGTTGGAGTAAAGTGCGCGGCAAGCCTTGGTAAACTTGGCTGCATCAATCGCTTTAGCAAATGGTGCTTGGGCGTGACCCACAAGTTCGGTGTGGAATGCACCTGATACTGGTAGATTAATCGCCTTGTAACCCAGCTGACTTAGCGCTTTAGCCGCTTCGCCTGTTGAATCGGTAGGACCTGCAATCACGGATTGAGTAGGGGCGTTATAGTTTGCCACTTTTACGCCATCAAATTTAGCGATAGTCGCTTCAACGGCTTCAAGATCTGCTGCACTCTTGGTAATAATCGCGTACATGGCGCCAGCGTCGGCTTCAACACCATCTTTTGCTGGTGCTTTAGTCGCCATGGCATCACCGCGAGCAAAAGCGAGCTTGTAGTAATCATCAGATGAGATAACACCGGCAGCGCACAATGCGCTCAGCTCACCAAAGCTATGACCCGCAACCATATCGGCATTAAAACCGGCAGCAGTGAATAGCTCATACTGACCCATAGAGATAGCGCCGATTGCACTCTGTGCATTAGCGGTATTGGTCAGTGTTGCTTCTTGTGTCTTTAAATCATCTTTATTGAACACAGGCTTTGGATAAAGTGTTTGCGACAGTGGCATCTTGTTGTTAGCGGCAAAGACTTTGTCGGCAGTTACAAATTGCTGACGCATCTCTGGGTAATAACAAGTCAGCTCGCGGCCCATGTTTAGATACTGCGAGCCTTGGCCTGCAAACAGCGCGGCAACTTTACCCGACTCTTTGTTTGCAACATCAATTGCAGCATTTGCGCGGTAGCTAGTGCCGCCTGGAAGCTGCCATGCGCTATCATCACTCGATTCAAGCTTAGAGACCGCTTGCTTGATTTGGTTGACTAGCTCTTCGCTACTATTTGCGACGAGGCCGATACGTGGTGCATTGGCTTTAAGTTCACGCAGTGGATAGTTTGCTGCGGCATCTTTTAAGATGAACTCAGCTTGAGTAGCAGAAGCACTCAGTGTGCTTAGCTCATTTATCAGCGTCGCTTTATCGCTAGCACTGACTAAGAAGCTTTGGGCAACTTGACGCTGACGATACTTAGCTTTCTCGCTATCGATGCGGCTGTGCTCATTGTTGTACTCTTCGAGTACGAAGTGGAAGTTAGTGCCACCAAAACCAAATGAGCTAATACCTGCACGGCGCGGCGTACCATCGGCGCGAGGCAACCATGGACGAGTCTCAGTATTGAGATAAAACGGTGAGTTCTCGATATCAAGCTTCGGGCTTGGTTGGCTGACGTTAATTGTTGCCGGCAACACTTTGTGGTGTAGTGCCAATGCAGCCTTGATTAGGCCTGCAGTGCCCGCAGTTGATTTAGTGTGGCCAATTTGTGACTTCACTGAGCCCAGTGCGATGTGTTGTTTAGTGTCGTTCTCGTCGCGAAATACTGAGCAAAGGCCGGCAAACTCAGCGGCGTCACCAGCAGCGGTGCCTGTGCCGTGCGCTTCGATAAGCCCAAGAGTGTGCGGCGCAAAACCTGCGTCATCATAGGCGCGGTTTAATGCTTTTGCTTGGCCTTCTGGGCGAGGGGCGTAGATAGATTTAAACTTACCATCTGATGAAGCGCCCACACCTTTAATGACTGAGTAAATGCGATCGCCATCGCGTTCGGCATCTTCAAGGCGCTTAAGTGCGACCATGCCAATCCCTTCACCAATCATCATGCCTTTTGAATCGATATCAAATGGCTGAATAGTTTCGTTAGTGGTAAAGGCTGGTGTTTTTGAGAAGCTCATGTACATAGACGGCGAGTTGTCGGTACACACACCACCGGTGATCATCATCTCTGAGCGACCTTCGGTCAGCTCGGTAAGAGCCATGCGCATAGCCGCGAGTGAGCCAGCACAGGCTGCATCGACCACACAGTTCATGCCACCAAAATCGAAACGGTTAGCGATACGACCAGCAATTACGTTACCGAGAGAGCCAGGGAATGAGTTTTCTTCCCAGTGAACATATTGATCTTGGAACTTCTTGATCAACATTTCACTGTCTTGGTCGCTAATGCCGCTGCTCGCGAATACTTTCTTCAGTACCGGGTACTGTAGACGCGCCGTTAGGCTGTGGCTAATTTTTTGGCCGCCACCGACACCTAAAGTGATACCAATCTTATCTCTGTCGTAACCTTCAGGCAGGTTGGCATCGGCTAGTACTTCTTTAGCAACAATCAGAGAAAGCAGCTGTGATGAGTCGGTTAGTTCTAGGATATTTGGCGGCAGGCCAAACTCCATTGGGTTGAAGTCAACATCTGGCAAGAAGCCACCGCGCTTACAGTAGCTCTTATCTGGGGTGCTCTTGTTCGCATCGTAATACTCTTCAGGTTGCCAGTGAGTCGATGGCAATTCGGTGATGGCATCGATTTTTTCGCTGATTAAGTCCCAAAACTTATTCAAGTAACGAGAGTTAGCAAAGATGCTTGCCATGCCAACGATGGCGATAGGCATGTCTTTAAGGCGCTTATTTAAGCGTGAATCAGCTTGTGAGTCTTGTGCTTGCTCAGTCACTTTAGCTGACTTTGTAGGTTTAGAGGTCTGGCTCATTATGAGTCTCCGCTGGGTGCCTGAGTGTCAGGCGTCTTGTTGTTTGTTATAAGCGTTTCTTTAGAGGTGTGGCGATTTGGCGTCGCACCAGGAAAGCGCTGTAAAAAGGTGTGATAGTTACGCACGAGTAACTTTCGAAGATGGAACGGCCCATGCTTAAGCACGTAGGCCATATAACGGTTGGTGGCTTGGGTATTGCCGTCTTGATAGATGTCGAGATAGATCCAATCACTATGTGGATCGATTCCGAGCAAAATTGAACTGGGTGTTGCATCTGTCAATTTCGGTGGAATGGTGAGTGAAACCACCTGAACCACATTGTCGCCGTCGTTGCTAGGCAAGGCCAAGGTTTTCGCGAGTGTTTCATAGTGCAAGGTGTAGGTTTGCACATCGCTGCCTTGGGTGACGGGGATCTGATTGAAGTAATGCATGGGGACATGGGGACTTTCAATATCGCTGACCCTAGAAACACCATAGCGCTTTAAGCACCTTGCTAAGCCAGAACGGGATACATTCGGATTAATAAATTTTTGCGTGGCTTTTAATAGGGTATCTAGCGGCATCTTCAGTTGATAACGCAGTCCAACCACCACGTACTCCTGTAGGGGGGTTAACGTGGTATTAAGGTGGTGAGGTGTATTTGGACAGTTTTCGACAGAGTCGCGTTTACGCCATTTGCGAACGGTGGCTTCACTGATATTCAGTATCTTAGATAATTGGCTGACACTGAGATCCGATTCCTGGATGAATCGGCGCATCTCTGGCGTTGTTGTGGCGTTACTATGCCTTGTTTCCGCCTCATGTTGCGTACACTCATTCGGGTTGTTGTTTTCTTCCCTCAAGTGTTTACTGCTTGTTTTTACCATCAGTTTAGCGGCTACCCGTTAATAATCTGTTGGGACTCTATGGCGATGACACTCTTAGTGGATTGGACCTTAGGTCACTCTCTATCGCAATAAAGCCGATGTTTTTTGGCTAATGGAAGAGCAGACTACCTGAGGCTGTGCGGCAATACAATCACCTGGGACTGATTAATTGCTGATACGACCAGATTGAGTGAACACTTGTAAGCTAAGTCGGTATTTTATGTAGTTAAATCAGTGATGAATAAAAAAGTGTGATCTAAATCTTGCTTGGTGGTGTTTGCGATATTGTTGCCTTGCGTGGTGTTTTTTGTGGTAAAAGATTTTCAGCAATGTTTAGTTTCGGCCTGTTTAGCAAGTTGAGATAGGCTTAGTGATGATAGAAATCAATGAGTTTGATAGCTATTATTTTTTAACTAAACAAGTAACAATAGTCTTTATCATGAGTTTGCTTTTGAGAATCCCTTGTTAGAGCGTTATTCCATTACCTTATACATTTGTCCCTTATCGGTATCGGCGCTAGATAGTGAATCAAGTGAAGAGATTAGATCTTGGTTACCTGCCGACGAGCTGGCGAAAATTAACCGTTATATTAAGCAAGATGCGCAGGAGCAGGGCTTGATGGTGAGAGGCTATCTGCGTGCCTTATTATCTAAGCATAGCGATATTTTGCCACATGAATGGTGCTTCGAGTATGGAGGCAAAGGTAAACCTAGATTAAATCAAGCTCAGTTTAAGCAAACTAGGATCCATTTTAATTTAAGTCACAGTGGTGACTGGTTATTGGTTGGTATTTGTTTGCCCAATTCAAGAAGTGAAAACATTAATGGTATGGAGGCTGTTGAGTTTGGCGTAGATATTGAGCGTTGTCGTGATAGTACTAATATCCATTCTATACTTAGCAATTACTTCTCTGAACCTGAAAAGGCGGCTCTTTTAGCACTACCACAAGAGTTACAAAGGACGCGTTTCTTCGATCTATGGGCGCTTAAAGAGTCTTATATTAAAGCTAAGGGATTGGGCTTAGCCCTATCGCTTAAATCGTTTGCCTTTGATTTTGCCCCTTCAATTGAAACCTCACTCGAGCTTGATGTGAGCCAAAGCGTTAATCTTATTGCAGCGACAACTAAAGCCAGACTCGATACTCAGCATGTCCTCTGTAAGCAGAATATCGGTCTTTCGCTGCAACAAGCGAGTGAAGATAAACAAGCAGTAAATGATCCACAGTCACAATTGATGAAACCTGCGAAAGATTGGCATTGCTGGCTTGGTCATCTGGATGACAGTTATCGTTTTGCGGTGAGTGTAGGCAAGTGCCAGCAGGCAAGCATCGAAGCTAAGCTGGTAAACCTGCCAAGCTTGTTAGCAAGCTTATAGTTTTTATGCGCAGACGCAGAGAAATCACGGTCTTCGTTAATGCCATTATCGGTAGGTTTATTAAAACGGGGCGCTAAATGCGCCCCGTTTTGTGTTTAATTGATACTTAGCGCAGCCTACTTCACTGGCTTAGGCACAATTTCAAAGTCTGGATTGAACTCAACCATACTGCTGGCGATTTTATTAAAGGCTTCTTTATCACCAGTCAATTTTGCATCTCCGTTAGCGAGTAACTCTTTGAGAGTAACTTGCCCTAGTAAGATACGATTCACATCAGCCTTGTTCACCATAAGGTTAGCATCGGCCTTTTGCTCTTTATCGACCACTGCGTTACTTAGATTACCGTTGCTTAGCTCGATATAGAGAATATCTTTAGTATCTGGGGTGATGATATTCATCTTCACTAAGCCGTGTTTCGCAGCAAGCTGGCTATCAATTTTAACCGCTAAGAAGTCGAATAGCGTCGGCATATCCATCTCGCTAATCACATCTGCAGATGCAGTTTTTGGTGCGCCAGCTTGAATACCCACTCTGAGCTCTTGTGCGCCGGTTAGGTAGATATTTCTCCAGCCAGCACCTTCAGATTGATAGCCTAGCTGCTCATAAGTATCGGCGAGCAGTTGACGAGCCTCATCATTTTGCGGGTCGGCCATTACCACCTTGTTTAATGCCGTTGCCACAAAGCGGTATTCGCCTTGTGCGTAGTCATTCTTCGCGCGTTTAACCGCTGCATCGGCGCCGCCCATATACTCGACAAACTTAGCCGATTCTAGCTTAGTTGGCAGCGGATTAAGGTTGGCAGGGTTCATGTCGAAGTAACCCAGGTACTTGTTGTAAACCGCCTTGGCATTATGGCTATAAGTACCATGGTAACCGTTGGTGTGCCATGTCTTATAGATAGACTCTGGGATGGTATCTTGAATTGCATCGCCTATATCCTGAATACCTACGCCATCGTTAGCTAGTCTCAAGGTTTGATTATGCACTAAGCCATAGTTATCACGCTGTAGACGCAGAAACTCATTCACATCTTGATTTCCCCAAACTGGCGCCGAATGGGAAGCAAACAGCACCTCTACATCATCACCAAAGGCATTGATCATCTCGTTAATGTCCTTTGACCATTTCAGAGCATCGCGCACTTTTGCCCCGCGAAGGGTGTAGATATTGTGCATCCCCTGATAGGTAAGCTCACCGGTCCAAAGTGCTTTCTTAGAGGGTATATAGGTGATCATCTCAGACTCGGCTTCGGTACCCGATGCGTCCATAAATACCATCTCTAGACCATCAATCGTCAGGGTTTCCCACTTTCCTTCACCGTTTAAAGTGTAGTCAGGAGCGACATAGGTGATCTCGCCTTTCGATAGGCCCTTACCCAGTGCCGCATCGACAATACCGTGATCGTGCTTACCTAGAGTGGCACCATATTGATAGGCGGCGCGGCGGCTCATGGCGTTGCCGGCCAGCACGTTTTCATCAACAATCTCTTTAGTGATGTTGTCTGAGCCATAGACTTTTACGTTAGGGAACATCTCTTGAATACCGCGAGCGCCACCGAAGTGATCGGCGTGGCTATGAGAGTAAATCATGGCAACTACAGGTAAGTCGCCATCTTTTGGGAGATTCTTTAAAGCAAACTCAAGTGATGCTTTAGCAGCTTCTTTTGTTAATAGAACATCGTAGGCAATCCAGCCATTGTCACTGCGAATAAGGGTTAAGTTCGACAGATCGGTACCGCGTACCTGATAGATCCCATCGCTGACCTTGTATAAGCCGTTGGGTACCATGTTGAGTTGGGCTTGGCGATACAGCGACGGGTTAACTGAGTCCGGCGTCTTGTCGGTGATGAAGGCAAATTCGGCCCGTAAAATATCAGCAGTAGCTTTATCAAACTTGGCTACGAGATTCTTAGAAGATTGCTCGAATGCGCGGGTATCGGCAAAGTTAAGGGTATCCGCTACAGCTTGGTTATGCGCTATGGTGTGCTCGGTGGCATCTTTACCTTGATAGTGCACAGTGATGTGATCATGTTCGTGCTGGGCAGCTGCGGCGTTAAATGAAAAAACTGACAAGATTGAGAGAGTAAGTAGAGTCTGCTTCATGAGTTCCCCTTAGTAAATTGATTTAGTTCAAAGTTTTACGTCTTAATCCTAGCTGATTAACTCTGTGATAGAAGACGTCTTTCGATTGAATGTAGCCAGTATAACCATGGTCATTTGATTAATAATTAGCGTAGACTTTACTTTTAATATTTATAATATGAATATTAAGTCTGATGTTATTAACGGTAAGCGAAACAATTTATGTCACAGCAGAAGTCGTTCGATCTTAATCTATTTCGTATCTTTACTGCGGTGTACCGTACCTCGTCATTTAGTCGCGCAGCCGAGGAGCTGGATTTGACTCAATCGTCGGTGAGCAACGCTATTACGCGGCTTAAACTCGCGGTGGGGGAGGAGCTGTTTATTCGCGTAGGCAGGGGAGTTAAGCCAACGGCGAGTGCGATGAACTTGTATCAGCAGCTTGCAAGTCCCGTATCTGAAATTGAGCAGGTAGCTTCAAGCTTTGAGCTCTTTGATGCAAAGCGTAGTGAACGCACCTTCTATGTTTATGCCAGTGAGTCTGCGATTTTGTTGCTGCAGGGGATTGTTGAGCAGTTCCTTGAAGAGTTGTCGATTAATCTGGTGTTTCGTGAACCACCATTAATCGAAGAGGAGCTGCAGATGGATCTGCAACTTGAGAAAGTGGATTTAGCACTGGATATCTGGCTACCGGAATCGAGCTCTTTCAAGAGTCAGAAGGTGATGCAGGATAAATTGGTGTGTGTGGCCAGAAAAGGCCACCCGCGTATAAGTGGTGCGATTACGCAGGAGCAGTATTTTAATGAAAAGCATATCATCTTTAAGATGCGCCGAGATAACTTAAGTGTTGCAGATCTTTTAACCAAGCAAGTTTTGCCTGCTCGCAAGATGCACAGTGAACAATCATCAATTTTAAGTATGATGGCCTTGGCCTCTAAAAGTGATGCCTTAGCTATTGTGTCTAAGTCTTATACCGATGAGTATGCACAGCTGTTTGGCTTACAGGTATTTGAGCTGCCCTTTGCGGCAGAGCCTATCGAGTATTACATGGTATGGAGTCATAAACTGCAGCAAAACCGTGCCAATATTTGGTTAAGGGATTTGCTTAATCAAGCGATAACACGGCGAACACAGGCTTAGTTTTAGCTTTGAACTTAATAAAAAAGACCTGTAATGCAGGGCGTTACAGGTCTTTGCTTGGAGTTCGATTATTGTCTGGCGAGACGTTGATTTTCAGCCGGGTGTTCAAAATCGCTACGATATGGATTGATATCTAAACCACCACGGCGAGTATAACGGGCATAAACCGTCAGCTTGGCACATTGGCAGAAGCGTTTGAGATCAACAAAAATACGCTCAACACATTGCTCGTGAAACTCGTTATGTTGTCTGAATGAGATGAGGTATCTCAGCAACTTCTCACGATCAATCTTTGGCCCTTGATAGCGGATCATCACAGTGCCCCAGTCAGGTTGCGAGGTGATCAAGCAGTTTGATTTAAGCAGGTTAGATGTCAGCGTTTCTGCAACAATCGCTTTATTATCGACGCTTTCAACTAAGTAGTCAGGGTTGAAGCTATAGTCATCAACCTCAATATCAAGATCGTCGATGCAAGTACCCGGTAGCTCAACAATGCGCTGGTGGCTGAACTGTTTAGGCTCGATAACCTTAACGGTAACATCACCCATAGCACAGGCACTTAAGTCTTGGACTAGTCGTTCCTGTACCGCTTGTGCGTTTTCGAATCGTGTCTGATTGTAGCTGTTTAAATACAGCTTGAATGACTTAGACTCAATAAGGTTTTTACTGTCAAAACTTAGGCTGAACTCGGCGATGGCAACCATAGGTTTGCCTTTAGCGTTTAACCAAGAGAGCTCGTAGCCTGTCCAGATATCACAGCCATGAAATGGCAACTCTTGAGTGAGGCCTATTGCATCACGGTTTAACTTACGCGGCACGCCTTGAAGTAAAGATGCATCATACTGCTCTTGATAACCTGTCGACTTTCCTAATGTTAATTCAGAAAGTTCGGGGGCGTTACTATAGGGATCATGATGTTGTGTCATCAATACGGTTTCCATGTCAAAATAGACCCCTATTATAACTGATTTGGAACTGTCTTCAGTGTCTTCTTTACCCGCTTTAGATCTTTTTTTATCTAAATATCAACAAGCCTACGTTGATCAACTCGGCGAACAGCCAAGATATTATGCCCAAGAGCAAGAGTCTGACTGCGTTGTGGGCGAAATGGATAGCGACGGAGCTGTATTTTGGCAAGGGGTTGTTCGCGATAATCCTGGGCAGTTTGAGAACGTCGAATCGGCGCTTGAGTTGACGCTTTGTCCTGAGATAAACACATTTTATGGACGCCATTTTTCTGCGCCGCTGTTTTTTGACTCCAAGTGGGGAAGTGGCGAGCTTATTCAGGTGTGGAATCAAACCGATTTTGAGTATCTGCAGCAGAACATCATTGGTCATTTGATGATGAAGAAAAAGCTTAAGCAGGAGCCAACTTGGTTTATCGGTGTGTTAGACGATGAAGATAAGATGCTAACGGTGAATAATGCCGATGGCAGTGTTTGGGTTGAGATCCCAGGTGAGCTTCAAAGCACTAAACTTGCTGAGTCATTAGATGAGTTTATTAGTTTATTGACACCAAGAGTCATGCCGCCAGTAAAACCGATAGAGGAGTCTATGCCAGAGCTTGACCATCCCGGTATTTGGCAGCGTATGAAGCTGATGTGGAATAATTTACGCGGCAAATAGTCCAGTTTAAATGTGAAGGTATCTTCTCGTCATGGGGGAGTGGTGCTTAAATATTAGGGTTAAACAAAAATGGCGCTGAAATATAAGCGCCATTTTTATAATTGTTTATATGCCAGTCTGAAAGTTATAAGTGATCCCATGAGATATTAGACACGATACGGCAAGTGTCACAACGAAAGTGAAACATATCTAATAAAGGTTCATCGAGTAACCACTCTTTACTGCCACACTTTGGACAGGGACGCTGCTTTTCTACCGCTAGGCTTTCGCCGCCTACACGATATAAATAGTAATAAGTCGGAATTTTAGTTAAGTATTCGACTCTTCCGCGCAGATCCCAGCCACGTCTAAATAGATCGCTCTGATGGCTAGTTAACTCTTCAAGCGCTGCAAATTCAGCTTTTGTGGCTGCGGCCATCTGTAGTTCATCACAGGCCTGCCATTCAGTTTGCCAGCGGATCATGCGCTTGTGATCGCCATTGGCAGTTGCCGGAATTTGATATAGAGGAATGGGCTGCAAAGTGTCGCCGTTTCGCAGTGGTGAGCACATATGTACGTAGCTAGTGTAAAGTAGTTGCCAACTTGGCGTGTCTAGACTCGACACTTCTGAATTAATGTCTTGGCCAATGTATTTCTCCCGTGGTGCGAGTAGTTTAGCGTCTGTTAGCTCACTTAATGCTGTTTCAACCCAAGGACTATTGAAGCGCTTAGATAAGCTGCTCTTTTCAGGCATTAATAGCCTTACTCTAAACTCACCTTCGTTAAAAGCGACGGCGAATTCGCGTCCTAAAACTTGGCCATTAGCACGATAAGCTTCTAGTAGGCCATTTATCGCTTTTTCAGCAGCGCTAATGGTAGTGTTATCAAAGCATTCGAATCTTAACTCAACCACATGCATCTGTTTTCTATCCTTCGCTGTTATTACATTGTTTTTCTAGTTTGATTAGCTGCTGTTTTAGCAAGCCAAACTCAGTTCTAAGCTCGGAAAGTTCTTGCTCGAGCCTCGTTATCGCATAGGCTTGTTGCGCCATTAATGACTGTTTAGGAGCATCCTCTACAGCTTGAACGGAACAATCTGCCGATAGTTGTTTAATATCGTCGGCGCTCATGGATTTAAATTGCTGTAATCCTTGGATCAGTATTGGCATTGGAATGCTAGTGCCGAGCTTGGTTTTAACGAGTGCGAGGCTTGGTGTTCTACCTTCATCACTGATCTTCTTAGCAGCACTGAGTACTTGTTCTAATGGACTCATGGTTAGTTAAATTCCTTACTCGTTAGTCTTTTTGTCAACCGACTCATAATTGTTAAGGTCTACTTAAATATAAATGTAAGTAAAAACAGTCGCTTGATGTTTGGCATGTTAATTGCTTTTTAAATAAAACTAAAAGCAATGTTCATACAGGGAATTAAAGTGAAAAATAAATTATTAAGTTTAGCGTTTTTTGGGATTGCAAGCTTAGGGCTAACAGGCTGTGTGGTCAATCTCGGTGATGGGGAATCTGGCTGGGATAATAATGGGTCATGGGAAAAAGTTCAGGAAAAAAATCGTGCTAACTTATCAAAAATCTCCTTGGGTATGTCTAAGGATCAAGTTGTGACCCTAATGGGAACCGCCGATTTTAACGAAGCCTATGTGCAGCAAAATAAAGAAGTGTATGTGCTTTTCTATCGTACCCAACGCACCCATGGTGATGGAAAAACGACAAAAGATGAATGTACGCCAGTGGTGATCAGTAATAATACCGTAGTGGGGTGGGGGGAAATGGCTTATAGCAAGATCTAGATAAGCTTACTTTCTTAGCAAGGTGTCCAAGTGATCGATAACTTCCGACCATTGGGCATCTTGTGCTAGTGATTCAGCCAAGAAATGCTTTTGCGCTTCATTCCAAAATGGTGCCTCATATAACTGCATCGCATCGGGCAGATGATGATCCTTAATAAATGTTTCTATTGCTGCATCATCATTTTCAAGCCCTAGCTGCAAAAACAAATTGGCAAAGTTTTGTGTCGTCATATCCATCTTCATTCCTGAAAATTTTATTGCTGCTGACATAAGTATGGTTGAAATAGCAGAATTGGCTGCAATATTCTTGATAGCTTTCATTTACAAAACTATAGGCATTAGCACTTTTAATTGATTATTAATTGCACTTTCTCAATAGCTTGATACATTGGTTGAGAGTGATCTAGATCAAGGAATTTGCAATGGAAAACCAAGCCATGGAAGAATGCCGCGCTGTATATTTAACTGCAGAAGATTTACGCATTGCGGCCTCAATCCTATATAACGCCTACCATGATGACCCTTTCTTTATTGAAGCGCTTTTTACCGGTGACCAAACACAATATGAACAAAAATTGCGTGGCGCTATTAGAGAAGAATTGAATGAATTGTGGCAACAAGAGCAAGCGCTTATTGGTATGTTCGCAGGGGCGCGATTGGTGGGGGTAGCCTGTATCGTGACTCAACAAGTGCCCTTAGGTGAGGCTCGTTATTGGCACTGGCGGCTAAAAATGCTGTTAAGTGCAGGCTGGCAATCAACTCAAGCCCTGATTAATAAAGAAAACCAAATAATCGAAAACTTGCCCAGCAAGCAGTGCGGTATTTTGCAATTTATCGCGATTGCCAATAATGAGCAAGGTAAGGGCTATGGTGGACTACTGGTGAACGCCGTACTGAGTTGGTGTGATGAACAGCCTCATCTTGATGGCATCGGAGTATTTGCCAACCATTCCGCTCATATCAAACTATTTACACACCATGGTTTTGAAATGATAGAGCCCCTTACCATAGGTAAAGTAAGCGGAGAGCTACTGTTCTATAGAGGACTGGTGAATGAATAAACCTTACTCCTCATTTGCTGAGTTTTATCCTTTTTATCTTTCGCAACACCAAGATAAGACATGCCGAATACTTCACTACATTGGAAGTTGCTTGGTGATCCTAACACTAGTTTATTGTGTGTTAAATTCGCAATGGGGCATGTTATTGCTGTTACCCGTAATAGGTTATGGCTTTGCTTGGATCGGGCACTTTGTTTTTGAGCAAAATAGGCCAGCGACTTTCAAATACCCTTTGTATAGCTTTATGGCGGATTGGGTAATGTTGTATAGAGCGCTAACTCATAGAAAGTACTGATTATTCGCTTTGAGACAGTGATTATGTGCGAGATCTCTCACCTTGCTGTGGGAGATAAATTGGGGAACATGAAGATAATAGTTGGCTCTGGGTTTTAAATATCTAAAAATCAATATGTTATGCAAAGCTCGTCTTGTTGGTTGTTTGTTGTGCACATGTGTCTTTAATGTTCGGTAAGAAAAATCTTAGGTTTATGAGTAAACTTATCATCAGAAAGTGACGAGTACTAAGGATAGCACTTAGCTCTTTCTAGTTGTTTAGTAATGAAACCAATTATTTTTGCCTAAACTTATGCTTATCAAGCTTTTTTAGTTGAACATAATGGTTTTGCAGGATGCAACAAGGACAACCTCAGGAAGAGGAATTTAGCTTAGGATAAGCTAATGAAAGGATTCGGTACGTAAGTACAAGGATATAAATGGATTTACAAGGAAGATGCTGGAAGCAAGTTAACCAAGGATGATGCAGGGAATGCACGTTTATAGCGGGAAAGCTAAAATAAAGTAGTGCTAGGGCGTACCGAATGGTACGCCCTTTCTTTTTCCAATGCTGATTAGGACTATTAGTTACTTTGATGTGAGAGATCTCTTACAGCTTCGTAAGAAATGAGTCCTACTTATGGTTGTTAAGTCTAGGGATTTATCAATAAACTCATTAAATACAGTTAATTAACAAGTAGTGCAATCGTGACGCTTGATAACTGGCATGTTAAATAAATGTTTAACCCCGTATTTTTAGTTAACTTTTGAATTATTATTTATATGTGCAAGGAAGCTGGTTATCTCAAAGGTTCAGGATAATCTGGTGTTGAAGGAACGACATCTAAGGATACGACCAAGGGCGGCTAAACACTCCAGGATGGAAGGTTTACTACCTAGGAAGGTGGAATGCTACGGAAGGTATCTGAATGGATTCTCAAGGAAGATGTTGGGCACGCTCAGGATAGAGCAAGCTTGGTAAATGGAATACCGAGAACAAATGGACATGTATCGTAAGGTACAAGGAAGAGTAAGGTTCATGGATGATGCAGGAGCAAAGTTACGCATGGATGGTGCAGGGAGCACTCATATAGCTGGATGAGCTTACACAAAAATAGAAAAGGCACGTCTCCTCTGGGGCCGTGCCTTTACTTCATTCAGGGCTGGTGTTGCGGATATTTATTTACAACGGCCTGAATTACAACCACCTCGAGAGCGTCCGCCACATCCACCACCTAACGACCCCTTCGCCTCTGGCGCTTCACTCCACTCTGGCTCAGGGAATATTGGCCACTGTATTTTTTGTATCTTTTTACCGTGCATCCATAAGTTACCACGATACTGATTGATACCATCGGTGCTAAATTCAAATAGATATTTAACTTTCCAGGTCAATCCACTGCTGCCGCCAAGGCTAGGTTTTGCGGATTCTTGTGCAATCGCGAGCAGCTGAACTTTTTGTTTTTGGCACTCTTTATTAGTAAAAACACGGCTTATTTCAGCCATTTGCCTCAATTGCCAAAAAAATGCAGCAACCATGATCACTGCGGCAATAATCAAAAAATCTGTCATCATCCTTTCGTTACCTTGAACAAACCGCCGATTGCAGTTGCAAGCTCTGTGCTACGATTTGGATTACGTAGTTGAGCGAGTAGCTGAGTGCGAATTAATGGAATAGCCACAATATCAGCAAAAATCTGGTTAAAGAAGTGTTGTTGCTGTTTTGCTAAGGCTTCTAAGTAGATAGTGAGAGTTTGCTCATCTTTTAATGCCGACCAGTTACGTGCTGCAATAGTAATGAGCATCTCGGCGGATAAAGCGTTAGCGTTATTTAAGCTCGCAATTGCTTGTTGACTAAGTTCAGGGCGGGACGCTAAAGCACGCAGAAAATAGGCCTTATCGCTATCTTCAGCACTATCGAACTTATTCAATATTTTCATCGCCAGTGTTTCATCAATATTTAAGTGCTCTAAACATTGGCACACCGCAACTTGAACCTCTATAGCCCAATTATCAAAGCCGTTTGTCAGCTGGGCTTGGTGGTCAAGCTCGTTGGCTCTGATGCACACATCAGCAATGCCTTGTAGGCCGATATTTTGCCAGTTTTCACTCGGATGTTGCCCTGACAGGTATTGATAAGCAAACTCATACTGTGGCGATGCTTTTTGGCCTAGTTGCTTGCGGACTAAGGCGTTAAAGACAGCCAGTTTCTCTTGGCTCGGTTTAAAATTAAATGGATGATTAGCTAATTGCTCTTGCTGCTGCTCGGTTAGAGGCTGAGTCGGATCACGACCTAGGGCTTCAACAATCATTTTGATGAATTGTGTTCGTGGTGCAGGAGACAATAATCCACGCTCATCGAGAGGAAGTTTAATAAACCAAATATAGTGTTGCTGGCTGGCATCCCAGAACACAATGGCAAACTGCGCGTGTCCTTGGATAGGTGCAGGGTAAGGGCAGTGTAGCTCTTCTATCTGATGAAACGCCATCATATCGATATGTTGTACTCGACGGCCCATGTCGTAAACTTGGAATTGAGTATTAGCCGTTTTTAAAAAATCGCTGAGAGTTGTTATTTGAGTCATATCGTTATCGAGTGTAGGTTAATTAGCGCATATTATAGGGATAAGTCAGTCTAGATGGTATCATCTCGCGCGAATTTTCCAGCGGTGAAAAGATTAAATTGATGACAGTGAGAGGGGCGAATTGAGAACTGTAAATGCAAGGGAAAAGCTATTAGCTTTAGAAACCGAGTTGGCGAAACAAGGCTTGTTAAGTACAGTTGCACCAACAGAGCAAGCGTTGGCTAGCACTACGCCATTTGCGTGCGATGTGATGCCATTTGAGCAATGGTTACAGTTTATATTCTTACCGAAAATGCATTACTTGATAGACAATCAAATGCCGCTACCGACAGCGATATCGATAGCACCAATGGCGGAACATGTTTGGGCCGCTAACATTGAGTATAAGCGAGTCATTCAGCTGCTCACTGAGCTAGATGCATTGTTGAGTCATGCACCATAACGGTATTACAAGAGATATATACAATGAGTGATAACACTAAAAATCCCTCTCAAAGTGAACAACTTGATGAGAGCCTACTCGAACAAGACTTATGTCAAGATGAAGAACAAGAGATAGCGCCGCATATCGAAGTGCTATTTGAAGATGATGATATTGTGGTGATCCACAAGCCTGCAGGCTTGTTGGTGCACCGCAGTTATCTTGCCAGACGTGAGCGATTCTTTGCTATGCAACTGACTCGAGATCTAGTTGGTTGTCACGTATTCCCGGTGCATAGGCTAGATAGACCGACGTCAGGTATTTTGTTGTTTGCCAAAAGCAGTGAAATGGCTAATGTCCTGTGTGAGCAGTTTGCTGCTCATACGGTCGATAAGGAGTATCTAGCGATTGTTCGTGGCAACATGCATGAGGCGGGTACGCTAGACTATGCCCTCAAAGAGGAGCTTGATGAGCTAGGCGATAAAGATGTGGATCCTAACAAGGCTGCGCAAGATGCAGTAACTAGCTATAAGCCATTATTGAACAGTGAGATCCCTTTCTCTTCGGGTCGTTATGCAACCAGTCGTTACGCTTTAGTTCAACTTTCTCCTCACACTGGTCGTAAGCATCAATTAAGACGTCATATGGCACATTTACGCCACCCTATTCTGGGTGATACTACTCATGGCGACGGTAAACAGAATAAGTTCTTCCGTTCTCATTTTGGCATCAATAGATTGTGGCTAATCGCCAAGAAACTGAGCTTTAATCACCCTAGGAGCGGTGAGCGCATGAGCGTAGAGACCGAGCTTGAGGCGGAGTGGTTAAGTTTGTTTGAAGGTCTAGGTTGGCATGAGGAGACACTATCCCTGGACGCTCAGCCGATTATTATAGCCTGATAGTCGCAATCAGTAATCGGCTTAGCAGTTATAGCTAAAAACCTAGTGAAATAGCACTATATTTTCTATTGGAACTATGATTTCTGTTGAGTGTTATCTTTGCTGGAGTCGAGTTCAAGGTTACTAATCGGGGTCATACTTAATTTGAAGCACTGCACCGTATGGAAATAGCACATCCTGCGAACGTGGGCGCTGCGCTGAAGATGTTTACGGTGTCTTTGTCTGCAAGAGTGTCTCATTGAGGTGGATCCCTGTTAGCATTCACTTCTTGATTGCGACAACGCTTGCCGCAACGTTTATCAGTACAGTATGGTAAGGATATAACTAAAAGGCTTTTAGGCGAAGTAAAACATGAAAAAAGTGAATCTAGTTTTTGGGACAGTTTATGGTGGCGCTCAATACGTTGCAGAGATGCTTGAGCAGGCTTTGCTTGAGTTAGGCCGAGAGACTTGTCTTTACCAACCAGAGCAACTTGTCGGTTTTGTACCACCTGAAGACGAGCTGCTCTTAATCATCTGCTCCACAACCGGCCAAGGTGATCTTCCGGATGATATTCAGCCTTGGTTTAACGAGATGAAATCGAAGGCTCCTTATCTACCTAAGCTTAAGTTTGGATTGATTGGGTTAGGGGATTCTAGCTATGAAACCTACTGCGGTGCGGCAGAGCAACTCTTAGGTCTATTTGAAGAGTTAGGGGCGAAACAGCTAGGAGAGTTTTTAAAAATAGACGCGGGTGAAACAATGGAGCCTGAAGTCGAGGCCCTAGCTTGGCTACCGTGTTGGAATCTGCTGATAGATACCGAACTTGCTGCTTAACACTGCTATTTATTGGGTTATATTCGCTAGCCCTAGCTAGCCTTCATAGCCCATGTAATTGATAAGTTTTAGACAAAAGAAAAGAGGCGTCAGCCTCTTTTACTGCTTTACATGCCATAAATCACTTATTCATAATTGACTGCATAAACCTCGGCATCATATTCTGTCATCGCGATATCTTTAATCGTCACTGTTCCTCGGTTATATGGGGCAATTTTTTTAGCCGTCTTGTCGGCCCCTGCACTTACCGTGAAGTTATAGAAACTCTCACCATTACAGACTAAGCGGGGAAACACTCTGCGTTTATTGATACGATAATCTTTCATCGTCCTATTAAATTGGAAAACACTGTTACTCGCTCCAGCCTTACAAACGGCGATTAGTGTGTTTTCTAATTGAGATGACATAGCTGCCGAAGCGCCAAATGACATTGCTAGCGCGGCTCCTGCTAAAACGTACGTTTTAATCATGTCTTGCTCCTTCACTCTCATTGGGGTTCACTCTTGAGTAAAGCTTAATGTCCTATGTTCACCTAAATAAGGGGGGGAGAGTTGTATCAAAATGTTGAACAGAGCACAGAGTGTGTCTGTAGATGTCAAAGTGTGTCAATTGTGAAAGAATAAGAAAAATCCCGCCTAAGGCGGGATTTTTGAGTCAACTTAGCGGTTAGCTATAAGCGCTTAGTCTACGATACGTAATAGCTCGTTAATACCCACTTTGCCGCGGGTTTTTGCATCAACTTTCTTAACGATAATGGCGGCGTATAGGCTGTAAGTACCACACTTAGAGGGTAGGTTACCGGCCACAACGACAGAACCTGCTGGAACACGGCCATAATGAACTTCGCCTGTTTCACGGTCAAAAATGCGTGTGCTTTGGCCGATATATACGCCCATAGAGATAACGCTGCCTTCTTCAACGATAACGCCTTCAACGATTTCAGAGCGTGCACCGATGAAACAGTTATCTTCAATAATGGTAGGGCCGGCTTGTAGAGGCTCTAAAACGCCACCGATCCCGACACCGCCAGATAAGTGAACATTCTTACCAATTTGAGCACAAGAGCCAACAGTCGCCCAAGTATCAACCATAGTGCCTTCATCAACAAAAGCACCAAGGTTAACGTAAGATGGCATTAGCACTGTGTTCTTGCCAATAAATGAGCCCTTACGTACCGCTGCTGGTGGTACAACACGAATAGCTTCTTTACGGAAACGCGCTTCGTCGTAATCAGCAAACTTCATTGGTACTTTGTCGAAGTATTTGGTTTCTGCGCCTTCAATTACGCCGTTGTCGAAAATGCGGAATGAAAGTAGTACCGCTTTTTTCAGCCACTGGTGAACATGCCATTCGCCATTAATTTTTTCAGCAACTCTCGCTTCGCCAGTGTCTAACATGGCAATCGCTTTTTCAACATCAGCGCGAACACTTGGCTCAACTGTTGCCGGAGTTATCTCTGCGCGCGCTTCAAAAGCCGCCTCAATTCGTTGGCGTAAAGCCTCCATTAACTTCTCCCATATTTTGTTTAATGATAAATCTATAAAGCACTCATAAGTGCTTCACGTAATGTGTTTTGTTGCGTGTCATTTAGTTGCTGGCCATCGGCGCTTTGCAACAAAAAGAAATCTTCAGCTCTTTCACCAATGGTGGTGATTTTTGCCGCGAGTAACGTCACTTCACAGCGATAAAATACTTCACCGACTCTGGCTAGTAACCCTGGGGAGTCGAGAGCAATGAGCTCCATCATACTTTTACCATGGCTACGGGTTGTAGGGAAACTCACTTGGGTTGCAACTTTAAAAGGTTTCATCTTTCTTGAAAGATTTCTAAATTTTGGCAACTTAGGCGTTTCATTACTTAAAGCTTTTATTAACGTCTTCTTGATCCCTTGGATCCGAGACAGTTGCGATACTGGCTCGCCATCTTGTTCCAAAATAACAAAAGAGTCTAGTGCATAGTTGTCTTTGGAAGTCATGATACTAGCGTCATGAACCGTAATATTTTTATTATCTAATATTGCCATCACGGTGGCAAATAGCTTGGGTTTATCTTTGCCATAGACAAACAGCTCAGTACCGCCGCGCGTCACATGTTTAGAGATCAGAACTAAGGTTTCATTTTGCTTATGCTTGATGATGGCTTCTGCATGCCAAGCAATCTGATTAGGTTGGCTACGCAGAAAATAATCGGCTTTAAAACGTTGCCATAACGCGTCTAGATCTTTCTCTTTGATGCCGCGTCGCAGTAACTCTTTCTTCGCTTTAGCCTGGTGTTCACGCACCCGAGCGCGGATATCGACTGGCTTTTCTTTGCCTCGAGAGAGGACTCTCTGAGTTGAAAAATAAAGATCACGTAGTAGTGAACCTTTCCAGCTGTTCCAGGTTCGCTCGTTGGTGGCACAGATATCTGCCACGGTTAAACAATATAGGTAACTTAAATGCACCGCATCGCGTACACGTTCAGCAAAATCTGCAACCACATCGGGATCGGAAATATCACGGCGCTGGGCAGTAACAGACATCACTAGGTGATTTTCAACTAACCAGCTGACTAAGCGACCATCATGATCGTTCATTCCATGTAACTTGCAAAAATCAAGCGCATCAGTTGCACCAAGCTTGCTGTGATCGCCACCGCGACCTTTGGCAATGTCGTGAAAAATTGCTGCCAGTACCAATAAGCCTTTCTTAGGCAATTGGTTTATCAGTACTGAACCTAGAGGAAACTCTTCTTTCTGATCCGGCTGAGAAAAACTTTCGATGTTCAGTAGTAATCTATGGGTATGCTCGTCAACGGTATAGGCATGGAATAGGTCAAATTGCATCTGACCTTCGATCGCACGCCAAGCCGGGAGGTATGCCGACAGTACGCCGTGTTTATGCATAAGAGAAAGTGCCACGATACCGCGAGGGTGACGCAGGATCTGCATAAACAACTGACGGCAAGAGTCGTGATACATTAGTGCCTGAGGCTGGGCACGTCGTGCGCGGCGCAAACTGCGTAATGTGACTGCATAGATAGCTTGAATGTTTGAGTTCTTAGCCACACACAGAAACAGGTTTAAGATGTTTTCAGGGTTATCAAACAGTTCACTGCTTAGGCTTTCTATGAATTTTCCACGTCGTTGGAAATTATCATCGATTGGTACAACTTCGAGCGCTTTGATATGACCTAAAGTGGCGCGTTTGAACAGCTGAAGCAGCATCTGATTGAGCTCCATTACGCGCCTTACGGTGCGGTAATAGTTCTTCATCATCTGTTCAACTGCCAATTGGGTACCATCTTCATAGCCCATCAACTTGGCGACTTGAGGCTGTAGATCAAACAATAGCCGGTTTTCGTCCCGTCCTGAAACTAAATGCAGTGAACAGCGCAGTTGCCATAAAAAGTCTTGCGCCTCTAGCAGTTCATCGAGTTCGATAGGGTCTAAAAAGCCGTGGTAAACCAACTCTTCAAACTTTTCAGCATTGAAGTGACGCATGGCGACCCAAGCGACAGTCTGAATATCTCTAAGGCCGCCAGGGCAACTTTTTAAATTCGGTTCTAAGTCAAATGCATTGGCTCGGTTATGTCGGGCCATTTGCTCATTTTTTTTGGCAACATAAAAATCACTACTTGGCCAAAAATTATCTTGCCGAATATTGCGATAGAGTAGGGTGAATAGGGCTTGAGGGCCGCATAAAAGGCGCGACTCGAGTAGATTGGTCGCAACAGTGATATCGGCGCGGCCTTGTTCTAACGTTTCTTCAATACTGCGAACGCTATGGCCTACCTCTAGCCCCGCATCCCAAATAAAGGCGATGAAGGCACTTAATGCCTGTTCGGCGTCATGAGATAACTCGCCTTCTGTCAAAAACAGTAGATCCACATCGGATTGAGGATGTAGCTCTCCTCGTCCATAGCCGCCTACGGCAACCAGAGCTATGGGGTATTGTTGTAGATTGTGCGCACTCCATTGCTGCTGAAGTAGCTTATCGACATGTTGACAGCGAGTACTCACTATCGAGCGAATATCTGATTTTGCGTTAAAGCTTTCCAGTATCGTTTTGTTTAAGTCGATTAAAGCGTTTTTGGCAGATTGAGCACTATTCATCAAATCTCTTCTTCGAGAACGGATCCGTTGGCAACGATTATCTATGCAAAAACCACGAATTTAAAGGGCTTTATCATGATTAATATTTAGCTGGGCATTAATCGAGTCACTTGCTTTATTTTGGTGCAGAAAATTGCATGGAGATTAATCTCTTTTAAAGGATATATAGATACAAAAAAGGCGTGAATCATCACGCCTTTCTAAACTTAGCCTACAAAGAGGTAACGAAAATTAGTGGTTAATCACTCTTGGTAGCTCTTTTTCTTCTTCTCTTAAGGTTAACACTTCTACGCCAGTCTGAGTGACCAAAAGCGTGTGTTCCCACTGAGCTGAATTTTTACCGTCAGAAGTGGTAACCGTCCAGTTGTCTTTCTTATCTAAAACACTAGTGTGACGACCGGCATTGATCATCGGCTCGATAGTAAAACACATGCCAGCTTTAAGTACGGTTTTGTCATTATTTTTATAGTGCATAACTTGTGGCTCTTCATGGAAGCCAGCACCAATACCATGGCCGCAGTAATCGGTAACAATGCTGTACTTCTCAAGGCCGGTCTTCTTCGACTTGATGAATTTTTCAATCAAGGTACCGATCTCACCGAGTTTCATGCCAGGCTTTACTTTTTTAATGCTGGTGTAAAGTGCTTCTTGGGCGATGCGGCAAAGACGGACGTTCTTTGGGTTTACATCGCCAATAAGGAACATT
This sequence comes from Shewanella pealeana ATCC 700345, assembly GCF_000018285.1. Taxonomy (NCBI): domain Bacteria; kingdom Pseudomonadati; phylum Pseudomonadota; class Gammaproteobacteria; order Alteromonadales; family Shewanellaceae; genus Shewanella; species Shewanella pealeana. Next base: position 3,524,714 of record NC_009901.1, on the reverse strand, counting down.
TTTGAAGTGTCACCGTGGTAACCATCTTTGATTACCGTGATATCGATATTGACGATATCGCCATCAACGAGAGGACGATCGCTTGGAATACCATGACAGATCACATTGTTGATTGAAGTACAAATAGATTTCGGGAAACCATGATAATCAAGTGGAGCTGAAATCGCGTCCTGCTCTTCGGTATATTTGGCACAAATATCGTTAAGCTCGTTTGTGGTTACGCCTGCTTTTACGTGCGGGGCGATCATCTCGAGCACTTGAGCGGCCAGCTTACCCGCGGCACGCATCTTTTCAATCTCTTCAGCAGTCTTAATTACTATACTCATTTCTAATGTCTCTTAATGTCTTTCAATGTCTAAAATTAGTCGTGTTTCGATATAACGATTTTGTCCAAAAAACGACGTAAATATTTGTGCTTTTTTTCAAATTATGGTATAAAGCGCGCCGTTATGTTTGACTCTTGTCGATCCCACCTCAAGGTGGTTCGCCCGAGTTAAGATGGCGGCCATTATACATGGCTATTGATAAATACTAAATCACACACATATCGACACGTTCTTCGGGGTGCCCTTATTGGGTCGAAGATATGGGATATGTGGAGGTCTAACCCCTAATTTATTTAAGGTAAATAAAATGACTACAGTTTCAATGCGCGACATGCTACAAGCCGGTGTTCACTTCGGTCACCAGACACGTTACTGGAACCCAAAGATGAAGCCATTCATCTTCGGCGCTCGTAACGGTGTACACATCATCAACCTAGAGCACACTGTACCAATGTTCAACGAAGCACTTGCTTTCATCAGCAACGTTGCATCTAAGAAAGGTAAAGTTCTTTTTGTTGGTACTAAGCGTGCTGCAAGCGAAGCTATCAAAGAAGCTGCTGTTTCTTGTGACCAGTACTATGTTGATCACCGTTGGTTAGGTGGTATGTTGACTAACTGGAAAACAGTTCGTCAATCAATCAAGCGTCTTAAAGACCTTGAAAGCCAGTCTGTAGACGGTACTTTCGACAAGCTGACTAAGAAAGAAGCGCTAATGCGTACTCGTGAACTTGATAAGCTAGAGAAGTCTCTAGGTGGTATCAAGAACATGGCTGGCCTACCAGACGTAATTTTCGTTATCGGTGCTGACCACGAGCATATCGCTATTAAAGAAGCTAACAACTTAGGTATTCCTGTTGTTGCTGTTGTTGATACAAACTCTTCTCCAGACGGTATCAACTACATCATTCCTGGTAATGATGATGCTATGCGTTCTATCCGTCTATACACTCAGTCTGTTGCTGCTGCTGCGAAAGCTGGCCGTGGTCAAGACCTAGCTGTTCAAGCTGAGCAAGACGGTTTCGTAGAAGCTGAATAATAACGGTCGATGAATTTTCATCACCCTTATTAACCAAGATACATGATTGGTGAACAGGGGCTCTTTCATTAAATATGATTGGCCCCTGTTTCTTATCTATTGAATTTGAAAAATTATCTGTAGAGGATTTAGCAATGGCAATTACTGCTGCCCAAGTTAAAGAACTTCGTGACCGCACTGGCGCTGGCATGATGGACTGTAAAAAAGCACTGACTGAAACTAACGGTGACATCGAGTTAGCAATTGATAACATGCGTAAGAGCGGTGCTGCTAAGGCTGCTAAAAAAGCGGGTAACATCGCTGCTGAAGGTACTATCCTTATCAAGCAAGGCGAAGGTTACGCTGCTCTACTAGAAGTTAACTGTCAAACTGACTTCGTTGCAAAAGATTCTAACTTCCTAGCATTTGCTAACGAAGTACTAGATGTTGCTGCAGCATCTAAAGTAACTATCGAAGCACTAAAAGAGCAGTTTGAAGAAACTCGTGTTGCTCTAGTTGCTAAAATCGGTGAAAACATCAACGTACGTCGTGTTGAGTACATCGATGGTGCAAACCTAGCTGAATACCGTCACGGCGAGCGTATCGGTGTTGTTGTTGCCGGTGTTGCTGATGAAGAGACTCTAAAGCACGTTGCTATGCACGTTGCTGCTTCTAAGCCTGAATACGTTAACCCTTCAGATGTTCCTGCGGAAGTTGTTGAGAAAGAAAAAGCTCTTCAAATCGAAATCGCTATGAACGAAGGCAAGCCTGCTGAAATCGCTGAGAAGATGGTTATCGGTCGTATGAAGAAGTTCACTGGTGAGGTTTCTCTTACTGGTCAAGCTTTCATCATGGAACCAAAGAAAACTGTTGGCGAAATTCTTAAAGAGAAAGGCGCTTCAGTAACTAACTTCATTCGTTTAGAAGTTGGTGAAGGCATCGAAAGAAAAGAAGAAGATTTTGCTGCTGAAGTAGCTGCACAAATCGCTGCTACTACTAAGGCTTAATCTCCTTATTTAGCAAACATAAGACCGTAGCAATTGCTGCGGTCTTATCGTATATACTCGAATAGTTTTTGTCTTGTTAAGTAACATTCGGTAAAACTATTCCAGTGTAGATCCCCTATCGCCATAATCAGGACTAATAAATATGAGTACCAATCCTAAACCTGCTTTTCGTCGTGTTCTTTTAAAACTAAGTGGTGAAGCCCTAATGGGTGAAGAAGGCTTCGGCATTGATCCTAAAGTGCTTGATCGTATGGGGCAGGAGATCAAAGAGCTAGTTGAGCTAGGTATTCAAGTGGGTGTTGTCATTGGCGGTGGTAACTTGTTCCGTGGCGAAGGTCTAGCGAACGCGGGTATGAACCGTGTAGTGGGCGATCACATGGGCATGTTGGCAACAGTGATGAACGGCTTAGCAATGCGTGATTCGTTGCACCGTGCATATGTAAATGCACGTTTAATGTCAGCTATTCCGCTTAAAGGCGTGTGTGATGACTATAACTGGGCTGAAGCAATTAGTTTGCTTAAATCAGGCCGTGTTGTTATTTTTGCTGCTGGTACAGGTAACCCATTCTGTACGACTGACTCTGCTGCGTGTTTACGCGGTATCGAGATTGAAGCAGAAGTAGTGATTAAAGGCACCAAAGTTGACGGCGTTTATTCAGATGATCCAGTTAAAAATCCAGAAGCCGTCAAGTATGATGTTATGGGGTACAATGAAGTACTCGAAAAAGAATTGAAAGTAATGGATTTGGCTGCATTCACTATGGCCAGAGACCATAATATGCCATTGCTCGTTTTTAACATGAATAAACCTGGTGCACTGCGCCGCGTTATCATGGGCGAGCAAGAAGGCACAATGATTAAAGCTGTTTAAGCTATATTTAGTGACTTAAAAGGACATATAACGTGATAAACGAAATTAAAAGCGATGCGCAAACTCGCATGGACAAGTGTGTTGAGTCGACAAAAACTCAAATGGCTAAAGTTCGTACCGGCCGTGCACATCCAAGCTTATTGGATACCATCCAAGTACCTTACTACGGTTCGCTCACTCCGCTTAAGCAAGTTGCAAGTGTATCTATTGGCGATGCGCGTACATTAACTGTATCAGTATTCGACCGTACTATGATTGCAGCTGTTGAAAAAGCAATCATGAGTTCAGATCTTGGTCTGAACCCAATGTCAGCGGGGGCGACAATTCGCATTCCATTACCTGCATTGACTGAAGAGCGTCGTAAAGATCTTATTAAGGTTGTTCGCGCTGAAGCCGAGAACGGCCGTATTGCGATTCGTAACGTACGTCGTGACGCTAACTCAAATGTAAAAGAGTTAGAGAAAGAGAAAGAGTGTACAGAAGATGATGTTCGTCGCAGTGAAGATGACGTGCAGAAGTTAACTGATGCTCACATCAAGCTGATTGATGAAATTCTGGCTGCTAAAGAAAAGGAACTGATGGAGTTCTAAATAGAGCTCTTCAGTTAAAGGGGTGTTCACCGTTTGAGTTGGTTTTTAATACGCTTTTGAGTGTTTCTTGCTTTTTTAGTGAGAGATAGCAAACTTTTCGCCTAGCTTATTAAGCTTCATAGCTCACGCCTTGTAATAAAAGCGCTGAGCTTGAGTAAAAATTGAACTCGAATAGTCAACATGCCCTAGAGTTAAGACGCCGTGTAGAGGTATACTACACGGCGTTTGTCTATTTTTAAGGGTTGTAATAGATGTCAATCGATTCCCAGTCTGACACTGAAGTGACACAGACCTTACCAAGCGAAATATCCGCCTTGGTAAAACAGTCGATCCCTAAACATGTTGCTATCATCATGGATGGTAACGGGCGTTGGGCACAGGCTCAGGGAAAGCCTCGAGTTATTGGCCATAAAGCTGGTGTGAAGGCTGTTAGACGAGCAGTAAGTACGGCCCGTAATTTAGGGGTTGAATCATTAACTTTGTTTGCGTTTTCTAGCGAAAACTGGCGCAGACCTGACAAAGAAGTCAGTTTGTTAATGGAACTATTTTTTACCGTGTTGCAGCGTGAACTTAAGTTGCTGCACAACAATGGGGTTCGCCTCAATATTATCGGTGATATCAGTCGATTTTCTCCGCGTTTGCAAAAGCAAATTGCTGCGGCAGAAGAGAAAACGGCCGACAATAAAGATTTAGTGCTTAACGTGGCAGCCAACTATGGTGGCCGTTGGGACATTATGCAAGCGGCACAAAAATTGGCTGCGAAGGTTGAATCTGGCGAAATGAGCAGCACTCAGTTTACCGAAGAGGCCTTAAGTGAGCATTTGTGCATGCAAAATCAAGCCGAAGTTGATTTAATGATCCGTACCGGTGGTGACTATCGCATAAGTAATTTTGTCTTGTGGCAAGCTGCTTATGCTGAGTTAGTCTTTACTGACACCTTGTGGCCGGATTTTGATGAGGATGCGTTTAAAGACGCGATTGCTATTTTTGCTAATCGTCAGCGTCGATTCGGTTTGACAGGAACTCAAATCGATACCATCCGATCTTTGTAATAATTTGTGAGGGAAGTTTTTTGCTAAAACAACGAATAATAACAGCAATTTGGTTAATCCCCTTAGTTTTTGGTGCCATCTTCGGTCTACCTACTGAGTATTTTTCTTGGGCACTATTGGGAGTCTTTTTAATCGCCGCTAAAGAGTGGGGGCGTATTATCGATAGTAACTGTGAAATGACTCAGTGGAGTTTCACAGTCACTATTGGCGTCTTGTTAACCGCGCTGAATATCTTAGTACCAACCGATGAAATTTGGCTACGAGGCATGATGCACCCGATATTCTTAGGGGTCATCCTCATTGGTGGTTTCTGGTGGTTTATCTCCTTTATCATGGTGTTGTCCTTCCCTAAAAGCGCTCGCTTCTGGGAAAAGAGTCACATGCTTAAATCGATGTTTGGTCAGTTGACGCTGATCCCATGCTTCGTGTCACTTATCTCCCTTAAGGCTCTTAGTACTCAAGCTTCACCGTATTACGGTGGGATCTTGGTCTTCTTGGTGATGTTGGTCGTTTGGGCGACAGACTCTGGCGCCTATTTTGCGGGGAAAAAGTTTGGTAAGCGTAAGTTGATGCCAAATGTGAGTCCAGCGAAAACCATTGAAGGCTTGCTTGGTGGCTTGTTAACCACAATGATCGTGGTTGCGGGGGTGATGTATTTCTCTCCTGAGCAGGAGATAGGTTTAATTATCGGCGTGACACTCTTTATCGCCTTAGCCTCGGCTGTTGGTGATTTATCTGAAAGTATGTTTAAGCGCGTCGCTAAGATTAAAGATTCTGGCAGCATTCTTCCAGGTCATGGTGGCGTGTTAGATCGCATCGATAGCTTAACGGCTGCCCTACCAGTATTCACATTAATCTATATAGCTTTTTGGATGTAACTAAATGCAAAATATGGTGATTTTAGGCGCAACAGGCTCCATTGGTGCAAGCACCTTGAATGTTGTGGCGTGTAATCCTGAGCAGTACAAGGTTTTTGCGTTAGTGGCAAATACTAATGTCGCCAAAATGCTAGAGATCTGTATTGCGCATCAGCCTAAGATTGCCCATATGGTCGATGCAAAAGCGGCTCAAGCGCTCAAGCAGCAACTTCCAAGTCATCTCAAAATTGAAGTGACTACTGGTGAAGATGAGCTGTTGTCTCTTGTGAGCTGCAGTGAGGTTGATACCGTGATGGCGGCCATTGTCGGCGCCGCGGGTCTACCTTCAACTCTCGCCGCGGTTAATGCGGGTAAACGAGTATTGCTGGCTAACAAAGAATCGTTAGTCATGTCTGGCCAGCTGTTTATTGAAGCGATGCAAAACTCTGGCGCACAAGTATTGCCGGTAGATAGTGAACACAACGCTATTTTCCAGTGTTTATCTGAGCGTTCACAGCTTGAGATAGGTCGTTGTGACCTAACTGGTGCAGGGGTTTCTCATATTTTGCTGACAGGTTCTGGTGGTCCGTTTTTAACCTCAGATTTATCGTCACTGGTAAATATGACGCCTGATCAGGCCTGTAAACACCCTAATTGGTCTATGGGGCGTAAGATCTCGGTTGATTCTGCGACCATGATGAATAAAGGTCTCGAATATATTGAGGCGCGTTGGTTGTTTAATGCAAGTAGCGACCAGTTAAAGGTTGTGATTCACCCTCAAAGTGTGATTCATTCTATGGTGCAATACCGTGATGGCTCAGTGTTAGCGCAATTGGGGAATCCAGATATGCGTACACCGATTGCCCATTGTATGTCATTTCCACAAAGAATTAGCTCGGGAGTTGAACCTTTAGACTTTTTTAAAGTCGGACAGTTAAGCTTCTTAGAACCTGATTTTAATAGGTTCCCCTGTTTAGCATTGGCGATAGAAGCATGTAAGCAAGGGCAAGAAGCGACAACCGTATTAAACGCCGCCAATGAAATCTCTGTGCAGGCATTTTTAGATGGCAAGATCCGCTTTACCGATATAGCAAAAATAAACGAACAAAGCTTAATGAATACGGCGACGCATCCATTAAACTGTATTGATGATATCTTGGCTTTAGACTTTCAAAGTCGTCAATACACATTAAACGCTATTACTAAGCTGAATTAGTTCAGAGGAAAGGAATGATCGATTTTTTATGGAACTTAGGTTCTTTTATTGTTGCTTTAGGGATTTTAATTGCTGCCCATGAATATGGGCACTTTTGGGTAGCACGTCGCTGTGGTGTTAAAGTTGAACGCTTCTCCATCGGCTTTGGTAAAGCTATTTGGCGTAAAACAGGCCGAGACGGTACAGAATACGTTGTTGCTGCTATCCCACTTGGTGGCTACGTTAAGATGCTCGATGAGCGTGTCGACGATGTCCCTGAAGAACTAAAAGATCAAGCTTTTAACCGTAAATCTGTCTGGCAGCGAATCGCAATCGTTAGCGCTGGCCCCATCGCTAACTTCCTTTTCGCCATTATTGCTCTCTACGCCATGTATCTCATTGGTGTGCCCGCTATTAAACCCGTTATTGACTCGACTGTTGCAGGTACACCTGCGGCACAAATCGTGGTGAAAGAGCCGATGCAGGTGATGGCGGTTGGTACTCAAAAGGTCAGAGACTGGGAAGAGGTTAACCTTGCTTTAGCTGGACATATTGGTGACAGTAGAGTCGATATCACTGTTGCGCCATTGTCTCGTTTAGAGGGCTCTTCAGGCGATGAGAAAACCTATTCTTTAGATACTCAAGACTGGAAGGTTAATCCAGAGAAAGAGTTACCGATCACCGCAATTGGTCTTGGCATGTATCGTCCGGCTATTCTCCCTAAGCTTGGCTTGGTCAGTGAAGATGGCGCAGCGGGACTGGCAGGGATTAAGGTTGGAGATACCTTAGTTGCGATTGACGGCGAAACTTATAAAGATTGGCCTCGGTTCGTGGAGATAATCCAAGGCTCAGCGAATAAGCCTGTCACCATTACGGTACGAAGAGACGGTGAGCAGTTTGCAATTAAGGTTACACCTAAATCACGAGAAAATAGCGAAGGTAAACTCGAAGGCGTTATCGGTGTGGCACCGACTTCAGAACCTTGGCCTGAGAATATGAAAGTGCAATTGGAGTATGGGTTTTTAGATTCATTTCCGGTTGCGGTCGATAAAACATGGCAACTTGTCTCTGTCAGCATTAAGATGATCGGCAAGTTACTTACTGGTGACGTTTCAGTTAAAAACTTGAGCGGTCCTATTTCTATTGCACAAGGTGCTGGAAATAGCGCAAACGTCGGACTGGTATACTTTTTAGGTTTCCTTGCATTGATAAGCGTGAACTTAGGCATTATTAACTTATTGCCTTTGCCAGTGTTAGATGGGGGACACCTTTTGTATTACTTCGTAGAGGTAATTACAGGCAGGCCTGTACCGGAGAAGGTACAGGAAATTGGATTCAGAATTGGGGCAGCTATGCTGCTGATGTTGATGAGTGTAGCGCTTTTCAATGACTTTTCCCGACTCTGAGCAAGGACAGACAAATAATTAGAAGTGCTTTATGAGATTGAATAAACTTTTTGCCTCGATGTTATTAGTCGGAGCGTCTTTTTCAGGGAACGGTTGGGCAGAGACATTCCAACCTTTTGAAGTAGCTGATATCCAAGTTGAAGGTTTACAGCGAGTGGCACTCGGTGCGGCTTTGCTTAACCTACCTGTAAAGGTTGGGGATACTGTTGATCAATTAAAATTGCAGCAGGCGATTAAAAGCTTGTATGCGTCAACTAACTTCGAAAAAATAGAAGTGCTGCGAGACGGAAACGTGCTCGTAGTTAAAGTCACCGAGCGTCCAACCATTAGCTCAGTTACCTTCGAAGGTAACAAAGATATTAAAGATGAGCAGTTGCAAGAGAGTCTTGATGGCTCCGGCGTAAAAGTCGGTGAGTCGCTAGACCGCACCATGCTATCTGGTATCGAAAAAGGCTTACAAGATTTCTATTACGGTGTAGGCAAGTACGGCGCTAAAGTAAAGGCAGAGATCATTAACTTACCTCGTAACCGAGTTGAGCTTAAGTTTACCTTTACCGAAGGTCTAGCCGCTGAAATTCGCCAGATCAATGTCGTGGGTAACACCGAGTTTAGTGATGCTGAGTTGATTGGCATGCTAGAACTTAAAGATTATGTCGCTTGGTGGGATCTGTTCGGTGAACGTCGCTATCAGAAGCAGAAGCTGCAAGCTGACCTTGAAACAATTAAGACCTACTATCAAAACCGTGGTTATATCCGTTTTGACGTGACTTCTACTCAGGTTGCAATGACACCTGATCGTAAAGGCCTCTACATTACGATTAACGTTGATGAAGGTGAACAGTATAAAGTCAAAGACGTTAATCTAACTGGCGACTTAATGGGTAAGGAAGAGGTGTTAGAAGCCATCTTGCCATTAAAGGCTGGTGACATGTATAACGGCGGCGATGTGACATTTACCGAAGAGATGTACGGTAAATACCTAGGTCGATTCGGTTACGCTTATCCAGAAGTAAAAACCTATCCAGAAATTGATGATGAGACTAAAGAAGTTAATCTTAATATCAACATCAACCCTGGTAAGCGCGTTTATGTACGAAACATCAGCTTCACTGGTAACACAGTTACTAAAGATGAAGTGATGCGTCGTCAGTTACGCCAGATGGAAGGTGCATGGCTTAACTCTGCGCAAGTTGAATTGTCTAAATCAAACCTTAACCGTCTAGGTTACTTTGAGACCGTTGATACAGAAACGGTACAAGTACCAGGTACAGACGATTTAGTTGATGTGGCATTTAACGTTAAAGAGCAGCCATCTGGGTCATTTAACGCAGGTGTAGGTTACGGTACTGAATCAGGGCTAAGCCTACAGTTTGGCGTACAGCAGAGTAACTTCTTAGGTACGGGTAACCAAGCGGGTGTTAACTTAAACACTAACAAGTACTCGAAGAACGTTAATATCAACTACACCGACCCTTACTTTACTAAAGATGGTGTCAGCTTAGGTGGTAGCATCTACTGGAGTGAGTTTGATGCAGACGAGGCAAACCTTGAAGCCTATAAGAACAGTTCTTATGGTGTGTCATTAAACTCTGGTTTCCCTATTAACGAATATAACCGTATTAACGGTGGTATCGGTTATCGTCATAACGAAATTTCTGAAATTTCAGCCTATGAGCAGGCGATTCGCTTCTACGATATTTATCGTGATAGTGATGATCCCAATGCAGGTTTAAGTTTTGATAACTTCGAACTGAGTCTAGGTTGGTCACGTAGTAACTTGAACCGAGGAACCTTCCCATCAGATGGTTCATCACAACGTTTGAACGGTAAGATGACTGTGCCAGGTTCGGATCTGCAGTATTTTAAAGCAGACTTTGACACTAGCTTCTATTTCCCGATCGATCGTAAGCACAGTTTTGTTATGCTAGCGCGTGGTCGCTTAGGTTACGGTAACGGTTACGGTCAGTTCAATGATAACGACCAAATTCTACCGTTCTGGGAAAACTATTACTCAGGTGGTAGTAGTTCGCTTCGAGGCTTTAAATCTAACTCGGTCGGTCCGCGTTCGTTCTACTTGTACCGAGGAAGTGAACCATGTTCACCGGATCCATCGGGAGAAGGTTGTAGCTTGCCAGGTGATCCTAACCAAATTCAGGTTAGCTCTGGTCGTTCAATTGGTGGTAACGCCATTGCAACAGCAAGCTTAGAGTTAATTGTGCCAACACCATTCTTGGACGAGGCTTATACAAATTCTGTGCGGACTAGTTTCTTCGTCGATGCTGGTAACGTATGGGACACTGAGTTTGACTACGATTCATATCGTTATCTTCCGGTTGAAGAGTTTGATAGACTGCAAGATTATAGCGATCCGAGCCGTATTCGTGCCTCTTGGGGCATGAGCGTGCAGTGGTTATCACCGATGGGACCTATGGTGTTTAGCTTGGCATGGCCAATCAAGGAATACGAGGATGATGAAACAGAGATCTTCTCGTTTAATATTGGTAAAACTTTCTAAAATCAATTTAAAAAAATCGGCAAGTTTTGCTGAGATAAAGGAGTATGTTTTGAATAAGATGTTGAATCGCGCAGTGATGGTTATGGTTCTTATGGGTGCACCTTTAGCGGCGCATGCAGAGAAGATTGCAGTAGTTGATATGCAGGCTGTATTTGAGCAGTTACCTCAGCGTGAGCAAGTGAATGAGACATTAAAAGCTGAGTTTGGTGATCGTGTTGCAGCCGTGCAAAAAATGCAGGAAGAGCTTCGTAGTTTGCTTGAAAAGCAACAACGTGATGCGGCGCTAATGAGCGAGTCTCAGAAGACTGACATGATGCGTAAAATGGAGTCTATGAAAGCTGAGCTACAATTAAAGGGCAAAGCGTTAGATGAAGATATGCGTCGTCGTAACGGTGAAGAGCAAAACAAGCTGCTTCTAGAAGTTCAAAAGACAATTAACTCTATTGCTGAAAAAGAGCAGTATGACATGGTGCTTCAACGCGGCGCCGTTATCTATGTTAAGCCTAGCGCTGACATCAGTAACAAAGTGGTTGAAGCTTTAGGTAAAGGCAAGTAAATAGATGAAAAGCTATACTTTAAGAGTACTGGCTGACCATTTAAATGCAGATGTTCAAGGTGATGATACAGTTGAGATCTCAGCTGTAGGCACCTTGGACGGTGCAGGTCCAGGTCAAATCTCTTTCTTGGCAAATTCTAAATATCGCTCGCAGCTGCAAACCACAGCTGCGTCGGCGATCTTGATGACGCCTACAGATGCAGAAAGCTACACAGGTAATGCGATTGTATTAAAAGATCCTTACGTGGGTTTTGCACGCATCGCACAGTTTCTCGATACAACACCAAAGGCAGCCGATAATATTCACCCTTCAGCGCAAATAGCTGAATCAGCTATGTTAGGCGAAGGTGTGGCGATTGGTGCTAACGCGGTCATTGGTGAGAATGTTATTCTAGGCAACAATGTACAGATTGGTGCTGGTAGTGTTATTGGTCAAGACAGTGTTATTGGCTCAAATACTCGCTTGTGGGCAAACGTTACCGTATACCACAATGTCCATCTAGGCCAAGATTGTATTATCCACTCTGGCGCAGTTTTGGGGTCCGATGGCTTTGGCTATGCTAACGAGCGTGGTCAATGGATTAAAATTCCACAAACAGGTGGCGTTCGCATTGGTGACAGGGTTGAGATCGGTGCAAACACGACTGTGGATAGAGGTGCCATCGAGCATACTGAAATCCATGATGGTGTGATTATCGACAACCAAGTTCAGATCGCTCATAACGATATCATCGGCGCTAATACGGCTATTGCGGGCTGTACTGTTGTCGCAGGCAGCGTGACTATCGGTAAGCATTGTATTATTGGTGGTAATAGTGCGATTTCAGGACATTTAACTATTGCTGATGGCGTTCATATTTCTGGTGGCACCAATGTTACCAGTATTATCCGCGATAAAGGCGTTTATTCATCAGCCACAGTTGCGATGGATAATAAGCTTTGGCGTAAGAATACCGTGCGTTTTAGACAGTTAGATACGCTATTCCAACGTGTGAAAACACTGGAAAATAACGTAAAGTAAATGAATGACTGCAGTGAGCAGATAAAGGAAAAATTCGTGTCAAATCAATTGAATACAATGGATATTAAAGAGATCCTAAAATTTTTACCTCATAGGTATCCATTTTTATTGATCGATAGAGTGCTAGATTTCACTCCAGGTGAAACCCTACATGCCATTAAGAACGTCACCATCAATGAGCCATTTTTTCAGGGACACTTCCCGGTTCAGCCTGTGATGCCTGGTGTACTGATTTTAGAAGCGATGGCACAGGCAACTGGCTTGTTGGCTTTTAAAACCATGAGTGAAGAGCCGTCTAATGACGCGTTATACTATTTCGCCGGAATCGACAAAGCGCGTTTTAAGCGTGTAGTTGAACCAGGTGACCAACTTCATTTTGAAGTGCAAATGATTAAAGAGCGCCGCGGGATTGGCGTGTTTACTGGCGTTGCTAAAGTGGATGGCGAGGTAGTTTGTTCAGCCGAGATCATGTGTGCACGTAGAGAGATTTCTAAGTGATTGATAAATTAGCTTACATCCACCCAGATGCCAAGATTGGCAACAATGTGACGATCGGTCCTTGGACTTATATCGGTGCTGACGTTGAGATTGGTGATGATTGCTGGTTCAGCTCACACGTTGTTGTGAAAGGACCTACCGTTATTGGTAAAGGCAATAAGTTCTACCAGTTCGCCTCTGTAGGTGAAGATTGCCAAGATAAAAAGTATGCGGGCGAGGCAACTCGTTTGATAATTGGTGATAATAACGTGATCCGCGAATCGGTAACGATTCACCGCGGTACGACTCAGGATGAGTGGGAAACACGTATTGGCTCAAATAACCTATTTATGGCTTATGTGCATATTGCCCATGACTGTGTGGTAGGCAGCAATGTGATTATGGCGAATAACGCTTCGATCGCAGGCCATGTACACGTTGGTGACTGGGCTATTTTAGGCGGCATGACAGGCGTTCATCAGTTTGTGCATATTGGTGCACATGCGTTTACCGCTGGTAGTTCATTGATCCTAAATGATGTACCTCCATTTGTAATGGCATCGGGTCAACCAGCCATTCCTAGAGGTTTGAATATCGAGGGCATGAAGCGTCGAGGCTTCTCTAAAGAGTCTCAGCTTTCGGTTCGCAGAGCCTATAAGACTTTGTATCGCAGCAGCTTAACGGTTGCTGAAGCGATTGAGCAGCTTAAAGAGGCTGCAGTGGATGATGAGCAGGTTGAGTCACTTATAGACTTTGTTGCTTCCTCTCAACGAGGCATCATTCGCTAGTCCAAGACCTGAACCCGTGTAAAAGCGGGTTCTTTGTTTTCATCTCATCAGTGACAGACGCCTTTCTATGAGTTCAAACAATCCTCGTGTATTTGCAATGGTTGCCGGAGAGATCTCGGGTGACATTTTAGGTGCAGGCTTAATTAAAGCACTGCAAAAGCAGTACCCAGATGCTAAATTTGTTGGCATTGGTGGGCCCCGCATGGAAGCCCTTGGTTTTGAGTCAATCTTCTCTTATGAAGAGTTGGCTGTTATGGGCATTGTGGAAGTTTTATCGCGTTTGCCAAGATTACTAAAAGTACGGGCAACGCTGATCGATGAGTTGGTTAAGACACAACCAGACTGTTTTATCGGTATCGATGCGCCAGACTTTAATATTGGACTAGAGCTAAAGCTTAAGAACCGCGGTATTAAAACGGTTCATTACGTTAGCCCATCTGTGTGGGCATGGCGACCAAAGCGTATTTTCAAAATTGCCAAGGCAACCGACATGGTGTTGTCACTGCTGCCTTTTGAAAAAGCGTTTTATGATGAATATCAGGTGCCTTGTACCTTTGTTGGTCATACGTTAGCCGATGATATTGAGCTTGAAAGTGATAAAGCACAGGCCCGTGAATTACTTGGGCTTGATAAAGAAGCCGAGTACTTAGCAATATTACCCGGATCTCGCGGTGGCGAGCTCAAGATGTTGGCCGAGCCGTTTGTCAAAGCGGCTAGCCTAATCAAGCTGCGCTATCCTGATATTAAGTTCGTCACGCCATTAGTTAACCAGAAGCGTCGCGATCAATTTGAGCAAGCGTTACGTGAGCATGCACCGGATCTAGAGATCCATTTAATTGAAGGTCATTCACGAGAGGTAATGGCTGCCGCTGACTGCATACTGTTGGCCTCGGGGACGGCAACATTAGAGGCCATGCTTGTTAAGCGCCCTATGGTAGTGGCTTATCGAGTCAGCCCAATCACTTATCGCATTGCTAAAGGCATGATGCTCACTAAGCGTTACTCCTTGCCAAATCTCCTTGCGGATGATGATGTGGTTGAGGAGCTTATTCAAGCTGACTGTACGCCAGAGAAAATAGCGGCGGCTGTTGCAACTCAGCTAGATAATGACTTTACCCCAATGTATGACCGCTTTATGCAGATGCATAAGGGCCTTCGCTGTGATGCCAGCGCACGAGCCGCTGATGCAGTGATTAAGTTAGTAGAGGATAATGTCTAATGGCGGTGATTAAAGGTATTACACCTGAGCAGATAGCTCAAATTTGTGTCGGACAATATGCCGGTGTCGATGAAGTAGGCCGTGGGCCTTTGATTGGCAACGTGGTGACTGCCGCGGTAATTTTAGATCCAAACAATCCTATTGAGGGATTAAATGATTCTAAGAAGCTATCAGAGAAAAAGCGTGAGTTGCTGTTTGAACAAATTCAGCAAAAAGCCTTAAGTGTCAGTGTTGGTTCTGCCACACCAGCCGAGATTGATGAGCTTAATATTTTGCACGCTACTATGTTAGCGATGCAACGTGCAGTAGCAGGTCTAAATATTAAGCCAAGTAGCGTGCTAGTTGACGGCAACCGCACACCAGACTTTGGCGTTGAAAGCCATGCTATCATTAAAGGTGACGGCCTTATCGATGCGATTAGTGCAGCCTCCATCATAGCTAAGGTTGTCCGTGACCGCGAAATGGATGCCCTTGCTTTGCTGTATCCTGAGTATGGCTTTGAAAAGCATAAGGGATACCCGACCAAAGCTCATTTTGAAGCGTTAGCACAGCACGGCGTACTACCTGAACATCGTAAAAGCTTTAGACCCGTACGCGAGGCATTGGCTTAAGCTCAGAATCATTTTCCGGTAAAAAAATCGCTCGCCATAGCCTCTTTTTTGCCGGAAAAATAACTCATCAGCCTCTGAGATTGCAGTTAAACTTGTTTGCAGTCACCCCATGTTTTACTCTGTAAGATTGACTAGCAGTCTTCAACTATCAAATAGAAAGATACTCCATATTATGTCTGAACCACGTTTTGTTCACTTGCGCGTCCACAGCGACTTTTCAATGTCTGATGGACTGTCTAAAGTTAAGCCCATTATTGCTAAAGTGGCTGAACTTGGGATGCCGGCAGTTGCGTTAACTGATCAAACAAATATGTGTGGTTTGGTTAAGTTTTACGAGGCTTGTCATGGTAACGGTGTTAAGCCAATCATCGGCACCGACTTTTGGGTCAAAGTCCCGGGGTTCGATGAATTTTGCTCTATTACAGCTTTAGCGATGGATAACACAGGTTATTCAAATCTGACCTTGTTGATCAGTGACGCTTATCTTCGCGGTAACATCAACGATAAAGCGGTGATCGATCACGAGTGGCTAGCCAAGTATAGCGAAGGTCTCATTTTGCTTTCGGGCGCTAAAGATGGCGATGTCGGCCGTGCGTTATTGAAAGAGAACCAAAACCAGGTGGACTCACTAATTGAGTTCTATAAGACTCATTTCCCCGATAGATATTATTTAGAGTTGTTGCGTACCGGTCGTCCTGACGAAGAGCGCTATTTACACATGGCTATCGCACTTGCTGAGCAAAAAGACTTGCCAGTGGTCGCTACCAATCAGGTGGTATTTAACAAGCCAGAGCAGTTTGACGCCCACGAAATTCGAGTGGCCATCTACGATGGTTTTACCCTTGCCGACCCCCGCAGACCGAAGAAATACAGCGACCAGCAGTATTTTAAAAGCAGCGATGAGATGTGTGAGCTGTTTGAAGATATTCCTGAAGCGATTCAAAATACGGTCGAAATTGCTAAGCGTTGTAACGCTACAGTAAGACTGCACGAGTACTTTCTGCCTAACTTCCCTACGGGCGACTTGACCATTGAAGACTTTTTAGTAGATGTATCAGAAAAGGGCTTAGAGGAGCGACTAGAGTTTCTTTTTCCTGACCCTGAAGTCAGAGCGGAGAAGCGCCCTGAATACGATGAGCGTCTCGATATTGAGCTTAAAGTAATCAACCAGATGGGTTTCCCGGGTTACTTCCTTATCGTAATGGAGTTTATTCAATGGGGCAAAGATAACGATATCCCAATTGGCCCAGGTCGTGGTTCAGGCGCCGGTTCCTTGGTGGCTTACGCCCTTAAAATTACCGATTTAGACCCACTCGAATACGATTTACTGTTCGAGCGATTTCTAAACCCTGAACGTGTATCAATGCCCGACTTCGACGTCGATTTTTGTATGGATAGACGTGACGAGGTAATCGATCACGTAGCAGACCTTTATGGTCGTGACGCGGTATCTCAGATCATTACTTTTGGTACCATGGCTGCTAAAGCGGTAATTCGAGACGTAGGCCGTGTGCTTGGCCACCCCTATGGTTTCGTCGATCGTATCTCTAAAATGATCCCGGCTGAGCCTGGTATGACTTTGGCTAAAGCATTCGAGGTCGAGCCAGGCTTACAAGAATCTTATGATGGCGATGAAGATGTTAAAGATCTCATCGACATGTGTCGTATTCTTGAAGGTGTAACCCGTAACGCGGGTAAGCACGCCGGTGGTGTGGTCATCGCGCCGACGAAAATCACCGACTTTTCTCCTATTTACTGCGATACAGAAGGCTTAAATCCGGTCACTCAGTTCGACAAGAACGATGTTGAAACAGCTGGTCTTGTTAAGTTCGACTTTTTGGGCCTAAGGACGCTGACCATTATCGACTGGGCACTACAGATGGTGAACAGCGTCAAAGACAAGAATGGTGAAGAGCGGGTTCGTATCGAGTCGATTTCACTGACCGATCCTAAGTGTTTTAAGTTATTACAGCGCTATGAAACCACTGCGGTATTCCAGCTGGAATCCCGTGGTATGAAAGACTTGATTAAGCGTCTTCAGCCAGATTGTTTCGAAGATATGATCGCACTGGTTGCTCTGTTTAGACCGGGCCCTCTGCAGTCTGGCATGGTTGATAACTTTATCGAGCGTAAGCACGGTCGAGAAGAGGTGTCATATCCTGATGCTGAATATCAGCATGAGTCGCTAAAAGAGCTGTTATCACCTACTTACGGCATTATTCTGTATCAAGAACAGGTAATGCAGATTGCGCAGGTGCTCGCCGGTTATACCTTGGGTGGCGCCGACATGCTTCGTCGTGCCATGGGTAAGAAAAAACCTGAAGAGATGGCCAAGCAGCGTGGTACGTTTGAAGCGGGTGCAATAGAAAACGGTGTAGATGGACCCCTGTCGATGAAAATCTTCGACTTGGTGGAAAAGTTCGCGGGTTACGGTTTTAACAAATCACACTCCGCCGCTTATGCCTTGGTTTCTTATCAAACTCTGTGGCTAAAGACGCATTATCCGGCGCAGTTTATGGCGGCGGTAATGTCGGCGGATATGGATAACACCGACAAGATCGTGACCTTAGTTGATGAGTGTGAGCGCATGGGAATGCCATTGCTACCACCCGATGTAAACAAGGGCTTGTTTAGATTTACCGTCGATGATGACTTAAACATTGTTTATGGCATTGGCGCAGTTAAAGGCGTGGGTGAAGGCCCAGTTGATTCTATTCTTAAAGCACGTGAGAACGGACCTTTTATCGACTTGTTTGATTTCTGTGCTCGTATCGACTTAAAAAAACTTAACCGCCGCGTGATTGAAAAGCTAATCTGCGCTGGTGCACTCGATAACTTAGGTCCGCATCGTGCGGCAATGATGGCAACCTTGCCAGAGGCGATTCGCGCAGCGGATCAACATGCCAAAGCCGAAGCTATCGGCCAGCACGATATGTTTGGTTTGCTTAATAGCGAGCCCGAAGACAGTAAGCAGCAATTTGTTGAGTGTACGCCTTGGCCTGACAAAGTCTGGTTAGAAGGTGAGCGAGATACCTTAGGTCTGTATCTGACAGGTCACCCGATTAATCAGTATTTGAAAGAGCTAAAACACTATACATCAGGTCGCTTGAAAGATGTCCACCCAACGGAGCGCGGTAAGACAATGAAGGCCGCCGGTCTTGTGGTTGCAACCCGTGTGATGATGACCAAGCGTGGCTCTAAGATGGGACTTGTTACGCTTGACGATAAGAGCGCACGTTTAGAGGTGATGCTATTTACCGAGGCTTTCGAGAAGTTTAATCATCTGCTCGAGAAAGACCGTATTTTGATTATCGAAGGAGAGGTGAGTTTTGATGATTTCTCCGGTGGTAACCGGATGACGGCGCGTAATATCATCGATATGGGCGAGGCAAGAAGTCACTTTGCTAATGCGGTAGAGGTGGAGCTGCAATCAGATAAGGTTAATGCCCTGTGGTTGAATGAATTCAAGGCTGCAGTAGAGCCATGGAAAGCAGGAGCTGTGCCTGTGTTGATAAACTATGCTCAGCCACAATCACAAGCGCAATTTACCCTAGGTGATGAGTGGCGCGTAAACCCGACCGATGAGCTTATGTTGGCGCTAGAGTCGTTAACAGGTTCAGGCAAAGTTAAGATCGTTTTTTAATACTGTTTTTAAAACTCTTTTTAAGGTAATGGCTTTCTAATATGGATATCTCGGCTTCTATCTCAGAGTGCATGAAGTTGTTACCTCAGCGCTCAATAAACACCGAGGTAACAGGCGAACAAGTGTGCCAGAAAAGGCGCAAGCTGGTGCTGGCGTACAGTGGTGGCGTCGACTCTGAAATATTGGCTCACGGCCTTTCACAGTTCGCTAAAGCCAATTTGGATATTGAGTGTCTTCTGGTTCATGTTCATCACGGCTTAAGCCTCAATGCTGACTCATGGGCAAAGCACTGCGCTTCTCAGGCTCAGTACTATGAACTCGGCTGCGCTATTAAGCGAGTCGAGGTTAAGCTCGCCCCACGGGTGAGTGTAGAGGCGCAGGCTCGCACTGTTCGATATCAGGCACTGTTATCTGAGCTTGAGCAAGGTGATGTGTTGATGACTGCGCACCATCAAGACGACCAGCTCGAAACCGTTTTGCTGGCATTAAAGCGAGGTCTCGGCCCTAAAGGCTTGGCCGCCATGGGCAAGGTGCAGTGCTTTGAACAACAACACTGGCTGATTAGGCCACTGCTAGATTTCAGTAAAGTAGAGATTGAAGTCTACGCAAAACAGCACAATATTTCCCATATTGAAGATGAAAGTAATTTCGATGATAAGTACGACAGAAACTTTCTTCGCTTAGAAGTTATTCCAACACTTAAGCAGCGCTGGAGTGCCATTGCGGCAACGGCTAGTCGCAGCGCCGAAATATGTGCACTGCAGCAATCGGTTATCGATGAAGAGACTGCAGTTAGATTACCGCAACTTCAGCATCACAAAGCCGGGGAGTGCACCTTAGATTTAGACAAGCTCGCAACTTATTCTAAGGCCTGGCAGTCCCTGTTGCTGCGTGGCCATATGGAGTCGTTAGGCTTTGCTCCGCCATCTAAGGTACAAGGTGAGGAGATCTTAACTCAGTTGTTAGAGGCAAAGGCTGATGCGAGTGTTGAAATACGCCTAGCAGATGTGGTCATCAGGCGCTTTAAACGAGATGGATATTTTTTATCGCTAATTTCAACGCAGCATAAAGCGAAGAAAACCTATCCAGCGTTAGCACTTAATAATATTGAAGTGTTATTGAGTGGTGACGTTTTATTGCCAACCGGTAGCCATCTATTTGCACAAACTTGTACAACTGGCGCTCGACTTAGATTACCAACTGACTTAGAACAGGTTTCCATTGTATTTGCACTGCCTGGTAGTACGCGATGTCAGCCCCATAACCGTAGCAAAGGTCGCGAGCTAAAGAAGTTGTGGCAAGAACTCGAATTACCCCCTTGGGAGCGTGGACGAGTGCCTCTGCTGTGTTTTGACGGTAAACTGGTGGCGGCTTGTGGTTATTGGGTAGAGAAATCCTATTTAGCGAGCAACCAAGCTTTGGGACTCAATCTGAGTCTTAGACACGCTTGAGTGGGCAGTTAGCCCTGTCTACAATTCTTCATTCATCTGACTGCTTCTAAGCGGCACAAATTTGGTAGCATTGTCTACCTGCCGCTTTTGCTTCATATAAGGCATTATCGGCGCGCTGATATAGGCTACTTTCAGTATCTTTATCTTTCCATTGAGTAACCCCCATACTGGTGCTTACTTGATACTTTTCTAAGTAGTGATGATTGAGAAGTGCATCGAGGATGCGATTGCATAAAACTCGAGCCTCATCAACATCGGCTTGTACTAGCAAAGTAAACTCATCACCACCAATTCTAAATGCTTGGTCAGTGTCTCTTATCGTGGCATTGAGCATGTCGGCAAATTCAACTAAGGCGCTGTCACCTAATTGATGCCCAAAATCGTCATTAAGTTGTTTAAAATTGTCTAAATCTAAGACGATAAGAGAAAAGCTGCTTTGGTTACGTTTGGCTCGGGCAATCTCCTTTTTTAGAGATTGTTGGTAGTAATGACGATTACCTAGCTTAGTGAGCGCATCATACATGGCTTGCTGTGACATTTCTTGATATTGAATGGCGTTAATAAGCGGTTGTAACACTAGGTCTTTAAGCTGATTTAACATCAAGGTTTGCGACGGCACTAAGGCAGCTTTTAGATTATAGTTAATGGTAACTTGCTGGTCGGAAAAGGTCAGTTTTTGCTCGAAGGCATAGCCGTATGTTTGACCCCAATGAAACTGATATTGTTTATAAGTCAGACGTACACCGTAAAGCGGCAAATGTTGTCCCATTATCTGGCCAAAGCAGGCAAACACTGTCCTTGGATCTAAGTGTTGATGCAGTTGTTGGATAATATTGACAAGATCGATATCCAACGACGTCGACATTCCTATCTCAGTCTGCTGGCGATACTTGATAGGGAAGGACTCTGTTGCTAAGCCAAGTTCCATTGGTTTTTTCTCCCAGTGTTTTGTTACAGCGTCAATATGACTTACCTTGTCTAAGTAAGCAAAAATCGTGCCTTTACTGTGGTGTATTATCTTTGTAGGGTTCGTTGTTATCTTTTTTATTATCACTTCCCTTAACTGTATTGAACTTGAACAACAGCAAGAACAGATGGAAATTGGTGTGATAGGAATAATCATTTGTCTTTATTTGTCATTCAGTTAATCTCTAGTTAATCGAATGGAAAATATTGGTGTCGATATTTTGACGGATATCGATGGGCTAAGGAGAACACCGCACGCATGGAACACAGCTTTCTGATCCAAATATTGCTGATGCTGGTCATTGCCATTGTTTCAATTGCCATATTAAGGCGCGCCGAATTACCCGCTATTTTGGCGTATCTAGTGACAGGTGTGATAAGCGGTCCAAGTGGTTTTCATTGGTTTACTCAGCATCAGATGCAGTCGGTTGCCGAGCTCGGCGTTGTGTTACTGATGTTTAGCCTAGGTCTCGAGTTTTCTTTACCAAGACTTTGGGCGATGCGCCGTACTGTATTTGGTCTAGGTAGCGCTCAAGTCGTTGTGACCACCGTTTTGAGCATGGCAATCGCGCTGTTATGTAATCTTAGCGTAACCGAGTCTGTTATCGTTGGTTCTGCAATCGCACTTTCTTCTACAGCGATTGTGCTTAAACTCCTCAATGAACAAGGTTGGCTGAGGCGACGCCATGGTGAGCTCTCCGTAAGTGTGCTGTTATTTCAAGATATTGCCGTTGTTCCCCTGCTGATTCTTATGCCCATCTTGGCAAGCGATGGTGACGCCTTGATGTGGAGCGATGTGGTTTACGGTTTGCTCAAAGGGGTTCTCGCCTTTATTGCCTTGATGGCGTTTGGTAAGTGGGCTTTGCCTAAATTATTCGATGAGGTGGCGCGCTCACGCTCTAATGAGCTATTTGTACTATCGACTTTAGTCGTTGCCTTAGTGACTGGAGCAATAACCCAGTGGCTGGGTTTATCTATGGCATTGGGCGCCTTTATGGCGGGGATGTTATTGGGGGAGAGTCAGTATCGGCGTCAGCTCGAGGCCGATATTCGCCCGTTTAGAGATCTATTGATGGGATTGTTTTTCATATCAATAGGCATGCTGTTGGACTTTAGATTAGTCGCGCAGTTTTGGTGGCAAATCATCTTAATTTTGATTGCTGTTATCTTAGGTAAGTCACTTATTATCTATTCATTACTTAAGCTTGCTAAAGAGTCTTTTCGCTCTTCGGTGGCAACGGCACTGAGTTTGGCGCAAGTGGGAGAATTCAGTTTTGTGGTGCTGGCGCTGGCAGTCAACTATCAGTTATTGGACGCTAAAACCAGTACCATGTTGGTGATGGTTGCGGTTTTATCTATGGCATTAGCGCCTTGGTTGGTACGCCATAGTGTAGACATTGCCAGAATGCTTCAAGGGCTAAAGCCTAAGGCTGAGAAGAGTGAGCCGCTTAATGTTCAGGTCGACACTAAGGGAGACCTAGTTCTAATCTTGGGCTATGGTCGCGTCGGCCAGACCATTGCACGATTTATGAAAACAGAGGCGATCCCCTATTTAGTGTTAGATCTTGACCCCAAAAGGGTTTCTGAGGCGAAAACGGCAGGAGAGCCAGTTTATTTTGGGGATGTCTGCAAGAGAAGCATCCTTAAGCAGGCCAAGATCCGCGAAGCAAAACTCATCGTGTTGACCTTCAGCAGCGAGAGAATACTCGAAGAGGTCTTGCCCCTATGCCGGCAGCTTGCTCCAGAAGCTAAAATTCTCGTTCGCACCCGTGATGACTCAGGAATGGAAGAGTTAGAAAAGGCGGGTGCCAGTCAAGTGATCCCTGAAACACTCGAAGGTAGCTTGATGTTGGTGTCGCAGGTACTGTATCAGTGTGGTGTGCCCCTGGCACGAATTTTAAAGCGGCTAGAATCCGAGCGGAGAAATCATTATCAATACTTACACGGCTTTTTTTCTGGAGCGGAAACTGACTTAACCTTGGAACTATTGCATGCGGTTGCTTTACCAAAAGGCGCTAACGCGGTGGGGCAGACCTTATCCCAGATCCCTTGGAGTAAACTCAAGGTGGAGTTAAGAGCGGTAAGGCGAGCTGGTGCAGAAGTTGAAAATCCAGAATTAGATTGGAAGATAAAGTCCGGTGATATTCTGATCTTGTTAGGCAAGCCAAGACGAATAGAGAAAGCGGAGATATTTCTTTTGCAAGGTTAGGTTGCGGCTAGAGAGCAAAGATTGGCTATAGTTGTTTGTTATTAGCTTAAGCAGTCGTAAAAGCAAGGAGTGGTCTAGTGCATTATCTTTTGTTTATCTTGCTAGCGCCCATCCTATTTTTTCAGGGCCGAATAGTTAAGAAAATCACCCCTCAATTACCCGAAGCAGCAGGTCCAAGGCATGGCTCTGCTGGTGAAGGCAAAGCAATGTCGGTATTAATTTTAGGTGATAGCGCGGCAGCGGGAGTCGGTGTCGAATATCAGAATCAAGCATTAACAGGCGTTGTTGTTAATCATCTTGCTCAGTTATATCAGGTCGATTGGCGTTTATTAGCTAAGTCTGGCCATAACACTGCGCAGACAATTGATATGTTGCAACAAGCGTTAGCTAATCAGCATGGCATGCGCTTTGAGGCTGTGGTTGTTTCGCTTGGTGTAAATGATGTTCTAAGTCCATTAACCGTCAATAAATGGATAAGACAACAACAAGCTTTAATTGAGCTTATAACTCGAGAGTTGAACTGCCGGCACCTGATCCTGACGCGAGTGCCACCTATGGGAGATTTTCCCGTGCTGCCGCAGCCATTGCGTTGGTTTCTAGGTCAGCGCAGTCAAGCCTTCAATCGCCAGTTACTGCGTTATGCACAGCGAGAACCAAGGTTTACTCTGTTAGATTTTGGGCATCAACTTAATTGTGATGCAATGGCGACTGATGGCTTTCATCCGGGAGAGTTAATTTATAAAGACTGGGGAAAGAGCGTGGTGAATGTGCTTTTGGCGCAAGAAAGCAGCTCTGACGTTAATTGATATTAAAAAAGTGCTTAATTTCATCAATCTGACACATGGCATCTTCATAGCCCAATTCTATTAAAGCACTGCAGTAGCCTTGCTCAAACAGTAGATAAGAAACGATACTCGAATCAGAGTGCTCGTTTATTCCAAGCACCTTCATCATAGATTTAATGGCGAATGGCATATCTTGAAAGTACCGTGATGCCATTGCACTGAGATCTTCGCTAGGTTTAATCACTAAGGTTTCAATATTTTTCAGCGCTAATTTGCTTTTACTTGCTTCAGGGATCAAATCTAGGGTGCTATTGATCCTTTCTAGCCTTTCTAGATCGCTATTGAGCGTATCAGAGAAAATAGTATCGAGTAAGTGACCCGCTATTGTTGCTGTCTTTGGGTGGTGCTCAAGCTCTTTCGGCTGAATCTTATGGGGGCTTTCAAGGTTAATCACCATGATTTTTTCTGCTCCCAGATGAATGGGGCTGCTGAGTGGCGCCAACTGATGTACTGAGCCATCACCGTAGTATTCCTGATTTAAACGCACAGAGGGAAATACCATAGGGATAGCTGAGCTTGCCAGTAGATGATCAGTATTTAAGCGGGTACGCAATCCGTGTCGTCTATCTCTTTGCCAATTCTCAACATGGGCGTTAGCCTGAAAAAAAGTGACTGAACGCGAGTTGTTATAGCATGAGGTGTCGAGACTAACGGCTTCCAGTGCGCCGCTATTAATATTACGGTCGATTCGCTCGAAGCTAATTAAATCGTTGAGTAATGTTCTTAAAGGATCGCTATTAAATAGGCTGCCAGCACTGCTAGATGCGCCATCACTTTGTAGCCCTTTTAAGGCCATTTTACTTAAGTGATTTAGCACGCCATGAATCGATGCTTGATAGACTTTTCGGGCATGGATGTGACGCCATACCCATTCAAGTTTACGCACTCCTAAGTGGAAGCAAGACGCATGGGTAGCGATAGAGGTCGCGTTAATTGCACCTGCGGAAGTGCCGCAGACAATTCTAAAAGGAATGCCATGGTTACGAGGATAAAACTGCACTATAGCCTTGAGCACGCCAACTTGATAGGCGGCTCTTGCGCCACCACCACCTAGTACTAGGGCCGTTTTATTTGGCAATTAGACGCTCCTTATCGCTTGAAAACTAAAACTTATTCAAAAAATCTGCTTGATTTTAGAATATGTGAGTCAACAAGGATCTTCAAGTTGTTAGTGCGAAACTTAAACAAATTTGTATCGGGAGTCAGTTTTAGCGGATGTATTTACAAAAAAAACGCCGATGATGTCATCGGCGTTTTTTATTGTTCTAGCGAACGGTCTGTTAAGTGTGCAGACGATTAAGCTTGTTGCGCTTTTAAGAACTCAACGATTTGGTCTAGTGGAATATCTTGCTTCTCACCAGTACGACGGTTCTTGTATTCGAACATGCCGTTATCGATGTTACGATCACCAATAACCACAACGTGTGGAATACCGATAAGCTCCATATCAGCAAACATCACGCCTGGACGCTCTTTACGGTCATCGAACATCACTTCGATACCTGCATCGTTTAGGTCTTGATAAAGCTGCTCTGCGATATCTTTAACGCGATGCGACTTGTGCATGTTCATTGGCAAAATACCAACTGTGAACGGTGCAATCGCTTCAGGCCAGATAATACCGCGATCATCATTGTTTTGCTCAATTGCAGCAGCTACCATACGGCTTACACCCACACCGTAACAACCCATTAGTAGAGTCTGTGACTTACCATTTTGGTCAAGTACGTTGGCATTCATCGCTTCAGAGTAGTTAGTACCTAACTGGAAGATATGGCCGACTTCAATACCGCGAAGTAGGGCGATAGTGCCTTTACCACATGGGCTAGGCTCACCTTCGATGATGTTACGTAAATCGAATGCTGGTGCTTCTGGTAGATCGCGCTCCCAGTTAATGCCGAAGTAGTGCTTGCCATCTTGGTTTGCACCGGCGCCAAAGTCGCTCATGATGCTAACGCTGTGGTCAACAAATACTGGCATATTTAGGCCAACAGGACCGATAGAACCTGTGCCTGCGCCAATAGCATCACGGATAGCCGCTTCATCAGCAAACTCAAATGGTGCTAATACTGCATCTAACTTTTCAGCTTTAACTTCGTTTAGCTCGTGGTCGCCACGAATAACGATAGCCACTAATGGCGCTTCTTCAGTCGCACCTTTAACGATTAGTGTCTTAACTGTTTTCTCAATCGCAATACCGTGCTGTTCTACAAGTTCAGCAATTGTCTTAGCGTTTGGTGTGTCAACTAACGTCATTTCGCTGGTTGCGGCTTGACGTGTTTCAGTTGGCAGAGGCGCTTCACATTTTTCAATGTTTGCCGCGTAATCGCTTTCCGTTGAGTAAGCGATTAAGTCTTCACCACTGTTAGCCAATACGTGGAACTCGTGTGACATGCTGCCACCGATAGAACCCGTATCAGCCATAACTGGACGGAAAGCTAGGCCTAAGCGAGTAAGAATGTTGCTATAAGCTTGGAACATCGCTTCATAGGTTTCATCCATAGTTTCTTGATCGATATGGAAAGAATATGCATCTTTCATCAAGAATTCACGTGAACGCATTACACCAAAACGTGGACGAACTTCGTCACGGAATTTGGTTTGAATTTGGTATAGGTTAAGTGGTAACTGCTTGTATGAGTTAACCTCTTTACGCACGATATCGGTGATCACTTCTTCGTGAGTTGGGCCAAGTACGAAGTCACGGTTGTGACGGTCTTGGAAACGAAGTAGCTCAGGACCAAATTTTTCAAAACGACCCGTTTCAACCCAAAGGTCAGCTGGTTGAACCATAGGCATAAGAATTTCAACTGAGCCGGCCTTGTTCATTTCTTCACGAACAATCGCTTCGATTTTACGTAGTACACGCAAACCTGTCGGCAACCAGCTGTATAAGCCTGATGCGTTACGACGGATCATGCCCGCACGTAACATTAACTGATGACTAACGACTTCTGCGTTTGCAGGAGTTTCTTTTTGAGTTGATAGCAGGTACTTGCTTACGCGCATTACCGGTGTCCAAATTTGAGTTGAATGGGCGCTATTTTATCATTTGTAGGGGTTCTGTCACCTATGGATTTCGCGATTAGGTGGAATTTATTGGCTTTGTTTTGTCTCAATGGACTATTGCGTGAAAACGAACAGCATTAAGTTACTAAAAATTAAGCAATACAGCGCCGTATAGACTTGCACTGACGCTTTGCCATTATTACTTTCTCAGTCGTTCATTATGCCGTTAATTATAGGAGCGTCGGTAATCGCAATGCTCGGGTTTGAGAGGGCGGCAAAGCCATCTGTTTCGATTAAGCTAAACTTGAATATGCTGGCTAGCCTCGAGTTAAAACTTTCTGGCGCCATCCTTTTAATACGTCAATGAACACGCCATTAACTAAACCGTTCATTACAAGGGAGCAAATCATGAAAAAAGTCGCAATTATTCAAGAGGCGCCCTGTGTGCTAGATAAGAAAGCAACGATTCAAAAAGCCGTAGAAATTGTTCATTCGGTATCAGAAAAAGGTGCTGAACTTATTGTTTTCCCTGAGGCATTTATTCCAGGATACCCAGCCTGGATATGGCGCTTAAGACCTGGGGCGGACTGGGGCGTGAGTGAAGCCTTACATACGCGTTTGCTACAAAACTCGGTGGATATGTCATCGGATGATCTTAAGCCGCTATTAGAGGCGGCCAAACAGAGAGCTGTGACTCTAGTTTGTGGGTTAAACGAGCGAGATAATGCTAATAGCCAGTCGACCATCTATAACACCGCCATCACTATCGATCCCCAAGGGAAAATCGTTAACCATCACCGTAAGCTTATGCCGACGAATCCGGAGCGTATGGTTTGGGGCTTTGGTGATGGCCATGGGCTAAACGTGATTGCTACGCCAGTAGGAAAAATAGCGAGCCTCATATGCTGGGAAAATTATATGCCACTGGCGAGGTACGCCCTATATTCACAGGGGGTAGAAATATATATCGCACCAACCTATGACAGCGGTGAAGCTTGGATTGGCACTATGCAGCATATTGCTAGAGAGGGAAAGTGTTGGGTACTGTGCTGTGGTGTCGCGCTGCAAAGAAAAGATCTACCAGAAGACTTTCCCGATCTCGATAGACTCTACCCGGCAGATGAGGATTGGATTAATCCCGGAGACTCGCTCATCGTCTCCCCAAATGGCGAAATCATGGCAGGCCCCATGTCTAAAGAGAAGGGCTATTTACTGTTAGATATTGATGTGGCAAAGGCGGCTAGCTCAAAGCGGGCGCTGGATGTTGCAGGGCATTATTCTAGGCCGGATGTGTTTAAATTAGAAGTCGATAAGTCTCGTCAGTCACCAGTCAGCTTTAAGAATCAGAGCTAACTAAGCGAAACTTACTCAGCAGTGTTAACTTTTGCGTGAGAGCACCTTTTATACCAGTTTCCCATTAGTGAACTAGGTGTTAGATTAAGGCAGGATGTAGTCGCTCTATCCAAGGGCTTTTTCAGAGACAAGTTTAGATAATGCAATTGATATTTTTACCGCTACTTATCGTGCCTTTTAAGTACAAGCAATTCGGCCGTTCAGAGTGGTGCTTTACCCTGTTTTTTCTCGCCTACGCAGTAACGTTAGCAACGCTAACCTTACCCCTAAATTCAAGGTTAGGTAGTTTTTATATTGGCATACCTTCCATTTCATACTTCTTTTATATGTACCCAGAGATCCAGAATCAGTATTCATCGACAGTGCTACGAGGCTTGAGCTTTTTAGGCGTCGTCAGCGCGTTTATCGCCCTTGTGATTTTCTTTTATTAAGTATGCAGTGTTATGTCCTAACCTTAAGTGATAAGCCTTAGCCTTTAAGCTGGCTACAAAGCATCATTAATGCATGCTAGTAGATAGGATTATTTAACGACGAGAACAGGACACTTAGCCTGATTGGCGATGGCCTCGGCGACGTTGGGGTTTAACAGGTGAGACAGGCCTGTTAAACCATTGCTAGCAATCACTATCATGCCCACTTTTTGCTCGTCAGCTTCCTCTAAAATTTGCTCGACTACGCCGCCACTGCGAACGTTGGTATGTACCATTAACCCTCTAGGCATTTGCTCTCGCACCTCTGCCACAATCTGTTTTATCTTATCGTTGGCATAGGCTTCAGGATCTTGAAACTGCTCGGTTGGGCCGTTTATCACTATGCCAAAATCCGGTGCAACGTTAGGTAGGGACATCACATTTAATAGCCTAATGTTGACCTTATATAAGCTTGCCATCTCTACGGCATAACCTAAGGCATGAGTCGATGTTTCTGAAAAATCTATCGGACACAAGATATCGTGAGTACCCATAACCCCTCCATAAAAAACCAAGTATTGGAAAATCTAAGCCGTAACCACAAGCCGTAGACATAAGTCTTAAACATAAGCCTTAAATATAGGCGGATACATGTTGCGGCTCAAATTTGTTGGTAAACGAAAATTAAAACAGTGGAAATGACGGGGAACAATCTTTACTGCGGCGAGCTATGGACGTGTATATTTTTTAGAAAAGAGCATAAAGTGACCTAAATTGAAAGTGATTTAAATCGATAGTCACTTTTATACTTTCACATTGGTAGATTTGAAATTTAACGAGAGTGACGCTGTTAGCGCTTTTCTCGTCTATCGCCAATTACTCGAGCTGGATTACCCGCCACAATCGCGTAGTCGGCCACATCTTTGGTCACCACGGCCCCCATGCCTATTACGGCGTGATTACCTATGGTGACACCATCCACAATCCCCGCTTGAGCGCCAATCCATACGTCTTCCCCTATCACCACACCTTTGGAGTTAGAGGCTTGTTGATAGATTGGGGTATCGGGCGCCATACCGTGATTAAAGGCGTAGATGGTAACGTTATTAGCGATGCGGGTTTGATTGCCTATCTTGATCCCGTGACGGCCACCATCGAGGGAGCAACCGTGATTAATCGCCACTTCATTGCCTAATGTAATAGGGCCGTGCAAGAAGCTGTCAGCGGCTATCATACATTGATTGCCGATATTGATATCACGTCCAGGCTCTGCAAAAAGGTTCGCCTCTGGCGCCACGAAACAGTTATCGCCAATAGAGATGGTTTCTACCGCACTAAAATGAGCTTGCACTTCAGCTTGCCATGGCTTGGCCCACTGAAGATGTTTCTCTTTTAGTGAGAAATAAAGCCAAGGCATGTAAGACAAGCGCTTTTGATGCTGAGTTCGGTAATCGGGCTTAGTTACTGCTGGCTTTTCCATAGGTTTGCTTAACTCTGCGATGTTGGCTGAACTGATTGCGGAGCAGACGGTAAATCTTTACCAATCGTTGACGGGCGCAGTTCAGTGACTTCAATACCTTTATCTGTGATCACCCATAAGATATCTAAGTCATATAATGCGACTTGATAAAGCTTTGGATCGGCTTTGGCCTTCTTATAGGCTGGGCGTGGATCTTGGGCTAACACCCCTTCAATTAATTCAGCAAGGCGCGGGTAAGCGGGGTTTTGCAGATATTTTTCAAGCTGAGTTTGTGCTTGCTGATTGAAGTAAACATTGGCTAAAACCGGGGCGTCCTGGGCAATACCGCCTTGAGCATTCTCGATAGAATCTGAAAACGGAATATAGGGCTTAATGTCGATAATCGGTGTGCCGTCGAGCAGATCCATACCAGAGATCTCGAGACTGACCTTACCGTTATGGGTATGCACAGCATGCAGTTTTACCACTGACTGACCGATGCCGTTAGGTCTGAAGGTCGAGCGAGTGGCAAACACGCCAAGCTTTTCATTGCCACCCAGCCTTGGAGGACGAACCGTTGTCTTCCAGCCTGCCGCTAAGTTTTCATGGAAGCAAAATAGCAGCCATAAATGTGAGTATTGCTCTAAGCCTCTAACTGCATCAATTTGGTTAAAGGGCGGGGCTAACTCGACAAAGCCGCGTGCAGCGCTTACCAAACCTGGTTGTCTGGGGATACCAAACTTTTGTTTATAAGGAGTGCGGCAATAGGCGACGGCTTGAATTTGGTTACTAAAAGACATTAAGGCTACTTATAAAATAGTAAATAATTACTGTTGGATGTTGGTTGTCACAATCGCTTGGCCGACACAAAGCGCTCGGCTTACGCAATTTTGACTGGCTTCTTCAATCAATAAACAGTTTTTGATCACTAGTCCGTTGGCCTGTTTATCGGCTGCAGCTCGGCGAGCCAGAGTGCGTGCTTCACTGACCGAGGCCGGAGCATCATTTTCTGATACTTGGCAGGTTTCACCTTCGACCATGCCTTTCACTTCAAAAGGGCCTACAGGCTGAAGTGTACCTTCATAGACAGTGACATCGGATGCCTTAAAATAATCATTAATGGCATCGCTATCGAGATTACTGTTAAAGGTGTACTCACCCGCACAGCCACCGAGCAAAAGAATAAAAACTGAAGGTAATAGGTATTTCATGATCGTTGGCCTGTTTTATTATTGAGGTGAATGAGCCGTTTTGATGAATAAAGCTGCAATAAAAAAGTGCTCATAATGAGCACTTTTCCTACCGTTAGGCTTTATTCGCACTATAAGTTTGAAATTTTAGCGCTTTAGGTACTTTTGATAAAGCTGTTGATGACGATTATTAAGATCAATTTTACGACCATCGATATAGATTGACTCAATACCTGCCTGCATTGGGTCCAATATGTCACCCGTTGCCAAGATAATATTGGCTCTAAAACCCGGTGCTATCGCTCCCATATCATGGATATCTAACACTTTGGCTGCATCTAAGGTGATGCTCTTTAGCGCTTCCTCTTTGGTTAAGCCATAGGCAACAGTTTGCCCAGCGGCAAAAGGCAGATTGCGGCTATTCCAGTCAGACGAGAAGGCGAGGGCAAACGGCACCTGAGCCTGCTTGAGTAGAGCAGGAATTTTAAAGGCCAGATCGATCGGTTCATCGTTACGTTTAGGCAGCGTTAGCGTTCGGTTATAAATCACCTTGGCGTTAACTTCGGCAAGTGCGCCAGCGACGCGCCAGGCGTCGTAACCACCAACAATCACCAACTTAAAACCAAACTGTTTGCTTAGGGCGATAGCTTCCTCAATCTGCTTTTGCGACTGAGCATGAACAAATAGCTGCGCCTTGCCTTCATAGAGTGGCGCTAAAGCCTGCCAGCGAAGATCTTTCTTATTCACATTGCCCGACTTGGCGGCAAGCTGATAACGCTGACCATCTAGAAACGCGGCGTAAACCTTCTCGATTCGAAGCTTTAAATCTTGCTGTTGTTCCTTACGTTTGTCGCTATCTTTGGATAACCAACGAATATGAGGCCAGTAAAGGTGGAACTGCTTATTCGATTCGACTAAGGCATCTTCAACAGTCCAGCTGTCCATCGACACTAGCGCAGATTGTCCGGCTAACCCATCACCCTGAGGTACGACTTGGGCATGGGTAATACCATTGACTCTGACCGTTGGAATGATCTCCGAGTCAGGGTTAAAGGCTGAAATAGCCTCTAGCTGAGGGTTGATGTCACCCACCTCGTAGGCGTCATTGCTTGGGCGCATCATCTCCACTTCAATCAGGCCCATGGTGGTATCCAGCGCAATTAACCCAGGATACAGGTGTTTACCACTGGCATCGATAATTTGTACACCATCAAGCAGCTCTGAATAGTCCTGGCTCATTGAGGAGTTTAATGACGTGTTTGATGAATTGCTTGTTGCTGGCTCAGTTACTTCAGCTTTGGCTACATCTAAGTCTTGCGCCACGGCAATAACTTTACCATCAGCAATCAGTACATCGCTGTCTTGCATCACGCCATTAGTAACGGTGTGCACCGTAGCATTAGTAAATAGTATGGTTTGGCTTTGCGCCTTAGCCGGCAGCATGTCATGGGCATTGGCCATAAAACACAGTGGCAGGCTTAGTAGGGCGATAGTCTGCTTCAAAATTGTTTGCTTAAAAGCAGTGGCTCTAAAAGAGGCATTTAACGTCATTACAGTGCTCCTTTGGCTGACTGCTGCCATGCATTAAAGTGGGTATCGCAGTGCCATTCAGGCTCGGTTAACTCTATCGGGGTTTCGCCTTGTTTATGGGCATCATCGCTGCGAAGGACTTTTTGGATAAGTGCAGCGCGCTCTGTTGCAACCTCAGTTTGTGCAGTTCTGTCTTGTTCGCGGCTGAAATAGCGGCGGCCGCTAATCCAGGTAGAGTCGACCTTGGCGTAAACAGAAAGTGGCTGGTGATCCCATAACACGATATCGGCTTGTTTACCTTCAACCAATGAGCCGACCTTGTCTTCAATACCGAGTTGAATAGCAGGGTTGATGGTGATCATCTTCCACGCATCTTCTGCCGCCATGCCGCAATACATCATCGACTTTGCCGCTTCCTGGTTAAGTCGGCGCTGCATTTCATAGTCGTCGGAGTTGATGCTGGTGAGAACGCCTTTGTTTTGCATCAAGCAGGTGTTCTGTGGGATAGCATCATAGACTTCAAACTTGTATGCCCACCAATCGGAGAAAGTGGAGGCATGGGCGCCGTGCTCGGCCATCTCATCGGCGACCTTATAGCCCTCCAGAATATGGGTAAAGGTGCTGACTTTGAAGTTGTACGCCTCGGCAAGCCGCAAGAACATCAGTATTTCAGATTGCACATAAGAGTGAATATGAATATTGCGGGTTTGTTCTAACACCTCAGCAATTGCTTCTAAGCGATAGTTATACTGCGGCGCGACCGTGCGCCTGCGCTCGCTTGAGCGCATTTTTTTATAATCGGAGTGAGCCTTGCGATAGGCGAGTGCTTCGTTGAAAGCCTCGCTAAATAGGGATTTAACCCCGATGCGGCTCTGAGGGAAGCGACGGGTATAATCGTCACCCCAGTTACTCTGTTTAACGTTTTCACCTAAGGCAAACTTAATGCTTGCTGGCGCATCTTCAAACTTCAGTTGCTCGGCATTATCGCCCCATTTAAGCTGAATGATCTGCGCTTGGCCACCAATGGGGTTGGCGCTGCCGTGAAGGATCTGTGCTGTGGTGACACCGCCAGCAAGACCGCGGTAGATGGCGATATCATCTGGGTTGATCACATCGCCAATACGCACCTCAGAGGTGATAGCGTCAGTGCCTTCGTTTGTACCGCCGTTAAGGGCAATATGAGAGTGCTCGTCGATAATGCCAGCGGTGACATGCTTACCTGTGGCATCGATACTGGCATAGCCAGAAGGGGTCTTGAGGTTTTGGCCTATCTCTTCAATTTTTCCTCGGGCAATGATCAGATCGCTATTGCTGAGTACGCCGCTCTTATCTGAGGTCCAGATAGTGGCGTTTTTTATATGTACCTTATCTAGCGCCGGGCGCTCATTTAAACCATAAGCCACATTAGGCGAAGTTAGCTTGGAAATAAGCGCGGTTTGCGTTGGCTTATCTTGCTTACTCTCTATAGTAACTGGCTTGAGCTTTATTCCACCAAAAGGAATGGTTTGGTTACTGCTGTCGAGCAGTCTACCCGTCAGGCCTTGGTCATCTAACCAGAGGGTGAAGCGACTAACGCCTTTAAATCCCGCCTCAGATAGGTCGGCGCTAAACGTGAGCCGTCCTTGTTGGTAATCAAGGTTGGCTAGCTCAATGGTATTCTCACCGCTAGAAAGCGTACCACTTAAAGACGGAGATTGGCTAATGTTGAGATCGAAGGCCAGCTCGTTAAGCTGCAGCTGATAGGGCTTGTCGAGTAGGGCTCTATTGCGATTGATAAGCTGGCGCTCTTCACCCTGTAACCAGATACTGACAATCTTACCGTCATCGAAAATATTACCGTCGCTGATGACCAAGTCTGCCATAAAGCCAGGTTCGAGTTTACCCGCTAAATGATCGATCCCTGATATTTCAGCGGCGTCGGTGGTTAATGCGGCTAGGGCCGCTTCTTCAGACAAACCTCTTTCAACGGCTAATTTAAGCCTTGGCCAAAATTTATCAGACTCTATTCCGTATTGAGTTAATGCGAACGGAATTTCGGCATCTGCAACCTTGGCTAAATTACTTGGGGCGCGCTCCCAATGCCTTAATTGAGCTAGGCTGACTTCACGCTCACTATCACCGTCGATTATTTCAGGTGCGGCGGGATAATTAAGTGGCAGGACGAGGCTGAAAGGGTAGGACTTTAATTCCGTTAATCTTGCATATTCACGACCATTGCCAATTAGGCTGCCGCTTAACTCATGTTGGTTTAATAATTGAGCAGCTCTGAGCTGATTATTGAGGTTTTTAGTTTCAAAGATGAAACTTTGCTTTTTGGCGTCGGCTAGCCGCTCAAATGCAATATTAAACTCAACCGTCTCTCCAGAACTTTTATTCTTATTTTGGTTATACCAGTTTGCATCGGACAAGGTTTGTCTAATTAATGCCATACTGCCCATTAAAGATTGTGGATAATCTTGAACAGAAGAGCCTTTGTTAAAGGCCATAAATTGGCTCGTATGTGCATTATAAATAACATCATTAGCCTTCTTATTGGCTAACGATAATGTCACACCCTGCCCGCGAAATATTCCATCTAAATAGCTAGACTGGACACTGGTAAAACCATTATCAACCCATTTCTTTGCTTGTTCTTTATCTGGATAGACATAATTGAACCACTGCATCTCTGAATGGATTGCACCATTGCTTGCGTTACCGCCGATACGTTTAATTTCATATACGGGGCCTGATTTATCTTGAATCTCTCTTTCATAGTCGATGGCATATTCAGTAAAGGGATCAATAAAGCCTGAATATATAGTGTGCCCCGACAAATCTATTTCAAATGCCCCATCGGGAATATCGTTATCCTTAATGACGGCTTTGATTTTATTGTTTTCAATCAATAGGGTAGCATCTTTTAGCATGTTGCCTGGTGCCAGCATCAGGTTTGCATGGCTTAATGCCGTGAGTCTGGGGGTGTTGTCGGACAATTGCTCATTAGCAAATAGCGCTTGGCTATATAACAAGCTAAGTAAAGCGATAGGAGATGTGATTATATGTTTACGCATTATTCTACTTATTATTGTTAGATAAACAGGGAAATGATGAGCATATCCTAACTTATTAACAATGACTAAGCAGTAATTGTAACGACCAATGTGAAAATTTTAACCTAAAATGAAAAAGCCCCGCAATCGCAGGGCTCTTAGTTTGGATGACTCGATATTAGATCAAGAAGTCTTCCATTGTACGGCCGTTCTCAAGTTGGTTCTTAAATACAGTTGGCATACGGCCTTGACCAGTCCACTGTACCATTTCGCCATCAACTTCAATTTGATATTTAGCTGGACGAGGAGCACGCTTCTTAGGAGCGGCTTTAACGGCAGCGCCACCAATATCGTCAACAGATAAACCGATAGCTTCCATTTGCTTACGGATCTCTTCGATTTTAGCATTACGCTCAGCCATCGCTTCTTGTTCTGCAGCATCTTGAGAAGATTTTTCTTCAATGATTTTTTCTAACTTCACTGATAGTTCTTTTAAATCATTTAGTGACAAGTCTTTCACTGCAGCTTTAAAACGACGACCATGTGTCAATATTTCAAGAAAATCGCTCATAATTATTTAGGTCCAATTAAGAATAAGATAGGTAATAACTCTATTGGCTTAAATAATAGAAACTATTTGGATAAGGATCAAATATTATTTTTGAATTATTTATATCGTTAAATCGTTAATATGAATAACTTAACTATCATTGTGGGTTAATAAATGTTTTAAGAGTGTTTAATTCAATAAAGGCTTATGTTGTGTCAAGCTGGGTGGACAGGTGTTTGAAACTTGGTTGACGTTAACGTTAACAGCACGTAAAGTGGCTTTAATTTCGGTAATAGTCGCAACAGCGTTATACCTGTGGCTCGTTACTTAATTTCGAACATTATAAGAGACGTAAGAAGGAAGCCCTATGAAAGTATTGGTGCCAGTTAAACGTGTCGTCGATGCCAATGTAAAAGTCAGGGTTAATGCTGACAATACTGGTGTTGATACCGCAAACCTAAAAATGGCGATTAACCCTTTTTGTGAAATTGCCGTTGAAGAAGCCGTTCGTTTAAAGGAAGCAGGAAGCGCCTCTGAAATTGTCGTATTAAGCATCGGCCCTAAAGCATCCCAAGAGCAGTTAAGAACAGCGCTTGCGTTGGGAGCAGACCGTGCCATTCATATCGAAACAGAAGAGGACTTAGTGCCGCTGTCGATCGCCAAGCTGATTCATGCTGTGCAACAAAAAGAGCAGGCAGAGTTGGTTATCTTAGGTAAGCAGTCAATTGACGGTGATAACAATCAAACCGGACAGATGCTTGCCGCTATTGCCAAGATGCCACAAGCAACGTTTGCCTCAGAAGTTAAACTCGATGGTGATAAGCTCGTTGTGATCCGTGAAATCGATGGTGGCCTACAAACAATCAGGTTGCCACTGCCAGCGGTTGTGACTGCGGACCTTCGTCTAAATGAGCCACGCTATGCCAAGCTTCCTAATATTATGAAAGCAAAGCGCAAACCTCTTGAAGCTCTGACACCAGCAGATTTTGATGTCACCCTTAAGTCTCACCAGAATATCCTTAAGGTTGCCCCACCAGCTGAGCGTAGCGGTGGTGTGATGGTTGCGTCTGTAGAAGAGTTGGTTGAAAAGTTAAAGAATGAAGCGAAGGTGATCTAATGGCAATTTTAATATTAGCAGAACACGATAACGCCAGTTTAAAGCTAGATACCGCTAAAGTGGTTGCATGCGGTCAAGCCATTGGTGGAGATATAGACGTATTAGTAGTCGGACATAACTGTGATGGCGTGGCAAGCGAAGCGCAACAGTTAACAGGTGTGCGTAATGTACTGCTTGCCGATTCAGCATCGTATGCCAATCATCTCGCTGAAAATATTTCTGAACTAGTGCTTGGCGTCGCGTCTGATTATGAGCATGTGTTAGCGCCAGCCTCAAGTTTTGGTAAAGATGTGCTGCCGCGAGTGGCTGCACTTTTGGATGTGTCTCAACTCTCAGAAGTTGTAGAAGTGGTTAGCAGCGATACATTCGTCCGTCCTATCTACGCCGGTAGCGTGCTTGCAACGGTTCAGAGCCTAGACGATAAGAAAGTGATGACGGTACGTTCGAGTGCGTTTGATGCTGTCGCAACAGATGGCAATGCAGAGCGTGTGCCCCTTGCCCAAGACATGGCGGCACAATCTGAGTTTGTTGAACAGAGCCTAACTGAATCTGAGCGTCCAGAGCTAGGCAGTGCGTCGGTAGTTGTTTCAGGCGGCCGTGCCCTAGGTAACAGCGAAAACTTTGGTATTCTTGAGCAACTAGCAGATAAGCTAGGTGGCGCCGTTGGTGCATCTCGCGCTGCAGTTGACGCAGGCTTTGTACCAAACGACTTACAGGTGGGTCAGACTGGTAAGATAGTTGCGCCTGACTTGTATATTGCCGTCGGTATTTCTGGTGCTATCCAACACTTAGCAGGCATGAAAGACTCTAAGGTGATAGTGGCAATTAACAAAGACCCTGAGGCGCCGATTTTCCAAATTGCGGATTACGGTTTAGAGGCGGATCTGTTTGAAGCGGTACCTGAATTATTAGCCAAGCTTTAATCTAATGATTATATCCTGTGCAACACCTATGCAGCGTGAAGTTGTTTCACACTAGTAGTCAGCTTGTTAGTGGATGTGAGTTAATTTGGTATTGTTCGTGATCTGTGTCACGATAAGCGGCTTTAGGGTAGCATCTCTAAAGCCGCTTATGTTTTTATGTCCGTCACGCTTTTTGAGCTAGCCTTAAATTGCGTCCTGAGAAGTAGAGGTGCATTAAATATCAGTATCGATAAGTAGGGTGATGCCGCTGATCTATCGAGAAAGGATTTGATGCCGAAGTGACATAGCATATCGGGGCTAGTTGCTGGGGCTGTGACCAAATAGGGACAGCACTGCCATAGTATTTCTTATCTGGAAGATAAGAATTTTTATATTAATGACGAACCATTAATATGGCTATGGAGCGCTACTGATAGGGCAGGTGTAAACAGATATCTATGCTATATCCCACCAGTTCAGTCGGCCTCCATTCGTATTTAGCGAAGAAATTAAAAAATGACAATTATAAGCTATGCCGATTCGGCTCTGTCGCTACTGCCTCCGGTAGTGGCAATCGTACTGGCGATGTTAACGCGCCGTGTTTTACTGTCTTTGGGTGTGGGTATCGTATTGGGGGCATTGCTGCTTACCGATTTCTCTGCCATGCAAACAGCGCAGTACCTTGGTGAAAAGGTGTCAGCTCTGGTTTGGGATGATGGCGCCTTGAACAGTTGGAACCTATATATTCTTGGTTTCTTAGTGTTACTTGGAATGATCACCGCGCTAATCACCGTTAGTGGCTCGGCCAGAGCCTTTGCCGATTGGGCTCGTACCCATATCCGCAATAAACGTGATGCTAAACTACTGACTATGTTCTTAGGTTGTGTTGTGTTTATCGATGACTACTTTAACAGCTTAGTTGTGGGTAGCGTCGCCAGACCACTGACCGACCGTTACTACATCTCACGCAGCAAACTCGCTTACCTGCTTGATTCTACAGCAGCGCCGATTTGTGTTATCTCGCCAGTATCGAGCTGGGGGGCTTATATTATCGCCTTGATTGGCGGCATTCTTACGGCTCACGGCTTCACAGATACAGGACACTTAAGTGTGTTCGTACAGATGATCCCAATGAACTTCTACGCCATTTTTGCACTCTTGCTGCTACTTTGTGTTGCCTTGATGGGTCTAGATATTGGTCCAATGCGCCAACATGAATTAAAAGCGCAGAAGGGCGAGCTTTATGACGAATCTAAAGGTCTACCACCAGGAGCCAATTCAGACTTACCAGAAGCGGATACCGGTAAGATCATGGGGCTATTCCTACCTATCACAGTATTAGTGTTTGCCACTTTCTACTTTATGGTTAGCAGCGGCGGCGATGCGCTAGCGGCAAAGGGCCAAGCATTTAGCCTAATTGGTGCATTCGAAAATACCGATGTGGGTTCATCATTGTTCTTCGGTGCTGCAATTGGTCTAGCGGTTACTTTAGCTTTGGTTATCTACCAAGGCGTAGAGAAATTGATGATCGCTAAAGGGCTGTTTGAAGGTGCTAAGTCGATGCTACCTGCGATTTATATTCTACTGTTTGCTTGGACAATCGCCGGTGTGATTGGTCAGCTTGAAACCGGTAAATATATGGCGAGCTTAGCAACAGGCAATATTCCTTTTGCTATGTTACCTGCCGTGCTATTTATTCTTGCAGGCCTAACCGCATTCTCGACCGGTACCAGCTGGGGTACCTTCGGTATCATGTTACCAATCGCTGCCGATATGGCGATGGGTAGTCATACCGGAATGATGCTACCTATGCTTGCGTCAGTACTCGCTGGTGCGGTATTTGGTGACCACTGTTCACCGATTTCTGATACCACGATTTTGTCGTCAACAGGTGCAAACTGTCACCATATTGACCACGTGATGACTCAGTTACCTTATGCCTTAATCGTTGCAGGCATTAGCTTGGTAGGTTACTTAGTACTGGGCTTCACTGAGTCAGTAACAGCTGGCCTAATAGCTTGTAGCGTACTGTTTGTGATTAGCATTATCGTACTGCGCATCAAGGCATGTTCGCCAGATGCAGCGTGTAAACAGTAAGGGTTTATAATCTAAATTGCATGAGAAGGTGATTCTATACTGCTAGCGCTATACTGCTAGCGCTATACTGCTAGCGCTATACTGCTTGTATTAGTCGCTGCTTATAAAATCTAATCGACTCTCCTAAAGCCGCTCCTTATCGAGCGGTTTTTTTGTGGGCTGAATTTATCTAGCTCAGCCATAAAAAAAGCTCCCTTTAAAGGGAGCCATTTATCATGACATCGGCAAGCAATAAACTGACTTAGCCTTAGTTTAAGCCACGACGCTCTAACAAGGCATCGGTTGTTGGCTCTTGGCCTCTGAAAGCCTTATAGGCATCCATAGGCGCAACGGTGTTGCCCACTTCACGAATGGTCTTTCTAAACTTCATACCTATTTCGCGATTTAAGCCGCCCTGTGTTTGTACGTAGGCGAAGGCATCTGCCGCTAAGATTTCACTCCACATATAAGCGTAGTAGCTTGCAGAGTAACCACCTGGGAAAGCGTGGGCAAAGTAGGTCGACTTATAGCGAGGTGGAACCGCAGCAAGATCGACGCCGTGCTTCTTAAGCGCTGCCGCCTCAAAGCTGGCAACATCTTGCAGTGGGCTACCGGCCTTGAGTGTATGCCATTCAAGATCTAAAAGAGCGGCAGACATATACTCTAAGGTGTCGAAACCTTGGTTAAAGCTGCGCGATTTTAATAGCTTGCTGAGTAGCTCCTGCGGGATAGGCTCACCCGTTTCATAGTGCTTAGCATAGTTGGCTAATACTTTTGGATGTGCAGCCCAATCTTCCTCGAAGGTTGATGGAAACTCAACAAAGTCACGTGAAACCGCGGTACCTGAAAGAGTTGGATAAACGACTTTCGAGAACATGCCGTGGGTGCCGTGGCCCATCTCATGGAACATGGTAGTCACTTCATCGTAGCTGACAAAAGTTGGCTCGCCTGCTGGCGCCTTCTTAATGTTCATCACGTTAACGACAACGGGCTTGCTATTAAGTAACTCCGACTGCGTCACGAACGAGCTCATCCATGCACCACCTCGCTTGCCTTCACGAGAGAAGTAATCGGCATAGAAGATCGCCATGCTGCTACCATCTTCATCAAACATCTCGTAGGCTTTCACATCTTCATGGTAAACAGGCAGATCAGGGCGTGGCTTTAGC
Source organism: Shewanella pealeana ATCC 700345 (assembly GCF_000018285.1). NCBI lineage: Bacteria > Pseudomonadati > Pseudomonadota > Gammaproteobacteria > Alteromonadales > Shewanellaceae > Shewanella > Shewanella pealeana. The sequence continues at coordinate 3,482,297 of NC_009901.1, read as the reverse complement.
GTTACGCCGTAGAGCTCTTTGAGGGTAAAGAACACGCCGTCTTCAAGTACACGGTCAAATTCAAAATAGGGGCGGATGGCGTTCTCATCTAGGTCGAACTTCTCTTTACGTACTAATTCGGCGTAATAAGCCCAGTCCCAAGGTGCTAGCTCAAAATCGCCGCCAGTTTTGTCGATCATGGCTTGAATATCGCTGGCTTCTTTTTGCGTGTTCTTAACAACAGCTGGCACCATAGAGCCAAACATCTTATAAACCGCTTCTGGGGTCTTAGCCATCTGTGGCTCTAGGCGATACTCGGCCCAGTTTTCATAGCCAAGCAGCTCTGCTCGCTCGGCGCGCAGTTGGGCTAGACGAGCAACTAAAGAGGCTGTTTCATTATCACCCTCAAGACCACGATTAGCAGAGGCTTGCCAGATCTGTTGACGCAACTCCCGGTCTTGTAACTGAGTCAAAACGGGTTGGCGAGTGGTATTGGTAATATTAAGTTGATACTTACCTTCATGGCCTGCTGCTTTTGCATCTTGTGCTGCTGCGCGGATAGCGCTGTCAGACAAACCAGTTAGTAGCTCCTTGCTGTCGACGACGACGGCAATCTCTTTTGTCTGGCGCATTAAACGCTGAGCAAACTCATTGGTCAGAGTCGATTGCTCTTCATTGAGCACTCGGATCTGCTGTTTTTGATCTTCTGTGAGCTTGGCACCAGCGCGAACAAAGCGCTTGTAGTAAACCTCGACTAAGCGATTTTCTTCCGCTGATAAGCTCAGATCCGCACGTTGTTTATAGAGGCTCTCAATCCGTTTAAATAGAGCAGGGTTGAGATTGATATTATCTGAGTGGGCGGCCATTTTTGGGGCCATTTCGCCCTGTATTTTGCGCAGTTCTGGATTACTGTTCGATCCAGTTAAGTTGTAGAACACTTTTGAGGTACGGTTGAGTAGTTCGCCGCTTTTCTCCATCGCCACAATGGTGTTTTCAAACGTTGCCGCCTTAGGGTTGTTAGCTATGGTTAAGATCTCTTGATAATGCTCTTTGATCCCAAGCTCTAGTGCAGGCTGAAAATGCTCATCTTTTATCAGAGTGAAGTCTGGCGCCTCATATTGCAACTTGCTTGCTTGAAGGAATGGGTTTTGACTTTGCACCATCTCTACCGACGAACTTTGAGACGGAGCTGTTGATGAGCAGCCACTCAAGGCTAAGGTGGCGGCAATGGCCGCAGCAATGATTGTCTTATGCATAGATTTTTGACTTCCTTTATTATAATTGTGCTTTTAATCTAATATTTGAGTATTAAACGTGTCTTAATTTGATTGATTTTGTGCGCAGATGCATGGTTTTGTGTGAGTTTTGTAGTGTTTGTCACATAATGTGGTGGTGAGTAACTAAGTGTTTGCACTATGGTTTATGCCTATTTCAACATTCAAAATAGTGAGATTTAACCACTTTAATAAAATTCTAAGCTGTACCTGCCAAAGTTCACTCAAATCTAAGTACATTGTCAGGCGCAGATTTTTATCGTTTTCTCGATGAAAAGCGTCATTGAATGGGGCCTGTAAGATGATTTTTTATTGTGAATAGTGCTAAACTAGCGCCGAATCCACCTTTAAGGACATTAGTTTGGCGCAGCTATATTTCTATTACTCAGCGATGAATGCGGGTAAATCAACTTCGTTATTGCAGTCTTCTTATAATTACCGCGAACGCGGAATGCATACCTTAGTGATGACAGCGTCAATTGACGATCGTTATGGTGTGGGTAAAGTGGCTTCACGTCTAGGTATCGAAACCGACGCTCAAGTCTTTGGTAGCAACGATAATCTGACTCAGATGATCAGCACTAGCCACGCCGAAAAGACCTTACACTGTATATTGATTGATGAATCTCAGTTCTTAAGCAAAGAGCAGGTTAAGCAATTAACTTATGTAGTCGACATTCTCGACATTCCAGTGCTTTGTTATGGCCTGAAAACTGACTTTCAGGGCGAATTATTCAGTGGTAGTCAATATTTGTTAGCTTGGGCAGACAAATTAGTTGAGCTAAAAACCATTTGTCATTGCGGCCGTAAAGCCAATATGGTGGTGCGCCTCGATGGTAATGGTAAGCCAATGCGTGAAGGTGAGCAGGTGGCGATTGGTGGTAACGAAAGCTACGAGTCTGTGTGCCGTAAGCACTTCAGGGAATTTATCTGGGATTAGGTTTTATACCAATCAGTATAAGAAGTTGATCTACTCAGAGCGGTTTTTGGCAAACTAATTCAAGGCGAATAGTTGAAAGAATGGTTATTCCCTTGTGAAGCTGTTCAACGCAGAAGTAGGCAGCCAAAAACGCTCCAGAATGGCGAGTTTTAGCGGCTCTGATACTGTGTTAACGAGCTTAAACGTAGAATAACTATGCTCTTCACTCGTTGCCTAGCCTCAGAACCGCTAAACTCTCGCTGAGCGACCAAATCTTTATAGTGATTGGTATTACTGAGTCCAGAGAAATAAAAGAGGTTAACGCTGTTATGGTGTTAGCCTTTTTTATTGGTCAACTTCTTTGAATTTTGCCGATTAATACCTGCCTGAATGAAAGCTATCATCGCTATCAGGGAGTGAAACCTTAAGATCCTTGCTATTCGATATATCTGTGATTGCTTCTTTATAGCCCACATAGCGTAGAGACAGAGTTAATAACTAAAAACTTGTGTTTAATTATAGGTTAACGGACTTAAGTCTCTGTTGTTATTGCCGCCTTTCATTATAATCCCCGTTTATTATACGGCTCTAAATCTAACCTTGTGCATGTAGTAAAAGGATAGAAGTAAAAGGAAAGTGGTAAAGGACACACAATGCAGCATAACCAAATAGTTGCCAAGCATATTGCCAAGTTACGCAGTGATGTAGATGCAGCTAGTTCACAAGATGATCTGCTCGATATCATCACTCAAGTTAAACATCATCCTGGGCCGTTAGATTACCGCGATAAGATCACCCACGGGATTAAGTGGTTACTGATCAGCGCTAGCGTCTTGTGTATCGTCTTCATCTTTATGCGCCTCTGGTATGAACAAGTTGAGCCATTAGCTAAGTTAGTGATTGATTACTCTTGTTATTGGCTTCCAGTAGCGCTGAGCACATTGTTAGTCAGTTTTTGCCACGAGCGCGGATGGCTACCAATACCCGTGCCGGTTAGCTTTGCTTTGCTGGTGGCGGCAATGGCTCTGGTGACAATATATGTACCTGAATGGCCAGAAGCCTATTGGACTGCGCTGCGTATTTTTGGCTATGTGATTAGTGTTGGAGAAATTGACAACCAGCAGTTTGCGTTGTGGTTTATTCTGATCATCACCAGTTCAATCACCTGGGTATGGTTAGATTATCGCGCTAATTGGCGTAAACATCTTTCCGATAAAATATTCCTCTGTGACGCGTTATTTAATAATGGCTTAACACAGAGTAAGCCTGCACCCGAAGACAAACTAGATGCACTTGTAAAGCAGTTTGCAGAGTTTCGTCGCGGTAGTGGCACGCGTGATATAGAGCAGATGTTTGAGGGGCAATATCAAGGTGAGCAGCACAGCTTTAACTATAAGCTTTATCACTTTCAATATACGGTAAAACGCACTCAAACTAGTTCTGATGGTAATGGCGGTTATAAAACCAAAACCGTGCATGAGCATCGGGACCGTTACGGTATGTTGCTCGATTTTCCATTCGCTAACGGTTTGTGCCTAGATGCTGAAGACGAGGTAAAGCTTAAAGGTTCGGTTTATCAAGAAAAGTATCAAACAGAGTCAAATGCATTTAATGACATTTATCGAGTACAGGCCTGCGATAAACTCACCGCAGCACGCTTTTTAACGCCCGCAATGATAGAAACCTTACTCGATCTCAACCGCAATTTTATCTCGCCTATGGTAGAGATCGCCCCCGATGGCCGTTTGTGTATAGCCTCTACCAGTAAGCTGATTATTGAAAAACGTAAACATTCACTGGCAAAGCCAGATGAATTTTATAAGGAAATTGCCGGCCATACCGAGTTAAAGCGGGTGCAAAAACTGCTTGCAGCGATCCATGAGCTTATGCGTCTGTCGGATAACAATTTTGTAAGTGATGCGAATAAAACAACTGACTCAACGCAATTAAATGATAGGGAGATCAACACTCATGCTGGCTTATAACGCTCAAGTGACTCGCAATATTGCGGCTATTCGCGGTGATGTTGAAGCAGCAAAAAGCCAAGATGACTTGATAGCATTAGTGCATCGAGTCGAGCACCATGAGGGGCCACTAGATTACCGGGATAACTGGTATCGTTTTTTCTGCGCGCTTTCGTTGTTTTTCGCCTTGTTGCCGATAGCTTTTGAGTTGGGGTTAGTGGTCCCCGATTTTGTGATGCAGATCCTTAAAAGCGCACTGGGCTACAGTGTGATCTGGTACCCGATGTTGGGCTTAGCAACATTAACCCGCTATTTTGAAGACAAGGGTAAGTGCTTACCTATCCCCGGCCCACAATGGGGACGGATGCTATTGATGGCAGCTGTGGGCGCGGCGCTAAATCTTATCCCACAATGGCCGCATTGGTATTGGGATATGTATTTCGATACCTTAGCCTCGTTTTTGGGCTTGTGGTATCCGAGCTCAGGTTTTGCTGCCCATAATGGCGTGATAGGCGTAATTATACTGTTTTGGCTTAGAAGCCGAATGAAGTGGCGTAACAAGCTGTCGGATAACATCTTTTTAAAAGATGCGCTGTTTAATAATAATCTACAAGCAGTGCCATTTGAGGGCAAAAAGCTGGCTAAAGAGTTAGAAGCCAGTTTTAAAGAGTTTGATCGTGGTAATGATCTACGAGAAATTCAAAGCCTCTATAAAAGCACTTATCAAGGCGATATTCATCAATTTGATTATCAGCTGTATCGTTTTCACTACATTGTAAAGCGCACTGAAACCACCACTGACGCTAATGGTAAAACCACTACGCGAACGGTTAGAGACAGCTACTATCGCCACGGTGTGTTATTAGATTTTCCGTTTGCAGAGGACATGAGTATTAGCAATGACTTTGGCATTAAACGCCGAGGTGAACGCTATAAAAGTGCTTCTAATGAGTTTAATCGCCAATATCGAGTGCATGCCAAGGAGTTGATGGTTGCAGCACGTTTGCTATCGCCTGCGGTTGAAGAAAAGCTCGCTGTATTTGCTAAGCAGTTAAAAAAGCCAGTATTTGAGTTCGGTCAACAAGGACGACTGTGTTTGGCGGTAACCGATGACTTACTAGCGGTTAAACGGGTACATGGTTTAGATAATCCTAAAGCCTTTGCCGAAGAATTAGCAGGACATACCGAGTTAAAGCAAATGAACCAAATGCTCGAAATAGTGCACGAGATGATGCGATATAGCGATAACAACTTTAAGGTCAGCGCTTAAATAGGTGGCAAGGTATTTAATCGTTTTAAGCCCAAAACAATTTACCCAGTTATACCCATTCGGTTATAGCCAGTGAGTTATACCCTCTACTAGTCAAAGAAAAGATAAAAAGGAAAGTTAAATGGATAGTTCAGTAATAGGCTTGATTGTTGTTGCCGTAGTGGTCGTCGCGATCATCATGGTGTACAACGGCATTATCGGTAAACATAACGCTGTGGATCGCGCATGGGCGTCGGTACTGACTCAAGAGCGCCAGAAGAATAAGATTATTCCTCTGGTTGAGCAGTTAGTCGAGCAATATAAACTGCACGAGTCTGAAGTATTAACCAAGGTGACTGAGCTACGTAGCGCCATTGCTGATATGAGCGCCGGTGTTGATACCGCAAAGCTCGCAGCAGCTGAGCAGCGCACCAATGAGTTATTGCAAGGCCTTAAAGTCACAGTAGAAGCTTATCCAGAGCTTAAAGCATCTGATGTGTACATGAAATTGATGGCAGAAATTAGCGAGCAACAAGAGCAGATTGGTGCGGCAATTCGTATTTTCAACGCCAATGTAGAAGACTTTAACAACGCCATTGAGATGTTCCCTGGCTCGCTTATTAATAGCATCTTGGTACGTAAGCAGAAAATCGCAAGCTTTAGTGATAGTGAAGCACAAGCTGGGTTTGAGTATAAACCTAATTTATAGCCCATTGGCCTGGGCTTTAGCCCTAGTAGGGTATCAGGCTGCGCCTGAACTTAAGCAATCAAGCTGCGCTTGATAAACGTCGTGGGATTCCATCCCACACCTGGGCAAGAGGGGGGCAACAGCTTCCCCCTCTTGACCATCACATTGTCTCTGATCTGGCTCTACGGGGAAACGTGTTCTTCATTTTAGCTTCATGGCTATCAATCGCCTCCAGCGGGCATGTGCAGATACTGCTGCGAGACGCTGTAAATATGTCCCTATACGCTCTGCGGTTTCATCCCTGAAACCGAAGCCCGCAGCCGTATCTTATGTGGACTCCCCTGTGTCAACAACAAACAGGCACTCTTAAAGAATAAATGCGAACTTATGTACGAGCTCTCAATTGAGTAGCGAACTCAGGCTCTATGATATTTACGCGAACCAGTTGATAATTCTACACGACGAGTTCAAGACTCTTTGATACGGGCTACCTTAACTGGCTGATTTTAATCTTCGATTGTGCATTTTTGTTGTTTGAACGCTTTTACGCTGAAATTAACTCTGCTTTATATTCTGTACCCTGTGTAAGCATGGCATAGGCAGTTCTGACCGTCTTATTGGCTAACGCCACCGCGGCGCATTTCTTACCCCGTCGCTCAACCAAAGCCTGAACCCAGCGCTCCTTCGTCGTTTTGGGTTCTCTTTTGACCATTTGACTAACCGCTGACAACGCACCTGTGATTAACTGGCTTCTGAGAATGCTATTCTTAACGTGTTTTCCTATGGACCCCAGTTTGGCCTTTCCACCTGAAGAATATTGAATCGGCGTTAATCCAATACAGGCAGATGCATCTTTTCCTGTGGAAACAACACCAATATCAGCGCAACCTAATGCGATATAAAGATTAATAGCATTGAGAGTACCCACCCCTTCAATTTTTAATAGTTTTTTAGCCTCAGGATGAGTGTTAAGTGACTTTTCCAAGCACTGGTCATAAGTTGCTATAGATGTGACGACAGCTAAATACTGTTGCCAGGCCGCCGCAAGAGCGTTACGAAACTCAGAAGAAAAATCATTTTCAGCGTCTTCTAACGTTGATTCAATCACACCGCGTAAGCCGCCATGTTTGGTTGACGTCATCAGATTAAACTCTGCTAATAATGAAGTGAGCTGGTTAGTCATCGCCGTTTTTTGTTTAATAGCCAGCTCTCGTAGTCTCATAATAGATTGCAGTTGCTGCTGCTCGACTGATTTACCCGTGATGAAGTTGACCTCGGGCAAGAGTGCCGCCTGAACAATCGCTAAAGCATCATTTTTGTCTGTTTTTTGATTTTGCCTGACAGCTGAGACTAACTTTGCTGAAATTAACTTAGCCTCATGGCCAAACGTCATTGCTTTTTGTTTCCAGTAATTAGACATTCCACAAGCTTCGAACACGATGGTTACGGTGGCAAAGTTAGCCAGCCAGTCGATAAATTCATTCGGTGTCATTTCAGTATTTGAGTGCACCTTGTTATTTGTGAAGACACAAACTTGAATTACATTTTTAGCCAGATCAACGCCAACAATCGTACCTTTCATTTTAAACTCCGAAATCTCGTGAGAATTGACTTATACCGTAACGAATTAAAGAGTGGGGAGTCCAATTATCTACACGGGATAATTGGTGGAACCTTTTGGCTGTAGCTGTTCGGTTTCTAACGAGGAAATGCCCCAAAACGATTTAGCGATAGAAATTTTCGACCGGAGAACTGCAATAGCGCCTTATATTTTCTAATGTCTTGGGCACTCAGATCTGACTTTAAAGTACTAGATAGATATACAGTTATAATTGTACGTTGATGACTCGTGAGTAAAGTGAGCAAAAATCGGGTGATTTATGCTCGATAAACTTCTAGTTTTTTGATAACTTATTGAATTTACAATTATTGGTAAAAGATTGTAGAGACCTCTCGACATCAAGATGCTCACTTTTGCGGGTTTGATATTAATAAAATTGGTCTTATATTTTAGTTTTATCAATATAAAACAGTCGGTTGCCTTGTTATGGTTGCTGCTAAGTTGAATTTTAGCCGGAAGATTATCGAGCAGCTAGATAATAAGCTGTTAGTTGCTTACTATGAATAAAACTTGGAACATATTTTTCGGTACATTGTTGTGGCTTTTTGCCTGCTATCAATTATATGTTGCTCTTACAACTGGCACTATGATTTCAAGGGCAGCTGATGTAAGTATTTCAAATTGGTCTGCTCCGCTTTTTGTTCTGCTATTTCTGTTGTGGTTGGCGGTCTTTCTATTCCCGTTTTACTTGGCAGGGGCTCGGTTCCACAAAGCGGTAATGTCATATGGTGGTAACTACAACAAGAACACCATAAAAAGAGTAATATTGGGGCCTAGAAAATAAATGCAACTAACAAGTTTAGCCAGCATGGCCCAGCCAAAAAGACGGCTGGTCTGGACCTCGCTTTGCTCGGCCGCTGCTAAAGGCGTTAGCTTTCGTATGAGGAACGCTTGAATGTCAGTGGGTGATTATAAAGCATAGGAATGTCATGACCTTAGTTACAATATATTACGACACAGCGTTTCGTTTTGAATGTGAATTAAATATAGATTATTTAAAGTTGGGTGATGCCATATATGTGAATGAAAATACTAAAGAAGTAGCCTTGCACCCAAAGAAGAAGTTTGAAAAATATTATATTGGGCACATTGCAAAAAAAAGCTGCGTTATTCAAGTTCATGACGGATCACTTAATATCGAAGGTGAAGTCGATTATATCTTTGGCGAGTTAAATGGTCACTTTGTAGAAAATAAAGTATCAAAGAATGTGGTTCAAAAATCCGTTATGTATTCTGCTAATAAGATTCGTTCAAAGCAGTTACATAAAACAAGGGAGCTTGAGTGTCAGCAATTTAGAAAATGGGTGCGAGTTCTTAACAGAATGGATTTGTGCAGAATTCTTATGAATCCTGATGTGGGCCGAGGATTGTCTTCTCATTGGTCTCCGCTGATAGAATATCACTGTCTTACTTGTTTCGACCTACTGGGTCAAAAAGAAAGATATACTGATTTTGGAGGCTGGATTAAAGGGAGTAAGTATAAATCAGAAAGAGACAACGTTTTAATACCAACAAACACAGCTCAAGACAAAATAGCAGAGCTATACCATTCAGAATATCAGAGGTTATATGGAGTCAAAAACTCCTTTTTTAATTTCATTGATAACATACTTGATAAAAATCATCTGAATGAACTGTTGAACTCTATAAGAATTTATCAAAATGGAATTAATGACGATACTTCCGAATTTGGCAATGAAGCAGATAAGAAGAAGTATTTGTATGAAGTTAGAAACCTATACACGCACAATTTAGAAGCGCAATTTGGTGTGCACCCTGATTCATTTCCGAGTGGCATTCCTAATGCTTGGAATTGTAGAAAGCAAATTATTAATCAAGGCAGCTTCAACACTTATGCAGTATATGGCTGGCCTAATACGCTTATAAATACTGTTATGAATGGCCTTAAAAGACAAATTGAACAGTATTCGGAATACAATTAAAGCTAACAAGCAAATTAATCAGGACTAAAAACAGCGGGCTGTTCGCTTCGCTCCATTTTAGCCCATTATTTGGGCGTTATAAGCCATGAGAGAGTTTATCTCAGATTCGGGGCTTCATTCTGTTAAACTACGTTTTAATTGTCATCACAACCCTTACTCTTAGACTGTGGCTGAGTAATAAAAATAAGGTGTATTTAGGCTATGTTCGCGAAGCTAAAATCATGCAAATCAATATCCTCACTGGCAATAGTCTTTAGTCTTAATATTTCAGTCTCTTCAAATGCCCACGCAGACGTTAAACAAATTTCAGACTTAACCCACTGTAAAAATGTGTCTAATGCATTTAAAAATGATCCTGCTGTGAAATGGTCTGATCACGTAAAGTCTTTGAATCACCCTACTCAGGCGAGAGAAGTTAAGGTTCTCTATCGTGAGGGAGCTGTGCTTGGTTGCCAAGCTATAATATGGAAAGGTGACAGCATAACTATGAGTCGTAGTCCTCTCTACACTCAGCTAGACTTTTCTACTGACAAGGTCAAAGTTAAAGTTTATCACGCTCCTATACCAGCACCGTCGTTGGTAGCTAAGCGTAAGGCTATTGCTGAGGCTAAACAAAAAGAAGCTAATCAACCTGTAAAGCCATTGTTTACCCAAGAAGAACTGGCGGCAATGAAAGAACATGACGAACAGATGGAGCAAGACAAGGAGCGCTTTGGTCCAATTTGCAAATCTACAGCCCAGGACTTAGCATCAAAGCTCTTAGGTGACCTACATCATGTAATATTTACCTATAAACAAGGTGACTCTATAAATTGCAGTGCAGTGATTATCTCTGACGGGAATATCCAAAATATAGGTATTAAGAAAGACCTAAATAGCAACAAGTACACTTATAGAAGTCAGCGATAACTATTATTGTGACTTCAAAAATGGCTTATAACAAAGCATTTAAGAGTGATTCGCAACGCTTGGCGCTTTCGCTTCGCTCAAGTATAGCCAAGCGCCGCTCACACCTTAATGCGGCGTTACCTTATATCCGCTTGCCATATTTTCCCTAATGAGATTCATCACTTTAAGAGTTTTAACTCTAAGCAATTCCTGTCCAGAAATGAGTTTGAAACATCTGAGATAACTAATTCGGAAGGATGATGATTCAGATGTCGGTACGGCTGTGGGCTTCGGTTTCAAGGATGAAACCGCAGAGCGGCCAAGGACGGCTTTATAGCGTTCCACAGAAGTAGCGACATCTGAGCTTACTGCGAATTGCAGCCTTTATTCGCGGTGAATAGCTTTTGTCCAGAAATGAGCTAGCCCCTTAGTTGTAACGCTGTGATCACAAACTATCTTTCAGCTCTTAACGCAAAGGTTGCGCTTTTCTAACTAAGTGTAAATGCGGCCATGACTGATTTAATATGGGTGGTTATTAATTTAATTTGAACGATGGCATTCACATTGTACATTTGCTTATTTTATTTTGACTTTCGTTGAAAAAATATTCTTCACATAAGCTGATAAATTTCTCCGCCATCGGCGAGCGTTGTCGCTTACTCAGCTCAATTACGGATAAATCGATTGCCATTTCTTTGACTGATAAATTAATTTCAGTTAATTCTTTATCTACTACTTCACGCTCAAAGATTGGTGCTGGCGCGATAAGCCAAGCGTTCGAACTTAACACTATATTTTTCAATGCTTGATAGTCGGAGCACATAACCGATGGCAGGGAAGGGGAGGTTTTAGTGAACTTTTCAAATAGCTGATACAAGGGATTTGAGAGAGAAAGCTTAGTGGCACCGATGAGTGAGTAGGGCAGTAAATCTTGCCAAGTGACGGTTGCAAGCTTATTCACAGGATGGTTATTATTGACAATGATAGACAGAGGGATTGATTTTAGTCGGGATACTTTTATTTGTTCAATATTAGCGTAACTACCAAAACCCGCAATGATAAAATCGAATTCACGTTGTTGTAGTCGCAGGGTAAGCTCTTCTGGGGTTCCTTCGATAATTGAAAGCTTTACCTTTGGATATGCAGCAACAAATATTGGTAGAATATTCTGACAAACTAGACCACTGACCGCTCTACCTATTCCAATCTTTAATTCGCCTTCTTCTAACTTCCTGTATATATCTGCATTATGCTTAATGTCATCTAATCCGTACAGAACTTGCTGGCATTGTTCAATGATTTTTTTGCAAAACGGTGTTGGTATTACCCCTGTTTTGTGCCGCTCAAATAACACCACCCCTAAGTTCTCTTCCAAACTCATAAGGCTTCGAGTTAACGCTGATTGACTAATACATGCTAACTCAGTGGCAGCTTGAATTGATCCGGCTTTTTTGATCGCTACAACATGTTGGAGCTGTTTTACTGTTAGCATAGAATTAACATATCTATTCATGTTTTGCATGGGTAGCTCAATATAACTCATTATTAATCATGAGTGAAAGAGGGTAGGTTCAAAACAGAACGAAAATTATTCAAATTGGGGTTAATAATAATGTATAAAATCAAACCAATTGTTACGGCTATTTCATTCGCTATGGCTAGCTCTTTGTCGCCAGTTATAGCACAAGAAAAAACAGAAGATGAAACCGTCAATGACTCAGAAATTGAAGTAATTTCTGTTATGGCAACGAAACGTGCACAATCTATTCAAGAAGTGCCTATTTCTGTGGTCGCCTTCAGTGGTGAAGACATGGTTAAATCAGGCATAGAAGAGGTGGCTGATCTTGGCGCATTTACCCCTAATTTATATGTATCAAAATCAAGTATGCAAGTTAGTCAGACTATAGGTATTCGTGGTGTAGGCACCTCTTCTAACGCCGCTTTAGAGCCAAGTGTTGCCACCTACATTGATGGGGTATATATGCCTCGGCCTGGTGCTTTACTGGGATCATTTACAGATATTGAAATGGTTGAAGTATTACGTGGCCCGCAAGGGACATTGTTCGGTCGTAATGCGTCGATTGGTGTGGTGAATATACGAAGTAAATCCCCAGAGCTTGGTGAAAATTATACTGATATCTCCATGGGCGTAGGTAACTTTGGCGCACTAGATACCGCTATTACGGCCAATGCTAGCTTAACCAATAACTTAGCGGTGCGAGGTAACTTAAACTATAGCGCTGATGACGGTTACGGAGAAAACTTATACGATGGAAACGACAAGTTAGGTGAGAATGACAGTAGCCTAGCAAGATTATCTTTCCTTTATCAAGCGTCAGATGATTTTAATGCCTTAGTAAAATTTGATTATCAAAAGCTTAACGGTACGGGGTCACCGATAGAAGTTTTACCTGAATCAGCAACACCAGAAAGGCTTCAAGTGCTCAATTACTTAGGAGCAGTGCCTGATTTATCGGGGATAGATGGGGTTGTTAATCAAGTCCATGACGATAGTATGGAAAGTTCCCAGTGGGGCACCATGCTGGAAATGAATTGGAACAACCTGCTTACAGATTATTCTATTAAATCAATAACTTCATATAGAGATTGGAGTAACAATACCCTCGAAGGTGATATAACAAGGCTACCACTTGATTTAGCCGCCAGACAATCAGATTATTCTAGCCGTTCATTTAGCCAAGAGTTACAGTTTATTTCGCCAATTGGTGAAACATACGACTACATTACCGGTGTGTATTTTAGCAAAGAGAGTTATAGCATTGATCAAACCTTTCATTTAGGTGCGGCTTTCTGTCCTGTTGGCGTTGGCGCATCGCTTGCTGGAATGCCACCCGCTCTTATCCAAGCGACAATCACTGCTTGTTTAGCAATGCCGCAAGAAAATGCAACCCCTGCAGCTTTCTCACAAACAACAGAATCCTTGGCGGCTTTCTACCAAGGTACTTGGCACTTGAATGATAAACTAGATATTACTGCAGGTATTCGATACACCGACGATAGTAAAAGTGCTGATATGCTGGTCGCACCAACAAACCTTGTCGCTGGCGCTCTTTTAGCAGGAGCAGAAGATCATCAGCTTAGCTTTGATGACTCACAAGTGACTTGGTTATTAAACAGTAAATACCAGTTTGACCAAGACTTAATGATGTTTGCAACAGTTTCAACTGGTTTCAAATCGGGTGGCTTTAATTCTGTTATGACACAAGGCGGACTGACGGCCGATGAGCGAACAATAGACTCAGAAGAAGTAATTAATTATGAAATTGGGGCAAGATCTACCTTATTTGAAGGGGTCATGACAACTAATGCTACATTGTACCGAACCGAAATAGATAACTTTCAAGACCGCTCTTTTAAAGGCTTAAACTTTATTACCAGTAATGTTGGTAAATTAAGGCAGCAAGGGTTAGAGCTCGAAATGAACGTTTATCCCACCGATGAATTAACCTTGAGAGCTTCATATGCTTATTTAGACTCAGCATTTCTTGATTACAAAGACGCAACCAACCTCCCGGGTATACCCGGTCCACAAGATTTAACAGGAACACCGAATAATCGTTCCCCTAAAAATCAATTGAGTGCCTTTGCTGAATATGCGGATACGTTTTCAAGTGCGAATTTAGGTTGGTATGCACGTATTGAATCAAATTGGCAAGATGATTCTAATGTTGGCTCAACTACAAATAATAATCCTCAGGATATTCAAGAAGCTTTTGCTTTAACCAATATCAGACTTGGGCTTTTAGGCAGCAATGAGGATTGGAGTGTGCAACTTTATGCTGAAAATGTGACTAATGAATCTTATTGTCAAAATACCTTTAACCAACCTTTTGGTGATCAGTTTGGTACGGTAAGCAATGGTGGCACACTTATTCGATGTGTCATGGGAACACCAAGGACCTTTGGTCTTCGCGCTAGCTACCACTTTGAATAAGTTTTTTCGTTCATCACTTGGGCGTTAGGGGTACTTAGTACCCCATTTTTCTATCATTTTAGGGGGTTTGTGAGCAAAACTAAACCCGCTGTTAAAGTCGACTCAGACACTTTATTGAGATTAACTAATCACATGACGACTATTTCGTATCAACTAAAAAAAGAGCCATAGAATGAAAAAAGCACTTCTTAGCATTGTAGTTTTCCTTATCTGCGTAACGCTCACTCTCTTTCTATCTCGTGGAGCAATAAAGGACTATCTTTCATACCGCTTTATTGGCCCAGCCAGTTATTTTGACTTGGATGAAATCAAGGACCAATCCACGTTAGATGTGGAGATCAAGCAAGATAAAATAGTTGATAGTCAGTCACGTCCCGGCGAGAAGGTCAGAGTCATTAAGCTCTCTTTTACCAGTCAGAAATGGCACGGCTCTACTTGGAGGCACCCTGCAACTATCTATGTTCCTGCTAATTACCAAGGTGAGGGGAATGTCGGCATCATTGCCACCAATCGTGCTTTCAAAGGTCAACATGAAACAGAGAGTACAACAGGGGGTCATCAAAATCAGGTTGTAGAATCTAATGTCGTGCCTGAACACTTGCGTCACCTTTTTGAACGTCAAAAAATACCGGGTACCGAATTAAATACTGAGGCCGAATACGCTGAAGTAACCGCGATAGACTTGAATACACCGATCATGATATTTCCAAACCCTGCCACGTTAATTTTTGATAAGGACGAAAGTAATTTGATGGGTTATGGCTTACAAATGGCGATAGACACATTTGATTTGAGCTGGATTGGTTATGTGCCTATTGCCACAAGTTATTTAAAAGCAATTACCTTGCTTGAGTCGATTGAAGGGATAGCAGCAAAAAAGGCCGTCATTATGGGCTGCTCTAAACGTGGTTTTGCCTCGTCAATCGCCTTAGGGGCTGGTGATGATCGCTTAGCCGGTGTTATGGCAACCTGTTATTACGGCGGTAATGTGCTTTACGACATTATGAGAAAGTTTGAATCGTTTGGCACTGATATTGGTGGTCCTGCTGTTGAAAGAGACGGGCCGGCATTTCAACCAGCTGATAAGCTCTTAGCAAAAATGAATGGACCTGCGGGGAACTTGGCTACCATGGCTTTTGACCCTTATCTCTGGAAGAAAAAGATTAACACACCTTATTTTGTCGCTCTGGGTACCAATGACGAGTTCTTTGGACTAGGTGCACCCAACGGTATGATGAGTGAGCTTAAAGGCGACAAAGCGTTTTTATATGTAGATAACCTACGTCATTCATGGGTTTCAAAGAAACACTTACATTCATGGCGCACTTGGCTAGCTCATGTATTTTATGACCGCAAACTGCCTACAGTCGAAGTTGAATCACAAGTCGAAGGGTCGAAAGTCAATGTGATTGCAGATGTTGCATCTTCAAATACCTTGAAGCATGTCCGCTTGTACTACTCCGTTAACCGCTCATTAGACTGGCGCGAAGCTAAATGGGAATTTAAAGCCATGAAAATGGTCAATGGTAAATTTCAGTCACAGCTTGAAAAAATTGACGGTAAAAACCTAGCTTACTATGTTGAGGTTGAAGACTTCCATGATAAAGGTGGTATCGGCTACTCAAGTTCTTTGGTAGAGATAAACCGAGCGAACTAATAGATAAATCCAGGTTTAATTTCAAACCTGAATGATATTGCGGGCCTAGCAGGCTAAAGTCCATGCCCGTTGTATCCCTGCCTGATATTTCGAACCATTAGCAATCCCAAAACAGAAGCCGTTACAGTGCTTCGGGTCATTTCTGGTTCACCAGTTAATAACGCACCTCTAGTAAAGGTTAAATAATGAAAAAACAATTACTGCTAACCGTGTCCGTACTCTCTATTGGCTTGCTCGTTTATCTAGGATTGCTGTATCCCTTTGCCATGCTTGAAGCAAGAACCCCCGTAGGTGAAACCCAGTCTATGATTTTGGCCAATGGCAATCGTATGACATGGCACGTATCTGGTACTGGGCCGCGTATAACGCTTGTTGCAAGTCTTGGGCGTGAAGCAAGTGACTTTAATGAACTGGTTTTAAGCCTAAACAAAGCGGGGTATCGTACCCTTGCCGTTGAAGCGCCAGGTATTGGAGGTAGCGAGCTGATTGAAAAGCCGATCAGCCTGTATAGACTAGCTGATGACGTCGCACAGATTGTCCATCACGACATCGCAGAAACTGGAAATGCTGAGACGGTTTTATTAATCGGTCATGCTTTTGGCAATAGGGTAATGCGCGCGACAGCAAGCAAGTATCCCGATATTGCAAAAGGCGTTGTGTTAATTGCTGCAGGTGGTCAGCGCGAGGTAGAGCCAAAGGCCAAGCAGGCGTTACGTAATTCAATCACGCCGTATCTGACTGCATCCCAGCGTGAAGAGGCTATTCGCTATGCATTCTTTGCTGAAGACAATGAGGTGCCGGACTATTGGTTGCGAGGCTGGTATCTGCAAACAGCTCTGCTTCAGGTCTCTGCAGTGGAGCATACCGCTGACAAACTCTGGCAGCAGGCTGGTGGCTTGCCTATGATGATTCTGCAAGCGGAAAGAGACACTATCGCCCCAATCAAAGATGCTGCAGACTTGCTAAAGGTAAAACTTGGTGATCAGCTAAGTGTTGAGATAATAGAAAATACTGGCCACGCCTTACTGCCTGAAGCCCCTACAGACATAGCTCGAGCAGTATTGATATTTGCTAAAGGCCTACAATAGTTTGAAGAGATCTTTTCGGAACTGGTAAAAATCAGGAGCACAGCTGCACTGATTACCCCCTGCGGAAGCTAAAGATACGCTACAAGGTCGTCAACGAATTTGTAGATAATAATTAACTCATTGATATGCCTGCCTCGTCTTTAGCTTGGAGAAAACTAAATTACCTGAAACGTGACGTGCACGGTTTATTGCTTATCAAGAACCAAAAAGTGAGATAAAAGGGATTTATTACATCGCTAGTTGATCCCGTTAAGTATCTGATAGAAATACTGCGTCATATTTACTGGCAACACTAATAAATTGAAGAAGGATATAGTGAGCTTAAACAAACTCAACTGCAAAGTTGAAGTAAATGCAGTCAAACATAAAGCACTTTATTCTTCCAAAAAAAGCCTTACAGTGACACCCATTGTAAATGGTATGTTTTTGCTCCTCCTACTAAACTTTAGTGAAAGCTGAAGTTGGAGGTTGTTATGCCGAGAGCAAGAAGTACCTTAATTAGCCTTGAAGACACGCCGTATTATCACTGTTGTAGCCGTGTAGTTCGGCGTGCCTACTTGTGTGGTGATGATAAATATACAGGCAGGAATTACGACCATCGCCGAGGTTGGGTTGAAGCACAAATTCTAAAACTGACAGAGGTGTTTGCGATTGATGTCGCGGCTTATGCAGTGATGAGCAATCATTTGCATGTAGTGCTTTATATCGACTTAGAGATGGTGAATGCCTGGTCTGATAGGGAGGTTGTTGAACAATGGCATAGGCTGTTTCGCGGCACTGATTTAACGCAGAAATTCGCTAAAGGTGATGTGATTGAGGAGTGCATGGTTGCATTGTTAAAGCATTCAATAGCAACATACCGCTCACGCCTTAGTGATATTAGCTGATTTATGCGTTGTTTAAATGAGCCTATTGCAAGGCAAGCTAATTATGAAGACAACTGCACAGGGCATTTTTGGGAAGGACGCTTTAAGTCACAAGCATTACTCGATGAAGCCGCAGTACTTGCCTGTATGGCTTATGTTGAGCTTAATCCCATCAGAGCCAAGGTGGCTAAGACACCTGAGAAATCAGACTATACCAGCTTGCAACTAAGAGTGAAGGCTGCTCTAAAATGCAAGCAACCTACTAAGTTATTGTCCTTTATTGGTAATGAGAGAAAACACCAACCAAAAGGCATCAACTTCTCGCTTGAAGATTATTTAATGCTTGTTGAAGAAACGAGTCGAATCATTCGGGATAACAAGCGAGGGGCAATTTCTGCTAATGCAGAAAAGATACTGAGTAGGCTCAATATTCCGAGTGCTAACTGGATAAAAATCACCTCTGAATTTGGAAAACTGTTTCATGGGCCAGTAGGTACTCTGCAGGAGTTAACTCACTATTGTGAACATTTAGAGAAGCGACGACGACACTTTGCGCACTGCTGCGAGTATCTTCAGGCAAGCTAAGCCATTCAAGCAACCCGTTCATTTAGTTTATAGAGTCACTCTATAAGCTGATTTTCTTCGCATAAATCCCACCCTTTTATAGCTCAACCCTTTATTCATTTGTATTTTTTGTCACCTTTAGCGCCCCGCAAAAAGTGTGAGCCGATAATTTACCACCTCTTGAAATCTAGTAGTGAAAGCTAGTATTATCTTGTTGATTTATAATGGGTGGCAAATGATTTGCTTTTCATGATGAAAACTCCACTGGTTCGAATTCTATTCCTGTTACATTCGCATCTTCGAGTGCTTTTTTTACTCGTTCATTACAAATGAACTCACTGCAATAAGTACTACACATAAAAATATCATGTTCGATATTTGTAGTTTTGAATCTAGCTTTATCTAAATATAAAGTGATGATGTGTGTGTATATATTTTCATCGACACAAAAACCATCAGCTTCAGATGTAATAGGGTCAAGAAGGTCATAGGTGGCAATTTTATGCATAAATGCATAACCATCATGAGTTCCATTATTATTCACTAATAAAGGAATGAACTGGGCTCCCTGAAATCCGTGTTCAAAGAAAATGCGTTGAACTTTATCACTGACACTGATACAAGATCCTGCTTTTAAAACATCAGAAAAACGTCTTTGAGTATAAATATCTTGAACTTCTAATAAGGGTTTCTTATAGAAAAGTAATGGCTTGTCGGTAATATTCATTAAATTCATTTTTTCATCACTCTCTTGATATAGCCCTTCTTCATCTTCAAATTTGGGCAACATCACAAAATACTGCATTTTACTTTCCTTTTAATTAGGGAGCGGCCGAATACCCCATTTATTCCTATTCTGATATCTATGAAATCGATGAATAGAGATTTTTTGTACTCACTATCAGAAACGCTAATATCATCACCAAGCGCTACACTTTCATGAAAACACCAAGGTAAAAATAGAGTTCTTAAAAGTCTTGAACTGTAGGCATTCTTCTTTTCAAATAGAAGTGTCAGACCTAGTCGTAACATCAGACATTAATGCATTGTGCGGGGTTCCGTGCGATTTTGCTTTAACGCTTCTAGCGCTTTCTGATGTCCCAGCGCTGCCGCTCCTTGATACCACATGTCTGCAATATGTAGATTCTGTGGTTCACTCTTATCCGATTCATATATGGTGCCCAATACATACTGTGATTCAGCATTTCCTTGCTTGGCCGCGGCCGTGTACCATGTTATTGCCTCAGGCATGTTTTTGACCACTCCATCGCCCAGTTCAAACATCACCCCAAGGTTATGCTGCGCATCGGGTAGCCCTTGTTCAGCCGCTTTCAAATAGCACCTTATGGCTTTGGCTTTATTAACTGTTGTACCTTCCCCTAGTTCGTACATTGAGCCTAAGTGAAACTGGGCTTTTGCATACCCCTCATTAGCCGCCTTCTGATACCAAACAAAGGCGTTTGTTTTGTTTTCTGCAACTCCTTGCGCAAAATCATAAGCAGAACCAACATAAAATTGGGCTGCAACATGGCCTTGCTCAGCGGCTTTCAGATACCAAATAAACGCTTGCTGTTTGTTTTCCTCAGTTCCGACCCCAAAATAAAGCATTCTAGCCAAATCATACTGTGCTTCATCAAGGCCCTTATCTGCGGCTTTTTTAATCCAATAGATTGCTTCTGGATAATCTTCCTTCGTTGAATGAAAGATCATGCCGATAGCATAAAGTGCATCGACATGATTTTGCTCTGCGGCCAGGTAATACCAATCCAGTGCTTCTTGTCTGTTCTCTGATACGTCAATCCCATAATCATATATGGTCCCGAGTGTATATTGCGCGTCTGCAACGCCTTGTTCTGCCGCTTTGCGATACCATTTAATGGCTTCTTGTCTGTTCTCCGGTATGCCCATTCCATAATCATATATGGTCCCGAGTGTATATTGCGCGTCTGCAACGCCTTGTTCTGCCGCTTTGCGATACCATTTAATGGCTTCTTGTCTGTTCACTGGTACGTTAATTCCATAATCATATATGGTCTCGAGTGTATATTGCGCGTCTGCAACGCCTTGCTCTGCCGCTTTGCGATGCAACTCAATGGCAAAGTCTGGGCTCCTCTCAGAACTCCTATCAGAGCTTACACACCCGCCCAACAAGAAAACTATGAATAAAATTAAAACTCTCATATCCACTCTCTTACAACACAAGTCTTTGACGATTTTTTGTCGCTTTTAGCGATCCCAAAAAGCGTGATCCGATAATTTACCACCTGTTGAAATCTAAAAGTGAAAACTAGCATTATCTTGTTGATTTATAATAGAGGGCTTAATATATCCCTCCAATCCAATTATTTTACAGCTTTTGTATTTATAGCAGGTAATTATGTCGAAACTTATCCTTGGCTTTACAATTTTATATTACTTGTTTGTTAGTTGCGTACTTGCTCACGAAATTGAACAGAGCTCGACATCACTAGATTTAGTTCATACCTTCACCTTAGAGGATGGTATCTTTAATAGCGAAACTGGCACTATTGAGCGCTATACTGCTCACTATACCAATATTGCAATTCCTAAAAGTCTTGGCGGCATACCGGTTATCGCTATCGGGGCGAACTCATTTAGCCAGTCAGGTTTAACAAGCGTGTCGCTCCCTATAACTATTGGTTCTATTGGGATGAATGCGTTTACGCAAAATAAGATCGTGAGTCTAATCATTCCTGACTCTGTCATGTATATAGGTTCTGGAGCCTTTTCAAGAAATGGATTGGAGAATGTGACCATCTCTAACTCCATAACTACCATCAGAAAGTGGACGTTTTCAGAAAATGCGTTAACAAACGTTAGGATCCCTGACTCGGTAATTGATATTGAAAATTGGGCATTCAGGAATAATGATTTAATAAAATTGCACATTCCAAATGGCGTCGTTTCAATTGGTGGAGGATCGTTTGCACATAATAAGTTAACCGAACTCACTTTTTCTGACTCTGTCACTTCCATAGGTGGTAGTGCGTTTACTAATAATGCAATAAAAAAGGTCGATATCCCAAGTTCAGTTACTTTTCTCGGTAATGGGGCCTTCTACGCCAATTCGTTGACAAGTGTGATAATACCAAACTCCATCACATCGATTGGTAATGAGGTATTTTATAGCAATAAATTAAACAGTGTGACAATCCCTGATTCGGTCACCTCAATTGGAAGAAGTGCATTTGCAGTTAATTTAATTACATCTATTGACTTGCCAAAGACTCTTACTTCATTAGGTGATAGTGCTTTTTCATCCAATGCCTTGACAGCGGTGAGCATACCAAACTCTATCTCTACCATTGGTGAGTTTGTGTTTTTTAAGAATTCCTTAACAACGCTAACCATCCCTAACTCAGTGGCTTCGATTGGTTCAAGTGCATTTGAAAAAAACGCACTTACCAAAGTAACCATCCCTAATTCAGTGACTTCGATTGCTTCTGGTGCATTTGAGAAAAACGCAATTACCAACGTAACTATTCCGTTATCGGTTACTCAATTAGATGAAAAAGCATTCGATAGGAAGGTTCAAATAACAAAGTCCAACGAGTAAAAATAACGGGGCCATATTTGGTCCCCGTATTGCCAGACAAGGGTGGTATTACTGGTCATATATGCTTTAAGACGATGACTTTTATCAAGGCTTATCATGGCAGTCTTTGGTTTCTTTCTTAACCGTATCTATGTTCTATTATTTTTAACGATAGGCTAGATAAAAAATTAATTAGTTCGGGGTCAAAAGATAATTTCTTTTCTTCATAGATGATGCCGTGATGGTTTTGTCCTGAAGTGTATTGGGATGCTAATACCGCAGGTAAGTATTGGTATTCATCGATATACTCATGACCTTTTTCATTGAAGAATGTTGCAGTAATGGCTTGATACTTTTCAGGTAGTGTATGGGTATCACGTACAAAAATACCGGGTGAAGGGTAAAATACCAACACAATATCTGACTTCATTGGAAAGATAGATGTGTTTGGCTTATGAGGTAACAATCCCTCTTGTTTATAACATTGCGCTATCATGATGAAAACTCCACTGGTTCGAATTCAATTCCGGTTATATTTGCATCTTCGAGTGCTTTTTTTACTCGTTCATTACAAATAAACTTACTTGAGTAGGTACTACACATAAACACATCGTGAATTATATTGACGGATTCAAATTTACTTTTATCTAAGTATAAATGAAGAACACGAGCAAAATTGCCGTCATAAAAACGTTTAGCGCCAGAAGCAATAGGGTCAAGAAGGTCATAGGTGGCAATTTTATGCATAAATGCATAGCCATCATGAATTCCATTGTTATTCACTAATAAAGGGATGAATTGTACTCCCTGAAACCCGAGTTCAAAGAAGATGCGTTGAACTTTATCACTGACACTGATAAAAGACCCTGCTTTTAAAACATCAGAAAAACGTCTTTGAGTATAAACATCCTGAACTTCAGATAAGGGTTTCTTATAGAAAAGTAATGGCCTGTCGGTAATATTCATTAAATTCGTTTTTTCATCACTCTCTTGATATAGCCCTTCTTCATCTTCAAACTTTGGCAACACCACAAAAAACTGCATTTTATTTCCTTCTAATTTGGGAGCGGCCGCATCCCCCATTTATCCCTATTCTGATATCTATGAATAGAGATTTTTGTACTCAGTCTCACCAACGCTAATATCGCCACCAAGCGCTAGGATTTCACAAAACACCAAGGTAAAGGTCTAGCTCTTAAAAGGCTTGAGCTATTGGCTTTCTTCGTGGCCTCAGTGTTCTTAGTGGTGAGCCGCATTTGATCAGATGTGAGAGCAAACCAGATAGTCTTTGCTGACGACATACGCCGCTATAGCAAGTGAAAACAATCAAACCTTATAGCCTTGTGACAGTTGCCTTGAGGCAATTGTCTCGCGCTGAGGCCTACCAACGCTTCCACCAACGCTCAGTACTCTGCCAATCTCGGTGATCGCCAAATGATGAATCTAGAATGTAATAACGCTCACCATTAAACCTTAAACGGGTAATCGTGGTGCGGCTCTGAGTGCTATCGGTGAGTTTGGGCAGGGCACCAGACAGCTTGGTTTTGGTTAGTAGCTTTAAGTCGGCAAAGCCTTTGTTTTGTTTCGGCTCAATATGCAACGCGCCTTTACCTGTTTCCACGATGTAGCGCTGTGCCATACTGGTCTCATCGCTAGCTTTATTGCTATTGTTTACATTATTGTTGGCACTATCTTCGTCTTGCCAGGCTTTCCAATAATAAAGCGGTAGGTTCTCAACTACAGGAATAAGAAAACGTCCTTGGTGGACAAATAAACTTAAGTAGTCTGACTCATAATGCGTCGTCCCGTCAGGGTGCTGCTGGGCTAGCATACGCACACCAAGTGCGCGTGTATCGCTGTTAAGTTTGTAGTTGGCAGTATCAATCCAAAGCGGCGCTTGTACAGGCTTGCTTTGGTTTTTAGTGTCAGAATCTGCATTGTCTGCTTGAGCGGTCGGAGTAATGGTTAATCCTGAGCGCTCAGTTAAACTTCCTGTATGACGAGCGATAACCTCATGAGCCTGTGTATCCATAATAACGGTGCGCAGGGTGTAATGTCTTTCACCTGCAAAGCTGCCGCCTGTCCATTGTAGATATGCCCCCATGATGAATTGTTCTTGGTGGGGCAATTGCTTACATACCGCGGCGGTGAATCCTTGAAAATAACCGCTGTCATTTTCCATCGCTTCAATAGCATCAGTGCTGCACACTTGCTTGGCGTAGCTTGCGGGCGAGAATAAAATACAGCAAGTCAAAACAGCTTTACTAAATAGAGCGGGTAATCTGAAGCCTAATGGGTAAATAGAACCGTTGTTAGTTGGCATATTGGCTCTCCGCTTGACTGCTGTTTGGATCTGTTTGCGAAGCGGCTTCATGGCTATTGTTGCTCTCTGTTAAAAAGTTCACCCCAGTTTGGTTTATTTGCCAAAATTCAGCTGCGGGTAATTGTTCGGTGATCACTGGGTAGCGGCTGCCGCTATAGTTAAGCTCAGTGCTAAAGCTTATCTCTTCGGTTTGATCATATTCACCGTCTGTACTGTATTGTTGCCCTTGAGTCACCAATTTTAAATCATGGTAGCCATGGCTGGTGCTGGATAACACTTCAACTCTACCCTGTACGCCATAATGCAGGTAACCCCCACCATTACTGCCTGCCGTATCAGTGCCTTCTAGCTCGTAATCCAGCGGCAGGTGTTTAAGCACTGGGCGTAGCTTGTCTCCCTCTTGAACAAATAGGCTAAGAAAACGATTGGTTTTGAAGGCGCGGTACTCATGCTCTTGCGGCGATGTGTCGTAATTAGCAAGATCTAATACCAATCCAAGTGCTCTCGTATTGTCATTGAGACGATAACTCGCGCTATCAATACTAATACTATCGGAGTGACTTTTAATTGCGCTGCTTTCTTGGATCACGCCAGTATAGCTAGCTTCAACTTTGTTACTGTAGCGATTGACCAAGAGTACTCGCCATAGATTGCTTGAAAAGCCATCTTCGTCAGATTGATAATATTGAAAATAAGACAGTAATGCTTGCTCTTTGTTATGGGGTAATACTCTACAAACCGTATTGTCTGTGGCTAAGCTAAGACCATACTTTCTGGTTACCAGTGCGGCATCAAAATCGAGTACGCTGCTTAACTGATTTAAGCTGCAATCTTGTTGTTGATTATTCTGTTGATAGCTCTCTTGCTCAAGGCTAGCCTCAGCATAGCTATAGGCATTGAAAGCAATGACTGACTGTAATGCTGTAAATATTATCAATGGTTTAATCATTAGTTTCATCAGTATGTTTTAGCCATTTAATTAATTAATTAGTTAGGGAGGGCGCGATAAACAGCGGTTTTATAGCCGCGAACTTGTACGCCATTACGAAGCGGGATTGAGTATTCGGCCGAAGGCCTGCCGCTATAATCGATATACTGCGGTGTGGCATAATAGAACACGCCTTGATACTGAGCGGGTAGATCCTCTTGCTCTAACAGATCATATTGCAGGTTATAACTGCTGACCGGTAATGGCTTACCGTTATTATTAACCGCTTCGCCAAGCTTATCCGCTAGCGCTTTATTGGCTCTTGATGCACCACTATCTTCAATCCAGTTTGCGATTAACTGGCCAGTGGCATTGTGTTTGAGCGGCATTAATATCGTGTCTTTGATAATTGGGATGTTGGTGACTAATGCCAGTGTGTCTTGCTTATCCAGCAAGCTCTGTACTTGAGCATCCGACACTTTTTCTATGTGTGGCGCGTTAATGCCGTAAACCAAGTGATCACAGGTTGTATCGTCATAGCCTAAGTCGGTGCATGCTGCTCCCCAGTCCGGCATGCTGATCTCGATTAGCGCGGCGCCAGAGCCTGCATCCTCAAAATAGCTACCCAAAATGTTGTAATCAACGCTGCGGCGGCTTTGCAACCAGCGCTGATTAAAAGACTCACTACGTTGCCCTTCACAAATCAGCAAAGGGAAGGGGATTCGATTACCTGCACTAGCAGCTTGATACATAGTTTTGCGCTCATTGTTATCGAATTGACAACTGCCTAAGTCGAGCATCAGGATTTCTATTTCAGTTTGTCTTTCAATGCTGCTTGGTAACAGGCTACAACCAGACAGTACACCCGCAGCAATAGTTAATGTTATCGATCGGAACGGGGTTGTCGTGAGTCTTTTTGTAATCATGATTTATTCTTATTAGTTAGGCTTGGTTATTATGGTTAACGGTCGTTAACGCCAATCAAGATGAAAGGTACACACACTATTTTTTTGTTTATGATTTTCATTACTATCAAGAGGTAATAAATCTATCGGTAATAATACCGTATCGGCCACCATTGAGCAGCCTAGGTCTACCACAGACAGAGGGATTGAAAGTATGAGTAATGGTGGAGACTCTTTTAAAACAAGTAAATTACAATTGAACGTATTAACCAACGCATATTTAGTGCCGGAGTATGGAATACCCATGGCGCTATTAGATGGAATTTTAGAAACAACCGTAGAGCAACCGCTGATAAATATCGCCAATAAAGTTACAAACATTATTTTCATACAATAACCACAAAATATCTTCATTATTCTTGAATTAAAAAATTCCAGTATGGTGATCTCATTGAAGAACCACCATATCGGTTTATTGTTGTAACCTAAGTTGCTATTCGTTGCGTTTATTCATCTTCTAAAATCTCGCACTCTGGAAAGGCATCGCGAAATGCTTGTGGTGCGCGAATGGGCAGGTAATCTTCGTTTTCATCATAGTGGCAGTTAAATACACCTCTAGCGGGTTGGCGAGCGCGGCGCAGATCGAGCCGTTTCAGATTCGTTAGCTTGAACAGCACGGCCGGAAATTCATCGAAATGGTTATAGGAGAGATCTAAGTCTTCTATTTTACTCAGAGTGGCTAATGTTGCTGGCAGCGAACTTAAATGATTGAAGTGTAAGTTGAGCTTAGTGACATCGACATAATGCACAAAACTCGTGGGTAACTCACCGAGTAAGCAGTTATGCAAATCCAGCTCTGTAATGCGTGTTTTACTGGGTAGTTTTATTGGCAATGGCGCTTTGATATTGTGCAGCACATCACTACGTAGATAGATGTTTGGATATAGATGACATTTAACTCGACGATCATCATCGCCTAGTGTCAACATGCGCTCAAAGCCGCAGCCTTTGTGCCAGTTAAGGCGTTCGCCTTCAACTAGCGCACCAATGGCTTGTTGTCGGAGAGCTAGCTCTTCTTTTTGACTCAACAGCCACAATAAACCCTCGCCGAAGTGGTTGAAATACAGTAATGAAAATTCGTCACATAGGGCTTTGCCCCAGCGCTTGTTCAGGCCTTTGAGTTTTTTGTAGACAGCGCCTTCACCGATTGGGTCACCATGCTTATTCAATCCGCGCATCTTGCCATCAAATGTCACCCTATCTTGCACCGCCAGTTGGAACAGATTGTCGCCGAGACCTGCAAGTAACGTCTGAATTTGCTTACGCAGTGCCTTGTTATCGGTGGTTTTAAGAATTAAAAATAGCGGCAACTGCATCTCGGATGTAATGCCGCCTTGCTCAAGCATAGTGACCGCGACTAGATGACTAGTTTCATCCGGTGAGCGCAGCATATCCAGCACATTGTCCAGCATCGGCACGGCGCTTGTCTGTTGCAAAAACTTAGGAGCATCGGCGCTGAACCATTGGCTGAGCACCGTATCGTCAATAATCAAGTGCTGGTCAACATCGATGGCGGCGGTCTGCTTTGGATTACTGCCTAGTAGAATATGGGTCACCTTGCTATCGAGCTTCTTACTGAGGCTAAAGCCAAGCTCGGCCGCTTTTTCTTTGAGTTCTGCCGCCTTAAAACCGCTTTTTCCGCAGATGAACAACACACTATCAGTACCCAATGGGCTGCGCTCGGCATCCACTTGAGCACGGCTGCGCAGCCAAGCTTGCGCCAAGGATTTTAGCGGACTGTATTTAGCCTCCATAAAGGTCAGATGGAAGCGGGCATCAAGTTTTTCAGCTGGGAGTTTTTTAGGTTTATCTATGCCAAGCAGCAGGAGCCAGTAGTGCCCTCTTTGCTCAGCAGTCAGCTCTGCATTTTGCAAAATTCCCTGTAGCTTGTTCAGTTCATCACTGCGAGCGATATGATTATAAACATCAAGTTTTAGCTCGATACGTTTAGGTAAGCTAATAAGCGCTTTTAGGCTACTGATCTCTTTCGTTTGCTTACTTAGGGTCACATTTAATTTATTTAGCGCTGGTGCGTTTAGCAGTCCGGTTAGCTTAGGCGCGTTAAATGTGTACGCTTGATCGAAGTAGTAGTGATGTAGTTTTAAACTGAGTTCTGTTAACGCGCTCAGTCCGCCCATATCACCCAGTTCAGTGAGTTCTGGATTTAACAGCGACAGATGACTCAGCTTGGGCAGCTCTTGTAGCCACTGAGGTAGTGAGCTTGCGCTAAAGTGGCACACTTCAAGGTACTCAAGCTGCTTACTATGCTTTAGCACTTCAGGCAGGCAAGGGCTCAACTTGGCATGGACGAGATTTGGCAGCTCAGACGCTAGGCTTAGCTCAGCGGTTTCTACTATATCCAACACAATGACGGAAGCAGGTAGTGATAATCGGGTAGCAGCGCAGCAGTCAGACATTATAAGGCTAAAGTGCGTTAGCTTATCGCTTTGGCTCATATCCAGCTGTACACAGTCAGCCACCATCAGAACCATTCTTATTTTTTGTAAGGACTTTCCCGCAGCTGTCAGATCTACGGCGCTGCCACCCAAGCGCACGTCTAAAGATTTGATGGCAGGCAAACCAGTTAACACTGCAAAGCTGATGGCATCGGTGATCAATACATTATTCACCTCTTCTAAATGTTGCAGAAAAGGCGCTTGCTCTGGCGTTAACACCAGCGGCTGCGCTACAGCGTCTAAGCATTTTAATTTTGGGAAGTTGATAAATAGCTGCGCATCAGGAATACGATTGGGTTCTTTACGGCCATAATAATTGAGGTCGAGCCTCGTTAAATTCGGGAATTTGTGCGCTAATTCCGCCCAATCCGGATGGCTGTAATTTAAATCATAAAAAAGATCGGTCACTTCAGCATGAACGCTATTATCCAGTGGCAGGTGTTTATCTTCTAAGCGAAACGTTTTTTGCTTGTTCATGTTATTGCTCTTATATTCAAATTCTATTGCTGCGCTATCGCTATTAAAGGTCTTCAAGGATTTCACAGTCAGGCAAGGCATCGCGAAAAGCTTTTGGTGCACTAATGGGCTGATAACCTTGGCTTGTGTCATAGTGGTGGTTAAATATACGCCCAGTGGGTTGGCGAGCGCGGCGCAGATCGAGCCGTTTCAGATTCGTTAGCTTAAACAGCACGGCCGGAAACTCATCGAAATGGTTATAGGAGAGATCCAAGTCTTCAATGTTACTCAGAGTGGCTAATGTTGCTGGCAGCGAACTTAGATGGTTGAAGTGCAAATTGAGCACAGTGACGTCTACATAGTGCATGATATTGGCAGGTAACTCACCGAGTAAGCAGTTATGCAAATCCAGCTCTGTAATGCGCGTTTTACTGGGTAGTTCAACAGGCAATGGGGCTTTGATATTGTGCAGCTCATCACTACGTAGATAGATGTCTGGATATAGATGACAGTTAACTCGACGATCGTCATCGCCCAGTGTCAACATACGTTCAAAGCCGCAGCCTTTGTGCCAGTTAAGGCGCTCTCCCTCAACCAGAGCTTGAATTGCTTGTTGACGGAGGGCTAGCTCTTCTTTTTGGTTTAAAAGCCACAATAATCCTTCGCCGAAGCGGTTGAAATACAGCAATGAAAATTCGTCACATAGGGCTTTGCCCCAGCGCTTGTTCAGGCCTTTGAGTTTTTTGTAGACAGCGCCTTCACCGATTGGGTCACCATGCTTATTCAATCCGCGCATCTTGCCATCAAATGTCACCCTATCTTGCACCGCCAGTTGGAACAGATTGTCGCCGAGACCCGCAAGTAACGTCTGAATTTGCTTACGCAGAGCCTTGTTATCGGTGGTTTTAAGAATTAAAAATAGCGGCAACTGCATCTCAGATGTAATGCCGCCTTGCTCAAGCATAGTGATCGCGACTAGGTGACTGGTTTCATCCGGTGAGCGCAGCATATCCAGCACATTGTCCAGCATCGGCGCGGCGCTTGTCTGTTGCAAAAACTTAGGAGCATCGGCGCTGAACCATTGGCTGAGCACCGTATCGTCAATAATCAAGTGCTGGTCAACATCGATGGCGGCGGTCAGCTTTGGATTACTGCCTAAAACAATATGGGTCACCTTGCTATCGAGCGTCTTACTGAGGCTAAATCCAAGCTCGGCCGCTTTTTCTTTGAGTTCTGTCGCCTTAAAACCGCTTTTTCCGCAGATGAACAACACACAATCAGGACCCAATGGGCTGCGCTGGGCATCCACTTGAGCACGGCTGCGCAGCCAAGCTTGTGCTAATACTTTTACTGGATTGAACTTGGCTTCCATAAAGGTCAGGTGAAAGCGCGCATCCAGTTTTTCAGATTGTAAGTTTTTGGGTTTAGGCGTTGCCAACAATAGCAGCCAGTAGTGACGTCGTTGTTCGCCAGTCAGTTCTGCATTTTGCAAAATTCCCAGTAGCTTGTTCAGTTCATCACTGCGAGCGACACGACTATAAACATTAAGTTTTAGCTCTATGTGCTGAGGTAAATCGACTAAGCAGGCTAGAGGGGCCAGATAGGCCGTATCTTGAGCTTGTGGGCTAAGTTCTATCTCAAGTTGGCGTAGGGCTGGGGCCTTAAGCAAACACGCGAAGCTTGGAATAGGCAAGTCATTGGGATGGTCGTAATGATGCAGCTCGAGCTTTATGTTAGACAGAAAAGGCAATTCACTAAGCTCGTCAAGGGACGCCATGCTGGGCCTAACGAGGGTTAATCCACTGATGTTTTTTATCGATTTTAACCAAGGTGGCAGCGTTTCACCGTCTGAGTTGATTAAGATTAAGTGGCTTAATGTTGCAGCTTGTTCCGAGTGTCTGCTCTTAGGAAACAGCTGCAGACCCAAACCACGCAGGCACTCCAGTTTATCAAAGCTGCTAAATAACGCAGCATCTGGTACTCGGCTGGGAACATTGCCTGAATGAGAAATCTCTAAGTCAATTAGATTAGGAAACGCCCGTGCCAATTCAGACCACTCGGGATGGTTACGAGTCAGTTGATAGTGGAGCTTGGTTACCTTTGGCTTAATAACGCTGTCCAGCGGCAGGTCGTTATCTTTAAGGTACAGGGTGCTGTTGAAACTCATCTTATTACTCTTATATTTATTACTCTTATATTTAGCTCGGGGTTGAAAATCTTCATCGGGATCAATTTCGAAGTCGTCGGTATTAGGATAAGTTTTGCTGAGTTTACAGTGACAAAATGAAAGCGATGGGATCTGCCCATGGATGCTCCTTATTGCGACAACGAATACAAGAACTAATACAAGTGCCAGTACAAGAACTAATACAGGTGCCAGTACAAGAACTAATACAAGTGCTAATACAAGTTCTAATACAAGTGCTAATACAAAGTTAATGCTGACTCTCGCCAATTGACGGGCGGGAAATTATATGGATAATCCCTTGAAAATAATATGGTTATAAGGCAAAACTTTGAAGTCGTCACTGTCTAAAGCAGGCGTTACCCTGATGCTTAGCGAACCTTTTTACGGCCACTATCTTGCCAGTTTGCAAAAGCAGTTGATGAGTAAAGGCGACACAAATGCGTCAGTTCTTGAGCCAGTCTTAGAAATCGTCTTGCATGGCGCCAGTGATGTCGCTTTAGTTTGCCATTCACAACGTTGGCAGGCCTTAAGCCTACAGCAGCAGGTGGGGGCGCTTAAACATGAGGCGCTTCACTTAGTGCTAGGGCATATTTTTCAGCGTAATTGCTATGTAGATAAACGCAGATTTGATCTGGCGGCCGACTTGGTAGTGAATCAATATCTGTCTCCGCAGCAGCTGTTACCGAACGCAATCACCCTCGATGGCGTCAATCAATATCGTCAGGCGCACAATCTGCCAAGGCTCGAGCCTCTGCGTGAACTGAATTATTACTATCAGGCGCTAATGGTACAAGGTATAGCGGCTCAAGGATTAGCGGCTCAAGGCTTAGTGGATCAGAGTTTAGCAGCTCTGCCATTGGATAACTCAGGGGGGTCATCGAATCAACTAGAGCTGAGTCGGCATCAATCGTGGGGGTATTTTGGCAAGCAAACACAGGCGCAGAACGGATTGATTGAGCAACAATTGGCAGGCAAGTTAGACACTGCCGCCCAACGCACTGAGATGAGCAATGGCATCGGTAATCTACCGGCTGCGATAGTGGCGATGTTGGAGCAAGTTCGCCAGGCTCGCAACCCTGTGCTTAATTGGCGGCGGGCACTGAGATTGTTCGCATCATCGAGCCGCCGCACGTCAGTAAAAAACACCCTAAGACGCCCCTCTAAACGTTATGGCACTACGCCTGGGATTAAAATCCAGCAACACCAAAGGCTGTTGATAGCCATCGATACATCAGCAAGCGTCGATGATGAGCAGTTGCAGCTATTTTTTGAAGAGGTGCACCATATCTGGCGCGCAGGCTGCGAGATCACCATTGCTGAGTGTGATACCGAGTTAAAACGCCAATATCAGTACCGCGGGATAGCGCCTGATAAGATAACTGGCCGTGGCGGTACCAGTTTCGATGAGCCTATTTTATTGGCAAATCAGCAAAGATTTGATGGCACCATTTATTTTACCGATGGCGAGGCTCTAGCCCCGACAACCTTACCCCGTAAGCCGTTACTTTGGCTTATTCACAGTGAGTCATTTTTAGGTGATCGCGACAAACAGGCCTTTGAACATCTAAAACAATCTGGCCGTGTCATTCCCATGTCCATATCTACATCTAAGGTAAGCAAGCATTAGGTTAACTTATGAATACAGCTCAATATCAGTACTACGGCCTAAGCTGCCAAGCACAAGAAGTGCGCCCCTTTATCGAACACCTACTAAGCAATGATACCCAGCATATTACCCCTGTTTGCATCTGGGGCCGTCATGGCATTGGCAAAACCCAGCTTGTAGAGCAGATAGCCAAAGATCGAGGCATGCAGTGGCGAGCCATTGCACCGGCGCAGTTTGAAGAGATGGGCGATCTGCTGGGGATGCCAAAGATTACGCAAGATGAAGAGGGGTATTATGTCACTCGTTTTGCGCCGCCCCACTGGGTACCGACTGAGCCCGGCCCCGGGATCTTGCTTATCGATGATGTTAACCGCGCCGATGAGCGAATTTTATGCGGCATCATGCAGCTACTACAAAACCATGAGCTTGTGAGCTGGAAGCTACCGCTTGATTGGCATATCGTACTGACGGCAAACCCTGATGGCGGCGACTATTCGGTGACGCCGATGGATGATGCCATGCTGACTCGTATGATGCATATCACCATGGAATTTGATGCAAAGGTCTGGGCCTTGTGGGCCGAAGGGGCGGGAATTGACCCTCGTGGCATCGATTTTGTGCTGACTTACCCTGAGTTAGTCGATGGCGAGCGCACCACGCCGCGCTCTTTAGTGCAGTTTTTCAATAGTATCGCTAACATTAACGATCTTAAGGCTGAGTTGCCCCTAGTAAACATTTTGGCTCACTCTTGCCTCGATGATACTACCTGTAATGCCTTTATTGCCTTTGTGGAGCAGAACCTCAGTAAGCTAGTGTCGCCAGAAGCCATAGTGAACGCCGATGATTTTGCTAAGACTATCGCGCCTAAGATTGAGAAGACCGCTGGTGGAGCAATACCCAGGATCGATATATTGGCGACCCTGTGTACACGCTTATATCATTATCTTAAAGTGAATAAGCTTAAACCTAATAAGAAGCAGCTAGTTAATATTCAAGCATTTTTAAAAATGCCCTTGCTGCCCAATGATCTGCGCCTTGGGATGATGCAAGACTTGATGAGAGGGGATAACTCCGCACTTAAAGCGGTATTGGCCGATCCGGAATTGGCGCAACTGTTTCTTAGTAACCGATAGATAAACAATCGCAAATGAAATTATATCTTAAGAGCTATTAGACTTTATAAAAGGAGCTTTAAGGCTGCTTCTAAGTGTGTTTAGAGTCAGCCCAACCACTCATGTTGGGTTGATTGTTTTTATTGACCTTGAGAAATAAATTTTCGTGCCTGTTCAAGGCTCATAGGTTTTTTGCCTGTGATAGCTTCTGCTTTTAAGGCGGCTGATTGTGCAATCATCTGTTGCAATAATTCATCGGTGAGCAGGGTGTATTTTTGGTAGGTGAACCCCAGTATTGATTTATCACCATATAGCGCGAGTTTGTCTCCCGATTGATAACTATCCCAATCCTCTTTTTTAATGCCGCAGATGTAGTCGTTGCCCCAGAAACTATAACCTCCAAGGTATAGACCACCATCGCAGGTGCGGCTGTAATAGCCAAAGCGTTTATCGTCTATGGTGGCAATCATGATGGCTTTATCGGCGAGCAGGATATGCAGTAGTACAGGTAACCCTTTAGCTAATGAAAAGTGCAATAGAATGGGAATGCCGATAGTGACAGATAAGATCACCTTTACAGGGCTACGAGGCTGATTATCAAGATTGACTCTCAGCCATGAATTCTTCTGCTTTAACCCCCAAAACATAGCAACAAGCAAAACTACAGACAGCACTGCGGCAAATAGACTGAGTGGTTCATAAATCTCGTCGTTAACCAAAGTGTTGCTAAATACGGCAATCATCATGAGCGCCAGTAGCAACATAAAAAAATACCCCAGCACTTTTTGCGTTCTGGTGGTTTTTGGCGCGAAGATATTAGTCATGCCGTTCCTTAGCGTTTTCGGTGACGATAAACGTTAACTTTATGATTTAAGATAATATGTAGGGTAGGTTTTGTGATAACAGGTAAAGGATCCAAATAGCTAGCGGAGCGTTTGCCCATAAACCGTAACGGATGCTTTTATAATAAAGCTTGGAAAACACTAAGCTGCCAATCACCAGTCCGCCTACCCAAATTAAGCATTTAAAGATAAACAGTAGACCTGTACCTACGCCTTCATGGTCGACACGTACAACGCCAATCAGAAAGTTGGGACCGATAAATTGCAGTAATGGGATTGCTAAAACAAACAGATATTTGCCGAGCTGAGTTTGCATTAATGATGAGACTGCGTTAGACATGCTGTTATTTGACCTTTGTTATTTGAGCGTTAGTTGCGTGAGCTAATAGTAGGAGTATCAATAGACGTTATTGATGAGTTAGAGGTTGTTTTTTATGCTTTTAATAATAAATACACTGGGTTACCTGAGTTTGGTTTGTAACTATAACGATGTTGCTTAAAAACGCCTAGTGTGGTTGTGAACCGTTTTGGGATGTATTGCACAAAGTAGCAATGAAATAGAATCACACTGCTACTTAATTGCAGTAAGTAATGACACTATCTGGCGTTGTCATCATTTTTCGTTGTAGACCATTTTATTAAGTCGTTACTTTGGGAGCATTTTAATAATGCAGAGTTATGTTCGAATTGCGGGGCTGCTTTCATTTTTTATTTCAACATCTGGCTTCGCGCTTGAAGGGCTGAGCTTCTCACATGGTGATTGGCAAGTGGTCTGTGACAATACTAATACCTGTCGCGCAGTAGGCTATCACTCTTATATCCAAGAACCGCAAGACAATAACAGTGCTCCGGTTTCAGTCATATTGCAAAGACAAGCAGGCGCTAATGCTCAGATCCAAGGCAAAGTAAAATTTGCTGAAGGCTCATATGATATTGATGGCCGTGAAGGCGGCAATGAAATTTTCAAACTGGTTATCAATGACTCATACATGAGCCATTTAGGGCCTGAAATG
Source organism: Shewanella pealeana ATCC 700345 (assembly GCF_000018285.1). NCBI lineage: Bacteria > Pseudomonadati > Pseudomonadota > Gammaproteobacteria > Alteromonadales > Shewanellaceae > Shewanella > Shewanella pealeana. The sequence goes on along the minus strand of NC_009901.1, from coordinate 3,446,197 downwards.
CCGGCTTATGAAGAGCAAGGTATGCGGTTTAGTGGTGAGCGTGAACTTAGCCAAGATCAAATTAGTCAGTTGCTCAATGCACTTACCATGAAAGGCCGTGTTTCGATAAAATTTACCAATAGTACGGGTAATGAGTGGCATTTATCGACCAGCGGCTCTACAGCTGTGTTGCTCAAAATGGACGATTTTCAAGGCTTGGTGGATACACCTTTCGGCATTGTAAAAAAAGGCCAGAGCATCGGCAATATCGTGCAGCCTAAACAAGCGCCTGTGATTTCAATTCCTCTGACTTCAGCATCAGTGCAGCAAGGGTCACTGACAACAGATAAAGACAGGCGATTGGCAACCGATCCAGAGTTTAAACTGAGGATGAAAAATGCAATCAATCAATGTGATTTTGTCCCCTCAGATAGTGATGACTTGAAACTTGAGGTATCTAGGCTGACAAAAACTCAACTTGTGGTTACTGCACCTTGCTGGTCTGCAGCCTATAACTATGGTGACGGTGTGTGGCTTGTCGATGATAACCCAGCAATAGAGCCTAAGTTCATTACCGATAGTTCGACAAATTACGCTAACGGTATTATTGATGAGTTTATGAAAGGACGCGGTATCGCCGATTGTGTTTCGGCAAAGCGGTTAATTTGGAACGGTAGTGATTTTATTTTAGCAGACGATTATTCAACAGGGGATTGTCGTGAGATAGCCATGGGGGGCGCGTGGTATCTGCCGACTCAAGTCAGTACTGTGATTTTAGGTGATGATCCCGCAGCCGGAATCGATTGCCAATCTGAGCAAGCATACAACACTGAGGGGATGACTAAGTGTGGTCAGCTAGAGTTAGCGAATGTCGAATGGAAACTCACCGAGGTTATTAAATCTATTAGTGCCCTTGAGCACGTGGCAAATAATAGCGAGTTAAGCACCGCTTATGGTCAGGCGCAATCCTCTTGGTTAAGCTATCGTAATGATGCATGTAGGGCTGAGATGCTGACATATGAACAAGGTTCGATGGCGATCCCAGTCTTGATAGGCTGCAAGCTTGATTTGACGGAAAAGCGTCTAAAGGAGCTTCAGTTAACGAAAGAGTCGCTTAGTTTCCGTGATTATTGAGCATTAGTTTAGACCAGCAACATAATCTAAATCATTTTGCTTTATATCATGCTTGTGTTTTCAGAGGGGGGGATTTGCTGCTGCCCCTCTGTAATAGTTTTTGAGTCGATGAGTTGAATGTAAGTCGCGCTGCTATCGGAGTTTACTCAGGTTATAGCCAGGGCCTGACTCTACTTTTATAATCAAAAAATACCTTCCCAAATAACGCTTCAAGTGCCTTCTCTTCAGGGCGGATTTGAAAGCGTTGCATATAAAGCATATAGCCAATAATGCCCAGCAGACTCCAAATAGATTCTAAGTAGCAAGCCCAAGCGCACAGAGCCAACGCCATACCTAAGTACATAGGGTTACGGCTTAGTCTGAACATACCAGAGGTCACTAATGCTGAAGCTGTTTCAGGCTTTAGTGGGTTGACCGTAGTTTTCGCTCGATTAAAACTGATTACCCCAGCAATAGCGGAAAGTACACCTAGAGTTAAGAATAAGCAGATGGCAATAAACTTAATGTTTATGAGCGTGTGCTCGCTAGTTGCAACTTTTTCATTGGAGGTTAATAACGCAATTGCCCACATGAAAAATGCGAAAATCAGCGTGACGATGGGTGGCGGGATTTTATTTTCTAGTTTGCTCTCTAACCTTCTGTCTAATTTGTGCAAGGCTGATCCTCTGGGTCGATTCAAAATCTTAACAAAATAATAGGCTAATGCGGGCCATCAATAAACCGACCCTTGATTTTTTAATCATCATGATGCTGAAGGCTGGCGTAAAAATTTATTGAGAGGAAAGTATTTCAAAACAGGATGTATACAGGTGTTTAGTCTGCTGTTTTGTCTGGTTATTACTTTTTTTAGGTAAAATTCTTGTTGAACTCACTATTCATGATTCAAGCTTTGTTTGATTTTTATTCGATAATGGTACTTATTATGGGGTATTCGCACGTGAAGCCTGAATAGCATCGAAATAGTTAGTGATCTAGCTTCAATAATTCAGACTCGCCAAATCAATTGGTTTACATTTCAGCCTCATATTAACAACTTGTGAAGATAGTAATCATTCTCATGGAAGCTGTATCTTAGTGATTTAAATGGTTAATTGGTTTTACCTCTAATTAAAGGTGCATTTGTTTTGCGTGTTTATATTGTGAGGTGATAGACGCTTTTTATGAAAACTTGCTGCAAGCCTCAAGTTGTTGGCAGATATGCATAATCTTGAATTTAGATATCTGCAAGGAATAAGATACTCACTTCGATATATAACCGGCCTGTAGTTAATGTCCACAATCAAAACCATAAAGTCAGTGAATTTTATGGCCAAATTAATGGCTAGCAGTTTACTCACGATTCTTATCAGTGTTGTGCCTGCTCAAGCAACCCCATGGGATAAGCTTGACTCAACGCAACTCGAACAAAAATTAACAGAGAAGTTTAGCGAAGGTAAATACTCTCCGAAAGGGGCGGATTCTTGCCTTATGTGTCATAAGAAAAATGCCAAAGTCATGGAAATTTTTGACGGCGTTCACGGTGACATGAGCAACAGTAAATCACCTATGGCAGGTATTCAATGTGAAGCCTGTCATGGTCCATTAGGCAAGCATAATCGTGGCGGTAAAGAGCCAATGATTAGCTTTAGCCCTGACAGCAAACTTTCAGCTTCTAGCCAAAACAGTGTTTGCCAAGGATGTCATAACGATCCTAAGCAGATGGCATGGCATAACAGTACTCACAATCTTGAAGAAGTCGCTTGTAGCGATTGTCACAATGTTCATGCAGCAAAAGATCCTGCTCTTGACCGTTTAACGGTTAACGACACCTGTACTTCTTGTCATACCCGCGCTAAGGCAGACATGAATAAGCGCTCATCACACCCAATGAAGTGGGACCAGATGACCTGTATTGATTGTCACAACCCACACGGTTCTATGACCGAAAGCGCACTGATCAAGCCAAGCCTAAATGAGACCTGCGCCGAGTGTCATGCCGACAAGCGCGGACCATTCCTATGGGAGCATGCGCCAGTAATGGAAGACTGCTCAAGCTGTCATACACCCCATGGCAGTGTTAACGACAACCTACTTAAGTCGCGTACGCCGCAGTTGTGTCAGCAATGTCACGCAGATGATGGCCATGCAAGCCGCATGACAAGCCAAGCAGGTCTAGATGCATTCAGTGCGGGTAAGAGTTGTTTAAATTGCCACAGCAAGATCCATGGTTCTAACCATCCTGCTGGCAGCAACTTTGCCCGTTAAGTCTAGGAGTGACAAATATGCGTTTAATTAAACCTTTTTCATTAAACCTGATCACCTTAGCGTTACTAGGTGCAGGAACCAGCGCGTTTGCGGCTGATTTTGGTGTGCAAAATGCCAATATTACCGCCGGTAAAACCGCTAATTATCAATGTAAGCGTTGTGTTGAGACTCAAGGTTACACTGGTAGTGTTGGTGTGAGTGTTGGCGCGATTGATGCCGATGATAATCATGCCATCAACCAGTTTGGCACCGGCGAAGACGGTGCTATTGCAGGCGTCAATGCCGACCTTGCTTATCAGCAAAGTGGCTATAAAGCGAAAGTTCAAGCCCATCAGTTGGGTATGGATAACGGCTTTGTGACCATGGAAGCGGGTAAGAGCGGTCATTATAAGCTAGATGTTGATTTTCAGACGATTACCACTAATCAAGGCAGTAATGCCTCGACTAATCTTTGGCAAAACAATGGCATGCTAACGCCAAGCGATCAGACTCGCGTATTGGATTTAGCGCTACAAAGACAGCGCAGTGGTATCGGATTTGAGTATGACTTCTCTGAAGTATTAGGTCTAGGCCTTAGCAGCTATGCACGCTACGACCGTGAAGATAAAACCGGTCACCGCAGCGCAAGCCTCACTAGCCCACGCCCAACTAACTTTGCTGAAGCGGTTGATGAAACCACAGATAAGTTCAGTGCCGGTGTGGTGCTTGATGGCGCTAACTGGTTGTCAGAGCTGAGCTACAACGGCTCACGCTATGACAACAACATGGGCGATTTAAGTCTGCTTTACGCCTATGACGTATACAGTGCAACACCTGATAACCAAGCGCACCAAGTGTCGCTATCTGGTCAGTACCGTTTAGCTTCTAGCGTGTTTAGTGGTCGTGTGGTTACCGGTCGTATGATCCAAGATCAAGACCTTATCCAGATGAGTGGAAACCCAATTCAAAATTGGGACGGTCAGGTTGATACCTTAAGCTCAAACCTAGCGGCAAGCACGCGAGTAAGCAATCGCTTACGTCTAGGCGCAAGCTATGACTACAGCAAGCGTGATAACCGCTCATCGGTATTTGACTTTGCTCAGTACGAGTTCAATTCAATGTCAGGTGCGTTTAAACAAAACGTGCCAATGGATATTGAGCGTCAAACCTTTAAAACCAACGCAAGTTACCGTATTGCCAGTGGTTACCGCTTACAAGCGGGTTACGACTATAAGCAAGTTGAACGTAGTTATGGTGAGCGCGAAGAAACCCGTGACAATGAGTTTTGGAGCAAGCTAAACATCCGTGCGATTGACAAGCTAACCCTAGATTTTGGTGTCAGCTATGGCGAGCGAGGTGGCAGTGACTACCAAGCTAATGAGCTAACCAGCGACGAAACTGAATCGTTAATGCGTAAGTACAACCTTGCCGATCGCAAGCGCAGCGAAGTTAACGCCAGAGCGAGCTACGTGCCGCTTGAGTGGTTAACTTTCGATGTTAGCACTTACTACGCCAATGACGACTATGACGCAACTGAAATCGGCCTGACTCAGGCTAAAGATTACGGTTACGACATCAACGTACATGCACAAATCACCGAACCATTATCTGTATATGCCTTTGCGGGTCAGCAGTGGATTGATTCAGACCAAAACGGTGACCAAGCGTCAGTTTGGCACACAGAGGTTAATGATGAATTCATTAATCTTGGTTTGGGTGCGACTTACACAGGACTAATGGATGGCAGATTGATTTTAGGTAGTGACTACCTATTTGCTAACTCATCAAGTAATACCGGTGTGAATGGTTACAACACAGACAGTGCCAATATCAACAGCTATGGCAGTTATTACTCGTATAACCACAGCGTGAGTTTATACGGGCAATACCTGATCTCTGAGCAAATGGCTGTCAAGTTGGCTTACCAGTTTGAACGTTATTTTGATACCGATAGTGCTGCGGTCACTCCCGATAGTATTCCAGGTTTAGTGACCTTGGGTGACCTGAACCACAATTACAACGCCCATCAACTGATGTTGACCTTCAGCTACAAGCTGAAATAAGTCGAGTCAGATATTAATAAGTTTGAGGAAAACAAGATTATGGAACGTAGAAGTTTCTTAAAAATGAGTGCCGCGCTGGGCTGCGCTGCAACAGTTACCGGCTGTAATTCAAGCTCTGATGATGCCAATGTTATTCCACCACAGCCGCCAGTGACTGACGAAGTGGTAAACTGGTCATCTTGCCTAGTTAACTGTGGTTCTAACTGTCCAATTAAGGTCTTTACTAAAGACGGTATCGTGACCCGTGTTGAAACTGACCATGAAGTTGAAGACAACTACGGTCTACACCAAGTACGTGCTTGTGCTCGTGGTCGTTCACTACGTCAAAGAAACTACGCTGTTGACCGCCTAAAAACACCAATGAAGCGTGTTGGTGAGCGTGGTAAAGCTGAATTTGTACCCATTAGCTGGGACGAAGCAACCAGCATTATCGCTGAAAAGCTTGCTGCTGTTTACGCACAAGAAAATGGTGCTAAGTCAGTATTCCGTAGCTACGGTTCTGGTGCTTACTACGGTTTTGCATCAAATGCCTGTTTCAACCGTCTATTTAACCTAAATGGTGGTTGCCTAAATGCTTATGGTAACTACTCTTGGGCGCAGCAGATGGAAGCGGCTAAGCACACCTTCGGTACTGGCAGTACTAGCGGTTCGTCAACCATCACTATTGAAGACAGTGACTTCTTCTTAGGTGTTGCTTACAACCCAAGCGAGATCCGTCAATCGGGTTCAGGCGAAGGTTACGATTACCTACAGGCATTGCAGAAAAATAATGGCCTAGAAGTGGTAATGATCGACCCTCGTTACACTGACTCCATGCTAGGTAAAGAATCAAGCTGGTTACCAATCCGTCCAGGTACTGATGCTGCGTTTGCTGAAGCGGTTGCCTATGTGATGATCAACCACGCTAACTTTGTTGGTCAATCTCTACCGTTTGTACTTGAGCATTCAGTTGGTTTCAACAAGCAGTCAATTGAAGATCAAAAAGCGATTTTTGCAGCGAGCAGCGATGCGACTGACCAAGAATACGCTAAGGTAATGAACTCAGATGAAAACTACCAAGACTACATTCTAGGTCAAGGTATTTACACTGACGCTAAGACACCAGAATGGGCTGAAAAAATCTGTGGTATTTCTGCAGAGAAAATCCGCTACATCGCTGGCAAGCTAATGACAGCTAAAGCTCCTTACATCGTTGTGGGCGCAGGCGTTAACCGCCAAGCAAACGGCGAGCAAAGCATGCGTTCTCTATACATGCTATCAGTGCTAACCGGTAAGCTAGGTACTCGCGGTGCATCAAATGGTGAACTACCGTACATGAGCAGCATGTCTCGTGCAGGAATTCCAACAGGTACAAATAAAGTTACAGAAAGCATCTCTTTCTTCACTTGGTCTGAAGCGATTAATAACGGCGTTAATATGACTGCTCGTAGTCACGGCGTTCGTGGTACTGACGGTTTAGATACGCCACTTGGCGCAAACATTAAGTTCATTCTGTCTGCATCAGATAGTTCGTTACTGAACCAGCACGCTGAAATCAACAATACGGCTGATATCTTCCGTAATGCTGAAGATCTATTCATCGTATCTTGTGATTGCTGGATGACGCCTGGCGCTAAGTTTGCTGACATCATCTTACCGGATACTAGCTGGTTAGAGTCAAACGACTTAGTTAACGACTCATACGCTTCAGGCTCACTAGGTTACCTAACTGCCATGTCTTCATCTGTTGAGACTATGTGGGATTGTAAGTCTATGTACGAAGCGGCTGCGATGATCGCTGACAAGATGGGCGTTGGCGCTGGCTTTAGAGACGGCAAAAACGAAGATGAGTGGTTAGAAGAGCTTTATCAAAGCACTAAAGCTAACAGCAACAACATCGGTGTTTCTCCAGCGTTCCCTGCAACTTACAAAGAAGCACAAGAGATTGGTTTCTTCCGTAAGAACATGAACGATAACCACGTTGCACTGCAAAGCTTTGTGAAAGACGGTAAAGCGCTATCAACACCAAGTGGCAAGATTGAAATCTATTCTGCTGAACTTGCATGGCGTGCGGCTAACTGGGACCAAGAGAACAGTACTCAAAATCCTACAAACGTTAAGGGCGACACCATCACAGCTATTCCACAGTACACAGTAACGTGGGACGGTTATGAAGATGAAGGCACTAAAGAAGATTACCCAATTCAGCTAGCGGGTTACCACACTAAGGGCCGTACCCACTCAAGCTACCACAACGTTCCATGGCTGCGTGAAGCGGTAGAAGACGCTGTTTGGGTTAACCCAATGGACGGTGCTAAGCACGGCCTAAGCTCTGGCGACAAGATTGAGATGTACAACGAGCGTGGTTCAATTGAAGTGACTGTACGTATCACACCACGTGTTGCGCCAGGTGTATTTGCCCTAGGACAAGGTGCTTGGTACAACCCTGGCAACAAGCGAGGCAGTACTGGCCATATCGTTGACGAAGGCGGCGCAATTAACTCGTTAACTCGCTACCAGCCTAGCCCTGTCGCTAAAGGTAACCCACAGCACACTATTCGTGTTGCCATTAAAAAGATTTAAGAGAGTAGTTAATTATGACTGAAGCAACTCAATACGGTTTTTACGTCGACAGCACTAAGTGTACTGGCTGTAAAGCGTGCCATGTATCTTGTAAAGACCGTCAAGGTAACGAGATCCGTAACAATACCAATCCTGAACAAAATGGCGTTCCTGCGCTAAATGGCGTGACTTGGCGCCGCGTGTACGAATACGGCGGCGGACAATGGACTGAAGGCCAAAACGGCTGTTTTGAGCAAAGTGTATTTGCTTACTACATGTCTATTGGTTGTAACCACTGTTCTGAGCCAGTGTGCGTTAAGGCTTGCCCAACTGGCGCTATGCATAAGCGCCGTGAAGATGGTCTAGTTCACGTTGCACAAGACTTATGTATCGGTTGTGAAAGCTGCGCCCGTGCATGTCCTTATGATGCTCCACAAATCGATCGTGAACGTAAAGTGATGACCAAGTGTGATGGTTGTTTCGAGCGTATTGCCGATGGCCGTAAGCCTGTATGTGTTGAGTCTTGCCCACTACGTGCACTAGACTTTGATACCATGGATAACCTACGCGCTAAATATGGTAACGGCGATGGCCACATTGCACCGCTGCCACCAGAGTCAATCACTTCACCAAACCTTATCATTAAGGCGAACGTGAATGGTGGACAAGGCGGCGATATCCTAAACCCAACTGAAGTTTAATTTCAGTTGTTTGGATAACAAAAGTCTTTAAATAATACATCAGCGGGCTTAATGGCCCGCTTAGCTTTAAGGTCAACTATGTCTTCAAACACGCAGCCGTTAACACAATCAGCGCTTACTCAATCATCTATAAGCAATATTGACTTTGTCGAGTACCAAGGGCTAGCGCGAATACTGCATCATTGCCTTATTCGTTATCCAGAGGCCGATTTTATCGATGGGCTAAAAGAGTGTGATGTGGCTGGCAGCTGGCCTGAATTTTCTCAGCGTCAGCAAAACAGCACTGGTCGCAAATTGCTGGGAGATTTTTTACAGCAATGGTCTTCTGATATTGATGCTGCGGATTCGGAGAAGGCATTAATCACCTTAAAGCTGGATTACGGCCAACTTTTCTTTGGACCAGGCGAACCGACAGCTGTGCCGCAAGGCTCAGTTTACCTGTGTGAAGAGCAGTTAATTAACGATAGAACTACCGTTGAGTTGATGGATTACTATCGCGCTCATGGGGTTGAGTTACAACTCGATTACAAGCAGCCCATTGACCATATAGGTTTGTTTTTCGCTGTACTCGACCAAACATTTGGTCGCTTGCAGAGCGAAATTGATAACCAAGCTTTGATCCGCTTTATTCAAGTGCTATTGCAGCAACACCTATTGCCGTGGGCATTGCGCTGCTGTGAGTTAGCCAATGAGCATGCCAAGACAGATTTTTATCGTGGAATAGCGCTGTTAACTACAGACTTCTTGTTGCAGTTACAGCAAGACTTTCAAGTATTAGCACTGGATAAGCGACTGTTTCGCTAATTGCGCCAAATAAAGCACGACAAAAAGCCCGCAAATGAAAGTTTGCGGGCTTTTTATTTATAAAATCTAGTAAAAGCTAACCATGACTACCCATATTGCGGCTCGATTGGCGCTTGTCACTGCGCACTTTTTCGAGCTGAGTATTGATGGTTTGCAGCAGTAGACACAGTTGCAACGCATCGGCGCCGAGTTCGCTGCTTGTTGATTCACTGTTGGCGAGCGGATGCTCATCTTCGGACTTAATAAGCGACTGACTCCACTGGTAACCAATCGTTAGCACCAGATGCTCCGCTTGATTGAGTTCGCCTTGCTCAATCTCTTTGACAAACAGTAAACGACTGGCGGCAAATAAACAGTGCAGGGCAAACTCTTGCCCGAGTGGCGTCTGCTCACTGCTGTCCATAGGTGGAAGCCAAACTGGGTCGCCCTCAGCAAATACCAATGCAGAAATTGTGTTGGTCACAGTGGTAAGAGAGGTAGCACCGCCAAATAGCTGCTGTACCTTGTCACTACTGTGTAGGGTTAAAGCTAGTCTGTGAGCAAGAATCGACTTACTCCACTGTTGGCCTAATGAGCGTCTAAGAGTCATGTTGTTTACTTAAATCTAGGGATGAAAGTCACTAATCAGTGATTTTAGCATCAAAGCCTATCGCGCTATGTGCGCGGCATTGCATATTGGTGTGGTCTAGGGAATTTATCTAGGTAAATAGCGTATTTCTGCTAAAATCTGCACACTATTTCGATGAGTTTTTTTAAGGTTTAAAATGGATATTCAACGTGTTAACCCATGTGCCAATTGGTCCGATGCAACAGTGTTTAATAACATGGTGCATTTTGTTGAGATTGCAGCCGATCCTGAAGGCAATATGCTTAGCCAAACTGAGCAGTTATTTGCTCAAGCAGAAGCGACATTAGCCAGTGTGGGCAGCGATAAGTCACGTCTTCTATCAGTGACTATCTATGTGACTGACTTTGCTAACGTAGCGGTATTTAATCAGGCGTGGCAAGCATGGTTACCAGAGGGTTGTGCACCAAGCCGTGCATGCTTGAAAGTTGAACTTGCCGATCCTAAATATTTAGTTGAAATCGCATTTGTTGCAGCGGTTAAGTAAAACCGCTCTGTTTAGCTGCCGATATCAGATGTTGGCGTAAACAGATGTTGATTCAGTTAGATTGTGGCTCAATCTAACTGCTTAAGCAGGATCCGCACTTGTGCACGAGTCTCATCTATTTTAATGACAACGGCTTGGGCGCTAGCTTCATCATCGGCCAATTGCTGCCAATTTGATTGCCAGCTCAGTTTGAGCTCCTCTGCAGCAAAACCGATTTCGGGCTCTGTTATCATGCTCAAGTCGGCAATCAAATTCACCTTCACCCAGCCTTTACGCGGGTTGCCTAGAATAACATCTTGATCGTAATGGGCGGCGTACACGATTGACTCAAGCTCAGATAGCTGCAGTAGCAGTTCAAAACTTGCCGAACGTACATTGCTATTGTACTCGGTGATCTGCATGCGCCAGACGTTATAACTAAATCCCACTAAGGCAAACAACATACTGAACACTGCAGTCAGTTGAAACACGGAAATGGTGTGCTCGCCAGAGAGTTCTATTTTCAAAACTAGCTCCTTAATCAAGCTTATACTGATTTATCTAGTTTAACTCTAGACAAAGACATAACAAGCGAACCAGAATTTAAGCGTTTATAAACTCTATCTACAGCTTTCTTTTGTTTGATAACTAATTTTATGCGTTTTTTGACAATGCATTAGCAGCGACTACATTTTATATATCACAATACCCTTATGTAATGGATGGATACCCTATGAGAGCATACCAACTCCCTTTGATTGCTGGAGTTTGCATAGGTTTGTTTAGTAGCGCAGCAATTGCAAAAACGAACCCTGCAGATAATGCCCAGTACGAAAAACGCTTTCCTAAGCAATACCAAAGCTGGCAAAAAACAGCTGAGAGTAAAGAGGTGGATGACGCATTAGCAGGTGACCCTAACTTGGTCATTCTGTGGGCGGGTTATGGTTTCTCTAAGGATTATAATGCCCCTAGAGGGCACCAATATGCTATTACCGATGTGAGAACCACGTTACGAACCGGCGCCCCAATGAAAGAAGATGAAGGCCCTATGCCGATGGCCTGCTGGAGTTGTAAGAGCCCAGATGTTCCGAGAGTTATCGAGGGACAAGGCGAAGGGGAGTATTTCAGTGGTAAGTGGGCTAAAGGTGGCCCTGAAATCGTCAATGTGATTGGCTGTGCAGATTGTCATAAACCTGGGACATCAAAGTTAAGAGTTGCACGACCCTTTGCCGAACGCGCCTTTGAAGCGATAGGTACACCGTTTGATAAGGCTGAAAAGAGCGAAAAGCAAAATATGGTGTGCGGACAGTGTCATGTAGAGTATTACTTTGAGAAAACGGCTGAGCACCCAAACTGGGTTAAGTTCCCTTGGGATAACGGCACCACGGTAGAGAATATGGAAGCGTATTATGACAAGTTGAAGTTCAAAGATTGGACTCATCAACTGTCAAAAGCACCAATGTTAAAAGCTCAGCATCCTGGCTATGAAACCACAGCGCTAGGTATGCACGGAGATATGGGCGTATCTTGTACCGATTGTCATATGCCGCGAGTCACCAATGCTGAGGGGAAGGAATACACCGACCATAATGTGGGTAGCCCATTTGATAAGTTTGAATTTACCTGCGCAAATTGTCATGAGCAGACCAAAGAGCAATTGCAGTCTTTAGTTAAAGCGAATAAAGATAAGGTCAATGCGCTTAAGCTTAAAGCTGAGGCAGAACTCGTTAAAGCTCACTTTGAAGCGGCTGCAGCATGGAAAGCAGGAGCGACAGAGCAGCAAATGGCGGCGGCATTAACCGATATTCGTCACGCACAGTGGCGCTGGGACTTTGCGATTGCGTCCCACGGTATTGCGGCACATGCCCCAGAAGAAGGCTTACGCATTTTAGAAACCTCACTGACTAAAAGCGCTGAAGCTCGGACTAAATTGGCGAAAGTCTTGGATACTCAAGGCGTTAAAGCTGCGGTCACCATTCCTGATATTTCAACTAAAGCAAAAGCACAAGCGGTCTTAGGCATGGATATGGATAAGATGAATGCAGATAAAGCCATCTTTATCGAGAAAGTCGTGCCTAAATGGGAGGCTGACTATAAGGCAGCCAATGGCGGTGAATAGGTTTTAATTGCTGCGCTTCAATATAATCCGGGAAGTGAACTTCCCGGATTTTTTGTTTTCTGCTTAGAGTCTGTAATGGGATTAATTAGGTCTATATCGCTCCCCATGTTTTGGAATGACATAGATATGCGCACTATTGCTCTTTACAGGCTAAAAAGACTTTAACCGACAGTTAGTTGCAGCCTTTTGGCGGTGAGTTCAGGAAGTTGAACATGCTCAATTAAGCCATGAAACTGTTTATTTTTGATTATACTTTTTTATAAACTCTAAAAGTATCGGTACCCCAGACATTCCAATTTCCTCTGCTTGCCAACACTCATAGATGGCCGTTTCATGAGCTGCGATTAATTGGAACGTTTCAGTTTCATTTCTTGCTTCATCTTCCCAGTAACGATATTTTTTTTCGTAAGGATCCACCCAACTGAGCAGGGTCTCGATTAACTCCCCCCATGGTAAATGGACCCATTCTTGGGCATCCTTACTTCCCTTGTTGATCATTACAAGGTTATTTCTATCGTACTGTACTTGATGCTTGTTTAACGTATTTTCGAGAAGATCAGCCGTTAGCGTCTCAACTTGAATTAAGGCCTTCCAAAGTGTTTTTGAAGATGGCGCTAATTGATAGTTACTAGCGAAATAGCTGAAAAAAGAGATCCCATAAATCTCGCCATCGTAAGCCTTTCTAATACGCTCTATCATTGTATTATTTTCCGTTTAATCTAGTCGTTTAGTCAGAGTTGCATCGGAGCCAGAAAGCTGATGCTAGCAGTATAGTGCTGCGGTTTGTTTGCTGTTGTGAATGGCCAGTCTTGTTGTTCACAAATTTGATGAATTAGCTTTAGCCCAAGGCCAAACCCATCTGAGCCGCTTCTGGATGAAATATCGCTTAGCATTTCGCCCTTATTTTCTATGGTGAGCTTTTCTTGGTCCAGAACAATGCTGATAACGCCTTCATCTATATGTTGCATCGCATTGCGGATGAGGTTTGCAGTAACTATTCTAACTAAGGTTTGCGGTAGTACAACCGCTTGTGTGGCAATCTTGACCTGCAACTCAACATTTTTTCCTTTGAGTAAATAATCATGCTCTTCTATGAGTTCATTGATCAACGAATCGAATTGGAACTGACTGGCTATCGGTTGTGCCATATCTTTACGTGTCAGCCACAATAATGTCTCGGTGAGATGATGCATGGTATTGCTCGCCCTTATTATACGTTGTAACGGCGGCATGTTACTTGGTGGGACTAGTTGCTCTAGTAGTGCAGCATTGCTTTTTACGACAGTAATTGGGGTTCTTAGCTCGTGACTGGCGTATTGGAGGAACTGTGACTCGCGTTGATACACACTATCGACTTCCCGCAAGCTATGCATAATCTGCTCGGCGAGGCGATCGAGCTCTTGGTATTCAAAAGAAGGAATTGGCTTGCTGAGATCGGCACTATTTAATTGTTTGGACCAAGCATTGAGTCTGTAAATCGGTTTCGCTAAGTAACGAAAACAAGCCAAAATTAATATGACGAGTAGCAGGGTAACGATAGCCGATACCGCCCAGATCTGTTGCAGCTGAGAGTCTGCAATATCCCAATAGCTAGGACTGTCAGATTCTTCATATTGCTGCACGAGATAGTAGATCTCTTGTTCGTTATGCTGTGCAGTATAGATAAAGAAATCTCGGTGTTTGGCTTTATCATTTTGGGTTATACCATCGGCGTAATAATGCTGGCCAACCTGTAGTTGTTTTTCTGAAAATGTCAGTCTAATACTCTCTGGTAGCGCTTTGTATTGACGAAATAGCTGAGCATCAATAATCGCTAATCCGGGCGTAATGCTGTCAAATCCTTGTTGATTAATAAGCTCCTGAGCTTTATGCATACTCACACTGAAAGAAGTATCTAAGGCGCGAAAGTAGTTCTCTCTTGCCCACAGGGTGTAGCTGAGCACGAGTAGCAACAGAATAAAACCAGCGCCCCCGAGTAATAAGGCGGTTAAGCTCTGCCGAAGTTTCATAGTGTGTTACTTGGGCGCAGTGCCCAACCTCTTCCCGTAGAGGTATACAGCATTTGTGCAAGCTGTACCTGAGTTAATGCCCGGCGTAAATAATAGATATGTGCTTTAAGCACATTACTGCTTGGCGGCTCGTCGCCCCATAACTTGTTTTCTAATGATTGACGACTGACTACTTCAGGGCTTGCGCGCATCAACATTTCTAACAGGGTATAGCAGGCAGGAGTAAGCTCAATAGTTTGTCCTTGATAGGACACCTGCTGTTGCTCACAATTCATGATTAAGCCCGCGATATCAAGCCGTTTTACATGGCTACTTTTTCTGCCTGACAAGGCTGTTATACGAGCAATAAGTTCTCGATTATCGAAGGGCTTAGCAAGGTAGTCATCTCCTCCTGAGGCAAACCCTTCTAGCTTGTTGTCAATACTGGAGAAGGCTGTTAGAAAAAGTATTGGCGTATCAGCGCCATTTGCGCGCAACTGCTTGCAGATACTATAGCCATCAAGTTTTGGTAGGCCGACATCGATAACCAGTACATCGTAGTGATTGTTGCTGGCTAAATTAAGCCCTGCAATACCATTGCTGGCATGATCGGGAAGCATATGTGACATCTCCATTAATTGGAGTAGCGTCTCGGCGAGATCGCGATCATCTTCAATCAATAAAACACGGATCATCTCTGTTCTCCAATCAAAATTTTTAGCTGTTTTCAGTCATTCGGGCTAGGAGATTACAGCTTAGTGGCTCAAGGGTAAATATAGAGTAAAGTTATTCAAGAAATGGCTCGGCTAGCATTTGTTTATTCCTGCCTGTTTACCCTATTTTTACCTTTGCTCATTTAATCTGTCGCAATCAATTTTAATGCCTAGGTTTTGTCTTCATTGAGATACAACATAGGCTGTGCCTGTCAGGTATGAGTGAAGATAATATATGGCTAGTGAATTAAAAAAAATTACCCGTTTAGGGCTGTTTGCAGTGGTCTGTTTCTGGACGACAGCCTGTGAGAAAAGTGGCACTGACGAGGCGTTTAATTATCCAAACACCGCCAATATTGCCACCGTAACCGCCGAGTTAACTCAAGTCACCTTATTTGATGAGTTACAAGGGCGAGTGCGCCCATTACGTAGCGCTGAAATTCGCCCTCAGGTTGAAGGGATCATCACCCAAAGATTATTTAAACAAGGAGATACGCTTGAGCAAGGCGATGCACTGTTTCAAATTGACCAAGACATTTTCATTATCGATGTTGAGATAAAGCAAGCAGCGCTTGAGCAATCTATGGCTCACTTAGCGTTAATACAAAGCCAAGTTGATCGCTTTACTCAATTAGATCGTACTAAGGCGGTAAGTAAGCAGGCTTTTGAAGAGGCCAGTTTTAACTTACAAATTGCAGCCGCCACTGTGCAGCAAAATCGAGCTCAACTTAAGCATAGTGAGTTACAACTTGAGTACGCGAAAGTAACAGCTCCTATCTCAGGGATTATCGGTGAGGCATTAGTGACTGAGGGAAGTTTAGTGAGCCGTACCGAGCCACAGCCATTAGCCATCATTCAGCAGATTGATAAGGTCTATATCGATGTTCGTCAACCCGCATCGAAACTTGGGGTATTGCGACGTTTATTAGCCAATGAACAGAAAAACAGTGAGCAAGGGGTCAAGGTGATTGTGCAGTCGTCTGCAGAGAGTGCAGATGATATTGAAGGGCAAATTTTATTCTCAGGGATCAGCGTTGATGAAAATACCGGCGATCTGGTTATTCGAATTATTGCTGATAACGCTAAGCAACAGCTGCTACCAGGCATGTATGTACGAACTCAAATTCCCCGTCAGAAGTTACAAGCAATCACAGTTCCGGAGCACGCGGTTCGCCGTAACAGTGCGGGCTCGCCGTTTGTCTACATTGTTGTTAACGATAAGTTTGAGCAAAGACCAGTACAACTAGAAGGGCTGCAACAGCGACGATATGTCATTTCGAAAGGTATTAATCCAAACGATATTGTGGTTGTGACTGGCCAAGATAATCTGCGCGAAGGGGCTGAGTTAGTCCTGTCAGATTGGCAACAGTAATGTATCAACGGCTAGTGTAAGAGGAAGTTTATTGTGTCGCATTTTTTTATTTCTCGACCTGTTTTTGCATGGGTTATTGCTATTTTAATTAGCATCGCAGGCGTGATTGCCATTCCTAAGTTGGCTGTCGAGCGTTTTCCTAGCGTTGCGCCGCCGAGTATTGGTTTGTATCTATCCTATCCTGGTGCCAGTCCACAAACCATTAATGACAGTGTTGTGACCTTGATTGAGCGGGAGATCTCAGGGATTAATGGTCTGCTTTATTTTAGCTCCTCGTCAGATGCTAGCGGCAGCGCCTCAATCACGGTGACCTTTGAAAATGGTACCGATCCTGAGATGGCTCAGGTTGAGATCCAAAACAAGATCAGGGCGATTGAGCCAAGACTACCTTTAGCGGTTCGTCAAATCGGCATCACGGTGGAAACAACTTCTTCAAATAACCTGATGTATTTAGGACTTATCTCACCGAGTGGTGATTACTCAGAGCAGCAACTGAGTGACTACATGGTGCGAAATATCGTTGAGGAGATAAAGCGCGTGCCCGGTGTGGGACGAGTACAGATGTATGGCGCTGAGTTTGCGATGCGGATCTGGGTCGACCCGGTGGCGTTGACAGGCTATAACTTAACGATGGAAGATGTGACATTAGCCATTGCAGAGCAAAATGTGCAGATCTCTCCTGGCAAAGTGGGTGACTCTCCGACATCTGGCGGCCAAATGACGGTGCACTCTCTAACCGCCCAAGGGCAATTAGAAACCCCTGAGCAATTTAGAGCCATTGTGCTGCGTTCCAATATTGACGCTGGCATGGTCCTATTAGGGGATGTAGCTAAAGTTGAGCTTGGGGCACAAAATTACCTGTTTAGTAATCGGGAAAATGGTCAGCAGTCGACATCTGCTGCGATTCAGCTATCGCCTGGAGCGAATGCGATTGCGACCTCGCAAGGGATCAGAGACCGATTGGCTGAGCTTAAGCTTGCCATGCCCAGCAATATGGACTATTCGATTACCTCCGATGCCGCTATCTTTGCCAAGATCTCGATTCAAAAAGTGATCGTGACACTGCTCGAAGCAATGGTGTTGGTTTTTTTAGTCATGTATCTCTTTTTACAGAAAATTCGCTATACCCTTATTCCTGCCATTGTTGCACCTATTGCACTGTTAGGTACATTTGCAGTGATGTGGCTAATGGGCTTTTCCATCAATGTGTTCACTATGTTTGGTATGGTGTTGGCTATCGGTATTATTGTTGACGATGCCATCGTAGTGGTTGAAAACGTTGAACGAGTAATGGCTGAAACAGGCTTGCCACCCAAAGCGGCCACAGAGCAGGCGATGAAAAGCATCTATAGCGCAGTTATTGGGATCACGGCTGTGTTGTCTGCGGTATTTATACCTATGGCATTTGCATCGGGTTCGGTAGGCACAATTTTCCAGCAGTTCTCGCTTGCAATGGCGGTGTCGATTTTATTTTCGGCCTTCTTAGCCCTAACATTGACGCCAGCTTTGTGTGCAACTCTATTAAAGCCTTTGACAGAGCATGACCATAAAAGCGTTGGTTTTTTTGGCTGGTTTAATCGTAACTTCCACAATTTTACACAAAAAGTGACGGCTGGTGTTGCCCATCTCGTTAAACGAACGGGCAGAGTGATGGCAGTTTACATCGTACTCGTGGTGGCATGTATTTATAGCTTTACTCTAGTGCCGAGCACCTTTTTACCCGAAGAAGATCAAGGCTACTTTATGACGTCTATCCAGCTGCCGCCTGATGCGACGGTAGAGCGGACTATGGATGTGGTGAGTAAAATGGAGGCGTTTACTTTAGGTAGGGAGGCCGTTGATGCGAGCATGAGTATTCTTGGTTTCAGTTTTAGTGGTACAGGTTCTGGTTCAGCCTTTGGAATTACGACCTTAAAAGACTGGCAACAACGTGGTGGTAGCTCTACACAACAAGAAGTGGCAGCGTTAAGTGATTATTTAAGTGATTTAACGGAAGGAGAAATATTTAGTGTGTTACCTGCTGCGATAGATGGCTTGGGGAGCTCATCCAATTTATCTTTCCAATTACAAGACAGTGGTAATGCAGGTTACGAGCGCTTCCAATTGATCCAAAAGGAATTCCTTGAGCAGGCATATGCCAGTGAAAAGCTATCATCTGTGTTCTATGAGGCGCTGCCAGAAACCAGTGGCATACATCTTAATATTGACCGCGCCAAAGCACGGGCGCTAGGGGTGCCTTTTAACGCGATTAGCGAAACTATCTCTACTGCAATGGGCTCAAATTACGTTAATGATTTTCCTAATAATGGTCGTTTGCAACAGGTGATTGTTCAAGTTCAAGCTGAGTCAAGAATGCAACTTGAGGATATATTGCAACTGGCTATCCGTAATGAGCAAGGCGGCACGGTTTATCTTTCTGAATTTGTCACCCCTGTGTGGCAAATGGCGCCGCAGCAATTGACACGATTTAATGGTTTATTGGCCGTGGCAGTATCGGCGTCGCCAGCAGCAGGATTTTCAACTGGAGAGGGGATGCAAGAGGTAGAACGCATTGCTGCATCTTTGCCTACGGCTGCGGGAGTTGAGTGGACGGGGCTGTCACTGCAAGAGAAACAAGCTGAGTCTCAAACAGTGTGGTTATTGCTGTTCTCTATGCTGGTTATTTTCTTAGTATTGGCAGCGTTATATGAAAGTTGGTCTATCCCTTTAGCGGTTATTTTGGTAGTGCCGTTAGGGATTATTGGGGCAATTGCTTCTGTGATGCTAAGTGGCGCTGCCAATGACGTGTTTTTTAAAGTGGGTTTAGTGACCATCATTGGCCTATCTGCAAAAAATGCCATTCTAATTGTTGAATTTGCTAAGCAAGCTTTGGCTGAAGGAAGTAGCCTCGTCGACTCGGTATTGCTAGCGACTAAGCAAAGACTTAGGCCTATTTTGATGACGTCTTTGGCCTTTAGTTGCGGCATCATTCCACTCTATCTAGCCAGTGGACCCAGCTCAGAGATCCAAAATTCGATTGGTACTGGTGTGCTTGGTGGCATGTTTACCGGCACGGTATTTGCCGTGTTATTTGTGCCGGTATTTTTTGTGTTTATTTGCCAGTTTTTAGAGCGAGTTAGGCGTAACCCCTTTTCATCAAAACTAGCAGATAAAGGCTAAAGCATAGATGTGGGCCTCAGGCGCAATATTATTGCCTTGGGGCCATTTAGAAGGACAGTGGTGTTTGAAAAATATCAGTTAATTTGTGGAGTTGACGGCGGCATTACAAATATTTTATAGCAGGATTCACAAAACGGCTTAAAGACTATATTATCGCCTCCCTTTTAATTTTGACTGTAAACCATGAAATTTGTAAAACTGGCTGCCATCGCTCTGATGTGCTCAAGCCTTAGCGCTTGTATAACCTTTCCCACAGATGAATCCAACACTGTTAAAGTCCTCTGGGATGATACCGATTCACTGGTTGGCTGCGAACATAAAGGCACTGTCATTGGCTCACAAGGCCACTTTTATGATTATTGGCTGCATGCCGATAAGGATATGGTGTGGGGCACACTTAATGAAATGCGTATTAAGGCTGCCAAGCTTGGGGCTGACACCATCTACTTGTACAAGCCGTTGGGGTTTACAGGTTCGGTGACCATGATAGCCAATGCATATGATTGTGAGACTGCGCCTCTTGAAACAAATAGCTCAAGTCAGTTGAAAATCAACGAGGCTGCAGATGTTATTATGTCTGCTAACGAAGCTCAGTAATCGCTATATTAAGTATGAACTTGTCGGTTGTGCAAGTTCATACCGGGCAATTTAACTCTGTTATTCGCAGAGTGGGAAAAGATACCTTTCCGCTTGTTTCCACCCCTTAGCCGTATTGGCATGGGGAACAGTATTGAGTATGTAGTTGAGTTCGCCCGTATGGCGCAGTAAAGATAACGCCATACACTGCTCTACCAAGCTTTGCTTATCTTTATAATCAAAGCCGTAACCATCTAAAAATTGAGTGAATATCTTTTTATCCGACAGCGCGAGTAACAGTCCGGGTGAGGTAAATTCAAATACAGGATCGGGACAAATAATTGCATCACCAAAGTCAATGACTCCAGTCAATCTAACTCCTTTTGCAGTGCGTTTTACTAGCAGGTTTGCTGGGTGCAAATCCGTATGAATGAAGTGGTTGCTACCCTGCTTACATTGGATATTAATATTGTTTAAGTAAGGTTCTAGGTCAGATAAAAATGGCTCAATTAAACCTTGTTGCTGCCGTTTCTGATAAATGTTACCGCGTTGCTCTTGCAGAAGGATGGGCCAGTCTAAGATAACGTTCGTGGTCGTTTCTGTGATAGTCGTAATTGGAATTTGGTGTAGCTGGTGGCAGAATTCACCAAGCTGAAATGCAATCATCTCTTTATCTTGCTGCGTGAGAGTGGGCAAGAGGGAAGCGAGATTCTCTCCCTCTACAAAACTCATGAAGATATAATCCCAGTTGCGAAAGTGGCCATGACAGATAAGTTTTGGTACATCTAGCGCCAGTTTTACTTGTTCCAATAGCTTGAGGCCTGTGAGCTCGGATTTTGCTTGCTGAGACCAATTTGGTGGCACCAGCTTTAATACGAACTTTTGTTCGCCCTCATAGATAAATACCGGATTAGCCCCTTCTGTAACACGTGTACATTTGGTATAGGTGAGTCGATGCTCTAGCGCTAACTTTTCTGTCAATGGTCTCCAAAAGCTAAAATCAAGATGATCTATGATGTCGCAGGCCAAGTCGTATTCAGGCGATTCAGGTAGCCACAGTGCGCTAGGATATAACGTTAAGAACGACAGATTCATACTGGACTCTCTATAGATGGGCATTACTGAACGCTAACTGAGTAAAAAAACGCAGCTCTTGAGCTGCGTTTATAGATCATAGTGTTTTGAGCGCTGGTGGTTAGAGCATGGGGCGTTAAAATCTCATCTCTGGAACATGTTCAGGCACTACTAGCTTGCCAGCTGTTTTCGATACAATTTCTTCAACAGATACACCCGGTGCACGCTCTAATAGATGAAACGCGCCATCTTTAATTTCCAGAAAGGCTAAGTCGGTTAATACCCGCTTGATACAGCCAAAGCCGGTTAATGGCAGTTCGCACTTAGGCAAAAGTTTAGAATTGCCTTTCTTGTCGGCGTGCATCATGGTGACAATAATATTGTCTGCGCCTGCCACTAAATCCATAGCGCCGCCCATGCCCTTAATTAATTTTCCAGGGATCATCCACGAGGCGATTGAGCCCTGTTCATCGACTTCAAATGCGCCAAGTACGGTTAAGTCCACATGGCCGCCACGGATCATGGCAAAGCTTTCCGCGGATGAGAAAAATGAGGCACCGTCTACAGCGGTAACGGTTTGCTTACCTGCGTTAATTAAGTCTGCATCGATGGTGTCTTCGGTTGGGAACTCGCCCATACCCAGTAAACCATTTTCCGATTGCAGCATCACCTCGATGCCTTGAGGGATATAGTTAGCAACGAGTGTTGGAATACCAATGCCTAGGTTGACGTAAAAGCCATCTTGGAGTTCTTGTGCTACACGCTGTGCCAGTTGTTCTCTTGATAATGCCATGGTGCTGCCTCCTTATGCTTTTGCATCTGAGTTTGTATTTGAATCAGAGACCGGTTTAACAGTACGTTGCTCGATACGTTTCTCGAACTTACCTTGGATCACGCGATTAACGTAAATGCCAGGTGTATGGATATGGTCAGGGTCGAGCTCTCCCGGCTCAACAATATGTTCAGCCTCTACCACGGTAATTTTACCAGCTGTGGCCATCATAGGGTTAAAGTTGGCCGCAGTTTTACGGAACACCAAGTTGCCCATGGTGTCAGCTTTCCAAGCTCGTACTAGCGCAAAGTCTGCTTTTAACGCTGGCTCTAACACATAGTGACGGCCATCAATTTCACGGGTCTCTTTACCTTCCGCGACAGGCGTGCCGTAACCTGTAGCGGTAAAGAATGCTGGAATACCAGCACCGCCGGCACGAATTTTCTCTGCCAAGGTGCCTTGAGGTGTCAAGATAACGTTAAGCTCACCTGATAACATCTGCTGTTCGAAGGTGGCATTTTCACCTACGTAAGAAGCGATCATGGTATCGATTTGGCGGCTCTTTAATAGCAGGCCTAAACCAAAGTCATCGACGCCAGCATTATTTGAGATGGCGGTTAATCCTGTTACACCGGATTTGACCATTTGCGCGATTAAGCCCTCAGGAATACCACACAAGCCAAAGCCGCCGACCATTACTGTCATATCGTTGCTTAGGCCTGCGAGTGCCTCATCGTAACTTGCAACAACCTTATTTAGTCCTGTCATTTTTGTTATCTCCATATTCTGTCAATGCTAGGTCCTAGGTCCTAGATCCTAGGTCCTAGGTTCAGAGTCTATTTCTTATTTGCTAATCGCTCTTTATTAACTTAGCGCTATTTATTCGCTGAGGGCTCTTTATTCGCTGAGGGCTCTTTATTCGCTGAGGGCTCTAGCCACCTTTGAACCCGACGGACGGCCTAGGGCTTGGCTGATCTTATTGCCAGCATTAACCAGTTTAGTTAAGTCGATACCAGTTTCGATACCAAGTCCATGCAGCATATAAACTAAGTCTTCTGTGGCCAAATTACCCGATGCGCCTTTGGCATAGGGGCAGCCTCCAAGACCTGCAACTGACGAGTCGATAACGCTGACACCGGTTTCTAGGCAAGCCAGAATATTAGCGAGCGCTTGGCCATAAGTGTCATGAAAATGCAGTGCCAGTTTTTCTACGGGCACAAGCTCTGCTACCGCTTCAATCATTCTACGGGCATTAAGCGGTGTGCCAACGCCTATGGTGTCGCCAAGGGAGATCTCGTAGCAGCCCATTTTGTAAAGTAATTCAGACACCCGAGCCACTTCGCTGACCGCGATGTCTCCTTCGTAAGGGCAACCCAAAGTGCAAGAAACATAACCACGAACAGGGATGTTTCTGGCCTTAGCCTGCTCCATAACTGGGATAAAGCGCTCAATGGACTCTTCTATCGAGCAGTTAATATTCTTCTGACTAAAGCTCTCTGAAGCTGCGCCAAAGATAGCAACTTCATCGGCGCCAGCGTCAAGAGCAAGTTCCAAGCCTTTTAAGTTAGGCGTTAAAGCGCTGTAGGTCACACCCGTTTTACGAGTAATACCGTGAAGCACATCGGCTGAATCTGCCATCTGCGGCACCCATTTTGGTGACACAAAGCTAGCGGCTTCGATACGTTTTATGCCTGCGGCTGCTAAGTCTTCAATCAAGATAATTTTATCTTGGGTGGTGACAGGCTTTTCGTTCTGCAGGCCGTCACGGGCACCGACTTCAAAAATGCTAACCTTTTTAGGATAAGGGCTTGTCATTTTCATCCTGCTTCTTCCTTTTCTGTCGGCATTTCAGCTTTCGCCTCAACTTCAGCCACGACCTCGGCAAGTAACATACCGTCACTAACCAGTTCACCGGCCTCGAAGAAGAACGCACTGACGATGCCGTCAAAAGGCGACTCTATGGCGTTTATTACATTAGTCATTTTCATCCGGCTTCTTCCTTTTCTGTCGGCATTTCAGCTTTCGCCTCAACTTCTGCTAGCAACATACCGTCACTAACCAGTTCACCGACCTCGAAGAAGAACGCACTGACGACGCCATCAAAGGGGGATTCTATGGCGTTTATTACATGAGTCATCTTCATCCGGCTTCTTCCTTTTCAGCAGTAATTTCTGCTTTAGCCTCAACCTCGGCAAGTAGCATACCGTCACTAACGAGTTCGCCTGGCTCAAAGAAGAATGCTGTAACAACGCCGTCAAATGGGCTTTCTATTGTGTACTCCATCTTCATCGCTTCCATCACCATAATGCCTTGGCCAGCTTTTACGCTATCTCCAACAGCGACCAGCTGAGTCACGATAGTGCCGTTCATCGGTGCCTTGAGCTTATCTTCGAGGTTATCTTGCTCTTCAATCACCTCAGACAGCAGTGCACGATAGTGGTAGCTTGAGGAGTTAATAAATAGAGTAAAGTCATCACCCACTTGGCTGACGGGCACTTTTATCTTGTGAGCGGCGCTTTTAACGGCTTGGCCAGCGTCGTTATTCACGGCTATTTCAGCGTGTAGGGTTTCGCCTTTCAGTTCACCCGACAAGGTGAGCTGGCTATCATTTAACTTGAGTTGATAGAAGGATTGAGCCCCCACCTGTGTTTCAATTAACTCAAGGTGATTAATCTCATGGTTATCATCTAGCAATGCCACTTGGTGCTGACTGGCGCTATTAAGCCTAAAGCCACTGACAGCCCCCCACGGTGAGTATGGGTCGTGACTATTGACTGCACAGCTCTTAGCCTCGGCTTTTCGAGCGCAGAGCTGATAAAGAGCAGCTAATGCTAAAGCGGTCTGACACTCATTGGATTGACTATCACTCAGGCCATGACCAATTAAGGCGTCACCATAACGCTCAATAAAGTCGGTGCTAAAGTCTGCATCGATAAAGGCTTGATGCTCGGCGATATTGGCTAGAAATTCTATGTTGTGCTTCAGACCGCTGATTTGATAATCATTTAATGCATGCACTAAACGCTGCAGCGCGCGAGGGCGTGATTCATCCCAAGTGATAAGCTTTGAGATCATCGGGTCGTAAAAGTTACTGATCACATCGTTTTCACGCACTCCTGAGTCGATGCGCACAAACTTGCTCTGCTCGGGTTCACGCAAAAAGTTGAGTTTACCGCTAGCGGGTAAAAAGTCATTTTGTGGATCTTCGGCGTAAATACGCACCTCAAAGGCGTGACCATGAATGCGGACTTCGTCCTGCTTCAGTGGCAACTGGCTACCGCTAGCTACCATCAACTGCCACTTGACTAAGTCTTGGCCAGTAACCAGTTCTGTGACTGGATGCTCTACCTGCAGTCGGGTATTCATCTCCATAAAGTAGAAACTGTCATCGGTATCGAGTAGAAACTCAACCGTACCGGCGCCTTCATAATTAATGGCTTTGGCGGCGGCAACGGCGGCTTCGCCCATCTTAACTCTTAGTGCATCGCTGAGTCCGGGAGCAGGGGCTTCTTCGACCACCTTTTGGTGACGACGCTGAATAGAGCAGTCTCTATCAGAAAGGTAGATGCAGTTGCCTTGGCTGTCGGCAAAGACCTGTACCTCGACATGACGAGGTTGGCGCAGGTAGCGCTCCATCAAGAGTTTGTCGTTACCAAATGAGTTGATGGCTTCACGCCTTGCCGAGTTAATCGCTTCAAGCACTTCGTCGCTGCTTTCTACGATGCGCATTCCCTTACCGCCGCCACCAAAGGCTGCTTTTATCAGCAGAGGAAAGCCCATCTTGTTAGCTTCTGCAACAAGTAGCTCATCGTCCTGGCTGTCACCGTGATAGCCCGGCACTAGTGGGACATTGGCCGCGCCCATAATTTCTTTAGCTGCGCTCTTGCTGCCCATAGAATCAATCGCAGCCGCGCTTGGGCCAACAAAGGCGATATTGGCCTGCTCGCACTTCAATGCAAACTCGGCGTTTTCAGATAGAAAACCGTAACCTGGGTGTATGGCCTGAGCGCCAGATTTTTTGGCGATCTCTATAATCAAATCACCCTTAAGGTAAGAGTCAGCAGGGGCGCTGCCACCTAAATAGAATGACTCATCGGCCATGGCCACATGGCGGGCATTGATATCGGCATCGGAATATAAGGCGACCGTGCGCACACCCATGGCTTTTGCGGTTTCTATAATTCGGCAGGCAATTTCGCCGCGGTTGGCAATTAGCAATTTAGTGAACATATTATTTGGCTCCTTGCCCGCTGGCATCATTATTATTTTCAGGCGCAATGCTAAAGTCTGTTGTCGTTGGCCATTGAGGGCTACGCTTTTCGAAGAAGGCATTTAATCCTTCTTGACCTTCCTCTGATACACGAATGCGGGCGATCCGCTCGCTGGTATGGTCCAGTGTGTTTTGGTCAATCACGCCATCTTCAAGTGATGACAGTAAGCACTTAACCCAAGCCATACCCTGTGGACTATTGCTTAGTAGCGCATCAATAAACGGCTGAGCCGCTGCGTCTAGGTCATCATTGATGTCATGGATAATTTGTAGCTCAAGGGCTTTTTGAGCATCGAAACGCTCGGCGGTAAGCATATAGCGGCGCGCTGCGCGCTGCCCCATGGCGCGGGTCACATAGGGGCTAATAACGGCAGGAATGAGTCCAAGCTTGACTTCGCTTAGGCAGAAACTAGCGCGCTCATTGGCAATGGCGATATCACTGCAGCAAATAAGCCCAAGCGCACCGCCAAAGGCTGCACCTTGTACTAAGGTTATGGTCGGCTTAGGAAATTTATCGAGCATGGACATAAGCCTAGCTAGCTCATTGGCGTCAGCTAAGTTTTGCTCAAAATCCATCTTGGCTTGTTTGCGCATCCAATTTAAATCGGCGCCCGCGCTGAAGTTTTTGCCGTTAGCCTTAAGCAGTAATATTTGGCACTGCTCATTGCGTTTGAAGTGCTCAAGTACCTGGATCATCTCGCTTATCATCACCTCGTCGAAGGCGTTGTGCTTATCACTACGATCCAGCACCATCTGCGCCACGCCGCCATTTAGCGTGCAGCTCAGATAGTGTAATTGTTGGTCCAGTATTTCTGTCTGGGTTGCGACTGAATTATTCATTGTTGTCGATCCACTCTGTTAGCTAAGTTGATGTTCTATTTGCAATGGCGTTAAGCCACTACATACGGAACACACCAAACTTAGTGTCTTCAATCGGTGCGTTTAGCGCAGCTGATAGCGCTAAACCAACAACATCACGGGTTTGCGCCGGATCGATAATGCCGTCATCCCATAAACGGGCGCTGGCATGATAGGGGTGGCCCTCTTTATCATATTGCTCAACAATCGGCTTACGGAAGTCTTGTTCTTCACTATCAGACCACTCGACACCTTTACGAGCTAAGCCGTCGCGCTTAACTGTGGCCAATACGCCAGCGGCTTGCTCGCCACCCATCACAGATATGCGGGCGTTGGGCCACATCCACATCATGGTTGGTTCAAACGCGCGGCCACACATGCCGTAGTTCCCTGCACCATAGCTGCCGCCAATAATCACGGTAAACTTAGGTACATTGGCGCAAGATACAGCGGTCACCATTTTGGCGCCGTGTTTAGCAATGCCTTCGTGCTCGTATTTCTTACCCACCATAAAGCCGGTAATGTTTTGCAGGAACAGCAGTGGGATCTTGCGCTGGCAACATAGCTCGATAAAGTGCGCGCCTTTTTGCGCCGACTCTGAGAACAAGATGCCGTTGTTAGCGACAATGCCTACTGGGTAGCCATGAATACGGGCAAAACCACAGACTAAGGTATTACCGTAATTAGCCTTAAACTCATCGAAATCAGAATCATCGACTAGGCGAGCAATTACCTCTTTAACATCGAAGGGTTTTTTAAGATCCGTCCCTACGATGCCGTAAAGCTCGTTGATATCAAATTTTGGTGGTTTAACAGGGCTAAGCTGAGCAGCAATTTGTTTTTGATGATTGAGGCGTGTTACCGCTTTGCGGGCAAGTTCTAGCGCGTGTTCATCGTTTTGCGCCATATGATCGGCCACGCCTGAAATCTTAGTGTGTACCTCTGCGCCGCCAAGCTCTTCTGCTGTGACCTCTTCACCAGTCGCAGCTTTTACGAGTGGTGGACCAGCCAAGAAGATGGTGCCTTGCTCTTTAACGATAATCGATTCATCTGCCATCGCAGGCACATAGGCGCCGCCGGCGGTACAAAGCCCCATAACAACCGCGATTTGCGGAATGCCTTTGGCTGACATCTGTGCTTGGTTATAGAAGATGCGACCGAAATGGTCTCTATCGGGAAACACTTCATCTTGGCGGGGTAGGTTAGCGCCGCCTGAATCGACCAAATAGATGCATGGCAGATGGCAACGACTAGCAATCTCTTGTGCGCGCAGGTGTTTTTTAACAGTTACAGGGTAGTAAGTGCCGCCTTTTACGGTAGCATCGTTGGCGATAATCATGCACTCAACGCCACTCACACGGCCAATACCGGCGATAACTCCCGCTGCTGGCACTATGTCTTCATACAACTCGTAGGCGGCAAATTGAGAAATCTCTAGGAAGGGCGATCCCGGATCCAGCAGCTTCTCAACACGCTGACGAGGCAGGAGCTTACCTCTTGAAAGATGACGGTTTCGAGCGACTTCTCCGCCGCCCTGTTCAATTTGATGGAGTTTTAGTTTTAGGTCTTGAACCACAGCGGTCATGTCATCAAATTTAGCTTTGAATTCATCGCTGCGAGCATTAATACGGCTGCTAAGTTGCGTCACAATTTCAATCCTTTTGAAGCTGAGATATAAGGGCGTCGCTATGCGAGCGCCCAATTGTCCACCTTAGGTGCTAAGTGCTAGATCTTTACTTAGATTCGGTAAATAACTCGCGACCAATCAGCATGCGGCGAATTTCTGAGGTGCCAGCGCCGATTTCATAAAGCTTGGCATCACGAAGTAAGCGACCCGTTGCGTATTCATTGACGTAGCCATTACCGCCAAGTAACTGAATCGCATCGAGCGCCATCTTGGTTGCCAGTTCAGCAGAATAGAGAATCGCGCCAGCGGCATCTTTACGAGTAGTCTCGCCACGGTCACAAGATTTTGCCACGTTGTAGATATAAGATTTAGCCGCGTTCATGCCTGTGTACATATCAGCAAGTTTGCCTTGTACAAGCTGGAATTCGCCGATTGATTTACCAAACTGTTCACGCTCATGGATATATGGCACCACAATATCCATGCAGGCGGTCATGATCCCAAGTGGACCACCTGACAAGACTACGCGCTCGTAATCAAGACCACTCATCAACACTTTTACGCCGTTGTTAAGCCCGCCAAGAATGTTCTCTTCTGGTACTTCGCAATCTTCAAATACCAACTCACAG
Organism: Shewanella pealeana ATCC 700345; assembly: GCF_000018285.1. Classification (NCBI taxonomy): domain Bacteria; kingdom Pseudomonadati; phylum Pseudomonadota; class Gammaproteobacteria; order Alteromonadales; family Shewanellaceae; genus Shewanella; species Shewanella pealeana. The sequence continues at coordinate 3,416,504 of NC_009901.1, read as the reverse complement.
GTGTTTGAGCCGCGCATACCGAGTTTGTCTAGCTTCTGAGCGGTACTGAAACCCTTATAGCCGCGCTCAACGATAAATGCGGTAATGCCGTGGGCACCCTTATCGAGATCTGTCTTGGCATAGATCACATAGGTGTGCGCGTCTGGGCCATTGGTGATCCACATCTTGTTGCCGTTGAGTATGTATCTGTCACCCTCTTTACGGGCGTGGAGTTTCATCGATACCACATCAGAACCTGCATTGGGCTCGCTCATAGCGAGGGCTCCAATGTGCTCACCCGTGATGAGTTTTGGCAAGTATTTGGCTTTTTGCTCACTATTACCGTTACGGTTGATTTGGTTAACGCAGAGGTTGGAGTGCGCACCGTAACTTAGGCCAATCGATGCAGAGGCGCGGGAGATCTCTTCCATAGCAACAACGTGGGCGAGATAGCCCATGCCAGCCCCACCATACTCCTCAGAGACGGTGACACCGAGTAATCCCATATCACCCAGCACAGGCCAAAGCTCATTAGGGAAGGCGTTATCTAGATCTGTTTTTGCGGCGATAGGCGCAATTTCATTGGCGGCAAAGTTTTGCACGGCATCGCGTAACATATCGACATCTTCACCGAGTCCGAAGTTTAGAGATGTGTAGAGTTGAGTCATTTGCTTGTGTCCTGTCAATTTTATTTGAATACAAGTTCACCGATCTTTGCCGTGATACTTGATAAATCCATCTATTTATTAGATTGTTAAATTATGCTTTTATGATGACTTGATGTTGTGCTTACTCTTTTATTGGGCATTGTTGGCTAATGCATCAAGGCATTGCTGCTCGGCCGAATTTAGCTCCATCAACACGACTTTGATGTCATCCATCTGTTGTTGTAGCGACACTTTTTTTTCTTCGACCAACTCCAACATGGTGTGTAGTTGGCTACTGCTATTCTTATCTGCATCGTAAAGCTCGAATAAACGTCTGGTTTCGGCCAACGAGAAGCCTAAGCGCTTACCCCGTAAAATAAGCTTGAGTCTGACCCTATCTTTAAGGCTATAGATCCGTGTTTGACCACGGCGCTTAGGTTTTAAAAGCCCCTGATCTTCATAGAAACGAATACTACGGGTAGTGATATCAAACTCTTTGGATAGTTCACTAATTGAGTATGTCGTTTGTGAGAGTTGATTATCTACCATCAAAAAAACACCATAATTGTTTACATTAATTGCACGATATATGAAGTTTACGTAAAGGTAAAGTTTGCCCCGGTCGATGAAAGTGGTTTTCATGTCAATTGCGCTTGCCACAAGGCTTGCCATTGCAAGAAAACTTAAGCTATAAGATGACGTTAGATAATGGTTAGCACTTTAAAAACAATGGTTTAGCGTGGTGCATTCAAGAGTTGCCTGAATGCATACATGGCTTGTTACTACCTATTCTAAGGTCTAATGGGGATTTTTTGAACGCAGGAGCATAATGCGATTAAGCATAAAATGGACATAAATTGCTCGCTATCTATTGCTGTAGGGCCTTATTTAGCTGAGTGTTAGCCAGTGGAGTCAGTATCGTGATAGATAAAAATAAGCAGCTACATGCCAAATCCATCGCCACCCCAGAAACATTCTGGGCTGAGGCCGCAAGCAAAATTGATTGGTTTTCATCATGGGATAAAGTCTTAGATAAGACTGAGGCACCTTTTTACCATTGGTTTAAAGGTGGCAAGATGAATACCTGTTACAACGCCGTCGACAGACACGTAGAAGCTGGGCGGGGCGAGCAAATTGCCTTGCAGTATGTTAGTCCAGTTACCGACTGTGAATATGGGATCTCTTATCGAGAACTGCAGGCGCAGGTGAGTCGACTCGCAGGTTACATGGACTCCATTGGCGTCAAGAAAGGTGACAGGGTGGTGATCTATATGCCCATGGTGCCAGAGACGGCCTTTGCCATGCTTGCCTGCGCACGTATTGGGGCTATTCACTCTGTGGTATTTGGCGGTTTTGCCGCCAATGAACTCGCTACCCGTATTAATGATGCCAAACCTAAGCTTATTCTGTCGGCCTCCTGCGGCATTGAACCCTCAGGTGTGATCGCCTATAAGCCTCTGCTTGATGCAGCGTTAGAGGAGGCTTGCCATCAAGTTGAGTCTTGCTTGATATTAAATAGAAGTCAGCTAGAGGCTAAGTTGAAACCTGAGCGTGATAACGACTGGCAAAGCGTGATTGCGACTGCGCCGAATATCGATTGCCAGCCTCTAGATGCCACAGATCCACTCTATATTTTATATACCTCAGGTACCACGGGGCAGCCAAAAGGGGTGGTGCGCGATAATGGCGGCCACGCCGTGGCGCTGGCTTGGTCGATGAAAAATATCTACGACATTAACGCTGGAGACACATTTTGGGCTGCATCGGATGTTGGTTGGGTAGTAGGTCATTCCTATATTGTTTATGGCCCCTTATTGGTTGGGGCAACGAGTATTCTGTATGAAGGTAAGCCCGTCGGCACACCGGATCCAGGTGTATTTTGGCGCACCATTGCTAAGTATAAGGTGAAGAGCTTCTTTACCGCACCTACGGCTATTCGAGCGATTAAGCGCGATGATCCTTATGGCGACTTTTTAAAGGATGTCGAGTTAACTTGCCTGAAAAACGTGTTCCTCGCTGGGGAGCGCTGCGATCCTGACACTTTGCACTGGGCAGAAGATAGGTTAAATAAACCCGTGATAGATCACTGGTGGCAGACTGAAACTGGCTGGCCTGTAGCGGCCAACTTGATGGGGTACGCACCCGTAGAGGTCAAGCCGGGCTCTCCTGCGTTGGCAGTTCCAGGTTATAAAGTTGATGTGGTCGATGTGATGGGGGATGAAGTTAGCGCCAATGAATCCGGTAATGTGGTGATAAAGCTGCCGCTACCGCCAGGGACCTTAACCACACTATGGCAAAACGAGCAGCGCTATCAGGATAGTTACTTGTCTATGTATCCAGGCTATTACCTGACGGGAGATGCGGGTTATAAAGATGAAGATGGCTATTTGTACATCATGAGTCGTATCGATGACATTATTAATGTGGCCGGTCATAGATTATCTACCGGACGTTTTGAAGAGGTCTTGTGTCAACATGAAGCGGTTGCCGAGGCAGCGGTGATCGGGGTTAAAGATGTGCTTAAGGGCCAAGTTCCGTTAGGACTGGTAGTATTGAAGAAAGGGGTGACGCTGGATGAAGATGAGCTTAACCGGCAACTCAGGAGTCTAGTGCGTCAAGAGATAGGGCCGGTGGCTTCATTTAGGCTCGTGAGCGCGGTGCAAAAGCTGCCCAAGACTCGCAGCGGTAAAATTTTACGTGGCACCATGCGCAATATTGCTGACAACCAAAGCTACAAGGTGCCTGCGACCATTGAAGATCCTGCCACAATTGACATAGTGCGCAATACTTTGACCCGTATGGGCTATGCAGATGCGCAGGTTTAAAAAAGGTCCTAGGAAGAGCAGGTCCTAGGGAAGGCTGGGACGGCTAAGACTAAGACGGTTAAGACTGGTGGTGTTATTCCTTTGTAGGTTGGGCTTTAGCCCATCAATGAAAGGATTTATATTCAATCTTTGTCGGCATAAATACCGGCCTATTGAAAGCAGGGCTTTAATAGCAGCCTGATTTTTTTTGTTTAGGTCGCTTGCATATCAACGAATGGGTTTTCGTTTACATGAGTTAAGCTTGAGTTGTTAAGTTTTATATAGTAATTAAGTTACCAAAGTCTGTATAATCCATAACAAATAACCCTATCAATCAAGCAAGCGCAATGACGTAAGCTGAACAAAAAATAGATAGGGAACTCTCTGTGACCTGCGGAATATAATTTAAATGAATAACCAATCTAATCTTTTCGATATAGGTGTTATTGGCTTAGGCGTAATGGGCAAGAATCTAGCGCTTAATATCGCTGATAACCAATATCGCGTCGCTGCATTTGACCTTGATGAAATTAAAGTGCAAGACACTGTCAATCAAGAGAAACTTGAACGTCAACAATACCTAAAACAGATAACAGAGCCACGCATCCTCGGCTGTAACAATCTTTCTGAAATGTTATCTAAATTAGAAAAACCTCGAGTGCTGTTGCTATCGGTTCCAGCGGGTGCGCCTGTAGGTGGTGCATGTCAGTCCCTGATTGATGCCGGAATTGAGAGCGATGATATCGTTATCGATACAGGTAATAGTCTGTGGACAGATACTGTCGAGCGAGAACAGCGCTACGCCGATGATTTCTTATTTTTTAGCTGCGCCGTTTCTGGCGGTGAAGTCGGCGCCCGTTTTGGCCCCTCATTGATGCCAAGCGGTAGCTTAAAGGCCTGGAATAGAATTGAACCGATTTGGCAAGCCATTGCCGCTAAGGTCGATGCAAAAACAGGTTTACCTATCGAACGGTTTGAGCCGGGAAACCCTGTTAAAGAGGGCGAACCTTGCACTACTTATATCGGTCCTGCTGGGTCAGGTCATTATGTAAAAATGGTACATAACGGCATCGAATACGCCGATATGCAGCTGATCTGTGAGGCTTACCAGCTACTAAATCAAGGCTTAGGGTTAACCCCGAGTGAAGTGGCTGATGTGTTTGAGCGCTGGGATCAAGGTAGCTTAAATAGCTACTTGATGCAGATCAGCGCAAAGGTGCTTAAGCAAGCAGACCCATTAACGGGCGCGCCGCTGGTGGAGATGATCTTAGATAAGGCGGGGCAAAAAGGCACAGGCCTTTGGACTGCGGTAAGCAGCCTGCAAATAGGCTGCCCGGCGCCAACCATTGCCGAAGCCGTATATGCTCGTGCGCTGAGCACTCAAAAAACTCAGCGTCAGCAGTTAAGTCAGCAGTTATCGGGGCCGAGTAAAGCCCTAGGCAATATTGATAAACAAGCGTTTATCGAACAGCTGGAAAGTGCACTCTATTGCGCTAAAGTATCCTGTTACGCTCAAGGTTTTCAGCTGATGGCTATGCAAGCTAAAGAGCAGGGCTGGCAGTTAGATTTTGCCGAGATAGCTAAGATCTGGCGAGCAGGCTGTATTATTCGCGCCACATTCTTACAGTCGATTACTGAGGCTTATCAGCAAGATAGCTCGCTTGAGAACTTGTTGCTGGCGGAAGCTTTCTCAAAGGCCTTGTCTGTAAAGCAGCAAGATTGGCGAGTGGCGGTATCGACTGCGGTACTCAGTGGTATTCCGGCTCCTTGTATCAGCTCGGCGTTGGCTTATTACGATAGCTATCGCTGCGAAACTTTGCCCGCGAGCTTACTTCAGGGGCAGCGTGACTTCTTTGGTGCCCATACTTTTGAACGTATCGATAAGCCTGCAGGTGAGAAGTTCCACTTAAACTGGAGTGGCGATCTCAGCTTAATTAAGGTGTAACCATATTTCAGGACAAGACATAGATAATAAAAAAGCCTATCAAATTGATAGGCTTTTTTGTCATCGAGTCTCGTACAGAGTTTAGTTAATGCTAGAAGTTATACCAGTCAGTATAAGAAGTTGATCTACTCAGAGCGTTTTTTGGCAACTAATTCAAGGCGAATAGCTGAAAGAATGGTTGCTCCCTTGTGAAGCCGTTCAACGCAGAAGTAGGCAGCCAAAAACGCTCCAGAATGGCGAGTTTTAGCGGTTCTGATGCTGTGTTAACGAGCTTAACCGTAGAACAACTATGCTCTTCACTCGTTGCCTTGCCTCAGAACCGCTAAACTCTCGCTGAGCGATCAAATCTTTATACTGATTGGTATTAGGCCATCACTACATCGACTAGTAGACCTGCACTGAACAGCGCACTGAAAATCATGGTTAGCTTAGCGGTACGACCGAGTAACGGATTGAGCGCTGCACCTTTAACTTCATTAAAATCACGGCTTAACTTTCTTGCCATGACAAATGCAAGTCCTGCTAAAAGCACAGGCAGGCCAGGCAGCGCACCCATAAAGAAACCAGCAATAATGATGGCAAATGGAAGGAAGACAAAGCTCTGGTAGAAGATCCGTGATTGCTCGAGTCCCATACGAACCGCTAAGGTCTTTTTACCCGCCTTAATGTCGGTTTCCATATCGCGGGTGTTATTTACTAACATAATTGCCGCGTTTAAGAAGCCGATGGCACTACCGAGCAACCAAGCACTGCTTGCCGTTTCACCCGCTTGTAGAAAGTAACTTCCTACTACAGCCACAAGACCAAAGAACACGAATGCTGCGACTTCGCCTAAGCCATGGGAGGCTAGCGGGTAAGGACCGCCGCTATAACCTAAAGCGCCAAGCACGGCCGCCGCCGCTAAGAAGGCAATCGGTAAACCACCATGGTAGATAAGAAAAGAGCCAACGAGTAATGCTAACACTAGGCATAAGATCATGGCATTACGCACGGCTGTAGGGCTCAACATACCGCTCTGGGTAACGCGAACAGGGCCTAGACGCTCTTCTGTATCGACACCGCTCTTAAAGTCGAAATAGTCGTTGGCTAAATTCACGGCAATTTGCAGTAACAAGGCACAAAGCATTGAGATTACAGCAATGAATAAGCTGAATTGCTCAAGTTGTAGTGCGAGCACGTTACCAACCAGCAGTGGTCCAATCGCCGCAGGCAAGGTGCGAGGGCGGATGGCAAGTATCCAAGGATTCATGGTTTATATTTACTTACAGAGGTTTACATCAAAGAAGGATGACATAAAGATTAAAATGAATTAGCGCAAGCATAGCAAATTTAACAACTTCTAAAAAGTGGATTTTGTAATTGCAAAAGTGGTCGGCTTAACACTTTGCCGAGCATTATCATTTTTCGGTTTGGTTCATTGCATATTTTTGAACTAGCGCACACTTGATAGGCAGGAGTGTATGCAATATTACATCTTTAAAGTGGGCATAAAGAATGTGAGCAGTCATTCTTGCTTTAGATTAATGAGGCTGCTGTCTTTGCAGCCAAGGACTACATTTGTAATTAACAGATTTGCTTAGGGGTCGAAGCTATGCGTTTTGAGGGACAGGTCGCCATAGTAACAGGTGCTGCATCGGGCTTGGGAAGAGCCTATGCCATAGCCTTAGCTGAGCGAGGAGCAAGAGTGGTTTTGGTGGATAACGAAACGACTCAGACAGAGGATGTTAGCCCAAGCACAACGTTAAACTTAGAACCTAATTCTGGACTAACATCTTGTGGTAAGGCGATAACGGCTCTAGGAGGAGAGTTTAAGTCTTTTGCATTGGATGTCACCAACACTGATGACATCAAGACTATGATCGATGACGTGGTGCAGTGCTGGGGACGAGTCGATATCTTAATCAATAATGCAGGAGTTCATAACCCTTGTGCATTCGAGCAGATGAGTGCATCGAACTGGAAACATCAGCTAGATGTCGATCTTAATGGCACCTTCTATATGACTCAGGCTGTCTGGCCTCTGATGAAGCGACAGGGCTATGGCCGAGTCGTGATGAGCAGTGCCAGTTCCGTCTATGGTGACATGTATGAAACCAGTTTTAGCGCTAGCAAGATGGCGGTGATGGGGCTAGTTAACAGCTTACATCATGAGGGCGTAGAACACGGTATCAAGGTCAACAGCATCATTCCACATGCCGTTACATCTATGACTGCATCGCATTTAGCGTCTACGGTAAAACCGCTCTTCTCAAAAACAACCGTTACCGCCACCATGTTATACCTTTGTAGCTCCAAAAGCCCTTCAGGGGAGCATCTCCTCGCCGCGGCTGGTGGAATAAGTCATGCGGCCTTAGTCGAGTTTAGTCCTGGACGGTTTAAAGCCGAGGAGTGTACGCCTGAGGTGATCAGCGATCGTTGGCATGAGATCTACCATGCAAAACCAGTTACCATCCATCGAAGCGGTGAGTCACAGGTACTTGCTTGGGCAAAGGCGTCGGCAAATCAGCGTCACATCAATATAGAGTAAAACTGGCGAGGTTGGGGGATCTTGAGTTAAGCTTATGGCCATAATTAGCTGATTTTTTAGGTTGTAATGAGCCAAGTATTAGATGATCTTCTAGCGTTACTTTCTTTAGAACAGATCGAAGAGGGGCTGTTTCGTGGCCAAAGCCAAGATCTTGGTTTTGGGCATGTCTTTGGCGGTCAAGTCATGGGGCAAGCGCTTAGCGCGGCTAAGCGTACTGTGAGTCCTGATCGCAAAGTGCACTCTTTACACTCCTATTTTTTACGTGCGGGTGATGAGAAGCTACCCATCGTTTATGATGTTGAAATCATGCGAGATGGCGGCAGTTTTAGTGCGAGAAGAGTCAAAGCTATCCAGAAAGGTCGTCCTATATTCTATATGACCTGCTCTTTTCAAACGAGCGAGGAAGGTTATGAGCATCAAGCGACTATGCCTGATGTGCCGGGGCCTGAAGGTCTGCTTAACCAACAAGAACTGGCGATGACACTGAGAGACAAGGTGCCGTCTAAAGTGCTTGAGAAGTTTATGGCTGACACGCCGATTGAGATGCGTCTAGTCAATCCAAGTGATCCCATCGCACCTAAAGCCTGCGAGCCTATTCGTTATGTATGGATCCGGGCCAATGGCAAGTTGCCAGATAATTTCTCTGTGCACGACTATTTGCTCGCCTATGCGTCAGACTTTAACTTTCTGGTGACGGCTGCGCAGCCTCATGGGGTGTCATTTTTGACCCCAGGTATGCGAATGGCGACGATCGATCACGCTATGTGGTTCCACCGTCCGTTCGATTTCAGTCAGTGGCTTTTGTATAGCATCGATAGCCCTAATGCCTGTGGTGGTAGAGGTTTTGTAAGAGGGCAATTCTTTAATCAACAAGGTGAGCTGGTGGCGTCTGCAACCCAGGAAGGCCTCATCCGTATGACAAAGAAAGCATAGTCAATGTTAGTAAAGTTTATATTAGATACTCAGGATTAGAATCATGATCTCATTAATGAAGAAAAGCATCGTACTTTTATGTGTCTTGGTATTGACGGCGTGTGTGACCGTCAAAGAGGAACCGCCTGTGATTGTTAATGGTGCAGCGGGTTACTTAGAAAAGCTACCGCTTCCTCAAGGTAGCGCCATTACGATTGCAATTATCGACCTAGATACCCCGGGCGTGATTGTGGCGCAGAAGAACTTTAATATTGTTAGAGCGCCAGTGCCGTTTAAGTTCCTTCTCCCCGCAGATACCGTAGATAACAGTATCAATTACGGGGTAGTGGCGATGATCCAATATCAGGGGCGAGTGATATTTCAGACCTATGATCGCTTTCCGGTGATCAACAATGATAAATACACCACAGAGGTATTGATGAAGGCTGTTGCCGCCCCTTAAGTTATCAATATCGGAATATCAATCAGTATTAATGGAGCTTCGGCTCCTTTTTTATTACACTTTTCAAGTGAGTAACTTTTGAACATTAAAATAGACGTTGAAAAGCAAATTAAGCTCTGGTTACTCGAAGATGATTATCGACTCAATGCCCTGCGTATCGCCGAGCAAATTAAGCTCAATGATTGGATGCTGGCGGCGGGTTTTGTCCGAAACTTAGTTTGGGATAAACTGCACAATATTCAAACTGAACTTAATGATATCGATTTCATCTATTTTGATCAGAGTGACTTATCCTCGGGCAGAGATGGCGAAATTGAAGCCGAGCTCAATCGAATAGCGCCTATGTACCCATGGTCTGTTAAGAATCAAGCGAGAATGCATCTGCGTAACCAGCATCAACAGTATGCATCAAGCATAGATGCCATGAGTTATTGGCCCGAAAAGCAAACCGCTGTTGGGGTGAGCTGTCAGCTAACACTTTCACCTGCATCAGCATCTGATCATTCATTAGAGTCCGCGGAATTGGCCTTACATAGTCCGTTTGATTTAGCATGCCTGTTTGATTTTTCATTGCAAGCTAACCCCAAATCAAAGCGTGCGTTGTTTGAACAGAGGCTGACACAAAAGGGATGGTTGCAAACTTACCCTAAGCTGCGAGATAATGCTAAGTGATGAACTTATGAGCAAGTATTGCTAATGTAATAGCAATGATTTTGGAGACTATAATGGTTTCCTTTTAAGCTTTTTGTATAGCTTGCCATAGGGACTTCTCAATTTGTTCTTGCTGTAAATGGTGGTTTAATCGATGGATCCTTATCTTGATGCAATAAAAGAAATTAAAGAGTTGGCAACCGCAGAGGAGATCCATCGAGTTGATGATGTATCGATATATCTGGAGCGGTTTACTGAACTTGATTTGATCGCCACCGGTATCTATGCCGAAGTGTACGAAGTGCCCGGAGAGCCCGATAAAGTGGTTAAGCTGTGCAACAGTAAGATCGATGGTTATTATCTGTTTGCCCGCTGGTGCATGCGCCCAGAAAATCAAGACAATCCCCATGTTCCCACCATACATCGTGAAGACACTATTGAGCTGAGTAGCGGCCGAGTGGTGCGCTTTTATGTGATGGAGCGGCTTGAAGACATCACTGATGACGGCAAAGAGCCAACCCGCCCAAGCCATTTTCACGATTATGATTTTGGTAAACTCTGGGGCACTTTGCGTACCATGACCTTACCATTTGCCGATCCAGAGAAACCCTTTACCGACGAGGTTCAAAGCGTCGATGAGTTTGTTGAGCAGATCCAAGAGCCACGAACGCACTTCTATATGAGTTCGGATGAGCGCAAGCCTGTGGTGATAAATGATGAAATTATCGATGAGCATGAAGAGCTACTGAAAACCTTGTTTGAGGTGCTGAGTTTTGTTGATGACCATGGGGTGATGGACCTACATGGCGGCAACTACATGCTCCGAGGCGACACGATTGTTATTACTGATCCCATCTCCCACAAATACTCAAGTTAATGCGCGGTTGGATCAATTGTTCAATCAATAAAATTCAGCCTTGCAGAGAAACTTGTCTGAGACTCAATCTTTATCAATTGTCACCAACTCCTTTTACTTGTTAATCCACATGTTGTTTCACATCTAGATGCTACTCCGATCTGTTACTCCTTTCTGTCGTTCGATGCGCTGACACGCATTATCGATTCATATTTAACTGTAATACCAGGGTTTTAAATCTGTTAATGCCTGATTGTTTTTGTAATTCAAATTCCGGATCAATTAGTGAACAATGTGTGCACTTATCACTAAAACCAAAGGTGCGACTTCAATGTATGTTTAATTATTGTGATCTAGATCCTTTTAAAGGTATCTCGAAGTGGGTATTCGGTATCGACTTTGATTTAGATCAAATCTCACTCGATGTTGATCTGGCAGGATGCACGCAAATGTAAGGAATTTGATAATAAAAGCAGCGCTATATGTTGTATTAATGGAGTAGTATGATGAATAATAAAATCCTTTCTAGCTTGATCGCCACCGCCCTACTAACGACAGGTTTTACCTCTTCAGCATTAGCTCACCAAGCTGGCGACATTATTGTCCGTGCAGGTGTAGCAGTAGTTGCCCCGAATGAATCTAGCCCAGTTGTTGCCAATATTGCCGAGTTTGGAGTGAGTGATAATACTCAGCTAGGTTTGAACTTCGGCTATATGTTGACTGACAACATAGGTATTGAGTTGTTAGCCGCTACGCCATTTACTCACGATATCTCATTAGGTGAGCATGGAAAGATTGCCGAGACTAAGCAGCTACCACCAACCCTTGTGGCTCAGTATTATTTTGGCGATGCGAACTCTAAGTTACGTCCATATATCGGCGCAGGTGTTAACTTTACTAATTTCTTCGATAACGAATTTACCAACGACTTAGGTGGCGCGTTAACTGATTTAAGCATGTCCAACTCATGGGGCTTAGCGGCTCAGGTAGGTCTTGATTATCAAATCAATGATAGCTGGCTAATAAATGCGTCAGTTTGGTATGCACAGATCAGTACCGACGTTAAGTTCAACTTAGGCGGTGCACCACAAAAAGTCGAAACAGATATCGACCCATGGGTTTACATGGTGAGCGTAGGTTACACCTTCTAATCTGAAGACATTCTGGACAAGTCCCACCCATAAAAAAGGAGCCAATAGGCTCCTTTTTTATGTTTCATACACAATTGCTGTGATTACTTCGATTCTTTCTTAGCCGCGCGTTCAGCTTTCTTCTGCGCTTTGGTTTTCCAGTGGCGAGTATTGTAAACAAACTCTGGTAAGCCTTTGGTTAACCAAGCGACGAGACGCCAGCGTTTGGTTACATAGGCTTTGCGCTTACCGGTTTTCATCGCCTTAATTATTTGGCTGGCAACTACGGGCAGTGGTGATAACCATAGCCTGTTTTGCTGCATGGCTGCCTTATCTAGCATACCTAATTGGATATCGGTAATGGTAATAGGCATCTTTAAGCGCTGGGCGTGCATGCTTAAACCTTCGAAATAGTTTTGTGCATAAGCTTTAGAGGCGTGATAAGCCACACTAGGGCCGCCTCTTAATCCCGCAATCGAGTTAATCGCAGCTAATTGACCATAGCCTTGATCGCGAAATAGTCTAAATGCTGTATTGCAAATGGCCGAGAAGCCTTGCACATTAACTGTGATGATATCTTGCTCTGGCTGCCAAGGTAGTTCAGGGTCATAGTGAGTGAGACCTGTATTGACCAAAACCAGATGAGCGCCACCAAGAGATAGCCAAACGGCATTCATGGTACTGATGATGGCATCGGGCTCGTCGATTTGCAGCGGAAACACCTGCACCTTAGTGGGCAAGGATTGGCTAAACTCGATAAGAGATTGTGGATCTTGTGCTAATAGGGCCAGTTCAACGCCTTCATCTGCAAGTTGTTTTGCAATTTCACGGCTAAGTAATGAGCTAGCGCCCACAATTATTGCAGTTGCTTGTGTCATATGGGTATTCGACTTCGAATAGGTAACTTATCATAGAAAGATAAGTGTATTAGAACAAGATTAATTGTCTGTTGCTGTGATACGGATAGTGAGAATGCATTTTCTTGCTTTATCTGCTAGATAAATCCGTAAAACAAGCTTCACTCTAATAAGCTAATCTAGCTGAGAAAAATTAACTAATATAAAATTCAAGTACGGACATATAGACTTCCAGAAGTCTTGATGTATTATTAGGAGCATAAATATGAAACAGTGGTTTAAGCCTTTATTACCTCTAGCGGTAGCAGCAAGCATGTTGACGGGTTGTGCAACATCGAATGCTGTGGTGGAGATCCATGGTGAGGTTTGGTACAAGGAGCGTATGGCACTGCCTGAAGATGCGGTAATAACCGTACAGGTTCAGGATGTATCTTTAATGGATGCCCCTGCCGAGGTGATAGCAGAGTTTGAGCGCAATGATGTCAGTACCCCTATACCATTTCAGTTTTTAATTAATAGAGATCAATTTGAAGATGGCCACACCTATAATGTAGGTGCGCGTATCACATTGAATGATAAGTTGATGTTTATTAATACCCAAGCTTATCGAATCGATTTGGACTCGAGTGAGCCAATGTCAGTATTAGTACAGAAGGTGGCACGCTAAATAGATTAACTGTGAGTTAGTTTAGCCGGCGCGCCTCTTTCTGATAGGTTACTTAATTAGGAAAAAGAGGCGCGCTATGCCGGTTAAAATCCCCGATGATCTGCCCGCGGCAGAGATCTTGGAGTCTGAGAATATCTTCGTAATGTCGGAGACTCGGGCTGCGAATCAAGATATTCGTCCAATGAAGGTATTAATTCTTAATTTAATGCCCAATAAGATTGAGACCGAAACCCAGCTGCTACGTCTTCTTGGTAATACCCCGCTGCAAGTCGATGTGGATCTGCTCAGAATTCACGATAAAGCCTCTAAGCATACTTCTATCGATCACATGAATAACTTCTATCGCGATTTTGAGCAGATCAGGCAGAAGAACTACGATGGCTTGATTATTACCGGAGCGCCTCTGGGCAAGATTGAGTTTGACGAAGTTTCTTATTGGGATCATATTCGTGAGATCATCGATTGGTCACAGCAACATGTCACCTCGGTACTTTTTTTATGCTGGGCGGCTCATGCTGCTCTGTATCACCTTTTTGGTTTAAACCGTTCGCTGTTAGAAATAAAGCGCGCCGGGGTATTTTCCCACAAGCGCACAAGTGTGCATTACCCTTTGTTACGTGGTTTTGACGATGAGTTTTTCGCTCCTCATTCCCGCTTTGCCGAAATGGATATTGAAAAGTTACGCGCCCACCCAGAGCTAGAGGTGTTAACCGAGTCTGACGAGGCGGGCGCCTACATGGTACTGAGCAAAAATAACCGTAATCTGTTTGTGATGGGACATCCTGAATATCAAAAATCGACATTGAAAGATGAGTATAATCGCGATATAGCTCAGGGTTTGACGCCTGAGTTACCGAAAAACTACTTTAAAAATGACGATCCAGATCAGGAGCCGATCTCGCGTTGGCATAGTCATGGAAGCCTATTGGTCAGCAACTGGCTTAACTATTACGTCTATCAGCTTACGCCCTATAATTTAGATGATATGACAGGAATTACCCCTTGGGAGTCGAAGGACTAGTCGTCCTCACTTCACTCTAATAAGCCGATACCGCTACAGCGTATCGGCTTTTTTGTTTTTACCTTGTCTCCAGCAGCATCTGTACCGCACAACTAATCAAGCTTAGCCGTTATCTTTGTGTAAATTCTATGTGACAACTCGACCCTATACTTTGGTAGATATTTGAGCAATAACCGCTTGCTTTACGTTCGCGTAAACGTCAGAGTGTTAAATATTGAGCAAGATCACATTTATGTTAGCTAGGTGATAGCCTGAGAACAGTCAATAAACTAAGTCGCTCAACCCTACAACTAGCGCGGCTTTAGACGACTTCTAATAAAGGTTAACTAGCGTATTACCGGAGTAATTATGAGTTCAGTTCAGTTAGAACAAGATATTGTTATTGTTGCCGCAAAGCGCACGCCAATGGGCGGGTTTCAGGGCGCTCTTTCAAGTGTTGCCTCACCAAAGCTTGCTGCAACGGCGATTAAAGGCTTGATGCAACAAAGCGGTCTAGCAGGTGAGCTTGTCGATGAAGTCTTGATGGGTTGTGTATTGCCAGCAGGCCTAGGCCAAGCTCCGGCACGCCAAGCGGCATTAGGCGCTGAGTTACCTCTTTCTGTTGGTGCGACTACCGTTAACAAGGTGTGTGGTTCAGGCATGAAAACCGTGATGCTAGCGCATGACTTAATTAAAGCGGGCAGCGCCAATGTGGTGGTAGCTGGTGGTATGGAAAGTATGAGCCAAGCGCCTTATCTACTAGATAAAGCTCGTGGCGGCATGCGTATGGGGCATGGCAAAGTGATGGACCATATGTTCCTCGATGGTCTTGAAGATGCTTACACGGGTGGCGCCATGGGCACGTTCGCGCAAAACACCGCCGATGACTTTAAGTTGACTCGAGAGCAGATGGACAGCTTTGCGCTGAACTCTTTAGAAAAAGCCAACGCCGCTATCGACTCGGGTGCCTTTAGCGATGAAATCGCTCCAGTAACAGTGGCGAATCGCCGCGGCGATATAGTGGTCGATACCGATGAGCAGCCGGGTAATGCCCGTCCAGACAAAATCCCAACACTTCGCCCAGCCTTTGCTAAAGACGGCACCATCACCGCCGCTAACTCAAGCTCCATCTCAGATGGCGCCGCGGCGCTGATGCTAATGACACGCGGCCAAGCTGCCGAGCTAGGCCTCGAAGTAATGGCAACAATTAAAGGTCACACTACCCACGCACAAGAGCCTTCAATGTTCACCACCGCGCCAGTCGGTGCGATGAACAAACTGCTCGACAAAGTTAACTGGACTAAAGAAGAGGTCGACCTTTTTGAAATCAACGAAGCCTTTGCCATGGTAACTATGCTGGCGATTTCAGAGCTTGGACTCGATGCTAGCAAGGTCAATGTTAATGGCGGTGCTTGTGCGTTAGGCCACCCAATAGGCTGCTCTGGTGCGCGCCTATTAGTGACCTTGATTTATGCTCTAAAAGCACGCGGCCTTAAGCGCGGTGTAGCGTCTCTGTGTATCGGTGGCGGCGAAGCGACAGCGATGGCTATTGAGCTTTAAAGCTTGTAATTACATTGAAATAGCAGCTTAAAACTAATCAACAAGACTCGATTTAACTTAGGACCAAGATATTGAAAGCGACGTTTTTGCTATCAATATGAATATAAAAATTGGCCAAGTTGGATCATCATTTTGCAATTGTCACTCAAAGGTGGCGTTGCCAAAGTAGGAAGCGATATGACGACTCAAGTTAAGCATTACATTGACGGTGAATGGGTATTGGGCCAAGGCGATAAGCAGATAGCGGTAACTAACCCAGCGAACAACGAAACGATAGCAGTGGTTAATGCAGCGAACGATGCCGAAGTATTAGCAGCTATTGCCAGTGCGAAAACCGCTTTTCAAAGTTGGAAAGAGGTGCCTGTTTCAGAGCGTGCTCGTGTCATGCTCAAATATCAGCACCTTTTAAAAGAGCATCACGATGAAATCGCGACGATTCTAGCCCAAGAAACCGGTAAGACATTCGATGATGCCAAAGGTGATGTCTGGCGTGGTATCGAAGTGGCTGAGCACGCTTGTAATATTGCCTCTATGATGATGGGCGAAACCGTTGAAAACGTGGCGCGCTCAATCGACACTTACAGCTACACTCAACCACTGGGTGTGTGTGCGGGTATTACCCCGTTTAACTTCCCGGCGATGATCCCACTGTGGATGTTCCCCTTGGCGATTGCTTGCGGCAACACTTTTATCTTAAAGCCATCAGAGCAAGATCCTATGACGCCGCAGCGCTTAATTGAGTTATTTGAAGAGGCGGGCGCGCCAAAAGGCGTGGTACAGCTAGTGCATGGTGATAAAACCGCAGTGGATATCTTACTGACGCATCCAGATATTAAGGCTATCTCATTTGTAGGCTCGGTCAATGTGGGTCAGTACATTTATAAAACCGGTACCGATAACTTAAAGCGTGTGCAAGCCTTTGCAGGCGCTAAAAACCACTGCGTGATCATGCCTGACGCCAATAAACAGCAAGTGATCAATAACTTGGTTGGCGCCTCTGTTGGCGCCGCGGGTCAACGCTGCATGGCGCTTTCTGTGGCGGTATTTGTCGGCGCAGCGAAAGAGTGGATCCCAGAGCTTAAAGAGGCGATTGCTAAAGTTAAGCCTGGGCTTTGGGATGATAAAGATGCCGCCTATGGCCCCGTGATTAGCCCTGCGGCTAAGCAACGCGTGGTTAGCCTCATTGCTCAAGGTATCGAAGAGGGAGCAGATTGCCTGCTAGACGGCACAGATTTTACTGTCGAAGGTTATGAGTCGGGCAACTGGGTTGGTCCAACCATGTTCGACAAGGTTACAACCGATATGAGCATTTACAAGGAAGAGATTTTTGGTCCTGTGCTTTGTTGTATGAATGCCGAATCTCTTGAAGAGGCGATTGCCATTGTGAACGACAGCCCATACGGCAATGGTACCTCTATCTTTACTGCAAGCGGCGCCGCGGCGCGTAAATACCAGCACGAGATTGAAGTAGGTCAGGTGGGCATTAACGTACCGATTCCAGTGCCATTACCTTTCTTCTCATTCACCGGTTGGAAAGGCAGCTTCTATGGCGATCAGCATGCATACGGAAAGCAAGCAGTGCGATTCTATACCGAAACCAAGACTATCACAGCGCGTTGGTTTGAGTCTGATATCGCGGTGGCATCGGCGCCAAATATGACGATTGAGCTTAAGTAATACAACTTGTTGCCACCCTTTTGCGGTGGCAATGTTCGTTTGGGGCTAACACATATTTATTGAGTTAGCCCTAAACAAACAACTGCGAACACAAGAACATAAGAAATAACGAATAGAGGTCTGCAGCGGTAGCTAATAGAAAGGAGCGCCGTTAGTAAAGACCCAAAGCTTTTTGCTTGATGGTACTGGACTAGAACCTAGTATCTAGCACCTAGCACCTAGAGCATAGGCAATTGACAGAACAACAGGAGTAGCCTGATGGATTTTAACCTGAATGAAGACCAACGCCAATTTAGCGATCTCGCGCAGCAGTTTGCAGCAGAGGAGTTAGCGCCATTTGCGGCTAAATGGGATGAAGAGCATCACTTCCCTAAAGATGTGATTCAAAAAGCTGGAGAGCTAGGTTTTTGCTCTCTGTACTCGCCAGAGTCCGAAGGTGGAATGGGTCTGTCTCGTTTAGATTCATCGATTATTTTTGAGCAGTTATCCATGGGCTGCACAGCAACTACTGCAATGCTAACCATTCATAACATGGCCACTTGGATGGTCACTAGCTTTGGCTCAGAAACACTGCGCCAAGAGTGGTCTGAATCGTTGACTACAGGTGAGAAGCTTGCGTCATATTGCTTAACTGAGCCTGGGGCGGGGAGTGATGCGGCGTCGCTGCAAACCAAGGCTATTCGCGAAGGCGATGAGTATGTGATTTCAGGTTCGAAAGTGTTTATCTCTGGCGCTGGGGCAACCGAACTATTAGTGGTGATGTGCCGCACTGGTGAGGCGGGTCCTAAAGGGATTTCAGCGATTGTGGTTCCAGCCGATGCCGCCGGTGTTATCTACGGTAAAGCCGAAGATAAGATGGGCTGGAATGCTCAACCTACCCGCGAAATCACCTTCGAAAATGTACGTGTACCCGTGTCATATTTACTAGGTGAAGAGGGACAAGGCTTTACTTTTGCCATGAAGGGGCTAGATGGCGGCCGTATCAACATCGCCACTTGCTCAATCGGTACCGCGCAAGCCGCGCTTGAGCGAGCGACCAAATATATGAACGAGCGAAAGCAGTTCGGTAAACCTTTGGCGGCATTTCAGGCGCTGCAATTTAAGCTTGCCGATATGGCGACCGAACTTGTTGCTGCGCGTCAGTTAGTGCGTTTAGCAGCCTTTAAATTAGATCAGCAAGATCCTGAAGCCACTGCTTATTGCGCCATGGCCAAACGCTTTGCTACCGATATCGGTTTTCAGGTGTGTGACGCTGCGCTGCAAATTCATGGCGGCTATGGCTACATTCGAGAGTATCCGTTAGAGCGTTATGTACGCGATGTTAGAGTGCATCAAATTTTAGAGGGAACCAACGAAATCATGCGATTGATTATCTCTCGCCGTTTATTGGATGAGAACGCAGGCGCGATTCTCTAGAGCCTTGGTATTCGGTTTAATTGATTTCAGTTTAGTAAAAGGAGTTTTCATGACGTTAACAACAGAAAAGAGCTTATTGAAAGAGCAAATTGTTGGTCACACAGCGGTGATCAGCATCAACAATCCCCCCGCTAACACTTGGACTGCCGATAGCCTGCAAGAGCTTAAGCATAAGGTATTAAGCCTCAATGAAAACAAAGAGGTTTATGCCTTGGTGATTACTGGCGAAGGGAATAAGTTCTTCTCAGCTGGCGCCGATCTAAAACTGTTTGCCGATGGCGATAAGCAAAATGCGGCGGATATGGCGCGTTACTTTGGTGAAGCCTTCGAAGCCTTAAGCAGCTTCCGCGGTGTCTCGATCGCAGCAATTAATGGTTATGCCATGGGCGGCGGTCTAGAAGTGGCACTCGCTTGTGATTTGCGTATTTGTGAAGAGCAGGCGCAACTGGCGCTGCCAGAGGCTACCGTTGGTCTGCTGCCTTGTGCGGGCGGCACCCAGAACTTAACTGCGCTGGTGGGCGAAGGTTGGGCTAAGCGTATGATCTTATGTGGTGAGCGAATTAACGCCGAGAAAGCCGAGAAGATAGGCCTAGTTGAAGAAGTGGTTGTACAAGGTAATGCCTTTAATACGGCAATGGCGCTGGCCGAAAAAGTAGCGAATCAAAGCCCAAGCAGTGTTAAAGCTTGTAAAACATTGGTACAAGCTGGTCGCAGTATGCCAAGGGCACAGGCGCTACCACTAGAGCGTGAACTGTTTGCTAATCTGTTTGACACCGAAGATCAGGCCGAAGGGGTTAATGCCTTCTTAAATAAGCGCAAAGCGAATTGGAAGAATGGTTAATGAGCGAGTTGAATATGCAAGCAAACAGCGACCAAGTGCTGTTTAGTACGCTAACCACCGACTCTGGTAAGCAAGTTGGCGTTGCGACACTGAATATTGAAAAAGCGCTCAATGCCCTAAACCTAAACATGGTGCAGGCGTTGACCGCTCAGCTGACTGCATGGCGCAGTGATGACAATATTGTTGCAGTGGTACTCGACGGAGCCGGTGAAAAAGCCTTTTGCGCCGGTGGCGATGTACGCGCCATTTATCAAGCTTCGGTAAAAACGCCAGGTGAAGTCACTGATGCGGCAACCCAGTTCTTTAAACAAGAGTATGAGCTCGATTATCTACTGCACACCTTTGGTAAACCTGTCGCCGTTTGGGGAGATGGCATAGTCATGGGCGGCGGCCTAGGCCTGATGATAGGCGCAAGTCACCGTATCGTCACCGAGCGCTCGCGTATCGCCATGCCTGAGGTCACTATCGGTTTATACCCCGATGTTGGCGGCAGTTATTTCTTAAATCGGATGCCGGGAAAATCCGGGCTATTTTTAGGAATGACGGCTTATAACATGAGCGGCGCAGATGCCCATTATGTTGGCATAGGTAATCATTATCTGAACTTTGATGACAGAGCGGCATTCTTTGATGCCTTAACTGGCGTGAGTTGGAGTGCTAGCCAAAATGAGAATCATCAAGCCCTGCATAGCTTGCTCGATAAGATGCAAGAAAAATGCAGCACGCCACTCGGCGCGAGCCAGCTTGAGCAAAACCGTGAGCTTATCGATGAGCTAATGACGGGCTCATTAGATGAGATCGTTGTTCGTGTTAGGGCTCGTATCAGTACACGTGTCACAGATCAGGATGAGCAAACGGCAATCGCGCACCCTTGGTTAGTCAAAGCGATTAAGACCATGTTAGCGGGCAGTCCAATCAGCCTGAAACTTGTGCATTTGCAATCACAACTGAGTAAGGATTTGAGCCTAGCCGATTGTTTTAAGCTTGAACTTGGACTAAGTGTTAATTGCTGTGCCAAGGCAGATTTTGCCGAAGGTGTGAGGGCGCTGCTTATCGATAAAGATCGCAATCCGCAGTGGCGCTTTGCCGATGTGGCGGCGATCCCCCAGGGCTACGCAGAAGGTTTACTGCGATCCCCATGGGACGATGCCAGTCATCCGCTAAAAGGTTTGCACTAACATTAAAAGATAAACGCTAGCGGTAAACTTAAAGATTGCCGCTAAATGGATTAAGTACCTAGCACTCACAAAGGTGAGTTGGAGCGAATAATGAGTACTGTTGCATTTATTGGTTTAGGAAACATGGGTGGCCCGATGGCGGCCAATCTGATTAAAGCGGGCTTTACGGTTAAAGTGTTCGATCTGGTGCCTGAAGCGATGCAGGCATTAGCTGAGCAAGGGGCACTTACAGCAACAAGCGCTTGCGGCGCCGCAGCGGGCGCGGACATAGTGGTGACCATGCTGCCTGCTGGCAAACATGTGCGTAGTCTTTATGTATCAAGTGATGCAAACGATGATACAAAAAAAGGGCTTATCGATGTGGTGGCTGCGGGGACCCTCTTAATCGATTGTTCAACCATAGATGCAGACAGTGCGCGCTTTGTTGCCGAGCATGCGGCTAACAAGGGCTTGGAGTTTATCGATGCGCCAGTATCTGGCGGCACGGCAGGTGCGGCGGCTGGTACATTGACCTTTATTTGTGGTGGCAGCGATAAGGCTTTTGAACTGGCACAGGGTGTATTAAATGCCATGGGGGGGAATATCTTCCACGCTGGCGGTCCTGGTGCTGGGCAAGTGGCTAAAATATGTAATAATATGCTGCTTTCGGTACTGATGGTTGCCACATCAGAATCATTGCAGATGGGAGTCGATCATGGGCTCGACCCAAAAGTGCTTTCCGATATTATGAAAGTCAGCAGTGGTGGTAATTGGACGTTAGAGAAATATAATCCTTGTCCAGATGTGATGGATTCGGTGCCCTCTTCAAATGGATATCAAGGCGGCTTTATGGTCGACTTGATGGTGAAGGACTTAGGGCTTTCGCAAGAGGCGGCCTTGTTATCGAATTCGAGTACGCCAATGGGCGCGTTAGCACGTAGCCTCTATGTGAATCATGCGAAACAAGGTAACGGTAAGCGAGATTTTTCGAGTATTTTTGAGCTGTTTGCTCAGTCAGAACAGATAAAACACAAAGGGTGAACCAATGGATTTAAAAGATAAGGTTGTTGTTATTACTGGTGGTGCAGGTGGACTAGGTTACGCCATGGCGGAGAATTTAGCGGCTGCAGGTGCCAAGCTAGCACTTATCGACGTTGACCAAGAAAAGTTGGAAAAAGCCTGTGCGAACTTAGGGGCATCCACTGAAGTTCAAGGTTATGCAGTAGATATCACCGACGAAGAAGATGTGTTCGCCACTTTTCAGTTCATTAAAGAGGATTTTGGTCAGGTCAATGTACTGATCAATAATGCCGGTATTTTGCGTGACGGCCTGTTGCTTAAAGCCAAAGAAGGCCAAGTATTTGAGCGTATGTCATTTGATCAATTCCAGTCGGTGATTAATGTCAACCTAACTGGTTCATTCTTGTGCGGTCGTGAAGCGGCAGCTGCGATGATTGAGACTGGACAAGAAGGCGTGATTATTAATATCTCTAGCCTTGCAAAAGCGGGTAACGTGGGTCAGACAAACTACGCAGCATCAAAAGCTGGTGTAGCAGCGATGAGCGTGGGTTGGGCCAAAGAGCTTGCGCGTTACAACATTCGTAGCGCTGCAGTAGCACCTGGCGTGATTGAAACCGAGATGACGGCAGCTATGAAGCCTGAAGCACTTGAGCGCTTGGAGAAAATGGTGCCTGTTGGACGTTTAGGTCAAGCAGAAGAGATCGCCTCTACAGTACGCTTTATCATTGAAAATGACTACGTTAACGGCCGCGTATTTGAAATTGATGGTGGTATTCGCTTATAAGTTTGCGATTCGCGTAGAAAATGGTGTCAATTGTGTGGGCGATTAGGTCAAGCAGAAGAGATCGCCTCTACAGTACGCTTTATCATTGAAAATGACTATATAAACGGCTGGGTAAACGGCCGTGTATTTGAAATTGACGGTGGCATTCGCTTATAAGTTTGCTTTAAAGTAAAAGATAAAAACGGGCCTAGGCCCGTTTTTTTATGTCAGCACTTTTAATGCATTCATGTTTAGGCTTTAATTTTTAAAAACAAGAAAATACCCGATTTGAACATTAGCTAGGCTATGGGTCATAATAATGAGATAACAGAAGGAGTATGGCTGCAAAATGGATAAGCTAGAAAGAGCGACAAAATGGATGATGTTAGTTGTGGGTTGCGTCGGTCTGCTGGTGATCTATTTTGGATTTTTTTATCTACTTCTTACTGGCAAAAGTACGGCGGCTATTCCTTGGTATATCTTGCTGTCGCCTTGGGTATGTATCTTCTTTGGCTTAAGTCAGCGCAAGCAGTTGGGTGTTATTCGATGGTTTGTTAACAAGTGGACTCGAAAGTAACGGCCTGCAATCTTAACAATCTGTATTCGTTTGAGTTTACTGGTATTTACTTGTGTTGGTATTCAATTTTAACCGAGTAAATAAGACCGTTTCAAGGACACTAATTTTAGGTATGAAATGAGAGCACTTAAAACAGCATTATTGGCCTTAGCGGGTCTGTTTACGCTAGCAGGTTGTGATAGTGATCCTAAGCGGAACGAAGTCGTTGAGGCTAAACCCGCTATTGAAGGGGTTAATATTGCCCAATATGGCAGCTGGGCCTCGCCTGTCACTCCTGAGGACGTGTACGATCTTGCCGACGATATTAGCGATGTCCGCGCCACATCTCAGGGTATTTATTTCGTTCAATCTAACGCTAACAATGGTGGTAAGAAAGCTGTCTATCGTTTAGAAATTGAAGGTTCAGTGACTAAACAGATATCATCAAACTTCGATATTCGTAGTCGTGTCCATGAGTATGGTGGCTCTCCGTTTGTTGCAATCGGCAATAGCCTGTTTGCTACTAAATTTTCCGACCAAATCTTATATCGCATTGCGCCCAATCAAGCGCCATTTCCACTTACGCCAAATGGCACTCGCCACGGAGGGTGCATCTCTAACCCTAAGGGCTCACGACTCATCTGCATCCGTGAAGATCACCGTGTTAAAGGTGAGCCAGTTAATAGTCTAGTTGGTATTAACTTAAGTTATGCCGATGAGGGCGAAACCTTAATTTCTGGCGCCGATTTTTACTCAGCGCCTACGCTTTCTCCCGATCAGACTCAGCTAGCTTGGGTGTCGTGGCAGCATCCGAATATGCCTTGGGATGAAACTCAGCTGTGGATTGCCGATCTTGACTCTAAAGGAGCGATTCAAAATCCAAGGCAGATAAAGACCGAACAACAAGGCTCTATCACTCAACCCTTATTTAGTCCGACAGGCCAGCTTTACTTTGTTGCAGATTTTAATAATTGGTGGAATATCTACCGGTTAAATGAGGCACTTGAGCCTGAAATCGTGTTAGAGAAACAAGCTGAATTTGCCGTGGCCGATTGGCAGGTGGGTAAGTATAGCTACGCCTTTGAAAACGAACATAGCCTAGTGGCGAGCTACAATCATGGCGGCGAAGCCGAGTTGATCCGCATCGATACTATTAGCGGTGCCGTTGAGGCTATCGCGGCTAACTTTGCCGAAATCACCTATGTCATCCAGAACGGCAGTGAGGTGTTATTTGTTGGCGAAAAAGAGACACCAGAGAAGGGGATCTACAAGATCCAAGGGCGTTCGGCGCAGCTCGTGTATGCTCCTGAGCTGCCGGTGATGGACCCCAACCTTATCTCAAGAGCTCAGAGTTTGAGTTTTAAAACCGGTGGAGGCCAGAGCGCCCACGGTTATCTCTACCTACCTAAAAATCCCAATTTTGTAGGGCCCAAAAACCAAGAGCCCCCGCTAGTGATGATGTTGCATCCAGGACCAACAGCTAAGGCGAGCCGCGCCTTTAGGCGTGATATCCAGTATTGGACTAGCCGAGGCTTTGCCGTTTTTGATGTCAACTATCGTGGCAGTACAGGCTTTGGACGAGACTATCGTAACAGCCTCTATGGTAATTGGGGCAAGTCAGATGTGGAAGATGCCGTTCGAGCCGCAGGCTTCTTGGTTAACCGTGGTGATGTCGATGGACGCAAACTTGCCATACGCGGTAATCGTGCTGGTGGCTTTACCGCATTGTCGGCCATAGCTTATTACAGCACTTTTGGCGCGGGTGTAAGCTACTCAGGGATCAGCGATATGGAGGAGTTTAAACGCAGCGCACATAAGTTTGAATCCCGTTACTTGCTGCGCTTATTGGGTGATTTAGATAATTATAAGCAGCGCTCTGCCATGTATAACCTTAAAGGGGTCAATGAACCCTTATTGCTCATTCAAGGCGTAAATGATTCACTTATTCCTGCCAAGCAGTCATTGATTATGTATGAATCAGTGAAGCGCAAAGGCATTCCAGTGGTATACCTAGAGTTTAATGACGACGCGGCAAATAGGGTATCGCCTGAGAGTAAGAAACAGGCGTTAGAAGCCGAGCTCTCTTTCTACGGCCAGATCTTTGGCTTTACCCCTGCGGGTAGTATTCCTGCTTTGGCGATTGAAAATATCGATAACCTACGCCGCAGGTAGCTTTTTCACTTCGCAGAACAGGGTTGTTTTAAGCCTGTGAGTATGGCGCAGTTAGGCTGTTCACCACCTTGGCAGTCGTGAATGAGCTGGGCTAATTGATCTCTTAATATACTGAGTTGGCTTATTCGGTTTTCAATATCTTGCAGGTGGTGAGTCGCAACGGCTTTCACATCTGCAGCATTTCGGCTGTGGTTATTTTGTAGCTCGAGCAGCGCCTTACAATCTTCCAAGGCAAAGCCTAAAGCGCGGCAGTGTTGGATAAACTGCAGCGCCTCAATCGAGCCTTGGCTGTACTCGCGGTAACCGTTATCGCCTCGTTGGCCAAGCACCAGTCCAATATCATGGTAGTAACGAATACTCTTGACCGATAACCCAGTTAATTTTGCAACTTCCCCAATTCTCATCCGTTCTCTCCTAAAATTAAATCTATTAGATATTTGACTCTCCCCCTGTAGGAGACATTACGCTTCATTCTATAAAGAAACAAATTAGGAAGTGTTCTGATGGCTAACATAAGTTTATATGTACCTAAGATGAGCTGCGCAAGTTGCGTAGCCAAGATTGAAACAGCCTTTGCAAATGCCAGCCGTAATGGCCAAGGTGATATTGCCGCAAGGGTGAATCTGGCCGATAAACTGGTACAGGTGTCGGGAGCGATTTCAGCCGAAGATGCAATACAGATAATCGCAAGTGTAGGCTATGACAGTGAAGCTATCATCGATGCACGCACAGCCGCAGAGCAAAAAGGCATCGATGAGCGTAAAGAGTATCGGCTTAGGTTAATACAGGCATCAATTGGCTTGGGTCTGGGTGTGCCTTTAATGCTCTGGGGCCTGCTCGGTGGCGAAATGATGGTGAGCAATGCCCAGCAGCAACAGGCTTGGGGCGTAGTGGGTGTAATCACTTTTTTGGTGATGCTATTTACCGGCCGGCACTTCTATCAGGGCATGTGGCGCGCCATTAAGGCTAAAAGCGCCAACATGGACACCCTTATCGCGTTAGGTACCAGTGCGGCGTGGATCTATTCAATGATGGTGGTGATTGCCCCCGAGTGGTTCCCAGCCGATACGCGACATGTGTATTTTGAGGCCAGTGTGATGATTTTAGGTTTAATTAACCTTGGTCACGCATTAGAGCTGCGCGCTCGAGGCAAGACCAGTGAAGCGGTGCAGCGTCTTCTTGGTTTACAGGTAACCACTGCGATACGCCTAACTGACGATGGTGATGAAGAGGTGGAGATTAATCTGCTGCAAGTGGGCGATAGATTGCGACTCAGACCCGGAGATAGGGTGGCACTCGATGGCGAGATCTTAATAGGGCAGACACTGATTAATGAGTCGATGTTGACCGGCGAGCCCATTCCTGTCCATAAAGCAGTAGGCGATAATATTAGCGCTGGTACGGTTAATGGTAATGGGGCGCTTATCTATCGCGTCACTGCATCGGCGAAGGATACTAAGCTGTCGAAGATCATCGAATTAGTTCAGCAGGCCCAAACCTCAAAAATGCCCATAGGCCGCTTAACCGATAAGATTTCGGCCTACTTTGTGCCTGTTGTTATCATTATTGCACTGCTCAGCTCGCTAATTTGGTACCTGTTCGGGCCAGCACCTGCGCTGTCTCACGCCCTAGTCGTATTGACCAGCGTATTGATTATTGCCTGCCCTTGTGCGCTCGGTTTAGCAACGCCTATGTCGATAATGGTCTCGGTAGGCCGCGCTGCGCAGATGGGCGTTTTAGTTCGAAATGGTGAAGCGCTGCAAACCGCCAGCAAGATCACCACAGTAGTGTTAGATAAAACTGGCACTGTGACCCAAGGGTCGCCTGAGGTGACAGAGATTTTGCTGTTAGATAAAAATATATGTGAATTAAGCTTACTCGAAGATGTAGCAAGTCTAGAGCAACATTCTGAGCACCCACTCGCCAGCGCCATAATGACTAAGGCTAAACAACAATCCATTACGCTCAAGGAGCCTGATAGTTTTGCCAATGTGCAAGGCAAGGGGATTACAGGGTTTATTGCTGGGCGTCACTACGCTGTTGGTAATATGGGCCTGATGCAACAAGCAGGCTTAGGCGGCAAACTTGATGCTGATATCGATGGAAATGTAGATGGCATATCTGGCTATCAACAGCAGGTGGCAGAGTTTGCGAGCAAGGGCCAAACGCCTGTGTTTGTGGCAGTGGATAAAGTGCTGGTGGCCATAATATCAATTGCCGACCCGATAAAAGCCGATGCTGCAGAGGCAGTGCAGGCGATGAAAAACCAGGGATTAAAGGTGGTGCTATTGACAGGAGATAACCCGTTAACGGCCCAAGCAGTTGCAGACAAAGTGGGTATTGATAGCGTATTTGCTCAGGTGTTACCCGAGCAAAAACAGCAAAAGGTGCTCGAATTACAGCAAGCAGGGGAAGTGGTGGCCATGGTGGGCGATGGCATCAATGATGCGCCCGCTCTAATGAGTGCTGATGTTGGTATTGCCATGGGCAGTGGTACCGAAGTTGCCATTGAGAGTGCCGACTTTACGCTGCTATCGGCAAGACTCATAGTGATTAACGATACCTTAGCACTCGCGCGGGCAAGCATGACCAATATCAAACAGAACTTGTTTGGTGCCTTTATTTATAACAGCTTGGGGATCCCCATTGCGGCAGGGGTATTATTCCCCTTTACTGGCATCTTGCTCAGCCCTGTAATTGCGGGAGCTGCAATGGCGCTGTCTTCACTAACGGTGGTGAGTAACGCTAACCGTCTACGCTCACAGAGACTAAAATGATACGACCAACAAAGCGATACTAAGCTTAATCAGCCACTGCGTTGTTTGCTGGTGTGGCTTAGGTTTGCTCGATATGTAAACTAAATAGCCAGATACATTTATATCCACAGCAACAGCGCATTGGTAGTTGATAAATTAGCCTAAAATGCTATAATATCGCGCTAAATTTTACAGGCTAGATGCTCAATGGCGTCAGTCTTCGGCCAGTAGGTCTTTATCGGGCACAATCTCGGTATCGTTCTACTGGTTTTTGTTTTATCTATGATGACGTTAATCATATAACCAAGAGCGGAATTGATACCTTGATCACTACAGCTAATATCACCATGCAGTTTGGCGCCAAGCCACTGTTTGAAAACATCTCAATTAAGTTTGGCGGCGGAAACAGATACGGTCTGATCGGCGCGAACGGTTGTGGTAAATCAACCTTCATGAAGATCCTTGCTGGTGATTTAGAGCCAACTGGCGGTAACGTATCATTAGACGTGAACGAGCGTTTGGGTAAGTTGAGTCAGAACCAGTTTGGTTACGAAGAGTTCAACGTTGTTGACACTGTAATCATGGGCCACGCTGAACTTTGGAAAGTGAAGCAAGAACGTGACCGTATTTATTCTTTGCCAGAAATGTCTGAAGAAGATGGTATTAAAGTAGCTGATTTAGAAATGGAATTTGCTGAGATGGACGGTTATACCGCTGAATCTCGCGCAGGTGAGTTACTAATGGGCGTGGGTATTGGTGTTGAGCAACATTTCGGTCTAATGAGCGAAATCGCACCAGGCTTTAAGTTACGTGTATTGTTGGCTCAGGCGCTATTTAGCGATCCAGATGTACTGCTTCTTGACGAACCAACCAACAACTTGGACATCGACACTATTCGTTGGTTGCAAGAGATGCTTAACCAGCGTAACAGCACCATGATTATCATTTCGCACGATAGATATTTCTTGAACTCTGTTTGTACGCATATGGCTGACTTGGATTACGGCGATATCCGTGTATTCCCAGGTAACTATGACGAGTACATGATGGCTGCACAGCAGTCACGTGAGCGTTTGATGTCTGATAACGCTAAGAAGAAGGCACAAATTGCCGAGCTTCAAGGATTCGTTGCACGTTTCTCTGCTAACGCTTCTAAAGCTAAGCAAGCAACATCACGTGCCAAGCTAATCGATAAAATTAAGCTTGATGAAATTAAAGCGTCTAGCCGTGTTAATCCATTCATTCGTTTCGAGCAAGAGAAGAAACTATTCCGTAATGCTTTGATTGTTGAAGACTTAAGCAAAGGCTTTGATAAGCCATTATTTAAAGATCTAAACATCATTGCTGAAGTGGGCGAGCGTATCGCGATCTTGGGTGACAACGGTGTGGGTAAAACTACATTGTTACGTACCTTAGTACACGATATCCCACAAGACTCGGGTACGATTCAGTGGTCTGAAAACTCTGCTATTGGTTACTACGCACAGGATCACGAGTCAGATTTCGCTAACGACATGACTTTGTTTGAGTGGATGAGCCAGTGGCGCAAACCTGAAGATGACGATCAATCAGTACGTGGTTACTTAGGCCGTATGCTGTTTGGTTCTGACGATATCAAGAAGTCAGTTAAAGTACTATCTGGTGGTGAAAAGGGCCGCATGTTGTTTGGTAAGCTTATTATGCAAAAGCCAAACATCCTGCTATTGGACGAGCCAACCAACCACATGGATATGGAATCAATCGAGTCATTGAACAACGCATTAGAGATGTACGAAGGTACACTAGTGTTCGTCAGTCATGACCGTGCATTCGTATCATCATTGGCGAACCGTATTATTGAAATCACACCAAATGGTGTGAATGATTTCAAGGGAACTTATGATGAGTTCCTAACGAGCAAAGGTATCGAAGGTTAATTTTTATTGACCTTGTTTTTAGCTTTATGAAAGAGAAGCCCGAGAAATCGGGCTTTTTTGTGTCTGGAACACTTATGTCACTCTTGGTTTTAGGAGCGTCCATGGATGGCAGCTTTCTGATAAGAGTCGACGTTGTGCCAGAAAGTTTGCTACACCACAGTGTGGTTTGGTTATTCACCGATAGATCTCCATCAAACTTCATTTGATAAAAGTCGTGGCGTTTTTTCCCTTTCTTTTTTAAGAGTCAACCAATGTGGACTTGACCAACGCACCTCCATAATGCGCGGTGACGTTGTTGTCTCTCACTTATTTTCGAAAACAAATATCACCGTAGCGTCGCCATTTTCGGAGTGGTCATTTAGCTTGAATACTCATAATTGGGTAAATGAAGACCCAGTTCACAAAACGTTCTGATGGTGCTGAATTGACAATTCCGGGACCATAAATGACCTGTATTGATTCTTTACCCTTTATTACTCTTTTACTGCGAAAGCAAAATAAAATTAAATGGAGTTATGATGATGAGAAGACATGTAACAGAGCATGGTCGCCGAACACTAATCGCCAGTACGCTGATAGCGCTTATGGTTGGTTGTGGTAGCGATAACAATGATAATAACGATAATAATGAAGGTGTTAATCTTCCTCCCGTGGCAGGCAGTTTATCTGTTGTTGCCGTCATCGGTGAGGAAACCGCTATTGATGTGCTGGCCGAGTCCAGCGATCCGGAGGGCGGTGAGCTAACATTGTCAGAGGCTAAAGTGGTAAATGGCGTCGGCGAAGTGCGTATGCAAGATAACCAACTTTGGTTTGAATCAGATACTTATGGCTTAGCCCAAATTGAGTATGTCATTCTTGACGATCAAAGCAATGAGGGGCGAGCGAAGGTTGATGTGGAAGTGAAGGCCAGTTTGCGCGATTACGTTGGTACTGATACTTGCCTTAGTTGCCATACAAATAAAGCGAGCTTCCAGCAGACCGGTCATAACTTTAAGTTTACTAAAGTCGAAAAAGATCAGATGCCGGAGTTTCCTTTCACCACCATGGAGGGGATATTTGACCATCTAGAGGGGGTTGAGAATAGTTTAGGGGCACCAATGAGCTGGGCTGATGTTAGCTATGTGCTCGGTGGATACCAGCGACAAGGGATATTGCTGGATAAAAATGGTTATATGGTTAATGGTACTAAAGCTATGGTAGACGTGGTGCCGACAGGGGGCGTGATCACCGCAGATAGAATGGTACCGTTTGCGCCTGGTGCTGGTGCAGATGCTATGCCTTATAAATGTGGTACTTGTCATAACACTGGCTGGCGAGATTACACTTCTGAGCCAGGCGATCACCGTAATCGTAATCGTCAGGATGATTTAATCGGCATGGAAGGAACCTTTGCTCTGCAAGGCGTGCAATGTGAGGCGTGCCACGGTGCTGGTAGCGATCACGTTAAGAAACCAAGTAAAGATAATATCACTCGTAAAGCAGAGGGTCGTCTAACCGCGGACTTGACGGCACTGAATATGGCCTATGGAGAGCCTGTAGCTTGTGGTGAATGTCATACTAAAGAGGGGGAGCGGTATTACCCAAGCTATCAGACACCTTATAATGCTGACTTTGGCGGAGACACAGTTGGCGGTCGCTATAAGGAATACTTTGAAGAAGGTCGGACAGCAGGAGACGCCTTAATGGCTATCGATCCTGACACAGGTATACCTAATGGGTCGAAGCGCCATCTTCACTGTGCAGATTGCCACAATCCACATCAATCTACTAACTTCCAAGATAAACCAGGACACGAACAGGCATTGATCACTGAGTGTCAAGATTGTCATGGGGTCAAGGAGTTTGCAGATGGAGCGACTAAAGTTCATGCCGCAGTTGCAGATTGTACAGATTGTCATATGCCAATCAACTCACATCTCTTTAAAATTGATCTGTCGGAACCTTCTGACAGCCCTTATCATTTCTCGAAGGATGGTAAGTTCCGTCAGCCTTGGTTGAGACCGTCACAGTCGTGTAAAGCGTGTCATGCTGATGACTATGATGATAGAGCCTCACGAGTAGAGCTAATGCACCGTTAAACTGTTCACTTTAGGGCACCGGACAAGGCCGGTGTCCTTGTACGTGAAAGTGGAATCCGTTACCATTTTAAATGGAGATAAATATAATGGTTTCTTTAGAGAATATTTCGATTACAGAGCATAATGATTCAGACTCTTCTGAGTCGAAAATTGATGTGGTGAAGCTGGAGCAGATTTACACTCATCAGAATCAATATTTCGATAACCCATTTCAACCTCAATTCGCCAACTATTTTAGTTTTATCTATATCGAGAAGGGGCAAGGGGAGCACTTAGTAGATGGGGTACTACACCCTTATCAGAGTGGCGATGTGATCTTTATCAATCAGGGACAGCATCATGCATTCGATGCCGCAGATTCCCCCCAAGGAAAGATGGTCATTATTACCCCAACTTTTTTTTCAGAGTGTTCGGCCAATATTCGTTACTCTTACTTTATTCCGTTTCACTTAAGCCTGTCATGCGCTTCGGTACTGCGGCTTGACCCTTGTTTGAGTCAGAATTGCCATAGCATGATTAATCTTATATCAGATGCTATCGCTCAGCAGAGATCTGACTCTATTGAAGTCAAATTATTATTTTCTGCTTTGGTGCTTAAGTTGGCTCAGTTGCGTAGCTCTAGCTCACAAAGAAATAATGCTGATGGTGAGCATAGACGACGTTTTAGCGAGTTTCTCGGCTTGGTGGAGCAGAAATTTCACCTTGAGCGTGAGGCTAAGAGTTATGCCGACCAAATGCATCTAAGCTACAAGGCTTTAAACCAATTATGTAAATGCTGTAGTGGGCGTACGGCTAAGCAGATTATAGACTTCCGTTTGAATTTAGAGATTTTACGAAAACTAAGAATGCAGGGGGATTGTGTGCAATCTATCGCTTTTGAGTTAGGTTTTGATGACATTACAAATTTTGTACGATATTTCAAGCGTCTTAATGGACAAACACCATCGTGTTATCGGTCGGCTTACAACGCCGTTATGTAACCTTGTTTGAGTCGAGTGCGCCTTAAGCCTATTTAACTTATACAAGGTGAGTTAACGGTATGAGTTAAGCTTGCGTGATCAGATGTGATTGCCGTGAGGAGGACTAAATAGTTAATGCTAATAGTATTGTTCTCTTCAATCACATTCTGCCACCGTGGATCCTCAACCTGCTTATCGAGCCTAAACATTTATGTTTTAGATATATTAAGGGCTTTTCTCTTTTTTCTACCATTACATTGAGTCAGGCTTTACGGGGCTCACTTTATTGACAACTCTTGCCATCACATCCTCAGCTTGGGTGGTCTCTTTAGTATTATTGTTTAGTCGTGATTGATTGCATGGCTTCTTGGGTGGCAAAACCACGCATAACATTAATGAGCGTGATTATTGCAAAGACGACAATGATCAAAGAAAGCTGCCAGGCTTGGCTTAATCCTAAATTTATCAGTACCATACTGACTATTGAGGAAACCACCATCTGTCCGCCTCCAGACATCGCTGCCGCCGCTCCCGCTTGTTTCTTGTATGGCTGCATCACCATGGCTTGAACACAAGGTAAGGCGATACTGTTACCTAGAATCATCAGTAGTTGTCCCAACATTAAGTATAAAGGCTCGACTGGGCAGAAGAACAACCACACCGCTGCGGCTAGGTGCAACACTGGCGTATATAGCAGGAGTTTCTTACTACCGATTAAGGGACGGATCCGATTACAGATACTGGCGCCGATTAACATGCCTAATGCAGGGATTATCGCCCACATCGCGTACTTATCAGACGTCATACCAATTTGGTTTTGCATGATAAATGGCATCACCGAAATCGTAGTGATCATCAAACTGAAATTTAGCCAACCTATGCTGGCAAAGCTCATGAAGTAACGAGAACTCAGTAGCTCACGATACTGAAGTAACACCTTCTTCGGAGACGGAAGGGGAGAGGGATGGTCGATAGTTTCCTGGAATCGTAATGCCGCAACAGCCCAAACGAGAGTGAGGTAACCCAGTAAAGAGATGAACACCATAGTCCAACCAAAGTGGAAGTTGATGAAGCCACCAAGCACTGGAGCGAACAGAGGTGTTATCGAGGCGACCATTGCTATGTAGGACATTGCAACTGGCAGTTCTGCACCACTGAAGTTATCTCGTGTGGAGGCTCGAGCCAGTACAGCACAACATCCGGTACCTAATCCTTGAAGGAAGCGCCCTAGCACCATACCGGTAAATGAATGGCTGAGAAAAATGATCATAAGTAGACCTAGCATGGCGATCATCAGGCCAATTAACAACACTTTTTTGCGTCCAAGCGCATCAGAAATAGGGCCGTAGAAAAACTGTGAAGGACCAAATCCTAGTAAATAAATACTGACCAATATCTGAACCTGTTCATGGGAAACCGAAAAATCTTTGGCTATCCAAGGCAGTGATGGGAATACTAATCCCATACTCAATTGCCCGACACTGATAATTAAACAGGCCAGTAAGATGGCTTTAAAATTCATCACTCTGCTCACAATCCTGCTCACTCAGTATCATTCGAGGTTGAGGCGGCTTTTCCTCTGCGTCTCAAGCTGCCTTCATCGTCAAATGTACCTAATTTGGCTTTGACACGTTTTACGGTAGATATACTGACGCCACACTGCTCCGCAACACTTAGTAGAGTTTCCCCTTCAAGTAACAATGTGGCGATTTGCTGATGTTTCTCTTTATTTGCAGGTCTACCGCTGAATCTTTGTTTCCATTGCTCAGAGTCGTGTTTGAGTGCATTTCTACCTTGCTCTGCAGCCAATAGCCGATGTTGGGTTTGTACTTTTCCGTAACCCGATATGAGAGCCAGTAACCCATGGCTTTGAGTCGAATCTGCTTCAAATACCAGTGGTTCACAGGACGTCTGCAATCTAACTCCTTTATCCAAAAAGCGGGTGATAGTGTGTAAGGTTTGGCTGAAATCATGACCGAAATCAGTCAACCACCAGATGATCACCGTATCTTTGGATTTAACAGAGCTAAGTAATTGCTTAAACGCTGCTCGTTCCATGGGAGGAGTATCGCCACGTACTTTGTCTTGGAAGTGCTCGGCCTCTGGGGCTAACAACCTCATCGCAGTTAGTTGGCCTTGATAGGATTTGTTCTTGGGGGAGTACCGAGTATAAAGGTAGGTCTTCATAGCATCTTCCCGTAGGTCGTTTGGTGTAATGGGTCATAATTGTAATGGAATGAGCAAATATGTTCAAGACTCAGTGAACTGTGAGCTATTTTAGCCCCTTGTGTGTGAGTGTATATAACTGAATTGAAGATGAAAATCTGTCAATTATCTTTTCTGGTTGCTCAGTTCAAATAAGTGGTAAGCATAGAGTTGAGCGCAAGTTAGCCCTGAAAGGTCAGCAGCGACTACAAAGTTAATAGAGTGCTGTAGGAGTATATATGCGCAAAACTCTTTCATTGTTGGCGGTTCAGCACTAAGCCATAGCGTTGGCTCGACAGTCTCGAATTATAAAATTTGATTATCATTTGTATAATTAATGATAATTTAATGTTTTCATTTTCTGACCCTATACTTTAATCCATCGAAATGAGTAACCAATAACACCTTATAAGTTGGAGAAAAATTATGAAGATGAATCACCTAGGTATCATGGTCGGCGATATGCATAAAGCCGTTGAGTTTTATACTAATGCTCTAGGCCTAAAAGTGGTGATGGGCAACACACAAGTTGTTGAAGAGCGTGAGACGGCTATCGGGAGAATGTGTATTGCGGTTTTCGGCGAAGGCTTTAAAGGTTTCAATATTGCTCACCTTGTGACAACTGATGGGATTGGCGTTGAACTGTTTGAAATGGTTGATCGTCAAGAACGCCATGAAGTCGATTTCTCTCGTATTGGTATTTTCCATTTCTGTCTTCAAACTGACGACTTTGAAGGTGTGATTAAACGTACTAAGGAATTTGGCGGCAGAGTGCGTATGGATATTATGCGTTATCATCCGGAAGATGATAATAAACAGGCCAAAATGGTTTATCTAGAAGATCCGTTCGGTAACTTGTTTGAGCTTTATTCGCATACTTACGAAGAAACTTATGCGTCTGACTACGAGTAATTGATTTTGTAGCGAACAACTCGCAACGAACAGTCAAAAAGGGTTAGTAGTCTTGCTAATCCTTTTTTGTTAAATGAAAAATCAACTCTTTAATTCTATGAACTGTAGACTATTTTCAGGCCTTAGTACCTTGGACTTTGGATGTAAGAACAAGCTTTCACGCAGACGAAGTCGCTCATATGGTAAGCCTACGCTGACAACTTCACATTATCCTGTAGAACGCTAGACGACCACTGAGTGCAAACCAATGATTGGACAATATCGCTCAAGCTACGCCTCATTTCACACTCCTATTGGCAAATTTTCCGGTGTAGAACGATACTTGAAAGGATCTGTTGCGTTTAGCTGTGTTTTCGTCGGTAAGAAATAAACAAGCGTGACAGGTTAAACTCAATTAAAAGCTTAACGCCAGCCCTCAACGTACTCCTTATTACGGAGGTAGAGATGAAAAGTTTCAAGAATATATTATTGGTGAGTCAGGGATTACCCAGTGACAGTGACTCAATCGGGCAGGCTCTGCGACTGTCTCAAGCCAATAATGCACAGGTGAAAGGTTTGATTGTTTGCCCAGCACTCTCGGCTAACGTCATCAACTCTCACAAAATAAACACCCAATATCAAGACACCTATGAAAATGCCCTGCGTCAAATAGTCAATCAGCAAATAGATAAAAGCAGACTGCAAAATCATATCGCGGAGGTTGATGTTCCCTTGCCTGTGGAAGTATTAAGCGGTGAAAAACCTGCGGTAAATATCATTAAAAACATCTTAAAGCATAAGCATGATTTGTTGATCAAAGATGCCGAACCTTTGGCCGAAACTGGTGAAGGGTTCAAGGCAATCGATATGACATTACTACGAAAATGTCCTTGTCCTGTCTGGCTTAATCGTTTAGTTCATCAACCCTTGGACAAACGACAGGTTGCAGTCGCGATCGATCCTATTAGTTCAAGCCTCGAAGAAAATGCACTCTCACTTAGAATGTTGCAGTTAGCACGTGATATTGCCAACAGATGCGACTATCGCTTACATATTTTATCTTGCTGGGAGTATCAACTCGAAAGCTACCTAAGAAATACTCTGTGGATTAAAATTGATCAGCAAGAGCTTACAACAGAACTTGAAGCCTCAAGGATGCGCCACCGCGAAGCATTAGATAGTCTGATTGAACAATCCGGTGTTGACGGTGAAATTATTATTCACCACCTGCAAGGTGCTGCAGATGCTCAAATCCCAGAGTTCGTCAATGAGAAAGGGATCGATATTTTAGTGATGGGAACCTTGGCAAGGACTGGTATTCCTGGCTTTGTTATTGGCAACACGGCAGAGAATATATTGCAGTCGATCAAATGCTCGTTAGTGGCATTAAAGCCTGAAGGGTTTGAGTCACCGATCAGTTAACGGGTTACATAGTTGCTATTGCTGGCTCTTCAAAATAGTGGCTCTTCAAAAATAACTGATGTTCACAAAATTACCGGATGTCATTGCATCCGGTAATATCATACGACTCAATGGAGTCTGCCCCGCCTCTGATACTTAAACCCGCTGCGACTTTGCAGACTAAACAGGACCTTGAATAGACCAACTAGATCACTAAATAGCAGCTTAAACTGCAGAGCTGTAAAATCTGGATGAAAATTAACTTAAACAAGCAGATTTTAATAATAAAAAAACAGTTTATACTCTCCGCCATTATGAGCCCCGGTTGCTTGCCACTCAGCTTGATGTTGAATGAAGATAGATATGTTTAAATATACACCTCGAATTGACTTCCCTTTACTACTCGCGATTTCGTTGTTGATTCTGCTTGGCTCCCTAACGGTATGGAGTGCTAGCGGTTTCAGTGAATCTATTCTAGAGCGACACCTTGTTCGAGCTGTTATGGCGATAAGCTGCATTGTTGTCATGTCAGTCATCCCACCGTTAAGTTATAAACGAGCTACCCCTTATCTATATGCATCTGCAGTCATTCTCCTGCTCGGAGTCATTTTTGCTGGTGATAGCACTAACGGCTCTCAACGCTGGTTGGTTATTGGTCCTATACGATTCCAGCCGTCGGAGTTAGTCAAGGTTGCTATCCCCTTGATGGTTGCATGGATTTTAGCAGCCGAAGGTGGGCGACCTGATATTAAAAAAATCACCATCTGTCTACTTGTTACTTCTGTTCCGGCGGGATTGATATTTATTCAGCCAGATCTGGATGGTGCAATATTTACAGTTATCTACGCGCTGTTTGTTTTGTACTTTGCCGGAATGAGTTGGAAAATTATTGGTTCGTTTATCGGTGGGGTCGCGATTACTATCCCTATGTTGTGGTTTTTTGTCATGGAGGCCTATCAGAAAAAACGTGTGACTCAATTTTTGGATCCAGAATCCGATCCCCTTGGTGCGGGTTACCAAATTATTCAATCATTGATTGCAATTGGTTCAGGGGGAATGCATGGAAAAGGTTGGACGAATGCAACGCAGGGGCAACTTGGATTCATCCCGGAAAGTCACACTGACTTTATTTTCTCAACCTATGCTGAGCAGTGGGGTTTTATCGGATGCTTACTCTTGGTAGGGCTTTATTTGTTTATTACAGGACGAGTCATTTGGCTAGCTTATCAATGTAAGTCGTCATTCAATCGTTTAGTCAGTGCCACTTTTGCACTTAGTTTCTTCTTATATGCCTTTATTAATATGGGGATGGTGAGCGGTATACTGCCAGTAATGGGCAGCCCATTGCCCTTTTTTAGCTATGGTGGCACAGCGATGATCACCCAAGGGATCTGTTTCGGCATCATAATGTCACTTTGTCTACAAAAGTCATATAAACCCTAAAGTATACTTGTTCTCTTTAGACACCTTTTAGGTGTGGGCTGTTGCTAGGTTACGTGATCATGATCACGCTTATTGGTGTGAGTGATCGCTTTGTCAGCACATTTCGTAACTAAATTAGATTAACGTCTTTTAATGTAAGCGGGCATTTGTATAATTCCGTTCCGGCTAGAACCTCTTGTTCATGCCACCTTAATGCCGCTACATGGATAAGTGATCAACCCACGGAGTTGGACCGGCAAAGCTTTTGTAAGTTTTTAGGTGCTTCATTCTTGTATCAATGGCCGGACACTCAAATCGCTCGACGCTAAATGGCTGGAATATTCTTCGCTCATTAGTCGACGTCAAATGTCGCTTTTATTAAAGCATTCCCCATCTTCTATACATTTACGACCGCCTGCTACTTAACTCTTTCTATATAAACATTTTATATTTAAAAAATGAGATAAATTATGCAGTTGTTGATCAGTTTAGTCGGAATTTCTTTTCTCGTTCTCTGTGGGTGGATTTTTTCTGAAAATCGCCATGCGATTAAGTGGCGCACGGTACTTGGGGCGTTTGCCTTGCAAGCTGCGTTAGCTGCCTTAGTTTTGTATGTGCCTATGGGCCAAAACATTCTAGGCTCTGTGAGTCAGGGCGTTGCCTCTGTATTAAGTTTTGCCGATGAGGGAATTAACTTCCTGTTTGGCGACCTTGCCACCAACAGCTTTGTGTTCGCTATTCGTGTGCTTCCTCTAGTTATCTTTATTAGTGCCTTAATCTCTATGTTGTATTACTTCGGTATTATGCAGTGGGTGATTAAAGTGATGGGGGGCGCACTGCAAAAGTTACTAGGGATCAGCCGTGCAGAATCATTGGTGACCACGGGCAATATCTTCTTAAGCCAAGGCGAATCGCCTTTACTAGTTAAGCCATTCTTACCTAAGATGACTCGCTCAGAGCTATTTGCGGTGATGACGGGCGGTATGGCGTCGGTGGCTGGCAGTGTGTTAGGTGGTTATGCGGGTCTGGGGGTCGAGCTTAAATACTTGATTGCGGCAAGCTTTATGGCGGCGCCAGGTAGCTTGATGATGGCAAAGCTATTGGTGCCTGAAACAGGCTATCCTGAGTCGCAGCAAAGCGTCGATATGAGTCAGAGTGAACACAGTAATGTGGTTGATGCACTTGCCTCCGGTGCGATGAATGGTATGCGCGTGGCTGTGGCTATCGGTACCATGTTATTAGCCTTTATCAGTGTGATTGCCATGTTTAATGCGGGTCTTGAGCAAGTGGGCACTTGGTTTAACCTTGAAGGCGTGACCATGCAAAGCTTGCTGGGTTACATTTTTGCACCAGTGGCATTTTTAATTGGTGTGCCAGCCAACGAGATGATGCAGGCGGGAAGCTTTATCGGTCAAAAGCTGATCCTTAACGAGTTCGTGGCCTTTATGGATTTCACCGAAGTTAAAGAGCAACTATCGATGCACTCTCAGGTGATCATCACCTTCGCATTATGTGGCTTTGCTAACATAGGCTCGATTGCGATTCAGCTAGGCAGTATCGGTGTGATGGCACCAGAGCGTCGCAGCGAAGTGGCAAACCTTGGTTTAAAAGCGGTACTTGCCGCGACTCTTGCAAACTTAATGAGCGCCGCGTTAGCTGGTATTTTCATTAGCCTATAATTTGTCTGTGATTGTCAGTTGATTAAAGCGTTATTCGAGTCCAGCAACAAAAAGAGCAGCTTAGCTGCTCTTTTTGTTTGGTTCTTTTTCGGGGGCAGAGCCAATTGATTTATTGGTTCTGCATTTGGTATTTAGTCATCACATCTTGGGCTACAGCTTGTCCCCATTGCTGGCCAGCCATCATCGACTCTTGCATGATAAAAGGTTGTACCTTGATAAGCTTCTTACCCGCTGGCGTATCATAGAAGGCATTAAGCGCTTGAACTTCTTCCTCGGTCAGATATTTTTGATAGATGGGTACGGTCAGTTCAACTAGCGCTTCGGGGTTAAACTTTGCCATATAATCATTCCAAAAGGCCTCTGGTGCATCTGGGATGATATTTTTCAATGCTGGAAGCATCTGGTTCATGGCTTGAATCCCTAGCTCGCCAGCGCCAGTCTTGTACATCAGTTGTTTCACACTCTCTTCTGAGGCAGTTTCGGCTGAACTTTGTTCTGCAAAGGCATGAGTTGAAAAGGTGATGATTGCGAGTAACGGAATGACGGCGAATTTCATAGTTAACATCCAGTTGTTAGGTAATTTGGTCATTATTAATATTCATATCAAAATTGGCTAAGTGCCAAAAGTGATTGATGCTAATCGTGACAAGTTAGTCAGCTAACTAACCAAATTAATTAGTTTTATTTGCTAACAGCATAGAGCAGCAGGGAATTTAGGGAAAGGCAAAAGTTTTATATATTGGAGGTTAACCAAGTTCTATGCGATCTAGGTGGGGGTTATCGACACAGACCTGCATACTGGCTATATCATCGAGTACGATTAGTCGGTGCTCGGCTTCATCCGAGAGCTGAGTTTCAGGGCTGCTTTGGCTGTGGCTCCCTTTTATACAGTTCTGTTGTTTGCAGACAAGTTTTATGCAGTGCTGTTTTTGTGTATTTCTGCATGTATCCAGCGCCTTACCGCTAATCGAGTCACCATTTTTCATAGTGAGTTTGATAGGGTAATTAAAAATACACACCAGCTCTATGTAATCATGTTGGCTGCAGCTCAGCATATTTGTGACCTTATGCAGATTGGTATTTGATGAAGTGGGTAATTATAAGGGTAGCGGATTAGCCCCAAATTAGAATATAAATTTAATAAAAAAGGCCTGCATAAGCAGGCCTTTGTATATCACTTACCCAAAATAGTTAAGGGCAAGGCGACTCAGTTAACAAAGTCGTTTAGCAACTAATATTAGAAATAGTAAGCAACGCTGATGTTAAATAGAGAGTAGAAATCATCATCTTGGTTTTCGATACCTAGACCTTGCTGGCCACCGATCCATACAGCGTTCTTACCGTAGATGTGGTCGATGAAGATGTAGAAGTCTGATACACCAATGCTCATACCTGTTGTGTTGATAA
The DNA here is from genome assembly GCF_000018285.1 of Shewanella pealeana ATCC 700345. Lineage (NCBI taxonomy): Bacteria > Pseudomonadati > Pseudomonadota > Gammaproteobacteria > Alteromonadales > Shewanellaceae > Shewanella > Shewanella pealeana. The sequence continues at coordinate 3,374,190 of NC_009901.1, read as the reverse complement.
CAGAGTCATTTAGGTTAGCATTAATATCAGTATCAGGTGTTAGATGGCTGTAGTCGTTGTACAGAGTTACAGTACCCCAGTCATAGGCCATTGCTTTAGCGATGTTAGCGGCGAAGATTTGACCTTTAGCGGCAACTTCATAGAAGCCTTCGCCCATCTTCATAGCGTACAAGCCGTTTTTACCTTCACTATCGTACTGGTCGTAGTCGTAGTCAACCATTTGCAGTTGTAGCTGGTAACCGCTGTACTGTGCATCTAAATGCACGGCGTAAGCTGTAGAAGTACCGTGGTCGTCATGAAGTGAATCATATAACTGACCGTATTCTAACGATGCACCTAGTTGTACTGTTAGCTTGTCAAAGTCTAACACGTAAGACTGACGAATGTTAAAGGTGTTGGTTTCTTCGTTGTTATAGTCTGTACCATTTACAGTACCTGTGTACGCATCAGCTGCGTAACCACGGCTGTCAGATGCCGAGTATTCGCTGTTCTTGAAGAAAGCGACTTCAGAAGTCCAGTTACCTTTGCTATAAATTGCCTTAGCACCTAGATCGTAGTCGTCTTCAAAGCCCATGTAGTAGTTGATACTTTCCCACCAGTTGTGAGAGATGAAGCTCTTGTTACCAAATGGCTTGCTGATCACACCACCTTGGAACTGCCAATCTTCAACACCATTGTACGCAGCATAAGCGTATTTAACGAAATGGTTGCTTGAAGAGTTTTTGAAGATGTATTTAGCACTGGCTGACCAGTTTTCGCTAATCTGACTATCGATATCTAGCTCTAATGCGTCAAATGCGAATGTACCGCCGTTTGACTTAGATGCTTCATTGCCATCATCAACGAAGTACTTAACTTTAACTGCACCACCTAAATCAACAGAAGGTGTGAATTCATCCGCCATTACAACCGTAGGTGCGCCAAGTAACGCACCAATTAATATAGATAATTTAAGCTTTTTCACTTTTTATTCTCGTTTATAATCCGACATTGGATTTAGGAGCTGAATAATATCGACTTTTTAGGTGAATATTGTGACTGAATACTCAATCACAGCAGCTACAGTGTTTAATAGATTAGGAATGTGATGTAAGGCAGATGTTTTAGGGAACTACTTTAATATTTATAGCGACTTGGTGGCCAAAAAATGCTCAGTGCGGAGGGAGCTATTCACTTATGGGGTATCTGTGAAAAAGAGTCAGATGAATATTTAGTGATAAAAAGCATGAATAAGGCCTGTATAAACGGACCTTATTCATGGAAGAGTACTAATTAGGCATGAAAGCGATTTTGCAGATAATCAAATACTGCACGAATGCCGAAGGCTTCACCGCCGACTGGGCGGCCGGGTAATTTACGCACATTGTAGGCCATGACATCGAAATGGCTCCAGCTGATATCTTTATCGACAAATTCCTCTAAATAAAGAGCCGCGGTAATTGCGCCACCAAATGGTGTGGTTGCGCAGTTGGCAATATCGGCAATATCGCTGCCTGTGAGCGCCATATAGGGCTTGTGTAGTGGCATGCGCCAAACAGGGTCATCAACCTTTAGGCCTGATGCGGTAAAGCCCGCTGCGACTTCTTCGTCATTACTGAAAAAACCTGGAAGCTCGGTACCTAATGCAATGCGCATAGCGCCTGTGAGCGTGGCAAAATCAATAACCAGTTCTGGTTTATCATTGTTGGCTTCAGCTAATGCATCACACAAGACTAAACGACCCTCAGCATCGGTATTGTCAATTTCAACAGTTATGCCTTTACGAGTGGTGATCACGTCACCGGGTCTGAAGGCATTGGCCGAAACTGCGTTTTCAACGGCAGGTACCAGTACGCGTAATCGTACTGGTAAGTTATGGGCCATGATGAGTTGAGCTAGGCCGATAACATGAGCCGCGCCGCCCATATCTTTCTTCATTAAGCGCATGCCTGAGCCGGGTTTTAGATCCAGTCCCCCTGAATCAAAGCATACCCCTTTGCCGACTAAGGTTAGTTTTGGCGCCGATTCATCACCCCAGGTGAGATCGATTAAGCGTGGCAGGTTTTCACTGGCGCGGCCGACCATATGAATGGTTGGGTAGTTTTGTTCCAGTAGTTCATCGCCTACAATTTGGTTTATGCTTGCGCCAAACTCTTGCGCCATGGCCAGCATGATGTCACCTAAGTGTTGCGGCATCATATCTGCAGCAGGAGTGTTTACCAAATCACGCACCAAAGACACTGAGCGGATAAACTTATTGGCTTCATCGGCCTGCGCCTGAGTTGGCACGATTAACACTGGATGTTGTTTCTCGCTCTTTTTATAACGGTCGAACTGATATGCTCCTAAGCCCCAGCTAAATGCTGCCGTTCTTATTAGCTGGTCATCGCCTTTAAGCTCATATTGGCCTGCTGGAAGTTGATTGACTAAGTCACCGCAAAGCCAGTATGAATCTTCGCTATCGCTGACAAAAATGACCTGCTCTAATTCACCCTCTGCGCCAGGAATTAAACTTGCGCCTTTGCCTTTAAATTGGGTGGTATTGAGCCAGTTTTGAATGCGTGGCGCTTGTTGCTCACGCCAGATGTTGAAAGACCCGCTATTGAAAATGGATAAAGGGATGCCAGAAGCACCAGAGATAATAAGGTTGCTCATGTAAGGACTCTTTTTTGTTATTAAAAGATGAGGATAGCTTAGGACTTAGAGTATCAGGCAAACCGTTCAGGAGAAAGGCAAGGGCGGAAATTTAGCAAGGATCTAGCTTGGTTATTTGTGAGCTATCGCTTTTAAGATATAGCTGAAATATGATTACTCTATCTGTTCAGAGCTTGATTGCAGGCGTGCCTCGCTGGAGAGTCGTCTGATATTGGCCTTACGTTCAGACATGTTATTAAACGAGCTAGGCAGAACATCGACGCCGACAACTTTTCCGAGTTTGACTACGATAGGGATTGTGATTGGGGCAAAGGGTAATACGGCAAACATGCCTAACCCGAGGCCTTTTAATAGATCGGCAAACTGCTTATTGGCTTGTGTTAGCTCTTCTTTCGAAGCTTGTCTACGTGTATAGCGCTTGTAGGTGACTAACATATCTTTAGTCTCCTGTTTTTCTTGAGAAAGCGCATCTTTTAATACCAACATATCGCGTTTTAGGCGCAGCCAGAATCGACGCTTTCCAATACGGAGAACGCGAATAGGGGCTTTATGTAGGTGAACGTAGATTTTCATGGCGGCGATTGTCGCATAGTCGATGCTTTAAACCTATTAATTAGCCTTAATAAATATAAAACACCGACTAATGTCTACATACTAACCGGCACGTAGGCTAAGAATATCAGTCAGTACAATAGGGTCTGGATAACGACAAAACGCCGGGTCTTTTTGGTCGATAGCATAAATCGACATGCGGTCGGCCAATTCGTTACCTTCTATACCAACGTGAGCGGCAACGTGTTGAATGTTAAGTTTATCCTTTAGAGAATCATACAAGGCATGAGACTGCTGAATAATATCTAAGTTTTTGATATCACCAGCAACCTTGCGCTTCCAGCCTTTGGTTTTCCAGCCGTAAGCCCAATTAGTAATGCAGTTGATTGAGTACTGTGAGTCACTTAAGATCTGTACGCTTTGCCCTTGTTTTAGTGCCTTATCGGCAATCAATAGCGCCTGGTGTAAGGCGTTTAGCTCGGCTGAGTTATTGGTGCCGTTAGCGTTATAAAGGCCGTAATAAAGTTCTGAAAGCACGGCATTATGATAAACCGCCACTCCAGAGCCTGCTTTACCTGGGTTAGGCTCACAGCCGCCATCGGTAAAAATAGATACATCACAGCGACTAACATCGATATCTAGGCTGGCTTTAGCGGCTGTTTTGGCTTTGGCTGGCCCTGATGTAGGTTTTCTTGTCGCGCTGCCGTAACTCGGCGACTTAGCAAAGGCAGCCTTGGCTTCAGCTTCGGTTGGGAAAGACTTATATTTGGCCTGAGGAAATTTGTCGACCTGCTTTTTGGTGTAATCCCAGCTCGTAAAAATGCCGGTCTCACGACCAGCCCATACCACGTAATACTTTTTAGCCATGTAGCTTATGTCCTAAATCTTAATAAATCATTGTTTGGCTACGGTTAACATGAGGTAGCCTTTGAAGATGGTTATTGGCTTTTCTTGCACTGAGCAAGCAAATTCACAAAGAACTCACTGCCTTTACGCTCGGCAAAGGCAATGTTGCGCTCAGGGATTGTCTCTGGCTCATTGTAAGTGGCTAATGCCAACTCCATACTGGCTTCACGAATAATGTGCAGCGTTGGATAAGGGGAGCGGTTGGTATAGTTTGCCGCCGAGTCTTGCGCCTCATCTTCAAAGCAATAGTCAGGGTGAAAGCTCGCTAGCTGATATTCACCTTCGTAGCCTTGCTCGATTAATAGATCATTGGCGATATCGACTAAATCTAGATAGAGGTAAAAACCCTCAAACCCTCTAGGCAGAATAAACAAGGTGGTTTCAATATCTGTGTGCTCATCGAGATAAACACACTCATCGATAAGTGCCTGTAACACATCTTGCATGCGAGATTCATCGATGACGGCATATCTGATACTGGCCCGCTCGACTTCACGTCTCGCGAAAGGGCAGATGTTATATTTCATTATCACCTGTTTTACCCAGTTTTCGGTTTCTGTCGCGTATGCTTGTAATTCGGGAATGATTACCTGAGTCATCAGATGCTACCTTTGATAAGTTATGGCCGGATCATAGGTAGGATCGATAGTACAAGCAAGAGTGCCATAGTGACATTAAAGATTTTTTGCTGTTTTTGATTCTTTAATATTCGTTTTAATGCCACTCCAAACCCTAGCCAGATAAAGGCGCTAGGCAGAGCAACAACAAAAAAGACTAATGAGATGGTGGCTACTTGAGGCGCTAATGTATGGCTCATGCTAGTAAAAGCCGCAACTGCACCTATCCCCATGACCCATGCTTTTGGGTTAACCCATTGAAATGCTGCAGCCTGTATAAAGGTGAGTGGCGAGGGGGTGTCTTTGCCATTCATCTTGGCGCTGCTATTAGCTATTAGCCATGCTAAATACAGCAAATAGGTGATCCCGACATATTTGATGATGCTATGCAGTACAGGAAAGCTCTGAAATACCGCACTTAACCCTAAACCTATGGCTAACACCATTGCAGGAAATCCGATGCAGATCCCAAATAGATGAGGCAGGCTGCGCTTAACACCGAAGTTAACCCCAGAAGACATCAACATGATGTTATTGGGGCCAGGAGTGATCCCTGATGAAAATGCGAAAAGAGCAATTGTTAGAATAAGTTCCATAACCCGGGTCAATACCAATCAGTCTATAGCATGCCCTAAACCAGTTGGTTGAAAAGGGCTAAATAATGAGAAGGGCCTATGGTAGCGTGATCGGGCTACAGACGTAAAAGTCTATTTTTTGTGATTCTCCTCATAACTGATTTTAAATATGTTATTTCTTTTTGTTATACATGTTTGATATGGAATTAATATTGAATTTTTAATCACTTTTAATAAGTTATTAGCGCCTTTCATTCTTACTTGAGTAGCATTAGATTAATTTTTGACGATAACGAAATAACTTAGTCCCACAACAATAAAAATCACCACTAGTCGGGGGCTAGCTCTTTATCTGCAATTGTAACCGAGAACACGACTGCTTTGGCAGCAATGCCTTGTTCTGGTGTGAATTTAATTAATTTATAAATGCCGAGTAAATCGGGGAAACATAATGACGTTAGCTTGTTTAGCACTACCTGATAAACCCTTCGGCGCCTACTTATATTCTTGTTATAGCGATCAAAATCGTGATTGTAACTGTTTAACTTGAGTAAGATTTTTGACACTTGAATGTTCATTCATTAAATCACTGCCTATGTGCATATTTACCAAAGTCTGAGTGATTATTTTTGCTTGCATGTGGATATTGTATAAATTATAAATTGGATCATCTTTTTAACGAAAGATTAACAAATATAAAAATATCGCAACAACAAGCGCGGCAAGCAAACCCGATATCAGTCCGATTATCACTTTCCTGTATTAGGTGGTTTAACGACATAGCCGCGAATAATTGGAGTCAAACATGTCAATCAAATCATCTAAATCACAAGCTAAAAAGGGTCAGTTTAAAGTTCATGCTTTAGCCTTGGCTTGTTCAGCTATTCTGTTTCCTAGCGCTGCGTTAGCAACATCTGAAGTCGCACCAACTGAAAAGGCTTCATCTAAAGCCGCTCACGGAAAAGATCTGAAAAGTCGCTTTGAAAAGGGCGCTAATGTGCCTGGTAAGCAAAAAAATGCTGAAAAGACTCAACGTCAGAATATCGATAAGAGTAAAGAACAGAAAGTTGAAGGACCAATGGGGGCTGTTGGTTCCGTAGGTCCTGCAGCTGAATCTGAAGCAGAGGTATGTAGTAGTGAGCTTGCAGCATTAAGTGGCCAAGAGTTATTTAATTATGTGAGAGAAGCCGATATTTCTTGTATCTCTGCGCTTTATTCACGTAACGATGCAGTATCTGTTGCAGCTTACCAGACTGAAAATGTGGTTTCGGTTGCTAATCAAGCGGCCTCTATGGCAGCGACTTACGACAGCAGCACAGGTTATGAAATGCGTAACTTGTTCTACTTCTTACGCGGTGCATTTTACATTGAGTTCTATAACGACGACCTAACTTATAGTGATACCCTAGCCGCTGATGCCGTTTACGGTGCGTTAGTTGAGTATTCAAAGAACCCTAAGCTTTTTGAGATCACTCATTCTGCTGGTGACACTTTAATGGAGTTTTTCACTTCATGGTCGAGCGCCGATCGAATCCTTGAAAGCGTGCCTTTAATTACAGATTACCTGCAGATGTTTAATGCTGACTTCTTAGCAAGTAATCGCCACCGCGCAGCGATGACAAGTGCACTGACTACACTTTATTACGGTAGTTGGGCTGAGGATTACAATAAGCTAGCCATGGAGCATGGTGAGCTAATAGATGCGCTACTGAATATTGCGACTGCTGATTATATTATTAACTCTGATTACCAGTATGAATCGACAGATGCTTTTCATGAGTTTGGTCGCTTCTATGAGTATCAAGCGTATTGGGATCTACCACAAAGCTTAAAAACACGCCTAAATGACGGTGTAGAGCTCTACATGAGCAAGTTTGAACGTATGTCTGCTGAGTGGGCTGACGGTGCAGGCTATCTAGATTATTATAACCCAGGTGATTGCGAACAGTTTGGGATATGTGGCTGGGAAGAGGAGCTTGAACAGACGGCATTACCTATCAACTACAACTGTAGTGATACCATCTATATTCGTGCTCAGCAGTTAACTAATGATGAGCTACAAGCCTCTTGTGATCTTATGGGAGGAGAAGAAACACTGTTCCATAATGTACTCGCAACGGGTTACCAGCCAGTTGCCGATGATTTGAATGAAAGCTTAGAAGTTAATATTTTCGATAGCTACGATGACTATGCCCAGTATGCCGGTGTGATTTTTGGTATTAGTACTGACAATGGTGGTATGTACCTAGAGGGGACACCTTCACAAGAAGGTAATCAGGCGCGTTTTATTGCGCATGAAGCAACCTGGACTGAAGATATTTTAGTTTGGAACCTTAAGCACGAATATGTTCATTATCTAGATGGCCGCTTTAATCAATATGGTGCGTTTAACTACTTTGATATCGATACGGGTAAATCTGTTTGGTGGTCAGAAGGTCTAGCCGAGTACATATCTAAGCAGAACCGTAATGACGGTGCTGTCGATATGGGGCGCTCTCAGGCCTATAGCCTCAGCGAAATCCTAGCGAATACCTATAACAGTGGTTCAGATCGCGTTTATAGCTGGGGTTATCTAGCGGTGCGTTTCCTATTTGAAAACCACAGAAGTGATGTTGACGAATTATTAGTGCTAGCACGTGGTGGTGACGCCGATGGTTGGTTGGCTTATATCGATAACACTATTGGTCAAAACTATAACAGCGAGTGGAACACTTGGTTGACTTCAGTGACCAGTAATGATGAGTCAATTGCTATTGATATAACTGATCCAATTGATTCAGATGGTGACGGCGTAGCCGATGACCAAGACGCTTTCCCCCATGATCCGAGTGAAACCCGCGATACTGATGGTGACGGTGTTGGTGATAATGCAGATGCGTTCCCAACCGATGCTAGCGAAACGGTCGATACCGACGGTGATGGCGTGGGTGACAACGGTGATGTATTCCCAACAGATCCTACTGAGTGGGCAGATTCGGATGGTGATGGCATCGGTGATAATGCAGATACTGATGAGCCAAATAAGCCTGTCGAGCATTGCGGCGTAGCAACCATTAGAGATGGCAAGCTAACTCAAGATAAAGTTGAGTGTGTTGAAGGTACAGATATTAACTATTTCTACACCTATGTAGAGGAAGATAACACGCCGCTTTATATCAGCACCTCTGGCGGTGAAGGTGATGTGGATCTGTTCTTCAATCAAGATATCTGGGCTAAGCCATCGGACTTTGATGCAAGATCTGAAAACGATGGTAACGAAGAATCGCTAAGCGTGATTGCTAATAGTGGTTGGGTATATGTGAGCCTACTCGCACACCAAGACTTTGACGGTGTCAGCCTTAAGGTTAGCCTAACAGAGGAGGGCGATACAGGCACAACTCCTGTAGCAGTTGCTGATGCATGTGCAACACAATCTCCATATAGCTATGGTGGCGTTGAGTTTGGCGAGGCTATCTGTATCGAAGATGGTCACTCAAGCTACTACTTCTATGTGCCTACAGGTACTGAAGAGGTTACTGTTGCAAGTGGTCATGGTAGCGGTAATGTGAATCTATATGGTAATAGCCAGACTTGGGCTGGTCCTGACTCATTCGAAGTTAAGTCTGAAAATGCGGATAATGTTGAAAGCCTAACAATCTCAGCTCCAGCAGAAGGTTGGTACTACATCAGTGCCGATGGTGCGCCATCGAGCGAAGGTGCAAGCTTGGTGGTTAACATTAAGTAACAAGACTATTAAAAAATAGTAGCTGACTAAAGCCGACTCTTTATGAGCCGACTCTTTATGAGTCGGCTTTTTATTTGAGTTAAAAAATAGCTTAACTAAATTAGCTTTTACTGTCGACAGCAGCTCATGAGTCAGGTTAGGTTAATGTTTAAAGTGTTACGCTGCAATTCGATAACAAGAGGTGGGGAAGCCTATGATCAAGAAATGTATCTCAATGATAGTCGTGGGGATATCAATGTTGGCTGGTTGCAGTACAACAGATAGTGCAGAAGCCGAGATGGCGGCGACGCGAACGACTATGGTGACTACTGGAGATCTTACGATGCTGAGCCGATCCTCAAAAGCCTTTGCTTGGCACCCGACCATGTTTGCTGTTCACGCTAGTGATGAGGTCGACGATCAAGCGGTGATCAAGCATATGCAAGTCGCTATTACTCAGGCGATGCAGGCAAAGGGCTATCATTTAGCCAGTGCCCACGAGGCGCCGAGTGTGTTAGTCGGTTTTGGGTTGGCACTAGAGTCTGAGATGAGTGATAAAGAGATCTTAAAAAGAGCTGGTTTAGTTGCAGGCTTATCTACCGTAGGTGTCGATGACGAATATGAAAAGGGATCGGTATTAGTGGCACTGTTTTCTCCCCATAACCCTATACCAGTATGGCGAGTATTAGCTCAAGGTTTTACGGATTCAGATAATACTCTAGAGCAAAGGGAGCAACGTTTCGAGCGTTTGTTGTCGACTATGCTACAGTCAGTTCCTGCGGTTTAGGTTCTTCAAATCGACACTTAAAGTCGCCGAGAGTGTTCAAATAAAAATGCCCTGCAACCGCAGGGCATTTTTAATTAATACATTAAGATCATTAAATCGTTTAGTAGTTAACGCTTACTTCGTAAGAGCCAAATTTTCGCACGTTAATCACCCCTGTATCGAAGATCAAGTATTGGCCTTTTATGCCTTTTAAAATGCCTGATACTTCTGGGTTTTTATCAAAGTTATGTGAGCTTATCTTGGTCGGAAACTCACTCACAGGGTAGTTGATGGCTTGAATCGGCTCATCAAGCTGAGATACTGCAAACTCGCCATGTTCGGCGGTGATCTCCTGTAGGCGTTCAGCAATATGCGGAATTAATGTTTCAGCCTGCTGCTTAAGATCCAGTTCATCGGCGTTACCTTTAAGCATAGTGCGCCAATTCGTCTTGTCTGCGATCATTTTAGCCAGGGCTGTTTCGACCAAGCCTGAAACTAAACGTGTTTCTACCTTAAAAATAGGTAGGCCCTGAGTCGCGCCCTGATCTATCCAGCGTGTCGGCAGTTGTGTATGGCGCGTAATACCCACCTTTACGCCAGATGTATTCGATAGGTAGACATAATGTGGCACGAAGCAATTAGCCTCTCCCCAAGACGGCTCACGGCAGGTGCCCGCAGCGTAATGGCAAGTTTCTGGCTTCATAATACACATGTCGCAGCTTGCCAATTTTTGCATACAAACGTAGCAGTGGCCCTGTGAGTAGCTCTTCTTGGTTTTCTTGCCGCAGTTACAGCAGAGTATTTTTCCAGTATGGGTAAGGGTTAATTGACTACCAATTAGCGGATTAAGATCCAGTAACTCTTCGCCAACAGGCAGTTGGTATTGAACCACATTATTCTCATCTAAGTGGCTGCGCATTTTTCTTAAGGTTCCAAGCATGACATTTCTATTTCTATCAGAATTTGCCTTAGTCTAACAGATTGTTAAAGCTGCTTAGGAATGGTTTTTTCGATTGCTATGAATTGCATATGGCTAGAGGCTGACAGCAATAGGAGATGCGATATTCAATAAATTTTTTACCTTCATTATGTGATTACCGATGGCTAAACTCCTTCACGCTGCCAATTATTCGTCCCTAGTTGAAAGATAACGTTTTTAGACATCTCAAATCCTTTTGATAATCAAGTTATGATAAATATTACTGAGCTAATCCATTAGAACTCTACTTATACTGATTGGTATTAACTACCGGCAGTGATTTTGAGCGCAAACTGCTCGCAATCACTGTTTACTGTTGGCAAAGTTTAAAGTTGGCACTGTTTTAATGGTTGATAACTAAAATCCTTATAATGGCTTTGACTCGATCCTAACTCGGGATCAAACTCGCCCGCCCATGAGGCGATATCTTCATCTGTGGCCCAGATATTCATTATGGTCATTAATGTTGACTCGGTGGTTTTCGGAATGAAATCACTCTCGTTTGAGCTCACTTCATGCACTAATAAGCCATCGACATACCATTGTATTTTTTTCGATGACCAACGGATCCCATAGCGGTGAAAATCTAATGCGGCATCAAACTGTAGCGGGATGAGTCGGGCATTTTGTGCCTCATCTGGCTCACCGTTTCGCCAGAAGTTAATTTGCATAAAGTTAGTGTTGTCACCTAAAAATTCTATATCAATTTCATGGTGTAAGCCGTTACCATTTGGGGCGATATCATAAGGGCTGGCAAACAGGAAGAAGCTGCTAACAACACCCGATCGAGCGGCGGGTTTCATGCTGACTTCATAGCAGCCGTAACCTCGGTATTCATGGCTGCGCAGCTCGCCTGAGACCCAATCAGGCACCTCTACTGAACCATGGTTACTTAAGGTCAGTTGCACACCGTCACCGCTGTGGCTAACGGCGTCAGCCTGCCAACGATTAACAAAGGGAAAACCATTGTGCCAACCATCACTGGCCCACCAATGGTTGTAATCAAAGTGAGTGAGCACATCAATAAATCCGTTACTTTTAGCCGTCCTTGTTTTAGGTTCTTTTTTGTTCGTTGAGCTGGCTTTGAGCAAAGAATCCTCTTTAGCCATTCGTTGAGCTGAGACTTGCTGTTCGGATAATTTCATTGATTTACCACGTATTTTTATATCTGACTTATCGCTAGGTTTTGCTTGTAATGCACTGTGGTAATTTAGGAGTAAGATACAGCTGATGCAAAGAATAGAGCGTTTAGGGCTGAACATTGAATGATATTGCATGCGGTCTCCATCAGTGTTTCTACTTTTTGGATGACTAATTATAGTTTGCATAGGCAAAAAGCAAGTGAGTTTCGAGGAGTCGATTTTCTTATGTACCGTCTTGTATTAGATTATTTTTATATAAGAGTGACTTTACGTTAGCCAATCAAGTTTCAATTAACTTTTGTGGGGAAAAGGTGGCGCCGATGTTTACCCTGCCGGAAGTAGGTTGTGCCCCTGAACACTGTCGTAGTCACAGTGAGTCGGGCACTGTTTAGAGAGAGTGACACTGTGTAAAGGATGCCTGTTTATCTTGAACACCTTTTAATATTGGTTATGTGGAAAGTTCTAAATATACAACTGGTTACGTGTTGGCCTGAGTGTTGCTTCATGATAGCTATGATGTCCTTTAGCTATTACGGAGTAAGGACATTAATTATCACTTCAAGGAGATAACCTAATGAACTTAACACTTTTCAACTCTACTAGGTCATGTTGCCAAAATATGCTCATTGACGTAGGAAGAAGTAAAATTATTAAACAATTGGCTTTACTGCTGGTTATCAGTGCTGTTATCAGTCTTCAAGTTGTACGTTCAGATGCCGGATCACCCTCTGCTGGAGGATTTCAACCGCAAGAGTTTGTGGGAAACCCAACCTGTTCCGAATTTTTTAATAACGAAGATTTAAGAGAGCTAAAAGTTGAGCCTGTCTATGATGGTATATATGGAGATGGTGAATTGTCAGTGACTCTCGATGTTCAACAAGGTGCCAAGACATTTTCGTGGGATCAAGGAGACAGCTCTGTGATCATGCTGGGAGTGTTTGTTAAAGGGGGCCCTGGGGGCAACCTTTATAGCTATGATGGCTCGTTTACTACCTCAGATGCTAATTTACATGCGCCAGAGCGAGCCAGTGATAAATATTATGGCCTCAGTCATGTTTCATTCTGCTACATACCAGGAAAACCAGAATTGAAAGTTACCCTAATGTGTAACGGAGGTGAGCTAGTAGCGGGGGGTAACGCAATTAAATACGAGTATTCGCTCAAGGTGGAAAACACAGGTTCGCTGGCATTATTTGATATAGTCGCGAAAAATGTGACAGCAGGCGATGAATTCTTAGAGGATACATTAGCTGTTGGCGCGTCAAAAACATTCTATGATGACTTTATAACTACCATCAATGGGATTAGTGGTACCGCGGAGGCTACAGCTGCAGTTGAGGGAGGGGGGAGTATCGTTGCCAATGATATCAAAGACTTTGATTGCCCCGTCGAAACATTCCCAGGCAAGCTGAAAGTGACAAAAGACTGCTCGACTGTGGTGGTGCAAAATGGTTATGGTGATTACGGTCTCCAAGTTAATTATGGAGGAGATGTTTGTAATGACTCCTCAGTGCTCATCAAGGATGTTATCGTTGAAGAAACTCACGATAATATGACTGAGGTTATCCATACGGTTGACGCTCTTGCTCCAGGAGCCTGTGAAGATTTCTCTGGAAGTTATGTGCCTATGCCTGGGTTGGATGAGCTTCCTGAAGGCGGAGTTTCAGGTAGTTTAGTAAGAGCTTTTGTCGATACAGTAAAAGCCAGTGGTGATACATTTTTTGGAGAATATGTAGAGTCGATGGAGGCTGATGCTAGCTGTAAGCTCTGCCCAGACTGTCCAGACTGTCCACAACCGTAAAATGAAAGAGTGCTTTGGTGCCTAATTGGTAAAATACAAGACATCAATGATTAACTGAACTTCTAATTTATTGGAGATATAGTTGAAGTACTCGTTCAATCAAGACTCAATTTGTTATTGTTGAGTTAATCCGCACTAGCAGTATTGCTGGTGCGGAGTTATGCCTCCTCAGCCCTTTTCACCTTGGTGAAAGTACATCACGATCTTTTTCTAATCTCGCAAAAGCGAGTTTTAGCTATTTACAGCATCACTCATCATTGAATTAAAGTGTTACTTGTGTTCAACGTACATGAAAGTATTGTGCTCATACAGCGGTTGTTGGCTTGAGTTCTCAGCAATACGCCATGCGTAATTGACACCTTGATTGCCATCGAAGAAGTTCATATCCAAAGTTAAGCCTCCATCGTGATACTTCACTGCTGCAGCCACACTGCCAAACCAGGTGTTATCTGTGGTACAGCTGGATTTAACCGTGCTATCGGGGAAGACATCTAAACGGCATTTGCGTTCCCCTTGTGGGTGGTTCCAGATGGTGTAGATGTTTACCCAGCCGATAGTCGGTTGCAGATCCAGAACCGTTACATCTTCACTGTGAGTCACGTAGTATCGAACGCTTGGGTAGGGGACTAGCCGTGACTGATCCTCAGCTTTCCCCGTCACAACGTGGTGCATTTCAACGGTGCCGACTTGCTTATGGATCTCATGGCTCACTATATTCACGTTTGCTATTAGTGGCACATCTGGAATTGGCACTATTGGCGTATCCTCATCGCGTGGTGGCGTATCACTGCCACAGTTGCTAGTGCATGGGTCCTCTATCGGCAAGCCATCGTCGGGCAAAATTGGTGGCTTTTCAGGGACGGGGGCGCTGCGAGACGGTAAGTTATCGATCTGCGGCGGGCTATCGCTTCTACTGTCACTTCCACAGGCTGAGACAGCGAAAGATAAAATGACTGCTAAGGAGATATGATTAAGTTTCATAGAGAGAACCTTTTACAGATTAAATTCATAGCACCAATTTACACTGGTAGTCAGATAAACTAAATTGACTAGAGTTTATCTAAGAGATAAGCACTGTTTATCTTGCGGGGCTGTAATGATATTCGATAAATTTGATCTCAATTTGCTTAAAGTATTTTCTAAGGTGATGGAAACCGGTAGCTACGTGAAGACGAGTGAAGCGCTGGGTATCTCTCCGCCTGCGGTGAGTATTGCGATGAAACGCTTACAAAAATCGCTAGAGAAAGAGCTCTTTGTTCGAGGAGGAGGGCAGATCCAACCCACTGCAGCTGCGAAGGCTTTATACCAAAATGTTCGGTTTGAACTTTTGTCTATAGAGACGGTGATTAGCGCTTTTGGACAGTTTGATCCTCATGTGTCGAAGGCACACTTTAGCTTAATGGGCCCTGAAGAATATAACGCTAAGTTACTGTCTGCATTTGCAGGCGAGCAAAACAATGGCTTGACCTATAGTTTGATGCAACAGGCGAGCACGGATGAAGAAGCTATTGCGAGTTTACGAACCCGAATGACAGACTTGGTTATCGATAGTGTCGTGCTAGCAGATAGTAGCATCGAAAGTGAGCTACTGTTTGAAGATAGGATAGTCTTGATTGCAGCAAAAAGTAACTCGACAATCGATGAAAACTTGACCTTCGAGCAGTATCAAGAGTTGCCGCAATCCGTGCTGAGTTTACGTCGAAGCGGTAAGTTGGCTTTGGAGATGTTTCTCGAAGATAAGCTTGAAGTTCGAAGAAATATTAGCCATGAGGCTAGCTCTATTATGGCAAATATATTGATTGTTAGCCAAACAATGCTGTTCTGTCATGTGCCACTCAGGCTTGCTATACACTACCAAGAGCAGCTCTCTCTTAAAATCATAGAACCACCAATTAGCCTCAAGCCTGTGCCGGTTATTATGCAGTGGCATAAATCAAATTCGATAGATCCTAGTCATATTTGGTTGCGAAATAGAATTAAACAGATATTGCTGCCGTAAACAGGATATGACTTTGCTAAAAACACTGCCGATATAATTTGTTGCCTAGATCTAGTATGAGTTTCGGCTACTAGGGATAGAGTTTTTTTAGGCGCGGTAACCCTTTGTGGTAAAAAACTATAGTGAGAAAAAGTGCGGCGAGTTATCAGAATAAGGGATATGAAGTGTTACTGAGTCAAGTTTAAGGCTTGTTGTTATCATATGTGATTGAAATAAATGTAAATATAAATATCGCGGCAACGCAAGCTGAGTTATTATCCTGCCCCCTTGGCTTTCTCCATGCCGATTTCGTTGCGATCAGCTAGGCGTTATTTAGTACAAAGAATGAGACATATAATTCAAAACCTTGGACGGCTAAAAGTCGTCCTCCTTATTACCGCGCTGTCGGTTTCTTTCTCAGTTTTCATCACTTTTTTGGCTTTTTCTCTTCGTCAGACAGGTGCCGTTTACAACATTGCGTTTTTTTTAGCCACGTTTATTCCCTTGACTATTGCACCTATAGTTTCCTGGCCACTAATAAGCTTGCTTATGAAAGTTGACTCTCTTGAAAAAGAGATGAGGCTGTTGGCATCGCTAGATCCTTTGACAGAACTATTAAATCGGCGGGCTTTTTTCCGTGATGCCGAATTATATATTCATCGTGCTAAGCAAGAGGGGAGGATGTTGTCTGTGATCGCATTGGATTTGGATAAATTTAAGGCGATAAATGATTGCTATGGACATAGCGCTGGTGATGCAGTGCTAAGGCACTTTTCTACAACGATAAGAGCTAACTGTCGAACGTCAGATTTAATGGGTCGTTTAGGTGGTGAGGAGTTTGCTCTGTTATTGCCAAACACGTCTGCCTCGGCCGCTTATGCGCTTGCAGAAAGGTTACATCAGGCTCTTAGGTTAACAGCGATTCAGTACGGTCACTCAACAATGCGTTATACAGTAAGTATTGGTGTTATATCAGTGGTGCCTCAAAAAACTGACAACATTGAAGCTCTGCTCAATAAAGCCGATCGTTCGCTCTATCTTGCAAAAGAAACTGGCAGAAACTGTACCGTGGTATTCGATAGCTAATACCATTCATTAGCTGCCGTTATTTTCCCGATGAGGTAGCTCTCAATATGAGAGCCTGATTTAACAATAAATCAGGCTCGATGCTAATTAAGCTGACAGGTTATCTAACACCACATCATCCCCGATGCTGTGAAGAGCCTGAGTCAATCTTTCTTCATCGAGACTGTCTTTCATGCTGACATTAAAATCGGCTCTAAACAGTGCAATACCAGTGTGACTGGCACTTTCGTAGCGGGTGCTCATATGTTCGATATTAATCCCAAGTGCACTAATTTTATTCGATATTTCATGTACTAGACCGGGTCTGTCGTATGCCACTAATGAGTAACTAACATGTTTGTTTTTAGCTTGAGGTTTAGTGGATTTGGCGTAGGTTAATGATATTCCCTCTAGTAGCTCTAAACTTTCAATAAGTTCATCCCAGTGAGCGGCGGGGACCTCTAACAGTAATATCGCGGCAAAAATTCCATCAATATGGCGCAGTTCAGAGTCTAGCCAATTTCCCCCATGGCGACTCACTGCGTGGGCTATTTGTTCTACTAAGCCTTCTCTATCCTTTGCTTGCAGGGTAATTAGATATCTTAACATTTGATATTACTCCATTATTTATCATGCCAATGCGTATATTCTTGCTAGATCTTAAATAGATAGACCTGTTTTGTCCCAGTTATTACCGTAAAAATTTGATGCTAAATCGTTCTGCTTTTAGTTCATCGCTGTAACACTAGTGTCATTTTTGCGTCATATAATGCTCAACATTAAAATACGCGTGCGTAGATGTTGTTTATAACCCTAGTGTTAACATAGTCGTTAATACAATCCCAGTTAAAATTTGACTGGCTTTATAATAATCGAGGTTCTTAATGGAAACTCAGGTCTCTCAGCCTGGACCTGCTGCGAAACACCTATTGATAAACAATGGTACTTCGCGCAGAGCAATCAAGGATAAAGCAGCCCAAATCGGTGTCACCGTAGGTGGAACCATGGTATTTGTCGCGCTGCTACTGATCTTCTTTTATCTACTTTATGTGGTAAAGCCAATCTTCGATAGTGCAGAAGTTTCGCCTGTTGTGAGTGCTGAGTATCACGACAACAAACCAGCATTAATGGTCGGTAGCGACGAACAAAATGAAATTATGTATCGAGTGTCACAACTCGGTAAGGTTGATTTTTATGATACGCATACTTCTCAGCTATTAAGAAGTGAGCAAATTAATACGCCCGCGGGCACTCATGTGGTAAGCAGCTCTACAGCCGTGCCGAGTGAGCAACGTTTTGCTCTGGGCTTGAATAATGGTCAGGTGATTATTGCGGGTGTCGAATTTGGGGTGACTTATCCTGACGATAAGCGTTTGATCACACCAAGACTTCGCTTCTCTAACGGTAATGAACCGTTAACCGTGGACTCTCAAGGGCGGGCATTAAACAACTTAGTGTTTGATTACAGTAGCGACAAAATGAGTTTCGTGTATCAAACCGACGATAAAGTCTGGCATCTCTCTCGCCAAGAAGGTGAAGAGAATATGATGACAGAAGAGGTGGAGTGGGTGTCTTACAACAGTACCATTCCTGACTCACCAGTGAATGTACAACAACAGTTAATGACGCCAGATCAACGTCAGTTGATTTTAAGTTCTGATAATAAACTGTTCATCTACGATATTCGTGATGCAGAAGAGGTGCAGCTGAGTCAAGTTCTGTCATTAGGACGCGCGAACGCCAAAGTATCGAATGTGACCCTATTGGCTGGGGCGAGCTCATTACTGGTGAGTTACGACACAGGCCTAGTGCAGCAGTATTTTCAGGTGAATGGAGATCAAGGGCGTCAATATCAAGAAATACGAGAGTTTAAAGGCAAGGGCGACATTAAAAGTGTGGCCTCTGAGTTTTATCGTAAGAGCTTTGTCACCATTACAGAAGATGGCGACCTAAGCCTGCTTTATACCACCAGTGAGAGAAAGCTATTCTCTGAGAACTTCAATCTTAATAACCCTGGTACAGTTGGCTTTAGTCCACGTTCAAATGCGCTAATCGTTGAAGCCGACGGTAAGCTTAACTTATTTAGCGTATCCAATACTCACCCTGAAGTATCTTGGAGCGCAATGTGGGAGAAGGTGTGGTACGAAGGTTACCCTGAGCCTATGTATGTGTGGCAGTCTACTTCGGGCTCTGACGATTTCGAAGCTAAGTTAAGCCTTATGCCGCTGGCTTTTGGTACAATGAAAGCCGCCTTGTACGCCATGTTATTTGCTACGCCGTTAGCCATTGCTGGCGCCGTGTATACCGCTTACTTCATGTCGCCGAAAGTGCGCGCTATTGTTAAGCCAACCATTGAGATTATGGAGGCTTTACCCACGGTTATCTTGGGCTTCTTAGCTGGCCTCTGGTTAGCCCCTCTCATCGAAAATAATTTACCTGGAATACTCACCTTATTGATACTGCTTCCGGTGTCAATTTTAAGTACGGCGTTTGCTTGGCACAAGATGCCTGGCAAGTGGAAGCAACGTCTGCCTGAGACTTATCAAGAGCTGATACTCTTGCCTGTGATTATCTTTATCGGTTGGTTCTCATTTGCGATTAGCCCAAGTCTTGAGCTGGCTCTATTCGATGGTGATACCCGTATGTTTATCACTAACGAGCTCGGGATCACCTTTGATCAGCGTAATGCCTTGGTGGTGGGGATTGCCATGGGCTTCGCGGTTATCCCAACGATTTTCTCTATCGCAGAAGATGCGGTGTTCTCTGTACCGCGTCACCTATCAAACGGTAGTCTAGCACTAGGTGCAACGACCTGGCAGACCCTGACGCGTGTAGTGTTACTTACCGCAAGCCCAGGTATTTTCTCTGCGGTAATGATGGGGCTTGGGCGCGCTGTCGGTGAGACCATGATTGTGCTGATGGCGACAGGTAACACTGCGATTATGGAGTGGAGTGTGTTCGAGGGGATGAGAACCCTTGCTGCAAACATCGCGGTAGAGATGCCAGAATCTGCCATTGGTAGCTCCCACTATCGGGTGTTGTTCTTGGCGGCCTTTGTTTTATTTATCTTTACATTCTTCTTCAACACGATTGCGGAAGTAGTGAGACAGCGTCTACGTGAACGTTACAGCTCACTTTAACCCCATTGTTATGGATGATAAGAAAATGATGTTTAATACAATTTCACTAAATGCTATTTCGGCAGTAGCCTTAAGAGGTTTAGCTAATGGGTAAGTGGTTTAAGTCTGGTTCTCCTTGGATTTGGATGACCAGTGGCGCGGTAAGCGTGTGTTTGATCGCGGTGCTTGGATTGTTGCTACTAATAGCCTGGCGTGGTCTGAGTTACTTCTGGCCTGCAGATATTTATCAGTGGGAGATGAAGAACCAGCAAGGCGAGCGTTACACACTTATTGGTGAAATCTACGATAAAGAAGAAGTCCCAACAGAGCGTTTACTTGCCGCTGGACATAAGTTCGACACAGAAGTCGGTGAGAACATCACACGTTATTTGATCAAGACGGGTAACCGTGAGTTTGTCGGTCTAGATTTCCGCTGGATTTTGGCAACAGATATCATATCTCGCTCACAGCCTGAAAACATTGCGGTAATCGAGCGCAGTAAAAATGGTGATTTTTATGGTTTCCCTGTGGCGATTATCGAAGATGGCAAGCGTTTAGCCTCACAAGATATCGAGGCTGATTTTCAGTCCCATATAAATCGCGCCGTTGAGCTTAACGATGAAGCGCTCGATATACAAAAAGGAGTGATTGGCTCGATTAACTATGAGCTTGAGAATCTACGCCTAAAGTCACGTCGTTATGAGCTGGATAACGCGTTAACTGAGACTCGCAAAGCAGAGATTGAAGCGGCCAGCGCCAAGCTCAACGCCGAATACCTTGTTGTAGAGAAAGAGTTCTTCGCCCTTAAGACACAAGCGGGCAGAGATTCAGTCGTTATTCGCGATATGCGCGGCGAAGAAGTGACACTTAAGCTAGATACCATCTTAGATGTGACCTACGCCAACCGATTGGGCCTTATGGGGAGAATCGGCCACTGGTTTATTGGTGTGGGCAAATTTGTCAGTGATGACCCGCGAGAAGCAAACACCGAGGGTGGTGTCTTCCCTGCGATTTTCGGCACCGTATTTATGGTGATGCTGATGGCGGTTATCGTGACGCCATTTGGTGTTATCGCCGCTATCTACTTACACGAATACGCTAAAAAAGGCCCTGTGACTAAGATGATCCGCATCGCGGTAATTAACTTAGCTGGTGTACCATCAATTGTGTACGGCGTATTTGGCTTAGGTTTCTTTGTCTATATGTTTGGTGGCACGCTAGATCAGTTGTTCTACCCTGAAGCGCTACCCGCTCCGACATTTGGCTCACCTGGGGTGATCTGGTCAGCACTGACCCTGGCTATTTTAACTTTGCCGGTGGTGATTGTATCGACGGAAGAAGGTTTGAGCCGTATTCCAAGCTCAGTTCGCCAAGGTAGCTTGGCACTCGGCGCGACTAAGGCTGAAACGCTGTGGCGTATTATTATCCCTATGGCGAGCCCTGCTATTATGACGGGTTTGATTTTGGCTGTTGCCCGTGCAGCGGGTGAGGTTGCCCCCTTAATGTTGGTAGGTGTGGTTAAGCTTGCGCCGACACTGCCAATCGACATGAATTTCCCATTTGTGCATCTAGAACGTAAGTTTATGCACTTAGGTTTCCACATCTATGATGTTGGGTTCCAAAGCCCTAACGTAGAAGCAGCGCGTCCATTGGTATACGCTACTTCATTCCTTTTGGTCTCGGTAATTGTGGCACTTAATTTAACCGCCATCGGTGTACGAAACCACTTACGCGAAAAATATCGTTCGCTTGAGCACTAATTGACGATTATCCTAAGCAGTAGGAAAGAACATGATTTCAATAGATCAATCGGTAATGAAGACAGATATGCTAGACCTAGAAAACTTAACACCAGAACAAACAGCCCTAGAGATCCGTAACCTAGATCTTAAATATGGTGACAAGCAGGCACTGTTTGATGTGTCGATGAAGATCCCTAAGAAAAAGGTGACCGCATTCATCGGCCCGAGTGGTTGTGGTAAATCGACGCTACTGCGCTGCATCAACCGCATGAATGACTTGGTCGACAACTGCCATATTGGTGGTGAGATCATGTTACATGGACAGAATATTTACGATAAGAGGGTCGATGTTGCAGCGCTTCGTCGTAATGTCGGCATGGTATTCCAGCGCCCGAATCCATTCCCTAAATCAATCTACGAGAACGTGGTGTACGGGTTGCGTCTGCAAGGGGTGAATAATCGCCGTGAACTCGATGATGCGGCTGAGCGCTCATTGCGCGGCGCTGCAATCTGGGATGAAGTGAAAGACAGGTTACACGACAACGCCTTTGGTTTGTCGGGTGGTCAGCAGCAGCGTCTAGTGATTGCTCGTGCCATTGCTATTGAGCCTGAGGTCTTACTGCTTGATGAGCCCACATCGGCACTGGATCCGATTTCAACCTTGACCATTGAAGAATTGATCACCGATCTTAAATCTAAATATACCGTGGTGATTGTGACGCACAACATGCAACAGGCTGCGCGGGTATCGGATCAAACTGCATTTATGTATATGGGCGAACTCATTGAATATGCTGATACTAACACCATATTTACCACGCCTAAGCAGAAGAAGACCGAAGATTACATTACTGGCCGTTACGGTTAATAGAGATAGGGAATGACTGCAATGGAAAACATGAATTTAAACAAACATATCTCGGGTCAGTTTAACGCTGAGCTGGATGATATTCGCAATCGTGTGCTGGCAATGGGTGGCTTGGTTGAGCGTCAACTTGAGCAGTCATTAGATGCGTTAAGCGCTCTGGATGCCGAACTTGCTCAAAAGGTGATAGATGGCGATCACAAGGTAAATGGCATGGAAGTGGCAATTGATGAAGAGTGTGCTCGTATCATTGCTAAGCGCCAGCCAGCGGCTAGCGATTTGCGTCTAGTGTTAGCCATTTCTAAAACTATTACCGATCTCGAACGCATTGGTGATGCCTGCGTGAAGATTGCTAGAGCGGCAATGGATAAACGCTCTAAGAATCAGCAACCGCTGCTTGTCAGTATCGAAAACATGGGACGTCATGCTACCCGCACTTTGCACTTGACCCTCGATGCACTGGCACGGATGGATGCCGATGTGGCATTTGAGCTGCATAAAGAAGACACTAAACTAGATAAAGAATATGAAGGCATAATTCGTCAGTTGATGACCTACATGATGGCGGATCCGCGTTCAATTCCTGAAGTCTTAGATGTACTTTGGGCTGCCCGTGCCGTAGAGCGTGTGGGTGACCGTTGTCAGAATATTTGTGAGTACATTATCTATTATGTTAAGGGTAAAGATGTGCGCCATATCTCTTATGAAGAGATGGAAAAAGACCTCAATCTTTAAGGTTTTTGAGCATTTGTTTTTCAATCCAAGCTAAATGTTAAAAAATAGCAGTGGGATTAGGTTCACATTTCTCATTAAATGTTGACTTAACTTATACAAAAAAGCAGCGATAAGCTGCTTTTTCTGTTTATGCGCTATAGACGAAATCATTAAGTCGGGAAATAATGTATGGTGTAAGTAAATATTGTGTTGTTATAACCCGTACATCAAATTCTATTTAATAGCTGAACTACCCTTTAAAAGGGCATTCTAGGGTTTAGCTATTCAATGTGATTTGTGTGCCTTTCACGGTAAGTAAGTGCTTATGTTTTAGTTGACCTTGGTTACTCGACATAAGGTATTTATTTATCATAATTGGTAAATAGATGTTAATTAATCAAAAGCCTCATCTATATCCAAGATAAGCCTCTAGGTTTTATAAACATTCTTAAGGTGAGTATCACTTACGGGTTTAACAACAAAAAAATAATCCCACCAGTGTATTCTGATATTAGCTAATACGCTTTTATCTCTGGCGGCCTTGTCACGTAAAGCTAGAATTAGTGCGTGTACTTCATTAATCGCGGTAACTATATGTCGATAAAATCGAGTATTAATCCACCTGTTTTTTTCTCCTCAGTCATTTTAATCACCTTAATGGTTGCAGTTTGCGCCATTTGGCCCACTCAGTCACAAGATGTATTCAAAACAGCTCAATCATGGTTCGAGCTTAAAGCTGGCTGGCTCTACATCTTGGGCGTAGCGGTATTTCTTATCTTTATCATCTTCGTGATGGTGAGCCGCTTTGGCGATATCAAGTTAGGCCCTGATCATGCTGAGCCTGATTACACCTATAAAAGCTGGATCGCAATGCTGTTTTCAGCCGGTATGGGTATCGGCTTGATGTTCTTCGGTGTGGCAGAGCCTGTGATGCACTACATGTCTCCGCCAGATGCGGATCCATTGACCATTCAAGCGGCAAAAGATGCCATGAAGATCACCTTTTTCCATTGGGGTGTTCATGCTTGGGCTATCTATGCTGTTGTGGCATTAAGTTTGGCGTACTTCTCCTACCGTCATAAACTGCCTTTACTGCCTAGAAGTGCCTTATACCCGTTAATTGGCGATAAGATCTACGGCCCAATTGGTCATGCCGTCGATACTTTTGCGGTACTCGGTACCATGTTCGGTGTAGCGACTTCACTCGGCTTTGGTGTACTACAGCTTAACTCTGGCCTTAACTACCTGTTAGGTGTGCCAGTTAGCACTACGGTACAAGTTTGCTTAATTATCGGTGTCTGTCTAATTGCGACTGTGTCAGTGTTCTCAGGCTTAGACAAGGGTGTTAAGCGCTTAAGTGAATTAAACCTTCTGCTAGCGGTATTATTGCTATTGTTTGTGCTTGTATTTGGTCCAACGGTTGAACTACTGCAAGCATTTGTACAAAACACCGGTGCGTATTTAAGTGATATCGTCGGTAAGACGTTTAACTTATATGCCTATGAGCAGAAGAATGACTGGATTGGTGGTTGGACGCTACTTTACTGGGGCTGGTGGATCTCATGGTCTCCATTTGTCGGTACTTTTATTGCTCGTGTTTCTCGTGGTCGTACCATTCGTGAATTCTTAGTGGGTGTCTTGTTTGTACCGTCTGCGCTGACCTTCCTGTGGATGACAGGCTTTGGTAATAGCGCTATTGATGTGATTTCAAATGGCGGAACCTATCTGTCTGACGCTGTAGCATCTGATGTCTCGGTTGCTCTGTTCGTGTTTTTTGAGCATTTACCGTTCTCAACCTTGCTGTCGACGATTGCACTTTGTTTAGTTGTTACTTTCTTCGTGACATCATCCGACTCAGGCTCTTTGGTTATTGATAACCTGACATCGGGCGGCGATCATAACGCACCAGTATGGCAGCGTATTTTCTGGGCCTTAATGCAAGGTGTTGTGGCATCGGTTCTATTGCTAGCCGGTGGTTTACAAGCCCTGCAAACCGCGGCGATTGCCAGTGCGCTACCTTTCTTAATCGTTATGCTATTGATGTGTTTTGGCCTATACAAAGCGCTTAAAGACGATTGGTTGAAGATCAACAGTGTTCAGTCTCACAATACTAGCGTGCAGTTCACTAAGACCAACGTAAGTTGGGAATCGCATATTGACGTATTGCTGTCTCACCCAAGCCAGCAAGAAGCCCAAGATTTCTTAGATAAGGTGGCGCAGCCAGCATTATCAAAAGTATGTGAAAGCTTCCTAAGTCGCTCGATTTCGGCGGAGATCTTAAACTTCGACAATCGTGTGCGTTTTGTGGTCCATAGTGAAGAGCATAATGACTTCGTGTATGGCCTACGTATTCGTGCCTATACCATCTCTAATCCGTTAGACAGTGACGTTAGCAATGATGATGGTGATAACTTCTACTACCGCGTAGAAGTCTTCCTTGAGCACGGCGGTCAACACTATGACGTGATGGGCTTTACTCAAGAACAGATCCTGGCAGATGTAGTGACTCAGTATGAGAAATACTTACATTACCTGCATTTATCAAGTTCAGAGTATTTAAGCAGTGAAACTAACGCTTAGTCTGACATGACTGGCAAAAACGTTAGTCAGTAAGTATTGGTAAAACGTTAATTTGTCATTATTGGCGAAATGTTAGTCAGTAAGTTATGGGTAAAACGTTAATCTGTCATTATTGGTAAAATGTTAGTCAGTAAGTTATGGGTAAAACGTTAACCTGTCATTATTGGCAAAATGTTAGTCAGTAAGTTATGGGTAAAACGTTAATCTGTCATTATTGGCAAAATGTTAGTCAGTAAGTTATGGGTAAAACGTTAATCTGTCATTATTGGCAAAATGTTAGTCAGTAAGTTATGGGTAAAACGTTAATCTGTCATTATTGGTAAAATGTTAGTCAGTAAGTTATGGGGAAAACGTTAATCTGTCATTATTGGCAAAATGTTAGTCAGTAAATTGCGGTGAAATTTTCCTAGAGTCAGTGGTACAATTGGCTCTAGGTAACACACTTTAAATGAGAAAGAGCATGTCGACCAATCAAGGGCAAAGTAAGTTAGATAGAGTATTGGCTGAGGCTAGAGAATATAAGGCTAAGCGTGAAGTCGGTTATCGCGAACAGGCACTTAAACTCTATCCATGGGTTTGTGGTCGTTGTACTCGTGAATTTAACAATGCCAACCTAAGAGAGTTGACGGTACATCATCGTGATCATAACCACGATAATAACCCATCAGATGGCTCTAACTGGGAGTTATTGTGTCTTTATTGTCATGACAACGAACACTCAAAGTTTGAAGAGTTGATTCAATACGGTTCAACCACTGAAACAAAAGTGGAAGCAGCGACTTATAATCCGTTCGCGGATTTAAAGAGTATGCTGAAAAAGTAATACCGCTAGATAGTAAAAGAGCCGCATATAGCGGCTCTTTTACTATCTAGCTGATTTCGTCTGACTCTGCAGGCTTCAACCTTTTCTCAGCCTCTAACCATTTAGCACGACTTAAAATGGCACTGTTTTCTCCGCCTTGCATCAATGCTTTTCGTTCGGCCAGATTTTGCCAGATCTGCGCTTTTCGCTCATCGCTGGCACTTCCCCAACCGACTATCTCATCGATATGGCGATAGCAGCCCATACAATAATCTTCATCATTTAGGCCACATTTGGCTACACAAGGTGATTGCTTCATAAAGCTCGATATGACATTTGTTGTTCGAATTTGCGGCAGATTTTAAGTTAGCTAGAATTAGCTTACAAGTGAAACTCATTTAAACGACAAATGGGTAGAGCCTATAAGCTCCATTCATCAGAGTTGTTAATAGGGGATAGTAGACATAGCGATAGGTATTGTTGATTCGCAGTGTTAGAATTATTTATTAGGTGTGTTTTACCAAAATATTCAATGAATTGTGTGTTTTCTGGAGGAATTATGAAAGCGCTGTTTCGCTTTTGTTTGTTAGCTGTTGTGGCAACACTGACAAGCGCCTGTTCACTGTTAGAAATTAAGTTGGAAAGTGGTATCGAGCCATTACCAAAAGATCAGCTTAATATGCGGGTATTTAGCCGTGATTTCAGTACGGTTTTTTATAGTCAAGTAGAGAGCTCTGCCGATCTTATTGAGCGCAATACCGATAGTATTCCGATTAAGTCTAATACCTTGATGTGGAAAATTAATGCCGAGCAAAACCTGCAACATACAATTTTCCAATCCTCACCGACGGCGGCGATGGTAGACACTTGGGTATTTACCGAGCAGATGGCGCAGTTCTTTGAGACGGGAGCGGGTAAGAACCTATTCGCTGAACAGCAACAGGTCGCCGTGGATGCCAGTATTAAATTGCGCGATCAATTTGAGCGCACGATTAAGAATTTTGGTGCTGAAAACTTCAAGAAGAATCAAGAGTTTGTGAAGCAGTATGTTGCCAGTCACCCCATAAAAGACATGGCTTTTGCCCGTGAGTCAGCCTTTACCGATTGGCTAGAGTTCCATCAAATCAGTGAGTTTGATGCCATTACCACTTTTGGTACAGTGCCAGAAGTGATGAGCGATATCTCTGATAGAATGGCGATGATAGCCGAGCAGATGCCTAAAATCTTAGGCTGGAAGGCCGAGCTGTATGCCCTGCATTCAAACATCAACGCCGATGAAATTCAGCGCACCTTAATGAGCATCAGTGATACCTCGGCTAAGTTCCAGCAGCTAATGGCGCAAAGCCCTGAGATGATGCAGACCTTAGCGGTCGATATGCGCCGTGAATTAAGCCCACTACTTGAGCAGCTTAGCGTCGATACTGATGATAAACTAAAGCAGTTGTCGGTTGAGCGTCAGGCACTAGAGCTGATGGTAAAAAATGAGCGTATGGCGCTTGAAACTATGGTCGCTCGTGAGCGTGCCGCTGTTGCTGTTGATTTAGAGCAGTTATCTCAGCATACGGTTGAAGTGGTGTTCCAAGAAATTACTAAAACCTTAAAGAGCCTGATTTTATACTTTGTACTCTTCTTAGTGGTGGTGTTCTTTGCTCCGCTAGGTCTTGGTGTTTGGTTGGGTAAGCGCATGCAGCTGAAGAAGCAAGCGAGTAGCAGTACTAGTACTAATATTAGCCAAGAGCAAAAAGCCTAAAGGCATATTGGCCTTCACATGTTAAAATGACGAGCACCTATGATGGTGCTCGTTTTGTTTACGGCTGTGCTTACTGCCAGTATACGCTTCAATTATTGACAATGAAAATAACCCCAATACAAGAACTGACTCAACAAACTATGCAGAAACTTAATCCTAAACTTAAGCAGAAATCTAGGCTGAAACCAAGCATAAGCGCTTGTAATGCAGAAGATCCCGCGAAAAAGCTTAAGCGTATTGATAGCTTCCTAACTCAAAGCCAAGCGCTATGGCGTTGTCGCAGCTTCGAGTGTGAATGCTTACCTTGGAGTGAGGGCTTTCCCAATTTGGCCGAGGCGGTATGGTTGCTAAGTGATGACTCTCTCGACGCTATTGATGCCAGTCAGCAGAAGCTCAATGAAGCACTGTTGCCAGCATTGACAGCAGATTTAGATGCAAAGGGTATTCAGTGGCCTTTAGGGTTGCTTGCGGAGTCAGCCATTGGGGTAAAGTCTTGCGGATCGGTAATTGATAATGCCAAAGCATTGCTCTGTGCCGAGGATGAGCCCCATTTCTGCGCCCACATTAAAGGTCGTAAATGGCAGCAGATTAATGCCTTTGTTGCTAAACTGCCTCGCGATAATACTCCTGTACTGGAGTGGTGCGCTGGAAAAGGGCATTTGGGGCGCTTGATTGCCAAAGCGCATCATCGAGAGGTGGTGAGTCTTGAGTGGCAGCAAAGCCTATGTGAAGCAGGCGAGCTGTTTGCGGCTAAATGGCAGCTGCCGCAAACCTTTATTTGCGCCGATGCTTTTGCTGGGCAAAGTGAGCAGTTACACACTGAGCAGCTTGCGGTTGCGTTGCATGCTTGTGGCGACTTACATGTAAAGTTGCTGCAACATGCTAGCGAGGCGGGCACTAAGCAATTGGTGATCTCTCCTTGTTGTTACCATTTAATTCAAGCTAAGCAGTACCAGCCGTTATCACAAATAGCCAAAGCCAGTGCCCTTACATTGAATCGTGCCGACTTGCAGCTTCCCTTGCAGCAAAGCGTTATCGCCAATGATAAGCACAAAGGCTATAGATTACAGGAGATGGCTTGGCGTTTAGGTTTTGATGCGTTGCAGCGTAAGGTACGCGGATGCAATGAATACCTGCCAGTTCCAGCAGTAAAGCAGAGTCAGTTAAATGGAGAGTTTGAGGACTTTTGCCTGTGGGCGGCTGAGTCGAAGGGGTTAAGATTAGCAACTGATCTCGATTTTCAAGCTTATCAAGTTACTGGCGAGCAGCGTCAGCGCTTAACTCGACGAATCGATCTGGTGGCCCATCTTTTCAGGGCGCTACTTGAGCAGTGGTTATTACTCGACAGAGTCTGCTTTCTTCAAGAGCAAGGTTACCAGGTTAATTTGAGTGAATTTTGTTCAAACAGTATTACGCCGCGAAACGCGTTAATTTACGCATTTAAATAGAATTTACAGCGATACTTAATTTAATCTTGTCGTAACAAATTGTTTATTAAGTTGTAATTAAGTTAGCTGTGATTGAATCCGCCGCCAGAGTGACGCCATTTTACGAGTAAAGCCTAGGTTCGATTGGATTAAAACATCTCAGTAATGAGGTTTTTTATTGAATCATCCGCTTTTTCTTGCTCAAATGGCTGGTTAATAATAAATAATTATCTCGATAGGCTGTAAATTTGCCAATCTTGTGAGCGACTAAAAGCAGTTTCATGAAATATTCCCGCGTTTTTATTAATAGTATGGCCTACGAGTTAGCGCCTGAAGTTGTGTCGACTTCGGAGCTAGAATCTCGGTTAGCGCCTTTATACCAAAAGTTTCGTATTCCGATGGGGCAGCTTGCAGCCTTAACTGGGATCCATGAAAGACGCTGGTGGCCTAAAGGGCATCGCTTATCTGATGGCGCTTTAGCCGCAGCCCATAAGGCTATCGATGAAACCGGCGTACAGATCAGCGATCTTGGCGCCGTTGTCTATACCGGAGTGTGTCGTGATCAACACGAGCCCGCGACGGCGTGTCGTATTGCAGCCAAGCTTGGCGTGTCAAAAGACACTGCGATTTATGATATCAGCAACGCTTGTCTTGGTGTGCTTTCAGGCATTTTAGATATCGCGAATCGTATCGAGCTTGGTCAAATTAAAGCTGGCCTAGTGGTTTCTTGTGAGTCGGCTCGCCATATCGTCGACATCACAATCGATAAGATGCTGGCTGAGCCAACGATGCAAAATTACGCCCAGTCTCTGGCTACCTTAACTGGTGGCTCAGGCGCTGTAGCCGTGTTGCTTACCGATGGCAGTTTAGATCTCAAGGGTAACCGTCATCATCAACTTCTTGGGGCTAGTCACTTGTCAGCACCTGAGCACTACGACTTGTGTCAGTGGGGCTTAGAGGAGGCGGGGCCGCAGCTTTATCGCGAGTTTATGCGCACTAATGGTGTGGCATTACTTAAAGAAGGCGTTGAGCTTGCTCGTCATACTTGGAGTCACTTCCTTGAGCAGCGTAATTGGCTGGTTGAACAAGTCGATAAGGTGATCTGTCATCAGGTTGGCGCTTCAAACCGTCGTAATGTCTTGAGTGCGCTAAATATCCCTGAAGAGAAAGAATTCCCAACCTATAAGCTACTCGGCAACATGGGCACGGTATCTTTGCCTGTTACCGCTGCAATGGCTCACGATCAAGGTTTCTTGAAGAGTGGCGACCAAGTGAGCTTCTTAGGCATAGGCAGTGGTTTAAACTGCATGATGTTAGGCCTTAAGTGGTAATTGAAACCAGCCTACGTTTAACACGTAGGCTTTTTAATTGACTCGGCTAACTCAGTTACACCTTAAAGTATAAGAATGATAGGAAACGTCATGCTAGACACCCTGCACCCATTTAAGCGCAACTATTTAGACAGAAATGGCAACAAGCTACAGTATGTGAACGAAGGCCAAGGTGAGCCTGTGGTCATGGTTCACGGTAACCCTAGTTGGTCTTTTTATTACCGTAACCTTATTAGTGCCTTAAGCGACAAGCATCAGTGTATCGTACCTGACCACATTGGTTGTGGCTTATCAGATAAGCCCGATGACAGTGGCTACGACTATACCCTTAAAAACCGTATCGATGATCTAGAAGCTTTACTCGAGCACTTAGATGTGAAAGAAAACATCACCCTAGTGGTACACGACTGGGGCGGCATGATAGGTATGGGGTATGCTGCGCGTTACCCTGAGCGCATAAAGCGCTTAGTCATCCTTAATACGGGCGCGTTCCATCTACCCGTCAGTAAACCGTTCCCATGGGCGTTATCAATTTGTCGTAATACCATGCTGGGTACCTTGTTAGTGCGTGGTTTTAATGCATTCTCATCGGCAGCATCTTATGTCGGTGTTAAGCGTAAGCCGATGCATAAAGATATTCGCGAAGCTTACGTTGCACCATTTAACTCTTGGGCGAACCGAATTTCTACTTTGCGTTTTGTACAGGATATTCCGTTAAAGCCTGGCGATCGCAACTATGAGCTGGTGTCTGATATCGCCGCTAGCCTATCTAAATTCCAAGATGTACCGACAGTGATCTGTTGGGGTCTGCAAGATTTTGTCTTCGATAAGCACTTCTTAACTGAGTGGAAGCAGAGAATGCCCCACGCCGAGGTGCACGAGTTTGCCGATTGTGGTCACTATATTTTGGAAGATGCCAGTGATGAAGTGATTGGCCATATTCAAGCCTTTATCGCAAAAACCGACAAACAAACTCCTACTGAATCGGTAGCCTAAACTCCATGGTAAGTCAGTTGATTCAAAACAATGACGGCGCAAATTTGTGCCGTCATTTAGTTAGTGCTGCCCAGACGATTCCACACTCGCTGGCGGTCGCCGTGCAGCAAGCCAATGGCAAATCAGTCGGTGGCTTACATTATCAAGAGATGGACTTTCAAACTCTTAACGCCAAAAGTGACGAGCTTGCCAGTGCGCTAGTGAACCACGGCTTAACGCCTGGTATGAAGGCGGTATTGATGGTCACGCCTAGCATTGATTTCTTCTGCCTAACCTTCGCGCTGTTTAAGGCTGGTATCATTCCAATCTTGGTTGACCCAGGCATGGGGATAAAAAACCTTAAACAGTGTTTTATTGAGGCTAAACCCGACGCTTTTATCGGGATTCCCAAGGCGCACATTGCCAGACGTCTTTTTGGTTGGGGCAAGTCTAGCGTTAAACATCTGATCAATGTGGGGGGCAGCGGTTTTGCTCAGGCATTGACTGGCGCGGCAAGCTTAGAAAGCCTATTGAAAGCTAATCCTTCGGCAACAACTAAGCCTTTTAAGATGCAGTGGCTCGATGATGATGCCATGGCGGCAATCTTGTTTACCAGCGGCAGTACTGGTACGCCAAAGGGTGTGGTCTATTCCCATAAGATATTTGAGGCGCAAATTACCGCGCTTAAACATGACTACGCCATCGAGCCTGGTGAGCGCGACCTTGCAACCTTCCCGCTGTTTTCACTGTTTGGCCCAGCTCTAGGCATGGCATCTATCGTGCCGGATATGGATGCCAGTAAACCCATTACCGCCAATCCTGATTTTATCTTTGCCGCCATCGATAAATATCAGTGCAGTAATATGTTCGTCAATCCGGCGCTTATTGAGCGTCTTGGTGCGGCAGGTGAAGCCAATCAACACAAGCTGAGTAGCATCAGGCGGGTGATCTCGGCCGGAGCGCCTGCGACCATCTCATCGATTAAACGCTTTAGTCAGATGCTTAATCATGGCGTAGAGGTGCTTAACTCCTACGGTGCGACCGAATCTCTGCCTATTAGCAAAATAGGAAGTCAGGCGCTGTTTGACACCACGGCTGCGACAGATAACGGCGGCGGAATTTGTGTCGGTAAGGCAGTCGATGGAGTCGATATCGCCATCATTAAGATTGATGAACAACCTGTTGAGCATTGGGATGACTGTTTGCGCTTGCCTGTAGATTCAATCGGTGAAATCGTCGTTAAAGGTCCTATGGTGAGCCGCAGCTATTATCAGCGAGACAGCGCAACCCAAGTGGCAAAAATTCAAGATGGTGACAGTATTCGCCACCGTATGGGCGACTTAGGTTATCTCGATAATGACGGTTTGCTGTGGATGTGCGGCCGCAAGGCTCATAGAGTCGACGCCGATGTTTTGCCGGCAACTAATAACCCAGCTAAACGTTATTACTCTATTCCTTGTGAGCGTATTTTTAATACTCATAGTGATGTAAAGCGTAGTGCTTTGGTGGGCGTTATGGTGGCGGGCAAAGTCACGCCACTTATCTGTATCGAGCTTAAGCAGTCAGTTGCCTGTTCGTTGTCGGCTGTACTTTACGGTGAGCTAAGAGCGATTGCCGAGCAGCATCTGCAGACTCAAGGTATCGAGCGCTTCCTCATTCATCCAGATTTTCCTGTCGATATCCGCCACAACGCGAAGATTTTCCGTGAAAAGTTAGCGGTATGGGCACAAAAGCAGATCAAGGAGTAATGCATCTTGTCATTGGTTAACACGAGTCAACCACCAACGCAGACACCAAAGCTTGACGACTTCTTGCCCCAAGAGCAGGCCGCGCTGCTTGCACTTAAGCAAGATGTGACTCGCGCCTTTGTAACCGGCGCAGGAGGCTTTTTAGGTAAAGCTATCTGTGAGCGACTACTCGCTGCTGGCATCGAGGTCATAGGCTTTGCTCGCGGTGACTACCCAGCATTGAGCGCCATGGGCGTTGAAATGGTTAAAGGGGATATTGCCGATGAACGCGCGTTGCTTGGTGCTATGCAAGGCTGTGATCTGGTGTTTCATGTGGCATCGAAAGCCGGGGTTTGGGGCAGCAAGAAGAGTTACTTCTCCCCCAATGTCGATGGAGCTCGTCACATCATTGAGGCCTGTAAGGCATGCAATATTGAGCGCCTAGTTTATACCAGTACACCGAGCGTCACCTTTGCCGGTGTGGATGAAGTGGGCAATGACGAGTCTGCGCCATATGCAGAGCAGTTTCTTAATTATTACGGTGAGTCAAAGGCGATTGCCGAGCAGATGATGCTAGCGGCTAACGGCGCTATGCTAGCTAATGGCAAACTGTTGGGCACCACGGCGTTAAGACCACATCTTATTTGGGGGCCAAATGATCCTCATCTTGTGCCACGAGTGCTTGAGCGCGCCGAGGCGGGCAGGCTCAAGCTAGTAGGAAGTGAAGATAAGCTTGTCGATACCATCTATGTGGGTAATGCCGCCTATGCTCATATCTTGGCGGCACTTACACTGAGTAATGGAGTGAGTAAAGGACAGGTTGAAGATAAGAATGCTAATCAGGCTGCTTGCGCGGGTAAGGCGTATTACTTGAGTAACGATGAACCGATTACGATGGCGACCATGCTTAATAACATTCTTGCTTGTAAAAATTTGCCGCCAGTGACTAAGCGAGTACCGACTAATCTTGCCTACGCCGCCGGATGTATACTAGAGTCTATTTACGCTTTGCTGGGTAAAAAAGATGAGCCTATCATGACTCGCTTTGTCGCCAGACAGCTTTCCACTAGCCATTATTTCGATATTAGCGCGGCTAAGCGGGATCTAGGGTATCAGGCTTTAGTCAGTATTGACGAAGGGATGGAGCAGCTTAAGGCGTCTTTACAATAAAGCTGACTAGGTTAATACTCACAACTCATGGACGTAAAAAACAGCAATATATTTGCTGTTTTTTTATGGGAAAAATAAGATTTGTTTATCAACTGACTGATATAAGGATATATTATGGCTAAAGCAAGTTGTAACTGCGGTCAACTCTCTGTAGTGGTTGTGGGCGAACCTATGCGTGTATCGGTCTATCAAACACGGTGTTATGACTGGGTGAGTCTTGATGGGATAGATGAAGTTTACGATTAATTTGCTATATGAGTGGATATTAAAAAGCATTGAGGTTCATGGAGGAGTTATGAAGTCATTTTTGGTATTATTAAGTCAGATTTTCGTGGCGTTTGTTGTGATTTGCACTCCCTTGAAGGCTGCCGAGAAGGCGAACCCATTCATTGGTAGCTGGAAGTTAATTTCCGGCAAGTATCTAGATGGTAAGGGCCAATGGGTTGAATACGCAGACTTAAAGCTCAGCGCAATCAAGGTGATCTCCGCTAATCATTTTAGTTTCACCACAATGAAAAATATTGGTTCAGAGGCAAAGCCTGAACTTGAGTTTTGGGCAGCTGCCACGGGCTATTATCAATATAGCGCTGCCGACTATATTGAATATCCGCATTTGAACTCATTTGGTGTCAAAGCTGGAGAGTCCTTCGCCTTTACTTATGTCATAGACGGGAAAGAGTGGCGTACAGAGCGCACTGAAAATGGCGAACTGAAAGAGCAAGAGTTGTGGGTGAAGTTGGACTGATAAAGCTGATAAGTATTTGTTGATATGAAATAAACGCAGCATAGCACCGCTGCGTTTTCCAAGGGATTATAGCTTTTAGAGCAATCTATCTTTACCAAACGCCTCATGGTAGGCAATCATAAAGTCTTCACGAATAAGCTGCTCTAGGTGTATCGCCTGTTCAGTGGGGCAGAAAATCATGATGTGTACAAACTGCTCACCGTTGATGCCACTGGTAATGTGGATATGCGGTTCTGCTCCAGGTAAATCCACCCCAGCATGTTTTTCTATCACGCTGTTATAGCGCTTGGCGACTTCACTGAACTCTTCACAGTGAGCCTCAATCTTCTCATATAATTCAGGGAACAGTGGATATAGATTAACAAACTCAACCACAGTAATTTGAAAGTCATGGTAGACATAGCGCTTCATGAAGTTAAGGTTTTTAACGGCATAGCTAAAGAACATACTGTTAGGTAGGGTCGCGGTTTTTCCGGTGAAGTGATACTGACCATGGTGCAGATCAATCTCTTGAATAACGGTTGCCATTAAGTTGTGTTCAATCACTTCACCACAAATTTTGCCGACTTCAATCCAGTCGCCAATGACAAATGAGCGTGAGCTGGCTCGTTGAATCGAGCCGGTAAAGCAGAGAATAATCTCCTTCGATGCGACAACGAACGCAATAGCGATAGCGGTAACGGATAGGGCAAATTTACTGATCTCCGTCTGCCATAGCATAAACAGGATAACTATGATTAAAAGAAAGGTTCCGTTCTTAGTGCGTGACATCCATTTTCGCTGAACTTCTGTTAAAAACGCCACATCACCGCGGATTTGAGAGATAACTAAGCGCTTAATCATCGAAATAAGAACAATGATTAATATCGTTAATAACAGTTTATGCTCTAACAAAAATTCCACTGCGATATTGAGCTTATCCACGATACCTCTCTCTAACTATTATTAAAATGTTGCACTGTAGGCTAATAAATCAGCGTAACTAAGTGATTTAGCCGTTAATACTTATTATGAAGTCACTCTACGGTTATCATCAGTAAAACACAAGTTAGCCAATACTGGACAGATTACTCGGTAGGTATTGATTTAAACTTAATTTTTACCTTTGTTGATAGGGCTATAGTCTTCATGAGTGCTGAATCAATCAACCCCGTGCTTTATTCTCTACGAAATTGCCCCTATGCGATGCGGGCAAGAATGGCAATTTACCAATCGGGTCAAGCAGTACAGTTACGAGAGTTGTGCTTAGATAGCAAGCCTGTCGAGTTTTTAACGGCTTCGCCGAAGGGGACCGTGCCAGTTCTGGTGTTACCTAATGGTGAGGTATTTGAGCAGAGCTTAGAGATAATGCGCTGGGCGTTTGGCACTCACGATCCTGATAATTACCTTATTAGCGACAATAGCAATAAGCAGCAACAGATGTTGAGGCTTATAAAATTGTTTGACGAGGAGTTTATAAGTTCACTAGAGATCTATCGCAGCGCAAAGCGTTATCATGATGAAAGCCTGCAGGAGTGCCGTGAGGCCTGCGAGCAATACTTGCAACTGCTTGAACAAAGGTTGCTTCAACATCGATATTTATTTTCTGACAATCCAAGTCTTGCGGATCTAGCTATTATCCCGTTTATTCGTCAACTCGCTCGAGTCGAGCGTCAATGGTATTTAAACTCGCCATATCCAAAAGTTAGAAACTGGCTAAATGGTTATTTGCAAAGCCTAATGTTTAGTAAGGTGATGGCGAAATTTCCATTATGGTCGGCTAATGATGTCCCTGTTATTTTTAAGGCTGAATAAGCGCTAGTTACAGAGTATCACGATAAAATATTGCTACTGGCGATTTACTAAATTAGTGCGTCATGATGTATGGGGTCTGTTATTCTTCATTTATATGCATAAACTTTAATTTACTGAAAAAACAGTTTAAAGGCGTATCATAACAATACTAGTTTGAAGCTATGCATATGTGGGTAAACCAAGATTTTCGGGGGGGGGGGGAGTCGATGAGTGAGAAGCAACAAAGTAATACTGAAGCGGTAACCATTTACCAAGTGTGGGATAAACCTGTGCGTATTTTCCACTGGGTTAATGTTATTTTGATCACCGGGTTAATGTTTATTGGATTAATCATGCTGTTTAAAGCTGAGCTTGGAATAAGTGGTTTAGCAGCTAAGATTAAACTTAAAGAGGTGCATATTGTCATAGGCTACCTTTTTGTTATTAATCTGTTTGTGCGCTTGTTATGGGGCTTTATAGGCAGTGGTTTTGCCAGACTCTCTCATATTTTGCCCAGTATTAGTGCGGCTCGCGATTATAGTCAAGCATTAAAGTCTGGCGGTAATCCACAGTATTTAGGACATAACCCACTAGGTAAGCTTGCTGTTAGCGCGATATTTGTGCTGCTAATTGTGATAGCTGCAACGGGATTATTCAGAGCAGGAACCGATGTCTTTTATCCGCCGTTTGGCTCGACAATCACTAGCTATATTGCTGCCGATGGCGTAGAAGCTGTCACGCTAAAACCCTATGATGATACAGGGGTTAACCAAGAAAAAGTCGCCCAGTTAAAGCCCTATAAGAGTTTAGCGGGCAAGGTGCATATCTATGGTTCTTATCTATTAATGCTGCTGATTCTTATCCATATTCTTGGTGTGGTTATTGCGGAGCTTAAGCACCAGCCTGGTATTGTTTCTGCTATGTTTTCTGGTAAGAAACGACTTAAAGACAAACCAGTAGATAATTAAATCTTTTTTGTATAAAACAGTGGCCTCTTGAGACGGATAATATGAAGCCCACGTTTGTGGGCTTTTGTTTATCGCTTACTCGTAGATATTAGCGTACTTGAAACTCAGGTCGGTAGCTTTGCGGTAGTTCAAACACCTTATCTTCACCGGTAACAGGGCAGACAAAGCTTAAATGGCAGGAGGTGAGCTGCAGATTAGGCGTAAGATCGCTGCCATTGCCATGTTGCCGATCACCAATAACCGGATGACCAAGACTAGCCATATGAATTCGAATTTGATGCTTGCGCCCAGACTCAATTTTTACTTGTACTTTCGACTGGTTAAGCTCGCTGTTGTACTCCAGGATATGGGCATGGGATAAGGC
The DNA here is from genome assembly GCF_000018285.1 of Shewanella pealeana ATCC 700345. Lineage (NCBI taxonomy): Bacteria > Pseudomonadati > Pseudomonadota > Gammaproteobacteria > Alteromonadales > Shewanellaceae > Shewanella > Shewanella pealeana. The sequence goes on along the minus strand of NC_009901.1, from coordinate 3,335,420 downwards.
TTTTTTATTATCGACATCAGTGTTAATTGTCACCTGACCTTCAGGAAACTTACCTTCAACAATCACCTGATAAAACTTATCTAATGCACGGGTCTCAAACAGTTGGGCGATAGCAGCAGTTACCTTCTTAGTGTGTCCCAGTACGATAAGGCCTGTCGCCGCCAAGTCGAGTCGATGAATAATATAAGCATTACGTGGCGGGGTTAGCTGAGTTTCTATAAAGCGATTTATGGTAGTGTGATCGCTCCACTTCGAGCCCTGACAACGCATACCAAAAGGCTTGTACCAGACACTATATTGCTCCTCATCGAACAACAGCTCTGCATCGGTTACCGTTTCATCTAATACGGCTTGGTTGTAGTAAAGGTGTAGTTCATCCCCAACCTTTAAGGCTTTTTTTGCGCGGCGAAGTCGGTTGGTTTGCTTACCATGGCCATGCCAAACAGCCCCTTTTTGCATCGCTTGCTTGATAGCTTGTTTGGATAAGCCCGTTTCTTCTGCGAGCAGACTTGCTGCATCGGTATCACTAGAATGCACTTTGATATGAGTTTCAATTTTCAACGGGGTCATGATTATATTTTCGTAGCAAGATGTTGTTAAGCAAGTTGGTAATTTTACACGATTAGCGAACGTTTGGCTCATGGTTATGGATAACTTAATTCAGAATAGGCCTATTGATGTTTATCAGCGCAGATCAATGACGTTAAAATGTGATGAAAATTTAATGCAAATTGTCTTGTTCAAGCTAACTGCTAGGCTTAATGTTTAATTTAAGTGTTTAGTCAGGTTCAATCTTAGTAATGTGCTGCGATCGGTTGTTTATTCTTTAGCGGGCATTACCTCATCGACAGTAAATGGAGCGAGTTATGGATACCCAATTAGCATTGAGAGTCAAACATTGGATGGCTAGCGACCCAGACCCTTTAATGCGACAGCAGCTACAAACTCTGCTGAATTCCGGTGATAGCGCTGAACTTGAAGGGCGTTTTGCGGGGCGACTCGCATTTGGTACCGCAGGGTTACGTGGTGTGGTTGGCGCTGGTCCGACTCGAATGAATCGATTAGTTGTGCAGCAAACATCTGCAGGCTTAGGTGCGTATCTAAAAGCACAAATTAGCGATGTGGCTACCCGCGGCGTGGTGATTGGTTATGATGGTCGCCATGACTCGAAACAGTTTGCCCATGACGCAGCCAGTGTATTAACGGCAATGGGAATAAAGGTTTACCTTACAGCAAATGTTGCTGCAACGCCGCTGGTGGCTTTTGGTGTGCTGCATTTAGGTACCGCAGCAGGGATTGTTGTCACCGCAAGTCACAACCCGCCACAATATAACGGCTATAAAGTCTATTGGGGCAATGGCGCGCAGATCATTCCTCCCCACGACAGTGGTATTGCCGCCTGTATCGATAAAGCTGCTACCCAAGTGATCCCATTACTGGAGATGCCACAAGCAAAAGCCTCGGGTCAGTTAGTGATGCTGGAAGAGGATTTTTATGATGCATATCGTCAAGGTGTGAAGCTGGCTCCAGTGCTGCAGAATCATACTCAACCAGAAGCTGTGAGCTTAGCCTATACCGCCATGCATGGTGTGGGAAATCAGATGGCACTTGATGTATTAAAGGATGCGGGGTTTACAAAAGTGTATTCGGTTGCCGAGCAGGCGCAGCCTGATGGTGACTTTCCAACGGTCAATTTCCCCAACCCGGAAGAGAAGGGCGCTATGGATATGGTCATGGCTGAGGCGAAAAAACATGGCGCCATGCTGGCTTGTGCAAATGATCCCGATGCCGACCGTTTTGCCGTTGCCGTTCGTACTGACAGCGGAGATTATCAGATGCTCACCGGCGATCAGGTCGGGGTGTTATTTGGCCACTATCTGCTGACTCATGCCAGTGAAAATCAGCGGTTAACCTGCACCACCATAGTGTCATCAAGCTTATTATCTAAGGTTGCTCAAAGCTTAAATGCGACATGCAGAACCACGCTGACCGGCTTTAAATGGTTAACCAACGTGGGTATGAGTGAAGAGACTGATAGTAATCGTTTCCTGTTCGCCTATGAGGAGGCGTTGGGTTACACCGTTGGCTCTATGGTGTGGGATAAAGATGGCTTATCGGCCTTGGTGGCGTTTGCTCAGTTAACCGCAGAACTTGCCAGTCAAGGTCAAACCATTTGGGATCGTCTCGAAGCTATCTATCGTGAACATGGTTTTCACATCAATGCTCAAGTGAGTATTGCATTAAAGCCAACAACACCGAATATCGGTGCTTATCTGCGTGCGAATCCACCGACGGAAATCGCAGGGCATAAAGTGCTATCGACCGATGATATCAGTTTAGGTAAACGCTTCTTTTTTGAGGGCAGTGCCGATGGCACACAAGAGGATATCGCGCTCCCTGCCAGTGACGTGCTGATCTATCGTCTTAAAAACGGTGCTCGAGTGATAGTAAGACCATCGGGTACGGAACCGAAAATTAAGTGTTACTACGAAGTGGTCGAATCGATGAGCAAGGATGACAGCTTAGCAAGTGCACAACAAAGAGCTGAGGTTGAAATGGCGCGCTTTATCGAGGCGCATCAGGCGGCGCTACCTAAATAGTATCTATTTGGTATGAATATCTCTTAGATGATTTTTGGGACTAGCTAAACTGAGATCATTCGAGCATATAACTGAGGGAAAACTGTAAATTGGACCTTTACCTGTCATGAGACCCAATTTACAGTTTGGTTTAACAGGGTTATGGATTGATGAGGCGGAATTCTGATTGGGTTAAAATAGCTTCCTCCAAAGCGCCTAGCCCCAAGGTGCTATAGCCATAAAAGTTGGGCGTAAATTGTTCCCTCACTGCTATGGCCGACGGTGCGATATTTTCACCTAATAGCATATCATCGACCAATTTGGCTAAAGTCGCTCTTTTTCCTGCGTCCAATGTGTTATTGAACTCGCTATAACCACTGACTGATGAGTATAGGTTACTGAAGTCGCCATTGGTGTTTTCTTCTATATAGTAAGTTATTGTTTTCGAAAGTGTTGCGCGAACATCATTTACCGATTCTTGGTGACTAAAAGAGGTTGTCAGTAGATCGCTACCTCCGGCAGAAGCCTTAGTGTCAGCACTGAAACCTGCTTTTGGAAACACTAGATAGGCTGAGATAGCGCCATCTTTACTAATGGCTGACAGGACGAATCGGTCATCTCGATAGTATTTGATCACATCCCCTTTGTAAGTGTGTTTGATATACACGGGGGCACCAAAATTTTCTTCGAGGATGTCAGATGACGCCCGGATATAAATCTTGTCCAGCTTACTTTGCGAAGGGATATCAGTAAATTTGGATAATGAGAAATCATAGATTTTCTTCAGTGCATCGGTAGTGTCATTAAAACCACCTAAGGCGATAGCAACCAAAGACACAAGGGCAATAATTCTTGCTAGTTTTCCCTGAGTCTCAGTAGTATTGTCGTTATTATTCATTTTTACTCGTTAATATCTTTTAGCTTGTCTAATATATCGTCTTTACTATCTTCAACGGCTTCTTCTATCTGATCGATAGTATTCTGACCGAAAAGATCGATGATTTCGTCATCGTATTGCATACCTATATAGACCCCAATTGCTATCAACATCATAGGGATAATTTTAAACATATGTTTTATCTCTGTTTATATTATTGGTAAAGCGCGATTCGCTGATTCACCTTTTTGAGGTAATTTTTGGTTTCATCGTACGGTAATTGTTTTAGCAGGTGCTGATAAACCTGATCCGGTGGCATCTTGTTAATCACTTCTGCGGCCTTGCGGATGTTAGTCGTACGGTTTTCGTTGAAGGCTCTAGCTACATTGCCTGCCCCAGTATTGTAGGCGGCAATCATGCAATAAAGGCGGCTTTGGGGATCAATAATAGCTTTGAGGTACTTGTCGTTTAATATATGGAGGTAAGCGACACCAGTTTCAACATTTAATGGTGGTACATATAACTCTTCTGCCTTCATTGGTGCATCGATGTTGCGAATGTGCTTGTTAACATCATGACCTGCGCTTACAGGAACGACCTGCATCAAGCCAAAGGCTGGCACATGAGATTTAGCATCCGGCCTGAAACTCGATTCACTGTGCATAATTGCCATAATTACAGCCTCATCAATTCCCCACTTCTTGCTTTCTGCAGTGGCCAAAGGGTGATACTGGTTGGCGCGCAGATTTAGGCTCTTATTAGGTAGTTTTACTGTGTAAGAAACGATTTTTTTCTGGGCTGCAGGCTTAATCACTGCGGCTGGGACCACAATTTCAGCGAAGGCCTGAGCTTCTTTGAAAGAAGCTTTATCATGTCGCTCTACCTGTGAGGTTGTTTGCTTATTGACAACTGGTGCTTGTTCGGTTGCGAGTGTTACCGTTGGCTTGTCTGTGGCGTTATTCCGCAACTCTGCTTGTTTGGTTGTTTGCTTATCGGATACTTGTGTTTGTTCGGTCTGCAGTGCAGTTGTTGGTTTACTGTCAGAAACCATGGGCATTAATGCAACAGTTTCAATTCCTAGTTCTTCTCGTTTGCTGTCATATAGATCAGTTATATGCTTAAGGCGGACTTTGCCCTCGGCAAGCAAGATCTGTTTTTGCTTATGGGCTCTTTCAAAAATAAATGATTCTGGAATACCTGTTTCAGACTGAATCAATCTGTCTGCTTGAATATCCAGCTCCTTCATTTGCAGCTCTATTTGTTTAATAATAAACGACTTTTCTTGTTTCTCCTGCTGCAGTGAATAATTGACTTGCACAAGCGATATGCTGGCCTGCGTGAGGTTTAAAACCTGACCATCGACGGTCAGCCCCTGTTGTACAATAGTACGTGTGGACTCTGTAACAGCATCAGCATCAAGTAATACCGATATGGTAGCGGTGTTATTTTCATAGTCGATGACCTTTTTAACGGTGTTATTGTCAGTGTATTCGACACTTTTTGTTTGGTCAGAGACTTCACCACTTCCCCATTGACCTATGAGCTCGGTTCGCTGTTTGTCGAGAGCTTCATTATACTGGGATCTCCATGCCTCATACTCATCCAAATACTGGTTAACGTATTGATGAAAATCAGCAACTTTCTCTTCAAATGGTTGGTTAATACGGGTTTTAGCCTGCTCTAATTCGGCGAACGAACTCTCAGTATTGGCGTTAGCTGAAAATACAATTGAGGTAATTGAAAAGGCGATGAGGGACTTGTAATAGTAGTTCATTGTTTTCTCTATTATGCCAAGTATAAAAAGAGGCTATCAAAATAGCCTCTAATAGTTTGTTTTATATTGCTTTAAGCGATTCTAACGCCTTGGATAAATCTTCGGCGGCTTTCTCGTTATTGAACTTATTCCACAAGCTGGCATCTTGATTGGCGGTGTCAATCACAGTGTTGACGTTAGCTTGGTAGCTTTCTTTATCCATACCCACTAACACATATAAACCACCGCTAGGGCTAACCTGACTGACGATCACTTTGCTATTTGAAAGAGAGCGCGTGACGACGTTTTTAGTGACATTTTCAAATGTTTCAACAACATTTTCGTTGGCACCTTCCTGTGTAGTGGTATTAACAGTGCTATTGATGGCTTGTTTGAACATATTGTTGACATCAATTTGAAACTGAGAGGCTAGCTGTACTCTGGCATCGTTAATGGCAATCTTGCGCATTACGTTCATGCCTGCAGCGCTCTTTTTCGCGTAACCCATGCCGCCAGCGGCCAAATCTGTAGGCATTACGTCACAGATCCATGATGGTGCTTCAGCAGTTGGGGCATCGGGGAAGGTACAGTCAGCAAATTGCTGCGCTTGTTCAACAGTCTGAGTAGAAGAACAGGCCGTTAAAGTCAGTGTTAAGGCACTTATTAATAAAGTTTTTCTCACGATTATAATCCTATAGCCCGTGCTTGGCATTCAAGGTCGAGATAACTACTACAACGCTTAGGAACAATTCTCGCCTCATCACCTTTCTTGATTTTTAAAGCGGTTTCTTCATTGATCATAACCCAAGAGTATTCAGGCTTAATGCCATGCATTGGGATATCGACTACATCTCCTTCACCAACGGCAAAGGTTTCTATTTCACCCTCTGAGTTTTTAATAGCATTAGCAAATGAAACTTCAGTGTCAGGTTGAATGTTCGTCTTTGAGCCCATGCCGATCTTTACCATTGGACCACTATCGCAATGGCGCAATTCTAATACTGGTGCGCTCGGGGCAAGTAACTCTTTCAACTCACCATCATGCTCAATAGACTCAATTGCAGATGCTAATGCTAACCCAGAATATTGCGCTTCAGAAATAGGGCATCTTGAGTTGGTGGTTTCTGTGCTAAAAGAGTCATTCCCCCTTAGCTCAATACGCTTGATCAATGCCATATTTGGTAGTGATACGACTTTTGTTATTGCTGCAAATTCGACTCGGTAGTCACAGCTAGCCGGAATTTTTTTTGTCTCACCATCTTTATTCTCATAGTAGCGGGTTTCATTATGAGATTTACTGAGTTCACTCTTAGTAACTTCTGTGATAATAGCAAAGTCAGCAATAGGCACGCCCTTGGTGTTATAGCGTCCACTTTGTTCAGCGAGCTTTATTTCGGTTTGGAGTTTGCGGGCTAAATTGCGATCAACAACCTTAACACCGGAATTTATAAGTTGTGTTTCAAGTTGATTTATCAGAGTAGCTTTCAACTTGTCAGCTGCAGACTCTTCAAAATTAATATCAATTGGTAATACAATATATTGCTTATCACCGCTTTTTATTGTTGGAACATCAGAGGTTTCAATATTCACCATAGTATTCGGGTGGCAGACGTTCTCAGGGCTAGAAGCACATGCTCCTAATAACAAAGACACACTGAGAGCGACCACTGTTTTATTAAGCATCTTTAACTCCATTGTTTTATATTATTATAATGTTAAACCCAGAGCGGGCCAGAGTCCGCGCTCATCGACGAGGGTTGAGAAATGACGCTCTGCCCCTTCTTTAGATATTTGATAATTTGAAAGAGAGTTCCCAGTAGAGATTATTTCGCTGCTACTGATGATATTGTTATTTCTATCTTTGAGTTGTAGAGCGGTTATTTTGGTAGAGATATATGCTTCTGCCATAATGCTTTGTCGTAAATCTGAAATGAGTTTTAGATTATGCGTAACAGTTGAGGTGCTATGCATAGTTGTTTTAATTCCTTCATTAGATAGCTTGTCTGCTATAATTTGGGCCATCTTCTTATCACTTTTAGATGTCTGAATATGGATCAATATGTTGGACTTAACTCTTGCAGAAAGGCTATTTAATTTATCCAATGACTGTGTATTAATACCATGAGCTGGTGAGAGTGAGCTGAGAATAGCGAGTCTTACGTGTGTATAGTCGTTATAGATAGCACTATCCTTGTTGACTAACCACCATTGCAGTGCATCCTGATAAGCCAATTTATCAACTTGTGCTTCTGCTTTCTGATTGATATTTCTTAAATCAGAGGTGAGTTGGCTAATGATATTCGATTTATTGATCTGTGCTTGAGCATAGAAGTGAGTGTCGTTGTTGGCGATATTGATGTATTCCACGCCACTAAACGCAATATTTGCTGTTTTGGTGTTGATGGCGTTATTTACATAGGCATTGGAATAGTTTTTATCATTAATGCTTCTATGAGTGTCATTCATCGAGAAGGAAGAATTTACTTGAGTCCAAAGAGCCGCATTTATGTTGCTAAGTGCTGACTTTTTCGCTTGTTCGAGGCTTCGACCTTCTCCTACAGCAGTGATATAATCTGAATTATTGCTTATCGGCAGGTTATACCAGTCAGGAGTCTTGGTTGATTGGCAGCCAAGCATTAAGGAGGGCAGCAATATATACAGAAGAATTTTGTATGTTGAGTTCATATTAAGTGTTAGGTTCAGTTAGTTGTTATATCTGTTTTAGCTGTTTTAAAAGTTGTTAGGTCTTTAATTACACCAACCAACTAAATTGTTTAGTCAATATTAAAGTATTGCAATAAAGGTGCAGGCTTTAAACTGGAGTGCTAATGCTTGATGTTTTTCGTGTTCCAGGTTCAAGTTGTAATGAAAGTTAATGTCATCGTATGGGGTGCATTAAACCTTATTGTTTCAATTGAATGCATTTAGCATTTGTTTAAAGTTATCATATTGCCCCTTACTCTTTAATATTAATATTTTTGTTATTTGCTAACTGTGATCTTGGTTGGGTAAAATGAGTGTTAATGGTTGCTTTTGAAGTGTTTTAACTTGAATCTGAATATGTAGTAATTGAATATGTAGCAATTGAATATGTAGCAATTGAATATGTAGTAATTGAATATGTAGTAATTGAATATGTAGTAATTGAATATGTAGTAATTGAATATGTGCCAATTGAATGTGTTGGGACTTAATACTCAACTATTAAGTTTCTATTTACCTACAATCTTGATGTGTTTGAAATGGTAATGTTCGGCGTATGTTGATTACGGCCTAGCTTTTATGATGTTGTAGGTATTAATTCAAAATTATTAATCTAAGAAGTATTTAGGCTGACCAGGGAGTTATATATAAATAAATTCTAAAGGTTGACGTTAACTTAAAATCAAAGATGAACATGCTACTTGGTGTTTTTTTTTGCATGGTTAATGGGGTGTTGTTTTGTGTGGTGGCGTTGCTGTAGGGTTACGACGTGCAAATATGAATTAGAGCGTTTAATGGTGACTAATTGTGGATGTGGTGTGGTTTTTTTATACACCAAAATGTCCAATAGTATAGAAATAGATCACGTTTTTATTGAGCGATGATCTATTTTTAGTTTGAGCTCACAAATTCCTATTCGTAAGCATGTTTCAAACTCTCTTTTATCCTTATAATCAATAACATTACCCTATAAACTAAGTATTGAATTTATTGGTCTTCTCTGGCCAATAGAAGAGTTGACACTATTCATGATTAAAGCATGGCTATTGCTTTTGGCTGCAGCGTACTCCCCCCAATTGATGGCAACACCTGAAGAGATAAAACCTTTAGTACTCTTTCAAGGAGAGGTTTCAGAAGGGACATTTCTGCATATGGTAGAGCAGGGGATCAATGAGTTTGAGGCGGTGTCTTCTATTCCTGTCGTTAAAAAGCGATTGAAGCGTGATAACAGTCTTTATCTTGAAGAGATTGAAAAAGGCGCAGTGGCAGGCTTTAGTCCAATCGTTGTGCAAGACTCTAATTCAATAGAGACCTTCGGCAATGTTGCGAAAGCGAATCCCGCAACCAAGTTTATTTCGTTAGATGTGGCATACGATGTTCCTAATATCTTAGGTCTCACCTTTAATCATGCAGAAGGCGCTTACGTGATTGGCTTTATAGCGGGGTTAAAGACTAGAACCAATCATGTGGGTTTTATTGGAGCCATAGACATTCCAGTTTTAGAGAACTTCCGTTGTGGTTATGAGCTTGGTTTAAAGAAGGCTAATAGCAATGCGCGTTTATCGACTCAGTATATTAATAACGGTGTATTGTCTTGGGATGATTTAGAAAAGGCTAGAGCTTTGGCACTGCAGATGGTGAGTGAACAGGTCGACATTATTTTCCCTGTGGCGGGCTTTGCGAGTAAAGCGGTTATGGATACCATGAAAAACCTAGGCCCAGGTCACTTCAGTTTTGGTATCGATTTTAATCTTAATCATGACTATCCAAATACCTTACTTGCGTCTTTTGAAAAACGTTCTGATAAGGCTATTTTTGCCGCTTTAATGCTCTTGAAAAATGGGATATGGAATAGCAACGAAAAACACTTTGGTATTAAGCAAGGAATTATTAATGTCGCTGTAAACCAAGATAATCCGAGCTTAAGCAAAAAGGATAAAGAGTTAATTAGCGATCTTATCATTCAGTTAAAGGGGAAGAACAACGCCATTTCACGTGAAATCATAACTCAATGTGAGATAGGAAGATGAAAAAGCTCTCTTCTCATATCATCATCCTATACATCTTGCTTACCTTAGTTCCGATGTTGGTGATTGGTGGCTTTAATGTCACAAAGAGTTTACTTACCGAGCGAAATGAATGGCGTAGCTTGTATGACAAGGTTTTACTGCAGCAATTGATAAACGCTGAAAAATCGCTGGTGGAATTTGACCTTAATTTAGCTGAGATAGTCGTTAATGACCTCTCGCGTTTAGATTATATTCGAGCGGTAAAGCTGGAGTCTGAACTGTATGCCATGACCTTCGCAGAGGTGATTAACTCTAACGTTGAAGAGGAAAAGCTGACCTTGCTGACTTATCCTATTTTCGACTCGAGAGGCAGTAGTCTGGGACAGTTAGTGATCTATAAAGATAATGATGCTTTAAGGTCCCATGTTTATTCTACTGTATTACCTAAGACACTATTTTTTGTGGTTTTAGTGAGTTTTATCTCATTTCTCTTTAGCCATAAAATACTGTCGATCTTTAAGAGGCCCTTTAAAGATGTGCACCAATTCACACGCTTGGTCGCCAGTGGTGAGTTTGAGGTTCCACCTCCGGTACACAATAAATTTATAGAGATCAATGCTATCTTCTTATCTTTAGATATGATGCGCGTCAGATTACTGAACTCTGTCAATCAGTTGAAGCAGAGCGAAGAGCGCTACTCTAGAACATATAATTTGACTCAAGTTTGTTTATTCGTTATTGATGTAAAAACATGCAAAATCATAAGAGCAAACCAAACATTTACTCAATTAGTCAGCGATGTAGAAACGATTAACTGTGTGTATGCAGCAAGGTTAAAGCGCTTTATTACTCAGCTATTGCAGCGTAAAGGTGGTCATAGTTTCGAATACACAATTAATGTGAAAGGGGCTGTAAAGCATTTCCAAATTAATTATTCTGAGCGTATACAAGATGAGATTGAATGTTCAGGATTAGATATTAGTGAACTAATTGAAGCGAGAGAGTCGGTAGAGTTGCAGTTACAAACAGATCCATTAACTGGGATCCCCAATCGTGTAAGGTTTAATCAATTTATTCAGCAAGTAGAGAAGAATAAACACGAAAGGTTTACTTTTATGATGTTGGATCTTGATGGCTTTAAGGCCATTAATGATAATTATGGTCACCGAGTAGGTGATGTAGCTTTACAGACTATAGCCTTGCGAATCGCAAATTGTATTCAGGCATACGGTCGCGTTTATCGTTTAGGCGGCGATGAGTTCATTGTGAGCATAACAGACGATTATAGTCGAGATAAATTGCAGCTAATTGCTCATTCCATTATGCTGCTGATCGAGGCACCAATTCATTATGAAGATAAGATATTCGCTATCTCTTCGAGTATTGGTATTAGCCGTTATGACGCGAAAGATACAGTATCAGTTGACCACATATTGAATGAAGCTGATATGGCCATGTATCACGCCAAAATTAATCAAGTTTCCCCTATTTTTTCAGATGAGTTATGTCTTGTCTAATCACTTGAACCTGCTCATTTTTCTACACAGTTTTTCCTGCGCTGGATAGTCGATAGCCAATAACTGAAACTGGTAATCCCCTAGAACGCTTGGCTCTTCATAGCGTTAATCAATCAGTTAGAGTGCTTGTTTTGATAGCAGGAGTCTCTATTAAATAAGCAGACACGTTGCTTTAATGGCTGTGACTTGATTTCGGTAAGGACTATGTTTAACAAACCAATGACCATGATGCAGAGTAATAGCGCTAGTTTCCAGCCAGTATTGTTGAGTGCAAAAAACAACCACGCAATTGAAAAGGTAGAGTTAATGATATCGCGTGTGTTTACAATGAATTGATTTTTACACAAGTCGTAGTCTATATAGATGGGATAGGCTAATCCTCCAAGCTTTACTTTAAGCTTATTACCTTGCTCTTCCACCTGATAGCCAAGGCTTGTTAACTCAAGCATTAGCTCATTGTTTAATCCATTGTTTAGGTTGGTCATCCTTGCGTCTTTCTCCATTTTATCTTTCTAGCGTTCGCCTTTAGCGATTGTTGGCATATAGTTAATCATGCGTGTTAAATTTAGCCATTTTCAATCGAAGTTATACTAAATATTGAGAGCTGGGTATTGATTTGTTCTCATGTTTATTGCCTCTTTGGATTCATTATTAGATAGTCCGCTAAAGTAGTTGTTGATGTTTAATCTTAAGCACGCAATGTATCAATTTTGGATTTTTTAACGGTAAGTGTAACGTCGATGAAGAGTGTTCCTAATGTAGAATTTAGAGCCCCGAGTATTAAAAAGTCGGGTGTCGAAATATTAGATTTGGAGCTTTTTTATAGCAGATTACCTAAGTATAAAGTTTGTCCATCACATGCTCACCGGATCAATTATTTCTGTTTTATTTATATTACAGAGGGTGAAGGTGGGCATTTTGTCGATTTTAAATATCATCCATTTAAAAAGGGGAGCTTTATTTTTGTCAATAAACATCAAGTGCACGCTTTTGATCTGAAGAGTCGCGCAAAAGGTAAAATGATCAATATTACCGAAGACTTCTTAAATAAAATTTTAGCCAATATTAGAATTCCTTTTTTCACGCCAACTCATCTGGTTAGTTCTCAACAGCCGCTGTTAGCACTAAGTTCATCGCTGATTAAAACGTGTGATAACCTGCTGTTGGAGATCAATAAAGCTCAGGAGAGCGAAACGGATTGTCAGCTATTGGTTCAGCTGTTATTTTCGTCGCTTTTGGTAGCTTTAGCTGCTGAACGGAAAACCGACGTACAGCATCTAAGTGAAGCTCAAGCATTACGTTTTCAGCAGTTTTTATTACTAATTGAAAGTCATGCTGCCCATACCCGAGATGCTTCAGGCTATGGGGATATGCTGCATATCTCTTATAAATCACTAAATCAACTTTGCAAGCAAGCCAGCGGCCAAACCGCTAAGCAGTTAATTGATGCTCACGCCATTCTTGAAATAAAACGAAGATTAACTATCGGTAGCGCCAAAATTCAAGAGATTGCTTATGAATTGGGTTTCGATGATGTGACCTATTTCGTTAAGTTTTTTAAGCGTCATACCCAACTTACGCCTTCTCAATTCAGAGCGAAGTCTGTTAACTAGTTATCTTAAATTTAATCTTTCAATCACTTGATTAGAATGAAAAGTAAACTTTAAATCTCTAAGAGAAAATACCTGCCAAGCTCACATAGTTTCTACTCGGTACGAAAAACACCATTTTTGGGATGAAAAAGCCATTACGCCATAGTCGCTAATTGACTATTTTCCACTTGGTAAAATTGAATTAAACGAAACCCACTTTGAATGCCCCTTATTCATATCCTCAGTTCGATGTGATGATTTTTTTTAGCCTGAATAAAGTGTAATGACTCGAAGGTTAGATTTTTTCTCTTTTTTATAAGAGGGTGAAACTCTTCTTTCGAGAAGGTGTGATAGTTTTTTTCGGAAAAACATAAAAATTTAAATAAAAGTGCAATGATAGTTTTGCAGGGAATATCATGATGAACAACTTAAACGCTTTATATAAAAAAGTGTTACTCGCAAGTATGATAAGCGTATTGCTGGGCTGTGGATCTGACAATGATGATGTCGTGACACCACCTACAAGCGATAATAATCCGCCAGTTGCTCAACCAACACTAGCTACCGCAATCGTGGGCACACCAGTAATGATTGATGCCATTGCTAACGATATGGATCCTGATGGTGATGCGCTAACGCTAAGTCTAGTGGAGTTAACTGAAGGTACAGGTAAAGGGGTTATTCAAGACAACCAGCTGCTGTTTACACCAGAGAAACCAGGGACAGTGGTATTTAACTATACTGTTGCCGACCCTGAAGGGGCAACAGATAGCGCAACAGTGACAATTACAGTCTCTGCAGTCACTGAGACAGGGCACTTTGTGGGAACACAAACTTGCTTAAGCTGTCATACAGACAAAGCGACCTTCTTAGAAACAGGCCATAACTTTAAGCTGAGCAAGATTGAGAACGGCAAGGCGCCAGAGTTCCCATTTACCTCATTAAAAGGTTCTGTAGAGTTGCTTCATGGTGCGAAAAATAGTGCGGGTACACCGAATAGTTGGGATGAAGTGAGCTATGTTATCGGTGGTTACTATCGTACGGCTATGTTTATTGACAATAACGGTTACATTCTTGCTGGCGACGGTGTTCGGGTAGAATTACCTGAAAATGGTGAAGATTTTACGATAAATAATATCGTTCCTAATAATGCACATTTTCCAGTAGACGGACACTCATTCGATTGCGGTCACTGCCATACGACCGGTTGGAAAGATCACACACCAAATTCACCTTTAAACCCGAATCATCAAGACGGTTTAGTCGGTATCGAAGGTACGTTTGAATATACAGGTATTCAGTGTGAAGCATGCCATGGCGCGGGTAACAAGCATATTGTGACTCAGTCTGCAGATGATATTGACCGCATTGCTAAGGGGCGTTACACCTCAGACTTACAGCAAGCTGATATGGCGTTCGGTAAGGCTATTACCTGTTCTGAATGTCACAGTAAGAAAACTAATCGCAAGTTCCCAACCTTTATCAGTGAGCATAACAAGGACTTTGGTGGCGATAGCATAGGTGGTCGTACGATCCCTTATGATCTCGGTGGTCGAGTGGCGGCTGATGCGCTATTAGGAATGGATGCCGATACGGGCGTAGTGACGGGTAAGAAACATGATATGGCGTGTCATACTTGTCATAACCCACATCAGTCTAAGATCAATGATGACCAGCCGGGCCATGAAAATGCCATGGTGAAGCAATGTGTTGATTGTCACTATGATAAGCCGTTCACACCTGAGCTTGAGGTGCATAGTTTTATGGCTAAGTGCGAAAGCTGCCATATGCCTAACAACAAGCACTTCTTTAGGATTAATTTGGAACACCCAGCGTCTAGCCCTGAAAACTTCTCAAAAGATGGCAAGTATGTTCAGCCTTGGAATACTTCAAAAGACAGTTGTTCTGGTTGTCATAAAGTAGATTATGACGAACGTGCAGCGCTAATTAAGAAGATGCACCAGTAATATTTTGTTATCGGATTAAAGCCCCTTTTGGGGCTTTTTTCGTTTTAGAAAGCGTCAGTGACTCAATCTTAGGTTAATGAGTCGGAAATGACTTTACTTGTTAGCTCTGCGCCAGAGTGAGCAACTGAGGTAGGAAGTGAGTTTCACTCTTGGCTATTTGGGCTTGCTCGGCTAACACTTGCTGTAAAATGTCATGGCTAGTGAGTGGGTTGGCTAATACCACCCTAAATACCACGGCTTTGAGATCCATGAGCTGGTGGCTTTCAGGATTAATTCGGGTTCGTGATACAAACGAGGTGCCTTGCTCGCGCTGAGTTTTTTGTACAAACTTAGTTAGACCATCGAGCAAACCATTGAACTGTGCAAGCGTTGCTGTATCACCTATTTCACGAGCTTTAGCCATGGCAATTTGTACCGATTGTGGCACATAACGGTAGGTAAGTAGACAAAGTTCAGGTTTAGACACCAGCTCAAAGTCGGCTTCAGCGGTGATCAAGTCTGCAAAATAACGCGCCTTCTCTAGGCTGTTATTAATCAAAATTTCATAACCTTCGCGGCCTATCACCTTAAGGCAAGCATGTACTAGCATTGCCATACCTGGGCGAGAGCCCTCTAAGGTCTGACTGCCTAAGTCTTTCGAGCCTTGACGTAGGATATACTCGGCATGATGTTTAATGGCGTTAGCAAAGGTTGGGTCTTTAAAGATCACCATACCTGCGCCCATGGGGACATACATCTGCTTATGGGCATCGATGGTGACCGAATCGGCGCGCTCAATCCCGGCTAACAAGTGACGGTATTTATTCGATAATAGACTGGCGCCGCCCCATGCAGCGTCGACATGGAAGTGACAGTTTAGCTCAGCGGCTAGATCGGCAAGCGCATTTAGCGGATCAATATTGCCAGTTTCAGTGGTACCAGCAACGCCAACAATCGCCATGACTTTAATGTTGTCTTTATCAAGTTGCTCAGCTATTTCACGCATCTTAACCACATCGACCTTGTTATCGTCCGATGTAGGTACCTGAATGATGTTTTCTCGGCCAATACCTAGTAAGTCTGCAGTTTTAGCAAGCGAATAGTGACCGCGCTCAGAGACCAAGATAGCTAAGTCATCGTAACCATAGTGACGCAGGCCTTTGAGTAGGCCTTGCTTGGCGATACCTTTAAAGTCACCGTCGGCCTTAAGCAGTTGGTTACGAGCCGTCCACAAGGCGGTGATATTAGCGACTGTGCCGCCAGAGCAAAATGCGCCCAAAGAGACATTGGCGCTGTGCATCCAGCTTTGGTAAAAGGTTTCATCTTGGTTATAAATAAGATGATGCATCATCCCCAGCACTTGGCGCTCTAACGGCGTAAAGGCTTTAGAGGTCTCTATTTTTACTAAGTTTTGATTAAGCCCGACCATCATCTTAGACAGAGGTAATACAAAGTAAGGTAGAGCCGAGGTCATATGACCGATAAAACTGGGCGCAGAGGTGTGCACTGAGTGGGCTACTAATGTTTGCATCATATTATCGGCATAATCAGACACAAACTGCGGCGCAGCAGGAATATGGTACTGTTGAAAGTCCAGTTCAACTTCAGAAAGCGGTTTCTCGACAGCCACCACGCTTTCTTGCAAGAAACCCATTAGGTTTTGCGAGATGTTTTGCTCAATCACACTGAGGGTAGAGTCTGGGGCTTCTGGAACCGTAAAAATTCGCAGTAACGCCTCTTCTGATGCGGTGGCTTTTCTTGCTGTCATGGGGCTAAAATTCTCTACTAATCACGCTGTTTTCTTAACTGAACTGCCTATCGAAACAGATGGTCAAAACGGATGCTCAAAACGGACGGTCACTTTACTTTATGCTTTATAGCGCATCAAGTAGAAAAATAAAGTGGCAGGCTTGATTACTGAAAAATGGTGGATTTAGGATGGATACACGTTACTGGGTTCATTGCTTTAAAAGTTATGCACCACGAAGCGCTCACTTCGTTTGCTACGCTCTTTGTTTGTTACACTCTTTGTTTGTTACACAAAGGACATGAAGCTAAAGATACGAAACAAAGGACACGAAGAAAAGAAAAAGCTCAGGGTGGCTTTTCTTCGTGCTCTTCGTGTCCTCTGTGGTCCAGTCTTATCTTTCGAAGTTATCAAACTCTGAGTCACTTGTTTAAGTCATTTGCTTAAGTGAGTAGCATTAGTGGTTATGCGCTGGTTATTTAGCTGCCGATAACGCGTACAGTGCAGCGATGTTTTTAGCCGTGCTGTACAGGTTATGTTTAGCGCTGCTAAGGACCTCGGCAAGGGGCAGAGCTCTTGGCGTTATAGAGAACAGCGCGTCAATGCCATGTTCCAGTAAGATGTTGGCGTCATCGCTCACGCAGCCAGCGATGGCAATCACTTTTATCCCTTGGGCTTTAGCGACACCGGCGACGCCCATAGGCGTTTTACCATGCAGAGTCTGGCTGTCGAGGCGGCCTTCACCAGTAATTACGAGGTCGGCGCCTTGACTTAAACCTGCCAAGTTAACGGTTTGCATTACGATATCTATGCCAGGTTTTAGCTCGGCATTTAAAAAGCTCATCACGCCTAAACCCATACCGCCAGCAGCCCCTGCGCCGGGAGTGTTACGATTATCTGCTATGCCTGAGCGTTCAATGATATCTGCGTAATGGCCTAGAGCAGTATCGAGCTGCAGCACCATTTCTGGAGTCGCGCCTTTTTGTGGACCAAAAATAGCCGAGGCACCTTTTTCTCCACAAAGTGGATTATTCACATCACAGGCCACTTCAAAAGTACACTTTGTAATAAGCGGGTGTAAGTCAGTTAAATCAATACTGGCTAGTTCCGCCAAAGCAACTCCTCCAGGAGAGAGTGCCTTGCCAGCGCTATTGAGCAGATGGGCACCTATGGCCTGCGCCATACCTGCACCACCATCATTAGTGGCGCTGCCGCCAAGGCCGATGATGATATGTTTAATACCGCGATTGAGGGCATCGACAATCAACTCACCTGTGCCGTAACTGGTAGTAATAAGTGGATTTCGCTTGTCTTCAGTAACTAAATGTAGCCCCGATGCTGCTGCCATTTCGATCACGGCGGTTTTTTTCTTTCCCTTAAAGCCTGCGCCTAAAATGCCATAAAAGGCTTCAACTTTATCGCCTAACGGGCCCGTGACATCGAGGGTGATGATGGTGCCGTCTGTGGCATCAACCATTGACTGCACAGTGCCTTCGCCGCCATCGGCAACAGGTACTTTGATATATTCAGCGCTGGGCAGTACGCTGCGAAATCCACGTTCAATCTCGTTAGCCACTTCCATTGCGCTTAGGCTTTCTTTGAAAGAGTCTGGGGCTATCACAATTTTCATGCAGTATTCCTATAAGACTAAATTCAACGAGTTGAATCAGACTAATCTTAATATGTATGGGGTCATTTTGACGCGTAACCAAGTATTTTCGTTGATTACACTAGTTGATAATAGGCGAGCAGTTTTATGCTCGCCTATTTCAGAGCTGCTTGTGTTTATAGCAACACTAAGCTGAGTAGATAAACTAAAGCCATTGCTGTCACGCCTTGAATTAGCGTTGCCATGGTTTGGGCTTTGTAAGCTTGCTTAACACTCATGCGGCTAAACTGAGTCACTACCCAGAAGAAGCTGTCGTTTGCATGAGATACTGTCATCGCACCCGCACCAATGGCCATAACCGTCAGTACGCGGCCCATATCACTGGCAAGACCGATATCACCTAGCATAGGCGCAACGAGCGCAGAAGTTGCCACTAGTGCTACTGTTGACGAGCCTTGAGCCGACTTAAGCGCTGCAGCAACAATAAATGGCATAAAGATGCCAATGCCAAGAGCTGACAGTGACTCACCTAGGAAGGTACCGATATCGGTTGCTTTTAGTACGGCGCCAAATGCCCCGCCTGCACCTGTGATCAATAGAATCGGTGCTGCAACCACTAAGCCTTGGCTAATACGGTCACTAAACTCTTTAATTTTATCATTGCCCTTCAATAGCGATAGTGACAGGAATAGACCAATCATCAAGGCATTAACGGGCTGACCTAAGAAGGCCAATATGTCGAAAAGCATGCCATCGCCGATTGGGGCCGATGGGAAGTTGGCAACAGAGCCCAAACAGATAAGTAGAATTGGCACGAAAATCGGTGCAAATGCACGAGTTGGGCTAGGGAGCTCACCATAGGCTTGCTTCAGGTTATCAAAATCTTCTTTTTGACTTAGGAGTTCTTCAGCACCTTCGCCATCAGGCTGAGTATTTGCGAAACGGTTTGCCCAAAGCGTACCGGCTAATGCAGCAACTGCAGCAACGAAAATACCGACAAAAATCACTAAGCCAAGGTTTGACTCAAGACCTAAGTTACCGGCAGCGGCGATTGGACCTGGTGTTGGTGGCACAAAGGTGTGAGTGGCATATAGACCCGTTGCGAGTGCAACGCTCATAGACACGCTCGACACCTTCATGCGGTTAGCCATAGACTGCTTAAGCGAATTTAAGATCACAAAGCCTGAGTCACAAAATACTGGGATCGATACGATATAACCGATAATCGACATGGTCAGTGTTGGAAAGCGCTTACCGAGTACTTTAATGACCACATCTGCCATGGTAATTGCCGCGCCGCTCTTTTCTAAGATAGTACCTATGATGGTACCTAATACGATAACTAGACCAATGTAGCCCAAGATCCCGCCGAAACCTGAGGTGATGGTTTTAGCGATATCAGCGCTCGGTAGGCCGTAGGCAAAGGCGGCAAGAAACGATGCAAGAATAAGGGTTAGAAACGGGTGAAGCTTAAATTTAGCTGTGGCTATGACGATAAACGCAATCACGGCCAATAAGATCAGTACTAGGCTCATAGGGATCCCTGTTTGGGTATTTTTATATGTAAGGTTTGTTTTATTTATGCCGAGTAGGGAGCGCTGAGACTGACAGCGCACCAAGGTATTTCAGGCCGAAATATTATGCTGTGCTTGCTAGATAAATTCTTTGGATAAGTTCACTAATTTTATTGTGCTTATAACTGATGTTTTGTGCGTGCGCACAATAAGGTGGTGTTTGCTTTTTTGCAGTTAAGGATTTTCATTTAATGGCACATTTTTGCTACTATGCCAGTTAATGATTTTGGTTAGTTTATATTGGTTTACACGTACTTATGGAATTATTCACGCTACTATTAAAAATTCGCAATGAATATGGCTTGACCCAAGCAGAAATGGTGGAAAAATTATCATTATTTCATAAGGTTTTTGCTAATCTTGACCTGATCACTTATAGCCGCTGGGAGCGAGGCGTCTCAATGCCATCAACATTGCGAATTATCCAGCTGCTCACCTTCGCTGAATATGATGTATTAAGTCATTTAATTGAGCTGGATCTCAAGTTATCGAAAACCAAAGTTAATCAGCTTAGGCGCATCGAAGCACTGGCTTTTGATCAACAAGACTTGATTCAAACCTCCTATTATCCTGTCACGGATACATGCTTTTATAAATACACAGCATCTACGCCGCTAACGGATCTGCGTAAATTGGCGTTGATCTGTGAGAGTAGCGCCAAGTTTTTTAATTTAACCGAGCGTGATGTTCAAGAAAGGTGCGAGCGGGCCATAAAGTTACAACAGCAGGGCGCCTTGCATATGCTAACCTGCGAAGGAAGCCCCGATAACCTCTATGCCCATGCCATGCTCTCTGTACATAAAGCCGATGACAGAGAGTCGCTAATTAATGAGTTTGTCGATTTCTATAATACCCCTAGAGAGCCTGACATTAGTGGCGACAAAATCATCTTCTTTCACTCAATCATGAAGTTTAATTATCGCTGGTGGGAGTTTGGGGTTTTTCATCTACTCAAGATCTTGTTAGAGAACCCAGATATTCAAGAGATCTTCATGATCGTTCGAGACAAGAATGCTGAGCAGCCTTATGTTAGCTTCGGTTTTGAGGTCTTAGCCGAATATGAGGAAAAAAATCCCCTAGCAGGGATGCGTAAGCTTATCGGTATTAGTCGAGACGATTATCTGTCCCATCATGGCGTGATCTCTTGGTTAAAAGAACATGCACACTTTATGAATGCTCAAGCTTGATTCGAACACTGATAATCCATTGGAACCGCACTCTGTTGTTGAGCTTTTATAGGCATAGTTAAATTTTGTTTTTCTAAAGTGCCCTGTAGAAGCTCCCACCTTGCTGTTAGCATCTGCTCAAAATTACCGCACCTTGCTTTTCTCTTATTGTGTTAATCCAAAATATCATCGCTTAGACGATAGCCGTATATTTTAGTGGGCAAGCTAGTTGTTAGCAATCGCTCATTGCCTTGCTATGACTCGGCATAGCAATCATTCGGCATAGCAATCACATCAAGAGTCTGAGGTGCAGCGTGTTACACGAACAGATATTAAGGTTTGCGATGCGATTACTTTCTAAACTAGCCATATTGTTATCCCTAGTAGTATTAAGTGCCTGCGGTGGAAGTTCTGATGGTGAAGATGGTGGCATAACACCACCGCCTCCCCCCGTGGTTAAATCGACAATCAGTGCGATGGACTTTCGCCAAGCTGTAATCATTGCCGATGGCGTGAGTCAGTCTGTGACGCTAAATTTGTCAAACTACATTGCTACAAGTTTGAGCACTGAGTTGACGCTGCTGAAGGTTGAAGCGCTTGGCGATGTCGCTGATTGTGAACCTGCTAAGCTAGACAAGTCCGGCTTATCTTTCTCTGTCAGGCCAAATCGCTCATTGAGCTGTGATTACCGCTATACGGTGTCTGATGGCACCGACCAAGCTTCGGCATTAGCCTCTATTTTGTTTACCAGCCAAAGCGCAGAACAAATTGCAGCAGAACTAGAGTTAGATCTGCCAGCAGGCGGCGTACTGCCTGATCTCAATAAACCTCTTACGCTGGGGGATACGCTTAGTTTTAATATTCAAGACGAACTCGCCACAGAGTTTTTACCCATGACAAACCCAAGCTTTGAAGCATCAACGGTGGTGGTGGGTAGTGGCATAGCAGACGTCTCCCAAGCGGGGGACTTTAGCTACCAAGGTATCGAGATAGGTCTTACTTCGGTGACCTATTCTGTGATTGATGACAATAAACTGGTGTTTACTGGCGTCATCAATATCGATGTATCCGGCAACAGTAATACGGCGCCAGAAACAAAAGATGAAACCTATGGCCGATTAGCGCCTGTTGAGGATTCTCTGACTCTGGATATTTTAAACTTTCCAGGTGTTGGCTCACTCGTTAACGACAGGGAAGGCGATAAGGTGCAACTTGTTGGCGTGCAGGTCTATAACGCCAATGTCAGTCTGGTTAATCCGGGCGATGTCAATAATACCAAGTTTACCTTTTCAGCGAGTGAAAAGGGCTTGTATGAAGTTAAGTACACGGTTTACGACCATGAGGTCGATGGGGTGAGCAGTGGCGTTATCAGTATAGAAACTGGCTTTGTACGTGAGGGGATTTTGGAGTTTTCCTTTAATGGCTTCATTAAACTATTTGGTGATGGTGCCCTAGGGGCTGTTGGACGTAATACCCTGATAAAACCTTTTAAAGAGACACTGCTGCCTTACATGGAAAATAATGGCCTGTATGCCACAGCGCTTAAAAATATCGGCTTCGGTAATTACCGTATCGATATGAGCAGTGAAAGCGGTGGCGAAGACAAGATAGTGCTATTTACAGCGTTAAATGCACTACAACCCGTCGAAACACTCATAGAGTTGCCAGCCACAAGCAAAGTTTATTATGGGTTAACCTATGCCGATAGGATCATGGGCTACGGTGGTATAGCCTATGAGGTCATGCAATCTGGTCACGCCATCGCACACAACCAAATATACGGTACCAGTAATACTTGTTATGGCGATTTTGCAGATAAATTTAATGCATTAAATCTAAATGACGTTGAGAAAATTGAGAGTTTTGGCACTTTATCTGCGGTGGTTTATTTCAGCGATGGAACAGCGAAATATTACAGCCTTGATTGCGGTAGCACTGGTAAGTTTATCAGTTCAAATTGGACTAAACATATAGGCAAAGTATCCCAATGTTGGGACGCGCCCGATAATGGCAAGCAACATGGCTCGTTCTATTGCTTGAACAAAGATCAAACTCAACAGGCATTCGTGCGCGTGGTTGGCTCGCATGAAGTTGATGAGAAGGGCAATATTTATCTTAAGTTCGCTAACTTCTTTAAAAATACAGGTAAGAAGATAGTAAAAAGTACCCAAGTGACTAAAGGCATCGCCGCTTTAACTTCAACTGGTGAGCTGTATGTGTTATTCGATGGCAAGAATAAAGATGGAGAGTCTTACAAAGTTAAAAAAGTCGCGACCAAAGTTAACGATTACCAGCAAGCGGCGAACTATGTCACTTATATGCACATGGTTGAAGATGATTACCGCGCAACAGCAATGGGTGAAAATGATGCAGGCAGTAGCGAGTCGCGTGATAGTTATTATTTAGAGTTTAACGGTTATGCACAGTATCACCAAGAGACACTACCTAATGGCAAAAAGCTGGATATGACCATTAAATTTAGTAAGTTAAGTCATAGTGACCGTAAAAAAGTGAGGTTTTATGAGAACACGGCTAACGCGGTTGCCTTAATCATAGGTGACAGATTAAAAATACTGACTAATAAAGGGCTTAAAGAGTACGGTGGTAAAGATCATCATTATAATATTGTCGGCGATTCAGCCAACTCTTACGGTGTCCGTACAGAAACTGCGGGGCAAGGACTGAGTACCTTCTTTGCTCGGGGTAATAAGAATGATCATGAAGAACATTGGGAGTTTTACAGCCCACTCGAAGAGCTAGACCCAAGCTTAACCTGTGAAAAACCTAAGCACCGAGAAGTCTCTTATCCCTATATTTTAACGGGCTGTACCTATATCGATTTCAGAATGAATGGTGCGGTGATCCCCCTAACCGACTCGGGAGTCAGTGTTTATCCTGAGGTGCGCTTTGCTAATGAAGATGCCACGGGCAAGGTTTATCCAGACTTGGTGGATTTAGATAATGATGGTCTGTCTACGGCAAGTGAAATCGAAGCGTGTTTGGCTGAGCGCACAGAGTATCATCGTGGTGATATTGAATACTGCTCACAACCCATTTTATCTGACAGTGATGGCGACGACGTGTTAGATAGTTTTGAGTATCGCTATCAAGATACCGGCAAAGGGAACTATCAAAGCCGCTTTAGCCATATTGTTGGCGATTATAAAAATAATGGCTTTGGTCCTTATGATGGTAATAAAGACATTAATAGTAATAACCAGTTAGATAAATACGATAATTAGCTGCTTATGTTTTGCGGTTAGATTCACTATCTCAATGAAATGGCAGCGTTTGGCTTATACCAATGAGTATAGGTTGAACGCTGCCTTTTTATTTTCAGCCCTAAATCACCAACTCCTGTAGGTGGATTCTTTACTTTTCACCTCTTTCCAATGCTAAGACCTTCCTCATTCGATTGACTACTTGAATTATTTTTTCGTTATTTTTTGATCAAAAAACACTGCTGCCAGGCTATTTTTCATCCTATGTAGGCATTTTTGATTTTTAGAAATCAGTTTTGACCTGTTGAGGATATATCCATTGGTTAACATATGTCCTGAAAGTTACCTATCAGACATATTTGCAAAAGAAAGTGATTTATTGCCAGTTTAGGCATTTATTTTTGCTGAGCAAGTATGACAAATAAATGTTCAACGAGGATGTTGCTATGAATGCCAAGATTTTATTACCTATCGCACTATTAACCTTATCTGGCTCGGCCTTGGCTGATGATGCCACCACGACGCTGCACTGGAAAGGTATCGTACCGACAGTGGTACCGGGTGAAGGCGTGATCATTACCGGCCCATCGGGTCGCGTGCCATATATTGATACCGCTGGACTCGATGTCAAAGACACCACAGGTGTGTTTACTTCAGATCAGATCTCACTAGAGCTGCATTATCGTTTATGTACTGATGGCAGCGCGCCAGCAGAAGGCTTGTGTGCGAGCGGTTTTGTACAAGGCGAAGTTGCAGAAGCAGTTGGCGACATTATTCCGGATGCTTCTTGGACCATGAACTCGTTAGAGACAGTGATTGGTACCTTAGATACGACCGGTGTAGCGACTGTCGTGAAGATGGAAGGCGCGCCAATGGAGAAATCTAAACCTGTTATTGCAACAACAGGCACAGTGACCTTTACCACAGAGAACGCTGAAAGTGTTGAAACTTCGATGGGGACAGAGCTAAACCCTGGGCAAAATATTGAGGTGCATACCGTAATCAATTCAGCTAAAGCTATCTAAGCCCCACTTATTCCTCAGAACTATCAAGAGCCAATTATGACTTATACAAAAGTTGTTTTTTTCGCATTTTTGTTATGTGTGACAAATGATGCCTTGGCTCTTGATAGCTCTGCTTCTGGCAATCAGCGAGAGTTCCATGTGGACACGCAGATAGAGCTGGATAAGTTTTATGACCGAGAGATCATTAAATTTGAGTTTGTCAAAAAGAACTGGCAGCTAGAGTTCGATGGCCGTAATTACAAATTTAATGATATTTCAGATGTACTGCAATTAGAAACCTCGATTGGTAAGAGTGATCCGCTCAATAGCTACAGCCTTAATTTGATTGAAAACAGCTCCGCTTGTTATGACGTCAATGGCGTGGCGACTGACAGCAAAGACTTAGTGTCTGTCAGCGTCGATGGTGAATCGATTAATAAGGGAGAGGGGCTAGATAGTTTGGAGTTTGACGGGGTTAATCGTGTGGGAAAGTACAGCAACTTTGACGTTGAACTTAAGTTTGCGCCAGTCAGCGTAAAAGATGACTACTGCGAGGGTATGATCAAGATGAGCATAGAGTTAGCCATATGAGATACAACAAACTAGCCCTTTCAATCCTATTTGGTCTGTCTTGTACCCTTAACCCTCAGCTGTCTTTACCTAGCTATGCATCGGTAAAAACGGAAGGCATTGCGATACCAGATGAGTTTGCAGAGCTGTATTCAGGCAGTACTGAGCAGTTTAGCTTTCAGTTGGCCAGTAGCAATGATCAGCTTGTTATCAAGCTTAACTCTACGCCTACCTCAGCATCTTTAAATAGGGCGAGTAAGGCCAAGGTTGAGCAATACTTAACGGCGCATAATGTTAAGCCTCAAGCTGCTAGCGACATTGTCGCGGCGATGCAACACATTAGCACATCAAGCTTGTGCCAGGGGAAAGTGTCTGAGTGCAGCTTGATGCCAGAGCGTTACGCCTTTACCTATGATTTTGAGCATAAGAAACTCAGCCTATTTATTAATGCGGATCTGATTGATAACCGCAACACCAGTCGTCGTTTTCATGATGCAACTAACGAGCAGTATGGTGTCATCAACAGTGTTAATTTGAACTATCACTATTTTAGTGATGGTGGCTCATCGGTTATCGGCCGTGATGAGACCTTAATTGGTTTAAAGTATGGCTCGATTAAATCAAGCCTCTATGCCGATTCTGCTGCGAATAAGTTTGATGCAGAGCAGCTATCTTACGACTATGAAGCGCAAAACAGACGCGTTCAATTCGGCCACTTCAAATACGGTTATGAGCAGAATACGACGGCGTTTATGGACTTATCGGGAAGCTATTCACAAGACATAGTCAACTATTCTTCTTCGCAGAACTTGATTGAGGGGGGCAAGCAAAATAATCGTCGCCTGTTCTATATCTTGCCGAACAAGGGGCGCATCGAGGTCTACCGCGATAGTCATTTGATCTACAGCAAGAATGTGGACTCAGGCCAGCAGAGCATCGCCTTTCGCGATCTGCCCTATGGCTCTTATACGGCAACTGTGGTGGTGATTGCTGCGGGGCGTGAGATCTTAAAAGAGCGTCAGCAGATTGTTAATAACAGTGCTTTTTCACTCAATAAAGGTGAATACGACTATAGCTTCTCTGCTGGTCGCTTTAACGACCGCTATGAAGACAGTTATGAAGGCGTTGTAGAGCAAAATAGGCAGCGGCAGCTCATTAAGCTGCAAGCTAAGTTAGGTTACCGAGTTAACTCTGATAGCTTGCAAGCTGATGCGGTAAATTTATCAGCGCAAGCTATCGCGTTAGATGCTTATCTAGAAGCGTTGCCTGAACAGTCCAAACTGCAACTCGATAGCAATAACTTTGTCGAGGGTAAGTTTTCTTATCAGCTAACCGATAGCACCATGGTTGGCGCAAGGCTGCTGTCTAACTCTGATAGCACTTTGTCTGAATTAGGCATTAAGACCTCGTTTAATGATGCGTCGACCGCACAGTTCAAATATGCATCTTTCTCAAACGGTAGTCAGTTTATGGCTGCCGATGTGAGTTTTTACAGCATAGGGGTGGGCTACGAGAAGTTCGATTCAGCCGACAGTGACTTTGGTTTAGATAACTTTATGCTGTCAAATACCGGTTATCAGCGTCTTAATGTCAATCTTTCCTCGGATCTTTGGGGCGGTCAAGGCTACCTGCTGTATGTGAACAACAAGCTAGATGCGACCAATTCGCCAGCATTATTCGTCGACCAAAGTGATTATTGGTCTGTGAGTGCCGGGTTTTCCCACTCGTTTATAGCGGACTCTGTCATTAACTTTTCTGCGACATTTCAAGGCGGTGACAGTTTTGGTGTTGAAGATGATTGGTATGCGGGCGTGCTTTGGTCGGTCCCTCTATCGGCTGGCTGGAGTGCGAGCTCGTCGGTATCGGTGAGTCGACAAGGGCTCGATGAGTTTAGAAACAGCGTGGCAAATGACAGACAGGTGACTCGCAACTTATCAATGAATAATGAGCTTGGGATCAGCTATAACGGCACCGATGTTGACCGTAATATGAGCAGCGACCTGTCCAGTAATATTAGTTATGACAACAGCTACGTGGCGTCAGATACCTATGCATATATTAGCTCAGACGGCACTCATTCTGTCAGTTCAAGCTTTAATAGCACTCAGGTGTTATCGGCTAAAGGCGAAGCTTACTTCACCTCAGAGCAGAGTGACTCCTACATCATCGTCGACGCCCAAAATCAGGGGGGAGATGACGCTCACCGTGGTTTGCTTTCTATCTATGATGATAACACGCTGAGTTATAGCGAGAATATTGACCGAGAAGAGACGATCATTGCGGTCGATAAATACAAGGCATTTAATGCGCGCTTAGACACTGACTCATCAAATTATATTAGCGATCAAACACGGGATATTTCCGGTTATAGCCTACCCGGGACTGTGATGGCTCTCGATATTGACTTGGTGAAAGTCAAAACCTTTATCTCGTCATTTGACGACGTTAATCATCGAGTGATTGCAAACGTTCAGTGCACTGGCGAGGGCTGTATCGACGTTGAGCAGGTCGAGGAGGGGGTATTTAAAATTTCCGTTATTGCTGGCTCTGATTATCAATTGGTATCAGATAATCAAACTTGTGTGACCCCGAGCTTGGATAGGGATTCGACCTATATCGTCAATACCGGTAATAACTATTGCCTGCCGGGATTAGATAACGACGAAACATTGATGCTGGCACAAGATAACGCCTTGCAGCCTATCAAGATAGATGGCGAGCAATATTACTTTATTGGCATGTTCACCAATGAGGAAGAACGACTTAATACCGGCCTTAAACTGCAGCAGGCAGGCTTGTCGGTGATTACTCGCAGCGTGGGTTCGCGCCAATATGTCTATGTCGTTAATGGGTCAAGCCTTAGCGCAATGCAAGTATCGCTGCTAAACGAATTAAGCCTTTATGCGAAGAGTCTCATTAAAGATGACAGCTTTGCTAACAACTGGAACTAACTTATGAAGATGAATAAACCACTATTATTGATTGCACTCTCTGCATTTGTGTTCGATGCGTCGGCAATGGCAATTAGCAGTTTAATGCTTACTAACCCTGAAACAAAAGCGGGTGTCTTTACCTTAGATAACACCGATCAGATCACTTACTTTCTCAAGACGTCGGTGTCAAAGGTTGAGATCATCGATAACAAGATTATCAAGACGCCCTATACACGTGACAACTTAGATTCTTGGGGGATTGCGACTAAGCCCTCTAAATTGGTGATAGAGCCAAACATGGTCAAAGAGATTCAAGTTGAAAGTATCTGTGGTGAGCGCTGTGATACAGACAAAGATCAGGTTTACCAGATCAATATCCAGCCTGTCTCGTACAGCACCGAGGGTGAGGCGCAATCGAAAATTAATATGCTATTTGGCTTCTCGCCTTACTACATAGTGCCCGCTAAAGTCAGCAAGGTTAAATACCTTTTAGATTATAAGCTCGAGACGATTACTGCCACAAACTCCGGCAATACCATGATAGATATCGTTATTGACCAATGCGACAAAGATATTCCTTCCGACAAGGACGACAGAGCATTATGTAAAGCCAACTTCACCATTTTGGCGGGAAGAACGCGAGATGTTCATGTGCCTAAGGCACTGCAAGCCGATGATTTAGATGTGATGGTGTTAAACCATGACGAGTCATACCGTGAACAGATCCGTTTGAGCCGGGGAGAGTAAGATGTGCTTCGCAGTAATCAAGCTGGCTTGCAAGGCAGGTTTTGGGGCGGTGTTGACGCCGTTCGCACATTTTTCATCGATTTCACTATGCCTATTGCTTGGTGCATCTCTACCAGTGAGTGCATTTACCATCAATGGCACCTTAACGGGCGATAAACTAGAGTGGGCCAATGCCAGTAGCGATGGCGCGTATATCAGGCCAAACTACTGGTTTACCCCAACTCGATTGCCTGAAACGACTATGTGGGTGCCGGGGACATACACTAGCCCAACCCAGATGAATATTGAGTTATCCAGCGGGGCAGAGCATGTGTCGATGCCAATTAAGTTAACCGGAGTTAAATATCAGCTCGGTGGCCAGTTTTCACAAAGCCCTTATGCCGATATCTATCCAGCTTGTGAGCGATCGACTATAGCGGCCACCAGTACTGTGATGAGCACCAGTCACAATGGTTTTTGTATCGCCAATAAGAGTATTCAATTTGATAGCCCTACAACGCCCTTTAAACGCTATCAACCAGTCATTCGTTTCGACAAAACCGAGTTGATTAGGCGTTTAAAAGGCAAGGGCAAAGGCATTTATTCGGGAACAGTAACAGGGGTGATAAGTTACGGCTTTAAGGCCAATATTTCAGAGGCGGTAAAAACCTATCGTAATATCCCCATTACCTTTTCGATGCAGATAGCCTATAACCCCAGTGTGATCAGTCGCATCAACGTATTGGGTAATGGCCATATGACGCCGAAATATGACACTTACAAGCATACGGTGAGTGGCCATACCGGCTTTAAAGTCTCAGTGTTAGGCCAGTTTCAAAATGGGCTTAAGTTCAGGCTAATCAATAAAGATGCTGATGACTATAGTTTAAAGCCTGACTCAGGCGGCGCCACCGAGATCCCATACAGTATTAGTTGCCAAGGGTGTAGCTCACAATCTGAGCTGGTAGCAGATGGTCAAGTTGTTGAAAAGGGGCAAGCACAAATAGATGCGCCGGGGGCTAGCATGATCCCTTTTATGCTCAATGTCGGCTATGAAAACGTGTCGGTTAATGACGTAGAAGAGCAGCGTTATAGCGATAATTTTACCCTGATGTTTGAGGTTCTGTTATGAAGCCAATGACCAAAACACTTTTCTGTTTACTCAGTCCTATGTTTGTTTACTCAAGCGCAGCTGTCGCTGAAGGCTATTACAGCGATGGCGATTTTTACTTTGGTGCTAAGTTAGGCGGGGCGTTACTCGATAGCCAAGCTAAGCAAGAACCTGAGGAAAATAAGGCGGTTAACCTGAGCTCTGGCCTAGTATTCGGTTACAACTTGAACCGTTATTTAGCCCTTGAATCTGATCTTAGCTACCTAGGCAAGGGGCAAGATAAGCAGCAAAGCACGCTATCAGCAGATAAACACTTATTCTCAATCGCGACTTATTTATCGACTCGATACCGGCTCAGTGACGAAGCATCGCTGTATTTTAAGCTAGGCCCAGCATGGGTGAATGATGACATATCGATTAGCAGTGGATTAGGCATCAAGTATCGATTTTCACCGCGCTGGGAGCTAGACACAGGCTATCGCTGGATTAAAGATACCCCAAGTACAGATGATGACCTCTATGAGTTTACGCTTGGGTTTAACTATAAGTTTGGTGTGGTCTCGCATCCGTCTGTGCGGCCGGCGATAGATCCTATGCATAAGCCGCTCGATAAGCAGCAAGTGCTCATAACCCCGACCATAAACGTACAATCAGTATCAATTCGAGGCAATAGTGTATTTGGGTTTGATAGTAGTAAGCTAACTGACACTTCAGCTCTAGATGAGGTGATAAAAAGCGCATTAGCCAGCAAAAATGCAAGCATCAGTGTGACAGCCTATACCGATAGTTTAGGCGCCGAGCGTTATAATCTTGCTCTCGCAAAACGCCGTGCTGAAGCGACTCAAGCCTATTTTATCACCCATGGTGTAGCACCAAGTCGCATCCATATCGACTGGAAAGGCGAGGAAAATCCTGTGTCCAGCAACATGACGGCAAAAGGGCGCGCGTTAAATCGAAGAGTAGAAATAGAGATCGCTGCTCACACAGACTAACGTACAGATGGAACTGCGCTGTATTAGGCTAAGCTAGCTTCTGCAGAAGATAGTTTACTTTGTTAGCAGTCACTGTGTTTGACGGTAATCACAGGTTCAGGGGCATCGACTGCATTTTCGTAGCGAATATGGCAGTTAAAGCTGACGCTTTTATCGTTTAGATCTTCAGAGAAAAAGATGTAAATGTGGTTATTGGCGGTGGACTTGTCGATAAAGAACGGCGCTGCGTTGTTATCAAGCTTGATGGCGGTCAGTGACACAGAGTCGATATCAAGCCAAGCGCGTACCTGCCGGTTTAGCTCATCGAAGCTGTCAGTGCCATCGACGGCGGGGTAACCGTTATAGAGTGGAATAGTAACGTCTGCATGCTCAATACTGCCAGCGCCTTTAGCTTCACCTTCAATTACGGCTTTGCTGTGAACTAAATCTAAACCACTCTTCATTGCGGCTGCTATACCATCTAGGGTCGCCACTTTACTATCGGAGTGAAAATTAACAAACTTTGGTAGGGCAATAACAGCTATGATCCCAAGCACAATGATTACCACAACCATTTCAATTAAGGTAAAGCCTGTTCTGCGTGTAGAGGCGAATGTCATTTTGTTCCCGTTGTTAAGTTTGCTTAAGCATCACTTGGCCTATATAGAGCTGCAATAACCCATCGAGTTGATTGATATTGGCGCCAGTGATCTGTTGGATTTTATCGAGTCGATAGCGCAAG
Source organism: Shewanella pealeana ATCC 700345 (assembly GCF_000018285.1). NCBI lineage: Bacteria > Pseudomonadati > Pseudomonadota > Gammaproteobacteria > Alteromonadales > Shewanellaceae > Shewanella > Shewanella pealeana. Next base: position 3,303,070 of record NC_009901.1, on the reverse strand, counting down.
GTATTTCGATGAATAAAAAGTACATTAGCACATTGCTGCAGGTCACCAAAGTGTTGCAGGTAAGCAGTCAGGGTTTTCACTAGCTGGCCATTTTTATCGGCGCTAAGGAGGGCTTGGTAAGGGCAGAGTAGCTCTTTACCGCGCCAGCTATCTTTTAACGCCGACAGCAATACCTGTAGAGAGTAATCCTCGTAGAGGTATTTACTTTGCTCAGGGTGGAGCTGCTGGCCGATAGCTAAGGTTTCTAGTGCGGTTTGGTAGGAGCGGTTGATCTCTTCTGGGTTTGAAAAAAAATGGCCTAATGAGATTTTTAAGCGGCTATTAAGTTCTTTGGGAAGCCGTATGAGTAGTTGATCGATACGCTCACTCTCAAGGTTAGGATCCCAAGTCTTTCCATCGAGAAAGGCAGGTTTTAAAATAACTAACTCCGTCATCGAGGCCATGGCGACTAAGTTGCCCCGCGATGGATTTTCTAATAGATGCATAACCTGCTTCAACATAGAGTTAGCCGTGGTTTCTTCCTCGTCGGCCTGAACTTGAATTATAGCCACAACGCGCGGTGCATCGAGATCGATATTAAGCTGAGAAGCCCAATTACGCTGGTGGGAAGTAAAAGCGCCCTCAGACTTAATTAACTCGATGATCAACTCTTCCTTTTGGCGGTACTGCCACTGAGCTTGTTCAAGCGTGTTAGCCTGCTCAACGATGATTTCAGCGGTCATCTTCAGTAGCTCACCATAACTACGAAGCTTTTCAGGCTCGCCAGTGATGCCGATAACGCCGATAACCTTGCCTTTATAATGTAGTGGCAGGTTAATTCCCGGTTTAACACCTTGCAGTGTGCCAGTGCTGTGAGTGCTAATCTCTACGGTGCGTTTTTGACTGATAGCCAGCAGTGCACCTTCGTGTATGGCGCCGATCCGGTGAGACTCTCCCGAGCCTAAAATGACGCCATGATTATTCATCACATTGATATTATGACCAATAATCTTCATGGTGCGATTAACGATTTGTCGTGCCAAGGAGCCATCTAGAAAATACACGTTGAGCCTCACTAACGTTTAAATCTGCAGATTGTTTTACTTAGAGTGGCGATACAGTGCCCCAAAGCGTCGACATCTGTCATTACTTTATCGGCTAATTGTGAGCTCGATGGCTAATTAACTTCTCACTTCTCACTTCTCACTTCTAACTTCTAACTTCTAACTTCTAGCCTTGTGTCAGCTTTGTAATACGCTGCTGTAGCTGAGGAATGATCTTCTGCTCAAACTCTGGGTTTCGTTTTAGCCAAATATTATTTCTAGGACTTGGGTGCGGCATCACTAAGGTTTGGGGCCACATTGCTTGCCAGTTAGCGACAGAATCAGTGACGCTGATTTTTTGTTTTAAGTGCCATTCAATAGCGTATTTGCCGACTAGCAATGTCAGTTCAACATTGGGCAGTTGCTTGAGCACTTGCTTGCGCCATTGTTTAGCGCATTCAGGGCGGGGCGGTTTATCACCGCTTTGCTTGTCGCTAGCGCTATAACTACCGGGGTAACAAAATCCCATCGGGAGGATGGCGAACAGCTCAGGATCATAGAATTGCTCACGACTGACCCCAAGCCAAGCTCTTAGGCGCTCGCCGCTAGCATCATCGAAGGGGCGACCCTTATGGTGGGTCTTTTGTCCTGGTGCTTGGCCGGCAATCAAAATCTTAGCCCCTGCTCCTAGCTGAACAATAGGTTTAGCGCCAAGAGGCAGAAACTCCGAGCAGATTTGGCATTGAGCAATCTCTGCTTGGAGTTGAACTAATTTAATTTCACTGGGCATAGGCAGTCTGCTCGCGATTGCGTTAGCTGTATTGCAGAATTTGGTATGCCCAATAACCTATGTAGCCATAAGCAGTTACAAGGGTCGTGATGCTTAAGAATTTAACCTTGATATCGGCCTGACTGACGAGCGCTACATGGGCGCAAGCAATGGCAAAGATAGCGATAGGCGCGACGTAATAGGCTGCAATTAATAGCAAAATGGCGGTAAGGGCGATAATCAGCGCCGTGTGTTTCCCCGGGGCTTTCGTCGCTGATAGCGTTAACTGTAGCGGCAGTAGGCTAAGACCAATGCTGACAATAATGACGCCAATATTCATTGAAATAGCGCCCGCAGTATCAAAGTAAATCAGTGCAATAAATAGCGCAATAATAGCCGGAATAACCGCGATAAGAGAATGCATCTTGGCAAAGTTTCGGCTGTGATACTTACCGGTGAAGAAAAACAGTCCATTAAGCAGCAAGTTGAATAAACTAAATCCACCTAAGGTTATAGCGAGCAGTAACACATTGGTGGTGTCAGAAGCCATAGCAAAAGCCGGTAACGGCGCGATTAAAGCTGACACTAATAACGATTTATAAGCAGTGGTTGAACGAGTCATGTAAGTTCTTAAACTGAAGATGATTGATATTAAGATCTCCTAAAGCAGGATTAAGTTCAAGAACATCACAGGTTTGAGCGTTATTTTTAGGACTTTTTTATCTTTGAGGTGATCAAGCTCACTTAATTGTTTGGGATGTTTAGGTCGAGTCGTAACTCTATACTCGCTGGTAATCCCCCCCATGGAAGGCAGAGAGGCAAGCTCGAAGATAAAAGGCTCGAAGACAAAAGCGGCTCACCACAAAGGACACGGAGGGCACGAAGAAAGGCAAAAGCTAAGCTCGTTGAGTATTATCTTTAATCTTTCCTCCGTGAACTCGGTGAAAGCGTAGCGCTTCGTGGTCGGTAAGCTCTTATGGAAGAGTTATGGCTGTTCTCAATTCTTACTAATGTCACACAGAGAGACCAAGCTCGAAGACAAAAGGCTCGAAGACAAAAGCGGCTCACCACAAAGGACACGGAGGGCACGAAGAAAGGCAAAAGCTAAGCTCGTTGAGTTTTATCTTTAATCTTTTCCTCCGTGAACTCGGTGAAAGCGAAGCGCTTCGTGGTCGGTAAGCTCTTATGGAAGAGTTATGGCTGTTCTCAATTCTTACTAATGTCACACAGAGAGACCAAGCTCGAAGACAAAAGGCTCGAAGACAAAAGCGGCTCACCACAAAGGACACGGAGGGCACGAAGAAAGGCAAAAGCTAAGCTCGTTGAGTTTTATCTTTAATCTTTTCCTCCGAGTACTCCGTGAAAGCGTAGCGCTTCGTGGTCGATACGCTCTTTAATAAAAGCCAAAACGATGCACCACGGCGATTATAGGCAATAAAAAACCCGCATGAAGCGGGTTTTTTGTTTTAACTAAAACTATGTTCTACAAACGGTAGCTCACGCTAAGCATGATCAAATGGGCATTATAGTCGTGGCTGTTGCTGCCAAAACTCAACACATTCGAGATACTATCAGGCGCGATGTCATTTGCTGCATCGTTGTCTTTGTAGTTTTCCATCTTATAGTCTAGGCGCAGATCCATCTTCTCTGTGGCTTTGTATAAGGCGTAAACATTAACGTTATGCACTTTAGCGTAGTAATCACCGTAGTCGCCAGTAATGCCCTGAGTGACTTGGGTGTTACTGTTCGAGTCTGAGTAAGTGTAATCAACACCTAAGCGAAGCTTTTGCTCCATTAGGTTGTTGTAGCTAAAGCCTGCACCGAGAACATCGACTTGATCTTCAACGCTGCCATACCAGTTTGGTGCACCAAAGTTGCTGCTACCTGCTTGCTCTGAATCTATGTTCTGACGGTTGTAAAATGCCGTTACTGTCACGTCATCATTGATGAGGTAACTCACACTCGCGTCATAACTCATATCTTTCGATTCAGTTAAGCCGATTTGTGTTTCGTTATAGTCATCAAGTGCGTAACGAGCACCAAAATCTAACGTTAAGCTATCGATTGGGCTGTGAGTTACACGAGCTTCAATTTGAGTACGCTGTCTGTCAGCAAGGTTGTACTTGCGAAGCAGATCGTTTTGCTCACTCGATGTCCACTCAGACGCTTGGTAAGTAGAACCGTCACGTTGACCGTAACTACCTTTGATCCACATGTTCCAGTTAGCAAAAGCACTTAGCTGGTACTTAGCCCATAAGGTGCTTTCGTCAGTGGTTTCACGGTCTGAATAGCTACGCTCATCCTTACGGTAGTCATAACCACCTTCAAGCTTATGACCGCGCGCTAGACGGTAGTCTGCACCAAGTTTAGCTCTATGAGTGGTGATGTCGTATGGTGTGTTGTAAGCCGCTTGACCCGTTGTTGAGTCGATGCTGATCTGTGTCCACTCTTCAACATTGGTCTTGTTATCACGGTCGCTATAATCATAGCTTGCGTTTAAACGTAGCTGACGATTGATACGAGACACAACCTTAAGGGTTGCACCTTGAGTATCGACTCGACCATCTAGCGACTCAGTTGGCATTTGATAGCCATAACCCGATGTGCTGAAGTCTTGATCTTGGGTCATCTGACCGAAATAGACTCGACCATTCATGATAGTGCGACCAACTACATACTGGCCAAGAACCGAAACGGTATGCGCTTCGTTATCAGGATCCAGTGACATATAACCTGTGGTTTGTGCACCAAAGGTTGGGCTGAACGCATTATCATAAGACAGTTCGCTGTACTCATTCTTAAAGATTGAGCCGTTATAGTTCACTGCCGTATACCAGTTGTCACCAGCAAAGCGAACGCCCGCTTCAACGGTATCAGTGGTGTAATCAACAGGTTCAGCAAGCATCATTGACTGATTGTAGAAGCTGCCCGATGCTTGTTTAAGACCTGTTTTGTCTTCACGTTGATAATTAACGTAAGTGCTCCACAGTGTCTCACCTTGGTACTCGAAACCTAAGCCTGCGCGTTTACGCTTAAGCGAAAGCTCAAGTGGATTCAGACTTGAGTACAAGTTGGTCATGTCTTGCGTGCTGCCGCCATGAACCCAGTCACCCGGTAGGGTAAGGTCATCGCCACCAATACCTTGATAAGGGCTCATCGCTTTATCGGTCTTGTAAGTAGCGATTTGACGGTAGTTTAGGTTCAAGTTGTATTGGCCAGCTTTACCTGCGTTGATCTCGGCGCGGCTGTTTTCCATGCCTAGATTGTCAGCTTCGATAGTCGCTTGGTAGCCATGTTCGCCAGTGTATTTTACATCGGCGTCAACTTTACCGGCAAAGCCATCTTCGGTGGCAAACGCATTAGCCGAGCGAATATCATCGCTGTCGCTATAACCTGCACCAATACCTACTGTGCCTGATACGCCTTTTTCGACTTTACAGTTCTTACAAACCCACTTTTCGAATTTTACTTTTTCAGTATTCGCATTTTGAATACCGTAACCGTCAGCAGCGATAGCCGCGCCAGATAACATTCCGGCGTTAGTTAGCAAAGCGAGCGTGACCAAATTTAGTTTGAATTTCATCTTCTCGTCTCCTTAGCGCTGAAGTAGCTTGCCAGATGGATGGTTAGAACCATGGATCTGGTTGTGACAGTTCAAACAGCTACGGCCGCCAGTCATGGCATTGCCGCCAACAGAAGAACCTTGTTCAGTGTTGCCAAATAGTGCCTGACCGCTATGCGCAGAAGAGTGACACTGTTGACAAAGCTGTGGAGCACGAGTTTTTAGCATGCCTTCGTTAACGCTGCCGTGTGGGTTGTGGCATGTCACGCAGTCTTCAGTAACGGGTGCATGCTCCCACAGTTTTGGGCCGCGCTTCTCCGCATGGCATGAATAGCAAGTTTCGTTAACGCTAGGCTTAACAAGATCGGCGTCGCTCATGGTGCCGTGTGGATTATGACAATCGCTACACACCATTTGCGCCCACTTCATTGGGTGGCTTGAACGCTTGTTCATGTCAGCTTTTTGCTGAGTATGACAGCTAGTACAAACTTCCATTTCAGTGTTTTTAGACAGCACAGGATCTTTAGCTGTGTGTACAGAGTGACAAGAAGCACAAGCCACATCTGCATTGTCATGGTGTCCACCATTCCAATCCATACGCTTGTCGTCTTTATGACAGCTCATACAAACACTGTTTTGCAGCTCTGGAGCCAGAGTTGAGTCTGGACCAAAAGCGATCATCGGCTCGTTACCGCCGCGGTTATGTTTACCCATAGGGCCGTGACACGCTTCACATTGAAGGCCAGCCATTGGGCTCTTGCTTGAGTCAACAGCGCCGTGAACGCCTTTGAACAGGTCCATCACTTTTTCAGACTTGCGGTGACACATAAGGCAAGAGTCTGCACCTTTTGGTGAGTACTTACCTTCAGCAAATTTCTGATCTAACGTAGCTTCGACTTCATCAGGAGTCATCTTGGCATCCCACTTAGAAGCAGTGGCGGTTTGAGCAAAACCAAGAGACAGTACCGCCGACGCCATTAAGGCCGGTAGTAAGGTTTTTAATCTTTTTGTGATCTTCATAATAGCTTCCTAAACTTGCACAATTTTGAAGAGAAAGTGGGGGAGAGGCCTCCCCCTTTTTTCAACACTCTTGGACTCAGGTGGTTAACACTTGAGTCCATTTGAGTTGCGCAAATTACATCTTCACAGAAGTGTGATCGTCTGCAGTTGGCTTATGGCAGTAGAAACAAGTTTCTAGCTGAGCTGCATCGCTAATTTGTTGTTTTGTCATTTCAGAGTTATTAACAATCGCGCCTTGGCCTTCTGCGTGGGCTTTAAAGCTGTCTAGGTTGTAACTATGACAAGACACACAAGTCGCAGCGATAGGTGTGCTGTATGCACCGCTAGAAGTTTCTATAGCACCTTTATTTTTGAATGCATCACGATTGAAGTCGCTATGGCACTGATCACAATTCATGCCAGCAATAACTGCATAGTCACCTTGTTTATGCGTTTTATGAAGTCTCATTTCAAGTGCTAGTGAGTTACCAGAATAACCAACTCCGTCTGGCGTGTGACAAGTTGCACAAGCATCAACGCCAACAACTGTTTCACCATCAGCATTTTCACGGCCAAGCTGTTCTGTCATCACAAAGCCTGCATGGTACTTCTCATGAAGTTCCCATTCTGTGCCATGACAGCTTTCACACGCTTTGAAGTTAACTGAATCAGTATGACGTACGCTTGGTGCCTCTCCAGATAATGTGCCATGTGCCATAGCAGCCTTCACACTAGTATGTGACACACCTTCTTCACACTTAACAGCTGTCTCACCATCATTACATAGAGATAGACCGATTAAAGTGAACGCGGTGTCAGTATCTGTTTTAGCATCACCGTAAGGTAAATCTTTAATTACCGTTACGAATTTACCATCAACAATATCCGCCTCGGTTAAGTTAATAACAACTTTCTCGGTACCGTTTATTGGATTAGGCTTGTAACCCATGATTGGGTAATTAGGACCAACATTAGTGATGGTTTCTAGTTGTTCGATTTTGTCCACAATAGCTGTTGCATCAATTGCAGAGCCCGCTGCATCAGTAATTGTCACACTTAATGTGGTATCGCTACCGGTGTCAGTTTTTACTGCAGTTAAGCTTGCTACCATCCCATACTGCTCGATGAAAGCTTTCTTTTGAGCAAAGCCTTCGTTATGCAGCTCTTCAGTCCAGCTCGCACTATGACAAGCGATACAGTTTGAGTTGTCAGCTTGTTGAGAGTGGCCCTTACCAGCGACAAAGTCGATGCCTGTATGACAACTTGTACAAGTTTCCATGGTTGGAACGCTTGACCAGTTGCCCCATTCAGTTAGCTCGTTGCTGTCTTCGGTTGGTGCTATGTGACAAGTTGTACAGTTATCTTGAATTAAAGCATATGCCTTTTCTGCAGATTCGTTTTGCTTTTCATCATCAGGTAGGTGTGCTTCTTCAATGTTGTTATGAACATTGTGAATAAGGAAGTTATAAGCTACGTGTGGCTTACCTTTTTCATCGGCCATTTCTTGTGTATGACAAGCAGCACAAGTTTCAGAAGAGGTATAACCGTGGTAAATCTTCTTGCCTTCAGCATGACATGAGGTACAGCTTGCTGTCGCTACGACATCTTTAGTGTATGTTGCTTCATAGCCTTCACCTGAGAAGTCTTGTGACAGCTCAGTGCGTGGCACACTTGTTTCGCCATCGGCGAGTGTTGAAGCGCTGGCGATGACGTTATAACGTTGAGTTAGCTCAGAGTTATAACCTTCAACTGGAATAGTGAAGCTGTAGTTACCATTCTTTAGATCTACAGGCTTTAGCTTCTCAGCATCATTACGAGGTGAGCTATAAGTGGCTTGCCATTCTGCACTGTTACCCGCACCCGTAGCGCCTTGTGGGATAAGCTGTACAACTTTTTTCACTTCAAGCGCAGTTAGACCAACTACAGGCAGGTCTTCTTCGTTTGTCGCAAACACATTGATTGTTGGAACGCCATCGGTATAAGTAACGTCAGTCACTTTTAGGTTAAGCGTGTTGATGTAATCAGCAGCCGGGCCACCAGGGTTGCCAGAATTACCGTCGTTACCATCGTCGCCACCACAGCCTGTAAGGGCCATAGAGACAGCACCAGCTGCTAGAAGCAGCGCAATTTTAGATTTATTCGTATTCATCATTTTTTTCCCTGCATAGGTTTGGCACTGTCTTAAACGTGTGGTTCGATTTAGCGAGACCGACTGTAATTTTTTAATTGCCGCTTAAGTCAATGCTGGAAATAAGATTCCCCAAGGAAAGGCTAACGTAATGTAGGGCTAAAATCTGCATAACAGGTGCTAAGATGTGACTTAGATCTGCCTATTTCTAAAGAGGTATAAGAGGGTGGGCCAAAATGCCATGAAAGTTGAAAAACTTGGCCTTATCCGGGTGATAAGTGTAATAAAAGTTTTCAGCTCTAGTTGGCAATCGTTTCTCAGAACGAGACTGTCAAATTGCAAATAAAAAGGGAGGCTAAGCCTCCCTTTATGATTAAACGGTAATGAAAATTAATCGATTAATTTCTAGTGACCGTGTGCTTGCATTACTTGTTCTGGAGAGTGACAAGTCGAGCAGCTTTCATTTGCAAGACCAGCCAGATTGTCTACTGATGCAGGTTTTGCTTTATCTGCGCTGTCAGCATCTAGTACACCACCGAAGCTTTCGATGTGAGCACGAGTAGACTCTTTAAACCAAGGATCGGTTGGACGGTGACAAGTTAAACATGCACCAGCGTCTGATGAAGCCCAAACTGCTTCGCCTTCAGCGTTAACATCTTGCCAAACGCGGTCTGCTGCGCGTCCTAACTTGATGCCATCTGCCGTATGACATGTAGAACAGTCAGACTTCAGAATCGTGCCAGAACCTTTCAGGTAGTGACCGTCAGCTTTATGCGCTTTATAGGCAAAGCTTGTTGGTACATTACCACCCCATTTATTTAAACCTTTGTCAGGAGTATGGCACGCCTGGCAATTTACACCGTTGTCAAAGTGCACGATCTCTTGATTGTGGCAACCCATACACTTAGCGCTATCGATGATTTCACGACGTTCTTTAGCGGCTTTAGTTGTGTCAGTACCATTCCAAGTGAAGCGTAATGGCTCATCTTGAATATAGGCGTGAGATGTTAACAACTTAGGGCTATCTGGGTTCGTTTCATCATATTTACATGCGATAGGCTCAACCAATGGACGACCGTAACCGCCATCTTTGAAGCAAGTGGCTACAGCTGCATATAGTTCAACACTCTTACCATTTAGCTCTTCAGGAAGAACTAACTTAGGATTGTCAACTGAACTATTGACGCTGAACGTTTTAGTGTCAGCGTTATAATCTTTGACATAGGTTAGAGCAAAGTTTCTTGAACTGTATTTAGTACTATCGGTGTAAGCAGGGTAGTCCTTTTCAATATCCCAAGAGAAGTAGACGCTAGATTTCGTGTGTGAGCTTGGGTTGGCGATAAACTCTCTAGCTACCGGCTCATCTTTTTCGTTAAGAATTTGCACATCGAAAGTCAGTACACCGTCTGTTACTTTAACATCGGTAAATTTAGCTGAATAGCCTTGGCTTTCTTTGTAACGCTTGGTTGCATCGCCATGAGCTTCTTCGCCACTTCTAGCGTAGCCGCCTTCAACGTGACAAGACATACAGTTTGTGCTTGAGTGCATTTGAGAAGGTTTTTCGGTGTGACAACCGATACAAGCTGTGTTGCTCAAGTCAGCTGTAAATAGGTCTGCGTCAGCAGGTGCACTTTCGCCTTCAACGTGACACGCTGCACAATCAGCTGCAGGGTTTTGTGGGTATTTAACATCACCGTAATCGTGTACACCACCTTTGTAGCCAATGACTTTGTAAGGCGCTGGAACCATGCCTTCAGCTGTGCTGATCATTCTGTCACTACCTTTATGAATCGCATGGATCATGTAGGTAAAGTCGATGCTGTTGCCCGTCTCTGGATCACCTGAAGTCGCTGTATGACAAGAGGCACAGTTTTCTAGGTCGATGCGCTTACCACCATGGAAAGCAAGGCTTTCTGGTTGGTGACATGTGTAACAGGTTTCAATTGCAACCACGTTACGAGTTTGAATGCCATCTGTCATACCTGTAGATGGCTGCCAATCGAAGTGTGCATTTGCAGCAATTTTCTGGCTACCACGTTCAAGCTCAAGCTCAAGTGTTGCACGCTGTGTGTTTTCGGCGTTGAAAGCCACAGTTACAGGTGTGGTTACATCGGCGATATTTTGCTTAAACGTGTAGCTGTAAGAGCCGTCACCGTTATCAACGAAGCAAGTTTCACAACTTGAAGCAGCACTTTCTACATTCGCTTGAAATTGATTAGATGGTTTGATGTTTGAATCATCTTCTGGAGCGTAGTCAGGATTCGGAGTCTTCTCTGAATTGATATAAGCTTGCCACTGGAAACCTCTATCAACTTCAGTTTCACCCATCAATTCTGTGATTTGAGATAACTGGGCGATGCCAAAGTTGAGTTCAAGACCTTCTTTAGCTAAATCTAAATCAATAATAGCTACACCATTGTCATTCTCAAGTTTGAAATCAACAGTTACGGTACCCGCATCAACTGTCGCGTCAGTCATAATTGCGTTGATACTTTTCGCATTATCGATGCTTACGCCGATAACACCATCGTTACCATCGTTACCATCTTTGCCATCGCTACCACAACCTGTGACTGCTAAAGATAGCACTCCGGCTGTAAGCAATGCTTTTGAAGCAGCGCTTAGATTAAATTTGTTCATCATTTTATGTCCCTGCAATAGTTTTTAATCATCACTAACTGCAGGTTTTATATGAGAACAACTCTCATTTAACCGCAATTAGTGTGTGGAATTTTATTTCCAACACTAAGGCTATCTAAGAGGGAGATATTTAGCAGGTGTTTTAGCCCCTTTATGTGATTGAGATCTGACTATTTCTTTAGGGGTATATAGAAAGTGCCCATTTTAGGACTAATTTAATTATCGATTAAGAATCACTCTTCAAAAAACAGTCATTTGTTGTACAGGTGTTAAACAGTTTCTGTTTAAGTTCTCGCCGTTTTATTGGGTTGTTTTTTCTTTTTAAATCGAATAGATAATCAGCAGGTTTGTGCTTGGTAAGCTTGCTTTTTTTAAGGCATAAAAAAAGCGAGAAGATAACTTCTCGCTTTTGGGGACACTCTTTAACATTAGCCCTTGTTCAAGGCATATGCTTAAGGTTATTTGTAGTTAGTCGGGTGCACCTTGTCTACCCCGAAAGATTTCCCTTCAGCGTGACAAGTTGCGCAGCTTTCACTGCCTAACTGGTAACTGCCTTCACTACCTTGATATACACCGCCATTTGATTCGAAGTGGCTGATGACTGCACTATTTCCTTCAGCAGTTGGTGCGTGACAAGAAGCACAAGCGGCTACAGTTGGAGAGTAAGTCCCATCCTTAGAAAGCGTTGGAGGAGTATCAGCTAGGTTAGCTAATGTTAACTGCCCTTGATCATGACAGGCTGCACAGTCTGCTGCATCTGTAGGATAGGTGATATCACCTTGAGTTTTATCTCGTCCATTACCTGAAGTGTATTTAGCACGATTGTCTGAATGAATACCGTGGATCATAACCTTGAAGTCAAAGCCTTGGCTGAAATCATAGTATTTGTGGCCTGGAGCGCCAGTTCCGTTGTGACAGGCTACGCAGCTACCATCAGCTAAGTTAACTGCAGTGTTAGGCTCTGCCGAGTGACAAGTACCACAGCTATTGTCTGGTGCGCGATCAGCATATTTTGCAATATGTGAAATAGAGAAGTCAGCTTGCTCACCATGACAGGCTGCGCATTTTTCTTCTGAGGCAACAATGGGGCGCATATTGATACTGCTACCATCTACAGAGAAAGAAGCTTTGTTACCTTTTACTGCAAGTTCAAAATTGTATGGATCGCTTTCTAAGCGTTCGCAATCAATCGTTGCTGTAGGAGCTGGAACTCTTTCGCTGCCTTGTGCGCAGACCATCAACTTGCCATCAATGAATCCCTGACCTAAATCAGATATTTGAGTGTGTATACTATCTGAAGTAATCCCGCTGATCGTGTAGGTTATAGAGCTTCCTTCAATAATTGCTGCTAAGTTTTCATTGCTCTCTAATCCAGTCAGATTCATTGATATTCTTGACTCTGAACGTCCCAAAGGCCCGTTGTCAGGTCTAGGACCCATAACAAGTTCAATACCATCGAAAGCCTGAATGTTGATCCAGAAAGCATTGATAGCGCTGTCTTCATGTGGAGGCTGCTCGCGATCCCAAGTTAGCGTAAACTCAAGTGTGCCTGCTTCAGCATCGAATACACCATTACTCAACTCGTAAGCATATTGCTCACGAACATCTATAGTCTCATTGGCTTTAGCCATATGGAATATAGCCGCGCCTTGCGGATTACTATCGTCGGCATGGCAGCTTGAGCAAGACTGATTTTCAAACACGCCACGAACATCTGCACCTTCTACACCATCGAGCTCTGGTGTTGCATAGTAGTGAAAGTAGTTACCGACAAAGCCGCGATCTTTGCTTTCTCCTGGTGGAGTGAGCCACTCGGCATTATTGACCGGATTGAAGTCGGCCATATGACAAGATGCACAGGCTTCTTGGCGATGGAACTGGAAGTTTTCAGCTTGCGCTGGAGAGTGGTTCTCATTGATATGGCAGGTCTGGCAATTACCCATATCGGTTGGGAAAGTGGTGCCAGTGTAATCATGTACACTACCGCCGTATCCTGCCATGAGGTAAGTGCCGTCATGGATGCGATGCAGCATTGAGCCAAAGTCAATGGTCGCGCCAGTTTCAGGATCGCCAGAATAGGAGGTATGACAGACTACGCAGTTCTCAATTTCAATGCGTTTGCTGCCATGCATCATCAGTTTTGATGCTGCAGAATCATAGTCATCGCTATGGCAGCGGATACATGACTCTTGTAGATCTACAAGGTTACGAGTTTCATCAGCTTCGGAAGCACGATCGAGTGCAGGCACAAAATCATAATGAGTGTTAATCAAAGTGGCAGCGCTAAATGTACTTGTTGGTTTAAGCTCTAATGTGACACGGTGTGTGAGCTCTGCATTAAACTCTGTATTGACTGCTTCTATCTGCTCATATTCTGAAAGTGCTTTTGAAAAGGTATAGCGGTAAGTGCCATGCTCTAGCACCTCAATACATTCTGTTTTACAGCTGGTCTCAATGTTGGCTTGGATTTGGTCGCCCGCAAGATGGTTGTAACCCTCTGGAATGTGCTCTAAGTTGGCACTCTTCACCGTGTTAATATAGCTAGTCCATTGAGTGGGTTTTACTCCTTTAAACTGTTCAGGCGTAACAGGCTGCCCTAAAGCATGCATGTCACGCTTTTGCAGTGCATCAAGCTTAGCGATACCAAAACCTAAAGTGTTAATGTCATCGAATGACTCTAAGCCAGATACCACTACGCCGTTGGCATTTTCCAGTTTAAAGTCAACCGCAACAATACCGTCGGTCACTGTGGCATGGAGGATATTGGCTTGCAAGCTAGTGGCTTGTTGGATATCGACACCTATATTGCCATTCTCACCGTCTTCACCATCTTTGCCGTCACTGCCACAACCCACAAGTGCTACTGAGAGCATACTTAGGCCAATGGCTGATTTGACAGCATATTTAATTTTATTTTGATTCATCATCATTTTTCCCTGCATAGGTTAGCTGCTATGAGGTTTATACCTCTTTTAGCATGAGGGGGTTCCTCAACACGATCTTACCCAAAAGAGGTAGCCTTCTTTTAGATGAACAGGGTAAATGAGATCTGAACCCTCAGTGCAGGCTTTGAATGTTGATAAATGTTAAATTGCATTAAAAACAATGACTTAGCCTTGGCGTGTCGCTAGATTTAAGTTTGTATTAATTTTGAACAACTTAAAGTTAATGTAAGCTTAAAATTCGCACTTGATTTGGATGATAACTTGATTTACATCAAAAATGTGGCTGGCTAACAACTGTCAAAATTATCATTTTGTTTACATCTACACGAGGTGGGTGTTGCTCGTTTCTTGCGCAGTGTTTGTAGGGTGTTGGTTAAAGTTGGTTTTAATGTTAACTAAACCTGTTGGCTAGTCATTGCATTGAATTTGGCACAATAAAAAAGGAGGCTAAAGCCTCCTTTTATTTCATCGTCAGGCAAGTGGATAATTTAGTTGCCGTGGAGTTCCATTAACTGCGCTGGATTATGACAGGTCGAGCAGGCTTCAGCGGAGCGAGTATTCACATCTGCTGCACTCATGCCATCGAGAATACCACCGTTGGCGACAATATGGTTTGCACCTGAGTCACTTAAGTACTTTTGGTGGCAACTTAGACAAGCGCCTGCATCGGAAGAGACCCAAATATCGGTCCCGGTGGTTGTATCACCATAGCGCCACACTCTATCACTCGCTCGGCCTAACTGAATGCCGTCTGTGGTGTGACAGGTTGAGCAATCAGTTTTAAGTACCGTCCCCGATTGAACCCCAGCATATTTTAGGTAGTGACCATCGGCTTCGTGGGCTTTAAATGCATAGCTGGTTGGTTTTTTACCGCCCGGGTAACTATCATCGGTTTTGGTTGTTTTATCAGAAGTGTGGCAGGTCTGACAGTTATAACCATTGTTGTAATGATAGTTCTCTTGATTGTGACAGCTCTGGCACTTAGCTGCGTCGATAATTGAGCGGCGCATCGCGGCTTGCATGGTGTCATCAACACCTGAGCCTGACCAAACAAAGTGGTAGGGTGCTTCTTTTACGGCAACTGAGCGGGTCTTGTCTGAGCACTCTGTCATTTGGATCGATTCAACTAAATATCCGCCGCTATTGAAGCAAACTTCAACCGTAGACCAAAGCTCAAAGGTCTTGCCGTCAGCATCGCTTGGCATATCGAATGTGCTTGCAATAATAGTGAAGGTCTTAGCGGCGCTGTCGTATGTGCCGTCTTCAAGCTTGAAGCGGCGGTTTGAGTACGACGCGTCAGCATAAGCTGGGAAGTCTTTATCTGTGTCCCATGCCACTATGACGCGGGTGCCCGTTTCGATAAACTCAGAGCCAACAGCTTCGCCACTGCTGTCTTGGATTTGCACATCAAACTTCAGTTTACCGCTAGTATCTAAGCCTATATTGCTAAACATAACCCCCATGGCTTCAGCTTCAGTGTAGGCTTTTAATAAGTCGCCGTGACGTTTCTCAGCGCTGCCTGTGCCGCGATAGGTATCGGTTGAGTTATGGCAAGATACACAGTTAGTACTGCTGTGAGTTTGAGATGGCTTCTCTGTGTGGCAACTTACGCAAGCCGTATTACTGAGGTCGGCTTTGAATAGATCGGCATTCGCGGGAGCGCCTTCACCTTCAACGTGACAAGAGGCGCAATTAGCAGCAGGCTTTTGAGGGAACATCACCTTGCCATAATCATGCACGCTGCCGCCGTAACCAACTATTTTGTACGGTGCTGGCACCATGCCATCGGCAGTACTGGTTTCTCTGTCTTGGCCTTTATGGATGGCGTGGATCATGTAAGTAAAATCGACGCTGTTGCCACTTTCAGGATCGCCAGAAGTTGAGGTATGACAGCTAGCACAGTTCTCAAGCGCGATACGCCGACCGCCATGAAGCTCAAGGCTTTCTGGTTGATGGCAGGTGTAACAGGTTTCTATGCTTACCACGTTACGGATTTGAATATCTGTGATTGCACCTGTTGATGGCTGCCAATCATGGTGGGCGTTTGCCGTGGCTTGTGGCAACTTCAATTCCATCGTTACCCTATGGGTATTGTCTTCGCCATAGGTGATTGCCAGCGGCTCTGTCACATTAGCGATGTTCTGCTGGAAAGTATAAGAATAGCTACCATCGCCATTATCTACTAAGCAGTCTTCACAGGCGCTCGCAGCCTCAACATCGGCTTGATATTGTGGAGAAGGATTAAGGTCGCTGCTGTCATCCGGCGGGGTGCCAGGCTCTTTAAGGGCATTATTGTAGGCTTGCCATTGATAACCTCGGTCGTATTCGACTTCATCGATGGTCTCGCTGACTTTAGCGAGTTGGGCGATGCCAAAGCGCAAGTCATTGTCTTTATCTAGGCCTAATACAGCAACGCCATTTGCGTTTTCAAGGTTAAAGTTAACCGTGACCAAACCGTCTGTCACGCTGGCTTCGGTAAACTGCGCCTGAATGCTGGAGGTTGAATCAATATCAACGCCAACGACACCATCTTTACCATCAGCGCCGTCATTGCCATCGCTACAACCAAAAAGCAGGGCTGAAGCGGTGATCGCAATTAAACTCAGTTTTAAGTGTTTAATTTTCTTATCCATAATTTTGCGTTCCATTACTTTGTAATTAGTTTTGTAATTAGTTTTGCCACTTGTTTCTGGCACTAATTATTTGCGTCACAAATCGTTTCTCATCACAAAATGTGCAGCCCTAAAGTTTGATGTTTAGGGCTATAACTTTTTATTTTATTGGGTGAACCTTTAACACATCGACCGCTGCGCCTTGTCCATGACAAGTTGCGCAGCTTTCGGTGCCTGCGCTGGCGTCGGCCTCGGTCCCCTTAAATACGCCGCCTTGTTGGGTCATATGGGCGTTTGCAGAGTCACCTAAGTGACATGCACTGCAGATGGCCGAGGCGGGACTGGTGAAGCTGCCATCATCAAAGGCAAGAGGCTGCACGGCTGCGTCGAGGGGTAATGCTGCCGTTAATATGTCGGCATCATCCGTCGTATGGCACTGTGCACAGTTACCAATATTGCCTGGGTAGTTAATATCGGGGTAACTCTCTCTCGAGCCTGCATGTAAGGTATGGGCTAGATGCTTATAATCAGCGGTTGATGCCGCAGGATTTGCTGCGGTCGCATCCGCAACCATATTAGGGTTGTGGCAGAGCTGACATTGACCTTCAAGATCGTTGCGTGAACCATGATAATTCAGCTGTTGATCGCCATGGCAACTGCCACAGGTTTCATTGGTGACGACAATTCTGCGACCAAGCTCCGTTATGGCTGTGGCACTAAAGTATTGATGGCTGGACTTTATCGTCGTTGTGGAATCTGTATCAGCACAGTCTGCTAGCATGGATTCAGTGCTACAAAGCTTACCTTGAAGGGCGAGGGCGCCTTTATCATTTGCAGGATCTGCACTTAGCGTTAGCCCTGAAATTTGATAATGGTAGACACCGTTACTGCCTGAGAGCGGCGTTGTGTCCTGTAGCTTTATCGATTTGGCACTACGAGTGGTGTAATCCACACTAATGCCGAAGTTGGCATATACACGAAGATCGTCGATGAAGTTAAGTTTGTCGGCACTGTCTACATAGACCTCATTGGTCGCAGGATTTGACAGTCTGACAGCGAAATTTACCGCATCGCCAACGAGCTCAGCACTGACCACTTCAGCGTTAAACTGACCAAGTACCGCATCGCTATCAGCTTGGCTGTGAGCACTCTTAGTCCAATCTGAATTATGACAAGCTACGCAGTTACTGTTATCCACTTGAGTTGGATGTCCTTGACCCGCAGGAAAGTCGATATTGGTATGGCAGCTGCCACAGGCTTCCATAGTCGGCACGCGCGCCCAGTTCATGTTTTCGGTAAGCGCTTCATCTGCGACGTGACAAGTTTGACAATCGCCCAGCGATACTGGAAAGCCTGTAAGGTGTTTGGTGTGAACCATGGGGGCGAACACATTACCTGGATTGCTGACTTTATCTACATTGTGGCAGGTGACACAGGTCTCTACTTCATTGTACTTGCTGCCATGAAAAGCCAAGTCATTATGACAGGTGTTACAGCTGCTCATTTCGATGAGGTTGCGGGTGTAGGCTGGCTCACTGCCTTTATCCTGCCAATCAAAATGTTGATTGGTGACGGGCAGAGCGGTACCGTCGGCAAGACTATCTCCGCCAACTTTTATCACCACACGCTGAGTGGCTCCTTGCATATAGCTAACGTCATTCATGCCATCGAAAGCACCGCTAAATGTGTAGCTGTACTTACCGTTTTTATGATCGATAAACTCGCCATCACAGCTGCTCGAGCAAGACTCAGAGGTAAAGTATTGCCACTGACTGGCATTACCCGCATTAGTATAACCTTGAGGAAGAAGCTGCGCCGCAAGATAAGTGGCAGATGGAATACCAACAACGGGTTCATCTGCTTCATTGGTAATACGATAATTCACCGTTGCAATACCAGAGTCGAATAGCACTTCATTGACCGAAATGTTGAGGCTGTTAATTTCGCTGGCAGGAGGGCCGCCAGGTTCGCCAGGATTGCCGGGTTGAGCATCGTCTCCGCCACAGCCTGCTAACATAGCTATTAGCGCAAGTGGAATCGTTTTTGCTATTTTTGCTATTAGTGATTGAGTGACTCGTTTCATATTGATGTCCTTGAATTCCTTTTTATTGACTTGGCTGTTGCTCGTAGCTCAAAGCTATCGTTGCTAGCTCAAGGCTGCTGTGACTCGCTCAAGGCTATAGTTCATAGCTAAATGTTAAGCCAACATAGTGAGCACTATAATTGTGGCTAAGATCGCCAAACGTTAAGACGTTAGGGATTGAGTCGACCGTTAATCCTTGGTTTAGCCAATCAGAATCTTTATAGTTTTCAAATATCCAATCAAAACGTAATGCCATTTTTTCACCAAGCTGATATTTGGCGAATGCATTGATGTTGTGCTTTTCGGCAAAATAGTCGCCGTAGGGCGAAGTTAACCCTTGGGTGATCTCGGTATCACTCTGACCATCGGAGTAGCTATAATCCAATCCCAGATCGAGTTTCTTATCTAAAAGCTGTAAGTAATCAAAACCGATGCCAACTAATGTTGAGGTTTCATCTGTGTTGGCATACCAATTTGGTAGGCTAAAATTGTTGCTGCCAGCCTGATCACTGTCACGCCAGTCTTGATTGAGATAAGCATTGACACTGAAATCATCGCTGAATAGATAGTTAGCCGAAATATCGTAGCCTTGGGTATCGACTTGAGTGAGGCCGACTAAGGTATCGTCATAGTCGTCATTACTGACATGAACATTAGCACTGGCCGATAACGCCGATGCCGGATTGTAGTTAACGCTGAGGCGGTATTCTTGGCGTTCTCTGTCTGCGAGGTACGACTTTCTTAAATAAGGATTGCTTGGACTTGCTGTCGAAGTTACGGTTTTATAAGTACTGCCGCTTCTATCTTCATACTCAGCTTTGAACCAGGCAGACCAAGACGGTGAGATGTTATAGTTTAACTTGGCGAAGAGCCCATTTTGCTTCAGAGAGTCTCGGTCTAAATCGCTATATTCGTTGTGATCATATTGATAGCCCGCATCAAGGTAGACGGCACGATTAAAGCGGTACTTGGCCGCAAGCTTTGCAAGTTGTTTAGTTCTGTCATACTCGGGGTTAATCGCAGTTCCCGAGAAATAGCTATCAGTAACGACTTGTGGGTAGAGTTGTTGAGTAGTTTTGTTATCTCTATCAGAGTAATCATAACTGGCTCTAATACTCAGACCTCTGGCTAGACGGCTCGAGTATTTGAGTTTCATATCGGTAGTATCGACCTTGCCATCGAGGTTTGTTGTTGGCAGGGCGGGGCTAGGGCCGTTGATAGTCGCTGGTAAGAAGGCATCATCTTGAGTAAAGCTCGCAACGCCTAGATGCATCAGTACTTGATGGCCATTACCACTGAGCTGTGCGTTAGCGCCGATGCGGTAAGCCTTATTGTCTGGCGATACAGCACTTTGCCCTGTGTAGGCGGCGCCAAATGTCGGACTAAATACGTTTTGCCAAACAATCGAGTTATGATCGTTTTTATACTGACTAAAACTTGAGTCAATGCCAACGAGCCAACCTTTACCGTTAAAGTAAATTTTGGCCCCGAGTTCGTCGGTGCTGTCGTCGATTGGTTGGGCGAGCATGGCACTATTGGTGAGGAAGTTACCAGAAAATGCGCGTTTGCCTTCTCTCTCTTCGTGCTGGAAGTTGATATCGGCTTGGTAAAAAGCGCCTTTATATACGGCATCGACTAAAAAGCGATCTCTTTGGGTCTTTAGCTCAATTTCTCTGACATCATCGAGTAACGTTGGCATCTGTGATGTCACAGGCCCTGACTGCCAGTTTGCTGGTAGCAGTAAATTGTCACCGCTATTCATATAAGGTGTGAGCGCGGAGTTACTATCGAAGTTCGCTAAGCCTCTATATCCCAGTGCAATCTGATATTTCCCTGGGCGGCCAGTTTCAATCCTAGCGCTGCCAGTATCGTAACCTAGTTTATTAGCGGTAAAGCTTGTTTGGTAGCCAGATTCGGACTTATTAACTAAATCTGCCTCTAAGTGCCCAACTGCACCATCTGTATCAGTGCCGGTGACATTACCAAAGTTGATGTCTGTGGCATCATTATAGGCGGCTCCTATACCTATGCCGCCTTTAAAACCAGATTCAACCATGCAGCGTTTACACTCCCACTTGCTGGTATCCGCTTTTTCTCGGTTAGCGCTTTGCAGGCCATAGCCATCGGCAAAAGCTGGCGAGATACTGGCACTAATCGCAAGAGCGAGTATCGATAGTTGCTGCCCCGTGTTGATATTTTTGTTAATTCCAAACATAACGGCCACTCCTTGTTAGCGCTGTAGTAGCTTGCCTGATGGATGATTAGAACCATGGACCTGCGAATGGCAGTTCATGCAACTCTGTCCGGCATTAAAAGCGTTAGGCTTGCCGCCAAATACTGCATTTGAGGTGTGACCAACCGATGAGTGACATTGCTGACAAAGCATGGGGGGCTTACTATTTAGCATGGCCTCATTAACGCTACCGTGGGGATTGTGGCAAGTAGCACAGTTATCTGTGACAGGAGCGTGTTCCCAAAGTTTTGGACCACGTTTTTCTGCATGGCATGAATAACAGTTCTCGTTAACGCTCATCTGTTTTAGGTTGGCATCAGCCAAGCTTCCATGAGCATTGTGGCAGTCACTACAGACCATTTGTTGCCATTTTAAGGGATGAGAAGAGCGTTTATTGATATCGGACTTTTGCTGTGTGTGGCAACTTGTACAGACCTCAACCTCAGTGCTTTTGTCCGAGATGGGATCGTGACCTGTATGAACTTGGTGGCAGTTAGCGCAGCTCACATCGGCATTGTCATGATGGTTGCCCTCCCAAGCTATGCGCTTGTCATCGTTATGACAGCTCATACACACACTATTTTGTTTCTCTGCGGGGACGGGGGAATCAGAACCGAATGTGATCATGGGCTCCTTGCCGCCCCGGTTGTGTTTGCCTAGAGGCCCATGACAAGCTTCACATTGAAGATCTTGCATAGGTGAGCCTTGAACATCACTACCATGGATCCCGTCAAACAGTTGCATTACTTTAGGGCTCTTTCGGTGACACATTAAACAGGAGTCAGCTCCCTTAGAAGAGTATTGTCCTTCTGCGAACTTCTTATCTAATATCGCTTCAACCTCTTTAGGATCTTGGTCATCCCAAGGGGCAGCCATAACATTGAAGCAGCAGCCGATTAAGGTAAGCAATATCAGTTGCACTAGTTTGTTCGCGAACCATCCCATGTTCTCGCTCATCATTCACTCCACTCGCTTTTAGAAGCGATATTTTAATTATGCATAACCGCTCAACCGTATATTAGTAGTTCGGTTAATTACTAATATCGAATAATAGAACAGGTGTGTGACAATCCCATAACATAAATGAGGGTTTATTTACTGGGTAGAGTGATTATTAAAAGCTTTACGATGCTTATGTGATGCGTATCACACTTTTGGGGGCGGCAAAGAAGAATTGTTTACTTTTCTAAATAGTAACCATTCTTAATTAAAGCATTTATTAGTTGAGAGTTTTGTCACATAATGGCGAACACAATTGAAAATTATTATCGTTTACAGTTCTAAATGTTGATCTAGGTAAAGTTATTACTCTTTTGCCTCCTTTAGAATTAAGGTCTATTTCAAAGAGAGTCGAGGCCTGTAAATAGGTGGAATGCAGAATGAAGCTAAGTGAATTGAATCCAGGCGATGTAGCCAGAATTTCTCAAGTGGGTCAGATAGACCTGCCAGCCGTAGTAAAGCGTAAACTTCTTTCAATGGGGATCACCCCAAATACTCGATTCTCCTTGATCCGCAGGGCACCGATGGGATCTGGTGTTGAGTTGGATATCCGTGGCAGTAAATTATGTATGCGTCGCGATTTAGCAGATATTATTGAGGTTGAAAAAGCGAATGGCTAAACAATTTAACTGTGTCACAGTCGGTAACCCAAACGCGGGTAAATCTACACTATTCAATGCACTTACCGGTTCTAACCAGCAAGTAGGTAACTGGTCAGGTGTAACCGTTGAGAAAAAGACAGGACAATTTGCCCTACAGGGGACAGATGTTTTCTTAACCGATCTCCCTGGCATTTATGATCTACTTCCTGCGGGTAATAGCTGTGATTGTTCTTTAGATGAGCAAATTGCCCAGCAATATTTAGCGGACCAGCCTATCGACGGCATTATCAACTTGGTTGATGCGACGAACATTGAGCGCCATTTATACCTAACAGTGCAGCTACGTGAACTGGGTATTCCGTTAGTGGTTGTGCTGAACAAGATTGATGCGGCGCTAGAGCGTGGTATTAAGATTGACGTTGCTAAAATGAGCGAAGAGCTAGGTTGCCCTGTGGTAGCAGTCTGTTCTCGTGAAGAAAAAGACATTGAAAAGGTCAAGGAGCAATTTGTTGCTCTGCTTGATGGCAAAGTCTCTGAAGCGCCATTAGTACTTAATTACGACACTGAAATCGAATCAGGTGTTACTAGCTTATTAGCTAAAGATGACTCATTAAGCCGCGGCCGCGCACTCGCTATGCTAGCTAATGGTTTAGGTTGTGGTAAATGTAAGAATAGCCAAATGATTGGTGAAGTTGAACAATACTCTCAAGCATTATCTAGCCAAGGCAAAGATATTGAGATAATGGTTGCAACGACACGTTTTGATTTTGTTGAGCGTGTATTCACTGGCTCAGTTGATAGCGATAATCGTGAAACCTTTACTGATAAGCTCGATAAAATTGTGCTGCATCCAGTCGCGGGCATTCCTGTTTTCCTATTTGTTATGTATTTAATGTTCATGTTCAGCATTAACGTGGGCAGTTCATTTATCGATTTCTTCGATATAACCGCTGGTGCATTGTTTGTTGATCACCTAGGTGCATTCATGACAAGCCTAGGTTCGCCAACTTGGTTAGTCACCATTGTTGCTGGTGGCGTAGGTCAAGGAATTCAAACTGTTGCGACCTTTATTCCTGTGATTGCTGCGTTATTCTTAGCTCTTTCGGTGCTCGAAGGTTCAGGCTACATGGCGCGTGCAGCGTTTGTGGTCGATGGTCTAATGCGCCGTATAGGCCTACCGGGCCGTGCCTTTGTACCTATGATTGTTGGTTTTGGTTGTTCAGTTCCTGCGATTATGGCAACACGTACTCTAGGCAGTGAGCGCGAACGTATCGTTACCGGTATGATGGCACCGTTTATGTCATGTGGTGCTAGATTGCCTGTATATGCGCTGTTTGCTGCGGCTTTCTTCCCTGAATCTGGCCAAAACCTAGTATTCTTACTGTATATCATTGGTATCTTCGCCGCTATCGGTACAGGTCTGTTGTTACGCTCAACATTACTACCAGGCTCAAGCAGCGCTGTTGTTATGGAGTTGCCTAGCTACGAGAAGCCAAAGTTCAAGACGGTAATGGCGCGTACAGGTAAGCGTACCAAGAGCTTTATTATGGGTGCGGGTAAAACCATTGTTATTGTAGTGACCCTTCTAAACTTCGTTAATGCGATTGGTATTGATGGTTCATTTGGTCACGAAGACAGCTCTGAATCTGTGCTAAGTGTTGCCAGTCAAAAGGTCACACCTTTGTTTTCGCCTATGGGTGTTGAGCAAGATAACTGGCCTGCAACTGTAGGTATTATCACAGGTATCTTCGCTAAAGAAGCGGTAGTGGGTACCTTAAATAGTCTTTACTCAGATGGTGGCGCCGGTGATGAAGAGCTAGCACCGTTTAGCGAAACATTGACTGAAGCGCTAGGGACGATTCCAGAAAACTTATTTGGTATTGCTCCTGATGATCCACTATCTATCTCTGTGGGGGATGTTTCATCAGTAGAAGCTGCATCGGAAGAGCTAGAAGTTGATACATCAACATTTGGTGCGCTGCAAGCTGGTTTTGCTGGCGTAACAGCAGCATTTGCTTACCTATTGTTTGTTCTATTATACACACCATGTGTGGCGGCAATGGGAGCGCTAGTTAACGAGTTTGGTGGACGCTGGGCAGCCTTTGCTGGTCTGTGGACATTCGCTCTAGCTTATGGCGTTGCTACTGTGTTCTACCAGGCGGCTACGTTTGCGCAGCACCCACTGCAATCAAGCCTTTGGATTGGCTTCTTCGCTATCGCTTTAGTCGTGTTCTATATTTGGCTGAAGCAGAAGGGTAAGAAAACCCAAACTATTATTCCAGGCATTAAAGTGATTACTGGATAACGCGAATAGCGTATAATGTTATCAGGTAATAAAAGCAGCGATGATTCGCTGCTTTTTGCTCTATAAATGCTTATGCGATAGACATAAGCGAGTGTTTTTAAGCGGTAGTCGTTGATCCTTTACAAGATCTGTAGGATTATGCGTTTTTAGTCTTTAATCATCGTTCGCAAAGAGGAATTCCATGAGTCATGTGGACACTGAAGTACGTCCTAGTAACTTCATACGTAACATCATAGATGAAGATCTAGCCACGGGTAAGCATTCGAGTGTTCAAACTCGTTTTCCGCCAGAACCAAACGGCTTTCTTCATATCGGCCACGCTAAGTCTATCTGCCTGAATTTTGGCATTGCTCAAGACTATAAAGGTCAATGTAACTTACGTTTTGATGATACCAACCCTGAAAAAGAAGATATCGATTACGTTAATTCTATTCAGGCTGATGTGCAGTGGCTCGGTTTTCAGTGGGATGGTGATATTCGTTATTCATCAAACTACTTTGATCAACTACATCAGTATGCCGTTGAATTAATCAACAAAGGCCTAGCTTATGTATGTTTCTTAAACGGTGACGAAACTCGTGAATACCGTGGCACCCTTAAAGAGCCTGGTAAAAACAGCCCTTACCGTGACACAACACCTGAAGAGAACTTAGCGCTATTTGAAAAAATGCGTTTAGGTGAGTTCAAAGAAGGTGAGTGTTCACTGCGTGCTAAGATTGATATGGCATCACCATTTATGTGTATGCGTGATCCAATCATCTACCGTATTCGTTTTGCTCATCATCATCAGACTGCCGATAAGTGGTGCATTTACCCAATGTACGACTTTACTCACTGTATTTCTGATGCGATTGAAAATATTACTCACTCTCTATGTACGCTTGAATTCCAAGACAACCGTAGACTGTATGACTGGGTGCTAGACCATTTAGATGATTTCCAAGCGCCTAATAGAACACGTCAGTATGAGTTTTCAAGACTAAACCTTGAATACACATTGATGTCAAAGCGTAAGCTCAATGACTTAGTGGTTCGCAACTTGGTAACAGGTTGGGATGACGCGCGTATGCCTACTATCGCAGGCTACCGCCGTCGCGGTTATACAGCAGCTTCTATTCGTGAGTTCTGTAAGCGTATTGGCGTGACTAAGCAAGATAACATGGTTGAAGTAGCCATGCTTGATGCCTGTATCCGCGAAGAGCTAAATGACTTTGCACCGCGTGCAATGGCTGTGATTAACCCTGTTAAAGTGGTTATCGAGAACTACCCAGAAGGCCAAGTTGAAATCATCAATGCGGCTAATCATCCGAGCAAGGAAGAGATGGGCAAGCGTGAGCTATCTTTTGCTCGTGAACTGTTTATCGATGCCGATGACTTCCGTGAGGAAGCGAACAAGAAGTACAAACGTTTAGTACAAGGCAAAGAAGTCCGTCTGCGTAATGCTTACGTGATTAAGGCTGAGCGCTGCGAGAAAGATGCTGAAGGTAACATCACCACTATCTTCTGTACTTATGATGACGAGACTTTGGGTAAAAATCCAAGCGATGGTCGTAAAGTTAAAGGCGTTATTCATTGGGTCGAAGCGTCAACGGCTAAGCCTGCTGAGCTGCGTATGTACGAAAGATTGTTCAACGATCCTAACCCTGCTGCAGCAGAATCTGTTGATGAAGTGTTAAACCCACATTCATTGACAATTAAGCATGGTCTGGTTGAAGCAAGCTTGGTGAATGCTGAAGCTGAAAAAGCGTATCAGTTTGAGCGTGAAGGTTACTTCTGTGCCGATAGCAAGGATTCAAGCAAAGATAATTTAGTGTTTAACCTAACGGTTCCACTAAGAGACACTTTCGAGTAAATCTTTTTGAGCTTAGCGTTAAGGCTAAAAAAGCCGACATCATGTCGGCTTTTTTGTTGCTTAAACTTCAGTGTTATCTATTGATACATAGGTCCGAAACCAATGCTCCAAAGGATCACGCTTGAAGCCATGAGCCCGACCAGTAACACTAAGCCCGCTGTCACAACAGAGCTGGCATAAATAAAGCCTTTCTCTTCGGGGATATTCATTATGATAGGAACACCAGTGTAAAGCAGGTAAACCGAATAGGCGAGGCCAGCAAGACCAATGACCATAATAAACCAGAGGGTTGGATATAACGCTGATAACCCAACCATAAACAGCGGCGTTGCAGTATAGGCTGCAAGCTCAAGCGCTTGAGTGTAGCTGGGTGTTGCATCGAATGTTTTTGCCATCCAGAAAGCTAGATAGGCGAGGGCAAAGACTCCGGCGATTAATCCGAAATACATGCCTGTAGACATGAATAACGCGCTTTGCATAGTGAGGAACTGACGATCGCCAACACCTAAGTCCCAGCCTATTTGAGATGTGGCAATAAAGGAACAGATAGCAGGTATGAGCGCGACGATGATGATGTGACTCAAACTGCTGCGCAGCGCTTCGTGGTTTTTCTCAATTGTTTGCCACTCTTCTTTAGGATGAGTGTATAGCCCCATTAAGTGATTCAGTATCATTATAGTTATCCTCGTTTAGCATTTAACTTTTAGATTAAATTAGGCTCGCCAAACTGCAGACGAACTTGTTACAGCTCTAAGGTTATTTATTGAACAAAATCTGCTAAGAGTCAAGCCTATCGAATTAAGCATAGGTGTTAAGCTAAGACTCTGCTGAAAATAGCTGATAAAATAACGAGCTACTGACAGCGCCCTGATGGACCCAAAATGAATTTAGCTATGCAGCAACTGTTAGCGCCAATTTATACCTTTTTGAAATGCGAAACACCGGATAGCTGGATTGATGAAGCTAAAAAGCCTGAACGATTAAAAGGACTATTAATTGATCACTGTAACTGTGAATTAAAAGCCGCTCAGACAGCGATGTTTGTGGTGCGAAAATATGCTGTTGATGAGAAAAGTGGCCAAGTATTGCAAGATTGGGCTAAGCCATATGCTGACTTTGTCTACAGTCAAGATAGAGATGTAGAGACGTTCTTAGCTAACAACGGTAAAAAGAATGAATTAGCAGCTGAATTAGTTGGGCGTCGTGACTTTGCCCATAGTGATGACTTGATCGCTAAAATGGTGCGCCTAATTAAAGAGGAGTTTCATCATTTCGAGCAAGTGCTTGAAATTATGCATAACCGCGGTATTGAGTACCAAAGTGCGCGGGCCGGCCGTTATGCAAAAGGCATGATGAAACAAGTCCGAACTCATGATCCTGTAACTTTAATCGATAAGCTCATTGTTGGGGCTTTCATTGAGGCTCGATCTTGTGAGCGCTTTGCCAAACTGGCGCCGCATTTAGATGAGGAGCTGAAGAAGTTTTACATATCACTTTTGCGCTCAGAGGCCCGTCACTACCAAGACTACTTAACTCTTGCGCAAGCAATATCAGATACTGATATCAGTGACCGCGTCGCACATTTTGCCCAAGTCGAAGCAGAGTTGATCTCTTCAGATGATGAAGACTTTAAGTTTCATAGTGGCTCACCTGTACTGAGTTAGCAGCTATTTAGGTCTGTTGCTGAACTTGCTAATAATAGGCATGTCGATAAAGAGGCAAGTAGTTAACTACTTGCCGAAAGGAAGCTCGATTAGCTCGACACCGTCTTGACTGACACTTAGCATGCTGCCTTGCTCATACCAGTCACCAACAACGATGCGACGTTTGCCGTGAGCAAGTTGATGTATATCAGGTCGGTGAGTGTGACCATGGATCATCTGCTGAGTTTGGGTTGCGTCGAGCAGGTCCATTACTGCATCAGGCTCTACATCCATAATGGTATAGCTTTTTTGCTGATTACTGCTTTGGCTTTTAGCACGAAGCTTCGCTGCAATACCGAGACGTTTAGACTTCGGTAAATGAGCATACAGCCATTTCGCCCAGCCCTGATTGCGAAACGCTCTAAAGCGTTGATAAGACTTATCGAGGGTACATAGGCTATCGCCGTGTAGGATCACCGTAGAAACGCCATATAAGTCTAGGCTATAGACCTCGGGCAATAGTGTCATACCGCAGCGTTTTGCAAATGCCTCTCCAATGAGAAAGTCTCTATTACCGTGAATAAAGTAAACAGGCAGCTTTTCAGAGGCGTGTTTAATGGCATCGACTAGTTGGTTGACAAAAGGCTCAGCAATATCGTCGCCAACCCATACTTCAAAAAGATCACCAAGAATATATAAAGCGTCGGTATCGTGAAGTTGAGTGTCGAGAAATTCAAGGAAAGCTTGGGTAATATCGGGGCGATCTGCACTTAAGTGCAAATCGCCCACAAATAGAGTGCGCATCGAGGGGATATTACTCTTCGATAGTCACTTTTTCGATGATAACAGTCTCAAGAGGAACATCTTGATGCATGCCACGGTTACCAGTGCTAACTGCTTTGATCTTGTTAACTACGTCCATACCTTCAACTACTTCACCGAATACACAGTAACCCCAGCCTTGCGCAGACTCAGACTTAAAGTCTAGGAAAGTGTTGTCGCCAACGTTGATGAAGAACTGAGCTGTCGCTGAATGTGGATCAGAAGTACGCGCCATAGCGATAGTACCGATTTTGTTCGATAAACCGTTATTGGCTTCGTTTTCAATTGTTTCGTTAGGACGCTTTTGACCCATATCTTCAGTGAAACCACCACCTTGGATCATGAAACCGTCGATTACACGGTGAAAAACAGTACCATCGTAGAAACCTTCTTTAACATAGTTAATGAAGTTAGCTGCAGTGTTTGGTGCTTTTTCAGCATTTAGGGCTAGTTTGATTTCGCCGTGGTTGGTATGCAATGTGATCATATTTAAAACTCTCGTTATTTAATACGTTGTCGATTATGGCTGGATTCTAACGTAATTGCCCAATGCCATAAAGCATTGTGTGTTTAGCTTGTCGAATTAACCTGTATTTATAGCGCGTGATTGCACTGAATTTAAACAGCAAGTCCTATAATGTCGCTAATGCCTCTTAGCATAAGATCGCAAACTGACTTAGATGCACCGTATCTAACCATTTTTGCGAACTTTGAACGCGAAAACAGCTTGGAACAGCGACTTTTGCAGTGGTAAACTGGAAAACACATTTTTACAGATAGCCGTTGAAGAGAATAATCAATGTTGAAGCTTTACAATAGTCTGACCCGCCAAAAAGAGCAGTTTGTGCCACTACAACCAGGAAAGGTTGGCATGTATGTGTGTGGGGTGACCATCTATGATTTATGTCATATTGGCCACGGACGTACATTTGTATCTTTTGACATGATTGTTAGATACCTAAGATACAGCGGTTACGATGTTAATTTTCAGCGCAATATTACTGACGTCGATGACAAAATCATTAAGCGTGCAAATGAAAACAAGGAAAGTTGTGATTCATTAACAGAGCGTTTGATCGCCGAGATGCACCGTGATTTTGATGCGCTGAATATGGCGCGTCCAGACAATGAACCTCGTGCGACGCTGCACATGCCTGAAATCATCGAGATGGTTGAAAAACTTATCGAACGTGAACATGCCTACGTGGCTTCTAATGGCGATGTGCTATTTAGCGTATCGTCATTCCCTGAGTATGGCCGTTTATCTGGCCAGAACCTTGAGCAGCTGCAAGCGGGCGCACGCGTAGAAGTTGAAGATGCAAAGCGCGATCCGATGGACTTTGTGCTTTGGAAGATGTCAAAGCCTGGCGAGCCGACATGGGAATCGCCATGGGGACCGGGTCGCCCTGGTTGGCACATCGAATGTTCTGCAATGAACAGCAAGCATTTAGGTAATCACTTCGATATTCATGGCGGTGGCTCTGATCTACAGTTCCCACATCATGAAAATGAAATCGCTCAGTCATGCTGCGCTCACGATACGCCGTATGTTAACTACTGGATGCATACAGGCATGGTGATGGTTGATAAAGAAAAGATGTCAAAGTCTTTGAATAACTTCTTCACTATCCGGGACGTGTTAGGTCACTATGATGCGACGACTGTGCGTTACTTCTTATTATCTGGTCATTATCGTAGTCAGCTTAATTACTCAGAAGATAATCTTAAGCAGGCTAAATCTGGACTTGAACGTATTTACACAGCGCTTAAAGATCTAGATTTAACCGTTGAAGCTGCGCCAGCTGAAGAGTTTGTGGCTAAGTTTAAGTCAGCGATGGATGACGACTTTAATACGCCTGAAGCATACTCAGTGTTGTTTGATATGGTGCGTGAGATCAACCGCCTGAAAGCAACCGATATGGCCAAAGCCTCAGCCTTAGGTGTTGCCCTAAAACAACTTGCAGATGTGTTAGGCATTTTAGGTCAAGACGTCGATACCTTCTTCAAAGGTGAAGGTAATGACGACGAAGTCGCAGAAATTGAAGCGCTAATCGTTGAGCGTAACCGCGCCCGAGCCGAAAAAGACTGGCCTGCCGCTGATGTTGCACGTGATGGCTTAAATGCTTTAGGTGTGATTTTAGAAGATGGTCCAGAAGGCACCACTTGGCGTAAGAAGTAATTCTTAACGAGTGATTGTTCGGATGTAAAACATAAAAAAGCCTGCTAATTGCAGGCTTTTCTTTTTTGAGTAACTAGGTCTGGAACACTTATGCTACACCCCATGGATGGAAAGGTCTGGTATCTCTTTTAGTAACTAGGTCTGAAATATTTTGCTAGAACCTAGAACCTAGAACCTAGAACCTAGAACCTTCTATTAGTCGTGATACTGCTCGCAGGCATATAGCGTGTTTTCTAACAGGCTTGCGATAGTCATTGGGCCGACGCCACCAGGAACAGGTGTAATGAAACTCGCGTGCTGAGAAGCAACATCAAATTCGACATCACCTACAAGCTGACCACTCTCTAAGCGGTTGATACCCACATCGATAACGATTGCGCCAGGTTTAATCCAATCACCAGGAATAAAGCCCGGCTTACCAACTGCAACAACGACTAAATCTGCACTTCTAACTTTATCTTCTAGATTTCGAGTAAAGCGGTGACACGTTGTGGTTGTACAGCCTGCTAATAATAGCTCTAGCGACATTGGGCGGCCGACAATATTAGATGCGCCGACAACAACGGCATCTAAGCCAAAGGTATCGACACCAGTCGATTTTAGCAGTGTCATGATCCCCATAGGTGTACACGAACGCAACACCGGAATGCGCTGGGCTAAGCGACCGACATTATAAGGATGGAAACCGTCTACATCTTTATCTGGACGAATACGCTCAATGACTTTCGATTCTTCAATATGTTCAGGAAGCGGTAATTGTACCAAGATGCCATCAATCGTGGGGTCTTCGTTACATTCATCAATTAATGATAAGAGTGCGTCTTCAGAAGTGCTGCTGTCTAAATCATAAGAGCGAGAGATAAAACCGACTTCTTCACAGGCCTTACGTTTGCTACCGACATAAACTTGTGAAGCTGGATCGGCTCCAACAAGAATTACGGCTAAACCAGGGACTCTTTTTCCTGCCTCTTTGCGGGCAGTGACTTTATCTTTGAGTTGCGTTCGAATGGATTGAGCAATAGCTTTACCATCGATGTTTTGGGCTGTCATTGGGGGTGGTGTCCTTTATACGGCGCGATAATGGAAAACGGCGACATTTTAACAGGACAGGCTAAAGGTGTCATTGATTTAGACTGTTAACAAACAATTCTAATATACGGATAATGACTTACTGCTTTTCTATCTAAGAAAACTATATGCTCTATATAAAGAGCCGATGTCTAGAAAGTGGGTTATTAAAGTTGGCTATTAAGAAAATAGATATAGAGTCAGCGGTTTATTTCAAGTAAATAGCTATCTTTGCTGGTTAATTCTGCAATAAGGTTAAATCTGAATCTAATGGCCTGTTAAATAGCCAGCTGAACATCTTTTTTGAAAAAAGGCGTTGACGATTTTTAGAAGAGGGGATACTATGCGCTCCGTTCTCAACGAGCAGCAACGAGTTGTCCTTGAGAGCCAGAAGCAGTAAAGGTTATCCCAACGTGAAAACGTACTTTACAATAGGTTTCAAAATTTCGGTGATTAGCGCAGCCCGGTAGCGCATCTGGTTTGGGACCAGAGGGTCAGAGGTTCGAATCCTCTATCACCGACCACATTTAAACTAGCGTAAAACGTTAGTTGCCCAGTTCAGGAAATGAAATTTATTTCATTACCGAGCGCCCGTAGCTCAGTTGGATAGAGCACCCGCCTTCTAAGCGGGTGGCCGCAGGTTCGAATCCTGCCGGGCGTACCATTTTTGTGGTGATTGTAGCTCAGTTGGTAGAGTCCCGGATTGTGATTCCGGTTGTCGTGGGTTCGAACCCCATCAGTCACCCCACTCATTCTGCAAAGAAGTTAAGAAAGCGACCTTAGGTCGCTTTTTTTACGCCTGTAAATCACGCTTTGAGGCTCGACTCTGGCGCATTCCATAGCTATAATGTCGCGTCTTGATAATTATCAACTAAAAGATACCTGTGCCGATCTTCAGTATTAATGGGCATTTTGGTGAAATTTACGGATCAAGAAACGAATACCTGAGTAGTTGATTTTTCGACTATTGCAAAGGACGATAGACATATTTCGAGGTAAAAAAATGCAAGTTTCTGTTGAAACCACACAAGGCCTAGAGCGTCGCCTAACAATTTCTGTACCTGCTGAGCAGATCGAGAACACTGTTAAAGAAGCATTAAAAAGCGAAGCTAAGCGTGCCCGTATCCCAGGTTTCCGTCCAGGAAAAGTACCTGTAAGCGTAATTAATAAGCGTTATGGTAGTGCAATTCGTCAAGATATCATGGGTGAAGTGATGCAGCGTAACTTCGTTGAAGCAATCATTGCTGAGAAGTTAAACCCAGCTGGCGCACCTACATTAACTCCTGGTTCAACTGAAGGCGAAAACTTTGAGTTTGTTGCTACTTTTGAAATCTACCCAGAAGTAGAGCTAAAAGGTCTTGAGTCAATCACTGTTGAACAGCCTACTGCTGAAGTAACAGAAGCTGACGTTGACGCTATGATTGAAACGCTACGTAACCAACACGCTACTTTCGAAGTAGCAGACCGCGCAGCGGCTGAAGGCGACAAAGCTAAAATCAACTTCGTAGGTTCAATCGATGGCGAAGAATTCGAAGGCGGTAAAGCTGACGATTTCGAACTACAACTAGGCAGCGGCCGTATGATCCCAGGCTTCGAGTCTGGCGTTGAAGGTCACAAAGCTGGTGAAGAGTTCAACATCGAAGTGACTTTCCCAGAAGATTACCACGCTGAAAACCTAAAGGGTAAAGTAGCGACTTTCGCTATCACTCTGAACGAAGTTCAAGCGGCTAACCTTCCAGAAGTTAACGACGAGTTCGCTACACTATTCGGTATTACTGAAGGTGGCATCGACGCACTTCGCGCTGAAATCAGCAAGAACATGAGCCGTGAACTTGAGCAAGCGCTTAAAGCTAACGTTAAAGAGCAAGTTCTTAATGGTCTAGTTGAGCAAAACGACATCGAATTGCCAACAGCACTTATCAACGGTGAAGTAGAAGTATTGCGTAAGCAAGCTATGCAACGTTTCGGCGACCAAGCTGCAAACATGCCTGAGCTTCCAGCTGACCTGTTCACTGAACAAGCTGCACGTCGCGTTAAAGTAGGTCTACTACTTGGCGAAGTGATCAAGACTAACGAGCTAAAAGCTGAAGATGAACGCGTTCAAGGTTTGATCGCTTCAATGGCTTCTGCTTACGAAGATCCAAGTGAAGTTGTAGCTTACTACAATGGTAACGAAGAACTTATGCAAAACATGCGCAACGTTGCTCTAGAAGAGCAAGCAGTTGAAGCTTTGTTAAAAACTGCAACTTTGACTGAAAAAGCAGTCAACTTTGAAGAATTTATGAACAAGGCTACAGGTCGCGCGTAACCATCGCTTGACTTAAATGGCTATTAGCCATTTATAATGGCTCGTATGAGGTTCCTCATGCGGGCCATTTTTATTTAGGGAAGTTAATCATGCACAAAGCGCCAGAATCAGTACTTAACGCACTCGTTCCTATGGTTGTTGAACAAACAGCTAAAGGTGAACGTTCATATGATATTTATTCTCGCCTTTTGAAAGAGCGAGTGATCTTTCTTGTTGGCCAAGTTGAAGAACATATGGCTAACCTTATCGTTGCTCAGTTACTGTTTTTGGAATCAGAGAGCCCAGATAAGGATATCTACCTATACATCAACTCGCCAGGCGGCAGCGTAACTGCAGGTATGGCGATTTATGACACAATGCAGTTTATTAAGCCAAACGTGAGCACTGTGTGTATTGGTCAAGCGGCGAGCATGGGCGCATTTTTGTTAGCAGGCGGTGCAGAAGGCAAACGTCATTGCTTACCGAACTCTAGAGTGATGATCCATCAGCCACTAGGCGGCTTCCAAGGACAGGCGTCGGATATTGCTATTCATGCTCAAGAGATCTTGGGTATTAAGAATAAGCTAAACACCATGTTAGCTGAGCATACTGGTCAGCCTCTTGAAGTGATTGAACGTGATACAGACCGTGATAACTTCATGAGCGCGACAGAAGCCGCTGAATATGGTTTAGTCGATTCAGTGATAGCAAAACGAGGCTGATTTTTACTTCGCTCTGAGCTATGCTCAAATATGAAGTAACGATAAGATTTAGGCAGTAGAATTGCTGCAAACAGAGGTAAAGTAATGGGTGAAGACAAAGGTAACGGTGACGGCGGAAAGCTGCTGTACTGCTCTTTTTGTGGCAAGAGCCAGCATGAGGTAAGAAAACTCATTGCTGGGCCTTCTGTATATGTTTGTGATGAGTGTGTTGAACTCTGCAATGACATCATTAGAGAAGAGATTAAAGAGATCTCGCCAAAGCAAGATCAAGACAAGTTGCCTACGCCTCATGAGCTAAGAGCACACTTGGATGATTATGTTATCGGTCAAGATAAAGCTAAGAAGGTTCTTGCTGTTGCGGTGTATAACCACTACAAGCGCCTTAGAAATGCTAGCCCTAAAGATGGCGTAGAACTTGGCAAGAGTAACATCTTGCTAATTGGCCCAACGGGTAGTGGTAAAACCTTATTAGCAGAAACGCTTGCACGTGTTCTTGATGTGCCATTTACTATGGCTGATGCAACCACGCTTACCGAAGCGGGTTACGTTGGTGAAGATGTTGAGAACATCATTCAAAAGCTACTGCAAAAGTGTGACTACGACGTTGAAAAAGCGCAGCGCGGTATCGTGTATATCGATGAAATTGATAAAATCAGTCGTAAGTCTGATAATCCATCAATCACACGTGACGTATCGGGTGAGGGTGTTCAGCAAGCGTTGTTGAAACTGATCGAAGGTACTATCGCTGCCGTGCCACCACAAGGTGGTCGTAAGCACCCTCAACAGGAGTTCTTACAGGTCGATACCTCTAAGATCTTGTTCGTTTGTGGTGGTGCATTCGCAGGTCTTGAAAAAGTGATTGAGCAACGCGCTCATGTCGGTACTGGTATTGGTTTTGGCGCCCAAGTCAAAGGTGAAGCTGATAAGAAGACTATCTCTGATACACTGTTAGAAGTGGAACCAGAAGATTTAGTTAAGTTTGGTTTGATCCCTGAGTTTATTGGCCGTCTACCAGTACTTGCGACACTGTCAGAACTTGACGATGAAGCCTTGATTCAGATCCTGTCTGAACCAAAGAATGCGATTACTAAACAGTTTGCAGCATTGTTTGAGATGGAAAATGTAGAGCTTGAGTTTAGAGACGATGCGTTAAAGGCGATAGCCCTTAAAGCACAAACCCGTAAAACGGGTGCTCGTGGTCTTCGCTCTATCGTTGAAGGGATCTTACTCGATATCATGTATGATCTACCATCGACTGATGATGTGGCTAAGGTTGTTATCGACGAGTCAGTGGTTAAAGGCGAATCTAGCCCAATCTTGATCTACGCTAATAACGAAGCACAAACCGCCACGGCGGAGTAATTTCTCGTCTAAAGTCAGACTGTGAGTTTAAAAGGAGCCAATATGGCTCCTTTTTTATGCAGTTCTCCAATTTATTTATTTTCGCCATTGAAACCTATTTAATCATCCCAATATACTCATAAGTAATCATAAAAAACGGAATCGAGCTATGACCCTAGAGCGTGATGCGCGAATCGAACTACCCGTACTACCACTAAGAGATGTGGTGGTTTATCCCCACATGGTAATTCCGTTATTCGTCGGTCGAGAAAAATCTATTCGTTGCTTAGAAAAAGCGATGGATCAAGGTAAACAAATCATTTTAGTCGCCCAGCGTGATGCTGAGTTAGACGACCCTACAAGCGATGACATTTTTGATGTAGGTACCGTTGCGTCAATTTTACAGTTATTAAAACTTCCTGATGGTACTGTAAAGGTATTGGTTGAAGGTGGGCAGAGAGTCTGCATCGATAACTATATCGAGCAAGAAGATATCTTTCAGGCGACAGCTCACTACCTTGAGTCCGAGCCACTTTCAGAGAAAGAAGAGGAAGTCCTCGTTCGCTCAGCCGTTGGCCAGTTTGAAGGTTACATCAAGCTGAACAAGAAGATCCCACCAGAGGTACTAACTTCACTGTCAGGGATCGATGAAGCGGCAAGACTTGCCGACACCATGGCCGCACATATGCCACTTAAGCTAGAAGACAAACAGTCTGTGCTTGAGATGGTGAATGTTAGCGAGCGCATCGAATATTTAATGGCGATGATGGAATCGGAAATTGACCTACTTCAGGTCGAGAAGCGCATTCGTGGCCGTGTTAAAAAGCAGATGGAGAAGAGTCAGCGCGAGTACTATTTGAATGAGCAGATGAAGGCTATTCAAAAAGAACTTGGCGATATTGATGAGTCTCATGATGAATTTGAAAGCTTAGCGAAGAAGATTGAAGAGGCACAAATGCCTGCTGAGGCAAAAGAAAAAGCCTCTGCTGAGTTAAATAAGTTAAAGATGATGTCACCAATGTCTGCCGAGGCAACTGTGGTGAGAAGTTACGTTGAGTGGATGGTGTCAGTGCCTTGGCATAAGCGCTCTAAAATCAAACGTGACTTAGCTAAGGCGCAAGACGTCCTCGATACCGATCATTTTGGTCTTGAGAAAGTCAAAGAGCGAATCTTGGAATATCTAGCGGTTCAAAGCCGAGTTAAACAGCTTAAAGGTCCGATTCTTTGTTTAGTTGGCCCGCCAGGTGTGGGTAAGACTTCATTGGGTCAGTCAATCGCGAAGGCGACGGGCCGTAAGTATGTGCGTGTGGCATTAGGTGGTGTACGTGATGAAGCGGAGATCCGTGGTCACCGTCGTACCTATATCGGTTCTATGCCTGGTAAAGTCATCCAAAAGATGTCGAAAGTTGGTGTGAAAAACCCGTTATTCCTGCTTGATGAAATCGACAAGATGAGCAGTGATATGCGTGGCGATCCGGCTTCAGCTTTGCTTGAGGTGTTAGATCCTGAACAAAACTCAGCATTTAGCGATCACTACATGGAAGTCGATTACGACCTATCTGATGTAATGTTTGTGGCAACGTCTAACTCGATGAATATTCCAGGTCCTTTACTAGACCGTATGGAAGTGATCCGCTTATCGGGTTATACCGAAGATGAAAAGCTTAATATTGCTAAGCAACACTTGTTGCCGAAGCAGATTGAGCGTAATGGTCTAAAAGCGAAAGAAGTGACAGTAGATGATAGTGCCATTATCGGTATTATTCGTTACTACACCCGTGAAGCGGGCGTGCGTGCGCTTGAGCGTGAATTGTCGAAGATCTGCCGTAAAGTGGTTAAACAAATCTTGCTTGATAAGACGATTAAGCATATTGAAGTTAACCAAGACAACCTTAAGTCATTCCTTGGCGTGCAGCGTTGTGATTACGGTAAGGCTGAATCGAACAATCAGATTGGTCAAGTTACCGGTCTTGCGTGGACAGAAGTCGGCGGTGACTTACTGACTATCGAAGCAACATCAGTTCCTGGTAAAGGTAAGCTAACCTACACCGGCTCACTTGGCGATGTGATGCAAGAGTCGATTCAAGCGGCGATGACAGTTGTTCGTGCGCGTGCTGAGCAGCTTGGTATTAACCCAGACTTTTACGAGAAGCGTGATATTCACGTTCACGTACCAGAAGGGGCGACTCCAAAAGATGGTCCATCTGCTGGTGCAGCAATGTGTACAGCGCTTGTATCTAGCTTAACGGGTAACCCTGTTCGTGCCGATGTGGCAATGACAGGTGAAATTACCCTACGAGGCGAAGTGTTACCGATTGGTGGATTGAAGGAAAAACTGTTGGCTGCCCATCGTGGTGGTACGAAAGTTGTTCTAATTCCAAAAGAAAATGAACGTGACTTGGAAGAAATTCCGCAAAACGTCATTGCCGATCTGAAAATTTATCCAGTTAAATGGGTTGATGAAGTGCTTAAGTTGGCGTTAGAGCGACCAGTTGAAGGCTTCGAAGTAGTAGAAAACGTGGACTAACGCAATAAATTGCAGGATTGCCTTAAAAAAACAGTAAAAAGGGCTTACCTTAGTATAAAGCTGTGGTAGCCTAAGTCTGTGGAGAGTCAGTCGCTCCAGCCCTTGGAGTGACTGGTTTTGAGTAGTATCCTAATTTATTTATTTGGTTTTCCTATAAGGCTTGAACTTTGGTTCTAAGCTTGTTATAAAAAGCCTCCGCAGACCGCTCTAGACAAGAATTTGGGTGCGGCGCACAAATTACATTCAAGGGGATGACATGAACAAATCTGAACTAATCGAGAAAATCGCTTCTGGTGCTGACATTTCTAAAGCTGCTGCTGGCCGTGCATTAGACTCTTTCATTGGCGCAGTAACTGAAGGCCTAAAAGAAGGCGATAAGATTGCTCTTGTTGGTTTCGGTACTTTCGAAGTGCGTCAACGTGCAGAGCGCACTGGTCGTAACCCTCAAACGGGTAAAGAGATCAAAATCGCTGCAGCGAACATTCCAGCATTTAAAGCTGGTAAAGCTCTAAAAGACGCTGTTAACTAAGAAAGTTAGCAATGCAGCCTTTGTAAGGCTATTGTAGGAAAGCACTGTACTAGCAGTGCTTTTTACAAATAGAGAGGGTGGCAATTAAGGAAGATCTTAATTATGCCAGCAGGAGTCAGAGAATATTATTATTTTCACCTCCTTTAAATTACAAAAAGGCGCATCCAAACAGTGATGCGCCTTTTTATTTTATTAATCGCAACAAGCGAGAAGTCTGATGTTAGAAAAGATTCGCGAAGGCTCACAAGGTGTTATTGCTAAAAGCATATTAATCCTAGTGATACTTTCATTTGCATTTACCGGTGTGAGTAGTTATTTAGGTTCTTCAACTGAGGTTGCAGCTGCTACCGTAAATGGTGAAGAGATCAGCAACTCAGCGTTAGAACAAGCCTATCAAAATGAGCGCAGTCGCTTAGAGCAACAGTTAGGTGATATGTTTGCTACTTTGTCTGCAGATGACAACTATATGCAGAGTGTTAAGCAAAGTGTATTAGAGCGCTTAGTAGCCGAGAAGCTACTAGATCAAAATGCTGCAGAGCTAGGTCTACGCGTATCTGATGAACAGATTAAAGCTGCAATCATGTCTGAGCCTGCATTCCAAACTGACGGCGCCTTTGATAACGACCGTTATCAAGCTATCTTGCGTCAGCTTGGCTACCAAGCGAACTCTTTCCGCGACATGATGCGCATCGATATGACTCGCCGTCAGCTTGTTGCAACCTTAGTCGGTTCAGAATTTGTTCTACCTAGTGAGGCTAAGTATGTAGCCGATCTTCAAGGTCAAACTCGTGACATTGACTACAAGGTTATCGATGCAACTCCGTTCCTTGCTGATATCAGTGTTACCGATGAACAGATCAAAGCTTATTACGATACTAACCTAGGTCAGTTTATTCGTCCTGAAGTGGTGAGCCTTAATTACATTGAGCTTGATGCAAAAGATCTAGCTAAAGATGTCACAGTGACAGATGCTGAAGCGCAAGCTTATTACGATGAGCATAAAGCGAACTACACTCAAGCTGAGAAGCGTTTAGCGGCACATATTCTTGTGCAGTCTGGTGATGATGACGCAGCTGCAAAAGCCAAGGCTGAAGCTATTTACAAGCAACTTCAAGACGGTGCTGATTTCGCTGAACTTGCGAAAACTGAATCTGAAGATACCTTTAGCGGTGAGCAAGGTGGTCAACTAGATTGGTTCGAAGCCGGTGTAATGGAGCCAGAATTTGACACTGCATTGTTTGCGCTTAACAAAGGCGAATACTCAGGTGTTGTTAAAACGAACTTTGGTTATCACATCATCAAGGCGTTAGATATTCAGGCTGGTGCTCAGGCTCCGTTTGCTGACGTAAAAGAGAAGATCCTTGCTCAGCTTAAAGACAAGCAAGCAGTAGATAAGTTCTACGAGCTACAGCAAGTTTTGGCTGATACCAGCTATGAAGTACCTGATACGCTATCAGAAGCGGCTAGAGACTTAGGTGTTGAGGTTAAGACAACTCCAGAGTTTACTCGTACTAACCCACCAGAATTGTTCACTAACCCAGAGCTACTAAACGAAGCATTCTCTTCGAACGTGCTACTTGATCGTATGAACAGTGATGTATTAGAAGTTGCGCCTAACCACGTAGTCGTTATTCGTGTTAATACACATAAAGCTGCTGGTACTATGGAGCTAGCTGATGTTCGCAATGCAATTGCTAATCGTCTAAAGCAAGAGCAAGCGAACGAAGCTGCACGTAAGCAAGCACAAGAAGCTATGACTGCTGTTGAAGCCTCTGGTGTAACAGCAGACTTCATCGTTAAAGATAAGCTTGCTCGTTTTGCACAAGACGTGGATGGTGCGATTGTGAACAAGGCGTTCGCGATGGCTCAACCAAGCGACAAGCCTTCAGTTGATACTGTTGCTTTAGCAAATGGTTACGCGGTAGTGGTATTGAAGCAAGTTAATGCCGCTGAAGGCGTTGACGCAAACCTTCTTGATTCACTCAAGCAGCGTTTAAGCTCACAATACAGTGAAAACGATTACCGTGCGGTGATCGCGTCACTAAAAGCTAAGGGTGAAGTTCTTTACCCTGTTGCAGAGTAAACGCTATTGAGTAAGAGCTGCTGAGTAATTGCTACTTAGCTAGCTTTACTGAATCACTAATAGTGAGCCTTATATGAGGCATAAAAAACCGGCTTAGGCCGGTTTTTTTATGGGCGCAAAAAGAGGTGCCTAAATCATTTCTACTTGTGAAGCTAATATTCGCCGGGTTAATAGACGGCTCTTAAGATAATCTCACCACGAAGCGCTCCGCTTTCACGGAGATCACGAAGAAGAGCAAAAAAGCAAAGCTATTATCTTATAGTTAATCCTGCCGTTGCATTTCTTCGTGTAGCGCAGCGCTCTGTGTCCTTCGTGGTGTATCGCATTGGTTTTTGCTTTAGAAGCCATTTACCACTAAATTAACCACGAAGCGCTTCGCTTTCACGGAGATCACGAAGGAGAGCATAAAAGCAAAGCTATTATCTTATCGTTAATCCTGCCGATGTATTTCTTGCTGTCATCGTTGTTTTTCGTGATGAAGCAGCATTAAATTTCTACAGTACTCATTGTTAGGCTTGACGACAAAGTCAGCTAGGCATGCAGTGGGTGATGGGGGGTGCGAAGGCGCAATAAAAAACGCCGCAATAAAATATTGCGGCGTTTACTTTAATACAGAATAGTATTCGCTAATTCACCAGGTGATTTAGATTGAAACTACATCAAACTCAACGTGTGGGTTTACGTCTGCTTCATAGTCGATACCTTCGACACCGAAACCGAACAGTTTTAGAAACTCTTCTTTGTATTCACGGTAATCAGTCAGTTCAGCTAAGTTTTCTGTGGTCACTTGTGGCCACATATCACGGCAATGCTGCTGGATCTCTTCACGAAGCTCCCAGTCGTCCAAACGTAGGCGGTTTGACTCATCCACATCTGCTGCCGTGCCATCAGCCTTAAATAGACGCTCGTTGAACATACGGCTAATCTGCTCGATACAGCCTTCATGTAGGCCTTCTGCGCGCATCTTCTTAAATACCATAGCTATGTATAGCGGCATAACAGGAATTGCAGAACTTGCTTGTGTCACAACACTCTTAAGTACCGCTACGTTTGCGCTGCCGCCAGTTACAGAAAGTTTAGTATTTAATGCGTGAGCTGCGCGGTCAAGATCCATCTTGGCCTTGCCAAGTGCGCCGTGCCAGTAGATAGGCCAAGTTAGCTCTGTACCAATGTAGCTGTAAGCAACGGTTTTGCAGTTATCGCTTAATACGCCAGCTTCAGATAAAGCCTGCATCCATAGTTCCCAATCTTCGCCGCCCATTACGGTGACTGTATCGGCTATCTCTTGCTCGGTAGCAGGCTCAACGCTCGCTTCGATGATGAGATCTTTGTTGGTGTCTACTGCAGTAGCTGTGTAAGTCTCACCGATAGGCTTGAGTGATGAACGAATAAGTTCACCGCTATCAGGCATTTTACGAACAGGTGATGCTAGCGAGTAAACCACCATATCTACTTGACCTAGGTCT
This sequence comes from Shewanella pealeana ATCC 700345, assembly GCF_000018285.1. Classification (NCBI taxonomy): domain Bacteria; kingdom Pseudomonadati; phylum Pseudomonadota; class Gammaproteobacteria; order Alteromonadales; family Shewanellaceae; genus Shewanella; species Shewanella pealeana. The sequence goes on along the minus strand of NC_009901.1, from coordinate 3,259,652 downwards.
TGCTTGATAAGCTCAATGGCTTTTTGCTTAGCTTCGTGGCTGAAGGCATCACAGTTGATGCTCTTAGAGTAAAGTCCTTCCGCTTTAGCAAACTTGTCAAATGCAGCCGAGTTGTACCAGCCCGCAGTACCAGGCTTAGTTTCTGTACTAGGCTTTTCAAAAAATACACCTAATGTGGCGGCATCACTACCAAAGGCAGCTGTGATGCGTGAAGACAGACCGTATCCACTTGAAGAGCCGACAACTAAGACTTTCTTAGGGCCATTAGCAATTTTACCTTTTGCCTTGGTAAAATTGATCTGCTCAAGGACGTTAGCTTCACAGCCAACAGGATGGGTCGTAGTACAAATAAAACCACGGATTCTAGGTTTGATGATCATATTTTTTGATTCTCTTAAAAAATTGTCTCTAGGATAATTAAACCGACATCAAATGGCACTCGTTTTTGTTGAAAATCGGCCTTTTTATCAGTGGTTGGAGCAGTTTGCAGGCTTTAAAGTAGCCGTTTGAGGCTTAATCCTACGGTTTATACGCGATAAAAAAGCAAGCAAATATTAGGCTATTTTTTGCGCGCAAACAGAGTTTGATCTTGAATTAGCCTTTGTGTGTACTCATGTTGAGGCTGGTTAAATAGCTGCTCTGTCGTAGCCTTCTCAACCATAACCCCTTTTTTTAGCACCATAATTTTATCACTTACGTGGCGTATGATATTCATATTATGCGATACGAATATATAAGATAGCCCCATTTCTTGCTGTAGCTCGAGCAGTAAATTAAGAATTTGCGATCTCACAGAAAGGTCCAAAGCCGTTAAAGCCTCATCAGCAATGATGATTTTTGGATCAAGCATTAAGGCGCGAGCCACTGCGACACGCTGCTTTTGGCCTTCTGAAATCATATGAGGATAAAATTCAGCATGCTCAGGCAGTAAGCCGACTTTTCTCAGCTTATCGATAACCTGTGCCTTTCGTTCGCTGCTGTCTAAATTGGTGCTGAACTTTAAAGGCTCATCTAATAACTCACCAATGGTGAGCCTTGGATTAAGTGAAGTATTAGGATCTTGAAAAATCATTCGGATCAGACGGCAGCGCTGTTTTAAATCATGCTTATCTAACGGCTCACCTTCAAAGAATATTTCGCCGCCACTCCTGATCTCTGCACCTACCAATATTCGAGCAATGGTGCTCTTGCCCGAACCCGCTTCACCAACAATCGCTAATGTTTCACCTTGGTTTAATTCAAACGATACCGGTGAAAGCGCCTTGTTATATTGACGCTTAAAACGTTTGTAGCCAGCATAATAACTCTTGCTGAGATCTGTAACTTTAAGAAGTGGAGTCGTCATTACATGGCTCACTGTTGTATGGGAAATGGCAAGCAAAATAGCGGCCTTTCTTATGGCATAGGCTTGGTTTACTGACGCATTGTTTTTGCGCCTGTGGACAGCGGGGACCCAGGCGGCAGCCGATAGGGAGATGCTGCAGAGCTGGTGCTGATCCTGGCAAGGTTTGCATCACCGATTTATGGGTAAGTCGGCCTGAGTAGTCAGGCATATTATCCAGTAATGCTTTGGTATAGGGGTGAAACGGTTGTTCAAGCACTTCGGCCGTTGGACCGGACTCCATGACTTGGCCGCAATATAAAACGGTGAGTTGGTCGCACCAACCTGATAAGGTTTCTAGTTCATGGCTAATCAACAAAATTGATACGCTGTGTAGCTGGTTAAGTTTACCCAGCAGCCTAAAGATCTGTGCCTGAGTACTGAGTTCCATCGAGTCGGTTGGCTCGTCGGCAATCAACAGGCGTGGCTGATTGGCAATGGCCATGGCAATCATTACTTTCTGGCATTCACCAGCGGAGAGCTCCCACGCGTAACTGCTCATTACTTCTTCAGTGTTCTTGATACCGACCTTATGCAGCCACTTTTGAGCCACAGCTTTTCGAGCCTTGTTACGTTTCCAAAATGAGATTTTTTTATCTTTAGGCATAGCTTCGATAAGCTGGCTGCCAACTGTGATAGCTGGATCTAAGCTGCCTGTAGGATCTTGGAAAATAACGGCTATTTCACTGCCCATTAAGTTACGTCGCTGCTTAGCCGACATATCCATTAAATTTTGACCGTCCCACATCATGCGATCGGCGGTAATTGTCCAGTTATGACCCGGCACACCTAAAATAGCACGGGCTAATAGCGTACGGCCTGAACCTGATTCACCCACTAGACCATGCAGTTCACCAGGATTAATGGTTAAGCTTACACGTTCTAGCGCCTTGACTCGTCCATGGGGGGTATCGAGTTCAATGGTGAGATTACGAATATCGAGTAATGGCATAGTATTAATTTCTGATGGGCGATAACGCCGATCTCAAACCGTCACCAACTAAGTTGATAGCCAGTACGCTACATAAAATGGCAACACCAGGGATGGTTACCGTCCATGGGGCGGTTAATAAATTATCAAGCCCTTGTGACACCATCGCTCCCCACTCTGGGCTTGGAGCCTGAGCGCCAAGGTTTAAAAATCCCAGCGCGGCAATATCTAAAATTGCGGCAGAAATTGCCAAGGTAGTTTGAATAATTACGGTTTCCCAGACGTTAGGCATGATCACGTACCAAAAAACTTGAATTGAGTTTGCCCCATCTAGCTTCGCTGCCGTAACGTAGTCTTTTTGCAACTCTTCATGTACAGCCTGATGAATAGCCCTAACAAACTGCGGCGTTAGAGCAATACCAACCGCCCAAAATACATTTTCAAGCCCAGGACCCATTATCGCGACAACCAAAATGGCTAATAGTAGCGAAGGGATGGATAAGAGCGCATCCAATAGGTGGCTCAATATCGAAGATTTTAGACCTTTCATCATCCCAGAAATGGAGCCGATAATAAAACCTACGACTAATGAAGCCAGTACGATTGCCAGCGCCATACCAAAAGTAAGGTGAGCGCCGTGAAGTAGACGACTGAAAATATCTCGACCTAAGTCATCGGTCCCGAGAAAGTGCTCAACTGTGCCGCTAGCGTCCCAAGATGGCGGTAACAGTAACGCGAGTGAGTCTTGCTGCTCTGGTGAGAAGGGCGCAATCCAAGGGCCGAAAACCGCTAAGGTAAGTATGCAACACACAGCCCAGAGACCAACAAGTGCAAATGGGTTATCGGCAAATGCCTGCCAGACTTTCTGGGTTGGAGAAAGAATATGGTCTTCTTGGTAGATCCTAATTCGCGGCATAGATCTCTTTCCTGCTTAGCGGATTATAAGCGTTATGTATGACTTCAATTAAGATACTCAAGAATATAATGGTCAGTGAAACGCCCAATACACCACCTTGAATAACGGTGTAATCTCGCTGATAAATTCCAGATACCAACCAACTGCCCACGCCGGGCCATGAGAAGATAACCTCGACAATCATGGAATAAGTGGCAAAGGTACCTAGCATTAGGCCCATATTTTTTAATACAGGGATCAATGCATTTGGTAGTGCATGACGCAGCACAATTGTGCTGGTATGTAAGCCTCTGGCTTCAGCGGCTTTAATATAGGGTAACTCCATGATGTTGAGCATGGCAGCACGAGTTATACGGACGACCACAGTAAACGGGAGTACCGCTAAGGTTATCGACGGTAAGATAATATGGAACAGTGCATCCTTAAAAGCGGAAAAACGATAGACAGAATCCCAGAGTAAGGTATCGATTAGCATAAAGCCTGTCACTGGCTCTATCTCATATAACAGATTGATCCGTCCAGAAACCGGAAGCCAACCAAGTTTAACCCCAAACCATAACGACAGTGTTAGTCCAAGCCAAAAAACAGGAATGGAGTAACCAGTTAAAGTAATTGCCATAATACTGTGCTGGGTGACCTTGTTCTTACTTAGTGAAGCAAGCACTCCAAGTGGTACACCAAGTAGCACTGCAATTAAGCCGGATACGATAGCAAGCTCAAATGACGCGGGAAGTGCCTGAGTCAGCTCTTCAATAACGGGGCGCTGCGAAGTGACCGATAGGCCTAAGTCGCCACTTAAGCGAGTTTTGGTATAGGCAAAAAATTGTTCTAGTTGACTCTCATTTAGCTGATAAGTCTGTTCGATATTTTGTAGTTGCTCTGGTGTTGGAGCAGTGATCCCGGTTAATGCAACGGCTTTATTGGTTGGAAAATAACCCGTTGTTATGAACAAGACAGCAATTAGGACAAAACTGGTTGCTATAAACAGGTTTAATCTGCGTAGGAGATAGCGGCCCATTATAGCTCCTCCTCTGATGTTATTTTCTTGGCTCGTTCAAATGAGATCCCACCAAAAGGAGTAAGCTGAGTTTGTTTAATATCTTTGCTCTTAAAGGTCAGTTGCGTGGCATGGGCAAATGTCATCATCGGCACATGCTCTGTAAATAAGGCTTCAGCTTGCTGATAGAGTACTTTACGTTCTGATTCTGATGTTGTGGCTTTTGCCTTGGCTAGAATCCGATCCAACTCAAGATTGCACCACTGAGCGCGGTTACTCGATGATTTAAGTGCATCACAACTCATCATAGGCGAGAAGAAATTATCGGGGTCGCTATTGTCTGCATTCCAACCAATCAGTACCGAGTCATAATCGTTAAGACTGAGCTTTTGGTTAAACACACTCCAATCGTAGGTCACGATATTCACTTTCACCCCAATGTTGGCCAAATCGGCCTGAATTAACTCGGCGGTTTTTAATGCATTAGGATTGTAAATTCGAGCGACGGGCATTGCCCAGATATCGATAGTTAAATTTTCGATGCCAGCATCATCTAATAACGCCCGTGCTTTTTCAGGGTTATATTGATAAGTACTTTTATTGTAGTGATAAGCCCAAGATTGCGGCGGCAGCATGCCTGTCGCCTTAATGGCCGTTTCTTGGTATACCGCGCGTAAGATATTCTGCTTATCGACGGCGTAGGCTAACGCTTGGCGTACCCGTACATCATCGAAAGGTTTTTTCTTGGTATTGAACGCCCAAAAAGCGACATTGAAGCCGAGTTGAGTGTCGAGTTCAAGATTAGGATGCTCTTTAATGACGGGCAACTCGCCCGCCTTCGGCAATGCCGATACGCTACAATCACCGGTGATCAACTTAGTTAATCTGGTACTACTTTGTGGCGTGATGTTAAACACTAGCTGTTCAAATTCCGGTAGTGTGCGCCAAAAGTTATCATTGCGATGGTAGCGGATCAGTTCGTTTTTCACATACTTTACTAGCTTAAAAGGGCCGGTACCCACGGGCTTTCTATCCAGTAGTTCCGGTGTGCCCTGAGCCAAGAGGTTATCGGCATATTCTTTAGAAAGAATGACTGAAAAACCCGTTGCTAGGTTGGAAAGGAACGAAGCGTCGCTTTGATTTAAATGAAATACCACCTCATCATCGGCGACTCTTTCAATCTGATTAATCGTTTGATTAAAGCCGATACTCTGGAAGAAGGGGTAACCTGTTTTTGAAACTCGATGATAAGGGTTGTCGGTATCTATGACGCGATTGAAAGAGAACAAGACATCATCGGCGTTAAAGAGGCGAGTCGGGCTAAATAGCGATGTTTGATGGAACTGTACCCCATGGCGCAATTTAAAGCGGTAGCTTAGACCGTCAGCAGAAGTCTCCCAAGAAGTGGCGAGCGCAGGCACTATTTCACCAGATACCGGGTCGTAATCGACTAAACTGTCGTATAACTGCTGTGAGGTGGCATCAATCGTGGTGCCAGAGGTCACCAATTGAGGATTAAAAGTCTCAGGGTTGCCTTCCGAACAATAGACTAACCCTGTCGGAACTTGCTGTGGACCACAGGCGGTGAGTAACAAGTTAATCAAAGAGATCCCAGCGATTAACTTTATTCTCTTAAGCAGCTGTTTCATTAAGCAGTCATTTTTGAACTGAACATTATTAGCTATTTTAACAGTGCCTGCTAGCTAACAGCAATTATTTATCCAGCAAGTTGTATTTCTTTAAGATCCCGCGCAGTTGATGGTAGCTTAATCCCAGCAGTTCTGCGGTTTTCTTTTGATTAAACTGACCTGCTTCCAATGCTTGTTTTAAGATCCTCACCTCACCCTGTTCGCAATGGGTTTTAAAGTCGATAGGGAAGTTTACTTTGGCGTCAGCCGCTGCACTATTGTTTGTGCTCATGTCGGCACTCGGGTTAGCACTCACTTCAGCGCTGCTATTGGTTGCGGCTGAATTCACCTCGGGTGAAACCGTTTGCTGACGCTCTTTGGTTTTAACCCGCTTTGTCGGGCGATAGGGCGAAGCGAATGGGTCGATGATAATCTGATCTATTGCGGTATTAGTCTCGGCATTTCGATAGACGCTACGCTCGACGACGTTTTTAAGCTCACGGATATTACCAGGCCACTGGTATTCCATAAGCTGCTCGATCGCATTGCAGCTAAAACCTTCAAATAGTTCAAGCTTTAGCTGTCTTGCCATACCGATAGCAAAATACTCTGCGAGCGGCATGATATCCTCAGATCTGTGTCTCAGAGGCGGTAGGGTAATAACATCGAAAGCCAGTCTATCGAGCAGATCGGGTCTAAATTCACCCGCTTCAGCCAGAGACGGAAGATCTTCGTTGGCAGCGCATACAAGACGCACGTTGGTCTGAACCGTTTTACTCCCCCCGACCCGTTCAAACTCGCCGTATTCAATGACCCGTAACAGTTTCTCTTGAATGAGTCCTGAGGTGTTAGCGAGCTCATCTAAAAACAGCGTACCGCCGTCGGCGCGTTCAAAACGACCTTCATGCTTTTTACTGGCTCCAGTAAATGCACCAGCGTCATGGCCAAAGAGTTCACTTTCGAGTAAGTTTTCACTTAAGGATGAGCAGTTAAGTTTGATAAAGCTCTGATCCCAGCGTTTAGATAAGTAGTGTAATCGCTCGGCGATAAGCTCTTTACCTGTGCCACGCTCACCAATAATTAACACCGGTTTAGACAGTGGCGCCACTTGTGAAATATGTTCAAGGACTTCCAATAAGGCATTGGACTGTCCGATAAGATTATCTTGCTGAAATTGATTGCCCACAGTAAGTTTTAGTCTTTCACGCTAATAATTGGTGAAAATAATAATATGATGCTCAGATTATAAATGAAAGAAAAAGTTAATAAATTGTTTAAGTGCCTGTATAGTATTGGAAAGTTAAAGTTGGCACGGAATATGGATTGTAATTATCGAATCCAACGTTAATTAGAGGAAAATATTATGGGAATCTTTTCACGCTTTGCAGACATCATTAACTCGAATATCAGCGCATTACTCGATAAGGCTGAAGATCCAGAGAAAATGGTTCGTCTGATCATCCAAGAGATGGAAGATACGTTAGTTGAAGTGCGCTCTACCTCAGCAAAAGTATTAGCCGAGAAAAAAGAGATCATTCGTCGTATAGCAAAAGTACAAGAGCAAGTACAAGATTGGGAAAGCAAAGCCGAATTAGCTTTGTCTAAAGACCGTGAAGATCTTGCTAAGGCCGCGTTAGTTGAAAAGCAAAAAGCCAATGACCTAGCACAAACCCTTGCCGCCGAGTTGGTTGTAGTTGAAGAGCACATCCTACGCCTTAAAGACGAAGTGAACTTACTGCAAGAGAAGCTTGCCGACGCTAAAGCGCGCCAAAAGACAATTATCATGCGCAAGCAGACTGCTTCATCGCGTTTAGAGGTGAAAAAGCAGCTTGATTCTAGCAAGATTGACAATGCAATGAGCAAGTTTGAGCAATATGAGCGCCGCGTAGAAAGCCTTGAGTCGCAGGTTGATTCTTATGACTTGGGTAATAAGAAGACGCTTAATGATGAATTTGCAGCCCTAGAAGCTGAAGACTCAGTCAATGCAGAGCTCGAAGCGCTTAAGGCGAAAATGAAGGGAAGTAAGACTAAAGCTAAGTAATAAACAAGATCAGAGGTGAGTTATGAACATGGATATTTTGATGGCCCCAATTATTATCTTTTTAATAATCGTGGCTCCGATATGGCTAATTCTTCATTACCGCAGTAAGCGACAAGTTAGCCAGGGACTTACTGAAGAAGAGTTTAGCCAGTTAAATGAGTTAATTGCTAAGGCTGACAAGATGTCACAGCGCATCGAAACCTTAGAAGCCATCTTAGATAGTGAGGCGCCGCAGTGGAGGAATCGAAATGATTAATCGGAATCGATTCACTGCAATAGGTAAACGTCACTATTTAGTTAACTAAGCAAGGAGGAAGTTAGAGATGAACGAAGGCAACAGAACGTTATATCGAATTCCTCAGTCGGGTAAAATTGCGGGTGTTTGCGCAGGAATTGCAGATTACTTTAATTTTGAAACTTGGCTAGTCAGAGTACTTGCCGCCTCAATCTTCTTATTGGGTGGCTCTGGGATTGTATTGATTATCTATGTGTTACTTTGGATGATCTTAGATATTAAGCCCGGAACTGGCAAGAATGAGTCAAGCAAAGAAATTGGACTAAAGAAGAAGGTTTGGCAGTCAGGTGAACCCGCTAAAATGGCATTAAGGGATGTGAATAGCCAGTTTAGGTCGCTAGAAGTTCGATTACAGAACTTAGAGCGTCACGTGACTTCTGATAACTATGACCTTAAAGATCAAATCAACAATCTATAGCTCAACTATATATAGTTCAATGAAGGGGCAGGCTATACTGCCCTAGAACTTCCTCAAACAGGTTTCACTTCATTATATGGCGAGTCTTAAACAGTCACTCAAAAAGCTCGGCAAGAATACTCAAGCCGTTGCGCTAAGAACCACAGATAGAAATTTGCGATTAGCGGTCACAGGGTTAGCTGGAGCGGGTAAAACAGCCTTTATTACAGGCTTAGTCAATCAGTTATTACATTCCGGCATTGCAGAGACAGGCTCCCAATTACCTTTATGGCAAGTGGCTAGAGACGGTAGGCTTTATGGCGTTAAACGCGATATGCAGCCAGACTTAACCATTCCAAGCTTTAATTATGACGCGGCGATTAAGTCGTTAACTACTGAACCGCAAACTTGGCCAGTTTCTACCCGAAATATTAGTGAGCTACGACTCGCCATTAAGTATCGCCCAGCCAAAGGCCTGTTGTCGAAACTGACCGATAGCGCCACCTTGTATCTTGATATTGTCGATTATCCAGGTGAGTGGCTACTGGATCTACCTATGCTAAAGCTATCCTTCCAGCAGTGGTCAAATACTCAAGTGCAAAGAAAGGCAGTATTCGAACGTTCTGAATATTTTAGCGCATTCTCCAAGGCACTCAATGATGTAGAACTCGCCAGTCCTGCCGATGAGCTTAAGCTGCAACAGATTGCCGAACTGTACCAGAAAGTATTGCAAGACTGCGTCAGTAACCATGGGTTCTATTATGCCCAACCGGGGCGTTTATTGTTACCTGGTGAACTAGATGGCACGCCTGTACTCGCTTTATTTCCATTGCTTAATATAGGCGACGCTGAGTTTCAGTCGCTTGAGCAGTCTGTCGCTAATAGTTTTTACCACACATTAAAGCAGCGCTATAAAGGATATGTGGCAAGGGTGGTTAAACCTTTTTATCAAGATTACTTTGCAAAGTTTGATAGGCAGCTGGTATTGGTCGATTGCTTTAGTCCGCTAAACCGTGGACGTGCCCAGTTTGATGATATGAAGTCAGCTATTCACGCTGTGATGGAGAGCTTCCACTTTGGGCAATCGAGTTTATTAAAACGACTATTTGCACCCAAGATTGATAAATTATTGTTTGCTGCGAGTAAAGTTGATCATGTAACCCGTGATCAGCAGGGCAATGTATTGTCACTGCTGAGCCAGCTTGTGCATCAAAGCCAACAGTATGCCAAGTTCGCAGGCTGCGAAGTCGAGACAATGGCAATCAGTGCCATTAAGTCGACCAGTCATGGCATGGTGAAGCAAGATGGCAAAGAGATTGAGGTGGTTCGCGGTATTGAACTCGCTAAGCGACAGCCAGTGACCCTGTTTCCCGGTGAGGTGCCAAAATCTCTGCCCACTTCCGACTTTTGGGATAAACAGGGGTTTGAGTTTATTAATTTTGCTCCGGCAACCAATCAAAATACCCAGCGCAGTAATGCCGACTTTGAACATATTCGATTAGATCATGTGTTGCAGTACTTGCTGGGCGATAAATTAAAGTGATTTTTAGTAAGTGAGTTTTTATGTCACAAGGTGATAATTCCATAAGAAAGCAGCAGCGATTTGACAGCGATGCCAATGAGCCTGAATCGAAACTTGCTCACTCTGTTAGCTTCGAGGCGCAGGTCGATTTTATTGAGGCTGAAGCGGAGCCTGAGCTAGAGCTTAAAGCAAATGCAGAGCTTGATTCGCTGGTCGAGCAGCGTTTATCCAATTTCGAATCAATAGCCCCACAGAAACCTGGCAAAACCAAGCGTAACTGGCTTGCCAGGATCAGTTTAACGGGCGTTGCTATCGTTATCGCAGTAGAAGCATTTCTTGGTCTACAGGCTGCTTTTGTGCAAAGCAGTTGGTTATTTGGGCTTTACGCCAGTGTGACTGGGGTCGTATTACTTTGGGCCGCCAAGGTGACTTTTGTTGAATGGCGTAAGTTAAAGGCGCTTAAGCATATCGAAGACACACAAACTGTCGGCAAGCGTCTAGTTCACAGTATGCAGATGGGGGAGGCCGATCCCTTTATCGATGAGATAGTCGCAAAATTGCCAAAGACTGCAGAACTGACAAAGTTTCAACAAAATAACACGCCAGAGCATAACGATGCCGAGAAATTGATGTTGTTCGACTCTATCGTGTTAACCGAACGAGATTTAGTGGCTAAGAAAATCGTACGCCGATTTGCCCAGGAGTCAGCGTTGCTATTGGCTGCTAGCCCTCTAGCAGTATTGGACATGGCGATTATTCTTTGGCGTAACCAGAGCATGATCAATAAGATTGCCGATTGCTATGGGATAGAGTTGGGTTACTGGAGCAGAATAAAGCTTATTCGTAGCATTATTGGCAATATTATCTATGCAGGTTCCAGTGAGATTATTACCGATTTAGGCACTCAGTTATTGTCGGTAGAAATGTCTGGTAAGTTATCGGCTAGACTTGGGCAAGGGCTAGGTGGTGGATTACTAACGGCAAGGCTCGGCTATCAAGCGATGGCATTATGTCGTCCGCTTGAGTTTAATCAACAATCAAAGCCTAAGCTTTCAGGGATCCATAAAGAGCTGCTACTCAGTTTAAAAGAGCTATCATCGAGTGTACTGTCTAAAACCGTTAAGGCGGAGAAGGCCAAAGTCCATAAAGATTAACTCTTTTTAAAAGCTAAACTGGAGTATTTAAGCTACAACTTACTACAGCGAAAGCTCAATAAGATTAGACGAATCACAGAAAGCTCTGTTCATAATAGGCCGCCAAGCTGCGGCCTAGTAAATCTATATCCTGCCCTTGCAACCCTTCGAACGTAACAATCACTTTACAATCTAGTTAAGGCAAATTGTATCTAAATAGTATGATCTTTATCCAGACTAGTTCATCTTGATTGTGGAACTAACACCAACCTTTGTTGTTTCAATTGTTCTTCTGAATGGGTTGGCAAATTGATTTGAGATTGAAGAGATAAAGCTGACATTCACAACGATTAAAAGGTCAGTGCATCTCAATCCGGGAGAGCAATATGCAAGATAGATGGCAATTAGCCACAAAAGTGATCCATGCTGGGCGTGAGGCTAATGAGTCTGGCGCACTCGTGACACCTTTGTGCCAGAGTGCGACCTTTGTATTTGAGACCGCAGAGCAGGGCGGAGCAAGGTTTGCGGGTGATGAGCAAGGTTATATCTATACCCGCTTGGGTAACCCGACGACGGCGGAGCTTGAGCGTAAAATTGCCGCACTCGAGGGAAGCGATGCTGCGGCTGCTACTGCATCGGGAATGGCGGCGGTTTCTGCAGCCTTGCTGGCAAACTTAAGCCATGGCGATCATTTAGTGGCATCCCATGCTGTTTATGGCTGCACCTTTTCCCTTATGACCTCACAACTCGTTAAGTTTGGTATCGAGGTGACGCTAGTTAACTTTAGCGACGAAACAGAGATTAAAGCGGCAATAAAGCCCAATACCAAAGTGATATTTTGTGAGACACCGGTAAACCCTCATCTCGATGTGTACAACCTCGATCTGATAGCTGCCATAGCTAAGCAACACAATTTAGTGAGTGTGGTGGATAACACCTTTATGACACCACTACTGCAACAACCGATTAAGCATGGCATCGATATTGTTATTCACAGTGCAACAAAGTACCTCAATGGTCACGGTGATGTTATCGCTGGGCTTATTTGTGCCAGCGTTGAACAGATGGAAGTGATTAAGTTTGAAATACTGAAAGATGTTGGCGCGGTGATTTCGCCCCACGATGCCTGGTTAATTCTACGTGGATTAAAAACCTTAGACGTCCGATTAACCCGACACTGTGATAATGCCGAGAAAGTCGCAAGTTACCTTGAGGGTCACCCGAAAGTGTCCAAAGTGTACTACCCGGGTCTTGAAAGTCATCCTGGACATTCGCTTATAGGCACCCAGATGCGTAGGGGCGGAGGCGTAATAGCCTTCGAGCTAGAAGCAAGTCTTGAACAATCCATCGCATTCATTAATCGATTATCACTGTTTTCTATCGCCGTCAGTCTTGGTGATGCGGAGTCATTAATTCAGCACCCAGCATCAATGACACATTCACCATACAGTGAAGATGAACGTATTAAGGCAGGTATTAAAGATAACTTACTGAGGATTTCTGTGGGCTTAGAATCGGTAGAAGATATTATTCAGGCTCTGGAAGATGGCCTAGCGAGTGTAGAGTAGCGGAGAAAGTTGAACACTTGGTACGCAAGTAGTGAAACAGAAATTAGCCCTGCCAAAGATAAGCAGGGCTAATAGTTTGAACCTAGCTTTTAGATTTCCCAGAAAGTATGAGCGATGATATAGAGCACAACCATACTGATAAAGTTGATGATTACGCCTGCCTTCATCATCTCAGATTGCTTAATATAACCAGAGCCATAAACGATGGCGTTAGGTGGCGTGGCAACAGGCAACATAAAGGCGCAAGAGGCGGCGATACCAATCAATACTGATAGCATCACAGGTGAGAGGCCTAATGCTTCTGCTATGGCGGCAAACACGGGGACCAACAATGCTGCACTGGCGGTGTTACTGGCAAACTCCGTTAACATAACGACGAAGGCAATCACGGCGAAGGTGAACAGAGCCATATGAGTATTACCGAAAATGTCGGTGATCCAGTGTGCCAAGAAGACGCTAGTGCCAGTTGCTTTTAACACCGCACTTAAGGTTAAACCGCCACCGAAAAGAATGAGTACGCCCCAATCCGTTGTAGATTCAATTTTTTTCCACTTTACTAAGCCAAGTCCTGCTAATAGGACGACTGCGCCGAGTGCCACAATGGTATCGAATTTAGCTATTCCGCCTAAGGCCTGAGCTATGGGTTTACTAAAGATCCAGCAACAGACCGTTGAGATAAAGATAAGTAGCGTAAGTTTGCCTTGGAAAGTGAGCGATTGCTTCTCTGTTTTGACTTCGCAGATCATGGATAGATCGGGTTTAAGATACAGGTAGAGTGCAATAAGCATCATAGGCAGCATGATGGCGACAGTTATTAGACCGAATTCAAGCCAATCGGCAAATGAAAGACCCACCTGAGCCGCAGCAATAGCATTTGGTGGACTGCCGACTAATGTACCAATGCCACCAATGTTTGCCGAATAGGCGATACCCAGAAGTAAAAACAGGTAGGTGCTCTTATGCTGCTTGATGTCGATTTGATGCAAGATCCCAAGTGCCAGCGGTAGCATCATCGCGGTTGTTGCTGTGTTGCTAATCCACATGGAAAGACCAGCCGTGATCCCAAATAACATCACACAAGCGACAGATAATCGACCTTTCGAGGCTCCCAGAACTTTTTGGGCGATTAACTTATCGATACCTTGATGATTCAGTGCGGCTGCTAACACGAAGCCACCGAAGAAAAGGTAAATAATAGGGTTAGCAAAGTTGCTCATGGCTGCTTGAGTTTCGAATACACCAAGTAGAACCGCTAAAATAGGTATTAAAATTGCGGTGACACTGATATGGATTGCTTCGGTTAGCCACAATATCGCCGCAAATACGAGCATCGCCAGACCTGTATTGACGCCCTGCTCAAAGGGAAGAAAGTTATACATCAAAAATAACAATAGAATATCAGCAGCTAGAATGATCAAATTCTTCTGCTGTTTTGACATTTTACCATCGGTATTATCAGGTACTTTGGTTGATTCGAATGACATTGGAATGTCTCTTATTATTTTAAGTTGCGCCACTCTAGTCTAGGTTTACTGAAGTTCAAAATTTTAAACTAGGTCAAAAACTTTCAAGTTTGACCTCGGTTTGTTGTGTTGCCCGTCATGATTATTGCAGTGATGTGATGTTTGTCACTATTGGTTGTTTTGTTATTCCGAAATTTTTCCATCAAAGCAGCGCTCAAGACGGTAGCGGCGCAAGTTACTGAAAGTTAGAGATTATGCTTTCGGTGTGATCGCGATCACTTTAGGTTGGCTTCTGGTGTGATGGTTATCGATTATTGGCAAAAATCGAGGTCGTGATCTACATTAGGTTCGTGGCCAAGGAAAAAGGATTGCGGCCATACCTTAAAGGATAAACAAAAGGAGTTTACTATGTATAAAGTGTTTTTGTCTGTTTTATGCCTATCTAGTTTATTAATATTCCCCGCAGCTGCGGAAACCCAAGTTACCGAAAAGCCCGCCTCCCAATCGCAAGCTAAGCAATCAGTAGCTAAGTCAGAGTTGGTTAAGATCAATAGCGCAACGGCTGCAGAGTTATCGTCGCTTAATGGCATAGGAGAGGCTAAGGCTACGGCTATTGTTGAATATCGCAAAGCCCACGGTAATTTCAGTTCTGTTGAAGAGCTAACTAATGTAAAGGGGATCGGTGAAAAGCTGGTTGATAAAAATCGCAGTCAGTTAAGCCTCTAACAAAATAACTTAGTTATTAGCCATAAAAGCCCTTTTTTAAGGGCTTTTGTTTATAGAATCATCGATTAGACCTAATCTGGGTAAACTTAGACGATAATCACTTGATTGATGGGGATGCATGATAGATAATGCAGCCGTTCTTTAGAGTAACACTCCTAAAGAAATCAGTGGTGACCCTAGGGTCCCTCCGCAATGATAACTTGTGAACTCGGCCAGGCCTGGAAGGGAGCAACCGCAGCAAGTGACTCATGTGCCGGAGTGCGGCTCTAGGGGAGCCTCCAAAACTCCCCCTTATTTGTAACACCTCAAAAATAACTCTTTGTTTTCATACTCTTTTTAATGCTAGTTTAACTAACATTATCAGTTCCATTAAGCTTTTTTCATATAAGTCAGCCTAGTTGTACAATTCGTGTGTACCACCTCATATTGCTAATGTTATCAATACGCGGCTTTACTGACGGTACAAAAAACTCTTAAGTCATAACGGCTAATGTCTTTGCTGCTGGATATTGACTCCGCAAGACGCCATAAACTCATCCCTGAGGGCTTAACTACAGCATCCATGCTGCAGATCCTTGCTCGTTCAATATCAAGCCGCTCTTCATTGGGCTGAAACTGTCCGTACCTTATATAATCATTAATGATGCAGTTATCTAACGCTGGTTTTTTGAACCTAGTGATACCTAAGTGTGAGCCCTGCTCGTTATAGTGCTTATGAGCGAAGGTGCTAGAGGCTGAACTTATGCTTAAAATTCGTCTTTGTGTTGTATTTGGACGAGCTAGGCGGGGGAACTAGCTGAGGCCTTATTATTAAAAGACCTCAAGCAAATTTGTGATATTTTTTTACGAGAACCTGAGAGCTATCTATAGCATTTAAATATTGATGCTGCGTAGCGCATGAGGATATCTAGTTTGGAGATGACTCTCTTAGTAATCTCAAGATATGTTCAGAGTAGTCGATTATGCCTTTCTGAATTAAGGCTTGAATTCCAAATTCGTGTTGCTGATGCTCAAAATAATCCACAAGTTGCTCTAAAAGGTTTCCTGAATAGTCTTTAGCACACTTCAACCGTTTTAGTTCAATCACTGACAGATTTGATATGAAATCTACTGTGTGATCATGTTCATTTTCCATATCAAAAAGGTATCGAACTCTTATACTCTTTTGATCTAGAGAGCTCTTAGCTATATGAATATTATAGTTTCTTAGTAGGTTGAACATGTGGTAAAGGGCATCATTGCTCTTGTAGACGCTGTATAGGTGTTTAGGGATATGAGGCATCGAATCACTGAGTACATCTACAATGCCGGTAAACTCCGCTAAAGCCGCTCGTAAATAAGCAGACTTTCTTGGTTCTGAAGTAATTTGATATGAGTCAGAGTTATCATATGCCATTGTGGCCATATAGAGAGCTGCACTGAATCGATCATAGAAAGCTGGAAACTCTTTTAAATCTTCACCAATGAGAGGCTTTAAAAGGTACCCTTGTTCTATACGTGTGCTTGTCTCAAAATTAATGTTCAAAGGCAACCCCTTCAGTTAGACCAGATGGTGCAATTTAACCACTTGATATTATATCTAAAATGTTAAGGCTGTAATATGTCTAGGCTAGCAATAGTGACGCTGAATTATGCTATTAAACGAATAAGTTAGAGCAGCAAAATTGGTTCCTGCTTAGGTTGCAGAATTATTTACTTGTAGACCGTCAAAATGAGTGATGCAAACAGTGCGAAATTAACGACTTAACCCCATTGGGGCATTTCTGAACTAGTTAATGGGGACTTATCTCGCACCGCAATGATAACTTGTAACCATAAATAAGTTGCTACAGCTTATTAGCACTTTTTAAAAACGCCCGCGACTTCTCTAGGGCTTGCTGAATTTCGGCTTTCATCTGTTGCAGTTCGTTGTAGTCTTCGAAGAAGTAGGTATCGACTAAATGGCGGATGTAACGCACGGGCAGTTGGTTGAGGGTGACACAACAGAGATCGGCTAAATAGTCTTCTGGCAGCTCATCAAGTAAGCCTTCATCAGAAAGTTGCTCGAGTAGTAGCACTTCGTAGTAGTTTCTTATCTCTAATTGCATATAACGCTCCTTGTTTGGTGGCTATAAAGCCACGACATGACGTTTAACTTGTTGACTGCCAAAAATTATTTGCCGCAATAAACACTTGGCTATGTCGAACACTTAGCTGTGTCGAATCTCTACTGTATCCCCCTCCTATAACACACGCAATGGGTATTTGTGCTGTTTTAGCTTGATGGATGACTTCTAAGTCTCTGGCGTAGATCCCATCTGTGCTGATATTTAAATACCCCAAGTTGTCATCACTATGAATATCCACACCAGCATCGTAAATAATCAGGTCTGGCTTATGCAGTCGAATAAGGTAGGCAAGTGTCTGCTCTACAGTCTCTACGTACTCAATATCTGACGTGCCCTTATCAAGCTCGATATCGTAATCTGATTGCTGTTTTCGTGCTGGGAAGTTTTGATGGCAATGAATAGAGCAAGTGATGACATGATTTAATGATTGTGCAATCGTTGCTGTCCCGTCACCTTGATGAACATCGCAGTCGAAAATGAGCACAGTTTCAATATCATCAATTTGTTGGCTATTCACCGCCGCGAGTACGAGATCGTTAAAAATACAGTAGCCACTGCCAAACTGCTGGTGGGCATGATGGTAACCGCCGCTTAAATGAATGGCGCAGCCATGGGTTATCGCTTGCTCACAGGTCAGTGCGGTGCCTGCTACCGAATATAAGGTTCGTTCGACTAACGCTTTGCTCCACGGGAAACCAATTCGGCGCATTAATTTGCTGTCTAGTTCACCTGAAATAAAGTCTTTCACATAGCTTTGGTCGTGCAACGCTGTGAGATATTCGATGCTCGCTTTTGTGGGGGCGATAAATTGCGGTTGTTCAGCAATACCTTGCTCGAGCAGGTATTCATATAAGGCGCGGTATTTACTAATTGGAAAGCGATGAAGAGGAGGTAACGCCAGCTTGGAGTAGCTGGCGTCATAGATTAGAGGGACCATACACAATCTTGAGTAAGAACTGCTGCTAACTTAAAGCTGCTTAATTGCCCAGCTCATGAATTCTTTACGCGTTTGCTCGTCGGCTTGCAACCACCAATATTGTAGCATCTGCTCGGCTTTGGCAGCTTCTTCTGCAGAAGTCACTGGAGGCGTTGGGCTTGTTGCTGCAACTGCTGGCATGGTCGCTGTGGCAGCGGGTGATGGCTTGCTAACAGGAGCCGTTGGAATCGATGCTACTGTCGCAGCAGAACTTGTGACTGCAGCAGATTCTGCATCAACGTCAGTTGGATTATTGCCACTGAATAAGCGAGAAACGAATGACTCTTCGCCAATGTTCGTCTGGGTGACTTTATAGCTAACATTGCCTTTGTCTTCACGAGTTATGACGACTTGCGGCGCCTTAGCAAAGCTTTTTGGGTTTTTAACAAACTCACCATCGGCGGGTTTTAGCTGGTAGCTATAATCACCATCGACATCAATTGTCACCACGAAAGCATTCGACTTGATATTTGTTTCACTGTCGCTAAAGTCATCTGCAACAAGATCGTTATAACGGATGGCGATTTTATGAGTGCCTTTATCAAGCTCAATCTCAGATTTATGATTGAAAAGGCTAGTCTTTATCTCTTGACCATCAACTGCGATGTATTCGAAAGCCATTGGGATGTTGAAGTCAGCGGCAAAGGCTGCTGAAGAACCACATAGAGCAAGAAGTGCGGTAATGGTTAAACGTGGTTTCATTTTTGTTCCTTAACGATTTTGACTCTTAAAAGGTCGTTCGAATAGTTGGATGCGATCTTCAATATAGCTGGTAGCTTGCCGACACTTTCCTAGTCGACTATGCAGAGTAAGGATCTCATTCTGCAGCTTGATTTTGTCAGCACTATGACAGTTTTCAAGTGAAGATTGCAAATTTTCAATTTTTTGTTCAATAATCTTAGCCCAGTTCAAATGTTTGTTAAGTTCTTCATAGAGTTGATGGCTATTTTGCATCACATTTGAGGCGATCCAATTAAAACCACTTTCATTATGAGACTTAATTCCTCGCTTAATTGCATAAGCTCTGCGGCTACGTTTTTGCTGTTCAATTGATTTAACATTAATACTTGTGGTTGCTAGGGCACGCTTGAGTGCGCTGAATCTATCTTGTATTTTCTCGCAGCTCGACACTATGGTGTAAGGCGATCGCTTTGCCCTGAGTAGTTGCTCAAGTTGGGCAATATTTTTAGATAGTTGATCGATACACGGCTGGAGCTGGCCGCCAACCTGAATAAATAGCTCATTATTGAAACGTTCGACATCCAGCATCATCTTGCGTTGTCCCGGTGGCAAGCGAGAATCGTGCTGTAATACCTCTTGCTCTAATTGCTTAAGTTGTAACTTGAGCTTTTGAACTAATTCGTTGGTTGTCATAACCAAGCACTCCAAACTAACTGCGCTGCTATTAATAGTATAACGGTAATGAAAATCGGACGAATAAAGGGTAGGCCAAACTTAATAGCCGAATGTGCACCTATATAAGAGCCTGCCATCATGCAAACTCCCATGGATAAGCCTATGGCAAAATTCACCTTTCCTAACGCGATAAAAATAATCAAGGAGGTTAAGTTACTGGTAAAGGTCATGGCTCTGGCGAGTCCACAACTATATAGCAAAGGCAGTTTGTGTAACCCGGTGCTCGATACTGTCCAGAATGCGCCGATGCCGGGCCCTGCAAAGCCGTCGTAAAAACCCAGTGGTAACCCCTGTAACCACTGTTTCATTTTGTTTTTTGGCTTTTGCGGAGATTTATGGTTGCTATCGCCCATGGCATTGGGTTGAAACAAGGTATAGAGAGCAATGGCTATGATCATGATGGGTAGCCACTTTTCTAGCCATTGATTATCGATATGATAAACGATGAAGGTACCGATTACCGCGCCAATAAAAGTGGCGATAAAGGTGTGGTACCACAAAGAGGGAGAAAATAGTCTCTGTTTATAATAAGTGTAAGCCGCCATCGATGAGCCAAAACTCGCAGCAAGCTTATTGGTTCCTAGCGCCAGATGGGGAGGAACGCCCATTGTGAGTAGTGCGGGAATCGAAAGTAGTCCACCGCCGCCTGATACGGCATCGATAAACCCAGCAATAAATCCCACTAATGCGAGTATGGCCCAACTACTAGGGTCGAGAAGTAAATCCAAAACTTGTCCTATTCAATCACACGGCGAAAAGGTGGTAGGGCATCTAGCAGAGACTTGCCGTAGCGTTTAGTCACCAAACGTCTATCTAAAATGGAAATCCGGCCGTAATCTTGTTCTTTACGTAATAATCTACCACAGCTTTGCACCAGTTTGCGTGAAGCATCGGGAATAGTAAGCTGTAAAAACGGGTTTCCGCCTTTTATTTTGATGTATTCCGAGTGCGCCTGTTCAACCGGTGAGGTTGGAACCGCAAATGGTAGCTTAGTGATGATCAAGTTAGTCAGATAATCCCCTGGCAAGTCGAGCCCTTCTGAGAAGCTGCCAGTACCAAAAATAATACTCGGCTTACCCTCATCACAGCGGGCTTTATGCTGCTTTAAGATCTCTTGTCTTGGTGCCGTGCCTTGAATAAGTAGACCTGTCTTAATTTTACTTTCGACCAGATCGGCCACTTTTTCCATCTGCCAGTACGAGGCGAATAACACTAAGCTTGCCATCTCATCTTCAACCAGAGCGATAATATGTTTAGCCAGCTCATCGGTATATTTATCATCCGTTGGCTCACTGTCCATCTTTGGTAAGAATAGTGTCGCATTCTGCTCAAAATCGAACGGCGAGTCTAACGCTAAGTAACGACTACCGTCATTGATCGATAAGCCGACTTGATGAGTGAAGTGGTTAAAATTATTTAGCGCTCTTAAGGTCGCACTACATAGCACCACGCCAGCGGCTTTGTCCCATAACAGGTTTTCCAGCATAAAGCCGACCTCGATGGGGGATGCGTTAAAGAGATAGTCGGCCTGTTTACCGGTAAGCTGTTCAATCCAGCGGGCCATAGGTGCACCCTTGGGGCTATCCTCTTTGGCCATCATCTTCCAAAGTTTCTGAAGATTTTCTAACCGTTGCAGCATAAAACCTGTTTCAGATAGCAAGGCTTCCGATTGGTGCTTTGGAATGTCACCATCTTTTATCGCTTCGTTGAGCAACGTTAGCATCTTATTAAACTGCTTTAGCGCCACATTGGAGGCGGTAGCAAGGTTTTCGGCTTGTACTAATAATGCCGACGGTAACTTGCCATGCTCGAATCTAAAGCGGTTTTCTGGATTATCAAATTTGGCTGATTGGGAGTCACAAAACTGAGCCACTTGGTTTAAAAGGCCTGTGATATCGCCAATATGATCCAGCATGGCTTGCGCCGGGGCGATAATGTAGTTGCTCTTGATTTGGTTTTGTAACTTGCTGGTGGTCTTGCTGAGCTTTTCAAGCCAATCGTTTGCACCACGCACGGTAGATTGAGCGCTACTAAAATCTCTTGCTACTATTGGTAAGTGGTGTGCTTCATCAATGACGTAATATAGGTCTTCGGGATCGGGTAAAATAACCCCGCCGCCCAGCTCTAGGTCGGCAAAAAGCAAACTATGGTTGGCAATCAGTACATCCCAAGTGTCGAGATCTTCTCGTGCCTTGTGAAAAGGGCAGTTACGATGGCTGGCAAGTTGGCGATGGCAACTGTGCTTATCGCAGGCGATCTGTTGCCACAGATGATCGGGGATCGGCTTGGTTAGCGTATCTCGCTCGCCATTCCATACACCTGAGTGATAATCCTTAAGCAGAGCTTCGAGCATATCCACTTGGCTTTGATCGGGTTTGCTCTGCCACATCGCCATTTGGGTGCTGTTATCTGGGCCAACGAGCATCTCGAGTTTAGATAAGCAGACATAACGTTGGCGGCCTTTAACTAAACCAAAGCTAAAGTCGAGTCCAGATTGCTGTAGGAAAAATGGCAGGTCTTTATGCAACAGCTGCTCTTGTAGCGCGACTGTGGCCGTGGCAATACAGACTTTTTTCTTATTCGCGAGTGCTAGTGGAATGGTTCCGAGGATATAAGCCAGCGACTTACCGATACCCGTGCCCGCTTCAACCACAATAATTCGGCGATTCTTGTCGTACTCACCCGCAAGCGTTTTTGATATTTCCGCAACAATATAGTTCTGCTCTCGACGAGGGCGAAAGTTAGGCAAAGATGTAGAAATGCCTTTATATATAGTACGAATTTGAGTTTTAACGTCTGCGGATAACATGAATGCACTAAGCTAATAAATAGTGCTGTACATAATAACAGTGATTACTTAGCCTAAGAAGCGTTTAGTGATTATTAGTGTATTTAATTGAGTATAAAGTATGAATTCTAGGTTGAACGAGCAGCAAGTGATTAAAGGTCGAGTCCTGACTCGCCATGCGGTCAACCGACAGGGGGGCCTGCACCTGCAGTATTTTGTTCAGACCGAGAATGGGCCAGTCACTGTTGAAATTCCTAACCAAGAACATGTGTGCTTTGTTCAGGCGACAGATGCGACTGCATTACTGGCGAGCTCAGAACTGAGAGGCGTCCGTCGAAGCCCTGTAGCTCTTAGCTGTTTTGCTAACACGCCGGTCGAGGCGCTATATTGTGTCGATGGCCGCCAGCAGCGAAATTTAAACAGGGCTGCTAAAGATCTTGATATCGAACTGTTCGAGTCAGATATTAAAGTAGAACATCGTTTTCTCGTCGAACGTTTTATCGCATTAGATGCAGAGTTTTACGGCCATTTTGTTGCAAGAACTGGCACGAATGCAGTATCTCAACAGCAACCACTGTTTATCGCAAGTCGAGCTCGTCAGGCTGTGTCGACGATAGCGCTTAATGCAATCTCTTTAGATTTTGAGTGTAGCTTCGCTGGGGAGCTGTATTCTGTGGGGCTGTATGGCCAAACGACTGAAGGTTGCGTGTATCAAAAGGTTATTATGGTTGGTGAGGCCGAAGAGACTGATGCTAACTACATTGAATGGGTGGAGAACGAAGCGCAATTAATCAATCAGTTGATTAGTTGGTTTGCTGAGTATGATCCCGACATTATTATAGGTTGGTCAGTAGTCACATTCGATCTCGCACTGCTTTATCGCCGCGCAAAACATCATGGTATTGCATTAACGATAGGGCGTGATAATCACCCGCTAGGTTGGAAGGTTGAAGATAAGTATCGCCCTGAAACACTATCGTTGCCTGGGCGTGTGGTACTAGACGGTATTGATTGGTTGAAGGCGGCTTTTTATCAATTCGACCGCTATTCATTAGAGTTTGTCTCGCAAGCACTGCTAGATGAAGGAAAGGCTATCCACAATGTTGATAACCGTATGGATGAAATCAACGATCTCTTTTTAAACAATAAGCCTGCACTGGCGCACTATAACCTTACTGATTGCCGACTGGTGTGGGATATTTTCGAAAAAACACACCTCTTTGATTTTGCGATTGAACGAGCCAAGTTGACTGGCCTTGAGTTGGGGAGGGTAGGGGCCTCGGTGGCTGCTTTTAACAACTTGTATCTGCCTCACTTGCACCGTGCGGGTTATGTTGCTCCGAGTAAACCCGCCAGCGATGGCATCGAAAGCCCAGGCGGCTATGTGATGGACTCGGTTCCGGGCTTATATCAGCATATTTTAGTGTTAGACTTTAAGAGTTTGTATCCTTCAATTATACGCACTTTCTTGATCGACCCTAAAGGCTTGGTAGAGGGGCTCACTCAAGTTGAAGAGCAAACCGTTAGCGGTTTTCTTGGCGCTCAGTTTAGTCGTGAAAAGCCGATTCTCCCCATGCTGATCAAAAACTTGTCTGAACAGAGAGAACTAGCCAAGGCACATCATGATGCGCCCTTATCTCAAGCGATAAAAATTATCATGAACTCCCTATATGGTGTGCTAGGTTCCCGCGGCTGTGTGTTTCATGATGCAAGGCTTGCCAGTTCGATTACCATGCGTGGTCACGAAATCATGAAGCAAACACGGCTTTGGATCGAGGCTGAAGGCTATAAGGTTATCTATGGTGATACTGACTCCACCTTCGTCTGGCTTGGCAATGACTTCGAGCAAGAGCAGGTTGCACAGACCGGCAAATCATTAGCTGAGAAAGTAAACCAGTTATGGCGCGATAAGCTGACCCAAGAGTTTAAGTTAGAGAGCTTTTTAGAATTAGAGTTTGAAACCCACTTTGAACAGTTCTTTATGCCAACATTGAGAGGTTCTGTAGAGGGGTCTAAGAAACGTTATGTTGGGACAAAGCGTCAAACTTCGGGGGAGTTAGGGTTAGTGTTTAAGGGGATGGAGCAAGTACGTAGTGACTGGTCGCCATTGGCACGGCGAGTTCAATATGAACTTTACGAGCGCTTATTCCAGCATTTGGATGTAACAACATACCTTAGAGAAATTATCGATAGCCTACATAGTGGTGAGCTTGATGATGAGCTTATTTTTACTAAGCACTTGAGACGTAATCTAGAGGACTATACGGCTAAATCTGCACCTCATTTAAAAGTTGCCCGCGCTTTATGTGACATCAACCAAGATCAACGCTTTGCCAAGCGTGGGGCACGAATCGAATATGTCATGACGTTAAATGGCGCAGAGCCTGCCGAGCAAACGTCGAATTTAATTGACTACGATTATTACCTTTCTCGCCAGTTAGAGCCTATTGCCGAGCCTATTCTTTCAATTCTGAAAACCAGTTTCAGTGAGGTTGCAACAAACCAGATGTCGTTAATTTAAGGTGAGGGTCATTAATTTACTGCTAATTAAATGTTAAGGAATGGTTCAATCCTTTGTCTGTTCTGTGTTTGCTAGTTAATTAGGTGCAAAATCTAGCAAATAGTGTGATGTTCGTCTTTGAGTGATTACTAATCTTTTGTTAATCTCAAATTCTATCAGGAAAGAAAGAAAACAACGGAATGGAAGACAAATAGAATGAAGCAGACTGAACAACATTAAGGTTAGGCAAATAAATGAAAAAGACTCTAGTAGCATCGGCTTTAGCCGCAGTGATATTTGTACCAACAGCATCAGCAATTGAAATTTATAAAGATGATAAAAATGCAGTAGAAATTGGTGGTTATGTTGATGCTCGCATCATCAATACTCAAGGTGCTACAGAAGTGGTTAACGGCGCTTCACGTATTAATTTCGGTTTTACTCGCCAGATGAGCGACGGCTGGAAAGCTTATACTAAGCTAGAGTGGGGCGTAAACCCATTCGGTAATACCGACATCGTTTACAACAGCGACAGTACATTAGAATCTCAAAGCGGTGACTTCTTAAATAACCGTTTAGGCTATGTAGGTCTTGCACACGACACATATGGTTCAATCACTATTGGTAAGCAATGGGGCGCATGGTATGACGTAGTTTATAACACTAACTATGGCTTCGTATGGGATGGTAACGCATCAGGTACTTACACTTACAATAAGGCTGATGGTGCTGTAAACGGTACTGGCCGTGGTGACAAAACGGTTCAATACCGTAATGTATTCGGTGATTTCAGCTTCGCAGTTCAGGCTCAGCTTAAGCAAGATAGTTTTGATATAAACGAAACTGCCACGGGTGCAAGCACTTTGTTCCCATCAACAGCTAAAGTTGCTGGTGTTAATAATTCAAATGCAGTAACAACAGTTGAATATAACAACACTTATGGCGGTTCTGCTACGTACAACGTAACTGAAAACTTAGTGGTAACTGCAGGTTTTAACTTTGGCGAGTTCGAAGCCACTACTTCTGCTGGTAAGCGTCTAACTGAAACTGACTCTATCTACGGTCTAGGTGCTAGCTGGGGTAACTGGGGCGGTGAAGGTGTTTACGCTGCATTCAACGTTAACAAGCAAGAGTTCCACGATACTGATAACCTAAACCGTATGATCCAAGATGCATGGGGTCTAGAATCAATTGCTTCTTACAAGTTCGATAACGGTATCCGTACTTTCGTTTCTTATAACATCCTAGAAGCAGGCGACGAATACGAAGCAGCTTACAATGGTGATGTATTCAAGCGTCAGTTTGCAGTTGCTGGTGTTCACTATGTTTGGGACTCAAACACTGTTCTTTATCTAGAAGGTCGTAAAGATTTTAGTGATTTCACTAGCGCAGATAAAGTACAGCAAGCTGCGATGGAAGTTTCTGAAGATGACGGTATCGCAATTGGTATCCGTTACACACTTTAATTTGTCTAATTTAAAGTGATTAAAGCGCCTATTAAGGCGCTTTTTTTTGGCTTTAACTCTCACGGCTTCTTTCATCTGGTGATAACTGATTGGGAGAATGTATTTATCACGTGTAAATCTAGAAGATGTATAGGCTAAGTTTTTCTAACTTTGAGCGCCTAAATTGTAACTTGTGCATGCATGGATATATATTTTGATTGAAAATTGTGCATTCAGTCAGTTTTTTTATTTTTTTTTACTCTCCTCTCGATTCTGAATGGTTAATCTTTGAATAGTTCTTTCGAATCAGTCTGTTGCGGGATTGTTTTTGTGTTTTCAAACAGGGGTTTTATGGACTGAATCATTTACAGCTGATTTTTAATGCATATTAATTAAAGTGATAATTGATACAAATTAGCCGAAAATTCTTTCGTAGTTCACTCGCCATTCGGTGTAAGTCTTTAGTGTTATTTATGGTGGTTAGGGTTAGCACTCTTCACGTTCTAGAGCTTTAACTTTAAAAATGTTGAATATCTTATTGTTTAAAATTATATGCTTTTTCAGGATCTTATGTTGCTCCTCCCCAAGTGGAGCCCATCGTCGAATTTAATTTTCACTTTTAAAATATTTGTTATACGTCTCTAAAGAAAATCAATCAACTTCGTTAAAGGCTAATTTAGCTACTCGATAAGCAGCGTTTGTTTGTGTCTATATGTATCAATAAAGCCCCTAGGTGTTTCAAATGTTGTAAATATGTTTCTGGTGTGTTTTTATTTGTGTGCAAATTCACGCTCACGTAACTTTCTGTTAATGAGTGTGTTGCTAAAAAAATAAAAAAGAGTCCAGGGAGATTTACAATGTATAAGAATAACTTTCTAACAAATTCAGTGCGTCTAGCGCTTGTTAGTGGTGCTATGACTGCTGCTTTTACCGCACCAGCAGTTTATGCAGCCGATGAAGAAGTAGAACGTATCGAAGTTACAGGTTCTCGCATTAAGCGAACAGATATGGAGACCTCTTCTCCAATTCATGTAATGGATGCTGAGCAGATAAAAATGAGTGGTTTTACCAATGTCGAAGACATTCTAAACCAACTTCCACAACTAGAAACTGCAAGTAACGCTTTCCAAGCTAACGGCGCATCAGGTACCGCTTCACTAGATTTACGTGGTCTAGGTAGTAACCGTACACTAGTACTTATCAATGGTCGCAGAATGCAAGCGGGTAGTATTACCTCACAAAGTGCCGATATTAACCAAATTCCAGCTTCGCTAATTAAGCGTGTCGAAGTGATGACAGGTGGTGCTGCAGCCGTATACGGTGCTGACGCAGTAGCGGGTGTTGTGAACTTCATCATGGATAGCGATTTCGATGGCATCTCAATCAATGTTGGAGCCTCTGGTTACCAGCATGATAACGATAATGGCTACATTCAAGGCCTTATGGATGAGAAAGGCTTCGAATACCCTTCAGGCAATACAGATATCGATGGTAAGACTTATAATATCGATTTAGCAATTGGTAGTGATTTTGCCGACGGTAAGGGTCACGCTGTAGCATATGCTGTTTGGCGTCGTAACGATGAGCTACTTCAAGGTGAGCGAGATTATTCTTCTTGTGCACTAAATGGTTCACAGTCTGCTTGTGGTGGTTCTGCTAACACGCCGCTAGCTCACTTCGATATCTACCCAGTAGTTGATGGTGAAGTTGATTACAAACAAAACTTTTGGGGTTACACCGATCCAAATGGTAACGGTTTTAAGCCAGATGATGGCTACCGTTATAACTATGCACCAGTAAACCACTTTATGCGTCCAAATGAGCGTATTTCTCTAGGTTCATTTATGAACTACGAAATTAACGATCATGCGCGTCCATATGTAGAGCTGTCTTTCATGCAGAACCGCACTGCTGGTCAGATTGCTGAATCAGGTACTTTCTTCAACGAAGAGTATTTGATGGATTATAACAACCCATTGCTAACTGAGCTTCAAAAGCAGCAGTTACAAGCTGAATTCAATCAAACAGGCGATGATCAATTCGTAGCCTATATCGGTAAGCGTAATGTCGAAGGTGGTGCGCGTGCTAACAATCTAGAGCACAACTCATACCGTATCCTTACTGGTATGGAAGGTGACATCAATGATAACTGGACTTACGATGTAAACTTCAACTATTCAGCGACATCATCTTCATCTGTGTATCAGAATGACCTACTTGCACCAAAAATTGCACCAAGAGTTGGTGCGGTTGATACTGAGTGTGTAGAAGCCGATGGCTGCCTATATTATAACGTTTTTGAGCCAGGCGGAGTAACCGCAGAGCAAGCTGCACAGCTAGCTGGTGTTGGTATCCAAACAGGTCTAGTAACGCAAACTATTTACAGTGGTTATGTGACAGGTGATATCGGTGTGACAATTCCTTCTGCATCAGATCCAATTGCGATGGTATTTGGTTTTGAGCGTCGTGAGCAGGATTATGAAAGAATTTCAGATACCGTATATGAAGAAGGACAACTACTAGGTCAAGGTGGTCCAAACACTAGTCTTACTGGTGAGATTGATGTAAACGAACTTTATACAGAATTCCAAATCCCTATACTGGACAACTTAGCATTTGATTTAGGTGCTCGTTATTCTGATTATTCAACTTCTGGTGGTAACTGGACTTATAAAGTCGGCGCTGATTACACTTTGGCAGATGCTTATATGTTCCGCGCAAGTTTCAACCGTGCGGTACGTGCACCAAATGTGGCTGAATTATTTGACTCACAAAGTATTGGCCTATGGTCGGGTGCAGATGGTTGTGCCACTGATGAAGATGGTAATATCGCATTTAATGAAGCACAGTGTGCTAATACTGGCGTAACTATGGATCAGTATGGCAACATCGGTTCATCTCCTGCGGGACAGTACAATGAGTTCGCTGGTGGTAACCCAGAGCTAGACCCTGAAGAAGCTGAAACAATTACTTTAGGCTTAGTCGCTAACCCATTAGATAACTTCAGTTTCTCACTTGATTATTTCAACATTGAGATGGAAAACGTGATCAGTACTGTTGGTGCTGAGCGAATTCTAAATATCTGTGCTGAAACAGGTGATAGCGCATTCTGTCAAAATGTTCAACGTAGTGCCTCTGGTAGCCTATGGTTAGGCCAAAGCGGTTACGTTGTAAACCTTAGTGACAACATTGGTGGTCGTTCTTGGGAAGGTATTGATGCTGCAGCTCAATACAACATCGAACTAGGCAGCGGTGACCTTTCTTTCGACATCATTGGTTCATACGCAATGAAGAAAGAAGTCCAACCAATCAAAGGTAACGATGCCCTAGCATATGATTGTGCTGGTAACATCAGCTCAGATTGTTTTGCGACTCCTGAGTGGAGACATACTTTTACAGCTAAGTACACTGCGGCTGATTGGGTGTTAGCAGCTAAATGGCGTTATTACGGTGAGGTCTCATATGATGGCACCGCTGATACACGTCTAGCAGAGCAAGGTGGTATCGACGCTTACAACTACTTCGATCTAAACGGTACTTACGTATTTACTGACTACATGTCTGTAACTGCGGGTATGAACAACCTATTTGATAAAGAGCCGCCAATGGTTGGCAACTCACTTTCAACTAATGCGAACACTATCGCTGGTTTCTATGACACGCTTGGTCGTTTCATGCACGTAAGTGTTAACCTTAAGTTCTAAGGTTAGTTATAAAATAAGTTAATAAAATAGTGTTTAAAAGCCACCCTCTGGGTGGCTTTTTTATTGCAGCAACAAAGCAAAGTTTGCTTGGATTATAGGGTTATTAATAGTGGACGACATCAGTATGAATTATATCCGGTTAACGAAAGGAAGTTCATAAAAGTCAGAAAACTTGCTCTTAACTCAATGAAGGTGAGTTGAAGTGAATGAACCTTTATTTGTCGCTAGATTATATACAATAACCATATATTCTAGTTCAATTAAGTTAAAAGCTGCTGCAGGGTCTATGAGCTATCAGCTTAGTGTTTTTATCAGCTTATTCTTACTGATAGGCTAATTAAGTGGCGATTTTAAGTAAATTAGCTACTGGTTTTACCAGGTTGTGTTAATGAGTTGTTAAATCTGACCTTTGGTTTTAGTAGAGTATCATTGCATTTATTTTCAGTGTCTTAAGTTTGTTATCCTTTGTTTCTTTTTATCTTAAATCTAATATTGTTAACATGATTTGTTCGGAAATGTCGCTTTTGACTGTTTTCCATCCTTTAAGCTAGTTTTCCACTAGTTTTTGGCCGTTCCAAATGTTGACACAGGTCAACATTTTGTGAAATGATGCCAGCGGGTCTACATCCTCGAAGATGTAGAAAAGGAAGATAATAATTAACAATCACAATAGAAAGACAGGCTTAGGCAATAGGGAACTAAAGCAAAATAAGCGCATGCACCCTGTTGTCGATAAGTTAAAGCTTTTTTAATCACTTCAAATTGGTTGGGAACTATGTCCAAGGTAAGCAATAAAACAAAAATCGCTACAGCGCTCATTGGCGCACTAGCCTTAGCAGGCAGCAACTTAGTGATTGCCGATCCTCTTTCTGACGCTCAGAAAGCTGACGCTAAAATTCACGCTGAAGCTGCAACGTCTCAGAAGAAAGTTGATAAGTATTTTGACCAAGCTCAGGATATGTTGTTCGAGTATGGGTCAGTTGCTGATGAACGTGAATCACTAAAATCTTATAACGACTACGTAGCAGGTCTGGTTGCAGATCAAGAAGCTACCATGAAATCAATTCAAGATGACATCAACGGCGTTGATGCATTACGTCAAGGCGTAGTGCCATTGATGTTTAAGATGGTTGATGCACTAGAGCAATTTGTTGCTCTTGATCTTCCATTCAACACTGAGGTTCGCGTCGAGCGTGTTGAGAACCTTAAGAACCTTCTAAACAGTGCAGAGGTTACTCTTGCTGAAAAGTATCGTCTAATCCTAGATGCTTACTCAATAGAACGTGAGTACGGCTTCTCTTCTAATGTTAAGCAAGGTCAGCTTCAGCTTGATGGTAAAGAAGTGTTAGTTGACTTCTTTAATCTTGGTCGCGTTGCTTTATATGCGATGAGCTTGGATCAAAAGTCGGCTTGGATGTATAACGATGAGACTAAAGGCTGGGATCAACTAGAAGCTAGCTCTCTTCGTGAGCTGACTAAAGGTATTCGCATGGCCCGTAAACAGGGTGCACCGGATCTATTCTCGTTACCAATTCCTGCTGCGGAGGCTGCACAATAATGAAGAAGTTTATCACTACAGCAATCGTAGCTGCGAGCCTGTCATTAACAGCAGGTATTGCTCATGCTGCAGATGCACCAAAAACAATCGACCAACTACTTAATCAAGTAAAAGTTGATCGTGCTAATGCATCAAAAACTAACGCAAAGCGTGAGCAAGAGTTTAAAAATGAGCGTGGCGATAAAGCATCTCTACTAAAGCGTGAAAAAAATGCTTTAGCTGCTGAGCGTCAACGCGGTAAAGACTTAAACCAAGCGTTTTTGGATAACGAGCGTAAAATCGGTCAGTTAGAAGAAGACTTAAACACTGCTCAAGGTGACTTGGGTGAAATGTTTGGTGTGGTTAAAGGTGATGCTGGTGACTTCGCTGGTAAGTTAGCGGGTTCAAACATCTCTGCACAATACCCTAACCGTGACGTATTCATCGCAGACCTTGGTGCACGTAAGCAACTACCAAAGATTGATGAACTAGAGCGTTTCTGGGAAGAGCAGTTGTTTGAAATGGCTGAATCTGGAAAGGTTGTTAAGTTTGAAGGTTCAGTTACCGGTATTGACGGTAGCGTGAATAACACCACTATTACTCGTGTTGGTACTTATAACCTACTTGCTGATGGCAAGTATGTTGTGTACAACGCAGATCTTGGCCTAATTCAGGAGCTTTCGCAGCAACCTGATGGCTATCAAGTAAAGACTGCTGCAGCGTTTGAAAATACAACGTCTGGCACTGCGCAACTTTATATTGACCCAGTACGTGGTGTGCTGCTTAACATCTTTACCCAAAAAGCAACGATTGAAGAGCGTATCGAAGCGGGTGGTACAATTGGTTACATCATCATGGCGCTATTGGCACTTGGTGCGCTAATCTCTATCGAGCGTCTAGTCACTCTAGGTGTAGTTGGTGCTAAAGTTAAGGCGCAGCGTAAGAACCTTGATAACCCAGGTAATAACGCATTAGGTCGTGTACTTAAAGCTTACCAAGACAACAAAGATGTTGACGTTGAAACCCTAGAGCTGAAACTTGATGAAGCGATTCTGAAAGAAACCCCAGCACTAGAGACGCGTATCTCTATCATCAAGGTTCTAGCGGCTATCGCACCTATGATGGGTCTACTTGGTACGGTAACGGGTATGATTGCAACCTTCCAAAGTATCCAGTTGTTCGGTACCGGTGATCCTAAGCTTATGGCTGGCGGTATCTCTATGGCACTGATGACTACGGTTCAAGGTCTTGTTGCTGCACTACCACTAATGCTTATGCATGCTGTTGTTATCGCACGCAGTAAGTCTATTGTACAAGTACTTGAAGAACAAAGTGCTGGTATCGTAGCTGCGCACGCTGAGAAGAGGAAAGCCTAATGTTATTCCTGATGGATATCTGGGATTCCGTCAGGGGCTTCATGGCCTCCGGAGGAAGTGTCCTCTGGTTAGTGGCTGGTGTATTGTTTGTTATGTGGGTATTGATGCTTGAACGCTACTGGTATCTAAATTGGATATCACCAAAAGAGCACAAAGCAATCATTAGCGCATGGGAAGCACGAGAGGATTCAACCTCTTGGTATGCACACCGCATCCGTGAAGCTTGGGTATCCCAAGCGAAGCAAGATTTAACGGCACGAATGCTGCTTATCAAAACCTTAGTGGCTATCTGTCCGATGATAGGCCTACTGGGTACCGTAACCGGTATGATTTCAGTATTTGATGTGATGGCAGTTCATGGGACGAGTAATGCTCGTATGATGGCAGCTGGTATTTCGATGGCAACCATGCCGACAATGGCGGGAATGGTTGCAGCATTATCAGGCGTATTCTTTAGTACGCGTCTTGATGCAAAAATGAAAATCAGTTTAGCAAAGCTAAAAGACAGCATGCCTCACCACTAGAGAGAGATTGAACATGGCACGTAGAAAGCATTCAAGCGTAGACGAAGAAGCTGAGATTGATATGACCCCGATGCTCGACATCGTGTTCATCATGCTTATCTTCTTTATTGTAACAACATCGTTTGTAAAGCCATCAGGTCTTGACTATAACAAGCCTGAAGCGTCACAAGCGACGAAGAAGCCTTCAGCGAACATCTTTATTGGTGTGAGCAAGACGGGTGTCATCATGATGGAAAACCGTCAAGTTGATATCGAGCGTGTAACTGCAAACGTAGAGCGTATGCTTGCAGAAGCACCTGAGGCGGCAGTATTAATTCAAGCAGACCAAGAAGCTAGACACGGTTTAGTGGTTAAGGTACTTGATAACGTTAAAGCTGCGGGTATCGATAAGATATCTGTATCGGCGGGGAACGAATAATATGCTGAGAGGAATAGTATCACTGATAATTGGTGCTGCTGTGACTTTTGCCTT
Source organism: Shewanella pealeana ATCC 700345 (assembly GCF_000018285.1). NCBI lineage: Bacteria > Pseudomonadati > Pseudomonadota > Gammaproteobacteria > Alteromonadales > Shewanellaceae > Shewanella > Shewanella pealeana. Next base: position 3,225,808 of record NC_009901.1, on the reverse strand, counting down.
ATTTGTCTTCATGGCATTCTTGGTAGGTGGCGGTCCAACCCGCCACGATTCCTCGACAGAAACACCTGTCATTGAAATATCCATGAACAAAGATGATGCAACAGCGCAGAAAAAGCCAAGGGTTAAGCCTAAACCGCCTACACCCCCAGAGCAGCCTCCAAAGCCGGATACTACGCCACCAGATAGTTCATCTGACATTGATACAAATATGTCATTTAACATGGGTGGAGTTGATGCCGGTGGTGCTAACACTGGATTTAAACTAGGTAACATGATGACACGAGACGGTGACGCAACACCTATCGTTCGAATTGAACCTCAGTATCCAATTAAAGCGGCACGCGATGGTAAAGAAGGTTGGGTGCAACTTAGCTTTACGATTAACGAGTTAGGTGGTGTTGAAGACGTTAAAGTCATCAAGGCTGAACCTAAGCGTCTATTTGATAAAGAAGCTCGACGCGCACTGAAAAAGTGGAAGTACAAGCCTAAGATTGTTGACGGTAAAGCCCTTAAACAACCTGGCATGACAGTTCAGCTTGATTTCACTCTAGACAAAGGAGGCAGATAATTATGACTAAAATCAATACAATTGCTGCAGCTCTAATACTTTGTTTAGGTGGAAGCGTTGCAGTCGCGCCTGTCGCATATGCGGCAGAGAAATGCCCGATTGAAAAGCGTAAATCGAAAGCTGTTGGTCAGAGTGCTTCTAAAAAAGTGCAAAGATCTTTCGAGGCTTACACTGAAGGCAATCTTGACGAAGCTATTTCGATTCTGTTAGAAGCTAATGCCAGGAGCGATTTCGACAAAGCTTATATCGCCCGTATGTTAGGTAACTTTTATGCGGAAAAAGGACAGATGGGTACCGCGGTTAAGTACCTAAAGTCTGCGATTGATGCTGATATTCTTGGTGGTGTTGATCACGCTCAAACTCTACGGCTCTACGCTGACCTCCTGATTGGAGAGAAGAAGTTTAAAGAGTCTATCCCGATGTATTACAAGTGGATGGAGTTTACCTGTAAAGAAGATGCACAAGTCTATAAGCGTATAGCTATTGCACATTCTGAGCAAAAAGAGTGGGATAAGGTCCTTAAAGTTGCAGATAAAGGCCTAGCCATTTCTGAAAAGCCTGATAAGACTTTATATCAGGTGAAACTAACAGCGTACTACAACCAGAAGAAATACAAAGACTCTGTTAAAGTTCTAGAAATAATGGTGCCATTATTTCCGGAAGATAAGCGTCTTTGGGTTCAGTTAGCTCAGTTCTATCTTTTGACCGGTGATAATAGTAAGTCGCTTGCTACATACGACTTAGCTTATAAGAATGGTTTTTTAGAGACAGCGGGTAATATTACTCGATTGTCACAGCTTCTTGCGGCAGATGGCTCGCCGTACTACGCTGCTAAAATTATGACTAAGCATATGAAATCGGGCTTGATCAAAGAAGACGAGAAAACCCTGACTTCACTCGCTGGTTTTTACCAAAATGCTAAGGAGATGAAACAAGCTGCTCAGACATATGGTAAAGCTGCTGCGATAAACAACAGTGGTAAATTGTACCTCAGACAAGGCCGTATTTTAGCGTTGGATGGACAGCATAAGTCTGCTGTTACCGTGCTGAAAAAGTCTCTTGATGCAGGTATAAAAAACCCTGGCGAAGCTCAGTTTGAACTGGCATTAGCTTATCTTAATCTTAAGCAGTACAAGTCAGCATATAAGTATGCCAAACTTGCTGCTAATGATAAGAAAACAGCGCGTTCAGCTAAGAGTTATATCTCTTACATTAAAGAAAAGGCTCGCGTACATAACGTAGCCCTATAATTTTGTAAGTTGAAAAAAGCCCCTTTTTAGGGGCTTTTTTATGCTTTGAATTTGAGCTAACGATACTTTGTCGTTACAGGGGACAGAGATGAATAAGTCTATGTTCAACTGTTTGCGGCAAACGCATTTGATCTGTGTGTTGCTCCACTGCCTCAAATAGTGTTTCAAGGTGAAGGTCTCTATTTGGACTACAAATACAGCCACCAAGTTCATAGGCTATTTCACCGTGATGTTGCTTTTTAAGGTTATGATTAAATTCGTTGATAGTTTGCTCTAATCTATCGATAACCACATGAGCACCATCTTCATCAACTTCAAATATACCCAGTGCGAATGCCTGATTATCGAGCCTTGCAAGTAGATCTGTAGATCGCAATAGTGCTTGTTGTACTTGCTTCATGAATAATTCTAACAATTGTGGTTGAGAAATAGTTTCATGAATGTGTGGGCATAGATACAATAAGGCGAGACTTTTGTGGTCACGTATATGGCGATGCCATTCACGATTAAAGACTTCCATAAAATAGGTTTGGTTATAGACACCTGTTTCAGGATCCCTAAAGCCAGAGTTGCTGAATGAATAGATCATTAAAGGCTCCTTATTTGGTTTAAGTATAGAAAAAATAGAAGACTAACAATAAAGAAAAGGAATAATAAAATGAGGAAGGCGGTTCTTGCGTTGTCAATTGGCGCAATTTTAGGGTTAGCTGGCTGTGGTGAAAATGATGCAAAGCAAACACAGGCACAAGAGCAAACGAGCCAAATAGCAGCTAACGAGGCTGGTCAAGAGCAGTCAGCAGAGCAGGCTTACCTGTTATTAGTGGACAACTACTTTAACGATTTATTGAAGCTAGAACCTATCTACGCCACTTTTGTTGGTGTTAATGACTATAACGACCAATTTGGTGATGGCTTATCACATGCTTATTTAACTGAGCGTCATCAACTTAATACTCGATACTTAAAAGAGGTCAAAAAAATTGATCGTGACCAGTTGTCAAATGAGTTAAAGCTTAGCTACGACATGTTTAATTATGATCGCAATGTTGCCTTGGCTGATGAGACATTCCCTAATCACTTTATGCCGATGAACCAGTTTTATAGCACTGTTATCAGCATGGTACAGCTTGGCAGCGGTGAAAGTGCTCAGCCGTTTAACACCGTGGAAGACTACCGTAACTGGGAAAAGCGTTTGCTGGGATTTATTGACTGGCTTAAGCTCGCCCAAGTTCGAATGAATGAAGGCATCGAGAGCAAAGTCGTGTTACCGCGTGTGCTTGTTGAACGCATTATTCCTCAGCTGAGTGCGCAGTTAGTCGATAACGTAGACGATAGCTTATTCTATACCCCGATCACCCTAATGCCTGAGTCTTTTTCAGATACTGACAAGCAGGCCATCACTGCAGAATACACTAAGCTAATTGGTGAGCAGTTGATACCTGAGCTGACTTCATTACGTAATTACTTCCAGAATACTTATATCAAGTCGTCTCGTGCGACTGACGGTTGGTGGGGCCTTCCAAACGGTAAAGTTTGGTATCAACATCTGGCTAACTCACATACGACAACGACTATGCCAGTAGATGAAATCCATAAGGTCGGTTTAGATGAAGTTGCTCGAATTTTATCCGAAATGGATAAGGTGCGTGTACAAGTTGACTTTGAAGGAGACTTGAACGCATTTTTTGCATCATTATCTTCTGAGCCGCAGTACTTCTTTACAGAGCGTCAAGGCTTAATTGATGGCTATATGGAGCTCAAAGAGCAAATCAATGTTCAGATGCCTAAGTACTTCAACGTCATGCCTAAAGCTGATTATGTGGTTAAGCCAGTAGAGAGCTTTAGAGAGCAATCGGCGGCAGGCGCATCTTATGATGCACCTGCAGTAGATGGTTCACGTCCTGGTGTATTCTATATTAATACCTATAACCTGAAAGCGCAGCCTAAATGGGGCATGACCACTTTATCCCTGCATGAAGCCGCTCCTGGTCATCACTTCCAAATTGCGATTAAACAAGAGTTAACCGGTGTCCCAGAGTTTCAACGCTTTGGCGGCTACACGGCATTTGAAGAGGGTTGGGGACTCTATGCTGAGTACTTAGGTATTGAGATGGGGCTGTTTAACGATCCCTATCAATACTTTGGTAAGCTTTCTGATGAGATGCTACGTGCAATGCGCTTAGTGGTGGATACTGGTCTGCATGCTAAAGGTTGGACGCGTGAGCAAGCGATTCAGTATATGAAAGATAACTCGCCAATGGCGGAGTCAGACATCATCGCAGAAGTTGAGCGTTATATGGCTATTCCTGGTCAAGCATTAAGCTATAAAGTTGGCCAATTACAGATCTTAGCGCTGCGAGCAAAGTCGGAGCAGGAGCTTGGCGATAAGTTTGACTTAAAAGCCTTTCACGATCAGATCCTAACTTCGGGTTCGCTGCCGATGGAAGTGATGGAGCTAAAAGTGAACGATTGGATTGCTTCACAAAAGTAAGATAACCAATCTGTAATAACCCAGCTGGGATGTACCGTATTTGCAAGTCGTTTGACTATAAATAATGGTATATACTGGCTGGGTTTTATTTTGCCTAAAATTGGCAATATCATTTAATTTATGGAGTTAAATCATGGTACAAGCGACAGCAAGACACCTACTCGTAGATACAGAAGCACAATGTCTAGAACTTAAGCAACAGATCTTAGATGGTGCTGACTTTGGTGATGTAGCAAAAGCTAACTCTTCTTGCCCATCTTCAGCTCAAGGCGGTGACCTTGGTTCTTTTGGTCCTGGCATGATGGTTAAAGAGTTTGACGAAGTCGTTTTCAGTGCGCCATTGAACGAAGTTCAAGGGCCAGTTAAAACTCAGTTCGGTTATCACCTTCTAGAAGTAACAAGCAGAGGTTAATCTGCTGTTATTTCAAGTGTAAGAGGGGAACAACATGCTCGAACTGTATACCGATAGACTCAGGTTAAGAAGTGTTATTTCAAGTGATTGGGATAATTTTTTATATACTCACTCAAGTGAACAGCTTAATGAGTTTGTACGAAAACCTCAGGCCGAATCGGTTATACGACAAAAGTTCGAGCGTGTTTTAGCAAACCGCGATTTTAGTGAAGGCGAGTGGTTACTCACTATTATCGAGGATGTGCATACACAAGACTTTATCGGTTTTATTGGCTTGCAAAATAGCGATGCTGAAATGGGGCAGATGCAAGTTGGCTATATGATCCATCCCAAGGCCCATGGGCAAGGTTTTGCCAGTGAAAGCCTGCAAGCTATTATTGATTGGGCTTGTTTATCTTTTAAGCCACATAAGTTTATCGCCTACTGTATAGAGCAAAATATTGCTTCAACCAAAGTACTGGAAAAGTGTGGCTTTGTACGTGAAGGTTTATTGCGAGAAAACTGCAAAATAGGCGAACAATGGTTTGATGACTGCCTTTATGGGCTTTTGGCTGCACAAAGGTGTTAGAAACCATGCACTCGCATGATAAATTGAGTGCTATAATGGCGTCAGTTCTAGTTATTTAAGGCGAAATACAGTGAGTGCAGATACTCCAACGCTGACACTAAAGTCAGGCGAAGAATACATCGAATTATACAAAGTATTGAAAGTCCAAGGAATGATGAGTGCAGGTGGCGAAGCCAAGCACGTTATTTCTGAAGGGCAAGTGACCGTTAACGGTGAAGTTGAAACACGCAAGCGCAAGAAAGTGATTGCTGGTGAAGTGGTTAGTTTTAACGGCGAAAGCGTTAAAATTATTGCTGAGTAACTAAGAAGAGAGGATAGACATGCAGTTTCCAGATGATGACAATGGCAAAATGCTTGAAGCGATGGCTGATGCCGGTATCGACTTATCAGCAGCTCTCGATGTTGATTTCTTCTTAGTTTTTGAAGATCAGCGCGATGCAGAGTCTGCACTTGAAGAGCTAGGTAAGTCAGATCTTGAAGGAGAAATCGAACTTCTTCTAAATGATGAGTCTGGTAAGTGGGAACTAATCGTTTGTTTAAATATGGTGCCGGAATACGACACTATTGTTGAACAAGAGATTAGTTTGCATGAGTTTGCCCAAGAGTTCGGTGGTGTTACCGACGGTTGGGGTGTGATGCAGCATCAAGAAGGCGATGATGATTTCGCTGACGACGCACATGAGTGTGGCGACGACTGTAAGCACTAAAATAAGCTAAAAATCTTTTCAAAATAAGCCACTTATATTAGTGGCTTTTTTGTGCCCAAAAGTTAAGAATACGGATAGTCCTTATATGTATCAATTGCCACCGAAGGAGAAAAGAATGGCAAGAATGATAAGTTTTGGAACACCGGTTAACGATGCCGAACGTTGGGCATTCTCCCTGTTAGCTGACGAGCTTCCAGAAGACTATATCCTACTGACAAATGTTGAAATTCCTACAAAATCGGGTCAGGCCATGGAGGTTGATGCGCTCGTGATAGGCGAGTGGGGCGTCTATGTTGTCGATGTTAAAGGCTACATTGGCAGACTTGATGCTGGCATGCATGCTTGGTCCCTCGATGGCCGCGAAGTGGATAACAGCCTTGCTAAGGCAAACTATGTTGCTCGTGTTTTAGCGGGTAACGTCAAGCATAAAATTCCTGTTGGGGTTTATGCACCTTGGTGCCAAGGTATGGTGTTTGTGACTGGCCGTAAAGGCGAGGAGATTGAACTCGAAAAGCAGCAAGGCTCGCTGAGTATCTACACACCAAAGCAAATTGTCGAGGCGTTAACTACCGAGTGGGGACTCACAGCGCCTAGAAAGCACCAAGTGACCGACACTCAAAAAGAGTTGGTATTAGAAACCATTGGTCAGGTTGCCATTGTCGAGAAACGTAACAATAAGATCCAAGACTTCACCAAACTCAAGTGCCTGTTTATTCAAAGTGGCCTAGAGGTCTGGCAGGCTGAATACAACCCTGGTGAGTGGACCGCACCTTGGCTATTAAAAGTGCTTATCCCCACTCAATTTGCCGATAGCGACCAATCCGAGGCTCATGAGGCACAGCTGAGAAGTGAATTCTTACGTCTGCAGTCTTTGTCAGGCTGTTGCGGTGTTCCCTATTGTGCGCCCCTTATCCAAGACGGTGAGCAGCTAGTTCTCCCGATTCGTATGCCTCGAGGAGTACCTTTGAATGTACTCGATTCGAAGCAGATGACCACTTATCAGTTACTTGAAGTGTTGCGCCGAAGCGTCACTGGATTGCAGCAGATCCATCGCCGTGGTTTTACGGTTGGTGGCTGGACGAGCAACTGTATCTTTGTTTCCGATATGGGCGATGTCGAGTTTATTGATATCAAAGATAATGTCAGTAGCAGTGATGATATTAAGGCTTATGCACAAGGTTTCCTCGCCATTGCCGAGCAAACTCAACAGCCGCGTATTTATCAGTGGTATCGTGAGGCTGTTGCGGGCAGCACTACAGATTTAGACGCATTGCGCAGTGATTTATCTGCATTAATCGATCACGGTGTATGTGATACCGTCCCTGAAAAAATTGAAATCTGCGCCGGCGCAATCATTGACCATCACTTTAAGCTTGAGCAATTTATTGCAGCCAAAGAAACCAGCCAGTTCTGGCGCGCGACTCACCTACAGGGCCAATATCAATGTGGCGTATCAATATACAGTAAAGTTGAAGCTAACTGGCCGATGCTGAGTAGTATTTATCGGACGCTAGCAAAAGTTTATCACCCTCATATTGAAAAAGTATTAGCATTTGGTCAGCTACCACAAAGTGATAACCTGTTTATTGCTCGTGCTTGGGAATATGGTGAATCAATTGACGAAGTCAAAGAGATCAAACTTGGCCAACCGTTGATGTGGTTTACTCAGTTACTCACTGGCCTACAATACATGCATCAAATGGATATTTATCATGGTGCTATTTGCCCTAAAAATATCATCTGTAATCCCAATAAAGCCATTTTAGTCAACTTTGGCATTGGGCTAGATATTGCCGCCAGTCATTACGCTTGCCAATATGCCGATCCAACCCTTTGGGAGGTTGAGGGAGAAGCCGAGCGTGATCTATATGGTTTAGTTGCCAGCTTTATCGATGCTATGGCGCCAGAGAGCTTAAAAGGCAATTTGTGCCAAGCGGGCATTATCAACGCTCTAGAAGCTTTTGATAGAGAGTGGTTTGGTGAAAAGCTTTATGATGTGTGTCATAAGGTGCTTAACTTTGACTTAAGCGTTCATGCAGGTATGAACTACTTAGAGATGTTCGATTTAGCCGAAAACGACGTTATCTAATGTGGCTTAAGCAGAGAGTTAGTCATCACTAACGCTATTGCTGCCTATATGGGCTAAATAGTTCGAGTAGCCAGTCGATAAAAGATTGCACTTTTAACGGCAGGTTACTCGATTTTGGTGTCAATAAGTAATAGCGATAAGGGCTGGTGAAATCTGCATTGAATGGGATCACCAGTCTGCCCATTTTAAGCTCATCCTCAATAAAGAAGCGCGGGATCAGTGCTACGCCCATACCACTTACAGCCGCCTGGCTGAGCATATAAAAATGCTCTACACCAAACTTTTTTTCCGTCGTTAGCTCAAGCCCAACACTCTTGGCCCATAACTGCCATAGCCCCGGCCTTGTCGTGTGCTGTAATAAGGTCATGGTGTTTACGTCTTCAAGGTTTTTAAGATTACAGGCGAGATCAGGCGAGCACACCAGACAGAGATCCTCATCCATTAAGGTTATTACATTGGCCGCTTTTGGCACTGTGGTACTGCTTCGAATGGCGATATCGTAATTAACACTGTTAAAGTCAACTTCAAAGTCACCAATGGATAAGTCGACATACAGATGAGGATAGCGCGACTTAAACTCTTCCATTCTAGGTATTAGCCAGCTAATCGTTAAGCTGGGTAATACATTAATCGCCAAGGTTTGAGTCCTCAGAGGTTGAGTGACCAAGTCGCTAGTGGCGTTGTTAATCGTATGCAGCGCTGCTTTGATATTAATAAAGTAGCGCTCGCCCTCATCGGTGAGTTTAAGGCTACGATGTTGCCTAATAAACAGCGGCATACCCACGAACTCTTCCAATAACTTTACCTGCTTGCTGATGGCTCCATGGGTGACAAAGAGTTCTTTACCAGCAAGGGTAAAGCTCATCAGCCTAGCCGATGCTTCAAAGGCTCTAAGTGCATTTAATGGCGGAAGGTGTGAGTACATTGGTTTAACCTTAAGTTGTTCTTACGTGAGAAAAGCTCACTCATGGCGAACAATAACTCCTTTGAGTTTTAACTGCAAACAACGTCTAATAGCGACACTTAAATTATTTGTTATTGAATCATGACTCTAGATCTGACTTTTGAACTTATCGCTCTGCTGTTTTTTGTTGCTATGTTGGCAGGTTTTATCGACGCGATTGCAGGTGGAGGCGGATTACTGACGATACCAGCGCTGATGTGGGCAGGGCTGCCACCAACGGTGGCATTGGCGACCAATAAGCTACAAGCCTGTGGTGGTAGCTTTTTTGCGAGCTTTTATTTTGTGCGTAAAGGCATGGTGAAGCTCAGCGATATGAAGCTCAGTATTGCTTGTGCCTTTGTTGGTGCTGCATTGGGCACCATAGCAGTGCAGATGATAGATCCCGCTTTCTTAGAAGTGTTCTTACCTTTCTTGATGCTCGCCATCGGTGGCTATTTTCTATTTTCAAAAAAAATCAGTGAAGAAGATAAACTGCAAGTACTCACTCCCGGCGTGTTTGCCTTTACTGCAGCATTAGCCGTGGGCTTTTATGATGGCTTCTTTGGGCCGGGCACAGGTAGTTTCTTTGCATTGGCCTTTGTGTCACTGGCCGGTTATGGCCTTGCTAAAGCCACTGCGCATGCCAAAATCTTAAACTTTTCAACCAATATCGCTTCGCTTATTTTCTTTGCCATTGGCGGTAAAGTCTTTTGGATGCTAGGTGGGGTGATGTTGATAGGGCAGGCGATTGGCGCTACGCTAGGCTCGAGATTAGTGTTAACCAAGGGCACTAAAATTATCAGACCGTTAGTGGTTGTGATGTCTATTGCCATGAGCGTTAAGCTATTATCAAGCCAGTACGACCTGTTTGCTTGGTTTTAATCGAGATCTTCAAGGATGACTATTTTAAAAAATCACTCGAGTATTTGGCTATTGTTTTATCTTCTGTTATCAGCTGTAGCTGTTATGCCTATAATGGCCTCAGCAGCCTATGAAGAGCAGTCTGACTGGCAGGCACACTTTGACAAGTATCATGCCAAGGGGACGATAGTCGTACTTGATAAACGTGATGCAACGGCTAAAGCTATGGTCCTAGATAACCAGCGAGCGCATAAACGTTATTCGCCGGCGTCGACATTCAAAATTCCCCATAGTCTGTTTGCCCTAGACTCGAATTTAGTAAAAGACGAGTTTCAAGTCTTTAACTGGGATGGTATTGAACGCAGTTACTCACCGCACAATCAAGATCAGAACCTACGCTCTGCCATGCGAAGTTCTGCTGTTTGGGTTTATGATGAATTTGCTAAGCAGTTAGGTGAGAGTAAGGCTCAGAATTATTTATCGCTCATCGATTACGGTAATGCGGATCCGAGCTTTGAGCATTCAAGTACTGACGGTAGCAGTTACTGGATTGACGGTAAGCTGGCGATTTCAGCCGCGGAGCAAGTTGAATTCCTACAAAAGCTGTATCGAAATCAATTGCCATTTGAATTGGCAGCTCAGCTCTTAGTCAAAGATATTATGATTGTTGAAGCGGGAAGAGATTGGATTTTACGGGCAAAAACAGGCTGGCAGGGGCAACATGGCTGGTGGGTCGGTTGGGTTGAGTGGCCAACAGGACCGGTGTTTTTTGCACTTAATATCGATACGCCAAATAGAATGCAAGATCTCTATAAGCGAGAGGCTATCGTACGAGAAGTGCTGCAATCAATCGATGCTCTACCTGCTGGGCAGTAATCCCTTTACTAACTCACTTTTTTTCAGCCCTAAACCACCTACTTAGAAGGCGGATTCTTTGCTTAGGCTAGCTCCTTAAAATTAAAAGCCCCTTAGTGCTAACTAAGGGGCTTTTTTACTTAAGCTGTCTTTAACTTGAGTCTGTGGTTTCGGCTTAAGAGCCGTCTAGATTAATTAATGTAATCGATAGTTTCCGGCTTAACCTTAGGCTCTGGAAGATCTAAAGACTTCACATAGCCAATACCATCGGCTGTGATGCCGCCTTGATAGTCACGGCTACCATCTGCAGTGATAACTGAGACTTCACTTGGATTCCAAGCTTCAAAGAATGGGGTTAGATCATATCCCGATACCGCTGAAGTACAGGCCATAAGCAAATCACCCTGACTAAGACCGTTAGCATTTTGAGCCGAACAAGATGAGTTGTTGTTATTTCTCGCTTCATGATGCATCAGTTTGAACATGTTCCAGCCTTCATCTTCACCATAGTAAGATGGGATAGTTTGGCCTTTAAAGTGGTCTGCAATCTTGAAGTGCTCTTGTGCCCAAACTTTTAATTGAGCGAACATCACCAAGCGAGAGCCTGCATTGCCGTGGCTCCATACATGGCCTTCATCACGACTTATCATCATAGGGGCTTTCTGGATATCGGTTTTAACCCGATCCATTTGGCCATCACCATTATCGCGAAGATCTTGCATATAAAGGGCTAACAGGTTGTTGGCGACTTCAGTCGCGCCCTTCACATTGAAAGGCGCAGCGGCAAGGTTATGACCGATTTCATGCCACAATAACCAATCATTATCCGGGATAGTTGGGATGCTATTAGCATCACGGTTATAGGTCGTGCTCATCACAGGGTAACCAGAATGGGCTGCACCAATAGAGATTTGTACGTCGTTAACAAAGCGATGGCTGTGCTCAGGCAATAACTTGCCCGTAAAGCGCATATTACCGTCGCTGTTGTCTCTTGCGTGGAAATCACTGGCCTTTTCTGCAAAGTCATTCATGCCACTGGCAAACGCTTGAATATCTGTATCGGTAACATTGTTAACCGGAGTGGTGTAAACAAACTGACCTGTAACCACTTCAGCCAAAGGCACCTCTTGGTTAACAGGATTTTGCCATTGGCCGTTTTTCCATAGAGATGCTTCCAATACGCCGCTAAAGTTAAATTCAACCCTATTGGCTGTATCTGTACTTGCAGGCTTTATGTAAATTAGGCCGCCATATGGCGCAATAATCTCAGTGGTAGACCCCGCCTTATGACTCCATGACTTCTGTACACGAGAAGGGCGCTTTAACGACAACTCATGCTCATGTTTACCCGTTACATCATCAACAAGGGCAACAGTAATGGTGGCGTCGTGATTACCGCTAACGGTGACAACACTACGTTTAACCGCCCACAATCCAGTTGATTGCATGTTGTTTGCAGTCCCCACCACTGCATTGTTGAAGGTTTCAATTTGCACGCTGGCATTGCTTCCTTCAGCGGCAGTGTTTCCTGGGTACATTTCGGTGTCGACACTGATGTCGTTATCCCAATATGAACGGCCAAGCATGATGCGAGTCAGTGGCTTTTCTTGGTAGTTCAATGGATAGCTAGGGTTAAGCTCACCACTTGAAGTTAGCATGCCGTACTTTAATAACTTTTCTCTCGTATCAGCGGCGCAGGCATTGTCTGGCTGATGCACGTCAGAGGTATAACAGTTTAAGAACTCAGTGGCTTTTTTAAAGCCTAACTCATCCTGAACTTCAGAGTTATAGCTGTATTGTTCATCATTCCAAAACCAAATAGAGAGGTTGTCATAGGTTTGGTTTAGCTCATTTAACGATAAACGGCTGCCTTCTTTACCTTGACTGCGATAGTAGATTTCATGCTGGTACAGTTTTTCAACATTACCGCCAAGATTTGCAGCCTTGACCATGGTGTTAACCACGTCTGGACTTATCTCGTAACGAGTGAATCTCGGTCTGTAGTATCGACTTCCCGTTGCTAAGCCATGGCCTTTACGGGTTTCAATACAGCCAATCTCATAATCATAACTTGCGTCAGTACACTCTTTAACTTTCGGGAAGGCGGCTTTGATTTTGGCGACGGCTTCTAGGCGTTCCGCTTCTGTTTTGACGCTGTAAAATGCAAAATTATCTTGCTCACTACCATCTTCAGCGGTGGTTTTGAACTGAGCAATACCAAACTCTGGCTTATCGATTGGAGACGGGAAGTTCACAGTGCCGTCTTGGTTAACCACAAACTTGGACATATCATCGAACTTTTCATAAGTCACAAGTGTGTCGGTAAAGCTAGCACGGGCATTAGGATAGGGTGCTTGGCAGTAATAGCTTTCACCACAATATGCTTGGCGAGTTCGAGCAAGGTTAGCCCCACCTAAAGCAATACCGGCGGTATCGGCAAGGCGTGCGATAGGCTCAGGGTTAAGTTGCTCGATACCGTCCATAAACAAAACGTTACCGCCAGCATTGATATACTTAATTAATGCTGTTACGTCTGCCGTTGTGAGTTTAGGTTGAGCGATGTCTGCAAGTACTTTTACACTCATACCATCGCCAAATAAGCCTGTTTCATAGGCCTGCAGTATTAGCACTGGCGTTGTTTTAGGATCTAGGCCAGCATAACTGCCAGATGAAAGCGGCTCCACGTTGAGCTTATAAGACCCATGGACAAAAAAGTCATAAGTTTGATTGTTATTGACGTTTGACTGCCACACTTTATCTATGTTTGAACCCACATTAATTGTAGTTTTACCGTTGTCATAGCCAGGGGTAAACCAAGTGAACATATTCATAAAGAAGGTCGGCATACTGCCGTTGTCTTTACCTGCCTCTTCGCCGCCGGCCCAGTAGTTTTCAGGTTTGCTGAGAATATTTGGGTACATGCTGTTACCCATAAATACCACTTTCCCTAGTCCTATCTCACCCGCTGTGATGACAGGCAAATTATAAGTTGCCGTGTCAGTGCCAACTCGCTCTGGACGCTTAAGAATGACATCAGAACTGGCATCGATCGTTTTTGCATCTGTGACATAAGGGAAGCCGTCGTCACGACGATAGGCTTGCTCTGATCCAAATGGTAGCCAGTAGTTAACGTCATTGCGTGGCATTAATACCGGGAATGCGGTGTTAGAGGTGTTCATAGAACGCATAAAACGTGCATAGCCCACTTCGCCATAAAAAGATGAGTTATCGTGAAATACGTGGAATTGGTCAACGTCTTTATACAGCTGCTGCAAGCTATTAGTTACATAACCCGCTTTTTGCAGAAGTGGCGTTGCTTGCTGGCTAAACCTAGTCGGACTTAAGTTCAACTCAGCGTCAATGATCAGCGCGAGACCAGTGTTAAATTGCGCGTTAAATTCGTTAGGAACAAAGTAACCACTTGACTCAATTTCTGCGCCATTTGGTAGATTAAGATTGATGATCTCATTAATCACGTTTGGATATTGACCAAACACTCTGTGGACATTTTCGTCAAAAGAAACGCTGTCTGTGGTGTGGGTGGCGTAACGTTCGATGAGTGCCGAAATGTTTTGTTTTACAATTTCATTTTCTGAACCATCAGACAGTTTGTACTCGATTTGATTACCTTTGACTGAGCTGAAGGTAAAGGTATCGAGTCCGAAAGTAATGGTTTCGCCCCATACATAAGACACGATACCGCTAGCGTCTGTAATTCCTCGTGAAGACTTAGTGTAGTAATTCACACCTGCAATGGGCTTGCCTTGGTTGTCGGTTAATACACTTTCTGACTCTACTCGCGCGTCTTCACTTGGTTTATAGGTGTAAGCATCTTCTGCCGAGGCAGACACAAAGTCAGCATTAATGTCGGGCTTTGTTCCAGCTGAGACTTCTGGGGTTAAGCTGCTATCAACGTGAGAGCTTGGTGCTTTATCGATTTCATCAGTTTCTTCCGCTGCGGGTGGATTTAAAAATGCATTAATATCTGCAGCATTGCCGTTTGAAAATAGCGGTGATACATCAAAGCTGTCTATTTCATCAAGACAGATCTCATCGGCAAGTGCTGGGCAAGTGCTGACCTTACTCATGACTTTGGCAGCATCGGTCACGCTAATGGCATGTGCCCAATCATCTTTGATCTCTAGGGCCATTGCATTATGGCTGTCTCGTGTCCAGCCATCCGGTAATGGAATATCTTTATTTAATAACTCTAAAGAACCGTAAGTACAGCTGACGTTATCGCCATCTTTAAAGGTAAAGCTTCCACCATGGCCTAAGGCTTGGCCGTTACAACTGATATGGCCAGATAACTTTTTGCCACTTAACAATAAACTGCCCTGATAAGTTTTTTTAGCAGGGATAAGGTCTGTTGGCGGTATGCTAGGTTCTACAGGTGTCGATGGTGCATCTGTGTAATCGCCACAGCCTGCCAATAAATTGCTGATGACTACAGCAAGTATTAGTTTTTTCATTTTATGATCTCATGACAAAAAGCAAAGTTGCTTTCTCTAAAATCTATCCGGAGTTAGATCTTAGAGAAGATGGTTTGCGATTTGCTCGGGTGTTAACACTAGGTTTTGAAAGTTAAGAGATAGCGTCATCGATTAACTATATAGGCGACAGCAAAGTTAAAGAGTTAAGGGCGGAGCCGATATTTATACAAAATAAGCCGATTATTATCTCAATAAAAATGTAAAAAACATAATTTTAATTAAGCTAAGTGCCTAATTAATAGGAGAAGATATATTTGTATGAATTTTATCTAGCTAGACAAGTAAGCGATGACTCAGGTTTCTAGTCAGATCTAGTTCTGACTAGAAACCTGAGCAATCGCTTATCGGTATTTAATGGGGAGGAAGTTTACAAAGTTAGCTGTATGGTTTTAAAGCTCTATGGTTTTAAAGTTCTGTGTAGGCCTTGGCGACTTCTTCGCTGATAATCGCGATGCCAGCACGCATTTTGGCTTCATCTTGCACATAGTTCATGCGTAAGCACTGATGCGCATGCTCCCAATCTTGCTCTAATCCAAAGAAAAAATACTCGCCCGGTACAATTAATACGCCACGGGCTTTCAGCCTGTTATAAAGCTCCATGGTGGTGATAGGTAATTTATCAAACCAAAGCCAGAGGAACATCGCGCCTTCGGGTTTGTGAATTCTGAATCGGCTATCGCTAATAGATTGCTGCAGTAATGACACGGCAAACTCAGACTTTTGCTGATAAAAAGGCTTGATAACATTTTCGCTTAAATGCAGCAGGTCGCCCGACTCAATCATGTGTTTAGCTATGGCGGGGCCAAATCCCCCTGGTGCTAGGCTGATGATAGCATTGAGGTTAGAAAGTGCTGCCGTGATCTCTTCGCTCGCGATCACTATGCCGCAGCGCACACCGGGTAGGCCAAGTTTAGATAGGCTCATACACAAGATGGTGTTGCTGTTCCAAAATGGTGTCACTTCCTCAAAAATGATATTGGGAAATGGCGTGCCGTAGGCATTGTCTATGATGAGAGGGACGCCCTTTGCACGTGCTAACTCGTCGAGTTTACTGATTTCTGCATCGGTGAGCACGTTACCAGTGGGGTTCGTTGGTCGAGACACACAGATTGCGGCAATCGAGTCATCGATTTGCAACTGCTCGAAATCTACATGGTACTTAAACATGCGATTATCTAGCATCTCAATATCGGGGCGGTAAGAGACAAAAATGTCATCATCTAGACCCGCATCGTTGTAGCCAATGTATTCGGGGGCAAGGGGCAGTAAGATTTTCTTTATGCAGCCATCGCTTTGTTCACCCGCGAGTAGATTAAACAAGTTGAAAAACGCACTCTGGCTGCCATTACTTAGGCTGATGTTTTTCTCGCTGATCTCCCAGCCATAAGTATCACGTAGTAAAGTCGCTAGAGCCGTTAAGAAGGCGTCTTTTCCTTGAGGGCCGTCATAATTGCTTAATGCCGCGACGAGTTCGCCATTGGCTAGCATATCTGCCGTCGCCTGATGAAAGTAATCTTGCATGGCTGGAATAGAAGCGGGGTTGCCTCCGCCAAGCATAATTGCGCCTGGAGTGCGCAATCCTTCATTGAGATCATCCATTAACTGGGTAATGCCGGAATAACGATTAAATTTTTCACCAAACTTTGAAAACTGCATGCTATCTAGTACCACAATTACTTAAGTACGCCTGTAGTAACAATACTCAGTGAAAAACGCACCCCCTTTTTGATTTTTTAGTGATTAATTTGGCATTCATCATGTTTTATTGTGGAAATCGTAAGTTTTTTGTTCACTTGCTCAGTTTTAATCAAACGAGCATAGCGTTTATGAGCCGCGATAGCTGGGCAAAACCGCAGTTAGTGTGCAGCGTTGAAGTGACCTATTGTTAAATCGGCTTAGTTTTCTTACTATCTGCTTTATCAAACGGTAACTTACCGCGCTCAGTCTTAGCAGATAGTCTTAATTGACGCGCAGCCGTCCCCTCATTGTTAAACGAGAAAGCATGAAATTTATCCATACATCTGACTGGCATATTGGCAGACAGCTTCATAACCAGAGTCTGCTCGATGATCAGTGCTTTGTTCTCAATCAAATAATCGAACTCGCGACAGAGCATAACGTCGATGCGGTGGTTGTCGCTGGCGATATCTATGACAGATCGGTTCCGCCAGCGAATGCGGTCGCCCTATTAGATGACGTGGTTAACCGTCTGGTAAACGAGTTAAAAATCCCGCTTATCATGATTGCCGGTAATCATGACGGTCACGAACGTCTCGGTTTTGCCTCAAGACAGATGAATGACAGCGGCCTGCATATCGTAGGGCCGTTAACACAGGAGGTGAGGGCTATTGAGCTTAAAGGTAAACAGGGGAGTGCCATGTTTTATGGTCTACCTTATGCCGATCCAGCCACAGTGCGTCAGGTGTTTGATTGTGAGGCTAGCACTCACGAAGAGGCGATGGCAAAACTGCTTGAACAGGTTGAACTGCACGACAGTAAAGGCTTACCAAAAGTCGTTGTCAGTCACTGTTTTCTCGATGGCGGCAGTGAGTCTGAGTCTGAGCGTCCGCTGAGTATCGGCGGCGCAGATAAGATCTCACCAAAATTGTTCACACCTTTTAACTATACGGCGTTAGGGCATTTGCACGGCCCGCAATATAAAGGCGCTGAGCATGTGAGATATTCGGGTTCGCTGCTTAAATACTCCTTCAGTGAACAGCATCAGAACAAGTCAGTCACCTTGGTTGAATTAGACTGTGACGGCAAAGCAACCTTTGAGTTATTGCCTTTGAAAGCCGTGCGAGATGTACGCATTATCGAAGGTGAGTTGGCTCAATTACTCGAACAGGGCAAAACGGATCTGAACCGTGAAGATTACCTGATGGTGAGACTCAGTGATAAAACGGCCATCTTAGATGCCATGGGTAAACTGAGAAGTGTGTACCCGAATGTACTGCATCTAGAGCGGACAGGCTTGATGAGTGACAAGAGTAAGGTTGAGCTAAGCCGAGATCATATTAAGAAGGGCGAATTAGACATGTTTACTGACTTCTTTGCGCAAGTATCGGGCGAGCCTATGACAGAGGCGCAGCAACAAGCCATGATCACTGCAATCGATGAATTACACAAAGCGGAGCGCACATCATGAGACCGCTTACTCTAGAAATGTCTGCGTTCGGCCCATTTGCATCGACGCAAATAACCGACTTTTCAGCGCTAGGCTCTAATCCGCTGTTTTTGATCAACGGCCCAACCGGAGCGGGTAAAACCACGCTATTAGATGGCATCTGTTTTGCGCTATATGGCAAGACCACGGGCGATGAGCGTGAAGGCAGCCAGATGCGCTGTGACTTAGCCGCTGACAGCCTACTCACCGAAGTGACCTTCAGTTTTGCACTGGGCGATAAGCAGTACCGTATTCGACGGGTACCAGAGCAGCAGCGAGCTAAAAAGAGTGGCGATGGTTATACGGTGCAAAAACCAGAAGCGCAGCTATACCGTATCGATAGCGATGGCAGCGAGCACTTGCTGGTGGCGAGTAAAGTTTCAGAGGCCACAGCTGAAATAGAGAGCCTGACAGGCCTTGATGCGGATCAGTTTCGTCAGGTGATGGTGCTGCCACAGGGCAAGTTCCGCGAACTATTAATGGCGGACTCAAAAGACAGAGAGAAGATTTTTAGTCAGCTATTTCAGACGCAAATCTATCGTAAAATTGAAGACAAATTAAAGTTCCAAGCATCTGCAATTAAGGCGGAAGTGCGCGATCACCGTAACAAGCGTGACGGCATGTTAGCCAACATTAGTCTTGAATCGGATGATGAACTGACACAAGAGCTCACAGAGCTTGAGCCTGAGCTTAACGCTGCAGCGGCATTAAAACAGCAAAGCCAGCAGGCGCTGATTGAGGCCAACAAGCAGTTTGAGTCGGCTAAGACATTAACTAATGACTTTGAGGCGTTAGATAAGCTTAAGCAAACCGCTGTATTACTAGATGATAAAAAGAAAGCCATCACCCAGCAGCAAGTAAGACTTGAGAGCGGCCAAAAAGCACTGCAACTTAAACCTGTGCTTGATGTGTCACTTGCCCGTGACGCAGAAGTGGCACAGGCCCAAGGCGCATGCGTTAATGCACAAGCGGCGAAAGAGCATAGCTCACAAGCGTTATCGCTTAGCCAGGCTCAATTTGAAGCGCTACCTGAGCAAGAGCAAAAGCTGCAACATGCACAAAGTGAGCTACAGCAATTAAGCAAATTAGAACCTCAGCTAAAAGGGCTCGACGCGCTTCAAAATAACGTTAATCAAGCTTGCTTGCAGCTAGAGCAAGCCAAAGAGAAAGGCATTAACGAGAAAGGCCAGTTAGATGCGCTGCAAGTGCAAAAACAACAAGCCGAGCAGCAGTTACCACAATTAGAGCAATTTGCAGCTGAGCAAGTTAATGCCCAACAAGCATTGAGCGCCCAAACCGATTTGATAGAGCGTTATCAGCTTTGGCAACAAGCGAGTATCGATGCGAGCCATACCGAGCAGGCTTTAACACTGGCAAAAGAGAAGGGCGGCCAGTTACGCACCCGCTTTAATGAGGCGCAAACTCAGCATCGACAGTTACAGCTTATTTGGCATCGGGGCCAAGCGGCCAGTTTAGCCTTACAGCTAAGCCCAGGTTCGCCATGCCCGGTATGCGGCAGCGGTGAACATCCAAACCCTGCACAAAGCGCTGAGCAATTACCAACAGAAGAGCAGCTGCAACAAGCACTGCAAGCTGAAGAGTCGGCTAATGAGTCGCTAAACCAAGCGCGGGCGGAATACTCAAGCCTTAATACTAAGCATCAAGAGCAGTTAAAGCGCGCGGCTGAGCTATTGCAAAAAATTGGTGATGCCAGTCAGCAAACATTTGAAAACCTTCAATCAGACTTGTTGCAACGACAACAACAGCTTAAGCAGGCGAATGCTGCTGCCGAGCAATTAACTCAGTTAAGAGGGCAACTGCAACAGTGGCAAACTAAAGAAAGAGCGCTACAAACTCAACTCGATAGTGAGCGAGAGCATTTTTCTGAACAACAAAGCTTGCTGGCGGAGCTGCAAGGTCAGTTTAAGCATGCATCAACGGCCATTCCTGAGCAATATCGTAGCCTTGATGCCTTAAATGCTGCAATTGAGCAAGTTAATGGGCAAATTGCAGCTATGCAGCAAGTGATTAATTCGACCCGCCAAAACCATAGTCAGGCAGCCGAATTAGACGCGTCTAACTCTTCGGCCTTAACTGCTGCGCAGTCGAGTCTGACGCAAGCGAAAGAGCGCAGTGAAAAAGCGTTAACGGAATTAACGACTCAACTGTTAAGTGCAGGCTTTAGTGATCAGCAAGCCCTCGCTCAGGCCTTGTTATCTAATGACGAACTTAAAGCGATAAGCGAAGAGATTAGTCACTATCAGCAAGCGTGCACTGCAAATGACACCAGATTGACCGAACTACATGAAAAGTTAGCAGAGCGAGTGAAACCTGAGCTAGATACGCTCGTAGCCGAGCTTAATGCTCTTCAAACACAGCAGCAAGCGGCTGAAAATACATGGCAAACTCTGCAGACTCGAGTCACTCAATTAAGCCAAACCCAAAAGCTGCTTAAAGAGGCCGATGCTAAAGCCAAGAAACTCGAAGATGAGTATGGCGTGATAGGGACCCTATCTGAGGTCGCCAATGGTCAAACGGGCAATAAAATCAGCTTACAGCGTTTTGTGCTTAGTGTGCTGCTTGATGACGTATTGCTTGAGGCGAGTCATCGTCTGCAATTGATGAGTAAAGGCCGCTATCGTTTGTTACGTAAAGAAGAGCGAGCTAAGGGTAACAAGGCGTCAGGGCTTGAGTTAGAAGTTGAAGATGCCTACACCTCTAAGGTGCGCCCAGTTGCGACACTCAGTGGTGGTGAAAGCTTTATGGCGGCCCTGTCTATGGCACTAGGTTTATCCGATGTGGTGCAGGCTTATGCTGGTGGTATTAAGCTCGACACGCTATTTATTGATGAGGGTTTTGGCAGTTTAGATCAAGACTCACTCGATCTCGCTATTCGGACCTTGATGGATCTGCAATCTTCCGGTCGTATGATCGGGGTGATCTCCCATGTGTCAGAGATGAAGGAGCAGATAGGAACCCGTATCGATATCAATAAGACCGCAGTGGGGAGTGAGGTGAGCATAGTACTGCCTTAATTCATTTTCGCGTTAAAGCTAATTAATCCTATTGTGTCTGTTTGTTTATTAAACAAATACAATGGGATAATTTTTTTAGTCTACAAGTTATCTTGGGTTCGTCAGTAATTTGTGCAGTGGATCAGTTTGTAAATTGAATTATTTTTGATATAACTTGGCATCAAACCTCGTTTTACAGGGGGTTTATCGTCAAATAGATAATCATAATAATGAAAGTCGAGGCATAGGTTGCACCCAAGTAAATTTTCCTTTTCAAATGTGTCTAAAAATCGCTTCGCGGGGATCCCTTCTTTCCATCGCAAAGTTCTTTTAGGTTCAGTATTGATCATTGGCGCGGCCGTATTGATGCCAAGCCGTCATGAACTATTACCGCAGCGGATCCCAGTTCAACTTGATATCGATTCTATTCTTTCTCAAACCGTGTCCGTTCCCAGTACAGAATTGCTAGAGCCAAAGCCCGCATTTCAAAAAGAGATCGTCAAAGGCGATACTTTAAGTGGCTTATTCGAGCAAGGCGGCGTCGATCAGCAGACCATGTACCGCGTACTCGAAGCTGACTTAAATGTGTTGGCATTAGATACACTAAGACCGGGCAACAAGATCCAGTTCTGGCTTAATGATGCAGGTGAACTGCAAAAGCTAACGCTCTACTTTAACGCCGCAAGGCAGGTGATTTTTACTCGCTTCGATGATGGTTCATTCAATGTTGATGAAATTAATATTGACGGTATTTGGCGAGACCGTGCTATCTCTGGTCAAATTCACGGCTCTTTCTATGTTTCGGCAAAGAAAATGGGCCTTAATGCCGCAGAGATCCAGCGTGTAGAATCATTATTAAAAGAGAAGCTTAATTTCGCCCGCGATCTTCGCGCTGGCGACAAGTTTTCGGTTTTGATGAACGATCAGTTTATCGATGGTGAAGCGACGGGAAACAGTCATGTACTCGGAGTCACTATCGACAGAGGTTCCAGTAGTATCAATGCCTATCAACATAGCGATGGTAATTTCTATGACGAAAAAGGCCAGAGCTTAGCGCGCGCATTTCAGCGAATTCCATTGATGAAGAACTACCGTATTAGCTCTCGATTCAACCCGAATCGTCATCACCCTGTGACAGGCAGAAATTCACCTCATAACGGCACTGACTTTGCCATTCCTATCGGCACTAAAATTGTGGCGCCAGGTGATGGTATCGTGTCTTTGGTTACCAATCATCGTTTTGCGGGTAAGTATGTGGTGATTGAGCACGGTAACAAGTACCGTACTCGTTACTTGCATCTATCTAAGTTCCTTGTCCATAAAGGCCAGCGAGTCTCGCGCGGCCAAGTTATTGGACTGTCGGGTAATACAGGTCGTGTTACAGGCCCACACCTGCATTATGAGTTCCATATCAATGGTCGCCCAGTAGATTCGATGAAAGCCAAAATACCTATGGCGAGTAAACTTTCTTCAAAAGAGATGGCGGAGTTTAGCCAGATTGTGAAAGTGAGAAAGATGATGATGGGCATTGCTTAATGCTCAATTACTGGACCTGTAAAGTCCAGTAAAGCGAGTCCTGCCCAGAAATAGATAAAAGCCATCAAATGATGGCTTTTTGTTTGTGAGTAAGAGTAAATTTATTTTTGGACAAAATCTATTCACCACGAAGGTCACAGAGGACACGAAGAAAAGCTACAGTTCGCAGTAAGCTCAGATGTCGTTACTTCAGTGGGACGCTATAAAGCCGTCCTTAGCCGCTCTGCGGTTTCCAATAACCTCCCTGTTAAACAGCCAGTTCGGCATCCATGCCTCTCGTTCGAAAGCTTGATAACTTCGCTATCTCTCACCATGTCATGGACGGTCACGGCCGTATCTACACCACAATAGGAAAGCACAATTTTTGACATTGGAAGTTATGGCTGTCCTATCTTTTACTTATCTTTTACTAGTCTTGTGGTCATCGAAGTTGCTCTCAATGCCAGCACAACACCACACAAGACTGGCTCAATAAGCAGCAGACTAAGTTATTGCCCGTTGAGTATTTTATGGTGACGTTCACTTTACCGTTCGAGCTTCGTGCCGTCGCGAAGTCTCACCCAGAGCAAGTCTATCAAGCGATGTTCACGGTGGCGGCCAGTGTACTTAAAGACTTTGCACACAACTCAAAATCGCTCGGCGGAAAAATTGGCTTTACTGGCGTGTTGCACACCCAC
Source organism: Shewanella pealeana ATCC 700345 (assembly GCF_000018285.1). Taxonomy (NCBI): domain Bacteria; kingdom Pseudomonadati; phylum Pseudomonadota; class Gammaproteobacteria; order Alteromonadales; family Shewanellaceae; genus Shewanella; species Shewanella pealeana. Next base: position 3,202,178 of record NC_009901.1, on the reverse strand, counting down.
AATAGACGCCGAGACTACCATCCGCATCTTCACTTCATCATTCCCGCTGGAAGCTTCAACAAAGACAAAAAGCAGTGGCAAAAAAGCAGAGGTAAATATCTGTTCAACGCCTTTAATCTCGCCACAGTGTGGCGAGCAAGGTTGCTGGAATACCTGACAAATAAGCTAGATATCACACTGCCAGCAGCTACCCCAAAGAAGTGGGTGGTAGATTGCCAGCATGTTGGCAAAGGCTTACCTGCACTGAAGTACTTATCAAGATACCTCTATCGCGGTGTATTGCCTGATAAAAATATCATCAGTAATATCGATGGGCACGTCAGCTTCGAGTATCTAGACAGCCAAACTCAGACCAATAAAGTGCGTACCTTACCCGAGATAGAGTTCCTATGGTTAGTGCTGCAGCATGTTTTGCCCAAAGGGTTACGCCCAGTACGAGATTATGGATTACTTGGCGGGAACTTCTGCAAACTGAGGCAACAAATACAGTTGATGATCGTTGTCGCAGGGGCGGTATTTCCCCTAGTCGAAGAGGCAAAACGCATTGCAGCAATGCGGCCTTGTCCTTGCTGCCAGCAGCCGATGACATTTATGGGCGTACATAGAAAAAAGCAGGTGCGACTGACAAGCTTTCATAGCCAGAGCACTTAGCAATCTAACGCCACTGTTTAAGCGGTAAGATAGCATAATTTTGAAATTTTAGATCTCTAGAAGTGAAACGCAGGAGGTGATTAAGCTTTTGAAACTATAGACTTACTTATTGGCTGTCGGTGCTAAGGGATAGCTATGACTAGCCAAAAGTGTAAATTAAGCTCCCCGACGCTAAACCAGCGTGAGCTCTCACGCCGCTATTTACTATATAAAGGTATCACTTCCTACAAACCCGGGCTTGTTCAACACTCGGGATAAGGACGCGGCTACGCGCGGCCTATCCTTATTCGTTATGTGTGCCTAATTTATTGACTTGAAGGGAGTTTTGAATGCGCTAGAAACGCAAGCCCACTTAACGTTACCAGAAAAGCTTCTGTTAACATTCCAGACTGGATGTCAGCATTAGGTGCACCATCCATAGCAAGGCCTATTAAACGTCCTAGCAAGTAAAATCCAAAGCAAAATGTTAATCCTATGAGAGCCTGAGAACGAAGCTTTTTGAGCCAGATAGACAGTAATGCTAGTAGTCCGAACCCCATATTTAACGCATGATTCCCCCGTAGTTCATTAAGTAATGATATATCAGTAGAGTCCACAACCATTCCTAAAAGAGCCATAGATGACACAGGAGAGAACACTCTCCAACTGCCAAAGGTAGCGAGGATTGTTCCGCCGATACACAATGCAAGCAATGGCAGAAATCGTACAATTATATTTTGCTTTTCAAAGCTTTCGCCGCTATCAGGTTTACTCTTATTTTCCATATATATATCTGCCTTTCTCTTATGTAGTTTTATCAATTAACACGTGTGCTTGAAGCATCAAACACATAACGCCCGCCTAACACGTACCGTGCTGGCATGTTGTTTTGCGATGTTTGCTAAAACCATGACTGCAAACGGTGTCGTTTTTGAGGCGCTTGTTACGTATTGTCAGGCTCACTGTGGCCATATTGAATCGCTAGTTTTCTCTGGCTACTAGTGAGAGCTGGCCAGATAAGGTGGACACGACTCTCATCCATTTGAGTTAAGTCTTGTTTGTACTTGTCATTTTTTAAACTTACTTTGAAGAATGACGGGCTATGGTCAATGTTGTTACTTGATAAGCGCCAGAAAACAACGAAAGCAAACTTTGGTGTCAAATATTTATTCTTTAGGTAGAAGTCTAATGCATTATTTAATATGACGTTATCTTCGGTCTCAGCTAGATTTCTTAAAGATTTTACACATGAATCTAGCCGCATTTTCTGCTTTAACTCGTTAAGCTTCTTCTTAGAACCTTTTGCATCAAGCAAAATGCCATTTTCAAAGACTTGAACTTGAAATTTTAGTATGCAGCTAGAGCCCACCCAAAGATGATGATTAGTGCGTCTGTTTTTGATCTCGAAATGATATCTGAGCTGCTCTTGATCACATAGCTCACAGTCTTCGTTAGCAATTTCATGGTCTTCAATATTATCGGTGAAATACCACTCCCCGAAAGCATCAGGTAATGTTCCTGCTACGGATAGAGGCAAAATATTAGCAGCTACTCTTTGCGGGTATGTGGTCATTCATCACTCCTTGATACGTAACGTCTTATTATCTAGCTGCTCGATAATCTTCCGGCTAAAATTCAACTTAGCAGCAACCATACCAAGCCAACCGACTGTTTGATATTGATAAAACGAAAATTTAAGACCAATTTTATTAATATCAAGCCCGCAAAAGTGAGCGTCTTGATGTAGAGGTCTCTACAATCTTTTACTAAATATCTTTATTTCAATAACTTATCAAAGTTTTTGAATTTTATCGAGCGTAAGAGAGTGTTTTTTTGCTCACTTTTCTCGCAATTTTTCAAAAATAAATTATAACTGTATGTATATACAGCTTTGGTTCGAGGGAGGCACCTATCAAAAAGCTATCTTTTATTGAAGCTATTCGAGAACAAATTAGAGTTCGTCACTACAGTTTGCAAACTGAAAAGTCCTATCTTTACTGGGCGCGCTATCTCATCAGATATAGCCAAGTTCAACGTGCACGTGAGTTAATGCCTTCTCATATAGAACTTTTCTTGTGCTATCTAAGTAATCAGCGTGGTGTTAGTGCCAGTACACAAAAACAAGCCCTGTGCGCATTAGTTTTTGCATTCAAACATGTACTTGGAATTAACACTGATGGCCTTAACTTCCCTTACGCTAAAGCGCCTAGCCGGATCCCTCAGGTATTATACCAATCAGTATAAAGATTTGGTCGCTCAGCGAGAGTTTAGCGGCACTGAGACAAGGCTGCGAGTGTAGAGCATAGTTATTCTACGTTTAAGCTCGTTAACGCAGTATCAGAGCCGCTAAAACTCGCCATTCTTGAGCGTTTTTGGCTGCCTACTTCTTCGTTGAACAACTTCACAAGGGAGTAACCATTCTTTCAGTTATTCGCCTTGAATTAGTTTGCCAAAAAACGCTCTGACTAGATCAACTTCTTATACACTAATAAATGCGACACCCAGAATTGTGAATGCACGTTTCCTTTACTAGGCTTTAGTTATGGCTGAATAGAGGAGTTTGTTATGCCAACCCCAAGAAAAGCATTAGTTAGCTTAGAGGATACGCCGTTTTATCATTGTATATCTCGCTGTGTTCGAAAGGCTTTTTTATGTGGTGTTGATAAGCATACAGGTCAATCCTATGAGCATAGGCGTGACTGGGTTGAGCTGCGATTGTTGCAGCTTGCAAAAGTGTTTGCCATTGATATCTGTGCGTTTGCGGTAATGAGCAATCATCTGCATCTTGTCTTGCGTATAGATGCAGAATTAGCGAAGTCTTGGTCAGATATTGAGGTTGTTGCGCAATGGCAAAAACTGTTCAAAGGTGACAGCCTGAATCATAGTTTTGTTAAAGGTCAGCCACTTGAATCCTATCAGCAAGCCATCATCAATAAACGGGTTAAAGAGTATCGTATAAGGTTGATGGATATCTCCTGGTTTATGAGGGCATTAAATGAGCCCATAGCCCGAAAGGCCAATGCGGAGGATAAGTGTAAAGGTCGCTTCTGGGAAGGCAGGTTTAAGTCTCAAGCACTGCTTGATGAGGCTGCAGTCTTGGCTTGTATGGCCTATGTTGATTTGAACCCTATTCGAGCAAAGATGGCTGATTCACCTGAAACCTCTGATTTTACGAGTATTCAATTACGTATCAAAGCAACGTTGAAGGGGAAGCAGCCAGATTCGTTATTGTCTTTTGTAGGAAATGAACATCAAGACATGCCCAAAGGGTTGATGTTTAATGCTAAAGATTACCTTCAACTGGTTGATGATACGGGGCGTATTCAACGGCATGATAAAAGAGGGGCTATCAGTCGCTCTTCTGAGCAACTGCTGCATCGTTTGAATATTCCGGCTGAAAACTGGCTTAAAATGACTGCAGAGTTCACTAAAATCTTCAAAGGCCCAGTGGGCAACACACAAGAGTTAACGGCTTATTGTGAACACCTTGAACGTAAACGACGACAGGGTGCTGCCAATTGTCATCGATGGCTTGATTGTAGTTAGTCTACTTTAACCCTCCCTCATTTTTCATTATCAAACAGATGTTTGATGTTTCTGCTGTATGAATTTCACGTTAGTTACCGATAGTTTACTCGTCAATTATATTCAGCTCGTGCTAACGTGCTTATGCGACTGCATTGGGTATTTAAGATGAGGTGGAAAGTACCAACCTCAATGTCGAGTTCAAGCTGCCAGTGCAGTGAATAATTTTGGGTGTCTCAGTTAAAAAGAATGTAACCAGCCTTCATTCAAAGGCTGAATCTATGCTTGTTTACGCTGCTCGTTTTTCATTGCACATAAACAAGCTTTTCCACGAAGGGCAGGGCAGCTTTTACAGGGCTTAGCCTTATGGGGGCGATACAAGTCAGCTTGAGCGGGGGAAGAATTGACACTGTGCTGCGTTAGTATGGATGCATTGGCGGCACTATCGTTGGCGGGTATCAGTTTAGTGTAAGCGGCAAACTGGACAATTTGTGCATCGATACGCTTAAGCTTGAGTTGGCGCTTGATGATTTTTAATCGATATTTACACAGCTTAGCCGCACGCTTCTTCAAAGAGATTTCGCTGTCTTTTAGCTGCGAATAATGGCTGATCTTTTGCTGGTATTTAGCCAACTTACGGCGACACTTCTGCTGCTTGTTAGTTAACTCTTCGCTCATAAGTATTCACTCTTCATCGATTACCCAAAAGATCAGCTAGTGCCTATATCCTCAATGGCTTAGAGTGTAATCCAAACTCGGCTAAATGAAAATCATTATCGTTCACGGTTTGCGTGTGAGGAGCTAGCTGATAACTTCCTGCTGACATATAGATGACTTCATTGCACGTGAGCTGCCAGAATCAGCTAAAGAAGGTGTATCTTAGGGGAGTGAAGTGATTAGCCAAGATCTGTTTTGGCTAATCACATTAAGTATAAGGGTTTTTACCTGCATCAATTAAGGTTAGCAATAGTCTTAACTCAAACTCTAGCTGATGGTAGTCACCGTCCATATGGCAGCAGAGCTGATAAAAAGCTTTGTTATGATCTTTCTCTTTTAAATGGGCGAGCTCATGCACCACCACCATTCTCAATAACCCTTCGGGCACCTTTTTAAGCCGTGATGAGATGCGGATTTCATTTTTTGCTTTAATCTTTGCACCTTGCTTACGGGCTACATAAGAATGTAAACCTAGGGCTTGATGACTGAGGGATATCTTGTCATCAAATATTACTTTTGATAATGGCTGAGACTTACGTAAATATTGATTCTTAATCTCCATGGTGTAGTCGAACAGCGCTTTGTCTGTGCGAACTGAGTGGATCTGTGGGTGACGCTTAAGCAGGAACTGCCCGAGCTTGTCGTGAGCTAACAGGCTTTGAATTTGCTCTTGGATATCGCTTGAGTACCCAGCGAGGTATTTGAGTGGTTGCATACTGTGCTTGTTTTAAGGTATTGGTTTTTAGATAAAAAAAGGGCGCTGTTAGTGCGCCCATTAGTATCTACAGTGCTAGTTTATAAGCTTACGCTTCGTCAGTCTTGTAGATAGTCATGTTATGGAAGGCATAAGCGGCTTCAAATGCATTCTTTTGGAAACGTTTAAGCTCAAGACCTTCAAAATCAACTTGAGGAGGGTTACGCTTCAATTGCTCTTTGATAGCCACTGGCGATACCAAAGATACATTTACAGGTATGATTTGAATCAACGCTTCTAATTTAAAGCTAGTTACGCTACCAGCGCCTTTGCCTTTCTGTTCACGTTCAATAATCACGATTTCGTCGATTCTGTAGTCTTCAATCAACTTGCCAAAAGCAAAGTGAAAATCACGCATTGTTTCGGCGTTTTCTGAGTTTGAGATCACGAATGACTTTTGACGGCAATCCGGCACGTTATAAGTTTCGCCTTCACTACTCAATAAACTGATGATGGCTTCGCCACCTTTTAACTCTACGCCACAAATTCTCATGATAAACCTTAAAAAAACAATATTGCCGATATTGTAGCGCTATTTCTCGAAACGGTCAGCGTTTTAATGAGCTTTATAGTGTTATTCAAATAACTTTTGTTCAGCTGGGTATGCTAACGAATCACTAATCAGAATTTCAGTCACATCATGTTCCATTTTGGCTGCCTAGTTCTGCGTTGAATAGCTTCACAAGGGAATAACCATTCTTTCAGCTATTTGCCTTGAATTAGTTTGCCAAAAACGCTCTGAGTAGATCAACTTTTTATACTGATTGGTATTACGTGTTTACGTGCACAAAAGAGTAGGGCAGAGACTATTTGCTTAGTCACAAAAAAGCCGCAGTGATATGACTCATTGCGGCTTTGCAGTGGATGCTTAAGTGCTCGTAGTTACCCTAGAGATTAATCTTCAGGTGTGTCTTGTAGCTTAGCTTTAGGTTTTCTAAGCATTGGCGCATCGCCAACATCAACGCCGGTAGCAAAACGTCTATCACGATTGGCTGCCGCTTTTGCTGCGGTTTTTTTCTTAGCGGTAACAGCTTTCTTTTTAGCTGCAACAGCAGGCTTAACTTTGCGTGGTGTTTGCGCTTGGGCTTTAACGCCACTGAATTTTGCTTTTAGGCCTTCAAGCTCGCTAAAGTTGAACGTCTTATTTAAGAACGTTTGTACTTGAGTAAAGTTAATCCAGTCTTTAGGACCCACAAGAGAGATAGCATCACCTTTTGCACCTGCGCGGCCAGTACGGCCAATACGGTGTACATACTCTTCGGCAAACTTTGGCATATCAAAGTTAATTACTAAAGATACGTTTAATAGATCCAGTCCACGAGAGGCAACGTCAGTAGTCACAAGAATTTGCTGCAAGCCACGGCTAAACTCATCCATGATTTGGTTACGGGCATTTTGCTTTAACTCACCGCTTAATGATGCGGTTTTAAAACCTTCTGCAGCTAACTTTGTCGCTAGGCGGTCAGTATCTTGTCTTGTAGCAGTGAAGATGATGATCTGCTTTTGCTGCTCTTCTTTTAGAATGCGAGTCAAAATGGCTTCTTTATGATCCAAATGGTCACATAAGAAGATACGTTGAGTAATATCTTTATGTTCTAGATTACCCGCGCCAATGGCTACGTGCTCAGGGAACTTCAATAGCTCATTGGCAATGTCATTTACATCGCCGTGATCTAAAGTCGCTGAGAACATAAGTGTTTGACGACGCTTATGATCCGCTGCAGCGTTAATCATTTTCAACTGCTCGGCAAAGCCAAGATCTAGCATGCGGTCTGCTTCATCTAAGATCAGCAGTTCAAGACCATTAAGGTGCAGGTGATGCTGTTTTAGGTGGTCAGCTAAGCGGCCTGGTGTTGCCACAACAAAGTGCGGATCTCGGGATAGGGCTTTGGCTTGATCATTAAAGTTCTCACCACCTAGAATCTTGGTTGCCTTGAATTGAGTGTTGGCAACTAAAAGTCGTAGCTGGCTGTACACTTGAGTGGCCAATTCGCGGGTCGGTAATAGAATGACCACGCGCGGATCGCGTTTACTCAATGCTTTACACGAAATCAGTCTTTGCATCGCAGGCAATAAAAAGGCTAATGTTTTACCTGAGCCTGTTTTAGAAGACGCCATTAGGTCTTTGCCTGCTAGGGCAACAGGAATGGCTTGCTCCTGGATCTCTGTTGGGGTGTCAATGCCCATGTGCTTAAGGCTCTGTAACAGACGTTGATCCAGTGCGAAATCGGTAAATTGCAAAGGTGTACTCCATAAATGATATGACCGCGTATTATAACCTACAGATTTGCCTGCGCGCTACGAATACCCATCAACTTTGTTCTTCAAATGGCGATATATCTGCTAAAATGCGCCACGTTCCCCAGAGGAACCTTCGTTTAGTGTCATTAGAGATCCACTTACCTTACTAATACGAATGGTTTTATTTAACAATTGATATAAGGCTCTTTGGCTGTAAATCATAAAGAGTCTATTTTAAAGCCAACCAATGGAGTCATTTTAGCGTGTCTACAAAGAAACATTCGGTACGAATTGGCCTAGCGTTAGGTAGCGGAGCTGCAAAAGGTTGGGCGCATATTGGTGTATTAAACGGCCTTGCCAAAATGGGGATCTATCCCGATAAAATTGCAGGCTGCTCTATTGGTGCATTAGTTGGCGCGGCTTACGCTAATGATCATCTAGAAGAACTTGAGAATTGGGTTCGTAGTTTTAGCAGCTGGGATGTACTTGGGCTGATGGATCTAAGCTGGGGGCGTGGCGGATTAATTGGCGGCGAGCGAGTGTTCGACGTCCTGCAAAAGCGCATTGGCGATATGCAGATAGAAGATTTGAAAAAGCCATTCGCAGCCGTTGCTACTGACCTTTATTCTGGTCAGGAAATTTGGTTCAGAGAAGGGGATTTACGTCATGCTGTGCGCGCGTCTTGCTCCATGCCTGGCATTTTACCCCCGGTTAAAGTGGGAGAGCGTTGGTTGGTCGACGGTGCGGTAGTTAACCCTGTTCCGGTTTCAGTTAGCCGTTCTATGGGAGTCGATTTAGTCATCGCGGTTGATCTACATGGGCTGCGTCGTGGTCGCATGCAAGTACTGCCAGTCAGTATGAAGAGCCATAAGCCAACTAAGCAAGAAGTCCAAGAAGCGGAGCAGCATCAAGATAAAGGCTTTACCGATTTGTTAGCTAGGGGCCGAGATTATATTACAGGCTTAACGGATAAATTCTCTTTAGGCCATAAAACGGGCACGGCGCAAAATCCAAATCCTGGCATGCTTGCAGTGATGTCACAGTCGATGGATATTCTAGAACAGCGCCATAAGAGAGCGCGTTTAATGGGCGATCCACCGGATATCTGCATTGTGCCTGATCTGGGCGATATCGGAACCATGGAGTTTCATCGTGCAGAAGAAGCGATTCAAGCGGGTGAAGCCGCGGTTGAACAAGTCGCGCATCTTATTGAGGCGGCTCTGGCACAGCATTCTGCTGAGAGAGCTTAAGCTCTAGATTCTTAGTAAGTGTTCAGTAAGTAATAGCCAAGTCTTAAGTAAGCTCTAGCAAGTCGAAAATGCGCAAAGGCCTATGTGGCAAGGGAAAGTTAGACATAAAAAAGGCGCGTTGTGCGCCTTTTTTATGCCTATAGCTTTCCAGATAAGCTTTTCACGTCAAACTTCACACGTAAGCTAATCTAGATAAATTCTAAGTAATGAGTTACCAGTGGACTTTCTAGCTTGCTTCAAGCAAGTTTAACCACCATCTTGCCGCGGTTCTTCCCCTCAAATAGCCCAATAAATGCATCGGGTGCGTTTTCTAAGCCTTCATAAATAGTTTGCTCTGCTTGCACCTTGCCTTCGGCTAGCCATTGCCCCATCTGCGCCGCAAATTGGGGGTAGTGATCCCAATGTTCAAATACGATAAAGCCTTCAATCTTTAACTTTTTAATAATGATCTGGGCAAGGTTACTCGGTCCCGGCGTAGGGGCTGTGTCATTATACTGAGCTATCATGCCGCACACGGCAATTCGGCCGTGATCTTTCATATGATTTAGTGCGGCGCTCAGATGCTCTCCACCGACATTTTCAAAGTAGACGTCAATCCCTTCAGGGGCGGCGTGACCCAGTGCGGCGTCTAAATCGCCACAAGTTTTGTAGTTAATTACGGCGTCGACACCCAGCGAGGTCAGGTATTGAGCTTTTTCATCTGAGCCGACGGAGGCTACAACGCGCGCACCCATGAGTTTTCCTATCTGTGCCACTACGCTGCCAACAGCACCAGATGCAGCAGAGACAAACAAGGTTTCACCGGCTGTTAATTGTGCAATACGATTGAGTCCTGTCCAAGCGGTCATACCAGGCATACCGAGAACCCCAAGGAAATGCGACTCAGAAATCGGAGTATTTGGCAAAATAGTGATCTCGGCTCCGTCACTAACAAAGTGACTACGCCAGCCAAGCATACTGCTGACCTTACTGCCGATAGAAAAGGCCGGGTTGAGAGACTCAATGACTTCACCAATAGCGCCGCCTTCTAATACTTTACCTATCTGGAAAGGAGCAATGTAACTTTTTCTGTCAATCATACGGCCGCGCATATAAGGGTCCACAGACATCCATAAATTTTTGACCAAGAACTCGCCTTGTTTTATTGGGGAGATTGACCCTTTTGCCAGAACAAAGTTGTCGGCGGTAGGCATGCCTTCTGGACGAGACTTCAATTGAATTTCTTGGATATTCATGTCATTCCTTAAATTGTTTTGTGCGCAAAGTAATTGTCAGTATCATAGACAGGTAAAATTTATTTTGCAATTACTTTGCGCGCAAAATAATTGCTCGCAAACTAGTTTTGAGCTTAGATGTGGGTTAATATTAGCGACATTCCTGACTAGCCTAAGCTTAGTAGCTGTGACCAACAACAACTCAAACAATACTGTCGATGCATGCCTTTCTGATAATGTCTGTTTTGCGCTTTATACAGCGGCAAACGCACTGATGAGAGCCTATAGGCCGTTATTGGAACGCTATGAGCTAACGTATCCGCAATACTTAGTAATGCAGTCTTTATGGTTGCAAGACAGGGTGAGCCTTACACAAATATCTAAATCCACACGGCTCGATATGGGCACCTTAACGCCCATTGTTAAACGGCTTGAAGCGAAAGGCTTTTTGCAGCGTCTAGCCGATGAAAGCGATGAGCGTAAAAAGGTAATTGTACTGACTGATGACGGTTTTAAGCTTAAGCTAGAAGCCTTGGCACTAAAGCAAACTTTGCTGGATAAGGTCAACATGACCGACGAGCAAGTGGAGTCACTGAGAACTTTGTGCCTGTCTTTAACTTATGAGCTAACCCATGAGTTGACGCAAAAATAGGCAGTTGATTTTCAACTTGATAAATCGGCACACTAAATGCTTTAACAAGGTTATATTCAGTTAACGCCGGCTTTTTGACGATGAACCTACTTAGCAGTATCAACAATGCAGTAAATAGTAATACGCTATCTGACGCCTATGGCGTTAATAGGGAACAGTCAAATGTTGCCAATGCTGAAAACATTACAGCAAATAGTGGCAAACAGACTCTAACTGCGACAGAGCTGACTAAGAATGACAATACCTTAGTCTTGTCAGGCCGCGCCGAGAGAGCGCAGAAAATCGAAGCGATGGCTGATGACTTCTTTAAAGGAGGCCAGTTCACCTCAGCCAAGCTGCCTTCACTTATCCAACGACTGTACCAAGATGGCATTCTTTCCGAAGGGCAACTCAATCGCTTATCGAATAGTGGATTTGAGCTCCCTCCTGCCGATGAACAATCTCTATCTGACTTTATTGACCAGCAAGCTTCGGCTTTGAGTGATAGTGAAGGCGATAAAAAGCTGGCACAGATGCTTGACGATGCTAAGTGGGTTATGGGGGCAATGGATTTTTCTCAGTCCCCTTTGGTTGCCCAAAAAGCTAACCGTGTATCTAGCCAGATAACTGAGCTGTTAAACTCGGAAAAATCGCTGAGCGAAACGCAAGTGGACCAGTACAAAGGGCTTAAAGCATTGATGCAGTTAACTTCCATGACGGGAGAGCATCAACAGGAGAATGGTCAGCTTAATAGCTACCTCGCTCTCGCTAACAAGCATTAGCAATTATTGTTCTTTATTACACCTTAAAAATTTCAATCTTTGGTCAACATATTCTGTAAAAACCGGCTTAGATGGAGCATTTATCAGCCCCTTTTTCAAAGCAACCAATAAGTTGCGGCGTCAGTTATTTTACAAGGCTTTTCATTGCCAAAATTTATCCACAATTTATACCTCAATTATCCTGTCACTAGCCCGCTTCTAAGTCTCCGTCAAGACCATAATTTGAGATCAGTGGCTTTGTAGGCAGAACTGTTTTCTTATTGTCTTCCTCTTTTAAAATCATGATCTGGATCAATGTTCTTATTCCTGTTTTATAGCTTAATGCGCCACATATTGTGATTTATTGAAAAAGTAGCACTATATATAGTGTTGCTTTGATGAGCGAGCTGAAGAGGAATTAAACAATGCCAGTGGTTATTAAACGGGATGGTTACCGTACGCCTTTTGACGAAACAAGGATTAAAGATGCCGTGATAGCAGCTGCTAACTCGGTAGGTATTGAGTGCGCTGAATATGCCCAACAAGTTGCAGAAAAAGTAAGTCAAACTGTCGCTGAATTAGAGGAAGTGAACATTCACGATCTACAAGATTCAGTTGAAAACTTGTTGATGGAAGGCCCACATAAATCATTAGCACGTGTCTACATTGAATACCGTCACGATCGTGACGTTAAGCGCGAAGTCAGCAGCCGCTTAAACAAAGAGATCCGTGGCCTGGTTGAGCAAAGCAATGCAGCTTTGTTAAACGAGAACGCCAACAAGGACTCTAAGGTTATTCCGACTCAGCGAGATCTGTTAGCAGGTATCGTGGCTAAGCATTATGCTAAGTGCCACATCTTACCAAAAGATGTCGTTGCTGCTCACGAGTCTGGTGAGATCCATTACCATGACTTAGATTACGCGCCATTCTTCCCAATGTTTAACTGTATGCTTATCGACTTAAGCGGCATGTTGACCCAAGGCTTTAAGATGGGTAATGCCGAGATTGAAACACCAAAATCAATCTCTACCGCGACGGCCGTAACGGCGCAAATTATTGCTCAAGTGGCGAGCCATATCTATGGCGGTACCACCATCAACCGTATCGACGAAGTGCTAGCACCGTTTGTTGCCAAGAGCTATGACAAGCATTACCAAGTGGCACTGACTTGGGGCATTACCGATGCCAAAGCTTTCGCGACAGCGCAAACCGAGAAAGAGTGTCACGATGCATTCCAGTCACTCGAATATGAAGTGAACACCCTGCATACTGCGAATGGCCAAACGCCATTTGTGACATTTGGATTTGGTTTAGGTACCTCTTGGGAATCGCGCTTAATTCAACAATCAATGATGAAAGTACGTATCGCAGGTCTTGGTAAGAATCGTAAGACTGCGGTATTCCCTAAGCTAGTATTTGCTATCCGTGATGGTATTAACCATAAAACCGGTGATTGTAACTACGACATCAAGCAGTTAGCACTTAAGTGTGCAACGACTCGTATGTACCCTGATATTCTTAACTACGAACAAGTAGAAAGAGTCACAGGCTCATTTAAGACGCCTATGGGTTGTCGTAGCTTCTTAGGTACTTTCGAGCAAGACGGTGAGCTAGTACACGAAGGCCGTAACAATCTAGGTGTTGTCAGTCTTAACTTGCCACGTATTGCCCTAGAAGCTAAGGGTGATGAGGCAGAGTTCTACCGCATCTTAGATCAACGTCTATTGATTGCTCGTAAGGGCTTAGATACACGTATCGCACGTCTAGAAGGGGTTAAAGCTCGCGTAGCGCCAATTCTTTATATGGAAGGGGCTTGTGGTGTACGTCTGCGCGCCGATGATGAGATTTCTGAGATCTTTAAGAATGGCCGCGCGTCAATTTCACTGGGTTATATTGGCCTTCATGAAACTATCAATGCACTCTATGGCACCGAAGAGCACGTTTACGACAGCGAAATGCTGCGTGAAAAAGCTATCGAAGTGATTAAGTACATGAAGCGAGCAACTGAAAACTGGAAGAAAGAGTCTGGTTATGCATTTAGCTTGTATAGCACGCCAAGTGAGAACTTGTGCAGCCGTTTTTGCGCCCTAGACACTAAAGTATTCGGTGTTGTTGATGGCGTAACGGCTAAAGGTTACTACACCAACAGCTTCCACTTGGATGTTGAGAAACAAGTTAACCCTTACGACAAGATTGATTTTGAACAGCCATACCCAGAGTTAGCTAACGGTGGCTTCATCTGTTACGGCGAGTTCCCTAACATGCAAAATAACGTTGAAGCGTTAGAAGATGTGTGGGATTACAGCTACAGTCGAGTGCCTTACTACGGCACGAATACACCAATCGATGAGTGTTATGACTGTGGCTATACCGGTGAGTTTAGCTGTACCAGCAAAGGTTTCACTTGTCCTAAATGTGGCAACCATGAACCAAGCCGTGTATCGGTCACTCGCCGCGTATGTGGTTACTTAGGTAGCCCTGACGCGAGACCGTTTAACTACGGCAAGCAAGAAGAAGTCAAGCGCCGCGTTAAGCACCTGTAGTAAAAATACTAGGGGCTTAGCATGCAAATGGCTAAGCCTGTAGATATTGGGTTTGTGTACATAAAATAAAAGGTGCTGTGTTCAGCACCTTTTTGTTTTCTAGTTAAAGCTAAATTCTAACTGAAACGAGTTTATTATGAATTATCATCAATACTATCAAACCGATGTGATAAATGGACCGGGTACTCGAGCGACTCTGTTTGTGTCGGGATGTGAGCACCAATGCCGTGGCTGCTACAACCAATCGACTTGGAACCCGTGTTCGGGTCACCTGTTTGATGAGCAGATGCAACAATGCATCATTGATGATTTGAACGATACACGCATTAAGCGTCGCGGCTTGTCATTATCTGGCGGTGATCCGTTATTTCCGGCTAATTTAGAGGCTATTTTATCTCTAGTTAAGCAAGTCAAAGAGCAGTGCCCTGGTAAAGATATTTGGTTGTGGACAGGCTACACCTTAGGCAATCTGAGCGCGGCGCAACAAGAGATAGTCGATTTAGTCAATGTTGTGGTTGATGGTAAATTTGAGCAGTCACTTTCCGACCCGAGCTTAGTTTTTAAGGGCAGTAGTAACCAAAAGATCCATTATCTTAGGTAAATTTAGCAGTAACTTGTAATTTGTTTAGCTATAAACCTAGGTAAAATTGACTTATATACTGTTATAATGTGGCAATAATGACAAAGCTGCATCAGTTCACTGATGCTGTTTTTGTTTCTAAACGTGTTAATTAGATTTGAATTTAAGGTCTGTAAATGAATTTAAAGCAGGAGCTGCAAACGCTCAACGATAAGTTAGACAAATTTCGTCGTAAGCTAGCAGCAGCTGAAAAGCGTGCCGATCCTACAATCGTGATGCAGTTTAAGAAAGAAATTGCCGCGATCACTAAGCGGATCAGCAGTGTTAAAGGTCAACAGACTCGTGAGCTAAGCAAAGAAGGCAGTACAGTTGTTGGCCTTAAGTTTAACCGTGTACTGACTAAAGCCGAACAGGCTGACATGGGTAAGTTGAAAAAGTCAGTTAAAGGTCTGGTAGTTGTGCACCCAATGACGGCATTAGGCCGTGAAATGGGGATTAAGCAAGTTACTGGCTTCGCTCCAAAAGAGTTTTAAGTATTTTTAGTTATTCATTTAGTGAGCCGCTTCATGGTTATCGCTAAGTACTAAGCTTATGCTGGCTCTATGACCGTTTATGGCGATTGAAGATTTCTTTAAGCCATAGACTTATTGGGTCATAGGGCTAGCAAGAGTATCGTCTCAAGCAATTTATTTTCTTTATCAGGATGTTTGCAGTCTCAAGGAGTGAGAGTTGTCGTTAAGGTTTTTTCATGTCGATTAAATACATCGCGTCTTCAAAATTACCAACCCCTTGGGGTGTTTTCGAAATGCATGGTTTTGAAGATAGTGAGACGGGTAAAGAGCATGTAGCGCTTACCTTTGGCACATTTACCCCAGATGCACCAATCCTTGGACGTATCCATTCAGAATGTTTAACTGGCGATGCATTGTTTAGTTTGCGCTGTGATTGTGGTTTTCAACTGCAAACCGCGATGCAGAATATTGCCGAAGAAGGTCAAGGATTTATCCTCTACTTGCGCCAAGAAGGTCGTGGTATCGGTCTGCTTAATAAGATCCGTGCTTATGAGCTACAAGATCAAGGTGCTAATACGGTAGAAGCTAACGAACGTTTAGGTTTTGAAGCCGATATGCGTAAATACGATATGATCATCCCTATGATGGAGAAGATTGGTGTCGATAAAGTGCGTTTAATGACCAATAATCCCCGTAAGGTTAAAGCGATGCAAAGCTTTGGATTGGAAGTTGTCGAACGTGTGCCACTGCAAGTGGGCAAAAATCGCTATAACGAAGGTTACCTCAAGACTAAGTCGACCCAGCTTGGACACATGATGTCTGAGCATCACTTCACTGAAACCGATCCCGAAGTTGATAAAGACTAATCTACTCAGGGAAAAGCCTTAATTTCTTTGGCTTTTCCCATGCTATAACGCTATATTCGGGCTATCTATTAGAGTTTAATTAAGTTTAAAGTCGATTTATGAGCCGTTTGCGTTACCTCGCTTTATTGCTGCCGTTGTTTTCCCCACACGTTATGGCTGAGACTGAAGTCGACTATAGCCACTACGCATTTGCTAATTACCTCGGTAGTGGTATTTATCGTACTTCAGGCCAAAACACGACGGTTGCTAATATTCCTATTAGTTTCGATCTCATGCGCTCTGAAGATGAGTCTTTGGTATTAAATACACCTGTCTCTTTGGGCTTTTTTAACTTTACTTGGAGCGATCTACCCGAAGGCGAGTTTCCTTCGAGTGTTGGCACCTTGACTGTGACGCCTGGAGTGGAATACCGGGTAAAAACCTCCGAGACCCATGAATTTCAAACTTACGCCGATCTTGGCTTTGGTACCAACTTTACTAATGGCAATGATGTCGCTATCTACTCGGCGGGAATGTCGAGTCTACTTGATTTTGAGCTTGGCGATACTTCGCCTGTTTGGGTCAATCGAGTCTTCTTTGCTGGCTATACCACACTAAATGATAACAGCAGCGAAACCTACTCTGCGGTTCAGTCTGGTGTTGATATTGGCACCAATTTTTACTTTCAAGTGAAAGGGGTCGAGATTGAGCCGAGGTTTTTTGTCGCGGGTTATTGGTACTTTGACAGGTTAAAGTTTACCACGCCTTTTGAAGAAGATGTGTTGGTGTCAAACAGCTATGAAGTGGGGATGACTTTCGCTTTTTCAAAACCAGTTGGCTGGGACTTAGTTAATATTGAGCGCTTTGGTTTAAGTTATCGTGCGGGGGATGGCATTGAGGTGTGGCGATTAATTTTTGAGTTCCCTATCTAAGTAAACTGAAGACGCATTGGTTTAATGCCATAAGATTAAACCAATGTCATATTTCAGAGCAAGCTAGGGTTATTTGCCCCAGATTTTTGCATTCGCTTCAGGTAATGGCTCTTTAGATCTCTGTGGTTTAGGCGCTTTAGTTTCAGCGTCATAATCTCTCGGTGCTGGCAAAGGCAATTTATGCATTTTTAGATAAAGGTATTCAACTTTATCTCTCGCCCATTGCGTCTTACGCAAAAACTTTAAACTCGACTTAATACTTGGGTCATGATTAAAGCAGCGGATATCAATTCGGCTACCTAGCTCTTCCCAACCATAATGGTCGACTAGATCTGTTAATAAATCTTCGAGCTTAATGCCGTGCAGTGGGTTGTTTACTTGAGTCATAGTATTGTTGCAATCGTCTTGTTGGTACTTACCTGTATCAGCCAATTATATCAGCTTATTAATTACAGATCTTGGTCATTAAATTGTCGCTAAATAAAAAGGCCACAATAAGCGGCCTTTCAATCTATGTGCTCTACTGCTTAGTGCTGTTGACTCATCAACATTTGGTATCCACCACCGTTGTAAACGTTAGTGTAACCTTCGCTCACAAGCATCTTATTGGCGATGCCGCTGCGGTTTCCGCTACGACAATAGACCACTACAGAGCGATCTTTTGCTATCTGCTGCTTGCTAAATGCACTATTAATTTGCTCATAAGGAATATTGATAGCGTTCGGTAGGTGGCCCTGAGCAAATTCACCAGGTGTGCGCACGTCTACAACTAATGCACCAGCTTCAATTTTTTGCCAAGCCACTTTAGCGTCTTGATCGGCGGCGCTAGCAAATGTGCTAAGCATCATTAGTAAAACACTTAGCCCTAACAACCAAATCATATTTTTTGGTAGTTTATGCTGTAAATTAAAAGCGTTACTCATCAATATACCTATATTTGTCGTTATTTATTTTTGATTGGCAGTCGCTAACTGTGCTTCAGACTTCAAACCTAGCTTGCGCATAATTATGGCTGCCGGACAAAATCCAGTATAGGCGCTTTGGAGTAAATTAGCTCCTACAAAAATGGTGAGCCAGATAAAATTATCATTAATCCATACAGTTAGGATTGTTGATAGTAAAACCATAAAGCCGGCAAATGCCATGATGGCGCGTTCAATTGACATGAAAACTCCTTTTAAATGTAAGTGACTATGGCGGAGGTTACCGCCATAAATAGAGGTTGATTACAAATAACGCTTTTTCATCGCTGCATAATAAAGCACTGGGATCACCACTAGGGTTAACAGCGTTGAGATCAATATGCCAAAGATTAAACTGATGGCAAGACCATTAAAAATCGGGTCATCTATGATAAATAGCGCGCCTATCATGGCTGCTAAGGCCGTTAGCATAATGGGCTTGGCTCGCACGGCTCCAGAGTGGATAACCGCTTGCTGAAATGGCACTCCTGCGGCCGTTTCTTGATGAATGAAGTCGACTAACAGAATCGAGTTACGCACTATGATCCCCGCCAGCGCAATCATGCCTATCATGGAGGTGGCGGTAAACTGCGCACCCAGTAGTGCATGGCCAGGCATCACTCCGATAATGGTCAGTGGAATAGGCGCCATGATAATCAGTGGAACCAGATAGGATCTAAATTGGGCAACGACCAATAGATAAATGGCGAGCATGCCAACGCCGTAGGCGATCCCCATGTCTCTGAAGGTCTCATAGGTCACTTTCCATTCACCGTCCCAAAGCACTGCAACGCTATCGAGTCCACTTGGTTGACTGATGAAATGTTGCTCGAATGCTAAAGTTGAGCTTGAAGCTAAATCAGAGCCAGAACCAGAACCAGAACCAGAACCAGAGCCAGAGCCAGAGCTTTGCGCATCATTTATCTGGCCGACCATATCGAACATGCCATAGAGCGGGCTGTCTAGAGGGCCAGCCATATCGGCAACCACCATGATCATCGGGATCATGTTTTTATGGATGATTGGCGTATCAATATTACCTTTGTCGATCCTGACTAATTCAGATACGGCAACGGCTTGGCCGCTACTGCTACGCAGTGTTAGATTTAACACTTGCTCTAAATCGACTTTTGCTCCCTCTTGGAGTTGGATCTTAATAGGTATCGCATGCTTTTGATTCTCTTTATGTAGATAGCTGATGTTCTTGCCGCCGACAGAGGTTGCGACTAAGTCGACTATCTGGCTATAAGGCACTCCTAGTAAGCTGGCCTTAGTTCTGTCGATGATTACCTGCCACTTGGCTGCCGATTCAGGCAGATAGATATCGATATCGACCACATCTTTGGTCTGTTTAAATACCCCAAGTAATTGGTTCGCCGCCTGCTCACGAATAGCTTCACTGGGACCATAAACTTCAGCGAGGATGGGCGACCAAACGGGTGGGCCGGGTGGAACTTCAACGACTTTAATATTGGCATGGTATTTAGCACCAATTGCTTGCAGTGGCGCCCTAACAGACAGAGCGGTGCTGTGGCTATCTCGGTCACGATGCTTTTTATCGACTAAGTTCACTTGGATATCTCCAAGCTCTTGAGTCTGACGCAGGAAGTAATGACGCACTAATCCATTAAAGTTGATTGGGGCGCTGGTGCCGGCATAGAGCTGGTAACTTTCTACCTCTTCTACTTGGTTTAGGTAACGGCCTAGCTCTTTTAATGCTTTTTGAGTCTGTTCAACAGGCGTGCCTTCTGGCAAGTCGACCATGACTTGGAATTCAGACTTATTATCGAAAGGCAGCATTTTCAGCACGACCAATTTTGCCATTGGCAGCGCTATAGCCCCTGCAATCAGAATGAAAATAGCCGCTGCTAAACCTAATCTTGCTTTTCTGGCATTTTCTCCTTTAACGAATGGGCTAATTAAGCGATTGAATAGGCGAAACATCATGCCTTTTCCCAGAGCCGGATCAGCTCTATCAAGCGGGCTGTCTTGGTTATGCTGTGATACTGGGCGTTTGAGGAGTTTTCGGCTCAGCCAAGGGGTGATAACAAACGCCACGGCAAGGGAGATTAGCATTCCCATACTGGCATTGATCGGAATTGGGCTCATATAAGGCCCCATCAAGCCTGAGACAAAGGCCATAGGTAGCAAGGCTGCGATAACAGTAAAGGTCGCTAAAATAGTAGGACCGCCCACTTCATCAACCGCAATAGGAATGATCTCTGAGAATGAGCGCTTGCCCATAGCCATATGTCGGTGAATGTTTTCAACCACCACGATGGCGTCATCAACCAATATGCCGATAGAGAAAATCAACGCAAACAGCGAGATTCGGTTTAGAGTGAAGCCCCAAGCCCATGAGGCAAAAAGGGTGAAGGCTAAGGTAATGACGATAGCAATGCCAACGACCAGGGCCTCTCTGAATCCCATTGTCATTAAGACTAAGATCACCACTGCCGCAGAGGCAAATACTAGCTTAAAAATCAGGGTATTGGCTTTATCTCCTGCAGTCTCGCCGTAGTTTCGCGAAATGCTCACTTCGATGCCATCAGGGAGCAACACATTTTGGACTTTAGCGACTCTGTCCATGATAGTGTTCGCGACATCGACGGCATTCATACCGGGTTGCTTACCTATGGCGACAGTAACGGCTGGGTAGATATTTTGCTTGTCGCCATGCCATGCACTTTTGGTTGGCAAGTCAGCTTTAAGCGTGATATCGGCAAAGTCAGCGACATAAACCGGGGCAGCATGCCCGTCGCTGTCTTGTTTTACCGCGACCACGAGTTGCTTCACATCTTCAATGTTTTGCAGAAATTGACCCGCTTGCACTTTTATCTCTTGATTACCTTGAACTAGAGAGCTTGGCATTGAGATATGATTATTGCTCATCAGGCTTTGATTTATTTCATCGAACGAGACGCCGAAATAATTCATCTTAACCGGATCGATTCTAACGTTGAGGCTAAGTTGTTGATCACCAAAGGAGCTAATCTCTCTGGTGCCGGGGATCCTTTTTATCTCGGTCTCTAAGCCGTTAGCAACGTGAGTGAGCATCTCTGCGGAAACAGACTGGTCTTTTGACCATAGGGTTAGGCTAACAATAGGAACATCATCGATGCCGCGAGGTTTAATTTGCGGCTCTCCCACACCCGCTTCGAGCGGAAGTTTATACTGGTTAGAGTAAAGCTGGTTGTAGAGTTTGACTATGGCCTCATTACGAGCAATACCCACCTCAAACACCACGATAAACAGGGCGCCGTCAGACTGAGAAAATGAATAGAGGGTGTCTATGCCTTTAATTTCCGAGATAATCTGCTCAGTCGGTAAGGTAACTAAGCTTTCTACTTCTCGCGGGGTAGCGCCAGGAAAGGGGACATACACATCGGCAAAGGTGACATCGATTTGTGGCTCTTCCTCTTTAGGCGTCACGATCACCGCGAATAGCCCGAACAACAAGCCTAAGAGGGCCAATAATGGCGTGATAGCACTGGATTGAAAGGCGCTAGCAATACGTCCAGAAATACCTAATTTGTTTTGAGTTTGCATGACAGGTCTTCCTTAAAACTAGATTCGATTAGGTTTCATGGTTTATTGCTTTGCTTAAGCAGTAACAGTGCGTGGTAGGCATCTTTAGCAACTACATCACCCTCTGATAATCCTGCTAAGATCTCGACTTTGCCATTATTGCTGAGTCCAGTTCTGACCTGATTGAGTACCCATGCATCATTTTGCTGAATATAGACGGCGCTGAGTTCATTCATGGTGAGTAATGACGACTCGGGGATGAATATGGTATTACGGCTACCGCTAACAAATTGGGCTTTAATTAGGCTACCAGGGATAAGGCCATCTGTATTTTCAGGTAAGTTAATGCGTACTTTATAGCTATGAGACTTTGGATCAACAAAGGTAAATAGTGTCAGTTGCTCACTGTTTATCTGCTGGCCGTTGGCTAAGGTTAATTTGAATTTGGGCTGTTGTTTTAGTGCTTCCACATAACGCTGGGGGATTTGAGTGACTGCGCGCATCTGGCTTAAGGAGTAACCTGAGTATAAGGCTTGCCCAGGGCTTACTGTTTCGCCCTCTTCAACATGTCTTTGGGTGACTATGCCTGCAAATGGCGCACTGACAAGAGTATAATTTAATGATTCGCTGGCTTGAGTAATTCTAGCTTTAGCTGCGCTTACTGCTTGTTGAGCAGACTTTGCGTTAGCTTCGGCTTCATCCATCGCTCCCTTGGAAATGGCTCCCTTAGGAAATAGCGCTTGATAGCGTTTAAACTGCTGCTGGGCTTCGACATTGACGGCGCGGGCTTTGGCGTATTCGGCTTCTGCTGCGGCGAGCTGGGCGCCTTGTTCTTTACTGGTGATCTCAAGTAGTGGGGCACCCGTTGCAACCACATCATTGATATCGTAATTGAGCTTGATAATGCGACCGGAGGTTTGTGCCGATACGGTAGCGGACTTGGTGGGCTCAATGACTGCATCTAGCTGTACCCAGTTGGGATAGGGTTTGAAGCTTACTGTTATTGATTCTAAATGCTTATTGTCAGCAGCCGCTCTAGACTCAGCCGATACCGACGCAGATAGGCTCAAAAATGGTAGAGAGCTTATTAATAGATAGGCAAGTAGGGCAGTGTTTTTCAGGGCGTTTTTCTGGGAATTATTCATTTAATTGTCTTATCAAAACCAGTCCATGCAATAATTCTAATGGAAGTGGTTTTTATGTGCAATAATTATTTATTAGAGAAAAGCGATGGACTGTGTTTGAATTAAATAGTCACTATCAAGAGCGGCAAAGATTAAGCTGTAATGGGAAAGGGGCTGTTTGTGCTATAGCGTTTATGGGCAAACTTAGAGAGCAGGGTATGAAACAATAAAAAGCCGCATTGGTATGCGGCTTTTGTTATCGAGATACAATTAAGCGGTTAGCTTAGAACTTGTAGTTGTACTGAATAGAGTAGTATGTTGCATTTGATGTTGTTGTCGCATGCACCGTGCCTAAATCAGCACCAAGGATTGGCATCTCTTGGCCCACTGCGTCTAATACTGAGCTATGTTCTGTTAGCTGAGTTTCTTCGCCACGAACGAATGCAATACCGAAATCTAGGCTAGTGTGCTTAGATAGGTTGTAAGTTGCACCCATAGTGTACCACTGACGGTCTGAATCAGGAATTGAGATAGAGCTCACTTCACCAACAACACCTTGGTCGAACATGTAACCCGCACGTAGTGTCCAGCTGTCATTCAGAGTATAAGTACCACCTACACTGAATAACCATGAGTCATCCCACGCATATTTCTTTAGCTGCGCTTCTGAAGGATCAGTAACAGTAATTTCGTGGAAGTCTCCCCAAGTCGTCATCTGCGCCGTATAGTGCAGTGCAAACTTTTCTGTTAGTTGGTGGAAACCAGCAACTTGGAAAATATCAGGAAGAGGAATATTGATCTCTTCGAAATCAACACCTGCGTAGTTTACTGTACCATCAGCGGTAAACTCTGGGCTGAAGCGGTAGCTGACACCAAAACGGTGGTCTGCATTGATTTCATATACGGCACCCACAATACCGCCAAAAGCGATGCCATCAGCATCTACATCAACTAGGTCTACAGGTACAAGAGATCCATCAGGTGCTACAGGAAGCTCACCTGAACGCGTTAGTACGCCAGAGCCATAAATTACATCAAGACCAGCACCCACACTCAAGTTATCGTTGATGCGGTATGAGGCACTTAGGTTGAAGTTGATAGTAGTGACTTCAGTTTTACCTAGTAGATCGGCTGGCGCTGGAATTTGCGCGGCGCCACCAAGGATCGATTTTGGCTGTGATAGTTCGCTTGTATCGGTACCTGTACCGAAGTTACTGAACATAGCAACACCGTAGGCGAACTTGTCGTTTACTGGGCTTACATAGTAAAAATTAGGGATAACTTTTGCTTCGGCGCCATCGTCGATATTGCCGTAGTGTAGTTCACCTAGATTTGAGTTAACAAATACATCCTGAACTTCAACTTGTACGTCAGCATAAGTTAAGCCCATTGAAAGTTGTTTTTCGTCAAACAACGCCATAGCAGCTGGGTTACGAGAAAGTACTGATGCGTTATCGGCGATTACAGCATCACCGGCAAACGCACGGCCAACACCTGTTGCTGATTGGCTATTTATTTGGAAGCCAGCAGCCATTGTTTGAGTGCTTACTAGAGCTACTGATACAGCAATAAGAGTCTTGTTGAAAATCTTCATTATTATCATCTCTATTATATTTTTGGTCTTGCTTATTTGGGGCTAATTTCATGATTAGCGGCAAGATCCACTTATTAGACCAGTGCATAGTAGGGAGATGTGTGCAAGCTAACAACTCCGACCAGAAACGGTTTTTTGTTAATTATTAGTTAATTATAGTTCATTTTTTTTGCTGGTAATTAAGTGAGCAATTAAATTAGGTCTTAGAAACTATAGCCAGCACAGGCTTGAGGCAGCAAGCTTGTTTAGTTGTGTGTTAATGGGATGTAAGTCGTTGATGGTTTAGGCGCTGATGGGTAAAAATAAAAAAAGCGTACAAGTGTACGCTTTTTATCTGTTCTGCTCTCTATTGCAGCTATAGCTTGGCTTCGAAGCTATCGAACTGCTGTTTAATTGTCTCTGATGGGCTTTGCATCTTGCTGATAACCACACCGGCTAGGCTGGCTAGAATGAAGCCTGGAAGGATTTCATAGATGTCAAAAATATGACCTGAAAGTTGCTTCCAAACCACAACTGTCAGTGCACCAACAATAATGGTCGCGACTGCACCATTGCGGCTGTAACCACGCCAAAATAGAGATAACAACACGACAGGACCGAAAGCTGCACCAAAGCCAGCCCAAGCATAGCTGACTAAACCTAGTACGCTGCTTTCTGGATTAAGGGCAACAACACCCGCAATGATGGCAATCGCCAATACACCAATACGGCCGACAAGCATCAATTCTTTACTTGTCGCCTGTGGACGTAACCACTTCTTATAGAAATCTTCGGTGATCACACTCGAACAGACTAAAAGCTGCGAATCGATGGTACTCATAATTGCCGACAAGATAGCTGCGATAAGTAAACCACCAATCCACGGATTAAATGCTGCATGGGCTAAGTGAATGAACACGGTTTCAGGGTTTGATAGTGGCTCAGCTGCAAAGTAGAGGCTACCGGCAATACCTGTTGCCAGCGCACCGACAAGGGCTAGTAGCATCCAACCCATGGCGATGCGGCGTGAAACCGGAATATCGTCAGGTGAGGCTATAGCCATAAAGCGAGACAGAATATGCGGCTGACCAAAATAGCCTAGTCCCCATGCTAGTAGCGATATGAAGCCAATAAAGGTGGTATTTTCATTGAACATAGATAGCATTGCTGGGTCGATGTTTTCCAAGCCTGCTTGTGTCTCTGGCTGACTAAAAATAGCCACAGGGACAATTAACAGTGCAATAAGCATCAGGCAGCCTTGGAAAAAGTCGGTCCAACTAACGGCAAAGAAACCACCAACGAAGGTATAGGCCACGATAATGGTAGAGCCAATGATCAAAGCCAAGGTGTAATCTAGACCGAATACTTTTTCAAATAAAATCGCACCACCTACCATGCCAGAGGAGGCATAAAAGGTGAAGAAGACTAAGATGGTCACAGCTGAAACTAACTTTAGCAGGCCTTTATTATCTTCAAAACGTTTCTCGAAGAAGTCGGGAAGTGTCAGTGCATTATCAGTAAATTGGGTATAAACACGTAAACGTTTAGCGACAAATAGCCAGTTAAGCCAAGCGCCAAAGACAAGACCTATGCCAATCCAAGCTTCGCCTAACCCGCCTAGGTATACGGCTCCGGGTAAACCTAAAAGTAACCAGCCCGACATATCTGAGGCACCCACACTGAGTGCAGTAACCGCAGGCCCCATACCACGGCCACCTAGAATGTAATCGTCTACAGAGTCTGTTGCTTTATAAGCCCATAAGCCTATGCCCATCATTAAAGAGAGATAGGCGATAAAAGTAATTAAAACAGGTAATTCAATTGTCATGTGTGATGCACGCTTCTTTTATTTTCAATTTGTGTGGGCGCTATGCTAGCAGATCTATGAGCTGAGGCCCAATAAAGCGAGGGAATGTGATGAAGATCTAACCAATGATGCGTGTTAAGCATCATTGGTTGTAAAGGTTGTTAGATGAATGTTTGTTCAATTTCGTTCTTAACGTAATCGAGGTCTTGGTTTTGTTCACCAACTAATAACATGTAGGCGTTATCGGTTTCAAAGCCCATACCTTGATACTTGTTATCGGCAAAGGCTTCTTCCAGTACCATGCGATCTTCTAGAGGGACAATAAACAGAGTGACTTTTTCTTGCTCGCCCTGCATCACTAAGTGCAAGCTTTTTACCCCTTGAAAATCACAGTAAGTACTGTAAAAGACTCTGCCGGGCTGCTGGATGAACTTCATACTGTTATTGCCACCGAGGGAAGCAAGTTGAAAGTTTACCGTTTGAAACGGTACATCTTGCTCAATGTTGAGCGCTTCGGTCTCATGGTAAACATGGGCTAGAGCATGCTGGCTCAGATCAACAGGTCCCATTCTTAGTAGAGTAAATGTCATTCCCGCTAAAAATGCTATCGAAGCCACGAGGGCAAACGCAAACCCTGTTTTGCGGCGCTGTGTATGGTGATGTTGTAGTTGCTGACGCAGCAATAATTTTGCGGCGAGGTCGTCTGGTACATCAACTTTGAGTGCTCGATCTATTTTAGCATCTAAGCCTTTTAGATCATTTAAGAAGGCTTCTCTTTCAGCTGACTCCATAGCGGCATCGAGGAAGTCAGCTTCTTGGCTGTTGGGCTCGCTGTATGCCTGACGGCGAAACTTAAGCTCATCCATTGGACTGCCCCCTGAACTGTGGTTGCTCGAGTTGATCTTTAAGTTGGTTTCTTGCTCTAAATAAACGTGTCATAACGGTATTGCGATTTAAATCGAGAATTTTTGCTATTTCATCACCACTAAATCCGCCAATGACTTGCAATAACAGGGGTTCTCGGTACTCCAGTTCTAAGTTGTAAATCTGTCTGCGTATTAAGTATTGCTCAGCAAGCTCTTCGGTTGTGCCAGAAAGTGTATCTTCAATGAACTCTTGCTCAACATCTGAGTAATTAAACTGTTTACGCTCAAAGCGTCTTGCATTTTCGCGGCGTAAAATTGTGATTAACCAAGCTTTTGCAGCTTTCTCGTCTTTCAATGAGTCGAGCGAGCGCCAAGCACGTAAAAACGTTTCTTGAGTGATGTCTTCAGCGACGTGTTTATCTCCGCAAAGCCAATAGGCGAAACGGTAAATATCAGCGTGAAGTGCCCTGACAAGGCTATCGTATCGTCGTTGTTTGCTAACCATGTCTGAAGAGACCGTGGACTTCGACTTTTTATTGCGCCAACTATCAAACATTTTTAATTTTTCTAACGGGATCAATAAAACACAGCTTACTCTCGTTGAACTGTTAATTCCAATCACTGAATTTGTTGGGCTTTCTGGGCTTTCTGGGCTTGTTGGGTTGAGCTTGGTGTGTAGCTTAAATGTTTGTTGTTGAGGCGTTAAAGCGTGAGCAGACGCTTATTGATTAAATGCAGTGCTTAAAAATTAAAGCCGTTATCGACATAAATTGTCGATAACGGCTTATCGCGTCTAGCTATGCAACTTTGCTAGCTAGGGTTCAGCTTAGCCAGTGCTGAAGCCTTAGCTGGGCTTGTTTCAGCCTTGGCCATTTTCGCAATAGATAAGATCTGACCAAAATCTACCGTGCTAGATTGCTGGTTTGCACCGTAGGCTGCTTGCTGTAATTGGTTAATGCAATCGCTTAAGTTGATATCTGTTGCCGCAATTTGACTAAGGGTCATAGGCCTCTGATATAGCTCGCCATAATAGCGAGTAAGCGCATTAAGTACCCCTGTGGGATCTTTTGTATGGCAAGCTGTTTGTAGATTCGTGAGGCCTGAAACAGCGAGGGGAGCCTTGGCACTCGACTCAATATTGGGCGCTACTTGCTTGTTTCTGCGCTCTTTTAGCCAAAGTAGCAAAGTGATGACCCATAAACAGCCGAGCACTAAAGATATCCAAGGCCAAAAGCCAGCGTGGGTATTGCTTGATGGCGTGGTTATTTGCGGCTGTATAGGCTCAATTGCAGCGCCACCTGTCACCGTGATAGTGCGCGCAGGTAAAGTCGCAAATTGCTGTTTATTCAGATGTGGATTCCACCAAGGGACCTTGATTTCAGGCAAGGTATACGTGCCAGCTTGGGTGGCGACAATTGCCGTTGTTTGAGTCAGTTGCGACACCATCTGGTTATCGCGCAGAAATGTGTTACGTTGTGGCTTTTCTGGGTAGGCTTTTAGTGCGCTCGGTGACTTAATGACAATGTCAGGCAGACTGGTTTCATCGGCGTTGGATGCCAGTAAGTTGATGGTGCGAGTGATAGGGTCGCCAACTTTAAATTCGGTCTGTGTTTCAGGCCAATCTTCTTTTAATACAACCAAGTCAGATACTAGCCACTGCCCATGATAGTCAGCAGGAATAGGCTTGATGAGTACCGTCATTTTTGGTGCTTGAGTCTGTGTCGGTCTACTTTCATTGAAAGAGAACATAGCGCCGTTGCGTCTTGACTGCACCATGACATCACCGGCAAAGCTGGCACCGTCAATGGTGAGCTCTCCTGGCTGGTCGGCGACAATCGCATAGTTTCGTTCAATAACTCGGTATCGGCGACCATTAACGACATCTGTGCTGTCTTTGTCTTCACCCAGCTGCTTTATCTGCGCACCTTCTAAGTTTGGTGCATTTAATACACCGCGCTGTAACTCTAGCGCTAAATAGAGCTTAACCTTGTAAGTGAGCATCTGGCCCACATAAGCCTGCTTACTCGACAGGTTGGCGCGCATAAAGATGTCTTTCATCTGTTGCGGCTGTGAACCGGTTTTTACAACAGATAAAGAGATTGGATTAGAGCTTATGCCATCGATAGTAAAAGCTGGAATAGTGACTGTGCCTATATTTTTAGGCGATAGTAGCACTTGCCAGCGGGTCTCGTTGCTAGCATCGAAATTCATTATCTGCTTGCTTCGACTGATACTGGTTCGGCCAACGATAAAGTCTTTCAACAGCTTAGATGTATCGAGTTTTCCGCTGTTTAGATCGTCATCTGCGGTAACTGTTAGGATTAAAGACTCACCTTCCATAACTGGGTTACGGTCGACAGAGGCCTGAAGCGATGTGATCGCGCTAGCTGGAAAGGCGGCTGTGAGGGCGATAATCGCGAGTAAAAAAATATGCCGTATTACCACTGTTCGTTTTCCTTAGAATTGATGCCTTGTTGGCGACGTTTCTGATATTCAAGTTGCATTTTATTTCGCAGTAAGACCTGTGGATCATCTGCAACGGCCCGCAGTGCTCGCTCCATTTCAGGAGGGAGCGGCTCATCTGTTGGCATGGCACTCGCGGCGACTTGCTCTGTTTGCTCGGCTGCTTTATTTGGCTCATCGGCCTCAGCCTTTGCTGCAGATTGCGCTTGCTGTTTAGCTAGCTCTTCCTGCTTTTGAGCTTGTTGTGCAGACTGACTATTAGTTTGATTTTGTTCAGCCTTGTTTTCATCAGCCTTTTCGTCATCAGGGTTTGCTTGCATTTCAGCTTCATTATTTGCCTGCTGTTGCTCACTAGCCTCTTGCTCTTGAGATTGGCTCTTATCAGATTTGGCATTGTCTTGCTGCTCCGATTGAGCGTCTTGCTGATTACTTTTAGCTTGTGAGTCAGAGCCTTTAGACTCTCCACTTTGATTTTGTTCCGACTCATTCTCTGAACTGTTATCTGAACCGTTATCAGAATTTTTTTCTGAACTGTTATCAGAACTGTTATCAGAACTGTCATTAGAGCTTTGTTCAGAATTCTGTTGCTGCTGATCTTGCTGTTGTAGTTGTTTGGCTAGATCAAGGTTACTCTTAGCGGAATCAAGCTGAGGATCCTTGGCAAGCGCAGATTGATAACGCTCTTGCGCCTCGGGATACTTGCCTAATTGCATCAAACTATTACCTTGATTATAAAGGCCGTTGGCGGAGTCATCTTTCTCAAAAGCCTTGAGGGCCTCTTCAAAATTACCTGCTTTATAAAGCGCACTCGCTTGCCATTGTGGACTCTCGAATCGACTTGCAGCGCCTTGATAGTCTTGCGCCTGATAAGCCTGCATCGCTTGTTGATCTTGGGTCTGCCAAAGATCATCCCAAGTGCTGGCGTAGACTTGGCCGCTAGGCTGAAACAAGACTAAAAGCGCAACACTTGCCATCATGCCGTTTCTAAAACTCAACAGTGCCGGTAGCAGCAAGAGTAGAGCAAAGTAGGGGCCTAGATCTTGCCACGTTTCCCCTTCGAGATCGCTGGCTTTTGTATCTTGAGTATTGGCTAGCCACTGCTTAATTTGAGTGATATCGCCACCGTCCGCGCGGCTTAGTACTAGAATACCATTTGCCTCAGAAGCGAGCTCCTTTAGTAAGTTGTAATCGGTTTTTGCGACGACAATCTGATTGGAGTTATCACGTAGTAACTGACCATCGGGTAACTTAATCGGCGAACCTTGTTGGCTACCGAAGGCGATAATTGCCAGTCGGTACTGACTGCCGCTTAGTGCTGATTTAGCAAGCTTAAATTGGGTTGAGCTTACGCCGTCGGTGAACAAAATAATGTCCCCGCGTACATGCCCACCTTGGCTTAGTAACGACTTTGCCTGAATGATTGCGGTCTCAAGGTTGGAGCCTCTTACTGGCATGATACTTGGCGTTAGGGTTGGCAGCAGGTTTAATAGCGTCGCTTTATCTCGAGTGAGTGGGCTAATAGTAAACGCATCACCCGCATAGGCTATCAGCCCAGTTTCACCTTCCGATAGAGCATCGATAAGATCTGTGGCCCTAAATTTTGCCTGAGTTAAACGGTTTGGCACTAAGTCATTGGCATACATAGACAAAGACATGTCCATGACGATGACGCGCCCTTGCGCTGACTCATAAACTGGCAGGGCTCTTTTCTCAAGCGCTGGGCCAGATAGGGCGAATACGGCAATAAACCAAGCCAGTGCTAGGTAAGCAATGTTGTTGTGCTTCTTTTTCATCGAGCCGCCAACAAGCACCTTAGCTAAGTGCGGGGCGATATAGCGGTTCCAACTTGAGCTAGCGGCTTTGCTCTTAAATAAAACTAATAGCAATATAGCCAATGGAATAAGGGCTACAAACCATTCGGGACGTAGGAAATGCATGGTTAACGTCCTCCTTTTACAAAGTGAGACTTAGCGCTAAAGCTTGCTCTAAAGGCTGTAATATTAGTTAAAGCATTAATGATTGATGCCAGTAAAGCTAAGGCCAGTGGCCAGTAAAACAGCTCTGACTGCGGTCGATAACTGAGTTGATCGCGACTCACTGGCTCCAAGGTATCGATTACCTGATAGATCTGCTCTAACTCCTCGGTATTGCGGGCTCTGAAATACTGGCCGCCAGTGACTTTGGCAATCTCTTGCAATTGAGACTCGTCTAGATCCATAGATGGGTTGACCCTTTCTTTGCCAAATAGGGTTCTGCGTTCCATGACATCGGCGCCAACGCCTATGGTATAGATGGTGATCCCTCTTTGGGCGGCAATCTGGCTAGCTTGCTCTGGCGTTATCGCGCCAGCGTTGTTAGAACCATCTGTGAGTAAAATTAACACTCGATTACTCTGTTCGACTTTATCGAAACGTTTAACACCCAGGGCAATCGCTTCACCAATGGCAGTTTGTTTACCGACTAGGCCGATTTGGGCTTCTTTTAGATATTGTGCTACAGAGCGTCTATCTTGGGTCAATGGTGACTGCAGATAGGCATGGTCGGCAAAAAGGATAAGACCGATACGATCGCCTTTTCTGCGTTCAATAAAGTCACTAATGACATGTTGGATCAGAGTAAAGCGATCAACCACCTTACCGTCTATCACCATGTCTTCAATTTGCATACTGCCGGAGAGATCGACCGATAACATAAGGTCACGACCTTTACTCGGCAGTTCGATAGCCTCTCCAACCCAAAGTGGACGGGCACAGGCTAATACCAGCAAGCACCATACTAACCAGTAACGTTTTCTAGTTTGTCGGCTTTTTTCGGTGATAGCCACTTGGCCGGGTAAGCTGGCTCCGGGTAACAGTAGATGGCCGCCCTGAGGTTGTTTCTGCTGTTTATTTCTAAATATCAGCGGTAGAGGCAGTAGCAGCAATAAAAATGGCCAGGCGAGGGTTAACATTGACTTACCTCACTACTTTTCGGGCTGATAGAGGACATTTTTCTTAATGGCAGCGCTGCTTTTAACCAGCCTTGAGCATGAAGCATTAGAGCTTGTTTTTCATCTTCACTAAGCTGAGCCTTTTGATAGCGCAGGGCTAACAGCTTACATAGCTCAACTTGCGGTTTATTAGTCTGTGCGTTTAGCCATTGGTACCAGTCATCGCCACTGAGCTGTGCGACCTGCTCGCGGCTGGTGTAGCTCATGGCTGCACGTTTAAGCAGGCTACTCACCTCAACGGCAAATTGCGGACTGTTTTGATCTAATGTCGCAAGCTCTGTCAGTACCATTCGCTTTGCTGCGCCGACTTGTCGACGTTTTCTAAACCAGACGATGAGTAAGGTGGTAATGACTATGAGGATAATCAGACTGAGCCAATAGCCATAAGCGAGTGGCCACAAACCTATTTCAGCGGGTGTCTGAATGTCTTGCATTGAAGCAAGAGCTGGGTTGACTGGATTGCTCATCTATCGCAATGCCCCTAACTGTTGATTGAGTCTGAGCCCTGCATCAACAATGCGGGTTTGAACGTTAAGTTTTTGCATCATTTCAATAAATTGATCTTGTTGATGTTGCTGACTAGTTAGCCACTGCTGGTAACTGTTTCTGTCGAGGAGCAGCTCTTTGTTACCTTCTCTTACTGGAAGCTGAAAATGCTTAGGTAGATCGAGTAGTCCTTGGCGAAGCGGGTCGGTGATCAAGAAGGCGCCTAAATCGCAGTGACGCTTCAAGTCTGACAGCGCTGCCAAGCAACTTGGCGTGAAGTTACTGCCATCGGAAACTATCCAGATGAGTGAGCCAGGCTTGGCTAAACGGCGAAGGCGTTGACAGGCCTTTAGCAGATGCTCAGGCTCTGGAGTCTGGTCGGCGATATTCTGCAGTTGTCTGGTATGCAAGTTTTTAATTGCAGAGATCACTTGCAATATGCCTTGTTGGCGACTTCGCGGCTTAAGTTCAATATGTTCTTGCTCGGTAGCGATTAACGCCCCAAGGCGGTCGCCATGTAAAATAGCACTCCAGCCAAGAGTGGTAGCAAGATGGGCCGCCTGTACCGACTGTAACATCAGGCTTGAACCAAAATAGAGGCTATGGCTAAGGTCGAGCAGTAGTAGCACAGGGCGTTCACGCTCTTCGACAAACAGCTTAGTGTGAGCCTTACCGGTTCTTGCCGTGACTCGCCAGTCGATGGTACGCACGTCATCACCACTTTGATAATGACGAACTTCGGCAAACTCCATGCCTCGACCTTTGATTAAGCTCGCTCTATGACCCGCTAGGCTCGCTTTGGCTTTAGCCCGTTTTTCGGGTAAGGCTTTGGCAAGGCTCTGGCAGGCCAGTAACTCTTTTTCGGTAATATTAATGCCGTCGCTAAACAACGGCAGTTCAGAGTTGACCATTAAGGGACCGCAACTTGAGAAAGAATATGGTTGATCACGTCATCAGCACTGATGCCATCGGCTTGTGCCTGATAGCTCAACAGCAAACGATGACGCAGCACGTTGGGAGCAACAGCCTGAATATCTTCTGGAGAAACAAAGTCACGTTCATATAAGTAGGCGCGCGCACGAGCACAACGTTCAAGCGACAGGGTGGCACGAGGGCTGACGCCGTATTCAAGCCAACTGGCTAACTCTTGGCTATAGGCCTCAGGTTTACGGGTTGCCATGATGATATCGACGATGTATTTCTCTAAAGGCTCGGCAAGATAAATTTGTAGTGCGTGCTCACGAGCTGCAAAAATATCCCCTTGAATAATAGGCTCAACATGGGGAAGTTCTTGCTTAAGCGCTTCATTTCGAGACATTCTCATGATCTGAAACTCGGTTTCAGCACTTGGATAATCAAGGTTGAGGTGCATCAAAAATCTGTCTAACTGCGCCTCGGGTAACGGGTAGGTACCTTCGTTCTCCAGTGGGTTTTGTGTCGCCATGACCAAAAACAGTTCAGGCAACTGATAGCTGTGCTTACCTACAGTGACCTGACCTTCGGCCATGGCCTCTAACAAAGCCGACTGGACCTTGGCGGGGGCACGGTTAATCTCATCGGCCAAGATAAGATTATGAAAAATGGGGCCAGCTTCAAATTCGAAGGTGGCAGTTTGCGCGCGATAAATATCAGTACCGGTTAAGTCAGCTGGTAGTAGATCTGGCGTAAATTGAATACGGTGAAAATCTCCCTCGACGCCATCACACAATGCTTTTACAGCGCGAGTCTTAGCTAGGCCTGGCGGGCCTTCTACCAAGAGATGCCCGTCGGCAATTAATGCAATTAGTAGATTCTCGGTGAGAATAGGCTGCCCTAAAATGACAGTATTTAAGTATTCGCGTAACGCGTGAAATCGACTCAAAGGCATGATGCTACTCGGTTTATTTAAAGTTAGTTAGATATAGACCTGCGACATAGTAAAAAATTCCCTTAGGGTTTGGCTAGTGCCAATTTTTCTTTGTGCCGATAAATCGGTCTAACGAAGGGATTAAAGTGCAGATAAGAATTAACCTTGTGATTACTGATATTGGTTAGTGAGTAACTTTATAGACAACTGAAACAGAAATATGCTTCATTAATGTTTGTTTATGAATGGTTTTTTTATATTTTAACAACAAAAAAACAAACAAGTGTTTAAAACCTTTCACTAAGAAGTTAGAATCAGATCACACTTTAATGGTCAGACCTGTCTGGTTCAAAGATAAATAGGTTTCCCAAGGATATAAGAAAGCGTGCAACTTCAGGCGTGCAGAATAAGAGGGCGAAAAATGAGTGATAGACAACAGGTGACGAATGCGAGGGGCGAGCGGATCGCCATTGTTTCGGGATTACGTACACCATTTGCTAAACAAGCCACCGCTTTTCATGGTGTGTCGGCATTAGATATGGGCAAGATGGTTGTAAATGAACTGCTTGCTCGCTCAGAGTTGGATCCTAAAGAGATTGAGCAACTTGTTTATGGGCAAGTGGTACAGATGCCTGCTGCGCCAAACATCGCTCGGGAAATCGTACTGGGTACGGGCATGAATGTTAGTACCGACGCTTACAGCGTAACCCGTGCTTGTGCAACCAGCTTTCAGTCTACGGTCAACGTTGCTGAGTCTATCATGACGGGGAATCTCGATATCGGTATCGCGGGCGGTGCAGATTCATCGTCAGTCTTACCAATCGGTGTTTCTAAAAAACTAGCTCATGCCTTGGTCGATCTTAATAAAGCCCGCAGTCTTGGGCAGAGACTTTCGATTTTTCGTCGCTTAGGCCTTAAAGACTTATTACCTGTTCCACCTGCCGTTGCCGAATACTCAACTGGTTTATCTATGGGGCAAACAGCTGAGCAGATGGCCAAGACTTATAACATTAGCCGCGCCGATCAAGATGCGTTAGCGCATCGCTCACACACCTTAGCGACTGAAACTTGGAATGCAGGCAAGCTGGCCGAAGAGGTGATGGTTGCCCATGTGCCGCCTTATAAAGCCTTTATTGATCGCGATAACAACATTCGTGAAAACTCTAAGCTTGAGTCTTACGCAAAATTGCGTCCCGCCTTTGATCGTAAGCACGGCTCGGTAACGGCTGCAAACAGTACGCCATTAACAGATGGTGCATCGGCCGTACTCTTGATGAGTGAAGGTCGTGCAAAAGCATTGGGTTACACACCTATTGGTTACATTAAGAGTTACGCTTTCACCGCCATCGATGTTTGGGAAGACATGTTGATGGGGCCATCTTACGCCACGCCTTTGGCGCTTAAGCGTGCAGGGATGGAGCTTGAGGACTTAACCTTAATTGAGATGCATGAAGCCTTTGCTGCGCAAACCTTGGCTAACATGCAAATGTTTGGCTCGAAAAAATTTGCCGAAGAGAAACTTGGTCGTAATCGAGCTATAGGTGAAATCGATATGAGTAAGTTTAATGTGCTTGGTGGCTCTTTGGCCTACGGTCACCCATTTGCTGCGACGGGCACGCGCTTAGTGACTCAGGTGTGTCATGAACTCAAGCGCCGCGGTGGTGGTACGGGTCTCGCAACAGCATGTGCTGCGGGTGGGTTAGGTGCAGCAATGATTGTGGAAGTGGAGTAACTCTTATGGAAAAGACATTTAATTTAGCTCGTCGTGATGATGGTATTGCCATATTGACTATGGACGTACCAGGCGAAACCATGAACACGCTTCGCAGCGAGTTTGGCCCTGAGATCAGTGAGGTCCTTGCCGAAATTAAGGCCGATGCCAGTATCAAAGGTCTTGTGTTAGTTTCTGGAAAGAAGGACTCCTTTGTTGCGGGCGCAGATATTTCAATGCTCGATGCCTGTGAAACAGCCGCCGATGCTAAGCTGTTATCTCAGCAGGGGCACGTAGTATTTAACGAGTTAGAAAGCTTAACCATTCCAGTGGTTGCTGCAATTAATGGTGCTTGTTTAGGTGGCGGTTTGGAGCTGGCTCTGGCGTGTCATCAGCGAGTTTGCTCCCTTAATCCAAAAACCATGATGGGTGTGCCTGAAGTGCAGCTAGGTTTGTTGCCTGGCGGCGGTGGCACTCAACGTCTGCCGCGTTTAGTTGGCGTAACTACTGCGCTAGATATGATGCTGACAGGTAAACAACTTCGTCCTAAGCAGGCAGTTAAGATGGGCTTAGTCGATGATGCTGTGCCTGAGTCAATTTTGCTGCGCACAGCGGTAGAGATGGCATTAGCGGGAAAGCGTCCTGCTAAGAAAAAGAAACAGCCTTTTATCAACAAGTTGCTTGAGGGCACGAGTGCGGGCCGTAACATTATTTTCGATCAGGCTGGCAAACAAGTAGCGAAAAAGACCCAAGGTAATTTTCCCGCACCCGCGAAGATCATCGACTGTGTATGCCAAGGTATGACTAAAGGCATGGTAAAAGGGCTTGAGGTGGAAGCAAGTCATTTTGCTGAACTGGTAATGTCAAAAGAGTCTGAGTCATTGCGCAGTATCTTCTTTGCCACCACTGAGATGAAGAAAGAAACGGGCGCTGGTGATGTGAAGCCGCGTACAGTGAAAAAGGTCATGGTGTTAGGCGGTGGTTTAATGGGGGGCGGAATTGCCTCTGTAACCACGACTAAAGCTAAAATTCCTGCACGGGTAAAAGATATCAACGAAACAGGTTTAAGCAATGCACTGTCTTATGCTTATAAGCTCTTAGATAAAGGCGTTAAACGTCGCCATATGACCCCAGCAGTACGCGATAACTTAATGGCGTTGATGACGACAACCACTGAATATAAAGGCATTAAAGATGCCGATATGGTGGTAGAGGCTGTCTTTGAAGATTTAGCTCTAAAACATCAGATGGTCAAAGATGTTGAACGTGAGTGTGGCGAGAATACTATTTTTGCTTCGAACACTTCTTCTTTACCCATTGGACAGATTGCAGAAGCGGCGAGCCGACCAGAAAATGTCATCGGTCTGCACTATTTCTCGCCAGTCGAGAAAATGCCATTAGTTGAAGTGATTGCGCATGCTAAAACATCGGCTGAAACGATTGCGACCACAGTGGCGTTCGCTAAGAAGCAGGGAAAAACACCTATCGTTGTTCAAGATGGTGCAGGGTTTTATGTTAACCGAATCTTGGCGTTGTATATGAACGAAGCCGCGCAGTTACTGCTTGAAGGGCAGAGCGTTGAGCATCTTGATAAGGCGTTAGTTAAGTTTGGTTTCCCTGTTGGCCCAATGACGTTACTCGATGAAGTGGGAATTGACGTAGGCGCCAAGATTTCACCTATCTTAGAGTCTGAGTTAGGGGAGCGTTTTAAGGCGCCTGCAGCCTTCGATAAGCTTTTAGCCGATGATAGAAAGGGGCGTAAGAACGGTAAAGGTTTCTACCTGTATGGCGGTAAGAAAAAGACCAAAGAGGTCGATCAAACTGTCTATAGCGTTTTAGGGCTTAAGCCCGGTGTCGATACAGAAGCGTCTGAAGTGGCTCAACGCTGTGTCGTTCAGATGCTAAACGAAGCGGTACGTTGTCTTGAGGAGAAGATAATTGCTTGTCCTAGAGATGGGGATATTGGCGCAATTTTTGGTATTGGTTTCCCGCCGTTCCTCGGTGGACCTTTTCATTATATTGACACGCTTGGAGCCGATCACTTGGTGAAAATTCTAGAGGGCTATCAAGCTCGTTACGGTAATCGATTTGAGCCTGCAGATACACTAAAGCAAATGGCTGCCGACGGGACTAGCTTCTTTAGTTAAAGCATACAATCGATAGTTTATTCTCTCATCTTGATGGCAGGGGATAAAACTAATTAACAAAGCGGCAACATGATGCCGCTTTTTTTTGGGAACTAGGCTATAAGTCGCCTGAAAAATACTCTCATTTGTTTGGTTTTGGTTATATAATGTCCAGCGTTTTTCGCTAGGGCCTATAAAAGGCTAATTTATTTGAAGTGGGGTGTAGATAAGTGTTGTTCGCTATCGCGTTGATATTAGTGTATTCAGGCTACTCTTTAGGTCATTCAGCATTTAAAGCAGGCTTGCCTGTTAAGCGTTGGGTAATTGCTGGCGCGCTAGTAGGCCCTGCTGCATACCCATTGTTTAACTCCCATAAACAGCTTGCTTATCGTAAGGCTATGGGAAAGCAGGGGATCTCCATTATTCTATAAGTTGTTCTAACAACGGGTCATAGAGATAACAAAAAAGGAGCCTAGGCTCCTTTTTTGTTATCCGAGCATAAGCTCTCACTTATACTGGTGTTAGTTCCACCAACCTTTGGCTGGGATAACTTCTAGATGCTCTAGGCCATCAGGCAACTGCACCTTCTTACGAGCAGGTTTAGCTAATCCAAGTACTTTCATTAATGAATTAAACATAATCATACTCCTTAATCTTTGGCGAACTTAATTCCACCAGACTTTAGCTGGGATTACTTGTAAATGGTTCAAACCTTCAGGAAGCTGAACTTTTTTACGAGCGGGCTTTTCAAAACCTAGGACTTTCTTAATTGAATCAAACATCTTTATGTCCTTTATTAAGCAGTTGCTTGGTTTGCAAATCGAATGTTTGGAATACCAGCAGTTTGTACAGGCTTGAATCGAATGTTTGGAATACCCGCTGTTTGCACAGGCTTGAATCGAATGTTTGGGATACCCGCAGTTTGTACAGGCTTGAATCGAATGTTTGGAATACCCGCTGTTTGTACAGGCTTGAATCTAATGTTTGGAATGCCCGCTAAGCTAATATTTGTATTTAGGTCAAATACATTGGATTGAGCTACATCTGAATTTTGAGATGCGAATGCTGGCATAGAGCAAGCGATGACTGCAGAAGTAACTAAACCTTTAATTATTGTTTTCATTTTGTACCTTCTCGTAGAGTTTTAAATATAAAATAATATTTTTGACTTATGAGAAGGTTGTTGCAGTTGTTGTGCCAATGTTTCCTGCGTTGCGTCTTTTAACCTCTTTTTGCGGGGAGTGCTGTCATTGGTTGGTTATTCGAGTCTTGCTGAAGTAGCAGGGTAAATTTGGATTCAGTCACAGGCTTGCTGAAGATATAGCCTTGGATCTCTTCACATTTTAAGGCGCGCAATATACTGAGCTGAGAGGCATCTTCAACACCTTCACCAACCACTGAGAGCCCCATATTGTGGGCAATAGTGATAATAGAGTCGACCATTTTTAGATCGCGATCAGACTTGTCAATATCATCAACAAAAGCCTTGTCAATTTTTAAAGTGTGGATAGGAAAGCGCTTTAAATAAGAAAGTGATGAGTAACCGGTACCAAAATCGTCGAGGGCTAAACTAACGCCCATTTTAGATAATTGCTGCATCACTTTGATTGCTTTTTCAGGCTCTTTAATAACCGTACCTTCGGTTATTTCGAGCTCTAAATTAGCGGCGGGTAATTGAGTTAGACGTAAAATTGACTCGACTCGCTGCTGTAAATCAGGTAATGCGAACTGTTTCGACGATAAATTGACAGCGACTCGTCCGTTGAACAAGCCTTGTGAGCGCCACTTTTGCGCCGCGAAGCAGGCTTTCTTGAGTACTACATCGCCAATTTCGACAATCAAGCCATTCTCTTCTGCTAATGGGATAAATTCATTAGGTGCGATTAAACCTAGCTCTGGGTGATTTAAGCGCACTAAGGCTTCCATTCCCGCCATATGGCCAGTTTTTAAATCGACTTTAGGCTGATAATAGACTTCAAATAGATCGTCTTTAAGGCCATCTCTAATCAGGTTTTCAACTTCTAACTGGCGAATGGCATTTTTGTTCAAGGATTCAGAGTAGAATTGATAACGGTTACCACCTGCTGATTTAGCATGATACATAGCGATATCTGCCTTTCTTAGGAGCGCCTGCTCGTTTTGATCATCTTCTGGATACAACACAATACCAATACTTAAACCAACGACGACTTTTTCACTGCTTAGTTCAAAAGAGGCTTCGAAGGCGTGAATAACGTTTTTGGCAATTATGGCGCTAGTCCCGATATCAGGATTTTTATCAACTAATATTGCAAACTCATCTCCACCTAAGCGATAGATACTGGTATGACTAGGTACGGCGACTTGAATACGTTCTGACACTTGTACTAAAAGTTCATCTCCGGCTTGATGCCCTAATGAATCATTAATTTTCTTAAAATTATCTAAATCTAAAACCATCAGAGTATGGTGAGAGTCTCTCTTGACTAGGTTGCCAAGGGTTACCATCAAATTAGAACGGTTAGGTAAGTTAGTTAGCAGATCGTTGTTTGTGAGTTTTCTAAGCTCTTCTTCTTGTTGTTTACGGCGACTGACATCGGAGAATACACCTACAAAATGTGATAGTTCGCCTTGCTCATCATAAATAGCATCGACGGAGAGCTCCATTAAAAAGCTGCTGCCGTTGCCTCTTATTGATTCGACTTCATTGTTCCAACGGCCTTGTTGCTTAAGTATTGAACGGATCTGCTCTGAATAGCTATCTGGATAGAGATCAAAATTAAATAGGGTGCCAATGAGCTCATTCTTACTCATCATAGATAAGTCGCAGCATGCTTCATTCACTTCTACAAACTTAAAGTTTCTATCGAGAATAAACATACCTTCAGAAATATTCTGAATGGCCCGTTCAAACAATCTTAATTGTTCTTCGGCTTGCTTAAAGTTGCTGATGTTTTTGATGGTTCCTGTCATTCTGAGCGCATTATCGTTTTCATCACGTTCAACAATTTTCGCTCTATCTAAGATCCAAACCCAGTCGTTTGATTTGCCTTTGACTCGATAGGCCGCTTCAAAGTGATCGGTTTCACCGTAAAAATGTTTATTTAATGCTTCGCGGACACGCTCCTGATCCATTGGGTGGATGTTACTCTCTTCCCCATTATTACCTGAACGCTGTCCATCTTGAGGGAACTCTAGGGAGCCCCAGATATTTGAGCGGTAAATTTGGCCTGTTTCAATGTCCCAGTCCCACATTTCATCGCCACTTCCCCAAAGAGAAAGCTTAAGGCGCTCCTCACTCTTGGCTATCTGTCTTTGAATTTCACGCCGACGTAGTATGGTTTTGATAATTAAGATAGAGATGAATATGAAACAGAGTAGATAGATAAACTTCGCCGTGATTGATAACCACCAAGGTGGTGTGATCTCAATATTTAACTCACGAATTTGTCCTTTCTTACCCGTAACAGGGTCTATTGCATAGATGGAAAAAATATAATCCCCTGGAGACAAATTGGTATAGGTTGCCGAATTTGTGCCTTTTGATTGGATCTGAGATTCCGAAAGTCCCTGCATTTGATATACATAGTTAATATGTTTAAAAGAGCTGCCTGGGCTGCTAAAAGATAGAGTGAAGGGGTAGTCAGAATATTTCAACTTTATTTTATCTGTCTGAGATAATTGATTTTTTAGTACGGAGCCATTTGGTTCTTCGATAATATTAAAGATCGAAAGTTCTGTTAGTTCGGTTATAGGCGGAGTGTTGCGTTCTAAAAAAGAATTCAATTCTTTAGTGATTATTCTACTGACTCCGGAAATACCACCAATATAAACTTCACTATCATTGTCTAGGATAGATTGTAAATTGTATTCTTCTTGCGCTCCTAACTCATTAGTTAGTATTGAAGTTGAAGTGTTTTTGAAGTTATGAATGATCACTTCATTTATCGATGATGCGTATAACTGTTGATTATTTATGGCTAAAGAAAATATCGGTTTTTTGTTGGAGTAAACATCTTCAATGCTGTTTCTCGTTGTTGAGTACTTTTTTATCCCAGTGCTTGTTCCGAAGTATAGTGAACTACCAGATTTTGTAATGCTTGTTACAAAGTTTTCGTCATATATTATTTTTGTTTTGTTGTTTTCAACTTTATATAGGCCGCTTTGCGTACCAACATACAAAGAGTTATTTAGTTCTTGAATGTCAAATATAGGGTTTACTCTGTCAATTCTAATGTTCTTAGATGATTTGTCTAGAGTGTTATATTTTAATATGGATCCATTTGATGAACCAGCAACTATGGTCTTACCATCGTTTAATTTCTCTAACAGGAAGTATGAACCTTGGTTCACACTGGATAAGACTTCAGTCTGTTTATTGATAGAAAAAAGGCCTAGATCGCTGGCAATGTATATATTGTTATCAACCGTTAAAGCTGATTTGTTTCCATATAGTCCAGTTTCATATTCTTTAATTAGTTCAAATTCTAAGTTATACAGTTTTAGTTTACTATCCTCAGTAGTTACTAAAATTTTATTTTCGTCGTCTTCAGATATAGACCATACGTTGCCAATGTTGTTAGTAATACTTTGGATGAGATTATAATTATCATCTATTATAATTACCCCTTCATTTTGATGTGCTATGAAGGTTTTATTTAACCCTCTAAAAATATTTATCCTTGACAGGTTTAGTTCTCTTTCTGATAGAGATGGGGTTCCGATTAATAAAGGGCTTGTAAGTTTCGATATATCATAGATGGCACTTTCTTTTAATGCGAAATGCCCATCTCCAGAGGAAACGCTTATAAATGAATCGTTATTTTTTTTTGAGAATGACGCGTTTGCCATCTCATATATACCGTCGGTTGTGAACACGACTAGTTTATTGTTGATTTCTTTTATTGCTGTAGCTTTTTGGAAGTAAAGTTCATGGGTGTTTTGTATTGATTTAACTTCGCCTATATAATTCCTTATGTATATTTCATTCTTGAAATGAATTGCTTGCTTTACTCCATTATAATCGCCACTGTAGGAGTTTAATAATTCAAGAACAGCTTCTTTTGAATTTTCTTGTGTTATATAAACTGCATTCTCTGCCCCAATAATAATTTCATTTCCATTATCAGATATTGACCAAATAGCTTGTTCTTTAAGAAAGTCGCCTGACTTTATTGAGATCACTCTATCGGTTAATGAATCATAAACAGCTAGACCTTTATCAGTACCTATGTACATTACACCCGTATCGCTGATAAATAGACTACGAATGAATGCACTTGGGAGTTCATTCTCTTTGGATGGGAAGTAATGGCGAAACTCTTTACCGTCATATCGATTAAGGCCATTGACTGTTCCTATCCAGATATAACCATCGGCATCTTCGACAATGGAGGTCACATTGCTTTGTGATAAACCATCTTGAACGCCTAAAGAAGTAGAGTTTAAGGTTAATGCATAGGCAGAATTTGCCATAGAAATGCAAAAGAGTAGAAAAGTCGCGATTTTTATAAGAATTCTAGGCATATTTTCTGTTTGATTATTAGCCAACATTGAAAGGCAACTACTTGTTATCACCACCTTTTCAGAAAGCGAGGGTATTGTCAAAAATTATAGAGGTAATTGTAGCAGATAATCATTCTTATCCTTTCTGTTACCCTGCGGTTTAAGCTCGAATTTGTGTTGCGTGTGGATTATTGCGCTAACAACAGTGGACGGTTTAGTGATATAGACTTTTTTATGGTGTTTAGTTACTTATAAGTAAAAGTCTATATCAAAAGTGAGGGCTGCTTGTTAATGCGTTGTTGGTCGTTAAATTTCAATAATCAAATTGCTGAGCAGCTTGTTTGAAAGCGCGAAGATCGGTGATCATTTTGTCTGACTCAAGAGGTGCCTGTTCTAAGTGAGAGTCACCTGTACTAAATAACACTAAACGATCACAATGCTTGGTGCGCATTTTCTGCATGATGAATTTAATAAGATCGGCGCGGGTGAGAGATTTTATGTGTTCAGCGACAGACTCTCTTTGGTTAAACTTATAGTCTTTGTTGCCTATGCTTGACCAGTAACGTTGACTGCGGGCTTTAAGGCTCGAGTCTTTTACAAGTAATTGATTGATAAGTCCGTGTTTAGTTGAT
This sequence comes from Shewanella pealeana ATCC 700345, assembly GCF_000018285.1. Classification (NCBI taxonomy): domain Bacteria; kingdom Pseudomonadati; phylum Pseudomonadota; class Gammaproteobacteria; order Alteromonadales; family Shewanellaceae; genus Shewanella; species Shewanella pealeana. The sequence continues at coordinate 3,157,446 of NC_009901.1, read as the reverse complement.
TCCCACTGCGCGTTGGTGATTTGTAATATGGCATAGGTAAAGTCAGCGATAAACTCATCTATCGCTTCTAGTAATTGTTTTGGGCCGGATGTTGGCGACTGGATATAAAAAATAATCCCCGGATAACGGTTTAGAGGAAGATAGCCAGTCCCGACCATGTACCCTAGTTGGCGCTGCGTGCGTAACTCATGGAAGAAAGTCGAGGACATGGTGTGGTTCAGAAGGCTAAACAGTGCCATAGTTTCTGGAGTTGTCACATCAGATTGATAGTAGACAATAATGCTACTATCTGGATGTGATGCAGGAATTTCCCGTAAAAGGGTTCCTTTATCTGACAAATCAATCAATTCTCGTGATGATTCTCGGCTGGGAGTGGACACTAGTGATAACACTTTTTCTAAGCGCTCACCCAACACCTTTGTTTCACTTTCTAGCCAATCACCATAGACAAGGCCTTCTAAATGAATTTTTTCATAGAAGTTTTTAACATGGGCGTGCAGGTCATCGAGAGTAATTTCTTCGAGTAACTCGGCCATTCTAGACGGCTCGAAGCTGCGTTTTTGTAAGGTTACTGTCAGGCTAGTAAATAGCTGAGAAATGGGTTTAGCTTGAGAGTGGTTATACCAAGCCCGTAGTATTTGGCGCTTAATCAGATTGAAGCGGCTTTGAGTGAAGTTACGCTCTCTCGCTTTTGCTATAACCAGTTCTAGCAGCGCTTCCTGTTTGCCAGTAAATCCAGTTAAATGTAGCGTGATGCCGCCTTGATGCGGGTAAATATTGTAACTTAGACCTGCGACTTCAGCTTGGTATGTATATTCAGTCAGATAGTCGAGTAGCATTTCAACGTATAGACGCGTCAACGCTGCGTGCTTAGGTGAAGCCGCAGCCTGTGCTGAATCTAGCGATAAATATAAATGTCCCTTTGGGACGTTAAATTCATCATCCTTTCGATGCCAGATCCGATATCCGGTTTTTTGTGCAACAACAACAGGTACCTTATTGGTACTTTTATCTGGGCGAGCAACACATTCATTATTAATAAAAGGATTCTTTGATGGTAGGCTCAGCGCATTACGTACAGTGATATTTGACCATTTAGCGATTTTGTCTGCTGCTATGGGGGTCATTTGATAAGGCGAGTGATACCAATCGGCCTGTTTGTTGGTATTAAGCTCAGGTGCAATCAACTGAATTCGCATGTTTTGCGGAGTCATCAGGGATAGTAGTTGCTCTGTTTCTACTAGATTTAGACCATCCATACGGTAGTCACCGTAAATAATATCTGCAATATCATAGTGATGCATATTAATGCTTAGATGGCTGGCTAAATCTAAAGAGTCGACCTGCTCTTGATATTGAAACGCAATCTTTAGCAATGTTGCTCGTTCATCATAACGCCAAGCTTGCAAGCCCTGTTGACGGATTAACTCTATGTATTCAAATGTTGCTTCTATAACGGTATTTAACTCTTCAATACCTCGGTCTGTCAGCTGAATACTGACATTATAATCTTTAAAATTATAGCCATTGACGCCACCTCCTGCAGAGAGGTTATCGGCAAGCCCTAACGCCTTTAAATAGCACAGTAGACTTCCTTTACCTTCATAACCCAATAAGTGGCTGATAAAAGTCAGTGGCTTATGCTGATAAAAATGTTCGAGAGCGGGCAGGGCAAAGGTAATAGCGACGCGTTTTTGCTCTTTGAGCGGCACGATATTGATTTGTGTTTGCAGCTGCTCAGGTAAGTAAATAGCAATATCCGGATAAGCGTCTTTACGGATATGGTCGCTAATATCACTGAAGTACTCATTCGCGAGTTCTTCTAACTGCTTTAGGTTTAGGGGGGCTACTAGGCACAGAGTCATGATGCTTGCACTGTATTTCTCTTGATAAAAGTGCAGTAGTTCTTCCCTTAACCCACTTTCTTCACCTGCCAAGGTTTTTAGGTTACCAACGGAAAACTTTGAAAACGGGTGCGCTGGATTCACCGTTTCTTTTTGTACTTGATAGACACGGCGAATATCGTCCTTTAGCTTCATGCTAAACTCGGACTCAATAGCCTGTCGCTCTCGGTCAACCAAATCAGTATTAAACAGTGGAGCAATAAAGAATTGGCTAAAGCGATCTAACGAAGCTTCGAATTGCTCGGCATTAATACTGTAAAAGAAGTTGGTATGTTCGGTACCGGTCCAAGCATTATTGGTGCCGCCGTGTTGATTGATAAAGGCCGAATACTCACCAGACTCGGGGTACTTTTCGGTACCGAGAAACAACATGTGCTCAAGAAAGTGGGCCATACCGGGACGTGAAACTGGATCGTCAAAATGACCGACCGCTACAGCCATCGAGGCAGCAGCTTGACTTGTCTGTTGATCCTCAACCAGCAACACCGACAAGCCATTTTTGAGTTTGATATGGCGGTAAAGTCGATGATCGTTAGGACTGGTTTTAATCTGTTTAGCTTTCGACAAAGAGTGGCTCCAATATCACGAATAAATAAAGGGAATTATTTGCGCCTATGCCCTGACACGGCATTTTTTCTAAGGTAACTAATTGAGTAAAAAGATAGTTACTCTTTAGAGCTTAACTTGCCATCATTTTTACTTATCTTCAAACACAACCTATGGCATCAGTGAAATAAACTACAAGTTGGTTGAATCTTCAGCAGGTTTGAGTTGAGGTTTACATCGCTTTTATGAAATATTTTAGTCGTTATCAATCTATTCGACTAATTATTGATGCAATAACGGTATGTTGGCGATTAGAATCGGACTACAATTACAAAATAACAATAAATAATTGGGAGTAGCCACGCAGTATGCAGCTATTTTTAATGCGTCACGGCGAAGCGGGTTATCATGCTCACTCCGATAGGGAGCGTACCCTTACCAATATCGGCCGTCATCACACTGGGCTGATGAGTAATTGGTTAGGGCTTACTACCAAAGAATTTGACTTGGTATTGGTGAGTCCCTACTTGAGAGCTCAGCAAAGTTGGCAGGAAGTGAGTAAGCACTTCCCTGAACCGCGTAAGTGGATCACGTTAGATGAATTAGTTCCAGCGGGTGATCCAAGTCGTGTCGCCGACTTAGTGCTTGCCTACGCCGAGCAGTATCAAGCTAAGAATGTGTTAGTCCTTGCCCATATGCCGTTGTTAGGTTACCTCGTAAGTGAGTTAGTGCCCGGTATTGAACCACCTCTGTTTGCCACCTCTGGAGTGACCTTGATTGAAAGAGTGAACGATAGAAATCATCTGGTTTGGCAACATGCACCACATTCGATTAGCTAACTTGAGCGCAATCCTATTAAAGGTGTATAAAGAATAATAAAAGGTGAGTCATTCTAGAGTATATAGAAGACTCACTTTTTTTACTTTCAGGCCTACAATCTGGGGGCTGTATTATTTATTTTTGTTTTCTATAACGATCGTCTATGTCTGTTTAAGTGTATGAGCATCAGCGACGATAGGGCTGGTCGCCAATGTCTATCAATACTAAAAGCGCCGCATCCCCCCCCCATTCTTTAGTGGCTTGATGGAAGGCTTTGACATGAGGATGCTGCGCCAACCACATTGGGATGTTTTGTTTTAAAATTCCGGTTCCGTGACCATGCATCACACAACAGCAGTGACTCTGCTGCTTGATGCAAGCTTGGATCAGTGCAGCAAGTTCGAGCTTAGCCTCGGTTTGGCGCATGCCATGCATATCGAGCAATAGATCCGGTACATAGTCACCGCGACGTAGACGCTTAACCTCATGGTTATCCACATCGTCTCGCGCCCACTTCATCGGACCATTAACCGGCAATAGAGGTTGATAGGTATCGGAGAAATAGCTGTCAGCATGCAGTTGCTGCTCTTTCTCTTCAATGATTTTTCGGTCCTTAGGAGCCGCTATAAAATGACGCTTATTTTGCTGAAAAGGTTTTATTCCTTTAGTTAACTCTGCAAAAAGGGCCAAATCGTCGTTATCTTTGCTTTTATTCATCCTTCTATTTTATTGAATCCGATGCCATATGAATAGAGTTCAGTTACAATGAGTCGGAATTAAAAAGTTGGAGCGAATTTTGGATAAGATTTTTGTTGATGAAGCGGTAACAGAATTACGTACTATTGGCGATATGCTACGTTGGGGCGTCAGTCGTTTTAATGATGCAAACATTTACTATGGCCACGGTACAGATAACGCATGGGACGAAGCTATTGCGTTAGTATTCCACGCTTTGCATCTGCCGGAAGAGATCGGTCAGCAAGTGATTCACTCTAATTTAACCAGCAGTGAAAAGCATAAGATCGTTGAGCTTATCATTCGTCGCGTAAGAGAGCGCTTGCCCGTTCCATATTTGACCAATAAAGCAAATTTTGCAGGGCTTGAGTTCTACGTTGACGAACGTGTACTTGTTCCTCGCTCGCCAATCGCCGAGTTAATTGCGAATCGCTTTAGCCCTTGGCTGTATAACAAGCCAGTTAACCGTGTACTCGACCTATGTACCGGTAGCGCTTGTATCGCTATTGCTTGTGCTTATGAATTTGAAGATGCAGAAGTTGATGCGCTAGATATCAGTGTCGATGCGTTAGACGTTGCGCAAATCAACATCGAAACCCTTGAAGTGATGGATAGAGTGTTCCCAATGGAGTCTGACTTGTTCTCAGCGATTCCAAAAGGCGCACATTACGACTTAATCGTATCTAATCCACCATATGTGGATGCAGAAGATATCGGTGATATGCCTGATGAATATCACCATGAGCCAGAAATTGGTTTAGCGTCGGGTCGTGACGGTTTAGATTTGACTAAGCGTATTCTTGCTAATGCGGCCGATTATCTAACAGAAGATGGACTACTGGTTGTCGAAGTGGGCAACTCTATGGTGCATTTAAGTGAGCAGTTCCCTGATGTACCTTTCACTTGGGTGAACTTCGAAAATGGTGGTGACGGCGTGTTTATCCTGACTCGTGACCAGTTAGTTGAAAATGAATCACTTTTCGCCATCTATAAAGATAGTGAATAATAGGTTCTAGCCGCAGACGTGTCTGCGGCAATCTGTACTCCTACATTTAGGTTGGTATTGAAGGAATTTACCGATAGAACGCGGGTAAATAAAAATTAGAAAAAGAGAAAGAGGGCTAAAAAGCGAATGTCGGGAAACAGTATAGGTCAAAATTTCGTAGTAACAACATTCGGTGAAAGCCACGGTGTCGCCATCGGCTGTATTATCGACGGATGCCCACCAGGGGTTGAGTTGACAGAGGCGGATATGCAGCACGACTTAGATCGCCGCCGCCCTGGTACTTCACGATATACAACTGCTCGAAGAGAGCCTGACGAAGTGCGTATTCTGTCCGGTGTGTTTGAGGGGGAAACCACAGGTACCTCAATTGGTTTACTGATTGAAAACACCGACCAGCGCAGCAAAGATTATTCTAATATCAAAGATTTGTTCCGTCCAGGGCATGCCGACTACACTTACCAACAAAAATACGGTCAACGCGACTATCGCGGTGGCGGTCGTTCATCTGCTCGCGAAACGGCAATGCGAGTCGCAGCTGGCGCTGTCGCTAAAAAATACCTAAAACAAGTTCATGGCGTTGAAATTCATGCTTATCTGTCACAGCTTGGGCCGATTGCAGCCGAGACTGTCGATTTTGATCAGATAGAGCAAAATGCCTTTTTCTTTCCTGATGCCACAAAACTGGATTCACTAGACGAGTACATGCGTGAGCTTAAAAAGAGTGGGGACTCCATTGGCGCAAAAGTGTCTGTAGTCGCAACGGGTGTGCCAGTGGGTCTTGGTGAGCCAGTATTTGATCGCTTGGATGCCGATATCGCTCATGCGCTAATGGGCATTAATGCTGTTAAAGGCGTTGAGATTGGTGATGGTTTTGAAGTGGTGAATCAAAAAGGCTCTGAACATAGAGACTTGATGTCACCAGCAGGTTTTGCCTCCAATCATGCGGGTGGCATTTTAGGCGGGATCTCTTCTGGTCAGCCAATTATTGCCCATATTGCTATGAAGCCGACTTCGAGTATTAGCGTGCCGGGTGAGAGCATGAATGCTCAGGGTGAAGTCGCCGAGGTTATCACTAAAGGGCGTCACGATCCTTGTGTGGGTATTAGAGCGGTACCAATTGCCGAAGCCATGTTGGCTATCGTGCTGATGGATCACTTATTACGTCACCGCGCACAAAATATGGATGTGAATAGCAGTACACCTATTATCGGAATGCGTTGATGTTTCAACCCAAAAGCACAGAGCAGCAACTTCGCTGGCTCTGTGCCTGTTATTTCTTTTTCTTTTCCATCTTGGGCATCATGGTGCCTTATCTGGGAGTCTTCTTCGACAGCCGTGGTTTTGATGCTCAAGAAATAGGCTTGCTACTCGCCATTTTAATGGCTACGCGGATCATCGCGCCCAATCTATGGGCTATCGTTGCCGACAGAACGGGTATGCGCTCCGAGCTGATTAAAATCGGTGCTGGCGCAGCGGCGATAAGCTATCTAACATTTTTCTATGATGGCAGCTTAACCTATCTGGCCATCAGTCTAGCTGTGTATACCTTCTTCTGGAACGCCATTTTGGCGCAGCTTGAGGTGATCACCCTCGAAACCTTAGGTGACGATACTAATCGATATGGCGCTATTCGTAGTTGGGGCAGTATAGGTTATATCGTACTGGTGATCAGCGGCGGCTTCGCCATCGATCACTTTGGGCCGCAGATCTTGCCCTATATCGGCATGATGCTATTTATCGGTATGCTAGTCAGCGCCTTACCACTACCGTCAAATCGCGCCGTTGTCGATAAGACCCAAAAGCGCAAGCCTTTAGTCTTCGATAGAGCCCTCATCTGGTTTTTGATTTCAGCCATGCTGTTGCAGATGAGCGCAGGGCCTTTCTATGGCTTCTTCGTTTTGTATTTAAAGCAAGCTGGTTACACAGAGGCTACGGCGGGGATTTTCGTTGCATTGGGCGTGATGGCCGAGATTGTCATGTTTATGTATGCGCCTAAGTTGCTTGGTCGATTTGGGGTTAACCTCCTGTTAGTCGTGAGCATAGGCTTAACCGCAGTGCGTTGGTTATTACTCGCATACGGCGTTGAAAATATTGTCTACCTTAGTATCAGTCAGTTGCTGCACGCCTTTACCTTCGGCTTAACCCATGCAGCATCGATTCAATTTATTCATAAACATTTCGATATTAATCGTCGCAGTCAGGGTCAAGCACTCTATGCCAGTTTAAGTTTTGGTGTGGGTGGCGCAATAGGCACTTGGCTTTGTGGCATCATCTGGGGAGATGGCTCTGGCGCAGTGTCTACCTGGATTTTTGCTGCAGCCTGTGCATTTTTATCTATGCTAGCCGTATTTTTTATTCCTAAACCCAAAGCGACGGTTGCTTAACCAGTACAACATAAAAAATGGAGCATCATTGTGGGGAAGTTTCGTCTTGGTTTAATCATTAATCCACTAGCAGGTCTTGGTGGCAGTGTTGCCTTAAAAGGCAGTGATGGTGTGGCAGCTGAAGCGCTTGCTAAAGGTGCGGTGCCTAAAGCACACCTAAGAATGCAGCAAGCACTCGCAGTGATTGAGCTCTATAAGGACCGTATAGAGGTGATTACGGCTTCGGGCGATATGGGAGAGACAATCGCCAAGCAGATGGGCTTTACGACTCGGGTTGTTTATCAAGCACCACAGCAAACCCAGGCGCAAGACACCCAAAAAGTGGTGGCAGAGCTGTTAAACGAGACCTTAGATCTGCTGCTATTTGCTGGTGGCGATGGCACTGCCCGTGATGTATACGCCATCGCCGATGATAATATTCCCGTATTAGGCGTGCCAGCAGGTGTTAAAATTCACTCTGGCGTGTACGGTATAACGCCTCATGCTTCCGGCATGGTGGTCAAAATGTTGCTAGAGAGGGACTTAGTCAGCTTGATGAGCGCCGATGTGATGGATATTGATGAGGCAGCATTTAGGACCGGTGTGGTACGCGCTAAGCGCTTTGGTGAGATGTTAGTGCCAGCAGAGCCAAGATATGTACAAGCAGTGAAGATGGGCGGTAAAGAGAGTGATGAGTTGGTGCTTGCCGATATTGCCGCCGAAGCGATTGAGCAGATGGAAGATAACCTTTGCATCATTGGCTCGGGTAATACGGTTGGCGCTGTAATGAGTGAGCTAGGGCTTGAAAACACCTTGTTAGGCGTCGATCTTATTCAAGACCAAGCCTTAGTTGCCAGCGATCTTTCTGCCAATGAGTTATTACAGCTCACTGAAAATAAAACACTAAAGCTATTTATCACCCTGATTGGTGGCCAAGGGCATGTATTAGGTAGAGGCAATCAGCAGCTAAGCCCAGAACTAGTACGGCGTGTCGGTAAAGACAATATTGTTATACTTGCAACCAAAACAAAGTTAAAAGCACTTGATGGAAGGCCATTAATTGTGGATAGTGGCGACCCTGAATTAGATAAAGCACTTACGGGTTACTATAAAGTGATTACTGGGTATCACGATTACGTGATGTACCAAGTCGCTAATCCGGATTTAGCATAATATGACTCATCACTGAGTACGCTGAAACTGCGCTTGGTGATGTTAATTTACGATTTGAAGAGATGTTTGGAGTGACGGTCGAACAGTTATAGACCAACACTCCAATCGATAAGCATGTGGAGCCCTCAATGATAGAGCAGTACGAGCAAACACTACAAGACTGGATTGAAACCATTGTTGCCGAAGGTGATGATGACGCGTTATTTGCAAGTGGTTATTTACAGGGGCATGTGGCCGTTGTTCTTTCGCAACTTGAAGTCGAGAGCGAGCAGGGACTTAGTGCGTTAGATGCTAAAATGAGCGAGTGTTTGGCACTGGCAAGAGATGAGCTAAGTGACACCGATTACGCATTGGTCGATGATGCGTGGACACAATTAAGTGAGAAGCTAGCAGCTTAATGCCACTGTGATGAGTGCTATGTGTTAAGTGCTATAGATAGTGTGATGAGAGTTTAAGCTTTTATGAGTATGATTAGTTTTGTTGCAATCGGTCTAGTTAACCCGAAAAGCCCAACAAATGTCGGCGGCATCATGCGCGCCGTGGGTTGCTATAGCGCCGATGCGGTATTTTATACCGGTAAACGGTATGAGCTGGCCGCCACCAATGGTACGGCGCAGTACAATACCGACACTAAGCGCGCCAGTAGTTCTATCCCACTGAAAAAAGTCGAGTCACTGCTCGATGCGATAGAGCCTGACGTTAAAGTGGTCTGTGTCGATCTGGTAGAAGGGGCTATTCCACTACCGGAATTTGAGCACCCAGATAAAGCGATCTACATCTTTGGCCCTGAAGATGGCACCATCAGCCAGCAAGTGATTAATGGCGCCGATGCCGTAGTCTATGTGCCGACGGTAGGTTGTATGAATCTTGCAGCCTCTGTGAATGTGCTGCTTTACGATAGACTGGCTAAATCGGCTTCTATCGCCAGTGACGAGCTTATTCGCAGCAGCCGAGATACCAACAACCGAGTTAGGGTAAAAGGCTAGCCTGTCTAAATTCTAAAATAAGTTGATGGTTTTATTAAGCCAGTTGGAACTCCCGACTGGCTTTTTTGTGTTCAGAACTTATCTTAGTAGGCGCTGTCGTGTACCGATTGTACCGCTCGGCCCGATGGGTCGATTATGCCTTGCAGGCTTGCATCCCACGCTAAGGCTTCTGGAGTCGAGCAGGCTACTGATTTACCACCTGGTACCGTTTCTGCTGCGCTTGGTAATGGGAACAGCTCTTCAAAGAAGGTACGGTAGAAATAAGCTTCTTTGGTTTCTGGCGTGTTGTATGGGAATCTAAACTTAGCGTTTGCCAATTTTAAATCGTCCACTCTCTCTGCTGCGTGATCTTTAAGGCCATCGATCCAAGAGTAACCTACACCGTCACTGAACTGCTCCTTTTGACGCCATGCTACTTCCTTAGGTAACTTGTGCTCAAAGGCTTCACGCAGGATATGCTTTTCAATTTTACCGTTCTTCGACATTTTTGCATCAGGGTTAGTGCGCATCGCGACATCCATAAACTCTTTGTCTAGGAAAGGTACGCGAGCTTCGAGTCCCCATGCCGCCATCGCTTTGTTAGCGCGCAAACAGTCGAATAGGTGTAGTTTATCGAGTTTACGAACAAGCTCTTCATGGAAGGCTTGTGCGTTTGGCGCTTTATGGAAGTAGAGGTAGCCGCCGAACAACTCATCGGCGCCTTCACCCGATAACACCATCTTAATGCCCATAGCCTTGATCTTACGTGCCATCAAGTACATAGGAGTAGCCGCTCGAATAGTGGTGACATCGTAAGTTTCTAAGTGGTAAATCACATCTTTAATCGCATCGATACCATCTTGGAAGGTAAAGGTAATTTCATGGTGAATGGTACCAATGGCATCGGCTACCTTTTTTGCAGCAATTAAGTCAGGTGCACCTTCAAGACCGACGGCAAATGAGTGAAGCTGTGGCCACCATGCGTTGCTTTCACCGTCATCTTCGATACGACGTTTGGCGAACGTTTGAGTGATGGCTGAAATCACTGATGAATCCAATCCACCAGAGAGTAATACACCGTAAGGTACATCAGACATTAGCTGGCGTTTTACTGCAGCTTCTAATGCATCACGCACATCTTCCGCGCTGGCAGGGTTATCTTGCACTGCGGCAAAATCGCGCCAGTCACGTTGATAGTATTGGGTAAGCTCGCCTTTCTCACTTGACAGGTAATGGCCTGGAGTAAAGGTTTCGACAGTTTTACATACTGGCATCAGTGCTTTCATCTCAGATGCAACGTAGAAGTTACCTTCCGCATCGTGGCCGGTGTAGAGCGGAATAATACCCATGTGATCGCGGCCAACCAGATACGTGTCTTTTGACTTGTCGTAAAGCACAAAGGCGAAAATTCCGTTGAGTTTATCTAAGAATTCAGTGCCATACTCTTGATAAAGAGCCAAGATCACTTCGCAGTCTGAGTTTGTTTGGTAACTGTACTTATCACCAAGCTCGGCCTTAAGCTCTTTGTGGTTGTAGATCTCACCGTTTACGGCCAATACGATAGAGCCATCTTGGCTAAGCAGTGGCTGTGCGCCGTGTTCAATATCGACAATAGCTAAACGTTCATGGGCTAAAATTGCTTTATCACTGCTGTAAATCCCAGACCAATCTGGACCGCGATGACGCAGAAGCTTGGACATCTCTAGAGCGACTTGACGCAGTGGAGCCGCGTCGGATTGAATATCTAAAATTGCAAAAATTGAACACATAGGTCACTCCAAAAAATTCTGTCTTAAACTCAATTGAGTATTACTCTGCCATCGAATACTTAAGAATACAAACCGGCTTTTGAGTAATCATTGTTAAAAGTGGTAAATCACCTACTTAAAAATCGATTTTAAAATCATAAAAATGATAAACCCACATAAAGCTGGCTATATTTTTGGGTTATCGATAATTTGGTTGGCGTTATTGTTAAGCTTGATTAGATATATCGTAATGCAGTTTCAATTAAAGCTAATTGAGCAAATTAATTGATAAAAGTTACTTTTTTGCACGAAGCTTGCTCATTTTGAGAATTGGGTGGATAGAAGATTGTATTGAGTTCGATTGAAAACGCTTCTAAATAGGCAAAAAAAAGCCGACAAGTGGGTGGCAAGTCGGCTGGTTGAAAGCATCAAATTGGTAAAGTCTTACTTTGTATTGTCCTATTGAAGCGCTTATGAATTTTAAGGTTAATGGCTATTGCCATATAATACCAATCAGTTTAAAGATTTGGTCGCTCAGCGAGAGTTTAGCGGTTCTGAGGCAAGGTCATTAAATGCTCCTGCATTAATGACATTCACCACATCCATGTGGTTTGTAACGAGTGAAGAGCATAGTTGTTCTAGGGTTAAGCTCCCTCTTGTTCCTTAAGAGTCACAGTATCAGAACCGCTAAAACTCGCCATTCTGGAGCGTTTTTGGCTGCCTACTTCTGCGTTGAACAGCTTCACAATGGAATAACTATTCTTTCAGCTATTCGCCTTGAATTAGTTGCCAAAAAACGCTCTGAGTAGATCAACTTCTTATACTAATTGGTATAATACTATTTGCTCGCTTGCTCTATGTTGTCGTTTGCAGGGCGTAAAGCGTTAAACTCAGTGCCTTTAAAATACCCCGGCCAGTGGTGATTGTTACCCAGTACAGAAGCGGCTTGATAGAAGATGGCTAAGTCTTCCAGTGCGCCAGATAGATCCCAGTCTTCACGATACTCGTCGCAAACATTGTGGTAACAGCCTTTCATTTTCAATTTCATTGCCGCCTTATATTGTGCAGTCGCCTCATCTATCGGTTCACTGCCTCCGCCTGCAAATACCGCTGGCACACCTTCTTTGGCGAAGCTGAAATGATCGGAACGGAAAAATCCGCCTGACTCAGGGTGTTTCTCGCGCTTAGCTGTTCTGTTTTGGGTTTTAAGGGCATCAACAAGGTAATTCTCCAGCTCAGATTTACCTTTGCCTACTATGGTGTAATCTGTGGTGCGGCCATAGACATTGGTGCTGTCTAAGTTAAATACCGCCACGCTTTTATCCAGTGGGTAGATAGGGTTTGCAGCGTAATAACGAGACCCTAGCAGGCCTTGCTCTTCACCTGTGGTGGCAATAAAGGTTAACGAGCGAGCGAGTGGGTGACCATTTTTAGCTTGTATCGCGAACTGACGTGCAATTTCTAAAATGCCTGCGGTGCCTGAGGCGTTATCTAGGGCGCCATTGTAGATCTGATCGCCCTCTTTGTTAGCATCGACACCAATATGGTCCCAGTGAGCGGTAAATAGTATATGCTCACCTGCGCGGCTATTACCGGGTAGGGTGGCAACCACGTTATAACTATTGGCATACTCAGCTTTATTCTTAAAGGCAATGGTCGCTGTTTGATTTAGTGGTAAATTTACCGCACTTGCTGCAGCGCGATCAGACACGGTCGCTAAGGATAGACCTGTCTTATTAAATAGTGTCGTTGCAGCGTCGTAGCTTATCCAACCTTCGACTTGGACTCGCTGGTTTTGTTCATCGCTATTATGAACCAGATCTTGTTGAGCACCAGTCCAACTGTTTTCAACTACAGACCAAGGATAAGAGGCCGGTTTGGTATCGTGAATGATAATTGCGCCTAGGGCTCCTTGACGACTGGCCTCCTCAAACTTATAACTCCAGCGGCCATAGTAGGTCATGGCTTTGCCGTTAAACTTGCCTGAATCGGGTCGTGCAAAGCCTGGATCATTGACTAAAATTATCGCGATTTTACCTGTCATATCCAAATCTTGATAATCGTTCCACTGGTATTCGGGCGCATTAATACCATAGCCAACAAACACCAGCGGGGCATTATTGATATCGATTTTGGCTACATCGTGACGGCTACCGAGTACGACATTTTGTCGATGCTTAAGCTCGAGATCGCCTAAGCGAACCGTTTGCTGCTCTGATGCGGTATAACTTACCATAGGTACAGCCTGTAAATAATCTTTGCCGTTAGGCTTTTCTAGACCCATTTCGGCAAAGGCATCACTTAGATAGTCCAGTGTTAACTGCTCACCTTTTGTTGTCGGCGCGCGACCTTCAAACTCATCTGAAGCGAGGGTTTTAATGTCTTGACGGAAACGGCTCTCATCGAAGTTTATGTCACTCGGGTCGTTAAGATTACTTGTTTGCTGGCTGCAAGCACTGAGCAGGGCTAGCGCGCATAAGGGAAAAATTGAACGCATGAATAGGTCCTATTATTGTTATTTTAGACTTTTAAGCGGTAGATGTATCATGATGGAGGAAATTAGCCCGCAATGGCAAGAGAGCTAGGCAATAATCTAATTGCAAAAATGTTACTTAATATTGCGTGGTTAGTTTGCGATGTGAGATTTGATATTTATTCAAATGTAGAAGCAAAGCTATATAAGCTGTTAGGCCTATACAGACTAGTGAAACCTTCTACATTTGAAAGCTCGAACAGTTATATGACGTCGATATCACCGGCGCAGTTAAAAATATGGTTTGGCCTAAAGGGCTCTTTGTCTATATCCGCAAGTGAGCTAACACCGCTAGTCACCAAAATGGTTTCAAGGCCAGCTTGAAAGCCTGCAAGAATATCGGTACGCATATTGTCGCCAATGATAATCGTATTTTCAGAGTGCCCGCCAATGTGGTTTAACGCCGAACGTATTATCCATGAGCTTGGTTTACCGACATAGAAAGGTTTCTTACCACTGATCCGCTCGATGGGAGCACATAGCGCCCCACACGCCGGACTAAAGGAAGGACCGTGAGTATCAGGGTTAGTCGCAATAAAGCGTGCGCCCTCACTAACAAATTTTGCGGCCTTATGGATCATGTCCCAGTTGTAGGAGCGGGTTTCCCCCACGATAACAAAGTCAGGGTTAATATCGGTAATTGTAAAGCCCGCTTTATATAGCTCATGAGTTAATGCGCCTTCACCAATCACGAAGGCCTTGGTGCCTTGTTGATGTTTGAGAAAATCCGCAGTGGCCATCGCTGCGGTGTAAAAGCATTCTTCAGGTACATTGAGCCCTGCTGCACCTAGGCGGTTTTGTAGATCTTTACCTGTTTGTACCGGATAGTTGGTCAGCACTACGAGTGGATTGCCTTGCTCGAGTATGCGGTGAATAAACTTGTCGCTGCCAGGTATTAGCTTATTGTTGTGCAGTAAAACTCCATCGATATCGCAAATAATATTTTTCATTAGATTCTCTTACTTCACATTAGTTTGCCGAATAAGTGACCTTAATCTAATGCTAATTGGAGTTGAAAAACAATGTCTTTTATCGCTTGGTGAGATAAAAAAATAAGAGCCAGTAAATAAAATCGCTGAAGATAAGTTGGGAAATTACAGCTCAACGTTATTTGCGTCTATGTCGTCTTGTTTTGCTTTACTAGCTAAATCTTTTTAGTCGTAAATCAAGGAGTATCGCCGTAGCGTGCATTGCTTTGCCATTAGTTTAATGAACAAAAAGTTTTATTTGCTTATTTGGAATAGAAAATCAGTTTTGAAGTTTTTTTGTAAAAGTAGTGAGGTTTTTACTTTATATGGTTTATGTGTAGTTAGCCGGGAATGAAACCGTGCGAAGGTGACAATTATGTTGACCTTATCAATATTTCAGATACTGTGTAACAAGTTCACTAATGACAAAGACGTTGAATATAAGGTTATGTTTTATAAGCTTATCTTAGGACTTACTTAATCAGGGTGAACAGCTTATAAAACCACAATTAGCGATATTCTTATGGAAAAGATCATTGTATTTGTTATTTTATCGAGCATCATGCTGTGCTCGTTTTCAGTTCGAGCCGCAGAATTCTCCCCAATCAACACCATCGAGACATTTGACAATGGTCAGCAAATTATGGCCTTGTTTACTGATAAAGAACTAGATGGTGAGTCGAAGCGTCTGCAATTAAATCAGCTGATTTCACAAGCTCAAGTTAATCAGTCTGCTTATTATGCATTTGCTTACTACCGGCTCTTGCATGACATTGAGTTGTCTGTTTCCGCGCCAGAGGCCGCAGAGTTGGCTATAGCAAGAATGCTGTTATTAGGGCAAAGACTGAATTCAGGCTGGTTGATCGCCGAAGCTAAGATGTGGCAGGCCACTTTTGCCGCTAAACAGAGCCGCTTCGATGATGGGTTAGTATTGATCGATGAGGCTATTCGATTGTCAAAAGTAGTTAATTTTTCCCATCTGACTGGGCGAGCATATAATGTCAAAGCTGCGCTTTATTTTTTCCAGGATCAGTACTACATCGCGCTTGAATATTATTTGAGAGCTCTGGATATCTTTACAGCAACTCCAGAGGACCCCTATGTCAGTAAGGTATTGTCTAATGTTGCTATTATCTATGTTGATTTAGAAGATTGGGAAAAGGCCCTAGAGGCAAATAATAATGCTCTGGCACATGTTGATAAATATGGTGGTAGTCACGAGCAGTTAGCAGCATTCAATAATAATGCTTCCTTTATTTTAGGAAAACTTGGACGCTGGAGTGAGAGTAAGCCCTACTTAATTTCCTCACGAGAAAGTGCACTGTTAAGTGGTAATTTGCGAGTCAAATTAAATGCTCAGACCTCATGGATTCAATATTACCTCGCTCAAGGTGAATATCGTTTAGCCGTTGAAGAGGGGCTGGAATGTGTGGACATTGCTTTGGATAATCAATACCCGTTGTTCGAAGGGGATTGTAGTCGAATATTAGCGAAAGCCATGATCAAGCTTGGGCAAGTCGATGAAGCCCTGCAATTTTTAGCCCATAGTGAATCATTGTATAAACGAATAAGAAAGCGCTCAGGGTTAGCCGATACCTTTAATACTTATGCACTAGCCTATGAGGTAAAGGGGAATTATAAAGCCGCATTAGACTATCAGCGAAAGGCTAATGAAGAAGATAAGGCACTCTTGTTTGATCGACGAGCCAAGATGACATTTGACCTGGGTCAACGTTATCAAGATAAGTACCGTCAACAAGAATTAGCCGTTTTAAAAGCCGAAAATGATTTACAAGAGTCTCGATTCGCAGAGCAACAGCTACGGGAGAAGTTCCTATTCTTTTTTATTCTTGTTTCTGTTATTTCGATCTTTCTGCTGATAAAGAAACGCTTCGGTTTAGAAAATGATAATAAGAATCTGCAATCCTCTAACCTTGAGTTGTATAAACAGTCACATATCGACGCGCTAACAGGTTTATATAATCGTCGTTATTTCTCTGATTTTTTGGAGCAACAGCATCAACTTTCGCAGAGTCAAAGCCTGATGATGAGTTTAGCCATTATCGATATAGACCATTTTAAGAGCGTGAATGACAGCTATGGTCATGATGTCGGTGATGAGGTGCTTATTCAGGTCGGTAATGTGATAAATAAGAATATTCGTGAGCGTGATTTAATTATTCGATGGGGTGGAGAGGAGTTTGTCCTGCTCTTGAGTTGGCCAATATCTTCATATCCACAGACAGGAGTTGACTTGCTTGAACATTTTGAACGTGTTCGTCAGGCTATTGAGAATACAGTTATTGTTGTTGGTGAGTACAAATTGAAAGTAACTATCTCAATGGGAGTGGCGCAACCTCTAGGTGCGCTGGATCTGATTGAATCATGGCATCATGTACTTGATGGCGCAGACAAAGCGCTTTATCGAGCCAAGAGACAAGGACGAAATTGTGTGGTGATTGCTAAGAAGGGCTCGCCGCTATAGGGAAGTGGTTGAAGGTAAACAATAAAGTAATAGTGCTTCAAGCTGCTTACAGACAGAGTTGGTATTGACCAGCTTTTATTCAGCTCTTAGTCTGTAAGGTAAAAGGAATGATTGTGAAATAAAAATAAGGAAGATAATGAATACTAAACTTAATCTCAAGTCAGCAGCAGTGTCCATCGCGTTATTGTTAGGGCTGTCATCACAGGTTGTGGCGGAAGAGCCTCCCACTCCTGGCTATAACAATAAGATCCCAAATAGCATTATGACTCCCAACAAGGTTAAGACGAGTATTGGCACATTGGAGTTCCATGACGGTGCACCTACTGTTGAAACGAGTCGTAAAATTTATGACAACCTTAATACTTTTCGTGCAACCGAAACGTTTTTAAATGCGATCCCTATGGCTTCGGTGGAAGCGCTACGGATTGGCCACGAAAACCTTGGCATCACTCAATCGAACCAAGTACTACTGTTTGACAAATTGATGGACTCAAATCCACTTTTCTTAACCGGTAATACTGACACAGTTTATGCTTCTGCATTTTTAGACCTTGAACGTGATGGCCCCACAGTTGTCGAAGTGCCAGCCGGAATGGGACCAACGACGGTTAATGACGCCTTTTTCCGTTTTGTTACGGATATGGGAATTGTAGGACCTGATAAAGGTAAAGGGGGAAAGTACCTGATTTTGCCACCAGGTTACAAAGGTGAGGTGCCAGAAGGTTACTTTGTCTCACGCTCAACGAGTTATACCAACTGGTTTATTGCGCGCGGTTTTTTAAAAGATGGCAAGACAGATTCAGCCGTTCAAGCATTTAAGCAACACCTTAAAATCTATCCGCTTGCCAAAAAGAAGCAACCACCTAAGATGGAGTTTCAGTCGGGGAGTGGCGTAGAGTTTAATACGGTACATGCCAATGACTTTCACTTCTTCAAGGAGATCCAGCCTGTACTGGAGAAGGAGCCTGTGTCATTTATCGATCCTGAGCTTCGTGGCTTGATGGCGAGTATAGGCATTCAAAAGGGCAAGCCTTTTGCGCCAGATGCACATATGAAAACCTTACTCAGTGATGGCGTAGCGATAGGTAATGCCACAGCTAGATCGCTGATGTTTCAACCACATGATGATACGGCGTATGTCTACCCCGGTAGGCTTTGGAAAACAGCTTTTATTGGTGGAGATTATCGCTGGTTAATCGATGATGGTGAGGGCGGACGTAACTTGGATGCCCGCACCTACTTCTTCTATATGGCGACGGTAAATACCCCTGCGATGGCGTTGAAGCTGATTGGAAAGGGCTCGCAATATGCCATGTTGGACAAATCAAAAGACTCGGCGTATTTGAATGGCAGTAATACCTATAAATTGAACATTCCTGCTAATGTTCCGGCAAAAAACTTTTGGTCGGTGGTCGCTTACGATACGCAAACTCGCTCGGAATTACAGACAGGACAGAAGTTCCCAAGTCGTAACAATCAGCGCGATGATTTAACCCAAAATGCCGACGGCTCTGTGGATATATACTTCGGTCCAGAGGCTCCTAAAGGTAAAGAGAGTAACTGGATCCAAACCGTACCCAATAAAGGTTGGTTTATTTTACTGCGTCTCTATGGGCCACTGGAGCCTTGGTTCGATAAGAGCTGGCAACCCGGTGACATTGTTGAAGTTAAATAGATGAATATACCAATCAGTAAAGAATTTGATCTACTCAGAGCGGTTTTTGGCAAACTAATTCAAGGCGAATAGCTGCAATAATGGTTATTCCCTTATAAAGCTATTCAACGTAGAAGTAGGCAGCCAAAAACGCTCCAGAATGGCGAGTTTTAGCGGTTCTGATGCTGTGACTCTTAAGGAACAAGAGGGAGCTTAAACGTAGAACAACTATGCTCTTCACTCGTTACAAACCACATGGATGTGGTGAATGTCATTAATGCAGGAGCATTTAATGACCTTGCCTCAGAACCGCTAAATTCTCGCTGAGCGACTAAATGTTTATACTGATTGGTATTAGCAAGGTTTTATAAATGGAATAAAAAAGGCACCGTCAGGTGCCTTTGTATTTTTGCTATCTAAACATTTGTTTAGTCAGCAGCGTAGCCGTCAGCTGGAAGCGCTTGACCATCAAGCATGGCAATACCGTCTACCATTGCTAGACGTTGTTGGCTGAACCATTTAACCACGAGTGGGTAAATAGCATGTTCCTGTTCATGAACGCGCTCTGCCAATGTGTCGGCAGTATCATCTGCATAAACTGGCACTTTCGCCTGTAAGATCACCGGACCTGCATCGAGTTCTGGCGTCACAAAATGTACGCTAGCGCCGTGCTCGGTGTCATTAGCGTCAATGGCACGTTGATGGGTGTGTAAACCTGTATATTTAGGCAAGAGAGAAGGGTGGATGTTGAGCATCTTAC
Organism: Shewanella pealeana ATCC 700345; assembly: GCF_000018285.1. NCBI lineage: Bacteria > Pseudomonadati > Pseudomonadota > Gammaproteobacteria > Alteromonadales > Shewanellaceae > Shewanella > Shewanella pealeana. Next base: position 3,137,787 of record NC_009901.1, on the reverse strand, counting down.
CTTCAAAACGCTGTACGAACTCATCGCTTAGAATGCGCATAAAGCCAGCTAATACCACAAGATCTGGCTGATACTTTTCTATCGCATTGAGTAGTCTAGCGTCGTACTCTTGTCTTGTTTCGCCTGTGTGAGCTATCACGCAGCTGGTATCAATCTCATTTTGGTGTGCACGAACCAATCCATAGGCATCGGGCTTATTACTGATCACGCCAACAACTTCGGCTTGGAGGTTATCGTCACAACCATCGATAATGGCTTGTAGGTTACTGCCGTTACCTGAAATTAATACTAAAACGCGACAACTCTGGGGCATTACAGGATCTCCACTTGCTCTTCTTCGCCGTTACGCTTGGCAATGTTACCGATTAACCAAGCGTTCTCGCCTTCTGCTGTTAGCAGTTCTAAGGCCGAATCGACTTTATCAGCTGGTAGGGCGACAACCATACCAACACCACAGTTGAAGGTGCGGTACATTTCAAATTCTGAAATGTTGCCGTTTTCCATCAACCAATTAAACACGACAGGCCACTGCCAAGAGTCGCTTTTTACCACTGCTTTGCAATCTTCAGGTAATACGCGTGGGATATTTTCCCAGAAGCCACCACCTGTAATGTGCGACATAGCATGAACATCATGCTGTTCAAGCAATTTAAGCAATGACTTTACATAAATTTTTGTAGGTTCTAACAAATGATCAATTAGTGGCTTTCCAGCAAGTTCTTGGGCTGGATCTGCCTTGCTCACTTCTAATACCTTACGGATAAGTGAGAAACCATTTGAGTGAGGACCGCTTGAGGCGAGTGCGATAAGGGCATCACCGTCTTGCACCTTAGTGCCATCGATGATCTCTTCTTTCTCTACAACACCAACGCAGAAACCTGCTAGGTCGTAGTCGTCGCCTTCATACATGCCAGGCATTTCAGCAGTCTCACCGCCGATTAATGCACAGCCTGATTGCACACAGCCTTCAGCAATTCCTTTAACAACGGCGGTCGCAACTTCAACATCAAGTTTGCCTGTCGCGTAGTAGTCTAGGAAGAACAGTGGCTCTGCACCTGAAACGATTAGATCGTTTGAACACATGGCAACTAAATCAACACCAACGTTATCGTGTTTTTTATAGTCGATAGCAAGGCGTAGTTTTGTGCCGACACCATCAGTACCAGAAACCAGTACTGGATGCTTATACTTAGTTGGTAGCTCACAAAGTGCACCAAAACCACCTAGATTGCCCATTACTTCTGGACGGCGGGTACGTTTTACTGCTGACTTGATGTTGTTAACTAGTGCATTTCCGGCATCGATATCAACGCCTGCATCTTTATAGCTTAGTGGGGTAGTAGGAGTGCTCACGGAGATCCTCTCGGGTACGGGTATAGATTATTATTGGATTTTACGCGGCGCCATTCTAACAGCTTGTGAGTAGGCTCGAAAGCTAAGTTTTTCAATAAACTTAGCGACAGAGGTCACGATTTACCGTCTTTTTGAAACTTTAAGTTTTCCTAAATGAACAAATCTACTAAAATCGTTAAAATTTACCGTAAAAAATACGTTAGAAAATCAGGAGAACAAGATGAAAGTCGTTGAAGTTAAACATCCTTTAGTCCGTCATAAAATTGGATTAATGCGCGAAGGTAACATCAGTACCAAACGTTTTCGCGAATTAGCGGCAGAAGTGGGCAGTTTACTGACTTATGAAGCGACGGCTGACTTTGAAACTGAAAAGGTAACGATTGATGGTTGGAATGGTCCTGTTGAAATTGAACAGATCAAAGGTAAGAAGGTAACAGTAGTACCAATCTTACGTGCGGGTCTTGGCATGATGGATGGCGTTCTTGAGCACGTACCAAGTGCGCGTATCTCTGTTGTGGGTATTTACCGTGACGAAGAGACACTTGAGCCAGTGCCTTACTTTGAAAAGCTAGCCAGTGACATGCCTTCACGTATTGCCTTGGTTGTAGATCCAATGCTTGCGACTGGCGGCTCGATGATTTCAACTATCGACCTACTAAAAGAGCGCGGTTGTACTGCTATTAAAGCACTTGTGCTTGTAGCGGCTCCAGAAGGTGTTGCTGCTCTAGAGAAAGCTCATCCAGATATCGAGCTTTATACTGCGTCAATCGATGACTGCCTAAATGAGCAAGGTTATATCCTGCCAGGTCTTGGTGATGCGGGTGATAAGATTTTTGGTACTAAATAACCTTTTTATTGATTGGTATTAGTCTAAATTCTATTGTAAAAAAGGAGCCAAATGGCTCCTTTTTTGTTTTCATTTTTCTAGAATCTAGAGCACCATAGCGGCAATCCAGCCAAACACTAATAATGGAATATTGTAGTGAATGAAGGTTGGGATAACACTGTCTTTCATATGGTCGTGCTGTCCATCGGCATTAAGACCCGCTGTAGGCCCTAAAGTTGACTCTGATGCTGGCGAACCGGCATCTCCTAGCGCAGCAGCTGTACCGACGAGGGCAATGGTTGCTTCAACTGAAAAGCCAAAGCTCATTGCTAAAGGCACATAGATTGCGGCAATAATTGGTATGGTCGAAAACGATGAACCAATCCCCATGGTGATAAGTAAGCCAACGAGTAACATCAAGAACGCAGCTAAGGCTTTATTATCCCCAATCGCCGTATTCATAATCTCAACTAAGCTCGCAACATCACCCGTTCCCTTAATAACGGCAGCAAAACCCGCGGCAGAGATCATGATAAAGCCAATATTGGCCATCATGCGTACGCCTTGGTTGAAGATATCTTGATCGGCAACATGTTTAAGTGCGCCTGAAAAACTGAAAACGATAAAGCCCATCAAAGCGCCGAAAATCATTGAACCTGTATATAGCTGTACAACTAATGTCGCAACAACGGCGATGGCTGCAATGCCAATGTTGCGTGGGTTTATGCCCTCTTCGGGTTCGGCGGCTAAAATTTGCTCTTCTTGATATTCACGAGGCTTACGGTAGCTGATAAAGATAGCAACTAATAAACCAAACACCATGCCTAGAGCTGGGATTATCATGGCTGGAGCGACTTGAGCCTTTACGGCCTGCAGGTCATTGTTAGTTAGGTTGGATAACAGAATATCGTAAAGAAAAATTCCGCCAAAGCCGATAGGTAATACCATGTAAGTGGTGACTAAACCGAAAGTGAGCACGCAGGCCACTAAACGACGATCCATTTTTAGTTTAGACATGACATGCAGTAACGGTGGGATCAAAATCGGAATGAATGCTATGTGGATCGGTAAGATATTCTGTGAGGAGATAGCCATAGCAAGAATCGTTAAAAGTAGCACCCAACGAACTCGTTTGTTGTTGGTGCTATTCTGCTCTTTGCCTAATAAACTAATAACCTTATTCGAAATTACCGTAGTAAGACCTGAATGCGACAAGGCAACGGCAAAAGCACCAAGTAGCGCGTAGCTTAAGGCTATTTGTGCGCCGCCACCAAGACCTGTATTAAAAGCTGCGACGGTTTGATGCAGATCCATGCCTCCTACCAGTCCTGCAACTAATGCAGAGATTGTGAGTGCAACGACGATATTAACTCTAGCTAAGCTGAGGCCTAACATTAGGCATACAGCGATGACAACAGCATTCATAATATGATTAATCTATTTCTTATATTTGAAGTATCAGCCATTTTTGCCTGTTAAGCCCCCAGATGTCCAGCACCGGAAGGCTATATCTTGAATTCAATTTGATTTGTGAATTAGCTGTGGCTAAACATGAAAACAAAGTGTGAACGGCAATGTGAAGCTTTGGTGTTGTAGTTAGGGTGGTGGTCGGTTAATCGAATGTTTATTAAAAAAACTGATATTGTTTTCAAATTGCTTGTGCAAAGAAAAACACTGCCTATAATGCCTTTAGATTTAAAACGAAACAGCGTTTTTAGCAATCCATAGATGGAGAAATAAAATGAGCGTATTAGTCGGCCGTCCGGCCCCTGATTTTACTGCAGCTGCGGTACTAGGTAATGGTGAGATTGTTGATACCTTCAACCTATCTGAAGCAATTAAAGGAAAGACTGCCGTAGTATTCTTCTACCCACTTGACTTCACTTTCGTGTGTCCATCAGAGCTGATTGCTTTTGATCACCGCATGGATGAGTTCAAGAAGCGTGGCGTTGAAGTGATCGGTGTTTCAATCGATTCTCAGTTCACTCACAACGCATGGCGTAACACGCCAGTAGACAAGGGCGGTATTGGCCAAGTTCAATACACGCTAGTTGCTGACGTTAAGCATGAGATCTGTAAAGCATACGATGTTGAGCATCCAGAAGCGGGTGTTGCATTCCGTGGTTCTTTCCTAATCGACAAAGAAGGTCAAGTTCGTCACCAAGTGGTTAATGACTTGCCACTAGGTCGTAACGTTGATGAAATGATCCGTATGGTTGATGCACTTCACTTCCACGAAGAGCACGGTGACGTATGTCCAGCGGGTTGGGAAAAGGGTGACAAAGGGATGGACGCAAGCCCAGCAGGTGTTGCTTCTTACCTAACTGACAATGCTGATTCACTATAATTTCTAATGAATTTATAAGTTGTTGTCTAGTCCTAAAATAGGTTGACGGTTTTTATTAAGCCAGTTGGAACTCCCGACTGGCTTTTTTATGTACTTCATTAGGGGTTTTCATCCCTAAACTAAGATGCGGCCTTAAATGGTTATAAGTCTCTATCGACTCTTTGATTAACATATCGAGCTCCTTCATCGTACGGCAGCGATAAAGCAAAAACTCGTGCTTCAAAATCCCATTAACCCGCTCTGCAAGTGCATTTTGGTAGCAGTCATATCCATCTGTCATGGACGGAGTAATACCATTTGCCGCTAACGTCTCCTGGTACTCAGCTGAACAGTACTGCATCCCTCTATCTGAGTGGTGAATGGCATCGCCTGTTGTCTGACGATTCTTTATCATCATATTCAATGCTTTGACCACGTCACAAGCTTTCATTTCATGGCTTAACTCATATCCCATTATCTTTCTTGAGTACGCATCTGTTACCAGAGACAAATAGTGCGTCCCCTCATCTGATTTCACGTAGGTGATATCGCTAACGAGCACCTCTTCAACACGCTTGACCGCTCTGTCTTTTAGTAAGTTGGGATACTTTCTTAGCCAGTGATGGCTATTGGTCGTTTTAGTGTAATTTTTTCTGGGTTTTACCAGCATATTTTGTTGCTTCAAATACTGAAATAACCCATCTCTACCGAGCTTTATCCCTTGTTCTATCAGTTGTGGCTTGATGAGCTGGTAGAGCTTGCGCGTCCCCACTCTAGGCATAAACTGGCGCCAATACATGACCATCTTCATCACAGGTTTAAGCGTTTCAGCTTTTGCCGTTCTGCGTTGTTTCCATTGATAAATTGCTTGTCTAGATAAGTTGAACTGCCGACTCGCTGTGGCTAACTTTATGGTGCCTTTTACTTTGGCGAACCAGAGCGTTCGGCTAAGTACTTTTTTTCTAAATCGATGCCGTATTCGTTTTTAAGCAACTCGACCATATCGCCATAAATCATGTTTTTCATTTCTAGATTAGAGACTTGCTTCTCCAATCGCTTAATTTTCTGGGCTGGCGTTTCTTTAGATTTAGACATAGGAGAGTGCTCAATAGGCTGGGACCAGTCTAATCTACCATGCTTTCGTAACCATGTAAGGACGGTACTTCTTCCTTGGATACCATAGTGGTCTTGAGCTTGCTTATAGGTCAGCTCGCCTTTTTCTACTTGGCTGACGACGGCTAATTTAAAGCCTAATGTGTAATCACGCTGAGTACGTTTATTGCTGATAGAACCTGAAGGTTTCATAGATAAGTCTCCAATGTGTCAACTTATCTCAGGACGGGACATGTTTAAGCATGAAAAAAGCTGCGATTATCGCAGCTTTTTTGTTCTTGTGATTCACTCTCGAGTGACTAATTTTTAGTGTAGTCCTCAGCTTTTTCTTCAGAGGAGTTGGTGTCAGCCTCTTCTGTTTCATCAGCAATAAAAGGCCAACCACCTAGGGCCTTCCAGCGGTTGACGATTAAGCAAAATAGCTCAGCCGTGCGCTCGGTGTCATAAAGTGCTGAGTGGGCTTCACGGTTATCGAAAGGGATCCCAGCCATCGCGCAGGCCTTTGCGAGTACAGTATGACCTATGGCTAAGCCCGCAAGCGCTGCGGTGTCAAATGTGGCAAAGGGGTGGAAAGGAGTACGCTTTAGTGCATTACGTTCGATCGCTTGGGTAACAAAGCCGTGATCGAATGCCGCGTTGTGAGCAACAATAATACTGCGGTGACAACCCGCAGCTTTTTGCGCTTTTTTGACTTCTTTAAAAATTTCTAAGAAAGCTTCTTTTTCGCTAACAGCGCCGCGAAGAGGGCTGGTGGGGTCGATCCCCGTAAAGGCTAATGCTTCTGGCTCAAGGTTAGCACCTTCAAACGGTTCAATATTGAAATGCAATGTCTTATCTAGAGCAAGCACACCTTCATCGTCCATCTTTAGCATGCTGACTGCAATTTCTAGCAGCGCATCTGTTTTAGCGTTAAAACCTGCGGTTTCAACATCAATGACCACTGGGAAATACCCTCTAAAGCGGTTTTTCATTAAATTAGGGTCGAAAGTGTCAGTCATTAAAATTTCCCAAAAGTGTGCAGGCGACTATTATGCTGCAACTGATAATCACTGTCATGTGCGTTTGATTGATTTATAGGCTAAAGAAAGATAAATCTTTGCCGATAGAGAGTAGTGATACGAATTAAGAGACTTAATTTATGCGGCTTGGGCTAATTTTAACATCATTATTGTTACTACCTTTTTCTGTAAATGCAGATTTGAGGCAATATGTCGCTTCTTTAGAAGAGTCGCAGTGGCGCCTGAGCGGGAATAATCCGGTGATGTGTCGCCTTGAGCACGACATTCCCTCTTATGGCAAAGCGGTATTTACCAGTTACGCGGGCAAAGACCATAACCTGAACTTTAGCCTAGACATGTGGGTTAAACCGGATCAGGTGACACAAGCCAAATTGATGAGTATGGCCCCCGCTTGGCGTCCGGGAGTTTTGTCGAAAGAGATCACTGAGCTGACTTATCAAAAGTACTTTAGCGGAGAAGTACCGCGTAATGCTGCTTGGTCCATGCTGGCTGAGCTTGAAAGTGGTATGCAGCCGACATTTTACTATGCTGATTGGTATAACGAGTCGAATAAAATCGCGGTAGGACTATCGGCGGTGAATTTCAGGCGTCAGTACTCTGAATTTAAGTCGTGCCTGTCTTCGTTATTACCTTATTCGTTTGAAGATATCGCGTTCACGGTATTAACCTACGAATCTGGCGGAACTGAACTGACACGTTATGCAAAGTCGCAGATCGCAAGAGTGCAAGAATATCTAGCCTACGATCAGAACGTCGATTTGGTGCTGATCGATGCTTACACAGATAGTTATGGTGGTCGCAGTATCAATCAAAAGGTATCAGAGCAGCGTGCCGATTCGGTGAAGGATTTTTTTGTAGCCAGTGGCATTGGGCAAAATCGAATTCATACCATGGGACATGGCGAGAAAAGGCATGTCGCTTCTAATCAAACGATTGATGAGCGTTCGCGAAACCGTCGTGTTGTGATTAGGATAAGTAAACCGCTGTAACCGAACTTAGATATTTAAAGAGCCTAGCTTAATTGCTGGGCTTTTTTATGTGAAAAACTTAAAGATATTTGTGGCTATGGCCAGATTGCAGATAAAAAATAGCCCGCTTACATAGTAAGCGGGCCGCAAAAATAAATCATTGCAATCAACAAATTGAAGGAAGGAAGTCAAGCATAAGAACCAGGGATATAACTTCCGTGGATAACCACCAAAGTTTAAGAGTTCTTTGTTTCCGAATCTGCTAGGCAGACACTTCCTGAAAACGAGACGAATTATAGGGTCAGCGAGTCAAACTGACAAACTAGAATTATTAGACTTAATCATTAGTTTTTCTAATATTGAATAAAGATGAACTAGTCGATAAAAGCTGCGTATACCAGGAATAGTGTGGGTTTAGTCACACTTCATCTGGAGTTTCGCATGATATTTAATTCATCTATGTTGCTAAATTATTAACAGTTGCTGGAGCGTTAGGCTTAAAGCAACAGTAAAACAAACTTTGCGATGTATTTTTTTAGTTTGTATAGTGCGCATTGAAGAAGGGTTAGGGACAAAATAAGATTATCTAATTACAAAAACCTAACTACATGAACAGAAGGCTCATTAAATAGAGTCAGTTTATCAGGGGTAAAAAATGCGAATTCATTCGATACTAACTAAAAATCACTTGTTAGCTATAGGCTTAGGCATAGCTGTAGTGGGTTGCCAGTCACAACCAGTACAAGATAATACAACAAATACCATTACGAAAAGTCAAGACAGTGTTATTGAAACGATACACGGTGTTCAGGTTGCCGACCCTTATCGCTATTTAGAAGTTGAATCAGATAAAACTAAAAAATGGGTAAGTGAACAGCAGAAAGCGGGCCACGAATATCTCGCTAATATCGAAAATAAGCAGGCGATTGTTGATCGTATTACTGAGCTTTGGAATTTTGAGAAGATTTCTGCACCGTTTGAAAAGGGTGATAACACATTTTATTACCGTAATGATGGATTACAGGCGCAGTCAGTTCTTTATGTAACAGCTGCAGATGGTCAGGCTAAAATTGCGCTAGATCCTAATCGTTTTTCTGATGACGGCACCGTTGCTTTATCTGGTGTATCTGTAAGCGATGACGGTAAAACACTGGCTTATGGTGTCTCTAAATCGGGTTCTGATTGGCAGGCATGGCACTTTATTGATGTCGCGACGGGTAACAAGCTGACCGATGAGCTGGATTGGATTAAGTTTTCAAGTGCAGTTTGGAGCAGCGATAACAACGGTGTCTATTATGCCCGTTATGATGCCCCAGAAGGTGGTAACGCACTTGCTGACGTTAACTTTAACCAAAAAGTCTACTTCCACAAGATTGGTACAAGTCAAAGTGAAGATACTTTAGTCTATGAAAGACCTCAGAATAAAGATTGGGGTTTTGGTATAGAGGTGTCAGAGAAGGGCGATTACTTGTTGCTTTATATCTCTCAAGGAACCGATAGTCGCAACCGATTCTTTTATAAGTCGCTTATTGAACCACAAGCTCAAGTCGTTGAGTTGATCCCCGATCTTGAAGCTGAATACCAGTTTATCGGCAACGATGATTCAATATTCTACTTTAAAACCGACTATAACGCGCCAAACGGTAAAGTTATTGCGGTCGATGTAAACAATAGCGCCAAAGATAATTGGAAAACGATTATTCCAGAGCTAAAAGATCCGATCAGCAGCATAAAGATTATTAACGACCATTTTGTGGTGAGTTATCTGCATGACGTTTTAGGCAAGCTAACGGTTTACAATATGAATGGCGATAAGCGCCAAGACGTGACTTTACCAGGTAAAGGTAAGATTGCAGGCCCTTACGGCAAGCGCAGTAAAGATTACTTCTACTATGTTTTCAACAGCTACACTCAGCCTCAAACGACCTACAAGTTTGATTTTAACACTGGTGAGTCGACCGTTTATTCAAAACCAGACATCTCTTTCGACCCAAGTGATTATATTTCTGAGCAGGTTTTTTATAGCAGCAAAGATGGCACGAAAGTGCCAATGATGATCTCTTATAAGAAAGGCATTAAAAAAGATGGCCAAAACCCTACGCTGCTGTATGCCTATGGTGGTTTCGCTATTTCACTGACACCACGCTTTAGCCCTGCCAATATTGCTTGGATGGATATGGGCGGCGTGTATGCGGTGCCTAATCTTCGTGGTGGAGCCGAATATGGTGAAAGCTGGCATCAGGCGGGTATGTTCGATAAAAAGCAGAACGTATTTGATGATTACTATGCTGCTGCAGAGTACTTAATAGAGCAAGATTATACTAACTCTTCTAAGTTAGGTGCCTATGGTCGCAGTAATGGTGGCTTATTGATGGGCGCGACATTGACTCAGCGCCCAGAGCTATTTGCCGCGGTACTGCCTGCTGTTGGTGTATTGGATATGTTACGTTTCCAAAAGTTCACTATTGGATGGGCTTGGACCAGTGAATATGGCAGTGCTGATAATGCCGAACAATTCCCTGCACTCTATGCTTATTCGCCATACCACAACCTTAAAGCTCAAGCCTACCCCGCGACTATGGTGATGACAGCCGACCACGACGACCGTGTTGTACCACTGCATAGCTTTAAGTTTGGCGCCTTGATGCAAGAGAAACAGCAAGGTGATGCGCCGGTAATTATGCGTATTGAGTCGAAGGCTGGCCATGGCGCAGGTAAGCCGACCTCAATGAAGATTGATGAGTTTGCCGATATTTATAGTTTCCTTTGGCATAACTTTGGACTTCAGGTGCCAGCTAAAATAGCCAAATAAGGCAGTTTAAATCTCTTGAAAAGGAAGCTTCGGCTTCCTTTTTTATGGGCGAAATAAAATGTGCTGCTTGCTTTAAGCGCGGCGTACTCATTGCTAGGGCGCCTATGCAACAAGGATTTAGTTGATTAACAAAATTTTATGAAGAAGCGCATGGCATATCACATATGTCGATTCACAATTGCATACTGGCTAGGTATAGTAGGCCTCTATTTTATCTCATCGATTGGCGATTATCGTTTATGTTTCGTTGGCCTATTTCGGTTTACTATGAAGATACGGATGCTGGTGGTGTCGTTTACCACTCAAATTACCTTAAGTTTTTTGAGCGGGCTCGGACCGAGTGGCTTCGCGCTATGCAGGTCAGTCAAACAGCCTTATTAGCAGAGGACACTGCGTTTGTAGTTAAAAGTGCAGAATTAGATTTTTGTAAGGCTGCACGCTTTGAGCAGAACCTTATTGTAGAAACGAAGGTCATACAACTTAAGAAAGCATCAATGGTGTTTGAACAACGCCTAATTGACGAGCAAGGTGTGGTGTATTGTGAGGCTAACATTGTTGTTGCCTGTGTTGCACTGTCACGTATGAGACCCAAAGCCATTCCCCAACATATTGCGCAGGAGTTCAAAGGTGGAAGCTGATATTTCTTTTATTGGATTATTTTTACAGGCAAGCCTACTAGTTAAATTAGTCATGCTTACATTGTTAGGCTTGTCGATCGCCTCTTGGGCGGTGATTATTCAGCGCCGAAGGTTATTAAATGCAGCAAAGAAAGAAGCGCTAAAGTTTGAAGATAAGTTTTGGTCAGGTGTCGACTTGAACAAGCTTTATCAGGAGTTGTCGGCAAGACAAGACAGTAACTCAGGCTTGTCATCTTTATTTGTTACTGGCTTTAAAGAGTATGCTCGTTTAAGTAAGTTAAATGGCCGCGTACCAGAAGCTGTGATGGATGGCAGTTATCGTGCAATGCGCGTATCGCTATCTCGTGAATTAGAAAAGCTTGAAACTCACCTGCCTTTATTGGCAACTATTGGTTCTACCAGCCCTTATATTGGTTTGTTTGGTACGGTATGGGGGATCATGAACTCCTTTATCGCACTGGGCGCGGTTGAAAACGCCACACTTGCTATGGTCGCTCCAGGTATTGCTGAAGCCTTGATCGCAACGGCGATGGGCTTATTTGCAGCGATCCCAGCGGTCATTGCTTATAACCGTTTCTCAACTCAAGTAGAAAAGGTTGAAATGTCTTATGCCAACTTTATGGAAGAGTTCTCTAGCATTTTGCATCGCCAAGCATACAGCGAGAAGGAACAGGCATAATGCATCAAGGCTACCAAAGGAAGCGCCGTCGTCCGGTTGCTGAAATAAACGTGGTGCCCTATATCGATGTGATGTTGGTACTGCTGATTATTTTTATGGTGACAGCACCTATTGTGACCCAAGGCGTTAAGGTCGATTTACCTCAAGGTAAAGCAGAGTCTTTACCTGCAGATAGCAAGCCTCCCGTTGTGGCATCAATCGATGCCATGGGGGAGTATTACTTAGATGTGGGCAGCTCAAGCAGCAAAGACGTTTTAGACTTAGATGAAGTTGCTGTGCGTGTGGGGGCGATTATTCTATTAGAGCCAGAACGTCCAGTTGTTGTTAAAGCCGATCGCTCAATTCCCTATGAAAAGGTGATTCAATTGATGGTGACCTTGCAAGGTGCTGGGGTACCTTCGGTGGGATTAATGACAGATTCGCCGGAGGATAAATAAGTGGCGGCTAAATCTGATTTAACCTTACCCGTTGTGATTTCAGCTGGGATTCATATTGGCGTGATAGTTATTCTTGCCTTAGGTGTCGACTTTTCAGATAAGCCGAAACCGCAGCCACAGGCGAGTGCGCCAGCGGTTCAGGCTGTGGTTGTAGACCAAAAGCGGGTTGCTGAGCACGTTGAAAAGTTAAAAGCTGAAAAGCGAGAGGCTGAACGTAAAGAAAAGGCCCGTCAAGACGATGCGGATAGAAAAGTTCGTGAAGCTCGCAAAGAGCGAGAACGAGAACAGGCCCAAATTAAGCGACTTGAACAAGAGCGCAAGCAAAAAGAGATTGAAACAAAAAATGCAGCCGACGCGGCGAAAGCTGCACAGCTAAAACAGAAACAGGAAAATGAGAAAGCGGCTAAGGCTGAAGCTGAGCGTAAGCAAAAAGAAGCTGAGCGTAAAGCCTCTGAGGAAGCGGCGAAAAAAGCGGCAGATAAACGTAAAGCTGAAGAAGCGGCAGCTAAAAAAGCCGAAGATGAACGAAAACGTAAAGCTGAAGCCGAACGTAAGCGCAAAGCGGAAGAACAAGCCCGGCGTGAGCAAGAGCAGATGATGCAAGATGCACTGGCTGCCGAGCAAGCGGCACTTTCTCAGACTCGTAATAAGCAAGTCATGACTGAAGTGCAGCGTTATACCTCTATGATCCGAGCAACCATTCAGCGTAACTTAGTGGTTGATGAATCTATGCGCGGTAAGAGTTGCCGGGTATTCATTCGTTTAGCTAATGATGGATTTGTGACAGCGAGCCAAACACTCGATGGTGATAGCGTAGTTTGCCGTGCGACTAAAGCTGCGATTAATAAAGCGGGCAGGTTACCGGTATCGAGCGAACCAGACGTTTATAACAAGCTAAAAGAAATCAATTTAACAGTTCAACCTGAGTTTGATTAAAGGAGTCTCATGAAAAATTTGGGAAAATGGTTACTGACAAGTCTGCTTATCTGCAGCATGCCAGTAAAGGCCGCATTGGATATTATTATTACCGAAGGGGTTGATGCAGCGAGACCCATCGCGGTTATCCCATTTGTTTGGCAAGGCACTGGTCCTATGCCATCGCAGATCTCCGATGTGGTGATGTCAGACTTAGCGCGAAGTGGCACGTTTAGCCCAGCCGATGAGTTAAGCCTGCCACAACGCGGTATAAGCACTTTGGCACAGTTTAATGCATCGGCTTGGATGGCGCAGCCAGCAGAGGCTGTGGTTATGGGTTCGATTAAGCCTTATGGTGGCGATAAGTATTTAGTGAGTTTTGAGCTCATCGACTTAGTTAAAGCCCAGCTTCAATCTGATTCTATGTCGACTAAAGATTTAGTGATTGATAGTCGTGAAACAGTGATCAGTGCGGCGCAGTTTCGTCAGTACGGTCACCGGATCAGTGATGTAGTGTATGAGAAGCTGACGGGTATTCGTGGGGCATTCTTGACTCGCGTTGCTTACGTTGTGGTTAATCACGGTGAAAAATCTCCTTATAAACTGATGATTGCCGATTATGATGGTTATAACGAGCAGATGTTGTTACGCTCCCCAGAGCCATTGATGTCACCATCTTGGTCTCCAGACGGACAGAGCCTAGCTTATGTTAGCTTTGAGAACCGTAAAGCGGAGGTGTTTGTACAGAACATCTATACTCAGCAACGCACTAAGATAACCAGCTTCGATGGTATTAATGGTGCGCCGGTATTTTCACCGGACGGTAAGAAGTTGGCGGTAACACTTTCGAAGGACGGTCAGCCTGAAGTATATGTAGTGGATATTGCGACTAAGGCGATTAAGCGAGTGACGAATCATTACGCTATCGACACTGAGCCGTCTTGGTTCCCTGACGGAAAGTCACTGCTTATTACCTCTGAGCGTGGTGGGCGGCCACAGTTATATCGCGTCTTCCTGGATTCGGGAAAAATTTCTCGTTTAACGTTTGAAGGTGAATGGAACCTAGGAGGTTCAATTTCGCCTGATGGACGCAGTATTATTTTTGTTAATCGCATCAATGGTAAATTTAATATCGCTCGCATGGATCTTGAGACTCGTTTCATGCAAGTCCTGACCAGTACGCGATTAGATGAATCTCCAAGCGTGGCGCCAAATGGCACCATGGTTATTTATGGAACAACATACCAAGGGAAGCAGGTATTAGCTGCGGTTTCTATGGATGGACGTTTTAAAGCAAGACTGCCAGCTGGGCAGGGTGAAGTTAAATCACCATCTTGGTCACCATTTCTCTAACTATAAAGATTAAGGATTTAAAAAATGGATCTGAATAAGCTATTTAAAGCCATGTTAGTCGTACTTCCTATTATGGCTATCAGCGCCTGTAGCTCAACTTCTGAGTCTGAAACGGATGCAACGAGCTCTACTGAGTCGTCTTCATCGAGTGAATATGCTAACAATGGCGTTGAAACAGGAGGTGTTGCACCTGTATTGACTCCACAGGAGCAGCAACGCCTTAAGTATCAAGAGTTGAGAAAAGAACACATCATCTATTTTGATTTTGATCGTAGCTCGGTTTCTCAACAGTTCGCTGAGATTTTGGATGCTCATGGTGACTATCTTGTTGAGCACCCAAATGTTCGAGTGATGATTGAAGGTCATGCTGATGAGCGTGGTACACCAGAATATAATATTGCACTAGGTGAGCGCCGCGCGAAAGCCGTTGCAAAATACCTACAAGGCATGGGTGTTCAACCAAGCCAAATGAGCATCGTGAGTTATGGTGAAGAGAAACCACTGGATTTTTCTCGCTCAGATGATGGTTTTGCTAAAAACCGTCGTGCAGTACTCGTTTATTAATAGCACTGGTAAAAGGTTTACCTTATGAAACACGCCGTTTTATCAGCGGCAATTATCCTAGTTGCAGGTTCTGCTTACGCAGCACCTGCTCCTGTTGAGGATATTGCTGGTGGCTCTACAGACGATAGAGTTGCTCGTTTAGAGCGAGTTATTAAAGCTAAGCAACAAAGCGAATTTCAAATGCAGCAGCGTTTAGAAACATTGCAGCAAGAAGTTCTAGATTTACGCGGACTAAGTGAACAGCAGTCATATCAAATTGAGCAGATGTTACAAAGACAGCGCCAATTATATGAAGACATAGCTAACCTCTCTTCAAAGCCTGCCAATGCAGTCGTAGTTGATACGACTAGTAGCACACCTTCTGTATCTTCAAGCCTAGGTGAAACTGCAAGCTATGAGCAAGCGGTCAATTTAGTGTTGAAAGAGAAAAAGTACGAAGCTGCTATTCCTGCTTTTGCACAATTTATCCAGCGTTACCCAAATTCTAGCTACGCACCTAATGCTAATTATTGGTTAGGTCAGCTACTTTATAATAAGAGTGAGTTTGACGGAGCCTCTAAAGCTTTTACTACTGTTGTTGAAAAATACACCGATTCGAGCAAGCGTGGCGAAAGCTTAGTCAAACTGGGTATGATTGCAGAAAAGACGGGAGATAAAGCTAAAGCTAAAGCTTATTATCAAAAAGTCACTCAGGAATATGCGAACAGCGCTGCAGCCCGAATTGCGTTGCAGCAACTTTCATCACTTTGATGCTGATTTATTCATAAAACAATCTCTTAGATTGTTTTTCAGACAAACGCGGTGAAATGGTAAATTTGCGCTTGCATGCGAAGATGAAAAAGGTATTATAGGCGCCCTCAGAGAGACACAGTCACTCGGGGGTATCTTAAATCATAAAGTTAGTAATTCTGACTGGTGAGTAAAGATATCAGTAATACTAGATGGGCTGTTAGCTCAGTCGGTAGAGCAGTTGGCTTTTAACCAATTGGTCGAAGGTTCGAATCCTTCACAGCCCACCACTTTTCTGAGAGTGGATTTGCTTGCAAAGCAGATGAATTCAGAGACGCAATACCCAGAGGGGCTGTTAGCTCAGTCGGTAGAGCAGTTGGCTTTTAACCAATTGGTCGAAGGTTCGAATCCTTCACAGCCCACCACTTTTCTGAAAGTGGATATGCTTGAAAAGCAGATGAATTCAGAGACGCAATACCCAGAGGGGCTGTTAGCTCAGTCGGTAGAGCAGTTGGCTTTTAACCAATTGGTCGAAGGTTCGAATCCTTCACAGCCCACCACTTTTCTGAAAGTGGGTTTGCTGCAAAGCAGATGAATTCAGAGACGCAATACCCAGAGGGGCTGTTAGCTCAGTCGGTAGAGCAGTTGGCTTTTAACCAATTGGTCGAAGGTTCGAATCCTTCACAGCCCACCACTTTTCTGAGAGTGGATTTGCTTGCAAAGCAGATGAATTCAGAGACGCAATACCCAGAGGGGCTGTTAGCTCAGTCGGTAGAGCAGTTGGCTTTTAACCAATTGGTCGAAGGTTCGAATCCTTCACAGCCCACCACTTTTCTGAAAGTGGGTTTGCTGCAAAGCAGATGAATTCAGAGACGCAATACCCAGAGGGGCTGTTAGCTCAGTCGGTAGAGCAGTTGGCTTTTAACCAATTGGTCGAAGGTTCGAATCCTTCACAGCCCACCACTTTTCTGAGAGTGGATTTGCTTGCAAAGCAGATGAATTCAGAGACGCAATACCCAGAGGGCTGTTAGCTCAGTCGGTAGAGCAGTTGGCTTTTAACCAATTGGTCGAAGGTTCGAATCCTTCACAGCCCACCACTTTTCTGAAAGTGGGTTTGCTGCAAAGCAGATGAATTCAGAGACGCAATACCCAGAGGGCTGTTAGCTCAGTCGGTAGAGCAGTTGGCTTTTAACCAATTGGTCGAAGGTTCGAATCCTTCACAGCCCACCACTTTTCTGAAAGTGGATTTGCTTGAAAAGCAGATGAATTCAGAGACGCAATACCCAGAGGGGCTGTTAGCTCAGTCGGTAGAGCAGTTGGCTTTTAACCAATTGGTCGAAGGTTCGAATCCTTCACAGCCCACCACTTTTCTGAAAGTGGGTTTGCTGCAAAGCAGATGAATTCAGAGACGCAATACCCAGAGGGGCTGTTAGCTCAGTCGGTAGAGCAGTTGGCTTTTAACCAATTGGTCGAAGGTTCGAATCCTTCACAGCCCACCACTTTTCTGAGAGTGGATTTGCTTGCAAAGCAGATGAATTCAGAGACGCAATACCCAGAGGGCTGTTAGCTCAGTCGGTAGAGCAGTTGGCTTTTAACCAATTGGTCGAAGGTTCGAATCCTTCACAGCCCACCACTTTTCTGAAAGTGGGTTTGCTGCAAAGCAGATGAATTCAGAGACGCAATACCCAGAGGGGCTGTTAGCTCAGTCGGTAGAGCAGTTGGCTTTTAACCAATTGGTCGAAGGTTCGAATCCTTCACAGCCCACCACTTCTCGCTCATTCCCAGTTTTACTTCCTCAAACAGCTCAAAAAACTATCCAGCTAATCAAAACTAGTTAGTAAGTTCAGTCGCGTTTGTTATAGATCATGCAGTTGGCTTTGCTGTTAATTAGCACATTGGTCGAAGGTTCGAATCCTTCACGACCCACCACTTCTCGCTCATTCCCAGTTTTACTTTCTCAAACAACTCAAACAACTCAAACAGTTTCAAGTTTACTGACTTTTTTTATCTCGATCGGTTTTGTCAGAGTGCTGCGGTTTATGAATTTAATTCATTTATCACTTTGTAGTACTGTGAAATAGCTTAGTTAAGCATGGATAGTCATGATATGAGCCATATTAAAGTAGTGCATAGGGATATTCATCGTGCATGGATTCGACTTAAATGTAATTGGCTCAAGGTCGATGGATTTCAACAGTAGACCCTTGTATTGGAATGAAACTGTCTAACTATAAGTTGATTTTAGGTCACTATTTTAAATATTTTTTAGTGTGACACTAAGATTTCAGTACTGTTTCAAAAGAAAGCTTTTTGGAGTCCACAGTGTCGCAAGCGACTGTTTTTAAATGTATTTAACTGTTTGCTTTAGACTTTTTTTGCGCTGGTAATTGTTCAATTAGATTATTGTCAGCAGCGATAAACTGAAACAAAATTAACACTTTGCATATTTCTTTACTAATATTTTAATCGTTAAATACGGATATGATTAATTAGCATTTGGTGTTCTACCTTGGTCTGATAGACCTATTGCTAATGTTGTCGAATTGTTACTTCGGTCATATTTTGTATGGATAATAAAAATATCTGGGAGAAAGGGAATGAAACATACAAAGTTAACAGTTTTAGCCGCAGCAACAATTGCCGCGGTGAGTTTTAGTGCTCAGGCTGATACCGAGTTTAAGTTTGGTGGTTATGTGAAGGCCGATGTAATGTTTAGTGACTATAGCAACGGTGCACCAGATTCTGGCAGTTTATCACGACAGTTTTATGTACCTGGTACGATATACGGTGATCCAAGCAACGGTAAGCAGGTTGTCGATTTTCACGCAAGAGAATCGCGCTTTAACTTTAAAACTTCCACTGATCTAGATGGACATAAGCTCACTGGTTTTATTGAACTGGATTTTATGACTCATACCGACGGTAATGAGCGCGTATCAAATAGTTACTCCCCACGTATTCGACAAGCATTTGTAAGTTTTGATAATTGGGCCGCAGGTCAAATGTGGACCACTTTCCAAAACCCTGGTGCATTACCTGAGAACTTAGATTTTGTTGGTGCGGCTGAAGGTACACCATTTGTGCGTCAAACCATGGTGCGATACACCAACGGTGGCTTCCAGTTCTCAGCTGAGAATCCTGAAACGACAGTGAATGGTTATCGAGATATTTCGGGTAGTCGTATTACTAGTGGTAGTGGTATGGTGCCTGATTTTGTCGCACGCTATAACATGAAGACTGAGGGCGGCATGGCCTTCACGTTTGCAGGTATTGCGCGTCAGTTAAATGTTGAAAAGGATAAAGATACTGCTAACCCTATCGATTCATCAGAGTTTGGTTATGGTGTGAGCTTTACTGGTGTCATTCCAGTGGGCCAAGATGATATTAAGATGTCTGCGACCTATGGTGAAGGGTTAGGGCGATATATGGCGCTTAACTATGTTAATGCTGGTGTATTGAATGCTAGTGGTGACATTGAAACGATTGAGTCATACGGTGGCTATATCTCATATCGCCATTGGTGGAGCGATAAATGGAGAACGAGCATCACTGGTTCTGGTTTCAAGGCTGAGAACAACATTGACTTAATTGGCAATAATGTGAATAAAGATTCTTACTCTGGCTACATTAACTTACTTTATTCGCCTGTTAAGCCATTGACGGTAGGCTTAGAGTATATGTATGCGAAGAACACCAAAGAGAACGGTATGGATGGTGAGTTAAATCGAGTGATATTTTCAATGAAGTACGTGCTTTAGTCTATCTAACGCAAAAAAGGAGGCCTTGGCCTCCTTTTTTATGATGATCTGAACATTTTACTTATGCAGCTGGCATTAATTCGTTGTCACTTACGTATTGTACAAACTCAGTACAACCACCAACGTGTACTTGATCAACAAAGATTTGTGGCACAGTTTCAACTGGCTTACCTACTGTTTTTTCTAGATCAGCTTTACTGATCCCTTCAGCATGAATGTCTACGTACTTAAATTTAAAATCATCGCGCTTTTCTGTGAGTTGCTCGGCAACTTGTACAGCACGAACACAATAAGGACAACCTGGACGACCGAAAATTACAACAAACATGATAGCTTCCTCAGTTTTAGCTTGAACACTTTATATCATAGCGATTGCAATTGTTCTAATCGATATTTAAATTCGTGTTAATCGATTTACTGATTTTTACTCGAAATGTGTTTTCTCGGTTTGATATCGGCCTTTGTAATCAAAAATTGTTTCCATCAGCTCCCAGCCTTTTTTGCCTTTTTTGAGTAATAGCAGATCAGGCTTTCTAAACAAGTTTGCATCATCAGCTAGTTGCTGTGGTGTTTGGTATTTTTTATGTTTTATACCTGGCGTTCGGCTATGAGGGAAAATAAACAACGCAAATACTGCTCGGATCTGTGCCGGAGTTTGCATTTTAAAGTAACGGCAGAAGTCATTACCATCGAGGTCAATATAGCGGACCACTAAGCGTTCTTCTTGCGGTTCTAGAACCATGCTTTGGCATTTAAACAGGTGGTGATGTTTTTGCTGCAGAACTTCTTTAAGCCTTTTATCTGGATCGACTAAAACGAACTGACAATGTTGGCAGACTTTAGCTGCAATATCATTTTCTTCCCCGCAGTTTGGACAAGACTTAGAGCGGAATCGAAAATCGCATTGCTGTTTACGTCCCTCTCTTTCTATTAGCGCCTGACACCTGCGGCCAAAATGTTCAATAATGTCGCCATCATTATCGGTTAAGCCCCAAAAGATATTGGCAAAATCGCATACCGGACAATGAACCTGTACAGGTTTGCATTTGCTATTGGGTTTAGGTTGTCCGACTTCAGGATAAAATAGGTCGTATCCATTGGCCGCATAATCAATGACAAGGCACTCATCTTTATTTTTATCGATTCTGAGCCCTCGGCCAACCATTTGTTGAAAAAGGCTAACAGAGGCGGTAGGGCGCAATATAGCAATAAGATCAACGTGGGGGGCATCAAAGCCTGTTGTTAATACTGCAACATTGACGAGGTACTTGATCTTCTTTGCTTTGAACGCGCCGATTAACGAGTCCCTATCTTCTCGTGATGTCTTCGCGGTGATCAGTGCAACAGTTTCACCTTCAAGCTTAGCTACAATTTCTTCGGCGTGTTTGACCGTTGCCGCGAAAATAATGATCCCCTGACGGTGTGCTCCTAGTGCAATTAATTGTTTAACGATAGCCGTTGTTGCTCGGCCACAATGATTGAGTATTGAGTTCACTTCTTTTTCATTGTATTCACCAGTTGGCGAGGCCGTTAACTCACTAAAGTCGTATTGCGCACTGAGCCCATCAAACATTTTTGGCTGGCTTAAGAAACCTCTCTTGATGAGTGGACGCATAGGCAGTTCGAAGATACATTTTTCAAATACGGGTTTTTCAGTATTGCCAATCTTGCCGTGATAGTGATGACGATAAATCCAACCCAAATCTAAACGATAGGGGGTCGCTGTTAACCCCAGTAATCTAATGCGACTATTTTTAGACTTTAAATGAGTTAACAGTTGCTGATATTGGCTGTCTTTATCTGGGCTAACGCGATGGCATTCATCGATAATGACCAAGCTGTAAGGCTCATCAAATTGAGTTGGTTGTTTCACTGCTGATTGGATACTGGCGACAACGGTCTTACCGGCAGTTGATTTTTGCTTTAATCCAGCCGAATAGATCTTTGCTTTAGTGGTCAGTAAACCGACTTTCTCGGCATTTTGAGCAACGAGTTCCTTAACGTGGGTGAGAATGAGTACTCGCCCCTTGGCTATTCGAGCTAACTCGGCAATGACAATGCTCTTACCTGCTCCGGTTGGCAGCACTAGTAAAGCTGAGTCAGAACTAGATTTGAAATGGTTGATGGCGGCGTCAACGGATTGCTGCTGATAATCTCTCAGTTGCACTAAACGAACCTAATTGAATACGAGTTTATGCTTGGGATGATCCCATATTTGCTGGCATGGGATAAGTAAAATATTGGCTAATATTGTTTTTGTATATATTGATGGAAAAATGGGACAAAAAAAGCCCCTCATAGAGGGGCTAGGGGAGGTCAAACAATAGATATTTTACTTGATGAAAATTAACTATTCGCTGCGATTAAGGCGAGTCTCAATCAAGGTATCGATTACCGCTGGATCTGCGAGAGTCGATGAGTCACCTAGGTTAGTGACCTCGTTTGCGGCAATCTTACGCAGGAAGCGACGCATGATCTTACCTGAACGTGTCTTAGGTAAGCCGCCAGCCCATTGGATAAGATCTGGCGTTGCCAGTGCGCCAATCTCTTTACGAACCCACTGTCTCAGTTCTTGACGAAGCTCCTCTGTTTCAACCGAGCCTTTAGTTAAGGTGACATAGGCGTAAATACCTTGGCCCTTAATGTCATGGGGGTAACCTACTACAGCGGCTTCGGCAACGAGTTCATGGGCGACCAATGCGCTTTCTACTTCTGCAGTACCTAAGCGGTGCCCCGACACATTAATCACATCATCCACACGGCCGGTGATCCAGTAGTAACCATCTTCATCACGCCTAGCGCCATCACCTGTAAAGTACATGCCTCTGAAGGTTTTAAAGTAGGTGAGTACGAATCTGTCGTGGTCGCCGAATACCGTACGCATCTGTCCAGGCCAAGAGTCTAAGATAACTAAGTTACCTTCGTTAGCTCCTTCGACGATATTACCTATATTATCGACAAGAGCCGGCTGTACGCCAAAGAATGGGCGAGTCGCGGATCCAGGTTTGGTATCTGTGGCACCTGGTAGCGGGCTGATCAAGATGCCGCCAGTTTCAGTCTGCCACCAAGTATCTACGATTGGGCATTTTTCATGGCCAATAACATCGTTATACCAGCGCCAAGCCTCTGGGTTAATCGGCTCACCGACAGATCCCATAATACGTAACGAACTACCGTCAAACCCTTCGAATTGTTCTTTGCCTTCAGCCATGAGTGCGCGAATAAGGGTTGGAGCCGTATATAGAATGTTTACTTTATGACGGTCAACCATCTCACCTAAGCGTGCAGGGGTTGGATAGTTTGGTACACCTTCGTGAATAAGCACTGTCGCGCCATTGGCGAGTGGTCCGTAGACCATATAAGAGTGGCCTGTGATCCAGCCAACATCAGCCGTACACCAATAGACTTCATTTTCTTTATAGTCGAATACGTACTCGTGAGTCATGGCCGCATAAACCATGTAACCACCTGTAGTGTGCAGCACACCTTTAGGATTACCGGTGGAGCCCGAGGTATAGAGTAAGAATAGCGGATCTTCGGCACCCATCTCTTCAGGAATGCAATGCTCAGATGCGGTCTCCATTAAAGATCCCCACCAGATATCACGACCTTCTACCCAGTTAATATCACCGCCTGTGCGTTTCATCACGATCACTTTTTCGACGCAATTGACATCAGGGTGAGAAAGGGCTTCATCAATATTGGCTTTTAGAGGAATGATACGGCCGGCACGAACGCCTTCATCGGCAGTGATGACGACTTTTGAGTTGCCATCGATAACGCGAGAAGCAATAGAGTCCGGTGAGAAGCCACCAAATACAACCGAATGAATTGCACCAATTCGGGCACATGCAAGCATGGCGACTGCGGCCTCTGGCACCATAGGCATGTAAACAGTCACAACATCGCCTCGACGTACACCCTGGCTACGAAGTGCATTAGCGAATTTACAAACTTCGGCGTGAAGCTGGCCGTAAGTTAGAGTGCGCTGATCTTTAGCGTCATCACCTTCCCAGATAATTGCTAATTTATCGGCATTGTTTTCAAGGTGCCTGTCTAAACAGTTAGCAGAGGCATTGAGCGTGCCGTCATAGAACCACTTGATAAATAGATTGTGGTCATCGAATGAGGTTTTCTTTACCTTAGTAAAAGGTTTGATCCAGTCGATACGGTTACCGTGTTCTCTCCAGAAACCTTCAGGGTTTACAATCGACTCCTGATACATTTTTTTATATTGTTCATCGTTTACAAGTGCGTTTGCAGCGATTTCACTTGGTACTTTATAGAGAGACTGCGTGCTCATTTGGCTTCCCTTATCTAATAATGCGTAAGCTGAGTATGGATTGGGAAGGGGTTATTTCTCTATTAGACCTTGGTCTAGTAATTAAATATCCTTATTTTTTAATTGGTTGTAATTTTAATTCGGCTGGATTTCATTCGTTATTTACCGCAAAATAGAATTAAAAAAAGAGAACACTAATGAACTTGACCGTGTTAGTTGGCACCATTGCCATTGTTTATGTGCTGCTGCTGTTTCTAATCGCTTGGGGCGCTGAGCGCTGGTTTGGCGGCATCACTAAACGCATACAAACTTGGGTCTATGGTTTAAGTCTCGCAGTATACTGTTCATCATGGAGTTTTCTTGGAACGGTAGGGCAATCTGCTCAGGATCTGTGGTCATTTCTGCCTATCTTTATCGGTCCAATCTTAATATTTACTTTTGGCTTTAGCTTACTACGTAAGATGGTGATTGTTTCTAAGGCACAGAATATCACCTCTGTTGCAGATTTTATTGCCGCACGCTATGGCAAGTCACAGCTTCTCGCCGCGATTGTTACCTTCATAGCCCTGTTTGGAATAATGCCTTATATCGCACTGCAGCTTAAAGCTATGGTGTTTAGTCTTAATCTTTTTCAGCCCTATGGTGAGTTATTCGATGGGGCTAAAGTATCACTAATTATCACTGCCATCTTGGCCATTTTTGCCATTTTATTTGGTACGAGAAAACTTGACGCAACTGAACATAACCCTGGCATGATGTTGGCGATCGCCTTTGAGTCTCTGGTGAAGCTCGGAGCGTTCTTGCTGGTAGGTATTGTGATTAGTTTCGGTGTCTTTGATGGTTTTGGCGATATCTGGCAGCAAGCCACAGAGCGAGACTTAATTAATGAGCCCAATATTCGCTTAGAGTCGCTTACGCCTGAGTTACTGGTTGGGATGGCGGCTTTTCTCTGTATGCCACGCCAGTTTCACGTGATGATGGTGGAGTGTGAAAATGAGAGCACTATACTTAAAGCGCGCTGGTTATTTCCACTCTACTTAGTGTTGTTTGGCATGTTCGTCGCGCCGTTAGCATTGGCTGGGCAGCTTTTACTGGGTGACGCAGTTGCAGCCGATACGTATGTAATAAACCTTCCTTTAGCTCTTAATCAGCCCTGGCTTGCGGTCGTAGCGCTCTTAGGGACGCTTTCTGCGGCAACTGGCATGGTGATTGTCGCCGTAGTAACCATTAGTGTGATGGTGAGTAATGAGTGGTTAGTGCCATTGATGCTGCGTAC
The DNA here is from genome assembly GCF_000018285.1 of Shewanella pealeana ATCC 700345. Classification (NCBI taxonomy): domain Bacteria; kingdom Pseudomonadati; phylum Pseudomonadota; class Gammaproteobacteria; order Alteromonadales; family Shewanellaceae; genus Shewanella; species Shewanella pealeana. Next base: position 3,112,739 of record NC_009901.1, on the reverse strand, counting down.
TGGTCAGATAAGAGAGAAAAATTTTAGCCAGTTTTCCCAATTGCTACTTAACGCAAGACGTTTGGCAATCGTTCTGATTTTGGGGCTTGGTTACTTTAGCTATCTATCATTTATGGATAGTGACTCGCTTTCATCACTGGGTATGCTCTCTTTTGGCGCTTTTGCTCAGTTAGCACCTGCGCTTATAGGTGGTATGTACTGGAAGCATGGAAATCGCAGTGGTGTATTTTTAGGGCTTGCAGTGGGTTTTAGTTGTTGGTGCTACATCTTATTACAAGGTGTGGTGAACTCGCCGACGATTGTCACTTCTGAGTTTGTACTGCTTGAATCGATTACGCCTAATGTGCGCGACATTCTCATTGCGTTATTAGCAAACTGTGCCTGTTATATGTTGGGCTCTATCTGGTTTAGAGCTGGAGTGGCAGAGCGAATGCAGGCGAGCGCATTTGTAACCCCTGGACAACTTAAGAAAGATATTAATAGAAAGAGTAGCCCGGTTTCACAGCAAGACTTACTTATTTTAGCCAGTCGCTTTGTGAGCCCTACTCGCGCCTACGAGAGCTTTTCTGCATTCTCAGAAGAGGCGGTAAAAAGTGATAGCTGGCATAAAGTGGCGCCGCCAGAACTTATCGCCCATACAGAGCATATGTTAGCCGGAGTATTAGGGGCTTCTAGCGCCTCCTTGGTGCTTGACTCTGTGCTACAAGGACGTGATTTAGCCCTAGATGAAGTGTTTAGCTTGGTCGATGAAGCCTCCTCGAAGATAATTTTAAGCCAAGATATGCTACGTGGCGCTATAGAGCACGCCTATGAAGGCATGAGTGTGGTTGATAAAGATCTTAATTTGGTGGCTTGGAACTATAAATACGCAGAGCTATATAATTATCCTGAGCATTTCCTCCAAGCTGGGATGCCAATTAGCGACGTGGTGCGCTTTAATGCAGCCCGAGGATTTTGTGGTGTAGGAGACATAGAGGCGCAAGTTGAAAAGCGAGTACAACATATGCGCAATGGCACGCCACACGTTTCCGAGCGGCAACGCAAAGATGGCAAGGTTATTAAAATTCAAGGCAACCCAATGCCCAGTGGTGGTTTTGTGATGACCTTTACCGATATTACTCAATATCGTCTGCAAGCCAAAGCACTGCAGCAAGCAAACGAAACTTTAGAGGCCAGAGTTCAAGAGCGTACCTATGAGCTATCTATGCTCAATAGCAAGCTGCTTGAGGCTAAGGCTCAAGAGGAGATGGCTAATGCGTCTAAAAGTCGCTTCTTAGCAGCAGTAGGTCATGATTTAATGCAGCCGTTAAATGCAGCACGGCTGTTTACCGCCTCTTTATCGCAATATCCAAATCTCGATCAAGAGGGGAAAACGACCCTCAACCATGTTAACAGCTCACTGAAGATTGCAGGAGAGCTGCTTACCGACCTATTGGATATCTCTAAGCTTGACTCCGATATGGTAGAAGTTAATCGACGTGATTTTGCTATTGCTGATTTAATCGATGGTTTAGCGGTCGAGTTTGATGCAATGTCTAAGGATTGTTTAATCAAATTTAACTATGTCCCAAGCTCGGCAACCATCAATTCAGATGCGAGTCTGTTGCGACGTGTACTGCAAAATTTCCTAACAAATGCTTATCGGTACGCTAAGGGCAATCGAGTCTTATTAGGTTGTCGACGCCGTGGTGATGAACTGGAGATCCAAGTTATAGACACAGGTTGTGGTATCGATGAGAGTGAAACAACCGAGATTTTTAAAGAGTTTAAACGGCTGGATAACCCTGAGAGCAAGAGTGTGAGCGGCTTAGGGTTAGGCTTAGCGATTGCAGATAGGATCAGCCGAGTGCTATCCCATGAGATCAATGTCAGATCTGAACTGGGTAAAGGCTCTATGTTCTCTATTCGAGTACCAATAGGTAAAGAAAATACTGCACCTAAACTTAAAAAAGAGCCTTCATTGTTACAGCCTCTAGCGGGAGTTAAGGTGCTGTGTATCGATAACGAGGAGGCAATTTTAGCCGGACTTGAGAGTTTATTAAGCCGTTGGCAGTGCGAAGTGATATGTGCAAGTGATTTGGCTGATGCTCGCATCAAGCTCGGATTAAAAGGGGTAGCCCCCGATATTATCCTTGCTGACTATCATTTGGATAACGATCAAAATGGTGTCGATGCCATGGACGGTATTAGAAACCTGTATGGTGAGCACCTACCAGGTATTTTGATCACCGCCAACACCCAAAAGGAGTTGATAGACGATATGCAGCGCCGTGGTTATCATTATATGGCAAAGATGGTCAAGCCTGCCGCTTTAAGGGCATTAATCTCAAGCCTAGTAAGGAAAAAATAATTTACTCAAAGGTCTAAAAATCATAAAGGCACGTATACCAATGTGCCTTTATGATGCGGGGATGCTTATTCAACCTTAACGGGCGTAAGCCCTTGATCCCGAGACTCAACGGCTGTCTCTACGTCGAAACCGCTAGTCTTCCAACTTTTCGCTTCTTCTGGATTAAAAGATTGGTTTTTCCAGCTCTGGGCATTCTCCAAATTAAAGCCAGCTTTTGCCCATCCGCTCGACTGCTCAGCATTAAACCCTGCGCCTTTCCAAGCCTGAGCTTGCTCAGCATTAAAGCCAATATCTTTCCATGCTGCAATGTCTCTTTCAGACATACCTTTCCACGTCGCAGGAGAAGAGGCGCAAGCACTGAGTACTAACGCGATGAGTGCGATACCAAGTTTTTTCATATCACTTTCCTTTGTCATTCAATCGTTATTGCTATACCTGTCGAAGTCGTTGGACGCTCCGAGACTTACTTTCGAAAACACGAAATTGAGTGTTTGATAGCGAAGACATTCACTATTGAAGATAGTCGTTGAAATCTGTATAGACAAGTGACTGCACTTAACATGAAGGGGCAAAACATCAGCAATCATTTAGTGACTATGGATTTCAAAAAAGTTATTAATTTTTTATTTTAAATATTGCTTTTTTTCAAGCCTTGACCTGCCTAGTTAGATGGATATACTGAACAAAAGGTGAGAAGTGTAAAAAATATAAAACAAGAAGTAACAGATTACTCAAAAGGAATGAAGATGTCTGAGCCACGCTGCAACTCGTATTATAACGCTACGATCAATGAGGAAACCCAATATCCAGAGCTAGAGGGGGAGCTTAGAGTCGATGTAGTAATAGTTGGTGGAGGCTTTACTGGGGTCGCGACGGCGTTAGAGCTCTCAGAGAAAGGCTATAAAGTTGCCTTGCTCGAGGCGAATAAAATTGGTTGGGGCGCGACAGGTCGCAATGGTGGTCAGGTAACGGGAAGCCTTTCTGGCGATGAGGCGATGACAAAACAGCTTAGAAGCCGGATCGGTAGTGATGCAGAGCAGTATGTTTGGAATATGCGCTGGCGTGGGCATGAGATCATTAAAGAACGAGTCAAAAAGTATGATATTGCCTGTGACTTAAAGTTTGGTCATCTGCATACAGCCTACAAGCCTAGCCACTTAAAAGAGCTTGAAAAAACCTATGCCGAAGCGTGCCTTAGAGGTATGGAAAGTGAATTGGCTATGCTGAACAAACCGGAATTAGCCGATTATATTGATACGCCTTTATATCACGGCGGACTACTTAACAAACGCAATATGCATCTACACTCGGTTAACCTTTGTATTGGTGAGGCGAGGGCTGCAGAAAGCCTTGGGTCATTAATTTTTGAGCATTCTGCAGTTGTAGATATCGATGATGGCACATTAGCAACGGTGACGACAGCCAAAGGTAAAGTGGTGGCTAATCGGGTAGTGTTAGCTGGTAATGCATATCATAAACTTGCTCGTAAAAAATTACGCGGCATGTTGTTTCCTGCATCCTTGGGTAATTGTGCGACGGCTCAGCTATCACCAGAACTGGCGATGAGTTTAATTCCCAAAGATGTTGCCGTATACGACACTCGTTTCGTGCTGGATTATTATCGTTTAACTGCCGATAACCGTTTGATGTTTGGCGGTGGTACTAATTATTCGGGTCGAGATTCCAAAGACGTTGCTGGAGAGTTACGACCCGCGATTGAGCGGACCTTTCCACAACTTAAAGGCGTGGATATTGAGTTTGGTTGGACGGGTATGGCGGGGATAGTGCTTAATCGTATCCCTCAGTTAGGCAAAGTGTCACCCAATGTGTATTACTGCCAAGGTTATTCAGGACATGGTGTAGCGACATCGCATATTATGGGGGAAATTATGGCTAATGCTGTAGCCGGAGAGCTGCAAGAGTTTGATTTGTTTGCACAGATGTCCCATTACCGGATCCCACTTAATGAATGGTTTGGTAATCAAGCTTTAGCGCTGGGGATGATGTATTACAAGGTGATGGAAAACTTCCGCTAATACAGGTTTGGGAAACTGAGCTTATAAAAAATCCGCTTCGATAGCGGATTTTTTTGGTCGTGCTTTTTGATAGAGTGAATGATTTAGATATCGACCTTTTCCATCTCTAGCTGTTGCAACGCAATCACTGCTTGAGTTCGGTTTCTTACTCCTAGCTTTCTAAATATTGCCGTTGCGTGAGCTTTAATGGTTGCTTCAGACACCCCTAGATCATAAGCGATCTGCTTATTGAGCAGGCCTTCGGCAAACATTTGCAAGACTTTATATTGCTGTGGGGTGAGATCGGCAAGTTTGCTGGCCATCTGGTTGGTATCATCTTCATCGATCTCTTGGAGTTCAACACCTTGGGGTAACCAAACGTCGCCAAATAACACAGCTTCTAGAGCTTCGGCTAAGGTTTCCATCGAAGAAGACTTTGGAATGAAGCCTGAGCTACCATAGTGGATGGCACGACTGATAGTGAGGCTATCTTCATGGGCAGAGATAACGACTACAGGTAAGTCTTGAAAATGAGTTCTTAGGTGGATCAGCGTCGAATAGCCATGGGAGCCAGGCATCTGTAGATCTAATAACACTACATCATATTCAATGTCGCTATTTTCGAGTAGAACTTGTAGCGCATCGGCGCTATCTGCTTCAAACCATTGTGTATTTTTAAACTCAGACGATAAAGCTTGCCTAAGCGCATTTCGAAATAATGGATGGTCGTCGGCGATAATAATATTTAAATTTTCAGGCTTCATGGCTTTATAAGGTTGTTTTGGTTGCGCGTGAAGATGATTCAATGTAACAGATAAATGACAAGGGATTCTATGGCTTTAGCCTGGAAAAGTGACTATTTGTTAAAATAATTAACGAAGTTAGACTTTAGTCTAAAGCTGAGACTGCTAGGCTTAGTTGCAATTATTGCAGTGATTACTAAAACAGGATGACTAATAGTTGAACTAGCAAAGGGCTAACAGAATAGCCCTTGACTCATAAAGCTATGAATAAGGTTAACAATGGGGCGGCCAAACTGCAGTTGGTTTTCTTTGCTCGTCTACCGCTACAAAGGTAAATACACCACGAATAGCATGCTCCCTTAAGTCTTGATACATGTCTTCTACGAATATATTCACTTCGACTTTAACAGAAGTGTTCCCCACATGGATCACGCGAGCAATGATTTCGGCTAGGCTTCCAGCTGGAATAGGCTTATTGAAGTCGATTCTATCCGAACTCACGGTTACTAGGGTTTTACGGCAGAAGCGGGTTGCTGCGATAAAGGCCGTTTCATCCATCCAGGCCAATGCTTCACCACCAAACAGGGTATTGTGATGATTAGTAATAGAGGGGAACACAGCTTTGATGACTCGGGCTTCAGATTGCTCGATTCGAAGCGAGACATCATCGGGAAATTGTGTGGGAGTTTGAGTTAAAGGCATACGGCAACCTAGGGTTATGCATTTTGGAAGCCGAGATTATAGCCGTTTTTGTAATTTTATAACAGGTTGACAGGGGGGAGTTGGAAGAGAGAGAACCTGTTTTTTAGGCTTGTTATCTGGACATATATTTTACCTGTTGATTAATATGGATTAACATTACTTTCGCATTGGCTAATATACGCGTTAGTGCCGCTATGAATTCCGGTTAACTGGCAAAAATCGACAGAGACTCACAAACTGTTATTTTAGGGATGATAATAATGGAAAAGACTTTAGAAATTGAAACGGAAAGGCGGTACTTGTCGTTTTAAGCGAAAGACAAGCAAAGCTAATGCTGAGCTATTATATTGAAAATAAAGTCCACTTATCTCATTGGGAGCCCGAAAGAACCGCTGATTTTTATACGGAAGAGAGATGGAAACTGAGTTTGGTGCAGAGCCGAGTTGCTTTCGAATCGGGTAATGAAGTGAAATTTGCTGTGATCAATAAGCAAAGAACTGAAGTTATTGGAGTCTGTAACTTTACAAATATTGTCTACGGTACATTTCAAGCCTGTAATCTAGGTTCTTCCATTGCGAAGAAGCATGAAGGCAAAGGCTATATGTTGGAGAGCTTAGAGGCGGCAATAAACTACATGTTCACCGTTGTTGGCCCTCACAGAATAATGGCAAATTATATTGTAGGTAATGAACGCAGTGGCGCGTTGCTTAAACGATTGGGCTTTGAGAATGAAGGGTTAGCCAAATCATACCTTATACCAATCAGTATAAGAAGTTGATCTACTCAGAGCGTTTTTGGCAAACTAATTCAAGGCGAATAACTGAAAGAATGGTTGCTCCCTTGTGAAGTTATTCAACGCAGAAGTAGGCAGCCAAAAACGCTCCAGAATGGCGAGTTTTAGCGGCTCTGATACTGCGTTAACGAGCTTAAACGTAGAGTAACTATGCTCTTCACTCGTTGCCTTGTCTCAGTGCTGCTAAACTCTCGCTGAGCGACCAAATCTTTATACTGATTGGTATTAAGATTGCAGGTTGTTGGCAAGATCATATATTAAGCTCAAAGATTAATCCGCAGCATTGAATGTACAGACAACTATTTTAAGATATAAAAAAACGTACCGACTCGGTGAGTGGGTACGTTTCTAGATTAAGCTGAAGCATAAGATATGCGTTAGCGAATTATTTTTGCTTAAGCAATTCTATTCTTGCGCGTGAAGCCTTAGCCAGATCACTTAGTAAGACTTTTGAGTCTTCCCAGTCAATGCAAGCATCGGTGATGCTCTTACCGTAGATGAGCTCTTCACCTGCAACCACTTTTTGATTGCCTTCTTCGATAAAGCTTTCAGCCATAATGCCAGCGATAGCCGTTTCGCCATTAGCCATTTGCTGCATGATTGAGTCAGCGACATTAAGCTGCTCTTTATGCATCTTACGGCTATTGCCATGGCTGAAATCAACAACCATTCTCTGAGTCACACCGACGCTATCAAGCTGAGCCGCAGCTTTTGCGATATCGTCGCTATGGTAGTTTGGCTGTTTGCCACCACGTAAGATGATGTGGCCATAAGGGTTACCGTGAGTACGGTAAACCGCCATTGCACCATCTTTGTCAGGAGAGTAGAAGATGTGCGGCGCTTGCGCGGCACGAACAGCATCAACAGCGATATCGATATTACCATCGGTACCGTTTTTAAAGCCTACAGGGCAAGAAAGCGCTGAAGCCATCTCACGGTGGATCTGACTTTCAGTCGTACGAGCACCAATAGCGCCCCAAGTAATCAGATCGGCGATGTACTGGCCGTTTACCATATCGAGAAACTCTGTCGCGATAGGTAACTTAAGCTCAGTGATCTGCTGCAGTAGATGACGTGCTTTACGTAGGCCTTTATTAGGGCTAAAGCTACCGTCTAGATCAGGATCTGAGATAAGTCCTTTCCATCCGACTGTTGTACGAGGCTTCTCAAAATAGACACGCATTAAGATGCATAAATCATCTTTATATTGCTGGTGTAGTTCAGCTAAGCGTTTTGCGTAATCTAGAGCCGCTTCTGTGTCATGGATTGAGCAAGGACCAATAATCACAAGTAAACGTTGGTCTTCACCATTAATAATGGCTTCGACCTCATGACGTTGCTGAACTAGGTAGTCAGCGGCATCTTGCGTTAAAGGATATTCAGAAGCGAGTTGTGCAGGTGAAATTACCTTACATAAAAGGGAAGTGCGGAGTTCGTCTGTTTTAATGGTCATTCAAAATACCGAGCGTTCGTATGGGCTATCGCCTGATTACCTCGGATTATAACTAATAGTTTGGCTGTGCACAGTGGCAATTGCCTTAAAAGTGAGGCTAATTTTCATTATCTTGAAAATTACTTGATATGAATTAAAGGCTTTTTGATAAAAGCCTTTAATTTTGGGGAGATAAAATCAGTATCGATATTTAGAACATATGACGCTTTAATCCAGTTTCTTCTAAGATTTTGGTGGCGATCTCTTCTACAGAGTGATTGGTGGTGTTCACATACGGAATGCGCTCTTTCTTATACAACATTTCAACTTCTTTCACTTCCACGCGGCATTGACGCAGTGAAGAGTAACGACTGTTAGACATTCTACTGTGGCGAATTTCATGCAACCTTTCAGGATCAATCGTTAATCCAAACAGCTTATGTTTATTACGCTTAAGGGCTTCTGGCAACTTAAGGTTATCCATATCATCTTCGGTAAAAGGATAGTTGGCAGCCTTTATACCAAATTGCATAGAAAGGTAGAGGCTCGACGGCGTTTTACCACAACGGGATACGCCCAATAAAATAAGGTCAGCTTTATCCATATGCTTCATGGTTTGGCCGTCATCATTTTCCATGGCGTAGTTGATGGCATCGATACGCGCCTCATAGCTTTCATTTGCTTTACCGTGAGTACGATGTAGTGCCGGGGCAGCAGCAACACCTAGTTGTTTCTCTAATGGCGCGACAAAAGTGTTCAAAAAGTCATAATCTAAGCCTTCACTGCTATAGATGATGTCTCTGATCTCAGCTTTTACGATGGAATGGAAAACTAGAGGTCTCTCACCTGTTGTAATAAAACAATCATTTATTTGAGCCTTAACTGCTTCTGCTTTTTCTTGTGTTTCTACAAATGGAATTGTAAGTGCATCAAATTCAAGTGGAAACTGAGAAAGCACTGCATGACCGAATACCTCTGCTGTGATCGCTGTCCCATCTGAGATATAGAATACTTTACGTAACATTTTGACCTCTTGTAGTAATAAAATTACAAATAAAATTATACATTTACGCTTGTTGTCATGGAGTGTAAGATGCCTCTGCTCTCGTGTGAAGAGCCACACTAAAATATACTTGCGGAGATAAAAACTGTGCAGCAATACGTACTCTGGTATCAAGAATTAGGCATGGGCGATGTTAACAAGGTAGGCGGTAAAAACGCTTCTCTTGGTGAGATGATTAGCAACCTATCAAACGCAGGCGTTCAAGTACCTGGTGGATTTGCGACAACATCTTTTGCGTTCAATGAATTTCTTGAACAAAGTGGACTTAACCAGAAGATATACGAAATTCTAGAAACGCTAGATGTAGATGACGTGAAAGCACTCGCTACAGCCGGTGCACAGATTAGACAGTGGGTTATCGACACCCCATTCCACCCAGAATTTGAGCAAGCGGTTCGTGAAGCCTACGACAAGCTTAGCTCTGAAACAACTGATGCTTCTTTTGCGGTTCGCTCTTCAGCGACAGCAGAAGATATGCCTGACGCATCATTTGCTGGCCAACAAGAAACTTTCCTTAACGTTAAGGGTTATGATGCCGTTTTAGAAGCAACTAAGCATGTATTTGCTTCTTTGTTTAATGACCGTGCAATTTCATACCGTGTTCACCAAGGATATGACCATAAAGGCGTCGCACTGTCTGCTGGTATTCAGCGCATGGTGCGTTCAGACAAAGCTGCTTCTGGTGTTATGTTCACTATGGACACTGAGTCTGGCAACAATGACGTAGTATTTATTACTTCTTCATTTGGTCTAGGTGAAATGGTTGTTCAAGGCGCGGTTAACCCTGACGAGTTTTATGTTCATAAGCCAACACTAGTTGCAGGTCATAAAGCGGTTGTACGCCGTAACATCGGTAGCAAGCTTATCCAAATGGTTTATTCAGACGATGAATCACACGGCAAGCAAGTTAAGATTGAAGATATTGCAGCAGATAAGCGCCGCGAGTTCTCAATTAACGATGCTGAAGTACAAGAGCTTGCTAAGCAGGCTATGACCATCGAGAAGCATTACGGTCGTCCAATGGACATCGAATGGGCTAAAGACGGTAACGACGGTAAGTTGTATATCGTACAGGCTCGTCCTGAAACTGTTCGTTCTCGTGAAGATGTGCAGCTAATCGAACGTTACCACCTTAAGACTCAAGGTGATGTTGTTTGTGAGGGTCGTGCAATTGGTCATAAGATTGGTAAAGGTGTCGCTAAGGTACTTAAGTCAATCGAAGATATGGATCAAATCCAACCAGGTGACGTGTTAGTTACTGACATGACTGACCCTGATTGGGAGCCAATCATGAAGCGCGCAAGCGCTATCGTTACTAACCGTGGTGGCCGTACTTGTCACGCTGCAATTATCGCACGTGAACTTGGTGTACCAGCAGTTGTTGGTTGTGGCGATGTAACCGAGCGTATCCAAAATGGCCAAGAAGTAACAGTTTCTTGTGCCGAAGGTGACACAGGCTTTATTTACAATGGTCTACAAGACTTTGAAGTGATTTCATCACGTGTAGATTCAATGCCTGAATTGCCAATGAAGATCACTATGAACGTGGGTAACCCAGACAGAGCATTTGACTTTGCTCGTCTTCCTAACGAAGGTGTTGGTCTTGCGCGTCTTGAGTTCATCATCAATCGCATGATCGGTATTCACCCTAAAGCATTGCTTGAGTTCAACGACCAGACTGCTGAGTTACAACAAGAGATCCACGAAATGATCGCGGGTTACGAGTCACCAGTAGAATACTACGTGGCACGTCTTGTTGAAGGTATTGCAACGATTGGTTCAGCTTTCCATCCAAAGAAAGTGATTGTGCGTATGTCTGACTTTAAGTCAAACGAATATGCAAACTTGGTTGGTGGTGAGCGTTACGAGCCAGAAGAAGAAAACCCAATGCTGGGCTTCCGTGGTGCAAGCCGTTACATCTCAGAATCGTTCCGTGATTGTTTTGCGCTAGAGTGTGAAGCGATTAAGCGTGTTCGTAACGATATGGGTCTGAAGAATGTTGAAATCATGATCCCATTCGTTCGTACCCTAGACGAAGCGGCGCAAGTGATTGAGCTTCTTAAAGAGCAAGGTCTAGAGCGCGGTAAAGACGGTCTACGCGTCATTATGATGTGTGAGCTGCCTTCAAATGCACTACTTGCTGAGCAGTTCCTTGAGCACTTCGATGGTTTCTCTATCGGCTCTAACGATTTAACTCAGTTGACTCTTGGTCTTGATCGAGATTCAGGCATCATCAGTCATCTATTCGATGAGCGTAATGAAGCGGTTAAAGCGTTACTTGCTCTAGCAATTAAAGCCGCTAAAGCTAAAGGTGCTTACGTTGGTATTTGTGGCCAAGGCCCATCAGACCACCCTGACTTTGCAGCTTGGTTGGTTGAGCAAGGCATCGACACTGTATCGCTAAACCCTGATACAGTTATCGATACTTGGTTATACCTAGCTGAAGCACACGGATAACAGTCATTGTTAACCGTTAGGATGAAGTGTTAATTCTGTTTGATTTAACATTTTGTTAAAAACATGAAAAAAGCCGCTATTTAGCGGCTTTTTTTTGTTTATAATGCTGAGATAAACCTAAGAATTATAATGACAGAAGCAATCATGTTACCCAAGTTATCGCATCAACAAACGCTTGAACCTACTTATCTTTCTTTTTTGTCGACGCTAGAAGAGGAGGCTTTTTCCGGAGATATTGATACTCGCTACAGCGCTCGCCTAGCGCAAGCGACGGATAACTCAGTTTACCAGTTTTTGCCTCAGGCTGTTATCTATCCCAAATCGGCTGAAGATGTCCAAATAGCACTAAAGTTAGCTAGCCAAGATGAGTTTGCTAAGGTGGTCTTTAGCGCAAGAGGCGGCGGCACTGGTACCAATGGCCAATCGCTAACTCATGGCATCATCATCGATATGTCGCGTTATATGAATCGAGTGCTTGAAGTTAATGCTGCTGAAGGCTGGGTTAAGGTGCAGGCTGGCGTGGTTAAAGATGCCCTCAATGATGCGTTACGTCCCCATGGTTTTTTCTTTAGCCCAGATTTATCGACGTCAAATCGCGCGACTTTAGGCGGCATGATAAATACCGACGCCTCAGGAGCTGGCTCCTTGGTTTATGGTAAAACTTCCGATCATGTGCTTGGTTTAACCAGTATTTTATTTGATGGCAGTGAGCTTGATACTCAACCGATAACCGCAGCGCAACTCACCGATGTTGAATCAATAACCGACAACGTTTTAGGGCAGCAGCTAATCACCACTATTGCGGATATGTGTAGGGGCAATCGTGAACATATTGAGCAGCGCTTTCCTAAATTGAATCGATTTTTGACCGGTTACGATCTTAAAAATGTTTGGGATGACAAATTAGAAAGTTTTGACTTATCCCGTATTTTAACTGGTTCTGAAGGCACACTAGCAGTGATTACCGAGGCAAAGCTTAATATCACACCGCTACCGATGTGTCGGATGATGGTCAATATCAAGTATGAGTCATTTGAGTCCGCATTACGTCATGCTCCAGACTTGGTTAAAGCTAATGCCACAGTGGTTGAAACCGTCGATTCTAAAGTGCTTAATCTTGCTAAAGAAGACATCATTTGGCATTCGGTGTCATCGCTTATCCAAGATGTACCGGGTAAAGAGATCGATGGCCTTAATATGGTGGAGTTTGCGGGTGAGCAAGTAGATGTTGAAGCGAGAGTCGCTCAGTTAGAGTCGATGCTTACAGCTCAAATTGAGCAAAGTGAGGCAGGGTTGCTTGGCTATCAAGTCACTTCTGATAAAGCCAGCATCAATACTATTTATGCCATGCGTAAAAAAGCCGTTGGGCTTTTAGGCGCGGCCAAAGGTTCGCGTAAGCCAATTGCGTTTGCTGAAGATACGGCGGTGCCACCTGAAAAGCTGGCAGACTTTATTTTAGAGTTTAGAGCGCTACTCGATACTCATCAATTGCAATACGGCATGTTTGGTCATGTGGATGCTGGCGTGCTGCATGTGCGCCCTGCGCTTGATATGTGCGATATAGAAGATGAGAAACTGCTGAAAACACTTTCCGATCAAGTTGCCGAGTTAACCCTTAAATATGGCGGCTTAATGTGGGGCGAGCACGGTAAAGGCGTGCGCGGTGAATATGGCCCAGCAGTATTTGGTGATCATCTTTATGGTTTGTTAGAAGAGGTTAAGGGGTTATTTGACCCTCAAAACAAGCTTAATCCGGGAAAGCTGGTGGCACCTAAGAACAGCGGCCCAATGCTGTATAACGTCGACAGTGTTAAGCGTGGTACGTTCGATAGGCAGATCCCAGTTAAAACTCGTGAAGCGTTTCCCGATGTGATGAACTGTAACGGTAATGGTTTGTGCTTTAATTACGGCGTCTATTCACCTATGTGTCCATCGTTTAAGGTAACAGGCGATCGAGTTCAATCACCTAAGGGGCGTGCAGGCCTGATGCGTGAATGGCTGAGATTACTCGAGGCGGAAGGAATCGATGTAAATGAACTCAGTCGCAGTAAGCCTCTCAGTTGGCTGCAAAGAGCGCAAAACTCATTAAAAATCGATAAAGAATACGATTATTCACATGAAGTGATGGAGTCATTAAAAGGCTGTCTAGCCTGTAAGGCATGTTCGAGTCAGTGTCCTGTAAAAGTCGATGTGCCAAAGTTTAGAGCGCAGTTCTTTGATCTTTATTATCGCCGTTATTTGCGTCCAGCAAAAGACTACCTAGTCGCGGGTATCGAAGACTCCCTGCCGTTAATGGCTGCTGCGCCAAGGCTGGTGAATACCGTTTCACAAAACAGTTTGAGTAAGTGGGTTATCAAGAAGTCTCTGGGCTATGTTGATTCGCCCGCGTTATCTGTGCCAACCCTAAAACAACGTTTAGAAGGGCATGCTAGTCGCGGATATGACTTAGCGGCGCTGCAGCAAATCCCTGAAAACGATCGCAGTGACTATGTTTTGGTAGTACAAGATCCTTTTAACAGCTTTTATGAGGCGGGCACGGTTTATCACTTTGTACAGCTTATTGAAAAGCTAGGGCTGAAACCGATTCTATTGCCATTTAAACCCAATGGTAAGCCCATTCATATCAAGGGATTTCTGGATAAATTTGCTCGTACGGCTAAATCTACGTCGGACTTTCTTAATGAGGTGGCCAAACTTGATATGCCTATGGTCGGCATCGATCCGGCATTGGTGCTGTGTTATCGCGATGAGTATACTGAGGTGCTTGGTGGCGCTCGTGGCAACTTCCATGTGAAGCTGGCAAATGAATGGTTGTTAGAAATACTCGAAAATCAACCTAAGCACGAGCCTGGTGAGCATGAATTTACCTGGTTTAGCCACTGCACCGAGTCAACGGCTAAGCCAAACACTGCGAATGAGTGGCAAGCTATTTTTGAGCACTTCGGTGCCAAGCTAAACACTGTTAATCTTGGTTGTTGTGGTATGGCGGGCACCTATGGCCATGAGGCTGAAAACCTTGAGCGTTCTAAGGCGCTCTATACTATGTCATGGGAGCAAACGCTTACCAAGTTACCAAAGCCGCAAGTATTGATCTCTGGCTATTCATGTCGAAGTCAGGTTAAACGCTTTAGTGGATTTAAGCCTAAGCACCCATTAGAAGCTTTACTGGACATGCTCTAATTCTAATTACGTAAAAACTAGCCTCTGGCTAGTTTTTACGTAATAACGCTATAACAAAATGACTCAAATACTGAAATTGAAGAGGTATCGATGACGTCGAAAAAAGCGCAGTTAACCAAAGTGACAGATGCAATATCTTCGTTAACTCACGACACACCTTTATGTACCGAGGAGGTGATATTTAAAATTAACGCCAACGGTGACTGGTTTTATCTCGGCGGAAAACTCCCACTCAAATTCAGTAAGCTTTTTGCCAGTATTTTAAATCGAATTGGTGAAGAGTATTTCCTCATCACTCCGGTTGAAAAATTGCGGGTTAGCGTTGAACACCAGGCCCTAATGATTGTTGATTATCATAGTGAAGCGGGTGGTAACTTCACTCTTAAATCGAGTATTAATACTGAGCATTTAGTTTCATCGTTTGAGCAGTTTATTATCGCTGAAGATAGCATCACCTTGACCCTAGAAAGAGAGGTGGAGGCGAGATTAAACCGTGCCTGTTTTTATCGTTTTATAGATGAATTTATTGCTTAAAATCTGACTGAGTGAACTAGTTAGATAGTTTACTTTCAAGGTTATGATTTATAACCTGTTTGATTGAATGTGAGCAATAAACACGCCCTAAAGCTAGTTTCTTTCGGTGTAAGTGATAAGATTAACTCAAGCCCGAAAGAGCCTTGGAGGTGTTGATTGAATCGATTTGAGAGTCTTGGTTACTTGGTGTCTCATTTAAATGTAGATCTACAAAATGCGCTAGATCAACGTCTTAAGCGGTACCAACTAGATATTAAACTTTGGCCAGTGTTGTTTTCACTCTGGCAAGAGGAAGGTGTAACTCAAACCACGCTCTCTAAGCGTTGTGATGTCGCAAACTACACCATGACTCGATTGCTCGATCAGTTACAGCAACAGGGCTTGATAGCTCGTCATCAGGATGCGGAGAATCGCCGCGCCTTCCAGATATATCTTACCGATAGTGGAAAAGCACTCGAGCAAGATCTCGTTCGTGAAGCCGAACGGGTGAATGAAGCCTTTTTAGATAATTTAGCGATTGAAGAGCGAAAAAGCTTCTTAAGTTTGTTGAATAAAATCAATCGTTATTAGTTTTCTCCTCATTATTTGTGTCATCAAGCTATGCTCTTGGCATAGATAGCTCAATCCGTTAGGCTCTTGTTATCTTGATAATTTAGTGGAGTCACTATGAGAGTTCTACTGGTCGCATTATTTGTTATACCGTTATTGAGCGCCTGCTCGGTGAATATTCATAAGCCAAAACCTCAATTGCAGTCTGCAGCCTCTACGGAACGAGTTGATGGTGCCGGCTTTATTGAAGCTATCGAGTTAGCGAGTGGCGCAAGCTTAGTGATTGAAGAGGGGCGCTTGGAGCCTCGCTCGATTGGTAGCGTGACAGTTAAGCTCTACCGTGATTTGAATGTTGGCGACTTTGCCGGTGCCGTGAATTTTGTGCGAGATGGCACAATCTTAAAAGCAGTCTTAATTGAAAATGGCAGTGATAAGCAAAAGTTGTCGATAACGATGGTGACGGCGGGGAGTGGAAATTATCAGGCGAGTCAGTTGGTTTGCATCCAAGGTGACAGTATTTCACTATGCTAGCTGCAGTTTTGGTTTTATAGCTTTCAGTTATAAAGTTTAAAGTACTTTAGGTTAGCGTTCACCGTTAACTTAAAGTGAGTAGCAACACGATAATTATCCCCATTGCTAATATTCCCAGTTGAGTGAGTTTTCGACTACGGTATAGCTCCTCCTTACCTTGTTTTAGGCTGGCGACCAAGTTGTTTTGTTTGTAAATACGACAGATAAGCTGCTCCGTCAGTGGGTCGAAAAACAGATGCAATTTTGCTTGCTTGCCATCATTCAGTACTAGGTTATGCTCACTGTGTTGGCCGAAATTAAGCTTGCTAGAGACATGCGTACCATTGATGTACATCTGCTCTAAACCAGACCAGTTACTCGCCTGTAGCTCGATGTTATCTTGGTTAAGATCGTACTTGAATGTCACCATAGTGTGACCTATTTCTAATAATTGAGCCCTTAACTTAAGCAGAGGAAAGGCATCTTCGCCAGTGTGAACTGCCAATTGAGGTGGGATAATCCCTTATCTATTTGTTGAACTTAGGCATTGCAAGCAAAAAAATACCCAGCTTAAAAAAAGCTGGGTATTTTTAATGTATTGTCTGTTTATTTAGCAGCGTGAATAATCGCTCGTGCCATTTCATCCGCTACATCACCAGTGGTGCGGTCTTGCTCATCAGACTGGGCGAAAATCGTCAGTAAGGTATTGTAGATCTCTTCAACTTTTGCAGTAGCAGCTGTTGCATCGTAATCTTTCTCGAAAGATACGTTGATGATCCCGCCTGCGTTAATAACATAATCGGGTGCGTACAAAATACCCAAGTCTTTTAGCATCTCACCGTGACGAACTTCGCCAAGTTGGTTGTTCGCACAGCCTGCCACAATTGTCGCTTTTAGCAGTGGGATGGTTATGTCATTAATGGTTGCGCCTAACGCACAAGGAGCGTAGACATCCACATCCTGATGATAAATATCTTGAGGGGAGACAACTGTTGCACCAAATTCTTCTGCGACTCTGTCTAGTGATGCTTGATGAATGTCTGTCACAATTAGCTCTGCACCTTCGGCATGAAGATGGCGACATAGATAGTAACCTACATGGCCAACACCTTGAACTGAGATCTTTAGTCCCTTGAGGCTATCGAGCCCACGCTGATGCTTAACAGCGGCTTTAATGCCTAGATAGGTACCTAGTGCTGTAAATGGTGATGGATCGCCGCTTTTACCCTCTAAACCTGCCATATATGGGGTTTCTTGATGGGCAATCATGATGTCGGAAGTCGAAACTCCAACATCTTCAGCTGAGTAATACTTGCCGCCTAAGGTGTGGATACAACGGCCGAATGCTCTAAAAAGTGCTTCTCTATCTTGTACTTTTGGATCGGCGATAATTACTGACTTCCCCCCCCCCATAGCTAAACCCGCTAGCGCGTTTTTATAGGTCATGCCACGAGATAGACGCAATACATCGGTAATGGCCTCATCATCAGACTCATAGTTCCACATTCTACAACCGCCAACTGCAGGGCCTAAATTAGTGTTGTGGATAGCGATAATGGCTTTTAAGCCGCTTTCTTTATCATGACAAAAAACGACCTGTTCATGGTCGTCGAAAGAGATATGATTAAAAACTGCCACTTGTTGATCTCCGCTTTGAGCATCGAATTACCGCAACTGTACGAATACAGAGCGGTCTGCTTGTTATATTTATTGCAGAACGATAGCATTTAGGGATACTCTCAACAAAGCAAAGATGTGGATTATTTGTGATTTGTCTGGCAATTTTGCTTTCCACTTTACGTTAACGTAAAGTAATGGTTTGATTTAAGCTAATTGGCTGTGAATGGTTTTGTGGAGCATCGAGGCAGAAGCAAAAATAACAATAAGAAAGGAATTTTAAATGGCTGAACAAGCAGTAGACCAAGAACAACTTAGACAAGAATGGATTAGAACACAGTTCCAAAAGGCGAATAAGTTTTTGGCTGAAAAAGGCGTTATGCCCGATAAAGTTCATCCTGACGAAAGCCGCTATTTAGCACCGTTTGTGGCTATTTGGAAAATTGACTCTAAAAAGCCAACTAAAAAGACTTATTGGGTTATGTCTGGTGATTTGCCATCAGATTATGTTGATATTAGTGTAGCCGCAACAGCGCGTGATGCAGTGCGTCATTTTTCGATGATGTGGCAGATGAAGGCTGAAAATATTCAGCGCTCAGGCTTAACTAAAGATCCGGCTCAAGCAAAATTTGCTCAGCTTCTGGTGTCACGTGCCGAGAGCCTTTATAAGATGCAAGCGGATGATTCTATCTGGGGCCCAAGCGCTTAAGTTCATTTAGCGGCAAGCATTTACGGTACTAAAAAGGCATCACTAGGATGCCTTTTTTGATTGAGATGAATAGCAATAATTTTATAGCTATTACTCACCGAAATAGAAATACCCGCGGTTTAGTAAGTCTAATAATAAGTTTTGAGTGCCTGGAGCCTGAATTAGTGCCTCTGCCTGCTCATTGTTAAAACTGAAACGCTCACATAATTGCTGAACATCAGCTTCAATAGCATCTGGGTATTCTATCGGTTCACCATTAACAAATATGCGAGATATGCTATCGCCTTCGAGCTTAAGTAATTTCAAGCCACCTATACGGTATAATTGCGCACCCTGTGCAATATAGTCACTGATATCTTCTGCGGTGTAGGCTTCATCAGGTTCACAAATATCTAATTCAAAGCGGTTTTGGCTTAGCATTTTTCCAAGCACAATTTGGTAAGAAGTTGGGTCATTTGAAAGCTCGGCAATTAGCGCCATCATCTCTTGCTGATGCGTTGTACTGACTAGGCTGGCTTGCTCTGGCTCGTTACTCGAAGTGAAACGTTTAAGCCCTGTGTTATTGTCAATAAGTGCATCGGCTATTTCGCTGAAAAGCTCTTGCTGGCTTGGCGCGCGAAAACCCATCGAGTAACTCATTGCGTTGGTAATTGTTTGGCCTTGGTGTGGAAAGCCAGGTGGAATATAAAGTAGATCACCTTTTTCGAGTACCACATCAATTATAGGCTCGAATCCCTCGATTAATGGGGTGGTAGGATCATTATTTTTTGGCGCATATTGGCCTTTATCGCCCACAGTCCAGTGACGCTGTCCTTCACCTTGAATGATAAATACATCATAGTTATCGATGTGTGCGCCAACGCCGCCACCGGGAGTGGCAAAAGACACCATTAAGTCATCGAAACGCCAGTCGGGAATAAAGCGAAAGGCATTAATGAGTTCGCTTGAATCTGGATGCCAATGGTTTAGGGCTTGTACCAATAATTGCCAGTTTTGATCGCCAAACTGATCGTAGTCTTCAAAAGGTCCTTCGATTATCTGCCAGTCATTAGGTTTAGTCACTACCACTCTTGATGCGACAGCGTCTTCACAGGCAAGGCCAGCAAGTTCATCTGCGCTAATGAGATCTTCAAAATTCGGGAAAGCATTCTTAATTAAAATGGGCTTTTTTTGCCAGTATTGGCTAAGAAATTCAGTAGGATCGAAATTAAGACTAAACATAGTGAGTTAGCTGCTCTTTATTGATAGAAATAGTTTGATAGAAAAACTTTGATGAAAAAAGTTCTATAAAAACGCTCGACGGAAAATGGATAAAATAAAGGCGTTAAGCCTAAGCTTAACGCCTTATTCGAACCTTTAATAGCCGAAGAGCTATCTAAAGTGTTGAGTCTGCTATTAGTTTAGCTCGTCAACAAACGCTTCTGCACGGCCAATATAGTTGGCAGGCGTCATCTTCTTAAGTTCGATTTTAACGTCTTCTGGTAGCTCAAGACCGTCGATGAATGTTGCAAGTTGAGCACCATCGATACGTTTACCGCGAGTCAACTCTTTAAGCTTTTCATATGGTTTCTCGATGCCATAACGACGCATTACGGTTTGTACTGGCTCAGCTAGTACTTCCCAGTTACCATCAAGCTCTTTACGAAGCTGCTCTTCGTTAACTTCTAGCTTACTGATCCCTTTCAATGTTGATTGGTAAGCGATTAGAGAGTGAGCCATACCCACACCTAAGTTACGTAGCACTGTAGAGTCTGTAAGGTCACGCTGCCAGCGTGAAACAGGAAGCTTGGCTGCAAGGTGCTGCATTAACGCGTTAGCAATACCTAAGTTACCTTCAGAGTTTTCGAAGTCGATTGGGTTGACTTTATGTGGCATGGTTGAAGAGCCAATTTCACCAGCAATGGTCTTTTGCTTAAAGTGACCAAGCGCGATGTAACCCCAAATATCACGGTCGAAATCGATAAGGATTGTGTTGAAGCGCGCTAGCGCATCAAACAATTCAGCGATGTAATCGTGTGGCTCAATTTGAGTCGTGTATGGGTTCCAGTTAATGCCAAGGCTTGTCACGAAACGCTGTGACAGAGCGTGCCAATCAACTTCAGGATAAGCAGATAGGTGAGCGTTGTAGTTACCAACAGCACCATTGATCTTGCCCATGATTTCAACTTTAGACACTTGAGATAGCTGACGCTCTAAACGCACAGCCACGTTTGCCATCTCTTTACCTAATGTAGACGGTGAAGCGGGTTGACCGTGTGTACGAGACATTAACGGTACAGACTTATGCTCGTGTGCTAATGCTTTAACTGCATCAACAACTTTCTGGCAATACGGCACAAGTACTTGGTCGCGCGCTTCAGTCAGCATTAATGCGTGAGATAGGTTATTAATGTCTTCAGAGGTACAAGCAAAGTGTACAAACTCATCGATAGCCACTAGCTCAGCATTATCAGCGATACGTTCTTTGATGAAGTATTCAACCGCTTTAACATCATGGTTGGTGGTGGCTTCAATATCTTTAACGCGTAGTGCGTCTGCTTCGCTAAAGTTATCTTTAATTTGGTCAAGCAAAGCCAATGCAGCTTCGCTAAAAGGTGGAACTTCTTCAATTTCTGGGCAGCTAGAAAGTAGCTTTAGCCAGTTAATTTCGACTTGAACACGGTATTTGGTCAGGCCGTACTCGCTGAAAATCCCTCTTAATGAGGCGGTTTTACTACCATAACGACCGTCTACCGGAGAGATAGCAGTTAGTGCGGAAAGTTCCATTAGAAGCTCCTTGATGAACTTGACTTAAATATTATAGGGTGAGGCTTTTCATAGCTGTATCTACTATTGTTTTTCTTGAGAAGACAAGGTGCCTACGCTTGCCCCCTAATTGGCGCCATAGCACTGCGCTGCGCATGGCAGACAGTAATAAGGCGCGAATTTTTTGTTGTGTTTGGGTACGCTTAAGGAATTCTGGATTACCTGAGATCTGTAATTTAGGACCTAATTCACTAATGATGTCGCTATAAATACCGGCAAAATTAGCAATCACTTGCTCGTCTGTGATCTCAAAGTGGCTGAGCTGACGGTGAATTTGGTTGATGCGTTCGCTTAGCATGCCCATGGCATTAGATGAGCGAGTTAATTTGCGCTCTAATGCTAAGATGCCGACTAAATAGCGAGTTACCTCAACATCTTTTTGTTTGGCGTCGCCAAGTTGGCTGACAATTAGTTCATAACCTTTTCTTAAGGCGAACTTATCAGCATAGACATCGCTGGTCGATTCAGGGTTCGTTACTAAGACAGATTGTAAACTTGCAGCTAGGGCTTCTTTATCTGAGTCACCGTGTCTTGCAATATACTGAACTTGGGCCACTGCTTGTAAAATACCAGCAAAGGCCATAGTGCGTTCAAACAGCTGATCACTCATTAATTAATCTCTTATTAGTGCGTCAATAATGCCGCCACCTAGGCAGATTTCACCATCATAAAAAACAGCCGATTGTCCCGGTGTTACAGCAGCCACTGGCTCATCGAAAATAACCCGTAGTACATCATCGCTGTCGTAAGTTACGCTACATGGTACATCTTGTTGGCGGTAACGAGTCTTAACGGTGATCTTTGAACCGTTTGCTGGTCCTTTACGGTCAACCCAATGAAGCTGATTAGCCACTAAGCCATTTGACATTAGGCGAGGGTGGTTACCACCTTGCCCAACAATCAAGACGTTACGGACTAAGTCTTTTTCAACAACATACCAAGGGTCATCGTTGCTATTCTTCAAGCCGCCAATGCCAAGACCCTTACGTTGCCCTAGTGTGTGATACATTAAGCCTTGGTGAGTACCAATCACTTCACCTTCGCTAGTTTCGATATTACCTGGCTGAGCGGGTAAGAAAGTCTGTAAGAAGTCGGTAAACTTACGCTCACCAATAAAGCAAATACCAGTACTGTCTTTCTTATCGTGGGTGATTAGTCCCATCTCTTTAGCTATTTCACGCACTTCGCTCTTGTCTAGTTCGCCAACAGGGAACAATGAGCGAGCGACTTGCTCGTAGCCTAAGGTATATAAGAAGTAGCTTTGATCTTTGTTACCGTCGACGCCACGTAGCATTTGACTGGTACCATCGATATCACGGCGGCGTACATAGTGGCCCATGGCGATATAGTCAGCATCTAAGATCTCATCTGCAAATTCGAGGAAAGCTTTAAACTTAATCTCTTTATTACACATGATATCTGGGTTTGGCGTGCGGCCAGCTTTGTATTCGGCTAGGAAATATTCGAACACGTTGTCCCAGTATTCTGAAGCAAAGTTAACCGTGTGCAATTTAATGCCTAGCTTGTCGCATACAGCTTGCGCATCTTTAAGATCGTCAGCTGCCGCGCAATATTCATCCGTGTCATCTTCTTCCCAGTTCTTCATGAACAGGCCTTCAACCTGGTAACCCTGTTTCATTAACAGGTAGGCTGAAACTGATGAATCAACACCACCGGACATGCCGACGATGACTTTTTTACCAAGATGAGTGGGTTCGATTGACGTCATAAATCCTAAAAAAACCTTGTGTTTACTGAATATTGCTGCGAATCGGTATCTCGACGAATGGGATTTACAATCGAGATACATAGTTCAAGCCGCGGCTTTCTGCGGGTGCATATTCTATCATGCATTATGGGGCTGGGCTATCTAGCGAGTATTTATCTTTTGGCTTTATTCACATCAGAATTAGCATCAGAGTTGAATATTCACACATGCTGCATGATCAGAGTGGCTAATTTATATTAAGAATGAATATTTTAAATCAGCTTACGTTTACAAATACTCATCATTGAGAATACTTAAAGGGTAACGATTTCCTGCTAAATAATCAGCAATCGACTTGAGCACTAAAGGACTTCTCAGTTGAGGGGATAAGGCGACAATGTCATCTAATGTGAGCCATTTTAGCGCCTGTATCGCTGGGTCCTCAGGTTGAGACGCTAATTGCTTATCTAGCTTGAGATAAAAAGTGTAACGAACAAAAGCGAGAGTTTCACTGGCACTAAACTGATAGATCCCCACTAGACCTTGTGGTTCGATGCTCAGCCCAGTCTCCTCTTTTACTTCACGTATACAGGCATTAATAATCGATTCATTAGCTTCAATATGGCCAGCGGGTTGATTGTATTGAGTCTCACCTTCAATGAGTTCTTCGACTAAAAGATACTTCCCTTGCGCCTCAATCATGCAGGCGACAGTGGTGTTGGGTTTATAGCGCTCAGTCATTGCTTGTTACTCACACCGACTTATTATTCATTTCAAGTTGACGATATTCACCATTTTTTAGGTCATCTAGACTCCATTGACCTATTTTATAGCGGATCAATCTTAATGTAGGGAAACCGATATGCGCCGTCATGCGTCTCACTTGACGGTTTCTGCCTTCACAGATCTTAATTTCTAACCAGGTAGTAGGAATGTTCGCACGCTCACGAATAGGCGGCGTTCTTGGCCAAATGTCTGGGTTATTCATAATGCTGATTTTGGCTGGTAAACTCATACCATCTTTTAATTCAACACCTTGACGTAGTTTTTCAAGGTCATCCTCGTTAGGTGCGCCTTCAACTTGAGCCCAATAGGTTTTATAGGTTTTCTTCTTAGGCTCGGTAATTTGTGATTGTAATTTACCGTCGTTGGTCAACAGAAGCAGGCCCTCACTGTCTCTATCTAAACGACCCGCGGCATAAACGCCGGGTATCGGGATAAAGTCTTTAAGGGTTTGCCGCCCTTGCTCATCGGTGAACTGACATAGTACATCGAAAGGTTTATTGAATAGCACGATTATTGGGTTGGTAACTGATTTTGCTTTCGGCTTAGTCTTGCTATTGACTCTATTATGAGGCTGTCCGCTTCTTGCTTGGACTTTAGCGTTTCCAGCTTGTTTGCTGGCAGCGTTGCCGAAGCCGCCCGGCTTATTGCTTTTACTGGGCGATTTGTTGCTGGTTCTGTTTTTTGAAAATGGCTGTGTCACGCTGTAATACTTTTAATCTTTGAGTGATTTATACCTATTGTACTGTGCATTGGCTTTTAGTGGAATTTGAATCTTGCGCGGAATGTTTTATGATGTCGGCAAAATTAAAAGTGTGATCTGCAGCTAACTATTTCAATTTGTGAGATGTGGGCGAATAATGTCGCTGGCTTATTGCACACAAGATCGCATAAATTATCACTAGCAATTCAAGGTGATAACTTAAGACCGTTACAGTTTTTTAATCGTAAAAATAGAAAATAATTATTATAAAAATCTTAAATTTAAATCAATGTAGGACACAAAATGAACGATAAAACATCAACGATCATCTATACCGAAACTGACGAAGCGCCGGCATTAGCGACACTTTCTTTGTTACCTATTATCCAAAAGTTTACTCAAACCGCAGGCGTTGACGTTGAAACTCGTGACATCTCTTTATCTGGCCGTGTCATTGCTAACTTCCCTGAAAACTTAACTGCAGAGCAACGCATTAACGATGCACTTGCAGAACTGGGTGAGCTTGCTAAGAAGCCTGAAGCTAACATTATCAAGCTGCCTAACATCAGTGCATCAATCCCGCAGCTTAAAGCCTGTATTCAAGAGCTGCAGAATAAAGGTTACGACATTCCAAACTATCCTGATGAGCCAGCGAACGAAGCTGAGAAAGAGATCCAATCTCGTTACGATAAAATTAAAGGTAGTGCGGTAAATCCAGTACTGCGTGAAGGTAACTCAGATCGCCGTGCGCCAGGTTCGGTGAAGAAGTTTGCTCAGAAAAATCCTCATTCAATGGGTAAGTGGACGTCTGATTCAAAGTCCCACGTAGCGCATATGAATGAAGGCGATTTTTACGCGAGTGAAAAATCAGTAACCCTTGCCGATGCCGGTAGTGTATCAATTGTCCTGAATAAGGCGGATGGTTCAGAGCAAGTTCTACGTAGTGCGATTGCTTTGCAAGCGGGTGAAGTTATTGACTCGGCTGTGATGAGCAAAAAAGCACTGGTTGAGTTTTATGAGCGTGAAACCAATCTGGCTAAAGAACAGAATGTTTTACTTTCATTGCACTTAAAAGCCACCATGATGAAAGTGTCAGACCCTATTTTATTCGGTCACGCAGTTAAAGTTTATTACAAAGATGTTTTCGCTAAACATGGCCAGCTATTTGAAGAGCTAGGTGTTGATGTAAACAACGGTGTGGGTGATGTCTACGCTAAGATCGCGACATTACCAAGCGATCAAAAAGCCGTAATCGAGGCTGATTTAGCAGCGGTTTATAGCGAGCGCGCCGAGCTTGCAATGGTTGATTCAGATCGTGGCATTACCAATTTACACGTACCAAGTGACGTGATCATTGATGCATCAATGCCTGCAGCTATTCGTACATCTGGTCAGATGTGGGGCCCTGATGGTCAATTAAAAGATATGAAGGCGATGATTCCAGATCGTTGTTATGCGGGTGTTTATCAAGAAACTATCGATTTCTGTATCAACAATGGTGCATTTGATCCAAGTACCATGGGCAGCGTACCAAACGTGGGCCTAATGGCTCAGAAAGCTGAAGAATACGGTAGCCACGATAAGACGTTTGAAATCGCTGCTGCGGGCACGGTTAATGTCGTTGACCAAGCTGGCAAGGTGCTTATGTCGCACAATGTGGAAGCGGGAGATATCTTCAGAATGTGTCAGGTGAAAGATGCGCCTATCCGTGACTGGGTTAAACTTGCGGTAAATCGTTCACGTCTTTCAGCTACACCAGCGGTATTCTGGTTAGATTCGGCTCGTGCACATGACACTGAAATCATTAGCAAAGTAGAGCTTTACCTAAAAGATCACGATACAAACGGTCTTGAACTTCACATAATGTCGCCAGTTGATGCAACACGTTTTACTCTGGACCGCGTGAAAGCGGGTAAAGATACTATCTCGGTAACCGGTAACGTTTTACGTGACTATCTAACGGATCTTTTCCCAATTCTTGAACTTGGCACCAGTGCTAAAATGTTGTCGATTGTACCGCTAATGAATGGCGGTGGCTTGTTTGAAACAGGCGCGGGTGGTAGTGCACCTAAGCATGTTCAGCAAGTAGAGAAAGAGGGACATTTACGTTGGGATTCCCTAGGTGAATTCCTTGCTCTAGGCGCATCTTTAGAGCATTTAAGCCAGACCACAGGTAACGCCAAGGCTCAGGTACTTGCCGATACGCTCGATATTGCTATCGGCCAGTTCCTCGATAGCAATAAGTCGCCTTCGCGTCGTGTAGGTGAGCTTGATAACCGTGGCAGCCACTTCTACCTTGCAATGTATTGGGCACAAGCGCTTGTTGCACAAACCAAAGATGCTGCGTTACAAGCAGAGTTCAGCGCATTAGCAGAGTCATTAACTAGCAACGAAGCGAAGATTATTGGCGAGCTGAATGGCGTGCAAGGCCCTGTTGTTGATTTAGGTGGTTATTACCGTTTAGATGCAGCTAAAGCCTCTAGCGCAATGCGTCCAAGCACAACATTAAATAGTATTGTAGGCTAATTTAGCCGGTTATTAAGGCCTGCAAGATTGCAGGCCTTGTGGAATAACTGCAATAAAAAAGCAGAGTAGATTAACTACTCTGCTTTTTTTATCTTTTATCGCAACCTATACCAAGCTAAACAAGTATTGTTTAATTATTTCTAGACACTTACTTAGCTAGATTGGTATCAGTTTGTTGGCGATATTGCTGACGCGTGCATCCCTTTTGGACCTGCTTCTACTTCAAAACTGACTGGTTGGCCTGCTTTTAGAGTTCGATAGCCTTCCATTTCAATGGTAGAATAGTGTGCAAAAACGTCTTCACCGCCAGCATCAGGGCATATAAACCCGAATCCTTTGGCGTTGTTGAACCATTTAACAGTTCCGCTTGCCATACTTCCACTTCCTTCTGTTGTCTACTTCCCAGTAAGATAGTAAAACTTATCAGCGAGGAAACTCCCCGCTTAATGAACAGAATGAAAGCTGAATAAGTGGTTGTCAAGGTAAAATTAACAAAAAAGCAACAAATAGTAACAAGTCGTACCTGAATGTAATTTGATATGATTTGTTGAATAAACAGACAGAGTTACATAATCGATTGGTACAAGCCAAAACTAGAGGCTAATATTGAAATATGAGCAGAACAGAAAATATTGAACATGTAGAAGAAAGTGTTGAATCAGAGCTTAAACAGCCTTCCATGTATAAAGTGATTTTAAACAATGATGATTACACACCGATGGACTTCGTCATTGAGATTTTACAATTGTTTTTTAAGAAAGATGAGCAGCAAGCGACGGAAATCATGCTGGCAATCCATCATAAGGGCAAAGGGATCTGCGGAATTTATCCGTTTGGCATAGCAGAAACTAAGGTTGCCCAAGTAAATCAATTTGCAAGACAAAACCAACATCCGTTACTGTGTTCATTAGAGGAAGCCTAAATTTGGCCGAATCTGTAGTATTTTTTTAGGGGGTGCTTATGTTAAATAAAGATCTTGAAGTCACCTTAAATCTGGCTTTTCAACAAGCCAGAGATGCCCGTCATGAGTACATGACTGTTGAGCATCTATTGTTGGCATTAATCGATAACCCAGCCGCACAAGAGGCGTTAGTTGCTTGCGGAGCAAATTTAGAGAAATTAAGAGATGAAGTCTCTAGTTTCATTCAACAGACCACGCCAATTATCTCCGATCCCGAAGACGAGAAAGAGACTCAACCGACACTGGGCTTTCAACGCGTTCTGCAAAGAGCCGTATTTCACGTGCAGTCATCAGGCCGCAATGAGGTCAACGGTGCTAACGTCTTAGTCGCTATTTTCAGTGAACAAGAGTCTCAAGCGGTTTACCTGCTTCGAACTGGCGATGTGACCCGTTTAGATGTGGTCAATTTTATTTCCCATGGCTTTTCGAAAAACGATATCGATACCGGCCCAGAGCAAAGCCGTATCGAAGATCAAACCGAGAACGAAGAAGAGCGCAGTATCTTGTCTCAGTTTACCGCTAACCTGAATGAGTTAGCTAAAAACGGCAGTATTGACCCGCTGATTGGCCGTACCGATGAGATTGAGCGCTCGATTCAAATTCTTTGCCGTCGCCGTAAGAATAACCCACTGCTCGTGGGTGAGGCTGGGGTGGGTAAAACCGCCATTGCTGAAGGCTTAGCTTATCGCATCGTTAAAGAAGAAGTGCCTGAGGTGATGAGTGAAGCGACCGTATACTCCCTCGACTTAGGTGCATTGCTTGCCGGTACCAAGTACCGTGGTGATTTTGAGAAGCGTTTTAAAGGCTTACTCAAAGAGTTAGCGAATGACGAGCATGCGATCTTATTTATCGATGAGATCCATACCATTATTGGTGCAGGCTCGGCTTCAGGTGGTGTCATGGATGCCTCTAACTTGCTTAAACCGCTGTTATCGGGTGGTAAACTACGCTGTATGGGCTCGACCACGTTTCAAGAGTACCAAAGTATTTTTGAGAAGGACCGAGCGCTAGCCCGTCGCTTCCAGAAGGTGGACATTAACGAACCATCGGTTGCTGAGACTACAAAGATTTTACAAGGTCTTAAGTCAAAGTACGAAGAGCACCACAATGTGCGCTATACCATGGCAGCATTGAGCGTGGCAGCAAGGTTATCAGATAAGCATATCAACGATAGACATCTGCCAGATAAAGCCATCGATGTGATTGACGAAGCGGGTGCACGCATGGCGATGCAGCCAGCGAGCAAACGTAAAAAGACGATTGGTCAAGCGGAGATCGAGTCGATTATCGCTAAGATGGCGCGTATTCCTGAGAAGTCCGTATCGAGCTCTGACAAGGATATGCTTAAAAACCTTGAGCGTAACCTTAAGATGGTGGTGTTTGGCCAAGATCAGGCGATTGAGGGGCTTAGTTCGGCAATTCGCTTGTCTCGAAGTGGTCTAGGTGGTGAGCACAAGCCTGTAGGTAGCTTCCTGTTTGCTGGTCCTACCGGTGTCGGTAAAACAGAGGTCACCAGTCAGCTTGCTAAATGTTTAAGTCTGAAGCTGGTTCGATTCGATATGTCGGAATACATGGAAAGCCATACCGTGTCACGTCTGATTGGCGCGCCTCCTGGTTATGTCGGCTATGACCAAGGTGGGCTATTAACCGACGCTGTGATTAAGAATCCACATTGTGTGGTGCTGCTCGATGAGATTGAGAAGGCGCATCCTGATGTGTATAACTTGCTACTGCAGGTGATGGATCACGGTACTTTGACCGATAATAATGGCCGTAAAGCTGACTTTAGGCATGTCACCCTCGTGATGACGACTAACGCCGGTGTACAGGAAACCATTCGAAAGTCGATAGGCTTTAAGCAGCAAGACCATACTCAGGATGCCTTGTCGGAAATCAATAAGGTGTTTTCGCCTGAGTTCCGTAACCGACTCGACTCGATTATCTGGTTCAACCATCTGGATATGACGGTAATCGCGAAAGTGGTTGATAAGTTCTTAGTTGAACTACAAGCACAGCTTGATGATAAGTCTGTGACGCTCGATGTCAGCGACGAAGCGAGAACCTTACTTGCAGAGAAAGGTTACGATAAGTCGATGGGGGCACGTCCGATGGCTCGTGTGGTTACCGAGCTTATCAAGCGACCTCTAGCCGATGAGATCTTATTCGGCGAGTTAGAGAAGGGCGGTATCGCCCGAGTCGACGCTAAAGGCGATGAGATTGTGATCACCACAGAATCGCTAGAAAAAGTCACTCATTAACTTGAGTGTATGGATCAGCAAGCATGTGTTTGTTGGTCCATACCTGCTAAATAATCATTTGGTCGATAGAATTACAGACAACAAAAAGCCGGCATAGCCGGCTTTTTTATATACGTTATATGGGCTAATAACTTAGCGTGAACGGAAGACGATGCGTCCTTTGCTCAAATCGTAAGGTGTCAGCTGAACCGTTACCTTGTCACCCGTTAAAATACGGATGTAGTTTTTACGCATTTTTCCTGAAATATGTGCAGTTACAACGTGCCCATTTTCAAGTTCTACACGAAACATTGTATTTGGCAAGGTTTCAAGGATTGTGCCTTGCATTTCAATGTTGTCTTCTTTCGCCATTAATCAGTTATCCTGTTAGCCTTCAAATAATAAAAACGGGCGTATCATGCCGCAAAATCACGCTGCTGTAAAGCAAAGTTATCTTTATCAACCTCGCTATAGCCCTGTTGTAACTCAATTTGCTATGTTTTTAATCGCAATTTGAGAAACCCAACCCGATTGTGTCAAAATTTGGTGGGGACGATAGTCTCGTTTATAGTTCATTTTTCTCGATTCATCAATCTGATAACCGAGGTATAGATATCGTTTCTTCATCATTTTAGTGATCTGGGTTTGCAGCAAAATAAGTAAACTGCCTAACGAACGCTTTTCTTGCTCTGGTGCAAAATAACTATAGATTGCCGATAGGCTATGAGGGAGCACATCGGTAACGGCAACGCCCACTAGCTCTTCTCCCTGTCTTAGCTCAATAAACAGAGGTTGCAACCAGCTAGCCGTGGCAAAGCTGTCGTATTGCTCTGGAGTTGCAGGGTACATGGGACCGTCATGATGACGGTTGTTGACGTAACGCTCGTAGAGCTCATATTGCTGCTGCGTTTTATGGTCAACGATTTTCCAGCTTAGATCCTGATTCTTCTTTAATGTTCTTTTCTGCCTTTTGGAGAGCTTAAATTCATCCACATCCAGCCTGATAGGGAGGCAGGCATTACACTGTGGGCATTGTGGCTTGTAGATCATACTGCCGCTACGACGAAACCCAAGTGCCAGTAGCTGCTCGAATAAGCCGATATCGATAACCTCTTCTTGTAGAACCATCAATTGTTCTTGTTGAGCTTCTAAATAACTACAAGGAAAGGTCTTGGTTCTGCCTACTGTGACGGGTCTAGATTTAGAGTTCAATGGTTACCTCGGACTTGCGCCAGCTATCTAAACTCACTGTACCATCCCTGAGATGAGCTAATAGCCTGAGAAAATCATCACGCTTAATGGATTTAGCACCAAGACTGTCTAAGTGGGGATTGACCACTTGAGCGTCTATCAGCTTAAAACCACAGCGCTGTAAATGTTGCTGTAATACGATCATAGCAGCTTTAGAGGCGTTCGTTGTGCGATGAAACATAGATTCACCGCAAAAAACTTGCCCAATAGCTAAACCGTAAAGGCCACCGATTAATTCATTATTTTGCCAAACTTCAAGGGAGTGAGCGTGGCCTTGATGATGCAAAGACAGATAGGCTTGTTGGATTTCACTTGAAATCCAAGTGCCATCTTGTCCAGCTCTAGGCTCTGCGCAGCCGGCTGTGACTGCTTCGAATGCATGGTTAATGGTATAAGTCCAATTCTGTTTCTTAAGATACTTGACTAAACTGCGGCTGATTTTCATATTGCCGGGCACAAAAACGGCTCGGGGGTCCGGCGACCACCACAGGATAGGATCATCGAGGTTAAACCAAGGGAAAATACCGTTGTAATAAGCATTTAGTAGGCGTTCAGGATGAAGATCTCCGCCAACGGCCAACAAGCCATTAGGCTCTATTAAGGCTTGCTCTGGAGGCGGAAAAGCTTGCTGCGCGTGATTTAAATAGGACAGTGAGTTCACAATTGAGTAAGATTAATAAATATACTTATCCTTAAAGTTAGCGGAAAAAGTCTTATGTTGAAACATCATCTTATTGTTTTCACGGTTATCTGTTTATTTTTTGGTACGCAGAGCGTTTTTGCAGCGCCTTATGATCGTAATCAGGCCGTGCCAGTCGAGAAAGTGGAGTTCGGTCAAGTGGTCTCGGTGCGTAACATTACCCAAAAGCAGCTTGTCGAAGATCGCAACACAGGCTGGAAAACTTTTGGTGGTGCACTGATTGGTGGCGTTATTGGTCATCAATTTGGTGGCGGTTCAGGTCAAGATGTGGCCACGGTTTTAGGGGCCTTACTAGGGGCTAGAGTCGGGAACACTTATGGTGACAGCTCCTATTACCAAGAGTTAAAGCTAGTGGAGATGATGATAGCCTTAGACACTGGCGAGCAGGTGATGGTGATTCAAGATTTGGATCCCGGAATGATATTCAATGTCAACGATGAGGTCAGGGTTGTCTACTTACAAGGGTTTGTCAGGGTCGATCGTCAGATGTAGGTACGCTTTTTTAGACTGCTTAAAGCCGCTAAAATAGCGGCTTTTTTGTGTCTTGGTTTTAGTCGATTACAAATGTCAGCTTGTGGCTGTAAACTCTTTTTATACAACAGAGTAGGCCGATTGACTCAGTTCTCGTATGCTAGCCTCGATGATGCTCAGTTGCTCTATAAAATGTTTGTCGTCGTGGGTATCGCCGATACTGATGCGGATGCAATTATCATGGTTATTAAAGTCATCGCCATTTCGGATAAGGATGCCTTTTTGTGCTAAAGCTGTAACCACATGGTGAGACTTTAGTGGCGCTTTGAGCTGCAACCAGCCATTTAGCCCTCGCCAGTTCTGTGTAAGCTTGAGTCGCAGCCCCATGGCAATACCTAACTTCTGTCTTTCAGCTATAAGCTGCTCTCGTTGTCCCATAAAATCGTTATTGTCGATTATCGAGCAAGCAAGCTCGGTATTTAACGGTGAGACCATCCAGCACTGGCTGTATATGGCTTGTTTCACTGGGCCAATAAGTCTGCTGGGGATAAGCAAGAAGCCTTGCCTTAAACCCCCACAGAACATTTTAGATAAGCTAGACAGGTAGATGACACACTGCTGTTGCTCGTTATCAGCGCTTTGCTGATCAAGCGACCACATAGGTGTGTGCCATTCAGAGGGAAGGCTGTAATTGACATCATCTTCGATGATCACTACTCGATGTTTTCTAGCTAAATCAATAATGCTCTTACGCTGTGTATCGCTGTATTGAATACAGGTTGGGTTTTGATTGTTTGGTGTCAAGTACAGTACTTTTGGTTGGTACTGAGTGAGTTTGTCAGCTAACTCAGCTAAGTCTAAACCTTCATTTGTCAATGATACTGGCATCGTCTTGAGCCCAAGTTGCTCTGCCGCAACATGAATGCCTGGATAGCAGCTGGACTCACAAAGTAGCATTTCACCTGCCTGCATCAAACCGTTGAGGATTGAAAAAATACCTTGTTGTGCACCATGGGTAAATACTATTTGCTCGCTAGACTGTGGGATATTACGTCTGTGTAGCCATTGGCTGAATGTAAGCTGATGCTCACGTAGTGGCTCGGCGTGGTATTGCATCAATTGGCTCAGACGAAGTGGCGTTTTTGCCAGTTGGTTGAGCGCATCACTTAAAATGGCAGCTTGATTGGTAAATGGCTGTTGGCAGGTCGCAAAATCAGCCCCTTTATTAGCAGCTTGATAATCGCTGGCTTTTACGTAGGTTCCTGCGCCGACCTTAGCCTGCACATATCCTCGTTGTTCGAGCAGAGCATAAGCTCGGGTGACTGTACCGACAGTGACGCCCAATTTGTCAGCAAGCAACCTTTGAGGTGGGAGCTTACTGTTTGGCATAAGCTCACCGTTTTTTATGCCATCTTCCACCGCTTGCGCGAGACGGGAATACTTAGCCCCGGTATAGCTGTCTAAGTTGGGACTCCAAATTGTACCCATAACAATAAAACCATTGTATTCGACTTTGTATCGATTATTATGCGGATTACAGCTGTTTTGTGTCAAGTATTGTACTCATACAATTCTGTGTGGGTTAAGACCCAATATTAAAAGACAAAAGTAAAAAACGTGTGTATCAGTTTTAGGTAAAGTGGGGGTAAACAATGGATGGGATATGGGCAATGATGATCTCAGCGGCAATATTCTGCGCAACCATGACGATGACTCCAGGGCCAAACAATATACTGCTGACGACCTCGGGCGCGAACTTTGGTGTTAGGCGCACCTTGCCTCATATTATCGGGATCCGTGTTGGTCAGACACTGCTGCATATAGCAATACTTCTTGGATTAGGTAGCATGTTTGAGGCTTGGCCTGCTATGCATCAGGTATTGAGGGTTACCTCTATAGCCTATCTGTTATTTCTCGCTTATCGAGTCATTACCACGCCAGTGGATGACGGACTAACACTCATTGAGGGGCAGCCGATGACAATGAGAGAGTCGGCACTGTTTCAGTGGATCAATCCCAAATCATGGCTTGCTACCATTACGCTCTGTACCGCTTTTACCGTCTCGGGTGACAGTTATTGGCTTAGTGCAATGATGGGCGTGTTGGTATTTAATATTGTTGGTTTCCCTGCATCATTTACCTGGGTGATTTTAGGCGCGAGAATTAGTAATAAGCTCAATACTCCTGCTCGGCGTAAAGGTTTTAACTGGAGTATGGGCGGTCTATTGTTAGTCACCATTCCAATGATAATTCACTAAAGCGTCCAAACATTTAATTGCAGCTGTTTCGAATCTAGTATGACTTTTTAATTTAGCTAATCCAGCCCAAGCTGAAAACTTTCACCGCTCTCAAGCCACGTTGGGTACTTTTTCATTATCGAGGCGAATTCATGACTTTCGATATGAGCCTTTAGCCAGCGCTGCACATTCGTGTAGCCACTATTATCAAACCAAGCTCTATCTACAGAGGCAAATTGCCGAATAAACGGATAGATGGCGTAGTCGGCAATACTTGGCTCAAAGCCAAGCAGTTGTGGGGACTTTGATGTTGCTGAATAGGCTTGTTCCGATATTAGCTCGGGTGTCTGTGCTTGCGATAGTTTTACTGTCTGCTTAGCCAATAAGCTCTCAATCTGGCCGATAAATATCTCTCCTTGTTGACGATAATACTGCTCACTATTGTCTGGGTGTCTATCGGCGTATTTATACTTATCTAACCAAGGTTTGAATTGATTATCGTTGGCGTGAATAAGTGCCTGAGCGTTTTCTTGTTGCCGTGGATTTTCACTAAGTAACAGATTGTGAGGATCATCGTTAATCAGCGCCCAACACATGATCTCTATGCTCTCTTCAATCACACTGCCATCTTGTAAAATAAGCACCGGTACTGTGCCTTTTGGTGAGGCAGTGAGCATGGCCTCTGGCTTATGTTTAAGGACTATCTCTCTTAAGTTAACGCTTTGCCCAGATAATAAAATGCCGAGTCTTGCGCGCATGGCATAGGGACAACGTCTGAAAGAATAGAGTGTAGGCAGAGACATGTTGTGATCTTTTCTCGCTGTATTATGTCGCTATTTTCAATGTTTAACCGTTAAATAACAATCGCTGATGTTAATTATTTGAGGGCGGTTTGCGTTTTTTTATAAGCAAACTAATCGCTGGCATTTGAGTAACCCTACTTTTTGTCCCTGTTTGTATTTGTGTGATCCATGTAGACTTTGCGCTGCATTTTGTATGCTTGGGCAGGTTTTGCCTGCCAGCGTTAAGTTTATCAGCATTAATCGCACTGAAGATTGAGCTTCAGCTAGCCGAAAAAGGGAAGAATATGTCAAAAGTCGTTGTCTGCGCCATGTATAAGTTTGTGACTTTAGCCGAATTTGAAAAATTACAAAGTCCGTTACAAAAGGTAATGGAAACCTCGGGTGTAAAAGGCTCACTACTATTAGCGCAAGAGGGCATTAACGGTACCGTCGCGGGCTCACAATCTGCTATCGATAACTTATTGGCTTGGTTGGCCACTCAGCCTGGACTCGATAACATTGTTTATAAACTTTCGTTTGATGATGTGATGCCTTTTTACCGCACCAAGGTCAAGCTGAAGAAAGAAATTGTCACCATGGGAGTCGAAGGCATCGATCCTAAAAAGGTGGTTGGTACCTATGTAAAACCAAAAGATTGGAATCAACTGATTTCCGATCCAGAAGTACTGCTTGTTGATACCCGTAACGACTATGAAGTGCAAATTGGTACCTTCAAAGATGCGCTAGACCCAAAGACAAAGACATTTCGGGAGTTTCCTGACTACGTAAAGCAAAACCTAGATCCTGCGAAACATAAGAAAGTCGCTATGTTTTGCACCGGTGGCATTCGCTGTGAAAAATCAACCGCTTATTTAAAAGAGCAGGGCTTTGATGAGGTTTTTCACCTTGAAGGCGGGATCTTAAAGTATCTAGAAGAGGTCAAGCTTGAAGAAAGTTTATGGCAGGGTGAGTGTTTTGTATTTGATAACCGTGTCGCCGTCGACCATAACTTGGAAAAGGGCCAGTACGCTCAGTGTAATGCTTGCCGTATGCCGATCACCGCTGATGAAATGGCGCTGGATAGCTTTGTACAAGGGGTTAGTTGCCTCCATTGTATCGATAATATCAGCGAGAAACAGCGTCAACGCTTTATAGAGCGTGAGCGTCAAGTACAGCTGTCTAAGCTGCGTGGGGAAGCACATATCGGTAGTGATGTGAGCCAAGTGATACAGACACGCCGAGCCAAGAAAGACCGGCTTAAAAAGGCGCAGCACGACAAGAGTGCATAAGATTTTGGATTAGCCAACCCAGACGATGGCTTAACTAGCCGACGATTAACATCATTAAAAGCAGCCTAAGGCTGCTTTTTTTATTTGTAAAAGGCACTTTTTACTCGCGTCTGACTGTGCTATTTTGCACGGCTTTTTTACGCTTTAAAGGATAAGGGAATGTTTGTAGGTTTTGACTACGGTAGTGCAAACTGCGCTATTGGTGTGGTGGAAGGCGGTGATGTACGCTTGGTACCCTTATCTGGTGACTCTAACTATTTAAGTTCAACGCTGTATGCGATGGATAGAGAGTTAATTGCCGAGGCGGTATTAAATCAGTTACCCCAAGAGCAAAAAGTGGAGTACGCCCGAGCGCGCGCCGCTCAGTTAAGTCGAGCGCACGCAGCGCGTCGCGATCTTGATTTGCTGCCTAATGAGCAGGCGGTATTTGTGGGCGAGCAAGCTATTGAAGCCTATTTAGATATGCCTGACGAAGGGTTTTATGTACGCTCGCCGAAATCTTTCCTTGGCGCTACAGGGCTAAGAGAGAGCCAAATCGCGCTATTTGAAGATAT
The DNA here is from genome assembly GCF_000018285.1 of Shewanella pealeana ATCC 700345. NCBI lineage: Bacteria > Pseudomonadati > Pseudomonadota > Gammaproteobacteria > Alteromonadales > Shewanellaceae > Shewanella > Shewanella pealeana. Next base: position 3,075,078 of record NC_009901.1, on the reverse strand, counting down.
CGTCACCTTAATGATGATGCATATTAAGCAACAGGCTGAAAGCAACTTTTCACCGGCGCAGAAAATCACCCATGCGGTTATTGGCCGCCCAGTAAACTTTCAGGGCATAGGTGGTGAGCAGAGCAATCAGCAGGCCGAGGCCATTTTATCACTTGCGGCTAGTCGTGCTGGTTTTACCGAAGTCGATTTCTTATTTGAGCCTCTCGCGGCTGGTATGGACTATGAGGCCTCACTAGATGAAAACGTTACTGTGCTGGTGGTGGATGTTGGCGGCGGTACCACAGACTGCTCTATGGTAAAAATGGGCCCAAATCATATCGATAACCGCGACCGTAGTGCCGATTTTTTAGGCCACAGTGGTCAGCGTATCGGTGGTAATGACTTAGATATCGCCTTGTCTATGGCTTCATTTATGCCACATCTTGGTCTTGGTAGCTTGATGGTTAACCAATTGCCAGTGCCAAGCAAGCCGTTTTGGAACGCGGTTGCAGTCAACGATATCAGTGCGCAGCGAGACTTTAGTGCCTTGGCCTCGAAGAAGTTAATCGAAGACTTAATCAAAGATGCCCAAAAGCCGGAGCTTGTTCAGCGTCTGCTTAAAGTTCAAAAAGAACAGCTAGGGTATAAATTGGTTCGTAGCGCCGAGCAGAGTAAGATTGCCCTTTCTAGCGACGCATGTGTTGATACACCGCTGGAATATATTCACGCGGGATTACATGCTAGGGTGAGCGAAGATGATTTCGAAAGTGCTATCACGATACCGCTATCAAAAGTCGAAGCCTTGATGCGAGAAGCCCTTGAGCAAGCGGGTGTGATGCCAGACAGGATCTATGTGACGGGTGGTACGGCGAGAAGTCCGGCTATCTATAAACGCATTTCTGGTTTGTTCCCTGAGATCCCAATCGTTGTCGGCGATCACTTCGGTAGTGTGACCGCAGGCTTAACTCGTTGGGCGCAAAGAGTGTTTGCTTAACGCTTTGTAATTTAAGTAATTGTGATTTAAATAATTTCGATTTAATAAATTTATCTTATTATTGGCTCAAACTCTTAAGGAAATGGATATGACAAGCTTAGCTAAAAAGTGGGTTTCAGGCGTTGGGTTATCTATATTTCTCGCGCTAGGCCTTAGTGCTTGTGGCGATGACGTGGGTAAGGTGAGCTTAGGCTTATTTACCACAAAGGATGTGATTATAGATGCTAAGCACGATCCTAAGATCCCGGGCGTGACGTGTCATATTAGCCGTATTGAAGCGGATCTAAGCCTTGCTGACCCATCAGATATGAGTATCTCTTGTCGTCAAACCGGGCCTATTACGGCGGCTGAAATTGCTAACATCGATAAGAGTAAAAATGGTGAAGTGGTATTTAAGGAGTCCTTAAGTATTCTGTTTAAGTCTCTCAAGGTGCGCCGAATTTACGATGCCGATAATCAAACGCTATTGTATCTGTCTTATTCGACTAAAGAGACCAATGGTAGCCATAAACATGCGCTCTCGACTGTGCCACTCTATGGCACACAGGCATGGGTAGAAGGTGGCGCTGTTAATAGCCACTAAGCTTATTGTTAGCTAACCTCTAGTTTTTAATGGAGGACAGCACGTTTAAAAACCAAAGGGCGGATTATATCCGCCCTTTTTGCTGTGTGTTTTTCTGCTTCGCTAATCGTTATTCACGAATAACTGCTGTAGCACTGCCTGCAACTGAGTCATAAACAATTTTAATATCGGCTTGCTGATAGCCTTTAGTATCGCCGAGAGTACGCAGTACATAACTGCATTGCGTCTGGCCATCAGGATTAACCTCGGCCTGATGGCGGTAGGCTTGAAAGTCACTATTGTTATTGACTTTCGACAAAGATACCGATGGAGGATCCTGTTGCAGTGTGTTCCAAAGATCAACACAGCCTTGCTCACCTTTACCGATATTCTTAGGTTGCCCCATCGGATTGTTTTTATCTATGCCTAAGGGGTAGCCATGGCTATTCATGTCGAGCTTGCCGCCAGCAAAATCGGGAAGATCGTTAAGCGCGCCGCTGCCTGCGACAAGTTGCCATTTGGTATGAGAAAATGTCAAAGATTGCTCAAATGCCGCCGCAACTCCTTTAACTCGTGCAATCTCGGCATCACGTTTTAAGTCGACATATTTAGCCGCGGCGATGACGGCGAGTATGCCAAGCACAATGATCACTATGACGAGTTCGATTAAGGTAAAGCCTTTGGAGGCTGTGGGGCGTTGCATTGAAAACATTCTCTAGATTATAAAGGGACGTTTCAATAATAGAGCATATAGACTAATTGCTGAAATAAAAGATTCTTATCGGCATCAATAAAACAAGCCGACAACGAAGCCGGCTTTTGGGATTAACATGCTTAACATTACAGGTTGTTATAGCATTAACAATGCATAGTTCTTAACGGTTCAAGACTTGATTATAACGCTCAAACGCTGCATCGAGATCGGCGATTAAGTCATCCACATTTTCAAGACCAATATGCAATCGTATGAGAGGCTTACTGCTGTCCCACTGAGTTGCAGTGCGCAGCTTGTCGATGCCAAAAACGCCTAAGATAAGGCTCTCATATCCACCCCATGAGAAGCCCATTTTAAAGTGCTTCATATTTTCAACGAACGCGGTAACCGATCTAACATCGCCTTGCTTTAACACAAATGAGAACAAACCGTTTGAAGCACTAAAGTCGCGTTTAAAGAATTCATGGCCGGGGCAAGACTCAAAAGCGGGGTGACGCAGATGATCGACTTCTGGGCGGCTATTTAGCCAATTGGCTATTTTAAGTGCGTTCTGTTCATGCTGAGCTAAGCGAATACCTAAGGTTCTCAGGCCGCGACTGGCAAGATAAACATCATCGGGAGAGGTGCACTGGCCAAGCAGGTAGCTATGTTCTCTAAGTTGTTCCCAATGCTTTTCATTGGCGGTGGCGGTGCCCATCATCACATCTGAGTGGCCGACAATATACTTTGTCGCCGCTTGGATAGAGATATCTACGCCCATTTCAAATGGGCGAGAGTTAATCGGTGACGCCCAAGTATTGTCGAGCATGACCACGATATCGTGCTGGTGGGCGATACGACTCAGGGTAGGTACATCTTGTACTTCCATGGTGATAGAGCCTGGAGACTCCAAAAATAACACCTTAGTGTTAGGTTGGATTAACGCCTCGATGTCATCACCTATCATTGGGTCGTAATAGGTCGTCTCAATACCGTAGCCAGCCAGTAACTTATCGCATAAGTCACGAGTTGGTTCGTAGGCACTGTCGACCATTAATAGGTGGTCACCTGATTTTAAGAAAGAGAGCAAACTGTTGCTGATAGCGGCGCTACCCGATGGATATAGTGCCGTACCCACACCGCCTTCTAATTCGGCGATGGCTGCTTGAAAGGCAAAGTGTGTTGGTCCGCCACGGCGGCCATAGAACATCTCGCCATTTGCCTTGTTTTTTGCGGCAAAGCGCATATCTTCAATGGTATCGAATACCATGGTGGAAGCTCGGTAAACGGGCGGGTTAATCACCCCTTGGGTCCATTTCTTATCGCGGCCAAGACTGACTATTTGGGTTTCTTTCTTCATAGGGCGAATTCCATCAGTTTTAATTTTTAGCCATCTTAACATCTAAACGGCTAAAATGAAGTGTCTATCACAACAAGTGTTTATCTTTTCAAGATCAATTCAGTTGACTGTCTGAATTTGCTATCTCAATTGTTTGTAATCGGCGTTTCCATCCTTATTATACGAGCTGATTTAGCACTAAATATCAAACTGTTAGAATTTTATTAGGCTGGGTTTATGGCAGAGTTTCTTTACTCAAAGGTAGTCTGATTTTTATCTCAACACCGCTGATCTCACCCGACTTATCTTGTAAGTTACGGGCATTGATCTGACCTTGGTGGAACTGACTGATAAGCCGTGCGATATACAGACCGAGTCCCAGATGAGGTTTGTCTTGTGCCTTTTGCATACGCACTGAGACCATAGACTCGAAAATTTGCTCAGCCATATTTTCAGGCAGAGCAGGACCCTGGTTACTGATCCTAAGCTCGGCAAACTTATTCTTAAGCTTGAGTGAAACGTCAATCGGGGTGTGCGGATGGCTAAACTCTAATGCATTGGCAACAAGTTTATCCATTAGTTGGGCGATATATTCAGGCACTCCAAGAATGGGAGTTTCTTCGTTAATGATCTCAAGGCTGAAGGTTTGATCTGGATAGGTCATCTGGTAACCCTGCATGCAACCGCTGACAACTTTTTCTAATGGAAAAACGGTTTTCTCAGCATGGGAAAGGCTCTCTTCTAAGCGGGTTGCTTCGCTCATATTATTGAGGATCATGTTAAGGCGGTTAACCCCTTCCTGTGCCCGGTCAACATATTTGCGAGTATCGGGGTTTAGCTCTTGTAGGCCAAGGTGTTCTAACGATGAACGTACTACGGCAACAGGAGTTCGCAGCTCGTGAGATAAGCGCGATGACATATTCTCTAAGTAATGAGTATATTGACTCAAGCGGCTGACAATACTGGCGAAACTGCGCGACAGATCGCCAATTTCATCACGCACCTTAGAGCCTTGAATTTCATTTTTAATCCGGCCTTGACTATCGATGGCTTGTTCGGCTTCATCGCGCAGTTTTCGAATTCGGCTAGAGATGTTTGAGGCGAAGAAAAATAATGCCAAGGTGCCCATACTCATGATGGTTAAAATCACATTGAATAGTTTTTCTAAGGCCTTATTTCTCAAAGTGCGAATGCCATGAGTGGTCTCTTCGGCGATCACGACGCCCATCACCTTGTCATCGATCCAGATAGGGCTTGCAGCAGCGAGCACCACGGCTTTGTTGTCGGGAGTTAATCGCCAGGTTGAGCCTTGCTCGCCATTGAGCGCCTTAGAGATATGACTGCCTTGCAGTACGGTTGAGTCTTGCAAAGAGTCGATAAAGTCTTTCGCCGGAGTGGTAAGAATTTTGTAATAAAGCGGGTGCAGGTAGTCACGCTTAAACTTCTCCCAGGTGGAGTTACCCTCTTTTTCTATGGCAGATCGTGACCACACGCTGTTGTCAGAGCGAATATCGCCAGACTTTGCCAGTACGCGACCATGTTTATCCACCACCCAAATACGTGAGCTATTATGGCTCATGCCTTTAATGATGCTCTCTATCTCAGGTGAAGGCACCAGTACCGTTCCTAGCTTGCTGACATCATCAATAGCGGATGTGCCTACGGCAGCATCGAGGGCGCGGCTATGCTTGTCATTGACGTCATAAACCACAAAACCAAGTTTACTGCCCACCATGTCGAGCGGGATCCGCAGCTCGACATTGTAGCCCTGTTTACTCTTGGTCCATTTACCTTGGATCTTGACTTCGGGGGTCACAGGTTTGCTTAGGCTTGGATCTTCAGGGAGTTCAAAGGCACTGATCCAGCCATCTTGGGTCGTTGCAATAATATAACGTCGGAACATGCCATCGGGGGCGAGTGTGGCAATAGCGATATGATCGTTTCTATCTATGCTAAGGCTATTTTTACCACGGTAGACCACTTGGGGATCGTTAACCTCGAAAAACGCATATAAGTAACCGGCGTATTTGCCCACCATATGAGTAAAGCTGAGCTGCAGTGGCTGGCTCTCATCGCGTTTATAGATCTGATAGTCGCTGCCGTAGTTTAGAGCGCGGTGGCGATAGCTGCTCCAGTCTGCCAGCTTGCCATCGAGTTGAATGGGGCCCGAAAGCGGATATGCATAAAGATCGCGGCCTTTCTCGACCTGAGTTAAGAAGCTGGCTTGGCTGTCGAATAGTTTTGGTCTCTCGTGCAGGGCGGTTGCTAACGCTTGTGTTGTGCCCTCCAAGGTTTTTTCTTGGCCGTGACGCAGGTATTTTTCCATCTCCCACACGTACTGATATCCCAGCCAAGGAAGGCAGAGCAAAAACAATGATAAAACCGCGACTTTAGCGCGAAGACCTATGGGCAAATTGAACATGGATGAATGCTTACCTAACTAATAACTTAATTGAAGTGACTAAAACTCTGTAATTAAAATTGCGTAAATCAAATGGACAAATTAAGTAACAGGGAACTAACTGTGGGAATCCCAACGATAACCCATGCCATAGACGGTATCGATACAGTTAAAGTTCGCATCTTGGGCGATAAACTTCTTTCGAATACGTTTTACATGGGAAGTAATCGTCGAATCATCGACGAATATTTTAGCTTCTTGCATCAACTCCTGGCGCTGGCGTACGTGCCCAGGGCGTTTAGCCAGTGCGTGTACCATCCAAAACTCGGTGACGGTTAGCTCAATTTGTACCGCGTTCCAGCACACCCGCATACGATTAACATCTATGGTGAGTAGTCCGTGCTCAATAATCTGATTGTTATCGCTGTCGACATTTTTAAGATCGGAGCGTCTAAATAGCGCGGCAAGCCTTGCGATAAGGTGAGGGAAACTGACATCTTTACTCAAATAATCATCTGCACCGAGGCGTAGACCACAAACTGTGTCGAAATCGCTATCGCGAGCAGTTAAGAAAATAATCGGCAAAGTGCTCGACATGGCTCTTAGGGATTGGCATAGGGTAAAGCCACCATCGATTTCATTTTCAAGACCGATATCAATAATCGCCAGATCTGGCAGGCGAGTGTTAAACGCCAACATGGCTTCGGGGCGGTTGGCGTAGGCCTGTACACAATAACCTTGTTGCTGCAAAACCTCTTTGTAGTTCTCTCTGATCGCAGCTTCATCTTCTACTATGGCAATTCGTTTCATGACTTCTTGTAATTGGCTGTAACTGTCTAATTGATTTTGACTATACAGGAATTTAATCGCGTTTAAAGCGCCAAGCAGCGATTGCCATTTTGTTGCCACAATTGATATTCAAATCGCCACTTTTGCTCCCCTTAAAAGCCATTTCACTCGGGTTTAATAGCTTCATCGAATAGATACAACTTCTTAAACCAAATTATGGCGATTAATCCCGCCAATGAAATAGCGACATAAAAGGGAACTACCTATGAAAAAGCAACTTATCTCTACTCTAGTTATCGGCGCCTTAATGCTTTCTAATCCGGCCTCTGCAGAGCAAACCGCTGAGACCGAGCGCAGTCATAACGAAGAATTAATCGGCCTGAGCTCGGGCATTGTTATCGGCGCGGTCGTTGGCGGACCGGTCGGAGCGATTATTGGTGCATTTACTGGAACCTTACTGGGTAAGTCTGTGGGTGACGATGACGCCTTGCACACCCAGCAAACCATGTTATCCGAGCAAGAGCAGCAAGTCGTCGCGTTAAATCAGGAAAATACCTCGCTAGTTGAACTCTCAGATCAATATGAGCAGGCGCAGCAGCAACTGACGACTCTAAAGATGGCGCAGGAGCAGAAACTAACTGAATTGGCACTGGGGCTCAATGTGCAATTTAAAACGGGTTCATCGGTTATCGAGCCGCACTTTCAACAACAGCTTAATGATATTGCCTACGCCATGTCGTTATCGCCTGAGCTAACGCTTGATCTCACCGGCTACGCCGATCGCCGAGGAGATAGTGATTACAACCAAGCTTTGTCTGAGCAGCGTGTTGCAGAAGTTAAAAATTACCTTACAGAGCAGGGCGTTGAAGAAGAGCGTTTACATAATCAAGCCTTTGGCGACTCTTCGCCATTGATGGCGGAGCAAAACTTTGAAAATGACTTCTTTGATCGCCGAGTGACACTGAAGCTGCAAAACCAAAACAGTTCACTGGCTGCTAACGCGACTAACCCGTAAAGCGAACGAGTTAAGCCAACTGACGAGTGGTTAAGCCCGCCGAGAGTATGAACAAAAGTAAGGACAAAAGAGGAGTAACAGATGACTAGGTATTTTTCTAGATTCAGTCATCGCCAAGGAGGCCCCCGTTTGGGGGCTTTAATGGCAGCTAAAACTAATTTGAAACTGGCAATGGTGTCGATGTGTTGCTTACTGTTGCCAATGAACGCTATAGCAATGCAAACGACAGAACCCTTTAGCATTGATGCAGTTAAGCAGGGGAGCCTAGTGTTTGAAAATCCCCAAGGTGAGATAGCGTTGGCACTACCGATGAAAACCGACGTCAGTATGCAGGTATCTGGCTGGATTAACCGAGTGTCGGTTCGCCATGAATTCAAAAATACCAGTACAGAGTGGGTTAATGGTCAGTATCTATTTCCCCTACCTAATGAGGCGGCCGTTGATCAGCTCAGACTTCATATCGGTGACAGGATTATAGAGGGACAAATTCAGCCTAAGGCTAAGGCAAAGGCGATATTTGAACAGGCTAAATCTCAGGGGAAGAGGGCCAGTTTGCTGGAGCAGAAAAGGCCTAACATCTTTAGCGCTAAGGTTGCCAATCTAGCCCCTAATGAGATGCTGGTGGTGGAGTTGACCTATCAAGAAACCTTAGATTATCGAGATGGTGAATTTAGCTTGCGATTTCCTATGGTTGTCGCGCCAAGATATGCGCCTAGGCAGGCTGCCTATCCTCGCCAGAAAGAAAGTGCCCATCTAAAAGAAAGCGTCTACTTAAAAGATAGTGCAAAAGCCCTCAGTGATGAGATTGATAGCAGTGTTAAGCCTGCTGAATATGCACAGTATTATGCCAAAAAACAGCTAAGTTCATTTGATATTCACGACCAAGTTTCAGCTCCGGAACGCATATTTGATGAGGCACCAATGGCAGAGCAGCATAATAACCGAGTGGCATTAAAAGTGGCATTTGATAGTGAGATGCCAATTGAGCATATTCGTAGCCCCTATCATCAAATTAATGTGGATATGGCTGAGAGTGGCGGGGCAATCGTCAGTTTAAATCGTGATGCTATCGCCAATAAAGACTTTGTATTGACCTGGAAACCGATTCAAGGCAATGAGCCTACGGCGGCGGTCTTTTCACAAATAGGCAAAACTCATACCTCACAAGCTAGCTCATCAGAAGCGTCAACAGAGCCGCAAACTGCGAGTGAGAAATATGGATTGGTGATGTTAATGCCGCCTCAAGGCGCAGAACAACAACCTTCGTCTATTCATCGGGAGCTGATCTTAGTCATAGATACTTCAGGATCTATGTCGGGAGACGCCATCATTCAGGCTAAGACAGCACTTAAATATGCCTTAGCCGGGCTTAGACCTACAGACAAGTTCAACATTGTGCAGTTTAACTCAGATGTCGATAAATGGTCTGGAATGGCCATGTCTGCAACGCCATACAATCTTGCTCAGGCACAAAACTATATCAATCGCCTAGAGGCCAATGGTGGCACTGAGATGTCGATAGCGATTAATGCGGCGCTAAATATTGAGACTGTGACAGATAAGGAGACTGGGACTGAACTTGATAATAACGACCTAGGTTCAAATTTATTGCGGCAGGTGCTGTTTATTACCGATGGCGCAGTCTCGAATGAGTCTATGTTGTTTGAGCTGATAGAAGCACAGTTAGGCGATAGCCGTTTATTTACTATAGGAATTGGCTCGGCGCCCAATGCTCACTTTATGCAAAGGGCTGCGCAGCTTGGGCGAGGCACCTATACCTATATCGGCAAGCTAGATGAAGTAAATCAGAAGGTGGTGAGCTTACTCAAGAAGATAGAAAAGCCTCAAGTGACAGATGTCGACCTTCGTTTTAGCGATGGCAGCGTACCCGATTATTGGCCAGTCCGCATTCCAGACCTTTATGCTCATGAGCCGTTACTGGTTGCGGTGAAACTGCCAAGCTATGCCAGTAGCGACCTGTTAGTTCAAGGCCTGTTAGCGGGTCAGTTTTGGCAACGCCGATTATCGGTGAGTGCTACAGAGCAAGCCAAAGGGTTAGATCTTGTTTGGGCGCGCAAGCAGATAGCCGCTTTAGAGCTAAGTAAGCAGGCAGCTAATCGAGAACGAATCGAAAAGCAGATCACAGCAATAGCAATGAACTTTCATATTATGAGTGCCTATACCAGCTTAGTGGCGGTGGACTTAACGCCATCAAAGCCAGAAAGTATTGAGGTAAAACCTGCCAAGGTGATGCTGCATCTGCCGAGTGGTTGGCAAGCTCTGTCTACATCTCAGTCGTCCATCTTGCCGCAAACGGGGACGAACAGTTATGTATTCATTGTTTTTGGATCAGTGTTATTGCTCTTAGCGATTCTTTACCGTCTGTCTTTTAGTCGACTGGGAATTAGTCGAGTGGGAATTAGTCTAGGTGCTTTCAGGGAACTAGAGTGATGGCAAATCAAACAGAGCAGGTCGTTAAATCAAATAAAGATGCAGAGGGTTCTAAAAAGCTCTGCAGAGACTTTAATCGGTATTTTCCATGGCTATTAGTTGCTACGGGGATAGCGTTAATTATTCAAGGTGGATATATGCAAGTGAAAGCACATTTTGCCCAGTTTCTTATTCAGCAGGCTTGGCAAAGAACACTCGAAGATCGCAAACCCCATAAACCTTGGTCATGGGCAGATACTCATCCCGTTGCCAAATTGGAGTTTTTGCCAAGCGCAGAGGTTCAAGACCATATTGAAAGCCAAAATACTCTAGATACACATGATAGTGGCCAAGGTGATAGCCTTTACGTGCTATCAGGGGCATCGGGTCGAAATCTGGCCTTTGGGCCGGCACTGATGCTATCGAGTTCAGAATTTGATGAGCAAGGTAATACGGTTATCGCAGGTCATAGAGACACGCATTTTGCTCGATTAAATGGGGTTAAAGTGGGGCAGTTGATAAAGGTTCAAAGTGCTTCAGGTAAGCGCCGTCTGTATCGAGTGTTCGCAACCCTAGTGACCCATGAGTCTGATATGAGTGTGACTCAAGACAGCCATGATAAGCTGTTAACCTTAGTGACCTGCTACCCATTTGGTGCAAGCTTTGCAGGTGGACCACTACGGTTTGTGGTTAAAGCTGAGCCAATTTAGAGTACCGAGTTATTTTGATATAAAACAGCTCGGTACTTTTGTGAAAACAGTGAGGAGATAGCTAGGTAATGGTGTCATGGCCTAAAGGTTTGACTATGACTTGCTTTAAGGTTAATCCGCTTCGAGGCTAACGTATTATCGGCATGACTCGGTTGCGGCCAAGGTTCTTAGCCTGATACAGCTGGCTGTCGGCGCGATCAATTAATGCGATATTGGTATCATCTGTTTGATATTCGGCGACCCCAAAAGAAGCGCTGATGTTGTTAATCGTCTCGCCTTTACGTTTATCTTTTAAGGTGAGCTTTTCCAAGCTACGGCGCATTGACTCTGCCAGTTGGCGAGCGCGTCGTAATTCGCTCTTAGGCACGATAAGAGCAAATTCTTCGCCGCCAAAGCGATATAGTTTAGTGCCGTCTTTACAGGCTTCCGTAAGGCGTTTAGTCACGGCTTTAAGTACTTGGTCGCCGAGCTGGTGGCCGTAGGTATCGTTAAAGACTTTAAAGTGATCGATATCGGCAATTATCAGACAGAGACCTTGTGGATGCTGTTGCAAAATGCCTTTTAGATCATTATCGAATGCACGGCGATTAAGCGAGCTGGTTAGTGCATCATAATGCATCTCATGCTCTGACTGCTTTAACTGTTGCTTTAGGGCATCAATTTCTGATTGCGCTTTAGCCAGCTGAGCAGAGAAATGCTGTGCGCTCATGCGAATGTCATTGGAGTCCTGAACTAGACTTTTGACAACAGTTAGCACTTCTTCAATGGTAAAGCCGTCATTCTCAATTTTGTTAAGCTTGTTGTAGTTGCTACTTATCTTGTTATGGAACTGGCTGGCATCAAGGTTGGTATCTTTCAATGATTGCGAAAGCTCTGTCACCATAGCATCGAGATTAAGTCGCATATCGACCACATTTAGCGCAGCTGGATCGGCTAGATACTCTTGATATAGCCGCTCGCTATGGCTTGGTGGACAGGTGCTATATTGGCTGACAATTTCGTCTAAGCGCTGGTTAAGATTTGGGCTTTTTTCACCGACGTAAGCATACCAAAGCGCATAGTTGGTTGGCGTTGTCGGGATCTGATGTTTTAGCATCAAAGGAATGGCTTTTTTTAACTTTGTTGCCGATTCCCTTAGCAGTGGGTTAGCCATGATGGTGCCTTATCGCCTAAGAATTTTTATATTGTTATTTGCATGCAATGCATTAGGGCATCATTGTGCACTTTTTTATCCATTCTAATATGTTTTTGCTCGGGACAGAACTTGGAAATTTAAGATTCTACAATAAAATAGGTTATAGAAATCAGAGCTATGCTAGATGTTATACCAATCAGTATAAGAAGTTGATCTACTCAGAGCGTTTTTGGCAAACTAATTCAAGGCGAATAACTGAAAGAATGGTTGCTCCCTTGTGAAGTTGTTCAACGCAGAAGTAGGCAGCCAAAAACGCTCCATAATGGCGAGTTTTAGCGGCTCTGATACTGTGACTCTTAAGGAACAAAAGGGAGCTTAAACCTAGTTTCACTATGCTCTTCACTCGTTGCAAACCACATGGATGTGGTGAATGTCATTAATGCAGGAGCATTTAATGACCTTGTCTCAGTGCCGCTAAACTCTCGCTGAGCGACCAAATCTTTATACTGATTGGTATTAAGTGGCGATTCTGTAGGTAAGGCAGAGAGAATCGATATTCTCTCTCCAAGTGATGTTGTAGCTAGATGATTTATAGACTGAATTTGCAATTGAAAGATAAGTCTTGAGAAACCTCACCGCCTAAAATAAAAAGTGTTTTCAAAGCGTGTAAAGAAACCCTCTTAAAACTGATAACTTACCGATAGCATAGGGCCGATGAAGCTGTAATAGATGTTGTAATCGGCAATTTTGATATCCGCTGAAGTAATAGTCGATTCATATTCAACGTCAACTTCGTAGTAATTGAAGGCTGCCGTCATATGCCAGTTTTCACTAATCGCTGCTTCAACGCCCATCCTCACATCAACTAAACCACCTTTGAGGTCGTCTAGCTTGATATAGAAATATTGCGCATGAGCATTGAGTTTGAATCCTGGGTAGAACTCATAGGAGCCGTAAACACCAATATCGGGTAGGGGAGCGGTGAGCTTTTCATCTACAACTTTCGGGATTTCAATTGTGTCAGGACAGCGAGTTTCCGTATCTATCTCACAGATCCCTATATTGCCTTTGAAAGATGTCTTGATGAACATGGCATGTAAGCCGACTGAAACACCAATGTCATAGTTATGGCCTTGCCAGATATCGTAACCATAGCCAATGCGCATGATATCGATATTGAGAGTGGTATCTAACGAAACCCCAGACTTGATATCGTATGTTGTTTCATCCCAAGTGAACTGAAACGGCTTTTCAACCGACTGAACTAGAGCATTGCGGTGTAGTTGTTTCCAATCGACGTATAAGATGTGGCGGTCGTTAAAATGATGGGAAAACTCGAAGAAAGGTAAAAACTGAGATTCTTCTAACTTAAGATCTGCCTCAAAATCGAGAGTGAAGTCATTGCCTAAAATGGGATCGTTAACATCTATGGTCGAGTCAGTGTTGGCATAAAAACCACCGACTCGGATAACAGTGCTGTTATCCGCAAAAGTGACCGGACTCGCGACTAAGGCCATTATGGTGGCGCAACGAATGATGAAACTTTTAACCATTAAAAGTGACTCCGCTTTTTTATTCTTATTAGAACTAAATGAATAGTGCTTTTATTATTTGGTTTCTAGCATAGCAGGATTCCTATAAATGTGAATAAATTGTTTCAAAAAGTGTATGTTTTTTGATTCAATGCAACATAGGTGTAATTAATTGGGCGGTAGGAAATTCCTACAAGCAGATGACGATTAAACTAGAGGGAGTAAGCGCGAGTGGAGGTTTTGTTTGAATACTTGTGTAAGGCGGATATGCAGTCGACATTTTTTAAATGAAAATAGGTCTAGTGAACGATAGGTTCAATTCAGTGCTCGTTTGAATTTTTAACGTAGCTGTTTGCAATGATTAAATGAACGGCTAAGCGCTAAAAATAGATTAGCGCTTTTGGTTTTATTAGGATGGGTAATCTGTTAAAGCAACTTTGGCAGGAGAATGAGAGCCCAAGTTAAGCCACAAAAAGCAAGACTCATGAAAACCGCAGCAGAAGCGATATCTTTTGCTTGACCACTAAGGGGATGATGCTCATCGCTAATTCTATCGACAACGGCTTCAATCGCTGAATTAAGCAGCTCGACAATCAGCACCACAAATAGCCCCAAAATAAGTAAAACTCGCTCAACCGTCGTTATATCGACTAACAATGCAATAGGGAGCATGATGGCCGCTAAGATTAACTCTTGCCTAAACGCTGCCTCATGTTGCCAAGCCAATTTAAGACCTTGAATTGAAAAGCCCGTTGCTCTGATCACGCGTTTGATGCCATGGTTGTTAGCAGGTTTCATAGTGTTCCATCATGTGGGAAAGCCTCTTGAATACTTGTTCTTGTGGCTGATGACTAAAAATTTTTACGCAGTATAGCATGTTCCATTTTTGAGTTAATCGAAAAAGGCTCATTAAAGGGGCAGTGTTAAACCGAGCAAAATTAAAAGTTATATGGATATAGAGTTTGGCGAGATAAGATAAGTCAGGCTAGTCTTAAGTTATATCAAGTAAGGCACAATACGTGTAGCACAGGATGTGCAGATTAACGCAAGGAGCGGCATTATGTTATCAATTCGGTTTATCAATTCATTTCTCAGGCTTTGTTTAATCAGCCTCATCACTGTCAATTATAGCTACGCCAATAACACAGACATTCGAACTCCAAATAAACCTGCTATTCAACTTGCATCTGCATTCGACGAGTCAATTTCGGATATAACGCAATACTTGGTGAGCGAAAAACTCGATGGTGTTAGGGGCTACTGGGATGGCAAAGTGATGTACAGCCGTTCCGGCCGCCAAATTGCATTACCCGATTGGTTTGTAGCGGGCTTTCCTAGCTACCCTTTAGATGGTGAGTTATGGATTAAACGAGGGATGTTTGAGCAAGTATCGGCAATGGTTAGAAGCTCCAAGGTGAGTGATGAAGAGTGGGCCAGAGTTAAATTTATGATTTTTGACTTACCCGCCGAGTCCAGTGTTTTTGAATTGCGCTACCGAAAGGCTGTAAAAGAATTGGCTGGTATCAGTCCATACTTAAAGGTGATTGGTCAAAATCAGTTCGATAGTTTTCAGGCGTTAGAGGCAGAGTTACAGAAGGTCATTGCGAAAAACGGTGAAGGACTCATGCTTCATAAGAAACATGCTTTTTATAAATCAGGTCGTAGCAAAGACATAGTTAAACTAAAACCTTTTTATGATGCTGAAGCAAGAGTCATAGGTTATACGTCTGGTAAGGGGCGTTTTAGTGGCATGATGGGAGCCTTGGTGGTTAAAAATCAGCAGGGGATCACATTCAACTTAGGAACAGGGTTCAGTAAAGAACAAAGGCAGAGTCCACCACAGATTGGCAGCTTAGTGACATATAAGTATTACGGGCTGACACAAAAAGGTACACCAAGATTTGCGAGCTTTTTAAGGGTGAGACATGCTAAATAGTGAATATTGAAATGAGAAGTCAGGTTCGAGGAAAAAGCCTCGAACCTTTATCTGCTAAGCTACTACATATCAGCCTAGTTATACTTTAATTGTGCTTTAGTTATCCGTTGTTATCTACTCAACAGACCTAAAGGACTCGAACAACATCCTTCATGGCAAGGCGTGACTTAGGTAGAGGTGCATTATAGTCTTCCTCAGAATCATGGTAGCCCATTGCTAAAGCGACATCACATTGGTAACCACCAAGCTCTTCTTTAAAGATCTCACCAATTAACTCGTTATCAACTCCTTCCATTGTCGTGGAGTCGATACCTAAACGAGCAAGGGTATGCAGTGTATTGCCTAAGGCTAAATAGGCCTGAGACTTAGTCCAAGCAGCGTTGTTACCCGATTCATCGGTATTTAACTCGACGAAAGCAAAAGCGCCAAATGCTTGCTCTCTGTCTTCAACTCCCATACGGCCATCGGCAATACCTTTATCGATAACTTTTGCGTAATCTTCACGCGTGTATTTAGGGTTGTGAGCGAAGAGTACGATATGTGATGCAGATTTAATATGCGGCTGATTAAATTGAAACTTGTTGGCAAAGGTATCATGCATGCGCTGCTTAGCTTCGTCGCTCTCAATTACAATGAACTTCCAAGGTTGTGAATTGATAGAAGAGGCCGAAAGGTTCATTGCTTGGTAGATCACATCAAGATCAGCTTGAGGAATACGCTTAGACGCATCATAGCGCTTTGTTGTATAACGGCTTTGAAGATCAGCAATAATAGGGTGAGTCATATATGTATCCTAGTGAACAAAGGTGAAGCAAAATTAAGTTGTGGCTATCCTACATCGAACAGCATCTTCGAAATACAGTGTTTTAGTTGAATGATTATCAAGTTTTTATTGATAATGAAACTAGACAGTAGCTATGTTTATTTTGATAGCTATCTGAAGTGGAGGGACAAGATAAATGTTACTTTCACAGATGTATGCGAAGATGGCTCATATCGGCTGATATTTAGCCATGATTAAGGTTTTAGTATGAAACAAATTTCCTCGGTTCTATTTGTATGTATGGGCAACATATGTCGCTCTCCCTCTGCAGAAGCCATGTTCAGATCAAAATCTCTAGCAGCTAGTTTAGATATTAAAATCGATTCAGCGGGAACGATTGCTTTTCATCAAGGGAATTCTCCGGATAAACGATCGATTGCAGCAGGTATTAAGCGAGGTTTAAATTTTGATGGCATGAGAGCTAGGCAGGTTGAGCAAACTGACTTTGCCGATTTTGATTTGATTCTTGCTGCGGATAAACAAAATCTTGAGGACTTGAAGCGAATATGTCCCACAGAGTACCAAGCTAAATTGGCGTTAATTTTAGATTTCTGTGATTTTGACTATCACCAGAAAGCCTATACTGAAGTACCTGATCCATTCTATGGTGCAGGCGACGGTTTTGAGTTAGTTCTGGATTTACTTGAAAACAGCTGTGATCAGCTTGTAAGACGCATCCAAAGAGGCCGTTTGTAACTGGTGAGTGGGTATAGAGAGGCGAGGAGCTAAATAAGCAGTGTTTGTTGCTATTAAGCTTTACTCAGTAAAAGGAAGAGGATTAGATATTAAAAAGGCGCCGTTATAGCGCCTTTTAGTTATTGAAACTGAGTTTAGCTTAAACGCTTACCGGAACGCTTTAAACGCTCTTGTTCACGTTTAGCTTCCTCTTTTGCTTCTTTCTCTGCTAATAGTTTAGCCACTTCAGCTTTTTCGATTTCAGCCATTTCAGGCGTCTCAAGCGACAACTGGCCAATTCTTCCTGCGCGAAAATCATGTAGTAACACTTCTGATGCCTTATGTAGATCGATTCTTCCACCTGGGCGCAGGGCGCCGCGGTTACGGCCAATCGCTTCTAGTAGCTCAATGTCTGTGTCAGGCATCTGCTTGATTTTGTAACGCTCAGCAATCGCTTCTGGATAGGCCGTAAGGAAATACTCGGCTGCAAACATGGCAACATCTTCATACTCCATCGCAGTATCTTTAATCGCGCCAGTGACTGCTAGGCGGTAGCTGCTCTTTTCATTATCGACTTTTGGCCACAAAATACCTGGGGTGTCAGAAAGTACGATACCGTTACGTAAGTTGATGCGTTGTTGGGTTTTAGTTACCGCAGGCTCGTTACCCGTTTTCGCAATCATTCTACCGGCTAGAGTATTGATAATGGTAGATTTACCCACGTTCGGGATCCCCATAATCATAGTACGAATATCTTTTTCGATCTTGTCGCGGCTTGGTACGAACTTACGACATAAATCAGGGATTTTTTTAACCTGTCCAGCTTGTAATGTAGTAATTGCCATCGCCTTTACGCCTTGCTCGCGCTCGAGGTATTCAATCCATCTTTGCGTTGTTTCTGGATCGGCTAAGTCTGATTTATTCAGTAGTTTAATACATGGTTTATCACCACGTAGTGTTTGCACCATAGGGTTTTCACTACTGTAAGGGATCCTTGCATCAAGCACTTCGATCACTAAATCGACTTGAGGCATTACCTCTTCGATCTCTTTTCGTGCTTTGTGCATGTGTCCTGGATACCACTGAATTGCCATGTGTGCGCTCTACTATCAAATTACTAAATTAAGGGGATTTTACCTTGTTCTGCTTAAGTTTAACAAACAAAAAGCGCCCTAAGGCGCTTATTGAGCTCTTATTGAGTGTGAATGAGGCTAAATTACCCCTAATTCTCTTAATCGTTCCATCAGGTAGCTGTCGGCAGTGTATTTATCTGACAATTTGACTTCAGGGTTTGGGTGTAAGAAAAGTGGTAACGACAGGCGAGACTTTGTCTTGTCCATGCCTTTAGGGTTAATGACACGGTGACTCGTCGATGGAAAGTAACCGCCAGAGGCCTCTTGCAACATATCACCAATATTGATGATCAAATTGCCAAAGTCGCTAGGGACATCTATCCAGTTTCCGTCCTGTAACTGTACTTGAAGTCCGGGCTCGTTTGCAGCGGGAAGTACGGTTAATAGGTTGATATCTTCATGAGCTGCGGCTCGAATCGCGCCTAACTCTTCATCGCCGGACATTGGTGGATAATGCAGTACACGAAGCAAAGTGCGCTGACTATCTTGAATCATTTTTGGTAGTTCGATTGAAAACTTCTGTTTTACTTCAGCTGGAGAATGCTCTTCAACCCATTGCAATAACTCAGAGGCTAATGAGTTAGCATTATTGTAATACTTTAAAATATTGTCTTTTAAAGATTCTGGAATACGTCCCCAAGGATAAACGTGAAAGTATTCTTTGATGTCTTTAACGCTATGCCCTTTTGCTGTTTCTGAGATTTCAGCAGGGAAGAAGCCATCTTGTGTTTCAGGCTTAAACAGGAATGCACGTTTTTCTTCGGTATTAAAAAACGCGTGCCACTCTTGATAAATGGTCTCAACCAATTTCTGGTCAATAGGATGGTTAGTTAATACGCCAAAGCCTGTTTCACGCAGTGAAGCTACAAATTTCTCAGCGGCATCCGTGGCTCGATAATCGATTGTTTCTAATGTCATCTTGATTCTTCTTATTATGAAACCCGCGGTAAGTTTAACGAGCTGAAACTGCTGAATCAAACGTGAGTGAGCTAGATCACGCTTCTGATTGTTTATACAAATGAATAGTCCTACTTTTTAAGGGGATAACTGACTAATAATGAGCTACTTAGTAGGCAACATTAGTTTGAAAGAATTTATCTAAAAATGTCTCTTTTTGCTCGGTAGGCTAAGGTTTTTATTACCTCTACTATTAAGTTATTACTTTTTGCTTTGATTTAGAGTGGCCTCACACGGGTTAATTGAGTCGGTAAAGAGTAAGATTAAGCAAATCTAGAAAGCTTTTGTTAACGTATCGGGTCTATTGTGCAGTGCTAGTCGTGAACGGCTTGCTAAGCAGCGGGTGATCAGCTTCAGAATTGATTAATTTTAAGAAGACAGTTGTAACGAGTTCAGAGAGGGTGATATGCGAGAACTAACCGAATATGAGAAGCATGTGATTGAAGATAAAGGCACTGAAAGGCCTTTTAGTGGCGAATATAATCAACACGATGCTCAAGGTGTATATTGTTGCAAGAAGTGTGATGCCCCCTTATATCGCTCGGAGAGTAAGTTTAATGCCCACTGTGGTTGGCCGGCATTTGATGATGAGATTGCAGGCGCTGTGAAACGAAATATTGATGCTGATGGCATGCGAGTTGAAATTGTCTGCGCTAAGTGCGACGGTCATTTAGGCCATGTTTTTGAGGGCGAGCTCTTAACGCCCAAAAACCTTAGACACTGTGTTAATTCAGTATCTATGACCTTTAGGCCTATAGAGCAAGAGACAAATGAGACTAAGCTCGAGTTGGCAACCTTTGGTGGCGGCTGTTTTTGGTGTATCGAAGCCATTTTTTCAGCGATTAAAGGCGTAACAAAAGTGACTTCCGGTTATGCTGGTGGAGATAGCCATGATGCGAATTACAAAGCTGTATGCAGTGGCAATACCAACCATGCTGAAGTGGTGCAGATTGAATTTAATCCAAGAGAAGTCAGCTTTGAAAGCTTGCTGGAGGTCTTTTGGCAAAGCCACAATCCAACCACACTAAACCGCCAAGGCAATGATGTGGGCCCGCAGTATCGCTCGGTGATCTTTATTCATAATGAGCAACAAGCCTTGATCGCGAATAATATGATAGATGACTTAACAAGAATAGCGGCATGGCCGGACCCGATAGTGACTCAAGTGATTGCTTATGATGGCTTCTTTGCTGCTGAAGATTATCATAATGATTACTATGAGCTAAACGGTGAGCAACCCTATTGTCAGATGGTAGTGAAACCTAAGGTCGACAAAGTTAAGGCGCTGTTTGCGGATAAATTGAAATGAGCGACTGACTCGAGTTTACACATAATAAAAAAGACAGGCATAGCCTGTCTTTTTTATTGTTAAGCTTAATGCTATTTACGAGTCTAGCTTATCGTCAGCAACTTTATAGTGAGGATCTTCAATTAAGTTAACCTCAACCAAGTCACCCGCTTTAGCGAGAAGTTCTTTACAGTCGTTGCTAAGGTGACGTAAATGCAGGCGCTTTCCGCTGCCTACATAACGTTCTGCTAGCGTATCGATAGCATCAAGAGCCGAGTGGTCACACACTCGCGAGTTTTGAAAATCGACAATCACATCTTGCGGATCGCTCTTAGCATCAAATAGCTCTAAAAATTCAGCAACTGAACCAAAGAAGAGTGGACCGTTTAGCTTGTACACTTTCCAGCCGTTTTGATCTTCGCTGATTTCTACGTTGATGTGTTTTGCATGTTCCCAAGCGAAAACCAAAGCAGAAACGATAACACCAACGAATACAGCGAATGCAAGATCGGTAAATACGGTCACAATAGTTACTAGGACGATAACGAATGCATCGTGCTTAGGTACTTTGCGCATCACTTTAAAGCTGGCCCACTCGAATGTTCCCAGTACTACCATAAACATCACACCAACAAGAGCTGCGAGTGGGATCATTTCGATAAATGTCGAACCGAACAAGATGAATGCGAGCAGAGCAAGTGCTGCAGTAATACCCGATAAACGTCCGCGGCCACCTGAGTTGATGTTGATCATCGATTGACCAATCATAGCGCAACCACCCATGGCGCCAAAGAAACCGCTGGTGATGTTACCCACGCCTTGACCGATACATTCTTTGTTGCCACGGCCACGAGTTCCTGTCATCTCATCAATTACTGTTAGCGTTAATAGTGATTCAATCAAGCCAACAGCTGCCAGGATTAGCGAGTATGGAAGAATGATATAAAGCGTATCTAAGCTGAATTCAACAGCAGGGATAGAGAAGGTCGGTAAGCTACCAGCAATCGTTGCATTGTCATTACCACTCATAGACTTGAGGAAGTCGAGTACGGTACGAGTATCAAGATTAAAGAAAGTAACCAGCAATGTAACCGTTAAAATTGCGGCTAGTGATGACGGGATTGCAGTTGTCAATTTTGGTAAAAACTGAATGATTGCCATTGTTAAAGCAACAAGTCCTAACATGAGGATTAGTTGATTTTGAGGTAACCAAGTCATCACTCCATTAGCGTCTGGGGTTTGGAATTGACCTAACTGAGCAAGGAAAATAACAATCGCCAAACCATTCACAAAACCTATCATTACAGGGTAGGGAACGATTCGGATAAATTTCCCCAGTTTAAAGACGCCTGCTGAGACTTGAATTAGGCCCGCAAGCACCACAGCTGCAAAAAGGTATTGCACACCATGCTCTGCAACAAGGGCCACCATAACAACGGCCATAGCACCTGTTGCACCAGAGATCATGCCTGGTCGGCCACCAATCAGCGCCGTAATAAGGCCCATAATGAATGCTGCGTATAAGCCAACCATAGGCTCAACACCCGCAACGAATGCAAATGCAACAGCTTCAGGAACTAAAGCTAAGGCTACGGTAATACCAGAAAGTAAGTCAGCTCTATGGCTGGCTGTTTTGTGACGAATAAGATCGAACATTTAGCCTCTGTTAAATATTTGTTTGTGTGGTAATAATTATTTGCCGCGAATACTAACAAAATCACGGCTGTTTGAACATAAAAAAGCCATGCATAAATGCATGGCTTTTAGACAAAACAGTTAACTTAATTTAAGTACGAACTGTTTCTGAATTAGCACTGTTTGCCGTTCTAGGCTTAGTTGCTTCAGCTGACTCTGAGGCTGAATATTGGCGACCCATAGGTGTAGCAATATTCTCTCTGTTTTCAACTGTTGGCTTGGTCGTATCTGACATTACCATCGAGCCAAAGCGACTAGCAGGTTTGGCAGCAACAGGCTTGGCTTCGACAGCGACTTCAGCAAGCTTAGGCTCTGTAACCTTCGCTTCAACAACTTGAGCTGGCACTTCTACCGATTTCTCGACATTAGGCGTGATTGCTGCAGGTTTTGCCATTGGAGCAGAAGCTGTTTTTGACGCTGATTCAACTTTTTGTGCTTTAGGTTCGCTCGGCTTAGCCTTGACTTCAACTGTCGGCTCAACCACAGGCTTAGCTTCGACTGTCGGCTCAACCGCAGGCTTAGCTTCAACTGTTGGTTCAACCACTGGCTTAGCTTCAACTATCGGCTCAACCACTGGCTTAGCTTCAACTATCGGCTCAACTACAGGTTTAGCTTCAACTTCAGGCTTAGCTACTGGGGCTTCTGCAGCGATCTCAGCTTTAACAGGTGTGGCTTCAACAGCAATCGCCTCAGTCGGGGCAACAACAGGAGACTGAGCTTCGCTGGTCGACTCGGCTTTAGCTACGACTTGAACATCAGCTATTGTATCAGTTTTAACTTCAACATTAGCCTCAGTTGGTGCAACAACGACAACGTCAGAAGTGCTTTCAACAACAGTTGTGACAGGATCTATCGCAACAAATGCTTGGTTATCTTCATTTTGCTGAGCAGCGTCTCCATCACGACGACGGCGTTGGCCCGCTGCACGTAAGTGGCGAGGACTACGACGGCTTCTACGTTGGCCTTCACGTGGCTCACGAGTATTATCTTCGGAAGTAGTTTCTTCAGTTGAAGCTACATTTTCTTCTGTCACAGCATCTGCTGTAGTTTCAACAACAGGCTTCGGCGTTTCAACAACTGGCGTAGGCACTTCAACAGGTGTTTCTACAATGGCTTCAACCTGACTCACTACTTCAGTTTGTTCTGCAGCTTCAACCGCTTCAACTTTAGCCTTAGGCTTACGAGGTTGACGCTTTGGACGTGCAGGTTTGTCTTCGTTAGTCACACTAGTTGGTACCGGAGTATCAACTTTAGCGGCTACCGCTTTGGTTTCTTCAGTCTCGTTAGTCACACGCACTTTACGGCGCATGTTACGACGCTGGCGACGCTCACGTGCAGCTTCTTGCTTTGGTTGCTCGTTCTCGTTGCTAGCCTCTTGACGAGAGCGTGGCTTATCGGCACGCGGTTGACGCTTACTCGTGTCTTCCTGAGCCTGTGAACGGTCATCGCTTTTATCGCTGCGACTGTTCTTGCTACGCTTGTCTTTAGCTTGTTCGCTGTCATTGCGGCTATCGTTTCGGTTATCGCTGCGATTTTCGTTGCGATTACGGCGAGGGTCATTGCGACGATTGCTATTACGACGGTTATTTGTGCGGCCTTGATTACCGCGACTGTCTTTATCTTGCTTCTTAGTTTCAGCTTTTGGTTCTTCTTTTGAGCCAAATAGTGAGCTAATTGCTGCAGCAATTTTAGCGAAGAAACCTGGCTCTTCTTTCTTTGGTGCAGCAGGTTTAGTTTCAACTACTGGCGCTTTCTTTGGCGTAGAGAAACCTTTTAGTGCTGGCTGTGGAGCGGCAGCTCTTTCAAGCTTACGTGGTTCGTATAGCTTAGACTCTTCTTTCTCAAGTAACTTGTAGCTAGATTCACTGATCTCATCATCTTTACGATGACGAACAACACGGTAATCTGGTGTTGTCATATTTGGATCTGGAATGACATACACTTCAACGTTATGACGCTTTTCAGTGATGCGAATCGCTTTACGCTTTTCGTTAAGTAGGAAAGCGGCAACATCAACAGGAACAACCGCTTCAATTTGCGATGTGTTCTCTTTAATTGCTTCTTCTTCCATTAGACGAAGAATAGATAGTGCTAGAGACTCTGTACCACGAATAGTACCTTGTCCATGACAGCGAGGGCATAGGTGCGCAGCAGACTCTTCTAGCGAAGGACGTAGGCGCTGACGCGACATTTCCATCAAGCCAAAGCGTGAAATACGACCTAATTGTACGCGAGCGCGGTCATGATGAACGGCGTCTTGCATACGTTTTTCAACTTCACGTTGATGGCGCACAGGCGTCATATCGATAAAGTCGATAACAACCAAACCGCCTAAGTCACGAAGACGCAATTGACGA
Organism: Shewanella pealeana ATCC 700345; assembly: GCF_000018285.1. Lineage (NCBI taxonomy): Bacteria > Pseudomonadati > Pseudomonadota > Gammaproteobacteria > Alteromonadales > Shewanellaceae > Shewanella > Shewanella pealeana. The sequence continues at coordinate 3,050,634 of NC_009901.1, read as the reverse complement.
GCAATTTCGTCTGCCGCTTCAAGGTTTGTATTCAGTGCTGTCTCTTCGATATCGCCGCCTTTAGTTGCACGGGCAGAGTTAATATCGATAGAGGTTAGGGCTTCTGTCGGGTCGATTACGATTGAACCACCAGAAGGAAGGCGCACTTCACGTTGGAACGCAGATTCGATTTGTGTTTCGATCTGGTAATGTGTAAATAGTGGTACTTCAGCGTCATAGCGCTTAATACGTTCAACAAAGTCTGGACGAACAAGAGAAACGTGCTCTTTTGCTTGTTCATAAATGCGTGGGTGGTCAATTAATATCTCACCAACGTCGCGACGTAAATAGTCACGAATAGCACGAACAATTACGTTACTTTCTTGATGAATTAGGAAAGGAGCTGGTGCACCTTCTGCTGCTTCTTTAATTGCAGCCCAGTGGTGTTGAAGTACCTTTAAGTCCCACTTCAATTCGGCTGGATCCTTACCCACACCAGCGGTGCGAACAATTAGACCCATACCCTGTGGCACTTCAAGCTCGGCAAGAGCGGCTTTAAGCTCTGTACGCTCATCACCTTCGATACGACGTGAAATACCACCTGCACGAGGGTTATTTGGCATTAGAACTAGGTAAGAACCTGCAAGACTAATAAAAGTAGTTAGTGCAGCACCTTTGTTGCCACGTTCCTCTTTATCAATCTGGATAATAACTTCTTGGCCTTCTTTAACCACTTCCTTAATGTTAGGACGGCCTTGGAAAGAGTAACCTTTAGGGAAGTATTCTCGAGCGATTTCTTTAAGTGGTAGGAAGCCGTGACGCTCAGCACCATAATCAACGAAAGCCGCTTCAAGAGACGGTTCTACTCGTGTAATTGTGCCTTTGTAAATGTTGGCTTTCTTTTGTTCATGGCCTGGGCTTTCGATATCCAGATCATAAAGTTGTTGCCCATCAACAAGGGCTACGCGCAACTCTTCAGATTGAGTCGCATTGATTAACATCCGTTTCATGATGACTTAATTCTTCTATATAAAGGTCATCAAACGATACAAATTTCACTGCATTACGGGCCTAGGATCACTAAACGGGACCTCTCGGTCGGTCTCTAGGCAAGGTGCGCATTGCTGTTAGACGCATTCGCTGCGTGTCGCATCCTATTTATGGCTTATTTTTTTATGTTTATAAAAAACAAGGAATTCGTTGTTAAATGTCAACCAACCCCATAAATTCTAAAATACTTTCCAGTAATGCCAATTCGAAATGGTAGCGTCTGACGACGAGTTAAAATTATTCTTCGAAATTGGGGCGTTTACAGAAGAGAAACCAGTTGTAAGTTGGGTTTTCGTTTTGATTTAATCGTGAAAGCGCATGTACTGGCTTTTTTATTGATACAACGACCTGTAAATCAATGATTTACTATCAAACCTAAAACATTTTTAGTCTCATTCTGGAACGTAATATAACGCTGATTTGTGAACACTTTATTCACTTACTATCGGCGTTAGCGAGGGAAATATAGCAATATTAGATAAAATCAGCAAATGGAAAGGCACAATTCTTTTGAGTTGTTGTACAATGCGTGGCAACGAAATACATAACGGCGCAGCATGAATACTCCATCTCAAAAAGCACAAGTTCAATTGGTCACCATTGATGAAGACCACGTTGGACAACGAATCGATAATTTTCTTCTGACAAAACTCAAGGGCGTACCTAAAAGTATGATCTATCGGATCGTGCGTAAAGGTGAAGTTCGAGTCAATAAAAAGCGCATTAAACCTGAGTATAAGCTAGCCGATGGGGACATCGTACGAATTCCGCCTGTTAGAGTGTCTGAAAGCGAAGGGCGTCCAGGTCCTTCTGCTAAGTTGACGAAAGTGTCTCAGCTTGAAGAGCGGATCCTTTTTGAAGATAAATATCTTATCGTATTAAATAAGCCATCAGGAATTGCTGTTCATGGTGGCAGTGGTGTTGAATTTGGCGTGATTGAGGCTATGCGCTCTTTACGCACTCAGCAAAAGTTTTTGGAGTTAGTTCACAGGCTCGATAAAGAAACATCGGGAGTGTTACTTATCGCCAAGAAGCGTAGTGCACTAAGACATCTACATGATCAACTTAGATATAAGAAGATGCAAAAGGACTATGTCGCGCTGGTAAGAGGCGAGTGGCAGAGTCACGACAAAGTGATTAAAGCACCGTTGCTTAAGTTAACACTGAAGTCTGGTGAGCGAATAGTTCGCGTTAATAAAGAGGGTAAAGAGTCTGAAACTCGCTTTAAGATCCTACAGCGTTATGAGGATTCAACCTTAGTGCAGGCGAGCCCTGTCACAGGCCGTACTCACCAAATTCGTGTTCATTGTCAATTTGCTGGGCACCCAATAGCGTGTGATGAAAAATACAGCGAACAAAAGTTTGATGACTCTATGCGAGCACAGGGTTTAAATCGCCTGTTTTTGCACGCAGCGCAGCTGAAATTCACCCATCCTGAGACGGAAGAGGTGATGCAAGTTAAAGCACCATTAGACACAATACTCGAATCAACCTTAAAGAAGTTAAAGAAAGTATGAAGCCTTACGAATTAGTCATCTTTGATTGGGATGGAACCTTAATGGATTCCATCAGTAAAATTGTTACTTGTATGCAGCAGATGGCTCACTCGCTATCTCTTGTTTGCCCATCAGAGTTGGCGGTACGGGATGTGATTGGACTATCGATGGAAGAGGCGTTAAAAACCTTATATCCAGCTTTGCCTACAATTGATTTCGACCCCATGATTAATTCGTATAAAGAGCATTACTTGACGCTTAATACCACACCAAGCCCATTGTTTGACGGTAGTGAAATGCTACTGAATGAGCTGAGTACACGTGATTATCGTTTAGCTGTTGCTACGGGTAAAGGGCGCAACGGTTTGAATCGCGTGCTAAGTGAAACTGGATTAGCAAGGCATTTTGAATCGAGTCGATGCGCCGATGAGTCAAAGAGTAAACCAAATCCAGATATGCTCTATGACTTATTAGAAGAGCTTAAGGTTAAGCCTGAACGTGCGCTTATGGTTGGAGACTCTCTTCATGATCTCAATATGGCAAATAATGCAGGGGTTGATTCAGTTGGCGTGAGTTATGGGGCTCATAGTGAGTCAAAGCTATTGTTAGCTAAGCCAAAGGCTATTATCCATAGACCATTAGAGTTACTTAACGTATTAGCCTAGAACCGCTGTTTTATCGCTTAAACACCATTAATTGTTAGCTGGCTATGTGATGTGCGTTGGAGCGAGTAACAGAATCTTTACCACCTTTAGCGCTTAGTATTCGGTTAAGCATTGGTATGTAGGCGTTAGTGTCAAGTGCCCTGCATATCGAAATCTGATGGCGAGATGCTACAAACGAATGCATAAGAAAACTTGGTATTATTAGCGACCGGGTGCGCCTTGTTTGTATTTAAACATTTCATTATCGGCCTGATTTATGAGTGAAGCTAATTCCGCAGATGTGTCATCGACTAAGTGAAGTCCGATACTTGCGCTAATTTTTATCTTGTGACCACCAATTGAAACCTGAGTACACAATGCATGTTGCAGTTGTATTCGCAGATTATCGAGCAAGACTTGTCCATTTAATGTGGCGAGCTGTTGCTCAAAAGTTTTGATTAAAATAAATTCGTCCCCACCAATTCGGGCAACAGTATCACCTTGTAAGCTCGCACGAGTTAATATTTCAGCCACTTCGATGAGCACTAGGTCGCCAATTTGGTGGCCATAGTTGTCGTTAATTGATTTAAAATGGTCAATATCTAAATAGGCGATGGCGACAGTTGGGCTAGCATTTTCTTCCACTTTAAGTAACTTCTCGAATTGGTAAAATAACGAGCGCCTGTTGGCTAGCCCCGTTAGGCTATCGTGATTTGCTATATACTCTATTCTGCTCTTAGCTTGTTCAAGCTCAGTAATATTATGAGCCGAAACGATAGAACCCTGTATTTGACCGTAGGCATCGAAGTAAGGATTATGGTGAACATCTAAGAAAATCGGCCTTTTATGGTTAGGTGGGTGGACCCAAATTTGAGTTTTTATCTGTTCTCCTCGAAAGCAACGATCGAGTAGCGGTTTTATTTGATTTTCAAATACGTTTCTGCCATGTAGTTCGAAAACACTCTTTCCGATGATCTGCTCTTGAGTTAAGTTAAATAGTGACTCATAGCCTTTCGATACAACACGGTAAATATAGTCGGTATCGACAAATGACATATACTGCTCTGATAAAGCGATCATCTTCTGTCGCTGCTCAAGTTCTTGAGTAATGATATGCCGCTGATATTCAACCCCAATTCGCTGGGCAACGAGTCTGAAAAACTCATTTGATTTACAGTCTTCTTTTTGCGGTTTCGGATCAAGTACGAAGATATGGCCGATCATTCCTCCCTTTTCGTTTAATATTTGCTCTGCTTGATAACTGTCTGCGCCAAGTGTTTTTATCAAATCAAAATTGGGAAAGAGCTTCTGAAGGTCGCTGTTAAAGATCAAGTGGCATTGATTGTTCTGGTAAACCTGCTCGCAAGGGGAACCTTTTAGTTCAAATTCAAAACTAGGTAAATTTTCATTACCATCGAAAAAAGCAATTATTTCACCGTATCCCTCCTGAGCGGAAGGGCGGCCAAATCCTGCCCAGCGGCAACCGGTCACTAAGGTTAACGCCTTTAGGGCGCGAGCAAAGAAGTGTTCATCTGTATAAGGTGCAGCGAGTAGGGCGAGCGCTTGTTCTATGTTGGTCATATCCCTGTCCCAGATGCATATACAGTCAGTTAATCCATAAATCAGAGCTAATTCAATTGATGTTAATGTTATTATTCACTTAATTAAGCTTGCTAACGAGCAAGATTAATTTACTAGCACTAATTTTAGTAGAGCAGGGCTAAATTTGCTTTTTATTTACTCTGAATCAACGTGGTTGGTTTTACAGAACATGGATGCCTTGATCTGCTAGCAGATCGATGAGAGAAATCAGCGGCAGGCCGATCAGTGTGTTTGGATCTTTACCTTCTAACCTTTCAAATAAGGCGATACCAAGGCCTTCGCTCTTAAAGCTGCCTGCGCAGTAAAAAGGCTGCTCGATGTCGACATAATTACTGATTTGCTTTGAAGTTAATGAGCGAAAGTGGACGGTAAAGGGCTCTACAATAGCATCAACAGAGCCTGTCTTGGCATTATGAACGGCAAGGCCTGTGTAAAAGGTAATAGCTTGACCACTGGCCGCAGTTAACTGTGCGATGGCTGTTTCACGGTTGAGTGGTTTACCAATGATCTGGTTGTTTATTACAGCGACTTGATCTGAACCAATAACAATCGCGTTAGGGTGGAGCTTTGTTCCTGCCTCAGCCTTAAGTTTCGCTAATCGTAAAACCAGTTCGATAGGGGACTCATTATCAACTGGTGTCTCATCTACATCTGGTGAGCAGCAGCAAAACTCCAATTCAAGTTTTTTAAGGAGTTGCTGTCTAAAAGTCGAAGTTGAAGCTAAAACGATAGGTGCGGACATAATGAGGCCTTGTAATATGCGCGAACTACTAAAACGCCAGTTAAATTCGCTAGTAACAAATAGTGTATTGTCACTAAAGTTCCCGCAGTGTAGCAAGTCTTATCGAGATAATTTCAGCCCTTTTCGCATCGGAATAACTCTTTGCCATGTGATTGAATACCTGAGCTTACAAGAAACTTGTAGCTTGATTGATATGAGCCAACTGCATTCAGCTTGCGTACAGGCCTTAAACCGTATTCTGTGTTGGAACTTAGACTATGAGGAACAAGGTTATGTTTAAATTATGGCTTGCGATTTTAATTATGTTGTCTGTAGTCGTTCACTTAAGTGGCGATGTGAGCCGTCCATTTTATCCGACCATTCTATTTGCAATGGTATTAGGAGCACTCGCACGTGAGGGCATTGCGCGGCTTGACCATGTTGTCGTTCACTGGGCCTCTGGCTCGAATCATGTCAATAAGGGCGAAAATTAGCCTTATAGTTTGTAGTGTGAAGCTGACTCTCTAGCCACATGCCGAGCACCGACAGGTTTAAATCTAGCGTGACTACCATCTTATTAGATAAGTTGAAGTGAAATTTCAAATATTCAACAGCTTAAGTTAAAGACGCTGGTGTTGTAATAAAGTGACTTATTTAGAGTTAAAGCAGAGCTAGCTAGCGTAATTTATAGAGCCACTTTATTAACAGCATCACAAAAATAGAATCGGCCGATGGAATTACGAACACTTAAACACATTTAGTGGCGAAATATAATGTATTGGCGGCTTTGTTTCTTGTACAATGTGGTTACCTAACAACTCACTTAGCTGAATCAAACAGGGGTTATGCATCTTGAACGTACAAGAGTATTGACTTCTGCTAAAATTCACCTAAAATGCGCGCCTTATGCAAACAGTAAAGATACCGGTTTCAATTGATCCCGTTCGCGCTGCCAGTAGCCAGATGTCTTATGAAGGCTTGGTGCCTGGTAAGCAGTTAAAGCGATTAAATGAATTATGTGCCGGCGACTGTTCTGACGTGGTAGTGTCGCTTGAATGCGGCGTAGATTTACAGGGGATAGTCTACCTTAACGGGAAGGCTGTGACGGAGCTCACTCTGGATTGTCAACGTTGTATGACACTATTTACCACTGAGGTTACGGTCGAGTTTAGTTTTGGACTTTGTAAGACTGAAGCTGAAATCGATGAGCTCCCGGATGCGTATGAGCCTATTGAGTGCAATGAAATTGGCGAAATTCGTCTGCATCAATTGATCGAAGATGAATTGATAGTCGCTATGCCTTTGATTGCCATGCATGAGAATGAAAATTGTCATCTTGGTAAGCAAGATATAGTAGTAGGCGAGATCGAACCCGCTCAAGAGGAGCGTCCAAATCCGTTTGCAGTGTTAGAAAAACTGAAGAGCAAGTAATCTAGGAGACAGGGCCAATGGCTGTACAACAGAATAAAAAATCTCGTTCTAAGCGCGGTATGCGCCGTTCACACGATGCTTTGAGCACAGCTCAATTATCAGTGGACGCAACGAGTGGTGAACTTCACCGTCGTCACAACGTGACTGCGGACGGTTTTTACCGTGGTCAAAAGGTTATCAACAAGTAATTTGTTGAGACCCTGATGACAAATCTGACGCTTGCGTTAGATGCGATGGGGGGCGACTTTGGTCCCCGCATCACAGTGCCTGCATCTTTGCAGGCACTTCGCTTAAACCCCCTCCTAAAAATCGTACTAGTGGGCGACAAAACCCAGATAGACGAATATATAGCATCTGCCGAACCAGCGATAAAACGTCGCATTGAGATTAAACATACGACCGAAGTGGTCGCTATGTCCGATCGGCCCGTCCATGCCTTAAGAAACCGTAAGCAAAGTTCGATGCGTTTAGCGATTGAATTAGTGCGTGACGGTAAAGCACAAGCATGCCTGAGCGCAGGTAATACTGGTGCATTGATGGCGATGTCTAAAGTGCTACTAAAGACCTTGCCCGGGATCGACCGCCCAGCACTTGTAAGCTGTTTACCCGCAGTTAACAACACGCCTGTTTATTTGCTTGATTTAGGTGCCAATATTTCCTGTGACTCTGAAACGTTATTTCAATTTGCGGTGATGGGATCGGTACTCTGTGAAACAGTCGATAAGACGGTGTCACCTAAAGTTGCATTACTCAATGTGGGCATTGAAGAAATTAAAGGTAATGATCAGGTTCAACAGGCTGGTCAGTTACTGCAACAAATTCCTCAAATAAACTATACCGGTTTTATTGAGGGTGATGAGATTTACTCTGGTAATGTAGACGTGATTGTTTGTGATGGCTTTGTGGGTAATATCACTCTGAAAACCTCAGAGGGCATTGCACGCTTGTTGATCCATCAACTTAAAAAGAGCCTAAGTGACGGTTTTTTTGTCAAGATCCTCGCTAAAATCATCGCTCCACGTATTCGTTCTTTGTTAAATCAGATGAACCCCGACCACTATAATGGCGCAAGTCTGATAGGATTGCGCGGAATTGTAGTAAAAAGTCATGGGTGCGCAGATGAAGCTGCTTTTTTACAAGCAATTACTTTGGCAGTAACCGAAGCGCAACGTCGACTCCCACAGATGATCGAAGATCGTCTAGAGTCGATTCTTTTAGACATTAATAGCTGATAAATTCCTTATGCATACAAAAATTCTTGGCACTGGTAGTTATCTACCGGTGCAGGTGCGCAGTAATCTCGATCTAGAAAAAATGGTCGAAACCACAGATCAATGGATTGTGGAGCGCACGGGTATTTCAGAACGTAGAATCGCGGCAGCGGATGAGACCGTTGCGACCATGGGGTATCAAGCTGGGTTAAAAGCCATTGAGATGGCTGGTATCGAAGCTTCTGAAATCGACATGATCATTTGCGGTACGACTAGTGCGAGCAACGCATTTCCGGCAGCAGCATGTGAAATTCAGGCCATGTTAGGCATTCATACTGTTCCTGCATTTGATATCGCGGCGGCTTGTTCTGGTTTCGTGTATGCATTATCTGTTGCGGACCAGTTTGTGAAAACTGGTGCAGCTAAAAATGTACTCGTAATTGGTGCCGATGTGCTTTCACGTTTGTGTGAGCCAGAAGACCGCTCGACGATTATTCTATTTGGTGACGGCGCAGGTGCTGCTGTCATCGGTCGTTCTGACGAGCCAGGTATTATTTCAACTCATATCTTTGCAGATGGCCGTCAAGGGGATCTGCTCAAGTGTTCTATTCCGCCGCGTAAAGGGGAAACCTCTGAAGCTGTGGGTTATATGACGATGAAGGGCAATGATGTATTTAAAGTTGCCGTGACTCAGCTATCTCATGTTGTGACAGAGACCTTGCGACATAATAATGTAGACAAGTCTGAAATTGACTGGCTTGTGCCACATCAGGCGAATTTTAGAATTATTAAAGCAACCGCCAAGAAGCTCGATATGAGCCTAGATAAAGTCGTCTTAACGCTGGCTAAACACGGTAATACGTCAGCAGCCTCAGTGCCTATCGCACTAGATGAAGCGGTTAGAGACGGTCGTATTCAGCGTGGTCAATTATTATTGCTTGAAGCCTTCGGTGCAGGGTTTGCCTGGGGAAGTGCTTTAGTTCGTTTTTAATTATTGTCTTAGATATAGTCTTAGATAAGGTCTTATTGATAACAGTCAAAAGACGTCGATTTAAAGGGTAGGATAATATGGAAAATACTGCTTTTGTATTCCCAGGACAAGGTTCTCAAGCATTAGGAATGCTAGCCGAGTTGGCCGAAGCGCATAGCGTAGTCGGTGAGACTTTCGCTCAAGCAACCAGTGTTCTTGGGTACGATTTATGGGCTTTGATTCAGCAAGGCCCTGTTGAAACTCTAAATGAAACAGATAAGACACAGCCTGCACTATTAGCTGCGAGTGTGGCTATTTACCGTGCTTATTTGGCATCGGGTAAAGGTTTGCCAAAGCTTATGGCAGGTCATAGCTTAGGTGAATACTCAGCATTGGTTTGCGCAGGCGTTATTGATTTTGAAGCGGCAATTAAATTGGTTGAGCTACGTGGTCAACTAATGCAACAAGCCGTGCCTGCAGGCACTGGTGCTATGTTTGCAATTATCGGTTTAGATAATGATGCTATCGCAAAAGCTTGTGAAGAAGCGTCAGAAGGCGCAGTCGTTAGCCCTGTTAACTACAACAGCCCTGGCCAAGTGGTTATTGCAGGTGAAAAAGCGGCTGTTGAACGCGCTGCAGCACTTTGTAAAGCCAACGGTGCTAAAATGGCGGTTTCACTGCCTGTAAGCGTGCCGTCGCATTGCCAATTGATGAAGCCTGCTGCCGATAAACTTGCCGTAGCACTTGAAGCGATAGAATTTAATGAGCCAGCGGTTACCGTTATCAACAATGTTGATGTGGCTAGCCCTAATTCTGCTGCTGATATTAAAGATGCTTTGGTTCGTCAACTATATTGTCCGGTTCGTTGGTCTGAGACTGTCGAGTTGATGGCTATCGATGGGATCACGAATCTGTTTGAAATGGGACCTGGTAAAGTTTTAACGGGTCTAACAAAACGTATTAATCGCTCGCTTTCGGCACAAGCTGTAAACGATGTGGCTTCATTAACGGCGTTGACCGAATAAGGAAATCTGATGAGTATAAGTTTTGATTTGACTGGTAAAGTAGCCTTAGTTACAGGCGCTAGCCGTGGTATTGGACGCGCAGTTGCTGAAACATTAGTTTCAGCTGGCGCAGTCGTCATCGGTACCGCGACCAGTGAGCGTGGGGCAGAAGCGATTCAAGCCTATTTAGGTGATAAGGGCCACGGTCTAGTTTTAAACGTAACAGACGCAGACTCTGTAAAAGCATTGTTTGAAACGATCAAACAAAGAGCTGGTGATGTTGATATTTTAGTCAACAACGCAGGTATCACACGTGATAATTTGTTAATGCGAATGAAAGATGACGAATGGAATGATATCCTAGATACTAACCTAACATCTATCTTCCGCACCTCAAAAGCGGTGATGAGACCAATGATGAAAAAGCGTCATGGACGTATTATCAATATTGGCTCAGTTGTAGGTACAATGGGTAATGCAGGGCAGACAAACTACTCTGCAGCTAAAGCGGGTCTGATTGGATTTACAAAATCTCTTGCAAGAGAGGTTGCATCTCGTCAGATTACAGTTAATGCTATTGCCCCTGGATTTATCCAGACAGATATGACGGATGAGCTGACGGAAGACCAGCAACAAGCTATTATGTCTCAGGTACCAATGGAAAGACTTGGTCAGGCGCAGGAAATTGCTCACGCAGTCCTCTTTTTAGCGTCGGACTCTGCTGCTTACATTACGGGAGAAACTCTCCACGTTAATGGTGGCATGTACATGGTTTAAAGGGAACGGCAGACTGTTATCGCCCTAGGGTGATCTGCATCAACTGCAGGCTTGATTGTGGTTAGACCACGAAATTTGAGCTTGCAATGTCTGCCAAATTCAATAAACTACTCGCAATCTTGCGCAAGTGCGTAATTTGAATAGGAAAGAAAACTAATGAGCAACATCGAAGAACGTGTAAAGAAAATCATCATCGAGCAACTAGGTGTTAAAGAAGAAGACGTTAAATCAGCAGCATCTTTCGTTGACGATTTAGGTGCAGATTCTCTAGACACTGTTGAGTTGGTTATGGCTCTAGAAGAAGAGTTTGACACCGAGATCCCTGATGAAGAAGCTGAGAAGATCACTACTGTTCAAGCAGCGATCGATTACGTTTCTAAGAATCAGTAATCTAGAATTCTTGAAAACAGGCGGCATTTTTGCCGCCTGTTTTTGTTTCTAGCTGCCGCTGGTTGAAGTACATTTTTTGCTTTTGAATTATTCGATTTACCCTAAATACTTATTGACCTAGATAAGTATTATTCCAACCAGAACTGGCACATGCCCTTTGAAACCGTATTTTCAAAAACAGGGTATAGGTATTGGTAGTTCAACCTCTTTGTAGCTATCATCATTATTCATTTTTAAAGTAAAAAGGTGACCGCGTGTCTAAACGTCGAGTAGTCATAACGGGCTTAGGCTTAGTTAGCCCTGTGGGAAATACAGTTGACTCTTCTTGGAAAGCACTTGTTTCAGGTAAGAGTGGTATTGCACCAATAACCAAATTTGATGCAAGTGAGTTCACAACGCGTTTTAGTGGTTCTGTTAAAGACTTTGATGTCGAGCAGTACATGTCTCGTAAAGACGCACGTAAGATGGACCTGTTTATTCAGTACGGCATGGCTGCCGGTATCCAAGCTGTCGAAGACTCAGGTCTTGAGATGGATAAGCTTGATCCTGCACGTGTAGGAACAGCCATTGGTGCGGGTATGGGCGGTATGCCGCTTATCGAACAAAATCATGCAGCTCTATTAAAGGGTGGCCCTCGCAAGGTATCGCCGTTCTTTGTTCCAAGCACGATTATCAATATGATAGCTGGACACCTTTCAATTAAATACGGCATGACAGGCCCGAACTTTGCTGTGACGACCGCTTGTACTACTGGTGTACACAATATCGGTTTTGCGGCGCGTACCATTGCTTATGGCGATGCAGACGTAATGGTTGCGGGCGGCGCAGAAGATGTTACTTGCCCATTAGCCGTAGCAGGCTTTGGTTCTGCAAAGGCACTTTCAACACGTAACGATGACCCACAAGCGGCAAGTCGCCCTTGGGATAAAGACCGTGATGGTTTTGTTATTGGTGACGGCGCAGGTGTGATGGTTGTTGAAGAGTACGAGCACGCTAAAGCTCGTGGCGCAACGATCTATGCTGAGTTAGTCGGTTTCGGCATGAGCGGCGATGCGTTTCATATGACATCACCACCTAGTGATGGTGCTGGCGCGGCTGCTGCTATGGTTAATGCCATTAACGATGCTAAAATTGGCCGTGAAGAGATTGGTTATATCAATGCTCATGGCACTTCTACTCCTGCTGGTGACAAGGCGGAAGCCGCTGCCGTTAAGTCAGTATTTGGCGACCATGCCTATGACTTACTTGTGAGCTCAACAAAATCAATGACAGGTCATTTGCTTGGCGCTGCAGGTTCAGTCGAAGCCATTATCACGATATTGGCACTAAAAGATCAGGTTATTCCACCTACGCTTAACTTGGATAATCCTGATGAAGGCTGTGATTTAGATTTTGTTGCTCACACTGCTCGCGATTATAAGTTCGATTACGGTCTATGTAATTCGTTTGGCTTTGGTGGCACCAACGGTTCGCTACTGTTTAAGAAAGTGTAATTAGTTAGTACGCCGAGTTAATTTAAAAGCGCCTAAGGGCGCTTTTTTTGTGGCAGCAAAGACTCGATATTTGAAGTGTTTCACATAATTTTGAGGTTATATTAACAGTGGGTATCGGTAAGATTAACCTTAGTTAATCTGCTGATAAGGCACTAGAATATACTTGTTTTTAGGCAGATACTGCTGACATTAGCTCAAGCGATGAGCTCAATACAGATCTTACCTAAGGGACACGAAAGTGCTTAATCCAATTGTTATTCCTATCATGCCTGTTCTAGGCATCATTACTGCTAATATTAATGAGCTTATTCGCGGTGAATCAGCTGCACGTTTACCTCAACTGCAGTTAGGTGTAAAAACATTTAATATGGCGGTAGCTGCTTTTAGTATTGTTTGGTTTGCACTCTTGATAACAGCAATTGATGTTAGCAATGCCAATAGTGTTATCGCAGGTATTGAGGTCATGGGACTATTTTTAGCGGGTATTGCAGCATACACCCTGTTTAATGGTGGTAAGTACTTTGGCGCGACAACACAACTGTGGGTTTATCGATTAGCTTTACCTGTTGTTCTAAGTGGTAGCTTTTTAGTCGGTCAGTTTGGCTAAAAGGTGCTGATGTAAAGAATTTGGCGTAAGATACTCAATAGTCAGTAAATGCATTGAGGTCCAATATGGCCGGTTTAGAAAGACAGTTAACACTGAGGTTCTTAGCAGAACCTGCAGATGTAAACTTTGGCGGTAAAGTACACGGCGGCGCCGTGATGAAATGGATTGACCTTGCGGGTTATGCTTGCGCTGCGGGCTGGAGTGGCAAGTATTGTATTACTGCTTATGCAGGCGGCATTCGTTTTGTTAAACCAATTCATGTAGGCAATATCGTTGAGGTTACGGCTAAAGTCATTTACACAGGCAGAACTTCGATGCATTTAGGTGTTGATGTGAAAGCGGGCGACCCTAAGTTTCAAGATCGGCATCTAACTACCCATTGTGTGTTAGTGATGGTTGCTGTTGATGATGATGGTCAACCCACGGAAGTCCCTGATTGGAAGCCTGTACTACCAGCCGATATTGAGCTTAGAGAATCAGCTATTCGCCTGATGGATATGCGCAAAAAGATTGGCGCAGAGATGCAGGCGCATGTGGATCTGCAACCGTCTTTGCAAGATTCCTAATGTGAGTTGTAAAATCATTAATGAAAGCTAGCCTTTGGGCTGGCTTTTTTATTGCCTGTTTTTTCTGTTTTATTTATGGACTAGCCTTTAGAATGAGTAAAAATTCTAATTACCTCACTCTACAAGTAGGAAGTAAAATGGCTAAAGTTGCATTTATTGGTTTGGGCGTGATGGGTTACCCCATGGCCGGGCATCTTGTTAAACATGGGCATCAAGTCACGGTTTATAACCGCACAGAGGCGAAAGCTCAAGCTTGGGCAAAAGAGCATGGCGGCGAATATCAACTCACTCCAAGAGCGGCGGCCGAAGGACAAGAGATTGTTTTTGTATGTGTCGGAAATGATGACGATTTACGTCAGGTAACCTTAGGCGATACCGGTGCTTTGGCTGGTATGGACTCTGAAAGTATTTTAGTTGATCACACTACAGCTTCTGCCGATGTTGCCCGAGAAATTAACGCGGTAGCGCTGTCATTAGATATTGGTTTTATGGACGCTCCTGTATCAGGCGGACAAGCTGGCGCTGAAAACGGTGTCTTGACTGTGATGGCTGGCGGCGAACAATCAACATTCGATACGGCAAAGCCTGTCATTGACAGTTATGCTCGCTGCGTAGAGTTGCTAGGTGAGGTTGGAGCTGGACAACTGACTAAGATGGTTAACCAAATTTGTATCGCTGGTGTGGTCCAAGGTCTAGCTGAAGGCCTGCATTTTGCTCGAAGCGCAGGCTTAGATGGTGAAAAGGTCGTCGAAGTGATCAGTAAAGGAGCGGCACAATCCTGGCAGATGGAAAACCGTTATCAAACCATGTGGCAGGGCGAGTATAACCTTGGTTTTGCAGTTGATTGGATGCGTAAAGACTTAGGAATTGCGCTCACTGAAGCGCGCCGCAACGGCTCTCACTTGCCGTTAACGGCTTTAGTCGATCAATTTTATTCAGAAGTGCAGGGTCTTGGTGGTTCTCGTTGGGATACATCGAGTCTTTTAGCAAAACTGGAAAAGAATCGTGGTTAGGCTTTTAGTTTAACCCAACAAAAAGGACCACATTAGTGGTCCTTTTTCGTCTAGACTATTTCTAAAAATAGTCAGCTTTTACTCTGGCTCAACCACAATATGTTCAAGCTCAACAGCTGCAACACTGTGCAGGGCGTCCATAGCCGCGCCTACCAACGATATCACCCCTTTAGAAGACTCAATCAACACCGCGCGATTAATTTCGCTGAAATCGCGGTTATGACGCGCCATGGTCGATAACGCCATTTGCATGGGTTGCATTGATGGGTTAAACGCAGCGTTCTCGGCGTAGCGTCCACAGTATGTCGCACCATCTTTAGTCTCTAAAACGACAGAAGCATAGGCTTTAGTGTAAGGCGCATAGCTTAGTCCTGCATGATCTAACCCTTCGATGATCATCGGGTCGTTAGAATCTAATGTCAGCGTCTGCTGCTGTTTTGAAAGCAAAGGCTCAGTGACATCAAGATCGCTTGGGCCGAATGCATAAGGCAAGTAGTGAGAAAGCGGCGCAGTGGCTTGGTCAGGTAAGTGAATGTTAACTTTACCACCGTCAACGAGCTCATTGATAAATTGACGACAATGGCCGCAAGGTGAGGCATTGACTATGATGTCTTCAATAATGCTTTCGCCGCTTAACCATGCGTGGCTAATGGCGCTCTGCTCAGCATGTACGGAATGAAAAAGCGCTTCACCTGGCAATTCAATATTCGCGCCCATATAGATATCACCGCTTTTACCTTTAGCGATAGCCCCTACATGAAACTGACTAATCGGCGGTCTGGCTAAAGCGGCTGCAATGGGAAGCAGGGCTAAAAGTAGTTCGTTTAGCTCCATCTTGCTTGCTGCTTGTAGCTCTGCTAACTGCTGAGCATCGATATGGCCAGCAAAGTCTTTATCGAGCAATGGTACGATAGCGGTTGCTAGTGGCTCTGGTAACTTAGCTATGCTTTTTAAGAACCGGTCCTGCATATGCTATTTCCTTTTATTAACACTAATGAAGTATCATTCTAGTAACCTTGTTACACCTAGAACGAGACGAAGATCTCAGTTGCCACCTATAAAGCTTATAGGTTTCTAAGATAATGACATAAAGCCTGTAATAATTTTTGCTTAGATTCGTCTTGCTCGGTCTCTTCAAGCAAGTTTTCTAAACGAATGATGTAATCAGGGTCATTAAGTCTAGTTTGACAAAACTCACGCCAGCGATACTGCTCACTATCATCGAGCGTTTCTGGATAATTACGTGCGCGATATCTAAATAACATTTCAGAAAGTCGCTGGTCATCAAAATCAAGTTCTAACGCTGCGAGATTACGGGGTTGTGTATGACGAATGATCTCAATCTTTGCCTTGTCGGCACTGCTAAAGAAGCCACCACTATATAGGGCCTGATCGGGGTCAACCGTTTTGCCTTCATGCTCTACATCAAATACCGCAACCAATTTTTCGCGTAATTCAGGGTGCTGCTTAAGCTTTTTGTACTGTGCTCTGGCAAAGGCCTTATCAAAATCGAGTCTTGCTGCATTTTCGTCAGTTAACGTATTAGCCGCTGCAATAAATGGACTCTTATTGATATGGATTTGCTTTAACCCAATAGGCAACTCATCAGGCGCTAAATCACTGCGACGGGTATACATACGCTCACGGATCTCTTCGACACTTAACTCAATCAGCGGTGTGACATCCATGGCAAGATTAACGCAAATAACGGCATTTTTATTGGTGGAGTGATAGGCCACAGGCGCAATGATTGTAGTGCAACCATTAAGCGCACTAATTTTAGAGCTGACATGAACGAGTGGCTTCATCTCTAGCACATCGATAAGTTTAGAGACTTGCTGTTTTAGTCTAAGGCTAAAGTAATAATCAAACAGTTTTGGCTGTACTGATTTAATTAGCTTTGCCATATCAATAGTGGCATATACATCAGACATCGCATCATGGGCTTTTTCATGGCTTAAGCCATTGGCCACGGTAAGCTGCTCAAGCTTAAAGCTTGGCGAGCCATCTTCTTTCTCTGGCCAGTTTATGCCTTCAGGTCTAAAGGCGTAGCAGGCACGCACTAGATCGATAATATCCCAGCGGCTGTTGCCGTTTTGCCACTCACGGGCATAAGGGTCGATAAAGTTACGATAAAAACCGTAGCGCGACACTTCATCATCAAAGCGCAATGAGTTGTAACCAACCACACAAGTCTTAGGCTGACTAAAGAGGCTATTAATCTTGTCCATGAACTCGGCTTCAGGCATACCTTTTAAGTTAGCAAGTTGCGGAGTAATACCTGTGATCAGAATAGCTTCAGGCGACGGTAAATAATCATTCGCGAGCTTACAATAAAAGGTTTCTGGCTCACCAATGATATTAAGGTCCATATCTGTGCGCACACCAGCAAATTGAGAAGGCCTGTCTTTCGCTGGATTGGCGCCGAAGGTTTCATAATCGTGCCAGAAGAGGGTGGGTTGGTTATTGGTAGACATATATTGAGTGGCTATCACAAATAATAATTACGCCTATCATAGCACTTGAGTGATTTGAATGTCTTAGTTCGTTCGCTTTGATTAGGCTATTTGCTTGAGTTTATGCCTGTTTACTGACTGGATCGAAATAGGTAAGCGAAGTAGAATAGCGCTCCGTTTTTATGCTTTGATGATGTTTGCGTCTGCCAAGTATCATTCACACCAATGATTAAACCAATCACATACCTAATATGGTTGCTAAAGCTTTAATAATAGGTTTATCAAGGTTTGTAGTGCCTGTTTATGAAGGTCGAGAAAAAGCGACGATTGAAGTCATCATAGCCTTATTACTCGTTAATACTCTGGAGCAATCAAAGTACTCTCCTAGCTGAGTATGAGACGATCGTTAGCCAGTTTAAGGCTGAATTTAAAGTGTTACATTTTTCATGCGAGGTAGAAGTATGAGCCTAAGCTTTACTTCTAAAAGCATGGTCTTTTTTGGAGATTGAAAAATGATTTACCGCTGCCCATTATGTGAACAGGCTTTATCAAAACAAGATAAGACCTGGTGCTGCCCAGCAAACCATAGATTTGATTGTGCAAAAGAAGGGTATGTGAATCTACTACCTGTACAGAAGAAGAAATCGAGCGATCCCGGTGACAATAAAGAGATGATGTTCGCTAGGCGCGAGTTTCTCAATAAAGGTTATTACCAGGTCCTTAGTGACAAGGTCAATCTTTTAGCTAACGAGTATTTAGATGGTGCGCGCTCTGGCTTAGATATTGGCTGCGGGGAAGGCTATTATTCAAATCGCTTGGTTGAGAGCTTATCACCAGATTTTGTTCTTTATGGTGTCGATATCAGTAAATCAGCTCTTAAGTATGCAGCAAAGCGTTATCCAAAGATCGCTTTTAGTGTCGCCAGTGCCTTTGATATGCCATTCCCTGATAATAGTTTCGACTTTATGTTGCGTATTTATGCGCCGTCTCTAGATGTAGAGCTTAAACGGGTGATTAAACCGGGCGGGATGTTAATTACGGTTTGCGCTGGGCCTAGGCATCATTTTGCTCTTAAAGAGTTAATTTATGACAACCCAAAAGAGCACACTCAAGAAGCTTCACACATAGAGGGCTTTGAGCTAGTTCATCAGGAGCGGATTGAGCAGTTGTTAACACTTAGCGATTCTGACGACATCGGCCATTTCTTAAAAATGACACCTTATAACTGGAAATTAACAGAAGAACAAAAATTAGCATTGGCTAATTCTGGCTTGAGTTGTGAGTTAGATTTTAAAGTGGAAGTCTTTAGAGCCTTATAAATCAAAGGTTGCAGCTTGGTGGTTGTTTTTTAAGCGGTTGTTGTGGTTTAAGTTTGAACGGATAGAAATTATTTTTTGATCTTTTTAGCAAGCTGCAGAAATATAAGTAAAAACACCTTAAATAACGATACGAATGAGTGTTGACTTATGATGAGAATGGTTTATAGTGGTTGCAGCTTGAAGGTTAGGCTTATTTTTATGTGTTCAATACGACATGTTCGTCCTGTTAACATTAAGTAAACCGGCATTTTCCAGCTCTACTGCCGTTAAGGCTTTAATTTATATTTACAGGATTCAATATTATGTCTCAAGTTACTGGCGTTGTTAAGTGGTTCAACTCTGATAAAGGTTTCGGATTTATCGAGCAAGAGTCTGGTCCAGACGTATTCGTTCACTTCCGCGCTATCAACTCTGACGGTTTCAAGACTCTTGACGAAGGTCAAAAAGTTCAGTTTACTGTTACTCAAGGTCAAAAAGGCCCACAAGCTGAGAACGTAACTGTAGTTTAAGTTACCAGCTTGATTAGCACTAGCTAATCACAAAGAATTTTGAAGAGCCGTGGTTTACCACGGCTCTTTTTTCGTTTCAAGTCACTAGCAATAGTCACAGACAATTTATCATCTCCCTTAAAAGTCTTTTCACTCCTCCTTTGCTCTAATTGATTTTTGCGCCGTTTTTCTCTCGTTTGGCGATATCAATCTTTAACGTTTGAATCTAGTCTGTTTTGAATCATTGCAGTCGAATGCTTGTTTAGACCTGCAAGTTCTCACACACATACTTCAGTGCTTCCACATTTCACTGTTACGCATTCTCAGTTTGCATTCAGGCCTGAAATCTACTCGGTCATATGGCTGATTGGGAAAATAAAAAAGGCGCCGAGCGGCGCCATTTCATTCTACATGCTTGAAAATCAAGGCTGAGAAAACAGCTTTTCCTCTAGGGTGCGTCCTTTCAAGATAGCCTTATATTGCCAATTGTGTTGTTTAAATAAGCTGAGTAAAGCCATTTCGATAGCATAAGTTTCTTCGCTATTATGCTTAATTAAAAACTGGTTGGCTTGACGCTCATCGATAGAGCTAATGTCGGCAAGCTCCATTACCGCCGAGATCAAGGCACTTGCATCACATTGTTGCATGGTAAGTGTCAAGTAATCTTCATGTAGTGACTCTTTCATTGATACCGATTGGCTTAGTTGGCCTTGCTCAAGATAGAGTACTTGATCACATAGTTTTTCTAGTTCGTCCAAATTATGTGAGCTGATGATGAAGGTCGTTGTATTGGAAAGTTTCTTAACTAATTCTCTGATCTTCTTAGCATTTGCAGGATCTAAGCCTGCTGTTGGTTCATCGAGAAGTACTAACTCAGGCGAGCCGATAAGAGCTTGAGCGATTGAAACACGCTTCGACATACCATGGCTTAATGATTTCGGCTTTTGCTGTGCACTGTCGACCAAGTCGACCAATGTCAGAACTCTTAGTCCTTCGGCTTTAGCCGCCTTAGCCGAAAACCCCTGTAGACTTGCAAACAGCGTTAGCTGAGTGATGATATCAAGATTTGGATCGAGCGCAGCATCTTGAGGAAGAGAGGCGACTCTACCTAGCAATGCAGCGCTGCCAGGTTTTTCTCCTAGTAAAGACACTTCTCCTGAGGATGGTGTGATAAATCCGCACAGCAGGCTAAATAAAGTGGTTTTACCTGCGCCATTAGGCCCAACTAATGCTATAGGGCTGCCAGCTTCTAGGGTAATGCTCACTTGACTTAAGGCTTGTTTACCACCGTAGGACTTAGATAAGCCCTTGCAACTCACTAAGCTCATAATGCGCTCCTATTGATATATATTTTGCCTAATAACAGCAACGCAATGGCTTGTAATAATGGTACCGGAGCGTAGATAAAGCTGCCTAAACCTTGGGTATTTATCATCAAGGAGATTTGAGAGCCTGGAAGGATCCACTTCAATTCGCTGATAATGGGTAAATAGTTGTTGATGATAGCGATGCTCACCGACATCAGGGCCCAAACTAAGATTGCGTAGATAGTAGCTTGGCGAGCCGAATTGGCATAAAGCGATAATAGCGCCATCAACGCGGTATAAGGTAATAATACTATGATGAGGTTAACTGTAACGATAAGGCCTGAGAATAGAGCCGGCATTAACAGTGTTGCATCTCGGCTAACGGCAAGCACAATTGTGGCAATGACGGTCAATACTAGTAACAGACTCTGTAATGCCATATGACCTAGGTAACGACCAAAAAACAGGCTGTCTCGCCCTGTTCTCAGAGTGTAGAAGCGGAAGGTGCCTCGTGACTTATCGGTTGCGAATTGGTCTGCGGATACAAAGATGCTAAATAGTGGGAAGATATAAAGCGCTGCAATCCAATAGACAGCCATTTCCGCCACTGGCCATTTAAACAGTTTGTTTACCGCTTGTGGGCCGAAGATCCCTTCGATTAAGCCTCTAAAATCTGGGTTGAGTAAGAAGCTTGATGCACCACTAATAGGGTAGAGCAAAATGAGTAGCCAAACGAGCGAAAATGCGACGAGTGCAATTAAGCCTCTTGGGTTAAAAAGCATTTTTTTAAGCTCAAACTGAGCGAGTAATAGCGTATTTTTAAGCATGCTATTTTTTTGGGAGCTGTTTTGCAAACTAATCCCTTAATTGTTAGATGTTGTCATTAAAGTCAGATTAACACCTATTTTTGCTAGGCGTTAATCTTAACCTTGTAAGAGGATGTTATTGCAGCTTAATTATTAAGTAAGCTTTGCAATTGAGCTTTAAGCTCAGTGACTTCTTGCTCAAGCGTGCAGACTCTCGCTTCTAAGGCACTCTTTTCTTGTGGGCTTGCGGTTTCAGCTCCTAAGCTAGATGATAATGCTTGCACTAGATTTGCATCGACTTCGCTAAATAGTTGGCGATAGCGTGCTTCACGTTTACCCGGTTCTTTAGCTAAAAGCATAACAAGAGGCGCTTCTCGTCTGTGTAGCTCGTTTAAAGTAGCCTCGACTTCGCTTACATCATGAAAATCATGTAGGCGGTTACTGCGAGTCCTGAGTTCTCCAGGTGTTTGCGGTCCGCGAAGGAGTAGAAGACAGATAACGGCCAGTTCGGAAGATTTCAGCTGTAAATCGCTAAATTCGGTATTGCAGAAACGGTGCTTGTATTTCACCACTCGGCTGCCAAAGCCTGATTGCTCTGAGATCAATCGCTTCTTAGTCAGTGCATCTAAGGTATTTTGTACCTCTGACTCACTAAGATTGAGCACGGGTTCTCTGCTGGTTTTTTGATTGCAGCCTGAGGTTAAGCTGTTGAGGGAGAGGGGATATTGCTCTGGGGTAGTGATCTCTTTTTCGAGTAAAACCCCGATAACACGCGCTTCATGTGGAGTCAGTTCCATATTAACCTCTTAATAAAAAAGCATGGCTTTGTTATAACAGAGCCATGCTTTAATGCAAAGGTGGTTTAGTGCGCTTAACTATCTAAACTCTTCAGTTGCTGGGTTTGTAAGCAACTTCTGCCTATAGATTAGTCTGCTAGACGGATCCCATCTGGTGAAATAGTGATCTGCTTACTCTTATAAAGGCCACCGATACTCTTTTTAAAGGCTTTCTTACTCATAGACAGTTGTGAATAGATCACATCAGCATCGGTCTTATCATTGAGTGGTAGGAAACCGCCAGCTTGATTTAGTTTAATCATGATAGTGACAGAGTGCTTATCAAGCTCCTCTTTCGCGCCTTTTTGTAAAATCAGATCGATTTTACCGTCGCTTCTCATACGCTTAATAAAGCCTTTCAGCTTTTGGCCAAAACTTAAACGCGTATAAACTTCATTTTTGTACAATACGCCCCAGTGGGTATTGTTTATGATGGCTTTATAACCAAGATCGGTTGAGCCACCAATGATTAGATTAACTTCTTCATCATTGCGGAATTTAGGTTCAGATAAGTCGAGGAATTTATCGACTTTAGCAGATGCAACGATACGGTCGTCGACATGGCTGGTATAGATGTAAACCAAGTAGGACTTACCCACCTCGATTTCTCTGTGTTGCTCACCAAAAGGTAATAACAGGTCTTTTTCTAAGCCCCAATCCAAAAAGGCGCCATATGGGCCATTTTCTTTTGCTTCTAGATAAGCAAATTGACCGACTTGTGCATAAGGACGCTTAGTCGTTGCAATGATCATATCTTCTGAGTCTAAATAGAGAAACACATTGACCATATCTCCAACATGGCAATCCTTTGGTACAGCTTTGCGAGGAAGAAGTACCTGGCCCATCTCTTTAGCGTCTAAATAGACACCAAAATCAACTTGTTTGACGACTTCTAACTTACAGGTTTTGCCTATCTGGATCATGATGTTCTCTACTTTAAAAACAGTAACGATTAAATTCAGCTGGGATTATAGTGGAAAACGTTCCAATATGCTTTAGCCTGTTGAAACTAATGCCCTAAAGAGCTGGCGTTCTGTAATTAAAATAGGGCATTTATCACGAATAAGGTCATAAATGGTACGTTATGTTATCGCGCTATTATAAGGTGATAATAAATTAGCACTAAATGCGCATATGAGTCTTGCATTATCACTGTTCTCAAGGTTTAATTGCGCCGCAAAAATTCTGTGAGAAAAGTGCGTCGTTCGTGCTCTCATTTTTTGAATAAAAAATACCGAACCGCGGTTAGGTAATATTGAAAGTCACAAATAGTTTTTTATGGATTAGGTTTTACATGCTAGCTTTAAGAGCATACATTCATTAGTAACCGTAAAAGTAGTGAATCCCCTGATTTAAACAGGCGATTTTACTGGGTATAGTTAATACTTATTGAGGGTAGCGCTTGCGATGTTACTGAGTGTTAATCCAGACAATTTGTACTTTGTAGATGAATCGGGATGTTACTGATTCAAATAATCGCAAGTTGATTGAAACGACAAAGAATCGATCAACTTATTTGAGTTAAATAGACAGGTTAGGACAAATATGAGCAATTGGTCTATTGATGATGCACGCGCAAGTTATAACGTAAATCACTGGAGCCAAGGACTATACGGCATTAGCGATGATGGAGAGGTGACTGTTTCACCAGATCCAAGCCGCCCAGATTGTAAGATTGGTTTGAATGAAATGGCAAAAGATATGGTTAAGTCAGGTGTGGCTTTACCCGTTTTGGTGCGTTTCCCACAAATTTTACATCATAGAGTAAATAGTGTTTGTCAGGCATTTAATCAGGCAATTAATAAGTATCAATATGAAAATGATTACTTACTGGTTTACCCGATTAAAGTGAACCAACAGCAAACTGTTGTTGAAGAGATCCTTGCCAGCCAGGTAGCAAAAGAAGTACCACAGCTAGGTTTAGAAGCGGGCAGTAAGCCGGAGCTAATGGCAGTACTGGCGATGGCTCAAAAAGCCAGTTCGGTGATCATTTGTAACGGCTATAAAGATAAAGAATATATCCGTCTTGCCTTAATCGGTGAAAAGCTAGGTCACAAGGTGTATATCGTCCTTGAGAAGATGTCAGAGCTTAAAGTCGTGCTTGAGCAAGCTAAAGAGCTCGGCGTTACGCCGCGTCTTGGTTTACGTGTCCGTTTGGCATTCCAAGGTAAAGGTAAGTGGCAGGCTAGTGGTGGCGAGAAGTCAAAGTTTGGATTGAGTGCTGCTCAGGTGTTGCAAGTGATCAACTCACTTAAGCAGGAAAACATGCTTGAGTCATTAGAGTTGTTGCACTTCCACTTAGGTTCGCAAATCGCCAATATTCGCGATATTCGACAAGGTGTTAGCGAGGCTGGCCGTTTCTATTGTGAGTTGATGAAACTTGGCGCCAGTGTTAAGTGTTTCGACGTGGGTGGCGGCTTAGCTGTTGATTACGATGGTACGCGTAGCCAAAGCAGCCATTCAATGAACTATGGCTTAACCGAGTATGCTAACAATATCGTGAGTGTTCTCACTGATATGTGTAAAGAGTATGAGCAGCCGATGCCGAGAATTATCTCAGAATCGGGCCGTTACTTGACTGCACATCATGCGGTATTACTAACTGACGTGATTGGTACTGAAGCGTATAAGCCTGAAGATATTCAGCCTCCTGCAGAAGACGCACCTCAGTTACTGCACAACATGTGGCAGTCTTGGATCGAAGTCAGTGGTAAAGCCGATCAGCGCGCCTTGATTGAGATTTATCATGATTGCCAGAGCGACTTAACTGAAGTGCACTCGCTGTTTGCCGTTGGTCAGTTAGGTTTAGCTGAGCGTGCATGGGCGGAGCAGGTAAACTTACGCGTATGTTACGAACTACAAGGTAGCATGAGCGCTAAGTACCGTTTCCACAGACCGGTTATTGATGAGCTAAACGAAAAACTAGCAGACAAGTTCTTCGTTAACTTCTCATTGTTCCAGTCACTTCCTGACGCTTGGGGTATCGATCAGGTATTCCCTGTAATGCCACTATCAGGACTTGATAAGGCGCCAGAGAGCAGGGCGGTAATGTTAGACATCACCTGTGACTCAGACGGTACAGTGGATCAGTACGTAGAAGGTCAAGGTATTGAAACAACGTTACCAGTACCTGCTTGGACACAAGAGAGCCCATATTTAATCGGTTTCTTCTTAGTCGGTGCATATCAAGAGATTTTAGGTGATATGCATAACTTGTTTGGTGACACTAACTCAGCCGTTGTTCGTTTGGACGACGATGCGCGCACTAACGTTGAGTCGGTATTGGCCGGTGATACGGTTGCCGACGTGCTTAGATATGTGAACTTGGATGCGGTTTCATTTATGAGAACCTATGAAGAGTTAGTGAACAAGCATATTGCTGAAGACGAGCGTGCTAATATTCTTGAAGAACTACAGTTAGGTCTTAAAGGTTACACTTACCTAGAAGACTTCTCGTAATTGTATGGATAGTCGAGTGGGGTTAGCAGCCGAAGTATTTTTATAAAGGCTAGCAACTGCTCTCGAGCTACATAACCAGCTTTAAGCTCGCTTGAAGCTGGTTTTGTTTTTAAGCCTGACATAGCCAAGACAATATCATCAGGATCTTATGACTTAGATTTCATCTAAGCTTGTATAGGAACTTTAATGGTGGTTTTGCGTTCAAACAACTTACGTTAGATGAGAGCTTTCATTAGCTGGCTGATATTTGAAGGAATTACGATAAGATGTTTTTTGAAGGGTCGGAGAAGAAAATAGAGCTACACATGAGTCGTAGTGCTGTTTCATTACGATCTTTGCCTAAAGACTTTTGGCAGCAAGCACTTGCAGAGGCCGGAGCCGAGATCTTATCGGTGCTTTCAAATCAACACTGTGATGCCTATGTGCTGAGTGAATCGAGTTTATTCGTCTGGGAACGTAAACTGCTATTAATCACATGTGGAAACACCCGCTTAGTCGATGCTGCCACTTATATGATTACACAGCTTGGTACAAAGTTTATCTCAAGCTTAAGCTATCAACGTAAGAGTGAATTTTTGTCTTATCTCCAAGCAAGCCGCTTCGAGGATGATATAGAGCAACTTAAGGGCCACATACCGGGCATTGCATATCGAGTAGGGCATTTAGATAACCACCACCATTACCTATTTTGTAGTCAACCGACCCAAGATAGGAATAGTGGTGCGAGTTTGTTGATGTATCACATCAAAGGTGAAGTAGCTGAGTATTTACGCAGCGATAAACAATCAAGCGAACAGATCCGCTGTTTATTGCAATTAGAGCGGTTATTACCTCAGTTTCAGTTTGATGATTACCTATTTAAACCATGTGGTTATTCAGTCAATGGCATGTTTGAAGATAGGTTTATAACCATACATATCACACCTCAAGAGCGAAGCTCTTACGTGAGTATTGAAACAAACTTGAATTTTTCGCAATATCCGTTCAATATTTTCTCCGAGTTGTTGAAAATATTGAGCCCCAGCAGTTGGGACATCATTGGGATGAATACGCAGATTAACAATCAAGACTTCCCTTCTCATCGAAGGCTAGCGAGTTGTAATCTACAGTTAAATCAACTTAATGAATTTAATTACAATCACTATATTCAAGCGGACAGTGAAATCCTGTGTGCAGAAGTATTGTGACTCTAGACACTTTATGGAGTATTTATGACCACTATTGCAGATAAGCCTGATTATTCGCTTTATTCAAATGCATTTGGTTACTTAAGACAGCCGCTAGACTTCAAACCATTAGAAGGCGATGCGGATGTTGTAGTGTTAGGCTTACCTTTTGATATGGCTACTACGGGTCGCTCTGGTGGACGTATGGGCCCAGGTGCAATTCGTAATGCTTCAGTAAACCTGGCTTGGGAAGAAACTCGCTGGCCTTATCAGTTTAAACTAAGCGAGCATGTTAAAATCGTCGATGCAGGCGATCTCGTTTATAACTGTGGTGATTCTGCAGACTTCACACAGCGTGTTGAAGATTTCGCAACTAAGATCTTAGAAGCTGATAAGGCTATGCTAAGTTTTGGTGGCGATCACTTTGTGACTTTGCCCCTGCTACGTGCTCACTATAAGAAGCACGGTAAGATGGCGCTATTGCACTTTGATGCACATACCGACACTTATAGCCAAGGTAGTAAGTATGATCACGGCACCATGTTTTATCATGCGCCAAACGAAGGGATCATTGCTGCAGAGAACTCAATTCAAGTCGGTATCCGTACTGAATACGATACTTCCAATCATCTTTTCAAAGTTATCGATGCGGCGGCAGCTAATGAAATGACTGCTGATGAGATCGTTGCACAAATTCGTGAACGTGTTGGCGATATGCCGCTATACGTGACTTTCGATATTGACTGTTTAGACCCAGCTTTCGCTCCTGGCACAGGTACGCCAGTATGTGGCGGTTTGACCAGTGACAAGGCGATGAAAATCATTCGTGGTTTAAAAGGCATGAAGATTGTGGGTATGGACGTGGTTGAAGTGGCACCAGCCTACGACAGCGCAGAGATCACTGCTTTAGCGGGTGCTACTTTGGGCCTAGAGATGTTGCACGTTTGGGCTGAGTCTAACGGCAAGATCAAATAAGTCATCATAGCTAGCATGTTAGATGAAAATATCTAGTTAGGGAGTGTATTAAAAGGCTCCCGTCTAACGGCTAAGATTGTTATGATTAAAGAAGCGCTCAATGAGCGCTTCTTTTTTTATGTGCTTTGAAAGGATTTTAACATGTCAGAGATCAGTGGTATCAGACGCGAATACACATTAGGTGAATTACATAATGAAGAGGTGCCTAGTGATCCTATGGACCTATTTAACGCGTGGTTGGAAGTCATTCGTGACTCTGACATCAAAGATCCAACGGCTATGTCGGTAGCGACAGTCGATGAGAATGGCCAACCTTTCCAAAGAATTGTATTGCTCAAGCGATTTGATAACCATGGTTTTGTATTTTTTACTAATCTTGAGAGCCGTAAGGCTCAGCACATCGCTAATAATGCGCAGGTTAGCATTCTATTCCCTTGGCACAGTTTAGATAAGCAAGTAGCCGTTACCGGTATTGCTGAACCCTTATCTAAAACAGAGGTGCTTAAGTACTTTATGAGCCGGCCTAAGGAGAGCCAAATAGCCTCTTGGGTGTCTAAACAGTCGAGCCCTATTAGCGCAAGAAAAGCACTCGAGAGTAAGTTTGCCGAAATGAAAGCCAAGTTCTCTCAAGGTGATGTACCGCTGCCAAAATTTTGGGGCGGTTATCTTGTTAGGCCAAAAAGTATTGAGTTTTGGCAAGGTGGGGAACATCGTTTACACGACCGATTCATCTATACCAAGAAAGAAGAGAGCTGGGAGCACACTCGTTTAGCTCCATAACTACCGTTATTTAAAAAGCCGCATTGTTTGCGGCTTTTGTGTTTTTGGCGATCCCTTCTAATATAAATGAATGTATTGTGAGTTATTGGTCTAACAATTACGGAGCTAGTGGTTTAAAAATTAGCACTTGTGAATAGAAAATTGTTGAATTAGATTAAGCTTAACTATCAAGGTGGAAAACTAAATTTCGAGAGGAAGTGAAAATGAAAAGTATAATCATAGGCCTATTATTGCTGCCTTTGTCGCTGGTAGCTTCAGCAGGGACCTGGACTGTAGAAAATGACAGCTCCAATGTAAGCTTTATATCCATTAAAAAGGGAGATATTGCTGAGGTTCATCATTTTAACTCTGTTGCAGGAACCTTGAATGATAAAGGGCAGTTTGATTTTTCAATCGCCTTGGCAAGTGTGGCAACAAATATCGACATTCGTGATGAGCGTATGGACTCTCTGCTATTTGAAGTGGATAAGTATCCGAAACTGACTCTAAAGGCTAAGGTCGACCCTAAGTTACTTGCAAACTTAGCGATAGGTTCGGTGACGGTAGCAACTGTTGATGCCGAAGTAGCCTTACATGGCAAGAAGCAAAAAATGGCTTTTACGGTAAGTATCGCAAAGCTATCTGACTCTCACATGCTTGTTGCAAGCGTGGCACCTATCATAGTGAATGCTGATAGTTTCGGTATGACTGCAGGCGTAGAGAAGCTGCGTGAAGTCGCTGGTTTATCGGCAATCAGTAAAGCGGTACCAGTCTCTTTTATGCTGAACCTAAAGCAATAGCAATAAAACACGTCTAAGCTGAGTAAATTGAGGGCTGTATAGTTATTTTAATGAGTGATTCAGCCTTTTTTTGTGCTTGTTGCCTAACGCTTTGTGTCCAGCCAATATAAGTACTTGGTATTTAGCAATTAGTACTTAGCACTCAACTGAAGCTTGGTGGATTTGGTTTTGTGGTTAGGGGACTTAATTTTGCGGTAAGTGTTACGTGCTGAATTGCAAAATTGACACGGCTTAAATTGAGATGATTTCAATTAGCAAGAAACTCAGATAGTATCTTGTCTTAGAAGATAAATAATAAAATTGTTACGCATCTTACGCTATAGAGAGAACTCTCCGTGTGTATAGATTTGTGTATTTTGAGTTGAGTATGGTTACCGATAAAGACGGATATGTACACCTGATCCAGTATTTGACTGAGCATTTAGGGATATTTGAAAACTCACAGCAACACAGCGCCATTGAAGAGACTGTGATGGAGCTGTTTGAAGAGCAACTCGCCGCACAAATTATCATGGTTTGTGGCCAAAACCCTTCATTGACTTTCTCTCAGAGAAATCTGGTGATCCGAGAAGTCGATGCCATTGTGTATGATCTTGAGGAGATCTTAGCTCGAGTCGCTAGTCATAAGGCTACCGCCGAGCAAACTCGGTTTATTTGTGAGTTCTCCTGTTTAATTAAGAATCTGTTCGACCAAGAAATTGCTAGATTAACTGCTGAATGATGTCTGAAGTTTTATATTTAGTTACAGTTCTCTCTCGCTATCTGCTTGTTGCCCTTAACCTAAAGGCCTAATGTTGCAGTATCGATGTGGGAGAGTACTATGCTGAGTAATATAAGAACATCTCTGAATAAACAGCATATGTTTGTATATGCTTGTTTACTGATATTTTGGTTTTTTCTGAGATTGTTTAGCGAAAATGCGCTTGATCTTGGTTGGGGCTTTTTTCCTTTAGTAGTGTCTTTGCCATTTGTGCCCTTTGTCTTAGTCTGGCTAGCTGTGCAGTTTTATCGGCATTTAAGGCTGTTTAATACCAGCTTTCATCGTAAATGGCATGTATGTCACTGTACCTGCACTTCAACACTATTTGCTTTGTTTGTATTTCAGTTTATTTATTAAATGCAACAGTTTAGCGCTTAATGTTAGCGAAAAGTAATTGTTTCTTTTGCTAAAGTGCCAGTATTCATACAGCTTTGCTGTGTAATACTACCCACCTCTTCATTCTACTTTATTTCTTGCTATCATAAAGCCAAGTAAGTCTATGTTAATCATTAATCATATTAAGGAATCACGATGCTTAAAAAAGTAGGATTGTGTTTATTACTACTGACGTCGTCTTTGTCGGTAGCTGCGAGTGAGAAAGCAGTTATTGGTTCTACCGCCAAGATGTCGGTGGCCCATGCAGGCCTTTCTTATGCTGCGCGCATCGACACCGGAGCGGTTAATACTTCATTGCATGCCTATGATATTGAAGTTGAAGGTGGTAGCGCTAAGAAGATGAAAGATAACATTGGCAAGATGGTCTCCTTTACAACTGAGAACAATGCTGGTGAAAAGAAGCGCTTAAAGGCCAAGATAGTTAAGACCTCGAGAGTCAGTAACTCTCAAGGTACAGAGACCCGCTATATGGTCGACTTAGATGTTGGCTTTAAGGGCAAAGAGAGAAAGGTTCGGGTTAACCTTAGAGACCGTCGTCATATGGACTATAAGCTGCTAATCGGTCGTAATTGGCTCAAAGATCGCTATGTTGTTGATGTGTCGGAGAAGAAGTTAATTGGCCCGACGGCACCGATTAGTATTGTTGAATCTGGGTTAATCTTTAAAACCCGTATTGATACGGGGGCGGTAGAGAACTCATTACACGCCTTTGACTTAAAAATTGAAAATGAAGATCCTGACATGGAAAAAAATGTCGGTAAGGTGATTCATTTTACCACTGAGAATGAAAAGGGAGAGTCTCATGTGGTTAAGTCTCGCATCGTGGAAACCTCATTGATCAGAAACGCACAAGGAAGTGAAATCCGTTATATGGTCGAGCTTAATATTGGTGAGCCAGGGCAAGAATATAAAGTAAAGGTGAACCTAAGAGACAGAAGTAAGATGTCTTACAAATTATTGATTGGTCGCAATTGGCTTCAGGGGCACTACATTGTAGATGTGTCGCTTTAGGTTCGTTTATTACGTCAATAAATAGCACTGTTAGAAAAGACACCCGCACACTTAGCTTTATGTTTAAGGTGTCTTTTCCGTTTCCTTACGTAGATAAGTTGTAGCTTACCAAAGTATTAAATTCAGATTTTGCTGGTAAGGGCGTTATACTCAGTTGCCCGTTAAACTCACTCTTTAACCATACAGAGAGTGCCGATAGGGTTCCTTTTACCTCTGCTTTATCAAGTGTCATTTGAAGCTCTGCTAATTGAGTCTCATCGAAGCCTCTTCCATTATCATATATTGTCATCACTATCTGCTGATTCGCTTTGCTTAAGCCGATCTTCATATTTTGAGTCTTGCCTTGCTGATAAAAAGCATCGGTAATGGTATTACTGATAGCTCGATAGAAAATGAGTAGAAAATGCCAATGGACTCCTTCGACAATCAGCCTGTTATCGCTATCTATTTCTAAAACAATATTTCTTGTGGCTAATTTGGGTTGTAACAGCGCGACAATATGTTCAAGCAGTGAGACTAAGTCGATAGGTTTGGCTATATAATCCTGTGCGGAGAACAGGTACTCAAGATGTCTTAGTCGCTCAGTTTGATCGGCAAGTTTGGTGTTAAAGTCAGTCACATTGATTTCGTCATTTGCAAGCCTGTAAGCACTGGCTGCTAAATCGTCTTGTTTTCTGAATATGGGTTTTACAATAGCTGAGACAAGAGAAGGGTAAAGTGTTTGATTCTCACGCTTTACTCTCTCAAAGTTGTTTTGGCGGTTATTCTCAAACTTGGCTTGTTGACTCTCACTCTGTAGTCGTTTATTCGTCAGCTCTAGTTTTTCAATGACACGAATATTGTCTGAGGTTTCCTGCCTAAGGATCTCAAACTGTGCTCGCTTCTTAAGCTCAACCTCTTTACTAGCACTGATATCAAATGCGATTGTACCAACAGAGGTTAGCTCTTTTTTCTCATTGAAAATAGGAAACTTAGTGACAAGGTAGATATGTTGATTACCATCGAGCGGGAAGCTTTGCTCGTAACTTAATTCAAGCTTTTCATTGAATACAATCTGATCTTTTTCCTGATTTACCTTGGCTATATCTTTAGGCATTATCAGGTGGTCTTTAGCTCCTAGTATCTTCTCTCGCTTAAGTGATAGCACACTGCAGAACTGGTCGTTGACTAAGGTAAATTCGCCTTTTTTATTCTTGATAAATATCAAGTTGTGCGCTGAGTTTAGTACTGAGTTCAGCTGCTCTTTTTTCTCTTCTAATTCAGTTTTAGACTGCTGTTGAACATCTAATTGTTGCTCTAATGCTAGGTTAGTGGCGTCTAAGCTAGCTAGGGCTATTTCTAACTGCCGAGTCCGAGAACTAAAGGCCTTGGCGAGCATACCAATTTCGTCATTGCGTGTTGTCGCTTCAAGTTCAATTTTGGCTGGGTTTGAATCATTTAAAGCACGAACCATACGACTAATCGGCGTGATAAACAGTTTATTTTGCACGATGAAAAGGAGTATAAGCGCAAATATTTGTATGCTAACTAAGTAGATGCCAACAGAGCTTGCTAATGACTCGCTGTTATAGGCGATACTCGAGATGGGGGTGACTAAGACAATCTTCCAGTAGGTTCCCGGCATTAAGAATACGGTGACAATCACGGGCTCCTTAAGTCTTGGATCGCTATCAAGTTTAAGGCTTGCTACAAGCTCTACCTGTTGGAGTTTGTTATTAGCATTTTGATTTATCAATGCCACAAGCTTAGCGCGTTCATGCTCAGGGACATTTTCAATAACATTTGCGAGTTGTGTCTCTTCATAGGCTTTATTGAGATTAGCCCGTTGAATAAAATCGGTATCAACCTGTTTGATGGTTTGTTGAAGTGGCTTGAAAGAGGGATGCTTTTGGGCAAATGTGGCAAACGGTTGAAACAGCGCCTGCCTATCGACAGTGCCGTTATTGTCCAGATCTGGATAGGATAATAATCGGTTTTGTTGGTCAAGCGCGAATACATAGCCTCCTTGGCTCGATATTGCGGTGTTAAAAAAGTTATCTAGACTCGATAGTGCGACATCTACCGTGGACACTCCGATAAATTCATGTTCCTGCCACATAGGGACTGATGCTGTCAGCATTGCTTTTTGGGTAAAAGGGTCAATATAGGACTTAGACCAGTAGGTCGTATCCGTTGGGTAGAACTTTGCGGGAACGTACCAATCTTCTTGGTAGTAGGGCGATATACCTTCTGCGTTATAGTCGTTGACTGCAATCAGCTCATCGGCAAAATTTCGTGCCCAAAAGAAACTGTCTTTTTGATTGTTAGGAGCAAATAAAAACGGCTCGGGCCATACTCCACCGCCGAGTATGACTTCTTGTTGCCCAGGCTGATCTAATAGCGCTGGTATTGCAGTTTTTAACTCTTGAGGGCTATGTTGGTACAGTTCGCCCAATGCACCAATTGATACGGCTAGGTTTTCAATTTTATTGGTTTTTTGCTGCAGTTTAGCAACGATGGTTTTGCCCTGATTGATACTCAAAAACTCTTGGTTATCAATTAAACGTTCTGTTTCAATGGTTTTGAGAAACCATACGCTGGTGATGATGATAACAGCGGCGACGAGCAGTTGAACCAACATAAACTGCATCGGTAAATTTGAGCGCCAGTCGGTTAATTTTGAATATTGTCTATTGGGTTTAGCCATGTATAGTTATCTGCTCAAATAATCAATTTCCCCCTCCATTGGCATCCGTACTAAATAAGATATGGGGCTTGTAGAGCT
The DNA here is from genome assembly GCF_000018285.1 of Shewanella pealeana ATCC 700345. Taxonomy (NCBI): domain Bacteria; kingdom Pseudomonadati; phylum Pseudomonadota; class Gammaproteobacteria; order Alteromonadales; family Shewanellaceae; genus Shewanella; species Shewanella pealeana. The sequence goes on along the minus strand of NC_009901.1, from coordinate 3,016,378 downwards.
AATTATATAAGTCTTGTTGTTTTTTTGTAAAATAAACAAGGTGTTTTAGTGCGTGAAATTTATTTAGAATCAAAAAAGCAGCCAAGTGGCTGCTTTTAATATTGCTATTAACTAGACCTTTAAGCCAATAAGCAGTTTATCCAGCTGTTCGGCAGTTGCATGCAGTTCATTACAGCTTGATACCGACTGATTTGCAGATTGTTCTACATCGTGAGATTGATTGCGAATACCCATAAGATTGGTGGCTATCTCGTTTGCGACAGAGGACTGCTCTTCGGCTGATGTGGCAATCAACTCACTCATTTCGAAGACTTTGGCGCTATGGTGAGCAATGCCTTCCAAGTCTTTTCCCGTATCGAGTACATGCTTCTTACCTTCTTCGGCTTTTTCTACGGTGCGATGCATGACTTGCTTGAGGTTACGGGCCCCGGATTGTAGTGCTTCAATCATGGTTTTTATCTCAACAGTTGCAGCTTGAGTTCGACCTGCAAGGGTTCTAACCTCATCGGCGACTACTGCAAATCCACGGCCTTGTTCACCCGCTCGCGCCGCCTCAATGGCTGCATTCAAGGCTAATAAGTTAGTCTGCTCAGAAATAGCATTAATTGTGGAGACCACTTCATCAATTTTTGCGGCATTTTCATTGAGCTGGTTTACCGCTTCAGAGGCATCGCCAATTTCCATCGCTAATCCACCAATCGCTTCAACTGTAATGGCGATATCTCGAGAGCCTGCATCGACCTGGATATTGGCTTCTTGGGTTTCAGTGGAAGACAACTCAGCATTACGAGCGACTTCTGATACCGCGGCTGTCATCTGTTCCATAGCCGTTGCTAATGAGTCGATATGCTGGCGCTGATTCATTGCTAAAGATTGTCCTTCCTCTGCAGTATTTCTAAAGGCTTGAACTACATTGCGAATTTGTAAGCTGGCGTTAGTGACTTCGCTAACGAGTTTATGTTGACGCTCGACCAAGGTATCTATGCTTATTGCAAGGATACTGAATTCATCTTTTACTTCAAAAAAGTTAAGCCGACCGGTTAAATCACCCTCAGCAGCTCTCTTTAGTGCCATGACATTGGTGTAAAGTGCGCCGCCAACAAAACTTGAAATATAGTAACTGACTATAAGGATAATCAAGATCAATAGGCTGGTTGCAACATAGGCCAGATATTCATTATGACTGCTAGTATTTTGCTCTGTGCTTAACACGGTAATGATGCCTTGTGAGCCACTAGAGCTGACACTTTCGATCTTATCCCCTGTGATATTAGCTTCACCGCCTTTAGCGGCGATAGCCGTTAATTGATGGGGCGCATTTTGCTGTTGATAGATAGACAGTTTGCCTTGTATGGCACCCAAGAATGCCTGCTTGTTTTCTTCGGGAATATATTGATAGGCAACGTTGAGTGCTTCATTGAACGTCTGGTTGAATTCATGGGTTTGAGTGACTTGGCTATCGAGTAGGTTTTGTCTGTACTCGCTGTTTAGCAACGCTGATAAACCTAAGAGGGTGATGATGGGGATTATAGCTAATAATGCAAACTTTGTTTTAAGTGTCATGTGGATAAGGTATTTATCCACCCAGCGGAACTTAACTTCTTTCATCATATTCTCTTTATTATAATCGCGACGACTTAGTTACTTATCGGAATGCTTGGCTGTTTCCTTAATTATTTTTTTACAATAAAGGCCAGTTTGTTGACTTTTCACTCGATGTTAGGGGTAAGTTATTGATTAAGAGTGGTCAAGATTTTCACCAAGTGATTTCAGCAATCATTGGACGGGGAGAGCTTGGTTGAAGTCTTAGTTAGCTGAGGCGGGCTCTGTGGGTGAGAGGTTAAAAGTACACATAATGGATAATGCGAAGCTGATTTAGCGAAAGCTTGTATAAGGACTAAGCAAAATAGGCAGTTAGCACGGAAAAAAGTGAATTAGCCCTAGTCAAACGCCCCTGTCTAACGTAAAATTTTAGTCTTTTTCTATTTTCACAAAGAAAATACGTTAGCCCAAAAGTCGTAGGTCTAGGACTTACTTGCACTGGAAGAGATGATGTCACAGTTAACAGAGATCGTAGAACAGGCTTTAGCCGCCATCGAAGGAGCTGCAGATTTAAAAGCTCTCGATGACCTCCGTGTCGATTACCTTGGTAAGAAAGGTCAAATCACCGACATGATGAAAATGATGGGGAAACTTCCTCCAGAAGAGAAACCTGCTTTTGGTCAAGCCGTGAACCAAGCTAAGCAAGCGGTTCAGCAGCAGCTTTCTATTCGCATTGAAGGTCTGAAAGCTGCTGAGTTAGAAGCCCAGCTAAAAGCAGAAAGCATCGATGTGAGTCTTCCTGGTCGTCGTATCGAGAACGGTGGTTTACACCCAGTTACTCGTACTATTGAACGTATTGAAGCTTTCTTCGGTGAGCTTGGTTTTGTCGTTAAAGACGGACCTGAAATCGAAGATGATTTTCATAACTTTGACGCGTTAAACATCTCTGAGCATCATCCAGCTCGTGCCGATCATGATACTTTCTACTTTAATCCTAAAGTGATGTTACGTACGCAAACCTCTGGTGTGCAGATCCGTACCATGGAGCACGAGAAGCCACCATTACGTATTATCTCTCCAGGCCGTGTATATCGTAACGATTACGACCAAACTCATACGCCAATGTTCCATCAGGTGGAAGGTTTACTGGTTGCTGAAAACGTAAACTTTGCTGAGCTTAAAGGCATCTTGCACGACTTCCTACTTAATTTCTTTGAAGAAGATTTAGAAGTGCGTTTCCGTCCATCTTACTTTCCGTTTACTGAGCCTTCAGCCGAAGTTGACGTAATGGGGAAAAACGGTAAGTGGTTAGAAGTATTGGGTTGCGGCATGGTACATCCAAACGTACTGCGTAGCGTTGGCATCGATCCTGAGAAGTACTCTGGCTTTGCATTCGGTATGGGCGTTGAGCGTCTTTCAATGTTGCGTTATGGCGTTAACGACTTACGTTCATTCTTCGAAAACGATCTACGCTTCCTGAAGCAATTTAAATAAACGGAGCTGTAATAGCATGAAATTTAGTGAATCTTGGCTTCGTGAGTGGGTTAACCCAAGCGTTAATCGTGAAGAGTTAGCACACCAAATTACTATGGCCGGTCTTGAAGTTGACGGCATTGAGCCAGTAGCTGCCGAGTTTAGCGGTGTAGTTGTCGGTGAAGTCGTTGAGTGTGGCCAGCATCCAGATGCAGACAAATTACGCGTAACTAAAATCAATGTCGGCGGCGAAGAGCTAATCGACATCGTATGTGGTGCGTCAAACTGTCGTCTAGGTCTTAAGGTTGCAGTCGCTATGGTTGGCGCTGTGCTACCAGGTGATTTCAAAATCAAAAAAGCCAAACTACGTGGACAGCCATCATTTGGTATGTTGTGCTCATTTGGCGAGCTTGGTGTAGATATTGAAAGTGACGGCATTATTGAATTGCCACTTGACGCACCTGTTGGCCAAGACGTACGTGAATTCTTAGATCTAAACGATGCCATTATTGATGTCGATTTAACGGCTAACCGTGCAGATTGTCTAGGTATGGCAGGTCTTGCTCGTGAAGTAGGCGTGTTAAACCGTCAATCGGTTACTGAACCGACTTGGGATGCGGTTGAAGCGACAATTGCTGATGCAGTTACCGTTGATATTCAAGAACCTCAAGAGTGTGGTCGTTACTTAGGCCGCGTTATCAAGAATGTTAACGTTAAGGCTGAATCACCACTATGGATGCAAGAGAAATTGCGTCGTAGCGGTATCCGCTCTATCGATCCTATCGTCGATATTACTAACTATGTATTGATTGAGTTTGGTCAACCAATGCACGCATTTGACTTAGCTAAGTTAGATGGCGGTATTGTGGTTCGTAAGCCCAACGGCGAAGAGAAACTGACTCTACTTGATGGCAATGAAATCACTATTCCTGAAGGTATGTTGATCATTGCTGACCACGCTAAGCCATTGGCTCTAGCGGGTGTATTTGGTGGTGAGCACAGCGGTGTGACCACAGAAACCACTGATATCGTACTTGAGTGCGCTTACTTTGCACCGCTAGCTATCTTAGGCAAGGCACGTAAGATTGGTCTGCATACTGATGCATCACACCGTTTCGAACGTGGTGTTGACCCAGAGCTACAACAGAAGGTTATGGATCGTGCTAGTCGTTTAGTGCTAGAGATCTGTGGTGGTGAAGCTGGCCCAGTTGTTGAAGCAAAGTCTGAAGAGAATCTACCTAAGCCTGTACAGATCGTATTGCGCCGTAGCAAGCTAGATAAGACTTTGGGTCATCATATTGATGATGCTGAAGTTAAAGAAATTCTAGAGCGTTTAGGTTTCATCGTCGTAGTGAGTGAAGGGCTGTGGAATGTAACCACGGCAACTTACCGCTTCGATATGGCAATAGAAGAAGACTTGATTGAAGAAGTTGCCCGTATTTACGGTTACAACAACATTCCAAATATCGCGCCTATTGCTCATTTAAGCATGTCTGACCATAAAGAGTCGAACATCAACATTAAGCGTGTTCGTAGCATGCTGGTTGCTCGAGGTTTCCAAGAAGCTGTGACTTATAGCTTTGTGGATCCGAAGCAGCAAGAGTTGATTCACCCAGGTGCAGAGGCGATGATTCTACCGAATCCAATTTCGGTTGAAATGTCTGCTATGCGTCTGTCTATGTTCACCGGTCTTTTGACTGCAGTTGGTTATAACCAAAGCCGTCAGCAAAACCGTGTCAGACTGTTCGAAACAGGTCTACGTTTTGTACCAAATGAAACAGCAGAGTCTGGTGTGTCACAACAACCTATGCTTGCTGCTGTTATTGCCGGTAACCAAAATGACGAGCATTGGACAATGGAGTCAAAAACCGTTGACTTCTTTGACCTAAAAGGTGACTTAGAAGCAGTCATCGGTTTGACTGTTGCTGATGCTGAATTTAGTTTCAGACCAGCAACTCATCCAGCGTTACATCCGGGGCAATGTGCTGAAATCTTAAGAGATGATCGCGTTATTGGTATCATAGGTACGGTTCACCCAAGCCTAGAGAAGCCATTTGGCCTAAACGGAAAAACAATTATTTTCGAGCTAGAATTAGACGCTTTATTGCACGCTAATTTGCCGCTAGCCCAGACTGTATCTAAGTTTCCAGCTAACCGCCGTGATATCGCCATCGTAGTTGATGACGCTATTGCAGCGAATGATGTTGTAAAAATGATAAGAAAAGTTGGCGAAAATCAGTTGGTTGGCATAAACTTGTTCGATGTATACCGAGGTAAAGGTGTAGAGGAAGGCAAAAAGAGCCTTGCAATAGCACTCTTATTACAAGACAACGCTCGTACACTGGAAGAAAAAGAAATCGCTGAGATGGTAGACGTCGTGGTTTCTGCTCTGAAAGACGAGTTCAACGCATCGTTGAGGGACTAAAAGTATGGCACTTACCAAAGCCGAAATGGCAGAACATCTTTTTGAAACGCTAGGTATCAACAAGAGAGTAGCGAAAGAGATGGTTGAGACGTTTTTCGAAGAAATTCGTCAAGCTCTTGAAAGTGGTGAGCAGGTCAAGCTGTCTGGCTTTGGCAACTTTGACCTGAGGGATAAGAATCAAAGACCGGGAAGGAACCCAAAGACGGGAGAAGATATCCCAATTTCGGCACGCCGTGTAGTGACGTTCCGTCCGGGACAGAAGCTTAAAAGCCGTGTCGAAGAGGCTAACGCAAAGAAATAATTGCTTTAGCACTGTAATGAAGAGGCCACTCAATTGAGTGGCTTTTTCTGTTTCCATTTGCTGTAGAGGTTTTATCCTTGTCTAGAAAGCCGAAGTATTTTGACCGACGTTTTAAGCTTAGTTTGTTGCACCCAAGATATTGGTTAACCTGGGTCGCCATTCTAGTGCTGGTGGTATTTGGTCTTATGCCTGCAAGGTTAAGGGATCCAATCGCCCGTACACTGGCTAAATTAGTGATGAAAATTGCTAAGAAGCCAATTAAGGTTGCTAGGGCAAATTTGACCACTTGTTTCCCTGAAAAATCAGCCGATGAGATTGAAGCGTTAGTTAAAGATAACGTCGAAAACTTTGTGATGATCTTGCTGGCACAATCAGAATTGATGTTAAAGTCTCGTGCTCATATGAGACGTCGAGTGCAGCTGCATGGATTTGAGCATGTTGAGAATGCACGTGCAGCGGGTCAGCCAGTGATTTTTATCATGCCGCATGTATGGGGGATTGAATACGCAGGTTTAAGGCTGAACATCGATTTACCTATGGTTTCGATGGCTAAGGCTCACAAGAATGATCTGTTTAACTGGTTTAATAACCGTATGCGTAGCTCCCAAGGCGGCAATATTTATATGCGTGAAGCAGGGATCAGAGCCTTGCTTACCGAGCTTAAGCAAGATAACAGCTTCTTTTACCTACCCGATGAAGATCTTGGGCGAGATAAGAGTATCTTTGCGCCCTTTTTAGGTACCACTAAGGCGACATTACCTGTTGTAGGCCGTTTAGCTCAGGCCGGTAACGCCCAAGTTATGCCGGTCAAGATTGGCTATGATCAAGTTAAGCGCCATTTTGATTTAACTGTGATGCCTGCAATCTCCCCTGAAACCATGCAGGGTAAAGAAAATGAAGCCATTGCGTTGAATAAGGCGGTAGAGCAGGTGATCTTAGCTTACCCAGAGCAGTATATGTGGTTTTTAAAGGTATTAAAGACACGACCTGAAGGCGAAGAGTCTATCTATAAGTAGTCTTTTCAATAAATTGTTGCAGCCGATAACTTGTCTGGTTTTGGGTTTTAGGGCAGTACATATTGATGTCCCGTCCTGAAATAGGTTGACGGTTTTTACTAGACCAGTAGCTTCTGCTGCTGGTCTTTTTTATGCACTTGATTAGGTGTTTTCATACCCAAGCTTAAGTGCGGTCTCAGCTCATTGTATATAAAAATTGACTCCTCAACGAGTTGCTTTAACTCATTAAGGTTGCAGCAAGGAGATAATAGAAACTCTTGCTTTAATATCCCATTTATACGTTCTGCTAGTGCGTTTTGGTAGCAGTCATATCCATCGGTCATTGATGCGCGGATGTCACTTCTTTGCAACGCTAACTGATAAACGGCAGAGCAATACTGTAACCCTCTGTCTGAGTGATGCACTGCTCGATGTTGATACTGCCGATTACTTATCGTCATTTCTAACGCTTTGACTACGTCTGTAGCTTTCATTTCATTACTTAATTCATATCCCATTATTTTACGACTGAACGCGTCAGTTACCAATGATAGATAATGTATGCCTTGCTCTGATTGCACATATGTTATATCACTAACAAACACCTCTTCAGGTGCTGTTGGCACTAACTCTTTCAGTAAATTTGGATGTTTCTTCATCCAATGTTTACTGTTAGTCGTCTTGGTATAATTACGCTTAGGTTTGACTAACAAGCCTTCACTTTTCAAGTAACTAAAGAAGTTATCGCGCCCAAGTTTAATCCCTTTCTCGATGAACTTAGGTTTAAGTAAAAAGTAGAGTTTCTTGCCACCAATCCGAGGCATAAACCGACGGATATCTAGTATCATCGCTCTTACAGGGGCTAACTCCATTGCTCTACAATTCGCTCTTCGTTCTCTTTGATAGATAGCTTGTCTTGTTATACCCAGAAGCTTACAAGCGCGATTTAAGCTCGTTACTTTCTGTTTTTGAAGACTTCTCGCTCCCTGGCTAAGTACTTTTTTCTAAGGCCAGCTCCATATTCTGCATCAATAATATCAACGGCTTCATTGAGTAATAGATTACGTAAGTGCTCATCTTCCAGCTCTTTTTCAAGGCGCTTAATCTTTTGAGCTGGGGTTTCTTTAGCTTTAGTTGTTTTTGGCATAGTCATTCTCACTGGTTGAGTCCAGTCCATCTTACCGTGCTTTCTAAGCCAAGTAAGTACCGTGGAGCGACCTTGGATGCCATAGGTTGTTTGAGCTTGTTTATAAGTCATATCGCCTTTTTCTACGGCAGCTACAACTTGTAATTTAAAGCCTAACGAATAATCTCGCTGTGTTCGCTTAACGCGGGCTGGTATTGGTGTAGTCATTATAAAGTCCTAAATGTGTAAACACATTTCAGGACAAGACATGATTAATAAAAAAGCCGCAATTGATATTGCGGCTTTTTTATTACAATTGTCTTCTCATCGATTAAACGATAAGTTGATACTCGTCGCGCAAGATATCGATGATTTCCTGCTTAGGATTGTCACTGATATGCAGCTTCTTGCCGATGATCTTCTCAGCAATACCCACATAAGTATTAGAGATATCCATCATCACAGATTCTGGTAACTTGTTATCACTTGCAAGTGCGAAACGCTCCACCATGCGATTTTTGTTTAACAAGATATCTGGATCTGGGAAGTGATTAAGTAGCCATTGTCTAAAGCCTTCTTTAGATTGCTCGATGATCTTACCATCACGGTGCGATGAACCATCCCAAATACGAGAGCTATCTGGCGTACCCACTTCATCCATATAAATGAGCTTTTCATTACCAGCAGCATCATTGACATAGCCAAACTCAAACTTGGTATCGACAAAAATCTGATCGTGCTCAGCCAGTGCGTCGCTAATCACGTCAAAGCCTTCTTTAAGCAGTTTCTCGTAAAGATCGATATCAGACTCATTACTGAAATTAAAGCCTTTAACGTGGCGCTCAATGTCGCTGCGCGATACGTTTACATCATCAGCTTCAGGCACGCCTTCAAGACCCGTTAATACACCTTTAGTCGATGGTGTGATCAGCAGTTCTGGGAGTTTCTGATCTTTCTCTAGGCCTTCAGGGATAGTAATACCACAGAACTCACGCTCACCTTTGGTGTATGAACGCCACATTGAGCCAGTAATGTACTGGCGTGCAATGGCTTCAATCATCACCGGACGGGCTTTTTGCACTATCCATACGAGTGGGTGAGGGATATCAAGGATATGGCTATCGGCAAGCCCCTTGTCTTTGAAAAGTTTAAACCAGTGATTTGAGATGGCATTAAGCGCCGTACCTTTACCAGGAACGCCATTTAAGCCATTTTCACCTTGCCATACGCAATCAAATGCTGAGATACGGTCACTGATCACCATAATGGCAAGTGGAGCATCGGCTGGTACATCGTAACCTTTATCTTTAATTAACCGAGCGCTATCTTCTTCGGTTAACCAGTAAACACTGCGGACCTTGCCTGAGTGAACAGGTTTGTCGGTACGAATTGGGAGGTTGTCATTTACGACTAAAACTTTATCTGCAAGATTCATAGGGCACACTTTTATTATTGAGAAGCTTAATTTTAGTGGCGCAGATTGTAACAGAAGTTGTGGGTTGCAACACTAGGACAACGAGGATTTTACTCTTTGTAAAAACAGTGTTTTCTATAGTGTAAAATCGCCGGTTAAAGTGGAGGATAATTGAAAGATTATGCTGTTATGAATCGTTGCGACGGGTTAATTATCCCCAAAAATAAAGGGCGTAAATTTAGCTTACGCCCTTATCACTCGGCTACTTAGCCTTATTGTGTCTTTTCATCAGGTTTAAGTTGATATCTTGCATACTTAACTCTTGATCTTCTAACAGCACCAACAGGTGGTAGATGAGATCCGATGCTTCATCTATCAGCTCTGGCTTATCATTAGTCGCAGCGGCTAGCGCAGTTTCTAAGCCTTCCTCGCCGACTTTTTGGGCGATACGTTTGGTGCCTCTCTCAAACAGGTGAGCGGTATAGCTCGACTGTGGATCTTGGCCCTTACGTGATGCAATTAGACTAGTAAGGTTATCGATAAAGCTGTGAGCCTTGCCATCTTTCCAGCAGCTTTCGGTGCCTTTATGGCAAGTCGGCCCGTTGGGGATTACTTGTACTAACAGGCTGTCGTTATCACAGTCCATATCGATAGCAACTAATTCAAGCGTATTACCAGAGGTTTCCCCCTTGGTCCAGAGCCGTTGCTTGCTGCGACTAAAGAAGGTGACTTGTTTAGTCGATAGGCTCTTGTCTAACGCAGCTTTATCCATATAGCCTAACATCAAGACTTTACCGGTTAAAAAGTTCTGTACGACAGCAGGAACTAGGCCATCTGTTTTTTTCCAGTCCAATTGAGTGATTAGATCGCCGTATTGCTGGTTTTGCTTGGTACTTGTCATGTTACATCCTTAATTTGGGTCAAGGTCTCACTGAATTAGATCCGGACAGCAATATTTTTATCTTTTAGATACCGCTTTAGCGCCTGAATGTCGATGATCCCTTTGTGGAATACACTAGCCGCAAGTGCTGCATCGACATTAGCTAGGCTAAACACTTCTTCAAAGTGCTCCATGGTACCGGCCCCGCCAGAAGCGATTAATGGTACGTCACAGATGCTACGGATCATCGACAGTTGTTTAATGTCGTAACCTTGGCGTACGCCGTCTTGGTTCATCACGTTAAGTACTATTTCGCCGCAACCTTGCTTTTGCACCTCTTCTACCCAATTCTGTGTAAACCATTGGGTATCTTTAGTGGCAGACTCATCGCCAGTAAACTGTTTGACCATATAGCTGTCACTGCTGGCGTCATAATAAGAATCGATACCAATGACGATACACTGACGGCCAAATTCATCCTGTAATCGTGCAATTAGACTCGGATCGGTAAGCGCGGGTGAGTTGACAGATATTTTATCGGCACCAAAGGCGAGTTTTTCACGTGCTTGCTCAATGGTTCTAATACCGCCTGCCACGCAAAATGGGATATCGATGCGTTCAGCGACCCGGCTCACCCAAGATTTATCAATCACTCTATCGTGAGCGCTGGCGGTAATATCATAAAAGACCAGCTCATCGGCGCCTTCTTCTGCGTAGCGTTGGGCGAGGGGAACGATATCACCGACTATTTCATGGTTTCGAAATTGTACCCCTTTTACCACTTTTCCCTCTTTGACGTCGAGGCAGGGAACTATGCGTTTGGCCAACATGCAATAGCCTCCTCAACGGTAAACTGATTTATTAATAAGGCTTTTCCTATGATGATGCCTGTTGCACCACTTTGTTTTACCGCATTAACGTCGTCTAAAGTCGCTATGCCTCCTGAAGCCTGCCATTGGATCTCTGGATAGAGAGTCGCGATTTCATAATACAGCTCAGTATTAGCGCCCTTAAGGGTGCCATCACGGCTAATATCGGTCACTAAGGCATGTTTTAAACCGACGGACTTAAATTCTTCCACAAGTGATTCTAAGCTCTTACCGCCACCTGACTGCCAACCCGATACCGCGACAATCTTTTCGCCTTGTTCATTAATATTAACGTCTAAGGCTAGGCAGATAGCGTCACTACCATATTTGGTAAACCAACTTTTTACCAATTCAGGCTCTTTTACGGCCAATGAGCCGATAACCACACGGCTAACCCCAATCTCTAATAGTTCACTTAACTGGGCTTCGGTGCGAATGCCACCGCCGACTTGAATCGGGGTATCCAGATTATTGACTAACTCTGAAATGAGCGCAGTCTGACGTCTATCAGGCTCTTTAGCCCCGGTAAGATCGACGATATGCAGTAGGCTGGCACCTTGCTGCTGGTAAGACTTAAGCTGATCTAATGGGCTTAAATTAAAGGTGGTCTGCTGGGCATAATCCCCTTGATAGAGGCGAACAACTTGACCATCGATAAGATCGATTGCTGGAATAATCATAACTGCGCCTCTTGCTGGCCATACGCCAGTTGGTTATTTGTTGGACTGAACGTCGCTTGATCCATAGTCAGGAAGTTTTTAAGCATTCTTGCACCGACTTCCGCGCTTTTTTCAGGGTGGAACTGCAGACCGATAAAATTATCTTTGGCAATTGCCGCGCTAAATGTTTCTCCGTGCTGCGCCGTAGCGATAGTGTAATCACTGATTGGTGCTCGGTAGCTGTGGACAAAATACACATAACTGCCCGCTGTGATCCCGTCAAAGATGGGATGTGAGCCTGGCACTAGCTGATTCCAGCCCATATGCGGCAGTGGCAGTCCTTTGGTGTCGAGTAAATTGATATCAGTCGGTATGATATTGAGACACGGACAGTCTTCACTTTGGCTGCCACGTTCTTTAGATACTCTTGTCAGCATCTGCATGCCTAAACACACACCGAGTACCGGTTGGGTCAACTCAGGGATAAGTTGTACTAAGCCTTTGCTTTGTAAAGCGCTCATGGCAGCCGCAGCAGTGCCGACACCAGGCAAAATCACCCGCTCGGCAGCTCTTATCATCTCGATATCATCGGTGACAAATAGGCGCTCGCGCTCAATATCCGTCATTAGACGTTCGAAGGCGTAACGCACAGAGCTTAAATTGGCGCAACCTGTGTCGACAATAACGGTGTTGCCGACTATGGCTTTGTTATTGTTCAATGAACGATCATCGCTCAAGCCTGCTTTATCTTGTTGGCTCATAACACACCTTTACTTGATGGCAGCGCATCACCTTCTATCGCTACTGCTTGTCGAAGAGTACGACCAAGGACTTTAAATAAGCTCTCAACCTTGTGGTGATCATTATCACCTTGAGTGCTGATGTGTAGGGTGCAGCGTAGGCCATCGGCGAATGAGCGGAAGAAGTGCGGCACCATTTCAGTAGACAGCTGCCCCACAAGCTCACGGTCAAACTCGCCGTCAAACTTGATAAAAGGACGGCCAGATAAGTCTAATAGACAGCTAGCACTGGCTTCATCCATAGGAATTGCCTGCTGGAATACATCATTAGGTAGTGAGTTACCAAAGCGTGCAATGCCGCGTTTATCACCAAGGGCTTGTCGCAATGCATCACCGATAGCGAGCGCCGTATCTTCAACACTGTGGTGATCGTCAATCTCTAAGTCGCCATCGACCTGAACATCTAGCTTGAAATTACCGTGTGTCGAGATCTGTTCCAGCATATGGTCAAAGAAACCTATGCCTGTGTTGATCGCACCTTTATCTGCGGCGTCTAAATCAACAGTGACGCGGATATCGGTTTCTTTAGTGGTGCGAGTGACAGTTGCGCAGCGGTTCTTGTTCAGCAACTTAGCGGCAATAGCGTTCCAATTAAGCGTCTCAGGGTGGTATTGCAGCCCTAATATGCCCATTGAATCTGCAAGGCCAAGGTCAGTTTCACGATCGCCAATCACGGCTGACTGGGTAAAGTCTATCTTGCCAGAAGTCAGGTAACCTTTAACTAGGCCAAGCTTAGGTTTACGGCAGCTACAGTTTTCATCATCAAAGTGTGGGCAGATAAGCACGTCATCAAATAACACACCTTGGCTATTTAAGATCTGCATCATCATATCTTGCGGCGCGTCAAAATCATCTTTTGGGAAAGAAGGCGTACCAAGACCATCCTGATTACTGATCATGACCAGTCTGTAACCTGCATTCTGCAGCTTTAATAGCGCAGGGATCACATTTGGCTCAAACACGAGTTTAGCTAGACTATCGACTTGTTTATCTGTAACTGGCTCTTCGATTAGGGTGCCATCACGGTCGATAAATAAAATTTTCTGCTTCATAGCGGGTATACCTTTCAAATTTGCGCTTAACTAAATCAATACCAGTCAAGCTATCGTTATTTTTTAATTATTAGCTTTCTAGCTATTTTATTTTTGTTGAAACAGTTGAATGAGATAGTCTGTTTGTGCTTGATTAGTAAAGCTAAATCGAATTGCTTGGCTAAGGCGCGGGTCGCTATAACTTCTGGCGATAACTCCCGCTTGCGATAGCTTTTGCTGAACCTGTTGTTTATCTGCAAACTCGGCAAGTACATAGTTACCGTGTGCCTTTACGACCTTGGCACCATAGCGCTGTAATGCATTCGCTAACCTTAATCCCTGCTGCTTCATGTCATTGACTTGTCGGCTCATGGTTTCAAGTCCTGATGTGCTAAGCGCCTTTTCAGCCACAAGACTGACAGGAAGAGGCACAGGGTAGGGAGCGATAACTCGCATGCAGATATCAACAATATTAGGGTTAGCCAGTAAAAAACCGCACCGCGCTCCCGCCAATGCAAAAGCTTTCGACAGAGTGCGCAGAACCACAAGGTTGGGGAAAGTCGCGACTAAATCGGCGACGCTGAATTCGGGGCTAAATTCGATATAAGCCTCATCCACAACCACAATAGCATCTTGACAGTTGTTGATAACTTCAATCACCTTATCCCGCGCTATAACGCTACCCGTTGGATTATTAGGGTTGCAGATAAATACCAACTTGGCGCCGCTTACTTGAGAAAGGTAATCACTGGGTAGCTGAAAATCTTCGGTTAGTGATAACGCTTTCACCCCAACATTAAAGGTTTTCGCGCTGATGGCGTACATGCCATAAGTTGGGCCAAAAGTGGCGATACAGTCTTTGGCTGGTATACAAAAAGCACGGATCAGTAACTCAATCGCCTCATCGGCGCCGCGACTCGTAATGATGCTGTCAGTTGCGACCTTGCTGTAGTTGCTATAGGCATTAACAAGTTCTGGAGGCTGACATTCCGGGTAGCGGTTCAGCCCTTCAAGTTCACTATTATTAAATGGCGACTCGTTTGCATTGATCCAGATATCACCTTGACCGCCAATACGCCTTGCCGATTGATAGATCTGTAGATCGAGCAATTCAGGTCTGGCTAGGCGTTGAGCTAAGTTCAAGCCGTTAGTTGCAGTGTTCATAACTCCTCCTCATTACCGCTATTAGTGTCATCATCTGCACTAAGGCTTGCGAGTCGAATGGCTATGGCATTCTTGTGGGCATCGAGTAGCTCGGCTGCTGCCAGTGTCATTACGCTATCTGCAATAGTTTGTAGCCCTTTAGCATTGAGCTCTTGTACCGTGAATCTGCGGCTAAAGTCTGCCAGAGATAGGCTAGAAACGGTTTTGCTATAGCCGTAGGTCGGTAAGACGTGATTAGTACCGCTGGCATAATCGCCGACAGATTCTGGAGTATAAGCGCCTAAAAACACAGAGCCCGCGGCGCGAATATTGCGTAATACGTCTCTTGGTTGCTTAGTTTGAATGATGAGGTGCTCTGGCCCGTATTGGTTTGAAACCAGAGCCGCCATCTGTATATCATCAACAATCAAAGTACGACTACTCTTAAGTGCTGTCGTCGCTATCTCAGTGCGCGATAACTGCTTAAGCTGATTAGCAAGGGCTGTGTTGACCGCTTCTGCGAGCTCAGTTGAGTCGGTGACTAGCATGACCTGTGAGTCAGCACCGTGTTCAGCTTGAGATAACAGATCGGCGGCGACAAATTCAGCATTGGCTTGGCCATCGGCAATAATCAGTACTTCTGATGGGCCCGCAGGCATATCGATACTCACTGTGCAGCGATTATCTTGGCTGACGGCACGCTTTGCTTCGGTGACAAAACGATTTCCGGGGCCAAAAATTTTATCTACCTGTGGCAGAGACTCTGTGCCGAAGGCTAATGCAGCAATAGCTTGCGCGCCACCGACCTGATAGATCTCTTCAATGCCACACTCATTTGCCGCATAAATGATAGCGTCATTAATCGGTGGTGGGCTCACTAGAACGCGTTTGTTACAGCCAGCAATTTTTGCCGGTAGGGCTAACATGAGTACGGTTGATATAAGCGGCGCCGTGCCACCAGGGATATAGAGTCCGACACGCTCAATAGGCTCGGAGCGAAGCTCACAGCGGATGCCTGCCTGAGTCTCGATATCAACTTTTGGCTGTAACTGCGCCTGGTGAAACCGCTCTATGTTGTTTTTAGCCTGAGCGATAGCCTGTTTTAGACTTTCAGGCACCAGTTTACAGCTCTGCTCAATTTGTGTAGTCGTTAGCTTTAGCGTTTCTAGGTTTACCCCATCGAACTCACGGTTAAAGTCCTTTAGCGCCTGATCGCCGTTAGCTACAACGGCTTCGATGATCCTCGCTACATTTTGCTCAAGGCTGTTGTCACCAATTAATGGCGAGCGTTTCAGCGCCGCTAATTGCGCTTGTGGTGAGAGTGATTGCCAGTTGAGGATCTGCATGCTCTTACCCCATCATTTTTTCGATAGGCATGACCAGAATAGAGCTGGCACCTAACTGAGTTAATTGCTCCATGGTGTCCCAGAACAGATCTTCGGTGCTGACAGCGTGGATAGCGACACGGTTAGTATCATCATTTAGTGGCAATACTGTTGGGTTTTCAGCACCAGGTAGTAGGGCAACAATTTGCTCTAAGGTTTCTGTTGGCGCGTGTAGCAAGATGTATTTGCTCTCTTTTGCACGTACCACACCGTTGATGCGAGATAAGATTTTGTTGATAAGCGCTTGCTTGTCATCGGGTTGCGACTGAGTCGATTGAATGATGCAAGCCATAGAGCGGTAAATGACTTCGGTTTCGTAAAGGCCGTTTGCCTCAAGGGTGGCACCTGTTGAGACTAAATCACAAATACCGTCCGATAAACCTGCACGAGGTGCGACTTCAACTGAGCCCTTAAGCATACAATCACGGTAATTAATGCCTTGCTCTTGCATGTAGCGACGTAGCAGGTTGGGGTAAGAGGTGGCGATTCGAAGCCCTTCGAGTGAG
Source organism: Shewanella pealeana ATCC 700345 (assembly GCF_000018285.1). Lineage (NCBI taxonomy): Bacteria > Pseudomonadati > Pseudomonadota > Gammaproteobacteria > Alteromonadales > Shewanellaceae > Shewanella > Shewanella pealeana. Next base: position 2,999,829 of record NC_009901.1, on the reverse strand, counting down.
CTTGCATCTTGGTATTCAAATTCATTAGGTACCGCTAAAGATAGGCGACAAGCACCAAAATCAAGTTCACGCAGCTTAACGCATTCAGCAGGTTTACCTAAGCTTTGACGCTCGATTTGTTCCTCTTCTAGTACATTTTCGCCAATGATCCCAAGGTCAACAACACCATCCATGACTAGGCCTGGAATATCGTCATCACGAACACGTAATAGATCAATTGGCATATTGTCAGAGTGGGCGATAAGACGTTGTTCATTGACGTTAAATTTAACGCCACAGCTCTTTAACAGTTTTTGTGATTCTTTTGATAAACGACCTGATTTTTGGATTGCGATACGTAATCTAGTTGACTCTGACATGGGGTACTTCCTATTAGTTAATTTAAAAATTCTTATAAAACAAGCTGTTAAGATAAAACCAAAAAACCCTTGGAATTCCTTCCAAGGGTTTTTGATATTTTTAAATCAACCGCCGGAAGGAAATAGTCCTTCGGCAGTGAGCTTCCGAAGGCTACCGCATATGGTGATGATGATGCATAGTGTTCAAAAGCTTTGTCATATTCGTTTCTCTCAATTTAAATCTGTGAGCTTAATAGCTCTGAATGCTCAAGGCTTGCTCGTTGAGCTAAGCGATTCGTTTATCTTGGTATTTAAATTAATCAGTTTTAAAAATGATTGCAACCTCTTATTTCTTCAGATGAGTAAACTTCATCTAAATGTCATTTTTGACTAAGGTTTGCCATAGCTAGCAGGTTTTGAAAGTTCTTTGTTCTGAAAACGAGACAATAGTTGGTGATGTTATGATTGGAATACTAGAGTGAACTGATAAAACTAAAGCTGATCTTGTAAAGCTAATTAAGATAAACTGCACCACACTTTGTAAAGCAAGCCATCTAGGCTAATTAAAGGTTCCCTACCTCTTGAGCGTTAGATTAACACAACAAGTCGCTGCTGCATTTTCAAGCCAAGGTGTATTAGCACAATCGATTAAAGGTTTCAGTCGTCGAGATGTGCAAGCCGAGATGGCGCACGCTGTAGCGGAGTCCATTCATAGTCGTAAAAAGTTGGTGGTTGAGGCTGGCACAGGTGTAGGTAAAACCTTTGCTTATCTTATTCCCGCGCTATTAAGTGGCAAGAAAATCATTATTAGCACCGGAAGTAAAAACCTGCAAGAGCAGCTATTTTACAAAGACTTACCAGCCTTGTCGGCCATGCTGAACCTAACGCCTAAAGTCGCTTTGCTAAAAGGGCGCAATAACTATTTGTGCCAGCATTTGATGGAGAAAGAGTTATCGGGTGCGAGTTCGATGGAGACTCAGGTATTAGACGACCTGCTCAGAATTAATCAGTGGGGAGGCCAAACGACTGACGGCGATATTGGTGGGTTGACGGCAGTAACAGAAAACTCTCCCGCGTTGCCGTTAATCGTCAGTAGTAAAGAGAACTGCATTGGTCAGCGCTGCGACTATTTTGATGAGTGCTTTACGCGTAAAGCCCGTAATCGAGCCATGAATGCTAAGGTTACCGTCGTCAATCATCATCTCTTTCTCGCCGATAGGATCATAAAAGAAACCGGTTTTGCCGAGCTATTACCCGATTCTGATGTGGTGATTTTTGACGAGGCGCATCTGCTTCCCGATATCGCCGTAACTTACTTTGGTCAGCAGTGTTCAACACGGCAACTCTCTGAGCTATTCGATAAGTTAATCGATATTTATCGTCAAGAGCTTAGAGATGCCAAGCAGATAGAAGCACTCAGTTCTCGTTGCGGCGCTATTTTAAACGAGTGGCATCAAATGTTGTTTGAACTGGGTGATAGCGATTGGCGCCGCCTATTAGGCAACAAAGAGCTGTCTGTGTTGTCGTGGGCTTTAATTAAAGAGATAAAAGTTCTGCAGAGTCTGTTGTTAGGCCATGTTGGACGCAGTGATAACTTAGACGACACAATTGTAAAACTGGAGCTTATTACAAATAAGTTAGAGCTATTTTTCTTATGTGAGAACAATCAGGCCGCTTACAGTATCGATTACGGCCATCGCTATTTAGTGTTGCGTATTGCACCTATTGATGTGGCTAAAGAGTGTCGCAAACTGTTTGAATCTGATGTTTCGTGGATCTTCACTTCGGCAACCTTGCAAATTAACCGTGATTTGAGCTTGTTTACCAGACAACTGGGCTTAACTCAGTGCCAAGAGATGTTATTAGAGAGTCCTTTTGATTACGCTAATAATGCGCTCTTTTGCGTGCCTCGGCATTTAGCCAGTGTGAGCAACCACCATGCTGCACTGTCACAATTTGTCGATGTCTGTGTTAAGGCGGTCAATGCCGCAAAAGGTCGGACTTTCATCCTATTTACAAGTCACAGAATGCTAAACCTTGTTGCGCCCGCGCTGCAAAGAAGGGTTTCTTATCCACTTTTGGTGCAGGGGCAGGCAGGTAAGCAGAGCTTATTGAAGAAGTATCGTCAGCTTGGTAATGCGGTATTGCTCGGTACTGGCGCCTTTTGGGAAGGGGTCGATGTACGTGGTCGTCTACTGAGTTGTGTGATTATCGATAAGCTGCCCTTTATCTCACCCGACGATAATTTGTTTCGAGCGCGAAGCGAAAGTATCGAGCGAGAGGGTAAAGATCCCTTCAGTGAAATATCCTTGCCACAAGCGGTGATCACGTTAAATCAGGGCGTTGGCCGTTTGATCCGAGATGAGAAAGACAAAGGCGTGCTTATTTTATGTGACAACAGAATCGTTAATAAGCCTTACGGACAGGCTTTTTTAAACTCTTTACCTCCGATGTCGAGAACTCGAGACTTAGATAAGGCGACAGCGTTTTTAGAGCGTATTAAGTGATCAACAAAATGGTCAAGTAGATGGCACTCAGTAAGATGAGCGCCATTAAACAGCGTCGCCGATAAGTTAGTCCTTGTGGATTGAGTAAGCTTGGAAACAGTAGAAAGTTTAATGGGTTAAATAGTGTTTTGTAGCTAATGATTGCGACCCCTGGATTTCGTCCACGATAGAGCATCTTGGAAAAATAATACAGGAAGCGAAATAGTAGTACTGGAAAGCTAATGTATATGAGCAGTGTTAGTGTCAGTTCAACGGTCATTTCAAATTCTGAAAAGGTTAACATCAGTCCTTTCTGCCAAGCTTCTTCTAGACTATTAGAAAGCCAGATCAGCATAAAGACGGTCATCAACATAGAAAAGAAGATGAACAATAGTGAGTAACGAAACAAACGCAACCAATCTATGTTGATCTGTCGCATTCAACCTCCCAAGCCTTGCCTTTGCTCTTAAAGTCATGAGCAAATCTCTTAATTAAATTTAGAGTAAATTTTCTGTTTTGGCGTACTTTATGAGTAATTAATCAAGCTCAATCGCTGTTTGTTAGCTTGAGGCAGTTTGTAATCTAGCAGGCTATTTCGACTAGCATTAGCGCATGGAAAAAGTAATTTGGCCTTAGAGCTTAATGCTTTGGCATTAGTTGGGGTATAATTGCCAAAATTGACATTAACCAAGTTGTACGTTGAAGTGTGGCTGGTTGAGCCTTTAATGATCGGCTGAAAGTGTGGCTTGTTTGCATTTTTTTCGACGTTAAATCATATAATTAATAGGTTTGGTAAGTAATTCATGACAAAAGATTCTAACGGTACGACACAGTTGAGCGTATTAGCGCTCGATACCTGCACTGAGTCGTGTTCTGCAGCGGTTAGCCATCAAGGCATTGTCTATAGTGAGCAAGCGGATGCGCCGCGTGAGCATAGTCAGCGTTTATTGCCTATGGTTAAATCGGTATTGGCTCAAGCTCAGCTAAAGCTGCAAGATGTCGATGTTATTGCTTACGGAAGAGGGCCAGGCAGCTTTACCGGTATTCGAATTTGTACCAGTATTAGCCAGGGGCTAGCGTTAGGTCAGGAGTTACCTGTTATTGGTATCTCAACGCTGGCGGCCATGGCACAATCGGCTATCGATAAAGGCGCTACTCAAGTGTTAGCCGCTATCGATGCGCGTATGGGGGAGATTTACTGGGGCCAATATATTTCGGTAGATGGGCTAGCTACCTTAGTGGATCAAGAAGTGGTCAGTGCTCCAGAGGCGATAGTGCTGAGCTTAGATGAGACTTCTACCATTGCTGCCTGTGGTACTGGTTTTGATGCCTATCCACAGTTAATCGAGCTGTTGCCTACCATTGAGCTCTGTGAGGCCGCTAAATTCCCAGAAGCTAGATACATGTTAGCACTGGCACAAGATGGCGTAGAGAAAGGCCAAACTACCTCTGTTGATGATTTAGCGCCAGTTTATCTGCGTGATACAGTCACATGGCAGAAATTACCAGGAAGAGAGTAGCCTTTACCGTTAAGGAAAGCATTTTCCGAGTAAATTAAGGACGATATAATGCAGATCAACACCAGTCAACTTACTGCTAATAAAGTTGAAGTTAACAAGTCTATCGCCTCAAGTCAGGCGAAAGCTGTCGTTACAGAGAGTGTTGAGGCTGCATCGCCAATTAAAGCTCAGCAAGCAATAATCGTTAATGAGTATCATGAAGATGCAACTGCGCTTCAGTCACGGCTTGGTGCTCATGTTGAATATGAAAACCAAACGAGTGGCCAACGGGGCGCAGTGGCACAATACCTCATTAATCAGCATGCCGCTAAGCGAGAAGAGATCCAACAGATGGTAGGCATAGATACTTATGCCTGAACATCACTCTGCTGCGTTAGCTCCACACTCCTCCGGTGCACCGGGACGAACCCGTTTCTTGCTTGAACTTTTTATTGCCTTCTTAGTCACTCGCTTGCCCTTTATTAGCGTTCCCTTTAAGTGGTTAGAAAGTTATTTTCATGAGCTTTCTCATGGCCTCGCAACACTCATAAGCGGCGGTATGGTCAGTCATATACAGCTATTTCCTAATGGTGCAGGGCTCTGCTTTAGTCAAGGGGGGTGGCCGCTATTGATTGGCTTTGCTGGTTATTTTGGCGCGGCGTTGTGGGGCTATCTCATCTTTATGTTTGCTACTTGGCCCCGTGGTATACGCATTAGTTTCGCGATTCTTGGGGGCGTGGTGATCTTGACTATCTTACTCTGGGCACGAGATCTGCTGACCATTTCCATTTTAGTCATTTTGGCGGTGTTATTTTTATTGCCGCTAAAGCTTAAGCAAAACCAATTATTAGCAAGTAGCCTGAGGGTTATGGCCTTGATGATTATCCTAAATGCACTCGCAAGCCCCATGGTGTTATTAGGACTCGAAGGGCAGGGCGATGCAAACTTACTTGCGAGTCTGAGTTGGTTGCCTGCCTGGTTTTGGGTCGGTACATGGCTAGCCACAAGCGCTTTGATGCTCTTTTTATGTTGGCGAAGGGTTGATGACGCCGCAGAGAAACGCAGTCAAAAAATTAAAATGTAACGCCTTGTTTATGGCTGTTGTTTTTTTGTTAACTGACCTGTTAGTTTGATGCCTGTCATCAATAGGGGAATTACAATGAAAAAGACAATGTTAGCGGCAAGTATTTTGCTTGCAAGTACGTGTAGCCTATCGTTAAGTACTATGGTCAATGCACATAACCATGAGAATACAGCCTTACAAACTGCGGTAACTAGCGATTTTAGACAAGCTAAAAATAGCGCACGTGATCAATACCGCCATCCAGAACAAACTCTGAACTTCTTTGATATTAAGCCTAGCGATACCGTTATTGAACTGTGGCCCGGTGGCGGCTGGTACGCAGAAATTCTAGCGCCGTATTTAGCGAAAGAAGGCCATTATATTGCTGGTAACTTTGACACTCATCCTGCTGACGAAAAGGCGCGGAATAGTTACCGCCCGAAGGTTGGAAAAAAATTTGAAGCTTGGTTAAAAGAGAATAAGGCCAAAGTGGGCGGCGCAACGACCGTGACCTTTGAGCCACCGACTTACTACAGCATGGGTGATGAAAATAGCGCAGATGCGGTGCTAACTTTTAGAAACTTGCATAATTGGGCAATGAAAGGCTATTTAGAGCCTGTATTTGCCTCGGCATATAAAGTGCTAAAGCCCGGTGGCACATTCGGTATTGTTGAACACCGAGGTGAGCCAGATATGGATGCCAAAACAGGCTATATGGATCAGGCATCTGTGATTAAATTGGCTGAGAAAGCTGGTTTTAGTCTTGTTGCCAGTTCTGAGGTCAATGCAAATCCTAAAGACAGCAAAGACTATCCAAAAGGCGTTTGGACACTGCCTCCACGTTTAGCGCTTGAAGATCAAGACAAACAAAAGTATCTCGCTATCGGAGAAAGCGATAGAATGACGCTGAAATTTGTTAAAAAGTAAGACTATAGATGAGCTTAGTACGCGAGTTTGGTGATGAAGTTAGTATCCAGTTACCCCATATTAAGTTAGCAGGACGGCTATGGGGTAGTGCGGATAAACCACTGATATTGGCGCTGCATGGTTGGTTAGATAATGCCAACAGTTTTCAGCCTTTGAGTGAACATTTAACCGATTACCAAATTCTCGCTATCGATTGGCCCGGACACGGCGGCTCAGAGCATCGTCCGGGCGCATATCCCTTGCATTGGATTGATTATTTGTACGATCTCGATGCTTTACTCCAGAAGTTACCTAACATTCAAGCTCCAGTGGCAATTTTAGGTCACTCTCTTGGCGGGATCATAGCATCTGCGTATGCCGCTGCATTTCCTGATAGGGTTGAAAATTTGATCTTAATAGAGGCTTTATCTCCGCTCTATGAAGATGAATCTAAATCTAAAAATAGATTAGATAAGAGTTTTAGTGCTCACCGCAGGTTTCTCGCATCAATAGATAAACCCGCCAATGTTTACCGTGATATGGCTGTTGCTGTGCTCGCACGGCACAAATTAACCGCACTAGAGCTGCAATGGTGCGAATTATTGACCCAGCGCAATATGCAAATCTTCGATTCTGGGGTATGCTGGCGCAGTGATCCGCGCTTAAAATTAGACTCTCCTTTAAGACTGACATTTTCTCAAGTCGATGCCTTAATGCAAGCCCATAAAGTCAACACTCTATTAATTTCAGGTAACCGAGGTTTCTCTCAGTTACGTGAGGCGATCCCTATGGCAAATCGCTGGTTCAAGCGGTTACAGAGTGTAGAAATTGAAGGGGATCATCACCTTCATATGGGGAGCGCTGAGAAGGTGTCGAAGGTCATTAGTGTTTTCTTAAAAGGCTAAGCAAAAAAGAGGCTAGGATTTTTGTCTCATTTATGTGATGATAATCAAAATTTAAACGACCGTATGATTTGTCGGCGTTTCCAATAAATATAATGAATAGACAGTATGTTAGCTTGCTCATTGGCAAGCTGCTAACGACCATTGTGGTATTTTTTATGCCGCAGCTGGAGATATTAGGAGATTTTTGTGGACCAACTTTGGATTAATAATTTACCAGATGATGTGCCTTCTGAAATTGATGTTGAACAATATGCATCGCTTGTCGATCTGTTCGAAACATCGGTTAATAAATATGCGGATCAACCTGCGTTTGTGAATATGGGCGCAACTTTAACTTACCGCAAACTTGAAGAGCGTAGCCGAGCTTTTGCGGCTTATCTGCAAAATGATTTGAAGTTGAATAAAGGTGATCGGGTCGCCATTATGATGCCGAATTTGCTGCAATATCCTATTGCTCTGTTTGGTATTTTACGAGCGGGTATGGTGGTTGTTAACGTCAATCCATTGTACACCCCACGTGAACTTAAGCATCAGTTGACAGACTCAGGCGCGAAAGCGATTGTTGTCGTTTCCAATTTTGCTCACACCTTAGAGAAAGTGGTTGACGAAACACCAGTCGAAAGCGTCATCTTAACTGGGCTTGGTGATCTATTAAGTGCTCCAAAGCGCACCTTGGTTAACTTCGTCGTTAAGTACATCAAAAAGATGGTGCCTAAGTACCATTTGCCACAGGCAATCTCTATGCGTAAGGCGCTATATAAAGGTCGCCGTTTGCAGTATGTGAAGCCAAGCGTAAAAAAAGACGACTTGGCCTTCTTACAATACACTGGTGGAACGACGGGGGTGTCGAAAGGTGCCATGCTTAGCCACGGCAACGTTGTGAGCAACCTTTTACAAGCGGACGCAGCCTATGGTCCTTTGCTTGATAACGGAAAAGAGTTCGTAGTAACAGCATTGCCGCTATACCATATTTTTGCCTTAACGGTTAACTGTTTGCTATTTATCCATAAAGGCGCAAACAACTTGTTGATCACCAACCCAAGAGATCTGCCAGCCTTCATCGGTGAACTCGATAAGCATCCATTTACCGTGTTAACAGGCGTGAATACTCTGTTTAATGCCTTGGTGAACAATGAAGATTTCGCTAAGCTAAACTTCACAGAGCTTAAGCTATCAATTGGTGGCGGTATGGCGGTACAGCGCGCTGTTGCCGATAAATGGCAGGGGTTAACTAAAACCCGCTTGCTTGAAGGCTATGGCCTGACAGAAGCCGCGCCACTGGTTACCTGTTGTCCATATAACCTTGATGGTTACAATGGTTCAATCGGTTTCCCTGTTGCGAACACTGATATTCAAGTGCGTGACGATGAAGGTAATGTTTTGCCACAAGGTGAAATTGGTGAGCTGTTTGCCAAAGGTCCACAGGTGATGGTGGGATATTGGCAACGTCCTGAAGAAACCAGTAACGTCGTCGACAAACAAGGTTACCTGGCAACGGGTGATATCGGTTATATGGATGAAAAAGGCTACTTCTTCATTGTTGATCGTAAGAAAGACATGATCTTAGTCTCTGGATTCAATGTATTTCCGAATGAAGTTGAAGAAGTGGTTGCACTGCATCCAAAGGTGATCGAAGTCGCAGCTGTAGGCGTACCTCATGAAGTTTCAGGGGAGTTGGTTAAGGTGTTTGTGGTCGCAAACGACAAATCTTTAACCAAAGAGGATGTAATCAAGCATTGTCGCGTGCATTTGACGGGCTATAAGATCCCTAAGCTGGTAGAATTTAGAGATGAACTGCCTAAAACCAACGTAGGTAAGATCCTACGTAGGGAATTGAGAGATGAGGTCAAGTAAGACTAGCCTCGTCAGTCATTAAGTGGTGATTGCCACTTTTGATACACTAAAGCCGGCAATAGCCGGCTTTTGCATATTTATGGAGTAGACAACTTTGTTAGCGTTTCAATATATTGAAGATGATGCCAGTTTAGCGGCCCTTGTAGAGCAATACCAAGATGCTGATTTATTGGTGCTAGACACAGAATTTGTTCGTACTCGTACCTATTATGCAAGATTGGGCCTTATTCAAGCCTATGATGGTAAGACTCTTGCGTTAATCGATCCATTAGCTGTGAGTAACCTTGAATTATTTTGGCAACTGCTAAGCAAAGAAAGCAGCGTTAAGTTACTGCATTCATGTAGTGAAGACTTAGAAGTGTTTGCACGCTATGGCAATTGCCAACCTACTAATCTATTCGATAGTCAAATTGCTGCAGGTCTAGCTGGTATGGGGCATGGTCTAGGTTATGCCAAGCTTGTAGAGCAAACTCTTGAAGTAAGCTTAGATAAAGGTGAGTCTCGCACCGACTGGCTAAAACGACCTTTGACAGAGGCGCAGCTCAACTACGCTGCCAATGATGTCTATTACCTTTATAAGCTCTACCCACAATTGGTTAAGTTATTAGAAGAGCAGGGCAGACTAGATTGGGTCTATGAAGAAGGCGTTCGTATGACTCAAGGACGTTTAGATACTCCGGAACCTGAGACTGCCTATTTAAAGGTTAAAAATGCCTTTCAGCTATCCTCAAATCAGCTGGCTGTATTGAGGGATTTATCTCAGTGGCGCCTAAAGCGAGCGTTACAGAAAGATCTGGCTTTGGGCTTTGTGGTGAAAGATCATGCTCTGATTGCCTTAGCTAAGAAGCAGCCTAAGTCAACCAATGATCTCTTTAAAATGACGGAACTCACGGAGCAGGAAAAGCGTATTCATGGTAAAGAGATCATTAAGATCATTACCAATGTTAGTTACGATAACCCGCCTAAGCCATTAGATGTTATCGCTCTTAAAACCGGTTATAAAAACGCATTTAAGAGTATTAAAAACAGCATTACAGAACAAGCAGAATCTAAGAGTATCCCGTTAGAGTTATTAGGCTCTAAAAAGTATATACATGAATACTTACAGTGGGTTTGGGATGCTAAGAAAGGGAATAAACCACTTATTCTTACGGGTTGGCGAGAAGCGATAGTTGCCGAGTCTTTATCAGCACTGAAGTTATAATACCAATTCGTAAAACAAAAAAGCCCGCGTAAGCGGGCTTTTTATTGGGGGCTAGGCGTTTAGTTCTGCTCTGGAAGAGTCACGTTAAGCTCAAGCACTGAGAAATTATCGTCTGTCTGTTCAAGTTGAACCGAGACTTGGTCTGGGCCGACTTGCACATACTTTCGGATCACCTCGATAATCTCTTGCTTCATTTGAGGGAAGTAATCCGGCGCTTCACGCTCCCCTCTCTGGTGAGCCACGATAATTTGCAGTCGTTCTTTCGCTGTGACCGCAGTGTTTGGTTCCTTTTTCGTTTTAAAATAATCAAGAAGAGACATAAGTTAGCTACCAAAAATTCGTTTTAAGAAACCTTTCTTCTCTTCCGTAAGAAATCGGAAAGGCAGTTCTTCACCTAATAACCTTTCTACAGCATCGCTGTAGGCCATACCTGCATCACTTTCTTGATCGATAATGACAGGTATACCAGAGTTAGAGGCTTTTAATACGGCTTGTGATTCCGGGATAACGCCCAATAGTGGAATCGCTAAGATCTCTTCAACATCTTGAACACTTAGCATTTCGCCAGTAGTCACACGAGCGGGAGAGTAACGAGTCAATAGTAAATACTCTTTGACGGGCTCTAACCCTTCTTCTGCACGCTTAGATTTACTCTGTAACATACCAAGAATTCGGTCTGAGTCGCGAACAGAGCTGACTTCTGGGTTGGTTGTTACAATCGCAGTATCAGCAAAATAAAGCGCCATCATAGCGCCGGTTTCGATACCCGCTGGTGAGTCACAAATAATGTACTCAAAATCTTTGGCTAAATCTTCAAGTACCTTACCCACGCCTTCTTTAGTCAAGGCATCTTTATCACGAGTTTGGGAAGCGGGTAATACGAAAAGATTGGCGCAGCGCTTATCTTTGATCAAGGCCTGATTAAGATTAGCTTCACCATTGATGACGTTAACAAAGTCATAGACTACGCGGCGTTCACAGCCCATGATTAAATCTAGGTTACGGAGGCCAATATCAAAATCGATAACAACCGTTTTATGGCCTTTCATTGCAAGACCTGTGGCAATTGCAGCACTTGAGGTGGTTTTACCCACGCCACCTTTACCCGATGTGACAACAATAATCTGTGCCATTTATAATAATCCTTTCTAATTTACACTCTATTTAAAGAGGCAATGATTCAACCGTAAGCGACTCGCCTTCTAGACGAATACAACCGCTTGGTGCGGCTCCGTTTTGCTGAAGGTTCTCAGTTAACCAGTATTGACCTGCAATCGATACTAGCTCTGCTTCAAGTTTCTTTGCCATGATAACAGCTTGTCTGTCGCCTGAAGCGCCAGCCATAGCTTTACCACGTAATGTACCGTATATATGGATACTGCCATCAGCGATAACTTCTGCCCCGTTACCGACCGCACCGACAATAATCAGATCGGCATTTTGGGCATAGATCTGTTGCCCTGAACGTACGTTCTGTTTGACGATTTGGGTGGTTTTAGGCAGTTGAGGCTGTGAATTTGATTCTTTACCCGACTTTACCGTGGCGAGACCGATAGCTTTCGCTTGCTTAGTCAATGCTGCTGATGCGCTTGTGATCCCAACGATGATTAATTGACGACTGGTTAATATCTCTTTTAAGCCAAGTATGTCAAAATTACTCGTTTGAATCGCACTTAGGTTAACCACTAAAGGTGCACCAATAAAAAACTGTGGCGCAATAGCGAGCTTAGCATCCAACTCTGCCGCTATAACTGCCATATCATCACTGTTGATATGCAGTACAGAAAGAGTAAAAGAAGAGCCTTTTAATTCGAGGCTAGGTGTTTGCATTCCTGTATTGCTCTCTATAAAGTTCAGCGCTGGGCCGATATCCATTATATTCCTAACGGACCATGGTATAGTGTGCTCCCTTAGCTGGCAAGTTGAATAGTTTGGAAATTGAGTCGTATATGATCTGTGCAGTATATAAAAGTCTAAGAAAGGCTGAAAGTTACCTTTTCGTTGAAAAACGCAACGATTTTGAACGCGTTCCTGAAGCATTAATGGCCATGTTTGGTGAGCCCAAATTAGTGATGATGTTGCCGATTGAAAAGCGAGACCATTTGGGGTTCGCCGATATTAAAAAGGTGAGATCTGAATTGAAAGAGAAAGGATTCTATTTACAGCTACCGCCTCCAGTTGTTAATTTACTAGAACAACATAAGAAAGAGATCGGTTTTAATCCAGATTAAATCAGCGATTAAAGCCACAAAAGATCTAATAAAGGGGATTTATGTTTTTAGGGAAAAAGATTCTGACTTTAGCGTGTTCTTTGAGTTTTTTATCGTCCACAGCAATGGCCGAGAGTGAGACCCAAGGAACGTTTAGTAACTATGTTGCTGAGCTTAAGCAAGATGCGATAGATAAAGGTTTCAGTCAGCAAACGATTGATGAGGTTTTCCCTAAAATAAAGATGTTTAAAAAGGCGCTGGTTTCCAATAAAGACCCTATTGAAGATCCCATTACCCTTGAGACATACCTCCCACAAATAGTACCTCAAACAAAGGTTGATCTGGCTAGAGCGTTTTACAAGCAACACTACACCGAGCTTGAAAAAATTGGCGAACGTTATGGCGTTCAGCCGCGCTTTATTGTGGCGCTTTTGGGCATAGAGTCTAACCTTGGCCAAGATGCGGGTGGCTACCCTGTATTATCAGTTACAGCCTCTCTAGCCTATCAAGGTCAGCGCGAAGCCCATTTCCGTCAAGAGTTTTTTGCAGCTCTAAAGATTGTCGACCAAGGCCATATCGATTTTTCCGAGTTAAAGGGCACTTCGACAGGAACCATGGGGCAGCCTCTGTTTTTACCTAGTATCTATCTAGCTTACGCTCAAGATGGCGATGGCGATGGTAGAAAGGATATCTGGAGTAATAACAGTGATGTTTTTGCATCAGCAGCTTATTATCTGCAGCAGGCTGGCTGGAAAGCAACGGAAACCTGGGGCAGGCAAGTTAAGGTCCCCAATCAATTTCAGTCTTCTCTTGCTGACTTGAGTATCAAGAAAAGCTTTAATGAGTGGCAAGCTTTGGGCGTTAGGCGTTTTGACGGCAGTGACTTACCCAAACGAGAAGATATGCAGATATCTATGGTGATGCCTGACGGCATTGCGGGGCGTAGCTATCTTATTTATGATAATTACCGCGGTTTGCTGCAATGGAATAATTCAGACTACTTTGCTATTTCCGTTACCTACCTTTCAGAAAGAATTAAGTATCCTCCGATCATCTAATTGCGGGTGTTATAGTCAGTTTAATGAATAGCGGCCTAGAGTCGCTATTTTTGTTTAAATAAGTCGCAGTCGATGTAATTTTGAGCATCAGAGTCACAAATTTCAACTCGATCCCTATCGACAGCTTCGGCACTAGTGCATAGAGCTGCGTGTGCGTTGTATAATGCTTGGCTAATCAGTTTATATGAGTTAATGAGTTAAGCATGGCATTTTGGGATGAAAAAACCTTAGCGCAGATGAACACTGAAGAGTGGGAGTCATTATGTGATGGTTGTGGTAAGTGTTGTTTAAATAAGCTTATCGACGATGAAACCGAAGAGCTTTATTACACTAATGCTGCGTGTCAATTACTCGATAACAAAGCTGGCCATTGTAAGAGCTATGAACAGCGTTTTAATTTCGTACCGAGTTGCACTAAGGTGACCGTAGATAACCTTGAGTCACTTACCTGGTTGCCCGATAGCTGTGCCTATCGCCGTCTTTTACAAGGACGTGAGTTGCCAAGTTGGCATCCTCTAAGAACGGGTTCAAAAGAGGCCATGATATTGGCCGGAATGTCGGTTGCGGGTAAGGTGACCTGTGAAACTAAGATCCGAGATATTGAAGATCATATCGTGCTTTGGCCAATGAAAGATGTTGAATAGCCAAGAGTCGAAGTAGAAAAACGCCCTAGAAATAGGGCGTTTTTTTATCTGTCGTTTTATGTATTATCTCTTCAAGGCTGGAATGAAGAAAATCGCTAAGGCAAGCAGGTAGCCGCCGAAGGCAACAATCATCCATTGTCCCATAGTCACCCCCATAAACTCCCAGGGAATATCAGTACACATGCCTGTAGGCATAAAGACTGATGGCAGCCATTCATGGAGTTGCAGCCAACTTGGGAACTCGGGAAGGTAAGAGCAGGTTGCAAATGGAGACGGATTCATCTGCATATCGACAAGTTCTAGTGCCAGCTTTAGTCCCCAAATCGCACTCACGCCCCAAACTATGACCCCAATGGCTCTTGCTATACGTGACCGATATCCAATAACGCCTATTAAGCCAGCAAAGATTAAGCCAAATACCGCTACGCGCTGGTATATACACATGACACAGGGATCTAACTTCATGATGTGTTGGAAAAACAATGCCGCCAGTTCAAGTGCGACCGCAGAGAGCATCAGAATTAGCCAAGCGGCTCTAGAGTGGGAAAAACGAATTAGTGCATTCAACGACATTGTCTCCATTGCAAATAAAAAAAACGCCCTATTGAATAGGGCGTTTTATATGACTAACTATTTGTTAAATAGTTCACAAAATGCTTATCAATGTGATGATACTACACCATCTGCAGCTGCTTGAGCAGAGTGATGGATTAACATTTGACTGTCATAGAAGTATTGTGTCATCTGCTCTAGCGCACCTAACTGAATCGCAAGTACACCTACGATAGAGAGTACGATAGTGTATGGCAGCGCCATCCACACCATTCTTCCGTAAGAAAGACGGATAAGTGGGGCGATAGCAGATGTTAGTAAGAATAGGAACGCAGCCTGACCATTTGGCGTCGCAACAGAAGGTAGGTTAGTACCCGTGTTGATTGCTACAGCAAGAAGGTCGAACTGATCACGAGTGATTTGGCCATTAAGTAGTGCAGATTTCACCTCGTTAATGTACACCGTACCTACGAATACGTTATCGCTCACCATTGAAAGCAGACCGTTAGCAATGTAGAAGATCACTAACTGAGTGTTACCTTCATAGCTTAGTGCCCACTGAATAACAGGTGCGAATAACTGTTGATCGATAATCACAGCAACGATAGCGAAGAATACCGCTAATAGCGCCGTAAATGGTAGGGCTTCTTCGAAGGCTTTACCTAGTGCGTGCTCGTTAGTGATACCGTTAAATGCAGTCGCAAGAATAATCACAGAAAGACCGATTAGACCAACAGAAGCTAAATGCAGAGCAAGACCCGCGATTAACCAAACACCAATAACCGCTTGGATAAGAAGCTTTACTTTATCGTGCTTGGTGCGGTTTGCATCTTCATGAGCGTCGTAATCAGATAGGATTTTATGAACCGCGTCAGGTAGCTGTTGACCGTAGCCAAACACCTTAAATTTCTCAACTAAAAAACAGGTTGTAATACCAGCAAAGAATACAGGCACAGTTACTGGTGACATGCGAATAGCAAATTCAGCGAACTGCCAGTTTGCTTGTGCAGCAATAATCAGGTTTTGTGGTTCACCAACCATGGTGCAAACACCACCTAATGCAGTACCAACACCGGCATGCATAAGCAAGTTACGTAAGAAGCCTCTGAATGATTCAAGCTCTTCTTCACATAGCTGTGGATAGCCATCTGAGGTGTGGTCGTGACTTTCACCAAAGGTCTTTCCTGATGCTACTTTGTGGTAAATAGAGTAGAAACCAACCGCAACAGTAATAATCACTGCGATAACGGTTAATGCATCTAAGAACGCAGAAAGGAATGCTGATGAAATACAGAACAATAAAGAAACGTATATCTTTGAACGTACTTTAGTGATCATTTTGGTGAAAACAAACAGAAGCAACTGCTTCATGAAGTAAATACCGGCGACCATAAAGACCAGTAGTAGAACCACTTCTAGGTTTGCTTCAATTTCATGTAGCACTTGGCTCGGCGAAGTCATGCCGATAGCCACAGCTTCAATCGCTAATAATCCGCCTGGTTGCAGCGGGTAACATTTAAGCGCCATAGCTAAGGTGAAGATAAACTCAACAACTAACAACCAACCCGCTACGAATGGATTAAAATAAAACACGATAGGGTTGATCACTAAGAACGATATGATCGCGATTTTGAACCACTTCGGTGAGTTACCTAAGAAGTTATCAAGAAACGCCCGACTCATTGTCACAGGCATGGAATCCTCTCTATTGATTTGAGTAGCAAACAAATTTGCACCGTATGCTACTAGCGATAATGAAAAGGTAAAAGCTTTTTTGATGACTTAAATAGCCGATAATGACGAAACAGATATCTATATCAAAAAAAAATCATTTAACCCCCCATGCTCAGCGTAAAAAACAAGCGCTTTGATAGGTTTATTTGGATGGATACCGTCTAATCGGTCTGTTTTGGTTTTTCATTTCTCGCCGCTCTGGTATGATCTGTCCAAGAACAACACTAATAATTGGGTAGAGTAGGTTAATGATCATCAATGCCAAAGGTCCTGCAAGCTTTGCAGAGAAGTATATTGTGCGATCCATATGGGAAGATAAGTTTCCGCCAGGCTCTATTCTGCCCGCAGAACGCGAGCTTTCAGAACTGATTGGTGTAACTCGTACAACATTACGAGAAGTGCTACAACGTTTGGCTCGTGATGGATGGTTGACGATTCAACATGGTAAGCCAACAAGAGTGAATAACTTTTGGGAAACGTCTGGTTTGAATATTTTGGAAACTATCGCCGAATTGAATCCCGATGGTTTTCCTGAACTCGTTGACCAATTGCTATCTGCGAGAAGTAGCGTCAGTGCGATCTATTTTAGAGGTGCTATCCGTAACAATCCTGAAGAAGCGATAGAAGCCTTATCTCATCTTTCTGAGCTTGAAGATACGGCTCAAGCATATGCTGAGTTTGACTATCAGCTACAGCACACTTTAGCATTTTCATCAGGAAATCCACTTTACGTGTTAATCTTGAATGGCTTTAAAGGTTTATATAGTCGAGTCGGGCGTTACTATTTCTCAAGCGCTGAAGCCCGCGCATTAGCAATGGATTTTTATAAGCAGTTGCAGCAACTTGCGATTGACAAAAACTATACCGACGTGCCGGCATTAATGCGTACTTATGGCATTAATAGTGGTGTGATGTGGCAGAGTCTTCGAGATGATATGCCTGTCGACTTAGGTTATTCAGATAACTAAATATTCAGATGACTAAAGCTGGTCAGTCAGGTAACCAAAGCAAATAACAATTATCTGTCATTCTGTATTAAACAAAAGCCATCGTGAAGATGGCTTTTTTGTTTCTGTGTAAAAGTAGCAGCTGGCTTTTATACTGATTGGTATTACAGATCGAAGCGGTAGTAGAGGTCGAGAGACTGCTCTATGGTGCCCGATACTGTTTCGAGATAAAGCTGAGACAGTAGATAATACCTCACGGTCATCTCATAACCCGGATTAAACACTCCGATCCCATATTTGACCATCAACTTATCACCGATAAATCCGCTAATGGCAAAGCGGCCATCATCATTAGCATCGAGCTGCACATTTGAAAATCCAATCTTTTCAATGATGCCTGTAGCTGTGTTACCTATATTGCCTATGGCGCCACCACCAATTTGGCTACTTAGCGACAGCGCAGCCCCCATCATTAAGCCACTGTTTTGATCGACACTGGTATTGTTCAGGCCTGTTCCTCGAACAATATAGTTTAAGATCTCCGCCTGCTCTTTGGCTGGTGATGAAAATAGGTTAACGATAGGTTTCATCGGCGTACCGGTTATGCGAACGCCTGCAATGACATCTTCATCTTTTATCTCACGCACAGCTTCGATATTGAGGTTGGGGACGTCTATCGGGCCAATAAACTGCATTTCACCGGCTCTAATGTCGAGTGTTTGTCCCATAAATTTGTAGTTGCCATCGATAACTTTTATTTCACCAAAGAGCAATGGCGGTCTAAATGGGCTCTGTTTAAGCTCCAATTTCCCCTGCAACTTGCCTGTCAGTCCCATGCCGTCCACCCGTAACTTATTACCGACATTGAGGTTAACCTCTGCAGACACGGCCATTGGAGACACTTGTTGTTCGGTGGTGGCTAAACTGTCATCAAAGACAACATCTTTAGAAACGGCGACGCCACCTTCTGGGAGTTGCACTATGGTGATCCGACCGGAAGGGACATTGATGTCACCGCTAATATCGAAAGACTCGTTAGTGAACTTAACTTGTAGATCAGTGCCTACGTTCAAAATGGCCAATGGCGGTTGGATCACCGCTAAATTGTCGCCTTTTATACCGAAAGCCCCTTTAAGGTTTTGCTCGGCCCAATCTAGCTCACCATCGACATAGGCTTGGCCTTTACCCATTTTTAGCTCGCCATCGATTTTGGCCTTCTTACCTGCAAAGATGAAGTCGAGATCGACATCCTCTAGTAATGTCGGGTTCGCCGTCGCCATAATGGAGCCGTTATTGAGTGCGATCTCGCCAGAAACCTCTGGTTCACTCAAACTGCCACTTATCTCTAGCTCGCTTGAGATCTTACCTTCCAGTACTTCAAGCTCCGGCAATAACTCTGCTAAGGCTTGTAGGTTTATCTGATGCAGTGAAAGCTTACCCTGCATGTTTCTATCTGGGGTGACATTGATTGCAAGATTAGCTTCCATACTAGCAATGTCATAGGACTCAAGGGATAACGAGGTCATCAGCTGTTTTTCATCTAAGCGACTTCGTAGCTGTACGGATTTGTAACCAATAGCCACGTCACTATTATTGGTGGCTTGAAAGTCAATATTGCCAGCTTGCAGTTGAAGTTCGACGCTGCCAATGGGTTTGGCATGTTCAAACCATTGAAATCTTGAGGTGAGTGTTGCAGGTCCCGTCCATTGCAGACTTTCAGGTAACCAGGGCTTAGCGAGTACACCAAGATCGCCAACAAACTCGAGTGCGGCATTGCCATCTAAGCCCAATTGTGTCGGCTCTTTCGAACATAATTTGCCACCAATGTGTGATAAGCAAAACGGTGCGATGCTACCTGCTTGGCTCTCTAAACTGTAATCGGCAGAGAAAGGGGCGTCGAGGCTAATATCACCGAGTCGAGAGGATAATGATAGTTGTTTGACTTGAGCTCTCAGTCGCTGTTTCTCTTGGTCGTACTCACTGGTTAAATCGGTATTTAACACCAAGTCTCCCTGAGACGTCAGCAACAGGGCCTGCTCATTTAAGTCGCCTTGGGCGTTAAGGCCGATACTCGAGAGAGCTAAGTCTTGATACTTAAAGTCTTGCAGATTGAATGATGCAATGAAACCTTGATTATCGAAAGGTTTATAGTTTCCGTTTAGAGTCAGCTTGGCTAACTCCAGTTCAAGAGCCTGTAATTCTTCGGCAATTAATGATACGCCAATGTTAGGGTGCTCATTTTCACCAGAGACCTGGATATCGGCATTAATCGCGCCTTTAGCATCTGGCTGCCATAAACTTAAGTCTGGTACTGATAGCTTGCCGTTAAGTGACCAGACTTTATCGACCTCTCCTTGAATGAACAGACGGCTCTGTAATGCACTCACATTCAGTCCTTGTGAGCTTAAATGCCATTTACTGTTCATGGATAACCCGCCATCAACATTTAGGGGGTAATGCATGATATGCCCATTAAGGTGCGCATCTTCGACATCGATAGACCAAGCATTATCATTGAGATTGAATCGGCCATGGGTGTTTAAAGGGCCAGTGATCTCGCTACTCGGTAATGGCTCCGATAAGCCAAGGTTTAATAGACCTGTATCGAATTGCTGGGCTGCGACTTTAGCATGCCAGATTAAGTTCTCACCGTATTCGAATGAACCTTGCAGAGCAATATCGCCTAACGCTTGATTATTGGCGTGTAGCTTATCAAAAACAAAACGGTTCTCGGCGTGACTGAACACAGTGTCAACATCGAGTGTTGGCTGGTAGGGAGAAGAAAATAGGGTTTGTAGTGTAACCTGTTGAGAGTCGAGGTTACCTTGGCTAGAAAACTTGATGTCATTTGCCCTAAAGTCGGCAGTTTTAAGCGGCCACTGTAGCTGTTTGGCGTTTAATGTCAGCTGATATGGGATCTTTGGCTTAGCTAGTTCAATTGTAGAGTCAATAGTGAAATCAAATTGGCCGCTACCAAGGATATGGCTCTTAAGCGATTCAAAGCCCTGCTTGACTGATATAGCTAAAGTTTGGTTGGCAAGCCCTGGTAATTCCGCGACATGAGCCAATTTAATTGAAGACTCAATGTCCATAGGATAATCGTCAATGAGCGACATCTGTCCTGTGAGACGGATATCACCATAATCATGGCTGGCGCTAAAATCGTCGATATTGATTAAGAACTGCTGGTAACTTCCGGCTAAGTGGAGTTTAGAAAAGTGATCTTTTCTTGTGCCCAAGACCAAGTCCCCATTATCGATATCTAAACTTTCTACAAAAACCGGGATCGGCATAAAGACTTCGGGTAGGTTTGCCATAACCCATTGGTCATCTTCAGCCTCTTGCTTTGGCGCTTTCCCTTGAGCTTGACTGGCCTCAGTACCGCTTGGCTTAGTGCTCTCTTTTGTTTCAGTTTCAGTTTCAGTTTCAGCCTTAGCCAGACTGTCACTGTTTACGCCATCTTCTGATTCTGAGCTTGAGTCTGAGAAAGGGATAGAGACCAACAGGCCTTCAGAGTAGATTGAACTGGCGCGGATCCCAGTCGATAGCCAATCAGCACTTAAATTAAGTTGATTAGCATTAAAGTCCATATCGTTTACACGCACGGTGACATTTTGCAGGGCACCACTCACTAGGCTAATCCCAAAAGGAAGGGTGATCTCTAAGTGCTTCTCTTCTGTGGGGGCAAGTGCATCATTAACCGGCTCATCGATAGGCTTTGCGTCATTGGCTAATGGTATCTCAGGCGTTAAACTTGAGTCGGGCGCGGTATCAATGGAGGTATTGTAAGGTGTATCGACACCTTCACCAATCAAGGCTGTATCGATCTCAACGTTAACTTTTGAACTATTCAATTGCTCCACACACAGCTGTTTCTGCATCAAACACATAGGGTTCCATGCAAGCTCTAAGTCGGTGACTTCGACTTTGACGCCGTTCATCTGCCAGGCGGCATAGTTTAGGCCCAGACTGCGGTTTAGCTGGCCCGATTGATAATCTAGTTCCAAATCGGGCACAAAAAGATCGGCAAGCTTAATAGCGATATGACTACCAAACTGAGTGCCAATTAGCATAGCAAGGAAAACAAGCAGCAATAGTGGCGTGTAGATGACAAAACGGCTTAAGAGTTTAAACCAGCCCCAAAGTCGCATATACCAAGATTTTGTTTTAGTGGGGTTCTTTGCGGTTTTGGTTTCATTACTCGGTTGTGTATTGGAAGCTGTCATAGTTCGGCTCCCATGGTGATATGAATGCGCCAAGGGCGACTGATAGTATCGGTTTCATTAAGTCCAATACCGACATCTAGTTTGACTGGACCTATGGGGGAGATCCAATGGATACCAGCACCCACTGAGGTCACCAGCTCAATTTGATTAACATCAAAAGCATTACCCGCGTCAACAAACGTAGCGACTCGCCAAGTAGGGGTGACATAGTATTGGTATTCTAGGCTACCTACCATTAAATAGCGGCCACCAACGACTTCTCGAATAATCTCACCCTCGTCATTGACCGAGTCGATAGAGGGACCGAGTTCGTTATAGCTATAACCACGAATACTCTGATCACCACCGGCAAAGTAACGTAAAGAGGGAGGAATATTCGCAAGTGAACCTTCACTTGTGAGATTTGCGGCCATATCGAGTCTCGAAACGATTCTATGTTTATCAAAAAAGGTATTAATCCACTTAAACTTGGTTTGTAATCGGGCGAGTCTAACCTCTGAGCCAAGACTTGGGTCTGCATACTCGAGGCTATAGAACTGAAAGAAGCCAGATTTTGGATCCAGAGAGTTATCGCCACGAGTGGTTTTAGATAGGCTTGTACCAAATAATACAAATCTTGGGTCGTAATCGACACCCGATTGGGTATAGTTCTCCCGCATGATCTCAGCCGAATAATTGAATAACCACTTACTCTGAAGCCGCTGTTGTCTGATGACAGCAAATAACATCTTAGATGATTCGAGCTGGCCAGTATTTTTAAAGTCACGGTCTTCGCTGTTATAAACCTGAGTCACGCCATATTTATCTCTTAGCATACCCATACGTATTTTCAATTGGTCATCGAGTGGATGGGTCAGGGGGATTGTATAAGTGGTTAAAAATTTTGGTTTATCTGGAGCCCACTCTGCAGTGGTCTCTTGAGAGTGGCCATATTTATTGATTTGTGGAGTACGCCAAGTTACTCGCACACGAGGTTCAAGACTGTTATCTACAGTATTCCCGATATCGGCACCTAAACCCAGTTCGATAGAGTGGTTAGGTCTAGGGCTCAGTTCAACTCGTACGGGCACTTGTATTCCCTCAACCTGATCGACTAAAGGTAGTACCTTAATATTGGAAAAGTAACCAGTATCTAATAGTTGCCTGTTTAACTGGGCTAGGTTACCTGTGCTGTAGGGCGCATCATATTTAAATGGGACCAGCTCTTCTAAAATTTGTGGCTCTAAGTTAGATCCAGTAAAGCTGACTTTTCCTATGTGGTAGCGTTTACCAGAGTCATAGTAGAGCGAGATTTTTGCGGTGTTAAAGTCGCGATTTACCGCAATTTCAGCTTGATCAAACTTACCATCAAAATAACCACGTGCCAGTGCCAGTGTTAGCAGTTGCGCTTTCACATCTTCATAAACACCGTGATTGAGTCTGTCGCCTGGCCTGACTTTTAATTGGCTGAGCCATTTTTCAAAGATCGGATCATTACGCATCTCACCTTTGACCTGAATATCAACCCAGCTGATAAGCGTGGGCTTACCTGCATCTATGTCTAGATTTAACACCCAAGCACGTTTTTCATTATTAATAACATTTTGAGAAACACGGCTGTGATAATAGCCCATAGAATGCATCGCGGCCTCTATGTTGTCTTCGGCATTAAAGATAAAAGCACGGCGTTGCACACTCGATTCGGGTAGAGCACCAAGGTGAGCCTTTACGTTACGTTCGAGACTACCTTCAACGCCATTAATTTTGAGTGTTAACCAGTCATTGGCTCGAACGGAAAATGTCACGCATATAACACTGACAAGCAGAAAAGTTATGGTCAGCACACGAAGCAAACTTATTAACAAAAATTAGACTCTTATCATTAGTTTAATTGAGACAAGCTATTGTCACTAGAATCGTTAACTCAAGCAAGTTGCTGATTGTAATTATGGCCGAAAATGGTTACAAAGAGAGCAAATAAATACAATAGGATACAGTTTGTGAAGTATACGATGCTCCGTAGTACAGTCTTGCTTGTTTTATCGTCACTCATTTCGACAGGTACCATGGCCAGTGATAAGCCGTTTTCAATTGCGATTCATGGTGGCGCAGGCACCATCTCTAAGGCTAATTTGACACCCGAGCAGCAAAAATCTTATCGCGACAAACTCCAACAAGCCGTCGACGCGGGTTACGATATTCTCGCAAAAGGGGGGGACAGCTTATCAGCCGTTCGTGCATCGATTAATATCCTAGAAAATAGTCCGCTATTTAATGCGGGGCTCGGCGCTGTGTATACCTATGATGGCAGCCACGAGATGGACGCGTCGATTATGGATGGAAAAACCATGAATGCCGGAGCGGTGGCCGGAGTGAAACATATTAAAAATCCAATTGATTTAGCAATGACTGTAATGGAAAAATCTCCTCATGTGATGCTATCTGGCCAAGGTGCAGAGGAATTTGCACTGACTCAGGGTTTTCAATTAGTGCCAGTTAATTCATTTGATACTGAAAGCCGTTATCAGCAGTTAAAGAGTGCTAAAGAGAAAATTCAAAAAGCGGAGTCGAGCCCTGAATATCAAGCAAGCACAGGATTGAGTACAGGCTCTAGTACTGGCCCTAATTCTCACCATAATTATAAACAAAGTGCCCTCGATTATAGCGAGTTTGACTATAAGTTCGGTACTGTGGGCGCAGTAGCCCTAGATCAAAATGGTAATTTAGCGGCAGGAACCTCAACTGGGGGCATGACGGCAAAGCGATTTGGCCGCATTGGAGACTCGCCCATTATAGGTGCTGGCACCTATGCCGAGAACGGTGTTTGCGCCGTGTCGGCAACTGGCCACGGAGAGTACTTTATTCGCTACCATGTGGCGGGGGATATTTGCGCTAAGGTGAAATATCAGAAGAAATCGATTATTCAAGCAGCCGATGAAGTGATTAATCAACGGCTTATTACGGCTGGTGGCACTGGCGGTGTGATCGCCATCGATCAACGCGGCAATATCGCCACGCCCTTTAACACTGAGGGCATGTACCGAGCTACACGAAAAAATAATGAACCTGCGCAAGTGATGATCTGGTCAGATTTATAACCAACTTGTGAACATTCATTTTACTCACTTTATCTATGACGACGCGCACTTAAGTTCACTATTCTGAGCTTGGTGCGCTTTTACACGCTTTAGTATTTTGCCTTAAGCTTTATCATTTTAGACCCAACAAACGAGTTAAATTATTATTTACTAATAAAACTGTTTGTAAGGTTATATAATGAGCGAAATTAAACCTCGCGAATTATCTGATGACGACTGAAAATTCACAAAGCACGATAGCTCAAAAGCCTGATAGAAAGACAGCTATGCTGCACATTATCGAGCAGGTGAAGCTGGAGTTTCCGTTATACGAGTCTGAGACTTTTGTCTGTGGCCCTGACGGTAATTGTCAGGGGTGTCCTAAAAAGTTATTAGAATTAGTCGATACTGAACTCAGTTATTGGGAAGCGGCGATCACTAATGGTCAGATCCCACAATTCGATGACATTCGTCGTTTTGGCAAACTGTGCACTAACGTAAAACGTGGCCTAGTTCGCAACGGTGTATTAGAGAAGTACCAGCAATTGAAAAGTACTGATTTAACCTAGAGCAATACCGCTGTAAAATATTTTAATAAGCTAGGTCGATTGCAAGTCAGTTTTAACCTATCACAAGCATTGAGTTCCAACATAATCACTAACAATAACCTATAGAGTCGTTACCGATTGTGTAACGCTTTTATCTAACTCTTTCAATGCTGCACCCTATCATTGCTAAGTTAATCGAAATCTGTGAAATACATCACGAACATAAATTTGTATGGATCTGAATAACAAGCCAAAATGCCGCGCAATCTCTTTCCCCTAAAATAGCGAATACGCATAAAAGGTTGCACATGAGCAAGAAATTTCTGATCACTTGGGATCAAATGCAAGGTTATACCCGTGAGTTGGCTGAGCGCCTATTACCTGCAGAGCAGTGGACAGGCATTATTGCGGTAAGCCGCGGCGGATTAGTACCTGCGGCTATTCTAGCTCGCGAATTAGGTATTCGTAATGTAGATACCATCTGTATCTCTAGCTACGATCATGATCACCAACGTGAAACTAAAATCATTAAGCAAGCACCAGGCGACGGTGAAGGCTTTATCGTTATTGATGATTTAGTTGATAGTGGTTCGACAGCAAAAATCGTTCGTGAAATTTACCCTAAGGCTAAGTTTGTGACCGTTTGTGCAAAACCTGCCGGTAAGCCATTAGTCGATGATTATATCGTTGATATCGCACAAGACACATGGATTGAGCAGCCTTGGGATACAGGCGTGAGCTTTAGAGAGCCACTTTGTAAGTAATAAATTAGATTTAAATAAAACCGATGCCTAGCCTCGGTTTTTTTGTTTTCAGCCCTAAACCACTTACTTCAGTAGGTGGCTCTTTTACTGTCAGCTCTAATTTTCCCCCCTAAACTAGTGACTCACTTTGAGTGGATTGTTTTTATTGAGATAAGAGTCAGAAGATTGACTGTCAGAGGTTGATGCCAAACTTTTGTCGGTTATAATCGATTGATTGTAAATAAAAATAACCCCCCTTCAGCATTTTCATGCAAGCTCAATTAGTTTTATTAGAAATCTTTGATTACTTAAATGCTATTTAGAGGAAGTGGAGCAATATTATATCAAATATTGCCTATAAAGAGACCTACGACTGTGAAACAGTATTTTTCAATATTAATTACTTGTAGCATAACTATGTTAAGTGGCTGCGTTACACAAAACACCTCCATAACTTCAGGCGATGAAACAACCGCACATCATTGGATTGTGAATCAACAGCATGATTACACTGTCAGTGCTGTTGGTACTGCTGTACGAGATAATGGTACGGAAATGATTGCACAGATTAAGAATTATCTAGATGGTCGCCATTCTGTGAAGCTGGTTGAAAATATTGGTAGTTGTAATGCTAATGAACAAGTACCACATACAGTTGAATCTATTATTTTAGTGGGTCATAAATACATGAGGGTTGTGAGCAATAATTATT
Source organism: Shewanella pealeana ATCC 700345 (assembly GCF_000018285.1). NCBI lineage: Bacteria > Pseudomonadati > Pseudomonadota > Gammaproteobacteria > Alteromonadales > Shewanellaceae > Shewanella > Shewanella pealeana. Next base: position 2,973,144 of record NC_009901.1, on the reverse strand, counting down.
GCATGGATGGCGAATTATCTGCTGAATATGTTTTTTCCTCAGGCTTCTCTAAAATTGAAGACCAAAAATTAAATAGCATTACCTATGCTTTATTTAATGGTTTAGAGGTCGCTGGTGTTACTTTTGAATCGACAGGAGTTAAAAAGGTTATCGACGCATTAGTTGAGTCAGATGCAATTCTCAGAAGTGTGAATAAAACATAAGCATTTGATTATTCAATTAAGGGAGATAGTGCTAGTTCCCCGTCGCTATTGATCCTTTCGATTAAGCTTATCGCTTTAATCTCCGCCCTAGTTATTCAATCTTAGCTAAACTAACAATAGAACAACCAAATAGGGGAACGAAATGGATTCAATCAATGTAAAAGAGCACATGGATCGCCATCCTGTATTGTTAACGCCTTCTATGTCGCTAGCGACCGCTGTAGAACAACTGCTAAAGCATACAAAGATTGGCGCACCAGTCGTTGAAGCTGATGGGCAACTAGTGGGATTCTTATCACAACAGGACTGTCTTGCCGTAATGCTGAAAAGTAGCTACCACTGTGACTTAATTGCGATAGTGAAAGATTGTATGCGCACAGATGTGCTCTCTGTCACGCCTGATTCGAGTGTGCTGCAACTGGCTGAGCAGATGCTGGGGCCTAAGCCAAAAATCTATCCTGTGGTCGAAGAGGGTAAGGTGGTAGGTACCATTAGCCGTGCGAACGTACTCGAAGCGATTAACACTTATATGCAGCAGTGTTATCTATCACCCGCTTAATGACAAATTAGCGATTTGTTAGAGTGGTAATTTGATAAGAGTTGATCATGGCGCCAACTCTTATCAAAGAATATCGATATCAAGGCGAAACACCGACTAAAATGCCGTGTTAGGCTTGAGAAGATAAAGTATTTTTAAGACGGCTATACCAACCTCCCGCGTTCCTTGCTAGGATCACTCTCTTTCGTCTTGGCTATGGAATTTGCACTTGAGTTCGCAACAGCATCCTTTATCTAACGCATTCTTAAAATCCTGTTATGAAGCGGACGCCGCTAAAATTAGGCGTCGTCTGTTTAGGCTCAGAAAAGATCCTGACTCAGAAAAGAAAACGGCTACCCTTGAAAGCCTCGAGCTGTTAGCGCTTGAGTCTCGGCAGAAAGTCGAGTTGCGTTTGGCTAACCGCCCTAAAATTACCTATCCCGATAGTTTACCTGTATCGCAAAAGCGCGACGAAATTGCCACCGCGATAGCCGAAAACCAGGTTGTGATTGTGGCGGGTGAAACCGGCTCGGGTAAAACGACTCAGTTGCCTAAAATCTGTCTCGAACTTGGCTTAGGTTCTCGGGGCGTAATTGGCCATACTCAGCCTCGCAGATTAGCCGCGCGCAGTGTTGCCACGCGTATCGCTGAAGAGATGAATACGCCACTAGGCGAAGCTGTTGGCTTTAAAGTCCGCTTTGCCGATGCAATAAACAGTGACTCCTATATCAAGTTAATGACCGACGGTATTTTGCTAGCCGAGTTAACGAATGATAAATACTTAAATCAATACGACGCTATTATTATCGATGAGGCACACGAACGTAGCCTGAATATCGACTTTATCTTGGGTTATTTGAAAAATGTGCTGAATAAGCGCCCTGATCTTAAGGTGATTATTACCTCGGCGACGATCGACGTGGACCGCTTCTCTAAACACTTTAATAATGCCCCTGTGATTGAAGTCTCTGGCCGTACTTATCCGGTAGAGACTCGTTATCGTCCATTGGTGCAAGACCAAGATGAAGATTTAGATCTTGTTGAAGGTATTTTCGCCGCAACCGATGAGCTGATGCAGGAAGGCCTTGGCGACATTCTTATTTTTATGAATGGTGAGCGTGAAATTCGTGACGTCGCCGAGCAGCTTAATCGTCGTCAATATCGCGATACTGAAATTTTACCCTTGTATGCTCGTTTATCTTACGGCGAGCAATCAAAAGTCTTTAGTAGCCATGTAGGCCGCCGCATTGTATTGGCGACCAACGTAGCAGAAACCTCTCTCACGGTACCGGGTATTCGTTATGTCATTGACCCAGGCACGGCGCGCATTAGTCGCTATAGTTACCGTACTAAAGTGCAGCGTTTACCTATTGAGCCAATCTCTCAAGCCAGTGCTAACCAGCGACAAGGGCGTTGTGGTCGTGTTGCTCCGGGTATTTGTATCAGGCTTTATAGTGAAGATGACTTTATCTCTCGTCCTCAGTTTACCGATCCCGAAATTCTTCGCACCAACTTAGCCTCGGTTATTTTGAAGATGTTGTCGATTGGGCTTGGTGATATCGAAGGCTTCCCGTTTATTCAGCCACCTGACTCTCGCTATATTCGAGATGGTTTCTTATTGCTTGAAGAGTTGCAGGCAGTGATCCAAAACAAAGGTCAGCTAAACCTTACTCAGCTGGGTCGTCAGTTGGCACATATTCCCGTGGATCCCCGCCTAGCACGTATGGTGATTGAGGCGCAGCAAAATGGCTGTTTGCATGAAGCCTTAGTGATCACTGCGGGCCTTTCTATTCAAGATCCCCGCGAACGCCCAATGGATAAAAAGCAGGCGGCAGATCAGGCTCATAGTCGCTACACTGACAAAGACTCCGATTTCGTCTCATGGCTTAATCTGTGGGATTATTTAAAGCAGAGCCAGAAAGAGCTGTCCAGCAGCCAATTTAGAAAGCAGTGTAAGACAGAGTTCTTGGCTTATCTGCGCGTTCGTGAATGGCAAGATTTGTACACTCAGCTAAGGCAAGCGACCCATGAGCTTAAATGGAAGCTGAACTCGCCGAGCGAAGAGCTGGACTATGAAGCACTGCACCGCTCGTTACTGACGGGGCTGTTAAGCCATATCGGTTTTAAAGATAAAGACAATGAATACTTAGGCGCCCGTAATCGCAAGTTCTTTGTGTTCCCAGGCTCGCCATTAGCGAAAAAAGGCCCTAAGTGGATTATGGCGGCGGAGCTGACGGAAACCTCGCGTTTGTTTGCTCGCTGCTGCGCCAAAATTCAACCTGAGTGGGTTGAGCCACTGGCGGCGCATCTGGTGAAGAAGAACTATGTTGAGCCACATTTTGAGTCTAAGCTGGGCTCAGTGGTCGCATTAGAGAACCAAGTGCTTTTTGGCCTGCAAATAGTTAATCGACGCAAGGTGCAATACGGTCCCGTTGAGCCTGTTGAAGCGCGAGAGATCTTTATTCGTTCGGCACTGGCAGACGGTGAGCTCAGAACCAATGAAGCCTTTTTTATTAATAACCAAAAGTTATTGCTAGATATTGAGTCGCTTGAACATAAGTCCCGTCGCCGCGATATTTTGGTGGATGAGCAGGCGCTGTATGCGTTTTACGAGCCTAAAATTCCAGATGGGATCTATAACGCGCCTAAGTTTGTAAAGTGGTGGAAAAAAACTAAGCAGACAACGCCTGATTTGCTCGATTTCGAGCGTGAAACCTTGATGCAACGAAGTAGTGACCACATCTCTGCGTTGGATTTTCCTGAGAAATGGCATAAAGGCAACTTAGTCCTTAAGGTGAGTTATCATTTTGAACCATCACTAGCAGATGATGGTGTTTCTGTGCATATTCCTGTGGCACTGATCAACCAAGTCGATGAGCAAGACTTTGATTGGATAGTACCGGGCCTTCGTGAAGAGAAGTGCATTGCACTCATCAAGTCACTGCCTAAGGCACTGCGGCGTAACTTTGTGCCAGCGCCTGATTACGCCAAGGCTTGTTTACAGGCGATGACACCGTTTGAGCTACCTCTTGTCGATGCCATGTGTAAACAGCTGCTGCGTATGAGCGGCACGCGTATTTCGCCAGATGACTTTGACTCGTCACAATTTGCTAAACACCTGTTAGTTAACTTTAAAATTGAAGGCGATAAAGGCAAGTTGTTGGCAGAAGGCCGTGAGCTAGAGCCGTTAAAAGCCAGTATGCAAGGCCAAGTGGTGCAAGCTATTCGAAAGGTTGCGGACTCAGGCATAGAGAAAAAAGGCCTTGAGCAATGGACCTTTGGCGATTTACCAAAGCAGTTTGAGCAGAAGAAAGGTAACTTTGAAGTTAAAGCTTTCCCGGCGCTGGTGGATGATAAAACCAGCGTGTCGATCAAATTATTTGATGATGAATTTGAGGCGCAAAAGCAGCATCGTATCGGCTTACAACGTTTATTGCTGCTTAATATTCCGTCACCGGTAAAGCACTTACAAAAATCCTTACCAAACAAAGCCAAATTAGCGATGTACTTCAACCCATTTGGGCAAGTAAATATTCTCATCGATGATATTTTATCGGCTGCTGTACAACAGCTGCTGGATGAGAAGGGCATAGACGTTCGTTCAGAAACAGCCTTTGCCGAGGCCAAAGACTGGGTAAGGCAGGAGCTTAACCCTACCGCCGAGAAAATCGCCTTAAAGGTCGAAGAGATCTTAACCATCTACAATCGTATTAAGAAGCGCTTGAAGGGCAAAATAAGTCTAGATATCGCTTTTGCGATGAGTGATATTCAAAGCCAATTAGACCAGTTGGTGTTTAAAGGCTTTGTAGAACAATCTGGCTGGCAACGATTAGGCGACCTGAACCGATATCTAAAAGGCATTGAAAACCGTCTAGAAAAGTTACCTGTTGACCCTAACCGAGACCGCTTGCATATGCTTAGCGTCAATAAGGTACAAGAGTTACTGAGGGCACAATTGGCTAAGTTACCTAAGTCTATGCCTGTCCCTGATGTGTTAATTGAAGCTCGCTGGATGATTGAAGAGTATCGGGTGTCCTGTTTTGCCCAGGTGTTAGGTACGGCTTATCCAATCTCAGAAAAGCGAATTTTAAATCAGATAGCTCAAGCATGATGTTGAGCTAGATCTGTTTTAGCACTGAAGAAACGCACGGTTAACGCCGCGCGTTTTTTTAATCATTAAATGATAAAAGTAAAAGATCCACCTTCTGAAGAAGGTGGCTTTGCCCATCTGTTATAAAAGTAGACTCCCTAAAAGGGAGCTTTTCTACCGTGCGTTAACAAGACGCCGTAAATATATCCCTATAGGCTCTACTAAATCATCCCTGATTTAGAAGCTTGTACCGCACTATTAGTAAAGCTCACGTATCACTTGAGTTAATAAGCTATGTTTAAATGAACTTATAAGCCGTGTATCGCATGGATGCTAAGCTCGCCTCCATGGACACTTTCTCTTCAAACAAAAGTCGGCGTGCTTATAAGTCGTTAAACATTGCCTTACTCCGCAATGCTATTGAACGTACTTCAGGCAGAGCCTAATTGATGATAACCACCTACTGAAGTAGGTGGTTTAGGGCTGAAAACAAAAAGTTTGTTTTTCTCTATTAGTTGTCGCAGAGCTCCCCTCCACAATTCTTCATAACCTACCGTTTTGTCGTTTAATAGTGTGATATTTGACCAGCCTTAAAATAAGCTTAATACCTCTTATTGAATATTTTGTTATAAAACCATTCGCATTGTTTGAAATTTAGCCTAGTTTGTTCCATTGTTTAGAATGTTATGAATAGCTTAACAAGTGATTCTATTGATCAATTAATCGGTTTTAATGTTTAAGAAGGGTGATCTTGGTGTTTGTTGTTTAAAAATGATGATCTGGATCAACCTAGGTATGATTTTACCAAATTATAGGTATACATAAGTTTGTTAACTTGTTGATATCATTTTGTGCAAGATGAAAGCACAGAGTTAATGGTTGTAATAGATGGTTGACTTTCTCGCTTTAACATAAATCGATTCACCATAAAAACATGTTAGATAGCCCCACTCGTTGGAGGATTTATGAGTTCCACACCGAATGATGAGAAAAAACTAGAGTTTAGAATATTCATTTTTCTGACTGTATTTCTCGCCCCCCTTTTATCTGTTTTGCTTGTTTCTGGACTCGGCTTTGCAATTTGGTTCAGCCAAATTCTAACCGGCCCACCTGGAGCAGGTTAAACCTATAAAAACAAAAAAATAAATAAGTAGAGTGATAAAGATGAGCAATGAACTTCACGTAACGAGCTTAGTACTTCAAGTACAACCTGAGCAGATGTCAGCAGTAAGGCAAACCATTATTGAGATGGAAAATGCCGAATTGTCGGTAAATAACGAAGTGAAATTGGTCGTAGTGCTAGAAGGCAATAGCCAGAAATCATTAATGACAAGTATCGAAACTATTAATGCCATACCAGGAGTGTTGTCGGCTGCAATGGTTTATCACCAAAGTGAAGTGCTTGAAGAGGGTGAACAATGAAAATGAACAGACGCGAATTTATGAAGGCCAACGCTGCTTTGACTGCAGCGAGTGTCGCTGGCCTAGCCTTACCCGCTACCGCGAGTAACCTGATCACCAGTTCTGAAGAAACAAAACTAGAATGGAACAAGGCGCCGTGTCGTTTTTGCGGTACAGGTTGCTCGGTGATTGTTGCGACACGCGACGGCAAAGTGGTTGCAACACATGGTGATGCAGAAAGTGAAGTGAACAAGGGCCTTAACTGTATCAAGGGCTACTTCCTATCTAAGATCATGTACGGTAAAGATAGACTTCAAACCCCAATGCTACGTATGACAGACGGTAAGTATGACAAGAACGGTGAGTTTACTTCCGTATCTTGGGATACCGCGTTTGATACTATGGCGCAAAAGTGGAAGAAAACCATTAAAGACAAAGGACCAACCGCAATTGGTATGTTTGGTTCTGGTCAGTGGACTGTTTGGGAAGGCTACGCGGCTTCAAAACTGATGAAAGCGGGCTTTGGTTCAAACAATATCGACCCTAACGCTCGTCACTGTATGGCCTCTGCCGTAGGTGGCTTTATGCGTACCTTCGGTATCGACGAGCCAATGGGTTGCTATGATGATATGGAAGCGGCCGATGCATTCGTGCTTTGGGGCTCTAATATGGCAGAGATGCACCCGATCCTTTGGAGCCGTGTGACAGATCGCCGCTTAAGCGCCCCTCATGTGAATGTGGCAGTTCTTTCGACATTTGAACATAGATCGTTCGACCTTGCCGATTTAGGCATCGTATTTACGCCACAGACTGATTTAGCAATGCTGAACTTCGTTGCAAACTACATCATTCAAAACGATAAAGTGAATTGGGACTTTGTTAACAAACACGTTAACTTCCGCAAAGGTGAAACCGATATCGGTTATGGCCTGCGTCCATCTCATCCGCTACAAAAAGCCGCTAAGAACGTCAAAACAGCCGGCGACTCAACACCTATCGACTTTGAGGCATTTAAGAAGTTTGTTGCCGATTACGACGTGAAGTCTGTTAGCAAGCTTTCTGGGGTACCAGAACATAAGCTAATAGAGCTGGCTGAGCTTTATGCCGATCCAAATAAGAAAGTAACCTCTTTCTGGACCATGGGCTTTAATCAGCATACTCGTGGTGTGTGGTGTAACAACCTTATCTACAACATTCACTTGTTAACGGGTAAGATTTCGACTCCGGGTAACAGCCCATTCTCTCTTACTGGTCAGCCTTCGGCTTGTGGTACTGCACGTGAAGTGGGAACCTTCTCACACCGTCTGCCTGCAGACATGGTGGTTAAAAATCCAAAGCATAGAGCGATTGCTGAAAAGATTTGGCGTATTCCAAGTGGCATTATTCCACCAAAGCCTGGTTATCACGCAGTTGAGCAAAACCGTCGTCTAAAAGATGGTGACATCAATGCCTATTGGGTTCAGGTGAACAACAATATGCAGGCCGGTCCTAATATCAACGAAGAAGGCTTGCCGGGTTATCGCAACCCTGAAAACTTCATCGTGGTATCAGATGCTTACCCAACAGTAACCACGCAGGCTGCGGACCTTATTCTGCCAACCGCGATGTGGGTAGAGAAAGAGGGCGCTTATGGTAACGCCGAGCGTCGTACCCAATTCTGGCACCAGATGGTGAAAGCGCCGGGTGAGTCTCGCTCAGATCTTTGGCAGCTAATGGAGTTCTCAAAGCGCTTCACTACTGACGAAGTTTGGCCTGCCGATGTACTTGCTGCAAACCCTGAATTTAAAGGTAAGACACTGTTTGAAGTGCTGTATCAAAACGGCAACGTGGAGAAATTCCCACTGTCAGACAGAAACAGTAAATACATGAATGACGAAGCTGAAGACTTTGGCTTCTATGTTCAAAAAGGTCTATTTGAGGAGTATGCCACCTTCGGTCGTGGTCATGCCCATGATTTGGCACCATTTGATACTTACCATGAGGTTCACGGCCTACGCTGGCCTGTTGTGGATGGCAAAGAAACTAAATGGCGCTTTAAAGAAGGTAGTGATCCCTATGTGAAGGCGGGTTCTGGTTTTGAGTTCTACGGTAAGCCAGACGGTAAAGCGGTTATTTTTGCACTGCCATACGAGCCAGCTGCTGAGTCGCCAGATGATGAGTTTGATATTTGGTTATCGACGGGGCGTGTACTGGAACATTGGCATTCAGGCTCAATGACGCAGCGCGTACCTGAGCTATATCGAGCCTTCCCTGATGCTGTGTGTTTTATGCATCCACAAGATGCCAAACAGCGAGGCTTACGCCGCGGTGATGAAGTACGGGTGATTTCTCGCCGAGGTGAAATTAAGACCCGAGTCGAAACTCGTGGTCGTAACAAGCCGCCAGTGGGATTAGTGTTCGTGCCTTGGTTCGATGCGAGTCAGCTGATTAATAAGGTGACTCTCGATGCAACCGATCCACTGTCTAAGCAGACCGACTTTAAGAAGTGCGCAGTGAAGATCGTCAAGGCATAAGGAGAAATAATAATGAAAACATTAACACGAGTATCTGCAGCTGCTTTGATGAGCTTATCTTTAGCAAGTGCTTTTAGTGTTTCAGCAGAGGTTATTCCAGCTGACAAGATAGCGACGCTACGTGAGGCTCCGCTGAACGTTGAGCCAACGCCACCTGCGATGCAAAAAGTGATTAACTCTGATGTAAAAGAAGTGCGTAACTACCCGATGCAACCACCAGTGATCCCCCATAAGATTGATGGCTATCAGGTTAACTTAAAGGTTAATAAGTGTATGTCTTGTCACGACCGTAGCCGCACGGGTGAGTCACAAGCACCTATGGTGAGCGTGACTCACTATATGGACCGCGAGAACAACTTCCTTGCGACCCTGTCTCCAAGACGTTACTTCTGTACCCAATGCCACGTGCCACAACTAGACGCTAAAATTCTAGTGCCGAATGAGTTTGTGGATATGGACCAGCTAATGAAAGCCGATTCTAATAAGAAAGCACACTAGGAGTAGTTATGATCGCTAAATTACGATCTTTCCTTAAAAAGGTATGGACAGTGCTGAGAAAGCCAAGTGTTCATTACAGCTTAGGCTTTTTAACGCTCGGTGGCTTCGTAGCTGGGGTGATTTTCTGGGGTGGCTTTAACACTGCGTTGACAGTATCTAACACTGAAGCGTTTTGTATTAGCTGTCATGAGATGGAAAATAACGTTTACGAAGAACTTAAAACAACGATTCACTTCACTAACCGCAGTGGTGTGCGAGCGACATGTCCCGATTGTCACGTACCTCATAACTGGACCGATAAGATTGCTCGTAAGATGCAAGCATCGAAAGAAGTGTGGGGTAAGGTGTTCGGTACCATCAATACTCGCGAAAAGTTCGAAGAGAAGCGTCGTGAGCTTGCTGAACATGAGTGGGCGCGTTTAAAAGCCAATGATTCGCTGGAGTGCCGTAACTGTCACAACTTCGATTACATGGACTTTACTCGCCAATCACCACGTGCAGCTAAGATGCACTCAACCTCTCTTGCCAGTGGTGAGAAGACCTGTATCGACTGCCACAAGGGTATTGCCCATCACCTTCCTGATATGAAAGGTGTTGAAGGTTGGTGATCTAATCTTGTCACAATAGCTTGAAACTAAAAAGCCAGCGCATATTGCGCTGGCTTTTGTATTTAAGGTGTCTTGTCCTGAAATGTGTTTACACATTTAGGACTTTATAATGACTACACCAATACCAGCCCGCGTTAAGCGAACACAGCGAGATTATTCGTTAGGCTTTAAATTACAAGTTGTAGCTGCCGTAGAAAAAGGCGATATGACTTATAAACAAGCTCAAACAACCTATGGCATCCAAGGTCGCTCCACGGTACTTACTTGGCTTAGAAAGCACGGTAAGATGGACTGGACTCAACCAGTGAGAATGACTATGCCAAAAACAACTAAAGCTAAAGAAACCCCAGCTCAAAAGATTAAGCGCCTTGAAAAAGAGCTGGAAGATGAGCACTTACGTAATCTATTACTCAATGAAGCCGTTGATATTATTGATGCAGAATATGGAGCTGGCCTTAGAAAAAAGTACTTAGCCAGGGAGCGAGAAGTCTTCAAAAACAGAAAGTAACGAGCTTAAATCGCGCTTGTAAGCTTCTGGGTATAACAAGACAAGCTATCTATCAAAGAGAACGAAGAGCGAATTGTAGAGCAATGGAGTTAGCCCCTGTAAGAGCGATGATACTAGATATCCGTCGGTTTATGCCTCGGATTGGTGGCAAGAAACTCTACTTTTTACTTAAACCTAAGTTCATCGAGAAAGGGATTAAACTTGGGCGCGATAACTTCTTTAGTTACTTGAAAAGTGAAGGCTTGTTAGTCAAACCTAAGCGTAATTATACCAAGACGACTAACAGTAAACATTGGATGAAGAAACATCCAAATTTACTGAAAGAGTTAGTGCCAACAGCACCTGAAGAGGTGTTTGTTAGTGATATAACATATGTGCAATCAGAGCAAGGCATACATTATCTATCATTGGTAACTGACGCGTTCAGTCGTAAAATAATGGGATATGAATTAAGTAATGAAATGAAAGCTACAGACGTAGTCAAAGCGTTAGAAATGACGATAAGTAATCGGCAGTATCAACATCGAGCAGTGCATCACTCAGACAGAGGGTTACAGTATTGCTCTGCCGTTTATCAGTTAGCGTTGCAAAGAAGTGACATCCGCGCATCAATGACCGATGGATATGACTGCTACCAAAACGCACTAGCAGAACGTATAAATGGGATATTAAAGCAAGAGTTTCTATTATCTCCTTGCTGCAACCTTAATGAGTTAAAGCAACTCGTTGAGGAGTCAATTTTTATATACAATGAGCTGAGACCGCACTTAAGCTTGGGTATGAAAACACCTAATCAAGTGCATAAAAAAGACCAGCAGCAGAAGCTACTGGTCTAGTAAAAACCGTCAACCTATTTCAGGACGGGACAAGGCTAAAGACGTTAGTCTTTACTCTAAGCTTTATATCTAGGCTTTTTACATTAACTTTTTAACTGCGCCAAAATATTACCTGAAAGATACTGAGCAAAATTATGTCCATGATTTTGTAGCATCTTAGGGAACATAGATATCTGCGTTTGACCTGGGAATGTGTTGATCTCATTAAGCAAAATTTCATTGTCTTCGGTTAAGAAGAAGTCGATTCTCGATAGGTGACGTAACTTCATCCCCTTAAACGCTTTAATCGCATATTCTTGAATTTGCTTGGCAATTGCCTCATCAACATCAGCTTCAATCACAGTCTGTGCTTGGCTGTTTTCTGCATACTTCTCATCGAAGCTATAGAAAGTATTGCTAGCGCAGATAATTTCACCCGGTTTGGTCGCGATGATTTCACCATCGGCTTCATAGGCGGCTACCTCTAATTCACGGGCGGTAATTGTCTTCTCGATCACCACATATGGCGAGAAGGTAAATGCCTCCTCTAATGAGCTTGCTAGCTGCTCTATGCTATCGACGCGGTAACAACCGACAGATGAGCCCTGTGAGGCGGCTTTAATAAAGATAGACCCCCATTTTGCCAATGCAGCCTCGGCTTGTTCCAAAGATTGCTGATTAAATTCGCTTAAGAAAATATAAGGCGTATTGGGGATCCCAAGAGCGCTAAACCACATCTTAGCGGTGACTTTATTGAAGCAGTTGCTGCTTGATTCTGAGTCACAGCCAAAATAGGGTAGGTTAATCAATTCAAAATAGGACTGGATGTCACCTGTCTCACCTGGGTAGCCGTGAATACAAGGGATCACATAGTCCACATTCCATGGGGCTTTGGTCTCATCATCAAAGCGGAGCTGCTGGCTATTGGTTAGCTCGCAAAGCTCGCCCGCTTGGGTGTGATATTGACCTTTAGCATTGAGTTCAACGCGCAGCACATTAAAGTGTGGCAAAGTGGCGAGTTGCGCTTCAAAAAAGTTGGCCGATAAGAGTGAGATACTGTGCTCATCACCGCCACCACCACACAACAATAATAAATTCTTTTGGGTCATTTTGTCTCCACCTGTTACCCATGATAAAAGTCAGCCGGATCACTATGGCGTAATCACTTTTTAATGCAAGTATTGCCTAGCCGATTTAGCTTAAATGCTGTTTTTATATTCGAGAATTTGCTCTTAATGCGCCTTAATTGGGTATTTTATTCCGCTTTTAGAAGTTAGAAGCTTGAACTTAGCAACTAGAGCTTAACAACTTGAACTTAACAACACTGCTCAACTGTTAAGCCACTAAAAGTGAAAGCTTAGCTAGACAAACCTCAAAAAGTTAATCGCGCCATAAACGTTGCGCCAAGCCCGAGGCTCGCTGGGTTAGACAGCGACTGGCTTGCTCAAACACTCTCTGGCTGCCAAGGCAGGTAAAGTGATGCTTTGCGCGAGTGATGGCGGTATAGACTAACTCTTTAGTTAAGAGCTGTTGCTGTGCGATACTTGGTTTTATCGGTAGCACCAAGGATACATGGTTAAACTCACTACCTTGGCTCTTATGTACAGTCATGGCATAACAGGTCTCATGGCTCGGTAATCGCGCTGGTAGCACCTTAAGTAAGCTGCCGTCGGCCTGAATAAAGTGCGCCATTAAACGACCTGTTTGGCTACTGCTATCGGGTAAAATCAAGCCGATATCACCGTTAAATAAGCCTAGGTTGTAATCATTGCTCTGAATGATGATAGGGCGGCCAGCATAAAACTCTTGCTCCGGATGGATGAGTCCCTTAGCGGCTAGTGCTGTAGTGACACTCTGGTTTATTCCCTCGACGCCATATTCTCCGGCGCGCATGGCACATAAAATACGGTATTGATTAAAGCTGTCGATGATCTTGTCTGCATCGACGTCCCCTTGTGAGATGGCCGCTAGGTACACGCCATATTGCTCAATGGTCTGAACAAGTAGCGCTTCAAGCCCTTTATTAGCTGATGAGCTATTTACTTGCGAACTGCTGCCGTGGGCAGTATTAGCGATAGCATGTTCTATCCAGCATAATTCTTGATAGCCTGTCTGCCAAACCTCGGCGATACGAGGTAAGTTAGAGTGATTGACCGCCGTTGCCAATTGACCAATACCGGCATCCCCCTGAAAGCGGTGGCTGTGCATCAGCATGCATAAGCTATCACCGATTTTTGGATTTGCGCTGGCAAACTCCGCTAAGGAGGTGCTGGTTAACTGGCTCAGTAGCTCAACTTGCGCTGGTGAGTAATGCATCTGCCAGCGACTCTGCTTTGTTTTCTTATTAACTTGTTTTAAACCAGCACAGATATCGGCAAGCACCGCGCCCGCTTCAACTGAGGCGAGCTGATCTTGGTCGCCAAGTAGAATTAATTTAGCATGCTCAGGCAGAGCCGATAGCACCTTGTGCATCATAGGTAAATCAACCATGGAGGCTTCATCTATCACTAACAGATCCAGCCTGAGTGGGTTGTCTTTATGATGCCTAAATTGGTGTGAATTTGGGATCACCCCAAGTAAGCGGTGTAGGGTGGCCGCTTCTTCTGGGATTTTAGCGATGTTTTTTTCGAGATCTGCAGTGCCAATTTGGCTCATCTCACTGGCAAGTCTAAGCTTTGACGCTTTAATCGACTCACTAAGGCGCGCCGCAGCCTTACCCGTTGGGGCGACTAGCCTAATCGTCATCTCCTGCCTTGAGCATAATAAATACAGCAGCTTAGTAACGGTTGTGGTTTTACCCGTACCAGGGCCGCCTGTAATAACGGCTAGCTTTTTTGTCATAGCAGTGGCGGTGGCGATCTTTTGCCAGTCATATTGCTGCTCATTGGCTGGAAATAACTGATTTAATAGTTCACTGGCGCTCGCCAGTTCAGTGTCATCATTAAGACTAGAGTCAACTGGCGCAAAAGAGAGTCGATTCAGATGTTCGGCAACCTGCGTCTCGTAGCTAAAATAACGCTGAAGATACAGGTTACCTTTATCGATTATCAAAGGTTTAAGCTCGGCGTCATCGGCAGTGCCAATGGCGTCAAACTGCAACAACGTTTGTTCAAGCTCATCAATGTTGATATTGATTTGGCATTGGCTGATCTGCTCTTTAAATGGATTGCTGGTATCAATCTGTTTTAGCGGCAGACAGGTATGCTGGCTTGAGAGATACTGACTCACTAAGGAACAAATAAGCGTGAATAACGGCGCAGTTTCTTGATGAAGCTGGGCTAATTGCAGGGCAAAGTGCCGGTCGAGCGAGGTGAGAAGCCGCTGCTCTTGCCACTCTTTGAGTAAATCGTTAATCGGCTTAGTGGTGGTGATCATTTGACCTCCACTTGAGCGTTATTTGACTGTTCAATACTTTGTGCTGTCATCTGGTTCCCGAATAAGGCATCGAGCTTCTCAATTAGTAACTTAGGCGGCTTATCATAAAAGACGCCGGATTGTGGACTGCTTGTCGACATGCCCCGTAAGAAGAGGTAAAAGCTGCCACCGATATGCAGATCGTAATCATAGTTCGCCATTCTAAGCGCCAGATATCGGTGCAGAGCAAGGGTATAGATGATGTATTGCAGATCGTACCTGTGGCTGCGAATGGCGTGTTGCATATTGGCATAATGATATTGACTCAAGTCATCGCCCAAGTGATTCGACTTATAATCGGCAATAAAAAACTGATTATTATGTTCAAAGGTTAAATCCACAAAACCTTTTAACATACCCTGCAATTCGTCAAAACTAAGGCCTGCACTGTAACCAAATTCAGTTAAGAGGCTATTGAGTTTGTCGCAACTAAGGGCGTTGATTGGCAAGTAA
This sequence comes from Shewanella pealeana ATCC 700345, assembly GCF_000018285.1. Lineage (NCBI taxonomy): Bacteria > Pseudomonadati > Pseudomonadota > Gammaproteobacteria > Alteromonadales > Shewanellaceae > Shewanella > Shewanella pealeana. The sequence continues at coordinate 2,958,103 of NC_009901.1, read as the reverse complement.
AACTCCATCTCAACCAACTTTTGCCCCGCAGTCAGCTGGGCCAGCATTAAGGAGTTATCACTGGCTAACGGCGCATAAAGCAGATCCAGATACCAATCTTTAAGTACCTCAGTCCAGCTCTCGTCTATACCGTATTTTGCCATGGCGATAGGCAGTTGCTGCTCAAGATCTGTTTCGGCTTGGGTAAAATCAATCAGCTCCAGCACTAAGTGCATAAAGCTACCGGCGTTAGCGCCGCGCTCAAAGGTAAAGCGTGATGGCGAGCTATCCACTTCATCTTGGATCACATCGAGCTCAGGGAACTGCTCATCATCCATACCCGGTAGCACTTTTTCATGGGCTAAATGTTTTACGAGGCCTGAGTAACTGCCTACACGCCACGGCGTTAACATAGGCCTGTTTAGTATTTTAGGCGCAAGCTGCTGTTCAGTGGTGTCCTCTTTTTCTAGCACGACTAGTGTTGTGTCACTGTATTCATCTGAACCCGCCGCAGGTAGCTCTGACAGGCTGATGGCCTGAGGATCCTTTTGTTGCAGTAATTGGGCTTGGGCGAGTAGTCGGTCATAATCGCAGGCCTTATCTTCAACGCCCAACAGATAACCTATGGCGGTTTCATGTAATTGACTGCTCATACCCGACTTTTTAGTAAATCGGCTATGATTGGCGATATACAGATAACACTTAAGCACGGGTCTTGTCAGCGCAACATAGAGTAGGCGCAGATCTTCGGCCAAGGTTTCACGCTTTTGTCGATCCCAGCCTTCATCTGTCTGTTCAATATCCCAGATAAGCTGATTGTCATCATGGTAAAGCATGGGGGCAGGTCTTTTACGGTTATCGCGGCTCAGGCTGACAAAGGGCACAAAACAGATAGGGTATTCGAGTCCCTTACTCTTATGAATCGTGACTACTTGGACAAGGTTTTGCTCGCTCTCTAAACGCAGCTGCGCCTCTTCATTTGGCAGGTTTTCAATAAGCGCTTGCTCATACCAGTTGATAAGCGCGCTGCTACCATCGAGCTCGGTGGCTTTTTGCTGCAATAGCTCACCTAGGTGTCTAAAGTCAGTTAAGCGTCTATCTCCCTCTTCACCACTAAGCAAACGCTCGATGATCTGTGTTTGGCTAGCAAGTGTCAGTAGCGCAGGCATTATCCCGCGCTTTAACCAAACTTGATGTAGCTGCGCAAATTGTTCGAGCAGTGTCTGACGCTTATCTTCATCTTGGTTAAAGCTATGGATCGCCTCGGCGCTATAACCGAGCAATGAGGTGGCTAGAGCACTTCTTAATGCGCGCTCATCTTTAGGATCGGCCATCGCATACAGCACTAGCGCAAGCTCTCTGGCTTCTAAAGTGTTAAATACGCTATCTCGGCTTAAGAATACCGAGCCAATTTGACGCTCACTTAATGCAGCTCGGACCACATTGGCTTCGTGTCTGTCTCTGACCAAGATTGCAATATCTTTGGCTCTAAGTGGCTTGGTGCCAATCGCACAAAGATTTTGCTGTGCATCAATTAACAGCCTCGCAATTTCATCGGCCACATCATCGGCGATTAACTGTCTGGCCGTGGTCTTATTGAGCCCTTTTTCAGCTTCTTCACTTAATAGCCTTAACCTGAGAGCGCTGCTGTCTGCTGCTCTTTCATTAAGCACTTTCTTGTCAGCAAAGCTTGATGCTTTTACTGGCTCGAAGGGGATAGATTGGCTGATAAAGGGATCGTCTCTGTGGTTGAAGATCCCGTTGACCGCATCCACCATCTGCCTGTTAGAGCGATAGTTGGTATCTAGGTTATAGTGTTTAGCCGTTTGGGCGCGAGCCTGAATATAAGTATGAATGTCGGCGCCGCGAAAGGCGTAGATCGCCTGTTTGGGATCGCCAATCATTAGCAGGCTGAGTTTGTCGTTTGGCGTTTTATCACCATTAGCTGCTGTACTTTTAGAGCCACTGCTTTGATAGATAGCGTTAAAGATCTCAAACTGCAATGGGTCAGTATCTTGGAACTCGTCAATTAACGCCACCGGAAAGCGTTGGGCGATACTGCTGGCTAAGCGATTATCTTGGCTGACGTTAAGTGCTTTAGCCAGTGTTAGCAGCAGATCATCTGGGGTCAGCAGGTTACGCTCAAGCTTTTGCTTGGCAAAACGTGAGGCGATGCCATCTCTTGCACAATACAGAAAGCTCGGAATAAGGTTTGCGATAAGTTGTGCCAGTCTTTCGATATGATCCAGCATAGGCGCTTGCTGCGCCGTGGGCACTTCACCGCCTTTATTTAACTTAAGCTCGTTAAGCGATAGGGCTTCAAGTACTTTTGCTGGTGGCAGAGCCTGACCGAAGGCGACCCAGTTATCGAGATCATCGAGCATCTTAGCCAGTTTCGGGTAGCCGTCAGCTTTCTTGCCAAAACGTGCGCCGTTGAGCGGCAAGGCGTGTAACAAGGTTTCGGTTTGTTCGCGCTCTCTAGGCCAGATAAGTTTAAAGCGGCTTAGACTCTGGCTTAGTTCAGCCTCAAGTTTTTCAAAGGCTTGAGGTTTTGGACTGGCGACAGCGCTGCTGGCACCAAGAAGCGGCCTGAGCTGACGAGAAAGGGTATCGGGATCGCTAAATTTACTGATAATCGCATCGGCTAAGCAGCCTGTTAACGGGTAGCATCTCTCGCGCCAGAAATCCCGTACCGCATGGTGCAGGAACTCGCTATCATCTAGGGTAAACTCTGACTCAAATAGCAAGGATGACTCGAACGCCATATCCGCCAGTATGCGCTGACAAAAACCGTGAATAGTGAAAATAGCCGCCTCATCGAGGGATTTTAACGCCAAGTCTAGACGTTTACGGGCGATAGGCAGGCTTGCTTCAGGCGTGGCTTGATAGAGAGAGTTAATCAGTTCATCGTCCACTTCAAGGCCGATAAAACAGCGATACGCCAGCTGAATTTTCTTACGAATACGGTCTCTAAGTTCACCCGTTGCGGCGTTGGTAAAGGTCACCACCAAAATTTGCTCGCAGGTGAGCGGCGCTTCAATACCATGACCGAGTAGTAAGCGCACATAGAGTCCGGCAATGGTAAAGGTTTTACCTGTACCGGCGCTGGCCTCGATTAAACGGCTACCGCCAAAGGGAAGGGTTAGGGTATCTAACGCTTCGGTGACGATATTGGCACTTAACTGGCTACTGGCTGAAGTTGTCATATTTACTGTTTGGTTCTCACGGTTTTCGTCACTCATTTCAGTTAGCCTCGCCTAGTGCATCAGTTAGATCCACTGTATCTAGACCGGCCTCGACGAAGCTGGCCAACTCACTGAGTTTGTCTTTATGATACAAGCTTAAAAGTGGCTCAAGTAAACGGGTTGCCGTTTTAGCGAAGGTTTGCTCACTAAAGTCTTCAGGGAAACGGTATAGACGCTGAAAGTGGGGCTCTAAGCCTTCACCTAATTGACTCTGTTCATCGAGCCATTGTGATTGCGCCTCGAGAAGTTTCTGTCTGTGACTTCCTTCTGCTTCCACATAGGCCATAGCGGTACGCGGCATAAACATTAATGGCTGCACTTGACCGAGTTTAAAGCAGCTGATCCATTGCTTTAGCTGAGTCTTTGCTTGCTTAGGCGTGATTGGCGCATAGGCATGGAAATGGCCAATATCGAGCAGATAACTGACCATGTTGGTGTTTGCTACGACTGAGTCACTTTGCGCCTGAACTTGGGTGCGGCTTCCCATGGCGCATAGACAAAGGTGACGTAAATAGACACGAATTAAATCCCGGCCATTGGCGGTGCCGGGGCGGTAGTTAACCAAGCCTTTTGCACTTAAGTCATCGATACGGCCAACAAGGTTCAGGGCTAAACGATTATCAAGTTCGTTATTACTGTTATCATCAAGGTCAACATCTGTTTCATCGAATAACAGGTCGATGTCAACCGAATGAGAAGCTTCGCCTTTTAGGTATAAACAGCGGCCGATAAGCGGCTTAATATCATGTAGATACTGATTTAAAATCAGGTCGTCAAAGGGCTTTAATGGTAAGTTACCTTGCGCCTTTAATCGCTCAAGTAGCGCTTGTTCTGGTCGCTCTTCACCGTTGCCGATAGCGTTATCTAGCAGTGTTGCCTGTAGCTTATAGCGCTCTAGTGCATTGAGGCTGAAGGGCTCGTCATTATCATCTGCCTGAATATCCAGTCCCAGATCAACCTTTAAACTTCGATTAAAAAAGTATTGTGCAGGGTTTCTAAAGAAACGGATCAGTGCCGATAGTTCCAGCTCTTCGGTTTCTATGCCGTCTATTGTTTCAGCATGTGCCTTTTCACTGAAAGGCAGTAGTTGAGCGTTGTGGCCGATAAAGCCGTTATAGCTGTTGCGAAATGCCGTAAAGGTATCGCTTGACTGAGCGCCCTGCGGACACCACTGAGCGGAGTAGCTTTGTTGTAGTTTAGGAGCGGCACTATCTTGGCTCTTTAGGCTGTTTTGTGCGCTATAAAGTCGCGGATCAAAGGGTTGTAGAGGCTGCTTGCGGATCAGGTGCTTTGCTACGCCTTTCTCTATCTTTTCGATAAGTTGCTGTGATGCGTTGCCATCGGCCTCAAGCTCATGAGTGCTTGCTTGTTGTTCAAGATCATGTGGTAGATAAACCAACTGACAATACTCAATAAGCTCAGATACCAACATAGATGGGATCCGCTCTGAGTCATCGCGTTCACTATTACCGATATAGCTGATGTAGAGCTGCTCGCGAGCCGATAGGATAGCCTCAAGAAACAGATATCGGTCGTCTAATCGACGCGAGCGGTCACCTTTTCTCGGCCCCATTTGCGCCACAAGATCGAAGCCAACGGGATGCTGAACACGTGGATATACGCCATCGTTCATACCTAATAAACACACAAGTTTAAAAGGAATAGAGCGCATAGGCATCAAGGTGCAGAAGTTAACACTACCGGCAAGATAACGCTGGCCTACTCGAGATTCTGATAAGCGGCTGTTAAACCAATTCTGGATCACCTCTATGGTTAGAGGCGTAGTGTGGCCTGCTTCGGTAAGCTCCTCGTTGAGTTTAACGATGGCCTCACGGATCTCTTGTCGCTGGACAATCTCGTCATCGTCGACTTCATAAAAATCTTCGAGGATAGCTTCGAGCTGCGTCATGCGCTCACTTAAGCTGCAGACTTGAGCGAGTGAGTGATGCACGTGATCGAGTGCTTCGATAAAGTCGAGCAATTTACCTAATGCCTGCGCCGTTTGTCCCTCTACGCCATTCACCGATAATCGCTCTTGATAAAGTGGCGCGTCATCGCTAAAGCTATAGCCTAAAATTAAGCGTTTAATACCAAAGGCCCAAGAGTTTTGTTCAAATGCGGGCAGTTGAAACTCAGTGCGGCTGGTCTCATCTCGTCCCCAGCGAACTCCGGCTTGATCTAACCAGCGCTTTATTACCGCGAGACTCTCATCGTCGAGTTCGAAACGGCGAAGCACCGCTGGGACCTCTAAAATGCTGATAATATCAGTCAGGCCAAAGCGGCTCTGATTGATTTTTAATAGGTGTAGAAAACTGGCGATAAGCGGCGATTCTTGAGCGGCGCCGCGATCGGCAATCGCATAGGGAATATAGTGACCGCCCTGTTTTGCGCCAAAGACCGCGTCAATATAGGGAGCATAAGCCGCGACATCAGGCATCATGATCACGATATCTTTTGGCGCCAGCGGTGTTTCACCATTTGCAAGTTGTTCATCTGTGAGAGGACGAGATAACATCTCTAGCAGATGGTCGTGTAGGGTTTCAACTTCACGTAGCGGGCTGTGACAGCTGCGAACCGTGATCGAGTCATCGGAATCAGTAATGACTCGTCTTCCATCTAAGCTTAAGTACAGCGCGGCATCGGGCCCTAGACTCTGGCCTCGTGTGGTCAGCTCTAAGATGTCATATTGCACACCATTTAGCATGGTTTGGGTACTAGGCGCTTGATAGTAATCAAGATCGAATGCGGTATGCTCCTCGGGCAGCTCTAACAGCAAGTCGAGCAGCTCACGGCCCATCTTGCCATTGTTGGCAAGCAGTGGGTTACCCACTTCAAGTTTATCTTCCCATTCTACTTCCAATTTGTGTTTATCGGCGTATTGCAGCGCCATACGTGCGCGCAGACGCGGATCGACAATATCCCCCCAATAGTGCTGACAGGGACTCAAATTGAGCATTATCACGTCGATGCGCTTGGCTAAATAATGCAAGACATCGAGTGTTTGTGGCGCCATTGAGGAGATCCCAAACACGAATAAGCGCCTAGGTAGCGCCTCTAGGCTAGTATTAGGATCATCGAGAGCATCAAACAGTGCTTGGTGTAAGTTAGCGCGGTGATAGCGACTTTTTCCTAAGGTGTTGGCATTAAAATCGATGAGCGCGCGCCAGAGAATGGGCTGCCAGGCTTGAGCAGGGCTAAGCTTATCGCCTTTAGGCGGCAAGGTAGGCTCGTTCGCCTCCCAGGCGCTGATCCAATCAGGGCGGTACACAAGATATTGGTCGAAAATATCGGCAATTTGGCCACAGAGCTGATATAGCTTAAGTGGATTTTGCTCGCTCTCACCTTGGTCTTCACTCTCTTGTGTCTCTTCGCTATCACCACTTAATGAGAACGAGTCAGCTAGGGTATCGTCAGAGTCAGCGGGTTTGACAACACTTTCTTGGCTAGCGTTACCATTGTTGAGGTAATTTGCCAGTGGGGCAAAATCTTCATCGTCGATAAGTGTGGGCAGCAGCTCCATCAGCTTCCAAGTCATTGCCGCCTTAGTGAAGGCGTTCTCTTTAGGCACATCTTCTAATAGGGTATGACACAACTGCCAGATGAAACTTGATGGCAGTGGAAACTCAAGGCCGGCAGCGATGTTATTTTGTCTTGCTATCTCTAATCTTAACCAGGTAGACATGCCCGGACTCTGCACCAAAATATGCTCTGGCATTAATAATGGGCTGTTAGGCAATGGCGTGCGTAATTCATTAGCTAAAAGCTTAGATAACGCTTCCATTTGGTTTGATTGCACTAGATATAGCATGGCGGTCCTTTAACAACGATGCAGTCGAATGGGCAGGGAGGCTGCCAGATTAAACCATTCTATGTGTTTGTTTTATTAAGTGCCAATCTCTGTTTAACGATATTGATTTTTAGCCATCTCGATTGCTTGATAAGTAATCGAGAGAAGCTTTTATGGCTGCGCTTACTGAGGTTTTGATACTGAATGGTGATGAAGTAGTGGGTTAACTTGTTAAAGTCTTCGGCTATGTCAGGAAAGGCCGCTGCCACCCGCTGATTGTAATCGAGTGGGCCTTCGTGGTGGGCTCTAGCAAGCCCTCTTTGACGTAGCATTTTGCACACAGAGTAATAGGCATTAAGGTGCTTATCACTTGAACGGTGAAACTGCACCAGCCCTGCGCTATAGGCGATGGCCAAGCCTATGACACAAAGGCTAATAAGGATAAATATGGTGAGTTTAGTTTGGGTCACTTCGCCTAAGATCTCCTCCAATACTCTTTGTTGCTTTTGATCATTGAAGCCGAGAACCCAAACACTCCAAAAATAGTCGACGCTGGCAAGTTGCATTCGCATCTGGTTTATAAAGGGGTTATCACGATAGGCAAGCGCACTAAAAGGATTGTCCATCAGGTAGGTGGATTCTGGGTCAAAAAACGCATCGAATCCTTGCTCGACCCGTTCCGGCGCGATCATTGCGGTGGGATCGAAGCGTACCCAGCCTCGATTTGGCAGCCATGCTTCAACCCAGGCGTGAGCCATATATTGGTAGATACTGTAATACCCAGCACTTGGATTGAACTCCGCCCCTTGATAACCCGTGACGAGCCGAGCAGGGATCCCCGTTGCGCGCGCCATAAAGGCGAATGCACTGGCGTAATGAACGCAAAATCCCGCCTTATTCTCAATCAGGAAATCATCGATTTGCTGTTTACCGACTCTAGGAGGTTGTAAGGTGTAATAATAGGGCTGCTGAGCGAAGTACTGCATCATGGCGTTAAGCCTTTGCTCAGCAGAGGGATAGTGAGTGGCAAACTGCGCCGCCAAGGCTTGGGTTTTTGGGTTACTCCCTGTTGGTAGCGTGAGGTTAACTGTTTTACTGCTGTCACTGAGCTGGCTGTCCATTATCGATTCGTTAAAGCTGGTGACTTGATATAGGCGTCTCTGATCTATGGGGCGAGTGGCATAGAGGCTGTAATCGGCTAGGCGTTTTATGCCGCGATCTTGGCTGGTTGCGACATCTAAACCAAATAGCCAGTGCTGGGCGCTCTGCTCGGCGATTATTTGGTAATCGATTGTCGATACATTTGCTTGGACTCGAGTCCGCTCGTTACTTGAAAAAGGCCTGTTACTCGGACTGGTTCTATTAGGCGATGACTGCGCCTCGATAATACTTGGGTTTTGAGTCCAATCTTTGCCGTTATAGTCTTCTAGTACAATGGCGCGCCAATAAAGTTTGTCGTTACTTGGTGCATTACCAGTAAAAGTAGCTCTAAAAGCTAAAGCACTGGAGCGGGTTAACTGGCCAATATCACCAAAGCTCACTTTATCTGAAAGCCCTGTTTGGGCGCCATTTTGTGGGGGCACCATCCACAGCGGAGGCAGTCGGGGTAAAACAAGAAATAAGATAACTGCCAAGGGGATACTTTGTAGGATGATTTTACCGCCTAACTTTGCCGCGTATTTGAAGTTACCTTCATCGTGATAGAGGCTGATCAACACGCAGGTATTAATCATGGTAACAATCACGAGATGTAGGCTAGAGAGCAGGCTTTGCTGGTGAATAAAGGTAAACGCAATTAGAAAATACCCCGCTAACACGACGGCGCGTACATCTCGGCGATTCCGCATCTCTATGTATTTGAGTGCATAACCTAAAATAAGCAGGTTGACCATGGCGGTAAGCACGCCAATTTGGCCAGCCACCATTGCCAGAGTTGCGGCCGCGGCAAAGGCTAAGCTAGTCACCAGCCATTTAGGCGGTTTAGCGACTCTGCCTAGATAGATGCCAATTCGCCAGAAGATGCAGATAGTGCAAATTGCCAGTGACCACAGCGTGACCTGCTCATAGAGCGGAGATAAAATGGCAATATTGGCAAGTAGTAGCCACATCAAGGTATGGCGGGAAATACTCTGGCGCTCTTTCTGTGTCATAGGCCAGCCTTAGGGGCATACTTTGGGCTTGGATTTGGGTGTGGGCTTGAACTCGGATATAAGGCGAGTTGCGTCTGGACCTTGTTTCTGTGGTGCTCGCCATGAGAGGGGTGGATAGTACTCCCACCAATCTTTAAACCAAAAACTTGTCTCTTAGCACTTAGTTGCTCGGTATGCCAGGCAAGATGGCTCAAGGCCAGTTCGATATCATTGGACTTAGGATCTAATGATAACCACATAGGTGCCCCTTGGGGCTCTTCGAACTCTTTGGTCAACATGCCTCGTCCCTGCGCCCATTGTTTCCAGGCAACCTGCTTTAATGACTCGCCAAGAACGTATTCTCGTAAACCTTTATACTCATCAATTCCTGCCACATATTTACCCGTATCTTGCTGCTCGCTTGTATGGTCTGAATTTAAATAAACTGGGTTAGGGTCGATAACTGGCTCGGCATAGACTAGCTGGGCCTGCGCGAGGTCGATATGTGACCAAGCCCGAAAAAGCCCTAGAGGATAGCGTGTTTCGATTTTTACTCGGCCTGGATGATTGATGCCGCGATGGGCTTTGTTATAGGTGACCAATGCTTGTGTCTGGTGTTCGCTTACTTTTTTGACGACTTCTAGAGGTTGATTTTGAAAGTTAAGCTGAACTTCGTAGGCTCGATTCGGACAAGATAGATTGATCGGGAAATAGATAGCTTGGCCTGCAACAGTATTATTTGCTTTACTGCTAGAGAGGCTTAATCCGGCGAGATTTTTATAGCTATAGATGATGCAGGTGTTGAAAATGCTTAACAGCAAGAAGCTTAACCCCATGACCAGATTATTTTGGTAGTTGGTGCCAAACAAAAACAATACAACCAGCAGGACGAGCCAAGCCAGACCAAAGCCTGTTGGTAAAATGAAAATACTCTTGTGACTGAGGGTTATCTGCTCTCTTGCGGGTAATCGGCGTGAGATCCAAGTTTGCCACTGTCGGTTGAGCTTGGTTTTTATCTTAGTCTGGTTTTGCATAATCTCCTGTCACTCTAGTGCTGGTTTAAATCAGCTTAAGGGGCCCAGCCTAGAAACGTTTAGCCTGGATAACTAAAGTATTGGGTTGACTTTATTGAGAATTTTAGCCGATAGCGCCTCACCTTGCTGATGAGAAAATTGTCTAATTCTGTGCTCTGCTACATGGGGAAATATCGCTTGAACGTCTTCTGGGACTAGATATTTTCTCCCATGGATCATCGCCCAAGCTTTCGCGGCTTGCAGTATTGCCTTGCTGGCTCTTGGAGAGAGTCCTGAGCCTTGAGACTCAGCTCTAGAGGCGTTAACTAAGGCGAGAATATATTGCAGCAGAGAGTCTGACGCGCTGACTTCTTGAGTCAGTGTCTGTAACTCTTGCAAGGTTAACTGGGTTAGGCATTGAGGTAAGACTCGTTCACTTGAAGTGCTATCTTGCCCCTTTAACATTGCCAGTTCAGCCTTGGGCGCTGGGTAGCCGATGGCTATCCGCATCATAAATCGGTCAAGCTGTGATTCTGGAAGTGGAAATGTGCCCGATTGTTCACAGGGATTTTGAGTCGCGATGACAAAAAAGGGTTGCGGTAATGGGAGGGTCTTACCATCTACGGTGATCTGTTGCTCTGCCATCGCTTCTAGTAACGCACTCTGGGTCTTAGGGCTGGCACGATTGATCTCATCGGCGAGGATCATCTGCCTAAAAATCGGACCCGGATGAAATGTAAATTGAGACTGTTCTTTATCGAAAATGGAAACGCCAAGAATATCGGCTGGCAGCATGTCGCTAGTAAACTGGATCCTTTGGTAACTCAGGCCTAAGGTTTGCGCCAAACCTTGAGAGAGACTGGTCTTCCCCATACCGGGAAGATCTTCAATAAGCAGGTGCCCCTTAGCTAAAATACAGGTCAGCGCTAGCTTAATTTGGTGAGGCTTACCGAGTAGTACTGTGTCGAGTTGCTGCAAAACAGCGTTAATATTGTCATTGTGCATAGAGTTCCTTGTGCAAACAATGTTGATATTTTTTAAGGGCAGACAAATCCGTTCTGTTTCCTACTATGGTGGAAATTCAGCCCACTTTCCAGTGCTATTAAGCTAATAGTTGTGTTTGCAGTAGTGTGTCTACACTTGTTTGACCGGGGATGTGGATGAACTGAGGTCGAAATAAATTCCCTTGTACTAAATCGACATTAATCTTGCTCATCAATTCAATTGAGAGCATGGAGTGGGGCGCATCCACATCATCTAGGGCTACGTCTATCTGCTCTTTAATAAGCAGATTGATGAAACTATCTGATAACTTCGCATCAGTACGACCAAATGTATGGCTATTGTCACTACGAGCCAGAACGATTGGGGCAGTCGTTATGGCTCGCTGAACTTATGAGGTTAATAGTTAAATTCTAACTCTTGCTCTGAGAGTAGCTCAGGTGCTTTTCCTTGTTTAACTTGGTAAATAACTCGATAGCTCAATACCGCTTGCACGTATTCCCTTGTTTCTCGGTAGGGAATTGACTCGATAAAACTCACCACATCGAGTTTACCGTCAGTTCTTTTTAACCAGCGATTTATACGATGAGGCCCGGCATTATAAGAAGCGGTAGCCAGAACTCGATTATGATCAAATTGCTTGAGTAAACCACCGTAATAGGCGCTGCCTAAAGCGATATTGAGCTTGGCATCGTATAGGCTTTTAGTGCCTTTATAAGGCAGTTTGGCTTTCTTGGCTGTTTGTTTTGCCGTCGCTGGCATTAACTGCATATACCCTCTAGCTCCGACTCCCGATGTTGCATTGGGGTAGTAGGCACTTTCTCGGCGAGAAATAGCGCGGATCTCATCGATATCCACGGCGTACTTCTTACTGGCTCGACTAAAAGACTCTTGTGCAGCATAAGGAAAACGCATATCCATGTCGTTCCAAAGCTGAGCTTGTATGCTGGCCTGAACCCCTAAACTGTGCCACTTTTGCTCAACGGCATAGACCGCATACTCTTTTTGCATCTGCTTATTGTGCCGATTAAGCAACATCACCCATTCGGCTCTGGCATCCGATTGTTTGTCGATAGCGAGTAATTCCTGTACTCGGGCAAGTCCTTTGTCTGTGAATAAACTAGGTTGTAAGCCTTTATCGCTTTTCGTCGCTTGGTGCTGCAACTTGTAGGGCTGCTTAAGTTTAGCCGCGGCTAGATAACCATAAAAATTACGTTTGTGACTGAGCTTTTCAAACAATGCTTTTGATTGCTGTAGGCTTGTGTCAGTATTTTCATCAGCCAAAACAGAGGCTCGCCAGTATTGCCAGCGGGCTGTATTTTGTTTTTGCTCGCTTAGCTGGGGTAAGAATTGGTTAAAACTTTTTTGATCATTATCTCTCAGGGCCCAGCGTAGACGCATTTCGACTAAGTCATCGCTATCGAGCAGGGGCAAAATGGTATCAACATAGCTTTGCAACTCGGGTACTTGATAAATCAGCGCTCTTCTGACTAGGTAGCGACTGAGTTTTCTTCCTTGGTAATCACTGAAACGGTCTGCCTTTTGATAAGTGGCAAACAGTTTGACTGCTCGTTTTAAATCTTTCTTAGCTAATTTTCTTAAACCCAGATCCACAATCGTGGCATTGATTTTTGCCGAGCCGCTGAATTTTGATTTATGACGAAGACTGCGGGGATCTTTATACACCGCGAGTAATCGTTTCGCATCGCCTTTATTGCTGGTCAATTGGCGAGAAAGGTAAGAGAGCAGTCCATATTGTCCCTGCTCGAAACTGAGTAGCATACGTGACCAAATTAACTCTTGGGTCCGAAGGCCAGCTTTTTGCCACTCTTTAAATAACGGGTCGCACTCTTTTGGTCGAGAACGCCCATAAAGCCATAGTGATTCGGCGCCATCAAAAGCGAGTTGTTGATTACCTTGCTGTAATTGTGCACGGTAAAAGTAACACTGTAGGGCGACATTATTTGGCTTGTCTGGACTGACGGCTAGGAAGTCCTTCCAGCGTTTTTCACTGCCACTGCGCTTTAGGTAGCGGTAGCGAGCGGTGTTATACAGCGGGCTGCCCTCAAAAACAGCAAATGCTTGTTTGGCCTGTTTCGCGGGAAGATTTACAATGTCGTTAACATTGTTATGAAAATCAAGGTAGATGGTGAGAGGATAATCATCCAGCTCACCCCTAAGAGATTGGTAACGATCTAATTGCTTTTTCTTTAGTGCGGTTCTGGCGTCTAAATATTGCTGCTGCTCTTGAGTAAACGAGGAAGCAACAGCAGAGGAGGATGCAAATACTGCGATTACCCCGATTAAAATGCGACTCAACTGCTTGTGCATTGGTAACTATCCTCCTAAAAGTCCCTATTAAGAAATTTTTTCGGTATCTAAAGTCAATTCATCATGATGAAAATCATCACCAGATAAGCTTAGCGCTTTATCTAGAAGTTGGGCATCCACTTTTTTACTGGTTTCTACTCCAAGTTGCTGCATCTGGTGCGCTTGACGGATGACGTTCCCTTTACCCGTCGATAACTTACTCATGGCGTTGCTGAAGTTTTTATCCGCCGACTCAATTGCACGACCAAGTTTTTCCATGTCGTCAAGATATCCGCATAACTTGTCGTAGATCCTTCCGGCCTGCTTGGCAATTAACTGCGCATTTTGATTTTGGTATTCGTAGCGCCAGATATTGTTAATGGTTCGTAGAGCCACCAATAAATTGGTTGGGCTGACGAGCATAATATTGCTCTCGAGAGCATAGTTGACCAGGCTAGGATCATGCTCGAGTGCCAAAAGAAACGCAGGCTCAAGTGGGATAAACATCAATACGTAATCTAAGCTCTTTAAACCATGCAGCTTTTGGTAATCTTTTTGGCTTAAGCCCTTAATATGACCGCGTACCGAGATAATATGTTCTTTAATCGCCTGGGCTCGTACGGCTTCATCGTCGCTGTTGAAGTATCTCTCGTAAGCCACGAGTGACATCTTGGCGTCGATAACCACATCTTTATTTTCTGGTAGGTGAACAATTACATCGGGTTTAAAGCGCTTACCTATTTCATTTTTGAGATCGGTCTGAGTATCGTATTCGTGACCTTCTCTTAGGCCGCTTTCTTGCAAGACTCGTTCAAGAATGACTTCACCCCAGTTACCTTGCTGCTTGTTGTCACCCTTGAGCGCCTTAGTCAGGTTAACAGCATCTTGGCTCATCTTTAAATTAAGTTCAGTTAATGAGTCGAGTTGGTGTTTAAGTGCACTTCGCTGTGTCTGCTCATGTGAGTATGAAGCTTGAACCTGTGCTCTAAAACCCTCAAGTTGCTGTTTGAAAGGGGCCAGTACACTATCTAATTGTTGATTATTCTGGGTTTGCAGTTTTTCACTTCTTGATTCGAAAATTTTAGTGGCTAAATTTTCAAACTGGGCATTAAGGCGAACCTCAGAATCTTCCAGTAGCTGGATCTTGTCATTGAGCGCTTGTTGCTTGGCTTCGAAACTGGCAGTAAGCGTTTGTTGCATGGCGTTAGACTTTGACAATGCCAGTTGCGTTTCCATCTGTTTGCGTTGGTTATCCGCCAGTGACTGTTCAAGCTCAAGGGTGCGCTCGGCTTGGGCTTGGGCTTTGCCTAATTGCTCTAAACGAAACTCTAGTTTGTCTTGATATTGATCTATCACTAATTCTTTTTGATGAATTGTTTCTTTAAGTTCAAGAATATCTTCATTAAGTTCTAGCTTTGTTTGTTCCATCTCCTCGGTTAGCTGGCTTCGTGCTTGCTCCCATCGACTACGGGTCTTTTTTTGATTAAATAGAGCGCCAATTAGCATTGATAGAAAGGCTATAGCGGCAATAACGACAATTTGTGGGGTGGAGAAGGCTAACTCTAATGGCATGTGAGAAGGCTCTTAACATGATAAATGAAGCCTTAGGGTGTCACGGCAGTTTAGACACTGCAAGCTTAACCAAGCGATTGGTTAAGTAAGTGCTGCAGACATAGGCAGCTGTTAATGAGATGTAATAGGAAAAGGGTGAAACCTTTTTATTGTTTTGTCGGTCTGATTAGTTAAGTGAAATGGATTAGTCCACAGCCTAGGGTGGTGTTAGCGAATGAATATAAGAAAAGCAGTAGCATGGAACAAATATAAAGAGGGCGATATCACCCCTGAAGAGATCTATCAAGACCGTAGGCAAATCTTGAAACAATTAGGCTTTGTTGGTGCCGGAGCGCTACTGTCTTCCCATGCTAATGCTGGAATACTCGATCTATTCTCAAGTGATAAGCAAAAAGCGGCTTTTGCCACCAAGGCGTTACCCTTTGAAAAACAAACTGAGTATGATCATTTACTCTATGGTGAGCTAACCCCTGAATCGAAGATTATCTCTCACAATAACTTCTTTGAATTTGGCACCAGTAAGACAGATCCCCAAGATAATGCTCAGGAGCTAAAAGTCGATCCCTGGAAGTTGATTATTGATGGTGAAGTCGATACGCCGATGACACTGGATTATGACGATTTGCTTAGTCTGTTTCCGTTAGAGGAGCGTACCTATAATTTTCGTTGCGTAGAAGCTTGGTCTATGGTGATCCCTTGGGTTGGTTTCTCTCTGGCGTCGCTGCTTAAAAAAGTAGGGGTAAACAGCAGAGCAAAATACGTGGCTTTTGAAACCTTGTACGATCCCGAGCAGATGCCGGGGCAGAAGAATCCATATGTGGGAGGGGGGATCAATTACCCTTATGTAGAGGGGTTAACCTTAGCCGAAGCGATGAATGATTTAACTTTCATGTCGGTTGGACTATATGGCAAAACATTGCCACCGCAAAATGGCGCACCTATTCGATTGGTCGTCCCTTGGAAGTACGGTTTTAAGAGTATTAAGTCGGTAGTGCGTATTCGCTTGACCGATAAACAGCCTGCCACATCTTGGAATCAACTTGCCCCAAATGAATATGGTTTTTTTGCCAATGTTAACCCCTCGGTGGATCATCCAAGGTGGTCTCAGGCTTCGGAGCGAAGAATCTCGCAGGGGGGATTATTTTCCGCCAAAAGGATCCCAACACTGCCTTTTAATGGCTATGGCGAGTCAGTTGCTAGTCTCTATAGCGGCATAGATCTGAAACGATTCTATTAAAGTGGTGACACTGGTATTTAAGAAAACGTTCGAAGGAGGTTTTCATGGGCTCGACTAGCCGTCATTTGTTTTGGCTAAAAGCATCATTTCACCTCATTGGATTAAGCCCAATAGTTTACTTAGTCCTCAAGGTGTTGAGTGATAATGCGGGCGGAGATCCTGTGCAGTATATTATCCACTTTACTGGTACCGGAGCGCTTAACGCGTTAGCGGCAACTTTGCTGATATCACCCTTGGCCAAGAAATTTAAACTAGGGCTATTATTGCAAACTCGGCGCTTAGTGGGATTGTATGTGTTTACCTATGCGAGTTTGCATGTGTTGGCTTTTTTTAGCTTGGATCTACTGTTTGCGTGGTCACTATTTTTTGAAGAAGTAGTAAAGCGTCCTTACATACTTGTCGGCGCGACAGCTTATATCTTGTTATTTGCGTTAGCTATTACTTCGTTTAACGCAGTTAGACGAAAAATGGGAAAACGTTGGCAAAGACTCCATAATTTTATATATCTTATCGCGGTCTTAGTTCCTGTACACTTTTATTGGTCTGTTAAATCTGAAATTATTGAACCTAGCTTGTACTTACTTTTTTTTAGTATGGTACTCGGAGTTAGACTTAAAAAAATTAGAAGTTGGAAACGGATATTTTCAAAGTATTTCAGCATTCCTTTAAAGTAAGAGCAGTAAAGTAAGTGGGGGGAGGTAAGGGCGGCTAAGTTGGGAGACTAATTGCATATTTAAACTCTATTTATATTTTGAATGCTGTTCTCATCGACAATGACAAATAAAAATTATTCCCGTTAGTCTACTCTTTAAGACTAGAATCAAGAAGAGAACGAGAGTAAATAACTCATTACACCATCAGGTGGCGAGTCATTCAGAACCAGCAATAAGATTTTTGGTAAAACGTTGTTTATAGTAAGTAAGTAGGTGAGAAGGGGCTGGGCGGAACACTTTGAGCTGCCGCTAAGTCTCGCTTTAGTGTTTAAATCAATTTGTTATCGAATGGGCATCATTCGTTTGCTGTAGTCGTTGCGCGGATGTTTATATATTTTGATAGTTTAGCCCATCCATAGGCTATAAATCTGCAGTTAGATGATATTAAAAAACTTAAAGGCTTATTTAGTCACTTATTAATCCGTAATTTAAAGTTAACAACTAAAGTTATAAGCTATTGCGTTTAGCTATAACACATGCATGAGGTTGTTGTTTTTTAACCGTTTTCTTGTTGTTTCATTATCTGAACAACTTCATCGTAGGAAAGATTAAATTGACGTGAAAGATTAATGATTTTTGTTTTATAGGTTTGAATACTTTCTTTCTGAGCGATTAGCTTCTTTTCTTTTTCGACTTGCTCATTAACCGCTTCTTGTAAGATTAATAACCGACGAAGGCTAAAGTCTAGTGAGTCGATATATTTTAACATCTGGGCTTTATTACGAGCTTGCTCTAAATCACTGGAATGTTTTTTATCATAACCATATTGGTCAAGTGCTGCGAGAGCACTTTCTAATTCGATATTAGTGTTCATTTTTACCTACGGTTAACTAACAGAGGAGTTTGTTTGAGACATTGATTAATATTATAGTTTGTATTTTGTTCGTGGAAAAGTCTAGATGACATAAATTATCGTAAATTTCTGTGTTAATACTTGGGTTTCGACTCCTTACCTGTCAATCTAGGCAGATGTGTTACTTCTACCTATGCATGGAGGCTTGATGCTAGATCTGTTACCCGATTTATTCGACACTTATGGCGACAAACTCATATTACTCCCCCCTATGTTCATTTCTTATGGTAAACAGGAGTGCTTTTGGGGTGAAGTCGTCACTGTAAAATGCTATCGAGACAATTCAAAAGTCAAAGAGTTACTCGCGCAAGACGGTCGAGGTAAAGTCTTAGTTGTTGACGGCCAAGGAGGGATGGATTGCGCGCTATTAGGCGATATGATAGCCCAAAATGCTGCGGATAACGGCTGGCAAGGAGTGGTCATTTTAGGCTGTGTGCGAGATGTCGGTACATTGAAAACGATTAACCTCGGAATTCAAGCTATTGGTGCTAACCCAATCAAAACAGTGAAAAAGGGTATTGGTGAAGTTAACATTGCTGTAGAAATATACGGCGTTATTATTTCACCTCAATCATTTATCTATGCCGACGGTAACGGAGTGGCTATATCGAATGAAGCGCTAGATATTTCGGTACTCAATTTATAATTATTTCTTCAAATTAGACGCTTTATAAAGGCTCATTATATGATTTTTATAAAAGTCTTTTAGTGATAACAGATGGGATCTGCTATGAAATTTTTAAAATGGTTTTTTATAACGCTCTTAGGATTAGTCCTCGCCTTGGTGCTATATGTCACCGTGATTTTTGACCCTAATGACTTCAAGCCGCAAATCGTCGAGCTGGTGAAAAAGCAAACGGGCCGTGAGTTGGCTATTGGTAGTGACTTATCGTGGACATTTTTTCCTAGCTTGGGGATAGAGTTGGGGAAGATCACACTTTCAAATCCAGAAGGTTTTAAAAATGCATCCATGGTGTCGGTGAACCAAGTCGTTGCCGAAGTTGCATTAATGCCGCTATTAAAGAAAGAGGTGGAGATATCTCAGCTAAACCTTGATGGCTTGACCTTGATGCTGGAAACGCAAAAGGATGGGCGAAACAGTTTCGATGGCTTAGCGGGTAACGCGGACAAGAAGAGCGTCTCAAAAGGCGCGACACAAAACACGGCTTCGAGTCATGCCACGCTAGCACGGCTAGATATCGGTGGTATCGCAATTACCAATACTCAAATTACTAATATTGACCATTTAAGCCAAAGCGAACAAGTTTTTGCCTTAAAAGAGTTAACCTTAGGTCGGTTCCAGTTGGGAGAGTTTGCGCCTTTAAAGTATGAATTTGCTGCCACCATGCCTGATATGGCTGTAACTAGCCAAGGGGAAGGGCAGATAAAGGTCGCTCAAGATCTTCAGACTATTACCATTAATGATTTCGTCGTTAATAATCAAGTCACTGGTGAAGGTATACCCAATGGTAGCTTAAAGGCTGATTTAACCACCTCTTTAGTCGTGGCATTAGATAAGCAAACATTGAGTCTAGTGCTTTCAAGCTTTAGTGCTGCCAATATCAACGCCAACGGTAAGCTTGATATCGCGTACGGTAGTAAAGTACCTCAGGTTGTCGCTAAGCTTGAGGTGGGAGATGTCGACCTTGATGCATTATTGCCAAAGCATGAGGGCGAGGCGGCTAAGCAAGATAAACCAAAAGATAAGCCAACAGCAAAGCCATCGAAAGCGATTGAGCCAGATTTAACCGCGATGAAGTCGGTTAATCTTGACGTTGATGTACGGATCAAGTCAGTCAAAGTGGCTAACTTAAAGACTCAAAACTGGGTGATGAAGTTGCTGCTGAAAGGCGGTGTAGCCGATATTAAGCAATTATCAGCTGATCTATATGGCGGAAAAATCAATGCAACTGCAAAACTCGATGGCCGAGAAAAAGTAGCTAACTATCAGTTTGATAAGCGTCTTTCAGGCGTGGACATTCGTGCACTGCTAATCGATATGGCCGAAGTAGATCTGCTCGATGGTAAGGCTAACTTTAACGTAGCGGGTAAGGGGCGTAGCCTAGTCCCCGATAACTTAAAGCGCAACCTTATCGCAAACGGTCAGTTTGAAATTACTGATGGTGCAATTCATGGCGTTAATATTCCACAGATGATCCGTGAAGCAAAAGCTAAGTTGGGTGGCGATCTGTCGGCAAGTTCTGGCTCTACTGAAAAGAAGACAGACTTTACCAGCATGACAGGCTCATTTAATGTCGCTAAGGGTGTAGTTACAAATCCTGATCTGGATATGGCTTCACCACTTATTCGCTTAAAAGGGGCGGGTACGGCTAACATTATCAGTGAAGCTTTAGATTATAAGTTAACCACATCTGTGGTTGGTTCACTTGAAGGGCAAGGCGGAGACACTCGCGATTCACTTTATGGCGTCGAGATCCCATTTGCCATTAGCGGTACTATGTCAGAGCCAAAATTTGCGTTAGACACTAAAGCATTACTGGACTCAAAACTTAAAGATGAAACCAATAAGCTAAAAGACAGCTTATTTAAGAAATTTGGAGGCCTTTAATGGTTAAGACACTTTTACCGCCTTTAATCGCTGTTGCTTTGCTGGGCTGTTCTGGTCAGCAAACCGAGGCCAAAAATCTTGATAGCGCTACTGCGAATAACACGGCGAGTGTTCAACAAGATCTGGCGGCAGTTGTCGTTGCCCCAGCTGCTATTGTTGGAGGTGCTAAGGATGAACAGCGAGAGGTTAAAGAGGGGAAATCTGTGAGTCAGGGCTTATTAGATGCTCAGCTTGTGGTGAAAAGCAAGGCTGATATTACGCTGGAATACACAAATAATCAGCCTTATGGAGTACCTTTGATGTTTCCTTCAGGAATGACGGCAGACTTATGGTTATTCGATCCGCAAGGAAACCGAGTCTGGGCTTGGTCAAATGAGATGATGTTTACTCAGGCAATTCGTGAACTAGTGATGCCAGCGGGTAAGACTCAACGAGTACAATTTGAAATCCCTGCGAACGTCGCAATGAAGATAGGTAAAGGTTATAGCCTTGAGGCGATCTTCGCCGGACGTGCGACTGAATCTCAAGTGCCAGCCATGCTTCCTGTAATATACAGCTACTAACTGGTTAACCAAGTCATAGCTATAAAAAAGGCGACCTAAGGTCGCCTTTTTTAATGGGTTCAACTTATGTTCTGACTTTTGTCATATCAACATACAGCTTAAGCATTTGACCGGGTTGAATATACTTGCTCTTTTCGAGTGAGTTCCAACGAACGAGGTCGCTAACGCTGACATTGAACTTATTGGCGATGCGAGCCAAAGAGTCACCATTACGGACCTTATAATTTACGGTACGCATCACTTCGCTTAAGCCACTCTTGTTAGATACGGTACCAGACCAGATGACGAGCTTCTGGCCAATCTGCAGCGGATCTTTAGGTGCCATGCTATTCCAGCTGGCAAGTTGGGCCGTTTTCACCTTGTGCTGCTTGGCAATTTTCCACAGAGAATCACCGGATCTGACCTTATAGGTAATTTTACTGGCACCACGGGCTTTATTTTGTTGACGCGCTAGACGTTGATCGGCTGACAACAGGTATTCATCAAGGTTCTTCGCTGCAACGGGGATCAACAGGTACTTTCCGGCAACAATGGTGTTGCCATTGATATCATTGACTGCCTTCAATGCCGAAATCGTAGTGCGGTAACGTTTTGCGATTAATCCTAAGCTGTCGCCTGACTCAATCTTATAGCGTTCCCAGTTGAGGCGATCGGTTGTGCTAGTGTCATTTAATGCCAGTTTAAAGGCATCGGCTTTATCAACGGGCAATACAAGTTTGTGTGGCCCATCAGGAGCCGTGGCCCAACGGTTAAAACCTGGGTTTAACTTGTGTAGCTCTGATGTGGTCATATTGGCAATGTCAGCGGCAAGCGCTAAATCGATTTGACTACCAATATTGATGACTTCAATTTGTGGCTCATTGCTGATGGGGGTCAGTTTAATGCCATATTTATCGGCATTTTTGATCACGTCGGCTAACGCAAGTAACTGAGGAACATAGCGCTCAGTTTCTCTTGGAAGATTTAAACTAAAGAAATCAGTCGATAATCCTTTTTTCTTGTTGCGCTTAGCCGCGTTAATCACGCGTCCTTCACCTGTATTGTAGGCGGCAATGGCATATAACCAATTTTGCCCCGTTTTACCATGAAGGTACTCAAGCATATCTAAAGCGGCAATCGTGGCGGCGGGGACATCTCTGCGACCGTCATACCACCAGTTCATCTGTAGGCCGAAGTGACGTGCCATTGGCGAAGTGAATTGCCAAAGGCCTGATGCTGCACCATGTGAGTAGGCAAAAGGATCGAAAGCACTCTCAACAATGGGTAGCAGAGCCAACTCGATTGGTAGATTACGCTTCTCGATCTCATCTACAATCAGATACATAAATGGCGTCGCTCGCTCAGATACGCGCTCTAAATGTTGAGGATGTTTTATATACCAGTCGCGATATTGGCGAACGAGTTTTTCATCGGGGACTTCCATCTGCATATTGAGACGAATTCGTTGCCAAATATCGGTGACTTCAACGACCTCAACAATCTCTGGCTCAATAGGCTTAGGGGCGACTTTCTCAACTGCAACTGGCTTGGCAGGGATCCCTTCCGAAGTCTGTTGGTTGTCTAAAGTTTGACAACCTGTCAACAGAGCAATACCCCCTGCGACAAATAAAAATGGTACGCGCATCTAAAATCAGTGTCCTTAATTTAGGCTCAAAAAAACCAGAGTAAATCTGGCCTAGTGGCGCTAGAATAGCGGGCTATTGTAGATTATTTTTTAGAAATTGTCTTTCCATTGGCGTAGAAGTGAGAAGCTTTGCAATGGATTATTGATAGGTTGTTGGAATTGAATGGATAAAGATTGGCAAATTTCTTCACTATCGCTTCTTAAAAAGGGGTTAATCGCCTTTTCCTGTCCAATTGATGAAGGCAAGGTCGGCAGATTTTGAGCTCGAAGGGCTTGGGCTTTTTTTGTGTAATCTATGAGGGCTGCATTATTAGGCTCAACCCTGTTAGCAAATGCTAGATTCGCTATGGTGTATTCGTGAGCACAGCAAACTTTGGTATTGTCAGGCAGCTGACCTAGCTCACTGAGTGATTGGTACATCTGCTCGGCACTGCCTTCAAAAATACGACCACAGCCAGCACTAAACAGAGTATCACCACAAAATAGAACATCTTCGATTAAATAAGCGATATGACCTAAGGTATGGCCGGGTAGCTGAATAACTTTTGCATTTAAACCTGCATTTGTGAGGGAGATGTCACCGTTTGCCACGATAGGGTGATTTACACCGATAATATTCTCGCTTTGCGGTCCATAAACGGCAATTTGTGCACCAAATCGACGGATCAACTGTTCGATCCCACCGGTGTGATCATGATGATGGTGGGTGATGAGTATGCCTAGCAGTGCCTGTCCTGTTTGGATTAAGTAGTCGATGACAACTTGGCCATCACCAGGATCTACGACGTAGATGCCACTACTTTCGGCACCAGTATTTTGCTGAGATTGGAACACCCAGATATAATTATCATTGAACGCGGCTAATGGAGTGATATGTAACATGTCTAAACTCTCTCATTTAATATAATTAAGCGCTCCAGCAAAATAAATTGAGCACTTTAGTTAGTTTACTGAGCAAAGCTATTGCTTGTATACCGCTTTCGTTATTAAAGTAGAACGTCAGTGATTTTGGAGATTGATTTGTCACAGTCTGAATTACCGTTAAAGCCTTATCATTGGTCAGAACTCCCGAATGGGCCCGTTATACGCCAAAGCGTAGAGCAGGCTTTATCTCCTTGGTGGCCAAGAATTTTTGGTTATTTCATGCTTAATCTAGGCCCCTTGAGTCATAAAATGGCAAAAACTGGGGTTGGTATTAGTCGACAGTACTCTTTATTCGATGAGGCTCAGGCGAATATAGAGGGGGATTACTGCCAGTTACCGATCCAAAACACCAGCATTGATGCGGTAGTGATGAACTTCCTCCTCGAGTTTGAAGCCGACCCTTATCGTTTACTGCGTGAAGTCGATAGAGTGCTCATTTCTGGTGGTCACTTGGTGATAACCGGATTTAACCCTCTCAGCCCTATGTTTATGGGGAAAATCCTGCCTAGCCATCAGCAAGATATTCCATGGTGCGGTCGTTTTTTTATGCCCTCACGGGTAAAAGACTGGCTAGGTCTACTGGGGTATCAAGTGGTTGCCGATGAGCGTTTATTACATCATCATCTGCTTAAAGAAATGAAAACAGACAATATTTGGTCTCATGCGCTTAAGTCTTGGTTGCCCAGTACTGGTAGCGTATATGTCTTGGTGGCGAAGAAATTAGAGAGCCCTCTGACCCCAATACAACTAAAACGTAAAGTTAAGCGGCCAAGTTGGTCGACGGCGCCCAGTGCGAGTCGTGCAGGCCATGCGCCAAAATCTTCAGATAAATATTAAGAGACTTAATGCGTATTACATTAAAACAGCTAGCCGTTTTTGAAGCGGTAGCTCGCAGCGGGCAAGTTGCAAAGGCGGCCGAGATGTTGAGTTTATCGTCTCCAGCCACCTCTATGGCATTGTCAGAATTAGAGAAGCAACTGGATGCGCGTTTATTTGAACGTATTGGTAATCGCTTACGGTTAAACTCTCAAGGGAGTCTACTGTTACCTTTAGCTACCCAAGCACTGCAAAAGATTGATCAAATTGAACATGCTTTTTCGCCAGCCGGCACCGAGCTTGGCGGTAACCTCAACGTTAGCGCTAGCTCTACGATAGGTAATTATCTGTTAGCAAAGTCGGCGGTTGCATTTTGTCAGCAGTACACTAATACCTTGGTGAATGTCGATATCGAAAATAGCCAAAAGGTCATTAATTCGGTTTTAGAGTTTAGAAGTGAGATGGGTTTTATTGAGGGGCAATGTCTCGACAGTCGTATTGCCGTCGAAGCGTGGCACAGAGACAAGTTGTTGGTTTTTTGTCATCCTGCGCACCCGCTCGCGGGTAAAACTGTTGCGCCGAGTGAGCTCAGCGGCATGCCCTGGGTGATGCGAGAAGAGGGTTCTGGCACTCGAGATTGTTTTGTCAGTGCGGCGAATGCTCTGGATATGCAACCACAAGAAAAGTTCCGATTTTCGACTCCGGATGCGATTAAACAAGCGGTAAAGCAGGGAGCAGGGCTTGGGGTGTTATCTGAGCTAACTCTTGAGAAAGAACTGATCCGTAAAGAGTTGTCAGTCATCGAAGTTGAAGGGTTAGGATTAGAGCGACAGTTTTATCGAATCCATCATAAGAGCCGCCACTTTACCCCGGTGGGTTTAGCCTTTATTGATTTTTGCCGAACTTTTCTTAATACGGAGCACTAATGTTCCAAAGATAAGTTCTAAAGATAAAGCTTAGAACCAGCCAGCGTGACAGGTTCTAGGCCGAGTTTATTATTAGTCTTGTTTTTGCTGAGCTAGGTACCCGTTATCTTCTTGTGTGGGCTTAGCCTCTGCAGCTTGGCGCGCAAGATCGTCACAGCGTTCGTTCTCGCTATGTCCTGCGTGGCCTTTTACCCAGCGCCATTCAACTTGGTGGCGTTGTGATACTGTATCTAAACGCTTCCAAAGATCGACATTTTTCACGGGCTGGTTTGTTGAAGTCATCCACCCTTTACGTTTCCAACCATGGATCCACTGGGTGATCCCTTGACGCATATATTGGCTATCGCTGGTTAATATGACCTCGCATGGCACTTTTAGCGCTTCGAGGGCTATAATCGGCGCAAGCATCTCCATACGATTATTGGTGGTGAGGGCAAAACCATCGGCCAGTTCTTTGGTGCGTTTTTTGTACTTTAAAACGATGCCATAACCGCCAGGGCCCGGATTTCCTAGGCAAGAACCGTCGGTATAGATAGAGATCTGTTTCAGTCCAGTCATCAAGTTGCTACCATAGCTATAATTGCGGGCGAGTATACCCAAAAAATTTAACTGAGAAATGTATAAATTCATATGAATATTGTTTCAAGTGCCAAGCGGCAAATTATTCTCGATACCGAAACCACAGGTATGAACCAATCGAGTGGCCCAATTTATTTAGGCCATCGAATTATTGAAATTGGTTGTGTCGAAGTGGTGAACCGCCGTTTAACGGGTCGTCATTATCATGAATACATTAATCCGCAACAGCCTATCGATGAAGAGGCTATCGCGGTCCATGGTATTACCAATGAGTTTGTTGCAGACAAGCCAAAGTTCCATGAAGTAGCCCAAAGCTTTATCGAGTTTATCGATGGGGCAGAAATTGTGGCACATAACGCTAACTTCGACGTTAGCTTTATGGATCACGAATTTTCAATGTTGCAGCCGCTAGGTCCAAAAACTGCTGACATCTGCCAAATCCTTGATTCGTTAGCCATCGCTAAGCATTTACATCCAGGCCAAAAGAACAACTTGGATGCACTATGTAAGCGCTACGGTATCGATAACTCTGCCCGTGATCTTCACGGCGCATTACTCGATGCTGAGATTTTGGCTGACGTATACCTGTTAATGACGGGTGGTCAGACTAAATTTAACCTTTCAAGCGAAAAAGCAGGACAAGAGGGCGGTGGTATCCAACGTTTAAGCGCTGATAGAACAAAACTTAAAGTGATCGCCGCATCGGCCGATGAACTGATTAGACACGAAGAGCGATTAGACTTAGTCGCAAAATCAGGACAATGCCTCTGGCGCGGATAAATGTCACTTTATGAGTCCCAATATGGTTAGAAGAGTTAAACTGTTTACTGCTTTCTTACTCTGCTATTGCTCACTGAGCGCGGCAACATTCGCCAATGTCGTGCTCTCTAATCATGCCTCGGAACTGAAAAATCGGTTTAGAATCGACCACATGGTCGATTCTATGACACTGCTCATCCACAGAGAGTACGGCAGTGGTCCTGTGGTGATTGTGCGTCCAGATGGCAGTAAATGGTATGTGAATCGTCACCCAGAAGATAAAGTCACTTGGATGGAGGGCCTAACGGGTGACATGATCACCATTAAAAAGCCGATGCCAGGTCCTTGGCAGTTGCTTGGACAAGTGGTGCAGGGCTCTGTTATTGAAAAGGTCTCGATACTGACAATCGAGGTCGATGCCATCCCTCAACCTCTGTTCCAAGGGGAACGTCTTAAATTAACAGCCAGATTATTAGGAGATGAGCAGAAAGTTCGCCTACCTGGTCTAGATTTTATGATGAATTGGACTGCACGTTTTATTAGCAAGAATAATACCGCAGATGAAAACTACGCTGCGGGAACCGTAATCGTAGGTGCTTATCGAGATAACGGTGAGGCACTCGATGAGAAACCAGATGACGGCATATTTACCAGTGATTTAGATTTGGAGCAGCCCTGGGGAGATTACGCCTTGCAAGTTCAGGCGAAAAATACGGTGTTAGAGCGAGAGTACACACAAGACTTTAGGTTGTCTCAACGCCCAATTGACGTGAAGTTGCTCCCCACTGAAACTCCTAATCTCGGGCTCTGGACATTGGATGTTGAGATAGACGATGAAGTACTGTTATTGGAGCAGACTCATTTAGAGGCCGAAATTATGGGGCCTACGGGTAAGGTTATTCCTGTCTCAATCGCGAATTTCACCGAAAAGCAAAGTCAGTTCAGTCTACCTAGAGTCATAGACTTTGGAAGTTACGATCTGAAAATTAGCGCGATGAGCACAACCCTTGATGGAAGAGAGATCTATTTAAGCCTACCAGAACTATTTTTTAATCTGATTGAACCTCCTGAGCCACCACCTAGTGAAGAAGAGCTTGCAGCCAGAGCCGAAGCGATAGCCAAGGTACAGGAGCAGGCAGCTAAAGAAGAAGCGATTTTACTGATAGTTTTAATCAATATTGTTCTGATAGTGGTTGGTGTATTGGTTTTATTGTTTATTCGTAAGCGTAGTAATCTTAAAAAAGCATTAGCTGCGACAGAGGCTCGACTGGAAAAAGAGATCCGTAAAGAGAAAGTTTTGCTTGAGTTGGACCAAATCGATCTTACCATGCCAGAAGATACCGATAATCAGCTTGGAAAAAGCTAGTGTTTCTTGCTAAATCGTCTAAGGAAAAAACGAATTGTTTATTTTTCGATTAGTCAGTTAAAATCTTATGAAAAACCTATTGACGGACTACCTCACTCTACGTATTATTCACCGCACTTGATGTGGAGCGGTAGTTCAGTTGGTTAGAATACCGGCCTGTCACGCCGGGGGTCGCGGGTTCGAGTCCCGTCCGCTCCGCCAATCAAGTACTAAATTTTAGTTATTTGTTAGTGACATAACGAGTAACATTGGAAATTGACACGATTGATTTCTAGTAAAGTTTTGGAGCGGTAGTTCAGTTGGTTAGAATACCGGCCTGTCACGCCGGGGGTCGCGGGTTCGAGTCCCGTCCGCTCCGCCAATTTAGTAAAAGCTAGCTAGTTTAGTTAGTCGTAAGTCATGTTAGTGACATAGCAATGACTTTAGAAATCAGAATTAATGGTTTCTAGAAAAGTTTTGGAGCGGTAGTTCAGTTGGTTAGAATACCGGCCTGTCACGCCGGGGGTCGCGGGTTCGAGTCCCGTCCGCTCCGCCAATTTAGTAAAAGCTAGCTAGTTTAGTTAGTCGTAAGTCATGTTAGTGACATAGCAATGACTTTAGAAATCAGAATTAATGGTTTCTAGAAAAGTTTTGGAGCGGTAGTTCAGTTGGTTAGAATACCGGCCTGTCACGCCGGGGGTCGCGGGTTCGAGTCCCGTCCGCTCCGCCAACACAAAGACGAAAGCCCTTACAGCAATGTAAGGGCTTTTTTCGTTTTGTTGTTTTTGCTGGTTTGGTTGTTTTAGTCTAGCAACATTGTTGAAATGAGTTAGCATGTCACGTTTCGTTCGTGGGTTCGGCAGTAATCCAAGCCAATCCGCTCCGCAAACATAAAAACGAAAGCTTCTACAGCGTTGTAAGGTTTTTTTCGTTTTACTGCTTTTAATTCTATAGTTTGTCCGCTTTTCTATTTACCTAGCACCTAGCACCTAGCACCTAGCACCTAGCACCTAGCACCTAGCACCTAGCACCTAGCACCTAGCACCTAGCACCTAGCACCTAGCACCTAGCACCTAGCACCTAGCACCTAGCACCTAGCACCTAGCACCTAGCACCTAGCACCTAGCACCTAGCACCTCTGCCTTGCTGCATTCTTACCCACCTAGATTATTTAACGATAATATTGATTTACTTTTCTTAGCGTTATCGTATTTTACTCAGGTTTGACTATAGTTTTTACACTCAACTGCATGTTTTAACAAACATCGTTTCAATAGAAACGATCAGATAAGGAAATAGGCTATGCTGGAGCAGATCACTGCGATGCTTGCTTTGCTAGGTGTGTTATCGTTGTTTTGTCAGTGGATAGGGTGGAAATTGAGACTACCTGCCATTTTACCCCTGTTACTATGCGGCCTCCTGCTTGGACCAGGTCTTGGTTTCTTACAGCCAGATGTTATTTTTGGCGACTTGTTGTTCCCTATCATCTCTCTTGGTGTTGCGGTCATTCTTTTTGAAGGTGCATTAACCCTTAACTTCAAAGAAATAAAAGAGCACGGTGTTATGGTGACCCGCTTGGTGACACTCGGCACTGTGATCACTTGGGCCTGTATTACGGTCGGCACCTTCTATCTACTCGATTTCGAATGGTCAATGGCGCTTTTATTTGGTGCCTTGGTCGTGGTAACTGGTCCGACTGTTATTGTGCCTATGCTTCGAAGTGTAAGACCAAAAACTGAACTTGCGAGTATATTGCGCTGGGAAGGGATAGTCATCGACCCAATAGGTGCGCTGCTTGCCGTGTTGGTGTTTGAATATATCGCGGTTGCGGCCGACCCAACCACACATGTTCTGCATGCTTTAAGTGCCATGTTGGCCGTTGGTCTTGGCTTTGGTGTGATAAGTGGCTATTTAGTTGGCCTCGTTTTGCGTAATAATCTATTGCCACACTATTTGCGTAATACGGCTGTTCTCACCCTAATGCTAGCGGTTTTCGTTGGCTCAAACCTATTACAAGAAGAAGCCGGTTTGCTCTCGGTGACCGTGATGGGCATTTGGCTGGCGAACATGAAAGGCGTGGATATTGCCGATATTCTCGAGTTTAAAGAGACCCTGACGGTATTACTTATTTCTGCGTTGTTTATATTACTTGCGGCAAGACTCAATGCCGATGCGCTGTTAAGCCTAGGCTGGGAAGGCTTAGCACTACTCGCGGTGGTGATGTTAATTGCACGTCCCTTAAGTATCTGGTGTTGTGGCATCGGTACCTCGCTTTCAAAGGGGGATAAATGGTTTTTAAGCTGGGTCGCACCACGAGGTATTGTCGCAGCGGCCGTGTCATCCTTATTTGCCATTAAATTGGAAGCTATCGGCATTAAAGGCGCGGAGCTTATCGTACCTTTAGTCTTCCTCATTATTATTGGTACTGTAGTGATCCAAAGCTTAACTGCGGGGAGGTGGGCTAAGGTACTCGGCGTTACCGCAGACTCCTCTCAAGGGTTATTAATTTTCGGTGCATCCAAGTTTCCACGAGCACTGGCTAAAACATTGCAGTCAAAGGGGGTCACTGTGCTGCTTGCCGATAATAACTGGGATAATGTTCGCTTAGCCCGTATGGATAGCATTCCAGTATATTTCGGTAATCCAGCATCGGAACACGCCGAGAATCATATGAATATGGCGGGAATAGGTCGAGTTCTGGTGATGTCGCCATATAGGCAGCTTAATCCTCTCGTAACTTTCTATTTTCAAGATGTATTTGGTAGTAAAAAAGTTTTTGGACTCAATAATGGTGAAATCTCAAGTGCAAGGCATCAATTATCTGAGTCTTACTTGGAACGCTTAAGTTTATTTGGTGATGATGTCTCTTACTCTAAGCTCGCAAGCTTAATGGCAAAGGGGGCAACCATTAAAAGCACCCGTCTCACTGAGAACTTCAATTACGCTATGTTTATGAAGCAGTATGCAGAAGCTGCCATCCCGCTTATTTACCTGCAAGAGGGGAAGGTGAGGTTGATTAGCGGTGAACTTGAGATACCGATAGGAGTCGAGTTAATCAGCTTAATCCCCGTGGATGCAATCAAGTTAGACTGTAACAGTGACAACCATCCTGACACTGGGGAGACAAGTTCGACTGTTATAGCTGATGAGAATCTGGCTGTCAGCAAGGCACCTGAGTGACAAGTGAGTGTGGTCGATTTAGTCAGGCATCTATCGATGTAGAGTTGATTTATTGAGTTAATTCGGTCTTCCTGTGAAGGCCGAATCTAATTCTGTTAGTGTGGTATGTGGATCAAACCTTACAGAAATACGACATCATTACCGCTATTTTACTTTATTTGATGGCTTCATCACTATCACGTTGACTCATGTTGATCCAATAAACACCTTGGATTAGTCGCTTTACATCAATAGCTTACATTGGTATGTTGAATTCAAGTTAATATGGTTGGGGCTTATCCTAGACTCTGGGGAAGCAAACTGTCAATTGCCACAGGGAGACTGCGTGAATAGATTTATAGTGTTAGCCATGTTATTGCTGAGCGTTCCATTTATAGTCAAAGCAGATGAATTGACTAAGGTCAGCCTTAAAAAAGATACAATCTATTACGAGGGAGCATTAACAGAAGATGCCAATCAAGCCGCTTTTTTGCTCTTTGAAGAACATACTGACTTGATAAAATGGATATCGATAAAAAGTAAAGGTGGCGAAGTCAATAATGGAATGGATTTGGGGGAGTTCATCTTTAAACATAACATCGGAGTTGAAGTCATCGACTACTGTATATCTTCCTGCGCCAATTATGTCTTTTCTTCATCTATCACTCATCGTATTTCGAACCACGCTGTGATCGGCTTTCACGGCGGTACAACGGGTATGCTTGAGGCTACTAAAGAGTATTTAAAAAGTTTGCCCGAAGCCTCACAAAGTTCAGCAAGAGCAAGCTTCGAGCAGTATATTGCAGCGACGACATTAAGAGAAAAACACTTTTTTAATGTAATCGGTGTCGATCAAGAAATAACTTATCTTGGGCAAAATCCTAACTACCAGAAGGTTCATCAGGCTGAGGACTATGTAGGATGGTATTACTCGTTGGAAGACTTAGCTAAGTTTGGGGTAAGGAATATTTCGGTCATAGATCCGCCTTGGAAGTTCAATCAATTATCGGATAAGGTTAAGTTCTTTAAGGTGAGTATTGATGGCATTTAGCTAACTAATGGATAAGGGGATAAAACTCTTGGCTGTGTTCGCTCGTTAACATTTTTGATATGGAGATCCGAAAATGGAGTACTTTAGTGAATATCACGCAACAATCTTAGCTGTAGGCTTAGTGGGGGGATTGATGTTCATCCAGCTAATTATTGTCGATGTTATTGCATTAGTAAAAAAGCATGTTCCAGGTTATCCAGTCGAGAATAGCCATAGTCAGTTGCTATTTCGAGTAACACTAGCCTAGTGAAATTGTATTAACCTAACTAGGCCTTACAAATCAATTTGATTAATAGAGAGTTAGCCACTTTGAGATAGGGGGCTAATTTTAACCGAGTTCAATTTGGCTATAGCCATGGTTAACCCTAGCTAGCGATGAATACTGACTTAATTTACATACTTTAATTAAGTCAGTATTTCTGGTTACATCTTGAATTGCTTAACAGTAGCATTTAATGAATTTGACAGGTTTGTTAGGTCTTCACACGACCTAACTGAGTCCATCATTAAAGTGTAATTTTCTTGAGAGATGCTATTGACTGCCAACATACTAGTATTAACTTGTTCAGTTGCAACGCTTTGCTGCTCTGTTGCGCTAGCGCTTTGCGTATTCATGTCATTAATTTTGGTGATGGATCGCGTAATTTCTGAAAATGTCCCACCTGAATGACTTGCTGAGTCGATGCTTGCTGTTAATAAGCCAGTACTTTGCTGCATACTATTAACAACATCTTTTGTACCACTTTGAATACTTTCAATTAAAGAATGTATTTCAGTAGTCGATTCTTGTGTTCTTTGAGCTAGCACACGCACTTCGTCAGCGACAACTGCAAATCCTCGCCCTTGTTCACCCGCCCGAGCAGCTTCTATCGCAGCGTTTAGTGCCAATAAATTAGTTTGCTCAGCAACGCCACCAATTACGTCGAGAATCTTACCGATATTGTTTGTCTCTTCTGCAAGACTAGTAATTTTTAAGGACGTTCGTTTAATCTCATCATTTAAATCACCAATATGTCCGATGGTATTTTGGATAACTCCATAGCCAGCCTCGGCTTCATCAACAGCTTTCGTCGCGACATGCGAAGCATTTACGGTATTTTGCGAGACCTCCTGTACGGCAAGCGATAACTGTTGCATGGCATCTGTTATTTGCTCAGTTTTATCTAGCTGATCTTTTGCGCCAGAGCCTGTCTTATCAAGCACTGAGTTTAGGTACGTTGAAGCGTCATTGAGTTTACTACTGGTTTGTGCAATGTGTCCGATCATGTCCTTCAGATTATTTGAAACAGTTTGGATTGCTAATAGCAGTACGCCTGATTCACTCTTACCTTGTTGTCCAACATTAATATTTAAATTACCTGCGGCTAATTGTTTTGCATAGGCTACGGCTTGTTGGATGGGGTTAATGATACTTACTGATGTGATATGAGAAAATACAAAGACAAGTAGAATGACTATAATGCAACCCCATATGATGACCCTTGTTGCCATAGTTGCCGCACTTGCTGATTCGGCTTTTCTTTGTTCCATCAAACTAAGCTCAACATCAATGATGCCAGTTACTTTCGAACGCAATTCATCCATGTATACTTTCCCCTGCTTCTTGTCTAGCACAGCATAGAGATCTGACATTGATTTGAACTGAGTTGATTGACGAGTTAATGTAATCGCTTGTTGGGCGTAGTCATTAATCCATGAATCAATAGACTCTGCGAGTCTAGTTTCCTTGATATTGGAGTTTTGTTGGTCTATCACGTTTTTTCCAGTTTGATATGGTTCAAGATAAGTTTCTTGACGGTTGAGTAAAAAGCCGCGTAAACCTGTCTCCATATTAACCATGGCATTTAGTACTGTGATATTTAAATTTGAAGATCCAAGCTTATTTAACTCAAGCCTTATGTTATCCATTTGTTGCTTGCCGATACCTGAATTAATTAATTCCTTAAGCTGTGTATTAATTTGTTCACCACTTCGGATATTTTTACGCAGCGAAATAATGGATTCGGCATACTCACCCCATAGCTTTGATTGCTTTGCAACGTCATCATAGCGTACTTGCTGAGAAGGGTTGTCTGAGGTTAACAATTTTGCAGCATTAAAAAATGTTTGAAAGTCTTCCTTGCCTGATAAATAGGGCTCTAGGTATTCATTTTCTCCAGTTATGGCATACCCTCTAATTCCTGTTTCTTGATTAACCATTGAGTTGACGAGACCATTGGTTAGAGCTATTACCTCTTCAGTGTGGTCTACCCAGTGTGAAGTTGTTTCCATGGTTGATATTGATTTGTATACAACAATATTGAATACAATCAGGATGCTACAAATAATAATATTACTAGCAAGTAATCTTGCTCTTATCGAAATATCACTTAAATCCATGTAATTTACCGTCATTGTCCGTAATAAATTAAGTGTAGGGTACGCGTGAGGTGTGTGCTCATTTTGTTTTCAGCCCTAAACCACCTACTTCAGTAGGGGCCGTTATCATTAATTAGGCTCTGCCTGAAGTACGTTCAATGGCATTGCGGAGTAAGGCAATGTTTAACGACTTATAAGCACGCCGACTTTTGTTTGAAGAGAAAGTGTCCATGGAGGCTCGCTTATCGCATCCATGCGATACACGGCTTATAAGTTCATTTAAATATAGCTTATTAACTCAAGTGATACTTGAGCTTTGCTAATAGTGCGGTACAAGCTTCTAAATCAGGGATGATTTAGTAGAGCCTATAGGGATATATTTACGGCGTCTTGTTAACGCACGGTAGGAAAGCTCCCTTTTAGGGAGTCTGCTTTATAACAGATGGGCAAAGCCACCTTCTTCAGAAGGTGGATCTTTTACTTATGAGAGTGAGTCTTACCCTAAGTACGGTTCTTGTCTATTGGGTTGTTCTGTGCCTGTATAGATTTTCACTTCCTCCAATTAGCAGCTCTGTTAAGTCTATGTCAGTTATAACAAGCAGAAATTGGCGTGGCTGCAGTTGACTCTTTCTTTGGTTGCTTGAAAAAGCAACGATCAGCTTCTTAAATTTGTAAAACCTAAATAAGTTTGTCTGAAATCACATTTATCCCCAAATCTCTCCCCTATACTGCGCGGCCTTTGTGGGGCTCTGCTAGTTTTTCATTCAGGTTTTGAAGTTAAACTCCCTATCTTATGTTGTCGATGTTGCTTTGGTTGATATTTTCAGCGGCTACGTGATGTGAAGTTAGGTATGAAAACAGAACCCTTAAAAGGTCATATAAGAACCGTCTAAGGAGATGTCCATAATGGACTCTGTAATTAACAAAACTGAAAATACCTCGGCACAACTCAAGGTAAAATCAAGCTGGAACAAGAGCGATACTCTATGGGTATTGGGGCTTTATGGTACGGCAGTGGGGGCTGGCACCCTTTTCCTGCCAATTAATGCGGCGCAAGGTGGCTTGGTCCCGCTCATTCTTATGGCTCTACTGGCACTGCCAATGACCTTCTTCGCTCATCGCGGCTTAACACGTTTTGTGTTATCGGGATCAAACCCAGAAGCAGGGATCACCGAAGTGGTAGAGGAGCATTTTGGTGTAGGCATGGGTAAGGTCATCACCTTACTCTATTTCTTTGCTATTTACCCGATTTTACTCGTCTACAGTGTTGCACTTACCAATACTGTTGAAAGCTTTATGCAACATCAGCTGGGCATGACTCCGCCTAACCGTGCAACATTGGCCTTAATCTTGATTATTGGCTTGATTGCCGTAGTTCGTTTAGGTGAACAGTTAATTATCAAAGCGATGAGTATACTGGTTTTCCCGTTCGTTGCCGTGCTTCTGCTGCTCTCTGTTTACCTGATCCCTTACTGGAACACGTCAATATTTAGCAATGTGATGCCTGCAGAAGGTGGAATAAGTACCATTTTAATGGCTTTGTGGTTGATACTGCCTGTGATGGTATTTTCATTTAACCACTCTCCGGTTATCTCCTCCTTTGCGGTCGATCGTAGAAAATTTCACGGTGATGATGCTGAAAAACAGTGTTCACGGATCTTAGCTTTTAGCCATATTCTTATGGTTGTAACAGTGATGTTTTTCGTGTTTAGTTGTGTGTTTAGCCTATCGCCTGCCAATCTAGCTGAGGCTAAAGCGCAAAATGTTTCGATATTAACTTATCTAGCGAACCATTTTGATACGCCGATTATCGCTTATGTTGCGCCAATTGTTGCGATCATCGCTATCACTAAGTCATTCTTTGGCCACTATATCGGGGCGAGTGAAGGCTTTAATGGTTTAATCATCAAGGCTGCACGCGGTAAGGGCAAAGAGGTCAACCCTGTTACTCTGAATCGTGTTACTGCAGGTTTTATGCTACTGACCACTTGGGCTGTAGCAACTATCAACCCCAATATTTTGGGAATGATTGAAAGCTTAGGTGGACCAATCATCGCTCTGCTGTTGTTTATCATGCCTATGTACGCCATCATGAAAGTACCAGCGATGAAGCAATACTCAGGTACCATCAGTAATGTTTTTGTAGTGATTATCGGATTAGTTTCAATCTCGGCAATCTTCTATTCATTGGTACAGTAAAATAAAAAGAGGACAGGAGCCATGGGCTTTTGTTCTCTTTAGCCATCAGAGATGGACCTCCCTTACTGATTTCAAGAGCAGTATTGATCTTTGAACTATTAATCGTCGCCATCCTGTTTGGCTATGCTTTTGATTAACGATGGTTTGTGGCGATTTTTTTACTGGGCGATGAAACTAAAGCACTGGCTATCTGCCAGTGTTTTTCTATGTCGACACTCAGGTATTTGTCGCTGTGATTAATTATAACAGTCAATCTAATCAACCCCTTGTCGTTGCTGCAGTGCCAGCCCTACGGTCAGCGTTCAGCTTGCGTTCATCTTCACACAGGCCTACTAGCACCATCAGCGAATAATCACTGAAACTGACTCACTTATAGTGAAGTGCAAACTTCACTAAGTGGAATTAATCAAAAGTTGGGGACCTGGAGAGATTTATGCGTCGCACCTCAAATACATTGTTACTCGTCGCGATAACGACACTGACAACACCAGTCTGGGCTGACGAACCTCAGCAGGAAATTTTATTAAAAGAAGAGAAAATTGATACAGGACTGAAGAATTTCGGCTATCAGACAGGCTTAGCTCTTGGCTGTGTGGCCGCAGAACAACGCGCACAATTAGAAACCGAGGCAATGAATATCAATAGCGAAATCAGTCGCACTCTGGGTGGTGACCGAGCGTTTCTCTATGCCGCTAGCTTTGGTTACGGCACCAATATAGAACTCAATGTGCAGGAGTGCAAACAAGCGTTAGCAAACTTTGAAAAACGTGCCGCAGCATTTCATCAAGACACGAGAGGCAAAAAATGAAACAAGACCTGACACTCGCCCTGACAGTATTGCTGGTTGCCGGTCTAGGGAGCTTTGATGCCAATGCTGGCCGCTACGAAGTACGCAAAGAGATCCGTGAGGGGATCCGCGAAGTTAACCGTGAAAAGCGCGAAGCAGCCCGTGAAGTATTACGTTGCAAGACCCGCAAATGTGCCAAACGTGAAATTCGTGAGGGTTACCGAGAGGTCGCCAGAGAAAAACGCGAAGCGCGCCGCGAAATCCGTCATGCTCTGCATGATAACCGCCATGACCAGTGGAGAAATAACAATGATAATTTCTTGACTGGTGTCATAGTGGGCGGGGCTATTATTGGAGCAGCAACTGCAATCGCTAACGATAATAACTGAGTCTATGGTGTAGTTTCACCTGCTTGATGGTAAGAGGCTGAGGATCCTGCCTCGCAAAAGCGATCACTACATCGAGTTGTTGATCCTCTGTCATTTTCGAAAAGCCGATGCCTTTAGACTGGCCAAAGGTCTGTATGGGGTTTTAAAATGTAGAAAATCAACGTTACGAGAGTGAGGATTAATACCACGCCCCTGTATTTTGTGTTTAGAGTTTGTTTACAGGGGTTGTCTGAGCTCAATGCTTTGTTCTGTGACGGGCTTAGTGCAAGAGGGGAGCTTTATCATTAAACATCGGCTTTGTAACACACTTTTTAATGTAATCAAGGAGTAAGGTATTAGGTAATCACTTACCTGAGGTTTAGGTAAACTCAGCATCACAAGGTGAGTTATGTCATTTGCCGATCTACGTTTAAGTTTAGCAACACAAAGCCTGGATTTTGTTATGCAGCATACAATTACGCATTCGCTTAGCTTAGCGGATGCTACAGTGCTTCCAGCCTCGCTGTCATCAGTAGCTTTTACCCAAGAGCAACATATTGAAACCCTTTATATTCATATTCCTTTTTGCCATACACTTTGCCGCTTCTGCTCATTTCATAAAATTAAATATAACCAACAAAAAGCGCTCGAATATTTCCAGGCTTTACGAAAAGAAATACGCCACGTGATTGAGAGCGGTCTTCGTTTTAACCGGGTATACATTGGTGGCGGTACAACGACGATACTAGAAGATGAGTTAGTTAAGACCATCGAGTTAATTAAAAGCTTAACCACAGTGCGTGAAATTTCTTGTGAGACTGACCCTAGCTACTTTAGAACGGGTCATCCTGAAGTACTTAATGGCTTAGTAGATCGAATGTCTATTGGTTTACAGAGCTTTGACGATAGAATATTAAAAGCCAGTAGCCGGTTTGAAAAGTTCGGTTCAGGTGATGAACAAGAAATTGATATTAGACGCGGCATCGAACTGTTTCCTACGGTTAATGTGGACTTAATGTACGGGTTTAAAGGCCAGACTCCCGATAGTGTCGTGACGGATATTAAGCGGTTGATCCAATTGGAACCCGACCAAATAACCACCTACCCGTTGACGCTAGGGATAGGTAAGAGTCGTAAAAAGTCTCAATGTTTAGCGGGCGAGCCTAAAGATCTTTTTCCACAGTTTTTGGCCGTTAAGCAGGTGATGTCAGATCGCTATATGATGGAGTTCCCATGGACTTACAGCCGTAATTTCGGCCAAGCTGTTGAGAACAAATACGTGTTAGATGGTGAAAACTGCTTTGGTGTGGGATCGGGTGCGTTTGGTCGCTTTGGCGAGCAATTTCAGATATCAAGCTTTAGTATTGATAAATATATTCAATTGATTAATCAAGGCGGCGTAGGTACAAGTCATCATAAATTACTTAGCGTAAAATCGATAAATCAGCATCATTTAATGATAATGATGGGGAAAGGCTGCTTAGATAACGCGCTGTTTAAAGCCCATACGGGTAAGAGCTTGTGGCAAGCCTTTCCTGTCGAACTCACTTACCTATTAGCTTCTGGCGCGCTAATTAAGCAAGGGGATAGCTATTTTACCACCGAGGCTGGCCAATTTATTGCGCTAAAAATGTTTAGTGGTTTTTTAGCGGGAATGGATTATTTACGTGAGCAAGCAATTGAGTTGGCCGCTTAATGTTTGCTAGCCGTTAAGCTCTTAGTTGTTTTAGTACTTAGTTGTTTTAGAGCTTAGTTTTAGTACTGGATTAGTTGAAAGCTGATTACGAATGAAAAATAAAAAAGGCTTAAGTGAATACTTAAGCCTTTTACTGCGTGCTTCTGCTCAGTAATTAAGCTGCTTGCACCTCTTTTGTGTACTCAAGCGTGCGAGCTTTTAGCTCTTCAGGATCAAAGTCATCGACGTTGATTGACTTCATACGGCCAATTTCGGCTCGTTCAAGTAATGCGACTTCTTCTTCACTTAGCACACCAAGCTCTTTACCTTCTGCAGCTATTTTATCTAACCACATAAAGGGTAGGCGTTTACCTGCGGCCTTACAGACTTT
This sequence comes from Shewanella pealeana ATCC 700345, assembly GCF_000018285.1. Classification (NCBI taxonomy): domain Bacteria; kingdom Pseudomonadati; phylum Pseudomonadota; class Gammaproteobacteria; order Alteromonadales; family Shewanellaceae; genus Shewanella; species Shewanella pealeana. The sequence goes on along the minus strand of NC_009901.1, from coordinate 2,918,170 downwards.
GTCGTAGATAGGTTCTGATGCCAAGATATCCTTAAAGGTCTGCTCTTGAATACCCACAGCATTATGCTCTGTTGGCGTCCAGAACTGGCCTTTACCAAGGCGGTCGCGGCTTGCACAAGGGGTTTGCATGATCTTAGCGACCTTATGGTCAAGCACATCACTTGGGCGCTTAAGTGGACGACCGAATGGGAAGATCACTGCGCGTAGTCCAATACCTAAACCCATGGGGAAGTTGTCGAGTAGATCATCTAAAGATGATTGTAATTTGTAGAGTGAGTCTTCAACTGCCCACTGTACTAATGGTAGATCTTCGGTGAGTCGGCCTTCATCTTCGTAGCGCTTAAGGGTTGCCGATGCTAAATAAAGCTGGCTGAGTAAGTCGCCAAGACGTGCTGAGATCCGTTCTTTGCGCTTAAGGTTACCACCTAATGTTGCCATTGCTAGATCTGATAGTAACGCCAAGTTTGCACTGAACCGGTTCATCTGCTGATAGTAACGCTTCGTCTTATCCGAGTATGGCGCATTAGAGAAACGGCTAGACGTTAGACCCATCCACAAGCTACGTACTAGGTTGCTGGTGGTAAATCCGATATGCCCAAAGATAGCCGCATCAAAATCACGTAGGCCCTTGTTTGCATCTGGATCGAACGCCGATTCCATTTCGGCTAATACATACGGATGGCAGCGAATAGCACCTTGACCATAGATAATCATCGAGCGAGTGAGAATGTTTGCCCCCTCAACCGTAATTGCAATAGGCGCTGCCTGATAACCACGACCAAGATAGTTATTTGGGCCTAAACACACCCCTTTACCACCGTGAATGTCCATGGCGTCAATGACACATCGTTGCATTCTGTCAGTGAGATGAAATTTCACAATCGCTGAGATAACCGATGGCTTTTCACCAAGGTCGATACCCGTTGTAGTCAGTGTGGTTACCGCATCCATAAGATAAGCGTTACCACCAATGCGAGCCATCGGCTCTTCGATGCCTTCAAGTTTACCGATAGGTAGCTTGAACTGGCGGCGAATGCGGGCGTAAGCCCCCGTTGCAACGGCTGCAGTTTTAATACCACCGGCAGAGTTTGACGGCAAAGTAATACCACGTCCAACCGATAGGCACTCAACCAGCATTCTCCAGCCTTGGCCAGCCATTTCAACGCCACCAATAATGAAGCTCAGTGGTACAAACACTTCATTACCGCGAGTAGGACCATTTTGGAACATACAGTTTAGTGGGAAGTGGCGGCGGCCAGTTTCAACACCTTCAATGTCGGTAGGAATAAGTGCACAGGTAATGCCTAAATCTTCTTGATTGCCAAGTAATTGGTCTGGATCGCGAAGCTTAAATGCAAGGCCAAGTACTGTAGCTACTGGCGCAAGGGTAATATAACGCTTGTTCCAGGTTAGTTTCATACCCAGTACTTCTTCGCCTTCCCATTCGCCTTTACACACGATACCGAAATCAGGAATAGCGCCTGCATCGCTGCCAGCTTCTGGGCTAGTTAATGCAAAGCAAGGGACTTCTAGACCTTGAGCAAGACGGGGCAGGTAATGGTCTTGCTGAGCTTTGGTGCCATAATGCTGCAGTAGTTCACCAGGGCCTAATGAGTTAGGAACACCAACCGTTGAGGCAAGCTCGCTGCTTAGACCTGCAAGTTTTTGCAATACACGTGATTGTGCATAAGCTGAATACTCTAAGCCGCCATATTTCTTTTTAATGATCATCGCAAAGAAGCCATGATCTTTAAGGTATTGCCAGATTTCTTCTGGTAAATCACCTAACTCATGAGAAACTTGATGTTGGTTTAGCATGCGACAAACTTCTTCAACAGGACCGTCGAGGAAAGCTTGCTCTTCGGCACTTAGGCTAGCTTTTGGATAGTTATGAAGTTTGCTCCAATCGGGCTTACCTGCAAATAGGTCTGCTTCCCACCATGTGGTTCCCGCTTCGATGGCTTCTTTTTCTGTTGAAGACATCTCCGGCATAATGCCACGGTACATCTTAAGAAGGGGTCGAGTGATGACGTTCTGTCTGAATGAGCTGATATTAAGAGGCAGGGCAATGGCAAGAAATACTACCCAGAGTAATGGGCTTAAGCTCGCGGCGCCGGTTCCGATTGCTAATACAACCGCGGTGCCTAAGGTGGCGGTTAAAAGAGAGACTCTTAGATAAGCTAAAGCGCCTATGGTAAAAATCAACGCCATGATCCAAAGTAGGGTAGTCACTGTAATTCTCCTTTTATGTGTGAGCTATAGTTAACCTAAAGACACTTATTTTGAGTTCTATCTCACAATTATAGCCTGTGGTCAGACCTGTGTTTCATAAAATTTAAACGTTCGTTAATTTTAATACAAGTAGTTTTCAAACAAATGTTTAATTTATTTGTACGCAGTCAGCATTCCACAATGGCTATCAAGTGGTTAGAATGGCGTTATTAATGATGTAGTAGATTGAATGGGATAGAGATTAATGTGCGAGTTGCTGGCCATGAGCGCCAATGTACCGACTGATATAGTATTTAGTTTTACTGGATTAGCACAAAGGGGCGGAGTCACTGGGCCTCATGTCGACGGTTGGGGGATCACTTTCTACGAAGGTAAGGGCAATCGCACTTTTAAGGATGCTCGTCCTAGCAGCGAATCTCATATTGCCCAGTTAATTAAATCTTATCCGATAAAGAGCGAAGTGGTAGTAAGCCATATTCGTCAAGCCAACCGTGGTTGTGTCTCTCTTGAGAATACTCATCCGTTTACACGGGAGCTTTGGGGGCAATATTGGACTTATGCCCACAATGGCCAGTTGAGTGATTATGAAGACAAGTTTGTGTCCAAGCGTTTTACTGCGGTTGGAGATACAGATAGTGAAATGGCTTTTTGCTGGATCATGGATCAAGTGGTAGAGAAGTTTGGTGATCAAGCTCCCGATGATAGGTTAACTGTTTATCAATACATATCGACCCTCGCAGATGAAATTCGCGCCTTAGGCGTGTTCAATATGATCTTAAGTGATGGTGAGCATTTAATGAGTTATTGTAGTAATAACCTTTGTTACATCACTCGCCGTGCTCCTTTCGGCAAGGCTAAATTGATTGATACCGATGTGGTAATCGATTTTGATAAAGAGACGACACCTAATGATGTGGTCACAGTGATTGCCACGCGACCGCTCACCAATAATGAACAGTGGAATGTGCTTACACCAGGTGAGTGGAAGCTGTTTAAAAAAGGTGAGTTGGTGAGTTCATCACAGAGCTAAATAATTGCTAGAAAATAAAAAGCTCGCAAGGTTAAACCTAGCGAGCTTTTTTATTGGCATGTTTATGGTTAGTAAAGTCAGCCTTCCTCGTTGCTAGCCTTATCATCGACAAGCGCCTGCTCAGTTGTTGGTTGTAACTTTTCATCACTCGGTCCAAAACGATAATTAAGAAGCTTGATATCCAGCTGCTTACTGCCTTTTTCAAAATGGGTTAACCGTATTGGCAGATAACTGAGATCTGGCGCCATCCAAAAGAAGGTTTGGCGTTTTTTACTATCACGTACAACTTCAAATTTGACGGTTTGATAACTGCCACTTTCTATATTAACTCGTTCCTTCCCCACGATTTTAAAGGCGTAGTCATCGACTTCTCCCTCTTTTACCATGGTGTAATGCAGCTCATCTTTATGGGCTTGCATATCGAGTCTAAATTGCAGTTGGACCATCAATGGATCAAATAGTTGATTGTCGTAGGGGAACTTAGCGCGCTCATCTTTATAGCGGCTGTGAACCACATTCTGCCCTTTAGCAAAGGCGGCTTGCTCCCGAAAACTCGGGCCTGTACCTGTGCGTTCGACGGAGTAGCGCATAGGCACCAGCTGATTAGCATCTTCTAAGGTAAATTCGCTAAGGATGTGACGCTTGTCGGACAGCATTAATAGTCCAACATCGCTATCGAAACGATACTGAAAAAAATTGCCCTGTGGAGCCTCAAGAATATAGCGAGCACGCCCAAGCTCTATGCTGCCGTAATAAACTTGATACTCGGCAGTATGGGGCGTTAGCACTGTGGTGTCGGCAAGCGTTGTTCCGCTTGCTGCTAACAGGCTAATAGCGAATAGAGTCGGTATCTTTCTAGGCAAATTTACCTCCTTATTTGCTTTCTAATATGGCAGGGAAAGCACTAACGTTGCGATATCGGGTTGCCATTCATAGTCTGACAGCTTAATTCTGCCACGGTTCACTATAACGCCTTCTGCCCGTAAACATTGCATCTGCTCTATAAAGGGCGGCGTATGTTCAGCGAAGGATATTTTCCCTTGGCTATTGATCACTCTGTGCCATGGAAGTGCCATCTCAGGTGGAGCGGCGCGTAATGCTTTTGAGACCAGACGTGCCCGGCCGGGTAGGCCTGCTAAGTCGGCCACCTTACCGTAAGAATAGACCTTACCTTGAGGGATCATAGACACTATGTGCCATATTTGTGCCATGGGTGAAGGTTTACTACTCGCTTGCATGGTGCTCATTTCCTTTTATTACGGTAGGTTTTAACATAGGTAAAATCAACTCTTAGGCTTGTTTGTATTCGCCATTCAGCATTGACGGCAACACTTGTTGGTTTGCTGCTGTTATTTGTGTGTATGTGTTATCTGCTTGTAATATAAGGTGAAACCTCTTGCTGAAGTTTGGCGCTAAAGTAATAATAGCGCTTTTTAACGGTATATATAATGTCAGTAAAGGCGTTCACAGCTTCTGTAGGCTCTCTTTTATTACTTTCTGCTATCTCTTTGCCTACTTATGCTAATGATTTCAGGCATATTGCCGATCCCCTTAATTTAAATGATTCGCTTTATGTTGGCTTCGATGGCGATGTTTTTAAGCTTGGGGGCAGTTTTGCGACTAGTCATCAAAAGTTTTCCGCCAATACTAATTTAGGTGGCGACAAGTGGCACATGGGCTATTTATATTCGACGGATCAGCTAAATGTGAGAGCTTCAGTGCAACATGCTAAAACAGGCTCTCCACATGGAAATGCGAGTTATTATAAATTTCAGCTAGGTTTGATGACTGAGCATCAAGGTTGGTTTTCGACTCAGGTCTTTACCGAAATTGCAGTGAATCACTTGGCCGTTAAGTCTTACACAGATAGTACTGCTGCGAATGTGAATATGACAGTACTCAAGCCGTTGTCTGAGCATTGGTACAGTGAGTTCTATGCTCAGGGTAATTTGGGTATCGATGGGGTAGAGCGTTATGAGGCACAAAGCTGGCTTGCACTTGGTTACCAAATTAACCCACAGTGGTCTTGGCTCGTGCGTTATCAGTATGACTGGGAAAAACTAGAGAGTTTTGAAAATGAAGACACACAGTGGGTGTTTGCAATACGCTCGCAATTTTAACTTCTAGTATTAATTCTATGCTCCTAACGTTCATAATTGAATCTCAGAGCAAAAAATAGCCCGTGTAAGTTTACTTACGCGGGCTATTTTCTACGTCTGGTTTTAAGGGGCCTATTATCAATAGACCTATTTCAATAGACTAGGATTACCTCCCACAAGTCTATTTTGTGCTTAGCTTGCTTGAGCAAGTGTCACATCGGTATCGTCATCCGCTTGTGGCGTGGTACCAAATTTGTGGAACATAACCAGACCAAACGCGGTTAATAGACCAAAGCCACCAATGATGTACCACATCATATCTGGACGACCTGCACCTTTGGCTACTTCTGCATAGAGGTAACCAGATAGAGGGCCGGCTAGTAAGAAGCCTATCGCCGAAGAGACGAAGTAGTAGCCCATAAACATGGCTTTTTTATCATTAGGCGCAAAGCTTGCGACATATTCTTGGCTCTTAGGTGAGGCCACCATTTCACCGATTGAGAATACCAAAATTGAGGTCAGTACCATGGCTCCGCCCATGATTGCGCCATGGGCAATACCGCCAATGGCAGTGCCGATGGCAAGAATAATTGTGCCGCCAACAAGTACTGGCAGGGCTTGGAAGCGTTCAACGAAGCGGCTAATCATCAACTGCATTACCACAATTGATAGGAAGTTAAGTCCGATAAGGTACTCAGGATTAACTTGGCGATACTCGCTTGCCCATGTTTGGGCATACTGAGCTGCGGCTGTTGGTGTTTGGGTTATAGCAGCAAAGCCTTGGCTTATTTCTGCCGTTGGCACCATCACCTTAGTGTGCACCAATTCAAAGTAAGCTTGTTGTACATTTAGCGTACCAGCAGCGACTTCGTGGCTTAACCGGGTCATTTCTGATTGCAATAGACTTAAATCGACAGGAGCAAAAAACTGCTGCAGATCAGGATAGCCTGCAAGCATCAAGACGAGATCTGAGGTATCGACAAAGTCACGAATATAAATAGGCAAGGTAATAAAAATCTGCTGGTAGACCATCCACATACCAGAGAGGATCAGTAGGTAAATAACGAAGGGTTTATTACCTAGACTTATCTTTTGTGCATACCAAGGGGCCTGCTTGCTAGATGAGGCTAATTTGTCCCAGATGATATGAGATGTAAACCAAACGGCGTAGATGATTAATGTGGTTTCCCCCGTGATCCATTTAGCACCGTAAGACATTAAGATGATTAAGGTACCAAAGAACAAAATAGCAAAGCGTGCGTTACCTAATACTTGCTGGATATCTTGGAATACCGCTTTTAGAGGCTTTCCTTTCTGTTGGCTCTGATCCGTTGGTTCTTTATAGAAGAAGTAAGCTGGGATGAAGTTAACCGCAATCCAGAAGGCTGACATGATAAATACCCAGTCCCAGCTTATCGCTCTAACATAACCTGCGATAAATGGGCCCAAGAAACCGCCGATATTGACCATCATATAGAAGATCCCGAAGCCTAAGCCGCGGTTAGTATCATCTGTGGTTCGTGCCACCGTGCCGGTGACGACAGGTTTAAAGCAGGCGGCACCAACCGCAACGCCCATAAAGGCGACAAAGAAGCCCATAAAGGTATCGACTTGACCTAATAAGTAATAACTTGGGCACATGATGGCGTAGGCAACGAGGAACATCTTGCGGTAGCCATAGCGGTCGGCGAGGGCGCCTGTTAGAACAGGAAATAGATAGAGGAAGAAGGGGATCATCCCCTGCAATAAGCCACGCTCTTGTTCGGAGAATCCTAGACCGCCTTGATTTTGTGGTGAGGTCATATAAAGCGAAGAGAGAGCAAAAAAGCCATACCAAGCAAGGCGTTCAAAGATCTCCATGGTATTGGCTACAAAGAATGTAGGGGGCAGCGCAGTGCGTCCTGCTTGAGTCATATTATTATCCGTATATTTTATACATTTTGAGTCATGCTACCACATGTTGCAAAAAAGTGGAGGTTATTGTGCAAAATAGAAGCTGGTTGGTTCAGTAGATAACAAGCCAGTATTGGGCGGGTTTTAGGCTAGCTCGGTTAGGTGTGTAATAAGCCGTAGAGTAAATAGAGGTAGAAAATTAACTTAAATCCTTACTGGAGTTGCCTTTGCGCTTGATTCGGTCATAATAGCGCGAATTTTTGAGTTTACTTCTAGTGTGATAATAATATGGCAGTGTTAGACATTTTAACGATCCCCGATGAGCGCCTTAAGCGTAAAGCGGTTCCGGTAACAGATATTGAGTCTGTACAAGGCTTTATCGATGATTTGATTGAGACTATGTATGACACCGACGATGGCATTGGGTTGGCTGCAACTCAAGTTGGTAGCTTGCATGCTATCTTGGTCATCGATCTCTCTGAGGAGCGTGATCAGCCAATGGTATTGATTAACCCTGAGATAGTAGAATCTCGTGGTGAATACCAAGGTGAAGAGGGCTGTTTATCGATTCCTGGGTATCGCGCTAAGGTAAATCGTCATGAAGGCGTTAAGGTAAGCGCTTTAGATCGTCAAGGTAAAGCATTTGAAATCGATACCGATGAATTCTTAGCCATTGTGTTGCAGCATGAAATGGATCACCTTAATGGTGTGGTGTTTACTGACCATCTTTCTATGCTAAAGCAGCAGGTTGCCCTAAAGAAAGTAAAGAAGTACAGATAGATTCTCAATTATTAACATCTAATCTTTAGCATCTAGTTCTCGACATAAAGCTTGTCGGTGATAGATGTCGTTAATGGTTCAAAAAAAAGCGTCCCTTACCTGAGGGGCGCTTTTTTGCTTTAAGCCTAAACCATCTTTTTCAGAAGGTGGATCTTTTACTTTAAGCCCATTTCGAGCAGTATCGGGCGCCTTTTGCATCAGTTTACTCCGCTAGCGACGTTATCTTTAACGTGTTTCGGTATATACTCTTGCGGTTATTAAATTGTGAGTCTGTTCTGTGCAAGTCATATTATTAACCCATGAACGTGAAGCTACCCGTCCGACGAATACTGGCAACCTAGCTCTTAAACTGTTTCCCAAAGATTGCCAGCGGGTAATGTGGTCACGTGTCGCGCCTTCTGCAGAGCTGTTAGCTAAGCTGCAAGAACCTGAGACTGCGCTGTTATTTCCAGAAGATGACACTGACGAAACTGACGAGAGCTCTGAACAGAATATGTGCCAAACACAAGAGCCGACTCATAGAGAGCATGAATTTCAGTCACTGCCGAAAACTTTAGTGATTTTAGATGCGACCTGGCAAGAAGCGCGCAAGATGCTGCGCCAAAGCCCTTACTTGAAAGCGGCGAAGACCTTTTCATTAAAGCATACCCCTGAGTCGCAGTTTAGTTTGCGGCGTAATCAAATAGAGGGCGGATTGTGCACAATTGAGTGTATTATTGAGCTGTTTAAGCAGGCCAATAAGCAAGATGAGGCCGAGCGACTCACTGAAGCATTTCAAGCATTTTGTCAGTGAGCTCACTTTAATAGTAACTATTGAGCAAAGAGTGCACGTAATCCTTGATTACAGAATAATTAAATCACTGTTAGATAGATACACAGAAAGTGACAAACTGCGCCGCCTAATACAAATAGGTGCCAAATAGCATGATTAAAAGGGATACGTTTAGCGACATAAAAAATAACCCCTAAGCTATAAAATAATCCGCCTGCAATTAACAGATTAAAGCCAAGATCTGACATGTTAGCAATTAAGTCTTGCATCACAGTTACACAAAGCCAGCCCATCACCAGATACAGCACCAGACTGAAGGCCTTAAAACGTCCAATAAATAGAGTTTTAAATAATACTCCACCAATTGCCAGTGACCAGATAGCAATCAGAATCCAATCGGCTTCGCTGCTGGTTAACGTGATAAGCATCAGCGGTGTATAGGTACCTGCGATCAACAGATAGATAGCGCAGTGGTCGGCAATTTTTAGCCTATGTTTGGTCATTGGTGATGTCGCGCTGTGATATAAGGTCGAGCACAGAAAAAGCAAAATAATACTACTGCAGTAAACAACCACACCCGTTAACTGAACAAAACTTAAGTGATCAAAGCCCTTTAGTAAACACAGAATAAGCCCGACAATACCGACAATGACACCGATACCATGGCTTATACTGTTTGCCAGCTCTTCTCTAGCACAGTAGCTAGCCACTGTTATTTTCTTAGCTGTAGGATGAGAACCTTGATTGTCTGAAGCTGTCGCTTGTTCTACTGCCATCGTATAAAAGACTTCTGGTTTGACCACAATTAGGGGCAGTGTAACATCTTTCATTGGAAAAGCTAGAGTTTAAGCGAACACGTGTAAGCTAAGTTTTTTGTCGTCTAGTTTCAAATTTATTTTGCATGTAACCCTGAAACAGTAGCCTAGTAGTATTAAGAAATGGTTAAGAGTTGTTTGAGGTTGCAGCATTGTGGAGTGAAAAAGCCAGCAGCTAAAAAATGTTGAACTAAGGTAAAAGGTTGTTGCTCTAGATTGATGCCATTATAGGAAGAGTGCTTAAAAGGGATTAAGTCATTGAGATATGCAGGACGGCGGGAGGTAAGACTTAAGCAAAGGGTCTATGGTGAGGAGATCGTTACAGTAGACAAACTTGATGAGCCTGACACCAAGTTAAATTTTGTTTGCCCTGATAGTGAGTTTAGGATCAACTCAAGCTTATTAACTGAGAAAAATGACCAAAGACAATTCAAAGGTTTAACAATAACCCTTTGTGTATTATTACTGCACATCATAGCTATTGCTGCGATTGATGATTTATGGATTAGATCGGCACCTTTAATAAAAAAAGTTTCTGCTCCAAAAATTCAATCCTATCTCTATCATGCTCCTCAAAAAGTGCCTGAATTAGAAGCATCGATAGTAAATCAAGTGACACTCGAGCAAGTTTCTACAGCCAATCCATCATCAATATCAGCACTTGTTAACGCACCAACGAGTGGGTTAAATGATCAAGCAAAGCCCCCAAAAGCTGCGTTATCTGAGCCCGCAACTTCTGACATATCTCTTCAAGCGTCTCTAAATACAACAGCTAAAAGTAAGAGTCGTACGTCAAGCGTGAACCGGTTTACTCAGTCTTATTTAGCAAAGCAAAGAGCCAGTCAACTCGACTCGCTGGTCATAGAGCGTGCTGCAAAATATACCCAGCAGCGCTCCCTTAGTGAGATGGACGGCGACATGCAGGAGCTAGTTTTTCCTGAGGTTGATACATATAGCAAGGTGGCCACAACTGACCATGTACTCGACCCTAATCGCATCATTAGGAAGGGGGATACTTGTTATCGTATTGTCAAAATTGGTGATCAAATTAACCCTTATGCTGAGACGATCGGTTTTCCATTTAATTGTGGAGGAGATAAGGTTAAAAAAGCGATTAACGATGCGATAGCCGCAAGATTAAACAAGCGAATGGTCGGTAAACAGCGCTAAATATTAAGTGAAGAAAATGGCATGGATGGTCTGGATACTTATAAAAGAAGTCATAAAATAAATTATAAAAGAAGTGATAAAAATTCATAGTTGTGATTGGCTTTTAGTCTTTCGCTGGTATTTGTGCTTATATTTCAGTGGATTAATGGTTTGGCTGTGTGTTGTTAACTTCTGGTCTAATTACTTTTTAAGCTCTTGTATCGAACCTATCTATGAGTCTATACTGCCAGCTCATCTTGTCGGAGTGCCATATGGCTGAGACCGTTAATTCGGGATCCGTTGAACCTGATCAGGCTAGAACCTGCGAAGGAAACAAGCGAAACTACTGCATAACATGGCTTTTAAATAAGCGCCAAAAGCAGTATTTCGGTGGTTACGTGTAACTAGAATTTACCGCTAGTTATATGTTCAACTTTTCACATTCTCATTTTCTCCTGGCAAGCAACTTCATTTCTTATAAAAAGTGAGTTTGCTAATGTCAAATCGCCGCGAAACCCGTGCTCAAGCACAACAGTTTATTGATAACCTAAAACCGCTACAGCACCCAAATTCGGAGAAAGTTTATCTTGAAGGCAGTCGCCCAGATCTTAAAGTGGGCATGCGTCAAATCCATCAAAGCGACACCTTAGTGGCTGGTGATGAAGCCAACCCCGTATTTGAAGCTAACCCGCCGCTAAAAGTATACGACTGCGCGGGCGCTTACTCAGATCCTGATGCAAATATTGATGTACGCAAAGGTCTTGAAAAATTCCGTGAAAACTGGATTGAAGAGCGTGGTGATACTGTGCAGCTTACAAGTGCCAGCTCAGGTTTTACCCAGCAGCGCCTCGCAGATGATGGCTTAGATCATCTAAGGTTCGAGTCGTTGCTGCCACCACGCCGTGCAAAAGAAGGCAAACGTGTCACCCAATTGCATTATGCCCGCCAAGGCATTATTACCCCTGAGATGGAATATATTGCCATACGCGAGAATATGGCCAAGTCTGAGGTAACCGACCCTATTCTGACCCAAAAAGATAAAGGTGAGAGCTTTGGCGCGGTGATTGGCGAGCCAATTACCGCTGAATTTGTCAGACAAGAAATTGCTCGTGGCCGCGCAATTATTCCTCTAAACATCAACCACCCTGAAGCTGAGCCAATGATTATTGGTCGTAACTTCTTAGTTAAAGTGAATGCCAATATTGGTAATTCGGCGGTGACGTCATCCATCGAGGAAGAAGTCGAGAAACTGGTTTGGTCGACCCGATGGGGCGCCGATACCGTGATGGACTTATCTACTGGGCGATATATCCACGAAACTCGTGAATGGATTATTCGTAACTCTCCTGTACCCATTGGTACCGTGCCTATTTATCAAGCACTAGAGAAGGTTAATGGTGTTGCCGAAGATCTTAACTGGGAAACGTTCCGCGATACCTTAATCGAACAAGCTGAGCAGGGCGTTGATTACTTCACCATTCATGCCGGTGTATTACTTCGCTATGTGCCGATGACCGCTAAGCGCCTAACAGGCATTGTTTCTCGTGGTGGCTCTATCATGGCGAAATGGTGTCTATCGCATCATAAAGAAAATTTCCTTTATGAGCATTTTAGAGAAATTTGTGAGATCTGCGCCGCCTATGATGTGTCACTTTCATTAGGCGACGGCATGCGTCCAGGCTCGATTGCCGATGCCAACGATGAAGCCCAGTTCTCTGAGCTAGAAACGCTTGGCAAGCTCGTTAAGGTTGCTTGGGAATATGACGTACAAACTATCATCGAAGGCCCTGGGCACATTCCAATGAACTTGATTAAAGAGAACATGGATAAGCAGCTTGAGGTGTGTGATGAAGCGCCGTTTTATACCTTAGGCCCACAAACCACGGATATTGCTCCTGGGTATGACCATTTCACATCGGGGATCGGCGCGGCAATGATCGCCTGGTATGGCTGTGCAATGCTGTGTTATGTCACGCCTAAAGAGCATTTAGGTCTGCCTAACAAGGATGATGTGAAACAAGGGCTAATCGCTTATAAGATTGCCGCTCATGCCGGTGATGTGGCAAAAGGGCATCCGAGCGCCCAAATACGTGACAACGCATTATCAAAAGCGCGTTTCGAGTTTCGCTGGGAAGATCAATATAACTTAGGGTTAGATCCTGAGACGGCGCGCGCATATCACGATGAGTCTTTACCTCAAGAGTCTGCCAAGGTCGCTCATTTCTGCTCTATGTGTGGCCCTAAGTTCTGCTCAATGAAGATTACCCAAGAGGTGCGTGATTATGCCGCAGCTCAGGAGCGTGAGGCTGAGGCTAGAGTGATTGATATCAAATCTGCTACAGAGTATGACTCATACACTGGCAGTGAGTCTGATACGGCAAAACGTGCATCGCAAAGAGAGCAAGGCATGGCGCAAATGTCGGCCGAGTTTAAAGCTAAAGGTGCTGAACTTTATCATGAAGCGAGTCATAAACAGCCTGATGTTGCGTTAGAGGATTAATCATGGCAAACGCACATACATTGCCTGTTAGGCTTCCTGTTGTATGGACGATAGCGGGCTCTGATAGTGGCGGCGGTGCAGGCATTCAAGCGGATCTGGCAACAATGTCAGATCTTGATGCCCACGCCTGCAGCGTTATCACTGCGGTGACAGCACAGAGCTCTGTAACTGTGGCATTGGTTGAGTCTGTATCAAGTCAAATGTTGAAGTCTCAGCTAGACACCTTAGTTAGCGACCTACCGCCAGCAGCCATTAAAATTGGCTTGCTGGCCGAGCAGGCTCAAATTGATTATCTAGCCAAATGGTTAGCTAAGCAGCAAGCTAGTTGGCGTCAATCTGGCATTGTAGTGCCTATTATTTTAGACCCTGTGATGGTGGCTACCTGCGGTGATGCACTGGCAAATGGCGGAAGGCTTGATTTTACGCCGTTTAAAGGATTACTCACATTAATCACGCCTAATGTGAGTGAGTTAGCCATTCTGGCTGCAACAGAGCTTGAGAGTGTTGATGCATGTATCTCGGCAGCCAAACAGCTATCAGAACAGTTAAGCACTTCGGTGCTAGCCAAAGGTGGCGATCTTGGTCCAGCCTGGTGTCAGCATCAGGCTAATGATTTACTCGTTTGTACTGATGTTGAAGGAATATCTGATAAGCATCAGTGGCAGAGTTTTTGGTTATCAAGTCATCGAGTCAATAGCCAAAATAGTCATGGTACAGGCTGCACCTTGTCATCGGCAATTGCATCTGTAATGGCCCATGGCTTTGTGCTCAATGATGCGATTGTTGTGGCAAAGGCCTATGTGAATGCAGGACTGATCGCCAGCTATCAGCCGGGCAGTGGACCTGGATGCTTGGCAAGAACGGCATGGCCAAAAGACTTACAGCAATTTCCCTATATCAAAGTTATCACAGCAAGCGATACCGAACCTATGTCGCTTGCTGCTTGGGAGTTGATGAATAATCAGCGAGGCGACTTTAAGCAGATTGATGGCACCTTGGGATTATATCCTGTAGTTGCTGATGTTGAATTGCTACAAATCTTGTTAAAAGCGGGGGCTAAAACAATTCAGCTGCGAGTTAAGGATGCAAGTTCGCCAACCCTTGAAGCGCAGATAATCAAAGCCATTGCTCTAGGTCGTGACTATCAATCACGAGTGTTCATTAACGATCACTGGCAGCTTGCCATTAAACATCAAGCTTACGGGGTTCACCTTGGTCAGGAAGACTTGCTCGACAGTAATTTAAAGCAGCTACGTGAAGCTGACATTGCACTTGGGTTGTCGAGTCATAGCTATTTCGAAATTTTGTTGGCAAAGCAACATCAGCCATCATATATCGCATTTGGGCATATATTTCCCACCACCACCAAGCAGATGCCATCTTTGCCTCAGGGGCTAGAAAAACTGAGCCGCTATGTTTCTTTGATGAAAGGCGAGCTGCCAATCGTCGCAATTGGCGGCATAGATGCAGCGCGCCTTAGAAGTGTTAAAGCAACGGGTGTGGATGACATCGCAGTGGTGCGAGCTTTGACTGAGGCCGATGATCCCACTGCGGCGTTTACGGCTCTGAATAGGGCATGGGCTGATGAGAAATAGTATGTCACTCACTGATAGTGATTTTTTACGATACTCGCGTCAGGTGTTATTGCCTGAAGTTGGCGAGGCTGGTCAGATTGCCATTTCCAAGTCTCATGTTGTTATCATCGGCGTTGGTGGCTTGGGCAATCTAGTTGCTCAGCAGCTAGCCGCCGCTGGTGTGGGTCATATCACTCTTGTTGATGGAGATAGGGTAGAGCTGTCAAATTTACCCAGACAATTGCTATTTGACGATAGCGATATCGGTAACAATAAAGCGCTGGTGGCCAAGGATAAACTCAGCCGTGCCTACACTCAAACTCAGCTTATCGCGGTGAGTGAGCATTTAACTCAAGACAATATCAGTCAGGTGTTAACACTTGATGAGCCCTATGCTCAGCTACTCGACTGCACTGACAACTTCGAAACCCGACAGCGAGTCAATAGGTTTGCGATCGAGAGCCGTACCCCTTTGGTGTCGGCATCGGCGGCAAATTTTCAGGGACAGCTGCTCAATATCAATCAACAGCATAATCCACAATCTGGTTGTTATCACTGTTTGTATCCAGCTGATATGTCGGTGAATCAAACTTGCCAAACTGTCGGTGTTTTGGGGCCTATGGTCGCAGCGTTAGCGTCAATGCAGGCATTAATGGCGCTGCAACAATTATTAGGAGATAGGCAGACGGTAGGTAAGCTGTTTCGCTTCGATGGCAAATCCTTTAGTTGGCGAGAAGCCCGTTTACCGCGTAGCCCCGAGTGCGTGATCTGTGGGGACGTTCAAGGTCTATCTGGTGCCGAAAAAAACTGCGGCAAGTTACCGTCTACGGAGAAAGAATATGTATAAAGGTAATGACAGCATTGCTATCAGTATCAATGATGAGAGCAAGCAAGTTGCGATTAACTCAAGCGTGCAAAGTGTGATTGAAATGTATGCCGAGGTGAGAGGCGTGGATATTCAAGGTATTGCTATAGCGCTAAATGGTGAAGTCTTGCCTCGTGTTCGCTGGCAGACAGTGTCTTGTCTGGCGGATGATAAGCTTGAGATTTTTTCAGTAGTTGCGGGAGGCTAAAATGTTAACGATTGCCGATCACCAATTTGAATCGCGACTATTTACTGGCACAGGAAAATTCGCAACAGCCCAAACCATGTTGGATGCGGTAGGGGCTTCTGAGTCTCAATTAGTGACTCTAGCGGTTAAAAGGCTAGATCTTAATACTGGCAGTGACAATATTCTTAAGCCATTAATCGATAGCGGGGTAAAGCTACTGCCGAACACCGCTGGGGCGCGGAACGTTAAAGAAGCGCTGTTTGCCGCGCATCTTTCGCGAGAAATGCTGGGGACCAACTGGATAAAGCTTGAGATCCACCCGGATCCCAAATACCTGATGCCCGATCCCATTGAAACCTTGGAGGCGGCGCGTATTTTATGCGAACAGGGCTATGTGGTCTTGCCCTATGTTCATGCCGATCCTGTGCTGTGCCGCAGGCTCGAAGAGGTCGGCTGTGCAGCGGTAATGCCGCTTGGCAGTCCTATTGGCTCAAATCAGGGACTGGCAAGCGAACCTTTCTTAAAGATCATTATCGAGCAGGCCAAGGTGCCTGTGATAGTCGATGCGGGAATTGGCGCACCTTCTCAGGCAACACATGCGATGGAGCTCGGCGCCGATGCCGTACTGGTTAATACCGCCATAGCTAGTAGTCGCGATCCGGTCACTATGGGGCGCTGTTTTGCTCAAGCTGTTAATACTGGACGACAAGCTTATATCGCAGGTTTAGGCGCCGTGAGTCATCAAGCGCACAATACCAGTCCGTTAACGGGGTTCTTAAATGATTAGCACTTATTTTGTTGTTAAGGAGTGCTTATGAGCTTTGTTGATGTGTTTAAAAAGCTGTCTCGTTCAGAGCTTAAACTCAGATTGTATTCAAGCACAGCTGCGGATGTTGAGTGCGCAATGCAGAAACCATCGGGAGACGTAGATAGTTTACTTGCGCTGTTGTCACCGGCGGCTGAGCCATTTCTTGAGCAGATGGCTCAGCAAGCTGTCGCGTTAACTCGTCAGCGATTTGGCGCGAGTATCGGCATGTATATTCCGCTCTATCTTTCAAATCTCTGTGCCAATGAGTGTGATTATTGTGGCTTCACCATGAGTAACAAAATCAAGCGTAAGACTTTAACTGACAGTGAAATCAAAGACGAGATGCGATCGATTAAGAGCATGGGCTACGATTCAATTTTACTGGTATCGGGTGAGCATGAGTCGAAAGTGGGCGTGCCATACTTCAAGCAGGTGTTACCACTGATCACAGAGCAGTTTAGCCATGTGGCCATGGAGGTGCAGCCGTTGGAAGAGCAAGACTATAGAGAGCTAGTCGCAGAAGGGCTCGATGCGGTGATGCTATACCAAGAAACCTATAATCCTGTGACGTATAGCGAGCACCATACCCGAGGTAAGAAGAAGGATTTTGGTTATCGGCTCGAGTCTCCCGATAGGGTAGCGAGAGCTGGTGTCGATAAAATAGGTCTTGGGGTATTACTCGGCTTAGATGATTGGCGACTCGACGCACTATTAATGGGGCATCATTTAGATTACATGGAGAAAACTTATTGGCGCAGTCGTTATAGCATTTCGCTTCCAAGGTTGAGGCCTTGTACTGGTGGGGTAACGCCAAAGGTTGAGCTGACTGATAAAGGCTTAGTGCAGATGATCTGTGCCTTTAGATTGTTTAATCAACAACTAGAGATTAGTCTATCGACACGCGAAACGCCTAAGCTACGGGATAACCTATTTACACTAGGGGTAACTAATGTTAGTGCAGGAAGCTCGACGCAACCCGGCGGCTATGTTGAACCTAACACCGAGCTGGATCAGTTTGAGATCAGCGATGAGCGCTCACCGCAAGTGGTTGCTAACGCAATGCTTGAGCGTGGATTAAACCCAGTATGGAAAGACTGGGAAAGCGGCTGGTGATTGCGCTATAAGTACATACTAGCAAGGTGAATCATTAGAGGTTGTTTTCTTTTACAGTTTAGATAGGCTAATAATTGCCTGGTAGGTTTATGGAATGCAAATTAAAAGGATTTACTTTGAGTATGTTTAGACAATATAAAACACTTGAGCTGAGTGGTAATCAAATCAAGCTCGACTACCATAGTTTGTCGGGAACATTGAGGGTAACCAGCGAAGGCAGTATCGTGTTCAAAAAGTTCTTATGGCTATTTTTAGCACTAATGATGGGATAAATACTAAGTTATAGCTTGGGAGCAAGGATGGCGTCACTGCGAAAGAAAATGGAGCAACATCTTTTTTGTCAATGTAAGCATTGCCAGAGTAAGCAGGTTTTCGTGAGTTTTAGGTTTGTGCCTAATATTCTGAGCTATCCCCTCGGCTTAGGGGGATTGACCTTAATTGGCATACAGCCAGTACCGATAAAGCTGCGCTGCAGAGAGTGTCAACGTAGCTTTTTCGCAAGCGGTATACATCATTAATGTTTTGCAATTAGCAATAGATGGTTTTTATTGTGTAGGCTTCAGCTTCATTAGAGGTACTTCTTAAGTACAGCAAACACTTCTTTCGGACTGATAGGCTTGGCTAGGTAGCCATCTGCGCCGAGTCTAAGCCCAAGACTTTCATCGGACTCCTCTGCAAGCGCACTGACAATAATAACGGGTAGCTTTGATGTTTGCGGGTCTTGCTTTAGATCTTTAAGTACTTGGTAACCATTTTTACCCGGCATCATGATATCCAAAAAGATAACATTGGGTCGCTGGATATTTGCAATATCAATCACATCAGCACCAGAGTTGACCGTGGTGACTTGGTAGTCATCGCCTAGTACTGACAGTAAAAGACTCGAACAAATAGGGTCATCATCAACAACCAGTATTTTTGCTTTATTCATTCAGATACACTCCTAAACTCACCTGCGATCGGGCTCCAACCTTTACGTAATAACCCTATCATTATACAGGGATATTAGCTAACTCTAACGCTATTAATCACTATTCAGAGTTTTTGAACACCATAGAGATTATGATAATGCATGACTAGAGCTTGTGGCTGTACTTTGTACAAAAATTAGATAATAATTGAACGATTAAGTTTCTATTTTAGTGGAGATGTTATGCAGATACCACCGAGTATTATCTCTGGCCAATATGGCTTTCAGTCTGCTCAGTCAGATTTAACGCAAGCGACGATTGATGTTGCAGGTGCGAGTCAATCAGCATCTGGCACAACGACGGTTTCCACTGGTGGAGTGACAGAAGCATTAGTCGATGCAACTCAAGCTGTTATTCATGCTCAGGCGTCGGCAGAGGTGATACAAACCTCGTCAGATTTGATTGGCAGCATAATCAATATTAAGGTGTAAGTTATTTTAACGATATCACCCCCTTCAATCTTAACTCGTCCCAAGTGCACCTTTTAAGGTATTTTCCTTCATATTTTCATTCCATTTTACAAATTGATTATTGGTGCTAACTGTTTATATAGCCTATTGTTTATGGACTGTGTGTAACAGGGGGTATCATGCTTAAACAGGGAAGTTGGTCCATAAAGACATTTTTGCTAGCAGGAAGTGTCGCAATTGTTATATTGCTCATTGTTAATGTATCTATAACTCAGTACGTGTCGAATACTAAGTTGGATTTATCAAGGCTAGAAAATGAGGTTGTTGTATCAGCCAATACATTACTGATGATACGGCGCAGCGAAAAGGATTTTATTAGTCGAATAGACCCGAAGTATACTTTTCAAGTACTGGATTTTAAAGCGAAATTGGTACAGCAATTAACTCAGATTGATCGGTTGCTGACTCAAAGTAATTTAGATATAAGCTATAATAATCAACGAGTATTAGAAGAGCTTGATGATTATATAGACACTTTTTCTATGTTAATTAATGAAATATACAGCATCAATGGTACCAGTGCTGAGCAAGGTTTACTCGCACGGTTTGAACACAACTCTAATGAGCTCCAATTACTCACTAATCAGTTAAAAGATACAGAACTATTAGAACTTATTATTGCCAATCAGCTAACAGTATTTGATTTTTTTAAAAGTTTTGACTCCAGGTTACTCACAAGGATTACTCATCAGTTTAAAATAATAGAACAGCACATTATAGATAAACCTCAATCTACATTACCGTTGCAACAAGCATTTTTGTCATTTGAGCATGCTTTTTTTCAGTTACAGTCATCGATGAAAAGGAGAGGTTACTCGGAGTCGTTAGGCTATCATGGAACGCTCAGGCAAAATGTTCACAGTGTGGAACGTAGTCTAGAAACTTTGTTTAATACGATCCCGCTTAAAGTTGATAAAAGTGTTTCAGGGTTAGTCGTTACCCAGTCTATAGTAGAGCTGCTATTAGTGCTCTTAATCATTGGGATCCTATATTATATTTTTTATGCCATCACTAGGATGGAGAAAGGGCTTATTTTCGCAAGAGAAAAAGAGCAACAGGCGAACAGTGCTAAAAGCTCATTTCTGGCTAATATGTCTCATGAAATTAGAACGCCGCTCAATGGTATCATTGGTATGACAGAGATTCTAACGGACTCAAAACTTACAGCGATACAGAAAGATTACCTTGCAACAATTAACTCGTCTTCTCAAACCTTATTAATGTTAATAAATGATATATTAGATTTATCAAAAATTGAGTCTGGCCACCTTGAGTTTTGTCCGCATACTTGCAATATAAAAGAGGTTATATATGACACTGCTGCTTTAATTACACCTAAGGCTCAGCAAAAGAATATAGTACTCAGAATTATAATCGGCGATGAAGTGCCAACATATATCTGCGCCGATGAACAAAAGCTGCGTCAGATTTTAATGAATTTAGCTTCGAATGCCATTAAGTTTACACGTTCAGGTTCGGTGTCATTTAAATTAGTGGTAAAAGCGGAGGAAGGTGAGAATATTCGTTTGCTCTTTTCAGTTAAAGATACTGGAGTCGGTATAGATAAGAATAAGCATGCGAAAATATTCGAGGAGTTTCAACAAGAGGAAAGTAATACTTCCATTGATTATGGTGGAACGGGGTTGGGCCTCTCTATTGCCACCAAAATGGTAAAAATAATGGGGGGCGAAATAATGATTAGTTCTGATAAAGGTGTTGGGAGTGAATTTCATTTTATCTTAGCCTTTCCAAAACAAGAAGAAAGAGTCTGCGAACGACTCGACTCACAACATTTGATTTATTGTGCGATTAAGCATAGCCCTCTTCTAGTTCAAAATATTATTGATTCAAATCATCAACTCGATAAAATAACTAAAGTGTCTGAAATCAGGCCGCTATTAAAGCCTTCAAGTGTAATCGTGTTAAATGTTGATGATATTTCCGATAAACAGGTACTGGTTGATATTGCGAAAGAGTGTTCATTGACTCCAATTATCATTGCTAGAGCAAATAATTCGATTAATACTGATTTTGGTGAGCTGGTCGCTGGATACATTACATTGCCATTGTTAGGTGAGCGTTTGAATACCTTAATTAAGTCTGTATCCCATTGTCAAAAGCAAGAAGAGGATCTTGTCCCGTTAAACAGTGACTCCCAAAAGAGTAAGAAAATAGTGCTGGTAGTTGAAGATAATAAAGTGAACCAACAGGTTGTCTCTATTAACTTAAAAAAGCTAAACCTTCCGTATCTTATCGCCAATGACGGCAGGGAAGCATTGGAGAATTATAAACGTCATATCGGAGGCGTTTCTGTCATTTTAATGGATTGTATGATGCCAATCATGGATGGTTTTGAGGCAACGAGAGCAATTCGTATTTTTGAAAAAGAAGAAGGCGAACCGCGAGTTACAATTATAGCCTTAACTGCATCAATTTTAGACGATGATATTCAAAAGTGTTTTGAGTCAGGGATGGATGATTACTTGCCAAAGCCTTTCAAGCGAGATGTATTGGTCCGCAAACTTGCGAAGCAGCATTAACAATGATTATTTGTATCGCTATATTCACAATATTGCTTATAAAATGAATGGTTTAACATGCTTAATGAGACTAGATAGAGCTCAGGTTTGAGCCCTATCTAGTTATGTTAGATATTATTATGTTCGGAACTAATGTTGGTTATTTAGCTTGTCTTTTTATCGGTGTTACCTGTTTCGGAAGATATTTTTTGGTCGCCTTTAACTCTGACAGATAAGGACCCTTGTGCAACTTTTCCGGCCAATCCAATAACATCATGGCTAATACATTTCGGTGTTCACCAATAACCAGATCGGGGTTTCCTCGCGGTGAAGGGATTATCTGCTCCTTAGTGTCGAAGGCGTTAATAATATGCTGCTGGGTTTTCTTCACCACTGGGTGATCAGTTTTGCCTGCAAGTAAGAAGCTGATCCCCACTTCGGCAATAATATCGTCGGTGGCATCTTCTAAGATGCGATCAATATTGTGCTCAAAATGGTCGAGGATCCAAGCGAACTCTTTGGCGTCGACATTATGCTGATAATATTCGCTAGCGGCAAAGATAAAGTGGGTCATGCCGTATAGCTTATTACGATATTGTTTCTTATTGAGTTTATCGTCTTTGTTATCTGGATAGACCTCAATAAAGGCTTGCTTATAATCCGCAAGATAGTCACCTACGCCAATCTGTTTAGCCCAGTAAACATAGTTCACTAGCTGTGCGGCCCAAGTTTCAATCATAGCTTTATCAGTTAAACCGGTTTTTAGATCGGCTTTTTTCAAAACGGCGGTAAGCTTGCCATGACAGGGGCCTGTAAATCCAAATTCATCGATACGACTTGAGTAACGCAATAATACATCGGTATAGAAGATGAATTCAGGGAAGGGCTGAAGTGCTTTCTTGCGAGCCTTAGCGCGAGGTCCTTTACCTAATACCGATATGGCTTGTTCGGCTTGCTCAATGATGAAGTTTTCCTTATCTAGATTACAGGCGTAGAAGGCTTGTGCCTCGGTAACGGCATAAAGGTCAACGAGTGCGGCATTAGCGTACTTAGCATCGCCAGTCATACGGTATTGGCGAATGCCATAATGACCTTGTACGCGAGGTGGCAGTTCAAATAGGTGTTCTTCGAGATTGTTTTTGATCCCTTGATAAACCTGACTCTTGGTTGACTCTGTGACAGCAAGGTCTGCGGCAAAGCTATTTGCGCAAAAGAGAGCAGCGGCGAGGGTGCTGATCTTGATGATTGAGGGCATGTTGAGTCCTTTTGATGAATGAGTCATTGGTTAATGGTCCATCGAACAACAGTTGCAGTATATTGGCGATGCTATTAGATGATTCATTAACGACTAAATAATCGAAAACAAGTTTTTGATTCTGACAGTCTTTTGTCGATTGGTAAATAACGTTTGCAAGTGCTTGTTGCCATATCTTTTGATAGTAGAGCGGCCCTTCATAGACGATGGCACTGAAGGTGTATGGTGCATCCTTGATATTGTCCCAGTTGGCCGAAAATGCCTGAGTAAAGGCATGATGCAAATCGAATTTTAATAAGCTACCGGGCGCTAAATAGGTATTAAGGGCGACCTTTGCTCTGAACACTTGCAGTTGTTTGGCATATTTCAGAACAATGGCTTCTCTGCTGTCGGCTGCTAACTTTGGCATAAGCTGGTTTTGAAGGTATTGCTGCAACCAAAGTGTGTCGATCTGTGCGGTATCTTGAGTTTCTCCTATTGTATTATTTAAATAAAATGGCTGCCCAGAGGCAAATTGAGTAATAATTTTCGCCATAGACTCGATTACAGCACTTTGTTGTTGGTAACTATCTAACTCAGGTTTAAGCAATAGCTCGACTTGGCCAAATTGTTGACCAACAACCAACTGGCGGATCCGCTTTACACCGATTGTCTTGGCATGGCTGAGATAGATTTCACCCATTAAACGCCCGTCTAAGTATGCACGATACACCCTTTCGTTAATTGGGGTCACGGCAATACCAAAAGCTTCAAGTTTGGCCGCTATCTGTATTAACCATTGTTCAGCTAAAACAGGCTCAACCGAGGTTGATCTCGCTTTGGATAGGACGAAGCCGAGATCCCAGGGCGCGATACCGATTTGTTGAGTTTGCACACGCAAGAATTCTGCAACCAGGCTAGGGTTAGATAGCCATTGCTGGTCGAGTTGCTCGCTGGCAAAATCGTTAAAGCCGTAATGTTTCGCCTGTTGCTGGCGTAAGTCCTTAATTAAATCTAACGAGCTTTTATTCTTAATCGATGCCCGAGCCTGATAGGCTTGCCACACTTCTTTGCGGCATTGTTGATCAGGCTGCTTGATAAGATAACTGGCTAATGAGCCATTAAAGTCGGCTCCCTTTGTAGCATCTTTGTTTTGGGGGAGCTTACAGCTATTGTTGGCGAAATTAAGGCTAAGTGATTGGCTGCTTACACCTTGTTTAAATGCCGCTTGGGCGGTATGTAATTGCGCTTTGTATTTGGGAGCTTCGGTGTTGTTAGCAATTCGGTTAATGCGCATAGCCAGTGCTTGCACGTCAGGGTTGTCACTTTCAGCGAGTTTAAATCGTATTGACTGAAACTGAGTAGACTTAAAAAATAGGGCTAACTCATCGGCTAAATATAGCTGGCATTGTAGCAGGCGCTCTCGGTCTGCGTAGGTGAGTGAAAATTGTCGATAGTACTTAATTCTGTCATTGATATTAAAAAAACCAATTAAATCACGTTCGAGTTTAACGGCAAGAGTACGGCTGTCGCTTGCATGATTAAATGGCTTATCGGGAAAACGATAAGCCATACATTGTTCGACAAGGAGCGGAATTGGAGACACGGCAGCCAGAGCTGCCGTGTTAAACCAACAAACAAAAAACAACAATGGGCTTAATAGCCAAGTAAATTGTTTAACTGTTGGCACTGAAGTGTATTTTTGCATACGCCACACGTTCTTCTACAGTCATGTTGTGGTTGCCCATTTTTTCAACATGACGAAGATTGGGCAATATACCACGACCGTTGGCTATCTGTATGGCTAGACCAGGACGTGCATTTAGCTCAAGTAGAAGTGGGCCTTTATTCTTATCTAGCACCATATCGGTACCTAGATAACCCAGCTCTGACATTTCATAAGCCATCGATGCTGTATGCAGTAGCGTATCCCACTGCGGAACTGCGATCGAGATCAGTTTCTTCTGCGTATCAGGGTGAAAGTCAACAGGCTGATCGAATTGAACTGCATGTAAACCTTTACCCGTTGCGATGTCTATACCGACGCCAACCGCGCCTTGGTGTAGGTTGGCCTTACCGTCAGACGCCGCAGTCGATAACCGTAACATTCCCATGATGGGGAAACCTTTAAAGATGATCAGACGTATATCTGGTACACCTTCATAAGAGTAGCCATCAAATACAGGATCAAATTGAATCAAGCCTTCGACAATGGCCACATCTGGCTTTCCGCCAAGAGAAAATAGCCCACTGAGAACGTTTGATACGTGGCGGTAGACTTCTGATGGCGTAACTTCTTGCCCATTGGGCTTGTAGTAACGACCATGCTCGACTTTAGTGACAACCAAAATTCCTTTTCCGCCAGAGCCCTTAGATGGCTTAATCACAAAGCCGTCTTTATCGTGAACCATAGCGGGTATATCGGCAATCTCATGCTGCTCACACACCGTACCGATTAAATCGGGTACGGCGATATTATTAGCAAGGGCTAATTGCTTAGTGGTTAGCTTATCATCCACTCGCTTATAGTATTTACGCGGATTATAACGACCTATATAGTCGATATTACGCTTGTTCATACAAAGCACGCCGTTGCGTTTTAAGGCAGAAGGGCTCGCTAGAAACATTATTTTTCTCCAGCTAGAGGCTTAAAGCGTTTAAGCTCAAGCAAGCGATATCCAGTGTATTGGCCCATTAATAGCACTAGCGCCAAGATCACCAAATGAATGCCTAAGAAGTTAAATACCCAATGCTGGACCCAAGTTGCGCTCATTGCTAGGTAGGCAAGTGTTGCCACAAATAGACTGCCACCACCTTGTACGATAACTTCTTTTGGACCTTCCTCTTCCCATAGAATAGACATTCTTTCAATGGTCCACGCCAAAATAATCATTGGGAAGAAGGTAATGGTTAAGCCTTCGCTTAAGCCAAACTTATAAGAGAGCAGTGTAAAGAGACCTATGATGCCTATCACCACAATGATGACGGCAGAGATCCTCGATATGAGCAATAGGTTTAGTTCTGATAAGTAGGAACGGATCATTAAACCAAAGGCGACGATGAGCAAGAAACCAATCAAACCCGTTAAAAGGGTGGTTTGAATGAATGCCAATGCAATCAATACTGGCATAAAGGTACCAGAGGTTTTGATACCGATAATTACCCGAAGAAAAACCACCATTAATACGCCGATAGGGATAAGTAAGATCCCTTTAAATAGGCTCTGCTCTTCAAGTGGTAATTGATAAAGAGAGAAGTCTAAGGCGTTGTCATTTTTCATGACATCAATTGCGGTAGCCAGTGCCGAGCGCGTATCTTGTAGCATAGAGAAGTTAACTTGTGAGTTAACTCCACCTATAACATCGAGTACAGATGTGCCACTGCGATCCCATAACAGTAGATTGTCAGGGCGACCTTGACTGCCATCTTCAGCATTGAATAAGTACCATTGGCCATCATGGTAAACTTCTACAAAATTAGATAATTGCTGTCTACGACGTTGATCTTCGAGATAAAGGCCACTGACTTCTTTAGCTGGGAGCCCTTTGCTGTGAAGCATTCTGATAAATAATTTAGTCGGTGTATTACTTGTAAGTAGTAGCTCGATATTCTGGCTACGCTCGTTGGCATTTAATACTTTGTTTAGCTGCTGGGCGAAAGAAAGGCTAGTGGCACTGCGTGACCAAACTTCTTCAATCACCTGCTGCGCAGCTGCTTCTTCGGTCGCAGGCCAACTATATGTGGTAGGAACCGCTGGCACTCCATCGGCTAGAAGCTTATTTTGACCCGTTGGGATTAGGGTTACTTTATAATAAAGATCTTGCTTGCCCGATGCGCTACGGACTGACCAAATTGCACGGCGGTCGATAGCATTATTGGTGATGGTTAAGCCATAACCCGGTGACGTGGCATTTTCAACCAGAATTTCATAGGCAGGATCTTCAGGCAAAGAGAAAGAGACTTCAGCAGGCTCACCAGTTCCTTGAAAGCTGACTTTGGCATCGACTGCCCAGCTCTGTACTTGTTTACCTGGAAGGAAAGGTACGCTGTGCTCAATTCCACGGTAGACACTGGCGGCAATTCCGCTAATAAATAGTAACGCCACTAAAATATAAAAGGGTTTTTTAGAATGCATTTGCATTTATCCTATTTTTTTGTCTTAGACGGCTGAGCGTCTTGTTTTTTTCCATGGATATAATTTTGTCCAACATCGACAACAGCGATGTCTTGCATAAACTTGCGTCCAAGTAACAATGGATACTCCAAATGACTGCGATCGCTTAAGTTTAGCTCTGTCTCGGCCTTATATTGACCTATCTCTAGGTGTGCATGGATAACGGGTCTGCGATCACTTTTCTCATCAGAGTCTTGCTTGATCCTTACAAAACGTTCAACTTTTGACTCAAATGTCTTAGCTGGCTGCTTATCACCTTGAGTAAATACGTCAAATCGAACCCATTGACTGCCATCTCTTTCAAATAGAATGATATTACGTGCATCGAGCGATGAAGATTCGGCGCCGGTGTCAATTCGAGTATCAAAACTTGCTTTAACCTCATCGACATAAACGTTTTCGATAGCGCCTAGCATAAACTTGTCACCAATAGGTGAAGGAGGGCATTGTACTGGCGCGATAACGGGAACGACTGCCGCTTTTTCCTTGACGTTAAGTTGCTCAACTTTGGTATTGAGTTCTTCAATTTGCATGGTTAGAGAGGCAAAGCCGACTGACTGTGCTTGATTGCAGCTATCGATTGCACCAAGAATATTCGTTTCTTGTTTAGTTAGGCTGGCTTCTAACGCAGCGGCATCAACAGGGATCGGTGCGTTGTTTTCTTTCGTCGTTGCGCAACCCGATATCAGGGCTGAAATCGCGGCGATACAAATTATCTGCTTGAACATAGTGCTTCCCATTACTATTTTGGCTAGATCAAATCTTTATTAGGTTGATTCTTGGTGGCAATGATTGTCGCCCTTTTAGGCGCTGGATAACCTTCAACCGTAAGGCTAACATCATTAGGGTCTAAATAGTCTACTAATGACTCATTTGGCATCCATTGAGTGCTTCTTTGCTCTGCAAGTGAGGTCACATCAACATCGACACAACGTATGTCGGTGAAATCACACTTCTTTAGCCAAAGCATCAGCGCATCAACAGAGGGCAAAAACCACACGTTATTCATCTTGCCATATCTGTCTTTTGGCACGAGTACGGTATTTTCATCGCCATCAATCACCAGTGTTTCTAGTACTAGTTCACCACCAGTGCGGAGCTGATCTCTTAACTGATAAATGTGATCAATAGGCGAGCGGCGGTGATATAAAACCCCCATCGAAAAAACGGTGTCGAAGGCATCTAGCGGTGGTAACTCTTCGATGCCAAGCGGT
This sequence comes from Shewanella pealeana ATCC 700345, assembly GCF_000018285.1. Classification (NCBI taxonomy): domain Bacteria; kingdom Pseudomonadati; phylum Pseudomonadota; class Gammaproteobacteria; order Alteromonadales; family Shewanellaceae; genus Shewanella; species Shewanella pealeana. Next base: position 2,889,771 of record NC_009901.1, on the reverse strand, counting down.
AGGAAATGAACGGGATGTTCATTACCGGCTAAACGTTTAACGGCTTCGAACTGGCACATAAACAGAGGTGATGGATCGATACCGACTACGTGCTTAGCACCTTCGCCTAACATACGCCACATATGATAACCACTACCACAACCAACATCTAACACGGTGCGATTGGCTAGGGGGGAGATATGTGGCACGACACGCTCCCACTTCCAGTCTGATCGCCATTCGGTATCAATTTCTACGCCGTGTAGTGAGTAGGGGCCTTTACGCCAAGGTTTAAAAATCCCTAAAAGATTCTCAAGCTTCTCTCTTTCGCCATCACTTAATTGTTCACCAGAACCAATTTTTACACTGGTTTTGAAATCTATGATGTCGGCGTCAGGGTAATGCAGTTTATTGAGCACTTTCTCCCACTTTGGTAGGGAGCCATGTTTGTGATCACGTTGCCACTGACCAAGAATGGATGGAAGCGTCTCTAACCAGTGTTGTAGGCTGGAGTCTGAAATTTGTTTGTAAAACGAGCTAAAGCTAATCACTTAATTGCCACCATTGATGCAAAATTAAAACATTGGAACCAAACGCTGAACTGGCTAAACCCTTGTGCTCTGATCCTATTTTCGTGCTCGACGAGCGTATCAGGCTTCATTACATTCTCTAACGAACTGCGTTTTTGACTGATCTCTAACTCACTGTAACCATTTGCTCTTTTGAAATCGAGGTGTAAATCATCCAATGTTGTCTGGATATTATCTTCTTTAAAGTAGAGCTTTTCAGACAGTACGAGTAAACCACCAGGCACAAGACCTTGGTAAATATTTTTAAGCAGACTTTCACGATCGCTAGGAGCGAGAAATTGCATCGTAAAGTTAAGTACGACTAGAGAGGCATTCTCTATTTTGATATCGCGAATATCACCACAGACTAGCTCTACAGGCGTTTCACTAACATAAGCCGATAAGTTTTCATTACAGCGCTCAATCATAGACTCGCTGTTATCTATAGCGATGATTTGGCAGTTACGGCCTTCGACACGGCGGCGAATACTCAATGTGGCGGCGCCTAATGAGCAACCCAAATCATAAATTTTACTGTTAGGGGTAGCATATTTTTGTGCTAAATCACCTATGGTATTGATGATTTGACCATAACCAGGAACAGAGCGTCTGATCATATCGTTAAATACACCTGCTACTTTGTCATCGAATTGAAAATCGCTGACATGTTCGTACGGCTTGGCAAAGAGATTGTCTTGTGAAGAGTTCATGTGATCAAATTGTGGGAGTTCAACACCTCATTCTAGCTAAACATGTCTATAAGCGGCAAGACTAGCACTGGAATTTCCTCATAAAATTTTGTCTAATAGCAATATTGAAACAAATGGCGCGCATATTTTTAACCTTGTGGGAAATGTAATTGAAAACTATCACTTGTTTATTGCTCACAATAGCAACAATGTTTGTCACATTTCCGACTCTGTCAGACGTGGCTGTAGATAAGTCTCCGCTCATCATATCGATGAGTAATGATACTTATCCTTTCCAGTTTGTGGATGAAAACAATCAACCCAGTGGGTTCTTGGTTGATATTTGGTTGGAATGGTCGAAACAGACTCAAACCCAAGTGATTTTTAAACCTGCGGATTGGATTACTTCTTTAAGTGACTTAGCGCTAGGAAGGGCTGATGTTCACATCGGCATGGCGAAAACAAGCGCAAGAGACCTGCAGTATGATTTTTCATCAAAAATAGCCAGTGTAAACAGTTACCTTTATCTAAATTATCAGCTACCTATCCCATTAAGTTTTTCTGACATCATTCCATACAGAGTTGGGGTTGTAAAAGGCGCAGCCCAGATCGAAATTTTGAAGTCTCTGGAGCCAAAACTTACATTTGCCTATTTTGATAATCGTACTGAACTGCTGAAGTCGGTAATTGATGAGGAGATTCTTGTATTTGTGGGCTTAGAAGGCTTTCTAAGAGAAAGCCAAATTAACAACACTATATCCGTTAAATATCCGCTCGAGAACCGTAAGCTCATCTCTTCGTTTTCCCTCTATCCAGCATTAAAGGAAGAAAATAAAGCATTAGCATCAAAAATCACATCAGGATTTGAGGCAATCAGTCCAGAGGTTATCGAAGAACTTAGGCACAAATGGCTGGGCAACCTTAGATACCAAAATGATATCGTGATTGCGATGCAAATGGGGGTTGAACCATTTGCTGATATCGGCACTGACGGCTTCCCCCATGGTTTGTTAATCGATATTTGGAAGTTATGGTCTGAGAAAACAGGGCTACCTATCCGTTTTGTGGCTGGCAGCATGAAACAGAGCATCGATAATGTTAAGCGGGGGATTGCCGACGTGCACTTAGGCTATCCAGAAAGTGCGTCTATGCAAACAGGGCTTAATCGTGCACATACCATCTATCGGGTGACGAGTCGTTTATTCTCGTTTGAGAAACCACTGCAAAATGTAGACGAGCTCAAAGGCAAAGTTGTTGCGGTTTCACCAACGTCACCCTATCTATCTGAGCTAATTGACACACTTCCCGAGTCTGAAATTCGTTATTATCACTCTGTTGATAGCATGATTGAGGCATCACAGAGAGGGGAGATTAGCGCGTTTGTTGCTGCAGCAGCCTGGACTCAGCATTATTTGCTGTTAAATCATAACTGGGATCAATTTTATCAGTATATGGCTCTGGAATTTAAGACCGACTTGTACGTGCTAAATCGGGGTAGTCAGCAAGGGTTTGCAGACAGAATTTCTGCAGGTTTTACGCTGATCTCTCAGAGTGAATTGGCACAAATTGAGCGAAAGTGGATGTTGAACCCTGAAGATAGAATTTTTAAAAGTCAGCAGAGTTTGATTAACTTAACGCCTGTTCAGCAGCGAATAATTGATGAGATTGGTACCGTGAAAGTCGGTTACCTTCGCAACTGGCGCCCGATGGAGTATCAAAAGGCTGGTCAATACGCGGGGGTTAATAGTGAGATAGTTAATATCATAGCAAATGAACTGGGGCTAGATATTGAAACGCAAGTGTACGATGAATGGGGTAGCCTACTCGATGCTTTAATCCGTGGTGAGGTGGATATGGCTGGCAGTGTGGCTAAAACGCCTGAGCGTGAATTCCAATTGAGTTTCACCGATTCCTATTGGCCCTCTCCTTGGGGGGTTGTAACATCATTAAATAGCGTGAGTACTTACAGTTTAGATGAGCTTAGTGGTCAACGAATTGCCGTCATAGAAGGCTATCATATTGTGGGTGAGTTGATGCGAAAGTATCCAAACCTGAAATTGATATTAGTACCTGATAGTGATGCTGGTCTACGAGCAGTGAGTCAAGCTCAAGCAGATGTCTTTATCGATAAGGTTGTCAACCTAAACAGCGGTATTCGACGCGGGCAGTACGCTAATTTGAAAATGTCTATGTTAGTCGACTTCGCCGAGCAGCGCAGTCATTTTGGTATACACCATACTAAGGAAGCCCTGTTACCATTAATCAACGCTGTTTTGGCCAATATTGATTCTACACGACAGCAGCAGATCCATCAGAAGTGGGCGTCGCAGACAGTCGAGTTTGGTCGTGAGGAATATGAAAACAAGGTGAAGATCGGTATTCTAGTGCTTTCGATGTTAACTATAGTCGTCTTTATAGCACTATTAGCCAATAAGCGTTTACGTAAAGAGGTCGCTTTACGTATTGAAGCCGAAAATAAAATGGCACACTTTGCTAAACACGATAGCTTAACTCAATTACCGAACCGTGCGCTAATCGAAGACCGCCTCGAACAGGCTATCTTGCAGCATGCACGGGATACGGCGCAGTTTGCAGTGGTCTTCATAGACCTAGACAAATTTAAACAGGTTAATGATCGATATGGGCACCAAGTTGGTGATAAATTACTTGTGCATGTAAGCGAAGTACTGACTAATGGTATCCGTCGCTCTGATACGGTAGGGCGTCTTGGTGGCGATGAGTTTGTGATTATTTTAAATGATATCAAAGATCTTAAATCGGTTTATGACGTAACTGAAAATTTATTAGCCAGTCTATCTAAGCCTTTTTTGATTAGTGAACAAACAGTGTCAGTATCGGCCAGTATCGGTATTGCGGTTTATCCAAAAGATGGTGAGTGTATCGATGCACTATTAAAAACAGCGGATCAACAGATGTATCGTGTAAAAAATGCGGGTGGTAGGGCATATAGAAGTACCTAGTTTTGCTAAGATAAGCCAAACTTATTAATTTTTAATCTAAATTGATTGATAGTTAGCCGACTAGTCGAGAAGTTATTTGGAAAACGGCAATATTTCTCTATAATGCCGCTTTTGTCTTGTTTTGAACCAGATCCTCAAGCATCGCTTTGCGGAATAAAGGAAAGAGTTAAATGCGCAGTCATTATTGTGGAGACGTCAATAAGTCTCACGTAGGTCAAGAAGTGACCCTAGTGGGTTGGGTTAATCGCAGCCGAGATTTGGGCGGCGTAGTTTTTCTCGATCTTCGTGATAGAGAAGGTATCGTTCAGGTTGTTTATGATCCAGACCTTCCTGAAGTTTTTGATGTTGCAAGCACACTACGCAGCGAATTTTGTGTTCAGATTAAAGGCCTTGTAAGAGCGAGACCGGATAGCCAGATTAACGCAGATATGCGTACTGGTGAGGTTGAGATCTTGGGTCTAGAGCTAACTATTTTAAACAGCTCAGCGCCATTGCCAATCAACATGGACAAAAATCAGCATAACACTGAAGAGCAGCGTTTAAAGTATCGTTACTTAGACCTACGTCGTCCAGAAATGGCTGACCGTATCGTATTCCGTTCAAAGGTTACTAGCGCGGTAAGACGTTTCTTAGATGGCAACGGTTTCTTAGATATTGAAACCCCAATCCTGACTAAAGCGACACCAGAAGGTGCGCGTGATTACCTAGTACCAAGCCGTACTTATAAAGGTCAGTTCTTCGCATTACCGCAATCACCACAATTGTTTAAGCAGTTGTTGATGATGTCAGGTTTTGACCGTTACTACCAAATCGTTAAGTGCTTCCGAGATGAAGACTTACGTGCTGACCGCCAACCAGAATTCACTCAGATCGATATCGAAACTTCATTCATGACTTCTGCGCAAGTAATGGATAAGACTGAGGAAATGGTACGTGGTTTATTCAAAGAGTTATTGAATGTTGATTTGGGCGAGTTCCCTAAGATGACATTCGAAGAAGCGATGCGTCGTTTCGGTTCTGATAAGCCAGATTTACGTAACCCGCTTGAATTAATCGATGTTGCAGATATCGTCAAAGAAGTTGAGTTCGCAGTATTTAATGGTCCAGCAAACGATCCAGAAGGCCGTGTTGCTGTACTAAGTATTCCTGGCGGCGCGAAACTTTCACGTAAGCAGTTAGATGAATACGCAAAGTATGTGACTATTTACGGCGCTAAAGGCCTAGCTTGGATGAAAGTTAATGACCTTGCTCAAGGCATGGAAGGCATTCAGTCTCCAGTACTTAAGTTCCTAAGTGAAGATGTGGTTAACGCATTGCTTGAGCGCACAGGTGCTCAAACTGGCGATCTAATCCTATTCGGTGCAGATAAAGCTAATATCGTTGCAGAAGCGATGGGCGCACTACGTCTTAAAGCCGGTGAAGACTTTGACTTGCTACAAGGCGAGTGGAAGCCTCTTTGGGTTGTTGACTTCCCAATGTTTGAACGCACATCTGATGGCGGCCTGCATGCAATGCACCACCCATTCACAGCGCCAAGCAACATGACGCCTGAAGAACTAGAAGCGAATCCAATTGGTGCGATTTCTGATGCTTATGACATGGTACTAAACGGTTGTGAATTAGGCGGCGGTTCGGTGCGTATTCATGACAGCAAGATGCAGTCAGCTGTATTTAGAATTCTAGGCATTAATGACGAAGAAGCGAGCGAGAAGTTTGGCTTCCTACTCGAAGCATTACGCTACGGCACACCACCACATGCAGGTTTGGCTTTCGGTTTAGACCGTATCATCATGTTGATGACGGGCGCGAGCTCAATCCGTGACGTGATGGCATTCCCGAAAACGACGACAGCGGCTTGTCCGTTGACGAATGCACCAGGATTTGCCAATCCAGTGCAGTTAGCTGAACTAGGTGTCAGTGTCGTCGAAGCGGAGCCAAAAGCTGACGCTAAAGACACAGAATAATAAAACCCATAAAGAGCCGAGTTAAGACTCGGCTTTTTTTTCGGTAAAATATACCCAAGAGACTTGATAATTACGAATCTTTAGCTCTTACAGGTCGTTTGGGTATAAGTCAGTATTGAGGAGATAGAGATGGCAGGACACAGTAAATGGGCCAACATTAAGCATCGTAAAGCGGCCCAAGATGCAAAGCGTGGCAAACTTTTTACAAAGTTCATTCGAGAGCTCACGGTTGCTGCCCGCGAAGGTGGTTCAGATCCAGACTCGAACCCACGTTTACGTGCCGCCATCGACAAATCCCTTTCTAACAACATGACCCGAGATACGGTCGAACGTGCGATTAAGCGTGGCGCTGGTGAACTCGACGGGCAAGTATTAGAGACCATCATCTATGAAGGTTATGGCCCAGGTGGCACGGCGGTATTAGTCGAGACGATGACTGATAATAAAAATCGTACAGTGTCTGGTGTGCGTAATGCATTCAGCAAATCTGGCGGTAACTTAGGCACCGACGGTTCTGTTGCTTATTTGTTCGATAAGAAAGGCATTATTTCATATGAAGGTGTCGATGAAGATACGGTAATGGACGCGGCATTAGAGGCGGGCGCCGAAGATGTCGTGACTAACGAAGATGGTTCTATCGATGTGCTAACTTCACCGGAAGACTTTGGAAGAGTGAAGGATGCATTGGATAATGCAGGGCTTGAGTCGGTTAATGCTGAAGTAACTATGGTCCCATCGACAAAAGCCGATTTGGACGCGGATACCGCGCCTAAATTCCTTCGTTTGATTGATAATCTTGAAGATCATGATGATGTTCAAGAGGTGTATCACAACGCAGAAATTTCTGACGAAGTGATGGAAGGGCTGGAATAAGTAAAATATGGCCATTATTTTGGGGGTCGACCCTGGGTCTAGGATCACTGGATACGGTGTTATTAAATGTGTAGGCAGGCAACAAGTTTATGTTGGCAGTGGCTGTATTCGTACCAGCTCTGATGAGTTGCCATTACGCCTAAAGCAGATTTTCGATGGTTTATCTGAAATTATCAGACAATATCAACCCGATGAATTTGCGATTGAGCGGGTGTTTATGGCCAAAAATGCGGATTCAGCATTAAAACTTGGTCAAGCAAGAGGCGCAGCTATCGTCGCGGCAACCGCGGCTAATCTGCCCGTTGCCGAATACAGTGCAACTCAGATTAAAAGTGCGGTAGTGGGCACTGGGCGCGCGCAAAAAACGCAAGTGCAGCACATGATCCAGCAACTACTAAAACTCCCAAGCGCGCCACAAGCCGATGCCGCTGATGCGCTTGGTGTGGCTGTGTGTCATTATCACACGAGTCAGAGTCTAGTTGCCTTGGCTGGCAGAGCAAATGTAAGAACATATGGACGATATAAATGATAGGTCGTATTCGCGGAATACTTATTGAGAAACAGGCACCAGAAGTTCTGGTCGATGTTTCTGGAGTCGGTTATGAGCTTCAAATGCCACTCACCAGCTTTTACGAGCTACCTGAGCTTGGGCAAGAGGCCGTTATTTATACTCACTTTGTGGTGAGAGAAGATGCGCAGTTGTTATACGGCTTCGTATCGAAACAAGAAAGAAGTCTGTTTCGATTGCTTATCAAGGCTAATGGCGTTGGACCAAAACTGGGTTTAACGATTTTATCAGGTATGACAGCGGGTGAATTTGTTGCTTGTGTTGAACGAGATGATATCGCGACTTTGGTTAAATTACCCGGCGTAGGTAAAAAAACCGCCGAGCGCTTATTGGTCGAAATGCGCGATAAGTTAAAGAGCTTAATGGAAGCTTCTGTCGGCTCTGAGCGCGAGTTTATGCTGCAATCAAATTACAAGGCGTCAGAAGTTGTAAACACAGCTGAAGAAGACGCAATTGCTGCACTGTTATCACTGGGTTATAAACCTGCCCAAGCGAGCAAAGCAGTATCATCAGTTTATACCGATGGTATGAGTTCAGAAACGCTGATTAAATCTGCATTGAAATCGATGCTGTAAGGGAAAAAGATGATTGAAGCAGATCGACTTATACAACCGAACATAATAGAGCGCGATGAAATCGAAGCCGTTGATCGCGCTATGCGTCCGAAGATGCTGGATGAGTATACCGGTCAGGATGATACTCGCGCGCAGCTTAAGATTTTTATTCAAGCAGCGCAAAAACGAGGGGAAGCACTGGATCATATGCTGATTTATGGTCCTCCAGGTTTAGGTAAAACCACCTTGGCAATGATTGTAGCCAATGAAATGGGAGTGAACATTAAGTCAACTTCCGGCCCAGTTTTAGAAAAGGCTGGCGACTTAGCTGCCTTGTTAACTAACCTTGAGCCAAATGATGTATTGTTTATTGACGAAATTCATCGTTTAAGCCCCGTGGTTGAAGAGATTTTATATCCAGCTATGGAAGATTATCAGCTAGATATCATGATTGGAGAGGGCCCGGCCGCGCGTTCAATCAAGCTAGATCTGCCGCCATTTACACTGGTCGGTGCAACGACCCGTGCAGGTGCATTAACTTCGCCTTTAAGAGCTCGTTTCGGAATTCCACTTAGACTCGAGTTCTACAATGTTAAAGACCTATCAAGCATTGTGACTCGCTCCGCTAAAGTCATGGATCTTGCTATCGATGACGAAGGTGCGATTGAAATTGCACGTCGCTCTCGTGGTACACCACGTATCGCTAATCGCCTACTCAGGCGCGTGCGTGACTTTGCCGAAGTTAAACATCGCGGTGAAGTGACTAAAATTATCGCCGAAGAAGCACTCGATATGCTTGATGTTGACGCGGAAGGCTTTGACTATATGGATAGAAAGTTGTTGTTGGCAATTATCGACAAATTTATGGGCGGCCCAGTAGGTTTAGATAATCTCGCGGCGGCTATCGGCGAAGAGCGAGAAACGATTGAAGATGTGTTAGAGCCTTTTTTAATTCAGCAAGGCTTTATACAGAGAACGCCAAGAGGGCGCATTGCCACTCCTAGAGCCTATAGCCACTTTAATATCATTCAGCCAGTGTCTTAACCCTGCTAGGGATCTTCTTTATTTCAGAGCGTTAAACTCAGCTAGATGCTTTCTATACTTTCTATATTAGAGGAGTGAGATGTGAATGCTCCTCAATATATTTAAAAGTTACCTCTTAAGCCTCCAATATCGTTCAGCTATTAGCCTGCCAGAGTTAAGTCTTAATGCATGAATATATTTCACCGGCTAATGGCCTCGCTCCTTCCTATAAGGTCTGTGTGCACTTACCGTGAAAAGATAATGTAGAGCTTATAAACGATAAAACCTCTCATATAAATCCAATATTGTAACTATCTCGTGTCTAGCTTCTACGGTTTAGGCTAGTCATGCGTGCCATTTAGATTGAATGGACAGAGCCGTTATATCTAGGGGCTAAATTGTGATGAATTTGTACCAAGCTGTTAATTGCTGATTTGTTGCGTTGTTACATTTGTTCACACGTCATCATTTGCGAGCAGACCTTTCCTGAACAGCAACTGAGTGTTAGCTCTATTTAACGAGAAAAAATATGAGCAACATCAAAAAAAAAAGCACTTAAACACTGTGACTTACTAAAGTCACCCTGCCAAAAGTGTGATCCGCGTCACGTTTTTCTGTTTTTGTTGGGTTAACGAAAGGTTGCGTTCTTTTTAGTTTCTTTATCTGTTAATGATGCCACTTGTAGCGAATAACTCTTTTGAGTGGCGGCTTATGCATTATGATTCTGTTTGTTGTTTAATTTGCGCTACTTTTGCTGCGAGAATTTTTAACAAAAAAGCGTAAATAGTTAATAAATTGCTCGATTGACGGCATAAACGTGAAATTGCAGTATCCATACCAACGCCAAAAATAACAAATGGCGTGTATATAAAAATAAAAGGTTAGGGAGTACTACATAATGAACAGACCATCTAAATTGGCCTCAGCGATCAAGTTCGGTTTAATCGCTTCGGTTTCTACGACAGCCTTTACCGTGTCAAATACAGCTTTCGCAGAAGAAGTCGGTGCCGATGTAGAACGCATTGCTGTTACCGGCTCCCGCATTCAGCGTACCGATATGGAAACGGCTTCGCCAGTGACTGTTATCGACGCTAGCGCAATTAAAGCTTCTGGCGCGACTTCTATTGATGAAGTGCTACAGAAAATGACCGCTACAGGCGGCGCCATGACAAATCCTGGCGTTAACAACGGCTCACAAGGTGGAGCTTCAATTAACTTACGTGGTTTAGGCTCACAAAGAACACTTGTTCTAGTTAACAACCGTCGTATGGTTAACTCTGGTACTGGTGCTGCTTCTACGGTAGATTTAAATACAATTCCAGTATCAATGATTAAGCGTGTTGAAGTACTAAAAGATGGTGCATCTTCTGTGTACGGTTCAGATGCGGTTGCTGGTGTAGTAAACATTATTTTAAAAGACGATTTTGAAGGTTTAGAGCTAAATGTTCAAAGCGGTATCTCTGGTCAAGGTGATGCTGAAGAGACTAGCTTTGATTTAACCACTGGTGGCAACTTTGATGGCGGTAACGTTGTCATGGGTATTCAATACATGAAGCGTGGCTCAGCAAGCCAAGCCGATCGTGGTTTTTCCGAATGTCCTTTAACAGAAAGTGGCGGCGAGTTGGTTTGTGCGGGTAGTGTTTACTCAGAGAATGGTCACCTTTATGGACCAGATGGAGACTACCAAGGCAACCCTGATGGCAGCTGGGACGAATATAATCATGTAGAAGATGCATATAACTATTCTGCGGATAGCTTCTTATACACGCCTATGGAACGCTTAAACTTTACAGCGCTGGCGAACTTTGACTTAACTGACGATACAACTTTGTTTACTGAAACTATGTATTCAAAGCGTTGGTCAGAACAGCAAATGGCACCGCAACCTATCTATACAGAGTTTAAGTATACTGAAGCTATGGGAGATAGCTTACTAGAGCATGGCATCAATTACGGAGACGATCTTGGGTATGCTCGCCGTTTGACTGAAGTGGGACCACGTGAATTCAGCCAAGTTGTCGATACTGCGCGTGTAGTTGTTGGCCTAGAAGGTATGCTTGATAACGGTTGGACATGGGACACATCAGTGAACTACGGTCGTAATGACTCGGTTGACCGTCTTGCTAACTTGGTCAACATGGGCTCCCTAAATAAAGATATCTCAGAAGGTAACTTCAACCCATTAGACCAAACATCATGGTCAAGTGACAATATGGACGGTTACACTTACACCGAGCAAAACACTGGTGGTAGTGAAATGTTCATCGTATCGGGTAACCTTTCTGGTGAGGTGATGGAATTACCTGCTGGTTACTTAGGCTTTGCATCGGGTATCGAGCACCGTAAAGAGAAAGCTTGGTTCATTCCTGATTCGCTAACCGCTCAAGGTCTAGCAAACGATCCTAAAGTTGACCCAACTGAAGGTGAGTACGATGTAAATGAAGCTTACTTAGAATTAGCGATTCCATTGCTAGCAGATCTTCCTCTTGCTCAGCAAGTTGACTTAAGTGCGGCAGTACGTTACTTCGATTACAGCACATTTGGTAGCGATAGCACTTGGAAGCTTGGTTTAACTTGGAAAATGACTGATGACTTGATGCTACGAAGTGTTGCGTCTACAGCCTTTAGAGCACCATCAGTTGATGAATTGTATTCAGGAAGCGCTACTTCATTTGATAAGATCACTCACCCTGTAACTGGTGAGAAGAGCTACCAAGCTGAAGTGACTCGTGGTGGTAACGAAAACCTTACTCCAGAAGAAGCTGAAACCTTCACTGTAGGTTTTGTATATTCGCCTAGTTACTTAGATGGATTCTCTGTAACAGCTGATTACTACGATATTTCAATCACCAACTCAATCGCGTTAGTTGATTCAAACTACATCGCAGAGCAGTGTATGAATAGTTCTGGTGAGCAAATCAATACAGACACCGCGCTTTGTCAATCGGCTAATATTACGTATGATCCATTGAGCGGTAAAATTAAATTTAACAATCAGCTACAAAACATTGGTGCAGAAGATACTTCAGGTATTGACGTGAACCTAGCCTATACATTTGAAGTGTTGGGCTTAGATTGGAGAACCGGTCTAGATACGACTATTCTGCTTGAGAACGTGTCTGAAATCTCTGGTCAATCTATTGATTATGCCGGCTATATCACATCGGGAATGGGTAGTTTTGCCAAGGTTAAGAGTAACTTTGACTTAGGCGTACAAGGTGCAGATTGGTCTGCTAACTATCAGGCTCGTTATATCTCAGGTATGGATAGCTATGACTGTCAAGCGGCAGATGCAAGCTGTTTAGCTCCAACAGTTGGAAGTGTTGTTTATCACGATATTTCTGGCTCATATTACTTCAATAACGGGCTTCAATTGTCATTAGGTGTTAACAACCTATTTGATAAAGAACCTCCATATTACTCTGGTAATAATGACGCTAACACCGATCCGTACACTTATGACACGCTTGGACGTTATTTCTACCTTCAAGCAAGTTTCAAAATCTAAACGGTTTTAGACATAAAAAAAGCGCCTTAGGGCGCTTTTTTATTGCTTAAAAAACGGATTAACCTAAACCGTTTTCAGCCGAACTCATCTGAATAAATTCAATTTTGTAGCCATCAGGATCTTCTACAAAAGCAATTTCAGTCGTGCCGCCAGCAACAGGTCCCGCCGGGCGTATAACCTTGCCACCTGCCGCAGCGATAGCTTCACAGCGCGCATAGATATCTTCTTCACCGATAGCGATATGACCAAATGCATTGCCATGATCATAAGACTCAGTTCCCCAGTTATAGGTCAGTTCTATAACCGCGCTACCCGTTGACTCTTCGTCATAGCCGACAAAAGCCAAGGTGTATTTATATTCGCTGTTCTCACTCTGTCTTAGCAGCTTCATGCCTAAAACCTTGGTGTAAAACTCGATACTGCGTTCAAGATTGCCAACGCGGAGCATGGTGTGTAGTAGTTGTGCCATGGTTGATTTCCTAGTCGAATAGGGTAATAGATGTGCAGAAGTATATCTAATACCAATCGTTATAAGAAGTTGATCTACTCAGAGCGCTTTTTGGCAAACTAATTCAAGGCGAATAGCTGAAAGAATGGCTATTCCCTTGTGAAGTTGTTCAACGCAGAAGTAGGCAGCCAAAAACGCTCCAGAATGGCGAGTTTTAGCGGTTCTGATGCAGTGACTCTTATGGAACAAGAGGGAGCTTGACCGTAGAACAACTATGCTCTTCACTCGCTGCCTTGCCTCAGAGCCGCTAAACTCTCGCTGAGCGACCAAATCTTTATACTGATTGGTATAAATTATTGCTGATAGATACTGTTTGTAAAAATTGAGCCAGATCAATTTCTTTAGTCAGTGCCTAGATCACAAAATGCCTAAATTAGTCTGAGAAAGTCGCATATTTCTTATATTATTGACTGAGTTACTTAAGGAGAACACCATGCAAACTGAACTAAAGATGGCACTAGGTCTTACAGCGATTACTGCTGCGTTTTTAACTGTTTTCTTTATCTGTATGTATTAATTTATACAGCTACAAAAAAAGCCGCTTTTAGCGGCTTTTTTTGTAGCTGTCCGTCTGTAAATCCATGACCACGACTTAATCGACTCGTCGAGCCTCAATAGGGCTAGTCTTCAGGATAAACCTTATCTTTGTACTCACACAGATCTTCTATAATGCAGCTACCACAGCGAGGTTTACGGGCAATACAGGTGTAGCGACCGTGTAATATAAGCCAGTGGTGTACATCGACCTTAAACTCGGCTGGAACGACTTTTAGCAGCTTTTTTTCCACTTCGACGACATTCTTGCCAATTGCGAACTTAGTGCGATTTGATACCCTGTCTATGTGAGTGTCGACCGCGATGGTTGGCCAGCCAAAAGCCGTGTTGAGTACCACATTGGCAGTCTTTCTGCCAACACCGGGAAGGGCTTCGAGTGCCTCACGATCCTCTGGAACCTCACCATCGTATTTTTCGACTAAGATCTCACAAGCTTTTACCACGTTAATGGCTTTATTGTTGTACAGGCCGATGGTTTTAATGTATTGCTTAAGACCTTCAACGCCAAGGGCTGCAATAGCCTGAGCCGTATTGGCTACCGGGAACAGTTTATCGGTGGCTTTATTAACACTAACGTCCGTAGCCTGTGCTGATAATGTAACGGCAACCAGCAGCTCAAAAGGGCTTGAGAAATTAAGCTCAGTTTCAGGATGAGGATTATTCTCTCTAAGTCTTTCAAGGATCTGGCGGCGCTTCTCTGTATTCATTATCTATATCCGTATCCTGTATTGTTATTATTTATTGCGGCTTAATTGACCTTAGTAATACGCGCTCGAGTAGGCGCTTCTTGCTCGACTTTAGGCTGTTTCGTAGCAAGATATTGATCTATGGCGTTTTTAAGTGCGATGAGTAAGCCCATACCGATAAAGGCACCAGGTGGTAGCATGGCTAACAGAAAGCTAGTGTTGACCTGCCAGATATGAATGGTTAATGACTTAGCCCATTCACCTAACAGTTGGTCGGCGCCGTAAAATAGTGTGCCTTGGCCTAATATTTCACGAGCTGCACCTAAAACAGATAAGACTAAGGTAAAACCTAATCCCATCATGAGCCCGTCAAAGGCTGATTTTGCAACACTATTACGTGATGCAAAAGCCTCGGCGCGGCCAATAATGACGCAGTTAGTGACGATAAGTGGCAAGAAGATCCCAAGTGATAAGTACAGGCCGTAAGCGTATGCATTTATTAATAACTGCACGGTTGTTACTAGCGCTGCAATGATCATCACAAACACTGGAATGCGGATCTCTTTTGGTACAAAGTCACGCACCAGAGAGACCAAGATGTTTGAGCCGATTAATACCAGCATGGTCGCAAGACCTAAACCTAGGGCGTTGGTCAAGGTTGCGGTAACGGCCAGAAGAGGGCACAGGCCCAAAAGCTGCACTAGACCAGGATTGTTTTTCCAGAGCCCTTGTTTGGTTAGCTCTTTATAATCACTCATTTTCCAACCTCGCAATTGGCAGGTGTCGATAACAGCTGTGCCTTGTTGGCATTAAAATAGCTAACGGCATTCTTAACGGCTTTTACATATGCACGTGGTGTGATGGTGGCACCCGTAAACTGATCGATTTCGCCGCCATCCTTTTTTACATTCCATCGTTTATCTTTATCTGATAATAAAAAAAGTCCATCGAAAGAGCGCACCCAGTCAGACTTTCTAAGTTCAATTTTATCACCAAGACCAGGGGTTTCTTGATGCGATAGTGTACGTACGCCTAACACTTCACCTTTATCGCTGATACCGACAATAATGCGAATATTGCCGTTATAGCCATCAGGGGCAATGGCTTCAATGGCAATCGCTACTCCCTTATCGTTTTTGGTCGCGATATAGGCAGGCAGTGAATTGTCAGTGCCTAAAAACTCCACTGAATTAAGCAAAATGCAGTGCGAAGTCAGTTCGTTATCGTGGATTTCATCAGGAATGATCTGATGTAGCACGCGCGCGAGTTCGACTTTTTCCTGTTGCTTGATTTTATCGTAAGTAAATAGGTTTACCACAGCGACTAAGCCAGTACACAAGAGTGCAAATAGACCTAGAAGCAAACCATTCTTTAACATTGATTTTTTCAAAATAAATTCTCTTTATGCTCAGTTGCCCGTGCGGTGTCCATAAGTACGCGGCTTGACGTAATAATCAATAAATGGCGCACATAGATTGGCCAGTAAAACGGCAAAAGCGAAAGCGTCTGGGTAGCCACCATAGGTACGAATAACATAGACCATCACACCTATTAGTGTGCCAAACAACAGGCGTCCTTTAACACTGGTTGCGGCCGTTACAGGGTCAGTTGCGATAAAAAATGCCGCAATCATGGTGGCACCTGAAAATAGCTGCAGTAGTGGACCTACATGAGTATCAGGGCTTAACAGGTAACCAAAACTGCTACAGACGAAGAGTGAACCTAGAATGGCGAAACTGATGTGCCAGCGGATCACTTTTAGCTTCAGCATAATAAGGCCGCCCGCTAGGTAAGCCATGTTGACCCAGAACCAACCTACGCCATAGCCATCGCTGAAAATGGCTTTAGTTAAGCTTTCTGAGGTCGTTAGGCCTAAAGATAGGTCGGTCTTAACAGTATCGAGCGGGGTTGCCATAGCTACGCCGTCAAAACCGAGTTTATAAAGACTTAATTGCTCGGCGCTCATCGAGCCAAATATTGCCTGTAGCGTTAAGCCAATATCCATCGGGTTTTGAGCAATCGCCGTTGGAATTGACCAGCTTGTCATCTGCACCGGGAACGAGATAAGCAGCATGACGTAAGCGGCCATTGCCGGGTTGAAGATATTTTGCCCTAGACCACCGTAAAGCTGCTTAACGAGTACAATCGCAAACAAGGTACCAATCACCACTAACCACCATGGAGCGATAGGCGGTATGGCGACACCAATTAAGATTGCCGTTAATAAGGCGCTGTTATCGCTAATAGTAGAAAGTACCGCGCGTTTTCTTAACGCAAGTACTGCTGCTTCTGCGGTTAATGCAACAACAATAGCCAACATAACTTGTATGAGTACGCCAAAGCCGAAAAAATAACACTGAGCTGCAATACCCGGCAGGGCACATAGAATAACCCGGCGCATCACACTTTGGGTTTGTAGTTGCACCTTTAAATGAGGTGATGAGGCTAACTTAAACGCCATGGTTTATTCCTTCTCCTGCAATTTTTGTTGCATCTTTTTCGCTTTAGCCTTAGCAACCGCTGCGGCGATGCGTGCTTTCTTGGCATCTTCGGCTGACAAAGGTTCAGAAAAATCAGTTTCTGAAGTATCACTGTCTACAGCTTTACTATCTATAGGTTTAATGGCTTGAGCTTCACTAGCCTTCGCTTCTACAGATTGAGCACCTATAGTTTGAGTTTCTGCAGCTTGAGCTTCTACAGTTTTAACATCAGTCGTTAAAGCTAGCTTTTTGGCCTTAGCTTTAGCGACGGCTGCTGCAATGCGTGCTTTCTTGGCATCTTCAGCAGGCAGAGGTTCTGATATCTCACTGTCTATCGTTTCACTAGCCTTCGCTTCTATAGATTGAGCATCTATAGTTTGAGTTTTTGCGGCTTGAACTTCAGTCGTTAAAGCTAGCTTTTTGGCCTTAGCTTTAGCGACGGCTGCTGCAATGCGTGCTTTCTTAGCATCTTCAGCAGGCACAGATTCTGAAGTCTCATGCTCTAAAGTCTCTGAGTTTACGGAGTTACTAGTTTGAGCTTTCTCAGCTTGTGCAGCTTTCTTAGCCTTAGCACGTGCAATCGCTGCGGCTATTTGCGCTTTCTTGTTGTTAGCTTGTATCTCTACAGGCATTTCAACTGGCGCCTCTCGCGCCTCCCCCTTGTCTAAACCGCTGGCTTCACTCTCTTCAGTTGTATTAGTTGTGTCAGCCTGCGCAGCTTTTTTAGCTTTAGCACGGGCAATTGCCGCAGCTATTTGTGCTTTCTTATCTGTTGCTGAAGACTCAGCAGAATCATCTACCGTGTTCATTTCTGTATTGGTAGTTGATTTTTTGGCTTTGGCACGGGCAATCGCTGCTGCAACTTGAGCTTTCTTGTCCGAAGGAGCCTCGGCAGAAGCTGTGACCTCGGCCTGCTGGCTATCGGCAGCTTTCTTAGCTTTAATACGGGCCATGGCCTCGGCAACAGCGTCTCTGTCGCCGCTAGACATACTGCCCTTACGGCGCTCTGCTGCCTCTTTAGCTTTGGCTTCGCGAGCAAGCTTCTCCTCTTCTAGACGCTGTAATCTAGCTTCGAAGCGCTGTTTAGCAAAGTCGGCTTGTTTTTTCTCTTCTGTTTGCGTACGTATCGCTGACTTGGCGATACGGTAGTACTCTACTAATGGGATATCACTTGGGCAAACAAAGCTACAGCAACCGCATTCGATACAGTCGTGTAGGTTAAAGCTTGAGGCTTTATCGTATTCTTCAGCTTTTGCATGCCAAAATAGTTGCTGTGGCAAGAGCAGGCTAGGGCAGACGACGGCGCATTCGCCACAGCGAATACAAGGTTTCTCTGGTTGTTCAGGCGCTATCTCTTCACTGCTCGGTAACAGAACGCAGTTTGTGCCTTTTAACACAGGAGCAGAAATATCGGGTAGCGAGTGACCCATCATAGGCCCACCGATTATGACTTTATCGGTGGCTAAGTCGCCATTAAAACCAAGCTGCTTGAGAATGTGGCTGACTGGCGTACCAATGGGTACCCAATAGTTGCCTGGTGTTTGGCTATTTAAGCCTGTCACTGTGACGACACGGCGTGTCAAAGCATGGCCATTACTGACTGCGTCATGGATGGCGTAAGCCGTACCGACGTTTTGTACTAACATACCGAGCTGGGCAGGAATAGAGCCTGATGGCACTTCTTGGCCAGTTAAGATCTGTATTAGCTGTTTTTCACCACCAGATGGATATTTGGTTGGAACTGCAGTGATCCTGGCGCTATCTGTCACTAACTCGCTGCGATTAAGCGCATGTTGCATCGCTTCAATTGCTTCGGGCTTATTATCCTCGATGGCGATAATGATGCGTTTTGGCTTGAGTAGCTTATGGATAATCGCAATACCAGCAAGGATGTCATCGCTGTGTTCACGCATTAGACGATCGTCAGAGGTAATGTAAGGCTCGCACTCGATACCATTGATAATCACTAGTTCGATGTCACTGGCAGGGCTTAACTTGATATGAGTCGGAAAAGCTGCGCCGCCCAGTCCTGCAATACCTGCTTGCTGGATCTTGCTTAAGATCTCTTGGTTGCTTAAAGATGCAACATCTGCCGTTAGAATCTCTACCGATTCATCTAAGCCATCGGCATCAATTACGCAGCTTAATACCGCAATGCCAGAAGGGTGATTGCTTGGCATAGGCTGAATTTGGCTGATAACACCGGACGTAGGTGCATGCACAGGGCTATAAGCAAAGCTAGTACCCGATGTCAGGCTCTGACCTTTTAGCACTCTATCGCCAACCTTAACCGTGAGTAGGGCGCTGTCGCCAACTTGGGTAAGTGGTAAAACGAATTGACTCGCGAGTGGTAACTCTGAAATCGTCGTTTTGTTTGATAGATTTTTTAATTCTGGAGGATGAACACCACCATGTGAGCGCCAAAGCGTCCCTTTATCAATTTGCTCTAATAAAGTTAACACGGCTTATCCTCTTGCAACTGCTTGACGGGAATGGCATTAAGTTGCCAGTTCCAGGTCTTAGTGGTCTGTTCTACTGGTAGCATATCGATACAATCGACAGGGCAAGGCGCAACACATAGGTCACAGCCCGTACAATAATCGGTAATGACGGTATGCATTAATTTTCCGGAGCCCAAAATCGCGTCGACGGGGCAGGCCTGTATGCACTTTGTACAGCCAATACATTCATCTTCACGTATGTATGCGACCTTTTTTATTTGCACAGCTTCAGTGACATTGAGTGGCTCAGGTTCGACGCCCATAAGATCGGCGAGCTTTTCCATGGTTGCAGCGCCACCAGGAGGACACTTGTTGACTTTGTCGCCATTCGCAATGGCTTCTGCATAGGGGCGACAGCCAGGGTAACCACATTGGCCACACTGGGTTTGTGGTAATAGTGCTTCAATTTGATCTGTTAGGGGGTTGCCTTCAACTTTAAATTTTTCGGCAGCAAAGCCCAGCAATACACCGAATACGAGCGCGAGTATTGTGAGTACAACAATAGCAATGACAATAGCTGACATGTTTATTTAACCAACCCTGTGAATCCCATAAACGCGAGTGACATTAGTCCTGCGGTAACCATAGCAATGGCCCCACCTTTAAAAGGTGTGGGAACATCGGCAGCAGCAAGACGCTCTCGCATGGCAGAGAAAAGAATTAACACTAATGAGAAACCAACCGCAGCACCAAAGCCAAATATGGCAGATTCAATAAAGCCATGCTTTTCATTAATGTTGAGGAGGGCGACACCGAGTACGGCACAGTTAGTGGTAATCAAAGGCAGATAAATACCTAAGGCGCGATGCAAAGATGCACTGGTTTTTTGAACCAGCATCTCGGTGAACTGCACCACAACTGCAATCACAAGAATAAAGCTCATGGTGCGCAGATAGCCGAGATCAAAAGGTAGCAACAGATACTGGTTGACCAAATAACTTAAAATTGAGGCTAGCGTCAGAACAAAAGTCGTCGCCATTGACATGCCGATAGCCGACTCAAGCTTGCTAGATACCCCCATAAAAGGGCAAAGGCCAAGAAATTTTACTAATACGAAGTTGTTGACTAGCACTGTGCCAATCAATAACAGGAGATATTCACTCATCTCTAATCAATTTTTTTAGACAGAATATGTTCCATTATCGGCTTTTCCTAAGCCATTAACAACACATAGAAAGCAAGGATAAAAAGTTTGCTTTATAAATAGTCAGTATTAAGCAGTAGTAAGCGACTTTTCTTCCTTTTTTAACGGGCTAGGTTCCGAAATATAGTAGCCTTGTAAGCCATCAATGAGCAGTTGCTCCATTGCCAACTTGTCTTGCTGCTTTTCTACTCCAGTTGCAATTACTTTTATCCCGAGTTTTCGGGCGATATCTATGATCATTTTAACGAAAAATTTATTGTGTGGATCTTGGGTTATTTCTTGAGTGTAACTAGGATCTAACTTGATATAGTCAGGGCGAACTTCTTTAAAAAGTTTAAATGAAGTAAAGCCTAAACCAAATCGTTCGATAGAGATCCGTGAACCGACACTATGGAGTTCATTAATAAAATGGTAGGTGGCACTAAGATTTGCCTGCATACCAGACTCACTCACCTCAAATACTAATCTAGCTGCGATTTGTCTCTGCCTGCTGAGTATGTTTTTTAACCAAGAAACAAACGATTTATTGGTAGCAGAGGCAGCACTGATGTTGATACCTATAAGCCCGTCTAGATTCGGTGACTGGATAAGCATGCGAAGTGTATTCAAAACGATTAGCTTATCGAGTTCTTCGCTCATGCCGTGACGTTCTGCCATCGCGATGACTGTTGCTGTGGGTAATAGTTTTCCTTGGCTATTATAAAAGCGTGATAGTAGCTCTCGATAGAATTCGACATTATGTCGACATGGACGAATAGGTTGAATGTAGAACCTTATCGCTTTTCGTCTTAAAAGGTCGTTGATCGCCACTTTCCAGCGACTCTCACCAAAAAGCTCACCGCCTGTTAGCTTTTCCTGGATATGGTAGCTGTTAGGGCCTAATGTTTGAGCAATACTGACGGCGGTATCAGCCAGTGTCATTAAAGAGACTGGGTCGCTATCTTGAAGGTAGGGCACTAAGCCGGTATGACCAATAGCTGGAGTGCCAACTTGCTGTTGATATTCATTAAATGCTGTCTTAAGAGCATCGGCTATTCCGGTGGCTTGCTTGATAGCTATATCGGCAATAACAATGGCAAAGTCGGCAGTTGAGATCCGATAAAACTGTGCTTGAGGAATTTCATTAAATGCACACTTAATCTCATTAGCAATGCGAGTAAGATAATCATCCCCCGCTTCTCTACCATGCATCTGATTGATAGAGGCGAGTTCCGTCGCCCTAATAACCATCAAAACACCTTTGCCTTTGTGTTCGGGTTTTCCTATTTCATCAAGTTTTTCGGTAAATAGAGCTCGAGTACCAAAACCTGTGATCGGATCATGAAAAGCGGTTTTGCTTAGTCGTTCATGGGTTTTATGGAATCCATCGATTTTGGCTTTTAAAAGCTGTTTACTGTTATCGAACGTGACTCCTATGCTTTTAAATTCGCCTTTTATACGTGAATTTTCAATTGCACCGAAAGAGAGCTTAGCTAAATTTTCAACACACATTGAAATATAGCGAATACTTCTTTTTTGTCTCATGGTTAATAGTAGGTAAGTGACACTAATCAGTAGGAATGTCGTCCAAATGATAAACAGGACATTTTGAAACCGGGCCACAGTGCTATCAATTGTCGCTAGGTTAGATAGTTTAACTTGTAATCTCCCAGCATCTAAAGCCTGAGTGTGTGGTGATTGAAGGGAAAAAAATTTAGCTAAATTTACTTTCTCTGTTGGAGCTAATTGGCCATGAGTGAAATTATTACCGCTATCCGACGTATCGATATATTGGAAAAATTGAAAGTTAAATTGTTGTGTGAGGGTGTCAAAAAGCGCTTCACCTTTTCCTTGCCATTGCTGCTGTTGCTTGATGGTATTGGCGTATTGATCAAGTTGCAGTTGAGCTTGAGTCGATAATTTTAGCTTTTCATCTTGGTAACTTAAAAAGGTGAGTCCTGAAAAAAGTAAAACTAAAAACAACTGGAAAAGTTTAGAGGTTGTCATAAGAGAGTCCGTTCAACGCACGTCATAACTCGAATTTGTTCGAGTAACACTGGTTTAATTGGAGGCATTATAAACAGATTTAGGGGTTTATTGCAGCGTATTTATAACGGATTAGATTTTAATATGAATGTTTTGGAATTTACAGCTGAGAAGTACAACAGAAGAGGCGAGGTGATGATGAAAAGGTTGGCTCCCCAGACTGGACTCGAACCAGTGACATACGGATTAACAGTCCGCCGTTCTACCAACTGAACTACAGGGGAATCGAATAAACCTTTCAAACATATTGTAGCTAAATTAAAGTGGCTCCCCAGACTGGACTCGAACCAGTGACATACGGATTAACAGTCCGCCGTTCTACCAACTGAACTACAGGGGAATCGAAATACTTTAACTTACTTTAACTAAAGAGTGGCTCCCCAGACTGGACTCGAACCAGTGACATACGGATTAACAGTCCGCCGTTCTACCAACTGAACTACAGGGGAATCGCAATACTTTAATTAACTTTAATAAAAAATGGCTCCCCAGACTGGACTCGAACCAGTGACATACGGATTAACAGTCCGCCGTTCTACCAACTGAACTACAGGGGAATTGCAATATTTTATTAAGACTAAAATGGCTCCCCAGACTGGACTCGAACCAGTGACATACGGATTAACAGTCCGCCGTTCTACCAACTGAACTACAGGGGAATTGCTATTTTAGTTTGACAATAATCTAACCTTATAAAAAGTGGCTCCCCAGACTGGACTCGAACCAGTGACATACGGATTAACAGTCCGCCGTTCTACCAACTGAACTACAGGGGAATTACTTTTTACATTAATTAGATAACTATCTAATTTAACTTAACTTGGCTCCCCAGACTGGACTCGAACCAGTGACATACGGATTAACAGTCCGCCGTTCTACCAACTGAACTACAGGGGAAGCGTTTAAGTTACGTCTCGTTGAAGACGGAGCGCATATTAAATCGCTCTTACAATTGAGTCAACTCGACAAGGGAAAAAAAATGAATTTATATGCTTAAGTGCTCACCTAATACACATAATGCTGGTGAATGCAGCGTTTTTGTTAATATGTGAGCAGTTGCAAATGCAAGTGTATGAGTTAATCGCAATTTTATATCGTTCAGTCGTTAATTCTAGCCCGAATCCTGCAGTGATAATTACAAATGTAGGAAACTTTCAAAAAAACATCAGGTCGTACTTTAGTTGCACTATGCTCTAAAAGCCCCTGTAGATAAGCTTTGTGCGAGTTATCCACTGATTCTGTGGATAAGCCTGTGGGTTAAGTCGAAAAATCATCTTCAAATGCCGATGGATTGGGCATTGAGCTTAAATTGAACGAATTTATTGATTGTTTTTTTTAGCCAATAAAAACAGTGTGATGTAAAAAGCAACAGTTAATTGGGGCAACTTCAAAAGTGTTGCTAAAGTGTAACCGCTTTGTGGGTGATTCTTGTGAATTAAAATGCCGATTCTACAGGCTTTGGTGACAAAGGCATCAATAAGTATGCACTTTAGTCGATGTTGTAAAGTTTCACTTAGCACTAGTATGCCGATATTGATAGTTACATCAGTAACCGTGGCAAGATTGCTCGAACCTCTTCGAGGTATGAGGCGTTTAAGACTTGCCAAAATAGAAACATTAGCCAGACCGCTTCTGGTCGTCGGAGTGTGAGACACAGGCATGTGTTACAAACCTCAATTGGGTGAAGGTATAGAAATATGAAGCAAGGATATGGCTAGTGGTAAACTTAAATATCCATTCAGGTCTTAAAGGAGCCCCCCTGTGCCTTACTATATAGGCTGTAGTTGTAGTCTTGTCATGTTTGATTAGCCTTCTTATATATATGTCGATTGATAAATTCACGATTACGCGCCATTTTTAATCGAATTAGGTTAAAATAATCGCTCATCTTTCTAGGGAAGTATCTGAGTGTCAGAATCTGTATTTCAATTAGAGTCCATGTACAAGCCTGCAGGCGATCAGCCAACGGCCATCAACAAGCTTGTTGAGGGACTCGAGTCCGGCGTTGCTTGCCAGACACTATTAGGTGTTACTGGATCAGGTAAGACTTTCACTGTAGCGAATGTTATCGCAAAAATGTCACGCCCAACCATTATTATGGCGCCCAATAAGACGCTTGCTGCTCAGCTCTACGGGGAGATGAAAGAGTTCTTTCCCCATAACGCCGTCGAATATTTCGTTTCTTACTACGACTATTATCAACCTGAAGCGTATGTTCCTTCAACGGGCACATTTATTGAGAAAGATGCATCGGTGAATGCACACATTGAACAGATGCGCTTATCGGCCACCAAAGCCTTATTAGAGCGAAAAGATGTGGTGCTGATTGCCTCTGTATCGGCGATTTACGGCCTGGGCGATCCTAAAGCTTATATGAAGATGCTGTTACACCTTCGAGAGGGTGGCAATATGGAGCAGCGTGATATCTTAAAGCGCCTCAGTGAGCTGCAATACACCCGTAATGATATTGAACTGCAGCGCGGTACTTATCGAGTACGTGGTGAAGTCATCGATATCTTTCCGGCAGATTCGGACAAAAATGCCATTCGCATCGAGCTGTTTGATGACGAGATAGAGCGCTTAAGCTTATTCGACCCACTTACTGGTCATGTGGTAAAGCGAATCGCTCGGATCACCGTTTATCCTAAGAGTCATTATGTGACGCCTAGAGAATCAATTTTAGCGGCGACAGAAGATATTAAACAAGAGCTCAGAGATCGTAAGAAGCAGCTACTTGAACTCAATAAGCTGATAGAAGAGCAGCGCATAACCGAACGTGTGCAGTACGATGTTGAGATGATGACTGAACTTGGCTACTGCTCTGGCATCGAAAACTACTCCCGATACCTATCTGGGCGAGCTCCCGGCGATGGGCCTCCTACCTTGTTAGACTATCTGCCTGATGATGGTCTGCTGATTATTGATGAGTCACATGTCACAGTGCCGCAAATTGGCGCCATGTATAAAGGTGACCGTTCGAGGAAGATGAACCTTGTTGAGTATGGCTTTCGTCTGCCTTCCGCACTAGACAATCGTCCGCTTAAGTTCGAAGAGTTTGAAGCACTTATGCCACAAAGCATCTTTGTTTCAGCGACGCCAAGTGATTATGAAATTGATAAGTCTGATGGGGAGATTGCCGAGCAGGTTGTGAGACCGACTGGTCTGCTTGATCCTGAGATTGAAGTGAGGCCTGTTGGTATTCAAGTTGATGATTTGCTTTCAGAAATTGGCAAGCGAGTCGCAGTGAATGAGCGTGTGTTAGTCACAACACTGACTAAACGTATGTCTGAAGATCTCAGCGAGTATCTTGATGAGCACGGTGTTAAAGTCAGATATTTGCATTCAGATATTGATACCGTTGAGCGTGTTGAAATCATTCGTGACTTAAGATTGGGTGTATTCGATGTACTTATCGGTATCAACTTGCTACGAGAAGGCTTAGATATGCCTGAGGTATCTTTAGTCTGTATTCTCGATGCCGATAAAGAAGGTTTTTTACGTTCTGAGCGCTCACTTATTCAGACTATCGGTCGTGCGGCGCGAAACATCAACGGTAAGGTGATCCTTTACGGCGATCGAATCACTAAGTCGATGGATAAAGCGATAACTGAAACTAATCGTCGTCGTGAAAAACAGCATCAATACAATTTAGATAATGGCATCACACCTAAAGGTGTGGTTAAGCGCATTACTGATGTTATGGACGTTGGCGATCATCAATATGTCGATAGTGAGCGAGGCGTAGCGGAGAAAGAAGGGGGTTACCATGTGGCTAAACCTGCAGACATCAGCCATGACATTGATAGGCTTGAAAAGCAGATGCATGAGCATGCTAAGAACCTAGAGTTTGAAGAAGCTGCAGCTGTTCGCGATCAAGTCAGCCGACTCAGAGAGCAGTTTATAAAGGCTTAGTGATAATAAGCTTTTAATTAAAATCATTAATTAAAAAAGGAGAGCCAGTTAAACTTGCTCTCCTTTTTGATTATTAACCATGAATCACTTATTTCTGAGGACGAGTTTTGGCTCGAAAATGTTTGAAAGCTAAAATTGAGCCGACACAGCTAAGCCCACTGATAAGTCCCACTAAATGGGCTTCAGTTGCCACTCTGGCGTCGATGAGCTGAGTCATCTCAATGCTTGCACCAAAGTATTGCTCGTAGGCGACTTTTAGGAATACCCCTAATAGCAGTAGGTAACCTGATTTTAATCCATTGCGAATATCCAACACCGCGCCATATGTAAAGAGTCCATGCAGCATGCCGCTTAAACCGACATAACCGATAAGACTTGGATAAAACACCAGTAAGCCGATCCCTTGCATAAGGCATAGTATGAAGAAGAGCACACTAAACCCTTTGGCTTGGTAGTGTTGCTCATGTAGCGCTAATATCACCCATAAACCCGCTAAGTTCATATATAGGTGCCATGCATTAGTGTGCAGTAAATTACCGGTTAGTAACCTCCACCACTGTCCATCGAGGATGAGCACTCGCTGATAGGCCAGTAAAGCGTCAAGTTGCAAATAAAAAAAACAGACACAAACTAGGGTGATGACCAGCGCGACCCCATAGGGGCTATTAGCCCCTAATTTGAGTTTTAGCATTTAGCCGTAAGTCTTGCTTGTATCGCCTCTTTATCGGCTAGGTACTCTTCAAGCCCACGCTTTCTTAATAGGCAGGCTGGGCAGGTACCGCAACCATCACCTTTAATTCCGTTATAACAAGTTAGCGTCTCATCACGGATTAGATCTAAGCTTTGGTATTTATCCGCTAAAGCCCAAGTTTCAGCTTTATCTAACCACATTAAAGGCGTTTGAATGGTTAGCTTTTTGTCCATACCTTGCTCAAGTGCCGCTTGCATCGCTTTTACAAAGTCATTACGACAATCGGGATAGCCTGAGAAGTCTGTTTCACACACACCAGTAATAACAACATCGGCACCAAGCTGATAGGCATAGATCCCAGCGAGCGTTAGAAACAGAATGTTTCTCCCTGGAACGAAGGTATTTGGTAGGCCGTTATCCATTAAATCATTGGAGACCGGAATGGAGTCACGGGTGAGCGCTGAGATGGCTAATTCATTGAGTAGAGTTACGTCCATCACCTTGTGACTAGCCAATTTAAGCTTGCTAGCCAGTGTTTTGGCAATTTCGATCTCTTCTCTATGTCTTTGTCCATAATCGAAGGTGATCCCGTGGACCTCATCAAAATGTTGAAGGGCTTGGATGAGGCAGGTTGTCGAATCTTGACCACCACTAAAAACTACAACGGCTTTTGACATAATTAAGCTTTAATCTTTCAATAAATAAGACTGAGTAGTTTAGCTCAGCTGTGAATGCTTTTAAACTACTTGCGACTCTGAGTAAAATCTACTATAAATGCCGCCCAGCTAATCAAGAGGTCAGATAATGAAATATCCAGTTAATGAAGTGTTTGAAACAATACAAGGCGAGGGGACTCATACTGGAGTGCCAGCCATTTTTGTTAGACTTCAAGGCTGTCCTGTTGGTTGCTCTTGGTGCGACACTAAGCAGACTTGGGAATTGCTCGAGGATAATCGAGTTGCACCGGACTTAGTTATTCAAGTCGATGGAACTGTGGGTCGTTGGTCGGAGTTAACTGTAGAGCAGTTAGTCAGTGCGTTTGAAGACAAGGGCTTTACCGCCAAGCTTGTTGTGATCACAGGCGGTGAACCTTGCTTATATGACTTGAGCGAATTAACTCAATATCTCCATGCCCAAGGTTATCAAACGCAGATTGAGACCAGTGGAACCTTCGATGTGCTTTGTCATCCAGATACTTGGGTAACGGTATCACCAAAAGTGAACATGAAAGGCGGATATGCTGTATTAGCTCAGGCACTTAATCGTGCTAATGAGATTAAGCATCCAGTAGCGACGCAAAAGCACATCGATGAGTTAGATCTCCTGCTTGAAGACATTAACTTAACCGGTAAAACCGTCTGTTTACAACCCATTAGCCAGATACCTCGTGCGACAGAGTTGGCGATGAAGACCTGTATTGAGCGTAACTGGCGTTTATCGGTTCAAACTCATAAGTACTTAAATATTGACTAGAGTACGCTCAACACATGCTATATGACTTAGACAGCAATTAATTCGCCCGAATTGGCTGCAATAGTTTAAATAACAAGCCCTTGATTCTTACGAACTCAAGGGCTTTTTTATCTGACAGGCTTATTTCAAACTTGGGCAATTTAATACACAAGTCGCGCTAAAATGTGCTAAAGCATCTTCATAGTCGCTAAGATCGCCGATATTCTCTTTGATCCACTCATTGTTGTAATAAGTGTCTAAATAGCGTTCACCCGAGTCACAAATAAGAGTGACGATAGAGCCTGTCTCACCTTTAGCAGCCATTTCACTTGCGAGCTGTAGGGCACCGTAAAGGTTGGTGCCAGTAGATGCGCCTGTCTTACGGCCAATAATGTTCTCTAGCCAATTGATAGTAGCGACCGATGCCGGATCTGGGATCTTACGCATCTCATCAACTACTCCTGGAATAAATGACGGTTCGGCGCGGGGTCTGCCAATGCCTTCGATCTTACTACCATTCGCACAACTAACGTTTTTATCACCGGTGTTGAAGTAATCAAAGAAAACGGAGTTTTCAGGGTCGACCACACACAGTTTGGTCGTTAATCTTTGATAGCGGATATAGCGACCGATTGTTGCCGAGGTTCCGCCCGTTCCTGGACTCATTACAATCCATGTGGGAATCGAATATTGCTCTTTTTCCATCTGGTTAAAGATAGAGTTAGCAATATTGTTGTTTCCTCGCCAATCCGTTGCGCGCTCGGCATAGGTGAACTGATCCATGTAATGGCCGTCGAGTTGCTGAGCGAGACGTTCAGACTCGGCATAGATCTTACTCGAGTGATCGACAAAGTGGCATTGACCGCCATAAAACTCAATTTGCTGGATTTTCTTCTTAGCTGTGGTACTTGGCATGACGGCAATAAATGGCAAACCCAGTAGTCGTGCGAAATAGGCTTCTGATACGGCAGTACTGCCAGAAGATGATTCTATAACTGTAGTGCCTTCCTTTATCCAGCCGTTACACAGAGCATAAAGAAAGAGTGAGCGAGCGAGACGGTGTTTTAAACTTCCTGTTGGGTGAGTACTTTCATCTTTTAGGTAAATATCAATACCATTTAAGCCAGGCGTATCTAGCTTGATCAGATGCGTGTCTGCACTTCGTTGAAAGTCAGCTTCAATTTTTTCGATTGCTTGATTTACCCAAGTATTAGTCACTTTATCGCCTCTGATTAAAACATTGATTTTAAATCATAGTGAAAATATGAGATGAATGGTACTAATAAAAGGATTTGATACTACTTGTCAAAGAAATGTAAATGCATGATTAATAAATATTTATTGAAGCAGCAATTGATATTTGTTTGAGTTATAAGGCGATTAACAGAATAGTTTTTAAGTTATAACTAGGTTTAAATGGATATTTATCTGAATTGATTATTGTAGTAGGGAAGAATTGTTACAGAGTTAAACTAACGCAGACTGAACTAATGAGAGAGCAGACTAAGAGTAGGAGAGAGTAAGTTTAAGAAGTGGTGGAGGGAGAAGGATTCGAACCTTCGAAGGCTGAGCCGTCAGATTTACAGTCTGATCCCTTTGGCCACTCGGGAACCCCTCCACATTTTCTTACTTCATGTTGCTCACAATATTGGCCTATTGTGTTTGTTACTTTTTACTCTAATTTACTTCAAAACTGCTAATACATAGTACTAGTGAGTTAAGAAGTGGTGGAGGGAGAAGGATTCGAACCTTCGAAGGCTGAGCCGTCAGATTTACAGTCTGATCCCTTTGGCCACTCGGGAACCCCTCCACATTTTCTTACTTCATGTTGCTCACAATATTGGCCTATTGTGTTTACTACTTTTTACTTTAATTTACTTCAAAACTGCTAATACATAGTACTAGTAAGTTAAGAAGTGGTGGAGGGAGAAGGATTCGAACCTTCGAAGGCTGAGCCGTCAGATTTACAGTCTGATCCCTTTGGCCACTCGGGAACCCCTCCACATTTTCTTACTTCATCTTGCACACAATATTGGCCTATTGTGTTTGTTACTTTGTACGTCTTACATTCAACTCGTAAATAGAAATGGTGGAGGGAGAAGGATTCGAACCTTCGAAGGCTGAGCCGTCAGATTTACAGTCTGATCCCTTTGGCCACTCGGGAACCCCTCCACGAATATCTTTCTACAAATTGTGCGCAAATGGTGGAGGGAGAAGGATTCGAACCTTCGAAGGCTGAGCCGTCAGATTTACAGTCTGATCCCTTTGGCCACTCGGGAACCCCTCCTCAATTGCGGCGGCTATAGTAGTCAGAAAAAAAATTCCTGTAAAGCCAAAATTTGAAATAAACCCTAAAGAACGGACTGTTTGGTCAATTAACTGACAACGAGTTGTTTTGTAGATGTATTCTTGCTCAATGTGATTATTAATTAGCTAGTTACTAAAACAATTGCTATGAGTTTAGAAACTACTGGCCAATGTAATTGAATCCGAAATAAAGCCTAAAGTAATGACTCATCGGGTCGATAAGGTTTTAACAGTTTGTTTTATTGGTTTATTTTTATTCACAATGAGTGTTATACAGTTAGAAAGTACATTAGTTAACGAATCCCAGTTGGGATCGAGACTCAATCACGCAGTCGGTTCAAACCGACGAGGGGAATTTGGGTTACTGCTTTCTATGCTTTCGGAAGATGCGCGTGATATGGCGCAATTTCAGACTCCAGGGCATCTTTGCGATGACCTGCGCACAAAGTTTGAACTTCCCGCTCCTCAGAAGCTACTCGGGCTACTCGATAGTGACCATAGCGTGACAGATAACAGTAAGACGTACCAATTAAATGGGCCTACGGCTTTTCGTTTGGCTAACGCATTAAACGAAGAAGCCATAGTGATCCGTCACAATGAGCCATTAGGAATGCAAGAGGTGTTAGCTAACTGTGCACTCTCTACTCGCCAACGCTATCGTCAGGTGTCGACAAAAGCAAAGGTGGAATTGATGCATTTTGGCGATCAATTACTCATGCAACGTAAAATGAGCGAATTAATAGCTCAAGCTTGATGATGATCCTGCTCTATTTTGATTTGCTGATATATAATCAGATATTCAAATGATCTTAATAGAGACAAGTTAAAGATGAAAAATATTCAAAAGGCACAGTCAGATTTAGTTAATGATACTTGTAATGACTGTGGTAGCTTTGTGGATGTTGGCGCCGTTATTGATGAATATGACACGGTATTAGATTTAGAGTTACAGGGTGATAATTGCGAAGAGTTAGCAAACACTGTCATTGAAAAGGCACAACAACGCTTTGAGGGGGTGACTGCACAGACCCTACTTGAAGGTCAAAGTGCAAAAGTTAGTCTAACGTTCTCTTTTAGCGCCGAAAAAATGATATTTCAGCTAGAAAATGGTTTGTAAAAGTCCTTCGGATAACTTGCTGAAAATGCGTTAACTCGTGTAATCTTGTACCCTATAAAAATAATATATTAGCTTTAATTTTAAAGCTATTTGGTAAGCTCTTTGCTTACCCTATTTAGGATTACGTGTGAAGAAACATAAATTTCAGCAATTGTTGGAGTACATTGTTAATTCAGAAGCAAAGATGTTGGGCGACTTTAAGTCAACAGCACAAATTGCGGCTGAATTACTTTCTCAGCAACTTAGTGTTTCGAGTGTTGTCGTCTCTGCGTTGTCAGCTGACACGGATACACTGACACAAATCACACGCCTCAATACTTCTCCAAATTCATCAGCACTTACCTCTATTCGCCCAGTCCCTTCCTCTTGTCCCAATTTTATCAGTCAATTAAAAGATGAACGTCATATTACGGCAGAGCATTGCTGTAGTGACAAGCGACTAATCGAACTTCAAGCTTATTACCAGCAACAAGGGATCTTGTCAGTTTTAGAAGTGGCTATTCGTATTAATGGACATTTAGAGGGGATGTTAAGTCTTGAGCGCAAAGAGCAGACAGAGCCTTGGAGTGATCTTGAG
This sequence comes from Shewanella pealeana ATCC 700345, assembly GCF_000018285.1. Lineage (NCBI taxonomy): Bacteria > Pseudomonadati > Pseudomonadota > Gammaproteobacteria > Alteromonadales > Shewanellaceae > Shewanella > Shewanella pealeana. The sequence continues at coordinate 2,857,108 of NC_009901.1, read as the reverse complement.
GTGCAGCTCTGTTCACAAGTCGCAGATCAGCTAGCATTAACATTAGCGACTCAATACGGCTATGATAAAGATGAGCGCTTAACCCTGTTCTTATCAGCTGCAGAGCAGTCAGAGCAGATAATGATGGTGGTTAATTTAGCCACTGATCTTATTGAATATGTTAATAAGGCCCATTTTAACTTAACCAAAGTTCCTAAAGAAAAAGTGTTAGGTCGAAAGGTTCAGGTATTAGACTTTTTCAAACAATATCCCGACTTATCTGATGAGGTGTTGAAAAAAGCTCGGGAAGGGGAGGCCTCTGAAGAAGAGGTCTATTTAGTCCGCGATGATGGCAGTTCTTACTGGATGCGTTTTTCGGTAAAGCGCTTTATCTCTGAAAGGGGCAACCATTTTGCCTTAGTTAATGCAGAAAATTGTACTGAAGAGCACTATCATCAAAATGAGTTATTTCGTCTAGCTTGGCGCTGTAGCTTAACTGGGTTATATAATCGAACACACTTCAGTCGAGTCCTTGAAAAATCGCATACTGGCCATTTAGTCATGATCGATCTTAGAGGGTTTAAACGTTTTAACGATACCTATGGTCATGCAAATGGCGATATCATCTTAGTTGAAATCGCCCGACGAATTCGCCATTTTGCCGAAGTAAATAAAATTTCAGAGGTCGCACGAATAGGAAGTGATGAGTTTGGGATTTTGTTTGAAAGTGGATCAAGTGAAGCTTGGATAGAGCAGGCAACTGAGCGATTATATCATCAGCTTGAAGCGACGATTACCATTGGAATTGAGCAAATTGAACCAAGGCCGGCTTTAGCTAGAGTCGATCTTTCCTCGATTGAGCAGAAGTTTTCGGCTTTGACCTGTGCAGACATCGCCATTCAATATGCCAAAAATCGGCAAGGTAATGCTATCCAGTTGTTTAACTCTGCCTTGTTAAATGCATTTAAAGAAGATGCTCAAATTGAAAGAGACCTAGCCCTCGCGATAAAAGGGCGTCAATTTGAACTGTATTATCAACCACTCAAAGATTTGGCAACTCAGTCTTATATCGGTGCAGAAGCATTACTCCGTTGGCACCATCCAAAGAAAGGCGTGCTCTACCCTGGAGCTTTCATCGATATTGCCGAACAAACGGGACTGATTAACGATATTGGTTCATGGGTGCTTGAAGCGGCATGTAAACAGTTAAACCTTTGGCAACGCCATCAAATTGATATATCCATGCACGTAAACGTGTCTGCAAGACAGTTTTTTAGCAGTAACTTGTTTGAGCAGGTTTGGGAGCTTGTAACCCGCTATCGTTTAAAACCAAATAGTTTGATCCTTGAAATCACCGAAACTGAGTTAATGGAAGATATTCGCTCTGCAACTAATTTGTGTCACGAGCTAGCAGCACTCGGCGTTGGACTCGCCATTGATGATTTTGGTACTGGCTATAGTTCGATGAGATACTTAAAACAGTTCCCAATTAGTAAGTTGAAAATTGATCGCTCATTTATCTCAGACCTTTCTGTCAGTCGTGAAAGCCGAGAAATAGTGAGTGCTATTATTGCAATGGCATCGGCACTCAATATCTCGCTCACCGCTGAAGGTGTCGAAACAAAAGAGCAGGAGCAGTTCCTCGCTAAACACTTGTGTCATCAAGCACAAGGCTTCTTATATAGCCCAGCCCTACGAGTATCCGAGTTCGGTCAGTTTTTACAAAAATCCTCAGCGATCCATTAGTCTTGTGCCATATCAAAGATTGCTTGATACGATAAAGCCGAATTTATCGGCTCTATCTGTGGGTAATTAGCCAAACACTAAACGATTTACTTCATGTTTTTTTAGTGCAATTGAATTTGCACTAAGAGCCAAGCTCAGCATTACTTACTGACCGCAACACTGCTTAAACTTCTTACCGCTGTTACACACACATTTATCATTACGTTTAGGGAAAACGGCAGCCTTTTGTTCCCCCTTGGTGTAAAACCATTTACCTTCCAGCTTAATGAAATCAGAACATTCATGTATTGCATCTAGCTCATTGTCTAATTGATACCAAGCTTGAAAAGTTACACGCCCCTGATTGCCATCTTCACTTGCAGACTTCACTTCAAGACCTAACCAATCTGGCAGTGGTTCTTGTGCAAGGTTTTGTTCTGTGAGGCCATTTAAGAAGTCTGGGTGATGAGTTTCAATCAGATATGCAAATTTGTTTAGATAAAAAGCACTAAATCTAGAGCGCATTAACTGCTCGGGATTTTGTGCTATTTGCGTCTTAAGGTGAAATGGTTGGCAACAAGACTGATAAGATAGCCCTGAACAACAAGGGCATAAGGATTCGGCTTCAATGTTATGGTTTGTCATGGTTATTGGGTAGTGAACTTTGGCTTAATGCTGATGTTATGGTTTGTCATGGTTATTGGGTGGTGAACTTTGGCTTAATGCTGATGTTATGGTTTGTCATGGTTATTAGGTAATGTGCTTTGGCTCAATGTTGGAAATTGGCGGCCATAATAAAGGTTTGGACTTGGTTTGGCATTATAATAAAAAGATGCTTCGGCGCGATTGTTGGTATCGACGGTTAAATACCATTTACCATCGCTCTTCTTCTTGGACACTCCCACAAACTTACCGGCAAACTCGCTGCTTGGCTCGCCATTATCGACAGGAGGATGGAAACGAATAAGGTAATAGCCGACATCAGTTGCACTTTTTCCTACGATGTTGCGTTCAATGACCCTAAAGTCGACCTCAATTTTTGCATTTTTATGCTTTATCTTACCAAAAAAAGCGTCGTACAAAGCAACGATCTTATCTCGACCTAAGGTGATCTCTTTATCTTGGCCTTCAGGAATATAACAAGCATCTTCAGAGTAGATAGACTTCATTATACTGGCATCTAGCTCATTAAAGGCTTCGCTAAAATGGCTATAGACGGCATTTAGCGAGTCGTTATCATTGGCGAATGCGACTTGAATGAAGCTGAGATATAGTGCGCTTATTAACGTAAGCGATGTAGCAACTTTTTTGAGCATGTAATTTGGATAGACCGAGAATATATTAATTATCACTATAATAGATGGTTAAGCTGAACTAAAGTACTAGATCTTTACAAGATGTGTAGAAACCGTCTTTTATGCCAGAAATTGGCCAATGATTATCCGTTCAGATTGTTTGTGGCGTTAAGCCTATGGGAGCACTTATGGGTGAAGAGGATATGACTCTTTTTCTCGAAGAGATGGCAAGTGTAAGGCCGCTTAAAAATAATACCTCTTGTACGATCTGGGAGCAAAAAGCCTCGACGCAGGCGCAAGCTGCTTGCCGATCGCAGCTAGAGATGAGTGAGCACTTGTCTAAGCTGACTACACAGGTTCAAGAAGTTAATCCTGTTGCACCAGAAGATGTGGTGGAGTTTAAGCGGGACGGAGTACAAGAGGCGGTGTTTCATCGTTTAAGCCGAGGTGATTATCCGGTTAAATATGAAGTGCTTTTGCACCAGTTAAAAGTCGCTCAGGCCAGAGAGGTACTATATAACGAGATCCAAAAGAGTCGGGAAAAGGGCGAGCGAAGTATTTTAGTCATTCATGGTAAAGGTGCTAACACTAAGCCTATCCCTGCATTAATGAAATCCTTTGTTGTTACCTGGCTTGAACAGATAGATGAAGTTCTGGCTTTTCACAGTGCCCAAACCCACCATGGCGGCACTGGAGCGCTTTATGTCATGCTGACAAAATCTGAGCAGAAACGAATTGAAGCTAGAGAAACTAATCACAAAGGGGTGAAAGTCCGCTGATTTTTAGCTTTATTTTAGTTTATTTAGGTTTTAAAAAGGCCATTTTACTTTAAGTAAAATAGCCTTTTGGATTTTGCATTACTCACACAAAATAGCAGTCCACTGCATTATTTAGCATTTACCAGCCACATTGACGATTTGCAGTGGAGTTTTGCTCATCTAACCAAGTTTGCAGTGGCGCAAAGTAATCGAGTACGGCTTTGGCATCCATCTCTTTAGTGCCAGTTACTGCCGCTAACGCCTCAGGCCAAGGCTTGCTTTGCCCCATTTCTAGCATGGTGTTGAGTTTTGCTCCGGCTTCCTTGTTGCCATAAATACTGCATCTATGAACTGGGCCGTTATCACCAGCAATCTCACATAGGGATTGATGGAATTGGAATTGCAGAATATGCGCTAAGAAATAGCGCGTGTAGGGCACATTACCGGGCACGTGATACTTAGCACCTGGGTCGAAGTCTGCTTCGCTGCGGGCGATAGGAGCTTTCACACCTTGGTATTTTTCGCGAAGTTCCCACCATGCTTTATTATATTGTTCAGGTGTGATTTCACCGCTAAAGACCTTCCAGCGCCATTGGTCAATCATCAAACCAAATGGCAAAAACGCCACCTTATCTAATGCTTGCTTGAGTAGTAGCCCAATATCTTTGGACGCATCAGGGACTTCGTCAAGTAATCCAATTTGCTTCAAGTAATCTGGCGTAATCGATAAGGCAACAGTATCGCCAATCGCCTCGTGGAAACCATCGTTGGCGCTATTTTTAAAGATAAACGGTTGGTCTTTATAAGCGCGTTGATAGAAGTTATGCCCAAGCTCATGATGAATTACGGTAAAGTCTTCGGCGGTCTTCTGAATACACATCTTTATGCGGATATCGTCGCGACTATCGAGATCCCAGGCCGATGCGTGACAAACCACATCGCGATCCTCAGGCTGGACGAATAAAGAACGTTCCCAGAATGTGTCAGGTAGTGGCTCGAAGCCAAGAGAAGTAAAGAAGGTCTCGGCCTGCTCAACCATTTTTATCTCATCAAAGTTATGCTTGGCTAACAGCTCAGTGACATCATATCCAGGATCGGCATTTTCTGGCGCGACTTGCTCATAAATATTGCCCCAGCTTTGTGCCCACATATTGCCGAGTAGATGGGCTGGTATAGCTCCAGATGCTGGTGCCACATCATCACCATACTGCTCATTTAGCTCACCACGAACATAGCAGTGTAGCGAATCATATAAAGGTTTAACTTGCCCCCACAATCGGTCAAGTTCAGTGGAAAACTCGTCAGGCTTCATATCGTAGTTACTACGCCAAAGCTCAGAGAGATCTGCGTAACCCAGATCTTTGGCCCCTTCATTTGCAAGCTCCACTTCTCTTTCAAAAAGCGGACGCATAGGTTTGGCTATTTCACGCCAGCCTTGCCACACCTCTAAAAGCTCATCTGGATTAGTTGATGTTCCCATAATGGCAGACAGTTCAGGCTGAGTTAGGCAGTGACCATCTTCGAAACAATATTTTCCTTTACCGTATAGACCGTTTAGCTCGGCACTAATATTGGCCAGTTCGGCATTTTTTACCACATCGAGTGGAGCTGGGAGTACGATAGAACTACGAAGTATATTGAGTTTACGTTTTTCAGCGTCACTTAATGGAAGATTGGCAAATTGCGCCGATGTAGTCGCGAGCTCTACCGATGCAGCGGTATATTTTTCAGAAACACTGGCTGCCAGTGCCGCAGTATCTTGGGTGATAAAATTGCTATAGATCCACTCAGAGCGATTAATCTCAATAGAGAGATCGGCCATTTTAGATTCAGCATCCTTGATAAACTGTTTAGCTTCTATAGTTTTATCAACTGTGACAGGCTTACTCTCAGCCTCTATTTTACTACAAGCTGAAACGCCAAGTGTTAGCGCAATCACTGCCGAAAGTTTAGAAACCTTAACTAGGCTTTTACTCATCCTCAATATCCCCTGTTATTATTGTGTTGCATATTTTACTTATTTTGTTGCCGATTAATAGGGGATTAAGATTGCTTACTGAAATATTGACCTGTTTGCTTGATTAAAGGGATTTCGTTTGACAAAAAGAAAGCGAATGTTTAATTTAAACGAGTGTTTTAAATAGAAATAGAGGCAACGGAATGGCAAATCGCTCCGATACAAAAACAAGAATACTGGATGCTGCGGAAAAATTATTTGCAGAAAGAGGTTTTTCAGAAACCTCACTAAGACTAATTACAAGTAAAGCTGAAGTAAACCTTGCATCTGTGAATTACCATTTTGGCTCTAAAAAGGAGCTGATCCGGGCGGTACTCGCACGTTACCTCGATGTGTTTATGCCAGCTGCCGCCGAGGCCATTGTTGCTGTGCGTAGTAATAATGCGAACGCATCCTTAGACGACATCTTTTCGACCTTGGTGGCACCTTTACTCGATCTTAATAGCTTGAGAGCGGAAGGGACTACGACCTTCTTGCAATTATTAGGGCGTGGTTACATTGAAAGCCAAGGTCACCTCCGTTGGTTTATCACCACACACTATGGAGAATACTTAGGGTTATTCGTTAAGGCTGTCGCCGAAAGTGCACCACATATTCCTCCCGCAGAGATGTTTTGGCGATTACACTTTACCTTAGGTACGATTGTTTTCACCATGGCGTCAGCCGATGCATTAACAGAAATTGCAGAAGCTGATTTTGGGGAGCAAAATGATATTGAAGCTGTTATCAGAAAAGTCATTCCGTATTTGTCTGCCGGAGTGTCCGTTCCACTTACTAAGGATGTAATGTAAAAATTATGGCTACGACATTATTAGTACTGTTGCTTATCGCAATAGTCGTTGTATTCAGCGTTAAAAACATCAGGATGCAGTTAATTACGCGTCCTGTATTTAGTTTTTTCAAAAAAGTATTGCCACCACTTTCTGTTACTGAGAAAGAAGCGATGGAAGCGGGCGATGTATGGTGGGAAGGCGAGCTATTTAAAGGCAAACCTAACTGGCAGTTACTTCACAGTTACGGTAAACCGACGCTGACATCAGAAGAGCAAGACTTTATCGATAATCAAGTCATGACAGCATTAACTATGATCGATGATTACGACATAGTGAATAACAGAAAAGACTTACCGCCAGAACTTTGGCAATACTTCAAGAAAGAAGGCTTCTTTGCGTTAATCATTCCAAAAAAATATGGTGGTAAGGCGTTTTCGGCTTACGCAAACTCGACTATCGTCAGTAAGATTGCCAGCCGTAGCGTTAGCGCGGCAGTAACCGTTATGGTACCTAACTCATTAGGTCCTGGAGAGCTATTGACCCATTATGGTACTAGCGAACAGAAAGATTATTGGTTACCCCAACTTGCCGATGGCAGTGCCATTCCTTGTTTTGCCTTAACGGGTCCAGACGCGGGCAGTGATGCTGGTGCAATTCCTGACACTGGTATCGTTTGTCGCCAAGAGTTTAATGGGGAAGAAGTACTCGGCCTAAAACTGAATTGGGATAAACGATATATAACCCTTGCTCCTGTAGCTGATGTGCTCGGTCTTGCATTTCAGATGTCCGATCCAGATGGCTTGTTAGGTGACACAAAACATATCGGCATCACCTGTGCGTTAATTCCAACTGATCATGAAGGCGTCGAGATTGGTAGTCGTCATAATCCGCTCAATATGGCGTTTATGAATGGTACGACCCGAGGTAAAGATGTGTTTATTCCATTGGATTGGATCATCGGTGGCCCTCAATATGCGGGACGCGGCTGGAGAATGCTAGTTGAGTGTTTGTCGGCTGGTCGTGGCATTTCACTACCCGCTTTATCAACCGCTTCAGGCCATATGGCTACCAAGACGACGACGGCCTACAGCGCAGTGCGTCAGCAGTTTGGTCTGGATATTGGTCAATTTGAAGGGGTGCAAGAGGCACTTGCTCGTGTGATTGCCAATACGTATCAACTTGAAGCCGCAAGACGTTTAACCACCACCGGCATCGACTTAAAGGTTAAGCCGTCAGTTGTGACCGCAATTGCTAAATATCATATGACTGAGCTTGGTCGAAAGGTGATTGATGATGCGATGGACATTCAGTCGGGTAAGGGCATTCAGCTTGGACCTAAGAATTATCTAGGCCATGGTTATATGGCGCTGCCAATCTCTATCACGGTAGAAGGGGCAAATATTCTAACCAGAAGTTTGATGATTTTCGGCCAAGGGGCAACACGTTGTCACCCTTATGTGCTAGCTGAGATGGAAGCGGCGGGAATGCAAGACACCAGTGAAGGCCTTGAGCGTTTCGATGACTTGTTACTGGGACATATTGGCTATGCGACTCGTAATGCCTTTAGCGCGTTAGGTAATGCCTTGACTGGCAGCCGTTTTGCTCAATCACCAGTGAGTGGTGAAACCAAGCAGTATTATAAAGACATGACGCGTTTATCTGCTGGCTTAGCCTTGATGACAGATGTTTCTATGCTTATTCTTGGCGGCGATCTGAAACGTAAAGAGATGCTAAGTGCACGTATGGGCGATGTGTTAAGTCAGCTATATCTTGGTTCTGCGACCTTAAAACTTTTTGAAGATAATGGTCGTCAGTTTGATGACTTACCAGCGGTACGCCACGTTATGGCTACCCGTCTTCACTTAGCGGCAAAAGCGTTAGATGAAGCGATTCGTAACTTCCCAAATCGCGGGGTTGCATTGCTGCTGCGTGCATTAATCTTCCCGCTTGGTAACCGATTTAAAGATGCGAGTGATAAGCTATCGATTGATTTGGCCAATGCGATGAATAAGCAAGGTCCAGCTCGTGACAGGTTAACTTTCTTGTGCCCAAGTTTTGATGGGGATACAAGTGGTATTACCGAAGTTGAAAATGCCTTTATTGCTAAACATGGGTGCAAAGGGCTGTATAAGAAGCTTAAGCAAGCACAGAAAGAGGGCAGCTTACCGAAGAAGTTGCCAGCAGTGGCATTGTTTGGCGCTGCATTGGAGATCTCGTTAATCTCAGAGCAAGAGCACCAAAACTTGATTAAAGCTGATGAGCTGCGCTTAGCTGCTATCGCTGTTGACGAGTTCGATAAACTTTAACCCGTTTATTGAGTATAAAAAAAGGTACGCAATGCGTACCTTTTTTATTGACTAAATCCCTAATGATTTAAGGGGGAGTATGGTTTAAACAACAACAACCTTGCTGGTGTTAGTGCCACCAACGGTTTCCATTGCATCACCCTTAGTCATCATCGCCATGTCGCCTTTTACAAGGTAACCAGCTTGAGAAAGCGTCTCTAGTGCTTTTTGAGCTACCGCTTCTGGAGCATGTGCAGTCGAATCAAAATACACAGGCTGAACACCGCGGTAAAGCGCCATCTTAGCCAAAGTCGACTCATGACGTGACAAGGCAAAAATTGGCAGAGCAGAGCTGATGCGAGACATCATCTGCGGCGTTGCACCAGATTCGGTAAGGGCGATAATGGCCTTGATACCTTCTAGGTGGTTTGCTGCATACATAGTCGATAATGCAATCGTCTCTTCGATGGTGGTGAACTGCTGATCCAATCTGTGCTTAGAAACTTGAACACTAGGATGAGACTCCGCACCTAAACAGACTTCAGCCATGGCTTTAACGGTTTCTTCTGGGAAGTCACCGGCAGCAGTTTCGGCGCTTAGCATTACCGCATCGGTACCATCTAGAACCGCGTTTGCTACGTCCATCACTTCTGCACGAGTTGGCATTGGGCTAGAGATCATCGATTCCATCATTTGAGTTGCTGTAATAACAGGCTTATTCAATTGACGTGAACGGCTAATCAGTCTCTTTTGAACTGCAACAAGAGCAGGATCACCAATTTCAACACCGAGATCACCACGAGCAACCATAACGGCATCAGACGCCATGATGACATCGTCCATCGCTTCGTCAGTTGCAACGGCTTCTGCGCGCTCAACTTTAGAGACGATTAACGCATTACTACCGGCTTGACGTGCTAAATCACGAGCGTAGTTAAGATCTGCACCACTTCTTGGGAAAGAGACGGCGAGATAATCAACTTTAATCTCAGCTGCGGTGATGATGTCTTGCTTGTCTTTTTCTGTTAGAGCCGCCGCAGAAAGGCCACCGCCTTGCTTGTTGATACCTTTATTGTTTGATAAAGGACCGGCAACCGTCACTATGGTATGAACCTTGTTACCTTCGACGCTTTCAACGCGTAGTTGAACGCGGCCGTCATCGAGCATTAAGATATCACCAAGACTAACGTCCTGTGGTAACTCTTTATAATCGATACCGACTTGGTTTTCATCACCTTCACCTTTCGCTAGATCGGCATCAAGGGTATAGGCTTGACCAAGCACTAACATAACCTTTCTGTTGTCTTTGAAAGTTGAGATTCGGATTTTAGGGCCCTGTAGATCGCCTAAAACGGCAACATGAACGCCGAGCTCTTTTGCAATCGCTCGTGTATCGTCTGCGCGTTTCTTATGATCTTCTGGTGCACCGTGAGAGAAGTTTAAGCGAACAACGTTAGCACCGGCAGCAATAATGCGGCGTAAGTTGTCATCACGGTCTGTGGCTGGACCCAAAGTTGTTACAATTTTGGTTCTGCGGAACATGAGATACTCCGTTAAGTTTTAAATAATTCTGACCCTATATTAACAGACAACACCCATACTTGTAGTAAATTTACGAACAAAATGATCTAACTCAAGTTTTTAATTTTGTGACCTATTCCAACATATCTTTGAAAGTGGGCAATTCAGCCTAGGCTGAACTGCCTAAAATCATGTCGAAAGTCAGTTACAGAACTGGATCTTTGTCTATTCTTGATTCTTTTAAGACTTCCTTTACTCGCTTCAAATTCTCGCGGAAACGAGGACCTCGTCTGAGGGTAAATCCTGTGGCTAGCACATCAATTATAACTAATTGTGCTAGACGTGAAGCCATAGGTAAGTACATATCGGTATCTTCAGGTACTTCCATTGTAACAGGAAGCGTACAAACCGTTGATAGTGGAGAATGTCTGGCGGTAATACCAATAACGGCAGCGCCATTTTCTCTGGCAAGCTTAGCGATATCAATAAGCGATTTAGTGCGGCCGGTGTGAGATATCAATACCACTACGTCGCCTTCATTGCTGTTTATACAGCTCATACGCTGCATAAGAACATCGTCGAAACTGATGACAGGTACATTAAAGCGGAAGAATTTATTTTGAGCATCGTGCGCAACAGAAGCGGAGGCGCCTAAGCCAAAGAAAGAGATTTTCTTAGCTTGAGTTAAAATATCTACAGCCTTGTTGATAGCGGCTGTGTCGATACTTTGTCTGGCGGTATCTAGTGACGCCATAGAAGATTCAAAAATCTTAGTGGTGTAAGAGTCTGGACTATCATCTTCTTCTACATGGCGGCTAACGTATGGCGTACCATTGGCTAGGCTCTGGGCCAAGTGGAGCTTGAAGTCTGGAAAGCCCTTAGTATCAAGGCGACGACAGAAACGGTTGACTGTAGGTTCACTCACATCTGCCATTTTTGCCAGCGTCGCAATACTAGAATGAATCGCGGTTTGTGGCGAAGACAAAATAACTTCTGCAACTTTACGTTCAGATTTACTAAAATGGGTAAGGCTTTTCTGCACCTTTTCGAGGGTATTCATATGCGTACGTCCACTCAATAGTAATGTAGTTTTATTATATTTTGTTGAAGCTAATTATTTGTCGTTTAGTTACCGTTAATTACAGAGCGCTTAGGCCAACATTAATTTATAATGACAACAGGTACAAACACGATAATTTTTAGTAATTTTATCACGAAAGCATACCAGATTATGGCGTAACATGCCTAATAAGCTAACTTGAAGTTTATTATAAAATTTAGATGCAATTAGCTATTTCTGTTGTTATATTACAACAAACGTGTGAATTCTCATCAAAAATGATGGGGCACAGTGTCAAAAGGAGATATTGAAGCGATGGGCATTACGACACCTAAAGCCAAAGCTTGTGATTTTGTTCTATTTGGTACCAAGGGAGATCTTGCGAAGCGTAAGTTACTTCCTTCTTTATACCAACTCGATAAAGCCAATTTGCTGAATGTCGATACTAAAATCCTCGGCGTCGCAAAGGATGAATTTAGTCAAGAAGAATACCGCGAGCTGGTGGTAAACGCCTTAACGACTTTTGTAAAAGACGAGCTTTGTGAAGAGACGGTGAACCGTTTCTTAGACCGTTGTCATTATGTAGGCACCAACTTCACAGAGTCTGATGGCTATCAAGCTTTCCACGATATTCTCGAGCCAGAAAAACGCGTCATGGTGAGTTACTTCGCCACTCCTCCTGCTATTTTTGGCGATATCTGTCGTTGCCTTCACGAACAAAAACTTATTTTCCCTGACTCTCGCGTCGTTCTAGAAAAACCAATCGGTTCCGATCTCGCAAGTTCTCGCATCATTAACGACCAAGTCTCAGCCTATTTCGAAGAAACCCAAGTTTATCGTATCGACCATTACTTAGGTAAAGAGACGGTGCAAAACTTACTTGCATTGCGTTTTGCCAACTCTCTTTTCGCTTCTAAGTGGGATAACCGTACTATCGATCATGTACAGCTAACTGTTGCTGAAGAGGTGGGTATCGAAGGCCGTTGGGGTTATTTCGACAAAGCGGGCCAGATGCGCGACATGATCCAAAATCATCTATTACAGGTATTAACCTTAGTGGCGATGGATCCACCAGTTAACTTAGATGCTGACAATATTCGTGACGAAAAAGTAAAAGTGCTTAAGTCACTGCGACCAATCAATGCTGATAACATCTATGAGAATACGGTTCGTGGTCAATATAGCTCTGGTTTCTTAAAAGGCGCTCCGGTTCCAGGTTACTTAGAGGAAGAGGGCGCGAATGTTCAGTCTAAAGCTGAAACCTTTGTAGCACTTCGCGTAGACATCGATAACTGGCGCTGGGCTGGCGTGCCATTCTACCTTCGTAGTGGCAAGCGTATGCCGTTTAAGAGTTCAGAAATCGTGGTGTATTTTAAAAATCCACCGCACAACCTATACAGTTCAAATTATCGTAATCTGCCACCGAATAAACTGACAATACGATTACAGCCTCATGAAGGGGTTGAAATCCAGATGTTGAATAAGGTGCCGGGTCTAGGTGAAAAGCAGCGTCTACAAACCACCAAACTCGATTTAAGTTTCTCTGAAACATTCAAGAGTGAACGAATTGCCGATGCATACGAGCGTTTATTGCTTGAAGCCATGTTAGGCAATCAGGCGCTGTTTGTACGCCGAGATGAAGTCGAGCAGGCGTGGAGCTGGGTCGATGGTATTATTCAAGCGTGGGAAGAAACAGACGAAACGCCAAAGCCTTACCCTGCTGGCACATGGGGCCCAGTCGCCTCTGTTGCGCTTATCACTAAAGATGGCCGTTCTTGGGACGAGTAAGGGGAAGACAATGATTAAAGAAACTGTTTTCAAATCGTTCGATAATAAAGAGGCGTTAGAAGCGCAACTGGCCGAGCGTATTGCTAATCAACTGCAAGACGCTGTTGATGCCCGCGGAAAGGCAAGCCTGATTGTTTCTGGCGGCTCTACTCCGCTTAAGTTGTTTGAACTACTTAGCAAGAAAGCGATCGACTGGAGTGATGTGTTTATCACGTTAGCCGATGAACGCTGGGTCAGCCCTGAGCACGGTGATTCTAATGAGCGTTTGGTAAGAAATAACTTACTCAAGAATAGAGCCGCCAGTGCTAAATTTCGTGGTTTGAAGAATATGTATTCTTCACCAGAAGAAGGTTGTGCTATGGCAATTGAGCAACTTGGTAGCTTTCCAACGCCTTTTGACGTTGTCGTATTAGGCATGGGCAATGATGGGCATACCTGCTCATGGTTCCCTTGTGCTGCAGATGCTGAACTTGATAACGCATTAACATCGGCTGAATTGTGTGTTGCGGTTACACCTGGCAATGCACCTCATTCACGGATCTCTTTATCAAAGTCAGCTATTTTAGCCAGCCGTCAAATCTATCTACATATCGTTGGTGAACAAAAACTTGAGGTTTACCGACAAGCACTAGCAAGCGAAGACACGCGTGAAATGCCAATTCGAGCCGTTCTCGAACAGCATAAAACACCTGTTGATGTTTACTGGAGCGCTTAAGGAGTAATTATGCACAGCGTTGTACAATCTGTTACTGACAGAATTATTGAACGAAGCAAAGATTCTCGCGCTAAGTATTTAGCGGCGCTCGATGATGCTAAAAATAAAGGCGTTCACCGTAGCGCACTGAGTTGCGGTAACTTAGCTCACGGTTTTGCAGCTTGTAACCCAAGCGACAAGTCCGACATAAAGCAGTTAAACAAAGCAAATATCGGTATTATCACTTCTTTTAACGACATGTTGTCTGCTCACCAACCATACGGTGCGTACCCAGACTTGTTGAAACAGGCTTGTAACGAAGTCGGTAGTGTTGCACAAGTTGCAGGCGGCGTTCCTGCTATGTGTGATGGCGTGACCCAAGGTCAGCCTGGCATGGAGCTTAGCCTGTTAAGCCGTGAAGTGATTGCCATGGGAACAGCGGTAGGTCTATCCCATAACATGTTCGACGGTGCTTTGCTGCTAGGTATTTGCGACAAGATTGTACCGGGTCTGTTGATTGGTGCACTGAGCTTTGGCCATTTGCCTATGCTATTTGTACCTGCTGGCCCGATGAAGTCGGGTATTCCTAATAAGGAAAAGGCGCGTATTCGTCAAAAGTATGCCCAAGGCGAAATCGACAGAGCGGCATTGTTAGATGCTGAGTCTAAGTCTTATCACAGTGCGGGTACTTGTACTTTCTACGGCACGGCCAACAGTAACCAGTTGATGCTAGAGGTGATGGGACTTCAATTACCTGGCTCATCTTTTGTTAATCCAGACGATCCGCTACGTGAAGTCTTGAGCAAGACAGCCGCTAAGCAGGTTTGTCGTCTAACCGAAATGGGTACTCAATATACGCCAATCGGTAAAGTCGTATCTGAAAAATCAGTGGTTAACGGTATCGTTGCACTATTGGCAACGGGTGGCTCGACTAATCTGACCATGCACATAGTGGCCGCGGCTCGCGCTGCTGGCATTATCGTCAACTGGGATGATTTCTCTGAGCTTTCAGATGCAGTGCCGCTACTAGCACGTGTGTATCCAAACGGTCACGCCGATATTAACCACTTCCACGCTGCTGGCGGTATGGCGTTCTTAATAAAAGAACTGCTGGACGGCGGCTTACTTCATGAAGATGTCGATACAGTCGCAGGTTTTGGTCTTAAGCGTTATACCCAAGAGCCGCAAATCCGTGATGGCGAGCTTAAATGGGTCGATGGTCCGCAAACAAGCTTAGATAACGAAGTGCTAACGGGGCTTAACACGCCGTTCCAAAACAACGGTGGCCTAAAGCTGCTTAAAGGTAATCTGGGCCGCGCGGTGATTAAAGTGTCTGCAGTGGCTGAGCAACATCGAGTTGTTGAAGCGCCAGCAGTGGTGATTGACGATCAAAACAAGCTTGAAGCTATCTTTAAAGCGGGTGATTTAGATAAAGATTGCGTGGTGGTAGTAAAAGGTCAAGGACCAAAAGCCATCGGCATGCCGGAGCTACATAAGCTCACTCCTATCCTTGGTACGCTACAAGATAGAGGCTATAAGGTCGCTCTACTGACTGACGGCCGTATGTCAGGCGCGTCTGGCAAGGTGCCTGCAGCCATTCATTTAACGCCAGAGGCGTTAGATGGCGGTCTAATCGCTAAGATCCACAATGGTGATTTAGTTCGAGTCGATGCGACAACGGGTGAACTGTCTCTGCTAGTCGATGAGGCCGAGCTTAATGCAAGAGCTGCCGATAAAGTCGATCTGCAAAGAACAAGTTATGGAATGGGACGAGAGCTTTTCGGTGCACTGCGCGCAAGCTTAAGCAGTCCAGAAACTGGTGCGCGATGCACTAGTGCTATTGATGAACACTATTAAAGTTTAAGGAAGAGTAACGCAATGCTTGAGAATAACTGGTTAATACAGCCACAAGATATTTTTAAACGCAGCCCTATTGTTCCTGTAATGGTGATCAATAAGATTGAACATGCAGTGCCGCTTGCTAAAGCACTCGTTGCTGGCGGGATCTCGGTTTTAGAGGTAACACTACGTACCGATTGTGCATTAGAAGCGATCACTAAGATTGCTAAAGAAGTACCTGAAGCCCTAGTAGGCGCGGGTACTATTCTAAATAAAGCACAGTTAGCACAGGCAATTGACGCTGGCGCTCAGTTTGTTATCACTCCAGGTGCAACAACTGAATTGTTAGAAGCTGCTATGGCGGGTAACACACCGCTAATTCCTGGAGTTGCTAGCATTTCAGAAGTGATGAAAGGCATGGCACTGGGTTACACAAACTTCAAGTTTTTCCCTGCTGAAGCTTCTGGTGGCGTAAATGCACTTAAAGCTTTCTCTGGCCCACTGGCAAATATTCGTTTCTGCCCAACTGGCGGCATTACCCCAAGTAGCTATAAAGATTACTTAGCACTTAAGAATGTCGATTGTATTGGTGGTAGCTGGATTGCGCCAACAGATGCGATGGAGCAGGGTGACTGGGAACGCATTACTGCTTTGTGTAAAGAAGCGATTGGTGCTCTAAAAGTCTAACAGATTGCAAATACGAAAAAAGCTACCAAATTGGTAGCTTTTTTTATGTCAACACTGTCCCGTCCTGAGATAAGTTGACACATTGGAGACTTATCTATGAAACCTTCAGGTTCTATCAGCAATAAACGTACTCAGCGTGATTACACATTAGGCTTTAAATTAGCCGTCGTCAGCCAAGTAGAAAAAGGCGAGCTGACCTATAAGCAAGCTCAAGACCACTATGGTATCCAAGGAAGAAGTACCGTCCTTACATGGTTACGAAAGCATGGTAGATTAGACTGGTCCCAGCCTATTGAGCACTCTCCTATGTCTAAATCTAAAGAAACGCCAGCCCAGAAAATTAAGCGATTGGAGAAGCAAGTCTCTAATCTAGAAATGAAAAACATGATTTATGGCGATATGGTCGAGTTGCTTAAAAACGAATACGGCATCGATTTAGAAAAAAAGTACTTAGCCGAACGCTCTGGTTCGCCAAAGTAAAAGGCACCATAAAGTTAGCCACAGCGAGTCGGCAGTTCAACTTATCTAGACAAGCAATTTATCAATGGAAACAACGCAGAACGGCAAAAGCTGAAACGCTTAAACCTGTGATGAAGATGGTCATGTATTGGCGCCAGTTTATGCCTAGAGTGGGGACGCGCAAGCTCTACCAGCTCATCAAGCCACAACTGATAGAACAAGGGATAAAGCTCGGTAGAGATGGGTTATTTCAGTATTTGAAGCAACAAAATATGCTGGTAAAACCCAGAAAAAATTACACTAAAACGACCAATAGCCATCACTGGCTAAGAAAGTATCCCAACTTACTAAAAGACAGAGCGGTCAAGCGTGTTGAAGAGGTGCTCGTTAGCGATATCACCTACGTGAAATCAGATGAGGGGACGCACTATTTGTCTCTGGTAACAGATGCGTACTCAAGAAAGATAATGGGATATGAGTTAAGCCATGAAATGAAAGCTTGTGACGTGGTCAAAGCATTGAATATGACGATAAAGAATCGTCAGACAACAGGCGATGCCATTCACCACTCAGATAGAGGGATGCAGTACTGCTCAGCTGAGTACCAGGAGACGTTAGCGGCAAATGGTATTACTCCGTCCATGACAGATGGATATGACTGCTACCAAAATGCACTTGCAGAGCGGGTTAATGGGATTTTGAAGCACGAGTTTTTGCTTTATCGCTGCCGTACGATGAAGGAGCTCGATATGTTAATCAAAGAGTCGATAGAGACTTATAACCATTTAAGGCCGCATCTTAGTTTAGGGATGAAAACCCCTAATGAAGTACATAAAAAAGCCAGTCGGGAGTTCCAACTGGCTTAATAAAAACCGTCAACCTATTTTAGGACTAGACACACTTCAGAAATCGAAGCTGATTATTGTGCCGCTTCACCCGAATAGTTAAATGCTGATTCGGCTTTCCAGACGCGATAACGCACCTGAGTGTTTTCTGGTAGATAAAAGACTTTCGGTAAGCGACTATCGTACTTAAGCATTAGATCATCACCAATAGGTAAGAATTTTTCCGTTTTAGTTTGTTCGAAGCAGGCCATCATAGTGCTTGGACCATCGCTAATGGTGTCTACTTGATAATAGTTATAGCCCCATCCTTTGACCGAATGTTGTTTGAGTTCACCTGATAAACCATGCTTGTTACAGTCGACCATCTTTGTTTGACCGATCTGGATCTCCACTCTGTAATCGTCTTCATTATCTAGCTTAGGTAGAGTCAAGATATGCTGGACTTGACCCGCTTCTGGTTTTGGATACATTTTTGTTTCTTTGGTCGCAGTGTAATCACTCGCGCTATACATTTGTGCACTGATCATATTTTGATTTAATCCAGATGGATGGGCTGGGCTAGTCGCACTCGCATTGAATGAAAAAGCCGAAAGAATTAAAGAAGAAGCTAAAAGAGTACGAGCAAAATGTTTGTTTGCAGCAGTGAATAAAGTCATAAAATCTCCAAAAGAAAAAGGTATTGTCTGTGTTCAATACCTCTATAAACGGGGTCGTTTTCAAAAAGGGTTAAAAAAAACAAAAAAAATACTCAGCCTGCTGTTACAGCCCCAATGATTGCTATCCAAATATGACTGCGAGGTTTGCATAAAGTTCGTCTTTACCTAGGTTTAAGCTCATTAACAACGCATCATTTATGTTCAACGGTATAGTGCAAGATCATATAAATAGTCCCAAGTCTTGTTTTACGTCTCCTAAAAGCGCAAACTTAGTTTGATTATCAAATTACTTGTTTCACGATTAATTCGTAGCTCAAACCTTGCTGGTCAGTTTGATTTCCTTGTTTGTCATCGAAATTGTGCTGGTCAGACAGGCTTGTAAACAGAAGTGATAAGTCAGAAATGAACGATAGCTAAGAGGTTATGGCTAGATGTTAAAACAAAATATTCAAGGGTGTTATTTATGAACGATGGTGAACAGGCTGCAATTCATTGCGTAGATAAACAGAAGTTTTCAACCCAAAATAGTTCGGGTGAACGTAATACGTTTTATGTCTTAGTGCTTACGATAGTGACTATGCTGGCAGAGATCATTGCCGGTACCATTTATGGTTCAATGGCATTATTAGCTGATGGCTGGCATATGGGAACCCACGCAGCGGCTTTTATGATTACCTTGTTTGCTTACCGTTATGCACGAAAGCATGCTAATTCTGCGGAGTTTTCATATGGGACTGGTAAGGTTAGCGTACTCGGGGGCTACACCAGTGCGATCGCCTTGGGCTTAGTCGCCCTCGTGATGCTGGTAGAGTCGAGTGTGAGAATTTTTAATCCTCATGAGATCTATTTCAACCAGGCTATTTTGGTGGCGATTATTGGTCTTATTGTTAATGTAGTCAGTGTTTTTTTATTGAAAGATCATCATAGCCACGATCATGGAAATGAGCACGGACATAAGCACGGACATAATCACGAACACAGCCATGAACATAAGCATAGCCATCATCATGGCCAAGATCATAATCTACGGGCTGCCTACTTTCACGTCCTTGCCGATGCGCTCACTTCGCTGTTAGCAATAGCAGCTTTATTGATGGGTAAATATTTTGGTCTAACTTGGCTGGATCCTATTATGGGTATTGTGGGGGCAGTGATTATTACTCGTTGGGCATGGGGACTGCTTAAACAAACAGGGCCAGTATTGTTGGATGCAAGTATTGAACAAAGCTACATGCAGCAGATCAGACAAACCATTGAGCAAGAAAGCGCACAGCTTGTAGATCTGCATATTTGGAAAATCAGTGCCGACCATTATGCTGCTAGTATGATCATTCATTGTGAACGTACTGAAAAAGCAGGTTATTTTAAGGAAAAGCTATCACAATTTGAGCGCTTATCTCATATCACTATTGAAGTTAATCCAGTGACTCAGGCACAATAAGCCCCTTATAACGAGGAATGAACACAATGAAGAACCAAGATGATAGCCTAAATCATGCAATGATCGAGTTTTACGAGAAGTTATCATCTTGGGAAATGGCTGTGGTCAAAGATAAAGGCTTTAGCTTGCCTCAAGTTCACACAGTTGAAATATTGGGGCTTAACGGCCCCATGCGTATGAAAGAATTAGCGCAAAAGATCGGTATTACAACGGGGACGCTAACGGTTCAGGTCGATAAGATGGTCGAAGCTGGGTTGGTTGTACGTACTCCCCATGCTAACGATAGACGTTCTATTTTAGTTGAACTTACCGATAGTGGCCGTGAAATGTTCGAAGAGCACGATAAACTTCATATGCAGTTGACTCAAGATCTGACGGCTAAATTTGACGATAAAGAGCGTGCTCAGTTATTAGATTTTTTCGAAAGGATTAATCTCGAGTTTTAGTCAACTCGACGCCGCTAGCCATAATGAGAGTATGCTAGGTTCACTTCTATCTGCAGGCAGCCTCTAATAGCCCGTTTGTACGGCAGCTTCTTGTTCGATAATCTCCATTTAAAATGGTACTCACTAAGCAAAACCCTGCCTATTTAAGCTTAATACCAATTAGTATTAGATCAGCTCTCCGCATGATACAAATGATACGTTTTTAGCAAAAATGTATCATTCTTTCGTTTGATACAGTATTAGCCATTTTGTTAAGGTGCTATTATAAAGCCATCCCCCCCGATAGCGGGCTATAGGCAAGGAGAGCCATAAATAACCTTAAAAATAAGTGAGTAAACTCAGTGTTATCACGTCTTAGAAATCTAAATAGTATTCAATTCACACTTATACTTGCGATTTATTATGTGTGCGTACTTAATATTCCGCTTTTTCAAATTATCAAACAGGGCGTGGATAAACAAGCCGATGTGAATATGGCCTTTATTGCGACCATGCCTTTTTTTCTGTTATTTGCACTGTCTTTTTTATTTAGTATTTTTAGTGTGAAGTACCTGGCAAAGCCATTCTTCATCATTCTGACCCTGATATCATCGAGTGTGTTTTTTGCCGCTTTTCAATATGGAGTGGTTTTTGACTACGGCATGATTGAAAACACCGTTCAGAGCAATCAATCGGAGGCGGCGACCTACCTTAATTGGGCATCTGTCCTCAATTTCGCTGTGACGGGGCTAATACCTTGCTTGCTTATATATAAAGCCAATATTCAATACAAACCCTTTAGTAAGGAGTTACTGCATAAGGCCGTGTTTATGCTGTCTATGCTCGCGGGCATAGTGGTGATAGGCATGTTCTATTATCAAAACTACGTCTCTTTTGGCCGTAATAACGACATCATTAAGCGTTATGTTATTCCTACCTATTTTATTGGTTCTACCGCCAAGTACATTGATGTCAACTATCTGCAACAGCCGCTTGAGTATAAACAGCTTGGCCTAGATGCGAAAAATACCACGGCTAAAACTAATTCTAAAACCCATCCGCAAACTAAGCCTAATTTAGTGGTGCTGGTGGTCGGCGAAACGGCAAGAGCGGCTAATTATCATTACTATGGTTATGACAGACCAACCAATGCGCATACCAAAGTTCAAGGCTTAATCGCATTTCAAGATACGCACTCTTGTGGCACTGCAACCGCAGTCTCTTTACCTTGCATGTTTTCAAGAATGGATCATAAAAATTACGACTCTCGTCGTGCAATGGCTCAAGATAATGTCATCGACATACTGAATCATGCAGGCATTCAACTCGAATGGCTCGATAATGACAGCGGCTGTAAAGGGGTTTGTCAGAACATAGAGCATGTGGTTATCGACCATAACAGCGATCCCAAGCTATGCAACGGCGAATTTTGTTATGACCAAGTCTTAATAAATGAGCTGGATAAACGCCTTAAGACGATTGAGCGAAAAGACACCTTGCTGGTGCTGCATATCATTGGCTCCCATGGGCCGACATACTATCTGCGTTACCCTGAGCAACACCGGCGCTTTGTACCTGACTGTCAGAGAAGTGATATTCAAAACTGTACTCACCAACAGCTGGTTAACACCTATGACAATACGATTTTGTACACAGATTATATTGTGTCACAGGTGGTCAAAGAACTAGAGGGGGAGAGTAAGCAATTTGACACTGCAATGCTTTATATCTCGGATCACGGTGAGTCATTAGGGGAAAGCGGTATGTATCTTCATGGTACGCCGTATTCATTTGCGCCAGGTGAGCAGACTAAGGTGCCTTTATTAGCTTGGATCTCTAACGGATTCGCCGAACAAAATCGTCTGGATCTAACCTGCCTAAATAAAGAAGCGGCTAAGGGAGGTTTTTCCCATGATAACTTGTTCGATAGCTTACTTGGCTTGATGAATGTGAAAACCAGTATATATCGCCCAAGTACCGATATTTTCTTGGGTTGTAGGAAATAAATAGTCATTAATCAGTAAATTTATTTGAAAAGGGGGTGGCAAGCCCCTTTTTTTTGTTTAAAGTATTGATAATCATGGAAATCGATCGAGAGGCGTCAATTTATGGATATGGCACAACATTTGTCTGAAACAGAGCTGTCAGCAAAAATACTGCGCCACGCTGTACCAAAAATGTCAGAATTAAATATTCCTGTCACCCCTGAAAACTATGCGGTTTGGTATGAATACTATAAAGGGATTAATCTCGATCTGAAGCGTGCGATAGATGGTTTATTAGCTAATAACCTTGCCTTTACTCCTACCATGAGTGAGGAGCTCTATAGGACTTATATCCAGGTCCACTCACCTGAACTCATCGAAAATGTTCAAACAGAAACTCACATACTCATCAATAGCTTATTGGCAAAGATAGCGAGTATGAGTAAGGGCACATCACGTTTTTCTGAGTCGTTGACAGAATTTGACACGGCTCTCAAAGATGATCCTGAACCTGCTGTATTACAGGATTTAGTGAACGGTATAACCTCTGAGCTCGATGAAATAATCAGTGCCAATATTGATATGGATAAGAGCCTCACCAGCATGAGTGAAGAGGTAGATGCGCTAAAAACAGAGATGGTCGAACTTCGTTCTGTAGTGATGACAGACCAACTGACGTCACTGAATAATCGCCGAGCATTTGACAAAGAAGTGATAAGCCACATCGATAGTTTCAATCTTTCGAACGTTGAAAGTAGCTTGTTGGTTGTCGATATAGATTACTTTAAGAAATTTAACGATGTTCACGGCCATTTAATCGGTGATAAGGTGCTCGCCTATGTGGCTCAGGCACTTAAGAATGCCGTGAAAGGGGAAGATTTTGTGGCACGTTATGGCGGCGAGGAGTTTGTGGTCTTGCTGCCTAATACCTCACATCAAGATGCCCATAAAGTTGCCGAGAATATTCGGATCAAGATAGCAGGTCGTAATCTAACCATAGGTAAAGAGAAGAAGTTACCCCTTGGAAATGTCACTGTCTCGGTGGGCGTGGCCTCACTTAAGGCGAGCGACGATAAAGACAGTTACTTTATTCGCGCCGATGAAGCCTTATACCGGGCAAAGTCATCTGGGCGTAACTGTGTTATTGGTGAAAGGGTTGCCGAAGAACTGGTATAGAACGAGCGCAGTCAGTTTACTCGTCATAAGCTCACTTGATTATGCACTTGAGCAAGCACTTAAATAAATAGAGCCATTAAGAATCTGTCTTAATGGCTTTTTTACGCTTGAGAAAGGCTTAGTCAGCTTTTAAGTCCATATGCATGTTAATCAATCGATCTTCCATATCGAAGGTTACGCTAAAGCCTAAACGCTTTGCTAGGCTCGCCATGTTTCTATTTTCAAACATGGTAAAACCAGTGAGGACTAAGGTGTCATTGTCTTTGTAATACTTGACTAGTTTCTCAAGCAACAGTTTACCTAAACCTTGGCCCTGGTAATTACTGCGAACAGCCATCGCAAATTCAGCCTCAGTATTATCGGGATCGATAGAGGCTCGTATGGCGCCTAACGTGGTTTCTTCTCCATCCTCGCCAATCGCTGTTGCGATAAAGGCCATCTCTCTGGCGTAATCAATTTGAGTTAATACCGCCATCTCTTCATGGGTCATCTTAGAGCGAACCCCAAAGTAGCGCTTGTATCTATCCTCATCAGAAAGGGAGTTATCAAAAGCCAGATGTTTAGGCTCATCTTCTGGCAAAATTGGCCGTAGCATGACCTTATTGCCATTCTTAAGGGTAACCATCTCTTCGAGTTCTTTTGGATAAGGAGAGATTGCCAGCCTCGAAGCGTTATCAACCGGTTCTTGCTGTAGACCGATATTAACATCGAGTAGAGTGATCTGCTCACCTGCGCACAACACGGGGTTTAAGTCGAGAGTGGCGATTTCAGGGCAGTCAATAATTAAGTGTGAGATCTGGGTCAGCATGACGCAAAGTGCATGCATATTTAGCCCTAGTGGCAAATGCCTATCCCTGAGCTTTTGGGTTTTGAGGGCTTGGATCACCATATAACGCGCCAGCGTCATATTAAGAGGGGGAAGGGCAACGACCGCATCTTTAGTGGGTTCCCATTCCGAGCCGCCTTCACCTAGCAAAATTGCCGGACCAAAAACAGGATCATTAGCAACCGCGACTCTTATCTCCTGCGCACCGGCGGTGAGCGCCATTTTCTGCACTATGAGTCCCTCAATCCGAGCATCGGGATTAACTGAGATCACCCTTTCAATCATGGCATTGGCTGCATGTTCAACTTCTAGATCGGAAGTGAGATTCAGCATCACACCTTGTATGTCAGATTTATAGTGAATATCCGGTGACTGCAGCTTTAACGCAATAGGGTAACCAGCCAGCTTGGCAAACTCAACGGCTTGCTCTGCAGTTGTCGCAAACCAGGTATCGATAGTGTTAAGTCCATAGGCACTTAAAATTGCACGTGATTCATGGGTTTCTAAAACGGTTTTACCTTGGTCTAACGCCTGTTGTAACTTTTCACGGGCCAATGTGGAATCGGCAGGAATATTATCAGGAATGGATTGCGGCACTTCTTGCAGTAGCTTTTGGTTACGACGGTACTCAACCATATGCATAAAGGCCCCAACGGCACCCTCTGGTGTGCGATAGGTCGGAATGCGAGACTTTGAGAAATGCTTACGGGCCTCATAGGCTGAGTCTTCGCCGCTCCAGTTGGTAAGAATATTGATTTTGTGCCGATTGGGGTGCTTAGCAATAGTATCTGCAATGGCTTCGGCGACCCCGACACTTTCACCTAACGCTGAGGGTGAGTGCAAAATTAAGATCGCATCGAGATCGTCACTGTCCATTAAGATCTCAAGAGATTTAGCATAACGGTTTGCATCTGAATCACCTCCGATATCAATCGGATTCTGGCGAGACCAGCTTTTAGGAAGTAATGCATCCAGACGCTGATAGATCTCGGGGGACAGTGATGGTAATTTGCCTCCGCCTAAAATCAGTTCATCCAATGCCAAAACGGCAGGGCCACCACCATTACTGATGATCCCAAGACGCTCGCCTTGCAAAGGCCGTGAGTGGGCTAAGGTTTCTACTGCGGCAAAGAGCTCGATAAGATCGTTAACCCTGAGCATACCTGCACGTCTGAAGGCGGCTTCATAAACAGCATCGTTTCCAGACACGCCACCAGTGTGTAACTGAGCGGCGTTGCCGCCCTCAATACTTCGGCCAGACTTAATCACTAATATGGGTTTATTACGTGACGCCGCCCGCGCCGCAGACAAGAAGTGACGCTTTTCGTTAATCGAGTCGATATAGAGCAAAATGGCATCGGTTTTGGAATCTCTTCCCAAGTAATCCAAAAGCTCATCAAAGTTAATATCGTTGGCATCACCGAGAGAGATAAAAGAGGAGAAACCAATGCCTTTGTTATTTGCCCAGTCTAGTACCGTGGTGCAGATAGCCGCTGATTGCGATACGAATGCTATCTTGCCTGGCAGGGCACTGGTGTGAGCAAGGCTGGCGTTTAAGCCTAAGTTTGGCAATATCATCCCCAAACTATTGGGGCCCAAAATCCGCATGCCATACCTATCGGCAAATTGCTGCATCTGACTTAATAGGCTGACACCTTCCTCGTTAAATTCATCGGCCATACCAGAGGCCATAACAATGGCGACCTTACAGCCAAATTGAGCCAAAGTTTCAATGATGCTAGGTACGCTGCTTGCGGTGGTGCAGATAATGGCAAGATCGGGAATAAGTGGCAGAGCCTGAATGTTGGGATAAGCTAACACCCCCATCACCGCTTCATATTTTGGGGTCACCGGCATGATAGGTCCCGAGAAACCACCGGAGAGCAAGTTCTTCATCAAGACATTACCGGCTCGTTTGGGTTTATTTGAGGCGCCAATAATGGCCACTGATTTAGGTTTGAAGAGTGTATGAAGAGTGCGTTGGCTCATGAACTTATCCTACAAGTCAGTATGTTATGAGTGTACATGAGCAGGAACGTTTTACCATAGGTGAATGGTCGAAATTAACGCCTATGAGGGCGATAAGTGTACCTCCTGTTAGGTGCTATTGAAGTTAAGGTAAAAGAACAACTTATCAGCCACCAAACTAGAGTCACCAAGCTAACAATAACCTTGAGTAGTCCGTAAAGATTTCCGTCCTAGTTAGCTAATTTAACCCCAAGCTGTCTCTTAGACTTTACTCTTACTTTGTCGACAATTTGTCGGTGCATTGTTGACTATTTGTATTTAAATGGCTAGATTGTCGACAATCCATTAAAAACTAATATTGTATTTAACTGATGACTTTTTTTAACGAACAGCCTGTTACCAGTGCCGATAAGACCTTTTTCCAGCTACGTAAAGCTATCGTAGAGGGCGAGGTTTTGCAGGGCTCAAAGTTAAGTGAAACTGAGTTGTCGACAAAATATGCCGTTAGTCGAGCGGTGATCCGTGAGGCGATTAATCGTTTAGAGGCTAGTCACTTAGTTGAGCGTAAAGCCAATGTTGGCGCAAGGGTGGTGAGCCTTACCGCCGAAGGGCTCGTTGAGCTTTATCAGGTGAGAGAGTCTCTGGAGGGCATGGCGGCAAGGCTTGCCGCAATAAATATGACCGATCAAGAGATCACTGATCTACAAGCCTTGCTCAACAGTCACTTTGAAAAGGTCCAATCGGCAGGCTCTTATTACCAGGAAGCAGGTGATGTGGACTTTCACTATCGCATCATTCAAGGCAGTAAAAACAAACACCTTATCTCTATGCTGTTTGACGGCATATATCACCTAGTGCGTATGTACCGCGTACAGCTAGGGATGACGGGGCCACGAGTGACTACCGCCTTCGATGAGCATAAACACATAGTACAAGCGATTTGTAATCGTGATGCAGAACTCGCAGAGATGCTGATGCGTCGCCATATTTTGTACTCAAAATCTAGTATTCAAAACAAGCTAGCTAATGATTAAGCAACACCATAAAAAATCAACAACTGACAGTAATAACCTTATAAATTTTGCAGTGCTTGAGCTAAGCCCTAGTACAGAGCTAAGTACAGAGCTAAGTACAGAGCTAAGTACAGAGCCAAATACAGACTACAGCACAGTGAACGATAAACAAAAGGATCAGCACATGAGCGCAGGTAAGAAGTTTCGCGAGGCATTAGCCGCTAACAAGCCCCTACAGATAGTAGGTACCATCAATGCTTATTCAGCCATGATGGCAAAAAAGATTGGTCACCAAGCTATTTACCTTTCTGGTGGCGGGGTGGCAAACGCCTCTTATGGTCTGCCGGATCTCGGCATGACATCGCTTAATGATGTGATTGTCGATGTGCAGCGTATTACTTCAGCCTGCGATTTACCTTTGCTGGTGGATATCGACACTGGCTGGGGCGGCGCATTTAACATTGCTAAAACCATTCGTGATATGGAAAAAGCCGGCGCAGCTGCGGTGCACATGGAGGACCAAGTGGCGCAAAAGCGTTGTGGTCATCGTCCTAATAAAGAGATTGTATCAACACAAGAGATGGTCGATCGCATCAAGGCCGCGGTGGATGCCCGCACCGATCCTGACTTTTTCATCATGGCGCGTACCGACTCTTTCGCCCAGGAAGGCTTAGAAGCAGCGATTGCCCGCGCTAAAGCCTATGTGGCCGCAGGCGCTGACGGCATTTTTGCAGAAGCGGTTAAAACTGAAGAGCATTACCGCGCATTTGCCGATGCTCTCGATGTACCTATCCTTGCCAATATTACTGAATTTGGCCAAACCGAACTGTGGAACAAAGAGCAACTAGGCGAATGGGGCGCCTCTATGGTGCTGTATCCGTTAAGTGCCTTTAGAGCCATGAACAAAGCTGCCGAGATGGTGTACACCTCAATTCTTGAAAATGGCGACCAAAAGGCTGTGGTTGATTCAATGCAAACTCGCATGGATCTATACGATTACTTGGGTTACCACGATTATGAGCAAAAGCTAGATAAGCTGTTTTCAGAAGGCAAGAACTTGTAATTCAGCCTCAATGGTTAACTAAAGAAATAAGCTAAAGATTTAAAGCAATAGACAGTACCTTACAAACGATAACAAAGCGTCAGTGTGACGGAATCGCGCTGGTGTATAACGATAAGAAGCCCTGCAACCTAGTATTGATGGGGTAAAAAAACTAGAAGGAAGAGAGCAATGGTAGATAAGACTGAGGTTTCAAACAAGGCAGTTGATAAAAAGATTGGTGGCGCAGGCCTTCGTGGTCAAAGTGCTGGTGAAACAGCCCTATGTACAGTGGGCAAGTCAGGTTCGGGGCTAACCTATTGTGGTTACGACGTGTCAGACTTGGCTGATAATGCCACATTTGAAGAGGTAGCCTACCTGTTGTTTAACGGCGAGTTACCGAATCAAACTGAGCTCGATCATTATAAAACTGAATTGTTTGCTCAGCGCGATCTTCCACAAGCGCTTAAAGAAGTACTGCAACGTATTCCAGCCGATGCACACCCAATGGACGTGATGCGTACCGGTTGTTCATTTTTGGGTAACCTAGAGCCTGAGAATGACTTTACTCAGCAGAATAAAGCCTCTAATCGTCTATTAGCCGCGTTTCCTGCCATCATGTGTTATTGGTATAAGTTCTCGCACGAGGGCGTTGAAATCGACTGTGTAACAGACGAAGACTCTATCGGCGGTCACTTCCTGCACCTACTCAATGGCAAGGCGCCATCGGAGCTACACCGCCGCGTCATGGATGTGTCGTTAATTTTATATGCGGAGCATGAGTTTAACGCATCAACCTTCACCGCCCGTGTTTGTGCCTCAACCCTGTCAGATATGTTCTCTTGTATTACAGGCGCTATCGGTACACTACGTGGCCCGCTGCATGGCGGCGCAAACGAAGCGGCTATGGATATGATCCAAAAGTTCTCATCACCACAAGATGCTAAAGAGCAGATGGCGGGCATGCTTGAGCGTAAAGAGAAGATCATGGGCTTTGGTCACGCGATTTACCGCGAGTCAGATCCACGTAACGTTATCATCAAGGCTTGGTCTAAAAAGCTTGGGGCTGAGTTTGGTGACAGCTCGCTTTATGATATCTCTGTAGCCTGTGAAGAGTTTATGTGGGACAGCAAGAAGTTGTTCTGTAACGCCGACTTCTTCCACGCATCGGCTTACCATTTTATGGGTATTCCAACTAAGTTATTCACGCCAATCTTTGTCTGTTCACGTTTAACTGGCTGGGCGGCACACGTGATGGAGCAGCGCTCTAATAACCGTATTATCCGCCCAAGTGCAGATTACACGGGTAGCGAGCCACGCAAGGTTAACCCTATTGGTGAAAGATAGACCTTAGATTCTAGAACGCGACTTCGTCACGGCTAGAGCGTCGCTACGCTCCTGCTAGAGCCTATACAGTCAAAAGATAACAGCAGTACTTTTTAGGCTTTTGATTGTATAGCAGGGCGAAGCCCGTTCTAGCCGCGAAGCGTCCTAGCAGTGAGCTTGCGAACGCTCTAGTACCTAGGACCTAGGACCTAAAAGCGAAGCGTCCTCGAACCTTGCACCATATTTAAACTGGAACGCATTATGACCCAATTAAATACCCAATACCGCAAAGCGTTAGCTGGTACAGAGCTCGATTATTTCGATACCGAAGCGGCTGTGAATGCCATCAGCCCGGGTGCTTATGCCAAACTGCCCTATAGCTCTCGTGTGTATGCCGAGAACCTAGTACGCCGATGTAGCCCTGAGTCATTAAATGACTGCCTAAGCCAGATTATTTACCGTAAACGCGACTTAGATTTCCCCTGGTATCCAGCCCGTGTCGTGTGTCACGACATTCTAGGGCAAACCGCACTGGTTGACTTAGCGGGTCTGCGTGACGCCATTGCCGACAAGGGCGGCGACCCGTCAAAAGTGAACCCAGTGGTTCCCACACAATTGATTGTGGATCACTCACTCGCGGTTGAGCACGCGGGCTTTGAAAAAGATGCCTTTGAGAAAAACCGCGCCATCGAAGATAGACGTAATGATGATAGATTCCACTTTATCAACTGGACCAAAACCGCCTTTGAAAATATCGATGTCATTCAGCCGGGTAACGGTATCATGCATCAAATCAACCTTGAGAAGATGTCGCCCGTTATCCAAGCCCGAGATGGCGTTGCCTTCCCCGATACCCTAGTTGGCACCGACAGCCACACGCCCCATGTTGACGCTCTGGGCGTTATCGCAATCGGTGTTGGTGGACTAGAGGCTGAGAGTGTGATGCTCGGGCGCCCATCGTATATGCGTCTACCCGACATTGTGGGTGTTGAGCTGGTGGGGCTACGCCAACCAGGCATTACCGCAACCGATATCGTATTGGCTGTTACCGAGTTTTTACGTAATGAGAAAGTGGTTTCAACTTATCTAGAATTCTTCGGTGAAGGTGCAGCAAATCTGACATTGGGCGATCGCGCGACTATCTCCAACATGACGCCAGAATTTGGCGCAACCGCAGCCATGTTCTATATCGATGATAAGACAATCGATTACCTAAAGCTGACTGGCCGTGATGATAGCCAAGTTAAGCTGGTTGAGACTTATGCTAAACAAGCAGGACTTTGGGCGGATAGCCTAAAAGATGCGGAGTATGAGCGTGTGCTACGTTTCGACCTATCAAGCGTTGGCCGTAACATTGCGGGACCATCTAATCCACATCGCCGCGTAGCAACTGCCGAACTTACTGCAAAAGGTATTAGTGCCCCCTTTGCCAATAAAGCTGAAGAGGAAGCCGGCCTAATGCCTGATGGCGCTTGTATCATTGCCGCCATTACCAGCTGTACTAACACTTCTAATCCACGCAATGTGATTGCAGCGGGTCTACTTGCCCGTAACGCCAACGCCAAAGGTCTGACTCGTAAACCTTGGGTAAAAACATCTTTGGCCCCAGGTTCAAAAGCGGTGCAGCTCTATCTGGAAGATGCCAAGCTATTACCCGAGCTTGAAGCGCTTGGCTTTGGTATTGTCGGTTTTGCCTGTACTACCTGCAACGGCATGAGCGGGGCGTTAGATCCTATCATTCAGCAAGAGGTTATCGACCGCGATCTATACGCAACGGCAGTGCTCAGTGGAAACCGAAACTTCGATGGCCGTATTCACCCGTACGCTAAGCAAGCTTTTCTTGCATCTCCGCCATTAGTGGTAGCTTATGCGATTGCAGGCACCATTCGTTTTGATATTGAAAAAGACGTGCTGGGCCAAGACAGTAACGGCAACGATATTCTGCTTAAAGATCTATGGCCTACGGATGAAGAGATTGATGCGGTGATCGCTCAGAGTGTTAAGCCTGAGCAGTTCCGTAAAGTCTATGAGCCAATGTTCGACCTCAAGGTCGACTACGGCGACGATAATCAGCAGAAGGTTAATCCTCAATATGACTGGCGTCCACAGAGTACCTATATCCGCCGTCCACCTTATTGGGAAGGCGCGTTAGCAGGTGAGCGCACCATGAAAGGCATGAGGCCGCTTGCGGTACTCGGCGACAACATCACTACCGACCATCTATCGCCATCAAATGCGATTATGCTCGACAGTGCTGCGGGTGCGTACCTTGATAAGATGGGGCTACCGGAAGTCGACTTTAACTCTTATGCCACGCACCGTGGTGACCATTTAACCGCTCAACGTGCGACCTTTGCTAACCCTAAGTTGTTTAACGAGATGGTGACCAAAATTGGTAAAAACGGCGAAGTTGAGGTAAAGCAAGGCTCTTATGCTCGTATCGAGCCGGAAGGTGTTGAGTCACGCATGTGGGAAGCGATTGAAACCTACATGGAGCGAAAGCAACCGCTGCTCATCATCGCTGGTGCAGATTACGGGCAAGGCTCTAGCCGAGACTGGGCAGCCAAAGGCGTACGCCTTGCAGGTGTTGAGGTGATTGTAGCCGAAGGTTTTGAGCGTATTCATCGCACTAATCTTGTGGGTATGGGCGTATTACCGCTTGAGTTTACCAATGGGGATAACCGTCATACATATCAGATTGATGGCACTGAGACCTACGATGTACTTGGTGAACGTACACCGGGCGCGTTATTGACCGTGATCATGACTCGCAGTAACGGTGAAGTGGTTGAGATCCCAGTTAAGTGCCGACTCGATACAGCAGAAGAAGTCTCTATCTATGAAGCGGGCGGCATATTACAACGCTTCGCCCAAGATTTTTTAGAGTCTTCAACCAGCTAGGAGTCTTCAACATGAGCCTTCAGCGGGCAAAGAGGGAATCTGCGGATAAAGCGCCTTCAGCCAATAAAGAGTAGAGTTTTAATCTTTGCTCTTTAATCTCGCAGCTGTAAGCAGATACTTTAATATCGTTATCCTGATGAGACGCCGCAAGTACATCATTATAGGCTCTGCGGTGGCATCCATGCCACCAAAGCTCATCTTTATAACGATATAAAACCTCACGCTCATGTTGTTTGATTTTACATATGACTAATGGCTCAAAAAGAATTCAAACGGTAAAACTTATGACCACATCAACAGACCAGAAAACAAAATTCCCGCCGCAAATCAAAGTGCCTGCAACCTATATGCGTGGCGGCACCAGTAAAGGGGTGTTCTTTAATTTAACCGACTTGCCAACGGAAGCGCAGGTAGCAGGCGCTGCCCGTGATGCGCTGCTGCTAAGAGTCATAGGTAGTCCAGATCCTTATGGCAAACAAACTGACGGCATGGGCGGCGCAACATCGAGCACCAGTAAAACAGTGATCCTTGCCAAGAGTGACAAGGCCGATCACGATGTCGATTACCTGTTTGGCCAAGTCGCTATCGACAGACCTTTTGTCGATTGGAGTGGCAACTGCGGCAACTTAACTGCCGCTGTGGGATCATTTGCAATCAGTAACGGTTTAGTCGATAGCAGCCGCATTCCTGAAAACGGTATTGCAGTGGTGCGTATTTGGCAGAAAAACATCGGTAAAACCATTATCGCTCATGTACCCATCACCAACGGAGAAGTGCAAGAGACGGGGGAATTCGAGCTTGATGGTGTCACGTTCCCCGCTGCCGAGGTGCAAGTTGAGTTTTTAGACCCAGCCGATGGTGATGGCGCCATGTTCCCAACAGGTAACTTGATTGATGACCTAATCGTGCCAACCGATGTAGTAGCTGGTGGGGTACTGCAAGCCACCATGATCAACGCAGGTATTCCAACCGTGTTTATCAATGCGGCAGAGTTGGGTTACACAGGCTCAGAGCTGCAAGAAGCTATAAACGGCGATGTTAAAGCGCTTGCCATGTTTGAGACGATTCGTGCCCACGGCGCAGTGCAGATGGGGCTGATTAAGCATATCGACGAAGCGGCAAACCGTCAGCATACGCCCAAAGTGGCCATAGTAGCAGCACCAGTGGACTACACATCATCCAGTGGCAAAGCTATAGATAAAAACACTATCGATTTAAATGTACGCGCACTGTCTATGGGCAAGCTTCACCATGCCATGATGGGCACCGCAGCCGTCGCTATCGGCACCGCAGCAGCTATCCCTGGCACGCTAGTCAGCTTGGCAGCAGGTGAGGGGCAGAGTAATGCAGTTAACCCTGGCTTTGTCACCTTTGGTCATCCATCTGGCACCCTAAAGGTCGGTGCAGAGGCAAGCCAAGTCGATGGTGACTGGCAGGTCAATAAAGCCGTGATGAGCCGCAGTGCTCGAGTACTGATGGAAGGTTGGGTGAGAGTACCTGCGGATCCGTTAATGTCGGAAAGTTAAGCCCAAACCTAATAAAAATAAAGAATCAAACCAAAGCAAAGAACCCAGTACAAACTGGGTTCTTTGCGTTAAAAACGATAGAGAGCAAATTAGTCGTGAAAACTGCAGTTTTAGCGTATCCTAGCGGCCATTAAATTTAATACTGCTGTTTATGAACATTGACGTAAAAGATATATCCGATCCTGTAATCAACTCAGAAGTGACCTGCTCAAACTGCCAAGCCTGTTGTTGCCGTTTAGAAGTCATGATAGTGACCGACACCGGCGTACCTGATGAGCATATCAGTATTGACGAGTATGGCGCTGAAACCATGTTGCGTCTGGATGATGGCTGGTGTTCAGCAGTCGATAGAGACACCTTAATGTGTACTATCTATGAGAACCGCCCATGGATCTGCCGCCTGTTTGAAATGGGATCGTACGAGTGCATCAGCGAGCGTAAAGAGCTGCTTTAAATTTTTCTATTCCCTTTATAACAGAGTATGACGGCATTTCTTTTGTGTATGAGTTATGTCGTTGATAACGCTTTGCCTCATATCTGCAGGCTGCAGATAAAATTAAGCTGTTGATCCGTTTTTCGGTATTCGTGATCAGCTGCCGGTAGCGAAATTCAGCAATTAAATTAGTCGTGTTAGAACTTGTCTGCTTTTTTATAAAGCAAAGCTGCACCGGGATTGAAACATAATTAACGCTTGCTTAGGTACTTCTATTTCATCATGTGATTATACAGCTGTATATTTCATGTTTGACACTATGTTACTATCGCCCATACCTAGTTATCTTCAGTAAATTATTTACGATTCAATTTCGTAGTGGATGTTCATGCTAAAAATGAGACATCTATATGATTTTTAAGAATAGGCTCACTTGTATTTTTTATACAAACACGTATTGTATGGGCATATATTAAAGGAGTAAGTGCTTAAGGAAGAGACGCTTCAAGATGAGTCTAAATCAAAGTGCGGTTCACACAATTAGTGAGCTCTATATTTGATACTCAATCCAAGTCTGCCTTGCCATACATTTATAAGTGCTTACCACGCTAACGCTATGTTGCTTGGAGTGTTATGTTAAGGTTTAAATCCGCGTTATCTGTTTTATCAAAATCATCCCCGTATGCGGTGCGTACTCTGCATCAAAATGATAACTCTATCGAAGATCAGATAAAGAATTATCTATTCATTACGACCAACATTGAACAAGCTTTTAAAGAAGCACTCCTTAGTGCAACAGAAGATGACATTATCTTTTTATGCGGCAGTAGTGGCGATGGTAAGTCTGAAATCTTAACGCGTTATTGTGAAATGGCGATGTTTAAAGACCGCTATAAGTTTCACTTAGATGCGACCCATAGCTTTTCACCAACCTCTAATGCAATCCAAACACTTGATACTTTATTTGAAGAAAACCGTACTTCTAATAAAACGCTCGTAGTTGGTATTAACGTCGGTATGCTTGGCAACTATGCGCAAGAAGGCGCAGAGCAGCACGATGATATTAAATCATCGATAAAAAGCTTCCTTGATGACTCGCCAACCGAGTCAAATCACCAGTTTTTAGACTTTGAGAAGTTTCCCAAGTTTGTATTAGGGCAAAATGGTTACACGGCCGAGTTTGTAAAAGAGCTGTTTCAAAAGCTCACCGCGCCGACTAATAACATCATCCGCGACCATTTTGAGCACGAAAAAACACTAACGCAAGCAGTAGACAAAAAGTTGTGTGCCAATTATGAGCTCTTAAGTGATGAAGCGGTACAGCAAACAATTATTGAGCTTTTGTTTAAAGCTAGATTAGTTAAGGACCAGTTCCTTACCGCACGTGCATTACTTGATTTTGTATTTCATTTATTAGCAGGGCCTGGTTACTTATTTGATAACTTATTCACCGGTTTTGATAACGAATTAGCCAGTAAAATTGTAGATTTTGATCCTGCTAATATCCGAACGCAGCATATAGATAAATTCATTTTATCGAGAAGTTTAGGCTTACCTGATCATAACTATGAGGTATTTGTAGAAGCCCTTCTATTAAAGGGCTTTACTCGTTCCCTAGCGCCTGAATCTTATCTAAGACTGTTTTACTTGTTAAAAAATTCAGAGTTTGCTAACAACTATCACCTTTCATTTTGTGCTGACTTCCAACAAGATCTGATTAAGAAATATTCTGAGGTTTGGCACCTACATTGTCACTTTGATGGTTCTGATGAGCATAAGTTGGCATTACGCCAATATTATAAAGATGTAGCAATTGCTGCTATCCATAAATACAACAATCGTAATGCGCCAAGGCTAGGCAAAGGCGAGTTCTTTATTTCTGAACACAATGGTTTCCAGTTAGCTGCAGATTTAGAGCTTAAAGTTCATGTGCCCCAGATAGCCGAAGATAAAGAGACTAAAACGTCACACTTCAATACCTATTTTAAAGTGGGTAAACGTATCGTGAAATTACCGACAAACATCAACTTATTGAGTCTGATGCTACGTATTGTTGAAGGCTATCGCCCTAATAAGCACGATAAAAATACCGTCGTGCTCTTAGATGAGCTTGTTGAAGAGATAGCTGAAGTTGCTAATG
Source organism: Shewanella pealeana ATCC 700345 (assembly GCF_000018285.1). NCBI lineage: Bacteria > Pseudomonadati > Pseudomonadota > Gammaproteobacteria > Alteromonadales > Shewanellaceae > Shewanella > Shewanella pealeana. The sequence goes on along the minus strand of NC_009901.1, from coordinate 2,820,528 downwards.
AAACGAGTACTTTGCACATACTTTACAAAAATGACCGATACAAAATTGCAAACGACGATTTTGATGAATTTGAAGTGAGTGGCCTATAATTATGTTGCGATTAAAATCTGAGTTGCAGGTAAAAAACAATACGTTAAACAGTTACTTTCCTATCCGAACAAAAGACAGGTATGACATTTTTGATTGGGACAGTGCACTAGGGCACGTGGTAAAACACGCCTACCGAAAAGAGTTTATTCCCTTTAAAGATCCTACAGATCTAACCGGTAAAAAGAAAAAGCAATTTGAACTAACAGACTTCAAAGAGGCTAGCCAAAAGACATTCTTGCGTAAGTTAGATGAAGCTGATTTTTGGCCGATCCTTTATAAGATGTATTTTCAAGGTGATGAATTGTTTAAGATTGCACCAGAATTCTTATTGTTCAAAACGCATAAGGCTGTGGGTAATACGCCAAACAGTCGCTTAGGCAATATGTTTGCTAGTTTGCTACAAGATTTTTCTTTTACAGAAAAACCGAATGCAAAGCTAAACTTTCTCGAACAGCAGCTATATGACGTACTCAGCCTTCACCTAAAAACTCAGGATCCTGAAGAGGGTGATGTTGTGCCTAAGGAGGCGCCATATTTGCCATTTATGGCTAATCATTTCCAACAAGATCTTACATTTTTAAGTAAACGGCCTAAATATTTACTGTCTATTTTCAAAGATTTTCTTCGACTATATGCGCACTTGTACACTGCGCAATTGGCACTAAATTTAAAAGATTGGCGCTCAGGTGAGCCAAGCCCTAAGCTGCATTACTTCATTTTAGATACCGAAAAAGCAAGTGATGAGCGCAAATTGGTAAAGGACTATGGGCATAAGCAATTGTCTACCGCCCTTTGGAGTATCTTTCCTTACTTATCGATGAATGAAAATCTACAAGATAGTAAAAATCAGACTATGCCTATCTGGGCGTTTGCGCAAAACTTAGCAGAATACCCAACATGTGTAGATGCACTTGAAAACTACGCAGCTGAATTTAAAGAAACTAGACAACTTAATACCAGTCTATCGGATTCTAGAGACCCACTAGATCAACTCGACAACTTACTAAAGCTAGGTGCAGCACAATTTGGTCGAGGTGAAACTCGATACGATATCAATTTGCAATATGTCAAATCAGCAGAAGCTGAGCTTTGCTCTCACTTTATTCAGAGTCGGGGGCGTGCAGGGCGAGTAATGGTGTTTAATCAAGATTACCTCATTTTATTGACCAATATTGCAGTGGGTGAAAAAGATAAGCTGCGATTCCATGAGCTTATCTTAGCTTTCGAAGCAAGAGGTGTCTTTTTTGACAAGCAAAGCCAACAGGCTTTAATCGAATTTTACGAACGCATCGGCAATGTTGAGCGTATGAGTGACAGTGGAGATGCAGTATATGTCTTTAAAACAATTTAATGATTTTTTAGCTGAACAATTCCTAAATTGGGGACAGCATTCCATTAAGCCTGGCTATCGATATCAGTTTCAGTCTCCTGATAATGAAAATAGCATGAAACTGTTTGACTCGATTGTATCAAAAGCCGATGGCACGATTGATGTTAAAGGCACAAAGTTATCAATAGTCACATGCGGTCATTCTCGTCTTTTGCCGGTATTACATAGCGAAGACTCGAATACGGCACCTGGTTTTACAGAGAACTTCATCTCACACTTGCGCGATGAAGTTGCTGGGCAATTCGGTGAGTTTGAAGACTGTGCATTGCTAGTGATCCACAACAGCATGTTAGACACGCTGATTAATTCTGCTGAAAATGTGGCTCAGCCTGCAAGTATCTGGCACCCAGAGCAGATTAAACAAGCAATGTACAAGTTAATCGATGACGTTAACGGGACTCGCAAAGTCTCAGAATGTTTACTCGAGCATAGGTTTAATCAAATCGTCGATGATGGTGCAACCATGTTTGGTTTTGAAAAACTTTACAATGCACTACTCGATGGCGATCTAAAGTTTAGCGAGCTGGGCTTATTAAATGACCCTGCAATTCTGACGTGGGATGGTAAGCCAGAACAAATCAATAAACGACTCGATGAGAACAAACGGCTATATGAAGATATTGAACGTATCACTCATCATTTCCCTAATGAATTGGAAGAAAAGCTTGCTGAAAAAGATTTCGGTTCTAAGTTTGTTGAGCGAAATTTTGGCGGAGAAGGCCTTGAAAGCTGGAAAACCGAATTAGAATTTAGTGCATGTAAGCAAGAGCAGGAAGCAAACAGAAAAAACCTATTAGAGCTCGAAAGTGAGGTGATCCTCCAAGGAGAGCTAATAGCAAAGAATAAGTCAGAAACCAAGGCGGGTCGCAGAGAGCGCCATTTGATTTTGGTTATAGAAGAAGACCAACAAGATTTTGGTTTTGAGTTGACATTTATTGGCGGGAAAATCGAACGTAAGCAGTGTTCAATTCTGCACAATAAAACGGACTTAATTGAAATCGCAAATCCAGTGAACTCAGGCGGAAAACGCAGCCGAGTGACGGTTACTGGCGCCTATACTGGCAAAGCGATGTTTTTCACTCTAGATCTAAAAAGAGAGAAAACAGCGGAACGCTATAAGTTTAAAGTGTTAGTCATTAGAAGCGGCGATTTCTATATTGATGCCTTTAGAAATAACTTCCTAATCGAACCACCAACTTCATCCAAGAAGACCGCGCGGATCACACTGCAAACAGAAGACAGCAGTTTTGTGATTGGCATAGACGGTGGCAAAGAGGGCACTAAAGCAGTACTCGATGAGATTGGACAGGTTTTCGACAATGAAACGACAAGCGAGATTAATTTCGAGCAGATAGCGAATGAATCTGACGAGCTACATTTTGTGGTTAAAGGTCAAGATTCATGGCTAACGTTTAATGTTGAGGGCGCAATCGCAACAGACTCACTAACACTGCCACTGATCTTAGATAAAGACAGATTTACGCGACTATATCAAGATGATTATCTTGGTAGCTTTAATCGCGCAAAGAATAAAGTCTTACTCGATAACAAAGAACTTTCACCCAAGGGCAAACGCTTAACCCTATTGCAGTGGGAAGCTGAAATTGTTGACGGTTTGCTGCTCACTAGACGCGATGAGCAACAAAATCCGTTATCTCTCAACGATATTGAGGCGACATACCCTTCGTTGTTTGTTGCTTATCGAGCATTATTTGACTATTACCATGAACACCGTACATTGCCTAGCCTCTGTAGTTGGGGGCCGGAGTATCGTGTTTTAGCGGGGCAGGTTGTAAAACAATACAATGATGCTATTAGCGCTATCGGCGATGATATTTTGCTTACGGCAGAGCAAAAGCAGTTGATTAATATCGGATTTGCGACCTTTAGTGGCCAAGAATTTATTACGCCATTCCACCCTATGGTCATTGCTTACTATTTATCACTAGCTGAGCATGTAACCCTAGATCAAAGCCATAGTTTTAAGACACTGCCAAAAGTGACGCTTGATAGACTAAATGCCCGTGGATTATTACCTTTTATCTACGACCCTATTCATGGTTTTGCCTTTAGTCAGTTAGAGAAAGAAAATAGCTTTTGGTTAGAACTCGTACCACAACAAGATACGAGCTTTTCTTATGTGCGTAAGCTAGTAAAAGATAAAGTCGGTGAATTTAAAAATGCCTTCTCGGCACTGTTTAATGCAGGCCCGAAAGCGACATTGATTATTAACTCAGTTAATAACAAATCAAACCACGAAATTTTTATGGGGTTGGTTGATTTTGTTAAGGCGAATAAAGATAAGGTCTGCCAAGTTCATGTGAATCTGTATGACGATAAACTTGTCTATAGCGAATTCGATCGCTTCGCCGAGACGGCGAGTTACGATGAGCTGAAAAACTTATATGAACTAGATAAAGGCGCTGTACGTGAGCAAGCGGATATGATTATCGACTTGTTACGCACTCGACTCACTTATAGTAAGTTTGAGAATGGCAAAATTGATGGCAAACAAGCTTATTCACACCTTAGCTTCTTTCGAAATAACAGCAAGGTAGAGCCAAGAGATGTCAATGTCGATAAACAGCTAAGTGGAGTGGTTTGTCATGGTCTAATGGCGGGTGAAGCAGCTGCAAATAAACAAGACAGCTACTTTACAGCATTCGGCCTTAAGAATGTCGATACCGAAGGGCAAGCACATCTACAAATTGCCCAAAAGCTTGGCGGCCTCATCAAGCCTGCGCGTCTATCTAGCGAGCCGACTGGTAACTCAAAGTCGATGGCGCTGGTGGTGAGTGATAACTTTAGAGCCTTACTAGAGCGTTCTTATGTCAGTTCCATCTGGACGACCATTATTGACCCTAAGGTGACCTTAGATTTTTTCGAGAATGCAAAAGATATGGTGTTGATCCACTATTCGGATAACTACACCAACTCGGCGAATTACGACGCAATTACCGTTACTCGCCAAACCGAGCTTTATAAGAAGGTGCTTGAACAGGACGAAGGCGGGATAACTGAAGAGTTTAATGCCTTTAATGGTGAGTGGCTGCTTAAGATGATCACCGCTAATGCCAACGAGCGTAAAGAGAAAAAGGGCATTATTGGTGCGTATAAATTTGTAAACTGCTTACTGTCGCAATCTGATATTACTTGGGTACCGCTTTCGGTTGCCGAGATGATCCGTGTAACCGGTAACATCGGTCTTAAGATGTCTGATAGTGACTTCTCGCGTAACGTCCAAGGTTACAAGTCAGGCCTCATCTCTGATGATGTACTGTTTGTCGGCTTTAAAGATAAACAGATGTACGTGTTACCACTTGAAGTGAAAACCGGCATCAAACAAACCCACAGTAAAGGTGTGCAGCAAGCTAAAGAGCTTAAACGTTACCTGTGTGAAGACATATTGGGCCGTAATGACTTTGCTGGCATGTTATATCGTGGCCTGTTCATCAGACAGGTGCTGATGCAGATCGACAAGTATGAGCTATATAATCTCTATTCAGATACTTACTTTGACGGATTCTTAGCTGATCGAGAATGGTGGTTACAAGGTGACTACAGTATTGCTGAGCTAGCAAATTATCCAGACGGTTTTATGCTCTCTCATGTTGAAAACGATACTTTCTTTGAAGCAGATTTTAATGAAGTCGACGACATCTTAAAAATTCAGCTGCCTATTAGTTATTTGAAACAACTTGTTAGTACACCGCTGCGAGAGTTAATGACGGATGTTCGTCCCGAGCAACTTTGCCATATTCCAGAAAAATATTTGCTTGTTGCAGCTAATTCAAGTGAAACGAGAAAACAACCAGAGCAGGATTTACCTGAGCCACAAACAACTACTCAACAAAGCACAAGTACAGATACTCATACGATCTCAAGTCGGGCTATCGAGCTCAGTGATTTTTTACCGACTAAAGATCCAATAAAAGACGCCGAGCTTGTAGAAAAGGATTCAGATACAGCACATAGCGATTTGAATGTGCCTTCCAAAACCGCGGGGCAAACTCCTGTTAGTCAACCTGAGCAAGATAATGAGCCTATAAAAATTCTAGTGGGTCATGACGTGCGTGATAATGCAGAAGTATATTGGGAGCCAACCAATACCGCTAAGTTTATGAACACCAACTCAGGCATTATTGGCACCATGGGTACAGGCAAAACGCAGTGTACCAAGTCGGTAGTGACTCAGTTGTATCGTCAGCAAGCGCGTAATGTGGATGGTAAAGCTATTGGTATTCTGATCTTCGATTACAAGTCAGATTATGTCGATGAGAAGTTTTTAACAGCCACTAACGGTAAAAAGTTTAACCTGCATAAACTGCCATATAATCCACTTAGTTTATTTGGTGATACACCTATGCTGCCTGTGCATACGGCGCGTGGTTTCTCTGAGACCATGGGTAAAGCATTTGGTTTAGGGCAGAAGCAACAACTAAAACTGCGAAAGCTGATTGGCGAAGCTTATGAGCTAGCTGGTATTAAAAAGGGCGATCAAAGTACTTGGAGCAAACCGGCGCCAACAATTAGTGATATTTGGGCGCTATTTGAAGAGACGGAGCCAACTGAAGATTCACTCTATGCTGCGCTGGAAAGTTTGTATGAGCTGGAGATCTTCGAAGATAACCATGAAAAGTGCACTAGCTTATATGAGCTGGTGGACGGCATAACAGTGGTTGAATTAGCAGGTTACCCATCAGAAATTCAAAATCTGGTTGTGGCATTGACGATGGACTTGTTCTATTCGCAGATGCAAAAGCAAGGCAAACCTGAAGTGCAGGGCGACTTTAGACAAGTCACTAAGCTATTGCTTGTTGATGAAGCCGATAACTTTATGTCGCAAAACTTCCCAAGCCTCCGCAAGGTACTAAAAGAGGGCCGAGAATATGGAGTGGGGGTGATTTTGTCAACGCAAGATATTACCCACTTTAAGACCAGCGAAAATGATTATTCGTCTTACATCTTAAGCTGGATTGTGCACCGTGTATCGCAGATTAAAAACCAAGACATTAAGTCAATCTTCAACAAGGATGATAAGTCAGACCAAGAAAACCTGATGAAGAGCATTCGTGAGCTAGATAAGCACTACAGCTTGTATGTGGATGGCGATAAGAAAGTGCAGAAGATCAAAGATAAAGCGTTTTGGGAGCTGCTTGGTTAACGAGTTACCTAACAGACTGATAAAAAACACCTTTCGGGGTGTTTTTTGCGATAGCGCATATTATTAGCACCAAATAAATGTATATAATCAAATAACTACAGATTACTGAGTCAATTAAATGGATTTAAATCTCAAAAAACAAGATATCAATCACTTCTTAAGTTTGATCAATTCTAGTGTCACCAAGCCAATATTAATGCTTTTAGCTGAAATGGAGCATTTAAATGACGCCAAATGAACTTAGGGCTGCAGTCTTAGCTGTAAAACGATGGTCTCGAAGTGATCAGCGTGCACCTAACAAACCATTAATGATGGCCTATGCACTCTCGAAGTATCTCCAAGGTCATGGTCAATATTTTGATTATGAAACTGAAGTTGACGAAGAGGTCACTGAGTTGCTTAAACGATTTGGTCCAGCTCGGTCAATTTATCATGCTGAGTACCCATTTTGGCGATTAATAAACGATAATATTTGGACGCTAAATAATGCTGAAAACTGCATTGCTCGAAAGAGTAATACAGACCCCAGCAAACGTGAACTAATTAAACACCAGGTAAGCGGTGGTTTTAACGCTGCTGCTTATAAATTGATTAAACAAGACTCTAACTTAACCCTAGAGCTTCTAGAAACAATTCTACAAGATAGTTTTCCACAGAGTATTGTTGATGATATTACGCGTCACCTAGGCCTTGAATTCAGCTTTAAGCAGGTTCAAAAGCGAGATCCTAGATTTAGAAAAGAAGTGTTACGCGCCTATAACTACCAGTGTGCGGTTTGTGGCTTTGATTTGCGAATGGACGATATCTCTGTAGGCTTAGAAGCTGCTCATATCAAATGGAAGCAGTTCCATGGGCCGTGCGATGTAAACAATGGTTTAACCCTATGTGCATTACATCATAAAGCTTTTGATAAAGGTGCTTTTACTATTACACAGGATTACACCATTAAGTTGTCAGAAAGCTTGAATGGCGGTGAGCAAGCCCAGCGACTATTTTTTGATTTTGAAAGTAGACATATTAAACTACCAAAGAAGGATATTTGGTTGCCTAATATTGAGTACTTGATTTGGCATCAGAAAGAAGTTTTGAAATAGGTCAAGAAATTTGATGGTTAATAGACAGATTTTTTATCCAACGACACATTTGTATCAAAGGAGTAGTTAATATCAAATATTTCACTGATGTAGTGTGGGGGACAGAAAGTTGCTCTTTTCTTTAAAGGTAAGTTTTTTCAACTTTCAAGCTAAACATCAATCGCTATATTATATGCTAATGATAGCCAAATTAACTATGGCACTACATTATACTACAACGAAACTATGTGAATAATATCTCTATTCTGTGTTCGCTTAGTCTTTAATATAAAAATATTTAGTAAATATCCAAATTAGTATTTAACAAGTTGTATATTGATGTTGGAGAAGTTGATTTTCTGTTGCTGTATTGGATTGAAGGGAAATTAAGTGAAATTAAGTGAAATAGAGTTAAAAGAAGAATACAGAACCGGCCATGATGATTTAGTTAATAGTTTTTATAAGCCATGCTTACAAGAAGCTAGTTCATATGATCGTTCTGTTGGTTACTTTAGTTCCACAGTCTTTTTACTGATTGGCCCTGAGCTCGTTAAGTTTGCTCAACGTGGTGGCAAGATTCGGCTTGTTTGTTCTCAATACTTATCAAATGCTGACATTGAAGCGTTAGAGTCTGGCTATCATCCTGTCATTGATGAACAGTTTGTCGAAAATAGTCTTTTAAGTTCAGTTAACTTATTAATGCAAAATACAAGCACCATTAAAAATACGGTGGCGTTAGCCACACTTATCAAGTGTGGCTGCCTCGAAGTTAAAATCGCATTTCGAAAAATAGGTAATGGCTTATTTCATGAAAAAGTAGGCATTATTCACGCCAATAATGAAACAGTTACCTTCAAGGGCTCAATAAACGAAACTTGGAATGGTTGGCATGAGCGTGGTAATTACGAAACGATTGATGTATTTCGAAGCTGGGTTGAAGGGAGAGATGCTCGTCAGGTGTATAGAAACAGTGAGTATTTTGAAACACTTTGGGATAACGATATAGATGCTTTAGATGTGATCCCTTTTCCTCAAGTTGCTAAGTCAAAACTAGAAAGTATTTCAAAAGAATCGATAGCAGATATAGAGCCCGATACATTGGATGATTATTTTATGCCCCCAAACATTGAGCAGATTGATTATGAAGCGCCTAAAAGAACCCCTTTACCCCATCAAGTCAACGCGATAGAAGCATGGAAACAACAAGGTTGCCGTGGTGTATTTGAGCATGCCACGGGTAGCGGAAAAACCTTCACAGCATTAGTCGCCTTGAATGAGCATTTAAAGGGCGGCGGTGTCGCTTTAGTGTTGGTACCTGATCGCTTATTACATAAGCAGTGGTCCGAAGAGATAAAGTCTGATATTCCTGATGTCATATTACTAAAAGCAGGTGATGGGCATGACCGATGGAGAAAAAATAGACGCTTAAATACAATCACTCAACCAGATAAAGATTTAGGCGTAAGGGTGGTCCTTGCCACGATGGCAACGGCGAGGCTTCCTGAGTTTATTAATGCAATATGTGCTGGGCCACATTTAATGATTGTGGCTGATGAAGTACATGAAATTGGCAGTCTAGAAAACTCCAATATACTAACCATTGATGCTGGTAAACGATTAGGGCTAAGCGCTACTCCGAATCGTTACGGCGACCCTGTCGGCACAGAAAAGATATTTAACTATTTCGGCGATATTGTTCAGCCCCCTTTCACGCTAGTAGATGCCATTAATAGTGGTCGCTTAGTTAAGTATGAATATTTACCTGAAGCTATTCGCTTTACGGTAGAAGAGTCTGAGCAATGGGAGCTAGAAACTAAAGCTATTTATAAAGAATATGCGCGCTCTAAACGTGATGCTAATGGAGCACCAATTACCTCTGTAAAACTGCAACTAATGTTAATTCAGCGTTCGCGTATTGCTAAAAAAGCGTCTGCTAAAATCCCCTATGCAGCAAGAGTGATTAAAGAGAACTATAAAGAAGGTGAGAGCTGGTTAGTATATTGTGAAGACCAATATCAAGTCAGAGAAGTTATTAGTGCTTTAAAAGAAAGTGGTCATTCGCCTTGTGAATATCATACCAATATGAAAGGAGATTCCGCTGCGTCACTTGAGTGGTTTAAGCAATTTGGAGGCATTATGGTTTCTATTCGCTGTTTAGACCAAGGAGTGGACATTCCTAAAATTTCACATGTTATTATTCTTGCTTCATCGCAGAATCCAAGGCAATTTATACAACGACGAGGTCGCGTGTTACGCATAAGCGCCAATAAACATAAAGCGGTTATATATGATGCTGTGATGGTGCCTATCTGTTTAGATAGTGAGCCTGGTCAATTATCATTATTGAAGAGTGAATTACAAAGAAGTATTCAGTTTTCAGGCACCGCAATGAACAAATCAGGTTCGACTAAATTAATCACAATCGCAATTGAGTTAGGTATAGACCCTCAAGAGTGTGGCTTCTATGGCACTGATGGAATTGAAGAGTTAGGAGATGTTGAAGATGAGTAAAAGTAATCCATTATCTGTATTGTTAAAAATTAATGCTCAACTCGAGGTACCAATAGATTCACTGTTAATTGAACAGTGCTATGCCATTCAGCAAAAGCATCAGTTTGAAAAAGAAAGAAATAGCGTTAACGAAATTAAAAAAGTAGTTGAAGCGTCAATTTCAATGCCACAAGGTGACCTATCAATATGAAGTTACAAGAAATCGTTATTAATAATTTCATGCCTTATAAAGGTGAGCAAATTGTACAGTTTCCGCAACATGAAACACAAAATGTTATGTTGCTTTATGGAGACAACATGCGCGGTAAAACCAGTTTTTTGAACTCTATTCGTTGGGGATTTTACGGACTGGCGGTTGGTCGTCATTTGCGTACTATTCCACGTGTAAACTTAGTTAATATTGAAGCTGCAAGTGTTGATGATTGGTCAATGTCAATTTTGCTTAAATTTACACACGAAGAAAAGAGCTATGAATTACGACGAAAAATAACCAAGAAAAGTCACGTGTCAGTGCCTTCAATCGATAATGACTTTGAAGAGGTGATTGGTTTAAAAGTTGATGGTGAAGTGATTGCTGGAGATAAAATATTAAACCAGATTAACCAAGTTTCTCCTGAGGAGATCTCAAGATTCTTTTTATTCGACGGTGAGTTATTACAAGAGTATGAAAACTTATTATTGGATAAAAATGCCCAGGGCGAAAAAATAAAACTGCATATTGAACAAGCTTTAGGCGTGCCTTCGTTAATTAATGGGCGTGCAGATTTCGCTGTTTTATTGCAAGAATCACGAAGAATACAAACGCGTGATGCAAATAATTCATCTGAACTAAAAAGCTTAGCAACACGCCAAAGTGATTTAGATGTTAAAGAAGATACAGCCAAAGCTGACTTGAAATCGCTAAAAGAACAGAAAAATGACGTTGAGCTTTTAGTCGATACAATTGACGAAAAATTAAAAAAACACTGAAGCCGCGCAAAGAAGTAAAGCAGAACTAGATGTTTTAACTGCAACTAAAAAAGCAACTGAAAACAATATCATTTACGATCAAAATGAACGTCGTCAGTTACTTAAAAATGCATGGAAGGATATTTTATATACTGGGGTGCAACCGGTTTTAATAAATATTAAAGAGCAGCGTTCAGCTATGTTTGAGGCTTCAAATAATAAAGTCATTCTAGATTCTAAAATATTAGAATTAGAAAAAAGTTTATTAGATCCCATTTGTCCAACATGTTCTCAGACTATTTCAGAAACTGAAATTACAGAGATTAAAGGGCAAGTGGCAGTATTAAAAGCTGAAGCATCATTGTCGTTTGTTGATATTAAAGATATTCGGGATTTAGATAATAAAATTGAACAGTTTTCACAAATTCAGTCTCAATCTGAAGGTGTTCGTTTTTGTGAGTTAATAAAAAAAGAGCGGAAGTCCAAAGTTCAGTTAATGAAGCTTGAAACCAATATAGATGAAATTGAAGATGAAATAAGCGGTTTTGATACTGACGAGATATCACGCCAAAGAAATATACGTGACAGCTATATTAAGCAGTTATCTAACATTGAAAATGATATTAGTAGCGTAGAGAAAAGCCTAGAAAAAATAAAGAAAGACCAAACACAAATATCCAATGTTATTTCAAAAAGTACACAAGGCACTAATTCACTGAGTTCGGTTAAAGTAGGCTTGTATCAAAGTCTTGAGAGTGTGTTTAGTGAAGGCATTAATGAATTAAGAGATTCTGCGCGATTACAAGTTGAAAAATATGCGACTAGTGCGTTTAGTCAGTTAACGACAGAGACGACGTACTCAGGGTTAGAAATTAACCAAAATTATGGATTAACGATTTTAGATCACCAAGGCCGAGCGCTTAAAGAACGTAGTGCGGGTGCAGAGCAGATTGTAGCATTGTCACTTATTGATGGTTTAAATCGTACAGCTAGAAAAACCGGCCCGATTATCATGGATACACCACTTGGGCGTTTAGACCCTAAGCATCGAGCTAATGTACTGAAATACTTGCCTAAAATGGCTGACCAAGTTGTATTGTTGGTGCATGAAGGTGAGATTGACCCGAATAAAGATATCGAAAACTTTAAAGAGCGAATTGGTGCTCGTTATGCCATTGAACGTATTTCTTCAACCCAATCACGTATTATTCGGAGCCGTTAATTATGAGCACAGAGCCTAATAGAATTGGACTTACAGATGTTACCGTAGAAAAAATTGATGAGTTATTAGACGAGCTAAACCCTCTAGCAGGTGAAGATGGTGACAAATTAGTACGCTATGACTTGTATCGATTGGCTGTTGCACTAGGGGTTAAAAATAAAACGGTTCCTGTAGGGTTAACTTCTAGTGTTAATTCTTTTTTACGTGTTGCTGATTTAGATCCTGACAAAGTATTGTATTCCGTCGTAGAAAATTCAGGCTTAAACTCGGATTCTATAGCCATTTACTCTTTTATTGAGCGCCTTGCCGAACAAGGCATTAAAGAGATGTATAACGCGTATGACCAAACGGGTGAGATCCCTTTTGAAGAATACTTTCTAGCTGAATAAGGTAATTATTGATGGCGTCACTAAAATTATACTTTGCTCTTTATCACGAAATAGAAGCACCCAAAATAAGTGTATATCGTGATTTAATTAGCATTCATGAAGCCTGGAAGGCATTAAATGGAAGTGAATCATATACAGGGTTGATTCATGTTGGTTTTGTCAGGCCAAATATAGTCGACGCTGATAAATTATTAGCTTTTAAAGGCAAAGTTTTATCTACAGCTGCCGCTAAATGGGCATTACCAAGCAATTATCAAAGTTCTGGTGGCAGTATTGTAGAAGTGTCGTTATCAAATAATAAAGTACCTATTTATTTAATGTTAGATGGTTTTGGTTATCTTGAACATGATTGTTCGAGTAAGGGGGCTGATTGTACTGTTGTAGAAGATAATGTGGGGAGCTTACACTCTACAGCTTTAAATTATTTAAATGAAATGAAGTCTGCTAAGTCTAAAGAGGATATTTTTGCTTATATAGTAGAAAATAACTTAGCATCGTTTCCCGTTAACAAGCCTGTTACTGTATTGGAAAATGAACTTGAAAAGTATTGCCAAACTTCTCTAGCAGAAAAACAATTATTTGGGAAAACAACAGAGGGTAAATACTATTCTGTAAATGCGTTTACTGGTGAGGTTTCTGGTTGGGTTCGTTTAGCGAAGGTTAATGATGTAAAACTCTTTGATGATCTCTATAGTCACGGTGTTTATGACGATGTAAGTTATATAAATCGCTACTCCCAGTTGCCAGCAACGTTAAAAGAGACGTCTGGGATAGGGAGGTTTAACCTGCTTAAGGCTGAAATTTCTAGTACAGAGTTAATGCCTTTAATCGCTATTTTGCCATTTAGTTTGTTAGAAAAACCACTGGAAGAACTTAATTTACCTGTTAGATTGTTTAATGTATTCAATGTTAATGGATTTACTTCGTTAAATGATTTGAAAGATATTACTGACAAGACCATGCTATCATGGCCAAATTTCGGACGTAAATCTGCTAGAGACTTATATAGTTTATTGCTAGAAATTATAAGTCGAAAGCAAAGTAAGCTTGATGCTTTTTTAAATAGTGATGCTTCACAAAATTTTCATAAACCTATTACTGCAGAGCCTTTCGGAAAAATGGATTTCACAGCTCAAAGTAATAATGAATTTAAATATAACCTTGCATCGAATATTCCTTTAAAAGAACATTTCACTCAGGCATTGAGCTTATTGAAAGATAGAGAAAAAGAAATAATTGAACTCAGAATGGGGTTTCATGGACACATTCTAACCTTAGAGGAAGTGGGTACTAAGTTTGGAGTCACACGAGAGCGAATTAGGCAAATACAAAAAAAGCATGTCGCTAGAATTATTGACACCGAATATTGGGATGATTGCATCTATTTTAAAATAGATAAATTACTAACTAATAGAACAGAGCCCTTGTACATGGAGTTACTGGAAACGGAGGATGATTGGTTTGCTGGTTATATAGGAAAGTTCAAACACCTTGCAGCCATTATTGAGACTTTTACAGAAGGAAAATTATCTATTATCAATGTTAATGGTGCAAATATTATAGGTAGAATAAGGCAAGAGGCTTGGGATAATTTGATTTTTCAATTAAGAATTAATTTAATTGAAAAATCTAAAGAAGGTACTTGGACATTAAGTGAGATCAAAACAACACTGAAATCAGCAGTCACCGAGAATAATTGTACTGAATTATACTTTTTGTTGTTTGACCATTTTGAAAGCGCAATGATTTTTAATGGTATTGAAAATAATTCGAAGTTAATAGCGATTGGCAAAAGTCGAGAGTCTGCTGTTTTAGCTGTTTTGCAGCAAGCAGAGGCTCCGCTGCACTTTACTGAAATTGCGAAAAGAGCTTCAAAAATTTTTGGCAAGGAAGTCGATGTTAGAACTGCGCATAATTCAGTAGCAAGTGTTGGTGGACGGCTATTTAGTCGAGGTACCTACGGCTTAAAGCACTTCAATACTTTACCTAATGACCTCTGCGAGCAAATTAAAATTGTTTGCGAAAATTTACTATTAAAAAATGAGCTTTTGAAACAGTGGCATATAACTGAAATATTAAATAGTCTACTGAATAATTTTCCTTCATTGTCGAATAAACTAGATCATTATATATTGAATATTATTTTAGAAGATTCGTCAAAAATCACATATTTGAATAAGAATGTTTGGACACGTAGTGATTCTAACCAAACACCAAAAGATAGAATCGATATGGCGGATGCATTCACTAGAATTCTTGAAGATGCTGGCACGCCTTTGAAAGGAAATGAAATAAAAAGAAGACTAGAGAAACTTCGCGGTGTACATGAACATTTACAAATACAGGGAACTGCTCGGATGATTCAGATTGGTCCTGATTATTGGGGGCTAATAGATCGTGATGTTCCAGGGACTAAAGATGACAATAAGCGTTTGTTAGATGTGATTTTCGCACACTTGAACAAGCAACAAATAGGCATACATGCATCAGAGGTAGAGGCTATTCTTGGTACAAAATCACCTAATGGCTACACAGTTTTAAATTTGGCTCAAAGGGACTCAAGGTTTTATTTAGCAAAAAGTCTCTTGCTTGGTTTAGCTGAATGGGGAGAAGACACTAGGCGTTTAAATACTTCACAAGCCGTCAGAAAACTCCTTCATGAGATGGTTAGACCAATGTCAATTAATGAGATTAATTTAAAAGTTGAAGAGTTGACTGGATTAGAAGTTGACTATACAGTCTCAGGGAAATTAATAAGTGAAGGTGCCATATACGATCCTATTCATCGACTCTGGTATAAATAAAAATTCTATTAAAGGACGTATGCAGTAATATATTTAGTTAATTTATTTATGGCAAGTATTCTCTGACAGAACTGTTATGAGTTCTGTCAGAGTCACAAAATGGCTATTAAGTCACTATAGCATTTGAAAGTTCATTGATTTTTTTGTGGTTTCGGACAGCTGCAATCCCATCTTCAACATGGGCAGCCCATGCAGACATGAGAGAGCGACCTTCTAATGTTGGGTACTTAAGTTTTAGTAGCTGTTCACTCACCAACTGCGTTTCCCCCATCCAAGTCACTTTATCTAATACCAAACTACCATCTAGTTTTGCTTCAGTGTCAATAGAATCTGCTGGTCGATAGATAAAACCTGACTCTATTGAGCGGAAGAAGGCGATTCGTGATGATACGTTGGGTGCGATTCCCGTGTATTGCTTCAGTTTTTTCAATTGCTCTTCAGTAGAGCGAGTTAGGTTCATCCGATTTGGTAGCATTAGTTGGCTCCTACTACTGAATTTTGTTGCACTTCATTATTAGCAGAGTTCTGTTCCCAGAAATAACCTTCACGCAGTTTTGATGATTTAGTGGCGGCATCAAACTGAATCTCAAAGGCATGAGAAATGTCATCTTTTAGATAATCCTCTCCAAAGTACGCTTCATCAATCTCTGTATCGGTAGACAGAATGATTACTTGATGGCTGGCCTCAGGGAAGTAGTGCTCAATCAACTTATCTCTGTGTTTAGAGTCAAGTCGACCTAGCGGTGTATCGATAATGATTGGCAGTTTCTTACCCGATGTTTTACCTAATGCTTCGAGAATTGAAATAGCGTAGATCTGTTTTTCACCGGCAGACAGGCCTCTACGGCTAATGGTGTGCTGATCCTCATCGATTAACTCAACGTCAAAGGTAGTAGTGTTGATGCGTGCTGAAAGCTTTAGGTCTTCTTTACGTGCCAGCTTTTGATAGCTTTTGATAAACTCAGCTTCTAGTTGTTTAACACGTACTGCAGTTAGTTGCTCACTGAATTCTGCTAACAATGCATGGGTATTTTGCGCGTTTGTTAGCGATGCTTCAGCGGTAGAGGCGACTTTATGCTTGTCATGCAGCTTTTGTACTTTACGTGCGTAATCAATTGCTTCACGGTATTTTCGTTTCGCCGCTTCAGTCGTATCTCTATGCTCTACAATTGCAGCGGTGCGGCGGCTATTAAGCTCTTTTAACGCTTCAAGTTGCGTCTCCAGTTGTTCTTGCTCTGGTGCGCGGGCAATATTAATTGAGATAGAATCTAGTTGCTCTTCAACTATAGCTAAGCGTTTACGTGCTTCGTCAAAACGCTTATAGGAAGAGGGCGCTTGGTTGTTAATCTGCGCTTTAATTTGATCGTACTCTCTATCTGCTAAATCAAGCTGGATATCAGTCTTTACCTGCTGTGATTCACGATCATTTAAACATTCTTTGATTGTTTCTATTGCGACAAAGGAGTTAGATAGCGAGAATGATAACTTCTGCTCTAATTCAGTTAAGAAGCCCTTTAGCTCAGAGTTAAAACTATCAGCTTGCTTAGCTTTCTTTTCGGCTTCTAATTGAGTGAGTAGTGCTTGCATTGCATTGGGGGCCAATGCAAATGGTAGGTCACCTTCAATCTCCGCCCGTAGTGTTTTTTCTAGTTCTTTGCGTTCAGCGTCTAGTTCAAACTGTTTAGCCTTTTCTTGCTCACGGCTTTGTGCCCAAGCACCACCTCGTGAAGATAGATCAAGTTCGGTTTTTTCGATATCTTTAGCTATTAGTTCGATTTTTGCGCGGCACAATGATGCTTTGTTAGTTAGCTCTACAGCGGCATGTTCGGCTGCAGTGCGATCAGATTCTAACTTGTCAATTTGAGCTTTGATGTTATCTGGCATTGCTGCGGCATCATGGCGTTTTAGATAGATAGCTAAATCACTACGCAAACGCTCGGCAACATCAATACCTAAAAGGCGTCTAACTGCAGTTTGCAGTACTTCACCGGATTCATCTTCTGCAAGATCGGCAATTTTTTCCCCGTCGAAGAAGAATAGGTCTGAGATCCCCGGCGGGATAAGCTCATTAAGGAAGCTTTGGCATTGATCGTAACTCATGCTACTGAGTTCAGTGTTGTTCTGCTCTAAAACCAATTTATCTTTTTGGCCACGCTTCCAACCACGAGTGACGCGATATTCGCTTTCAACACCATTTTGGCTATGAGTAAAGATGAGCTGGATTGACGCTTTGTCTGCACTAATCCCTACACCATTATGAATCAGTGCATCTAGTTGCTCTTGATATTGAGCTGAGTTCATGCCGCGGCCAAATGCTGCGCGGCCGTACAAGGCCACACGGACTGCAGATAAAATAGAGGTTTTACCTGCACCATTTAATCCACCAAATAACACGATAGGCGATGCAGCAGTTTGGTGTTTACGGGTTACTCTTGGTTCTAAGTCAATCTCGTGTACGCCACGAAATACTCGAAAGTTATTGATCACCAGGCTTTTGATTATCATCTTAAAACTCCACCTTGGCTTGCTTTTCTAGCTCAAGAATTTCACGTTCATATTTGTCGATTTGATCCTTATGGATATCAAAATCTGACTTACTTTGCAGTTGAGCGTGGCGCTGTTTGATTTCATCAAGCGTGCCCCAGTCTTGCCTTAGTAGGGTACCGAGTTTATCGAATACACCGGTACGACGACTTAGGCCTTCTAAAGAAAGCTCAAGATCCAAAAGCTTTTGTACCATTTCAGGCTCAACGTTATATTGCTCGCCTAAATCGGTAAGAATCTGCGCTTCAACTTCACCGAAACTAGAGTTGTCGTTAATTACCCAATTAAGATCGACACCAAATACTTCGCGATAGATTTTTGGTAGTGAGTCAGCCCAGTCTGGTTCGTTCGGGTCGTTCAACCATTCTTGGCGAATAGCGTGTAGTTCAGGCTCGGTAACTAAGGTGACTGAATAGCCATCTTTATTGAACTCTCTTTGTTGCACTAACAGTTCGGTTAACCACTCTTTACGGTATTTAAGCCAATAAGGCCCGGGCACGTGTGCGCGTTCTTCAGATAATTCTTGTCCGTCTTTTACGCGTTGGTAATTGACTTTACCTTGGCGTCGTTTGTAATTGCGGTAGATATCTTTGTTTGCCGGCACATTGGTTTCAGCCAACTTGTTGCGGAATGTTAGCAGTGGCTGCATCCATTCTTCACCGTTTTGGATTAAGCTTTCCATTGCACGGTCTTTTGTGACTACGGTACATGTCCAGCAACCGAAACGTGAATTACCGCATGAAGGCGTACTATCGTCGATAACCATTGGGCATTCGCCTTGGTCTGATGAATCTTTATATAGGTTCCATAGAGTAAGGTTTTTACCACCCCATGGGTTTTCCCATTCAAGACCATATTCATCAGCCCATTTTTTACCTATACCCATCGGTGAAATGGTCACCTCTAAGCTACAGGCGCGAATTAGCTTCCATACATCGTCCATACTCCAGGTATCAATTGGTGTATAGATAAATGCATTGGCTAGTGTGGTGTGACGAGCTAGTCGTGTGTTTTCTATTTTATGCTTGGCGATAACCTGCGCACGAGACGCACTTTCTTGGCTGCGAGAGCCTAAAATAACAATCACTTCGTCATGCTGTGATACCTTATCTTTAATAAAGTCACTAACAGGATCGATTTTCATGCGCTCAGTACACCAACGGAAACTTTGAGTTGGTGCAGGGTAACCTTTACCCAGTAAACATGACCAAAACGTTTGGTGCGGTTTTGGTAATACTTTATGTGTTGTTAACGGTAGACCATCTTTCTTGGCATTATTGCCAATGCTTTCAAGTGAACGATTTACATGATCGACCACTAATGGAGTTTCTACCAATGTGTCTGATGCCACAACATATACTGGCTTGGTGCGCTTAGATTCATCAAGTGATAGCAGAGCTAGGTAAATGAGCGTGACAACGGCTGATGAATCTTTACCACCACTGTAGCCAATTACCCAAGGGCGGTTATCAGAACAATAAACACTTTGAACATCATCGATAAAGTGTTTTAACGGAAAGCCTTCGTTATTCTTTTGTTCACGCAATAGTTCTCGACATAAATTGATACTAACTTGATGCTTTAAAGAATCATCGAGTTTGTCGTATTTATCGAGACCTGCTGGTAACGTATCGCTGTTTTTGTATCGCTTGAAACCAGCAAAGAATTCATTTTGAATATATTCTAACTGCTCATCATCTAGCGCATCGGCTTGGAATAAATCAGCCATTGGATGCCTCACTACTTGGTATATGTTTATTTTCTAGAGCGCGTTCTTCCGGCGTTAATGATAGAGATAAGCTTTGCTTGAGTGCATTTGTCGTCAACATTATGTTGGTTGACGCTTTGCTTAACTTGCCATGTAACATGCTGCGGTTGGCCCATACAGGGTTGGATTTACGCCAATCTACATTTTTTAACTGCTTAATTGTTTCTTTCCAGACATCAGGTTGCGCTGTGATTAATGAGCAACCTAATGCACCCAACGCATGGAGGCCAACGCCGTGCGCATGCACATACTCTTGCCTAAACTGCGAAGGAGATAATTCTTTATTTATTACCATTTGCCATTCAGGTGTTTCTGCAAATACTGCTTGCCAATAGTCTGCGGCTAATTGTTTCTCTTCTTCAGTAAAGCTGTCTTTAACACCTTTACCTAGTAGAGCTCTGTTAGCTTGCTTTAGGCTGCTTAAGGTAAATAGCTTTCCGCTTTTTGAGCTTATGCTGGATTTTTCCATCTCAGTAAAACCTTCGAAAGGTTTAACGTTTTGCGCTAGATACCTTGCAAGCTCGGCGCTTTCATCGCGACTATCATAAAGCGCTGCCAGAGAAGGGCTTGGTTTAACTGCATATTTGTTTAGGTCTGCAAACATCTGTTGGCTGCGTTTTAGTCCTTCATCGACAAAAAACAATACTGCAATATTATCGTGTGCAATCTCTGGTTGCTCTTTGATTGCAGCTTCAATTGCTGCACGTCTATGTTGTCCATCATTAATTAGGATCTGTGCGTCCATAGGGACTTTCAACGTACCTAGATTTGGGGTGTTGTTGTGATCACTTTCTTCGAATATCACTGTAGACGCAACAGATACAGTTAACGCTGAAAAAACGTAGTCTTTTGGATTTTCGACTAAATAACGTACCATCTCTGGGATACGTGATTTGTTTAACGTTCGCTGGGCACGCAACTCTGGTGGCACTTCTTCTTCGTCAAAAACGAAGATCTTGGGAATAGTGCTAAGAGGACAAGTTGCTATATAAAAAGGCTTTCCTGCTTGAATACCTCTGACTGCCGGAAACGAAAAACAATAACCATCTTGTGGGCTTTTCATATGAAACTCCTAACGTTAAATATGACGTTAGTTAAATCTTAGTACGTCAACTTATCACGTCAAACATATAGTAAGACGTTATAGGTATAACGAGGAGGGTGAATATTCTAGATGATTATTAGATGCAATGCACGGAGGAATTAGGATAATGAATTACAATTTATAACTGGTTAGGTATACAGTGTTGGTTTGACTCTGATTTAGTCCACTTCCAGTTTGGCTCAAACCCTTGTAAGCCTGCAGAGTCCAGTACTGTTTGTAATACGTGGCTCAGCTTGCCAGTGAATTTCAGTTTGTCAGTTAATTCGCTTTTTGGGCACTGAAGGATGGTTATATAGTCATCAATGATGTCAATACGTCGGTGCTTTATTGCCATAGTAACAGCTTCAAAATGTAGCTTTGTAAAGTCCTGTAAAAAGCATTTGTCTGGTAGTTTGTTACTTTTAGACGAGTTACAGCTGTTTAATATAGGCAAGAGGTTCCAAAACTGATTATGGGCAACATAGGACCAAGGTACAAAATGGTCTAATTCGTAATTGGCAGTGCTAAGTTGCTCTCCGGTAAAAATGCATTTGGGTTGATGTTGCGAGATAAATTCATCCCAAAATTTCCGCTGCTTAACTAATGATTCACGTTTAGTATTCAACGTCAGTTTATTGCTTATCGAAGGCGTGTTTGGGTTTTTTCGCTGTAAGTAACGAGTCCAATTTAGCTCGGCCCAACCTTGTACTAAAATGATGTTATTGCATAAGTACTCATACCAGTCTGGGTGTAATGTTAATTGGGGTAAATTACAATCTTCAATAAAGGAAATTTTGTAAATAGGTTTAACAATGTCGAACTGACTTTGTGATAGTTCATACGTTAGGTTATTTTTTTCGGCATCCTTTATGCCTTGTAATTCGGCACTAAAGAAGGGTTGAAGTAAACGGTATGGCACATACTTTAAAACTTGTTTGTTAATCTTAGAGTTGTTAGTTTTGGCTAACTTTTCGAACAATAGTGTAAAGGGCTTACCTTTATGCTGTGACAGGTCGACTGCTACTAAATTTAGGTCGTAGAGGTGTTGAACAATTTGATCTTGAGTGCCGAGGTTTAATTTAAAATAGACTGATGGTACCCAAGCGTGAGCTAATAAGTATTGCGCCAGTTCAGTGCTGTTAACTTTTCCGTCCGGCGTTTTCCCATCCTGAATCAAGCTAAGTAAAGCACGAAAGAAAAGTAGCTTGTAGGAGTTGGTTGTATTGTCGAATATTCGGCTTAATGCAGGAATATCGAGTTTATTACTGGACGGTAGCGGTAACATGAGAAACTCATTAACAATTAAAGTTGCATCATGTTACAGATTTAATGGTAAATCCAATGATTTTTTTGTTTAACATTAATAGCTTTGAGTCAAACTCACATTTTGACATGAACACATTGTCATGCTCATTAAGCCCTAGCAGCTTGCTTAACCTCTTATCAAAACTTAACTGCTTTTTATAAGTCTCGTCAGTAGATGTAAGTAGCAAATGTTTGTTGATTAGAGGTGGCCTAGAATGCTCATCAACATAATCAAAAAAGTCTACATCCAATTGCCACATCTTGACCTTGATACGTTCTCGCAGTGTCGGCAAGGGGCTTGTATCAAAATTATCGTAGCCCATAAAGCTGACTTTACCTGATGTTATATGGATTTTTACGATGTCTATTTCGTCTAACTCCCCATATAACTGAACGGCAGCGCCAACATAAACTCTCAGCAAGGCGGGTAGAAGCGGCAAGAATTGTTTATGCAGTTCAAGCGAGTGGCCATCATTTAATTTACTTGCAGGTAGTATTTGATGTGCTTCAATACATGCTTGCTCTATTTCTTGGGTATTAGCGATCCTGTAGAGTAGGGTTTTAGCTTCTGCTTGGGCAACTTTATAGGTGTCGAAGAATACTTTTATATCTCGCTTCAGCTCATTGGGTAAGTGTGTATAGCCTTTGTGTTGTTCAAACTGACATAGAGCAAAATAAACCAATAAGTCCTCTCGCCTTGTTGCAATTGCGGCCTCGAACACCTTCGTTGCTTGCTCACCTTGAACTTGTAGCAGCAGTTTTAGTGCTTTCTTGGCGTTTCCAATCGCGGCAATTATCTCTGGCGTTTCAGTAAACTCTTCTAAAGCGGGTAAACGACCAAGTTCCAAGCACTTGTCCCAAAAGCGGTTAAGTAGATTGTGATGCTTTGTAAACAGTAGCCTTGCTTGTTCTTCACTTGTTGGCGTTGGAGTGGTTAATTGCTTCCATGAATGGTGGCGTTTAAAGCGGCCAGAAAGAAAACGTTGCTCTTCCAGTTTATCTTTAAATAAGTAGAAAATACCGGGGGCAATGGCGATTGCGTTTTCATCAAGTGTGCGCTCTATATAGCCTTTTAGCTCTGATTGAGCATAATACTTTTGAAAGGTATTTATTGATGTAATGACACCGTCTTTATAGGGTGTGAACTGGCTGATGAATTTGTCGTTGGCTAACATTGCAGAAACGACCAGTAACTTTTCTGTAAGCTCCCAAGCGCCGAGGAGTGCTTCATCTCGCTCAACTTTATCTTCAATCACATTAATAACAAAACCGATATTCACGAGATCGGACTTTACCTTTTCAGCTTCTGGTCGAAAGTTCGGGTCCCAGCCTAAGGCGTCTAATCCGTGAGCTTCTAGTTCTGTTAAATCATCGCCCCGACCGCAGCCATAATCAAAGATAGTATGTTCGCCATTAAGGTAGCCTTGCTTGGCGAGTTGCTTCATTGGGGCAGAGAGTTCATGCCTCACAATCGCAGTTTTATGGCGGTCAATACTTGTTACTGTTGTATTGCTTTGGTCTATAACTGCAGAGCTTCGAAATAATCGCCCGTCTACCAGCGTATAGCCATGCGCTTCAATAGTGCGTAGCCAGCTTTGCTTGAAACCGATCATACGGCTATTTTGGTAAAGCCCGGCATTTTCTCCCTCTTCAGTGATTGCTTTAAATTCATCAAAGCATTCATGTTGAGCAGGAAGCATGGTTTCTTTGCGGTGCAGGATTGGCGGATTGTCACTGTCTTTGTAGTCAACGATACGGTGACTTAGTTTATTCAGGTCAACCGTTACACTTTGAGTGAGTGATGGATAAGCTTCTGTGAAAAAGGTCGGGTAGGAGAGTAGCGATAGTCTGAATTCATTGCGTGATAACTTAACTATATGCCACTCATTCGGATCTATTTTAAGTGCGCTGCCAACTGCAAGAATAAATTGAGTTAGGGAGTTATCTAACTCAGGAAAACAGTCTTTATGTAGATAGATAGCTTCAGGTAATTTCTTTCCTAAAGGAACAGAGCTAACGAGTTGATTAAATTTAGTTGCGTCCACGCTATATCCTTAATTAGCTTACTGCTTCATAGTTAACGTTTGAGTTACTTACTCTTTGGCGTTATTAAATAGAGGTAGGCATTACCTTGCTTTTTAAATGTTAACTCACCACTTTCACGCTTATGCATAAGCTCACAGCCAGACACACCAAAATGCTTCATGGCTTCTTGACTTGTAAGCCAAATACTAGATTTATCACTTTGTTTACTGTCTGGCTGGTTATCTATCATATTGGTATTTCTGATTAACCTTTATTAACTCACAAACCTCAGTTATAGCACTTTGGCTAAACGCTATGCCACTACAAAACTAGTAATCAAGCTGTTTTAACAAGGATAGGGCATTGTCTCCAATTGCTCGTTTTCCAGGCGTTCGTCGGCCAGTGACTTGATTGGTATTCATAAGCTGCACAAACTGGTTCATCTCAGGACCATAGCTGATATGCAACGGCCGTGATTTACCATAATAGTAGATACGATCAAACTTAAGATTTTTTGCGATCCACAATACTACTTCGTCCATTTGTTCTGGCATAGCATCAACAAAAAAATCCACGGCGGCGCCAAGGCGAGGGCAGATTAAGTTTCCTTTGCTGTTTAGCTCGTGCGACGCATGTTGATCAAGGTTAGGCGCAATATGCGGATTTTTATTCTTAGATATTGCTCGTGCTAATTCTGGCGAGGAAAATCCATAAGTCAGAGTTATTGAGCCGAACTGTTCGACAATAGGGTCGAGAAGGTGTACTGCCAGTTGTTGTAATGCGCTCCAAGTCTCTTCTTGTTGCGGGATATTGGCTATTTTCGAGGGAGTAGCAGTTTCACCACAAATGATTAAGTTCTCAAAAAGAAAATGCTGACTAATATGCTGCTTTAAATCTCTATTTATCATAGCTGCCAATTTGATTGAAATTTTTGTGATGATGGACGAAATGGAGTTTATTTGCCTTACTAGTCTATACAGAGTTAGTCGCTATTGTTAAGGGAATATTTAATGACTTTGTTTGTATTTTCGATACTTCTTATCGGTTTGCTTGGTTACTTAGCTCAAACAACTGGGTTATGCCTTGTTCGTGGTGTAAATGAGGCATTAGCCGGTAAACCAATGTTTCTACTTTCCATTGTAATGAGCGGCTCATTGGCTTGGGTTTCTATCGTTATCGGATATCTTTTAGATGTGAAAACACCTTTTATCTCATACGAGTACTCAATGTTAGCTGTAGTTGGCGGATTCCTCTTTGGGCTTGGCGCTTCTTTTAATGGTGGTTGTGGTGTTTCAACTATTAGTAAGTTGGCTAGAGGCAAGCTAGTTATGTTTTTTACAATTACTGGGTGGTTAGCAGGTTGGTTATTGTTAGCGACTTTTTCTCTAGAGTACCAAAAATCCCCGTATCAAATTGAGCCTAATTTGCATACAGGCATACTCATTACGTTATCAGGCTTAATTTTGTTTTGTACAATCAAGATGACAAAAGAGAATCGTCAGCTTTGGCTCAGTATGTTAGGAATAGGCCTGTGTGCAGGCATTGTTTTTTTGCATGAACCTAAATGGACACCGAGCGGGTTATTAAAGGATGTGAGTTTATCGCTTTGGTATGATAAATCAGAAATCTGGCCTGATGAAAGCCGTTTTATACTCATTGCAGCTTTATTAGCTGGTATGGTTGTAGCCGCATTGCATAAGAAAACATTTGACCTAGTAGCATTAACTAGCCGCAGTAGCCTAAAACACTTTTTAGCTGGCTGTCTGATGGGGATTGGGGCGGCTATTGCGAGTGGTGGTAATGATAGTCAGCTTTTGTTGGGCTTACCCTCATTATCTCCAGCTGGGATCACAACAGTTTTTTGTATGTTGCTTGGTATTGCTGGGGGATTAAAGTTACCAGCGATAATTAAACGCTGAATATTTTGTTGAAATACATTTTTGAGAGTTGATAAGCACATTAATTAAAAAAGCCGCGAATGCGGCTTTTTAGGCTATTTTTGTTGATTGTTTGCGACTAACAAGCATCAATCAATCAAATAAATTAAAAGTTGACGCTGACATTGCTAGAGCAATGGTTGGTACCTGCATTACAAACACTGTAAGTGTAAATGCCGTAAGCATTTCTTAATGTATCTTCGTGGCTGCCGTCATTACTTGTTGTGGTTTGGATAAGGCCGTTACGATAAACATCGACTCGACTGCTGCTAGCGCCAGACCAAGTTAAGCTCACTCTATCCTTACCCTTTGAAAATGATGTTGTCGCGCTGAGCTCGATATCTTCTAACGGCTCAGTGGTGTTACAACCCATGTTATCGAGATAAGCACTGGCGTCGGCGACCTTGGCGATACCGTAGCCAAAGTAATCGTCGCGGCCCGATTCTCCAGCGTCAAATGCAGAGGCCTTTAGCGCCTCTCGGATATCTGTACCAGTACAACCGCTATGGTTTGACCATAACAGCGCTGCTAATCCTGAGACCGCTGGGGTCGCCATTGAAGTTCCGCTCATGAAACCATAGTCGCTGGCGGCAATTTTAACTGTCATCTGTGTTGCGGCATGTAAAGCGCCTCTATCGGCTAATGCGGCTCCTACGGCTGGAATTTCAGTGATATTGGCATCCCCCAATGTTCCATATAGCATGCCATCGACATTGTTAACGATAACAGCGCCTAAACCGCCTGAAGCTTCACAGTTTTTAACCTTATCGTGGAATGAGATAACGCCTCGATCGATAAGACAAACTTTACCATTAGCGCTTGCATCTATTGCCTCGGCTGTTCCCATAAAGTACGACTCGGCTGTTACGATACCGGCGTTCTCCATTGCCGAAGAGGCGATGCTTTGTCCGTCTGCTTCAAGGTTGGAATTAACCGCCATGCCTTGAGGGTATGTCGATAGGGTACTCACGCCGCCAGCGGTGATCTCTACGCAACTGCCGTCAATAATCTCAGTTTTGCTTTTTTTGCCTTTGCCGGTAGAAAAGGTTGAGCAGGCGGGGAATTGTGAGAATACGGCAATATTATTGTCAGCATCATTTGCGCCTACCATCATCACCGAGGTATAGCCTGCTGGGTAAGTTCGCACATTATTACCGCTGTTACCTGCAGCCGCGATGACTAAGCCACCGTCAGAGGTGAAGGATTTAAAGGCGTTCTCTTCGGTGGTATTTGGCGAGCCGCCACCTAGACTCATGCTAATAATGTTCGCGCCTGCTGCGCTACAAAGGCTAGCGGCGTGGGCTAAATCTGATGAATAACCCCAGCCACTGGCATTAAAGACTTTAATGATATGCATATCGACACCTGGCGCCATGCCAATCACGCCAAAGTCATTGTCAGCTGCGCCTATGGTTCCGGCTACGTGGGTGCCATGGGGGCCACCATGTTCATACCAGTTGCCGGTGCCCGAGTCACTGTCACCTGTAATAGATGACCATACAAAATCGGGATTAGATTGATCCAGCCCTGAATCAATTACACACACCTTAGTGCCTGCACTGGGGTTTAATGTGAGTTGGTCAGCTTGTGATTGATAGACTGCATAGGGTGTTAGCTGTGTGACGGATGGATCGCCAATGTCATCGCTGTATAGCGACAGCGGTACGCGGCGTTGATCTTCTTCTACAAGCTTAACATGTGGATTATTGAGCAAGCCTTTAACTGTGCTGAGGTCTTTGCCTGAAAATGTTGCTGCGATAAAGCCGCTGCCGTCTACGTTAAGCTCGCCACCTACCTTTTTAGCTAGGGCTTTGACTAATCCCTTGTGTCCCTCATCAACTTGGATGATATAGCGTTGATCCGCTGCCTGAGTTGCAAAGGACAAGCCTATACTCAGGGCGATAAGGGTTTTAGTTGTTTTTCTCATTAATACACTCCATTTATTTATGATTCTTATTAAATATGTCTATTTGAATATTGCTGATAAGCTTCAAAAAACTGGGCATTTGAAATAAAGCGACTGCCATTGGATCAAATTAGCTAACTTTAGCGGGCTAAACTATCGGGGAATCCCTGATATTTGCCTGAGCACTCCCCTGATATTTGCCTGAGCACTCCCCTGATACTTTCCTGAGCAATAGAAGAGTGAAAATGATCTAGGTTTATTTGAATGTATTGGCAATATGTGGAGTGATTAACTGTTACAAGGGGTAATAATGTTGTTGGCTGCTAAGTGATTGCCGTATCTGTTGCTGTCTTCTGTCGCAGTATTCTGTTACTGCCACTATTAATGGCTTTGTCGCAAGCCATGATGCGTCGAGTATTGATTTCGAACTTAAGCGTCAGGGCCACACCATTTAGTGTGGCTCTTCATTGAGGCAAATCAGTTTAGAACGAATGGCAAACCGCACGAGACCGGCAATATCAAATATATTGAGGCGGGACATAATATGGGCGCGATGGGTCTCAACCGTTTTAATACTTACATTCATGCGTAGGGCTATCTCCCTTGTTGAATAACCTTCGGCAATCAGCTGCAAGATCTGCCTCTGACGGCTAGTCAGCAGTTCTATTAAATCGCTGTCTTGATTGCTATCGCCTTTGAGTTTATCGACCATCTGCAGATCGATGTTTTTCCCTATATATTGTTTGTCACTCATCAGTGTAGAAATAGCGGTTTCGAGTTCGTCGACGGCAGACTCTTTCATGAGGTAACCGTGGCTGCCTATGGTGAGTGCTTTTGCAACGTATTCAATGTCGCTGTGCATCGACAGCATTAAGATTTTTGTCTTGGTCTTCATCTTTGTGACGCTACGGGCGACTTCGAGTCCGTTCAAGCCGGGTAAGGAGATGTCTAATATCAACAGTGTCGGTTCGTGGGCTCGCAGTAACGACAAGGCTTCAATTCCATCTCCTGACTCTTGAATGACTTCAACATTGGCGATGGACTCTAATAAACTTCGGATCCCTGCTCGGACTAATATATGGTCATCGACGAGTATAATTGTAATTTTTTCAGACATTAGGGATCACCACCTTAATTATTGAACCATTTGTGACACTTGAGTGAAGCATCAATTTTCCAGATAACGAATGCACACGCTCTTCCATACCGAGTAGTCCTAGATGGATGCCACTAAAGGTATTTTGCTTAGCTTTTTCGACATCAAATCCTTTACCGTCGTCTTTTATTTCGATGAGTAATTGTTCGCTATGATAGATGAGGCTGACACAAATTTGCTTGGCATCAGCATGTCGAATGGCGTTATTGACCGACTCTTGGATGATCCGAAATACATTAATGGTGATCCCTTGATTAACGATGGGAAAATCACTGCTAACGCTGAACTCGATTGGGTTAGCAATTAAGGCTGACATCTTTTCGAGTTGAAGCTTAACCCCTGCGACTAGGCCTTCATCATCCAAGAGAGCGGGGCGCAAATTGAAAGAGATGGCCCGCATCTGTTGGATCATAGTATGGGTAATTGATATGGCTGAATCTATGCGCTCTTGTTCTTGATAGTTAAACTTTTTATAGAGCTGAAGATTGATTTTTGTGGCCGTTAACGTTTGTCCAAACTGATCATGTAACTCTCTTGAAATGGATTTTCGCTCTTCTTCCTTAGCATTTTGTATTTGAGTCGCTAGACTTCTAAGTCCTTGATAGGCTGTACTCAGTTGCTGTTCACGACTTTTAACGTCATCGAGTGCAATCTGCTTCTGCTCTTGCAGCGCCTGTAGTCGCGCCGAGTGTTTCTTCCAACGGGCAATCCGCATTTTATGAAATGCGATAAACATCAGTATGATGACGAAGATAAATGCGATTCTGACCCAAGTTTTCATCCACCAAGGTGGCACTATCTGAACATTGAGTTTGGCGGGCTCACTCCATTGGCCATTATTCCCTTTTCCTCTGACTTCAAGCGGGTGAAAACCTGGGTCTAGATTAAAAAATGTCATGTGTTTTCGGTTGTTTAAACTCTGCCATGGGCTTGATGGCGTCAAACGATATTCATAGTCATGACTCTTCTCGGAAAAATCTAATAATGAAAACTCTAAAGTGAGGACTTCGCCCCAAGGTAGAGCTAGCTCAAGATCGCTCGCGATACCAATATTCATTAGTGGTATGGGCAAAGACTCATGTTCAATTTTGGTAAACTTGATCGGGGCGGGGAGCTCTGGAGTTATCACTCGGTTGCGCTCAATACGAATAACCCCATTGATGGCACCAAAGTAACTGTACTCGCTACTCTGTGAGCGGGCATTTTGTGAAAAACTACCGACATGAAAAAGTTGATCATCGCCTAAATTAAAGGCCGTCTGTCGAGATGGGTTAAAAAACGAAATACCTTTCTTTGTTGTTAGCCATAAATTGCCATCGGACTCAGGTGTAATTGAGATGATGCTTTGCCCCACAAATCCAAGGTGCTTGCTCACGGCTTGGAATGCTTCAACCTTATTGTCGCTATCAAATACAACTTTACTTAAGCCACCGCCGTCGGTTCCGACCCAAATCTGCTGTTTGCTGTCGATGGCGAGATCTGTGATATAGAAATGGCTCAGTGGTTGTTCAAGTTCAGAGTTTGGTTTAAACCGCTGGCAACGCCAATTGCGTGTCTGGCATCGATTTAGGCCACTTGAGCGAGTTCCTACCCAGATCTCATCACCATTGACGAGGAGGGAGGTGATGTAATTGCCGCTGATAGATTCTTTATTGTTACTCTGGTGCCGATAGGCGGTAAACTTTCCTGTGCTGGGATTGAAGTGGTGTAGCCCGGTGCCACCAACACCAATCCATAAGTTTCCATCTAATGCAGGCTCTATGACCCTGACATAACCTTTGCCGATAGAATTTGGATTAGTCGGCTCGTGCCTAAAGAAAGCTAAGGTTTCACCTTGTGCCGATAATTGCCACAAGCCTTGAGATGTCCCCACATAGAGCTGTCCATTGCTTAGCTGGGTGATGCTGTGTACACCTTCGACTAAATGTTGTGCAAGTGGGGACTGCACCTTTAAAATCTGCCCCGAGTCTTGATCTAACCAATGCAAGCCTGTGCCTGATGTGCCGACCCAGGTTTTGTTATTAGTCTGGTCAGTGTAAAGCGCGCTAATGTTTCTGATGGCTGGGAGTGCTTTATTATCGGGTTTAGTGATCAATGAAACGTAGGGAACTTTCGGCTCGATTCGCTGAATTCCTGCGCCCCAAGTGCCGACAAAAAGCGTGCCTTGCGAGTTTTCAACTATGCTAGTGGCGGTTCCTTTAGCGGCTTGCGGCTTTTTATACTCGCTAACTAGCTGGTTGTTAGTGAGATCTAATATCATAAGGCCGTAGCCACTGGTGCCAATCGCGAGGGTGTTTTTTTGGGTCAAGTGAAGCTTGATGATAAGTGGCTGCTGTGCAGAAGAGGGCGTTAAATAGATCTGCTCGACATTATCGCGCTGTGGACCCATCTTTAGTAAGCCATTACGACTCCCGATCCATAGGTTTTGACTCGTATCTTCAGTGATGGCAAATATATCGTCATGTCCGCCTGCTGGCAGCGGGACTCGAATAAACGCTTGTTCTGCACTGTCCCAATAAGCGAGCCCCGCGCCAATGGTGCCAAGCCACAACCGCTGCTTACTATCTAAGAAGAGCCGGTATACATAATCATTGGGTAATGAAGTGGGATCACTGGCTTCATGATAGAAGCGCGTTATCTCGCCTGTGCTGCGGTTTAATCTGTTTAAGCCTATCTGAGTCGCAATCCATAGGTGCCCATCAGGTCCTTCTACCACATCATATACACTGTCATTACTGATGCTATTTTGTTGTTCTGATTGATGACGATAATGGACGAACGTATTGCTTTGTGGCACATATTTATTCAACCCACCGCTATTTGTTGAAACCCAGATAGTGTGATCACTGCTTTGATAGATATTGCGAATATCTAACGCACTAAGGCTATTGGGGGCGCTGGGTTGTGGAATATGTTTCTGTACTTGGTAGCCATCATAGACAAACAGTCCATTTTTAGTCCCTACCCACATAAAGTCTTGATGATCGATCAGCAGGGCTAAAATAATGTCTTCTTCCAAGCCGCTACTAAGGCCTATACGGCTAGTCTCCAAACTTGAAAAAGCGTGGCCCAGCTTGGGAATCAGGCAGATGGCAACAATTGACGTGACAGTCAGGATATATGTAAAACTCGACCGAATTCTGTTCAGAATAATATACAAATAAACTCTCTCGTTATCTGTTACACAGACACTAAGCAGGGGCTTGATTAATATTAGAAGGTATCCGCGTAGCAAATAATAAGCAAATTTAACTTATCGTTAACTTAGTTTGTATTTGGAAAAAATCAGGGTTTCCCCGATATTTCGCTCAATAATTTTCAGGTACGGTTATTAACCAGTAGGCGTTCTACTCACATTAAACGAATTTCTACTCATCAATAATAAATAAGGAAGGTGTATGAAACTCAAGCAAAGTATTGCCAGTGTTACAGCGCTGCTAACAGCTTTAATCCTGTTAGCACCCATGGCGCAAGCGGCAAAATTAAAATCTCAAAATCTTACACAATTAATTAATACCTCTGAAAGCATTATCTCTGGGCAAGTTGAGAAGGTAACCGACGGTTTAACAGATAAGGGGATCCCCTATACCGAAGTTAGCATCAAGATCGGTAGTGCGGCAAAAGGTCAGCACGCTAAGAACTCAACTTATACATTTCGTCAATTTGGCTTATTAAAGCCTCGCGTAATGCCAGACGGTAGACAGATGCTTGCCATGGCACCAGAAGGCTTTCCGCGCTGGATTGAAGGGGAGTCAGTTGTCGCCTTTATGCACAAGTCAGCTAAGCAAACGGGTTTGCGCACCACTGCGGGCATGGCCCATGGAAAGTTCAACCTAGTCAATGGCAATGTGCTTAACGAATTTAATAACTACGGCATCTTTAAAGATGTGGAGTTTGCTGCCGGCTTATTGACTCATGAAGAGCAAAATATGATGACCAACCCTAAGGCTATCAGTGCAACTTTCTTTATGAGTGTTGTTGGGCGCGCCGTTTCACAGCAATGGATTGACAATGGGAAGATGAAATAATGAAATTATCTAAATCTACACTGGCAATCGCCATGTTTTTAAGCTCTGGCAGTGTCATGGCTGCAGGCCCATTGATTACTACTGATGGCGCAAATCCTCAGCCCTATAAATGGGACACGTCAGCCGGTTCTATTCCTGTCTATGTTGATGGCGGCGAAGCTTTTACTTTTGATTACGATGGCAGTGTTTTCTTGTCGATTGAACGTGCAAATGAGATCACTCAATTTGCCTTCGATCAGTGGAACAGTGTTGAAACGTCGACGTTTGAGGCTAATATTGCTGGCACCATCGAAGAGCAGGTGGGCATTGCAGATGTGACCGGGGCAAATGCAGCGCAAATTTATACCGTTGAAAACGGCTATGGTTTCTATGTCTTATATGACACCGACGGCAGTATTTTAGAAGACTTTTTTGGTGTGCCTAAATCTGCGGTACTCGGAATCGCCTTTCCTGAGTGGGCGGACGAAAACGGTAATATTACAGAAGCGACAGCCGTGCTCAATGGTTGGAATGTTTATGTGCAAGATACAGAAGGTAATCAAGTTGCGGGTGTCTTTACCCATGAGTTTGGTCACGCCCTTAACTTGTCGCACTCCCAGACGAACGGACAGTTGGCTTACTTAAGCTGGCCCGGTGCGCCGTTATATCCAGGCGTTGCGGGTTGTGATGTTGAATCTATTCATGATTTTGAATATCCCGCTGATTGGGGAGGCAACCCTGCCGATCCTGATATTATCGAAACTATGTTTCCTTATATCCGTCATGATGGCGCGGGTGGCGTGAGTCAAAGCACAGTCAATGTACTCGATGACCGCGTTTCGATTTCAAACCTATACCCAACTGCCGAATATAAGAGTCAGTTTGGCTCCATTGAAGGGACATTACGCTTAAAAGATGGTCAAACAGAATACAGCGGTATCAATATCATTGCGCGCAATGTTAATGATCCACTGTTTGATGCCGTATCTGCTCAATCTGGTAATTTAACTCAGGGTAAGGTGGGACCTGATGGATCATTTAAGATCAATGGTCTAACTCCTGGGCAAAATTATGTTTTATATACCGAAGAGATCTTCCAAGGAGGCTATCCAACTCGCCAAACACCTTTAGTGTCAGTTGCTGAGTATTGGAATGAGGCAGAAGGGAGCAACCCCGCAGTCGATAATGCCTGTGACTTCACTCCTATCCTTGCTGAAGCTGGTAAGGCTAAGCAAGCCGACTTAACCTTTAATGGTTACCATGATGGTATCGAGTTTAGGCCCATAGTTAATGCGTATCTAACGGATCTTGCAAAAAATGGACGCTCTTCCATGGGAGTGATTAACGGTATTGGGTTTACATGGGATGAAAATAAAGGCTTTAACATCCTACCTGATTACATCTCGGCAAGCAGTGGCAAGATGAACCGTAATGGTAAGAAGTTGTTGGTTAATTCTGACTTAGACGGTAATGGTATTAGCGCTCCAGCGATTTGGACTAGTGCCAATGGGGCGATGTCTTTAGGAGATTTTACCGGTAACACCTGTGGTGGCTCTGGTATGGAGGGCACGCAAGCGGCTTCTGCTTGGGATATCGATGATGCGGGTAATACCGTTGTAGGATTGGCCTACAAAGATGTTAATAACAACGGTTATTGCACTGAGTATGGCGAAGGTGAGCTGGTGCCATTTATTTGGACCCCAAAAGCCGGTATGCATGAATTAGACACCCGAGATGTTAACTGGGATAAATATAGCTGGGTACGAGCACATTCTATCTCTGGTAATGGTGACGTAGTGCTGGGTTCTGCTGACGGTTGGGAAGCGGTAGCCTGGGTTAATGAAGGTCGAATGATCAATCTTTATGATGAGGTTGGCGCGACTGAATCTCATGCTTCTTCTTACGATGGTAAAATGGTTGCCCTAGCGACCGAGCAAGGCAATACCTTACTTTGGGATCATACTAAAAAAGGTGATGCGGCATTTACCGATATCGGTGGCCTAACTTGGTGTGAAGACATTCCATTCTTATGGTGGGGCCAAGACTTGTGTGAACTCGAAAGTCCTGAATGGGTACAAAGCACATTTGGTGCAGTTCCTGCCTCTCCGTTTGATATGACTGATGATGGCAGTGTCATCATTGCACGAGCGGGCGATTTTTGGGCTGGATTTGTGGGTGCAATCTACATCGACACCATTGGCTGGATGCCTTTAACCGAATTTTTTGGCAAGCAGGGAGTCATGGAAGCTGAAAATGCTTATATGAACAACCCATTGTCAATCAGTGGTTCAGGCTCTGAAATGGTAGGCGGAATTGCTGGCGTGCACATGTCTTACCATGTCAACATGGATCAGGTCTATGTGTGCGAAAATGGGCAATCGGTAAAAACAGGTTTCCCTAAAGGCTTAATTAATAAGGTTAAGTCCGGCGCTGAGTTTGGCCGATGCGAACATATTGATTAATGAGCTAATCTAGTAAGCCACTCAAGTTTGTTTGAGTGGCTTAATTAGCTGGTACGGCTAATTTAAAGATCTTCCTCGCAATATAATGTAGTCAATTTCGGCTACAAACTTAATCTGCAGTTCTAACGATTAGCCTCAATTACTAAAATCTAGTTAGTAGAATCTAGTCACTAAAAGCTAGTCACTAAAAGCTAGCCACTAAAATCTAATCACTAAAAGCTAACGAATCCAATACGCCCTGACCGCTGTGAACGCCGCCTTCTGTGGTGCGCGCTGATTTACTTCTTATCAAGTAACCGGCGTAAGCTTGCTTGGCGTTAAGCTGTTTGTTCGTATCCTGCTCGCTATCATCTATTATGTTTATCGCTGCCCCGCCGTCGATATGTACGGTGAACATGCCGATTTCGCTAATTAAATCGTCGACTCTGTGGAGCTCACCTTTGCGTACGGTTAACGCGGCCGTAGCTCTCGCGGTTGGATGTAGTCTTCGCATCAGTGACCAGGCCTGATATTCGCTTGGTTTAAGCTCGGCAAGCTTTGGCAGAATGTCTTCGCCAAATATGCAGTGGCCGCCACCTTCACCTTGGTTTTTTAGCACCCATTCGTCAGTATTACTGTGGGCAATCAATGTAGCGCTGTCTTGAGTGACTGCGCGCATCTCGCCAAGTAAGCCTTTAACGGTTTTGGCCTCATCTAAAGTTAAACCAAAACGGGTGAGGGCGTCAGGTGCCATAGAAGACAGTAACATCTGCACCCGCTTGCTGGTGGCCAGTTGCTGGCTAACGGTAGCGTTAACCGCCACTCGGTGTTTTTCAATAAAAATACGGGTTTGCATCAGTGCTTCGCAGCATACACGGCTGATGATGTCATTGGCGTGATAATCACAATATTGATAACCAGCGCGCAGATACACGGTATCGATGGGGCCGACACCCTCGAGCAGTAATCTATCATCTTTACCGGTTGTGAGTTTGTCGTGCAGTTCGCGAAAAGTGCGTCTTACCGTTTTAATGCCTTTTGCTTGCAGTACATGCTCTAACAGGTGTTGATCGTAAACATTATCCTCATTGGCTTGCACTACCATTAGGAACACGGGAGGACTGTTTTTAAAACCTGTCGAAGCGTCGTTTTTTGTAAACTCGCGCTTAATTTTAAATGTGGCATTAGCTATGCCTTGAGCCAATCCCTCTAATGCGTGATTGTCTACCAGCTTGCTGTTTGGGCTGGCTGACCACAAGTTAAACGTATCGGCGGCTTGAAGCTGCAGGTATTTATGTAGTTCATGGACTCGTTGTCCGAATGGCCCCATACCTGCGGCAATGCCGTTGAACTCGATAAGCTTTGGTCCTAAGGCCGCATCGTCCATAAAGTCACTGCGCATAATGAGTAGCGGTAAGCGTTTGGCGTCACCACCACGACTTTCTGACGACACGCCTTGATCAATTGATTGTTGGGGCGCTTGATTGCTCACTTGAACGCTCGTTTGATTGCTTGCTTGATGAATAGCTTGATGCATCTCCAGCAGGGCCTTAAAGAAGGGATCGCCTTTGGTGATAGGGGCGATCGCTTGGTTTAAGAATCGGTGATCTTCAGATACAAAATGAACCAGCTTGCCAAGCAAACCGACTGAGTCCACCAGCTGTTGATACCTCGCCTTGCTAATAGGTGTCGGCGTAAAGCTGAAGGCGGTATGGGTTGCCGAGTAAGGTGTGGTTTTTAGTGCCATACCATGAGTTAACGCCCACTCGATAGCATCGGTTGCCGCTTGGGTTGTTTGACTGGTGTACATGATTTAGCACCTTTTACTTTTTGACAATTCCATGTATCTGGAAATGTAGTTGTAGCTGGCTGCTGTGTCAATTGTTATTTCGATTTTGTTCGAAATAGAGGTGTTAAATGAAAATTTTAAATTGAATTTTCTAAATGAAAGTTTAGAAGTGAAAACTTGAATGGTCATAAAACAGGCCGCTTAACGTTAAGCGGCCTGTTTTGATAGCGGAAGCGTAGGAGTTAACTCGGTAATTACTCTTTATCTTGTTGCTCAATAAAGTCTTTAAACTCAATTTCATATAGCCGAGCTAACACCAAGGTAACGGCAAATATGATCGGCCCATAGATCAAGCCGATTAGGCCAAACAACTGTAAACCACCCAGTAGCGAGAAAAACAGCAGTAGCGTGCTCATGCCGGTATTGCCTTGCATAAGCCAAGGTCTAAGAAAGTTATCAATCGAGCCAATAACCACCACACCCCACACAATCAAAAATAGCGCCCATTGCCAGTCACCGGTGATGAACAAATAAATCGAGGCTGGTAGCCAGATCATTGCGGTGCCAACAAAGGGGATAAAAGACGCAAACGCCATCATACTGCCCCAAAACAACCCCGAAAATCCGGCTAACGACATGGCTATTCCGCCAAGTGCACCCTGGGCTAATGCAGTAAGAAATGCACCTAACACAGCAGACTTGGCAACAACGCCGATTTCATTGAAGATAAGCCCTTGCTGCGAGCGAGATAATGGAATGATATGGCGAGTGTTATCGATGATTTTCTGTTGATCACGCAAAAAGAAAAACAACACAAATAGCATCAGTCCAAAATCTAAAACGGTATCAGCTACATCACCTGCAATGCCCGTACTGGCAGTTAATAAGCTGCTACTCAGCTGGGTTACTTTTCCTGCTGCTTGTTGTACCAGCTCATCTATCTTAATTGTGTCAAATGGCAGCCACTTATTGAGTAAGGCGACGCCACTTTGAATATAAGGGTGAGCAAGAAAGCTTTTTGCTCCGCCGTCAGTAAGCCAACCGTAGGCATTAGTCATAAAGTTGATGCCTTCATTCATAATCGCCATCGCCACAAACAGTAATGGGATCAACACCATCACCGTCACTAATGTACACGAAAATACTGAGGCCATATTAGGGCTGTTAGGCATGCGCTGTTGAATTCGAGTATGGAGCGGGAGAAATAATATAGAGACGATAAACCCCAGTACTATCGAGCCTAAATAAGGGGAGATGAGTAAATAACAGGCATAGAAAGCTATCGCTAAGGCGAATAGTAAGACTAAGTGGTGCGGTTTGAGTTTAAGGCTACTCATTAAAAAAGCTCCAAAATATAAGCAAGATAAGGCATTGCAGTGCATTTTACTTGTGATTATGGGCTACAGCTGTATTTAGTCAACGCTAACAGTGGCTTCGGGCTCAATGCGCATTAAAGAGGGCGGTGCTATTAAGCTTGGTTTAGGGAAATAAAGCTTGAAAAAGGTGGTTTGGGATAAAGCATAAAAACAAGATAACCCCTTACGGGGCTATCAAAGTGTTTAAGCATAAAGCTGCTGGCCTATTCAGCCTCGACAAAATCACTTTCGCGAGCAAATTTGATTGCATCATCACAAAGCTTAACTTGCTGCTCTTTATTGGCTGCATTGAAGATACTCATATAATCATCTAATGCTTCGCTGGTTTCTTTTGACATAACCATCTCTTCAATACCAGAGTTTTTGTGAGCCATCATCGATTGGCCGACAATGTTGCCTTCAAGGTGCATATCTTGTTCGGCATAGAAGGTTGTACAAATCATGAGACTTGCCATGCCAAGCGCAGTATCTTTGTCTAGGTTTTTTGCACTTTCTGCACTAGCAGTACCTGCGAATAAACAGCTTACAAGACCAGCAATTAGTACTTTTTTCATTATGGTGAACCCTTTTATCATTCCATCAATGGATCTGTTATCTAGATGATATTGCATAGCATTTGTTTAGTTTTTTGCGTGCTATGAATGTATATAGAGGCTAGCATGTATAAGAAACTTGGGTATGTGATGCTGCGCTTAATTAGTGGGTTTCGCTTCGTTTTTGTGTGGTCAATCACGCTTGTCATGCAGATTTTATATTTAAAAAAAGCTAAAAATGACCTTGCGATTTACACCGATGTTTTTATCAACAATTTACACATGGGCCTAGTGTATAAAGTGCTGGTAAAATTTAAGCACATAACAAGATTACTGCTATTTGCAGCTGAAATTACTTGATATTATGCCGCGGTATTTTATCAATCAGAGGTTGTAAATGGAGCTTAGGCGACATTCTGTTGAGTTCGGTTTTGTGCAAGGGATCATATTCTGTAATGGTGCCAAGCTTTGCGAGCAGGGGTTAACCATAAACGGTAAGCTTCATCCTTACCCGCTGTTCAATCAAACCGTTGAAGTGCGTGAAGGCTGGTTTACCCAAACATTAGTTTGGGGAGATAAGCGTTTTAGCTTTTTCCGCTTTATCGACAGTAAACCTCTGTTTAAGTACGCTCTGAGTAACCATGTGCTACACAGCAAAGCGGCGCTACAAGTCAGCTATGATGATCTACTGGCAGATATAATGCGTTTTGACAATCGCTTTGGTCTACATAAGCGATATTTACGTGATTCAGATACAAACCAGTTACAGCATGAGTTTCAAGATTCATTGGCGGTATTTAACCGTGTCGAGCATTTTAGCCAGTTAGGTTTTGACACCAGTCAGTTTAACTGCAGACTCGCAAAGTTCATTAAGCAGCCCGAGGCGTTTACCACAAAATATAACCAGTGGTGGCAGGAAAAGCAGCTAGATGCGCATCAGCAACTGTTTGACTCTATAGAGGCAAACCCATTAACGCCATTACAGCGTCAAGCCTGTGTTATAGATGAGAA
This sequence comes from Shewanella pealeana ATCC 700345, assembly GCF_000018285.1. NCBI lineage: Bacteria > Pseudomonadati > Pseudomonadota > Gammaproteobacteria > Alteromonadales > Shewanellaceae > Shewanella > Shewanella pealeana. The sequence goes on along the minus strand of NC_009901.1, from coordinate 2,780,055 downwards.
CAACACCTTAGTGATTGCGGGGGCGGGCACAGGTAAAACCAGCACCATGGCGGCAAAGGCCGCATACTTGGTTAATCAAGGTTTGGCGCGGCCGGAAGAGATCTTGATGCTAGCCTACGGCAGAGATGCCAGAGTCGAACTTGAGCAACGAATAAGTACCATAGCTGGAGTTTCTACGCACGGAGATGGGACATTAGCTGGGGTTAAAGTCAGTACCTTTCATGCCTTAGGTAAGGAGATCATCCAATACTACTTAAATCGCTCGACCCAAGTGTCTGTACTGGCGAGTGATGATAAGCGTCTGACGCAATTTGTCGATCTACAGATTGACGACATTGTTGCCGATCCACAGATGGCCGATCCCGTTGCCGATTATTTTGGCCGTTATCTGTACCCTCAAGTGAACGAGTTGGATTTTAACAGCCAAGGCCAGTATCGCGCCTATCTGAAAAATAACGAGATCCGTGCGTTATCGGGCGATCTAGTTAAGAGCTTTCAAGAGCTAACCATCTGTAATTACCTTTATACCCACGGTATCGAGTTCGAGTATGAGCCTAAATATCGCTCTCAAGAGAGCCTTGAGATCACAGAGCCAGGAAAGAGCGTCTATCAACCTGATTTCTATATTCCTGTACTCGATGCCTATCTAGAGCATTTTGGGCTGGATAAACAGGGCAATACACGTCCAGATATCGATAAAGCAGCGTACCAACAAAGCCGTGAGTGGAAGATTTCGCTACATAAGCGTCATAACACCTGCCTGTTGCAAACCTTTAGCTGGCAGGCCGAAAAGGGCGGATTAGAGCAGGCTCTAGAGGCGCTATTGTGTGGACGCTGCGGCGAGCTAGGCCTTGAACAGAGTCAGCTTTTTAAGCCTATCTCTCCGCAAGAGGTATTTGCTCAGGTTAAACACTTAGGCGTGTATCGTAATGTGAGTCGCTTGATGTCGAGCTTTTTGGGGCTGTTTAAGTCTTCAAGCTATACCTTAGCCATGCTTGAGTCGTTAACCATGACTGCAGGTTCAAACAAGAAGATTGCGACTTATAACCAACTCAGATGGAAGGCGTTCTTACACCTCTTTAGGTGGGTATATGACCGTTATGACAAGCAACTTAAATTACTTAATACTTTAGATTTTTCTGACATGATCGCCGAAGCGCTGAAGATAACCCAAGCCAAGGATTTTCATCAGAAAACCGCTGAGCGCTTTCGATATAAATACATCATGGTTGATGAGTTTCAGGATATTTCGCCAGAGCGCGCCAAGTTAGTGACAGAGCTGCGGGACTCAAGCCCAGGATGTGCCCTGTTTTGTGTGGGAGATGACTGGCAGGCGATTTATCGTTTTACCGGTAGCGATCTCGGTTTAACCACTCAGTTTAGTGAAACCTTCGGCGCGACAGCAACTGTTATGCTTGACAAGACCTTCAGATTTAACGACAGAATCGAGAAGGTGGCTTCACAATTTATTCAGGCAAACCCTGCCCAGTTAAAGAAGCGCCTTACGACCCATAGCCACAGCGAGAATCCACAAGTTTGCTTGCTTATTAATAATAAAGAGGCTGCAGTCGCGCAGGCTTTTGACAGTATCTATGAGGTCACAAGCCATATAAAGAAACCTAAGCGCGCGACGGTGATGTTAATCGGCCGCTTTAACGCGTCGCTAAAAGAGCTGAGTCGTTGGCAAAAGAGTTATCCGCAGTTTGAGATCTCAGGTTTTTCTGCCCATGCTTCTAAAGGTAAGCAAGCCGACTTTGTTATCGTGCTCGATGTGAATGACGACAAGTATGGTTTCCCATGCAAAATCGATAGCGATCCTATCTTAGAAGTCTTGTTACCAAAGCTTGATAGTTACGCCGATACCGAGGAGCGACGCTTATTTTACGTCGCATTGTCACGAGCCAAACAAACGGTATTTGTTCAGGCTGAATTAGGTAAAGAGTCTGTATTTGTTAAAGAGCTAAGGGGCTTTACAGCCGATATACGTGTTTACCTTAGCGATCTTGCTCCCCTATATCACGAGCAACTTTGTTGCCCTGAGTGTAACGAGGGCAAACTCATCCCAAGAGAGGGTCGTTATGGCTTGTTTTACACTTGCTCCTTAGGGCAAGACTATTGCGATACTAAGCTTGAGGCATGCCGAGTCTGTAATAGCGCCCCTATGCTTAGTAACGAAACTAAGCACTTCTGCAGCTCTGCAAAATGCGGCCATAAGATCCAAGTCTGTCCAGAGTGTATTTCGGGTAAATTAGTTAAGCGTACCAACAGTCGTACGGGCAAGAGCTTTCTAGCTTGTAGTTCACATAAAAAAGGTGTGGCCGAAAGCTGTCAGTACACTTGCAATGCTCCGGATGAACCAAAGGAAACGGCGGCTTAGTGAGCCTTATGCCGTTAAGGCCAGGGCGTAGAGGTTAGAGGTTAGAGGTTAGAGGTTAGAGGTTAGAGTGACGGCTAATATAAGTTCAAGATATGCTTAAGGCTAAGGTGCAGGTGTGCTATCAATATTTTTGATGGCACTTGATTGGGGTTAAGCGTTAAATTAGTAAATCAATTATTTTATCCGACTTAAACCAGCCTCCTAGCCATCGACTAAGCTTGATACTCTATAGTTAATCTAAGCTGCTGTGAGCTGTACTACAGACACGCAGCGAGACTTGATTAAAGGCGAGTGCTTATGTCTAAAAATACCTTTATCTTACATTCGAACTATACGCCTTCAGGCGATCAGCCTGAAGCCATCGCTCGCTTAGTCGATGGGATTGATAGTGGAAGCAGCCATCAAACCTTAAAAGGTGTTACGGGTTCGGGTAAAACCTTCACTGTGGCCAATATCATTCATAGGTTAAAACGGCCAACGATTATTCTGGCTCATAACAAGACATTAGCCGCGCAGCTATATAGTGAAATGAGGCATTTTTTCCCTGAAAATGCCGTTGAATTCTTTGTATCTTATTACGATTATTATCAGCCTGAAGTGTACCTTCCCGGTAGCGATCGTTTCATTCGTAAAGACTCAGCCATTAACGAGCACTTAGAGCGGCTGCGATTATCAACCACTAAGGCCTTGATTGAGCGTAGAGATGTTATCGTCGTGGCGTCTGTCTCGTCGATATATGGTTTAGGAGATCCTGATGCCTACCGTTCCTTGCAAGTTAAGCTCTGGCTAGGACAAGAAATAGACCTTGATGATTTAATCCAGCGGTTGGAGCGGTTGCAGTACACGCGTTGTAATCGCACTATCAATCGGGCGACGTTTTTAGTACGTGAGGGAGTGATTGATATCTTTCCTGCTGATTCCGAGCATCAGGCGCTGACAGTTGAAATTGAAGCTGGCCGAGTCAATCAATTGTATTGGATTGATGCCATCAGTGGCCAGCAACTCGAGACAATCGCTGAATATTGTGTCTCGCCAAAAACCTTGTATTCGGTATCTATAGAGCAGGTGGAATTGGCCTGCGGGCAGATAATGAGCGATATGGAGCAACAGGTCGCCATACTCAATGCAGATAATAGACTGACTGAGGCGGCGAGGTTATATGAGCGCACAGTGTCAGATCTCGAGTTGCTGCGATTACAGGGCTATTGTCCAGGTATTGAGAACTATGCTTCCTATCTAAATCAACGCGACCCACAGTTACCGCCAACAACCTTGTTCGACTATCTCCCTAAAGATGGCTTACTGTTTATTGACGAGTCACATGTGATGATCCCGCAGATATCGGCCATGTATAAGAGTGATCAGAGCCGTAAGAACACTCTAATCGATTTTGGGTTTCGTCTCCCTTCTGCCCGTAACAACCGTCCTTTGAGCTTCACTGAGTTTGAGAGCATTAAACCACAAACCATTTTTGTGTCAGCCACTCCGAGCAACTACGAGCTATCAAAATCAAAACAGCAGGTATTTAAGCAGATTATACGTCCTACAGGTTTACTCGATCCTGAAATTGAAATTCGTCCTTCTGACAATAATCTTGAGGATCTCGTTCAAGAGATAGCCCTTAGACTTGCCCGCAACGAGCGGACACTGGTGACCACGTTAACTAAAAAAAGCGCTGAATCGTTAAATGACTTTTTGTCTGCCAAAGGGATTAAAGTCAGCTATTTACATTCAGATATCAAAACCAACGATAGGGTCGAGATCATAAAAGCTCTGCGTGTGGGAGAGATTGATGTGCTGATAGGCATTAACCTATTGCGTGAAGGTTTAGATATTCCTGAGGCATCCTTGGTGGCGGTACTCGATGCCGATACAGCCGGTTTCTTACGTTCTGAACAGGCGCTGATTCAAATTATCGGCCGAGCTGCGCGTAACGAGAACGGCAAAGCGATTCTATATGCAGATAAGGTGACAACTGCGATGCAAAGTGCCATCGACGAGTCTGCTGAGCGACGAGGCCATCAAATTATCTATAACATGGCCAATGGCATAGTGCCTAGTTCATCTAAGCGTAGACTCGACTCTGGTAGTCAAACTCAGGTTGCAGTTAGCCACATGGATAGGGCGCAATTTTGTGAGAATTTGTCAGCCCTGTGTCAGCAGATCACAGCCAAGGAGAAGGAGTTACTCCTGTGTGTCGATGAAGGTGAAGGTGGCGCGGATCAGGCTAAGATCATTCGACAGCAGCTTATTGCGCTTTATCGTCAGTTTATCTTTATGTAATTACAGTATGTTTATCGTGGTTGATTAACTCATTACTCAGGGGCCTGTATGGGCTCCTTTTTACTGACTTTCAAAACAGGTGATACCGGATAGTTGTTGCGAAGAAGGAATGGCAACCTAGCCTTATACAACAGACGCTATTCGAAATAGATACTTTTGAAGCCAGGCTTCAATTTTAACTTACTAAAAAGGCTAAGCTACAGACAATTTACGACATTAAAAACGGAAACGGTAGCTTAGTCTTTGGTTTTTAAGGCGAAGATTAGCGATGAAAGGTGTAAAATCAAAATAAATCCAATATATTAGAATATTGAGACGAACATCTGGAAAATGATAAGTGCAATTGTTGATGAAGTTCGTCGTTATTTAATAGGGAGATAAGTAACTTGAAGCATAAAACCAATATTAAAACCTATGTCATTTTACTAGCAAGCTTACTGGCTGCAGGTTCACTCCAGGCAAAAGAGCAAGCCACTATTAGTAATGATATCACAGGGGTTGCAGGGTTAACTCCAGCTGATGATCTTTATAAGTTAACGGTGTTTGACAACAACTTCATTTTACCGATTTACCAAACGCAATCAGCAAATCAAGCTTACTACGCTCCCCAAAACCCAAATAATGAGAACATTAGTAACACCAATCTGCAGTTTCAATTTAGTCTTAAATATGGCATCGCGAACAATCTCTTCACTGACAATGATGGCTTTTACATCGCTTACAGCCAAATATCTAATTGGCAGGCTTACGACAAGTCGGCCTACTTTCGAGATTCACAATATCAGCCGCAAGTGTTTTGGTTCTGGCAACACGGGAAGGCCGATGATACTTGGCGAAGTACTAGCCTAGGTTTCGAGCACCAATCAAATGGCAAAGGTGGCATTTATGAGCGAAGTTGGAACCGCGTTTATTTGGAGTTTTCATTGGCATATAAGGATATTGAAATCAGTATAAAGCCTTGGCTAAGAGCTGACTTTTCAAGTACGGATTATAACCCTGATATTGAAGACTATATGGGCTATGGCACAGTCAAAGGTGATTGGTATTTTGGTGATCATCAAGTGAGCTTAACCCTAAGAAACCTTGTAGAAAGTGGTTTTTCTAAAGGCTATGAAGAGTTGAGTTGGCGCTTTCCAATATATAAAGGCTTAAGAGGCTATCTAAAGCTGCAAAGTGGCTACGGGATGACCATTTCTGATTATAATCATTTTGATAATGCAGTAGGCATTGGTATTGCGCTTTAAGATTAAATGATTATTGAATCACATTTACTATATTAGAACTTTCAAGGTTAAAAATGAACGAGTTTACCAGTTGGCTTGATTCTAAAAAGCTCAAACAGCAAGTCGTTAACCCAAATATCGAAGTAGGGGAGTACTCTTACTATTCAGGTTTTTATCACGGCAAATCTTTTGAAGATCAAGCTGTGCGTTACCTGCTCGGTGATGGCTCGACCATAGATGTGTGGGAGGCGGGAGTATTTGGTGAAGTCGATAAGCTGATTATCGGTAAGTTCTGCTCCATCGCCTCTGGCGCGTGTTTTATGTTGGCGGGCAATCAGGGCCATCGTTTGGATTGGATCTCCACCTATCCATTTTCCGAAGAAACATTTGGTGATGGGGTAAAGAGTGGCTTCGAGCGTGCGGGCAATACGGTTATCGGCAACGATGTATGGATTGGATCTGAGGCGATGATTATGCCTGGGGTGAGCATAGGTGACGGCGCAGTGATTGGCGCACGAGCGGTGATCTCCAAAGATGTAGCGCCATACACAGTCGTTGTTGGCAGCAATAAACTTGTGAAGCAACGTTTCGATAGTGATTCGGTTTCTAAGCTTTTACAGATGAAATGGTGGGATTGGCCGCTAGATAAGCTTAAAGGCGCGATGCCATTGATGTGTAGCGCAGATATTGAAGCTTTATATCAATACCACCTTGAGCATAAATAGACTTTAACCGAGAAAAGTGAAGGTTAAATCTTGACTCTAATGGTTTACATAAAAAATGGCGCTAATCAAAAGATTAGCGCCATTTTTATGGATTAACCCAGCATGCCTGATGGCGTGCAGGGAAATAATCAATTAGGCTCTTTTACTTGCTTCATTTTCAGCCTGACTTGCCATGTACTCATTAAAGGTACCCTGGAAGTTAACCAGCTTCTTGTCTTTAACATCGATAATACGAGTTGCCAAAGATGAAACAAACTCACGATCGTGGCTAACGAAAATCAGCGTACCTTCATACACTTTAAGCGCATTGTTTAATGCTTCAATCGCTTCCATGTCCATGTGGTTAGTTGGCTCGTCCATTACCAGCACGTTGATGTCCATCATCATTAACTTGCCAAATAATAGGCGGTTTTTCTCACCACCAGAACAGTTGCGCGCTTTCTTGTTGATGTCGTCTTCAGTAAATAGTAGACGGCCTAGCATGCCACGTACCATTAGGTCGTTATGCTTAGGAAGGCGCCATTGTGACATCCAATCAAATAGGCTTAGATCATTATCAAAGTCTTTGCTGCTATCCTGCGGGCAGTAGCCGATTGAAGCATTCTCAGACCACTTGATTACGCCATGGTTGTTTTGTAATTCATTCACCAAACAACGTAAGAAGGTTGATTTACCGACACCGTTCTCGCCAATAACAGCTAGTTTAGCGCCAGCTTCAAGGATCAACTCTCCGCCTTCAAATAGGGTTTCGCCGTCAAAACCATGACCGACGTTTTCAAGAATAAGCGCCTGGCGGTGCATCTTCTTACCATCATCGAAACGGAGTGACGGTGTCATACGGCTTGATGATTTAACTTCATCTAGGCTGATTTTTTCAAGCTTCTTAGCACGAGAGCTAGCTTGCTTCGCTTTAGACGCGTTAGCACCGAAACGGTTAACGAAGTCTTGAAGTTCGGTCATTTCAGCACTTTTCTTGGCGTTACCCGCAAGCAATTGCTCTTGAATAAGTGAAGACGCTTCCATGAAGTACTCGTAGTTACCTGGGTAAATACGTAGCTCGCCGTAATCGATATCGGCCATATGAGTACAAACAGTGTTCAAGAAGTGTCTATCATGCGAAATGATGATCATGGTGCACTTACGTTTGTTTAGCTCTTCAGCCAACCAGTTAATGGTGTGAATATCCAAGTTGTTGGTTGGTTCGTCCAGTAGCAAGATATCTGGATTTGAGAACAATGCCTGTGCTAATAGCACGCGCAATTTAAAACCTGGCGCAACTTGGCTCATTAGGCCGAAATGAAACTCTTCTTCGATACCCGCTTCAAGTAGGATTTCACCGGCACGGCTTTCAGCGCTGTAACCGTCCATTTCAGCAAACTCACTTTCAAGCTCGCCCACTTTCATACCGTCTTCTTCACTCATTTCTGGCAGTGAATAGATGCGCTCACGTTCTTGCTTGATTTCCCACAGTTTAGCATCGCCTTGAATTACCGCGTCGATAACGCTGAATTCTTCAAATGCGAATTGGTTCTGGCTCAAAGTACCGACTTTTTGACCTGGGGTAATTGAAACGTTACCTGAGGTCGGTGCAAGCTCGCCACTGAGGATCTTCATAAAGGTGGATTTACCACAACCATTTGCGCCGATTAAGCCGTAGCGATTGCCGTTACCGAACTTAGCGGAAATGTTTTCGAATAATGGCTCTGGGCCAAACTGCATCGTAATATTTGCGGTAGAAATCAAAAGAGTATCCTGAGTGATTAATATAAAGTGAAAGCCAAAGACGCTAACAGGTTAGGGTGACTAATCCTGCTTGAGAGGCAAAACAGCCGCGGATTATACAGAGGTCAGTGCTTAGATGTCGAGCAATCATGCGATGAATGGCGGGTTATTTATATGATTGCGTTTGTTTTCATCGCGATTGAAGATTATCTATGCCCCTACTGGCTCAATAATGAGCTTTTCAGGGCCATAGGTTTAATCAGCAGATTTAATCTGGAGGTTCAAACAGCAGGTTTATATCGATGTTGATTGAGATTCAAATACAGTACGGATAAGGGACTTACTTAACTACCGTGCCTCTAATGATGATATCAGACAGTTTGTCGCACTGCTCAGACTCAATGGCCCGGATTAACTGCGTCACGGCATGGTAGCCAAACTCTTCAACGTCATGCCTGATACAGGGGATGGAGATGCCAAAGTGTTTTGCGGTGGTGATTTCATCGATACTATAGAAATGAATATCCGCTCCAAGTTGATAGTGATGTGAAACACTGGCCTCAAGCGCACCTAAGGTGATCTGGTTGTTTAAACCAATAATGGCATCGGGTTTATGCTGTGATAGGTAATCTTGCACTAATTCCTTTGCCAATTGGGTATTAAAGTCCGCCTTGATCACATCGATAATCGTATTTGAATGTGTCTCTTCCGCTGCCATCTTAAGGCCTGCTAATCGTGAATTGGCCACTTTAGAGTTGGCTGAGCCGGATACGATTAACACCCGTTGGTAATTGTTTAATAACACTTCTTTGCCAAGCTTGTAGCCTGAATCGACATTATCTAAATACACTCCGCAAATATGTGGCGCCTCGATATGTCTGTCGAGCAATACCACTGGGACGTGTAACTTCTCTAAGGTTGAAAAGTAAGCGGGAGTATAGTTTTCATCTTCTGAAATAACGGCAATGATGATCCCGTCGATATTGTAACTAATTAGCGTATTGACTGCGTTTTGCTCTATTTTTTGCGATTCATCTGAGGTGAAGAATAGGCAGTTATAACCTGTTTTATTGGCACTACGAATGATGGACTTTACCGCACTGGCAAAAAACGGGTTGATAATTGTCGGAACAATAACCCCTATGGTGTTTGATCGAGACTTAAGCCCTTTTGCCATTAGGTTGGGTATATAGCCAAGCTCTTGCGCTATTTTCTGGATCTTTTCACAGGTATCAGCTTTGACCTTTTCAGGCGTTGATAACGCTCTACTGACGGTAATCGAGGATACACCAGCCATCTTGGCAATATCTGATAGCTTAACTTTTTTCATGCTCTTTAGTTCCCGCGTCATTTACCGTTCTCTTCATTTAGGTAGAGGCAATATCCGCGTATTACTTCCTAGTCCTAGATTTACTCAAGCCAATGTTATGTATTTTCTTGTCAAAATAACAGAAATTAAATGTTATCGATAACATTTAATTGATTTAAGTGTAATGCTGCTTGTGAATTGTTTTATTTTAAGAAAACAGTTATTTATAAGGGCGGTGCTGGAGGTGCTGATTTTTGTGAGTTTTAGCGCAAAAGCTTTTCAAGTAAAAGATTATCTTAAATGAAAGTGTTAATGACATCGATAACATTGTTTTGATAAAGGGAACCATTACATGAAAGCTTTGGTACTAGAAAAAGTAAATGAACTTGCCTTAAAAGAGGTAATGACGCCTACAGAAGTCGGTGCAAATGATGTAAAAATTAAAATTCAAGCCGTTGGTATATGTGGCTCAGACGTTCATTACCTTTCTCATGGCCGTATAGGACATTTTGTCGTTGAAAAACCAATGATCCTCGGCCATGAAGCGGCAGGTATCGTCACCGCGGTAGGTAGCAATGTTAAGCACCTTAAAGAGGGGGACCGAGTCTGTATGGAGCCGGGCATACCTCAGCCACAGTCAGCAGAGACTATGGAGGGGATCTATAACCTAGATCCGGATGTGCAGTTTTGGGCTACGCCTCCTTACGACGGTTGCTGCTCTGAGTTTGTGGTACACCCTGCGGCTTTCACCTTTAAAATCCCTCAGCATATGAGCTATGCAGAAGGTGCCATGGTTGAGCCTTTAGCTATCGGCATGCAGGCTGCGACTAAAGCCGAAATTAAACCGGGCGATATTGGCCTAGTTTACGGCGCGGGTACAATTGGCGTTATGTGCGCACTATCAGCGTTGGCGAGTGGCTGCGCTGAAGTCATCGTTGTCGACGTCGTCAATGAAAAGTTAGCTACGGTTAATGACTATGAAGGCATTACCGTGGTTAACAGCTTGACCCAAGATGTGGCTGAGGTGGTTGCGGCTAAAACTGGCGGCCGTGGCGTCAATGTGGTGTTTGAATGTTGCGGCGTTGAAGCGGTGATTACCCGTATCTGCCAGCACGTTGCAGCAAATGGCACAGTCGTTTTAGTGGGAATGCCTGTAGAGCCTGTTAAATTCGATATCGTTGCGGCTCAGGTTAAAGAAATCACGTTCAAGACCATCTTCCGTTACGCCAATATGTACCCTAAAACCATCAACCTTATCGCTTCAGGCAAGTTAAACGTCAAGCCGTTGATCAGCAAGACCTATAAGTTTGAAGATTCACTAAAGGCCTATGCTAGAGCACTTGAAGCGAACCCTTCAGATGTAAAGATCATGATAGAGATGGAGTAAGCGATGAATATTGTCGCGGGTGTCGATTGTGGCACACAGGGCACTAAGGTCATTCTGGTTGATTTAGGCACATCTCGTGTGTTGGCTGAATGTTCTGCTCCCCATGAGTTGATCTCTGAGTCAAACGGTCGTCGTGAGCAGCAGCCAAGTTGGTGGATTGATGCCTTAGTGACAGCTTTCGAGCAGGCGGTATCGACGGCTAATGTCGATCCTAAAATGATTAAAGCCATCGGGGTGTCGGGTCAGCAACACGGGCTTGTTGCCTTAGACAGCCAAGGTGAAGTCATTCGTCCAGCCAAACTTTGGTGTGACACGGAAACAGCGCCAGAGAATGCACAGCTGTTGCAAATGCTAGGTGGCGAACAGGCGTGTATAGACAGGTTAGGCCTTAGGGTTGAAACCGGTTACACGGCCTCGAAGATCCTGTGGATGAAGCAACATGAGCCTGAAAACTTTGCCAAGATTGCCCATATTCTACTGCCACATGATTACTTGAATTTCTGGCTAACGGGCGAGTACTGCGCCGACTTTGGCGATGCCTCTGGCACAGGTTTATTCGATGTGCGTAATCGTTGTTGGAATGAGCATGTTTGTGCTCTTATCGACCCAAGCGGCAATCTATTTAAGGCGTTACCCGAGCTTAATCGTGCTGAAAAAGCCACTGGCGTGGTGATTGGTCAGGCAAAAGAGCGCTTAGGCTTGAGTGATAACGTTGTGGTCTCCTCTGGCGGTGGCGATAACATGATGGGCGCAATCGGTACCGGTAACGTTAAAAACGGCATCATCACTATGTCGCTTGGCACCTCTGGCACCATATATACATTTTCTGATAAGCCAGTTGAGCTAAAGCATCCGAGTATTGCCAACTTCTGTTCGAGCTCAAATGGCTGGATGCCGCTTATCTGCACCATGAATGTCACGTCGGCAACGAGCTTGGTGCAAGACGTGCTCAAGATGAGTCTTGCTGAGTTTAACCACTCGATTGAGGCTTCTCAGATCGGCGCCGGTAATATCTCATTTCTTCAGTTCTTTAATGGCGAGCGGGTGCCTGCACTTCCTGATGGCAAAGCCTCTATCCATGGTTTAGATGCTGCCAACTTCACACGCGACAACTTAGTGCGCTCTGTGGTTGAGGGCGCAACCTTTGGCCTTAAATACGGTTTGGAACTGCTACGTGGTGCAGGGATTAATATCGAGCAAATTCGGTTAATTGGCGGTGGGGCGAAGTCTGCTCATTGGCGTCAAATGATTGCCGATACCATGAACTGCGAAGTGATCTGCCCAGAAGTTGAAGAGGCGGCCGCGCTTGGGGCGGCGATTCAGGCGAGCTGGGCGTTAAAAGGAAGGATGGACAACGAGATCATTGAGCAGTTAATTGCGCTTAATGAAGAGAGTCGTACTCAGCCTAATTGCAACAACGTTGCACAGTATCAAGTCGCTTATGATCGCTATATCGATACGCTTTATAGCCAGTATCCACGGTTGGCAGAGGCGCAACTAACAGGGGGCTGTAATGAATAAGGCTCCTTTATTATCAGTCAATTCGGTTAAAAAGTCCTTTGGTGAGGTTAAAGCCCTTAAGCATATTAATTTCACCCTGAATGCTGGCGAAATCCATGCTTTATGTGGTGGTAATGGCGCAGGCAAGAGCACTTTTCTAAGTATTGTGATGGGCTTTTTGCAGCCAGATGAAGGCAGCATCATGGTCAATGGCAAGCCTAGAGTGTTTGCTAATGCTAAAGAGGCCATAGAAGCGGGGATCACTATTGTTCAGCAAGAGCTGAGTATGATCCCCAATCTAACCGTTGCTGAAAACATCTACTTAGGCCAGGAACCACGTAATCGTTTTGGTATTGTGGATTTTAAAACACTCAACCAAAGAGCGCAGGCCCTTATGGATGAGCTGGAATTTGATATTCCAGTCAATGCCATGCTGCATACGCTGTGTGTTGCCCATCAGCAGTTGGTTGAAATTGCTAAGGCGTTATCTCACTCCAATGCCAATATCGTGTTTCTAGACGAGCCGACCTCAGCCATAGGCGAAGAGGATTCGAAGAAGCTATTTAAGGCGATTAAGTCACTTGCCGCTAAGGGGAAGGGCATCGTCTATGTTTCACATCGGTTGTCTGAAATTTTTGAACATTGCACAAATTACACGGTATTTCGAGATGGAACTTATATCAGTGAAGGTTTGATCGGTGACGTTACTCGAGAGCAACTGATTGAACAGATCATTGGCGGTCAGATTAATGAAGAGTTCTCTAAATTTAACCAGCCAAGCGAACAAGTGTTGTTAGAAGTTAAAAATTTAACATCAAAAAAATTCAACGATATTTCGTTTAAGGTCAGGAATGGCGAGATTTTAGGGATCTATGGCTTAGTGGGCTCGGGTCGCTCTGAAGTGCTGAACGCCATCTTCGGTGTTGACGAGTTCGAATCAGGCTCAATCTGCTTTAATGATAAAGAGTTTACAAAACTCCAACCAAGACAGGCGATTAAGTCTGGCATGGCCTATGTGACTGAAGATAGAAAATCATCAGGTTTAGTGCTGACTAGCTCTGTTGGTGAAAACATTTCCATCTCTTCATTAGAGCAATGCTCCTCTTCATTTGTTGTGAATGAAAAGCAAGAGAGTAATCGGATTGAGTCGATGATCGAGCTATTCAAGATTAAGACACCCAACAAAGAGCAAATCGTAGGCAACCTTTCTGGTGGTAACCAACAGAAGGTGGTTTTAGGCCGATGGTCTTTGACCAATCCACAACTTCTTATGCTCGATGAACCTACCCGAGGTATTGATGTAGGCGCTAAAAAAGAGATCTACAAATACATGTCTGAACAAGCTCTGCAAGGAAAAGGGATCATCATGGTGTCTTCTGAGTTACCAGAAATTATCGGCATGAGTGACCGCATTATTGTGTTTAAAAATGGTGAGCTTGTCAGTGAACTGTCACAGGCAGAAGCCAGCCAACAACTGTTATTAAGTATTGCTTCTTAGGATATAAAAAATGAATACATCTGTTGCTACAGATAAGAGTCTGAGATTACCTATTACTCGACTAAAACCGATTTTACACAAATACGGTATCGTGTTGGCGTTTCTGTTTATTTGCGCCACCATCGCCGTATTAGGCGAGATCTGTATCCACAATGGCATGTGGGATAGTAACTATTTTCTTACTCAAGGAAATCTGCTGTCTGTTTTACGTCAGGTCTCTATTAACGGCATTTTAGCCGTGGGTATGACCTTCGTGATTATTGTGGCTGGGGTCGACCTCTCGGTGGGGTCGGTGCTGGCGCTCGCCGGTATTGTTTCAGCACGCTTTGTGACAAATTCATCCAACATGCTGATTGGTGGTTTTGATTCGCCTATCTTACTGCCGCTAATGGTGGCTATCTGTATCGGTGCTATTTGTGGCTTTTTGAACGGTTACATTATTTCAAAATTCCGTCTGCAAGCCTTTATCGTGACCATGGGTATGCTGTCAGTAGCCCGAGGCATGACCATGTTGACGACTGATGGTAATCCGGTTTCGTCGCTGGATCGCGGCTTTCGTGCACTAGGTAATAGCTACACTTTTGGCATCCCAACACCTGTGGTGATTTTTGCCGTCATCTTCGTTGCTGCTTGGTTCTTACTTAATAAGACAGTTTTCGGTCGCTATGTATTTGCGGTGGGCGGTAATGAAAAGTCGGCTCAGACCTCTGGCATCGACGTACATAAGGTTAAAGTTGCTGTTTACACCCTGTGTGGCGTGATGGCGGCAATTGCGGGTTTGATCTTGACTGCACGTACAGGCTCGGCGCAAACCAGTGCGGGCTTTGGCTATGAGCTTGACGCTATTGCCGCTGTGGTCATTGGCGGCACCTCAATGGCTGGTGGACTCGGTACGCTTACCGGCACTTTGTTTGGGGTACTGATTATCGGGGTGATGAATAACGGTTTAGATCTACTCGGCGTTCAGTCTTACTACCAACAAATTATCAAAGGCTTACTCATTGTTGCGGCAGTGATGTTAGACCCTTCTAGAAAGCAGTCACGTTAGAAGCAATCTCTTTAAAAGTGGTCTCTTTAAAAAGAGCAGAGTTAAAAATAAAAAGAAAAAGGTATGATTAAAATGAAAAAAACCATTATCTCTACATTACTCGGTAGCACATTAGCGTTATCTTCTGGGGCGGCATTTGCTAAAGATGACATTAAAATAGCGGTGTTAATGTACGGTATGAAGGCTGAATTTGTGCAACTTATGCAGCAAGCAGCCTACGACCACCCGTTAGTAAAATCGGGTGAAGTTAAGATCACTATGTATGATGGTCGCTATGACGCGTTAGTGCAAAATAACCAGGCTGAAACGGCTATTCGTACCAACCATGACGCAATCATCATTAACCCGATGGATTTCGATGCCAATATTGATGTTGTGGATATGGCTAACGACGCTGGTATTCCCGTTATCGTTACCAATGCGCGTTTAAATACCGATCAAATGACCGCTGAAGTGGTTTCTGACGACGTTGAAGGTGGTTACTTAGAAGCTAAGTTTATAATGGAACAAATTGGCTGTAAGGGTAATGTGGTTATTCTTGAAGGACCAAAGGGTGGCTCTGGTGAGATCCAGCGTGGTCAGGGTAATGAAAAAGCCATCGCTGAATGTCCAGAAGGAGCGGTTAAGGTACTTGAGCGTAAGACGGCTAACTGGTCTCGCGCCGAAGGTATGACCTTGATGGAAAACTGGTTAATGAAGCATCAGGGTAAAATCAGTGGTGTGATTGGTCAAAATGATGAAATGGCACTCGGTGCAATTGAAGCGATTGAAGGCACAGGTGACTCAGTTGATAACTATGTTATTGCCGGTATTGACGGCGTAACCGATGCTTTGCATGCAGTAAAAAGTGATAAAATGACTTCTATTCTGCAAGACGCAAATGGCCAGATGCAAGGCTCTATCGATGTGGCATTACGTCATATTATCGGTGAGCAGTACAAGCCGACATCTAAGGTATGGCAGCAATATGCAGATCAATTAAATTGGAATAATGGCCTGTCTAAACGCTATGACATTCCTTGGACTGTGGTTAATCAGCAGAACGTTGATAAACTGCTTGAAGTGCGTAAGTAGCACTTGTGCAACGGGCGTAGGTTTTCTACGCCCACTTATAAACTGAGTCGACTTGATCGGTTAATTGCTTTATTAGTAAATAGATCCGCGTCATCGTTTGAAGTCGTTGAAAACTCAGAAACGACAGCTCCTTCACTATGAGCCTTAAACCAATGCTTAGAATTGGGAGCTAAGGTTAACTGTTCGCCTCTCTCTAATATCACCTCGTGAAACACTGTGTAATTTTCGGTGTCTTTTGGTAGATCTACTGTAGGTTTTTGGGTGACACTTCCTTCAATAAAGACGCTCACTTTTCCAAATCGACAGCGAAAGGTCTCTTCTTTACCTTGTTGTGTTCCAATACTTGGGTGAACATGCTCAGGGCAGATCTGGTGCGGTAGCATGATGAGCTCTTTAGCGCAGCATCGCTCTGTATTGATATAGGTATGAACGATTAATCCGGCGTGATTAAAGTTATTCAAACCAAAATCTGTAATCTCAATATTTTCAATCTCGTGCTTAGTGAGAAAAATTCCTGAAAGGTTTACAAGCTGTTTGATCTGTTCACGGATGTTAACCATAGCTCACTCTCTTAACTTGGTGTTGGCCATTTGGGGGTAAGATAATATGGCTGCAAGCTAATTTAAATATGTCGTTGATAACTATGAAGGCTAGGTCACACCCATGTTTGCTTCCGTTCACAATTGTCGCCCAGATTGACCCTTTTGGCTTTATCTTGTTTATGTAATTGGCTATCAAGGGCTTAGCGTAGATGAGTGTGATTGGACTTTTTTACAAAGATTTTTTGGCTAGGCTGGCTTAGTTTTGGTAAATAAATGATCTTCTAGAACGATTTTCGTGGGTGATAAAGGCATTTTCTTGTTATTATTAAGTCATAGTTATGACCAGCGTTATGGTTGGTCTTTAGTATCGATTAAATAGTTATCATTTTTCGGTGCTTACGCTTTATATTATCTGCGATATTTGGACGCCTCATGATTGAACATCAACAGAACAACCCGCTTCACGGCTTAAAACTTGAAACAATGCTAACTGAGCTTGTGAAGTTCTATGACTATAAAGTACTTTATGCAGCCCTTAAATTGGCATGCTTTAATTTAAATCCGAATATGGAATCGTGCATTAAGTTTTTGAAAAAGACTGATTGGGCGAGGGAACGCGTAGAAGCATTTTACCTATATCGTTTTAAGCGCATGCCAAAAGGCAACGAAGCACAAATGGAGCTAAAGCCGCGAGAACGTGGTTATGCCGACGGTATTGTGCCGCGCAAACCTGAAAAGTTAACCGTGGAGCTTGTCGCAGAAATGCGCGCAAAGGCCATGGAAAACTATAAGGAAATGAAGAAAAATGGTCCGCGATCAGGCTTTAGTAAAGGTAAGGCAAGAGCGCAAGATTCTTACAAGCAAAATCGCAGCAGTGGCGCAAAACGACCAGCGGCGTCACAAGATCCAACTAACCCTTGGGGTAAGTGATATCTTTGTTGTGCCTTGATTAACTAGGCGAACATTTGGTTGAAAGAATAGAACGGGCATTTCAGTATTGAATGCCCGTTTTTTATTAGTGATAGTTAACTCTAGTTTCAAACATGCATTCTATGCATAGTATTGTTTCTAATTATTCATTTGTGTCATGTTTCACGTCGCTGTAGGATGCGCGTCTTCTTTTCTCAGCCTCAAATCTAATGCGTTCTCAAACTCTATTCGCGCAGCTGCTGCGCATGACATCCTTACTCCTATTAACGCTGACACTAGTCCATTACTGTAAGCCTTTACTGAATGCATTTGCTATGAATGCAACAGATGGCGGCTGTCATCAAATGCCTAAGTCGATACCAGAATCCGCTAATGCCAATAACGGAGGCCCGTTATGAGTATATTTCGTTTTCCTGCTCTGGTTTGGTTAGGGATCGGTATTCTTATCATTAGCCTTGGGATCCGCCAGTCATTTGGGATCTTTATGATGCCTATCTCGATGAGCTTTGATGTTGGACGAGAATTCTTCAGTTTTGCGATTGCCTTGCAAAACCTCCTCTTTGGTGTGTTTCAGCCATTTGTTGGGATGGCTGCCGATCGCTTTGGCTCGAAGAGAGTCATTATGCTTGGCGCTATAGCATATGGCTTAGGTCTGCTGCTCACCTCAATATCAACGTCGACAGAAATGTTTTATGTGTCTATTAGTATGTTGATTGGTTTGGGATTAAGTGCAACCAGCTATGTGGTTGTACTTGGCGCTGTCGCAAAAGTAGTTCCGGCGGAGCATACAGCGAAGGCATTTGGTTTGACCACGGCCGCAGGCTCTTTTGGTATGTTCGCGGTGATCCCTGGCGCCCAAAGTTTACTAACCGAGTTTGACTGGCAAACAGCACTACAGGTGTTCGCACTGCTTTGTTGTTTTATGTTCGCTTTCGCTTCTTTTATGAAAACGGTTAAGCCAAGTGAAACTAGCTCTGAGCAATTGGATGATCAAACATTAACAGAGGCGCTTAAGCAGGCTTGTACTAATCGCAATTACTGGCTTATACATTTGGGCTTCTTTGTATGTGGTTTTCATGTAATGTTTATTGCTACTCATTTACCCAGTTATCTATCTGATAAGCATTTGGATAGCTCTACGGCAGCATTAGCATTGGCATACGTAGGTATTTTTAATATCTTTGGCTCGTATTTTTGGGGCGTAATGGGTGATAAGTTTAACAAACGCTATGTGATGTCAGCTTTATACTTAATTAGAACCGTGGTGATAGCAGCTTTCGTGACTTTACCTGTTACTAATCATACCGCGGCTATTTTTGGTGCAGCTATTGGTTTTTGTTGGCTAGGTACAGTACCACTGACTTCTGGTCTAGTTAGACAGATCTTTGGTGCGCGCTATTTATCGACTTTATATGGTTTAGTGTTTTTTACTCACCAGATAGGAAGCTTTCTCGGCGCCTGGGTTGGTGGTCGTATTTATGACTATTACGGTAGTTATGAACCGATATGGTGGAGTACCGTGGTTTTAGCCTTTGTAGCGGCTTTACTACACTTACCGATTGATGACAGGCCTATTATTTCAAAACCTGTCCCAGCATTGAGCCGATAGGGTTCAGCAATGAATTTAAAAGAGCCACTAATAAAAGTGGCTCTTTTGCTTACTGGTGATCGAGTAACATTTATAGCTAGCCTTAAAACTGACATCTGAATAGGGGAGTTATTGATAGAAGTGCTAACAAATGCCTTTGAAGGCTATTTAAATGAGCAAAAAATTGGCTAATATCATTCTGCTTTGTAATTGTTTTACTTAAAAATTGCTTTAAACGCTTAAACACCGCTCAAGTTGGCCATCAAATCACCGCTTGGCAACTATTTGTGTTTTTTTGCTTGCAACAATCACGCTATCGCCATACTATAGCGCTCGTTCCAAGGCAACTGCCAAACGAACAGCAAGAACACAGTCGCGGGATGGAGCAGTTTGGTAGCTCGTCGGGCTCATAACCCGAAGGTCGTTGGTTCAAATCCAGCTCCCGCAACCAGTTCTTGAACGATACAACCGTAGCTCAGTTGGTTAGAGCACTACCTTGACATGGTAGGGGTCGGTGGTTCGAATCCACTCGGTTGTACCAATTCTTTATAGAAGAATCAAAAGTCTATTAACAGTCGCGGGATGGAGCAGTTTGGTAGCTCGTCGGGCTCATAACCCGAAGGTCGTTGGTTCAAATCCAGCTCCCGCAACCAATACAACCGTAGCTCAGTTGGTTAGAGCACTACCTTGACATGGTAGGGGTCGGTGGTTCGAATCCACTCGGTTGTACCAATTCTTTTATAGCAGAATCAAAACAGTTATTAGCGTCAAATCGGACGCGGGATGGAGCAGTTTGGTAGCTCGTCGGGCTCATAACCCGAAGGTCGTTGGTTCAAATCCAGCTCCCGCAACCACTTCCTTATAATGAAGTAAAACGAATAAATATTACGGACGCGGGATGGAGCAGTATAAAAGCTACTCGGACTCAACTCTTTATAAAAGCTAGGCGAAGGTCGTTGCCAGTTCATTTATAGGAAGTAATCCAGTTTTCGCAACCAATTCATTTATAGCAGAATCAAAACAGTTATTAGCGTCAAATCGGACGCGGGATGGAGCAGTTTGGTAGCTCGTCGGGCTCATAACCCGAAGGTCGTTGGTTCAAATCCAGCTCCCGCAACCAATTCTTTATTTAAAGAATGATGTGATATGTAGGCCAGCGAAAGCTGGTTTTTTTTTGCCTGAAATTTATGGACTGGGCATATTGCCTTTAAACAGTGATTTAGAACCGATGGTGAAAGATAAATAAGACGCGGGATGGAGCAGTTTGGTAGCTCGTCGGGCTCAACTCTTTATGAAAGGCTGGCGAAGGTCGTTGCTACTTCTGTTATTGAAAGTAATCCAGCTCCCGCAACCAATTCTTTATTTAAAGAATGATGTGATATGTAGGCCAGCGAAAGCTGGTTTTTTTGTGCCTGAAATTTATGGACTGGGCATATTGCCTTTAAACAGTGATTTAGAACCGATGGTGAAAGATAAATAAGACGCGGGATGGAGCAGTTTGCTAGCTCGTCGGGCTCAACTCTTTATGAAAGGCTGGCGAAGGTCGTTGCTACTTCTGTTATCGAAAGTAATCCAGCTCCCGCAACCAATTCTTTTATAGAAGAATAAAGTTTATATGTAGGCCAGCGAAAGCTGGTTTTTTTGTATCTGAGATTTGATGTTTCGGATCTTTAATGGATCAATTTCTGATAAATACTGGGATGGAGTCGTTTGCTAGTTAGTCGGGCTCAACTATATATAGAGCTGTGCTCATAGAATATAGTGCCAAGGTCGTTGCCAATTGTTTTATGAAAAATTATCCAGTGGTAAGCCCCTTGGCCGTTTCAGTGCAAATCATATCGCCATCAAACATGCCGAGTCTGCAACGCCGGTATTAGGAAGAGTAGAGCGCTTCTTTGCCAGTATTGAGTCACTCGGCATCAATACCTTAGTGGTCATTGGTCATGGAGAGTGGCTACGGGTTTTACAAAATGTTGCCAGTGGGGTGGCCCTTGGTCGGAACAGCAAAAAATTCCCGCAAACTGTGAGTATTTTGAGTTTGCTCTGTAATGGCTAATACACTTAGTGTGAGCGCTTAGCTTATCCGCCATTTTGGAGGCCTAAGCTTAATGTATTTATTACTAATTAAATTTAGCTTGATGGTATCTCAACTGATAAATTTCTAACCACAACCACAACCACAACCACAACCACAACCACAACCACATTTAGCGTTACATATAGAACGGTTAGTCATCAATTTTTTCATTTTATCCAATCAAAAGGCTTATTGCTAACCTGTGTTGTCTGTGGCAAGTTTCTAAAACTCTTCGAAAAAATTTTTGCGGCTTTGTTTAAATAATATCGTATCAATACCAACCTTTAATCACCGACATGGAGTTCATGTGACCAAAAATCTGTTAATCATCCTTTTAGTTATTTTTTCATTTAGTTCTCAAGCAACCAATTTGATCAATGATGAACGCGTTACTGAGCAAAAAAACTGTTTTACTTGGATTTTCACTGATTATGATTCATGGCGTAATGGCATGGAGAAAAAATTTAAAAGGAAAATAAACTCTGAGGAAAAGCTTAAACAAACTTTAGCTCGTTTTGATTCGCGCTTTGGTAAGGAAAAGTTTGATCTTTATAAGACTAATTTATCCTGCTCTACTTTTGAATACCTTGTAGATGGCAATGTCGTAAAGGGCTATATCATAAAGCCAAAAGTATCTACAGAGAAGTTGCCAGTACTGATTTATAATCGTGGCGGTAACGGCAACTTTGGTGGTGTTGTTTTCGGCTCAATGATGAATAACTTGTTTCCTATTGCTAACGAAGGATTTGTGATTATTGGTAGCCAATATCGTGGGACTTTTAATAGTCAGTCAACTGCCCATGATGAATTTGGAGGAAGTGATATCAATGATGTCATCGCCTTAATGGATTTCATCCCTAGTATTGAAGGAGCTGATGCGCAACGTATTGGCATGTACGGCGCAAGTCGTGGTGGAATGCAAACTCATTTAGCAGTGAAAAAAGTCAATAATATAAAAGCCATAGCAACTATTTCAAGTAATTCCGATCTGCAAAAAGGGCTAACTTACCGCCCTGAAATGGAAAAAGTATATTTGCACCGAATTCCAAACTACGAGCAGAATAAAGTCGCAGAACTACAAAAACGGTCGGTATTAAACTGGGTCAGTGAATTATCTCCCACCATGCCTATCTTACTTATACACGGTACTAATGATAAACGCGTCTCTGTTAAGCACTCAATGGACCTCGCCGACGCGTTATCAACCAACAACATACCTCATAAGCTAGTGATATATCCTGAAGATAATCATTTCTTGGATAAGAATAAAGAAACAGCTGAAAAAGAACTGGTTAATTGGTTTAAAGACTATCTATAACAAGTCACTGAAATGCATATACTCAGAATGGAGTCGACATGAAAAAAAATGCTTTATCAAAATCCAGCCATTATTTTATTGGATCGATGATTATGCTTTTAGCCTTAATTTATAATCTAATCGAGAAAGATCTGCTAGGGAGTTCCAGTTTTTTCTTGTTATCGGTGATATTTTTATTTTTAGGTGTTATTAACAGTAGGCCATCAAAAGCGAAAGAATAATCTTGCTTAAGTATTATACCAATCAGTATAAACAAAAGGCCACTTTCTTAGATGAAAGTGGCCTTGCTTTAGATTAGAACGACTATAGGCTAAAACGCATTAGCAACTAGCTGTTTAAGATATGCAGTGGTTAATCTGTTTCAATCAGATTGTTAATCGCTTTTGAGATCAAATCTTTTTTCATCTGAGTACGCGTTACGCTCTGGTTAAACCAAAAGCTCATCGGCTGCTCAAAGCCAATGCCGTGCATATAGTTGTAAATTGCTTTACGCAGGCCTTCACCTAGCATTTCATGATCTGTACCGGTTGGATCGGTAAAGTCGACATCATTTTCAGCAAACAAGATCTCTGGCCGCTCGGCAAGGGTGATGCCAAACTGCTCAGGATTGATCCCAATAGGGCTGTGGATAGTGGCCACAAAACGGTGCCAGTAGGCAGACTGGAAACAACCTTGTTGCATCATCTGACGCACCATTTCTAGTGAATCGACCGTCTCTTGCTCGGTTTGCGTTGGGAAACCATACATCAAATAGGCGTGAACCAAGATGCCTGCATCGCTAAAAGCCTTGGTGACTTGAGCTACTCGCTCAACACTGACACCTTTTTTCATTAGTTTAAGCAGACGATCTGATGCGACCTCAAGCCCGCCGCTTACTGCGATACAGCCTGAATCTGCTAACAACTGACAGCGCGCACGGCTAAATGTTCTCTCAAAACGAATATTGCCCCACCAGCTGATCACCACTTTGCGCTCAATTAAGCGTTTTGCTAGTGCAAACAAAAGCTTTGGAGGTAGCGCCTCATCGACGAAATGAAAACCTGTCTCGCCAGTTTCTTCAATGAGCTGCTCGATTCTATCCACTAAAACATCGGCTCCGGCGGCATCAAAGCGGTCGATATAATCTAGGCTGACATCGCAGAAGCTACATTTACGCCAGTAACAGCCATGGGCAATAGTGAGCTTATTCCAGCGTCCATCACTCCAAATGCGATGCATTGGGTTGAGCATTTCACAAAGTGACAAATATTCACCCAATGGCAGGCCATCGTATATAGGTGCACCTACATCTGTTTGCGGGATATCGTGTAGCTCGGCATTGTCATTGAAGTGTACGTAAGGCTCGCCGTTCTCATCTTCTGCAAGGAAATAGGTTCGTACTAAGTCATCGACTTCACGTTGCCCTTGGAAATATTCAAGCAGGGTGATAAAAGGTCGCTCGCCGTCATCGAGACAGATAAAGTCAACAAACTCAAACACTCGAGGATCTTTCAGCGCGCGTAGCTCGGTGTTAATAAAGCCGCCGCCCATAACAATAGGGATCTCAGGGTTGATGGCTTTACAAGTTTGCGCGATACGCAGCGCGCCGAGCATATTGCCAGGGAAGGGCACGGTTAACGCGACCACGCTCGGCTGGGTTTCTTCTAGATACTGCTCGACTAATTGTTCCAAAATTTCTGAGCTGAAACTCGGCTCATCCATCAAGGTATCGTAGAGGTTGTCAAAGCTTGGATTCGCAGCCGCAAGTTTCTCGCCATAACGGCTGACTTCAAAATAGGGATCAACCCCTTGAGTGATGACGCTAGACAGATCGTTAATAAACAATGTGGCTAGATACTTAGCTTTATCTTGTACGCCTAGATTACCAAAGGCCGCTTGCAACACATCGCCAGATACCGCTTCCATTTGAGCTATCGCATCAAACGCAGGGCCTTCAGGTAAAAAACGGCGAGAGTTAATACGCACCGCAAGGCTTGGGTCTTTACCCTGTAAAAAGCGGATGGCAGGTTCTACCGCTAGATGGTAACGGTCAAACTCAGCTAAAAAGTTAAAGATAACATCAGGCAGTTCATCGTCTTCAAAGTGCTCGTAGTTTTCTTCCACATGCTGACGGATAACCTCCAGCGCTGGCGCAGTCATCATCTCTATGAAAAGCTCAATAGCAGGATCTCGCTGCACCGCCTCATAACCTCGAGAGCGTAAAAAACCCGTTAAATACGCCGTGGCCGGATAGGGCGTATTTAGCTGGGTCATGGGGGGAGTCATTAGAAGAACGGTCATAGCCTGCCTTTAAAATGTAAAACCTGAACACTCTGCTGAAAATTAATGATTCGAAACAGTGCCGTACATAACAGTGCCGTACATACAGAGTGTGGCAGCAAATATAGCCACCATAAAAATTGCAAAGGATTCTAACAAATGTACTCGATAAACGCCCGACAATTAGCTAATGACAGTTTTGTTATTTAGTCGACCTATTTTGGACTGACTTGGCTTTAGCTAGATTTAGTTTTGATACTGTAACCCCGCATACGCATATGTTCACGCACTTGCATAAGGAAAGGACTTTTGGTCGCGGTCATGATAAACACCTCTTGATGCTGTTTATTTATACAGTACCATCTACTTTGAACGATCAAGTATGAAAAACTTGCATGAATTATGCGCACTTTTACTTGAGGGGGAAGTATTTATCACTTAGTATCATGTGCTTAGCTTGATGTTGATTTAAATAATCGGTTTAATAAACGCGCATGCGCACTATACAAATGTTTTGTGTTTCTCAAACTAAGGATGGATATGTCAAATGTAATGGATACAGTTAAAATTAGAGATAATAAAAGCGACTTTAAACTCGCGATGGTTTTGGCATTTGTTTTAGTGGCCATTTCATTTTTTGCAGTAGGTTTTATTTATGCAAATGCACCTCAAACTGGAATGTTAGTTAAATTAATAGCTGTTTTTGGTAGTATAAATGCTTCTTTTGTTTATTACTTATATAAAAAATTCGACGGTGTATCAAACACATAACAAGGCACTCAAAAGGACAAGTGACAGTTGGTTGTTGCTCCATCGTCGCTATTCTAGCCAATAATCATTTGCCTCTTAGTGAGGCGTTAAGTGTTCTCAAGGAGGAGTCACCATGTTATTTGAGAAGTTAATTAAAAAAAGTGCAGTTTTGTTTCTTATATTAATAAGTAACGGTAGCTATGCAGAAAAAATTATTGAGGTTAAGGCTGAACCAAAAAAAGGCTTTTCCTTTCCGTTCTTATTAAAGATCCCAGCGAGTATCGACACAAATTACTTGGTGGTTGAAACGAACAATACTGGCGTTATTTCTGATGATTTTGATGTACATTACAAAAGCGCAAAAAAAGCTATAGTGGGAAATGCTGTAGGCCCATGGGTAGCAAAAAAGCTAAACTCACCAATACTTATTCCAATTTTTCCACGTCCAAAAACAGATTGGGAAATATATACTCATGCATTAGATCGAGATACGTTGTTAGTAAAATCAGGAGACTTAAAAAGGTTAGACCTACAATTACTAGCAATGATTTCTCAAGCCAAAAAGGAACTCACCAACCATTCTGTGAAAGTGCATGAAAAAGTAATTTTAACTGGTTTTTCTGCTTCTGGAAGTCTGGCTAACCGCTTTTCTATGTTACATCCTGATAGTCTTCAGTTAGTTGTTGCTGGTGGATTAAATGGGATTTTAATGTTACCTATAGATAATGTCTCTGATGAGGTTTTAGATTACCCTCTTGGTGTCAATGATTTTAAAAAGATTACAGGTACTGATTTTAACAAAACCCAATGGGCTTCCTTGCCTCAATTCTTATTCATGGGCGAAAACGACACTAATGACGCTGTTGAATATGATGATGCGTACTCAGATCTGGAAAGAAAAGTTATACACTCGACTTTAGGTGAAAAGATGCAACCTGACCGTTGGGCTAAATGCCAAGAAATATACAAAGAAAATAATGTAAATGTTGTTTTTAATACATATGAAAACATTGGGCATGGTACGAACTCAAACATTCACAATGAAATTCTTAATTTTATAAAAGAGAATATCTAACAAACCATTTCAGCAGGAAAAATAACAGTTGCCTTTGCTCCTGCGTCGCTATTCTAGCCAATAATCATTTGCCTCTGAATGGGGCGTCATAACTCACTAGCACGGATGCAGAAATGAACATCGAAGTAACAACCTCTCCTAATAAAAAAGATCTTGAAACTATAAGTAAAGGTATTCAGTCCTATAACCAAAAGTACATTTCAGACGATGTGGTTTTCGAACCTGATACTAAATTTGCTGCATTTGCTAAAGATGAAAATGGAAAAGTCGTTGGAGGTATAAGAGCGGTAGCTTTCTGGAATTATTGTATCCTCGAGCTGTTATGGTTATCTGACGAAACCAGAGGACAAGGCGTTGGAAGTAAATTAATGGATGCAGCGGAAAACTTTGCCAAAGAAAAAGGCTTTGGCTATATGCGTACAGAAACTCTTAGCTTTCAAGCAAAACCATTTTATGAGAAGCGTGGATACAAAGTTTTTGGTGAATTGCCTGATTATCCCAAAGGTCATGTAACATACTGTTTAGTGAAGGAGTTATAACAAGCAATTAAATTAGATTCACAACGCTGCCATGCCATTTGCGGTGTAAATCGCCCGCCAGAATTGGGTTTACTCATTAGCCAGGCGTTATATTTATTATTTAACTACGGAGTGCTGGTTAAATTTATATGTTTGAACCAGATTCTAATCAAACAATACACTTTGTATTTGAATTCAAGTCTGAATTAGCTCTTCGTGGCGGTTTTAGAAAGTTGCATGAGCGCGTTGAACATGCAGAATTTGAAGTTAGAATTCTTGACGGTGGGAAAAGATATTTACGTATTACGCGCGAACTTCCTCTCAATGAAGCAATCATTGAACAATCGAAAATTGACATTGCAGCCGACTTAAAACATTTTGGTGGTAAATTTGTTTCTGCAAAGGTGCGCAAGATCGCTTCAGGGGGAACGCTGAAGAACAAACCAATTAGCGTGTCTTCAAGATTATTACATTTGATTACTTCCGCGGGTGACAGTAGAACTTTTCGAAAATATAAAATGCCATATTTCTTTATGTTGATAGTTGTATTTCTGTTAATTGTTATTCAGGTTGTTACTAGCGAAATATAGCAAGCCCATCGAGTCACGCTATCAAATTTGTTTCAAAAGAAAACGGCGCAACAAATTGTGCCAGTATTATTCTCGGCTTATGAGGGCGTTATGTTTCTAAGGATGGAAAGTTTGAGTGAGTTTTTTAACTTAATTTGGCCATTACTCTGCCTTTCGTTGCTTCCTTTATCAGTCTGGTATTTGTTGGAGGCTAAAAGTGTTTTGAATCTCATCGAGCCCAATCACCCACTGGTTTGGCTTGAGCCGGGAAAGCTTCAACTTATCAAAAATAACACCATCAGCAATTCTTTTAAGTTTCTGGTACTTATACTAAAAGCAGACTACAGGTCGCTTAATGATGATAACCTCTCAAGCAAGGGTAACTTGCTAAGGTTTTTGTTAGTTGGCGGAAATTTGATAGTTTTTTTACATTTATAATCCCAATAGTATTTAGCCGACAGTAAACACAGCCCCATCTTCAATGCTGGTTTAATAACCACCTTGATAATGTTGATGAAGCATAGGGGGGAGGTCATAGATGCGAATGAATACATCAAGATGAACACACAATTCAATTGGTTACTTATTCTCATGTAAGGTTGACTAAAACAACACTCTAATTCACTATCTAAAAAGAACAATGCCCCGCTCACCAAAGGCTTATGGATAGCCCATTATTACAACTTCATAAAAATCTACAACTTCCGAAGTTCTGTTCCATTATAAGGAAAATAACGTGCAGACTATCAATGATTACCGCAGCAAGTTTAACGCGTTGTTAGCGTTAACATTTTCTCTCACCTTTGTCACTGCTTGTGATAGCAACGACAATGAGACTCAAATACAATCAGGCCTTTTAACCGAAAAGGACTTTGCCAATAATAGTCGTTTACGAGCCAGCCCCGAACAAGGTACCGTTGCTTTATTTCTTGAGCCACCGTCGGCAACGGTAGAAGATGACTCTAATGGCGAGACAGGCTCTGATCTCATACCTTACCAATATTCGCGTCCCCTCAAGCATACATTTTGCTATGAAGATGGTAACAGCAATTCAAATCACTCTATGGTGCTTAATAATAGCAGTGGCGAGGAAGTGCTTAGCATTACAGCCAATGATGAGTGCGTCTCGGCCGTCATACCTGCGGGGGAGTTTCAACTAGTACTGACCCACGGTCAGCATGTAGATAGCACAGATACGACCTTCTTAGTGACGACGCCAGATAGTGGTTCGCAGCCAGAAGCAAATAGCGTTAATTATTCGATTGTTTCCAAACTACTGAGTACCATCGGTAATGTCCTGATAAGTCCTGCTTATGCCGATACTACAGATGACAATGTGACTACGCTTATTTCCACCAACGCATGCAAGAATTGTGATTTGTCAGGCGCAGACCTGGATAATGCAACACTCACATTTGCAGATCTTTCCGGCGCGGATTTAACTGATGCCATATTAACCAATGTCGACCTTTTCGAATCAACGCTTACCGGAACCAATTTTAGTGGCGCCGATATGAGCAAGGGTGACTTTCGTGGTTCGGAAATGACCTATGCAGATCTTAGTAATGCCAATCTGAGTGGGGCTTATTTTTCCAGCGCACAATTATCTCCAGCAGACCTTGATAATGCGACCGTCACGGATACAGATTTTGATAACGCTAATCTTGTTGGCGCGACATGGATAGATGGAGGCATTTGCGATATCACCTCTGTTGGTTTTTGTAATTCAACAGCCGTTGCCGAGTCTGACCCATGCGATTCGGTTAAGCAGGATGTTACCGATGATGGCAACACCGTCTATAAATGTTTATTGCCAGCCGTTGATAAAGAAGTTTGTAGCACCGAGTATGGTGGAGTTGATGGCGGCACGCCAATAACTAGCTGTGAAGCAATAGATGCCTCAGATCTGGTTACCTCTGTTAATCTGGTTGATATCTTCAGCCAGGTTAGCGCATCTTTTGATACCACTCTGGACAACGATACGCCTATGGCCATTTTAGCTTGGGGAGGAGAAGGTGGCATTGGTTCTAGTGGTGGGCTCTGGACCTCTGGTGGTGATGGTGGTAAGAGTGGTTTTGCCTCGACAGTCACGACGTTATCTCATTTCCTAGACGATTATGGGCAAACATCATTCAACTTCTTCATCGGTGAAAATGGCACACTGAGTAATATCGATGGTGACGGTGGCTCTTCGACACTGGTTATGATTGCAGAAACTAGCCCAGCTTCACTTGAAGACGATGTCATACTTATTGCCGGCGGTGGTGGAGGTGGTGACTCGTCTGGATGGCTGAACGATGGCACAGATGGTGGTGCTGGTGGCGTTGCAGCCTCATCAATCATAGGCCAAGGAACCATTGGCGTAGGCCAAGCCATTATTGATGTTGCAGACGGTGGTAGCACCGATGAATGGGGCAATGGTGGAAATGGCGCCAATGACGGCAAAGATGGTATTGGTGGCCAAGGCGGACAAGGATTTTTAGGCGCTAATAGTGAGTGGGTAAATGGCGACCCTGGGGTCGGTTCAAACGGCAGAGGCGGCAATGCAGATGATAGCTTTAGTGCTTCTGGCGGCGGTGGCGGCGGTGGTGGTTATGGAGGCGGTGGTGCCGGCGATGATGGAGCCGGAGCTGGTGGCGGAAGCTGGTCGGTCATCCCATCTACGACCTGTAATAGTGCGCCCACTCAAGATACGGCACCTTCGAGCCCAGGCACATCAGGTGATGACTTTGGCAGTAAAGATGGCGCTATTGAAGTTTGGATATTTCCAAAGGGCTGTTAACCACTGTATAGACCGAACTGATGAAACAAGCTGAGAACGGGGGGGTATTTCTTCTGTTCTCAGCCAGCGCGTTTTGTGTGTTAGCTAAGCTGTTTTAATAATTGCTAAACACTGCCCACATCTTCATTGATTACCTCTACCGGGTGTTGTACAGGATGTCTAAATGTTGTTCTTTCGCTAATATCATTAATGGCTATGAACATAGGTTGTGCTTTTTTATGCAATTAATTATGGCTAACGTGCGATATTTACAATATCAATCTCATTGCAAATATGTTGTTGGTGTTGGCTGTATGTTTACTTGGTTGCTTGTATTGTTTTCGATGTTTGTTTGTGAGTATGTAGAAGGTAAAGTAAATGAGCGGAGGCTAATTTATTTAGGAGTGTTTTAAAATTCCTATTAATGTATCAAGTTGTATCATGTTAAAATAACTTAGTTTGAATCGACTTTTTAAAGGTCGATTTTTTTTATCCAATTTTTACCGATACAGGACTTGCTATGACCGACCGCAATCGCATCCTACTTACATGGATAAGCTTTTTATCCTATGCATTAACAGGATCTTTGATTATTGTCACCGGGATTGTGATGGGGGATATTGCTAAATTTTTCAATTTACCTATCTCCAGCATGAGTAACACTTTTACATTCTTGAATACCGGTGTATTAATTTCTATTTTCTTAAACGTATGGTTAATGGAAATTATTGCACTAAAAAAACAACTGATTTTTGGTTTTATCCTGATGGTTCTGGCAGTTTTAGGGCTCATGTTTGGTCATAACCTTGCCATCTTCTCAGCTAGCATGTTTGTTCTTGGTGTGGTGAGTGGTATTACCATGTCAATTGGTACTTATTTAATTACTCGGCTCTATCATGGTAAACAATGTGGTTCTCGATTACTGTTTACCGATTCATTTTTCAGTATGGCTGGTATGATTTTCCCGCTAATTTCGGCAGCATTACTCGCACACAGTGTTGCTTGGTATTGGGTATATGCTGCCATTGGCATGATTTACGTTGCTATCTTTATTCTGGCACTTGTTTGCGAATTCCCTGTACTGATTAAGTCTGAGGAGCAACAACAAGCGGTAAAAGAGAAGTGGGGTCTAGGTATTCTGTTTTTAGCGATTGCAGCCCTTTGTTATATTTTGGGGCAAATGGCTTTTATTTCATGGATCCCTGAGTATGCAACTAAGTCGTTGGGCATGGATTTAAGTGGAGCGGGTCAGTTACTGAGTTACTTCTGGGGTGCATACATGCTCGGTATGTGGGGCTTTAGCATGATAATGAAGCGATTTGATATTCAATATTTTGTATTGGTGCTTTCTGCTTTAGCCACTGGATTAATGTTCTGGTTCAATATGGATAAAAATACAGAGCATTTACTTTTTATCATCTCAGTACTAGGTTTTTTCAGTAGCGCTATTTATACAACCATCATTACACTGGCGTCACAGCAGACAAAAGAAGCATCGCCTCGCATTGTTAATTTTATTTTATTTTGTGGCAGTATAGGCACTATGTTGACCTTCGTTGTTACCAGTCCAATTGTGAAGAGTTATGGTGCACATGCCGCAATGCTGACCGGTAATGGTTTATATGGGGTCGTCTTTATTATGTGTTTACTCGTCAGCTTTGTAACCAAACATCGTATTCACGGTCATTCATCAAGCCATTAATCAATTCAACAGGTGTAGATAAGTGGTTAAGCCTCCTCTTTTGATGAGGCTTTTTTGTTCATTAAATCTTAAGGGCCATGTCCAAAAATGAGCTGGTAAAACCTGAGATAGTTAATTCGAAGAGTTGAATAGTCTGATGTCGGTTCGGCTGTGGGTTTAGGTTTCAGGTGTGGTAGCTCAAAGAAATACTGGTCGAACGAGAAGCATTGACGCCGAACAGGCCTTTTAACATGTGTATGATTAACAATCGCTGGGCGAGCAAGGACAAATTTTAGCCTCCACAGGACGCGATAAGTGAATTTGTATAGGCTCATTAGCCACGTCTTCACTTATTCGTGAGAAGCAGAAGAGCAAGCTCTTAAAAGACGTCTCCGGTAGCTCTAGTCCCGCTGATAGCTTCCAACTAAGCGGTTCATGCCGATTAAATTAGGTTCTATCTTAGCTAACAACTCCTGCATGTTAAGTCCTTCGGGCAGATCCAATTCTTCATCTAGCGCTAAAACCCAGAAGTAATATAGATGAATGCCATGGCCTTTGGGTGGCATAGGGCCACCGTAGCCACCTAGACCAAAATCATTTATCCCCGATGTATAGAGTGTGTTGTTTGCTTCAAGTTGGTGAATGCCATAGGGAATATTGTACACAAGCCAATGTACGTAGCCGAATGAACCATCGGCGTTCACCCTTGGAGCATCGGGATCGTGACAGATAACCGCAAAAGATTTACAGCCGTCAGGAACATTTGTCCAGGTGAGTTGGGGAGAGGTATTTTCTGCCTCTCCCGTGTGCGCTTTAGGAATTGAACCTAGCTGATTAAAAGCGGTGCTGGTGACGGTAAGATCGCAAAGCGCAAAGGCCATAGTATTTCTCCGGCATACTAATTATTTGTAAGGCTCATATTAGTACTTTTACTTAAGGTCTGCATCCGGTGATAGGCACTAGTTAACATCAAAGAGTTCACGTCAGAGAGATATTTGTGCTTGTAACATATACAAAATATGCAATAAGACTATTTGTGAACATGCTGGTAATAACGTTAAGGCTCATGTTTACCCGTATGATGGCAACGGTAACCTTACCTTTAATCCAAATAGATTCTAACGGTACTTCGACCTTAGATACCGTAGTGCTCTTGAGCTTGTTTATAAGTCAGCTCGCCTTTTTCTACCTGGCTGACTACGGCTAATTTAAAGCCTAATGTGTAATCACGTTGTGTACGTTTACTGCGGATTGAATCTGAAGGTTTCATAGATAAGTCTCCAAAGTGTCAACTTATCTCAGGACGGGACATTGAAAATAAAAAGGCCAACTCGAAAAGAGTTAGCCTTTTTTTGTTTCGCGAAGTCTATCGACACTCAATTATATTGCTGAGTGCACAACGCCCTGTTTTTGAATGTAGCGTAGTCGAGCTGCAAACATAATTGCAGCAGCGGTTAAACCGGCAATCAAACCAATCCAGAAACCTTGCGCGCCCATGTGCGGCACAATAATATCGGTGCGAGCCAAGGTATAGCCTAAGGTCATACCTACACCCCAATACGAAACCAGTGTGATATAAAATGCGCTGCGGGTATCTTTGTAACCACGTAGCGCACCTGCGGTAACCACTTGTATTGAGTCCGATAATTGATAGATAGCGGCAAAGAACATCAAGCTACCCGCCAGGGTGATAACCTCTGGATTATCATTATAAAGCAGCGCTATTTCGTTTCTAAATAAAATAGTAATCACAGCAGTGCATGCTGCTAACGAAAAGGAAATCATTAGTGCTAGCTTAGTGACTAGCGCTGCGATTTCAGGCTTGTCTTGGCCTAAGTAATAGCCTACGCGGATTGAAACCGCGATACCCAACGACAGCGGTAACATAAATACAATCGATGAAAAGTTAAGTGCAATCTGATGTCCTGCTACCACTGTGGCGCCTAAAGGGGCCAATAGCAGCGCAATGATTGCAAATAAACTCACTTCAAAGAACAGCGCCATAGCGATAGGGAAGCCGTGTTTTGTCATATCAAACATGACTTTTAGGTCTGGCATGTGAAAAGATTTGAACGGTGCCAGCTCTTTAAATTTTTTATGCAGCTGCATGTAGATCACCATGGCGATTAACATGGCCCAGAACACGAGCGCCGTTGCTATACCACAGCCTGCACCGCCCATTGCTGGCACACCAAAATGACCATATATAAAGATGTAGTTTGCGGGAATATTGACTGCTAGGCCGACAAAACCAATCACCATAGTCGGTAAGGTATAAGAGATCCCTTCGCTACAGCCTCTTAATACTTGATAAAGTACGAACGCGGGTACGCCCCACATGAAGCCATTAAGGTAACCAACGCCAAGTCTTGCCATCTCAGGTTCAAGATCCATCATGGTGAAAATATTCTCTGCAAATGAGAGGATAAGCACCACAACAAGGCTACCAACTATGGCAATATAACCAGCTTGAAAAGCTAATGGTTGAATCGCTTTTTGATTATCGGCACCATGATGGTGAGCAAATACTGGTGTAAAGGCCATTAATAAGCCTTGAACAAACAATAATGCCGGTAGCCAAAGACTGGCACTGATCGCTACTGCGGCCATATCGACGGCGCTAACACGCCCAGCCATAACGGTATCGATAAAGCCCATCATGGTTTGTGTGACTTGGGCAATAAGCACTGGTAGCGCTAATTGGACTAAGCGTTTGGCTTGAAAGCCAGAATGGTTCATGGGTACAGCCCTTAATATACTAACGAGAGATAAGATGTTTACAGGTATAGTTCAAGCAACATGCGAAGTGTTGGCGATAGATAAGAAATCAGGCTTAAACACGCTACAAATCGCAATTGGGCCGGATTTGCGCGAGGGACTTTCACTAGGGGCAAGTGTCGCAAATAACGGTGTATGTTTAACAGTCACAAGAATAGAAGATGATAGGGTGTTTTTCGATGTAATGGAAGAGACCCTTAAGCTAACTAACCTATCAAAACTGAGAGTTGGCTCACAGGTTAACATCGAGCGTTCATTAACATTCGGAAGTGAGATAGGTGGCCACATTTTATCGGGGCATGTTCACACTCAAGCCGAGGTAGATTTGGTGAGCGCTACTGATGAACATTACGACATTCGTTTGAAGGTTGAGCCTAAATGGATGAATTACATTTTGTATAAAGGCTTTGTTGGTGTAAACGGCTGTAGTCTGACGGTAGGAGAGGTGACAGCAGACACCTTTATGCTGCATTTAATTCCTGAAACGTTGAAACTAACCAATTTAGACAGCTATGTTAAGGGCGATAACATTAACATTGAGATAGACAGTCAGACTCAAGCCATCGTCGATACGGTAGAGCGTGTACTTGCCAAACGTTTCGACAATAACTAATACTTGCTTTCGCAACAAATTGATGGGCAG
Source organism: Shewanella pealeana ATCC 700345 (assembly GCF_000018285.1). Taxonomy (NCBI): domain Bacteria; kingdom Pseudomonadati; phylum Pseudomonadota; class Gammaproteobacteria; order Alteromonadales; family Shewanellaceae; genus Shewanella; species Shewanella pealeana. Next base: position 2,744,420 of record NC_009901.1, on the reverse strand, counting down.
ATCTGTGGCTTAGTAGATCTGCTCATCGTCTGAATCAATGAAAAACTCGATTTTGTGCTTGGCTTCATCCATGTGCAAACGCATATGGATTGGGTTACAGCATATTCGACAATCTTCGTAGTAATCCTGATCACCACAAGTAGCATCGATATTGATATGTTGGTGATGCCCACAGTGGGGGCAACTAATCGTCTTGTTGATGAATCGCATAATTACGCTCCCATAAAACCTACTGCGCTTCGTCCTCCATCTACGGCAATCACTTGGCCTGAGATATAGGGCGCGCTCACTAAATGAGAAATAAGCCTGGCAATATCATCAACTTGGCCAAGCTTAGCCAGTGGGATAGCACTTAATATAGCTTGTTGCGATTGTTCGCCGGATTGCTCTGGCCATAAAATCGCACCGGGTGATACGCCATTAACACGTATATTGGGGGCGAGTTCTTGAGCCAGTGACAAGGTAGCCATTTCGAGTGCAGCCTTTGATATAGAGTATAGTCCATGATCTTTTAGCGGGCGCCTGCCGTGGATATCCAAAAGGTTAATCACACAACCATTATTGGCCTCAAGTAGCGGGCTGAGCTTTTCAGCCAAAAGATAAGGCGCGATGAGGTTTGTCGCAAGCAACTGCTGCGCTTTAATAAAAGAGGTTTCACCTATTGGAGTAGGGTAAAAGCAAGAAGCATTATTGATAAGTACAGATAGTCTGATTCCAGCTGAGTTTATTTTAGCGATTAGTGTGTCGATTGCATCGCTATTGGCTAAGTCGGCCTGCATTATGATTGCAGAGTCGGCGCGCTTAGTGTTTAGCGTGTCGCATAGTGCCTGGGCGTCATCAATCGATTGCCCGTAGTGGAGCACTACATTGTAACCATCATCATGTAGTTGAGTCGCAATTGCGAGTCCGATACGTTTTGCAGCGCCAGTCACTAATGCCCAAGTTGTCATATTTATACCCATTTTCTGTATAGATAGAAGAGGTGGCTAAAATATAACATGTGTCAGCTATTAGCCTTTATAAGGACATCATAGCCATAGGTGTGAGTGAATAGAAGACGCAAGTATCGTTTATTCCGAGTTACAGACGACCGGTTTCATATTTTAGACGGGTCAATTTACGGTCTTGGAGTGAGTTAAATTCAACGAGTTCAGCGTTCGTTTCTATTTCCTTTAAGGCGGAGCTTTCTTGTTCCAAAGTCAGAGTCATCTGTGCCCAGGCGTTGTTAAGTTCGGTCTCTATCTGAGTGGCAATCACTTTTTTATCTATATCTACCTCTGCTACAGGTTTAACTTGGCTTATATCGGCTTGAAAAAGCGCTGCGGCAAACATCAATGTATTAATCATTACGACCTCCTTATTTAGATGCGGCCATGTTAGTCATGAAACGTGAACAAAGTGTGACGTTAAGTGGTTAGTTTTATTACATTTGGCCCTAATAATTTTGCGGTCGTGATAAGAAAAACTAATATGATGGAAAACTTGCATCGTACAGCCCGTATCACTTAGAATTGATGGCTTGCGCGCTGGAAAACACAGACTACTGTAAGGTCTAGTCCCAGAGGCGTAAACCACACTTAATTTTAAAACCAAGTGGCCCTACGTAGGGGTCACCACTGGGAAAGGAAAAATCATGCCTGTAATTACACTTCCTGACGGAAGCAAACGCGAGTTTGCTCACTCTGTTTCTACTTTAGATGTTGCTGCTGACATTGGTCCTGGTCTTGCTAAAGCGTGTATCGCTGGTCGCGTGAACGGTGAACTAAAAGACGCATGTGACCTGATTGAAACCGATTCAGATCTTTCAATCATTACCGCTAAAGATGAAGAGGGTGTTGAAATTCTTCGTCACTCTTGTGCTCACTTGCTAGGTCACGCGATTAAGCAACTGTTCCCTGAAACCAAAATGGCTATCGGTCCGGTTATCGATAATGGTTTCTACTATGACATCGACTTAGATCATAAGTTGACTCAGGAAGACATCGATGCGCTAGAAAAGCGCATGGCTGAACTTGCTAAAACTAATTACGCTGTTGATAAGCGTGTAGTTAGCTGGCAAGAAGCGCGTGATACGTTTGAATCACGTGGTGAAGTTTATAAAATGGCTATTTTGGATGAGAATATTCCAAAAGACTCAACGCCTGCTCTTTATCACCATGAAGAATACATCGACATGTGTCGTGGTCCTCACGTGCCTAACATGAAATTCTGCCAAAACTTCAAATTGATGAGCGTTGCTGGTGCATACTGGCGTGGTAACTCAGACAATAAGATGTTGCAGCGTGTATATGGTACGGCTTGGGCAGACAAGAAAGCGCTTAAAGTCCACCTTAACCGTCTTGAAGAAGCGGCTAAGCGTGACCACCGTAAAATTGGTAAGCAGTTAGATCTGTACCATATGCAAGAAGAAGCACCGGGTATGGTGTTCTGGCATAATGACGGTTGGAGTCTATTCCTAGAACTTGAGAAGTTTATTCGTCAAAAGCTAGGTCAATACACCTATCAAGAGGTGAAGGGGCCATTAATGATGGATCGCGTGTTGTGGGAACGTAGTGGTCACTGGGACAAGTACTCAGAAGCTATGTTCACAACCAGTTCTGAAAACCGTGAATACGCAGTTAAGCCTATGAACTGTCCAGGTCACGTGCAGATCTTTAACCAAGGTCTTAAATCATACCGTGATTTGCCATTACGTATGGCAGAGTTTGGTTGTTGTCACCGTAATGAGCCATCGGGTTCACTACATGGCTTAATGCGCGTACGTGGTTTCACTCAAGATGATGCACATATCTTCTGTACCGAAGAGCAAGTGCAGCAGGAAGTGAGCGCGTGTATCAAGATGGTTTACGATACATACGAAACATTCGGCTTTAACAGCATCGTGGTTAAGCTGTCGACACGCCCAGAAAAACGCATCGGTGATGATGAGATGTGGGATCGAGCTGAAGAGGCGCTTAAGCAAGCTCTTAAAGCAAATGACATCGAATTTGAAATTTTACCGGGCGAAGGCGCGTTTTACGGTCCGAAGATTGAATTTACTTTGCACGACTGTCTAGACAGGGCGTGGCAATGTGGTACAGTGCAGCTCGATTACGCGTTACCTGGTCGTTTAGGTGCAACTTATGTTGCTGAAGATAACAGTCGTCAAACACCTGTTATGATCCACCGTGCGATTCTAGGTTCGTTAGAGCGTTTCTTGGGTATTCTAATTGAAGAATACGCAGGTAAATTCCCAGCTTGGTTGTCACCAGTTCAAGTCGTTGTAATGAATATTACCGATAAACAGTCCGATTATGTGGACGAAGTCGTTAATTTATTCAAAGAACATGGAATTCGTGCAACTAAAGACTTGAGGAATGAGAAGATAGGCTTTAAAATACGCGAACATACCTTAAGGCGTGTGCCTTATCTATTGGTCGTTGGTGACCAAGAGATGGAAAATAAGGAAGTAGCGGTGCGTACCCGTGAAGGCGTTGACTTAGGTAAAATGCAAATCGAAGAATTTGCTACTAAGCTCAAGAACCAGATTTCGCTCCGTAGTCTCAATTTGTTGGAGGATTAGGTCATAAAGATCAAGAAAACAGCAGGGCGCCAGGCGGCCCCAAACAGAATTAACGAACTCATCACTGGCGTGCCAGAAGTCCGTCTAAACGGTCTTGATGGTGAGCAGTTAGGCATCTTAACTATTAAAGAAGCACAAGAAGTTGCTGATGAAGCCGGTGTTGATTTAGTAGAAATCAGTCCTAACGCTGAGCCGCCAGTTTGTCGTGTTATGGACTACGGTAAGTTCCTTTTTGACAAAGCAAAAGCTCAAAAAGAACAAAAGAAGAAGCAGAAAATTGTACAGGTGAAGGAAATTAAATTCCGTCCCGGTACAGACGAAAACGATTACCAGGTAAAACTACGCAACCTGACTCGTTTTCTAGAAGACGGCGACAAAGCGAAAGTAACGCTGCGTTTCCGTGGTCGTGAGATGGCTCACCAAAGTTTAGGTATGGATCTTTTGAACCGTATCAAAGCTGATTTGGAAGTTATTGCAGTCGTGGAGTCTTTCCCGAAAATGGAAGGTCGCCAAGCTGTAATGGTTCTTGCGCCGAAAAAGAAATAGTAAGGCAACCATAAAAGTAGCAGGGGCCTGTTAAGGTTTCCTGTTCGCCTTGCGTTTTATTAATTGTCCCAATGCGGAGTTTTAGCAATGCCTAAAATGAAAACAGACAAGGGTGTACAAAAGCGTTTTAAGAAAACTGCTAACGGTTTTAAGCGCAAACAAGCCCATTTACGTCATATTTTGACCAAGAAGAGCACTAAGCGTAAACGTCACTTACGTGCAAAATGTCAAGTAGCTAAGTCTGATGTGCCAGCAATTGCACGTCAACTACCATACGCTTAATTAAAGGAGCAATGAACAATGCCTAGAGTTAAGCGTGGTGTAACCGCTCGTGCTCGTCACAAGAAAGTACTTAAATTAGCTAAAGGTTATTATGGCGCTCGTAGCCGTACTTACCGTGTTGCTGTTCAAGCAGTAACTAAAGCTGGTCAATATGCTTACCGTGACCGTCGTCAAAAGAAACGTCAATTCCGTCAACTATGGATTGCACGTATCAATGCGGCATCTCGTCAAAATGGTCTATCTTATAGCCGTTTCATTAATGGTTTGAAAAAAGCATCAATCGAAATCGACCGTAAGATCCTGGCTGACATCGCTGTTTTCGATAAAGTTGTATTTGCAACTTTAGTTGAAAAAGCAAAAGACGCTTTAGCTAAGTAATTAGTTTAGAATCTTTCGAAAAAGGGAGCCCTAGGGCTCCCTTTTTTTATTGCTATTAAATTCTTATCTAACATTCACCGTCTTATACAGATTGTATTAATAGCAACACAATACTTTTTAACGTAAAAACCATTGAATACTCATTTGCTTTTGCTATTGCTATGATGATTCCACTAGTTGACTACAAATGGATTTTTGCTGGTATGACAACACTAAAAACAGATCGATTGGTCATTTCTCCTATGACTTTAGACGATGCCGAACTACTGTTTGAACTCGATCAAGATCCTATGGTGATGCGCTACATTAGCTGTGGCCGCAAAACAACGCGTGATGAGATTGATAATGTGTTTCTACCTCGACTTGCGAAGTATTTGAATTTAGAGAAAGGTTGGGGCATTTGGAAGGTGTTTGTTTACTCAGTAGAAAATAGCCAGCACGCTATTGAGGATGACTTATTCGTCGGCTGGATCCTTATCAGACCCATGAACTACTTTACTGAAAAGCCGGAATTCAATAATTTAGAAATTGGTTGGCGCTTTAAACAGAGCGCTTGGGGGAAGGGTATAGCAACTGAAAGTGCCCGTGTGGTTGTCGATCACCTAGTCAATACTCAAGTGGATATTAAATATTTATCTGCCATAGCTGACGAGCAGAACCTAGCATCAATTAATATTATGAAAAAACTTGGAATGAAGTTTATTAAAAAAATATCTCATCCAGATGTCGCAGATGATGTTGAGGTCGTTCTCTACTCAAGGACGTTATAACTAAAAATAAAATAGTAGAAAATAAAAAGCCAACACTGAGTGTTGGCTTTTTAGTTTAACAATAGAGTGCTTATTTAAGCGCTCTTATTTAGTTATTCCTATTTTGCGTCTAGGTAACGTTCTGCGTCTAATGCCGCCATACAGCCAGTACCTGCTGATGTAATTGCTTGGCGGTAATGTTGATCCATCACATCACCTGCTGCAAACACACCTTCGATGCTAGTTTGAGTCGCGTTACCATCAAGGCCACTTTGCACTTTGATATAGCCATTGTTCATTTCTAACTGGCCTTCAAACATAGATGTGTTTGGCTTATGGCCAATAGCAACGAATACGCCAGCAACTTCAAGATCCTTAATGCTACCGTCTTTAGTGCTCTTCATCTTAAGACCCGTTACACCCATTTGATCGCCAACTACTTCATCGAGTGTGTTATCAAGGTGAAGGATGATGTTGCCATTGGCTACTTTGTCCATCAGGCGCTTAGTTAAGATCTTCTCACTGCGGAAGCTATCACGACGGTGAATAAGATGAACCTCAGACGCGATGTTGCTTAAGTAAAGTGCTTCTTCAACGGCAGTGTTACCGCCACCGATCACGGCAACTTTCTGGTTACGATAGAAGAAACCGTCACAGGTCGCACAGGCTGATACGCCGCGGCCTTTAAACGCTTCTTCAGACTCTAGGCCAAGGTAGATGGCTGATGCACCAGTCGAGATGATGAGTGAGTCACAAGTGAATTCACCGTTGTCGCCTTTCAGTTGGAAAGGGCGAACATTTAGGTTCACTTCGTTGATGTGATCGAAAATAATCTCAGTTTCAAACTTTTCAGCGTGCTTCTGCATACGCTCCATCAATGCTGGACCTGTTAAGTCTTCAGCATCTCCTGGCCAGTTTTCTACTTCAGTCGTGGTGGTTAATTGTCCACCTTGTTGAATACCAGTGATCAATACAGGCTTTAAATTTGCGCGAGCGGCATAAACTGCGGCCGTATAGCCTGCTGGGCCAGAACCCAGAATAAGTAAGTCACAATGTCTAGCTTGGGTCATTAGTCTCTCCGTTCTTTAACGAATACGGTACTGCAAGGGGAATAGTATCCCTCTTGTTTTACGAATTGCAGCGATTGTATGGAATTTCAGGTAAGGGGTAAAGCTCTGTATTCGGCTTTAGAGTCGAATGTATATAGTCATGGCTGTGATATTTAGCGGTTTTTAGCGGGTTTTGGCTGTTCCTTATCACATTTTGGTTTATTCTATAGCGCAAAGAACGAGAGTTGGCTTGTTTGCAGCGTCAAACAGTAACAGTCACGCCGTATTAGCAAAAGTAAAAGGAAGTGTTATGCGTATTACCGCGAATTTTGATAGTGGAAATATTGAAGTTATCAATCTAGATAATAAAGATGACGTACAGTTAGCGATCCGCCCAGATGAAGGTGGTGAGTTTTTTCAGTGGTTTAACTTTAAACTCGAAGGTGTGGTGGGTAACCAATACACGCTCAATATCGTTAATGCAGACAAAGCCTCTTACACTAAAGGTTGGGAAGATTACCAAGCGGTAGCGACTTACGATAGACAAAATTGGTTTAGACTGCCGACTCAATATAAAGACGGTAAGCTTAGTATTGAAGTTGACTTGGATTGTGATGCGATTCAAATTGCTTACTTCGCGCCTTACAGTTACGAGCGTCACCAAGATCTTCTAGCCGCAGTACAAGTTCACCCACAAGTGAGTCTAGAGCACTTAGGTTTAACACTAGATGGCCGTGACATGACCCTCGTTAAGATAGGCGACGGTGATGAAGACAAAGCCAACATCTGGATAACCGCGCGTCAGCACCCTGGTGAGACCATGGCCGAGTGGTTAGTTGAAGGCCTGATGAACAATCTGCTTGATAGCGATTGCCCGACGGCTAAAGCGCTACTTGATAAGGCAAACTTCTATATCGTACCGAACATGAACCCAGACGGTAGCGCCCGTGGTCATCTGCGTACTAACGCAGTCGGTACAAACCTTAACCGTGAATGGAAAACGCCTTCTCTTGAGAAGAGCCCTGAAGTTCTATATGTGGTTAATAAGATGAAAGAGACTGGCGTTGATCTTTTCTATGATGTGCACGGAGATGAAGGCTTACCGTATGTCTTCTTAGCGGGTTGCGAAGGTGTACCGGCTTTCACAGAGAAAGACGCCGCACGTCAACAAGCGTTTGTTGATGCATTATTGATGGCAAGCCCTGATTTTCAGGATGATTTTGGTTACGATAAAGACGAGCCAGGCCAAGCAAATCTAACCGTAGCGTCTAACTGGGTTGCTCATACTTTTGGTTGTCTCTCAAACACCCTAGAAATGCCATTTAAAGATAATGCCAATATGCCTGACTTAATGGCAGGCTGGTCACCAGAGCGCTGTATCTATCTTGGTGAAGCGTCATTAATTGCGATGAACGCAGTAGTTGATAAACTTAAGTAAGACCAAGTGGTCAACTTAAGACGTAACCTTAAGATGTAAACAAAGAGCTAAGAGGTAGCCAATGGCTTTAGTTGATTGTCCTAGCTGTAACAAACGCATTTCGAGTAAGGCAAAGCAGTGCTCTTATTGTAAGGCGAGTATCTCAGCTGATAATGAGAACTTGAGAGTGATTAGCCACATCAAGCGATCGAATCAGTTAATGAATCAAAGCTTTTTAGCGTTAACCTTGTTTATTGGTGGTGTAGTGACTTGGTTTTGGGGCGGTGAGCCTGCCGAAGGTGCACGATCGTATGTTGCGGTAGGTGCATTTTCACTGGGCTTCGTTGGCTACTTAATTACTCGAATACAGATCGTTCTGCATAAACGGAAGAAAGTATGACCGATATAAATAAAGTCATCGATGACATGCCTAGTGAAGTGTATCAGCGTCTTTTAAGCGCTGTTGAACTGGGTAAGTGGGAAGATGGTAGTGTATTGACTGACAAGCAGCGTGCATCGACTCAACAAGTGGTGATGCTCTATCAAGCGCGAAAACTCAATCAGACCGATCATTTCACTATCAATAGTACTGGCCAGGTCAATGAGTTATCTAAGTCAGAGCTTAAAAAGCAATTTAAAGGTGAGGCGATAGCTGAATTTAAAGAACAGGACCTATAATTAATACCAATCAGTATAAAGATTTGGTCGCTCAGCGAGAGTTTAGCGGCACTGAGGCAAGGCAACGAGTGAAGAGCATAGTTATTCTACGTTTAAGCTCGTTAACACAGTATCAGAGCCGCTAAAACTCGCCATTCTGGAGCGTTTTTGGCTGCCTACTTCTACGTTGAACAACTTCACAAGGGAACAACCATTCTGTCAGTTATTCACCTTGAATTAGTTTGCCAAAAAACGCTCTGAGTAGATCAACTTCTTATACTGATTGGTATAAGATAAACATCGCTAACAAAAAAGCCCAGGCAAAATGCTTGGGCTTTCTTTTATGCTGTCACGGCCTGACACTATTTGGCTAGTCGGCGGTTAACTCACCTGCAATAGAAACCTTCATCGCAGCGCGGATCTCATCAGGGGTCATGTCGGTAGACAATAAATAGTGCAATTTAGTCAGTGTAGCCTCTGTTGTCATATCGTAACCACTGGTAACTCCTGCTTCGGCAAGTGCGTTACCTGTGGCGTAGCCATCCATATTAACCCGCCCCTGCAAGCACTGAGTGAGGTTAACTATGACAATGCCGCGCTCATGAGCTTGCTTGAGGGTTTTTAACAGCTCGGGTGTTTGTGGTGCATTGCCGACACCAAAAGTCAGTAAGATGAGTGCTTTAACGGGTTGAAGCAATATGTTCTCAAAGATCTCTGTGTTGATCCCTGGATAAAGCGTTACAACACCGATAGGTTGCGGGCTAATTTTGGCGACCTGAAGCTCAAGCTTTGGATCAAACTTTGCGCGTTTACCTGCATGCCAGCGAATTTTAATGCCAGCCTCTAATAGAAGCGGGAAGTTCGGTGATGCAAAGGCATTGAAGCCATCGGCATGGACCTTGGTGGTGCGGTTACCTCTAAAGAGTTTGTTATTAAAGAATAGGCAAACTTCGGCAACTGGATAGTTGGCCGCGATATACAAGGCGTTGAGTAAATTGGTTTGTCCATCTGAACGCAATTGGGCAAGAGGGATTTGCGAACCGGTTACGATGACAGGCTTTTGTAAGCCTTGTAGCATAAAAGAGAGCGCTGATGCGGTGAAAGCCATGGTGTCGGTACCATGGAGAATAACGAAACCATCATACTGATCGTATTTTGCTTTAATATCATTGGCAATCATTTGCCAATCGGTTGGTTTCATATTCGCAGAGTCGATAAGAGGCGAATATTCATTAATGACAAAGTCTGGCATTTCGTCATGATAAAACTCAGGCATAGCTTTAACGCAGCCTGTGAGGAAATTTGCAACAGGTGCGAAACCATGATCGGTTTTTTGCATACCGATTGTACCGCCAGTGTAGGCTACATAGATAGATCGTTTTGTCATTGGATTTTGTTTTTTAGTTCTGGATTAAAGCAGGGTGCATGGATTATATACCCAAAGTGACAGTAGATGCAGGCTATATGGCTCAATAATCCTAAGTAAGGCACACTAAAATATTGTGTTGTTCAACTCGGTAGTTAAATCCTCTGATACTGAGGTTGAAGAGATGAAACCATATGTAGCAAGTTTGCTATAAGTACGCTTTTTAGCGTGGTTGGTAGCATTTGGTGTAGGAGAGTGGATTTGAAAATAAATATGCCCAGCATTTGCCGGGCATATTTTGTTAACTGTAACCTTAATTAGTAATTAAAAGTTACAGGTATCGCAATAAAGATAAACACCATTTGGATCATCGAAAGCTTTAAACTCTTCAACCACACCAGACCATTGACTAAGGATGGTTTCAAGTAGGCTCGATTGAGTGACGCTCGGTGGTAGATGGCTCGAAGCCGTAGCGAACATCTCTTGAATGAATTGCTCTTGTGGAGACAACTCTCTCTCAATCACCTCGGTATCAAAGGTATCGAGAGAAGCCATTTCAGCAGCCTTGGTTACCGCATCTTGCAACTCACCTAAACCATCGACGAGTCCTAGCTCTAATGCCTTACGACCGGTCCACACTCGACCCTGAGCGATGCTATCAACCTGATCTAAGCTCATATCACGCTCTTTAGCGACTAACGAGATAAAGTCGTAGTATCCACGTTCAATATGGCGCTGAATGACAGCTTGGATCTGAGGTGAAAGGCCTTTAGTCACAGAGAAGCCTGCCCACTCAGAAGTACCGACACCATCTGTATGAACCCCAATGCTTGCTAATGAGTCTTCAAAGGTAGTGATCATACCGAAGATCCCAATTGAGCCAGTGAGCGTTGTTGGCGTTGCATAAATATAGTCTGCACTGGCAGAGATCCAGTATCCACCCGATGCAGCGTAGCTGCCCATGCTGACAACGACAGGCTTGTTAGCCGCCTTAAGTGCAAGGACTTCTTGTCTGATCTGCTCGGAAGCAAAGGCACTACCACCTGGGCTGTCGACTCTGAGTACAACCGCTTTTATCGAATCATCGAAACGGGCTTTTCGAAGTAGCTCAGATGTACTGTCGCCACCAATTTGTCCGGCAGGCTGTGAACCATTTAAGATATTACCCTTTGCGACAATGATGCCAACTTGATCGTTTAAGGATAATGAAGGATGAGCTTGAGTCACAGACAGATAATCATAAAAATCGATATGTTTGTAGCTGTTACCATCGCTAGACTTGCCGACGGCATCCACCATCGAAAGCCTAAACTCTTCAGCAGACTTAAGACCATCGACCCATTTCATATTAACAGCCATATCAGCCGACTTACCGTCCGCTTTATCAAGCTGGGCGAGGTAATCATCGGCACTTAGGGATAAGTCGTTGCTATTAATGCCACGGTTAGCCGCAACTGTGTCAGCGTAGCTTCGCCATAAATCGTTTAATAGTACTAAGTTAGCTTCTTTAGCTTCATCAGACATATCATCACGAATAAAAGGTTCTACCGCAGACTTGAAAGTACCGACTCTAAACACGTGAGCATTGATCTTAAGCTTCTCTAATGCAGATTTAAAATAGAGACGATAGCGGCCCAGACCTTCAATTTCGACACTCCCTTGAGGGTTTAGATAGACTTTGTCTGCAAAGCTCGCAAGAAAATAGTGATTTTGACCATACCAATTGCCATTGGCGACAACAGTTTTGCCAGTGGCCTTGAATGAATCAATCGCGTTACCAATAGATTGCAGCTTGCTTATACCTGTACCGCGCAACATGCCTAAATCTAATACCAGTTGACTAATACGTTCATCAGAAGCAGCGTTATCTATCACGTATAGCACATCAGAAAGTAAAATTTCGCCGCTTCCATCGGCTTCATTGCCACTTTTCATCGCCGCTTCGATAGGATCGACTTGACGTTTTTGGTCAACAATTGTGCCAGATAGATTGAGCACCAGTGCGGCACCATTTTCAACTTCTACACCATCGTCGGTGCTAAGACTTACGATGATAAGGGCAATGACACCGAAGAAGATAAGATTAAGGAAAAGCTTTCTTAATCCATTAACGGTATTCCAAATAAGGAGGAATATCCTTTTAAAAATTGAGGGTTTAGTGGGCATTAGCCACTCCTTTCTAGCTTAGTTGGCATAATGCTAACTGAAAACCGTCATGAAAGGAAAACTCAATTGTAAAGGAATCTATTCATACACTTATTGAGGTTATTGTTTACACAGGGTATGCTGGATTAAATCACTTGTTTAAAAAGGATGTTTGAATGTCGTTTCCGCATTTATTAGAACCCTTAGATCTGGGATTTACCCAGTTAAAAAACCGAGTATTGATGGGCTCAATGCATACAGGTTTGGAAGAAGAAAAGGGCGGCTTTGAGAAACTGGCAGCGTTTTATAAAGAGCGCGCATTAGGTGGCGTAGGTCTTATTGTGACAGGTGGCATATCGCCAAACCTACGGGGGCGTTTAGCACCTAATGCCTGCCAACTTAGTTTTCCGTGGCAGGTTAAGAAACATACCAAAGTGACTCAAGCCGTGCATGAGGCTGGCGGCAAAATTTGTATGCAACTCTTGCATGCCGGTCGCTACGGCTACCATCCTTTCTCTAGTGCACCGAGTAAGATTAAATCGCCTATTACCCCATTTACACCATCGGCTATGTCTGCAAGACAGGTTAACGGGACAATCAAAGATTATGCCACCAGCGCAGCTCTAGCAAAAAAGGCGGGTTATGATGGTGTAGAGGTGATGGGAAGCGAAGGTTACTTGATAAACCAGTTTATCAGCTCTCGTACTAATAAACGTACCGATAAGTGGGGCGGGGCTTTTGAAAATCGTGCCCAATTCCCGATCGAAATTGTTAAAAAAATTCGAGAAAAAGTCGGCTCTGACTTTATCATTATTTTTAGATTATCTATGTTAGATCTTGTCGATAACGGTTCGACTTGGGAAGAGGTGGTGCAGCTGGCTAAATGGCTAGAACAAGCTGGCGTGACCATTATCAACACAGGTATTGGTTGGCATGAGGCTCGTGTACCGACCATTGCCACGAGCGTACCGCGCGGCGCCTTTGCTTGGGTGACTGAGCGTTTGATGAAAGAGATGTCAATTCCGCTTATTGCCACTAACCGAATTAACACACCTGAAATAGCCGAGCACATTATCTCATCGGGTCAGGCCGACATGGTGTCGATGGCGAGGCCTTTCCTTGCTGATGCCGAGTTTGTCAATAAAGCAGCTGCCAATACACCTGAACTGATTAATACCTGTATTGGTTGTAACCAAGCCTGCTTGGACCATAGTTTTGCCCTTAAACGTGCAACTTGTCTTGTTAACCCTAGAGCTTGTTATGAAACCGAGCTTAACTTCACGCCGGTACAAAAGAAGAAGCGTATTGCGGTTATGGGCGCTGGTCCAGCCGGTATGGCATTTTCTATTTATGCGGCGAGTCGTGGCCATGAAGTGGTGTTATTTGAAGCGAAAGCTGAAGTTGGTGGTCAGTTTAACCTAGCTCGTAAGATCCCGGGGAAAGAAGAGTTTAACGAAACAATTCGATACTTCCTTAATCAGATTAAGCTACATAAGGTGGAACTTCGCTTAAACACTCGTCTCGATGCCAGTGTGGTACGTGATGAGAAGTTTGATGAAATCGTTATGTCTAGTGGTGTAAAACCAAGACCTATTGAGTTACCTGGTTTCGATAACCCTAAGGTGGTTGATTACCAGAAGGTGCTCAATGGCGAAGTCGAAATTGGTCAGAAGGTCGCGTTAATCGGTGCGGGAGGCATAGGTTTTGATATGGCTCACTTCCTGTGTGAGTCTGAGTCTTCAACACTGGATCTTAATCGCTGGTTAAAGCAGTGGGGGATAGATAAAGACTATAAAGAGCCTGGTGGACTCACAGTCCCAGTTACTGAAGATAAACACAGACAAGTGTATCTGCTACAGCGTAAATCGACCAAGATGGGCAAGGGGCTTGGCAAAACCACCGGTTGGATCCATCGATCGGTGCTGAAGCAGCATCATGTAATAATGAAAACAGGCGTTAGCTACGAGAAATTCGACCAGCTAGGCCTACACATTAGCATCGATGGTAAAAGCGAGGTATTGGATGTCGATAATGTCATCTTATGTGCTGGGCAAGTATCAAATACCGAACTTGTTGATGAGATGAAGTCTACAGGCATTCCAGTTCACCTTATTGGCGGTGTCGATGTGGCTGCCGAACTCGATGCCAAGCGCGCTATTCGTCAAGGTGCGGAGCTTGCTATCGCGCTGTAAGAGTAAGGTAAAACCGTAAATATGAAACCTGCCGCAGTAAATAACTGGGCAGGTTTTTTTATTGGGTATTACTGTCGCAGTGTTGTTCCTGTTCGAATCGATTTCTTAGCCACTTTTAGCTCAAGAATGCTCTGTAGATAAAACTCATATTTTGTGGCGGAACAAGTAATTAGTTTATATCCAAAACCAGAATTCACACTTTCTTCACGGCGTGTCCGCTATGGTGTTGATATTAAATACAGCATTAAAATTAGTATGTACTACAGTATTAATTCATAGAGGAAGTAATGACATGAAAAACGTATTATTAGTAAGTGCATTGATATTATCATCATCAAGTGCGTTCGCAGCTCAAGCTCATGAGCAAAAAGGCGGATTTATTGGTCCGAGTAACGTAAAGGTTCAGACTGTTGCAGTGGCTTTAGAAGCGAAAGATGATACTCCTGTGACATTAACGGGCTATATAGTGTCAGGCTTAGGTGATGAAGAGTATACGTTCAGGGATGATACTGGTGAGATCATCATTGAGATTGACGATCATGATTGGAACGGCGTCGAAGCAACACCTGAAACTAAAGTGGTAATTCAAGGTGAAATTGATAGCGGTTGGTCTTATTCAACGATTGATGTGGATACCGTTCAATTAGCTAAGTAACTCTGTATTACCTATAGCAATAGGGAAGCTTCGATTTGAGCTGTAGCGGCCGCTCCCTAGTAGCACCATACGCAGAATGTGATGCTGGAGCCGAACTTGCCAAGTTTGTTCTTGATATATTAAAGCCCATTACGCATCAATGGGCTTTAACTCAAGCGGCACGCAGTAACAGCCTCTTACCGATTAGCCTGTTTGATTTATCAAATAGTAAGGCACGCAGCTTATATTTGGATTAAAGCGATTCACCACGGCGAATATGGTGAATGTGCTAATAAGCAAGAGCTAGGAATCGCTAACTGGCCGTTAAACACGGATGTTATTGGAACACTGAGGACACGAAGAAAGCCAATAATGAGCAGTAATTTCAGATGTCGCTACTTCTGTGGGATGCTATAAAGCCGTCCTTGGCCCCTCTGCGGTTTCATCCTTGAAACCGAAGCCCACAGCCACACTGACATCTGACTATTCACCTATCCGAATTAGCGGATTCAGATGTTACAAATTCATTTTTGGACAGAAACGCGTTAGAGCTAAAGCTCTGGAAGTAATGATTGGTATTAGGGAAGTATGACAATCAAGTATGCGGTAACGTTAGCATAACGGGCGTTTACTAGCCCAAACTGATTGAATCGTCCAAATCACCGACTTTTACAAAATGCGACACGAGTAAACGTCCCGTTCATGCTTTTGTTAGGTCTTTAATTTCCTTAGGACTTTTAGAGTTGACTCCGCAAACGCACCATCAGGGTGTTGTTGCGTATTCAATGATAGGTAACGGAGTACCATATAGTAAGATTCGCGTACCGTTAAAATCAGATCTCTTATATCGTTTGGGCTAATGGAATTGGCTTTCAAAACGGATTTGTCAGTATAGGTTGTATCTATGTGAGCGACTATTTTACTCCGGATATCTAGCAGTTTTCTGACACTATCCTCATGGAGTTTAAGATTTTCATTGATCAAATCAGAGGCTTGTTTGTGCCATTTTCACTTAAATTGGCTTTTAGAGCCCGAATGCTTGATGAGCGACTATCTGGATCAAAAATGCGCCCTAACGCCAAAAACATTGATAAGCTGTGAGCTTCATATGAAGCGTGTAAATAGTAGTTATAGTCCTCAGAATCAAATTCAGACTTAAACTCTGTACGATTTCCAGAATAACCAAGCTCCCACCAGATCTCCCAGTGTCTAACAGCCTCATCAATTGAGACTTTTAGATCGTTTAGAATCTTTATTGTAGTTTGGTTCATTGTTACCTAGACCTAACATTTTAATATGACGCTCGCGCGTTTTGTCGATGATTGTCGGAAAAATACGCACTACATTATTCAATAAAACTCAATTATTAACAATGCATCAAACGTCATTATTAATAATTGTATCCAATACGCCTCTGGTAAAAGTGCGCTCGCCTGTTATCCCGCAAAAAACGAGAATGCACAAATATATCTTTATGATTTTTTGGCATTACCTCTTACATACCCAAGGGTACATGTGCATCACTGCTATTAAAGTGAGCTATAAAACCCTAACCAGTACGATGTAACTGTACAAAAACGTAGTTCTTCTAAGCTAGATTTCAAACCACTACGCCCAATGAGTACACCAATTATCGAGTGTAGATACGGCTGAAGCCGTCGGAAACAGGGATGTTTTCGTTGAGCCTACAAGGACGTACTAGCGGCGCGCTTCAGCAGTGTCTGCACATACCCCGCAGGAGGCGATTGATAACTACTTAGCTACAAGTTCAAACGGGCTATCCCATAGCAACGATACCAAAGATAATGTAACCAACCTTCATTCGAAGGCTAACTCACTTTGGGGCCAAAGTGAGTTTCAAGTTGCCTAGTGAATGTCCGGAAATGGCACAGAATTACTGCCTTTAGCAACTAAATCTCTACTACGTTCTTGCTCTGATAGTGATAGAATCTCCGCATCAGAATTACCGAGAAACTCTATGTATATCCATCATGTTAACGGCATCGACTGGCTGGTGATTACAGCTTTTGAAGAACTGAAAACTTTATTTATCGAAGAAGCCGGTGGGATCCCATTTTGCTTCTCTACCGCCAGCGAATTGAACCTGATTGCTCAAGCCAAGCGCACTTATGGATATTTGCCTACCCTCAGCGGCGTAATCACCGATACCGGCATTTATCAAAGTAAGGATAACGAAGAAGATTTGCACCCACAGCTTGCCTGCCTAGTTGAGGGGCGTGGTCGGGTATTTATCTATCACGGCGGCTTTGTGGCTTTTGTGGATGACGAGCAAACCTTTATTACTCAAATTGAATAACGATAACTCTTGTGATGATTTTTTAATGGCTAAAGTTGATAAACAGGCAAATGTAGTTCCTGCACACAGTCATGAGTTTCATTATGGAACCTTGAGTGCTTTTCTTTGCGCTTTATATAAATGAGTACGTAATATCAATTATGACTCGTTGTTTATCGGTGTTAATAACTGATATGACAGCTAGGCAATTCATTTTTAGCTAAGTAATCTTGATGATACGCTTCAGCCTGATGAAACTGCTGACAAGGTACAACTTCAGTGACTATCTGGCGTGAGCCCCATTTTGCACTTTTGATGAGTGCTAATTTGGCAACTTCGGCCTGATGCTTCTGTTGTTTATCATGAAAAAAAACAGCGCTTCTATACTGGCTACCAATATCACCACCTTGTTGATTCAATGTGGTGGGATTGTGGTTCTGCCAAAAAACCTCCAGTAAGCGTTGGTAACTCACAATGTTAGGGTCGTACTCCACTTGCACAACCTCTGCGTGACCAGTGGTACCCGTTTTGACTTCTGCGTAGCGGGTGTAGCTGTCTTTGCCGCCCATATATCCGCACGTACAGTCAATGACACCTTCAACTTCTCTGAAAAAGTATTCAACTCCCCAAAAACACCCTGCGCCGAATGTTGCCAATGCCATTACTGTCTCCTCAATAAATTATCACAAATAGCCGTTTGGATGGCTAGATGTCTTTATCTTGTTTTATTTTTTAGGTTTGCGCAAGTAAAAAAGCGCATAGCTGATGATTTGTTGTACTACAGGGGCTAAAAAGGCTACGAGATACAGCTGTCAAATATGCTACTATCGCTGACAGAATTAGCGAAGCTAGGTGTTACAAATACCCGTGGTATTTGAAATTTCTGCCAAATAAAGCTGACATGAATAATAAGGAGTAGTTTGTGTTTCAACAATTGAAACAGTCTAAGGACTTTTTAGCGTTAACCCTCGCGCATCCACAATACTTAACAGAAAGTTTTGAATTTGATCTTGCTAACCAAGTCCATGTAGAGGTTTGGGATACAGGCGTTATCATGTTCGAGCCTTTAGGCGTTAAACACACTAAAGATCTCGTCTTATCTTGTGCCGTTCACGGTAATGAGACTGCGCCTATTGAATTGTGTAACGACCTAATGACACAATTACTTGATGAACAACTTGTTCTCAAGCAAAGAGTATTATTTCTTATCGGTAATCCTCCCGCCATTCATAATGGCACACGTTTTATCGATGAAAACCTTAATCGGTTATTTAATGGTGCTCATTCACGTGGAGAGGGGCTTTGTAACCCTGAGCGAGTGAGAGCACAAAAGCTTGAGCAATATGTCGACAAGTTTTTCAGCGCCCATTCGGGAGAGCGTCATCGAATGCATTACGATTTACATACTGCAATTCGGGCCTCTAAGCATGAGAAGTTTGCTATTTACCCCTATCGTGGTAATAGAAAGTACAGCAAAGAACAGATTATGTTTCTCGAATCCTGCGGCGTGAATACCATTTTATTCCACCATGAGCCAACCACGACCTTTAGTTATTTCTCTTCTGAAAATTATCATGCAGATGCCTTTACTATCGAACTAGGTAAAGTGTTCCCTATGGGACAAAATGATATGACTCGTTTTATCGCGATGAAAGAGATGCTAACTCTATTGATGTGTGGCGAAGAGCTTAAATTACCAAGTTTTGATATGAAGCGTTTAAACCTTTATCAAGTTTGTCGTTCGGTAAACAAACGATACGACGACTTTGAATTTACTTTCACCAACGATGTCGAAAACTTTACCGCTTTCCCTAGAGGCTACACTTTAGCGAAAGAGGGCGGTTTTGAGGTGAAAGTTGAGCATGAGTTTGAATCCATTGTATTCCCCAATGCTAAGGTGCCAGTAGGGCAGCGGACAGTCTTATGTTTAAAGTCCGCAGATGAAAGTCGTTTAGACTAGATTCGAACTGAATAACTGTGCATGTAAACCAATATATACATGCACAGAGATGCTTAGTTGTCGTTTCAATGATGGGAAGTATTGAGAGTTAGTTTACGTTAACGTAATGTTCTTCCCGCGTATTAAAATAGAATGGTGCTGTATTTATCGTTTAACGGCACCCTCAATAACAAGAGCACATTATGAGCAACGCAACAACGAATGCTGAAACAGTCCATCGCGTGAGCTTTTTAGATAAAGACTCACTCGCGATCCCCATTTTAAAAATTCTCCAAGCGGACGGTACCGCTTATGAAGAGGCCGTATTACCCGTTATCGATGAAGCTTTAGCGGCTAAAATCCATGATACCTGCGTATTTACCCGTGTATTAGACGAGCGTATGTTGGGGGCGCAGCGTCAAGGTCGTATTAGCTTTTATATGACCTGTACTGGTGAAGAGGCGTCGATAATAGGCAGCACTGCAGCACTCGATGATGGTGATGTGATCTTGGCTCAGTACCGTGAACATGCTGCGATTCGTTACCGCGGATTTACCACTGAGCAGTTTATGAATCAGATGTTCAGTAATGAAAAAGATTTTGGCAAGGGCCGCCAGATGCCGATCCATTACGGCAGTGAAGCGCTTAACTATCAAACTATTTCATCTCCGCTTGCCACACAGATCCCTCAAGCTACAGGTGTTGCATATAGCCTAAAAATGCAGGGTAAGCGTAATGTAGCAATCTGTTATTTTGGTGAAGGCGCAGCCTCAGAAGGCGATTTTCACGCCGGTCTAAATATGGCAGCAGTGCTCAATTCTCCAGTTATTTTCTTTTGCCGTAATAACGGTTACGCCATCTCAACACCTACTGATGAACAGTTTAAAGGTAACGGTATTGCTAGCCGCGGTGTGGGCTATGGCATGCATACCATTCGTGTCGATGGTAACGACATGTTGGCAGTATTAGCGGCAACTCAACAGGCTCGCGCCTATGCGTTAGACAATAATGCCCCTGTTTTGATTGAAGCCATGACTTATCGATTAGGTGCTCATTCATCATCTGATGATCCTTCTGGCTATCGCTCGAAAGATGAAGAGGCAAAATGGCAGCAGCATGATCCAGTTAAACGTTTCAAGCTATGGATGATCAATAAGGGCTGGATGAATGAGCAGCGCGATGCCGATCTCTATGTTAAGTACCGTGAAGAGGTGCTATCTGAGCTTAAGGTTGCTGAAAAAATTCCAACTCCTCATATCGATAACATTATCGAAGATGTATATGACACACCAACCCCAATTCTGAAGAAGCAGCTAGCTGACTTAAAAAACCATGTTAAGAAGTATCCAGAATCGTATCCAAAAAGTGCAGGGAGAGTATAAGCCGTGGCTCAGATGAATATGTTGCAAGCCATTAACCAAGCCCTAAGCTCGGAAATGGAAGCGGATAAAAAAATGATGGTGTTCGGCGAAGACGTCGGCCACTTTGGTGGGGTATTTAGAGCAACTTCGGGCCTACAGGAAAAGTTTGGCCGTGAGCGTTGCTTCAATACACCGTTAACCGAGCAGGGCATTGCCGGTTTCGCCAATGGCTTAGCCTCGAACGGCATGACGGCGGTGGCTGAAATTCAGTTTGCCGATTATATCTTTCCTGCCATCGATCAGATAGTGAATGAGAGTGCCAAGTTCCGTTACCGCAGCGGTAACGAGTTTAATGTTGGCGGCCTTACTTTTAGAACACCTTACGGCGGCGGTATTGCAGGTGGTCATTATCACTCGCAATCACCAGAAGCCTATTTTACCCAAACACCGGGTCTCAAAGTTGTCGTTCCACGTAACCCTGAGCAGGCAAAAGGGCTGTTAATCGCCTCTATTCGTGATAAAAACCCGGTGATATTTTTTGAGCCAAAGCGCTTATACCGTGCATCGGTGGGTGAAGTGCCTGAGGGCGACCATGTTATCGAACTCGGTAAAGCCGAAGTTATCAAACAAGGTACAGACATCACCTTACTTGGCTGGGGCGCACAGATGGAAATCTTAGAAAACGCCGCAGAGATGGCAGCGAAGAAAGGGATCTCCTGTGAAATTATCGATTTAAGAACCTTGTCCCCATGGGATGTTGACACGGTAGCAGCATCGGTTAAAAAGACTGGGCGTCTATTGATCAATCATGAGGCGCCGTTAACGGGTGGCTTTGCCGGTGAGATCGCCGCGACAATTCAAGAAGAGTGTTTCTTATATCTTGAGTCGCCGATAGCGCGAGTGTGTGGTCTAGATACGCCGTATCCTTTGATCCACGAAAAAGAATATATGCCAGATGCGTTAAAGACGTTTGAAGCGATTAAAGCTTCGGTAAAATTTTAGGAGCCAGCCATGATTAAAGAATTTATCCTTCCGGATATCGGCGAAGGCGTTGTCGAATGTGAGCTGGTTGAATGGTTAGTACAAGAGGGTGACAGTGTTGTTGAAGATCAACCTATCGCCGATGTCATGACCGATAAGGCCTTAGTACAAATTCCAGCACCAAATGCAGGAGTGATCACTAAGCTCTATTACGCTAAGGGCGAGATTGCTAAGGTGCACGCGCCGCTTTACTCGGTGGATGTTGAAGGCGAAGCTGACACTGGCGGTCAAGCTACGGCTTCTCAAAATACAGCGACTGAAGACGCCGCTATCTCTGAGGTCGAATCAGAGTCTGGTTCAGATAATCAAATCTCGCAGAGCGTAACGCCTGGCACGACTATCGAAGAGTTTTTACTCCCCGATATTGGCGAAGGGATCGTTGAGTGTGAGTTGGTCGAGTGGCTAGTGAGCGAAGGTGATACCGTTGTTGAAGATCAGCCGATAGCCGATGTCATGACTGATAAGGCTTTAGTGCAGATACCGGCGATTAAAAACGGCAAAATTGTAAAGCTGCGTGTTCGTAAGGGGCAGCTTGCAAAAGTGCACGCTCCGCTGTTTGCCATTGAAGTCGAGGCCGAGGTTGGAGCTGGAGAGCTGCAAGCAGCGTCTCCTCTAATTCCAGAGTCTGGTTCATCGAGTCAATCTCTCGAGGCAACGCCACAAGGAAAAGCCTTAGCAAGTCCAGCAGTTCGCCGCTTAGCGCGCTCATTGGATCTCGATATTTCAACAATTTCGGGTTCAGGTAAAAATGGCCGCGTCTATAAAGAAGATGTTGAACGTCATCATGCCAATGGTGGCCAGTCAAATATCTCGGTAACGCAAAAGTCTGTTGCAGCTCCTGCAGTTTCAAATCCTGCAGCTGTTATTGAGCAACCAAGCCATCGCCAAGCCGATAGGGTGGAGCCGATAAAAGGCGTTCGTGCGGTCATGGCGAAGATGATGAGCGAATCGGTTTCGACGATTCCGCATTTCACCTACTGTGAAGAATTTGATTTAACTGAATTAGTCGCACTTCGTGAAAGCGTGAAGAAAAAGTATTCGACCGATGAGCTTAAACTCACCATGATGCCTTTCTTCATGAAGTCTATGTCACTGGCGCTATCACAGTTCCCAGATATGAATAGCCGTGTGAACGGCGATTGCACCGAGCAGACCTATTTGGCGAGCCACAATATCGGCATGGCTGTTGACTCTAAGGTCGGCTTACTCGTGCCTAACGTCAAAGATGTGCAAGATAAAACAATCTTGCAAATCGCTGCTGAGATCACTCGTCTAACCACCGCTGCGAGAAGCGGCCGCGTATCGCCGAATGATTTGAAAGGAGGAAGTATCTCCATTTCAAATATTGGCGCCTTGGGTGGTACGGTGGCCACGCCTATCATCAATAAACCTGAAGTTGCGATTGTTGCCTTAGGTAAATTGCAAGTTCTGCCACGTTTTAACGACAAAGGCGAAGTTGAAGCACGCAAGATTATGCAGGTGAGCTGGTCTGGGGATCATCGTGTTATCGACGGCGGCACCATTGCACGCTTCTGTAATCTGTGGAAGCTGTACCTTGAGCAGCCGCAAGAGATGTTGTTAGCGATGCAGTAATCGATATAGGACTCCTTCAAAGGCGCTAGAAATAGCGCCTTTTTTATTGGCAGCGTCGCTATAAGAGTTTTAAATTTGTGAAGTATTCCGTATAATTCCGCTAATCTGTTATTGCCCGTTGGTTGTACTATGAGCGCATTCGCCCCAATTATCGAAAATATTGATTACCCTTTTCCACCAAAGCCAGCTCCTTTATCTGAGCGAGAAAAAGCCGAATCAAAAGCAAAAATTAAGCAGCTTTTAAAAGATAAAGATGCCGTGCTTGTGGCGCACTACTATACCGACCCAGAGATCCAAGCCTTAGCCGAAGAAACGGGAGGCTGTGTTTCTGACTCGTTAGAGATGGCGCGTTTTGGTCGTGATCACCCAGCAAAGACGTTAATCGTCGCTGGCGTTAAATTTATGGGCGAAACCGCAAAAATTTTAAGTCCTGAGAAGACTATCTTGATGCCGACGCTCGAAGCGACCTGTTCTTTAGATATAGGTTGCCCAATCGAGACATTCAGTGAGTTCTGCGATGCGCACCCAGATCACACGGTAGTCGTATATGCCAATACTTCAGCGGCGGTAAAAGCCAGAGCCGACTGGGTGGTTACATCGAGCATTGCCCTTGAAATCGTTGAGCACCTAGACAGTGAAGATAAAAAGATTATCTGGGGACCAGATCGTCATTTAGGCAGCTATATCGCCAAGCAAACCGGTGCCGAGATGTTGATGTGGCAAGGCGAATGTATCGTTCATGATGAATTCCAAGCCAAAGCTTTACGTGAGCTGAAAAAGATCCATCCAAATGCCGCTGTACTGGTACATCCAGAATCTCCTGCAAGTGTGGTAGAGCTAGGCGATGCTGTGGGCTCAACAAGCCAGCTGATTAAAGCGGCGCAAACCATGGATAATGATACTTTTATCGTGGCTACCGACAAAGGGATCTTCTATAAGATGCAGCAAGCTGCACCTAATAAAAATTTAATTGCCGCACCAACGGGTGGTAATGGAGCGACTTGTAAGAGTTGTGCACATTGCCCATGGATGGCGATGAATGGCTTAAAAGCTATCGAGAGTGCGTTAGAAAACGTAGATGCGAGTCATCATGAGATATTTGTCGATGATAGTTTACGCTTAGATGCGTTAAAACCATTAGACAGAATGCTGAATTTTGCTCAGACACTGAATATGAAAGTAAAAGGCAATGCGTAAATAGCTTAACTCTTATCATAGCCACCTACATTTAGTTGGCGCATTGAGTGACTATTATAGTTTAAAGAAAAAAAGCCCGTTGATACGGGCTTTTTTTTCAAAAAATTTAAGAAATCTATTTACCTACAGTAGGTTTCGACTATGCTATTGCAACAATAAAATAATATTTAAACAGGGTTGTTTAACATATGAAGCGGACTATCATTGCTAATCTCAGCTTAAAGCAGAAGTTTTTTGTCCTTATCCTACCGCCACTCATTGCATCAGTCATTTTCGGTGGTCTCTACGCTAAAACCCAATACCAATTAAAGAGCGAGCTTACTGAGGTTTTGGTGTTAAGCGAATTGGCTGTGACCAACAGTAACTTAGTTCATGAAATCCAAAAAGAGCGAGGCATGAGTGCTGGGTTTATCGGCTCCCAAGGCCAATCGTTTTCTCAGAAACTTCCACAGCAGCATGATGCAACGGACGCTTTGCTTAACAGTTACCAGCAATTTCTTAAAAGCCATGAACTCCCAACTGCATTTGCGACACAAATTGCACGAGTAGAAAGCCTGCTTAGCCAGATCCCCGATATACGTACTCGTGTTGAAGGTTTATCTATTTCTGTCGCCGAAGAGGTAAAGTTCTACACCCAGGTTAATGCACTATTACTGAGTATTGTTGACTTGACGGCAAATAATGCCGCTAACCAAGAGATAGCTATAAGAGCTGCAGCATTTTCGGCATATTTGCAAATGAAGGAGAGAGCAGGCATAGAGCGAGCAGTACTCAGTTCAACTTTTGGCAATATGGGGTTTAAAGAAGATGTCTATCGCCGCTTTGTAACCTTAGTGGCAGAGCAGGCCAGTTATCAAGAGCGTTTCTTAGCCTTAGCCGATGAACAAAGTAAGACAAACTATCAAGCACTGTTAAATACCAATGCAGTTAAAGATGTTAACCAGTATAGAAACATCGCTTTTAAGCAGATAACTTCTGAGATTGCAGCGCAGAAAGCTGAATCCTGGTTTCAAACGTCCACCCAACGGATTGAGTTATTAAGAGAATTTGAACATGCGCTGTCAACCGAGCTTATCAATGTGACCAAGCAGCGTTTATCGGCGGCCAGCCAAAGTTTTTACATCACATTATTAGGACTGCTGTTCGGCGCAGGGATTGTACTGACTCTCTCTATCTCTGTACTGCGCTATATTCATGGCAGTGTTGCCAACTTGCACAACAGTGTCACTCGAGCTAGGGCAAACTTTGATCTTAGCATCCGTATTGATCAACAGAGTAAAGATGAATTTGGTGAGTTGGCTCTGGCCTTTAATGACATGATGTCTGACTTTGAGCGCGTGATTGAACACGTACGTATTAATTCGACCTCTTTATTGACTGCTGTCTCTCAGATGGAGCAATACTCTACTCAACTACGTCAAGATGTAGAGCTTGGCCATGGCGAAGCTGAGCAGGTTGCTTCTGCGATGACAGAGATGAGTGCCACGGTTGCCGAAATCGCTATCAATGCAGAGCGGGCATCAGAGGCCTCGACTCAGGCGAATATTGAGGCTAAAGAGGGCAATGCCGAGGTAGGGCGTACCAGTGATGCCATTGGTGTACTCGCGGGTGATATTCGTGATTCAGCACAGGCATTGCAGCAACTCGAGCAAGATATTCAAAGCATTGTCACTGTGTCAGATGTGATCAGTGGTATTGCCGACCAGACAAACCTACTGGCTCTTAATGCTGCAATCGAAGCGGCTAGAGCCGGAGAGTCAGGCAGAGGATTTGCCGTCGTCGCCGATGAGGTTCGTGGGCTCGCTCAGCGGGCACAAACGGCAACGGGTGATATTAAATCCATGACTGAACGTTTACGTAGTGGTGCTAACACTGCGGTATTGGCGATGGAGCGTGGAACTAAGCAGACCAACGAAAGTGTTGTAGAAGCAAACCGAGCCAGTAGCGAACTAGATAAAATAGTCGATCATATTGGTGTTATCGAGAGTATGAACGAGCAGATCGCAGCATCGACTCATGAGCAAACGGCCGTGGCTGAAGAAGTGAATCGAAATGCGCAGAAAATTAGCGAGATCTATCTGCAAACTCACAGCGTGGCAGATCAGCTAAGCGTTCTAACTGATAAACTCGTTGAGGACACGGCAGAGATGTCGAAAGAGGTGCAAAAATTCAAGTTAAGTTAATCCATTAACTATTTTGTGCGGAATTGGCTAGCAATTATGCAAACGTTTGAGATTACGGTAATTTGGCTTGACGCAATTGTGCCTTTTAAGTAAAGTAGCGCTCCGTTGCCAGACAAATATTCGTTAATTGATATTTTTTGGTAATCGTGGTGATTATCCACGTAAAACTGATTAGTTTGGTGAGCTGGCTGAGTGGCTGAAGGCGCACGCCTGGAAAGTGTGTTTAGGTTAATACCTAACGAGAGTTCGAATCTCTCGCTCACCGCCAAATTCTGAAAAGCCCGTTATCGAAAGATAACGGGCTTTTTGCTGTCTGTAATTCTTGCACTATCCTTTCAAGCCGGAATTTAGTTGCCAGAGCTTTTGCTAAAGCTTAGCGGCATAATCGAAAAATTTTCTGCGTAGCGGCCCTATACTATTGGCATTAACTTTATTTGGATGTTTGTGCTCTTCCCAGCAAGCCACGTTTCGTCCTATGTTTAGATGAGGAAACTGTGGGCTGCCATCGACTTCTAGCCCAAGGAAAGTAAGTAATTGACCTAGACTCTCTTCATGACTGATGTTGATCCGAATAAAATCATCACGATCGGCGAAATAATGGAGAACTTGTTGTTTATGATCTAAATAACATTTCTCTAAATGAGCTGGTTCATCAGGATTATCAGTTTTGTCTAACATAAAAGTATGGTTAAAGCTGCGCTTTAACACGGGGTTAAATGTCCCAGTCTTTAAGTCCAACTCGACTTTCATCTTGTTGATCAGCATCTGCATAGAGGGGATCCACAGAGATAGCTCTCGCTCTAGATAAACAAACTTAGCATCGGGAAATAGCTTATCTAGTTGCTGATAGTCGCTAAAGCAGGGGGCATCAGAGACAATATCGGCTAGGTTAAATGCCTGTTGTGTGTATGCTGTGTGTGCAACTTTAAAACCATAATCTAACATGGCTACACTGATACTGGTGGTGCCAGTTCGTGGTAGTCCAATAATAAAAACTTTGTTCATAACAATCCAATTAGAGTCATGCTTTGTGGCCATAGTGGCGCCAACGAATCGCTACGTTGGCGGCTAAAGAAAACAGCGAATATAAGAATCATTGCAAGAACTAGAGTAACGGGCTGAATAAATAGAAAATTCGTTCGGCTCCGCGACTGGCTATTGAACGCTTTTGCCATTGCTCGAAGCAGACCTTATCGGCATTTTTAAGATACTCTTGCTGTACCTGTTCAAGCTTTTTGGTAAAGCCTAGGTTATCAACCGCAAGGGTCACTTCGAAGTTGAGCCATAAACTGCGCATGTCCCAGTTAACTGTGCCAATCAAGCAATGATTACTGTCGATGACAACAGATTTGGTGTGCAATAGACCGCCTTTAAATCGATGAATATTAACGCCCGCCTCTAACAGTTCACTAAAAAATGCTCGACTCGCCCATTCAACCATTAATGAATCATTCTTATCAGGAACGATAATGTCGACCTTAACGTTACGTTGCGCCGCAATGATCAGTGCCATATGTAGATTGTCACTTGGCACAAAGTAGGGCGTAGTGATAACGATACTTTTTGAGGCCTGGTAAATGCTTTGTAGTAGCACTCGATGGATCACCTCTTCACGCATACCTGGCCCAGATGGGATCACCTGAACTAAGTCTGTGATCTCGCTGTCCTCATGAGACAAACATTTTGGCTGTTCAGGCAAGAAACGCTCATTAGTTTCCACTTCCCAATCCCAGGCATGGATGCTATTAAGCACTGGAACTGAGGTGCCGGTGATCCGCACCATCACATCAATCCATTCGCCAACGCCAGCATCTTGATTAAAATACTTAGGGTCGACAAGATTCATTGAGCCGGTATAACCTATTTGATTATCGATGACGACGATCTTTCTATGAAGTCTAAGATCTAGCCGTCTAAAGAACATACGAAAAGGAGACACTTCGAGAGCACTGATCACCTGAATGCCACTTTTTTTCATTAATTTTGGCCAATGGCTCTTGAAGAAGTGCCTGCTGCCCGCAGCGTCAAGTAATAAGCGTACTTTCACCCCTCGAGCAGCGCTATTGATGAGGGCGTTAGCTACATCATCGGCGCGCCCACCGGGGTGCCAGATATAGAACTCGAGTAGAATCGTCTCACTTGCCTTGTCGATATCTTCAATTAAGTTATCTAAGATCTCATAAGTTTCACTACACAGAGTCAGATGGTTATCGGCAAGTGCAGGGATCCCAACTTGTTTTTCACAAATGGCACTGATCGACTGGCCGTATAGACTCGCGACATGAGGGCGATATTGCCGATACTCATAGAGTTTTTTAAACCATTCACCGTAGGGTTTAAACATCAGCTCTGCGCGAACCGCTCTCTTCTTACCTAAATTTAATTCACCAAACAGTAGATAGGCAAAGGCGCCACCTAATGGCACGATATAAATAATCATTAACCAGGCTAAAGAAACTCCAATAGAGCGCCGCTTTGCAACTACGCGAATACTGATACCTGCAATAATAAGCCAGTAAAGAAACACGCCAGCTATGGTGAGTAGCTGATAAAATTCATACATATTGTGTCTGATAGTCTTACCTTTAGTCGCATAAATCAGCGGATAAACGATGATTTGAGCTAACTAACCTCTTAATTGAATGATTATGTGACTAACACTAATAAGCTATTATAATGAAAAGATTACTTTAAATCTAAGTACAGAGTTGAATAAGTCCATTATGGCAAAAATTATCCGCAAGCTTATATTTCTGGCGCTTATCGCAGCCCTCGCCGTTGTTGCTTACGTGTATGACGCATCGGTGATCCCTACTGAAGATGCACTGGTTACTAATCAGATTGGTGCTAGCCAAGATGTTCAGTGTATCAGCCAACCAGCCAAAGGCGCTCTCGATAGGTACGGTAAACTCGATGTAACCACTTGGAATCTTTATAAGCAGAAAAGTGAGGGGTGGGATGAAACGTTAAAGCAACTTGCTGAGCGTTCAGACCTGCTTTTGCTGCAGGAGGCTCAGTTAACCCCAGAGCTGAATTCATTCGTTGAATCTCAAGAGTTATCTATGCTGCTTGCTAAAGCATTCAGTTTTGAGAATGAGCCTGTTGGTGTGATGAATCTAACGCGAGAACCTGCAACCAGCAGCTGTGTATTTAGAAAGCCAGAGCCTTACATTAATTTCCCCAAGTCTATGTTGATCTCTTATTACGCCTTATCCGATAAGAGCCAACTGTTGGTGGCTAACATACATAGTATTAACTTTACTTTCGGCTTAGAGGAATACAAGGCTCAGTTGCGGATCGTGGAAGAGGCCATCAAAGGGCATCAAGGGCCTGTTATTTTTGCTGGCGACATGAATACTTGGAGCGATGAACGCTTCGATACTGTTAGACAACTGGCAAAGCGCGCAGATCTTACCGAGGCAATACCGAGTGTGGATTCTAGAACTCGTGTCCTAGGCCATAATCTCGATCATATCTTTTATAGGGGATTAGAGTTAATTAAGGCTGAATCTATTATCACTTCAACTTCAGATCACAACCCAGTTAAAGCCTATTTCCGTTTGGAAAAAAACCGTTCCGTTGACATAGTTGACTCGGAGAAATAAACCGTTCTCCATTTTTTTACAAACCATTTTAGCCTCTTTTTAACACATCAGATGATACAGGATTATATATGGATAACGCCCATGCGTTGCTAAGCCAATATTTTGGTTTTCAGCAGTTTCGTGAAGGACAGGAAGAAGTTGTCCAAAATATTCTAAATGGTCAAAGCGCTGCGGCTATTTTCCCTACGGGTTCAGGTAAATCTCTTTGCTATCAATTGCCGGCCTTAGCCCTACCACACTTAACTCTTGTGGTATCACCACTACTCGCCTTGATGGACGATCAGTTACAGTTTTTAAATAAAAAGGGCATTTCAGCCGCGTCTATCGACTCGACTCAGACCAATGAGCAGGCGAGTGCGGTTATTGAGGGGGTAACCTCTGGGCGGATTAAGATTTTAATGATCTCAGTAGAGCGCCTTAATAACGAACGTTTTAGGCGGTTTATCTCAACAGTACCTATCTCTATGCTAGTCATCGATGAGGCGCACTGTATCTCAGAGTGGGGACATAACTTTAGACCTGATTATCTCAAACTACCTGCTTATCAGAGACAACTGCAGATCCCACAAGTATTGCTTCTAACGGCGACAGCGACCCCTAAAGTTATAGAGGATATGGGGAAAAAGTTCGGTATAGCTGAGCAATGCGTCACTTTAACGGGTTTTTATCGTCCGAATCTAAATCTTCAAACTGTAGGGATCTCATCACCAGATAAGCTAAATTACCTCTGCGATTGGCTCGAGGTGAGAAAAGAGCATAGTGGTATTGTTTATGTGACCTTACAGCAGACGGCTGAGTTTGTTGCAAATGCTTTGATTAAGAAGGGGTTCTCAGCACTTGCTTATCATGCAGGCATGGACAGCGATAAGCGTAAATCGATTCAAGCACAGTTTATGTCAGGTGAGGTGCCTATTATCGTCGCCACTATCGCTTTTGGAATGGGAATTGATAAGAGTGATATTCGCTTTGTCGCCCATTATGATCTTCCTAAGTCCATAGAAAACTATGCTCAAGAGATAGGGCGTGCGGGGCGTGATGGTTTTAGTTCCGACTGTCTGGTACTAGCCAATAGAGATAACCTTAATGTCTTAGAAAACTTCGTATATGGTGACACTCCAGAACTGAGTGCGATAGAGCATGTTATCGATGAAATAAAGCGTGAAGCGCAAACCAGTTCAGTGTGGGAGTTGATGCTTAACCCATTGTCTAGCGCATCGAATATTCGAATTTTGAGCTTAAAGACGTTACTGGTGTACTTAGAAATGTTACGGGTCATCAAGCCAAAATACAGTTATTTTGCCGAATATCGTTTTAAGCTCTTGTGTCCGGTTGAGCAGATGTTGGAAAAGTTCGATCCTGATAGGCAAGTCTTTATCAATGCCGTGCTCGATAGTTCACAGAAGGCAAAGCTTTGGTATAGCGCTAACTTTGAGGCATTAGAGCAGAAAGTGCCTCATAGCCGAGATAGAGCGATCAAAGCCTTAGATTACTTGCATCAAAAACAGCTTATCGAATTGCAAAGCAAGCAGTTAACTCAAGTTTATGAAATATTTAGCACCAATATTGATGACTCTTTAGCTTCGAGACTGTTTAATCGTTTTAGTATCAAAGAGCAGAGCGAAATTACCCGTATTAATCAGCTGGTGGATTTTTTTGATAGTGAGTCCTGCTTAAGTTTACAACTGGCTCAATACTTTGCCGATCCTCGCTTAAGCGGACCTTGTGGTCACTGTAGCGTATGTAGTGGGCAAACGGCTAAATTGCCGGTAGCCGCGGGGCTAAAACCTTTGAGTCAGTTTGACTTCAATGGGTGCTGCCTCGAAGCGATAAAAAAACTAGGTGTACACGCAAGCCCGGTTTTAGTTACGCGATTTCTTTGTGGATTGACCACCCCGATGTTTACCAAGTTGAAAATGAGACAGCTTAACGGTTTCGGGCAATTTGAGCATTATCGCTTCGCCGATATCTTATCGTGGACCCAAAGCCACTTATGATTTGATAACCATAATAAAATTAAGCCCTCCTTGTGTAACAAAGCTTGTCAAAATAAGCATAGTTACTGAAAAAATCACCAGAACATGATTTACTGAGAGGGCATTAAAAGTGGCAAAGACCACGAACTAACAAATTAAGGGATCACAATATGAAAAGAGCCGCGCTGCCATTGGCGATAGCGCTTTCTCTGCTAGGCCTTACGGCCTGTCAAAGTCAGCAAACAACAGAACCCGTAGCGGTCGAGATTACTGATCAAAATTCAGCATTTGCTCAATTTAGCACTAGTTTTATCGATGCCTTGTGGGTTGAATCCCCAACATGGGCCCTATACAGCGGCTTTCACAAGTACGACGGCGTTCTAAAAGTGCCTAACGCCGAAACGAGGCAGGCGAGCCTCACCTTTGTACAGACTCAGCAGCAACAATTGGCAAAGTTCGATCCTAAGTTGATGACCCCTACCATGTTGACCGATTATCGACTGATTGAGAACCTACTGGCTGAGATGAAGTGGAACATTGAGACCTTTAAGTCCTGGCAATGGGATCCTTCCCGTTACAATGTTTCAGGTGGTTTTGCACAGATAATTAATGAAGACTTTGCTCCTTTAGACGAACGCCTTCGTTCTGTGATGTTTAGAATGGAAAATGTGCCCGCATATTATGCGGCTGCTCGTGCAAATATTAAAGATCCCACTCTTGAGCACACACAACTTGCCATTATGCAAAATAAGGGCGCGTTTTCCGTGTTCTCAAATGAGTTACTCGATCAGGCGATTAAATCAGGATTAACCAATCAAGAGAAGGCGCTATTTGCTAATCGATTTAATGAAGCGACTATCGCTATAAATGAGCACCTTGACTGGTTAAAGGCCTTAGAGTCGAAACTTGACAAGCAAGGGGCGAGAAGTTTCCGTATTGGAGCTGAGCTTTACGAGCAAAAGTTTGCCTACGATATTCAAGCTGGGATGTCGGGCAAAGCCCTTTATGAAAAAGCCGTAAATGATAAAAACCGTGTCCAAGCTGAAATGGCAAAGATAACGACAAAAATCTGGGGTAAGTATTTTGATACACCAAAACCTAAAGATGACAAGCTAGCGATAAAGGCGCTTATTGATAAGCTATCGGCTAAGCATGTTAAGCGGGACGATTTTGTTGATGAGGTACGAGCGCAGATCCCTGAACTTGTGGCTTTCGTAAATGAGAAAAACCTAGTGACGCTGGATCCGAATAAGCCTTTGGTTGTGCGTGAAACGCCTGCCTATATGAGAGGCTATGCGGGAGCATCGATCAGTGCGCCTGGACCATATGAAAAATCAGGAAACACCTATTATAACGTTACTCCACTCGATGGGATGAGTAGTGATTCAGCAGAGAGTTACTTACGTGAATATAATCACTGGATCCTGCAAGTGCTTAATATCCACGAAGCTATTCCTGGTCACTACACTCAGCTAGTCTACTCCAACGAGTCCCCAAGTCTTATCAAGAGTCTGTTTGGTAATGGCGCCATGGTTGAAGGCTGGGCTGTCTATACCGAACGTATGATGCTTGAAGAGGGTTATGGTGATTTTGAGCCTGAAATGTGGCTCATGTACTACAAATGGAATTTACGCGTGATCTGTAACACTATTCTCGATTACAGTATCCAAGTAAAAGGCATGACTGAAGAGCAAGCGTTAGACTTGATGATGAATGAAGCCTTTCAGCAGCAAGCTGAAGCCGAAGGTAAATGGCGTAGAGCAACGCTGAGTCAGGTTCAGCTGACTAGCTATTATTCAGGTTATCGTGAGATCTATGACTTTAGAGAAGAGTATAAGGCGCTAAAGGGTGATGATTTCGATTTAAAAGCTTTCCATGAAGAGTTTTTGAGTTACGGCAGTGCTCCAGTTAAATATATCCGAGAGCTGATGTTAAGTAAGTAATCAAAATCTTTGTCTCCAATAGGCCAGTTTGCTACCGCAGCTGGCCTTTTTTGTTCTTGTAATGATTATTAGGCTCGTAGAGCTAAATCAATTTAATACAAGCGACTAGATTATTGGTTTTATTTAATGTAATCTTAATGCGAATTATTCGTATTTGAGCTGTTAGGTAATGAAACACATTTTGCTGGTGGATAATGGTTCCACTGTTATAGGGAAATTGGCTCAGCTTCTTGCAGGCAATGATTTTACTGTAACCCTCGCAAACAACTTTGATGAACAACGCCTTAAAGAGGCGTCTATCTATGCCGATCTAATTTTATTATTCCTTAATATGTCAGATATAACTGATATTGAGCATTGTCTGCTAAAGCAAACGAAGACACCGAAAATGATATTCTCGGATACAGATTCTGAAGAAGACAGGATCCATGCTTATGAGCTTGGTGCCGATGACTATTTAATTCAACCTTGTAGTCAGCGTGAGCTATTGGTTCGGATACAGACCGTGGGACGCAGATTAGAAAGCAAAAACAACTGGCCTGAGCTAAAAAGTGTTAAACCTGAAGATATTGACTTTGATGATAGGCTAAACACTATTTCAATTTATAAGAAATCGGTGGTTTTCACTCAGACTGAGTTTAGGCTGTTTAAATATTTGTTCGAGAGAAAAGGTCAAGTGGTAACTAAGCAGGAACTACAACTTCGTATACTGGAGAAAGAGCTCGGAAAATTTGATCGTAATCTGGATATGCATATCAGTAATACCCGCCGTAAGCTGTTTGAGATGCAATTACCTAAGACTCTAATTAACACAGTTAGGGGAAAGGGCTACAGTTTTTCTACGATAAGCTAAGTCATTAGCAAGAGTTCAAAAAAAGGGAGCCATATAGGCTCCTTTTTTTTATGAGTCGTTTTACTTAAGCAGGATAGTTGGATCAACAAACTCAAGGTTCAATGCTTCAGCAACTTCGGCGCAAGTGATCTTACCGTGCATAACATTAAGGCCATTAAGTAAGTGCTTATCTTGTAATAGCGCTTCTCTATAGCCTAATTGAGCTAGCTTAATGATATACGGCAAAGTAGCATTATTAAGAGCGAATGTTGATGTACGGGCTACAGCGCCAGGCATGTTTGCCACACAGTAATGTACAACATCATCTACGATATAAGTTGGATCTTGGTGAGTTGTAGCGTGTGATGTCTCAATACAACCACCTTGGTCGATTGCAACGTCTACAATTGCTGAACCAGGCTTCATACGTTTGATGTGTTCTTTCGTCACAAGCTTTGGTGCTGCGGCGCCTGGGACCAGTACACCACCGATAACAAGGTCAGCTTCTAGTACGTGTTTTTCGATAGCGTCTGCCGTTGAGTAGATAGCTTTAACTTTATTATCGAATTGTGCATTGAGACGACGAAGCGCATCGATGCTTCTATCTAAGATAACAACGTCAGCACCTAGACCAACAGCCATCTGCGCAGCGTTGGTACCTACCATGCCGCCACCAATGATAACGACTTTAGCAGGCTCTACACCGGGTACGCCGCCGAGTAGCATGCCGCGACCACCCATAGATTTTTCTAATGCCATAGCACCGGCTTGAATTGACATGCGTCCAGCAACTTCTGACATAGGTGCGAGTAGTGGAAGGGTACCGCGATCATCAGTAACTGTCTCGTACGCTATACACACAGAGCCACTTTTAACGAGATCTTCTGTTTGAGGCAGATCCGGCGCTAGATGAAGATAGGTAAACAGTAGCTGGTCTTCACGCAACATTGCACGTTCAACGGCTTGGGGTTCTTTTACTTTTACAATCATTTCTGATTTAGCAAATACCTCTGCAGCGGTATCCAGTATTTTTGCACCAACTTCGATGTAATCTTGATCTACAAAACCAATGCCTGAACCAGCATTTGTTTCAATAAAAACCTCATGACCACGTGACGTCAATTCACGAACACTTGATGGAACCATACCAACACGATATTCGTGGTTTTTGATTTCTTTTGGAACACCTATAATCATCTTCGAGCCTCAAATTCGCATAAAAACCCATTCTCTATGGGTGTAATTGTTATTTTATATTGCCTGAACGTGAATGTTTCAGGGAAATCTAGTATAGTATTCATTACGCAGTTTATGCTGCTGAAGATTTTTTAAAAGTAGATGATAATATCGCCTTATCAGCCAACCAGGGTTATATATATGGTTAATAATAAAAAGAGTCCTATAAAAGACTTAGATCGTATTGATAGAAATATACTTAATGAATTACAGATTGATGGCCGAATTTCAAATGTCGAGTTATCTAAGCGTGTAGGTTTAAGCCCAACACCTTGCCTTGAAAGAGTTAAAAGACTTGAAAAGCAAGGTTATATAAAGGGTTACACGGCATTAGTAAACCCTCATTACTTGGGTGCTTCATTATTAGTCTTTGTAGAAATCACCTTAAACCGTGACACTGCTGAGGTGTTTGATAAGTTCAATAAAGCCGTACAACTGCTCGATGACATCCAAGAATGTCATTTAGTCTCTGGTGATTTTGACTATTTATTAAAGACGCGAGTTTCAGATATGTCTGCATATCGTCGTTTACTCGGTGAAACACTGCTGAAGTTGCCAGCAGTTTCAGATACTCGTACTTATGTCGTGATGGAAGAAGTTAAGCAAACCAATCGTGTTGCTATCAATACCGTTTCAGATGCTTAATTGACATACTTTCTATAAAAAGGAGCCAAACGGGCTCCTTTTTTTATACAAAATCCAAAAGGATACAAATTGATGCAAAGTGTCCGGGTGAATAAATATTCAGTCGTGCTTAGAAGTCGCAAACGCTGCATAAAGTCTTAATTTCTGGTATCTTGTCCTTAATTGAGGTTTTTTTAGTGTAGGTTTTCCATTGTCTAAGGGAAATAGTGTTAAAACGCTCTCTGGCGTTCAAAGATTATTGGAAGGTAGTCTTATTTTTTGTTGCATGACGGCGACATACGTTCTTATTGCTTTGAGCAGTTTCCATTCTTCCGATCCAGGTTGGAGTCAATCAAACTTTGATGGCGAAATTAATAATCTAACCGGTGCCGTAGGCGCTTGGTTGGCTGATGTTTTATTTTATTTCTTTGGTTATTGCGCCTATATCATTCCAATCATTATCGCCTTAACAGGATGGTTGCTATTCAAGCGTACTCATAAGTTGCTTGAAATAGACTATTTTTCCGTGGGTCTGCGTCTCATCGGATTCTTGCTTATTGTTTTCAGTCTTGCCGCGTTAGCGAGCATGAACGCCAATGGTATCTATGGTTTCTCTGCTGGTGGGGTTGCAGGTGACGTCATTGGTCAGGCAATGCTGCCTTACTTTAATAGTCTGGGTACCACATTATTATTACTCTGCTTTGTTGGCGCAGGTTTTACGTTACTCACTGGCATTAGCTGGTTAACCGTTGTCGACTTAACTGGTTACGCTACAATCTGGTTTTTTAGAGCCCTTAAAGAACTTCCTAACAAATTTAAGCCAGAAATGGGTGACACCGAAGACACTAGAGGCTTCTTGTCAGTGGTTGAGCGTTTTAAAGAGCGCCGTAATACCGCCGCAGGTGAAGATGATGAAGAGTCAAACGAAGATAGCCCAGCGGCCAAAACGGTCACAGTTAACAAAGAAAAGCCTAAGGTTGACAGCGTTCAACCTAGGATTGAACCCCAAATATTTGAACGTTCTGAAGACTTTGTACAAGCTGCAGCGCCAATCAATATCGACCCACAGATGATTGAGCCACACATTGCCGCGCCATGGGTCAATGATGAGGCTGACGATGTTGAGTTAATTGATACTGATAACAAAGTATCAAGCGAGCCTGTTTCAGTGAGTAAGCGTAATGAACAAGACAAAGCCAAAGTTGTCGATGGGATAGTGGTTCTGCCTGGACAAGAACTTGAGCAAGAGCGCCCACCTATGGCGCCTTTACCTTGTATTTCCTTATTAGATGTGCCTAATCGCACCACAAATCCGATTAGCCAAGAAGAGCTCGAGCAGATTGGTAAACTAGTCGAAGTTAAGTTAGCCGATTTCAACATTACCGCTAATGTTGTAGGGGTGTATCCAGGTCCGGTGGTGACTCGTTTCGAGCTTGAACTGGCTCCAGGCGTGAAGGCTTCAAAAATCACAAATCTATCAAAGGATTTGGCACGCTCTCTACTGGCTGAAAATGTGCGGGTTGTCGAAGTGATCCCTGGTAAGGCTTATGTGGGATTAGAGTTACCAAACAAGTTCCGCGAAACTGTGTTTATGCGCGATGTACTCGATTGTGAAGATTTTAGAGAAAACCCATCCCACTTAAGCATGGTGTTAGGTGCCGATATCGGTGGTAAACCGGTTGTCGTTGACTTGGGTAAGATGCCGCATCTTCTTGTTGCTGGTACTACAGGCTCGGGTAAGTCGGTTGGCGTTAACGTGATGATCACCAGCTTACTCTATAAGTCTGGCCCTGATGACGTTCGCTTCATTATGATCGACCCTAAAATGCTGGAGTTATCGGTTTATGAAGGGATTCCACATCTTCTTTGTGAAGTAGTAACCGATATGAAGGAAGCTGCTAATGCACTGCGTTGGTGCGTTGGGGAGATGGAGCGTCGTTATAAGCTAATGTCAGCCTTAGGGGTGCGAAACCTTAAAGGCTATAACGCTAAGATTAAACAAGCAAAAGAGTCAGGTGAACCTATCTACGATCCACTTTGGAAGTCTTCAGATAGTATGGAGCCTGAAGCGCCTGAGCTGGATAAGTTGCCTTCTATTGTTGTTGTCGTCGATGAGTTTGCCGATATGATGATGATCGTCGGTAAAAAAGTAGAAGAACTCATAGCTCGAATTGCTCAAAAGGCTCGTGCGGCTGGTATTCACTTGATTTTGGCGACTCAGAGACCGTCAGTTGATGTGATAACTGGCTTGATTAAAGCTAACATTCCAACACGTATGGCGTTTCAAGTATCATCGCGAATCGATTCTAGAACTATCTTAGATCAGCAGGGGGCTGAAACCTTGCTAGGTATGGGTGACATGCTCTATTTACCACCTGGTACCAGTATTCCTATGCGAGTACACGGCGCATTTATTGACGATCATGAAGTTCATAAGGTGGTAGCCGATTGGCATGCGCGTGGTAAGCCACAATATATCGAAGAAATTTTACAAGGTTCAGCAGAAGGCGAGCAGGTATTATTACCCGGTGAAGCTAGCGACAGTGAAGAAGAGGTAGACGCATTATATGATGAAGCGGTCGCCTTCGTTACTCAAACTCGTCGTGGCTCAATCTCTAGCGTCCAACGTAAGTTCAAGATTGGTTATAACCGCGCGGCGCGAATCATCGAGCAGATGGAACTTCAAGGCGTCGTCAGTGCCCAAGGGCATAACGGCAATCGTGAGGTACTAGCGCCACCACCGCCAAAAGATTACGTATAAAACAGTTTGAATACGACTAATTAGATTTAGCGTTAAGCCTAAATATGGCTTTTCTCGGAGAGTATAATGAAAAAGATTTTCACGATAGCAGCCTTGAGTCTGCCATTGTTTTGCCACCTTCCAGCTATGGCTGGAGGGCAGGATGATTTAAAAGTAAAGCTAATGGAAATTAACACCTTAAAAGCGAACTTTAATCAAACTGTGACAGATATAAATCAAAAAGTTATTCAAACAGGCGAGGGCGTATTCGCACTTTCACACCCTAACCAGTTTTATTGGCATCTGACTGCACCCGATGAGTCATTGATCGTTGCCGATGGCACGGATGTGTGGATCTATAATCCATTTGCAGAAGAAGTCTCTGTTATGGATATAAATCAGGCCATCAATGCATCTCCTATCGCTTTATTAGTTCATTCCGATGACGCCACATGGTCGCAATATGATGTGGTAAATAACGGCGACTGTTTTGATATTAGCCCCAGAGATAAAGATAGCGGCGTATCGGAAGTTGAGGTTTGCTTCAACCAACAGCAATTGACTAAAATGGTCTTAAAAGATCAACAGGGTAATACCAGTGATTTTACCCTGACGAATCAAACTCCTATTGCAGAGAATGACAAAGATCTGTTTAAGTTTATCGTACCTGATGATGTCGATATCGATGATCAGCGTTTAAAATCGCAAAATTAAGAGAAGTCAGTGTCTAGTTTCAGTTTTGATTTCGCACCGGATTTTAGGCCCTTAGCCGCTAGGATGAGGCCGGAAACATTAGAGCAATATATAGGTCAGACTCATCTTTTAGGTGAGGGCA
Source organism: Shewanella pealeana ATCC 700345 (assembly GCF_000018285.1). NCBI lineage: Bacteria > Pseudomonadati > Pseudomonadota > Gammaproteobacteria > Alteromonadales > Shewanellaceae > Shewanella > Shewanella pealeana. The sequence continues at coordinate 2,704,045 of NC_009901.1, read as the reverse complement.
AACCCCTGCGCCAAGCGCTTGAGGCAGGAAGAGCTCACTCCATGATGTTCTGGGGCCCCCCCGGCACAGGCAAAACTACCTTAGCCGAGTTAGTGGCGCGTTATGCTAATGCCCATGTTGAACGTATTTCTGCGGTAACATCGGGTGTAAAAGAGATCCGCAGCGCAATTGAGCATGCTAAGAACGTGGCTCAATCTCGTGGACAACGCACCTTGCTATTTGTCGATGAGGTTCATCGTTTTAACAAGAGTCAACAAGATGCATTCTTGCCTTTCATCGAAGATGGCACAGTCATTTTTATTGGCGCAACCACAGAAAATCCATCATTTGAGATAAACAACGCATTATTATCCAGAGCTAGGGTTTATGTTATTAAACAGCTTGAAGCGGATGAAATTGGGCAGATAGTCCAACAAGCGCTAAAAGATGAAGAGCGTGGCTTAGGTAAGCGTAAATTTCTGCTGCCACCCGATGTAGCCTTAAAGCTTGCTCAAACTTGTGACGGTGATGCGCGTAAGGCGTTAAACCTTATCGAGCTAATGAGCGATATGCTTAAAGATGGTGAGGCCTTCACTGAAGAGATGATAGTGCAGGTAGCCGGGCAGCAACTTGCTGGCTTTGATAAGAATGGCGATCAGTATTACGACTTGATTTCTGCCGTTCATAAGTCGATTCGTGGTTCTGCTCCTGATGCGGCACTATATTGGTATTGTCGAATGCTTGAGGGCGGTTGTGACCCGCTTTATATCGGTCGGCGTCTTTTAGCCATCGCCTCAGAGGATATAGGTAATGCCGATCCAATGGCGATGACCGTCGCCGTTAATGCATGGGAATGCTTTCATCGGGTGGGGCCTTCGGAAGGTGAGCGTGCCATAGCACAAGCTGTGTTGTACTTAGCGAGTGCACCTAAGAGTAATGCGGTATATACCGCTTTTGCGAAGGCAAGACAGCTTGCCCGAGAAACGGGACACGAACCTGTACCTAAGCATCTTTGTAATGCACCGACTCAATTGATGCAAGAGATAGGCAAAGGCGAAGGCTATCGTTATGCTCATGACGAACCTAATGCCTATGCAAGTGGCGAGAAATATTTGCCTCCATCTTTAACCGAACAGCAATTTTACTATCCAACAGAGCGTGGTTTTGAAAAGCGTATTAAAGATAAACTGGCTCAGTTGAAGCTTCTTGACGAACAAAGTGAGGAGAAAAGATATGAATAATGTACTTTTTGTGGCCTTAGGTGGCTCAATTGGTGCGGTTTTACGCTATCTTATCTCATTATTGATGCTTCAGGTATTTGGTAGTGGATTTCCTTTTGGTACACTTGTCGTTAATATTTTAGGTTCGTTTTTAATGGGTGTTATTTTTGCACTCGGACAAGTGAGCGAACTTAGCCCGGAGTTTAAGGCGTTTATTGGGGTTGGTATGTTAGGGGCCCTAACCACGTTTTCTACTTTTTCCAATGAGACTCTGTTGCTAATGCAACAGGGATATTTGGTGAAAGCCGTATTCAATGTTGTTGTTAATGTCGGCGTTTGTATTTTTGTCGTTTATCTGGGACAGCAATTGGTGTTTTCTCGTTTTTAACTATTAAGATAATAAAATATGTTAGATCCAAAATTTTTACGCAGTGAATTAGAAATGACCGCCGAGCGCCTTGCGACTCGTGGTTTTATTTTAGACGTTGAGCGTCTAAGCAAACTTGAAGAAACTCGCAAGTCTTTGCAGGTTGCAACCGAAGAGCTACAAGCGTCGCGTAACGCTATCTCTAAGTCGATTGGCCAAGCTAAAGCTAAAGGCGAAGATGTTGCACCTATCATGGCTCAAGTTGGTTCCCTAGGCGAAGAGCTTGATGCTAAGAAGACTGAATTAGCTGCACTACTTGAAGAGCTAAACGCTATCGCAATGAGCGTGCCGAACTTACCTGATGAGTCAGTACCAACGGGTGCAGATGAGTCTGAAAACGTCGAAGTTCGCCGTTGGGGCACACCAAAAGAGTTCGATTTCGCAGTCAAAGATCATGTTGAACTTGGTGAAAATATTGGTGGTTTAGACTTTAAAAACGCCGTGAAGATTACAGGTTCGCGCTTTATCGTGATGAAGGGGCAAATTGCTCGCATGCACCGTGCTTTAGCACAATTCATGTTAGACCTTCATACAACAGAACATGGTTACACTGAAGCGTATGTACCTTTGCTAGTGAATGAAGACAGTTTATTAGGAACGGGTCAGTTACCTAAATTTGGTGAAGACTTATTTCATACCAAACCTGCGACTGAAGAAGGCCAAGGTCTAAGTCTAATTCCAACAGCTGAAGTGCCACTGACTAACTTAGTTCGTGACACTATCGTTGAAGAAGATAATTTACCAATCAAACTGACTGCACATACACCTTGTTTTAGAAGTGAAGCGGGCTCTTATGGCCGTGATACTCGTGGTTTGATCCGCCAACATCAGTTTGACAAAGTTGAAATGGTTCAGCTTGTTAAGCCCGAAGATTCAATGCAGGCCTTAGAAGACTTAACGGGCCATGCTGAAGTCGTTCTGCAGAAGCTAGGTCTACCATACCGTACAATGGTTTTATGTACTGGTGACATGGGCTTTGGCTCTGCGAAAACTTACGACATCGAAGTTTGGTTGCCAGCGCAGGATACTTACCGTGAGATTTCATCTTGCAGTAACATGCAAGACTTCCAAGCGCGTCGTATGCAAGCGCGCTACAAAGGTAAAACTGACAAGAAGCCAAGCTTACTACACACATTGAATGGTTCAGGCTTAGCTGTTGGCCGTACGTTAGTGGCTGTACTTGAAAACTACCAGAATGCAGATGGTTCTATCACAGTGCCAGAAGCATTACGCGGTTACATGGGCGGCCTAAAAAAAATCGGTTAATCCCTGTTATTTCTAGTCGTTATCGATAAAAAGCCTTCACTTTTGTGAAGGCTTTTTGTTTTGCTCTAACGATAGAGTTCCGCAATTATATTATTGTTAGTATGAGTTACTGATATTTGTGAATATTCATATTTTTCAGCGTAAAACTAATAAAAACAATGCTAAGACCCAAAATTTACTAATAGTCGTAAATCTCTCTTTCTCACTAATAGCATCAATGTTATAAATACACCCGATAACCCTACACTTCTAATATTTAGGAAAGCCATAATGATATTTTCCCAGGTTGAGCTGGCCCCTGCCGATCCAATTTTAGGCCTAACAGATGCATTTAAAGCAGATGTTCGCGACAACAAAGTGAACTTGGGCGTTGGCATATATAAAGATGAATCTGGCCAGACACCTATTTTAAAATCTGTAAAATTTGCAGAAGAAAAATTATTAGCTACGGAAAAGAGTAAAAGCTATCTTGGTATGGAAGGTGTTGAAGCCTATAACCGCGTAGTTCAAACTCTGTTGTTTGGTACTGAGCATGCAGTCATTTCTCAATCTCGAGCATTAACAGCGCAGGCTCCAGGTGGAACAGGCTCTTTACGCGTTGCTGCAGAATTCCTAGTTCGTCATACTAGCTCTAACAAGATTTGGATCAGTAATCCTACCTGGGCAAACCATAACAATATCTTTAGCACTGCAGGATTAGAAATTGCAGAGTACCGTTACTATAAAGCGGAAACTCATGGTCTAGATTTCGATGCAATGCTAGCCGATCTACAGACTGCAGAAGCTGGCGATCTCGTATTGCTACACGGCTGTTGTCATAACCCAACGGGTATCGACTTAGATAACGCACAATGGCAGCAAGTTGCTGATCTATGCTTAGCAAAATCGTTAGTGCCACTGTTCGATTTTGCTTATCAAGGTTTTGGTTCAGGCGTTGAAGAAGACGCGCAAGGGCTTCGTATCGTTGCCAATACTGTTCCAGAATTGATTGTTGCTAACTCATTCTCAAAGAATTTTGGCCTTTACAATGAACGTATCGGTGCGGTAACAGTTGTCGCTGCGAACGGTGATGAAGCAGTTAATGCATTTAGCCAAATCAAGAGCACCATTCGTGCTTCTTATTCAAATCCGCCTGCGCACGGTGCGTTAATTGTTAGCACCATTTTAGAAGATGAAACGTTAAAGCAGCTTTGGCATGACGAATTAAAAGAGATGCGTGAGCGTATCGCAGAAATGCGTACACTGTTTGTTGAATCATTAAAAGCTGCGGGTGTAGAACAAGATTTTGATTTTATCTCTCGCCAAAACGGCATGTTCAGTTTCTCAGGTCTAAATAAAGACCAAGTGAACCGCTTGCGAGATGAGTTTGCAGTCTACATCGTCGGCTCAGGCCGCATCAGCGTAGCGGGCATGACCAAGACAAACATGCCTGTGATCTGTGCAGCTATCGCAAAAGTACTTTAAGCGTTACCTCTTAAAGTTCATGCGTTCAATAAAAAAGGACCTCTAAGGTCCTTTTTTATTGAACGCCCGATACCATTTAGTGAACTAGGTGGATTCATTACTGGTCAAAACTAACTAAGCTTGTTCTAAACAGTGCTTATGACTAACCATGATAGACAAGGCATCGGCTAGCGCCTGTTTGTCATGTAAGCCGATATGATGTGAACTGCGAAGAGGGTAATAACAGATGTTATTCTCTTCATAGTGAGTATCTGCATTGCAAAGGATTTTGTCGATGATAGTTAATCCCAACACTTGATGGCACCAGTTGACCTTATTGCTTAAGCTGCAGTTAGCGATGGGCGAGGGCTCATCGGTTAAGTTATCCACTAAGATCACTTCAGCTTTTGACTCCGCAAGTGCATGGGCAATTTTGGGTAGCAGTAACGGCGGCATGATGCTTGTTAAGAAGCTTCCAGGCCCCAATATGATAAGGTCAGCTTCAAGTATTGCTTCACAAGCTTCACAAGTCGCTTGTACTTGCGGGTCTAGAGACAAAGCGATCGGCGTGTCTTGCATCTTATCGACATCGGTTTCGCCAAAAACACTCTCACCACTGGCCTGTAAAGCCACTAAATGCGTTGGCTCTTCAGACATTGGAATGAGGCGCGTATCAATATTTAAAAAGTTACGCACTAAATTAACCGCATCTAATGGTCGTACGCAGAGCTCATCTAGTGCCATTAGCATCAAGTTGCCAAGATTATGGCCACTTAATTCGCTTTCACCTGAGAATCGGTATTCGAACATAAGTGAACCGACAGAGGGCCGCCTAGCCAATTGAGTTAGGCAATTACGTAAGTCACCCCAGGCAATACAATCTTGCTGCGCCCTTAAGCGTCCAGTGGAGCCGCCATTGTCGGTTGTTGTGACAATTCCGGTTAATTTGGGTCCTAAAAAGGAAAGTGCTGATAACACTCTGCCCAGTCCATGTCCGCCACCTATGGCTACCACATGGTTATAATGATTCAGCCCATTGTGTTTCATTGTTGGGGTCTCCTTCCTGAATACCCAAAGCCTGTAAAAAGAGGCATATATTATACCTAGATTATTGAAATTTTTCGCGATGTATTATCGGGTAAAGCTAGCATATAATAGCCAACAGATTAACTAACTGTGAATTCCATGTAATTCTAGAAAGGAAAATGAGTGAAAACAGGTAAAGTTGGGTTGTTTACTATCGCGTTAGGGTTAGTCATTGCACTGCTCCTACTTATCAGACTGGTGTTCATTCCAGCAAATGAAGAACAAGCGCCTGTATTAGGTAAAGCCGTTAAAAACGGTGAAGTGGCCAGTGTTGTACCTGATTTTGCTGCAATAACCGATGTGAGTGAAAAGAAACGCGAATTTTTCGCTTTTTTACGGCCGTCTATTAAACACCAAAACGCGATTATTCAAGATGAAAGAGACTTTTTAATTGCGACGCGTAATCAGATTATTAATGGCAAATCTCTTACCGAGGCCGATGAGTTTAGATTACAGCAAATATCTGAAAAGTATCAATATACCCTTAGAAGCCTTACTATTAAGCATATCGACACACTATTAGTCAGAGTCGATGTCATACCCGAAGAAATGGTGCTAATTCAAGCTGCGAACGAAACAGGTTGGGGGAGCTCTCGCTTTGCCCGTGAAGGTCTAAACTTTTTCGGTCAATGGTGTTTTAGAAAAGGCTGTGGCTTAGTACCTCAATCGCGAACAGAAGGTTTATCTCATGAGGTCGCACTATTTAAAACAGTAGAAGACTCAGTTGCTTCATACATGCGCAATCTCAATTCGAATGCCGCATACTCTTTACTGAGATCGATAAGAGCAGACCTACGCGCAGAGAACAAGACGCCTAGAGCTGAAGATCTCGTTTACGGATTGATCAACTATTCAGAACGCCAAGAAGCTTATATCGATGAGCTACTTGAAATGTTACGCCAAAACCAACGATTTTTAGTGGATAATAATGAAAAAACAACTGCTGCTTAGCTGTATCTTATTAAGTGTTTCGACGGTAAGTCAGGCTCAGCCAATCTCACTTGAATACCAGAGTTTTTATCAGCGCCTCAAGCAGGTAAACAAGGGTAATTACCAGCTGGTCGAAATTGCATTCTCAGTGTCTAAGGCCAATGGCTGTAAAGTTAATAACGGAACCATCACTACCGAAAAAGATTCGTTCCCATTAACCATCACTAAAGACCAAAGATTATTTTTACCCTACGACGGTCAACTTAAGTCCGATCGTGCCTTGATTAATCTCGATGTCGAAGGTGATGCACAGTCTTGTGCAATTGCAATGCAGGTAAGGGCAAAGAATACCAAGCAGTCTTACAAGCAAGCAGAGCTTATGCAGGTAGAGCAAGAGATGAATGCTTTACTGAGTCAGATGCAAGGCTTTCCAATGCGCTATTTCGCATCGGATATAGCAGGTCTAAATCTAGAGTTTGATGGTGACGCGACAGTTTACATCGATGATAAGGCCATTCCTGTGACAGGCACATATCGTCTTGAAAGCAGTCAGTTAGCAGCGCTAACTAGCTTAAAGACATCTGTAGCACCTAAGGTTATCAGTCCTTGGACAGTGAAATAAGTTACTAAGAGCCGAAATACTGCTACAAAAAAGCCCTGTTAATCAGGGCTTTTTTTATCTTTATTCATCAATAGGCTATTCTGGCGTATAAGTACTGACAACATCGATTCGCGCAGCGGCATCAAGGTTGATATGACCGTTATTCGATACATCAACGAAATCGAATGCAGGCAGATCAGATTCGGCAACTTGACCACTCATTGGCGCATCTGGGTCACGCTGCAGTGATAAGAAGTCAAACTGCTCTCTGTCTACACCCTGTGATGGGGCAGTATTTTGCATCGCAGTGAAGATGGTTTCAATACGACCTGGATGCTGCTTGTCCCACTGTACTAACATCTCTTTGACTGCTGCACGTTTGAGGTTTTCTTGTGACCCACAAAGGTTACAAGGAATAATTGGGAAGCCTTTAAGCGCTGCATACTCAGCAATATCTTTTTCGCGAGCATAGGCTAACGGGCGAATAACCATGTTGGCACCGTCATCTGATAGTAACTTAGGTGGCATTGCCTTCATCTTACCGGCAAAGAACATATTCAAGAACATGGTCTCGATGATGTCATCTCTATGATGGCCTAGAGCAATTTTGGTCGCACCAATCTTTTGCGCAAAGCCATATAAGGTACCGCGGCGTAGGCGCGAGCATAGTGAGCAGGTAGTCTTGCCTTCTGGGATCTTATCTTTAACGATAGAGTAAGTATCTTTTTCTAGGATATGGTAAGCCACGCCTAAAGTATCTAAGTATGCTGGCAGAATATCTTCAGGGAAACCGGGTTGCTTCTGATCTAAGTTAACCGCAACGATTTCGAATTTAATAGGAGCGCGTTGCTGAAGGTTCAACAAGATATCGAGCATGGCGTAGCTGTCTTTGCCACCCGAGAGGCAACACATAACTCGGTCACCTTCTTCAATCATGTTGTAATCACCAATTGCACGGCCAACTTCAGTGCGTAAACGCTTCTGCAGTTTAGTCATACGAGTGACTTGTTGTGGAGTTAATTCTTCGGACATAAAAAACGCGCCTAGTACACAATAGTTCAGGGCGCGTATTATTCCAGCTTAATGGCTTCGGGTAAAGCTTAGAAAGCGGTTAGACCTCTTCTAATGGTGATTTATAACCATCAGGTTTTATCGCCAATAAGTCACAGTTGATACTGTCGATGACATGCTCTGCCGTATTACCGATTAATGCAGCAGAAAGTCCGGTTCTGCCTACCGTGCCTAAAATCACTAGCTCTGCATCTAACTCAGCGGCTAAATCGGGGATGACATCTTCTGGTAAGCCTTCTTTTACATGACAAAAGTCAGGAGAGATCCCGTAGGCATTTGCTAGATAGCAAATTCGTTCTTCGTGTTGAAGCCTAATGGTTTCACTGTAAGTGTGGGCATCGAAATCAGGCAGCTCTATGGCTAAATTAACAGGAGTGCCAGGGTAACCATTAACTAGATGTACCTGAGCATTAAATTGCTTAGCGAGTTTGCTGGCGTGAGTGATAATTTTACCATTAAGCGTCTCATTTGCGTCGTCTTCTGCACTGACGTTAATGGCGCAAACTATCTTACCCGCTACAGGCCAGTCATGTTCTTTAACTAGCAGCACTGGGATAGGGGCTTTTCGCATAAGATGCCAGTCTGTCGGTGTGAATATTACCGACTTAAGCTTATCGTGCTCGTGAGTACCCTTAACGATAAGGTCGTAGTTACCGTCAATTGCCTGTCTGATAATGCTTTCGAAAGGGCGGTTATGCCAGATAACTTCAGATGTGACTTTTATGCCATCTTTACAATAAGGTTTTATAATGTCATCTATCCAAGCTTTACGCTGGTTAATGACACCTTCCCGCATCGCTTCTCTTTCTTGACCGGAAAGAATTGAGGTCATCTCGTAGGAGAAGTCGAAAATCGATAAAAAGACCGTAATTTCGGCTTTGCTTTCTGAGGCGAGTTCAACGGCTCTTGCTAGAGCCGCCTGTTTTTCTGTCGTTGGGTCGACAACCACAAGGAGTTTCTGATAGTCCATCATAGCCGTTTCCTTATCTAAATATCGTCTAGTTTCATCTTGCATGATTGCGATGAATTTATATTGTTTTAGATCAAGCTGATTGCCGAATAAATCCTATCGCGCAATATTACTGTTACCAGATAGTTCGCTTAATGCGTCAATATCTAATATTGTAATGTATTTACCTTTAACTTCAATAAGTTCTGCTTTTTGAAAGCGACCAAGTAAGCGGCTAATTGTTTCAACGGTCAGACCAAGGTAATTACCAATATCACCACGAGTCATGGTTAACCTAAACTCTCTTGGTGAAAAACCTCTGCTGCCGAAGCGCTTAGCTAAATTACTGATAAAGGCTGCGAGTCTCTCTTCTGCATTCTTCTTGCTTAATAACAGGATCATCTCTTGATCGCTTTGAATTTCATTACTCATTAAGCGCATGATCTGTTGTCTAAGCTTAGGCATCTTACCTGTTAGCTCGTCGAGAGTGGTATAAGGGATTTCACAAACCATTGAGGTTTCAAGGGCCTGCGCGAAACTCTGATGAGATTGGGAATGAATCCCATCGAAACCGATGACATCGCCAGCGAGGTGGAAGCCTGTGATCTGTTCATCGCCTTGTTCTGTAATGGTATAACTTTTGATTGTGCCAGAGCGGATCGCAAACAAAGACTTTAGCGGATCGCCAGATTTAAAAATCGGTTCGCCTTTTTGTATCGGCTTCTTACGTTCGATGATCTCATCAAGCTGATCTAACTCATTGGAGTTAAGTGTGAAAGGAATACAAAGTGTACCCATGCTGCAATCATGACAATGAATCGCACATCCTGACGCCATCTGACGGCGATTCTTGTTGTTATCTGCTGACATTGTCTCTCTCAATTTTGACTGTTCATCTACTATGTTAAACTAATTTGATAATCGGAGCTAGTTAAGCTGGTTAATCGCCACGTACAAGGTTTGTACTCCGAAACCGATTAACGCCAGTCCGCTTATTATTCGTACTGTTTTCTTCTGCACCCAGCGGCTAAAGCTGCTTGCTGCAATACCTGCGCTTAATAATGCGGGTAATGTGCCTAGGCCGAAGCAAAGCATGATAAGAGCGCCTTCAAGCGGGTTCCCCGCAGCAACAGCCCAGGTCAACATGCTATAAACCAGACCACAAGGGAGCCAGCCCCAAAGCGCACCAGCAATAAAGGCGTGGGAGCGGTTTTTTATCGGAATGAATTTATTGGCAATTGGGGCGATATATTGCCACAGTAATTTTCCAATACGCTCAATCTGAACCACGCCAGCCCAGAGTTGTGCGATGTAAAGCCCGGTGATGATCATCATAAGGCCAGCAAAAATGCGCAAAACCAGTAAATAGGAGTCGGCATCGAACAAGACTCCAAGGGCACTGGCACTGCCACCAATTAACGCACCGGCAGTGGCGTAACTGATGATACGACCGCTGTTGTAACTCAGCAGGTAACCTAGTTGGGATACCAGAGCATTAGCGCCACTATTCTTGGGTAAGTTAGCCGATAATGCCCCGACAAGGCCACCGCACATACCAATACAGTGTCCCGCGCCCATTACGCCGACGATAAATGCCCCAATTAGGCTGAAATCATTCACTCAGCAGACTTCTTACTCGGGTTGTTTTCATCGAGTTTGTTGGCTTGTGGTTTTTCCTTTGGCGCCTCATCTTCTTCAAAAAGAATCGACACACTCTGTTTTTCTAAATCATCAAACTGATCAGATTTTACGGCCCAGAAGAATACACCTACCGCGACGAGCACGAAAAGCATAGCGATTGGGATCAGGACATAGATAATACTCATAAACGAACCTTAAGCAGTCTTAGGCTATTGCTGACAACAATGAGTGAGCTTGCTGACATCCCCAATGCAGCGATGTAAGGAGCAACGTGGCCGCTCACGGCCAGTGGAATTATAAACAGGTTATATCCTAGCGCCCAGAATAAATTCTGCTTGATAATCCTCCCCGTTGATTTAGCGACCTTTACTGCGTCGGCAAAACGCGAAAGGTTATCACCCAATAAAATGATATCGGCACTATTTTTAGATATCGCGGCGCCGCTGCCCATAGCAATAGATAAGTTCGCTCCAGCGAGTACAGGAGCATCGTTAATGCCATCACCAAACATGGCCACTTGACCCTGCTGCTGAAACTTATCGATTAAAGCTAGCTTGTCTTTAGGTGAGAGTCCCTTATGTACATCGTCAATACCAAGACGCTGGCCTAAGGCAGCAACTTCTGTCGAGTTATCGCCACTGGCAATACTGATTTTACAGCCCATCTTCTTAAGCTGAGTAACGGCTTGCGCCGTTTCTGGACGCACTTCATCATTTAAGGTGATTTTAGCCAGCAAGGTGTGCCCTTGGCTAAACCAGACGATAGTCGACGCCTCAACATCATTTGTGCCATTAACAAACTGCTGACTGCCGACTCTATATTCAAGCCCATCGATAGTGCCAGATAGCCCGTTACCAACAACACTTTGTCTATGACTGACAGTGATGGCGCCATTAAAGTGTGCTGCAAAGGCCTTAGCAATTGGATGCAAAGAGCCTGACTCCAATGCGGCAATATGGGCGAGTACAGCTGTTTCTGACCAATCGGCCGTGAGTTCAACATCGCTAATCGACAGTGAACCTAGGGTCAGGGTGCCGGTTTTATCAAAAACAACATGTTGTATTTTCGGCAGTTTCTCAAACACGCCAGAGCGACGAGTAATAATGCCTAAACGAGTCATAATCGCCGTACCACAGGTGACAGCCGTAGGCGTTGCTAGAGCGAGGGCACACGGGCAGGTTGCCACCAGTACCGATAATGTCACCCAAAAAGCATCTTCTGGCGAGTAGAAGTACCAAAACAGGTAGGTTAAGGCTGCAATCAATAAAATCGCGGCAGTAAAGTAGTTAGAGAACCTGTCGGCATAAAGCGCGACTCTAGGTTTATTGTTGGACGCTATCTCTTGCAGGCGAATAATTTCCGCAACCAGTTGATCTTGTCCAAGCGCGGTCACCTTTACTAAGATAGGTTGCTCAATATTAATGGTTCCGGCAAACACCTCGGCATCTATCATTTTTTGCAGCGGCATCTGCTCACCGGTGAGCATGGCTTCGTTAACGGCGGTTTCGCCCTCGATCACTATGCCGTCGGCGGCGATGACATCCCCGGGTTTCACTAAGATGATATCGCCAATGACTAGACGTTTTGCAGGGACTTCATCAAAACCCTCATCCGTTTTAAGTTGCGCCGTTAAAGGCACCAGCTTGTGCAGATTACTGGAGCTAACTGACGCCTTTTGACGGGCATTTTGTTCGAAGAAGCGACCCAGCAATAGGAAGAAGGTAAACATGGAGACTGATTCGAAATACACCTCGCCAGTCCCATTGATGGTCTCGATACAACTGGCAATATATGCACCACAAATCGCAATACTGACCGATACATCCATGTTTAAGCGGCCCATTAGCATCGAGCGCACGGCGCTAAAATAAAATGGCTGCGCCGAGTAGAACACCACCGGCGCTGCAAATAACATGCTTACCCAGCGGAAGTAATCGCGGTATTCGGTGTCTAAATCACTAAAGTAACCAGAATAAAGGGCGAGGGCGAACATCATTACCTGCATGGTAGCAAAACCTGCAAGGCCAAGACGTAGCAGGAACTTACGGCTGTCTCGCTTACTCTTTATTTCTTGCTCGTCAACTTGAAAAGGGGCTGCTTGATAACCAATTAAGCTTATCTGATTGAGAATTTCACTCAGCTTAATTGTTTCGCTATCCCAAGCTATCAGCGCACGCTGTGTGGTGGAGTTGACCTGTATTTTTGCAACACCATCGAGTTTATTGATTTTATGTTCAATCAACCAGGCGCACGCCGCGCAGGTAATGCCATCTACCGTTAGAGACACTTCATTGAGCGAGTCTCTTTGCTGGATAAAGTCTTGCTGTACTTCAGGTAAGTCATAAGCACTGAAGTTCGATAACTCTTCAGGAACCAACGCAGTCTGTTTACTACCAGGCTCAGTGCGGTATTTATAGTAATTGGTCAACCCCGCGTCAATAATTGCTTGCGACACGGCTTGGCACCCCGGGCAGCACATAAGCTGCTCATCATCGTTAATACAGGTGGTAAATTGCTTACCTGTTAAAACAGGTTCGCTACAATGAAAGCAGCTTGCTTGACTCATGAGATGTTATTCTTTTTCTAATTATTGAAAACCCGCAGCAGAGCGAACGGGTTAGGGCATAAAGGAGTTAGTTTAACCAGTACTGTTGGTCGTCTTTTAGCATCACACGTTGCTGAATGCGCCAAGTTTGATCATAGCCTTCAATTCTGACGTCCCAAGGACCTTCAATCGATTGTGTTAAATCGATTCGATATACGCCATTGGCATCAGCGGTAACAATTTGCGAGAAATCTCGTTCTTCAAGTGTTGGGTGATAAAAGCTAATGCTTAATCCAGCAAGGTACTTGTCGCCACCTTGCTGAGAGAGCTCTACGTACTTGTCATCAAACTCTAGCATGTAGTTCATTCCAAGCTGCTTAGCATGTTTTATCTTTCGAAGGTCAATATTAATGCCTTTACCTTCTTTATAGTACTCTTCGGTAACTAATGGGTCTTGGTTGGTAAAAGCAACCCAAAACAAATTGATACTTGCGACCACAGCACAAAGCGGCAATATGATAAGAAACCAAGGCCAGAACTGTTTATACCAGGGTTGTGGAGTCGACATTTTTATCACCTATAATTATTAGAATAATTGTTAGAAACTTGGAAAAAAAGAACAGATATTTTACCGATAAAACTGTGATTTAGCACTTAAAAAAAAGGCCTCGTTGTTAACGAGGCCTTATTATTACACCAAGTGTTAATCCAGTGTGATTACTTGTTAGACAAGCTGTAAACGTAAGCTGTGATTACGTGAACTTTTTCTTCACCTAATACATCTTTCCATGCAGGCATAACACCTGTACGACCGTTCTTAATTGACTGCTCGATAGCGCCGCGGCTTCCGCCGTAGACCCAAGCGTTGTCAGTTAGGTTAGGGGCACCCATAAACTTGTTACCAGTACCGTCCATACCATGACAGGCGAAGCAGCCTTTCATGAATGAACCTTGTCCCTGAGCGGCAAGCGCAGCATCGTGCTCGCGACCCGATAGACTCACAACGTATTCAGCTAGACCTTTAATCTCACTGTCTTCAATCGGTAAACCACCTTTAGGCGGCATCATACCGTGACGACCGTTCATGATAGAGGTCTTAATCGTTGCTAGCTCACCACCATATAACCAAGCATTGTCGGTTAGGTTAGGGAAGCCTTTACTACCGCGGGCGTCACTACCATGACACATGGCACAGTTTTGTAGGAATAGACGTCCACCCACTTTAAGGGCTTCTTCATTCTTAACTAACTCTTCCAATGGTGTATCAGCGTATGCCTTAAAGATAGGGCCAAACTTCTCGTCTGCGTGTTTTACTTCTTGGTCATACTGAACCCAACGGCCTTCTTTTACAGCTGTTTCAACTGCAACTTTAGACTCTTCAAGGGTACGTACGCTTTGGTTAGAGCTTGTCCAGCCTAAAAGACCTTTGAAGCTACCAAGACCAGGGTAAAGTGCAAGATAGATGACACTAAATACGATAGTAAGGTAGAACATGTAACTCCACCACTTAGGTAGTGGGTTGTTAAGTTCTTCAATACCATCGAAGCTGTGACCCATTGACTTGCCTTCTTCTACACCCGTGTCGTTCTTAGAACAAGCACGTAGTAGAACAACACAACCAATGATTACCACAACCGTGAGTACGATAATCCATATACTCCAGAAGTTACTCATCACTTTTGTTCTCCTGAGTCCTTCGAAACCGAGATTTTCTCATCGTCAGAGAAAACTAGGTTAGCTGCATCGTCGAATTGTTTCTTACGACTAGAGCTATATGCCCAAGCAAATATACCGATGAAGGTCACCATTACCACTATGGTTATAATTCCACGTAATGTGCCGTAATCCATAATTTGCCTCCTTATTTAAGCGCGTGGCCTAGTGATTGCAGATATGCGACCAATGCATCCAACTCAGTCTTACCTTTAACAGCGTCTTTAGCGCCATCAATCTCTTCAGCGGTGTACATCTGATGAGTAGGGTGAAGATTTTGCAGGATTTGCATCTTCTGGCCAGTAAGTTCACCGGTTAAAGTGTTCTCAGCTAACCAAGGGTAAGCAGGCATATTTGACTGCGGTACCACGGCGCGAGGGTCGATTAAGTGAACCTCATGCCATTTGTCACTGTAACGACCGCCAACACGGGCTAAATCTGGACCGGTACGCTTAGAGCCCCACTGGAATGGGTGATCCCAAACTGACTCACCAGCCACTGAATAGTGACCGTAACGTTCAGTTTCAGCACGCAGTGGACGGATCATCTGGCTGTGACAGCCATAACAGCCCTCACGAACATAGATATCACGACCTTCAATCTGCATAGCCGTATAAGGGATTTGACCTTCTAATGGCTCAGTAGTGTCTTCCTGGAACAAAAGGGGTGTGATCTCAACCAAGCTACCAAAGCTGATTGCGACAACAGTGAGGATCCCTAATAGACCGATGTTTTTCTCAACTATCTCATGATTAAATTTCATCGTATCTACTCCTTAAGCTGCTTTTGCATCAGCAATTGCTGGCAAAGAATCTTTAGGGGCCTTAACAGTACGCAGTACGTTGTATGCCATTATGAACATACCTGTAAGGAAGAATACACCACCTAGGAAACGAACAAAGTAGAACGGGTAAGAGGCTTCTAAGCTTTCAACAAAGCTATAAGTCAATGTACCGTCAGAGTTAACTGCGCGCCACATTAGACCCTGCATCACACCAGAGATCCACATTGAAACGATATAAAGAACAGTACCGATTGTTGCCAACCAGAAGTGAACGTTAATTAGGTTTGTGCTGTACATACGGCCGTGGCCAAACAGAACTGGTATCAAGTGATACAAAGAACCGATAGAAACCATGGCAACCCAACCCAATGCACCAGAGTGAACGTGTCCAACAGTCCAGTCAGTGTAATGAGAAAGTGCGTTAACCGTCTTAATTGCCATCATTGGGCCTTCGAAGGTAGACATACCGTAGAAAGACAATGAAACAACAAGGAAACGCAAGATAGGGTCTGTACGAAGTTTGTGCCATGCACCCGATAGCGTCATGATACCGTTAATCATACCACCCCAAGAAGGAGCGAATAGGATTAGAGACATCACCATACCAAGTGACTGAGTCCAGTCTGGAAGTGCTGTGTAGTGTAGGTGGTGAGGACCAGCCCAGATATACAAAGCAACAAGTGCCCAGAAGTGAACGATAGATAGGCGGTACGAATAAACCGGACGACCAGCTTGCTTAGGTACGAAGTAGTACATCATACCTAAGAAACCTGCAGTTAACAGGAAGCCTACCGCATTGTGACCATACCACCACTGGACCATAGCATCTACAGCGCCACTATATAGCGAGTAAGACTTAGTCATAGTTAACGGTACAGCCATAGAGTTAACTATGTGAAGTACAGCTACCGTGATAATAAAGGCACCAAAGAACCAGTTAGCCACATAGATATGCGACGTGGTTCGTTTAATGATAGTACCGAAGAAAACCACAGCATAGGAGACCCATACGACGGTAATTGCGATATCAATTGGCCATTCTAATTCGGCGTATTCTTTACCACTGGTAATACCAAGTGGCAAACTAATTGCTGCCGAAAGAATGATGGCTTGCCAACCCCAGAACGTAAATGCGGCTAACTTAGGTGCAAATAGTCGAGTTTGACAGGTGCGTTGAACGATATAATAGGATGTGGCGAAAAGGGCTGAGGTACCAAACGCGAAAATCACGGCATTCGTATGTAGAGGTCGTAGACGACTATACGTTAACCATGAAGTTTCGAAGTTTAGCTGCGGCCAGATTAACTGAGCTGCAATTAGTACACCTACCGACATGCCAACAATTCCCCATAACACAGTTGTTAGAGCGAATTGACGGACGATGGTGTAGTTGTAATCAGCGCCTTGAGGCTGGGAATGGTTCATCATATTGCTTCCACTGCTTATTACTTATACTTATTATTGTGTAGAGCAAAACTCTACCCGTATATTTTGACAACAAATCATGTCTCCTATCGGAAACTAGTGTTCTGTGTCAATGTGTAACCTTGCATTTCATGAAGTAACGCAAGGCAAGGTCATGATACTTGAGCTATATCAAAAAAGATAGGAATTAAGGGGCGGGATAAGTTGATCTAGATCAAGGTACTCAATAGAATGTTACAACTTTTAATCAAAAGGTTAATTAACGTGCAAGTTACTCACAAATCAACAGTATTAAGCCTTTTTATAAGCTATGTTCTGGGTCTGTTTCTCATAGGTTGTGAACCAAATAGCCATGAACCTCAGGCCTCAATGGCTGTAGATCCAAGCCTTTGTAATTTCAAATCTGGCCCTTGTACCCAAAGTGTAGCCGATGTAGACCTTGAGTTAACGATCAGCCCTTGGCAAACCCCCAGTGAGCGCCCGTTACAGCTTGTAATCAGCACTTCTCAAGAAGTGAGTAATATAAAGGTTAAAGTTCAGGGTCGAGATATGTTTATGGGGATTATTCCGGTAAAACTTAGCCAAATCGACGAAAACAAGCATCAGGGAAGCTTAATATATGGTTCGTGCAGTAGTGACTACATGGTTTGGAGCGCAATTGTTAGCTATGAAATTGATGGGGTAGAGAAGTTTACTAGCTTCGATTTCTTGGCCGACAGCGAACGCTAAGTACTGGAACAGCCTAAACACCCATTTTAAAACCACAAATTTTCTCCACAGTGTTTATTCCAGAGCATAAACGACTCGACAAGCTTATTGATAATCATTATCATTTGGTTGTGGTCTAAGTCCGGTATGATTAGTGATAGATACTAGCTATGTGAGTGATCTTAGATAAGTTATTTCAGTTGAGTTCTGATGGAGAATAGAAATGGATAGTCCAACTCGCCAGTTAAATATCAGTATTTCTGAAGCAAAGATTGCTCAGCTGATCCAGCAAGGTCAGTTATGCGCCGCCGATTTTAAGTGTTTGGATAGTGAGACCAAACAGGCTGTGTGGCAGCTTTGCTTATGGAGCTGTGAGAAACGCATTCATTGTGACAAGCACTGCCAACAACAATGTAAAAGCCTCTGTCATGAGCAAAGCCAAGAGTCGGTTAAAGGCGCCATAGCGGTAATAAATAGCTGATAAAGCAAATAAGTAGTCATATAAGGTTAATTAAGGATATCGCTTTTTAACCTTACTGATTAATATAGAGATATCGGCTTTTATACTTTCTATATCCATCTATACCTATGCAATTACCTCCAGTTATCCCGCTTTTTGATTCAATCGACTACATTCAAATTGGCAATCCGCTGGTCAATCAACATATCACTCAACTTAGCTTGGGGGATCTCGATGAAGCCGGTTTAGTGTTTGAACACGCTACAGATTGGCTATTCGAGCAAAAATACAATGAAAACAACTATAAAGCCTATCGAAGCGAACTAACCACCTTCCTGCACTGGTGTTTTGATGTAATAAAACTCAACGTTAGTGCAATAGGGCGCCGAGAAGTCGGCCTATATATAGAGTATTGTAAAAATCCGCCAACCGAACTTATTGGCTATTTTAACGTGGCCCAATTCAAGCAGGACAAGACGAGCGACGAACGAACGCCAAACCCGGCTTGGCTGCCATTTAGAGGTAAGAAAGTCGACGGGCAAATTCAGCCGTATGCTCTCAGCGACAGTGCTCTCAAGACCAAAGTTGCGATTCTATCTAGCTTCTATAGCTACCTAATGGGCGAGGATTACTGCGAGAAAAATCCAGCGCAGATGTGGCTTAATAAGAGTCGATTCTCATCAAGGCAGAAGTACCGACTCAACACAGATGATGATAACCAGTTGGCGTTTACCGAGCTGCAATGGTCCTACATCATGTCAACGGTTGAGAAGTTAGCCAAAGCACAGCCAGAACTTCATCAACGCAGTCTGTTTCTAATCAAGCTTATCTACTCCTGCTATCTGCGGGTATCAGAAGTTTCAGCAAGGGCTGGTTTCTCACCGGTGATGAGTCAGTTTAAACAAAACCGCCAGACCGGAATTTGGAGCTTTTATATTCCAAAGAGTAAAGGCGGCAAGAGCAGAAGCGTTGCCGTATCTAAGGCATTAATCGATGCGTTAACGCAATATCGTAGCTACTTAAAACTGTCGCCACTACCAACAAGCAACGAGCAACATCCGCTAATCGTGCGCCAAAAAGCGGCGGGGCGAGGGCGCGAAGTCGGCAACTTAAATGCCAACCTGGGGATCCGACAAATTCGAGAAGAAGTGGATAAGATCATCGTAATTGCGGCGAATAGCATCGAAACTGACGGCTTTTGTGAGGATGCACTACAAATGCGCGGCTTAAGTATTCACAATATTCGCCACACAGGGATCACCCACGACATCAATATTAACGGTCGACCATTGTCACACGTACAGGCCGATGCGGGTCATGAGAGTATCGACACCACATCGCAATATCTGCACACTACACAGATAGAGCGTCATGAGAGTGCGCAGAATAAACCGTTAGATTATCTGCAGGGAATTGAGTAAGAGCGGACGTAGCCACCTAAAACAAATTCCGCAGGAGGCTATGTTTAATGGCGTATAAGCACGCCGTTTCCTTCCATGGAGGCTCGCTTATCGCATCCCTGCGATATACGGCTTATAAGCTCATTTAAACATATCCATTAGATTGAAGTAGAAGTGTTGTTTAAGCTTATAGAATGGGTTATTCCAGCAATATGAAATGCGCATCGGCGTTATCCCAAAGGCGCGTTAAAGATTAATTCGTAATGAGCAATAATAAACAGTTTGAAGTTTGGGCAAATGTACTTTTGCATTGTTGAAATGCCGTAGTCGTTGCCGAATCCCCCCCAGATGTTAGTAACCCTTGTAAAAGAACTGACGGGTGCGGGTAGCTCATTCGCAAAGGCCTCGCCCGTAGTCTTGCGCCGATTTATGCATTAACCCGTGCGAGATCTCAAAATTAGTGCCGCTTGAGTTCATCCAAAAGGATATGAACACCAATAAAGTAGTAAAGGGAGCAAATAAAAATCGTGGAACGGTGGGGGTGAAGTTGAATGCATGTCATCATTATTTTCAACAAGCACATAAAAAACAGTAACAAAGCTAAACAAACGGAGAGGTAGCATGTATCATGTTGTTAAATTAATGATAGGAGTGCTTGCTTGATGTTACCAATGCGTGAGGTTTGCTATGACTAATGAAGAGTTGTTTTCTGACATAAAGAAATTAGCCAGTGAGAGCATCTCTGCTCACATAAGAATAACTAGTGAAGATGCATTTCGTCTTATACTCAATCTTATAGTTAATAAAAGCTGTACCTCATTACAAGCCTTGGTGGTTAATAATAGTAGTCATAAGAACTATCTTTTCGAAAGTTTTAATGACAGCGTGTTTGTTAGAAACGTTATTGACTTTCTTGAGGACGGAGAGACTAGCTTCAATATTTTAACCAATGAACCCAGAAAGTTAAAAAAGTCACTTCTTTTTAGGGATGCCAAATCTAGCAACTTAAAAATAAAAAATATTTCGGACTCTGCTTATAACCGTATCCTTAATAATAAATATCAGTATAGCTACTTAGTTGGAGATAGTAAGTCTTACATTATTGGAGAGTTCGAAGACTTTGAAAATGATGAACAGCCAAAAGTTGCAAATTTCTTGGAAGAGGGCTTTTGCAATAAACTTAATGATTTTTATAAAATAATTGAGAAAGTAGATGTTTCGTATACTGGGGGGGCAAAATGACAGAGGAACTGCCAATCTTATACTCCGCCGTCAATTTCTGTTCGCTCTTTGAGGTGGCTGTTGGGATAAACCTGCTATTTTCTTTTTGGGATGCTCTTAG
Organism: Shewanella pealeana ATCC 700345; assembly: GCF_000018285.1. Classification (NCBI taxonomy): domain Bacteria; kingdom Pseudomonadati; phylum Pseudomonadota; class Gammaproteobacteria; order Alteromonadales; family Shewanellaceae; genus Shewanella; species Shewanella pealeana. The sequence goes on along the minus strand of NC_009901.1, from coordinate 2,683,055 downwards.
AAATCAAGCTATACGAAACTTTGAAACTATTTGTTCTGATACAGGAAAGAAATTACAGTTATCACTTGGTGCTGCTTATCTAGAGTGTCGAGTGTCAGCAAAACTAGATATAAAAAGATTGAAATACCTGGGTGTTATTAACACATTAACTAAATTTGGTAAGTATATTGGTATTTTTGCAACGTGTTGTTTAATTGGTATACTAATATGCATTGGTCTAGCTCCAGAATTGAAAATTTCAGGTATGTTTCTTACATGTTTTATATTTCTTGTAGTTTTTTCTTCTCCTTTGTGTTTACTTATTGCAAATATCTATGTTTGGCATGCAAAGGGTCGTCTTGAGGAATTTGGCGAGCAGCATGATACAGTCCTAAAAGACTTAAAGGATGCCTTAGATAATGCATAAGGTATCAATCGGGCTTGTTCAACACTCGAGATAAGGACTCGGCTGCTCGTGGCCTATCCTTATTCGATATACTGCATGTACTTGGCAAAACCGTACCCCTTAACGGGTACGGTTTTTTTATGCCCAATTTCACCTATACCTAGAGTCCTGAGGTCAAGATAACGCTGTGAAGCGTCATCAATTTCTAATAAGGCTGCGCCCTAAGGGCTAACTCTCCCTTGAGGGCTTCTAACATGCTTGAAAGCATCTATAAGTAGCCAAGGGCAATCGTGGCTCGCGCTAATCGGGCAGTCGTGCTCATTGCTGCGGGGGTTGTATATGCCAGAAATCGTATTCCAGCGGTTAGCCGTGTGATCGAGGGGTTATATAATGGCTGGTACTTTTCCGATTTCTAATTTTACGAAAATTCATTTTCTTTCACTAAACAGGTGCTTACTGTTTCTGCTGCATGAAATTCAGCTTAGCGGTGTTTTTAAGGTAGTTAGAGATACTTACTCGTAATTATTGTTTAGACTCATGTTTAGGTTTATGTTCAGATTCTTGTTCAAGTTCAGATTGTGTTAGCGTGTTTATGCTACAGGCATGGGCATTTTAGAAGAGGTGGAAAGTACCAAGTTTAATGCTTAGCTCAAGCTAGCTGTGAAGTAAGACCACTATGGCGATCATGCCATTTGCTGAGAAAATCGCCCGCCAGCAAATGGTTCACTTATTAGAGGGGCGTTAGGCCAAAGAGAGAGCAACTGAATGCCTGAACCTGACTTATTGAGCATCAAGACATTTGAAACACCGAAAGAACTCGGTCTCTGGCTTAATACTAATCACGCCTCTGAAAGTGAATTATGGGTAAAGATCTACAAAAAAAACACAGGGATTAAAAGTGTAACTTGGGATGATGTCGTGATTGAAGCTCTATGTTGGGGGTGGATCGACGGTATTAAAAAGTCAATTGATGAGCAAGCCTATCTTCAGCGCATTACTCCCAGAACAGCGCGAAGCAACTGGTCTAAAAGAAACACAAAGCATGCGGAACGTTTAATTAGTGAGAATAGAATGATGGAACCCGGGCTTATGCATATTCGTGCGGCAAAAGCAGATGGGCGCTGGCAAAAAGCCTATGTGGTAAGTGAAATGGAAGTGCCTACTGATTTCCTAAGTGTTCTCGATAGTATGCCAAGTGCTAAAGAGTTTTATGAAACTCTTAACAAATCGAGTCGTTATGCTATCGCATATGGACTAATCAGTGCCAAGAAACCTGAAACAAGACTAAGGCGGTTTACAAAATTCATGAATATGCTTGTTAACAAAGAAAAACCATAATAAGTTGAGTTGGCATAACAAGCGTTTGAGACGGAGCCCCTGCGCCCGACTTTTCGGCTTAGTTCGGTTTTATTGTTTATGTCACAATGGTAATACGGCACTATAAAGCTGCGATAAAATGGAGTGACATGGAAATAAGACAGGCAACTCAAAATGATTTAACAAGTTTCTTCAGTTACTTAAATGATCATTTGTCAGACAATGGAGATGGTGAAACTCAACTTTTCCAGCCTATGTCTAAAGTAGAGTCATCGGTGAATGCTGCTATGAAGTCTCGTTTTACTGCTGGCATTAACACGGAAATATTCCACCAGGGCTGGCGACGTCTTTGGCTGGCTTTTGATGATAACAAAAAGATAGTAGGGCACATCGATATTAGAGGTCATGCAGAAAACCATACTAAACATAGAGTATTACTGGGTATGGGGGTCGATCGTTCAGTTCGTAGATTCGGTATCGGCAAACAATTAATTAATCAAATGCTAGAGTGGGTTGCTGATGAACCGCTAATTGAGTTTATCGATCTTTGGGTACTTTCAAATAATCTAGCCGCACAAAAACTGTATATCAGCACAGGGTTTCAGAAATGTGGCGAGATAAAAGACATGTTTAAAATAGACGGTAAGTCTTTATCTTATACAGTTATGTCCCGAGCAACAGTTATAGCTCATAGCTAGTAAAAATGGAGTAGGGAAGAAGGCTATTATCTTGTGCTATCTCGTGCTATTGAAGAGGAATGAGCAACGCCACAAGCTCCTAATACAAGCTCTCAATGAATTCTAGCCGAGCAGGGCGCGATGATGACCGAGTTCTGTATGAACAAGCTCTTATCGAGTCGTTAAAGAGTAGGGCGTGTACACGATAATTAACCACTCACACTATTAAAATAAGCTAACGATACACTCGACTATACTCGGGTGTACACGTAAGCTGCTGATTGTAAACTTATTATATTTATGTGCACACCTGGCGTTCGAGCCTTAAATAGTCTCTTACATTAACCATTCGATCTTTCTCTGCTTTAGCCAATATACAACTCTGTATCTGATCCAATTACTAATCACATTGCTAACTACAAAATTCAAGTTAGTTTTGTGCTGTGATTTCTATTGGAATTTCTATTTGGATTTCAAAGATGGGTTAATGCCGATAAGTGACATTATCGGCAATTGACTTAAAAGGGGCTTTTCCCGCTATAAGTCTTTATCCACCGATCTCTGTAACTATCATCTATGTAACTATCAACTCAGTATCTATAGCCTATAGCTCGCTAGGTATGATGACCAGCTATCTAAACCAGCACTATTTATAATCTTTAAGCAAACAAGGAAAGTTATTAATAAACTGTGTTTATGCGCCAGTTTAGCTGCTTTCTATCTATTTTCAGCCAATCCTAATCTCAAGGCTAAGCCCAAGCCCAAGCTAATACCTGTATGATGGGTATTCGATATTTTCACTTAGATGTCACTGAACTGAACTCTCGTTATGCCAATGACTAGGCTAAAACAAGACCAAAACCAGACTTAGACTTAAGACTTAGGTTCAAGTGCCAACCAAGGCCTAGTCACGGTGACTCTTGATTGGCACAAAACCTAGATGAATTTAATATTCATTTATAGCAAGCCATATCAAGGCTCATATTTAACGCTGGTATTTAGCGCTCGTATTAAAAAGCACTGAATAGTCATTGAAATGGTTAACTTTAGTGAAAATGATATGGCGCGCTGTGTGGCTGCTTTAAATCTTTGCCTAGCTCAGCTCGTCAGATTTCACGTAGCGCACGCTAATAAATGGCTATTTTCAGTCTGATTTTCAAGCTAGGCTTTTATGCTAGCTTGAATGCACAGATTCAATGTCTTGATTTAAATACAGAGTTTCAATGCTGGGTTTAAGCGCCCAGTGTGAATACACAGTTTCAAAGCTTTGGTTAGACCATCTCATTGCCAAGTTACATTCAACGACCAAGCTGAATACTCACAAAAGTTTTCTTAGGTTTAAGTTTCCTAGATTGTAGAGCAATCATTTAATGAGTTGTGTTTACTTAGCAGTGCTCAGTGGCATGTCAATGTTGGCGTTCAATCAGGTTCGAGCTTAGATGCTAAAGGCTAACTATCAACATTTGGCTTTGAACAAACGACTTAGACTCAAGCAAAAGACTTAAGGAACACTGCAGATGTTTATGTGTATCTACATGCAGCTTTGGTATTCGGTTCAATGGCTAATGAGCAGATTGGAATCCCATATAGACCCTGATTGAACGCTCATATAGACAAAGCTGCCATCTAACCCCATATCAGCGACACCTACACAGCTATGCGCACAATGTATATTATGTTAAATAGGGTTTTTGTGTCAGTAGCTTCTTATCTCCTTGTGGGAATTGTCATCGAAAATGAGAATCTCAGTCACCACGTCGGATTCGGCATCACGTGATGCTATGAGTAATTGTCTGTTTATGGCTTTTTCCTGATAACTCAATTCTGCTGGACGTAGATTAAGTTTATGAAGTAACCACCATTCTCATGATAGTTTGCTGTTGAGATTTGTAACTGGGCAAGTTGAACTAATAATTCACTATTAGATCTACTAGCTAACAGTTACTACAATTGGATTAGCTATTTAGTTGGTAAAGTCTGATTTTTTTAACTGACGGTTGCTCTTTAATGATAATCTTTCGTTCTACTGATTTATGTTCTGTAACAATCGGCTGGCAGTTTATTGAGACTTCAATTATTCATTAACGCTAATGTCTAACGGCCTGGGCCAGCCAAGCTTGTAAAGTAGCTATTCAGCACACGAAAACAGTTGGTTCCGACTTGGAAATATCGGGCAATTACATAGGTTTTTCTTTGTCTCAGGACCTCCAAATGACTTCATGAAGGACTTCTTGAGAAAGTCATCAAGTACTTTAAAACCAAATTATGCGTACCTTAGCCAACAACCACTGAAAGTGGCTGTTCTCTCAATCTATTATCATTAAGAGGCTAACCTCGTAACTGCCCTAGCCCCTTTTGGATTTCGATTAGGAAAAGCAATTAGAGTTTTTTATTTGCCAGTTAATTATCCCAACAGCAGCGCATTCGATTAAGTTGCTCATACATAACCAAAGACTAATTTTGCCTCTATTTTTTAGTGACTGGTTATATTGCGCATAATTTCTTAAGTGATAAACTGCTTTCTTTATATGATGGCGTTTACGCTTATTATGTTTGTGAGGCATTTGTTAAATGATTAAGGTGCTAGGCTCTGTGTAAAATAATAACTGATCTTATATTGATTACCTATTTGTTGATTATTTGAGCGCTGCAACAAAGCCTTCCAAAGCGCATGCTAAGTCAGAATGGCCTTATCGAACGTGCTTTTATTGGCATGAAAGATAACGAATTACTTTAATAAGAATAAGAATGAAAAGAAAACAACTTAAACCTTTTTGGAAGCTTAGACATGCTCAGAAATTTGTTGAACTACGTAATTGGCTCAATGGTCGAGTAACTCTTAAAGCACGCCAAGACCCACTAAATTCAATTATGTCTGTGGATAATACGACTCTTTCTGTTGCTAACGCATTTCATAATATTCGATTTGCATTTGTTGCGCCTTGGGTTTTATGTGGGTGGATATTATTACTCATCCAAATAAGTACTTTTGGTCCAAACGAAGGGGAAGTTTCTTTTGCAAACAGTAATATAAATTTGAAAAAAGAGCTTATAGTTAAAGGAATTAATTATGATGAAAGTGATTATATCTACTATGAAGCATTAGTGGGAAAGGATGGGGAAAGCTCTATATTAGAGTATATCGATGCTGTGAGTAATTACGGTGGGGAAAGTTATAAGGATAGTGTATATCTAGATATTATTATTATTTGTGTTTTACTCGTTATATCAATGATGGCTACAGTTGCTTTTCTTCGCCTACCTAGAATGGCTGATATTTATTTTGATCGTCAGCGCAAGATAGTATACACGTGGCGCTTTGGGAAAATAGCAGCATGCAACTTTGATAACCTTGGAGCTCGTGAAAACATGCATGGACTTGCTCTTTTTTTATATAGTGAAAACAAGAAGCAAGAATCAGGTTATTGGCCAACATACTTTCTTATTCAACCAACGGGCAGAGCCCACTTTAATAATGAGAATGATAATACTGAATTTATGGCTCAACTTTTTGCCTTTATGGAGAAAGGTAAAAGTGCAGTAATTACAGAGGAAAGGTTTGAGCGCCCTCAACCCAAATCGTATTTGTTCATTGATAAAAAACCAGAAAACTTCGAGCAAAGGTTGGAAGAAATTTTAAAAAGAGATGATGAGCTACCTAAATTGTATGCAGAGCATGTGTTTTAATCATTGGCGATTTCTGTGGGGAAGATAAATGAATCAGGCTTCATTCGAAGCTAACCAACTTTGGAGAAGGAGTGAGATATGTCACTGATGCCTGATTGCTTAAATCCGCCAAACGGCGCTACAAAATTGATGTAGCGCCTTGAACATAGCATTGGCCAGTAATATAAAAATGTTGATGTCAGTACCGCTTAGGTTCAACTAGTCAGTGAACAACTCTTCATTCATGCTCGTCTTTGTTTTTCTTTTCTCTGGTTTTCTTTGTAAGGCGTATATAGGCAAACCTAATAAAATCAGGAAGAAAGAGTAAAAGACAATTTCCTGCCCTGCTCCCAAAATACAAAATAAACTATACACAAAGGTGCCGATCCCTAGAACGATGGCGCGGTTTCGTGCTGCCGATGGTTTATCCTGTTTTAAAAAGTAAAACTCAGCAATGGCACATAAGGTATAAGCCATCAAGGTTGCTAACGTCGCCATCATCACTAAAAAAGTAAACGCACCGATTAAACCTTTGGTGTAATTCATTATCAATAACACAGAGACAATTCCGCCCGACACAAATAAACCAAATGTTGGTGTACCATTTTTAGATAAATGTTTAAATCGCTTCGGAAATAAGCCATTTTTTGCGATGGCCATCGGCATCTGTCCACACATTAAGGTATTCGCATTTAAGGATCCTAGCGTCGACAATAAAGCACCAAGAGTTACCACTAACGCGCCAACAGGACCCATTAACCGCTCAGCTGCTAGCTTAAATGGCGCAGTTGAATCCTTAAGTTCGCTCGTCGGTACAGTTAGATTCACCGCTAAACTCACCAAGATATACAAGACTAAGATAGTCAGTACAGAGGCTATAATCGCTCTTGGAATGGTCTTTTCAGGTTTGATCACATTACCCGCAGGAACGGTGGCTGATTCAATCCCTAAAAATGACCACATAACCAACATAGTGGCAGCGGATATTGCCGCAATCGGTGATAACTCAGTCGGATTGTACTCGGGTAGCATTTCCGGCTGCATATTGATTAAGCCTAATACTGCCAGTAGTAACAAGGGCACGATCTTTAAAATCGTCGTGATCACTTGGAATATACTACTGCCCTTAATCGACCGAATATTCAAGCCGATAATAAGCCAAATTAAACCTAAACATGCGACCAACCCGACTTGATTGTGTTCTGCCAGCATTGGCACATAAGCGGAGAGATAACTGATAAATGCAATGGCAACACTTGCTACGGCAGTTAAACAGGAGATCCAATAGCACCAGCCGACAATGAATCCGGCCATAGCCCCTAAACCTGAGTCAGCGTAAATATACAAACCACCGGTTTTAGGTATTCTGGTTGCTAACCTTGCAAATGTCAGTGCAATCAGCACCGTACCAGCGCCAGCGACTAGCCAGCTACTCAATCCTAACATGCCATAAGGGGCTAACAAGGTCGGCATCATAAAGATCCCCGAACCAATAGCACATCCTACGGCAAGCGCCCAAACGCGCCAAAACCCCATGACTCTATGGCCTTGGGAATGTGAAGAGATGTTTTGTGTCATCAGGTGCCCTAGCGTTAAGCCGCTTGTTGAAATAACTCAATAATGGCTTTTAGGTCATCATCATTAATATTTAAGTGAGTGACCAAACGCATCTGCTCACCAGCAGGTAGCAATATATTGTAATTGGCTGCACGCTCAGCAAGGCGTTCTCTCATTGCTTGGCTAACGCTCACATATAACATGTTGGTGTTGGCCTGACCTAACGGGATACTAACACCGTCAATCTGCCCTAGCGCATTTGCTAATTCGCTCGCTCGGCGGTGATCATCGCTCAAGCGACTAACGTTGTTTTGTAAGGCATACAAGCCTGCAGCGGCAATAATTCCTGCTTGGCGCATACCGCCACCTAACATTTTTCGCCAGTGCCTAGCTTCATCGATAAACTTATTTGAGCCTACGAGTAACGAGCCAACAGGCGCTCCTAAGCCTTTTGATAAACAGATTGAAACACTGTCAAAATCTGCAGTTAATGTCGCAGCACTCTTATTACCAGCAACAACGGCATTAAATAATCTAGCACCATCTAAATGCATGCTTAAGCCATGGCGCTGTGCTATCGCTTTAACGTTTTGAGTGTATCCGTCAGGTAAAGGAAGACCTCCATGAGTGTTTTCCAGGCATATCAACTTGGTTCTGGCATAGTGAACGTCTTTAGGCTTAATGGCTTTTTCCAGCTCGGAAAGATCCATGGTTGCATCAGCTTGTAGCGTTAATGGCTGTGGCTGAATACTCCCTAATACCGCGGCGCCGCCGCCTTCGTAAAGATAGGTATGTGCAACGTTGCCAACAATGTACTCATCGCCTCGGCCACAATGAGACAGCAGCCCCATTAAGTTGCTTTGCGTGCCTGAGGGGCAAAATACCGCAGCTTGTTTATTCAGTAATTCAGCTGCATAGGATTCAAGCTGCTTAACGCTAGGATCTTCACCATAAACATCATCACCCGTTTCGGCTGATGCCATTAACGCGCGCATGTTCTGGCAAGGCTGCGTGACGGTATCACTGCGTAAATCGATTACTCCTGCCATGGTGTTTTCCCTTTTAAGGTTAGCTTTTTACTTATGTAATCTTCTCGATTAGTGTAGCCGCCGGCAAGATGTCGGAAGCCGCTAAAAGCGCTACGCGCATGAAGAACACGCCAATTATCAAACCATACCGCACGTCCTGGTTGTAATTGAAAGTTCACCTGATATTTAGGGTCGTTAATTAAACGTTGAAACAGGCCATAAGCATGATAAAAAGCCTTTTGCTCACTAGCACTTAGCATAAAGGGACTGCGATCAAAGTTATTAAAACAAATTTGTTCAAACTGGCCATTAATATCTTCGCGCACAACCTCATGCTGGCCTCTTAATTGGATGCCGGGCTCAATATAATGGGCAGGCACCTTAATCTTGCTCAGAGTCTCATAAGCGGCAGGGTCTTCATTTTTAATGGTTTGAGCAACTTTAAAGCCATCGGCAAATTGGTTAAAGGCCCCTTCGCCGTCGAAGGCCAAACAATGCAATAACTGTAAGCCTGGCGGGTCAAGTGTATATGTACTGTCGGTATGTAGCCCAATCCCCACACTGGTATAGGCACTGTCACTATGAGCGCCATTATTAGAAAAGTCCCATAAACTACCAAATACGGTATCTCGGATATACCCGACTTGATTGAGTAACTTTTTGGTCGCTTCCATATTTGAAGGCATGCCTGAAAATGTCACTAAACCATACCGATCCATACTTTCTAATACTGGCAAAAAAGCAGCATCGTTAGCGGTTACCTGTTCAAAATCAAAATCTGGGACTTGGTTTTGTAGCTCGTTAGCCCATAACTGATATGAGGGGTCATTAACTGGCGTACAGGCCATATTAAAAAGAAAGCTAGCATCAAACTCGCTGACTAGATCACCATCTAGCCAATGAATGCGCAGTTGAGCGCCGTTATTGATAATCTGGAACTGTTCTACCTGTGGCACTGTCGGTAAGGAAAAGGTTTCAACATCTCGTTGTAATGTATCTGGGTTAAGGCTGGACTGATCGGTACTGTGATCTCTTAACCAAAATAAACTGAAGTTTGCTTCATTATTATTAGAAAATTGAATCGCAAGATTTTCATCTACACGTTCACATTTGTGAATAAACATAAAAATAGAACCCTAAGTCAATCTGTTAAATAACAGCTGACACAACAAAGTGGTAACAATTAACCACCATAGCATCGACGATTTAAGATTATCAAGTGCTGACCTAGAGAGCTTTTTCATGCGGGCTAAAATGCGATGTGACTTGCATAATGTTGCTATTGTGTTGGATTTGGTGCCGGTTATCTTGTCCTAGGGGTAATGCTCAACATACTGTGCCATTAGAGACATCATATGGAATTTTTTCGACCAAACTTTCTCATCCAAACTAAGTAAACGGTTAACTAGCCATACAGGCATATAAACCAACATCTGACAATGGCTTAATTTCAACCTTTCTTTAAGTCCCTGCTCTATTAAATTCACTTCACTCAAGGCTATTATTGTTAAAAGCCTTGACCTTGTTTAATTCAGAAGTTAGTTCAAGGTTATTAAGCGCTTACGTAAATCATTTCCCTCTACGGGGTAGCGTTAAGGTGAAAACTCACCTTACTACTGCCCTTACCCATTTATTCAGTTCATGAACCTTCATGAGCTCGGTTTCATGAGTTAGTCTTTAGGTATCAGGTGCCATTTTTATTGTTATTGGCTTCATTTTAGAGGCTGCAAGTTAAATTGTTACCAAACATTAACATTGTCCGAATCGTTAAAGTCTTTTCTTTGAGGATTCACTACGCAAAATCGATGACCTGTCGGTGCTTGCATCACGACCCAGCGCTCAAACTTTTCTATAATTTTCGCACCTAAAGCCTTCAAGCGCGTCACTTCAGCAGTGATATCATCTGTCTCGATATCAAGATGAACTCGACTCTCATGAGTTGTTTTTTGAATCAATATATGAGGTTGATCATCGGGTGCGTTAAGGTGTGAATATCTTGAAGACCAGTCTTCACTTGAACGCACGCATTCAAGTCCTAGTGCCTGCTCCCAAAAGATATTAGCTTCCTCAATATCATCAACTTTGCTGTCTATTACCAATGCAGCTAATCTACTTTTATGCATAACACTTTCCTGTGTAATTACGTCCAATTGATGGGGGAGTTTTTATAGAGTTTCTTGTCTAAAGAAATATTGAAGTAGTTAACACCTACCCTTAGGTTAATAGTCTTCAGATAAATCGAGGGGCCACTTGAACCCTAGTACGTTGATCTTAATGGCCGAATGTGCATGACGAGATGTGAACCGTAGAGTACACTTTCATCAATTTATCAACTGCCGTTAACTTTAGTCAATTAAAAAACAGAATGAAAGACTACGCCAACCTACTTACATCAGCTTTGTTCGCATCGTTCATTATCACTATTTTTACTGCTATTTTTATTAGCGGTATCGATAGTAATTTCATTTTACTCGTCGGATTATTTGGCTTTTTGACATATGGCACCACACTGAGCTTTATTTGGTATTGTATTCATAAATTATTTTTTGATTCTGCTCGTAGTTTCTCTGCTCATAGCAAAAGCGCCATACTGAGCACATCTACCGTCATCATAATAAACGCTATGGTTATTTTATACGCAGAGATAATGAATGGTTGGCTACTTTGGGGGGCTATACCTTTTATTTTGGCTGGCTCTATATGCACCTTATTTATCTATAAAAACATTCATCTTAGTGACGCTTGCTGATTACCATAACGTATGAGTAAATATGCTCCGCTATACATAACATTTGTGTACAGTTTCGACCAGATTTTAACTGTTTCAACTGATTTAAGCCATTGACCTATAAGACCGTAAAGCTGAGTCGCTCGGCTGGATTGATGAGTTTGGGGAGCTTATTTTGGGGGCTTGGGTACTTAGAGAGTTTGAGTAAATTGTTCAGACGCTCTATGGTCAACGATTGCTGAGTCAATTAGGGTTTAATCAAGTACTGTGCGCCCAGTTAATTAGTCCCCAAGCTCCCTACTCTACAAGTTTAACCCGTTTTATTACCTATCAAATGTAGTCTCAATTTATCTTAACTCGCTGTGAGAACTTCAATGAACTCATTTAAATCGGCTTCTATTCCTATCGCTTTGGTTGCAAGTTTTGCAGGCACTTCAGCATGATCTAGATTGACTCTAATCAGATTTGCATTAGGCAGACTCATTGTAATTTGCTCCATTGGCATTCTAATGACTGTAGGAGTATTAAAGCCTGAGCCCAAGTCGAGCAACAGAAGTTGCTTATCTGCGACCTGGTTTAACCAATCTATAAGCTTGATTCTTTCAGGCTCATGGACCGAATCGATAAATGAGCCATCAATTCTAGCGTGGATAAACATCTCACCGCCACAATTTGGACAGCGAGGAATCGCAATTTCATCTGTTAACACTTGCTCATCGGCATCATAGTAAGCTTCCATCTGGTCTAAAAAGGGGCGAATATCCCAGACTTGGTCGCTACATGGCGTTGTACATTGGATTTTTCCATAGTCCCCTTGAGGTGAGTAAAATCGGTTTTTATCAAAGCCATTCTTGTAGAAAAGACCATCAACATTTGATGTCATCACAAAGTAGTCTTTGTCAGCTACGGCGCGCCGTAATTGTCGATATAGTTGATTGTCATCTTGACCAAAGTACACATATTCAAGGTGTGCCTTGTAATATCCCCATTGCTCTAACTGAGTCCAGTGTGGGTAGCCCATCAGCTGATATTGGGCCGTGAAGCCCTTTTTAACCCAACCAGGAAATACTTGTGCAAATTTATCCTGATCGAGGTAATTAATTCCCGCTGCAGCACTCAAGCCTGCGCCGGCTCCAATGAGAATCGCATCGGCCTGGTTCAATAGCGCAGGTATGCTGGTTAAGGTGTTTTGATCGAGCGCTTTAGCATTCAAAGCTGACATACATAATCCTCCAGTGCTGATTGGTATACATGGTGGTCGTACTCACTAAATACGTTGAAGACTATTGTATCGAATTGATCTGGATTCTCCATTAACCACTGAGTCACGGTATCGAGTGCGACTCGTGTGGCTTGTTCAATCGGGTAGCCAAAAATACCGGTTGATATAGAGCAGAAAGCTAGACTGCGAATACGCTCAGTTTGCTTTGCTAGGGTTAAAATACTGCGATAGCTGGACGCGAGTTGTCCTGCGTGTATCGGCTGAATCATATTTTGTACAATAGGCCCAACGGTATGGATCACAAATTTAGAGGGCAAGTTATAAGCTCGGGTGATCTTTGCTATGCCAGTCTCTTCAATATTGCCTTGTAGCTCCATAATCACCTCACAATCGGCTCTTAACTGCGCCCCAGCTCGATTATGAATAGCGTTATCGATGCACTTATGCTGAGGTTGAAAACAGCCAAGCATTTGGTTATTGGCGGCATTCACTATAGCGTCAACCGCGAGTGTGGTTATGTCTCCTTTCCATAGGATTATTTTAGTATCGCCTATGATTACAAAAGGTTTTGCAGCTATGTCTGTTACATCGGTTCTCTCACGTTCGGCGCTTTCTATCTGTAGTAGTTGAGTCAGTGCATCCGTACTCTCTGCTGACAAATAATTTGCAGGCAAAACCGTCATGGCGTTATCTAATAGTATGCGCTGACTTTGAGCGTCGTGATCTTGAAAATGTGTGATCCCGAGTGAAACCAAAACCTCAGAGAGCTGGTTAAGTAGCTCGCTCACTAATTGGGCCTTGCTTTTTGGGGAGCTTAAGTCCGGTTTAAATGGCTCATAGAGTGCTATTTGCTGAGCATAATCTTGGATATTGAGTCTGGTCACTTTCACTTTCACTGTCATTGTCACTTCACTCTGATGCTTACACGAATAAAAAGGCCGCTAACTATCCATGTGATAGCTAACGGCTTACTTGGTGCTAGCATGTTTACTAGCGTTGTACTCGCGATGAGTATTGGCTGTGCTAAATAGCTGTGCTAAGTAACTGTATTAATGTTAAGTAGCAGTATAAATAACCGCACTAAATAGCCATTCTAGAGCACGTTAGAAACCAAATTTACCGTTAGTATTTTTCCACTCCGATTGAGCTGGAATCGTTTCGATAGTGTCCCAGTGCTCAACGATTTTACCGTTCTCGAGACGGAATAAGTCGTAGAAGGCCACATGTTCATTGGCGAAGATACCTTCACTAATAGAGACTACAAAATTGCCCTCCCCGAGAATTTTATGATTTGTGTCATACTTCATCGTAAGCCCTGCATTAGCCAGCTCTTCGAGTGCCTTACCAAGACCGCTTAAGCCATCGCCGATCCCTGGGTTGTGTTGTATGTATGCGCTGTCTTCGTTGTCGATGAACTTGTTTATCTGGCTCATGTCGCCATTCATCAAGATGGTATTAACAAAGTCTGCGACTATAGCTTTGTTCTCTGCCGTCTTATCTAAGTCGGTAATGGCCGTGCTGCCGTCAAGCTGAGTGTGTCCGCTTGGATTTACTGGTGCAATTACTTGTAAGTTATCCCAGTGCTCAACAATTTTGCCATCTTCAAAGCGGAATACATCAAAACCGACTTTAGGTCCAAAAAAGTTGTATTCAGTATGAAGCACAACGTAATTATCGTCTTGAATTGCTCGCTTAACACCGGCTTTCGCGCTGCCTTCTGGCAGGGCCTGTAGCACCTCTCCAAATCCCGCTAATCCATCACCAACGGCTAGATTATGTTGCGTATATTGCGCTGCATTAATGTAGTTGATTGCTGCTGGGTCGCCTGTTTCGATGCTTGCAATTACGGCTACCGCTTTCTCTTTATTGCTCATAGACTCTGACTCCGATGTTAAATGAGAACAGGCCACGAGACCCATTACGCCAATTACAGTTAATGTTTGTGTGAACATTTTTGATAGTTTATTCATTGCTTCCGTCCTTGCCTGAATGAATTATAGGTTAGTAGACAAGGGATTTTTTTGCAGTGTGGAACTGTGCCGGAAAATGGTCAATATCGAACCTTGCAGATAGCTTTAACGCTAACCGACTGAAAATTATGACAATTGGTGGGTTTGGGACAATGTGGGTTTAAGCAGTTACCGCTATAGAACAGGTTTACGGTATTTGGTCTGAAATTGTGTCGGCGTTAGCCCGGTGAGATTCTTAAAATATTTAACAAAGTTACTGGCATCTTCGAAACCGAAGTCATAGGCCATCTGTTGTGAAGCTGTACTATTAACCACTAAGCGCCTTTTCATCTCAACGACTGTAAAGGCGTCAATCATCTGCTTTGCGGTTAAACCCGTTGCCAACTTACATACTTGGTTAAGGGTTTTATAGGTGGTGTTGAGTCGATGTGCGTACCAGTTGGCGTCACGCACCCGCGAAAAGTTTTGCTGCATCAGTTCAAAAAATCGCGCTAAGCGAACATTTTGTTCCACCGTAAGCCTATCGTGAACGGACTCTGGGCGTAAGCGATGAAAAATCAACGCGAGTGCAGAGAAAAGATACATGATGATTAAGGGCTCACAGTTCTCTTGTTGCTGCTCGGTAATCATTTCAGCGATTAATGTGCGAGTACGCTTGCGATCAAGCTCGCTCAGCTGGGCCTGCGGTGAATGGGAGGCGTTAAGATGCGTAGGCGTATAATTTGGCAAGCGCATATTGCTATGCAGGCGGTCTAAAAAGGCTTGAGTGAAGAGTAATATTTTACCTTGTGGTTTCGATGACAGATCAAAGCTGTGTACTTGTTCACGCTGCACAAAGATAATTGAGCCGGGTTCGAATGGATACTCCTCAAAATCCACCATGTGGCTACCTTGCCCGGCTTCAATACAGATGAACATGAAAAAGCTCACCCTATGGGGCATTTGAGGCTCGTGATCTAGGCTAGGTCTCGAAAGTAGAGAAGCAAGCTCAATGATTTCAAACTCGGCTTGATTGGATTTTTCATGGTTAAAGCCGATTTTTGGGATGGGCATTGCCAGCACGTCCTACCGAATTTGATTAGTTTGAATTGCTTATCTTGAAACATTGCAATGGATTGCTCGCTAAGCTTAGCATTGTTGAATGCTACGTGATAATTAGATGCACTATCACTCAGCTATGACGATGAATAGTGACTTTATTTCGTCCAGAGTTCTTCGACTCATAAAGAGCTTCGTCAGAAAGATGAAATGCTTCCTGCAATTTCATTTCAGACTGGGAGTAAATAGCACCTATAGATATAGTGACGGCTATATCATTGATGGTTTCACTATTTATCGTGCTCAATAAACCATTGGCTTTGCTATTGAATTGCTCGAAAGACAGTTCACCATTAAAAATAACCACAAACTCTTCGCCACCCCAGCGGATAGCGAGATCAGTTGAGCGCATGGAGTTTTTTATTCGATTAGCCACTTCTGCAATCACAATGTCACCAACAACGTGTCCATATGTATCATTGATTTTCTTAAAGTGATCGATATCAATTAGGCACATAGAGTTAACAGACATTTTTTTACTCATAAAACCATCTTTTCGATAGAAGCCTGATAACCTATCTATGCTGCTTTCGACATAAAACTTTCTAATGTATGCAGCAATTAAAAAACAGCCGTGTATGATTAGCGTACATATTAAAATGGCAATAGAGTTGTACAGTGTAGGTGTTTTTATTGTTAGGCCCACTTTTCTATCTTCGGTCTTAAGTGCTAAGGATTCGTATATAATCGTACTGATGTTTTGACGGTCTTTATCTGACATTTCAAACCAAGTAAATTCTTCATCATTAAAATTTTCTATGAAATCATTTAAAAAATTACTTTTTACATCAATAACTAAAACAGAAAAAACAACGCCTTCTAAATATAGTGGGTAATAAATTGAAAATAACTCTTCATTGGTTCCCTCTTCTATATAAGGACCGAAAACTCTCACTGTTTCAAATACAGTTAAACCACTTCCTTCTAGTGTTTCTTCAATATTTTCTAATTTTAAAATACGTTCTAGGTAGTTTTCCTCAGCAAAATCCTTATCAAAAAGGTTTATGTACTCCTCTCTAAACGGCCTTGGAATGACATACTCTGGGTATACATTCGCGACCGTCCATAAGTTGCTAGATATGATTGGATTGATTTTCAATACAGCAAATAGATTATCTATATGTTCAGATAGGTCTCGAATTTTTTTAGCTTCAGAATTTTTTACTATGACCCCCTGTTTTAAATCATTTGATGGTAGAGAAATGTACTTACTGTTAAGGCTGTTTACATTAAAACGGTATATTGCATCACTAATAAAAAGGATGTTAGTTAAAAACTTACTATTCAACTTACCTTTATTAACAGTCAAGAATAAATTAACTATACATATAGAAACAATAAAAGATAAACAAATGCTGAGCGCACATCTTCTTGTCATATCATTTAACATCCAGCAATAGAAATAGACTAGAGTCACAACCACAACTCATTGATCAACAAATACTTCTCATTATTCACTAAGAATAATCTTACATAAATTTGAAGCGATAAAAGCTATTGTAAATAAAAGTGTAAGTATTGAAAACCTGTCTTTAAATACCATGTTATTAGAGGAGAATGCTGCAAACTGCTCACAGATAGTTGTCATCCTTATTGCGCAAAATGATATAAAACCACTATACTGTATAAACATACAGTTAATTATTTTTTAGCATGAACATTATCCCGATTGCAGCCAGTGCTGGCATTACAGGCTTTGAGTCCCCCGCTACCGATTACCGGCAACTGCCGTTAAGTCTTGACGAGTTACTGATAGAACATCCGAGTTCAACGTTTATTGGCCAAGCCAATGGCGACTCTATGCAAGGTGTTGGCATCTTTGATGGTGACATTTTAATTGTCGATAGGCATGTTGAGGTTCGCAATCAAGACGTGATAGTCGCCAACTACAACGGCTCGTTTGTTTGTAAGATTATCGATAAGGTAAATCGATTACTGCTATCCGCTAACGAATCCCACATGAGCACGCCCATTCTTGAACACGATACTTTTAGTGTTGAAGGCGTGGTTATACGTTCTATTCGCTGTCATCGTAGAAGCTCAATTTTAGAGAACGATTAATCATGTATGCACTTGTGGATGCAAACTCATTTTATTGCAGCGCCGAGCAGGTATTTAGGCCTGACTGGCGTAACCGCCCTATCGTAGTGCTCAGTAACAACGACGGGATGATTGTTGCGGCGAACAGATTGGCCAAAGAGGCTGGAATTAACAAGTTTGGTCCCTACTTTGAAGCACAGAAACTGTGTGAGCAGAAAGGCGTTATCGCGCTGTCTTCAAACTATGAGCTCTATGGCTCGTTATCTGCAGCAATGATGGAGGTAATTGGCCGTTTTGCACCGGAGCAGCATATCTACAGCATCGATGAGTCATTTCTATCATTTAAGCACTGTTACCCCGCTATCCCTTGTTTAACTGAGCATGCGATGAAAATAAGGCGCGCCGTGTGGAAAGAAACTCGGCTTCCGGTCTGTGTTGGGATTGGCCCCACGCTCACTTTGGCTAAGGTTGCCAATCATGCCGCCAAGAGAATCGCCGGATATAACGGTGTATGCGCTATTAGCAGTGATGAGCAGCGCATTTCGATTTTAAAGACCATGAAAACTAACGATGTATGGGGCGTTGGCAATCGAATCGCTAAACGACTCGGGATGATGAATATCCACAATGCTTTTGCTTTGTCACAAATGAAAACCGGCATCGCTAGTAAGCAATTTAGCATCGAGCTTGAACGTACAATTCGTGAGTTAAATGGTGAAGTGTGCAAAACTTGGGATGAGGCCCGCGCAGACAAGAAACAGATATTTTCAACCCGCAGCGTAGGCAATAGAGTCACCGACTCAACCTCCTTGTGTCAGGCGTTAAGCAAGCATGCTTCAACCGCAGCAGCAAAGGCCAGAACCCAAGGTTCGCTATGTAAAAGCATGCTGATTTTTGCCTCAAACTCGCCTTTTGATGAGCAGCCCGGCGGATTTAAGTTTGTTCATCATTTTAATTATCCAACAAATGACACCTGTGAGCTGATTGAGGCAGCAACAAGAGCCGCTATCGTCAGATTCAACCCCGCTATACGTTATTACAAAATTGGTGTGGGCCTGATCAACCTGTGCAGCGAGGCCAACTTACAAGGCGACCTATTCGAGAAGTGCAGGAACCCAAACAAGATGTTGGTGCTAGATAGCATTAATGCAAAGTACGGCACAGACTCTCTGTTTCTGGCCGCCCAAGGCATATCACAGAAATGGGGCATGCGCAGAGAGATGCTCACACCACAGTATACGACGCGGTGGAAAGACATTCCCTTGATTAAGTGTTAACCGAGCAGTGGCAAAATTAGCATGTTTTCGGGGGCAGTGCGGAGTTGTAGTAACTGAATTGTAGGAGCTGAGTTAGGAGCTTAGTTGTAGGAGCAGTGTATCCTAGCAGAGCTCTGCGACTAGCCTCCCGAAATTGGAGGACTAATCGCTCAAAAATTTTTATTATTTATTGATTAGTGACTTCTTCAACTTGTTGCTTGCCAGTCGGTTTTTCAAGTTCAGCCTTCATCTCATCACGGGTCAGTACTCCCCCACCCAGCGCACGATAAAGCGTAATCATCGACAATAATCGATCACGTTTCACCTGACTTAGAGTCAGTTCGGCGCTAAACAGACTTCGCTGTGCATCCATCAGATCCAACGAACTCGACACACCATTTCGGTATCTTAACGTTGCTAAGCGGGTATATTCAGTTGATGCCACGACTAATTCCTGCTGAGCGTCAATCGCGAGCTCAGAGCGTCTGAAACTGTTCATCGCATCATTTACTTCAAAGTATGCCCCAAGCACCGTACTTTTATAACTGAGCATAGCCTGTTTGGCATTTTCCTGAGCAATATCATATTGAGCTGAGATCTTACCTGCATTGAAAATCGGAGCGGTTACCCCGCCTAAAAGCGACCAAGTCAGCCCCTGGCTATCAAATATGTCACTGAGGCTTTCAGACTCAGAACCATAGCTGCCGCTAATGGTAAATTTAGGAAAGAATGCTGTTTTAGCGACACCGACATTGGCATTGGCTGCAACAAGAGCTTGCTCAGCGGACTTTACATCAGGGCGTTGTGATAGCATCTGTGATGGAATACCCACTGCAAATGAGTCTGGAAACAATGCTCCTTCAGCTTTTAACTGCGCTTCAGTTTTAGGAATAAGGGGATACGTAAATTCGCCCAGTAATATTCGCAGCTGATTCGCCTTTTCACTTCGCTCATAATCAAGATCCGGTAGTGTGACTCTGGCACTTTGATACTCCACCTCCGCCTGCCTAACTTGCAGGCCCGATATCACACCATTTTGCTTACGTAGCCTAGCAAGATCTCGCTCTTTTTTACGTAGCTCGACAGTATTAAGCGATATTTGATAACGTTGCTCAACATCGAGCCATTCATAATAACGGCTGGCAACATCACTGATTAGACTGATGGTGGCTAAATTAAGTGCTTCTTGTGAAGAGATGAAGTTGGCAAATTCAGCTTCACTTCTTCGACGATTCGCTCCCCAAAGATCCAATTCCCACGAAACCGTACCGGCAACATAAAAAGTATCTTCTTTAACGGGATCAGTACTGGTCAACGCGCTATCTAATGCTCGCTCACCATTTGCATCAAGTCCTACAACTGGAAATAGTGCTGCGTCAGTAACCGTAACCCCAGCTCTTGCGGCTAACAACCTTGAGCGCACTCCCTCTAAATCTAGGTTTTGATCGAGAGCATGTTCTATCAATACCTGTAGATCAGGATCGAGATAAAAATCACGCCAATGCTTCAGCCCAACATTCTGCTCATCGGTTTGCTGCAACTCGTGGTGAAATTGCTCCGGTATTTCAAGATCGGGTCTCTGGTAATCAGGCCCCATGGCGCAACCAGAAAGTAGCAAAATCCCACAGGCGACACTCAATACTGAGGTGTTCACTCGAAATGCTCGAACACCACCGATTGGCATCTTATGCTTGATATAGGCTTGAGTGATATTGAATTGACTGATATTGAATTGATTAGGCATGAGTCGACACCTCCACTGTATCGGCTTTGCCGGTGATTTTAGAGCGAACCCAGCCTGCCGTAGTCACAAAAAACAGCGGTACCATAATGATGCCAATGGTTGTCGCGAAAATCATGCCACATAAAATAGGAATAGAGATACTTTGGCGGCTGACAGCGCCTGGCCCGACAGAAAATACCAGTGGCAGTACGCCAAGAATAAAGGCTAATGAGGTCATTAAAATAGGTCTAAAACGCATATTAGCCGCCTCAATGGCTGAATCTAATCGGCTCTTACCTTCTTTATGTAATTGGTTGGCAAACTCGACAATCAATATCGAGTTTTTTGCAGCCATTCCGATCAGTGCGATAAACGCCACCTGAAAAAAGAGATTACTTTCCATGCCGCTCACTAAGGTCCCCACTGATGCACCTAACATCGCAATGGGGGCGATGAGCAATACCGCTATCGGCAGAGTCCAGCTCTCATAAAGCGCGGCAAGAAACAAGAACACAAACACCATCGCTAACGTCACCGCAATAGCCGTTTGATTGGCAGACTGCACCTCTTGATAGGTTATTCCGGTCCACTCATAACTAAACTCGTCAGGTAGCATGGGTTTTGCAACCCGCTCAATCGCGCGGATCACATCGCCTGAGGCATAACCCGGTGCAGGAGATGCATTAATCGAAGCGCTGGTAAACATGTTGTAGTGCGTGAGCGCTGCAGGCCCAACCGAATAATCAGATGTAGCCAATACACCTATTGGTACCATGGCGCCCGATGAGGAGCGAACATGGTAATCCTCTATTTGATCCGGAAATTGACGATACTGCTCTTCTGCTTGTACTTTCACTCGGTACACTCGTCCAAATAAATTGAAGTCATTAACCGTCGATGAGTCTGTAAATGTTTTAATGGTGCCATAAATATCAGACACCTTAACCCCAATGGCCATGGCTTTAGCTTCATCGACATTAAGGTGTAACTGCGGAATGGCAGTTTGCAGTGATAATCCGGCTGTCGCTATCTCGGGTTGCAGTTTTAAGGCTTCAACCAGTTCATCAGCGGTTTCCATTAAGCCTTTAAAGTTACTCCCTGAAGTATCTTGCAGCTCCATCTCTACACCTGAGCCATTGCCGAGGCCTGGGACTGCCGAAGGTAAATAAATTTTGAATTCAGCCTCGAGCACATCATGGAGTGATTGCTTAATCTCGTTCATCACTTTTTGTACGGTTGCATCATTGTCCACGCGATCTGACCAAGGTTTTAGAATTATCTCAAACTGACCGTTTGCTTGATTCGAACCCGAGCGTCTGTTTTCACCTGCTAGGGTAAACGAGTAAGCTACCGCAGGATGAGCAAGAACTGTGGCTTCGGCTTTCTTAAGGACATCTTGAGTACGATTAACCGTTGCCCCATTAGGCAGTGACACATCGATAAAAAATCGACCCTGATCTTCATCTGGCATAAAGCTCGATGGCAGCGAACTCATTGTTAAGTACACACCGCCCACCATTAAGGCAAATAACAGATAACTGCGTTTGGCGTGCTTGTTGGTTAACACCACCAATCCGACATACTTAGTTGTGGCTGTGTCTAAACGATCATTCATCCATTTGAAAAAGCCTGATGTCGCTTTATCTCCTGGCCTGAGTAATAACGCACAAAGTGCCGGCGAAAGTGTCAGCGCCACCAGAGTTGAAATCAGTACCGCAACCGTTATCGCGACAGCAAACTCTCGGTACATAATACCGGTGATCCCAGACAAGAAGGACACAGGCACAAACACCGCAGCAAGCACTAGGCTGGTAGCAATAAGCGCACCAGAGAGCTCCTTCATGGCAACCTTAGTTGCCTGGGATGAACTCAGCCCTTTTTCATCCATTAAACGTTCAACATTTTCCACCACAACAATGGCATCATCGACCACAATACCAATTGCCAGCACTAGCGCTAATAAACTCACGGTATTGATGGTAAAACCAAAGGCAAGCATGGCGGCTAATGTGCCAATTAAAGAAACAGGCACCGCAATGGCGGGGATAAGTGTTGCGCGAATATTCTGTAAAAACATGAATACCACTAGAATAACCAAAATAAGCGCTTCAACTAGGGTCTTTACTACCTCATCTATTGAGTTTTCGATAAACACGGAGGCATCAAAAAAGACTTCCCAATTCATCCCTTGAGGGAATTTTTGAGCAAGTTTTGCCATCTCACTTTTTACTTTTTTAGTAACCTCTAGCGCATTAGCACCTGGCAATAAGTAAACCTGCAAGATGGTGGCATTGTTGCCATTGAGTTGTGATTGCAGTGTATAAGAGGATGAACCGAGTTCAATGTTGGCAATGTCACGCAAGCGTATAATCGAACCATCGGCGCTTGCACGCACAATAATCTCGTTAAACTGCGGAACACTGCTCATTCGGCCTGCGGCGGTGATTGGCAGAGTCATACTCAAGGTGTCAGCATTTGGTTGGGAGCCAATACTGCCCGCTGGCGACTCCTTGTTTTGCGCTTTTATCGCATCGATAACATCTGAGGTAGTGAGCCCATAACCCGCCATTGTGTCGGGGTTTAACCACACTCTCATTGAATAACTACGTGCACCTGTATTTCTGACTCGTCCCACACCCGGAATACGTTTTAAGGCTGACTGAATATTAATAGTGGCGTAGTTACTTAGATAAATTTCATCATAACGCTCATCTTCAGAGGTTAAGGCTAATTTGAGCAGCTCAACAGAGGCTTCTTTGGAAACTGACACCCCTTCGGTTTGCACATCAATAGGCAAGCTCCCCGTTGCTTGTTGCGTTGAGTTTTGTGCATCAACAGCCGCAAGATCTGGGTTTGTACCAACATCAAACGTAATCGTAATGTTGGTGCTACCAGAGTTGGTACTCTTAGAGCTCATATAAATCATATTTGGCAGGCCATTAAGCTCTTGCTCTAATGGTGTAGCCACAGATTCTGCCGCGGTAGTGGATGTGGCACCGGGATAGGATGCCGATATTTTGACCTGAGGCGGTGTAATGTAAGGATATTGGTCAATGGGTAATTGAAACATCGCAATTAAGCCCAGCAGCACAATGACAATAGAGATGACACTGGCAAATACGGGGCGATTAACAAAATACTGTGCCATTAGTTATCCCCCTGTTCCTGCTCAAGCTTTTGTTGCTTCAATGCTTGCGCTTTTTGTTTTACATCCTCTTTCTTATTATACTGCTCGGCAGTTAACGGCTCTGCCAGTTGCCCATGACGGACACGGTGCATGCCTTCGACAATGACCAACTCTCCCGCTTTTAAACCACTTTGTACTACTACGCCCATTTCACCTTGATGTTTTATCACGATAAAGCGGCGTTCAACTTTATTATTGGGCAGCACAATCATCACATAGACGCCACCTTGCTCAACTTGCGTGGCTTTTTGCGGGATAACGATTGCACCACTCACTTCACTGAGCTTAATTCTGACATTGGTGTATTGGCCCGGCAGTAACTCTTTATCTGGGTTGGGGAGTTCAGCCCTTACCTGAAAGGTCCCAGTTTCAGGGTTGACCGAAGGATCGGTAAAGCCGACATCACCTAAATACCGGTACTCACTGTTATCTGGCAATGTAATTGTAACGAAACCTTCAACGGCTTTACCTTCTGATTCAGCGGCTTGTTGTTCTTTGTCACTGGTCATCCGTCGGCGCGCATTAAGATAATCTAACGCCGACATATTAAAGGTGACATAAATAGGGTCGACCTGCTTAACCCGAGTTAATAACGATTGACCGCTGCTACCGACCAATGCGCCGATATCAACTTCTGAGCGGCTGACTAATCCACTAATGGGAGACTGAATCTCGGTATAACTGAGTTCAAGCCTTGCCTCTTCAAGTTCGGCTTTACTTGCTGCAACACTGGATTTTGCTTGCGATAGAACCGACAGCGCATTATCAAAATCTAACTGACTGGCAGCGTCTTGCTCATACAAGGGCTTTAAACGTTCGACATCACGTTGCGCCTTTTCAAGTGCTGATTGCTGGGATTCAACATTAGCACTTAAACGATTAACCACAGCGACATAAGGCCGATTATCGATACGATAAAGTAGTGCCCCTTCTTTGACGGCACTGCCTTCGATAAAAGTTTTGTTTTCAACAAAGCCATCGACCCTCGCTCTTACTTCAACATCCAACGAGGCCTTTGTTACTCCGACATAATTGCCATAAAGTGGCACAGTTGCTGTCGATACCTTTTCAACAACAACTAATTTAGGGGTGATTTGCACTGGTTCTTTTTCGCAGCCAGTAATGAGTGCCACTGATGAAAAAAGCAGTGTTAATTTGAATGCTGTGCTGTTGAGATGACTTGGCATACGTTCGTCCCTAAATGTGCTGTTCACAAATCTCTAAAGGGTGCTGGTAAAATCAATTAGATGTAATTGAATTAGCACTAATTATTTTTGTAAAAAAGATGTGGTGCCAGTGTATAGTTTATGTGAGCGCTGCAGCAATAGTTAACGTAATTAAAATCAGATTTGAAGTAAATGGCATCTGATTTAGCCTTAGCGACTTAAGGATGCACTTGAGTCAGCGGTACATTGCTTAACCAGTAGCAATAAACCATTAGTTACCAATAATCAGTATTTTCAAAAGACTAGAAGAGGCGACACTTATTAGTGCTTACAGGATAGTTTTCGTAGAAGTGCAGAATGCGAAGAAAAATGTATACCGCAATATTCTAATCGCTGGCGAGATATTCCTTTAATCAAATGCTAACGCATAGCTAACACTATGGTTAACATGCTTAATTATTCCCTCTACTCAATATTAAATCGGCTTCACTTTTATGCTTTTTTAGTCACTTACATTGTGACTACTACAAACGGGGTCTAGTATTTGTGAAACGAATGAATGTTTCGCCGAGCTATCAGCTTCTTAAGTACAGGTTCAACCGCTCGGCTTACGTCAAATAACCTAATTGGGTTAAAATAATGAGCGAAAATTTAGCAGAAACATCAGCACCAGCAGAGCTAGAACCAAAATCCCACCTAATACGTAACCTTATCATTGCCGCCACAGTGCTCGCGGCACTTGTTACTCTTAGTTATTTCTATATTCAGCATCAAAAGAACTACCCGAGTACCGATGACTCCTATGTTCATGCCAACATCATTTACATTGCACCACAAGTCCATGGCAAGGTGATCAGCGTTAATGCATCTGATTATCAAGAGGTCAGCCAAGGTGACTTACTGGTACAGATCGATCCAGCCCCCTTTCAGGCACAACTCGATGAAGCTCGCGCCGCTTACGAGGTGGCGATACAGAATAATGCCGCCAGTGATGATGCGATCCTGGCTGCCAGTGCCAACGTTAGAAGCGCCGTGGCTCAACTGACCGATGCTCAGGCAACCTACCAACGTATTAAGCAACTGGTAGCAAAACAGTTACTGCCAGCGCAGCAACTCGATGATGCCCGCGCCAAGCTCTCCTCCGCTGAAGAGAATGTGATTGCCGCCCGCGCAACCATGTCACAACTCATTAAAACCCAAGGCGCGCAAGGTAATGCCGCACCGGAAGTGAAAAAGGCCGCGGCGGCGCTCAGTCAGGCCAGTCTGTCTCTTTCATACACCAATATCTTTGCTCCCAAAAGTGGCACCTTAGGTAAGTTAACCGCCCATGCGGGTAGCGTGGTGTCTGTTGGCCAAGCATTGGTGCCCTTGGTTGAGGCCAATACCTATTGGGTACAAGCTAACTTTAAAGAAACCCAGCTAGAA
Organism: Shewanella pealeana ATCC 700345; assembly: GCF_000018285.1. NCBI lineage: Bacteria > Pseudomonadati > Pseudomonadota > Gammaproteobacteria > Alteromonadales > Shewanellaceae > Shewanella > Shewanella pealeana. The sequence continues at coordinate 2,656,610 of NC_009901.1, read as the reverse complement.
TTGATCACTAAGGGAATGCAGGCAACAATCACCTTAGATCTCTACCCGAGTGTGGATTATCACGGCACCATTGAAGCCATATCTCCCGCTAGCGGCTCATCATTTTCACTGCTGCCTCCAGAAAATGCCACCGGTAACTGGGTAAAGGTCCCGCAACGTTTCCCTATACTCATTCGTCTTGCTAACGAAAGTGAACACCCTGACACTCCGTTACGGGTGGGCGCTAGCGCGAATGTCACCATAGATACAGTTAGCACAGCAAACAAACAAGAGCAGTAACATGACCGAGCTCTCTCAAGCATCGTCAAGCCCTGGTGATGCTCAAGTATTAAGTGAAGGCAGTCGTAAACTGGTGACCTTGGCGGTGATGTTATCCGCTATCATGGTCTTACTCGACATGACGATTGCGAATGTTGCCCTACCGCATATGATGGGCGCATTGGGGGTGACGTCCGATCAAGTCACTTGGGTACTGACCTCCTACTCTATGGCTGAGGCGATATTTATCCCGCTAGCCAGTTTTCTTGCGCTTAAATTTGGTATTCGTAATCTACTATTGATCTCAGTCAGTGGATTTATTGTCAGCTCGGCTCTTTGTGGCCAAGCCGATACCATTACTGAAATGGTGACCTTTAGGGTGATGCAAGGAGCATTTGGCGCTTCGGTGATCCCTCTATCTCAGTCAATCATGGTGCAGATCTATCCCGCTAATCAGCGCGGTAAGGCGATGGCACTATTTAGTGTTGGCGTATTGCTTGGGCCAATTCTAGGGCCGACACTAGGTGGGATCATTACCGAAAACATGGATTGGCGCTGGATTTTTTACGTTAATCTACCCGTTGGCGCCATCTGCCTTACGCTGATTTACACCTTTGTTAAGCTCAGTGGTAAAGGTAAACCTAAAATTGACTGGCCAATCGTTATCGCAATGACAATCGGTATTGGTCTGCTGCAGATGGTGCTCGACCGGGGTAATCAAGAATCTTGGTTCGAGTCCAATACCATCTTGTTTTCAACCATAATCAGCGCCATTGCGATTATTTTCTTTGTGGCACGCTCTTTTACGACTAAGAGTGAGATCGCTCCTGTTTGGTTATTGCGAGACCGTAACCTTGCAATGTCATGTCTGGTTATGGCTGGCTTCTCGATGGGAATGTTCGGTATCACTCAGTTGCAACCTATGATGCTAGAGCAGTTATTAAATTACCCGGTAGAAACCACAGGCTTTGCCATGGCGCCAAGAGGTCTCGCATCAGCATTTGTGCTACTGATGATGGCGCGCTATATGGATAGAATTGATGCCAGGTTGTTGATTGTTATTGGCCTGAGTCTTAATGCGCTCGGAACCTATTTGATGACGCAATACTCCCTTGAGATAAACATCTATTGGATTTTATTACCCAGTATCATTCAAGGCGCAGGCATGGGCTTAGTGTTTGCGCCTCTTAGCCAGTTGGCCTACGCCACCCTTGCCCCCAAAGACACAATCGGTGGTGCCGTGGTGTTTAACTTATGCCGCACCATTGGCGGCTCTTTCGGGATCTCTATTGTGAATACTTATTTCTTCCGTACCCAGCAGCGGGAATGGAACGAATTAGGCGGTGCACTTTCGCCAACCAATCCAGTTTTACAGCAAGCGGCACAAGCCCAAGGAACCACTATCACCGACCCGACATTTTTGGCTCAGATGCAAAATATCTTACATCAACAATCAACCTTGACGGCGTTCGTATTTACATTCGGTTTTCTGTTGGTCTCCTACCTGTGTCTCATCCCGCTATTGGCCCTGTTTAAACCCAAACCTAAAGTTGTGCCCGAGTCGTAATCATCAAGATCGAAATCATCAAAATAATAGGTAAACTTTTGGTGATTTCATAAGGCGCGGGGAATAACTTCCCGAGTAAACTCGAGCCAACAATAGGCTTGTTAGCTCGAGTCTGCTTGAATTTATTCAGATGTCGTTGGATCAATAATCGTCCTAACTTGATTAACGGCTTCTATTGGAAACTCTCCCATTTCCGCGTGTTTTCTGATCAAGCTTTCATCTGGCGCAATATAAACACAATAGATCTTATTATCGGTAATATAACTTTCAACCCATTGCACTTTGGGTCCTAACGCTTCTAGCACATCACAAGACTTCCTAGAGATCCCCTGTAAGTCGCTAGCCGATAAATCCCCTGCACCGGGAAGTAGTCTTTCTATCACATATTTTGGCATGTTAACTGTCCTCTCTACCGAACTTTTAAGTTGACTACGAATTAAGCTTTCAAGCATCGAATTAAAAGTATAGTTGAGGAGCTACCTCGTATGCTTTAGGACAAGCAATTCACCAAAGTTCAAGTACACTGGGGTTGACAGCAACTTAAATGTAATAAGTTGGTTGAAATGGGAGTTAAAGGTTGAATAGAGACTCGCTGCCCATCATAAGTGATAGCTTTAAAATAGCATTGAATTTACATTGAAATAACTAATGCATCGATTTGTAATTAAGGCGGGTTTATTGCTTGACTCTGTATTCATTATCACTAAAATACGCGCCGTTTGCCTGATGCGCACAGACTCGAGCTTGCTTTCTATGCTTGAGTGATTTTGCAATTTCGGTAGGCCGTGAATAATAATTACATGACCAGAGGCAATAAATGGCAAGCGATAATAATTACAGTTTAAGTCCGGTTCCTCAATCGGGCCGTAAAGGTGTTTTCTCTCTGACGATGGTGATGCTGGGATTAACCTTTTTTTCAGCAAGTATGTGGACGGGAGGAACGCTCGGCACAGGCCTCTCTTTTAATGATTTTGTTCTAGCAGTTCTTATTGGTAATTTAATTCTCGGTATCTATACTTCATTTCTTGGTTACATCGGCGCTCAAACAGGCCTCTCTACTCATCTCCTCGCGCGTTACTCATTCGGTTTAAAAGGTTCTTGGCTACCCTCGCTACTTCTCGGTGGCACGCAAGTTGGTTGGTTTGGTGTTGGCGTGGCAATGTTTGCTATTCCGGTACAGAAAGCCACAGGTATAGATACCAACCTGCTGATTATTGTCTCGGGTCTACTGATGACCTTTACCGTGTACTTCGGTATTGGCGCGATTATGATTTTGTCAGCCATCGCGGTTCCAGCCATCGCCCTATTTGGCGGATTCTCGGTACTACAAGCGGTCGACACTATGGGCGGCATGCAAGGCTTAATGGCGGTCGAGCCTGAAAATCCAATCGATTTTAATACCGCTCTGGTATTGGTTGTCGGCTCATTTATCTCAGCCGGTACACTGACCGCAGATTTTGTTCGCTTCGGTAAAAATCCTAAAACTGCCGTGTTTGTCACCATGTTTGCCTTCTTCGTCGGTAATTCGTTGATGTTTATCTTCGGCGCAGCGGGCGCTGCGGCAACGGGGCAAGCTGATATCTCTGAGGTTATGATTGCTCAGGGACTATTAATCCCAGCCATTATCATCTTGGGTCTTAATATTTGGACCACCAATGATAATGCGCTGTATGCTTCGGGCTTAGGCTTTTCAAACATTACCGGCTTGCCGAGTAAGTACCTGTCAATTTTTAACGGCGTGATCGGCACTCTGTGCGCGCTATGGCTATATAATAACTTTGTCGGTTGGTTAACCTTCCTATCGGCAGCTATCCCACCTATTGGTGGCATTATCATCGCCGATTACTTACGTAACCGTGAAAAATATAAAGACTTCGCCAATGCTAAGTTTTCAACGGTAAATTGGGCTGCGATTAGCGGTGTCGTGATAGGCGTGCTAGCAGGCCACCTATTACCAGGCATAGTGCCAATTAATGCCGTACTTGCGGGTGCCATCAGCTATTTATTAATAGATGAAGCGCTAAAACGCATGAATAAACAAAAATTAGTTAAATCAGATTGTAAAAATGCTACCAATGCATAAGGAAAACACCATGTCATCAGCAAGTATGTTGATCAAAAATGTGACTCTAAAAGGTCAAGAAGGCCTTCAACAATTGTTGATTGAAGACGGTAAGTTCAAAGCGATTGCTGCTATGAGCCAAAGCATCGAACTTCCAAGTGCCGATTCTTTACAAGTGATTGATGGTGAAGGCGGCATGGCTGTGCCACCTTTTTGTGAGCCACATGTTCACTTAGATACCACGCAAACTGCTGGCGAGCCGAGCTGGAACATTTCAGGCACCTTGTTTGAAGGGATCGAACGCTGGTCTGAGCGTAAATCCATGCTGTCTATCGAAGACGTTAAGTCTCGTGCTAAGCAAACCCTAAAATGGCAGATTGCCAACGGTATCCAGCACGTTCGTACTCACGTCGATGTATCGGATCCGACTCTAATTGCACTTAAAGCCATGCTTGAAGTGAAAGAAGAGATGAAGCCTTGGGTGGATATCCAGATTGTGGCTTTCCCGCAAGAAGGTATTCTGTCTTACCCTAACGGTAAAGAGCTACTAGAAGAAGCGGTAAAGCTAGGCGCAGATGTGATTGGCGCGATCCCGCACTTTGAATTTACCCGTGAATACGGCGTAGAGTCGCTACATTATGTGTTTGATCTTGCTCGTAAGTACGACCGCCTAATCGACGTTCACTGTGATGAAATTGATGATGAGCAGTCTCGCTTTGTAGAAACGGTTGCAGCTCTTGCACATAAGTATCAAATGGGCGAGCGCGTAACAGCGAGTCACACAACGGCAATGCACTCTTACAATGGTGCATATGCTTCACGTCTGTTCCGTCTACTTGGCATGTCAGGGATTAACTTCGTTGCCAACCCGCTAGTGAATATCCATCTACAGGGCCGTTTCGATGATTATCCTAAGCGCCGTGGTATTACCCGCGTGAAAGAGATGCTAGCTGCTGACATTAACGTCTGTTTTGGTCACGATGATATTTTCGACCCTTGGTATCCACTAGGTACAGCTAACATGCTGCAGGTGCTGCACATGGGGCTACATGTTTGCCAAATCATGGGTTACGATCAAATCAACAACTCGCTAGAGCTTATCACCAACAAGTCAGCACGCACGCTAAACATCCAAGACACCTATGGTATTGAGCTAGGTAAACCAGGTAACTTGCTTATCTTGCCTGCCGATAATGGCTTTGATGCGCTACGTCGTCAGGTTCCAGTACGTTACTCTGTGCGTCAGGGTAAGGTGTTAGCTGAGACTCAGGTTGCACAAACACAAATTCACTTGAATGAAACCGAAGAAGTGACCTTCCGTCGTTAAAACAACTTGCTTAAAAGGCTAATAGCTTAAGAAAAGTGGTAAATTTATTTGTGCTCAGTAAAACTTGCAGCGTAGATAGGCTTACCACTTTTGATTAAAAAATTTTGCACATCTATAGCCTATCTCGGCTGCCTATCGCAATATTCAGCCATTAGCGCTATCTTCGCTTTTCATGCCAAACACTTATAGCCTGTAGGCTTATTAAGCCATTAATACTTGTGAGCATATCTGAACAACACAAATCACCGACAAATTTTATCTGATAAGTGATTATATAAAGTCAAATGCTAATGCTACGACCTGTTGGAAAGTATTCTAAGCGCTCTCCAAGCACACCTTTCAAAATGTTATAGGCTTTCATGCCTGTACAATGTCCTGTATATAGCTTATCTATTGGGTAATTTAACATCAATTTCCCAATTTCTTCGATTTGCTGCTTAGTCCCACCGATACTGTTAAAGAGCGGTAACCCGACCAAATGAAAACCACCGACAACAGCTTTAATTTTCGCAGTAGGAAATGAATTGACTGCAGTCTCTATCATATTGAGCACACCACTGTGAGCGCAACCCGTAAACACGACAAGCCCATCATCTTCCTTTATAACGAGTAGTAATTCATGATCAAATGTATCGGGTTTACAACAGCCCTCAGAATCAGTGAAAAGGTATTTATTACCTTTTGGCTCGGGGTATTTATCAACCAAATTAGTGATGATAAAAATATTAGGAAATATCTCCGTTAATTGGTTAACAAAGGTTAAGCGATTAGTAGCGTTAGTCAGTAACTGCTTATTTATACCTACATTACTTTCAAAACCAAATGCTTTGAAAATATAATTGGTCTTTTCGCATTCCCGAAAATAGACCTGAGCTTTCGAGTTATTGTCTATAAAATGGTTAACGCCATTACAATGATCATGATGACGATGTGAAATCACTGCAGCATCAACAGCTTTGATATCCACGTTCAATAAGGCTGCATTATCACAAAAGGCCCTGCTACTCCCGGCATCAAATAATATGCTCTTCCCCATAGTGCTAACGTGAATAGATAACCCTCTTTCTATTGTTAGGTCTGTTCGATGATTCAATCTAGTATTATCAATCAAAGATGTCAGTATCATAATTAAGTCACTTAAAAATATGAATTGGAGCCTTAGCGCTTAACATTCTAATATATGACATGTGCGCTTTACCTTACTGATAATTGCATGCTTTTAAAGCTGCACTCAATAGAAATATGTGAATGTTCCATAGTGTAGATAACAGTCAGTTCGCACATGAGGCCTAAAACTTACGGAGCTCTCAATTTTTCTAAAGATTGATCGTGCTGGAACTCAGTATGGTCAGAAGAATGAGGCAATAATCATAATTAAAATTTTACCTGATTAGATATGGTTGAGGCATTAATATGAGTATGGGAACTCTTGATTTCTTAAACATAAAACCAGAAACTCTTAAGATGTTCTATGGTTATTTTTTGAACTCGCGTCTCTTACAACGCCACAGTGACAGAGTGAATAGATACCCACGTAGATGCATAAATTAAATTATAACCCCGGGATATTTTTAATTACCACTCAATAATCTGCATACTTACTCACTTCCTGCATTGGGGGATCCGATAATAACATCAGTTTAGTTAGGCTCTCGCGGCAGATATTGTGGTTCACAGTGGTTATTTGTTGCTGCACTGATTTGATTTTTTGGCTTGCTGTGAGAGAATTCGCGCCCGCGTAATTTCGCCAACAGATAACGTTCAACGTATGAAGAAGACAGTGAAACAAGATAGAAATTTTGACGATTTAGCACATAAGTTTGCCGCGAGTATTTATGGCACCGCAAAAGGTGAAATAAGACAAACTGTGGTATGGCACGATATTGAACAGATTTTGTTTCGGTTAGCTGCTGATGCAGATCTGCGGGGCAAACAAGAAGACCAGCCTTTTAGCGTACTCGATGCTGGTGGCGGCTTAGCGCAATTGTCGCAAAAGATTGCTGCACTTGGGCACAATGTTAGTCTTTGCGATCTATCTAGTGAAATGCTATCGCTTGCTGAACAAGACATTAGTGCCAATCAGCTATTAGACAAATATCGATTTATTCATAGTCCAGTGCAGAATATAGCTGAGCACCTTAATGAACCCGTCGATTTAGTGTTGTTTCATGCAGTAATGGAATGGTTAGCAGAGCCGATTAGCGCATTGACTTCACTCTGTGAGCAGGTAAAGCCCGGAGGGATTATCTCAGTGATGTTCTATAACTATAACGGCCTACTATTTAAAAATTTAATCTGCGGTAACCTTAAGCATATAGAACAAGGGATGCCCCATCGTAAACGTTTTAAACTTCAGCCACAGCAAGGTATAGAGCCCGATCTAGTCTATCGCTGTTTAGAGCAAGCAGGTTTTGAGATCTTAGGCAAAACAGGGGTTAGAACATTTCATGATTATATGCAAAATCATGATATGGGCGATTTTAGCTTCGAGCAGATCTTAGCGATGGAACAAAAGCTGTGTAGACAAGAGCCGTTTTTGTCTCTAGGTCGCTACATTCATGTTTATGCGCAGAAAAAGGCATAGTATTGGTAGCATTGAATTATCTAAATGAATAGTTCATTAAAATGCGGTTAATTAATCCATATTTAACATTCGTTTGCTAAGCTGTAACCGTTTAAAAGAAGCGATTATGGACTAGTTTATCGGGTTTGAATGCTAGCCTTTGACGAGTGACTACACCCAATGAATACAAGCCCTACAGATTAGTGTGACAAAGGTTATTTCTCTAAGGAGTGACTGTATGCTTATTGATACTCTGTTAGTACTTAAGTGGTTTGGGTTGGTCGTCTTCTATGTAGCGCTCATTCGAGTTTGCTATAACAACTGATTAGGCTTTAGTTTAGGTTCTCGTGCCTTTAGCTTTGCTAATAATTGAATAACCTTGAACCGAAAATGACCAAGGTTACTCAACTGCAACTGGCAATATACAAGGGCATTATATACATGAACTATTGTACGAGTGCCCACTTACACATGATGACGTATTTAACTCACTAATCGCTTAAATCAGCAAGCTCAGCACGAACCATTTCCACCACATCTTTTGGCGATGCCAAATGTTGCGAGTGATCGATAAAGATCGCCTGATCGCCTGATGTCATCACTAATACTGGGAATGCATTGGTGCCAATAGCCTCGCCAATCTCTGCAATACCCGCTAACACACTTTCTGCCTCATGGCTTAGTGCATCTTTAAACACCTTATTTGACGGCGATAATTTATATTGATTAATTATCTTGTCGAAATCGTCTCTCGAATTTAACGGGTTGGCTTCAACAAAGTGTTGATGTTGAAGTACTTTTAGGAACTCAAACTCTTTATCAGCTTGCTTAGACTGCACCCAAGACATAAAGTTCGCCGTCTTAACTGAAGACACCTTATTACTTACTTGCTTAGAATAAGCATCACTAAATTCCACATTGCTGAGTGCACTAACCTGCTCAACCTGTGCCTTTTTAGGTGCGTCAGAACCGTTGAAATGTGCGCAATGCAGTAAATGGACATCTGAATAGTCGAAAGCATTAAGCAGTTCTTCAACAACAGGCGTGGCAGCATAGCTCCACGGGCAGTGAGAGTCATAGATAAAATAAAGCGTTAAAGGCTCTTCTTGAGTATTAATCTGATTAGCTGGCATTTACTGAGATCTTATTGATATTTTAATTGCCTTGATCCTAAGGGCTTTACTGTTTTTATTCAAATACCAATTTGGAGCTTATGCTTGTTTTTACCACAAAAAGCCAATAAAAAAGGAAGCAACTAATGCTGCTTCCTTTGATGGAGTCATTTATTCTATTGAGGTAGCTTAAATAGGCTCAGGCGATGGGTTAATGTCCATATTCACCCCATGCCATTGGTAATGGTTGTTTGGTTTTTTAGTCACTACGCCTTCACTGAACATACGCGCAAAAACCTCATCTACTTCTTCGGTAGAAATATTCAAATATTGACTCACCGCACGTTTACTACAGTTAACTCGATTATTGCCAAGAGCATCTAGAACGCGTTCATATAGAGGTTTAGGTTCTGCCTCAGGTAACTGCTTTGGCTCGAAAATAGGAATAAAGTCGGAGTCATCATTATGCAGGCGTCGATAAGCATCCAGCGTAATAGGCTCTAGCTGTTGAGATTGCTGCTTAAATCGTTGTCTGAAGCGGTTCTCTTCACCAATTAAACCAACAAAGAAGGCTGCGAAGAAATCCAATAAAATAGACAGGAACACCACTAAACCAAGTTGCGCCGTTTCAGCTTTGATATTGAGTGATAGCGCTAGGCTTTCAATTAGGCCAACGATAGAGCCTTGGCTAACAACCGGAACACTGTCACGTTGCATAGCGAGTTGCTGCTGCTGTTCACGCAGTTTGTTGTTCTCTTTTTGAATACGAGTGACACCCGTTGCGATGCGCTCCATCTGGATATACTTTTCTGCCGCAACGTTGTTAAGCTCAATCTGCTTATCGATAGCGTCGATCTGCATGTTGAAAGCGTTCACTTTACTCTGCTGTACATGAACATGCTCTTGGGCTTTATTGGTAGCACTATTAATACCGCCAATCGAGCCACCGATGGAGATGGCGGCTAGTACGGCATAAAAGCCAAGCGCGGAAAACATACCGAAAAAGTTCTTTCTTGAATAGCGCTCACCGACTTCATACCAGGCGAAGAATTTACCTAGTTCAAAAATAACGGCGAGTCCACCAAACAATAATTGCATGACAGGATCGTCATCAATCGAAAGGAAAAGCAATAAAGAAAAAATGATAGAGGCTAAAATAGACGCGCCAGTGAAGCTATAAACGCTCCACATTGCAAACCTACCTTTTGGAAAACGTTCAGCGAGATTTTGATTGTAAAGCATAGTGGACTTCTAATATTGGTGTTCTAAGTGAATACGGATGAAATTCTAAGCAGTAATGCACGAGGTAATTACTTGAGAATAAGAACATTTAGCTTACACTAATTCAGATTTATTCTCTTTAAAAAAACCAAAGCTCAGGATCTTATGCGTACAAATTAGTCATTAATTATCTTTATGCTAAGTACTTGTGTGTTTTTGTTATATACATTCTTGTATAAACAGATATTGCGCAGTTAGCTGCAGTAAGTGGCAATGAAACCGAAGCGGCTAAGGATATTGATAAGATCCGTATCATAGTTTAGAGAAATAGCTTTTACTGACATAGATCTGCTTCTAGCTTGCTCTTACAATAAGCTTTGATCGTCTCGACTACGAGAGGTCTTTACCCCCCATATCTACATATTGCCATTTGCGTGATAACTAGGAATACCATGAGAAAACTTGAATTACTCGCACCAGGTGGTGATATCGAGTCTATTAAAGCCGCCATTGTTGCAGGAGCTGACGCTGTTTACTGTGGCCTAAATAGCTTTAATGCTCGTACCCGAGCCGAGAATTTAAGTTTTGAAGATCTATATGGCCTGCTTCGTATTGCACATCAGCACGACTGCCAACTGTTTTTGACACTCAACATCATAGTGTTAGAGCAGGAACTACCGGCATTACTCAAGCTGTTGAACCAACTAGTCAACACCGGCATAGATGGGGTAATTGTTCAGGACTTTGGCTTGTTTTATCTATTGAAGCAACATTACCCCAGCCTTGATATTCACGCATCGACTCAAGTGACTACCCATAACAGCGGACAACTCGAGTTTCTCTCTAAGCTTGGCGCCTCAAGGGCTAACCTATCTAGGGAGCTTAACCTCGAGGAAATTAGGCTGATGTCAGATAAGGCTCACAGTCTAGATATGCTGACAGAGGTATTTGTACACGGATCTAACTGCATTGGCTTTTCCGGTCTCTGTTATTTCAGCTCTGCTCATGGCGGTAATTCAGGCAATCGTGGCCGTTGTAGCCAACCGTGTCGAGATCAGTATCAAACTACGGATGTTGGCGCACAATATCCACTAAATTTAAAAGACAATTCGGCGTATTCTGATCTTAACGCCCTTTATGCTGCCGGCGCGGATTCGTTAAAGGTTGAGGGGCGAATAAAGAAATCTCACTATGTCTACCGAGTCATTGATACCTGGCGTAAGCAGATAAGCCGTCTTGAGCAGAATCAAATCATGAGCTCAGACAAAGCTCCACTCTACACAGTATTTAACCGTGATTTTTCTAACGGTTATCTGCAGGGCGCTGTCGGTAAGAATATGTATATCGATAACCCTCGCGACAACGCGGTGCAGCACTTCACGCGAATAGAGAGTTTGAAGCTAGCCTCTGGAGAAAACACCGAAGGCTCAGTGAATGTTAAGAAAGCACTCTATGATGAAAAGACTGAGATCATTGAGACCCTTGCCGGAAAAATTGCCAAGCTAAGTTTAGACAAACCCATTGTGAGCTTACGCTTTAGTGGTCAACAAAACCAAGCATTACGGATTTCAGTAAAGCTTCAGACTAATAACCTCAAAGATAAGTATCGTGCGTTTTATGTGGAGTCAGTCTCTGTGCTACTTCCATCAGACAAGTACGGCTTGCAGACAGACGAGCTCACGAAACGCTTCGCGAGCATTGGTGGACTAGAGTTCGGTCTCGAACCTATCCACTATGACGAACTTGCTGAAAACCTATTCGTCCCTTTTAAAGAATTAACCGAGATGAAACGCCAAATTGTTTGCTGGTTAAACGATGGCAGAGAGCATGTTGAGCCCCTTACCTTGCAAACGGTGCGCAAGCATGTTGCAAACGCTTGCGGACAATTAGCCATAGGCGCAGCTCAACAGCCTAACCCTAGCATTGATAAACACACAGGCGTGTCGATTCTTATCGCGAATAGACGAGATCTGGCCCTATACCGCCAGATTAAACAATCACTCTACGGTAAAGACGTCAGTGTATATTATGCAATTCCTGATGCGATATCCGCTGAGCGTGAAAAGCTGAGTCTATTGTTTAACCAGGAGCCTGAGCTAATTCCTTGGTTTGGCGCAGTGATCATGGAGCCTGATTTCATTGCGGCAAAGCAATTACTCGCCGACATTAAGCCTAGAATCATTGTCAGCAACAATAGCGGCGTGGGTTTTGCTGCTAGCCAAAGTGGCATTGAGTGGGTTGCAGGCCCTTATTTGAACATAAGCAACTCTCTGTGTATGCATAGCCTACAGCAGCAAGGCTGTGTTGGTGCATTCGTTTCTAATGAACTGAATAAGCAGCAGATAAAAGCCATTAAGGCGCCAAGCAACTTCAAGTTACATTACAGTCTATATCACCCTGTGATGTTAATGAGCAGTCGCCAATGTCTGTTCTTGCAATCATGTGGCTGCGATAAAGCGGTTATGGATAAGGAGTGCTTAACGGTTTGTAAAAAGACGAGCTCCTTGACCAATGTTAAAGGCATCGACTTTGTAATCGATAAGAAGCGCCGTGAGCATAATGCCTTATATGGAAGCGAGCACTTCTATAACCCTCAGATCTTGACTGAACTTGAAGGCTATTTCGATTCCGTGCTACTTGATTTGCGCTCTGTTTCTACCAAGAGTCAGCTACAACAAAGCCAATTTGACACTGTAGACTTGCTTGTTGAGTCACTTTCAAAACAGGCACCACAACAACAATCACAGAATACATCAGAAGCCTCACAAGAACTGAGACAGAGGCTAAACAGCAGTGAAGCAGAGCTCTCTTGCAAGTTACAGGGGTTGATTGCTAACACCACCAATGAGCAATATCGAAAAGGTTTGTAATACCGATTGCACATGGAAAAATCCAACACCACACGATAAAAAACCACAAAGCATAAATACCGAGATACACCATTTACTCTTGCAATAGAGTAAATGGTAAAACTCTTAATGGTAAAAGTTTCACTCCATCAAAGAGTTAAATACTTTTATTTGATGATAGATTATTGATAATCGCTATTTTAAAGTCCCTTCCACTGCACACTGCACAAATATCCAGCAAACAAGCCGCGTAATAGGCTAATATCTAGCCGATCCGTAAATAATTGCAGAAATCTACTATCTAACTGTATAGAGTAAAATTATTGACCGTCATTATTAAGAGGACGCATTATGCCAATAAAACCTCTCAGCAGTGCCAAGCTTTACCGCGCGTCGACGCTAAAAAAGCTCTCTTCAGACTGCAAGTCGACTAAACACCTCGAACCCTTAGACGAAATCGTTGGTCAGGCCCGCGCGCAACAAGCGGTAGAATTTGCCCTTTCTATGAAAGAGAAAGGCTATAACATTTACGCGCTTGGCCGTAACGGCTTAGGCAAGCGTACTATGGTTTTACGCCACCTTAATCGTCAAGCGCCTAATTCGAACGGCCGTACACTATTCGATTGGTGCTATGTAGTTAACTTCGATGATTCCCGCAGCCCCAAGGTACTAAAACTTCCCGCAGGCATGGGGCTTAGCTTTAAAAAAGACATAGAAAAACTGATGTCGAAACTGCTTAAGGCATTGCCTTTAGCGTTCGATAATGAGATGTACTACAACCGAGCCGACAGATTAAAAAGCCAACTGACTTCGAGACAGGAAGAAGCATTACTGGTGCTAACCGAAGAAGCTAAGCGTAATAGTGTTGGCCTATCTATCTCTGCCCAAGGTAATTACGAGCTTGTTGCATTAAATGGTGAGGAACCTCATACAGAAGAAAGCTATGTGGCACTCTCTGCGCAAGAGCAAGAAAGGATGCAGAATGCAATTTCAGCTCTTGAGGCTCAGCTTCGTGGCATCGTTAGGCAGATCACCGTGTGGGAGGAAGAGTACTCTGAAAAGCAGCAAAAACACGATGAACAAGTCGCTGAAGAAGTCCTTACCCATGCACTAGCCAGTCTTAAACAGCAATATAAAGAACAGACTAATGTAAAATCCTACATAAAGGCGATGCATAAAGACATCCTCGACAATCTGGACATTTTCTTGGAGGAAAGCGAAGAGCAAGCCGCCCTCGCCTATGCTTCAATGAGTAAGAAGATGCCAAGGCGTTACCAGATCAATGTGTTGGTGTCACAGGAGTCTCAATTACAACCTATCATCGTTGAGGAGACTCCGAACTATCACACCATCTTCGGCTATGTCGAAAATGCCACCTATAAAGGCACGGTTTTTACCGATTTCTCTCTCATTCGCCCAGGTAGTCTACATAAGGCAAATGGCGGCGTACTGATGATAGATGCGGTTAAAGTACTTGAGCATCCGTATGTATGGGACGGCTTAAAGCGGGCTCTGAGATCACGCAAGCTGAGTTTAACTTCTCTCGAGCGTGAAGTGACCTTGTCTGGCACCATCTCATTGGATCCTGAGGCGATTCCATTAGACGTGAAAATCATTTTATTCGGTGATTTTGCTACCTACAAGCTATTGCAGCAGTATGACGCCGAGTTTACCGAGTTGTTTCGCGTAACTGCCGACTTTGAAGATAGAATGCCGCGTACCGATGTGTCTGAGGGGCATTATGCCCAGTTCATCTCCAGTATTGTACACAGCAACCAGATCTTACACTGCGATAGAAAAGCAATCGCTCGAGTCATCGAGTTTAGCTCGCGTCAAGCCGATGATCAGAATATGCTTTCACTGCATTCAGTCGATATCGCCAATCTATTACGTGAGGCAAACTATTGCGCCCGTGCAGCGAATGCCAACATGATCCGCGTTAGCCATGTGGAACAGGCTCTATTTAATAAAGAAAAACGCATCTGCCGCGCAAAAGATGAATTTATGCAAAGCTTTATCAATGGCCAAACCTTAATCGATACTCAAGGCGAAACGGTTGGTCAAGTGAACGGTCTATCTGTGATGTCGACAACCGATTACCAATTTGGTGCTCCTAGCCGAATTACCGCCACCAGCTCATTTGGTGAAGGTAAGGTATTCGATATCGAGCGCAATGTTGAACTCAGTGGCAGTATCCACTCAAAAGGCGTAATGATTTTAACCGCTTATATTGCAGCTATCTTAGGTAAGACTGATAAGATCCCACTATCGACTCACCTCACCTTTGAACAATCCTATGGTGGAGTCGATGGTGACAGTGCAACAATGGCAGAGTTATGCGCCATGTTGTCATCTTTTTCGGGTAAAGGGATCCGTCAAGATATCGCGATTACCGGCTCGATGAACCAGTTTGGTGAAGCGCAGCCCATTGGGGGCGTCAATGAGAAAATTGAAGGCTTCTTTGATGTGTGTAAGATTAAGGGGCGTAGAGATACCCAAGGGGTCATTATTCCGCAGTCGAATGTCCACAATTTAATGTTACGTCGAGATATTGTCGAAGCGGTTGAGAAAGGCAAATTCCATATTTGGGCCATCAACCATGTTAACCAAGCCATTGAATTGCTCACGGGTTGCAAAGTCGGCACCTTGAATCAACAAGGCGACTACCCTAAAAATAGTATTTTAGGCTTAGCCCAAGCGAGACTTAACGGCTTACGTCACAGAGACACCAAAGACTAGCTTTCATTAGTTAAGAGCCAACAAAAAGGCCGAACATCTGTTCGGCCTTTTTTATGTCTGAATCTTGTTCAGGAATTGCTTAATTAAGCGAAAGCATCCTGTAGTGGTGGTACAACTTGCTTCTTACGGCTTAGTACACCATCTAACCAAACTTTGTTATCTACTGACTTGCAGTTGTATGCCGATTCAACTTTAGCTAGATCGTCAGTGACGATTAGCATTTCTGAACCTTCCTTCATGATGTCAGTCAGTAGCAATAGTACGCTGTGACGATTGCCTTCTGCTTTAAGCGCCGCAATATCCGCTTCTAGATCCGCTTTAATGTCATCGAATACTGAAAGATCGATCACTTCTAACTGACCAATACCCACTAGGTTACCGTTCATGTTGAAGTCTTTAAAGTCACGCATAACAAGGTCACGTGCAGGAGTGCCTTCAACCGCAGACTTCACTTTAAACATATCCATGCCTAAGGCTTTAAAGTCTTCGATGCCAGCAATTTCAGCAAGTGCTTCTACGCACTTAATATCGGCTGTAGTACAAGTTGGCGACTTGAAAATAACCGTGTCACTTAAAATAGCGCAAAGCATAATGCCAGCGATATTCTTTGGGATCTCAACATTGTAGAAGTCATACATCATCTTGATGACGGTATTACTACAACCTACTGGACGGATCCAGCACTCTAGTGGCGTTGAAGTTGTTAGATCGCCCAGTTTATGGTGATCAACAATACCAACAATTGTCGCTTCTGCGATGTCGTCAGGTGCTTGAGTCAGTTCTGAATGGTCAACAATGTAAACTTCTTCGCCAGCATAACTAAGCTTAAGCTCAGGCGCTTCGAAACCAAACTTATCAAGAATGAATGCAGTCTCAGGTGAAATATCACCTAAACGAGTCGCAACAGACGCTTCACCGATCTGGTTTTTTAGGTGTGCAAGTGCAATAGCACCACAAATTGAATCTGAGTCTGGGATTTTGTGGCCCACAACATAAACTGGCATATAAAAGCTCTCCTTTAATTTGCGCCGATTTTAACAAAGTTTTCCTCGATGCGGAAATAGCAAAAGGTCTCAGATGGCAAACTCTTGTGTCAAAAGGCTATCTGCAGCCGCTTTAACCGCCAATTAAGCGTATTTATTGCCATTTTAGATTCAATCTCCGCTATCTATTTAGACAGACGAGACAAACACGAGTTCTTTCCCGCCTACATCTAAATAGTTGTTGCAGCCCTAGGAAATGACTATTTATGTTCAAAAGCTAATTTTCGTACTAAAAAGGCCACGATTATCAGACTTAGATACCACTGAAGCCTTTTTTATAGTATAAGCTTGCGTAAATTTATCTTTATTTAGATTGAGCGCCATAGCGATGTCAGACAAATTCTTTTTTAAAGGGCGTAAAACCCCAAAGCCTAAGCACGAAAGCTATGGTTACAACACTAAACGTGAAATAAAAGTGGGAACCGAAGAAAACCCACTTCAACTACTGGTTCAAACCGCCGAGCGTGAAGCAGAAGTATTACAACTGCTTACTGATAATGAGCTGGTGGGCTTGATTACTGTCGATCCAAACCAAGAGGAAAATATCCTTCTTTTGACTGGACTGCTTAATAAGCCACAAACTACCCGTTTTGAAAAGTCACCGAATCGTAACGATCCATGTGTATGCGGTAGTGGTAAGAAATATAAGAAATGCTGCGGTTAAAATCGTAGAATTTAAAGCAGTGCATTAGCACTGCTTTTTCTATTCGCTCAATCCTGCTTTACTCCCCTTCACTCTGTCCTTCCTCTGCTGCTATATCATCAATCTAGGCTGGATTCAGTCATAGGCTCAGTCATATAGACAGATGCAATCCAGTAGAAATTGCTTTTGTTACATTTTTACATATTTAAATATCATCATATGTTTTTGTTCTAGCTTTCTTAATGCTCTCTTTAAATCCACTAACCTGTAAATATTTAAACTGTAAAAACAGTTAGATGAAGAACTATTGTATACAATAAAACATATTCTCCCCCAATCTAAATCTCATTTATGTCAAATTGAGTCACACACGTTTACATTATCGCACTTTTACATTTCGCCAGTTTCATTAACATGTATTCAAAATTCTAATTAGATTACTCATCGTTATTGCTGCCAAAGCAGTAAAAAGATTGCTATTGAGTGCAAATTTGCTTCAACAAGAGGACGTGTTTGTGGCTACCAAAAAACAGATCATTTTACCAATGGCTGTCATCGCTATCGGCGTGGCAGGATTTATTGGCATATCGGCATTGAAAAAGCCGCCAGAAGAGAAGGAAGAGCTCGATACCACCCCCTTGGTCTCTGTCGAGGCAGTCCAAATTAATCCGATGAGTTTTGCAGTCAGCTCCTATGGCGTAGTTAATGCGAAATATGAGACGGAACTAGTTTCCCAGCTAAACGGCGAGATCGTTTTCTTATCTGAAAAATTTGTACGCGGCGGCTTTGTCAAAAAAGGCGATATCCTTGCCAAAATAGATCCTAGCGATTACGAATCAGCACTGATTGATGCGCAGGCGAATATGGCTTCGGCGCGAGCGACATTAGTGCAAGAGAAAGCGTACGGTAAGGTTGCCGAAGAGGAATGGAAACGCATTAAGAATGGTGTACCGACTGAACTGAGTCTTAGAAAGCCTCAATTAGCGCAAGAGATTGCCAAGTTAAACTCTTCTGAAGCAGGGCTTAAACGTGCTAAACGTAATCTTGAGCGCACCTTAATTAAAGCGCCATACGATGCTCTAATCGAGGCGCGTAACATAGGTTTAGGCTCATACGTCAGCATGGGCACACCATTAGGTAAGGTGTTAAGTACCGCAGAAGCTGAGATCCGTCTTCCTATTGCAGATAAGGAACTGCAGTTTTTAGATGACAAAGGCAAACATGCACAAGTGGTATTGAAAGGTGAATTCGCAGGTAAGACTCAAGAATGGCCTGCTACTGTGGTGCGTAGTGAGGGCGTGATTGATAATCGCAGTCGCATGACCTACTTGGTCGCTGAAGTAACCGATCCTTACGGACTAAAGTCAAACAACAATGAATTACGCTATGGCACTTATGTTACTGCAACAATCGATGGTACTCATGCGGGTTTAGTCGCAGAACTGCCGCGCCACCTTGTGATCAACAATCAGGTCGCGGTGCTAGATGATGAGGGCAAGCTTAGATACAAAGACATCACCATTCTACGTCAAGTCGGCTCTAAGGTTATCGTCTCCGATGGTCTCGAATCAGGCATGAATGTGATCACCTCTGCTTTAGATTACCCCATCGAAGGCATGGAGCTAGCTCTGCCTGAAGACAAGTTGTTACGTGATGAAGAAAATCCTGAACAGCAACCTACGCAAATCGCGATGGAAGATAAGGATTAATTCATGATAGATACTAACAAAGGCATCATCGCTTGGTTTGCACGCAATAGCGTTGCCGCAAACTTGCTAATGATTATTATCTTGCTGGGTGGACTGTTAACGGCAAACACGATTCGTAAGCAGTTTTTTCCGGCCGTTGAGATCAACTGGCTAGAGTTTAATGCCGTATACCCTGGTGCGGCGCCGCAGGAGGTCGAAGAAGGGATCACCATTAAGATTGAGGAAGCATTAGAGAGCGTTCAAGGGCTTAAGCGCGTGATCACCTATTCTAATCGTAACGTCTCTTCTGGATACTTTCGAGTAGAAGACTCTTATGACCCACAGGTGGTACTGGAAGAGGTGAAATCGGAAATTGACTCAATCTCAAGTTTTCCTGATGGCATGGAAAGACCAAAAGTGGAGCGTATTAAACTTCGTCAAGAAGTGATGTATATGAGCCTTTATGGCGATCTTTCCCAGCGCCAGCTAAAAGATTTGGGTGAGAAGATCCACGACGAGCTTTTACAATTACCCCTGGTTAATATTACCGATTTCTATGGTGGTCTTGGCTATGAGATTGCCATTGAGGTCAGTAAAGATAGACTGCGTGAATTTGGCTTAAGCTTTAATGATGTAGCAGAAGCCGTTCGCGGTTATTCACGTAACATGTCAGCCGGTCAAATTCGCGCCGAGAACGGTTATATCAATCTTAGAGTGCAGAACCAAGCCTATGTTGGTTATGAGTTTGAAAGCTTACCGTTAATCACCCTTGAAGATGGAACCACCCTGTTACTCGGTGATGTGGCTACTGTGGTCGATGGTTTTGAGCAAGGTATTCAGTACTCTAAGTTTAACGGCATGAACTCTGTGACTTTCTTTATTGGCGCGGCTAACGATCAAAGCCTTACCGATGTAGCCGATGTAGTTAAAGGCTATATCGCCGAGAAACAGAAAGTGTTACCACAAGGAGTTAAGTTAGAGCCTTGGGTGGATATGACCTATTACCTAGAGGGCCGCTTGAATCTTATGCTAGACAGCATGAAAAGTGGAGCCGTACTGGTGTTCATTTTGCTGGCGTTATTTCTACGAGTAAGACTGGCGTTCTGGGTGATGATGGGCCTACCCGTTTGTTTCTTAGGTACTCTGCTGTTTATGCCTATGGGGATGATTGATGTCACCATTAACGTCATTAGCTTGTTCGCCTTTATCTTAGTCTTAGGTATTGTGGTTGATGACGCCATTGTGATGGGCGAAAGTGCTCACGCCGAATGTGAGGAAAAAGGGCAAACCCTCGACAATGTAATCCGTGGAGTTAAGCGTGTTGCTATGCCAGCGACCTTCGGCGTGTTAACAACGATTGCCGCCTTTCTACCCATCACACTCGATGATGGCCCCTCTTCGGCCTTTGGCCAAGCAATTGGTTTTGTGGTTATCCTGTGCCTTATTTTCTCACTTATTGAGTCTAAGCTTATCTTGCCTGCCCACTTGGCGCGCATGAAGCAAAAGACGGTGGTGAAACCGGGCTCAAAAAATCCTCTCGATTGGCTTAGAAACGGCGTTAACTTTTTACAAGGTAAAGTCGATGCTGGCTTAAAGATACTGATCCACAGCTATTATCGTCCAACACTTGAACTTGCGGTTAAGTATCGCTATACGGTCATCATGATATTTATCAGCATGATCTTAGTCTGTGCAGGGCTCTATTCAGGTGGGCTCGTACGTTTTATTGGTCAACCGAAAATTCCTCATGATTTCCCACGGATCACATTTGAGATGAATATCGATGCCTCTGAAAATGCGACCTTATCGGCAGCATTATCAATTGAAGAAGCACTAAGACGTGTCGATAATCAGCTTGAGGAGCAGTACGGCCAGAAGATGATTTCTGATCTGCAGGTTGAACTTCGCGGTCGAACTTCGGCGCAGGTGATGACAAAACTGGTGGATCCTGAAATTCGCCCTATCGATACCTTTGCCGTTGCCGAGCTATGGCGTCAAAACATGCCGCTCATTCCGGGTATGAAATCATTCACCATCCAAGATAATTTGTTCGGTGGAGGCCGAGATGATGGTGACATCAGCTTTAGGCTCGAAGGTAAGGATGATGAGCAGTTAATCGCTGCGGCTAAAGAGCTTAAAGCCAAACTGAATACGCTGAAAGGCGTGGGTGATGTTAACGACAGTCGCCAGTCAAGTGCTAAAGAGATCCAGTTTGAGCTTAAGCCGCTAGCTCACAGCTTAGGTTTAACCTTGGCGGATATTGCACGTCAGGTGGGTAACAGTTTCTACGGCCTCGAAGCTCAACGTATTTTGCGTAACGGTGAAGAGATCAAGGTGATGCTGCGTTATCCAGAAGAGCAACGTAACTCTATAGCTCAGGTATCTGATGTGATGATTAAGACGCCCCAAGGCGCTGAAATCCCACTGTCTGAGGTGGCAGCAATCGTGGTGACCGATGGGGTCAACAGTATTCGCCGTGAAAATGGTAATCGTACTATTAATGTTTGGGGCTCAGTTGACGCAGACCAAGCAGAGCCGTTTAAACTGGCTAAAGATATACGCGATAACTTCTTACCTGAATTATTAGCGAAGTACCCACGGGTTAAAAGTGAGGTTTCGGGTAATATTCAGGAGCAACTTGATAGCGCAGATACCCAGCTTAGAGATTTCTTAATCTCTATGTTAGTGATCTACAGCTTATTGGCCGTACCACTCAAGTCATACTCACAGCCGATAATGATCATGTCTGTGATCCCATTTGGTGTGATTGGCTCGGTACTCGGCCACATGCTATTGGGCCTTGATTTAAGCGCTCTGTCAGTATTCGGTATTATTGCCGCCGCGGGTGTTGTCGTTAACGACTCTCTGGTGATGGTCGACTATATCAACAAGTCTCGTGAGTCAGGTGTGGCTATGAAGTTGTCGGTACTCGAAGCTGGATGTCGTCGCTTTAGGGCGATTTTGCTTACTTCGCTGACAACCTTTATCGGCTTGGTACCCATCATGACTGAAACTAGCATGCAGGCGCAGATGGTGATCCCGATGGCAGTATCATTAGCCTTTGGCGTGTTGTTTGCCACTGTGGTGACTTTAGTGTTAATTCCCTGCCTATACGTCATGATTGAAGATATTAAGCGCATAATTGGCAGTAAAACGAGAGTTGAAAAACTTCAGGAGTTACAGG
This sequence comes from Shewanella pealeana ATCC 700345, assembly GCF_000018285.1. NCBI lineage: Bacteria > Pseudomonadati > Pseudomonadota > Gammaproteobacteria > Alteromonadales > Shewanellaceae > Shewanella > Shewanella pealeana. Next base: position 2,634,354 of record NC_009901.1, on the reverse strand, counting down.
CGAGCACAAGTTAATATTCAAGTATTAAGCGTGTAATAAAAAAGCCTGAAGATATTCTTCAGGCTTTTTATTGCATTTTTCGCTAGCCGACTAACCTCTTATCTCTTACTTATCTCTTACCTTTAACCTCTAGGTTCTTTTGGCATTCCAAGAGCACGCTCGGCAATAATATTGCGCTGGATTTGATTGGTCCCACCATAGATGGTATCTGAACGAGAAAAAAGGTACATAGATTGTAGCTGAGTCAGTTGATAGGGGCTGTCGAGTAAAATTTCAGCCTCCGGTCCAAGTACATCCATAGCAAGTTTACCTAAGTTACGGTGCCAGCTCGCCCAGTAAAGCTTATAGCACATAGCCTCTTTAGATAAATCGCCGTCAACATTGGAATCTGACAGCATACGCATACTGTTATAGCGCATTATTTTTAAGCCAATATACGCATCACTAATTCTTTGCCTTATTATCGGATCATCAGCGGACCCATTGGCTCTTGCTGCATTAACTATATCGTTGAACTCGTTAGTGAAAAGCATCTGTTGACCCAGAGTTGAAATTCCACGCTCAAATCCAAGTAGACTCATCGCAATTGTCCAACCATCGCCACATTGACCAACCAAATCATCGCTGCTACATACTGCATCATCAAAAAAAACTTCATTGAATTCACTGGTTGATGTCATTTGAGCTATGGGTCTAACATCGACCTCAGGCTGCTCCATGTTAACTAAAAAGAAACCCAAGCCTTTTTGGCCAACAGACTTTGGATCGGTTCTAGCGACAACGAAACAATAATGGGATTCGTGGGCTAACGATGTCCACACCTTCTGGCCGCTTATTAACCATTGGCCCGTTTCATCATCAAACTTAGCTTTGGTATGTACGTTAGCTAAGTCAGAACCAGCATTGGGTTCAGAGTACCCCTGACACCAAAATTCGGTGCCGGTTAAAATACCCGCAAGATAACGGCGTTTTTGTTGCTCACTGCCATAGGCTATTAATGTTGGCCCAATTAGAGTTTCACCTATATGGCCTATTCTGCCTGGGCCTCCAGCCCTTGCGTATTCTTCGTTAAAAATAACTTGCTGCACTATGCTGGCCGCCTTTCCTCCGTACTCTTTTGGCCAGCCAATGCATGTCCAGCCACCTTGATATAGTTTTCGCTCCCAAGCCTTACGCTCTTCAATAAACATATGCTCGTCGCCAGGACCACCTCGGCCACGAATACATTCAAATTCACCGCTTAAATTATCACTAAGCCATTGACTCACATCGCGACGAAAGCATTCATCTGCATTATCAAAATCGAGTTTCATTATAAAGCTCCAGGCTGGAGAATAAGATTAGCTAAACGCTCGCGGTGATAGGCACCGTTACCTAAATACGTTTCTGTGGATTTGGCTCGTTTAAAATAAAGTTGAATATCATACTCTTGGGTAAAGCCAACGCCACCGTGTAGTTGGATCCCGCAACCAGCGTTAAAAAAATATGCATCACTGCAATAGGCTTTTGCGATACTCGCAACTTCGGTTAACTCTCTGCGGAATGGATTTTTAGTGTGACAAGGCGCGCCATCAGTATCTTGACGGTGATAATTTAGAAATTGGTCGGCAACGCATGCTGCATAATATATAGACGACCGCGCAGCCTCAGCTTTAAGCATCATATCGGCTGCTTTGTGTTTTATAGCCTGAAAAGACGCAATAGTTCTTCCAAACTGAACTCGTTGTTTGGTGTACTCAACGCTTTGATCTAATGCTACTTGTGCGCCTCCAACTTGATCGGCCGCAATAGCAATAGTGGCTAAATCAATAATGACCGATAGATTCTGCCACCCTTGCTCAAACTCGCCAAGTAACGCCCCCGGATCAACAATAACGTTTTCAAACACAACCTGTGCCTGTTTACGGGTTTGATCCATCGTTGGGAGCCAATTGCGCTGCACACCATTAGCAGAGCCATCCACAACAAACAAACTTATTCCTTCTTCACCGACACTGCCGATGGTTCTTGCTGCAACAATTAAAAAATTAGCGCTATGACCGTCAACAACGTATCGATAGCATCCATTTAATTTATATTGACCATTCTCTCTGACACACAGCGCTTCTACCGCTTTCGCATCCCATCTACCATTTGCTCCTGTATAGGCAAGAGTTGCGGTAGCGCCCGCTAGAATATCTTCAAAATAGCGGTTTTTTTGCTGCTCATTACCAGCAATCAATAATGCATTTGCAGCCAATGCAATCGTAGAATAAAACGGTGAACAAAACAGCCGCTCTCCCATTTTTTCTAATAGCGCAACCAGCTCAACATAACCAAGGCCTAAACCAGCGTAACTTTCAGGAACGGTAACGCCCTGCCAAAACATCTGCTCACACACTCGGTTCCAAACGGCTTTGTCATATCCCGTTGCAGTTTCCATTGCAGAGCGTACTTGGGCGCTGGTTGATATTTCAACGAGAAAAGCTTCCGCGGTATCTCGGATCATTTGTTGCTCTTCAGTGAAGGTAAAATCCATTTATAACGTATCCTTTTATAGCTGAGTCGTTATGGAGTGGTTATTTTTGTGCCTAGAGCGAAGTGACATTTCCCGGCCCCCAAAATGCACGCATGGTGTCAATTTCACCTTCGTCATTGAGCTTGAAGGTATCAATAACTGAAATAGTAAGCGTAGGATCGTTTGCTAAAATCACTTCGAAAGGAAAGGCTATTTCATTATTAGCGACACGAACCTGACCGAGTTGGTTTACTTGATGAACGCCCAAAACCGCTTGACGATAGAAATCACGTATTGCCGTTCTACCTACAATTTTATCGCTACCAATTGGGTCTTCTACGATTGCATTTTTACTATAAAGTGAGGCAATACCTTCAAAGTTACCGGTATTTAAAAACTCTATATAGCTAGAAACGACTCCTAGACCAAATTGTTCAGATATCATAATAATCTCCATTTATTAATGAACCAAAGCGAGCAAAATTAAATATAAGGAGGAGTTACTGTCGCCCCACCGTCTAGCGCAATAGCGGCACCATTAATATGTTTTGATTCATCGGACGCTAGAAATAAAACACTATTAGCGACGTCTTCAGGACGGCATACATAAGCCTTAGCACGATCAGGATCTGCTAAGCTGCGATCACCTGCTTGTGCACTTATCTCCATAACCATAGGTGTCATAATTGAATCCGGATGCAAGGTGTTGCACCTAACGTTATTTTTGGTCTGCGAACAATAAACCGCAACACTTTGAGACAGTCCACGAATAGCGGCTTTACTCGCACCATAGGCTGCAAAATGTGGCATACCGAAAACGGCTGATGAAGAGGACATATTGATAATTGAACCACCGCCACTTTTTTCCATTAGCGGCAAAGCATAGTGGATCCTAAGAAAAACACTGTCTGAATTAACCATGTGCACTCTCTGCCATCCTGCCAACGTTTCTTCTTTGATGTCACCAAGTTGCAAGATTGCGGCGTTATTGAGCAGAATATTTAATTGGCCAAATTTAGCTTCAATATGATTGATAACAGCAGACCAATCAGCCTCTTTAGTGACATCATGTTCTATGAACAAGCTATTATTACCAATACTATTTGCTATCTCTTTCCCTTGTTCAGCATTTATATCGGTGAGAACAACTTGGGCTCCTTCCCTTGCCATTAATCTCGCAGTTGCTAAACCAACACCTCGGGCTGCCCCGGTAATTAAGGCAACCTTTCCAATTAAACGTCCGCTCATAGCATCTCTCCAAATTGATTATTATGAAGGCAATCTATTGCCTATATGGGAACAGACCGCTCCCCCCTGCTTGTAGACTAGGCACTGAGGTTTATCACAACGTATATGCTTTACATGTTGGGATAGCTCGGCCCGCCACCGCCTTCTGGCACTGTCCATCTGATATTTTGTGACGGATCTTTTATGTCGCAGGTTTTACAATGCAAACAATTCTGCGCATTGATTTGCAGTGCATTGCCTCCGCCGTTGTCAACTACCTCGTATACCCCAGCAGGACAATAGCGTGCTGCTGGTTCATCAAAAATTGGGATGTTGTGTTTAGAAGGCACGGAATGATCGAGTAGTGATAAATGGCAAGGCTGATCTTCTTCGTGATTGGTATTGGACAGAAATACCGAGGTCAACTTATCAAAACTTAAGATTCCATCAGGTTTGGGGTAAGTAATGGGTTTTGACTCACTGCTGGGGAGGAGGCAAGCATGGTCTTCAATATTATCTCGTAGCGACAAGGGTAACTTTCCGCCAAACCAATTCTGATCAATATAGTTAAAGCCACCGCCAGCGAGCGTACCGTATTTGTGTAATGCGGGCCCAAAATTTCGGCTGCTATGTAGCTCCTCATAAAGCCAAGACTGTTTAAATTTAGCTTCGAACACTGCGTCAGTGGAGCCTGATGTTACGTCGTTATTGAGCAGGTCAAATACGGTTTCAGCACATAACATCCCCGACTTCATTGCGGTATGGGTACCTTTAATTTTTGCCACATTTAATGTGCCAGCATTACAACCTAGCAGCATGCCTCCAGCAAAACTCATTACAGGTAACGCATTGAGTCCCCCTTTAGCTATAGCCCTTGCTCCATACGACACCCGTGACCCACCTTTTAGATATTGTGCCAATTGTGGGTGATGCTTTAAGCGCTGAAATTCATCAAAAGGACTTAAATGAGTATTGCTGTAATTGAGATCGACAATTAAGCCTACAACTAGCTGATGATTATCGGTGTGGTATAGGAAAAAACCACCGCCAGCATTTTTATCAAGTGGCCAGCCAAAACCATGCACAACCAGTCCAGGACGATGCAGCTCAGGATTAATGTCCCAGATCTCTTTCATTCCCAGCCCATAATGCTGTGCATCACTTTCATCGGCTAAGCCAAACTTGTGGATCAGTTCTTTTCCTAAATGACCACGGCACCCTTCACCGAATAAGGTAAATTTTGCATGCAGCTCCATGCCTTGCATGTATTGAGAGTTCGGTTGACCATCTTTACTGACCCCCATGTCTCCGGTTGCAATGCCTTTTACTGAGCCATCCTCATGGTATAGGACTTCTGCCGCAGCGAATCCAGGAAATATCTCGACTCCTAACGCTTCAGCTTGTTCAGCCAACCAACGGCAAACATTACCTAAACTTGCAATATAGTTTCCCTGATTATGTAACGGCTTTGGAACAGCGACTTGGGGCAAGGTGATTGATTTTTTATTATCAGACAAAAAAAGTAATCTATCTTCTGTCACGCTGGTTGTTAATGGTGCCCCTAGAGTCCGCCAATCGGGAAACAACTCATCGATTGCTCGAGGTTCGATAATGGCGCCAGATAGGATATGTGCCCCAACCTCTGAACCTTTCTCCACAACACAAACAGAAATTTGTTGGTTTTCCTGTTTACTCAGCTGCATGAGCCTGCAAGCGGCGGATAGCCCTGAAGGCCCAGCTCCTACAATCACAACATCAAAATCCATGACTTCGCGCATGACGTCTCCCATTAATAACGTTCTTAATAATCTGATCTATTGCTTTAATTCGGGTTAATATCAGCTACTTACCAGTAAAGGTTGCATCGCGTTTTTCAAAAAAGGCATTCACACCTTCTTTAAAATCGTCACTGTTGAAGCAGAACTGCTGATACAGCGCCTCTTGGCGAATGGTGTCGTGTAAGCTCCCTCGCTGAGCTTGTTGCAATAATCGCTTTAAGTACTGCTGTGATAGTGGTGCTCCGGTGGCCAATTTTTGTGCCCAAACAAGTGCATCACCTTGCACACTTGCATCATCAGAAATACGATTGACCAAGCCGCTGCTCAGACACTCCAGCGCCGTGAGCTTGTCGGCCTCGACGCAAAGTTCGAACGCTTTCTTGTAGCCCAGTTTATTGACTAAATGCCAGCTTGCGCCTCCATCAGGCACTAATCCAATAGCGGCAAAAGCCTGAAAAAGGCAGGCGCTTTCAGCCATAACGACTAAGTCACAATTTAAGGCTAACGAACCGCCTATCCCTGCTGCGGCGCCTTGTACAACTGCCATATAAATCTTTTTTGACTGGGCAATACGTGATAAAAATGGCTTATATTCATTAAGGATCTGTGCCTCTATACCGTGCTTGGCACCAACAAGCTCTTTCAAGTCCGCGCCCGAAGAGAAGTGATCACCAGCACCACGGATCATAATCACTCTTAAATCGTCATTATTGTCTGCCATTTCTATCGCAGCCTGCAGCTCGCTGCGCATGGTTTGATTGAAAGCATTCATTTTATTGGGTCGATTTAGCTCGATAATGCCTATTTTGTCTTTGACTAAATAATTAACCGTTTCAAATTGATGGCCTGTGAGTACATTTGCGTCATTGTCTGACAAGAATAGTTTCTGTGCTTTTTCTAAAATTACTGACATGAATCACTCCTTTATTACTGATTGACTTCAAAGAGTCCTGCTGCGCCCATACCACCGCCAATACACATTGCTACAACAACGTATTTAACGCCTCGACGCCTGCCTTCAATCAGTGCATGACCCACCATACGAGCGCCAGACATACCAAATGGGTGCCCAATAGAAATAGCGCCGCCATTTACATTTAATCTATCGGCGGGGATCTCTAACTTGTGTTGGCAATAAACAACTTGGCTTGCAAAGGCTTCATTGATCTCCCACAGACCTATATCATCAATGGTCAGACCAAAACGCTTTAACAGTTTGGGGATAGCGAGCACCGGACCTATTCCCATCTCTTCTGGGGCACAACCTGCTACGGCAATACCTTTGTAAGTTCCTAAGGGGGCAATACCAAGGCTTGCTGCTTGGGTTTTACTCATTAATAAACTTGCCGCTGCGCCATCGGCAAACTGTGATGCATTGCCCGCGGTAACATTGCGGCCTTCGCCAGTCCACTCGCCACCTTTCCAAACAGGAGCAAGATTAGACAAACTGTCTAGCGTTGTTTGCGGTCTATTACAATCGTCTTGTAACGCAATCGTTTCTTTATGGCCTGCTGGTTGGCGGTTTTCATCAAAGGTCAGTTGCTGAACAGTAATCGGTACAATTTCATCATTAAAGTAACCCGCTTGCTGGGCGCTAGCGGTGCGTTGCTGACTTAGCAGCGAGTATTCATCTTGAGCCTGACGACTGATGCCGTAGCGCTCTGCGACAATTTCGGCAGTTTCGATCATTTGAATGTAAGCACTAGGCATTGCAGCAATTGCCGCTTGAGACTGTGCTCGATAAGTATTCTTATATTTATTTTGGGTTAACGATAACGACTCAACGCCACCGGCAACAACGGTGCTCATCTCGTCAGTCATAATCGATTTTGCTGCAACACCAATACTCATTAAACCCGATGCGCACATACGGTCTAGTGCCATGCCTGATACGGTATCGGGTAGGCCAGCGGTATAAGCTGAGAGTCTGCCAATGTTGTAGGATTGGGTCCCCTGCTGGGCTGCTGCGCCCATAATCACATCATCGATAGACTTAGGGTCAATACCAGCACGCTCAACGACAGACTTGACAACATGGCCACCAAGAACCGGGGCTTCAGTATCATTAAATGCGCCACGAAAAGATTTGCTTAATGCGGTACGTGCAACGGAGACGATCACTGCTTCTGTCATCTTATAATTCCTTTAGTTATTAGAGTTTGTCGTTGGCGTATCAAAGGTGTAGCAACTGATGGTGTCAACCACACAGGCTGGGCGGTCAGAACCTTGGATCTCAATGGTGACGCGAATGGTGGCTTGGATAAACGCGCCTTTATTTACGCTATGAATAATTTTTCCTTGGCCGCGGACCTTGCTACCAACCGGTACTACAGCGGGAAAGCGCACTTTATCGCAGCCGTAGTTAACGCCCATACTGATGTTTCTTATTTCAACGAGTTGCGGTAGAAACAAATTCACTAGAGAAAGACTAAGGTAACCATGAGCGATACAAGCACCAAAAGGACCCGTCGCGGCCCGCTCTGGATCAACATGGATCCATTGATGGTCGCCGGTAGCTTCGGCAAAAAGGTTTATTCTTTCTTGAGAAATGGTTAACCAATCGGAATGCCCCAGATCTAGGCTTGCTGAGTCTAGTAATTGCTCTGCAGTTAATATTTCAATATTAGCCATGAGAACACCTCCTAAGCCTGTTGCGAACTGACAGAAACCACTTCACCCGCCATATAAGATGAGTAATCGCTGGCGAGAAACATCATGACATTTGCCACTTCCCAAACTTCGGCTGCGCGGCCAAATGCTTCTTTACTCGCAAGTTGGTTAAGCAATTCTTCGCTAGAAGCTTTCTTTAAAAAATCATGTAACGCGATTGACGGTGATACCGCATTAATTCGTACGCCATGCTCTGCGGCTTCTAAAGCACTACAGCGGGTTAATGCCATGACACCTGCCTTCGCGGCGGCATAATGTGCTTGCTCTTTTTGTGCACGCCAGCCAAGTACTGACGCATTGTTAACAATAACGCCATGTCCACGAGCCTGCATGTGGGGCAAGATCTCACGGATCATTCTAAAGGTGCCCGTTAAAGTAATATCAAGCACCGTAGACCATTCATTATCAGACATATCGACAACGTTCTTTTGTCCACCCAATCCGGCGTTGTTGATGAGTACATCAATGCCGGCAAGCTTTGACTCCGCTAATTGCACTAATGTACTGACATCTTGTTGATTGGTGACATCGCAAATTTGACCATATACCTGCTCTAGTCCAGTTTCTGCACGTAAGCGAGTAACGGCTTCATCGAGCCGCCTTGGGTGAATGTCTGAAATCATTAAAGCCCGGCACCCTTCTTCTGCGGCTCGTCGAGCGGCAGCAAATCCAATTCCAGCGCCAGCAGCTGCAGTGATCAATACAGACTTACCTTTCAGTAACCCATGGCCCGCGACATATTCAGGTGCTTGCTTCATATTCTTCCCCTCGATATTTAAATTGCCATACAAATGTTGAGCAAAATCATTTCAACATGGCCGGATAAGTGTCATTAAGCAGAGCTAGAGCAGTTAATTCATCGTCAAAGTGGACTAAAAAGCCAGTACGGCGAATTGAATGCTCACAAACCGTTAGCCTTTTTATGAATTAAATATAAGGAAATCATTAACAACTGAATAAATAGACGTTTAAGTGCAGAGAAGATCTACCTAATCCAAACGCCATTACCTCTATTAGCACTAGTCCCAATAGACGATTCTCATCTGTTTTTTTTACAAAATAATCGGAATGCGCGATATATTTTTAAACAAAAAAATAATGAGATTATCAACAAGACCTTGTAGCAATATGAACCATAACTAGAGGAATAAAGATGCTAAAAAAGAATCTGTTACCACCAATAGTGACCAGTTTGCTAATAGTTCAATCACACTTTGCATTAGCGAGTGCACCCGCTGAGCAAGTTGCCAAATTGGGCAATGAATTAACTTGTGTAGGCGCAATAGCAGCAGGTAATTCGGCAGGAACCATCCCTGCTTATTCAGGAAAATGGTTAGGAAAGCCACCAGGAGTTGAATATGAGCTAAGCGTAGGACAGCACCTAGTAGACCCTTATGCAGACGACAAACCCATTTATACTATCGATGGCAAAAACTGGCAGAAATATAGCGATCAACTTACCGTTGGTCAAAAGGCCATGTTCGAGCAATACCCTGATACGTTCAAAATGCCGGTTTACACTGGGCGAAGAGACTTTAGATACCCAGATGCCTCTTGTGAAGTTGTAAAGCGAAATGCAGTGGAGGCTAAACTCGTTGATGACGGCCTTGGATTTACCGGCTACCAGGGTGGAGTTCCCTTCCCTATCCCAGATATGGAGCAACCGCTACAAGCCCTAGCCAATAATAATTATGCATATCGAGCATTTACATTTGATACCACAAGAGACATTGCAGATGTGAGCTCTGATGGTGTCATTGCATGGGGAAGAACGCGTTCATACGGCATATTTACAGGTACAGTGCCAGAGCAACTTGGTGAGCGTTTAGGCAAAGTTCAAGCCTATGGATTAGCAATTAATATCCTCCCCACTCGAACTAAGGGAAGTGCGACAGTTGTTTCAGAACCCAATAACTATGCACAGGGTAAGCGCTTGGCATGGAACTATAACCCGGGAACACGTCGTGTACGTCAGTTACCGGAATACGGGTTTGATACACCGCTAAGTGCCTCTTCAGGAAAACTCACTATCGATTCAGATCGCCTAATGAATGGGTCGCCAGAGCGTTATAACTGGACGCTAGGCGAACGCAAAGAGATCTTTATCCCAGTTAACACCTACAAGGTAAATAAAGGTGATGTTAAATATGACTCCCTATTGCAGGTGAACCATGCAAACCCTGAATACATGCGCTATGAGCTGCGCCGCGTTTGGGTATTAGAAGGAAAGTTAAAAGAAGATTATCGTCATAAATATGGTCGACGCACCATGTATCTAGATGAAGATAATTGGCATGCAATTGTTGCCGATTACTACGATACCCGAGATGAGTTAGTTCAACACGCTTTTGTAAATTATTACTACGCCTTCGATACCCAAGCTTTTGAGCCCGGTAGTAGTTTCTACCACGATCTTACCAGTGGTGGCTATGTTGGTTACAACCTTTTCCAGGAACAAGATAAAGGTCCTATCTTAAACAAAGGTGACTTTACTTCCAGTAACTTTACCCCCGCAGCGCTACGCCGTTTAAGCCATTAATATAATAATATCTAGGGAGAGATAGTTTGAAAAAATTTAAGCGAAATACCTTAGCACTGGCGATTTTAGGCTCATGCCTGAGTAGTTCGGCATATAGCGCAGAAACCATTAAACTTGGCGATGACGTGACACTAGATTGGAAAGGCACGTTAACTTATAGCGCCGGTATGCGCTTAGAAAAGCCGGATGAGATTTTGGCTGCAGGCAGCCAAGGAGATGCTAATTTTGAACAGCATGATTTGATCGGTAACGGCCTATATCTACTATTAGAGAGCCACCTTAGATGGGGTAATAGTGGCTTAGTTGTATCTGGTAGCACCTTCTATGATGATGTTTATCAAGATGATAAATTTAGTAGCGAAGCGCAAAGATGGCATGGTGGTTACACGCGATTACTCGACTTGTATGCATATACCGCTTTTGTATTGGGTGATGAAGGCTATGTAGATTTGCGTGTAGGTCAGCAAGTTGTTGCATGGGGCGAAGCGCTATTTTTTCCAAGTATCTCACTTGCACAAGGGCCTTCTGATGCGATTAAAAGCTATGTACCCGGTACCGAAGTAAAAGATATCCTTCTTCCAGAGCAACAGGTGTCAGTACAAGCTGAATTAACCAATAATTGGTCGGTTATGGCGCACTGGCAGTTTAACTGGGAAGAAACGATTGTCGCGTCACCCGGTACTTTCTTTAGTACCAGCCAAGCAGTAGGCCATGGCGCTTACTGTCTACAAGCCCTACCTGACGGAACCTGTGCATTTGGTCCTCGTGGTCCAGATATTACGCCTGATGAAACCAGTCAATGGGGTGTAGGTAGTCGCTATCGTATTACCGACGTAACAGAGCTAGGGCTATATTATCTTAACTACAACGACCGTATTCCTATGGTTGAAATTGACATTATGGCAAACGCTGGCCAGTTCCCATCCGGTGGCTACAATGTGCGTTATTTCGATGAAATAACCTTAGTTGGAGCGACGATGTCGACCAGTACTGGCCCGGCGTCAATTGGCGCGGAGGTAAGCTATAAAGATGGAGCCCCCGCATTAGTCACGGCATTTGAAATGGTTCAACCGAGTAAAGCTGAGATTTTACAAGCTAACTTAAATGCGATTGTTAACTTTGGTCGTACGTCTATAGCGGATGCAACTAACCTAACCATTGAAGCGAGCTATGTTGACATTCTTGATGTTGAAGCTCGCAATATTGGTATTCCGGGAACGCCAGATACTAATGAGCTTTATTATGAAGATCATAGTTTTGCTATTGCAGCGAGCTTAACTCTGTCTTATCCAGGTATTTTCGAAAGTTGGGACATGAGCATACCGTTAGCCTACAGTAATCAGTTAAGCGGGCGTGTCATAACTGGCGGTGTGGGTGGTCAAGGGGATAACCGTGCACGCGTCGGCATTAGCTTTACCCATAATCCGACAGGAATCCAAACCTCGTTAGACTATGTCGGCTATTATGGCGACCCTGATGTAGATGAAGCGTATAAAGAGCGCACGTTAAGTGACAGAGATTATATTGGTTTAAACGTTAAGTGGGCGTTCTAGTCACTAAAACTCTATGTACTTAACTCAGTTACATTAGTTACATTAGTTACATTAGTCACTTAAATCTGTGTTAATTAATACGGCTCCTACAGGAGCCGTTTTTTTAGTTCGTTGTTAGACAAAAGTTTGTTGGAGCTTGCAGCTCGACTACCTCGTAAAGCCAAATCAAACTTAGTTTGATTACAAAACCCCAAAAGACTCGATATATTTTTGGCTAAGAGTGGCATCTAACAAAAGTGGTTCCAATGGCCTGCGGGCAGCATATGTGCAGACACTTCTGAGACACGCTGCAAGCACGTCCATGTGAGCTCAACGAAAACATCCATGTTTTCGACGGTCTCAGCCGTATCTGCACCGAGTTAGAAAAGCACATTCTTGGAGTTTAGTGTTATGACTAAAGGTCTAGCTCGTTAGTGGACAAAAGTGATTTAGAGCTTTTAGTTCGAAAACCTCTAAAGCGTTTTAAGTAATCAAGCGGTGCTCGATAGAGGTCATGAGCTTTCAGCTCACACACTGATTTCAAATTAGACTCTGTCTAACAACTAACGTCGCGGCGCTTCGCCCGCACCCGAGTCAAGGGGGAAAGCGCTAGTCCCCCTTAAAAAACCCTCAGCGCCCCAGACGAAGTTACATGCATTCGATACTAGCCTCAGTTATTTTCGACAATCGCTATCGCCTCAGAATCGTCTTCCATGGCTCTACTAAGGCTACCTCAGCATCCTGCCTCGCTCACGTGATTGACTTCAACTCCTTCGGCAACTTCGATGGGGAATAGGTGTTTTTTGTAAGCCTAAATGCGCCACTATGGTTTTAAGTTATGACTAAAGCCCCAGCTCGTTTTTGGACAGAAATACGTTAGATTAAAGTGTCTAAAAATGGCTCGCGGGATTAGGGAATGTATGGTGTTCAATCAAAGTTTACACTGCCCCCATATCATTCGTTATGCTTAAATTTTAAAACGCCTAATAAACTCAATCACTGCCCCACTTAAAAGTGCAGCCGAAATATCAGAAGTAGCCAAATAAACAATCACATCAATAGTAACGTTTATGACTACCCATATAGTGTTATAACTAAGCTTTAACTCAGACAATACTGGAAGATTATTAGGATTTGCTGAAAATAAAGCTTTGTTCTCCTTAGTATTCCCCTTTTCAAGAACTTGGTAATGCTGAAAATACTTAATTTCAAGTAGCTCTAGAATATGCGTCTTCAACAACCTGTTGATCAAGGTTGCAGGGATGAAAAACTCTAGCTCCCCTCGATACCCTCCTTCAGCGTGGTCTCCACCTTTCCAAGTAATAGATTTAGTTTGATAGGATGAGACAGACAATATAATGTCGATTACTTGCTCACCAAGATAAGACTCTAGTAATGTAAGTTTCACCCACTTCAATAGACCAACACTTTGAGTCGGGTCTCTAAAGAAAACCTTTGAAAATATCGAGTTTCTCAACATCTACTCCTTAAACATAACGCAGCAATAAGCGGCAAGTAATAGTTGGCTAGAATGTATAACGAAGCGGAACCGAGAAAACGGTTACGTGGCCGTTTGATTACCTTGCTATGTTTTTGTTGCTAGAGCGCCTTGAATTAATTCAGGAGTCCCATCAACCTTTGCAGAAAAATCATTTGTGAAAATGTAATCTAAATCTTGGTTTCCACTACCAAAACCCCATAGAAAAAGTTCTGCACCACTTGATGTAGGCGTGCATACAATACCAGGTAATGTTATTAATGGGCTGCTACTCATAGTTTTTAAAGTATCTACTGGGCCAAATGCCCAGCGATCACTGATAAGACCATCTGAATTAAGCCCCTGAAAAATATGGGTTAGTAATTGAGGGTTATCCCACTCTTTTTGAGTCAAGCCCATTGCATTAGCAAAACCGTCAAATGGTATAAACATTTCCAATTTATCACGTTGCTCGTTCATTCTAAGGCTTTGACCTTTATTTTTAAAAAGGTGCGAGAGTGAGGAGTAAATTAGATAGTGGGCTCTTAGCTGATAGCACGACAAAATATCTAATGCTTTCGCTATCCTTGCTCCTCTATCATCTCTTGATAATTCTGTTCTTGAAGATGCTAAGACACCACCGAAGTATTCTACGGCAATTTGATCTTCAGAATAAGACCCCTCATTTATTACTGTTTTAAGAACTTTAGGTGGAATTGCGCCGGGTTGCTCTACTTTATCTCCTAGCTTTTTTTCTGCATTACTGAAGATTTGTCCAACATTATTCATTCTTTTTTTAGTGAACTCTTGTAGTTCACCACCAAGATACTCGGCTGTGGGACCAAGTATCTTTGCTATTCCATCTTTGCCTAAATACGCAGCAATTGCACCTAGTCCTACAGTTGTAATAGGTTCAGGCATCCGCCCTCCTTGAAAACATAACAGTATATTAGGCTGAATTCCGAATAAGAACGGTCTTCATAAGAACAGAACGCCAGTACTTTAATTACTCAAGACTAACAGTAAACCAATTCCTTAACAATGAGTTATAACATAGAAAGAACTCTATTCTAGTTTCTCTGCTTGAGTGAAAAAACAACCTTCATCATTGCATAAATTGTAATGTTCACTCAGGGTGAAAAGTCACTAGGCTTCGGCTCATATGATAATTCGGGCGCAGTTGTTGTGTGTTGCGCCTCACATTAGCTTAGCTATTGCTAAGCTGATAAACAGGGTGCAAACAAACTTCTTCCTTAGCTAGCTTTGGGGCATTTCCAAGTTAGACATCAAGCAACACCAACCTAAATAAGTACACCCATTACCTAGTGTAGGTACGGCTGAAGCCGTCGGAAACAGGGATGTTTTCGTTGAGCCTACACGGACGTACTTGAGGCGTGCTTCAGCAGTATCTGCACATACCCCGCTGGAGGCGATTGATAGCCATGAAGCGAAAATGTAGAACACACTTCCCCGTAGCCACAGCTGAGAAAAAATGTGATCAGCCTTCACTCGAAGGCTAACCAACGTTGGGGCAAAAGTAAGTTATGGCACATACAGAAAAACACCGTTCCCCATCGGAGTTGCCGAAATACGTAGATAAAACATGTATTCAAGCTTCATTCGAAGCTTAACTAATAAACCCTGGTAATTTATCTGCCCACGGCGATGCTTGCTCTAACTGCGCTGCTAAAGATAACAGCAAGGGCTCGCCGCCGTAAGGTCCGGCAAACTGCACTCCAATAGGTAAGCCATCATCGTTCCAGTGTAAAGGAACCGACATAGCGGGTAAGCCCGTCATATTGAACAGTGCGGTAATCGGTGAGGCATACATAATATCTTGCACAAAATCATCATAGGGTTGATTTAAGCTTAGCGCACCGATTTTAGGTGGTGGCACCGCGGTTACCGGTGACAGGATCAAATGGTAATCACTGAAGAAGTGGTCAAATGCCTTTGCGCCATCATCAAACGCACTACGGGCACTAAACACATTCTGAGCGGTGTAATTAGGTGCATTTTGCAGGTGACGCCACACGATGGGTGAAAACTCCTCTTCTCGTGCTTTACGGCCGAGCAATTTTTCTTGCTCTTGAATGGTGTAAAGTAAGCCACTCGTTGTAGCGACCCCCATGCCTTTAAACATACCTTCTATAGGTAATATGGGCTGTGCCTCTTCAACGTGATGCCCTAGTGCAGCTAACAGTTTGGCAGTTTTATTTACCGCCTTAATGCAGTCAGGATGAATGGGCAAGCCGAAGGGATGGTTATTCATCACCGCTATTTTCAGGCCTTTTGGCGCTTTTTTAATTGCAGCCATTAAGCTCTGATCTTGGTGAGTAATGCGAGAGCCTGCCTCTTTACCTTGAGTTAAGTCGAGTAACAGTGCCGAATCTCGTACTGAACGGGTCACCGTATTATGAACTGACAATCCCATCCAGCCCTCTATAGCTCCTGGGCCCATTGGTACTCGTCCCCTACTCGGCTTTAAACCAAATACACCACAGTTTGATGCAGGAATTCGGATTGAGCCGCCGCCATCACTTGCATGTGCCGCTGGCAATATTCTTGCCGCAACTGTTGCCGCAGAGCCTCCGCTTGAGCCGCCGCTAGTTCGAGCAAGGTCCCAAGGATTTAGCGTATCACCGTGAAGAGCCGATTCGGTGGTCGCCGTTTGGCCAAACTCAGGGCTGGTCAACTTAGCCATGATATTCAAGCCTGCGTCCATATACCGCTGAGTAAGAGTGGAGTTGTTGGTTGCTACCGAGTCTTTAAAAAGTGGGCTACCATTGGTCGTAACAGTCCCTTTTACTTTTATATGCAGATCTTTTAACGCGAAAGGAACACCACGAAGTGGCGCGTTACTGTCGGCGCGCTCTTTATTGCCCGCTTTACTTAGCGTCAAAGCATGCTCACGTGCTTGTTCAAAATGTTCCACCGCAACAACATTGATTGCCGAGCGACTTTCAAAGCGTGCATAAGCCGCATCAAACAACTCTATAGGAGTAAGTTCACCTTTTTTAAGAGATTCAGCCATCGCGACAACATCGAGGTTATCGTACTCGGGTAATGGTAAATCGGCACTCGCAACCTTAGCCTTTTGTCTGTTACCGGCGTCAGCCCCTTGCGCGATTAATGAAACTCCACTCAATGCTGCAGCACCAAGTGCTGTACCTGTTTTAAGCAAACTACGTCTTTTATTATCAATATTATCGTTCATTGCCATTTGTCCTCGGTGCTAATCCATTATCGTGGTCAATTGTCTCAATTCAGCTAAAGGCTTTTAGCTAAAATCCTTAGCTACCCCATACTTTTTGTGCTGCAGGTGCTTTTCCTATGAGTTGGTCAACAGCGTAGCCTACCTCGCTAATTTCCCATCGTTTACCATGATCTACCGTCAAACCGGTACGCCAACCATCACATAAGGAGATCCGTCCACCTTGGCTTTCCAAGATCTGTCCTGAGATATGCTTCGATTCAGAACTGCTTAACCATACAACCAGCGGCGCAACATTTTCCGGCGCCCACAGGTCAAAACTACCATCTTCTGGTTTCTTTACCACATCAGGCATGGCACTTTGGGTCATTGAGGTGCGGGCTGCGGGCGCGAGTGCATTTACTGTTACCCCGTAACGCCCCAGTTCAGCTGCTTGAACTAATGTTAACGATGCAATGCCACCTTTAGCAGCAGAGTAGTTTGACTGCCCAATAGAGCCTTGAAGCCCTGCACCTGAGCTAGTATTGATGATCCGTGCGTCAACCGGTTGACCGGCCTTTGCAAGGTCACGCCAACGACGCCCCAAAATATTGGCTAAACAAAAATGGCCCTTTAAGTGAACCTGCATGACCTTGTCCCAATCTGCTTCGCTAAGGCTAATAAACATTCTGTCAGCCAAAACACCGGCATTATTAATCAGTACATGTACCTCACCAAATGCCTCTAACGCTGCATCGACAATGTTGGTTGCGGTGTCCATGCGAGTAATGTCATCTGAGTTCGCAATAGCTTGCCCACCTTGAGTCAAGATCTCGTCAACAACGGCTGCAGCAGCGTCGGCGCGAATATCATTAACTACTACATTGGCTCCTTCTGCAGCCAACGCTAACGCATAAGCTCGACCTAGGCCACCGCCACTGCCGGTAATAATTACGGTTCTCGAATTACATGCTTTCATTCTATGCTCCCTCAATTGCACTAACTTTTATTGTTTTTGTATTGGCTCAAGTCGCTTATGACAAACGCTCAATAATGGTGACATTGGCAAGGCCACCGCCCTCACACATTGTTTGTAACCCAAAGCGCCCACCGCGCCGCTCTAGCTCGTGTAACAAACCAGTCATTAAGCGTACGCCTGTCGCGCCTAAAGGATGCCCAAGTGCAATTGCGCCACCATTCACATTGGTCTTATCGTGGCTATATCCCGTTTCTTTAAGCCACGCCATCGCAACCGATGCGAATGCTTCATTAATTTCAACGAGATCAATATCATCTAGAGTCATGCCAGCTTTTTGTAATGCGGCTTTTGTTGCAGCAATAGGTGCAGTTAGATGCCAGATGGGATCATCACCAAGTACACTTAGATGATGAATACGTGCCCGTGGTTTAAGCTGATATTTAGCTAATGCTTGTTCTGAGACAATTAACATGGCTGCCGACGCATCACAGGTTTGGCTCGACACTGCAGCTGTAATTGACGGATACGCATCGCCTACAGGTTCAAGAGACGCCATTTTTTCAAGGCTTGATACTCTTGGCGTTTCATCTTGAGTGACTCCGGCTAATGGCACGATTTCTCGCTCAAAATAGCCTTCTTTAATCGCAGTTAATGCGCGGTTATGGCTCTCTAGCGAAAATGATTCCATCATTTCGCGGCTAATCTGCCAGTTATCTGCAATTCGCTGCGCCGCATAAAATTGATCCACCGGCGCATCGCCAAAGCGTTTATGCCACAATTCACTTTCTGCAAACGGTGTGCTAAATCCCAGAGGTTGGCCTGCTAACATTGCAGAAGATATCGGAATTTGTGTCATAGTCTGCACACCACCCACTGCTATCACATCTTGGGTACCGCTCATCACTGCTTGCGCGGCAAAATGTATCGCTTGCTGTGACGAGCCGCATTGGCGATCTACTGTGGTTCCGGGTACATTCAGCGGTAAACCTGCAGCTAGCCATGAAGTACGTGCAATATTGCCAGCTTGCGAACCTATGGTATCGACACAACCAAAAATAACGTCATCATAATCTGCTGCAGGAATAGCATTACGTTCTACTAATGCCTTTAAAGAATGAGCCGCTAAATCAATGGCATGTATATGAGACAAGCCTCCTTTACGGCGGCCTGTTGGGCTGCGAAGCGCATCAACGATATAAGCATTTGCCATTATGTTCTCCCAAAGGTTTGGCCTGGACCAATTTTGTTATTTGCGTCAAACACAAACTCATTGACTCTGGCTTTATGAAAGCTCACATCGCCCCAAGTCGACTCTAAAACCCAGGTCCGTTTCATAAACATCTGCAAATCGACTTCCCAGGTGTATCCCATTGCACCATGGACTTGAATACCGTTTTTTGCCGCCAAGTGTGCTGCTTCAGCGCAAAAAATCTTGGCTTGAGAAATATACACAGAAGAGTCGACACTTTCGTCATCAAACTCCTTTGCAGCGCGGTATAGCACGGGTTTTGCCATCTCTATTTTTGATGCCACATCTGCCAAGTGGTGTTTAACGGCTTGAAAACTACCGATTACACGGCCAAATTGCTTACGCTGTGCAACATAATCAATAGACAGATCTAGCATTCTTTGCGCTAAACCTAACAACTGCCCAGCCGCTGACAAAGCGCCGCGGTTTAATATTTGCTGTTGAATCGCTTTGCCTACTTCACCTGAAGCAAGCAAGCTATCGCGACTTGGTTGCCAACTGACTTTAGCAAGCCGTCTTGATGAATCGATACTTGGGCGCAGCACTACATCAATATCTTTACGTGTAACGGCATGTACATCATCACCATCGAGCAGGATTAACAGATCAGCTACTGCAGCGTCAGCCACTAGCGGATTAACTGGATGGCCGACAGCAACACGAATACTGCCTTCGCCGATTGCAGTTAACCATTGCTTAATCTGTTGATTGCGTTCTAGATTGTCAGTTTGCGGCCGCGCTGTTAGCACGCCTGCAGCAAGATATGCAGTATCAGCTAAGCTATCGGGGATCCCGTAATAACCCAGCTCTTGGGTCATTAAAGACCAAGCAACGTCACCAAGTCCTAAGCCGCCATCTTCTTCTGGAATAGATAGTGCCGTTAAGCCTTGCTCGGCAATTTTATTGCGCAATTCAGGTGAGCGTCCCGTATCAGTCTCCCAAATCTCTCTCAACGCCTCAGGAGCCGCTTCGGTCATTAAAAATCGACTGATGGCTTCTCGAAATGCGAGTTCATCTTCTGTGAATGTAAAGTCCATAATTCCCCCTAGGCGCGTGGCAGGCCAAGCATGCGTTCCGCAATAATATTGCGTTGAATTTCGTTAGATCCCGCATAGATAGGACCCGCTTGCGCAAATAAAAAGCCATCGAGCCAATATGCTTCTTGTGCATCATTGTCGAGTAACTCGGCGCGAGAACCCAAAATCCGCATAGCGGTTTCGTGCATCTTCAAATCTAACTCTGACCAAAAAATCTTGTTGATGCTCGACTCGGCGCCAATCTTGTCACCTTGATTTAGCCGGCCAACGGTATTGTATGCAGACAATGCATAAGCCTCGGCGGCCGACCAATATTCACTGACCTGATTGCGAATACTCGGATCATTATCAGCAGTTTGTTGATTGGCTTTATACAGCTCGACTAATTTGCGAGCCGTCTGCTGAAAACGTGCCGGAGAGCGCAGTAACAATCCTCGCTCAAACCCTGCCGTCGCCATCGCAACCCGCCAACCAACGCCTTCATCCCCCACCCGATTAACCACAGGAACTTTAACGTTATCAAAAAAGATCTCTGCAAAAGCATCTTTTCCGTTAAGGGCTTTTATCGGCCTAATGGTCACCCCTTCTGCGTCGAGTGGCACCATTAGATACGACAAGCCATGATGGCGACTCGAAGTAGGATCGCTGCGGAACAAGCCAAAACACCAATCGGCAAAACTCGCTCTTGTGGACCAAGTCTTTTGACCGTTGATCACATAATGGTCGCCTTCTCGTATCGCTTTACTGGTAATTGCGGCCATATCAGAGCCGGCATTAGGCTCTGACCACGCTTGAGCCCACATATGTTGGCTCGCGGCCATAGGGGGTAAAAATTGCTTTTTCTGCTCATCGGTACCAAATTCGATTAATGTTGACCCGAGTAGTAACTGACCATTTTGGTTAACCCGCATTGGCGCATCAGCAGCATAATATTCTTCTTCAAAGATCAACCATTCAATAAGATCACAACCGCGACCGCCAAGCTCTTCTGGCCACATAACCATGGATAAACGTGCATCAAATAATTTGCCTTCCCACACCCTATGTTGCTCAAATCCTTCTCGGGTATCGTAACTTGCTAATTTTTGTTCCGGTAAGTTATCCGCTAACCATTGGCGTACTTCTAACCGAAACGCTTGTTGTTGTTTTGTATATGTTAAATTCATAAGCTGCCTCGAATGGTAAAGGGTTAAAACTAAAAGCTCGCTTCACGCTTTTCGATAAACGCCTTACGAGTTTCAGCTGAGTCTGGAGAGGTATAGGCCTGCAGTGTGAAACCTTGCTCCCAGCGGTATTTGTCTTCG
Organism: Shewanella pealeana ATCC 700345; assembly: GCF_000018285.1. Classification (NCBI taxonomy): domain Bacteria; kingdom Pseudomonadati; phylum Pseudomonadota; class Gammaproteobacteria; order Alteromonadales; family Shewanellaceae; genus Shewanella; species Shewanella pealeana. The sequence continues at coordinate 2,612,872 of NC_009901.1, read as the reverse complement.
AGATTGCCATCTTCAATACCATTTAAGGCTTCTTTGGCAATACGGATCATTTCAGGACTTTTCGCCGCGATTTTAGTGGCAATAGCTAACGCCGTTTTACGCAGCTCTTGCTTAGTAACGATGCGCTCAATAAAGCCATAGCGCTCTGCATCTGGTGCCGTGATAGTGTCACCAGTAAAAAACATGTAGCGTACTTTCTGTACCGGGAACAATCTTTGTAAATGGGCTCCACCGCCCATTGCGCCGCGATCCACCTCTGGTAGTGCAAATGTGGCACAATCGGATGCAACTACAATATCTGCAGCACCTGTGATACCAATTCCACCGCCCAGTACAAATCCATGAACGGCGACAATTACCGGCACTGTTGCCCGATGAATGGCTTTAAACGTCGCATAATTACCGGCATTTACGGCAACAATGCGTTCTGGGTACTGATCCAGTTCTTTAATGTCAACGCCGGCACAAAAGCCTCGACCTTCAGCACGAATAACAATCACTCTAACGGCTAGATCCGCGTTGAGTCGTTCAATCTCATGAGCTAAGGCGAACCATTCATGGCTATCTAAGGCATTGACTGGCGGTTTGTTGATCACCAACTCCGCGACGCCATTTTTTAGCTCTGTAATAAATGCTGATTTAGGCAGCGAAATAGGGTTAACCGATGCATTGGCCATAATTAGCTAGCCTCCTTTGTAGAGTGATTTTTATTGATTGGTGTCTCGGTAATTAATGTTCGAGCCTGAAGTTGGCTTAAGCATTGATGTGCTTGTTTTACGATATCGGTTACTAGCTGATCGACACTGATAAGTTCATTAATTGAGGCTGCAACTTGACCACTTGGCAGAATGCCTTCATTGGGTTGGCCATCGACCATTGAACGCTGTAATAACACTGGCTGATTTGCGGACATAACAACTTGAGACACGGCCCCAGGCTCAGTTTTCACCGATTCGATAAACACTTTGACCATGTGGGCAAATGTCATTCCGGTTTCATTTTTCCAGTACCATGCACTTGCTAGTGCGATCCGTAGACGCCCAAATGGGCTGGCTTTTTCAAGGCGCGCAATAAATGGAGAATTAATCATTCTATGGCGCATACCATCTACAGCTGTTGTCACTTTAATAGCTTGGGTGTCGTTAACTTCCAAATACTTATTGAGCGTATGTGCCGGTGTGGGTGAGTCAGAGGTCATTAAAAAACGAGTCCCCATTGCTATACCGCATGCTCCAGAAGCTAAAGCTGCAGCTAAACCACGTCCGGTTGAGAATCCACCTGCCGCAATTACTGGAATCGATACCGCATCGAGTACTTGGGGTAAGAGTATGCTTGAAGGCACACCGCCAGTATGGCCACCACCTTCTCCACCTTGAATCGTGATGATGTCAGCCCCTAGCGCTTGCGCTTTTAACGCATGTTTCAGTGCGCCAACGGTAGGGATACATAACACTTTTGCTGCTTTTAGCCGCGAGATGGTTTGTTTATCTGGGCCTCGGCCATAACTAACGGCTCTAAGGGAGTACTTGATCGCGAGATCAACACACTCTTTGGCATTCTCTTGGAACATATGAAAATTGAGACCAAAATGACTATTCCCAGTGGCAGTAATAACCTTGAGAATTTCATTTTCTAGCTCAGAAGCCTCTATTGTCGCACCGGCTAAGAATCCAAATCCGCCCGCTTTTGTGGTTGCAATCACCAAGTTTGCGTCTGACACCCAACCCATTGCGGTTTGGACAATGGGATAGCGGCAACCCAGCATTTCAGTTAAATCGGTTTTAAGCTCATACACTGGATCAACAGGATTTGTAGCATCAACGGCATGGCTCATGATGTCTCCTTGCACTTCTCTGCACCGCTGGCAGCCTTGTTGGCTTTTGCCATCGCTTTTGCATCAAAGCCACCGAGTTTGTCTCCGGATATTGACTCATTATGAACATGAGCAAAATGATGTAAGCCAAAAACCATATCCATAGTGCTACGTTTGCCCATCAAATCTTCTGCGTTATTAATCGCTTGCTTAGTTAGTTGCAAACCAAGTCGTGGCATTTGGGCGATTTTATTAGCTATGGTTAACGTCTCGCTAGTGAGATCTTTCCTCGAAAAAATTCGGTTCACCATGCCTAACTCATAAGCACGCTGAGCATTCATTTTGTCGCCTAAGAATAAAAACTCTTTTGCAATGCGAGAGTTAAGCTCATGCACGTGCGCAAAATATTCAACGCCTGGGATCCCCATTCGAACAACTGGGTCGCAGTAATAGGCATCATCAGAACAGATAATTAGGTCACATACCCAGGCTAGCATTAGCCCGCCAGCGATACAGGCGCCTTGTACCATAGCAATGGTCGGCTTCGGCATATCACGCCAGCGACGACACATACCTAAGTAAACCTCTTGCTCTCTCGCATATAAAAACTCACCGCCGCTTTTATTGCTGTGATCGTACCAAAGACTGGCACGATCAAACTCTTGGTCAACGTCGCGTCCGGGGGTGCCGATGTCATGTCCGGCTGAAAAGTGCTTACCTTCACCGGCGAGTATGATCACTTTTACCTTGTCGTCGTCGCACGCTCGTTTAAAAGCGGCGTCGAGCGCGTAGGTCATTTTCGAATTTTGTGCATTGTTATATTCGGGGCGATTCATGGTTACAATTGCAACTTGTTCCCGCACCTCATAAAACACGACGCCATCAATATCTTCGCGCTGACTTACATCAAGCGCGGCTAGTTGGTTATCCGTAGTTTGCGGGGCCGCTTCACTGTGAGCTGTATTGTTAGACATTAGGCCACCTCTTCTACGAGTTTGGCGCTAGTGGTTCTATCACCAGGAGGATTGTCTTTAAGTTGTTTTGCTCTTAAGTTATGCGGATCTAACGCGGCAATAATAGCGAGTTGCTCAACGGTTGGCGGCGGTGTTGTCTTTACATTTTGCGCAATGTCTATTGCAAACCCTGTATTTTCAATAACCGTATTAAGCGCGACCCCGGGATGCAGACTCACTAAACGTAATTGGTGATCCGGGCCGTTAAAGTCCATCACGCATAGATCGGTTATCACTAGGCGTATATCGATATCATCGAGTCGGTAGCCTTTTGGCAACCGTTCAGGGTTATAACCAATCGATGCCACCATATCGCACTCACCTTTTACGAAAACACGAGTATTGTGGCTTGGTACAAAGAACGAATTAGGGTGGCTAATTGAGTTGCCAGGAAAGCCCCTTACGCCAAGCATTTGCACCTTTGGCTTACTATAGTCACTGCCTAATGCTGAAATGTTTGCCTGACCAAATTGGTCAATTTGAGTCGGGCCTACCATCGCATGGCGCTTACGGCTCCAAACATTATCAAAAATCCGTGAAAAACCCATCCATGTTTCATTTTGCTGAATGTAATTATCAGCTCTTGGCCCTACCGGATTTGGCTCTGACAACAAATAAGCTTCTGAGTCTGTCATCATCAGATCGCTGTTAAAAGTTTTCATGGCTAAACTAGCACCAAGGCGAGGAATTAGCCCAATACCGGTTGCAAGTACCTCACCATCATGGCGAAATGCCTCTGCAGCGGCGCATATCATCAGCTCTGCTAAGCTGTACTCTTTCGCTATAGTCATCGTGTTATCCTTTTCCTTGCTGCAAAATTTGACCGCCTCGCAATGTATTCAAGGCGCTGCTGTCGTTGATATGTTTAGTAAACCGGTAAGGCTAATTGTTTTATGGTGTCTACCCCGCCGACTAACGCTTGATAATCATTTTCACACTTATCTTTTACATATTTATCGAAATACAGTTCAAAACCACCGTCACGCGCACAAGCGTTGTATTCTTTAAAATGGGCGGTATCAAAACCGTAAAAAGGCGCGCAAGAGGTTGGATGAGCACCCGCGGGGACATGGGCGACTGCGGTTGTTAGGCTACGCTCCCAAAAAACACAGCGTGCTGCATTAGGGTCGTTAAATACTTCAGATCCCACAAGTTCATCGCAGGTCACCAAGGCTTTTTTAGCCGCTCTAACAAACCAATCATCCATATAGTGATCGGGTCCAGTGATTTGACACACACCGCGAACATCGGCTCTATCGACATGGATCAGTGCCGCGTCGAGCTTCAATGCTGGCATGGCTACCCACTCTTTATCGTCATAGGGGCTATCAATGACTTTTAAGTCCGGATTAACCTTAACGACATCGGTACCTAAGCCGACTTGAGTCGGTATAAATGGGCAACCCCATGCTGCAGCCCGTAAGCCGAGCAACATCATTCCCTCATCAATTTCCATGATGTCGATGTCACCATTTTGACGAGCCTTTCTGAAAAAGGGCTCGAGGGGAATAAAATCAAGAGATACAAATGCGAAGATAACTTTCTTTACTTTATTGGCAGCGCAAAGCATGCCAACGTCTGCACCGCCATAGGCAACAATGGTGAGATCTTTTAAGTCTGAGCGAAGGATCTCGCGAATTAGCGCCATCGGCTTTCGTCTTGGTCCCCAACCACCGATACCGATAGTCATGCCGTCTTCGAGCTGTTCGACCATTTGCTTTACGGTTTGTAATTTATTCATCTACTCGGCTCCTTGTTGATTTTGTCCAACTGAAAAATCGTGGCCCCAAATGCTCACTCGAGTAAACTCAAAGGCGCAATGGTCCTGCCAATCAACTTGCAAACCGCCGCAACCAAACTCAAGATCAAACTGAGATGGTGTTTTCATGTAAAAAGAGGTCATTTTGTCGTTGAGGTGCTGACCCAAAGTGGCTGATAGCGCAACACCGTGATTTTGATGCCTATCATGGGCGCGGCCCACTTCTGTCATTGACTCCACTTCAACCATGACATGCACGCAGCCTACTGGCGATGGAAACTCACAAATAGCCAAGCTATGGTGTCTAGGGTTATTGCAGTGCATAAAATGAATACGAATGGGCTCGGCGTCTGGCGAGGGTTTGAAATTGAATATATCGGATAAGCCAAAACCTAGGACATCTGTCATAAATGCGTATGTCTCATCGAAATTAGGCGCTGGCAAAACCGTATGACCTAATCCCATATCACCCGTAAGGAAGGCTGGTACACCTTGAGGTGAAATAAACGGTTGGCAATCAGATTTATGCCCCCAATACAATTCGTGTCTATTGCCCGCGGGGTCAATGACTATTGCAAGTTGCTGCACACCACGCTGCAAGCATTCGGCAGCGTTACCTTCTTCCCAGCTCACCTCTTTTGCGTTTAAAGATTCAATCGCAGTGTTAAAAGCGGCTTGTGAAGCAAGCTCCCATCCTGACGCTAGATAACGCTTATCACTGCCCTCAACAATTAGCATGCGGTAAGGTCGGTCATCCATTTTTAAGTAAAGACCGCCGCCAGGGGCTGATGTGACCATCATGCCTAATACATTTTCAGCATATTGCTGCCATTGTGCGAGATCATCAGTTTGTGCAACGAAATAGCCGAGTGCTTTAATGTCCATTGTTGTTTGTCTCCTTTTCTGCATGAATTCAATTATCTTGAACAGCATCAATAGCTTCATCGTCCGTTAAGACTAAAAAAAGGATTATGATATAACCGACTGATTTAACTCGAACTAATGGGGACTATTAATTTTTAGCAAAAAAAAGCCGAGCGGTTAACTCGGCCAAGGCTAAATGGGGAAAGTGAAAACTAGCGGTAGAAAATGACCAATTCATTGATAACTGAAGGCCTATCGTTATCGACTAAATGAATATGGACTTCGAGGATAAGTTGCAGTCCCTTATGGGTAGAGGCTACCGATTTAACTCTAGCGCGTGATTGGATCCGTGCGCCAGCTGGGACTGGGGTCGGAAACCTCAATCTGTCTGAACCGTAATTAACCATGGTATTAAAACCCACAATTTCATATGGCAAGGTCAGTGGCAACCGTGACTGTAACACTTGCACTAACGAGCCATGAGCAATCGTCGTGCCGAACGGGCTCTCTTTAGCGGCTTTTTCTGGGTCGGTATGGATCCAATAATCATCGCCAGAAAGATCAGCGAACCCATTAATCAAGCCTTGATCTACCGTTAACGGCTCACTCCATGGAGAAAACTCATCGGTCACTAACGCATTCAGTGCAGCTAAATTGGTAATTGGTACCTGAACTTGTCCCTGACTATTTCTAGCTAGGTTAGCCAGAGGGTCTTGATACTCTAGAACACTTAAATCGCTATCAACACTGGTGAACCTTAAAAGTGTATTACCTTTGACATCAACTTGGTCAAATACAGGCTTTAAGTGCATGCCGACCATGATGTCTTTCTCTTGCACGCCAACAAGGGTGGTATTCATTCTCACCCCTTCTTTAAGCGTTACAACGGCGAGAATTTGTGGGGACTCGTCTTTAAATTCCGCCATAGTCGGTACTCGGGCAACGGTATAAGTATATAAAGTTGCATCGCCGCTAACGGGTTTCCACGTCAAGTCATGCGCTAAGCAATGACTACAATGATTACGAGGAAAAAAGACCCAACCGTCGCATGAATTACATTGCTGTAATTGAATACTTTGTTCTTTTAATGCTTGCCAAAAAGGCATAGAAATTTTTGTTGCCAATGGCAATGGTTTAAAACTGCTCATCATTAGCCTCCTTGTAAAATCAGTGCGCCTTGCTCACTCATCACGCCGCCAGTACCGCTGACAAAAACATTGTCACAATCCTTAATTTGCCGCCCCTCTGCACGCCCCGAAATTTGATGGAATGCTTCAATAACTTGCGACATTCCGCCTGCTGAGGCTGATTGACCAAAGCTTAATTGACCACCATGAGTATTAAGCGGGAAATCACCTTGCCACGTCAGATCATGCTCCCTGACGAACTTCATTCCTTCGCCCTTTGGACAGAAACCTGCGTCTTCAAGCGAAAGTAAAACTGTAATGGTATAACAGTCATAAATTTGAGCGGCTTGCATATCCTCAGGCTTTAGACCTGACATAGTGAAAGCCTGCTTAGCGGCTTGTGCTAAAGGTGTTACCGTCATCTCTTGCGCATACGAGGGAGATTTATATGACAAGCGCTCGCCGAATCCAGTCACAAAAGCGGGACGATTTTTTGCTTTAGCAGCCAACTCTTTTGAAGCAACAATAACAGCAGCGCCGCCGGCAACTGGCATGACAATTTCTAAAACATGTAAGGGTTCTGCAACCTTTTTACTGGCAAGTACTTCTTCAACACTTAAGGTTTTGCCATTAAATATCGCATCGGGGTGATACTGAGCATTGGTACGCTGATCAACAGCAATTTTTGCCATCGCCACAGGATCATAGCCATATTTGGCCGCGTAGCGCTGTGTAATCATAGCGTAACCACTATTTTGCCCAACATGACCATATGGAATATCAAATTCAGCTTCTGGAGCACCAAAAGCGGTACTATGGCCGCCGTAGCGCATCGCTTCGGCCATCCAAGCTGGATCTTCATTGGGGGCTAAAGGCGCCATCCGCGCGGGGATAACACACAGCACCGCCTGACAAAGACCTAACTCAATGGCTGCCGCGGCGCGCCAAATCATACCCACTGATGTGCAGCCGCCAAGATCAACCACTTCTGCAAAGTTAACCTCTATTCCCAGGTACTCGGCCGCCATGGCAGGCACAAAAATGGATGCTTCATGGAACTGGGGGCCACTGATCACCAGTCCATCGAGTTCATTTAGGCCTAAACCCGCATCTTGTAGCGCTTGATTGGCTAAGTCGGCGACTTGTTCCAAATGGAACATCTGTGGCGCTGTTTGATATTTTTCAGGTTTGTACTGAGCAGCTCCTACGATGGCTGCATTACCTAATAGTCCCATTTATCCTCCTGATCACACTTGTTTAAACGGCGGTAAACCGACTGCTGTTAACGCCTCATCGGAGTAGCGTACATAAGTCTCTAATTTATCATTGCGGATATAAATAGGATCGTCACAACCAATTGGGTTATATCCTTGTTTTTGCAAATCAACCTTACGTAGCTTAAAGGTTGAAGTCATGTCTGCAACACTGCTGACTCTGACAAATTGTGGCGCAGCGTAACGAGGTAACTTAGCCTCTGTTAGTGCATAAAACGCATTAGGGTCAAAATCTTTCCCTTGTTGCATAACGATTGCTGCCATTCCGGCTCTGCCTTCATGCTCAGGTACTTGAACACCATAGATATTGATCAATTCAAGTCCTGCTAATCCACTCAATTCATTTGCGACTTCCTGTGAGGACACGTTCTCACTTTTCCAGCGATAGGTATCACCTATTCTATCGACAAAATAAAAATAGCCATTGTCATCAAAACGTAATAAGTCTCCTGAACGCCAGTATGCGTCGCCCTGGGTAAATACATCAGCAAGGATCTTCTTCTCTGTTGCATTACTCGAGGTATAGCCTTCAAAGCGGCCACCGCCAAACTCTGGATGATTAATGATCATGCCTATCGCCTCGCCGACTTCACCACTTTTACAAGGCACATACAAGCCATCGGCATCCTTTTCATGGCATTCTAAATCAGTGTTGAATTTAACCAGGCGAAAATTGGTCTTGCTCCAATCTGCTACTCTGCCACATGAACCTATGTAGTTATCTAGATTAATTAAATTAGTATTGGCCTCTGTGGAGCCCCAACCTTCATAAATGTCCATCTCACCAAACTTGTTAATCCAACTCAACCAAGACTCGGCACTAAGACCGGCGCCAAGCATGCAGCGTAAAGTATGATCTTTTACTCCTTGGCCTTGATTTTTACTGTCGTCATAATTGAGTAAATAGCGACAGATCTCACCGATGTACTGACATACGGTAATCCCGTTTTGCTGCACATCCGGCCAAAACTCACGCACACTGAATTTTCGCCTAACCACAATACTTGCGCCAGCCGCTAAAGCGGTTGAAGTCACTGACGTTGCCGCTGCGCCATGATACATAGGCAGGCAGACGTAAAACACATCAGATTCAGTTGCATCGATTGTCACCGACATCACATCACCAGAACATAACCAACGCATATGGCTGTATATGGCTGCTTTGGGTAGGCCTGTTGTTCCAGAGGTGAAAATAAGTAAACTCGGCGTTTCTGCGGTAATATCTTTTCGGGCTACCCTTGAATCAAATTCACGACTGTAATCCATATAATTCAAGGCTAAATTGCTATCAAAGCATTCAAGGTCTTTGTTGGCTGCAGTTTTTTCGACATCAGAAGCTAACCAAAGTGGCACCTGTAACAGCGAGCAATCTGTAATATCACTGATAGTCTTACTCACTAAGTGGGCACACTCTTCACCGACTATGACGGCGCTTGCTTCAGTCTCTTTAATCGCGTGGGATAAAGGAGCCCCGTGAACCTGTGAATTAATAAACGCGACAATGACGCCCAATTTGGTCAATCCAAACCAAATAAAGAAAAACTCGGGCCGATTTTCAAGCACCATTGCACAAACATCTCCAGCATTTAGACCTCGAGATGCAGCTAAGTTGGCCACTTGGTTTGCACGTTGATCGACTTCTGCGTAACTAAAGTGCTGGTCATTATAAACAAGAAATGTTTTATCCTGTTGCGACTGCGCTTGTTGTTCTACCCTGTCTGCGATTGTATATTTTGCATAAGGTTTAATAAGTTGCGCCGCTTTCGATCGTTTGTCACTCTTTGCCTGAGTCTCTTCCATGGAGGCCAAGGGCACTCCACTGTGGTTTTTAATTTTCACATCATGTCCTTATCAATGGTGACGTTAATTTGCATGTAATCGCTGTCCATGTAAGCTTCAAACCACTACTTCACCCGGATCTTTGGTGCCGGAGTATCTTTACGCATCATGTTTAAAAATTGCTCTATAGGTGCAGGCGTTGCGACATTGGGTAATTCGTTTGTATTGGGTCGCTGCGACCAAAACTGCTTCCAGCTTGGAAATAGATCGTGAAACGTACCGGAATAACAGGTTTTTCCCGGCCAACGCATCTTCATATCGCCGATTGCGGGTTTATTTTGATCTGAGGCGTACCAATAACAAGGTAATCGTCGTCTAAAATACCAGCGGCCTTCTATTCGTTCGTAGTCGTCCCAGTACAGCATTTGCATCAAAACCCATTCGGCGCCGGTTTCATGTTCATTTTTAGAGTAGACGACCCCAATCGCATGATTTTCATCGATAAATTCAATGATATGTTGACCAATATGATGTGAGGTGCCGCTAAATTGATCTCTTAGAGTGCTATCAACCCAACTCTTCAAATGCGCTCTACCGGTTTTTTCTCTGCCGACACGAATATCTTCAGCGAATAAACCAACATGAGCATCAAGATCGCGCATATCCAAAGACAAAGAGTATTTACCGGCTAACTGGCGGATCTCTTCTATCGATTCCAGACGATCGATACGCTTTTCTATAGATTCCGTCATGATTGTCCCTTATAAAAACGCCATTCCGCCGTTTACCGCTAAGTTCTGCCCGGTTATAAAAGAGGCATCGTCACTGGCAATAAAAGATGCAAGCTTGGCAATATCAGCGGGTTCTCCCATACGACCTAATGGAATGGCGTCGATCATCTGCTGAGTCCACTCTTCTGGAATATCAGCCATCATTGGGGTATTGGTAGGACCGGGGACTATGGTATTAACGCGAATGCCACTTGCAGCAAGCTCTTTTGCAATTGAGCGGGTAAGTCCGATAACGCCCGCTTTAGATGCACAGTAATGACTAGGGCCATCACCTGACATCACTGCGGTGCTCGAAATATTGATGATACAACCGCTACCCTGCTCTTTCATGACACGGGCAGCTTCGCGGCAACAGTAGAAGGTGCCGGTAAGATTGACATTAATCACTTTGTGCCAGTTTTCGTCCGGGGTATCGATAAATGAGTCAATTGAGCCGATCCCCGCGTTATTGATCACAACATCAATACTGCCGAGGCGTTGCACCACCTCCGTAATCGCGTCTCGGACTGAACTGGACTGGGAAATATCGCAACCAATACCAATAACCTCAGTGCCTGACTCAGCACTTTGTTGCTCAGCCACTTTTTTAGCTGCAGCTTCATTAATATCGATAGCGGCGACTTTAGCGCCTTGCTCGGCAAATAACTTAACCATTGCCAGTCCCATTCCTTGACCCGCACCGGTAACAAAAATAACTTTATCTTTATGTTTCATGCTCTCTCCAAATTGGACTGACTTTAATTAGATGTCATATCGACGGACCTATATGGTGAGAAACATGTTGATAGAGCTGTCAAAACTAGACATCGTCCAAGAAGACTAAGCGCATTTATGAGTGCCAATTAAAATAAATGTTGCAGTAAGGCCAACTTGTTACTGGGCTATAAATCAGCAAACTTATTGCTTCTGTGGTCTGTATGGACGATGTCAAAAACACAGTTGAATTAGAGGATTAATCTAATTTTAGCAATTGACTACACCTGATTAGCTAAGCTGTTGCTTAGGCTCCTTGATCATGGTGATAAGGAATAATCTATGAATAGCTCGCTCTCTGATTCAAATGTGATCCAAGGAAAATTTGTCACTCTTGATAATGGACTGACTTTGCACTATCTGGACAAAGGAGAAGGTAAAACCGTGTTATGGCTCCATGGAAGTGGACCCGGAGCGAGCGGCCATAGTAACTTTAAAGGCAATTATCCTGTTTTTGAAAAAGCAGGCTTTAGAAATATTGTTCTGGACTTACCAGGTTTTGGTCAGTCAGATAAGCCCAATGACATTAATTACGATTTAGCTTTTTTTGTTGAGACCTTAAATCAATTTTTGCTGAAAACAGGGATCGAACAATGCACATTGCTCGGCAACTCTTTAGGAGGTGCGATTGCATTAGGGCAAGCACTTAAGTACCCACGAACCGTCGAGCAACTTATTCTAATGGCCCCGGGCGGCGTTGAAGATCGCGAAACCTACTTTCAAATGGTAGGGATCCAAAAAATGGTTGAGATTTATAGCCAAGGCCCCATGGGAGTTGAAGAGATGCGTCAAGTCATGCGTCTGCAGCTATTTGATTCATCGCAACTAGACGACAATACTCTGCGCGAGCGCGCAGAAGTCGCGACCACCCAGCCAAAAAACTTATTTTCGACGATGTTAGTGCCAAATATGACCGAGCAATTACGACTTGTCGAATGCCCTATTTTGGGGTTTTGGGGCACCAATGACAACTTTAACCCGCCCGCGGGAGTTGATAAATTTCTAGACAACGCGCCTAACGCAAGGTTCTTGTTACTTAATCGCTGCGGGCATTGGATCCAAGTAGAGCACCAAGACCTATTTAACCGAACTTGCCTCGACTTTCTCAAGCATGGTTAATGTGTCGGCAATTTTAGCGCTGACATATTAGGTATTATGGGTTAATCGTGTTCCGAACAGCCTGCTACCTAATGACGAATAATTAAAAATAATAACGATCACAAAGACAAAAATTAGAGAGAGTATCAATGGCGAACTTCGAACATTTACTAAAACCCGGAAAAATAGGCAGTTTGACGCTTAAAAACCGCATGGTAATGGCTCCTATGGGATCCAATTTTGCGGAGTCTAATGGCCATTGTGGTGAACGCATTCAAGCTTTCTACGAAGAAAGGGCTAAAGGCGGCGCTGCACTGCTAACCATGGGGGTGGGTGCTATTGCTTACCCTGCGGGTACTGCAGAGCCTTACCAAGTTGGTATTTCATCTGATGAGTTTATTCCCGGTCTAAAGCAGTTAACCGACCGCGTACATAAGCATGGTGCCAAAATCGCTATCCAGTTACAGCATGCAGGTAAAACTGCGGTAAGGGATTTAGCCGAAGGCAGGGATTTATGGGTGCCATCAATGCCACCCGCGACCAATAGCGATATGATGAAGACCTTAACCCATAGTGAACTGGCCTCTTTCATTCGCCCAAAAGCAGGCGGGCAGATTAAAATTCGGGTTATGGACCAAGCAGATATCAAGCAAATGGTAGCTTGGTTCGCATCTGCCGCACTTAGAGCTAAACAAGCGGGCTTTGATGGAGTCGAGATTCATGCTGCTCACAGCTACATTATTGCAGGCTTTTTATCGGCTTATTACAACAAACGTGATGATAAGTATGGCGGCAGCCTCGAAAACAGAGCGCGGTTGTTGCTCGAAGTGATAGCGGCTGTGCGGCAACAAGTTGGTAATGATTACCCAGTTTGGTTAAGGCTCGATGCGGCAGAATTACGCACTCCTGGCGGGATCACAATTGAAGACTGCATCGAGGTCGCCAAGCTGGTTGAAGCTGCAGGCCTCAATGCCTTGAGTATTTCAGCCTATGCCAATACTAATCGAGGCGATGCATTTACCGAAGCGCCCTTAGTACAAAAGCCTGCAGGTTTTCTTCATTGGGCCGCAGAGGTGAGTAAACATGTTTCAATCCCTGTTACTGCGGTTGGTCGTTTAGAGCCCGATGTTGCCGATAAAGCGATTGGCAGTGGCAAAATAGCTTTTGTTGCAATGGCGAGAAAACTGCTAGCGGACCCAGAGCTGCCAAACAAAATCATCAATAACCGCGCTGAGGAGATCCGTCCCTGCATATATTGTTATGTCTGCGTTAGCCAAATTTTTATTAATCAGCGAGTGAAGTGCGCGGTAAACCCGAGAACAGGACATGAATCAACACTGAACATCATTGCCACTGACAAAGTAAAACATATCGTTATTGTCGGAGCTGGCCCTAGTGGCATGGAAGCTGCAAAAGTTGCCAGTGACCGTGGTCATAGAGTGACGCTGATTGAACGAGGGTCACGCCTAGGTGGCACTCTGTTTTTTGCCTCAATGACCTACCCTGAAAATGGTAAATTACTCGAATACCAAATTAATCAGCTGAAGCAATCTAAGGTGGATATTCGCCTTAATACCGAAGCATCGGTTGAATTACTTAGCCAATTGCAACCTGATGAAATTCTACTTGCGGTGGGCGCCCGCCGCACGAGTCCAAATATCGTCGGTTCGCAACTGCAACACGTATGGTCTGGAGATGAATTGCGTCTACTCATGACCGGCGAAGGCAAAGATATCGCTAAGCAAAAGCTGTCACTTTCACAACGAGCGATGTTCAATGCCGGATCAGCAAGTGGCGTCACATCCAGTTTAGATGCCTGCCGTCAGCTGTCTAAGTTATGGATGCCTCTGGGTAAAAAGATTACAGTTATTGGTGGGGGTTTAGTCGGATTAGAATTGGCAGAATTCTTAGCGCTTCGAGGACGGGATGTGACCATCATCGAACCAACAAGAGACTTAGGCAGCGAACTGTCGATTGTACGTCGTTGGCGGATCTTGCAAGAGCTCAATGAATTAGGAGTAAAAATTCTTACAAATTCAACTGTGAATAAAATTGATGCCAATAATGTAACCTTCACAGATAAAGAAGATGCAGCACAAACATTAGCAAGTGATAGCGTCATTATGGCTCAAGGCGCAGCGCCTAATAGCGACTTTGAGCAGATGTTGGTCGCGGAAGGCTTCAAAATCAGCTCAATCGGAGACGGTAGTGCTGTTAATTATATTGAAGGCGCTATTAGTTCTGGTATGAAAGCAGCGATTGAACTATAGCGCATAACTCAGATGTAGTAGCTCAGATGTAGTAGCTCAGACGAGTATCAAATACGCGACACGCTATGCACTCCTCAGTGACAACATAAAGGCCGCAATCTATGCCAGCGCGGATTATTCACATCTGGATAATCCGCGATTATTGCGAACAATGTAGACTCTTAAACACGACTCTTTGCTTTCAATTAGCTGTGGCTGGTTAATTCTGCTAATTCATACTGGTTTGTTACCTTAATGCCGTGTTTTTCTAATAAAGCACAAGTGACCCCTTGTCCTGGTATTTTAACGCCTTCAAATTTACCATTATAAATATTTGAGCTACCACAAGATGGACTAGACTCCGTTAAAATAGCATGGGTTACCCCTTGCTTAATGCAGACTTGCAAAGCCAGCTCTGCTCCCAATATAAAAGCCTCAGTGACATCGGTTTGGTCTTGGCACATTATTTTGGCTGAGCCTGCTAATACATCCACACCTGAACCTTGACAGATTTCAGCCGGAGCTCTAGGTATCACTAACCCGGCTGCAACTTCTGGACAAAAAGAGATGATGCTATGCGATTTAACGACGTCATCAAAGTCTGCGCTATTAACCTCAATCTGACTCGCGTTATAGCGAACATTACAACCCAACAAACATGAACTCACTAATACCTTCGCCACTTTAGATCCTTACCTCAATTCGTTAACTTGCTTGTATAACACCAACTTAGTTACGATTTCAATCTAGATTTTTAAGGTTAAGTCACTGTTGATTAGTCACGCTTGATTATTTATTACAATGCAGTGGATGCTTCATGAGGGATAATTTACAAACAACGTTTAGAGGGAGCATTTGCAGTGTGAAACTAAAATTGCCGAGGAGAATGATTAACACCTATACCGTACACTCAGACAGTTTCATTAATTAGATGTTATTTATTAGGTGGCCATAAAAATGGCGTTATCAACATGGGGTTGGCCAGAGTCGCGGCTGTATTGCGAATGAACGCGCATTAGCGATGCTACTAATGCGCGTGATTGCAGCGGTATTACTCGGTTAAGGCTGCATAGTGTGCTAAATGAAAGTCACTGTCTCCTAGGCTCATTTGTGCCACACGGATCCGTTTTAGATATAACCCAACATCCAACTCATCGGTCACCCCTATTCCACCGTGCATTTGTACTGCTTCGCCTGAGATCATGTCACTCAACTGGCCCACTTTCCATTTTGCTAACGATGCAGCGGCGGAAATATCATCGATGATTTGTAATAACCTAGCAGAATCGGCCGATTGTTCAGCTTGCAAGTTATTTAACTTATCAGCCGTAACAAATCCGTTAATAACTGCACTACGTGCTAATTCTAGCTCGATAAAACATTTTGCCGCTCGATGTTGAAGCGCCTGGAATGTGCCAATTTTTACGTCAAACTGCTCACGAGTTTTTAGATAGTCGATTGTCATGTTAAACAATGCTGAACATGCACCTAACATTTCAGCGGCTAAGCATAAACGGCCTAAAGCAAGACCCACATCAAGTGCACTTTTGGCTGGGTTCACCTCATTAGCGGCTAGTGAACTCGTTAATAATGACTCATCGCCGATTAGCGTTTGCTCAAACGTCACTGAACTGTAATTACCGGAATCGATTACCGACATTTTGTTATGGCTAAAACGCCCATCATTGGCCACTAAAAATAGACTAATCGGCGCGTTAACATCGTTAATGCGAGCTACAATTAACAGTGCATCTGCACCTACTCCGTCAATCACCATCGCCTTATGACCGGATAAGCGGTAGCCACCATCGACCTTTATCGCTGTCGTCGTAATATTTTCCGGGTCGTGTCTTACACCTTCCTCTAGTGCCAAGGCAACGCGCTTGTCTCCACTGATAATTTGTTCAAGCCAACTGATATGCTGCTTGGATAAATCATTGGTTTTAGCTAGTTGTTGTAAAATGCCACCACAAATGACCACAGATGACAGCATAGGTGAGTGAGTTAAATTATTGCCTATGGCTTCAAAGATCCCCGCTAAGCCTTTATGGCTAAAACCGTGTCCCCCTAACGTTTCAGAAAAGCTTATCCCACTCCAGCCTAATTGGATCATTTCTTGCCAAATAAGCGGGTCGAAACTCAGTTCGGTATTTTCATCTCGTAAGGCTCTTTTGGCTGCAACAGGGCTTTTTGATGTCAAAAACTCTATGGCAGTGTCAGCCAACATACGTTCGTCTTCGTTATAAATTAGCTTCATGATGTTGTTACCTTTTTAACTGAAGATCCCGCTTTACTATCAGGTAAGTTGAGCACTCTTTTAGCGATCACATTTAGCTGAACCTCAGAAGACCCACCCGCAATGGTTTGCGTAAAGCTATTTAGCCAACCACGGGTAACACTAAGCTCTTGCTCGCTAAAACTGTCGTTAGCGCAGCCATCTAGCTGCCACCCCAGAGCTCGGTAACCCATCACATCGAGTAGCAACTCAAACTTAACTTTCTCTTGTTCACTATGGGCATACTTCATAATTGACATCGTAGGGAAAACATCCTTTCCAGAACGAGCTTCTTCTCCCATGCGCTGAACCGTCAAATTAAAGATCCTTTCTTCCATATCACAAACAACGGTGCGTGCATGCAAAATCGTTTCCGATACAGTGTGAGGCTTGGGCATATAGTCGTTAACAAACGTTTTGAGGTGAAAATGATTTGGCAAACTAAACTCACCAAACTTGCTCATTGCGCTGCGCTCGTGCTGAAGCAGTAGCTTTGCTAGCGGCCAGCCACCGTTTACATCACCAATAAGGTTGTCTTTAGGCACTTTGACATTATCGAAGAACACTTCACAGAATGTCGATTTTCCACTGATTAAATCGATAGTTTTAGGCGTTACTCCGGCGCTTGCCATATCGAGTGCGAGTAAACTGATCCCTGCATGCTTCGAGGCGTTATTATCGGTTCTTACTAAGGCATACATCCAGTCCGATTTATCGCCGTATGAGGTCCAAATTTTAGAGCCATTAACCAAAAAGTGATCGCCCATATCGACGGCACTAGTCCGGATATTGGCAAGATCTGAGCCGGCATTAGGTTCGCTAAACCCTTGGCACCAGCGGACTTCACCTTGTGTCATCGGCAGCAGCAGGCGTTTTTTCTGCTCTTCAGTACCATACTTTAATAGCACTGGACCTAGCATCCAAATTCCTAGATTGATTTGCGGTGGACGGCATCGCATGCGGAGCATTTCTTTCTCGAGAATATTGACTTCTGTAGCCGACAACCCCCCACCGCCATATTCGGAAGGCCATCCCGGACAAAACCAACGTTTATCGCGCATACGCTCAAACCAATCACGCATATCTTGGGTGACAAAGTTTACGTTTTTACCGCCCCACACTAATTCATTCTCCGGAGTCGGCGTTCTGAGAGAATGTGGGCAATTTTCTTCTAGCCACTGTTTTACATCGTTTTTAAATAAATCCATATCGCTCATGATGCAAATCCTTCTAACTTTAGTTACGTGCTCTGGGTAAACCCAATCCAAATTGCGCAATGAGCTCTCGCTGGATCTCATTTGTTCCACCACCAAAAGTCAGCGTGACAGAAGCACGTACTTCATACTCGAGTTCGCCAAGTAATAATGAGGCGCTTGAACCTTCACGGACCATGCCGTTACTGCCGACAATATCTTGTAACAGACGCAATATTTCAATTGCAGATTCAGAACCATAAACTTTAGTGATTGATGCCAACGCAACATCCATTTGCCCTTGCTCAAGATCTGCGGCAATTCTAAAATTAATCAGCCGCATTGCTTCTAAACGCGAATAGCACTTGGCTAAAGCGCTTCGCACCCATGGATTATCAGTTGCGCATCGGCCGTGCTCATCTTTTGCCTTAGCCCAAAGGTAAACTTTACGGTACAAACTCACCACTTTATCTGACCATGCTCCTAACCCTAAACGCTCATGGTTTAATTGGGAAGTGATCAGTTTCCAGCCCCGATTGAGCTCGCCAACAAGCATTTCTTTTGGTACGACAACGTCGTCATAGTAAGTTGCTGCCGTTGGGTTCGAACAGGTGGGGATCACGGTATGTGAAAAACCTGGAGTTTGGGTATCAACGATCATAATCGAAATACCTTTATGCCGCGCCTGCTCTGGATCTGTTCGAGCTGCCAGCCAAATATAATCAGCAGACTCAGCACCAGAGGTCCACATTTTGTTGCCATTGACAACAAAACCTTCTTGTTCAACTTTTGCAGCCGTGGTCAATGTAGCCAGATCAGAACCTGCATTAGGTTCTGAATAACCGATGGCAAAAATGATTTCTCCTCTGGCAATACCCGGTAAGAACTTCTGCTTTTGATACTCTGTGCCGTGCTCCATTAATGCGGGACCTACCGTACTAATGGTCACAAATGGTAGAGGCGCACCTGCGATATTGGCTTCTTCAAAGAAAATAAGCTGCTCAGTCGCTTGATAGCCTTGGCCACCAAACTCTTTTGGCCATCCCACCGCTAACCAACCATCCTTACCGATTTGCTCGATAACAGCGCGATAGTCGTCTCCGCCCTCTTTTCCACGTAATTTAGCCTTGAGCTCTGGTGTCATCAGCTTGGTAAAGTAATCCCGAATTTTTAAGCGCAATTGATGCTGTTCTGGCGTTAAATCAATATACATACCTAAGCCTCCGCACTTAAAATCAGGCCACTGGTTGGCACGCCTGTTCCAGCTGTAACTAATACGTTCTCAACATCATCGACTTGATTGACCGCAGAGCCACGTACTTGGCGTACCGCCTCTGCGATACCGTTCATACCGTGAATATAGGCTTCGCCAAGCTGGCCACCATGGGTGTTAATCGGCAACTTTCCACCTCGAGCATGCTCGCCTGCACGGATAAACTCTTTCGCTTGTCCGCGTTTAGCAAAACCAAACTCTTCAAGTTGTGGCAATACAAATGGGGTAAAGTGGTCATAGATGACTGCAGTCTGGAAGTCTTCAGGAGTTAACTTTGATTGCTTGTAGAGCTCTTTTGCGACAATGCCCATTTCAGGCAGTCCGGTAATATCGTCACGATAAAATGAAGTCATCACTTGCTGCCCTTGTGCAATACCTTGGGCGCCGGCTTTTATCACCACGCTTTTCTGCTTTAAATCTTTTGCTCGCTCTGCACTGGTGATCACCATAGCAACCGCTCCATCTGACTCTTGGCAGCAGTCAAGCAAATGTAATGGTTCACAGATCCATCTTGACGCTTGGTGTTCCTCTAAAGTAATCGGCTTATTATGGAAGAACGCGGCGGGATTGGTCGCCGCAAAGTCTCGCGCCGCAACGGCTATGCGTCCGAAATCTTCTGATGTCGCGCCATATTCATGCATATATCGCTGGGCGAACATACCGACCCATGATGCGGGCGTATGAAAACCATGAGGCATATACCAACCATAATTTACATTTTCAAATGTCGGCGTATTAGCGAAACCATAATCCCCGGTACCAAATCGATACCAAGAGCGCTCGTTCATCGCACGATACACCACAACGGTTTTAGCCACACCAGAGGCGACAGCCATAGCGGCATGCATAACCGGTGCACACGCAGCGCCACCGCCATGAGGGATTTGGGAGAAAAACTTGACTTCCTTACAGCCGAGTAAACGAGCCACTTCATACTCTGGCACTTTATCTACAGAATAAGAGCAGAAACCGTCAACTTCACTCGGGTCAATCCCGGCATCTTTAAGTGCCGATAATGTTGCTTCCATTGCCAAACGTAATTCTGTACGGCCAGAGTTTTTAGAAAACTCAGTAGCGCCTAAACCAACAATAGCAGCCTTACCACTGATCGATGCATCCATCTAAATTCTCCTTTAATTACGCGAAATCTCGTGGCCATGAAACAGAAACGGAGCCACTCACATGGGCACCCATTGAATTTTTCCCAACAAGGCTAATCACTGCTGAATGATTCTGTGGATCAAGTGCGCTGACTTCTCCATTAAATACCATGGTGTCTCCAGGGTAATTTGGCATTCCTAGCTTAATGTTCAGATTAGTAAAACGAATGTTTGCCCCTCCCCATTGCTCAACAAAGCCCTGAACTAATGCATTAGTCGTCAAGATATTCATAAAAATATGGGGCGAGCCTAATTCCTTAGCGGCATCTTTATCATGATGACCTGGGAAAAAATCTCGGGTCGCAATCGCGCCACTAGTGATTAATGCAACCGTGATAGGAATTGTAAGCTGTGGTAATTTGTCACCAAGATTTACATTTGAAAAGTTGCTAGCCACACTGTTTTTAGTATTAATTGTTTTCATTGAGGTCATACTTCCATCCAAGTTTGTCATTCTCTGCTAACCAGTCACCTAACCGCTCGGTTATTGCTTGGCTTCCGCCAAGTCCTAGTGATATTGCGCGGCTCCAATACAAATAACGATGTATTGGATAACTGATATCTACACCGAAACCGCCATGAACATGTTGCGCTTTATGGCCTATCAAGTGTCCTGCATCACAAGCATGCAGCGCACAAGCTAGCGCTTCAGAATCACAACCAAGGCCCGCATCAATGCGATAGCAAAGTTGCAATAAGGTGGAACGCAGCACTTCTAAGGCAATACGACAATCAGCCATTGTCATTTGAACGGCTTGGAATGCGCCAATTTGACGATCAAATTGACGACGCTCACAGATATATTCAACGGTTCTTTTAAGCTGTTCCTCGCTGACTCCAAGCTGCATTGCACTAAAGGCTGCAAGCACTCTGGGAGTAAGCCATTCACTGGCACCATCTGCTAGAAGCTGATGCCCGAATACTGGGCATTGATTAAAAACAAGATCTGAAACTTGTTCGCCCTGAGTTAGTACTCCATCGATACGCTCTATATTGACAGCATCTAATTGCACCAGCGCAAAACCCACTTTGTTAGCGATTTCAATTGGCATCAACACATGGCTAGCGATAGCTGCGTCTGCAACAGCTGATAATTTACCGCTAAGTAAGTAACCGTTGTTTTCTTTATTCGGAGTCGCCTTAACTAACGCGCTATGCTTGCTAAGCTTTGGCATACTGAGGGTTAATATATTGTCAGCAGAAGCTGCTGCGCGCACAACGGGGTGTAGATCTGCAGTAGCAAACTTGGCTAAACATGCCCCGGCTAATTGATGGCGCCAAAGTGGAACCAAACCTAATGCTGCACCTTGTGCTTGTAGTACTAATGCAAGTTCGGTCATTCCTAATTCACTTCCGCCATACTCTTCTGGCAAATACAGCGCATGTAATCCGGTTTCAATACAGGTTTGCCACAATGTATCCATTATGGTGATATTTGAATCGTCAACTTCACGTAGGTACTCATCGGTGCAGCAATCGTTAAACACTCCCTGAGACATTTCAAAGATCGCTTGCTGCTCTTCGGTTAATGAAAAATCCATAATATCCCCCCTTTTTATCCGCTGACAGGTTTGAACATTGGTAGTGTCAAATCACCGTCGTAGGTGGTGAACTCCACTTTAACTTTTTGACCAATGACTACGTCCTCAGGCTCAATGCCGATCAAGCCAGCCGTTAACCTTACCCCCTCTTCTAATTCGACGAGAGCGATTGGGTTCGGGTGCTCAAATGGTGGGACTTCTGGATAATGCATCACCACAAAAGAGAAGATACTCCCCTTACCGCTAACCACTTTATGGTCTAGCTCGAACGACTGACAATGCATACATATCGGTGCCGGTGGATGCTGTAGTTTGTCGCAACAAGTACAGTGCTGGATACGAAGTTCATGTTGATTACAGCCATCCCAGAAGAACCGATTATCATCGCTGATCCCAGGCTTTGGTCGCTTATACACTTTGGCAGCAGGCTTTGGATCCTGTTTTACTTCAGGCGTGGATTCTGCGCGAGCTGCTGGTTTAAATTTAAACACTCTAAATAATAAAGTGCCGACCAATTCTTCTTCACCATCGTTATGAGTTGAAAAATAAGTCATGATAAAAGTGACAAAGTATCCAACCCCAAGGCCGGTGGTTTTTTCTTCGCTAATTGACTCTAATTTTGTGGTGTAACAAAGCTTCTCGCCCATTTTTAAATATCGTTTAAAATCGAGTTCAGAATTAACCGCAACAACCGCTGGGTAGCCTTGTGCCTCCAATAATTTCAGTACGCCGTAAGGGTTTTCTTCTGAAGACCCCGGCGCACAAACATCGTTAAACCCGGCTAAACACCACGTCTGTAACATTGAAGGCGGTGCAACAATGCCTTCAAACTCTGTTGTTAATGCGTATTGTTCATCGGTATAAAGTGGGTTATCAATTCCCATGACTTCGCACCATTGCCTTACCATCGCAGGGTTGATAGCATCCCATGCGTATATACGGTCGTACTCTGTGCCTACTAAAGTGCGTATTTGGGTCATCCAAGGATAATCAGCCAATGTCAATCCTCCTGCTGTTCTTGAGTATCTCTGCACTCAATGCTTA
This sequence comes from Shewanella pealeana ATCC 700345, assembly GCF_000018285.1. Classification (NCBI taxonomy): domain Bacteria; kingdom Pseudomonadati; phylum Pseudomonadota; class Gammaproteobacteria; order Alteromonadales; family Shewanellaceae; genus Shewanella; species Shewanella pealeana. The sequence goes on along the minus strand of NC_009901.1, from coordinate 2,589,866 downwards.
AAATAATGTTGTTAAACAAGCTGGTACCCGCTCGTTATAAAGCTCATACAAACCATTTTGTTACTGCTATTAATTATTGAGTAGTTTGAGAAGCCATTAAAAACGCAGGCATTTCGCCGCCTCCGTTAAGTAATAAGTTGCAACCACTGGCATAAAAACCGTTTTCTGATGCGAGAAATAAACAAGCCTTAGCTATGTCAGCCGGATCGGCTAATCGACCTGCAGGTATCGTTTTAGCGACCGCAGCTATCCCCTCATCATCACCATAATGAAGCTGCGATTGCTCGGTTTTTACTAGACCCGGGCTGACGGCCATTACCTTAACTTTTGGTGCCCATTCAACGGCAAGAGATTGTACTAATGACAATACCGCCGCTTTTGCTGCTCCATAGGCTGCGGTCCCTGGAGAGGCTCTAAGCGCACTAATACTGCCTATAAACACAATTGCCCCCCCCGAGTCTTGTTCTTGCATTAGTGCGTTCGCTTGTTGAGCGACATTTAAAGGCGCAATAAGATTTAGGCGAAGAATGCTCTCATGGAATCGTGGTGAGGCTTTGTCGGCTAACGCAAAAGGGCTTCCTCCGGCGTTATTGATCACCACATCAAGACGGGGATATTGTTTAGCAATCGTGCTAAACAAGGTTTCAATATCGTCATGTTTTTTAAGGTCCGCATAAATAAACTGCGCAGTGTTGTTACCGGAATTTGGTAGTGTTTGCGGCTCACTGCGACCGCAAACGATTACTTTGGCTCCAGCTGCAAGAAACTCCGTAGCAATGCCTGCTCCAATACCTTTAGTGCCACCTGTCACCAATACCACTTTATTCTGGTAATCAATCTGCATAACTTTACCCTTAGTCATATTTGTAACGGCCAAAATTGAAGTTAACTCGCCGTTTTTCTTAGGCTTATATAAATATCATTAGCTAGGCAAAGTTAGCTTCGTCTAAATGGACGATGTCGCAATTTGCACTAAGGGTGAAAGTGGCTATGAATATGAATAAAATCGAATTTGTTGCTTTTTCTGTACTATCACGTCAACCAACAGACATCGATGCACGGCACTACTTGAGGAGAGATAAGTTGGAGAATCAACAACAGACGGTGTTATTAGAAAGGCCGGAGGAAGGCGTAGCATTATTAACTCTGAATAGACCCGCGGCGACCAATGCGTTAAGTCTTGAGTTACAACAGTGTTTATCTGATCACTTTAGCGCTTTATCTAATGATCCCACAGTACGATGTATAGTGCTGACCGGAGGCGATAAGGTTTTTGCAGCTGGCGGTGATATAACTAGCCTTATCGAAGCCAGTCCAATTGATATTTATCAGCGCCATACTGAAAGACTATGGGCGCCTATAGAGCAATGCCCAAAACCCGTTATAGCTGCTGTGTGTGGTTATGCTTATGGAGGGGGCTGCGAGCTTGCGATGTTAGCCGATATTATAATAGCTGGCGAAACTGCGGCGTTTTGCCAGCCAGAAATCGCCATAGGGATCATGCCCGGTATCGGTGGCACTCAAAGATTGGTACGTGCAGTAGGTAAGGCAAAAGCCATGCAAATGGCACTAACAGGACGCCCTATTACAGCGCAAGAAGCATTTACTGCCGGATTAGTGAGTGAAGTGTGCGACGATGATAGCGTACTAGAACAAGCCTTAACAAATGCTAGACGTATCGCTCGTATGCCTCCTTTAGCGGCTGAGCAAATAAAGGAAGTTATACTTGCAGGCATGGACGCATCACTCCCTGCTGCCATGGCGCTAGAGCGTAAAGCCAATGCGTTATTGTTTGCTTCTGAAGATCAGCGTGAAGGCATGGTCGCTTTTCTCGAAAAAAGACGAGCGGTGTTTACCGGCAAATAATATCATCACGGCGCTTCGCCAAATGCGCCGTTTACATCTAACGTAGAGCAATGAGCTAGATAACAGGTTACTCCTCCGTTCTAATGTCATTACTTTTTGAATCGACATTGTTATAACCCAGCGCAGCCACACTGTTTAGAAAAATTCGTACAAGCTCAGTCTGACGACGAACACCGGTTTTGGAAAAAATCGCGCGTAAGTGTGCCCTAGCAGTATTTCTACGAATATTGAGGGCTTCAGATGCCTCTTCTAGCGACAAACCATTCGTTAACTGTAAAGACAAGGCTGTTTCAGCAGGCGTGAGGCCAAAAAGCTTCTTCGCCATATCGCTACTGGCTTGAGATTTGCTCACTGAATCTCGAATGTAGACAATTGCTTGAGCTTGACCTTTACCCTCAGCCCAATCAAGACCTGGGATGACTTCAACCACTATGCCTAAATTGACCTCACAAGAGGGGCGACTAACAGACATGGCTTCAGGCAAAATATTTTTACGATTATTACGTGCTCGTTCAAACGCGCCTTTGACTAAATGTTTTAATTCTCGGTTATCGCTGCTCGATGTCGCAGTTAATTTACCGCAGACTATTTTTAGGCCATCTCCTGCATCGATAATTTCTCGTGCAAAGATATTTTGATCTAATACTTTACCTTGCTCATCAATTTTAATGGTGGCAATGGATAAACGGCCGATGGCCTGAGAGTACATTGAGCCCAATGATTCACTTCGATTGAGTTGCAAGTGGATCCCGAGCGCGCGTCTAAGGTGAGAAACAAAAAACTGGCATAATGCTTTATCTTCTGCACTAAATGCGGTATCGGCTTCTCCGCGAGTGATCCTAAAAGGCAGATTACCGACATCAGGAATTGAGATATCAACCGCCATCACATGATAAACATCATTGTGCATGCACCAATGACGCCGATAGGAACTCTCAATCCACTGCTGTTCGTCCATAAGATCATCAACCGTTACAATCGTATTCGGTTCTTGGTCATTAAAGGGCGTTAACGTATGGCCGTAGGGCAAATACTGGATTTTACTCTCATCATCTATATTACCGCCAACCGCGACCATTAGGCCTATGCCTTGTTCATCATCAGGCAGGGGTTGTTTGAGTATTAAAGTGACATAATTTGCGCCAAATAACTTTCTCAGTTCCTCTAAAGGCTCAGACCAACTGGAATTATTTTGTGCAGCGTCATAAATAGATTCAACAAGGTCATTGTAGTATTCAATTTCTAGGTCAATATTAGGCAAAATCCCCTCCAATTAACTTTATAATTTTTGTTATTTTTAAATTGGTTGCGTATAGGCTGTACTACCAGCCTATACGAAAAACATTAAACTTACGTTAGTGCTCCGGTTAATTCTGGAATGGCAGTAAATAAATCTCCAACTAAGCCATAGTCGGCGACTTGAAATATAGGTGCGTCTGGATCTTTATTGATGGCAACAATGATTTGCGAGTCACTCATACCTGCAAGGTGTTGTATTGCCCCGGAGATCCCAACCGCAATATAGAGTTCCGGCGCAACAATCTTACCGGTTTGTCCGACTTGATAGTCGTTAGGTACGTAACCGGCATCAACTGCAGCTCGAGAGGCCCCCAAAGCCGCCCCAAGTTTATCAGCCAGAGGTTCGAGTAGTTGTTTGTAATTATCGCCACTTCCTAGGCCACGCCCTCCTGAAATAATAATGTTAGCCGCGCCAAGTTCGGGTCTGTCTGACTCAGACAATTCACGTTTAATCAGCCGAGATAAACCGAGATCTTGTGCTGGAGACTCACTAATACATTCGGCTTGGCCTTGGTTAGTGACCTTATCAAAAGCTGTCGGTCTAATCGTTAGCACCTGTACAGGATCTTGCGTCTCACAGTTGAGCATGATGTTGCCGGCATAGATTGGTCTTGTATATCGGCCTAGACCATTGATGGCGGTTACATCAGATATCTGTGAAACATCCAATAATGCCGCGATGCGGGGAGCCACATTCTTACCAAAACTACTGCTTGCTGCAATAATGGCTTGATACTGATGTTTTTCAGTCTGCTCAACAACCAAACTCGCTAAGTTTTCCGCTAAGCCTGCTTGATAGTGAGCGGCTTCAACACAACGTACTGTATCCACATGACTTAAAGTAACGGCCTCGTTGGCGACAGCTTGGCAATCATCTCCAGCAATGAGTAACTCAATTTTCGCATCTGTTGAGAACGATGCGAGTTGCGCCGCGGCTTGTATCGCATTAAATGTTACGTCGGCTATTCGAGTATTATCGTGTTCAGCTATAACTAACAATTTCATTTAACTATCTCCTTATAGTACTCGTGCTTCTTCACGTAATTTACTCACTAACTCTGCAACGTCTTCCACCATAACACCTGCACTGCGTGTCGCCGGGAACGTATAATTTATGGCTGTTACTCGTTGTTTCACATCGACATTAAGCTCATTTAATTCAATGACTTCTAAAGGCTTGCGTTTAGCTTTCATAATATTAGGAAGCGACGCGTATCTAGGTTGATTCAAACGTAGATCGCAACTAACAACGGCAGGCAATGCAAGCATGAGAGTTTCAAGCCCGCCGTCGATTTCACGGGTAACAGACAATTCATTGGCATCGACTTTAAGCTCTGAGGCAAACGTGCCTTGTGACCAACCGAGTAATGCAGACAACATCTGCCCAGTTTGGTTACAATCATCATCGATTGCTTGTTTGCCACAAATGACTAATTGCGGGGCTTCACGCTTGACAATTTGTTTGAGTATTTTGGCAACACCTAGTGGTTCTAGATCTGCATCGGTATTGACCTGAATCGCACGGTCAGCGCCAACAGCCAAAGCTGTACGTAAGGTTTCTTGGCATGCTTTTGCGCCGCAGCTTACCGCAATGACTTCAGTTGCAATCCCCGCTTCTTTTAGACGCACAGCTTCTTCGATGGCAATTTCATCGAATGGGTTTATTGACATCTTGACGTTATTAAAATCAACACCACTGCCATCAGACTTGATTCTGACTTTAACGTTATGATCGACCACTCGTTTTATTGGTACCAGTATTTTCATTATTAATTTCCTTTTTTTCCGGTTTTCAACTCGTGGTTAATGATTGATGAGTTTGATAATTGTTATAGCCAGCATCACCGGCGGTATATAAGCTTTTGCGATCAAATGTAGATAATGGAAGGTCATCATTAATTCGATAAACTAAATCAGGATTGGCGATGAAATGTCTTGCAAAAGAGACCGCTTGCCCCAATTGCTCTTGTACCGCTTCTGCAGCACTTGCAGGTTCGAAACCATCATTTAAAATCAACGGACCGTCAAAATGTTCGCGTGCTAACGCAAACGCATCTATTTCAGCTAATGGCGATTTCATCACATGTAAATAAGCAAGGTTTAAACCGTTAACTTGCTTTAGCAAACTGATATGGCTTTGCGCCGGGTTATCATCTGAGCAATCGTTAAAACTGTTGCCGGGGTTAATCCTTAAACCGACCCGCCCTGCGCCAATCGCATCACTCATGCTTAATAAACATTCGTAAGCAAAGCTTGCACGGTTATCGCTACTGCCACCATATTTATCAGTACGTTGATTCGAGCCAGAACATAAGAACTGCATGGGTAAATATCCGCTGGTACAATGAAGTTCAACACCGTCAAACCCAGCTTCTATTGCATTAATCGCAGCTTGGCGATGCTTGGCGATCACTTGGGCAACCTGCACTGTATTTAAGGCTAGCGGCACATCAAAATCTTGCATGCCAGCGCTATCGGTGTAGACCTTTCCAGCGGCTTGAATCGCTGATGGTGCGAAGCTTTTAACGGTTTCGCCTTTAATGTGCTTACTTCCAATGCGGCCACTATGCATTATCTGCAGCACAATTTTTCCACCTTTAGCATGAACTGCATCTGTGACATGGCGCCACGCCAGACAATGTTCTTTGGTTTCAATACCCGGCTGGCGGCAATATGCCTGCCCTTCGCGGCTAGGCCAAGTTCCTTCTGCGACTATGAGTCCGGCGGATGCTCTATCAGAATAATGCTGAACCATGCTGGTCGTGGGCGTACCATCACTGTTAGCGCGATTACGGGTCATCGGCGCCATCACAACACGATTATTAAGCGTGATATCGCCAATTATTAATGGACTTAGCAGCGCTTCTTTAGCTTGTATGCTTTGGTTACTAATCATCACTACCTCAATCCATTGCCGTAACGAGTACAGCTGCTCGGCCACCATCGACAGGTAAGCTAACGCCGGTGACATAGGATGCTTCATCACTGGCAAGAAATGCGATAACAGATGCTAATTCATCTGGTTGTCCTACTCGCCCCATAGGAATTAACCGTTCAGTGTTCTTTCGAGCGGTGGCATTTGAGAGCATCCCCTCTGTAGCTGGTGTTTCAACAACAGCCGGAATGACGGTATTGACGCGGATGTTGCTCGCTGCGCCTTCGGCTGCAGCGGCTCTTGAAAAATTAGTCACTGCGGCTTTAGCTGCGCTATAGCCTGACATCCATGGGGTTCCTAGCTCGCCACAAATTGATGATAAATTGATGATACTGCCACCATTACTTTTCATTAATTTCATTGCGGCCTTTGTTCCCCAAAAGGTACCGTCTACTGAGGTTTTGAAATTTTCATGCCAAGCTTGCGTGTCCATCTCTTCGATACTGCCCCAAGTAAAGGCCATCGCATTGTTGACCATAATGTCTAGTGAACCATATTCGCTAGCACATCGTTCTATCGCTGCTACGAGCTCAGTTTCATTAGACACATCTGCAATAACTGCAGTAGCCACACCACCGGCCTGCTTTATCTGCGCTACAACAAGATCTAAAGGCGGCTGATTTCTACCACAAATCATAACCTTCGCCCCTTCAGCAGCTAAACGAACTGCTGTCGCTGCACCAATACCACTGCCAGCTCCGGTAATAAATGCGACTTTTCCTAGAAGGCGAGCATGATTAATACTATTTGACTGCATCTTAAATCTCCTTAGATGATGCCGCTGGCCATTAATTGCGCCAAGCTAAACCCGCATATCACGGTTTGTTGTGTATTAATCAGATTAAAAAAGGTAGCGATTTACGCCATCGTCCGTTGAGACTACAAACATAACCGATAGTTATTCCTGATAACAAATTGTTATAGGCTCGTGAGAAAACGATATCGATTTTGTGTCAATGGAAGTTGACACATAGATTTGTTGAGGAGGGTAAAGGTCGGCGTTATGAATGTATCTTTGTATATTCATATTACTAAACAATGAAATAGCGATATATCGTACTAAAGTTAACTCATTGATTTCAGCTATCTAACACACTAATACTTTTGTCGAACCCTAAGGTTAAGGAGATAAATAGCCAACATCTGCATAGGGACTATATGAATTCATGAACTCGATTCATTCATGAATTCATATAGTCGAAAGTTTACGTATAGCAAATGTGGACTTTAGAAGAATGGGGCATTGCCTGACAGCTTAAGGTTAGCGATTGTTTTAAATCTCGTTCGCTAAGAACCTCATTTGCGCGTAGTTGAACCTGGCCCTCTTTGACTTCGCACATGCAAGATGCACACATTCCCTCTCTACATGAATGGGGCAAAGATAGGCCAGCCTTTTCAGCGGCTTCAAGCAGGGTATCTTGTTTGCTCCAGTCTATATTATGGGTTTGACCATCGAGCTCGATCGTGGCGACAGCATCGATCAACGTATCGCTAGCACCATTACTATGTTGTGTAACGGTTTCGATTCGGTTATTTGGTACGTCAGTTGCTTGCCCTCCCGCTATTTTTTCATTGGGTAATGAAATAAAACGTTCTACGTAGATTTTGTCGGCTGACAAGTTGATTGATTCTAATGCGTACTCCATTGAGTCCATAAAAGGTGCTGGACCGCAAATAAATGCCCCCTCAAAGTTAAGCGTGCTAGCAAAGGGTTGGGCTAATCGCGCCAGTAAATGATTACTTGGGATCCCTGAAACGGAGTCAAGAAGGTGGATAACCTCGAGCCGTTTTGGATATTGTTCTGTTAGGGTTATCAATTCATTTTTAAAAATGACCGAGTCTTGATCACGATTGGCGTAGATCAAGCGGATATTACCTGAGCCTTGCTTCAAGGCAGTTTGTAAAATTGAAAATATCGGGGTGATGCCACTTCCACCAGCACACAACAATAAGTCACCACTTACGGATTTAGGTATAAAAATACCTGCAGGTTGCATGACCTCGACTTGATCGCCGACCTTCAAGTCGTTTACCGCCCAAGTTGATACCACGCCATTAGCCACCCGTTTCACGGTAACTTTCAACATAGGTTCGTCTGGTGTACTAGCCAACGAATAACAACGCAGTAGATGTTCGCCGTTTTTAGGGATCCTGAATGTAAGAAATTGCCCGGCTTTAAATGCAAATTTTTGACGTAAACTCGGCGGCACTTCAAAAATCACTGAACGTGCATCTGAGGTTTCATTTACCAGTTTACTGACTGTCAACAGATGATAGCGAGATGAAGACATGGCAACTCCTTTCCAAAAACGGTTATCTAATGAGATGATTAAATAAATGGATCAAGATTTGGTAACCCAAGCATGACTGAACCGTGGGCGCGCATATAGGCATCACCATTATTAGCTATGTGTCCACGTGCTTGGTGAATATCTCTAAATACCCTTTCAATTGGATTCGATTTATAAAGCCCTGACCCCGCGCAGGCTCGAAGTAACTCATCGGCATGTTCACCACACAATTTGGGAACCGATGCTGCTTGAGCCCGCTGTAATAATCGCTCTTCTACTTCCAAGTTTTCGCCAGACTTTGCACAATTCACGATACGCTCATAATTACGCATCATAACTAGTTTTAATTGATCACTCGTCATCATTGCCGCAGTTACTGCAAACTGTGCATTAGGATCTTCAGCGGTCTTGCTGCCGTGCTTGCCAACATGAGCTGATGCTCTTTGCTTAAACACCTCAATTGCGCCATCTAATGCGCCAATACATGCGGTTGAAACTGCTCTCTGGAACACTTGAGTGAACGGGATCTTGTATAACCAACCTTGATTGAGCACTCTGCCTGGACAACCTGCATCACTATGGTTATTGGTACGTTGAGTTCGATGTGCAGGTACAAAGACATTGTCTACGACGATATCGTGGCTGCCAGTCCCCTGCAGTCCATGAACGTCCCAGTTCTTTTCAATACTAAAATCGGATTTCGGTAGTAAAAATGTGGTGTGCTCAACACCTTCACTGCCATCTTCTTTAGGCAGTAAAGCCCCCAAAAAGATCCATTCACAATGCTCACAGCCACTTGAAAAGCCCCAGCGACCGGAAAATGTGAATCCGCCTTCAACAGCTTGAGCTCTACCCACTGGCATGTAAGTTGAAGCTATTAAGGTTGAGCGATCTTCTTGCCAAACATCTTGTTGAGCTTGTTCAGGAAACAATGGCAGCTGCCAATTGTGAACACTAATAACACCGTAGATCCATGCAGTAGACATGCAACCTTGAGCCAGAATCATTTGAATTCGATAAAATACACGAGGGTCGAGCTCTGCTCCGCCCCACCTTTTAGGTTGTAAAACAGCAAATAAACCCGCTTCAGCTATTTCATCAATTGATGCTTGGGGCACCTTACCGTCTATTTCTGTTTGTCGAGCTCGTGCCGCAAGGTTAGGAACTAATGCGGCGGCGAGTTCAAGCAACGCTTGAGCCTCTACGGTTATATAGTCTTCTTTAATTAAGCCTGCAGAAAATACTTCTTTATGTTCACTCATAAACATTTACTCCCAAATTTGCATTCAATTTCAATCTTCGAATTACCTAGCTAAGTTTGGATAAGCCAAGCGTTACCACTTCATTTATGTTGTTGAGGTTTCCACAGCTGTTACAAACACTCATCGTTAATTCGGACTAAAACAAAAAACTGCTGCAAAAACTGCTTTTAGTACCTAGCTCATTTGGACGATGAGACTCTAGGTTAACTGGTAATAATGAGCCTAAGAGCAATGCCTTGGAACTTACTAAACATAGGTAAACCCTAGGGCTAAAATAAAATCATTAAGCATTGATTATTAATAGAAATACAAACAATGCCATTCATTTTATCGTTTAAGTTGAACGTGCTATTTCACCAGTGAAAGCCAGAGGCTTTGCTGCTATAGCAAAGTTACTACTGGGAGTAGTTATGCATATAATTTTTACTATCTCTATTTCATTGATTGTCGCCGCAGCCGGAATTATTGCTTTTTCGGAAAGAGAAACAGCACCACTCGCTCACAGTAGCATCCCCATTACTAATATGAACGTCACCAATGTTGTCGCTACATCTGCTGGACTCGTCGCCAGTGGTGAGCTTGGGACGATATTGTTATCTAAAGATGAGGGGAAGACATGGAATATGAGCAATATCGATACTCAGCGCTATGCGTTGATCACCCGGATGTTGTTTGACAGCCCTGATTTTGGGCTGGCTATTGGCCATGAGGGCTGGATCTTAAAAACAACTGACGGCGGACTTAACTGGCGAGAAGTCGCATTCGACCCATCTGCCAGTGACCCTTTATTCAGTATTGCCAAACTAAATAGTGGTCAATGGTTAACTGTAGGTGCGTTTGGCAATTCAATGGTTTCCAACGATAACGGTGAAAACTGGAATAAAATTGCCGCTCCAGCGGCCACGGATTGGCATTTAAATCGACTAATCTCTGACGACAACAAACAAAATTGGTTAATTGTTGGCGAGGCAGGCACGGTTCTGCGTTCACAAAATGGCGCTGACAATTGGCAAGAATTAGCAGCATTTTACGATGGGTCGCTATATGGAGGACTGCATTTAGGCGGTTCAAAATGGATTGTGTATGGGATGAGAGGCAATATTTTTCGTAGTGAAGATAATGGTGATAGCTGGCATAAAATCAACTTCCCCTACCCCATTTCTTTGTTTAATCACCTTTTATTACCAAGTGGAGAGTTGCTCATCGCGGGCCAAGGAGGAATTGTACTGGCGAGTGATGATCAAGGAGAAACGTTCAAAATCATCCAAGGTGGTGGACGTTTATCAATTACTGATCTGTTAATGCTACCTGATGGCCGATTACTGTTTGCAACTGACTCTGGAGTGGTACATCCAGCCACAAACAGCACAGGGTTAATACCAAGCACACCTAATACTAATAATTCAAATAGCTAGCCCTGGAGTTCTTTATGTCACTGTCTCAATCTAGCTCAAATAGCTCCACTGAAATCAGCTTACTCAAACGTTTTGTCGACTTCAGTGCCCGTCAGCTCATCCAGAAACGTAAGCCTCTTGGGCTACTCTTTTTGTTGATCACCCTTTTGCTTAGCTACTCTGCTTTAGATACTCGCTTTGATCCCGGCTTTACTAAGTTAGTTCCTATTCAACACCCTTATATGCAGGCTTTTTTAAAGCACTCAAGCACCTTTACCGGTAGTAACCGAGTCATGGTCAGTATGACGTGGACCGGTGAGGGGGATATTTATAATGCAGAATTTCTTAATCGACTCAGAAAAGTCCATGATGAAGTTATTTTTACACCAGGCATAAATAGAACAACGGTAAGATCATTATTTGCGCCGGAAGTGCGTTACATGGAAGTCACAGAATTTGGATTCATGGGTGATGTGGTTATCCCTTCTCGATTTACAGCCGACGAAGCAGGGCTAAACTGGGTGCGAACCAATGTAACTAAATCTGGACAAGTGGGCAATTTAGTCTCAAATGATCTTAAGTCCGCCATGGTTCAAGCCGATTTGATGGAAACCGATCCTGAAACAGGAGAAGCCACAGACTATGCAAAAGTAGCTGCCCACCTTGAACAAATTCGTAGTGAATTAGCAGGACAAGGAATTGACATCCAAATCATTGGTTTTGCTAAAGTTATGGGCGATGTCATGGATGGGTTGTCTACGGTTTTACTGTTTTTTGTTATCGCATTCATTGTGACCTTGCTACTGCTCTGGCGTTACACTCTATCGCTAAAACTCACCTTGTTGGCGATTACCGTTGCATTACTGCCTGTCGTTTGGCTACTTGGGATCCTACCACTGCTTGGCTACGGCATCGATCCTATGTCTGTACTCGTCCCTTTCTTAATTTTTTCTATCGGTGTGTCCCATGCTGTTCAAATGACCAACGTTTGGAAGCAAGATGTACTTGATGGCTATAGTTCACCTGATGCGGCTGTTAATGCCATCCGTAAATTAGCCATACCCGGTACGGTCGCTTTACTTGCTAACGCGCTGGGTTTTATGGTGATCATGGTTATCGATATTCCTATGGTGCAAGAGTTGGGAATGACGGCTTGTCTAGGCGTTGCACTGATGATCATCACCAATAAAATGTTTATGCCAGTGATACTGTCTTACCTCACATTAGAAAAAATGGCCTCGCATAAAAAACAGCAACCACTACAGAAGGAACAGCAACTCTGGTGGAAGGTGTCTGCTTTGGCGACCCCGAAACCCGCGCTTTTGTCAGTCTGCGTCATGTTGATTCTGTTAACCCTAGGGACATGGCAATCCCGCTCGCTGCTAACTGGAGATATTGGTAGCGGTGTGCCGGAGCTCAGAGAGGATTCACAATATAATCTCGATAATGCACAGATTATTAAAGACTATTCTATCGGAATGGATGTCTTATCAGTGTATCTTGAAAGCTATAAGCGGGATGAATCTTGCCTTGATTGGGAAGTGATGAATGCAGTTGACCGGTTTGATTTTCATATGCGGGGTGTCGATGGTGTCCGCTCGGTAAAGACCACTGCGGGTTTAGCTAAATTATATGTGTCTGGCAATAACGAAGGTAACCCCTTATGGAGAACTTTACAAAGGGATCCAAGCGCATTGCTTGCCGGTGCGAGTGCTGCAAATCCGTTACATGCGCTTAATGATAACGGTTGTAAAACCATTAACATGTTGGTTTATTTAAATGATCATCAAGATGCAACGCTTAAGCATGTAGTGAAAGAAATTAGGCTTTTTACCGACAGCCAAAACATCTCTAATGCTGAGTTTAAGTTATTGGGTGGTAACGCTGGCGTCGCAGCAGCAACCAATGAAGCGGTAGAAAAAGCTGAAGTACAGATGCTTATCTCTATCTTCAGCGCAATTAGTTTATTGTGTTGGGTAACCTTTCGTTCTGCCAGAGGTGTGTTATGTGTGATTCTGCCGTTAATGTTAGTTTGCATACTTTGTAATGCACTAATGGCCATACTTGGAATTGGTCTGAAAGTGTCAACCCTGCCTGTGATTGCACTAGGAATTGGCGTTGGCGTGGATTACGGGATCTATATATACGAGAAGATGCAACATTCACTTTATCAAGGCCACGATTTGCGTAACTCCTTTTATAAAGCGATGCGAAGCCGTGGTACCGCTGCAGTGTTTACTGCGGTAACTATGTCTATTGGTGTCGGGACCTGGGCTTTTTCCGCGCTAAAATTTCAGGCCGACATGGGCATTTTATTAGCGTTTATGTTTCTCGTGAATGTATTAGGGGCGATATTCTTGTTGCCGGCGCTTGCTTGTCTCCTCGGTGTAAAACCAGCAAAAGAGGCGCAGGGCGCAGTTACAGATACGCTTAAAAATAACATTGAAAATATAGCCATCGCCACAGACAAACCATTACAGACATAATGTTTATACATCTACATATCTCTCTGCTCTAACCCTATTAAGGCGAATACAGCTAGCTGTATTCGCCTTAATAATTATTCAACTTATTAATTATTCAACTTATTAATTATTCAACTTTTTAATTTAACCGGGCCCACTGCTTGTCCCGCCCACTTAGAGTCAACATAGAACGTTTTTAATGACATGCATGGACGCGGCGACCTCTAAGCTAGGATATTTGTAGATTACAATACATCAGTATAAAGAGTAATCATCAGAACTATTGTTCCTATGGATTTATACGCTTTCAAGGCCCCCCCCATACACTGTAGGCCTGTGAAGCCACTGTGTTATCTGTGTTATCTGTGTTATCTGTGTCACTAGCATAGATATATAAGCATGGGGATCCCAGTAAATGGAGCGCATAGTGAAAATCGTAATCATCCTTTAATAACTCTTAAATGATTCATCTAATCAGTTGGTTCTGAATAGATTGGCTTTTATTGCTAGAGCTTTAATTCAGAGGACTCTTGTTGATAGGACTAATATTGATAGAAAGCCCTTTAATTAAAAGCCTAAGAGGATTGGTACGGGTCACATCTTTAGTACGATAGCTACTATTTCAGTTTGGCATGCTAGTTTAGGTTAGAACCAGATAAAAAAATGCTGCCATAAATATATGCATGGCAGCCCTATAATCAACTTTTTAATCGATAATATTGGAGGGTTAAGCAGAAAAATCAGCCGCTAATGCGGTTTTTATGACTTTATTAGAGGCATTAACAGGCAAAGAGTTAACGAAGCGTACATGACGAGGCACTTTGTAATTAGCCATCCGTTCTCGTGACCAGCTTATTAGTTCCTGTTCATTAATGGTATGGCCTAGCTTGCAAACAATATAAGCACAGCCAACCTCGCCCATTCGCTCGCATGGTACTCCAATTACAGCGCTAAGACTGATTGCATCATGCTCAGCCAGCACCGCTTCTATTTCTGCGGGGTAACAATTAAATCCGCCTACAATAAACATGTCTTTCAAGCGTCCGGTAATTGTAAGGTTACCGCACTCATCGAGCATTCCAATATCACCCGTATGCAGCCAGTTATCGTTATCTATCGCCTCTGCCGTAGCCGTAGCATTTTGAAAATACCCCTGCATAACATGAAATCCTTTGATACAGATCTCGCCTTGTACACCTATCCCTAATGGCTGACCACTGTTCGATTGGATACTTATTTGAGTGCCTTTAATAGCACTGCCACTGGTTGTTGAGATTGTATTGACATCTTCATCAGGGTTACAGATTGTCGCTAAACCACCACACTCAGTTAAACCGTATGCCGTTGTAACAATTTTAAACCCGAGTTCGCTGCGCATACGCTCAATGAGGACTGGGGGAATGGTTGCTGCTCCCGTTACTGCAACTCGTAAGCTTGAAAGATCAGTATATTCAAGCTTAGGGTGAGATAGCATCGATAAATACAATGTCGGCGGCCCAGGCAACACAGATATCTTATCCTTTTGGATCCGTTCTATCACTTCATCAGCATCAAACACTTTGTGAGGTAAAATAGTTGCCCCCGCAATTAAGCAGGTTAACCAACCGGCTTTGTAGCCAAAAGCATGAAAGAAAGGATTAACCACCAAATAACGATCGCCCTTTTCTATTCCTAAGATTTCTACAAACTGAGTAAATGCAAGTAAGCAACTGCGATGGCTGCTCATAACACCTTTGGGTTTTCCTGTCGTTCCAGAGGTAAACATTAGATCTGCAATGTCATCAGGCTTGACAGCATTTGCGCGCTCAAGCGCGATTTCGCTTGTCTGATTATTACCCATTGCTAAAAACTGTTGCCATGTTTGGGTCAAGCGCAGTGGATTACTGCTTGTAGCTGCGCGTGCGCTAACAATCACTTGTGCTTCTACATTAACAGGCAGCAATTTAGCCAATGCAGCTGGATAATCGACGCCTAAAAAATCTCCCATTACAAACAATAACTTAGTGCCACTACGTGCTAATATATCGGCAGCTTCTGTGGGTTTCATGCGTGTATTTAACGGAACCAGTATTGCCCCAGCCATTTGTAAGCCTAAAGACGCAATAACCCAATTGGCACAGTTTGGTAGCCAAATAGCTACCCGGTCACCTGGTGTTACTCCAGCAGCAATAAGACTTTTACTCACAGCTAAAGCCCGCGTTGCGAGTTCTGCGTAGCTGATCTTCTCACTATCATCTTCTATCGCAACATCGCTGTTATACAATTCAGCAGCACGCAAAACTAGTTGAGGAATGGTTAACACTGCGGCGTTTAAATTCAAATTATTACTAGTCGAGTTAACTGGGTTCGCGTTACTTTCAAAGATCATCGTATTACCTATCTTGATTACACTCATTTAAGTTTGTAGCGTCTGCTACTTGCTTATCTAGTAAATGATGCTCTTTTACTCTCACTATAGGCCAAGCACGCATACCTTCAATTAACGAATCACAACTGTATATACAATATGCTTCGTCAGAGTGGCAAAATAACAGCAGAGTAAAAGCCTGTTCAATGCTAGAGAGTAGTTTGTTTGCCATTAGTCAGGTCCTTTGTAATGTCCTTTGCTATATGATTTGCGGCGATATAGCCAAAGGTCATAGCAGGGCCTAACGTTGCTCCAGCACCTGGATAACTTTGACCCATTACAGAAGCTGAACAGTTACCGATAGCGTAGAGTCCAGCAATCGGCATGTTGTCTGTATTCATTACCTGAGCATGCTCATTGGTTAGCAAACCCCCTTTAGTTCCAATATCCCCCGCTTCAATTCGCATAGCATAAAAAGGCCCCTTAACTATTGGTGCTAAACAAGGGTTAGGTTTAACATTGGTGTCACCATAATAGCGGTCGAAAACATTACTCCCTCGGCCAAAATCTTCATCAACCCCAGTTGTTGCAAACCGATTGATCCGCTCTACAGTATGTGAAAGTCCATCGGCATCTATTTTAATCTGTTTGGCCAATTCATCGAGACTATCAGCCTTCCAATAAAGGGTATTTAACCAGCCTTTAGGTAATCGACTATCGGGCTGAATTTGTGCCGGCATAAAAGGCCCCATGGCGTAGTTAAACCTAAAGTTTGCATCGAATATCACCCATGCAGGTAGAGACTTACCGTCTGTTGCCGCATTATTTCGATACATTGCATCACCAAACTCTAGGTAAGGAGCGGCCTCATTAACAAAGCGCTTGCCCAAGCCATCAACGACAATTGCACCGGGAAAAGCACGTTCAGCAAAAAGGCCTCTTGCTTTATCTTCTTTAGGCACCTTCACTGTAGGTGACCACCAACACCAATCCATGATATCTGTGTTTGCACCAGCACGGATCCCTGCTTCTAAAGCCGCGCCAGTGTTATTACCTGGAGGCGTTGCGCTCCACTTAACATTTGATGGGCTCGGCAGATACTTATCCCTAAGCTTCTGATTTTGCTCAAACCCCCCACTTGCAAAAATCACCGCTAGCTTTGCGTTAAGTGTTTGTTTTTCACCATCACGGACGACTTCAATTCCACAAACTCTATCTTGACTAAACACGATATCGGTAAAGTCTGTATCAAGCCAAAGCGGAATATTCCGATCTGTCATTGACTGCCTAAGTGAAGCAACTAATGAGCTGCCTAACGCTGCCCGTCTATCGCGCCGAGTTTTACGGCGTTGACCAAAATCAAGCTTATATTTCATGATCAGCTTTAACAGTAATAATCGCCAGCCGCGCTCACGGGCCATCGCTTTATGAGCATCGCGGGCAGTCCACGCAATTTTTCCCATCAATAGCGTAGACGCTGAAGCCTTTAACTGGTTTTCAACCTCATCGCCCATGCATGTGGTATCAAATATTTCAGGATCAAGAGTACGCCCACCAGCCAACGATCCTTCAAGATGAGGATAATAATCTGGGTATTTTTCGGCAACGGCGTAGCGTACGCGGCTTTTGCGCTCTAAATATCGGATCATTTCTGGAGCATGAGTTAAGTAGGCATGTAATCTAGAGTCTGACACTCTGTTCTCGGTAGACGCTTTTAGGTAATCAAATGCTTGTTGATAACTGTCCTGGCCACCTTTTGCCTTGAAGTGATCATTATTGGGGATCCAAATTCCACCACCAGAAAGTGCTGAAGTTCCGCCAAACTTACCCGACTTTTCAACCACTAATACTGATAAGCCATGATCAGAGGCAACAATAGATGAAGCCATTGCCCCAGCTCCAGAGCCAACGATAATGATGTCGAAAGTGGTTTGGTTGTCATTTGTAGGTTTATCTAAGGCACTGAATGTCATTTGCTATCTCACTATTGTGAACTAATGATTACCAGTACTCCCTGCTCGGTATCAGCAAGAAGCGTGTTAACTAGTGGAATACACAATCCACTAAATTTGGTAGCTAATGAACTCATGATGTAGGGTTACAAATTTTGAATCATCGTCAATCTGGACTAGCACAAACTGGCTTTACAGCATTACTAATTATAGATAATAAACAAAGACCTAATCTAGGATGCCAACGCCAAACGGGGTTGTGGCGTTGGCAATAACATAACCTTATTTACGTAATCCATAAGTTTGTTTCAATTGGCTATGCAGCAACTTACCCGCTGGATTCCGTGGTAAGTCATCTTCGACAATATGAATGGTACTTGGTACTTTATAGCCTGCAAGTTGAGCGGCAACATGCAGCTTCAGCTCATCTTCCTCAACCTGTTGTCCTCTTTTTAGCGACACGACGGCCATAACGCTTTCACCAACCATGTCATCGGCAATACCAAATACTGCAGCCTCTTTAATAGCATGGTGTAACATTAAGCTGGATTCGACTTCGACCGATGCAATATTCTCACCATTTCTGATGATTACATTTTTAAGCCTATCCACTACGAACAAGAAACCATGGCGATCTAAATAGCCAATATCACCGGTGTGCAGCCAACCATTCTGAATAGCTTGTTGAGTACCTTGGTTATTATTCAGGTATTCACGCATAATCGTGACGGACTTGAGGCAAATCTCTCCAACTTCTCCCTTTGGCAGTTCATCCCCTATCGGATCACAGACTTTTACCTTGACTAAAGGGGATAACATTCCCGAACTTTTAGGGCTGACTCTGAACATTTCGCCAGACGAAGACGCGCCCACACCGTTAGATTCTGTCATGCCGAAACCACTACCAACCATATGATTAGGCATTTCTTTTAATACTAGATCGACTAGCACTTCTGGTAAGCCTGAGCCACCAAAGCCTAGGCCTGCCATATTGCCTAATACTGTCGGTGACAGAAATCCTGGCTCACGAAATAGCTGCATCACCATAGAAGGCGCACCATTAAACTGAGTGATATTATGCTGCTTGAGCATTTTCACCGCTTCTTTAGGATCCCAGCGATGCATTATCACCATTCCTCTACCACTTCGTAGCGCGGTTAATAACTGAGCGTGCAGGCCACTGACATGAAATAACGGGACGGCAGTAAGTAACATTGGAGGATTGCCTTTAGCCATTATCCTTTCAACTACTTTTGGTGATGTCATTGCCGATATGGCAGAGATAAAATCGATATTGAAAAGCGCCTGACAAACAGCTCGTTGAGAGGAGACGACCGCTTTTGCATTGCTTGAAGCGCCTGAGGTAAACAAAATCAGGGCGGTATCTTCTGGTAAGATACTTAGATGAGGAAAAACGGTTTCTGAATGCTTGTAGCTAGCGACCACCTCTTGGTAATGTGATACATCCGGCGTCGCCTTATCGTTGTCATCTACAACTAACACATCAAAAGTATTACTGTCTACATGGGTATCCAGTTTATTCCAGCGCGCTTTATCGCACACTAAAATCTTGGGCATCACCTCGTCTATCGCCGACCACAGTTCTTTCGGCTGTCCAAAACTGTTGAGCGGAACCGGAACGGCGCCCAACTTTGCAATAGCTGCAAATGTTACCGCCCATTCGGGGCGATTGCGTAATGCTATCGCGACGCGAGAGCCTTGTACGATTCCCTGCTTATGGAACCACGCGGCAAGCGCGTCGACTTCAGTGTAGAATCGACTGAAACTGAAAACATCATCTTGATAAACTAGGAAAGTACTTTCATCATCACGACGTGATGACTCTATGACTTCGGCGAGATTGTTAGGCGCGTTACGGTACACAACGCCCCCTGATTGATCAAGTTGCGTCAATTCAAATGGCGCCCCTGCTGCTGTCAGTTGCGCTTTAACTTTTTGTGCTTGATCAATGATATCCATCACTTTCTCCTGTTATCTATTTCTTGTTAACTATAATCCCTAAGCTATTCTTAGCTTATTGTTATATAAATATTTATTACTTTTATTACAAAGGGTCTTTGTTAACTCTTCTACGTTTATTAACCAATTTAAATGGGCCAGTGTTTCGCCAAGAGCCATCAGCTTCTCTATTGGTTGTAAAGGGCGTTTAAATAACGCCTCTACAGCTTCCAAGGCACTAAAGCTTGCCTGACTCATGCTTAACTGACGCAGTGTATCCAGTTGGTTTATGTGATGCTGTTCCAGTTGTTCAGCTCTAGTATGCAAGTTTACAAAAACGGGACCATGTGCTGGCAGTACCATAGTTTCACTATCTAATGCTTTGAGTCGCTTTAACGATCTAAACCAGTTAGCTAACGGGTTCGCTTCAGGTTCAATGCTACTAACCAAAATATTTGAACTAATTTCGGGAAGAACTTGGTCACCTGCAATTAAAAGTGCAGGTTCTTCGTCTATGGCTTCACTATATAAACAAGCATGCTCTGGGCTATGACCTTCCCCAATCCAAATCTGCCACTCTCGATGTCCTATTCTGAAAGTATCCCCCTCTCTTAGGCGGGAAAAACGTGGCGGGTAATGCGTGATATAAGGATCTTTCTTACAAGCTTCAAAAATCTTTGCGGCATACTCAGCAGACAAGCCTGCGTGAGTATAAAACAGCTTATCCTGTTTACTCCCGGTAGCATTATGAGTTGCAGCTACCCCTCTCAACATATAGTACTCACCGTGAGTCATATACAAAGGCACATTAAAATATTCGGTTAACCAGCTAGTTAGGCCAGAGTGGTCATAATGAAAATGGGTACAGATAACGCCTTTAACCGGTTTTGCGCTCAGGTAATTTGCTGCAAGCGAAAGCCACAGAGCTTTATTACCTTCAGTATTTAAACCGGTATCAATTAGATACCAGCCATCGAAATCTTCCAAAATATAAACATTGATATGATCTAGGCCCATCGGCATAGAGAGTCGCGCCCAAAGCACGCCTTTTGCCACATAGACAACATTTGCATCACACAATGGTGGTTCGAATGGGTAATTTAACGCTTGGCGATCTTTTAATTTTTGCGTTTGATAATCATTAGGCAATTGCTTGTTCGATTCGTCCATTCATCCCTCCCGCTTTAGTTCAAAGTTGTATTTTTCTTCTGACCATAAAACCTGAGTACTAAGAACACAAATATAAGAATCTATTCCACGAGATAGCAACACGTCCAAAAGGACGATGTCTGGATTTTTCGCTAGGTTACCTTTGAGAAACTGCGATCTTAATTATGGAGCTCATTATGCAGCCTATTTTACCCTCAGTGACATGGCGTACACATAGCACGCTTGTGTTGTTAGCACTGGTTTACGTCTTTTCATTTATTGATAGGAATGTCATTGCCATCGTTCTGGAGCCAATAAAACAAGAGTTTGGTGCATCAGATACGTTAATGGGTTTCTTAAGTGGTCTTGCATTTGCCATTCTATATGCAGGGTTAAGCTTACCTCTAAGCCGTTTAGCTGACAGAGGCGGAAATAGACGTAACATTATTGCGGTATGCTGCGGGCTATGGAGCATTGCAACAATGGCCTGTGGTATGGCGCAGCACTTCTGGCAATTGATGATAGCCAGAATGACGGTTGCAGTGGGTGAGGCTGGCGGTATAGCGCCGTCAATATCTATGGTGTCAGATCTTTACCCGCCTCACCGTCGTTCATTGGCCATTAGCGTATTAATGATTGGCCCTCATCTTGGGTTACTAGCAGCAATGGTTGCTGGCGGGTGGATTGCGCAGGAATATGGGTGGCGTTCTGTGTTCTTATTCTTTGGTGCCCCCGGTATTTTGCTTGCGCTACTGCTATTTTGCTTTACCAAAGATCCTGGGCATGGTGTTTACGACAAAAATACCACGCTCAATAATGAAAAAAATAAGCAAGAGTCCTTTTTCAAACAGTTAAAAGGAATAATGAAAGTAAAAGGATTTATTTGGATCGCTATGGGCTGCGCACTCGCAGGCATGGCTGGTTATGGTTACGGTATATGGGTACCGACGTTCATGGTACGTAACTACGATATGTCTTTAGCTCATGCTGGTATTAGCTTTGGATTAGCCGGCGGTATTTTTGCTGCTATCGGTACTATATTCAGTGGCGTTTTTTGTGACAAGTTGTCAAAGCGCGACTCTCGTTGGCAAATTGGCCTGCCCATCATAGGTATTTTGATCAGCCTGCCTATGGGAGTGGCCTTTATGTTATGGCCAGCTGACGCCTTTTGGATGGTGGGAGAGATCAAAATCCCCCACGCTATTGTTTTTGCAGCCCTGTTTAGTTTTTTTAATTGCTGGTGGCCGAGTTTATCTTATGCAGCTATCAGTCATTTAATGACCAGCAGCCAACGTGCAACTGGCGCTGCGTCACTAAACCTATTCTTAACACTTTTCGGAGCAGGCCTTGGCCCGTTGCTAACAGGTACATTAAGTGACGTGTTTGGAGAAATATTCGCAGGTGAAGGCCTCAAATATGCGCTCGTGGCCACTATGATGCTGCTGCTCGTTTCTGCATGGTTTTACTATAAAGGACTATCTCCTTATCAAACTCGAATGAAACAGTTGAATAACGATGAGGTTGAATCAATAGATAACTCCGTGCCACCGACTACCGTTAACGATCCACTTCCAAGTACATAGATAATTAAAACGATAATTAAAACGATAATTATACCGGCACGGTTAGGTAATAGTGCCGGAATGAATAATATAAAAAACATAATTAGCAAGGAGTTACGCATGGCAACAGCACAAGATTACCGTTTAGGTGATTTCGACTTCCCTAGAGGCTGGTTTATGATCGCCACCGCCGAGGATATTAATACTCACAAGCCTTTAGCCGTTAGGTTTTTTGGACGCGACTTTGCACTATACCGTGGCCAAGCCACTGGTAGAGTTGTATTACTCGATGCGTACTGCCCTCATATGAAGACGCATCTGGCCGCTGAAAATAATACTTCTTATGTCATCATCGACGGTGGTGGAACTAATATCGATGGTGACGGAATTCGTTGTCCTTATCATGCATGGCGTTTTGGTCCAGATGGGCAATGTGATGATATTCCTTACCATGACGGTCCAATTCCTAAAACTGCTTGTGTAAAATCCTGGCCGGTAACAGAAAGCCTAGGTGCAATTTGGGTTTGGCATGATCCCGAAAATGGCGATCCAGAGTGGGATCATCCATCGCTTCCCCAATGGGATGACGATTCTTGGGTTAAATGGCAGTTCGATGACTTAGGGATCCTTGAACAACATCCGCAAGAAGTGATCGACAACATTTGTGATTATGGCCACTTGAGCCCGATCCACGGTTCGACAGTACAACGCTATGAAAATGAATTTAAAGGCCATCAAGCTATTCAAAGACAATGTGGACCTCATCGAACTCTAGTTAGTGAAGATGGCGGTAGCCCAATATTGCATACTGATACTAGTTATCACGGCCCTGGAGTACTCATATCCCATATGACGGGGTTTTATGACGCTATTTTGATGATAACAAATACGCCAGTAGAAGATGGTTCTGTCCGAGTCTGGCATGCGTTACTCGTTAAGTCACCAAATGGCAACGGTGTTGTTACTGTTGAAGACACCATCGCTGCACGCCAATTTCAGCAAGCGAGTCGCCTCGCCTTTGAACAAGATTTTGAGGTTTGGACTAATAAAGCCCCTTGTCTAAATGGACTCTTTATCCCCAGTGATGGACCGTTTATGAAAGTGCGTATTTGGTATAAGCAATTTTATAACCCTAAAGCACGACGAGCTGAATTTTTAGATAAATGCGAGGGCGTTTACGTACCTAAGGGCACTGAACCTTATACAATCCCTTAGATTGTTATTAATAAAAACATAAAAATGGCAGCCTGTGGCTGCCATTTTTCATTATTGCTAACAATTAATCCATTTCGTTAATCTGCTGTAACTTGCGACTCCATTACCGCCTTAAAACCTTCATGGTATGGCGGTAACATGCCCCACTCTGCGCGAGGGTCATAATCAGGCATAGTCAGAACTGTCTTCATATGGCTAAACTGTAAAAATCCTTCTTTACCATGATAATGGCCCATTCCTGAAGCACCTGTACCACCAAAAGGCGCGTCATGCATAGCGGCGTGCATCAAAGCATCATTGATTGTTACCCCACCAGAACGAGTCAAACCAAGCACCTTTGCCTGCTCTGTTGAGTTTTCACCAAAATAATACAGCGCTAAAGGATTATCACGACTATTGATATCACTTATGACTTCATCTATCTCTGAATAGGTTTTAATCACCACTGCTAGACCAAAAATCTCATGCTGCATAATGTCACAGCTATTGTGAGGGTTAACAACGATTCGTAGTGGCGCTCGACGAGTCATAGCGTCGGCTGAGGTTTGATGACTCGACTCAACTCTTACGCCTTTATCTTTTGCATCATTAATATAGCTTTCTACTCGCTCAAAGTGAGCTTGATTGACTATAGGCACGAGATCTTGATTACCGCTTATTGAAGGATATAAGCTCGAGAATACTTGCTTTAACGTAGATATTCCTTGTTCGAGATTTTCTTGATGTAGATAAATAATGTCTGGGCTGACACAGATTTGCCCACCGTTAGTGCCCTTTGCAATTGCTAAACGGTAGCAAGCCTGATCAAGGTTAGCACTAGCACTAATGATCGCCGGTGACTTCCCGCCTAACTCGAGCGTTACGGGAGTCAAATTCTCTGCCGCAGCGGCCATCACTTTTCGACCAATTGCACTACTGCCGGTAAATACTAGATGATCAAAAGGTAGTGCCGCGAATGCAGCGCCGATTTGCGCAGCCCCTGTCACTACAGTCACGACTTCAGGGCTAATAAATTTTTCAAACAACTCAGCAATAGTTTGAGCTGTGCGGGGAGTTAACTCTGATGGTTTCAAGATAGCTCTGTTTCCCGCGCCTAGAGCACACGCGAGTGGGCTTAATAAGGTATATAAAGGTGCATTCCAGGTGCCTATAATTCCAACACAACCTTTTGCTTGAAAGCTCACTTCAGCCTTGGCGCCTAACTGATCGTAAGGCGTAAAAGGCTGGCGAGTTTCTGCAGCCATCCAATCGTCTAAATTGTCCCTAGTATGCTTGAGTGAACCTAATGAACCCAATACGTCATTCATTAGCGAGAAACCTTGGCTACGTCCGCCAAAATCTGCTTCCATTGCGGTTACCAAAGCGCTGTGATTAGCCACTAATACATCGATAACTTGTTGAATTCTTTTTTTACGTTCACTTGCCGATGGGTTTGGGCTAGCGAGATGCGCTTGCTTTTGCTGCGTTAATAATTGAGTGAGGCTATTTATGGGTGTTGTCATTATGGGAGTTCCCTCTTTTATTAATACGGTTGTTTGCACCTTTTTAGCTGTCTAGCCCGCCTAATTCATGGTCTGTACGGACGATGCCGGTAACGGTTCGATATTCTGATATAAGTAAAGCAGTGCGTTATTGGTTAACTGCAAATTACTGTGACCTTCTAGGTAAACTGCGGCAAGCTTTTAGTCCATTAAGACGATGATCGCCCTACCTGTCAACACGATACTGATATCTATGATTGCACGCCACTTAGGGCTTGCTCCGCATATGGTGCACGACAGAGGGACAAGTAATGTCAAATCCAAACTTTGATACAAAGGCATTTAGAAATGCACTAGGGACCTTCACTACTGGGGTTACCATTATCACCACAAAAGCAGCAGATGGCACCGAAGTAGGCTTAACAGCGAACAGTTTTAACTCCGTGTCACTTGACCCGCCGTTAGTTCTTTGGAGTCTTGCAAAATCGGCGATGAGTGTGCCGGTCTTTAATGCCGCAGAACATTGGAACGTTCATGTTTTATCTAGCTCCCAGCAAGAACTATCAGGGCGATTTGCCTCGCGAGGCGAAGATAAGTTCTCAGGATTGTTGCAAGACAAGGGAGTCAGTTCAGCACCTTTACTGCAGGGGTGCGCTGCTCGTTTTCAATGTCGTAATGCGTTTATCCACGATGGTGGTGACCACATCATATTTATTGGTGAAGTATTGGATTTTGATCGCAATGACCAAGCCCCTCTCGCTTTCCATAGCGGACAATACGCGCTCACTGTTCCTCAGCCATGGGAAGAGGTCAATCTCAGCCAAGCAGAAGACACATTAGCTTGTAGCTACAACGAAGATCTTCTGGGCTACTTACTAGGCCGGTCTCACTTTCAAATGCTCAGTAAAATGCGTTCAGTACTAACAGAGCATCTGCTCCAAGATATTCACTTTTTTGCACTCTCAGTGCTGTCGATAAATGATGGGATCAACATAGAACAACTTAACACTCACATTGAATACACTGGCCGTTGTGTCAGCGATGCTCAATTGCAACATATGATTAATAGCAATTTACTTAAAAAAACTGACCAATGTTACTTTTTGACAGATCAGGGACGTCAAGTTTCACTACAGCAAATAGCTCAAGCAAAAGCGATAGAAGATGAGCTTGTTGATGGCCTTAGTCAAGGTGAGATAAACGCACTTAAACTGCTGCTAAAGCAGATCATTAAACGCACAGATCCCGGTCTACCCGATCTGTGGTCAAAAGTGTCTTAGGAGTCAGGTAATGATCGATAAAGTAGCTGAAACACCCAATAGCTCTGTTATTGCAATGCATGCCAAAGAGTTACTGTTAGCACTTAGCAAAGGGACAACGATTGCTCCCTTGAGTGAGCGGACAGCGAGTCTAACCATCGATGACGCATACAAAATATCTCGATTATGCTTGCAACAGCGTGAAGATGACGGCGAACGACTTATTGGCAAAAAAATTGGCGTAACCAGTTTGGCCGTGCAGCAAATGCTCAATGTGCATCAGCCTGATTTTGGCTTCTTAACCAACAGCATGCATTTTAACAACGGCGATTGCATCAGCTTATCAAAACACAAACTCATTCAGCCTAAAGCCGAGGGTGAAATTGCCTTTTGCTTAAAGAATGATTTACAGGGACCAGGCGTTACAGCCGAGGACGTCCTTGACGCTACGCTTTGGGTGGCTCCTTGCTTTGAAATCGTCGATTCAAGAATCGAAGATTGGCGTATAAATATCGTCGATACCGTGGCAGATAATGCATCTTGTGGCGTATTTGTCATTGGTGAAACGCATACCCCACCAAGAGAGATTGATCTCGCCCTTGCACAAATGCAAATCCAAAAAAATGGCCAATTTGCCGGTTCAGGTCTAGGCAGTGCCGTTCAAGGCCACCCCGCCCAAGCAGTTGCATGGTTAGCAAATACACTAGGCGAATATGGTATTCCGTTTAAAAAAGGTGAGCTTATTCTATCTGGCGCACTGGCTCCTTTAATTGTGGCCAAGTCTGGAGATTTATTCACCATGGAAATCGAAGGTTTGGGAAGCTGCAGCATCAGTTTTTGTGATTAATGCAATCTCAACTCTCAGCACGGAAATAATACAAAGGAAAACCGACATGACAAGTAAAATAAAATGTGCGCTGATTGGCTCTGGCAATATTGGCACCGACCTACTGTACAAATTACTGCGAAGTGATGTGCTTGAGCCGGTGTGGATGGTAGGAATAGACCCAGACTCTGACGGTTTAGCTAAAGCTAAAGCTGCTGGGCTAAAAGTAACCGCTGATGGTATAGATGGTTTACTTCCCTTTGTTGAAGCCGATGAGATAAAAATTGCTTTCGATGCGACATCAGCTTATGTGCATGCAGAAAATTCAAGAAAACTAAATGAATTAGGGGTGGTGATGATTGATTTAACCCCAGCTGCAATTGGTCCCTTTTGCGTACCGCCAGTCAACCTTGAGCAACTTGATGAAAATATTAACAACATTAATATGGTCACCTGTGGTGGACAAGCAACTATTCCTATGGTTGCAGCGGTGTCACAAGTACAGGCTGTAGAGTACGGTGAAATTGTTGCCACGGTATCTTCGCGCTCCGTGGGTCCGGGAACGAGGCAAAACATTGATGAATTTACCCGTACCACAGCTGGTGCAGTTGAACAAATTGGCGGTGCAGAAAAAGGCAAAGCTATTATTGTCATTAACCCTGCTGAGCCACCGTTACTGATGCGCGATACCATTCATTGTCTAACAAAAGATCAACCCGATGAACAGGCGATTACTGCATCTGTTCATAAGATGATTGAACAAGTTCAACAATATGTACCCGGTTACACCCTTAAAAACGGTCCGGTGTTTGATGGTCGTAAGGTCACTATCTTTTTAGAAGTCGAAGGGCTGGGCGATTACTTACCAAAGTATGCCGGTAACCTAGACATAATGACCGCTGCAGCAGCCAGAACAGCAGAAATGCTAGCGTCCAAAATGCTCAATGTTAAAACCCATCTTAACGTTACCAAAGAAGCGGCGCTAGCCTAGGAGATCACGATGAACTTAACTGGAAAAAAAGTTATCTTACACGATATGTCATTAAGAGACGGCATGCATGCTCGCCAACACCAAATTAGTTTGAAAGAGATGGTTGATGTTGCGACAGGACTCGATGCTGCAGGCGTACCTTTAATCGAAGTGACCCACGGTGATGGCCTTGGCGGTGCCTCACTCAATTACGGATTTCCTGCGCACACCGATGAAGAATACTTAAGCGCGGTGATCCCTAAAATGAAGCAGGCAAAAGTATCTGCTTTGTTGTTACCTGGGATAGGTACGGGTGATCATTTGCGCATGGCCCATGACCTCGGGGTTAATACTATCCGTGTTGCAACCCATTGTACTGAGGCGGATGTATCTGGGCAGCATATTTCGTTATCACGTGAATTAGGCCTAGATACAGTAGGGTTTCTTATGATGGCTCATATGGTTAGCCCTGATAAATTACTTGAGCAAGCCAAACTGATGGAGTCCTACGGTGCGAACTGTATTTACTGCACCGACTCTGCAGGTTATATGCTGCCAGGAGACGTAACTTCGCATATTGAGCGCTTACGCGGAGAGCTAAAAAGCGATACCCAAATTGGTTTTCATGGCCACCATAATATGGGAATGAGTATCGCGAACTCCCTAGCTGCAATCCAAGCTGGTGCTGAGCGAATAGATGGCTCAGTCGCAGGTTTAGGAGCTGGAGCAGGCAACACCCCCCTAGAGGTATTCGTTGCCGTTCTTGAGCGTATGCAAGTAAGCCACGGGATTAATTTGTATGACATTATGGACGTAGCTGAAGATCTGGTTACCCCGATGATGGATCAGCCTATAAGAATCGACAGAGATGCACTGACGTTAGGCTATGCAGGCGTTTACTCATCATTCTTATTATTTGCTCAGAGAGCCGAGAAAAAACATGGCATTCCAGCGAGAGATATACTGCTCGAACTGGGTAGGCGTGGCACTGTTGGCGGCCAAGAAGATATGATTGACGACACGGCAATGAATATGGCCAGAGAACGCGCATAACTATGGTCAGCTGCGCTAACAATAACGGACAACAGTGGCGCCGACACGGTCTGCTACTGTTGTTGACCTTATTTTATGGTGAAACTTTCATCGGTAGGCAAATTATTGCAGTGATGATTGAGCCCATAAAATTAGAGTTCGGAGCCAGCGACACCCAGATGGGCTTAATGTCGGGGCTGGCGTTTGCTGTTGTGTTTGCGGTTTTAGGCTTACCTGCCGGGCAGTTAGCAGATAAAAAATCACGAACAAGAATATTGGCTTTTTGCGCCTTAGCTTGGGCATTTGCAACCGCGCTATGTGGTTTTGCTGTTGGCTTTTATATGTTGGTCGCCGCGCGGATGCTTGTAGCAGTAGCAGAGGTCCCTATCGGCTCCTCTTCAATGTCTCTTATTGCCGATTTATATCCGTTAAATAAGCGTGCATTTGCCATTAGTTGTTACAGCTCAGCAGCGACTCTGGCCTCTATTGTAGCATTAGGTCTTGGCGCATATCTCATTGGTCTATTGGGGTGGCGCCACACTTTTCTTTTACTCTCTATCCCCGCTCTGATCCTTTCGGCGATATTTTTCATTTTTGTAAAAGAGCCAATAAGAGGTCAATTTAATAACAAAGCACAAGCTAACTTAACCGCAGTACAAACAGAACTGAACACTAGCAACGACACGTTAGCTGATACACTACGCTCCCTATGGGCCCACAAGCGATTTAAATTACTCGTTTTTTCAAGTTCAATGGCAACGATGTCGGCAAATGCTTTTGGTATGTGGAATATTACTTTTTTAATGCGAAGCCACCAATTAGATCTATACAGTGCTGGCGTACTCGCCGGAATTATTGGCGGTGGCGCAGCTGCAATCGGGATTCTTTTAGGCGGCTATTTAGCAGATAAACGTAGTGAACAAACCTCGCCATTACAGCTACCAATAATAGGCCATATTCTTGGGATCAGCTCTCTGTACTTTTATCTGCTGTGGCCAAGTGAGCAGACCATACTACTTTTTGGCTATAACGTGCCAGTCGCGATGTTTGCTTGCGCGCTAACGAGCTTTTTTTCTGTTTGGTGGGTAGGACCCTGCTTTAGCTTACTCACTCATTTAGTCCCAACTCATCAACGAGCCGTTGCCATCGCATGTCAATCAATCTTAGTTTCGTTACTCGGAATGGGAATAGGCCCTGTTTTAGTCGGCGGTCTTAGTGACATTCTTTCGCCTAGTATGGGCCTTGAATCTTTGAGGTATGCCCTCATCTTCAGTAGCTTTTCGACAATCATAGCCGTAATACTGTTAATCAGGCTTAATCGCATATTTGTGACTAACGAGCCAGATAATGCCGGTGTGAACTCATCGAGCCTGTTATAAAACACTAAAACCTTGAGTGCCAGATCTAGTCTCTTTAAACGAGGAGGCAAACAGACTCTCTGGGCATACTGGTTTTATCTACATCTATTATCGCTTTTATATTTACTTTGTTAAGCGCAGAGTATTGCTTACGATTAAAGGAGAAACAATATGCCTATTACTGCAGTAACGGGATCATCCTCAGGCATTGGCGCGGCTGTTTGTGCTCAACTTGAAAAAGCGGGTCACACGATTATTGGTATAGATAGAATAGCTGATGACAAATTTACCCGTATTGCTGCTGATTTAGCGACAGCTGAAGGTCGTCAAAACGCCATAAACCATGTTTATGAACAGTCTAAAGGTACACTAGATGGGTTAGTATGTTGTGCAGGCCTTGGTGTCACTGCGCCTAATTGTGGACTCATCGTTGAGGTTAATTACTTTGGTGTCACATCTTTAGTTACTGGTCTCTATGACGCATTAGCTCAAGGTACGCAACCTTCTGTTGTCGTTATCGGCTCTGTCGCGGCAAATCAGCAAGTTGCCACGCCGCATCCTATGGCGTTAGCCATGCTAGATAATGACGAAGCGCTAGCGACACAATTAGCAAATGAAGATCAGCAAGCTCATATCGCATATGCAGCGTCAAAGTATGCGGTGACCAGTTGGTGTCGTCAAACTGCTGTAAACTGGGGGCCTAAAGGGATCAGAGTCAACATCATCGCACCTGGCGCAGTAGAAACGCCTTTGCATCAAGCATCTAAAGATGATGCTCGATATGGCGAGGCTGTAAGAAACTTTGTCGCACCGATTGGCCGCAATAGTGAAGCAGCAGAAATCGCCTCAGTGGTAAGCTTCTTACAATCAAAACAAGCCAGTTTTATCCATGGCAGTGTAATTTTTGTCGATGGTGGCATGGATGCAATGATGCGCGCAAACACCTTTTAGGCCGTAAATTAAAGCATATTAAAATAATCAGCCAACTAAAAGCCCCTAGTATTTCTGCTAGGGGCTTCATCTTGAATGTGGCGGAGAGATAGCTGACTTTAACTAATAGGAAGCCTGGGGTTTAATCGCTAAACTCCAGATAGCAAAAATCCCGTTATCTTGCGATAACGGGATTTTTTAAATGTGGCGGAGAGATAGGGATTTGAACCCTAGATGGGCTATAAACCCATGCCGGTTTTCAAGACCGGTGCATTCGACCACTCTGCCATCTCTCCGAACGCTGCGGATAATATAGCGCTCTGTAGTTCTTGTAAAGTGATAATTTTAACAAATTATCACTTTGATTAAGAACGAATCAGTTTGCTTATTTCTCATCCTGATTGATTGCAATGCGCGCAGGATCTGGCATTACGATCTCTTCGCTAACCTCATTCCAATTTTTATAGTTACGTAGTTTGAAGCCAATAAATACGATGAATGAGCAGATCATAATCCCCCAACCTATCGCAACTTCACCACTTGTCGCCCACATAGCTACAAGGCTTGAAGCACCAAATGATAAGCTGATCTGTAGGAAGTTCTGTAAACCCGCCGCTTTAGCTGCGTTATCAGAGAATTCCTGCAATGCACCGTTTACAACAATTGGGTAAATACCACCACTACACGCTGCAAGTACAGAGAATATAGCTAGCAATGGATAAATTGATAGTCCTTGCAGTAAGATTGTCACTACTGCAATAGACATAGCACACGTGCCAAATACAGATAGTAATAGCTTTAAGGTTTTCTCTGAACCGATTTTACGAATAAGCGTTTTACTCGCATAGCCACCCAAAATAAAGGTAATAGTTTGCGGAATAAAGCTCAGCCCAATTGCTGTAGCATCGAATCCATGCTGCTCCATCACTACTGGCCACAGTGTTAGGTATGAGAAAAACGCACCAGAACAAGCACCAAAAATAACCACGTTGCCTAGGTATTTAGTGTTCTTAAGGATTGTTAAATAGCTGATCTCTTTCTTTTCATGGCTTATTGCTTTGGTTTCTGCAGGCACAAACCAAACTGTCAAAAGAATCATTACAGCAGCCATACCGGTCAATGTAATGAAAATGCTCTGCCAACCTAACGATTGTAAGATAAACGCACCTAAGATTGGAGCAAGTGCTGGTGACAAGGCCACTAACGGCATAATATTAGAAAATACGCCCTGTGCTTTTGCTGCATCGTATTTTTCAATAACAATCGCCTGCCAAATAACGCCGGCAGAACATGCACCTAATGCTTGTATAAAACGCGAAATATTAAATACTAAAATTGAATCACTAACGGATATCGAGAAGCTTGCAGCAGCAAACAATACTAGACCTAAGATCAGTGAATTACGTTTACCAAAACGCTCAACTAAAGGACCATAAAGTAACTGACCTAGCGCTAAGCCGGCTAAAAAGAATGTCAAAGACATTGCGACTTGTGATGGCGATGTTGCCATTGTGTCTTCAATTGCTTTGAATGCAGGCAAGTACATGTCAGTGGCAATAAAGCCTAACATGCTCAATACCGCTAGATATGCTAGAAAAATATAGTATTTTACACTTGTTAGTGAGTTCATAATTCGAAATTCTGATCTGGATTTATTAAAGTCGCGCAGTGTAAACACTTGCTAATGTGCTGTGAAACGTTTATTTTTCACAT
Source organism: Shewanella pealeana ATCC 700345 (assembly GCF_000018285.1). NCBI lineage: Bacteria > Pseudomonadati > Pseudomonadota > Gammaproteobacteria > Alteromonadales > Shewanellaceae > Shewanella > Shewanella pealeana. The sequence continues at coordinate 2,556,601 of NC_009901.1, read as the reverse complement.
TAGCTATCAAAAAAAATCACAGCAGGATGTGAACCATGCTTTCTGAACAGTCTCTTCAGCTCATCGATATGGTTGCTCGCGTTGGCAGTTTTACCGCCGCAGCCAATAAATTACATAAAGTCCCTTCAGCTGTGAGTTATGCAGTTAAACAAATTGAAGAAGAACTCGGCGTGGTACTTTTTGTTCGTCATCACAGGAGCGTTAGCTTAACTGCCGCCGGTGAACACTTCGTTAAACAGTCACGTTCACTATTATCAGACATTGACACAATGCGCGCCGATACCATACGCGTAGCCAATGGCTGGCAGCCTACCTTGTCTATAGCGCTCGATAACATCGTACGCGCAGATAAAATCAGTAATTTAATCGCCGACTTTTATCGAACCTTTGATAATGTCGAACTGATTATACGCATCGAAGTATTCAATGGTGTGTGGGAATCGATTGCTACCGGTCGTAGCGACATCGCAATAGGCGCAACCACCGCCATACCTGTTGGTGGTGATTACCATTTTAGAGACATGGGCGAAATCGAGTGGTGCTTTCTTGTCGGTAAAAACCACCCACTTGCAGAAATTGATCGGCCGCTAACAGATGATGAGTTAAGGCAATACCCTTCTATATGTTTAGAAGATACTTCTCGTGAGATCCCTAAACGTATGACCTGGCTGCTAGAAAATCAACGTCGATTAGTTGTGCCTGACTGGATCCGCGCTATCAACTGTTTTCGTGAAGGCTTAGGTGTTGGATATATGCCGGCCCATTTTGCTTTCCCGTTTATTAAGACCGGCGCATTAATAGAAAAGCAGCTTGAAAGACCGAATAAAACCAGTCCTTGCTGTTTAGCCTGGAACGCGACGAATAAGTCCCCAGCCATGGCTTGGGTACTCGATTATTTGGGCGATAGTGAAAAGCTACATAAAGACTGGTTAGATTAACTAAGCTTAACTTCAGCCTATTTTATCAATCAAGCGCTTTATACCTTGGTTTGGCTGCTGTATGATTCAATAAGTTAACAAGCGATAATGACTCATTTAAACAATGAGGGAACTCCTTGTTTATCTCGTGTTCCAACAAAATAGCTTGAAAATTTGTCTTCGGAGAAAGAAATGAAAGATATGACACAACAAACCGCGTATAGCAGTACTTCAGTTGAAGTAAACAAACTGCTTAAGAATACGTATATGCTGCTTTCTATGACCTTAGCGTTTTCTGCAGTGTGCGCAGGTTTGGCGATGGCATTAGCAATTAGCCCTATGATGTCTCTAGGCTTATCTATCGGTAGTTTAGTGCTTTTGTTTGTGACGCTAAGAAAAGCTGACTCGAGTGCTGGTCTATTTTGGGTATTCGCGTTCACGGGTATGCAAGGTGCGTCGCTGGGCTACATCCTTAACCATTATGCAGGTATGGCTAATGGTCCACAGCTGATCATGCAGGCACTGGGTTTAACCTCGGTAATATTCATCACTCTCTCAGGTTATGCGGTAACGACTAAGAAAGATTTCTCGTTTATGCGCGGCTTCCTTATTGCTGGCCTAGTTATTATGGTTGTTGGCCTCCTAGTTAACCTTTTCCTTGGTAACGGCATGGTGTTTATGGCACTCAACGCCGGTATCGCATTGTTAATGACAGGCTTTATTCTTTACGATACAAGCAAAATCGTTAATGGCGGCGAAACTAACTATATTCGCGCAACCATTTCTTTATACTTAGATTTCTTAAATCTTTTCATCGCCCTATTACATTTAATGGGTATTGGCGGCGATGACTAATACCAATTAATTTTAATTGAGTTAAAATGGCCCTATTACAGGGCCATTTTTTTTACCATGAGCAAATTTATTATCCAGGTTAACTCAGCAGCTTACGGTTGTGCATCGAGTTACAGTGCCTACAGATTCGCTAAAGCCGCTATAGAGAACGGCCACTCCATTGAGAAAGTCTTCTTTTATCAAGATGGCGTATTAAACACCAATCATCTCAATAGCCCTGCTAGCGATGAGTTCGATCTTAAGCAAGCTTGGATTGATTTACACCAACGTCACGGTGTGGCTCTGGTGAACTGTGTCTCAGCCGCGCTACGTCGTGGTGTCTTATCTGAATCTGATGCGAAAGAAAACCAATACAGCCATTGGAATATGCAACCTCCTTTCATCATGGGTGGTTTAGGCGAATTGGTTATTGGAATTGAGACTGCCGACAGACTCGTCAGTTTTTAGGAGCATAAGTGAAAAAACTTTGTATTATTTTTAGACAGGCTCCCCACGGTACAGCACACGGCCGTGAAGGGCTCGATTTGTCCCTTTTAAGTGCCAGTTTCGAGCAAGAGGTAAGTTTGATTTTTACTGATGAGGGGCTATTAACCCTACTACAAGATCAAGATCCTGAGTCTGTTGGCGCTAAAGATTATATTGCCACTCTCGGCGCCCTGCCGCTCTATGACATAGAAACAGTGTTAGTATGCCAGGACTCTATGCTTGAACTCGGCTTACAACAGACTGATTTTAGGATTGATGTGGAACAGAGGTCCGCTGAAGAAATTTCAAGCCACTTAGCCAATGCTGATGAGGTTATCGTTTTCTAATGATATTGCATCTTATACAAGAGTCACCTGAGCAAAGTTCTGCGCTAAAAACGTGCTTACGTTATGCCAGCAAGAATGACTGCATTCTATTATCTGCTAACGCCGTAAATAGCCTTCTGAAGCAAACATGGCGCACTCAGCTAGCTGAGTATAATTACGTTGCATTGCAAGAAGATGTCACAGCTAGAGGCCTTAAAGTTCTTCTAAAAGATGTCAAACAGATAGACTACAACGAATTTGTAGCACTTAGTCTTACGCACGATAAAGTAATTAGTTGGTAAAATGATAGAATTTAACGGAAAACAGATAGAAACCGATCATCAAGGTTATTTGAAGTCGGTAAATGATTGGACTCCTGAGCTTGCTCCAGTTATTGCCAAAGAAGAGCAGATAGAGCTGAGCGACGCTCATTGGGAAGTGATTAACTTTGTTCGTGAATTCTATTTAGAATTTAAGACCAGTCCTGCGATCAGAGTGCTTGTAAAAGCGATGGGGCTAAAGCTTGGAGCTGAAAAAGGAAACTCTAAGTATCTTTACACCCTGTTCCCAGTCGGTCCTGCTAAACAGGCAACTAAAATTGCAGGCCTACCAAAACCTGCGAAGTGCATTTAGATTTGTACAATGCAAATTAAGTATTAACAGCTAAAGCCCTAAGCCCTACTCGTTAGGGCTTTTTTATTCCTCGTACAGGCCAATTTAAGACTCTAAAGGTCTAGCTACATACTATCTCATTAGAAGAACTATCTAAGCGTATTCCGTGTTGTAACAGCGCTTTTCTTGCCTTATAGCTCACTAACTTACAATGCACAAAACCTCCACACGTTCATGCAGAGACCTTTTGACCGTTTTAAATGAGAGGATGCTACCCGTGGCCTGACTTGAACTGGCATCTTTATTTATCGAGGCATCTGTTATAAAAAGTAAACCCCTCGGGCTTTTCTATAGACAGCAGATACAAAAAAGCCTCCGCACGTTAATGAAGGGGCCCTTTTTACTGTTACAAGAGAGGATGGAACCCATGGCAGGCTTAGGCTGATACTCTTGTTCAGTGAGGCATCTGTTATAAATAGGAATCTCTTGCGCTTTTATCGTAAGCGCCAGATACAAAAAAGCCCCGACATCGTCGAGGCTTCTCTGCAACTCTTAATAGAGTTATTTGGTACCCGTGGCCAGACTTGAACTGGCACGCTTATTCAGCGAGGGATTTTAAATCCCTTGTGTCTACCGATTCCACCACACGGGCAAACTCTTTGATTTTGACGATACGTCTTGTCGGTATCAAAACTGCTTGGCTTTACTGTCTAACAGTATCGACCAAACTCATCAAATTCTTATTCTTTTCTACTTTAATAAGTGTCATAACAATAAAAAGTTATGGAGGCGCGACCCGGAGTCGAACCGAGATCGACGGATTTGCAATCCGCAGCATAGCCATTCTGCCATCGCGCCATGTTGTGCCCTTAACTGCTGGGAACGAGGCATACTTTACTCGATTATGAAGATGAGTCAACCGGTTATTTGTTTGTTTTATTCAACTGCTTAAAACATATTCCAACAAGCCAAAAGATGTTCACACAACGCTTAATTAGTAGCTAGCTATTTAACTGGCTTTAAATGAATGATGAAACAAGCTTGATAACTGTAATTTTTGGGAGTGTTCATTAAGGGAGGCTATTTGTGTTTTGCCCTTCTCCATTGTTTACGTAGAGCTTGCTTAAGCCGGTCTTACATTTTCTTACGCGCATTTTACGCAAGCTTCTCTGCAACTCTCAAGAGAGTTATTTGGTACCCGTGGCCAGACTTAGACTGATACACTTGTTCAGTGAGGCGTCTCTTATAAAAAGGAATCACTTTAGGTGCAGGTTTCTAAAAATTGCAGACGTAAAAAAACCAGCACTAGGCTGGTTTAGTCACTCTTCATAAGAAGATGGTACCCGTGGCCAGACTTGAACTGGCACGCTTATTCAGCGAGGGATTTTAAATCCCTTGTGTCTACCGATTCCACCACACGGGCAAACTCTTTGATTTTGACGATACGTCTTGTCGGTACCAAAACTGCTTGGCTTTACTGTTTAACAGTATCGACCAAACTCATCAAACTCTTAATTGTGGAGGCGCGACCCGGAGTCGAACCGAGATCGACGGATTTGCAATCCGCAGCATAGCCATTCTGCCATCGCGCCATTGTGTGCCCTTAACTGCTGGGAACGAGACATACTTTACTCGATTATAAAAATGAGTCAACCGGTTATTTGTTTATTTTATTCAACCGCTTAAAACATAATCTAACAAGACAAAAGATGTTCAAAGAATGCTTAATTAATAACAAACCCTTGCCCTCTCTTCATGATCTTCTAAAAGATAGTGGTACCCGTGGCCAGACTCGTTATATCAAAAAGAGTGGCAAGCTTATTCAGCGAGGCGTCTCTTAAAAAATGGAATCCCTTGTGGTGCTGATTTTCTAAAAATTGCAGACGTAAAAAAACCAGCTCAATGGCTGGTTTATTTGCTCTTCATAAGAAGATGGTACCCGTGGCCAGATTTAGACTGATACTCTTGTTCAGTGAGGCATCTGTTATAAATAGGAATCCCTTGCGCTTTTATCGTAAGCGCCAGATACAAAAAAGCCCCGACATCGTCGAGGCTTCTCTGCAACTCTTAAGAGAGTTATTTGGTACCCGTGGCCAGACTTGAACTAGCACGCTTATGCTGCGAGGCGTCTCTTATAAAAAGGAATTCCTTGCTTATAATTCATACTAAAATTTAGATGTAAAAAAACCAGCTCAATGGCTGGTTTATTTACTCTTCATAAGAAGATGGTACCCGTGGCCAGACTTGAACTGGCACGCTTATTCAGCGAGGGATTTTAAATCCCTTGTGTCTACCGATTCCACCACACGGGCAAACTCTTTGATTTTGATGATACATTTTGTCGGTATCAAAACTGCTTGGCTTTACTGTCTAACAGTATCAACCAAACTCATCAAATTCTTAATTGTGGAGGCGCGACCCGGAGTCGAACCGAGATCGACGGATTTGCAATCCGCAGCATAGCCATTCTGCCATCGCGCCACATGATGTAAATTGGAGCGACATATCGGGTTCGAACCGATGACCTATACCTTGGCAAGGTATCGCTCTACCAACTGAGCTAATGTCGCATTTCAATTTAATCTGTATTCAAGTACTTGCTTAGCAAGCTTCCCCTTGACTACGGAATGGCATTCTACCGATTTCCCCTTGATAGTCAATCGCGAAAAAACAATTTAATGCCCGTTTGATGTTAAATCAACCAAAGCTAACGTTTTTTATGCTGTAAGGCTAATAGTCAGTCAAATTGCTAGCGAATCTAAGCACTATTTATGAAATGATTAGGGTTCATTTTAGCTCTCAAGGCCTAAAGTGAGTAAGTTTATTTGCGAGTCATTATAATAATTGGCCTCACAGTAAGCCCCATCTTCTAATATCTTTACGCTTTGCCAGCCTTTCAGATTAACTCTTGAGAGCTGTGCATAAGCTTAGGAAAACAAGTCCATACCCTTTCAACTCATTTACTTTTAACAGTCACTGACTAAAGTGCTTCATTCTATGCTCAACCGCCTACCCAGCACCTGGCTTATAAATTATGTGTTCGGCTTATTGATTAGGTTTGATGTGAATAAGCAAGTAATGTTATTGGATAATGCTAGTTCTAAAAACAAAAACGCCTCTATACAGTAAGAGGCGTTTTATCAGAAAGCGTAGAGTTATAACAAATTAGCCATGTGGTAATGACTGGTAGTTAAGGCCAAGCATCTTTTGCATAACACCAACAACCTGGCAGCTATAGCCAAATTCATTGTCATACCATACGTAAAGGATTGCACGCTTACCTTCAGCAATGGTCGCTTGCGAATCAACAACACCTGCGTAACGTGAACCCACAAGGTCGCTCGAAACGATTTCTGTCGAATCAGTGTAATCAATCTGGTTTTGCAAATCAGACTGCAGCGCCATATCTTTTATGTATTCGTTAAGCTCTTCTTTATTAGTCTCACCGTTCAGGTTTAAGCTAATAATCGCCATAGAAACGTTTGGTGTAGGCACACGAATCGCGTTGCCTGTTAGCTTACCTTCTAGCACAGGTAACGCCTTAGATACTGCTTTAGCTGCGCCTGTTTCAGTAATTACCATGTTTAATGGAGCACTACGTCCACGGCGATCTGCACTGTGATAGTTATCGATTAGGTTTTGGTCGTTAGTATATGAGTGGATTGTTTCCACGTGACCATTTTCGATACCGTACTTGTCATTAACCGCTTTAAGTACTGGTGTAATCGCGTTAGTGGTACAGCTTGCAGCTGATACAATCGTATCTTCGTCAAGGATGTCTTGCTCGTTTACACCATAAACTACGTTCTTAATTGCACCTTTTGCTGGAGCAGTAAGCAATACTTTGCTTGCACCTGGTGATTTAAGGTGTAAACCAAGGCCCGCTTCATCTTTCCAAATACCGGTGTTATCAACTACAAGCGCATTTGAAATACCGAATTTAGTGTAATCCACTTCGTCTGGCGAGTTCGCGTAGATAACCTGAATGTAGGTACCGTTAGCGATAATTGCGTTGTTTTCTTCGTCGACTTCAACTGAACCGTTGAATGGACCATGTACCGAGTCACGACGTAGTAAGCTTGCACGCTTTTCTAAATCACCTTTACGGCCACCGCGCAGTACGATTGCACGTAGTCTAAGCTTGTTACTAACACCTGTTCTTTCAATCAGCAAACGTGCTAATAGACGACCAATACGACCAAAACCGTATAGGACAACATCTCTAGCGGCTTCGTCGTCTTCGTTAGTGATAGCATCTGCAAGTTCACGGCTCATATAAGCCTCAATTTGACTCGCATCAGGGTATTCGCGCCAGTAATTAACAGCTAATTTACCGATATCGACTTTGCACTGTTTTACCGCTAACTTGCTTAAAGCCTCAACAAATGGAAAGCTTTCACGTAGTCTTAGTTTTTCACCAACGTGGCGACGCACTAAACGGTGCGATTTAATGATTTCGATTGTAGAGGCATTCAGTAGAGGTTTGCCATAGACGACGACTTCTACACCTTGGTTACGGTATAACTTACCAAGTAATGGCTGCATAGCCTCAGCCATTTCGAATCGTTCTTGCCAACTTTGTAGGTGTTTATCAGCGCTCATTAACAGATCCTTTATCTCACTTTTCTGCTTTTTTCATCAGAAATGTTTGAGTAACAAAAAGAAAAGACCAATAATCTAACGTTATATAGGGTGTCTTTCCCCGTTTGGTCGGCGCCATTGTAATGAAAAGTCGGCTATCAGGCTAGCAAGATATTTTTTATAACACTGTAATTTTATTAGATAAATATAGCCTCGGAGCTAGTTTTGAATAGAAAATTTGTAATGTTTACATCATTTTTCGGAATTACGGTTTTTTTGGGCCTGTTTGGCTGTGAACAACCGACAAATACTCAGGCTATTTGTAACAAAAATCCCGAACTTTGTGCCGATCTACATGACGATAGCTGGTGCCGATTTGAGCGAGGAGACCTGATCCGCAATAGGTTCAAGTTAAAAAGTATACAAATGCCCTCTGGTGAGCAAATTTATCAGCAACTGTTGTACCTAGAAGATTACAATAAATGTGTCGAACTCGCGGCAGGCGTACAACACATTTTACATCCTGAGCGAACTAACGAACGCGCTCGAGCATTCGGCCTCAGTTCGCAAACTCTAGCCCAGCTACAAGAAACGACGCGTGGAAGCTTAGACCCTCACCTTGCCTACTATCATTGGTCTCGTTTTAATGACAATGAAGCCGAAGCCGTGTTATTTGCAGCAGAGAAAGCGAATAAGATAAATGACATCGACTTACAGGCTCAGTTAGCGTCTTATTATTTACGAATTGATCCACTTAAATCTAAACAGCTCTATGCACAAGTATTTCAAGGAAGTAACCAAGATAACTTCCAACCAGATTGGTTATTAGCCCTTGCTAGTCTCTACCGTTTTGAAGAAAGAGGTGATATTGAATACTGGCTTTCAAAAGCTAATATCGAAATAACTGGAGCTAAATTCTCCTCAGAGCAGATGCTTGCACTTATAAAGGGCAATAAGAAGTTGCAACTTAAATTGGACCATGACGCGATTTTGCTAGCAGAACAACTCGAGGCTGGAAAGTATCAACAAAGTAAGCTAAAAATATTGCTGGATAAAGATTTAACTAAGTCGCTATAAGATGTATGGGCTGTATACACAATTCGGCAATAATTTTGCCAACTTACAGCTAACCTGTAAATTGAGACGATTTATATGCAAATTCGCGACACATGTAAAAAAATTACCTAAATAAACGCAAAATCTAGCCTTTTACCACCGATATAACTTGACGATGGCTGCCAGTTTGGTAATTTTACAACCAGATTCTGTTTTTACATTTACCTGAGGGATATGAGATGACTATCCGAGTTGCAATTAACGGCTATGGCCGTATCGGCCGCAATGTTCTACGTGCTCTATATGAAAGCGAAAAGAACTATCCTATCAAGATTGTTGCACTGAACGATTTAGGCGATGCTTCAATCAATGCTCATTTAACTAAGTACGATTCAGTACATGGTCGCTTTAACGCAAAAGTAGAACATGCTGACGACGCAATTTTTGTTAACGAAGACAAAATCCTAACCTTCCAAGAGCGTGATCCTTCAAAACTTCCTTGGAAAGAACTAGATGTTGACGTCGTATTCGAATGTACTGGTATATTCACATCTAAAGAATCAGTCCAATCACATCTTGATGCCGGTGCCAAAAAAGTCATTATTTCTGCACCGGGTAAAAATGTTGATGCCACCATTGTGTACGGCGTAAACAATGAACTCATTACCAGTGACATGACGGTAATTTCAAATGCCTCTTGTACTACTAACTGTTTAGCACCGTTTGCAAAGCCGCTAAATGATGAGATTGGTATTGAGTCAGGTCTAATGACTACGATTCACGCTTACACAAACGACCAACGTTTGTCTGATGTTTATCATACCGATCTACGTCGTGCTCGTGCAGCTGCAATGTCAATGATCCCTACGCAAACTGGCGCAGCTGCAGCAGTCGGTCTTGTAGTACCTGAGCTTGCCGGCAAGTTTGACGGCCTAGCTGTTCGAGTACCAACTGTTAACGTTTCTTTGGTTGACCTATCTTTTGTTGCTGCACGTGATACTTCAGTAGAAGAGATCAACGCCATCATCGAAAAAGCGGCTTCAGTTGCACCATTAAGTGAAGTACTAGCCGTTAACCATGAGCCATTGGTATCTATCGACTTTAACCACAACCCATTCTCTTCAAACTTTGACGCAACACAGACGCGTGTTAACGGTCGCCTCGTTAAAGTAATGGCTTGGTATGACAACGAATGGGGCTTCAGTAACCGCATGCTAGACAATGCTGTTGCATTAATGAACGCTAAGTAATTCGTTAGTCTTCTAAAAAAACCAGCTTAGGCTGGTTTTTTTGTATCTGAAGTAACTAAACTGCTTCGAGTTCAAAATAAGGTAGCCGGCTGATGTGAGGTTAATGCGTCATTCAGGGTAATCCGCTAAGAATTCAGCCAAAATAAATCACATTTAGCCATAGAATCTTGTATTACTAATATCCTATTAAAAAGCTTCAATTAATGAGCGGTCTATTCACAGCCCTGACACTGATAGCCTCATCAATTGAATCGATATTGTGATTGATATAACCGAGTAAAATATTTCTTTCCGTTGTACCAATATCCGCACACAAAATAGCCCGGTGCAACTCAAGTGATTCTGATTTTAAATTTAACAGTGTTAATGCTGAAATCTGTTCGACACTGAGGTAACGCTTAAGCAGCATTCTTTGGGTAAGTTTAATAGAGATCTGTACGCTATGACGAAGGATCGCTAACTTATCGTCATTAATAATTTGAGAAGCTAAGCCGCTATATTGCAGACTCTGTTGTCGAGTAGAATACATACCCACCTCTTATCCTGATTGGTATTAGGAGTAGCCCACAAAGTGTGGGCTTTCTGAGGCAAATCTTAACAATCTAGAACTGTACTCATACTTAATGAATACTGATTAACCAAAACTTAGCAATCCCCCTAGATGGGATCAGAAACCATCTGGATAATAATTAGCTTAACTTCGCTTGATCCTGACGACCTTAAAGATATCCATTTCAAAGCCTGCTACGCCCTGAGTGTCGGCATAATAAGTAATATTAACCCTTGCACCGTTCAGACTTTTATATTTTTTTGTTCGCCGAAATGTAAATGGCGTTTGGCAGTCATCTATCATCACGGTATGTTGTACCCATTCGTCTTTAACTCTCTGGGTATGCGAGCACACTTTGACCCCTTCCGAATGTACAAGTTTATCGTGCTTGACTAACATTTTGTCTACTGTGGATTTCACTACTTCCTCCATAGCAAAAAAGTAATCTATAAAAGTAGCACAATGAGGTTATAGAGTAAAAATTTCAGCTTAAAATACCAGTGTTTTAAACACAAGTATCACACTTTTAGTGCTTTAATAAAAACTTAACTAGCTTGTGCAAGCGACAATTAAACAAAAAAAAGCGCTATGTCTTAGACATAACGCTTTTTAGAGCTAACCTAGAATTAGACGCTGTTAATCAGCCTTCCAACCTAGTTTCTTCTCGATAGATTCGATCATCGCACCAGCGATATCAATACCTGTAGCAGATTCAATACCTTCAAGTCCTGGTGAAGAGTTTATCTCTAGTAATAGAGGTCCTCGGCTAGAACGAATAATATCAACACCGGCAACACGTAAACCCATAGTTTTGGCTGCTTTAATCGCCAATTGTTTTTCTGCAGCACTCACTGAAACGATTGATGCACTACCACCCATATGAATGTTAGCTCTGAACTCACCAGGAGCGGCTGTACGCTCAATTGACGCAACAATCTTACCGTCAATTACAAAACAGCGTAAGTCTTTACCTTGAGCTTCTTTAATAAACTCTTGCACAAGTAAGTTAACACGCAGAGATTTAAATGCGTTAATTACACTCTCTGCTGCTTTAGTTGTTTCCGCTAGGACAACGCCCTTACCTTGTGTACCTTCCAGCAACTTAACGATAAGCGGAGCGCCGCCAACCATATCGATAAGATCTTTAGTATCAACAGGCGAGTTAGCAAAACCACTCGTTGGAATATCTAGGTTATTCTTTTGCAATAACTGCAGCGAAAACAGCTTATCTCTTGAGCGAGTAATCGCATCAGAAGTGTTTAACGCTTCGATATTCAAACTTTCAAAGTGACGAGTCAACGCGCAACCGTAGAAGGTCATGCTTGGTCTAATACGTGGAATAACCGCATCAACGTTATTAAGAACTCTGCCACCACGATAGTGAACTTCTGGCGAAGACGCATCTAGCTTCAAGTAACATTGGCTGATATTTAAGAATACCATTTCGTGGCCGCGCTGTTCACCGGCTTCAATGATACGGCGGTTACTGTACAAGTCTGGGTTACTGGCTAGCAATCCGATCTTAAGACCACTTTTCTTAGCTGTTTTAACACCGTAAAGTTGCTCAACCTCTAGGTCGCCCTTCTCACCTAAACAAAATGATTCTGATGGGTCAACCAAGGTCTTGTTGCTCATCGCTTCACGACCTAACAGCATACGGTAGCCCATGCTGTCACGGTTAGTTAAGGTCAACTCAACTTCCCATGCATTACCACCTAACTGGATAACAGATGCAATAACATAACGTTTCTCTGATTCACCGTTAGAACTCTTAATATTACGGCGATCAACAACCTTACTCTCACATCTGAGAATGATCTTGCGACTGTTTTGTATCGGATGAAGTTCAAAAGAAACCCATGGCTCGCCTTCTCTTTTAAAAGGACGGATATTTACAGCATGGATTGATGACGTTCTGGCGCCAGAGTCTACTCTAGCTTTAATTGCAGGAACACCAAGAGCTGGGAATGCACACCACTCTTCACTTCCGATAATAAACTTATTGTCGCTCATTACAATTCTTCCAGTTAAGTTAAATTAAGGAGCGCGAAAGTACTCCTTTTTTCAGCAGATGCAAACTAAATTTTAGTTATTTTCTGCTTACGGATAGAATTTTTTCTAAAATCCTGAAAACTGAGACATCTATCGCGGTTTTTAAACGCGATAAACGTCTGAAGTCACGGTGAAACAACTTATTTATACAGGGTATCAAAAATCCTGTTTTCTGAGTAGATTAGTCGAGTTAATTATAATTTACGCTATTTAAAATGCCAGTTTCCCCTAAACTCAACCACCGAGTCCCACCCAAATTGAAACTACCAAGGTATTGGTTTTCCTTGGTAGTCGTAAAAATCACCACTTTGTTCCCATGTTAACTTACCTATTACTGCCATCATGCCCTTAACCGACATGTCGGTATCGATAAGTGCTTTAGGGCCTCCCATTGCTGTCAGTACCCAACCTGGATGCAGAGCAACACATTTTATTCCGTCATCTTTCAAGTCAATAGATAAACTCTTTACCACAGAATTAAGCGCCGCTTTGGATGAGCGATAGTAATAGCCACCACCACTGGTATTATCTTCCATACTGCCGACTTTAGAGGAAATAAAGGCGACTACAGGGTTGCCCACTAATTTTAGGTTTTGATACAAGGCTTCTGTAAGCATCAATGGTGCAATAGTGTTAACCTCAATGACTTTACCCCACTCCTTAGCATCACAGCTTCCAAACTCGACTCCCTTAGGACCATAATACCCTGCATTATTAATTAGTAAATCGATCGGAGTTCCGGCCAATTCTTTGGTTAAGATAGCAATTGACTCTGAAAGGCTGACGTCCAGTGACATAACTTTTAGTTGCTCATAATCAGATTTTAATACCGACAGTTCAACCGCCCTTTTAGGATCTCGACAACAAGCTGTAACATTCCAACCAGCTTTTAAATAGTGTTCTACGAACGCTCGTCCAATTCCACGATTACCACCCGTAATCAATGCGTGTTTAGTCATTTGGTTACCTTCACTAAGCTTCATCGCCTTATATTCGCTCAGTCTAGTTCAGTGTTGCAAGAAGTTGGCGATTATTTAACAAAAACGACTCAACATGAAAAGTTACACAGTAGTTAAATTTCATGACAAGCTCAATATTGTCTATTGTATACTATTGCCGTGAGGGTACTCAGGCAAACCTCAGTTTGTAATCACTCTACCCAGCTAAAAACAATAACAAGAGAACAGATTCAGTGAAAAAATTAACAAGTTCATCTCGACTTATAGTGTCAGCGTTTGCAGTCATCACACTTAGTACACATGCTTCGGTGATTAAACAATCAAAAGGCGAGTTCGAAGATAAATTTAGGCAACTAGATGAAAGTTTACCGACAGCCAATGTATACCGAAACGCTGCAGGCGAACCTGGCCATGAATACTGGCAGCAGCAAGTTGACTACCAAATTAATGCCCGATTAAATGAAAAAAAGCGAAGAATTGATGCCACACAGACAATTACTTACACTAATAACTCGCCTGATACCCTCAAGTATCTATGGTTACAACTCGACCAAAACTATTATCAGTCAGATTCTATCGCTAGCAAAACTAGAACCTTCTCTACCCCTAAAGAACTAGCAAACAGTGTTAATGGCAACCCCACCAAAATCAGCTTAAACACCTTACGTAAACAGCAATTTCTCGATGATAACAATGTGGGTTATGAGATAGGTAATATCACAATTGACGGCAATAAACTTAGCTACACAGTCGTCGGCACCAACATGCGTATCGATTTGCTAACGCCACTTAAACCAGGTAACAAAATCAGCTTCTCATTAGATTATGGCTACAATATTACCGAACAGAAGGCTGTTGGCGGCCGTTCAGGATATGAGCATTTTACTGAAGATAAACGTGAAGGTGGCAACGATATCTTTCAACTCGCCCAATGGTTTCCAAGGCTTCACGCCTATACAGATTATGAAGCATGGACCAATAAGGCCTTTTTAGGTAGCGGTGAATTTACCCTAGAGTTTGGTGATTATGACGTAGAAATCACCGTTCCTGCCGATCATATCGTTGCTTCTACAGGCTATCTAGCAAACCCTAAAGCTGTGCTTACTTCCACTCAACGAAAACGATTCGATCAAGCTAAGACCAGTAAGCGTCCGGTATTTATTGTTACCGAGGAAGAGGCCTTAGAAAACGAGTCCGAAGGCACGACTCGCGAAAAGACCTGGCATTTTAAGGCTGAAAATGTGCGAGACTTTGCCTGGGCGTCATCTCGTAAATTTATGTGGGACGCTAAAGGATATCAACAGCCAGGAGCTGAGCAAGAACTTGTCATGGCGATGTCTTTCTACCCTAAGGAAGGCGGTGATTTATGGAAGAAATATTCCACAGAATCAGTAATTCATACCATGAAAGTTTATTCTCGATATTCCTTCGATTACCCCTACCCAACAGCACAATCAGTCAACGGGCCAGTCGGTGGAATGGAGTATCCGATGATCACCTTTAACGGCCCTCGTACAGAGCTTCAAGATGACGGTACACGCACTTACACCTTATCCGAAAAGCGCTTTCTTATTGGAGTTGTGATCCACGAGATTGGCCATATCTATTTCCCCATGATAGTTAACTCAGATGAGCGCCAATGGACTTGGATGGATGAGGGGATAAATAGCTTCGTAGAATCCATTGCGGTTCGAGAATGGGAAACTGATTCTAATTGGGCGCGAGAGCCCAGAGACATCATCGAATACATGAAATCCTCGATTCAAGTCCCGATCATGACGCAGTCTGACAGTATCTTAAAATTCGGGCCTAATGCGTACACTAAACCAGCTATCGCCCTTAATATTTTACGTGAGGTCATTTTAGGTCGTGAACTGTTTGATTTTGCTTTTAAAGAGTATGCCACCCGCTGGAAGTATAAACGCCCTACTCCATCGGATTTCTTTAGAACAATGGAAGAAGCATCTGGTGTCGATCTTGACTGGTTCTGGCGTGGTTGGTTTTATTCTACGGATCATGTAGATCTAAGCATAGATAGAGTCTATAAGCTCAACATGACCAGTAAGGATCCTGATATCGACTTTAAGCGAGAGCGTGAAATTGAACAGGATAAGCCGACTCCAATGGCCATTGTTAAGAACCAAGAAGAAGGCATTAAAACCTGGGTTGAACTGAATGATGATATAACTGATTTTTATGATGAAAATGACCAATTTACCGTAACCAACAAGGAAAGGAATAAATATAATAAATTCCTTAATAAACTAAAAAACTGGGAGAGAAAAGTCATTGAGCGTGCGGTGAAAGAAGACAAAAACTATTACGTGTTGGAATTCTCAAACCATGGTGGGTTAGTGATGCCAATTCTGTTACAGCTAACTTATACAGACGGTACTGTCGAAGAGCTAAACATTCCTGCAGAGATCTGGCGTCGCAGTCCAACGATTGTTAATAAATTAATCGTGACAGATAAAGAGCTTAAAGAGATAGAAATTGACCCAAGTTGGCAAACCGCGGACGTAGAACTAAACAATAACTACTTTCCAAGACGGATCATTCCCTCGCGTATAGAAGCCTTCAAAAAGGAGAAGAGCAAGAGCAAACTTAAGCGTGATATCATGCAGGATATTAAGACTGAAATTAAAGATGATGCTGAAGATGGCCCTTCAACTAATGGTAAAGGAGCGTAAGCATGAAGCGTTTTTTCATCGGTTTAATTTGCTTTATTATGTCTAGCTATTCGTACGGTCATCAGCAAAAAACCGCGGTCACAAGTATTAAGTTTAATCATAGAACGCAGCAAATAGAGATCATGCATAAATTCTATCTGCATGATGCCGAACATGCAGTAAAGGCTCTATTTGACCCGAGAGCTGATATTCTCAGTAACGCAAAAACTCAACAGACATTTGCTGATTATGTTCAACTTCAGTTTGATTTAAAACAGGATAACGGCACGAATATCCCGTTATCTTTTATTGGAACAGAGTTAGACGGTAAATATCTCTGGATATATCAACAAAGCCCTATTCCAAAAGGCTTAACTGGGCTAAATATCTCAAATGGTGCGTTACAAGAGCTTTGGCCTGCTCAGATAAATTTGGTTAATGTCGAAGGAAAAGGCAAAGTTAAGTCCGTTTTATTTGATAATGAATCATCTTGGCTAAAGGTGGATTTAGCGGACTAATATAACTAATACAAGTAATAGCAATTCCCCCCACCCGTTAAGGACAAAAAAGGCTAAGCACATTTCGCTTAGCCTTTTGCTATTCAATTAACGAGTCTGTCTACAGACTCTCATACACAGGAGCTCAAACTGTAACGGACCCTAGTTTATCGGCTACTGACAAGCTGACTAAAATACGGTTACTTAAACACTCAAAGCTTACTCGCTGATTTAATCCGTATTCAAGTCAATCAGAACGTAATCTATCAGTTGAGTACAACGTAACCTCTATTTGTCATGCAATTTTTTATCACTGTTTGTTGTTCGGCGGCGTAGGTGTCTTTATTGTTTCTTCTTTCTCTGCCTTTAGACAGCACTCCGACACCCAGACCAATCGCAGCGCCCTGTTTTGCGCCTTCAGAACCTGAGCCTCCTGCTATCGCCTTACCAGCAGAGCCAATTGCAGCGCCTTTAGCAGCTGTGCCGATGGCACTTCCCTCAGTCTGTTTTTGCTCGACTTGAGTCGACATCTCAGTGCATTGATGGAGATCGTACACATAGTCTTTCTCATCAACACCAGTTTTATCGACAATAATATTTGCCATAGCACTAACGGGGAGTAACAGTAGGCCAAGGGTTAATATATGACGTCTCATTCAATGCTTCCTCTTTATTGATAAGATGTTGCTAAAGTCAACATGCTTAAACTGTTCAAACATACTCTGTTTTGATAACTGCTTTATATCAATTATAGTACAGCGTTCTACCTGTCTGACACTTGAACAAATATTCACTAAGGTAAATGAATGGATTTAAATAACAGATCGATTGAAGCTGTTTTGTCTGATTTCTTTGACTCTTCTAGTTTTGAAAAAATAGAAATTATTCAATCACTTTGGTCTGGATATGGTGAGATTGCTAGATATAAGTTTACCTCGCAACATTTAGTAAATCGGTTTGGGATTAGTCAGTTTATAGTCAAACATATCTGTCCTCCTAATCAGGCGCAGCATCCAAGAGGCTGGTCAACTTCGGCCTCCCATCGCAGAAAGCTTAATTCTTATCAGGTGGAAGTGAATTTTTATAAACGTTGGGCAAAGCTCTGCAATGATACCTGCTTGGTCCCTACATTTTTAGGAGAGTGCCGTTTTACAGAGTCCGGACAGGCAAGCCAATTAATATTAATGTCTGATCTCGATATCCAAGGCTTTTCTGTTCGCGCCTCTAGCCTTTCTGTCAAACAAATCAAATTATGCCTGCGTTGGCTAGCGCATTTTCATGCAAGATTTTTATCGCATTCAACAGCATTGTCATCTGATGAGCTTTGGGCTATAGGGAGTTACTGGCACCTATCGACTCGACAGGAAGAGTGGCAAGTGATGCCGGAATCACCTCTTAAAACAAAGGCGAGCAAAATCGATAAGTTACTGAATAATTGTGAATATAAAACCATAATTCACGGTGATGCCAAGGTGGCTAACTTTTGTTTCAATGCGGGGTTTACGGATGTTGCTGCGGTCGACTTTCAATACGTGGGCAGTGGTGTTGGCGTAAAAGATCTTATTTATCTTATTGGCAGCTGTTTGTCTGAGAAGGAGTGCGCGACTAACTTTGCACAATTAGTGAATGAATATTTCAATCAGTTAACCCAAGCATTAAGCTTATATCAGCCTCAAATAGATCCAATTTTAGTCATTAAAGAGTGGCAAAAGCTGGTAGATATAGCCTGGGCGGACTTCGAGCGCTTCCTAGTAGGTTGGGCTCCTAACCATCAAAAACGAAATCGGTTTAGTCAGCAAATTACACAACGAGCATTAGACTCTATTTAGGTAAACTTAATACAGGATAACCTTGGCTACACAAGTCTGATCACTCCATAGCTGAGAGTAAACCTTTTAAAAGTATTTAAGACCACTAAGCCTAGTGGCTTAACGGTGTTAATATGTAAAACTAAAAATTAACACCGTTACCGAGACGAATTAACTATGCCCATGGCTATTCTGTTGAATCTGGGTACTCACTCAATAGATGATCGATAGCTTGGTCAAAAGTATCAATTTGATTTAATGCCATAAACTCCTTGAGTTTAATAACAAGATCATTGCCTATCTCAATATGGGACTTCTTCTTACGCTTCTTTATCTGTGATAGTTCTTTGCGAACCATTCGCCACCCATAATCACTAAAGTAGCGATTAAGCAACAAGTTGGTTTGTGTTAGCGCAATTTCTAGCCCTGTCGTTTGTTTGCGGGTTTGATTCAGTGTCGACAAGCTTTCGCTAAGCTCAATATAAAGATTTTCTCGTTCTGTTTGACACTCAAACTCAAAGAACCAATCTTGTCTTTTTGCTATTTCAGTCAGAGGTATGAGTCGGTAGATCAATGGTAAAGCTGCAACCAATTCATCGCCTTCAAGCAGTTTTAATTTTCGGCCCGCTGTTGGTTTTGCTTGATGATAATGCCAACCCTTGCCTGCACTCTCTGCTTCTATTTTCATTTTATTCACTATTAATATTCGACTGCAAGTTCATTTCACTATACTTGAATGCCAGTATAGTAACACTTTTAAAGTATGGTTCAACCATATATATTATTGATGGACATGCTACTGCTATAGTTAAGTTACTAGTTACGCTAGCATATTTTTAATCTGGTTTCTTTAGTACAAAACTAAACAATAAAATGGTGTCACCATAATAATTTAAATGTGCATGTCAATTTTGCAGTATCTCCTATAGATGAACCTGCAGCATTCAACTTCAATTCAAATAGCCGTTTAAATATTCCAGAATCTCTGAAATAATCAATCTAAAAAACCAATATAATGGTTGTACCATATAAATACCAATATAGATGTGGCTATACTTGATAGGCAAATAACAAAATATAGCGCAGTTAGATTTTCTACTGATTTGTTTGCTTAGCAGCGCCTTCAGCCAAATACGTCTAAAACTGGGTTACAAAACTCACCTATATCAACACAGGATCAAGGGGCTCCTACGATCTTATATGCTTACCGCCATATTAAATGGTTTAACCAGTCTTTTATTAATACTGCTCTCACCAACATTGATAGCTAATTAATAAAAGATAGCGGTATAAAAACTCATGACAATACCGCTTAATATTCACTCAAAAACCTCCCCTCCCGCATGATATCTGTGGGTAAATTAATCAAAAAGTATTTAATCCCGCTCTACCAGTGATAATGACGATTATCACTGGTAGGGATAAGGGTTTTTAAGTAGAATACCTGCCGTTAAATGCTGGATTTAACGTCACTTTTACAGATTAAGGCCAAAGATCTAAAGATGAATTCTGAGCAAAACTTTCCTGAAATAGAGGGCTTTTCACAAATCGAAGACTCAGATCTGATAGAGAATGCTCCTCAAGAGGTCGCTATTGTTGATGGCGAGAGTGCTCTGACTCGATTTAATTCTGGCTTAGCAGAGAGTCGAACTTCTCAGTTTGATCACAATGAGAAGTTCTTCAAAGAGCAGCAACTTCCTATCTCAATCTTAGATGATTACAAAAGTGCGGCTGGTGAAACCCAATATGAGATCTCTGCTAACACTCGCCGAGTCTATCGTTCCAGTTTTACCATTTTCAAGAATTACTGCGATCAACATAATCTAAGTCCCCTGCCCGCAGACCCTCGCAGTGTGATTTCTTTTATCGGTCATCAAAAAGAGCTCTACCAGGAAAAGAATGGCCACCAGCTATCAAAACAAACAATCAACACCCGTTTGGCGGCAATCCGTTTCTTTCATATTCAAGCCGCATTGCACTCACCGACTGAACATCCACTGGTGATCCGAGTGATGCGCGGCCTGATGCGTAACCAATATCGACATGTTTCTGACTATGATCAGCAACCGATCACCTATGACGAACTGGAGATGTTATTGGCCGTAATTGATCAACAACCAAAAGAGCTAACTCGTTTACGAGATAAGGCTATTTTACAGCTTGGCCTGCAAGGTGGATTTAGACGTTCAGAATTAGCAGAAGTCAGAATTGAGCATATTAGTTTTTTAAGAGAGAAGTTAAAGGTTCGGGTACCCTATTCAAAGAGTAACCAGCAGGGACAAAGGGAGTGGAAAGATCTCCCTAAACAAGAACTATTTTCTGCTTATGATGCCGTTCAACAATGGCTCGACGCCACCAAGATTAAACAGGGACACCTGTTTAGATCACTTAGCCGTGATGGCAACTCAGTTAGAGAGTATCAGATCACTCAAGAAAAAATAGGTAAGGGTTTTTTAAAGGGGGATGACATTTATCAGATGATAAAAAAATACTGTGATAAGGCGGGACTCAATTCTCGATTCTATGGAGCCCATAGTTTACGAAGCGGTTGTGTTACCCAGCTCCATGAAAATGATAAAGACCATCTCTACATCATGGCAAGAACTGGGCATACAGATCCAAGATCATTGCGACACTACTTAAAACCTAAAGATTAATACTTGTTTTGATTGTTAGGTCGCTTCATTTTAAGTTTAAGTTTTAGTTTTATGAAAAACTAAAATGGACACGGACTATTTGCCACTATCCTTTCCCCTGTGATGGGGTGATCAAATTCAAGCCGTGTTGCATGCAGCATCAACCTTGATGCCAGTCGATAAGAAAAGTCGGAGCCGTAAAGATCACAGCCGATAATTGGGTGACCAAAGTACTGGCTATGGATCCGTAATTGATGAGTTCGACCGGTTTCAGGAATAAACTCAACTCTAGTAACAGCAACTGAATCAGCTATATGTTCACGTTTGTTATTAAGTAACTGAGTTTTTTCATCGAGGCTTGCACAAGATTCTTTAGCTAAAACTCTATACAAAGAGCGAGCCTGTTTACCCTCTTTGTCACAAATTTTCATTAATGGAAAGTTTGGCTTGTCCTTCGCAATTGGCGCATCAATAAATCCATCTTCATTTTTAATCTCGCCAAGCAGCAATGCTGTATAAGCTTTTAATACCGAGCGTTCACTAAATTGCCTACACAAAAGCGCATTAACCGTCTTGTTTCGTGCTATCACCATAATGCCCGAAGTGCCCAAATCTAATCTATGCACTAAGGTGCAATCGGGAAAATCTTTAACTAATCGATAGTGAACAGAGTCAAGGTTCGCTGGATTCTTACCTGATAAAGACAGTAAACCAGAGGGCTTATTGATTAATAACAGGTGCTCATCTTGAAACAGAATAGTGATCTCCTCAAAACAAGGAGGCGCAATAAAATTGTCAGCTGCTGTAGGAATAAGTTGCAATGAGATTGACTCGATAGAGTTAAAAGACGGCTTATGATACATGAGTTTTACCACAGCAACGAGCTTATAAATACGTTAATTGGATGGCATAAAAGCTTCGAAACTAGGCGTTTAACGGCTA
Organism: Shewanella pealeana ATCC 700345; assembly: GCF_000018285.1. Taxonomy (NCBI): domain Bacteria; kingdom Pseudomonadati; phylum Pseudomonadota; class Gammaproteobacteria; order Alteromonadales; family Shewanellaceae; genus Shewanella; species Shewanella pealeana. The sequence continues at coordinate 2,534,426 of NC_009901.1, read as the reverse complement.
AAATATTCTAGAGGTTATTCAAAATCTTGCTCTACCTACCCACTACTCTCGTTCTAAATCTTGCTAATTTTTTTGTCTACACATCGCTATCGATCATTATATCAGCACCAAAGTCTGTATAAAAATACTGTTAGTTAAGTCTTTAAAAGTAGGAAAATAAACTATTTATTTAATCAAGTATCACAAAAGTTAGAGCAATGCATGTATGCACCTCATTGCATAAAAAGGCGATTACAAAAATATAACCCCGAGATATTTTTAACTTACGCGCTTTTATATGCAAAATAATGCATAGCTTAACAAAGAAGTGTGTAGGAAATTGAAGTTTTACAGGCAGTAGAACGTACATCCTTGTACGCTCCTTGGGAGCTGCTCTTCTAAGCAGATATGAACTTTTAGTTCAAGAATTATGATTAACAATAACAGTCTACATCTACCATCAGGTTAACTATTTTCTATCAATAAGGGCTATCAAAAGTCCCGATTAGAAATCGATTCTAAAGCCAACACTAGCAATCGTGTCATCAAAATCTGAATATTGTTTCACATCAAATTGACCGATTTCAGTATGAACACGAGTTGATTTAGAAAGACGGTATTCAGCACCAATAGCCCATTGAGAGACCTCAGGCACTTCAGTCGCTGCTGCGCCTAATTGACTATAAACTCGGCCTGCAATTTTACCCGTTCCAGAGTCGTCCTGACCGTATTGAGCCTTAAGTGTTAACTTATCAATCTGATATTTAGCGCTAACAATAAAACCATCACCATCACGCTGCTGCCAGTTATCTAAGTTTGGATTAACGATTTCAGAGCTTTGGTAAATAGTACCTAACATTAGCTTGTCAATTTTGTACTGAGCAACAGCGCGGAAACCTTTGATGTCTTCAACGCCATCGGTATATGCGGCTGCAAGATATAAATCGCCAGTTTTGAAAAGCTTATCACCATAGGTTAATGCAACTTGGTAGTTACCATTGTCACGGCGTACATCATCTTCGTCATAGTAATTATCTTCTAGAATGTAGCTTGCGCCAAATTGAAGCTTGTTCCATTTAACGGTTTTATACTCAAGAGAATCTCCCCAACGTTTATCACCTGCAAATAAACGGTCATGCTTTAGCGAATACATGTCCATTGCATCGGCCGTGCCTTTCGCCATCTTAAATACAGGATCAATACGGCCGGCTGCTAGCTGACCTGCTGTAGAGTGTTTAATACCAAGGAAAGTAGGACGCGCTGAAAATGGGTTATTGCTTTTGCCCTCACTAGCACCGTTTACACCAACTTCAATTTGGTAAAACACGGTAAACTCTTCATTCAGCGCCGCATCACCTTTAACACCTAAACGGCTCCAGTTGTTCTCTAAAATAGTGCCACTTTTGCCACTATGAGTCGCACTACCACTGTCTGAGTGAGTCACCGAGTAATCGATACGACCATAGAACTTATAGGCATCTGCCATAACACTTGGTGAAGCTAATACTGCAGCGGCAAGCAATGTTAATTTAATTGTTTTCATCATCTTCTCTCAATATTTTATCAAATAGGAAGGCTGACGACTCCCTAGCGCTAAGGCGTTTAGGAGCCGTACACTAGAGCTGAATTATTGCTTCTTATGCTCAATGATCATTCCGTCTTGGCGCATCTCTTTATACAAGATCTCAGCTTGCTTCAAGTAGTTATCCCAAGAGTTCGAACGTTTGGTGAATCCAGTAGCGGCATAGCTGCCGGTATCACCTGTTGCAGGTAAATCATCGATTAAAAACAGTGAGCCACCTTGCTGTAGATGAGCGTTCAACCCATCGATCATCACATTGAAACCAATGCGAGCAGGCTCTACGTAGTTGATAGATTCATACTTAGATTGACGGTAAAACTTCTTCTGCGAAGCATCTTTAATCTGCGCTTTTTCGTCGGCAAATACTTCATCATAATGAGCTTTGGTAATTTGTTTAGTCTCTGTATCCACCACTAGACGTAACATGGCGGTCACGCCTGTCCAGTTACCTTTGGCATCGACAAGCTTTTCGGCGTGTTGATAGAATCTTTCATTGGTACCTTTGCCGTTGATATTTGCGTGAATTTTAGCGGTTAATGGCACCATAGATTGCTGAATACTGTTTGAGGCGCCTGCAACAACATCGATACCTGCATACTTAAGACGATTAGGTTCTTTTAACTTATTGCCAAGTGAAGGATCAAAGTCTGGGTTAAGATCAAACGTCAACTTGTCTTGCTCAACCATGAGCTTCTCCATGGTAAGCGCCGATTGAACCCAGGCAGTTCCCTTCTTCTTACCCATAGAGAAGTTGTATTCCGACATACGCTTAGGCACATCTTGGTATAAACGGGTGTAATAATTTGGTCGGCCACTTTCGTTAAACTCAGCAAAAATCACATTATCTGAGTTATTTATCTCGGTAACGATAGAGACACTACCCATGTGACCTTGACGAAAACGTGCTTCCTCGTAGTAATAATCACCTTTCAATAGACCAAGTTGAGGCTGAATAGACCATTTGAGTTTAAAGTTGTCATCACCAGATTCCTCTTTTGCCCCCACAGCTACATATTCAACTTGGCTACCGTCGGCTCTTGGAAGACTGTTGATTGCTTTTAAAATTCCATTAGATGAGTAAGTTGCCCCTGAAACGGCGTCAATACCTTCATGACCATTGTTAGTTACAACCTTTGATAATAGGCGTTCGGCATTTAGGTAAAGAGACTCTGTTTCATTATGAGACTTAGTCTTAATATCGATAATATGACCGTTTTTAACTTCAACGGTTAAGGTGATTAAGCCCTTTTTCCCTTTAGCAGACACATCATGAGTACCATCAGCGTATTTAGCCTGCTCCATGGTGCTAGAGCAACCAGCAAGGGTCATAGTGGCAAATAATACGGCGCTACTAACGAGTGTTTTATTGAATATTTTTGAGCTTTTCATTCTGTCAGCCTTCGAGTGTTATTTCATTGAGGTCAGAATAGAAGGTTTATAATTCTTCACAATTGCGGAAAACCGCAATACGTTAAGTTGCGTACTATTTATTTGACACAGTTAACACTACCGATTATTGATGAACATTATTCTTCATCAATATGATATTCATTTAATAATAACGACATTCTTAGGCTTTATTATGAAACGTATTTACCCTTTATTGCTTTTACTAACAGCCACTAACGTTAGTCAAGCTGGTTTTGAAGAGCATCGCACTGAAACCCAAGTCTCTGTAAATAAAGCTGCGGTAACAGTACTTCCACCAGCACCAGATTTCGAAATCATTAAGGTTGATACTCAAGGTCAACCATATCGATGTGAAGGTAATGCCACAATTACTCTTGACCAAGGGGTCACAAATTTAACAACGTTAAAATATTTTGGCACCTCAATTAGCATCAATATATATGACAAAAATAATTCGAATATAAATCTAGCACTTTGCAATGCACTAAAAGTGATACAGGAATACCATTACTTAGCATCAAACTACAGTACCTATCCCCATGTAATTAATATTAAGAGTATTAATAATGAGCCGGAAAAGACTCATCATCTGGATCCTAAGTTGACTCAACTGATTAAAGCCAGCATTGATTGGCATGATAAAACGGATGGTTACTTCAACATAGCCTTGTCACCTGTGATCGATATCTGGCGAGGTTACAGGGCACAATGTAAAGGCGAGCGTAAATCACAAGACAAGTGTAATATCCCGACGGATGCTGAACTTAATGCAGCCAAGCCACTCATTAACATCAATAATATTGATCTAGATGTAGCTAACAATACTATAAAAATGCAAGCTGGTATGAGCATAGATCTGGGGGGGATTGCCAAAGGCTGGATGGCAGAGATGGTTTACCGCCAATTAAAAAATGATGGTATAGACAATTTTATGATCAATGCAGGTGGCAACATTCGCCATTACGGGCTTCATCCACAAGGGCGCCAGTTTACAACTGCAGTCGAAGATCCAGTGTGTAAGAAGTACAATAACTCACTCGAGCAATGCCAAAGTTTTGCAGGTCAATTTCATGAAGTGATTACAGGTAAAGATATTACTGTGGTATCGAGCGGAAATTATCTAAGATACTATCGTGTTAATGGCCAAGAATACCATCATATTATTAATCCTAAAACCTTATACCCAAAGAAAGCGGGGATCTCGACCACCATAGTGATGAATGATAATCAGATCTATGCAGACATAATTTCCACTGCATTGTTTTTAATGCCACTTAACGAGGCTATTAACTACACTAACCATAATAACGATGTCGAAGCGATATGGTATTTAAATGCAGCAGGTGATAAAAAAGAGAGTAACAACTTCAAAGATTACCGAATGAGTCTCTAACTTTTCTTGTTCCACTCTACATTGAACTTGAATTTTTCACGGAACATGTGAATGAAATTTAAAAGTTTCGTGAAATACCGAATATAAGTCGCAATCCCTGCAACAAATAATACTGAATTAAATTGTGACAAATTTAATTCAGTATTATCATAATCCACTATTTAATTAAAAACACATAGTTTATCAAGCTCATTTATTATAATGAGTTGATTAAATTTGATATGTAGTGGTTTTCCGCATCCAAGTAAAATATGTGACATACTTCACCCGACGCCAGTTTTTACTACTACATTTATCTATAAGAAGGTCATAATAGCCAGGTGTTTCTTTCACATACTCAATGATGATATCCAAACTACGCCCTTTCTTAGCACTGAGTTGCCTTACTCTCTCTTGTTTCCAGGCATGCTATAGCTTTGCTCAAGACTCAGTCCCAATTCGTGTCGGAGTGTTGGCATTTACTCATCCAGAGAACGTAGAAAAGCGCTGGCAACCGACAATAGATAGAATCGCAGCAGACTTAAACACGCCTTTTGAATTGGTCGCATTGACACCGAGCGAATTAGACGCCGATGTTGCACAGGGAAAATTAGATTTTTTAATCACTAATGCGTTAACCGGTGTTAGCTATAAAAAAGACTTTGGGACAAGTAGTCTTCTCACACTGGTTCCTCGAGGTAATAAGCACCCTACGCAATCGGTAGGCTCAGCATTGATCATGCGGGCGCACGAGCAAGTTGATAATCTAGATGATTTAAAGACCCTCAGAGCAATTTCAACTGATAAACAAGCATTCGGTGGCTTTCAAATTTTTGCCGGCGAAATGGCCCATAACGGTTTAAATCCCTTCAATGATTTTAAACAGTTGAATTTTGTTGGGTTTCCCCAGCAAAAGTTATTGTCACTGATAGTTGACGGTAAAGCTGATATAGCAATTCTGCCCACTTGTGTGCTTGAGAATGCGATATTAAAAGGCGAGATTGCGGCTAAGGCCCTGCAAGTCGTGCTCGCTAAAGACGCACCTAGCTTTCAATGTCAAACCTCAAGCGAGCTATATCCCTATTACTCTTTTTCCAAACTTGGCAAGACAGATCATCGCTTAGCAACTGAAGTCGTACGCTCGTTACTTTCAATAAAACCCATAGATCATGCAGCAACACAAGGCCGCTATGACTCGTGGTCTGCCACGGTAAACGATAGCCATGTTTTTAAACTGCTGAAACAGTTACAGCAATGGCCATTTGTCACCAATTGGACCTCTATTTTTAAGAGTGCACTGCCCTGGGCTGTTGTCGCCGCAATAATTTTGTTATTCGGTTATATTCATCACCTTAGAGTAAAGCGACTTGTAGTGCTGCGCACACGAGATCTTAAGGCAGAAGTTGAACTACACACTCAAACACAAAAAGCCCTACTAGAGCAAACAAAGCAGTTTTATAAGGCTCAACGCGTCTTGTTGACTGGTGAAATGGCGTCAGGCATCGCCCATGAACTTAATCAACCCTTAGCAGGGATCCGTTATCTCACTCAGGGTTGTATTTATCGCCTGTCTGATGATCAAGTCGAGCTTAAAGAGGCCATGAATAAAGCCATTCAGCAGGTCGATAGGGCTCAATCGACCATTAAGCGCTTTAGGCACTTCTGCCAACAACCTAGTGTGATGACCGAGTGTTGTTTAAATCAGGTTTTAGAAGATACGCTCAGCCTAATGGCCGCCGAGTTTTCCCGAATACAGCTGACTCCAGACTTAAATAGCCTAGTGGTTAGCCTTAAAGCCGATCCGAGTCTTTTACAACAAGTATTCGTTAATATTATTCGTAATGCACTCGATGCCATGGCTCAAACTAAGGAGCCTTGTCTATCTATAACGCTCTCTAAGCAAGCTGAGCAGGCTTCTATTGTATTTAAAGATAATGGCACTGGTTTAAGCGAAACAGCCCTAGAACGGTTATTCTTCCCTTTTGAAACATCAAAAGAGAACGGCTTAGGTCTTGGGATGATTATCTGTAAAAGGATCATCGAAGAACATGACGGCGAGATCATCGCAGCTAACAATAACCTTGAAGGCTCGGCCGCTCCAGGTTTGACCATAACAATAACCCTACCTATTAAGGGGCCTCAAATTGTGTAACTTATATCTAGTCGACGACGATCAAGCGGTATTAGACTCTTTGACTTGGATGTTAAATGGGCTTGGCTTCCAACCCCAAGGATTCCTGTCCGCCGACAGTTTCTTAAATCAAGTCAATCTTCACAATGAAGGCATTGCAGTCTTAGATGTACAGATGCCAGGTATGGATGGTAGCGCGCTACTGTCACTCCTCACTAAGGCTCAAAGTCCTATCGCTGTGATCATGTTGAGTGGCCATGGCAATATTGCTATGGCGGTACAAGCGATTCAAAGAGGGGCTTTAGACTTTCTTGAAAAGCCCGTAGATGGTGACAAGCTTGTCGTGCTACTTGAGCAGGCCAAAACCCAAACAAAGCTTAACATGCAGCGTAAACTAGCACGTGAAGCGCTAAGCGATAAGCTTGAAGCACTGACTCCTAGAGAGCATGAAGTGATGGAAAAGGTACTAGAGGGTAAGCTCAATAAAGTGATTGCTGCCGAGCTTAATATTGCACAGCGAACTCTAGAATTACACCGTCAGAAAGTGATGCAAAAAATGCAGGTCAGTAACGTTGCCGAATTGGCTTTTTTGATGGGTAAGAGTACCGAATAGTCGGTTCACTCCTTAATAAGTCACTTATGCGATACGACTACTTGGGCTGCGCCTAAATTGAGCCCAGCGGGCGCAGAACTCCCAACCTTTGTCTTGGCAAACTAGCCCTGCGCTATAACGGCTTTTGGCCAAGAGTTCACTGTTAGCCGTATCTAAGGTATTGGCCGGCATTGTAGAAGCAGAGCATAAGGCTAATAAAACAAAAAACACAGACCTAAACGAGCAAATCAAACTTAAATAAACCAAAACCTTACTTAAAGCCATCCATTGCCCTTACCTATCTGCTATCGAACATTAAGCATAACGTATATAACAACAGATTCAACGTCTTGATTTACTAGATTATCTATTTCTTCTTTTTCCGATTGTAAACTCTTCTGTTCCTAGTTCTTGTTATTAGAAACCTTTTGATAGGCATCGAAGTATTCTTGCTTAAGCTGGGATAAAGCCGACTCTTCACGTTTATTACGGCTACGACCGTGTAAGGAAGACTCGACAAAGAACGCAAACCAGGACTCTAGCACCGCAGCATTTTGTACTTCACCCGCCGCTGACAAGGCTAATGAAGCTACCTCTGCTGTGCCAAGTTGGAAATCACGCGCCCCTTTTCTAAGTGCATAGGATGCGGTTGATTCAGGTGAGAATGAAAAAAGTGGAAATTGATGCAGATACTCACTCTTTCTAAACATTTTAATCGCTTCACGCCAGCTTCCATCAAGCAAAATAAGCAGTGGCTTCTTGCCTGGTGCCAACATAGATGGCTCAACACGCTCAACCACAGCCTGCCCCTCAACGGCATATTCCGACGGGAAAATAACATAAGGCTGATAGCTTGGATCATTGATTATCTCAAGCATTTTACGGTTAGGCTGACTACGACACCAAATAAATGCATGGGTGTCTGGAATAATATCGGCGATCAAGCGACCACTATTACTCGGTTTTAACACCTCGTCATCATACATGATGAGCATAAAAGCCAGCTCACTATCGACTTGCTTGCGATAACGGCAGGTGCAGAGCTTTTCTGCTAACAGGCAAGATTGGCAGCGTATAACATTCTTGCCTCTAGCGGTAAAAGGCCGAGAAGAGATCGCTTTTCTGTATTCATACAGGCGATGAATCGCATGCTTTGGCAAAGTCATTTTAGCTAAAACCTAATAGTGTCTATGTGAAATTATAACTATCTGAGTGGATAAGTTTTAAAAAGAAAAAGCCTACTCATCGGCAGGCTTTTAATCGTTAGTCAATCGACATACTTAAAGTATACGTCTTAACAGAAAATCTGCTTTCAAACGCTTAATTCGCTTCATGATCTTACGCACTGGCGCAGGATAATTATTTAGCGTTTCAATCTGGCTATAATGAAACAGACGCTCAGTATGTTCAAGAATGTGCGCTTGTTCTTGCTCAAACTTCTCTTTCCAGCATTCATTATCGTCTTGCAATAATAAGCCATTTTCCAAATCTAACGCCCAAGCTCTTGGGTTTAGATTGCTGCCAGTGATCATATGGCGATTACTGTCGGCGCTGATCCCTTTTAAATGGAAGCTGTTACGGCCATCTTTCCATAGATGAATGTTTAACTGACCATTCTCAATCGCCCATTGCTGGCGTTTTGCAAATTTTCTAAGCGACTGCTCATACATATAAGGCAGTGCGCCAATGGTAGAGAACTCTTCCTCTGGTGGAATGTAAAAATCGTTTGAGGTTTTATCACCCACAACGATATCTATCTTCTTACCATTACGCAGATGCTTAGCTAATGCTCGAACTAAGATATAGGGCGGATTAAAATAGGGAGTGCAAATAAAGAGTGAGTTTTGAGACTCCTCTACCATTGCTACAATCACCCTGTTTAACTTGTTTTTCTTACGCCCAAGACCCACTAACGGCGTAACGCGATTGCCAATTCGAGTCTCAGTATATTTATACTCAGCTTTTGATAAGCGATGCTTGAGGCTGCTAACCTCTGCTTTGGTTGGCAGCTGCTCGGTTTCTTTAGGCTGAGTCAAAGAGCTAACTGCAACATCATTAACCAAATAAGTTTGGATCATTTCACGCATACTGCGAGCAAGCTCTGCAGATTCAATCACATGATAACGGTCAAAACGATACTTATCATCTTGGTGAAGATAGATGTTATTTAAGCTTGCGCCACTAAAGATAACAGTGTCATCAATAATGAAGCCCTTAAGGTGCAGCACGCCCATAAACTCACGGGACTTAACCGGTACCCCTAAAATATCGATAGGGTGCTCTGCAGCCTCAATGACCTTGCGATACATAAAGTAATTGCCACTGTCACCTTTATGGCCAATAAGACCACGACGGGCACGATGAAAATCAACAAGCACTTTGACATCGAGTTGAGGGTTCTGGTTTTTCGCCGCTATCAAAGCGGCAATAATTTCTCTACCTGCTTCGTCATCTTCTAAATAGAGTGCTGCGATATAGATAGAATGCGTTGCAGTTGCAATTCGAGATAACAATTCAGCTTTTAACGCTTTAGGCGTTAATAGCCATGAAAGCGAATCTGGTTGTAGCGGTATGCCACCTAGCTTACTCAGCAAGGCTCTCTCCTTAATAGTGCTGACCATCTTTATAATAAGTGCTCGGTTCAAGCTCTCTAAACATGACAATCACATGTTTTAGCCCCGGATAAACCTTTAGTAAGGCTTCACGGATAACCGTTTGTGCACGATGGTGTGTTTCGGGATCTTTTGGAAACCATAACACCTCGACTTGAGCAATATCTTTGATCTGATCGCCATCACGATAACTATTGCTATTTATCCAATCGAGAATGAAAGACTCTGGTTTTGCCTGACAGATATCGGCTAATGCCTTGAGTAGGTCGATACTCAGTGTGGCAACTGCCGCTTCAGGTATTCCGCTAACTCTTATATGTGGCATAAAGATCCTCCTAGATAAGGGCATAGAAATTACCGATTTAAGTCTCTTTGAGCAAGGTTTTTCTGTTAATAACCCTCTCTAGAGCCAGTTTTAGCTGGGTTCTTGCGCTGTTCGCCAAAATAGTAGTCAGAAAATGCTGACTCTATCTATATCAATTTTTATATTTAAACAGGCTTAGTTTGCCAAAAGCGTCACTGATAAATGGACACGCTTTTGCTAATATGGTGCTAGTTATTACGCTTTGGACAACTTGATGAATATTAAGACACTGGTAACCCTAATGGTCGTGCTGCTAGGCGCATGGAGTATATTTCACTTTAAAGCCCAGTTGGGGATTTTAGTATTACCGCTATTTTTTGGACTGGTTTTATTTGTCACTTTTAGGCTGTATCGCCTGATGGAGAAAGACGATCTCAATAGCCCAGACTAATGCTCAGTATTGGCTCACTTAGTTGCCGATTGAGTTTTGCCAATTGAGTTTGCCAATTGAGTTTTGCCGATTGAGTTTTGCCGATTGAGTTTTGCTAATTAAGCTTGTTGATTGAGTTTGCTCGTTCAGCTCTCTTTATTTGCTGGCCACACATATCTTTACACATAGAACAAGGGCTCACTTTTGCATAAACGCGTTATTGCCTCCACTCTTAGCCTGATGCTGTTTGTAACCCCAGTGCTGGCTAATGATTACTTAACTAACATAGTCAAAATAATTGAACCTAAGACTTCTCAAACAGCCATAATTGTCAGCCCTCTTGATAACAATGCCAAAGATTTAAAGGCTGATGTAGGATTTCGTAAGGACGCAGAGCGTCTATTTGTCCCTGCTAGTACAATGAAGTTGTTAACAGCCGTTGCAGCAACCAAGGCATTAGGCAGGGACTTTAGCTTTACAACACAGATAGATTCTTTTGTCGGGATTAAAAACAATCGTATTGAGGGAGATTTATTCCTCAGGTTCGATGGCGATCCAACACTTACAACAAACGATCTAAGACAGTTATTTAAGCTGCTTCAGAAACAAGGCTTAAAACATATCGAGGGGAATCTCTATTTAGTTGGCGATCAGCAAGAGACTCTACAGGCACCTGGTTGGGTTTGGGATGACTTGGGGATCTGTTATGCTGCGCCAGTTTCCCGCTATATCCTTAATCAAAACTGTGTAAAAGCCAAGTTAGCACCAACCCTTGCCGATAATCAGTCAAAATTGACATTTAGCCAATTCGAACCCATTTCCATCACAAATACTGCTGTTTTCGACAAAGTCGATGACATTCCTTTTTGCGAATTAAGCTTACAACGTCACTCTAATAATCAGTTTGCGTTATCGGGTTGCTACGCTGGCCAAAAACCGTTAAAACTCTCGATAGCCATCTCTGACCCAGCCCTTTATGCGCAAAATAGCCTAACGAATATGCTGGAGAACTTAGGGATCAGTATCAACGGCAATGTACTGCTAACCAGTAAAAGACCTGCCAATACATTGTTGCTTGCGCAGCACAAATCTAAGCCCCTTTCCGATCTGACTGATACCATGTTGTTAAAATCAGATAACTTAATCGCAGACAGCCTGCTAAAGCGTCTAGGGCAGCATATTTACGGAGTGCCGGGCTCCTTTATTAACGGAAGCACGGCAATGAAGCAGATCTTAACCGATCAAGGCATCGATCTATCCAGTGCCAATATCGTCGATGGTTCTGGTTTATCTCGTTATAACCTACTCAGCGCCCAGCAACTTAGCCAAGTACTGCTACTTATCAAACAAGATAAACAACTTAACTTCTTAATCGATCAACTGCCTATCGCAGGTAAAACTGGGACACTAGCTTATCGTAGTGGCTACACAAGCTTGCCTCTTAAAGGAATTGTGTTGGCAAAAACAGGCTCAATGATGGGAGTGGCGAATTTAGCGGGCTTTATTAAACAAGATGGACAATTAACCCAAGCGTTTGTGATCTTAGAAAATGGACATAGTCCTTCGGTCAAAAAAACCGAAGTCGCACCTTTTAACGTGTTATTTTTACAGTCTATGCTTCAAAAAAGTCAACCCTAGTTAAACGGACATACAAACTAGACCAAATTATCTTCAAGTTTTAATAACAAATAAAAACGCCACTTTAAAAGTGGCGTTTTTATTTGCAGGACTAGCTTATCGCAAAGTCTGCTTAGAATAGCTCGGCATCCATCTGCATGATAGAAGCATCACCCATGCTAACCTGTGATAAATGGAAATCTGCTTTAGCTATTAACTTGTCAAAATAGAAACGATTAAGGTGCGATTTTTGCTGTTTAAAATTATCATCATCGTGATCATTAGCCGCATTAACCATTGCTAACCAGAAGCAACCATAAAGACTATAACCGAAGGCATCCAAATAATCGACGGCACAAGCGTTAATCAGGGCTGGATGCGATAGTTTGTTTTCGTTAACCTGTTTTGCAACCACGAGTAGTTGCTCTAACAATCCTAGTATCCGAGTTTTATCTGCGTCACTAACATGTTGATATCCATTGATGTTAGCCACTTGCTCAGTAATAAATTCTGACAGTGCGGTTACATTGTCTCCTGTGACTTTACGGCCGAGGAAATCAATCGCTTGAATACCGTTAGTGCCTTCATAGATCTGAGCAATACGGGTATCACGGACTAGCTGTTCGATCCCCGTTTCGCGAATGTAACCATGTCCACCAAACACTTGCTGGGCCATGATGGCAGCGTCAAGCCCGCGATCACTTAAGAAGGCTTTTGAAACAGGTGTGAGCAGTCCCATAAAGCGGCTAGCCTTAGCTTTAACATCGGGGTCCTCTGAGTACTTAGCTAAATCCAATTGCTGACCGGTATAGACAGATAATGCACGCCCTGCCTCAGTCAAGGTTCTAATCGTTAATAGCATACGTCTAACATCGCCATGGACTAGGATTGGATCGCAGTTAGCCCCCGTTGGAGAACCACCCGCTGCAACGCCCTGCACTCGCTCTTTCGCATAATCAGCCGCCATTTGATATGCTGCTTGTGAAGTACCTAGCCCCTGAATACCAATGGCTAAACGTTCATAGTTCATCATGGTAAACATACACACTAGACCGCGGTTCGGTTTACCAATCAGGTAACCCTCAGCATCATCGAAGTTCATTACACAAGTTGCCGAGCCCTTAAGCCCCATCTTGTGTTCAATAGAACCCACTGTCACGCCATTAGCATCACCTAAACTATTATCTGCATTCACCTTAATTTTTGGCACTAGGAACAATGAAATGCCGTTGGTGTTTGGTAACTTAGCCAATACTAAGTGAATCACATTTTCTGTTAAATCATGATCGCCACCTGTAATGAAAATCTTACTACCTGTGATCTTGTAGCTACCATCTTCATTAGGCACAGCCTTGGTGCGGATGTTACGTAGATCCGAACCCGCTTGTGGCTCAGTCATATCCATGGCTCCAGCCCACTCACCGCTATACATCATAGGCAGATACTGCTCTTTGATTTCCTCACTGCCATGAGCATGAATAGCCAGCGCAGCACCTGCAGTTAATGAGCCGTACAGCGTAAATGCATTACAAGCGCTGTATGCCATCTCATCAACAAGCACGCCCAGCATCTTCGGCATTCCCATGCCTCCAAATTCTGGATCGCCACATAAACCTACCCAGCCACCCTCTGCATATTGGTCATAAACTGCTTTATAACCATCAGGTGTGATCACCTTATCAGCTTCGTGACGTACACCTTGCTCATCACCACTGCGGTTAATAGGATGGATTAGCTCTCGGCTAATCTTGTCAGCTTCATCTAAAATAGCCGCAGCAGTATCCATATCAACAGTCTCTGCCATTGCAGGCATTTCAGACCAAGTTTTTGGTGCATCAAAGACTTTTTCAAGTAAGAAGCGCATCTCAGCTAACGGGGCGTTATACGGGTTCATATAGGGCTCTTAAACAATAGATTTAAACAGTTGTTTCAAATCTATCAGAAGTAGCTGCAAATGACACCCTTTTCACGATAAATCTTTTAGTAAAACCAACATCTGCATCTAAGTTATTTCCTTCAATCAAAATTTCTCTTCTGCCTACTTAGGCACAATAACTACAGCAAGTTACTTCCACCTTGTATTGCAGCTGTAGAGTTAAGCTTTAGCGATCTGATAGGGAAGTATCATTCAATTTTAATACTATATCTTTGCAATCATTGACTAATATTTAATTGTCAGTTTCAACTAATATCACTCTTTTGCTATGGGGCCAACATGATCACTGCGTATTGCTATGAACATCACCAAGTCACTGCTACAACTATCAATATTAAAGAGTCTTTACCTGAAACAGCATTATGGCTGGATATATATCAACCCATTGAGGCTGAAAGGTTATGGTTATCCAGCTTTTCCTCCGCTGAGGTGCCCGATAGGGAAGATAGAAATGAAATTGAGGCTTCTTCGCGCTTTTACCAAAACAAAGATGGTTTACACGTAAACTCCTTATTTAGTCAAAAGTCTGGCCAGACGCTAAGCTCAGTTAATATTTACTTTAATCTTAGAAAGCAGTTATTGATCACCATTCGAGATGATAATGAACGATTATTAGACTCATTATTGACCAGTCTGCAAAAAGAACCCACTCCACAGATCACACCACTGCAATTGTTCATTCAGCTCTTCAAAATGAAAGTTGACCATCTAGCCGATCTTATTGAAGAGATCTATAGCACTCTGGAAAATGTTGGCCATGAAATATTTGAAAAAGATCATATTGATAAGGTGTTTAAACTGATCACAAACAGGGAAGACACCAATGGAAAGATCCGCCTAAACCTACTCGATACTCAACGTGCGCTGAATTACATACTGCGTGATAACCAAATTGAACTGACTAACGATGAGGCAAAAGATATTAATAATATGCTATCTGACATTGCATCGTTAATACCACATACTCAGTTTATTTTTGAAAAAATCAACTTTTTAATGGATGCCGCCATGGGTTTTACCGGTTTGCAGCAGAATAAAATTAGCAAAATTTTTTCTATCACGGCAATAGTTTTTCTCCCGCCAACATTAATAGCAAGTACCTATGGTATGAACTTTGAGAATATACCAGAGGTACATTGGCACTATGGTTATCCATGGTCCATAGCACTAATGTTCGCCAGTGCAGCAGCCACATTTGGTTTTTTCAAATTAAAGCGCTGGTTATAGTCATACTAGACATTTCGTTGCCAGTCGACTTTGTTGACAGGCTCGAGGGAATGACTATAGGCGATAACGAATATAGTGGTGTTATAAGCTAGTACGATTACTGTATGAAAATACATGCAACAAGGCAAACTAGTTTAAGAAGAGGCAAAAAAAAAGCCATAATGAGTTGATCATTACGGCTTTAAACGTCACTGTTTAACAGAATAGTGGTTACCACATTAGATCATCAGGAATAACATAATCTGCGTATGGATCATCTTCCTCAACGACCTCAGTACTGTCTTCCTGAGACCAAAGATAGCCTACCCACTCTGGTACTAGTAAGTTAACCCGCTCAGCTAACTTATGCGGCACAAGATAACTAACTTCTTCATGACGAATAATACCTAGATGGCCATTAAGCAATTCGCCCTGAATCTTTTCATTTACGTATAATGAAAAGATCTTATTCTCAAAGGTATAGTTAAACTTAATTTCAGCATCTCTCGGTGCTGAAATTGCAAACCTTTTAAACTCAGTAACCAGTCCACGTACTAGGCCTTTTTCGCTTGCTGCTGCAAAGCGTTGCTCATTTAATTGTTTGTCTTTTTCAATCTGAGCTTGTTTCTTCGCGGCTATCTCTTTCTTAAGCGCCTCAGAGCCATCATCGACCTTAGCTTTTCTATCACGACGCTTTTGAGTTTTAGTGTCACGAACTTTTTGTTTACTTACTAAACCAGCTTTAAGAAGCTGCTCTTGAAATGGGTTTGCCATATCTAAAAATCTCTAAATTAACGATTACTCTAATTGTACTGAACTTTTATTCGTATCTTACTTAGTTGCGTCTAGCTAATTGGCCGATCTCGGCGATTGCAGAACCAGCCCCACCTAATGACCAACCACCATCAACTGGCAACACAGTGCCTGTGATATACGAGGCCATATCTGAAGCGAGAAATAGGGCCGCGTTGGCAATGTCTTCACAACGCCCATTACGTTTTAATGGAACGCCTTGCGCAACGTGAGCCTGCAGCTCTTCTGATGGGGCTAACCGATTAAAGCCTTCGGTTCCCGCTATAGGACCTGGGACAATTGAATTTATCCTGATCCCTTTGCGTCCCCATTCTATTGCTAATGTTTTAGTTAACATATCAACGCCCGCTTTAGCAGCGCACACATGAACTTGCATAGGCATAGGTACAAACGCCTGTGGTGCAGAGATCTGTATAATCGCTCCACCAGTGTCACTCATTAATGGATAAGCCTGCTTAAGCACCTGAAAACTGCCTAAGAGATCGATATCCATTACCGACTTAAAACCATTTTCGGAAAGCTTTTCAGCAGTTGACGGAAAATTACCGGCGGCGCCACTCACTAAAACATCGATAGTTGAGAAGGCATCACTAATAGTAGCAAAGCCCTTTGATAAGGCCTCAAGATCCCTGACATCAAAGCAAACACCTAAGTGTTCTCCATTAGGGTTTGCTTGTTTTAATAACTCTACAGCGGCATCTACTTTTTCGACGGAGCGGCTCGCCACAGCAACATTCGCTCCGGCTTGAGAGAAGTGAACGGCAATAGCAAGATTAATCCCGCTAGTACCACCTACAACGACAACATTCTTTCCTTGATAGCTAAACATTGTAACTTCTCCCTTAGAATTAGATTTTTTAAGCAGTCATGCGAATATAAATCTAACCTACTAGGCAATACTCAATTAAGCAATCGTTTGGTGTATCGCCTGTAATGCTTTTAATGGGTCAGCCGCTTTGGTAATTGGGCGGCCAATCACCAAGTAATCTGAACCTGCAGTTAACGCTTGTGATGGCGTCATTACGCGGTGCTGATCACCTTTGTCACTGCCTTCAGGACGTATACCTGGCGTAATCAGCTTAAAATCTTGACCAAATTTGGCTTTCAAAAGTGCAGATTCCTGAGCTGAACAAACAACACCATCTAGGCCTGCTTGTTTAGTCAGGGCAGCTAAACGCAATACATGTTCAGATGCCGGTACATTAATACCCAGTAGCTTAAGTTCGTCGTCGCTCATAGATGTCAGCACTGTTACTGCGATCAGTAACGGAGCTTTATCGCCGTATGGCTCAAGAGCACGCTTAGCCGCTTCCATCATTGCCAGACCACCAGTTGCATGGATATTTGTCATCCAAACGCCCAGCTCTGCAGCTGCTGCAACCGCTTTAGCTACCGTATTCGGGATATCGTGGAATTTAAGATCAAGGAACAATTCAAATCCGCGGTTGTGGATATCTGTGACTAATTGCGGCCCAAACAAAGTGAACATCTCTTTGCCGACTTTTAATCGACACATCTCTGGATCTAATTGATCAATAAGCTGCAAAGCATCATTTTTATTATCATAGTCTAGGGCAACTAAAATAGGCTTGTCAGTCATTCTTTCTCCAATCGCTTTGCGGTGTAGGTTTTACTGTTTTTGTTGATAAACCAGAAGCTCTAACGGTTACTCTCCGTCTAGACCTCTGATCCTTTTAATGCTGCCCCAATGCTTACAGGAGGGGCAATGCCAATATAATCTGTGTGATGGGAAGCCACATTCTCGGCAGCGATACCCTGGTCGATATTTAATTTGTTGTTCTACAAGCTGCTCTAGCATCGATAAGCTCTTCTTTGCCTGCCCTTCTTCCGCTTGCAGTAATTGCATCTTCATTAGGTGCTGAAAGCTCTTCATGGTTGGGTGTCTTATTAGACCTTCCATAATTAACTTCTCTGCATCCTTCGGGTGGCCTTGCTCAATCATGTGCTGAGCAAGGGTAATGGTGACGCTTGCACCAGCCCCCTTTTCAATCGCCTCTCTAAGTAGCTCTTGATAACCCGTACTGTCGTTTGTCAGCAAGTATGCTTCTTTAGCAATGGCCAAGGCATCCGGTACTAGGTCGATATCCGTTGTTAGCAGTTTTTCAATGGCTTGTTTACAAGACTTGAATTCTTCTTGTTTCAAATATTGCTCAGCGAGCGTTAATAAGGCACGAGCACACTGGCTATCTTGTTTAATCGCTAACTGTAAATTCTTAAGCTTAAGCGCATCATCTTCGGCTTCGTTTGCCAACTCACAATAAAAATGGGCGCTGTCGTGTTTAAGTTCATGCTGACGCTTACGCTTGAGCTTTTTGATAATATCGATGGCTTTCTGCCAATCTTTAGTCACTTGGTATATCGCAATCAGTTGAGTCTCAGATTCTTCGCTGTGGTCATCTTGATTGACCAAATTGATAAAGATCTCTTCTGCACGATCATAAAAACCAGCAGCGAGATAATCTTTGCCAAGCTCCATCATAGCAATGTCTCTTTGCTCTGTGGTTAGACTCGGTCTAGCAATTAAGTTTTGATGAATGCGGATCGAGCGGTCTACTTCACCGCGCTTACGAAATAGTGAGCCTAGAGAAAGATGGGTATCGATAGTATCGTCATCGACATCAAGCATACTGATAAACAGATCGACGGCTTTATCTGACTCATTAGACAACAGAAAGTTAAGCCCAGTAAAATAGTCTCGGCTCAGCTGTTTTCGCTGATTTGTCTGCTTTTGTCTGACACTTCTGCGTCCCATATACCAACCGTAACCGGCTGCTATTGGAAGAAGCAGAAACAGGATTTCTAACATATTAAGCGTCTACTTCTTTGTCAGTGCTTTTCACTGCCACCAATTTTGACTGCTCTTGCTTGTCTTCATATACAGACAGTTTTTTGTTTGCACGACGTAAAGACAATTTAAGGCCTGCGATATGGTACATGGCAAATATCCAGCTCACCAAGAAACCAGCCATAAAAACAAAAGCTAAGACTACTGGTAATCTAAATTCACCCTGAGCAACAAAATAACTTATGGTGACGACCTGCTCGTTACGGGCACCAAAGATAAGCGCTAAGAAAAAAAACGCAGCGACTAAAAAAGCAATGATAAATGACTTCACGTTTTGCTCCATGAACGCGTATGTGACGTTTAATTATCTAAGAAAAAGAGAGAACTAGCTAGTGATACCTAAGTTTTAGGTATAAAAAAGCCTCCTAATGGAGGCTTTTAATACAATGTAAATTACGTGTTGATTGCATCTACACGTTCGCGCAGTTCTTTGCCTGGCTTAAAGTGCGGAACGTACTTGCCTTCCAATTCAACTGAAGTACCAGTCTTTGGGTTACGGCCAGTGCGTGGTGCACGATAATGAAGTGAGAAACTACCAAATCCACGGATCTCTATTCGATCTCCCGTTTCCAATGTATCAGCCATTTGCTCTAACATTTCTTTGATAGCGGCTTCCACTTCTTTCGCAGACAGCTGCGACTGCCTAGTGGCAAGTTTTTCGATTAGTTCGGATTTAGTCATCCTATACCCTCTATTATCAAGCCAAACACAGTCACCTTTTAGGGGTGCAAGCACCCCTGAACTTCAAGGCGATTATTTACGAGCTGCTTTAAACGCTTCAGCCATTGCACTGCTCATCACAGCGTCTTCCTGGCTGTTCAAGCTAGCCATTGCTTCTTTCTCTTCAGCTTCATCTTTCGCACGGATAGATAGGCTGATAGTGCGGTTCTTACGATCCACACCCATGAACTTAGATTCGACTTTGTCACCTACAGAGTAAACTGTTGATGCATCTTCGATGCGCTCACGAGAGATATCTGAAACGCGAAGGTAACCTTCAACAGTCTCAGCTAGTTCAATTGTAACACCTTTTGCGTCAACTGCAGTAACAACACCATTTACTACAACACCTTTCTTCTTGTCAGCAAGGTATGCGTTGAATGGATCGTCTTCAGTTTGCTTAACGCCTAAGCTGATACGCTCACGCTCTGGGTCTACTGAAAGAACTACAGCGTGGATTTCGTCGCCTTTCTTGTATTCAGCAACTGCGTCTTCGCCAGTACCGTTCCAAGAGATGTCAGAAAGGTGAACTAGACCGTCGATGCCGCCGTCAAGACCGATGAAGATACCGAAGTCAGTGATTGACTTGATCTTACCAGAAACCTTGTCGCCCTTGTTGAAACGCTCTGCGAAATCATCCCATGGGTTAGTCTTACATTGCTTAAGACCTAGAGAGATACGACGACGCTCTTCATCGATGTCAAGAACTAGAACTTCAACTTCATCACCTAGGTTAACAACCTTAGATGGGTGGATGTTCTTGTTAGTCCAATCCATTTCAGAAACGTGAACAAGACCTTCAACGCCTTCTTCGATTTCAACGAAACAACCGTAGTCAGTTAGGTTAGTTACGCGACCAGTCAAACGTGTGTTTTCTGGGTAGCGCTTGCTGATTTCTAACCATGGATCTTCGCCAAGTTGCTTAAGACCTAGTGATACGCGTGTACGCTCACGGTCATACTTAAGAACTTTAACGTTGATTTCGTCACCAACATTAACGATTTCAGATGGGTGCTTAACACGCTTCCAAGCCATATCAGTGATATGTAGAAGACCGTCAACACCACCAAGATCAACGAATGCACCGTAGTCAGTAAGGTTCTTAACGATACCCTTAACTGATTGACCTTCTTGAAGGTTCTCAAGAAGAGCATCACGCTCTGCGCTGCTTTCAGATTCGATAACTGCACGACGAGAAACAACAACGTTGTTACGCTTCTGGTCAAGCTTGATAACTTTGAATTCTAATTCTTTGTTTTCTAGGTGAGCTGTGTCGCGAACTGGGCGAACGTCAACTAGAGAACCTGGTAGGAATGCACGGATACCGTTTAATTCAACAGTGAAACCGCCTTTAACCTTACCATTGATGATACCGATTACAGTTTCAGCATCTTCGTACGCTTTTTCTAGAACGATCCAAGCTTCGTGACGCTTAGCTTTCTCACGAGAAAGTTGAGTTTCACCGAAACCATCTTCAACAGAGTCAAGAGCTACGTCAACTTCATCACCAACAGCAACTTCTAGAGCGCCTTGAGCGTTCTTGAATTGTTCAGCTGGGATTGGGCTTTCAGACTTAAGACCTGCGTCAACTAGTACCATACCGTTTTCGATGGCAACAACTACACCACGTACGATAGAACCAGGACGGAATTCAAGTTCATTAAGGGATTGTTCAAATAGATCAGCAAAAGATTCAGTCATGTTTAAGTTACTTTCTTTAATAAACCACGGACCATCCTGGACGTGGAGTCAGTATAATAATTTGCCTCATCCTTGGGGCAAATGGTTAAGTACCGGCTTACGCCGGCACTTGGAGCTTTTGATGAATATGGGTTAGCGCTAAGTCCAACACATCTTCAATATTAATGTTCGTCGTATCGATAATAAGTGCGTCTTCGGCTGGCACCAAAGGAGCGACACTACGATTCATATCGCGGTCGTCACGCTCTTTTATCTCAGACAAAAGTTGATCGATATTAACATCGAAGCCCTTGTCCTGCAACTGATTATAGCGTCTTTGCGCTCTTTCTTCCGCCGACGCAGTTAAATATAATTTCGCTGGCGTCGTTGGAAATACAATAGTTCCCATATCACGACCGTCAGCAATCAAACCAGGTGCTTCGGCAAATGCACGCTGACGACGTAGTAACGCTTCCCTAACACGTGGGAATGCCGCTACTTTAGATGCCGCATTAGAGCATTCTTGGCTACGTATCGTAATAGATACATCTTCGCCCTCTAATACAACTTTTATACCTTTACTTTCATTACCCGTAACAAACTGCACGTCCAAATGTGCAGCAAGTAATGTTAACGCTTCTTCATTATCTAGTTCTACATTGTGATGAATAGCAGCTAACGCTAATACACGGTAAATTGCACCACTATCGAGTAACTTGTAGCCTAATCGCTCAGCAAGTAACTGACTAATAGTACCTTTTCCCGCACCGCTTGGGCCGTCAACAGTGACAACAGGCGCCCTTTCTGACATAAAATCCTCCACAAGAAATTCCATCTTCCTTGATATAACCGAAAAATGAGCGCGCGCATTATAAACCATGTAACTTAAGAAAGCGGCAAAAACTTCAAATATTCGGGAACTTGGTTCAGCTAAGCTTCAGGTTTAAAAGGCTGACACCTGAAGCTTAATACTGCTTTTAGGTCAATTTAATGAGCAAGCGAATTAAATTGATTAAAATAATCGGGGAAGGTTTTAGAGGTACACTCAGGCTCATTAATAGTAATGCCACAATCGGCAAATGCCATCATAGAAAAACACATTGCCATACGATGATCGCTATAGGTATCAATAGCAGCTGTATTTAGTTCCGCCGGAGGCGTAACACTGATGTAATCGTGGCCTTCATCGACAATTGCCCCCACTTTTCTCAGTTCTGTTGCCATTGCCGCTAAGCGATCTGTCTCTTTAATACGCCAGTTATAAATATTACGAATATGGGTTGTGCCGGTTGCAAATAGCGCCGTCGTTGCAATCGTCATTGCTGCATCAGGAATGTGGTTCATGTCAAGGTCGACCGCAGTTAGCTTTGCTCCACGAGAAATAATGTAATCATCGCCCCACTCAATCTCTGCGCCCATCTGCTGTAATACATCGGCAAACTTTACATCACCTTGAATGCTGAGTTTACCTACGCCAGTAACTTTCACTTCACCGCCTTGAATAGCGCCTGCAGCAAGAAAATACGACGCAGAGGATGCATCGCCCTCTACCAGTACTTTACCCGGAGAAACATAACGTTGCCCCGCTTTTATAACAAACGATGCGTAATCGTTGTTTTGAACCTTAACCCCAAACTGTGCCATCAAAGCGAGTGTAATATCGATGTAAGGTTTAGAGACTAATTCGCCCTTAATCTGAATATTCACATCATCTTTCGCTAAAGGGGCAACCATAAGTAGTGCGGTTAAGAACTGGCTAGAAAGATCGCCCGCAATTTCTACGTTGCCACCATTTAGTCCAGTGGATGAAATACTTAAAGGTGGAAAACCATCATTTTTTAAGTAACTCACCTCTGCACCAAGTTGACGTAACGCATCAACTAGATCGCCAATGGGGCGCTCCTCCATACGGGGTTCACCCGTTAATGTGAAATCACCTTGGCCAAGTGTTAACGCAGCGCACAAAGGACGCATGGCCGTTCCGGCATTACCTAAAAATAGGGTTTGCGCTTCACTCGCGTTTAATGGCCCCGCTAATCCGTCTAATTCACACACTGTGTTGTTATTCGATAGACGATAGCTGACACCTAACTGCTTAAGTGAGGCCAACATATAACGAATATCGTCGGAGTCCAGTAAATTGGTGAGTGTCGTGGTTCCTTCGGCAAGGGTTGCCAATAATAAAGCACGATTTGAAATACTTTTTGAACCAGGAATATTAATGGTACCTGACACTTTTTTGATCGGCTCTAATCGTAATTGATTCATTGCATACTTCTTAATATTGCTGCGGGAGTCAAACTCGCCCGCTGGTTAACAGTAGATGTTCATGCTAGAAGACGTAATGCGGTCACCACGACAAAATGACCGTCAACTGAGCATTTGTTTGAACTTCGTTGTTATAAAATTACTCATTGCGCCGAAGGATTCAACACTTTTTTATAAAAATCGACCTTTAATAGACGAAATCTTCTCAAGTATCGATAAGTCAGACTTTAAGCGTGTTGTTTAAGGTCGATTTTTTATGCGAAATTTTGAGTGGAACTAAAAATTTCCGGATCTTGTTATGATGAAAATTATTATAAAACCTATCCATTTTTACATTTATTAAGTTACTCTAAGTTAATAATGAAAACGGCTGAACACTTGCCGATAACAGAAGAGGTAACCTCAGACATGTTCAACAAATTAACCGCTATGCCTGCCGATCCCATCTTAGGTTTACTCACTAAATACCGTGAAGATAGCCAGCCTCAAAAAGTCGATCTAGGCGTAGGTGTTTATAAAGATGAGTCTGGTCACACCCCGATCCTCTCCTGTGTGAAAAAGGCTGAGAAATTCCGATTAGAGACTGAGGCAACAAAAGTTTACATCGGACCAACAGGTTCAGCCGATTTTAATCGTCTTATGTCTGAGCTGGCTTTTGGTATAGATAACCCTGCAATTCTCGCCAACCGAGTCCGCACCGTATCAACGCCAGGCGGTACGGGAGCATTAAGAGTGGCAGCCGACTTTATTAAACGCTGCAACCCAAATACTGTTTTGTGGGTCAGCGATCCGACTTGGGCCAACCACACTGGATTATTTGAAGCAGCGGGTATTACCGTCAAGACCTACCCATACTATGATTACGATTCAAAATCACTAAAGTTCGATGAAATGAAGGCTGCGCTGTCACAAGTGAGTTCCGATGATGTCGTGCTGCTGCACGCGTGTTGCCACAACCCAAGCGGTATGGACTTAACACCAGCCCAGTGGGACGAAATCATTGCTCTTACAGCCGAAAACGGTTTTACACCACTTATCGATATGGCCTATCAGGGCTTTGGTGATGGCGTTGATGAAGATGCTTATGGCGTACGTAAGATGGCTGCGACGGTTCAGAATATGATCCTATGCAGTTCATGCTCAAAAAACTTTGGATTATATCGAGAGCGTATTGGAGCCTGCAGTATCGTAGGCAGTGACTCTACCCGTGCCGACATTGCTTTCTCAGTACTTTTGTATGTTGTGCGCTGTATTTACTCAATGCCACCAGCACATGGCGCAGCTATTGTTGAAACCATTCTTGGCTCAGATGAGCTTAAACAGCAATGGCTCGATGAGCTAAAGGAGATGCGTGAACGCATTAATGGTAATCGTGCCATGCTGGTTAATAAGTTAAAAGAAAAAGGCGTACAACGTGATTTTGACTTTATTGCAGAGCAAAAAGGCATGTTTTCCTTCCTAGGGATCACCCCAGCCCAAGTTGCAGAGCTGCAAGAACATTACAGCGTATACATGGTAGATTCTAGCCGCATCAGCATAGCGGGCATTGGCACAGGCAATGTTGATTACCTAGCCGAGTCCATTGCCAAAGTCATCTGTTAAGAATTTATATATAAAGCAATTAAAAAAGCCGACACTTCTATGTGTCGGCTTTCTTTTTAAGCTGGAGCTAGCATATGTTTAAGCATTTTTAGCTGCAAACGCCCTCATAAATCCGACTAGAGCATCTACGCCTGCTAATGGCATAGCGTTATACAAACTCGCTCGCATACCACCAACACTACGATGCCCTTTTAGCGCGACGAGCCCGGCAGCTTGAGCCTCGGCTAAAAACTGACTATCTAGCTGAGAATTGGTTAGCTGGAATGTAATATTCATACGGCTACGATTCTCTTTTGCTACGCCGCTGACGTAGAAATCTAGCTCGTCGATACACTCATACAAGCGCCTAGCCTTCTCGATATTGAGTTTCTCCATCTCAGTTACTCCCCCAACGCATTTGAGCCAAGCAAATACTTCGGCGGCTAAGTACCATGCAAAGGTCGGCGGAGTGTTATACATGGAGTCGTTTTCTACCGCTAAGCGATAATCCATGATGGATGATTGCGGCAAACTTGGTAGGGCCAACATATCATCACGGACGATTACGATACTTAAACCCGATGGCCCGATGTTCTTCTGCGCACCCGCATAAATCAAACCGAACTGACTAACATCAATCTTACGCGACAAAATGTTAGAAGACATATCGGCAATAACAGGCCACGGACTGTTAATATCATCAAAAATTTCGATACCATCAACAGTCTCATTTGGACAGTAGTGAACGTAGCGATAATCTTTATCTATTTTACTTAAATCTGGCAGGGTAACTCGGTTTAAACAATTGACAGCACTGACTAGCTCTATGCTATCAATATTTGCCTTACCGACTAGCTTTTCAGCCTCTTCAGCCGCAGCCTTTGACCAGCTTCCATCGACAAGATAGAGGGCTCGACCATCATTACCAAGAAAATTATTCACAACAGCAGAGAATTGGCCACGACCACCACCGTGCATAAACAGCACATGGTAATTGGATGGGATCTCCATCAGAGCGCGTAAGTCCGCTTCTGCTTGCTCGGTTAACGCGATGAACTCCTTACTACGATGACTAATTTCCATAACGGAAATACCTAGGCCATTCCAGTTTAACAGTTCTTTCTGAGCCTTTTGCATAACAGCAGGGGGGAGCATGGCTGGGCCTGCACAGAAGTTGAAAATCGCGCTCACAGTGTTGTCCTTCTATTATCAGTAGAAACATTAGGGTATAGCTATTCGTTATACCAATCAGTATATCCCAACTATTTGGCAGCTAACATTAAAAAATCAAATAACCGCCCCTAAATTAAGCCATATCAATTCACTATTTTTGAATTTTAATATCTGCTTTTGCTAACATTATGGTTAAGATACTGCTCAGGTTAGTGTTATACCCAAACAACTTCAAGATGCAGGATTCAGCATGTCGAGAAGTGACAGAGTTCAAGGCATGAAATTGTAGGACTAGTTATTCTAATTCAATATTTCATAACACAGAAAAATGTTGCTTCTCGCCGTGCCCTACGGGAGTTCCCGTAGAATACCTGCACGGCGTTAGTGATATCGAAAAGGGAATAACCATTATCCTCAATCACTGCCTTGTTCAGCTATCCTACGGGAGCTCTGAAACGAGCATCTTGAGGTTGCTTGGGTATACTAGTGAAATGTTAGAAATAATCACGTTTTATACTCGCATTACTCGTAACCTAAGCCTTTGGGCATAGCATCAATAGAGATGTTTTTAAGTGACCATCTATTGTTAGTAGCTTAAGTCACAACAAATATACTAAACAGACCGTTATAACGGCACATTGGACTTGTACATGCTTTTAAAACCTTTCCTCCTTATCGGCTCCTTATCTATAGGGTCTTTGCTTACGCTTGTGCAAGTATCAGCTGCAGAGTCTCAATATTCCGATCTCTCAAATAGTTTCAAAAAACGCTTCAACCATGAATTAAGAGAAAACAAACTTCCCGGCGGCGCTTTCGTAATCGTTGAAGCAGATAATGTTTTAAAGTTAGGTACCTATGGAAAAAGAAGTAAAGGCAGTAATCCAAATATTAATGCTGACACAGTCTTTAGACTCGCCTCAGTCTCTAAAACCTTTGCAGGTACCCTGGCGTCCATGTTGGTCGAAGAGGGAAAGCTGGATTGGCAACAACCTATTGCTAGTTATTTACCGGAATTTACTTTAGCTGATCAGCAAAATGCAAAACTCATTAATTTAGGCCATATCATTGGTCATAGTACTGGCTTAATGCCCAATAGTTACGACAATTTGATCAACGCGAACGTCAATCTTACTAAAATTGTCAGCAAGTTTGATGAGCTTAGCCCTATTTGCCAACCGGGGATCTGCTATGGCTATCAAAATGTGGCGTTTTCTTTTATCAAAGAAGCCATAGAACAACAATCGACTTTCAGCTACGCCAACTTTATACAGAAACGGATCTTTGCTCCATTAAGTATGAGCTCTGCCTCTGTGGGCTACGACGCGTTTCTAAATGAAAGTAACCGAGCGGAACCCCACGTCAAAACCAAATCAGGATTTCAGCAGGTTAAAGTTAAACCCAACTATTATCAGCTCGCCCCCGCAGCTGGTGTTAATGCGAGTATTACCGATCTTTCAAAATGGCTAATGGCGAATTTAGGCCAAAACCCCGAAGTAATCTCAGCAAGTATGATAGAGGATATAACCACGCCAGGGGTTAAGACCACCAAAGAGTTACGCCGCCGAGATTGGCGCCCTTTCCTCGATAGTGCCCATTACGGTAAAGGTTGGCGCATCTATGAGTTCAACGGACGGCCGCTTATCTATCATGCAGGATGGGTTTCAGGTTATGTCGCAGAAATATCTTACTCACCGGAGCTCAATATTGGTATGGCGATGTTATTGAATGGCGAATCCAGAGTCATCGCTAAGTTAAGTGCTGAGTTTTGGCAGGATGCGTTTAAACGAGCCGACAAGCTTGGAATATAAGCGGCTGTAGCAGCCGCTATTGGTCGTTTGTTCATACCAAAGCTTAAATCATCTGAAAGTAAAAGATCCACCTTCTGAAGAAGGTGGCTTTGCCCATCTGTTATAAAGCAGACTCCCTAAAAGGGAGCTTTCCTACCGTGCGTTAAGAAGACGCCGTAAATATATCCCTATAGGCCTTTCTTTAAAGCATGGGCTAAATCACTGACTGCCATGGATTGGCGGAAATGCCAACAAATGTAGGGAACATTTGTGGCCCTGATTTAGAAGCTTGTACCGCACCATTAGCAAAGCTCACGTATCACTTGAGTTAATAAGCTATGTTTAATGAACTTATAAGCCGTGTATCGCAGGGATGCTAAGCTTGCCTCCATGGACACTTTCTTTTCAAACAAAAGTCGGCGTGCTTATAAGTCGTTAAACATTGCCTTACTCCGCAATGCCATTGAGCGTACTTCAGGCTGAGCCAAATTGATGATAACCACCTACTGAAGTGGTTTAGGGCTAAAAACAAAAAAGGATGCCATTGGCATCCTTTTTTTCAAATCAATACATCATCTCATTGATGAATATTAATCTTCAATTTTTGGTGTTTCAGTCACTTCAGCTTCGGTATTGACAGCTTCTGCTTGAACTTCTGTTCCTGCAGCGCCTTCAACGATGATAGGGTTACCCTCTTCATCAAGCTCAACATCAGGAACTTGAATTTCATCGATACGTTGTAGACCAACAACTTTCTCATCTTCAGCGGTACGAATAATGGTCACACCTTGAGTGTTACGACCAATGCTTGATACGCCAGTAGCTGGAGTACGTACTAAAGTACCCTTGTTACTGATCAGCATGATCTCATCATTTTCGCCAACTTGTACTGCACCAACTACGGCGCCGTTACGTTCGCTCACTTTGATAGAGACAACACCTTTCGTACCACGGCTCTTAGCTGGATATTCGGCTAAATCGGTACGCTTACCATAACCGTTCTCGGTCACAGTTAAGATATCACCCTCACCCTTAGGTACAATTAGCGATACAACAGTTTGGCCATCTTCAAGCTTAATACCACGAACACCCGTTGCAGTACGTCCCATCGCACGTAGTGCGATAACTTCTTCGCCTGTTTCAGGATCAATTTTCACTTCACCTGTTTCAGAGCTACGGGCTTTCTCGTTAAAGCGAACCACTTTACCTTCATTCGAGAACAGCATGATATCGTCATTACCATCGGTAATATCAACACCAATCAACTGGTCACCATCTTTAAGGTTTACAGCGATAATACCGTTTACACGTGGGTTGCTATAAGCCGTTAGTGCAGTCTTCTTAACTGTACCGTGAGACGTCGCCATAATGATGTACTTGTCTTCAGCGTATTCGCGAACAGGTAGAATCGCAGTGATACGCTCACCTTCTGCCAACGGTAACAAGTTAACAATTGGGCGACCACGTGCTGTACGGCTTGCCAATGGCAATTGGTAAACTTTCAGCCAGTACATCTTACCAAAGTCAGAGAAGCACAAGATGGTGTCATGAGTGTTAGCTACCAATAGTTTTTCAACGAAATCTTCGTCTTTCACTTTAGTTGCAGCTTTACCCTTACCACCACGGCGTTGAGCCTGATAATCAGATAGAACTTGGTACTTGGCATAACCAAGGTGCGACAGTGTAACTACAACGTCTTCTTCATTGATAAGATCTTCTAGACTCATATCAACTTCGTTAGCGTTAATAACAGTACGGCGCTCGTCACCAAAGTTTGTCAGAACTTCTTCAAGTTCTTCTTTAATCACTTCCATCAAACGCTCTGGGCTACCAAGAATGAATAGTAATGCCGCGATGATTTCTAGTAGTTCTTCGTATTCAGCAATGATCTTGTCATGTTCTAGACCGGTTAAACGGTGTAAACGTAGTTCAAGGATCGCTTGAGCTTGTTGCTCAGTCAGATAGTACTTATCGTCGCGAATACCAAATTCAGGCTCTAGCCACTCAGGACGGGCTGCGTCATCGCCTGCTTTTTCAAGCATGCCTTTAACGTGGCCAAGTTCCCAACCTTCTGCAACTAGCTTCACTTTCGCTTCGGCTGGAGTCGGAGATGCCTTAATCAAGGCGATAATTGGGTCGATGTTTGCAAGCGCCACCGCTAACGCTTCAAGAATATGCGCGCGTTCACGTGCTTTACGTAATTCAAATACGGTACGACGAGTAACCACTTCACGACGGTGAAGAATAAAGCACTCTAGCATCTCTTTTAAATTAAATAGTTTTGGCTGACCATTGGTCAGAGCAACCATGTTAATACCAAAAGAGCACTGCATTTGAGTTTGTGCGTAAAGGTTATTTAGAACAACCTCGCCCACTTCACCACGCTTGATCTCGATAACAATACGCATGCCGTCTTTATCAGACTCGTCGCGTAGACCACTAATACCTTCGATCTTCTTATCTTTAACTAGCTCGGCAATTTTTTCAATCAAACGCGCTTTGTTAACCTGATATGGAATTTCGTGAACGATAATTCGCTCGCGGCCATTCTCTTCTTCGATCTCTGCACGAGCACGCATAACCGCACGGCCACGGCCGGTTTTATACGCATCGATAATGCCTTTACGGCCATTAATAATCGCTGCAGTTGGGAAGTCAGGACCTGGAATGTATTCCATCAATTGTTCGATAGATAATGCAGGGTCTTCGATTAGTGCTAAACAACCGCTGATAACTTCATTCAAGTTATGTGGCGGAATGTTTGTAGCCATACCAACCGCAATACCTGACGAACCATTCACTAGTAGTGTTGGAATGCGTGTTGGTAGAACGGCAGGAATAAACTCGGTGCCATCGTAGTTTGGAACGAAGTCAACGGTCTCTTTCTCAAGGTCGGCTAAAAGCTGATGTGCCACCTTGTCCATACGGATTTCGGTATAACGCATTGCAGCTGCGGCGTCGCCATCGACAGAACCGAAGTTACCTTGACCGTCAATAAGTGGGTAACGCATAGAGAAAGGCTGAGCCAAACGAACGATTGTGTCATATACAGCGGTATCACCATGCGGGTGATACTTACCGATTACGTCACCAACGACACGGGCAGACTTTTTATAAGGCTTGTTCCAGTCGTTTTTCAATTCGCTCATGGCGAAAAGTACGCGGCGATGTACCGGTTTTAAACCGTCACGAACGTCAGGCAGTGCACGGCCAACGATTACGCTCATGGCGTAATCTAAGTATGAATTTTTTAATTCGTCTTCAATATTAATTGGTGTTATAGATGAAGCCAGATCAGTCATAAACTGCTCGATCCCCTGAAATTTAGCGTGCTATTCTTATTTCCTAAAATAGCTATGCTTGAAAACGTGATTTGGCATTCTAACACAGTTATTTTATGGCGCTAGACCCAAACATCGATTCATTTTAAATAACCAGATAAAGTCAATTCACTTGATTAAAATCAAGGCATAGGCACAATTTTTCATCACATTGTTCCGCAAAATCATTACTTGTTTGTTTATTGCCACTATTCATTATAATCTGACGCTAAAGACGGTTTTGTCACTGTGAGGTAATTAAAGTGCAAACACATAATAATGTTGATCCACAAGAGATCGCGAAGTTTGAGAAAATGGCCGCCACTTGGTGGGACCCTAAAGGCGAATTCAAACCACTACACAACTTAAACCCATTGCGCCTTAACTATATAGACCAAACCGCTGGCGGTATTTTTGGTAAACAAGTGCTAGATGTTGGTTGTGGCGGCGGGATCCTGTCTGAAAGCATGGCGAGAATAGGCGCCAATGTTACCGGCCTCGATATGGGCGATGAGCCTTTAGATGTCGCGAGGCTGCATGCCTTAGAAACTGGCGTTGAAATAAACTATATCAAAAACACTGCAGAAGCCCATAGAGATGAACATCGTGGTCAATATGATGTCGTTACCTGCATGGAAATGCTTGAACACGTTCCTAATCCAAGTTCTGTTATTCAAGCCTGCGCCGATATGGTCAAACCCGGTGGCTATGTGTTCTTCTCAACGATTAACCGTAACCTACGCGCATATGTTGAAACCATCTTAGGTGCTGAGTACCTATTAAAGATGTTACCTATCGGCACCCACGACCATAATAAATTTATCAGGCCTTCAGAGCTTATCGATTTAGCCGATAATGCAGAACTGTTCTGCAAAGATGCTGTCGGGATCACCTATAACCCAATTACAGACATTTTTAGATATACTAAGAGTCTTGAAGTGAACTATATGATTGCCACGGTTAAAAATGACTAAGGCAGAAGCATTACAGATTAAAGGCGTACTGTTCGATCTCGATGGTACGCTAGTCGATACCGCGCCAGATATGATTGAGGCTCTCAACATCAGTCTAGAAGCCCATGGGCATTCACGGGTGCCATTCGAGCAGATCCGCGACAGTGCGTCCCATGGCAGCATAGCCATGATTAGGGCGGCCCTGCCCCATATTGATGAGCAATACATTGCCCAATTACAGCAATCACTCTTCGATAACTATGAGCGTATAAACGGTAACGATTGCTGTTTATTTGAAGGCTTAGACAGGTTACTCGAAACGCTTCACGGGCTTTCTATTCCGTATGGTGTGGTAACCAATAAACCAGCTCGCTTCTCACGACCGCTACTCAATCGACTCGGCCTTACGGCAAAAATGCCTACTGTGATAAGCGGAGACACAACGCTTTATTCCAAGCCTCATACGGCGCCTATGCATTTAGCCGCGCAGCAACTTAAGGTATTGCCTGAGCATATTCTGTATTTAGGTGATGCAGAGCGCGATCTTGTCGCGGCTAAAGCGGCAAATATGATCTCAGGTCTTGCCCTGTGGGGTTATATTGGCGCTAATGATGATATTTCGCTTTGGCCTGCCGATCTCAGCTTTGAGACTGGCGGTCATTTAGCTGATTTTTTTACGGTTATGCAGCAGAGTTAATTTTCTAAGCGTACACATTTTAATCCATGATGATTTAGGCTTGTAAACTTCATACTAAAGTCGTCAAAATGATCTGCCTGGATCGCTCAACTAAGTGGCGATCCGACAGATCATTTTTATTTGTTCATTTATCCGCCAGTGAAAAGGAAATCAAACCAAAACAAGCTTTAACGGTTAGCCGTTACTAACAGGCTGATTTATCCTCAAGATATCCACAACTTGTCCCCTAAATTCCCACTTGCAAAAAACCATTAACCTCACTATCTTGTAGTTATTGAAACTCAAAACACCATATATAGTGTGTGAGTGACGAAAGCAGGCACTATTTAGTCGTTTGTGTCAACAAAAAGGAACTCTCCGTTTTTCGGTTAAAACTGCTTGTTTACAAGGAAACGTACGGTGCACCTGAACGGGTCACTTTCATAAATATAAAAACCAAGGTTTATCTTTAATGAATAGCAATATGACAGTCACAAAGCGTAGTGGCGAACGTGAGACTATCGATCTCGATAAAATCCATCGCGTTATCGAGTGGGCGGCAAAAGGACTAAACAACGTCTCTGTATCTGAAGTTGAACTGCGCTCTCACCTGCAGTTTTTTGACGGCATTGCCACTGAAGCCATCCATGAGACTATCATTAAAGCTGCTGCAGATTTAATCTCTCCAGAATCACCAGATTATCAGTTCCTGTCTGCACGCTTAGCTGTTTTCCATCTTCGTAAGAAAGCTTTTGGTCAATTTGAGCCACCTAAGCTTTACGATCATGTGGTTAAGTTGATAGAGCTTGGTAAGTACGATCAGCATATTCTAGAAGACTACAGTCAAGAAGAGATCGATACCCTAGATAGCTATATCGATCACTGGCGTGATATGAACTTCTCTTATGCTGCAGTTAAGCAACTTGAAGGTAAATACCTAGTTCAAAACCGTGTAACCCACGAGATCTACGAAAGTGCCCAGTTCCTGTATATCTTGGTTGCTGCTTGCCTATTTGCTAAGTATCCAAAAGAGACGCGCCTTCAGTACGTTAAAGATTTCTACGACGCGACATCTACATTTAAGATCTCGCTACCAACACCTATCATGGCCGGTGTACGTACGCCTACACGTCAGTTCAGCTCATGTGTATTGATTGAGTGTGGTGACAGCCTTGATTCAATTAATGCTACCTCATCGTCAATCGTTAAGTACGTGTCACAACGTGCTGGTATCGGCGTCAATGCTGGCCGTATTCGTGCCCTAGGTAGTCCAATCCGTGGTGGTGAAGCATTCCATACAGGTTGTTTACCATTTTATAAGTATTTCCAGACTGCGGTTAAATCTTGTTCTCAAGGTGGCGTACGTGGTGGTGCAGCTACCCTATTCTACCCAATGTGGCACCTAGAAGTTGAATCACTGTTAGTACTTAAGAACAACCGTGGTGTTGATGATAACCGTATCCGTCATTTAGATTACGGCGTTCAAATCAACAAAGTTATGTATCAACGTCTTATTCAAGGCGGCATGATCAGCTTGTTCAGCCCATCAGATGTACCAGGTATGTACGATGCATTCTTCGAGGACCAAGAAGAATTCGAGCGTCTGTATCTTAAATATGAAGCTGATGACAGTATTCGTAAGAAACAGATTAAAGCCGTTGAGTTATTCTCGTTAATGATGCAAGAGCGCGCCTCTACCGGTCGTATCTACATTCAAAACGTTGACCACTGTAATACCCACAGTCCATTTGACTCTAAGGTTGCACCAGTTCGTCAGTCTAACTTGTGCCTTGAGATTGCATTGCCAACTAAGCCGTTAAACAACATTAACGATCCTGATGGCGAGATTGCACTTTGTACACTGTCAGCACTTAACTTAGGTGCTATCAAGAAGTTAGAAGAATTAGAGCCATTGGCCGATCTTGCTGTACGTGCACTCGATAACCTACTGGATTATCAAGATTACCCAATCATCTCAGCTCAAAAAGCGTCAATGAATCGCCGCACACTGGGTATAGGCGTAATTAACTTTGCTAACTACTTAGCAAAAGAAGGCGTACGTTACTCAGACGGCTCAGCGAACGGCATTACTCACAAGACTTTTGAAGCGATTCAATTCTACCTATTGAAGGCATCGATGAAGCTGGCTAAGGAACAAGGCGCCTGCCCTGCGTTCCATGAGACAACTTACTCTAAAGGTATTTTACCAATTGATACCTACAAGCGTGATTTAGATAAGATTTGCGATGAGCCATTGCACCTAGATTGGGAAACGTTGCGTGAAGAGATCAAGACTCACGGTCTACGTAACTCTACCCTTTCTGCGCTAATGCCATCAGAGACCTCTTCGCAGATCTCAAACGCAACTAACGGTATTGAGCCACCACGTGGTTTAATCAGCGTTAAAGCCAGTAAAGATGGTCAGCTAAAGCAAGTAGTACCTGACTTTGAAAAGTACCAGTATAGCTATGAGTTACTATGGCAAATGCCTAATAACGATGGTTACTTACAGTTAGTCGGTTTAATGCAGAAGTTCGTCGATCAGTCGATTTCAGCTAACACCAACTACGACCCTAGTCGTTTTGAGGGTGGCCGAGTACCGATGAAGGTACTATTAAAAGACTTATTAACCGCTTACAAATATGGTGTGAAGACACTTTACTATCACAATACTCGTGATGGAGCTTCAGATAGTCATGACGATATCACTGCCATCGAGAAAGAAGATGACAGTTGCGCTGGCGGCGCATGTAAGATCTAACCCAAGATATTAATCATTAGTATTAAACGTTAATTTAAGGGGGCCTAGCCCCCATTATCGGAAGATAGAAAAATGGCCTATTCAACATTTTGTCAAACTCCAAACAACGCAATGCTAGAGCCTATGTTTCTTGGGCAATCAGTAAACGTAGCGCGTTATGACCAACAAAAATATGAAGTATTCGAAAAGCTAATCGAAAAGCAGCTTTCTTTCTTCTGGCGTCCTGAAGAAGTTGACGTTAGCCGAGATAAAATCGATTACGCTGCATTGCCTGAGCATGAAAAGCATATTTTCATTTCGAACCTGAAATATCAAACTCTGCTTGATTCAATTCAAGGCCGTTCACCAAACGTTGCCTTCTTGCCACTGGTATCACTACCAGAGTTAGAAACATGGATTGAGACCTGGTCATTCTCTGAGACGATTCACTCACGTTCGTACACTCATATTATTCGTAATATTGTTAACGATCCTTCAATCGTATTTAACGACATCGTAGAAAATGAAGAGATCTTAAAGCGCGCTAGCGATATCGCTAACTATTACGATCACTTGATTAAGCTAAGCCAGGCTTATCACCTATTAGGTGAAGGTAGCCACGAGATCGACGGCGAAATCATTGAAGTCACTAAGCGTGAAATCAAGAAAGCGCTGTACCTATGTATGGTATCGGTTAACGTACTCGAAGCTATCCGCTTCTACGTCAGTTTTGCTTGTTCATTTGCCTTTGCCGAGCGCAAGGTTATGGAAGGTAATGCAAAGATTATTCGCTTGATCGCTCGCGATGAAGCATTGCATCTAAACAGCACTCAGCATATTTTAAAGATTATGCATGCTGGTAAAGACGACCCTGAAATGGCCGAAATTGCTAAAGAGTGCGAGCAAACTGCAATTGATATTTTTATCAAAGCAGCCGAGCAGGAAAAAGAGTGGGCTAAATACCTATTTAAAGATGGTTCTATGATTGGTCTAAACGAAACCATTCTGTGCCAATACGTTGAATACATCACTAACGAGCGCATGAAAGCGGTGAACTTTGCTTCTCCTTATGCAGAGCAAACTAACCCACTACCATGGATGAAGAACTGGTTAGAGAGTGATTCAGTGCAAGTTGCACCGCAAGAAGTAGAAGTCTCTTCTTATCTTGTTGGTCAAATCGATTCTTCAATCGATGACAATGAGTTCTCAGACTTTGACCTCTAAGCCTGTCAGCTTTAGTCAAGCAAGCTTTAAGAAGGCTCCGATTGTGAGTCTTCAAGGCATGCCGGTGTTGCTGTTTAATCAGCAGCACCAGACTTTGCTTGAAGCGCTTGAACAAAAGAAGGTTAAGATATTCTCTGAATGTCGCAGTGGTTTTTGTGGGCAATGCAAAACTAAAGTCAAAAGCGGTAAAGTCACTTATATCAAAGAGCCTTTAGTCTCACTCGAGGCTGATGAATGCCTGCCCTGCTGCTGTATTCCTGAAAGTGATATTGATTTGGCGCTGTCAGCTGAAGGTGCAGAGGTTGTTGTACGTGCAGCCAGTCCTAAACCTGTCATTAATAGCGAATCCATTTCAGCTACCCCGTCAGTACCTGGCTAAGCTCAATTTCTCATTTCAAATTTCATCGCCAACTCGCTATCTAATTCAAGCTTAGTCTCTAGCCTACTGGTGACGAACTTGGGACTCTCAAGCTTCGCTTGACGAGAGTCGTGGCGCTTCGCCCACACCCAAGCCAAGGGGGAAAGCGCTTGCCCCCCTTAACAAACCCTCAGCGCCCCGACGGAGTTGTTGAACCTCACTCATTTTCGAAAATCACTATCGCCTCATATTCGCCGCCCAAGGCTCACCTAAGGCTACCTTGGCATCCATGCCTCGCTCACGTGATTTGTCTTCAATGACCTCGGCAACTCCGATGGGGGATTAGTGTTTTCTGCATGTGTCGTAACTCAGTTTTGCCCCAAAATGTTTTAGGTCAGTTTTTCTGTACAGCGTTCATTTTGGTATTTGACTTATTTTTCCTTATGTCAAAGCTCTAGCTATACGGCCAAATTTGCTCAGCTAGTACAACCACTACACTCTAATCAATTCAAAGAGATGCATATCATTGATTAACAGCCGATTTCTAGTAAAGTAGTTGCACTTAAAAAAGAACGAGCTAGCTCCTGGGGGGCATCTAAGTGTTTGTTAGTATTGAGAAGCTGTTAAATTCACTTCAGCATCATGTAAATAAAAACATTGATGAAACGCTCTACCAAAATAAGGCGTTCCTCTCAAGTAAATGGAACCTTTTAGAGCACAACATATTACGTTGGTCTCAAAGGCATAGTTATTACACCTTTCTCACCTTCGTCTTAGCTAGTTTACTTGTAGCCAATTTATTGCTTTGGAAAGAAGAATTAACTCCATTTGCTATCGAGTATTTTCCTAACTGGAGAAGACTAATCGACTGGCAAGGTGGTTTTCTTGCTGGTCAGTTAACCATTGTCGGTGTTGTATATCCACTTGTTATTGGTTTGATTGGTGTACTTTTTCAGAATAAGTCAGCTAAGAAGACATTGTTTCCTATTTATCAGCTGTACTCTGGCTTCATGTTTGCTGGTTTAAGTGGATTGTTTTTGTCCATCTTTATAATTGTGGGCTACTTCCTCAGCGCTAGTATGGATCAGTCAACTTATCTAGCGATTTGCATAACTACCGCGTTATGGTTGACATTTAATGTTTTATTAACGAGTTGGTTTTTTACAGCTACATTCTTGATGTTAGATGAAACGAAACGTGACAGGATAGTTGTTCGATTCACTATTCATGAACTATGTGAGACTGATATTAGGCACAGGATTCATGAATTATTACTACAAAACTCAGTAAGAAATAATGTTCTGGCTAACCCAGATGAGGGCGTACTCAAAGTAAGCACCTATAAGTTCTCTGATGATAAATACAATGAAATTATGGTTCCGTCACCAGATCCAATTCGAGTAACTAACGTCTACTTTTCAATCATCAATGCGATAATTCATTACCAAGTTAAGAAGCTCAAAGTGCTTCGTTGGCTTAATCGCCAGAGTTTGGTGAAGAGGCTAGTTTCGAAAAAAGGTTTTAGCTGGCTCCATTTAGATTTAAATGCTGAACCAGAATTTGTACTACAACCTATTTGGACTAATGAAAATGAAACAGGTCTAGTAATTGTTAGGTATTCTGGCTTCGATCTGGATTGGCTATCTAAGTTGTTGATTAAATTAAGCTTTACAAT
Source organism: Shewanella pealeana ATCC 700345 (assembly GCF_000018285.1). NCBI lineage: Bacteria > Pseudomonadati > Pseudomonadota > Gammaproteobacteria > Alteromonadales > Shewanellaceae > Shewanella > Shewanella pealeana. The sequence goes on along the minus strand of NC_009901.1, from coordinate 2,495,421 downwards.
CAAGAAAAACAAATATAATGATGAAAGAAGCCTAACTTCCATGATGCTAGGCTTAGTTGGCTCAGCTAATGATTCGATTCGAGAAAAGAACATAGGAGAATTTAAATACGCTTTAGACAACATCGTGAAATGGCATATAGAGATTGCTTCTGCCTTAAGCTTTATTAACGATAATAAAGAAGACGATAATTGGCTTTTGTTGCCAACTACCAATTTTTTCAGTAGGAGCTATCTCGATGAAATTTTGACAGAATATTATCAAATTGCTAAATCTGCTGTCGAACTAATTCCTGAAAATATTGAATTCTTTGACGAAGTCATTTATTTGCATAAACGACTGTTTTCACGGCGGGAAAAACTGGTTAAGCGTGAAGGCTTTTTATTGATCCAAGGTAGTTACTTTACTTGGTCATTATTGATGGAATGGCGTTCATATAGTTCTTCCTCGTCAGATATGCGCGTGGCAAATAAATATGAAGACGTACTTTTTGATTTTGTTGGGTCGTGGGAGTCTTGGCTGGATTATATTGAACCGAGACGTAAACGGCTTGATAGCCTAACTGAGTCACTACCATTGTTCCTTGCCCATTTAGAGTTTACAGCGCATACCGCGATAACAGCTTTGAGGTATAACAATGACGAGGCTGCTGGATGGGGTGTTGACATGCTGAACAATTGGTGTGAAAAGCTATCAGTTAGAGATTATGGTCATGGACTAGAAGAATATAGATGGCACTCTGAATTAGTGACTCATGATATGTTGCTTAAAAGCTTAGATGACAAAAATTGGATTGTGATCTTAAATGGTCATCAGTTTAACCTTAAATCAGCTTTTAATATTGCATTTGAGAATGCAGCGTTTGACCTTAGAGTTATTACTGCTTGTTACATGTTGCTAAAACCGAACTTAAATGATAATGAAAGAATAAGACAATACATTAAAGCGTTACTTTCTAACGCTGCAATTCACCCAACAGGTGCAATTGGTCGAAGAACTAAGTCTATATCCAACGCTAGTGACGTAGTTGGAACGTATATTAGGCATAGGGATTATCCCAATTATGGAAGCGGTAGCTACGGCTCATGGATTTCAAAAGTACTTGAGTCCTTTGGGCGAGTTAATGAAAAGAGAAGAGTATCGGGTCGTATCTATTCAGGTTGGGGACGCAACGACGCTCAAAGTATGAATATTGCTTATGTTGAGATAGCAGTTTCCTTTTCAAATAGCCAATGGCAACTGGGACGTAAATGGTTCGATATTATTTTTTCGGATGCATTTCGCTATCAAGACCAACAATCCCTTGTTCGTGACTTACAAGAGTGGCTTAGATTGGTTGACGAAATCAAAGAACCATTCCTCATCTCTAAAGAACAATTTGATAGTAACCTAGATAACTTTAAAACTTCAATTCAACAAGTTATTGACCAACTAAACCAACGACAGAATCAGTTAGTTGCAGAGGCAGATATTGACGAAGATCTGATAACTAAATTTGGCATAGCTTGTTCCAAGGCTTTTATGGGCGAAGACGCGAACTTCGAGTTTCCTATAAATTTATTTAAATCGGTTGGTTTTAACGGCAATCCTGTGGAGGAAACCTTGTATAAATTAAATATACAGGGATATCATAAAGAAAATATTGCTAAAAACATTGAAGCCAATAGAGCTGTCAACGAGGAAAGTTGGCTTAAAGAATCAACCAGAAATAATGTTGAAGTAAATATTCTAAGAAAGCTATTGCAGTACAAAACTTCTAATTCAAAAGTCTATACCAATGCAGAAAACAACATTTTCGACATTTCTAACTTAACCAAAGATATTACAAATCCAGTGTTGTTTTCAGGAAGCTCAGAGTTGAATCAATTACTTCGAGAAGCAAGATACAAACCAGAAATAGCTAATAAGTTTGATATCTCCTTTATTGATGGCTTCGGGAATAACTATATCTGTAATCTGGGTGATATCATTGTATATAGTCTTCATTTTTCGGACGTAAACTTTAGTTTACTGACAACTAGAGATTTATTCGAATCAATCGTATTTGGCAAGGTTATGGATAATCAATTTGTAGAAGTAAATTATGTGCCATCTCAAAATGAAAATGTCGGTGAATTATCGATAAATTATTGGATGAAAGTGGATTTAGTGGATGAGCTACCTTGTATTAAAACTGAAATAAAGAGCATAGATAAAGAGTGATACTATAAACAGGTAGTGAAGTGTGTGCGTAACAGAAATTATGGTTGATCGACTTACTTTTAGTAATCTCTATCTGGTGAGATAGAGCAAATAATCTAGCTCACCTTTGTCCAGGTACGTGCCAGTGAAATGTTGCTGGCACGCTCATGCCCCATTACTAGTTGGCGAGACAAATGGATGAATCGGAGAACAGACCCTTCTTTAATAGATAGGCTGGTACAAGATCAGCCCCTGAATCGCTGACGAGTGCGTATAGAGTTACCATTTTATTTGATAGAAGTTTTAATGAAGCTTACAGAACTTTTAGTTAGCTCTGTGTTATCGTTTTGAAGCTCTAGCGCACTAAAAAGAGATGGAAATTCAGTCAAATTTAAGCAGTGTATTTCTTTACCAATTTCAACGGCGTAATCTAGTTCCATTTGTACCCAAAGAGACTTAACTTCGAGTCTTTCAGACACAGAATTATTGGTCTGGACAAAGAGAAATCTACGCGATTGTTTGATTCTTTCTTTAAGCACAATTTTGGTGAACTCACTCGTAAGCTCTCGTTTTAAAAAATCATTATCGCTACTCCAATCATAGTAAATATGAATGTCATGCTTGTTCAGTTGTTGTTTCAAGTCACTAATTAGCAGACTATCTTTATAGCTATGTGATACAAAACAATCAAAGGTTTTCTTACTCTGTAAGCTATTTGAACTAAGGAGCTTGGCTAGGTCCTGGGGTGTTACTTCAAAATTGACTTTTTCCAAGTGGTATTGTTTTTTCTTACCTTTAAACCCTTTACGTTTGCGAACAAAAGCACCTAGTTCTTGTAGATGTTTAAATGCGATATTTCTAATGTGATTATTTCTTTCAGAGCTATTCAATTTTTGGAAGAATAGTTGCGTTCTTTCTGTGTTAAATTTTCGCAACTCGCTTATGATTTCAAGCTTTTCACTGTGTGTTGAACCGCGTTTGTGATATGCAGCAATGTAAACCTCTAGGTAATAAGGGTCTACCTCTTGCATTAGAGGGGGGGGAAGGTTGGAGTGAATTAATGGTATTTGTCATGCTCTCCTCCGCCTTTGCAATAGACTCTTCGTTGAAAGTAGCTTGTCGCTGCTGCTTGTATTTATCAGAGCATACACTTTTGACAATTGGCAGGCTTTTGAAAAAATTTGGAGGACTAAGGTGTTTATATCTTCGCTTTTTTCCACATCTGACTAAAAATTCGTCGAGACCTTGGTACTGTTTGTAGCGTTCATTTAACTCCTTCCACTTCTTGGGATAAAACTTCTGAAACTTCTGCAACAAAGCTTCAGGGTCGTATTCGTATGGCATTGTTGCCATAACTTTAAGAATTGGCCCTCGGTAACACTTCTTGTACTTAATGGTTTCGCCCACAAATTTCCTTTTAGTTTTTCCTGGCATAAGTCTATCCTGATCCTACTTCTTTCTAGGCACTGTAAATTAAACTAGTAGAATGTAAACGATGACGAATAAAAAACTCATAAGTAGCAGGGTTATTTTGACCAACCGTTGGAGATGAGCTCCTAGAACAAAGAGCCTAAATGATCTTCTGTCTGCTCAAAAAGTTTCACTGGTGAAGCTTCGACTTGACAATGATTACGGATGTGTAAGTCGAGTTATTTCAAATACGCCATTGTTAGACATAATCAACAATAACCGTTATAACAGACCCATTCATGGAGATACCTGTCTATAGCTGCATATGGAGTTTTATTTAAGTCGTGAGTAAATTAAAGGCACCGAAAAAAGAATTCAATAAGGATACCGATAACTTCAACGTCAAAACTGCATTTCCTGTAGTCGTTGGAGCCATTGCCGGAAATATAATATTTCCAGGTATAGGAGGAATTGTCGGAGGTAGTATAATCGGTGGTTTAACTGGAATGTCATCAAATAACAAGGACAGAAAAATGGCAAAAACACCTGTTTTTTATAGCTTTCATTTCGGAAATGATGCTATGAGAGTTCAACAAATAAGAAATATTGGTTCGATTGAAGGAAATGCGCCAACCACACCAAATGAATGGGAAACATTAAAACGAACAGGTAAAAAATCTGTAGAAAATTGGATAGATCAAAACATGAAATACAAACGATGTATCATAGTTTTGATCGGTAGCGAGACAGCGGGCAGACCTTGGGTTGAACACGAAATAATTAAAGCATGGAATGATGGGAAAGCTATTTTAGGTATTTATATACACAATATTAAATGCCCTAGAAATGGTACTAGTCGTAAAGGTGAAAATCCGTTTGATCAGATTAAATTCGCAAATGGTAAAAAAATATCAGACTATGTTCCTTGTTATGATCCTAACTCTATCAATGCATATGGTGATATAGCAGAAAACATGTCCAATTGGATTAGTCACGCTATATCTAATAAGGCAAATTAAATATGGAAGATCCAGTCGTAAATATTGACCCAGCATCACCATCTATACAAACCCATTTGGGCATATTACAAAATGTGATTCAACGTATGGCAGTAAATAGTTCTTCTAGCAAAGCATGGTGTGTAACTTTAGTCGCAGCAGTGCTTGTTATTGTTGCAGATAAAGGAAAACCTGAGTATGCATATATTGCTATGTTACCTACAGTAGTTTTTGCCGCTTTAGATGCGTATTACTTGGCTTTAGAGAAAGCATTTAGAAACTCATATAACGACTTTATTGCCAAGCTTCACTCTAAAGTTCTTACGGAGACTGATTTATATAGTGTTGCCCCCAAAGGGAATCTTTCATACTTACAATGGGAGTCTTTGAAGTCCTTTTCAGTTTGGGGTTTTTACTTATCTCTTGCTGTCTTAATCTTTGTCACAAAAACAGTAGCCATCGGTTAGGAGTTATAAGAGTCACATGGTAAATTTTACAACATTTGAAGATCTTAAAAGGTTTAATGATAAGTTAACGCTTAATGAAAGGGCCGTACTTAAATCCAATTCTTCAGCAAAGAGTAACAAAGATACGTTCTTGTCTCATTCATCAAAAGATGCTGAGTATTTACCCGGAGTAATTAATCTTTTAGAAAGTCACGGGGCATCCGTATATTGTGATTTAGGAGATAATAGGCTCCCTGATAATCCAAACCCTGAAACAGCGGCAATATTGAAAAATCAAATTAAAGTCAGCCGTAAACTTATAGTATTTGTTACTACAAACAGTAAGGATTCAAAGTGGGTTCCGTGGGAGCTTGGTATAGCTGATGAGAGTTTATCAACTAATAATGTAGCTTTATTGCCGGCAGCAACATTCAACTATGAACAGTCTTGGGCGCAGCAAGAGTATTTGGGATTGTATAGGCATATAGTGTGGGGAAAAATGAAAGGTGAACAAAAATCTTTATGGATGGTATACGATCAGCATACAAACACAGCTACTAAATTAAGTGAATGGCTGGCTTAGTGCTAAATGCACCTAATGAGCTGTTCATGTCTGTTGACCTAAATATCCTAATCCAAACGCCCACCTTTAGTGCCTTAGCTCTAAATCGTTTCTGTCCAAAAATGTGTTAGCGAACGGTGAAAGTATCAGTGCTCATCAAGCGATCATGTTGTATAAGCATACTTTTAAAAAAGCACTAACCTCACCACGAAGCGCTGCGTTTTCAAGAAGAACACGAAGGTAAAGAATAAAGACTGCAAAGGGCTTGAACTGCGGCCTTTCTTTGTGCTCTGTTTCCAATAACTTCCGTGTTTAACGGCCAGTTCGCTATCCCTAGCTCTCGCTTATTAGCGCATTCAGCTGCAGGCTTAAATCAAATGAAAAAGCCCCAAAATTGGGGCTTCTTATTGTGATCTGCTAACAGTTGCGATGTGTGCGCCGAAGATTTCACAATCCCTTATGCTGCAAGGATTTCAAGCTATATGCTCAACTAAATGTTTAACTATATGCTCAAGCTATCAAAGGTGCCTGCGGTGTTTGATACTTAACTCTTATAACAAACGATCCATTTATCTTAATGCAGCAGCCACAATCTGCTGAGCTTCTTTTAGTAAGCAAGTAAGATGCTCTTGGCTAACAAAACTTTCACCATAAAGCTTAAATAGCGCCTCTGTACCAGATGGTCGAGCAGCGAACCAGCCATTTTCTGTCACAACTTTAATGCCACCGATAGCCGCATTGTTACCTGGAGCATGAGTCAACTTCTGCAATATTTCATCGCCCGCTAGTGTCTCTGTGTGAATCGAATCGGCTTCAATTCTGGAAAACTTAGCTTTATCCTCAAGGCTCACAGGACTGTCTATGCGCTGGTAAAAACTCTTACCAAATTGTGCTTCGAGTTCATCGTATCTTTGCTGAGGTGTTTTTCCGGTAACAGCAAGAATTTCAGCCGCTAGTAGACACAAAATAAAGCCATCTTTATCGGTACACCAAGTGCTGCCATCGAGCCTTAAAAAGGCTGCACCGGCACTTTCTTCACCGCCAAAGGCAAACTCACTATTAGCAAGCCCATCGACAAACCATTTAAAGCCGACTGGCACCTCTGACATCGGTTTATTATGCATCTGACAGACTTTATCGATCATCGCACTCGATACCAGCGTCTTACCGATCACCATCTGCTCTGTCCATTGTGGACGATGGGTTACCAAATAGTCGATTGCGACAGCAAGGAAATGATTTGGATTCATCAGGCCGCTACCTGGACAGACGATACCATGACGATCAAAATCTGGGTCATTACCCAAGCAAAGATCAAAGCTATCTTTATGCTCTAGCAGTCCAGCCATTGCATAAGGTGACGAGCAATCCATACGGATCTTACCGTCCTTATCTAGCGGCATAAAACTGAAACTTGGATCGACATGAGTATTAAGTACCGTGATATCTATACCGTAATGCTTTGCAATTGGTGCCCAGTAGTGGACGCCCGAACCACCCAGAGGGTCGACGCCCAAACGGATCTTAGCGTCTGCAATCGCTTGCATATTGATAACACGATTTAAGTCGGTGATATAAGGCGTGATAAAGTCTTCATCGATAAGGTAGTCACTGCTAAGCGCTTCACTGTAACTAATGCGCTTTACACCGGCTAAATCATTGGCCAAATATTGATTGGCTTTGTCTTGGATCCAAGTGGTGATCTCACCTTCCGCCGGGCCGCCATGTGGTGGGTTATATTTAATACCGCCATCTTGTGGTGGATTGTGCGAAGGCGTAACAATAAGACCATCCACTAACTCATCAGTATCACTTTTACCTAAGTTGGCACTAATAATGGCGTGAGAAACCACAGGAGTGGGTGTAAAACCGTCATTTTGATGTACAACCACACTCACTTGGTTAGCGACTAATACTTCTATAACCGACATTGCAGCAGGTTGTGATAATGCATGCGTATCTATGCCCAATATCAACTTACCCGTGATATTGGCTTGCTTACGATAGTCTGCAACGGCTTGTGCGATAGCAATAATATGCGCTTCATTAAAACTTCTTTGTGCAGCACTACCACGATGGCCCGAGGTACCAAAAGTGACCTTTTGACTCACATTTTCCACATCGGGCGTTAAGCAATAATACAGGCTAACGAGTTTTGGGATATTGACCAAATCCTTTTGCTCAGCAATCAATCCTGCTCTCTTATGTATAGCCAAGTCCCTCTCCTTCTATTACCTTTATGAATTCATAAATGGTAAGTCTATATATTTTACGTTAACGCTTTATATCGTTAAATTCTTTCTATGATATCGGCAACTTGCGATTCATCAGTACCAAACTGCAGCAACACTTCCGAAAGTATAGTGCGCTTCTTCGCGGTATTATTGTTGGTCGTCACCCAAAAACCACTGCGGCCAATCTCTTTTGGATTAGCTGACTTACTGGCTTTTAGCAGTGCGTCTTTCGACGTTGCAAAATACAAACGGTCACGGCCTTGAATTTGTAATACCTGCTCAAACTGTTTAGTCGATGCTCTATAAACTGTGTCTAGAATGAATAGAAAACGACCGACAGCGCCTTTTTGCGCAGCTAACGCATCGGCATCAATCAAATTGCTAAAATCAGAAACTGGCTTAGCTGCCAATTTTGTCACTTTTATAGGCTTAGGTGAAGACTCTTCAAGGCTAGGATGACTAATCTCTTCAGGTGCAGCTTGAACCACTGATTCAACTTCTAATCCCAATATACGGCGCAAAATATCCGAAGCGCTCTCGCCAATATGTTCAGTCTTGCTGGCGATGTGTCGATAAAGCTCTTCATCAACTTCGATATATTTCATAACGGTTATCTTCCTTAAGTAGAAACGCGGATCGGTGTTCTTAAATGCAAAAGATCGCATAACTATCCCGAATTATCAGCTCAGTGTAGCGAGGTTTAGGGCCTTGATAAAGCGTCATTAAATGAAAACTGCGATCCAGAGAGGAAAGATCGCAAACTATGTTTACTTTTTCAGCAGTAAACACCGATTTACCCGCCCATTGTTGGAATTTATCCTAATCCGAGGCACAATCTGCGCCAATCGACTCAAGTAATCGGAAAGACAATGCATCATGTGATCAGTGGCCAAGGTCCAGTAGTTATCCTCATTCATGGTTTATTTGGGGATCTTGATAACCTCAAGGCTTTAGGCAAAGAACTCGAGGAGCAATTTACTGTTGTTCGCATTGATGTACTCAATCATGGCTGTAGCCCTCAGGTTGCCAGCATGTGCTATGAATCACTCGCTGATGCAATGGCGAAATTGATTAGAGAACTTGACTGTAAAGAAGCTATTTTGATTGGTCACTCCATGGGCGGCAAGATAGCCATGGCTACTGCACTCAATTATCCCCACTTGGTCAGTAAACTGGTTGTAGCCGATATTGCGCCAGTTGCCTACCAAAGTCGTCACGACAAAGTTTTTGCCGCGTTAGAGTCTATGCCATTAAACGATCTAAAAGATCGCCGCCAAGCTCTTGCTCATATGCAATCATGTGGTGTTGATGACGGTACTGCACAGTTTTTATTAAAGTCTCTGACACGTGCAGAGCAAGGTTTCAGCTGGAAAATGAACCTAGAGGGACTTAAAGCAAGCTACGCAGATATTATTGATTGGCCGACCTTTTCAGGTAATTACCAAGGCCCCTGTCTATTTGTTCGTGGTGGTGATTCCGATTATGTTACCGCAGAGCATAGGCAAGCTATCATGATTCAGTTTCCAACGGTTAAAGCAAAAACTATCGAGGGAACAGGTCATTGGTTGCATGCGCAAAAACCAGCCATATTCAACCGAATAGTTAAAGATTTTATAACCGCCGATTGAACCACATTTCACGCCAGAAAGGCATAAAGCATATAGCCGCTCGAAAACTTATATGGTATATTCGCGCAACTTTTTTGGCCTAGAAAGGAATGGCAAATGCTAATGCAATATATGGAGCAGATTGAGTCGCTTGGCTTAAACCTGTTTTTTGCAGCCATTTTCTTTTTTATTGGTATGGCCATTCGAGATGTACTCAAACAGGGCAATGTACCTAAGTTTGGACGTAACATCGTTTGGCTCGTTTTATTTCTCGGCTGTGCCGGGTTTATTGCAAAAGGGATTATACAGATGACCTGGGAAGGCTCAGGCATCGGGTAAATACGAACTCAATGGCAAAAGAAACATCAGATAGAACCACCATTGATCTGTTCGCAACAGAAAAGCGACGTGGTAGGCCCCGCAGCAATCCTTTGCCACGGGACCAACAGCTCAAAATTAATAAAAGAAACCAAATTCAGCGTGATCGAGCGAACGGATTAAAACGAATAGAGTTAAAGGTGTCACAAGATTTGTATGACGCCTTGAATGAACAAGCTTTGGCCAGTAATATCAGCCGCAGCCAACTAATCGAATCTATACTGCAAAAGCTGGTTAGTAACTAATCCACTTTAAATACACGCATACCATTAATAGTTAACTAGATATTAAAGGAACAACAATGGCAACTGTAGGTCTTTTTTTCGGGTCTGATACAGGCAACACCGAAGCCGTCGCCAAAATGATCCAGAAGAAACTGGGCAAAAAAATGGTTGAGGTGAAAGATATCGCCAAAAGTACCAAGGAGCAAATTGCAGATTACGATCTGCTAATTTTCGGCATTCCAACTTGGTATTACGGTGAAGCACAATGTGACTGGGATGACTTTTTCCCTGAACTTGAGCAGATCAACTTCGAAGACAAGTTAGTCGCAATCTTTGGTTGTGGCGATCAAGAGGATTACGCTGAGTATTTCCTTGATGCGATGGGCATGGTCAACGAAATCGTTGAAGCTCGTGGCGCTATCGTAATTGGTCACTGGCCAACCGAAGGCTATGATTTCGAAGAGTCAAAAGGCTTAGCAGACGACAAACACTTTGTTGGATTAGGTATCGACGAAGATCGTCAACCTGAGCTAACTGAAGAACGTGTTGACGCATGGGTTAAGCAGATCCACGAAGAGATGTGTTTAGCTGAATTAGAAGACTAGAAGTTAACTTGAAAGCCAAATTTGGCTTTGCTGAACTTCTTGTAAAAGCGGCATTATAATATGCCGCTTTTTTGTCTCAAAAATAAACAGCAAATCTTGGTTAATCAAAAAGCTGATATCGGTTATGACAGTAAGCATTGAAAATATGACAAGTCAAAACTCAGAGCAAAATTGGGATATATTTTGCGCTGTCGTCGACAATTACGGTGACATAGGTGTTACATGGCGCCTTGCTAAACAGTTATCCGCAGAGCAGAAAATCAACGTCACACTTTGGGTCGATGATTTAAACAGTTTTCAGCACATTTTGCCGCACTTGGATCCAAACCAAGTGACTCAAAGTCATTGTGGCATCAAAATAAATCAATGGTCAGAGCCTTTAAAAATCGACTATAAAGTAGGTGACGTACTTATTGAAGCCTTTGCATGTGAATTACCCGCACAGGTAAAGCAACAGCTAGTAACGGCTAAGCAAGCTTATTTCGATAACAGTAAAAATAAAAAGCCACCGGTTTGGTTAAACCTGGAATATCTCAGTGCTGAGTCATGGGTCGAAGGATGCCATGGATTGCCCTCAATGCAGGCAAGCGGAATTAAGAAGTATTTTTATTTCCCTGGATTTAGCGATAAAACTGGCGGACTTATCTGCGAGAAGACGCTTTTCACAGATAGAGAACATTGGCAACTTGATACACAAAACCGTCAAAATTTGTTTAAATCATTAGGGCTAACGGGTATTGACGAGACCGATACGGTAATTAGTGTGTTTAGCTATGAATCTAGTGCGTTATTAGCCCTTTGCCAGCATTGGCAAGCAAATGACACCAAGACTCACGCGTTAATCCCTAAGGGCAGAAGCCTCAATAGCTTACAATCGATTCTCCCCTGCTCCATTGATGAATTGACGCCCGGAATGCAAATTGCTTTCGGTAACTTGGTCATTCATATCTTGCCGATGACAGATCAAGAGGGCTATGACAAGCTCCTCTGGAGCTGTGATTTTAATATTGTACGCGGCGAAGATTCATTTTTAAGGGCTCAATGGGCTGCAAAACCGTTCATTTGGCACATATATGAGCAAGAAGAGGACTATCATCTAATAAAATTAGATGCCTTTATGCAGCTTTACTGTAATAATCTGCCGTCAGAATTAGCGATGAGCTGGAAAGGGCTTAATCTTGCCTTCAATCAAGAGCAAGCGGCACTGACTTGTGAATACTGGCAACAACTTAATTTAGCTGATTTGCCATTGCAGCAACACGCAAAGCAATGGCCAATCGATGCAATAAATGATGTAGATCTTGTTTCTCGACTAGTTCAATTCGTCAAAAATAGCTAAGATACTACGTTTAAATAGAAAAACCTAAAATAGGAAATAGTGTAATGAAAACTGCTCATGAACTCCGTCCTGGTAACGTGATCATGTTAGATGGCAGCCCATGGGTTGTTCAAAAAACTGAAACAACTCGTTCTGGCCGTAACGCTGCTATCGTTAAATTAAAGCTTAAGCACGTTCTACAAGACTCTTCTACTGAAAGCACCTTCAAAGGTGAAGACAAGATGGAAGATATTATTCTAGAGCGTCTAGATTGTACTTATTCATACTTCGCTGATCCTATGTACGTATTCATGGATGCTGAATACAACCAGTATGATGTTGAAGCTGAAAACCTAGGTGATGCAGCTGCATACATCGTTGACGGTATGGAAGAGAATTGCCAAGTAACTTTCTACGAAGGCAAAGCAATTTCAGTTGAACTACCAACTTCAGTTGTACGTGAAGTAACATACACTGAGCCTTCAGCTCGTGGTGATACTTCAGGTAAAGTAATGAAGCCAGCTACCATCACTGGTGGCGGCACGCTAAGTGTTGCAGACTTCGTTAAAACTGGCGACATGATTGAAATTGACACTCGTACTAACGAGTTCAAAAAGCGCGTTTAATCTTTTAAAGCCGCTTTACAAAGCCAGCAAATATGCTGGCTTTTTTATTGCTGCATTAGTGATGACTAAAAAAATCGATCCAGATAGCAAATAATAGATTTAGTCTTTAAACAGTAAGAATGCACAAACAGCCATACTAACGACTGCACCAGAACACACTAGCAGCATTAAACACTAAAACCATCATCAAATGCCGCCCCTAATAGACCGATCCTCTTTTAAATCCACTCGAATCAGTGAATTAATCCTTTATTTGTTCTTTGAATTTAGCTATTGTGCCAGCAACAAAGTCAAAGAAGTGTTTGACTCGTATTTTCAGCATTTTCGAGGTGTAGATGCGCCCTATTATCAAATCCAACAAATTAGATTCTGTATGTTACGACATTCGTGGTCCAGTACATAAAGAAGCCCGTCGTCTTGAAGATGAAGGTCACCGTATTCTTAAACTGAATATTGGTAACCCAGCCCCATTTGGATTTGAGGCACCAGAAGAGATCGTGCGAGATGTAATTTTAAATCTACCGAGCGCGCAAGGCTACTGTGAGTCGAAAGGTCTGTTTTCTGCGCGTAAAGCGATCGTGCAACATTACCAGTCTCAGGGGATCTTCGGTGTCGATATTGAAGACATCTATATCGGTAATGGTGTATCTGAGCTTATTGTTATGGCTATGCAAGGTCTACTGAATAGTGGTGATGAAGTTTTGGTTCCTTCACCTGACTACCCTTTATGGACTGCAGCTGTGCACCTGTCTGGCGGTAAAGCACAGCATTACCGTTGTGATGAAGAATCAGATTGGTTCCCAGATCTTGAAGATATTAAAAGCAAAATTACCCCAAGAACTCGCGGTCTTGTGTTGATTAACCCGAATAATCCAACAGGAGCAGTTTACTCCAAGGAACTGATCCTTGAAGTGATCGAGCTTTGTCGTCAAAACGATATGATTCTGTTCGCCGACGAAATCTACGATAAGATCTTGTATGATGAAGCTGTTCATATTCCTGCTGCAAGTCTATCGGATGACATCTTAACCGTTACCTTTAACGGCCTATCAAAGGTTTACCGTGCGGCCGGCTTCCGCGTGGGATGGATGATGCTAACTGGTAACAAAAAAGCGGCAAAGAGTTATGTTGAAGGCTTAGATATGCTGGCATCAATGCGTCTGTGCGCAAACGTGCCAAGTCAGCATGCTATTCAAACAGCATTGGGTGGCTATCAGAGCATTCAAGAGTTAGTGCAGCCTGGCGGACGTTTACGCGTGCAGCGTGATGCCTGTGTTGAAATGCTCAACTCTATTCCTGGTGTCAGTGTTAAAACGCCGAAAGGTGCTTTATATGCGTTTGCTAAGTTAGATCAAAAGAAATTTAACCTGCGTGACGATGAACGCTTAGTGCTTGATTTACTAAAAGACCGTAAGATCTTATTAGTTCAAGGCTCGGCATTTAATTATCCAGAACCTGATCATGTTCGTGTCGTATTTTTGCCTTACAAAGAAGAACTAACCAAAGCCTTATCTGAATTTGGTGATTTCTTAGCTAATTATAAGCAGTAACTCACTAATAAAACACAGAAAAATAAAACGACCTCAGGGTCGTTTTTTGTTTTCTAACTATGCTAATCTGAAAGGGTTCAACTCCTAACTTCAAAGGGATCCGATGAGCCACCTATTTGCCCATCTAGCACGAATGAAATTAATTCAACGCTGGCCGCTGATGTACAATGTAAGAACTGAAAATGTTCAAGAGCATTCGCTACAAGTCGCCATGGTTGCGCATTCACTCGCATTAATTAGCAACAAAAAGTTTGAAGGCAACTACGACCCTTATCAAGTTGCAACCATAGCTATTTTTCATGATGCCAGTGAAATTCTCACCGGTGATCTGCCAACCCCAGTAAAGTACTTCAATAAAGAGATAGAGGCCGAGTACAAAAAAATTGAAGCCATCGCCGAGCAGCGCCTCCTAGAGATGGTACCTGAAGAGTTTAAAGAAGATTATCAAGCCTTACTCACCAGTGAACATGCCGACAAAGAATACAAGGCATTGGTCAAGTCTGCAGACACCCTGTGTGCCTACCTAAAATGCCTTGAAGAAAGACGTGCTGGTAATACTGAATTTAACACTGCACAGAAACGGCTCGAACAAAGCCTTAAGAATGACCCTAACCCTGCCGTCAATTATTTTATTGAATGTTTTATTCCAAGCTTCACCCTAGATCTCGACGATATCAATAAGCTGCTTTAAGCCTTCGAAGGAATAGATATGACAGATGCCGTTTGGAATGAAAGGCGCTTAGGCGAAGACAAACAAAGGCGTAACGACCATAGAAGTCCGTATCAGCGCGACCGTGCACGGATCCTTCACTCTGCAGCCTTTAGACGTCTTCAGGCCAAAACCCAAGTATTAGGCGTTGGGATGAATGACTTTTATCGTACACGCCTCACCCACTCTCTTGAAGTATCGCAAATTGGTACAGGAATTTGTGCTCAGCTTAAACAGAAGCAGCCGCAACATAACCCCCTGCTAGACTCCATGAGTCTGATTGAATCTCTGTGCTTAGCCCATGACATAGGTCATCCCCCTTTTGGTCATGGTGGCGAAGTGGCGCTCAATTATATGATGCGTAAACACGGAGGTTTCGAGGGCAATGGCCAGACCTTCCGTATATTAACCCGACTTGAGCCCTATACAGAGCATTTTGGCATGAACCTATGCCGTCGTACTTTATTAGGAATATTAAAGTACCCGGCGCCCTATACTAACCTCTGCGTCGGTACACCTGAGGAGTCGGTTGATGATTTCAGACAACTTAAGCCCTCAAAATGGCCACCTGTAAAAGGGATCTTTGATGATGATCGTGAGATCTTAGACTGGGTATTAGCGCCACTTTCACAGCAAGACAGAGCGAAGTTTCTCTCAAGTCATGTAGTTAAAGACATAAAACACAAACGTACCCGCTTTAAATCCTTAGATTGCTCTATCATGGAACTGGCCGATGATATTGCCTATGCGGTACATGATTTAGAAGACGCAATAGTAATGGGTATTGTCAGCGAACAGCAATGGCATACAGATGTTTCACTGCCGCTTTCGCAAAGCAATGACCCATGGTTGAAAAACGAATTTGCTACTATCAGCCAAAGACTATTTTCAGCCAAACACCATTTGCGTAAAGACGCTATCGGGACCTTAGTCAATGGCTTTGTTACCGCAATAGCTATTACTGAAGTCGATGGCTTTGAAGAACCGCTGTTAAGATATAATGCTGCATTGGAACCCGCCTTCCATGAAGCATTAAGTATCTTGAAGCAGTTTGTCTATAAATACGTGATCCGCAAACCTGAGATCCAAATGCTTGAATATAAGGGCCAACAGATAGTAATGGAGTTGTTTGAGGCTTTTATCTCAGATCCCGAGAGACTGCTGCCGCTAAATACACAAGAACGTTGGCTTGCACATGAAAGACTAGGGGAAAACAGTCACAGAGTGATTGCCGATTATATCTCTGGTATGACTGACGGTTTTGCAGCAAGGTTACACCAACATCTGTTTAGCGCTAAATCACACTCTATGATGGACTTTAACAGCGATTTTTAAGCTTTTCTAATCTCTGCACTAAAGTAAAAAAGGCACCCGAAGGTGCCTTTTTTATTCATCATAAACCGGTTGTCGATTAACCGGGGTAAAAACCTTTAACGCCAGCCGCTATCACTTCAATACCAATAGACAACATTAATAGACCCATTAAACGGGTGATCACGTTAATGCCAGTATTACCCAGCAGCTTGAAAATTATCGGTGCCATTCTAAACAGTAAAAAGCTCAATATACCAAACACAATAATGGCGATTGACATGCCAATAAGGTTTTCTAAACTACTATGCTCAGCTGACGAAACAATAACAGAACTAATCGCACCAGGACCTGCCATTAATGGCAAGGCCAAGGGAACAACAGCGACTGAATCCATTGCTGAGGCTTCTCGTCCCTCTTCTTTGTTACGCTTAACTTCACCTAATTTACCCTGAAGCATCGACATCGCAATGATAGCAATCAGGGTTCCGCCCGCTATTCTAAAAGCTGACAAGGAAATACTAAACAAGTTTAGAATGTGCTGACCCGCAAATATTGTTACTAGCAAAATAACAACTACGGCAAAATTTGCCACTTTAGCTGTCTGGTTACGCTCAGCTTCGGTTTGGTGGCTAGTTAAGCTCACAAAAACCGGTAATAATCCAAAAGGATTAATTATCGCAATTAAGCCGAGAAAAAATTTAACATAGAGTGTTAAATCCACCGTCGTTTCCTCAACACGCCCAAGGCGTTATTTGTTCATTAAAAATGTGGCGCTACTCTAACTCATGGCCCTTAAAACAAAAAATGAGATTTTCTATCCTAAATCACAACTTTGAATAATATTTTTTAATTAATAGTGAACATCGCTAACGACAAAGCCTGCAGAATGTCACTAATATGGTTATAAAATTACACAATACCGCTTGTTTGTGTCATGAGTCACAGTTCATAGTCGTCTTTGCGTGTAATTTTTCATCATCAAAAAGATTTTAGAGCACTAGAGAATGTTTAGCCAAATACGATTTGGCTAAATTTTTTCAGGATTGCGACTATGACAGTATCAAATGAGCAAGAACTCAATCTCCTAGTTGAAAAGGTACGAACGGCGCAGCAGACGTTCGCCAACTACTCCCAGGAGCAAGTCGATAAAATTTTCAGAGCCGCTGCTCTCGCGGCTGCAGACGCGAGGATCTCGCTAGCGAAGATGGCTGCAAGCGAAACCAAAATGGGTGTAATTGAAGATAAAGTGATTAAAAACCACTTTGCATCCGAATACATCTACAACAAATATAAAGACGAAAAAACCTGTGGGATCTTATCTGAAGACCCAACGTTCGGCACTATCACAATCGCTGAGCCCGTCGGTATCATCTGCGGTATCGTCCCCACAACTAACCCCACTTCTACAGCAATCTTTAAAGCCTTAATCAGCTTGAAAACCCGTAACGGCATTATCTTTTCGCCACATCCTAGAGCAAAAGAATCCACCACAATGGCGGCCCGCATAGTCCTTGAAGCCGCTATAGGCGCAGGCGCACCTACTGACATTATTGGCTGGATTGATGAGCCATCGGTGGCCTTATCGAATCAATTAATGACTCATGATGACATTAATCTCATTCTTGCTACAGGCGGTCCTGGAATGGTAAAAGCGGCTTACTCTTCAGGAAAGCCAGCCATCGGTGTAGGCGCAGGTAATACGCCGATTGTTATTGATGAAACGGCCGATATTAAACGCGCAGTCAGCTCAATCCTCATGTCTAAAACCTTTGATAACGGCGTGGTATGCGCTTCAGAGCAAGCTGTTGTGATTGTTGATGAAGTATACGAAGCGGTAAAAGAGCGATTCGCCAGCCATGGGGGCTATGTATTATCGGTCGCAGAAACTGCTGCTATGCAGAGTGTTATTTTGAAAAATGGTGGGCTCAACGCCGATATTGTTGGCCAAAGCGCGGCGAGTATTGCCAAGATGGCCGGAATAGAAGTTCATCCTACAACCAAAGTGCTGATAGGCGAAGTTATTGATATTGATGAATCTGAAGCCTTTGCTCATGAAAAACTCTCCCCTCTGCTCGCTATGTATCGCGCCAAAGACTTTGCCGACGCCGTAGACAAGGCGGAGGCGTTGGTAACCTTAGGTGGTATCGGCCATACATCAGGTTTATATACCAATCAGGACACAGAAATAGAAAGAGTCAAAGCATTCGGTTTTAGAATGAAGACTGCTAGAATTCTAATTAACACCCCCGCTTCCCAAGGTGGAATTGGCGATCTCTACAACTTTAAGTTAGCACCATCACTCACGTTAGGATGTGGTTCTTGGGGGGGAAATTCTATCTCAGAAAATGTTGGCCCGAGCCACTTAATCAACAAGAAAATGGTCGCTAAGAGAGCTGAAAATATGTTGTGGCACAAACTCCCCTCATCAATCTATTTCCGCCGCGGCAGCTTACCTATCGCGCTCGAAGAATTAAGCGATAAGAAACGAGCCCTTATCGTTACTGACAAGTATCTGTTTAATAACGGCTACTGCGATGAAACGATTAAGATTTTAAAAGCACAAGGGCTAGAAACCGAAGTCTTCTACGAGGTGGAAGCCGATCCAACTATGCATATTGTTAAGCAAGGAGCTAAAGTCGCTCAAAGCTTTCAACCCGATGTGATTATCGCGCTCGGTGGTGGTTCACCGATGGACGCCGCTAAAATTATCTGGGTAATGTATGAGCATCCAGATGTCGATTTCGCCGATTTAGCACTGCGCTTTATGGATATCACCAAACGTATCTATAAGTTTCCAAAGCTTGGACGCAAGGCCAAGATGGTCGCGATTCCGACAACCTCAGGTACGGGCTCAGAAGTCACACCTTTTGCCGTGGTTACCGATGAGCAAACAGGGATGAAATACCCAATTGCCGATTATGAATTAACGCCTAACATGGCTATCGTTGACCCTAACTTGGTGATGGATATGCCAAAGTCCCTCACCGCCTTTGGTGGTATCGATGCGATAACCCACGCATTAGAAGCCTATGTTAGTGTGATGGCCAACGAATATTCAGATGGTCAAGCATTACAAGCGCTAGACTTACTGTTTCAGCATCTGCCTGATGCCTATGAACACGGTGCTAATGCACCCGTTGCCAGAGAAAAGGTTCATAACGGCGCGACCATTGCGGGCATTGCTTTTGCCAACGCTTTTTTAGGCATTTGTCACTCAATGGCCCACAAGTTAGGAGCTGAATTCCATTTAGCCCATGGTTTGGCCAACGCATTACTTATCAGTAACGTGATCCGCTTTAACGCGACAGATCTGCCGACTAAGCAAGCTGCCTTTAGTCAGTATGACAGGCCTAAAGCATTGTGTCGTTATGCAAAAATTGCAGAATATTTGAAACTCGAAGGAACATTAGGTGAAGGTGTTAGTGATGAAGAAAAAGTCGAAGCGCTCATTAAAAAAGTTGATGAGCTCAAGGAGACGATTGGCATTCCATGCTCAATCCAAGCAGCAGGCGTCAACGAAGCCGACTTCCTCGCCAAACTCGACGAACTAGCCGAAGATGCCTTTGATGACCAATGTACAGGCGCTAACCCTCGCTATCCGCTAATTAGCGAGCTTAAGCAAGTATTGTTGGCAAGTTACTACGGTAATGACTATAGCGATCAATAACTTGCTTTAATCATTAGAAAGCCCTAACCGAATGGTTAGGGCTTTTTATTGTGGTTCCCCCTAAGGTTGAATTACGACTGCAGTTTTGCTTGCTTTCGATAAGCATGCAGCAAAGGCTCAGTATAGCCTGATGGCTGCAGCTCCCCTTTGAAGATCAAGTCGCAAGCTGCTTTAAACGCAACACCATCGAAGTTCGGTGCCATATTGGTATATTCGCTGTCGGCTTGGTTTTGCTTATCGACCACTTGCGCCATCTTCTTAAGTGATGCCATCACCTCATCTTTGGTGCACACGCCATGGTGCAACCAATTAGCGAGGTATTGAGACGAAATACGCAAGGTTGCCCTGTCTTCCATCAAACCCACATTATTGATATCCGGCACTTTAGAGCAGCCCACGCCTTGGTCAATCCAGCGGACTACATAACCTAATATACCTTGTGCATTATTATCTAGCTCAAACTGCTTTTGCTCGGCAGTGAGTCGCTCTCCCTGTTGCATAAGTGGAATAGTCAGTAGATCATCCAAGCTTGCGCGCTTGCGCTGCTTAAGCTCATCTTGAACCTGTGTAACATTAATCTGATGATAGTGGGTCGCGTGTAAAGCTGCACCATTAGGCGATGGAACCCAGGCTGTATTGGCTCCCGCTTTTGGATGACCCATTTTTTGTTCTAACATCGCAGCCATCTCATCCGGCATTGGCCACATACCTTTGCCTATTTGCGAGCGACCTTGTAAGCCACACTCTAGGCCGATGTCCACGTTCCAATCTTCGTATGCCTTGATCCACGCCTGCAGTTTCATCACAGATTTGGCAACAAATGGCCCAGCCAGCATAGAAGTATGAATTTCATCACCGGTTCTATCTAAGAAACCTGTATTGATGAAGACCACACGTTCCTGCGCCGCTCGGATACACTCCTTAAGATTGACTGTTGTGCGACGCTCTTCATCCATGATCCCCACTTTGATGGTATTTCGTGAAAGCTTTAACGCATCTTCTATGCGTGTAAACAGATCACAGGTGAATTGAACTTCTTCTGGACCGTGCATTTTCGGCTTAACGATATTGACCGAGCCTTTACGGCTATTACTGCGCTGGTTATTATTGCCTTTAAGATCGTGCATTGCTGCCAGTACAGTGACCATGCCATCGAGGATCCCCTCAGGCACTTCGTCGCCATTTTTATCAAGCACGGCATCATTTGTCATTAGGTGACCGACATTGCGGACAAACAGCAGACTACGTCCAGAAAGCGTTACACTCTGCCCATGAGTGCCTGTGTATACTCTGTCATCGTTTAGCTCACGTACAATCTCTTTGCCATTCTTTTTCAGTGAAGCTGTCAGCTTGCCTTGCATCAGCCCTAGCCAATTACGATAAACTTCCACTTTATCTTCGGCGTCAACCGCTGCAACTGAATCCTCACAATCCATAATGGTCGTAACTGCGGCTTCGATTAATAAATCTTTAACCCCAGCAAGATCAGTTTGACCAATCAAACTATCTGGATTGATTTGGATCTCGATATGTAAAGCGTTATTCACTAGCAATAGCGCCGATGGTGTTTCGGCCTCACCTTTAAAACCAACAAACTTACTTGGCTCGACTAAAACAGTCTGCTCACCGTTTTCTAGCAGAGCCTTTAAGGCATTATCTTCTACGAAGTATCGAGTTACTTGACTATGTAGCCCTGATGCTAATGGCGCTGCAGTATCTAAAAGGTTTTTAGCAAAAGCGATCACCTTTGCACCACGCACGGGATTATATTCTTTGGTGATCTCTGCGCCATCTGCAAATGAAATGGCATCAGTACCATATAGTGCATCGTAGAGGCTCCCCCAACGGGCGTTGGCGGCATTTAAGGCAAAGCGTGCATTCTTGACTGGCACAACCAACTGAGGTCCGGCTTGAGTGGTGATCTCTAAATCTACATTTTCGGTAGAGATAGTAAAAGGCTGCCCCTCTTCGACTAGATAACCAATATCCATGAGAAACTGCTTATATTGAATCGAGTCAAAAGATTGTTGTGCATTTCCTTTGTGCCATTCATCGATTTGAGCTTGTAATTGATCACGTTTATCTAGTAGTTGTCTATTGACTGGGCCAAGCTCGTTGACTATATCTTCAAATTTCGTCCAGAAAATCTGTGAGCTGATCCCAGTTCCAGGACAGATCTCGCTATCAACTAATTCCCAAAGTGATTTAGCAATTTGTAAACCACCGACTCGGATCCTTGCAGTCATAATATGCCCTTATCTATCCATTTAGCGATGCAGAGCAATGGCTCTCCATTTGCTCTTAATTCAATTTAGTCATACCCAACAAGCCTATACTAAGCTTGTCTTATTTATGAAATTTATACCCTGTATTACCAGTATTCACCAAACTAATTTAAGAACGGCATTTTGGTGTAATAAATCATCACCCTTGAAATAGAATCACTTACCACTACCAGTGCAGGATTAATCACGCCCAAAACTATCAGCAGTTTTGGTTATAAGTTGGCGCATCCACTTATGGGCAGGATTGTGCTGTAGTAGAGGACTCCAGGCCATTGTCAGTGCGATAGGCTGAATAATAAACGGCGGTGGCACGATACAGACTCGCTCGTTATTTACATGCTGCTTTGCCATCTTACTCGGTATGGTAGCGATCAAATCTTGTTGCTCTGCCAATAAACAAGCAGCCTGATAGTGCCGGGTAAATACAGTGATCCGTCTTTGTACTCCTATTCGGGTAAGCGCTTCATCTACCCAACCTAACCTTTGTACATCACCAGGATCCATACCCACTCCAACTCCCATCCCCGTTTTACTGACCCAGACATGGTTGGCTTTTAAATAACTATCAAGGCAGAAGTTATCCAGCACGGGATTATTCTTACTAATCAGGCAGCTAAAATCATCACTCCATAACACTTTCTGATGAAATGATTGTGGAATGCTGTCGAAGCGATTGATAACCATATCGACGCGTCCCTGCTCTACATCGGGAAAACTCACGTCACTGGGTGTCATGATATCGAGAATGACATTAGGCGCCTCGGTGCGAAGCCTAGCAATCAGTGGGGGGATAAGTGTTGCTTCGGCGTAATCACTGGCCATCACTCGAAACACTTGCTCACTCTCGGCCGCATTAAATTCGGCTCGGGGTTGTACAGCTTTTTCTAAACCAATAATAAGCTCGCTGATAGTAGGCTGTAGCTCCTGTGCACGCTCAGTCGGTGTCATCCCCTGACTGGTTCGTATTAATAGTGGATCGTCGAATAATATTCTCAACCGCTTTAAGCCATTACTCATGGCAGGTTGACTGATCCCTAGCTGATCCGCCGCCTTAGTAACATTTTTCTCACGTAACAGCACGTCTAGATAAACCAATAAATTCAAATCGATACGAGATATATTCATAAAATAAATACCGGATATAAAAACTATAAATTAGACTTATTTAAACAAATCTTACTAATATTTTCAACGTAATCAATCGCCGCTAATCATATTGTTAAAGGAATAGACACATGACAAATTACAGATCAAACATCGATGAAGCTGCTACCTTGATTAATGCCGAAGGTAGTGCATGGAGC
The DNA here is from genome assembly GCF_000018285.1 of Shewanella pealeana ATCC 700345. NCBI lineage: Bacteria > Pseudomonadati > Pseudomonadota > Gammaproteobacteria > Alteromonadales > Shewanellaceae > Shewanella > Shewanella pealeana. Next base: position 2,472,005 of record NC_009901.1, on the reverse strand, counting down.
GCAATTAACCCTGAATCTGTAGCACGCATGCGTCTGCAAAATCAATTTAAGACCGGGCTTGATATTGCTAAATATACGGCAAAAATTATGCGCGAAGATATGGACAACTACGACAAGGATTCGTCTCAATACACGCAATCTTTAGGTTGTTGGCATGGTTTTATCGGTCAGCAGAAGATGATCTCAATTAAGAAACATCTACTGACCACTAAGCGTCGCTACCTTTACCTTTCTGGCTGGATGGTTGCCGCACTTCGCAGTGAGTTTGGTCCTCTACCGGATCAGTCTATGCATGAGAAGACCTCTGTTGCGTCACTGATCAAAGAGCTTTACACCTTCTTACGTCAAGCCGATGCCCGTGAATTAGGTGGTCTATTCCGTCAATTAGACGCTGCGAATGAAAGCGAAAAAGCAGTTATCCAAGCAAAAATTGATAACTTTGAAACCCATGTTGTACCGATTATTGCCGACATTGATGCCGGTTTTGGTAACGAAGAAGCCACCTATCTAATGGCTAAGCAGATGATTGAAGCCGGGGCTTGTTGTATTCAGCTTGAAAACCAAGTGTCTGATGTTAAGCAATGTGGTCACCAAGACGGTAAAGTTACCGTACCTCATGTTGAGTTCCTCGCTAAAATTAACGCCGTTCGTTATGCATTCTTAGAACTCGGTATTGATGATGGTGTTATCGTTGCTCGTACAGACTCATTAGGTGCTGGCCTAACGCAAAAAATTGCTGTAACGAGCGAGGTTGGCGATTTAGGCGACCAATACAACTCATTCCTAGAAGTAGAATCTGTAGATGCGGCCAATCTTGCAAATGGCGATGTTGTATTCCAGCAAAACGGTCAACTTGTTAAGCCCGCGCGTTTACCAAATGGCCTATTTAAGTTCCGAGCGGGTACAGGCGAAGAACGCTGTGTACTCGATTGTATTACCTCATTACAAAATGGTGCGGATCTGCTTTGGATTGAAACAGAAAAGCCTCACGTTGCTCAGATTGGCGGTATGGTAAATAAGATCCGTGAGACTATTCCAAATGCAAAACTGGTTTATAACAACTCACCTTCGTTTAACTGGACGCTTAACTTCCGTCAGCAAGTGTTCGATATGATGCAAGAGTCAGGTCAAGACGTATCAACTTATGACCGTGACAAGCTTATGAGCGTCGATTACGACGGCACAGATCTAGCTGTTCAAGCTGATGAGAAGATCCGAACCTTCCAGGCAGATGCTGCACGTGAAGCGGGTATTTTCCACCACTTAATCACACTTCCTACGTACCATACTGCGGCGCTATCTACCGATAACTTGGCGAAAGAGTACTTCGGTGACCAAGGCATGCTAGGTTATGTGGCAAACGTTCAACGTAAAGAGATCCGTCAAGGGATTGCCTGTGTTAGACACCAAAACATGGCTGGCTCAGATATGGGTGATGATCACAAAGAGTACTTCTCTGGTGACCAAGCATTGAAGGCATCGGGTAAAGACAACACTATGAACCAATTTAGCTAAGCCGTCGTTATCACTGTTAGTTTTTGAAGTGGACTAACTTGTTGTAAACGAGCTAATAACTTAAGGCCTACTCTTTGTAGGCCTTTTTATTTCCCGGATCACTATTACCTTTAATATTTTTGAAAGCCTACAAAGCCATTAAGGTAATGGATGTAATTACCTCTAGTTTCTCTTTAGGTCACATTGTCCCATTAGCAATCAAAAATACTCACAACTGAAATTCAATTAAACTCAATCCGTTTGATTTTAGAAAGTGACGTTATTGAACGGCTCCGCCTCAGACAAACCAGATAAACCCCAACCCAGATCACACCAGCAAATCGTGAAAAGCGTGCACTACCGCACTTTAGGCAGGATGTATCAAACTGTATCCACCGAGACTTGTTATAGGTTTAAATGATCGATATTCTGCGGCCTTTTGTAAAATAAGGCCCATTAATATGTTATTTAATCGCCAACATACTCATGGCTTTACACTCCTAGAGTTGATCGCTGTCATCATTATATTGGGCATTATCGCAGTTATCGCTACACCAAAATTCTTAAGCATCAATCGTGATGCCCATATCGCCCAGTTAAATAGTATTGCAGCTAAGATCAGTGCACAAAATCAACTTATCTATAGCAAGAGTGCGATAGACCAAATAGAGCGACTCATAGGTTGTAGTTATCAGTGTGCAGCGCATCCTAACTGGGATGTACGCGTAGGTCAGTATTTTGTCGATGTTTCCGATACTCGTGTCTATGTCAGTTTAGGTTATCCCTTATCGCCACTGACTTCCGGCTCTGTGGTAGGTGAAAACTATCGCATCGCTTTCGGTTTACCTAAAACAGACTTTCAATTCACCAGCGTCCCCGCTCATTTTGGAGCTGTGGCTATTGTGCCTTCACAGTGGCAGAGTAAATTGACCGATATACGAAATGGCAAATTTCAGTGCCATGTGGAATACAGTTCGCCAACGCCTTATCGTGACTATAATGTGAACGTGTATTCTAGAGACTGTTAACTGTAGCGACTGTTAGTTATAGACGCTTAGGCTTTAGCTAAGTTCTTTTCAGTACAGCGGTCGCATTTTTGGTTGTTCGCAATAAAAGTCGCTAGCACAAGCTGATTTTCGCAAAAAAAAGCCAGAACTTAAGTTCTGGCTTTCAATTTATGCCGCTAACATCACTAACAGTTAAACTTACTTCTCTGTCCAGCGATCCATCCAGCCTAGTACGTTGGCGTACCACTGCTCTAGGTTTTCAGGGGTTAAGATCCAGTGGTTTTCATCTGGATAGATGAGTAACTCTGATGGGATCCCATTGCGCTGCATGTAGGTGAATGCCGCGAGGCCTTGACCGTATGGAACACGGAAGTCTTTCTCGCCATGGATAACTAGCATAGGAGTCTTCCAGTTCTCTACATAATTCACTGGGTTAAACTTCTCGTATAGCTCTTTGTTCTTCTCGTAGGTACCGCCAAACTCAAACTCTGGGAACCAAAGCTCTTCAGTTACATAGTACATAGAGCGCATATCAAATAGACCAGCGTGATTCACTAGGCACTTGAAACCGTCATTCCAGTTACCCTGGATCCAGTTCATCATGTATCCACCGTATGAACCTCCAAGTGCACAAGCATTATCACCGTCTAACCACTTCTGCTGCTTAGTCACCGCCGCTAAACCTTTTTGCAGATCTTCAAGTGGCTTGCCGCCCCAATCTTGAGTGATTGAATCAGTAAACGCTTGGCCATAACCAGTTGAGCCATGGAAATCGATCATCACCACACCATAACCCGCTCCAGCCCATAACTGAGGGTTCCAGCGGCTGCTAAATGAGTTACCAAATGATCCTTGTGGGCCACCGTGCACTAAGAAAGCAATGGGGTACTTCTCACCAGCCTTGTAGTTTGAAGGCTTAATCCAATAGCCATATACTTCTTCGTTATTCCAGCCCTTAAAGCTAAATTGCTGGTATTCACCAAAGTTAACTTTAGCTAACTTGTCTTTGTTAACTTCAGTCACACGATTAAGGTTTTGACCGTCTAGGTTGATGGTATAAAGATCGCCTGGCTCAACTAGCGATTTATGACTAAAGATAATCTTGTCATTATTCACACCAACGATGCTGTTGCTACCTTCGTTATAGATGGTCTTAACATCACCAAACTGGGTATTCACTTCAAAGATTGATACCTGACCAACATCTTGTGCAGTCACATATAATGTTTTGTTGTCTTTACCAAAAGCTAGAGAGCTTGGGCTGCGATCCCATAGCGGCGCCACTTCTTTCTCTTGGCCCGTTACGGTATCACGCAAAATAATGCGGTAGCGATCGGCTTCAAAGCCAGGTTTTGTCATGGCGAAATAGGCCAGATAACGGCCATCGGCTGAATACGTTGGGTGTGCATCCCAAGCCTTATTCGACTCGGTTAAGTTTTCAGCCTCGCCACCAGCCACACTCACTTTCCATAAATCGTAATTAGTGATCCAAGCCTGATCTTTACCCGGTGCTTTAGCCGTATAAACTACATGCTTACCATCTGGCGTGAAGGTCACTTCTTCCATGCCAGAGAATGGCTTTGGCGGTGTTTCGGTATCTAATCCGGCAGTAACATCAATAGCTGAAGTCACTTTTTCGCCGTTTAATTGGGCAACAAACAGATGGCTTCTTGAGTGGTCACTCCAAGTGTCCCAGTGACGCACCATTAGCTGCTTATATTCGCGACCCGTAGTATCACGCTCGGCTTCAGCTGTGAATTTATCTTTTGAGCAAGCTAGATCTTTACAGTCTGGGAAGACACGCATGTTGACTACGACTTGCTTGCCATCTTGCGATAGCTTATAGCCTTCTACATTTAACGGAAAATCGGTTACCTGAATCGCTTCACCGCCGTCGAGTGCAAGCTCGTACACTTGGCTTGAGCCATTACGCGCAGCAAGGAAATAGATACTCTTGTCATTAGGAGCAAAAGCGACGCTATGCTCAGTACCAGCGGCACTGGTGATCTGTTTTGCTTTTGAAGAGCTTGAAGTCAGGTCTTGAATGTAAAGATCAGTACTCGCCTCACCTTCTGCATCAATATTTTTCACCGCATAAACAATTTTTGTGCCATCATTTGACAATGCTGCCGAATGAAGCTTATTCATTTTAACGAGGTCTTGCACAGTGAAAGGTGATGTTGACGTGGCCTGAGCGCTAAATACGGCCCCTGCAGATGCAAGCGCTATTATGATTGCAGTTTTTTTCATCGTTATAATCTTATTCTTATAGTTAAAGGGATTAGTTAAACGTGTGGTGCGATCAATTTGTGATTGATACTAGTCTGCTCAACTACTTGTACTTTATGTTGATTGCCCAGCACATTAGCCAAAATAAATGGCTTAAGCAATACGCCTAAGCCACTGTTAACGCTATTTGGCAAACAAATTACTCACTCAAAGTTTACAAGTAGGCTTTTATTTTCGGCTTTCTAGCTTTGCCTTTTGTATTAACTCTTTGTACTAGCCTTCTGTATTAGCCCTCTGTATTAGCCTTCTAGCTTAACTTTCCAGATTGCTGGACCCGTTTCATGGGCATTAACGCCTTCTGAGTCTACAGCGACAGTAACAGGCATATCCTTAACGTCGAACTCATAGATAGCTTCCATACCGAGTTCCTCAAAAGCGACAACGCGAGAGTGCTTAATCGCCTTAGAAACTAGGTACGCAGCGCCGCCAACGGCCATCAAGTAACAAGACTTATGTTTCTTGATTGATTCCACGGTAGCAGGACCACGCTCAGCTTTACCGATCATGCCCATCAAACCTGTTTTATCTAGCATTAGATCGGTAAACTTATCCATCCGGGTTGCCGTAGTCGGGCCAGCAGGACCCACCACTTCATCACCGACTGGATCGACAGGACCGACGTAGTAGATAAACTTGCCTTTAAAGTCGACACCTTCTGGTAAGCCTTCTCCGCTCTCAATTAAACTTTGAATACGCTTATGAGCCGCGTCACGACCGGTCAGCATCTTGCCATTAAGCAACAAGGTGTCACCACTCTTCCACTGCTCCATTTCGGCTTGGGTCACAGTGTTAAGATCGACACGGCGCACACTCTCCCCGACTTCCCAAGTAATTTCAGGCCAGTCTTCCAATGATGGAGGCGTTAGAAGCGCGGGACCGGTGCCATCTAGGTGAAAATGCACGTGACGAGTCGCGGCACAATTTGGGATCATCACTACAGGCTTAGAGGCCGCATGTGTAGGGGCTGACTTAATCTTGATATCCAGTACAGTCGTTACACCACCTAAGCCTTGCGCGCCAATACCTAGCTTATTAGCACGCTCAAAAATTTCTAGGCGTAACTTTTCATCGGTAGTTTGGGCGCCGCGAGCTTGAAGCTCATGAATATCGACAGGATCCATCAGCGACTCTTTAGCCATTACCGCCGCTTTTTCGGCGGTACCGCCAATACCTATACCAAGCATTCCTGGTGGGCACCAACCCGCGCCCATAGTAGGAAGCGTTTTCTCAACCCAAGCTGCAATATCATCTGATGGGTTAAGCATAACCATCTTAGATTTGTTTTCAGATCCACCGCCCTTAGCTGCAATCGCCACGTCAACATGGTTACCAGGAACCATCTCAACATGCACAACTGACGGCGTGTTGTCTTTGGTGTTTTTACGGCCGCCAGCAGGATCGGCGACAATCGATGCACGAAGAGGATTATCTGGATTGGTATAAGCACGGCGTACGCCTTCATCAACCATCTCTTGAACGGTTAGATCTGTCTTATCCCATTGCACGCCCATACCAATCTTAACGAAACAGGTCACAATACCGGTATCTTGGCAAAGTGGACGTTTACCTTCGGCTGACATACGAGAATTGATAAGAATTTGTGCAATCGCGTCTTTTGCTGCAGAGCTTTGTTCGCGTTCATAGGCTTCAGCCATAGAATCAACAAAGTCTTTTGGGTGATAATAAGAGATATATTGTAGGGCATCAGCAACGCTTTCAATGAGATCGGCTTGCTTGATTACAGGGACTTCTTTGCTCACAGACACTTCCTTTTTAGCAGACACTTATTAATTGGCTGAACTTAAGCTGGCAATTGCTAGCATGATTAACTTCAGTCGCCTTTAAAGCTCACATGTTTTGTTTTTATTACTTGTGTAAGCAATATGATACTCTTTCGCGAGTTTGAGTTAAACATCACATTTTAGATAGGGTTAACAGATGAACAAATTGGCGCAAAATGCAGTATTTTCGAAGCGTCTTGATTGGAATTTAAGCACAACTGAAGTTTTTGACTATTTTTCAGATTTACCTTGGTCAATCCTTCTCGATTCGGCAGACGCCGATCACGTAGATGCAAAATTTGATGTGATCTGTGCCGAGCCTATTGCCACCCTTGTAACTCAGGCTCAATCGACTATTGTAACCCGCTCTAAAGATAGAGCGCCGCTCTACATGCTTGGTAATGTAAATCTGCATTTTGAAGCTAGCGTTACCGAAGTAAGTGGTAAACCGTTCGATGTCGTCAAGCAGCTAATTAACGAATACTATCCGCAGAAAAAACAGAGCCCGTTTCTGTTTTCTGGCGGAGTCATGGGCAGTTTTAGCTATGATCTCGCCCGCGGAATTGAAAAACTGCCTGTCATTGCAAACAATGATATATCGCTTCCAGAAATGAACCTGGGCTGTTACGACTGGGCACTTGTATTTGATTATGAGATCAAGTGTTGGCATCTAGTTCATTATCTATCTGAGCAGGCGTTAGAAGAACTCGAACAGAGACTGAATGCTCTTGTGATTGCTGCTAAACCTTCAAAGCTTAAGTTAACTGAAAACTTTGCACTCGACGGGCAATGGCACAACCAACTGTCAGAACAAGAATACTGTCATCGATTTGCCAAAGTTCAGCAGTATCTCCATAGCGGAGATTGCTATCAAATTAACTTAACTCAACGCTTTAGTGCCGATTACAAAGGCGATGAGTGGCAAGCGTATAAGACGCTACGTCAAACTAATGCTGCCCCCTTCTCGGCGTTTATCCGCTTAGAGCAGCATGCCTTGTTATCGATATCTCCAGAGCGCTTTATACAACATCAACTGGGTAAAGTGCAGACTAAACCTATTAAAGGCACTATGCCTAGAGATAAAGACCCTCACCGAGACTATCAACTTGCTGAGCAGTTAAAGGCCTCAGAAAAAGATCGTGCTGAAAACTTAATGATTGTTGACCTTCTGCGTAATGATATTGGTAAGGTCGCTGCGCCGGGGAGCGTCAATGTACCTCGACTTTTCGATGTCGAAAGCTTTCCTGCCGTGCATCATCTTGTGAGCACGATAACCGCTACACTGCAGCCAAACCTTTGTCCGACTGACCTATTGCAGGCCTGTTTCCCTGGTGGCTCGATTACTGGGGCCCCGAAGATCCGTGCAATGGAAATCATCGAAGAGCTTGAACCGTCTAGAAGAAGTATCTATTGTGGATCTATCGGTTACATCAGCCAAGATGGCAATATGGATACCAGCATCACTATTCGTACCCTGCTCGGGCAGAGAAAGATAGATAATCCAGATGCTGGTGGAACCCTGTACTGTTGGGCTGGTGGAGGTATCGTGGCCGACTCCAAAGTCGACGCCGAATATCAGGAAAGTTTCGATAAAGTCAGCCGGATCTTGCCTGTGTTGTCACAAATGTAATTTAACCTAGCCTAGAGCTATCCCCTTTAAAACTAAAAGGATGTTTAATGAAGCTGGCAGAGTTTAGACTCAGGTATAACCTTAATACTTTGCCAGAGCTGGATTTGATTCACTTGAGTCAAAAGCTGCGTAAAGCTGCCGTGTTAATTGCACTCTATGAAGTCGATAACGAATTAGAGCTAATATTGACTCGCAGACCGACTCATCTTCGCGCTCATCCGGGTCAAATCAGTTTTCCAGGTGGTAAAGTGGAAGCGTCAGATTCAAGCCATCAATTCACCGCATTACGGGAAGCTGAAGAGGAAATTGGCTTGCAGCGCTCAAATGTCGAGGTTATCGGCTCCCTTCCCGCCCACAAAACCTTCACGGGTTTTGAGATAACGCCTTTCGTCGGTATCGTGAAGCAAGCTTTTCATCCAGTGTTAGACCCTGGTGAAGTCGATGAATACTTTACTGTGCCACTGTCATATTTACTAAAACAGTATAATCGCCATACACAACGTTTTAGTCGAAAAGGGATTGAGTATCCAGTGCACTTTATCCCCTATCAGGAACATTTTATATGGGGCGCAACAGCGGCCATGATTGACTTGCTCTGCAGGCAACTAAGCTCTAGCTCTGCTTATACAGGCTCTGTTTAACCTAACTCTCTTTTACGGGCTCTGATTAGTCTAGTAAGTTAAACGACGAAGCGGATATACAGCCCCGCCGCTAAGGAGCAGGTAAACAAGAGTGGGATATTGACCCACCAGCCAAGACGACTATGGTTTGCCACATAAAAGTTGAAGGCTAAATTGATAAAGCTTAAGCCAGCACAAACCCAGATAATATGTTCGAGTAATACTGTTTGGCTTGGATCCCACTCTAATCTTACCGACGCTCCCTTGCTCTGATAATAACCTATGGCTGTATCTGGTCGCGCCTTATCAAAAATCAGTAACGCATAAATCGCCAAAGACCAACCCACTATAGATAGGGTCGACAAGAGGAATTGGAAGAATTTTGTTCTATTCATGCTAACCGCCCATCATTTTTGTCATGATTGTCGTCAGAATAACAATTTAGGTACTAAGATACCCTACTTTCCACTTGAGAAAAGTGTTTATACAGGTAATATAAACCTCCAAATTATTTAAAAAAACGTTTCGTTGGAGAACTAAGCAACAATGAGCATTACATCTGTCGCTTCTGTGTTTAAAGGTGACTTTGCGATTGGTTCGCAAATCACAGTGCGTGGCTGGGTAAGATCCCGTCGCGATTCTAAAGCTGGGATCTCATTCCTAGCTGTTTATGATGGTTCATGTTTTGACCCTATTCAGGGCGTTGTGCCAAATAATCTAGAGAATTACACCAACGAAGTGTTAAAGCTTACTGCTGGTTGCTCTGTTGTTATGACAGGTGAAGTAGTTGAATCTCCAGGCCAAGGCCAAGCATTCGAGATGCAAGTCACTAAGGTTGAGGTTGCTGGTTTGGTTGAAGATCCAGACACATACCCAATGGCGGCTAAGCGTCACTCAATTGAGCACTTGCGTGAACTTGCTCACCTGCGTCCTCGTACCAATATTATTGGTGCAGTCGCACGTGTTCGTAACTGTTTATCTCAAGCAATTCATCGCTTTTACAATGAGCAAGGTTACATTTGGGTTTCAACGCCACTTATCACGGCTTCAGACACTGAAGGCGCTGGTGAAATGTTCCGAGTTTCGACTCTAGATCTTGAGAACCTGCCACGTACAGATAAAGGCACTGTGGATTACGCTGAAGATTTCTTTGGTAAAGAATCTTTCCTAACCGTGTCTGGCCAGCTAAACGCTGAGACTTATGCCTGTGCATTATCAAAAGTTTATACTTTTGGTCCTACATTCCGTGCAGAGAACTCAAACACCAGCCGTCACTTAGCAGAATTCTGGATGGTTGAGCCTGAAGTTGCCTTCGCCAATCTAGATGATGCGGCTAAGCTTGCTGAAGATATGCTGAAGTATTGCTTTAAAGCGGTACTGGAAGAACGTCGTGATGATTTAGAGTTCTTCGCTCAACGTGTTGAGAAAACAGCAATCGAGCGTTTAGAAAACTTCGTTACCAGTGACTTTGCACAAATCGATTACACCGATGCTATCGAAATCCTTAAAGCTTGCGATAAAGACTTTGAGTACGACGTTGAATGGGGTATCGATCTACACTCAGAGCACGAGCGTTACCTTGCTGAAGAACACTTCAAAGCGCCAGTTGTTGTGAAGAATTATCCGAAAGACATTAAAGCCTTCTACATGCGCTTAAATGACGACGGTAAAACTGTTGCAGCAATGGACGTACTTGCTCCAGGTATCGGTGAAATCATCGGTGGTGCACAGCGTGAAGAGCGTTTAGATGTACTTGATGCACGTCTAGCAGAGATGGAACTTAGTCAGGAAGATTACTGGTGGTACCGCGATCTGCGTCGTTATGGCACAGTGCCACACGCTGGTTTCGGCCTAGGTTTTGAGCGTTTGGTTTCTTATGTTACTGGTGTATCTAACATCCGTGACGTGATCCCATTCCCACGCTCACCAAAGTCTGCAAACTTCTAATCGAATAAGCGTTTAGCTACACGATTAAACAATAAAGCCTCTCACATTTATGTCAGAGGCTTTTTTATTAAGCATTCCCCAATCAAATTCAGTACACAGTCAACAACAAACTGACAACTTTAAAGTCAACTAAAGTAATCTACCCTTTTTAAATCATACATTTATAAGGAGATACTTAGTTAAGCCATTGTTAAATACAAACACCTCCAATTTACGTGACCACGATCACCTTTCGAAATAAATAGGGTCATAATGTCCCGCTGAAAACCCATTTAATGATCTAGCTCAACTGAGTCACGACTGGTCTGTGTAGTATCCCCCAAAGAACTCAAAATCTTGACTCATATCAATAAGACCCTAGCTTTTGAGGCCTAGACTGTTTTCGTTGAGCAAATTCCTTAAAAACAAAAAAAGGTTTAACCATGGAAACACATGAAGCCCTTTACCAACAAGGTGTGGCGCGAATGGAACAACTTCGCAAGCTACAGCCCCGTACTGGTGAAACGCTACAGCAAAAAATGGAACAAAATGGCATTACTCGTCGCGACTTTATGAAGTGGAGCGCTGCCGTTACCGCCATGTTAGCTTTACCCTTACCCTTTAGTACTTTAGTTGCTGAAGCTGCCGAACTTGCAGACCGAGTCCCGCTTGTTTGGTTACACATGGCCGAATGTACAGGCTGCAGTGAGTCGCTAATCCGTACCGACACACCTAACTTAGATACCCTAATCTTTAATCATGTCTCTCTTGAGTACCATGAAACCTTAATGGCCGCAGCTGGCTGGCAAGCAGAAGAAAATCTTGAGCACGCATTATCAGCCTACAAGGGTAACTATCTGCTTGCTGTTGAGGGCGCAGTTCCTACTGCAAATAATGGCGCTTACTTAACGGTGGGCTGTAAAGGCCATACTGGCCTGCATATCATTAAAGAAGCTGCCGAAGGCGCTGCAGCAATTATTTCTGTCGGTACGTGCGCTGCCTTTGGCGGTATTCAAGCTGCCGCACCTAACCCAACAGGGGCCAAAGGTGTTTACGAAGTCGTTGATAGAACCGTTATTAACTTAGGTGGCTGCCCACCAAGTGAGAAAAACATCGTCGGCACGCTGATGTATTTCATCATGTTTGGTAAGTTACCTGCCCTTGATATGTTTAACCGTCCTAAGTGGGCATACGGTGCTCGCGTTCACGATAACTGCGAGCGTCGTGGCCGTTTTGATGCTGGCGAGTTTGTTGAAGAGTTCGGCGACCAGGGCGCAAAAGATGGCTATTGCCTCTATAAGGTTGGCTGTAAGGGTCCTTACACCTATAACAACTGTCCAACCGAAAGATTCAACCACCATACCAGTTGGCCAGTGCTTGCCGGTCACGGCTGTATCGGCTGCTCTGAGCCAAACTTCTGGGACGATATGGCTGATTTTGAGAAACCTTTAGGAAGGCAATTACTGCATGGTCTAGATGCGACAAGCGACACTGTCGGCGCGGTCATTCTAGGTGCAACCGCAGTCGGAATTGGCGCCCACGCTGTCGCCAGTATTTTTGCCAAATCTGAAGAGGAATAATCATGAGTAAACGTGTAGTCATAGATCCAATCACTCGTATTGAAGGACATCTACGAGTCGAAGTCGAAGTCGACGAAAATAATGTTATTCAGAAAGCCTGGTCATCTTCTACTTTGTGGCGCGGCATTGAAGTCATTTTAAAAGGCCGTACACCTATGGATGTTGGCCTCATCGTTCAACGTATTTGCGGCGTGTGTACCTATTCACACTATCGCTGCGGTACAGAAGCGGTAGAAAATGCATTGGGCGTAAAAATTCCACTCAATGCAAAATACCTTAGAAGCTTAATGCAAACATCGCTTTATATGCATGACCATATCGTGCATTTCTATCACCTTCACGGCCTAGATTGGGTCGATGTAGTTTCAGCATTGAGCGCCGATCCAGCGCTAGCCGCGCAAGAAGCAATGAAGTACACCGCTAACCCTATCGCTGCAGGTGAAGGCGATCTTCGCGCAGTACAAGAGCGTGTAGCTGGTCTTGTTGAAACTGGTAAGTTAGGCCCATTCGCAAATGCATACTGGGGTAATGGCACCTATAAGTTCACCCCAGAGCAAAACCTAATTGCTCTATCGCATTACTTAAAAGCACTAGAAATTCAGCGTATCGCAGCAGAGATGCTAGCTATCTTCGGTGGTAAGTCGCCTCACCCACAATCAATCGTTGTCGGTGGTGTCACTTCAGTACGCGACATGCTAAGCCCTGCTCGCTTGCAAGAGTGGAAGCAAAAACATCAAATCGTTCAAGACTTTATTATCCGCGCTTATAAAGCAGACATCGTGATGGCGGCTGCTGCATTTGGCGCTGAACCAAGTGTTCTCGGTGGCGTAAACGTTAAGAACTTCCTCGCAACTGAAGACTTCCTGTTAAGTGATGGCCAGTACATGTTTAACCAAGGCGTTATCATGAATGGCGATCTTGGAAATGTGAGTGACTTAGATCCAGACATGATTGCAGAAGATGCGACTCACGCTTGGTATAAGGCTGACGGCCCACAGCATCCATATGACGGTACAACAGTTCCTGATTACACAGGCTTTGTTGAAAGAGATACCGTTTACGGTAAGTTACCGACTGTCGATGGCGACGGTAAGTATACTTGGGTTAAGTCACCACGTTACAACGGTGAACCTGTCGAAGTGGGCCCACTGGCAAGCCTATTAGTTAGCTATGCTCGTGGTAACCAAGTCGTTGTTGACTCAGTAAATGGTTTACTGGAAGCGACTGGCCTCCCCGTTGGAGCATTATTCACCACATTGGGCCGCACCGCCGCACGTATGCTGCAAACGGTTATCGTTGCCGAAGAGGGTCTTAAGACATTCGATGCAATGCTAACCAACATGCAGTCGGACGAAGCCACTTACGTGAAACCTGAGATAGATTCCAGCAAAGAGTATGTTGGCCATGCCATGATTGAAGCGCCGCGCGGCATGCTTAGTCACTGGATCCGCATCAAGGGGGGCTTAGTTGAGAACTACCAAGCGGTAGTGCCGACAACTTGGAATGCGGGTCCCGTAGATGCACAGGGCAAAATGGGACCTTATGAAGCCTCACTTATTGGCTTAAAGCTTGAAGATCCTACTAAGCCTTTAGAAGTTATCCGTATTATTCACTCTTTTGACCCTTGTATGGCGTGTGCTGTACACGTAATGGATTACAAAGGCCAAAACCTAGGTGAATTTAAAATTGATCCCAACGGATTTTAATCAAGGGGGATAGTATGGCAACTCAATCTGCGCCCTACCAAAGGGAACTGATCTTTGGTGCTGCAATAAGGATATTTCACTGGCTAAGAGCCTTAGCCATACTTGTACTGGTAATAACTGGGTTTTACATCTCGTGGCCATTTCTGGTTGCACCTGATAACTCCGATGTACTAGTGCAAGGCTATATTCGTGCGGCTCATCAGATCTTTGGATTTATTTTAGTCGCAATAACCATAGTCCGCGCTTACCTGTTCTTTTTTGGTAAGAGTGACATCGAGCGACGTTCATTTAAAGATGTGATGAGCGTGAAGAGTTGGATCACCCAGCTTAAGTCCTATCTTTGGATGGGACATTTAGACAAAGCCGGGGTATATGGTCCACTACAGTTCGTGACTTACCTAGCAATCTCTGTAGTTGCGTTATTAATCTGCATTACAGGCCTAGTCTTGTATGCCAATGTATATCACGAAGGTCTTGGTGGCTTACTTGCGCCAATGGCTAACTGGATAACAGCTTTGATGGGTGGATTAGCACCGGTTCGGATCTGGCACCACTATCTTACATGGGTATTTATCATCTTTGTGGTAATACATGTGTATATGGCAGTTTGGTCTGGTATTCGCTTTAAGCATAACTCTGTTGACTCTATCGTCTCTGGTTATGATTACCATAAGAAAAAATAAAAGGAAAACATGAAGATATTGCTACTTGGTATTGGCAATGTCCTGTACGCCGATGAGGGCATCGGCGTACATTTCGTCAATTACATCCAAGAAAACTACCGCTTCCATCATCAAACCCATCAACTTGATCTGCTTGATGGTGGAACGCTTGCCCAAGGTCTTATTCCCACACTTTGCCAATACGACTATCTTATCGTTGTTGACACTGTGAATGCTAACGGTGTCGCTCCAGGTGAAGTGTATTTCTTCGACTTCGACAAGGCCCCTTCCGAGATTGATTGGCAAGGTAGTGCCCATGAAGTTGAAATGCTACAAACCCTGATTATGATGGAAATGGTCGGTGATAGACCCAAAACCTTCGTGCTAGGTGTTACCCCTACGGTTCTTGAGCCTATGACGCTTGGATTAACCGAGCAGATCCTGGCCGCCGTGCCTTTAATGGAAAAAACGCTACTGAGCCACATGGACTCTTTAGGCGTTACTCACCAACGTATTGCAAACATTGATATTAACAGTCTCATTCCCGACTCTTATAAACGTGGCTTAACTGTAGATGAAGAATATTAGATTTGAATTTAATTGTACCCGTGAAGTCCCTTTTTACGCACACCTTTGCAATCAATACCTGCAAAACGAACAGTATGATGTAACCATAGGAAAAAACGATAACCTTTATTATATCGAGGCTAAAGGTGAACAGAGTCAACTTGAAGCTCTCGCCGACGCTATAGCTAATGATTTCTTAATTTCTACTTGGCTAGTAAAGCCACAGATCAGTGCTATCGAAACGCCATGTGGTACAAAAAAACTTCTCGAAACAACTGAGCTAGAACTTGAGTATTGTCAGCATTGCCAACCCCAGCTTGGTGATAATCAAGCTGCCCACTTTGGAGAAATAGGATTTAACTGCCCTTGCTGCATGGCTCACACCCGCATATCTGCCGATGAGCAAGCGGTTTCCTTAGCCGATGCCAGAGCGCTAGTGAAAAAGCTCGATAAATTAGGCTCGATAGAGCTCCCACAAGGGAATAATGGCTTCGGTACCATTATCAGTTTCCAACCCATTGAAAACCAATCCCTTGAAGCTCGTCAGCAATTGGTGATCTGTAATCCAAATAATTTGCACGCACACTTCTGTGTTAACGATAGCCAAATACTGGCGCTTTCGAGTATTGAAAAGCCTTTCATTAAAGCGCGACCAATCAGTAGCCATACTCGACTCAAGCAGCCCATATATGAGCTCTGTTTCGCCAAGTCGCGCTTATTACTGGTGATCTGCGAAATCATGCGCCAACAAGGCATTGATTACGTCTATATTGCTAACAGTCAAAACCCTAAGATTGCTATGGTTGAGGCTAAATGGTCATTGATTGATACGCCGTCATCGGCCCAAAAGCTCTTCATCAATGCGGTTCGTCAACCTTTACACGATGATGCTCAAGCAGGAAACTACCAAGCGCACTGGACTGAAAAACATATTGAGATCACCGCAGATAAGCACAGTGTCAATCAAGGCAATGCTATAACACCTATCAATAATGCCGCAAATTGTGCACTGCATGCTGCAACGATTAATGATAAGAAACCGAAGAACATCGCAGCCTTATATTTCAGTAATACAAGTAAGACTCAGATAGTCACTTTAGATGGCAAACAGCAACTTGAGCTATTTTTCGAGTTTCCAAGTTTACCCGATAATGGCTACGACATAGTGCATCATCTTGAGCTCTCGCCGCAGAAAACACTATTGGATAAATTTAAAACTCTTTATCCAGATGATTACTTAAAACTTCTCTCCTTAAAGCTTACCCAACCAACTGATAATATTGAAACTTTATGGGCCATTGCAGCAATATTTCTTGGCGCAACAAGTCAAACAAACCAAACGAGGGCATTAAGCAAAACGGAGCTTTGCGATTTTGTAGTCGCCCGCGCCATGTGTCATAAAGGAGCCAATGCCCCCCGGGTCGATTTCCCATTAACTCGAGGTGAAGCATTTAGAAGCCTTAATTGGTGCAAGACTTTAGGCAGTATTATCAGCTTTAGACTCGCAGAAGAAGAAAACGTCGACAAACTCGCCTTTGGTATGCATGACTCTTTTGCTGATTATATTTGTAACTGGATTGAGCATCTGGATCAAAATATCAATATTAAGTCCGTTGTGATCGCCGGTAATAGTTTTGCTAATGAGGTTCTAGCACAAAGAGTCGTCCTGCGTCTTGGGAAGAACTTTAGCCTCAACACTAATCCACAGATGGATCTTGATGGGCTGAATATTGCAGTAGGTGCATTGTATCTTAAGCAGCGTAGACACTAAGTAGCAGTGACTGTATCCATGACTAAGAATCTGACTAAAAGTCGTTTATGTGTAAAGATCACCGGCATCGTTCAAGGTGTCGGTTTTCGTCCCTATGTTTACCGTTTAGCTCAGGAGTTAAATCTTACTGGTAGCGTACTTAATAACAGTAAAGGAGTCACCATTGAGGTTCAGGGGCACGCTGTTGCCCTCGCCAAGTTTGAAAGCGCCCTTAGAGATCAACCGCCTCCCCTCGCTCGTATTGATAGTGTTAGTGCCACTAGTGTGCCAATTATTGACGGCTGTAATGTCTTTGAGATCATACATAGTAAAAAAGATTGCCAAGCCGTAGTCGCAGTATCATCCGATAAATGCACCTGTAGCGATTGCTTTGATGACATAAGAGACCCAAATAACCGCCATTTCAGATACCCGTTCACCAATTGTACAAATTGTGGCCCAAGGTATTCGCTGATCAATGCGCTGCCCTACGATAGACCCAACACAGCTATGGCTAGTTTTTCCATGTGCCCTGATTGTGAACGGGCGTATTTAGACCCAATGGACAGACGATACCACGCCCAACCAGTGAGTTGTCCTAGGTGTGGTCCTCAGTTAAGTTTCAAACAAGCCGACCTTAGTGAGTTAAGCGTTAAAGCTGATGCACTAGAGAGTGCGATCAACGCATTAATTGAGGGGAAAATATTAGCTATTAAGGGCATTGGAGGCTTTCATTTAGTCTGTGATGCCACTAACGATCAAAGCGTTGAGCGCTTAAGACAGCGAAAATGTCGCCCAGCAAAACCTTTTGCCGTCATGGTTGAAAATATCGAAGCCGCTGCGAAATTAGTGAGTGGCAGCCAAGCAGAGTGGTCAACTTTAAGCAGTGCCGAGCGCCCTATTACACTGATGCGTAAAGTGACGGCACTCGATGCTCATACAAAATTCGCCTCTGATTCTGATTTCAATACTAATGCTCAACCTAATGCCCAAAAAGGCTCAACATTAGAGCTGAGTGACTTAGTTGCCCCAGAGATAGACAGACTCGGTATATTTCTGCCATATACGCCTTTACATCAACTGTTACTCAGCGGCGTTAAGCGACCTTTAGTCATGACCAGTGCTAACTTAGCGGGTGAGCCTATCATCACTGATAGCCAAACCATCAAGACTAAACTGGCCCATGTGATCGACAATATTCTCGATCACGATCGGCCTATTTTGAATGGTTGCGATGACAGTGTTGTTCAGCTGATCAACGATAAATTGCAGGTTCTACGCTTAGCCAGAGGCTATGCACCACTTTCTGTATATAGCGAAGCCCCCCTCTCAGAGAGCATTCTTGCTCTCGGTGCCCAGCAAAAAAACAGCATCTGTTTTGGATTTGATCATAACCTATTTGTCAGTCCTCATATTGGTGATCTGCTATCTATCGAAGCCGAGGAATATTTTCACCATACACTGAATACATTCTCAAGATTATATGGATTTAGTGCCGACCGACTGGTTCATGACAGTCATCCAGATTACACCACCAGTCGGTGGGCTTTAGCCCAAAATGTGGCTAACACAAGCTCGGTTCAACATCACTTCGCCCATGTACTGAGTGTCATGGCCGTAAATAAGGTGACCACTCCAGTCCTTGGCTTTAGCTTCGATGGCACAGGTTTAGGTGATGACACAACATTATGGGGGGGAGAAGCGCTTTACTGTGACGTAAACCAATATCGGCGTATCGCTCATCTTAAAAACTTTGCACTTATTGGCGGCGAGCAAGCAATCAAGCAGCCTACTAGGCTCTTGCTCGCTATCTTGCTTGAAAAGTATTCACCACAAGAAATTAAAGATCTTAACCTTGCAGCGTTTAACAGGCTTTCACCGATGATGTTTAACAACCTTGTTAAACTTTGGCAGTCTGACAACTGCATCAAGACCTCATCAATTGGTAGATTGTTTGATGCTGTCGCGGTTGTTCTTGGACTAATCAATGAAACTGTCTATGAAGGACAAGCTGGGATCTTGATTGAAACAGCAGCCAATAGCCTAGAGAACCAAGTTAAGCTGAAAAATATTGATAGCAAACAAACCATTCAATTTAATATAGAACGGGTTAATTCCCAGTGGGATAGCTCAGAGCTGTTACACCAGATTATAGAGCGAGTAACTGAAGCCCCACTAAGCCAATATCGCATTGCGCAAATCGCTAAAGCGTTTATGGACGCTTTGAGCAATATGTTATGTGAGTGTGCTAAAGACTACCTCGATACCCCAATCGTACTTTGCGGCGGCGTATTTCAAAATCGTTATCTACTCGAGCGGTGTGAAAAACAATTGAGTGCCCAAGGGAATCGCCTGCTTTCAAGTGAAAAAGTACCAATAAATGATGCAGGTATTGCCCTAGGTCAGCTTTGGTACGCAATGCATAACAGTACACATGTGTGATATCCATCACCACTCAATAGACATAAATCTGATTTGCATCAAAGCCGTAGTATTCGGCCTGCGTGACAATCAAGTAAAACGAAAATAACGGAGTTACCTATGTGCCAAGATTGTGGTTGTTCGATTACTCGTCATGATCATTTATTAAGTTCGGGTCATTCGCATTCAAAAACTGACGATAATATCGCAACGAACCCTCAGCTCAACGATAAAAAGACCCTATCTCTCATTCATAAGATTTTAGATAAAAACGATATTGAAGCGCAGCATAACCGAGCTCATTTCGAAGCTAAAGGGATCACCGCCTTTAATTTAATGAGCAGTCCTGGTAGTGGTAAAACCACACTGTTAGAACATCTACATGAATACACTAACCTTAAGTATGCTGTTATTGAAGGGGATCTTGAAACCTCCAGAGATGCAGACAGACTAAAAGCAAAAGGTATCGATGCCTTTCAGATCCAAACTGGTGCAGCTTGTCATCTAGATGCGTTTATGGTGCATAGCGCCTTACATCACATTAACTTAGACCCTCTGGATATCTGCTTTGTTGAAAATGTCGGCAACTTAGTCTGCCCCGCCAGTTACGATGTTGGCACTCATAAAAATATCGTGCTTTTGTCTGTGCCTGAAGGCGATGACAAAATTGAGAAGTACCCCGTCATGTTCCGCCGTGCAGATTTAGTGCTGATCACTAAGTCTGATCTTATGCCCTATTTTGACTTTAGCATGGAGGAGTCACGGGCCCAGCTCAAAAAACTGAATCCCAACGTTGAGTTAATGGAGATATCTGTTAAAGAGCCACAATCACTCATTCAGGTCGCAGACTGGCTTTCAAGACAAAAGGGAGCAACTGCCTAATGTGTCTTTCAATTCCCTCCAAAGTTATAACTATTCATCAAGATGAGCAGGCTGTTACCGTCGATACTATGGGCGTTAAACGTAAGGTCAGTAGCCACCTTATGGCTGAGCCCCTTGAGATTGGAGACTATGTGCTGATCCACATCGGTTTTGTAATGAACAAGATAGATAAAACCGATGCTATGGAGAGTTTAGCGCTCTATCGAGAGATAGTAGAAAAACTCGAACTTGAAGAGAAGGAGTCTTAATGATTGGTCTAACAGATCTATACAAGGGCTTTAGGGATCCCAAAGTCATACGCTCCTTAGCTAAAGAGATAGCCACTCAAGCAAACTTGCTCGACGGTAAGATTAATATAATGGAAGTATGCGGCGGCCATACTCACACCATAATGAAGTACGGTTTAAACCAGCTCTTACCAGACAATATCGATTTTATCCATGGGCCGGGCTGTCCTGTTTGTATCATGCCAAAAGAGCGAATCGATCATGCCGCCGCACTGGCGAGCATGCCCAATTCCATTTTGGTTACCCTTGGTGACATGATCCGTGTACCAGGATCGAAAGGAAGCTTGGCACAGCACAGAGCAAGTGGTTGTGATATTCGGCCTATTTACGATCCGCTAGATACCTTACAGATCGCTATCGATAATCCTGATAAAACCGTCATTTTCTTCGCGATTGGTTTTGAAACCTCGAGCCCTATGACAGCGGTTCTTATTGACCAAGCAGAAAAGCGTGATATCAAAAACCTTGTATTTCACATTAACCACGTGCTTGTCCCTCCCGCTATTGATGCCGTTATGGCCGATCCCAAGGTTAAAGTGAATGCCTTTATTGGACCGTCCCATGTCAGCGTCATTAGTGGTGCGAAAGTCTACCGACCAGCAGTAAACAACTATAACACTCCAGTGGTCATCTCAGGCTTTGAGCCTGTCGATGTCATGCAGTCAATTTTGATGATTGTAAAGCAAAAAGTGGCCTCGAAGGCGGAGCTAGAGAATCAGTACAGTCGCTCTGTTTCAGAAGATGGCAACCTTGCCGCCCAAGAGATGGTAAACCGCTATTTTAAAGTAAGAGATAACTTTCGCTGGCGAGGTCTTGGCCCAATCCCCTCTTCTGCTTTGATATTAAGAGATAAATATGCTCATAGAGACGCCGAACGTCTTTTTGCTGAGTTTCTCCCAAGTGAGGAGATTGACGATCATAAAGCCTGTCAGTGCGGTGATATTCTTCGTGGTTTATGTAAGCCCAAAGACTGTAAGGTATTTGGGCGTGGCTGTACACCTGAAACGCCATTAGGCAGTTGTATGGTCAGCTCTGAGGGCGCTTGCAACGCTTACTATCGCTATAACGGAGTATTGTAATGAACCAGAATAATTCTCGAAAAATAGTACAACTTAGCCATGGCGGTGGTGGTAAAGAGATGAACCACTTGATTAAAGATCTGTTCTTTAAAGCCTTCGATAATCCTATTTTACGCAGCGAAGAAGATGCAGCTGTTTTGCATTTCGACGGTAATCTTGCCTTTACGACAGACTCGTTTACTGTCTCTCCCCTTTTTTTCCCCGGTGGAGATATTGGCAAGCTATCCATTGCAGGAACCGTTAACGACTTGGCAATGATGGGGGCTGAGCCACAATATCTCAGCTGCAGTTTCATAATCGAAGAAGGTTTTGAAATTACTCACTTAAAAACCATAGTCGAAAGTATGGCCAACGAATTAAAGCAATCGGGAGCACGTATTGTTTGCGGAGATACTAAGGTCGTTCCTCGTGGTTGTGCCGACGGGATCTTCATTAATACTTCTGGAGTCGGTCGTATTCTGCGAAAAGGAATATCAGTTAAAAACCTAGCTAGCGATGATGTCATTATTGTATCTCGAGATGTTGGACGACACGGAGCAGCAATCTTAATGGCGAGAGAAGGGCTAGCACTTGAGTCAGAGCTAACCAGTGATTGCGCGACATTATGGCCAATAGTTGAACAGCTGATAGCGGCAAACATCGAAATCCATGCGATGCGTGATGCAACCCGCGGTGGTCTATCTGCAGTACTTAATGAATGGGCCTGTGCATCAAATGTCGAGATCAATGTAAACGAACAAGCGATCCCAGTATGCGATGAAGTGAGAGGACTTTGCGAGTTATATGGTTTTGAGCCACTCGATCTCGCCAATGAAGGTACCTTTATTCTTGCAGTACCAAAGGAGAGTGCCGACGCGACATTAGAAATAATGAAACGCTTTTGTCATTGCGAGCAAGCAGCCGTAATTGGTAACGTAAACGATAACCGCAAAGGAAAAGTTGTACTCAACACGCCTTGGGGGAGCTCTCGTTATCTAGACTTACCACAAGGCGAGCTGTTACCGAGGATCTGCTAGTGCACGAGTATTCAATTGTTACAGCACTAATTGAAGAGTGCGAACGCCATGCCGCGGCCAATAACGCAAATGAAATTAGCCGTGTTGAAATCAAACTTGGAATTTTGAGCGGAGTAGAACCAGAATTACTCAGGACGGCATTCGAGACCTTTAAGTTAGAAGGGATCTGTCGTAGAGCCGAGCTAGTTATGAATATCCAACCCTTGGTACTCTCATGTTTAATTTGTGGTGAAACTACCGAACATAACGAGCGAAGCGTTATTTGTAGTCATTGTCAAAGCGGTCAGACGAAAGTCCTAGATGGAGAGGATATGTTACTCATGCAGCTAGAATTAGTGCAACCTTAGTTGGCTCGAAATGATTAGCCCTACTCTTAAGGGTAGGGCATATTAATATCTCAATTTATTTACCTATTTAATAGTTAAGTATGCAATCTAACCAGTCAATAGCCCGCATGCTGAAACTCATCCGAGATCTCGGCCCTAGCCCTTCTTAAGTTTTTCTGAGCCTGATCAAAATAACTAGGAGACATGTCAATTGCTCGTTCAAATAAAGCAATCGCTCGTTCATACTTGCCCTCAAGCATCAAAAAGTAACCCAAATCATTTAACGCATCAGCAGGAGACATAGTCTGTTCAAAAGCGGAAAGCGCACGCTTGTAAATACCTTTACGGACATAGACAAGACCTAAGTTTGTCCAAGCTCTGTCAAAGCGAGAGTCTTCTCTAAGAGCTTGCCTTAAATATTTTTCTGCCATGGTTAATTCACCCGTTAAATAGTAAGAATAACCAAGATTGGTAATCAATACCGCCGAGTGAGGCTGAAGCTCTAGAATCAATTTGAAATATTCTCTAGCCTGTCGATGATTATTTTCTACATCTTCCAGAATCGCAATGGCGTTATACACTCTCGCCGGTGACTCTCTATTCGGTACTAAGAAAGACCCCATGACCTGCTGTACTTCCAGCTCTGCTAACCTTTGTTGATCTAACTCAATTGCCTTTTCTAAGTGTAAACGTGCGTCTCTATATTGGCGCTTATCCATGCTAATAACCCCAAGATCTGCATGAACCATCATCAAATTAGGGTCAATAGCGAGCGCTTCATTATAGGCCTTAAGAGCTATTTCAGGATTTCCCCTCATGGTATGTATACGGCCTATTTGATAGAAGGTTTGTGCATTTCTAGCGTTGAAATCCAGTGCTTGAATGTAAGCATATAGTGCTTTTTCAATATTGCCTGACTTTTCTTCGTTATGAGCTTTTAGTAACGCTTCTTCTTCAGTAGCTGGTGCAGAGAAGTCCGCACTTACGGATGATAAAGCGCCAACATCAAGTAAATCTTGGCGCTCAGGCGCTTTTACTGGTGTTAGTGTCTCTTCTGGCGTAGAACTACAAGCAGACAGAACTGACAATATACCGACCATCAAACATGCTCTTACTAAAGAGATAAAGGATGCTTTCCTCCCGCCATATTCGAGTATCCATTTTATTGTCATAATCATCTCCTTTTTATCATTTTACTAAAAAGCCTGACCCCATACTTTCATCACTTTTAATACCGCAGGTCCTACAGCAACGATAAAAAATGACGGCCAAATACAACACATCATCGGAAATATCATCTTGACAGCAAGTTTAGCCGCTTGCTCTTCTGCAGCTTGCAGTCTTTTGTTTCGGTATTCATCAGAAAAAACACGCAATGTTTCTGCTATGCCAGTACCCAAGCGCATACTCTGTGAAATTGCCGAATTAAGCCCCTTAATATCTTCTAAACCAGTTCTTTCGGTAAACTCTTGTAGGGCAACTTTAATGGTAAGTCCTGCTCTAACCTTACTACAGACCAATTCCAACTCACTGGCTAGGCTCGGGTGACTAAATGCCAACTCCCTAGCAACCCGTTGCATAGCGGCCATCAGCCCTAAACCAGCTTCACAGCAAACAACTAACAGATCTAATGCATCGGGAAAACCGACCCTAAGCTTTCGCATACGTCGTTTTGAAAGTGATTGCAAAACCATTGAGGGCGCAATAAATGCTCCGCCAATAAAAAGGCAAAAGATATAAAAAGTCCAAAATCCCGATATATTAGGGAACAGGTTTAAAATAAGTAAAGAGGTGATAAAACCAAACAGAATAAGCAATAAGCGAGAAGCATTAAAAACGGCTAAAGCATTTTCAGAATGAAATCCAGCATGTATAAGTAACCTTCTGGTTTCATGGTTAGAAAAGTTGAGAAATGGCTTTTTAGCCATCTCGCCTATGCCATGTTCGAGCGTACCAGTGACATCCTGACTATTTTTAGTCACTTTCTCTCCATTAAGTGATTTTAACCTTGATCTGATAGGGGAGTAGACACCGCTTATCAGATAGGAAATCGATATTGCTAAGGTGACTCCTGCAATCGCGGAAATCGAGTAAATTGCCCATTCTACATGCTGAGGATCATCAAAAAACTGACCAAATAAACCAATTAGGAAGTCCATATTACATATCTATCCTTATTAACTTACTAATCCACATGCCACCGACAAACATACCGATAGCCCCCCAGATGAGCAATTGATTCCCCTCTTCTGTGCCTGTTAGCTCACCAACGTATCCAGGCGTTTGGATATAGATAACGGCAAATAATACAAACGGCAGTAAAATTAAGATCCAGGCAGAAAGTCTTCCCTCAGCAGATAGCGTTCTCACTCTTCGTCTGAAAGTAAAGCGTAAGCGAATGACCCTAGCTAGGTTATTAATATTTTCGGCCAAATTACCGCCGGTTTCTTTTTGAACCATGACTGCGCTGGCGAATGCCATCGCCGATACACTAGGAACACGCTCGATGAAGCCCAAAAGCGCTCTTTTTGTGTCTTTACTGTAATTAATGTTAGCAAACATTAAGCTAAATTCCTTAGCCAAGGGTCCATCCATCTCTTCAGTCACTAGCTTAATAGCATCAGAGAATGAATAACCAGCTTGCAACGCCCGCCTTAACACATCTAATGCATCAGGAAAGCTCTCTTCAATCTTATCCATGCGCTTAGAAGTATCTCTATTTAGCTTGAAATTAAATAAAAATAGCATCACGAAAAACATAAATGCGGCCGCAACCAGTTCCCCTAAATATAACCAGCCCATTACCGCAACTGCCGAAGCAGAAAAGAGAGCAAGCATGATATATTGATGACCCATGAGTTTGTAATCTGCTAATTCAAGGCGGTAACTTAGATTTTCAATAAATTGAAAATGCTCCAACCAACGCCCTATTGGCCCAAGTTTCCCTAAGCGACTCTTGCGAAGTAATGACGTCTCATATGTTATATCTCCAGACTCTTCTGAAAGCTTCTTAAGACGTTTACGTACCAATGCACTATTTGCCCTTTGTGGGCTATATACAGGTAAAAAAAGAGCCTGTGACAAGAAAAGTACCGCGATAAAAACGAGGCCGAGGAAAATAACTTGATTAGAAAACATACATTAGCTCCCTAAAATTCTGCAAATGGATCACCACAATTGAAAAGATGGTATGGAAGCTCAATACCATGTTGCTTAAGTTTTGCATGGAAGCTTGGGATGACACCTGTCGCCTCAAATTCTCCAATAATCATTCCTTCTTCATCTAAACCCTTTCTCGTAAAACGAAAGATTTCTGACATGGTAATAATATCCCCTTCCATGCCATTAATTTCTTGTATACTCGTGAGTCTTCTGCGACCGTCCTCCTGACGTTCTAGCTGAACAACCATATCGATTGCTGAAGCTACCTGCGTTCGAATATTGCTTACTGGCATATCAAAACCTGCCATACAAACCATATATTCGAGTCGACCAAGAGCATCTCTAGGGCTGTTAGCATGTAAGGTTGTTAACGACCCTTCATGACCCGTGTTCATTGCCGTAAGCATGTCTAATGCTTCACCACCACGAACCTCACCTATCACTATTCGGTCGGGTCTCATTCTCAAGCAGTTCTTCACTAGATCTCTCTGTGAAACTTCTCCTTTCCCTTCAATATTCTGAGGACGAGTTTCTAGCCTTACCGTATGGGGTTGCTGTAATTGTAGTTCGGCGGAGTCCTCAATAGTAACGATGCGTTCATCACTTGGAATAAAGCCTGAGAGCATATTCAGTAACGTTGTTTTACCACTACCCGTACCACCCGAGACAAGAATATTTAACTTACCCTTTACTCCCCCTTTAAGAAGTTCAATCATCGCCTCTGTTACAGAACCAATTTCAATAAGCTGCCCAGCATTTAGCTTATCTACAGCGAATCGACGAATTGAAAGTGAGGGTCCATCAAGAGCTAGAGGGGGGATAATTGCATTTACACGCGAACCATCAGCGAGCCTTGCGTCAACCATAGGCGACGACTCATCAATTCGTCGACCTACGCTAGACACAATCCTATCAATGATGTTTAAAAGATGTGAATTACTGTGGAATTTGATATTAACGGCTTCTAGCTTACCTTTTCGCTCTACATATACCCTGTCGTAGGAGTTTACCAGAATATCTGATATTGACGGGTCGGCCAGAAGGGTTTCAAGGGGGCCAAGTCCCAGTACTTCATCAATAATCAGGCCTACTAGACGCTTTCGTGTGGAGAGATTAATTGGTAGATTCAACCCATTTAAAATTTGCTCACATATTTCACTAATCTGAATTCGAGCTTGCTCCTTCGAGACAGTCTCAATAAGAGATAGATCCATTACGCTCAATAACTTATCGTATAGGGCAACCTTAATATCCTGCTCATCTTGAGTTAATGGCTGGAAATCTTGAATTCGATTACTTTCTTGCCTAATTTCCATATTAGTTTCCTAAAAGTCGCTTCCAAAAACTTGTACTTTTTTTATTTTGTTCATTATTAATCGGTAAAAACCTATCCGCTAAAGAGCGTACATCGGTAACTATTCTGTGCTTTTTTGCTACTTGAGTTATCGGTTTCCCTAAATCTACACACTCGTTCGATAACTTATAATCATTAACGACTGTGTTTATGCTTGATATTCCAATTGCTTCTTCGATATCAGATAATTTTATATTCGAGTTTTTGTTATATCGATTTACAACCAAAGTTATCTGATTTGAATTAATCCCCATCCTTGTCGTCAATTGATTAATCAAGTCTTTGGTTTGACGTAAGTGCATTATATTTTGTTGAGTTACAACTAAAATTGTCGCACTCAATAACAAATTACAATTCCAATCTTCAGGTCCTCTAGAGAAGTCTAAAATAACTTGCTTATAGAACTGACGGTATTTCCACATCAGTTCATTAATACGACTAAAATCAACATCTTGATCTAAAGTAAGAAGTTCGAAGGGCTTAGCAGCAAGTAGGCTAAGGTTTCCTTTCTTAGTCATGGTGCTTTTTAACGCGATCTCATCTAGATCTTCGATAGTTTCAATCACATCACAAATTGAATACTTAGCGTCATAGCCAAGAATATGTGAAAGAGTGCCGTGGTGAAGGTCCATATCCAGGAGTGCAAGATCGCTCCCTTCTCTTTGAGAGGCAACGTCGGCTAAACTAGCGGATATAAAGCTTGCTCCAGAACCAGCCTTGCCGTTTATCACAGCCACCACAGGAGCTAGCTCAGCATTCTTTACGAGTCGGTCAGAAACTTTCTCTAAAGAAGTAAAAAATTCATGTAACGGTGATGATGAAGGAATAAAATCACTAACATCATATTGAAATGCTAATCTTAGAATATTCTGTGGCGTATTAAAGCCGATTAAAATAATGTCGCAGTCAAAATTTGCCGCATAGGATAATGCTTTCTTAGCCTCCAACTCATCTGAAGGCAAGACTAATAACACTAGATTAAACCTATTTTTTTCTTTTGCTAATTGATCATCCTCATAAGTTGACGACTGCCATTTTAAATTTTCAAACTGGTTCAAACTTTCCGTTAGCCAAGTAAGCGTTCGACTTCCATTACTTGCAACAACTGCTTGCACAGGAAAAGGTAAACAATAAGTCATAGGTATTTGTTGGTCATTATTCGAGACACATAGCTCTAAGGGTTTATCCATTACACACCTTACTTCCTTTTCCAATGCAGCTATATTTACTATAGACAACAATCCATAAGGTATTTGATTATTTACCTATTGATTGAAAATGAATTAACTGCAATCAGAGGTCCCTCCCTTAAAAACGCCTAAACTTTCTCTAGGCAATGTAGCTGAAAAAACAGGAGAATTAAGTGTATGTGTAAGACCAGGTACTAGGAATTGATGCTGATAGTTTTGTATTTCAGCTCTAATTAAGCGAACATCACTGCCATACACTAAATCTGTAGCAGCACTTCCATCTAATTGTAAGTAAGTTATAAACAAGTTATCGTTAGTTAGGTTTGGTACTAAATTAGCCCCATTGAAGAGTGCTTGTGAGCGTATATCCGTGTTGACTTGGCATACCACAGCAATTCTAGCTGCACGTCGGGCAGCTTCATGTAGCACATTGTAGGTGTATAGCAACCTACCAACTTCTATAGAAGAAAATAAGAAAAGGAAAAACACACTTGCTACAATCGAAAACTCAACAGCGTATACCCCCCTTGTCCTCTTAATTATTTTCATATTGCCCTCACTGCATAGGTCGAGTTAAGGCTAAAGCCTAGATCAATAGCGTCATTATTGAAGCCAAAACCTGAAAGCTTATCGAAAAAGATTGGTGTCCAATTATAGTCAACGGAGATCACTAAGATCCCACTATCAATCGGAAACTCAGAAATTGAAATATCAGTGATCTCAATCCCAGATAGTAACTTTGAAGTGCCTGTATTAGCGCCGTACATTAAGATATTTAAGGTATCTGAAATACAGTTGTCACAGTTCTGATCAATTAAATCAGACGGCACTCCGTTTCTTGTTGTTATTATGGATTGAGATAAGTGCCTACCAGCATCTCGAATCATTCTGGTCAGCTGACTATATTGGTAAAGCCCGCGACCTAACTCTGCTACAGCAAATATCAGAAACAAAAAAAATGGAACCAGCAGCGTAAACTCAACTGCAGCAAGGCCTTTTTGTTTGTTACTGCTTAATAAATTTAACATTGCTCTCTCCTCATGAATCCGGGCTATCTGGATCCCAGTACAGAACAATCGTTGAACTGTCCCCTTCATAATCTGGGTCTAGTGATGATTGTCCTGAATTAGAACAAGTTTGCAAAAACTCACCCACGATATAAGAGTCCTGACCACTGGTACCCATTTTTTGTGTCAAGAAGAAACAGCCAGTACCTAAAACAGTGACTGGATAAGTACCATGCTGATCTGGGTCGCACACACCAATAACCACTGCCATTTCTCGACGTAAAGCCGCTGCATAAGGATCTGAAGTAGTTGCGCAATTTGGAGGGATACTTGCTCGATTATCGATATCATATTGTGACCACCGATAGGCTGTCGCCATCGAGTCAGGATCAATCGCTGTTTCCATTATGGCGTTGCCATTATCATCAAAAAGAAGATTGCCTTCACTATCTTTAGCTTGAACTTCTACAATAGATACTGGAGTTCCTTCACATATATTAATATCTCTGGGATGATCTTCATTATTAGTGCTCATTGGCCCCCATACACCAAACATGGTATTAAAACCATGTCTTATACCAACTGAATTACCAGGTTTAGTATCTACATCATCTCCTGAACCTATACACTGATCTGGAGAGAAGTTTCCTGATAATGCATCAGCTATCGCTCGTGAACCGTTGTCACCATCTAAATTAATCAATTGAAAATTACCGGCACCATTGGCACTAGGCTGATTTGCACCAATTTTCATCAGGTAAAGATCTTCAGATAGCCCGTAGTTATCTTCTGCTGTAGAATTTTCGTCTCCACAAACCAAAAGTGGTGCGACTCTGTTCACACATAATAAATCCTGACTACGACCAGCAACGGCCGATGCTCTAATTTTTTTATCAAAATTTAGGATATCTGCAAGGAAATTTGAAAGGTTTACGTTTTCAACCCTTACTCGAACATACTCACTTCCTTCTACAAGTATAGGATTGAACGGATCAGGTTGTTCTGAAAACTCCACATGTAAACGTGCTGTTACCTGTGTGGTGTTGAAATCAGGGCTAGACAATGATATTGAATTATTGAGTTCACCATTTTCAGAAAAACCTAGGTTTTGCAGTAATATGGTATAAGCGGCTTGTCTCGCTTCAAACAAAGTCGCTCCTTGCTGTAACTCTTTTGCCGCATTCAAAGCCGCAGCATCTACAGCATTTTGTAAGCGCCCCTTACTAAGCAAAATATGGCCACCATCTAAAGCCAAAGCTGCGAAAGCGAGTATGGAAAACAGCCCAATCGTAAACATCACTAAAATTGCACCAGATTGATTTCGCTTTTCTAAAAGCCTCTGATTTCCACCTTTAATTATTTTGGACATCATAACCTCTACTTTTGCTCAAGCAGCACTTTACAAAATACTAATTACTGCCACCAGAGCTTCTTCCAGAACTATTTGCTCTAATAGAACCCATACTTTTTGAGTCTCCAGGTTTAACACTACTTTCACGATAAGACTGCATTACAGCTTCACCGTAGGTCCCATCGAGATCAAGTATAATACCGTCGTTACGTTCTGCAGCTTGAGGGTCTAATATTTGAACCTGTTTAATTTGATAATGACTTTCTCCCATAGGAAAATCGTTAACCTTTGTACAACCACCCAAACTGAAGCAAATAATAAAAAATATTGCAAAATAATTGATTACTGAAACAGCCTTGTCGTCCCTCATAAGTATTACTCCTCAATTTAAAGTGAATGACCATATTTTTGCTGAGTGCCTGTATCATCTAATTGCGTATCTGATTCGGCAGGTTCATAAGGAGTATCACTACTGTCATCAGAGTTTTCTTTATGGGACAGCTTACCTAACAAGTAAAACTCAACATCTGATGGAAGAACAAAACCATCTGTGGGCAAGGAGATATCTTTTCGATTGAAAGCCCTTACGAGTCTAGGTGTTACTAAAATAACTAACTCACTTTGTCCACTTTGAAAGCTTTTGCTAGTAAATAACTGTCCTAGAACCGGGACATCCCCTAAGCCAGGTAATTTATCAATATTTTCTCTCAATGTGTCACTGATCAAACCACTGATAGCAATCGTTTGACCATCAGCCAACTCGACAGTCGTTGCTGTGCTCCGTTTTACGAGTGATGGTACAACTAATGTAGTAGATGTATTGCCTGAAATGGCAAAGCCATTTGCTGTGCTAATTTCACTGACCACTACATTTAAGTTTAAATTTATCTGACCAGAGTCGAGAACTGTCGGTACAAATTTAACACCGACACCATAGTCTCTGTATTCAATGGTTGTATTGCCATTTTCACCAGGGACTGGAATAGGAAATTCGCCACCAGAGAGAAACTCTGCAGACTGGCCGCTCATAGCCGTAACATTCGGCTCAGCTAATACTTTTGCTAATCCGTTCTGTTTAGCGATATCGAGCGCAAAATTCATCATTAAATCGCCGTTAATATATTGTGCAAATAAGCCCTTAGCATCTATTCCACCAATGCTGCCAGGATCAAAACCTCCACCTCCTCCAACAAGACCACCAGATAAATTTGAGCCTTGATTGAAGATAAAGAACTTGGAGTCAAATTGCCTCGCTACATTTCTTTGTACCTCTGCAACGACCACTTCCAACATGACTTGATGGTCGCCTCCAATGGTCATCATATTAAGCACTTTACTCGGAGCTTGTCCTCCAGCTGCCGCTTCGGCATAACCTTGGGCTAACTCCACCGCAGTATTCATTTTTTGTAAGTTTGATGCTTGCCCGCTTAATAGCAATTGTCCTTGAGAAGTCTGCACACCTAATTTCTCAGTAGGAAGGAACTGATATAACCTAGTCTTTAAACCATTTAAATCATGGGTCACCTCAATATCCATTATTCTTGCTAGTTGCTCATTTTTATCCCATATCATGACATTTGTGCTGCCTAGCTGTTTACCCAAAATATAAAGCTCGTCATTTGGAAGAAGTTTTATATCGGCAATACTTGGATTACCTACTGACACTCTATGTACAGGTCCCTTCAGCATTAATACTCTTGATTTAAAAATCGGGATCAATTGGACATCATTTCTAGCTCCTGCCGTTGGTCCTCCTGCATAAGCGGTTGATAGCTGTAATAATGCCAATAAACAAACAATTGAACAGTGGCGAAGGAATGACATGTTATTCTCCTTAAAACATGAATCTATTTGATCGATGCTAACAAATTAATTGTTGTCGATTTTTATCTCTTGCTCACTCATGCCTTTAAGCAACAAAACCTTATTTGTGCTAGCTTCAGATACTCTGGCAAACTGTGCGACTTTAACAGTTTGAGAAAGCACTTCTTTATCAGTCTTTTCTGTTTTATTCGCTTCTTCAATATCTGCTAATTCTATAACTGCCGTGTCATTGGGATTTCTTAATGCCAACTGCAAAGAACCTCGACTCTTGGCAATCATCAAGGTTTCAGCCTGCTCTAAGCTTAATTCTAATGTTACCGCTCGCACTAAGACTGGTTTGTTCTCATCATTCGATGCTTTTTGGTCGATAGCGAGAATTTTCACGTTTGAAAGCACAATGTCCGTTTTTAGACTAGGAGTTGTAAAAATATTGATAATATCGACTCTGTTGCCAGGCAGTAGGAAACCAGCCACACCAACAACATCGTTTACCCTTATCGTAACAGCACGCATTGTCGGGGTAATCAAACTGGCTAATGTGCTCCCCTCTCCTTTAGGAGTTATTCGCTCTTTGCGTAATACCTCCCCTTGATAAAGTCGATGCTTGACCACAAACCCTTCTGCCTCGGTAATATCCGTGATAGCCCCTTCTGGGATTAAATTGTCAGCCACTGGAGTTAAGGCGAGATGCTTTCTTTCTATAATTGTCCCCAAAGGTACCTCTGTCACCATAGTCATCACATTGGATGTTGATGCTACTGCTTCTGTTTTAGTATTTGTTTTCAGCCAGTTCTGCGCAAGATAAACAGCAGTAACTCCAAACACTAATGACAAAATGACAAATAAGACGGTTTTATTATTCATTTGTCGCTCCTAAAAATGTAACCTTTCTATACAAAATATATTGACCAAGAAGAATCAACCAAGGATGGCGTAACCACAGGTTCAAATTCCATAAAACTAATTTGATCTGACATAATCCCCAGCAGATCCCTGGGATAACATGGGATTAGCGGTTTCTTATATCGCTTGTGGTATTCAACTAATAAGTATTGAAATACCTCTTCAGTACAACTTAGGCCTAAATCTTCGCAGACTTGAAACCAAATTTTTTTATACAGTTCTTCATCTAAGGCATCGAAATGAATTTTGTAACCTAGACGTCTTAAAAAGGCTTCATCTACTAGCTCCTTTGGATCAAGGTTAGTAGAAAATAATAGAATTAGTTCGAAAGGGATCTCAAAATGCTCCCCAGACTGTAGACTTAAAAAATCTCTTCGCTCTTCCATAGGAATAATCCAACGGTTAAATAGCTGTTTAGCACTGATTTTTTGTCTACCTAAATCATCTAACAATAAAATTCCGTTGTTTGCTTTAAGTTGAAGGGGAGCCATATAAGTACGGCTGTGACTGTCGAACTGAACCTCTAGCATTTCAGCCGTCAACTCCCCCCCGGTAATTCGTAGTGGTCTTTCACACTTGAGCCATCTTGGATCATGTCCCTCAGACAAGTTAAGACTGTTTCCCTTACCTCCCTCATCAACTTTATGGTGTAATTCAGGGTCGTAAACTTGGATGACTTCATTCCCTATCGCAATCGCGTAGGGAATTAGTACACTGTCTCCTAATGTCAAATTCAAATGACGACATAAGTAACTTTTTCCAGTACCTGGAGGGCCGTAGATAAGTACTGGCCGACTGGAGTTCATTGCTGGACCAATTTTAAAGAGTAAATCTTTCGGTAAAACTAACGCTGACAACCCCCTTTCAAGCATTTCAAAAGTGATAGCCTTTGATCTGCTAGATTGTTTCTGGCAAATATCCGAATACTGTTTCAACGGAACAGGTGCTAGACCTAAATATCCATTTCTAGACAAAGCCAGCTTTGCATGGATCTCTCCACCGGCACTAAGTGCATAACGCATCTGCCCATCTGAAGTTGTTTGTCTATTTTCAACCCAAGCTAAGGATTTTGCAGTATCCAGCAGTTGTTGAATAATACCACCTGTTACACCAATCAAATTTACGAGCTGCTCTCGAGTTAATACGCCTGCAGACAAGAGATGTTTAGTCACCAAGTCAAGCAATAAAGATTCAGATACTCCGGTTTCTTTAATTGTTTTGGGCCGCGGGGCTAGCTGAGGTTCCATTTGTAAGCCTGGGGCAGTTGAAGAGGTTGACTCATGAGCCTGCTCTTCTCTAGGTATATTCATGGCACATGTCCTACGAAAATAAAGAGTAACTGATAGTTGAGTATAAGTATGTAATATCTGGATTTAGAGAACAGGCCCATAACCACCCAATTGCGAGAGCTGGGGCATAGGGAACCCTTTGTCCTGCAGCCTCCCCCTCTTCAGGTTTAAAATAGGTTCTCAAATAAAAGCAATCCCAATAACGTCGTACCGTTTTGAAACAACCGCTTAGACCTGATTTCCATATCACTAGTAATAAACTTGTTATTGCACCAGCAATAATGGCGTATGCAATACTCCAAACTAATAATTGTGGCCCAATTAATGCGCCTATTCCCATCATAAGTTTAATGTCTCCCGCGCCTAGAATTTTGAACATAAAGGTCGGAAACAAGATAATAAATGCGAGGCTAAAACCGATAAAAGACAGCATAAGTCCATTTAATTGAGCAAAATAACTATTAATTAAAAACCCGCAAAAAATAGCAATTAAGCACAACCAATTTGGTATTTTTTCTCTGACTAAATCAAAGGTAATCGCTAAAACAAAAAATACTCCAGCGGTGACGACTTGAAATAGCAATTGATTATCAGCCATAAAATTCCCTAAACTTGCAACAGAAGATTACTCACCTTAAGATGAGTAATCTTTAATCCCTTTGATTTTGCGGTTTTAAGGGGTTGTTGTTGTACAATCAGCTGAGTTACCATTTACAGCTGAAGCTAAACAATCAATTTTATCCGTTGCGTTTGTTCCTAAGGTATTAAATGCTGCAATCATGCCACCAACAACTAAGCCTCCCGCGATTGCATACTCAACTGCAGTTAAGCCACTTTCATCCTCTACAAACTCTTTTAATAAAACTTTGATATCCATAATGTATCCACCTATTCGTCCTATCTAAAAATGAGCTACAACTAGTTCGGCTACAAACGCAAAATTTAGCTTATTGCTTAAGTAACGCTGTTAATAAAGGTAGCAAAGGTAAAATCAAGTCTCCATATGGAATAATTCATTGGTCTATTTGTTAGTTACTGAAGCTATTTCAATTATCCCTTCCAGCTTTAATTTTTCACTGTAAAATCTCATTCAACATCGCTCAAAGCTCAATATCTACTGTGATATCGACTCATTTCGACGGATATTTTTCTTTATGGATTAGACAAACTTAGCTTATTAGTATTCAAGTGCATGACATAACAACCGGAACAGAGGTGAATAACTTGTAAAATCAGACCACTTTATTATTCAATAAAAAATCAGTAGAAAATGATAAAGCAGGAAAACCAAGGTGTTTGAGGGGATAACAGCGAATGTGCAGAATATTTACGGAATAAAGACAGTTCTAACATCGAACCATGCTGTATTCGTCATCTTTGCTGCTCGTATAGTGAAGACTGGCCTAAAATCGCTCTATTAATTTATATACGCTAGATATCTCATATTTAATGCCAAACTGTTTCTCGATGTAGAGCTGAATGTCTACGCCAGTTAATTTTACTTTTTCTCCATGATAACTCTTATTTTCAATATGATTTTGCAACTGAACCAGCTGTTCTTGATTGAGAATGCTGGGTCTTCCACGATGGGGTTTCTCTTTTAATCCTTCTAATCCACTTGCTAAATAGAGGCTAATCCAACGGTTGACACTGGTGCGGCTAACTTTGAGAAAGTCGGCAATTTGATACCTTGACTTCCCATCTTGAAAATGTAAAACCGCCAATAACTTAACCTTCATCCTTGCATTCTTCTCTTTTCTAATAAGCTTGGCTAACATGGTATTATCATGGCAAAAACTGTCCATTTTGATCTCCTAACTTTCTCTTATTTGCAAACGGCCATCTTTATCAATCCAAACATTTTGATAAATGATGTTAATTGGCAGCCTGCTTCTCAGTCTGAAATGCATTGTTTTGTTGGTTTTAAGCGCTTTTTGAAATAAATGCTGCGTTTGTAAGGGCTCTTTGCTAATTAAGTAATGAGCAAATCGTTCTGGTTCAGAAAGCCTAATACAGCCGTGGCTAAGGGCTCGATTAGCTCTTTTAAACAAATACTTATTTGGTGTGTCATGGAGAAAAATGGCACTAGTATTTGGGATTGTAAATCGAAATTTTCCTAAGGCGTTTTTATCGCCGGAGCGCTGAACTAAAGTACTCGTTTTTAGCTTGTGCTTCAAAATAGCAGTATCCATACCTGCGAGATTAGAATCTTCAATCCCTGTTTTGTAACTCTTAAGTACAAAATTATTATTCCTCAAATAGTTAGGGTGTTCATCAACGCTTTTCATTATATCCTGATAAATAATGCTTGCGGGTGGAGTCCAGGTCGGGTTAATAGTAACAACACTCACTACCGTGTTTAATTCTGGCGTTTTACTGCTAGGTTTTCCCACTATGACAGGCATTTTTAGCTGCTCGACACCATTTTTACTGATCCGTAACGTATAATCGGTAAGATTGACAAAGACGTATTCTTGCTCTTCATCAAACTTTTTTAGGCTTAATTTTAAAGCCTTCTGTAGTTGAACGACTCTGAAGCTAGGCTTGGTATTAATGGATAACAGTGTTTGATTTCCCAGTTTGCCATCAACTGATAAACCATGCCTTATTTGAAAGCGTTTCAGACCCGCCTCAACACTAGGATCATAAATACTCTCTCGGTAAGCAGCTATAGTATGAGGCTCCATATCCCCAAGTTTGACTAAGACCCACCTGAGTTTAGCAACTTCTTTGACTCTTAAGCCTAACCTAAGTTCTATAGGATTTATCATCGGCCACTGAAAGCGATCTAACGCTTTATATTGCTTAATTAGCCTTCTATAACTTGCTATATCCTTTCGCTTAATTAATTTTAGATACTGTTCAGTTGATAATGAGAGACTTGTAAATTCAACCTGAAAAAGCTCTTTATTCAATAGCTTAACTAAACCTACAGTATTAGTTGACTCAGCAGCACTGTCTATTACACCTAGATCGAATGCGAGCGAACTCAGCTGCATGGCGACACTTTGGTTATCTAAGGACACTCTAGGAGCGATATCCGCATGTACTACAGCGGAAAAAGATACTATCAGCAAGCGAACAAGGAGTTGGCACCAAAAAGCTTTTACTCTTTTCACCGAATCGCCCCCTATCTAGCACTATGCGAACATCAATAATAAAACAGATTTAGAATAAAGATTGAGACTAGCTAAAACCAAACTAATCAAATCAAATCGATGTTCATTTCATAGGTTTAGTACAGAAATTGTCTATTAGGCAAGGTGTTAAACTATATTTTTGTAAAAACCTAAGTGACTTAATGTATGGGGGTCAGAAGACTATTGACTTATCTTATATTCAACTTTTTTCTAAAGCTATTCTATAATCAATATGGTCTTTAGCTATTTTCATCTTTTAATGAATTTAAACATCAGGATATGCCCATGAAACGAGCTAGGCGTAGGCTGGATATTACCGAGGTTCTCTTAACTACTTGTGTGATAGTGTTATTATCATTAAATGCTAATGCTATGTATACAGACTACCAGCTAACCCAAGTCTTACGAACAACAACCTCATCAGGTTCGAGTTTGGCTGAGCGTTACCTTATTCTTGGAAGCTGGCCAGCGTCAAAAGACTACGATTTTGCTTCTTCTTATATTGACTATCCCATTAAAACTAAAGATAAACATGTAGATGAAGAGGAGATGGAATGATTGAGTCTTCAGAACCACATCAGCCAAGGATTAGTCTGACTCGGGTCTACTTTAGAACTCTGGGCATTTTACTTGTATTTACTCTGCTTTTATTTAACTTTAAGTCCTCACTTCAAACCTACTCGGTAATGTCACTTGCCACGACAATGAATAGCCTAGACAGCGATTTTTTATCTGCTCGCGGATTAATTTTAGACGTCAGCTATTTTTTCGCAATTCTATTACTGCTCCATATTATTTGGTCAGGCATAATAACTATTTCAGCTCTAGCGCCTTGGTACCAAAATAAAGATAAACATCAATCCGATGTTTATTGGTTATTACTTATATGCCTTCATATTACTTGTTTGATTGCAATAAACTCTTATTTATATCCAACGTCATTAGTTTCATACTTCAGACACACGCTTCTTAGCAATCCACTAATTTGGGGAGGGATTACATTCTTTTTGATCTTAAGCTTTTATCGTGGTTTACTGAGCTTAATGTCTAAGGCTGTAGTCACTTCTACCTCGATATTAGCAGCCATCGTTCTCATCTCCCCTTTCGCCTCAACCAACAAAACGAGTACTGACAACTCTGACAAACCAAATATCATTATTTTAGGAATCGACGGATTGAGGCCTGATCATTTGGAATACTTAGCCGCAGACCCGAAAATCGCGCCAAACTTGAACCGTCTACTCAATAAAATGACCATATACTCAAATACATACACCCCTCAGGGGCGAACTTACGTTGCGTGGATGAGCCTCCTCACAGGCCAGTATCCTGTCAGTAATGGCGTTAGATTTAATTTAGCCCCGCCAGAATTGGTTGATAAAACACTACCAATCATTGAGTTATTAAAATCAAAAGGTTATCACACAACTTATGCTATAGATGAGCGTCGTTTCAATCAAATAGACTCAAGTTATGGTTTCGATAATACTGTTGGGCCCAAGGCTGGTGCAGCAGATGCTTTTATAACTGGTTTAGGCGACCTACCTTATTTTAATATTATGCTAATCCATCCCTACTCAAGTAAAATACTCCCATACTTATACAATAATAGAGCCTATGGAAAAGCTTATTCTCCAGTAACATTTAATAAAACCGTCATCGGAAGCCTACCCCCTGAAAAACCAAATTTTCTGGCAATGCACTATTGTCAATTACATTGGCCTTATACGTCTAAAGACTTCATACCACAGCCATTAGACAGTTGGGATGGCAATTATAATCACTATATGTATACACAAATGATACTCAGCGTTGATAAGCAAGTTAATGACCTCTTTAGTCGCTTAAAACTAAAAGGCATGCTCAACAATGCAATTGTTTATATCATTTCTGATCACGGTGAAAGCTTTAAGCTAAGTGACCACCAAGCAATAAACACTCAAAATTCAAGTTCAATGCCAACAACTAAGTCGTGGGGGCACGGCACTAATATTTTGGACCAACAGCAAACTCAGGTTCTATTAGCTCGAGCAGATTTCAGCGATGGCAAGATAATTACTGCAGCAACAGTGATGGATGGACTTTACTCTTTAGTCGATATTGTGCCGACATTATTAAGCTCATTAAATGTTTCAACTGAATCAATTGCAAGTCAACAAGCCATTCAATTAGATGGAGAGGTTCTTCCCAAAACTGCAGATGATGTTTTACTCAATAGATACGTTTATGTGGAGTCTTCCGTCCCTGTTAAATCCATAAATAAGAGCTTTATCGACAAAAAAGATGTCATGTCAGAGACTGCTTCAAATTACGAAGTGAGAGATGATGGTAAAGCCTATATGCGTCCGCAGAACTACATAGAGCTTATCGCGAAAAAACAGCGTGCTATATATTTTCAACACTGGCAATTAAGCCTATTACCAGACTTTGACTCCCCAATACTTTTAAATACTAAAACAAACGAAATTTATGT
The DNA here is from genome assembly GCF_000018285.1 of Shewanella pealeana ATCC 700345. Classification (NCBI taxonomy): domain Bacteria; kingdom Pseudomonadati; phylum Pseudomonadota; class Gammaproteobacteria; order Alteromonadales; family Shewanellaceae; genus Shewanella; species Shewanella pealeana. The sequence goes on along the minus strand of NC_009901.1, from coordinate 2,431,289 downwards.
CGCTGATGAGTATCATGGTAATTTTAACTGGCGACCTATGCTTAATGCGCTATGTAATCGATACAAGGGAGATCCGGGGTTTGATCCTGGCTCTTTTTGCAATCAGATAGATGTCGTAGTCACTCATTAAATTAACTGCTAATGCTATGATAATACTCATAGAAAGACTTTTTAGTGGCTCGCCCTATTTGAGTACAAAAAAGAGCACCTAAGGTGCTCTTTTTATTCAATCTATTTCTACCAGACTATTATTCTTCTGATATACGCTCTAATTTTGCTAAGTAGAAACCATCAAAACCGGTTTCTGCTGGGCTTATTGTCTCATCTTCGATGAATCTGAAGTGCTTATTCTCAGCAAGAAATGCGTCAATTTGATCGCGGTTCTCTTCTGGCATAATTGAGCATGTCGCATAAACCAATATGCCGCCTACTTTCACCATACGACTATAGCTTTGCAAAATATGCTTTTGAAGCTCGACCAGTACAGGTAAGCGCTCTGGGGTATCACGCCATTTTGCGTCAGGGTTACGCTTCAGTACGCCTAAACCAGAGCATGGTACGTCTAGTAACACTCTGTCAGCGGTTAGCTTCAAACGCTTAATGGTCTTACTGCTGGCGATAATTCGAGTTTCTACGTTATGAGCACCTGCTCGGCGCGCACGCTGCTTCAGGTTATCAAGTTTCCATTGCTCTACGTCCATCGCGAGTAAACGACCTTTTCCCTGCATTTGTGCAGAAATAGATAAGGTTTTACCACCAGCACCTGCACACGCATCTACGACTCTCATTCCAGGCTTTGCATCAAGCGCTAATGCCACTAATTGAGAACCGGCATCTTGCTGCTCAAACCAACCTTTCTTAAAGGCTTCGGTTCTAAATAATGCAGAATCAGAAACAACTTCTAAGGCTGTATCGACGCCTTCAACGCTAGCCGTTTGCACTCCCTCTTTACGTAGCGCATTGGCAAGTTCATCGCGTGTGCACTTTAGGATATTTGTACGCAAAAAACGTTTAGCAGGCTTGTTTAGCGCAGCTCTTTCTGCAGGCCATTTATCGCCCATCTGAGCTTCACCCATTTGGTTTAGCCAATCTGGGCAACCATCCCATAGTACCGGTTGCGCTTTAGCAGACTCGATACGGGAGGCCAAATCTGCAGTATCGACTTGTAACGAATACTGCATTTTAGGCAAAGGTAACTCATTAAAAAGATGCCAAACATTTAATAGACGTGAACCTAAACGAGCCATCTCTTCAGGTGTCACATCTGATAAGTAACAGTAAAGGTTCAATCTTCTTAGTATATCGCCCACAACAAAGGTGATACGCCCCTGCTCTGTCGGCTCGAGTTTTAAGCCGGAAAAATGTTGAGAATAAGCACGATCAAGCGGCTTACCCTCTGATAAAACAAGGTCGAGAATACTGATCACAAGTTCATTTGAGCTGGGAGATAGCGAAGATTTCAACATTAAAAAAGTTACCGTAAATAGAAAACGCTGGGATCATAGGAGCAAAGCTTAAAATACGCAAGCTAACAGCTCCAAATCCTATAATAAAAGCGGTTGCTTAAGGGGAAATACACTCAATGAGGGGATCTAGCTGCTATAAGCACCCTTTTACTACTATATGAGGGGACTGTCTTTCAGATTATTTATGCTTGCTTAGCTTTTAAGCTAGAGTAAATGCTTGTGATTAGTGATTTACTTATGCATTTTTAAGAAAGAATAGTATAAATTATGGACTACATTAGATGACTAGCAATCAGTGAGGAGATGCCGCTATTATCTAGCGGCATCATCATTTAACTTTTTAGTAGGTAGTCACTGCCATCTTTAGCGGTAAATACTTGATCTTGCATAGAAGATGCAACCACAGTGTTTTCGATGTTAATCAAACTGATCCAATACTCATGCCCTTCTAGCTGTATATCCTGAAGGTTGGCTAGGTCTCGATTAGTATTTGCCTTACTCCTATCGAAAGTTAACTCCACATGACCCCCCTTGTCCTTCAACAGAATCGCTGTAGGTTCACTTTTATGACCGTTTAGCGCAACAAACTGCTTAGGCTGGCGTAATCCTGTTTGGCTGCCATCTGCCATGAACACCAATAATTGCTGATAATAGATCACATAGCTACAGGCATTTTTATGAGAACCATTAGCGAGTGGAAACTTGGCATCTAAAAAATCTTTTGCACTTAAGGCCGTTACGTCATTACTTGCCACCTCGACAAGTTTCACATCAACAAGTTCTGCACCAATATAATGACCGTTATTGTTATTTACTTGAGTACTAGTATTCGTTGTTGATATATCCATGGCCTTACCCTCATACTTTTGAAACTTGGCTCGTTATCAGTTTGAATCACAATCAATGCGTATTCCGTTTTCTGATTGCTTGATTTGTAGTCTAGTGTAATTTTCATTACAATTTCACAATAAAAACTTTACATTGTGAATTTTACAGAATGAAAAACAATCAAAGTTTAATCAGGAAGTCACATTTTTTAGGCACAAAGATCCGAAACTTGAGGAAAAGAAACCACCTCACGATGGAAGATCTCTCCGCCCGGTGCGTACGCGTAGATCCCGAATCGGCTCCCTCTGTGTCCTACTTGTCGATGATTGAACGCGGTAAAAGAGTACCAAGTGCTGGAATGCTAGCCGTTATTGCCGCCGTTTTTCAAAAAGAGCTGGACTGGTTCCTAGATGATGTCCCCGAAGACGATGCGATTACGCCTAATAAAGGCCGTCGTGGCGGGATTAGTGGTATGGCGTTAGAGCCTAGCTTTCTATTTTCCAACGATATTTTACAAATTGCGATCCCGGAGATGTTATCGCAAACTGGAACCACGGGTAGAGAATTTGCCCACCTATTAATTCGCGCACATCAGGAACATCATCAGAACCACTTTCCCGATCTTGAACGTGCCGCCGAGGAGGTAGGCAAGAAACGCTTGCCGCTGGCGATTAACGATCTCAAGGATATCGCTAAGTCGTTAGGATTAAAATTAAAGTGGATAGACAGAACGCCACAGGAAGTGGTCGATGAAATGGGAGTCAGCACCACGCACGTTGTGACCTCCTTTTTCGAGCCTCCTTCAACCATCTATTTGAACAAGATGCTTAAATCATTTGTGACTAGACTTAAGTATGACTTAGCTGTGCATATAGGCCATTGCGTCCTTCACAATAAAGATGGCCTAAAATGCGTCTTAACAGCGGGAAGACGGCATACTGCGGCCGACGATGAAATTAGCACTCCTGTTTCATCGACACTAAACGCACAAGATATTTTACATGCTTGGCGTGATTTCGAATCCAGCTTCTTTGCCGGCGCTCTGCTCTGCCCTAAGGTGCCCTTCAGGCAACTTCTAGACCGTCACGGATACGAAATTAAGGTCAATGAAGCTTTAGGGATCTCAGCGTCGGTAGCAATGCGCCGCATGACGGTAGTTTCGCCTTATCCACATTGGCATTACTTCGATGCTTATGCTCCTGGAAAGCTTAAGGCTGTATATAGAGGCAATGGTATTCCACTACCTTGGGGAAATATGCGAGTAGTAGAAGATCCTTGCCAACATTGGGCCGTATTTAGAATGATTAACGAGCCTAAGGTCGGTACATCAGCTCAAATCTCCATACTTGATGTTGCCGAAAAACCAAGGATCTACTGCTGTGAGTCGATAAAAGTAGAAGATATGGCTGGTAATAACCACGTATTATGCGCTGGAATCGATCTTAACCCTGCGATTGATGCTCAGGGCGGCGACGCCGCGTCTATTGCTGCAGAGTTAAAGCAATCCTGCGCAAGCAATAGTGGCTCGGTTGAGATGCCAACGAGTATTAAAAAAGATTTGATGAGTGTTGCCAAAATCCTCAACATCAATTGGATTGAAAGAGGCATTCAAAACGAGGCTAGATTAATATGCTCAAGAGGTGCGGTTTGTCCAAGGCAACCTAGCTGTTATCGAGCGGGTAAATCTCAGTGTAGTGAGAGCTAGATACGGTTTAATAGTGATGCTATCTGTTGTCCCTTAGCTCGGGGCAATAGAGGTAATCAAAAGATAAGCAGCATGCTGCTTATCTTAAACAACGTGATTATTACAGGCTCTTGGTTCCAAAAGCTGTACCTTGTACGTTTATACACTGCTCTGAATAGCCAACACCAAACGAGAGAGTGTCATCTATGGTCACGTCGGTAATGATCACAGTCCCTTTAATCGCATTTTTCGCGGCCTCAATGGCACGAGGCGAGGAAACACTGTCGCCCATTGGGAATAAATACAAGAATTGAGTCTGACAACTCTGTCCAGAAACGGGGCCTAGCCTAACGAGAGGACTGCTTACCTTTGCATCTTGATAGGTATTGGTGACAAAGGAGCCATGATTGGCGATATTGCACCCCAACATGGCAACTGAAACCCCCAGTATTAAAGCGAGCCTAGAAACCTTTGACGCCATAAATTACTCCTTAGTCTTAACTCACTTCTTTATGAAAAGATAAATCTTATCGATAATGTTTTGAATAAAAATCATTATTTAACTTCAATGATTTCATATTCACGTTTATTACCTGCAACATTCAAACTAAAATCATCTCCTTGGCGTTTATTTGCCATAGTAATGCCTAATGGCGACTCTAGTGTCACAACCATAATTGAATCATGCTCATATGCTATCTTTAGTCCGCCAGCTCCTGGACCAACAAAAAGGTATTGGTTTTTACCATTTTCATCCATCAATAGGACTAATCTTCCTAATTCCACTTTAGGTTCCTTAGTCCCCTTACTCTCTATAATCGAATTTGAATTTAGCCGAGTAAACATGGCTTCAAATGCTCTAATATCGGCTTGGCATTGGGCAACTCTCACGGATTGTCCGTGGGCGAGATAAGATGCTTCTAAACCAAAGGTTTCATACTTACTTTTAGCAATACTCTCACTATCGGTTGCCGTTTCATGAGCTCGCTTAGCAGCCACTGTAGCACTCGCAAGTGCTTTATCAAGCTCCAACCTGATTAGCTGGTGAAACTGATTAATAGATAACACTTGTTTACTTTATCCTGAGTATGAACTTACCAATATACTAAGATTAACAAACTCGCACTTTAATGACCCAATAAAATTTGGCAATACCTGTAAAACCAGCTTGAAAAACACTGTAAAGTCGTTAACTTAGTGTTAAATCATATGCAGCAGTTCAATGTCATCTGAGAAAGCTAAAAATAATTTGAGTAAACCCAAGCTTTATTGCCGTTTTTAAGGGATTAAGATTGATTAGCATTAGAGGTTTCGCAATAACGGATAGACAGTTAATCAGACCAGATATCATCTGTATGGTGAAGACGCGCCCGCTGTTTACCCTCTTGCTAGTTTGCAGCCCTTGTGCAGCTCAAGATCTTGAGCCACGTAGCTATACTAACATCCCAATAGGAATGCATTTTTTGGCAGCCGGAGTCGTTCATTCTGAAGGCAATCTATCCCCTGCCCCTAGTGCGCCAATTAAAAATGCCAACCTAAGCATTAATGCCGCAGTTATCGGCTACGCCCATACTTTTGACCTCTCTGGCAGCTCTTCAAAAGTTGACCTATCGACTACTCGGGTCTGTTATCAAGGTAGCGCTGAATTCAATGGTCAACAACTCAATGCCGATCGCTGCGGATATGGCGATCCATCGATAAGAGTCACTTGGAATTTCTTCGGTGCGCCTGCATTACAAGCAAAGGATTTCTCCCAATGGCAACAGGGTGTTGTCGTGGGTGCTAGCATGCAAGTTAGCGTGCCCATGGGCAGTTATGATGGAGATAAATTACTCAATGCTGGCAGTAATCGTTGGGTTTTCCGACCAGGTATAGGTATGTCACATAAGCTTGGACGCTGGTATTACGATGTTATTGCTTCGGTAAGACTATATGGCGATAACGATGATTTTTTTAATGACACCAAATTAGAACAAAAACCTCAGTTTACACTGCAAGGTCACCTTATCTATAACATTAGCCGAGGCCACTGGATTTCATTAAATGGCAATCTATTTTTTGGCGGTGAAACCAGTAAAGACAAAATAAACTCGCTAGATAAGCAGCGCAATTCTCGGTTCGGCATCACTTACTCTTTTCCTGTCAATGCCCAGCACAGTGTTAAGCTTTACGCCAACACCGGAGTCGTGACCCAAGTTGGCAATGATTTTGATACGCTAGGAGCCTTGTGGCAATACCGCTTTTAATGGCCATTAGTATAAAAATAACCTTCTTAATTAACCAGCCTCTCAGATACACGCGTAATAAAAACACAATAAAAAAGCTCAATAGCTTTAAGACTATTGAGCTTTAATCTTCAATTATAATAGTAACTAACTAGCAAAACCTATGGTCAGTCTTCTATTACTTTTGAAGTAATTTACTCTACATCATCGAAGTACCAATAACCCGCATTAACCCAGTCGGTCAATTGAGTCATCACAGCTTCATTTTCTAACCAAGTAGACATGTCTTCGAGGGTTAGCTGCTGTTGATTACAGAGCGCTTCAATCACCTCTGAACTGCCTTCTCCTAGTTCCACTTGCTCGCCATTAATGTACATGACACCAGACTCAAGACTGGTCGCGAAATAAAGACAACGTAGCCCGCCCAAACGAATTAACGGCTGCTCTGAGATGATTGCCTTTATATCGTCTAATTGGAAGCCTAATTGCTCTTCAGGTAGGTCTAATTCGCACTTAGATTGAGTCAGATAGCGACCACTGAATTCACTGATCAGTGTATCATCTAGCGTTTCGATGAGTTGCTGCTTGATACGTCCTAGATCTTGTTCATCGATTAAACCAGAATGTTGGCTCAAGCCACGATCGGGATCCGTGATCTGCTTAGTACCTTGTTCGTTATCGATTAGGTGATCGGCCAAAGCACTCACCATATCCTTCGCCGAAGCTGTTCGGTAACCAACAGAAAAGCTCATTGACGGCTCAAGTGTCACGCCATCATGAGGATACCCTGGCGGTAGATAGAGAATATCACCAGGCAAGAGTTCAACATCTATGATCGGGTCAAATGCTTCGGTATGCAGCAGTGCTGGATGCGCAGCAAACTCTTTATGAGGACCTAAGTCGCCTACACGCCATCGGCGACGCCCTGAACCTTGACAGATAAACACGTCATAAAGGTCAATATGCGGCCCAACTCCACCACCGGGAACCGCGTAGCTAACCATCACGTCATCTAAACGCCAGCGAGGTATAAAATCAAAGCATTTAAGTAAGTCTTCAGCTGCAGGAACCCAATTATTTAATGCCTGTACGATTAAGGTCCAATCCTTCTCGCCTAAATGCTCATAAGATTCAAATGGCCCAAACTCCGCCTGCCAGTCTCCCTTCTCTCGATAAACTCGACGAGACTCCACCATTTCATCACAAGCCAGCCCTGCCATCTCGTCAGGTGAGAGCAGATCTTGAAAGTTTTTAAATCCTTGACGGATCACTAGTGGTTTTTTTTGCCAGTATTCTTTGAGAAACTGCTCTGGTGTTAAACCATTGATATCTAATTGCATGTTATTAACTCACGTAAATTTGCGCAGATCTTAACAAATATTCGCTGAAAAAAATCACGGTGAGATCATGAAACATGCTTATTCTGTGCAGCTATGAATTAAGTAAGATATAGGCTGCATATTAAGATACAAAGCAGATTGACTGAAATGATGGGATGAATACAATACCAAGAAACAATACAGATGAATGATTAAATTGAGCTATAGCAATCCAATCTTATGCCGCCCAGCCGACACGGTTATCGTACTCGACTTCGAAACCACAGGTTTATCTCCAACTCAGGGCGATCGAGCGATTGAAATCGGTGCCGTAATGCTAAAAGATGGCAAAGTCGTCGATCGGTTTCAGCAATTAATGAATCCAGGCTTTCGGATCAGTGGTTTTATCGAAAGCTATACCGGGATCAGTAATGCTATGTTAGCCGATGCCCCCTCGTGTGAGGAGGTCATGGCACAATTTGCTGATTTTATCGGTGATTATAACTTGGTCGCCCACAATGCCTCTTTCGATCAACGTTTTTTGGATGCTGAACTTAAGCGCATAAACTGTCACTACCTTGGCCAATTTGCCTGTTCCATGCTTATTGCACGCAGGCTTTATCAAGCAGCTCCAAACCATAAACTCGGCAGCTTAGTGAGCTATAAGAATATCCAACATGACGGCGTGTTTCACCGCGCCCTAGCGGATAGTGAAATGACTGCTAGCCTCTGGCTAGCCATGCTTGAAGATCTACAGCAAGACTATCAATTACACAGCCCAGACTTTGGTCTACTACAAAGTATTGCTAAACAAACTAAAGCCAATATTAATCAATATCTACAACGCCAAGGCTGAACGATGTGTGTCCTGTATAACGCTTGTTATACAGGACATGTAAAAATCAGGCAGTAGTTTCTTTAACATACAGGCTTTGCTAGCTCCAAATGAATAAAATATCGGCTAGTGGCTTATACAAACATCAATAGCTGTGATCCCGCCGCTCTATAGTCCTAATTCATCGAGTAGATCATCGGCATCGCTGTTTTTTACATGGTGATGTTCTTGAACCTTGGTTGGTTGGGCACGCTTAGGCGTAGTTAACAACTGACCGTGCTCAGCAAGTAGTTCATCTAAGTCAAAATCCCCATCGACTTCAAATTCACTTAGCTTGATAAACTCAGTCTTGTCCATTGCAAACTCAAGGTAAAAAACATGGTTATTTTTAGTCTTAAACGACACTCGCCTTGCAACGGCTTCATTTAGATTAGTATCAATTGAAATAGTCAGTTCTTTATTAATGGTCAGCATTTTAGGCTGGCTTTGACTGATAGTGGTCTGTAATTCTTTACTAATTTTATTGATGAAATCACCTAAGATCTGATTCATCAGCTCGCCCATCACATTACCCACTTCATCTGAAGTATGTGAAAACGCAAGCTCAGATTCCGGCATCCCCATATTAAGCATGTATTCCCGGTAGATCTCTATTGCTGCTGGGGCCGAGAAATTGATCACTACTAGACCAGAAAACCCACCATCAAAAATTGAGAAACACCCCAAATCAGGTTTCAAGCAGGTACGTGTGATAGATTGCACCATACCAGCGTGGCTTACCTGGCTATGAGTTGTGCTAAATAGCACATGAGATACTGAGTGACACAGCTTTAATAAAATATCGTCAGTGGTTACAGATACTGTTGATTGCATAAGTTTAACCTTTAAAAAGTAGTCGGGACATATTGCCCCACCCAATTAACAAAACAAAGTAAAACAAGTAAACAAATTCACGAATTTGATGCATCTACACTTTACCTTGGCCCACTTTTTGGGCTAGATAATAGTATTAAACCGCTAATGCAGCACAAAAGACTTAACTTTAAGCTGTTACAAGATAGATATTTCAAGTCTTATCATCCCAGGTGGTAAGTGGGCTCAAACACTAATCTGCAATGCCGACGCAAAACGACAGATACAGTTAACATTTTTAAAATAAACATAAACTTACTATTTCCCATCCTCATCATTAAGGTTAAGTTTAAACAATGTTATCGTAAACAGAGCAACACAGAATATGATCGCCCTCTTAAGACAGTTTACAATTCTACAACGTCTAATTTTAATGCTAATGCTAGCCGCTATCGGTACCGTTTGCTTTGCCAGTTTTTCGATCAATGAACAGTACAACAACCTTATCGCTCAAAAATGGCTTCAAAACGATGCCCAAATCAACACGGCCGTCAGCATTATCGAAGCTCATAACAAACAAGTTGAAGATCTCAACCTCACTCTCGTTAACGCCAAACAAGCTGCAGCTTATCTAATTAATCAAATACATTTTGGCAACGATGGCTATTTCATCATATTAGATGAACAGCGCAATATTATCGCCCACGGCGCCGACGCTAGTGCCATTAACCAAAATGCCACCACACTCTTTAGTTCTCAAGACCCCGTCAACCTCGAGACTTTAGTTAGCGCAGCTGCCCATCAACCTGTTGCCAAGTCGCAAATTAACTTCCCCAATCCGAGTAGCGGTCAGTTGGAGCCCAAGCTCGTTGAAGCCAGACAATACGCCCCCTGGGACTGGACTATTATTACTGGCAGCTATATGAGCGATGTGAGTGATGTGATGTATTCGATGGCTTTCGATTACCTCGCAATCATGTTGATGATCTCAATTCCCATCTTTCTTTTTTTCCTAGTGCTTAACATTTCCATAACCGCCCCGCTAAAAGAAGCGATTACGGCGATGAAAGACATAGCGCAAGGAGAAGGTGATTTAACCCAAAAGCTGCCAACAAAAGGCAAAGATGAAGTAGCAGAATTGGCCCAAGCCTTCAATTTATTTGTGTTGAAAATTAGGGATATGGTCGCCCAGCTACAACCAATAGGCCAAAGTTTGGATAAAGATGCTATCGGGTTACTCACTGCAGTTGAGGAGTCAAACAGTAGTGTCGAGCATCTACACCAACAAACGTCAAGCGTAGCGACGGCAATTAACCAGATGCTATCGACGACTCAAGAAATGGCCACCAGTACCAACCAAGCAGCTGATGCCGCGAATAGCGTAAAGCACCAAGCTCAGCAAAGTATGTCAATGATGGACTCGACACTCGACAATGTGCAGCATCTTGCAGATGAGCTACAGCATGCTCAGCAGCTCACCCATGCCCTTGGTCAATCATCGCTACAGATAGGCAGTATCCTTGATGTGATCCGCGCAATAGCCGAACAAACCAATCTACTTGCCCTCAATGCCGCTATCGAAGCTGCGCGTGCGGGAGCTCATGGCCGCGGTTTTGCCGTCGTAGCCGATGAGGTGCGTGCCTTAGCGACACGTACACAAGACTCCACCAACGAAATTCAAAATATCATCAAAGATATTCAATCGGGCGTAAATCTTGTGGTGGCCAGTAACGAGCAAAATCAACATCAATCACAACAAGTCCAGACCCAAGCAAAGGATGTCAGCGATTCATTGGCCGATATCCTTAACTTAATTGCTCATATCAGTGATATGAATACCCAACTCGCCAGTGCAACCGAAGAGCAATCGATTGTCACAGAGGAGATCAATCGCAACATTTGCACCATTACAGAATTAACAGAAGTGTCGGTAAAAGCTAATGAAAGTAACCACAGTGCAGCGATTTCTCTTCAATCGATCAGTAAAGACTGCTCGCAAACATTAGGCCAGTTTAAAGTTAACTAGCGCCCAGTCAGACTTTAGCTCGAGGGCGACATTGCCCCTCGCGCTATCGGTCTTTTATGGTAAGCTAAATTCACTAATGGAATTTATCTAAGAGTGAATTTATGGCTCATATGACACTGGCAATTCACCCCGAGCTGTACACTATCCATAGCTTTTCATCTGAAAGCATCATCCCTGCAGATATTTTTCAACAAGAGATGTTCTTTATCGGCAAAACTAAGGACGAGATCTCGGTAGTTGTCTCCTCCACGCTCGTTTTAGATAGCATTGAACAAGAGGAAGATTGGCGCTGCCTTGAAGTCCTCGGCCCTTTAGGATTTTCAATGACAGGAATTCTAGCCAATGTCTCCGGCACTCTTGCCGATAAACAAATCAGTATCTTTGCAATTTCTACCTTTGATACTGACTATATTCTGGTGAAAAAAGATACCTTAACCGAAGCCACCAAAGCACTCAAAAAGAAAAACTACCAAATCATTGATTATTAGTCCCATTGTTCTTAGATTAACTACTCTTGGGTAGAAAATACCATTTGGTTGATAACTAACACCTATGAGTCTCGCGATGATGTATGAAAAAGTAGTAACCATTACCGCTAAACACGGGATCCACACCCGTCCAGCCGCACTTTTGGTAAAAAAAGCAAAGTCTTTCGAATGCAGTATCATCGTAGAGTGCGACGGCAAGCAGGCCAGCGCAAAGAGTCTATTTAAACTGCAAACATTAGGACTTTATTATGGCGTATCGGTACGAGTCATTGCCGAGGGGGAACACGCTGATCAAGCGGTTGAAGAAGTGTCTGAATTACTCATTACATTAAGTTAGGAGACTTGTTATGTCGATTACGGGAATCGTTGTTTCATCGGGTATAGCTTTCGGACAAGCCCTACATCTTAACTTACAGCACCAGAAAATCGATTATCGTGTTATCCCATTAGCCCAAGTCCCCATTGAAATTGAAAGCCTCAAAACAGCTTTTGAGCAACAAAAGCAACATTTAACTCAAGGCCTCGCAAAATTAGATCCAAGCACAAGCCATTTTGAACTCATTGAGGCAGACATCCTCATTCTCGATGATGAAGAATTGCTAGCCCAAATTAAAGACGCTATCTCAAAGTTACAGATCAGAGCAGCTGCGGCCATTGAGCGGATCTTTACTTATCAAGCATCAGAATTAGAGCAGTTAGATGATCCCTATTTAGCCAATCGAGCCGAAGATATATTGTGCTTGAGTAGCCGCCTTATCGCGCGCTTACACGGCGCCCAACATCTGGACTTAAGCCAGCTAAATCAAGATACCATTATCTTCGCTCATGACTTAACACCAGCAGAGTTTGCCATGTTGCCTCTTAAGCATATTAAGGGCTTAGTGCTCAATACTGGTGGCATAACGAGTCATACAGCCATTCTAGCTCGAAGTGCAGGGATCCCTGCGTTGCTTAGTTGCCAATTTGACGGCGAGCAGATCAAAAATGGTACCCAAGTTGTTCTTAACGCTATCGAAGGTGAGCTCGTCATTAAGCCAAGTCCTGAACATCTAGCTCAACTATATAGGCTGCAGCAACAAGATATTGAACGTAAGCAACAGTTATTGACCCTTAAAGATCTACCTACTGAGACTTTAGACGCTCATCAGGTTTCATTATTGGCAAACGTTGGTAGCTTAAATGAAATTAGCCATTTGGCCGATGTAGGTGCGGAGGGAATTGGTCTGTTTCGTACTGAATTTATGTTAATGAACACCAGTATCCTTCCTGATGAGAAAACCCAGTATCACTTCTATTGTGATGCGCTGCATTTAATGGCTGGAAAAACCTTTACCATACGAACCTTAGATGTCGGCGCAGATAAAGAGCTACCTTGCTTAACGCCACTGGTAGAAGACAATCCCGCATTAGGCATGAGAGGTATTCGCTATAGTTTGGCCAATCCTCAACTTTTTATCACCCAAGTGAAAGCTATTTTACGGGCAGCAAATCATGGCCCAATCCGACTGATGTTCCCAATGATCAATCAGGTCGAAGAGCTAGAAGCATTATTTGACTTAATTGAGGCCTGTAAGCTCCAGCTAATTGAGGAAGAAAAAGGCTTCGGACAGTTAAGCTATGGCATAGTCGTAGAGACGCCGGCAGCAGTACTAAACCTTGAATCCATGCTACCGCAACTGGATTTTATCAGTATAGGCACCAACGATCTCACCCAGTACACTATGGCTGCGGATCGGACAAATCCTTCACTCACAAGCGAGTACCCTTCGCTTTCACCAGCAGTATTGCACCTTATTAAAACAACGATAGATCTTGCTCAGCAACACCAAGTCAAGGTTTCACTCTGCGGAGAATTAGCCAGCGAGCCTAAAGTTGCTCCTTTACTAGTAGGTATGGGGATCGATGAGCTAAGCGTTAATTTAAGTTCATTGTTAGAGGTAAAATCTGCAATCCGTGATATAAGTTATCAAACCTGTCTAGCACTTGCGAAACATGCAATTAAAATAAAAAGAATCGAAGAATTAAATATTTACATTAATGGTCTCAACTGATCTCGATATAATGGCTATAGCCTTTATCAAATACAAATCAACATACCTAAGAGGCACAAGATAGATGGGATTTTTAAGCCGCATTAGACGCCTAATTTCAGGACAAACAGATATCGCCGGCGTAGTGAATGTCTATGCCCCCGTTTCCGGCAAAATTATTGCCGTTGAAAAAGTACCCGACGCCGTTTTTTCCGAGAAAATTGTCGGTGACGGTTTAGCCATCGCGCCAAAAGGTCAACTCATTCTAGCTCCAATTGATGGCACAATCGGGAAAATATTTGAGACCAATCACGCATTTAGTATCGAATCTAATCAAGGTCTTGAGATATTTGTTCACTTTGGTATTGGCACTGTTGAACTCAGAGGGAATGGGTTTAAACGCCTTGCCGAAGAGGGCCAAGAAGTAAAGGTTGGCGACCCGATTTTGGAATTCGATCTTGATTATTTAACTGAGCATGCCGATAGCCTATTGACGCCTGTACTCATCGCCAATATGGAAGACATACAAGGATTAGACAAGAAGCAAGGTAACGTAGAAGCTGGTAAAGACGTTATCTTCTCTGTCATGCTATAGCCTTGTAACTGCATAATAGTCATTTCTAGTTCTGATGAAAATATGCTCCATGACTGCAAAAGCTATTGAATAACATTCAACAAACACCTTGTGGTGTTAGTTCGCTCTTGAGCCGACTTAAAAGCAATGCCACAATGCGTGCAACTTATAAAAACAGATTGGAGTACCCTTTGACACTCTTTGGAATAAAGAATTGCGATACTGTTCGTAAGGCACGTAAATGGCTTGAAGCAAATCAACTGGAAGTCACTTTTCATGATTTTCGTGAAGATGGACTCAGCACAGAGCAGATTGAGCAATGGGTAGCGGCCGTTGGTTGGGAAGCATTATTTAATAAACGTAGCACCAGCTTTAGAAATCTAACCGATACTGAAAAAAGCGACCTCAGCCAGAATAAGGCTATCGCGCTTATGGCGCTTTATCCTACCTTGATCAAGCGCCCTGTTTTGGTGTCAAACGGTCAGGTCCAAGTTGGATTCAAAGAAGCTGACTATCGTGTGTGGTTTAATCTATGAGCCAACTCCAAGAATCTGCGGTACTTAGCCTAGCAAAAGATCTTATTTCTCGTCCTTCCGTGACACCTTTAGATGAAGGCTGTCAATCGCTTATGGCTGAGCGACTGAGTCAAGCGGGTTTTGAAATCGAATCTATGGTATTTGATGATACCACCAATATGTGGGCTCGAAGGGGCACTCAGTCTCCAGTCTTTTGTTTTGCAGGGCATACTGATGTCGTTCCAGTTGGAGATCTCAACCGCTGGCACACTCCGCCATTTGAGCCTGTGGTGATTGATGATTACCTTCATGGTCGCGGCGCTGCCGATATGAAAGGCTCCTTAGCTGCAATGCTTGTTGCAACTGAGCGCTTCGTTAACAAACATCCAGACCACCAAGGTTCTATCGCCTTTCTTATTACCAGTGATGAAGAAGGGCCTTTCATTAATGGCACCACACGCGTTATCGATACCCTCGAAGCGCGTAATGAAAAGATCACTTGGTCATTAGTTGGCGAGCCTTCGTCGACCCATAAACTGGGTGATATTGTAAAAAATGGCCGCCGAGGCAGCCTCACCGGTAACTTAACGGTTAAAGGGATCCAAGGTCATGTTGCCTACCCTCACCTAGCTGATAATCCCATTCATAAGGCTGCTCCTGCATTAGACGAGTTAGCTCGCATGAAATGGGATAACGGTAATGAATTCTTCCCGCCAACCAGTTTTCAAATAGCCAATATCAATGGCGGTACGGGTGCCTCGAATGTGATCCCTGGTGCGTTAGAAGTGATGTTCAATTTCCGTTACTCTACCGAAGTCACGGCTGAGATCTTGATAGAGCGCGTTTTAAACATTCTCGATGCGCACGGCTTAGACTACGATATTAGCTGGGTTTATAACGGATTACCTTTCTTAACCGGAGAAGGTCCATTATTGGAAGCCACAAAAGCTGCCATCAAGAAGGTAACAGGTACAGATACCGATCCACAGACATCGGGTGGCACCTCTGATGGTCGATTTATCGCACCAACTGGGGCCCAAGTCATCGAGGTCGGTCCGGTGAATGCTACGATTCATAAAGTTAACGAATGCGTTAAGGTCTCCGATCTTGAGCTACTCACCGACTGTTATGAAGCCATTTTGGAAAATTTACTTTGCAAGTAACCCATAGCCATCTATATGGACTCAAACATCGAGGCTTAGTCGAGTGTCTAGGTCATTTTGTAGAGTCCAACACTGCCGCTGCATTTTTGAAAATGCAGCAAGCTGCAGCGGATGATGGTATCAATATTCAGATCTGCTCTGCTTATCGAGACTTCGATAAGCAGCAGTCTATCTGGAACGCTAAGGCCAGTGGTAAAAGGGTTCTGTTAAACAAAGAATCTCAACCTGTTTCCATAGAATCACTGTCTTCAAGTAGTTTGATTGATTTAATACTTATCTGGTCTGCTATACCCGGCATGTCTCGCCACCACTGGGGAACAGATATCGATGTTTTTGATGCAAATGAGATAAGCCGTCATGATTTACGCCTCATCTCCCAAGAATATCAAGCCAATGGCCCTTGTTTCCAATTAAGTCAGTGGTTAGACTCCTATGCTCAGCAATATGGGTTTTATCGACCCTATCAAGAGGCCTTGAGTGGCGTGAGTCCAGAACCTTGGCATTTGAGTTACTTTCCAATTTCTAACGACTATATAAATCATTACGATACCGAGTCGATTAAAGCAGTTATAAAGAACTCATCGATTTTACATAAAGACGCAATACTAAAGCGAATCGACGCCCTCGTTAACGAATATGTTTTCCGAGTCGCTCCCATACCTGCGCCATAACGGCCACTCTACTACCAAATTTCTTCACAAATATTTAGAGATAACACTGTGAACATAACCGAAATAACAACGAATTTTGCAGCAACTCTTGCATCGAATAGAAAAGAGCTAATCATTGAAGGCAGCACACTCAGTTACCTAGACATTGGACAAGGTCCAGTCTTATTAATGGGTCATAGTTACCTCTGGGATAGTGAGATATGGGCGCCTCAGATCGAACACTTAAGCCAAAGTTACCGCTGTATTGTTCCAGAACTTTGGGGCCACGGTTTTTCCGGCTCATTACCCGCTAGCTGCCGTAACCTACGTGATATCGCCAATAATATGCTTGAGCTTATGGATGCACTGAACATAGAGAAATTCTCAGTAATTGGTCTATCAGTCGGCGCTATGTGGGGCGCAGAGCTTGCTCTTAAGGCACCAGAACGAGTGCAAAGCCTCGTCATGCTGGGAAGCTTTATCGGTTATGAGCCTGAGATCACCCGTGATAAATATTATGCCATGCTGGATGTGATAAAGGCAGAGCAAAGCGTCTCAGCTAAAATCATCGATACCATCACGCCACTCTTTTTTGCAACTCAGCCTAATCCAAACCTAGTTGAGCTATTCAAGAAAAAGCTCAATCATTTTGATAGCAGCAACGTCGACACCCTTTATCAAATGGGCAGAATGATTTTTGGTCGTCGAGATACCATGGATGATGTCCATTTACTTACTCTTCCCTGCTTAATCATGACTGGGGTTGAAGACAAAGCGCGTACCGTACTCGAAGGATATCTAATGCACGACGCTATTGATGCGAGTCAATATGTGCATATTCCAGAATGTGGACACATATCGACATTAGAACAAGCTGAGTTCGTCAATCAACAACTAGGTCAATTTTTAGCTGCACATCATTAATTATTTAAAAATGAGCAAAGTTCGCTCCCACTCTGTGCTTAGTCTCATTTCGACATTTCTTAGTCAGCCTAAGCACAAAGATTACTGCAGAGTTGACTCGTAACACAGACAACTTGGCGGCAACACTTTTAACAAACATTTAAGATTACTTCTCTATAGTACTGAATAGACCAGCAGAGCTAAGTTTCAGTGATAAACTTAGCCTGTATTGAGATTTTCTTAACTGACCGAATATAAGAGCAGAATGAAACTACTAAAACCGCTTTTTGAAAATAATCGCCGTTGGGCAGGCCGGATCTTAGAAGAAGATCCTCAATTCTTCGAACAGCTCGCTAAGCAACAGAGTCCTGAATACCTCTGGATAGGTTGCTCTGATAGTCGAGTCCCTTCTAATCAAATCATTGATTTGATGCCAGGCGAAGTATTTGTTCATCGAAACATTGCCAATATGGTTATCCATACCGATTTAAACTGTTTATCTGTTCTCCAGTATGCCGTTGAGGTGCTAAAAGTTAAGCACATCATGGTTGTTGGGCACTACGGCTGTGGTGGAATTAAAGCCTCGATGGGGAAAGAGCGACTTGGCCTTATCGATAACTGGCTCGGTCATATTCGTGACATTTATCGCTTACATAGAGCCGATCTTGACAATATGGATGAGTCTGAGCGTTTCGACCGTTTATGCGAATTAAATGTCATGGAACAAGTAGCAAATGTCACCGATACCACCATAGTTCAAGAGGCTTGGGCTCGTGGTCAAGATGTTGCCATTCATGGTTGGATTTATAGCGTAGAGAACGGTTTACTCTCCGATTTAGATGTTACCGTAAACAAAGATACGGAAAAAGAAAATAGCTAAGACGCTATTAACTCAATGCAACTTATTAAGGGCTAGCTCAGTCATTGTACTGAACTAGCCCTTTTCTCATCATGCTCATTGCGATTACGTTAACAAACATAACGAAAACAGTAAAAACTCTCGCGGTTAGCTTCACATCACAGTTATAATCGATTCTTTATTTAGTGTGGCCGAGCTCGATGGCGGTTCGCTCCTAGACTTAGCAAGGCTGTATCGCTGATGCTGACTATCCTAGGTGGAAGTGCAGAGTACCAAAGCTGGGATCTGATTAGAAATCCAGCAATCTACCATCTTGGTCTCCCAACAGTATCAGGTACAGGTGCAGAAGCATCACGTACTGCGGTATTATACCCAAGCTACCTCAAGATGCTCGTTTCAGAGCTCCCGTAGGATAGCTGAACAAGGCAGTGATTGAGGATAATGGTTATTCCCTTGTCGATATCACTAACGCAGTGCAGGTATTCTACGGGAACTCCCGCAGGGCATGGCGAGAAGCAACATTTTTCTGTGTTATGAAATATTGAATTACGACTGCATGGATGCAGAAGGTAGGGCGAAGCAGGATGCCAGAGCCGAGAATAACTAGTCCTACAATTTCATGCCTTGAACTCTGTCACTTCTCGACATGCTGAATCCTGCATCTTGAAGTTGTTTGGGTATATGTAGTCCAGTGCGATAGATTGGCTTAAACTCTGATCACACAGTATTGATCTGATCATTATGTATTCTAAACTGATGGCAGCTGTCCCAACAGAGCAATGGTTCTTTGTCGTGAAGTCTAAGAACATTTATAAGGATCTTCCTGACCAGACTATCGCTAAGATGGTAACCGTCACTAAACACATGAGCCCCTTATGGGATAATGTTTACGGTGAAGGCTGGGAAGAAAAAGTCACCGACGAAATGCTCACTCAGTTATTCCGTCGGTTCTAAACTCAGCATAGGCATAAAAATGGGCTTCATCTTAAGGCCCATGATATTTTCTTAAGTAGGTAAATTGAATGAATGTAACCTTATTAATCCCTGCGCGATATGGATCGAGTCGTTTTCCAGGTAAGCCATTGGCTCATATCAATGGTAAGCCAATGATCCAGCACGTTTACGAGCGTGCATCTTTAGCTAAAGGGCTTAAAGACATCTATGTCGCCACCGATGATGTGCGCATTAAAAACGCTGTAGAGAGTTTTGGTGGCAAGGTTGTTATGACAGGTGAAAATGCCGCATCTGGTACAGACCGTATCGATGAAGCTATTTCAATACTCGGCTTGGCTGATGATGACCTCGTCATTAATTTACAAGGTGATCAACCGCTTATCGACCCAATTGTTATTGAACAACTTGTAAGCGTGTGTGAACGCCATGCTGGTGAATTCGATATGGCGACGTTAGGCGTAGAGATAAAGGATGAAGCTCAGCTTAACGATCCAAACCATGTAAAAGTGGTATTCGATAATAACCATAACGCATTATACTTTTCTCGAGCGCGGATCCCTTTTGGCCGTGATACGAGCGACTACCCGGTATACAAGCACATAGGGATCTACGCCTATACTCGTAAATTTATTCAAACCTTTGCTAAGTTACCACTTGGTCGACTAGAAGAGTTAGAGAAGTTGGAACAACTTCGAGCGCTTGAGTACGGCTACAAAATCAAAGTTGCAATCAGCGCATTTGATTTCCCAGAAGTTGATACTCCTGAAGATATTCGAATCTGCGAAGCAAGACTTACCGTTGACTAATTGAGGATGAATGATGTCAGATCTTGAAGTCGGTTTATTGATTTTATTAGTGATCGGAGTGATTGCCAGTAATCTTGCGGTATTAAAGTACAGTGCAAAACACAAGATGACACAGTTTGGTAAGCATGATCACGGTAAAAAACAATCTGCAAAGGATGCTAAAGCTCCAAGCGGTGAAGATGCTAGCAATACCGATAACCAAGCTGAAAGTCCATCGAGTCACGACGACAAGACTGACACTGATAAGTCATAAGAACTCAGTGAATCATCCATAAAAAAGGCGCTGTCTGCGCCTTTTTACTTTTACATCCATTGCTAGTTAAGTAACAACCTCATCTTTTAACTCTTGCTCTAGCTGTTTGGCTATCGCCTGTGGCGAGCCGGTATTTCTGGCTAACAAAGAATAAGCGACTGGAATAACCAGTAGAGTGAAGAAGGTGGCCAAGGTGATCCCTGACAGCACGACGACACCAATAACGAAACGGGTTTCTGCGCCCGCCCCTTCAGAAAGCACTAAAGGAACGGCTCCAGCTGCAGTTGTAATACCCGTCATCAAGATAGGTCTGAGTCTCTGGCTCGACGCTTGGATAATTGCTTGCTGAAACTCAACCCCTTTATCTCTTAACTGGTTAGCGAATTCAACAATCAAGATACCATTCTTAGCAGCTAACCCCACCAGCATGATAATCCCTATCTGACTGTAGATATTCAAGCTTTGATCCGTTAACCATAAACCAATTAAGGCTCCCATTGTCGCTAAAGGCACCGTAAGCATGATAACTAGCGGGTGAACATAGCTTTCAAACTGCGCAGCTAACACTAAAAAAACAATCCCAAGCGCTAAAATAAACACAAAGTACATCGAATTACCTGAGTCTTGATAATCCAGTGATTGGCCCTTATAACTGACTATTGCCTCCGCAGGCAGGTATTCATGGGTCAAATCATTCAAGTAATCTAATGCTTCGCCTAAGCTGTATCCGTCGGCGAGGTTTGCTTCAATCGTGATAGCTCGCATACGGTTGTATCGGTTGAGCTGGCTCGCGTCTGCAAACTCCTCAATAGAAATAAGGTTAGATAAAGGGATGAGCTCCTTACTTCTCTCCGACCGCACATAGATGTTCTCTAAATCATTAGCCGTATTTTGATTATCTCGATTACCTTCAATAATCACATCGTACTCTTCACCATCTCTCATAAAGGTTGTGACCAAACGAGAGCCTAGCATCGACTCTAGCGTACGACCAATATGTGAAATAGAGACACCTAGGCTGGCTGCTCTGTCTTTATCTATCACCACTCTAAGCTGCGGTTTGGTCTCATTATAATCATGATCTAAGCCCACAAGATTGGGGTTCTCTTTGGCCTTTTCGATGATAATATCGCGCCATCTTGCTAACTCTTCATAACTTGGGCCACCTAATACAAACTGCACAGGCTTGCCAACTCCGCGGCCAAATGCTTGACGCATAACTGGAAATGCTCGAACGCCAGCCAAGTCTGATAGCCGCCCCCTTATATCACCGATGATCTCAAAAGCGCTGCGCCTCACCGCCCAATCTTCCAACACAATAATTGCCATACCGTTAGAGAAGTTTGCACTGCGGCCGAAACCACGAGGTGCACGGATCAACAGACGCTTTATCTCGCCAGCCTCAACCAATGGCATTAAGCGATTCTCAATTTCATCCATATAGGACTCAATGTATTCAAAGCTTGCCCCCTGAGGGCCATTTACAATCAGGAACATAGAGCCCCTATCTTCTCTTGGGGCGAACTCCTGAGGCACCTCTTTAGCCAGAAAAGCACTGCACACTAATGCCACTAAGATTAACGAAGAGACTAAAAATGGATGGCGCATCGCGCTCGTTAAAGTTGAGCGGTAATAGCCCGATAGCTTATCCATTCCCGAATCAATCTTACGTACCAACCAAGGATCTTCAGTAGACGGCTTAAGTACTTTTGAACACATCATAGGACTGAGTGTTAATGCCACAATGCTTGAGAAAATCACTGCTGCGCTCATGGCAACGGCAAACTCTTTAAAGAGCTTACCTAAATCACCTTCCAAGAAAGTAATAGGCATAAAAACGGCTACCAATACTAAGGTGGTTGCGACCACAGCAAATGCCACCTCTCTGGCGCCGAGATAAGCCGCCTTCAATGGCGAATCCCCCTCCTCTATTCGTCTGTGGATGTTTTCAAGCACCACAATCGCATCGTCGACGACCATACCGATAGCCAAGATCATCGCCAATAGAGTGAGTAAGTTAATGGTATAGCCTAGGGCAAACAGCACAATGAATGTCGCCATTAAGGATACTGGAACCGTTAATGCTGGAATTAACATGGCGCGCACGCTACCAAGAAACAGATAAATTACGACTATGACTAAAAACATCGCAATGAACAGGGTTTGGTATACCTCTTTAACTGACGCCTCGATAAATACCGAGCTGTCGTAAGAACGCTTTATCTCCATACCTGCTGGTAGGGTTGGATTAATTTGGTCGACCAATTTATTGGCGGCTCTTGCGACGTCTAAGGTGTTCGCCGTCGATTGCTTAGAGACTCCTAAGCCAATCATAGCTTCGCGGTTACCCCTAAAGGTAATACGCTCCTCTTCAGAGCCTATTTCCACCTTTGCCACATCGCCAAGTTTGACGAGGTAACCATCTTCGCCCTCAACCAATACCAAGTTAGCAAAATCATCGGAAGTCTTAAAACTTCGCTCTAAGCGTACAGTAAAGTGGCGCTCTTTCGATTCAACGCTACCTGCTGGCAGCTCGACGTTTTCTGAGCGAAGTGCCGCTTCAATATCGGCAACGGTTAAATTTCTCGCCGCAAGCGCCTGCCTGTCAATCCACACTCGCATTGCATAAACTTTACCGCCACCGAGGCGCATGTTAGCCACACCATCTATAACAGAAAAGCGATCAATCAAGTAACGTCTGGCGTAATCAGTCAATTGCAAAGTTGTCATCTGATCCGATACCAGATTTAACCACATGATCACTTCGTCTCCACCATTGGCCTTTTGAACTTCTGGTGGTTCAGCCTCTTCTGGAAGGTTGTTGAGTAAGCCCGATACTCTATCACGCACATCGTTAGCTGCGGCTTCAATGTCTCGCCCAACATCGAATTCTAGGGTTACATTTGAGCGGCCATCACTGCTCGATGAACTGATGTGCTTAATCCCCTCAACGCCACTGATCCGATCTTCTACTAGCTGAGTGATACGGCTTTCAACGACTGCGGCACTGGCACCGCGGTAATTAGTTTGAATTGAAACCACAGGAGGGTCGATATTGGGGTACTCTCTCAACGGCAGCTTTTCAAAGGCTACTAGGCCAAATATGATGAGCAGAATACTGATGACTGAAGCGAAGACCGGTCGCTTAACCGAAATATCAGTTAGGATCATGCCACTGGCTCCACACTCGCTTGCTTAAGAAAGCTAAAGCGCTCACTTAGGGTCACTTTTACTTTGTCCCCTGGACGGACTTTCAATAAACCACGAATTACGATTTGATCATTCAACATTACGCCATCCAAGATTTCGACCCAACCACGTTTGCGTAAACCTAAAGAGACCTGCTTTTGCTCTATCACACCTTCTTCATTCACCAAATAGACATAATGCCTGTCTTGGATTGGAATGATGGCTGATTCAGGGAGGATGAGCGCATCTCTACTGGTTTTGATCAACTTCACCTTCATCAACATTCCGGGTAGCAATCTTTGCTTTGGATTGGGGATCTCCGCTCTGACGATAA
Source organism: Shewanella pealeana ATCC 700345 (assembly GCF_000018285.1). NCBI lineage: Bacteria > Pseudomonadati > Pseudomonadota > Gammaproteobacteria > Alteromonadales > Shewanellaceae > Shewanella > Shewanella pealeana. The sequence goes on along the minus strand of NC_009901.1, from coordinate 2,407,336 downwards.
CTGCGCGAGTCTTTGGATTTATTCGACTATCGATAGAAACGACTTTGCCGTTAAATATCTCCCCGTCGAATGCCACAGCGGTCGCTTCGACGGTTTTTCCTAATGCTAGAGCCTGTAAGAAGCGTTCGGGTACGGAAAAGTCCAATTTGATCACTGAGATATCATCTAAGGTCGTGATTGCATTGCCAGGGGTTACTAGTGCGCCAATACTCACTTGACGTAGGCCCAATGAACCAGAAAATGGAGCAGTAATCCTTCTATCTTTTAGGGCTGACTCTGCTTGAACTAATTCAGCTTTTGCTGTGTCGATAAGGGTTTGTAGGCGATCGCGCTCAAGTTCGGCAATAGTTTGACTCGTCACAAGCGTACGAATTCGCTCAAGTTCTCGCTGGTGATCTTTTACTTTTACTTTAGCTACCGTTACACGAGCAAGCTGCTCACGATCCTGCAATTGAACCAGTAATCGGCCTTTCTTAACCAGTTCACCATCATTAAAGTTCACTTGGGTAACCACTTCAGTTACTTTTGGAGTGACGGTAATCGATTCATTTGCCTTACTGGTACCGAGCGCCTCGACCTCATCACGAATAACTTGCATCGACGCCTTAGTTATCACCACATTCGGTGTCGGCCGCGCTCTTTTCACTTTTTCGCTGGGAGCTTGTTGTAAATAGAAATAGGCGCCGACGGCACCAAGCAAAGTAAGGAATATTATTATTTTTTTCATGATTGCCCTGACAGACTACGGTATCCAATTGTGTTTAGTTTACCTTGAGATAACTTAGCATCAATAGCTTTTACTTTTTCTTACAAATGACACACTTAAGTCACACTCGTGAAATAGCGTTCTAAATCAGCTTAATCTCATAGCTTTGGTATCACTCACGCAATTAGCGCATTTATATAGGGTTAAAGCGGGGATTAGTACCTTGAGAGAGTGGAATATGTTTTACAGTGGAAAGTACTTACAGTCGAAAGTTAACACACAGCAGTGATACTCATTGCGTAAATAGTAAAGAATCCGCCTTTTGAAGAAAGTGGTTTAGGGCTGAAAACAAAAAAGGAGCCTAAGGCTCCTTTTTATTTTTCGTCACGTGTTAACGCGTCTTACGATCTTCTTGCATTAACTCGGAGAAACCGTCATAAACTGCGCTAACAACTTCACTAGAAAGTGGTTCATTTTTCGCATTTAACAGATGGATCTCTGTTTTATTATCCGCTCCGTCTTTTAGCTCAATACGGTAAGAGCCAGCCTCGATAGGCAACTCTTTATCGCTCCATAATGAACTCCAGAACCCAGAGTCATCGGTAATATTGATATAAAGCAGCCCTTTATTGCTGTCCATATCGATGATCTCAAAACCCATCTCAGGTAATACAATGCGTAGACGATCCCAAGTGCGTTTAAACTTAGCGTCTGCCAACCAATATGCTTGCTCTTCGGCTTGAGCAATCAGATCGACATCGATACCTAAGCTTTGCTTAAGACGTTTAGCCTTAAGTGCCTTGGCACGCTCAATGCTGATATAGCTAATAGAGTCATTCAATCTATCAATCGTATAACGACGTTTATCTTCACCACTTAATAGGATGTCTTGCTGATCGCCGTCGAAACTTTCTTCATGTTCGATAAGATCTATGGTTAAGTTACCACTGCGACCATGTGGGCGCACATCGACATGATAGATGTAACGTTGCTTAAGCTTATAAACTTTATCGCCACCCCAAAAACTGGATTCGATGACCTGTTCACTTTCAATCCAATCGGTCTCAAGTGTGCCGTTCTCGTAATCTTCACTGCGAAGCGAAATCGACTTGCTAGCGAAATAATCTTTTAGGACATCAAAAAGTTCTTGTTTAAGATCGATATCGTTATCAATAGACTCAACAACGATTTTAATATTATCAGTCCCGTCTTCTACACGAGTACCTTCAGCCATTGGCAGTACCTGTAGAGGTGGACGAATATCTAAACTCTTACCGACTAAGCTTGCATCGGCTTTACTCCCTACAGCAGGAATATCGTATTCTTTACTGTATGTCGGCTTATGTAAGCCTTCAGGAATAACTAATTGTGGCTCAACTGTTAGATCTTGATAATTCTGATCAGTGTCGTTAGCTTGCCTTCTGTCAATTGGCGTACTACATGCCGTAACGGCTGCAACTAAAATCAGTGGTGATATTTGCTTTAGCATTTATTATTTAACCTCTATTCGGGCATTTTTCATCGCTTCTAGCAACAGACCATGAAACTCGGTAGAAAGTTCAGTCAAAGGTAAACGAATTGTTCCGTTGCTAATCAGTCCCATACGATGGACGGCCCATTTTACAGGGATTGGGTTAGCTTCGCAAAACAAGACACTAAACAACTCTTTAATTGACTCTTCAGCCGAAAGTGCCGCAGAGACATCCCCGCTAAGAGCCGCATCGCACATGGCTTTAAACTGTTTTGGTACGATATTGTTCGCTACAGAAATAACGCCATTACCACCTAATGAGAGAAACTCTCTTGCAGTCGCATCATCACCGCTATAAAGAAGGAAGTCGTCACCACATAGGTTACGTAGCTCTTTTACGCGGGAAAGATCACCCGTAGCCTCTTTAACACCTATGATGTTTTTAATACCAACAAGCTGAGCGACGGTTTCAGGGCGCATATCGACAGCGGTTCTGCCAGGAACGTTATAAAGGATTTGCGGTACATCGGTACTGGCCGCAACCGCAGTATAATGTGCAATAAGCCCCTTTGGCGTTGGCTTATTGTAATAAGGTGTCACACCTAACATGGCAGCTACACCGACATTAGATAGACCTTTAGTTAACTCGACTGCTTCGGCGGTGGCATTTGCACCATTACCACCAATAATTGGAATTCTGCCCGCAGCAAACTTTACCGTTTGCTCAACAACAGCAATATGTTCTTTAGCTGGTAATGTAGCTGATTCACCAGTTGTGCCTACAGCAACGATGGCATCTGTACCTTGGGCGATATGGTACTCAACTAAACTTTCAAGACTTTTATAATCAACTGTGCCGTCACTATTCATTGGCGTGACTAAGGCAACGATGCTTCCGTATATCATGTGTATTCCCCAAGGGTTCAGGACAGGCTATGGTACTGATGCAATCCACTAAAAACAAGCACTACGACGCAAGACTTAAGCATATTCATCATCAAGTTGAAACATATTAAATATGTAACAAGATCACAATGACAAGGGTCGCAATCTGATTAACTTGTGATAGCATTAGCCACCGCAAAGAAAACCGTTATTTATTTGACGCTTTTTTTAAAGTCTAACTAATAAGAAAATGGGGTATTGAATGTCCAATCACTTGGTCGTTACTGCAATGGGGCTCGACCGTCCTGGTATTGTAAGTAAATTTGCACGACTCGCGAGTGAGTGTGACTGCGATATCGTTGATAGTCGCATGGCACTTTTTGGTAACGAATTTACCTTGATTATGATGCTTTCAGGCTCATGGCCATCTATCACTAAGATAGAATCGACATTACCTAGCTTAAGTGTTGAGTTAGAATTATTGACAGTGATGAAGCGCACTTCAAAGCATACACCGCAAAATTACATCTCTAATTTAGAAGTTAACTTCAGCGGTCTCGATCAACGTGGCACGATGAAAAAGATCACCCAGTTCTTGGCTGACCGCTCCTTAGACCTCGCCGCGGTAAAGTCGCATGCTGAAGCTGACGCAACGGGTAGACCGACACAAAATATCAGCCTAACCATTAATGTGCCGGAAAAAGTCGACCTAGATAAGTTAGAAATTGGTTTAAATGAATTGGCTGATGAATTATCACTAGAATGTGCCATTGAGCGTATGCAAGGTGTCGAAAGCTAAACTTTATTAAGGATAACAATATGAAAACCTTAACCGTTGGCGAACAAGCGCCGCTATTTACACTACAAAACCAAAGAGATGAAACAGTCAGTTTGGCTGAGGCCTTAAAATCTGGTCCAGTACTCGTTTATTTCTACCCAAAAGCCTCTACCCCGGGTTGTACTGTACAGGCCTGTGGTCTTAGGGACAGTAAACAAGATCTCAACGATTTGTCTGTGACAGTGTTAGGTCTAAGTCCAGATCCAGTTGCAAAGCTTGCAAAGTTTTCCGATAAGCAAGAGCTAAACTTCTCACTTCTGAGTGATGAAGATCATGCTATTGCCGATGCATTCGGAGTCTGGGGAGAAAAGAAGTTCATGGGCAAGATCTACGATGGCATTCATCGTCAGAGCTTCCTAATTGGGCAAGATGGCAAAGTCGCTCATGTGTTTAATAAATTTAAGACTAAAGACCATCACGAGGTCGTACTCGCACATCTAAAGAGTCAATAATGTCTAGTCCTAAAATAGGTTGACGGTTTTTATTAAGCCAGTTGGAACTCCCGACTGGCTTTTTTATGTACTTCATTAGGGGTTTTCATCCCTAAACTAAGATGCGGCCTTAAATGGTTATAAGTCTCTATCGACTCTTTGATTAACATATCGAGCTCCTTCATCGTACGGCAGCGATAAAGCAAAAACTCGTGCTTCAAAATCCCATTAACCCGCTCTGCAAGTGCATTTTGGTAGCAGTCATATCCATCTGTCATGGACGGAGTAATACCATTTGCCGCTAACGTCTCCTGGTACTCAGCTGAGCAGTACTGCATCCCTCTATCTGAGTGGTGAATGGCATCGCCTGTTGTCTGACGATTCTTTATCGTCATATTCAATGCTTTGACCACGTCACAAGCTTTCATTTCATGGCTTAACTCATATCCCATTATCTTTCTTGAGTACGCATCTGTTACCAGAGACAAATAGTGCGTCCCCTCATCTGATTTCACGTAGGTGATATCGCTAACGAGCACCTCTTCAACACGCTTGACCGCTCTGTCTTTTAGTAAGTTGGGATACTTTCTTAGCCAGTGATGGCTATTGGTCGTTTTAGTGTAATTTTTTCTGGGTTTTACCAGCATATTTTGTTGCTTCAAATACTGAAATAACCCATCTCTACCGAGCTTTATCCCTTGTTCTATCAGTTGTGGCTTGATGAGCTGGTAGAGCTTGCGCGTCCCCACTCTAGGCATAAACTGGCGCCAATACATGACCATCTTCATCACAGGTTTAAGCGTTTCAGCTTTTGCCGTTCTGCGTTGTTTCCATTGATAAATTGCTTGTCTAGATAAGTTGAACTGCCGACTCGCTGTGGCTAACTTTATGGTGCCTTTTACTTTGGCGAACCAGAGCGTTCGGCTAAGTACTTTTTTTCTAAATCGATGCCGTATTCGTTTTTAAGCAACTCGACCATATCGCCATAAATCATGTTTTTCATTTCTAGATTAGAGACTTGCTTCTCCAATCGCTTAATTTTCTGGGCTGGCGTTTCTTTAGATTTAGACATAGGAGAGTGCTCAATAGGCTGGGACCAGTCTAATCTACCATGCTTTCGTAACCATGTAAGGACGGTACTTCTTCCTTGGATACCATAGTGGTCTTGAGCTTGCTTATAGGTCAGCTCGCCTTTTTCTACTTGGCTGACGACGGCTAATTTAAAGCCTAATGTGTAATCACGCTGAGTACGTTTATTGCTGATAGAACCTGAAGGTTTCATAGATAAGTCTCCAATGTGTCAACTTATCTCAGGACGGGACATAACCTTGATCGAAAAAAGGAGCCAATTGGCTCCTTTTTTTATCCAACATATGGATAGATTAACGCTGCAGCGATTGACCACATGGTGATACAAATAAATCTATCTAAGTAACACCAAGCCTTTGGCTTTTTAAAGACAGGGCTTAAATATTTTGCGCCTAGACTTAAACTAAAAAACCAAACGAAAGAAGCCAATACTGCACCAGCTCCAAACCATTGCTTTTCTGTTCCTTCAAACTGTACGCTAATGCTACCGAGTAGAACCACGGTATCCAGATAGAGATGAGGGTTTAACAAACTAATTGCCAAAGTAGTTAACACAGCCTTCTTTAAACTATCAGCCGCCAGCGCTTCCTCACTTTCCATTCTCGATTCGCTAAATGAAGACTTTAGCGCTCCGTAACCGTAAATAATCAGAAAAAGCGCTCCGCCAATACTGGCGATATCTTTAATCAATGGAAAGGCTAAAATTAGATGACCTAACCCTGCAACACCAGCGGTTATCATAATCGCATCGATAAATGAACAAATAGCTGCAATAGGCAAAGAATGAGACCGCCTAAGCCCTTGTTTTAAAACAAATGCATTTTGTGCACCCACTGCCATAATTAGGCTTCCGCCTATTCCCATACCTTGAATAAATGCTGTTTGCATGTTTGCCTCAAAACGAGCTTAATTTCGATGGCGCAAGCATAGTCGGCAGCCAAAAATAAGTACAACTAATAAATCTAATAATGTATAAGTAAAGCTTATCTCACATATTTTTATAACTAGGAGCAAAGATGTTTGACTACGCCCACCTCAAAGCACTATCCATTGTCGTGTCTCAAGGAGGATTTGATAAGGCAGCTCAACATCTGTATATCAGTCAATCTGCGGTTTCTCAAAGGATCAAGCAACTAGAAGATAAGGTTGGTCAGGCGCTATTGGTGAGATCAAACCCTGTCAGAGCCACTGAAACGGGTAAACGGCTTCTCAGACATTATGCACAAGTGCAATTACTTGAAAGCGAACTTCGCTCTGAAATGGACGTAGATGATCCCTCCCTTCCTACCATTGTTAAGATTGCAGTCAATGCGGATAGCCTAGCTACCTGGTTTCTACCAGCATTAACTCAGACATTTAAGCAGCATAAGTGGCTGCTAGAACTGGTTGTCGATGATGAGGCTTATACCCACCATCTACTCAAAAATGGCGAAGCTGTTGGCTGTGTTACGACCACACAACTGGCGCTGTCGGGCTGTAGCAGTGAGTTCCTCGGTAATATTGAATATCAATGTGTAGCGACGCCTAGCTTTATTGAGCAATATTTTAGCTCTGACGTGCCCTTAGATGACATTTCTCATGCGCCAGCAGTGGTGTTCTCAACTAAAGACAAGCTGCATGATAAGTTCCTTAGTTTCTATTTTGACATTAATGACAAGAGTTGGCGTGAACATAAAATCCCCTCTTCCGAAAGTTTTCTTGAAGCCATTAAGATGGGATTAGGCTATGGGTTAGTCGCACATTTGCAGGCCAAGCCATTGTTAGATTCAGGCGAATTAGTAGAAATCTTTCCTCACAAAAGAATGCAAGTACCATTGTATTGGCAACACTGGAACATTAAGGCCAAACAAACCAGCATTATTTACCGAGCTTTAGCTATGAGCGCCAAGGAGCAGTTATTCCCCTAGGTCGCTCTGGGGTAAGGATTAAAATTCTGAAGAAGGTGGCTTTGCCCATGTGTTACAAAATAGACTCCCTAAAAGGGAGCTTTCCTACCGTGCGTTAACAAGACGCCGTAAATATATCCCTATAGGCTCTACTAAATCACTGACTGCCATGGATTGGCGGAAATGCCAACAAATGTAGGGAACATTTGTAGCCCTGATTTAGAAGCTTGTATCGCACCATTAGCAAAGCTCACGTATCACTTGAGTTAATAAGCTATGTTTAAATGAACTTATAAGCCGTGTATCGCATGGATGCTAAGCTCGCCTCCATGGACACTTTCTTTTCAAACAAAAGTCGGCGTGCTTATAAGTCGTTAAACATTGCCTTACTCCGCAATGCCATTGAACGTACTTCAGGCAGAGCCTAATTGATGATAACGGCCCCTACTGAAGTAGGTGGTTTAGGGCTAAAAATAAAAAGGGGGCACTAGCCCCTTTCTACTGAGTGAAACTAGTCTATTTCACTTCGGGTAACGCTTTATTGTCTGATGCTTCAATTTTCTGTTCATCTGGATTATTGGGTACCGGCCAGGCATTAATAACGGCCTTAACTAATGAGGCTAATGGAATCGCAAAAAAGACTCCCCATACCCCCCATAACCCGCCAAATATCAGCACTGCGGCAATAATGAATACAGGGTGCAAATCGACCGCATCGGAGAATAGAAGTGGCACTAGCACATTACCATCTAATGCTTGGATGATGCCGTACCCCACCATAAGGTAACCAAATTCAGGACTAAAGCCCCACTGAACAAATGCCACGAGTGCGATAGGGAGTGTCACAAGTGTGGCACCGACATAGGGGATTAACACAGACAATCCGGTTAACACTCCCAACAAGGCTGCATAGCGCAAGTCCATCAAGGCAAAGAAAATATAGCTGGCCACACCTATGATAACTATCTCGATTATTTTGCCTCGGATGTAATTAAAGATCTGTTGGTGCATCTCATTCCATACTTTACGAGCTAAATCTCTGTTAGTGGGAAAGAAACGCTTACTGCCTTTAATCAATTCATCTTTATCTTTTAAAAAGAAGAAAACTAGCAAGGGGATTAGAATCACGTAGACCATCAGCACCAATAATGAGGCTGAATATCCTAAGAGCTGTTTACCAATATCGAGTAGATGTTGGGTATCTAACATCTTCTTAAGCTCCGCAACCATGGTATCTAGCTGACTTGGATTCACAAACTGGGGATATTTATTAATATAAAGTTGAGCGGTATGGAGCCCTTTGTCGATCATACTCGGCAAATCGGCCATCAAGCTCACTCCTTGACGCCAAACACTCGGTACGAGGCCAAAACTAATTAACAGCATTAAACCGATAAACAGTACAAGAACTAATGAAGCGGCAGTGGTGCGGTTGATGCCTATTCGAGCCATTTGGGCTACGGGCCATTCCAATAAAAATGCCAGTACAAGTGCAATCAATAGAGGTGCTAATAAGCCACCAGCAAAGTAGATTGCGAGGGCAAAGCCCATTAAGATAAGCATTAAGGTTACAGCTTGCGGATCACTAAAACGGTCTTTATACCAACGGCTTAAAACAGATAACATTCATACTCCCTAGCTCGACGACCGTTTTAATCCTTTGCAGCCATCATTAAAATAATATTTCACTCACTGTAAAACTGTATAAAGTTTCTTTTACTTAGTCACTGTTATCGACAAGATGGTGTCACTATCTTCAACCACTGCATGACAAAAACCCGCTTTTTTCAAATAACGGGGAACATCTTGCCTAGAACCGCGGTCTGATAATACAACACGAATGCATTCACCTATTGCCAGTTGCTTGAGTGCAAGCTTGACTTTAACCAAGGGTAACGGACAACGATATTGTGTTAAATCAATAATAATCATAATGAACTTGCTATAACTAATCTAAGGCTATTATCCTAATAAGCAACGCAAACCACAAGTAAGCATTATGGTTTGACAATAACAGAAGCATAGCCCAATTTAAGGATCCGCTTGAGTAAATTAACTTTTTCAAAATCCGTTATCGCTGGAGCCCTGTCTTTTATTTTATGCACTAGCTCTGCTGTTACTTATGCCAATAACGATTTACCTGACTTAGGTACTGCTGCTGTTAATACATTCAGTTTAGAAAAAGAAACTGAAGTAGGTGATGCCTATATGCGGGTGATCCGTGGCTCAGCCCCTATGCTCAACGACCCAGTTTTAAATCAATACCTTACTGAATTAGGTAATAAACTTGTTGCCCATGCTACAGGTGTAAAAACCCCTTTTTACTTTTTCTTATTAAGAAATGATGAAATTAACGCGTTTGCATTCTTTGGCGGACATGTTGGCGTGCATACGGGGTTATTTCTAAATGCTGACACAGAGAGTGAGCTTGCCTCGGTTATCGGTCACGAAATCACCCACGTTACCCAGCGTCACTTAGCGCGCTCTATAGAAGCGCAACAAAAAACCTCTCCAGCAACGATTGCAGGTATGTTAGGAGCTATTCTGTTAACCATTGCCTCTCCCCAAGCTGGCATGGCAGCATTAGCTACGACTCAGGCATTAGCGACTCAGTCTAAGATTAACTACACCCGCCTTCATGAAAAAGAAGCTGATCGTATCGGCATGCAAGTCATGGTTGATGCAGGGTTTGATCCCAATGGTGCTGCAGACTTTTTTGGTAAGCTGGCGACTCGATACCGATTTACGACTAAACCGCCACAAATGCTGTTAACGCATCCATTGCCCGAGTCACGTATATCAGAGGCTCGAATTCGCGCCGAACAATATCCACACCGACAAATACCCGATAATCTAAACTTCCAGCTTGCTAAGGCTCGAATTCAAGTAAGATTTTCTGGTTACAGTGAACAGGCAGCACTTTCTATTTTCGATAAGCAACTCAAACATCACCGCTATGCATTTAAGAGTGCTGCAGAGTATGGCAAGGCTTTAGCGCTATTTAGATTAAAGAAATACGCCGAATCTGAAAAGATTATCGATGAACTATTAGCCAAGAGCCCTAATAACCTGTTTTTTATCGATACTAAAACTGATCTCCTCAGCCAAAGAGGCGCTCAGAAAGAAGCTATTGAGCTGTTATTAACTCAAAAACAATTGAAGCCCACATCTCAAGTGGTCAATACCAACCTTGCCAATGTCTACATAGAAGATGATCAGATAAGCAAAGCCATTCCTCTGCTTGAGGACCTTATCTTTCTCGATAAGCAAAACCAATTACCCTATTTCTTATTAAATGAAGCATATAAAAAGAATGGTAATAAGGCGATGGAGTACTTTGTTAAGGCCGAGTCACTGGCGTTGATTGCTGATTATAAGACGGCTATCGATCAATTAAACTTCGCTTATCGTGAATCTAAAGATGACCCATTACAGTTAGCAAGAATCGAGGCACGGATCAGGCAGTTTAGACAAGCGGATCGCGCGCTAGAGCAATTACAATAACATCAGTTTCATTGTGACTATGATCACAAAATAAAGTATCATAGTCACAACTTTTAATAACAATAAATTGAATATGACAAGCGCTACTATTTATCACAATCCAAGATGTTCAAAAAGCCGCCAAACCTTGGCCTTATTAGAAGAAAGAAACTGTAATATTCATATCGTTGAATATTTGAAGACGCCAATTTCAAAAGGTGATATCACTGATATTTTAACCAAGTTGAAGCTCGCACCAAGAGAAATAATGCGCATTAAAGAGGCTGAGTATAAAGAGTTAGGCTTAAGTGATACCACTTTAACTGACGAGCAGTTAATTCAGGCTATGATCGATACACCAAAGCTTATTGAACGTCCTATTGTGTTAGCAAATAATAGAGCCGCAATCGGGCGACCACCAGAAAATGTTCTCTCTATTTTATAAGTGAGTCAAATCATGAACTCGACTACCCTATTTAAGCTGTGCCGCACGGGTTATGTGGCATTGGTCATGTTGTTAGGGGCATGGTTCATACGCCAAGGATTAACTGGCGAATATTCGATGCTATTTAGCCTGCTTTGGCTTGTGCCGCTACTTCTTCCTCTCAAAGGCATTATCACTGGCAAACCGTACACTTTTGCTTGGGCCAGTTTTATCCTATGTCTTTATATGTTGCATGCCCTCACCCTGGTTTATGTAACAGAAACTGACACATTATTTGCTGTAGTTGAGTCATTACTCATTGCAAGTTTACTGGTTGGCTTCCCTTTTTATGCTCGGATCCGGGGCCGAGAACTTGGGCTAGGTTTAAAGAAAAAGAAAAGCTAATCATCTAGAGTGAAGACGTCGCATAAGCCGCCTTCACTCTTCCCCCCCCTCCGGTTACTTACACCCCAAACAAAGCTGCAACACCTCGTTAAACTTCCCTTTGTTTACGCAACAAATCTCGTGATATATTGATTCATCAGAGTATAAAAATATAATAACGAAGGATAATTCTATGAAGCGTTCCTTATGCTGCATATTGATTAGTGCAATGGGGCTTACTGCATGCGGTGGTAGTAGTGACAGCTCGACTGAAAGCCCTGGTGACATCACTCCTCCACCAGTTGTACCTGATGGTTTAGTCCGCTGTGACACACAATTCCAGCTTGATCAAACCACAACCACTTCTGGCCTTGTGTTTCTTACTGAACCTAACTATAAATCCGGTCAGCCCGCTGCAATCATTGCAACACTCCAAGGAAAGCATGTCACTGAATATCAATTTAACTGGACTCAGACTGCTGGTTCAAAGCTCATTTTAAAAAGCAGCAAAAGCCCTGTTTTAGCATTTACAGCACACGATACAGGAAGCTACAAATTCGAAGTGACAGCTGTGGGCAGGCAGTCATCTTTTACACAATCAATTGAAATAAATGTTGAGGCTGGTAGTGATGTTCAAGTTTCTACACGTGTGGATCATCAGGTAACAGAAGGCAACTCGGTTAGCTTTAGAGTCGACACACCAGAAACTAACCCCCTTTCACAGATAAGCTGGTGTATTGCTGGCGGCCCAGCTCTTAATGTTGACATAAGTGCCCCAGAGAAAGCGTTATTCACCGCGCCTAATGTCGATGAAGACACGCTATCCACCCTCAGGGTTTCTGCGGTTATTAACGGTCAATCCGTGACAGATGATGTACATCTACTCATCACAAAAGAAGGTAGCATCACTTCACAATATTTTGATGAAAGAGTGGCTAAAACCTTTGCCTATAACCTCAGTTCGCCCTACAAAGATGACTTACAGCCATGTGTCTATTCCAATCAACTTCAACAAAGTTGCACTATATCCCGTCTGCCGCTAATCGGTCAGTTGGGGGGGATAAACAAGCAGGCGATATTAGACAGACTCTTAGTCTCTCATCATTGGATGGGAGAGAATTTCGAATACTTCCTTGAGAATTTAGATCCAAACAGCGATTTTGCCACCCTTTTACAGTCTGTCACTGCCATTGTAATTAGCTATGATGTACGTCCCTCATTTTACTGGGTTGTGACAGGCGCTATTTACTTAGATCCGAATGATCTTTGGTTACTTGCTGAAGAGCGTGACACCATAAATGAAGCACCTGATTACCGCAGTAGTTTTGGTAATGATTTAAACTTCTTAATGCCTTGGCGATATGTAAAGGACAATAATTACACTTCCTATGTTGTACCAAGAAGTGTACGTGCAGATCGAACAGCAGAGGAAATGATGCCTGACTTAGCCTCACTTCTCTATCATGAACTGGCACACGCAAATGACTTTTTCCCAAGGAGCGTACACACAAGCTTATCAGGCCCCACTCTACTCGATGACTATTTTCGTCGCAGCGATGCCAAACAGCTCGTTTCCGATCAACTTACGGCTTCCTACCCATTAAATAGTCAGGAAATGGCTAATTTAGCAGAGGTTAGTTTTAAAGGTGCGACGGCTAATGGAACCCAAAAGGCATACAATGCCGCCGATATCAGTAGTTTCTTTTCTCCTGATCGAGCCTCGGACTATTATGCCTACTCCACGACACGAGAAGATGCTGCAATGTTATTTGAAGAAGCCTTGATGAGTCACAGATATTCAATTCAACGGGATGTCGCGGTTACCGATAAACCTGAAAACCCAACTGGTAGCACTATTAACGTGGACTGGGGACAACGGGGCCGTATTGGCGATGCTAGTTTAGAGAGTCGAGCCGCATTTGTCATCAACCAGATGATGCCAGAGCTTAACGGCGCTGCGCTAGTCAATGGCTTACCAGAACCTATAGCAATGAAACAAGGGCTGTCTTGGTCTGAAAACTTAATGTTGTCCCCGTCGACCCAATCACAATTGAATCGAACCTCAGCTAGCGCTACTTTTACTCCAGAGATCCGCTTAAGTGGTGATAGACATGTTAAACCCGTAGATTAAGTCACTTTCGCTAACTTATCTCAGGACGGGACAATTATAGAAACGTAAAAGCCCAGATGCAGATCTGGGCTTTTTAGTTTGTGCTGAACCAATAACTACGCTTAGAGGCGCAGCATTTCTTTAATAAATGGAATAGTCAGTTTACGTTGATGAACCATGGAAGCTTTATCGAGCCTATCCAAAACATCAAACAGAGTTCTTAGATCTCTAGCCAAACGATTCAGTAGAAAACGTCCTACATCTTCTGGTAGTTGTAAGCCTCGCATCGCAGCTCGGCGTTGTAGCGCAGCAAGCTTTTCTTCATCAGCCATAGGCTGCAGCTGATAATTAAGCCCCCACTGCATGCGAGAGACAAGATCTGGCAAAGAAAAACCACTATCACTCGGTGATACACTCGCACTAACGACGAGCGAACAGGTCTTTTGTTCTGAAATTCGATTATAGAGATCAAATATCGCCTCTTCCCATAATGGGTGGCCAGCAATCGCATCGACATCATCGATACAGACTAAATCCAATTTTTCTAGGCCTTCTAATAAGGCGGTAGAAATACTCGCATGGATCCCCAGTGGAATATAAAAACTACTTCGACCAAGATCATTGGCGTGAGCGCAGGCAGCATGCATAAGGTGGGTGCGTCCTGATTTTTCAGGACCCCACAAAAACACAGCCCCATTAGATTTGCCTTCCGCGCACTCTTGTAAACTTTGAATAAGCTCATCATTACCCGTAGCAGGATAATAACTATTGAAGGTTTCATCATCAGGTAGATGAACTGGCAGTGATAATTGTAAAGGAGAGTTTGACTTCACTCAGGTACTTCTCAATGGCGCTATATTTCTATATTAGGCACACATGGTAGCATGTGTGCCTCTCGATTGGGAGCTATTGCCCTTTCCAATAATAGATCTGTATCTCTTTCTGAGATGCTTCTACCGGTTCAACAGGCGAATAACCTAAGTTTTGCTGAATATTTGACTCTACAGTCCCAACTTGAGGGTCGAGAGACATTAACCGATGAAGATCGGATTCATTGCCAAATAGTGCTAAATTAAACTCAACAGTCTGACCTTTAATACTGGCAATACTTGCTGATTTGATCGCACTTAACTGTGCTAGATAGCGCTCAATCACTACAAGCTGCTTTATATCTATCACATCAACAAATGCAATCTTGGTAGTATTACGCTCGCCAGAGTCTGCAATAGCGTACTGACCAACATAATATTCACTCGCCGCGGCAATCATAGCCGTAACGGCATCATCTATCGTAGCGCTCTCACCGCTAATATTAACCAGCGATGTCATCTGCAGCGCTTGCGGGTCTTTATCTCTAGGATAAAGACCCATCTGGTAGTGGTACACAGCCCCTTGCGGCTCAACAGTCGCCATTAAGAAATAATTAGCCTGATATCTTAGTGAGGCATTAGCAACGTTATCAGTAAAACGGCCTCGAACATCATTAACCCCAACCTTCATTGAATCATCTAGATCCATTAAAGGAAACAACAAAGGCACTCCTCGGCTTAATGACTCTGAATCGAAGGTTTTTCGACTAGAAGATGCCGACCCATCATTCAATATTTGTCTACCTCCATCTTCATTAATAACTAACCATACTAAGGTTAACGGCCGCTGCTTGCCCCAAACTGGTAGACCCGCTTCCCTAAGTAGACGAATGATACGTTTATGGTCAAAGTTGACTTTAAGAAACAACTCTCCATCATCTTCATAATAACCATACTGAGTCATTAATGAACTCGCATTTTGAAGCTGCTTTTGAATCAATGGATTAGTCAACGCAGCCTGAGTTCCTGAGTTTTTCATAATCACAACTTCAAAGGCTTGTTTGATACCTTGACTTCTAAGGGCTGTCGATCTGGACTCGATAGATACAGCACTTTCATCAAGCGAGTTAACATCTGCTGCATTAACAAATGTCGATAGACACGCAAGAAAGGGAAAGATGACAAAAAAACGTAAAGTGATTTTCAACATGTTTAAGATTCAAGGACGACTCAATAGGCAAAATTGTATCACATCTTTTATGCTTTTGGCCGAGTAAAAACCAATAGGCCCGGCAAAACCACTTGACATATTTTTGAAGCAACTCACACACCCACACACCTAAACCAGTTAGTATTGATAGGTTTACTTAAAATAAGAGATAGATAATGAAAAACCTAACAATGCCTTTGCAGGGAGCGCAAATGCTGTTTGTCGCCTTTGGTTCCTTAGTATTGATGCCTTTACTGACAGGCTTAGATACCAACGTTGCACTATTTACCGCTGGCATAGGTACCCTAATATTCCAATTGATCACTAAACGTCAAATCCCAATCTTTTTAGCGTCCTCTTTCGCTTTCATCGCGCCGATTATGTACGGCGTACAAACTTGGGGAATTCCATCTACCATGGGTGGCTTAATGGCTGCTGGTATTGTTTATGTAATTTTAGCTTCAGTAGTTAAAGTCAGAGGTGGTGGATTCATAAAGCGCTTACTGCCTCCAGTTGTCGTAGGCCCCGTCATTATTGTTATTGGTTTAGGCTTAGCGCCTGTCGCCGTTAACATGGCAGTCGGCAAGAGTGGCGATGGTGGCCTGGTTCTTGTTGAACAAAATGTGGCACTCTTTATATCACTAGCCTCACTTTTCACTACTATAGCCGTAGCCATTTTCGCTAAAGGAATACTGAGGTTGATGCCAATTCTTGCTGGTATTTCTGTCGGTTACGGATTAAGTCTCGCGTATGGTATTGTTGACTTTACCCCAGTAAGAGACGCGGCTTGGTTGGCGATGCCAAACTTCGTAGCTCCAGAGTTTAACTGGCATGCCATTCTATTTATGATCCCTGTCGCAATAGCACCGGCAGTCGAGCACATTGGCGATATTCTCGCTATCTCTAACGTAACAGGAAAAGATTATCTTAAAAAACCAGGATTACACCGCACTCTAGCGGGTGACGGCGTTGCGACGATTGCAGCTTCAGCGTTCGGTGGACCACCTAATACAACGTATAGTGAAGTCACCGGAGCCGTCACTCTGACCAAGAACTTTAACCCTGTAGTCATGACTTGGACGGCGATTACAGCCATCCTATTCTCTTTCGTTGGTAAGCTTGGCGCGCTACTACAAACCATTCCTGTACCTGTTATGGGGGGTATCATGTGCCTACTGTTTGGTTCGATTGCAGCTGTAGGTCTTAATTCTTTAATTAAGAACAATGTTGACATGAATGAGCCACGAAACTTAAGTATTGTGGGTGTCACATTGGTATTCGGTATCGGTGGAATGGCATTCGGTATCGGTTCATTCAGTCTAACGGGTATTAGCCTATGCGGTATCCTAGCGATCGTAATGAACCTGTTGCTACCTGACAACGCCGCGTCACATGAAAAGATTATCAGTGAGAAAGTTAATCCTCCTTCATAATTAAGTCCTAAATATAGGACACATTTCTGGACGAGATATACCTAAAAAAAGCCCCTATTGGTAAACCAATAGGGGCTTTTTATTCGCTAAAACTTTTACAGGATAAAGCTTTACCCTTGATCGTCTTCAGTCTTATATTTAGCAGCAGTTTCTTTGATTAGCGTTTGTAACTCACCCTTCTGGTACATTTCAGTCAGAATGTCACAACCACCGATCAACTCGCCTTCAACCCATAGCTGCGGGAACGTTGGCCAGTTAGCATATTTTGGTAATTCGGCGCGGATATCTGGGTGCTGAAGGATATCAACGAAAGCAAATTGCGCTTCGCAGTTGATCATGATCTGCGCTACCTGAGATGAAAAGCCACAGCTTGGTAACTTTGGTGAGCCTTTCATGTAAACGATAATTGGGTTTTCGGCAATTTGCTGCTTGATTTTTTCTACAGTTTCCATTTTTCATTCCTGATTAAAACATCATTACAATCGCACCATTGTACGTCAGTATTTAGCAGAACAAAAACCTACTTTTAAAAGGGGCAATAAGTAATAGAAATAATCGATTAAGATAATCGGTCATTTTGAATAAACAATGATACACTTCACAAGTTTATTAGGTAAAATGTTTCGCAGTGAGCAAGAACGCACAAAATAACAAACTAGAGTTAACGGAGAAAACTAATGGCTTTTGAATTACCAGCATTACCTTACGCAAAGAACGCACTTGAGCCACACATCTCGGAAGAAACAATTAACTTTCATTACGGTAAGCACCACAACACTTACGTTGTTAAGCTTAACGGTTTAGTTGAAGGTACTGAACTTGAGCAAAAGAGCCTAGAAGAGATTATTAAAACCTCTACTGGTGGTATCTTTAACAACGCAGCTCAAATCTGGAATCACACTTTCTACTGGAACTGTCTATCACCAAATGGTGGAGGTGAAGCAACTGGTCCTGTAGCAGAAGCTATCATTGCTGCATTTGGCTCATTTGAAGCATTTAAGGCACAGTTCACTGATTCTGCAGTAAACAACTTCGGTAGCGCTTGGACATGGCTTGTCAAAAATGCAGACGGCACTGTCGCTATTGTTAATACTAGCAACGCTGCAACACCTCTTACAGATGAAGGCGTGACGCCAATCATGACTGTTGACGTGTGGGAACACGCTTACTACATCGATTACCGTAACGTACGCCCAGACTATCTAGCTCACTTTTGGCAATTAGTTAACTGGGATTTTGTGAATGCAAACTTCGCAGCTTAATCAATAAATACCGCAAAAATTAACAAGGAGCCTTATGGCTCCTTTTTTATTATATTTTTCTAATCCAAACTTTTATATCAAGTGCAACTATTGCAAATGCAACTATTTCTTATTGTTTTTATTTGGTTTTTTACAACACAGGTCTCATTTAACGTCTAACATTAAAGGTAGGAGGTGATGATTATTTACCTCCTTTCTTACCAATTTTGCGTTTCAGGGGGCCGATTATGAGTATATTTGAGCATTACCAACAGCGCTATGAGAAGAAGCTAGATGAAGAGTATTCATTAGAAGACTTCTTAGCGATATGTAAAAAAGACAGAAGTGCGTACGCTTCGGCGGCTGAGCGCTTATTGATGGCAATAGGTGAGCCAGAGCTTGTCGACACTTCTAAAGATCCTGTTCTCAGTCGATTATTTTCCAACCGTCTTATCTCACGCTATCCCGCATTTAAAGATTTTTACGGCATGGAGGAAGCCATAGAGCAGATCGTCGCCTATCTAAAACACTCAGCTCAAGGGCTGGAGGAATCAAAACAGATCCTTTATTTACTTGGACCTGTTGGCGGTGGTAAATCATCACTTGCAGAAAAACTCAAAGCATTAATGCAAAATGTACCCGTTTACGTACTTACCGCCGATGGGGTTCGCAGCCCTGTTAATGACCATCCATTCTGTCTATTTAACATTGATGAAGATGGCGAAATTCTAAAACATGAATACAATATTCCTGATCGTTACCTTAAAACCATCATGTCTCCTTGGGCAGTTAAACGCCTGCATGAGTTTGGTGGTGATATCTCCAAGTTCAAAGTAGTCAAAGTTTATCCCTCGATTCTCGATCAGTTAGCAATTGCAAAAACAGAGCCTGGGGATGAAAATAACCAAGATATTTCTTCATTGGTGGGTAAGGTCGACATCCGACAATTAGAGCACTTTGCCCAGCATGACGCAGACGCCTATTCCTATTCAGGAGCCTTGTGCCGTGCCAACCAAGGCCTAATGGAGTTCGTCGAGATGTTTAAGGCGCCGATTAAAGTCTTACACCCTCTATTAACTGCAACGCAGGAGGGGAATTATAACGGTACCGAGGGACTATCGGCTCTACCTTATAGTGGTATTATTCTCGCGCACTCTAACGAGTCTGAGTGGACAACATTCAGAAATAACAAAACTAACGAAGCATTTTTAGACCGAGTCTACATTGTTAAGGTCCCCTACTGCCTCAGAATGTCTGAAGAAGTCAGAATTTACCAAAAGCTACTGGCAAACTCAGAGCTTGCTAATACCCCCTGTGCACCTGGCACATTAGAAACTTTGGCTCAATTTAGTGTGTTGTCCAGAGTCATCGCACCGGAAAACTCCTCTATTTATTCCAAGATGCGCGTGTACGATGGTGAAAGCTTAAAAGATACAGATCCTAAAGCTAAATCCTATCAAGAGTACCGTGATTATGCTGGGGTCGATGAAGGCATGCAGGGCTTGTCTACTCGTTTTGCATTTAAGATCCTCTCGAGAGTATTTAATTTTGATCACACCGAGATTGCAGCTAATCCAGTTCATTTGTTCTATGTCTTAGAGCGTCAAATCGAGCAAGAGCAGTTCCCGAGCGAAATGGCTGAGCGATACCTTGAGTTTTTAAAAGGCTACCTCATTCCTAAGTATGTAGAATTTATCGGTAAAGAGATCCAAACTGCCTATTTAGAATCTTACTCTGAATATGGACAAAATATTTTTGACCGTTACGTTACCTATGCAGACTTCTGGATCCAGGACCAAGAGTATCGAGACCCAGAAACCGGTCAGCTTTTCGATAGAGCGGCTCTCAATTCTGAGTTGGAAAAAATTGAAAAACCAGCAGGGATCAGTAATCCAAAGGATTTCAGGAACGAGATTGTTAACTTCGTACTACGTGCCCGAGCAAATAACGAAGGGACAAATCCCTTGTGGACAAGCTATGAGAAGCTCAGAACCGTCATAGAAAAGAAAATGTTCTCTAATACAGAGGACCTATTACCGGTCATCTCTTTCAATGGCAAAACCTCAACGGACGATCAACGTAAACACGATGACTTTGTCAATCGTATGATGGAAAAAGGCTACACCCAAAAACAAGTAAGGCTACTTTCAGAATGGTATTTGAGAGTAAGAAAGTCTTCTTAGAAAGCCCAAAGGGGGAGATCCTCTCCCCTTCTATTTGGCTAGGAGGTGCGCATGACAAGTTTTATTGATAGAAGGCTTAACTCTAAGGGCAAAAGTACCGTAAATAGACAGCGCTTTATTAACCGCTATAAAAAGCAGATAAAAAAGGCTGTTAGTGACGCCGTCACCCATCGAAGTGTTACCGATGTCGATAAGGGTGAAAAGATCAGTATTCCGACAAGAGATATTAGCGAACCCACTTTTCACCATGGTAATGGTGGTGCACGGGAGCGAGTCCATCCAGGTAATGATAAGTTTGCTCGTGGAGATCAAATTGAGCGCCCACCTTCAGGTCAAGGCCAAGGTGCGGGGCAAGGTGAAGCGTCTAATTCAGGTGAAGGCCAAGATGACTTTGTGTTTCAGATCTCAAAAGATGAGTATTTAGAACTACTATTTGAAGATCTAGAACTCCCTAACCTCCAGAACAATCGCTTAAATAAATTAGTTGAATATCAGGTGTATAGAGCTGGTTTCACTAATGATGGCGTGCCCGCAAATATTAATATTGTACGCTCACTGCGTTCATCTCTTGCTCGCAGGACCGCGATGACCTCCAGCAAGAAAGCAAAGTTAAAAACCCTTGAGGAGGAACTTTCTCAACTTGAAAACACTCCCGGCTCTCAAGCCGAGCGGATCTTGGCGCTCAAGGAGGAAATTGCAGATTTAAAACAACGTATTAAAAAGGTGCCGTTTATCGATACCTTCGACCTACGTTATAACAATTTCGCTAAACGTGAGGTACCTTCGAGCCAGGCTGTTATGTTTTGCTTAATGGATGTATCAGGTTCCATGGACCAAGCAACTAAAGACATGGCAAAACGATTCTATATTCTACTCTATCTTTTTTTAACTAGAACCTACAAGAATCTAGAGGTTGTGTATATCCGCCATCATACCCAAGCTAAGGAAGTTGATGAGCACGAGTTTTTCTACTCTCAAGAAACTGGTGGCACCATAGTATCGAGTGCGCTTAAATTAATGCATGAGATACAAAAGAAACGTTACCCAGAGAGTGAATGGAATATCTATGCTGCGCAGGCTTCCGACGGGGATAATTGGGCTGATGACTCGCCTTCTTGCCATGAGCTCTTAGAAAAGCAGTTACTCCCAGTCGTTCGCTATTTTAGTTATATCGAGATCACTAACCGCGCTCACCAAACGCTCTGGCGCGAATATGAAGATTTGCAGAAGTCTCATAATAATATTGCTGTACAACATATAAAACAGGAACAAGATATTTATCCTGTGTTTAGAGAGCTATTTAAGAAGCAGGCTGTTTAGGGGGCGATTATGGACAATCAAAAAAAGAGAACACCATTAGACGATGGTCCAGATTGGAACTTCGACTTATTACAGAGTTATCTAACCGAAATAGAACGGGTTGCAGACTTTTATCGCTTAGATGCCTACCCGAATCAAATTGAAGTCATTACGGCAGAACAGATGATGGACGCCTATGCAGGTATAGGGATGCCGATCGGTTACACCCACTGGTCTTTCGGTAAGCGTTTTATCGAGACCGAGCAAGGTTATAAACGCGGCCAAATGGGATTAGCTTATGAAATAGTCATTAATTCAGATCCTTGTATCGCCTATTTAATGGAAGAAAACACTATTACGATGCAAGCACTCGTGATGGCCCATGCGAGTTTCGGCCATAATAGCTTTTTTAAAGGTAATTACCTTTTTAAGACTTGGACCGATGCCAGCTCAATTATTGACTATCTAGTATTCGCCCGAAATTATATCAGTGAGTGCGAAGAGCTTTATGGGATTAATAAAGTTGAGAGTGTAATCGACTCTTGTCATGCGCTTATGAGTTACGGCGTCGATCGATATAAGCGCCCTAGTGAGATTTCATTTAAAGAAGAGAAGATGCGCCAAAAAGATAGAGAGGCATACCTTCAGAGTCAAGTGAATGAACTATGGCGTACGATTCCAGATCTCCCGCAAGAGGAAGCAAAAGAAGAAACAATACGCTTTCCGTCTGAACCACAAGAAAACATTCTTTACTTTATCGAAAAGAATGCACCACTACTTGAGCCTTGGCAGCGTGAGATCGTGCGAATCGTGAGGAAAATGGGCCAATACTTCTATCCACAAAAACAAACCCAAGTAATGAATGAGGGGTGGGCGACATTTTGGCACTATACCATCCTCAATCACCTTTATGATGAAGGCTTGGTGACAGACCGATTTATGCTTGAGTTTTTACAAAGTCATACTAACGTAGTAGCGCAACCTAACTATAACAGTCCTCATTACAGTGGTATTAACCCCTATGCTCTGGGCTTTAATATGTTCGTTGATATTAGACGGATCTGTGAAAACCCAACTGACGAAGATAAGGAGTGGTTCCCGGAAATTGCCGGAAGCGATTGGCTCACGACGCTACACTTTGCTATGGAAAACTTCAAAGATGAAAGTTTTATTAGCCAATATTTGTCACCGAATATCATTAGGCAGTTTAAACTTTTCTCAGTATTAGATGATGACAGGAAAAACCATATTAGTGTGTCGGCAATTCACGATGAGGAGGGATATAAAGAGATAAGACAGAAACTCTCCCAGCAATATAACCTGTCAAACTTAGAGCCTAATATTCAAGTACAGAATGTCGAGGTCACTGGAGATCGTTCTATTACCTTAAGATATATACCTAACGCTAGGATCCCTCTTGCAGAAACTTGCCACGAAGTCGTCAAACATCTACATCGACTATGGGGATTTGATGTAAAGCTTGAGCAGTGTGATGAAAATAAGTCGCATATCATCGCATCTTGCCCAGAAAAAACTGAAGCCTAAACACACAAAACCTGTTTAACCGCAGACATAAAAAAAGCGCCTATTATAGGCGCTTTTTTCAAATCTACTTAAAAATTAAGCAAATTTGAAGTCAACGTGTTCGATCATTGGCTTGAACGCGTGGCGTTGCATGTCTTGAACG
Organism: Shewanella pealeana ATCC 700345; assembly: GCF_000018285.1. Taxonomy (NCBI): domain Bacteria; kingdom Pseudomonadati; phylum Pseudomonadota; class Gammaproteobacteria; order Alteromonadales; family Shewanellaceae; genus Shewanella; species Shewanella pealeana. The sequence continues at coordinate 2,383,767 of NC_009901.1, read as the reverse complement.
CGAACTTTAACATCTTTACCTTCTAGAGCGATAGTTAGCTCAGAAGTGTAAAAATCTTGGTTCTCTTGGATGTTGATGATGTCTTTGTGATCAAAAACAATAGAGATAGCTTCTTTACCTGGACCGTAGATAACAGCAGGTACTTTTTTCGCATGGCGTAGGCGGCGGCTCGAACCTTTCCCGATTTCAGTACGAACTTGTGCAGCGATAGTGTAAGACATATTTAACTCACTTAATAAAAATATATAAAATAAATAGTCACGATTTTCGACCAACCATGACGTGCTAAAAGCGGCTGGATTTTAGCACGGAACTTGTCGCTGCACAAAGTTTATCACAGCACTGACGATAACTTTGTTTACTTAAACCATTACCAAGATCTTACCGGGCCGGTATCAATGTGGATAAAGCCTGATTTCGGGTAATAACCAACGCCACCAAGCTTTAACTCCAATGCCGCTTCTCGTATATGAGCAAGCTTGACTCCAGGGAGGGCTAGATCTAATGCCATACCTTTCATATGATAACTTTTCTTAGCAACCCCGTTACTTCGATTAGCTAACATAGCGTTGGTTTTAGGCGAACGATAACCAGATATCACATGTAAGTCTTCTTTAAAGCTCAACGACTCTCTTAATTGATAAGCAAAATCGAATAAACGCTTATCCATGGGCGCTGCTTCATTTTGTCGATGGTCACGAAGTACCTGACTAAAGTCGGTCAAAATTTCACTTTGATAATCGCCATCAACCCAGTAGCTTCCTTGCCCGCGTTCACCTGTATGGCGGTTATAAAAACCTAGACTCCTAACCCCTTTAGTTGAACGACTTGCTTGAGCTTTAGATGGCAACATAGAAAACATTGCGACGCCACCTAATCCTAATAATAACTGTCTACGCGAGGAACATACTACTGACACACTTACACCACTGACTACTTTTCCAACAACTGGCAGGCAAATTACCCCGTCAAATGACAGAAAGCAAGCAATCTAGCTAAATTAGTGATAACTACTTTATAAGTCGTTGATTTCTGATTTCCCCGTATGCTAACTGCCTTCCTGCAATTGATAGATGTCATCTCTATACTGTGCTTGGTTAGAACCATCGATCCAAGCAGTCCAATACACTAGATGAACATTAAGCGACGATTTTAGAGCGAACCACTGAGTACGCTTTCTATCAGCGTGTCTATCGACCCATGTTTGCTTATCTTTTACTAAATTTGCGGCCATCCAATTGGCTAAGCCTTGTACATTCTCAATTCTAATGCAGCCTGACGATAGAGCCCTATTACTCCGCTGGAACAATTTTGGATCAGAGGTATCGTGCAGATAGACACTAAAATCATTTGGAAAGTAAAACTTATATCTCCCAAGAGTATTATTGGTTCCAGGTCTCTGCACAAACCTAAAAGGAAATGGCCCCTTAGCTAAATCGCTCCACTGCTCAGCGGTTCGCATCACTAGATTATTATTACGATCAAACACATCAAAGTTACGTTGCGAGATATAATTGCCATCTTTTCTCACCTGTGGCAGTAGATCGTTATACATGATTTTTTTAGGGACTCGCCAACTTGGATTAATCACCACATTAGAAATTGAACTACTGAGTATAGGCGTCGGTCTATAAGGCTTTCCTACTATCACTCGAGAAGCTAGCTCCAGCTCACCGTGATCAAACAGCTCCATCTCAAAAGCCGGTATGTTTATAACCAGAAAGCGGTCATCTCTTTGCGCCATAAACTCAGCCCGTTGGATAAAGTTTTTCGCCAGAATCGAGGCTCGCTGCTCAGGGGGAACATTTAACCATTTCAGCGTTTCAGGCCCTATTATCGCATCGGCCTTAAGTCCGTGACGTAACTGAAAACGTTTGAGTGCATCTACAATAGGTAAGTTCAACTCATTCGACCCTGTTGCCGCACTACTCGCATCTCCCAAAAGCCATAAACGCCTCACAACATCTGGAATAATAGGATTACTCTCTCCCGGGCGGATCAAGCGTTCACTCTCAATTACCTGCCACCAATCCTGCTCGGCTAACCACTGTAAATGACGAATACGATTCTGAAGGTGTAGATATCCATCTAATTGAGGCTCGATTGCCATGGCTCTTATCAAAGGATCTTTTTGATTGGCTAACTCTAGACTTCGGATTGGGATTTGTCGTTGGAGCCAAAACGTGGTGATATCAGTCTCAATCCTCGACAACTCTGCTGCTGATAGCTGATGTTGAGTAAGCGATTGCTTATATTGGTCAAACTTCTCATCGCTTTGGACGAGTGCCATCAGAGATACCTGCTGCTTTAACATGCTTTGCGCACGTGTAAGCCGCTCATTAGCGTTACTTGCTACACTAAGACAACACAAACATATGTAGCATATCAGACTACAAAAACGCATCCTGCCCCCTCTCAATATCTCTATTTCAAGTATGGCAAACAATTATGCTTTGTATATGACGTTAGGATGTATTAGGTAAGCAAATTTTTGATATGTTAACAAATATCAAGCCACTACATTTTAGTAGCTTGATTTTACTTAACTTTAAAGAGTAGATTGATAATTAAATGCTCAGCACACTTCGACCTACTACTGTTTTGCCTGATTCTGGGTAATACTTCAGCTCCCAGTTTTTAGCCCCTTGAGAGCGATCATCTGCAATATAGTTATAATAACAGTAAGTATTAGCGTCACTCAATGGCCCACCAGAATACCAATAAATGATGTCATCGCCCTTGTCGAAGGTATTATTACCATGGCTTTCTAGAGTATATTCGTCGTTATCTAGCAAGCCTTGCCAAATCTCTTTGCAATAGGCACCTTGTAGCCTTGTGCCATTATCACTCTGTGAAGTATCTATCCCCAATGGGTATCCTGTCACTGACGAATCTAGCATGCCATCACCATAGCAGGCTAAATCCACTTGATAACCAGTCTTACCAGAGGTGAGCCAGCAACTGTGGTAAAGTTTTACCCCAGAAGTAAAGCTTCCAAACGCACTCTTAATCGTGGCGTCATGTGCATCTTGACTTAAATTGATAAACTTAGGCGCAGCAATGACGGCTAAAATTCCCAATACAATAATCACCACGACAAGCTCAATTAGAGTAAAACCTTTAGCAAGAACTTTCATTTCAAATACCGCTGTAATTAGTTGAGCCAATACTGTCTTTATAATATACAGCTCGCAATAAGTTTAGTCACTCTCCATAAAGAAAATGGTACTCGTGGCCAGACTTGAACTGAAATTCTTATCCAGCGAGGTGTCTCTAATAATAAGCAACCCCTTGGGATTTAGTCATAAACTTTAGATACAAAAAAGCCCCGACAGTGTCGAGGCTTCTCTGCAACTCTACAAGAGAGTTATTTGGTACCCGTGGCCAGACTTGAACTGGTATTCTTACCCTGCGAGGTAACTCTTATAAAAAGTAAATCCCTTGTATTTCCCAATCATCAAAATTTAGACGTAAAAAAACCAGCTCGATGGCTGGTTTAGTCACTCTTCATGAAGAAGATGGTACCCGTGGCCAGACTTGAACTGCTATTCTTATCCAGCGAGGCGTCTCTTATAAAAAAGTAAATCCCTTGTATTTCCCAATCATCAAAATTTAGGCGTAAAAAAACCAGCTCGATGGCTGGTTTAGTCACTCTTCATTAAGAAGATGGTACCCGTGGCCAGACTTGAACTGGCACGCTTATTCAGCGAGGGATTTTAAATCCCTTGTGTCTACCGATTCCACCACACGGGCAAACTCTTTGATTTTGATAATGCGTATTGTCGGTATCAACACTGCTCTAAACCGTTAAGTTTAAAACTCACCAAATTCTAAATTGTGGAGGCGCGACCCGGAGTCGAACCGAGATCGACGGATTTGCAATCCGCAGCATAGCCATTCTGCCATCGCGCCACATGATGTAAATTGGAGCGACATATCGGGTTCGAACCGATGACCTATACCTTGGCAAGGTATCGCTCTACCAACTGAGCTAATGTCGCTTTTCAATCTAATCTGTCTTCAAGTTGTTGCTTAGTTTGCTTCCCCTTGACTACGGAATGGCATTCTACCGATTTTGTTCGAAGAGTCAACGCTATAATTATCGATAAATGGTTGTTTGACTACTTATCGATCTCATCGTTGTTTTTACGAGCTATTCTGCTGTTAAATCCTTCCACGCGGCCATTATATAACTCATCATTGACCAAAATGTCAGTACAGCTGCAACATAGAACAGTCCGAAAGCAGCATAAGTTAAAAACTCGTTTGGCTGCCAAATTAAGCCAGTGATAGCCACCATCTGTGCCGCAGTTTTATACTTACCAATCCAAGAGACAGCAACCGCACCACGTTTGCCTATTTCAGCCATCCATTCTCGCAATGCTGAGATAACGATTTCGCGGCCAATCATAAATAAAGCTGGCAGAGTCAACCAAATATTACTGTATTCAGAAATAAGTAAGACTAATGCCGTTGTTACCATGATCTTATCGGCAACGGGATCAAGAAAAGCACCAAAACGTGTCGATTGCTTTAACTTTCGCGCGGCATAACCATCTAGTGCGTCAGTAACAGCTGCGAGCCAGAAGACAAATGCAGCGGCAAAAGGAGACCAGGGTTCTGGTATGTAAAAAAGTACAACAAAAACAGGAAGCAGAGCTAACCTGAAAAGTGTTAACGCAATAGGAATGTTAAACGGCATTTTAGAACCTAATATTCAAAAGCAGCGCCAATCTTGCCTTAATTTTGTTACCCTCGCAATGCATCATGTATCGTTTGTGCCATTTCTAAGCTAATACCGGGTACTTTTGCCAATTCAGATACACTTGCACCTTTAACTTCTTGCAATCCGCCTAAATATTGCAGTAATGCTTTACGACGTTTAGGTCCCACTCCTGCAATCGTCTCTAGAGTAGAAGTATTACGTGTTTTCTGTCGTTTATTTCTATGGCCAGTAATCGCAAAACGATGAGACTCATCACGAATATGTTGGATAAGGTGTAAGGCTCCGGAATCTGCGGGGAGTGAAAATGACTCTTCACTCTCACCGTAGATAAGCGTTTCAAGCCCAGGCTTTCGTCCCTCCCCCTTTGCCACACCTATCAGTGTCGGTGCATTGTCTAGCGCTACAAATTGCTCATCCACCACTTTCTGAGCGATGCGTAACTGACCTATACCACCGTCGATAAACAATATATCGGGGATCTTTCCTTTCTCAGTAATTTTATCGAAGCGCCTTGTTATCGCCTGCTTCATTGCGGCGTAATCATCACCGGGCGTGATCCCAGTAATATTATAGCGTCGGTAGTCAGCTTTGCTTGGCCCCTCTCGATTAAACACCACGCAAGATGCCACAGTGCTCTCGCCCATAGTATGGCTAATATCGAAACATTCCATCCGCTGGATTTTATTAGTCGACTCGATAGCTTCCTCTAATAATAAAAAACGCTGCTCGATAGTGTTCTTATGCGACAGGCGAGTATTAACTGCATTCGTGGCATTGGTTAAGGCTAAGCGTAAAAAACTCGCCCTTTCACCACGAACCTGAGTTTTTATCTCAACTTTCTTATTTTGTGCGCTTTGAATCGCATCCGCGAGTTCCGCTTGTTCCTCAAAGGCATCGCTGATTAAGATCTCTTTCGGCGTTAGTCGTTGACTATCAGAGTTGAGATAAAACTGCAGCATAAATGAACGAAGAACTTCGGACACTTCAGTATTAACAGGGACTTTTGGATAGTAACTTCGGCTACCAAAGATCTTTCCCTCTCGGATAAACAACAGGTGAAAACAAGCAACACCAGAAGCATAATAAGCTCCAATAACATCCATGTCTCCTGATGCATTCGATACTTCCTGCTGCTCAGAGACTCGTCTTAAGGCAGTAATTTGATCCCGGTATAAGGCAGCTTGTTCATAACGCATATCACTAGAGGCTTGTTCCATCTTTTGTACAAGCACAGACATCACTTGCTGATTCTTACCCTTCAAGAACAAAGTCGCTAACCTTACCTGCTCTTGATAATCTTCCTCAGACACTAAATCGACGCAAGGCGCACTACACCTTCCTATCTGATACTGCAGGCAAGGGCGTGAACGTGACTTATAGTAAAGGTCGTCACACTGCCGAATAGGGAAGATTTTCTGCATAAGATGCAGGCTTTCTCGCACAGCCCCCCCATTGGGGTAAGGTCCGAAATACTGACCTTTATCGCGTTTGGGACCGCGGTGATACGCCAAACGAGGATGTTGATGGTTACTGAGAAGAATATAGGGGTAAGATTTATCATCGCGAAGCAGTACATTATATTTAGGCATGTACTGCTTGATGTAATCATTTTCTAGGATCAGCGCATCGGTTTCACTGTGTGTTACCGTGACATCGATATTCGCAATATGGGAGACCAATGCCTGAGTCTTGACATTGGCTAGGTTTTTACGAAAGTAGGAGGAAAGGCGCTTTTTTAAATCTTTGGCCTTACCCACATAGATAACAGCGTCTTTAGCATCATACATCCGATATACACCGGGAGATGATGTCACCGTCTTTAAAAATTGATTGGCATTAAACTCATCAGACATAAAGTTTGGGGCTAATTATTTAGAATTGTCCAGTATCCAACATTTTATATCGAATAGCTAAACGAGTCAGCTCTACATCTCCACCAATGCCTAACTTAGCAAACAGACGATAACGATAACTATTGACTGTTTTAGGACTTAAATTTAACTGCTCAGAGATCTCACTCACTTTTTCACCATTGGTGATCATCAGCATGATCTGCAGCTCTCTCTCCGATAACGTCTTAAATGGATTATCTTCAGATTGATTGAACTGACTCAGAGCCATCTGTTGAGCAATCTCAGGTGACAAATATCTTTGTCCATGAGCCACTTGTCTAATTGCCTGCAGTACTTCTGGAGAAGTCGCCCCTTTAGTTAGATAACCTGAAGCCCCTGCTTGCATAACTTTGGTCGGAAAAGGATCTTCAGTATGAATGGTTAGCACAATAATCTTGGCATGGGCTTGAAAACGTAAGATCTTACGTGTCGCCTCTAAACCGCCAATACCCGGCATATTCATATCCATCAAAATCACGTCAGCTTCATTTTTGCGGCACCACTGCACAGCAGTTTCGCCATCGCCAGCCTCACCGATGACTTTAATACCCCTCTCATCTTCGAGGATCCGTCTAATACCGGTTCTTACTAACTCATGGTCATCAACTAAATATACTGAGATCAAAGTCGCCTTACCTTTCGCAGCTCAACTTAAACTCTGCTATTGAACAGACTTAAATTGATAATGTTATAAAGGTTAATTTATCGCATCTAACTGCATATAGAAAGTAAAATTTCCTAAGAATCAACATGGTGACTAATTGAGTTTGCAGTGGAATTTCAATATCTTAGAAAGAAGTAAATGCAAAAAGGCAGCCCTATAGGCTGCCTTTTCTAAATGTGGCGGAGAGATAGGGATTTGAACCCTAGATGGGCTATAAACCCATGCCGGTTTTCAAGACCGGTGCATTCGACCACTCTGCCATCTCTCCGAACGAGATAAATATTATGCGTTTCCATTATTGATGTAAACCCATTTTCGATAAAATCTCATTCACGAGCACTCTACCGCTCAACAATTGGACGATAAGCACGGTCTTTAAACGACTAAAGCTAATTTTATAGCAATATTCTTAGAAACTGTTACCTAGATACAAAGACCAAAGGTGCAACCTAAACGTTATCTGTCAAAGCCTAGCAAAAAATGTGCTAGTATCACCCTACTAAAAATAGGCATACACTTTCTATGAACTCAAACGTTATTCCTGCTTCGGCTCTTGTTCCAATTTTTAACCTTCCAGCGGAACAGGCGTTCATCCCTAGCGCAAAAGCAGATTTGCTTGGACAAGAGCGCAGTCTAGATGCATTTCGATTACTCACAGCAACCGATAATCAGCACATGTACTTGGCGGATTACTTTGGTTGTAACCGCAAACATATAATCGACGCATTGGTTAAGGAGCAAGGCCAGTTTCCGGCGCTAAGCTTAACCTTCAATGAAGATAAGAGCACCGCTTGGGTTGAACAGGATATTGCCACCTCAGCGTCGCAACTTGCGACGAAAACAGATCAATATCAATATCTTTCAGGTTCAATACGAAAAGTCGACCTAATCGGTCGCTATCACAGCGAAACACAAACCTATGAAGCGGGACTTTTGGCCAGCTGTCATTATCTGTTTATCTGTGCCGATTCTTTGTGGAAGAAAGAAAACCTTTGGGATCTTTTACTTGAAATTCTCGACAAGCAAAGCTACCAGGTACACTCACAGCTACCGCCTTTGGCGTTAAAATGTAAAGTAATTCTCATTGGCTCGAGTAATCAGTATGGCCACTGTTGGCTTGGCGAGCCTAGCTTTTCGCGCCACTTCCCGCTTCTTGGCGAATTGATCAATGAGATGGACTTATCAGAGCACTCATCCATTGACTACTGCCAATGGCTAGCCCGTATATTATGTGAGTTGAATATAAGCTTAACTAGCTCGGCGCTACTATTGTTACTGCAGTATAGCGCCAAGCTCGCCGATCACCAGCAGCGGTTAAGCTTAATGGCGACGAATCTAGAACACTTGTTAGCCCAAGCTAAAGTCTATGCTCAAAGCACTGAGATCTCATCTCAAGCGCTATTACACAGTATTAGCATGACTACCCAGCGCCACAATGCATCAGAGAGACTCTCTGAGCAGAACTTTAATGATCTATTTATCAATTTACCTACTCAAGATGAGATTGTTGGCCAGATAAACGGTTTAACCGTAATAGAAAATGCTGAATTTAGCTATGGAGAGCCTGCGCGTATTACTGCATCAGTTCACTATGGTGATGGTGAAGTTGCCGATATTGAACGTAAGTCTGAATTAGGCGGTAATATTCACGCTAAAGGAATGATGATCCTATCAGCATGTCTTTACCGAATCTTTGGTAAAGATGCCCCACTCCATCTCAATGCCAATATCGTGTTTGAGCAATCCTATCAAGAAATTGATGGCGATAGCGCCTCGCTCGCTGAATATTGCTGTTTAATTTCGGCTATTTCAGAAAAACCTATCAGACAAAGTTTAGCTGCCACTGGCGCTATCGATCAATTTGGCAATGTACAAGCCATTGGCGGCGTAAACGAAAAAATTGAGGGTTTCTTCAAACTCTGCAAGCGCCGAGGTCTAACGGGACAACAAGGAGTCATCATTCCGTCCTCTAACATGCAGCAGCTAAATTTGCACCAAGACGTTGTAGAAGCCATCAGAGCTGGCCAGTTCACCTTATATCAGGTTAAGCATATTGATGAAGCCGTCGAGATTTTAATGCAAACCCAAGCAGGCATCGCAGATGAGGATAACCAGTTCCCCGACGAGTCACTATATGGCTTAGTACAATCTCGTTTAGAAAACTTGGCAGGTTATCAGGACGAAGAAAAGAGTCTTTTTGCAAGACTCGTCGATAAATTGAGATTTTTTAGCTGATCGGAGTTGTTTAGCGTACACGTGTTCGCTAATCTTGGCAGCTCAAATTGCTGGAGTATCAAAAATAATGAGTAACGCAAATAGTTTTACCAAAGAAGATCTTATTGCCTGTGGACTGGGCAAATTATTCGGACCTAATTCTCCGAGACTGCCAAAAGACAACATGTTAATGATCGACCGTGTACTAAAAATTAACGCGGATGGTGGTGAGTACGGTAAAGGTGAGATTGTTGCAGAACTCGATATTAATCCAGATCTATGGTTTTTTGACTGTCATTTCGCCACTGACCCTGTTATGCCTGGCTGCTTAGGTCTTGATGCCATGTGGCAGTTAGTCGGCTTCTTCCTCGGATGGGAAGGCGCTGAGGGCAAAGGAAGAGCGCTAGGTGTAGGTGAAGTAAAGTTTACAGGTCAAGTATTGCCTGAAGCTAAAAAAGTCACCTACAAGCTGACCATTAAGCGTAAAGTTTACCGTAAGTTGGTTATGGGTATTGCTGATGCCACGATGGAAGTCGATGGCCGTGAAATCTATAGCGCGAAAGATCTTAAGGTCGGTATTTTTACCGATACGACTAGCTTCTAATAGCTAATTATTGAGATAGCTATACCGCAATAAAAATGCCCTCTTTGATAGAGGGCAAAATTGTTTCTCAATGATTGTTTACTTCAAAATAATTCTTAGAATTAAGGTTACTGAGTCTTGTTTTTTAAACAGTCTTACTTATTAAATAAACCGCTCAGCCGACCATCAATGCCTTCACGCCAACCTCCAAGCCATTGTGATTTTGAATCAAGTGTCGAATATGGACATATCTCCTTCGACCGGCCACCAATTCCTGCTTGAAAGCCTTTCGAAAAAGCTCTATCTAATCGATCTCTTTTTTGTCTTTTCATGCAAGCATCCTCTCTGAGATAACAAAAGAAGCTAACGCTTCACCTCCATAAATAATGCTTTTTGAACTAGAGATCAATGCCTAAAAAACATACACGCACAGGTTAATATTTAAGCTATTGAGAAATATTACAAATTTAATTCAAAAAAATCGAGGCCATTAGCCTCGATTCAATTCTTTTACATTGGTTATATATTTACTTAACTCGGCGTCTAAACCATAGCAATGGCAACGCTAATAACCATGCAAAACTTGCCGCTCCCTTACGCTCATAGTTGTCGTTACTGCCATCATCATCGATGACGGTACATGATTCTGCACCAGAGGTGGTATTAGGTTGTAGAACAACCATTCGTGGTAAGAATGAAGTAACCGGATCGCCGTAGCCGTTAAGCTCAAAGAATGGCAAACCATTATCACCAATTACCAAGTTACCATCATCATCAAACTTATAAGAAGGCTTACGAATAAACGCAGTTCCGACAATAGTACCATCTTCATTGATACTATTACCTTCTACGACAAGGATCTCACTCTTATAGGTTAACGTTTTACCCGAGCCATCTTTGACCTCGACTAAGTTACGCTCCCATTTTCCCTCAGCATTTTTCTTATAACCTTTAGACTCACAAGTTAGTAAATCATTAACGTTATTAAACTCACCAGTTGGTTGGTCGTACAAGAAAGCCGCTTTAGGACGTGGTTTCTCTTTATCGTGAGTCGTTTCAATATAACCCACAACCTGGCCTTTGTTGTTGATATCACGGCCACGGCTACTTAAATCGGAGATATTGTTATAAAAGTCGTTTGGCGTAACAAGTTCATCAGTATTGGTATTATAATAAAAGAACTTATCTCGAAGATAGCCATCGATGTACTTGTGATAACTACCGACTAAAATTCCTTCGTTGTTAATATCGTAAGCAATTGATGAGTAAACATCTTTTACTTGATCGACATCGACCCAGTTATACTTGTACTCGCCATTAGTATCTTTAGTCCAGTAAGCAGCATCATAATACAATCTGTCTTTATCATTTTTACGATAAACATAAGAGCGGCCCGCTACGACACCGTCATCGTTGATCCCAAGACCCTGGGCGCTGTATACACTATCATTAGTGACTTCTAGGCCTAATGGCAACATAGTCGCAGTTAGTGTTTCACTTCCCGATTCATATTGCCAAACATAACCACGGATCTGATACTGGATATCACTATAGCCATATTGATTTGGGAACTGAGCCGCCTGAATACAGATCTGTTGCGGCGCGGTGTCACTATTATCGTCGACACAGGATTTAACAATATTGGCGCTATTATCACTAAGTTCAGTACTGGCATAACCAGCAACTAAACCACCAGCATTAACCGCCGCAGCACTAGAGAAACCACCGACAGTGATGGTTTGCTCCTCAGCCTCTCCTTCCTTATAGATATACTTTGTAAAAGGAGGAACTAACGGGATTTCTTTGTCAGTGCCAGATTTAACGAAACCACGCTGCTCATATTCACGGTAATACCAAAACTCTTGAGTATCGCTGCTGCCATCATAATCAATTGTCTGCTGTGGCGCAGTCATAGCGCCAACTTTTAAGCCAGTGTCATTAATATCGTAGAAGAAGGTATCGACCGAATTCACTGTCGATTCATCTTCGGGGAACGTCGGTGCGGTAGTGCCATTAACGCTTTCAAAAGTTGGCATCCACTCGTTACCAACTGAATTAAAAGTGAAGTTGTTAGCTATGATAGGAAGATTAACCGAGTAGTTAATCGTTTCAGAGTCTGCAACCCCGTCTTCAATGTCGATGACACCATCATCATCTTCTGACACAGTTAGCTTCTTTTTACCTTTAGCGGCACCAACCGCCTCATTATTAGCATTAACTGCCATACCATAACCGTTACGGGTATTATCAATGGTGCCATTTAGATTATAAGTATCTAGGTCGATGTTAATAATTTCATAAACAGGTGCAGCTTGCACACCTTGCAGTACACTCAATACGCCAACGGCTACTAACGATAGGGTTTTATCCAACTTAAACTTCATTAACTCGCTTCCTATTTCTTATTTTTAGCTTACTTCAATGATTCGAGCTCTTCCCATCGCTCAAAGCAACTCTCAAGCTCGCTTTCCTTATCGGACAATGCTTTCAAGTTTTCATTCACTATTTTTTGCTCCTGAGCATAAAACTCGGGTGAGCTAACAACAGTTTGCAGTGCTTCAATATCTTGCTCTAACTGCTCCATTAAAGCGGGCAGAGACTCTAATTCACGTTGTAATTTGTAAGAAAGCTTCTTTTCTACTTTCTTCTCAGCTGCTTGTACTACTGGTTGAGCTTCCACAATAGTTGCTTGGACAGCATTTGTTGCTTGGACAGCATTTGTTGCTTGAGGTTCCTCAGAGTAAAATCTTGCCCCTTGAGAAACCGCATCCTCATAACCACCCACATACTCGCTCCAGCCGCCATTACCGGTAAACCACCAACTACTGGTTACTGTATTATCGATAAATGCACGGTCGTGGCTGACGAGTAATAGCGTACCTTTGTAATCCGCTAGTAGTGACTCTAACAACTCTAGGGTCTCAATATCAAGATCGTTGGTTGGCTCATCAAGAATAATAAGGTTTGCAGGTCTTAATAATAAGCGTGCTAACAACAGACGATTCTTTTCACCGCCAGACAGCGCCTTAACAGGCGTTCTTGCTCGCATAGGTGAGAACAAAAAGTCCTGTAAATAGCTCAAGATATGGCGATCTTGACCATTGATAGTTACCGTCTTCTTGCCTTCGCCAACGTTATCTTCAACCGTCTTTTCTGGATCTAGCGCTTCACGATATTGGTCAAAATAGGCAATTTCAAGTTTGGTACCCACTTTTACGCTACCCGATTGTGCTTCTAGCTGACCAATCAATAATTTAACAAGAGTTGATTTACCACAGCCGTTAGGACCAATCAGCGCTATACGGTCACCACGCATAACCGTTGAACTAAAGTTCTTAACTAAATTTTTCTCAGGTAGGTTGTATTCAAGATTTTCAATATCGAATACTAATTTACCCGAGCGATCTGTATCGGCAACGGCCATCTTTGCGCCACCTTGGCGATTAAGACGAGCCATACGCTCTACACGCAGATCTTTAAGAGCGCGAACGCGACCTTCGTTACGAGTACGTCGAGCTTTTACGCCTTGACGGATCCAAGCCTCTTCTTCTGCTAACTTTTTATCGAAGTGGGCATTTTGCTCAGCTTCAACACGTAGCCACTCAGCCTTACCGTCTAGGTAAGTTTGGTAGTTACCAGGCCAAGAAGTCACCACACCACGGTCAAGATCGACGATTCGTGTCGCCATGCGTTGAATAAAGCCACGGTCGTGACTGACAAACACGATAGCACCACGGTAACTTAATAAAAATTGTTCTAACCATTCAATCGTGTCGATATCTAAATGGTTGGTCGGTTCATCAAGCAGCAATAGATCTGGATCGCTTACTAAAGAGCGCGCCAGTGCCACTTTACGTTGCCAACCACCAGATAATTCCGATAATGCAGCATCAGCGTCTAAGCCGAGTAATTCACAGTTTTGATTAATTCGGTTATCAAGCTGCCAGCCATTAAGATGATCGATATCATCTTGAAGACGCTCCATCTGCTTAAGCATACGCTCCATTTCATCTGGAGAGGCTGTGGCTAAATCATGAGAAAGCTGATGATAACGCTCTAACTTTTCACCGACCTCTTGCAGGCCTGCTGCAATATACGCATACACAGTACCCTGCTCTGCTTTAGGTGGATCTTGTTGCAAACGACTTACTTTAACGTCAGTTGCAATGTTAAACTCACCTTCATCAAGCAGTACGTCACCACTTAACACTTTCATCAAACTTGACTTACCAGCGCCATTACGGCCTACGATACAAACACGCTCACCGGGTTCAATGGTAAAATCCGCTTTTTGCAATAATGGGGTATAACCGTAGGCTAAAGAGCCGTTATTAATACGTACGAGACTCAACTTACGCTCCTAAAAATTCTTCTAATGCTTCGAGATCAAACGGCCAATTAAGTTCACATTGACTATCGACAATTTTGACGACCGGAATTCGAATGCCATATTGTTCAGCTAGGTTTTCATCATCGCAGATATCCAAGGCATCATATTTAACACCAATCTGTATGAGCAACTCAGCTGCTAACTCACACAGATGACACGCATCTGTGTGATATAAAATAACCGAGGCCTTAGCCTGCATGGGTAATTAACCAAGTATTATGTATGTGAGGGTTGCGCTTGAAATCCAGTGGCAGTGTTTGGTTATCGATGTTTTTAATCGACATACCTTGTGCTTCCAAAGCCGCAATTTCCATCTTGAATTTACGTTTGTTGTTAGAGAAAATGATTTCTCCGCCAGGATTTAGCAGCTTAAACACATCACTTAACATAGCGACATGATCGCGTTCTACGTCAAACGAGTCTTCCATACGCTTTGAGTTAGAGAAAGTCGGTGGATCGATGAAAATAAGGTCAAATCTATCATGAGTCCTTTTCATCCACTGTAGGCAGTTAGCTTGAACGAACTGATACTTATCGCTATTTAAGCCATTTAATGCAAAGTTTTCTTTTGCCCAATCGATATAAGTATTTGACATATCAACAGTTGTTACTGAAGTCGCCCCACCAAGTGCTGCATGTACTGACGCAGAACCCGTATAAGAGAATAGATTACAAACACTTCGACCTTTTGATTTTTCACCAACAAGCTTACGTGTTAAACGGTGATCGAGAAACAGTCCAGTATCTAAGTATTCTTTTAGGTTTAACTTAAACTTAGCACCGTATTCCGTGGTAATAAGTTCAAGTTTGTTGGCAACTAACTTCTCATACTGATTGGTACCCTTCTTGCGTTCACGGGTTTTCAAAATAATATGGTTCGGGTCTATACCAATTGCGCTAGGTAAAGAAATTAGAACGTCTGTAAGACGACGCTTAGTCACTGCTTCTGGAATTTGCGATGGCGCGGAGTACTCTTGAATCACAACGTAATCAAGATACTTATCTACTGCCACATTGTATTCCGGTAAGTCGGCATCATATAGTCGGTAACTATCGATGCCCTCTTTCTTAGCCCACTTTTCTAACTGTTTAAAGTTCTTTTTAATACGGTTAGCAAACGGCACGGCGATATCGCTGACATCGCCTTCAATTTTGATATTTGCTGGATCGACGCGGCGTGTATTTTCAGCATGAACCGTATAAAGGTTAAACGCACACTCAAGTGCACCGTTATTCATCTTCATCTGCTTGTCAGCTTTTAGTTTCAATGCTGATAACAGTTCAATATCACTATTTAAAATAGCAATACTCCAACCACCAAACTCAGCCTTAAACTTATCACCTAACTGATAATACAGTTGCAACAATGAGGTTACGTTGCCTAAGCGCTCACCGTATGGCGGGTTAGAGATCAAGAAGCCAGACTCTACCGGCACATCAATAGTTAATGCATTGCCAACGCTGAAGTCAATCAACTCAAGTACGCCCGCATTTTCTGCATTACGCTTTGCTAACGCAACTAAGCGAGAGTCAATATCTGAGCCAAAGAACTTAATTTCGCAACGGGTTTTACCGATAGATGCACGGGCTTGAGCCTCATTTAATAGCTCTTGCCATACTTTCTTGTTGTGAGGTAACCAATGGTCAAAACCAAAGCGTTCACGGTGAATACCTGGCGCGATATCACAAGCCATCATGGCCGCTTCAATCAAAATAGTTCCGCTACCACAGAAAGGATCAAGCAAATCAACTTTATCAGCCTGCCAACCACTACGAACAAGCATATTAGCTGCTAAGTTTTCTTTTAGTGGCGCCTCACCCGTTGTAGAGCGATAACCACGCTTATGCAGTGCTGGGCCAGAGAAATTGATACCAATAGTGATCTCGCCACGTCTAAAGTGCGCATCGATTCTAAAATCTGCATCCACTCTCTCAACATTTGGACGAGAAAAGTCATCATCTCTAAAACGATCAACAATCGCATCTTTGATTTTTAACGCACCAAATTGGGTGTTCTTTATGAAGCCACCTAGACCGTGGAAATCGATGCTAAATGTACTGCGGTTCGAAAACTGCATCTGCCAGTCAATACCATAGGCTGCGTTATACAGTTGCTCAGGAGATTCACAAGGTCCCTTGTAAATGACAAAAATGATTCTGCTCGCTAAACGCGACCACAGCGTTATACGATATCCAAGCTCCAACGGAGCGGAAAAATAAACCCCGGCAACACTTTCTTTAATTTCAGAAGCGCCTAGCTCGGCTAGCTCAAGTGATAACGCGTATTCATAGCCCCGCGGAGCTGCAGCAAAAAAATTTAACATTGATAGATAGTCGACACACAGTAAAAATTAGTTAGGCATTATACCTGCTAGCGCCGCCAAAAGATAAAAGTTATTGGTTAAAGCCTAATTAAAAGCCAGTAATATAGATTTAAGTACCAACAAATCGATAAGCGAGCAATAAACCACCATGTAAGCAACTAATTACAAAAGTTTGTTGCAATGTATCTAAGCCATCGCTATAGTTCGCCACCTCTTCAGGACAGGCACTGAGTTTTAACTTAAGTTGTAGTGTTTTTGAAGATGTAAAATTGGACGCGGGATGGAGCAGTATAAAAGCTACTCTGACTCAACTCTTTATAAAAGCAAGGCGAAGGTCGTTGCCATATCTTTTGTAGAATGAAGTAAAATAAATACAATTCGGACGCGGGATGGAGCAGTTTGGTAGCTCGTCGGGCTCATAACCCGAAGGTCGTTGGTTCAAATCCAGCTCCCGCAACCACTTCCTTATAATGAAGTAAAACTAATAAATACAATTCGGACGCGGGATGGAGCAGTTTGGTAGCTCGTCGGGCTCATAACCCGAAGGTCGTTGGTTCAAATCCAGCTCCCGCAACCACTTCCCTATAATGAAGTAAAACTAATAAATACAATTCGGACGCGGGATGGAGCAGTATGGTAGCTCGTCGGGCTCATAACCCGAAGGTCGTTGGTTCAAATCCAGCTCCCGCAACCACTTCCCTATAATGAAGTAAAACTAATAAATACAATTCGGACGCGGGATGGAGCAGTTTGGTAGCTCGTCGGGCTCATAACCCGAAGGTCGTTGGTTCAAATCCAGCTCCCGCAACCATTTCTTCTTTTATAGAAGAATAAAGTTTATATGTAGGCCAGCGAAAGCTGGTTTTTTTGTATCTGAAATTTGTAAATTGTTTACCCTCCATTTCCTTTAAGCTTCTAGTGATTATAAGAAGCTGTGATGAGGGATAGAGCAGTTTGGTAGCTAGTTGGGCTCAGCTCTAACCGCTTAGCGAAGGTCGTTGCCACTTATCTTATAAATCTCAATTCAGCTCCCACTATTTAAAAGCTTAAAGCTGCCATCACTCCATAAAGTTATTAACCGACTCTTTAACTCAATAGAATTCAAAGTCCAGCAATAACCTTCTAACCATAAGCTGCGACAGTTTGTATCCATTTACGCTAGCTTATTGCTCCCCTGCCTAGAATCGTTAAAATCAACACTCAACTGCAACACCAGACACATCAGGTTAACAACATTTTAATTGATGATATAATTGTGAGAACAAAATGAATAAAGCAATTCCTCTTCTATTTTGTATGACTTTGGCCGCTTGCGGTGGCAGCGAAACAGATAATGTTGAAATACCTCAACCTCCTATCCAAGCACCAAATTTACAAGCTGACATTTGTTACCAGATGTCGACGACTATGGGCGATATACTATTAGCTATCGATCTAACTAACATGCCAATCACGGGTCAAAACTTTAAAAGTTATGCTGATGAAGGCTTCTACACTGGAACCTTATTTCATCGCACTATCAATAATTTCGTAATACAGACAGGAGGTTTTACTAGTGGTTTAGTATATAAGCCTGGTAACGAACCGATAGTTAATGAGGCTGATATAGGGATAAGTAATAAGCGCGGCACCATTGCTATGGCTCGTACGAGTGCAGCTGATTCTGCAACCACTCAGTTTTTCATTAATGTATTAGATAACCCTCAGCTAGATGCAACAGACGCTAACTATGGCTATGCTGTGTTTGGCAAGGTATTGCAAGGTATGGATGTAGTGGATCAGATAAGCATCGTTGAAACGGATAGTAATGATGTTCCGAAAACAGAAATCATTATTAATTCACTTACAGAATCTAGCTGTATGGTCAATTAACAAGCTATAAAATGAGTGTCGTTGCTTACTTTCTATAGCGCGACACTAACATATAAACCCTATCATATTTTCCCACCCTCTTCGCTTCCTCACTGCAAACTATTAACTGAGCAACTAGCAAGTTACTATGGGCCAATAAATATCCTCAATGATTGCAATGAGCACCTACAGTAAAACTATGAATAGCCTTTATTTAAAAACTCGCTATTAGATAGAGCTGACTCACATATATAGCGAATTAATACTAATCACATTGGAGTTGCCTAGAAAACCTAGCAAGAACTTTGTAATTCCTAAATTTAATACTGCGTGGTTTTTATGCTGCGTAGATCTGCTGCTGGGTCGATGTTGTGAGTGGCGCCAACCTGTCATGCATAACTTTTATCGTTTCAAACTGACCCAGTGTTTTCGTGTCTGTTAAACGGCATTCTGCTGACATGATCATGACTAAAGATGCTTGTAATCCAGACTCTATCACCATTGCTAGAACTGTGTGCTCGCTTGTCGTCAATTGAAATAGTTTGCCTACTTCACTATAAACACATTGATGTGAAGTACTAAAAAACCATGACTTCGGCATTTGAGGTTTTAATAGAAAATGAGCAGCAGTAGCATTTAATGCAATTTGAACTAATAATGCATCGTTCAATGGAAGTGTTTTTGATAAACGATCAACCAAGTCTATATAGAACTTAGCGTGTTCAACACTAAACTCCATTGTTTCTTTGGCATCAGGTATTAAGGACTTTAATTTATAAGGCGACAAAAACTCCATGTCATCCCCTAACGAAACGCTTAACACTCCATGCGTTTCACTATATCCCCACTGCCAATCCCTTTTTGGCATTAATAACATAACGTTTACCTTTATTTAGATACAAACCGATAATAGATGATAATTTCATCAATATCAAAATAAATTTTATTCGATATGGTATTAGAATTATTAAATAAAAACGATCATTGCGATCCAATTAAGATCCCAATGATCGTTTTATGCTCTAAATAATAACTTTAGATCGATAGGGCTTATTTAATTCGATATGCTTCTACAATATCTTTAATTAATTTTGGTCCTTGATAGATAAAACCAGAATAAATTTGTACCATTTCAGCACCGGCGTCTAGTTTATCAAGTGCGTCTTCAGCGCTGTTAATACCACCAACACCGATAATTGGCAGCTGTCCTTTTAAACAATCAGCAAGTTGTTTGATAACCATTGTAGACAATGAATTCAATGGCTTACCACTTAGTCCGCCCGCCTCATTGGCATTAAGCAAACCACTTACACCGTCACGAGTTAATGTAGTATTGGTTGCGATAGCTGCATCGAATTCGCTTCTAATTAACGCGTCAGCTATTTTCTCAATCTCTTCACTTGACAGGTCTGGCGCAATTTTTAAAGCAATTGGTACGTACTTACCGTGTTGTTCAGCAAGTTCTTTTTGCTTCTGCTTTAGTGATCCAAGTAGATCATCTAAAAGATCGCCGTACTGAAGCGATCGTAGACCAGGTGTATTTGGTGATGAAATATTGACTGCTATATAAGCGGCATAAGGATAAACCTTATCCATACAGATCAGGTAATCTTCCTTACCTTGCTCTACTGGTGTGTCTTTATTCTTACCAATATTGACACCAACCATCGCATTCGACTTAACCGCTTTAAGATTAGCAACTAGATTATCAACACCTTTGTTGTTAAAACCCATACGGTTAATAATCGCTTTCGCGGGTTTTAGTCTAAAACAACGTGGCTGTTCATTACCTGGTTGAGGGCGTGGTGTAACCGTGCCCACTTCAATATGACCAAAACCCATAGCATGGAATGCATCAATGCATTCACCTTCTTTATCCATACCAGCAGCAAGACCCACTGGGTTTGGAAAAGTTAGTCCCATCATTGTCACTGGGGCTGGCTTAATATTTTGCGCATAAAAGCAATTTAAAGGTGAATTACCAGTAAATTTTAAACTGCCGATAGCGAAATTATGGGCCAGTTCTGGATCCATCTGAAACATGAACTTTTGTGCGATTTTATAAAACATGTTTTCTCCTAGACCGAAAAAAGCCCCGGCAATTGCCAGGGCTGCTGATTTTAATCAGATTACTTTTGACCTTCACAATGAAGGATCAAAAGATTAAGTTCACGTAAGGCTACAGAGAACTTTGCAAACTCATGGCTTTGCGAAGTCTTAAAGTCAGCTAGCATATGGAACCAACGTTCCAATAGGCTCTGATTCGACTCAATCCATTCTGATATGATCTTGTTCGCATCACAGGTTTCCGTACAAGTTCTCAATACGACAGAGCTGAGTGAACGCTGCTGCCAATCAAGCTCTTCCCTAAAGGCGGCTCTAGCCAGTGCTTGCCAATGGTTCGAAACAGGTTGTGCGCTAATCTGTTCAAGGAACCAATGTAGATCGACACTTGCACCTAGCTTAAAGTACGTTTCAGCGACTAACGGAACTGGCTTACCTTCAAGATCACATATTTGTGCGATATCTAATGCCGAGAACAAGGTACTGACATTTGCCACAACCATGGCAACATCTTCAGGTACCCCTTCTTTAATTAATGCATTCGACTCTGCGCGAATTCCTTCAACTTCCTCATTAACCATGTATTGATGCACGCTTACTTTCAAATCATCAAACACAGGTTTAAAGAACTCGATTGTCTGTTCAATATTCAAGTTACGGTTGCGGTGGCGTAGGAACCAACGACTCGCACGACGAATATTGCGACGTAACTGATGCAGCATTTCACACTGTACAACAGCTGGAATAACGCCATTCAAATCAGTAATAGATTTGGTTAAATCAGCTAAACCAAACACTTCGCGTGCCATAGTATAACAAATGGTAGCTTCCGCTACTGAGGCACCTGTCTCATCTTGCATACGTTGCACGAAATTAAGTCCCATATCATTGACCAACTCATTGGCCAAAGAAGTAGCAATAATTTCACCACGTAGCGGATGCGATGCCATATTATCGATGTACTTCTCTTGTAACTGCTTAGGGAAGTATTCAATTAATAGCTGACTTAAGAAGCTATCTTCAGTAATTTCTGAAGTTAATAGCTGCTCTTTTAATACCATCTTAGCGTAAGCAACTAACACCGATAATTCTGGTCGTGTCAGCGATTTACCATTAACTAAACGGTCGGCTAATTCATCTTCATTTGGTAAGAACTCTAGTGCTCTATCAAGCTTGCCCTCTTTCTCAAGATAATGAATGAATCGAATCTGCTCTTTAAGCTGCTCAGCGCCACGTACTTGCGTGACTGAAATCGTTCTGGTTTGATCTTTACAGTCTTGAAGAACGATACGGCTCACTTCATCCGTCATCTCTTCAAGCAGACGATTACGCTGCTTAACTGTCATCTCACCATCTGCGACTAACGCATTAAGCAAAATTTTAATGTTTACTTCGTTATCTGAACAGTCAACACCACCCACGTTGTCAACGAAGTCAGTGTTCATGCGCCCACCATTAGCGCAGTATTCAATACGACCTAGCTGGGTACAACCTAAGTTACCACCTTCACCAATAATCTTGGCTTTGACTTCATTGCCATTTACACGAATTGCGTCATTAGCGCGATCACCAACTTCTGCATGTGATTCAGTGGTCGCCTTAACATAAGTACCAATACCGCCGTTCCAGATAAGATCCACTTGCATCTTAAGTAGTTCTTTTAGCAGCTCAAGCGGTGGCATAGAAGCTTTTTGGCTTCCCAACATCTTCTTCATTTCTGCTGACAATGGAATCGACTTCGCTGAGCGTAAGAAGATACCACCACCTTTAGAAATGAGCTCTTTGTTGTAATCCTCCCAGCTAGAGCGTGGCAGCGCAAACAAACGCTCACGTTCCACATAACTGGTCGCGGCATCTGGATTTGGGTCGATGAAGATATGCATGTGGTTAAAGGCTGCGACTAGTCGGGTATGTTTCGACAATAACATACCATTACCAAAGACATCACCGGCCATATCTCCGACGGCTAAACAGGTAAAATCAGTAGTTTGACAGTTAACGCCCATTTCACGGAAGTGACGTTTAACAGACTCCCATGCACCACGTGCGGTAATACCCATCTTCTTGTGGTCATAACCGTTACTGCCACCCGAAGCGAATGCATCGCCTAACCAGAAGTTATATTCGATTGCAATTTCATTGGCGATATCAGAGAAAGTTGCAGTCCCTTTATCGGCAGCAACAACAAGATATGGGTCGTCCTCATCGTGTCTTACTACATTTTCAGGAGCAATGACCTCACCATTGATAATGTTGTCACTGATATCGAGTAAACCGCGAATAAATAAGCGGTAGCATTCTTGTCCTTCCGCGAAGAAAGCTTCACGTCCACCGTCTGTAGGCAGTTGCTTACATACGAAACCACCTTTTGCTCCTACAGGAACAATTACCGTATTCTTAACTTGCTGCGCTTTAACAAGACCTAACACTTCTGTACGGAAGTCCTCTCGTCTGTCTGACCAACGCAGGCCACCACGAGCGACTTTACCACCACGAAGGTGTACGCCTTCTACACGTGGAGAGTAAACGAAGATTTCATATTTAGGCAGTGGCTTTGGCATTTCAGGGATCAATTCAGGTTCAAATTTGAACGAGATATATGATTTTGGCAAGCCTGATTCTGCCAGCTGATAGAAGTTGGTACGGTTAGTTGCATTAATCAAATCAAGATAACGACGAATAATTCTGTCATCATCTAAGCTAGAAACATCATCAAGACGAAGATCTATTTGTTCAATGAACTTGTTTAACGTACGCGTTTTCAACTTAGGGTTGAACTTGCGAATGTACATTTTAACAAGCAGATCAGCAATTTGCGGATAACTTGAGAAAGTCTCTTCAATATAGGCTTGGCTAAATGTAGAGTCGATTTGACGCATATATTTAGCATAAGCACGAAGTACTGACACTTCGCGGCCCGTTAGGCCAGTTGAGAGAACTAAACGGTTAAAACCATCATCTTCTAGCTCTTTCTTCCACACCTGTGACAACGCAGTTTGGAAACGCTCCTGGCTGTCAGCAAGATCATCTGATGCCACACTTTGGGTTGTCATCAAAAAGTCTAGGATCCAATATGTGGCACCTTCGACAGTTTTAACTTCATAAGGTCTTTCATTAATTACTCGAAGACCGAAGTTTTCAAGCATTGGCAACACGTCTGAAAGATGGATAGGTTCATCTTTGTGGAATAACTTTAGACGAACCTTATTGTCGTTTAACGCTGTTTCTTGTGGTTGATAGAACAACATACCCAATTTATGGTCATCATCAAGCTCTTCAAGATGCTGAATATCGACAACTGCAGAACTAGGCAGAACATCTTCTTTATAGCTACGTGGAAATGCATCCACATAACGCTTAATCAGGCTATTTCCTAGCTCTTCGCCTTGAGCGCTAAACACTGCACTAGCAAGCTTGTCTTCCCAAGAGCGAGCCGCTTCGGTCAAATTATTCTCAATCGCTGCCACATCGACGTCCATACTATTATTGTCAACTTTGATGATGTAATGGGTTCTTGCCAAAGTAGACTCTGAGAAATATGTGGTGAACTCCACGTCTTCACTACTATTGAAATGCTGCGCAAGGATACGCTGGGTATCTTCACGTAACTTAGTGTTATATCTATCTTTTGATACATAAACTAAGCAAGAGAAGAATCTGCCAAAGCCATCTTTACGAACAAACAATTTCAGCTTGTCACGATCTTGCATCTCAAGTACACCGTGAGCGATTGATGCAAGCTGTGTAACACTGGCTTGGATCAACTCATCTCGTGGTAGAGTCTCGAGGATATGCATTAAAGCTTTATAGTCATGAGAGCGAGGTGCTAGACCTGAACGGTCTAATACCCGTTGCACTTTTTGCGCAAGTAAAGGAATTTCACGAGGACTACGGTTATACAGATTTGAGGCATACAAACCGATAAATCTATCTTCACCAATAACGTTACCCTGCTCATCGAAGCGTTTAACACCGATATAATCCACATAGGCAGGACGATGAACGCGGCTTTTCTCACTACTCTTAGTCAACACCAATAGGCTTTTATCTAGCGCCTCTTTACGTGCATTCTCTGAAAAAGTTGACAGGAGAAGACCTGTTTCAGTTTTGGTTTTACTTGATTTAGCCATCAAGCCTAGACTAGTCGATTTATCGGCGACCAACTCTAAATCACCCTCGACTTTATGCAAGTCATAACGGCGATAGCCAAGTAATGTAAGGTGATGGTCGTTTAGGTAAGATAAGAAGTTTTTCGCTTCATTTAGCTCTTCCTTAGTACCGGGGTAAGGACGATTTTCTAACTCGTTGATGGTTTCGCCAAGCTTGGCCGACATTGCTTCCCAGTCATTAACTGCAGCAGCGACATCTCCAATCACTGACTCAATCTCTTTCGTAAGTGACTTAATATCGTCATCGCTACTTTGACGGTCAATCTCAATTAGAAAAACAGCAACCTTGTCGACGTTTTCTTGTTTATCTGAACTATAACTAACATGAGTTACCACACCGTCTTGACGCTCTATAACCATCGGCGTGTGCAGCATCATATGTGCCTTAATGCCCAAACGGTTAATCGCCATGCCAACTGAATCGACTAGGAAAGGCATGTCTGGTTGAATAATTTCAATAATCGAGTGGCTTGATTGCCAGCCATGCTTAGACTGGCTCGGGTTGAAGACTCTGATATGACCTTCCCCGACGGAGGTCTTATTCAGTGCGTTCCATTGACTCAAAACAGCGCCATAGAGGTCACTGTCGTTACGCGCATTCAGATCGTCTTTCGACATATGCGCATAGAGGCAAGTTGCGAACTGCTCAACTTGCTTAGCTTGTGAATTGGGTACTTTAGAGTGAATTAGGTTGACTACGTTTTCGAGCAGTACTGAAGGCATTGCATCTTTCAAGGCCATGTTGCTATTTCCTTAGGGGCTATGGCAGCGCTTTTTAATTTTTATGGATGCTTCTTAAACCGACCTGAGCCTATTTCTGTGACCTAGGTCATAGCGCGAAGTCTATTACTAAATCCCCTATATTTCGAGAACTATTTTAGTGGTACATCCTCATTGATATTAACCTCGCACCGATTTTATTCACACTGTTGACATAACAATCGTATATAACGTGTTTTTATTCATAAAAAAAGAGGAGCTAATGCTCCCCTTTCGTTGATTCTACTTGGGCTGCCGCCAAAACATGGCAGCTATGGCTGGTAGGATAATTATTGCCCCCAACATATTTACCAAAAACATGAATGTAAGCAAAATCCCCATATCCATTTGGAACTTAAGAGCCGAGAAGAACCAAGTACTCACACCAATCGCTAATGTCAGTCCAGTGAAAATCACCGCACTTCCACGTTCGACTAGTGCCTCATAATAAGCTTTTTGTACCGGCATCCCATCTCTTAGACGTACAGCCATGGTCGATAAGATATAAATACCGTAATCAACACCAATACCCACACCTAGCGCAATCACGGGTAAGGTACTCACGGCCAGTCCAATATCGAGCTGAGTCATTAACGCCTGCGCCAATGTGGACACCACATACAGAGGCAAAATCACTGCTATCGTCGCTCTTAGTGACCGGAAACTGATAAGACATAGAATAAACACCGCGCCGTAGACATAAAGCATCATAGGTAGCTGTGCTTCTGCAACTGCTTCATTGGTTGCCGCCATGACGCCGACAGGGCCCGATGCTAACTTAAACTGGATTTTGTCGTTATCGAGCTCTTTTTGTAACTTATTAACCTTATCGATAACCAATTCAATGGTTTCAGCTTTATGATCTTTTAGGAACAGATAAACCGGCATCACAGAGCAATCGCTATTGAGTAACCCTGAAGTTGTCGGTACGCGACCAACCGCCTGAACCAAGCTTGCTGTGGTGCGTGGCAAAACACTCCACTTTGGATTGCCTTCATTAAAGCCAGAATTTACACGCTTTGCCACCGATGCCAAACTCGCCGTAGCCTCGACTCCAGGTGTGTTACTAACCTGCCACTCAAACTCATCAATTTGAGTCAATACAGAATGATACGTACAGGCTTCAGGGAATGCCTCAACAATCACTGTCATCACATCTGTTGTAATAGAGAACTTATCAGTAATAAAGAAAGTGTCTTGATTATAACGAGAGTCTAAATGCAGCGCGGGAGCTCCGCCTTGTAGATCGCCAATTTTCATCTTATTCGCTTGCTGTAAGCCAACCGCATAGAGCAATCCTGTCACAATCAAGACCCAAATCGCGTATTTTGGCGTAGCGAAATTAGATAGCTTAAGCCAGATGTTATTTACAGGGTTTGGCTTATTATCTTTACGAGGCGTCACTGTTGTAAAAGAGATCACCAGCGGCAATAAGATTAGGTTTGTTAAAATTATCACAGCAACACCTAAAGAAGCTGAAATCGCGAGCTCTCGAATGATACCAATGTCGATGGCTAATAGCGTCATAAAACCTATGGTGTCAGACAACAGCGCAACACCACCTGGAATAAGCAGACTTCTAAATGCCAGTGCCGCGGCTGCCTTTGTCGTTTGTCCATCGGTAACGCGTCGTCTTACCGCATTAATCATCTGTACGCTGTGACTTACACCAATGGCAAACACCAAAAATGGAATAAGAATAGACATAGGGTCTAAACCAAATCCGATGACGGTTAATAACCCTAATTGCCAAACAACTGCAATCAAACTACATACTAACGGCAAAATTGTTAGCGCTACCGACTTAGAGAAAAAGTAAACCATCACTGCAGTCACTAAGATAGCAATAAGGAAAAACAGCAGCACTCCTTTTGCACCGTCGGCAACATCTCCGGCCATCTTAGCAAAACCAATGATATGAATTTTTATTTCATCGGTTTCATACTGTTCACGTAACTGCTCTTCTAACTGTGCTGCAAACGCCAAAGTATCTAAGGGTTCGCCAGTTTGCGGATCGAAATCCATTAACTGCGTACTCACCATGGCTGCCGAGTAGTCTTCAGCAATCAAACGGCCGACAATACCTGCTTTTTCGATATTACCTCGAACAGTTTTTAAGCCTTGCTCTGTGGTAGAAAAATCCGCGGGAATGACAGGACCACCAGCAAAGCCGTCTTCAACGACTTCAGTAAAGCGCGTAGATGGCGAGAACAGTGATTTAACTTGTGCTCTGTCTACACCAGGTATAAAAAATAGCTGATCATGTACATTTTTAAGTGCATCAAAGAAATTTGGATTGAAAATGTTCCCGCTCGTATCTTCTACTGCCACCATGATGCTGTTGGCACCACCAAACTGTTTCTGGTGCTTCAGATAGGTTTGCATGTAGTTGTGGTTAAGTGGAATGTTTTTAACAAATGCGGCATCCATTTTCAGGTTACTCGCTTGAATTCCAAGGAAGATAGTCGTTACCGCAAACAGTAATATAACGAAAGCTCTATGACGGAATAGATAAGATTCGAATCCATTAACTAATTTATCTAACATAGTAAGGTCCTATTATTTTTGTTCTAATTTGATGAGACCTTTATTACCAGAAACCCATAAGTTTCCTTCTGAGTCTTTAGCAATAGCGACTAAGTTTTCACCCTGTCGTTGCTCTACAAGTTGGCTTTTACCCGAGTCAGATATATCGATAATAACACCGGCATTACCGACTAATCTTAATGCGCCCTCTTCGAGCCCTATTCCGGCATTAACCGTGGAATCAGTGGGAAGATGAACCTTCTGCCAATTAACTAAACTCAGATCCGACTTAAAAACATTGCCCCTCAGTCCCATCACAAAAGCGGTTTCATCGACAATGATCGCGTTGAATAAAGAACCTTCATACAAAAAATCTTGTTTTAGCCAGTTTTGGCCTTGATCAGTTGAAGTGGCAACTAAGCCTAACTCACCAACCATAATGAGTGTGCCATCAGTTGCTTGAATAATGCGGTTGAAATGGGGTAGTAATGTACTTCGCTCTGAAAGGTAAAGGGCTTCATCCTCAGCCTTTAATTCTTCCAAATATGCAACGTCTTCTTCAAACAGCAGTTCTTGATGGTATTCACTATTCCATGTCTTACCACCATCATAGGTACGGTAAAATAGACCATAAGCACCAACCGCTACGCCATGTTGCGGAGTAAAGAAAAGAATATCTAATAAAGGCTTTTCAATTTCTTCAGACTGCATTTGAACTGACCAAGTCTGGCCACCGTCCCTTGTATGCAGG
Source organism: Shewanella pealeana ATCC 700345 (assembly GCF_000018285.1). Lineage (NCBI taxonomy): Bacteria > Pseudomonadati > Pseudomonadota > Gammaproteobacteria > Alteromonadales > Shewanellaceae > Shewanella > Shewanella pealeana. The sequence goes on along the minus strand of NC_009901.1, from coordinate 2,354,854 downwards.
ATAGTTGCGTCATGGCCCACAGCCCAACCTATATCGGGCGCAATAAAAAAGAGCTTAGTGAGTAGGGCTTGTGTTGGGGTATTAACCTGTTTCCAAGAGTTTTGATAAATGAATGCGTGTCCTCGTTCACCGACGGCAACCAAGGTTTGTTGATTATTTGCGATATCTAAAACTAATGAGTTTACAGCAAGAGGCTGAATTTGTTGTTCGAATTTATTCTCTTGTGCTAGTACAGGTAATGACTGAAAAAGACTAAATATACTCAATGTTGAGATAAATCGAAGCATGCTAAACGACATACAGACTTCCTTAAAAAAATGAAAGAGGGGCCCGAGCCCCTCAACAAGTGGGTTTAACGAATACCTGCACGGCGTAATGCCGCTGGAGTAAAGTTTGCTTCACTTAATTTCGCATCGAAGTCATACATACGGCCTTCATTATCTAGACCCATCGCAATATAACGACGAGACTGCAGATCATGGAACACTTCTAATGTACTCCACTGGGTAGGCACTTCGTAATAGTTCAAGCCATGGGCTATCGCCACTCGATAGAGTTCATCTCGGTTATCGTAAAGATCGGCAACAGACACCTGCCAAGAGTCTTCATCAATGTAGAAAGTACGCGCCTTATAGATATGGCGCATGCCGTCTTTAAGCGTCGCTTTTACTACCCAAACACGGTGTTTTTCATAACGAACATATTCAGGGTTGATGTGGCCAGGAGTGATGATCTGCTCATACTCAAGCTTATCAGAGTGCAACTTGTAGTCGTTATAAGGGATATAAAGCTCTTGCTTACCCACTAACTCCCAGTTGTAACGTACTGGTGAGCCGTTAAACATATCGAAATCATCGGTTGTTCTTAGGCCATCAGAAACGGTACCTGGGGTGTCAAATGCCACATTGGGTGCCTTACGTACGCGGCGCTGCCCCGTGTTATAAGTCCATGCTTGACGTGGTAGCTTCTCTTGATCCATTGTCTCTTTAACTAACAAAGCAGTACCCGCTAGACGCGCGGGCTGAGTAACAACTTGCTTAAAGAAGAACAGAGTGTTGTCTTTACTCAGCTTATCTAACGTCATCTCTGGGCGAGAATACTGAAAACGGAGTTCTTCAGTGGTTTCAACCAAGGTATAGCTACCACCGGCAGTTGGTGCTGCTTGGCTACGAGAGGTTTTAAGGTCAACACCGCGGAAACGTAATACATGGTTCCAAATAACTTCTAGGCCATTTTCAGGCATAGGGAATGGAATACCAATAGATGCACCTTTAATACCGTTGCCACCATCGATAAGCTCCGCACGAGTTGCGTTCTCTTTGGTTGCATCATAAACAAACTGAGGCACTGAAGCTGAGCGACGTGTTTGGTACACATTCATCTTGAACGTTTCAGGGTATAGCTCAAACAGTTTTATCTGACCATCTGAAAGATACTCTTTGTATTTATCTTTATTGGCATTGGTAATGGTAAATTCAATTTTGTCGCTAGGAAAAGGATCCGGATGATGCATTCCTTTACTGTAACCAGCCACAGGTTTAGTGATCCCACCATCCCATGCTGGAATAGAACCATCGGCATTAGCGGCCTTTTCACCACCAAGTGGAGTTAACTCTGTACCTAATTTAGCAGCATCTGCATCAGAAACCTTAGCCAAAGCACTTGATGCACTTAACGCTATCATCACTGCTACAGGCAACATCGCAAGTTTATTCATTGTTATTGTCCTTGTGATTTTAGATTGAATATTTAATGTTGAACGAAACGTAATCTCGGTCAGCCATCGCATTGGTTGTCCCTACTCCACCGAAGAAAGTATTGTATGAGAGATCTGCGGCCCAACGACTCTGATAATCGAAATTAACGCCTAAAGCGACTGACTTCTTGCCTTCAGTAAACAGGAACATTGGATCTGGTGTAATACCATCAACGTCATGGGAGAAAATGACTCGAGGTGCAATGTTTACACCGCCCCATACGTTGTTGTAGTCAGCTTTAGCTACTAAACGATATCCCCACGCAAAATCAGTTGGGAATGGGTTGGTTTCTGGACCGTTATGAACGGCTTCGATAATACCTGGCATATCAGGGTTACCGCCCGAACGAGAAGTGCCTGGACCGTTCAGTCTCAACTCATCATGACTTGGCATATCGTGGATCCATACACCACCGACTTCAGCCAGCATAGTCAGGTTATCGGTACCTAATGTAGGCCCAAATAGGTGAGTAAAGGTTGTCTGAGCCTGAGTGGTATCTAAACGAATAAAGCCTTCAGCATATTCGCCAGGACCGTAGTTTTCGACTTGTGAAATTCCATCAAATTCTGGGTTTAAACCCGCATTAGCGAGTTGCTGCGGCATTGCGGCAAAGAGTAATTCAACATCATCAATCTGCAGTGGTTCATCCAATCGATGGGCAATTTCCCCCGCAACAGATGTGTCACCGACTAACGTATTAAAACTAAAGCCCATCAATTGAATATCTTCAGGGTAAACAATCTGTGCTTTAGAGAATGTCTCTAAGGCTAAAATATCTTCGCGAGTCATGGCTTCGCCAGATTGCGCTTTACCACCAAGACGTTGTAAATCGCGGGCTATTGCATCTTCGTTAAAGTTAGCCGTAGTACCGCTGATTAGTGGACGACGACTATGGTAGTTCATGTAATACAAACCAAACTCGGTCTCGCCCAATTGAGGCGCATAATAACCAAGTTTTACACCCCATTGACCGTCATCACTTGCAGAAGCAGGATCTTCAACCAAAGTTGCTTTCGTCGGATAAGCCAATGCAAGTCTAGCTAAATCGACTGAATCAACCTGCCCAGACCCCACCATACCCACAAGGGTATTATATTCAGATAGCAAGAAATCGAGATTCATATCAGGATTAGAGTTAAAACCTAACTGTGCGTTTTGGTTGTAACCACCGTAACCGGCAAAATCATTAGTTGAGAAAATTGACCCCGGAGTTGGAACCCAAACCGGCTCCCAATCATATTGATAAAAACCTTCAACAGATAAATTATCTGTCACGCCAAATGATGCCCACACCATACCTTGCGGCCTAAAGGCTTCTTTCAGTTCGGCACCAGGGGCATTAAGAATGTTCAAATCGACGGGGTTAATTACACCTATACCGTGTGCAATCAAGGTGCTTTCTCCCCAAGAGACAACCTGATTACCGACACGGATAGAAAGTGGATTAGCACCATCGTTAAAATCGAAATCAGCATATACAAAAGCATCCAATAAACGGATGTCTTTACACTGGACTTCCGATGCCTTGCTATCGGCGCAAGGGTCAAACTCTTGTCCCGTTAACGGGTCATTAAAACCAAAATCACCATCGTTGAGTTTGCGATCATAGAAATACATGCCACGTGCAAACAGGCCAAAATTTTGGTATTTCAATGACAACTCATGAAGACCTTTAACAATCTCTGATGTGGTGTCCCCCTGAGAGTACAGCAAGTTACTTAGGTCACCATTGCTCGAGTAAGATCCAGGTTGTGCCCAGATCTCAGCTGAGCTGTACTTGGTATCGCCAAAAGCCGAGTAGCCAGACCAATCGAAACGAGGGTGGTTTACCTTACCAATTTGGTTGTCCCAATCTCTGCCTTCAACACGCCAACTTGCACCAGCAGTCCAAGTCGAGTCAAATGTTCCTTCCACTTCACCCCAATTGAATGAGACTGCGTTAGCTTGGTTTGTTATGCCAAAACCGAGCGCCGCAACTATCCCCAAAGCGAGCGTCGACTTATTAAAGCCTTTTTTTACCTTTTTCATTTTAGCTTCTCTCCGTAACCTGCTGGATTCTTTTGTTATAGGAATTAGTAGCCAACATTCTGTTAACTTACAGGTGACACCATTGTTACAGCATTTATACGAAGTGAGCAAGGATGAAATTTAGAAAATCTTCAAAAGATTTCGTTACTTAAGAGGCATATTCTTGATGGTTTTTACTGCTGTATTTAAATCAGTATTAGGTAAAGTTAGATCTTATGGCTCTATAGGTCATTTGTTATTTGATTACAATGACCTATAAAGCGGACTTTGGAAGATGGCGTGCCGTTTAAAGCAATCGACCGTTTGAAGTAATTACTCTAAACCTTGGTAAGGCTGATCAGGTTTCCTTGACTATCGACGACCATATTAAAATAGGCTTTTATACCTGTGCTAGATAAGAAGGGCCTAAAATGACGTGCATTGATCCAGAGGGTTCGCCCCTTGATATCGACCACTTCAACTTTATTAACCTCACCACGATAGTAAGGAAGAAACTCTTGATAACTGATATTCAGCGGAAATTGAAAAATTTGATGGGATACTACCAAAACTAACTCTCATAAAATAATGGACCTCAATTCTGTGCTCATATATTACGATGAGTGAGAATGAGATCCAATATATTCTATTACATTTTAAGCTAATGCTTTTGTGACTTTCTCATATAGGTCTTTCGATAAACCTTCAATTGCAAGAATACGTTGCAGCTCATTTTTCATCAGTTCCTGCCTATGAAGATCGAACTTCTTAAACTGGATTAATGGCGTAATAATGCGCGCTGCGACTTGCGGGTTAAGTATATTCAATTTAATAATCGCATCGGTTAGAAAAGAGTAACCAGCGCCATCATTACGATGAAATTCAAATGTGTTTCCAGCAGCAAAAGCCCCGATAAGAGAACGCACTCTATTTGGATTATGAAAGCTAAATGCATCATGTTGAAACAGTGATAACACGGTATTAATACAATCACCGCTATTAAGCGTAGCATGCAGTACTAGCCATTTATCCATCACTAATGGTGTTTTAGCCCATTGGCTCTCAAACTTAGCCATTAACTCGTCACGAATTGCTGATGACTCACAGTTTAGTGCAGTTAAAGCTCCTAAACTATCCGTCATATTTTGTGCCGATTCAAACTGAGCTTTAGCGAGAGTGCCATAGCTTTTTTCTATTTTAAGCAACAAGCTTAAACACACATTCTTAAGTGCACGAGAAGATGCTTCATCAACATTCTGCAACTCACGTACCATGGCCAATAGCTCATCTTCACAGCCAGAAGCAATTTCAAGAACGACAAACTCTCTAGCAAGAGCAAGATTATCCAGATCTACCGATGACTTTTGCTCAATCAAGGCATTAGCACTAGTTAAGGACAAAATTTCAGCCATCAGTGCTCTATCCAGCTCTTGAGACAGAATCACGCCCTTAAAAGCGTCCAAGATCCTTGGGTCTATATACATAGCTTGCTTGCTTTGTAATTTATCGATATTTTGCCAAACTGATTGGCTAAACAGTGAAACGGATGCTTCCCACTTCGCGACCTCACTGTTGGCAAAACGCATAATATGCACCAGTTGCTCTACAGAATAGTTGAAGTTTAATTTAACTGGCGCGGAAAAATTTTGCAGCAAAGAAGCAATAGGTTTTTGCTTAAGCCCTTCAAAAGTGAAGACTTGTTTTGCTTCTGTAAAATCTAGTACCTTATTAAAAATCGATTGGCCATCAACATCTACAAGTTCGACATCGAAAGGAATATGTAATGGCAATTTCTCAGTCTTGTCTGGCGTCGCCGGTGTCATTTGCGATAGTGTCAACTGGTACACATTAGCCTGTTCGTCATAGTGTTCTTCAACATCAACTTGAGGCGTGCCAGCTTGGCTATACCAACGTCTAAATTGGGTTAAATCAACCTTACTAGCATCCTCCATCGCGGCAACAAAATCATCGCAAGTCACTGCTTGGCCATCATGGCGTTCGAAATACAGCTTCATACCTTGCTGGAAAGCCGCTTCTCCAAGCAAGGTATGCATCATTCTAATAACTTCGGCGCCTTTGTTATACACTGTGACCGTGTAGAAGTTATTCATTTCAATAACAGACTCAGGCCTGATCGGATGAGCCATCGGGCCAGAATCCTCAGCAAACTGCTGGTTTTTCATTACCTTAATGGCATGAATACGATTAACAGCACGCGAGCCTAGATCGGAGCTAAACTCTTGATCTCTGAAGACGGTCAAACCCTCTTTTAGACTCAGTTGGAACCAGTCACGACAGGTTACGCGATTACCAGTCCAGTTATGGAAATACTCATGACCCACAACCGACTCGATTCCATGGTAGTCATCATCGGTTGCTGAGGCTTTATCGGCTAAAACAAATTTAGTATTGAAAACATTTAGGCCCTTGTTTTCCATCGCGCCCATATTGAAAAAATCGACCGCAACTATCATGTAGATATCTAGATCATACTCAAGGTTAAAGCGGCTCTCATCCCAAGACATCGACTTCTTAAGCGAGGCCATAGCGTGATGCGCCTTGCTCAAATTACCTTTGTCGACAAAGACCTGAAGCTTAACTTGTCTATTACTACAGGTTGTAAACTTGTCTTCTAGTAAGTCAAAATCACCAGCAACGAGTGCGAACAGGTAAGCAGGTTTAGGGAATGGATCGTGCCACTTGGCAAAGTGCAGACCAGTGTCTAATTCACCGCTTTCTATTAAATTGCCATTACTTAACAGGTACGGGAATGCTTGCTTATCTGCTTCTATACGCACGGTATAAACAGCTAATACATCGGGCCTATCTAAGAAATAAGTGATCCGTCTAAACCCTTCTGCCTCGCACTGAGTACAGTAGGCTCCATCAGACATATATAAGCCTTCAAGACTAGAGTTTGCTTCAGGATCAAGCTGAGTAACGATCTGTAGTTCAAAATCGTCCAGGCTAGTCTCAATTACCAGTTCACCTGCTAATTGATTATATTCGGCCGCAGCACCATTAATTTTAACGCTAAGCAAGGTTAGTTCATCGCCAACCAATACAAGCGAGTCATTATGGTTACCTTGACGAATAACTTTACTGGTAGCGACAACTTGTGTCAGCTTTTCTGCAAGAGTGAAATCTAAGTCGATATGAGAAATTTGAAACTTAGGTTTTTGGTAATCTTTGAGGAATTTGGCTTGTGGCTGGGACATGAATAAACCTCTTCTTATTAATTTTGGATTAAAAAAAACGCGCATTAAGCGCGTTTTCTTATTAACTTTATATTACTTGTTTTGATTTTTAGCTAATTTTTCAATATCCGCTAAATCCAAAGTAATGTATGCGGTTTCATCTAAGAATGCATCTGCAACTTCGACGTCATCAGGAATATCATCTAATGATTTAACTTTTTCTTGGCCTTCTTTTACAAGCCTTTCGTTAGCACGGTCTAATTGTTTTTTCTCATTGTCTTCACGCTCGGCTAAGCGTTCAGTCTTGACTAATGAGACCGTTTTATCATCATGATTTTCTTTAAACTCAGCTATATCTTGGAAAATATAGCCAAATTCAACATCAGTTTTAATTCTATCTTGATGCTTACTATCTAAGCTGGCAATCAGCTGAGGATAAATTTCGCTTAGCGTACCGTACTGCGCAACAGGAACTTTATCCCAAGGTAACGCATTATCTTCTTCAGCTTCACCGTATTCACCAGGCTCTAATGCACTTGGGAACGGAATATCAGGTGTCACACCTTTAAGCTGAGTACTGCCACCATTAATACGGTAGAACTTAGCAATCGTATACTGCACATGACCAATAGGTTTTTCGTACATATCGTAGATGCGGCCTAAGCTCTTGTGCTGCTGAACAGTACCTTTACCAAAGGTCGATTCACCCACAATCAGCGCTCGGTCATAATCTTGTAGTGCGGCAGCAAAAATCTCTGAAGCAGATGCACTGTATCTATCGACCATCACAGTCAGTGGGCCATCATAAGTGACACGACCGTCATTATCACGGTTTTGAGAAACTCGACCATTAGCATCACGAATTTGTACCACAGGACCTTGTTCAATAAACAAACCGGTTAATAATGTCGCTTCCGTTAAGGCGCCACCACCGTTACCACGAAGGTCAATGATAATGCCTTCAACTTTCGCTTCTTTTAATTCAGCCAACTCTTTAGAAACATCTTTAGACAGATCCATGTAAAAACCTGGGATCTGAATAACACCGACTTTTCGATTAGCATAAGGTCCATCTGTCGGCTCAATCACTTTAGATGTTGCAGCACGATCTTCTAGACGGATCTTGTCTCGAACAATGGTCAGCTCGAAAGTCTTCGCGCTTGTACCACCTTTCTTAGGCAAAATTTCTAGAATAACTTTACTGCCTTTAGGGCCTTTGATCAGCTCAACGACATCGTCCAATCGCCAACCAATAACGTCGACAATTTCACCGCCATCTTGGCCTACACCTACAATTCTATCTTCTGGTGACAACTTCTCACTCGTGGCTGCTGGACCGCCAGCAACGAGACTCTTGATCACGGTATAGTCATCATCAACTTGAAGCACTGCGCCAATGCCTTCAAGGCTTAGGTTCATTTCCATCTGGAAACGTTCGGCATTGCGTGGTGAAAGATAACTAGTATGAGGCTCCACAGTGCGAGCAAAGGCGTTCATCACCCCTTGGAACACATCTTCACTGTGTGTCTGACTTAGACGCTTAATCGAGTTGTTATAACGCTTCTCGAGGATAGTCACGATTTCATCCCAATTCTTTCCGGTTAAAGAAAGATTCAGGGCATCGTACTTAACGCGTTGGCGCCAGAGTTCGTTTAGATCAGCTTCAGTCTTTGGCCAATCCGCATTCTCGCGGTCGAACTCATATTTATCGCCAGGAACATCAAATGCCATCTCTTCATCAAGCAGTGATAATGCGTAAGCAAATCGTTCGTAACGTCGCTTTTGTACTAATTCAAACATCGCATATGCTTCGCTTAAGTCGCCACTTTTCAACATGTTGTCAAATTGAGTCGAGTAAGGTTTAAAGCTATCGATATCAGATTGCAGCAAAACATTCTTACGGTAATCCAACTGCTTTAGATAACGTTCAAATACTTGCTGTGAAAATGCATCATCCATGTCGAAGCGATGATAATGAGAACGGGTAAATAGTCCAGTAACACGTTTACTGGCTACTTTATGCTGCGGTTCCTGCTTTAGAGCGGGTAACTCGCTGAATTGAATAGTTGGGCTAACAGCCCACGCCGAGAATCCGACAAAAATACCGGCAATGGATACAGCCAGAGAAAGTTTTCGCATCAACAAGTCACTCCTTTAGGTGCTCTTAAGCCATTACAGCAGTATGTGTTCAGCTCTAACTTTGATGGTTAAACCAGAGTCTAACTGAACTTGAACATCTTCTTTTTTGATGTCCAAAATCACACCAGCAACTGGTGCTTTACCTAATTTGACATTAACACGCTGGTTTGGTTTCAATTCAGTTAAAACCGCAGGCGTTAAATTTTCTGCCACAACAGGCTCTTTTGCAGGTTTGCTGCTTTGAGCTGGTTTTGGACGCTTAGCAACTGGCTTCTTAACAGGCTTCTTTGCCGTTTTAGCTGCAGGGTTCGCACTCTTAGCCTGCGCCACTCTCTTAGCCTTTGCTTTGTCTTGGCTTTCTTTTAGTGTAGCTGCCGCGTGGTCGATGTGCTCTTGTTCTAGCTCACCACAAGCATTGCCATCTAAATCGATACGCTGTGCGCCAGCTTTAACGCATTTAAGGTAACGCCAGCTACTGGTGTATCTTCTTAACGCGATTCTGAGCTGAGTTTTACTGACTTTAGAATCATCAGCTAACCTTTCCGCTAAATCTTGAAACAATCCAATTTTTAATGGCTTAGTTTCGCCTTCAGCTATAAAGCACAAAGGAAATGTTTCATACAAATACGCAAGAATAGCGTTGGTATCGGTCAACTTTTCTGTTGATTCCATCTTTACTTCCACAGTTTTAAAAAAGGGACACCGCCGACGAGCTCAATCGCTCGAATCAACTTAAGTGTCGTTTATATTTGTCTGATCTAGGCACAAACCACAAATGAAAAATTGTTAACATCTGTTTTTAGCCCCTAAAACCAAACCTACCTTAGCAACTACAAATCACAAACTCCATGTATTCATAAGTCGAAATAGATGTGTCTGCTTTTTTCATTACTCAAACCGCTTATTATAGAGAGGCTTCAAATGATTGCGACCTACAATTAGCAATAATTGGTCGTAGATTAACCAATTAGGCAAATTTCGAGACTTTTTACCAAAGTTTCGACGCCTTGTTGATCAATTTCACTGAATCTGGATAACGATGGGCTATCAATATCCAGTACACCGATAACAGTTCCGTTTTGACGTAATGGCACAACTAACTCAGAATTACTCGCACTATCACAAGCGATATGACCCGCAAATTGATGAACATCATCGACTCGCTGAGTCGAGTTAGTTGCTACCGCAGTTCCACAAACGCCTTTACCGATAGGGATCCTTGAGCAAGCAACCTTTCCTTGAAAAGGGCCGAGAACCAATTCATCATTTTTCAATAAATAAAACCCCACCCAATTGAGATCGGTAAGGTTGTCATTTAAGAGTGCTGAAAAGTTTGCTAATGCTGCTATCGTATCATCTTCGCCATCCAGTAAGGCCAGCACCTGACGATTCAAAGTATCATAAAAAGCATTTACCATTAATATTCCCTAACAGTTTTATCTACAGATAAGAATCTAATCGCAGCATTTTAACAACAAACCATTCAATTTTAACACGCAATATTATTTGGGTTCTTTGCTATCAGGCTTTTTGACCGCTTTTTTTGGGGTAACCTTTTTTTCAAGAGAGCCACCTTTAAGCAATACTTGCAGGTCATCTTTATTTTGAGCAAGAAAGAAGCCCAGCTTTTCTATATCTTTCTCTTCTAAATCCAAGTCACTTTTACTTAAGAATGGAATTAGGTTGTCAGCGATATCTAGCATCTTATCGTAGGCATCAGCCTCCTTTTTCGATGTAAAAGTCATCTTTTCAACCCCTTCTCTAACGACAACAAATTGAGTTATAACGGCCATATCCAACCCCACACTGTTTTTATATACAGTGGAGAGTCTCATACATTCAACTTCTTATGCAAGTTTTCTCTTTTATCTGATAAACTTATTTACTTATTGGCTCTGTATTTTCAATCGCATACGTGAAAAATTAGCTTTTACGTCTGATTAACGCATACTTTTGTGAACTTGGATATTGAAACGAATGGGAAAGGACGCGGTAGATAACAGTATTACTTTGTGTGGCTCTTGTGACTTAGTCATTAGGAAACGCGCGCTGCCTACAGGCGTACGTGCCATTTGCCCACGATGTCATACCGCTCTATATGATACGCCATACTGCTCAATAAACGGCATGTTAGCCTTGTGTTTAACAGCCATTATCTTTTTTGCTCCAGCGAATTTATTCCCCGTACTAGAACTTGAGTTCTTAGGCAGCATAAGAACCACTACTGTTACAGAGGGGGCCTTAGCCGTCTATCATCAAGGCTATTGGTTAGTGGGTATTGCAGTGTTAACCTCTGCTGTCATAGCACCCGGCATGTTACTCGTATCTATTTTGATGCAAATTTTAATCATAAAGTACGGACTTAACTCTCCTTCCTTAAGAGTTGCTCTAAAGCATTCTCTAAAGATCCAGGGCATACTAACTCAGCTCACCATGCTAGAAATTTTTGTTATTAGCTTCTTAGTCGCTGCATTTAACTTAGCCGACTTTGCCACTGTCTCTTTTGGTTTCGGCACCTTCTGCTTTACTATGCTATTTATAATGACGCTATTTTTAATGCGTGAGTATGACTTAGAACACATGTGGAGCTTTCTAGATGAACGATAATCAGCCCGCGACGTTAGGCCAAGATATCGGTCTCACATCTTGCACAACATGCCATAAAGTCACCTGTGCAAAATCGACTCTTTGTAGTCGCTGTAATGCGCCTCTAACCGTCAGAGACTACTCAAGCGTACAAAAGAGCTGGGCTTTGCTAATTACTGCAATGATTTTGCTGATACCCGCCAACGTTTATCCAATTTCGACACTAACAAACCAGGGAAGAGTCACTCAAGATACTATCTTTTCTGGCATCGCCCACCTAGTCAAAACTGACATGATCCCCATCGCGATTATTCTGTTTGTTGCCAGTATTTTAGTCCCCATCCTTAAGATTGTGGGGTTAACAATTTATTTATCGGCCATTAGTTTTAAATTACCTATCTCTAAAAAGAAGCTTATGACAGGCTTTCATATTATTGAATGGATAGGACGCTGGTCAATGCTTGACCTTTTCGTTATCTCACTAACCGTTGCTGTCGTTAATATGGGCCAGTTATTAGACGCCAAACCAGCCCCTGCTGCCACAGCATTCGCCTTAGTTATTTTACTCACGCAGTTAGCTGCAAAAGTCATAGATACCCGTTTACTCTGGGATAGATTGGAAGCCAAAGATGACTCAAGTACAAACGCCTAAAATCGTAAAGAAAAAACTATTTTCACCGATTTGGTTACTCCCCATTATCGCGCTTGCATTAGGCGCTTGGCTCGGTGTGAAAAGCATACGAGAATCAGGCGTTGAGGTAACGATTCATTTCCCTAGCGCAACTGGAATGGACATAGGTAAGACACTGGTAAAATATCAGGGACTTACTGTAGGTAAAGTCGTCGATATGAGTATCGATAAAGACCTAAAAGGCGTAGACGTCAGTGTCATCATGGACTACCGCGCTGCGCCATTTGTTAATGAGGGTACTAAGTTTTGGTTAGTTAAACCTAAAGCCACCATCACTGGTGTTGAAGGATTAGATACCCTGTTCTCTGGTAATTATATTAGTATCTTACCCGGTGAAGGTGACTCAAGCTCTTTTTTTGAAGCCGAAACGACTGCTCCAGTCATCACTCCCGGTGTCGAAGGACTAATTGTTCACATCACGACAAAGAAGTTAGGCTCATTAGATGTAGGCTCTCCGGTATTTTATCGACAAATCCCAGTTGGGCAGATAGTAGGCTACCATCTTGAAAGTTCTGATCAGATTTTAGTAACAGCCTTTATTCAGCAGCAATATGCTCAGCTCGTAAAAGTTAACTCTCAATTTTGGAATGTATCTGGGATCAGTATCGATGCGTCTCTTTCAGGCATAAAAGTCAGCAGTGAGAGCCTTGCATCCATTCTTGCTGGCGGGATAAGTTTCAGCTCAGATGATGATTCAGAGTCTGCGAAAAATAAACACGAGTTCACTCTTTATGATAATCAAGATGACGCTTTAGGCGGAGTTATGTTTACCCTCAAAGCGAGCGGTAATGAAGCGGTTTCTCAAAACGCTCCTATTGTCTATAGAGGGATCAAGATTGGACAGGTAATCCAAAAGACTCTCTCTGAAGACGGTATTACATTAGCAGCGAAAATCGATGGGGTTTATCAAGAGCTACTCACCGAAACCGCCGATTTCTGGCTCGAGGGTGCCGATATTTCACTTTCAGGGATCAAGCACCCAGAGCGTTTAATCACTGGTAGCGTGATTAACTTTATACCAGGTAATGGTGCCGCTAAGCAGGAATATACATTACTGACCCAGGCTCCTGAGCCTAAAAATCTTAACAAACTATTACTAACATTACATTCAGATTCGAACCCTGGCGTGAGTGCAGGTGCTGAAATTCGTTATAAACAGATAAAGATTGGACAGGTATTGTCGAGTGAACTCAATTCAGCCCTAACCCAAGTTGAATACCAGATAGAGATCGAGCCTGACTTCATTGGCTTAGTAAGCACAAATAGTCACTTCGTTGCAGAGTCTGCATTAGCAATAGATGCAAGTCTGGAGGGGGTACAGGTCAAGACCCGGGACTTGAACACCTTAACCAGCGGAGCATTAAGCCTAGTAAGAGGCTCAAGTAAAGCGTTAGCGACGAGCGAAAGTGCATTACGCGTGTTTGCAACTAGCGATGAAGCCAAGAGTTATTACGCTAGCTACAACCTCATTAAGAAGCGCCTTCTAAGTCAAGATGGAGCCGATTTAGCCGCGGGTTCGCCCATCTATTATAAGAAGATGCAAATCGGTCAGGTGACTGGCGTTCAGTGGCAAGCGTCTGACAATAACTTTGCCATCGACATGGCCATCGAGCGTACATTTAACAGCTTATTGAATGATAAAACCGTATTTTGGCGAAATAGCGCAGTATCGATAAATGCCAGTTTATCCGGTGTCGAGGTTGAAGTTGCTCCGTTGAAAGCAGCCTTGAAAGGTGGAATAAGCCTAGGCCTTATCGAGGGCAAGCAGACTGCTGAAAACAGTTATCTTTATGACTCTCGCTTCCTAGCCTTGAGTCAGGCTAAACCCATCAGTCTCACCTTCCCTGCTAGCGTTAAGTTAGCAACGAAAGCCCCCATTCGTTATCTCGGCCACAAGGTGGGTGAAGTAGATTCCGTCACCTTAACTCAAGATCTAAAACAGTTAAACGTTAGTGCTTACCTGTATGGTGAGTATGCCGCTAATTTTAACCAGCAAGATGCAAGCTACTCGATAATCGACGCAGATATCTCTTTAGCAGGCATTAAGGCGCCCGAGACTTTACTTACAGGTCCTTATATAGAAGTATTCCCAGGGCAAAGTGCAAAAAAGGCATCGAGCTTTGTCGGTCAAATCGAAAAGCCGTTCCATAATCTAGATAACGCTCTGACTTTTAAGTTGAGTAAGAGCAATTTAGGCTCTATCAAAGCCGGGACGGCCATTTTCTTTAGAGGTGTTAGAATTGGTCAAGTCGACAATTATCAACTATCTCAACAAGGTACAGGCATTATTATGCACGCCCATGTGGAGGGTAAGTACAAACACTTGATTAACCAATCTAGCGTGTTTTGGGATCTATCTGGTGTGAAGGTTGACCTTGGACTATTTTCGGGTGCTCAAATTGAAACAGGTTCTTTAGAAACCATCTTAGCAGGTGGCATAGGTGTCGCCACTGAAGAGGTGACCTTACCAACAAATGCTATAATGAAACAGCATACATTTGCGCTAAAACCAGAAGTTGACAGCAAGTGGCTTAGTTGGACACCAGTGCAAAAGGCCCAGCCTGATTAACGATATCGATAGTACATAGCCAGCAACGCGTGGTAATTCTATAAATGTAAAAACGAGGCTTTGGCCTCGTTTTTAATTCCCTCTACACTCTCGACTTATCAATCCTTGATTATTAAGCGCCTTTTGTTGTCCCTACTTTTTGAGCCACAATTAACCATAGAATTGATAACAGACGACTATCGCTGCGATGATCCCCGCTAGATCAGCAAATAAACCACATGCTAATGCATGTCTGCCATTACGAATCCCTACCGCTCCAAAATAAACCGCTAATACATAAAAGGTTGTCTCAGTGCTACCCTGCAATATTGCGGCTAAGCGCCCAGCAAATGAGTCAACACCATAATGCTGCATGGTTTCAAGCATCATGGCTCTGGCTCCAGAACCACTGAATGGCTTCATAATTGCCGTCGGCATGGCATCGACAAAACGGACATCTCCCCCTGCTAATGCCACTAAGCCAGCTATCAGCTGCAAAAGGTAATCTAATGCTCCTGAAGCTCTTAACAGTGCAATTGCGAGCAACATCGCAAGTAAATACGGGATAAGCTTTATCGATTGTGCAAACCCCTCCTTCGCACCTTCAATAAACTCATCGTACACTGCCACTTTTCTCATGCCAGCCACTAGAACAAAGCTGAAGATCAGTAGAAGCAATATACCATTGCCAAGACCGGTACTAACCTCGCCTATTGCCGCTACCGTCAAAGTGCTTAAGTAAAAAACTAGCCCTATGATGGACGATAAAATGATCCCAGCATACCCTAGCACCACGGCATTCATTAGTGACAATCTCTGCACTAAAGCCACTAAGGTTAACCCAGCGAGCGTAGAAGCTGTCGTGGCAAGCAAGATTGATAAGAAAATATCCGCTGGCGCTGCTGCGCCTTGCTGAGCACGGTATAAAAAAACAGTAACGGGCACTAAGGTAATTGAAGAAGTATTTAATACCAGAAACAAAATTTGTGCATTCGTCGCTACGCTTTTATTTGGATTTAAGCTTTGCAAATCTTGCATAGCCTTGAGCCCAAGTGGTGTAGCGGCATTATCTAACCCTAACATGTTCGCAGTCAGGTTCATGGTGACGCTACCAAAGGCAGGATGTCCTCTGGGTACCTCCGGCATGAGTTTAGACAGTAATGGCTCAAACATTTTTGAAAAGACAGCCACTACACCTGCTTTTTCTCCGACACGCATCAGCCCCATCCAAAGGGATAGTACGCCGACTAAGCCTAAGGCGATTTCTGCTGCCAATTTTGAACTTGAAAAAATGGCGGTGACACTGCCACTGAGCACTTGAGTATTGCCCGTGAACAGTTGCGCTAAAATTGCAACTAATGCCGTAGCAAAAAAGCCAAACCAGATCTTATTTAGCACTCAAGTTCCCTCTAATCATCTATTTAAACCCATCTCATTAAATATAAACCTGTTATAATCTCGATACTTTACCGCATTATCTTCGACATATGGCTCATTTTAATCAGAATTTTCTCGATAGTATCGAACGCGATCTCCCTTCTCATCTTTCTATGGAAGACTTTATCGCCTACAGCAATAAACCGTTACGACTTTCTATTCGAGTAAATACGCTCAAAATTAGTCACGATAACTTTATCGATTTAATGACGCCAAAAGGCTGGCACTTCGAGCCTATTCCTTGGTGTAAAGACGGCTTTTGGGTAACGCTCACTCAAGAGATCCAGCTAGGTAATACCATCGAGCATTTGCAAGGATTGTTCTACATTCAGGAAGCCAGCTCCATGCTGCCTCCAACGGCACTATTTGAGCCCCTAGAGGTTGCCGTGGCCGCAGAAAATACTGAGGATGATGGTTCCGATGACTTTTCCAATAAAATAGTCCTCGACATGGCTTCTGCACCAGGGTCAAAAACCACCCAGATTGCGGCACTGATGAAAAACCAAGGGCTGTTAATAGCCAATGAATACTCTGCTAGCCGAGTAAAAGTGCTGCACGCCAATGTGGCGAGGATGGGCGTGGCTAACTGCGCGTTAACCCATTTTGATGCACGAGTTTTCGGTGAGTATATGTTCGAAACATTTGATTCAATTCTACTCGATGCCCCTTGCAGCGGTGAAGGCACCATCCGCAAAGATCCTGACGCACTAAAGAATTGGGATAATAATGATGACAAGGGCATTGTCGAGACCCAAAAAGCACTGATTGAATCTGCTTTTTTAGCATTAAAAGTCGGCGGCAGCCTTGTTTACTCGACCTGTGCGTTAAGCCGACAAGAAAACCAAGATGTATGTCACCACCTGAAATCTCTCTATGGTGATGCCGTTGAATTCGGTTCTTTGGCTACACTATTCCCACAGGCGGATAAGGCTTGTACCGAAGAAGGCTTTTTACACGTATGGCCTCAGATCTACGACAGTGAAGGCTTCTTCGTAGCAAAAATATACAAAACCTCAGCAGTAGAACGTCAGCTGCCTGAGCCGAGAAAACAGAAGAACTTTCCATTTACATTGGCAAAACCTAAGCAAGTCGAAGAGTTAGCACAATACTTTAGAGACAGCTTTTCTATTAGCCTACCCGATAATGCACAGGTGATGGTGCGCGATTTGGAGTTTTGGCTGTTTCCAAGCCCTGTTATTCCATTAATAGGTAAGATGCGTTATCAACGGATAGGAATAAAACTCGCCGATGCGTTAAAGAAAGGCTACAAGGTTCGCCATGAAGCCGTTTTAGCTTTGTCATCCCCTACTCGTTTCGAACTCAGTGATGAGCAAGCTAAAGAGTTTTTAATGGGTCGAGACATCAGCTTACTAGAAAAGGGGAAACCTCAAGGGGAAGTTATCGTCAGCTATGCTAGCAACCCGCTCGGTGTTGCTAAGCACTTAGGCAATAAATTAAAGAACAATCTTCCAAGAGACTTAGTCAAAGATAAGATTGCCCTGTATTCACATAATTAGTTACATTTGGGTGGCACTTCTAAATAAATAACCACCCACAATCCCTAAAGGTGGTCTACACTCTATATCATTAGTCTTTAGCAATGATGTGATTAAACCTTTTTTTACCCATAGGGTAGACAACAGTAGCGCACGGCTCCTAGTGAGCCATTCCCCTAGACCCATAACAATCGGAATAGTTTTGGGTCTTTTTTTTGTCTAAAATTTATGCGAAACACTTTGGTATCAGCGACCAGCCAACCTTGCGGCATCTTTAAATAAAGTAAAGAAGTTCTCAGTTGTGTACTGCGCTAATTCAGGATATTTCTCCCCTCTTAGCTCTGCCACAAACTCAGCGACATCGCGTACAAAAGCAGGTTGGTTTTCTTTACCTCGATGAGGAACGGGTGCTAGATAGGGGGAATCCGTCTCCACCAGTAACCTATCTTTAGGCACTTTTCTTATCACGTTACGCAATTCACCCGCGTTTTTAAAGGTTACAATGCCCGAAACCGAAATGTAGAAACCTAAGTCTATTGCGGCCTTTGCCATTTCCCAATCTTCGGTAAAACAGTGCAGAACACCGCCGACAGTGTCCGCTTTACCACGCTTCAAAAAATTAATGGTATCTTCACGCGCATCACGAGTGTGAATAATAAGTGGCTTATTCACTTTTACCGCGAGATCAATCTGCTGCTCAAAGCAGGTCTGCTGTAATGCTTTTGTTTCATTGGCGTAGAAATAATCTAAACCCGTTTCACCGATTGCAACGACTTTTTCATCACGAGCAAACTGCTCAACCTCTTGAATATTTAAGCCATCTTGTACATCTAACGGATGCACTCCGGCAGATAGGAACACTTCATCGAATGCAGCCATTTTCTGCTTCATATCGATAAAACCTTGCTGTCTTACGTTAACACAAAGAAAGTAAGCAATATCCCGTGCTTTGGCAGCGGAGATAACCTCTTGAAGTGAAGCCTGATCTGGGGCAATTTTTAAACGGTCTAAGTGACAATGTGAATCGATAAGCACGGTGGAAGTCCAACAAACTACAAAAAGGACAGCAAGTCTACCCAGCTACATGGTGCAGGTCAAATCGCCGGAGGCAAGCTCACCGGAAAGCAATTGCTCGATCTGATGTTTATGGAAGTCAGGTTCAGTTAAAATTTTCACCCCTATTCCGGCAGGTCGCCCGCCAGACGCTCCAAGTGGGTTAATCCAGATCACCGAACCTTTGAAATCGTGAGCTTGAGTCGAGCCAGGTAACTGATAAGAAATCATTAACTCTTGGCCAAGTGCGAAGCTTTGACTACAGCTTACAAACATACCGATAGGCTTAATAAACGGCATATAAGCTCGATAGAGTTGCTGCAAAGATTCGAATTTGACAACAAGATTAGTCATAGTTTCCTATTGGTTGATTAGCTGATTATACTCAATGGTTAGCCCGCCAAATAACGCTAACGTATTGACCGTTGGCATCACAGATAAACGCGTTTCTAACTGCATCACTTTCGCGGAAAAATTAGCAATCTTGACCCGAGTGAGGGGATCGCTATCTTGTTGTTTAACTAAAGCTCGATGCAATACTAAGTATAAAACCTTAAGAGCATCAGAAACTTGCTTTTCATTAACATTTATTAAACTAGCACACAGATGACCCGACGACAAACTTTGTGTCCAGCCTTTTCTGTAATCTATCAGGGTTTTATATCGCTCAGTTTCAATGGCAGATAACACAGCCATCGGCCCGCCAACAACGGGTAAACACCAAGATGGGTCATCTTGCGTGGTCAACTGCTCTTTAAGCCACTGCTTAACTTGCATTTTGTTTGGCAGTTCAACACGCAACCTTTGGCAACGACTACTAATAGTCGCGATTAATCGACTAGGTGCATTCGTCTGTAAGAGCAAAATTGTATCCTTTCCAGGCTCTTCGAGTGTCTTAAGTAAGGCATTCCCTGATGCCTGATTTAAGCGTTCACTATTTAAAATGACCGCGACTCGTCTACCACCTTGTTGAGATGTTGTCGTCAGCTTTTGACAAAGCTCACGGATCTGGTCGACCTTAATCTGTGCACCTTCGGCCTCCACCAGGTAGAGATCCGGGTGATTGTTGGCTTCTATCAGTTGGCAAGCCTTACAAAATCCACAAGCGCCACCTTGTCCAAGCTGATGACAGAGCGACATTTTGGCTAACTCGAGTACTAATGACTCTCCGCCATAGCCCGCATCCATACCAACAAGATAGGCATGACCAACTCTAGCGGTCTTGAGCTGTTCAGAGAATTTATCCAGTGTGGGTTGCAGCCAAGGAAGCGCCGTCATATTACCAACTCTGCTCTTGAAGAAGAGCAATAATATCTTTATGAACTTCAGCCATACTCTGGCTGGCATCGACGATTTTAATAGACTCATCGGCATCGGCGAACGACAAGAAAGTCGCCCTAGTACGTTTAAAAAATTCGATTTCTTGTTGCTCAATACGATCCAGCTCACCCCGGCGAGCCGCACGCTCGAGACCCAGCTTAGGGTCTATATCGAGATAGAGTGTTAAATCAGGCTTGAAACCTTTTAACGTGGCATCGCTAATCGCCGATACCAAAGGCATCAGTTTACGCCCCCCACCTTGATAGGCGAGAGAAGACAAGTTATGTCTATCGCCTAACACCCACTCGCCGTTCGCTAAAGCTGGTTTAATCACGTTAGCAACCAGTTGCGCTCTCGCCGCATAAAAGAGTAGGCATTCGGCTTCATCGCAAAGAGGGTCTGATTCGTTAGCAATTTTCACCAAATCGCGCATCTGCTCGGCGAGCGGTGTACCACCTGGCTCACGGGTGCAAATTGGTGCTTTACCAGTATGCTTTTCAATAAAGTCTCGAACAAGGGCTATCGCGCTTGACTTGCCTGCCCCTTCTAGCCCTTCGATAACGATAAATTTGGCTGATTGCGCTGCTGTTACTGGTGTATTCATCGATTTCTCTGATATTTGTTCACTGCACGATTATGCTCGTTCAGTGTTCTTGAAAAGACATGGCTACCATCATTTCGTGAGACGAAATAAATATAATTTACATCCGCAGGATGTGCGGCGGCCTGAATCGCCGCTAGACTCGGCGCGGCAATAGGCGTTGGTGGCATTCCATTAATTCTGTAAGTATTAAAGGCTGTGGTTTCACGCAGATCTTTGCGGGTTATATTACCTTTGTATCTATCACCCATACCATAGATCACCGTAGGATCGGTTTGCAGGCGCATCCCTTTACGCAAGCGGTTTACAAAAACCGCCGCGATCCATGGACGCTCACTCGCTTTTCCGGTCTCTTTCTCGATAATTGACGCTAAAATGAGTAGCTCATAAGCCGACTTTAGCGGTAAGTCTTTTTGACGCCCCTGCCAGGCTTTATCAAGTTCAAGTTGCATCTTTAAGTAGCTTTCGTTCAGTAAGGCTTTATCGCTACTCCCCGCACGGTAGTGATAAGTATCCGGGAAGAATTTTCCTTCAGGCAGCCCAGACTCATCGCCATTGGCAAGCAACACTTGATTAAACACATCTTCTTCTTGAGTGAGCCTTTGTTGCTGAGCAAGCTCCTGACGCCATTCTTTGATTGTTTGCCCCTCTAATAGCGTCACCCCAAATGATTTCTCTTTGCCGCTTATGACTTTGTCGAGCAGACTATTAAGCGTATCATTTGGTGTTACATCATAAAGACCTGAACGAATATTGGCGAGTTCTGGCTTAAGTCGAACCAACCACTTAAGTTTCCAGCCTTCATCGATTAACTGCTCGGATTCTAAAGTCGCAATAAACTGATTAAAGCTGGTACCACGCTTGATATTTAGCTCCTGAGAAGCCGTTATGTTAATCGGTTCTTCACCATAGGCTTGCAGCGTGTTATATCCCCAATATGCGCCTATAGCGCCCAAAGTTAATAGCGTAAAAAATGTTGCGAGAAGACCTATTATTGCTTTTTTCATAATGTCAGACTGAGTTGTTCTCTTATCTTTAAAGTCAAAGATGCACGGCTAAAACGCATATCTGCGATAGCCAACACATCGACAAGCCCAAATAGGCTATTGGTCATAAATACATGCTTTGCGGTACTTAACATACTGTGATGGAAGTCGGTGACCTCGACTTGATACTCCATCTGTAATAATTGATTGATAACTTGTTCGCGCATCATACCTGCTACCCCGGCGAAACTCTGCCGAGGTGTAATAATTGTTTTGTCTAAGACAAAGAAAATATTAGCCATCGAGGATCCAACGATATTGTCATCAGAGTCCAAGACCAGCCAGTCTTGGATATCCTCAGGCAAGTCTACAGACTTAATGATTACCTGCTCTAAGCGATTACAATGCTTGATACCAGCAAGCTTAGCTTGCCTACCTAATCTGACTTCAGAAAGGGCTAGGCTTACCCCCTGCTGCTGCCAATTTTGATAATGGATCGGTAAACTATGCAGCGACACAATCTCTGTGGTATTTAATGCTGCAGCGACTTGCGAGCTCGGCGCTGTTATTGCTTGGCTTTGCTGTACATTGCCAGCTTCAAGGATTACTGCAGGGTTATGTCTAACAACAGTAGCAGCGTAGCCTCGCCCGCCTACTCCACGCGTCAGTAATATTTTGATGCAAGAATTAGGGTTATCTTCGGCTAATGTGCGTAGTTGCAGCTGAAGTTTGTCAGATGGATGCCAGCAAAACCCAAGTCGATATGCGCCTTGTGTCAGTCGCTCAAGATGTGATGCTAAGAATTGTATTTTTCCCTGATGTACTCGCATGGTTGCGAATAAACCGTCACCATAAGCTAACCCCCGGTCAAGGGGATTAACATGACTATCGGGCTGTCCATCTACCCAAACCTGTGTCATTAGCTATCCTGGCTAATACGGCTAACGACAGTTTCGAGTCCTGCCGTACTAATGCCGATTAAATCAATATAAGGGGCGGTATGATCTTTAAAGACACGAAATTGGTTGCCTAACTTAACATCGACACTGACACCACTTATCGCCTCAGGTGCAGGACGTGGCTCCATGATGGTGGTGCCATTATCTAAGCTGTCTTCAATCTCAATGTCAGTTAATTGCATAATCGCCGGGGCCCTTACATTTTAAGTCGTGAGCTTATGCTAAAAGGTGCTGAATTCGCGCCTTTAAAATATCCGTTGCGATACGGTTTTTACCACCGCGCGGGACAATGATATCTGCGTACTGCTTTGATGGCTCAATGAACTGCAAAAACATTGGGCGAACGGTCTCAGTGTACTGTGACATTACCGACTGCATGGTTCGGCCTCGCTCAGCCACATCACGAGAAAGTCTGCGCATAAAGCAGATATCGAGCGGTGTGTCCATAAATACAGACGCATCCATCTCTTTACGCAAAGCAGGATCGGTAAGTAACAAGATCCCTTCAAGAATAATGACCTTTTTAGGAGTCAGGGTCACTTTCTCGTCAGTGCGAGTGTGTTCTGTATAGCTATAGACAGGAATGTCGACAGCATTGCCCGCTTTAAGCTCACGCAAGTGGCTACATAATAACTCGTGGTCCAAAGCTTTAGGGTGGTCATAGTTTGTCAAAACACGTTGGTCCATCGATAGGTGACCTTGGTCGCGATAATATGCATCTTCTGCAATCACGCCAATTTGATCTGTACCTAAGTCACGACAGAGTTCTTCATAAATCGTTTTCGCGATAAGACTCTTACCCGATGCAGAAGCACCCGCAATACCAATAACAACACAATCTTTAGAATTCATTAAACTAACCTTTATTCGTCATCAGACATGCTGATTGATACTTTTGGCTGTGCTTGACATAGTGCAAGCTGAGCCCCAACTTTTCTCGCGATTTCACGATAAATACCTGCAACTTGGCTTGCCTCATCAGCCACAACTGTTGGTACACCCTTATCGACATCTTCACGAATATTAAGCTGTAGTGGTAACTGACCTAGTAATGGGACATTATAGCGAGTCGCCATTTTCTGACCACCTTCAGCGCCGAATGGGTGGTCTTTATGACCGCATTCTGGACATAGGTGGAAACTCATGTTTTCCACGATGCCTAATACTGGGATGTTCACTTTTTGGAACATGTTGACGCCTTTCTTTGCGTCAGCCAATGCAATATCTTGAGGCGTAGTGACGATAACAGCACCACTCACAGGCACTTTTTGAGAAAGTGTCAATTGGATATCACCGGTTCCAGGTGGCATGTCGATAACCAAGTAATCCAGTTCTGGCCACTCGGTTTCAGTTAGCAATTGCACCAGTGCTCCCGCCGCCATAGGACCACGCCATACCGCGGCTTGATCGCCATCTAGCATAAAGCCTATAGACTGCGCGGCAATACCATGGGCTGGTGCAAATGTCATAATTTTGCCATCTGGTGAAACTGGCTTGAAATCTTCAACACCTAACATCATTGGAATTGATGGGCCATAGATATCGGCATCCAAAATACCAACACTGGCGCCTTCTGCGGCGAGTGCTAATGCAAGGTTGACTGCCGTCGTAGATTTACCCACACCGCCTTTACCTGAGGCAACTGCGATAACCTGCTTGATGTTTGGTAATGGTTCAACTGCGCTGATAGCTGAAACCGTGTCAGGTTGGAAGTCAATTTCACATTCAACTTCATCAATCGCATCCAATACTGCCAGCTCTTTAGTCACTGCCATCACTATGTCACGATACTGAGTCTGACATGGGTATGAGTAGCATAATCCTAGCTGTAGTCGCTTCCCTTCAATCGCAAGCTTAGTAACCATACCAGCGCTTAATAGGCTCTTATTCAGATACGAGTCTTGAAACGTATCTAGAATCGCCAATACAGGACTAAGAAGATCATCACTAAGATGATAATTTGGATGTGTTGAAGACAAAATGCAGACCCCCGAAATATAATTTGCGCAATTGTACCAGATATTCCAGCAAACATTAGTCTAGATTTAATCCACTTGGGCGAGCTTTTGATGAAACTATGCATTGGATCGGTTAGTATCTATGCCATTCCAATTAGGTTCCCAGCGATTTTGAGAAAAGATGGCAAATTCACAACGTAAAATCCTAGTCACAAGTGCACTTCCGTACGCTAACGGTCCAATCCATTTGGGTCATATGCTTGAGTATATTCAAACTGATATTTGGTCACGTTTCCAAAAACTACGTGGGCATGAATGTCACTATATCTGCGCTGACGATGCTCACGGCACGCCAATCATGCTTAAAGCACAGCAGCTGGGTATGACTCCTGAAGATATGATCGCTCAAGTTCAAAAAGAACATGAGAAGGATTTTGCTGACTTCAATATCCAGTTTGATAATTTCCACAGCACTCACAGTGATGAAAACCGTGAGCTAGCGAGCGAGATCTATATCAAGCTACGCGATGCTGGCTATATCAAGACCAAGACGATTTCTCAGCTATTCGACCCAGAAAAGTCGATGTTCCTTCCTGACCGTTTTGTTAAGGGCACTTGCCCACGTTGTAAGTCTGAAGATCAATATGGTGATAACTGCGACAACTGCGGTGCAACCTACAGCACGACCGATCTGATTGATCCAAAATCAGCGGTATCTGGCGCAACACCGGTAATGAAAGATACAGAGCATTTCTTCTTTGACCTTCCTTCTTTCGAAGGCATGCTTAAAGAGTGGATTAACTCAGGTTCTTTGCAGCAAGAAATGGCTAACAAGCTAGGCGAGTGGTTCGAGCAAGGCCTACAGCAGTGGGATATCTCACGCGATGCGCCATACTTTGGTTTTGAGATCCCAGATGCACCAGGTAAGTTCTTCTACGTTTGGTTAGACGCGCCTATCGGCTACATGGGCTCATTTAAGAACCTATGTAACAAGCGTGACGATCTAAACTTTGATGATTTCTGGAGCAAAGATTCAACTGCCGAAGTTTATCACTTCATCGGTAAAGATATCGTTTACTTCCACAGTCTATTCTGGCCAGCAATGCTTGAAGGCGCTGGCTTACGTAAGCCAACCAGTGTTTATGCACACGGTTATGTCACGGTTAACGGCGCTAAGATGTCAAAGTCTAAAGGCACCTTTATTAAGGCTCGTACATACCTTGATAACCTAGATCCTGAATACCTACGTTATTACTACGCTGCCAAGCTGAGTAGCAGAATTGATGACCTTGACTTAAACCTTGAAGACTTCGCTCAGCGTGTAAACTCTGATCTTGTTGGTAAGTTAGTCAACCTAGCCTCACGTACAGCTGGCTTTATCAGCAAACGTTTTGATGGCAAGTTAGCAAAAATCGCAGACACTAGCCTGACAGAAAGCTTCTTAGCTAAACAAGAAACTATTGCTAACTTCTACGAGACTCGTGAATTCGGCAAAGCAATGCGTGAAGTGATGACACTTGCAGACATCGCTAACGCCTATGTTGCAGACTCGGCACCTTGGCAGTTAATTAAAGATGACGCTAAGCAAGAAGAAGCGCACCAAGTATGCACTAATGCACTTAACCTGTTCCGCATCTTGGTGACCTATCTTAAGCCAGTACTACCTAAGCTTGCACAAGATGTTGAAGCCTTCCTACAGATGGAACTAACCTGGGACAACCTAGACGTTGATCTAGCAGGCCATGAAATCGCTAAATTCAAGGCGTTAATGCAGCGTGTTGAAATGAAGAGCATCGAAGCCATTATTGAAGCCTCTAAAGAGAACCTTCAAGTGACTGCTGAGCCTGAAGTTAAAAAGCAAGATAAGACACCGCTTGAGCAAGACCCGATTAGCGAGGAGATCAGTTTCGAAGATTTCGCTAAGATCGATCTGCGCATCGCACGTATCGCCAAGGCTGAACACGTTAAAGAAGCCAATAAACTTCTACGTCTTGAGCTTGATTTAGGCGGCGAAACCAAGCAAGTGTTTGCAGGTATTAAGTCGGCCTATGCTCCTGAAGATCTCGAAGGTAAACTTACTGTTATGGTAGCAAACCTAGCACCGCGCCAGATGCGCTTCGGTGTATCAGAAGGCATGGTATTGGCCGCAGGCCCTGGTGGAAAAGATCTGTGGATCATGGAGCCACACGAAGGTGCCCAGCCTGGTATGAAAGTAAAATAAACTTTTTTATTTATACTGATTGGTATTAAACGCTCTGTCCCGTCCTGAAATAGGTTGACGGTTTTTACTAGACCAGTAGCTTCTGCTGCTGGTCTTTTTTATGCACTTGATTAGGTGTTTTCATACCCAAGCTTAAGTGCGGTCTCAGCTCATTGTATATAAAAATTGACTCCTCAACGAGTTGCTTTAACTCATTAAGGTTGCAGCAAGGAGATAATAGAAACTCTTGCTTTAATATCCCATTTATACGTTCTGCTAGTGCGTTTTGGTAGCAGTCATATCCATCGGTCATTGATGCGCGGATGTCACTTCTTTGCAACGCTAACTGATAAACGGCAGAGCAATACTGTAACCCTCTGTCTGAGTGATGCACTGCTCGATGTTGATACTGCCGATTACTTATCGTCATTTCTAACGCTTTGACTACGTCTGTAGCTTTCATTTCATTACTTAATTCATATCCCATTATTTTACGACTGAACGCGTCAGTTACCAATGATAGATAATGTATGCCTTGCTCTGATTGCACATATGTTATATCACTAACAAACACCTCTTCAGGTGCTGTTGGCACTAACTCTTTCAGTAAATTTGGATGTTTCTTCATCCAATGTTTACTGTTAGTCGTCTTGGTATAATTACGCTTAGGTTTGACTAACAAGCCTTCACTTTTCAAGTAACTAAAGAAGTTATCGCGCCCAAGTTTAATCCCTTTCTCGATGAACTTAGGTTTAAGTAAAAAGTAGAGTTTCTTGCCACCAATCCGAGGCATAAACCGACGGATATCTAGTATCATCGCTCTTACAGGGGCTAACTCCATTGCTCTACAATTCGCTCTTCGTTCTCTTTGATAGATAGCTTGTCTTGTTATACCCAGAAGCTTACAAGCGCGATTTAAGCTCGTTACTTTCTGTTTTTGAAGACTTCTCGCTCCCTGGCTAAGTACTTTTTTCTAAGGCCAGCTCCATATTCTGCATCAATAATATCAACGGCTTCATTGAGTAATAGATTACGTAAGTGCTCATCTTCCAGCTCTTTTTCAAGGCGCTTAATCTTTTGAGCTGGGGTTTCTTTAGCTTTAGTTGTTTTTGGCATAGTCATTCTCACTGGTTGAGTCCAGTCCATCTTACCGTGCTTTCTAAGCCAAGTAAGTACCGTGGAGCGACCTTGGATGCCATAGGTTGTTTGAGCTTGTTTATAAGTCATATCGCCTTTTTCTACGGCAGCTACAACTTGTAATTTAAAGCCTAACGAATAATCTCGCTGTGTTCGCTTAACGCGGGCTGGTATTGGTGTAGTCATTATAAAGTCCTAAATGTGTAAACACATTTCAGGACAAGACACTCAAACAAAAAAAGCCGCTTCGATAAGCGGCTTTTTTTATGAGCTGAGACGAGCGATTAAACTGGATTTACTACATCGACAAAATGATGTTTTACACCAAACTTATCGGCTAAATGCTCACCTAATGCCTGAATACCATAAAGCTCTGTGGCGTGATGGCCTGCGGCGTAATACTGAATGCCCTGCTCTACCGCACAATGGTAGGTACGTTCAGAGACCTCTCCACTGATAAATGCATCGAGTCCCATACTTGCTGCAACGTCGATATAATCTTGGGCACCACCAGTACACCAAGCAACGGTGCCGACCATGGCATCCTTATCGCCTAAATGCTGACTTGCACGATTAAGTTTAGCTGAGATTAATTCGTTAAATGCTTGAGCAGTTAAAGGCTGCGCGAGTCTTCCTTGCCACATCAAGCCTTGGGCCACATTTTCTATCACTTCAGGCTCAGTAATACCTAACACGCTCGCTAACTGTGCGTTATTACCAACGACTGGGTGTGCATCTAACGGCAAGTGGTAGCCAAATAAGTTAATATCATTTATCAGCAGTGCTTTAATGCGTTTCTGTTTCATGCCTACAATAATTTCTGGCTCACTTTTCCAAAAGAAACCGTGATGCACCAAAATTGCATCTGCGTTAAGCTCGATTGCTGCATCGATTAATGCCTGACACGCGGTAACGCCTGTCACAATCGTGTTGATCTCTGTCTTACCTTCAATCTGTAAACCATTTGGCGCGTAGTCTTTAAAATTAGAAATCTGTAAAAAGCTTGCCAAGTACTGGCTTAGTTCGGTCCGAGTCATAAGTCCGCCGAGAGTAGCAAAAATCGTATTTTAACCTATTGTTAGTGTAAATAAATAGTTGAACTAGAACTGAGCAATTTTAAAGCAGCGTTTAAAAAGCACACCGATTCAACTCACTTTTTACGCTAAAGTGTTCAAAACATCATAGAAATACAGCCATATATGGCTAAAATTGGACTTTACGGTACATTAAACGATAAAATCAGTTTAAACCTTCAAGTACACACAAAAATAAACAGGTTATTATTATGTCAAAACTGACCAAAGAAGAAGTTATCAGCACACTTGAGACTGCGCTAACTCAGCGTGATGGCCAAGCTGTTAAAATTGAACAGAAAGGTAGCTGGTACAAAATCGATGGCGGTAAGTCTTTACGCTTTAGTGATTTAGAAGCGATGTTAGCCGAGTTCGGGGGCGAAAGTGCACCAGTTGAAGCTAAAGCCGAGAAAAAGGCTGTTGCAGCTAAACCTGCCGCTAAGAAAGCGCCAGCGAAGAAAGCAGCTAAGCCTGCAGCCAAAAGCGGTGGTAAAACACCAAAAGAGCTTTGGCGCGAAAAACTAGCAGGTAAGGGTCAACTACCTCGCGGTTTCTAATCGTATTCGATTAAGACTACCCCAGCGATAGCCTCAGTGCTTAGCTAGGATGAAAATAGAAAACTCCATGACTTTAAAAGTGATGGAGTTTTTTATTTTCAGCAATATTATATTTTATCGCGACAGTGTAGTACTAAGCGGCTAAAAACATAAACCATAACCCCACTTTGGTTAGTCCCAATAAGGTTTAGCCGTTAACTATTCAGCAGCTTGGTCACACATATACTGAGTCTGCGCGCGATTTACCTCTGCTGTATCTAATACCAATTAGTATAAGATGCCATTAGAATTTAAATCTAAGCCGCTTAAGTTGTTTGTTCATTTTTATACCCTTTAATCATCTTTTGTTTAAGTCTGTTAAAGCTGTGTCATGAGTTCAGCGCTCACAGCTCGTTTTAAAATGAGTAAACCAGGAAGAGTTAAGACATGAAGATGACATACAGCAAAGACCAAGTTTAAAAAAGCTCAAGACGCTTTTGCTTACAAATTGAATTATTACAGATGTAAAATAAGGTCTGCTTAGGATTGATTATTGTGCTTAAAACGCTAGTATAATTACATCTGACCCTCTAGATATTCAGTGTATTTAAAGGGTTCCTTTCATTCGCCAAAGCGGTTCTCCCTTTTGGTCGGCAATGTAAGCACCATCAGAAAAGTTACACTCTTTATCAACGCCGTCATTAAGCTCTTACAAACTCTGTTACCTTATTAAATCGATAATTCGGTAGCTCTACTATGGCGTAAACTAAAGGTTCGATTCAATTCGTAGATTAGTCATATTTTATTGAGGTATTTTTGAACAACTCATCCAATAGTCAAGCAATTAACAAGCAAGCATTTGGCGTCAGTTTAGCTTTGCTGATCCCCATGCTATCTGCCATTGTCGCTATCACACCGCTTGCTATTGATATGTACCTGCCAGCTATGGCGACGCTAGCAGCCAGTTTCAACACAGATATCACCTTAGTACAGCAATCACTCAGTCTTTACTTAGGCGGTTATGCATTAGGTATGCTCTGCTTCGGTCCCTTAGCCGATAGGTTTGGCCGCAAGCGATTAGTACTTATGGGCTTAACTGGATTTATGCTCTGTAGTCTCGCTCTCGCCTTTGTCACCACTATTGAAGCATTCTTAAGCATCCGCTTTTTACAGGCGTTTATCGGTGCTGCGGCAACGGTTGTGGTGCCTGGCTATATCAAAGAGCTTTACGGAAAGAACACGGCTAAAGGCATGTCTTATGTCAGCCTGATCATGATGCTCGCCCCGCTAATTGCCCCTAGTATCGGCAGCCTAATTTTAGAGCTCGGTGACTGGCATCTTATCTTCTTTATCCTAGCTTTCTACGCATTCATTTTATTGCTGCTAGTGGGTCTTAAACTTAAGATGCCTAGCGATATAGACAAGAGCAGCCGAAGTACTCAGTCATTTTTTGGCGCTTATGCGACGGTATTTACAAAAAAAGGCGTAAAGCTCAATATCGCCAGCGGCGTACTCACCTCATTTGCCTTTTTCTGTTATCTAACGGCTTCGCCATTCGTTTATATGGAAGTGTTTGGCTTAGACAAATCACTATTTGCAATATTGTTTAGTACCAATGTTGGCGCCTTAATGTTGGCCAACGTAGTCAACAGTAAGATCGTTGGTCGCTACGGCTCGAAGCGAATGCTTAAAGTTTCAACCTTCTTCGGAGTAATCGCGGGTATCGCACTGCTGAGCGTTAATCTACTCGGATTGAGCTACCACTTTACCGTGATCATGCTATTGCCGCTGATGGCCTGTCTAGGCGTTATGTCAGTCAATGCCGATGCCATTGTACTGATGAAGTTTCAAAAAGAGACGGGAACCGCTACCGCAGTCATAGGCACATTACGTTTTGGTTTTGGTGCATTAGCGGGCCCCTTGTTGGCACTGTTTTATACAGGAACTGCAGTACCCTTTTCGGCTTTAATGCTTTCAGCTGTACTGTTAGTCGGTTTGTGCCAGTTTTTAAGTCGCCATGAGCCCGCGGCGCTAGAGCAATAGAAAGTACAAAGCTTAGCTCTTCAATCTAAAGCCACTCTTTCACCTGCTTATTTGTCATAAAGTTGTTGTACATTAGCTAATTCCTCACTGTATTTACTCACTATTTTGTTAGCAATAATGAATTTTCTTCATTCAGAACGGTTTTTCTTCATAACTACTTGTAATAACTCATGGGTTTTATATGATGAAAACACACTCATCTTGAGTGCTTGCCGAGCAATTTGATTGCACTTTAATCTTCACCAAGATTATATGGCTATTTCGCGAGCAAAGATTACCGTCTGAGCTTAATTATTAGAGCGATTACCGTCGCTGTATCAAGATACTGCATACCGTCGCGGTAACTTATGAGGAAGTACTATGGAGAAGTTATCTGGCGCCAGCATGGTTGTCCGTTCTCTTATCGATGAAGGTGTTAAACATATTTTTGGCTATCCAGGCGGTTCCGTACTGGATATCTATGATGCCCTACACGAAAAATCAAAGATCGAGCATATCCTAGTCCGTCACGAACAAGCCGCCGTTCACATGGCCGATGGCTACGCTCGTGCGACAGGTGAAGTAGGTGTTGTACTGGTTACCTCAGGTCCCGGTGCAACTAATACCATCACAGGTATCGCTACTGCCTATATGGACTCGATTCCTTTGGTGGTTATTTCAGGGCAGGTTCCAAGCAATCTAATTGGTAATGATGCATTCCAAGAATGCGACATGATCGGTATTTCTAGACCCGTCGTTAAGCACAGCTTCTTAGTGACAGATCCTAGAGATATTCCAGCCATCATCAAGAAAGCCTTCTATATCGCCTCGAGTGGCCGACCAGGGCCAGTTGTTGTCGATGTGCCAAAAGACTGTATGAACCCAGCGATATTACACGATTACCAATATCCTGAAGATATCAGCATGCGCTCATATAACCCGACGACTTCAGGCCATAAGGGCCAAGTTCGTCGCGGTCTACAGGCACTGTTACAAGCAAAGAAGCCGGTACTTTATGTCGGTGGTGGCGCGGTTATATCAGGCTGCGACGCACAAATTTTAGCGCTATCTGAAAAGCTTGGGATCCCTGTTGTCAGTACACTAATGGGCTTAGGCGCCTTTCCTGGCACCCACAAAAACAGTGTTGGCATGTTAGGCATGCATGGCTGCTACGAAGCCAACATGACCATGCATAATAGTGACCTTATTTTCGGCATTGGCGTACGATTTGATGATCGTACTACCAATAATGTCGACAAATACTGCCCTAACGCTAAAATCTTGCATATTGATATCGACCCTTCTTCTATCTCAAAGACGATTCGAGTCGATATTCCAATTGTTGGCTCTGCAGAAAAAATCTTAGACGATATGCTTAAGCAGATTGAAGCAAACGATTATGGCATCACAGATCCTGCTGCAAATGATGAGTGGTGGAGTGATATTGCCCAGTGGCGCGCCGTTGATAGCCTAAAATACTCCACTAATGACAAGAAAATTAAACCACAACAGGTCATAGAAGCCATACATAAACTCACCAATGGTGATGCCTACGTGGCATCCGATGTGGGTCAGCACCAGATGTTCGCTGCACTCTATTACCCGTTCAATAAACCACGCCGTTGGATCAACTCTGGTGGTCTAGGCACCATGGGCTTTGGATTACCTGCAGCGTTAGGCGTCAAGCTTGCAAAACCCGATGAGACGGTCATCTGTGTAACCGGTGATGGCTCAATTCAAATGAATATTCAGGAGCTTTCAACGGCGCTGCAGTACGATATTCCTGTGATTATTGTCAACTTGAATAATCATTTCTTAGGAATGGTAAAGCAGTGGCAAGACATGATTTATGCCGGCCGTCACTCCCAGTCTTATATGGATTCAGTACCTGATTTTGCCAAGATTTCTGAAGCTTATGGCCATGTAGGCATGACCATTAGCAACCCAGCAGAATTAGAGGCGGGGCTTAAAAAAGCACTTAGCATGAAAGACAAGCTGGTGTTTATGGATATTCACGTCGATGAGACCGAGCACGTTCACCCGATGCAGATCCGCGGTGGTGCGATGAATGAGATGTGGCTAAGCAAAACGGAGAAAAGCTAATGCGTCGTATTATATGTGTATTACTTGAAAACCAACCCGGCGCCCTTTCACGAGTTGTCGGTCTGTTTTCACAGCGCGGTTATAATATCGAGACTTTAACCGTTGCGCCTACAGAAGATAAAACCCTATCTCGTTTGACGGTTACCGTTAATGCCGATGAGTATATTCTTGAGCAGATCGAGAAACAGCTACACAAGCTAATAGACATACTTAAGGTATCTAATATCACCGAGTCGTCCCATGTTGAGCGAGAGCTCGCCTTAATTAAAGTTAAGGCGCATGGTGAAAACCGTGAAGAAGTTAAACGCCTAGCCGATATTTTCCGTGGCCAGATAGTAGATGTAACTCAGAGCCTGTATACGGTGCAGTTAATAGGTACCAGTGAGAAGCTCGATGCCTGTATTGCGGCACTAGCCGATGTCACCAAAGTGATTGAGATTTCACGCTCTGGCGTGGTCGGTTTAGCTCGTGGCGAAAAGGCAATGAAAGCTTAATAGCTAAATCAATAACATAGCAAAAGGGAGGCAGAGGCTCCCTTTTTTAATTCACTTTAATGCTTCACTCACGCTCGCATTACTCTGCATCAAGTATTCTTGTGCTACCAATTTCAATCTTTCTTGGTTTCATCGCTTCTGGAATTTCTCGCTTCAGATCGATATTAAGCAAGCCATTCTCTAGATCCGCACGAATCACAGTCACGTAGTCCGCAAGCTGGAAAGTACGCTCAAATCCACGCTCGGCAATCCCTTGATAGAGATATTTGCGCTCATCACTTGAGTCTACTTTGGTGCCTTTAACTAACAACTTGTCGCCTTCGCTAGTGATATCCAATTCATCCATCGAAAACCCAGCTACGGCCATAGTAATACGGTAGCGATGTTCATTAATGAGTTCGATGTTGTATGGAGGGTAACCAGAATTGCCTTTATTCGACGCTGCATGCTCAGCAAGTTGTGCTAAACGGTCAAATCCAATAGCGCTACGGTATAGTGGTGTTAGGTCATAATTTCTCATGGGTATATCCTTGTCTTAAGCAATATAGTAAAAGTAATGTGGCCGACTCAATCGCAACTGCGAAGAAATGCCGCACCATTTGTAATTCGCTAACTTTAATGGTCCCGAAGGCACCGTTGATATTGTTAGCTAAGGACCTCATCGAGCGTCCCATATTCAATATATGTAGCCGTTTATTTTGTTTTCAAGGGTTATTGAAAAAAATTTTTGAATGAGCTTAAGCCTTAAATTCGCTGTATGTGAAAAATATAAAAAAAGCAGCCACAAGGCTGCTTTTCCGGATTAACTTAGTTAATTATAGCTGACAAGCCATAGTGCTCTTACTGTTTAGGAATTGCACATCACCTGCTACTGGTGCGAATTCTGCGATCTTGATATCACCAATGTCTTTGATGAAGGTATACATTACTTCTGCGTCCACATATCCTGTCATTACAGGAGTCAGTACTGGGTAGCCATCGCCGCCAGCGGCGTTGTAACTAGGAACAGTAAAGCTGTACATTGTGTCAGCATCATAACCTTTACCATTTATGTCGTTGATAACAACTGTTGTCGCTTCACAATCAACTTCCATCTTAATACCCGCAAGCTGTGGGTATGCACCAGAGCCCTCAACACCGATATCTACAGTCGCAACGACGTTCAGGTAGTCTGTAATTTCAGCCCCACTCAATGTACTCTTAGTAATGGAGTTGCCAAATGGCTGAACAGTAAGAACATCTTTATAGGTGATCTCACCGGCTTCGATAGAATCACGTACCCCACCTGAATTCATTACCGCAAAGTCAGCATCCACTTTACTACGCTGTGCTTCAGCAATCAGTCGACCTAAATTTGTTTGCTGAGTACGTACAACACCACGATCTCCTTCAAGTTTTCCATCTGTTGTACCGATAACTTCAGATAGTCCTTCCTGCCCTTTATCTTGATACTGCTGCAAAATTTCCAGCACAGTTGCATCTGGTTTGATAGGTTCACCGATTAATACACGTTCGCCCGCTTCGTTCTTCTCTTTTAGGTTTACAGGGATCAGCTTGTAACTCGCTAGGTGTAGATTATCATTGAAGTATTCAAAGTTCGCTTGACCAACATACTTACCCCACTCATGAGCTTGCATGATAAATGTACCGTTCTGAACATCTGGCTTACATTCACCACCGGGAGTAAACTCTGAATCGTATTCATTCCCTTCCATACATACAGGGTTTTGCGAGTGTCCACCAATGACGGCTGCTAACTCTCCCGCTGCCATTGCACGAGCAAGTGCAACATCACCTGGCGCATTATTTCCGTTAGCACCATCAGCGTAGTGCCCCATATGGGTCGTTGCGAAAATCAAGTCAGCTTTATCAGCATCATTGATCTCTTTAATTACCTTCTTCAACTCTTCTTTTGGATCGGTAAACTCAAGCCCACTTACAAACTCTGGGTTAGCAATCTTAGCTGTATCTTCAGTTGTTAAACCGACAACTGCAATACGGATCCCATTAACATCAAACACTTTATAGGCATCAAAATAGCGCTCACCGGATACCTTGTCATATATGTTTGCAGCTAGCATTGGGAATTCGGCAAGTTCGCGCTGCATATTAACTATTGATAAGGGATTATCAAATTCATGATTACCGACAGCCATAGCATCATAACCAATCAAATTCATACCAATAAAATCTGGACGCGCATCTTGTAAATCAGATTCTGGAACGCCAGTGTTAACATCACCGCCAGACAGTAAGATTGACTCGCCACCATTTGCTTCAACTTCAGCACGGATCTGTTCGATCAGTGTCTTACGAGCTGCCATGCCGTATTCGCCATATTTGTTTTCAAAAAAACGGCCATGGTTATCATTAGTGTGTAATACAGTAAACTTAGTACAAGCATCACCCGCTTCAACACATGTCATAGGTAATGTGCTTATAGAACCATCACTATCATTATTATCGCTACCACAAGCCGTTAATGCAGTGACAACAGCCGTAGTGACGAGTCCTTTTAGTAAAATCTTATTCATTACAATCAACCCCTTGATTATTTTAATATGCTGTAACTTTTCGTTATCTAGCAAAAGCATAACTTGCTTTAGCCGCGCCCCATCTTAGCAAATCATATACATGATTTGTGGCGCTTTTGTTGCGGATGACAACTCAAGCAGCTCTTTTGATTGATATTTACGCAACAGATAATTCACAAGAAAAAACAAGATGGGAGTAAAAAGTAATAAAAATAAAAAAGAGTTATGAATTCCAGAGCGGAATTCAAAATAATAACCGCCAAAACATTAGCTTATATCTGTAACGATAGCTAACGGATTATCCTCAATTGAGAACAAGCGAGGCAAAAAATCAATGCCCTTGCCTGTTCAAAAAACAAGCAAACAGTCTCTACTTACCGTTTGCCAGTACTTGCTGTAACCAAGCAGAGATATCTTGTAGCTGCTGAGGCAAAACACTGTGAGGCATATTGTAAGTTTTCCATTGGGTATTAAACCCTGCGCCTTGCAGTAACTCGTAAGCCATTTTACCTGCATCAACCGGAACTACATCATCATCAATGCCGTGATGCTGTAAAATCGGCGTGTCACGATTCACATCTGAAAGCCCATTAGGTAATGAGTCACCGCTTGGAAGGTAACAAGACAGCGCCATGATCCCTGCAAGTTTGTATGGCAGTCTAAGCCCAGTATAGAGGCTCATCACACCACCTTGGCTAAAACCTGCTAATACGATATTTTCTGTTGGGATCCCAAGCGCTACTTGCTCTTCAATCAGTGCGATGATCTGCTTCTCGCTCTGCTCTACACCTTTTTTGTCTGCTCGATCATGTAGATCCATACTCTTGATGTCGTACCAAGCACGCATGACATAGCCACCATTAATGGTCACCGCTTGCTCTGGCGCATGAGGGAATATAAAGCGGATGCCATGATCTGAACCTAAGCCTAATGCTGGCACTACAGGAGCAAAGCCTGCGCCGGAGTCACCTAGACCATGAAGCCAAATAACACAGGCTTTAGCCTCTTGAGTGGGCTCAATGGTAATACGTTCTAATTGAATGGCAGACATAAAGTTCCTTTATATTTAGTATTGTCACAAAAGCTGAAATAATAGCCAATTGAAATTTGTCACATGATGAGAAAGCAGTACTAGCTGCAATGTTTAGGATAAGAGCCGCTATTTAAGCAATACCCAGTTCATCTTTGATATCTTGTAACTGCTCTATCGAGTCGAGCCTAATATTCCAGCGCACTGCGCCAGCATCGGCCACTAACATAAGCGCATCTAGATGAAACTTGATGTCATCTACCATGGCATATAATTGGCAACCATTATCCAGACGTACCTGTACTTCAAATGGAGTAACAATGAGTTTTCCAGCAGAAAATTGAACAATCATAACGAGTTAATATCTCTAAGATGCAATAAAAAAGCCCAACACTGTTGGGCTTTAGTCAACTGACAAAGCCAGCTTAGTGTTGGTGTCCACCTTTACCGTGGGCATGACCATGGGCAATCTCTTCACTAGTCGCATCACGGACGTCCATCACTTCAAGATCGAAGGTTAATTCACGGCCTGCCAGTGGATGGTTAACATCCACAGTTGCCATAAACTTCCCCATCTTTACGATAGTGACTTGGCGCTGACCTTGATCTGTGTTGATCAATGCGCGCATACCAGGTTTCCATACACTAGCACCTTGAAGATGCTTTACCGAAACGCGTTGTTCGGCGTCTTCATTACGCTCACCATAAGTTTGGCTCGCTGGCAAAGTTACAGAGAATTTAGCACCAACGTCTTTACCGGTAAGTGCATCTTCAACACCATGCATCATGTTGTCATGGCCATGAAGGTAGGCGATTGGCTCTAAACCGTCATTGGTTTCTAAAACTTCGCCCTGCTCATCACGTAATGTGTAGTTAAACTGCACAACTGAATCATCTTTAATGCTCATGGTATTCCTTAACACTGTTCGCTCTAATTTAGTGGCCGCAGCTTAACAAAACTCGCCTGAACCCTCTAGTGTTATCTAATGAGTCAAAATTATATCACTCACTTTAAGCTTGCTTGTCTGTAATTAGTTTACTTAACCTTTAGCGCCTTAAACGTCGCTTCATCCGGGTAGCCGTCGGCAACAAGCCCCTGACTCTTTTGGAAGCTCTGTAAGCCTTTAACCGACTTTGAGCCCAAAATGCCATCGGCCTTACCCACATCATAACCTAAATGGTTCAGCTGGTTTTGCAGCTCTTTAACTCGAGCACGACTCAAGTTTGGCATCTTAGGTGGTGTCACTTTTAGCGCTACAGCGCCATTGATTCTGTCGGCAAGGTGACCTACTGCGATGGCGTAAAAGGTTGAGCGATTCCAGCGCATGATCACATCAAAGTTGTCATAACCTAAAAATGCGGGGCCCGTATGACCCGACGGCAGGTAAAGTGCAGCTTGCATATCTGGCGTACTTAACGGTGCACCATTGGTTTGTGTGATCCCCAGCTCTGCCCAACGAGTAAGCGGCTGAGACTCGGCTTTGCCTAAGTGCGCGTATGAGAAGTTTTCCGGTAAGGTGACTTCTCGCCCCCAACGTTCATTGCGTTTCCAACCTAGATTTTGTAAGAAGTTAGCCGCAGAGGTTAAAGCATCTTCGGTACTGTTCCACAGGTCTGCTTTACCATCACCATTGCCATCCACAGCGTATTTTGCATAGGCCGACGGCATAAATTGAGTGTGTCCCATGGCACCAGCCCAAGACCCGACCATATCAGCTTCATCAAAGTTGTATCGCTCTTTAAGCTTTAATGCTTGCATCAACTCAGTGGTGAAATAACGACTGCGCCTTGGATCGCAAGCCAAGGTTGCCAATGAATCTAATACCGACATCTTGCCCTTATAAGAGCCAAAATTAGTTTCTAGTCCCCAGAATGCAAGCAGGTACTGAGGCGGCACGCCATATTCTTTTGCCAGTTTTTGTAACAATACTTTGTGCTCACTATAGAGCTTACGCCCCTGCTCCACTCGCCAATCTGTTACCCGCTTACTAAAATAATTTTCAAAAGACGTGCTAAATTCAGGTTGTTTTTGATCGAGTTCAATCACTCTCGGCACGTACTTAACATTGGCCAACGTGGTCTCTATGGTCTGTTGAGATAGACCTTCTGCTTTTGCCGTTTGTTGTAGCTCGGCCACGCAGCTAGCCCAATTAGGCTGCTCGTCTGCCGCATAAGCAGCAGAAGTAGATAGGATTAGCGCTGTAGCCAGGGGGATTGATTTTAACAATTGAAGACTCCCAAAATGAATGACTGTAACGTATAAAATGACGCGGTTTGATTAAACTTTCCTTAAACTCACTAAATCTAACCTGAGTCATGTACGTTGTTTCATCAAACCATTGTAAAATATCATACTATGTTCGCTGCATAATATAGACTAAATTCACTTAAATATTACGACCAAATGATGTTTGTGTTGCAAGCGCCTAATTTCCGAACAAATGCCGCATACCTCTGCCATAAGAGCATTTTTTCTCAGAGAGAAATACCTTAAATAACTTGCTAAAATCACAAGCCAGTTGCAGACTAATACTCATTAAAGCTCGTCTTTTCGATAGCTAATCGATATCTAACCAAACAAGAGATTAATCATGACTGAAATGACTCCTACATTAGAAAGTTTCATCAACAACGTAAAACAATCCCAAGTTGTTTGGGGTCTTCAAGATGAGACTGGTGAAGGCTGGGTTGTCTGCGACTCTTCTGAGTTTGAGGCTACCGATGTAATGCCTTTGTGGTCTGAAGAAGCACAAGCTAAGAGCCATTGCACCGATGAGTGGGACGGTTACCAGGCGATT
Organism: Shewanella pealeana ATCC 700345; assembly: GCF_000018285.1. Taxonomy (NCBI): domain Bacteria; kingdom Pseudomonadati; phylum Pseudomonadota; class Gammaproteobacteria; order Alteromonadales; family Shewanellaceae; genus Shewanella; species Shewanella pealeana. The sequence goes on along the minus strand of NC_009901.1, from coordinate 2,314,192 downwards.
GCTATCACTCTAGAAGAGTTTCTAGAGTTCTGGGTTAGCGATCTTAACGATGATGGCGTACTGATTGGCGTAGATTGGGTTGCCGATCAAGACTGTCAAGAAGTAGACCCTATCGTACTAGCAACGTCACTAGTGGGTGTTGAAAAAGAATAATCGCTAAATTAGTCATTGCGAAGTATCAAACAAAGCGCACAATCTCATAGATTGTGCGCTTTGTTTTTTTAAAAGGAAATGTTTCTGTGTTACAGCTAGCCCCGTTAATTGACATCCCATTTGATCGTAGACATTGTTGCTGGTTTTGCGGCGAACCCAGCGATCAGCAATGGAGTTATCTAAAGGAAACCTATACTCCTCATCCTTCTTTAACAGTGCCTTGCTGCAAAGAATGTTTAAAACTGGCTAAACAACATAAGCTTACTTCAATTTGGGACTGTAAGATGGCAGTCAAAGACGAGCTAATGCGGATCTACGAAAAGCATTTAGCAATCGGTGTTAATTGGACCAAGCAAGAATTAGAAGAGTCTGAATTTGAAGACAAGGTATTTGGTGGCTTTAAAAAGAGTGGCTGGATGATGTATGAGATTGCCCGCGATCGAGTTAATTATAGCGGCTGGCCTTTGAGTCTTAATGGTGTTGTTATTGATGACTATGGCTACGACGCTTCATTTAGCTTTGATGGTGTTAATTACCGTTCGGTCAGCCAAGCAATAGCATTCTATGCTAAGCAATTCACCTTAGATAAACGTTTTCTAGAAGATGTTATTGCCATCGTCGGTAAGGATAGATTTGGCTTTGCCATTCGTATCGCACAGATTAATATTGCCGCAGTGCCAGAGCTAAAAAAGCAGGTCCTAAACGAGCTAAGAGAAGAACACCAAGATTAAGTCAACTCAGTGCTCTTGTTGTTAAGCCTCTTATTTATAAAGATGCTTATTAAGAGAGGGGCTAACTGGTTAGCGTTTCTCTTAATTTATCTTGCACCACTTCGACTAGTAAATCTGGCTGAAATTTAGAGATAAAACGATCACAACCTACCTTTTCAACCATAGCGTTATTGAAGCTGCCGCTTAATGAAGTGTTTAAGGTAATAAACAGATCTGACATACGTTTATCGCTACGTATCTCATGTGTAAGCTTATACCCGTCCATCTCAGGCATCTCAGCATCGGTGATCAGCATTAAAATGTGATCGGTTATCACTTTACCTTCATCACACCATCGCTTGAGCTGATTCAATGCCATAAGCCCATCGGTGGCTTCTACGACCTCTAATCCTAGCTGCTCAAGGGTTTCACGCACTTGGCGTCTAGCGGTCGCCGAATCATCGACAATTAACACCTTACGTCCAAGCATCAAAGGTAAGAGCCGCTCGTCTAGCACCCCATCTGACAACCTAATATCGTAATGTATGATCTCGGCGAGCACTTTTTCCACATCGATAATTGATACCAACTCCTGTTTATCTTGGTATTCGATGCGAGTAATTGCGGTTAGGTAATTATCCCGGCCCACCGTTTTTGGTGGAGGCATAATATCGCCCCAGGTTAAGTTAACGATATGCTCCACTTTATCGACTAAGAAACCTTGTACTGAACGGTTATATTCAGTCACAATCAGGTTACTCTCTGGTTGAATGACTGACGGTCTAAACCCTATCGCCTTACGTAGATCGATAACAGGTATGGAGCTTCCTCGTAAATTAGCCACCCCGATGATACTACTGTGGCTACCTGGCATTGCGCTTAATGCCGGAACCTTGACCACTTCTTTGACCTTAAAAACATTAATCGCAAAAAGCTGAGTGGCGCTAATCCTAAACAGTAATAGCTCAAGTCGGTTTTCACCAACGAGCTTGGTACGTTGATCAACGCTTTCCAACATTTGAGCCATGTGAGTTCCTTTAATATTTTATTAATTCCCTAGATTATAGTGATTTATCACGTTAAATCATTAATCTATGCCACAAATTAGCTTTTTAGCTAAGCTTGTGTTGCAGCAACTGGTACCACGGGAACGATACGTGAGCCATGCTTACTCACCACATTCATAATGCCAAAATGTAACTCTTCCGATACCAACTGAAACTCTGCAAAATCTGTTGTGCCAATATAGGCAAACACATTAAGTTGTAAGCCATATAAACCAAAACCCTTAAAAGTTACTCTGAGAGGGCTTTCCTCGACCTTATCGTGCTGCTCTAGCAAGCAGCGTATGTCATCGATGATATGGTGAATTTGCTCAGTACTGGTCTGGTAATCGAGGCGAATATCTGTTTTCAAACGGATCTTTTCTCGCTCAGAAATATTTTCAATATCCATCTCTGATAGCCTCGCATTTGGCACATTGATTACCGAACGGTCGATGGTTCTAATACGGGTACAACGAAGCCCTATCTCCTCCACAGTGCCAGTTATACTGCCAAAGCGACCAATATTACCCACCTTAATCGGAGCCGATGAATAGAGAGTGATGGTACCAATAAAATTTTCTATCGACTGTTTTGAAGCCAAAGCGACCGCTATACCACCAATGCCTAATCCCGCGAGGATAGTTGAGGCATCAAAGCCTAAATGTTCTAGCCAAATGAGTACCGCTAAAGCCACCAGCATCACTCGGGTAAAGTTAGCAAGCGGCCTTAATAAAGATGCGCTCTGGCTATTACCACGCTTGATCCAACGCAAACGTAAGCTATTTTGGATCACATCGGTTAGTTACACCTTCTTTACTTAGTTACTAACCCCATCTATATTTATGTGCAATTATGTTACTTCATGATTAAAAATGAAGACTAAATCTCGTGTGGTTTATATATGGCAGGACACTATCTATGATCTCTATTATTCAAACAAAGCTTAACTTAGGCTCACTGCCATCGTTTGATGGGGAGTTACTGGATATTGCAGGCGAGTATCAGATCCGAAATATTAACCACCAACGCCACCATGAGGTCGATAAATTCCCATTACTATTCAGTGATACACGATTAAAAGATTGTTTAGAAATAAACCTGTTCCTTGAGTATCGTTACAAAGGCAAGTTTCTTCGCCCCTCTAGAGGAGGTCATAAGAACCTCTTAGGAGGTGTAACGGTAAAAACAATTAAAAGCATTGCCAACTCGCTTAAAGTTTTTCTGGTGTGGCTAGAGGCCGCAGGATTAGAGTGGAAAGACCTATATGCTGTCTCAGCATCAGAGAAAGCAAAAGAGTGGTTACTGCCTTATCGCTTTCGCACCCACTTGATTGACCGAATCAAGAATAATGAGCTATCGCTCGATACCGCAAATTTGTACATATCTCATGTTAGACAATTGTATGAATGGGCTTGGCGAACACGTCGAATTGAAAAACTGCCATTTAAATATACCGACAAGGTGATTAGGAAAAAACGCTCTAACTCAGAGTTTGATTTGATATTCGCATCCTTTAGTTATGACAGAGGGATGGTAGTTCAAACTAATGACTTAACTATTCCTAAAAAGCATCGACAAAAGAAAATGGTGTTGAACGATGGACTTTCCCCGTATAGCCAAAAAGAGTTAAAGGATTTCTACTCTACAAACCACATGCAATCAGAGTCCCGCAGACTATGGGCAGATTTAGCGTTGTTGTGTGGGTTACGAGCTTTTGAAGTGGTACTTTTAAAGGAGTCTGAAATTGTTGATACAGCCTTGGACGATACCAAAGTTTACAGCGTTGATGTACTTGGCAAGTTTAATAAGCATAGACAGATACTTGTACCACGTTCTTTGATGTCGAGACTCTGGAACTACAGGAACTCACCAGAAAGACTAAAGCGCTCTGCCAAATGGGGGGCAAACCAGAATGCAGAAATAGACAAACCTCTTTTCATTAACCGTTCTGGCAATATCCTAAATGAAGGGTCGATCACTAATATTACGTCCAACGCTGCGAAAGAATTACTCACCAGTAAAATTGAGTTTTATAGGTCGTTTCATGATCTGCGCTCAACTTTTGCTACCTCATTAGCGCGTTTTTTGTTGGAGAAAGATTTACCCCTTGGATTCATCCAATACAGGCTTATGACTTTATTGGGTCACTCTAAGTTTTCGACTACTGAGAAATACATCGATCTGGCACGAACCATTACTTATGACAAGCGCATGAAATCTTGGGTTGAGGATGTGTTTGGAGGTTTAGAGCAAGAGTTAAGCGTTGAAGTAACTGAGCTAGAGATAGGAGTTCGATAGATGTATCTTGCATTTAGTAATCCAAACCTCAACATCCGACTCGATAGGATATTAGTCCACAGCGAACAACTAGCTAATGATATTGAGTTTTGTCACAAGCGTTATATGGCTAACAAAGCCAAATGGAACAAGACAGAGGTGACTATTGCATTACAGATTCGCTACATCTGCTCTAAATTTGAAAAACTAATAGACATACTTAACCCTGAATCATTAAAGGCATTGCTAGAACAAGGATTATCGGCTCTTAAAAGCAATACCGTGTGGGATCTCCTTGAGTATGCAGCCCTAAGAACAGGCAAAGGGATTAAGAACGCATTTATAACACTGGTTAGGCTGTTCAATGACGATATTGACTTGAAGCCGCCAAGTAGAATAGACCTAAAGGGATACGTGACCGATTTAGCGAAACTTTATGGTGCTTCCGATCTTCTTTTTAACCAATACCGCGACTTTATGTTTCACGTATTGGATACCGACAGACCGCAAAAACAGCTAAGGGACATCAAGGCTAGTACTCACGCCACCCTTACCCAACTGATGAAAAAGGACAGCTATCGAGAACTGTTAGCAAAATATGGCTTAGGCGCATTTGTGAACAACACTGACATTCTGGCTGATGCAGCTAAAGTGGATAGTTACAATTCCATTCACTTTCAGCTTATGTTGTCGCACTACGACTGTGAAACATTTATACAAAAGTCGGTAGTCGCGAAAGACAAGTATGAGGTTAGTTTTACTGAGTTATACCGCACCTCTCAATCTCTGTTTAACGATATTGAACAGTATTCAAAAATTATTGGTCACTCCATAAGTTCACACCTTAAACCAGCAAGTGTCCGTGACAAGCTTTTTGGATTCAAAAGAGCGTTACCGATTATACAGGCAGAGCTCTCTGATAGTTTAAACTCGGCAATGCTAGCTGAAGGATTGAAGGCGTTATTAAATAGCGATGAAACACTTAAGCGCCTTCATGACTCCCCCAATTTACCAAGTTGGATGTTTCTCTTAATACATGAAATCTGCACCTGTATTTACCCTGATAACACTCCTGAGCTAAATTCGTTTCGAGATAACTTGTTTTCATTTCCTAACATAGATAACAATCGTGAACTACTGTCTGACTTTTCAACCATTAAAGCCATTTCTGATACTCTTTACACAGACTTAGCCAATTTTCTTGAGTTATGCAAGGTAGATATCGACCTGAGGGATTACTCTATGGTCACAGTTTATCACAACTACCAACAACTAAAATCGCTCCTGAATAAGTACAGCGGAACACTGAACCACCAACACCTAGGTATCCTTAGACAACATGGTATTAATGGGTTTGGTATAGATGGAGGACTTACTCAAAATCACCTCTTAGCTGAACTACAATCAAGCGTGAACAACGCTTCATTCAATAGGACAACTGCCAGAATATATAGAAGCAGCTTGTCATGGTTCTTGCGGGAGTTTGACATTCCGTTTAACAATATTTACCCAATCAAGAATACTAAAACCGTCAAACATAAACAGCGCCTTAATACTGATGACTTCTACACAGAGCTACAGTGTCGAGAGTTGGCCTTTTATATTGAAAAACTATTACGCGATGGCAGTACAAGCCTATATCACAGGATCTTACTTACCTTTGGTAAGGTAATACTGAAAACTGGATGGAACATTAGTCCGTTACTTAAGTTAGAATGTGACGACATTGCTGAGGTTGTATCTCCAATCACCAATAAAACCGAATATGCCGTTGTTCTTCAAAAAGCCAGAGCTGGCTATAGAAGCGACACATATACCTTTGACAAATCAGAGTTAAAATCAGATACCCTGAAAAGTGCAATATCAGATTTGTTAATTATTCGCGATGAACTCACCACTGAGCTTAGGGCACAAACAAAGTTCAGTAATTACCTGTTTATCTACCCGCGCAATGATGAAGTGTTAAAACTTGAATACTCAACAGTAAAACACCTGAGCAGCATACTAAAGAAAGCAGGATGCAGTGTTCCATTTGTGGCTAAAAAAATCCGCAAAGGTGGTGTGAATCATATCTATCGAAAAGTTAATAAAAGCATCAAGAAGTACACCGATACGGTCAAACATTCTTTTGATGTGTTTGAGTCTAACTATTTGCGGATCAACCCTGAACAATCTCGCTACTCTCTCAACCAAGCAACTAAAATAATGTCTGACTACTTTGCTGGCAAGGAAGTATCATCTGACATTCACATCATTACAGACATGAGCGCTAATCAGCATCAAATAGTTCCTACCGGTACTTGTGCAGCGAAAGGTCAAAACGAAGAAGCAGAACGCTACGCTAGAGAGCATCGAAAACTACATCAAATTAATGAAGACAGTAATCAGAAAATGTGTGCAGATTTTCTTAGCTGCGTTTGGTGTAAGTATTTCCGTGTTGTCGTGGATGCCGAGCATGTATGGAAGCTACTCAGTTATAAGAACTACATATTACAAGATATGGAAATGTCAGTTATTGACTTTGACAATACCGACAATCAGATCACCAATATCAATATTCTAAAACAACGCGTAGATGACATTATTGAGAACCTACGAGAGAGAAACTGTAAAGCAGTAGAGGATGGTTTTGCGCTCTTTAAGCAACATGGCATTCATCCAGACTGGGAATTCGCCACCCCATCCTTTTCGATTGTTAATGGAGAGTCTTAATGTCCGATCTCAATAAAATAATCTCAACCATCATAAATGTCAGCAACGATATCGTGGTAAAGGAATTATCTACCAGTGATATTAACGAACTATCTCGGCTTGTATTGTGGGACAAAACACCAGACGAAAAGCCGATGACATTTGGTGGAAACTACTTTAGACAGTCAACCAAGGAGAAAGGACTTGTAATTGATACAAGCTCACTAATGTTCGACTACGAACTTAAGACAATGATGATTGCAGCATTACACCTTGGAACAGTAAAAGGCGGCACACCGTATAAATGGAAGACAGTTGTCAGTCGGGTTCGCACATTAAAATCTTTTTGCTCTTTCTTGCAGACAAAAGGTTACAAGTCTTTTAGAGAGTTAAACAAGTCACCAGAGTTGAAACTTCGGAATTTAATCACGGACTTTTTGAACGCTCCTAAATCAAAAGGTGGTATGGAGCAGGGGAAGCACACCTCAGCTGCTAAGACCGTCCGTGAGGGATTAACCTTTCTGTATACATATGGTTTGGTAAATAGCTCACTACTGGCTCCATTGGTCGATGAACTCACCATTTCTAAAATCACGAAACATGAAGAACAACACCGTTTAAAGCATTCCATCATTCCAACAGGGGTGATGAAGTCAGTGATTGAGTCATCAACCGACTACATAAACAACGTTAAGTCCAACATTGGCTTATTCATAGAACCACATACAAAAGCCAACAAAAGAATTGAAGGAAATAATTGCAGCAATCCTGGCAGTATCATTGCGGCGTCCTGCCGTAATTTTGATAATGAACTAGGTTTAGGCTACAACTTAGTACGAGACCTAAACCTCCATGTCTACACATTGGTATTAGCGTTTACTGGTATGCGTGATAACGAAGTCTATGCGCTAAAAAACAACAGCCACTCGCAACGAGTAGAAACTGGCGAAACCGTATTCACCATCAAAAGTCAACTATCAAAAACTACCGAGGGAACGATTGAGCTGGATTGGGTTGCAAATGAAATCGTGTTTGAAGCGGTAGACTTACTGAGTAAGGTTAACGAGATTTACAGGGAGCGCGCTAGATTGATGCTTGAGCACCATATGCACAAGATGCCTAAAGGTCATTTAGACCGATATGAAAAAGGACTTAAAGACAACCGGTTGTTTGGCATACAACACACTAAAAATACCGCCAGATTTGTGCAGGCTTCCAGAGCGTCGGACGCTAACAGTGGTATCTCTATGAGCAAACATTCATTTCAGGTGACAGCTATTGACATCGAGCAGCTTGAAAAAATGAACTGCAACTACCAATCAGTTAGCCAGCTGAGTGGCAAACGAGGCTTAAAATATAAAGTTGGTGATTTATTTAACTTAACATCGCATCAATTTAGACATACTTTTGCTTGGTTTATTATCGCCAACCGATTAGGTGATTTAGATGACATTAAATACCAGTTTAAGCACCTTAACTCTGTAATGACGTTTGTTTATTCTGAGCGTGGTTATGAATCCCTTAGTGAGCTTAGAACGTGCATTGAATACTTTGAGGAGCTAACCAACAAACAGGCCATTGAAGACATTGTAGAGTCTGCCAAACAAAAACAGGTAGCAGGAGGAGGTGGTGATAGGCTTTCCAAGTTCCTTGCTAAGTTAAACGTTAATCAATCACAGGTCATTTATACAACGGCCCAACAACCACATTTCAATAGCACTCAGGAGTTAATTGATTTTGCCACTCGCCACAGTGATAGTGTGAGAGGTTTGCCGCATGGCTATTGCACTAAAGGCGCAGGGTGTAAAATAAAGAATGCGTCTGATCCCTCACATTGTTTGTATTGTGATACATACTATGCCACCCCCAAACACTTGCCCTATTGGAAAGCGATTAAGTATAGCTGTGAGCAAAAGATAGCGCGTATTAATACCTTACCTGACACTTCGCGCTACCAGTCCTTCTTAACAGGCTTAGAAGACAACCTTAACGCTGCTAATGAAATCATAAATAACCTTACTTCCACCACACCAATTAACGAGCAAACAACCGTAGAGAGCTAATATGGACACCAGAGAGCAATTATTATCTTGTGTAAGAGAGTTTGAACAAAACAGTGAATCGATCACCATAAGCAAAGTTGCTCACAAATGTGGTTTATCGCATTCGCTCATTTACAACCGTCACCCTGACATCAAGGAGATGATCAACAACCTCAAGAAAAAACAAAAAGAACAAGCGTTAGTTGATCAGCAAAAAGACCAAACAAAGAAGCTACTTAAACGAAACGAAAACCTTGAGCGCAAGCTTGCTGAAGCAAAGGGGAAGGACGATAAGGAAACTATAGCCATGCTAATGGCACACATACATGAGCTTTACTCTATGTATGACTCTTTATTGGAGGAGCGTAACGCTTTTGCTCAACGTATTCTTGAATTGGAAAGCTAATTAACTGCTAATTTAAGAAATAAAGCACGATGTTTTACAAGTATCACTGCCAACATCTCTGTTAGTGTTGGCTAACAATATAGTCTGAACGAACCCAATAAAGTTTGATTGCTTTTGAGCAGTGTCAGAAGGTATGGGACAGACAAGCTAAAACATTTATGCCCCAAAGTGAGTTAGCCTTTGAATGAAGGGTGATTACATTTTTTTTGGATGAGTGATACCAACTTGAGTGTTTGAACTTGTAGTTTCATAGCTATCAATCACCTGCAGCGGACGCATGTGCAGACACTTTCGCGACACGCAGTACTTCTCAATAACGGAAAGGTCCTTGGAAGCTCGGTCATGACGAATAGCATCCCAGCTAAAAAGCTAGTTCGACATCCTGCCTCTAGTTCGAAAGCTTGATAACTTCGTTATCTCTCACCTTGTCATGGACGGTCACGGCCGTATCTACACAGGGTAATTGGTGCACTCATTTAGGTTGGTGTTGCTTGATGTCTAACTTGAGCCAAAAAAGGGCTTTTTTAGCTGTCATGGGAAGTTACTCTTAAACAGTTTCTTTACACAGTATTATCTGCTTTGCTCGTTTTTCTAGGGAAATGTTGTGTGAATTATACTCATCTATACTTGAGGGAGGAAGGTTTGTGCTATAATATCAATGTCTTATGCTGTTTTGATTTAAATAACAGGTTTAATAAGCGCATGCGCACTATACAAATGTTAACACTCAAGAGGGAGTTATGAGTAAATTTTTAAATTCGGTTGCCTTGTTACCTATGCTCGGTTTTATTTTTACTATGATTTATATTCTTATTGCAAAGGAAGAAGTTTATACAAATCATCACTGGTTTGTTGTAGCCTTAATGTCACTCCAAGCTTCCGCTGAGCGTCTTAAAAATGTAAATTCTGTAAGCATAATGATTTTTGTTTCTAGTATTCTTGCAAACATATTATTGCTTATAGCATCTGGATTTGATTTAAAAATAACTCCTACCACTTTTGTACTGTTTTTAGGTTATTTAAGTGTTGGCTTTCTAATTGTAATGGGTAATTGGGCTATGAATTGGTACAAGCAATTGAGTGCTAACAAGGCCTTAAAGTCGGATTAATAACAGTTGGCTCGGTTTCGCTTCACATTTTAGCCAACAATTACTCACCGCATAACGCAGAGTTATGTTTCAAAGGGAGTTCAGTGAAACTTTTTATATTTTTTCTCCTCATCTTATCGCAAACGACAGCATTTGCTGCCACCGATAGAGGGATATCTATTTCGATGTATCAGCTCATAACCTTTCCCGAGGAGTTTGATTCAAATTTGGTGAGCTTAACAGGAGTAATAGTGGTTACCGATGCAGGGTATCCTCAGCCTGGTTATAGAGTGTACCTCTTCCCTAATAATTATTCAGCAGAGCATTTCATTGTGTCTGAGGCGATAGAATTAACGGTGAGTTTTTCTGAGGACATACAACAAGATTTTCATGTTAAGTGGAATCACAAAACAGTGAGACTATACGGTGAATTTTACCGTAAGACCTATAGCTTTTCACCTAATCCTGCAGGTGCTCTAAGTTCCGTGTATGCGTTGCAGGAAGTAAAACCGTTTAAATTCAGTAAGTAGCAGGAACATAACAAGACCAAGCAAACCGACAACTACTCCACGGTTGTGTGCGGCATTACCGCATACTTGATTGCCATACTTTCCCTAATACCAATTATTACTTCCAGAACTTTAACTCTAACAAACTTTTGTCCATTTTCGAGTCAGCGCTGACTCACTTATGCCCCAAACTTTGATAAAACCACCTGAGCAAGCTTTTACAGTCCCAGAGCAATTGTAGCGATTCAGATTGAGGTTTCCAATCTCAGTTCGTCAAAAAAATATTTAACTCAGATTGGTACTTTGGGTTCGGGATCTATTAGCTTTGCACAGCACCAGTTAACAAGACCGGAGAATAGTATGATGGGTGAATTTATAGACCTTAATGCATTTGAGTATTTGGAGGGGCAGTTAAAGGAGGCCGCTGAGGGAAAAAGGCACCGTTCTGACTATGCGGTAATTAAGAGGCTTATAGAACGGTATTCAGAGCTTGAGCTACATGTAAAGCTGATGTCCAAAGCCCTAACAATTCCTCAAATGAATCGTTTCATTGGCCTTGTAATCGACGCCGTGGCATTCGGAAATGAGAGTGAAGTAGGGGAAGTAAGAGCAGTCCCCAAAGAGTTGAAAGCGATTAATGACAAAATTTACAAGCTTGCATTTGAACTAGCTGAACAACTGGATAAGAGAACTCAACTACATGAAAGTACTTCATTTACAAGCAATACTCACTATGCTCTATTCAAACTTATAGAAGATGCTGGACAATCAAATTACATGTTTGAGAGTTATTTAAAAGAACCGTTGAGAAATACTGTTGGCCCGTATGGCTTAAGGTATTACCCATCCATTAGTCAAATAGTTACTCAACTTGGGATTGATGCTCAAAATTCTTCAATTGAGACTAGTTCAGAACTAGATCTGATTCTCACAAGAACTGAGCGCTCATCTAGTGCAGATCAAATCAGGGCAATATTAAGAACTGTGCAGTTTTCTAAAGAAAATGATGGAGACTATTGCAACTTTAAAATACCTGATGATTTTGAATTATCGAACCAAGCCATTGCTGCTTTTGCGAATGTCGCTTTTGATATTCCATTTGATAAGCTAGTCGATGATCTACAAGTAAGAAATGCAAAGCGGAAATATAAACGGCTTTGTAAAGAAGATTAACCCGAAAGCTTAGGGGCTAAATGTACTATACATTTGGTCATCCGCGATACTGCTAAATCAGTATAATTCCTAACTCAGAAATGCTATATAGCCGTGGCCAGTTTTAGCTGGCCATTACACTGATTCTTATTTGTATATGCACCATAAATAAGTATTAAAATGGAGAATCAAAAGTCGAAATGACCTTCTCCCTAAACCTGCCTAGTAGCAGCATTGATGGGTTCATTGAACTGATTAAGTGAGCATCATTAATTGCCTGACTTGGTAATGAATTAATCTGTTTCCTACCTATAGCATCACCCATACTAAGTGTAAAACAACTTGGCAGGCTCGGAGGTTCATTAGTTATTTTACAATTATTCGATATTGTTAACTTCATACTTCCTCTAGGTTTCTTCTCTCTAATTACAGTTGAGCCTTCTGGTAGTTCAATCGCTATTCGATATGCAAAATCGGTTAGTTTGGGCTCTGCAAAAGTGAAGAGCCAAGCTTGTTGATCATGTGCTTTAGTTGTTCGTAAAATACGACCTAGTATTTGCCGAAAATATAATTCGGTTTTTACTCTACTTAAATGGCAGCAAACCTGTAACCTCGGAATATCAGTACCTTCGCTAATCATTCCTACACTAACAATCCATTGTGTATCATCATGCCGAAACTTGTTAATTGTATCCGACGGGGCAATTTCTTGATAAGTTACGATTGTTGCTGTTTGTTTGAATGTATTTTTGAGGATTTCTAAGATAAAGCACGCATGTTCGATTGAAGATGCGACCACTAAACCAGCTGCATCGGGGTTCAATTGCCTAATGCTACCTAGCTTATCAATTGCTAAGCTCAAAACATGATGAATAGCTAAATCATTTTTGATGACTAATTGATACGGAATTGATGAACCTTTAAAAAGCTCATTAAAACTGCTGAAAGTTTGGATTTCATTATACTGATTTTTAACTGAAAGCTCTTCGTTATCAATTAATACTATTTTAGGATTCCGACAAACACCATCTCTCACAGCTTCTTTTAAGCCGTAAACATAATCACACTGAATTTCGTTATCAGGGTCTAGATATCGAGATAAAACAATGGGGGCTTGATCAGAGCGCCAAGGCGTCCCAGTCAATGCCAAGGTGTATTGTGCTTGATCTTGTATATTTAGTAAGATCTCCTCTCCCCAAGCATTCGCATCCTCAAGAGTACTGCCAGAACAATGATGGATCTCATCAAAGATCACCAATACCCGATTCCTTTTTAGTAGCTGCCAAAAGTCTTCTTTAAAAGATAGCATTCCTTGATATGTGTAAGAACAACCTACTGCACCTATTACTCCATCAAAGCGACACTCTAATCGATGTGAGAATGTTTTCTGAATGCCTTTCGAGATATTTACAGAAGGCGAAAAGCATAATACAAAATCAATAAGATCTTGTTCGAATAACTCAGCTGCAACCTCTGCTGCCATAATCGTCTTTCCAGCCCCTGGAGTTGCTAAGCAGAGAAAGTGTCTTTGGTTGGCATTAAAATGCTCTAGAGCGCGATTGACGCACTCTAATTGCCATTGTCTTAATTGCATTTGAGTTACTTCTGTTGGTGCGAGAGTACCGATTTAATCGCTTTAATTTGACCAAGTAACTTCGAGCTACTTTCTCTAGCTAGCATGTACTGCGACTCAAGGTGTTCCTTCATCTCTGGGAAAGATTTGTATAGCCGCATATATTCTTCAGACTCTCCAATGCTAGTAAGTAGATCGACTTCTGTTTGTTTAAGGCGCTCTTGAAGTTGTTGAATAACTGCGAGTTCAGTCTTATCTAGTAATTTTTGCGAGGGCTTACTAGTCTCAATGGAGTCATTTATGACGAAGTTGATTTGATCAAATAACTCTGTCTTTTGATAAGTGACCGTTTTCGAGCTCTCCTTATTAACTTTTCGTAAGGCTTTCTTCTTAACGAGTCGACAGACCTGCCTATAAATAAATTTATAGGCTTCACTAACACTTTGGTTGCTACTTAATGCAGACAAAAATCTATCGCGTAACTGCACGACCTGGAAATTATTGAAGCTCTCATCCTGGAGAATAGTATGCAACGTAGCGCATATTTTGATTGAAACTTTTGGCATGACTTTCTCACAAGGTGTTAATCACTAGCTCTAGGGAGTAGAAAAACATTACAAACTAAATGCGGATTATAATCCGTGGCTTTATAAGCCGCAACTTTGGATAGTCTTTATCTTTAACGAGATGAAAAATGAAAGACTTAGCAATCCAATTTGGCTTCAATTTACGAAAAAAACGCAAAGAGTTGGGAATGTCTCAAGATAAATTGGCGCTTTTAGCTGAAATAGATCGCAGTTATGGGGGGAGAATCGAGCGCGGAGAAGTCAATATCACGTTAGAAAAAGCTTATCAGCTCGCTGAGGTATTAGAATGTGACGTCAGAGAGTTACTTCCATAAGCTGATAAGGCCGAAAAGAATCTTCCTATAAAAACCTAAATAACTGTAACTCTTTACAGGTATAATGAACTTGATGAATCAGACAGGTTTATTGATGCTAGAAATCGCAGTAGCTGGAGTATATGCAGATACAGCCTTGAAACGCTGAGATGACATCCTTTTCATCGAAGCCCGCTGCCATATCTACACCGAAAATTGTTGTACGACTTTAGGCAATAGAGGTTTGATATCTAACTTCTATTGCCTCTTTATTAGTTACAGGCAATAAGCTGTTCAGAGTAGTGACGAGCTTATTTACCTACTTATGCTCATCAATAAATAGCAGTCATTTATAGCTTTCGATTCAACCTTAATATCAATACTCACCCTGCAAATTCTTATGCTCGTTTATCCAGCATCACTCTGATATAGTTCTTATAAATCAAAGTCTTTAATTTGGCAGGTCTTAAATGATAGGTTGTTAAATATGCATGCGTGTTTTGCCAAACATACGCGCATGCGCACTAATAAGTTGTTATGAACTCGGAGTGAAAATGCAGTTAGATGAATACATAAAAGAAACCTTAGTGCAGATTGCCAAAGGTGTTAAAGATGCTTCCGAGGAAGTAGAAACTCTTGGCGGTATAGTTAATCCAGCGAGTGTTGATACTGAATATCAAGCATGTAATGGCAGTCATATTAGCTCACAAAAATTTAAGATAAGGCCTGATAAACAAACAATCAAATTCGATATCGCACTACAGGTTAAAGAAAGCTCAGGTGTGGATACTAGCGCTAAGGCGAAGCTAGCTGTCCTTTCAATCGGGGGCGGGGCTAAAAGCCATGATGAATCTCATACAGCTCATCGTGTTCAATTTGAAATACCGGTCGATTTGCCAACAAAGCTCGATGAGTAATATCGCATGAGTTGAATACGTTCATAACAAACCGTTCAAGAGGGATTCGCAATACGTGGAATTTTTACTATGCGTTGTGTTTAGTGTTTAAGGTTGTATGCGGAAGTAGCGGTATTGCGTTACTCATACCCAAAGAGGGCGTTAGTTGCTAAGAGGAAATAATTAAATGTTGTCGAATAAAGTTCTAGACTGGATGAATAAGACAGGCTTTCCGCTAGAAATGAAAACAGCTCTTAGTTTCAGAAAGCATAGTTTTGATGTGTATCAATCTCATTGTTACAAAGATTATGATAGCGACAAAGGCAGAGAAATCGATGTATTGGCAATACATATTGACCAAAATAGCACAGGCATAACCGATGTTTCTTTTGTCATGGAATGTAAAGCTTCTAAAAAACCGTGGGTTGTACTCAAAGGTGAAGTATTGTCAGATAGTTACCACAGACTAAATTCATTTTGTATTGCTTCAGATAAAGGAAGAGAAGCTTTTGTGGACAAATTGATGGATCATGGGTTGGAACATATCCGTGATTATACAGAGACGTCAAAATATGCTGGCTACGATTTTCGGCAAGCGATGGGAGGTGATCATGATCCTGCCTATAGTGCAGCTGTTGGAGTGATAAAAGCATGTTTGGGTTATATCCAAGACCGTACTCACGATTTGCCTGATAGGTTGTGCTACTGTTTTCCAGTTATTGTTGTGGATTCTCCATTGTTTGAATGTTCTCTCAATGACTCAGGTGAGTTGGAACTTCAGGAAGTACAGCGTAGTTGTTTCAATTTTAGTTCTTATCATCCTGAAAGAGTTTCGACCTCAGTAACCGTCATGACTAAAACAGAGCTTGATACTTTCGCTAATGATGCTGAAAAGATCGCAGTTTCAATAAGAAAAGAATTTACAGAACGTGATAAAGAGCTTTTCGACAAGCTTCGTAATCGCACTTAACAAAGCGTTTAAGACAGATTCCCAACGCATGGTATTTTTCATTCCACGTTGGGTTTCGTATTTAAGGTGGCATAGTTAGGTTAAGTGGTGGCTTGCTCACACCTTAACGCGGCGTTAGCAGAATTAGCATAGTTCAGAGGAAGCAATACATTGTTTACAAGAGAGCATTTTGAATTAATGTCAGCAGTTGCATCGCGAGTTGCACCTGAGAATGAAAGTAAGCTAGTGGAGTTATCTAACAAGCATGACTTTTCGCTACTTTTTTTGAAAGAGTCAGGCTTTACTTTTCGTGTTAACACAAAAACAAAGGTTATAAAGATCCCTTATGGCGGCTTGGAGTATTTATGGACGTTTAGTTTGAAAGCTTGGTTACTTTATCAAGCATACGCTCAGGCACAATTGAATGGTGAACAAAACTTAGACTTGGAAACTATTAATGGTTATGCTGGAACAAGTCAGTTAACTGAATATTTGAAAGAAAGTCTATATGCGGAAAGTTATGACCCAAATAAAAACTTTAGCGCTTTAATAAGTGTTGAGGAAATTGATCAGGAGGTAGCAACGGAAATATTCCTTTGTGCTTTAGGATGGATTATTTGGCATGAAATTGCACATATTGAGTTAGGTCATAGTTCTCTAGAAATTAATACCTTGTCAATACAAGAAGAAAAAGATGCTGACTTATATAGTACCAATTGGATACTAAGTTCTTCTACTATAGCAGCAGAATCAAAAAAACGTATTGTTGGTATAACTATCGCATTGTTAGCAATTCAGAGCTTAGAGCTAGATTCTAAATCTTGCTTTAAAGGTACTCATCCTGATGCGAGTAATCGTATTTTTGATAACTTATCACAACACTCTGAAATAGGTGATGAAATCAGTCAAGCAATGAGTATCGTGACGTTACAATCTATGACTAAAATAGACATAGCTCCTATGAGCGACCTGAACTTCTCAGATATGTTAGGAGAAGCTTTGTATCAAATAAATGTAAATAAGCGTTAAAATTCAGCTAACAAGCATTTAAGAGTGACTCCCAAAGCTTGGCATTTTTAATTCCATCGTTGGGTTTCGTGTTTAAAGTGGTATGGTTAAGTTCAGTGGTTGCGTTGCTCACACCTTAATGCGGCGTCAGGGGCAAATTGTGAGTCCAGATATCTTTTTAGATGATTTTGAAATTACAGAAAATACGGAAGAACTACAGGCAATACTTGGACGTTGTTTGATAGTTGCAACTCGTTTTGATTACTTGTGCGATCATACATCGAAATATCTTGAACTAAAAAACTCGTTTGTAATGGTCGTTGATAGACAGGAATTCGAGGCTTATGCGACAGAATTGATAGGTAAATTCCGAGTTCTATATAAAAATATTGAATCACTTCCGATAGCTGATGCCGTAAAAGATATCCTCCATGCTGCGAGAGAAGCGAGAAATGAAATAGCTCATAGTTTAACTATTGGTTTAACTGGGTGCTTGGATACAAAAATTGATGAGAGCAACTTTAAATCTCAGGTGATCCAACTTATTCAAGAGGTTGCTGCTGGTGATTACACTATTTCTGTAATTTTGTCACTGCTCAACAAGGAGCCTTTGCTTCAACAGTCAAGTAAGGATTACCAAAACAACGTAGTAAATTGGGTGCTTGGGGAGTGAACGCATAACAAGGCGTTACCGTATATCCACTTTCCCTAATGAGACTCATAATCTTGACTGCTTTATCACGAACTAATTTCTGTCCAAACACGTTTCTGAGATTGATCAATCTTTATTCATTTGTTGCAGCCTTGTTAGTATCAATGAGCCTCAACATTATTAAACTTTAAAGCTTATATCGTTATGGGAAACTTAAAAGAGGTACATATCTGATCAAACTGTATTGTTAGTCGACAGTTAGTAACAAAGTTAACTTATTGGTGTTATATGAATGGAGAGACAATGAGTTTAAGTCATATTTTTGTTACACCAGTAAAACCCTTTACTGGCAACACGTGTAACATTAATTGAGATTTGATAGATGTGATTAGATTGCCAGAGACCAGATAAACCAAATCACCGCGATTAACAATAAAACGCCAGTATTAACCACTTCAATCACGTTTGCCGATAACGTGGTATGCGCCATCCAACCTTTTACGAGTAACAAGGCTATAAGCAGACGAGCGGGTCCAATCACAAGGTGAGCAACGTCTTCTTTATACTGATAATCACTGCGCAATATCAGCTTCTTAGCCACCCAAGTAATAGGAATGACCACCAGCAAAGCCAATATTAGATAGCAAACCAATAACGCCCATTCCCAGAGATTTAACTTGAATAAATGCCCTTGAGGAATGTGCTGTACGAACCATTCGACTACGGGCCCATAGCCCAATTCACTGTATAACAGAGGTACTTTTGCAATGGTTGCATTAGAGATCTTCCAAATAGAGCCTAACTCTTTATTGGGTACCTTTTGCAGCAATAAGGTGATTTCACTACCTTTGACTTCGACTCGACCAAAGGCATCCCGATAATTTGGCAGTTGGTCATTACTGCGGCCACTCGGCGTATCATCGACCTCTTGTAAATTAACCCAAATATTACGCTCAATAATTGCAATCAACTGTTTGGCGTATTCAGGACCAAGCTCTGCATCCATGCTTTCTGGGAGATATCGTAGATCTAAATACTTAGCGGCTTTGTCATAGTCTTGCTCAAACGCAGCCTCAAAAAGCCCCGCAAGGGTGCCTCTTGGAGTATCTCGAAATAGACTGTCTTTATAGTCAAAACTCTCCTGCTTTGGTAACTGGGGTTCCGACTCTTCAGTCGTTTGCTGCGTTTTAGTCGCTACCGATATTATCCCCGTTGCATAGGATGAGAATGAGGTAGAAAACATGATTAGTAGCAGGAAGAAATAGAAAATTCGCGGCATAAAGACTCCATTCAAAAGTACGTCCCCTTAGGGTTACGGCTTGCACCGCCTACACTTTAACAAACTGCTAACGCAAAACTAAACTAATTATTGAGATAATAATAAGCAAAAATCTATTGACATTGATTTATTACTGAATATAATTCGCGCAGTTTTTAAGATAGACCCTTTTAGATAGTCATTTCCGCCTTTTGGTAAAATCCACGATTCGTCGTTTGATCCCCCACATAAGCGTTATCTCAACAGGTTCAACCATCTTTATTGGCAGTAATCTCACTGTCATAACTTTATGCTTAACTTAAATAGCTTGATTTTATGTAAATTTTGCGACGTCGCATACATATTTACATCGTTTATTGAACACAAGCGACTTGTATAAGCATAAAAAGATGAGTAATCTCACATGGAACTTAAAATTCATCTTTCGCAAAAATGCTAAGGATATCTTATTGTTAAAAAACACTACCTATAATGGGTGGCTAAAAATATAAGGAGTGTGACCATATGTCATACCTAGTAAATGGACATGAAATTACCGTAAACTTTCCAGTAGACTCAATTTCAGTCAACAAAACATCAATCGCCTTTACTGACAGTCGAGGCAAAAATAAACAGACATTTTCTAAGCGTACCGAAGCGCTATCATTTATGAAGTGGTTATTGTCTGGTAATAAATAAGCTATAAAAGTAAAACTGACTCTTCGATACACCTCCTCTCACTCGTATCGAATGTTTGTCTTCTATAGACAAACGAATAGGACTGAAACATCTACTCAGCTATTTAGTCAATTCATTTGAGTTAGGCAGTACCACTAAAGGTATTAAGCCTAACCAAATGGAAACTTCACCGTTAAATCATTCTATTATGCTCACTCGTAACCGTATTTACTTTGGTATATTGGTATATTGGTATCTTGATAGCTTGATAGCTTGATAGCTTGGTATCATTGCCGTATTACCCAGTAAGCCACCCAGATGTATATAAAGCATAGGTTTTTTCGCTTCGCTATTTAGCAACTTCTCGACGCACATCCAGCCAAGTGGAAACTTCAAAGTTAAATCACCCTGTTCTGCTCACTCTTTACCGTATTTACGTTGGTATATTGGTAGCTTGGTATCATTGTCGCACTACCCAGTAAGCCGCTTTAATGTATATACAGCATGGGGACGTTCGCATCGCTGGTTAGCAACTTCTCGACGCACATCCAGCCAAGTGGAAACTTCAAAGTTAAATCACCCAGTTCTGCTCACTCTTTACCGTATTTACGTTGGTATCTAGGTAGCATAGTTGCGTTAGCCGGTAAGCCGCTTTGATGTATATACAGCATGGGGACGTTCGCATCGCTGGTTAGCAACTTCTCGACGCACATCCAGCCAAGTGGAAACTTCAACGTTAAATCAACCTGCTCCGCTCACTCTTTACCATATTTACGTTGGTATCTTGGTAACATAGTCGCGTTACCCAGTAAGCCGCCCTGATGTATATACAGCATAGGTACGTTCGCCTCGCTGTTTAGCAACTTCTCGACACACATCCATCCAAGGGGATCATAAAGCAGTTCAAATTCAATACCTGAAGCACAGATCTTTTTATACATATCGAAAAAAGGCTTATACAACTTACCAAAATGGTATTTCTTGTCTAATTCAACAATCTGTGGATGAAAACTGTCATCTGCTACTAGGTAAGTAAATTGCTGCTTAAGGTAGTCAGAGTCCCCAACACAGGCGCAGGTAAACACTTGGATATGAGGTGCATGTAAGACAAGGTATTCACTGAGAAACACTGCTGTCGTGCCAGTGCCTGAGGGTAAAAAGACTCGCAGCTCACTTAGCTCTTCATCGCTAACCCAGTTTATAATTTCTTGCGCCAGCTTATGCACACCGTATCTTGCATATTCACAGCGCCCGCCTTCAGGCACAAATAACAAGTCATCACGCAGTGGCAGTACTTTTTGCTCGATATACTCAATGCAGCTTAACTCTTGTCTATCTGAAGCCTTCGAGAGATCGATAACATTAGCACCATTAGCAATCGCCGCGGCATAGTTGCCCACTGTCGATAGCAAGACTTGCTCAGCAATATGGTCGACATAGAAATCCAGCTGTAAGCCTTTAAGTTTTGCGAGTGCAGACATAGAGTAAAGAGAATTTGCTACAGGTGAGCCATGACCGACTAATACACGCTTTCCGGTAACATCATTATCGAGAAAATACGCAAATTTACGCGCCTTGTTGCCGGAAAACGCTTCGCTTAATAGATCGTCCCGCTTCACATAGATCTGACAGCCATTAAAATTGATGCTTTCTACAGGGGTATTCACTAACACGGGCTACTCACTCAAATGTTTGTCTAGTTTCAATTTTACGTACTCATTTTCTGTTTCTGTAATACTGGCTAAACGATAATTTATCTATCAGTTTCAATATCGCTATTCTAAACCCTTAGCCTTTTTCAGTGTAATCATTTGATTCAATTAAGAGACTGACAGCAAGTTCCTAGCCGCAACAGAGTGAAAGTGAGGATCAGATTTGGATGTAAAATACTAATAATCGTGTTGAAATCACTAACTGTTAGTCAAAAACCTTACCTTACACAAGTTTAAAACAACATATTACTGTAAATACAACGAGTTACACATTGGCACGAAAATAGCTTATACCTAATAGGCTAAGAGCCTGTATGGAAAATTATAAGGAGCCATTAATGGCAGTTCTTCGTTTAGTGTTTAATATTGCTTGGTTTGTTTTAGGTGGATTTGTGATGGGACTCGCATGGTGGTTTGCAGGGCTACTCTGCTTTATCAGTATCATAGGGATCCCATTTGGCAGAGCCTGCTTTGTCATAGGCGAAATGACATTCTGGCCTTTCGGGCAAGACTCTATCAACAGGCGCACATTGACCGGTAATGAAGACATAGGAACCGGCAGCTTTGGTATGCTAGGTAATATTATCTGGTTCCTGTTTTTTGGTATTTGGTTAGCAATCGGTCATATCGCCCATGCATTAGCCTGTGCAGTGACTATTATCGGTATCCCATTTGCCCTACAGCACCTTAAGTTAGCCATTTTGAGCCTAACGCCTATCGGACAAACGGTCGTTGCAAAAGCTTAATTTTTACGTTTAAGGTTTAAGTGAGAAGCTCTCGATAAGCTCCTGACAGAGCTTTTCAGGGCTATCTAAACTTAAGTCATGACCAGCAAAGTTAAATTCAATAAGCTTGCTTTGATAGTATCGAGCAAGCTTTTTGCTGCAATCAGGGCTGACCAGTTTATCTTCTCTCCCACATAGCACAGTGATTGGCACAGATAGCGCTACAGGGCTCATAAACTGTCTACAAGCCCATAGCTGACGTAGTCCATTGAATAAGCTCGTGCATGCTACAGCGCGATATTGACTCCAGCTAAGGACCAGCTTGATATTTTGCCGCTGAGTTGAGCTGGTTAAGGCAATAATACAAGCCTCTACAGCACTGATGTTTGCTCCTTTCATTCTACGTTTAAACGCCGTGAATAAAGCGCCAAACCTAAAACGTTCATGCCAAGGAGATAGATTGGCGGCGCTAGCATTAATCACCGCCACAGATTTTATTCTGTTATGACTTTTATCACTTTTATCACTTTTATCACTTGCTAAGCCTAAAGCTCGCTCCTGCAAGCTGGCCATCTGCAGCGCTATCATGCCCCCCATAGATAACCCAACCAAATAACAGTTGTTATACTTATCGTCGCTGTTATCGCTACTGTTATTGTAACTGCTATCGTAGTTTAAGCGCTCTAGTAGCTCCCGGGCATACTCATCGATGGTTAACGGACTGAGGCTGTTAACCAAATCCCCATTACCTAAGGTATCTAACGCAATAACACTATGTCTGTCAGATAGACTTTTTTGCAGCAACTCAGCAAAATTATGCCAGTGACGTTTATCGCGCATCAAGCCTCGAATTAACACCACAGTAGCCATCATAACTCCGATATCATTCTGTGAGAGGAGTGACTGCGAAATCCATTAGTTCACAATTAAGTCCACAATTTAGTTCACAATTCACCAGTCCAAAATTCTTGAGTGAGAAACAATTTACTCAAATAGCATTGCCAGTCATACTCGTTCAACCTAGCGTTGCATATTTTGTTCTAAGATCTGTTGCACGTCTATTTGAGCCAATCCTTGATTGAAGCGGTCTCGCCACATGCGTCCCTCTTTGTTATTTTTAAACGCAACGAATAGCTCTTTGTAAGTTAATAACTTCTTATTAAACTGCAATTTATTCCTAACATGCGCCATATTGGGCTGGGCGAGCAGATATTTCAGCACATGCTCATCAATAACCGCCGCATCGATTCGCCCCGTAGCGACCTTATTCAGGTTATGTAGATCTGATGCAACGGCCTCATATGGCTGGCTTCCTTGAGTCATCATCTCATCAAGCTCATGGGTATTAACGTACCCTTGAACCACGCCAATGGTGTAATGATTCAAATCACTTTGCTGAGTCCAGCTAACAGGATAGGATTTTTGTTCGACCAGACCTAAAACACTTCGCCCCATAGGCTGGGAGAAAACAAACTTATCTGTGGGGTAGCTATATTCTGGAAGGTAACCTAAGTATTTAGAATCGTTTCGTGACGCCATTCTTACTGCACGGCTCCAAGGAAAGAAGTCAACGACAACAGTATGCCCAGTAGCCTCGAGTGCCGCCTTAGTGACAGCAATACAAGCCCCCTGATTTTGTAGCCGCTCTCCAGCGAAAGGCGGCCAATGCAATGAAGTTAAATACAGGGTATCTGCATGTATATTGCAAGAGAAGAGGATAAAAAACAGGCACAAGATAACTCTTGCTAGCCTTCTACAAAAGCTAACTGAAACTGCTCTGCACTTCTTTAACAGCCTTATACCCGAGATCACATACCGCCTTTTACTTACTGCTAAAGCCGATAATGAATATTTGCCGCTCAGTAAGAGTTTTAACTTAACCTACCCAAGATTTTAGTCAAAACCTGTGATAACACCAAACCTACAAGCTAGATCTGTCGTGGTGTCTGCGCTATCTAAGCGAGATGATTGAGCAGGAGTCTTTGTTACAATTAACACAAATGATTACTTTTGCTTTGGTTTACACTGATAAGAGGTCGAAATAATCGCTAACGAGGAAAAAGGTAACAAAATGATAAAAAAAGCAGTTATTACACTTGTTGGTGCCAGCCTAACACTGGCAGGCGCATTATTACTTGTCCTTCCAGGTCCCGCTTGGTTATTACTCCCTATCGGGCTAGCAGTTCTCAGCTTAGAGTATTCATGGGCACGCCGTTGGCTTAAAAAAAGCCAAGCTCATATGAGTAAAACCGCTCGCTGGATAGATAGAAAGATTTTACTTCGTAGATTGAGTAGAAAATAGTTAGCTACTTGGATCATGTTAACCGTTCTTTATCTCGATTGAACGCTTATATCAATTAAGACAAGCAGTAGAACTTTACCCTAAGCCCAACCTACCTATCATTAGGTAGGCTGTCTGCGATCTTTATCGCAAAAAATCAATCCAAATCCACGATAGTCTTAATCGAAACAAAGCGTTATATTATTATTCAAAAGCTCATTATTATTGCCTCATAAATTAACCCTACAAACTGCAATGTTTACTTGAGGCCATTATGAATAAGCTTAGTTTACTGTCCATCGCGCTACTTTCGACATTATCTGTCGGTGTAAATGCCGCTAACGAACCTATTGAAATCATCCCTGCGGCGGTTATCACTAACCATGAGAAAGTAGAACTTGGAAAGATGTTATTCTTTGAACCAAGATTATCAAAATCAGGCTTCATTTCTTGTAACTCTTGCCACAACTTATCTACCGGTGGCGTGGATGCACTGCCAACATCTATTGGTCATAACTGGCAAGAAGGCCCTATTAACTCTCCAACCGTGCTAAATGCCGAATATGGCCTAGCACAGTTCTGGGATGGCCGAGCTAAAGATCTTAAAGAACAAGCAGGTGGGCCGATTGCCAACCCGAAAGAGATGGGCTTTAGTCATGAGTTAGCTGTCGATACCGTACGCTCTATGCCTGCGTATCAAGCACGCTTCGAAAAAGTCTATGACTCGAAAGAAGTCAGCATCGATATGATCACCGATGCGATTGCTGAGTTTGAAAAAACCTTAGTCACTCCGAATGCACCATTCGATCTGTATCTTCAAGGTGACAAAGCTGCGATTAGCGACCAAGCTAAGGCCGGTTATCAATTGTTTAAAGACAAAGGCTGCGTGAGCTGTCATAACGGCCCAGCAGTGGGCGGCACCATGTATATGAAGATGGGACTGGTTAAGCCATTCCATACAAATAATCCAGCGACTGGCAGAAAAGGCGTGACAGGTAAGGAAGCCGATAAGTTTGTATTCAAAGTGCCTACGCTACGTAACATCGAGCTGACCTATCCGTACTTCCACGACGGCAGTGTTTGGGATCTCGAAGAAGCGGTTAACACCATGGCTGACATTCAGCTTGGGCAAAAACTGTCGGATAAAGAAGTGAAAGAGATGGTGGCATTCCTCAACTCTCTAACTGGTGAGCAACCACAAATCGTGCTGCCTATCCTACCGCCATCGAACAAGAACACGCCCCGCCCTGTTCCTTTCGAGGACTAAATCAAGCTTGTATCATCAGTAAACAGAAAGAGCCGCTAAATGCGGCTCTTTCTGTTTAAGTTCTTGTGTCTAAGCTCTTTTGTTTAAGCTCTTCTGCCTAAGCTAATCAGTTTAGCTGCTTTCAATTTATAGCATCACATAACATTATCTTTTCAAACGGCTTGCTTATAATAAAGGGTTTGAAAGCGCTCTAGAATGGCAATTAATACCCCTTGGCATCGCATATTACTTAATATGCCAGGACTGAACCTATCGAGGCGCGCCATTGCCGTTAACAGTAACTGACATTCATAGAATGATGCATCGGCGATATACTCAGGGCGGTCCACTAAATGGCTATTTTGATACCATTCATCCCAGTTAAACTGTGCTAACAAAATACCGCTAATTTCTAGCTCGCTAACAAACTCTTGCAAGCGCTTATCTGAAACATAATGCTCACCTAATTTAAGATCCTTCGCGTACTGAGTGTATAGGCTCGCCACGTAACCTTGTAAAGTAGAGTTATTCATCTTAAACCTCCAGCTAACCTTGGTACCTGAGTGCCTTTAACTTCAATTGCAGCCCTATGGGCCATACTGTTAAGGTTGCATTTGCTGTACCAAGTTTTGATAAGCTCATTCTAATTGAAGGAGACTGAACCCAAACTTAACAAACAGATGCGCCCTATAAAGCGTAATCTCAGTGAGTTAATACTCTTAAATGATCTTGGCTATAGTTGAGCAGAGATAAACAGAAGTGAATTACAGGGGCTGGTGGCTCAAACTCCTGTCAGAATACATTGCAAAATAAAAACCGTATCGCATTTCTCCATGCAATCTGCAATGGCTCGCTAAACTAAACTAAACTAAACTAAACTAAACTAAACTAAACTAAACTAAACTAAACTAAACTAAACTAAACTAAGGTTAAGTTAAACTAAGTTAGTCTCACTCCTACACTCTTCCATTACCAATTCAGTGAACAAACGTCCCGCTCGCCCAAGAGGCCGCTCCATGGTTGAAACCAGTTGAGGAGTGAAGCTATAGCGATTACCTCCGCTAAAGTCCACTTCGACTAATTCGCCACTACTAAGCTCTTTTTCGATTAGAAAGTCTGGCATCCAGCCAAAACCTAGCCCCATCAAAAGTGCATTCTTCTTCATGATAAAACCTGAAAGGTAGAACACCTTATCGCCACCAAACTGTAACTCGTCACGGTAGTGTTTATCAGGCGATGAGTCTTCAATGGTTAGCTCCACATGTTGCTGTAACTCAAATAAACTGAGCCGCTTTTCTTGAGCAAGCGGATGCTCTGCGCTGACGACTAAAACACTGGTGATCGGCGGTAAAGCCTGAGGACGGTAACTTGGGCCAGTACGATAGTCTTTTACCAACATAAGATCGGCACTGTCTCGCTCGAACCTATCTTGAACGCCTCCAAGAAACTCCATATTAAGCTGCACTTTAGTAGGGATCTGTTGCTCAGAAAGTCGCTTCAATGCTCTCATAATAGGTTTCATCGGCAATGCCCCGTCGATGATAATTTCAAGCTTAGGCTCCCAGCCTTCGCTAAATCGGCTGGCTAGATGTTCAATATTTGCCAGATACTGCAGTAACCTTTGTCCCTCGGCCAAGATAACTTTTCCCTCAGGGGTTAACTCTGCTCGATACTGATCCCGACAAAAAAGGTTTACACCTAGATGCTGCTCAAGCTTTTTAACTTGGTAGCTCACCGCTGATTGTGCCTTGTGAAGGCGCTCGGCTGCCTTAGCAAAGCTGCCTTCTTCAACTAACACTTGCAGCACTTTAAAAGCATCAACATCAATACGCATTTAGCCCCTCCGACGTAAACAATAAATTACCATCTAAAAATATGATTAAGTTAGGCTAATTATTATTCTTTTTTTTGTTCATTCAAGCAACTAAATTGAACCTAGATCACATTATTATTTTAATGCGTGCGCTTGAGCGCCGAAGGAAAGCGAATATGCCATCTTATGTGAAGCAAGGTATTGTGCCCGCTAAGCGCCATATCACCTTTAAAAAAGACAATGGAGAGCTCTACCGTGAAGAGCTATTCTCCACCCATGGCTTTTCCAACATCTATTCCAATAAGTACCATCACAACATGCCAACCAAGGCATTAGCAGTGAGCCCCTATAGCTTGTCTCATGGCGAAGACTGGCAAGACTCATTAGTACAAAACTATAAGTTAGATACCAAGCAAGCTGATTGCGGTGGCAACTTTTTTAGTAGCCGTAACAAGATATTCTTTAATAATGATGTCGCCATGTACACGGCAAAGGTCAGCGAAGAGTGTGATGAATTCTACCGTAACGCCTACGCAGATGAAGTAGTGTTCGTTCACGAGGGCCAAGGCACCCTTTACAGTGAATACGGTGCACTTGCAGTGAAAAAGTGGGACTACTTAGTGATCCCTCGCGGCACCACTTACCAGCTAAAATTTGATGACTATAGCAATGTCAGATTATTTGTTATCGAGTCTTCATCCATGGTGGAAGTACCAAAGCATTTTCGTAATGAATATGGCCAGATGCTTGAATCAGCTCCTTATTGCGAACGTGACATTCGTACACCTGAGCTAGAAGACGCCATCGTAGAGAAAGGCGACTTCCCGCTTATCTGCAAATTTGGCGATAAGTATCAACTGACATCACTTGAGTGGCACCCATATGATTTAGTGGGCTGGGACGGCTGTGTGTACCCTTGGGCCTTCAATATTCAAGAGTACGCACCTAAGGTAGGCAAAATCCACCTACCGCCGTCTGACCACATAGTGTTTAGCGCTCACAACTTTGTGATCTGTAACTTTGTGCCGCGCCCCTATGACTTCCATCCAGAATCGATACCCGCACCTTACTATCACAGCAATATCGACAGTGACGAAGTGCTGTATTACGTCGACGGTGACTTTATGAGCCGTACGGGCATAGAAGCAGGCTTCATGACCCTACACCAAAAAGGTGTGCCTCACGGGCCGCAACCGGGCCGCACGGAGGCCTCAATTGGCAAAACAGAAACTTACGAATACGCAGTGATGGTCGATACCTTCGCCCCACTGAAACTAACGGAACATGTAAAGCATTGCATGAGTAACGACTACAACCGCTCTTGGATTGAAAGCTAACAAAACGATTTTTCAAGACTTTAAGCCATCATCAGAAGCCATCGACAGAGTGGCTGGTATGTAGCAACAAATTGACAGAGGATATAACAATGGCAAGCGAACAAAACCCACTGGGTCTACTCGGTATCGAATTCACTGAGTTTGCAACACCCGAACAAGACTTTATGCATCAGGTCTTTATTGATTTCGGCTTTTCATTGTTGAAAAAGTCAAAGTCCAAAGAGATTTTGTACTACAAACAAAACGATATTAACTTTCTATTGAATACCGAACGTAAAGGGTTTTCAGCAGAGTTTGCCAAGAGCCATGGTCCGGCAATATGTTCAATGGGCTGGCGTGTAGAAGACGCCCAATTTGCGTTCGAAAATGCCGTTGCTCGTGGTGCAAAACCTGCAGATGATGCAGCAAAAGATATGCCTTACCCTGCAATTTATGGCATTGGCGATAGCTTAATTTACTTTATCGATACCTTCGGCGAAAACGATAATATCTATGCCACAGATTTTGACGATCTAGACGAGCAAGTTATTGTTGAGGAGAAAGGCTTTATCGAAGTCGACCACCTTACCAACAATGTCTACAAAGGCACCATGGAGTACTGGTCAAATTTCTATAAAGATATCTTTGGCTTTACCGAAGTGCGTTACTTTGACATTAAAGGCTCGCAAACCGCGCTTATCTCTTACGCGCTGCGCTCACCCGATGGCAGCTTCTGTATTCCGATCAACGAAGGTAAAGGCAACGACAAAAATCAGATTGATGAATACTTACGTGAATACGACGGTCCAGGTGTACAGCACCTTGCCTTTAGAAGCCGCGATATTGTTGGTTCACTCGATGCGATGGAAGGCACATCGATTCAAACCTTAGATATTATTCCTGAGTATTACGACACCATTTTCGACAAGTTGCCACAGGTAACCGAAGATCGTGACCGCATTAAGCATCACCAAATTCTGGTCGACGGCGATGAAGATGGTTACCTACTGCAGATCTTTACTAAGAATCTTTTTGGGCCAATTTTTATCGAGATCATCCAGCGTAAAAATAATCTCGGCTTCGGTGAAGGTAACTTTACCGCACTGTTTGAGTCGATTGAGCGTGATCAAAAGCGCCGTGGCGTGCTTTAAATAGTAGATAAAGCAATTCACCACAGAGGACACGAAGCTCACGGAGAAAAGCAACAACCAAGGTCTAGTAGACTCTTTACCTTGGCATTCTTTGTGTTCTTCTTGTTCTTCGTGAAAGCGTCGACCTTCGAGGTGAGATTCGAGCTTTTTAAAAAGTTATGCTTATACGATACATTCTGCATTAGCTGACTTGTTTCTGGGCAAAAGTGACTTAAAGCTTTTAGTTCGAAAACCTCTAAAGCGTTTTAAGCAATCAAGGGTGCTTGATAAAAGTCGTGGCGCTTCGCCCACACCCCAGAAGGAGGACTGCTCGTCCTTATCCTCCTTGCATCCACCATGACGCCCCGACGAAGTTACATGCATTAGATACGAGCCTCAATTATTTTCGACAATCGCTATCGCCTCAGAATCGCCGTCCATGGCTCTACTAAGGCTACCTCGGCATCCTGCCTCGCTCACGCGATTGACTTCAATACCTTCGGCAACTTCGATGGGGAATAGGTGTTTTCTGTTAGCCTAGTATGATCTACTAGCTTTTCAGTTGATGACTAAAGGTGTAAAGCTCTCTTAACTCACTTTTGGACATAAACGGATTAGTGCTTAAGCTCTAAAACTTACGCTTCACATCATCATAAGTAATGACTATCTTAAGAAAGCGGGATTATGTTCACTAATTAATTGAGCGCAGCTCACTCTCGAAATAAGAAGCTAACCAGAAAGTTTAGTTAGGTGTTCTAAATGGACCGCCCTGTGGTGAGGAGGCTAGATACCTCCGACTACCTGATTAAATGGCCTATACCGATTATGTTATTTATTAATAAACGCAACCAAATGTTCCATCTGACTTTCTAGATCAAGTATTGAGCAATGAGTCTTTGTTAATTTTTTAACTATTGCTTTCGCAATCGGAACTTTCTTATTTGCATAACTTAAAGCGATGTTTTTAATTGTCGATTCATCAAGCAGAGTTTGATCTTGATATTGATAATAATCGGAAATAGCTTTGTCGAATGAATTAAACTTTTCAAAAATAAAATCAGATGATTGAGTAATAGTTAATTCCAGCTCCTTTCGTTCTTCACCTTTACCGATCGACTCACGTTTGAATCCTTGCTCCGTTAAAACCCCAAATAACAAGTCCTTACAGATATAATTTTCAATTTCACGACCTTCCGTAATCCAAACTTTTACATAATCTTCTACAGATGAATCTAAACCTGTATTGTCAGCATTAGCAGCTTGAACTCTACCTAGCATAGAGCTTAAATAAGTTTTAAAAGTCTCGCTATCTCGGCTTGTTTGTGAAGAACAATCAGAATCAGTTATCAAATAAGCTTTTCTGCTTGTGCTTAAAATATTGATCAGATTCTGATCCAAATCATCAAGAACAGTGAAAGATGCTAGGTTTGTACCTCCAAAATATAAGAAGGAATAGTCTTTCCCCTCTTGCAATTCACCATCTGAAAATATATCAATCAACTTTTTCAAATAAATTCTGTCACTGGGTCCTTCAACCCAGAGTACGGTATTGGCTTGAAGGATTTGAGATGCTTTTACTCCCAACGCATCTAATGTTTCGTAGTGTTTGATTATATTGTCATTTGGGGTAATTGAACTTGCCCCATTTTGTGATTTTAAAGTTCTGTACACAGCCCAGTTATCATTAATACAGTCAATTAGCGAAGGTGAGTGAGTAGTGATAAAAAACCTATGGTTCACTAATTCTTTTTCGAATATATTGACAAGTTTAACCACTGATTCAGGATGCAAGTTAGCTTCTGGTTCTTCTAAAAAGACATTTAAATGAACATCTTTATTGATCCAAAGGTGTGAAAGCAACATTACAATTTGAGAAACACCTGTTCCTAACTCATCGAGTGAAAAGGTTAAGCCTGATTGAAACTCAAGACGTAATTCATTTTCAACAATGTCGATATTAATTACCACTTCAGATAGTATGTCGGTTAACCAATCTTTAATTTGTTTTTTATAACCAGCCCAATATGACGGGTTTGCTTTATCAACTCTTAGCTTGTTAAGCTCCTTAATGATTAAGGCACCATCAAAATAGTAGCTTTGAGAATTATCTGAATTTCTAGAGTGGTGACGAATTGGATCAACAAATACCATTGAGTTTAAGAAATGATTCCAATAAAAATTGTTATCGTTAAACCCTGCTATGTCGTCGGTTGGGTCAACCCACTTTTCGCTCTCTAGATCAGAACAAATTAAATTACTGTCATTGAAAATTGGTTTCCCTCCAACCTTCATGTTTAAAACTGATGTGTTTGCGATAACATCATGACAACAAGAAAGAGCAATCTGATGCTCACTTACTTTATATGAAGCCTTAGATTCATCTATAAATGCATTATCGCTTGAAAGTAAAATCTCGCAGGCTATTTTTTCTTTTTTCCAACTCCATGTCTGACTTTCATCAAGTTCAGTTGCCACTGAAATGGCCCCACCTTTAGATAATTCTTCCGACGCTATACTTTTTAAGTAATAAAAATATTTGGCTAAATTAGATTTCCCAGAGTTATTTGGCCCAATTATTAGGTTCATTGACTTCAAACCCTCTATATGGATACCATTTAAGTCATATGAGCGCCAGCCACAAAGCTTTATAGAATCAATTTTCACTTAGATTTATCCTGTTTATGCCAAGAGTCAACTAATTCCTTTAGTGAAAAATTGCTAGGCTTTCCTATCGTCCAAGATTTATGGTACCTAACATCATTACTTCTAGGCATTGGGTTAGGAACTCGAAATTGAACTTTTCTTGGTAAATTAATTGAATCCCCAGAAACGAATGCCTCACCATCTCGAAGGCTGGGTAAGAAATCTACTTGACCAGCCAATGTATCAGGCAATAATCTCTTAATCTTATTTTGGTCAAGGTCATTGGTAAGTCGGAGTGCTATGTACGTACCACATTGAGATAATACTGTAGTAGAAACATTGGATGGTCGTTGAGTTACGACCGTCAAACCAATACCATATTTTCTGCCTTCTTTAGCAATTCTTTCAACCCGCTCTTTTGAAATATTGAACTTTAAATCACTATCTTCTGGGATATAGGTGTGTGCTTCTTCTAAGATTAAGTTTAGAGGGATATTTTCAGGATCTAAATCCCAATATTTGAAATCAAAACATAGTCTTGATATAACCCCTACACACACAGCTCTTACTTCAGCTGGTAAGCCACTTAAATCAAGTATATTAAGATAACTTTCATTTTTTGCTAACCCTAAAATAAATTCAAAATACTCAGCTATTGAAGTTTCAGAGTCAATTTTACTGTGTAGGAATGAATATCTTGTATCTTGACGAATAGCTTGTAGTTTCAAAGTTAAACTTTCATATGGAGCTTTCTTTGCGGCTGTAGATTGTGATTCTTTCTCTTCATCTATCTCACTTACCAGTGTGTCAATATTAAAGAACACAGGTGTATCCGCCGAAACAACAATCTTTTTAATATCCTGCTTTTTTACTTCAGCGACTTTTAATTTAGTGATTAGTTTCTTTATAATAGCTTTCTGATTAGATCCTAAATCGAGATTATAAACGCCAATAAACTCTTCTAAATCTAAAAACCAATACGGGAGTGTAAAATCGTTCCAAGGAATAGCATTTGTCCTATTTTTAAAATTTGTATTCGGTGTGTCTTCGTTGTAGCCAAATGCTGATGGATATTCATTGTGAATATCAAAAAAAAGCATACGAGGACATTCATAACTAGACAAAATAGATTGGACTATAGATGCAACTGTACAACTTTTTCCGCTTCCTGTTGTACCCAGAATTGCAGTATGACGCCCCATGAGTTTATCGAGATTTAAGTACGTCTGATTGTCATCGCTTTCATCCGTGACACAAAAGTGCTCTTGGTCTTCTTCTATGTCTATACCGATCAATTGGTTTACTTGATTGCTGCTTAGAAAATATGTTTCACAATTGATCGTAGGGAGGCGTTTAACACCTCTACTGAATTTACCTGCTACTGCACACCCTAAAATTGAAAGGGTTACAACTTTTCTTTCTTCTCTAACGATCTCGAAGCCATCAGTGGCTCTTTTCGTTTTTTCAACCTCTGTGATTTGCACCTTACTGATAGTACAAATTGTATTGCCGTGCGCACCGCCACAATTAACATAAGCACCAACCTCAGCACAATGTTTTACAGCTTCAAATTCACGTTCTAAAAACTCAGCGTGAAGAATAATTGAGCTACCGTCAACTTCTTTAATTCTACCGAATTTTAAAGCTTGTTCTCTTAATGTTGTTGTCAATTTATAACTTCCTTATTGATTTATCAGAGTATTTTATACTAGAGTGAAGTGACGTTGCGCAAGGTCATTTAACGCCTATATAAGTTGCGATACGATTAACTACAAAGTGCATGGAAATCCATACCAAAACTGTAGAGTGAAACGTACCAACCCAGTGTTTTTTTGCTATGTTTATTTGTTTAAAGTGTATTCCACTTCACCTGAACCAAAATCTTCTAAAACAGCATGTACGAAATCCATAGCGTCGACTGATAAGGATAAATCTTGCTTTGTTAGTTCCCAAAGAACTTTTACATTACGTAGTTTTAATTTATCACCGGAAGATAAAATGACATGTGCGTCCTCAGGTTCGATTACTTCCTCTCTTTGTGTGCCCAATTCAGCGAGATTAGAAACAATTTTTTTATCTAACCACTTACCAATAAAATATTTTTCACCTTCGTCTTCAACGGTCACATCATATGCATTAAATGATATTTCCTTCCCGTTGTTCTCAACGAAAGCCTTCGTTCCCTCATCTCTAGCATCAAAGGAAAAACCTAAGTTCAAATATTGATTTTGATATAATACACCATTGACATTCACAATTTGAATGCAGCCATCCCAATCAGAACCTTTAGGTGGTCTAATTCGCTTCAATTTTATTTCATAGTGGTTGCAGAAGTCGATAACGCCAGATTGAAATCCTTGGGTCGTTACCAGTAAGCCTTGACTATTTGGAATGTCATTTAATAGCCCGAGCATATTTCTAGCATGAATAAGAGAGACCGCTTTAGAATAATACTTACATTCAATAAGTACCTTATGGCTCACTCCTGCATACTTATACTCCCAAAAAACATCAATTTGATGCTCTACTCCAGACTTACCTCGAACTTTCTCATCATGCTTTACTTCAAGATTTTCGACGCCTTCTGACTCCAATATAGCTTTATATATCTTTTGGGTTAGTAACTCATAATCTTTTGAAGTTTCACAAAGTTCCAAATTAACCTCCTAATGAACATGATATTTAACAAACCTACTACTTAAGCCTTGCTAAAGGAAAGCTATTGATTTACAAGAACTCTATCAGAGGCGCGCTGAATAAACGAGCACAAAAAAATGAAAGTGAGCATTGATATTGATGTCTTATCTAAAGTAGTCAGTAACAGTCACATATCGATTAGCAAAAGTAGGTCAACTGGCTTGCTACTTATCATTACTGCTTATCGCCAGTAACACACAAAGGGGCATTTTCAATTTAGAAATTGAACCACCACGACCAAAAGAAGGCTCCAATTATCCAGTGTAGATGCGGCCGTGACCGTCCATGACATGGACGTCATGGCCGAGCTTCCAGGGACGGACTTGCTGCGTGTCACGGCAGTATCTGCACATACCCCGCTGGAGGCGATTAATAACCATGAACTTAAAGGTTCAAACGCACTACTTAGTAACACCAATCCAAAAATAAATGTAATCAGCCTTCATTCCAAGGCTAACCAACTTTGGGGCATTTCCAAGTTAGAACCAAAATAACGAAGCTAAAAAAGGGCACCAATTATCCTGTGCAGATACGGCTGCGGGCTTCGGTTTCATGGATGAAACCGCAGAGCGTATAGGGACATATTCACAGCGTCTCGCAGCAGTGTCTGCACATACGCCCGCTGCAGGCGATTGATAACCATGAAGCATCAAGGCAGAACACACTTACCCATAGCCACAGCTCAGAGAAAATGTAATAAGCTTTCATTCGAAGGCTAACCAACTTTGGGGCATTTCCTAGTTAGAAACTCAAACTCTACAACCTAATGATTACTCCAATTATCAAGTGTAGATACAGCTGCGGGCTTCGATGACAGGGATGTCATCGCAGAGCTACAGGGTTGTACTTGCAGCGTCTCGCAGAAGTATCTGCACATTCCCCGCTGGAGGCGATTAATAGCTACTTAGCTACAAGTTCAAACGGGCTATCCCATAGCAACGATACAAAGAAAAATGTAACCAGCCTTCATTCGAAGGCCAACTCATTTTGGTGTAAAGCCGCCGTCAGGCTGGTTTTTCTTTTCTTGCCCCCCTATCCTAGCTGTCACTTCTTCTCTACACTGTGCGCCTTTTCCTGTTTACCTGTTTCACTTATATAAAAATGCCAGATTTAACTTTATTAGCTGTATTTCTTCCGACCTTCTTTTTTGTCTCTATCACGCCAGGCATGTGCATGACGTTAGCGATGACGCTAGGCATGAGTATTGGATTTCGCCGCACCCTGTGGATGATGCTGGGCGAGCTTGTAGGTGTTGCCTTAGTGGCGGTCGCTGCGGTGATGGGGGTTGCTAGCATCATGCTAAATTACCCGGAACTGTTTTCCGTGCTCAAATGGGTAGGCGGGATCTACTTATGCTATATCGGTGTCAATATGTGGCGTTCGAAAGGCAAAATGGCCATTGTCGAAGGTCAGCAAATATCTCGCGTCAGTAACCTTGAACTTATCTCTCAAGGTTTTTTCACAGCAATCGCCAATCCTAAGGGGTGGGCGTTTATGGTCTCTTTATTGCCGCCATTTATTAGCGTTGAGCGTGATGTGGCTCCACAGCTTATCACCCTTGTCAGTATCATTCTTTTCACCGAGTTCATCAGTATGATGGCTTATGCCGCTGGTGGTAAGAGTCTGAGAATATTCTTAAGCCGTGGCGATAATATCAAGTGGATGAACCGTATTGCTGGCAGCCTAATGCTAGGTGTAGGATTCTGGCTAGCAATGGGCTAAAGTACCTCTTTGTAGATATGAACGTTATAGAACTAAACTTAAAAAGGTAGATCTGATGAAGCCATTCAAGAAGGTTTTTTTACTATTAGCCGCCCTATTTATATCGGGTTGTACCTCTGTAAAATTAGTCAACTTAGCCAATGAGCCAGTCCCACAAAATAGTGCCCAATCCATTGAGCAGGCAATTATACAAGGATGCAAAGCAAAAGGCTGGACACCGATTAAGGCCGACAACAACACGATTGACGCCTATATCACGGTAAGATCCCATAAAGCTCATGTTCGTATCAGTTATGATGACAACTTTTACAATATCAATTATGTCGATAGCACTAACTTAGATTATAAAGACGGTGAAGTTCACCGAAATTACAACAAGTGGGTCTATAAGTTATCGGCTTCGATACAGCAGCAACTTAATACCAAGCTATAAGTCGCTTCACTTTTAAAATGCCAATGCTGCTATAGCCTTGGCATTTTTATTGCTTTCTCTCCGCGATATCACTCCTTTACCTCCATTAACTCCTATAACTTCCGCTTTCTTTCGCAAGTTCATTATTCACTCTTCTATCTTCTCCCCCTCCAATCCTACAAACAATAAAAAATAAACAACAAGCTAGGCAACTGTCTTGAGCTCACGCAGTGTACACATGTATAATCACCTAATTAGATATTCACAGAGAGGCGCTAGATGCTCAAAAAGACAAACTCGAAAATCATTCACACCATCATCGCAGCTTTAACCCTTATAAGTGGCTTACTAAGCTCCACAGCAGCGAGTGCAATGACGATTGAAGGTAAGAAAGTATCAGTCAGCGCTAATCGTTCAACTGTCTATGTCTCGGCTTACATGGCTCCGGTACTTTGTTCAAATGGTGGCGTAAACCTAACTGCCATTGGCGAATATGCCGTCGATATCGTTTCTCTATACTGCCTTAACGATGCACAAGTGGATAAGCTGATTAAAGGATTACAACAAGCGAGATCTGAATCGGCAAAACTAAAGGCCCTATCTAAGCCAAAGTAGAACCTTAGCTGGACCTCAGTTAAACCATAAAGAAATGGCTAGGCAAGCCATTGTTATAACGCGTTAAAACCCAAAGCGGTTACTCCGGCACTGATATGTCTGATAACCACAGGTATAAGCATCAAGGCCTGCATATGAATAGCATTATTATCCTTAAAGCAAACCTAGCAAGTGCATTAAACAAGCAACGTTTAGCCGAGGAGCGGCAACAAACTTTGAACTGGTTCGATCGTTTATTAGACCACTCGCTAAATAATGCCATCGCACAAGTCGCTGCAGCTAGAGCAGCACTGGCTGCAGCAACACATAAAGACAAAGCTGAGGATGCAAGCCTGTACGATACACTTTGCACGGGTAATTATGCCGACACCAGCTTCATCAAGGCGACAGCTGCTGTTATTGTTCGAGCCATTGTCAGATAACTCAGATAACGGTGTCAGTCAGCGGCTCGAGTATGACTTTTAAGCATGATTACAATAAAGTGAAAATGATCTAACAGCTTTGGTGTTTATAAGGCAGCTTAGCTTTCAATTGTTGCATATAAATCTTAATATTTTGTGCCTCTTGTTGGGTGAAACTCTCTATCGCTGACCTAAATTCACCATGAGCCACCTCATGATTGGAATAGGTTTCAACAGGCTGGAACCCTCTAGAAACCTTATGCTCTCCTTGTGCCCCCGCATCAAACACCTGTAATTTATTTGCAATGCAGTATTCAATACCTTGGTAATAGCAGGCTTCGAAGTGCAATCCATCAACATCCACTAATGCCCCCCAATAGCGACCATACAGATGAGTTGCAGATTTAAAATACAATGCTGATGCGATTATCTGCCTTTGTGGATCTCTCACTAGCAGTAACACAATCTGTTCACTCAACGTGCTTCCAATAGCCTCAAAGAATTCCAAGTTAAGATAACCATAATGCCCTGAGCGTTTCGCGTAGGTGCTTTGGTAGCATGCATAAAAGTGTTGCCATAACTCTGTTGTCACGGCATCGCCTTCAACAAACTCAAAGGTTAAGCCCACCCTACTGACTTTCTGCCTTTCCTTTTTAATATCTTTACGCTTTCTGGAAGTAAGAGAATCAAGAAAGTGATTAAAATCAGCATAATTACGGTTAAACCAATGAAACTGAGTACTTAAACGTTGAAGGTTTTGTTGCTTAGATAACTGAGTAAATTGAGATCTCGGTAAAAACAGACAGTGCCAACTGGAAAAACCATAATCAGCTAGGCAGCGAGTTAGTGCCTGATTAACCACCTGCCACAACGCTTGTTGCTGCAAAGAAGTGTGTTCAAATATGCTCCCAAGCCGCATGCCTGTAACAGGAGTAAATGGAATAGCTGCAAGAAGCTTAGGGTAATAAGGTATTTGATGGCGCTCATAGGCATCTGCCCATGCCCAATCAAAAATATATTCGCCGTAGGAGTGCGCTTTAATATAAAGCGGCATCACCGCAATAACGTCATCAATTTCATCGCCATTAACCTTGCGCACCAGCATATGCATTGGGGTCCATCCTGTCTTTGTACAGACACAACCACTGGACTCAAGTGCCGCCAAATATTCATATCTATTAAATGGGTTACTATCACGCATTAACCTATTCCAGTTCTCTTTAGAAAACTGACTAATGGCGGCGATAAACTCCACTTGATAAAGGCTTTCGTCGACAGCAATGCAAAAACGAGCGTCAGGTTCGTTGCCCAAGGCGCACTCCCTCGTTAAGTTAATCTTTGTGGTTGATTGGCTAAGTCATTCACAGCTAAGCCGCACTAGCGCCTCAACTTGCATTTGCAGCGAATAAACGTCACATTGCACATAGCTAAACAGTCACAATACTATAACCATTTAGCCTCATGCTATAACAGTCAAACTAAAACAATAATCATGAAGGATGTAAAATGCGCGCTTTTAAGACACCCTTGTCTAATTCTAGGTCTAGGTCTCATTCGCTTAAGCCTTATTCGTTTAAAGCTTTGGCCTTCGCCATTTCAATGGCTATTCCCCTAACGCTTTCGGCCATAACTCCGCTTACCGCAACCGCTAAAGAAACCTCTATTTACAGCCATATTGCTACGGCCCAACCTATCTGGGCTAAATACGGTATGGTGTCTAGCCAAGAAGCGCTCGCTACACAAGCAGGAGTTGAGATCCTAAAACAAGGCGGCAACGCGGTCGATGCCGCGGTTGCAGTCGGCTTTAGTTTGGCCGTTACCCTACCAAGAGCAGGTAATATTGGTGGCGGTGGATTTATGCTGGTTCACCTAAGTGAGCCCAATAAAACTATCGCTATCGATTACCGTGAAATGGCGCCAGCCAAAGCCCATCGTGATATTTTTCTCGATGAGGATGGCAA
Source organism: Shewanella pealeana ATCC 700345 (assembly GCF_000018285.1). Classification (NCBI taxonomy): domain Bacteria; kingdom Pseudomonadati; phylum Pseudomonadota; class Gammaproteobacteria; order Alteromonadales; family Shewanellaceae; genus Shewanella; species Shewanella pealeana. Next base: position 2,273,550 of record NC_009901.1, on the reverse strand, counting down.
CCCCGTTAATAAACTAAGCCGCGAACACGGATTAGCCGTCGGCGTGCCTGGCACGGTAATGGGCATGGAATTGGCATTAGAAAAGTACGGCACCATGACCATGAAGCAAGTAACCGATGCCGCTATCAAGATGGCGAAAGACGGCATTGTCGTGACTCCGGATCTGCAAGCCTCATTATCAGGACTTAAGAGACGTATCGCCCAATGGCCAAGCTCTGCCGAAATATTTTATAAAGCCGATGGCAGTGACTACCAAAGTGGTGAGTTGCTGAAACAGCCTGAACTCGCCCATTCACTATCACTTATTGCCAAGCACGGTAGCAAAGGCTTCTATCAGGGCGAAACCGCAGAAAAGCTGGTCAATGCCATTCAAGATGCCGGCGGCATCATGACCTTGGCCGATCTTAAAAACTATAAGGTCGTTGAGCGTGAGCCTGTTGTCGGCGAATATCGGGGTTATCAAGTGGTCTCTATGCCGCCGCCATCATCGGGCGGGATACATATTATCGAGATGCTCAATATTCTAGAAGGCTATCCAATTAAGGAGCTAGGCCTTAATACCGCAGCCACACTGCACTTAATGACGGAAGCGATGAAACGCGCCTACGCCGATCGCAGCGAATATTTGGGCGATCCAGACTTTTTTGATGTACCTGTCAACTCGCTGCTCAGTAAAGAGTATGCCAAGCAACTTGCTAAACAGATCGCTCCAGATAAGGCGACCCCAAGCAGTGAAATTAAGCCAGGTAAGCTCGCCCCTTATGAGAGCAATCAAACCACCCATTACTCTGTGGTTGATAAATGGGGTAACGCCGTATCTAACACTTATACCCTCAACTTCAGCTATGGTTCAGGACTTGTAGCAAAAGGCACAGGTATTTTACTCAACAATGAGATGGATGACTTTTCAGCCAAACCCGGCACCCCGAACGGTTATGGTTTAGTCGGCGGCGAAGCCAATGCTGTTGAGGCCAATAAGCGGCCACTAAGCTCAATGAGCCCAACCATAGTGATGAAGGACTCCAAGCCCTATATTGTGACAGGTAGTCCAGGCGGTTCGCGCATCATCACCACTACCATGCAGATCATCATGAATGTCATCGACCACGACTTAAACATTGCCGAAGCCACTTATGCACCACGTGTTCACCATCAGTGGTTACCGGACGTACTGCGCGTTGAGCATACCCTCAACCGTGACACCCAAAGCTTACTCAAAGCCAAAGGTCACGAGGTGAAAGTCAATAATGCCATGGGATCGACTCAATCGATTATGGTGACTGAGCAAGGCATATTTGGCGCCAGCGATCCGCGCCGTGCGGGCAGTGAAACAGCGGGTTACTAGCCGCTTCAGCAAATAAACAACTGCAATTGGATATCTTCTATAAGCCCTCGCCCTTAGGTTTTGCCTAAGGGCGATTTTGTTTTTATACAAACGCGTCGCCTGGCTATAGATAAACGAACTGTAGATAAACAAACAGTAGATTCAATAGCTTAAAAGCGATTACTCAGTCACAGAATTTGCAGGCATTAGGCTCTAGGATGTTAAACAACCTACAAACCTATTTTAATAGACACATATTTTGCGGAGCCAAACAATGAGCCCTACTCAAGCAAAGCAGCAATCACAAAAAGTTACTCCTATTATTCTCGACTGCGATCCCGGCCATGATGACGCAATTTCATTAATCCTAGCCATGAGCAGTAAGGCACTTAAGCCATTAGCGGTCACCACTAGTGCCGGTAATCAAACCCCCGATAAGACCTTAAACAATGCGCTGCGCATTTTAACCTTGCTCGAGCGCCACGATATTCCTGTCGCAGCTGGCGCACCTAAGCCTTTAGCCCGAGAGCTGATTATTGCCGACAATGTCCATGGTGAGAGTGGTCTAGACGGTCCTAAACTGCCCGACCCCGCTTTTGCGCCGCTAACGATTTCCGCCATCGAGTTAATGGCGCAAAAGGTGCGAGAAAGTGATGAAGCTGTCACCCTTGTGCCATCTGGCCCACTGACCAATATCGCGCTATTTATAGCGACCTACCCAGAGCTACATAGCAAGATTGAGCGTATCGTGCTGATGGGCGGCGCAGCAGAGGCCGGTAACTGGACACCGGCGGCTGAGTTCAATATTTTTGTTGACCCAGAAGCGGCTGATATGGTGTTTAAGTCAGGTATTCCTATCACCATGTGTGGCCTTGATATTACTCATCAAGCGCAGATCATGGACGAAGATATCGAGCGTATTCGTGTTATCAACAACCCTGTCGCCAAGTGCGTGGCCGAGTTACTGGATTTCTTTATGATCTACCACAGAGACCCAAAGTGGGGCTTTGAAGGCGCGCCACTGCACGACCCTTGCACAATAGCTTGGTTACTTAAGCCTGAGCTATTTACCTCGTACGATTGCTGGGTGGGTGTTGAAACAAAAGGCGAATACACCCAAGGGATGACAGTGGTTGACCGTTATCAGCTAACTAATAATCCACACAATACTCAAGTATTGTGCAAGCTTGATAGACAAGGCTTTGTCGACTTGATCGTTGAGTGTTTAGAGGCTTATAACTAACACTTAAAACTAACAATGTATCATGAGCTATTCATAGCGAATTGTTTCAATACATGGCTAACCGCTTCAATACAGGGTGAAATAGTGTAACTATATTCACCCTGTTACATGTTTTTCCCATTACTTACCCGGTACATTTTCACCTTTAATGTTGAAGCAAATCGTCCCTAGCTGTTGCTGGATGAAGAGTAATTCCTTGTTCGACTTAAACGATGCGAGTTTATGCCAAACATGGGAATTTCCCAAAGACTGTCAGGTCAACCAAATTTTTGTAATTTAGACCATTCCGTTGTTCAAAGTAGAAGCGTTCTGCTATATCAAGAAATCTAGTATTGAAAGAAGGTACGCATCGGGATATGTTATTGATTGTTAAAGACTAGATTTTAATTTTGTCTTAAGGCTTAGATAAGTTTTCAAAGATGCGAGTACTACACTGTAGTACTCGCTTATGCGCGGCTCGTTTAGAATTGTAATCGCATATCTAAGCCAATAGTTCTGGGGTCGCCGTAAATAACATTGCCTATACCTAAGCTACCAAAGTCAATGCCCTGAGTAATGTACTCTTCATCTAGTGTATTGCGCATCCAGGCTGATAGCCTCAATTCGCCAAAGCCTGTATCGACGCCATCTAAGCTAGCTCGCAGGTCAACTAAGGTATAAGCATCAGCGGCAATGTCATGCATAAATGGGCTATGATAATCGTCTAAATCAGGAGTCGGTCCGGGAACAACCTCTACCTGAGTAAATACTCGCTTGCCAATATAACGCGCATCGGCGCGCAGTGACAACTCTCCGCCCCATAACTCGGCCAATAAGTATTGAACACCCAGCGCCGCAGTGATCTCTGAAACATAGGGGAACTCAGCTTCTTCAGCCACATCGACCAGTTGATTGGTTTTACGGTTTAACACTTCATATTTTTGAAAATCCATATCTAACCAGGCGATATTGCCATCGATACGAAGATCTTCAGTCGCTGCGATAACAAATTCAACTTCTACGCCCAATTGATCGGCATCACCGGCATTTTCGATAAGTGAGGTTGCGCCGCCGCTACCAAATAGAAATGAATCGATTTGAAAATCATCATATTGGGTATAGAAAACATTGGTATTAAGTCGTAAGCGCTTATCAAATAAATCGTTCTTTATGCCAACCTCATAACCTATTAAGGTCTCCTCATCAAAATCGTCCAAAAACAGATTTCCAGTTCCGGCACTGCGGGCAGTTAAGCCACCAGACTTATAGCCAGTAGCGACTCTAGCATAACCAAAACTTGTCTCGCTAAATTGATAATCGGCGCTGATATTCCAGTTAAAGTTACTGTAATCACGGCTATCACCGCCACTGACAAAACCCGATGGGTCGTTAAAGTCGACCACGGTTTGATATAAGTACTTTTCATCTTGGGTATAGCGAATCCCTGCAGTTAGGCGCAAGTCTTGATTGAGCCTCCAATTAAACTGACTAAATGCGGCCTTTGATTTAGAACTCCCATTAAAATCCATAATATTGGCGGCCAGCATGCCGAAATCAGCATTAGGGTTACCAAACATTGGGCCAATAACGGCGCGAGGAAGATAGAAGTTGGTTGGATTGTACTCGTCAAAGTCCTCGTCGAAATAGAACAGGCCAAATACAAAGTCCAAATCATCAGTAATTGTGCCAAGCAGCTGTAACTCTTGGGAGAAATGCTGTTGTTTACGCTTATTGAGTGGTGAATAGAATAATCCTGGAAAGGCTTGTATCGAGGTTTCGAACGTAACTGGGTTAATAACATTGGCCTGCAACAGACCATTACCATCTAAATCATTACCGAACTCTTCTCCCTGCCAGTCACGAATTCCTGTCACCGCCCTTAGACTATAGTTATCACTCATGTCCCAGTTAATTGCCAAGGTGTGCAGTGTGGTATTGCTGGTGCCATAGCCATTATTGTTCAAGTTAAGGGAATCGGCACGGCTCGCTTGCAGCTCTAATGGTTCACCATTAACTTGAGCCACTTCACCAGCCTCGTAACTAACAGCAGCTAGGTGTGAAGGAGTCTTGGTTCCTTCAGATTCAATACGGTTATAGCTGTAATCAACTTCGAAATAGTCATTGGCCAGCCAGTTTATTGCTAATCGATAGGCTTTATCATCATATGCGCCGCCATCTCTGTCGTTCGGTGTGTCGATAATATCGATATGACCATCTCGGTTAGCGCTACGAAAGGAGAATGCTGCAGTCAGACCACTCTCACCGAGTTCTCCCGAGTCGATTCGGGTCTGAGTAATAAACAAAGACTCACTGCCAACAGTAAAGTCTTGGGTTAAGCCAAAATCAAGATAGGGCTTTTTACTGATCATATTAATTGCCCCTCCCGTCGAGTTGCGACCATAGAGTGAGCCTTGAGGGCCGCGCAGCACCTCTACTCGCTCGAGCTCTAGTAGATCCATCATGGCACCAGATATCCGCGGCAAAATAGCGCCGTCGAGGTACACGCCGATGGGAGATTCTGCCGTTGATACAGAGTCTGAAACTCGCAAGCCACGCATAGATAATGTGACGTCATTTGAACCAGATGCATTGGCTTGAATTTGTAATGTAGGCACGTAACCCGTTAGATCCACCACCGAGCGGATCCCTTTTTGCTCAATAGCCTCAGTGTCCAGCGCCGTTAGCGAAATAGGAGTGGCCTGCAGGCTCTCAACCGAACGACGGGCCGTAACCTCAATCACCTCAATTGTCCCTTTACTACTGGGTTTAGGGACCTCAGTTTCGCTCTGGGCAATAGCCGTTGGCACTGTAAAAATGGGGAGTAGAAGTGTCCATACAGAACTAAAGCGAGGTTTTGTGCAACGGCGAGATCTAAGCGTCATAATCTATCCTTGTTCATTATTAATTGTCATTAAGAGCTAATTACGAGGAGATACACCTCGCATAGCTAGACAAAATTAGCAGCCTCCAGGCATGTTATTAGTTTGGCTGTCACATCGAGCAAAACTTAACCGATCAAACCATTGCTACATATTGGCAACAACCTTCAAATGGACTAACACCAAGAGTCAAGAATGCTGAAGATACGACAGCCATAATTTTTTGTGCTTTAAACGAAGAGGAAAATAGGACAAACAGGAAGATAGGACAGCCATATCTTTTTATGCTTTAAACCATCCTCTACTAGGCTTTTAGTTGTTTGATTTGAACTGCTTAGTGAAGGATGTTGCTCATGACTCTGCAAGAAGAACCCTAATCGATGCTGAAGCAACGCCTTTCTTGCACATCATAAACCTTTGTGTACGAGGAGCTTACCTCTGTGTTGAAGATAAGCTCACAGGGCTAATCGCGAAGATGACTGTAAAGGTGCTTTCTGGGAGGGACGTTTTAAATCTCAGGCGCTACTTGATGAGCAAGCTCTGTTAGCTTGCGTATAGAAAAGATAGGACAGCCATATATTTTGGCTGTGTCGCAGTAAAGCCACGTTCAACCTAGAAGTGCACCACCTATACTTTTTTAAAAGACCCTTGTTCAAAGTTGAAGGTGTATACTTGATATAATTTTCTTCCCCTTTAAAAAGGACTTAAGATGAAAGTATCCTCTTTTAATTACCTTCTTACACAGCTTGATACCTAACAGTACACCTGAACACCCAATTAAGCTAATTACTTTAATTTAAATATCATGGCTACCCGCATTATTGCCGAACTTTTTGCCATAGATATCGCGGCCTATGCAGTGTTCCCTAATCACTTGCATGTAGCACTAAGAGTCGATATGAGCAGGTCAATGCTTGGAGTGATACCATAAACTCAGAGCGATTAAGCGATAACCTAAGCACTAAATAGTGCGACTAAGCTAAATCATTATCTTCAGCAGAATCCTTATTAAAATCACTAGCACAAGGTGATTCAAGTCACACTCTTTATGCCCAGCTAATGAGAAAATACCGCCTTTAATAGCCTAACCTGTTCCAGCTAAACTCATATGCAATCCACAACATCCCAAAACGCTGCCTCTTCATTTAAGGGCAACGCACTTGCTGCTTTCTCGTTTCTATTATGGGGCTTGATGCCGCTCTACTATCATTTTTTGCCGAATGCCAATATCAATGAGTTACTAGCATTTAGGATCCTGTTCTCTGTGCCTTTTATGGCACTGGTGTTTGTGCTGATGGGACGCCGTTTTCCCTCAATTGCGACTCTTAAAGCCGACAAGAGATCTGTGCTGCTATGCGGGCTAGCCTCGCTTATCATGTGCGTGTCTTGGTACAGCTTTACCTGGGCTATCACTCATGGACAAGTGCTTGCGGCTAGCTTAGGCTTTTTCATTAACCCACTGTTTGCTATTGGTTTAGGCGTGTTATTTCTTGGTGATAAGCTCAGTGCAGCACAAAAAATGGCAGTGGTATTGGGCACCTGTGGCATAAGTTACATGGTTTATAGCTATGGTGAACTGCCTTGGCTTGCACTCAGCATGGGCAGCTTTTTTGCACTCTACGGCCTTTGTAAAAAGTTTATCCGCTTCGACTCGCTCACCTCAGTAACAGTAGAGGCGCTTTTATTGATGCCTGTTGCTGCAGTCTATTTACTGTGGCTGTGGAGCTCAGATCAAAGCGTGGCGATATCGGCTGCACTATCAGGGCAGACATCGGTATTGCTGCTCTATATTGGCTCAGCGCCTGTGACCTTAATGCCTTTGGTCTTCTTTGCGCTGGCCATCAGGGCGACAAGCTTATCTATGATAGGGCTAATGCAATATATCGAGCCTAGTTTGCAATTCTTGCTGGCTGTGATTGTATTTAATGAAGTGTTTGATCAAGTAAAAGCGGTAAGCTTCGCCTTGATCTGGACCGGACTACTGTTATGTTCATTAGAAGCGCTGCCCGCACTAAGACACAAGTATCGAGCAAGCCGACATCCTAGTTAGTAATCCATACCCAGAGAACCGTAGCCATTAGTGCTACGGTTCACCTCAGCTTCCGGTCTAAGAAGGGGCTAGATCCTAGGGCGCTTCGCTGCGAGGACGGGCTACGCCCTGCTAGGAACAGCAAAGCGTGACGGGCTAAAGCCCGACCTACAACAAACACCGCTTTTCCGTCTTTGCTTGTACCGTCTCAGCTTTTCCTAGGTCCTAGAACCTTTCTTTGCCTTCCCTAGAACCTTCTTTAATAAATCTTCTTTAAATCAAATCTTTCTCTGTACGCTCTGCTCCCAGAACTGCTTAGATAAACTATGGGTTTTAGTCGATAGGCGAGACACTTGCTGACCACGCTCTGCCGCATCTTGTGTCTGTTCAAGACTCTCAATTGCGAGCTCACTGATCACTTGAATTGAGTGGCTGATATCGTTGGCGACAGTCGTTTGCTGTGTCATAGCACAAGCATTTTCATCACTCATAGTATTCATCTTAATAATCGAGTGACGTAGTGCCTCAAATGACTCATCAACCTGTTTTGCCAAGTCTACCGATTGCTCAGCACTGCGTTGACCGGCCTCCATGGTCTTAGCTGCCATAACGGTACTTTCGCGGAACTTAGCAACAATGGCTTCGATATGAGAGGTAGATTCACTGGTACGGCTAGAAAGTTGACGCACTTCATCGGCAACCACTGCAAAGCCTCGACCCGACTCTCCCGCCCTCGCCGCTTCAATCGCAGCGTTAAGTGCTAACAGATTTGTTTGCTCTGCAATGCCACGGATCACCTCCAATACCTTATTGATATCTTGGCTATCTTGTTCGATTGACGCGACGACTGAAGCAAAGTTACCCACCTCATCTTTGAGTTGTGTAATGGACTCAATCACCCGTTCAAGCAGTTGATGACCCTTTTCTGCAGAAAGGTTACTCACCGACATCTCTCTCGCCGCGCTGTGAATATTATTATTCACTTCAGCAAAGCTAGCGCTCATCTCTTCCATCGCGGTGGCCGCTTGGCTGGTTTGCATACTCTGGCTGTCGGCACGTTGTCGGGTATTGTGAATGGTATCGTTTAAACTCGCGCTAAGGGACTCGATTGAGCCTGCTGAATCCGCCATTCGGCCTATCACGCCGCCAGTTTCTGTAAGTAAGAACTGCAGCGCAAAGCTTATTGTGCCTAATTCATCTTGCCGGCCGGTAAATACACCTTTAGCGAGAGGATCATCGACAGTATTTTTAGCTTGTGTCACTAATTGGTTGAATGGCTTCAAGATACGGTGCAAGCCAATCGCGCCAACTAGGCTAAGTAGTATCACTGCAGCTATCGGTGAATAACTCGCTAAAATAACCGCCATCACTAACATCGACAGCAGCCAAGCATACAACTTTGCCCCAAAACCTAGTAGCGGGTTGCGTAGCGCCTTAGGTTGCTTTCCCGCTTTTACCTGCTGGTAAATCGCTTCTGCGCGCAGGATTTGCTCCGGTGTAGCCTTACGGCGTACCGACTGATACTCGTGGATTTTGCCATTTTCATACACAGGGGCTATATATGCATTAACCCAGTAGTGATCGCCTGACTTGGTGCGATTCTTAACAATACCAACCCAAGGTTTCCCTTGTTTAATACGCTCCCAAAGTGACTGAAAGGCAGCCTCTGGCATATCAGGGTGCCGCACCATGTTGTGAGGTTGACCTTGTAACTCATCAAAACTGTAGCCACTAACCTTGGTAAAGCTCTCATTGGCATACTTAATATTACCGTCAAGATTGGTGGTCGACAGTAAAATACAATTATCGGTTAGAGTCTTTTCCGTTTGAGTCACGGGTTGGTTGTTTCGCATTGTTATCAGTCTTATCGCGTAAAATAACGTACGTCATTCTTACAGATATTAACAAAGAAAGTATTGATTACTATCACGAAAATGCAGTTAGGCTAAAATCAGCAGACTCTATAACCCGAGAATAGATAATGAAGGTGAAAAAGAAGGTTGAAGCGATAAGGAGTAGAAATATAGTGGTTCCATCTACTGAAGCAGGCAGTTTATAGCTAAAAAGAAAATGACACTAACTTTTGCTAGCGCCATTTATTCATATTTCGTTTTGATAGGCAACAGAGATGATAGTATAAGGACTAGCACCACTAGCAGGATTACCACTTAAACGCTAACCCAAAAAACGGAGTACTAACCCCGTGCAGGTTTTTGCTCGAAAGTCCGCCCATGCCTTTCGGGTAGGAACGCGCCCCCTAATCTGTAAATAGTGTCGTCTCCTCTCACAACGAAGCGCCGCGCCCCTCTTGCGTGAGGCTCAAGAACCTCCCATCCATCTGGGGTGTACCTGATGGTGCCGTTGATCATTCGGTCATCACGTGAGACTAGGATAACCGAGTCATATTCTTTGATTGTTGTTGTCTCATCGACAATCATAATGCTGTCTCTTGGTAGGGCGAAGTCATCGTAATCGACTACTATCCCGAAACAGCCCTCAAATGAGGTCGGCGAGGGTACCAGCGCACTGGTGTCACGTAGCCTACGCCCTGACAGCGTGTACCTTAGTTCTAGCGGCATCGCCCCTACGGTGGCGGGAGTTATTCCCAAGGAGTCTAAGTCGGACTTTGTTAGTTTTGCAAACTTAGCCAAGAAGTCTGTATTAAGGGGGATCTCCCCTCTTAGGTACTGACTTAACGCCGACTGGTTAATGCCGAGGGCTTTGGCCGCTTTTGCTTGGCTCGTCCCTGTCTCACTCTTGAACTCATCCCAAACCCGTCGAACCGCCTTCTGTGTCTCCTCATTGTACGCCATTTGTTTCGCCATGATTATTAACTCTATTACTCACTGTAACAGGGACACTGTTTATGTGTCAAATTAATGCGCAGCTATATGTACTCATGTACAGGTCAGTAATATTTTGCTTGCGATTTGGTCGTAGGATAGCAACCTCAGCCACCCATTGGCACTGAGCAAAGGAGTCCAGTCTGTACATGTTGTGTGCAAATCCAGCCTCTAAAAGAGCTAGGTACCGCGACTATCTTAGACACTCTATGCCCTATCTTTTGAGAGTGTCGCATGTTGCAAGCGGCATGTAGCAAAGGCTTGCATCCTTTTGGACACGGCATGTAGGTGCACTTTCTTCCAAAGTGGGCACAAAGAGTACAAAACGTCGAATTTCGCAATACTCGATTTTTTATTTGCTTTCCTCGCAAATACAGTGTTACTGTTTGCGCAGTGATTAGCAAAGGTGCTTTGGTGATAATTCATAAGTTACAAATGCTTAACTTTGAGAACCAAGACGGCGATGATGGTGTTGTCCTATAAATACGCCCGAACGCATAATTCAAAGCAGAACAAGTACCAATAACAGAGGTCGAAACATGGCGATTTCACGACACGAAATAACAGCGGCACTAATTACAGGTGTATTAGCTCAAATGCTAGCAACTGTAGCTAACGACACTAACGCAGACAAGTACACTGTGCCTGCTACGCAAATAGCGCTGGCCTAAAAAGACAGACAGTAAGGTTCCTCTCGGGCGTAGACAGCCCAATAAACACAAACAGAGAGTAAGTTCCATGAAGAAACTATTAACAGTGACGCTTATTTTGGCGGTATCAGCAACGACACTAACAAACATCGAGACTGGCGGCGAAGACGCGAAACAATTCGAAACAGATGAAGAGGACGAGTGATGTCAAAACGATTCAATCCAGCAGTACTAATCCTGGTACTAGGCGGAATTTCAATCATGGCGTGTGAACGAGCAAATGCTGGTTTAGACGAACGGGTAGCCGCTGACTTCGCAGCTAAGTACACAGTGTGTGCGACCAAGCTACGCATTGCAAGCATGCCACTACGCGCGCTCAAGTTGGAACGTGAAACACGAGAAGTAACACGTGACCACATTGGTGATGGCTTCCTCGTCTACAAAGAGGACCGTAAGCAGCGCTACCGTCACAAGATGACAATAAGCAAGTGCAGACGTTTAGCTGACCGACTATAGCGAACGACTTTAACGAATGACTTTAACAGAACTCCCCTGCGGGGAACCCACGGCATAATGCCGACATTAATAGATGGAACATAGCAATGAAAAAGACAATTTTAGCAGTATCAGTAGCAGCACTACTATCAGTACCAGCAATGGCAGAGCAGATTGGCCTAGAGCCAGTAAAAGGCGGCATGAGCACCAACCCAGTAGGTGAGATTGGCCTAGAGCCAGTGAGTGACATCACTATTGACCCAGTTTTCAATGGGCTTAACCCAATCGAAGATGACATGCAGGTTCGCCCGCAGCCAGATGAAATGCAAGTTCGTCCACTGCCGGATGACATGCAAGTGCGTCCATTACCTGACGACATGCAAGGCCGCCCAGTTCTTGAGGGTGACATTGGCCTAAACCCTGTTGACCAGTTGCCAATTGGCCTCAACCCTGTTGGTGATCATGGTGAGAACTTAGTACCTGAGATGCCATCATTTGAAGACAACGACGGTGACTTAGACCCAATCGTTGAAGATGTTTTCGACCTGCATCCTGTTGATGATGACATGAGCGTGCGTCCCCTGGAGCCAGTTGTGGGCTTACCTGTTGAGTCACCAATTGGTGTTGACCCAATCTTCGACGGTCTAGACCCTGTTGAAGATGACATGAGCACTGACCCTGTTGAAGATGACATGACAGTTCGCCCACTGCCATCTGATGATATGGGTACTGACCCTGTTGATAACGAAATGGGTGTTGATCCAATCTTTGACGACATTACTAACCCTGATGACGACATGCAGGTTCGACCAATCCAGCCAGACAATGGTTTACCAGTTGAAGATCCAATTACAGTTGACCCTGTCGAAGATGACATGCAGGTACGACCGATTGAAGATGACATGCAAGTGCGTCCAATTGAAGATGACATGCAGGTGCGCCCAATCGAGGGCGAGTTACCACCACTAGAAGATGACTTCGCTCATGCTGACCCAATCAAGCAGCCTATCGACAAAGTAGTCGATGACGTTCGCGACGGCTTCGAAGAAGTGAACCAAGGAATCGACGACAACACAGATGCTATCGGTGACAACACCGACGTTATAGATAAGAACACTGGTCTGATTGGCGACAACACAGATGCTATCGATAAGAACACTGGCCTGATTGGCGACAACACAGATGCAATCGGCGAGAACACCAGCAACATTGGCAAAAACACCTCTGCCATCGCGGCTAACAAGGAGCAGATTGACTTCAACACGCTAAGTATTAACGACCTATATGGCCACGTTGACCGCTTAGATACTCGTATCGATGGTGTACAGGCTTCGATGCACGCAATCACCAACGCGCGTCCCCTGCTACAAGGTGCTGGTCAAACAGCCATTGGCTTTGGTTACGGTTTCGCGGGCAGTGAAGGTTCAGCAGCCATGGGAGTCGCCCACTCATTCGATGCTAACTGGTCAATGTCAGCGACATTCAACGTCACAACGGGTACACAGACTGATGTGTCAGGTGGTGCGGGTGTTCAGTACATTTTCTAACTAGAGAATAGTTCAGCCTATGGCTCTTACGAGAGCCATATTTGAAACATTTTCATCAGCGAAGAGTTCAATACTTGCCCATTAGATTCAAAAGGATACTGCATCTGTTGGTGAGTACAGGCTTTATCTTTTAACTTCGCCAGTCATTGGCTATCAAGATTAACCTGCCTAGAACAGGCGTACTGCGGCACTTGGCTAACAAATTATCCCCGTTAAAAGTCGAGTAACTTGGGTTGACTCTACGCCAGATTAACTGGCGCATTCGAAATAGTGAATGCTACCAGACTCCAGCCATAAACGAGGCTGTTAAATGTATAAAAAATGGCTAGCCGCACCATTTGTTACAAATAACACCGTTTTTTAATAGATTTGATACCTTTATGCGTGGTACTTAAAGAGGTTAACGTTAGTGTAATTAAATTGACGAGAATTAAAACAAGCATAATCGGGGATATAAATATGAAGGGATTAACCCTCAAACCAATCGTATCAGCAGTCGCTTTAGCATTAGCTCTTAGTGCATGTGGTGCTTCAAATATAAGCAAAGATACCAGTACTGAAACACAAATCGCACCCAAGGTCGTTGCCCAGCAAATCATCGACAACAATGCCAGCAACCCTTTCTTCAAGCCTTACGATACCTACTTTGGTATTCCTGATTTTGCCAAAATCAAACCTGAACACTACCTACCCGCTTTCAAAGCCGGTATTGCTCAGCATAAAGCTGAAATTCAAGCCATTATCGATAACCCTGATGCACCTACTTTCGCTAATACCATAGAAGCGATGGAGTACTCGGGTAACTTAACCACCAAAGTCGCCAGCGTGTTTTATAACCTAACGGGTGCTGACACTAACGAGCAGCTACAAGTTATCTCTAAAAAAGTGGCACCTATGCTCTCTTCTGCCAACGATGACATTTTGTTGAACGATGCTCTTTTCCAAAAAGTGAAAGCGGTTTATAACCATCGCGATTCGCTATCTCTTAACGTTGCTCAGGCAAAGCTGCTCGAAGACACCTATAAATCATTTACCCGCGGCGGTGCCAACTTAAGCGAAGCGGACAAAACCAAGCTACGTGGCTTGAATGAACAAATTGGTAAGCTTAGCCTGGAGTTTGGTGACAACCTGCTGGCTGAAACTAACGCATTTGAGCTAGTAATCGATAGCAAAGCTGACTTAGCGGGTCTGCCTGAAGACGTAATTAACACTGCGGCGCAAACAGCAGTTAAACGTGGCCATGAAGGCAAATGGGTGTTCACCACCTCTCGCCCATCGATTACGCCATTTTTGACCTATGCAGATAATCGCGATCTGCGTGAAGTCCTGTACAAGGGCTACGTTGAGCGCGGTAACAATGACAATGCCAACGACAACAAGAAAATCTTAGCTAAAATGGCTGCGCTACGTGCTGAGCGCGCACAGCTGATGGGTTACAAAACTCACGCGCATTTCGTACTCGAAGAGCGTACAGCTCAAACCCCTGAAAATGTATATGAGTTACTCAACAAAGTATGGCCTGCAGCACTAGCACAAGCGGAATCTGAAGTTGCCGATATGCAGACGCTTATCAACCAAGAAGGCGGGGAGTTCAAACTTGCTGGCTGGGATTGGTGGTATTACTCAGATAAAATTCGTGTCGCTAAGTACAGCTTTAATGAGCAGCAAACACGCCCTTACTTTTCACTAGAAAACACCCTTCAAGGTGTGTTCTACACGGCTAATCGCCTGTTTGGTATTACCGTCAAAGAGCGAACCGACTTACCTAAGTACAATGAAGAAGTACGTACTTGGGAAGTTTACGACAAGAATGGTGAGCTAATGGCCATCTTCTTAGGAGATTACTTCGTCCGCGACAGCAAGCGTGGCGGCGCTTGGATGAACTCTTATCGCCAGCAGTACAACATGGATGGTGTCGATTCTAAGCCTATTATTGTTAACGTACTTAACTACCCTCGCCCTGTGGGTGATGAGCCAGCACTGCTGACATTTGACGAAGCAAGTACACTGTTCCATGAGTTTGGTCATGCACTGCATGGTATGTTGTCTGATGTTGAGTATCGCTCACAGGCGGGGACATCTGTACCACGTGACTACGTTGAGTTTCCATCTCAAGTGATGGAAAACTGGATGACACAACCTGAGGTGTTAGCGCAATTTGCCAAGCACTACAAAACCGGCGAAGTGATCCCTCAAGAGCTGGTTAAGAAAATCCAAGCGGCAAGTAAGTTCAACCAAGGTTTTGCAACGGTTGAATATATGGCGGCAACTAAGCTGGATCTTGACTGGCACACAGTCACCGACTTTATGCCAAAAGATGCGGCTAAGTTTGAAGCCGAGTCGCTGAACAAGATGGGGCTTATCTCTGAGATCGCGCCGCGTTATCGCAGTACTTATTTCTCACATATCTTCTCGGGTGGATACTCTGCAGGCTACTACAGCTACATCTGGTCTGATATTTTAGGCGCCGATGCATTTGAAGCCTTTAAAGAGAATGGTATTTTCGATAAAGCCACTGCCGATGCCTTTAGAAACAACATTCTGTCTCAAGGCGGCAGCGAGGATCCGATGCAACTTTACAAGCAATTCCGCGGTAAAGAAGCCGGTATTGACCCGCTACTTCGCAGCCGTGGCTTATTGGCTAAGTAGTATTGCTAAAACTGAGTTACAAACGCGAAAAGGCTCCTAAAAGGAGCCTTTTTATCTATTAACTGATGAGGTTAACTCACAGGAGCTAACCACTGATAAATCAATCGTGCACCATAGAAGCCGGCAGGCAGACCTGCTACAACACCTAACACTAAAGCAAAAGACTTGAGCCTTTTACGATTGAGATCAGACAGAAGCGCTGCAATTTCTGCTTCATGAACTTGTTCATCAGAAGTAAGTTTATTTGACTCCATGTCACATCACTCTCTTAATCCATATTAATATCTTACTAACAGTTTAAACCATCTTTAGCCGCGTACTGTTATAGATTTTAGTATAAGAATGTTTCAACAAGCTTACACCTGCATTTCTCAGCAACTTTTGCCTGATTCAATAGCCTTAGTAGCTGAGTAAATAAGTAGATGAGCTTAATCGTTTACCTTAAAGCGGCACTGTTTCTTAGGGTTCGCTAAACAGATGTTCTCCATTTCTAGACTCGCCTGAGCCAAGGCTATCATCTGCAGTGTCTGTTGTTCTGAATTAGCCTTATCGAGTAAGGCTTGCGACTCAAACATAAAGGTGATCACTAAAGAGTCTAATCCCTGTGAAAAATTGACGCTATGAGTCAGCCAAATAAAGCCTTCAACCTCATCTTTCAGCGCTTCACAAACCTGAGTTAAGGCTAGACGGATGGCATTATCAATCTTCTTATCGGTTTTTCTCATCAGGTTTTATCGCTACCTTTTATACAGACTTTTTTCTTCAGCTTTTCATGTCGAGGTTTTCTTCAGCTTTATCTTAGTATCAGCCTTGGTTGATAGTGATCAACTGCTTGATAAAACCTTTTAATCCATCGGCGCTATCGAAGCTAAATGCTAAACCATAATGAATGCCATTAACGCTCTTTTGCACGCGTTTAGGGAATCGTGTCATCTCTGAATAATGGCAGTACTGCTCTTTGGCATTTACCCCTTCGAGTGCCGCTAAATCGGCTTTAAATACTTCATAGGCTGGGCGGATCACCAATTGCGCCTGTTTGCCATCGACATACAGGTAGAAAGGATCCTTTAACTTAGGCAGCATGTATTCGGTTACTTTCTTGATTGAAAAATTGGTTCTGCACTCAAGTTCACTTAACAGTGCAACAATCTCAGTTTGTTCTATAGCCAAAGTCTTGCCTTAATTAACTGCTTATTTGAGCCTAGATAGTAGCGCCTTTTGTCGGCAACACCTAGCAAGGGTTGAATTCATTCAGTAGACGCGGTAAAACAGTGGCTTAACCCAAAAATGAAGACGCTATTTTGAGCTCATTACCCTACTCTCAATCTTGTGAAAATAACAGAACTGCCATCGCCGCCGTGTTAGAGCGCAGCTTTGCCCAAGTCAGACATGTGCTAGAGGTTGGCAGTGGTACGGGTCAGCATGCGGTACACTTTGCCAAGTTGCTACCACACCTTATCTGGCAAACCAGCGATCAACTCGACTACCATGATGGGATCAATGCTTGGATAGCCGCAGAGCCCAGCACTAATTTACGTGCGCCGCTGGTACTTGATGTCACTAAGCCATGGCCGATAACACAGTTCGAACCTGCAGTTGTTGATGGTATTTTTAGTGCTAATACTTTACATATCATGTCGAAAGGGATGGTCGAGGCTTTCTTTGCAGGGATTGGAAAACACTTAGCTAAGGGCGGCCATTTCTGCGTCTATGGCCCATTTAACTATAATGGGGAATATACTAGCGATAGCAATCGTAATTTCGACCAATGGTTACTGCAGCAAAACCCACAAAGTGCCATCCGTGATATCGAATGGATAAGTGAGCTTGCTGCGACGCAAGGCTTGGAGTTAATCGAAGATCACCCCATGCCTGCCAATAACCGCTTGCTTCATTTCGAGAAAAAACGCTAAAAGCTAAAGCATTTAGCCACCATCTTAACTCGGATTAATGGTCTTATCGGTGAGTAATAGTCTTAATTCGCATAACGAACTCACCTGATAGTGAGGGTCGATATCATGGGGTTTTTCGGCTCCATGACTATTAAGCCAGCAGGTGTGAATACCAGCATTTAACCCACCTAGAATATCAGAATGAGGGTTATCGCCCACCATTAACACCGACTCTTTAGCTGGGTGGCCCATCATAGCAAAGGCGTGGTTAAAAATGCCGATATCTGGCTTAGCCATTCCGACCTCTTCAGAGATCACTAGGGGCGAGAAATGCTGAGCTAAGCCGACCTTCTCGAGTCGTACCGTTTGCAACTCGGTAAAGCCATTGGTAATGATCCCCATATTGACCCGACCAGAAAGGCTATCAATCAGTTCTTGTGCCCCGGGTAGTAACTGACAGATCTCCGCCATGGCCTTTAAAAAGTCACTATTAAGCCTCTGGGTTGAAACTGCCAGTTTCTGCGCCCAAGATTCGAAACGAATATTTTGTAGTTCTTTGGCGGTCAGTTTGCCATCTTGATAGTCTACCCAAAGTGGCTGGTTAACCGTTTGATATTGCATGAAGTCTTGACGAGTAAAATCCACATCAAAACGGGAGAACATCAGCTGTAACCCTTGAAATGCATCGAAGTGAAACAAGGTTTCATCGGCGTCAAAAAGTACCCATTTATACTGCATCTCAATCCTATTAAAAATTACCACAATAAAAGTTGGCCAAGGTTATCTTAAGTGCTTTTTATTGTCCAAGACTGAGATGCATTTTTGCTATTAACCATCTTGATTTAGCAGATATAAAACCAGCCCGAAATTTTTCTTTTCTTCGCATCCTTGTCGTAGCAAACAAAGTGAGCGCTTCCTGATTGATAGCTTTTAACGCAAAGAACCCAGTTTATACTGGGTTCTTAGTTTTTCGTTTTACATTTTTCGTTTTAAATCGGTTTGAGCTTAACTTACCACCATTGCTCGTAAAAAGCGGCTTTAGGTAAAGCCGCCGCTATGCTTTAAAAGGCACTGTCATCAAATGCCATGATCCCTTCGCTTGCCGCTTGGATCTGTTTACGCAAACTACGGGTCTGTACCGCCCAATAGTTCATGTAAAACTGCGCCGTGTTTAACTTATCTTGGTAAAACGCCACTTCATCGCTGCCATTGGCCAAAGCCGCTAGCGCAGTTTCGGCGCTGCGCGTCCACATCCACGCTAATGCCGTGATCCCTAAGATCTGCATATAAGGCATTGATGCAGCGCCGATAAGATCTGGGTTCTTACTTGCATTAGTAGCAATATAACCAGTGGCCTTTTCAAGATCGCCGGCCGCATCCATCAGCCCGTCAAGGTAAGGTTTCATAGCCTCATTGGCTATATTACTTTGGATAAGTTGTTTTACTTGCCCAGACCATGCTTGCAACGTCGCACCTTTATCTGACAATATTTTTCGTCCTACAAGATCCAATGCCTGTACCCCATTGGTTCCCTCATAGATCATCGCAATACGACTATCACGCACAAATTGCTCCATGCCCCATTCATGGATATAACCATGGCCACCAAATACTTGTTGGGCATCGACGCAGGCTTTAAAACCTTGATCTGTCACGAAGCCTTTCACAATCGGTGTAAACAGTGCGGCCAGTTTAGATGCGGCCTTAGCTTGCTCGGGGGAGCAATCCCTTTGTGCCTGATCAAGCCAAAGCGCTTGCTGCCCCATTAATGCACGCGTACCTTGGTTAAAGGCCTTTTGTGATAGCAACATACGACGTACATCACCATGAACTAATATTGAATCGGCCGCTTGCTCAGGTTGCTTCACGCCACTTAAAGCACGACCTTGAATGCGGTCTTTGGCGTAAGCGACGGCATTTTGGTAAGCAATTTCAGACACACCTAGCCCCTGTACTCCAACCCCTAGTCTTGCCTGGTTCATCATGGTGAACATGGCTCTTAGACCTTGGTGCGCCTCGCCCACTAGCTCACCTATTGCAGCGTCAAAATTCATCACACAGGTAGAGTTACCGTGGATCCCCATTTTATGCTCTAGACTGGCCGCATAAAGACTATTTGATTCGCCTAAGCTGCCATCGTCATTAATTAAGATTTTAGGTACCACAAACAGAGAGATCCCTTTTACGCCTTCTGGGGCATCGGGCAGTCTGGCTAACACTAAATGGGCAATGTTATCGGTTAAGTCATGATCGCCAGAAGAGATAAATATCTTCTCTCCAGTGATGCTGTAATTGCCGTCACCAGTTGGGATAGCTTTGGTACGCAGTAAAGCTAAGTCGGTGCCCGCATGGGACTCTGTTAAATTCATGGTACCGGTCCACTCGCCGCTAACCAGCTTGTCTAAATACTTGGCTTTCAATGCTTCACTGCCGTGAGCGTGAATTGCAGCGTAGGCACCATGAGTCAGGCCGGGGTACATGGCGAACGCCATATTGGTCGCCGTTTTCATCTCGGTGGCAAAAATACCCACCACTTCCGGCAACCCTTGCCCACCATATTCGGGATCGCAGGTTAAGGTTGCCCAGCCATTATCAACGTACTGCTGATAAGCATCGATGAAGCCTTGAGGGGTGATCACCTTTCCCTCTACCAAACGACACCCCTCTACATCGCCACTACCATTTAACGGCAACATAATGTCGGTTGTAAAATCGGCGACGCCCTGAAGCACTGCATCAATCAACTCTGGATCGAATTCGTCAAAACCACTTAGGTTATCTTGCTGATAAATATTGAGTAGTTCACCTAGTACAAACTGATAATCGCGGATAGGCGCTTGGTAAATCGGCATGGTGTCGTCCCTTTCAATTTCTTATTAGTGTGATAGTTATGGTCAGTGCTCTGACCACCTTAACCAAGTTTGAGCAAAAACTCAGCAATAAAATGTGTTTGTTTGTACAAGAGAACAGCATTACCGTAAATACAGTCGAAAGAATGCTTATCTAGATCTTGAAAAACGGGTAAGCTAATTCAATTATTCGTGCTAACGCTATGAAAGGACAACTCCAAATGGGTTCGGTCACCACCAGTAAACATGCTAACGGGTTAGAATATGTCGACGTCAATACTCCTTTGTGTAAGGCCAGAATTTTTATGCAAGGGGCACAAATTGATTATTTTGAGCCTGTAGGGAAAAAACCATTACTTTGGGTATCCAGCGCCGATGATTATCAGCCAGGCAGTGGTATTCGTGGTGGCATCCCTGTTTGTTGGCCTTGGTTTGGCATGAGTGATAACCCTGACTTCCCACAGCATGGCTTTGCACGTACCCGCATTTGGTCACTGGAGTCAGTGAAAATGCGTAATCAAGTTGTTGATCTGAAATTTACCCTTAAGATAAGCGAAGAAGATAAGCAATACTGGCCCCACGATACCAGTGTTGAGTTACTGTTCAGCCTAAGCGACACGCTGTCAGTGAGTTTGGTCAACACCAATCACTGTGATTACGATGTCAGCCTAACACAGGCGCTACACAGCTATTTCCCAATTAATGATATTCATCAGTTAACCGCAACAGGCTTTGAAACATCTAAGTATATTGAATTTGCTAAAGGGCCGTTCCAGCAAGAGGGAGATAGCGTCGATTTCACCCGTGAAACTGACCGCGTCTATACCGACTTAGGCGAATGCCAAGAATTACATACCCCAGATGGTGTGATAGAAGTACGCCGTGAAAACAGCAGCAGCGCCGTGCTTTGGAACCCTTGGATAGAAAAATCGACTCGTTTATCTCGATTCAATAGCGATGACTATCAGACCATGGTCTGCCTAGAGGCTGCTAATGTTTTAGAAGATAAGCTAACACTCGCGCCAAACGAGAGTCATACTTTAACGACTACTATTCGTTGGAAATAATCATAGCAAGAGGTCTACAATCGTAGATCTCTTCTAGCGCAATCAAGAATCCCCGTAGCTCATATCGATGAGGCAAAGGGAACCACAGCAAAGATATTACTTGTTCTCATTTTTAGACATCGATTCACTAGTTGATGTTGATGATATTATTGATTTCAGCCCCAAAAACCTACAGCCAAAACTAGCACTAGCATCAAGCAATCCAAATAATCATAAATGAACTAGGATAAAGTAATCGTATCGTCGAAGCCCTAACACTTTTTCTAATCAGCTACATTGAAGATCTAGTAAATGTACCAATAAAACAGACGGTATTACCTTCTGATATGTTAGTAATCTCTATCAGACTAAAATTTGGGCCCTCAAATGTTCGTAATGCCTAACAATGATGATTGGATCCGCGGTTGCCTCTACACCATCGCCATGGGAACTCCATTTTTATTACAGCCTTGGCTTTCTGCACAAACATCAGCCTTTATCGCCCTTGGCGCTATGTTTACATTACGACTCGATCCGCGTTGCAAGCCAAAACAACAAGCTATGGCAATGATGGGGGGAATGTTACTGATGATCCTTTCTGCCATGCTTGGAAAACTCTTACTAGGACACAGAGAGCTGGCGATTACTGCTCTGTTGATTTTAAGCTATATAGCAGGTCAACCTAAGCCCGAACAAAGCTACTTTAGTTTACTAAGCAAGTTTGTCGCTGCAGCCTTAATGCTTGACGAAATGGGGTTCTCAGCCACATTGAATACTGCGTTAGCCTACTTTGTAGGCGCTACACTGGCATTTTTACTTACTGTTATACAGACACGCTTTTTGCCGACCCAAGCAAAAAGTTGGTCACCATGGAATGAATGGCGTGAACTAAGGACTGGCCACCTAAATGGCCCACTTTATGGCTTTACGCTACCCATCACTATCCTAGCTGCAATGTTAACTGCTGATTGGCTAAATGTTCAACATGCCTCTTGGGTCGGCCTAACTGTTCTTTTTGTTATGCATATTGATGAACAAAATGCATGGGAAAAAGTCAAAATGCGAATAACTGGTACCTTGTTGGGGGTAATCTGTGCTTATGGCACAATCGTTTACTTACCCATTTGGGGTCTACCTTTAGTGGTCATGTTAGCCGCTCTTTTTATACCGACCTGTTTACGCCAAAACTATATGCTATTCAGTGGACTCATTACCCTGATAATTTTGCTTATTGTTGACTTAGCAATGCAACAACAGGGAGGGGATGTATTTCTGATCCGCTGGCGCTTTATTGATACGCTAATAGGCTGTGCTTGGGTTGCAGTAAGCCTGCTATTACTCCATATAGGGAAGAAATGGTGGCCCAATAAACCAAAGATAAAATAACAAGTGATTCATCTGTACAAAAAACGCCTTACACGTTGCTCACCTATTCAATTCATTAGTTAAGGTGTTAGAATCCTCTGACTATACTGAAAGCGAGAAGCAACCCGCTCCTTAACCAACTACAGATGGGATCTTGCAAGTGTCACAGGCAGTAAACAGAAACTGGAGACAAAAAGCCCCGCGCTTTATATTATTCTCATGCCTTGGCTTGATTGCTCTTGTGACTGTGGTTGCAGGCATAGCGCTTTGGCATTATGAGCGACTCACTATCCATTTCGCCAATCAATTTCTAGTGCCTTATCAGACTCAAATTCACTCCCTCAAATTTAAGCCTATCAGGCTAAGTCAGTGGCAAGTTTCACAAGCTGAATTAACGATACACGACACTGATATTACAATCTCTGGACTCAATCTCTTATTCGATGAAAATACTAAACCTTGGGCGTTTCAGGTTAGCGATCTCCTCGCGTTGTCTGTGGCAAATATAGAGGTAAAACTGGCGCCCAGTGCATTAAAAGCATCGAGCCAAAATAGCAATGAAACTGGCCCGACTATCGGCCTCAACTTTGATGCATTCCCCGAGATCAGGCTCGATAACATCCGTATAGCCATTAAAGGTCTTGAAGATAGCGCGCCAACGCTTGAGCTTGAACAGCTAAGTTTAAACAGGCTCGGTGAGCTAAAAAGCCTGCTTAAGGTTGATCACAAGCCTCTGCTCGATTTATCGGCTGAGCTCAATCAAAAACAATGGCATACATCAACTAAGATTGACTTAACTTTGTTGCAATCTTTTAGTCGTCGATTAGCCGCAGTAGAGCAAAGCCTCGATGCCAATCAGTCTGCTAATGCCATCGATTCAAATATGAGCCTATTGGCGCCGCTATATCGATTGACTCAGATGTTAGATGATAAGCACGTCCTGCTCGATGCCACACTCGACTCGGCGGCGACACTCGACTTAAAAACCGCAGAACTGACCTCTCACCATAATTTGCAAGGCACCCGCTTAGTGTTAAATGATTATGCCAAACTTATCTTGCAGCCCATTAGCCTTAGCGACAGTGTACAGCCATTAGGCAGGCTAGATTTCGAGGTCAACGGCCATCTTGCCACGCCAAAGTTAACGGTTTTACCCTTCGAGTTGCCAGTCGCCTTAGAGAATAACCTCAATGCTGACGCTAACTTAAATTCAAGTATAAACAGCGATAAGCAACTTACACGGCTACTCTCGTTAGTCGATGACAAACCGTTCGAGCAAGCGCTGAGCCAACTATATGAGCAGCTAAGCCTCACTAGCGGCAAAGTTACAGCTACAGTTAATCCCAGAGGTAAAACCAAAGAAAAACAGACGCAACAAAAACCAAGCCTATTACTTAGCTTCGATGAGGGCTTAAGCTATCAAATCGACCAGGAGGCACTGTCTATACCCAAACTGTCACTGGCATTACTAAACAGTAAACTCGAAGCCAAACTATTAGTTTCGTCACTAAGCTATCAAACCTTTACGGCAGATGGATCACCGCAAGCACAAACTAACAGCCAAATACACAAGCAAGTAGCTAACTATTACCAGCTAAACGCCAACTGGCAGCTCAAGGCGGCACATCAACAATCTATAACCCTCAACCGTTTGTGGCCTAAGTTAGCTGAGCTGCCTTACCTTATTGAGATAGATAAAGCCTCATTAAACATTGAGGGAAAGCTCGCCTTTAACCAGACACAACAGCAAACAAGCTATAGCATCTCAATCGCAAGTGGCGCCTCGCAGCAAGCCGAAGGCATCAAGATCAGTAGCCAAGTACAAGCTGCCAGCACGACTATCGCCCCCTCACACCTAGAAAGTGAAATCGGCCAGACAGAGCTCTCTATCGACTCTCCTATTGAGTACCAGTTCCTGCAAGGGCAAACTCTGCTCACCATCCCAGCCCTTAGCTATCAAGTCACCGGCGTCGATGGCAATTTACAGCTGCATAACGCCCTTGAAGAAAACTATAAACTGTGGCTCGATAACGCTGACATCAAGCTTAAGCAGGCTATCCCGTTAATATTTGATTCAAAAGGAAAAGATAGCGCTAATGCCGACTCATCATTTGTGTCACAGCTTCTCAACCACACACTTAGCAATGAGATTCATATCAGCCTTGCACAATTGACCCTAGACAAATCAGGATATAACCGAGCTAGCCAATCGAGCAGCGCTAAAGCCGATACTAGAGTCAGTAAACACAAGAGGCGCCTGATCAAGCAAAAGCTGGCTCAGTTTGAGTCCATAGACTTAAATCAAAAACTCCAGCTTAAACAGCAGCGCATTAACAGTGATGAAAATTGGAAGATCAATGATCTCTTCCTCAGCAGCCAGCATCAATTCGCGCCTGAGCTCAATAATCGATTCGATGACTTGAGCCGCTTTAAATTAACGGGGGACTGGCAGTTTAGTAGTGAATTTGCGCCAATCTTGGCGTTTTTAAGCCAAACCGACAGTTTGCCTGACTCACTGGATATTAAGGGGAATGCCGACTTAACCATGCATTACCAACTTAATAGAGACCAAAAGCTGGCGTTCAATTTAACACTGGATCCAAAGGTTAGTGATATTCAAGGTAGCCTTAACAACCTGCCCTTCGATGGTGGCAATATGGACACCCAGTGCCAATTTGACTGGCTGCAAGATAGCGCCAATAAGCGCGAGAGCGCATTTAACTGCGACAATATCAGCCTTTCTTTAAAAGCCTTTAACCCTGGCGTACTGATCACCGATATCAACGCAGAAGCCGCAATATCTTTCGCCACCCAGTCCGCCTCAGAAGCGAATAATGAGCTAGTGAATGAGCAAGAGATTGAGTTAACTAATAAGGATAAAGAAGCGCAGAACTTGGCTTTAGCGCAACAGCTGCTAGGCATAAAACAGGCATCTATTGGATTAACAGCCCAAGGCAATTTGTTGGGTGGCCAGTTATTAATTCCACAGTTTCAGCTAAACCTTAAAAACCCCTCATCGGCTTATTTTGTACTACAGCAAATTGATCTAGAACAGCTGCTAGCAATCCAACCCCAAGTGGGGATCTACGCCGATGGTATTTTCGATGGCGTACTGCCGGTTAATATAGAAAAAGGCAAAGCCAGTATCACAGGAGGTCGGCTCGCAGCGCGAGCCCCTGGCGGCCTAATCGCCATAGGTAACAACCCTGCCGTTGAACAGATGCGCCAGAGCCAACCTTATCTAGAATTCGCTTTCTCCGCTCTGGAACATTTAAACTATTCAGAACTTTCAAGTAGTTTTGATATGGATGCTCAGGGCGATGCTGTATTAAAGGTTAATGTAAAAGGACGCAGCCGAGGTATTGAACGACCTATTCACTTCAACTACTCTCAAGAGGAGAACATGTTACAGTTACTTAGAAGTTTACAGATAGGCGATAATTTACAGGATCAGATAGAGCGAGCGGTAAACTAAGCAGCTATCGCATCCATAGAGCCAAAGCGTTATTAATATTTGTGAGTTTCACCACAGATAAAACGATTAATAACTCAATTTAGCCTAACCCGATAAGGAAAGGATAACCCAATGAAAACATTGCACAATTCAAAAGTACTACTCAGTGTAATGCTTGCGTGTTATGCGCTAGTCGGTTGCAGTCCAACCGTTAAGATTGAGCCACCTGATAAACCGATAGTGATTAATCTCAATGTGAAGATTGAGCACGAGATAAAAATCAAAGTCGACAAAGAGTTAGATCAACTCTTATCCGATGACGAACTGTTTTAAGCAAAAGAATTAAAGGAGATCATGATGAAATCAAAATTACTTGTCCTTTTTGCAGCTCTATTGCTTAGCTTTAATGCCTTTGCAATTTCACTGCAAGATGCTAAAGCTCAAGGACTAGTCGGTGAACAGCTTAATGGCTATCTAGGTGTGGTCAAGAGCTCAGCCGAAGCCAAATCGGTTGTTAGCTCTGTCAATGCCAAGCGCAAGGCTCACTACGAGAAAATCGCCAAGAAAAATAGCATCACGGTAAGCGATGTTGCCAAACTCGCTGCTGAGAAAGCAATTCAGGCAACGAAGAAGGGTCACTACATTCAAAATAAATCTGGAAAATGGGTTAAGAAGTAGTGCCCGTAAGCATTATTGGCCGCTATGCTCTAGCGGCCTAAAGTGTTATCCCTATGTGCCCTATTACTCCAATAACTTGTCCTCATCACCTCTTGATGATTTAATCCCTATCTGTAGTTTTAACAAATAGGTTTGAATAAAAACTAGACAGAAATGGCACATACGACTAATACTAACTGAGTTAATTGAGTTAATTGAGTTAATTGAGTTATTTGAGTTATTTGAGTTATTTGAGTTATTTGAGTTATTTGAGTTATTTGAGTTATTTGAGTTATTTGAGTTATTTGAGTCATGAAATTAAAAGGCTAGTTTATGAATGTAAAATATCTGACAACCATTACGACACTAATTACACTAATCGCTCCGTTAACAGCCCTTTTCATTGTAAACAATATTGACCTTAACTTATCTCAGTTCCAAACCAACTCAGTCAATTTTGTTTGCTCTGCAATACTCCTTGTTACGCTAATAGACATTGTATTAATTGCCTTTAAGCGACATAAAGCTCAGCAGGTTAAATAACCCTATCAACTAAGCCTGCATAAGCTCTTGAATGTCACAGCCATTTCTACAGCCCTCAAGCTAAAGCTCATTAAAGTCCTTATCTAACATGGACTCTAATAACAAAGCTCCCTGTTGATTGACCCTAAACTGGCCATATTTCGCCGCTTCATATTGCTCAGCTTGCCCTTCTTCGAAAAAGTAGGCGTTGCTAGCAAACTTGATTTGCTGATGGCGGACTCGATATTGAATACCTATGATATCGTTGCCCTCTTCTGCCCCAGAGCCGTTATCGACAGACACTAATTGCGCCACTTGGTTGACATCCAGTTTGACCTGCAATAAACCATCAGCCGTCTCCATGTCAATTAAGCCTCTAAGTTCGGCTGCAATGGCATAGTTTAGTGCCATATAATCTCCCTGTATTAAGGAGCGAGGATCCACTGGTGCAAGGGTCAAGCGCACAACTTGACCATGAGCTAACTGCTGTTCTTTTTGATAGATGTCCCAATTAACAATCGCCAAAATCGCAAAAACAGTCGCCATCAGAATATAGGTCGAAACGGGTAATTTAAACTTCATCACGATCCTTCCCCTGCTCGCTCTGTTGTATTTTGGCTGGCTGCAATTTATTCAGCAATAACTTCGCCAAAAGCAGCAATACACCTAGCGCGGCTAACCAAATGGACTTGTCGAGTAGCGGCAGTTGCAAATTGTAGTAATACCAGGCAATAAAGCTGAGGATCCCCATAAGCCCTAATGCAGTAATCAGCCTCTCCCTAACGTAAAAGCCGATAAGCAAGACCAGCAGAGAAGCCGACAAGCCAGTCATCACCATAGAAAGCCCTGCTAATACAAGCATGGCAACACTGATACTCAAGCCCAGTTTACTGGTTAGAGAAACGGATAGAGGTTGTAAGATCTTTCTTAATAACACAACCGAGATAATAAAGGTTGAAATAACAGATAGCACATTGGCCCATTCTGCGACGAGTGGAAACTCATCTCGACCAAAGAAGTCCGATTGATTGATCAGCAACGGCAGCTGAATTAGCACCAGCCATATTGCAAGCATATAGCCAAATGCCCCCATAGCGGCAAAGTGCTTACCTGTTTTACTATGATTCAACCAGACTCCAGCAAACAATATCATAATAAGGGTTGGCATAAGCTCCAGCAGTCCTAGCTCATAACTTGCACCAATTAGACAGCTAATTATGCCAAAGCTCATCGCGTATTGATGGCTAGTGTGCTCAATTAAATACCATTGAAGTAATAAGATAGCCCCAAAAGTGACATACCATGCTAAGCCAATCTCCTTGTTATGAACCAGACTAAACCAATCTGTCATGCCGTAGCCAAGGGACAGCAGCCCACATAAACTCAAGGCAAAGGCCATCTGATTTAAAAACAGCTGCTTATCAGATATGCTTCGATAGATAACCAGCGCGAATACGCTATAAAATCCCCCCACAGCCGTCGCAAAACCTGTGTCTAAATCATCAAAGAAGAGATTAAAAAAGCTGATGCTAAAGGCAAGGATAAACAGTGATGCTACCCAAGCGGCAACTGATTGCATAAGCTGGATATACCAAGGGCTGCTATCTTCTATCTCAGGAAAATCATCCTGTGTGGTTAGATTTCGATTAAGCAAACTAGTCCAGAGTTGGTTAAGCTCAGACTCTGATGATGAAAAATATTTTGCTATACGCATTTGATTTTTCATCAATTGCCTCCTTTACGAAATACCCGATGACGTTGGCGAAGCCATAGGGTCAGCAAACTGGTCGTTCCGATAATGCACAGGCCTAGCACCAGTAACAAACCAATGGGCTCGTTTCCCTCTAGTACCATACGAGTCAATAGACTATTAAAGACTGCGACTAGGCTAAAACCACCGATGGCGAGTACAAATATCTGCTTCAATTTAAGGTTATAAAGCCAGTAACCCGCTGCGATAAGTGCGCAGTAAACCCATAACCAAACACCCGAATTCCAATCGAAGATCTCTTCAATTGCCAGCAGTGTTACACAGACAACAGCGATTGTAATGGTGAGCTGTTGTAGTAAAGGCGCTGAAAATCTAAGGTGACGATTGGACGGTCTATTAATGGATGAACCTAGATTGCCACTGAGTAGCAGACTCAAGATGTGAACTAACAGATTCAGTATAAATAACGCCTCTAAGGCGAGATCGAACAATAATAGCCGGCCAAACAAACCGGGAAAGGTTTGATAATAAAGCACAGTGGCAAGATTCAATAACAGACCCAAGAGCAGCCATAAAAGCTCTGAGCCTGCAACTAAAGCAAGCGGAAGGGTGAATAGTGCCCAAAGGGTAAACAACTGCCAAGGATCTGCGCCAGTCTGATAGGTCTGACCGACAAGAGCTAACAAACTGCCGATGAGGATGGCAAGCGCCAGCAACACTGCATTAGCTGAGGTATAACCCAAGCCTAACTTGTCCCCCTTCTTAAGGGCGCGCCAGCGTAAAAATACGTATAGAAACATAGCTAACACAACAGCAGACTCGACTAGAGCAAACCGAGCAAACTGGCTCATGGTTTGCCAATTTGCCGCCACAAAGAATACCAAACCAGAGCCGATAAATAGGGCTGCAAGCCAGGTGAGTAATAAGTCACTCAAGGCACGCCACTGTTTGGCACTCGGTCGGTTTTTAGCATTATCACAGACCCAGGATAAAGTATCAGGCAGTGACTCCGAGCTTATCTTCTCTTGCTTGAACCAATACCAGACTGCGGATTTTAGATTATTCACTCGCTGTTCCTAAATGTTCTAGAAATTCTTGATGTCGCTACATTTTAGTATCCAATCAATATCTGGTTAATTTTAAGCACTAAACTGTTTTTGCTCAATGATTTGAGCGTCGTAACAATAGCCAGTAAAGAAGCCACCTTCTGAAGAAGGTGGCTTTGCCATCTGTTGCAAATAAGACTCCCCAAAAGGAAGCTTTCCAATCGTGCTTTAGCAAAAAAAGCCGTAAATATATCCCTATAGGCTCTGCTAAATCACTGACTGCCATGGATTGGCGGAAATGCCAACAAATGTAGGGAACATTTGTGGCCCTGATTTAGAAGCTTGCACTGCACTTCTAGCAAAGCTTAACTTTATCACTGAATCTAACGTGGATATGTTTAAATAAGCTTATAAACCGTGTATAGCAGGAATGCGATAAGTGAGCCTCCATGGACACTTTTTCTTTAAACAAAAGTCGGCGTGCTAATAAGCCATTAAACATAGCCTACTCCATAACTTTCATTTGTTATATTTCAGGCAAAGCCTAATTGATGATAACCACCTACTGAAGTAGGTGGTTTAGGGCTAAAAATGAAATGGGCGCTCTGTGGCGCCTATTTTCATTGAAAGTAGCTAACGATTAAATTAATTAAGCATCTTTTCCGCTCTGCTCTGGCGCAGTAACATGCTTATCTTCCGCCCCGTCGGCCTCTTTAGCACTCGCCAATTGCGCCTCTTCCATATTTAGCCAAGTCGTAAATAGCTCATACCAAATCGCCAATATCACTGCGCCTAAGAATAAACCGATAATGCCCGCGGCAATCATGCCTCCTATCGCACCGATAAGAATGACAGGCATTGGCACATCGACTCCGCGCCCCATCAGCATAGGCTTTAAGAAACTGTCTGAAACGCCTGCGATCAATACCCATACGGTAAATATAGTGGCTGGCGTTGAGTCTTGAGTCGAGAACACATAGAAGATAATCGGTAATACCACCAATAATGGCGGCAGTTGAGCAATCCCCAGAATAAACACGATAAAGGTAAATATACCAGCAGCTGGAATACTAAAAGTAAATAACGCTGAGCCTATCAACAAAGATTGAATGAATGCCACCCCGACAACACCGAGCAACACGCTGCGAATGGTTGCCGCGGTCAAACTGGTCCATTCCTCTCCATTTTTACCGACCACTCTCACTGCTACTGTGCTCACAGCTGCCGATGACTTCTCGGCATGAGCCATAAAGCCCCCCGCGATAGCCAGTGAAATAATAAACATCACTAAGGTACCTAGACTACTACCGAGCATTCCTGCCGCCGCGCTAACTCCGGTCTTAATTTGCGGTAGAAAATGCAGCACAGCTTTTTCAAGGTTAGTGGCAAACAATGCCCATGCGTCAAAGAGTTTATCGCCAATTAATGGAATATCAGCCACTCTTTGAGTCGGTCCAGGGATTTTAATATCGCCAGCCTGCATCACTGCGACTATATGAGAGACCCCATCGAAGATTGAACTTGAAACAATCCAGAATGGTGCGATAAGTAAGATAATCCCTGCTAAGGCCAGTATGGTAGCAGCAAGCCCTCTGCGCCCTTTAAGCGCCCGCTCAAGTTTTTGAGTCATCGGCATCAATGCAACGGCAATAATCGCCCCCCAAAGCACTGGGATCACGAAGGGTTTGATGATATCGAAGGTCCAAACAAGCAGCATAAACAGCAAGCCTATTCGAATCGCCGATTCCATCATATTATTGACGAACAATTTACTTTGAGTATGTTGCATTGGGTTTTCCATATTAACGTTCCTATTGGGTGTCTTTTTGAGCCAATCCTGCGCTCACCAAACTTGCAACGACAATTGCCATGTAAAACACTCCGGCAATGGCCTCCATATATACTGCGACTTGGGCAAAAGGCGTATTAGGACTGATATCGCCGTAACCTAATGTCGTCAACGTGACGAAGCTAAAATACGCCATTTGCGAAAAATTTTGCCCCCACGCGCTATGTTCGATACCTGAAAATGCTCCCGGCGATAACGCTAAAATCAACAGATAAACCAAGGACCACATGAGTCCAAGAAGCAGAAAAAGTGCTATCGAGCCAACGACTTTGTTACCGTTAACTGAACCCGTGAAAAGTATTTGCCGAGCGATAGAGTTAAAGGTGCCCCAAAAAAAAGCGAACATTAAGGCCAGCATAAAGAGGTCGATATGGGGAATGGTAACAAACCGCTTTACGATAGCCGTCAACAGCCAGACAAAGATAAGGCCTGACATGAAGCGCTTCCAGTTTGTATCGACCTTTAAGCTAACAATACAAACTAAAAAAGTGAGGGTTATGATCCCCTCAAGAAAGGACTCCAATATTCCGTCAGCCACAGATCTAACCAAGGAGGCACTCAATAACAGCACCACCAGTGCACTGGTCATATAGTAAAAATTATTCTGTTTATTAATTCTTTTATCAGTCAACTGGCAATTCCTTAGCCGTTATCTTTACTCAGCAATAAATTGAGCGAAGTGGTTTAGCGAATGCTTCTAATACAATAGCTTAGTTTAGCATTTTACGCTCACCGTTTTAACATGTTTACAACCAACTAAATACTAAACAACTTCGTCAGCCTTTTTCAAAAGAAGATTACTCAAAAAAGACAAAAAATAACCCGCGAGGTTATCGCGGGTTATTTTAATAGTACGCAACCACTAGTCCCGTTGCAGAGCCACTATCGGGTCAAGTTTGGCGGCTTTGTTGGCAGGATACAGACCAAATCCCACACCGATTGTCATACAAACTCCAAGGGCCAACAAGATGGCAAAGGGTGACCATGCTACAGGCCAGCCTGCAGCTGAGGAGATAATCAAGGCCAATAGCAATCCGACACCAATACCTATGATGCCACCTGTGGCCGATATCGCGATGCTCTCAATCAAGAATTGACGGGCAATATCCTTACGCTTTGCCCCCAGAGCCCTGAGCAAACCAATTTCACCGGTACGTTCTAAAATCGTCGCTAACATGATGTTCATGATGCCGATCCCGCCAACCAATAATGAAATCCCAGCGACACAGGCCATTACAATGTTGAAGATCTGCTGGGTTTTTTGGTGCTGGGCCAGTAAGTCGGCAGGCACCACCACATCAAAGTCTTTTTCACCGCCATGACGTCGATTTAGCAGATGCTGTAAGCTTTTTGCTGCAAGCGAGGGCTCTACACCGTCGGCCAATGCCAATTTAAATGCATCGAGCTCACTCTCTAAACTGTTAAACTGCATTTTTTTGAGCGCTGTGGTCAAAGGAATAAACACTTGATTACGCTCGCCGCCAAGCTTTACTCCTTGAATGCTAGACTTGCTGCTCTCTTTTTCTGACAACACGCCAACAACGGTAAACCACTGATGATTAACCTTAACCAAATTACCAATGGCACTGCCTTGAGGGAATAAGCTCCTAGCAGCCTCAGGGCCGAGTACCGCGACTTGTTGATAATAGTCTTCATCCTTGTCATTGAACGTTCGTCCCTCTCCCAAAGGTAAAGAACTCAAGTCAAAATAACTTGGCGTCACACCTACGACTTGTGCGTCGCTGCGGCCTTTTAAGCTAAACAAGCTGAACACTTTTACGTTTTTCTCAGCGCTCCAATTGTCTATAAATGGCAAGGTATCACGAGCACTTTCTACGTCTCTAATACTGAGACCGATGCTGTGCTCTCGTATCGACTTAAGTGCATCGCCTTCGGCGCTGCGAGCATTGACGACTAGGTTTTTCACTCCCATAGATTCAATCATCTTAAGCGCTTCACGCTCAGCCCCCTCACCCACACTAAGCATAGCAATAACTGCGCCTACGCCGAATATCATCCCCAGTAAGGTTAATGACGTACGGAGTTTATGATGCCGCATCTCGTCAAAAGCTTGCTTAATTCCTTCCCAATATACTGAGGTAGGTAGACGAGACGGACTCATTGAGCCCTTGTTGAACTGTGCTTCTAGCTTCACCGGCGCTCTATTGGCGGTCATACTCGATTCCTCTTCGGCGGTGTGGTCAGCGCGATGGTATCGCCTTGCTCTAATCCTTCAGTAACAACCGTTCTATTTAAGCTGCGGTTACCTAATTTAACGCTACGCTTAGCAAAGCCTGCTGATGTCTTGATGTAGACCCAATACTCTCCAGACTTTTGAAATAACGCCTGATTAGGCACAGTAATCACATCATTAAGATCCAAAGCATGCACCATTGCATTAACTTGCCGCCCAGGCTGCATGATCTCTTCTAAGGTTTTATCGAGCGTTACCGTGATCTGGAAATAGTTAACTGGACTGTCTTGCTCTTTCGCTTTTGCCAGTGCATCGAGTTGAGTCAGCGTGCCTGTTATCGGCAATTCTGGATAAGCATCGAGATATAAGGTAACGGGCTTATCAATGGCTAAACCTAGGGCCTCAGATTCTAGAACATACAGTTTGGCCTGCATCTTTGAAGTATCGGGGAGTAAGCCAATGGTCACCCCCGACCACATCATGTCTCCCGCAACAGGCAAGGCGCCATTCCAACCCGCTTGCGACACAAATAAACCGTCATGGGGCGCAACTATCTCCATCTGTTTTAAATTATTGGAGTAGCGATTCATCTTAGCCTTATGACCTTTCTGCTTCAGCTTTATCAGCTCTTGCTCCGCTTGCGCTTGAGAGCCATGCTGGCTTAAGCCCCAATCATAGAACTCCATCTTAGCTTCGAGATAATCTTGGTTTCGCATCTGATCGATAATATCGATTCTGGTATAAACCCGTTCATCTTCACTGAAAAAGCGATCGGCTAAATCTTGTTCCTGTGCAGTCACTTTAGTGTCTGTGTTTAAACTCTTATCTATAGTCTTGTCTTTTTGCGTTTGGATTTGGCTATCTAAACCTAAACGGTCGTAATCGAGCTGTTCCATCTCCAAACGAAAACTCTCTCGGGTCGAATCCATTTTAGCGACGACATCCCCCGCTTTAACGTCACTGAAATTATCGATAATCCAGGCGAGAGATTGTGGTCCACGAAGGCCTGTAGGCACATTGATGGTGGTCGAATTACTGGCCTCTAGCTCGCCCGATGCAGGGATATCCACCTTAAAATCAGATCGATTCACTTCAACGGTTAATACGCCAGCACTCCCTGAATCACCACAAGCAGTTAGGCCGAGCGCAGCGGCGGCCAATACACTGGTTAACAGTACAGTGCGCACCAGGTTAGGCTTTTGCTCCGTTATCGTGAAATCTGTTCGGCTTTTTAATTCACTAGTAGTTTTGCTCTGTGTTGTTATCATGGCAGTAATACCTCCTCACCCTCTTTTAATCCGGAGGTAATCGCTACACGCTCCTTGCCCATAGAACCAAGGCCGACGTACTGCTTAGTGTCATTAAATATCCCCGGGAGTAAGACATAAGCCTTACCGCGCTCATAATGCACGGCATCGAGAGCCAATAATAATTCAGGACTGTTATTGGCAATATCTATGCTAATTTTCGCCGTCATCCCTGGGCGCATCAGCTCGGTATCAGGCTCGCTAATGCTAGCGACAGCATCAAAAATCACCAAGGGCACATCTTGATTCTTCACCCTAAATACGGCGCCAAGTTCGGTGATTTCACCATTAAAGCTCTTCTCTGGGTTAGCATCGAGACGAATTTTGAGTTTTTGACCAATCTTAACCCGCCCAGCTTCTACCTCAGGAATGGTCATATTGACCTGCATATGTTGCAGATCCGGAATACTTAATACAGAGTCACCAACAAAGATATTTTGGCCTTCGGCCACCTTGTTGCCCTGCTGGTCGTTGCCGTAAACCACCATGCCAGCTCGGGGCGCAATAAGTGTCATCGACTTAATCCCTTTCTCTAGAGTGGACACTTCGGCGGCAAACTTTTGTTGGTCGCCTGCCAGCATTTTCATTCGCTGTTCGGCACCTTTGAGCTCAAGCTCAATTTTTTGATTAATGAGTTTGACGCGATCTTTGGCGATAACGGCATCTCTTAAGTATTTCTGTTCATCGATAGCCGAAACGGTTTCATCTGAAATGTCGACTTTCATCTGACTCTTCTCTTGATTCATCTTAGCTTCGGCCAGCTCAAGTTTGAGCTCCTCAAGTTTCTTAGCATTTCTAAGCTTCGAGGTTTCGATATCCTGAATCGTTGTCTCTAATTCAGCCGCCTTGACCGATAGCCTTTGGCTCAAGTTAGAGGTATCTAGCTGCGCGACTCTATCCCCCTTGTTAACCTCACTGCCTTCTGGAGCCAACATCTTCACTTGATATTGCCAGACGCGGCGCAGAGCTGGCGGCTTTAGGTTCACGGTATTAGCCGAAACCAACTCTCCTGTTACTTCAATCTGCTGTTCTAGAATACCTGACTCGACTTGGGTGGTAACCGTGTCTGAGCAACCGGTTAATAGTGCGCCAAACACGAATCCACTAATTAGGGTCAACTTCATGAGGGGGTCACTCCTGCTTCAACTAACACGCTCATACCTGGAATAATCTCCACTCGCTTGTCGACCTTAAATTTTATCGATACTCTAAACCAGTTGCTGTTCCCCCATGCAGGCTGCTTCTTAGCCTGACGGCTAACGTCGGCAACATTACCACTGAGCGTAACTTGAGTTTGAGAATCAAGCCTTAGGCGTACAGGTTCTCCCAGTTTAATACGATCTACATCCACCTCATTTACCCAAGCGATAATTTCGAGATTGTTTAACGCAGGGATCGTCACCACTTGCCTGCCTATTCTGGCATTGTCTCCTACGGCATATTTCTTATCTGTCCATGGATCTCTTGAATAAAGTACTGGCCCGGCAATATCGGCGCGAATTTCTAGTTGCTCAAGCCCTAATAGCGCCTGAGCAAGCTCTAGCTCTGCACGCTGTTTATCGATTGAGAGCTGTGACAATGACGCCTTACGCTTATCTTGAATTTCGGCTAATGCTTGATGCTTCTTTGACAATTCAGACTCGGCTTTCAATTTATTAAACTGAAAATCGGCATAATCTTTAGCGGCAATGAAATCGGCGGGAACAGAGGCATCGAGTACGGCCTTCTCAAGCTCTAATTTAGCTTGTTTCAACTCAAACTCTGCTTGTAATAACTGTGCATTTAGCTCAATAGATTGGCTTTGCTCCTGGGCTTTCACCCTTAATAAACTTCCTTCCAACTGCTCGATACGACTGTCAATTTCACTTTTATCGAAGATAAGCACCACTTCACCAGGTTTTACCAGACTACCTTCAGGTGCCATCCATTGAATTTGGTAAAGCCAGGTATCGCCAGCCTTAGGTACAATAAAAGCTTGGGAAACTACTGAAGCGACTTGGCCTGTGAGCAGTAAAGGCATGAGTTCACCTTCATTTGGTGCATAACCATGATTTGCCAAAGCAGCAACGCTCTGAGACTCAGTGCTGGCGACGGCCTCTGTTACGACACTTGAACTGGTCAATAAGACGATGGAAAAGCCAAGCGCGAAATTGAAGTACTTATTGCCCCGCTTAAATTTAACCTTTGGGGTGTTTATAACATTAAGCGGCATTTTCACCTCTTTCTTCTATCTCGACGATGTCACCATCGCGCATACGAATAATACGCTGGGCATAAGCGGCAACCTCTTCTTCATGAGTCACTAAGATGATGGTTTGTCCGGCTTTATGTAACTCAGTAAACAGCGCCATGATCTCGACCGAGGTTTTACTGTCTAGCGCGCCAGTGGGCTCATCGGCTAATAGGATTGCAGGTCGATTCACTAAAGAGCGAGCAATGGCCACACGCTGTCTTTGTCCACCCGATAACTGATTGGGTCTATGATCATGGCGAGTATCGAGACCGACTCGCTTGAGTAACTCATGGGCATAATCGGTATCTTGAACAGGTGAAGCTGAGAACCTTAAGGGCAACAACACATTTTGCAAAGCAGATAAACGGGGTAACAAGTGGAAGCTTTGAAACACAAAACCAATCTCCTTGTTACGTACAGCAGACAAGGCATCATCATCTAACTCGGCCACCGCTTGTTCGTTCAGGCTATAGCTACCCGACGTCGGCTTGTCTAGACAGCCAATGATGTTCATTAATGTTGACTTCCCTGACCCAGATGGCCCCATGATGGCAACAAACTCATTTCTCGCGATAGAGAAGCTTACCCCATTGAGCGCTTTCACGCAGCTGTCTCCCATGGGATATTCTTTTTTTAATTGATGAACTTTAATCATAAAATGCTCATATGGCTGGATTGGCAAACATCATAGACAAGCTCTTATCATACAGAGAAGAACGCTATAGCTATCTGGTTAATCCGCAAAAATTTGTAAATTATCGTCATTATAACTATCGGACAACGATTGTTATTAAATGTTCGAAAGGAACAAGTAAATAGGCATCAAATCCTGATACAGTAAACGTCTAGGGGCAACATAATGGTGCGGTGCATCTTCTCGTCCTTGTTTGGGGAATTCCAATCCTTTTGGAATAGGCTGCTCAACTTACCTAGCTGCTCAGTAAAAGACAAGTTGTTACCCTGTAATCCAATCTTAACATGAGCAATATTCATGTGAATGTATTACAGTTAAAGCTTTAAACCACTGTTTGTACAATACTATTTAAATGGCGAAGGACTCTACGTGGTTTATTCTAATTGGTATTAATCTACCAAAAGTTTTAGCTAACTCAGCAGAGTCCCGGCTAAGGTAAACCCTGCCACAAGCGCAAAAAATACCCATTGAAATAATCGCTTAAATGGCGCTTCAAGACTGCTCATAAAACCTATATAAAGCTGCCAGATGGCAAATAATCCAAAATTAAGCGCGATAAACAGCAAAATACCAAAACTCTGCATCTGAGAGATGGCTTCGAAAGCGCAGCAGAGCAGAACCAAAGTCGAGAGTACAAGAAATACCGATACATAGTGAAATACACAGTGCATAACGGCCTTGGCTTCTGGGTCAAAGTCTGCTGCATTCATTGGCAACAGAAAGTGCGTTCTACCATAGGTAAAATGACCAATAGAGGTCAGCACTGCGAGAAGTCCTGCGATCAACAAATAGATGTTCATGGGTTACTCCTGTGCGCTAGGTTATGGGATTTCAAAAAGTCATAGCTTGCAAGCTAGAACTAAGCGAGTAGACAGGGGATTGGCTGGAATTATTACAAGTCATGCCATTTAAAAGCCATGATTTAAAAGGTGAGTATAAAAATCATACTTAAGTTAAAAATAGAGTCAGCCGAGATGTTTGGCGACTCTATTCACATTTGCAGTAAGCACTTAGACTAACTGGCTTAAGTCAGTTCGAGGGAAGCTCAAGGAAAGCGTTCATCCCAAAAGTATTACATGGTGACCATGGTCCAATAATCGAGACGCTTTTCTGGCTGGGCAAGAATACTCTTACAAGTCTCTTTATATTTACCCATCAATGGACCTAAGCTTTTACCGTTAGGCATAGTCGATTGGTGCTTCTTTTCGGCTGCGATAATCGCGGCTGAGACCTGCTCTTCAGTTTGATATTGCTTCGCCAATTGCGACGCCTGTTCGCCCGAAAGTGTTAACCTATCCACCACTGCCGCCATTTGGGGAGCATCCATCGCAGAAATCGCATCAGACGCGATATGGTAATAGGCTGCACAATCGGCAAGCTCACTAACAAAGGCGTCTTCCGCCTCCCCCGCTTGGCTATTAAAAGCGAGCGTGCTGGCACCCAGTACAATCAGTGCTAAGTTAATCTTTGCAAACATTGAAGGTTATCCTTTTCTTTTTAGTTGCTTTGATAATTGCTAATAGTTAATGCTGAATTTAGCTTCCAGCATACATTTCTACTTTAGCTTTTAATTAATATCAAGTGCAAAGCTGAAGAATTGGTCATCTTTTTAATGACATTCCATTGTAACTAATCGTCCTTAATACAGAGAATCAGTGGCAGCTCTTGCGCTACAGCTCCATACCATTGGCTATTCCTGATAAGCAGATAACTTATCTTTTAACCCCAGCTTTATATCAGGCCATTCAGAATCTATGATTGAATACACCACAGTGTCTCTGATGGTGCCATTTTTTAATATTTGATGGTTGCGTAGGATACCGTCTTGATTGGCGCCTAAGCGACATATCGCTTGACGAGATACTTGATTCTGAACATGGGTTCTAAACTCAACGGCCATTACATCTAACGTTTCGAAAGCGTAACTCAGCAGCAGTAATTTGGCCTCGGTGTTGACCGCCGAGCGCTGTGCACTCTTTGAATACCAAGTGTAACCGATTTCTAGTCGACGATGTTGCTGCTGCCAGTTACAGATCCGAGTGCAGCCCACAATCTCACCCGAGTAGCGATCACGTACAGCAAAAGCCAGCGCTTCTCCTCTGGTTTCGGTCGCTAACGCCGTTTCGATATAGGCCTTCATATCGTCTGGATGAGGCGCAGATGTGTACCAAAGTTCCCATAAATTACCATCAGCAACGGCAATACTTAACGCAGCTTGATGCTCCAGAGATAAAGGCTCTAGGACGATATGCTCACCTACTAAACTGGTTTCTCTTGCTTCTTCGTTCACCACAACCTCCTGAATTATAATTCTTCTACGCTAGCATGGTAACAGACTCATTTTAACCAAATTCTTGATGAAATTAGTTCAACGTCTAGCCATTATCTTTATCACAATAACCGGGATAAAGCGCTATAAATATCGAGCGAAGCTCTTGCCATCTTTAAGTGTTTTGGTCGGGGCTTTTATCGCTGGAGTGCCTAGGTAGAGAAACCCTACAATTTGATCGGTACTTTGTAACCCAAGTAATTGATACACGTTAGCATCGAAGGCCAACTCTCCTGTACGCCATATACCGCCTAAGCCTTGAGCAAAGGCCGCTTGTTGCATTGCCATCACAGCGCATCCTGCTGCAAGTTGTTGCTCTAGCGCGGGAACTTTTGGGTGTTCAATTACCTTAGCCACAACAGTAATCACCATTGGCGCCCTTAGGGGCATATTCTTTGCCTTAGCAATTAAGTCTTCATCGGCTCCTTTCGCCTGCAATGCTTTGACAAAAACCTCCCCAAGTCGAGCTAGGCCATCCTCCTCGGCAATAATAAATTCCCAAGGTGTCAGACCCGCATGATCTGGTGCACGAGTTGCTGCGTCTAAGATAGTTTGCAGTTGCTGTGGATTAGGTGCTGGTGCGATGAGTCTTGGGGTAGATTGGCGAGTTAACAATAATTCTAATGCGTCCAACGGATTATCCTTAATAAACGTTCAGAGGAGAAAAGAATGACTTAGGTCACAATTCGTGTTCGAGAATATCAAGTGGGTAAAAATATTCCACCCATATTTATGAAATTTAACCACTTTACAAAGGTTAAATTTACCAAAAATAGCAAACCCAGAGCCGATAATACAAAAAATCCCACTTACTCAGTGGGATCTCGTTAGTATCATAAGCCGCTAGTGTGACACCTAGGCAATATCATTGCGCCTAGCGATATAGTAATCAAGGCTGGTGTAACGTCCTCCCCCCATAAACACTAGAGCTAAAAGCATAAACAAATACGTAATGGCAAACTCAATACCATTATTTAAGATCACCAAGTTACCTGAGCTGGTTAACCATTCGTAGTTACCATTGTCTTGTAGAATTTGTTTAGCCTGCTGCAACTTCTCGGCCGAGGCGAGAACATTCTCATTTGCCAGCCAAGAGCTTGAGTCAGCAATCGCCAGCCAGCCATTTTCAATATGTACACTAAAAGCTGCGACTAACATGGTGAAGGCTAAAGGAATTGAGACGAGTCGAGTCGCCAAACCTACCACCAGCAAG
Organism: Shewanella pealeana ATCC 700345; assembly: GCF_000018285.1. Lineage (NCBI taxonomy): Bacteria > Pseudomonadati > Pseudomonadota > Gammaproteobacteria > Alteromonadales > Shewanellaceae > Shewanella > Shewanella pealeana. Next base: position 2,231,551 of record NC_009901.1, on the reverse strand, counting down.
GCACCACCAAAAAACTCTGTACCAGCGGCAAGTGCAACCATCACCTCTGGAAACGGTAGTCCAAGTCCCCAGTCTGGGTTACCAAACCAAGCTGCGGAGTCACTAAAGTGGGAAAGTTTATTATATCCGGCTTGCATCAATACAGGGGCTAAATACAGACGTAGCGCAAGTGGCGCAAGTCCTTCACCATACTTTAACGTGCTTAAAAACTTTTGATATAAATTAACAAATTGCATTTGATTCCCTCTTCAAATTAATCACTTAAGTAGCTAAAAGGCGATGCTTAAGAGCACTTGTTTATACAGACCCTCTAAAGGGTAACTATCTTTCAGTGAGTTGAAACTTGGGCCGCATTGTTTAGCCACTCTGCTTTCTACAGCAAAGCTATTATCTAGCATAGAACATCGCTAGATATTCGCACTAAGCGACAATTCAATGCCGCATTTTTAATGTACTATTTCTATGTGCTATTTCTATTCGCTACTAGAAATAAATTGCGTTGTAGCAAAGGAGTGCTTAAAGAAAAAAGCTATGGAGGAATGCGCTCTGCTAGTGATTAAACGCAGCTGGCGATTAAATCTCGATACTGCTTCCCATAGGTTAAGTAATCGGCGCACGAGGGGCGGCTTACAGCGATAGCTTCATCAGGGGGTAGCCCGTCATTATTCAAACTATTACTATTTAAACTATCACCATCCAAGCAATCGAATGCCATTTGCAGTGCCCAGCACACAGCGAAGACCCAATAGAGATCTACCGCCGCCGGCACTGCATTACCCGCCTTTGAATTCAGGTTTGGATGCTCACTTAAGTAGTTTTCAATTAACCAGCGGCGCTGCTCTGACGACAGCGAATGACTGGCAATAACCGAGGCTAAATCAGACAAGGGGTGGGAACTACAGGCATATTCGAAATCGATGCATTTGAGCTTATCTTCAACGACTAAAATATTATATGGGTTCAGGTCCCTATGGCTAAACTGCAGATTAACCAGACAACCGGCTAACCTTGCTAACATGTCTCCAACTTGCTGTTTTAGTGCCACTAGCTGACTATGTAAATCTAGCCAAGACTCAACTTCTAGGGACTTGAGCTTATGTGTTCTCAACTGCTGTTGCATCAGCTCAAGTCTACGTTGGTAAACCTGCCACTGCTCATCAAACCCCATCACATTGTTAGGAGCTGGAAGCTTCTTCAGGCCATTGAGTAACTCTAGCAACTTGTACTCAGCTCCCGGCCACAGCTCTTGCATCGTGACTATAGGGTGTGATGCATTGGCGGTAATCAAATCGCTCCAGCAGCGCTGCTCGTTTTGAGCAAAAAATTCACTGAGGTAGAACTGCTTGTCAGGACTAACATAAACAAGTTGAGGAGCGAGTTTAGCCTGACTCGCCAGTTGCCAATTAAGCACCTCATGCTGACGATTACAGATCTGCGAGCTTGCCCAGCTGTTAATTCTTAATACCCACTCTGCGGCGCGAGGCTTACTTGGGTGTAAGCCTCGAATATAGTAATTTTGATTACTCAGCCCTTGGGTTAAAGGTGCGATCAAACTGACTTGTGAAAGCTGTGCTTGCTCAAGATATGCTGACAATATGCTTGCTAAAGGGAAATGCATTTATACCGCGCCTGCAGAGAGTGATATCTCATCGGCCGCTTGCTGATCTTTCATCTTACTGCGCCACATCATATAGCCAAACACCACCATACCGATATAGAGCACAAAAAGAATCGCGGTTAACATCAAGCCTTTACTGATGTACAAATAGATAGAAACGGCATCGATAACAAACCAGTAAATCCAATTTTCTAAGACTTTCTTAGCAACCAGATAGGTGGTCATCACAGCAAAACAAGTTGTCGCGGCGTCGAGATAGGGAAAAGCCGCCTGAGTTTGCGTCGCCATAAAGTGACCAATAAGCAGTGCGATTATAGTCGTCACAGCGATTAATTTAAGGTGAGTGGATAGCCTCCATGAAACGATGTTGACCCCATCATGTTCCTTACCTCCTCGCTTCCACATCCAATAGCCATATATGGCCATTGCCATATAGTAGACATTAAGGACAGACTCCATTAGCAATGACACTTTCCAAAATAATACCGTATAGATGGCGGTACTGATAAAGGCTGCAGCCCAACACCAGATGTTGCCTTTCATTGCCAGTATAAGATAAGCCATGGCTAATAATACTGCCACCGCCTCCCACGCCGTTAGCGCTTGAGCCTCACCAAAAGCGGCCGTAACGCTATTGGCTAATGTTAGCCAAAATTCTGACATAGAAATGTCCTCTGCTCAGCACAATAAAGGCTTGCCTAAAAGGGTTGTCGATCAAAAAATAAAAATGACCACAGATCCAACTGAATATCCATGGTCATTTCATTGGCACTTACTTATTAGTTATTCGCTATGACTTAAATTTAGTTCACCACCAATAAACTTACATACGAACACAGCTTTACCAAACTTTTCATGCGCCGCTTGCATCTCAATAGCGAGCATTGACATCACGTCGCTGTATTCACCAACGACTTGAGTGGCCATTGCATTGGTAACACGTTGAATATTCTCGTAAGAATCGACACGAGCGATAAACCACTTAATAGGGTCTAAATAGTTATCTTGTAGTGGGTAGCAACTAATTTCTGCTGTTAATTTCATTTTATTGACCTCAGCCGCACTCGGGTGCGGCTCAATGTTGTTTAGATTAAATATCCTGTCTTACAAAAACTTAACGTTAAACGTCATACCAATCTGGCGCGGATCGCCATAACGTATATATTGCTTATCGGCCCAATCTAAATCGGGTTCATTACCGAAGTAGAAACCGCGAACACCGTATTTTTCATCAAATAAATTACGCCCCCACAGGTAAACAGACCAGATGTCAGCCTCGTAACCCAATTTGGCATTAAAAATCTGATACGCATCAGATTTAGATTCATTACTGTCTGAGTAGTAAAAATCACTCTTACCGCTAGTGTTAAGGTTTGCAAACCAGCCGTTGTCACTACGGTAAGTTGCCCCTAGGCTGAAGGTAAAGTTAGGTGAGTGCGCAAGTTCTCGACCAGATAGATCAACCAGGGTGCCATACTTATCTTCGTACTGGTAATCACCATATTCGGTTTCAAGCCAGCCGACACTGCCGTATAAATTCAGGTTATCGGTCGCGTACCAATTACCCTCTAATTCAGCCCCATAGTTATGTGAGCTACCTGCATTTTCGGTAAACAGAATAAAGTTACCCTCTTCACCCGGCACAGTTGATTGCTGTGACGCCGCCACCTGCTGATCTTGTCTATCCATATAGAATAGCGCTAAGTTAGTGCTTGCCTGACCATCTAGCCAAGTAGACTTCAAACCTATCTCATAGTTGTAAAGGATCTCTGTGTCGTATTCTTTCTTGTCAGCTAACTCAATCGGTAGCGACATGTTAAAGCCACCGGCTTTATAGCCACGTGCCACACGTATGTATGACTCATGGTTTTCAGCTAACGCCTTGCTAAGGGCAATATGGCCGCCCCACATGGTTTCACTTGGATCAAAACTGTCGCCTGCTGAGTCACTATAATCACTGTCTCTACGCTCGGCACGCAGACCGACGGAAAGTGCATAACTTGCGCCTAAATCAGAGTCTAATTGAGCAAACACGGCGTAATTTCGCGCCTCATACTCGGCGGATAACTGACTGTAACTGTCTATGGTTTCGTTATCCTCTTGCAGATCCATGCCATAAACGCCAATTAGCCAGTCGGTACTATCGGCAAAAATGCGACCCGATTCGGTAGAAGATAATCTAAACTCTTGAGTTACAGTCTTTCTTTCGCCTTTCTTATCCCAGTTATATTCATATTCACAAGGCACACCACCGCAATCTCGACTTTCCCAATAATCAGGATTTGCCCAGTCACCATCGTAATTATGACGAGTATCAGAATTTGCAAATGATGTGAGAGAGGTCAGCTCGAAATTCTGTGCACCTGTATAGGTAAACTTAAGTGAAGAGCCCGTAGTGCGCTGTTTATCCTCACCCGGAGCATCGGTTAAGGTATCGAAGCCATTATTGTCTAATGTCCAGGCGTCATAACCATTGTCGTAGTTGGCATGCAGCAAGGTTAAATCAATTGCTAAGTCATCGGTTGCGTACCAACGAAGTTTTGCGCGGCCGGTAAATTCATCGCGGTTATTGGTGTCGCTACGGTCAAGATAAAGATTGTCTCGGTAGCCATCTTGTTGATGTTGCTGCAGTGAGACACGATAAAGCAGATTGCCAGAATCGGTTAACGGACCAGAGCTGAAACCACTGAAGGTTTGTAGATTGTCATCACCCAATGACACCTCTGCCCCATTTTCAAAAACATCCGTTGGATCATTGCTCTTCAGATAGATAAGACCCGCTAGTGCATTAGCCCCATAACGTGTCCCCTGAGGCCCTCGTAGCACTTCAACTTGTTGCAAGTCATACATGCTAGACACCATGCCTAAACCAGACAGATCGATATCATCAACCACAAAGCCTACTGAAGAATTTGGTGCGCCTTGGTACTCTTCCTGCTCGCCGACACCACGAATTTGGAAATACTTAGGCCGAGAGCTACCACCAGACCAGTTAAAGTTGGCGATATTATTGAGGATATCTTCGAAGTGCTGCGCTCCCTCATCTTCAATTTGCTGCTGATCGATAACTGTGACACTCGATGGCATTTTTTCGAGTGCGCTGCCGCGAAAGTCGGAAGTGACCACCATGACTTCGATGTCATCGCTCACAGGTGAACCCAGCTCATTAGCAAGTGCATTGGGAGAGGAAATAGCAGCAATAATCGCGAGGGCGACTGGCGAATAAGTTTTTAGAGTTAACATAGGACCTCAAAATTAAAAATTTGAGATCCGGCAACGTAAAGAAGCGATCGGAAAATGAATTGTGGCCCATTCCTACGCCGGTATTAGCCGGATCAGGTTCAAAGGGTTCGTTTTTCAACATCTCAGTCAAAATCTATAAATCCAACTTTCGGTTTATAGACTTTAACACCCCTTGGCGAGCGCGATTATACATGAAATTTACAACTCAGTGACAGTCTTCTTAAGAAATATGAACGCTATGCATAAAAAAACGTCAGCTTAGCTGACGTTTTTTTACGTTGGTGACTTAAGTTAACACTGACATTATCTTAATTAGAAAATGCTTTGCGAACATAAAGTTCGAAACGAGTGGCTGTAGCATTAGGCGCGACGGCGCTCACCTGCATCTGCTGTTTACCGTGTAACTTAATCGACTTCCAGCTGACTCCTTCATCGTCAATAGTCATGCCATTGAGATCAAACCAGGTAAACTTATACTGCAATCTTAAGTCGGTTGATACTTGACTGGCAATGGTGCCTGTACCACGTAAAAAACCACCTTCGGGACGCGCCATGATATTGCTAACTTGTACCTCTTTGCCAAAACTGTTGTTATCTACACGCACCTCCCCATTCGACCCCGCCATAACGCCAGCAGTATGTGGAGCGCACGCCGTAATCATCACAGCGGTAACGAGTCCCAATAAAAGCTTTTTCATGATTGTCCCCTATTTTGAGCTAATAGCTAATACGAGTTATACAATTAAACATTTGATTAATCGATTAAAAAGTGTGCCCTCGCAGTTGCAATAAGATGTTTGCGATTGGTTTGCCAACAATTAATATTCACATTAGCGACTCGGCGCCCCTGACGAGTAATTTTACACTCGGCAAAGCTGTCTTTGTGGTAACCCGCTCTTAAGTAATCGATAGAAAAATCCACTACCTTAGGTACCTTGCTCGTCTGCATAAACACCATTAATTGCACAATTGCAGACATCTCCATAAAGCCGGCAATCACCCCACCATGAAGTGCAGGTAATATTGGGTTACCTATGTTGTCATCTTTGGCTGGCAGCTTAAATACCAATTCGTCGCCAAAACGCTCCACCGCCATACCGATAAACTTGGCATAGGGTACGTGCTCAAGCAAATGGCCGAAGTCATTAAGCTCTTTTGCCTTTTTGACGATGCTTTTTACATCTAGCTTACCGGTTTCATCATGAGCAGAGTCATCTTGCTCTATACCCACCGCAGATTTTGGCTCATCATGCATTGTCATCAGCTTCTCCCATTAACGCCAATCGAAACTCTTCACCGACCATCTCAGGACTGATCCGCATAAACGAGCCAACTGCATGAGCAATAGGATTATCAATGGAGTCTTGATAAGCAATTGCGCGAGTAAAGGCGACACTTGAAGACAATTTATAACACTCGGCAAAACCATAAACAGGCTTGTGGGGCTCGGCTGGCTTCATATAGTCGACACGTAGATCCAGTGTCGGAGAAATCTCTAATAATTGAAACTTATCAAAAATAGAGCACACCACGGCGCAACCACTTGCAGTGTCCATTAAGGTGGTGATCACCCCACCATGGATCACGCCAGTATCAGGATAGCCGACAAGTTGTGCGTCATAAGGCAACTCCATCAACACCTTTTTGCCACTCGCTTCTAATACTTTGAGTTTAAGTTTACGGCATTGGGTCAACTGCTCAACGAACCGGCTCGCCATGCCTGTTAATGAGCCCTGCTCACTAGTTAAACTCATGCACCAGGGCTCAGCATTGGGCCTAATGGCTGACCACCGAGTAAATGCATGTGGATATGGAACACTTCCTGTCCAGCGTGCTGATTACAGTTCATGATCAAGCGATAGCCATCTTCAGCTATGCCCGCTTCTTGTGCCAATTTAGCTGCCACAGACATCATACGCCCTAATGCTTTTTCATCAGATGCCTTGATATCGTTTGTAGTTGGGATCAAATGATTAGGAATAATTAATACATGGGTTGGCGCTTTAGGTGTGATATCTCTAAAAGCGGTAACAAGATCGTCTTGATACAGGATATCCGCTGGAATTTCACGTCGAATAATTTTGCTAAATATGGTTTCTTCGGCCACTTTTCTGCCCTCAATAAAGGAAATTACTAGCCATAGTATACTCGAAAATTTAGCGATGGCGATGGTGATTACCCGATGCAAATCATTCAATTGCCTTGAAGCCATCTATACAAAATTTAAACAACTGTCTATACAATGTGATTGACTTTAGCTTGATAACAACATCTAATGAAAAAAAATTTGCAGGAATTTTGCAATGCTTACGGAAAAAGAAACCGCATTACTCGATGCGGCCACAGAACTAGTACAAGAAAAAGGCATGATCGCACTGAATATGTCAGATGTTCACAAGCGAGCCGGATACTCTCGTGCCGCTCAGTACCAGTCATTTAGTGATAAAAATGCACTTCTTGCGGCACTGTGTATGCGCGAACTAGTGAACAACACTCTGGCTATCGAAGAGCAGCGCTTTGATGATTTCACTGGCAATTTTTCGGTAGTGCTCAGACCTGTCGTCTATCGTTACTTAAAGTTATCAGACAGATTAATGATCGACTCGGCCTTCGGTCTGATGCTAACTCAAGTACGCTCGCTCCCCGATGAAGAGCGCTTCAACTTCTTAAAGAGTGGTTTCGAATTCTTGAATAAAGAACGAGAAATGAACAAGTAGTTTACAAGTAGTGCGTAGCGATTGTATGAATGAAAGTAGTCGGTCTATACCGACTATTTTTTTGCCATTATGAGCACTTTTTCCCCCCAGACATCGCCTGAGGTACTGCAGATATTAGGCTCGATGACTGCTTAACTTTTAAAAAGATCTGATAGCAATCAGAGCAGACATAACGACCTGACAGGGTATTTTTAGTTTCAAACTGATTACAAAAAGTACATAAGCCAAAATTAGAGACTTTCTTCTGCGTAAGCTTTATCTGCGAAGCAGGCATAGTAGGCTTTGGTGTTATTCGCCCATCTTCAGACAGAGTCAATAAACTCCGGCACAAACCAATGACTAGCACTTTGAATAAATAGATAGTGAGCGCAATGACCATACTAACTATCATGTTCATAACACTCAGCTCTGAAGCCCCCATTTTGATAATAAAGACAATGCCCGATAAACAAATAATTGCAGCTAAAACAGTTAAGCCCCTGTCAATTATAGGGATTTGTCGTTCAAACACTCGCTGACTGGTCATGTTTCAGCCTAATTCTTTGATAAGATAAACAACACCATCTTTCTCATAAACCTGCTTTACTTCATTGCCCTCGCCTAACACAACGACTTTGTTGCCTTTATCTGTGACGGCATTACCCGCAGCATCTAATATAATAGCCATCCCCATTGCGGTTAGCAGAGGAGAGTGATAAGCATGATAATGACGATGATTTTTGGGTACGACTATCACCTTAGTGCGGCCATAAGATTTACCCACTTTCTGGCATTTAATGCCACCAACCCGCTCACAGCCGACTGTGGCCGCCTGAGTCGAAAATACACTTAATACAAATAACATGGCAGTACACGATATCAATTTCATAAACAGCTCTCTTCTCAGTTGTGTCTAAATCAAAGCAGATCATAACCCAGCAAAAGACACCTGTCTAGCGCATAGTGTAGCAGAATATTAAAGTGATAGTATACAATCCACTTTCTGAAGTAAGTGGTTTAGGATAGAAATAACAAAGGCACCAAATTGGTGCCTTATGAAATATCTAACAAACCGACTATGTACGTTGATATTAACCTTGCTCTAACCTTGCTTGAACTCGCTCAACAGAGTGCGCTTCTAGCCAATATTTCTTTAAAATAGGATTTTCGAGTCCGGTTTGGCTATCGGCAAGGTTCCAAGCTCGCTTCCAGATCCCATCGGCAATCATATGCACCACAGCACTTTCAATCGCTTGTGCAACACACAGGCTGACAGGTTCATTAGAGGTATAGCCGATCTCTGACTCTAATAACTCTTGAGCATCGATAAACTTAAACACACCAGCGGTCAGCTCCTTAGATAATACCGACTTTGTCGTGGTAACACTGCTAAGTAACCTGCCAGTTCTAATGTCGACCGCTCTGAGGTTAACGGTAATGCTGTCGACCCGAAATTGGCCCGATGCACCAATTCCTAAATAACGTGCACCAGCCCCACCCGTTCGAATATTGGTATCGTATGCAACAATGCCGCCTTCCATCAGAATTTGTGCCGAATTTAACTGACTCAAACTCGCCGCATCACCTTTTAAGCCCGCTCGAACAATCTTGCGTTCTGTCAGCAGGTTCTGTAGTCCCTCGCGTTCCACAGGAGTAAACCAGCTAGAGTCATTAAGCGCCTGAGCTAAAAATGCAGTACCGCTTTGAGGCACAGCAGTCGAGAAGTTACTAGAAGGAATTGGTTTATACTGACCCGTCTGATCTCTGAAGTCATAAACCGCCGCAACCATGCTTCCTTGCGGGGCAGGTAAACCGATAAGGTCATAGTAGGTCTCGCTTTTAGGCATCAAACTAGATGAAGGCGTAATCTGTTCAATTTCACTCATGGTCGAGCAGGCACTCACCAGAGTTAACAATACAAGTGGAATTAGCTTTTTCATGACTAGCCTTCTCCAGTGCTGTTATCAACAATACCGCCGACTTCAATAATCGTCGTTTCACCGGTTAAAACATCGGTAATATGTACCAATAACGCACCATCTTCATTCACGACTTGGATCTCGAAATCATCGGTTCTTAGATATCCTTCACCGCCATTTGCTGCATCATTAAATAGTTGACTCATCAGGCGTGACTCGAGAGAGCTGGCAAGACGATCGAGTGCCGAAGGCGGAACATAGCTAGAACCACCTGAGTGCTTATTTTGCGCCGATGCGTTAGATAATAGATAAGAACCATTGAGGTAACTACCGCCAAAGTTTGGGTTGACGGGGGTATAAGTCAATTGAGTTGCCTGGGCGCCACCTGCTGTAACAGCTAGTCCTATAACGACATTTTTTATTATTTTCATGAACATTCCTTGTTAAAACTCGTCTGGAGCTAAATCTGGATCGAGGAATTGGCTCCAGCTTGCTTGCCTCTGATTTTGTTTCAATTTTTGATTAACGCGACTAGCGGCTGCTAAAGCTTGGTCGTCAATATTACGACTTGCAGGTGATACAACCGTAATATAAATAGGCTTTCTATTATGTAATATACTAATTTTACTGCCACTTCTTGCAGTGGCTTGCTCAACTATCGTCAGGCCTGAATGCTCAACTACGCCTCCGATATCTCGATAAGCCGCGACAAACTCACGGTAAAATCTGTGGCCAAAACGGGTCATGGCTCTATTAAGGATCAGCCCATCAATCAGGTCAGTTTCGACTTTCGGGGGAATATCGCTGGTATTTTTAGCTGCAGGAGGAGACTGCTTATCTAATACAATCTCCTCTGCTGCTGCGGGTTGCAAAAAGAGTAGTAAGCTTAGATACAAGCGCTTCACTGAGTCACTTCATGTAGGTTAGTCTGCGCCCAGGCAATTGCTTGTCCTCGGCTAGAGACTCCAATCTTTCTAAAGGCTCTATAAAGATGGGTTTTGATGGTGCTTTCGCTGACAAATAACCTATTAGCGATATCGATATTGGTACTACCATTACGCAGCACCTGTAGCACTTCTCGCTCACGGATAGTGAGGGTATCGACATTATCTAAGGCAGGATCTTTATTGGTGTTAGCTTCAATAATGGCCTGAGGAATAACAACTTTACCTTTTACTATCTCTGCCATGCCTTCTCCAATGGCTTCTAGTGAAGCGTCAGAATAAAACACACCAGCAGTAATAGATGACTGCACTAAAAACTTGGCATCAACTTGCTTAGGGAAGTGCACAAATACCACTCGTGCAATGTTGCTACCTTTTTCAACCCGTTTTTGGATCTGATAGGCGGTTTGAACATCGACAGTTGCAAGATCGATTAAAATAATCGTAATGCGACTCTCTAATAGATCACCATTAAAGTGTTCAGGAGAGATCCGATGAAGTTTGACCAAAAACTCTTGTGGCCATCGAGTATTGAGAAGATCCGCAAACAGATGCGAACGGGTAACGACGACCCAATGTATCACTTTAAACATAAACTCACTCCGTGTTTGTTCTATATCACCATCCGTGTGACCGTTATTGTAATATATTTAATCGAGAAAGAAACATCAAAATATTCACACAAACACAACGCACAGGCAACAGCCTAGTTCGAAATGTAACCCTGCGTGACTTGAGCCGATTGACCTTGACCATATTGAATTACAGAAACACCATGGCCTGTGCCGTTTTGGTAAATGGTTACAGAGCTTTCATTACCCACTTGCAAGACAGAGGCTAAGTTATCATTCCCCTGTTGTTCTATATCAAGATTAAGGTAGGAACCTTGCTGAGAAGAGACGACAACATTATTAAACCCACTTTGAAGAATAGCCGCTTCTATTTCTGCACCGCTTTGAAAGGCGGTGACTCGATTACTGCTACCAATCTGATTAACGTCGATTTGCGTGGAGAATCCTGTTTGGCTCACAATGGCTCGGTTAGAAAGCCCCTGCTGACTGATTGACGCGTTTAAGCTATTTCCGTATTGAGATATAACCGCGTGATTGTCATAACTATTAAGCTCATCAAACTGGCTTAAGTCTTGAGCATGTAAAATAGATGGAGAAAAAACTAGTGCGGCTAACAATCCAGTTCGGGTTAATAAAGGCTTAACTCGAAGAGTCGCAACCCTGCCCCAACACTTTAATCTATCCATGACTAACAACCGCCTGTTACTGAGCTTGTAAAATTACGCGGCCATTATGTAGCTAATCCCAAAGTTCAGCATCAATCCTAAGTATTAAAGAAATAGCAACCAAATAGCTATAAAAGCCATATCAGCTAGACTTTACTACTAGAAAGTTAGCGGGTATTTATCATCTACACAAAACAGCGGTAAAACACTTAATTCACTAATAACTAAGCCAAAACAAATCATAAGTGTAATAAAGAGCTATTGAGTGCAGCATTAACTATCATACTAAATGGCCAAACTAGATATACTTTGGTCAGTCTGTTTTAGATAGCCAATTTAACTTTGCTTGATACAAGTCGTTATCTTTTGCTTCTGCACTCAGCGCTAATGCTTTATTAAGGGATTTTTTTGCAGCAAAAGTGTCGCCTAGCTGATATTCCACCCGAGCAAGATCAAAATAAGCTTTATGGTAATAATGAGTATTTTTCAGAAACTTGTTTAGATAAGTTTTGGCGCTTGAGTAATCTTTAGCAAGCATGGCATCTCGGGCTTGAAAGTACCATTTATAAGGGCTGTGATGATCGAATGCGAGTAACTGAGCTTTAATTTTTTCTGCTTCTTGATAACGCTCACTATGCACTAATAAAAAATGATAATTACTCAGTAGATCAATTTTCTCATCCGCCACAACAAGGCCATATAGATACAGTTGCTCCGCCGAGTCCAGCTCACCAAGCTGACGTAATACAACCGCCTGCATATTGATCGCGGGCCCATATTGATCATTAAATTTAAGCGCTTCATTTAGTAGTAAATAAGCCAACTCTAATTGCTTGTCCAAAATGGCATCTGCAGCTAGGTTACGATAAAACATCGCAAAAAACTCATCACTATCGATCATCATTCCGCCCCGATCATATTTATCTGGAAAATAATCGATGCGGATCCGGTTAGTTTGTCCTAAAAAACTATCTTTATCTTGGCCTTGTTCATGAAGAAAACTACGCACATGGTCTGAAGTTACCGAAATATTGCCTGACACTCCAAGTAACACAGGAATGGTATGCATAACCTGAAAACTAATCTCAACATCTAGCTCCTTAGCTATCGCATAAGTCAGCATAGCTAATGCCATGCAATTGCCGCTATTACTGTCAAGAGAATCACTGGCATATAAATTTTCACCACGAAAATCAAAATTATCTAACTTTGATTCTAATAACGCATAAACCTTTCTATGGGGGCTAAGTTCGGCAAATTTTTCTTGTTCAATAAAAGATCTTATTGACTTCACTTGCGCATCAGTTAATTGATAAAAGTCTTCAGGTGTTGGAATGGAGTATTTTGCAGCGTTAACTTGATAGTCAATTCGTGGCAATGTTGGCCCTTGTGTTGAGGCTCGACTTTGGCAGCCTTGGAGCATTATGGTGAGCAAACAGATAATGATTAACCGCATATCGATTCCTTTCTAAAAACGCCTCACTGCAACTGCCAAACGAACAGCTCCTCAAATATGAGTCGAGTGCATAATTCCAATATTAGTGACCAATCTAAGTTAACTTGATGGTAAAAACAACAGTATAAGAATGATGATAAGACCCAGTATGGCTGTTAATCCTTGCCAGAAAACTAGAGGGTCTCGCGTTATAAGCGTCTTTTTCTCTGCTGGGCGATACCAATATTCAACTGGAGAGTTCATCTCATGCATCCACTCACTAATATCTGCTTGGCGCATGCTGGCATCGAAATTAAGCCCCTTTCTAATGGCGTTATCCATCCAAATTGGAGCCAAAGGATTGCACACAAAGCTTGGGGTATAATTTAATTTTTTGAAATCTTTATCAATTTTACATTGAGCTTGTTTGCCGTTAAAAGGCAGTTCTCCAGTTAACATCTCATAGGCTATTGTTGCCAAAGAGTAGAGATCTGCTTTTGCATTAACGGGATAACGCAATAGCGTTTCTGGAGCCGAATAGTCGGCGGTACCTAACGGAATATCCCGTATAAATGGCGTTGAGATTTCCGCGATACCTTTAATAAAACAGGCACCAAAATCAACAATTTTCACCTGGCCATTTTTATCGATAAGGATGTTATCCGGCTTTACATCTTGGTGTAGGGTTTCTTTACGGTGAAATGCCCTTAGCCCTACCACTACTTGACTCAAAATCCGCAGTACCTGCTGGATCTCTGGCTTGGGGTTTAATCTCATCCACTCAGTTAATGTCACCCCGTCGATATACTCAGTTAAGTAATACATCGCAGATTTGTTAGCTTTGCGCTCACACACAGCTACTACATTTGGGTTTTTTATTCGCGATCCGACCCAACTCTCAAGTAAGAAACGTTCAATATAAGCCAAATCGTCTTGATAATTTAATGATGGGGTTTTTAAGCAATAGCGTTGCTCATGACTATCTTTAACTAAGTAAACTTGGCTACGCTGGCTCTGATATAGGGTGTCGAGTACGATATAACCATCAAGCTTCATACCCACAGCTAATGGCGGCAAAAATGGAAGCTGAGTTAGACTTCGATAGATATCGTCAATAGAAGGCTCTGGTAGTGCTCTAACCGCAATACATTGGCAGCTGACATTATCAGTCGACCCTTTTGCTATTGCATCATTGATAAGCTCTTGGGTCAGCAACTGACACTGTTTATCCGTTATCTCTTTATTGTCAGCTAAGCGCTTGAGTCTTTCGGCAAAGATGTCATCTGATAGCACGTCATGTACACCGTCAGTGGTCAACAGATAGATGTCACCGCTTTCTGTTTCAGAAACAGCGTAATCCACATCAATGTTAATGCCTAAGCCTAAAGCCCGGGTTAGGTATTTACTGCGATTAGCCACCACACTGGTGTGATCCGTCGTTAGCTTCTGTAAACCATGATTCCGATAGCGATAGATCCGCCCATCACCAAGATGCAATTGATGCACATGACATGATTTAAAAATCAGCGCACTAAAGGTACATACATAACCACGCCGAGCATCACGATAATCTTGACCTAAGCCATAGAGCCAACGATTGAGCGCAGTCAGTACCTTTTGACTGGATTGTTTTACAGACCAAAGGTCCGGCGTTGAATAATAATCGGCTAAAAAATTGCTCACACTGATTGCTGATGCCGCTGCGCCCTGCTCCGCGAGACTAACGCCATCACTCATTGCGACCACAGCGCCTTTAGTACTCAACAGATGCCCATTGGGAATACGGCTCCCAATGGCATCTTCGTTCAAAGGCTTTCGTCCTTTATCAGTGTGTTGACCGACACATAGTGCCAGCACAGAAGTGCCAACACTGGCAATTTGCTGTTCATCAAAGGGCTGGATTGTCGACATAAGCTCAGCTCACACTAATTAATGTGACTTCTCCGTCCTCATTAACCTCGGCGATGTGTCCCTTTGGCTCAGTCAATAAAAACAGGGTCAAAAAACCAAATAGTGCACTAGCCGCAATAACATAAAAGAATGTTTGAGTCGCCACCATCGAGTACACGGTTAAGAAAAACACCGCACCAACATTACCATAAGCACCAGTCATTCCCGCTATCTGGCCCGTTAAGCGGCGCTTAATTAACGGCACTGCCGCAAAGACTGCGCCTTCTCCACTTTGAACGAAGAATGAACACAGCATCACCATAATTATCGCCAACGGTAATGCCCAACTGCTGTCTATTTGTGCCACTCCCAAATAACCTAATGCCAGCCCGGCAGTCAGGATTAATAGCGTTGATTTACGGCCAAAACGATCACTTAACCAACCGCCTCCTGGTCGAGACATTAAGTTCATAAAAGCGTAAGACGACGCCACCATGCCAGCCTGTGTCATACCTAATTCGAATGTTTCTGCGAAATAGAGCGGTAGCATAGACACCACTGCGAGTTCAGAACCGAAGGTTGTAAAATAAAGCACATTTAACACCGCGACTTGCTTAAATTCATAGCGTTCAAACTCAGGGATACTGCCGTTAAAAACCGCTTTGTTGACATTAAAAGTCTGCAATAGATCCGCAGCTAAAATCACTGTCAATAATAAGTAAATCCCCTTTTCTGTATTGTCAGATAACAGAGCTACACCGGAGGGAGAAAGTTTCCAGGCCAGTAAAGCCAAAGTTGCATACATAGGTAGTTTCATCACCACCAGCAACAGCAAGTCTTTTTTGCTGGTGACTTCCAGTGCGCCAGCTTTTTTAGGCTTAAAATAGGTAGCTCCCTTTGGCGTGTCTGTAACATTGGCATAATAGATAAACGCAAACACAAGGCTAATAGCCCCCGTTAACCCGACGGCATAGCGCCAGCCATCATCACCACCAAATGCCAACGCCACCGCTGGTAAGGTAAATGCCGCCGCTGCGGAGCCAAAATTCCCCCAACCAGCGTAAACCCCCTCTGCAACCCCGAGCTCTTTTGCTGGAAACCATTCACTCACCATACGGATCCCAACCACAAAACCTGCACCAATAAACCCCAATAAAAACCGTGCTAAGGCAAGCTGTTCAAAGCTGGTTCCAAGGGCAAACATAAAGCAGGGGATCGCACACAAGCCCAGCAGCAGAGAATAGACTTTTCTTGGCCCATAGCGGTCAGTTAGCATTCCTATTATCACCCTTGCTGGGATCGTCAATGCCACATTGAGAATCAACAAGGTTTTAATTTGTGAGTGGGTTAAGCCTAAGCTAGCCGCTATCACACTCATCAAGGGAGCGGCATTAAACCAGACCATAAAGGTGATAAAAAATGCCATCCAGCTTAAGTGCATGACTTTCATTTTTCCGCTAAAGGAGAAAAGATTGAATGCTTGAGAACTCATGTTACCTTGCTCCTTTTACTGGGGTGGACAGAGCACTGCCTGACGCGCATGCAGCTTGAAAAGGCAATTTTGCGAGGACCCTACCTTGCTCTTTTTTTAACTCATAGCAGATAACCGATAATCCATCGTTCTCTAAACACTGACCTGTGGAAAGATGATAATGCTGTTTATGAATAGGTGACGCTACATACAGTTCATCGTTAAGTTCACAAACGAGTCCCCGTGAAAGCACCGCAACGCCAGTTGCGGGGTCAATATTATCGAGGGCAAATATGCCTTTCTCGCCCAAATTAAACAAAGCGATCTTTCGATTATCAAGCCAAGCAGCTACACCTTGCCCCTTAGGCAACTTAGCTTCATCACATAATGCTACCCAGCTCATACCATGACCTCCTGCTCATCAATAATATTGATTGCGATATCCCCAGCGCCATACTGAGGCTTAGAAATCGCATGAAATGTATCGACTTGGGATTGGATTGGAAACTTCTGCTCACGCTGATATTGATAGCTGCGCTCTTCACTTTCAGGAGCCGCTTCGGGGTTAACGTATTCATTAAAGCGACTTAAAAATTGCTCGTCAGTCAAACTAGTTTTCCACTCACACTGGTAGTGGCTAACGATTTTTTGCATCTGTGTTTCAAGCTCATCGACAATATCCAAACTATCGTCAATCACCACCGCTTGTAGGTATTCAAGTCCGCCGGCTAATGACTCAATCCACACTGAAGTTCGCTGTAAACGTGCTGCGGTTTTGCTGTAAAACATCAATATTCGATCGATATAACTGACTAACTGCTCTGTGCTCAAATCGGTTGCAAACAGCTCGCCATGGCGAGGCCGCATGCCGCCATTGCCACAAACATAAAGGTTCCAGCCTTTATCTGAGGCGATAACACCGATATCTTTGCTCTGTGCTTCAGCGCACTCTCTGGTGCAGCCCGATACTGCCATCTTAATTTTATGGGGGGCACGTAACCCCTTGTATCGGTTTTCAAGGGCAATCGCTAAACTTACTGAATCTTGCACACCATAACGGCACCAGGTACTGCCAACACAGGACTTTACCGTGCGAAGGGATTTACCATAGGCGTGGCCCGTTTCAAAACCCGCATCAATCAAATCGGTCCAGATCTGAGGTAAGCTCGACAACTGAGCACCAAACATATCGATACGCTGCCCGCCGGTGATTTTGGTGTAAAGATCATAGCGTTTAGCAATATGGCCAATTGCGATAAGTTTATCAGGGGTGATCTCTCCACCTGCTATGCGTGGCACGACAGAGTAACTACCATCTTTTTGCAGGTTGCCTAAGTAGGCATCATTGGTATCTTGTAGCGCCACATGTTGCTCTAAAAGTACATATTCATTTTCTAATGTGGCAAAAATGGACGCCGCCAGAGGTTTACAGATCTCGCAGCCTATCGCGAGGGAGGAAGCACCAGATCTCGCGTGCCTTTGGTAGAGCTCATTAAAATCTTTTATGCTCTCAACCTGGCACAAATGAAACAAAGATTGCCTGTCATATTCAAAATGGCAACAAATCCCCTTTTCAACCTCCTGCCCTTGCTCTAACAGGGTTTCATCTATTACTTGCTGCACTAGGCTGGCACAACCGCCACAGCCTGAAGCGGCTTTAGTGCAAACCTTAATATCTGCTATCGTATGTTTACCATCGACAACTTGCGCAACAATCTCAGCCTTAGTGACTTGGTGACACGAGCAAACAATCGCCTTATCGTTGAGCACTTGCGGCATTTCATTATCAGCAACGAGAAGCGTTACAGCGGGTGCGAGTAAAGGCTCTGCGGATAAATAGATATTAAGCAGGGCACTGTATTCTTCAACATCCCCCACCAAGACTGCGCCTTTTAAGTACATCCCCGTTTCGTCTAACCAAAGTTTTTTGTAAACGCCAGACTGCTCATCGTTTAATTCGACATATTGAGCACCTTCAAAACCTCGGCTTTCACCAATCGCTGCCACATCAACACCTAATAATTTGAGTTTGGTGCTCATATCTGCCCCAGTAAACTGCTTCTGGCTCTGTGTTATTGAGGTCTTACTAATGTGATAGTCTTCTTGCAATGCAGATACAACAACATTTGCCATCTGGTAACCGGGAGCGACTAGGCCGAATATTTTCTGCTGCCACAATGCGCATTCCCCAATGGCATAGATGTTATCCACCGAAGTTTGACAGTGGTTATCAATCACTATGCCACCCCGCGTCCCTATGTCTATTCCACCACTTCTTGCTAGCTCATCTTGGGGACGGATCCCTGCTGAAAATACCAACATATCGGCTTCAAGGTAGCTGCCATCACTGAAATTCATTCTATGCTTAGCAGTCTCGCCATCGACAATCTCTGTGGTTGCCTTGCTGACATGCACTGTTACGCCTAAAGCTTCGATTTTCTGCTTTAGTAACAAGCCCGCTTTATCATTCAATTGTACAGACATCAGCTGTGGTGCAAATTCAACTACATGGGTGTCCAAGTTTAATGATTTAAGGGCATTCGCCGCTTCAAGTCCAAGTAGTCCGCCTCCAATAACAACACCGGATTTGGCACCGGTTGCTGCTTGCGAAATCGCTTCAAGATCATCTATGGTGCGATACACCAAGCAACCTTGCCTATCCTTACCAGGAATAGGTGGCACAAAGGGGTAAGAACCCGTTGCTAAAACCAGTTTGTCATAGGCAAAACAGCCCTGCTCTGTATGCAATAGATTATTGTCGATATCTATCTGGGTTACCTTATGGCCTAAGAGTAAACTGACTCCTTGCTCGGCATAAGCCTGCTCGCTTGCCAACATCAAACTTTTAACATTGCCCGTTTCAAAATACTTAGAGAGTTGAACACGGTCGTAGGCAGCAATGTGCTCTTCGCCCAATACCTGAATATCAAAATGTTCAGTTAATTTTTGTTCGCACAATTGCTCTATAAAGTAGTGACCAACCATGCCGTTACCCACAATCACGAGTTTCTGCTTTACGTCTTGATTGGGTATAGTTTTTTTCTTTGTTTCTTGCTCTAGCTTATTCATACATAGCCCTTATCCAGTCCCTTGTTTGACTTAACGTTTTGGCAAACAAAAAGGCGCCCTCTTCCCTAAAGAAGATGGCGCCTTTGCCTAGGTTCAAATCAAATTGTTTATTTTACCCTTGAGCCTGTTCCTGAGTTTGTTGCTGTTACTTTTTAATACCTTCAGGTATTCATTAACATCGCAAAGCCTATGCCAGCTTTACCACAACCGAACAATCAAGCTAACAGATTGTATTTAAAGCATTTAAAAACCATACCCTATAACTAAGATTTTTGAACGACAGCCTGGCTAGCTATAGCTGCACTTAAATGATCAGCAGGCGTGCAATTTGAGTGCAAAAAGTAGCAAAGCTTCTAATAATTCAGACATTGTAAAAATTATCCACATAGTGCTTTTGCGGTAGCAACAAGGCTACGTCCATGCTCCATGGCCAGTTGTTGCAGTTTTTTATGAGCCTGTAACTCTGAGAGTCCTGTCTGTTGCAGATTACTTTTCGCAAGCTGGATCAGCTGCTGGTCAGCTAATTCAGTTTGCAATTCTTGTAGTGTTAACTGTATTTTGTTCGCACACTCAAAGCGAGTCACGGCAAGTTCAATGATCGCATTTACTCTTTCAGGGGATATACACTTGGGTGCATAAGTAATACGTCCACAAGCTATGAGTGTCGCTAATGTTTGCTGATTAATTTGCTCTGCAGTCACAATGACTGGGATAGCTGAAAATGCCATAAGGCGAATGATAAAACGCAAGTGAACCTCATTAAATCTCTCAACACTGAGCAACAACAGATCTGATTCTGAGTCCAGTGCTATGGTTTCAAGGCGTGACAAATCAGTGAGCTGTAAGAATTGATGGCCAACGGAATTGACTGCCAGCTCTAGCGCCTTCACTTTCCCTGGCACCAATTTCATTTCGTCTTTATTCTGCTCATTTACCGCAACGTGTGGTGCAACCATTAAGATCCGCATTTGACCTCCAATTGAGCACTTGATTGCTCCTTATCATTAACCAATGCTCTAACGTATATATCAGGCATTACACCAGCACCGGCTTGGTCGTTTAATTGAGACTGGCAGTTTAATTTAGACTGGCTGTTTAGCTGAGATTGACTGTTTAATTGAGAGTGTTGATAGCGACGCCACAGGCTATCGGCTTTTTCCATTGCCTCACAGACAGAAAGCCTCGATGACTGCAGCAACAAAATAGCAGTCAATGTCGTTACGATCGCATACTGGGCACGTACCGATTCATTACAATCTCTATTAGGTTCAATTGCTTGCTCAATATAGTTTAACCACGACGGGGCTAATTGTGCAGGGCTCGGAAGCTTACCTACAAGCATAGATAAACGGGTTGGTAGAGCTATTTGTCGATGGTTTATTTGACGATGATTTGTTTGTTGATTATCTATTCGACGATTAATAGTCGGTTCAGTGATAGTAAGCAAGGTTTCACAGCGGGGGTTAAGTTCGCTCTCTCCTTGATAGCCTTTAAAAATCAATGTCGTGCTTGGAAATAAGTGATGATTTAACAGTTCAGCAACGGCCCTATGCAGTGTATCTAGCCCTGAATGAAAGTAACTGCGAATACAAAGATTAGCCCTCGCGGGATTAACACAGCGAATCGCCGTTTGATAAAGGCTACGCACGCCCATTTGCTGCTGAATACCATTAAAAACATCGGCTAATGGAGATAAGCTGTCCACATTCACGTAACACACACCTTGTTTATCAAGAGCAGCTTTTGCCTCTCTAGGGCTACTTGCTTGTGTAATACCTATTTCGCCGAGCATATCGCCTATATGATAACGATGAGTTAATT
Source organism: Shewanella pealeana ATCC 700345 (assembly GCF_000018285.1). Taxonomy (NCBI): domain Bacteria; kingdom Pseudomonadati; phylum Pseudomonadota; class Gammaproteobacteria; order Alteromonadales; family Shewanellaceae; genus Shewanella; species Shewanella pealeana. The sequence continues at coordinate 2,210,208 of NC_009901.1, read as the reverse complement.
GCCGGTTGTCCCCGTGAAGTAAGATCCTATGCCCCTGTTTGGCCAACACTTTGGCGCATAACAGTAAATAAGGTAATTGATTACGTTTACCGGCATAACAAGGCCAGTCAAGGGTTACACCAATCGCCGACCACTCAGTATCAATGGAATCGGCAATGGCTAACACTACACCGGCAATCTCGGCAGCGGTTTCTCCTCTGACTCGCATCAACATTAATGCGGCGCTTAATTGCGAAGTGCTACCGTAACCCAGCTCGTAGCCCCTAATAAGCTGATAGCTTTGCTCAACGGTTAGAGTCGCTGCGCCTTTTTTGCCCCTCGCTAAGGTTTGGATAAGCTTCTTATAGCCAACTGCGTCCATACTCCCAATTTGAGAGACGCTAACGTTAGAGGAGTCAGCACTTAAATTTTGGCTTATTGGCACAAACGGCTCTTCTATCGCTTTTATTTTATCCATAGACACACTCTGCATGATCCGTTAAGTGCTGAATAACCGAGTTGTCATTAGTAAAGGGAAATTCTCTTCTTGGTTCCAGAGCCAGTGTTTGGGCGAGTGAATGGGCTATCTCTTGAGCAATATTAACCACATCGCCTATAACGATTAAAGTGGGGCCTTGAGCGGTAATATTAGCTGCAAGGCTTGCCATGCACTCGATTTCACCATAAATAGTCGATTGGGTAGCCCGTGCACCTTCGCTGATAAAAGCCACGGGGGTGGAAGACTCTGCTCCAGCCTTTAACAAGCTAGTGGATATATCTGCAGCTCTTTCTTTACCCATGTAAAATACCAAGGTGCTCTGCGCCGCTAACAAGCGTTGCCAATGCTGGGCCGAATCATCGCAGGTTCTACCAGTAACAAACGTAACGCTGCGGGCCACCTCTCTGTGAGTCAGCGGAACACCTGCGCTAGCCGCGCAGCCCAAAGCTGCGGTGACCCCGGCAATAAACTCACTTTTAACGCCATGTTTGGCAAGGAAAAGTGCTTCTTCGCTGCCACGGCCAAAAACATTAGGATCCCCACCTTTTAACCGCACTACGTTAGCGCCAGTCATCGCCAATTGATAAAGTTTATTATTGATTGCGCTCTGTGAGCTACTTTTCTGGTTACAGCGTTTCCCCATGTAATGCAGGCCACAACTATCACTGGCTAAACTCAAAATATCTTCGCTGACTAAATTGTCATACACCACTTCATCGGCATCCATAATCGCCTGCGCCGCTTTTATGGTCAGCAAATCAATGTCTCCACAACCTGCTCCGACAATTTTTACCGTTTGATGCAGAGCCCTATCAGGTGTGTTAACTCCCCTATTGTGGCTTAACTGCGACAAGGGAAAATCATTAACCTGAGTAATACTGCGACAAACTCTCAGGGTGTTAACTGCAGTTGTGATTTTTTCAGAGACAATCTGTTTTTTCTGCATTACGCACCTCTTCTTTTTTTGCTTGTGTATCAAAAGTAGTTTGCTCATCAACAGCAGCTTGGGTTTCGAAATCACTTGGGGGTTCAAAAGCAGAATGTTGTGATAACACTGTGCAGGCAATGTCGTTTACTTGATTGAGACAGCTGCCGCAAACTGAGCTGCATTTCAACCTCGATTGCACGTCTGTCACCAGTGCTTGTTGATAGAATGAATTTAACGGCTGATGCGCTGCACTGGACTTAACGTCAATGCTTTGTTCGATATACCGCTGCATCGTTTCCGAAATACTCTTTTGAGTAACACCAGTACAAGCGCACACCACAGGGCTGCTGCCTGCCATAAGCAATTGATGTAATAACTTCACTGCATTTTGAGCAAACACTTTACCTAATAGTTGCTGCACTGCGTTGACGTCAATTTGAACTTCATCAACATAAGTAATACACAAACCAATGAGTTTGCCCTCTGAAATGGAGCAGTGGATCTGATGGGATAAAAAAAGCCAACTTAAACTTTGTGATTTTTGAGTTTTCGAACTTTCTGCAAGATGTTTGGCTACTGGCTCATTATGTTTCGCCGAATTAATAACCTCGAACCAAGGGCGCTCTGCCGCAAAGCGGTTACATTTTCCATCAACCAATGTTTGCGTCACTTGCCAGCAAAGTGTGTTTGAATTAATACAGGATTGGCCCCATTCAATGCCATTTAATGCAACCTCAAAAGGGTTAAGCTGCACTTTTTGATGTTTAAAACCGGGTTGTAGCGAGTGCGGATCACAAACGCTTTGCAGCAGATGATTAACACCGCCACAGCGATTATATTGCCGCGACCAATGCATAGAGATAAAGCCACTCTCATCTTGCATTGAGTCATCAACAACGACCCTAGCCAACATTGCCTCGTCTGTTGTCGGTGAAGATAGCTTCGCGAAACCGCCTTCTGTTAATCGGTATTGTTCTATACTCGATTGATTTAGCAAAAGCTCAGGCTGGTAGTGGCTTGCAGTCAAACTCGCGATGTGACCGGTTCTTGTCATCGTGTGCCATTGATCTCGATGGCGACCGGAGTTAAGCCAAATTCCTGCTGTAGTTTGTAACCCTTGTGAGCTCGGTTTTGACGGCACAAAATTAGCCTTACCGTCTGCAGTAGAAAAAACACCATCAGCGAATAACCGCTGATTTTTCTGACCGATTTGCGAAGAGCTGGTTAACGGCCATTGAGTCGGATTGAGATTGTCATACTCAGATTTTGTTAACTGCTGCAGCCCTGAAAGATCCAACTTTTTTCTTTTAAATCCAGCCGAAACTTTTGCCGTTAACATGGCGTATTCGGTAAATATCTGTTCGCTACCATCAAAGTTAAACCCTTGGTTAAATCCAAGCGCCTTTGCAACTTCACATAATGCCCACCAATCCGGCATGGCGTCACCTTGAGGCTTAATAAATCCACGCTGACGGCTAATTGTACGTTCGCTATTTGTTACTGTACCTGACTTTTCAGACCACCCCAGTGCGGGCAGTAAGATATCGGCATGCTGCGCAGTATCTGTGTCTGCGGTCACATCTGAAACGACTACGACTTCGCAGCGCTTTAGCGCCCTTTTTACCTCTGCGCTATTGGGTAAAGATACCAGTGGATTAGTACCTAAGATCCACACCGCTTTTATCTCCCCTTGCGCCATTTTGGTAAAAAGCTCTGTAGCGGTATGGCCTTTTTGCTGTGCCATAGTCGGTGCTTGCCAAAACGTTTGTAGAAGCTGTTTTTCTGGGGAAGAGAAGCCCATATGTGCCGCTAGCTGGGTAGCCATACCGCCCACTTCACGCCCGCCCATGGCATTGGGTTGCCCCGTTAAAGAAAACGGCCCGCATCCAGGCTTACCAATATCACCCATCGCCAAATGGCAATTAATGATGGCATTACTTGTGTCTGTACCTATAGTCGATTGATTTACCCCTTGACCACTTGCTGTCACAACTTTTGGCTTAGCTATCGATTCTGGTGAAGTTGGCTGCGACAACTCAAGACTTGACGTGATATACAAGTTATAAAAATCAATAAGCTGACTCACTGTTAGCCCGGTCTTTGCAGCGGTTTCAGCTAAGCTAGAATCGCAACTTATTTTCTCAAGTGTCGAATCAAAGCCTTGGGTGTACTCGGCAATAAAGGCGTGATCGGCACGACTTGAGCGAGCCAAATGACAAAACAAACCATTAAACAACGCAAGATCAGAACCTGGCTTCAACTGCAAATGAAGATCGGCAAAAGATGCCGTTGCTGTTTGCCTAGGATCGATAACCACTAACTTAGTACCCCTTTGTTTTTGCGCTGCGAGGATACGTTTATATAACACTGGATGGGTCCAAGCGGTATTCGCTCCGACCAACACCACAACATCTGCGAGTTCAAAGTCTTGGTAACAGCCAGGCATAACATCTTCGCCAAATGCACGTATATGAGCGCTCACGGCAGAGGACATACAAAGACGGGAATTGGTATCAATATTAGCTGTACCGATAAAGCCTTTTGCTAACTTATTCGCAATATAATAGTCTTCAGTAAGTAACTGACCTGATAAATAAAATGCTACGGAATCTGGACCATATTTCTCGATGACGTCTGCAAATTTTTCACTTATCTCTTCTATCGCTGCAGGCCAACTAACTCGGCTGTATGCCTGTACTTCATTACCTTTCACCCGTGGATATAACAGCTTATTAGGCAAGTTTATTCCTTCAAGCAAGCTTAGGCCCTTAGCGCACAAGTCTCCTCGATTAGCCGTATGTTCGGGATCGCCCGCTAATGTCATCTCGCCATGACTGCTAGCATCAGTCGTGATTTGTACACCACAACCTACTCCACAATAAGCACAGGTCGTTCTACATTCAGACATAATTGCCCCTATAAATTACAATAGAGGTCATAAAGCAAATACCAAGCCACATCTTAACATGTTGTATTAACGGAACTTATAGTGACTAATTAAGAATAAAAGATTTGAAAATGCCCAAGAGGAGTGCAAATATTTGCACTATAATCAAGCAAATTGTTGCTTAAGAATAGGATGAATAGACAGGAAATTTATAGCTAAAAACTCATGCTGAATGCTAACCACTGATTGCTAAACTTTTATGCAAACTGGGCTTTTAAAACACAAAAAAGCCAGCACATTGGCTGGCTCATTTCAGTAATTTGAGTTAACTCAAATTACTTAAGTACTGAATCTGCAGTACGGCCGTCATCATGACAGCTATCACAAGTAGGCTTATCACCTACGTTCATTTCATGTGGAGCATGACAGTCAGCACACATTAGCATGCCGTCGTGTGGTTGGTGAACTGCGTCCATTTCCGCCAATGTACCGTGACAAGATTGGCACTGTTCGAATTCGTACTCACCGTCTGCAGATGGTTCCCCATCAGCGTGACACGCTTCACAGCCATCCATCTCGGCATGCATTTCTGCCAGCTCTTGGCCTTCTGCGAAAGCTGCTGGTGATAAAGCGAGTGCTGCGAAAGCCGCACCAAAAATTGCACTTAGTAGTTTATTGCTCACAATTGTATCCTCATTTGATGTTCGCATAGTGAAAACCTATATGTCAGGTGGTTTTCATCTTGCAAACCATATTTTTAGCACGACTTAAGTTAATTTAGCTAAGCATTAACTAATCCGCAACTAATTTAGCTGAAAGATCATATCATTGTGGCTATCCACAAAACGTGCGCTCCATCAAATTAATTCTGGGAACATGCTTGTTTTCACTATTTATCACTTTGATTTTGAGCAATAAAAAAGCGGTTTGAGACTTTTAGTCCCAAACCGCTTTACTTGCAAGTAAGATAATTTAGTGAGCTCTTAACGCTTCGATACGCTTTTCTAATGGTGGATGACTCATCATCAATTCCGCCATAGATTTCTTACCGTTAATACCCAATGCTGACATAGATGCAGGCATCGCACCTGTTTCAGGGCCTTGACGTAATCTATCCAGCGCAGCAATCATCTTCTCTTTACCAGCAAGTTTTGCAGCGCCTTCATCGGCTCTGTATTCGCGAATACGAGAGAAGTAAGCAACAATCATTGAGGCTAAGATACCGAATAGCATATCTAGTACGAACACGACTGCCATATAAGCGAACATGCCTAGGCCTTCGCCCTCTTCATCATTGCTTGAAACAAAGTTATCAATGATACCCGCAACAACACGTGCTGCGAAAATAACGAAGGTGTTCACCACGCCTTGAATAAGCGTCAGCGTCACCATATCACCGTTGGCAACGTGACTAACTTCGTGAGCAAGTACCGCTTCAATCTCATCTTGATTCATGCCATAAAGTAAACCGCTACTCACAGCGACTAACGAGTTGTCCTTGCTTGGACCCGTTGCAAATGCGTTCAGTTCTGGCGATTGGTAAATCGCGACTTCTGGCATCTTAATCCCAGCTTGCTCAGCTTGACGGGCAACCGTCTCAACTAACCAACGCTCGGTGTTATCACGTGGCGTAGTAATAACCTCACAACCCATGGTCTTCTTAGCCATCCACTTTGAGATTGCCAAGCTGATAAATGCACCACCGAAACCAAATATTGCAGCAAACACAAGTAAGCCGCCCATGGTTGAGGTGTTAACACCTAAAATTGACATCACAATCGATGCCACCAATAAGATCGCCATGTTAGTGGCAATCAGTAAAAATATACGCTTCATTTAAGCTCCTGTAGGATACAAAGTACCTGATATACACTCTTGGAGACATAATATGTCCAAAAAACAAGAATTCAAGGGGAGAGAACGAAAATAATCTATCATAGCTTTAATAATAGACACTCCAACTCCACTTTTATATCAATTGATGTGAGTCTAGGTCTATTTCATTAAAACAAGATTAATTTATTCCGCAAAGAATGAGAATAATATTGAACTGGGATTAATCTTTGTTAACAAAAAGATAAGCCTAATTCACTCAGAAAATATCCCGTTGAATTAGGCTGCTTTTTATCGAATAAAATTGCTTACACTAAGGCTAAAGAAATTAGGCTAATAATGTTAGATCTAAATGGCTAGCCGCAGCTTCGGCTGTTGCCTCGGCAAGATAAGGAACATAGCCTAAACAAGGCGCTGGCAATAAAGCTTTTAAGCTCTCTAGGTTTTGCTCTTGATAGGCCATATCTTTATCCACTTGATTAGCTACCCAGCCTACAATGTTTAAGCCATCGGCTTTTATCGCTTGTGCCGTTAATAGCGCATGGTTCAAACAACCCAATTTCATGCCGACAACTAAAATTACCGGTAACTGCATCGACTGGACCACATCAGAAAGGAAATGCCCTTCTCCTAACGGTAGACGCCAACCACCAGCGCCTTCAATTAAGCAAAAATCTGCCCCCACATATTCAGCCATTTTTAACTGGGCTTCGATACGATTAGGCGCCAAATTTACACCTTTCTCAGCTGCAGCTAAGTGCGGCGCAATCGCAGGCTCAAAAGCAAAAGGATTGATATCCTCGTAAGGTAGCTTAATACTCGATGCTGCCATCAATGCAAGCGCATCGCTGTTTCTAAGACCATTCTCGGTTTGTTCGCAACCAGAAGCTATTGGCTTAAAGCCTACTGTCTCGCCTTTTGCTGCTGCTAACAATGCAGAAGAGATCAACGTCTTACCACAGTCGGTATCTGTACCCGTTACAAAAAATGTCATGTCTACTCCAAGTTGACTCAGCTGCGTTTAGCGCTTCTTACGCGCCTTTATAAAGCTAATGTTATAAGTTAAAGGTAGGCCCTCTGGGGCTCGATTTAACTCTGCCTTAAGCTGCAATGCTTGCCAATCTTTACGTCCTCTCAATGTGACTTGGGGCTGATTAGCACTCTGTTGTTGCTTAACAATTGATGCACCAACACCTTTTATCGACTGTAGCAATGCCCTTAAGTCGCTAAAGTAAACCGTAACGTCAAGGGTTTTACATACCTCGAGCTGCCAATTATCATCGTTAAAACAAGCGAGTAACTCCTGCTCATCGATAAAGGAATTCACCTTAAAGCCCAAATCGACTAACTGTTTCAGGCTATCTTTTGCGACTATGCTCATATTGAACTCACCACCTTGAGTGAGCACTCTATTGGCTTCACTCACGGCTTGTGGCAGATCTTGGCACCATTGTAAGGCGACATTCGAGTAAATACTGTCTATGACACCGTCAGCAATCGGTAGGTTTTGGGCATCGCCACAGATTGGCGCATGCTCGGGAAAGCTGCTGCTCAGTGTTCTCAGCATGCCGTCGGCAATATCGAGGCAGAACACTTGATTGACATGTTCAAACTGGGAAAAGTCCGTACCAGGGCCTGCACCGATATCAAGCAAGCGAGTACCTGGCGTCATCTGCGCCAGCAAACGCTTAGCCGTCTGCTGCTGGAGCACATCATAACTGTGATAATGTGCAGCGGCTGCAGAGAAACGCTCTGCGACCTCTAGGCTAAGATTTTCTGATCCTGTATTCACTGCATTGGATCCTAAACAATCAATTACTTTGATAGTTTCTAGTTTAAATTTTAAAAATGAGTTAAGGCTGAATGCCCACTCACATTAATCATCGTTCAATATGGTCGCCAACACATCCACTAGCGCCAAAATATCTCGCTGGCAATGGTTAGCATTCAACGTCAACCTTAGTCTTGCGCTATCCTTCGCAACAGTTGGAGGTCGGATGGCTCCTAGCCAAAAACCATGTTCTTTCAATCTTTTTGCAACCGCCATCGTCTTTGCCGCGCCCCCAAGAATTATGGGCTGAATGGCGGTTTGTGACTCAGTCAGAGCGATAGTATTAGCAGCACAAGCCTCCCTAAAACACAAAATGTTCTCAGTGAGCTTTTCTCGGAGTTCAGGCTGTTCTCTTATCATTTTTATCGCCGCATAAGCCGCTGCTGCGCTTGCTGGTGATAAAGCCGTCGAATAGATATACTGACGGGCATTAGCCACTAAGAAATCTATCAAATCTTGACTGCCTAGAATGGCTGCACCTTGGCCGCCCATGGCTTTACCGAAAGTCACCAATTGCACATCAATTTTGATCTCAGCGGATAAATTAGAAGCCCCGAGACCATTTTCACCTATGACTCCGAAGCCATGAGCATCATCTACGATTAGCCAGCTGTTATGCTGCTGACAAAGCGCTGAAAGTTCGGCTAACGGTGCTATATCACCGTCCATACTAAACACGCTCTCGGTAATTAAGGCACTAGGGGTAAAGCGTTCTAAATCTGTTTTAGCGCTTTCGATATCATTATGCGCAAACCGCTTAAGCTTAGCGCCGCTATCTTGTACGCCATCAATAACCGAAGCATGGATAAGCTTATCGGCTAGCACTGTGTCGGTTTCATTAAACAGCGTCTTCATCAGTGCCGTATTAGCGCTAAATCCTGAGCAAAATAATATTGCGGCCTCATGTCCCGTAGCTTCACATAAGGCCTGTTCAAGCTGCAGATGTGCTTGGCTGTATCCAACCACTAAAGGCGATGCGGCGCTACCTACACCATAATCTTTTGCTCCCTGATAAAGAGCATCAGCGATGGTGGCCGAAGTGCTTAGTCCCAAATAGTCATTACTACTGAAGTTGACGTAAGGGAGCGCGTCGACTTCGAAGTAGTTTGACTGACTAGGATCTAAAACAAGGTTTATTCGCTGCCTTAGCAGCCCTTGCTCATCCAATGAGCGATTTTTTGTAACCACTCGCGCGGTCAATGACTCTTTGGCTGGGTGATTAACGGAAGTTTCTGACATTAAGCTTGCTCGATTTTAGAATAATTTACCTAATAAACCCGCCTCAATTTAAAGCGGGTCATCTTGTTCTCGTTCATCATCACATGGGGCGTACATGTGATGATAAACTTGGAAGACACTCTCAGTTTCTAATAGTTAGCTTCATTATGGAAAGCTTTATAGCGGATAGATTTATAGTGAATAGTTTTCATAATGGCTAATGGTGTAATTCCGTTATTTTTTAATAATAGAACTATTCAATGCCCTAACTGTTACGAAAGCAATTGATATCGATTCTTAGAGCGCACCAGCATCATAAAATGCAGCTGACTTTTTATCCTGATGTGCCGCTGCTTTAGCTAGCATGGCTTCATCTTGCTCTTTTGTCGCAGCAATACCCTGCTCAGGATGTAAACCGAGACGTTTGAACAGACTCATATCATCATTCTCTTCTGGATTTGGTGTCGTCAGTAACTTACATCCGTAAAAGATTGAGTTAGCGCCAGCAAAGAAACACATAGCCTGTAACTCATCGCTCATGTTTTCACGACCGGCAGATAAACGAACTCGTGATTTAGGCATAGTAATTCGAGCTACTGCAATCGTGCGCACAAACTCTAATGGGTCGAGATCATCAAGTTTCTCAAAAGGCGTACCTTCAACTTTCACCAACATATTAATTGGTACAGAATCGGGATGTTGCTCTAAGTTAGCGAGTTGCTGGATAAGTCCCGCTCTGTCGGTGGCCTTCTCGCCCATTCCTACGATACCACCAGAGCAAACTTTCATGCCTGAAGCTCGTACGTTAGTTAAGGTATCAAGGCGGCTCTGATAGGTACGGGTAGTGATGACATCGCCATAATATTCAGGCGAGGTATCTAAGTTATGGTTGTAATAATCTAAACCTGCGTCTGCAAGCGTATTGGCTTGTTCAGCTGACAACATGCCTAAGGTCATACAGGTTTCCATACCAAGCGCTTTTACTTCTTCAACCATGGTTTTCAGATATGGCATGTCACGTTCTTTTGGATTGCGCCAAGCGGCTCCCATGCAGAAACGTGATGCCCCCGCAGCTTTTGCACTGCGCGCTTCGGTTAATACCGTTTCCATCGCGAGTAAGCGCTCTTTCTCAAGACCTGTATCATAGCGTGCACTCTGTGGACAATATTTACAGTCTTCAGGACAAGCTCCGGTTTTAATCGACAGTAAACGACTGACCTGAACTTCGTTAGGATCAAACTCTTGGCGATGAATGCTATGCGCCTGAAAAAGAAGGTCGTTCATCGGCAGTGCAAATAAGGCTTCTATCTCTTCACGTTTCCAGTTATTTCTTAGCTGTACTTCAGGCATTTTGTTCCCTTGTTAACTCACACATTCATCTAAATACTGTATATTATCACGCAGTCACAAACCTAATTAACAATCCACATGCTTAATTAGTTTGTACTCCTCAGAGGCTGCTTAGTAAATTTATTTTAAAAACATAGAATTAACTGATTTCAGCTAATTGGTTTTGCAAATATTTATCTTGCCTAGGATACCTGCAAGCCGTAACCTGTCAATGTCACATGAATCAAAAGGTTTACTAACGGTCAATATATGAGCAGCGATAATCAATCTACAACAACAGGTATCGATCTTCAATTTGATAGAGACCACCTATGGCATCCCTACACTTCAATGGCCAATGCGCTTCCCACCTATGGCGTTGTATCTGCAGAAGGTGTTGAACTCCAGCTAGAAGACGGCACAAAGCTCATTGACGGTACCAGTTCATGGTGGGCTTGTGTTCATGGTTATAGTCACCCAAAAATCGTTGCTGCTATGCAACAACAGACTGCGCAATTGAGTCATGTGATGTTTGGCGGAATAACTCACCGCCCTGCCGTTGAACTTGCGCGTCTACTTATCGAAATGACAAGCCCTAGGCTGACTAAGGTTTTTTTAGCCGACTCTGGTTCAATTGCGGTTGAAGTCGCGATGAAGATGGCGCTGCAATACTGGCAAGGTAAGGCTAAACCTAATAAACAGAAGATCCTGACTGTTAAGAATGGCTACCATGGCGATACTTTTGCCGCCATGAGTGTATGCGATCCTGAAGGCGGCATGCACACCATGTTCGGTGAGTTAGTGACTAAACAGCTGTTTGCCCCTGCGCCTCAATCTCGTTTCGATGACGACTTTAACCCAAAAGAACTCAGCGAGATTGACAACCTATTTGAAGATAATCACCAACAGATCGCCGCATTGCTCATTGAGCCTATTATGCAAGGCGCTGGCGGTATGCGTTTCTATCATCCAGAATACTTACGCTCGCTACGTAAACTGTGTGATAAATATGACGTGCTGCTTATTCTCGATGAAATTGCCACCGGCTTTGGCCGAACAGGTAAATTGTTCGCCTATGAACACAGCGGGATTGAAGCTGATATTTTATGCTTAGGTAAGGCATTAACCGGTGGCTATATCTCTCTGGCCGCAACCATATGTAGCAACGAAGTAGCCCAAGGAGTGAGTGACTCGCCAGCAGGAGTGTTTATGCATGGTCCTACCTTTATGGGTAATCCACTCGCCTGCTCTGCTGCTATCGCCAGTTTAGAGCTGCTTAAAGAAAATCGTTGGCAAGGACAGGTTCGCGCTATTGAATCTCAGCTCAAGCAGGAATTAGCCGACGCGATAGACTACCCAAATGTAAAAGATGTTCGTGTATTAGGCAGCATTGGTGTGCTCGAAATGAATGCTACCCTCAACACCGCTGAGCTACAGCAGCAGTTCGTCGATCTAGGCGTTTGGATAAGACCATTTTCTAACCTTATCTATATCATGCCGCCATATTGCATAAGTTCATCTCAGCTAAGCAAATTAACCCATGCAATGAAAACTGTGGCAAAACAGATCAGTTTACCCAATGATACCAGTGCTTTTATCAGTCATGGTTAACTGGTAAAGACATTCCTTTCTGTACTTTAATTCTCTGCCCGGCCAATGACGGTAAAACTTACCTAGGTCGGGCAGCCTTGCCTAATGAAGCAATTCGCACTCAGCTCATGACTCTATATTCTCTCTCGGCTAATGTTCACCCAATTTAAGTCCCTACTATCCCCCACTCACTTTACTGAAAATTAATTATTAAGTGGTACCACTTGGGGGAAATTTAGGCCAAAAATGCCGTCACCTAGTGAGAGGTAGGGCTTATCGATTAATTCCCCACCTTAGATTTGGCTATAAAATGTGATTTTTTTATGATATTTCGTTTAATTTAGCCCTGAATGATAAAAATCGATAAAATAAATTGAAAAGTATTGCTATACTTGCGCGGAATTTTAGAACGTAACTCCAATAGAGTAGAAAAATGACTGATTTATCAAAGTACAGAAACATTGGTATCTTTGCTCACGTTGACGCGGGTAAGACTACTACAACTGAGCGTATCCTAAAGCTTACTGGTAAAATCCATAAGCTAGGTGAAGTGCATGACGGCGAATCAACAACTGACTTCATGGAACAGGAAGCTGAGCGTGGTATTACCATTCAGTCTGCTGCTGTTAGTTGTTTCTGGAAAGATCACCGTTTCAACGTTATCGACACCCCTGGTCACGTTGACTTTACAGTAGAAGTTTACCGTTCTCTTAAAGTTCTTGATGGCGGTATCGGTGTATTCTGTGGTTCTGGTGGTGTTGAGCCACAATCAGAAACTAACTGGCGTTATGCTAACGAATCTGAAGTTGCTCGTATCATCTTCGTAAACAAGTTAGACCGTATGGGTGCTGACTTCTTACGTGTTGTTAAGCAAACTAAAGACGTACTAGCTGCTAACCCACTAGTTATGGTACTTCCAATCGGTATCGAAGATGAGTTCAGTGGTGTTGTTGACCTACTTTCTCGTAAAGCATACGTATGGGATGATACTGGTGAAGCTGAAAACTACACAGTAACTGACGTTCCAGCTGACATGGTTGACCAAGTTGAAGAATACCGTGAAATGCTAATCGAGACAGCTGTTGAGATGGACGACGACCTAATGGAATCTTACATGGAAGGCGAAGAGCCAGCTATGGAAGACATTAAGCGTTGTATCCGTGCTGGTACTCGTGACATGACTTTCTTCCCAACATACTGTGGTTCTGCTTTCAAGAACAAAGGTATGCAGCTTCTTCTTGATGCTGTTGTTGATTACCTACCAAACCCAGTTGAAGTTGATCCACAGCCTCTAACTGACGAAGAAGGTAACGAAAACGGTGAGTTCGCTTTAGTTTCTATCGACGAGCCACTAAAAGCACTAGCATTCAAAATCATGGATGACCGTTTCGGTGCACTTACATTCGTACGTATCTACTCTGGTCAGCTACGTAAAGGCGACACGATTCTTAACAGTGCAACTGGTAAGACTGAGCGTATCGGCCGTATGTGTGAAATGCAAGCTGATGAGCGTAACGAACTTGATTACGCACAAGCTGGTGACATCATCGCGATCGTTGGTATGAAGAACGTGCAAACTGGTCACACTTTATGTGATGTTAAGCACCCTTGTACTCTTGAAGCAATGGTATTCCCAGAGCCAGTTATCTCTATCGCAGTAGCGCCAAAAGATAAAGGCGGTTCTGAGAAAATGGGTATCGCTATCGGTAAAATGATTGCAGAAGATCCATCTTTCCGCGTAGAAACTGACGAAGACTCAGGCGAAACTATCCTTAAAGGTATGGGTGAACTTCACCTAGACATTAAGGTAGACATCCTTAAGCGTACTTACGGCGTTGAGCTAATTGTAGGTGAGCCTCAAGTTGCTTACCGTGAAACTATCACTCGTGAAATCGAAGATAGCTACACTCACAAGAAGCAATCTGGTGGTTCTGGTCAGTTCGGTAAGATCGACTACGTTATCCGTCCAGGCGAAGCTAACACAGGCTTAACGTTCAAATCTTCAGTTGTTGGTGGTAACGTTCCTAAGGAATTCTGGCCAGCAGTTGAGAAAGGTTTCGCTAGCATGATGAACACCGGTACTGTTGCTGGTTTCCCTGTGTTAGACGTTGAATTCGAACTTAAAGATGGTGCTTTCCACGCAGTTGACTCATCAGCTATCGCGTTCGAAATCGCTGCTAAAGGTGCTTTCCGTCAATCTATGCCAAAAGCCGGTGCACAACTTCTTGAGCCTATCATGAACGTTGACGTATTCAGCCCAGATGACAACGTTGGTGACGTAATTGGTGACCTTAACCGTCGTCGTGGTATGATCAAAGACCAAAACGCTGGTGTAACTGGTGTTCGTATTAAGGCTGACGTACCGCTTTCAGAAATGTTCGGTTACATCGGTTCACTACGTACTATGACTTCTGGTCGTGGCCAATTCTCTATGGAATTCGCTCACTACTCACAGTGTCCAAACAGTGTTTCTGAAAAAGTTATCGCTGACGTTAAAGAAAGAAACGCTAAGAAGTAACTATTAATTTAGTTATGACTCTTTAGAGTTTTAAACTTTAATAAAAAGCCTATAGATGTAAATCTATAGGCTTTTTTATTACTTAAAATTCATCTTAGCTGAGGCGAATAACTGAATCTATGAATGAGGGATTAGTCATGCTGAAAATTGATTTAGTAACGGTGCATGATGCCAATCAGTATAAAGACTTGGTCCCTCAGAGAGCGGGTTAGCGGTTCTGAGGCAAGGCAACGAGTAAAGAGCATAGTGAAACTAGGTTTAAGCTCCCTTTTGTTCCTTAAGAGTCACAGTATCAGAACCGCTAAAGCTCGCCATTCTAGAGCGTTTTTGGCTGCCTACTTCTGCGTTGAACAACTTCACAAGGGAGCAACCATTCTTTCAATTATTCGCCTTGAATTAGTTTGCCAAAAAACCTTCTGAGTAGCTCAACTTCTTATACTGATTGGTATAAGGCGTTAATTGGTAAGTAAAAGTGTGCCGGCATCAACTTATGATGATAAATGAGAACTTATTTCCTTAACCAATTCAATTCGCTAAGTTAGCTGAATTAACTGTGACAAAATAAACAAACTCACGTTTAATCGCCCTAACCATGGGGCTCAAAAACATTAGCCATCCTGATAATACTTTTTAGTGGCACTCGATGCTTATTTCTATCTGCACAGAGAAGCTGATGCTGTTTATCTTTTGGCTCACCGATCTGCTGGATCTGTACGCGATACCCTTCAGCCTTAGCCGCTGCACAATAATCCTCAAATTCCCATTGCGCCATATTGGTATTGTCACAAATAACCAAGGGAGTTTTATTTGCTATTGCATGAATAAACCGCGTTAAGTTCAACTGGTGAAATTTAGCTAAATCTTTCGCATTAAAACAGTACTTACCATCTTGATAGAAAAACTCATCGGTTGAGCAAACCTTAAAATGCTCACTGTCACAATCACGTTTTGGTAAAGCATTAACGTACTCCTCTACCCAGTAGCTCTTACCACTACCAGGTAGACCGCGCATTATAATAGCCGTACCATTATAATTTGACTGGTGTTTCATCTGTTTAATCCCCTAAATCTGACTCGTTATTAGTAAGCTGTGTCCTTATTCCTCGCAACGACTCCCCAGCCATTATCCTATGTTATTGACGATTTTTCCGTTAAGAATATCATCTACCAGTTTTGGCACGACTTCACTCGCCCTTCCCTCTAAATGGTATTGGAACTGACTGTGCCGATCCGCTGGCATCAAATTAACCTCAACCGTTTGAGCCCCGTGATGATTTGCAGTATCGACAAAGCCTGCTGCAGGATTGACGGTACCAGATGTGCCTATGGCAATGAACAGATCGCAAGTATCCAGCGCATGCTGAATTCTATCTAAACCGAAAGGCATTTCTCCAAACCATACAACGTGAGGCCTTAATCTTTGTGCTGGGATACAACATGTACAAGTATGCTTAGGTCCAAAAGCTTCTCGCAGAAGAAATGTTTGCTGTGAACGTGGGCAACGGCCTTTTGATAACTCACCATGCATGTGCAACAGGCGCCTAGAGCCCGCTCTTTCATGTAAGTCATCAATGTTCTGAGTGACAACCAAGAGCTTCCCATCAAATTCTTGCTCAAGCTTCGCCAGTGCAGTATGGCCCGCATTGGGTTCAATTGAACCATTATGAAACTGCTGCCAACGATCGTTATAGAAGCGCTCGACCAATAAAGGGTTATTAGCATACCCTTCTGGTGTCGCCACCTCTTCAATTTTATGCTCCTCCCACAGGCCGTCTTGATCTCTAAAGGTACGTAACCCAGATTCTGCTGAGATCCCTGCCCCGGTCAAAATTACAATCTGCTGGTACATCTACTGTCCTTTTTATTTGTCTTTATAATGATTTTGCCTGCTTGTGGGCTCACATGACATTAGGCGTTAGTATAAATGGCCAATAACAATACAAAATGTATGCTTAAATTGCTTGTTTTATATCTAGTTAATGGCTTTTATTTACTTAAGGTGCTTTATTGCAAGATCAAAGGTTTAAGTTTTCAACTGGTACACATATAATGGATTGAATACCCACAAATGAACGGATTAACTTATAGCTAATCGTTCTGCAATCAAGAGACCAATAATGACAGATGGAAATCAAGCACTAAAGAAAGCGGGTTTGAAAGTGACCTTACCACGAGTCAAAATTTTAGAATTGATGCAAGCGCCGGAAAATCAACACATCAGTGCTGAGGATCTCTATAAGAAATTACTCGACTTGGGGGAAGAGATAGGTCTTGCTACTGTATATCGTGTTCTTAACCAATTCGATGATGCGGGCATTGTGACTCGTCATCACTTCGAAAGCGGAAAAGCCGTTTTCGAACTTGCATCACAGCATCACCACGATCACTTAGTTTGTTTGTCATGTGGCAAAGTCATCGAATTCTCAGATGAAATGATTGAACGCCGTCAAGATGAAATCGCGATGAAGCACAACATTAAACTGACAAACCACAGTTTATACCTTTATGGTGTTTGCACTAACGATGAGTGTGACCACGGCGTAGCTTAACTGCAGCGTCCGCCATAAAAGACCAGCTAAGGCTGGTTTTTTTGTATCTATTTATTAGCCTTTATCTGGCTAAAGCACTTTATGGAATACATTCACTTTATGGCCCATAAACTTAGCACGGTTTCGTTCCTTCATGCCTATTTTACGCGCAACGCCTTCCGAGCCTTTATTCCCAAGTAAAATCAGTGCAATTGCTTCATTGATATCGTAATCCTTAAAACGATCGAGTGCAGCCAATCCAGCCTCACAACCTATGCCTTGTCCCCAGTATTGAGGTAAATAACGGTAACCAAGCTCAACTTCATTAAACTCTGTAATAAAAGTCGGTCCACAAAAACCAATGACTTTACCGTCGGCTTTATGCTCAACTGCCCAGCGGCCATAACCCCGTTCTTGATAGCTTTTAGTGATTACATTTTCAAAAATCTGCTCAGCCTGAGATATTGACGTCATTGGCTCGCCAGGAATAAAAGTTAAGACTTCAGGAATACTGTTCAACAAAAAGATAGCTCTGGTATCTTTAGCCTCGAAATGACGCAAGATCAGCCTGTCTGTCTCAGTTATAATCACAATAAACTCCTTTTATTCCCCTTCCTAATAACTGAACTAATATACGCGTATTTTGTTTAGTTTAGAAAGTATTAAAACATGTTTGCTTAAACGTCACCGATAGCGTTCAATGAGTTCATACCGCAGTGAAGTCAGCAACAAAGGAATGCTTTATGACTATTATGCAGAAGGTCTATTGGGTTATTGCAACCTTAGGGAACCTAATCGCCATCAATTATATGCTCAATAATACTGGGCTGTTCCCTAGCTTAGTACTGATGTTTACCCTTTTCTACACCGTCATTGGTTATTTCGACATATTCCATAGCCGACATACGCTAAATCGCCTCTATCCTGTCGTCGCCTATCTAAGATACTTTTTGGAATCTTATCGTGTCGAAATTCAGCAATATTTTATTGCTAATGACACTGAGGAGACACCATTTAATCGAGAACAACGCTCCCTAGTTTATCAAAGAGCGAAGAATGTCAGAGATACTATCGCCTTCGGCACTCAAAGAGATCTGCTAGAAGATAATTATCTTAGCCTTTGGCAGTCCCTGCATCCTAAGGAAATCCAAGACACTGCTAAAAGAGTGCAAATCGGCGGACCCGATTGTTTAAAGCCTTATCAAGCTTCCTATTTCAATATATCAGCAATGAGCTTCGGCTCCCTTAGCGCAAATGCAATCGAATCCCTCAACCTTGGGGCACTAAAAGCGGGTTGCTATCACAACACTGGCGAGGGAGGCGTTAGCCCTTATCATCTGAAGCACCAAGGCGATATCGTATGGCAACTAGGTTCGGGGCTTTTTGGCTGTCGTGATGAGGATGGAAACTTTAATCCAGACACCTTTCGCGCTATGGCAACACGGCCTCAGATAAAAATGATTGAAATAAAACTGTCTCAAGGTGCAAAGCCTGGACATGGAGGCGTACTACCTAAAGCTAAAATAACCGATGAAATTGCAGCGATTCGCCATGTTCCAAAAGACAGAGATTGCGTATCACCTGCCGTAAACCCAGAATGCACTACGCCAAAAGCGTTACTGAATTTCGTTAAGAAACTTAGAGAGCTCAGCGAAGGTAAACCCATTGGTTTTAAACTTTGTGTGGGTAACCCTGTCGAGTTCCTTGGCCTGTGTAAAGCCATGATTGAAACCGGGATCACACCAGACTTTATTACTGTCGACGGTGCAGAAGGCGGCACAGGTGCTGCGCCAGTAGAATTTACCAACCGCTTAGGCATGATGTGCCTAGAGGCAGTATATTTCGTCCATAATGCCTTAGTCGGGGCAGGACTAAGAGATAAGATTAAAATCATTGCATCGGGAAAGACCGCATCAAGTTTCGACCTCTTGGCTAAAATAGCCATGGGCGCAGATACGGTAAATGCGGCTAGAACCATGATGATGTCGTTAGGCTGTATCCAGTCAAGGCACTGCAACACCAATATGTGCCCAACGGGTATCGCGACTCAAGATCCAGCTAGGAGTAAAGCTATCAATGTTAGCGACAAGAGTGAGCGAGTTAAAAACTACCACAAAAATACTCTCAATAGTTTCTTTGAGCTAGTTGGAAGCATGGGGCTAGATAGCCCAGAGAAACTGCAACCACATATGCTAAAACGCCGCACGCCTTATGGTTTATTGATGTCTGTAGGTAGTTTGATTGAGCCCCTAAAAGAGAACGATTTAACTAGTGAAAATCAAATTTCTGGTCCATGGAACCATTGGTGGAGCATGGCTCAGACTGAAGACTTCTATTCAGAGGATGTCTACATTCTCAGTCCAGCAGAGCTTTCACGAACTCATAAGCAAGGTTAATCAAACTAACAGGCTAAGCCACAAACTCATTGTAAACACTGACAGTACCGTAGACATGACTACGGTACTGGCTATAACAGCCTGTTGAGCTTGTAGCTGCATAGCAACTAGATACGCATTGACTCCTAAAGGCGAAGCACTGAGCAACACCAGCAGCGCTAACGAATCTCCCTCAATAGAAAACACAAAGCGACCAATGCCATATACACACAATGGCAAAACCAGTAATTTAATCACCGATGCAATCAATGCCAAATGCCAATCTTTTGCAATCTTATAGAATGATAGATTTGCGCCTAGGACAAAGAGTGCACAAGCGAGAGCGGGCTCGCTGAGTAAGCTCAAGCCATTGACTAGATTGTTCTCTATAGGCACCTGCAGTAGGTTTAAGATGAGGCCAGCAGAGATACTCAATACAATCGGGTTTAGTATGATCCCTTTACTAAATTTCCAAGCTCCAGCATGACTCTGCTTAGCACTCAAAATAAAAGTTAATGAAAACAGTAAGGCACTATGAAAGGTGATCACTGCAAACACCTTCCCCATCATCTGCTCCCCTAGTGCCCCTACGATAATCGGCAATCCAACCAATATTGTATTTGAGTAGCTACAACCTAACGCATAAACGGCACTCTTTGCTTTCCTAGGAGCTCCCTTAGGGCTGAAACAGTAATATAGCCCTGCGCTTAAGCCAAAAGTCGCGATAACGGGTAGGTAAAAACTACTTAGACTGAATATATCAAAGCTGCTTTCCAAGTCTGCCTGATACATATTGATAAACAAAAAGGCGGGAATACAGATATAAAATGTAAAAAGACTGATCCCAGCAATATGCTCTTTTGTAAATGGGCCTTTAGCGGTTAATAGATAACCTAGACTCGCCATAAAAAGTAACGGAAAAATAATCGAAATCGTCGACATTAAGTCAAGTACCTGCTCTTTGGCAAAAAGAAATCAAACGCGTTCATTACAACGAGCGCATGATAACAGAGTTGAAAAATGTTTGTTAACAATGGGCTTTTACCGCGTGTAGATATGTTATTGATACAATAATACCAATTAGTATGAGAAGTTGATCTACTCAGAACGTTTTTTGGCAAACTAATTCAAGGCGAAAAACTGAAAGAATGGTTGATCCCTTGTGAAGTTGTTCAACGCAGAAGTAGGCAGCCAAAAACGCTCCAGAATGGCGAGCAAATCTTTATACTGATTGGTATAAATCAATGCCAAAGCAAAGTCTTTCGGGTAGCCGATTTTTTCGATTAGCCATCCATTTCGCGGAAATGCGAAATGGATAGGGGCTCCACGAGCCCTTACTTACTGGAGATATTAAGTGGGATAATATTGCAGAAAATTTCTTTTTCGAATTGCTGCTCTAACTGCTCACGCCAAGACTGCTTGTTGATCGGCACCAAGTAAAACTCTTCTCTAGAGGTATCTGTGACGAACGCTAAACCGTGGCGCATTAGCTCAAAGTGAATATCATTCACAAAGTCAGATGAGAAATTTTGCCGACCAGTTAACTGGTTAATGTCACTACGCGTAAGGGAAACGCCCTCTTTAAGACTGCCAAATCTCAGCCTTAACCAATCGGAAAACTCTTTTGCACTGACCATAGACATAAATGTTACCTGCAAGCTCCCAATAGATAAATTAGGTATAACAGATTGGCTTAAGTCCGCCATTTTTTTGACCAAATATTGCGTTTTTATCACCAAAAGTTCTAGAAAACTAAAAATACACCAAATTAAACTCTAAAAACAGATCTCCAAAATCTCAAAAATAGACTTATACCAGTATGATTAAATACGTAGGAACACCTTCTTTTTAGGCAATAAAAAAGGCGCTCTAGGCGCCTTTTAATAACTAATTAGTGTTTACCAACCAGTCTTAGTGCGTAATGCCTTACCGATGTCAGCAAGTGAACGTACTGTCGTAACGCCTGCAGCTTCAAGAGCTGCAAACTTGTCTTCTGCCGTACCCTTACCGCCAGCGATAATTGCGCCAGCATGACCCATACGCTTGCCTTCTGGTGCAGTCACACCGGCAATGTATGAAACTACAGGCTTAGTGACGTTAGCCTTGATGTATTCAGCCGCTTCTTCTTCAGCAGTACCACCAATTTCACCAATCATCACGATTGCTTCAGTAAGTGGATCGTTTTGGAACATTTCCAATACGTCGATGAAGTTAGTACCTGGAATTGGGTCTCCACCAATACCGACACAAGTTGATTGGCCAAAACCTTCATCAGTAGTTTGCTTAACCGCTTCGTAGGTTAATGTACCAGAGCGAGAAACAATGCCGACTTTACCTGGCTTGTGGATGTGACCAGGCATGATACCAATCTTACACTCACCAGGAGTAATAACACCTGGGCAGTTTGGACCAATCATGCGAACGCCAGTTTCTTCAAGCTTAACTTTAACTTGAAGCATATCTAACGTTGGGATCCCTTCAGTAATACAAACGATTAGCTCGATGCCACCGTCGATTGCTTCTAGGATTGCATCTTTACAGAAAGGTGCTGGAACGTAGATAACTGAAGCCGTTGCACCTGTCACTTCCACAGCGTCTTTAACAGTATTGAATACTGGAAGACCTAAGTGGATTTGACCGCCTTTTCCTGGAGACACACCACCGACCATCTTTGTGCCATAAGCGATAGCTTGCTCAGAGTGGAACGTACCTTGACCGCCAGTGAAACCTTGACAGATAACTTTGGTATCTTTGTTAATTAATACAGACATTATTTGCCCTCCGCAGCTTTAACTACTTGCTCAGCCGCGTCAGTTAGACTTGTAGCAGCGATGATATCAAGGTCAGAGTTAGCTAGAACTTCACGACCTAGGTCGGCGTTAGTACCTTCAAGACGAACAACAACTGGTACTTCAACACCCACTTCTTTAACTGCACCGATGATACCTTCAGCAATCATGTCACAACGAACGATGCCACCAAAGATGTTCACAAGAACCGCTTTAACGTTTGAATCAGACAAGATGATCTTGAATGCTTCAGCTACTCGCTCTTTAGTTGCTCCACCACCAACGTCTAAGAAGTTAGCTGGCTTGCCACCGTGTAGGTTAACGATATCCATAGTGCCCATCGCTAGGCCTGCACCATTCACCATGCAGCCAACGTTTCCGTCTAGTGCTACATAGTTAAGCTCGAACTTAGCCGCGTGCGCTTCACGAGCATCATCTTGTGATGGATCGTGCATATCACGGATCTTAGGCTGACGGAATAAAGCGTTGCCATCGATACCAATCTTGCCATCAAGACAGTGAATGTTGCCTTCGTCAGTGATAACAAGTGGGTTGATTTCAAGTAGAGCAAAATCATGATCTTCAAACATTTTCGCTAAGCCCATAAAGACTTTAGTGAATTGCTTCATTTGTGTTGGGTTAAGACCTAACTTGAAGCCAAGATCGCGAGCTTGGTATGGCTGAGGGCCTGTAAGCGGATCGATGATAGCTTTGTGGATCAACTCTGGCGTTTCTTCGGCCACAGTTTCAATTTCCACACCGCCTTCAGTCGATGCCATAAACACAACGCGACGTGTTGAGCGATCGACTACTGCACCTAGGTACAATTCATTTGCGATATCAGTACAGCTTTCTACTAAAATTTTAGCAACTGGCTGACCTTTCTCATCAGTCTGATAAGTAACAAGGTTCTTACCTAACCAATGCTCAGCAAATGCTCTGATCTCTTCTTTGTCGCCAGTGACTTTAACGCCACCCGCTTTACCACGGCCGCCAGCGTGTACTTGACACTTAACAACCCACATATCACCGCCAATATGGCCTGCTGCTTCAACTGCTTCTTGGGCAGTATCACATGCAAAACCTTCTGACACTGGTAAACCATATTCGGCAAATAGGGCTTTTGCCTGATATTCATGCAAATTCATGATGATCTATCCATTATACTTCTTATGTATTTCAGCAGGCCCAAACGGGCCCGCAGCTAGGGTATTGTCTGTCTTGACTTATAGGTCAAGAAGCAGACGAGTTGGATCTTCAAGGAAGTCTTTAATAGCAACCAAGTAACCAACTGATTCACGTCCATCTACAATACGGTGATCGTAAGAAAGTGCGAGGTACATCATAGGCAGGATTTCAACCTGACCATTTACTGCCATAGGGCGATCTTTGATGGCATGCATGCCTAAGATCGCACTCTGTGGCAAATTCAAAATTGGCGTTGACATCAATGAGCCAAATACACCACCGTTAGTCACGGTGAAGTTACCGCCAGTCATGTCATCAACAGTTAACTTACCGTCACGACCTTTAATGGCTAGTTCACGAACATTACGCTCGATATCGGCAAGGCTCATCTTGTCAGTGTCACGCAAAACTGGTGTCACTAGGCCACGAGGAGTCGACACTGCGATGCTGATATCAAAGTAGTTGTGATAAACAATGTCATCACCATCGATTGATGCATTCACTTCAGGGAAACGCTTAAGCGCTTCAGTAACAGCCTTAACATAGAAAGACATGAAACCTAGACGAATACCGTGGCGCTTCTCAAAAACCTCTTGATATTGCTTACGGATATCCATAATTGGCTTCATGTTAACTTCGTTAAACGTTGTTAGCATAGCCGTAGAGTTTTTTGCTTCAAGCAGACGATTAGCAATCGTTTTACGAAGACGTGTCATAGGCACACGCTTTTCGCTACGCTCGGCTAATGGCGCCACTGCAGCAGGTGCTGAAGCACTTGCTGGCGCTGCTGCAGGCTTGTTCTTAACGAACGCTTCAACGTCTTCTTTAGTGATGCGTCCGCCAACACCCGTGCCATTAATCGCATTGGCATCAACATTATGCTCTGCGATAAGACGGCGAACTGAAGGGCTTAGTGCGTCGTTTGACTCGTCAGATGCATCGCTTGCAGGCGTTGCCGCTTCCGCTTGGGCTTTAGTGACTTCTTGACCTGCAACTGCGCCAGCAATAAAGCTAGCAATCACTGCTTCACCAAGAACTGTGTCACCTTCCTGAGCTAGAAACTCAGCAACTTGTCCATCTTCTGGTGCAACAACTTCAAGTACGACTTTATCAGTTTCAATATCAACAAGGATTTGATCACGAGAAACTTGCTCGCCAGCTTGAACATGCCAAGTAGCAATGGTTGCATCTGCAACTGATTCTGGCAGAACGGGTACCTTAATTTCGATACTCATGGATTACGATCCTTTTTATATAATGTCTATTACTACAGTTTCAACGCACTGCTGATTAATGATTCTTGTTGCTGAGCATGCAATGCAGGATAACCACATGCTGGCGCAGCTGACGCTTCACGACCGGCGTAGCTCAATTGAGCTCCTTGCGGGATGACGCTCCAGAAATGGTGCTGACTGCAATACCAAGCACCTTGGTTTTGCGGCTCTTCTTGGCACCAAACGAAATCTTTAACATGGCTATATTCGGCAAGAACGGCTGCCGCTTCTTCGTGTGGGAACGGGTACAGCTGTTCAACACGAATTAGCGCAACATTGTCTAAGCCTTCTTTACGGCGACGCTCGAGTAGCTCAAAATAAACCTTTCCGCTACAGAATACGACTCTATCGACTTTACTTGCATTTAATTCATCAATCTCGCCGATGATATTCTGGAACGAGCCTTCAGCGAGCTCCTCCAGACTTGATACGGCTAATGGATGACGCAGTAAAGACTTAGGTGACATAACCACAAGCGGGCGGCGCATTGGGCGCACAACCTGGCGACGCAACATGTGGTAAACCTGAGCTGGAGTCGATGGTACACACACTTGCATGTTGTGATTAGCACAAAGCTGTAGGAAGCGTTCTAAACGGGCACTCGAGTGCTCTGGACCTTGGCCTTCATAACCATGTGGTAGCAACATAGTTAGACCACATAAACGGCCCCACTTCTGCTCACCGGATGATAGGAACTGGTCAATAACCACTTGGGCACAGTTAGCAAAATCACCAAACTGCGCTTCCCAAAGCGTTAAGCCGCCTGGTTCAGCAGTCGCATAGCCATATTCAAATGCCAGTACCGACGCTTCAGATAATACCGAGTCGGTAATATCTATTGGTCCTTGCTCATCTGCAATATTACGCAGCGGCATATAAGCCGTTGCATCATTTTGGTTATGCAGCACAGCGTGGCGATGGAAGAAAGTACCACGGCCTGAGTCTTGACCGGTTATACGAATGCGCTTCTTGTCTTCAAGAATCGATGCATAAGCCAATGTCTCGGCAAAGCCCCAATCTAGCAGTTTCTCGCCAGATGCCATCGCGAGACGATCTTTGTAGATTTTTGCAACGCGTGATTGCAGCTTATGGCTTTCAGGCACATAACTGATTTTATCAGCCAGATTTTTGATGCGCTCAATTGACATCTGTGCATCGTATGCATCATTCCAATCGGCCCCAATATAAGGGCTCCAGTCGACCGAGTGTAAGGTCATTGGTCGCCATTCTTTAACGACACAATCACCGCCATCGAGTGCATCACGGTAATCGTTCACCATAGATGTGACTTCATCGCTACCAAGCGCATTTTCAGCAATCAGTCTGTCGGCATAAATCTTTCTTGGTGTTGGATGTTTCTTGATCTTGGCGTACATCAATGGCTGAGTGGCACTTGGCTCATCGGCTTCGTTATGGCCATGACGGCGATAACAAACCAGATCGATAACCACATCACGCTTGAACTCGTTACGATAATCAACCGCAAGTTGCGAAACAAACGCGACGGCTTCAGGGTCATCGGCATTAACGTGGAAAATCGGTGCCTGAACCATTTTAGCGATATCGGTGCAGTACTCAGTAGAACGTACGTCTTCAGTTAAGTTCGTGGTGAAACCCACTTGGTTATTGACTACGATGCGGATACTACCGCCAACCTTAAAGCCACGGGTTTGTGACATGTTAAAGGTTTCTTGCACAATACCCTGACCTGTAATAGCAGAGTCACCGTGAATAGTGATTGGCATCACTTGCAAACCCGTATCGCAACCACGACGGTCAAGTCGAGCACGAACAGAGCCAATAACCACAGGATTAACAATTTCTAGATGAGATGGGTTAAAGGCCAGTGCAAGGTGAACGTTGCCACCTGGTGTTTCAAAATCTGACGAAAATCCTTGGTGATACTTAACGTCACCCGAGCCATTTAGCTCGTCGCTGTGCTTACCAGCGAATTCGTCAAACAATTCTGATGGCTTCTTACCAAGAATATTTACCAGTACGTTCAAACGACCACGGTGCGCCATACCAATAACCACTTCTTTGGTACCCGCATCGCCAGCGCGATAAATGATTTCGCGCATCATAGGAACGAGTGCATCGCCGCCTTCTAATGAGAAGCGCTTTGCCCCTGGGAACTTAGCACCTAGGTATTTTTCCATACCTTCAGCGGCGTTGAGTCCTTCAAGAATTCGAGTCTTATCTTCTTTTGAGTAATTTGCAGCACCGAGAGAAGGTTCGAGACGTTGCTGGAGCCAGCGTTTCTCATCGGTATCAGTAATGTGCATATACTCTGCACCGATAGAACCACAGTAAGTGGCCTTAAGTGCTTTAACTAAGTCCACCAGCTTCATGGTTTCGCCACCATGAGCAAATGAACCCGTGTTAAATTGACGCTGCATATCATCGCTATCTAAGCCATGAAATGCTGGGTCTAACTCAGATACCTTGTCACGCTTCCAAATATCAAGCGGATCTAAATTGGCATTCTGATGACCGCGGAAACGGTGAGCGTTAATTAACTGTAGGACTTTAACTTGTTTTGCATCGACTTCATGGTCGGTCACCTTAGGTGAACCTTTCTGACGTCCTTCTAATGCAAGACTACGAAAATAGTCACGTACTTTAGAGTGGGCAGCTTCTGGTGCATCAGCCGATGCGCCATTAACTAGAGGGAGGTTATCAAACACGACACGCCAGTCTTCTGTTACCGACAGCGGGTCTTCTTGATAGGCTTCATACATCTCTTCTACATAGGTCGAGTTCGCACCATTGAGATGAGACGATTCGAGCCAGGCTTTCATGATGCCTTGGTGCATTTCTATTCCTTTCAAACTGTATACACGTGCTTAGCCAAAGTCATAAATACAGATAGTTTGAGCTAACCCAAATTCTCTGTAATCTCTGTAGCCCCTAGAGTTCCAGATTATCGTTATATTCGTCTTCCATGACACAAAAAAGAGTCACTCTCCACAGGGAAAGTGACTCGTATAGAGCTATATCAATATCGGCTCTTGGTACTGCATTTAAACGGCTCTCTTCAGAAGCATAGACTTGATATGTCCAATTGCTTTTGTCGGATTAAGCCCTTTAGGACAAACGTCAACACAGTTCATGATGCCGTGGCAGCGGAACACGCTGTAAGCATCATCGAGTCCAGATAAACGCTCTTCAGTCGCCGTATCACGGCTATCGATCAAGAAACGGTAAGCATGCAGCAAACCACTTGGACCGATGAACTTATCTGGGTTCCACCAGAACGAAGGACAAGCCGTAGAACAACATGCGCACATAATACACTCATAGAGTCCATCTAAGTGCTCACGATCTTCCGGTGACTGCAGATGCTCACGCGCAGGCGTTTTTTCATCGTTAATCAAGAAAGGCTTTATCTTTTCATACTGGGTATAGAACTGAGTCAGGTCGACAATCAAATCACGTACAACAGGCATGCCTGGTAGCGGACGGATTTCGATCTTCTTTCCAGTGAAGGTAGAAACAGGCGTGATACACGCGAGTCCATTTTTACCATTCATGTTGATACCATCACTGCCACATACACCTTCACGGCATGAACGTCTAAACGCCAGTGTTGGATCTAGCTCTTTAAGCTTTAAAAGTGCATCCAGTACCATCATGTCAGTACCTTCATCCACTTCTAAGCTGTAATCCTTCATATACGGCTTCGTATCTACATCAGGATTGTAGCGATAAACTGCAAATTCCAATTTCATCGGGGCTTCTCCTTAGTAAGTACGTTTGATAGGCGGGAATGCGTCACGAAGCTTAGGCTGCATGTTCACATCACGCTTAGTCATTAGCTCGGTTACTGGGTCATAGATACTATGACATAGCCAGTTTTCATCATCTCGCTCAAGGTAATCTTCACGAGAGTGAGCACCACGACTTTCGGTACGGAAATTGGCCGCCGTAGCTGTTGCAATTGCGGTTGCCATCAAGTTATCTAACTCTAAACACTCAATACGCTGAGTATTAAATTCTGTTGAGTTATCTGAAAGCTTGGCGTTAGCCAAACGTTCACGGATCACCTTAAGCTCTTTAAGGCCTTCAGCCATCGCATCGCCACTTCTAAATACTGAGAAGTTCAGCTGCATACAAAGCTGTAGGTCTTTACGGATCACTGCAGGGTCTTCGCCATCTTTGTTGCTTTCCCAGCGGTTCAAACGCGCAAGAGAAGCATCGATATCAGCCTGGCTAGCTTCTTTTGGTGTAGGCGTTTCATCTAACGCTTTACCTAAATGTTGACCCGCTGCTCGACCAAATACTACAAGATCTAACAATGAGTTACCACCCAATCGGTTCGCTCCGTGTACCGAAACGCACGCAATTTCACCAACTGCAAATAGACCGGTAATTTCTTCTTCACTGCCATCTGTATTTTGACGTACAACCTGACCACTCACTTTTGCAGGTAGACCACCCATCATGTAGTGACAAGTTGGAAGAACTGGGATTGGACCATCGGCGGGATCGATATGCGCGAATGTACGCGACAATTCACAAACACCTGGAAGGCGCGCTTCTAGGGTTTCTTTACCTAAGTGATCTAGCTTAAGAAGACAGTGCGGACCTAATGGACCATCGAGACCACGACCTTCGCGAATTTCAGTCATCATAGAACGTGCGACTACATCACGAGATGCCAAGTCTTTCGCATTCGGTGCATAGCGCTCCATAAAGCGTTCGCCATCTTTGTTTAGCAGGTAACCACCTTCACCACGACAACCTTCAGTCACCAAAACACCTGCGCCAGCGATACCCGTTGGGTGGAACTGCCACATTTCCATGTCTTGCATCTGAACGCCGGCACGCATCGCCATACCAACACCGTCGCCAGTGTTAATGTGAGCGTTAGTGGTTGAAGCGTAGATGCGCCCTGCGCCACCGGTTGCCAAGATTGTTGCTTTCGCTTTGAAATAAACAATTTCGCCGGTTTCAATTTCGATTGCCGTACAACCCACAATCACGCCGTCTTCATTTTTGACTAAGTCGAGTGCATACCACTCAGAAAAGACTTCAGTCTTATGTTTAACGTTTTGCTGATATAGACAATGTAGTAGTGCGTGACCTGTACGGTCGGCAGCAGCCGCTGTACGCGCCGCTTGCTCACCACCGAAGTTTTTAGACTGACCACCGAAAGGACGCTGGTAAATCTTGCCGTTTTCGAAACGTGAGAATGGTAGACCCATGTGCTCAAGCTCGATTACCGCTTCAGGCCCTGTCTTACACATAAACTCAATCGCTTCTTGGTCACCGATAAAATCGGAACCTTTCACGGTATCGTACATGTGCTGTTCCCAGTGATCTTCGTGTGCATTACCCAGTGCTACGGTAATACCACCCTGTGCAGATACGGTATGAGAACGAGTTGGGAAAACTTTAGATAAGAGCGCGCAGCTCTTACCTTCTTTTGAAATCTGTAGAGCGGCACGCATACCCGCGCCACCGGCTCCGATTACAACCGCGTCAAATTCGCGAACTGGAATACCCACTTAAACACCCCACACAATCAAAATGCCTGCAGCTAAATAGCTGAATGCGGCGATGACAAAAACAAACTGAAGTACACCACGTAGTGCAACGCACTTAACGTAATCGGTTAGCACCTGCCAAATTCCAATCCAGGCATGAACTAAAACCGCTACTAGCGCGAGTAGTGTAAAGACTTTCATCGGCAAGGTGCTAAATAAGCCATGCCATACGTCATAAGTTAGTGGAGAGCTACATGCGATAAACCCAACCAAAAAAATGGTATAACAGGCTAGGACTACAGCACTTGCACGTATAAGAATAAAGTCATGGACACCACTGCGGCCAAGACTTGCTGCGTTAGTTACCATACCCAAATCCCCGCAATGATTGAAAACACTACTGACAATGCAATAGCGACTTTAGCCGAAGTTATACCAGAAGAGAGTTCTTCCCAGTAGCCAGCATCCATCACTAAGTGGCGAATACCCACTATCAAGTGATAACCCAGCGCGGTAAGAATTCCCCAGACGATAAACTTAACGATAAAGCTATCAAAGAGAGATTGGACACCTGCGAAACTGTCGGCTGATGCTAATGATTCATTAAGCAACCAGATAAGGATACCGACGGCAAACAGCATGATGACACCCGATACACGGTGAAGAATGGACGCGATCGCCGTTGCAGGGAAGCGTATGGTCTGCAGATCTAAATGGACAGGTCTTTGCTTTTTCACGTTCTGCTCACTCTGCTCAATTGAGCTATTTTTTGTTATATGAACCGCTTTTGCTTAAATTCCAATCAGTGATCCAGATCACGGTTTGGAACTTTTGCAAAAGAAAACTTGAAACAAACATTTAACAGTTTTAGCAACCACTAATTAAGCATGCAAAAAAGTGATAACTACTCGCTAATGTATGCAGCTCTTCTGAGCTGCGGCAAGTATACGTGGGTGAAATGTCAAATACAAACATCACATTATGCAAATTTTGTTTTTTTGGTAAAAAAATCTGCCAAGCCATTGCTAGCACAAGCACTTTAGCCAGTTTAAGACCATGGTCTAACAAATTTAAACGCTTATTTAAATTGAAATGTGATCTAGATTCACTGTAAAGTATTCACGTTTGATAAGCCGCACTCAATAAGAATGAAGTAAGGAGAATGGGGTATGGCTGATAATATAGCCACATTAGAACTACCAGGGAATGATTCAATCGAACTGCCTATTAAAGAAGGTACGGCAGGATTTGATGTAATCGACATCAGTAAGCTAGGTAGCAAAGGTTACTTTACTTTCGATCCAGGATTTCTAGCGACCGGATCTTGTGAATCTGCAATTACTTATATCGACGGAGAGCAAGGAATACTGCTACACCGTGGTTACCCTATCGACCAGTTGGCAGTAGAATCTAATTACTTAGATTTATGTTATTTATTGCTTTATGGTGAGCTTCCAAATAAAGCACAATACGACGAATTCGTATACACAGTAAAAACGCACACCATGGTGAATGAGCAGTTGTCTGCTTTCTTTGCAGGTTTCAGACCTGATGCTCATCCTATGGCAATGCTATGTGGTGTAACAGGTGCTTTATCGGCATTTTACCAAGACTCTTTGGATGTAAATGACGAGCGTCACCGTGAGATTGCGGCCTATCGTTTGGTGTCAAAAATGCCAACGATTGCAGCAATGTGTTACAAGTATTCAATCGGTCAACCGTTTGTATACCCACGCAACGACTTAAGCTATGCGGGTAACTTCTTAAGCATGATGTTTGCTGTACCATGTGAAGAATACAAGGTTAACCCAATCGTAGAACGCGCAATGGATCGTATCTTTATCCTACACGCGGATCACGAGCAAAATGCATCGACTTCTACCGTTCGTCTAGCAGGCTCTTCAGGTGCTAACCCATTTGCATGTATTGCTGCGGGTATCGCATCACTATGGGGACCGGCTCACGGCGGCGCTAACGAAGCATGTCTGAATATGCTGGAAGAGATTGGCACTGTCGATCGTATTCCAGAGTTCATTGCACGTGCTAAAGACAAAGAAGATCCATTCCGTCTAATGGGCTTCGGTCACCGTGTTTACAAGAACTTCGACCCTCGCGCTAAAGTCATGCGTGAAACGTGTCATGAAGTCCTTGCCGAACTTAAAGTGAACGATCCGCTTCTAGATGTGGCAATGGAACTTGAGCGTATTGCACTAGAAGACGAGTATTTCGTGTCTAAGAAGCTTTATCCAAATGTTGATTTCTACTCAGGGATCATCATGAAGGCGATTGGCATTCCGACAAGTATGTTCACCGTGCTGTTCGCGTTAGCGCGTACTGTCGGCTGGATTGCTCACTGGAAAGAGATGCTAGATCAGCCAGGTCATAAGATCAGCCGTCCTCGCCAGCTTTATACCGGTGATGCGAAGCGTGACTTTGTTGACTTAGCTAAACGGGATTAATCGCTTGTTGATGTCTAATTTAAACTCGTCACTTAAATTAAGACATGAATATTTGACTTAACAGAGCTAGATTAAACAAAGTTAAGTAAAGCTTAAAGGCACTCATTGAGTGCCTTTTTTATTGAGTCTATCTAATCGAATATTCAGGCCTGTTCACGCCAATATGGTTCGCGTTAGCGCGTACTGTCGGCTGGATTGCACACTGGAAAGAGATGCTTGCTCAGCCGGTCATAAGATCAGCCGTCCTCGTCAGCTTTATACCGGTGATGCGAAGCGTGATTTTGTTGACTTAGCTAAACGGGATTAATCGCTTGTTGATACTCTAATTTAAACTCGTCACTTAAATTAAGACGTGAATAAACTCACTTAGCAAAGCGAAATAAAGCAGAACTAAAAGGCACTCATTGAGTGCCTTTTTTATTGAGTCTACCCTATCGAATATTCCGGCCTGTTCACGCCAATATGGTTCGCGTTAGCGCGTACTGTCAGCTGGATTGCACACTGGAAAGAGATGCTTGATCAACCAGGTCATAAGATCAGCCGTCCTCGCCAGCTTTATACCGGTGATGCGAAGCGTGACTTTGTTGACTTAGCTAAACGGGATTAACTCAAGCTAGAGTTATGTCAGCTAGAGTTAAGTCGAGCTAATACGGCTCAACCTAAGCTCGTCACTTAGAGCTGAGCCCAATGAGCTTAACTGAGCTGAAACAATTTGTAAAAAGCACTCAACTGAGTGCTTTTTTTATGCCCACAAGCTTCTAACTTGAATTGATGCCAATCATGACTCAAGTTTCACACCCGAATAAAATTCATAATGAAAAACACTCAAACTTCATAAAGCCCAAACTACAAGCCTAACCTTTTTACAAAATTATCTATGCATTAACGACAGCATTCGTGACCTTTGTTAAAAAAACCAACATTTGTACCTTTTCGCTACATTTATCACAAATAATACATACGCAAAAACACCAGTAGAACTAAGCTGTTGAATTTCATAACCTTTAAAGGTTGGCACAGTTAATGCTTTATCAGGCCTATCGGAAAATTGATTTAAGGTCTGCTTACATGGAAGCGTTAAATAAGAAAGTCATCATCCTATCTATACTGCTAGCAACACTATTAACAGCCTGTAGCGAAGAAGAACAAGCCAAAGAGGAAGAGAAGTATGCCGTCCCCGTAGAAACAGCCACTGTAATACAAGGTGATGTGTCCTCTTTCTATAGCACCACAGCCACACTTGAAGCCCCTCAAGAAGCCAAAGTCGTTACCCGCGTCGCAGGGCTCATCCGATCAATTGAGGTTGAAGAAGGTGACAGAGTTAAAAAAGGTCAGCTATTGGCTGTAATTGACTCAAAAAGGCAGAAATTTGATTTAGACCGCTCTCAAGCCGAAGTCGAAATCATTGAGCAAGAATTAAATCGCCTTAAGAAAATTAGTAATAAAGAGTTTTTCAGTGCCGACTCGATGGCAAAGCTTGAATACAACCTACAGGCTGCCATGGCAAAACGCGATTTAGCCGCATTATATGTCCAAGAAAGCATGATCCGCTCGCCTATCGACGGCATAGTGGCTACCCGCTTTGTGAAGTCTGGCAATATGGCCAAAGAGTTTGATGAGCTATTTTATGTGGTCAATCAAGACGAGCTCTACGGCATTGTGCATCTGCCAGAGCAGCAACTTCAGCACCTGCGTCTAGGACAAGACGCCGAGATCTACGCTAATAAACATATCCAACAAACTACACACGCCAGCGTATTACGCATCAGCCCGATTGTTGACTCACAAAGTGGCACCTTTAAAGTTACCCTTTCAGTCCCTAATCAAAACGCGACATTAAAAGCCGGCATGTTTACCCGTGTAGAGCTTAAGTACGATACCCACAACAATGTCATTACCGTGCCTTATAACGCAGTGATCAATCAAGACAATGAGTTTGCCCTCTACGTTATTGATGGTGACAACGCTAATCGACGCAGCGTCTCTCTTGGCTATCGTGAAGCCGATACCGTTGAAGTCGTCGCGGGGATCGAACCGGGTGAGCAGATTGTGATCCGCGGTCAGCAAAACCTAAAAGATAAATCATTAGTTGAAGTGATCAATTCTGTCGACATAGCGTCAGCTAAATAGATAAGGCTCTCACCATGTCTACTATCAAAGATATCGACGCTATATCAGCCATTGAACTAAGTACTTTTTCAGATCTAGCGCTAACTAAAAAAATGGGGAACACCCTATGTCTATTATAAAAACTGCGGTTAATCGACCGGTAACAGTATGGATGTTTATGTTTGCGGTGATTCTTTTTGGCATGGTGGGATTCTCCCGCCTAGCCGTTAAGCTTTTACCCGACTTAAGCTATCCAACCATCACCATTCGTACTCAATATATCGGTGCGGCGCCTGTAGAGGTTGAACAGCTAGTCTCAAAGCCGATTGAAGAGGCTGCCGGCATAGTCAAAGGCCTTAGAAAAATCAGCTCAATCTCACGCTCAGGTATGTCTGATGTGGTGCTTGAGTTTGAATGGGGCACAGATATGGATATGGCAAGTCTTGATGTACGAGAAAAACTCGATACCATTGAACTGCCCCTAGATGTAAAGAAGCCGCTTTTACTGCGCTTCAATCCAAACCTCGACCCAATCGTACGCCTAGCCCTCTCGGTTCCTGAAACCAGCGGTAGTACGTCTGAAACAATGAGCGAAACCGAGTTAAAGCAGATGCGTACCTACGCCGAAGAGGAGCTAAAGCGCCAACTAGAATCGTTAACCGGCGTTGCTGCAGTTAGGCTTTCCGGGGGATTACAGCAAGAGGTGCATATTCAGCTTAATCAGCAAAAGCTCACTCAGCTGAATTTAAGTGCCGATCTTATTCGTAGCCGTATCGCCGAAGAGAACATTAACCTCTCTGCAGGTAAAGTGATTCAAGGTGATAAGGAGTATTTAGTTCGTACCCTTAATCAATTTAACTCTCTCGATGAACTCGGCCAAATCGTGATCTTCCGTGACGAGCAAACCTTAGTACGCCTGTTTGAAGTTGCACAAATCGTCGATGCCTTCAAAGAACGTAATGACATCACTCGCATTGGCGATAAAGAATCTATTGAGCTCGCAATCTATAAAGAAGGTGATGCCAATACCGTTGCTGTGGCTCGCAAAGTGACTGATGAGCTAAATAAACTTAATCAGCATAACCCTAAAGCCGAGCTTAAGGTCATCTACGATCAGTCGGAGTTTATCGAAAGCGCGGTTAATGAAGTCACCAGTGCGGCTCTGATCGGTAGCTTGCTGTCTATGTTAGTGATCTACCTGTTCCTCAGAGACATTATTCCGACCCTGATTATCTCAATCTCGATTCCATTTTCGGTTATCGCCACCTTTAACATGATGTACTTTGCCGATATCAGCCTTAATATCATGTCACTCGGGGGCATAGCTTTAGCCGTAGGGCTCTTGGTCGATAACGCCATCGTGGTATTAGAGAACATAGACCGCTGTAAATCCCTTGGTATGAATAGGCTTGAAGCGGCAGTTACTGGCACCAAAGAGGTGTCTGGCGCCATCTTCGCGTCAACGCTCACCACACTTGCGGTATTTGTCCCCTTAGTATTTGTTGACGGCGTGGCTGGCGCACTGTTTTCAGACCAAGCATTAACCGTGACCTTCGCCTTACTCGCCTCCTTGCTTGTGGCGCTAACGACCATTCCAATGCTTGCGTCTCGTGAAGGCTTTAAAGCGCTGCCACCACTTTTAGAGAAAACAGCTAAGCCCAAGCCGGAAACAAAACTGGCCAAGTTAAAGCATTACAGCGCCACTGTGTTCTCGTTTCCATTTGTATTGCTATTTAACTACCTACCCAGTGCACTATTAACCTTAGTGCTTATTCTCGGCCGCACCCTGTCTTGGTTGGCAGGCCTTGTTATGCGCCCGATAAGCAGCGCTTTTAACTGGGGTTATCACAAACTAGAGCGCTTCTATCATAAGCTATTAGCGGCTGCACTTAAGTTTCGCGTGCTCACTCTAGCAATAGCGCTGATGGTAACGGCTAGTGCCGCATTGCTGGTTCCCCGTTTAGGTATGGAGCTGATTCCCCCAATGAATCAAGGTGAGTTTTATGTAGAAGTATTACTGCCACCTGGAACCGAAGTGTCTGAAACAGACCGAGTGCTACGAACCCTTGCGCTATCGATTAAAGATCGCACAGATGTAAAACATGCTTATAGCCAAGCTGGTAGTGGTGGCCTTATGACGTCCGACACCTCTAGAGGCGGCGAAAACTGGGGCCGCTTGCAAGTGGTTCTTCAGGACCATAACGCCTTTGATGCTGTAGCCGATAAGCTACGAGCCACCGCCATGCGCATTCCAGAGCTCGAAGCAAAAGTGCAGCACCCTGAGCTGTTTAGCTTTAAAACGCCGCTTGAAATTGAACTTGTTGGTTACGATTTGGCCCAGCTTAAACAAACTGCTGACAACTTAGTCGATGCCCTGTCTGATTCCGATCGCTTCGCCGATATCAATACCAGCCTAAGAGATGGTCAACCAGAGCTGAGTATTCGCTTTGACCATGAACGATTAGCAGCGCTTGGTATGGATGCACCAACAGTTGCCAATCGTATCGCCCAGCGCATTGGTGGCACCATTGCTAGCCAATACACGGTTCGCGACCGTAAGATTGATATCTTAGTTCGCAGTGAGCTCGATGAGCGTAATCAAATTAGTGATATCGACTCGATGATCATTAACCCAAATAGTAGCCATCCAATATCACTCAGTGCGGTGGCAGACGTGAGTTTAAAGCTCGGTCCATCGGCGATTAACCGTATTAGCCAGCAACGCGTGGCAATTGTGTCTGCAAACTTGGCATACGGTGATCTGAATGATGCCGTACTCAACGCCCGCGAGATCTTGGCTAATCAAACTCTGCCGACCTCAATTCAAGCCCGCTTCGGTGGTCAAAACGAGGAAATGGAGCACTCCTTTAAGTCACTACAAATTGCCTTAGTACTTGCGGTGTTCCTCGTGTATCTAGTGATGGCCAGCCAGTTTGAATCCTTGCTGCACCCACTGCTTATTTTAATCGCCGTGCCTATGGCGGTCGGTGGTAGTATTTTAGGCCTGTTCATCACTCAAACACACCTGAGTGTGGTGGTGTTTATCGGCCTCATCATGCTGGCAGGAATCGTGGTGAACAACGCCATTGTATTAGTAGATAGAATTAACCAACTTCGTCAAGACGGCGAAGAGAAAATCACCGCTATCTCAAATGCGGCGAAATCCCGTCTACGTCCGATAATCATGACCACCATGACCACGGCGCTTGGCCTGTCTCCTATGGCTCTAGGGCTCGGCGACGGTAGTGAAGTCAGAGCCCCAATGGCGATAACCGTCATATTCGGGCTGTCATTATCTACTTTGCTAACACTGGTGGTGATCCCAGTACTTTATGCCCTCTTTGATAGAAAAGAATTTGAGAGAAAACAATCAGATAAAAATATCAGTGAAACCTCTTTAATCAACAAGCCAACTCTTGAAGGAGGCCAAGCATGAATATCACCCGCTTTGCCTTAGCAAGACCCGTTACCACCACCATGTTCTTTGTGGCAATACTACTATTTGGCCTCGCCTCGAGTAGATTATTGCCACTAGAGATGTTTCCTGGCATCGATATTCCTCAGGTGATTGTAGAGGTGCCCTATAAGGGCTCAACACCTGCAGAGGTGGAGCGTGACATTACCAACGTATTGGAGGAGTCGCTAGCCACTATGGGCGGCATCGAGGAGCTGCGTTCGAGTTCCTCGCAAAATGGCGCCGAAATCGATTTAAGGATGAAGTGGGGACAAAACGTTGCCACTAAAAGCCTAGAAGCACGAGAGAAAATCGATGCGGTGCGCCACTTACTACCTAAGGATGTGGAGCGAGTATTCATCCGCCAATTCAGCACAGCTGATATGCCAGTGCTCAATTTACGAATTTCAAGCGACCGTGAGCTTTCAAGCGCTTTTGATTTGCTAGATAAACAGCTCAAAAAGCCGCTTGAGCGTGTGGAAGGTGTATCGCAAGTCACCCTTTATGGCGTTGAGCAGAAGCAGATAGAGATCCGCATTAATGCAGACAAGCTTTCTGCCAGCAATATTTCAGTACAATCGCTAAACAGACGACTGCAACAAGAAAACTTTGTCATCAATGCGGGTGTGCTTAAAACTGACTCTCGCGTCTATCAAGTATCACCGAAGGGCGAATTTAGAAACCTAGATGATATTACCGCATTGGTCTTAGCTCCAGGGATCACCTTAGGTGATATCGCTAATGTCAGTTTTTCACTGCCTGAACGATTAGATGGCCGTCACTTAGATCAAAACTACGCAGTTGGCTTAGATGTGTTTAAGGAGTCTGGGGCCAACCTTGTCGATGTTTCACAGCGGGTGATGAAGGTCATTGATGAGGCTAAGCGTGACTCACAGTTTGAAGGCATTAAGCTGTTTGTTATGGAAGATCAGGCCTACGGCGTAACTTCTTCGCTGCGCGACTTGCTCACAGCCGGACTTATCGGTGCCCTGCTCTCGTTTGTGGTCTTATATCTGTTCCTGCGGGATCTGAAGATGACCTTAGTTATCGTCTCATCAGTGCCTATCGCCATCTGTATGACTCTGGCCGCCATGTACTTTTTAGGTTATAGCCTTAATATCTTGTCGATGATGGGACTATTGCTAGCCGTCGGTATGCTAATTGATAATGCCGTGGTGGTCACCGAAAGCGTGCTGCAGCAGAAACAGGCTCAAATAGCAGATGGCTCAGTACAAGAAGTGGGAGTGGCCAAGATAAATAGCAGCGCCATTCTTCGCGGCGTCGATAAAGTCTCGCTTGCCGTGCTTGCTGGCACACTAACGACTGCCATTGTGTTTTTGCCCAATATCTTTGGTGTAAAAGTCGAGCTGACCATCTTCTTAGAACATGTGGCCATCGCCATCTGTATCTCCCTTGCCGCCTCTTTGTTGGTCGCTAAGACCCTATTGCCGTTAATGCTCAGTAGGATGAGCTTTAGCCAAAAGAAGGCGCCTAAAAAGAGTCAGCTTCAAGCGAGATACCAAACTAGCCTCAACTGGATATTGGCGCACCCGCGTATTTCAGGCGTACTAGCCATTGTTATTCTAGCTTCGACGGCGCTACCACTGAGCATGGTGAAGCAAGATCAGTCCGACGGTGAAGGCAATAACCGCTTGTATATCAACTACCAAGTCGAGGGCCGCCATAGCTTAGATGTTACCGAGGCGATGATAACTCGCATGGAAACCTACCTTTATGCCAATAAGGACGAGTTCCAAATTGACTCGGTATACAGCTATTTTGCTGCCGATAGAGGTCAATCGACTCTGATTTTAAAAGAAGATACCGAAGTCGATATGAAGGCACTTAAGAAAACCATACGTGAAGGCTTCCCCAAATTTGCCATTGCTAAGCCGCAATTTGGTTGGGGTGGGGAAAACAATGGGGTACGGGTGTCGCTTACCGGACGCTCGACTACAGAGTTAATTCACCTTAGTGAGCAAGTTATCCCTCTGCTGAGCAATATTGATGGCCTTACCGATGTACGCTCAGAGCTAAATGGTGCGCAGCAAGAGGTGGTGATCCGTATCGACCGCCAGATGGCGGCCAGACTGGACTTAAAACTCAATGAAATCGCCTCAAGCATCTCTATGGCCCTTAGAGGTAGCCCCTTACGCTCATTTCGTCACGATCCCAGTGGAGAGCTGCGCATCGAGATGGCCTTTGAGCAACAGTGGCGACTGTCACTTGAAAAGTTAAAGCAGCTACCAGTGATCAGAATTGATAACCGCGTTTATACCTTAGACAGCTTAGCCAAAATCGAAATTTTGCCAAGATTTGACACCATTAGGCATTACGACAGACAAACCGCATTATCGATTGGGGCCAACTTAGACGAGCTGACAACAGAGGAAGCTCAGGACAAAATCACCCAAGTGATGGAAAACATTAACTTCCCAGCCGGTTATGGTTACTCACTTAGAGGCGGTTTTCAAAAGCAAGACGAAGATGAAGCGGTGATGGCAACCAATATGATATTGGCCATTGCGATGATCTATATCGTCATGGCGGCGCTGTTTGAGTCACTACTATTACCAACGGCGATTATCACCTCGATTCTGTTCTCTATTACCGGCGTGTTCTGGGCACTGCTGTTTACCGGCACACCTATGTCAATTATGGCGATGATAGGTATTTTGATTTTGATGGGAATTGTGGTCAATAACGGCATTGTATTGGTTGATC
The DNA here is from genome assembly GCF_000018285.1 of Shewanella pealeana ATCC 700345. Classification (NCBI taxonomy): domain Bacteria; kingdom Pseudomonadati; phylum Pseudomonadota; class Gammaproteobacteria; order Alteromonadales; family Shewanellaceae; genus Shewanella; species Shewanella pealeana. The sequence goes on along the minus strand of NC_009901.1, from coordinate 2,169,207 downwards.
AGATAAATCAGCTTTCACCCGAGCTAGACAAGCTATCTGACACCATCAGCGCCGTGTGTTATACCCGATTGCGTCCGGTGCTGATGACAGTAGGTACGACTGTACTTGGTCTAGTGCCACTTGCCATGGGAGATACCCAACTCGGAGGCGGCGGCCCGTCATATTCACCGATGGCGATTGCCATTATCGGTGGCCTCACCTTCTCAACCGTGACTAGCCTGTATTTGGTTCCGCTATGTTACCAGGCGCTTTATAGAATGCGCCATCGCAGCGCGATTCGCCTCGGACAAGCAGACAGTTTCTCTAGAAAGTTGTTACCTTGGATGAGCTAAAATTGGAGCAGAGCAACACCTAGATAAAACTCACACTTGAAAAACTAAAAAGGCTGTTCATTCAGCCTTTTTTATTTAGATCGATACCATAAATACAAACTATCGAAATTCTCATTTGACTTCATAGACATAAACAAAGACCTTAACTGATATGACTAGCGCAGGTTGCTCTCTATTTGAATACCATTTAGAAGTGGGGGCTATATACAATCTACTAAGTAATTTCTAACTCTTTGATATTGAAGTAGAGTAATTAAAAGGAACAACTCAGCATATGGAAATGCAATTAATAACCAAGTTAAGCACTATAATTTTTGGCGGCTTACTCCTACCATTAACACAAGCAAATGCAGTACCTAATAAAGTTATTTTTAATCATAAACCCAGCTGTATCGAAAAAGATTTAGGTGTCATTAGCCTAAAAACAGAAGATCTTGAAATGTTAGACCAAGAGGGTAACCCGCAGGAGAAGTCCTTATCGCTCGCTGTGGCACAACTTAGTCAAAAGGCTATTGGGAATGGAGCTGATGCGGTTATTATCACTCATGTTAACCATAGGGTGACAAACTATAGCAGCAGATTTAAACCGGCATCAGATGAATACGTACGCAAAACGCTCAACACTCATATCCAAGCTCAAGCTTTTAAAATGTGTGTAGACAATAAGGCCCTTTCAACGATAGCTGCACCTTATAACGCTGAAGGCTACAAGGTACACAAGCTTTCATACGAGTATACATTCGATGTAGATGAATTATCGTCTCCCTCCCCTTACCAACTGGCTCAAAAAATTGCGCTTCCACCAGCAAATGTCTCTGTTTCTGAAGCTGTTTACAGCCTAAAGCTTGGAAGCACTATACAAGATGTCGTTAAGACACTTGGCCCTGCTAGTATTGAAATCAAATTAGAGCGGAACCAGCTTGTTCTTGGCTACGGCAGAAACCTTTGGTACTTATTTACCCAAAATAAACTGGAAATAGTCAGCACCAAACTTGATTTGTTAAACAGCACGGGACTTAACACTATTGGGTTCAGAGAAGGCTTTGATGATACTCATTGGAGAATTGAGGGAGTATCAGCTCAAAAAAGCGATATTAACCAAGTAAAATTGGCACTCGCATCAAAACAAGTTAACGCAAAGAGGAATCAGCTGCTTGTTAAAGATAATCAACAAAACTTACTTCTTGAGTTTGAAACATTTCATCCTGAGATGGCGTCTGAGCCAGAACACTTGCTAACGCATTTCACACTAAGCCAAATAAACACCTCATTTAAGGTCGATAAGCCCGCAAGTTTGACTGCATCACAACAAGAATGGCTATTTAAACGCCTATCACTTAGCGCCCCCTCTCTTCTCACATTAGATGAGCTAACAAGCCAAGTTCCTCTAGCCATTAAAATCAATATTGCCAGTGACGATAACGCTTGGTGGTTAGTCGGGAATCATATTTTATTGAGATTTAATCATCAGCAGCTTGAAGAAATAAAGTTAACAGAGCCTCTATTCGCAAATGCTAGTGAAAGTGCCTTTATCAAGTCAATAAATGCCATGAAACTCCCTCTTGATAAGCAAGGAATGCTAGCCTATTTCAGTGATGCGATAGATAATTTTGAACAGGTTGATATTGAGACAGAGAAGTTCACTATACAAGCAAAGTATGAATCATATGACGATAACGCTGAACTTTATGAATTAGCCGTTTTTTATTACTGACACAGAAGTTAACTCGCCATTGCAACATACAGTAAGAGCACATGGCTATTTATGAATATTTAAGGCTGTTTCACCCTATAATCATGAATATAATACCACATCACTTACCCTGTACTTTGCTAACATCAAAATCCAAATACCTCTTAGTTACTTAAACTGTTCCACTTATGAAACAGTTTAAGTAACTGAAAAAAATCAAGATAAATCAAAACAACTTCTACCTGTTACACTCCCTCATCCAAGAAAAACATAACCATTTGAATAATATCAAATAAATTATTGGCACCATATATGTATTAAATCTGTACAAACAATGCGATGAATGAGGTGTCTATTATGAATATTCGCAGTAAACCTCGATTCTCAGTCTTACCTATGTTCGCAGCGCTTGTCCTTGCAGGGCTGCCGATAGGGGCTAACGCTCTATCGGGTGCAATTTTCACGACCACTGACGACGGTGGCATAGTTAATGAGAATGTGAGATATGGCAGTAAACTCGAAGTCTATCTTGATGGTGGACCGAGAATGAATGCTCCGGCTTCTGCCGCAGCACTTCCTGATGGCAATTACTACTTCCAAGTTACCGATCCCAGCGGTAAAGATCTACTCTCTAGAGACCATATTAGTTGCCGTGAGATTAAAATCGAAAATGGTGTCATCACCGAGTACCCAGGTGCGGGCGGAACAAACTACGTCAAACAAAAAGGCGTTTGGCAAGCAGTTTCCTGTACTGAATACCCGACCAATGGTAACAAAACCATGGCGGTTCACGAATTTAATTCCGATATAGATCACGGCGGCGATCCCCTGCATGCCATGGTTATTCAACTCTACCCCTATGACGATACACCCAATAATGGTGGCGTTTATAAAGCATGGATAACACCTGTTGGTGATTATGATCCCATTAATGAGTTTGATGACGGTGGCGGTATGGGAGCTGCGAATCAGCCTAACCAAGAGGGTTATCAAGCAGGAAACTTCCACGGCTTTATTCCTCGTTTCGCCAAGACCGATAATTTTAAGGTAAAAGAGAAAAAACCGCAGTTTGGTATTATTGCACTACGTAACTATCACGACGCCAACTTAAACTGCCGTTTAGACCTAGGCGAGAAGTTTATCTGGCAATGGCAATATGGTATCGAAGATGGTTTAAATGTCCGTAATGCCGATAATACCAATGATGAGTCAAGTGGCGATCCAACCACTATTTTGCTCAAAGAAGCTCTAGGCCAGTTAAATGATATCTGGTCTTTAGACCACTTCAGATGGACCGAAGATCAAGACAAAAACCTTAACAGTCAGTATTTCACCACTTCTGGCTATGTTCATGACTACCAGGCTTTCAGTTCACTCAATACCGGCCCCGAGGACCCTAATCTTTGGGATGGCGACGACGCTAATGACTTTATTCAGCGCTTTGTCATGGAAATGCCTTGTCCAGACCTGTTTGATGATGGTTTAGCGCCTCATACCAGTAATGAGTTCTCTGACTTTATACCTGCAGCCTTAGGTGTTGAGCCTTTGGTCAGTAGTGACCCGCAAATTACTATCACCTTAAGTCAGGTGGGTTTTGCCAATATTAAAGTGAAAAAAATCTTCGATACTAACAATAACGGTATCCAAGATGGTAACGAAGTTGGGCTAGCCAACTGGCCTGTTAGATTAAAATATGCCCCAAGTTTGTTGGAATCCAATGGTGGACCAGTCCCCGATACAATTAGTAGCACAGTAAATAGTGATGTGTATGCCGAAGTGGTTGCACGTTTTGGACTCACTGCAGACCCGATCCTAGAAAACGGTTATGCAAATCGAATGACCGATGCCAACGGTGAGATGACCTTTGGCGTACTATTACCAAACGGTTATGGTGATGCACCGCTTACTCAGTATCCATCAGACTACTATCAAGTAGAGGAAGCAACAGCGCAAGGCTGGATGGCGACATCAAGTATCACCATTGAGTTTGATGTGCGCTCCGAGGCCAGCGGCCCCGATGGTAGGCAACCACCTATTATGGGTAATGCCTATCTAGACAATAGCAGCGACCCTCTCGGTGATGTGGTATTCACCAATATCTGCTTCAACGAAGCGAGTTTCGGTACTAAAGGTTATTGGCATAACAAGAATGGCTTAGGCGAAATGGAGACAGCCTTTGTCACAAGTTATATCAATACATTAGATCCTTATGACAGTGAGACTAGCTATTTCGGTAAAGGTGATGAGCCATTTGATGGCATGTTCACTAATGGTACTTTAGTCGATCCCGCTTACAAGAATGACAAAGTCACTGACGGGATCTCTGCAGGTGCCGGTACGGTCAAGGCCGAGGTGTCTCATTTCTTGATTGATAGCAATGGCGGCGGCGATCCAAGAGAGCAGCTCGCTCAGCAATTACTGGCATTTTTGTTCAATATTGAGTATCGCCTCGGTGGTGACGCCGTGTTAATGATGCCAGGTGGAGGCACTATGTCTACCGCAGATATCGTTTCTGCTGCAATCGCTGCGTGGCAAGGTACAGATGCCGCAGCGCAAAATCACTACAAAACCTTGTTAGATACCTTTAATAACATGAAAGTTGCCGATGGAAACGGAGTTAAGTACGTACCAAGCAATCCTAGTCAGTGCCCAGCACTGCCCGTCGCATATTAATACCAGCAATTGGTAAAATACCTAAACCTAGCTCAGGGATGAGCTTCACTTCTACCTCAGCTTAAATCTGGTGGAACTAAGATAAAATCTGATTCAAAGCCAACATCGACACACGCAACGTCAAAATATCACCAAACGTCAACAATACGACATTTTTACCTACCTTTCGACTTGCGTTCCGCCAGATCCTACCTAAAATTTAAACATCGATAGTTAGCCATTGAGGGCGCCGACACAGAGTTTCTCTAAAGGAGAACCGTGAATAAATTTAAAAATAAGAGGCCCATTGCTTGTAGAGAACTCCTTGTGCTTGACCTTGCTGGTGAGTTTTTTGGCTATGATAAAGAACTCAAACCGTTTCGTTGGCACTGCATTGTCGCCGATACACTTTCCTGTGCGAAAAAGGCAGCGCAAGCATACAATTTTCAGGTTGCTGTAGCAGTCATATCCAAAGGAATTCAGCATCAGGTTCTAAGTTGTATCAATGAGCTCAATCAGCGTCAACAGAACATTATCTGGGTAGCCGTATTAATCGATATCGACGCAGTAGATGTAAAGTTCACTTCTCGCCTACCCTACTATTTTACCGACTATCACCACCTTCCCGTCGACTGGAACCATCTTAACCAGACTCTTGGGCATGCTTATGGCATGGCACTGTTAAAACAGAAAGAGCAAAAGGGTTGCACTGAGTTCGGCCAAAAAACACCATTATTGGGTGACTCTCGTTCCATCAACAATTTAAGAAGCAACATAACCAAAGTAGCCACATCAGATGAGGCCGTGCTGATCAGTGGCGAAACCGGTACGGGTAAAGGACTGTGTGCACATTTAATTCATAATCAGTCAAGGCGAAAAATTGGTCCCTTCATCACTATCAACTGTGGAGCCTTACCTCAAAGCTTGATCCACTCTGAACTCTTTGGCCACGAAAAAGGCGCCTTTACTGGCGCCGACAAACAATACATAGGCCATATAGAAAGAGCCAATAAAGGTACCCTGTTTTTAGATGAGATAGGTGATCTTACATTAGAGTCTCAAGTGAACCTGCTACAATTTCTCGAAGAGCATATTATCGAGCGCCTCGGCGGCAGCAGGAACATAGCCATTGATTGTCGAATAATCTTCGCTTCCCATGTTAATCTTGAAACCGCTGTCGAAGAGGGGCGCTTTCGTGAAGATCTCTATTATCGCATCAATATACTGCACCTACACGCACCGAGTCTTAGGCAGCATAAAGAGGACATTCCGCTGCTCGCGAATGAGTACCTTAATCTGTTCAGTCCCGAACATCACAAATACACCCTGACCCCAAAAGCACTGGATACCATGCTCGATTATGAATGGCCTGGCAATGTGAGGGAACTCAAGAACCGCATACATAGAGCCATTATCATGGCGAGTAGCGATCAATTAACTGCAGCGGATTTAGGGATCAAAATCACCAATATTAACCCGGATGAACACGATGTGGTTGACTTAGCTCAGCATAGGGTGGTGATCGATACCGAGCTACTACTCGATGCCATCAAACGCAATAACCACAATATTTCGGCTGCGGCGCGCGAGCTCAAGATCTCCAGAACCACCTTCTATCGTCTGATCAAGAAATGCAAAATTAAACTCTAGCGATGGCTGTTCGAATCCACTTGAATAGTCGAGGACCCCACAATGTTAATATATAAGCGCCTGTTTATAGCGTTAATGCTGACACCACTGTTTATCACAGGCTGTCAGCCACAAAATGATGCCCAGTTACAACAAGAGATAACCTCCCTCAAGCAGGAGATCACACAGCTGAAAAGCGATATGGTTACGATTGGGAACCAAGTTAAAGATATTCATACCATTGCGATGAGATCTCAAAAGCCGCAGTATAAAACCCTCCCCACCCAAACAAACTTTAATGACGATGGAAGACTGCCCTTGCTGGGTGACACCGCAGCTCAACTGGCAATTATCGAGTTTTCAGACTACCAGTGCCCTTACTGCAAACGTTTTATCGATCAAACATTCACCAAGTTAAAATCAAATTATATTGATACAGGCAAGATTCAGTATCTCACTCGCGACTTTCCACTGGGCTTCCACCCTAAAGCTAAAGGCGCCGCCATTGCCGCAAACTGCAGCCTACAACAAAATGCATACTGGCCGATGCGTGACTCACTGTTCAAGAATATGCAGCAACTCGATGATGCACTGTATCAACAAACGGCCAGTAACTTATCGCTAGACATGACTATGTTTGCAGATTGCCTTATCGATGAAACAGTCTCCAGTAAGGTTGATCAAGATGTGGCCTATGGATCCTCTTTAGGGATCCGAGGAACGCCAAGTTTCGTGATTGGTAGGGTCGAAAACGGTCAATTAATCTCACCCAAACTGGTTGTCGGCGCTCAGAGCTATCAAACTTTCGCGTTATTGATCGATGAGCTACTCGCAAATCCCCAGAAAAGTGACTAATAAGCTATATAGCCCATGAATAGTCCGTGAAAAGTCCGTGAATACATCGCGAGACTCTACAACTCCAGCTTAGAACTCATGATACCAGTATGGAGCCACAGCTCCTTTCTGATAATAACTCCTTCCCCGTGATAGCCCCTTTGGCTAGACAAGGGCTTTAAATGCCATCTTTAACTATCCCCCTTTAACTATCCCCCTTTAACTGCCCATCTTTAACTGCCCATCTTTAAATCCTGTATTTAAACACCTGTTTTACCGCAATATATCTTGCCATTACTTGCTGGAAACAGCTTATTAAATTAAATCAGTTAGTAAGTTCAACTTATGATTTGCTAAGCAATATTTAGATCTGGTTTTCCATTATTAAACACACTTATTCTTAGAGGCCGAGTACTAAGTTCAGAGTTCAGAGTTCAGAGTTCAGAGTTCAGTAAAGAGTTGCACCAAGTGTAACAGGCGTTACAGCCTCAAGTTGAACACTATTACAAAAGAACTCTCATACAAACAATCAGTTAAACCCACGCCCTAATTATTCCTGTTTCACCCCTGAAACATATCCTTCCAAGAAAACAATGAAAACCCAAGTATTTACCAATGAATTCATTAACATACGGTTATGGCTTAGGGCTTGCTTACTCTCTTAGCATAAGTTTGAATTCGCCCTTTCTGAAGTAAATAGCTAGCGCTCTATTCAGTTAGGTAATCAGTCTTATCGGCAAAGCTCCGACTGTGACGTGACGATGGTGTTACGTCAAACTTTGACACACAAAAAGTAATGTTTTTATTGGAAATAATTGACCAAAACCAAGCACGTTTTATCCATATTCACTTAATTATGATGGTAAATATTATGAAACGATTTAAATGCAAACAACTTATTGGCGCACTAGGTATTGCGCTCATAAGCTCAACGACCCTCTATGGGGTGACGAGTCTAAGCACAGCAAATGCTGCGGCCTATGACTGGCTCGGCATGAGCGAAGACCCCACGAAATTCTGTATGGCCGACGCCTACCTGATGAAAGCGGGTAATAAACTTGCTCAGGACGCATTAAACTGTACCGCGAATGACGTCGAGATCACGAGAGTTACTCCTACTGACCCTAACGCCGAGTGTAACCTAGGACAAGTGTTCACCTTCAATGCCGATGTGACAGTGCGAACTAACGCGAATGAACGTTGGGACACCACTTTCTATCTGCCTTTGACCGAGCAAAGCCCACAGGTTGTACAAGGTCAAGGTCTTCGTAACTGTAGCATGATCTTACCTATCCCAGGTGACAGCACTCAGACAGCCGATGTTCAGCTAGACGGCGACCAATGTGGTGATATCACTAAGGCCTTAGGCCCTGATGAATATGTGCTCACCAACGAGCCAATCACCATGTTGTGTACTGACGCCGATGGCAACAATCAAGCCGACTTCACCTACTGTGCGGCCTGGGATAATATCGAACGCAGCAATTGTACCTATGAAGAAGACCCTTACGCGGGTCAGATCCCTAATAACAAATCAAAATGTAACTGTGACACCTTTAATATTGATGTATTTATCAAGCCTACCCCGCCTACCGTGGTAAAAGCCCTAACCAGCCAATCCTCACGTAGTGAGCCCGGTGGAACATTTAGCTATACCGTAAGCTTTACCAACCCCAATCCACAAACCTCACTGTTTATCACGTCACTAAGTGATGAGATTGATATCGGCGGAGAAGGTGGTTTCGATACCTCTATCAATCTTTGGGGCAGTCCTGTCGCTGTTAACCCTAATGTAGATGGCGTGTACATGACCGCGACAAACTGTTCAATGCCTGCTAACGGTGGTGAGATATTACCAAGCGGCTCCTACAGTTGTGCCTTCACGGTACATATTGTTGACAGAGACTTGCCTAATGATCAGAGTCCGCAGTTTTATGATGACCTCGTCAAGCTAGCACTAATAGATAAGAACGGTGATGCTGTCGTTGATGGTGATAGCTGTGCGGCCGTTAATAGTATTGCAGGCGATCACTGTAGTAACGAGATCACAGTGCAGATCACTAACCTACCACCCGCTATTACCGTGACCAAGACGGCAAACCCTACGGAAGTATTAGAGCCTGGAGCAAATGTTGAGTTTACCGTTACGGTCGACAATGATGCGGCGTTCTGGGACTCACCTCTAGCTCTCACAGTGCTAAATGATACCGACTTTGGTAATCTCCTCACCGATGAGTGTACAGGTATTTCTACAAGTATCGCGCTCGGTGGCACTTATACCTGTAAGTTCACTAAGTTTATTGCTGGTGATGCTGGCGATCTGCACTCCAATACAGTGTCCGCGACTGCGATCGATGATGAAAATGATCAGGCCACAGGTAATGACTCGGCAATGGTCGATATCCGTGATGTACCATCGTCAATCACACTAGTTAAGACTGCAACTCCAACAGAGGTGCTAGAGACCGGTGACGATCCAACTAACTACAGTAATGTTAGTTATAACTTTACCTTTAGCGTCAATTCGTCCGGTGTCGATGATGTAAGCTTCACCACTCTGACCGATGATAAATTCGGCATTCTTACAGGCCAATGTACGGTCGACAGTAAAAATGGTAATCCTATCTCTCCGACTGCACTTAACGGCTTTATATTAGAGCCTGGCGAGTACGCAAGCTGTGATATCACCAAAGGATTACAGGGTAATGCGGGTGATACTCATACCAATATCGCCACCATTAGAGGTGTCGATGAAGACGGCCAAAATGTCGATGCATCCAATGATGCAACTGTGACCTTTACACCGCAAGCCCCTGATACCGATATGGCGTTCGCAACCAGTATGCTAGTGGTGTTAGAGCTAACTAATGCCGGTGTCGAGAATGTGACCTTAACAGAACTCACTGTGAAGGGTGTAACAGTTGCCCATAACAATCCACACGCTGAGTTTATGATCCTCAATGCGGCCAGTGGAGAGCATGCAGGCGTGGCATACTCACCTTGTGTTATAGGTACGGTACTTGGTTATAGCGGTTCAGGTAGTGAAAACTATACCTGTGCCTTTACGATTGAGCTCACACCTGGTGTGGAAAACACAGACCCAATATCCTTCCTATCTGCTGGAGTCGACGGAGTTGTCGCTGTGGTAGAAGATGATGAAGGTACGCCGATTGTCAATGGCGTGGCTGTTGAAGTTAATACAGTTGAGTAACAGTTAACAAAGGAAATTAACTAGAACTCAGGTCAGTGTTAATATTTAACTTAGCAAGAGGGCGACGGTATATACCGTCGCCCTCTTTATTTATCATTCGCTAGGAGAGATAAACTCAATACCAAAGCCATATCACAGGCTATTTTTTACCGTTACCATGGCCGTTACCATTTCCGCCGCCACCTGAGCCACTTAAGCTTAGACTAACCGTTGCAGTAGCGGTCTTATCACCGTCACTAATGGTGTAACTGAAGCTATCGCTGCTTTTAAAACTTTTGGCTGGTGAATATACCACTTGGCCATTTCCGTTTATCTGTACGCTTCCTTTTGCCCCCTGACTCACAGAAACAATGGTCAGTTCATCATTCTCAGCATCCCTGTCATTTGCTAGCACATCGATAACCACAGATGTTTTAGATGACATAGTCACGCTATCATTTACCGCCACAGGCGCCGTATTAGGAGCAGACTTAACCGTATAGCTCACACTGGTTTTACCTAAATACGCAGTTTCACTCGCATTTTGAGCATTAATGCCAATGTTAAATGATCCAGCCTCGGCTTCTGTATCCGATGTCACACTAATATTGACTTTAGTACTAGCTCCCGGTGCTAACGTCACCTGTGCCCGACTCGCGCTCCAACCACTCGGCACATCGGCAAACACATCAAATACAGCCTCTGAACACGCCTCACTATCTTGGCTAGTCACTGTCGCACTGTAACTCACCTGCGTCCCAGCGATAACTTCAGCCCCCTGAGGATTAGAAATCACAATCGAAGGTGCGGCTAATGTACAAGTAGGTAGTGGACTCTTAACCCTATAACTTGCGATATCATGACCCATATAACGGCTATCGGCACGATTCTGGGCATTAAGGTCGAAATCATAGGTGCCATCCTGTGCATCAATAGATGACTCTACATTTAAGCTAATAACTTGGCTCTGACCCGGGGCTAAACTCACGCCAAGGGTATCAGCACTCCAACCAGCAGGTACATTCGCAGTCACATCAAAATTACTGCTTGAACAGCTACTGCTATCTTGGCTAGTTAGGGTTCCACTATAAGTTGCAACCTCTCCCGCAGCCAGTTCACCACTGTTATCGACCGACAAGACAAATCTTGGGCTTGCCATTACGCAGGCCTCCGCTGGCGAGTCAACAACATAGCTGACGATGCCTGTCTGAGCGTACTCGCTGTCGCTAGTGTCAACCGCAGTTATGGCGATATCGTAGAAACCATCCGTAGCGGTATCAGCCGAGGTCACATTCAAGCTTACTGTACTGCTCGCCCCTGGCGCCAAGCTGAGATTGTCTTGTGTCGCTGCCCAGCCACTAGGTACCAGTGCTGTAAGCTCATACCCCGATGTTGCACAGCCCTCACTGTCGTTGTTGGTTACTGTCGCTTGGTAGCTAACAGTCTCCCCCGCCTCTACCCATGCACTTTCATTAGGTAATAATGACAAGCTAGGGTTAGCCTTAACACAGCTCAAACCTGAATAGCTAACATTGATACTCGCCCCCGAAGCATCGGCCCATTCAGTGGTGATAGTTACACCTGCATCAGGATCGGTATAGCTAGTTCCCGCCAGTAAAGCAGCATCATCGAAATCATAAATACCGCTGTTTGGTGTCATATCGATGAGCAGATTGCTCTGCATATCGTTTTCCGTTGCAAGGTGCAATACCACACCGTCGGTAATACCATTTTTACCCGCAAGAAAATCATCGAAGCCTATCGCCTGACGATACTCAAGGTAATACCACAGAGGTAAGCCGGTATCGGAATCGGTTCCACGCCTTACTTTTATTCCTTTCGCTTTACCTGCTGGTAAAGTTTCATAAGGCTCAAGTTGATAACTTCCATCATTTTCAGCAGTGATAACTTCACCTGCTGATGAGGTGATCCAGCCAAGTTGCTGCTTGCTAAACGCATTGAAATGACCCGTTACCTCGGATTTCCCCATAATGTCCATGGTGTCGCCATACTCAAATGACATGCAGCGGCCCGTTAATACACCTTCTGAACAGTCATAATCCTTCGCATGATGCAAACCAAAGTTATGCCCTAGTTCATGGCCAACGGTACGTAACGTCATTGAGCCATTAATGAAGGCGCGCGATGGACTGCCACCGATTGTCCCTTGCCCAGTCCAGCCACAATCCGTATTTTCAGGATAGATGTAAACCCAGCGGTCATAGTCAGAAACGTCAATGCCACTATCGATTACCGCCTGACGACCATAATTATCTATATCATTAGTTCTACATGTCGCATCAATCGGTAAAGTCAAATAACCTAGCACATCACCGCTTAGCCAAGTTTGCCCATATGAGGCCTCTTGATAAAAGTCATTGACTGTACCGAAGACGAGCTCTTTCGCTTCCTCTACAGTCCAAGGCTGATTGGTATTGTTTTGGAAGTTAATCAGCACGACCAATGTGCGTTGCTCACCTATTGTATTAGGCAAGCTAGATGCTGAAACGCTCATTGTATTTGTACTAGCAAGAAGCGCTAAACTATCACTCTCATCGTTAAGCACTAACGCACTGGATCGAGTTTTCTCAGCACTAGCCCCTTTAAACATCCAGCCTTTAGCTTTGATGCGAGAGCCTGTTTTAAGTTGTTCAAACTTTACTCCCTCAGGAAGATGTAGCTCTACAGAGCCATTATCGGTCATTAACGAGTGACGCAGCTTACTCTGACTAGCATCCTCATAATCGACATATGACAGTTCAAGTTCACCAGTAAGCTCACGCTTTTGCGTTAGCATAGCCAAAACATCTTTTGGCATACCCGCTCTAGCTGACTCAGGTAATACCGCACGAACAGCTGCTTCAGGATCGGTTTTAACCAGCTCAGCCAGCAGAGACTGACGCGCTCTAGCTTGTGACATCAGCTCTTGTTTAAGCTGCTGCTTGTTTGATTTACTCGCTTGACGAAACTCAGCCATACGACTGGCAAGAGCTAAGGTCTGCTCTTCAGCTTGTTGCTTATGAGGATTTGCTTTTCGGCCATTAGCATGACCTTGAGCATAGCCATGGGCATGACTGGCCGAGCTATTATTCCTCAGGCTGCTAGAAAAACTAGCATCACTTACAGGAGCGGCAATAGAAAATGTAGAAAAGGTGAAGGCTGAAAAAGCCAATAATGTTGTGGCTGATAGCTTCAAAAGACTGGCAGCCGAATGCGATGCCAATGTGACATTTTCGTTATTCAAATATCATTACCCCTAAGAGTCGAACGAACTTAATTAAACCTGTCTAATGACAAATTTTATATTTTGGAATTACAAGTATGAAAATGATGACAAGATCATATTCAAGGAGCCGTAGCCCACGCAGGCTCTGGGATAGCCAGAGCAACTTGGCGGCATACTACCAAAGTGCGAGATTAAATTACAAACAGTAGTTGATCATTTTTTGATCGATCGTGCATTTTTTAATCATTTCCACTTCTAAGTAATTGAAACGATTTATTGAGTAAAAAATGCGAATTTATGAAGAATGGTACGGAGAGTGGTTCTGGATTTTTCAGATGGTCTTAAAGATGAGGTAATGGTGCTGCTATCTTAAAAACTGGAAAACGGTGACGCGATAATTCATGTCTATTGATATGAAATATAAAAAAGCGCCAAAAGGCGCTTTTTTATTAGGTCTCAAAACTTATTCGGCCAATGGCTCTGCTTTATTCTCTAGCAATACCGGAATACCGTCATTGATTGGATAAGCCAGCTTATCGGCTTTACAGATCAGCTGTTGGGCTTCTTTGTTGAATTCAAGTTTGCCTTTACACACTGGACACGCAACGATTTCGAGTAATTTTTTATCAAATGCCATTTCGAATGCCTTTACTTATCTGCTACCAACCTATCAATTTTGGCCAGTAGTTGTTTATCAAATGAGGGAGATAGCTTCGCATCTACCGCGAGAGACCACCAGTTATCTTTTGCAAAATCGCGACATTTCACCGCATCTTTTTCTGTCATCGCCAACAAACGACCATTTGCCAGTTCATTAAGCGCTGTTTCACTATAAGCGCTATGATCGTCAAATGCTTGCGCTTGTTCGACGCAATAGCCCAGTGCTTGTAGCGTATCAAAGAAGCGCTGTGGGTTACCAATACCTGCCATAGCCACTAAAGGCTGTGACTGACTCGGTGGCAAACTGCCATTATGCACAGGTGAAACCGGTAGCCATTTCGAAGGCTCAAGCAGCATCGCTTGCTCGCCGCTCTGGGCAATACCTCCATTAACGATAACCTGATCGACGCTTTTTAACCGCCAAGCCGCTTCGCGCAGCGGTCCTGCTGGTAGTAACATGCCATTGCCTAACCGCCGCTCTCCATCAAGAATAATAAGCTCGATATCTCGAGCCAATTGGTAATGCTGCAGCCCATCGTCACTGATAATAATATCGACATCAAATTCTGCCAACAGATGTTTAGCCGCATCGACTCGCTTAGCACCAACGACCATGGGCACTGCGGTGCGCGACACTATCATCGCAGGCTCATCGCCTACGCTGGCAGGCTTGTCTTCAGGCAATACCGATCTTACGCCCTCGATTTCGACGCCGTAACCACGGCTTATCACGCCTGGCTTAAAGCCGTGACTTCTGAGTAACTCGATAAGATAGATCACAGTGGGAGTTTTACCACTGCCACCAACGGTAATATTTCCCACGATAATAACGGGAACGGGTAATTTAGTCGCTTTTTTGAGCCCTAAGCTAAAGAGCAACCGTCTTAGCCAACTGACAGCACCAAATAGCAGGGTCAGAGGCCATAGCGCAAATCTAAGCGGATGGCTCTGATACCATAGTTTATTAACCCAAGACTGCATCTAGCTACCAAACTGCATCTGATACAGGTTAGCGTAAACGCCGCCTTTGGCAAGCAGCGACTCATGGGTGCCACGCTCGACAATCTTACCTTGATCAACCACTAAAATTTGATCGGCACTTTCAATGGTCGATAAGCGATGTGCAATCACGATTGAAGTTCTGTTTTGACGTAGATTATCAAGTCCCTGTTGAATAGCCTTCTCAGACTCGGTATCGAGCGCGGATGTGGCCTCATCAAGAATTAACACTGGCGCATTACGCAATATCGCACGTGCAATCGCGATACGTTGCCTTTGACCGCCAGAAAGCATTACGCCATTCTCACCAATTTGGGTATCTAATCCCAACTCCATTGGCTCGATAAACTCCATCGCATGGGCTAAGGTTGCCGCTTCGATGATCTGTTCACGAGTCGCAACACCGGGATACGCATAGGCGATATTATTGGCGATGCTGTCATTAAACAGTGTCACTTGCTGTGAGACTAACGCAACCTGACTTCGTAAGGTTTTAAGCTTATAGTCATCGATGTTTTGCCCATCTAGGGTGATATCGCCCGCTTTAAGGCCAGTATAGAAACGAGTAACTAGGCTCGCAATCGTTGATTTCCCAGATCCTGAACGACCGACTAAGGCTAAGGTTTGGCCTTGCTCAACTTTAAAGTCAATATCGTTAAGCGCCAACTTCTCATGACCAGGGTAGCTAAAGTTCACGTGATTGAAGGCAAGCTCCCCCTTAACACGCTCTACATCTAGAGTACCCGTGTCACTTTCAGGCTTGGTGTCTAACAGCTCAAAAACCGTTGTACAGGCGGCGATACCGCGCTGGAACTCAGCATTAACACGGGTTAAGTTTTTAATCGGCTGTAACATGGCAAGCATCGCACCTAGGATGGTAGCAAACGTACCCGCTGTTAGCTCGGCCTTCATACTATCAATGCTGGCGGCATAAAGTACAAATGCCAACGCAAACGAGCCGATAATCATCACCAATGGCTGACTGATAGCCTGAGCCGTTGCCAGCTTCATAGTTTGATAACGATTTTGGTCGTTTACTTTAGCAAAGCGTTTTGCCTCTGTTTCTTGGCCACCAAAAGACAGCACATTCTTATGGCCCTTAATCATCTGTTCAGTGGCTGCAGTGACCCCACCCATAGCAGTTTGAATTTGTTTAGAGACCTTTCTGAAACGACGACTAACTACTGCGATAACCAGCCCGATGATTGGGCCGATAACTAAGATAACTAATGATAATTTCCATGAGAAGTAGAACATGATGGCGATCATGCCGATCACAGTAATACTGTCACGTACTATGGTGATAAGTGCACTACCCGATGCACGGGCAATCTGTTCAGTGTCGTAAGTGACACGTGAGATCAAATTACCGGTATTTTCTTGGTCCATATAGCTGACGGGTAGGGTCAAGTAATGTTCGAACACTTCTTGGCGCATATCCATAATCACCCGCGCACTCATGTAAGAGATACAGTAGGTCGATAGGAAGTTTGCTAGACCGCGTAGCGAGAATAAGGCGATTACCACAAACGGCGCCATTAACAATACATCATTGCTTGAGTTAAATCCGCCGCTGGTGCCAAAATCAACACTTGTAATACCGCCAGCAGCTTGCGCTGCTTGACCAGCCTGGCCGCCAAATCCCTCATCGATAAATGGTTTGATCACCGCGATAAAAGTGGCATCGACAAGGGCGTACATCATTAGACCAATGATGGCAAAAGCTAATACTGCTTTAAGAGGCTTTAAATAGCCCAGCAGACGCTTAAATACAGTCCAGACTTCATTTTTAGGAGATGTTGTCATTGAGAGATTAACATATTGGCAAAAGAAGCATTCTACTCCGGATTGTTAATCTGACCAAACCTAAACACTTGGTTATACCAAAATGGTGCGAAATCCGACCGATATGTACGAATTTTCATTGTTTGTTGATTAAATATAATACTTATCTGTCCTTGTTCTCCACTGGTTAAGGTGGCAATACCCCGCTGATGGTAGCGTAAAACCACCTCAGAATTTGGAAATCGATAGCGGTTTTTAAAGCCTGCGGGGAATAAAACTAGCTCAGGGGATACTGCATCGATAAAAGCCTCTGTCGATGACGTTTTACTGCCATGATGAGGCGCTATTAGCAATCGACTCTGTAAGTTTAGATTATTCTCACCATCAGCCTTACCCTTTTCCTCAATCATACCAAGCAGTGCCCGCTCAGCGAGTTTTTCGATATCTCCGCTTAATAGCACAGAGTTACTGGCATCGTTCACTCTGATCACACACGAACCGTTGTTGCCCTCTCTCGCTTCACTAGGAGCTAGCACTTCAAGGGTGAGATTTTGCCATTTGAGTATCTTGGGTCTGCAACTGTATTGCTGTGCTAAAGCGATTTCATGAGCAAATTTATGATCAAATTCAGATGCAAGTGCTGACTCCCCCCCCATATCAAGATCTGAAATAAGCAGAGTTTTAGGGTAACGCTGAATAATAATTTCAGCTCCACCGGCATGGTCATTATCGCCATGACTCACAACCAGATAATCAAGCTGTTCTATGCCTTGACTAATAAGGAAAGGCAACACCACACGCTCGGCATAGCTAAAACTATCACCATATCGCGCCCCCGTATCATAGATTATGGCCCGATTACCCTTCTCTATCACCAAGGAAAGACCTTGGCCAACATCGAGCAGATGCACTTGCCAGCGCTTATCTTCAATGGGTGCAAACATAAACAGATTCATTAATAGCAGAGGCATTAACATCACTGATAGTACCAGCCGCCAGAGAATATCCTTTACGTTTATCGTCAGGTAGAGGCCAATGAACGCGACCATCAAGGCAGCAATAACTTGATCGGATAGTGCAAGCCAGACAAATTCGAATTGACTGCTGTAGTTCAAAATGGCTGTCACCGGCACCATTGACTTTGCCGCAACCCAAAATATTCCCGCAGCTGACAACCCCAAGCTCGTTGCAAATATAAAGACCAACAGCGACAACAAGCACAGAGGAATAACAAGCAGCGTAAACCATGGGACCAGCAGTAAATTAACCGCTAGACTCACTAGCGATGTTCCTGAAAAAAATATCGCCTGAACCAAACACAAGCCAAGGGTTAACCGCCACTGCACAGCCCAAAATGCCACACAAGCGTTGCGAAACTTAAGCCATAAAGTTGCATGCTCACTCAGGTTAGCTTGCGCCATTGCCCCACTATCGAGACTGGCACTTAGGTTTTTTGGTGTAAAAGTATGCCTCGTCACCGTAAGGAGAATAATTCCCAAGGCGCTAAAGGATAACCAGAAGCTGGCGCTTAACATACTCAATGGGTCCATGAGTAGCACCACAAAAAGCGCATACAGCAACCGCTCCCAACTGGAAGAGTGCCTTTGCAATACACTAAAACAGATAAATGCGAGCAGCATGATCATCGCCCGCTGTGTCGACACAGAAAAACCGGCTAGATATGCGTAGGCAACGGCCCCCACTGCCGACAACGTCAGGCACAGCAGCCAATTTCTGCGGCTATTTACTGCGCTATATCGGTATAACAAAAAACGGGCGCCAATTAATAGCCAAAGTGAAACCACTGAAAGGTGTAACCCTGATATGGCAAAGAGATGGCCAGCTCCAGTGTTTCTCAGCTGTTGCCAGCGCTCTGCTGAGATCATAGTCCTGTCTCCCGCCACCAGCGCAAGTAACAGGTCACCACTGGCATGGGTCTTAAGTGTATGCTTGAGTTCAGCGATTAACTGAGTGCGATAATTTGGCTCATGGCTTAATAACTTCCCACTAACGACTCTACCTTTTCCTATAATGTGTTTAGCCAACAAGTTCTTTTGCTGGTTATAACTCCCCTGATTTAAGGTGCTGGTGATGGGCCTAGGTTTTATGGTTAACAGCCAATGCTGGCCGGGGGTTAGCGACGGAGGTTCCTTCCAAGTCAATCTAAGCTTTCGACTAAACAAATGGGGGGAAATTGAATCAATCAGCACAATATCCATACTAATCCAGTCGCCGTTTGTATGAACAAGTGATACTATCTCGCCCTCAACATTCAGTGTATCGACTCGTTCATCTGTGTCCCAGCCCATTAATAACGCATAAAAAAGGCTAATCCAGCAGATTGCAAATAAGCCTCCGGCAATGAATGGCACACGCTTACAGGCGGTAATAACCACTACTATTAGTAAAGGTAGCAAATAAAGATTAGCCAGAGCGGGCCAAAGCATCGTTGAAACAATGGTGACGCAGTAACCGCACATAAATCGATTCATAGTGAATAAGTTAAGACAGCAAATTGAAGTTATGCCAAAAAAATTAATTGAAAAATTTATGCCCAAGCCTGAAACATTGCGTGAACATAAGCACCTGCGCATGTTTGGCGATCTACTACTAAAACCCAATTTATGGTCATTAAATCGCCGCTCAGCACCCGGTGCGTTTGCAGTAGGCTTATTTGTGGCGTGGATCCCGATGCCGTTTCAAATGGTATTAGCTGCAGCCCTAGCAATCTTATTCAACGTAAACTTGCCTCTTGCTGTCGCGCTGGTGTGGGTCACCAACCCCATCACTATGCCTTTTATGTTTTATGTCGCTTATCTTCTAGGGGCAAAACTGCTAGGCCATGAACCACAAGCGTTTAACTTTGAAGCTAGCTGGCACTGGATTCAAGCATCGCTCGAAACAATTGGCCCGCCATTCTTATTGGGATGTTTTGTTTTGGCAGGCATTTTCGGCCTAGTCGGTTATTTTATAATTAAGAACCTTTGGAAATATTCGGTACTGTTTAAATGGAAGAAGCGTTATAAGTAACGCTGTCGTTCGACCCAATAAAAAAGCAGTCTAATGACTGCTTTTTTATTGGGTCGAACGCATTGCTTAGAAGATCTTACTTAGCATTTTCTTTAGCCAGTACACTCTTCATCGAAGGAACGACTGTAGTTGGATCCAGTCGCACCTGATACCAGTTTACTCGCCAGTCAAGATGCGGGCCGGTGGAGCGGCCTGTCGAACCCACTTCAGCCACTTTATCACCCTGCTTAACAAGCTGACCTTGTTTGACGTACAACTTACTCAAGTGTAAGAAACTGGAGCTCACCCCATAGCCATGGTCGATGATCATAGTACCGCCGGAGTAAAACATATCGGGTACTGAAAGCGAGATCACCCCATCAGCAGGAGCCACAACCACAGTGCCAGTTTTGGCAGCAACATCGACTCCGTAGTGAGGCGTCCCCGGCTTACCGTTATAGACACGCTGACTACCATAAACCCCAGAGATCCTGCCTGTTAACGGCCAGATAAAATTTTGGTTAAAGGCATCGTTCTCAGTAAACTGCGCCCTAGCCGCCTTAACTTGCTTTGAATCCTTGGCTGCACGCTCTTGTGCCTTAGGATCGGGCTTCATGATCTTTTTACTGATCCCATTTACTTGTTGGATTTTATACTGACGCTGTTTCAGTTTTAATGGCTTAAGCTCGGTCAAACCATCGGGATAAACTAATTTAAGCATCTGCTCAAGCTCGGCTTCACGGGCAAAGCCAAAGGCAAACTGACCGAACTCATTCACCTTAACGGCTTCATCATTTAAAAATACCTGTGTACCGGGTTGTACCTTTGCTCGTACGAGCGCCCCTTGGGATAACTCGCCGTTTAGCTCAACACCCGCGCTAACCTGAAAGGCCATACTGGTCAACACACTACTAAAGATGATACGAGTAAATGGTCTCAAAGCCACTCCTTAGATACTTTATGAACGAGTGGGCTTGCTAGGCATTTCGGCTAGCAATCGCCCCTTTACCTACGCCTTCATAGGCAATTACCTTAAAATCGCTACTCGGCACTTTTTCAAACAATGTTTGCGCCATATAATCCGCTAATAACTCCACCGTTGTATCGTGTGGAAGAATATCGCAGCGCCCCTTAGGCATGGCTAACTGAAAGTCACCCTGTGGTGCCTGATAGTGAAACCCGTAATGGCTGCCATCATTGATGCTTGCTTGAGGCGATAGGCTTAATGAGCTTACTGACACCACATCTTCTACGGTGGCTAGGTAAATATCCTGCCAGCGTTTGGCCCAATACTCATCCCATTTAGGTGCGGCGACACCATTTTCAAATACGGTGACCGGACTACGGTGTCCGTGTGCAATTCGCTGGCAATTACCATCATGCTTTTTCAAACCATGACTGTAATGGTAGTAAGGCGCCTCGTGGATCTCATTTCTTAATGTCAGCGAAATGCCTTCAACATTGGCTGGCAATGCTTGTTTTAGTGCTTGCTGCAGAAATTTATTCACGCTTTCAAAGTCTATCAATTCACTAGGAATGAGTGCAAAAGCCTCTGAAGGACACGCTAAGTGGATGTCGCCTTGTTGACTATTGAAATCCATCCAGACTCTGTCACCTTGTTGCTGCCAGCGCACTTCACTGCAGGCAGTTGGGATCAACAGGCGGTGATCGGCCACATTATCTATGGTGCTTTTAATGGTACGTTTCACTTTAGCGAAATCGAGCACCATATTTTGCTCATCTAACCCACCATCAAGCAGAACGTCGACAATCCAGCTTTCTCCTACCATGCCACGAATAGGACAAAGATATGAGAAATCGATAACAGTTAAATCTTTAACAAACAGTTGCATTTGTGCTCCTAGGTAGAAAAACAGTCTACCTTCCTAAGTCCAAACAGCAATGGCCGCAGGATAATCGTACTTAAGTTGAGTCAAATAAAATGACTCCTCGAATAATAGCTGTAGCTTACAATGAACAGAGATAACATTCGACAATTAAGTGTTGATTTACTCTCTCAAGAGTCCATTTCCCCCAATCGAATGGCACTAAAAATT
The DNA here is from genome assembly GCF_000018285.1 of Shewanella pealeana ATCC 700345. Lineage (NCBI taxonomy): Bacteria > Pseudomonadati > Pseudomonadota > Gammaproteobacteria > Alteromonadales > Shewanellaceae > Shewanella > Shewanella pealeana. The sequence continues at coordinate 2,147,141 of NC_009901.1, read as the reverse complement.
ATGTCCGAAAAAAAACCGAGCACTTATGGCTCGGTTCTCTGGTTCATTACGTTAATCGCCACTGAGGACGGCTAAGGCAATTATTCCCCTTTCAGACGACGATCTAGCTGATCTTTAAGGTTGGCAGGCACACCTTTAATGATGATGGTATCTGATACAGGATCATAGATCACTCTTTCACCAAGGTGCTGACCGTCAAAACTTAATGTTACCCCGCCGCCAGTGCCTGAGAATTTCTTCAACTGTCTTAATGTTGGCTTATCACCAGGGAACTCCTCTTCTAACTCATAATTGCCCCCTTGGGCGAAGTCATAGAAAGAGTCCATGCCTTGATCAGCTAACTCATCGGCCAGGTCTTTAATCTGAATCGACGCGCCTTCATCGCAACGCTCGGTACAATAATCGAATACACGCTCACGGGCTTGCTGACGCTCATCTTTAGTCAGCTCACTGTTACCGACAAAATCTTCAACCGCATTCATCAGCGACTTATTCTGCGCCTTAGTATTAACACCTTCGACACAGCCCATAAAGTCGAGGAAAAAGTCGGCCACTTTACGACCCGCACGACCACGGATAAAAGAGATGTACTTTTTCGACTCAGGATCGGCTTGCCACTCAGTCAGATCAATACGTGCAGCCAATTGCACATTATTAAGGTCTAAATGAGTGTTTTGCGACAGCTCCATATCATCGAGTACTGTCATTGACGATTTTGCATTGAGCAAAGACACAAATAGATAATCGCTAGTCATGTAGGTATAGCAAGACAGCAATAGGAAGCCGCCAGTGCTAAAGTCATATTTAGCCAGCTCCTCTTGTAATAACTTGCCGGCTATGCCCGAAAACTCGACGAATCCAAGCTCACCACTACGGTAGGTAGTTAGCGCTTCTTCAAACTTAGTGTTTGCTTCGCCATCTTCTCCATTAATGCCAAAGTGACCAAACCCTTTTCCCGCTTTGGTGGTGTAGGTTTGATGCAACTCTTCTAGCATCGCCTCAACTGCTTGGCTATTTAGCAAAGGTTGTGGACGTAATCGACAACTAAGTTGACCTTCACCATCTTGAGAAATGGAGTGGATAATGGCTTGTTCGACGTTAATACTCATTGAGCCTCGATAAGTTTGGCAAGGAGCGAAGCGAATGGCCTGCGCTCAAAAATATAAAATGATTGTTTTTTGCAGCCGAAATAGGAGCATTTCTTAACGCTTCAGCCACTCACAACCTAGCGACGGATATCATACCAGAGAGGCGCTAAAAATCTATATATCTTGAATGACGAAGCTAGCGTAATAATTACGCTCCAACCGCTAAGAATCGTTCCTACATCAAGGTTTAAAAAGTATAAATCCTCCACTAAAAGCGCCTCAGCTTTCAATAAAACGATTTTATAGTGAATTTGATGTACACACTGAGTAAACAGCCGAGGCAGGGAAAAGCAACGCCTTAATTAGCGAATAATCTACTGCAATTAAGCTGTCATCCCAAAAAGGAGAACAAAAAGTGCGGAGCTTCTGCAAAAAATCCGTTATTATATGCCGTTAATTAAGTTTTAAAGCGAACCTTTATCATTATGGCTATTCAATCTAAATATTCTAACGCTCAAGTCGAGTCAATTATTGCTGAATTACTTGCAGTTTTAGAGAAACACCAATCTCCAACAGACCTAAGCTTAATGGCACTAGGTAATTGCGTGACCCATCTTTTACAGAAGAAAGTACCAGCTGAAGCACGTGAAGTAGTTGCAGAGCAATTTGCTAAAGCTTTGTCACGCTCAGTAAAAAGCTAACTAAGATACAAATTAAGCTGAACTCGTTAAGGCTAATGGATAACAATTAGCCTGTAAAAAGCCTAAACAATAAATGGAACAACATGGTCGAGCGACAAAAACAGATTGGACGTGATCGCGTTTCCCGCCTAGTAAGCTGGGGACATTGGTTTGCCTTTATTAATGGCCTACTTGCCATTATCGTTGGCTATCGCTATCTCGACACCATTGGGCTTCCCGAATCATTTATTGGCTGGGGCTATTTAGTGATCAGCACAATAGGCCATTTTAGCTTCCTGGCTTTTATGGTCTATTTGGTGTTTATTTTCCCAATAACCCTGTTACTGCCTTACTCAAGGATCCTTAGAGGTTATGCCGCCACGGTCGCAACACTGAGCCTATGCTTACTGCTCTATGACACGGTAATTTATGACGATTACGGCCTTCACCTAAGTCCTTTTGTTTTTGACCTCGCCTGGGCTGACTTAAATGCCCTACTCCGAGGCACCTCATACATTATTACGCCTCTTGCCATTTTGGTGATAGAGCTAACGCTGGCTAACTTCCTATGGAAGCGTGTCGAGAAGATCCGTAAGCGCAACGTTGGCAACAAGGTCGTTGTTTTAGTGGGGATCTGCTTTGTCGCCAGTCACCTTATTCATATCTGGGGTGACGCTGCCGATGTGACCGAAATTACCCATTTCGATGACGCTTACCCACTGTCTTATCCTGCAACGGCAAAAAGCTTAATGGAAAGCTACGGTATTGAAGGTAGTCGGGACCATAGAAGTCAGACGCCTCCTAAGGCTAGCCTGCAGTATCCCTTGTCACCTATGCAGTGCACTGCCGATAGCCTGCCAAATATTTTAGTCATTGCGGTAGATAGCTTGCGTGCCGATCTTGTCGATGAGTCTACGATGCCATTTCTGTCGTCCTACGCGCAACAAAACATGAATTTCACTAAGCATCTCAGTGGTGGAAATCAGTTTAACAGTGGTATGTTTAGCCTACTTTATGCACTGCAAGGCAGCTACTCCAATGCAGTCGATCTACATTATCAAAGCCCGGTATTAACCCAGGAGCTAGCCGCTAAAGGTTATGACTTAGGCCTATTTACCACCCAAGATACACTCCCTGCGCCTCTGGCCATATTTGATGATTTCGAGCGAGTCGACGCCGAGCACATCAATAGCTATGCAATATCGGATCTGCAATCTATCGCTAACTGGCAGCAATGGACTGGCTCGGCGAGCCAACCTTGGTTTAGTTTACTCAATCTCAAATCTCCCGATAGTTATGATACGCCGATTGGCTTTCTAGGGATCAAAACAGTTCAGTCTTCCTCTAAGTTAAAGCCTGCTCAAAAAGTGCTATTTAACCAATACCGCCAATCGCTTAACTTTATTGATAAACAGATTGAATCGGTTGTTAATAATCTGCCTAAAGGCACTATGGTGGTGATTACGGGCGTTAACGGTAAAATGTTTACCAGTAACTCTGACGAGGAACGCGTTAACCTGTCTCCAGACAGTGTCCGTGTGCCAATGATCATTCACTGGCCCAACGAAGAGTCAGCTAAACAGATAAAGTATCGCACCACACACAATGGCCTAGTACCTGCTATTTTAACTCAAACTTTAGGATGTACTAACCCCGCATCTGACTACAGTTCGGATCAGAGTCTTATGCAACCAAGCGACAAGACATGGGTATATGTTGGTGACCATCGCATATTTGCTATCTATCAAGAGTCAGAAATCACTGTGATTGATCGTCACGGCAAGTATCGTATTTACGACAGTGAGTACCATAAGCGCTTGAAGAAGAAATTAAGCGCCCCAGAGCTTGTTGAAGTGATGCGTGAAGGACGTAGACTCTATAACCATTAAAGATTATAAACTAAGCAAATGAATCGCTTGAACGTACGAAGAGCTTGCGCAATCAAAATTGACTTGATAAAGTGCTGGCTCTTCAGAATTCCCCCTTCGTTATAAGTTTTTATAACTTGTTCTGTTGAATATCTCGGGATATGGCCTAGTCCGGTAAGGCGCTTGTCTGGGGGACAAGAGATCACAGGTTCAAATCCTGTTATCCCGACCAAATAAATACAAAAAAGCCAGCTAATAAGCTGGCTTTTTTGTTACTGCACGATTTATAAATGCGCTATCTATAAGTTATAAATGCTTATAAATAAAAAAAGCGCTGACATGCAGCGCTTTTAATCTTGCCAGAGTATTTACTCGTGACAGTCAGCACACTCTTTCATAGTTAGTTCTGGAGTATGGATTTCTTTATCTAACTCGTGAGCACTTCCCATATCGTGACAATCATTACAAGTAGCAATGGTTGCTTCCATTTCTGTATGCTCTTCAACATTAATTGTCTCATGACAGTCAGTACAGTTTACAGCCATAGCTGAAGCAGAAAATGCTAACGCAGCAACCAAAGTTAAATATTTCATATGCATTCCTTAATATCGGAGTTATCGCACTTAATGTTGTGTTGTCACAGAACTGTTAAGGCTTATTTTTGTTTATGCTGCCTAATAAATGAAAGACTTATCGTCTCGGCAGCTCTTGAGTACCATGATATGACTTAACCTTAATTGAAACTTAAATCCCTCCAGATAGTTGAACAAAAGCTGAACAAGGACTCGATGACTTGCAAAGGATGTGAGCAAGGTCTGACATATCATCAAATTTACACATTTTTCTTTCACTGGTCACAAATTAAAACCTTAAGTTCTGAGATTAAACAGTCTCAAAATCCGCCGTTTTTTTGCACATCCAGAATCAGATATATCATTAAAAGTTGATCTATCTCAATAAAGTTAATAAATTGTAACTAATCTCTGCCGAGATAAAAAAATAATAACGTCCACCGCAACAAAGGCGTGCTCATTTGGAGAGAATAGAAAAGAATAAACTCCTGTTAGCCTCAGTGTTAGGCTTAATTGGTTTACTGGTAAACCTTTATCCTATACACCTATTTGCTAACATACAGCTGATCCTCGGCAACGTTTCCTACGTTATTGCCGCTGTATTGCTTGGCCCTTGGTATGCACTCTATACTGCTATGATTACCGTTACGGGCCTAATGGTCGCCTGGGACAGCCCGCATGTTTACTTCTTATTCGGCGTAGAAGCCCTCTTCTTAGGTTTAGCCAGAAAAAAAGATATTTACGCGTTATACGCAAGCTTTGGTTTTTGGCTGTTTATCGGTATGCCACTTTTTTATCTTTATATCTTTCTATTTACCGATCTCCCCAGCAGTCACATCGCCTTTATCATCCTAAAGCAAGGGATTAATGGTTTGGTCTATGCCTGCATAGGCTCGCTGATGATTACCTTAACGCCCTCTTTTTGGCACTTCAAAAGTAAGATAAAAGACCGACAGAGACGTACTTTCAATGGCCAGCTGACTTACACTTTTACATTAGTGATAACCGTCGCCCTGCTTTTGGCAGCATTATTGTTCAATAATCAATTTATCGAACGCCAACAGGCCTTGCTCTATCACAATATAGAAAGCTCAGCAGCGCATTTAGGGCTCTCGACTCAAGCCTATATTGACTCACACACCCAAGCGATTAAGAACGCTGCAGCATGGCTCAGCTTAAATCAGCACTCTGAGACAGAAGAGCAAATTTTATTGTCTCATTTACATGAAAATTATCCTGGGTTTATCACCATGCTCCTTGCCGATAGCCAAGGTGTTGTCATAGGCGCAAGTCCAGCGTCGTTACTTTCAAGCCTCGAGTCACAAAGGAAAGAACTCTCAATCCGTGATAGGGATTACTTTGTACAAGCCTTTATTAACCAGCGTAACTTTATCTCTCCAGCATTTCTTGGCAAAGGCTTTGGCCAAGATCCGATTGTCGCAATAAGTGCTCCCATTTACCGAGCAGATACGCCCCACCAGCCAATAGGGATCATTGAAGGCTCGTTAGATTTAAAAGAGTTCAAGGTGATAGATAACATCAAAACCAATCAGAATAATCAGTCCATTGTGCTTATAGATAAAAATGGCAGAGTCATATACGCCACTGACAACCTTGGTATTACTCCACTATCTGAGTTTAATTACTCGCTACCCAGTAAAAATTATATAACGCCCTTTCCAATGCTCAATATTTCCCATAGCGATACGATGGCGCCAGAGTACGTCTATGCAAGCGTGACATTAGAAAATGATTGGCAACTATTTGTACTCAATCCTTTTCGGCCTCTAGTTGATTTGGTTGAAAGTATGTACCTAGCAACATTTGCCATTCTATTTGTCGCATTGTCTGTCACCATCTATATCTCACGTGTTATTAGCCGCCGCCTCACACTGCCGCTTGAGAATATCGCCAACAAATTCAGCACTCAATCAGATAATAACTATGTGAATTATGCCGTAGATGAAGAGTCACCGGAGGAAATTTACACCCTCTTTCAGCGCCTAAAGCAAAGTAAAAGCCAGCTTATTGGTTATCAGTTGGAGCTTGAAGAGAAAGTCGCCGTGCGGACCTTGGAGCTTGAGCACGCTAACAGTCAATTAAAAGCTCTGGCAGAAAAAGACCCTCTTACAGGGTTATATAATCGCCGTTATGCCGAAGATAAGTTTCCTGGAATTCAGCAGCTATGTAAAAGAAGCGATGAGATTATTGCAATTGCGCTGCTGGATCTTGATAAGTTCAAGTTCATTAATGATACCTACGGTCATGATGGCGGCGATCTCACTCTTAAGCGAGTCGCCGAGCTTCTAAGCCAAGAGTTTAAGCGCGATTCAGACATCATAGTACGATATGGCGGCGAAGAGTTTTTACTCATCATGCCGCTGTGTAATGCCTTAAAAATTGAGAATCATTTGGAAAGCTTTAGAAAAAAACTCGATAATATTGTCATCGAAAGTCAGCAGGATAAGCAGCAATTTAAGGTGACGACCAGCATAGGGGCTGTGATTGGCAACGGGACTTATAGCGACTCACTGGAACAGTGGGTTAAACAAGCCGATATTAATCTATATCAAGCCAAAAAGGCTGGGCGAAATAAACTGGTGTTCACGACCTTAGAAGGTTAATCGACAAAGTAAAAACTAAAGCTCTAAATGGGTCTGCCAAGCAAAATGTAGCGAAGCCACTACGAAAGCGCACATTTTAATCTTTAACCGTTAATCAGGCTTGTTAGCCAAACAAGTACCACAATTAAGGAACTATCACTTCATCCATTTTGCTTAGCATGTAAGGATGAAATGGGTTCCACTTTTGTCTTAAGATCTCACTAGCAGATACACTTATCACGCCTCGCTCCCCCCGGGATGCTCCCGTGCCTATCTGGATATGAGGTTTATCGCTATTCCAAATAGGGCCATACAACGCATCGCTTTTCGGAAATGGCAACGCAACATGTGATAAGGAGTAGATCTGTTTTGGCCAGCTGAGCCCAAGAGAGCTTGTACTATTGTCATTTAATCGGCGAGCCTGAATATCCCGACTCTCAAGGCTCTCGTTTTCAACTAAGGTGAACTCATAGTTAAATTCCCCTTGTGTCATCATCTCTCGATACGGCTTCAAGGGATCATTCAAGATAAGACTCAAATTCACCTTCGTCCTGTTGATATCAAATAACACTAACTCGTGGCCCGCATCGGGTAACTGACCATATAGCGCACTGATCACGGCACTGGTATCAACGGTATCATCGGTAAGTGACTGAAACGTCAATATTGGTGGTAACCCCTTGAGTCGCTCCCGCCCCTGTCGCAGGATTAGATCATGGTTACGCATAGAAAGTTGATAAACCACATCTCCAGCATTGACGGCAAAAGAGCCATACTTAAAAGGGTCGTATTCCGCTTGAATGCTATTCCAACTCAGCTTATCTAAACCCAGTACAATCCCAAGTCTTGCTTGCCACCTAGCTCCAGCGGCAACAGCTGGTAAGCCTATGGCTGGAGAGATCAGCACCATGGCCGAGTAATCAGCGTCCTTATTGGCAGCTATGCGCTCAAGTTCATGATTAAGAGCCAATGCCGCCCCCGTAGAGAAACCAATTAAATACAAAGGCTTTTCACCTAACACTTGCTTCATATGCCTTGTAGCCAGAGCCACTGCTCCCGCCATATCTTGCCAATCGATATTCGTTAACGCCGATGGTAAGGTGCCATGCCCCGGTAGCCTAAGTCCTAAAATATGCGCCCTGTCTTTATAGTGGTTAGCGAAATGCGACAAGGCATAGGGAGAGTCAGACATGCCATGGAGTAAAAGTACCCCGAATTCAGCATTATCTGTTGGCCATTCATAACTGCGATTCCAATCCTGTGTCCAATGACCAGGATCAGAATAGCTGCCATGCACATAACGGTTTAGAATATCGAAAGGCTGAGGCTCTGATGGTTCAAGATAAACCTTAGTCTCTAGCTCAGTGAACAGCTTATCTTCAAGCTTCATATAGTCAGAAAAAGTGCTAACTTCACTTTGTGCGCGGTATTCAGAGGTTAATTTGGTTGTGTGCCAAATCGACAGATCGGGGCGTGAATTAAGAAACCAAACAGCCATCGCAATTAATGCAATAAAGGTTCCTAAAGAGGCGTAAAATAGGGCAAAAGCTAGGTGTTTTGTCGACCCAATAATAATGGTTTTCATAATCGTTGCGTTTCTCCCTAAACAAGCAATGTAATATAAGATAAATTACACACTCTTACGCCGAAACGGTAAAGATAGGCTGAAAATTGAATAAAAATAAACAGATAATTGGTTTCGATGGCGCAAAAACCTGCTTCTACCTACCGACACCACCTATTCTTCCCGACAATTGGAGTCATACAGCCCCCAATGCAGTACAGCACTTTATTGAGGCAAACGGCAATCACTGGCGAAAAATTTTAACCATCATGGCAAAATTGTCTGTTACCGATAAAAACTGGAAGTATTACCGCGATCACCTACTACTAAAACAAGATGAATGTATCAGTATTAATGGCAATAAGCTAAACCCCAATGCCAGTTTACACATTATTTGTGGTCAACAAAGCGCTCTGAAGTTAAGTCTAAACTCAGAGCTTTTCAAGCCAATAGCCCTAAACTCAAATTATGTTAGCAAGCACACACACCAAGAAATCTACCTTTGTCCTTACTTAGACTACCGTCAATTTCCAAACCTACAGATTAATATACTAAGAGCCGCATTAAATCTTCCGCCACTGAATTGATCCTAAAATACAAACCAGTAAAGGCTAAAAGTAAGCATCCACCTACTGCAAAAAGGCGTTTATGGCTGAAAATGAAAAAGGCGCCGAAGCGCCATTTATTGTAGAAGTAGGAAATGTTAATCGTAAATCGTTGGAATTGGCTCACGCTTATGCTGAGTGGCGCGGTAGATCCCAACCAGTTTGTCATTAACAAATTCGCTGACCTCTTTACCCTCTAAAAAGTCATCAATCTGCTCGTAGGTTAACCCCAGGGCAACCTCATCTTCTAACTGAGGCTTGTTCTCTTCTAAATCTGCTGTAGGCGCCTTGATAACCAACTTATCTGGCGCACCTAAGAATGCGGCAAGCTGGCGAACCTGACGCTTATTAAGACCGAACAAAGGCGCTAAATCACAGGCGCCATCGCCCCACTTGGTATAAAAACCGGTAATATTTTCGGCACTATGGTCGGTTCCCACCACCAAACCTGCAACTAGACCCGCAATCTCATATTGGGCAACCATACGCATTCTTGCCTTTACGTTGCCTTTAACAAAGTCGATTTTATCGGCCTCGGGTAACGCGATACCCGCAGCTTCAACAGCCGCTAGTGTTTCACAATGAACACCATCCACCCCCTGCTTCACATTCACAGTGACTTGCTTTGAAGGTTGGATAAACTGACAAGCCAACTGAGCTTCATCTTCATCCTTTTGCACATCGTAAGGTAAACGAACCGCGATAAATTGGTAATGGTTACCGCTGGCGTCGCTATTGAGCTCATCAACGGCTAGTTGACACAAGCGTCCCGCTAAAGAAGAGTCTACACCACCACTAATACCCAAGACTAAAGTGGAGGTACTTGATTGCTTAAGCTTTGACTTAATAAATGCGACGCGCCTTTGAACTTCGAAACCAGGGTCAATAGCGTTAAGCACCTTCATTTCTCTTAGGATCTGTCCTTTCACGTTCTACACTCCGATGGTAGTTGGCAGAAAAATCGGTTTATATTATGGGTGAATTCTTGCGACAATTCACGGGCTGAATGATAGCAATCGTGTTAATTTCTAAAAGCAGCGTTAAATAAAACCTCACTGCACTAAATTCTGCACTAAAGCTGCTCGAACTTTTAGTCACTCCGCAATTAATCAGTAGCAAATTAAACAACTAGGTCTCAGATGGAATTTCAATTACTTATATCACTGTCCATGATACACCTTATTGCTCTAGCCAGCCCTGGGCCAGATTTTGCTTTAGTGGTTCGCCTCGCGACTCAAGAGTCTCGCGTGGCAGCCGTTGCCTCAGCATTTGGCATAGCAGTAGCGATTCTTGGGCACACCCTGCTTAGTTTAACTGGGGTTAGTCTTATCATTCAAAGCTCAGATGTTTTATTCACCATCGTTCAGTTAGCTGGTGCCAGTTATTTAGCCTTGATGGGCGTTGGCGCAATAAAATCGGCATGGCTACACTGGCAAGATCCAGTATCGATTGAGACATGTGTACAAGGGGAAGGAGTAACCGCTTATAAAGGCTTTATGCAGGGGCTCTATACCAATATTTTGAATCCCAAAGCCTTAGTGTTTTTTATCACCCTATTTTCAACCCTTATTACACCTCAGGTTAGCTTTTCCACCAAGAGCATGGCGGCTTTCTTGCTGTTTTCCTTATCCTTTATCTGGTTCAGTTTTATTGCAATAGTGCTGTCGAAGCCCAGAGTTCAGCTTAAAATGAAAAAGGTCAGTCCGCTAATTAATCTCGTCACTGGGTTGGTGTTTATAGGGGTGGCCCTGATGATTATCTCTGGCCTCGTGACATCGCACTAACCTTTAGCACTAACTTTTAGTACAAGCCGCTATGATAAGCGGCTCATACCTAAAGGTTACACTAGTTGATACTTCTCTAAGCGATACAAAAACGCTTTATAACTCAAGCCTAGCTGCTTTGCCGCTTGGGTTCGATTCCCCTCATGGCGCGACATCGCTTGCTGTAAGCAGTCTTTCTCAAACGCTTCCCACTCAAATCCCGCCTCAGGAAGCACAAACTGACTCGGATTAATCGCGACCAGTCCTGACGCCAGTTCGGCCACCAGCTCTTGCTCATCTGCCAGTAATACGAAACGTTCAACTCGATTAGAGAGTTCTCGCACATTGCCCGGCCAAGGATAATCGAGCAGAGACTTCATGGTTTCCGCACTTAACTTAACTGCCTCGACGCCATACTGACCTGCATGAATTTTTAAGAAATGCTCTATGAGCCGGCCAATATCTTCTTTGCGCTCTCTCAGTGGTGGCATATCGATGGGGACCACGTTGAGCCTATAGAATAGATCTTCTCTAAAGTTGCCCTTCTCGACTTCCTCTTTAAGGTTGCGGTGGGTCGCGGCAATGACCCTAACATCCAACTTAATTTCACCGTTTTGCCCTAGCCTAGAAATCACGCCTTCTTGTAAAAACCTGAGCAACTTTGTCTGCTGTAACAGAGGTAACTCGCCTATTTCATCGAGAAAGATAGTACCGCCATTAGCCGCCTCAAGCTTACCGATTTTCAGCGTATTGGCACCAGTAAATGCCCCTTTCTCTGCGCCAAAGAGCTCTGATTCCGCAAGAGTTTCGGGAATGGCGCCGCAATTGATAGCGACAAACGGCTTATGTTGACGACTCGATAATTGATATAAGGCCCGAGCCGCTAGCTCTTTACCTGTGCCACTCTCGCCGCCAATTAGCACCGTTGCGTCGGTGGCACTCACTCTTTGTACTCGAGCATAAACCTTCTGCATACACGGCGCCTTACCCACTAGCCCCACGAGCTCCTGTTGCTGAGATAGCTCTGATGCTAGACGTCGATTTTGCTGTTTTAACGTTAACGATTTAGCGACCTTATCTATAGCCATCAGTAACGACTGACGTTGATAAGGTTTTGACAGGTAATCATCTGCCCCTGCTTGCATGGCGTCCACCGCGTGGGTAATAGTGCCGTAAGCCGTGGCGATAATAAATCCCATATCGGGGTGCTCTCGTCTTACGTATGTCAGCAGATCCATCCCTGTTAACTGTCCAAGCTTCCAATCAGAAAAAACCAGATCCGGTACACTCGACTTTATTGATAAAATCGCCTCTTCAACGCTTTCAGCGCTGGTGATCTGATATTGATTCGAGGCAAGTATTTGACAAATTAACTCTCGTTGATCGGGCTCGTCTTCCACCACTAAGATCTGTAACGGCGCTTTATTCATGGTTTCACCTTACCTTGATACGAAGGCTTTCTGTTTGAGTCAGAGTTTGAGTCTATGTTTGATTTGGCGCTTGAGTCAGGCCCTGGTTCACCACGACAAAAGATAAGCGTCACGATGGTGCCTCCTTGGGGGTTGTCATCAAACTGGATTTCGCCATCATAGTGGCTCTCGATTAAGCGCTTCGCGATATAGATCCCCATGCCCGAGCCTTCTGTTTTAGTGGTAACATGAGGCTTAAACATCTGCGTCTTAACCAAAGGATCAATCCCTTTGCCCCAATCGGTAATGATGACTTTCTTGGCATTCACATCTTGAGTCAACTCGATTTTTATCTGCTTAGCATCCGGATCGGCTTCTACCGCGTTAATCATCACCGCATGTAAGATACTTCTAAGCTCAGACTCTGCTCCATTGACGAAAAGCTTAATGCTTTGTGGGTCAAACATGACTTTCGGTTTAATCCCGGTGATCGATAACTCCAAAAGTACATCTTGAATGATGGCGTTTAACGGGATGGCTTTGTCACGTGCCACCTCATGGCTCGAAAGCGTCAACAGCGACTGAATGCTTTTATCCATCAAGGCAATTTTCTGCTGCATCTTATTATTAAGTTTCTCGCGCTCGGCCAAGGTTTCACTGCAAGTGCTCTGCTCTGAGAGTAATCCCAAAGTATGTAACGGGTTTCTCAAGCTGTGGGCAATACCCCGGGTAATTTGACCAAGATCGGCCAAGTGTTGCTGCTGCGACATCTGTTGCTCTTTCTTACTCAAGTTCGCTAATGCCAGACTCATGCGATTAAAACCCGTTAAGATCTGCTTTAACTCTTTAACCCCTTGCTCTTTAAGTTGCACACCAAATTCGCCCTTTGCCAATTTTTGATGACCACCAGCCAGCTCACTCAAGGGCCCTGTCACATGGTGGCTAAGCCAGTAGGCCAGTAGTAGAGCCATCACACTCGTGATAAGAATGGCTAGCAAAACCGATTCGCTAAAGCGTTCTAAAAGATGATTTGTACCACCACTGGGTAAGTCAACACTGCGCTCTTCATTCTGCTCAATGGATCCGCCATTACTGTGCTGCCCCTCAACAATGAGGACTCGCCCCTCTTTAAGCCACTCATCGGTATGGATCTCAATACTCTCTAGACTCCGCTCTACTCGTTGCTGATATTCTCGCGCCGCTTGCTTGCGCAGTTGCTGCATATTCTCGCGATTGCTTTCCAATAGCACCCGTTCTTTTTCTAACAAGGCTTGCACTTTCTCTTTCAATGCTTTCTGCTTTGTCTTAAATGCATCGCTTTTAAGTTGTGACTTCCCTCCCTCGGACACACCTTTAGCAAGCTCAAACGCGAGCTGATCGATTTCACTATTTAAGCTATCTAGCTGGATATCAATCTCCTGCTCAGCCTCGTCAGTCAACCGTTCAACCTCATGCTCAAACCTTTCGTTTATCAGCTCACTGCTCTCAACCCAATCGATGCTATCCACCTCAGCTTTGGGCATGAGCTCAGCGACCCTAGCTGGCGTCTGTGGAAATGAAAACTCCATGCGTTCAAGCTCTGCAGCGTTCTCAATTACCACGCTGACTAAGCTCTTTGATAAACTTTTTGAGCTTTGCTCAAGCTCTGCCTGTAGTTGAGTCTTAAAATACTGCGCCACAAATAGCTGGCTCATCGCCAGCAATAGGATTAACGCACCAAATAGCATAAACACGTAGCGTTTTATCGACATAATTCTTATTTTATTTCCCTATTTCAATTCGAGCATATCTTATATGTACAAGACTCTTAACCCGTTTGTTTATACAAGATTGATACCAAAACTCTAGGCCGCCCAATCTTATGCTGTCCTGTGCAAAAAAGCGGCTTTCATTCTCAAAAACTCATAACCGACTCAAGCTAATCATGGATAAACCTAACATAAATCGAATCAATATCCTCATATCAGGAAGTGACCTTCCCATATCCGTAATATTATTTACAACAGCTTGCTAGACCGATAATCCTAATCAACTCCAAAGCCCTACAAGACTGAATTTCAAAGAGTTGGCACAATCTTCGCACTTCTTGAAAGTGAAAATCTTGGCAAGTCAATCACGACGAATACCATTAAAAGGGGAACAATATGAACTTAAAACCAATCGCCATCGCTGTAGTAGCAGGCTGCTTAACCCTATCTCAACTGGCCTCTAGCGCCCCCACCGATATCGAGGCTATTGATAAAACTCAGGCTATCGATAAAACCCAAGTTATTGACAAAAATAGCCACAGCTTGATCACCAAGATTAATACCGATGAAAACGATATCACCCATGTCACAGTTGTTGTCGATGGCGAAGATGGCACTCCCTATGAAATGTCATTTACAACTCAAGAGCTCAGTAATAAGGAGAACGTTCAACAGAAAATCAGTGAACTGCCTAAAGAGGTACAAAAGCCCGTTGCGAAGATGCTTGAACGAGTCCAACGACATGCAGCAAATCCGAGGCAACCACTAGACCCTAGAGTTGAGCAAGCCATTAAAATAAAGCTTGAGAAGCTGCATCAGCAGTTAAGCAGTAAAGAAGCTGCAATTGAAGTTCATGCTATGAAACTTGAATCTAAGGCTATAGAGTTAGAAGAGAAAGCTCGCGAGCTGGAAGTGATTTTTGAACAAAATGAAGGCGAGTTTGAGGTCCATATAGACAATCTTGGTGATGATATCGAAGTGCTCACCGAGCAAATAACCGAACTGGAATTAGAGCGCCACGGACTCAATGGCGAAGCCTCGCGGGTACTTATCATTCAAGGCCAAGGTAAACCGAATAGCTCAGATATTCTCGACCTAATTGAACGGGCTGAATTGAGCGATGAAGATAAGCAAAAATTGAGTGAAGCATTAGCGCAGAAGTGATCGGGTCGACTCTAGTTTTAGATTTAATGCTTCGCGTTTTAACTTTGTAAGGTCCCAAAGCGGCTTTGCTTACCACTTACAAATGGGGCTAGAGTGGCTACTCACAAAGCGTGAAGCTCACCACGAAGCGCTATGCTTTCACGATGAGCACCAAGGTGAAGATAAAAAACTCAAACGGCTTGAGTAGTTTGAGTTCTTCGTGCCTTCAGTGTCCTTCGTAGTGAACCGCTTGTGCCCCCCTCTAATTTTGCCCTATTGAACCTTATCTGAAATAGAGAGCGAGCAACGCCAAAATTTGTAAAATCAGCAATCCTGCTCTTTCAAAAATTTTGGCGACTTATTGCTCGCTAAGTTATTTGTCATAATAAAAATTAATAGTGCCATTTATGTTGAATGTCTTCAGTTCTTGCTGGGTTAAAGCCCAAATACTGAAGTAGCTAACAATTGTGGATGTCGCTGTTAATCTATATTAGCCAACGATATATCTGACAGTTGCTTCGCCATCGACGGCAAGCTTACCGTCTTGATTGAAGACCTGAGTTGTTAGGGTGGCGATGGGTTTATCTTCGCGGATATGTTTCACCTCTACTTTAGCGGTAATGGTTTCACCAACAAAGATAGGACAAACGAACTTTAGTGTCTGACCAAGGTAAATGGTGCCTGAGCCAGGTAGTTCTGATGCAAGTAATCCTGAGAGAAGGCTGGATGCTAACATACCGTGAACGATTGGACGTTCAAACGGTGTGCTGGCAGCAAAGTTGGCATCCAAATGCACAGGGTTATAATCCTCAGCTAACGATGCAAACTGTACTACAGATTGTTGATCTAAGCATTTTTCAATCATCGAGCTCTGGCCCACTTTAAGTGTCATGGCGTACCTCCTCTTTTGGTGCTATCACATCTTCGATTCGTTGTTTTACGTACTCCCCCGGAGCATCTAACTTCCCAGTTAATGAACGTGCTGCTATTTTGTCAGAGAAATTTCGTTCATCGACCCAAGATTGCCAGTGGGGCCACCAAGAACCAGAATGATTATCCGCCTCAGCCAGCCATTTCGCCGGGCTCTGCGCATTATCGCTATTGGTCCAAAAACCATATTTATTAGAACTTGGCGGGTTCATGGGTCCTGCAATATGGCCACTTTCGGCCAGCACAAAGGTGTTATCGCCATTGAGTAACTCTGTACCACGAAAAGTGCCTTCCCAGACTGCAATATGATCTTCAATAGCGGAGAGGAAATAGCACGGAGACTTAACTTTACTCAGGTCGACTTTAACGCCATCAACTGTGATGCCACCAGGTTCCTTCAGCTTATTTTCAAGGTACATTTGGCGTAATATCTGATTGTGTGTCGCAGCAGTTATGTTGGTATTGTCACAATTCCAATGAAGTAGATCGAACGCCACTGGACTTTCGCCTTTAAGGTAGTTGGTCACATAGTAATTCCAATACAGGCTATTTTCCCTTAACAGGCTAAATGACACAGCCATCTGTCGTCCATCCATGTAGCCACGAGCATTATTCTGCGCTTCGATACTGCTAATCAGTGGGTCGTTGATGAACACACCAAGTTCGCCAGGTTGGCCAAAGTCTAGAATGGTGGTGAGTAAGGTTGCTGATTTGACTCTTTGCTTGCGGCGTTTGCCGGCTAAATAAGCCATTGCTGCAGTTAACAGTGTCCCACCGATACAATAACCAATACCGTTGACTTCACGTTCACCGGTTTCAGCTTCTATTGCATCTAACGCAAGGATAACCCCCTGAGTAACGTAGTCACCAAAATCAGTTGCTGCCATCTCGGCATTGGGGTTAACCCAAGAGATCATAAATACTGTATGCCCTTGGCTCACTAGCCATTGCGTGTAAGAACGCTCAGGGCTTAGATCCATGATATAAAATTTGTTCACAAATGGCGGTACAACAAGCAGAGGTCGTTTGTACACTTGCTCCGTTGTGGCTTGATATTGAATAAGTTCAAACAGATCGTTTTTAAAGACAACCTTACCAGGAGTTGTGGCAATATTTTTTCCTACAGTGAAAGCCGTTTTATCTGTCATGCGAATATTCAAGGTATCGACGCTTTGCTCTAAATCTTGCTGAAGTTGCTCTAGCCCTTTAATTAGGTTTTGGCCTTTACTCTCAATGGTTAGCTTCATTATTTCAGGGTTGGTGGCAACAAAATTGCTCGGTGACATAGCATTAAGATACTGGCGAGAAAAAAAGGATAATCGCTGACGAGTTTCGTCATCTAGCCCTTCGGTGTTATTGATTGATGCTTGAATATTATTACAAGCCAACTTATAACTTTCTTTGATGTATTTATAAAGTGCCTGTTCATTCCACGCAGGGTCTTTAAATCGTCGATCTGTCTCTTTTTCTGCGGGACTGCTCATAATGCAATCGTTAAATAGATTGACTTGTTGCCCCCACCAATCCATTTGTTGTTCAATAGAGTTAACAGGGTGTTCAACCGATGAGCGCATCCATTGTGCCCAATCTTCCGCTTGTGTTTCTACGATAGAGGATTGAGCCGACTGCCCGAAGCTATCCATCCATGCTTGGCCAAATTGCATTGCATTGTCGATCGCGTCTTGAAAGGGCGATTTACTTTCCATGATGGCGTCCTTAGTGGCAAATTAAAACTAATAAAAAGGTGACGCACTTTTGCTCGTGCAGTTCTTAGCCAAGCAGCACGCCACACTATTACCCTTTACGCACTTTTTGTCGCAGGAATAGAAGATGCAGCCAATTCGTCAGCAGCTGTTTTGAAGTCTTGGCTGAGCTGAGACAGCTTTTGTCCATCTTTAAGCAACTGTTGACTGAACTTGCTCATCACTTCCATCTGTTTTGTACTATGTGATGCAAGATCTTGAGGCTGCTTAATATTCGCTAAGCTTTGCAGAGTCTCATTTCCAAGCGTACTGTAAGCTTGAACACTTTCTAGCTGGATCTTTGAAAGCGTTTCTATGTTTTTGCTGACCAATTGATTGAAGCTGTAAAATGGGTTAACGACAGATTCAACTTGTGAAGTAAATGCTTTGAACGTTTCTTGACTAGACATGTAAATTCCCTTGTGTTGGTTTAGTTCCGAATTAAGTAACGCCTTGTGGCAGTAGCTTTGTGCCACTGTTTGTTAAACACTGATTACAGCCCCTGCCGCCCTGTTGGAATTCCAACCAGGAGTGCCTAATTAACATACAGGTATTTATGTTCAATAAATGGTCCGTTTGGATGAGCTATTCAAATATCAAACAAAAGTTAATGTATATTCCGGTAGTTGCGACTCATCATTGACATTGATAAAGCTAAGTAACTGACTAACCGCGAAACCATTACTCTGAGGAGTCTGCTAACTATCTTGAAAAACATCGGGGGCATGAAGGGGTGACTATATTTGAATGGCAACATCTTGATTGAAGGTGAACGTATGCTCCTCGAGAGTTTACTTGCAGAATAGAATGAGCGTTTATCGAGTATCTCTTGCTATTGATTTAATGGGAAGTTGAGATGCCTCAATGAAGATATTGCCCGCAGGGCTAATCGCGAAGATGGGTGTAAAGTTAAATCCTATAGCCATGCACTGCCCCCATAGCCCTAAATCACTGAGGCTAAAAGAGATAGAAAAGTCGGTTCCAATTAGAGGGCAGAATAAACCATGAAACTTATTCTAATCAACGCGGCGTGATTAGAACTTGCACTCTAAATGGTTTTTATCCAGAAACGATGTAGCTTACGCTGAGCATATTGGGGTAAGGTTGACGCTTTCCAAAGCGCTAATTATTGCAAAGAAATTACACAAGTACGCCAAGCTAATCAGTCCAGCTCTGCCCTACTCTAATGTCACAGCTCAAGTTTTCCTAACAGGCTAATTCTCATTATTGTGAAGCCGCCTATAGAATACCCCTTATGCTTTCACGTAAGCTCTATCCACTATAAAAAATAAATAAGGTAACTTGTTATGTGGTGGCGAATTCTGCTCATCTGTTTAGCCTATCTTCTTATTGGCGCACACTTTTTACGTTTTGGCCAAAACGCGGCTTGTGTCGCTTTTGCCCTTAGCCCCTTGCTATTGTTTATTAAAGCCAGCTGGGCGACTCGACTACTGCAACTAGGCCTTATCATTTCTGCAGTTCTAGTGTGGGGCGTGAGTAGCTTTGAATATGTACAGATGAGAATTATTGCTGAGGCGCCTTGGTATCGCTTGAGTGCGATTATGGCGGGTGTTATCGCCTTTACACTAATTGCAGCTTGGTGCGGCAACGGCATCATTAAAAAACGTAATCAGCGTAGAATTTTTAGCTAGTCAGTCTTCTTAAATGGACACCGTTTGCGCTTCATAAAGCGGTTCGTGTGCTTCGAAAGCGAGATAATGAATCTGTGGCTGACGTGACTAATGTGCGCAGCCTAGCTGGCTTTTGTCTTTTGAATACAGTAACCGCCGACTCAAAATGTCGACCAATATATTCACTAAAGCGGTAACACACATCAGCACTAAGGCGCCGTTAAAACGAATTTCCGCAAAATTACTGTCGATATAAAATCCCAGAGTGGCAATGCCAAGCATCCCCAAAATAGCAGTCTCTCTTAAAATCACCTCAAAGCGATAAAACAGCAGTGCCATCATATTCGGATATATGGCTGGCATAACTTCGAATCCATATCCGTCGATTCGATGAGTAAAATGTGCTGAGAAAGCCACGTTATCGGCATGCCTAATGCTGAGATACGCTATCAGCGCGCCATTATGGATGGCTAATGCCAATATGGCTGGTAACATCGACGGACCGAGCAGCAACATAAACACGAAGGCCAAGATATACTCAGGCACCGACCTTAAAATAAGTAACAACAAACGATTTACGCTCGCTACCACGCCACCACTCAGACGCTTGTCACTAATGGCACTGCCAATTAGGGCTAAAACATGACTCAACCCGAGAGCCGCTAGCGCTAACAATAAGGTCGCAATAATTCCTGGTAGCGCTTGATCTGTTAGTAGCTTGCTTAACCAATCAAAGAACTGGCTAAACACCTCGCTGCTACTCATTGTACTGGCTTGCAACATCTCGCTTTGGAACATTTGGTTTTGAAACATTGGCGGTAAAATATCTTGGCTTAAGAAACGCCAAATCAATGCGCCATCGATATTTGGCATCTCAGGCAGCGCCCATATTGCCAGTACAAAATAAACCGGTAACGCCTTGACTCTACACCAATAAGGGATGGTACCAATTAAGGCGATAAACAGCATCAGCAGCGCTGCGCCTTGGTGATAATGGCCTTGGCGAAAAGCCGTCTCTAAATAAAAACCTAAGGTTGGCATCCCCACAAAGCCCAGCACAGCACTGCTTCTTAATGCGCACTCAAACCGATAGCGCACATAGGCGCGTACGGGCACCAACACATGGGCCAGTCTTCCATAGAGATAACGGCTAATTCGGTCGGTTCGATAAGGTAAAGTTTGCAATGTTGTTGTAGGCGCTTGCTGCAAGATATCACTGAATACTCGCGCAAACGTCGCGCCATAAGGCAGTGCGATAGCTAAGATCCCAGTAAGTGGTGACAAGCCAAAGATCTGTAGAAAAAGTAACGCCCAGAAGATCTCATGAATTGAGCGAATAAACGAACACATCGCAGCGATAAAGGGTTTGTGATACACCAAAGCCAGTGGCGCCCCACACACCAATGCGATAATCACTCCCAATAGTGCAAAACTCACGGTTTGCCACAGCGCTTCAATCAGGTATTCGGTAGCAAAAAAATCGGGCGCAATAAAGCCTTTGCCTATCAGTAACAATTCACTCCATGGATCGAGTGCTATCACCTCGGTATCGGCAAAATAAAAACACAGCAGCGAAACAGCCCACAGCGCTAAGGTCACTTTTTTCCAGTAACCTACAAAAGGAAATAGGCGTGGCATTACGGGGGGGTGTATTGGCAAACTAATAACGCTTAACGACGCTGTTAAGTGGCTCTATTTGGGGAGATTCAGACTTTTCATTAACACGCTTGTCGCCCACATTGACGCCACCAGCAGTGTCTGTATCAGAGCTATTTTGATAGAAGGCCTCGAGAGTATTAAGATCGAGATACTTGGCATCGATATCGAGGACTTTTTTGCCCTCTCGTAGGCCGATAACCCTGTCAAAATGAGTCAATGCCATGTCCATATCATGTAAAACCATGATAACAGTTTCATGGCTAGCCAAAACCTGAGTTAATAGGCGCTGTCCCATCACAGGATCGAGTGCCGAGAAAGCTTCATCGCCAATAAACAGAGCCTGACGCTGATAAAGGGCGCGCCCAAGCGCTACACGCTGCCTTTGGCCCCCCGAAAGCGAAGACACGGGCTGAGACAGAGGGCAATCGAGTTCTAGTGAATCTGCAATTTGCTGTATGGCTTGCCGAGGCCCTTTAAATGGAGATACAAGGTTAGCAAGGTTGTATATCCAACTATGCTGATTTAGCGCCCCCATAAAAATATTATGAAATACACTTAAATTCTCAACCAATCCCTGCCGTTGAGAGCACAATGCAGCTGTTGGCTTAAGCTGTTCAAAAACATGATTGATTAAGGTTGATTTACCGCAACCAGAGCGACCAATAATGGCCGTTTTTTCACCATGGTGAAAAGACAGCTTATCGATACTGACGGCTGTCTTGTCTTCAAACTGAATGACTAGCTGGTTTAAGGTCAACATAGGCCGATTCAACTCTGAATGAGCCAATTTGGAGTGAATCGACATCTGCTTAGCCAACTTAGGCTTGCCCAAGCTAAATTTACCCAAGGTAGCCTAGTCAATTAGGCCAATTGCTTTAGCAACGTCTTCAATCGCTTCATAGTCTCGGTTATCAGCGGGGACAAATGACTGGCGAGGAAAGCTCTCTAACAGCTCAGGATCTTTCATACCGATGAGTGCTGCTGTCACTTTTTCGCTAAAACCTGCACCAAATTTGCCGTCAATATCACCACGTATGGTCCACTGATAATCGGGGTACGCTGGGGTTTCCCAAATAACACTGACCTTATTGAGATCCACTTTGCCGTTTGATAGGGCAGTTTCCCATACCTTGTAATTAACCGCACCGACTTGATAGACCCCCGCCTGTACCTGAGCAATGGTACGGCTATGGTCACCGGAATAACCTATGCGTTTAAAGATATCCTTACTGTTCTTACCTAGATTTCGCTCGATAAAGAACTGCGGCATCAGGCGACCGGAAGTTGAATTTTTAGAGCCATAAGTAAAGGTATAACCGTTTAAATTAGGAAAACTATCACTTGGGATGATCTCCGCTGAGGAGTGGGCAATAAAGTAGCTCTTGAAAAACTGATCTTCATAGCCTTGTGCTATGGCCTCTGAACCTGGCACCAAACGACGTGCCTGTACGCCAGATAGACCGCCAAACCAGGCTAATTGGACTTGGTTATTACGAAAAGCAGTAACGGCTGCAGAGTATGATTTAACCGGAACATACTTAACCTCAACCCCAAGCTTTTCCTCTAGGTAGACAGCAACTTTATCGAATCGCGTTCTTAATTGACTCTCATCTTCATCGGGAATTGCAGTAAACGTAAACGTTGTGGCCATTACACTCGGTGCGAGTAAAAGCAGTGCTAACCCAGTAAGTAGCCTAACAAACGACATACCTTAATCCTTCAGCTTAAAAAAATTTACGGAATCTTAACGAAAAAGCAGCAATAAACCCAGAGATAACGGTACGAAATAACGTCTAACTGAATAAATCGTGAACTTTATAGCCAAATATCATGATTTAGTTCCAACTAGCAGCAAAAATGAACGATAGGGAGTAAAGTTCAGCCAAGGTTAAGTTTCTTGAGCGTAAACTTCCTCTATTTAGAAACACTTAGTTGGCAGGAGTGTTAATTCTGCGTAAACTAATCTGTATTGAATTCAAGGATATTGTGACTATGCGAATATTAGTTGTTGAAGATGACCCGATTCTATCTCACCACCTAAAAGTGCAACTCAGCGAATTAGGCAATCAAGTTCAAGTTGCGCTAACAGCGAAAGAGGGATTTTATCAAGCCACTAACTATCCTATCGATGTGGCTATCGTCGACTTAGGCCTTCCAGACCAAGACGGTATAAGCCTAATTCAAAGTCTTCGTGACGAGGGTTTAAAAGCCCCGGTATTGATCTTAACCGCTCGGGTTAATTGGCAAGATAAGGTAGAAGGACTGAATGCTGGCGCCGATGACTACCTAGTTAAACCTTTCCAGAAAGAAGAGTTAGTCGCTCGCTTAGATGCCCTCGTGCGTCGTAGTGCTGGCTTTGTAAAACCCCAAATCACCAGCGGTGCACTTGAGCTTGATCTTGCAGCCAAGCAAGTCAGCCTCAACGAGCAACCTATGGAAGTGACAGCATTTGAATATTTGATTCTTGAGTACCTGATGCGACACTGCCATGAGGTAGTGGCTAAACAGCGCCTGCTGGATGTGATCTATGGCGATAAGGAAGGTGACCCCAATACTATCGAAGTCATGGTCAGCCGCCTACGTAAGAAACTCACCAAAGGCGGTATCGAAAACCCTATTGTAACCATTCGAGGCCAAGGGTATAAATTCAATCTGCCATGCAATTAAAATTTAAGCCTAAGAAGCGTCTGCTAACGCGGATGTTTCTCACCTCTTTATCCATTATTGCTCTCGTAGGCTTTGGCTTAGCGTGGATGGTTAATATTCTCCACGCCCAAAATAGCTATAACGAAGAGACAGCTGAACTTATCTCTGAGATCCCAAAAGTAGCAGCCGAGCTTAGGGAACACGATCTTATTCCCGACACCAGTGATGAATGGCTAGAAGAGAATAATGCCGCCCAGCGTTATATCATCGCCAGCTGTGATAACACCTTTAATCAAGTCTGGACCTCATCCTTAGCGGTAGACCGTGGTTTATTCGACACCTGCGAACGCTTTAACGAGATAAGAAATAGCTCTCCTCCTTACTACCTGTCACTGGCGGACAACAAAGGCTACTTCATCTATCTGTTATCGTTAGATATCGCCAGTAATAAGTACAATCTACTGGTATTGAAAGATGCTGAGAAACTCGAAGAAGAATACAGTAAGTTCAGTCGCCTAACCTATATACGTTTAGCCTTCGTTCTAGCCTTGGCTCTAGTGCTTTTAATCAGTGCCGCCTATTGGGGAATGAGACCCTTGGTACGACTTAAAAACGAACTCCAATCGGTCAACAATGGTAAAGCCAAATCACTTTCTGATGGCTACCCAGTTGAGCTAGAAGGGGTGACTCAGGCACTCAACCAACTACTGAATCAATCCAGTGCTCAGCAGCAACGCTATCAAAACGCAATGAATGATTTGGCTCACAGCCTTAAAACACGCCTAGCGGCGGTACATGCGATTACCGATGACAGAACGCTTGATAAAGATGCCTGCAGCGAGAAAATCATGGAGCAAGTAAGCCAGATGGATCAATTGGTGAAATACCAATTGAAGCGCGCCATGTTAGGCCGTAAAGGTCTAAAGCAGGAGCAAACCCAAATTGCACCTTTGGTCGATCAACTGGCGCAGATGTTATTCAAAGTTTATCGTGACAAACAAGTTCAATTTGAAGCCGTGATCCCTAAAGAGCATGTGTTCCCGGGTGATAAAGGCGACTTGATGGAACTTTGCGGCAACTTGATGGAAAATGCCTTTAAGCTGTGTATTTCAACAGTCAGAGTGTCGTCATACTATAACGATGCCGGAGAGTTTGAACTTCTAGTTGAAGATGATGGTCCGGGTGTAGAAGAAAGCATTCGCCAAAACATCATTGAGCGAGGTGTACGCGCCGACACTCAAAAAGCCGGTCAGGGCATTGGCCTCGCGGTCTGTAATGAGATTGTCATCAGTTATGGCGGACGACTCAGTATCGAAACTTCCGAGCTTGAAGGCGCCTGCTTTAGGATCTCCATTCCGATTTAAATCGGACTCGAGTCTCAGCATTCACTTAACACACGGGGATAACATCGGCACTGAATGCGTGTTCTCCCTGCTTCAATTGCCTTAATATTATTTAGCAGCCCCATATAACTGCTCGGCGCGATTAAACATGATCCAAGAGGTGGCAATATACTTGTTGCCACTTGTTGGTACATTGCCCCGATGGGAGTGAGTAAAACTCGCTGGCGCTATCACCATGGTGCCCTTTTTGGGTTTGATCAATTTGTTTTGATAGTAGAACTCCGTCTCACCGCCCTCTTCCACATCGTTAAGATAAAACATATATAAAACAACTCGGTGCAACGCTTCGCTATGACCGGCCTGAGGAAATTGCTCCGAATGCCAGTGAGGATAACCGCCCTTGGCTTGTAGGTACTTTTGGATATTGATACTACCACTACGGTAAAGGTATTTAACGATGGCTTCGGCTCGCCCCTTGCCATAGCGCTCATAGTTCTCAGGTGTTAGCGTTACAGATTGACCCTGTTCATCAGCCACATTAACCGCTACCGCGCCCATCAACGCCATCGCATACTTATCAAAATATTGAGTCGCATGGGATAACGTATAACCCAGCAGTCTGTTCTTAAGCCCAGTGAGATCTTCATGGGAGTCTAACATCAAATCTAAGCTGCGCTTTTTCGACTCATCGACGCCACTGCCGGTACAGCCTGCACTGACGCCAGAGTGACGTTCAAAGCGGCTAATCAACTCATCACAAAATTCATCAGGGATTGCATTTGGGTATATCTCTATGAAGTCCATTTTAAGGCTCTCTGGTTAGCGGCATTTGAAAACAGATTGGTTAACGAATTGTAAACTATATAACTTGAGGAGAAATAGCAATGTAGCGCTAACAGCTTGTCTGTTGTTCTCAATGTTGGCGTCAAGCGCCGACATAGTTTAAGGCTCTCACTGCGTAGCCAGTTTGCGTTTAAAGAGTAGAAAACGACAAGCTGGACAGGTTGGTGTGGCATATACGCCGAGTAAATGAAAAGCGGTGAATTAGGTAAGGCTGTCTCTATTGCAAGATAGGCGTCTCTCCCGCAAACCGCTACCTAACCCGACAGTAGAAGTCAGGCAATACAGCGGCTTGAAGTAGAGAGCAAAGGTGCTAAATATATGTAGGGTCGCCGGGAAGCATGCAATATATTGTACCTCTGTATTTTTCGTGAGTGACCTCCACATTTGCGTTGACGAAAAGATATTAAATGATAAATACAGACACTTATCGCCGCGACTTTGTTATTAGCGAGGCCACGGAGACAACTACCTAGTATCAATCAGTAACGATAAATACAAAATATCACCCTCCTGTGGTCTATTCGGGCTCAAGCTCAACCTGTTCAAGTACTTTACCCGTGCTACCTGTTGGAAAGCTGATCTTAAGCAGGGATGATAGTGTCGGCGCAATGGCATAAGGCGTAATCTTATCTGCAAGCTTTTTGCCCTCGAGTCCCATGCCTGCGAATATCACCGGAACATGTGTGTCATACCGCCAGGGGGAGCCGTGCACAGATGCAACTTTTAACCCATCAAAATCATTAATATAAACACTCGGGTCATAAATTAAATAGAGATCCCCTGAGCGCTGATGGTGATGATTTTGCGCAACCAACTTAGCAATTCTGCTACTGTCTAGCTTACCTGTTGTTATATCACTGGCGGTATAGACCTGCTCGATCCCTGCAATCGTCGTAAGCTCATTAGCCAGAAATGTTTGTATCTGGGCAAGTGAAATCCCCTTAGCTTCAATCAGTTCATGATTTAGGTAGAGATAGGGATCGGCGTACTGCAAAATAACTTGCTCATCTAAGCCAAAACGCTGTTTTAACCTGTCAAATATGCCTGACGCCGTAATCGACTCCACTCCAAAGTAGTCAGCCTTGTGACCACCGTGATGGTGAATATAACTGGGTATGTCTGGTGCGCCATGATCCGCAGACAATACAATTAAGGTGTTATCTAACCCCACCTTTTTATCGATATAGCTAAATAGTTCCGCTAAGGTTCTGTCTAGTCGAAGTAGATTATCTTCAGCTTCCTTACTCGACGGGCCAAACATATGAATAACGTAGTCTGTCGCAGATAAACTCACAGATAGATAATCGGTCACATCACCAGCACCAAGCTGCTCCTTGTCGATAACCGTTTTAGCAAAATCTGCAACCAGCTCATCAGCAACCGGACTGATACTCAGTTTAGTGGTAAAGTAACGCGAATCAGCGGCTCCATATTGATGGGGAAACTGCTTACCGAAACCAGCTAAATCCGTTTTATCACTCTCTTCTGCTTCCTGATGAAACAGGTACTTCTCATCATCGAGCATTAACTGCCAAGCTTGGTTGTTATAGTTAAGGTGCAGTTTTTTATCATTCCACTGTTCAACCCAGGCAGGATACTGCTGATAGTAGTAGTCACTGGTCACAAAACCCGCCGAGGCTTTCGAATACCAAAATGCCTTACCCAGCTCTCCGCCCATAGACACAGCACCACGGTCTTTAAATGAGACTGAAAATGCGCGAGATTGGCCATTATTACTCTTTACCAACTCATCTGAAAATGTAGACCCCTTTATATTCAGCGGAGAACGCCCATCGGTAGCGGCTGCTTTCTGGGTCGTATCCACTTCAGTATCCGCATCCACCCCACCACCTTGGGTTAACAGGCTATAATTGGGATCTTCGATGTTGTATACCAAGCGATTAACGCCCCGGTCATACCAGACATTTCCTACCATACCATTCACTGACGGTGGCGCACCTGTCGCTAACGCTACGTGGCCAACTATGGTTTCAGTATTTGCATGCTCAAAGTGGGCATTGGTGTAATGAATACCTTCATTTAATAAATAGCGAAAGCCACCCTCTTGCATATTTTCAAGATAACGCATTGGCAGATCACCCCTTAAGGCATCAACCGTTATCTGTAGGACTAATTTAGGTTGCTCTGCTGCATATAGGGGAGATGAAAACACAGTCGCTAGGGTCACGGCGAGTGTTAGCCGCTTTGCTACAGAGCGTTTCAGTTGGGGATGCGGTGAGTTTAATTGCAAAATATTAGCCCTCTATATTATCGTGCTTAATATAATCATTGTTAAGATCTTGCTCTCGCGTGCTGGTGATCCAGCATTGAGCCGAATCGACAGGCTGATCATCATCTTTGATGATCATATTGGCGACCCCATAGGGCGGGATCACGACGACTGAATCAATGGCTACAGGCTCTTTTCCAGCAAAGCCGATACAGCGAGCTTTAACCGCTTCTGAATAACTCACTTTTACTCGAAAATGATTCTCGCTAATCGCTTGAATAGACTCCCCCTTAAATAGCAATGGCAGTGTCTTAGTTTGGTCTGCTTTGCTCTCCTCCTGCGCTGCAAGCGCCGAAAAAGCGCTAACAGCGAATATCCCCGCTATCAACCCAGTCAAATATAGCCACTTAACAGCCGTAATACCTGTTGCCATAAAAGTCCTCTCAGTATCAACCTTTCATCAATGATAAAAACTTTACCTCAATGAAGCTTGCTGTGAGAACTGGGAGATTTACTAATCTCAAGCCTAACCCAGCAACTTAAATCAGCTTATTAGGCAGCTTAGTTAGTTTGGATTTAACGGCTGTAAGGAAAATGGCTGACAATATTGACGCCAAACAATGCTGCACATGGTTTTTATTAGTGCCACTCTATCAAGCTTAACCCTACCGTCGGCTTGGTACTCGAGGCTAAGGAATATAGATTTTGCCGCGCTCTGAAAAGGTTGCTCAATACATTGTAGCCAGCGACTGAGCAGGCTAGGCATCAGTTTTTTAGGGGTAAATACTGCCCTTAATGTAATAAGACATGCCATAAGCAAAGGAGTGCTTAACTTTGTTAATGCAGCTACATAACAGTAGCCTAGCTTTTGGAAAATAAGCTGACGCTGCCACCAAACAATAAGCAGACAGATAAAAACTAACATTAGTGCTAACTGGTACTGCACGAGAAAATCACTGAGCTGCGCCTGCCATATAGCGACTCGCTGCTTTAAGGGTAAAGGAGGTGGAGGAGTGACGACGATATCGATTGCAGGAATAATGCTATGCTTCACCACTGCTTGCGCTGGATGCCACCAGCTAACCTTAATCTCAGGTAATCGATACTCACCGACACGTGAAAAGCGATATTGTAGCTCTGTTACTCTCTTACCTGTAAGCGTACCGCGATAGGCACGGGATTGGGTCGCATTTGCCGTGACTCGCAGATCAGCATCCCGACTATCGAGTGATAGAGAGAGCTCCGCAATTAAATAGCCAGGCAGGTTATCCACCGCCATGGTGATCTCTCGGCTCACGGCTCCACCTGCAACAAACTCACTGGCTGATAGCTTCTGCTCAAGGGTTAGCTTGGGTGTTATGAGCATCCCCCTTGAAGCATCGACTTGCTGCGCAATGTCAACACGCTTACTTGAAGAGGTTACCACTTGAGCTTTGTCACCTCGACCGAGCGTTATCTCAGTTTTAGGCAAGACAAACTCACCAAACTGAGCTGGGTAGATATCATA
This sequence comes from Shewanella pealeana ATCC 700345, assembly GCF_000018285.1. Taxonomy (NCBI): domain Bacteria; kingdom Pseudomonadati; phylum Pseudomonadota; class Gammaproteobacteria; order Alteromonadales; family Shewanellaceae; genus Shewanella; species Shewanella pealeana. Next base: position 2,117,567 of record NC_009901.1, on the reverse strand, counting down.
TTTAAATTGGGCGACGTGCTTTCGCTTCCCCTCTATCATCCGAGTGGTATAGATAGGTGCATCGGCAGATTCGATAAATAGCTGCTTAACTTTGACCTCCTGTATAGATACATTCGCGGCGATGGCCTCGTCACTGATGATGGCCAGCCAAACGGTGTTTTGTACACGCTCTGCAAGCACGACATCATCCACTAACCATTGCGCCGAGAAATGCGCTGTTTCTGCTTGGGAAGATAATGGCAGCAAGCTCAAAACCGTTACAAAACTCGCATATAACAAGCGGGAAAAACTCGCCATTAGTGATCTCCTTGCTCTGTCGCCCTAACAGCATCCGTCTGACTCTGTTTTGCTCCAAGACTCTGTTTTAAATCAATACTCAGTTTTGGATCAAGATTTGGCGCTTGCTCAAGCTGCTGCAGCTGAATGGTAAATTTATTGCGTAAAAACACGGCAGGATTATGCTTCACCTGCTCTAACCAGATCTTGGTCAGGTGCTCTTCTGCCATCAGATCGGCGCTGTTTATTTCATCAATCTTATCTTCTGGCTCATCAATCTGCATATCCTCCTGCAGCGAGTCAATCACATCAGCTGTCATATCCTCACCTGCTGTGCCCTGCCCCTCGGCGCGCAGCTCCATCAGTGCAAATATCTCCTCAAGCACTACCAGATTTGCTTGCGCTTGTTTATGCTCAGGGTCAAGCGCTAACACCTGCATAAACCAGCGCTGTGAAGAGCGAAACCTTGCTAGATGCATATAACTCAGTGCGATATTGAAGCTCCGCTCGATAGAGTCTGGTTGAGTATTTAGCATTGTTAATGCCCACTCCCACTGCTCACTGCGCATCAAGGCTTCGACCTTCCACTGGGGATCGACAAAACTGTTGGCTGCGCAGCGGTAATTTTGTCGCTGGTAGAACCACAGCCCTTGTTGATCTGGACTTAAAAAAAGCCGCATAACTAAGTTGTCACACTGCTCACTACTGACGCTCCTTTCAGCAAACTCTGTAGCATAGACTTCAGTGACTGGTGAAAGGGTTAGCCAAGGGATAAATATTAAGCTTGCTACCCAACGAATACTCCAGCCCCGCCTAAACCAGAGCAAGCTTAACAATAGCGTTGGGAATACCAACCAGTAGCCCACCTCCTGCCAGACAATATCCTTGTCTGTAGGATCAAAGAAGTTAACGCTATTACTCCAGTCAATAATTGCATCTATATCGGCATCGTCGCTGCTCATCTGCAGTTGTTGAACTCCGCTAGGCGTTGACATAGATGAAGCAAAGCCGAATTTCCAAAACAGTAGCTGATCTTGTGTATTATCTTGATGTGCGATTAACGCCTCACGGGCTTGATTGTCGATAGCGTCACTAATCACAACGATGCTCGCTGGCAGTGACGGCTCCCCCTGCTGTAGCCGACTTTGATCCAAAGTCCTTAGCTGTTCTAAAGCTCTTAGTTGCTCTAATACAGTGGCAAGGTTCTTCCCCTGACGAGGAACCAGCTGGGTATTTAAACTTGAGAGGTAGAGGGCTAAAACGTCGCGATCCTCTGTTGCTGGCAATAGTTGATGACCACTGCCAGCGTATACCCAAGCACCGAGTAGACCATCAGGTTTTTCTTCCAAAAGGGTAGCCAGCTTATATTTGGCGCTTTCTATACGGCTAGGAGCAATATCTGACTCCGCCATTGAGCTTGATAGGTCGATAACAAAAATAAGCGGTGAACGGTTTTTACTTAAACTCCCCTCTTGGGGTTGCCAAGTGGGGCCGCTCACTATGATGATCAATAGTCCGATCAAAAAAGGCAGCATTGCTTTTGGTGATAACCAGAAATTGGAGGCGATATCCGTTCTCAGGTGAGGCACTAAATGCGCCGCGAGAGGTAACTTAGCGTCAAGTTTCTGCTGAGTACGGTAATTTCCCCATAGCCAATATAGATAAGGCGCAAGCGCAAGCAGTGCCCATGGTCTGATAAAATGAAACTCACTCATACTTGGTCCCCTGCGGCTTTCTTCGAAAGCTAACCAGCATCAACATCGACAGGTTAATGCACAACATGAATAAGATCGGCCAGAAGTAGAGATCTTTTTCAGGACGAATTGTGTAGCTGTCAAACAGTTGCGGCTGCAGCTGCTCTAACACCTTATAAACCTCAATAAGAGATTGACCGTCATCGGCCTCAAATACTCTTCCCTGCGTTAAATCGGCAATGCGCTCTAGTGTTGCGATATCAAGGCTATCCTCTCCCACATTTTTGGGGTCTCCAATCGCGATGGGATAGATAACGACACCCTGCTCCCCAGCGTAATGGGCCGCATCCAGTGGTGGAAACTCACTACTAGTGTCATTGCCATCGGTGAGCAGCAGTAACACCTTGTTTTCAACCTCTGACTGCTCAAAGTGATTAACCGCAACACCTATCGCATCACCAATTGCCGTGCCAGCCCCCGCCATACGCACGTCCATCTGCTGCAGTAATTGGCTTAATATCTGTTTATCTTGCGTAAATGGAGCCTGCAGATAAGCATTCTCACCAAAAGCGATTAAGCCGATACGATCTGAGTCTCGCTTGAGTAGAAATGATTGCAGTAACGCTTTAACTCCATCGACCCGGCGCAGTATTTCGCCTTGGGGATCGACAAAATCCCTCGCCTCCATTGAGCCTGACAGATCGACAGCAATCATCATCTCCCGTCCAACCTGCTCTATTTGAATCGGCTCCCCAAGCCAAACCGGACGCACAGCGGCGCAGACTAATGCAAGGTAGGTCAGCGTCGCCAATAGGCGCTGCCAAAACAGTCGGCGAAGCACCACAGCCCCTTCACTTGGCCTGCGCTGACTTAAGCTCACCAACAGTTTAAATTTTGAGAAGCGTATAGCAGGTAAAGCGGTACGGTGCTTAGGAAGTAAAACGGCCAATAGAGGCAGTAGGATCAAGATAGCGAGCCAAGGATAAGTTAGCGTTAACATACATGCTCCTTAACCCAGCACGTAAGCGCGAGGCGATATTCATCGGTTAGGCTCGCCTTAGCTTGATAGTTACAAACTAGCAGCGCTGCCATCGCTTCAGCTGTGGTGTCACTACTTTGGGTAAGCTCCACAACTCGATTTGAAAACGCCTTAACCGGAAATGTGGCTAGGCTTTCATTAGGCCAGTGCTGATGACAAAACTGGCGCAGCAAACTTGCCATCGCAGGCAGATCATTGTTGGCATCCAATTTAACGAAAAGTATTTTTGCTTCCCGCACATATTGGCGCTGTAACCAGTGATATCCCTGCCTGATAACAAAAATAACCAACGACAAGCTAAGCAAGATAAAAACAACATTCCACGCTGGCGTGTTAGGCCACCAAGATATCGCTTCGGGAGGCGTTTGCCACTGCGCCTTTTTAATTAGGTGCGAGCCAAATTCTGCCAACTGCCCACTTGATTGCATCCGTTCACTCATATTAGCGCCTCCTAGCAGACGACATAGAAAACAGCTGCTGCCAACTCTCTTTGTGAGTCGTTAATGCTAAGTAAGGCTGGCCGATTGATAAGAAGCCGTTCTCTACCCCTTGATTATGCTCGATGGTAAATCGATTATATCGCTGACGAAGCTGACCGTTATCACCATTGATCTCCAGCTGTAGCAGACCATCGCCCATCAAAACGTTACTATTGGGTAGCTCATCCTCCAGAGGGTCACTCACTCTCAAGCCGATAATATTATTGTGTCTCGCGAGTTGAGATAGTAGTGCGCGACTGGTTTTATCAATGAAATCAACGAAATCACTGATAATAAAGATTTGGCTCTCTTTAATTTTTTGCTGACAAAGCAGGTGGAGTGCATCATCTAAGCTCGGGGGTTCTATTTGCCCTTGAGCGGGTAAACGGCCACCTAACTGGGTCACTTTTTCCAATAAGCTCAAAAGAGATTTTTCGCCGCGCATGGCGCTATGGGATTCGATATGGGTATCTGTGAGCATAAGCGCACCGATCCTGTCACCCTCGACCTGAATACGACCCGCAATAATCGCCGCGAGTTCAGAGGCTAAAACTGACTTCATCACTCCGTCACTTGCAAAAAACATACTGCTACGAAGGTCAATCAACAGCACGGCACTCTTGTCTTTCTCCTCGCTATAGAGACGGATAAAGGCCTGTCCAGTACGCTGAGTCACGCGCCAGTCGATACAGCGAACATCATCGCCATCAAAGTAGTGACGCAGCTCAACGAAATCTAGGCCACGACCACGCTGACTACTCTTCTGCAGACCGCTAAGTGGCGAGATTTTGCTATAGGGGGGGCGCCAACTGAGGCCTCTACCCTTTTTAGCCAGTAAGCTTAATCGAGAGAAATTGGTATATATACGCTCATCACTGCTCATAGCCCCCCCTATATTATCTATACGTGTGCTACGCAATCGAGTAACTTATCGATCACCGCATCTGTGCTGATATTTTGGTTGATACAGCTAAAAGAGAGCACGATTCTATGGCGCAGCACACCATGACAGACAGCCTTAACATCCTCAGGTGCGACAAAATCACGTCCAGATAACCAAGCGTAGGCACGAGCACATCTATCTAATGCAATTGACGCTCTTGGGCTGGCCCCTAACTCAATGAATGTTCCGAGTTCATCGCTATACTTTTTGGGCTGACGGGTCGCATCAACAAGATCGACAATATATTGATCGATATTGTCATTAACAAAAACCTCATCCACCTGTTTACGTGCACAGAGCACCTCTTCGACCGTTAATGTTGCAGCTCGCGTGCTCGCTTCACTGCTCTGCTGGTTTCTGAGCAATTTCAACATGCTCATTTCAGCATCTTTATCAGGGTAATCAATGAGGATCTGCATCAAAAAGCGGTCCATCTGAGCTTCGGGTAGCGGATAGGTCCCCTCCTGCTCAATAGGATTTTGAGTCGCCAACACCATAAATAGCTCAGGTAGAGGGTGCGATATCCCTGCAACTGAGACTTGCCCCTCAGCCATAGACTCGAGTAATGCTGACTGCACCTTTGCCGGGGCGCGATTGATCTCATCTGCGAGCAGAAAATGGCTAAATACAGGGCCCGGTTTAAAGCTGATACTTTGTGTTTGATTACTATAAACTTCGCTGCCGGTAATATCTGCAGGTAACATATCAGGGGTAAATTGAATTCGGTTTAGTTTAGCGTTAACCTCATTGGCCATCTCATTAACAGCACGGGTTTTAGCAAGGCCTGGTAGTCCTTGAATTAACACATGTCCATTAGCAAGTAAGGCTATAACCAGCTGCTTGACCACCTGCTCTTGGCCCAATATCTGTTGATTGATTCTATCTTGCAGCGCCTCAAATTTGCTTGTGAATGCATGCATTAGCTCACCTTTGGACTCGATTATGTACGGGAAAGTGCGTTTACTGTTTTTGTATTTGCAGGGAACAGAGGGCGCCTAATGCGCCCTCAGGTAAGAGAGGTCTAACGGTTCTCTCGGTATGGAAGTTGCTCAATAACTCTTTCTAAGTTAAACGAAGCAGGCTCCTGTCTTAATGGGAACTCTTGGAAAGTGCCAAGTAGTTTAGCGACCTCAACTTGTACGGGGACAAAGTTGTACATACGCTCAGCAAACCACTTTAGGTACATGCCTGAGTGCTCAGGTGCTTCTTCATAAGGGTCTGCACGAAGGTCAACAAGCTGTGGCCACTGAGTTGCTAAGCGTGGAGCAAACCAGCTCTCCTCTAGAGGCTGAATAAAGGTCGCCTTAATCTTACCGACTCGCACCGCTTCAAGGTTACCCGTTTCAGCAAAATAGAAGATCTCGTTACGGGGAGTATCTTCATTGGTTAGCCAAGCTTGGGTGTGATCATAACCATCGATATAGACATCGTGCTTCTTCTTAAAGCTTTCCTGAATGTCTTTTTCTCCGGCAAAGGTTGCTAAGGTCGTAAACAAGTCTTCATGGGACTGAATACCGTTATTGACGCTACCAGCAGGGATCTTACCTGGCCAGCTCACCATAAATGGTACGCGGACGCCACCTTCGGTCGTCAAGCCCTTCTCACCTTTAAATGGCGTGTTGCCCCCATCTGGCCAACTCATCTTCTCAGCACCGTTATCGGTCGTGAAGATAATAATGGTGTTATCACGCTGGCCAGTCTTCTCTAGAGTTTCTAAAATCTCACCGACATAACTATCTAGCTCAGCCATACCGTCAGCATATAGACCGTAACCTGTCTTTCCTTTCCACTTTTCACTTAAGTGAGTCCATACATGCATACGTGAAGGGTTATACCACATGAAGAATGGCTCATCTTTCTTGGCACTCTCTTCAATGTAATCTACCGCCATATCCGTTAACTCACGGTCGATGGTTTCCATACGCTTCTTCGTTAATGGTCCGCCAGAGCCAGTTTCACCATCTGCGTGCCCCTCAACAATACCGCGAGGTCCGAAACGCTCTAAGAATTCAGGGTCTTTCGGGTAATCCTCATTCTCAGGCTCCTCCTCTGCATTTAGGTGATAAAGATTGCCGTAGAAATAATCAAAACCACGACGATGAGGTAGCATATGCTCCTGGTCGCCTAAGTGGTTTTTACCTAGTTGCACCGTCATATAACCTTGATCTTTCATCACCTCGGCAAGGGTGGGATCCTCTTTTGAGATCCCGATTGGCGAACCCGGCATTCCGACAGTAAGTAGTCCGGTACGGATTGGTAGCTGACCCGTTAAAAAAGCAGCACGCCCTGCGGTTGAGCTAGGCTGGCCATAGTGGTCGGTGAATAACATCCCCTCTTTGGCGATACGGTCAATGTTAGGTGTTTTATATCCCATCATTCCCATGTTATATGCAGAAGTATTTGACCAACCAATATCGTCTGCCATGATGACTAGAATATTCGGCTTTTCAGATTCATTTTTAGCCATAGCTGGGGCCGCGACAGCAGTAGAGACCACTGCCATGCCTAGTACCGCTTTTGATAACATCGTTTTGGTGAATGTTTTCATTGTTCACTCCTCATTTTAGATGGAGCTAGTATCAAGGCTACTCAAACAAAATCGAACTAGGACTATTCCTAAAGCAGTCATTACAGTTAGTATTATTTGTGCTTTTACAGGTATAAAGAAATTCAAAACGGATAATTGTGGTGAGAAAATAGCTATGAAAAATCAAGACGATTACGATTTCGCACAATTTAATCAAACCCTACTCTCTATATCTACCCAGCTTCTGGATACTCCAACAAGCTCGTTAGCGGAGGTGATGAATTCAGTTCTCGACGAGTGTAGAGAACTGCTTGGTGTCGACAGAATATCTTGTTTGCCTAACACCAAATATATTGCTCAGGAATGGTCGTTTTATGCCGTTTCAGGAAAAAATATTCCTCATGTAAGGCCCAACCTTAGCTACGAAATTAAAGCGCGATATCAAGCGATGATCCATTCCAGTGAAGTTTTCAATAGCGATGATGATCTGCAACTACTCGAGCTTGCCTGTCAACTGCAGCAACAAAAGCCACTCAATCATATTTTGATCCCGATCCAAGCGATGGGTAAGCCATGGGGGGCCTTGGCTGCGGCAAACTTTGTTACTCATAAGGCGTTTGATGAACACTTTATTCGCTGCTCGACTATTTTGGGGAATATTATGGCTTCAAGTATTGAGCGGCTACGACATTACCAAGAGTTATCTCATCAAAAAGAGAAAGTTGTCGCATTAAATAAACGCCTGATAGAAGACAGAGAGAAACAGCTAAAAGTTATCGCTAGAGATCTACACGATGACTTTGGCCAGCGTCTCGCTTCACTCAACCTTGAATTGGGATTTATTAATACCCAATTAGATAATGAATCTCAAAAAGCACTGTATGATGTAGCAGCAAAGCTGTCTGATATTACCCGAGATCTTCAGCATCTATCTCGCCATCTTCATCCCGCGATAATAGACAAGGTCGGTCTGTATGCCGCCATTGAGGCTGAAGCAAAAAAAATGACCTTGCATAAGAATATTCTTCTGTCACTCAATCTCAGTAAAGAGATCTTGTACAGTGAGGGACAAAAGCTACATATCTATCGCATCAGCCAAGAAGCGCTTGCTAATGTGATGCGACACTCCCATGCAACGGCATTGTCCATCTGCCTAAATCGTGAGGGCAAGTTTGCTAAACTGACTATTGAAGATAACGGTAAGGGCATGGCTCAGGATGCGCTTGCAAACTCCTCGTCATTAGGGATTGAGTCTATGCTCGAGCGGGCGGCGCTTATTGGTGGCACAATCGATTTTACTGTCGGTCATCATCAATGTGGATTTTCGGTAAAACTCGTTTGGCCCATTCCAGAAGATATGATTAACTAATAGCAAGCATACTAAATATATAATTGATTTTAATAAGAATGATTTTAATAAGAATGATTTTAATAAGAATGATTTAAATAAGAGTGATATTAATAAGAGTGATAGGATGAATCATGTACAGTTCGAGAAGGATGAACAATTAATTATGCCCACCATTATCATTGCAGATGATCACCAGATAGTCAGTGAAGGCATCGCAAGGCTTGTTGAAAAAAACTATCAGGTTCAATCAATTACCACCAATGCAGAAGAGTTAATTCAAGCTGCTAAACAATTTCAACCCGATATCATCATCACAGATATTTCAATGCCAGGTATGCAGCTAAACCAAACACTTGGCTTGCTAAAACGTACATGTAAAGAAGCAAAGATCATCTGCCTCACCATGCACGATGAAGCTGAAATCCTACAGGCTGCATTCGAATATGGTGCTGATGGCTACATAGTGAAACATCAAGCGGGTTTTGAGCTACTACAGGCACTCGAAACCGTACTGGCTGGAAAGCAATATGTCTCCGCAGAATTACAGGAAAAGTTCAACCAAAAAACAGTGCTAACAGCAAGACAGTTGGATATTTTGAAGCTTTTGGCAAAAGGCATGTCTGCAAAGAAAATTGCACTCTCACTCAATATTTCCGCCAAAACCGTTGAGTACCATAAATATAAGATGATTGAGCAGTTAGATTTAGACAATGCCTCATCGCTTGTGGCCTACGCTCATAGCCGAAATCTAATTTAGCCTCAGACATTAGGAGACTTCCTAGTCGATCCCTTGCTAGCTTGAAGAGATAATGGGACCCAATAGAGGAGTTTCTATATGTCATCACAAGCTACATACCCATTTCACCTTCTGGTTAAACCGGTTGGTGCTAAGTGTAATCTCGATTGCCATTACTGCTATTACCTACGTAAAGAGGAACGATACGAGCCTAATGCGACGATGCAGATGTCTGAAGAGTTGCTGGAAAGCTATATTTCTCAGTACATTGCAACTCAGCCGTCTCATATAAACAGTGTTGATTTTAGCTGGCAAGGTGGTGAACCGGCACTGCGTGGGCTCGCTTTTTTTGAACGAGCAGTCGAGTTACAAAAACAGTATGCTCGCCCTGGTATGCAGATCTCCAATACCTTTCAAAGTAACGGTACGCTAATCAACGAACGCTGGGCGAAGTTCTTCAAGAAAAATAACTTTTTAATCGGTTTGAGCATAGATGGCGATGAGCTTAATCATGGCAACGGTCGACCAGACTTAAAAGGCAACAATAGCTACCCCAAGGTAATGCGAGGACTCGCACTACTAAAGGAACATAATGTCAATTTTAATACCCTAACCGTTGTACATTGTGATAATGCCCACCTAGGTAAACAAACCTACAATAAATTAAAAGAATTAGGCTCCACAGTCATTCAATTTCAGCCCTGCGTTGAACATGACCGCGATAGAAGAGCTAGCAAAGATTGGTCTTTATCCCCACAACAATGGGGCAAGTTTTTATGTGATGTCTTCGACGAGTGGAAAAAAGAGGATGTTGGTAAGGTCTTTATACAATTGTTTGAAAATACACTCGCTATTTTAGCAGGGCAGCCGAGTCAAATGTGCTTTCATTCTGAAGCGTGCGGGCAGCAACTCATGCTTGAACATGATGGAAGTGTCTACTCATGCGACCACTATAGTTATGATGACTATAAACTGGGCAATATCGATATCGTCGATCTTGGCAAAATGGCCAGTGGTGAAAACCAGTCACAGTTTGGTTTAGCTAAATGGCACTCACTAACGAAACAGTGCCGAGAGTGTGACTTTAGACCTTTTTGCAACGGCGGATGTCCAAAAGAGCGAACGGCAATCACAGCAGACTTGGAGCCAGGTTTACATCACCTATGTCGCGGCTATAAACAATTCTTCATGCATTCTATGCCCTACCTTGGCGCAATGTTAGAAACCATTAATAATGGCTACCCTGCAAACCTATACCCTATGTATCTTCAAAGAAGCTAGCAGCATCGACAACTGATAACGAAGGTCATTAACGACCTTCGTGGTTTCGTAATCCAAGCTCAGCTCTATTATTCCGCGTCTCCCCACGGCTCTGACTGCATCAGTCTTCATCAGTCTTCATTTCAATAATTGCAGAGCCTAATTGATGATAACGGCCCCTACTGAAGTAGGTTGTTTGTGGGGGAAATAAAACGGCCTACCTAGCATTCAAAATATGTAACACCCAAATCCCAGTTCTATTCCAATTAGCAATTTTCCTAGTATTTGCCTCAGCCTCTTATCAATAAAATAGTCCGTAACAATTCATTAAATAACTTTGGTGAGCAATGAAACATATTCCCACTCTGGCTAAAGGGTTAGCCCTAGCCTCGATAGCAACGATAGCAACGATCTCACAGGCTATCGCCGCAGATGATACAGAAACACAAGATATGTCAGATCCTCTTGCGGTTTACACACAGCTTGGCGTTTCATACGGTACTAATGGCATCAATTTAAAGCTGGGTAAGACCTTAGACACCGGCTCTGCTACAGATATGTCAATGTTCCTTTTTGAGGTCAAGGGGATCTATGGCGAACACATGAAGCATCAAGGCTCTAGTTCCCTAACACCAGAAAGTGCCAACAATGGAATATCTGAGCTTCGCTTTCGAAAGTTTGATGTCGATATGACTAATGGTCGCGGCATATCGATGGATGTTATTCATAACTTCGATACGAACTCCGGCACTGCATCTTTAGGAATGATACAGGCGCTCCCCAAGGTGGGAATTTGGCAAGCATTTCCCATTATTGCGGCAGGTGTTGAATACAATGATGGTTCAAAGCATTCAGCCACCAATGAAGCATCTGGACTCCATTCCGACTTTGTCTTCGCAAGCTTCACTCTTTATAACAAGTTCCAGTTAACAGACACCATCTGGGCAAACTACAACCCCATCTATACTCAAGCCGTTTTTGGTGATGTTCACTACACAGAAAACCTAAAAGGCAGCAATGGATTAACTCATGAGTTTATTCTGAGCTGGCAGATGACTCCAACTCAAAACTTCCGCCTCTGGTATAACGCCAGCCAAAACCAATTTGCTGATGGCGACTTCCGTCTAGAGTACAACCAGCAGTTTTAGACAATACGACTACGCGTAACTTATGCCCTCCCCCTAATAAAAGCTTGTGGAGTATCTATGAAACACCTTTCTAAACCTTGGTTATTAACCACGACACTAGTATTAACGACACCCGTTCTCTTTGGCTGTGGCAACGAGCCGGAAGAGGAAGCCAAAAACGATGTTGTCAGACCGGCAAAAATAGCCACTGTAGTTAGCGCAGCTGGCAGTGTACAGCGTAGTTTTCCCGCTCAGGTATCGGCCAACGCCAGTACCTCTTTGGCATTTAGAGTGCCAGGACAGATCACTAAGCGTTATGTGACCGAAGGAAAACGTGTTGAAGCAGGTACGCTCATTGCAGAACTCGATCCCACCGATTTCAATATCCATCTCGATGATGCCCGTGCTAAGCACGAACTCGCTGTGGCTCAGCATGATCGTAATACAACATTAGTGCCTAAGGGGCTAGCAACAAAGGCCGAATTCGATACCTCTCGCGCCGAGATGTTGATGGCTAAAGCCAACCTTGATAGAGCCAGCCAGAACCTTAAGTACACAAAGATCTACGCTCCCTATGATGGCGTCGTTGCACAAATTCACAGTGAAGATCACGACCATGTTGCGGCAACTCAACCTATCGTTGAGTTTCAAAATGACAAGGTTAGTGATATCCAATTCGATCTGCCAGAAAAGCTACTAAAGCAGTTTGATCCAGATAAGTTTAGTGAACTCTCCACCCAGGTCATCTTAGATAGCTACCCAGAAAAACCGCTCACCGCCACGTTTAAAGAGATGCGCAAATCCACCAGCTCAGGCGCCTTGAGTTTTAGAGTCACGCTCTCAGTCATGGCCAAAGACGGTATGCGAGTGCTACCGGGGATGAGCGCGAAGGTTCAAACAGTACTTGCTGGCGATCAACTGGGCAATAGCGAACTTGTTATTGCACCAGTCGGGGCAATCTTCAGCCAAGAGACCAGCAGCCTCAGTGACGGCAAGGAGTTTGTCTGGGTACTCGATAGTGAAAACAGAACTCACCTTAGAGAGGTCAACGTCACCCGTCTGCTGACATCGGGGGCGATAATCAATTCCGGCCTAGAGGTCGGTGACAGGGTCATCGCTGCAGGCACCAACCATATCGTCTCTAACCAGCAGGTCAAAGAACTGCAACGTGAGCGAGGCTTATAATGGCTAATCACACACAAACAACCGAGAAACCTGATGATATCAATGCCGAGTGCGAGGGCGGGGGCATCGCCGGTTACTCGATGCGTAACTCTGTGGTTAGCTGGCTTATCATCATGGTACTGGCCATTGGTGGCATACTGGCCTTTAACGATTTAGGCAGATTAGAGGATCCTGAGTTTACCCCCCGCTCTGCGCTAATTGTCACCGCTTATCCGGGCGCCTCGCCTGAGCAGGTTGAGGAAGAGGTCACACTGCTTATCGAAAGTGCCCTGCAGCAACTTCCTTCAGTCAAATGGATTAAATCGGTGAGTACCGCTGGACTGTCACAGGTCGATGTGATGATGGAGTCTGAGTACACCAGCTTACATCTGCCGCAAATTTGGGATGAGGTCAGGCGCAAAATTGGCGATCTACGCACCCTACCACCAGGCGCGTCAAAACCGATTGTTAACGATGATTTTGGTGATGTCTACGGCATGATCTGGGGCATTACCGGTGACGGCTATGAGATGGCAGAACTTGAACAGTTTGCCGATCAACTCAGACGTGATGTGGTCACCTTAGAGGGGGTCAGCAAGGTGATGATTGGCGGTATTCAGCAGCAGCAAGTGTTTGTTGAGATCTCCAATAGTAAGATTGCCGCGCTTAATATTCCCATCGATCACATAACTGCGCTACTGCAACAGCAAAACACTGTGTCCAACGCCGGACGAGTACGTATTCAAGATGATACCGTCAGGCTCTTCCCTACCGGTGAATTTCAAGATATCTCAGAGTTAAGAGATCTAGTGATCAGCCCAGTAGGCGCTTCTGCACGAATATTGCTTGGTGATGTCGCCGAAATCCGCCGAGGCTATGTGGAGGTTCCCACTAAGCTGATGTCGATGAATGGCCTACCTGCACTTGAATTTGGCGTCTCATTTATGCCGGGCGAAAACGTAATAGAGGTAGGCGCTCGAGTTCAAGCCCATATCGACAGCATGCTTAATAAGCAGCCTGTGGGTATTGAGATGGAGAATATCTATAATCAACCTACCCAAGTAGAAAAAGCCGTTGATGGCTTTGTCTGGAGCTTAATTGAAGCGGTCGCCATTGTGATCGGCGTACTCCTTCTGACCATGGGCCTTAAGAGCGGCATCATTATCGGTATCGTACTGATCCTCTCGGTAACCGGTACCTTTATCTTCATGGAGCAAATGGGCATAGATCTGCAGCGAATTTCGCTGGGTGCCTTGATTATCGCGCTGGGTATGCTGGTCGATAACGCCATCGTGGTGGTCGAGGGGATATTGATAGGGATGCAGCGGGGCAAATCACGCTTTCGCGCCGCTATCGATATTGTCGAACAAACCAAGTGGCCACTGCTAGGTGCAACTGTTATCGCCGTAACCGCCTTTGCGCCTATTGGCCTGTCTGAAGATATCTCTGGAGAGCTCGTCGGTAGCCTATTCTGGGTAGTCTTGATCTCGCTAACCCTAAGCTGGATCACCGCCATCACCACGACCCCATTTTTAGCCGCTATCTTCTTCAAGAATACAAAACCTGCCACAGAGGGTGAAGAGGTTGACCCTTACAAGGGCGTTATCTTTACCAGCTATCGCAAGTTCTTGAAGATCTGTATCCGCCGCAGAAAAACAACCATGCTAGTGCTGCTTGTCCTGCTACTTGGTTCGGTAAAAGGTTTTGGGATGCTCAAAAATGAGTTCTTCCCACCGATGAACCTACCTAAGTTTATGGTAGATACTTGGCTGCCATACAGCACAGATATTCGCGCCACGGCAGAGGAGATCCAAGCGATGGAGCAGCTGGTACTCTCCCATCCCGAAGTCACCCAAGTTGCATCAAGTGTGGGTGGCGGACATGTACGCTTCATGCTCGCCTACAAGCCGGAGAAGATGTACAACAACTACGGCAACCTAATGGTCACCATCAAGGATATGGACAAGCTCACCGATGTGATGACTGACGTTAGAGCCCTGCTTGAAGATAACTTTGCTGGTGCTAACTACAACTTCAAACGCTTCGAGATGGGCCCAGCTCCTGATGGTCGCATTGAAGCGAGATTCCAAGGTCCAGATCCTGAAGTGCTGCGCGATCTATCCAATCAAGCTAAAGCGATTATGGCTCGCCATGAGGGAGCGACCGCTGTACGTGATGACTGGCGTGAGCGTACAAAAGTTATCCGACCAGACTTTAATGTAGAAGCGGCCCGCAACTTAGGGATCAGCAAGTCTCAAGTCGATAGCGCCCTACTCGCTAACTTCTCCGGTCGTAGCGTTGGCCTCTATCGAGAAGGCTCAGACCTGATGCCTATCATAGTGCAGCCTCCCGAGGCTGAGCGTACTGATATCAATGGCATCATGGAGATCCAAGTCTGGAGTCACCAACTACAAAGTTATGTCAGCCTTTCTCAAGTAGTCCATAGCTTCGATGTGGAGTTTGAAGATCCCATCATTATGCGTCGTGATAGAAAACGTACCGTAATGGTGATGACTGATGAAGATCAGATGGGTGATCTCACTACCGCCGCCGTGCTGCAATCTTTTAAAGCAGAAGTTGAATCCATTGAGCTGCCAGAGGGCTACACCATGCCCTGGGGCGGCAAACATGAAACCTCAGTAGATGCACTGGTGGCACTTGGAGAGAAGCTATCTGGCGGTTATCTGGTGATGATTTTAATTACCATTTTACTGTTTAGCTCATTTAAAGATGCAGCGGTGATCTGGACCGTGGTGCCCTTTGCCATTATTGGTGTAGTTGTCGGCCTCTACAGCGCCAATATGCCATTCACCTTCCTAGCGCTGCTAGGCACCATGAGCTTAACCGGTATGTTGATTAAAAATGCCATTGTATTGGTTGAGGAGATAAAACTGCAGATCAAGGAGGGCAAAGAAGATTACGCAGCCGTTATCGATGCGTCAGTCTCTAGGGTGCGCCCTGTGAGCATGGCGGCGGTCACCACTGTGCTTGGCATGATCCCACTCATCACCGATGGTTTCTTCCAAGCGATGGCGGTCGCCATGATGGCGGGTCTAACCTTTGCCACCATCTTAACCCTTATCGTTATCCCTGTGATGTACACCATGATCCATCGTGTACCTAGCTGTGACGAGTCCCGCTGCTAATCAACACATATCAGCAGAGCATGACCCTATGCTCTGCTGAACTTTCCCCTTTTTTGGAATTGAAATAATGAACTTAAACAAACTAACTCTGGCGTTAACTTTAGGCGGCAGCCTTATTGCAACCTCAGTTAGCGCTGCTGGCTTAGGTCTTTCACAAATAGGTACGGCAGAAAGTGTTGCCACAGCAGGTGCTGCCAACGTGACCAACAACCGTGATGCA
This sequence comes from Shewanella pealeana ATCC 700345, assembly GCF_000018285.1. NCBI lineage: Bacteria > Pseudomonadati > Pseudomonadota > Gammaproteobacteria > Alteromonadales > Shewanellaceae > Shewanella > Shewanella pealeana. The sequence goes on along the minus strand of NC_009901.1, from coordinate 2,101,605 downwards.
TCGGCAGTGGTAACCAACCCTGCTGCGCTGTCGGGGATCACCGATAGCAGCACGGTAATTGGCGTGCAATATTTAGATGTAAAGTCTGAGTTTGAACGTGAGGCGATGGGTGAAGGGACAACGGGCACCGCGGGGCAGTTTATGCCTCATCTATCCTACGCCAAAAGACTCAATGATGACTGGGTTGCAGGTATTGCGATGCACTCTCCTGGTGGATTGGGGATGAGCTATGATAATGGCGTCGCGGGTGGTCCAGCTAATATCATCAATGAGAACAATATCGCCATTGTAAATATCACCGCATCGGCGTCATATCAGCTCAATGACAAGCTCTCTTTAGGTGCCTCTGTGATTGCTCAATATGCCGATCTTCAGATTGATTTATTTCAGGGAACCGAGCAGGCAAACACCATAGCGGGCAATAACTGGACTCCCTCATTTGCGCTAGGCGCCATGTACCAGTTATCCGATAGCACTAACTTAGGTTTGACCTATAACTATGGCGGTAAGCATGAACTTGCTCTCGCCACACACCTGCCCGAACCTCAGAGTATGGATGTTAATTGGCCTCAGAGTGTTGATCTTGGGATCGAGCACCAATTGACAAGCGATCTAACCCTGATGATGAGTGCTAACTGGCAGCAGTGGAGCCGTTATAACGACAAATACACTGATACGTGGGGCGCAGGAATGGCTCTGAGTTACCAGCTAAATGAGTGGACGCTACAATCAGGTTTAAGCTTTGACTCCAGCCCGCTAGACTCAGCAGATAGAGATGTGGTTCTTCCACTGGATAAGCAGTGGCGATTCGGTTTAGGAGCGTTAAAGACGCTAGATAGTGGCTCGGTACTCGGTATCGCCTACCAGTATCAATCACTCGGTGATGGCCATATTGATGGAACTACTAATGGCAGCTTAAACCCAATTCAACCACAAGGTTTCTACAGCGAAAACCGCATTCACTTCATCACAGTTTCATTAAGTTTTTAAATTTAATCCCCCTTCGGCTTAAAACCATGCCACATCACCCGAGTAAATAAGCGGCTAAGAGCTATTTTTTGATTACATCACTAAAAAATAGCTCTTAGTATATTTCTATGAAGTCCATTTTACGGCTCTAAGATTAGCGGAATAAGCTAACGAATTATAAGCTATATAACTAATTCCATTGCTTCACCAATTGGTTTAGCTTTTCCCTAAGCCAAGTATGTGCAGGGTTAAACTCATTACGTTTGTGCCACATCATATTATGTAGCACAGGCTTAGTGTTAAAGGGCGGCTCGATACTTTGAAGACCAAATTTATCTGCATACTTATCAGCGATACTCCTTGAGGTGATAGCAATACAATCACTTTCAGAAACCAGCGCCATCATAGAGAGTAATGAGTGACACTCACAGCTAACCTTACGTTCACCGATCACTTCCTCGGTGAAAAAATCCAGTGCAGTTAGCGTCGCGCGGCGGATCTGCAAAGTAATATGTTTCTCTTGGTAAAACTGAATTTTGCCTATCTTGCCATTAATACGCGGATGACCCTTACGGCAAATCATGGTGACGCTTTCACGGTAAAAAAGTTGATTAGAGTAAGAAAGGCTAGGCAACTGTCCAACGTCTATCGCTAAGTCAGCCTTTTGCAAACTCAACTGCTGTAGCAGTCGTTCCTCTTCAATCGGGGGCAGTTGAAACATAATCTCACAGTTGCCCATATCGCTATCTTGTTCAGCTAAAGGTTGCAGCAGATTCATCATAGGTTCATCGACATAGACTAGAAACGAGCGCGGTGTCTGCTTGTCAAAACCTGCCACATTGCTCAGTGCACTGTTAACCGTGTTGTAGGCCGGTGAGACTTGACTCGCTAGCTGAATCGCCGCGTTGGTTGGTGAAATACCACGACCTTCACGAACAAAAAGCTCTACTCCGAGTGTAGCTTGTAGGCGTTTTAATGCCGCACTGACGCCCGGCTGAGTTAAACCTAAGGAGTCAGCAGCTAGAGTAATAGATCTAAGCTGGTAAACCTCTAAAAAAATCACTAACAAATTGAAATCGAATCTTTTATCCATATTGTTGCCCACGCAATTCTCTCACCGCTAATACAGAAGCATTAATTATACATAATAACGCCAATACATACGAAATAGTTATGTATCAACTAAAGCTGAGTTTATTGGTTCATTCATCTGAAAAGCCTACTCTATCACCAAGATAAAAACACTTAGCAACCAATGGCTTCTCCCAAGAAGATCCATAATGTTCATAGACTTAGACTCGAAGGTGACCCATATGCAAAATCAAATAATCAAAAGAACAAGCTTAGCTGCCGCTATTATTAGCCTGATCTCATTTAATGCTATTGCCCACTCTCATGATGAGGCAGAAAAGCATAACCACGAGCATGAACATATCAATGCAGGCGAGATGGCATCTTACGCGGGTAAAGCGGCAACTAAACACACCATAGCTGCAAACAAAGCCCTTGCAGAGCGCTTACCATTTTCAGATATGACAGCCTTTGAGCAGCAAAATCGCGGACTAATCGCCGCATTTGGTGATCATCAAGCTGGTAAAGCACGTCTGCAGTTTAGCGATATGATGCAAGATATCGACCCCACAGATTTTCCTAATACCGTAAATCCCTCTATCTTCCGCCAAGGCTTGATGAACTACCAGGCAGAAGGCTTATATGAGGTGGTTGATGGTGTGTACCAGATCCGTGGTAACGATATCGCTAACCTTACCGTCTTTAAAACAGACAACGGCTATGTAATAAACGATCCGGGGTTTCTCGACGAGACCACAAAACTTGCATGGGAGTTTGCCAAGCAACACCTTCCAGCTCCCCACACAATTCATGCCGTGATCTACTCACATCCCCATGGCGATCACTTCGGTGGCGTTCGTGGTCTCAGTGATGATTTTGCCGATGATGTGAAAATTATTGCTCCAGATGGTTTTGTGCAAGCACTCGCTGATGAGAATATGCTAGCGGGTAATGCGATGTCGCGTCGCTCAAACTACCAATATGGTGTCACTCTAGGTAAAGATGCCCACGGTACTGTTGATAACGCTATCGGACTCACACCCGGTATTGTTGGCGGCTTAACCCTAATTACCCCAACCCTTGATATTACCGATAAGATTGAGAAGCATGTTATCGATGGCGTTGAGTTTGAATTTACCAACGTACCAGGCGCCGAAGCCCCAGTTGAGATCATCACTTGGGTAGAGAAGTACAAAACCCTATTTACCGGTGAGCTGACCTATCACGGCATGCATAATATCTACACCTTCCGTGGTGCAAAAGTGCGTGATGCCCTTGCATGGAGTAAGTACCTAACCGATATGAAGCTTGCCTATGGTGACCGTATTGAAGCGTTAACCTCTTCTCACTCGGCGCCAGTTTGGGATACCGCCGATATTAATGAGTACATCACACTGCAACGTGATAATTACGGCTTTATCCATAACCAAGCCCTTCGTTTAGCCAACCACGGCACCACTATCAATGATGTAGGACGTGAGATCGACAAGATTATTCCTCAGGCGCAATTTGATACTTGGCACACCAATGGCTACCACGGCTCATACTCACACAATGCCCGCGCCGTTGTTAACCTTTACTTGGGTTACCATGATCTAAACCCTGTTAACACTAACCCGCTGACTAGCCAGGATAAGTCTTGTGTCTATGTGGAAGCTGCTGGCGTAGATACCCTGATGAAGGGCGCACGGGCACAGTTTGAAAAGGGCGAGTACCAAGCGGCTTCTCAACTTGCTAACGATGTAGTGCTCTGTGATCCCAATAACCAAATAGCACGTGACCTGTTAGCCGACTCTTTCGAGCAGCAGGGTTATCAGTCTGAAACCATGGCGTGGCGTAACTCCTACCTATCGGGTGCTTACGAGCTACGTACCAATGTGATCCACGAGTCAATCAAGCAGAACTCAGCCGATATTGTGGCTAACAGTCCAACACTCAACATTTTAGATTATGTTGCGGTTCGCCTGAATGCGCCAAAAGCGGTTGAAGCTAACCTGACTTTAAGCTTTAACTTGGTACACCCAGACACTAATGAACATTTCTACTCAGAGATCTCCAACGGCAATATGGCAAGTGTGATCACCACAAATAAGGTAAAAGGCGCTGATGCCACCTTCTACATCAACCGAGCGGATCTCGCTAAGGTGATGACGGGCCAAACAACACTTCCTGAGTTACTTAAGAGCAAGCAAGCTGGGATTAAAGGCCAGCAAGATTTTATCCAACAGCTCATGCCAAACCTAGACAGCTTCAGCCCGCTGTTTGAAATCCTGCCAATAGCAGATAACAAATAACCTCACTGCAGGGGGCTATGCCCCCCTACCTTCAGTACATAGATGATGAAAACAGCATCATTTAGCTGATATGAAATTGTCACTAACAGTGGCTTCCCCTCTTCCCGGCTGGGGGCTTCGCCCCCCTCCCTTCCAGCGAGTCTATGATGAAAAAGTTACCTTTAATCAGTGTATTTAGCCTGATCGCACCACTTAGTTTTACGTCTCTGTCTTTTGCCCAGCAAGATGAAGTGCAAGATATGTCTGACCCTCTAGCGGTATATACCCAAGCAGGAGCTGGCGTTACCAATAAGGGGAGCAACCTAAAACTTGGCAACTCCTATGACACTGGTAATCCAGATACCATGGCGATGAATATCGTTGAGCTAAAGGGCATTGCAGGAGACAGTCTTGGCCTTGATGGCAATGACTCTATCAACCAGCTTCGTTATCGTAATTTCAATCTAGATATGACCAATGGTCGTGGCGCACAGATTGATGTGAACTGGGACTTTAATAACAATGTAGGTAATGCATCCTACAGCTTTATTCAAGCCCTGCCTGCACTGGGTCCTGTGCAGCTATTCCCACTCGCTGGTATTGGTATCACAGTGACAGATACAGCAGTAATTCGTGGTGACGAGACTGAGATTGGCAGTGTGGGATACGCTATCCCATCAAGCTTTGCCGTTGTCGGTACCTACGCAAAAATTACCCTCACAGATAAAATCTGGCTTAACTACAACCCCATGTATATGACCACCTTGAACAGCAACGAATATATGTCGGACATGATGGATGGCCTCTATCACGAAGTTGTTGCTAGTTATCAGATAAACCCAAAGCAAAATATTCGCCTCTTCGCTAACTACGCCGCAACTGAGTTCAATGCCGATAAAAATGTCGATTGGCGAATTGAGTTCAATCACCAGTTTTAATTTGCAAATGAAGAGCAATATGAGCAGAGAGTAGCCCTGTTATTGTGTGCTCCACAGCTACCTGTGGAGTATGACGGCTCTTTTATAGAGTCCAGCGGATGCAGAAAGTAAAGGATCTACCTACTGATATTTGTGGTTTAAGGCAGAAAACAAAATCCCCCACACAGCTCCCCCTCAAACTAGCTTGCAGAGGGTCTATTCCAAACCTATAGCGGCGTTTGATTAGTATCCTCTCTGGATATATTTCTATGGGAACATTTTTAGGTTAACGGGTTTGCAACATCTGTAAATTTATCAGTTAAGTGATTGTAAATCATATAGCTTGAGTTAAAATAGCAAATCAGAAAAAGTTAAAAATAATACCCATGACAAATAGTTGTAAAGTCGCTGTAGGACAGCTGCAAGTTGGGAACTTTGTTAGGTTACCCATAGCATGGAAAGACCATCCATTCATATTCAATAGCTTCAAAATTAAGCAGCAGACTCAAATTGAACTGATAAAGAATCTCGGGATCGAGTTTGTCTACGTCCGTCCAGAGCGTAGCGATACTCAGCCGCTTTCAAGCATCGAAGCGAAACAGCAAAAACCACAAATTATAGATAACAACCTCGAACAACTATCTGGTGAATTAAACCAGCAAAAAGCCAAAAGCATTGATGCACAGCAATCCTTAAGACGTCGCTTACAAAAAACCGAGAAGCACTTCATTCGTAATGTTGCCATGATGCGTAATCTCACCAGTAAATTACGTAACCGACCACTCGATGCCGTTAATGAAGCCAAAGAACTCATTCATGGCGTTTGTAATCAACTACTCACCGATGACAAGTTAGTGCTTCATCTTATGGCCGATGCCAAGAGTGATGAAGGAATTTATTACCATTCTCTTAACGTCGCAGTACTTTCTATGCTAATTGCCAAAGAACTTGGCTGGAGTCGTAAAGAAATTGAATTGGTCGGCATGGGTGCGCTATTTCACGACATAGGCAAGCTTAAGATCCCAACCCAGTTACTGCGTAAAACGACCCCGTTTACTCACTCTGAACAGATATATTTTAACCAGCATCCAGCAATGGGGGCAGAGCTTATTAATATTACAGATAATTTCCCCCAACAAGCGCTGCCTATCATCTTAAACCACCATGAATTTCTAGATGGTTCAGGCACACCTAAGGGGCTGTTAGAAAAAGATTTAGATAAGTTAAGCCAATTAGTCTGTGCGATTAATACCTACGACAACCTATGCCATTCCGACAGGAGCAGGAAAGCCAGAACACCATACTCTGCACTTGGCTATCTGTATAAAAACTATCAGAGTCGGCTTAATCAGCAAGTAATAAATCGTTTAGTCAAAATGCTAGGAGTTTACCCTCCAGGCAGCGTGGTTGAGCTATCGTCGGGACAATTTGCTATGGTGATGTCGGTTAATTTAAGCAAACTTCTGTTACCAAGAGTGCTAGTTTACGACCCTAACGTTCCGAAGGAACAAGCGCCGATTGTAGACTTAGCGAGTGAAGGGCTGACTATTATTAGATGTTTACCCTTAGCTGCGCTGCCAGAGAAAGTGCTGAAATACCTCAACCCAAGAGAAAAGATCAGCTACTTCTTTGGAGCCGAGAAGTAAGCAGCCAATAGAGCAAGTCAGCCCATTTCTTGCTGAACTCCTCCCGACTGACTAAAGTTAATTCTACTAGCTTTTATGTCGGGAGCGGTATTTATGACTGAACTACCAAGCTTTGACAGACTGTTATGGATGGCAGAAAATACCCCAGAGAAATTGGATGCTCTACAAACAAAATTGAGTAAAGAGGCTATTGCACTAAGCCGTGAGCATAATAGAGCAAATCTAACCTCGCTACTCGACCACTTAAACAAACGCCTAGGCCTGTGTAAAACCCCCTACCAACGTTGCCATCTTGTTAGTAGCTTAATGTTTCAAAAGTTAACCTTGTTGAATCAAGCTTACTGCCAACCGGAGCAGTTTCTTCAAAATAAAGCTGAAGTAGTGCCCTTACGAAAAAGGACTAAATAAGACTTGGTTATTGCTGTAATAGCAAAAAGCTCGCAGTCGCGAGCTTTTTTAATCCAATGATGATTGAATTGGTATTATAGCCAACCTTTACGCTTGAAGAACAAGTAGGTTCCCGCCGCACTACCGAACATCATAGCAATAGCCATAGGGTAACCAAATCTCCAATCGAGTTCAGGCATATTCACAAAGTTCATGCCGTAAGAGCTTGCGATCACCGTTGGCGGTAAAAAGACAACTGCCGCAACTGAGAAAATTTTAATGATTTTATTCTGTTGTAATCCACTAAAACCCATAGCTGCATCGAGTAAGAAGTTCAGCTTATCGAAAATAAACTGGCTATGAGGCATTAAAGACTCGATATCTGAAAGCATTTCACGCAGATCTTTAAGCTCATCATCAGATAGTTGAGCACGGTAATACTTCTGCATAAACCTTAATGAACGTTGGGTATCAAGCAGACTTAAACGAATTTTACCGTTTGAATCTTCCTGTCGAGTGATAAGCTTAAATACATTATCAAGCTCTTCATTCTTAAACACCTCTTCGCTCACATTCTCAAGAACGGTATATACATCCTCAATTAAGTCAGAGAGGTAGTCCACTTTAAGATTAAACAATTCTAATAATAGGGTTTCAGGTGTACTCGCTTCAATTTTACCAAGTCTTAGGTAATTTCGCAGCAGTCGGATCAGGCCTACGTCTTCCTCACGAATGGTTAGCAGAAAGTTTTTACGTAGATTAAAGGAGACATTGACCCCTTTGACATCTTGCCCCGCACGTTGCGGGAACAAAGAGTTGATGTGCAGTCCATCTTTATTCTGGTAAAAACGGGCTGAAGCCTCAATCTCATTGATGTCCTCTTCATCCTGCACATCTTCAACAGAAAAGCCACTTAACCACTCTCTTTCCTGCTCGTCAGGTTTATATAAGTCCAGCCAGATGATACCGGGAGGGATGTTGTCCTTCATGCTCAATTCGATAATCGTAAGTTTACGATCCTCATAGGCATAGGCTGTTATCATAGCTCCTCCTTATAAACACATATAGCAAATCGTTAGGACAAAAAAACGTGGGCCATTCTACCTTATAATGTGGTATTGCAAAGGGATCACTAAAAGAAAACCCATGAGGATTACTTATTTACCGTGTTCGCGACAATAATTCGCTCCTGATTGGACAATCTAATGCGAATACCGTTAATAGTTGTTATCTCATTGCTAGCAATATCTTTCTTCCTTACTTGGTAAACAACCGACTCATTACTCATTGGTGACACTATGGTCACACTGACAACTTTATTGCCATCACTCCAGTCCCAGTACCAATATGCTGCAGTTGCAGTGAGTGATAAGCTGATCAACACATAGGCTGCGATACGAAGCTTTATATTCTTACCTAGCTCTTTGGTACTGGCTCGGACACCCTTTTCTCTCGGTTTACGCATATAAACCATGGCCCCAACGATAATAAGTAGGGTGATCAAGATTTTAGTTAGCACAGACATTCCCTCTACGGCATTTGTAATAATTATACCCATAAAAAAATGGATAAACTGTTATTAATATCCAAGCATTTGCATACAAGTTTGTAATAAAATTATCTTGCGATGCAAATTCAGCGTCCTTCTGCTATAAAGAGGACTTTAATTGAAATTAGGATCCCGAATGAAGCGTTATGGTCTTGTCTTAAGTAGTGCCTTGAGTAGTGCTCTTCTATTGGTTACCACATCGGCGTTAGCTGAAGTCACCCTCACAATGCCTTCAAACTCAGAACTCGTACTAGTAAACGGGGTCGATGCTAACGGACGTGAAAAACTAAGCCTGAATAATGGTCTCAACCAGATTGCATTTAGATATCTTGGGCGTTACCAACAGCAAGGCTCTCAAAACCAGTTCCAATCAGATGTAATTGTCATCAAGTTCGATGAAAGTGATGCTCAACTCTATCTATCTATGCCACGAGTTCGCTCCAACAGCGCAGCTAACAAGTTTAATCAGTCCCCAGAAGTGACACTGGAAGACCAAAACAGCAATGCGGTAGCCTTTGAATTGGGGATGCTGATAAAAAAAGGTCTGCAACTAGGTCGAGACTATGAAGTTGAGATGGCAGCCTATAACGTTACAGATCAAAAAGCGTCGCTAAACATTAAGCCAGCAACAATTTCAACGCCGCAAACAGCTATTCCTGTTGCCACTGCAGTGAGTGTGAGTGCAGCAACAGCGACTAAACAAAGTAAAAAAAGCGAGCAGATAAATGTTGGCCAGATGCTCGATTTCTGGTACCAACAGGCCGATGAAGAAACGCGAAAAGCCTTTAAAAAGCGAATTGAAGACAAGTAATCGATCTCAATATGAACTTAAGCCCACTACATGAAAGTGGGCTTTTTTATTAGTCTCTTCATTAGACTTGTTTGGAGGCCTCTAGGTTCATAAACTGATGTAGCGACTGAATAAGCGCCTGCTTTTCTGCGGTCATTTTTTGCGGGTTGTACACAGCGCAAATATTGGCAATGATCTCCTGCTCAAGCGATACGAAGCGAACATGCTTCCAGCTCTGACGACTAAAACTGTGGGGAACAACGGAGATCCCAGCATGACTTTCAATCACATTCATTAATGTCATCGGCTCTACCACCTCTTGAGTTATCTGCGGTAAAAAGCCTTCCTTGATGCAGTGATTAACCACTAATTGCGCAGATGCTGAGTTTTTCTGACTCATAATGACAAACTTTTCAGTGGCAAGTTCAGACAAACAAAGTTGGGCTCTTTTACTAAGCTCATGCTTATCCGATAACGCAATCACCATCGACTCACAATATAAATTGCAGGACTCTAACGGCGTGATATCCAACGTATCCGCGTAGCGAACAAAGCCGATATCAATTTCATTATTAAACAGTGCGACTTTCTGCTCTTGTGGCGATAATTCCAAAAACTCAAATTGAATACTTGGATATTGAGTTTTCAACTGCTGACAGGCATAGCCAAACCCGGCCCAAAATACTGAACTCACAATCCCCAAACGTAGATGCCCTTGGGTTTCTCTCGCGTATTGGGTCACTTTATTTACTGAGGTTTCCATCACGCTAAAAATCGACTGACACTCATGGCGCAACATCAACCCTGTCGATGTCAGTTGAATACTTCTTTGTTCACGGTTAAATAACTTCACTCCTAGAATCGCTTCAAGTTCTCGCATCTGAGCACTCAAGGGAGACTTTGATATGTGTAGCCGCTGCGCGGCTTGAGTTAAGGTTTTACTATGGCTGGCCACATAAAAATACCTCAGCATTTTCATGCTAATACGCTCAGCCCAATAAAGACTCTTTAAATCTAGCGGTATTACGCTATGGTCATTGTTCACAAATTTTGTATCCATTTCATTACAGTAAATAGCACTACTTTGGCGTAATAACTGCGCGATAAAGCAATATTCAATGCTTTAAATAACCAATTTCACTCCTAAAATTGCCGAGCCAGTTATTGTGCCGAAAATCAGCACATTAGAGTCGATTTTAGCGATTTTAATCAAAATAGCTTGGGAATATCGTGAGCCCAATAACAAATCCAATTAGGAATAAAAATGTCTCTGTACGATCCAGTCCCGAACGCTATTGCTACCATCGAAAAGTACAAACCAGGTTTTAAGCCACAGATTGCGATGATCTTAGGCTCTGGTCTAGGAGTGCTTGCCGATAAACTCGAAGATAAAGTTAGCATCGGTTATCAAGAGCTTGATGGTTTCCCTGTTAGCACCGTTGAAGGTCACAGTGGTGAGTTGGTACTTGGTTACCTAAACGGCGTACCTGTTGCTTGTATGAAGGGCCGTGGTCACTTCTATGAACATGAGTCAATGAAAGTCATGACGACACCCGTGCGCACTTTCAAGACGCTGGGTTGCGAGATGTTATTAGTTACCAATGCTGCGGGCTCTTTACGTCCAGATCGCATCGATGTTGGCTCTCTCGTTGTGTTCTCAGATCACATAAACACCATGCCAAGCACCCCAATGACAGGACCTAATGACGACAAGTACGGTCCACGTTTCTTCAGTCTTGCCAATGCCTATGACAAAGATTTACGCGAGCAAGCTTTAGGCATAGCTAAAACACAAAATATCGTACTCAACCAAGGCATTTTTGTTTCTTACCCAGGTCCCTGTTTCGAAACCGCTGCTGAAATTCGCATGATGCAAATCATCGGTGGAGATGTAGTAGGCATGTCAGTCGTACCAGAAGTTATCTCTGCAGCGCATTGCGATCTACCCGTACTTGCTATCTGTGCGATCACCAACATGGCTGAAGGCTTAGGTGATGTGAAGCTATCACATGAGCAAACTCTTAAGTGTGCAAAACTGGCTGAAAGTGACTTCTTACAGCTAATCAATGCATTCGTCGATAGCGTTAAGAAAGCGTAGAGGATAGGACTATGATGTTCATGGGATTTATCGGCATGCTAGTGCTTTTAGGCATAGGCTTCGCGTGCTCAGTTAGTCGACGTTCAATTAAACTACGTACAGTTGGTGCGGCACTAGGCTTACAAGTGTTAATTGGTGCGTTTGTACTCTATGTACCAGTTGGTCGCCAAGCACTTGAATCTATGTCTCACGGCGTGCATGTGGTGCTTGATAGCGGTAAAGCGGGTATTCGCTTCCTATTTGGCAATCTAGTTAACTTCTCGGTTGAAGGGATAGGCTTTGTATTTGCACTTAACGTGCTGCCATTAGTAGTGTTCTTCTCAGCCCTAATTGCTGTGCTTTACTATCTTGGCATTATGCAGTTTATCATCCGTATCATTGGTGGTGGCATGGCTAAACTTCTAGGCACCTCACAGCCTGAGTCTATGTCTGCAGTGTCTAATATTTTCGTCGGTCAAAGTGAAGCACCACTCGTAATTAAGCCTTATATGGCGAAGATGAGCGACTCTGAGTTCTTCGCTGTTATGTGCGGTGGTATGGCATCCGTTTCAGGCACTGTACTTGCTGGCTACGCCATGATGGGCGTTGATATGGAATACCTACTTGCTGCATCATTTATGGCAGCTCCTGGTGGTGTTCTGTTTGCTAAGTTAATCCTTCCTGAAACTAGCACTCCGACCTACACAATGGATAGCAAGATTCAATTTGATGAGAAGCCTCCGGTAAACGTATTAGCGGCAGCAGGCGAAGGCGCAGCGAGTGGTCTTAAACTTGCGGCGGCTATCGGTGCGATGTTAATCGCTATGATTGGTCTGGTTACTCTGGTGAATAACCTACTAGGCGGTTTTGGTGACATGGTCGGCCTACAACTGTCTCTTGAAGGGATCTTAGGCTGGATCTTTGCACCGTTAGCCTTTTTACTAGGTGTTCCAGCTGCCGATATGGCCATTGCTGGATCTATGATTGGAAAGAAGCTTATCGTCAACGAGTTTGTTGCCTACAGTGATCTTGCTCCATACCTAAAAGACTCAACAGAAGTGACTGCAGCAGGACTGCAAGTACTTCAAGAAAAGAGTAAAGTTATTATTAGCTTTGCACTGTGTGGCTTTGCAAACTTAGCTTCTATGGGGATCTTAATTGGCGGACTAGGTACATTGTGTCCATCAAGAACAGACTTCATCGCCAAGTACGGCTTACGCACCGTAGTTGCTGCGACTTGCTCTAACTTAATGAGTGCTGCGATTGCAGGTATATTCTTCTCTTTAGCCAATTAAGCCATAGGCTAATGTAAGTTAAGGGCGGAATTCCGCCCTTTTTTATTGAAGGTTTAAAAATGTTTAAGTCCGCTTTGCCACACCTACAGATGTTAATCTTCACCTTTGTGATCGCTATGACCTTCCCTATCGGCAAGCAGCTGATGCTAGAAGTTCCGCCAATGATCGCAACCTGGCTTAGATATGTCATCGCGGCGATACTTTTTACTTTTTTGCTGGCGCTAACTCGCCAACTAAAATTACCAAGTAAAAAAAGTTTACTGCGCTACATCTTAGTAAGTTTACCTTCACTAATGTACTTTACGGCGATGTTCAGTGCTCTGACTCAAACGACCGCGTTTGCAACCAGTGCCTTGTACACATGCGTACCACTCATTACAGCCATAATTGTGGTTATAGTTAACAGGAACATGGGTAAGTTAACTAACTGGGCGGCGTTGGGATTAGGTTTTGCTGGTGCGTTAGCTTTAGTCATGCAACAAGCAGGCAGTTCAAGTGTTGATATAACCTGGAACTCGGGCTACAGCCTTTTCATGATTGGCTGCGTTGCTATGGCAGCGAACCCATTAGTCATCAAAGCCTGTTATCGACAAGAAAACTTTATGGTCTTCACCGGCTGGAGCTTAATAGCAGCAAGCTTAATTTTATCCGTGTCATTATTGCCTGATATTGTGGCCTATGACTGGAAGCAAGTTTCGGCTAATTCATGGTTAGCAACTTTATACCTAGCTATTTTTGCCACGGCGATTAGCTTTTTCCTGTTTCAAAAAGCCAGTGTGAAGTTAGCCCCAGAACAAATTTCCGCCTACATATTTTTAATTCCCGTATTTGTATTACTCACTGCAGACACTATTGAAATAAGCTGGGGCTATGCCATACCCGCACTCTTAGCCGTCACCTTCGCGATGATTTTACTGATGCGAAAGCCGTCAGATTAACAATAATACCGATTAGTATAAGTTGTGATCTAATAAAGGCCTCACAAATAACTCTAATCCTCACTCGAAAAATTACAGCGCTGAAAAATCCTGGCTTTGTCAAGACCCGAAAAAGAACCACGTAAGCGCATGCGATTAGTTGCCATTGCGCTTTTCTTAAGGGAAATAACTAAGTATCTTTCGAGCACTCTCAAGGGATTGGATGCCAAAAAGAATAGAGGTCGTGATAGCTACTTGAGCTCAATTCAAAAGCAGCGACTCAGTGCCTATATAGAAGAGCTGTGCAAAAGTAGCTCTGGTGGCAGACTTACTGGTGACGCTATCCTTAAATATATCCAACAACAGTTTAATGTTGATTACCATCCTAATGCGATTTACAAGCTGCTAGAGCAATTAGGTTTTAGCTGGGTAACGAGTCGCCGAAACACCCCAAACAATCTACTGGAGTCCAAGCGACTTTTAAAAAAGTTCCAGTTGGAAACGATCCTTAACACTCCCAGCAGCGTGGCACTTGAGCGAGTCGGCAGGTTTATCAAAAATCATGGTTTCAAGATGAGGCTCGCTTTGGTCAGCAGAACACAACAACACGTTTATGGGCTAGAAAAGGCACACGTCCAAGAGCGATACGCTAACAACAGTTTGAATATGCACATTTCTTCGGTGCAGTCTGTCCGGAAACCGGAGGAACTGAAGCGTTAATTGTTCCTTTCTTAAGTAAAGACATCATCCGTCAGCATCTATCTCAAATTGCACAAAGGACAAAACCTGGTCGACACGCTGTGGTGGTAATGGATGGCGCAGGTTGGCATACAACTGATATCGCAGATGAATTTACCAACCTCAGTATCATCAAGTTACCTCCATACTCACCGGAGCTCAATCCGATAGAGCAAGTATGAAGTTGGTTACGACAACACCATCTTGCTAATAGGAGTTTCAAATGTTACGAGGATATAGTGAGTGCCTGTTCGATTGCTTGGAATAACTTCATCAGTGATACAAAAAGAGTGATGTCGTTATGCCAAAGAGACTGGACAAGAATGACTAATTGTTAAGATGGAATGGTATAAATAGGCGCCTGGTAATGACCATATCGGTTCGCGCAGCGAACACATGGGGGCTAAGAAACCCTGCTTTGGATGCAACGCATTCAAGGGCTTTGAAGCGCGAGTAACTTGTTACGAAGCTGGAGAACCCACTCAGCGGCGGGATGACGTCGGGAGTAGGCATTTATGCCTACTTAAGTGGATGAGCCACCTTAAAGGATAAGAAGCAGTTATAAGCAATATAGTGCTATTTTAAAAAGCTCCAAACGCAAAAAAGCCACCTTAACAAGGTGGCTTCTCTACTTAATTTAGCGCCTGGAAATGACCTACTCTCACATGGGGAGACCCCACACTACCATCGGCGATATTGCGTTTCACTTCTGAGTTCGGAATGGATTCAGGTGGTGCCACAACTCTATGGTTTCCAGACAAATTTGGTAAATTTAGAAAGCTGGACTCGCTATGCAAGTCTTAATAAATTGGGTTCACACTACATTAAGTGTTTTCTAATTCTGGTTTCTATAAGAAACATAGTTAACTCATAAAACCCATCAGGGTTGTATGGTTAAGCCTCACGAGTCATTAGTACAAGTTAGCTCAACGCCTCACAACGCTTACACACCTTGCCTATCAACGTCCTAGTCTCGAACGGCTCTTTAGAGGAATTAAATTCCTAGGGATGACTCATCTTAGGACTCGCTTCCCGCTTAGATGCTTTCAGCGGTTATCGATTCCGAACGTAGCTACCGGGCAATGCTATTGGCATAACAACCCGAACACCAGCGGTTCGTCCACTCCGGTCCTCTCGTACTAGGAGCAGCTTCCTTCAATCATCCAACGCCCACGGCAGATAGGGACCGAACTGTCTCACGACGTTCTGAACCCAGCTCGCGTACCACTTTAAATGGCGAACAGCCATACCCTTGGGACCGACTTCAGCCCCAGGATGTGATGAGCCGACATCGAGGTGCCAAACACCGCCGTCGATATGAACTCTTGGGCGGTATCAGCCTGTTATCCCCGGAGTACCTTTTATCCGTTGAGCGATGGCCCTTCCATACAGAACCACCGGATCACTATGACCTACTTTCGTACCTGCTCGACGTGTATGTCTCGCAGTTAAGCTGGCTTATGCCATTGCACTAACCGTACGATGTCCGACCGTACTTAGCCAACCTTCGTGCTCCTCCGTTACTCTTTGGGAGGAGACCGCCCCAGTCAAACTACCCACCAGGCACTGTCCCGAACCCCGATTCAGGGGCCGCGGTTAGAACATCAAAACTACAAGGGTGGTATTTCAAGATTGACTCCACTCCATCTAGCGACGAAGCTTCAAAGTCTCCCACCTATCCTACACATGTAGGTTCAATGTTCAGTGCCAAGCTATAGTAAAGGTTCACGGGGTCTTTCCGTCTAGCCGCGGGTATACGGCATCTTCACCGCAATTTCAACTTCACTGAGTCTCGGCTGGAGACAGCGTGGCCATCATTACGCCATTCGTGCAGGTCGGAACTTACCCGACAAGGAATTTCGCTACCTTAGGACCGTTATAGTTACGGCCGCCGTTTACCGGGGCTTCGATCATGAGCTTCTCCGAAGATAACCCAATCAATTAACCTTCCGGCACCGGGCAGGCGTCATACCGTATACTTCCTCTTGCGAGTTTGCACAGTACTGTGTTTTTGATAAACAGTTGCAGCCACCTGGTATCTGCGACTCCCGGCAGCTTAGAGAGCAAGTCTCATCACCGCTAGGAGCGTACCTTCTCCCGAAGTTACGGTACCATTTTGCCTAGTTCCTTCAGCCGAGTTCTCTCAAGCGCCTTAGTATTCTCTACCCGACCACCTGTGTCGGTTTGGGGTACGATTCCTGCTAACCTGAAGCTTAGAAGATTTTCCTGGAAGCATGGCATCAACTACTTCAGTCCCTTAGGACCTCGTCATCAGCTCTCAGCCTTAAGTACACCCGGATTTGCCTAAGTGTACAGCCTACAACCTTAAACGCGGACAACCAACGCCGCGCTAGCCTAGCCTTCTCCGTCTCTCCATCGCAGTTAGCAGAAGTACGGGAATATTAACCCGTTTCCCATCGACTACGCCTTTCGGCCTCGCCTTAGGGGTCGACTCACCCTGCCCCGATTAACGTTGGACAGGAACCCTTGGTCTTTCGGCGAGGGGGTTTTTCACCCCCTTTATCGTTACTCATGTCAGCATTCGCACTTCTGATACCTCCAGTGTGGGTTACCCCTTCACCTTCAACGGCTTACAGAACGCTCCTCTACCGCACCAGTGTAAACACTAGTACCCATAGCTTCGGTGTATTGCTTAGCCCCGTTAAATCTTCCGCGCAGGCCGACTCGACTAGTGAGCTATTACGCTTTCTTTAAATGATGGCTGCTTCTAAGCCAACATCCTAGCTGTCTAAGCCTTCCCACATCGTTTCCCACTTAGCAATAACTTTGGGACCTTAGCTGATGGTCTGGGTTGTTTCCCTTTTCACGACGGACGTTAGCACCCGCCGTGTGTCTCCCGTATAGTACTCATTGGTATTCGGAGTTTGCAAAGGGTTGGTAAGTCGGGATGACCCCCTAGCCTTAACAGTGCTCTACCCCCAATGGTATTCGTACGAGGCGCTACCTAAATAGCTTTCGAGGAGAACCAGATATCTCCGAGTTTGATTGGCCTTTCACCCCCAGCCACAAGTCATCACCGCATTTTTCAACATACGTGTGTTCGGTCCTCCAATTGATGTTACTCAATCTTCAACCTGCCCATGGCTAGATCACTCGGTTTCGGGTCTACACCTTGCAACTAAACGCGCAGTTAACACTCGGTTTCCCTACGGCTCCGCTATTCGCTTAACCTTGCTACAAAATGTAAGTCGCTGACCCATTATACAAAAGGTACGCAGTCACGGTCTCAAGAACCGCTCCCACTGCTTGTACGTATACGGTTTCAGGTTCTATTTCACTCCCCTCACAGGGGTTCTTTTCGCCTTTCCCTCACGGTACTGGTTCACTATCGGTCAGTCAGGAGTATTTAGCCTTGGAGGATGGTCCCCCCATGTTCAAACAGGATGTCACGTGTCCCGTCCTACTCGTTTTCACGTAAAGTTAGTTTTCATGTACGGGGCTATCACCCTGTGCCGCTGTGCTTTCCAACACATTCCACTAACACCCTCTACGCTTAAGGGCTAATCCCCGTTCGCTCGCCGCTACTAGGGGAATCTCGGTTGATTTCTTTTCCTCCGGGTACTTAGATGTTTCAGTTCCCCGGGTTCGCCTCACTACACTATGTATTCATGTAGTGATACATGCTTATGCATGTGGGTTTCCCCATTCGGACATCGTTAGCTCAAATGCTTGTTACTAGCTCGCCAACGCTTTTCGCAAGTTACTACGTCCTTCATCGCCTCTGACTGCCAAGGCATCCACCATATACGCTTAGTCACTTAACCATACAACCCAAATAAGTCTCTATGAGGTTATCCGTTGTTCTGAGCGGGTAAGCTCACAACAGCCGTATCGTAACTAATGGTTTCTACTTTCGCCAAAATTAGAATTTTTATCTCATCATCCAACAAGTTAATGTTAAATAACGAGCTAAGACACTTAATGTTAAGTGTTTTTAGAACTCAATTTTTTAATTTCGCAATAATCTTTCGATTATTACTATCAGCTTTCCAAATTTTTAAAGAACGATATCAACTACGTGAAGTAGGATATTTCGTCGCTCATCCCTACAAAGTAGAGACAAACAAGCAATCTGTGTGAACACTCAACAACTATTAAGTTAGTCGTATAGGTAAGGAGGTGATCCAGCCCCAGGTTCCCCTAGGGCTACCTTGTTACGACTTCACCCCAGTCATGAACCACACCGTGGTAAACGCCCTCCCGAAGGTTAAGCTATCTACTTCTGGTGCAGCCCACTCCCATGGTGTGACGGGCGGTGTGTACAAGGCCCGGGAACGTATTCACCGTAGCATTCTGATCTACGATTACTAGCGATTCCGACTTCACGGAGTCGAGTTGCAGACTCCGATCCGGACTACGACCGGCTTTGTGAGATTAGCTCCACCTCGCGGCTTCGCAACCCTCTGTACCGACCATTGTAGCACGTGTGTAGCCCTACTCGTAAGGGCCATGATGACTTGACGTCGTCCCCACCTTCCTCCGGTTTATCACCGGCAGTCTCCCTAAAGTTCCCACCATTACGTGCTGGCAAATAAGGATAAGGGTTGCGCTCGTTGCGGGACTTAACCCAACATTTCACAACACGAGCTGACGACAGCCATGCAGCACCTGTCTCAGAGTTCCCGAAGGCACTAAGCTATCTCTAGCGAATTCTCTGGATGTCAAGAGTAGGTAAGGTTCTTCGCGTTGCATCGAATTAAACCACATGCTCCACCGCTTGTGCGGGCCCCCGTCAATTCATTTGAGTTTTAACCTTGCGGCCGTACTCCCCAGGCGGTCTACTTAATGCGTTAGCTTGAGAGCCCAGTGTTCAAGACACCAAACTCCGAGTAGACATCGTTTACGGCGTGGACTACCAGGGTATCTAATCCTGTTTGCTCCCCACGCTTTCGTACCTGAGCGTCAGTCTTTGTCCAGGGGGCCGCCTTCGCCACCGGTATTCCTTCAGATCTCTACGCATTTCACCGCTACACCTGAAATTCTACCCCCCTCTACAAGACTCTAGTTTGCCAGTTCAAAATGCAGTTCCCAGGTTGAGCCCGGGGCTTTCACATCTTGCTTAACAAACCGCCTGCGTACGCTTTACGCCCAGTAATTCCGATTAACGCTTGCACCCCTCGTATTACCGCGGCTGCTGGCACGAAGTTAGCCGGTGCTTCTTCTGCGAGTAACGTCACACCCAAACGCTATTAACGCTTGAGCTTTCCTCCTCGCTGAAAGTGCTTTACAACCCGAAGGCCTTCTTCACACACGCGGCATGGCTGCATCAGGCTTTCGCCCATTGTGCAATATTCCCCACTGCTGCCTCCCGTAGGAGTCTGGACCGTGTCTCAGTTCCAGTGTGGCTGATCATCCTCTCAGACCAGCTAGGGATCGTCGCCTTGGTGAGCCATTACCTCACCAACTAGCTAATCCCACCTAGGTTCATCCAATCGCGGAAGGCCCGAAGGTCCCCTCCTTTCCCCCGTAGGGCGTATGCGGTATTAGCAGTCGTTTCCAACTGTTATCCCCCTCGACTGGGCAGATACCTAGGCATTACTCACCCGTCCGCCGCTCGTCACCTCAGGAGCAAGCTCCCTTGTGTTACCGCTCGACTTGCATGTGTTAGGCCTGCCGCCAGCGTTCAATCTGAGCCATGATCAAACTCTTCAATTAAAGTTTTTTTTGCTTCTTCCACCTTACAAGTAAGGCTAAATCAGCGGCTCAACGAATTCTGTGATTTGTTTCCACTTTAAAAAGTAGAATCAAACTTTTTCATATTGCTATGAACACTCATTCATTAAGTAATTTTTGATTGTCTCACTCTTTACTAGAAAGAAGAGGCAATTTCGAATAACTTAATCTCTGTGAGTGTCCACACAGATTTGCTTGTCATATTGTTAAAGAGCGATGCTAATCCTATTGAGAACCCATTCTGTTACGAAGAAGTCTCTCAGTTAGCAGCCTAGGACGCTAGGTCGTTGGCTTGGGCTGTGTATTCTACACTTCCCGTTGATGGCGTCAAGCGTTTATTTTAAGAAGTTTCAAAGCTCTGATGCCTTATACACTAACGTGAATATCCATCGCTGCGATTAGCTCTTAAACTGCTCTTCACCAAGTTCAAATTTCTTTCGATTTTTGAACCTCTAACTCTTACTTAATAAGAGTGTCTGATTTAGCTGCAAGTCCTGTTCTACTTAGCTTTTGCTAAGCACACTAGGCCTGCTGTGCCGTGTCAGTGGATGCGCATTATAGGGATGCTATGCTAAAGCACAAGGGGCTTTCTTAATATAATTAGAATATTCGAATCAAATGAATAGCATTTGCACGATACGCTGTTTTAAACAGCATGACAGCCGAATTAACGGCCGGGTTTGTAGGCTGACCGTTGATATAGAATATTTTCTTTATTAAGAGATGAGCTATAAATGGAAGACTCCAGAACCTAAAGTCGATGTTCTGGGCTAGAAACAATAACGCCCCTAGAGCTAGAGGCGTATACATTCGAAGTCTAATCCTCGTCGATAACTCTTTACAGCTATTCTTTACGAGCTAAGCTTGACTCGAAAGATATGCGGGGACATCTGCAATTGAATCTAAAACGACAGTCGCAGCAGCAATCGCGTCATCGGTAACAGATTTACCTGTTCTAACAAGAATTCGTGTCGGTATACCTGCGGCCTCAGCAGCCAACATATCGTCACGCTTATCACCGACCATGACAGACTGTGATAAATCGATTTTTAAGAATTGTGCAGCTGAGTTAAGCATGCCAGGTTTTGGTTTGCGGCAATCACAATCAATCTTATATTCGCCAACGCCCTTTTCAGCATGATGAGGACAGTAATATATGCCGTCTAGCTCAACGCCTTTATCGACAAAGTTCCAATCCATCCACTCTGTCAATGAATGAAACTGTTCTTCACTGTACATTCCTCGAGCAATCCCTGATTGGTTGGTAACAACAGCAAGCAAATATCCCATCTCTTTAAGAGATGCACACGCGTCAAACACACCGTCTATATATTCAAAATCGTCAACTTGGTGTACATAACCATGGTCTAGATTGATAACGCCATCTCTGTCTAAAAATACCGCTCGATTCACAATACATTCTCTCTATATATGCAATGACTATTATTATTTCACTCATTACAACAAAATGCACCGTGAACTTGCTATAAAGCAGCTAATAACGTGTAATGAATAAAATATACAGTCTTAAATTTTATAGACTGCAGCAGATTCAATTAACCGCTATGGAATAATAAGATGTCTAATATCTACCATCAAAGACGCTCCGAACTGCTCGAGCAGTTACCAAATAACAGTTTAGTGCTTATTGCAGGCTATCAACAGAAAGTGCGTAGCAAAAATATCAAATACCATTTTAGACAAGATAACGACTTTCTCTACTTAACGGGTTTCGATGAACCCGATGCCATTGCATTACTTATTAAAGGAGATGTTAACCAGTACATTTTATTTTGTCGGCCAAAAGACCCTGCTCAAGAGGTTAGCTTTGGTGCGCGAGCGGGAATTGAAGGCGCTGTAGAAATGCACGGTGCTAATAAGGCGTACAGCGTTGCTGAGTTCGAACACACCCTGCTGCCACTTCTGCAAGGTATTAACACTATCTATGTAAGTGATGAACTGGGGCGCTTCTCGTCGCAACTCATTAGCTGGGCTAACCATCAACGACATCATTGCTCTTTTGATACACCTAAGCACTTCACCTCGATAAAACCTTTGGCAGAGCTGTTACACACTAAGCGGGTGATTAAATCCAATGACGAACTCGCTAGAATACGCTCGGCAGTTGCCGCATCCACCTTTGGCCATAAGGCGGTCATGCAGGCTTGTAAACCTGGCGTTAATGAACGAGAGCTCTCATCATTATTTGACTTTACTATCGCAAAGCATGGCTGTAACGATGTCGCCTACCCTAGTATTGTCGCCGGCGGCAATAACGCCTGTTGTCTGCATTATGAAGAGAACTGCTGCGAATTATCTGACGGACAGATGCTGCTTATCGATGCTGGCGGTGAATTCAAACATTACGCCGCAGATATTACCCGCAGTTACCCGGTTAATGGCCGCTTTACTCCGGAGCAAAAAGCTATCTATCAATTAGTGCTAAATGCGTTAGATCAAGCCATCGAAAAAGTACGTCCAGGAGCAGCTTGGAATACTCTTTATGAAACATGCATGCAAGTGATGGCTGAGGGGCTTAAAGAGCTTGGTCTCCTAGAAGGTACTATTGAGGAGATCATGGCAAGTGAGAGTTATAAGCGCTTTACCGTACATAAGACTGGCCATTGGTTAGGCATGGATGTTCATGATGTTGGCCCCTATCATGACAATGAAGGTCACTGGCGCACACTCGAAGCTGACATGGTGTTTACCATTGAGCCAGGTATTTATTTTCCGAAAGATGCCATAGATATACCAGAAGCGTATCGCGGTATGGGGATCCGTATCGAAGATGATATTTTGGTCACCGAAACAGGCTTTGAGAACCTGTCAGTCCATGTACCAAGAACGATAGAAGAGATTGAAGACTGTATGGGAGCCTAAAGCAATCCAGTTCCAGCAATAAAGTTAGAATTAAAGTTAGAGTTAGAGTTAGGTGCAATGAGAGTGACAGTTCATTTTATTGCGCTTAGCTCTCCCCCCTTGTTTAGCACCCTATAGCGCCCAAAACAATGGACGCGATGTACTAGACTAAAAGTAGTACTTGTTAATCAGCGAATATCCATTCTCATGCAAGCTCACAAATCTCAACTGAGAACACCCCGCTCCTCTTCTGCCACTGATAGCCCATTGGCGCGAAAGATAGGCCTGCCCCTGCTGACACTTTATGGCTTAGGTACCATGCTCGGCGCAGGGGTTTACGTATTAGTCGGAAAAGTAGCAGCCAATGCAGGTATGCTCGCCCCGCTCTCCTTTATTGTTGCCGCTATCATTGCCTATGTTACTGCGCTCAGTTACTGTGAGCTAGTATCTCGCTTTCCTCAAAGCGCTGGTGAAGCCTGTTATGTTGAGCAGGGCTTTCACCGCCGTTATTACGGCATCATTGTTGGTTACCTTGTGGTGTTTACTGGCATAGTCTCATCCGCAACACTCATAAATGGTTTTGTCGGCTACTTAGCCCATTTTGTCGAGATCCCTCGCCATGTCAGCATTTCAGTTATGCTGCTATTACTCGGACTCATTGCGATATGGGGTATTGCTGAATCACTCTGGCTCACAGCGTTGTTAACTGTCATTGAAGTATTCGGGCTTTTGCTGGTCATTACAATTGCAGGCAGCGCGCTTCCGGCCTCCATAGATATACAGCAAGCTTTTATTCCAGAAAGCTCACTCGTTTTAGGAGGTGTCCTCAGCGGCGCTTTTCTCGCTTTTTATGCCTTTATCGGCTTTGAAGATATGGTCAACATTGTTGAAGAGGTTAAGTCTCCAAGCAAAACCATGCCAAGGGGAATAATACTGGCATTCATTAGTGCTAGCTTACTCTATGTCATTGTTGCACTAGTCGCAGTCTTCTCTCTTCCCTTAGATCAACTTGCGGCCTCAGATGCTCCACTTAAAGATATCCTGCTCCCCCACCATCCCATGGCGGGTACCTTAATCGGCATCATCAGTCTATTTGCAATTCTAAACGGCATACTCGTTCAGATAATCATGGCAGCTCGTGTTCTTTACGGTATGGCTCGCCAAGGACGCTCACCCGCTTTTTTCGCTAAGGTGAACAGCAAAACCCAAACTCCAATCAACGCCACCATTATCATTACCGCAATAGTGTGCTTTTTCGCACTTTGGCTTCCCCTAGTCACACTGGCCAAAACCACCAGCTTTATTATTCTAATTATTTTCGCTTTAGTTAATCTGTCACTTTGGCGTGTTCAGCGCCAAACCGCTACAGACAAGACGATTAACCGACGAGGCTGGCCTATTACTGGTACTTTGTTGTGCCTTTTTCTATTATCCGTTCAGATTGTTAGCTATGTTTTCACATAAATCAGGCTAATAATGCAAATTTAATGCAAATTTAATGCAAGCATTAGACATCAATAACAGGTTCAGTCTCAACATCATCCGTTTATATATCCCTATCTAGTAAATAGTGGCTAAAAGTTCGACTTGGCCCAATCACTGAGTTTATCTAACGGTTTGGGAAAGCCTAAAGCATAGACAAAGCGATTCTCACTATCTTCAAACACGTTGGTATTTACAGCGAGCAAAACAAAACCCTCATCTAGTAACGCACTCGCATCCTGACTGCATTCTGTTTCGACTATTTTTGTAATTTGAAGGAGAACCTCTTGAGACCTATCCATTGCAATTTTATCCATGAGTAACCTTAATACCAACGACAATATAGCCATTGTAGAATACACAAGCTCAAGAGACGAAAATCTATATTTACTTAAATTCTAATCAAACTCATAACCCACTCTTAAAATCATACTCGTATTTGCTGGCTATCAACTCGCAAACTACAATTAAAGGCACTGTGTTTTCTAGTCCCAAAAAGTGAAACTAACGAATCTCGCCACCAGCAGATGGAGTCGATAATGGATACAGACTATTTAATAGTCGGTAGTGGACTATCCGCATTAGTGTTCGCCGCGCTGAGTGCAAAGTCTGGTAAGAAGGTCGTGATACTAGAGGCACATGAATACCCCGGCGGATTTGGCCATACTTTCCCTATCGCAAAGCATTACAAATTCAATGCCCAGCTTCACTACGTCTGGAATTGTGGTGAAGGTGATACAGTCAACAACGTTCTTAAAAAGCTGCAATTAGAGGAACAGGTCACTTTCGAATCATTCGATCCTCAAGGCTTCGATCATATGCGTATGCCTGAGTATCAACTCGATATTCCCTATGACTCCGATCTACTGCTTTCAAGGCTTAAGGAGCTGTTTCCTAAACATTCTAAGCAATGCACCACCTTCATCAATGAGGTCAGGCGAACGGCAAATGGACTCGGCGTGCTGTCCGGTGACGAGCGATTTAAAAATATCCTTAAAAATCTAGAACAAGCCGCAACCGCATACCGGAATATCAAGTTTACTCTGCAGCAGATGTTTGACAAACATAAGCTGCCACTGGAAGCACAAACATTACTAGCATTGCAGTGGCCAGATTTTTTACTTCCCCCTAATCAGCTTTCATTTTGTGCCTGGGTGCTACTGTTTACCGGTTATCAGAGGGGAGCTTATTACCCCACTCATCATTTCGAACATGTGATAACAAGCTTAGTCGACACTATTGAAGCTAACGACGGACAGATCATCTACCAAACTCAGGTCGACAATTTTGTTTTGGAGAATGATCGAGTAGTGGCAGTTGAAGCGACAGATCTGACAACCAATATCACGCTGCGCTATGACGCAAAGTGCACTATTTGTAATATGGATCCTAAAAAAGCTGCCCACCTAATCGGCATAGAAAAGTTCTCTTTAAAACTTAGAAGACAATTGGACTATGACTATTCAGCTTCTAACTTTATGGCCTACTGCGCCGTTAAAGATATTAATCTTGAGGACTACGGCTTTGGCAGATGGAATATTTTTCACTCTAATCATAAGGATCTCAATCTAGCCTTCGATGCCATGTATAACCAACATGATTACTCTGCCCCAAGTTTTGCAATGTCCACCCCCGGATTTTTAACCCAAGATTCTTCCGATAGACCAGAGGGTCATCAGATCATCGAGTTCGTTACTGTCGCAGATTACCAGTATTTTAAGGCGTTAAAGTCGCGGGATCCGAGGGCCTATAGACAGAAGAAAAGAGCAATATTAGATGCTATTGTGAATACTGTAGAGGAGCATTACGTTCCAAACTTTCGGGAACACTTAACCTATAAGAGCACGGGTAGCCCGACGACAAATGAAGACTTCTGCTGGTGCCCAGAAGGTAACTCATATGGTTCAGCGATGACTCCCAGTAATTTCAATCTATGGCGTTTAAATCATAACAGCTCGCTTAAAGGGCTCTACTTTTGTAACGCCTCATCAGGATACGCAGGCTTTGCAGGTACATTTTGGACCGGAGCTAAGCTATACCAGCACCTGAGCGGAGAGCGTATTCTATAATTTAACGATAACCACACCGCACTTACGAATATGGGGGAAAATAATGAAGTTTGCGATTATAGGTGGCGGGGCCAGCGGTATGATTACCGCCTACTACCTGAGCAAGCAAGGGCACCATGTAACCGTATATGAGAAGCAATCCATACTGGGCGGGCATATACGCACGGTAAATAAGAATGTAAAAGTCGCAAACATGGCCCCTGAGTTAACTCTTGAAGGCGGTGTGGTGGAGTTCTCGAGTAACTTTAAACATTTCATATCTCTAATGGATGAGCTCGACGTTGAACTTAAGCCCTTAACTGTGGGGTCGGCTCTGTTTAAGCGCAATAAGAAACGCTTTCTCTCACCCACTATGATCACTGGAAATACCAAGGGCTTGTCACTTATAGTTGAGTTCTTCAAACTTATTTGCGTTTACCTCTCTGCCAACAGGCTATTATTGCAAACACACTTCAAGCCACTGTCATCACTTAAAAATAAGCCTTTAGCCGATTTTGTCAGTCAACATCAGGTCAACAATACCTGGTTAAAGTTATTTACTATGTACTGTTTCTCTATCCCCTATAAAGCCACCATGAAAGTGCCTGCGGAGTTAGCATTTAATATTTTTAGGCGATATTTTTGGGCCAACTGGAAACGTATAGATGGCGGAGTCTACAGTTATATAGAGAAAATTGAACAACGCATAAACGGAGAAGCTATTGTAAATGCGAATATAAAATCAGTGAATCGCTCTAATAATTGCGTCACACTGCTATTTAACGATGACTCCCGTGAGCATTTCGACAAGCTAGTCTTAGCCGTTCCCCCAGATCTGGTACTTACACTTCTATCCGATCCAAGTGCAGCTGAACTTGTTTACTTCTCTCCCTGGAAGAAAAACACGGCCAAAACCGTGCTCCACAATGACCCTCGGGTATACCAGCGTTTTGGGATAACGCATCCGTCAGAATTCGATTTTTTCCAAACTCAGGCTGGCTGGGGTTATAACGCTAGCCTTAATCGGATCTGTAACTTAGCGCCACAGCAACAATATAGTCTGGCTTTCAATATTGACGCTCTGATCGCGAAAGAAAAAATCATTCAAACATTTGAGCACCACACGCCACTTTATACTGTCGATGCATTTCGTCATCGCCGTAACATAATCGATAACAATGGTGACAATCACACCTACCATGTCGGCGCCTACCTCTATGACGGCCTTCACGAAGGTGCTGTGCTATCCGCCAAAAAAGTGGCTGAATTGGTGCAAAAAATTAGCTACTAAACATCGATTAGAAATATGCTAGTTGTTCTGCTTACTCTCGATAAAGATTAACTTTTAAAACTTATTCATTTAAAACTCCATTTTTAAATCAACGTCTACAAAACAGCATATAGCAGGCTCTAACTAAACCTATCGATTCTATAGGGGCTTAAGTCAATATCGGCTTGTTTACCTAGCACCTCTTGGGCCAATAACTTTGCCGTAATCGCCGACCAAGTCAGCCCTAAGTGTTGATGACCGAATGAGAAGAACACATTAGATTGCTTTTGACTACGCCCTAGAACTGGCAGGCTATCAGGCATAGAAGGTCTAAAGCCCATCCAACGCACACCGTCCTCAACTGTCGCATCAGCAAACAGCTCTGGCAGCAGTGCTTTAGCATGAGGAAACAAACAATTTGCTCTCGCCTCGACTAATGGTGCTTTTAATCCACCAAACTCAACGGTGCCCGCTAGCCGAGTGCCATCACGCATAGGAGTGATGATGAACTTACGGTTATAAGAAGCTACCGGACGTGACAAACGGCTAAGCTGTGGCATCATCAAATGGTAGCCCCGCTCTGATTCCAAAGGTACCGAGTACCCCAGCTGCTTAGCAAAAGGTTTCGACCAAGCCCCCGATGCGATTATCAGGCATTCGGTTTTATGGCTACCCGAGTTAGTCTCTAAGGTAATGCTCGGATCTGTATTAGAGGTATTGATCTTAACTAGCTCTTCGGTAACAACCTTCCCGCCCATCTCTTTAAATTTGGATTCAAGTGCCAAACATAAACGATAGGGATCTTCTGTATGACCAACATGAGTAAAGTACAGGGCATTGGTGATGTTAGTCGTCAAGGATGGCTCTAGCGCTCTGACTTCGTCTCCAGAAAGTAACTGCAGTTCCACCCCTGCATCGGCATAAGCGCGAAACTCTTTCTGTACTTCCTGCAACGGAGTACCTTCAAATACCAGCAAGCTACCGTTCAAGGTGAGCAGCTCTTCACAGCCACAAAACGCAGTAAGGGACTTCATCGCAGCGATTGAATCTTGATTAAGTGCTTTAATCGCTCGGCTATTCTGAACTCTTCGTGAAGGCAGCATATTGTGTAAAAAACGCAAAAACCAAGGTAACGCCTTTAAAAAGTATCTAGGTTGAATGCGAAACGGCCCTAGTGGGTCCAGCAGCATGCCCGGTAGTTTAGGTAACATGGCCGGATCAGCTAAAGGGAATACTTGTTCGGTTGCAAAATGACCCGCATTGCCCTTAGAGGCTCCCGTGCCGGCCCCCTCTTTATCCACCACTGTAACGTTAAAACCTGCCCGCTGTAATTCAATTGCGGCGGCTAATCCCACAATTCCAGCACCTACAACGGTCAGTGTGTCAGGTTGAGCATTATTCATAAGCTTTTTCTCCACTCAATTATCTTTGACACGATTAACGCAACATAAAGCCATTTTGGAACACATCGTCAGGATCGATAAAGAACTGGTGCTTACCGGTAATAAAAGAGCGACCAGAAACCTCAGGGATCACCCCTTGCTTGCCGTGAAACTCTGACTCAGCCGATGCACTAACAATCATTCTGCCATCCACAATGCTTTCAATCATTATCGGTGTATTTAAGGCTACCTCGCCTTTAGCGTATAGTAGCGCCACCCGAGCAGAAACCCCTGTACCTGTAGGTGAACGATCCACCTCCCCATCAGCAAAAATACACACATGGCGGGAGTGCGCCTCAGGATTGGTCACCTTCTTAGAGGTAAAGATGGTGCCATATAAAAAGCTCAAGTCCTCTTCAAGCGGATGCACTAACGTATGTGATGCCATCACAGCATGCTTAATTCGCCTTCCTACATCGATAAGCTGTGCAACATTATCTTGACCACAGCTTATACCATGCTCGTCAGCGTCGACATACGCATAATACGCTCCACCAAAGCCTATATCATAGTTAACCTCGCCAAAGCCTTCGACGTTAACACTGCAATTTAATGCATCGGCCCAAGAGTCGACATTTTTAAAGCTGGCTTGAATTTTCCCTTGGCTATCTCGATAAGCCTTGGCGGTAATCAAACCCGCTGGTGAATCGATTTTAATGGTGCGTGGCTCTAGCCCTAAATCGATAGAATCGGTTTGGCACATCACCTTAACTAAGGCCAAAATTCCGTGTCCGCACATGCTGCTATAACCTTCATTGTGCAGGAAAAGCACACCAAAATCGGCCTCTTCGGTAACAGCTTCAGTAATAAGTGCACCGTACATATCTGCATGACCTCTTGGCTCATGCATTAACAATTTGCGATAAGTATCAAGATTTTGCTGCACATATTGGCGCTTCTCTAAGATGGTTGAACCTTTGATCTCTGGATATCCCGAAATAATAACCCTCAACGGCTCCCCTTCGGTGTGAGCATCTATGGTGACAAAATCTTTGAAATTGCTCGATAAATCAGGGGTTATAGTGATCGACTGCATATTTTTATTGCTCCAGAGTTAACATTTGGATATTGTATACAATAATTCTTGTGATTTTAGTAGTAAAAATTCAGATACATTCCCTAAACAAAAGGGTTTCAATTTGAACACATGCGTATACAATATACCAATCAACGCCTAACTCCAAACGCTGCATAGCAGTAATAGAGGCTTAATATAAAAGTGAATTGCCAAGGTGTTACAAGCTAGCTCGCGCTGGTCGTATTGAAGAAGCGCGTGAAATCTACCCTTGGTTTATGCCACTACTACGTCTAGATACTATCCCGACGCTAGTTCAATGTATCAAGTTTGCAGAGCAAATCGTTGGCCGAGGTAGCGAAAACGTACGTCTACCTCGTCTTACACTTATCGGTGAAGAGCGTGCATAAGTTCAGCAAGTGATTGCTCATGCACTTGAGGCTCGCATCGATTTAGACACGTACAACATCGACTAATTAAAGTTTGATGTTTATAAAGCCAGCCGTTTAATGCAAATTAAACGACTGGCTTTGATCACTTTATCAATAACGATAACAATGGAGTGTTTTACATGCTAAAAGGCACGTTTTTTTGCGTTGATGCTCATACCTGTGGCAACCCAGTCAGATTAGTTACCAGCGGCCATCCTCACCTTCTCGGCGATAACATGAGCGATAAACGCCAACATTTTCTTCGTGAGTATGATTGGATCCGTAAAGCCTTGATGTTTGAACCTCGCGGCCACGACATGATGTCAGGTGCTTTTCTTTACCCTCCTTGTTCAGACAGCGCCGACGCCTCAATCCTTTTTATCGAAACCAGTGGCTGCTTACCTATGTGCGGTCATGGCACCATAGGCACTATCACGGCCGCTATTGAGTCGGGCTTACTTACAGCAAAGACACCTGGGCAATTGATTATCGATGTTCCAGCAGGACAGATAAAAATCGACTACCAACAAACAGGTGAAAAAGTTGATTGGGTGAAAATTTATAATGTTGCTGCTTACTTAGCTCATCAAGATCAAATCCTAGACATTCCAGGACTCGGCACGCTCAAGGTCGATGTGTCATACGGTGGTAACTATTACGTTATCGTCGATCCCCAAGCAAACTTTCCGGGCCTTCGTCACTGGAGTGCAGGTGATATTTTAAAGTGGAGTCCGATAGTTAGAGAAGTGGCGCAGCAACAATTGAGCTGCATACACCCAGATGACCCAACCGTGAACGGCGTTAGCCACGTGCTTTGGACTGGAGATACCATCAGCGATGGTTCCGACGGTGCTAATGCCGTTTTCTACGGCGATAAAGCTATCGACCGTTCGCCTTGCGGAACAGGCACCAGCGCGCGTCTTGCACAGCTTTATACCAAAGGTCTGTTGAGCGTTGGCGATGAATACACCCATGAAAGCATTATCGGCAGCCAATTTGTCGGCCGTATCGAAGCTGAAACGACAGTCGGCGATCACAAGGCGATAATGCCAAGTATCAAAGGCTGGGCACGGATCATCGGCAAGAATGCCATTACTGTAGATGATAACGACCCATATGCATTCGGTTTCCAGGTAGTGTAACCCTATAGAATTTCTAATTGAGCTTTAACACTCAGGAGCAAACATGACAGATTTAACCCAAGTTGCAATTTCAGGCCAACATTTTATCAATGGTGCATGGACTAACGAATCAACCGACTTTAACAGTACTAATCCTGTGACCAACGAAGCACTCACATGGCGCTTTGCAAACGCAAGCCAGGCTGTGGTTGAAAGTGCAACGGCTGCGGCTAAGAAAGCTTTTGTTCAATACCGTAGCCTAGCGCCGACTCGTCGCGCAGAATTTCTTGAAGCGATTGCCGATGAAATTCAAGCTGACATAGCAGCAATTACCGAGACGGCTCACTTGGAAACCGGTCTACCAATGGCGCGTCTTCAAGGCGAGACAGGGCGTACTTGTGGTCAACTAAGATTATTCGCTGGCAACCTTAGAAACCCAATTGATAACCGCTATGTGGATCTGGCTAACCCAGAAAGACAGCCACTACCAAAGCCAGATACAAGACTGACAACCCTTCCACTAGGCCCTGTTGCTGTTTTTGGTGCATCTAACTTCCCACTTGCATTTTCAACTGCGGGTGGCGACACAGCATCGGCCCTCGCTGCTGGCTGTACGATTGTAGTTAAAGGCCATCCTGCACACGCCGCAACCAGTGAATTAGTCAGCCGCGCAATCGAGCGTGCTGCAGTTAAGTGCGATATGCCAAACGGCGTATTTAATCTGGTACAAGGTTTTGCACCTGAGGTGTCAACTACACTGGTCAAAGATCCTGCCATCAAGGCTGTAGGCTTTACTGGTTCACTCAAGGTAGGCCGCATCTTATCTGATCTATGTGCCGCACGTGCTGAACCTATCCCATTTTATGGCGAGTTAGGTTCAATCAACCCGCAATTTATCTTAGCTGAGATCTTAGAAGAGCAAGCTGAAAGCTTAGCATCGACTCAAGTTCAATCTATGTTGATGGGACACGGGCAGTTCTGTACTAGCCCTGGAGTGATAGTCGCTGTAAAAGGTGAAGCACTTAACCGCTACAAGGCAACTCTGGCACAAGATATCGCATCTCAAAGCGCGGCTAGCATGCTGACAGCTGGAATCGCCAGCACATATCAAGCGCAAATTGAAGCGCTAGTAGCCAATCCAAAAGTAGAGCTTATCGCTCAAGGTGAGTCTTCGCCAGCTAACCACTTTACCCGCCCAACTGCATTAAAAGTGACAGCTGCAGATTTTATCGCATCAAATGACATTCAGCAGGAAGTGTTCGGTCCATGTGCAGTGCTAGTTGAGTGTGATGATCGCGCACAGATGCAGTCTATTGCCGAACAACTTGAAGGGCAGCTTACCGCGTCAGTACACGGTTTAGAGTCTGAAATCACAGAAAATAGAACCCTAATTGAAGCTATAGCCTTCAATGTTGGCCGTTTAATTTTCAACCAGATGCCTACAGGCGTTGAGGTGTGCCACACAATGAACCACGGTGGCCCATACCCAGCCAGTACCGATAGCCGTACAACCTCAGTCGGTTCAGCTGCAATGGCACGATTCGAGCGAGCTATTTGTTATCAGAATATGCCAAAAGCGCTATTACCGACTCGCGTTATTGAAGGCCAAACTGGCGTCATCACGTTTTAAGTATGTCAAATGTGAAAGGGAAACCTATGGTTTCCCTTTCATTATAATGGCATTAGCGGTAACCTAGGACGGATCAACTTGTATAAATAACAAAAAAATCGGGAACTATGAGCAGAACAACACCTATCGTCCATAAAACTCGCACACAAATTGTGGTTGTGGTGCTTAGGGAAAAAATCCTTTCCGGTGAAATTGCGGCGGGAAAACCGTTACGTCAAAGCGCCTTAGCTGATGAACTAAATGTTAGCCGAATTCCGGTAAGAGAAGCCTTATTGCAACTGGAAGCCGAAGGCTTAGTGAAATTTGAAGCCCATAAAGGCGCAACAGCAACACTCTTGTCTGTTGAGCATGTTACCGAACTTTTTGAATTACGAGCACTGATCGAAGGCGACTTGCTCGCGAAGTCGATACCTAACTTAAGTGAAGAAGATCTCAATCAAGCCGAGAGTATTCTGCAAGAAATGGATGCAGCTTTCCAAGATAAAGATCAAGTTGAAAACTGGAGTGGGTTAAACTCACAATTCCATACTTGCCTTTACAGTGCGGCGAATCGTCCCCACACGCTTGAAGTTGTTCAAGGATTAAATACGAGTTGTGACCGTTACGTTCGATTACAACTATTTCTTGCAAGCGGTGTACCTAAGGCTCAACAAGATCACCGTGAAATACTTGAATATTGTAAGAAGAAAGATGTTGAAAAAGCTGTCGAGATATTACGCGCACATATCATACACGCTGCCGAAGCGATCCGCGTATTAGTTAGCCAACAAGACGACTAACTCACAGTTTGATTAGCATGATTTTTGCTAAACTTCACTTATACAGATCCCATAAGGCAGAGCTCAGGTTCTGCCTTTTTAATTGATAGAGAATACCTAGATGCAGTACGCCACTATTACTGGTTGGGGAAAGTGTGTTCCGCCTGCCACCCTAACAAACCATGATCTTGCCACTTTTATTGAAACCTCAGACGAGTGGATCAAACCGCGCACAGGCATTAGCCAAAGACACATTAGCCACGTTGATACGTCGGCTTTGGCCTCTGTTGCCGCCAAACGAGCACTCGCAGCAGCGGGGATCGATGGTAGTGAACTAGATATGATTATTCTTGCCACGGCGACCCCAGATACCCTGATCCCGAATATTGCTTCTACCGTACAGGCTGAAGTGGGTGCAACCTGTGCAGCTTTTGATATCAACGCCGCCTGTAGTGGCTTTTTATATGGCCTAGGCTTAGGTAGTTCACAGATCAAGAGCGGTCAGTGTAAGAAAGTACTTGTGATCGGTGCCGAGCGTCTTTCATTTTTCTTAGACTGGTCTCGTCGCGACACTGCCGTACTTTTCGGTGATGGCGCTGGCGCTGTCGTGCTAGAAGCAACTGACGAAGCGATTGGTGTATTGGGTTATGAGCTAAATAACGACCCAGATGGCCGTGATATCCTTAAAGCTGGATTTGGTACGGCTATGGATAGATTTGAAGCTTCATCTTTAGATTTCTACATAGAATTTAACGGTCAAGAGATCTTTAAACGCGCTATCGCAGGCATGGGTAAGTTAAGCGCTAAAGTTATCGAAAAGTGCGGTATCGATAAAGAAGAGATCGATTGGGTTATTCCTCATCAGGCGAACGAGCGTATTATCGATACGTTAATTAGCCGCATGAAGATCCCGAAAGAGAAAGCGGTTGTGAACATAGCCAACTACGGTAACACCTCTGCAGCGACCATTCCGATTGCAATCTGTGACGCCCTAGAGCAAGGTAAAATTCAACCTAACCAAACTATTCTATCTTGTGCATTTGGTGCAGGTCTAACGTCTGCTGCGGCATTGATTAAATGGGGTGACAGAGTCACACCAATTAATACTAGCGATGCAGAGCTACCTCCTTGTGATAAAACAGGTATTGAGCTCGTCGCGAAAGCGGTTAAGCATTTCTGCGGCTAACGTTATAGTTTGCATTGCATTAATAAAAAAACACCGAGTCATATCGGTGTTTTTTTATGGGCGTTTAACGCTGACTTAATGTAATTTAATGCCAATCAGTATAAATCCACTTCATCCCAGTAAACCGCTTCAGAAAAGTGGTTGCCGATTTTATCGTTAAGCTTACTAAAGCTTGATAAAGGTTGCTCTTCACCACTTAAACAATACCAGACAAAACGGTGGCAGTTATTATCAAACAAGTCATAGTCTCGATAACTAAAAATTGACTGCTTTGCTCTATCGAGCACTTGAGCACCAATTAAGGCTTGATGCTGATGATTGCAAGCTTGATAGATACGGCTTCCGGTGCGTCCTGCTAAGAAACGCTTTATCGATACTGCGCGTACCAAACCACTGCCATGAAGTTCCACCAGCGTATTATCACCAAGCCAAATACCTGTATGCTCAATCACGCCAAATACGAAACAACAAACAATCCCGCCAGGCTCAGGTGCAACCATCTTGTCGCCAGTTTTCCAGATGCTAGGAGCAAGCTCTGCCGATTGCCCCTGTAGATGCTCACTTTTTGCCTTTCCTTGCTTACGCTTCATCGCAATTTTTTTTTGCTTATCTCGCTCTTCGGCAATAATTGCCGCACCAACCGCTGCGGCGCCTAACCAAATTAATGGAAATGCCATTTAATCCTCCAGTTAAGGGCGTGCATGAATTAACTATAGATAACTTATCTGAGTGTCTGTCGAAGAAAAATACTAAAAATGTAACTAAAAC
Source organism: Shewanella pealeana ATCC 700345 (assembly GCF_000018285.1). Lineage (NCBI taxonomy): Bacteria > Pseudomonadati > Pseudomonadota > Gammaproteobacteria > Alteromonadales > Shewanellaceae > Shewanella > Shewanella pealeana. Next base: position 2,065,269 of record NC_009901.1, on the reverse strand, counting down.
CATGATTAAGAGATGATGTCTGTAAATAAGACAGTAGTTAGCTAAGTAGAGGTTTACGTAATCTGATGAGATGAGCGTTAATTTAATAAGTCAAATAAACTTAATTCATCGTTTCCCGCAATTGCTGCTATCTGCGCCAGCAATAATTCTCCACAGGCAAGCGCATCTATAGCCGCATTATGCGCTGCGTAAACAGGTAGCCCATAGCGTTGACGACAGGCATCGAGCCTTAAACTCCCCTCTTTGATGACATCAATCTGCATCAGCAGACGCCTCTTCTCAACAGCCATGGTATCGATAGCAACAAACTGAATCGTCTGACCGTAACAGCGCTGAATTTCGGCTTTTAAGAAGCAAAGATCTAACGGTGCATGATGAGCTACGAGCACATGGCCCTGGGTCTGCTCTAAAAACCACGCCATGGCCAGTTTAGGGCTAACAGCTTGGGTTAATTGGTTATCTACAATTCCATGGATCACCGCGCTGTCACCGACGCTGCCATCTATGCTCACCAACAGATGCTTCGAGTGGGATACTTGCAGTAAACCGTTGCGAATGGGTATCAGACCGATACTCAAGATCTGATCGAACTGGCTATTTAACCCTGTCATCTCCAGATCCACTGCCATCAAGGGCAGTTGCGATAAAGGCTTAGAGATCTGTGTCACTAATGCGCGATGATAACCACTAATCACGGTATCTTGAGATAGCAAGGCATTAAACTGTAGTCGTGTTTTTAAGTATAAATTTCTCAAATTTTCCATTCTCAAAGTAACAACCTAAATTAATAGTCCCAATCTTGTTACATGGATAAACCTCTTAACCATTAATAACTGCGCATCATTTTAAGCTTTAGTCCAACTTGGCCGTCGTGAACCACTTTAAATGCATCCCTTAGTTGATGCCTAACCAAGGAAGAAAGATTCTGAGGCATCAAGTAGTTAGTCACAGGTAAAGATTGAGTATATTGGTAGCCTTGGTTAGACAAGCGCATATGCGCAATAAACTCATGGGCATCGGCCAAATTAAGCGCATCTTTACGATTAATGATACTTTGGTCCATTAAGGCCCGGATGCGTTTGGCAGTATTGACCTCTTTAATCCCAGCAGAAAGCGCATACACTCGCGCAATATCGGTTATCAACGCATTACCTTTATGTTTTAAATCGATGCCTTTCACTTCACTGCCGTCTCTTTCTAGTACAAATTTCCTAAAAAATCCTAATGGTGGTGAGCTTGTCAGGGAGTTCCCAGTTAATCCAGCAAGAAAGATATCATTGTCTTTGGTGTTACTCAGCACAGCATCTTGTAAGCCATCAAATAGCGTTTGCGGGCCATAGACACTGCGCATATCAAAGAAGATACTGGCATGCATCAAGGCCATAGGTTCTGGGGTATTGACCCAGCGTTCGAAGACTTGCTTCCACTTATCCAGAGACATGCGCCATTTAGGATTTTGCGCCATGATGTCACCTGGACAATAGATATAACCGCACTCATCTAGGCCTTTACATACGGCGTGCGACAAGGCGTCAAAGTAGCCTTCAGCCGCTTCATCAGGCTCATGGGCAAGCAGTAATCCGTTGTCTTGATCTGAGCAAGCGGCTTGATCTTGCCTTCCTTGCGAACCAAAAGCTAACCAACAAAAAGCCATAGGCGCTTCACCAAGAATTTGTTGATTGAGTACGATTAAACGCCTTGTCAGGGCATCGGTGACTGAAGTTAACACCCTTCCTATCTCCTCGGCTCTGGCATCTGCGCTAATTAAGTTTTGTAGCAGCAGGGGAATTTGCTTACTGACTTGAATGAGGCTTTGTAGATCTTTTTGCCGCTCTATCTCTCCAATTAGCAATAAAGGTTGAGAACTCTGGCCTCGTAGAATATCGGTGCTGGTTACCACCCCCGTTGTCACGCCATTATCGACGACGGGGAGATGATGAATATTGTGCTCGCTCATCAATAACATGGCCTCGAACACCAATGAGTTCGACTCTATCGACACAGGTGTGGTCGTCATAGCCTGATGTACGGGTAGGCTACCATCGTGGTTTTCGGCCAATACACGGTTACGCAAATCCCTATCGGTTAAGATCCCCACCAGCTTGTTATTATCAATAACTAACACAGATGAGACTCGAGAGGTACGCATTAATCGACTAGCCTGCGCCACACTGGCCTTCATGTCTATGGTCTGCGGCGACTTAGACATAAGCGTCGAGACTCTGCTCGTCGTGGTGAGCTCTTTAGCCTTAAATCGTCCCTGATGACGCAGTCTCTTGGCAAAGGCACGATTAAAGAACCGATCAAATTCGCGGCTCTCCTGACGCAAAAAATCAAATATAACCGGTGGCAGGTGATACACCAGACCATCTTCTAAGATAGCGACCCGATTACTGGCCTCTTCGCCAGACAAAAGCGATGGAAATCCGAAATAGTCGCCTTCTCCTAACCTATCGAGTAGCTCGCCATTTCTGTCACGAACCTCAAATGCACCACTACGGACAATATAAAGCTGAGGGTTAGCGGGATCTAGCGGAACAAAACTGGAGGCTTTACTGTAATAACCTATAGTCAAGCCATGACAGCAGCGTGATAACGCCCCAGCATTTAGAGAATCAAACGGCACTCTTTGTTGTAAGAACTGTAAAATAGGCTGTAATTCACTGGCATCCATTAAGCCACTCCCACAATTAAACGGTAATAAGTCACTATATCGCGGTTTTACCTGCCTACTCTATTCGACTAAAGGCCAGATTGTTTATGAGTAAAAAAGTAAAAGATCCACCTTCTGAAGAAGGTGGCTTTGCCCATCTGTTATAAAGCAGACTCCCTAAAAGGGAGCTTTCCTACCGTGCGTTAACAAGACGCCGTAAATATATCCCTATAGGCTCTACTAAATCATCCCTGATTTAGAAGCTTGTACCGCACCACTAGCAAAGCTCACGTATCACTTGAGTTAATAAGCTATGTTTAAATGAACTTATAAGCCGTGTATCGCATGGATGCGATAAGCGAGCCTCCATGGACACTTTCTTTTCAAACAAAAGTCGGCGTGCTTATAAGTCCTTAAACATTGCCTTACTCCGCAATGCCATTGAACGTACTTCAGGCAGAGCCTAATTGATGAAATCCACCTACTGAAGTAGGTGGTTTAGGACTGAAAACAAAAAGGGCGCCGAAGCGCCCTTTTACATTGCTATGTTACTAGCTCGAATTAATGATCTTGCGCCTCACCCGACCCTTTAGGGAAACGGATTGACTCAACCATATCAACAACGTCTTGTGGTACAGCTGCAGTCACTTTACTTACAGCAAATGCCACAGCAAAGTTAATCACCATCCCCATTAGACCGATACCTTCAGGTGAAATGCCAAATAACCAGTTATCAGCCGTGTTAGCACTTGGATTTACAAACTTGAAGTAAACGATGTAAGACGCAGTAAATAGCAGACCAGAAATCATGCCTGAGATAGCACCTTCTTTATTCACAGTCTTAGAGAAAATACCCATGATAATTGCAGGGAACAGTGACGACGCAGCTAAACCGAATGCAATCGCAACTACCGCCGCAACAAAGCCTGGAGGATTAATCCCGAAGTAACCTGCCATCACAATACCAGCCGCAGCAGCAATACGGGCATACATTAGCTCCTTCTTATCGGAGATATCAGGCATAAAGTTTTTCTTCAATAGGTCATGAGATACCGAAGTTGAAATCACCAGTAATAGACCTGCTGAAGTTGATAACGCAGCAGCAAGACCACCAGCAGCGACCAATGCAATCACCCATGCAGGAAGGTTAGCAATTTCTGGAGTTGCAAGAACCATGATATCGCGGTCAATCTTCATCTCGCTTTCAGGGCCCTTTGCGTAATAAATCTTGCCGTCTTCGTTCTTATCATCCCAAGTAATTAGACCTGTCTTCTCCCAGTTCTTAATCCAATCTGGTGCAGTTTCATAAGCGACACCTGTAGACTCTGGACCATTAATGGTTTCAATCATATTTACACGAGAGAAAGCTGAAAGCGCTGGAATTGTAGTGTACATAATAGCAATAAACACTAGCGCCCAACCTGCTGATACACGAGCATCTTTCACTTTAGGTACAGTGAAGAAGCGTACGATAACGTGTGGTAGACCCGCTGTACCGAACATCAAAGCCCCCGTAATAAAGAACACATCAATCATGCTCTTAGAGCCTTCGGTATACTGCGAGAAACCGAGATCTGTCGACAATCCATCGAGTTTATCTAACAGATATTCCCCCGTACCATTACCCGCTGCATCAATTAGCTCTGCACCAAAACCAATTTGTGGAATGATATGACCCGTCATCATCACTGAGATGAAGATTGCTGGTACCATGAATGCGAAAATAAGTACACAGTACTGCGCAACCTGTGTATAAGTAATCCCTTTCATGCCGCCTAAAACAGCGTAGAAGAATACAACCGCCATACCGATATAAACACCGGTATCAACATCGACCTCGAGGAATCTTGAGAATACTACGCCCACACCACGCATCTGACCTGCGATATAAGTAAAGCAGATAAAGATGGCACATACGACTGCTACAGTACGTGCAGCCTGAGAGTAATAACGATCACCGATAAAGTCAGGTACGGTAAACTTACCAAACTTACGTAGATATGGGGCCATACAGAGGGCTAATAGTACATAGCCTCCCGTCCAACCCATTAAGTAAACAGAGCCGTCGTAACCGACGAAAGAAACAATACCTGCTAGCGAGATAAATGACGCAGCAGACATCCAATCAGCTGCCGTTGCCATGCCGTTCATTACAGGGTGAACACCACCACCTGCAACATAAAATTCTTTAGTTGATCCGGCTCTAGACCAGATCGCGATTCCGATATATAGGGCAAATGTAAACCCGACAATCAGATATGTTAGTGTTTGTACATCCATCTCATGATTCCTTATTGTATAGGTTGGGCCGGTTTGGATTTAGTCTTCGTGAACATCGTATTTTTTGTCTAATGCATTTACTTTAGCGACATAGACAAAAATTAATGCCACAAACACATACATAGCACCCTGTTGTGCAAACCAGAATCCCAACTTAAACCCCATGAAATGGATCTCATTGAGCACATCTACTAATAAAATACCGCAGCCAAATGACACTGCCGCCCAGATGGCTAGTAAGCCAAGTACTAGACGCAAATTCTCACGCCAATATCCCTCTGCCTTCTCATTGTTTTCAAAACTCATAGTGACTCCCATGTGCTGATTTTTATATTAAGTCATGAGTTAATCTAACAAGCACAGAGGGAACAACAATCGCGACCTTAGTCTAACGCCAACGGAAGCCTAAACAGGCGAAACGTAAAAACACCCTATTAACAGACAGTTACATGTTAACGCTAACGTAAACCCTGAGTGTATTTCAAACAAAACCTTAGACCAAGGTAGTAATAGAAAAAGCAAAAACGTGTAGCGAATGAAGAGGTTTGGGCAAACAGATTCGCTTCGTTTGCCAATAGAGAGGTTCGAGTCAGAAGGAAAATAAAATGGAGGAAAAAAGCGCAATAGAATTCAGAAAACAGCCAGCGTCAGCACAAAACACATATAGCCATTTATAAATAGCCTATTAGGCTTTATGGATTTCCGACTGTTAGTCTTTGTTAGCTAGTGCTATCGCTCCGATGAATTGTATTTCGCCAAACGGGTCCCAAAGCTTAACCGTCCCTACTGGTAACGATGTTTTATCTGGCTCAGAAAAAATGTTTAGTAAATCATTGGCAATTAACACTGAAGTATTGTCATAGCCACCACACCATTTAGACACTTGAATGAGTCTGCTACAAAGCTTAGATGCTGATAACTTCTGATTAAGTATTTGCTTAAACGTATTAGCTTCAATGTAGTGAGCACCATCAGATGTCAAAATTAGTCGCTTAATATTGCGGTACTTTGGAAGCCTTACAATTTGTGCTTTTAGATCTGGTCCGACTCCAACATATTGCAACAAGCCTTTACTTAAATGGACGCCTGCTGCATCTGCAGATTGGCCAGCAAAAGTATCATCTTTAGAATACTGCTTAATACCGTGGGCGAAATTAGCATATATACGACTGTCACCAACATTTACGGCTTCAAAGTGTCCGTCGCTATCGTAAAGAAAAGCCGATAAGGTCGCACCGCCATTACTGTTATATAATGAATAAACATCGGAATTTGCCTCTTCTACAGCCTTTAACAATCGCTCCGCCACAGGCAGTTGCAGATTGTTGATGCAGCTACCGACAAATGAAGCAATACTGAGACTGGCACAATTAGCACCAGAAGCCATGCCCCCCATGCCGTCACACAAGACTCCGATAACAAAAGAGTCTGATGCAGTTACTTGTACCTGCACACATACCACACGATCTTGATTTTCTGGCCTGATATTGCCGATATCACAGCTCATGGCGATTGAAGATTCGAACAGTTCATTTACCGCGCCAATACCAACGGTGCGGGATAGCCATAGCTGGATATGCTCTTTTATCGTCTCTAGTTGCATAGCATTCTCTTTCAATAAAACTCTTGATGAGTCCAATGCTGTCAATATAACGTAACCACCTACTTTATGGTATATCAATGCCCATTATCCGCCGCATTCACTAAGACAGATGCTGAAACAGCTACCGAGACTAAGCAACTTGCAGTGGTACAAAAAGGGCTGAAAACAAAAAGCCCACATTTAAGTGGGCTGTTTAATTGGAACAAAGTAACTTTGATCTTACATTCGGATGTCTTATATCTTAGCGACTTTTATACGTGCTTTTATATAAGCTCCATTTACATCAGACTCATCTATTAACTACTTAGGCTGCTCGAGCGAGCTTAAGTAACGAACTAGCTCGGCTAGATCCTCCGGAGTCTTTCCTTGCTCCTTAATAAGGTATTGACCATTAACCACAAGCGAAGGAACGCCACGAATTTCGGCAAGTTGAGCCTGAGTGTCATAGTTCATCAGAGCAAGTTTAGCATCGGTAGAGTTCATCGCCGCTTCCACCTCGGCCTCATTAAGCCCTTGGCTAACAAAAAAGTCCTTTAACTGATCTGAACGGGTAAAGGCGCCCTCTTTTTCATGGATACGGGTGAAGATATTCCCGTGCACCTGCTTAGTTACATTGAATTTTTGCGCGAGATAGTAGGCTTCTTGGCTTAATATCCAGCTTGAACGTCCCGCACCAACAGGGGTTCGCTCAAATTGAATGTCACCTTCTAAGAGGTGTGCCGTTTGCTCGAAGAAAGGATCTTGGCGATAGCAAAAGCCACAGTTATATGAGAAAAATTCTCTAACCACAGGTTTATGACTCTCTGGGATCCCTGCTATTTTGACGTAATCAACGCCCTCTTTATATTGCGCCGCCCATGCACTGTGCAGAGGAGCTAGCAACAGAGCAAAGACAATAAAAGTGCGACTAAGTGATTGTTTGAAAAACTTCATATCGATCCTTTCGTTCATTCGATTAATTCTGGAGTTATAAACGAGCTTAACTGGTTAGCATGCTAACAGCATATCTATAGGGTCACTAAATTGGAACTCAAAATCTAGCTCAGAGCACAGTCTCTCACTACTGATCTGTTTGCCGCTGATCTGTGTTCCGTGATTAAGACTGCCATTATCAAGAGCAACTTCAGCGTTATTACCCGTTATCAGACCATCGTCTAGAAATTGTGGTTCAGATAAACCTAACGTTTTCGCGGCGTGAGTATAAAATGCTTGCCGTGTTGGGTGCACTGGTGCGCAGACATTATAAACGTCGCTCGCCCCCCCATTAAACAATAGTGCGGAAACCGCAAGGATGCAGTCATTTAAGTGAACTAAATTAACCGCGCCGCTGGCACTTGGAAGGTCTACTTTTCCAGCAAGGAAACGCCCTGGATGGCGCTTAGGACCTACAAGACCTGCAAAACGAACAATAATGCTATTATCTAAGTCTGCGAACATAGCTTCTGCCTGTAACAGCTTATCGCTTATCTCTGAGTGAGCGATGGCATCGCGTTCAGCAAGTACTTTATCAACTTGCGGATAAACACCTGTAGTACTCACAAAGATGAGTTTCTTGTAGTTATGAACAGTAATTAGCTGCTTGAGTTTGGTCAGTCGCTGTAGGTAAGCTTGGGGATCTTTTCTTAGTCCAGGTGGGATATTAATAACCAGACAATCTGCTTTTAAGGCTTCGCATATCTCGGTTTTATCTTGTATTAACTGTTCATCATTATCTAAGTCGAGCCTAAAACCTTCAATTCCTTGCTCTTTTAACAATAACGCCTCGGACTGAACGCGTTTACTGCCATACACTTTTACACCACGATCGTTGAGGGCTTTAGCCAGAGGTAAACCGAACCAGCCACAGCCAACAATACAGACAGAATTAATCATGCTCTTACTCTTTAGATCGTTAATTTTTGATTTAGATATGCAACATAGTGAAGTGCATGTACGCAGAAGTAAACTCGGTTTGTTAGCTAAATTTGTCTTTAGCTACGAGTCTTTGGCTACAAACTACTAAAATAAAAACTGACTGTTGCATTGCCATCGAGAGTTTTAACTGCAGAAGTTGATAGCTCATCAACCTTTAGTACGCCTATGATCTCATGAGGCTCTTCAGCTAAAAAGCGTAACCTTGCCTTCTGCCCGTCAATGGAGCAACTCCATACTACCGGCTTTTGCACTTGGGAAGTGGTTAACATGACTTTGGCAATATCACCATCACTAAGCTGCACCATAGTACCAGGAGGATAGATCCCTAAAACTTTGACTAAGGTTGAAATCAACTGTGCTTCGTGTTTACCCGTACGATTTTTAAACAAGTAACCCAGTGCGACCTGAGGAGCTAGTCCCTCCTCCGATCTTAGTATGTGGTCAAAGTCATTAACTAAGCTCACCACCTGAGTCGTTAATGGGATCTGCTTGCCTTTTAGGCCATCAGGATAACCACTACCATCGACCCATTCATGGTGATGCAAAATTATGTCTAATACCTCACTAGGAAATAGCCCTGACTTATCAAGCATATCGTAGCCATATTTCGGGTGCATATTTAAAAAGTTAATTTCATGTTCCGTGAGCAGACCTTTCTTACGCCGGATCACATCTGGCACCTTCTGCTTACCAATATCGTGAAACAGCGCGCCCATGGCAATATCACGTAACTGTGAATGGTTCATGGACAATGCTTGGCCTATCATCATAGATAAAACCGCTATCGACACTCCATGCTGATTAACAGAGATATCTTCACCTGGGTTAACCAGTGCTAAGTGGGGACAGTCGGTTTCTTTTAGATGGTCCATCAAGTCTTCGACTAGAGTTGCAGCACTACGATATGCGCCTTGAGGATCTGAACCTATCTTTGAAAATGTCGCGCGGCAGTCGCTGGCCCCCTTAGTAAATCTTTGTTGACCAAGGCGAATGGATTTTCTGACTAAAATTTGGGAATCGGCAGCTAGCTGCTCAGGCATCACTTGAGTCACTTCGACTTTGGGGGACGCCTGGGGGGTTAACAGTTCACAGCCAGCAATAAGGTAAACAAAAGACACATCTAATGTCTTAATTAACTCAATATGCGCCGTTTTCTCTATTTCAATTTGATTGAATAGAAAAGGATGATCCGTCCATGAAAGTGGTAACTTCACTGTCATACCCACTTTCAACTCTGACAAAGGAATTTGCATCTGTGCAGCCTTTGACATCTATGTCACTCCAACATTCGTTTTAAGCTTATGGTTTACCGCTAGTCAAGTTAGGCATTGAGCTTCCTACGCCCTTGTCTTACAAAATTAATTTTCGGTTCAGTGGCCCTAGCAACGCTTGCTGATCGATAAAAAAATGTTCGACTCAGTAGTACATCAAATATCCTTATTGAGTACTAATCTGACTTGGTAGCGTCAACTTTATGACAAAAGAGAGAAAAATGACACGCTAAAATACATAAACAAGTCATTAAACGCGTTAGTGTGATTTTAATATAGACGATTTAGAATAAGATATTCGTTATTTGTCTCTTTTTAAGTCAAATTATCAAACTTAAAAATTGCATACAATATCCAACACACCTATACTGAAACTGTTTCTTAAGATCGGTCGCCCCGAAGATGATGTTTAGGAAGCAATACTGTCAATTGTCCTTTAACAGTTTAAGTCGTAATCGCAGTATGATTGTTGCTTAGCTTTAGAAGGTTTTTATCGTAAATCTACGGATCACCAATACAGAGTGACTCTCTGAATTAAAGGTTCTTTTGACGCTGCTTGCAGCGTCTTTTTTTTAGCTTATTTCTTACCGTCGTTCTCTTTCCAGTCACTAAAATAGAGCTTCAAGCGCTTCGACTGGTACAAATACAAACTACTCCAAAATAGTACCAGTGCATCTAAACCTATGCTCCAGCTATACATATAATAGGAGTGTAAAATGCGCTGAGTCAGCAAGCCACCATCTATGATCAAGAGTAATACTAGCGCCCATCTCATATAGGGAAAGAGTGGTCTGACCCAGTTAGGAGAACGTTTTCTTTCAGCAATCACCGCAGCATAAACAATGACAGCCCCAAAGCCTGCCGCCAACGCCATTAAGAAATCGCTCTTTTGCGGATAAAACAGCTCAACTAATGCGGCTCTATCACTGGCCTGAGTTAAAGAGGCGACGAACACACACCAACCTCGTGCGATAAACACCAACAATAGATAGAGCATTAAAGGCGGCTTTACATGACCTTTGTCGTCAAGCCAGGTGATATTACTAAAATTCAAACCATTTCCTTTGATTAACTGATTTCGACTAATATCGATCGGGAGTAAACTAGATATGGCGACAAATCAAAGATTTTCAAGCATTCACTAAAAAAGCTCCCTAAGGAGCTTTTTTAATTTAGTCGAGCAGTTATGAGAGAATTGCAATCAAGGCTTCTTCATCGATAACCTTGACGCCAAGCTCTTGTGCCTTAGTCAACTTAGAACCCGCTGCAGCGCCAGCGACTAGACAGTCGGTATTTTTCGACACACTCCCTGCCACTTTTGCCCCTAATGCCTGCAATTTAGCCTTAGCATCATTACGGTTTAGCTGGGTCAAGGTGCCTGTTAATACCCAAGTCTGCCCTTTAAGCGAGAGGTCTTCTTCAGCAACCTCTTCAACAGCAGGCCAATGGATCCCGGCCTCAACTAGCTTGTCGATAACCTCAAGGTTATGCGGCTGAGCTAAGAAGTGCGCTAGGTGCGCCGCCACAATAGTGCCAACATCATCGACTTTGATGAACTCTTCTGCACTGGCCGCCTTAAGGGCTTCTAATGTCTTAAAGTAGGCAGCAAGATTAGCTGCGGTTGCCTCACCCACTTCGCGAATACCCAATGCATAAAGGAATCGTGCAAACGTCGTCTGTTTTGCCACTTCTATCGCGGCCACTAACTTAGTTGCCGACTTCATTCCCATACGCTCAAGCATAGTCATGGCCGATGCAGTGAGTCTAAAAAGATCTGCAGGGCTCTCAACTAACTCTTTATCGATAAGTTGCTCGACAACTTTATCGCCCATACCATCGATATCCAGCGCCTTACGTGAAGCAAAGTGCTTAATAGCTTCCTTACGCTGGGCTTCACAGAATAATCCCCCCGTGCAACGAGTCACGGCTTCGCCTTCTACACGCTCAACTTCGCTGTCGCACACAGGACAATGAGCAGGGAAAACAATATCTTTAGCATCATCTGGACGCTTTTCTGCCACTACGGCAACAATTTGTGGGATCACGTCACCGGCGCGGCGGATGATGATGGTGTCACCGACCTTAACGCCGAGTCGTGCAATTTCATCGGCATTATGGAGTGTTGCATTCGATACGGTAACGCCACCGACAAACACAGGTTTCAGCCTAGCCACAGGTGTGACGGCGCCTGTACGCCCCACTTGAAAATCGACACCTTCTAGTAGGGTCATCTCTTCTTGGGCCGGAAATTTAAACGCTGTCGCCCAGCGCGGCGCCTTGGCCACGAAACCTAGGCTGAGCTGATGGGCTATTTGATTGACTTTTACGACCACACCATCGATTTCAAACTCAAGGCTGCTACGGCGCTGTTGAATATCGTAATAATAAGCCATCACCTCGGCAACGGTCTCACACCCCCTAACCTCTTGGCTCACAGGAACGCCCCATGATCGCAGCTGCTCAAGTTGACCATAATGACTATCAGCAAGCTCCCATGTTTCAGGCTCTACCACACCTAAGGCGTAGGCATAGAAACCAAGGGCGCGACTGGCGGTGATCTTACTATCGAGCTGGCGTAAACTACCAGCGGCAGCATTGCGAGGGTTAACAAATAGCTTATCCCCTTTTACTCGAGCGCGCTCGTTGAGAGCATCGAATGCTTTATGAGGCATAATCACCTCACCGCGCACCTCAACCAATGGCGGGAAGTTATCACCACGTAGTGTTAACGGGATCGATTTAATGGTGCGAACGTTCTCAGTAATGTCTTCGCCAGTTTGGCCATCGCCGCGGGTAGCGGCTCGCTCAAATACGCCATCACGATAGACGATACTCACCGCGAGTCCATCAAGCTTAGGCTCACAGCAGTAGCTTAAGTCTTTGCCTGTTTTATCGACGATCCGTTGATTGAATGCAGTGAACTCTTGCTCATCAAACACGTTATCTAAGCTCAACATTGGCTTTAAGTGTTTAATTTGCTCGAATTTAGCTAATGCCTCGCCTCCAACTCTTTGTGTTGGCGAGTCAGGTCGACAAAACTCTGGATGCTCAGTCTCTAAGGCTTTAAGCCTATTCAATAAACGGTCGTACTCGGCATCGGGAATAGAAGGACTGTCATCGACATAATAGCGATAGTTATGTTGATTGAGTTCAGCAGTTAGCTGAGCAATTTCGTTTTGAATAGCTGGCATTATATTATCCGAATAATAACAAAGGCCGCTGCTGCGGCCTTTCAAATCTGTTTACGTTTCAAAAACCTATCTTTCGTATCAGGCCTGAGCCCTGATCCGCTGGATATAGTTTTGCTTGGTGCTCTCTAGCCATTCATCTCGGCCACCATCGAGAACAACACCGCCTAAATCATCTGCGATCTGATGAGCAGAGTTTAGCATGATAGAGAAGTTCATTAACGCTTCGCCATAACAAGGCAGCGTCATAAATAACACCACACCTTGAGTGCTAAACTGCTCCATATTGTCTGGGTCAAATACCCCAGGTTTTACCATATTAGCCATAGAGAATAATACCTTACCTGTACCGGCATTATCTTCATGACGATGGAAAATATTCATTTCGCCAAACTTGAAGTTCAAGGTCAACAAACAAGGTAACAGTTCTGCTCCGCTAAGCTCTTCGCCCTCTTTAGCGACCACATGCAATACTAATACATCGCGTGGTTCACCCAATTCTTCAGTCTGTTCCTGCTTCGGCGCTGGCTCAACAATAGGATCAGGTTTAAGTTCAACAGGCTCTAATTGTGGCTCTGGTTTAAATACTGGTTGTAACCGGGGCTCTGGCTCTGTTCTCACTGCTTGCTCGGTGATAACAGGAGCGGCAACACTAATCTCATCTGCACCAAACAAAGATTCTTGAACAGGCATGTCAGTGGCGAATACCGACTCTTGAGGTATAAGAGAAGGTTCTACACGTGTCTTATTCACTTTGGTGGCCGGAGTTCCACTTAACTCGAATGCATCAGTAACCGTTTCAGTTGCCAGAGGATCACGCTGTTCATCATCTATCGTTTCAGGCTCATCATCTTGCTGGGTATTTTTAACAACTCTCACCGCACCAATGCCATCGTTATCGAAGCCTTGAGCATCTCGACGCTCACGACTTATATCCGCCATGGGGCTTTGCTTATATTCCTTAGGTTGCTGTTTTCTAATGGACCAAAAACCGTGTACAAGCACGCCGATAATGGCTATCACACCTATAAGAAGCAATACCAGTTGAAAATTTTCCATTAGTTACCCTGTATTTCTTATGTTCATCCTGCGTCAGCTAATGCCACCGCTTCATCAATATCGACAGCCACAATGCGAGAAACACCGGGCTCATGCATTGTCACACCAATAAGTTGATCGGCCAATTCCATGGTGATCTTGTTGTGACTAATATATATAAATTGTACGCTTTGGGACATCTCTTTTACCAAACGACAAAAACGTTCGACATTGGCATCATCCAAAGGCGCATCAACTTCATCCAACATACAAAAAGGTGCTGGATTTAATCTAAAAATAGCAAATACCAATGATAAAGCGGTTAGCGCTTTTTCTCCACCAGAAAGAAGGTGAATAGTGCTATTCTTCTTGCCCGGTGGCCTCGCCATGATGCTGACTCCCGTTTCTAACAGGTCATCACCGGTTAAGGCTAGATATGCACTGCCACCACCGAATACTTTTGGAAACAGCACGCCGAGATCTGCATTCACTTTATCAAACGTATCTTTAAATCGAATTTTAGTATCTTTATCTATCTTACGAATCGCTTCTTCTAGGCTCGATAGTGCGGCATTAAGGTCCTCATCTTGGCTGTCTAAATATAACTTGCGTTGATTTTGTAAATCAAACTCTTCAATTGCCGCTAAGTTTATCGCACCTAAATGCTCTATCTGTGCCCGTAATCGCTCTAGCTCTTTTTGACGCCAAACTAAGGTTTTACTTCCATCTAATGAGGATAATACCTGTTTAACATCAACATCTTGTTCAATTAATACTCGTTGCTGACTGTCAATCTGCCCTTTCAATCCTTCACGGCGTAACTTTAACGTGCCAGAGGATTGAGTCAAGTCTTCTAGCTTCGCAAGCTGTTGTTTTTTATTCGTTCCTGCACTATCGCACAGTTCCTGCAGCTCTGCTTGTTCCAGTCTTAAGGCCGTCAGTGCATCTTGCTTTAGCTGCTGTGCCTGCAGGGCTTGTTCAAGCTGATCTTTAAGAGGTTGTGACTCCCCTTCCTGCAACGCGTTATCTTTAGCCTCGAGTTGCAGCTTTAGCACAGTTTGGCTTTGTTCTAGCTCCAGCAATCGCTGCTGGTGCTGATTAACCTGTTGCTCAATCAGCATCATCTGTGTGTGCAAACTCTGCTCACTCGCAGCCGTCTGCGCCACTTGGGCATCTAACTGTTGACGCAGCGGTTTAAGCTGAGTGACTTTTTCCAAGGCTTGGGCTTTAAGTGCTTGCCCATCCGTTTTAGCTGCTTGTGCTTTTTCGAGTGCCTCACTAAAGTGCTGTTGCTGCTGCACTCGCAGCTCAACACTGAGCTGCAACGCCTGCAATTCTTGTTGTGCTTCATTGAGCTCTTGTTCAACTTTAGCCAGTCTTGACACAGTTTGTGTCACCGACTGCTGCTGCGAGCGCAGCTGAGAGCTCAGCGCCGCAAGTTGGATCTGCTGAGTTTGAATAAACTGCAGCTTTTGCTGAATTTGACTAACCAAGGGGGCCATGTCCCCCTTTAAACTAACCAAGGTCTCACTTAGCTTCACCAGAGCTGACTGGTTCAAATCAACACTTTCCTGCAGGGCTATCTGCTCGTTTTTGAGCTCGACAATAGAGCCCGCCGCCTGAGTCTTCTCGATAACAAAATCGACGCCGACAAGATAACCGTCTGCGGTAGCGATCAGTTCATCCGGTTTCAGTGACGATCTTTGGCCGATAGCCTGCTCTTTGCTCGCTAGCCAAGTCACATGTTGTAGCCAAGGCGCGAGGTTGACCGGAGCTTTAATCACACTTAATTCGGTAACGCCAGTCTCAAAGCCTGTTTGTTCTGGGTCGCTTATATCACTCACTTCAGACAATACTTGAGTATTTAGCAGTCCTGATAGCAGCATATCCACGGCGGCTTCCCAGCCAGGAGTCACCTCGATGACTTGCCAAAGCTCATCGGTATCGCCCGCTTTATCGGCTGGCAATAGTTGAGTCACAACCGATAAACGGCCCTGCTCATCGGCGAGCTTTACCTTAAGCGAGTCTTGCTCGGCAGATAAATCTTGCTCGGTTAATTGCTTGGTTTGTAACTCAAAATTCAACTCGTCGAGCACTTCTTGCTCTTGCTCGATAACTCCAGTTAACTCGCTTACCTGCGCAGCGAAGTCTTGAGCGTTGATTTTCTCAAGCTCAGACGAAGTGGTAAGCACTTGTTCCTCTAGGCGAGCCACCAGCCTTTGCTTGTTGCCGATATCGGCCTCATTATGGCTCAGCTGATTACGATTCATCTCAAATGCGTGATGAGCTTGGCTATAGGCTTCGTTTAAGTCGTGTAATTGCTCACTTACCTTGTCAAAATACTCATTAGCCAATATCAACTCGGCATCATGTTTTGCCAACTGCTGGCGTATAAGCGTGGCATCGGGTAACGCAAGCGCTTGTTGCTCTGTCAGTAGGGTCTGTTTAGCTTGATCTTCGGTTAACTTTGCACGGTAAGCACTGACTTGCTCAGATAGCTCCTGCAGTCGTTGCGTCAGGCTTTCATCTTGCTGCTGACGATGCTTAAGCGATTGCTCAAGCTTGGCAATATGGGTCTTGGTGAGATAGAAATCTTCTACTTGATGTGCTTCTTGAGTATCTAACTCGCTTAACTTCAAATTAAGCTCAGTTAGGCTTAATTCAAGAGTTTGTTTCTTAGCTAAAAGCTCGGTTTGTTGCAGTTCAAGCTTACTTAATTGCTCGTCTAATTTCGCGGTTTGTTGCTGCAACTCATCGAAACGCGATACCGATAACTCGGCATCGTATTTACGCTCCGCTTGCTTTAACTCGCGGTATTTTTTGGCCGTTTCGGCTTGTTCGGCTAACTTCTCTAGCTGCTTACTCAATTCTGAACGAATATCACCGAGTCTGGCTAAGTTTTCACGTGTGTGTCGAATACGGTTTTCAGTCTCGCGGCGACGCTCTTTGTAGCGAGAGATCCCTGCGGCCTCCTCGATAAAGACACGCAGCTCTTGCGGTTTAGATTCGATTAATCTTGAAATCGTACCCTGCTCAATAATCGCGTAACTGCGAGGACCAAGGCCTGTGCCCATAAACAGATCGGTAATATCTTTACGGCGACACTTTTGGTTATTGAGAAAATAATTTGAGTCGCCATCACGGCTGACTTGACGCTTGACGGCAATCTCTTGATAGCTGGAGTACTGCCCAGCTAGACGGCCATCTTGGTTGTCAAATAACAGCTCGACACTGGCAACCGATACTGGGCGTCTGGCCGTTGAGCCATTAAAAATAACATCGGCCATGGAATCACCACGCAGATGCTTAGCAGAGCTTTCACCCAATACCCAGCGCACCGCATCGATAACATTCGATTTGCCGCAGCCGTTCGGCCCAATAATGGCGCTTAAAGGATTAAGTAAAGGTATTTTAGTTGGATCGACGAATGACTTGAATCCGGCAAGTTTAATCTGTTTAAGTCTCATGGTGCCGTTTGGTCATTTCCTCGCTAAGTAAATAGCGACTGAGTTTGAGGGGATTTATATAGCTTAACTTTACCAAAGCTCACTGTATTTTGTAACGCTTTTATCGCTGATTAAGCGCTTTTAACTTGTGATTAAATACCGACTGACTCACAATCGTACTAATGCGTAATTTTAACAACCTAATATATCTATGAATAAAACCAAACACGTACAAAAAAAAAGCGGTGTTAATTATTTCTTCGATGGTTTCAGCCTCATTAAACAACCAGGGCTTAGAAGATTCGTCTTTATTCCGCTTTCAATCAATTTATTGTTATTTTCTGGACTGATCTATTTTGCCATAAGCCAATTAGATAACGTGTTCAACTGGCTTTCTACTCAACTGCCTGACTATTTAAGCTGGCTCAACTTTATACTCTGGCCACTCGCTGTCATTACATTACTGTTCGTGCTGTCATTTGTCTTTAGCTCGGTAATGAATTGGCTCGCCGCGCCTTTTAATGGCCTGCTAGCCGAGAAGGTCGAGCAACAACTAACCGGTAAGCCTCTTAACACAGGTGGCGGCATCGATCTGATTAAAGATCTTCCGCGGATAATGGGACGAGAGTGGATAAAGCTTAAATACTATCTGCCACGCGCCATCGTGTTTTTACTGCTGTTTTGGATCCCTTTTATCGGCCAAACTGTCGCGCCTATTTTGTGGTTCCTATTCAGCGCTTGGATGATGGCTATTCAATATTGTGATTACCCATTTGATAACCATAAGGTTCCCTTTCCCGATATGAAGTTCGCCCTCAATCAGACCAAGGGCAGCAGTTTTAGCTTTGGCGCGGCGGTAACGCTGTTCTCTATGATCCCTATCGTTAACTTTGTAGTGATGCCTGTGGCTATTTGTGGCGCAACTGCCATGTGGGTTGATAAATATCGCACCGCCTATAAGAACGATGCGATAGCGCCTGAATAACGCTTAAAGCGAAGCATCTTCATTTAAATAACCAAGCCATGTCTCGACATGGCTTTTTTGTATCTGAACGCGTCTTATCCGATATAAGTAATGTCGCTAAATGGTTACCACGACAAGCTTTGTAACAATATCCTCTAGCAATTACTGTCCAAACAGAGGCTTAAATCTGGCACAATCGCAACAAATAACAGCACAATAACAATTACAACAAATGATAAAAAAATGCTTTTTACCCTTAGCACTCCTCTTTAGTGCTTTTAGCTCGAGTGCAAGCCATGCCGGGCAAACATCTCAATTCAATATTCATATCCCTACCCTTGAGGGTGCAATTCAAGTCGATGGCGAATTTAACGAGCCTCAATGGCAGCAAGCCGCGACGACAAATTTACAGTTTGAGACTCGCCCCGGCGAAAACATTGCCGCGCCAGTGCAAACTGAGGTTAAAGTCTATGCCACCGAATCGAGCCTATTCTTGGCCTTTAGCGCACAAGATCCCAACCCTGAACATATTCGCGCTAACTTAAGTGACAGAGACAGCGTCTGGGGGGATGATCTTGTTGGTATAAAGCTCGATACCTTCAATGATGCCAGATTAGCCTATCAGTTTTTTGTCAACGCCTATGGTGTACAAATGGACTCGATAGAAAACGAGCTAACAGGTAGTGAGAGCGATGCTTGGGATGGTATTTGGTACAGCGCAGCCAAGCGAACCGACACAGGCTACCAAGTAGAGATAGAGCTCCCCTTAAGACTGCTTAACTTTGCTCCTAAGAGCGAGCAAAAATGGGGAGTAGAGTTTATTCGTTTCTACCCTAGAAACGAAGAACATCGCATTTCAAGCCATCAGATAGATAGAGATAATAACTGTCAACTCTGCCAGTTAGGAGTCGCAACTGGCCTTGCCAATATCCAACAGGGTAACGACTTACAAATTACCCCCTCCTTCGTGGTTAATCGTAATAGTAGACGCCCCCATAAAGAGAACAGTGATTGGGATAGTGAGAATAACATTGAGCCTAGCTTAGACGTGCGTTGGGGGATCACCCCCAGTACCCTACTCAGCGCCACGATTAACCCTGACTTTTCTCAAGTCGAAGCCGATGCGGGCCAGTTAGATATTAACTCGACCTTCGCGCTATTTTATCCAGAGAAACGCGCCTTTTTTCTCGATAATAAAGACTACTTCGATACTCAGCTAAATTTGCTGCATACCCGTAATATTGTCGCGCCAGATTACGGTCTCAAACTGACCAGTAAAGTCGGCGACCATACATTTGCGACATTAATCACTGATGACACCAACACCAACTTTTTGGTGCCAGGTAACTTAAGTTCTGACATCGCGAGTATCGATAACAAGAGCCAAAATTTCGCAGGTCGTTATCGCTTAGATCTGGGTAAACCGCTGTCAATTGGCGCGTTAGTGACGGCCAAGAAGAGTGATGATTACCATAACTATGTCACCAGTCTCGATGCTAAATACCAGCCAACGGAACATGATACCTTCGCTGCCCAGTATGTACTATCGGATACAGAGTACCCCAGCGATCTTTATAAAGCGTTTTGCAGCAACGATGATTGTTTACCGCAGAACAACTGTGATCTTGACAATTGTGGCATTAATGAGCGCGTGCTACGCACTAACAAACAAGGTGCCTTCGGTGATGATATGTATCTACTTAAATATCAACACGAAACTCGTAGCTGGGACGTGTTCGCTCAATACCTATCAGTTGGCGAAGACTTTCGGGCCGATCTCGGTTTCGTAGAGAATGTGGATTTTACAAAATTTGTTGCCGGCGGTGGCTACACCTGGTATCCGCAATCAGGATTCTTTAACCAAGTAGAGCTGCGTGGCGATTGGGATATTAGCCATAACCAAGCCGGTGAAAAGTTAGAGCAAGAGGCCGAAGCTAAAATGGAATTTCAAGGCCAGTGGCAAAGCTACACCGCCTTTGGTCTAGTTAATCGCGACCGAGTTGGTAGGCGTCACAACGGTGCCTCACTCGCCATTGACGGTAACACGCAGATGTTCAGCGAGACCATGGGCTGGTTCTACTCCAATATTAAGCCCAGCCGAACACTGTTTTTAGAGCTGGATATCAACTATGGCGATGACATCGATTTTGCCAATGATCAGCTAGGCACAAAGGTGATGTTTAACCCAGGTATCAACTGGAAAGTCACCGATTCTATTGCACTGGATCTATCCCATGTGTACCGCACAATGGACGTGGATGACGGCCGCTTATTTACTGCAAACTTAAGTGACCTACGCCTTAGCTGGTATATCGATATTCACAACTTTATTCGCATTTCGAGTGTCTACACCGATATCGAACGCGATCCCAGCTTGTATCGATACAGCACGCCAAATGAGCACTATCAGCAATTAGGTAATGAGATCCTCTACGGCTATAAACTCAACCCACAAAGTGTATTTTATTTAGGTTACTCCGATGGTATAAAAGCCGATGACGCCATCGACTCATTGATGAAGACTGAAGAAACCTACTTTATGAAAGTCAGCTACGCCTGGTTACTCTAGCGCTCCAGTGAGTTCCGTCATAATGAAAAAAGCAGCCATTTGGCTGCTTTTATCTTCTTTATCTAGCACAGAAACCAATTAACACTCAGCAATACAGACTAGGTTACGTCCAGCCGATTTAGCCTCATAGTAAGCCTATGTCGGCACGATTAAGCAGCTCATCAACATTTTCTGTATGGGTAAACTCCGCCACTCCACTACTCACGCTAATATTCAGCATGCCCTTAGAGGTTTCAATGGGGTTGGCTTCGAGCTGCATACGAAAACTATCTAATAGCGCATAAGCCTTTTCGACGTTAAGGCCTTTAAATCCGACCACAAACTCTTCGCCGCCAATACGTGCAACGTTAAAGTGCTGTGAGAAAGATTGCTGTAATCGATTGGAAAACTCAATCAAGACTTCATCACCCACGTCATGACCATAGCTATCGTTTACCTTCTTGAAAAAGTCGATATCCAATAATGCCAGAGACAGTGTCCCCTGTTTCTGCGCAATTTCCGTTAGCTTTTCTTGGTATAAATTAAAGAAATAACGGCGATTATAAACATTAGTCAGATAATCTAGGTTTGCCTGCTCCCAAAGCCGTGTCACCATGTCCAGTGCATCTAACGTGTTCAACACCCGGCAGTGAAACTCTTCGTGGACAAAAGGCTTCTGTAGAAAATCATTTGCGCCATTTTTGATAAAACGGGCAGAGAGGCTTTCATCACTGTCACTCGATAAGCCAATAATCACTAACTCTTCACGACTAAACTGTTCACGAACTTTAATAATAAGCCCGAATCCATCTAGGCCAGGCATATTGTAATCTGTGATAAGTAGTTTGATATCTGGATTATCATTAAGGGTTTCTAACGCTGAAATACCATCGTCAGCCTCGATGACTTGAAAAAGGTGCTGCTCCAATAAACTTCGGATAAATTTACGGCTCACAAGCGAGTCATCGGCAACCAGTACCTTTACGCTTTGATTGCGGCGTAAACGCTTAACCAGCTTGGCAGTATATTCATAGCTAAAACGATTTTCTTTAAAGACATAATCAACGATACCCAGCTGAAGTAAACGCTCTCGTTGCTCGGCATCCCAGCTTCCGGTTAACACTATGCAGGGGATCTGTTTTGCCAATACAAACTTAACAATCTCTCCCTCTTGAGCATCTGGTAAGTTCAGATCTGTAATCGCGACAAAGTACTCATTTTGGGCCAGCAACTCTTTTGCGCTGCCCATATCTGGCGCAACATCCACCTCACAACTCAGCTCTTGAGTAAGCAAATGGCGCATCACCCGCGAAACCGTTTTGCTATCTTCGACCACTAGAATCCGCAAACTTTTCTCCTTGTTCCTATATAGTTTCTCCACCTCACTTCGCGAGCCACTTATCAGACTCTCGATAACAAATAACCGGAGTTAATTGAGCTAAGTTTGCATGTTGAAATAGGAAATTGATCCCGTCGCATATTGTTTTATGCGCTTCTTATTGGTGACAAGCTTAATGCTTACTGATAAAAAACGGTATAGCTAATGTCAAATGTTTGCACTACTTTCGATTGATAAGTTATTAGAGATGTTATCAATAGGTGCATGTTCCTGCGCTGCTTCATGCTTACTCTTGCGTACATCGATTACTACCGTTGCAGAGATCTTGTCTTGAATAGCCTGCCTATTGGCATCCCAATAGATTTGAAAGAAGCCCAACAGTCCCGTAGTAAACCCTGCGGCATAACCACCATAGCGACCAAATGCAGCCCAGAGTGAAATTTTAACGCCATCGAGTTGGATGACACGGATGCCAAACAGTTTCTTGCCTAGAGTTTGACCGTCGAACCATGCTGTAAACACGGTAAAATAGAAAGCTGCCCAGCCAAAACCCAAGCCGAGATCATTAAGTAATCCATTTAACCATGCCAACGGACTAGTCGTCTCTTCGCTGTTAGTAAAGATCTCCCCCTCTTTGGCGGCATTTTTCTCTTCTATATCTTGCTCTAACTTCGCCGCTATTTGTTCAAGCTCATGCACTCGAGTTTCTAATGCTGCAACAACAGGACTAGTGCTAAGCGCAGGCTCCACCTTACTGCTGAAGTCGAGTGACTGACTGCTTGTATCATTATTTTTATCGCTGTTTGGAACCGTACGCGGATCAGAGCTTATATCTGCACTCGCTTCGATGTCAGTTTCTACAGAAACGGCAGCGAGCGGCTCTTTTGTTACATAAAGTTGCTGCTTTTCTGCTGCGGTTAATGGCAGTTCAACCACTAACTCATTAATAATGTTGCTCTGCTCTTCAGCATTGAGGCTTGAGTACGATAATGCAGTCTCTACCTTCTCTATATTGATTTGTGCGCAGGCAAAATCTTCACATTGACTCGCGACAATAACTGCGGGCACGTAACCCGCTATTTCAGCCAGAGTAGCCAAACCACCTTTGTCGTTTTCTGGTAGCACTATATTGCTATCACTATCTGCGTTACTTGTTTTCAAGTTTGAGGTGACGTCACCAAAGTAGCCTACTAACGCCGAAATCAAGCCGATTAGCATCAGCAAGTACAACCCCCACTTAAACAACTTACCCACTGCTTTACTCTGCTTTTGGATCAAAAGAGTACCGAGCACCAGTAGGATAAAGATCCAGCCGGCACTTTCGGCTAAGACTGCGACTAAGAGGCCATCAATCAACATGGCTAAGCCGCGTTTGGATGGACTTGCTAATGGCATATAAAGAATATTAGGATCAAGATCGAAGGCAAAAGGCGTTACCCATGTCTTAGGATCGTCATGTTTAGTTATCTGCTGTTGGCTCATCTATTCTTCTCTTTATCTGCATTTCCCCGCCTAAAACCCACTTGCAAAGGAAATAAAATCGGGGCAGCTTAGTTAAGTAACATTATGTTAACACGGCATATCCCCAGCGAACCCGCCCTTTATGAATAACAGCAAACCCTTTAATAACTAAATAGAATAACGAAGAACAAACTATCACTTCTATTGCTGCCAAAGCCTATTATGATTTAGCTGTGCATTTAAAGGAGCAAGCAACCCATGAGCAAAATTTTCGAAGATAATTCACAAACAATTGGTAACACCCCTCTTGTCCGCCTAAACCGCGTAAGTAATGGTAGAGTGCTTGCAAAAGTAGAAGCGCGTAACCCAAGCTTCAGCGTTAAGTGCCGTATCGGTGCCAATATGATCTGGGATGCTGAGAAAAAAGGCATTCTCACTCAGGAGCAAGAGCTCATTGAGCCGACATCGGGTAACACGGGTATCGCACTCGCTTATGTTGCCGCTGCTCGCGGATATAAGTTAACCCTCACTATGCCAAACACCATGAGTTTAGAGCGTAGAAAGTTACTCAAAGCCCTTGGTGCAAATCTTGTACTCACCGATGGCGCTAAAGGTATGAAAGGCGCGATTGATAAGGCTGAAGAGATCAGACAGACTGCCCCAGAAAAGTACGTCTTACTGCAGCAGTTCAACAACCCTGCTAACCCAGAAATTCATGAGAAAACGACCGGCCCAGAGATCTGGAATGATACCGACGGTGCAGTCGATGTTGTTGTTGCCGGTGTAGGTACAGGTGGCACCATTACCGGTGTTAGCCGTTACATTAAGAACACTCAAGGCAAGGCGATCACTTCGGTTGCGGTTGAGCCAACAGACTCACCAGTTATTGCGCAGACGCTTGCGGGCCAAACTGTACAACCTGGACCACACAAAATCCAAGGTATTGGCGCTGGTTTTATTCCTGGCAATTTAGATCTTAATCTTGTCGATCGTGTTGAAGCCGTAACCAATGAAGAGTCTATCGAGATGGCTCAGCGCTTAATGAAAGAAGAAGGGTTCCTTGTGGGTATTTCTTCAGGCGCCGCCGTTGTGGCAGCTAACCGTATCGCTGCATTGCCTGAATTTGAAGGGCAAAACATTGTGGTTATTTTACCTTCTGCTGCAGAACGCTACTTATCTTCAGTACTGTTTCAAGGTGAATTTAGCGACGCTGAAAACGTTCAATAATTTGCGCCATGTTTAATAAAAAACCCAAGCCTTAGCTTGGGTTTTTTATTGCCATCACAATATGCGAGACCGTTGAGCTGACTATCTCTAGCAAAGCATGATCATCGATATTTGTTCGAATAAGGTACTGGTACTCGAGCAGTTTAATTATAGCTAACACCTGATGTGCGTCAGCATTAGCCGAAATTGACCCCATATCAGCAAAAAAATGTTTAATACTATCTAGAAAGGTTTTATCTAATGCAGTGATTGCCGCTGCCAATTGCGGGTTACGTAACGCCTCTTCATGAAACGCGACCTCCAAAATCCTGTCGTCTCGATGAGCTAACTGATCTTTAATATGCTCACAGATAAATTGACTGAGATTGTCGATAATAAACGCCTTCATCTGCGACTCATCCGCCGTCTGTTGTTCTAGCCTCACACTCTCAACCAAGGCGTAACTCTTATGTTCTAACGCCTTATTCATCCACAGCGTCTTTTCGGCAAAGTAGGTTAACGAATCACTGATGAGATCTTTAATGTCATTAAAGTAGTAAGTTGTTGACGACAATGGCACATTAGCTTCGGTAGCGACCGCGCGATGACGAACCCCGCGGATCCCCTCTTTTACGATTAAGCGTAATGTTGCTTCTAATATTTCAATACGGCGTGCTTGGCCATCGCTACGGTTTGACTGATGTCCGACATAGGTCAGAGGTACAAACATAACGCTTCCCTTTAGACTAATAAATATCCAGATAATATGGTCTAACCCCACTTAGAGGCGATTAAAGTCACATTTAACCGCGTGAAGTCGGATCAAGTTCAAACAATTAACAAACTGTAACATGTAAAATTTGTCTCCACTAATACTCTCTAAGCTTACCTTGGTTTAACTTATGTCTTTTTATCGCTCTCCCCTCTCGATCAGTGCATTTGACGCAAAATTTGAAGCACAAAAAATCGCTTTTGCTCCCATAAGTTTTCAGGTTGCACGCTGCTTATTAAAATTTAACTTACTGCAGTTTATCTCTGACAGCGGTAACGCCGGCAGTAGCCTTAGCCAATTAGCCCAGCAATCAAAGCTATCTGAATATGCCGTAGGAGTACTTGTGGATATGGGCCTAAGTATGGGGCTACTGTATCTCAATGATGACAAATACGTGCTCGATAAGATTGGCCACTTTCTGCTACATGATGATATGGCAAAGACCAACCTTAACTTCACTCATGATGTCTGTTATCAGGGCCTATTTGAGTTAGAGGCATCGCTTATTGAAGGCAAACCAAAAGGATTAGCTAGCCTAGGCGATTGGCAAACCATCTACCCTGGATTGAGCCAATTACCCGATGAAATAAAAAAGAGCTGGTTTGAATTCGATCACTACTACTCAGATCATGCATTTGAGTCTTTGTTGCCACTTATCTTTCAATCTAAGCCTAAACAAATTGTCGATGTAGGTGGCAATACCGGTAAATGGGCTCTCGCCTGCACAGGCTTTGACAGTCAGGTTCAAGTGACCATCATGGACCTGCCAGGACAACTGCATGTTGCTATGGAAAATGCTCAAAAAGCTGGAGTCTCTGAGAGAATTAAACCTTTCGTTACCGATCTACTCGATGAAACTAAGGCATTTTGTGAAAATGGTGATCTCTACTGGATGAGTCAGTTCTTAGACTGCTTCTCAGAGTCTGAAATCCTCAGCATTTTAAAACGCGCCGCATCGGTTATGACATCTAGCAGTGAGCTTTGTATCTTAGAAACGTTTTGGGATCGTCAACCCTTTGAAGCTGGCGCCTATTGCGTCAACGCGACCTCGCTATATTTTACTGCTATCGCCAATGGCAACAGCCGCATGTATCACAGTAAAACCTTGCTCAAGCTGATCAGTCAAGCAGGACTGTTCGTCGATGAAGATATCGACAATATCGGCCTTGGCCATACCTTGCTACGTTGCAAGCTCAAACCTTGAAACTCAATCACTAGAGCTCAATCACTAGAGCTCAATCACTAGCACTCGGGCTAAAATTTAACGTTTGTATTTCAAGGTTAAATTAAATTGAAGCTAAGCTTAATTTAACTTCAATTTTAATTATCAAGCGAACGGAATAGTATAGCGGCATAAAGATTGGTTCGAGGAAAACGTAATGACGACTAACAATAAACTAAGACACAGAGTGTCACGCCTACCAAGTCCTATGGCAGGACTGGCTTTAGCTATCGGTAGCTTAGGCTGGGCATGGGAAAGTATGGTGCCTAGCATGGATGGTAATGGCCAATTAGTCGGCGCATCAATCGCTGCTGTGATGCTACTTATGTTAGTGATGAAATTTGTGCTTCACCCAAGAGTGCTCATTGAAGAACTCACTCATCCCGTCGTTGGCAGCGTTATTCCCACCTTTGCAATGGGACTGATGGTGGTATCGGCAGCTCTTGGGCAATTTAATCACGCCGTGGCAGTGGGATTATGGCTGGTCGCTATCGCCATTCATATTGTGTTCTTATCTATGTTTGTCTATTACCGCGCCATCGACTTTAAGCTTGATCATATGGTACCAAGTTGGTTCGTACCGCCTATCGGGATCATCGTTGCAGCAGTCTCATTCCCTCACGGTTCTGAAATGCAATATCAATGGCTAGCCGATGCAATTCTCACGTTTGGTATGGTGAGTTATCTGGTGATGCTACCCGTTATGCTTTATCGATTGATTTTCTGTGAGCCAATTGCCGATGCAGCAAAACCCACTATCGCGATTCTAGCCGCACCAGCGAGCTTATCTTTAGCAGGATACTTAACCATATCCAGTGAGCCATCAATCATTGTCGTAGGGGTATTGCTTACTCTCGCACTCTTGATGACCAGCGTTATCTATCTGGCTTTCTTTCACTTACTCAGACTGCCATTTTCACCAGGATATGCGGCTTTCACCTTCCCAATGGTTATTGGTGCAACCGCTTTGTTTAAGACTGTACATTGGCTTGTCGCCACATACGGTATGAGCACCTTATCTTTTGACCTACTGATCACGGCAAAAGTTGAGTTAATCATAGCGACACTTGTGGTTGGCTATGTAGCGTTCAGATATTTGGTCCATTACAAATCGAGTATTCTTGCCAGCACAGCAATGATTAAGAGTTAACGGTATTAAACTGCTTGTTGAAGGTAAAATTATCGGCCTTCAATTATGAGAATAAAAACGGCATCCAAGGATGCCGTTTTTTATGATTTAAACACTGCTGTTCTAGAATTGGGACTAACTGAATACCATTACTAACTGAATACTATTAACTAAATCTAATAGTTAACTAAAGCCCATGTAGTGCGCGCCGATCACGATTGCACTTGAAACCACAAACAGTGTCAGCATAAAGCGCCAGATAAACTTAAGCCACTGCCCCCAGTCAACACGACACACGCCTAATGTTGCCATCAAGGATGCCGATGTCGGTACCAATATGTTAGTAAAGCCATCGCCTAATTGGAATGCCAACACTGCCACTTGGCGAGTCACGCCAACCAAGTCGGCAAGGGGTGCCATTAATGGCATGGTGAGTGCCGCCTGCCCTGAGCCTGAAGTCACAAAGAAGTTAAACACCGATTGGAACACGTACATAAACCAAGCAGACATCACGCTTGGTAGCTGACCGATAAACTCCCCCGCTTTACTGAGTATGGTATTAAGCACACTGGGAGTTGAGGCATCACCGCCCCCAAGCAACAACAAGATCCCCGACGCACACCCCACCAAAACGGCAGGTTCAAGCATAGTCGCGGCGCCCAGCTTAAAGCTACTCGCCACGGTATTAATATCCATATTGTTAAGCTTAAAAACAACGCCAATAATGCCGACAATAATTCCCATGGTGAAAAATTGACTGGCAATCTCGGGGATAAACCAAGCCTTGGCAATCACACCCCAGATGATCCACGCAACCGTTGCGAAAATGGTGAGCAATACCAAGATATCACCGAAGTTAAAACGGCTTTCCAGTTTGGAATCTTTTAGATTTTCTCTAAAGTAGCTATCACTCTGGAAACTAAAAGAATGCGTAGGAGTCGCTTTAACTTTAGCGGCATAGCGCATGGTAAAGATAAGCCCCATCAGGGTAAAACTGGCCCACATAACAAAACGCATACCAGAACCCGATAACACAGGTACGCCAGCGATCCCTTGGGCGATAGCGACACTGAAGGGATTCATCCAAGACGAAGCGAAACCTATCTGAGTTGCAACATAGGTCACCATCACTGTAGTAATGCCATCGTAACCTAAGCGGATCATCAGCGGGCAGATAATAATCGCAAACGCGATAGCCTCCTCCCCCATACCAAATACGGCCCCGCCAAGAGAGAATAGAGTGAAAATCACTGGAATAAACAGCGCTTCGTTGCCGCGGGTGCGATCGATAAGCTTTAAAATACCGTTATCTATGGTGCCCGTTGCCATCACTATGCCAAAGGCACCACCAATAACGAGCATAAACATGATGACGCCAATGGCGCTGCCCCATTTAGAGCCTGACACCAGTCCTTCGAAGGCAAAGTTAAAGAAGCCTACTCCACCGTGTCCTTCAAAAAACGCAACGGGTTGTAGTATAGGCTCGCCGCTATCGTTGATCTCGTAGGCGAAGGAATCGGGATCTATCACACTACGGCTCTTTTCCACTCCATCCACAACGTAAGTAACATCTTGAGTTTGAAAAGAACCAATAGGTACAAAGTAAGTCAGAAGGGCCGCAGCAATGGCAACGAAGAAGATAATGACTAAGGTATCAGGCATTTTCCACGTTACTTTTGCAGTAACAGGCTGATCCTCAAGCGTATTAAAAGAGTTAACAGGGTCCATTTCGCCACCATTTTATTATTATATGGCGGCAAATATAAACCAATGGCTGGCCCTTGGCTAGCCAAGGCTGCCATCAATTTTAACGAGTTTCAATAGAACCCTTAACAAAGGATTTGCTAATTAAGTGACTAGTAACCAACATCAGTAACGAAAATAGCAATGCGGGAACAATCGGATGTATGTTGAAAATCAGTGGTGTCTGCAACTGAAGAGTTAAATAGCTAACCATACCGCTGCACATAGCAACTAGAGCCGTATGCCCATTAACACTTGGCCAGAATAATCCCGCTATGATAGGCCATAAAAATACCGCTTGCAGGGCACCAAAGGCAGCTAGGTTAATCCATACAATCATATCCGGAGGCTTTACAGCCCAGAAGCAGGCTAATGCCGTAATAAGCAGCATCACCACTTGGGTCAAACGCACCTGTATAGTTGCCCCCATCTGTGGTCTAGCTTTGACCATGCCATCACGCACAATGCTCACTGCCGACTGTAACAACATAGAGTCAACTGATGACATAACTGCGGCTATCGGTGCGGCGAGTAAAATACCCGCCCAAAATGGGCTCATGAGCTGAGCGATTAGGGTCGGCATTATCTGATCGGGTACCGTTAAGTCAGGAAACAGCGCCCGACCGAGGAAGCCACACAAATGCGGAAGCAGTGTCATCAAAAAGCAGATTATGGTGCCCCAAAGCATGCCTTTTTTTAATGACTGGCGATCTTTAACCGCCAGCAGCCTAACAATCGTATGCGGCAATCCCATAGTGCCGAAGCAAATTAACACCCAA
Source organism: Shewanella pealeana ATCC 700345 (assembly GCF_000018285.1). Taxonomy (NCBI): domain Bacteria; kingdom Pseudomonadati; phylum Pseudomonadota; class Gammaproteobacteria; order Alteromonadales; family Shewanellaceae; genus Shewanella; species Shewanella pealeana. The sequence continues at coordinate 2,034,713 of NC_009901.1, read as the reverse complement.
AATGACAACATCATAGGCCAGCCTAAAAAGTCATCAACACCATGAGGGCTTAATAACTGCGGCGTTTTAGCGGTCTGCTGAGCAAGTTGAGCGCTTAGGTCGGGCTGAGTAAGAATGACGAGCAATAGGATGATTAATCCCAATAGCATCACCATGCCTTGCAAAGCGTCAGTGAGTACGACCGCCCTGAAACCACCGGTTAAGGTATAGGCTAAGACCGTAAGCACGAATACCCCTAAACCTAATTCATAGCTGATCCCAGTGACGCCAGAGAGTAATCGTGCGCCGCCAATAAACTGCACCGAGATCATCGCCACAAAACCAACGACCAAGCTCAACATGGCAATAGCACTTAACCAGTTGTTTTGAAAACGGTGGTCTAGCCATTCAATAATGGTGCTGTATTGTTTTTTTTGCGCGAGAAACTTAGGCCCTAACACACCCAAGGTAAGAATAACCACTGGCACCTGGATCACGGCTAGCCAAACCCACCCCAAACCGAATTTATAAGCCGCTCCTGGACCACCAATAAACGAACCAGCACTGGTATAGGTTGCTACCAGAGTTAATGCTAATAATGGGCCGCTAAGAAAAGCACCACCAATGAAGAAGCGCTGAGCTTTATCGTCACAGAGCTGCTGAGATTGACGCGCACTCCAGACTCGAGTGATAACCAAGCTTAAAACCAGATAAATTAACACAGGCAACAGACTAGTCATCGTCATTCTCTACAACTTTGCTGAGCAAAAAGCTAAGACTCACTATCAATAGAAGCGGCGCGCAGATACAGGAAAACCAAAACCACAGGGGTAAGCCAAACCAATTGCCCAGTTCATTGAGCCAGAGGGGGCCAAAACACCAGAAGGCAAAGTAGCTAAAAGTTAGTATTAATGAGATTTTGGTCAGCAAACTCATAAGTGGAAGGTCACAGCTAAGAATGGATTTTCAAGCGGGTAATTTTAATCAATAATGGCATAAGATGCTAGACACAGCTTGAAAGCAAAAATCAGAAACATGATAAGGAGTCAAAAGAGTACCAAGATAATTGCATCAACTCACAGTAAAAATGCAAAAAGCCCGCTTATCCACTTCCGTAATCTAAAAATACGAAATACGTAACCCACAGATAAACCGAGAAAAAACTTTAATACAAACTTAAGTCATCTGCTATCTACCTAAAAAGGGTGAGGTTGCTCTAACTTCTACTATAGCAAGCCTGACTCTACTTGTTACACCTCTATACACACTTTAAAATCGACGCCTGAACCATCAATTTTATTGATAGTTTCAATTGTCGTTATTTTCATATAGGGAAGCCGTAGGTATACAGATGAAGTATTCACTCAAGCAAATCACCGTTTTTGACGCCGTAGCGAGCCTAGAAAGTGTCAGTGCTGCAGCAAGAAAATTATCGATGACCCAATCGGCAGTCAGTATGTCGCTTGGACAATTGGAAAATCTGCTAGGGCGTCCACTGTTTATCCGCCAAGGAAATCGGCTAACATTAAGCCATTGGGGAAACTGGTTACGTCCCAAAGCGAGACGCTTACTGCAAGAGGCCCAACATATCGAATTAGGTCTTCATGAACAGCACCTTATTAGCGGTCAATTCAGGTTGTGCTCAAGCCAAACCGCTGCTGAACATTTGATCCCAGAACTCATCAGTAGAATTGATACTGATTTTCCTGAGCTAAGAATAGAACTTTCGGTAGAAAACACCGAAAATGTGATTGAAGGCTTACTCAACTATGAGTTCGATCTCGGGATTATTGAGGGGAGAAATGACGACTCTAGATTACATAAAGAGAAGTGGATTGATGATCACCTAGTAGTCATTTCATCACCCAATCACCCCTATGCCAAACATGCAAGCGCTAGTTTATCTCAACTAGAGCAAGCAAAATGGGTTTTACGAGAGCAAGGTGCCGGAACAAGAAGAATATTCGAAGGGGCTATTCACGGTATTATCGAAAAGCTTAATGTGTGGAAGGAATACGAACAGGTTCCGGTCTTAAAGGCTTTAGTTAAAAATGGACAATATATTAGCAGCCTACCCTATCTGGATGTTGAGAAGGAAGTTGCTAGCGGTGAGTTGGTTATCCTGCCTACCCCCCAAATTAACATGCAGCGTCACCTTTCCTTCATCTGGCGGGCAGACTCAGGTGAAAACCCTTTACGGGACTGTCTTATCACAGAGGCAAAAAGATTGTGCCGTAATCGGCAGATAAAGAAGTAAAAAAAACGGGACGATAATCATCGTCCCGTTTTATCTTTTTAGCCTAAAGATTTAGACTCTATAAATGTCGCACACTTTTTTGGCTATCGCCTCACGCGTGATCACCCCACACAGTAGGCCATTATCTAAAACAGGAAAAACACTAGGCTTATTTGGCGACGCACTGCGTAGTCGCTCCTCATAACTTTTAAAAGTATTCCCTGTTAAGATCCCCTGCTCGTTCACCGGGAATAACTTACTTCTATCGACAACCATTAACTCTATCAGCTCAGCAACTGAGTCCTGTGGCGATAACGTCATCACCTCCGTTTGCATCAGATCACTAACCTTACATGAAACACCTCTGGCAAACTCTTCAGACCAAAGGCTACGAAGTAGATCTTGCTGTGAGATAAAACCAAGCAAACGCTTTTTTTCGTCGAGGACTGGTGCACTACGACACTCATTTTCTGCAAGTAAGCTCAACGCAGCATAGACAGACAGCTCAGAAGAGAGAGTCAGTGGCGTTGGATCCATAAGATCTTTTACTGATAGTTTTTTTATTGTTTTAGGCATTTTGATGAGTACTCCAGAAGTTGGTATTTGATGTATTTGAGCCGATGTTTCAAGTTTTGGTACACGATGAGTAAAAGAAGCATTCGCGCTTTGATCTGACTTTTCGATAAGCCAGTAGCCTAAGCCAACAAAAACGCCACCACCGACGATATTTCCTAAGGTCACAGGAATAAGATTACTAAAAATAAAATTGCTAAGAGTCAGATCCGCAAACGTATCGCGACTAATGTTTAGCGCTTCAAACCAGGCGGGATCGGCAAACTGATGGATGGTGATCCCAAGAGGCACCATAAACAGGTTCGCAATGCTGTGCTCGAAACCACTACTGACAAACATAGCTACGGGAAGCATAAGTAAGATCGCCTTGGTAAGTGCGTCACGACTCGAAAAAGTCATCCACACGCCCAAGCAAACCAACATATTGCACAACACACCGAGAGCGAAGGCCTGCCCCCAGCTATGGTGCAGCTTATGCTGTGCTATTTTTAGTGCATTGATCCCCCACTGGCCCCCGTCGAGTTCGTACATTCGAGCAGACATAATCAAACTCAACATGATCACGGCGCCGATGAGGTTACCTAGGTATACTCGAGCCCAACATTTAATAAGGTCTCGTGTTGTAACAAGCTTTTGAGCCCAGGCAACGCTACTCAGAACGGTACTGGTAAAAAGCTCGCCGCCACAGATAACCACTAACATCAGACCTAAACTAAATGCGAGTCCCCCCGCTAGACGCACTAAGCCCCACGACCCATCACTTCCCGTTGTCACTGTGATATAAAAAACAAACGCCAAGGCAATAAAAGCACCAGCAAATGCAGCTAAACCAAAGGACTGCCATGCCGATTTAATCACCTTTGCCTTGCCATAATACTCGGCATGTTGGTATAGACTTAGTAGTTCGGCTCTGGGGCTCTCAGCTCTTTGCTGTAAAGGGTTTACTAGCACCTGTTCTTTAACCACTTGATTAGACGCCATTTATTCCACTCCAACTAGAAACGTAGAAGTCTGTTATTTTCATTACTCTATTCCTCCTTTATATCAACTAACCGTTATTTGGTGCTCACAAGTATATTTAGAAATACCAACCGATAAAATTTGATAATAATCATGATTGGTATCAAACTTCTTGATACCTGCGGTTAATTTAAGGTTTCACACATATGAGGGAGGAAGACGGCAAAGTCTTATTTTACAGCGACTTAGGCGCAGGTTGCACCCACCCAAAAATTAACAACGGGTTAACACAATGAAAGCATTTTGGATGTGTCGAGCTTGATAACAGCAAACTTCGTGATCGTATAAGCATTTTTGAAGTTTAATGACTGCAGGACTAAAGATGGAAAAACCAAGTTAGCTATCTAAACTATTAAGTGCCAAAAACGAATAAGTGTGACCAGGGGCACACACCGCGGCACCACAACACCAGGCCGGATCGCACACACAGGCAAGGGTGTGATTAGGCACGCAAAAGCAACCCATTTTCGACCATGTATCGCAGATGCATGCAAAACCGCGACAGCAAGCCTTTGCAATATATATGCCGCCTCCTTATTTGTTTAGCGATCCCTATATAAGTTGTTAACTGGATCTCAAATAGCTTAAACACCTAATTCAATAATATTGATACTTAATGAAGACGGTCGCCCTATGTGTTAATATTTATAAGGTAAATTGGTCTTACCAATTAAATTAAAATTGTAAGGGAACACAACTGTATAGCCGACAAAATCAGGTTTCCTGTTTTTGTCACATTGTGCAGGTAAGTTAACTCAGTAAATGGTGCAGCTAAGCGAGCGCCTAATACTAAAGTTAATACTCAAGGACCACTAAAAGTTGTCATCGCATTAGATGAATCACTATGTTCTTCTCGGAGAATGAGAAATTATGTCAGAAACAGTGAAAAACGAACAAATGGAAGACTCGACGAAATCTTATCGCGAGCTTCACCGTCCAGCGTCTGAGTTTGAAACTCGTGAAGAGTACTTAGACAATGAGCTGAAAATCATGAAGCCTAGACGTTGGGGTCTAAACCTTCCAGGTCGTGATTTCCGTTTTGAATGGGAAGATTTTGTCCCAGCTATTGCAGGTACTATTGGTATTACCGTTATGTACTCGGCCGTTATGGCAGCTTGGGCTGCGGGTCTTAGCGAAAGATGGGATCATATTAACCTAGGCGCAGAATTTGCGACTCAGGTTGTTCGTGTTGAAATGCTTATTCCAGCGCTACTATTCTGTATCCTCAGCTCAGGCTTTTTTAACCCAAAAGCTAACTTAGCTGGTAACCATGGCCCGATGATCCCTCTTATCGGTGCGATTGCCTTGGCTGGCGCACATCCATTAGCTCTGGCGATCTTACTGGGCGTGTTTGGTCTCATATTAAGCTATGTAAAAGGTGGTTCTCGCTTAGTCAACCTGACCAGCAGCGGGGTTGCAGGCGGCCTATTAGTCTTCCTTGGCTTTATGGGCGCTGAAGGTCAAATTAGTTCTCTATTTGATTGGGCTAGTAACCTACAGTCTAAACATAACCTGGATTACAGCTTAGGTTATGTAGCCTTCTTTATCTTACTTGCCAATGTGGTCTTATATGCCGTTTTAGCAAAGATTGGTAAGCGTTGGCTAGCAATTCCACTGTGTTCTATTGCTGCAGTAGCGATGGCATTCGGCTTAGGTGCAGGCCTAGATCTACAATTTGTGACTGAGCCTGGGATTCCGAACCTAAACCCTGTGTACTGGTGGGGTTCTACGGAACATGGTTGGCAGTTAGGCTTACCTAACCTACAACATTTCATTGCTTCTCTACCTTTTGCAATCTTGGCCGTTGCTATGTGGTCTCCAGACTTCTTAGGGCACCGTATTTTCCAAGAGCTTAACTACCCTAAAGGCGCAGAGAAGGTATTAATGGACGTTGATGACACTATGACTACCTGTTCACTGCGTCAAATCGTTGGTACAGCTGTAGGTGGTGGTAACATTACTTCATCTTGGGGAACTTATATGATCCCTGCAGCAACGGCAAAACGTCCAATTCCTGCTGGTGCAATCTTACTGGGTACCCTGTGTATCATCGTCGCTATTATTGGTTACCCTATGGATATCGCAGTATGGCAACCAGTAATGTCTATCGCACTACTTGTTGGCGTATTCTTGCCTCTACTTGAAGCGGGTATGCAGATGGTGAAGGACACTAAGAGCAGCCAATCTGCCGGTATCTGTATTTTTGCCGCGTTTGTTGCAAACCCAGTTCTGGCTTGGGCATTAACTATGTTCCTAGACAATAACGGACTGATCGGTGACAAAGAGCGTGCTAAATCACTATCTGTGGTTGACCGTATCGTTATTCCAGGTCTTGCTTTTGTGATCTGTTTAGCGGCTATGCTTGCAGTGGGTATGATCACTGGTATCCCAGCTCTTTTATAAAATAGATAGCGAGAAGAGTGACTCTTCTCGCTTCCTAACACTATCATCAATGTTACCGATAATAGGTAGCAGAACATATTAAAACACTTTGTCATCAAACGGCTAGCAAACACCTTAAAGTGTGATTGTTGGTGATTTTGGCCAAATGTTTAATTGTTGATAACTTATTTAGCTATCACTGTTCTTGCAACAGACATTAGTGTTAGAACCAAATACCGTTTTGGTTAAAAACTGATGCATGGACGACAGTTTTTAAAAATTGCAGGCCAAACTAACCGTATTAAGATGCAGCTTATCTCTGCTTATGTTAATATACTCATGGTTAATTGGTCTTACCAATTTTAGCCTTCAGCCAGAGATGAGTGCTGAGGAATGAAAGACTTACAAACCAAACAGATTATATGAAGTGAATTCACTTCGAAAACGCACCAAGCGTTATGAGGCCTTTGGCCTGTTGGGGCGTTTAAGACTTAACTATTGGTGTATCGCACGCCTCGTTTTGAGCCTATATCGATACCCAATAACCTTATCTCAAACAGAAGGTAATAGTACGATGACCGAAAAAACTGAACAGTTTGCAACCGCGTGGGAAGGTTTCACCGCTGGCGATTGGAAAACTGAAGTCAATGTGCGTGACTTTATTCAAGCTAACTACACTCCTTATGAAGGCGACGAGTCTTTCCTTGCTGGTGCTACTGAAGCAACAACCGAACTTTGGGACAAAGTTATGGTTGGCGTTAAGGAAGAGAACCGCACTCACGCTCCTGTAGATTTTGATACATCTCGCGTATCAACAATCACTTCTCACGAAGCTGGTTACATTACTAAAGATCTAGAAACTATCGTTGGTCTGCAAACAGAAGCTCCGCTTAAGCGCGCTATGTTGCCAAACGGTGGTATTCGTATGGTTGAAAGTTCTTGCGCTGCATACGGCCGTGAACTAGACGCTGACGTAAAATACGTATACTCAGAGCTACGTAAGACACACAACCAAGGTGTGTTTGATATCTACACTCCAGAAATCATGCGTTGTCGTAAGTCTGGCGTATTGACTGGTTTACCAGATGCATACGGCCGTGGTCGTATCATTGGTGACTACCGTCGTGTAGCGCTATACGGTATTGATTTCCTAATGGCGGACAAGTTTGCTCAGTTCACTTCTCTTCAGTCTGATTTCGAAACTGGCGAAAACTTGTCTTACACTATGCAACTTCGTGAAGAAATTGCTGAGCAGCACAAAGCACTAGGTCAAATGAAGAAGATGGCAGCAAGCTACGGCTTCGACATCTCTCTACCTGCGACTAGCGCTCAAGAAGCTATCCAGTGGACTTACTTCGGCTACCTAGCTGCAGTTAAGAGCCAGAACGGCGCGGCTATGTCTTTAGGTCGTACTTCTAGCTTCCTAGATATCTTCATTGAACGCGACATCAAGAATGGCGTGATCACTGAGCAACAAGCTCAGGAAATGGTTGACCATTTCGTAATGAAGCTACGTATGGTTCGTTTCCTACGTACTCCAGAATACGATGAGTTATTCTCTGGCGACCCAATCTGGGCTACTGAGTCTATCGCTGGTATGGGTCTAGACGGCCGTACATTGGTTACTAAGTCTAGCTTCCGTTTCCTACACACATTGTACAACATGGGTCCTAGCCCAGAGCCAAACATCACGGTTCTATGGTCAGAGCAACTACCGCTAAACTTCAAGAAGTACGCGTCTAAAGTATCTATCGATACTAGCTCTATCCAGTACGAAAACGATGACCTAATGCGTCCAGATTTCGAATCTGACGATTACGCTATCGCTTGTTGTGTAAGCCCAATGGTTGTTGGTAAACACATGCAGTTCTTCGGCGCGCGTGCAAACCTTGCCAAGACTATGCTTTACGCTATCAACGGCGGTGTTGACGAAAAGCTTAACGCTCAAATCGGTCCTAAGTCTGCGCCAATCACAGACGAAGTATTGAACTATGATGACGTTATGGGTCGTTTAGACACTATGATGGACTGGTTAGCTACACAATATGTGTCTGCACTAAACGCTATCCACTTCATGCACGACAAGTACTCTTATGAATCAGCACTAATGGCTCTTCATGACAGAGACGTACGTCGTACTATGGCTTGTGGTATCGCAGGTCTTTCTATCACTGCTGACTCACTAGCAGCGATTAAGTACGCAACTGTTAAGCCAATCCGTGATGAAAACGGTATTGCTGTAGACTTCGACATCGAAGGCGACTATCCAAAGTTCGGTAACAACGACTCACGTGTTGATGATATCGCTACTGAATTGGTTGAGCGCTTCATGGCGAAGATCCGTAACATGAAGATGTACCGTAACGCGATCCCAACTCAGTCTATCTTAACCATTACCTCTAACGTGGTTTACGGTAAGAAGACAGGTAACACACCTGACGGTCGCCGCTCTGGTGCACCATTTGCTCCAGGTGCTAACCCAATGCACGGTCGTGATGAAAAAGGCGCTATCGCTTCTTTAACATCTGTAGCTAAACTACCATTTGCTCACGCTCAAGACGGTATTTCTTACACATTCTCAATCGTACCTAACGCACTAGGTAAAGATGATGATGCACGTAAGACAAACCTTGCAGCGCTTATGGATGGTTACTTCGCTCACAACGAGAACCGTGAAGGTGGTCAACACTTAAACGTTAACGTTATGAACCGCGAAATGCTTGAAGATGCAGTGGTTAATCCAGATATGTATCCACAGCTAACTATCCGTGTTTCTGGCTACGCAGTACGCTTTAACTCTCTAACACCAGAACAGCAGCAAGACGTTATTACCCGTACCTTCACTAAAGGTCTGTAAGTTTAATTAAGTGTCGATTGAGCTGATGCTAGCTTAAGCAAGCATCAGCTAAACAGGAGTTTAAATGGCAGTTATCGGTCGGATTCATTCAATAGAATCTTTTGGAACAGTAGATGGTCCTGGCATTCGGTTTATCACCTTTATGCAAGGCTGCTTAATGCGCTGCCTATACTGCCATAACCGCGACACTTGGGACTTACACGGTGGTAAAGAAATGAAAGTCGATGACTTAATGAGTCAAATCATTAGTTATCGACCTTTTCTTGAAGCCAGTGGCGGTGGTGTGACCGCAAGCGGCGGAGAAGCGATTATCCAAGCTGATTTCGTAGCTGAACTTTTCAAAGCCTGTAAGAAAGAAGGTATCCATACCTGTCTCGATACCAACGGCTTTGTTCGTAAACACACACCGATTATCGATGAACTACTCGATAACACAGATTTGGTGATGCTCGATATTAAACAGATTGATGATGCAAAGCATATTGATCTCACTAATGTCAGTAACCAGCGTACGCTGCAGTTTGCAGAACACTTGCACAAGCGTGGGCAAAAAGCATGGATTCGATATGTGGTTGTTGGTGGTTACACCGACGATATCCCATCAGCACAAGCCTTAGCTGAATTTATTCAACCAATGAAAAACGTGGAAAAGGTCGAGTTACTCCCTTACCACGAGCTAGGCAAGCATAAATGGGAAGCCATGGGTATGGATTATGAGCTTAATAATATCTCACCGCCAAGTACTGAAACCATGGAACAAATTAAGAAAGTCTTTACCGATATGGGAATGAACGCGGTTTATTAACCGCGTAAAATATTAGAACAATCAGCTAGAGCTCTTCCCAATAGCTGGCATCTAGGCGTTCGAAGGCCGCTTTTAGAATTAGCGCCATATCGAAATAACACGCCTTAGCACCAAGCGGCTGACAGTGAATGCCCATTTGCATTAACTTAGTTGATAACTGGTTGCCCCAGTCGAGTAAAGATAACGGTAAAGGGTGGCGAGAACGCCAACCTAACCAGAGTAAGCCTTGTATAGGTAAACTGATAAAGAACAATGCAATCGTTATCGCTTGGGGTAAATAACTCCAGCCATGTAGGTATAACTGGCTTGCTGCCGCTAATAAAGCCAAAAATGGCATTAACGGCAATGCAAGTTTAGTGGCTCGCATAACGCGATACTCAGGAAAGTAATAACTGAGTTGTCGAACCATAGGCCAGGTCTTCATATAACGACGACCTACACCTAAGGTTTTGAGAACTTGAATGCTCAAAGATGGCACCTATAAATAATAATACAGCCTAACTTTAGCATAAACACTCAGCTTGTCCCAAGGGCTAGCACTGAGTAAGACACAAATTTTGCTCCTTAAAAGAGCATACTTTACGACTTCGGCTATAGTTGCCATATGAAGTTTTGTTATTCGGTGAGTCAGACGACTTCACCATTTATTGCGAAAGGTTTAAACATGTCACACAAACTAGTATTGGTGCTTAACTGTGGTAGTTCATCTCTAAAGTTTGCCGTTATTGATGCGCTTACTGGCGATGACCAAATTTCAGGTCTAGCTGAGTGTTTTGGTCTAGAAGATTCTAGAATCAAGTGGAAAGTTAACGGCCAAAAGAGTGAAGCGAGCCTAGGTGCTTTCACTGCTCACAGAGAAGCAGTTGAATACATTGTTAACGACATTCTAGGTGCTCACCCAGAAATCGCAGCAGAGATCCAAGCAATTGGTCACCGTGTTGTACACGGCGGTGAGAAGTTCACTCGCTCAGTAATTATTGACGAATCAGTTATTCACGGTATTGAAGATTGTGCAACTTTAGCACCTCTTCACAACCCAGCTCACCTAATCGGTATTCGTGCTGCGCAAGCTTCATTCCCTGCCCTACCACAAGTAGCCGTGTTTGATACTGCGTTCCACCAGACTATGCCAGAAAAAGCATACATCTACGCACTTCCATACAAGCTATACCGCGAAAACGCGATCCGTCGCTATGGCATGCACGGTACTAGCCACCTATTCATCAGCCGCGAAGCAGCTGCTGCACTAGGTAAAGACGAAGCTGACACAAACATCATTTGTGCTCACCTAGGTAACGGCGCATCAGTTACTGCTATTAAAGGCGGTAAGAGTGTTGATACTTCTATGGGTCTAACTCCACTAGAAGGTTTGGTAATGGGTACACGTTGTGGTGACCTTGACCCTTCAGTTATCTTCCACCTAGTTAACCGTTTAGGTTACACACTAGATGAAGTTGAATCTGTACTGAACAAGCAAAGTGGTCTGCTAGGTATTTCTGAGCTTACTAACGATTGCCGTGGCATCGAAGAAGGTTTCGGAAGTGGTCATAAAGGCGCTACGCTAGCACTAGAAATCTTCTGCTACCGTCTAGCTAAGTACATCGCTTCTTACACTGTACCTTTAGAGCGTCTTGACGCTGTAGTGTTCACTGGCGGTATCGGTGAAAACTCTGACCTAATCCGTGAGAAAGTACTTAACTCTCTAGCGATCTTCAACTTCAACGTTGATAAAGAGCGTAACGCTGCAGCTCGTTTCGGTAACGGTGGCCAGATCACTACCGACGAAGGTACTGTTGCTATGGTTATCCCTACTAATGAAGAGTGGGTTATTGCGCAAGACGCAATCGAGCTAATCAAGTAATAATGCAAGAAAATGCAGCTAATACTCAGTATTAGCTGCAGTTAGCGCAGTAAAGATTTTAGTCATACTTTGTATGGCATCACCGAGTTTCAAGAGGTCAATATGTCTCGTAACATTATGCTCATTCCAGTGGGTACTGGCGTTGGTTTAACTTCCATCAGCCTAGGTATGGTTCGTGCACTTGAGCGCCATGGCGTTAAAGTACGCTTTTTCAAGCCAATCGCCCAACAACGTCCAAACGACAATGGTCCAGAGCGCTCTACGACAATTTTGAGCAAGTCTCCAACCGTTAATCCACTTGAGCCATTCGAGATGGAACACGCAGAAAAGCTAATTCGTGCTGATCAAACTGACGTGTTGATGGAGCAGATTATTGCTCGCGCTACTGAATGTGCTGATGATACAGAAACTTTGATCGTTGAAGGTTTGGTTCAAACTCGTAACCATCCTTTCTCTAGCGATGTTAACCATGCAATCGCTAAAGCACTTGATGCAGACATCATTTTTGTTGCTACACCTGGCAACGAAAGTGCAACAGCATTAATGAACCGCCTAGAGATTTCTCATAACTCTTGGGGTGGCTCTGAAAACAAACGTCTAATTGGTGCTATCGTCAACAAAATTGGCGCGCCAGTAGATGACGAAGGCCGTGCACGTCCTGATTTATCTGAAGTATTTGATCACGACGAAATGCCACGCCCTGATTCGGCAAGCATGTTCCAGCTGCCAGGTAAGAGCCCACTACGTATTTTAGGTAGCGTGCCTTACAACCTAGACCTTGTTGCACCTCGTGCATCAGATCTAGCTAAGCACTTAAGCGCTAAAATCATCAACGCTGGTGAGATGAACACTCGCCGTATGCGTAAAGTGACTTTCTGTGCACGTAGCATCCCTAATATGGTTACTCATATTAAAACTGACTCACTACTAGTGACTTCAGGCGATCGCTCAGACGTTATCGTATCAGCATGTTTAGCATCAATGAACGGCGTTAAAGTCGGCGCATTGCTACTAACTGGTGGTTATGAGCCTGAGCCACAGATCATGGAGCTTTGTGAACAAGCTTTCGAAACTGGTCTACCTGTATTCTTAATCGATACTAACACTTGGCAGACAGCTTTAAATATCCAGCGTTTCGATCACGAAGTGCCTGTAGATGACGCTGTACGTATTGAACAAGTACAAGAGTTTGTTGCTAGCCATATCGACCAAAACTGGGTTGAAAGCATCACTAAGAACTCACCACGTGAACACCGTTTATCGCCACCAGCATTCCGTTACAAGTTAACTGAACTTGCTCGTGCTGCGCGTAAGACAGTTGTACTACCTGAAGGTGACGAGCCAAGAACTATCGAAGCTGCAGCTATTTGTGCTGAACGTGGTATTGCCCGTTGCGTGCTTTTAGGTAACCGCGAAGAGATCGAACGTATTGCAAGCCAGCAAGGTGTTGTATTAGGCGACGGCGTTGAAATCGTTGATCCTGAAGCATCTCGTAGCCGTTACGTTGAAGCTATGCTTGAGCTACGTCGTGGTAAAGGCCTAACTGAAGTTGTTGCTAAAGAGCAATTAGAAGACAACATGGTACTAGGTACTATGATGCTTGCTCAAGGTGAAGTAGACGGTATTGTTTCTGGTGCGGTTAACACTACAGCTAACACAATTCGTCCACCACTACAGTTAATCAAAACTGCACCAGGTTCAAACTTAGTATCTTCTATCTTCTTCATGCTAATGCCTGATCAAGTATACATTTACGGTGACTGTGCGATTAACCCAGATCCAAGCGCTGAGCAGTTAGCCGATATCGCGATTCAATCTGCAGAATCTGCAATTGCATTCGGTATTGAGCCACGTGTTGCAATGATCAGTTACTCTACAGGTAGTTCAGGTACAGGTTCTGACGTAGATAAAGTACGTGAAGCGACTCGTATTGCTCAAGAAAGACGTCCAGATCTAATGATCGACGGTCCACTACAGTACGATGCGGCAGTGATGCCAAACGTTGCTCGCTCTAAAGCGCCTAACAGCCCTGTAGCTGGTCAAGCGACAGTATTTGTATTCCCAGATCTAAACACGGGTAACACAACATACAAAGCGGTACAGCGTAGTGCTGATTTGATCTCTATTGGTCCTATGCTTCAAGGTATGCGTAAGCCAGTGAACGATCTATCACGCGGCGCGCTAGTAGACGATATCGTCTACACTATCGCTCTAACTGCGATTCAAGCGGCACAAAACGAACAAGCTTAATTAGCCCGTTTGTTTTAATCCTTGAAAAAAAGCCTGCTGACGCAGGCTTTTTTGTATCTGACGACTACGCCTTTAGTTAGCGATAACGACTTCTGCGTTGAATAGCTTCACAAGGGAACAACCATTCTTTTAGCTATTGACGCCACAGTCTCTTCTTATACTGATTGCTATAAATACTCACACAGCTAATCGATTCAAACAGATCTAGCAGAAATTTAGTAACAACAGAAATAAAGGGTTAACTGCTATAACAAAACCAAACTATCGAAAGCAGTAATATCCAAGACACAAGAGCACTAGCAGAGAGTGTACGCTAAATGATCGCTAGATCTTTACCGGGCGTAATATCGAAGGGCTATGGGAGACAAATTTAAGGGGAAACAGCATTACGCAGAAATGTGACAAAAAATAACCAGCAGATTTACTTTTTATATATCAGCAACTTACCCAAGTTAAAAATAGTCGTCAACATACTTGTCCACAGATTCTGTGGATAACCTAAATAAGTTATTCATACAGATATGCCTTAGATCTTTCTCGAGGTCAAGCTTTTCACTCGATCAAAATGAAAATCTTGCGTTAATCTACAATAATCGTGATACTGCATAAAATTCATTATCTTCGATATTATGATTAAATCTGTACTTTTTGCAGCAGTGCTTTTAACGCTAGCCGCTTGTAGCCCCTCAGAACAGCATAGCGATGATACACACAGTTCAGATAAGGTATCACTTCGTTCACCCGAGTTAAGCTCTCTGGGCTTTTTAAACGCCATTTACGTTGATAGGGATGTAGAAAAAGCCAAACTCTATGTCAATGACTCGCTCAAAGAGATCTTAGGCCACTATTATATTGCCTCATCGGTACAGCGCTATGTATTAAACCTATCGATGACAGATGTACAGCTTGAAGTTGATGAAGTTGATATCGATTTCTTTCGTAAGTTTACCGACGATGTGACTGTCATAGTAAAAATTAAAGGACTACGCGGTGGCCAGGATTGGATTGATGATCGGACTATACGCCTACATAAACGCAATGATAAATGGATAATAGTCGAGATCATGCCTGAGAAACGTCAGGTGAACGGTTAATACCAACAGGTATACTCTGCAGTGACGCTTTCAAGCCCCTAACAAAAAATAGCAACCCAAGTGGTTGCTATTTTAGTATTAAAACCAGTATCTACTGGCTTTAAGCGATTTTCCTTAATCTAAAAATGCTTCTTCATCCATCTCAACTGGTAGAGACTCTAACATCTCATCTTGTAGTTGGTAATATGCGCCTTCATATTCCTGAATTTCCATAATGACTCCGGATCTTTGATTAAGGTGTAGGGGACAAAGGCATGTCATCAATAGTGTGACATTTTGCCTTTTTTTAAAACATGCCAATTATGCATTGTCTTTAATGGCGATTATAACAGCTTTGCCAACCGACTTACAAAAAACTTTCAGAATGCGATACAAAAAACAGCTAAAACTCACATAAAACCATGAAATAACCAGTCAAAACGTCATGCAAGATGAAAGACTTTCAGTTTTTAATTCAAAAAAATACTTAACAGGGGCTTTTTAACGTCGAAAAAATATACCAACAAGATAAGCCATAAAAAAGGCCAAACATCATGTTTGGCCTTCAAGAAACTCACTTTAACTAGCTAGCACTGCTTTCGATATCGCAGCACTTTAAGGGCTTTGTTAGGATCCACGTCTGCAAACACAGCTGGATTTTCAAGCTGCTCACAAAACACTAGGCTTGGGCTGTACTCTTTTACCTGATCCATTAAGAACTCGATACTCAACTCTGGCGCATTTAAGCAAAGCAGCATATCGCCGTCATCACTTAACAACTCAGGAAGTCTCTTGAGCAAACGAGCATAATCTTTAGTCGCAACAAAGCTGCCTTTTTGATTGCTTGGTGGATCGGCAATAATCAAATCATAAGGCCCTAACTTTGTCAGCTTACCCCATGATTTAAATATGTCATGACCAAGAAAGCGTGCACCAGCTTTGAAATCGTTGAGTATATGGTTTTGCTTTCCAATAGACAGCGCCCCTTTACTCATGTCGATATTCACAACTTCATCAGCTTTACCTTGCAGTGCTGCAACTGAAAAACCACAAGTATAGGCAAATAGGTTCAGTACTTTCTTCTGGGCACTGTGTTCACGTACCCATTGACGACCGTTTGCCATATCTAGAAATAAGCCGTGGTTTTGACCGCGTAACAAATGCACCTGAAAACAAGCACCATTTTCAGTTACGATATGCTTTACTGGGACTTCACCTTTAAGTATTTCGGTGTGAGTTTCACCGCCACGACGATATTGAAAAACCAGATTGAGCGGCTCATCGCCTCTAAGCTCAAACCAACGCTGCTCAATAGCCGCACATAACGCATCACGCTCTGCACTTTCTAATACCTTAAAACTGGTCAATAGCACCACAGGTGAATACCAATCCAAACACAAGTGTTCACAGCCAGAAAAACGCCCTCCTCGCCCATGAAATAAACGAGTCACGTCTTCAGGAAAATCAACCTGCTTTACTGCTTCAATAAATAACTGCATCAAACTCACTTTTCACTATTTTTACGAATTACTGTCTTGCTGCTCGCTCTCTACTCGAGATTGCTCTAATTGAGAGTTTTCTAGCTGCTTACTCTCCACTGGAGCATTAGCGATAACTTTCGCTACTTGTAACTGTTCTTCAGATACATCGTCTCCAAGTAATACTGCTAACCAACGGCCACCTGAGCTAGATTCTAAGGCGATTTTAACAATCATGGTCAATGGCACCGATAACAACATGCCAACTGATCCTAATAACCAGCCCCAGAAGATTAATGATAGAAATACCACTAAGGTAGACAGGCCTAAGCCTTTACCCATATATCGTGGTTCAACCGCATTGCCCATCACCATATTTGTACCTAAGTACAACAACGCAACCCCACCAGCAGCTCCAGGGCCTAATTGGATAAACGCCAACAGTACCGATGGAATTGCAGCAATAATAGAACCAATATTTGGAATATAGTTAAACAGGAATGCGATAACGCCCCACAACAAGGCATAGTCGACACCGATAAAGTAAAGACCAACACCAATAATAAGGCCCGTAGCTAAGCTGACTAACGTCTTAATCACCATATATTGATTAACAGAATTTAAGAATCGGTCAACCTGCTTTAAGCGCATATCTGGATCGTCTAACGCTAGGTGCATCTTGGTCGAGAATCCATTCGACTCAAATAGGATAAAGACTACGGTCAAAATAATTAAGAACAAGTTTGCCATCACACTACCCACGCCTGACAACATGTTAGTGGTCATCGACAGGGCTACGCCGGGGTCAAAATAAGCCAAAATCTGTTCTTTTGAGATTTGAATATTAAACGCCGCTAGTTTCTCTACAACCCAGGAAAACTGCTCAATTAATTGATCGCGATACAATGGCAGTTGTTTCGAAAATTCATTAATCGAAGTCCCCACCACCGAGGCTAGCCATAACCCCATCAACACGATAAAAACCATCAGCAACAGCACGGCCAGACCACGGGGTGCACGGTGACGCGTCATCCAACTGATCATTGGATTACAGATCACTGCGATAAACACTGACAGTACAAAAGGCACAACAATCGGGCTCGCGGCTTTAATACCCGCTAAAATAACAACAATAAACGCTGAAATAGCGAAGCCTTTAAAGGCTACGCCTTGACTCTCAAATCGTCTCATTACAATAAAATCCTTCTTGATTCACTATAATATTGATAGGGTTATATAAACTGCTTCTAACATACACTGCAATAGGGACATCGTTTTATATGAAACCAGAAATCGCCGTGATCCGTATAAAAAACCTAAGGCTACGCACCTACATTGGGATCAAAGAAGACGAAATACAAAATAAGCAAGATGTCACCATAAATACTGTTATTCATTACTGTGCAGATAAGGCCAGAAACAGTGACAATATGGATGATGCTCTGAATTATCGCACGATTACGAAAAAGATCATTGCTTTAGTTGAAAACAACCGCTTTTCTTTACTTGAAAACCTGACAGGCCAAGTATTGGAGATCGCAAGTGAACATCCGTGGGTTGATTTTGCCAAGGTCGAAATTGACAAGCCATACGCGCTGCGGTTTGCAGATTCTGTCTCACTAGAGCTGTGCTATCAAAAAGCACCGCTTTAACAGTCACAATCTAGCGTGCTGACAGCAAGACCTTTAACTTACATTGTATCTATTTGAGCCTATGAATATATTAATGACTGGCGCCAGTGGATTTATCGGTACACAACTGGTCAGCGCCCTAGCACCTCTACATCAATTAACCATTCTCAGCCGTGATCCGTTGCATGCGTCCATTAAACTGGGCGCTAAGCATCGTTATTTAAATTCATTGGATGAACTCAACGACTTAGATACCTTCGATTCGGTTATTAATTTGGCCGGAGAGCCCATCGCCTCAAAACGCTGGACCGGAAAGCAACGGCTTGCTATCTGCGAAAGTCGTTGGTCGATCACCGAGCAACTCTCTTCACTGATCCTAAAAAGCGCCACACCACCTCATACCCTGATAAGCGCCTCTGCCGTAGGTTATTATGGTAATCAAGAGCAAAACAGTGTCGATGAGAGCTATCAGCCCAGTCGTACTAATAGATCTGAATTTACCCATCAAGTTTGTCATCGCTGGGAAGATGGCGCACTAAAGGCAAAGAGTGAGCAGACCCGAGTATGTATTATTCGTATTGGACTGGTACTTGGCACTCATGGTGGCGCTTTGGCTAAGATGCTCCCGGCATTTAAATTAGGTCTTGGCGGCCCAATTGCCGATGGGATGCAAGGCATGAGTTGGATCCATCAAACCGATCTGGTTAACCTGTTCATCCACCTACTCAATCACCCTGATTGTGAGGGCGTATATAACGGCTGCGCCCCCAATCCAATTAGCAACAGTCTGTTTACCCAAGCCCTTGGCCAGGCACTCAATCGACCGGCTTTTATTCCGGTGCCGGCATTTGCCTTAAAACTCATTCTAGGTGAGATGTCGAGCCTATTAATTGAAGGGCAATATGTCTTGCCTAAACGCACCTTGGCATCGGGATTCGAGTTTAAGTACCCAGAGCTTGAGGCCGCATTCAAACAGTTATTCAGTTAATATTACCCTGCTAAATAAACGGCTGACAGATTAAAAATCAAAAAGGGATAGCTAAGCTATCCCTTTTTGATGACAAGTTAACATTATATTAGTGCGCTTTAAGTAACTCACCACAGGACTTATTTAATAGTTGCCTACAACGCCATATTCCCAGCAAAGCAACCACCAAACCGCCACATAACGGAGCTATCCCCCACCACGGCCAATGCATGTATACATTAAGCTCAAACACCTGAGTCTTTAACAGGTATAGAGTGAACTCCGCGACAACCACCGCTAAAATACCCGCTATGGTCCCTAACAAAGCAAACTCAAGCCCTGTAGCAGCGCGCAGCAGCCATCCAGATGCGCCAAAGGTACGCAATACCGCAAGCTCTCTTTGTCTTGTCGCCATGCCCGCTTCTGTTTGCGCTATCATCACGAGCGCACTCGCCAGCAACACTAAGACCAACACCAGAGACAATGACAGTGAGACTTGATCGATTATTTGCCTGAGCTGACTCACCATCGCGCCGACATCAATGATAGATACAGTCGGAAACTGCTTGATCAAATCCAGAATAAGCCCTCGTTGAGAGTCATCTAAGTGAAAACTCGACATCGAGGTATAGGCAAAGGATGCTAACGCCTCTTTTGTAAAAATCATAAAGAAATTGGGTTGCAATGTTTCCCAGTGCACCGCGCGAATACTGGCAACCTTAACCGTTAGCGATTGGTTATCTATGGTGTAAGTTAAGTTGTCGCCTATCGATAAGCCAAGCCTTTCTGCCACGCCAGACTCTACCGAGACATCAAACTTATCTTGATTAAAGCTGCCCTCTAAGATCTCGTTATTGGGCGGTAAGCTTTCTTGATAGGTTAGGTTAAGCTCACGGGAAATCCCGACTCTCCCCTCTAGCCCATCTTGCTTTTGCGCGCTAGAGATCAACTCCTCACCATTTATCTCGGTTAAACGACCGCGAATGACAGGATAAATAATCGGTGATGATTTCAGGTGAGGCGCCAAGAAGTCTGAAATTGTTTGCGTTTCTTCTGGCGCAATATTAACCAAGAAATAATTTGGCGAGTTTTCAGGTAGCTGCTTTTGCCACTCCTGTAACAAGTCTTGCCTTAGCGCCAAAATCGTCAGCAGCAATACTAAGGCACTACTAAATCCGACCAGTTGTACCGCATTTTGTTTGGCTCGGCGTCTAAGGCCTGCGAGCGCCAGCTGCAAAGGATTAGTGGTTTTCATGCCGACACTATGGCCCAAACGGATCATGAAAAAGCCCAATACACTCAATAACACGCCAAGCAGCAATACCGCTGCAACAACGGTTAAGGTTAATGCCAAGCTTTGTGAATAGAGGTAACCCAGTAGTGCCATAGCACTCAGGCTTAAAATAAGATGCAACCACATGCCTAATTGCAGCCCCTCTAGCTGACGTTGTAACACCCTTAGAGGCGGAATTGCCAACAAGCGCATTAGTGGGTATGCCGAGAACATAAAGGCGCTGATAAAGCCAGTGCCTAAACCAAGCATAATTGGCCGCATAATCGGTGGCGAATATGAAGCTATCTCTGCCGGTAAGAATGCAGTGATCCCCCTATCAAGGGCAAAACCTCCTAACAAGCCAAGCACCACGCCAACGGCGGTAACCAGCAGCAGATGCGTACCAAATAGCACTCGTATCTGCTTCGCCGAAGCGCCAAAGGTTTTCAGCATGGCCACCACGTCATAATGGCGCTGACAGTATCTTTGCGCTGCAATACCTATGGCCGCACAGGCAAGCGCAATACCTAACAGACTGGCTAACAATAAGAATCGCTCTGCACGTTTTACAGCCCCTGCAATTGGCGAGTCCCCAGATTGCACATCGACCCAGCGCTGACTAGTGTTCAGCAGCGGCTTTGCTTGTTGCTCAAATGCCGTTAGCTGCTGGCTATCACCGGTAAACTGGTATCGATAGGTGACGCGGCTTCCAGGCTGGATCACTTGAGTTTGCGCCACATCTTCGATACGCATCAACACCACGGGAGATGACGCAAACGGATTAAAGCCCGCATCAGGAAGGCGAATGATCTCCTGAGATAGAGCAAAGTTAGCATTACCGAGTTCAATCTGCTCGGGGTAACCTAATAGCCCGCCTAAGCGAGTTTCAAACCAAATGGTATTGGCCTTAGGTAAGCCCTGAGCTTTACCGCCACTTAGCTCAATATCCCCCTTGAGTGGGTATCCTTGCTCAACCGCTCTTACTGTGACCAATTGGAATGCATCGCCAGCATAAACCATAGAGTTGAACTGCATGCTGCCAACGCGAGAGAGACCATTTTTGTCTGCTAACTGCAGCACTTGAGGGTTTATCTCATTGGGCGAATCGATAATGCGGTCGGCTGCAATAAACTTAGACGCCTGACCATTAATTGCTAACTGCAAACGCTCGCTGACACTCGCAAGGCCTGTCACCGATAATACCGCCAAGGTAATAGCAAGAATGATCAACAACAGTTGCCCCTGAGATAGTTCCCTCTTAAACAATCGCCAAGCTAAACTTAACTCCATGCGCTAGCCTCTTCTGTTACCTCTGTAGCCGTTTTCAGGTTAAGCGGCTGCTCAGTAAGTTTTTCATTCAAGCGGCCTGAATCCATGATGAATTGGCGCTGACAGCGGCTCGCAAGCTCCATATCATGAGTGACGAGTACTAAAGTCGTATCACTCTCTCGATTCAGCTCAAACAGCATGTCGGCAATCTTATCGCTATTGGCCGAGTCTAGATTCCCTGTCGGCTCATCGGCAAACAGCACCTTAGGCTCGCAAATAAAGGCTCTGGCAATCGCCACTCTTTGCTGCTCACCGCCAGATAACTGATTCGGAAAATGAGTCAGTCGATGACTTAAGCCCACCCGCTCTAGCATGGCCTCGGCCTTTTCTTTCGCCTTAGCCACACCAGCGAGCTCGGCTGGCAGCATCACGTTCTCAAGCGCATTTAATGTATCGACCAACATAAAAGACTGAAAAATAAAGCTCACTTTTTGCTTTCGCAGTGCAGCCTTCGACTCTTCGTTTAACTGTTCTAACGCGACACCATCGAGCTTTATTGAACCACTCGATGGTGAGTCGAGTGCTGCAAGCAATCCGAGCAAGGTCGATTTACCTGAACCGGAAGGTCCAAGGATAGCCACACTCTCGCCATGCTTGACATCCATATTAATGCCGTTGAGGATAGTCAGTTCTCCCTCTTGAGTAACAACTGATTTAACTAGGTGACTTACGGTTATGGCACTATTTTCAGACATAGGATCCTTCTTCGACTTCAAAAACCGACTCGGCGGTTTGCTCTTATTATTGGTTTTCAGCAGTTTTGGGCTGAATGCTGCCCCTATATTAATCCTAGGTGATAGCCTAAGTGCAAGTTATGGCATGCCTGAAGATCAAGGTTGGGTACAACTATTACGAGAAAAAATGCCCGAACACAGCATCATAAATGGTTCGGTGAGCGGTGAAACATCGGCTGGCGGTTTGCGTAGACTACCCGCACTGCTTGATTCTGCGCAGCCTAAGCTGCTATTAGTCGAACTCGGCGGCAACGATGGTTTGCGTGGTTTTCCCCCGAAGCAATTGAAAAACAATCTTACAAAAATTATTGAGCTTGCCAAAGCTCAGCAGATCACAATTTTGCTGAGCGAAATTATGGTGCCACCTAACTATGGCCCAAGATACGCATCGCAAATTAGTACTGTTTATAAAGAACTTGCAGAAGAGCATGGGGTTACCCTGATGCCATTTTTCATGGAGCAAATCGTCACGGATTCAACTTTAATGCAAAGAGATGGCATCCATCCTAATCAAAAAGCGCAACCAGCAATTGCCGAGTTTATGTTGCCATGGTTTGAGCAGGCTTTATAATCATCATTAAATCATTGTACCAATTGTTTAATACTTAACCTGACACGCAAGTTCGTATCTTATTCAAAGCTGATCTCAACATAATAAAGTCAGCCATAGGACAGTTGTAATTCAGGACGATTTAATGGAATAACAGATGCGCTATACACTTATCACCGCGACCTGCCTTGCGGCTATTTACTCTAGTTCTGCATTTTCTGCAGAAGACATCACAACCACACAAGTCACTCCTCAGCAGTCAGTAACACCGGCGGATCTTTATCCACCGGCAGATGTAAAATACGATTGGTTACAACTGACTTCACTGGAACTCTTAAAAGGCGAAATTAAAAACCTTTATGATGATAAGTTAGAGTTTGAAAGTGATGAACTCGATACTCTCTATATCGACTGGGAAGACGTAAAAGTACTACAGAGTAGCCGACTAGTCAGCATAGGTTTCACCGATCTTAGTACTAAAACAGGCCGCCTTCTGGTAGAAAATGGTAAGTCGTATATTAATGGTGAAGAGTTCGATAACTCACAAATCATGACGATTATTGCCGGCGATCAATCGGAAGCCAACTATTGGTCGAGTAAGATAACTTTAGGTGCCAATTTTCGCAGTGGTAATACAGATCAAATCGATTATAGCGCACTGGCCAAAACCATTCGCCGCACCACAGAGTCGCGTTTTAACCTAGATTATATCGGTAACTACTCTAAGACCGATGGCGAAAACCGCATCAATAATCACCGTATCAACACTAACTTTGACTGGTTTATTTCAAAGCAATTCTACCTAAGACCTGTGTTTGCTGAGATCTATAAAGATCCCTTCTCAAACATCGATTATCGAACCACACTCGGTTCTCGGTTATAACATCATAGATAACTCCAAAACCGAATGGAGTATCAGTGGCGGTCCTGCATATACCTACACGCGTTTTGATGAAGTAGCTGAGGGCGAGAAAATTGATGATGGTAGTGCCGCCATGGTAATTGAAACGGTTTATGATACCGAGATCACCAGCGATATCGATTTCAACACCCTATACCGTATCCAGTATGGTAATGAAAAATCGGGTGGCTACACTCATCATGCTATTGCAACGCTAGAGATAGAGTTAACCAGCATGTTTGACCTAGACCTTTCTGTAGTTTGGGACCGCATCAATAATCCACAGCCAGACTCTAGCGGCTTTATGCCTAAGCAAGACGATTATCAGTTTATAGTCGGTTTTGGTATCGATCTATAATTTCGTTGCTTCACCTTAAGTTTAAACACAGGTAAGCAAAGCTTAAACGTCAAACAAGATCCCTGCTATGAGCCATGGCAGGGATTTTTTTTTGCCCACTATACCAGTCACTAGTCGGTAAATTGTTGAAGTGATTTTTTAGTTCTCTACATTTCCATACGCGCGTTTTAATGTGACTTTGTTCACATTATTTTTCAGTAGTTAAGCCATTCCACTTCGTTTAATCCGTCCAAAAAAAACAATTGATAACACAATGTTAATGAATTGTTGTCCACATTTCACATTGCTTATCTTGTACGCCAGTGCAATCTAGTAGTCGCATAATAAAAATAATTTTGGAGACGCTATGCTCAACAAGAAACCTTCATGGCTTATGCCTACCTTGATAGCCAGTGCTGTAGCAATAAGCCTAGGAGCTTGTTCATCAGACGATGACGAACCCAACGTAGTCGAAGATGACACTGCTGTTGTCGCACCGACGCCAGAACCCGGCCCTACCTTCCCTGATGGTGCCATCATGATTGAAGCGGGTGAAAACTTAACCATACGTATTCAAGAAGCCTTGATCAACGCACAGAGTGACGATGTCATTGTGCTGCCAAAAGGTAACTTTGAAATTGCATCGACACTCCTATTTGATGGCGATGTAGACGGCGACGGCAGTTACGCAAAAAACGTGACTATCATGGGCTACGGCATGGAAGAGACGGTTCTAGACTTCTCTAAAGCTAACTCGGGCGACGGTATTTTTGTTCAGAACGCGCTCAACATTATCATTCAAGACCTGTCGGTAAATGAAGCCAAGAACAACGGCATTAAGCTTAAAAACACCAACGGCATCATCCTTCGCCGCCTAGCGACTGTTTGGGAAGGTGAGCTGGATGAAGGCAACGGTGCATACGGCCTCTACCCGGTAGAATGTGAAAACATTCTTATCGAAGACACCTATGTTCGTGGTAGTGCCGATGCAGGTATTTACGTGGGTCAATCCGAATATATTGTGGTGCGTCGCAATATCGCTAAAGAAAACGTTGCTGGTATTGAGATTGAAAACTCAAAATACGCCGATGTCTATGACAACGAAGCCATGGGCAATACCGGTGGTATTTTGGTATTCGATTTACCTATTGGTAACCACAGATACGGCTCGAGCGTACGTATATTCAATAACAAGATCTTTGACAACAATACTAAAAACTTTGCTAACGCTTCAGCCAACCCAGCTGGGGTTCATATTGTTCCGCCCGGAACCGGTATGATTATCCTCTCGACCGATGACGTGGAGATCTTCAACAACGAGATAACCAACCACGATACCATGGGTGTAACTATCTCAAGTTTCTTCATCGCCGAACCTGATATCTCAACCTTTGTCGCCAACTATGGCCAGCCAGGTCAACCCATCGAAGATGGCTGGCGTCCAACCCCACGCAATATCTATATTCACGATAATGTGATTGAAGGCTATGGCCAAAAGCCAAACGGTTATCTTATCGATGATATTATCAAAGGCTACCTGTTTACCCACGGTCAGTTCCCTGGAGTACTTTACGATGGCTTAGGTGAACTACTTTCTAACAATGGTACTGCGGCTTATTTAGGGCTTAAAGAACTGCCATTTGCAGCAGATGGTAGCGATAATATCTGTGCCAGCAATAATGGTGATGTCTCGTTTGGACGTTTATACGCAAATGACAATACCGATATGGCCAGCCCTGAATTTCTATTTGAGAAAACCCAAAGCGACATCATGGATTGCCAGCAGGTGAGTCTGCCTGTACATACCGTGACCTTTGGAGAGCAAATCTTCGGTTGTGGCGTCGATGACGAAACCGAAGGCTGTGATGGCGGTAATCAAGTTGGCGGCGGTGGCAGCATCGGCGAAAACGAAGGTGGCCTAGATGGTGATGGCGATCTTAGTCTGTGTATGGCCGAGGGCTCTAATGCCTCTTGGGACGCATTACTAAAAGCCAACTGCCCTAACCTGTCTGACTACAATCTATTCGCTGACATGAAGAACCCTGCGGATGCGCCCAACTCGGGCGGTATGCCTTACGATATGAATACCCAGCTATTTACCGATTATTCGAGTAAGTATCGCTATGTATTTGTACCTGAAGGTCAAAAAGCCAGCTACTCAGAGCACGAGTCATTCGAGTTCCCTGTAGGTAGCGTTATCGTCAAGTCTTTCGCTCTACCAGCTGACACCAACAAACGTGGCATTGCGAACGAAGAACTGGTTGAAACTCGCCTATTGATCAAGCGTGAAACCGGATGGACTGCCCTCCCCTATGTCTGGAATGCCGAAAAATCTGACGCTGTACTAGCTAAAGCTGGAGCTATCCAAGGTAAAAGCGTCATGCACAATGGCACAGACATGGAGTTTGACTATGTCGTACCAAGCATGAACCAGTGTAAACAGTGCCATCAGTTGAAAGCCGATGCTGACAGCCCTGCTAAGTTCGCCCCTATCGGCACTAAGGCTCGTAACCTCAATAAGGATTACACCTATAGTGATGGCACCATGAACCAGCTACTAAAGTGGCAAGCAGCTGGCATATTGCAAGGCGTACCAGAGCTAGCAAATGTTGATGCAGTACCAGCCTATAACGATGGCGATGAGATCAACCTTGCCGCAATGTCTGACACTGAACTGATGAACACGGCTAAGGGATACTTAGACATCAACTGTGCCCATTGTCACCGTCCTGAAGGTAATGCCTCTAACACAGGTTTGAAACTTGAGTACTGGAGAGCCTACGATGAAGATGCGGGTCTATCTCACGGTACCTGTAAGTCTCCCGTCGCTTATGGCGGTGGATCACTTGGCTACGATATCGTACCGGGTAAGCCTGAGGAGTCGATTCTGCACTTTAGAATGGAGACAAATGATCCAGGTGACAGAATGCCAGAGATTGGTCGTAGCTTATCTCACGCAGAGGGTGTCGCCCTTATCAACGAGTGGATTAAGCGCCTACCTCAAGCAAGCTGCTCTAACTAGCATGCAAAGCTAATTTGCACTGCTAATTTGCACAGCTAGTATCAAAAACTAAGAGCCATAAACGCTCTTATCGATAAAAAGGCCGGGGACTCCCGGCCTTTTTCTAACTCTAGAATCAATTCAAATTGGTATAACAGCCGTAGGTGATGTATGCGTAAACTAACTCTACTTATGCTACTTATGTCGTTAATTAGCTGTGGTGGCTCAGATGAACAAGCTGACACAGCTGTTCAAGGCGAAGTGCCGAGCGTGACTCCTGATCCCACTCCTGACCCAACACCCGATCCGAGCTCCGCCTGCGAAGCGAGCACCAGCGAGGTAAACTGGGACGCCTTAATGAATGAGGATTGTGAGTCATTGGCCCAGTATGGTCTGTTTGTCGACTCAAGCATTCCAACTAGCTCTCCCATTTTACCTGGAGTCCCGTATCAATTATCGACTCAACTCTTCTCTAACTACGCCAGTAAACACCGCTTCATCTATGTGCCTGAAGGCAAAAGCCTTAGCTATAACGCCACAGAGACGTTCGATATGCCAGTGGGGACGGTATTAGTCAAAACCTTTTCCCTGCCTTTCGATACACAGGTAACGGGTGCTGGTAATGAAGTATTAATTGAAACACGACTACTGATCCACCGAGAGGCAGGCTGGACGACGCTGCCTTACATCTGGCAAGACGGCGAAGCGACTCTTCAACAAGCTGGTATGGATATAGCTCATACCCTTAACCACAAAGGCGAGAGCCAAAGTTTTGCTTACCATGTTCCGAGTCGAGCCGAATGTAAGCTCTGTCATCAAACGGGTGGTGATAATAGCAGTAGTATTGATCCCATTGGCTTAAAGGCTCACCTACTCAATAGACCTGTGTCTTATCGAGGCAGTGAGATTAATCAGCTAATGTTATGGCAACAACTCGGTCTGCTCACGGACCTGCCTGAGCTTGCACAAGTTGGCAAAGCCTATGATATATTTGATGAGTCTGCACCATTAACAATCAGGGCAAAAGGATATTTAGATATTAACTGCGCCCATTGCCATAACCCACAAGGTTTTGCCAGCATTTCAGGATTAAGGCTGGGATTTTACGTGGACCATACCAGCTTCGAGTATGGTATTTGTAAGCAGCCGCCGGGGTGGGATGGCGGCGCAAAGGGTTTGTCCTATGACATTATTCCCGCAGATGGTGAACACTCTATTGTGGTTTACAGGCAAGAGCTCAATGAGCCTAAAGATAGAATGCCGCCAATAGGCCGTAGCATAGCTCATACAGACGCTGTAGCACTCATAGAGCTGTGGATTGATGAAATGGCGCCTGAGCTTGGTAATTGTCAGCAATAAAGTAATGACTGCGCCCTTTAATTCGTTAAAGGGCGATTAAGCCTATGAAAGTGTCCGGGGGGATGACCAATCCAATGCTTAAAGCTCTGTCTAAAATGGCTAACATCGCCAAACCCCATGAGATCGGAAATTTCATCGATTGAATAGTCGCTAGTTAGAATCAAGTCAATCGCCATCTGACAGCGCACTTGGTCCACCAGTTTCTGGTAGCTGGTGTTGGCAGCGGCCAATCTACGCCTTAAGGTTCTAGCGCTAATATTTTGCAAGCCAGCCATCTCCTCCATGTTTGGTAATGCAGGGGCTTGCTGTCGTAGAATCGCCAATAGCTCTGCAATATAGGAGCGTGAGTTATCAATACAACGCTCGCCCTGCTCAGCAACAAACTCAAAGGTAATGGGTAGCGCTAGGTAGCGGTGTTCAATCGACCACTCGAAAAATTCCGCATCAAATACGATCTCAGTTCCCGACTGCGCCGTTAAAAATTTAGCTTCACGATAAGGCTCAGCAAGGGCGAGATGTGAGACGCTTATCGCCTCACCTGTCAGCTCCTTAGCAAAGGCTAACAGTGAACAGACACTATGCTGAAATTGGCAGCTGTATCGCTCGATATCGACACGATTGGTGTTTAACCATCTGACGTGCAAACAGCCATCATTATTTCTAAGTAGGGTATCAGAAAAACTGCCAACCAATTCTGGGTGAGAAACGGCAAACTGCAAACATTCACCTAACGTCTTAAATTGGGCTAAATGGGGCAACAAGGGTTCGAGATCGTTAACCTTATAAGCCGATGCGGCCTTGGCCGCCACTTCAGCATCTTGAGTTAAGTTACGAATGTAACTCATGGCATAATCAACCTGCCACACATACACATGTTGACTCAGCATGAGCTCTGCTTCACCGATTCCAATATCAGTATAAAGCTGCTCAACAAGCTCATGAGAAAAATACAACTTAAGGTAACCTATGAGGTTTTTCAGTTCATAGGCTGGATAGGATTGGTCGCCGACTCTCATATGCGGTTTATAGCTACAGGCTTGTTGCATTACACTCAATAACAGTTGAAAGGTGACAATATTTTTAGCGGATCTAAATAAGAATTAATAGCCTTTTATGAAATTAAGCTTAAAAAACATGCTTACCTTCGAATGAAGGCTAGAAGAATTAAAAAGGAATATCTTGAAAGCCACTCTAAATTAAGCACGCTTTTAAATTCCGAAGGCAAACAAAAAAGCCCCGTAAAACGGAGCTTTCTCTTTTTGAAGATTTGAAAGGATTAGTCAGCTAAACCCAGAACTTCAAGTCTTTCTTTCGCTAGAAGATATCTTGCGCGGACATCATCAATTTGCTCTTGAGTTAACTTCTTACCAAGGGTACGAAGACCGCCATCAGCGTCATTGTGGTGAATTCCAAAAGCAAACTTAAGATATTCCATAAGCAATGGCTGAGCATCAAGATAGGATATAGAATTCATAGCCTGAGAAATTTTGTTTGCCTCAGCCCATTCTCCATTATTAACATACTCTTGCATAGATACACTGGCTTTTGGGAATACACAACCTACGCCTGTAATGCCACCGCATGCTCCAGCAAGTCCTGCATGTACAGTTACAGTGTCAACACCTGCCAGAATTTTTAAATCTTTGTTCTCTAACATCAGCGTTTCAATAGTTGAAACATCTGTCGTCGATATTTTAAGAGCCGTAACTTCAGGTAGAGCAGCAAGTTTTCTAAGAATATCTGTTGAAAGCGCATGATATCCGGCTGCATCAGGGTTGTTATAAGGCATAATTGTTATGCCAGCCTCTTTTGCAGCTATTGCAGAAAGCTCATAGTACGCGTACATGTCTTCATCAGAAGGAGCTTCCTTAGTTTTTGGTGGCATCACCATCACGGTATCCACGCCAACCGTCGCAAGTTCTGTAACGATTTTGGCAAGATCTTCTTTAGTTTCTGCCGCAGCGCCACTGATTAATGGAACATTATATTGTTTAGCAACATCAGAAAGGGCTTTAAGTAAAGAAAGACGCTGATCAGAGCTTAGGTAGCTATTCTCACCTAGAGTGCCAGAGCCAACAAGCCCCCCCATTCTGCTTCCGCCCTTGCCTTGCACGTTTAAAATATCTGCAGCGTATTTTTGGGTTGCTTCAAGGTCTATTTCAACGGCACCGGATTCTGACTCTTTTAGCCATGTAAACACGGCCGGCATAACCGTATAGCGCCAATCTGTGTTATTTGTTTCCATCATATTACCTTTTTATTAAAAATTACATCACATAGAACTCATTGTATAAAATATACCAAATAAACCGCATAAGTTAAACCCCTTCGGCAAACCTAGGGCCTTATTGGTAACAAACAATATGCGAATATGTTCCTTCATTCGATGCCGAACAGGGCTTTAAACATGGATGTTGTTTCGTCATGTCCGAGTTTCCATGCTTCTCGTTCCTAACATAAGGCTTCACTTTACCCACAGGTAAGCCCTAATTTCTTAGCCACTGAATTGTTTACATATTCAGCTACAGGCTAACTCTACCACGAAGCGCTAGACTTTCACTAAGTACAACAAGGTGAGTTAGCCTTCGAATGAAGGCTGATTACATTTTTTCTGAGCTGTGGCTACGGGGAAGTGTGTTCTACATTTTCGCTTCATGGTTGCTAATCGCCTCCAGCGGGGGATGTGCAGACACTTCTGAAGCACGCCGCTAGTACGTCTAACCTCCATGGACGGAGGGAATGCCAAATTCAGTATGGAACTGAACTGGCCTTGTAGGCTCAACGAAAACAAACAACATCCGTGTTTAAAGGCCAGTTCGGCATCCTGCCTCTCGTTCGAAAGCTTGATAACTTCGTTATCTCTCACCCTGTTTTCGACGGCTTCAGCTGTATCTACACTAGGTAATTGGTGTACTTATTTGGATTTGTATTGTCTGGTACCTAACACGGAAATGCCCCCATTACGTGTTACTGGCGATAAGTACTACTGATAAGTAAAAAGGCAGTTGACCTACTTTTACTAATCGATAAATGACAATTGCTGATTATTTTTGGTTAGGCATAAATACCCGCTTTTCACCTTTTCACACTCGTCTGAAACTTACTTAGCTGTTAAGAGATCGAATATTTGAGGGCTTTGTTCGTTAATTCAATTTAGGAAACAAAGCCGCAATATGCTGTTGTTAAGTTAATGCTAAATATGCATTTCTACGTTGCTGAGCGGTTTTACTTAGCCTAACCCAGCGAAATAAGAACATGATGTTCAGTTTAGTAATTCCACTGACTGTTGCAAGAACGAATAACGGCCAACCATCGCTCAATCCCATGCTGAGAGCAAAAGCTATAGTTGAGATATCCATCATTAGAATGAATTGACTCATTCTTAGATCGACAGCTCCTGTTTGTCCTGAGCGAGCAATCAACATAATCTGGTGATAATAGCCTTGAGCAATTAGCAAGGTGACAACAACAATTAGGCTACTTGAAATTAATTTGCTTTCGTCGGTATAAATGTTACCAAAGCTAAGCCCTAAACTACCTAGAATGAAGATCGCTATAGCAACTGATAAACAAGCTGTAGATGACTTATTTTTTCGGTCTTGCCAAATTTCAAATAATATAAGACCCACTAGTAATGATGCTATAAGCCGAGGCCAAACGATATAATGGTTAAATGGTTCGATACTATACCCGTAGATGAAAAACGAAAAGTAGGCCAAAAAACTTACCGAGAATTGATTTAAAGATAGTAGTTCAGAACTATTATCTTTTGTTTCTAGATCCTTCTTTCTCTTCCATATTTTTTGTAGTTGAGAAAATACACCGATTAAGCTAATGAGTATAAAGATTGTGTTCAAAAAACCAAGCGTGCTGTATAAATTCATAAAGTTCCCTTTTGTTGTTTTGTCGACAACCTTACGTTGGGCTAGCCTTTTTGTCACATAAATACTATGAATTCCCACTATAATGTCGACAATAAGTGGTTGGGTGGAGTTTATTAGCTTCTGAGAATTCATGGGGGAAGCCGAGGCTATATGCTGAGTTAAGTTATGTTTTAGCTTCAGTTTTTTTGCATAAAAATTACGTTCTTTCGGTGCTTCAACAATTGACGATAATTATATAGATTGGCGTTGATTGAGGCCTAACAAATCGCACATCCAAAGTTAGTTAGCCTTCGATGAAGGTAGGTTATTTTTTCCTTGGGCTACGATGAAGCTATTTCTGCTTGCTAGCTTAATAGCTATCACTCGCCTCCACCGGGCATGTGCAGACGTTGCTTTGGTTCATGAAAGAATAACTCCAGTAAGCTCTGGAATGAAATCTGATGTGAACTGATTCATAAATTCCGTAGTGACGTGGATGTCATTGCACGGCTCTATCATCGAAGCCCGCGTGCGTAATTGGTGTTTTAGCTTAGACATACTGGTTCTATTGCTAAATTGGAAATGCCCCAAAGTGTGTTTAGCTAACGCTTAAATTTAACGTTAACTTCATTTTTTACAAAGCACTAATCTCACCACGGAGTGCTGTGCTTTCACCAAGTTCACGGAGGTAAAGATGAAGAGCTTTACAGGCCTCGATGTTGATCTTCTCCGTGATCTCCGTGTCCTCTGTGGTGAATAGCTTTTGCCCCAAAGTTGGTTAGCCTTCGAATGAAGGCTGATTACATTTATCTTTGTGCTTGTTGCTACGGGGGAGTGTGTTCTACATTTTCGCTTCATGGTTATCAATCGCCTCCAGCGAGGTATGTGCAGTCACTTCTGCGAGACGCTGCACTTCTTTATAACGGAAAGGTTCCCTGTAAACTCTGCGATGACAAACAATATCCGTGTTTAAAGGCCAGTTCGGCATCCAGCCTCTCGTTCGAAAGCTTGATAACTTCGTTATCACTCACCCTGAAATCGAAGCCCGCAGCCGTATCTTATGTGGACTCCCCTGTGTCAACAACAAACAGGCACTCTTAAAGAATAAATGCGAACTTATGTACGAGCTCTCAATTGAGTAGCGAACTCAGGCTCTATGATATTTACGCGAACCAGTTGATAATTCTACACGACGAGTTCAAGACTCTTTGATACGGGCTACCTTAACTGGCTGATTTTAATCTTCGATTGTGCATTTTTGTTGTTTGAACGCTTTTACGCTGAAATTAACTCTGCTTTATATTCTGTACCCTGTGTAAGCATGGCATAGGCAGTTCTGACCGTCTTATTGGCTAACGCCACCGCGGCGCATTTCTTACCCCGTCGCTCAACCAAAGCCTGAACCCAGCGCTCCTTCGTCGTTTTGGGTTCTCTTTTGACCATTTGACTAACCGCTGACAACGCACCTGTGATTAACTGGCTTCTGAGAATGCTATTCTTAACGTGTTTTCCTATGGACCCCAGTTTGGCCTTTCCACCTGAAGAATATTGAATCGGCGTTAATCCAATACAGGCAGATGCATCTTTTCCTGTGGAAACAACACCAATATCAGCGCAACCTAATGCGATATAAAGATTAATAGCATTGAGAGTACCCACCCCTTCAATTTTTAATAGTTTTTTAGCCTCAGGATGAGTGTTAAGTGACTTTTCCAAGCACTGGTCATAAGTTGCTATAGATGTGACGACAGCTAAATACTGTTGCCAGGCCGCCGCAAGAGCGTTACGAAACTCAGAAGAAAAATCATTTTCAGCGTCTTCTAACGTTGATTCAATCACACCGCGTAAGCCGCCATGTTTGGTTGACGTCATCAGATTAAACTCTGCTAATAATGAAGTGAGCTGGTTAGTCATCGCCGTTTTTTGTTTAATAGCCAGCTCTCGTAGTCTCATAATAGATTGCAGTTGCTGCTGCTCGACTGATTTACCCGTGATGAAGTTGACCTCGGGCAAGAGTGCCGCCTGAACAATCGCTAAAGCATCATTTTTGTCTGTTTTTTGATTTTGCCTGACAGCTGAGACTAACTTTGCTGAAATTAACTTAGCCTCATGGCCAAACGTCATTGCTTTTTGTTTCCAGTAATTAGACATTCCACAAGCTTCGAACACGATGGTTACGGTGGCAAAGTTAGCCAGCCAGTCGATAAATTCATTCGGTGTCATTTCAGTATTTGAGTGCACCTTGTTATTTGTGAAGACACAAACTTGAATTACATTTTTAGCCAGATCAACGCCAACAATCGTACCTTTCATTTTAAACTCCGAAATCTCGTGAGAATTGACTTATACCGTAACGAATTAAAGAGTGGGGAGTCCAATTATCTACACGGGATAGTTCGTGCGCTTATTTAAGGTAATTTTGTACAGGTATAATGACCTTGATGAATGAGACAGATTTATCGATGCTAGAAAGTGAAATAGTTGCATCGATAATTTTTTAACATTTGAAATAACAGTTACTTATCATACAGCTAGGTTTCCGATTTAATCTAACAAGAGACCCGATAAATGTTCTGCATTACTTTGCGGGATGGTAAGTTGTAATTTTGTTAATTCCAGAGGGTTAACTTCTTTACATCAACGAGTTACGCTGCTAGCTTTGATGTAAATTAATAAAGTGCAGGGATTTATCCGAGGCGCTGGATAATAAGCTGTTATGTGCTAGAAGCGCGTTTTGAGATAGTAGGGTAACTTATTGGATAAAATAACTTTTTTCGAACGTATGGAACGACAGATAACCTCGGGTAAAAAGGTAGCTACGATTCGTGATAAAACGGAGAGTCACTATTATGTCGGACAACTTCTTGAAGCGAGCACTCATGAAGAAGGTAGAAAAATCTGCGATATCGAGATTCTAGGCGTAGAACCTGTAAAATTCGCAGAGTTAAACCGAGAGCATGCTAAAGCAGAGAACTTACCGTTTGTGTTTATGCTCAAGTGGATATTGCGCAAGATTTACCCCACCGAAAATAGCTTGTATTTTATTAGGTTTAAGGTGATTCGCTAAATTTTTGGTGCAGCCGAGTCGGTCATAATATTTCGCACATAACAAAGTGTTTAAGAGGGACTCAAAACGCTTGGCGATTTTGCGTCAAATTTGAATTAAGTGTTTAATCACAAAGTTTTAGTTCTGGGGCGTAGTGTATTTCGCCCCTTAACACGGCGTTAGGTGTCAACGGGTGTTGCTAATTCTGGCAATGCTATAACTGAAAAGAAAAGGAAATCAAAATGAAAGCAATTATTATTAGTTTATTTTTATTATGTATTAGCTTTAACATACAAGCTAGCGGATCCGTTGAAGGAGTTACAAAATATTCTGAAGCTTCAATGAAAGAGCTAAAAATTGATTCGTTAAGTGCTTTAATCGTAAATCACTTTAATTCAAATAATCTCAACATTAAA
Source organism: Shewanella pealeana ATCC 700345 (assembly GCF_000018285.1). Taxonomy (NCBI): domain Bacteria; kingdom Pseudomonadati; phylum Pseudomonadota; class Gammaproteobacteria; order Alteromonadales; family Shewanellaceae; genus Shewanella; species Shewanella pealeana. The sequence continues at coordinate 1,998,792 of NC_009901.1, read as the reverse complement.
AATATCAACACTATTAAATATTTAGAAAATGGTTTTGAGACTGAAATGACACAAAAAGAAAAAGACAAAAACCTTCTTTCAGCAGAAGTTGTTGAGGTGTTAATTAACGATAAAGCACTAATTATCAATGCAATATCGCATAAGGCACCTAACAAGTAACTAAAGCGGGGCTTTTTACAGTTTGCTCGGTTTCGCTTCGTTACACAACTTTAGCAAACTAATAAAAAGCCCCTTAACGTGGGCGTTAGCCACTATTGTGAATTCGTTTTAATTTCCATTTAAGATTGAATCTAGAGGGACTAAGAGTTGAAGAAACTAATCGCTATTTTTACGGAAAAACCTAAAGGACTGATTGCAGAAAATAAAATATATAAATTTGGCTTTCTCACTATTCTATTGTTATACCTTTTTTGGACGTTAAGTATAAGTCTTGATTCTTCGAATCCGTACAGGTATGGCAATTATGATATTCTAATAATACCAATAATGTTGTTATTAAATCATATATCATTCAGTTTTAAATTTAGCACATATTACACAGTGATATTACGAATGCTGGCTATTAGTTGGTTGGTATTTGGGGCTGTTTGGTTCTTCATTACTTAATATATCTGAAATAGTCAGAGATGGCTAACAAGCTTATAAATCAAGACTCACTCAAGGCTGTCATGCCGTTTGCTGTGCTAATCGCCCGCCAGCGCTTGGTTCACTTATTATAAGGGCGTTAGTGCACATCTAATTGACATGCTTAAAATCAAATTCCTAGCTCACTTTTGTCCAAAAACGAGCTAGGGCTATAGTCATAACTCAAAACCCTAATAGCGCATTTAGGCCTGCAGAAAACACCCTTTCCCCATCGAAGTTGCCGAAATACGTTGAAGAAATAGTCGTAATGCCCACATGGATGTGGGCATAGCTTTCGCGGGGCAGGATGCCCCATCGGAAGCGTTAGACTATTTCGAATAAGTATAAGGCTCGTATCTAATGCATGTAACTTCGTCGGGGCGTCATGGTGGATGCAAGGAGGATAAGGACGAGCAGTCCTCCTTGCTCGGGTGTGGGCGAAGCGCCACGACTTTTATCAAGCACCGCTTGATTGCTTAAAACGCTTTAGAGGTTTTCGAACTAAAAACTTTAAGTCACTTTTGTCCAATAACGAATTATGGTTCTAGTGTAATGGCATAGCTAATTAACCCACTTAATTCTAAGCATAAAAAAACCTGCAAAGTGCAGGTTTTTTCTGGTGGTAAACCGAGTCTCAATTACTTGAGTGGCTGGTTCTTCTCAGCAAATTTATTGAAAATAGAATTAAAAGATAGTGATGCACCATGGGCAATTTTATCTGATAATGTTTTCTTAAGCTGATACTGCACCTTAATCACGGTACGCTCATTAGCAAGCTTCATGATGACATCATCACTTGTGGCGATTTCATCGACAAGGCCAAGCTCAATTGCTTGTTGGCCATACCAATGCTCACCTGTCGCCACTTTATCAAGATCTAAATCAGGACGGTACTTGGCAATGAACGCTTTAAACAGCACATGAGTCTCTTCCAACTCTTTTTGGAACTTCTCACGCCCTTCATCGGTATTTTCACCAAAGATAGTCAGAGTACGCTTAAAGTCACCTGCTGTGTGTTGCTCATAATCGATATCGTGCTTCTTCAATAAACGATTAAAGTTAGGTACCTGAGCCACCACGCCGATAGAACCTACGATAGCAAAAGGAGCTGAATAAATTTTGTTGGCAACACAGGCCATCATATAACCGCCACTGGCGGCCACTTTGTCAACGCAGATAGTCAGAGGGATCTCAGCCTGTCTTAAACGGTCAAGCTGGCTAGATGCCAAACCGTAACCGTGAACCATGCCACCGCCACTCTCAACATTAACAATAACTTCATCGCCCTTATCTGCGATAGCTAAGATAGCGCTGATCTCTTCACGCAGTGATGCCACTTCGCCAGCATCAATGCTACCTTTAAAGTCGACAACAAACACTTTAGGCTCAGCTTCTTCAACCTGATCTTTTTGCTCTTTCTCTTTGGCTTTCTCGTCAGCCTTTAATTGCTTCTCATAGGCCTTGAATGCTTTTTTAGATAATAACTCTTCTTTTAAGTCATGCTTCAATAATGCTAGGTTTTCGCTTAGGTTGGTTAACTTAAGCTCGCCCTTTTCAGCTTTCTGCTTCATAGAAGACGCTAAGACAACAATCACTACCGCAATAATCGCAGCGACGATAGTGACCGCTTTGGCCAAAAATAAACCATATTCGTACAGGAATTCCAAAATACTCTCCAGCTAGACCAATTCACTCTCTTCAATTTGGAGCTATTCTAGCAGTCTATTTACCAATAAAACATGGCAATAAAAAACCCAGCTTTCGCTGGGTCTTTTTTTACACAATTCTAGGTTTTACTGTGCGTAATTTTATGTAAATTACTGGGCACAGGGTGCCACAACATATTGTGCAGCTTCCTCTGTGACTAGACCTAGATAAATAGTCGGGCTATCGGCTGTAGGGATCCCTGCACTGTGTGAGAAGAAAGCGGCCTGAGTTTGCATCTCTACCGTTGCAATATCTTCAAAACCATCTGTAACTCCATCAACTGGCGATGGGTCAACTAGCGAGCTGTGATGGCCTTTAGAGAAACGTACAGCTCCTGAGCCAACAGTTGTGCTATCAATACATGCAAGCCCTAGGTTTGCAATCAAAGGTTCTGTACCTGAAGTAGGGAAACCTGCAACACTATTAGGTAGTGTCTGATCAGGAAGACTGTTTGCTCCATCACCGACAACTTCAATTAAGTGAAGTGGAAGTCCAGTAGACTTAAGCATAGCTGCGTGGTTAATCGGATCTGCACTATCAACAGCCGTTTGAACCGCAAAAGCAAATGTCGGTAAAAATGCATCATACACGGACTTAACTAACGCATCGTATTCAGGCGTATCAGGTAGATAACCTAAATCTTTGTTCGCTTCATCGACTAACGCCATAAATGCTTCTGTCGCCACTATGTTTTCAAACAGCATAGGACCAAATGTCGCTGAGCCGATAAAGGTTCCAGCAAATCCACCCGATGGGGCGACGAGTGACGTAGCATTAAGTTTATAAACGTGGCTTAAATCAGCTCCAGATGGATGAGTCAGGCCTGTGCTAGCGTAAGTGGCAAAGTTAGTGCCAACGATAGCACCTAGACTCAAGCCTTGAGCACTAAATTTATTAATATCAAATAATTGAGGCGCTTGTAACTCCATTAGCTTGCCAGCATAACCGGTAAACGCGGCGCGAAGGGCTAAATGATCAAATGTCGCCTGACGGAAGTTATCACGCACAGTCAATGTACTACCGATATTAATGAAAGCTAACGGGTCACCCATTGAGAAAAGAACATCGTCACCAATAACTGCACCATAGGCAGGATCCGTTGCCGAAACAGTATAAGCACCAGGAACCAGTAAGCCCTTACCAAATGAGCGAGCGCCGTGAAGTGGCATATCAATTGCGATTGTGGCTACGCCAAGTTCACCATAAGTGCCCGCGAAAGCAAACGCCATCTCTTTACCGCCACCTAAACCATGCATGGCAATTGTCACTGGCCAGCCAGTTGCTGGAGCAGGCGCATAGTTTGGCACTGTCATTTGCACTGGTACTACTTCGTAATTTTTAACCTCTGGAATGGGGTTAAACTTAGTTAGGTGTCTTGCTTTATCAACGGCAGTGCCATCATCTAACATCCAATGCTTACCCGCCAGTTGAGCAGGATCGCTCAGCGCAGCAATTGGATCCTCTATTCCATTCTCAATGGCTTGAGTGAAATAGCTCTCTTGACTCAAGGTGCCGCTTTCAAGGGCTTTTAACACTGAGACCGGGCTGTCATAAGCCGCAGACCAGATACCATTAATCGTTGGATTACCTTCAGCATCTAGACATTCAGTAGATGAACAATCACCGTAAACAGGTAGTTTAATTGCAGCAGACCAAACATTGACCTTACTTGCACCTTCATATGCTGGGTGCTGTTCTGGCATCATCAAAGCTTGTGCTAATGTATAGCCACTGTCTGTTGGCATCTGTACAAACTCTGGCATATAGTCAGGGTCACCTGCGATCAGTAGTTTTGATACTTCATACACATCGGCGACTGACTGAGTGGTGAACAGGCCTGAATAACTTATTGATTCAGAGTCAACTCCCGCTCCAGCCATACCTTTTTCATAACTGTTTACTGCCGCTTGCAGCGCGAGTTGCTCGGGAGTCTGTAGTGGCTTGGTTTCGATATCAAGCTTTAATAAGCCATATGTTGAAGACGGAGAAATAGATCGACCCGCAGAGTCTTGGATAAGACCGGTTGTAGCATAAACATAAGATTGATTAGATTTAAGCGGCTTTAATGGAACGATGACGATGGTATTACCAGAAGTGGTGCTCACAAAGTCCACACCAAACTGCAGCTCTGCGCCAACCTTACAGGCTGTAATATCTGGCAGTGCTTTACACTCTGGATCCGATGATAAGGCGCCACCAACCGTGGCTTCAAACATCTTGACTGCGCCAGGCTGCTCAACCGATGCTTTACTTAGCGTCAGCATAGCGCCATCGTTATCCATGGCTGGGGCGACTTCAATACTGATTGGCGCCGTTGTCGACCAACCATCTAGCGCACCGAGTGCGATACTCGGATCAGTATAATCGCCGTTCTCTTCACTTGGCGCTGTGGGATCATCACTTTTAGGAATGTTAATAGTGCCATCGGTCGTGCCGCTAAAGAGAATATCATTGGGTAGTGGTAACTCACCATTTCCCGGATCAAAAACGATAACTGACTGAGGAACCAAAGGCTCAGTTTTATCCACTAATTCATTATAACTGTCTTCACTACAAGCGGTTAAACCTAATGCAGAGGTGATTGCTACGCCCAAAAAGAGTTTTTTCATCTTTTTTCCCCAAATCTTGTTGTAATAATTTTGTTTTCACTTAGAAATTGGTCACAATAGTCAGCAGAGTATGACCAAGAGGACTTATTGTTAGTCCTTAACTGAGTTCAAGTTAACGTAAAATTATTGACTTAGCTACATTTTTGTTACATCCAATCGGTAATTGAGCGAGCAAAGATTAATCGTTTGTTTAAAACAGCTGTTTATCATATCAGCGACTCTAGAAGTGACGGGCGTTTGCGCTCTGAGGAAGTATTAACTCATGTTGGAATATCAAGCAGCAAAAGATCTATTAAAAGACAAGACCATTTTAGTCACTGGCGCAGGAGACGGCATAGGTAAGGCCGCGGCTATCGCTTTTGCAAAACATGGTGCAACAGTTATCTTGTTAGGCAAGACAGTTAAGAAATTAGAAGCTGTGTATGACCAAATTGAACAAGCGGGTTACCCTACTCCTGCGATTGTTCCTCTTGATCTTAAGGGTGCGACTGAACAGAACTATAAAGATATGGCCGACACCATAGAAGAGCAGTTTGGTCAGCTAGACGGTCTATTACATAACGCCAGCGTATTAGGTGTATTGGGTCCGTTTGAGCACATGACAATGAGCACGGTAAATGAAGTTATGCAGGTTAATGTCATTGCAGAGATCATGCTGACTAAGGCTCTGCTACCTGTGATGCGTAAGTCTCCAAGTGCTTCGCTACTCTTTACCTCAAGTAGTGTGGGCCGTCAGGGACGTGCATACTGGGGCGAGTACGCTATCTCTAAGTTCGCCACCGAAGGCATGATGCAATCTCTTGCTCACGAATATGAAGATACCAATGTACGCGTTAATAGCATCAACCCGGGCGCCACACGCACTGGCATGCGCGCAAATGCCTACCCGGCTGAGAATCCGCAAACGCTAAAAGCACCAGATGAGATCATGGCAACTTACCTGTATCTAATGGGTGAAGACTCAAAAGATATAAATGGTCAGCAGTTAAACGCGCAATAAACTGCTCTTTACTGTAAACACATTTCAGGACAAGACATTATATACAAAAAGGCCGCTAAAATAGCGGCCTTTTAAATGCGTTTTGTTCGACTATCTCTAGTCGATAGGCTGGTTAGCAATTAGCTACGCTGACGCGTTGGCTTTGGCTTACCTGTAGCAACTTTATGCTTATGTACAGCGCGCTTGATTTTTGCGCTACGTACTTTATTACGTGCAACACTGTGTTTATCAGTGCCCAGCAATGTACGAGTTTCCTCTTCCATACCCGCTGTTTTACGTAAGTAGTTAACTTCTTCAATTGGCAACTCAATCCAACCACCACGTGGCAGAGCTTTAGGCAGTTCAATCATACCGTAACGAATACGGATAAGACGACTTACCTGAACCTCTTGAGATTCCCATAGACGACGAACTTCACGGTTACGGCCTTCAGCTAAGCTGACATGCCACCACTTGTTCATGCCTTCGCCACCAGCAGCTTTAACTTTGTCAAAGTTTGCTGGGCCATCTTCTAACGTTACGCCCATGCGTAAACGTTGGATACAAGCGTCATTCACTTCACCAAACGTACGTACAGCGTATTCACGCTCCACTTCATTTGATGGGTGCATTAGGCGGTTTGCTAGTTCACCATCAGAGGTAAACAACAATAAACCTGATGTGTTGATATCCAAGCGTCCTACAGCAACCCAGCGTGAATCGCGAGTTTTTGGTAGACGGTCAAATACCGTTGGGCGTCCTTCTGGGTCTTTACGACTACAGATTTCACCTTCAGGTTTGTGGTATGCAATAACACGACAAACCACATCTTCTTCAGAACGAATTGAAACTGTACGGCCATCGATACGGATCTTTGCGTCAGATTCAACGCGATCACCTAGGCTTGCAATTTCGCCGTCAACACTAACTCGACCTGCAGCAATCCATGCCTCCATCTCACGACGGGAGCCATGGCCTGCACGGGCCAAGACTTTCTGCAATTTTTCACTCATTAGTAGACTCTTCTGTTTTTTCGGTCACGCCGCTCTCAACATGGAACAGCGCGTCCAATGATTTGGCATCTGACAGAGGCGGTAGATCCGCAATACTGTCAATGCCAAAATAAGCTAGAAACTCGGTGGTGGTTGCATAAAGTGCCGGTCTACCCGGAACCTCTTTATGGCCAACTACTTTTATCCAATTTCTATCGTTTAAACTCTTGATAATGTGGCTGCTAATCGCAACCCCACGAACAAATTCTATGTCACCTCGTGTGACAGGTTGACGGTAGGCAATCACCGCCAGGGTTTCTAAGGTTGCACGCGAATACTTCGGTGCTTTCTCTTGCCATAGCGGCTGTAAAAAAGGACTCAATTCAGCCAATGTCTGAAATCGATACCCTCCCGCAACCTTTACTAATTGTACACCTCGATTTTCATAATCGAGCTGTAACTCTTCGATACATGCCTTAATTTTAGCCCGCGACACATTAAAACTAGACAATACCGTCTCTTTTAATGCTTTTATCGTCATCGGCTTGGCCAGCACAAATAGGCTAGCCTCAATTAACTGTTTAAGCTGATCTGGATTTATCTGAGACAATCAGTACGCCCTAACATGTATAGTTGAAAATGGCTCAGCTTGTACAAGCTCAACCAGCAATTCCTTAACCAGCTCCATCAATGCTAAGAAGCTTACTACCACACCACTTCGCCCCTCTTCAAATTCAAATAGGGCCTCAAATGGCAAGTAAGTTTCGGCGTTGAGCTTAGCCAAAATCTGCGTCATACGCTCACGAGTCGATAAGACTTCCCGCACCACATGATGATTTTCAGTTGCTTCAATACGCTTTAATACTGATGAAAATGCTCTAGCAATCTCGGTAAGCGATACCTCAGGAGGCAGTAGCTCAGGTTTAATGTTGTCAGCAGGAATGGCTTTGGCCTGAAACAGGTCTCGCTCCATCCTAGGCAACTCATCTAACTTTTCCTGCGCTTCTTTAATCACCTCATAAGCTTTTAACTGACGGATTAGCTGTGCCCGAGGATCTTCCTCATCTTCAAGCTCAATCTCGGGTCTAGGCAGTAACAAGCGAGATTTAATCTCAGCTAAGGTTGCAGCCATAACCAGATAATCAGCTGCAAGCTCAACACGCGCACCTTGAAGTAAATTCACGTATTCTAGGTACTGTTGCGTCACAGAAAAAATTGGCAAATCAACAACATCAAGCTTCTGTTTGCGGATTAAATAAAGGAGAAGATCTAATGGTCCTTCAAAAGACTCTAGAAAAACCTCCAGCGCTTCTGGAGGAATAAAAAGGTCTTTCGGCATCACCTTAAACGGCTCACCTCGAACAACGGCTAAAGGCAATTTTTGCTGAACGCCCTCCATCCGTAACACCCTCTATTTTCGCAAACGCGCGATTATACCTGTAAATGCTATTTGATTAAAGCAATTGCCGTTGCCATTTGATTTTAACAAGCGCTAATACTAACAACGGCGATAATTCTAGAGGAATGGCGTGACGTCGCCTGCACCTTCACGAATGACTTCTATTTCACCATCCGATAGGTCGATAACGGTAGTTGGCTTCTCGCCTAAATAACCACCATGAATAATCAAGTCGACTTGATGCTCTAGAATGTCACGAATGTGCTCAGGATCAGACTCGGTAAACTCTTTGCCTGGCAAAATAAGACTGGTAGACATCAAAGGCTCGCCTAGAGCTTCTAACAGTGCCAACGCAATCACGTTGTCTGGGACACGAATACCGATAGTCTTCTTCTTCGGGTTCTGCAGACGTTTAGGCACCTCTTTCGATGCCATAAAAATAAACGTGTAAGGTCCCGGTGTATTTTGCTTAAGCAAACGATAGGCTTGATTATCGACACGGGCGTAAGTAGCAAGCTCAGACTGATCACGGCACATAAGCGAGAAGTTATGGTCATTGTCGATCTGTCTAATACGAGCAATTTTACTCATCGCATCTTTATCGCCAATCAAACAGCCTAATGCATACCCCGAATCGGTCGGGTAAACAATCACCCCCCCCGTTTTAATCACGTTTACGGCTTGACTAATTAAGCGTGCTTGAGGATTTTCCTCATGCATATAAAAAAACTGACTCATTGTACTACCTTCCATTTATCTGACTGCCAAACCCAATCCACTCCTTGGGGTTGGAACATATTTTTACCGATCTCAATCCAGCTACTTGGGAAATGAAAATCGCTACCTAACGAGCATGTCAGGCCATTTTTGATGCTCAGCGCGATCAGGTTGTTGCGATCGTCTATTGTTTGTTGACCGAGTACGACTTCCATCGCATCGCCGCCCGACTCTTTAAACTCACGAACTAAACGCTTGAGCCATTTTGCAGATAGCTTATAACCGCTAGGATGCGCTAACACTGCCACCCCACCCGCTTGATGAATTATCTCAATGGCGCTAGCCATGTCCTGCCAATTGTTAGGCACATAACCCGTCTTACCTCGAGCCAAATACTTCTTAAACACATTGGCCGTAGTGGTCGCGTAGCCTTGTTCGGCTAACCAACGAGCATAGTGTCCTCGGCTAATAGCGGCATCGCCAGCGAAGCTTTTAGCCCCTTCATAGGCGCCCTTGATGTCAGCCTTCGCAAGTCGCTCGCCAATTTGTTTGGCTCGACTCGATCGTAACTCACGTTGATTCACTAAAAATGCGGCCAACTCGACATTATCGATATCAAGATTAAGCCCAACGATATGAATATCGAAATTGTTCCATCGAGTAGAGATCTCAACGCCATTAATCAGTTCTAGTGGGGTCTCATGGGCTCGATTAAACTCATGAGCCTCTATCAAGCCATCAGTGGTGTCATGATCGGTAATGGCAAACATGTGCACGCCTTTACTTATTGCGCGCTCAATGAGTTGTGACGGGGTTAATTGACCATCTGATGCGGTCGTGTGGCTATGTAAATCAACCAATTTAAAGTCTGTGATATTTTCATCGTTCATGGGCATATGATACTTGAGTTTGTCGATGAAAGGTGATTTTAATCCGGTTTTTAGTAATTTACTCTTAGCTAACTATCCAAAGCGATATTGGCCCCCAAGGAGTAACAACTCACTAGAAAGTGATAAATAAACTATTACTTCATATAAGATTTTCAATATCCCCCTAAACAAACCTGCTTTTAACATAATCTTTCTGCATTCAGTTAAAACCTGCATCCCTCCTCGCTAATTAAGACATTTCATTTATTCAATTTCTTGAGCAAACGCAACAAATTCATGATAATTCAATGGGTTTATGCCGGTTAGACGGCAGATTGATTACAAAGAATTGCTTACTATGCGTTCGCCAAAATGGCATATATCAAGCCTCGCGAATAATCGCTTATTACGCAGTTGGGCTATTAAGAGTTCCCCCTTTGTTACCGAGTAAAAAATAAAATGAAAAAGACATACCTAGCATTAGTTCTAATAGGCGCTATGCCTTTGCTAGCACATGCCGAAAAAGAGATGGCATTCGCTCCTTCCTACTTGAGTATGGAGGGAGAAAAACAGCCCGAATTAAAACAATGGCGAGATGCAAAAAGCTGTAAGGGCTGCCACCCTCGCCAATGGCAAGGCTGGCAGGGCTCAATGCACTCCATCGCATTTATCGACCCAGTATTCCAGGCGGAATGGGCAATGGGTGAAAAGGAAACTAATGGCGCAGCAAAAAATCTCTGTGGTGGTTGTCATACCGTACTCGGCACAGTAACCCAAACCGTGGAATTCAAGTCTGAATCAGGAAAATTTGGCGGCTTTACCACTCAAGCTATCGCTAATCAGGGCGTATCTTGTGAAGTATGCCATAGCGTTGTTGACACTAACGCAACGCACACCGCCACAGCGGAGCATGGCAACGCATCACTGGTTATTGCCAATGATAAAATTAAGCGCGGACCGTTTGATGATGCTAAGCCCCGCGGCCACAAAGCCGAGTATTCAGAGCTGCATACCAAGTCTGAATTTTGTGCAAACTGTCATAACGTGTTTAATCCAGTTCACGATAACTTTGCTTTAGAGCATACTTATGAAGAATGGAAAAAATCACCTTACGCAGCCGCTGATATTCAATGTCAAGATTGCCATATGGTGCCAGTAGAAACTGCTGTTCGCGTAGCTGATGAAATGCTACCGGCTAAACAACTCAAAGAGCATGGCTTAGGTGGTAAGGCTGCTTTAGGAGGAAAAACTCGTGGCCTAGTACACGACCATGGGTTTGTGGGTGGTAATGCTGTGATTGCTCCACTACTCGGTGTGGAGAATGGTCAGGCTCATGCCGATGAGGCCATTAAACGCCTCAAAACCGCTGCAGCTTTAGAAACCAAGGTATCAGGAACTAGCACTGCGCCAGTACTTGAAGTTACCGTATTTAACCGCCGTGCGGGCCATGACTTACCTACGAGCTTAACCTTTATTCGCCAGATCTGGCTTGAGGTCATTATCCGTGATAATGCGGGTAAAGAGATCTTGCGTTCAGGCTCATTAACTGCCGATAACGCTTTGCCAGAAGGTACGGTCATTTTCCAAGATACCGCGGTTGATGTTCACGGCAAACCTGAGCACAAACCATGGCGAGTCGCGAGTTTCTCTGTGCAAAACACCATCCCAGCAAAAGGCTCGAAAACGGTTAAGTATCCGTTCACTTTGCCAGCAGGGACTACGGACTACAGCGTAGAGACCAAGCTACATTATCGTTCATTCGATCAGAGCGTTGCCGATCTGTTACTCGAAGATAAAGTGATTGTTCCATCGGTTGAAATGGCAAACTTAAGCCAAACTTACCAAGGGGTTACACTTAAGTAATCATTGAGCTTGTCACCTCAAATCAATGTTTGGGGTGACAAGAGTGAGTACTTTAGACTAGCCGCAATTTAATTGCGTTTGCTGCTGACATTGCGCTAATGACTGTTCAGCTGACTCTAGCCCTAGACAATAATCAAATCTAAGAGTTCTCTTTTCAGACATCGCGCTTTGCAGTGGATCTAACTGCTGCCAACGCCAACCTTTAATCTCTTTTTTAGTGTACTTGCCCAAGTGTTTATTCGGAATGGAACTTACAACTTCTACATTTTCAGTGTATCCCTCTTCTGAAATATCAAAAGACAATACGGTGCATCCTTGCAACTTTGCTTGAGCAAGTGCAACGGGATAGTGGGGCGATTTATTGCCTTCTCTGTGCCAAACCTTTTGTGTTTTCGGTTCGACATCAGTCAGTAAAACTTCACCGTAAATGTTTTTAGCCTGACTCACTTGCGGTACGAAGAGCAGCGCAGAAATCGCTAAACCTATCACTTTCATATACATTCCTTTGTTTATTATTGCACTCGCCAACCTAATGGCCTAAACCGTTTAAATCAAGTGCTTAAGCAAAACTAATTTTGCACTTATGGCAATAACACAATAAACCTATTCGTTTAATTACCGCTGCTTATAACCACTATGCTTATTGCAGTATTCAAACTTTCTGCTGCAGCTTAGATAATGCCCATCACTCCTATCACTCCCATAACTGAATAATCTTATGTATAAAATCTTCATTATTACCCTGAGCCTACTCTCGACGCTGGTCACCACAACAACACCTGTTTTTGCCCAAAATATTGTCAAGCAAGCGGTGCATCTAAATAGAGACATCAATAAAACCAAAAAACAGTATAAGAAGCAGGTAAAAAAAGCTGAACGTAAACTGGATAAGGTACAAGCGAATATCAATACCGTAAAAAAGGGCGACTATGCTGAGAATCAGTTACAAAAAATTGAAGACAAGGCTTCACATGATCTAAAAAAGAAGAAACGAAAGCTGGTTGATGATTGGTTAGCAGAGTAATCAGATATCACGCATCAAAACTTTAGCTTAACGAAACAACAAAGCTAATAACGTCCGCTCTAATCCAAGCCGATGCTATCGGCTTTCACTTTTTCCCCGCCTACTTGCATGCTACACTCAGCCTCACTTTTTGAATCTTAAACTGATACAAGCCTATGAAGCAGTTGCTCGACTTTTTACCTCTTGTCATTTTCTTCGCCGTCTATAAATTTTTCGATATCTATATTGCCAGCGGCGCGTTAATCGCGGCAACCGCACTGCAACTTGTCATCAGCTACCTGCTATATAAGAAGCTTGAGAAAATGCACCTTATTACGTTTGTGATGGTGACGGTATTTGGCTCACTCACGCTCATATTGCACGACGACTCTTTCATTAAATGGAAGGTCACCATAGTCTACGCCCTGTTTGCCATCGCCTTAGGTGTTAGCCAGATAATGAACAAGCCACTGCTCAAGAGCATGCTTGGTAAAGAACTTATCGTCGAAGATAAAATATGGGCTCGCGTGACTTGGTACTGGGTCAGCTTTTTCGTAGTCTGTGGCCTAGTAAATATCTATGTTGCCTTTAGCTTATCTCAAGAAACTTGGGTTAACTTCAAGGTATTTGGTTTAACCGCACTGACGCTTATCAATACCGTGTTAACCGTCGTCTACCTGTTTAAAAACATGTCTGAAGAAGATCGTAAGGAACTTAAATAATGTGGTACATGATTTCATCGCAAGATATTGAAAATAGCCTAGAGAAACGTTTATCAGTTCGTGCCGATCACTTGGCGCGCCTACAGCTTTTAGCTGACGAAGGGCGTCTACTGATTGCCGGACCTCACCCAGCGATTGACAGTGAAAATCCTGGTGAAGCAGGCTTTACCGGTTCTCTTGTTGTTGCTGATTTTGCTTCACTCGAAGATGCACAGCGCTGGGCCGATGCCGACCCTTATATCGCTGCAGGCGTATATGAAAGCGTTATCGTTAAGCCTTACAAACTTGTGCTACCGTAAATTTAAAAGGACCATAAAGTGAAGATTGTTTCATTTAATATCAATGGATTGCGAGCAAGACTGCACCAACTTCAAGCGCTGATTGATAGCCATCAACCAGACATTATCGGCCTGCAAGAGACTAAGGTGCATGACGAAGCGTTTCCTTTCGCTGACGTTGAAGCCATGGGCTACAAGGTGCATTACCATGGCGGTAAGGCCCATTATGGCGTTGCCATGCTGTCTAAGCTTGAGCCTATAAAGGTACAGAAAGGCTTTCCGACCGATGAAGAGGATGCACAGCGCCGGATGATCATGGGCACCTTTACCCAAGAAAACGGCCGTCCATTAACCGTACTCAATGGTTACTTCCCTCAAGGCGATAACATCAGCCATGAAACCAAGTACCCGGCTAAGCGTAAGTTCTACAAAGACTTAATGCTTTATCTGAATGAATATCACAGCAGTGACGAAGATATCGCTATTATTGGCGACATCAACATCTCTCCTGTGGACTTAGATATCGGTATTGGCGAGCCTAACGCTAAACGCTGGCTTAAAACTGGCAAGTGTAGCTTCCAACCGGAAGAGCGTGAGTGGCTAAAAACCTTGATGGATTGGGGTTTAGTCGATACCTTCCGTGAACTCCACCCAGAGCGTAGTGAACGTTACTCTTGGTTTGACTATCGCAGTAAAGGCTTTGTCGATAATCGCGGCCTACGCATCGACGTTGTCTTGGCTACCAAGACATTGGCTGAGCGCCTCACTGAGTCGGATGTTGATTACGATCTACGCGGCATCGACAAGCCATCTGATCATGCGCCGATTTGGAGCACTTTTAGTTAATTAAGCTTTAAGCTGATTGCTATAAGCTAGCTCATTCAAATCTGATCAACATAAAAAATGCCAGCAATAGCTGGCATTTTTTTAACATATTCAAAAGCTTAACAATTAGACTTGTTCATCAATCTTATTTATCAACAATAGCGATTACTACAAAGCAAATAAGCCTTAGCTGATCTTATATTGGCCTAAAATCTGCTCTAAGCCTCTGGATGAATCCGTCAAATTAGTCGCCAGATCCACCGAACTCTGAGCCGTTTGCTTAATCGTTTCAGCCTGGGCGCGAATATCATTTAACTGAGTTGCAATTTCACGTGAAGCCGCGCTTTGTTCCTCTGATGATGCCGCTATCTGCGAGCTCATATCAAATACTATGCTGATAGACTCAGCCATACTATCCACATCTTGGCCTACTGACTCTATGGCCGCCCTGCCCTTATCTGCCTGCGATACGATATCATTGGTAATATTTGAAAGCTTGCCGGTGCCCGTTTGTAATCCTTCAATCATAGATTGGATCTCAACCGTCGCTTGCTGGGTTCGGCTCGCAAGCGTTCTCACCTCATCGGCGACAACGGCAAAGCCTCTGCCCTGCTCACCAGCCCGCGCCGCTTCGATAGCAGCGTTAAGTGCTAACAGATTAGTCTGCTCTGAAATACTGTTGATCGTTGTCACAACCGCGCCAATATCTGACGCCGCTTGAGACAGATCTTGTACCGATACAGAAGCTTCTGAGATTTTTGTGCTTAGCACGGCAATACGCGCAACCGCTTCTGTAATTAATGTCTGACTATTGGCAGCCTGCGCCGCATTTTGCTGAGTCTGATCTGAGGTATTAGAAGCACTGTGTGAAACTTCTTCCACCGCTGCCGTCATCTGGGCCATGGCGACGGCAACTGTATCGAGAAACTGATGCTGATAATCGGTTAGTTCTACGCTATGTCCCGCTTGCTGAGTAAACTCATCAGCCGCCTCATTAAGGGTCTGTGCATTGCGTGAAATTGCCTGCACCATCTCACTCATATTATCGGCGCTTCGGTCAATCTCACGGGCAATAAGGCTAAAATCATCTTTACCAAAGAAATTAAGTCTTTGACTTAAATCACCGTCGGCCAAACGTTTGATGGCCATGTACATATCCCATAAGCCGCCACCGAGTGAAGTCGACACCCAATAACTGACCAAAAACAGCGGTAATAACCCTGCAAAGGCTAACAGCAGCATCTTATTAGCATGAGCTAGTGCCTCTTGCTCCCAGCTCGTTACGTCAACTTGAGCCGTTAACGCCTTATCGTCGACTTGAGCACTGACGGTCAGCAAGTCATTGCGTCGCTGGGTAATTGAACTGCCAGAGATTTTGAGGCCTGCTTGTTGAGCAAATTCGGCCAGAGCGCTTCCTGTCAGCGCTTGAGATTTTGCGATTGCCGCATAGGCATCAACACTCGACTGAGCACGGTTTAAAGAAGAGGATTCAATTAACGATTGGGTATTGTTGTAATTGAGCGTGGCGATTGCTGCGGTGATCATTGCCACCATGGTACAAATCGCCCAAAATTTTCCGTTCAAGCTAAGTTTGATTAGTACAGCATCGACTTTACGAAAACTAATCTGTTTCATTATGATTTCCTTGGCTTAGCCTTACGTATAGCGCTTAAATCTCACTTAGCCCTAATTTAGTCCTGACTTAATCCTGACTTAATCCTGACTTAATCCTGACTTAATCCTGACTTAATCCTGACTTAATCCTGACTTAATCCTGACTTAATCCTGACTTAGTCCCTGACTTAATCCCTGACTTAGCCCTGAGTTAGTCCTGACTAAAATGGAGCGAGGTAAGAGGCATACGTAACTATTATTATAATTATTCACACACTAAATTTAAATCTGACTGAGTAAAACTCACAGCAACAATACTCGCTATGATTCTTCAACCTCTGCACCTACATTGCCCTGCATTTTCTGAGTAAGGTTAATCAGCTGCCCCGTGAGTAAACTCATGCTATAACCCAGCACAGCCCCAAGTAACAGTGGCGGAAGAATCGCAGCGACATCACCGCCCATAGCAAAGGTAATACAACAACCGATAAAGGCGCCTGGAATAAATGCCAGCTTTTGGTAACTCGCTTGTAAGCACATCGCCGCAGTTGCTATCCCGGTAAAGGTATACCCCACCAAAGGCGATACGAAGAAGCTGCTACCCGATATGATTAACCAACCCCAGAAAACACCTGACATGTTAGTCGTCATCGCCATCAGCATGCCCTTTATACCTGAATGGGTTTGAGCAAAGAAAGTGCTGCAGCTTAGAAAACCTATCCATGTCACAAGATGAAGTGCATCGGCTACACCGGCCCACACTGCTGCGAGTAACCCAGCTGAAATAGCAATCTGCCAACGATTTTCCATAGCTAACCTCTTTACATTAAATCCACTCGACCAATCCACTCAAACAATCCACTAACATTGAGTCGATTAGTATCAGGTGAGCTAAATTACCTTTTTTATATGTAAAAAAACACGATCTAGCCCCAACTATCCACCTCAACTGCCGATAAATCGCACAAAAATGCCAAATATGTAGTAAAAAAACTAATTTATCGCTAACAAAAAGTGAAAACACAAAAGTAAAACTTATTAGCTGGCAGTGATTGCGATTCAAATTTAGCTTGGTGGGGTTGATGGATTAAAACGTCAAGCAGCTTTGAGGAAAGAGAAGTCCTGATATAAAACAGCCCCCTCGCTTTACGAGGGGCTGTTAACGGTATTTAGCGTTTCAAAACTTTGTTACGCGATTTTTTTACAACAAGCCAAAATTAAGCGACTCAACTCGCGACTAGCTGAATAATTGATCGGCTACAAAGGGGTTTTGTACTCGCTCATCGCCAAAAGTCGATAGTGGACCGTGACCAGGAATAAACTGGACGTCACTGCCTAATGACCACAGTTTTTGGGTGATCGAATCAATCAAATCTTGATGATTCGATAACGGGAAATCTGTTCGACCGATGGAGCCTCTGAACAGCACATCACCGACCCAGGCTAACTTTGCCGATTGGGCAAAAAACACCACGTGGCCGGGTGTATGACCTGGGCAATGCAGTACCTTCAAGACTTGATTACCTACAGTGACGTCGTCGCCATCTTCGAGATATTGCGTTGGCGCAAAAGCGTCACAATGCACAAAACCAAAATGCTGACTCTGTTTCGGTAAGCTATCTAGCCAGTATTCATCGGCTTTATGAGGACCAATAATGGGCACATTGAGTTGTTCGGCTAATGATTTCGCCGCGCCAACATGATCTATATGGCCGTGAGTCAGTAATACTTTTTCCACCACCACCTTATTTTTGGCTGCTTCTTCTAGAATACGCTCGATATTACCACCTGGGTCGACTACCGCCGCTTTCATGGTTTGGTCGCACCAGATTAAACTACAATTTTGCTGAAATGGGGTGACGGGTATTAACTGATACTTCATCGAAAATCACCTAAGGCTCTATGTTTCGCTGTGAATGGATAAAGATTACGCCATGTTGGCCGCTTCGACTATCTATAATTAGGATAATTTGATCTAACGCTCACAAAATCTGCATTAAATTTTTGCCTAATCCAATCTCGGTTTGTAGCGATTGCTTTCCATCAGCATAAACACTGCATTGCCTACAAAAATTGATATAGAATCGTTGTTATTCGTTCGCTGTCATTGGGGCAAGTGATTGTCCGACTGATGCCGCAACCTTAAGTTGCAACCTAACAAGAACTCCTAATAAAAGGTCGACTCTATGACTTCTGAATTTTCTGCATCACTTACTTTTTCTGGCATGATTGCCCGTAAACACCAATTTAGTTTACCTCTTGATTATCAAAATCCTGATGGCGAGCAAATTTCAATATTTGTCCGCGAGATCTCAAGCCCTGAAAATCAAGATAAAGCCCTACCTTTTATTGTGTTCTTTCAAGGCGGCCCTGGGTTTGGAGCGGTCCGTCCTGCGGCAAACGGCGGCTGGATAAAGCGAGCCCTCAAAGAGTACCGTGTATTGCTACTCGATCAACGCGGCACTGGACTGTCGACACCGGTGAGTTTTGCTAGTTTGGCGCACTTACCTGCCAGCGAGCAAGCCGAGTACCTAAGCCATTTTAGAGCCGACAATATCATTCGTGATGCAGAGACTATTCGAAAACAGCTCACCAATGACGAAAAGTGGACGATTCTCGGACAAAGTTTTGGTGGTTTTTGCGTACTCAAATACTTAAATGATGCACCCGAAGGATTAGCGGAAGCCTATATAACCGGTGGTATTCCGTCACTAACCCGCAGCGCAGATGAGGTATATCAAGCAACTTACAAGCGCGTACAGGCAAAAAACCAAGACTTTTTTAACCGTTTTAGCGATGCTCAGGATTTGGTTAAAGCACTAGCAAGCCATATCCAAGACAACGAAGTTTTCCTTGCCACTGGCGAACGTCTAACGGTTGAGATGTTGCAATTGCTTGGGATCAATATCGGTATGGAGCAAGGTCCTGAAAGCGTCTATTACCTACTAGAACAAGCGTTAATCGAAACGGCGACTGGGACACAAGTTAATCCTCTTTTCTTGGCGCACTTCTGCCAACTACTCGATTTCAACACTAACCCCATATTTGCCCTGTTGCATGAATCTATCTATTGCCAACAATCGGCGTCTAACTGGGCGGCGCATCGCGTTAGGCAGCAGTATCCTGAATTTAATTATCAAACCGATAAGCCATTCCTGTTTACCGGCGAAATGGTCTATCCGTGGATGTTCGAGCAATTCAATAATCTCAAGCCGCTACAGCAAGCAGCGAAGAAACTGGCCGAGAAACAGGACTGGCCGAACCTATATCAAGTCGACAAACTTGCCGATAATCAGGTGCCTGTTGCCGCCGCGATATACAGTGAAGATATGTTCGTTGAGATGCAGTACAGCCTAGAAACGACGGCACAAGTCGGTAAGCTCAAATATTGGCTAACCTCTGAATATGAACACAACGGGATCCGCATGGATGGCGAGCATATTCTTGATAGATTAATTGCAATTAATCGCGGGGAAAAGCTGCGTTAATTAATAAACTCTTAAGCTTAATGGGACATTATGTAATCTGTTCCTCACCTGTATCACTTTCGCAAGCCTTATCAAGGCTTGCTTTTTTTTGCCTCAAAATTCGCCCTTCTTAGCCGCATTGGAAATTCCACCATTTTTACCCATACTTTTGATAATAGCTTTGAAGGAATGACCGCGAAAATCTAGCCATTCCTACGGCACATTATCACCTTGAGGAGATATTTATGAAGAATAACCGACTCGACACCTTACCCGCCGAGATTTTAGTCGGCATTGCCAATGAGCACCTGCGTTTAAACTGTAAAGATCAGCAGGCGCTGTTTTATGATCTTGATATATCGAGTGAACTGTTAGAGCAAAAATTGGCCGCTAGCGGATTTGAGTATGACCCAGGCTGCAACCAATATAAGCCTCGTTGATACAACAACATTTAACTAATTAAATCCTGAGACACTCTCTCTTAAGAACCACCCCTTAAGAACTATCCATTAAGCGCTCCCCCTTAAGCGCTAAAGGCGCCCGCTTTAGCCGAGCAGCTATATATATCGGCCTTGAGACCGGTTTCTCTGTGGTAATCACGCTCAATCACAGCTGTAACAGCATCGACCAGACCATGGGGCACTAGAGCAATAACACAGCCTCCAAAGCCCCCACCTGTCATTCTCACGCCGCCATGACTGCCAATAACCTCAGAAACACAGTTAACCAGGTAATCGACCTCTGCAGTGGTCACCTCAAAATCTTCTCTCAGGGAAGCATGCGAGTCTTGCATTAACTGACTCATCTTAGCAATATCACCTAAGGCTAGCGCCTCAAATGCCTGTAAGGTTCGACTGCTTTCTAGGATCACGTGCCGTGCACGCTTAAATAACAGCTCAGGAAGATCCCCTTCTGCCGCCTCTAACTCTTGTATACTGATATGGCGTAACGAAGACTGATTAAAAAATTGCGCGACTTGATTGCACTGTTCTCGCCTATCGTTGTATTCGCTTCCCACGAGCTGGCGCTGGACATTGGAGTTAATCACCAGCACTTGCAACGATTCATCAATGGTGACGTAACGATAACTTAAGTCATTACAGTCGAGCAGCATGGCTTGATGATCTTGTCCCAATGCCGAAATAAGCTGATCCATGATGCCGCAGTTACAACCCACATAAACATTTTCGGCTTGCTGACCAATCAATGCAGCACCAATACCGTCCATAGGAAGGTCATATAGCTGAGTAATGGCTTTGATCAGTGCGATTTCGAGAGAAGCCGACGAGCTTAACCCTGCTCCCTGTGGAATGTTGCCGCTGATCAAGAGGTTGCAACCTTGCATCGTTCCAGTTCTATCAATAGGTTTACTAAAGGGGCTATCGAGTGAATCAAAATGGCTTAATAAGGCTTGTATTACACCTTTAACGTAATGACCCCAGCCTACTTGCTCGTCAAAGCTAATCGCATCCAGACTAAAGCTAACTCTCACGCCATTAAGATCATTTGCTATCACATTAATACCAAGATCATCACGCTTTTGCGCCGCAACATAGGTCCCCATATCAATGGCGGCAGGCAATACAAAGCCATCGTTATAATCGGTATGATCGCCAATAATATTAACCCGCCCAGGTGCATAGGCGACTATGTCGGCCTCGACTTGGTAGAGCTGCTTGAACCTATCGCGTATTGTAAGTTCATCCATTACTCTTGCTCCAATTTGCATGGCTTCAATTTGTATGGCTTCAATTTGTAATGAATACCACGGGCACCCCGTAGGCGTGACGCGGCCTGCTCAGGCGTAATATCGCGCTGGGTTTCAGCGAGCATTTCATAGCCAACCATAAACTTTTTAACGCTAGCACTGCGCAGTAAAGGTGGGTAGAAATGAGCATGTAAGCGCCACTCATTGTGTTTTAATCCATCATATGGCGCCCCTTGCCACCCCATAGAGTAAGGAAATGAACACTGAAATAAATTGTCATAACAGGTCGTTAGCTGCTTTATGATCTCCGCTAACGAGGTTTGAGTCGATTGATTTAAATCCGTCATACGTTGGATATCAAAGCGTGGTAACAGCAAGGTTTCAAAGGGCCAGGCAGCCCAGTAAGGCACCACCACCAGCCAGTCATCATTACAAACAACGATTCGCTCTTGACGCTCCAGTTCTTTATCCACGTAATCTGCGAGTAAGTTACTGCCATGGGTTTGGGCATAATCCAATAAATTGCGCTGCTTACTCTGCACTAGGCTTGGGAGTTGTTGCTGCGCCCATACTTGCCCATGAGGGTGGGGATTAGAGCATCCCATGGCAGCACCTTTGTTCTCAAAAATTTGCACCCAAGAGTAATCGCGTCCAAGTTCAGCACTCTGTTCACGCCACGTACTGATCACCGACTCTAACTCAGCCACTGAGAGTAGAGGTAAGGTCTTAGAGTGATCCGGGGAAAAACAGATCACTCGGCTCTCACCTCTCTCGGTGCTAAATCGAAACAGCGGATCATCATCACTTGACTCTGGCGTATCGGGCACTAAAGCTGAGAAGTCATTTTTAAATACGAAGGTGGATTGATAATTCGGATTGGTCTCGCCGTTTACCCGAGTGTTACCGGCACATAAAAAGCAGCCGCTATCATGGCTAGGTGATGAAGAGGTATCTGGTGCTTCTACCTGTCCCTGCCAAGGACGCTTTGCTCTATGGGGAGCGAGTAATACCCACTCTGACGTTAATGGGTTATAGCGTCGATGAGAGTGCTCACTGGGATCAAAATTTACATCAGTTATTTGCGTCATGACCATGATTGATAGGCTGAGTATGAATACCCCGTATGCTCAGCTAGTTGAGCCTAAGAGTCATTCCCGAAAAGGTGCTTTTAACTCCTATAAAACTCTCACCTTAGCGACTCAAGCAATGATGAGTATATTAAATCAAAAAACACCAACATAAATATAGGGTTATCCTATTCTCTTATTTTGATAATTTTTTGTTATCATTGATTTTGGACTGTATGCTTAGCAAGACGGCTGTAAGCTCGGAGAACCCTATGCTCAACCCTATTTGGTTAAAGACTTTTACAACCCTTATCGAGACAGGCCATTTCACTCAAACCGCAGAAAAGCTGTTTATGACCCAACCCGGAGTCAGCCAACAGATTAAAAAGCTTGAGCAGGCCTGTGGCTACTCTCTGATTAAAAGAGTGAATAAGCAGTTTGAAATTACTGAGCAAGGCAGGCTGGTCTACGAGCACGCTCAACGGATGGCGCAGCAAGAAATTGAACTAATAGAAAATCTAGCCTTTGATGATCCTTACTCGGGCCAATGCCGTTTATCTTGTTCAGGCGCTTTAGCACTTCTGTATTACCCAAAGTTACTCAAACTGCAGCAGGAACATCCGGCGCTGGCTATGCATTTAGAGGCGGCACCAAACTATAGAATACTAAAAGATATTACCGAAGGAACAATCGACATCGGCGTAGTCACCCAACTCCCAAACTTAGGTGAGTTCAACTTTGAAGCCATAGGTCTTGAACCACTTTGTCTTATCATGCCAAAGCAGTATCAAAATAGAGTGATTGATCCTCAATGCCTAATGCAATGTGGAGTTGTTAATCACCCTGATGCTGCGCACTACTTATCACGCTACTTCGAACTATGCGCAAATCCAGAGCTTGCACAGGTGAATATCAACCAACTCCCCATGACCAGTTATGTTAATCAGCTCAGTCAGATCTTGTTGCCAATCTCCCAAGGACTAGGTTTTACCGTACTCCCAAAAAGTGCATTAGACAGTTTTGCCGATAGAGATCAGCTGCATGTACATAGCCCAGATACAGCCGTTACTGAGTCACTGTATTTAGTCTCTAAACGAAATCGTGAGCTAGCTGCGCGTTATCTTGCCGTGAAAAACATTTTAAAAGCGAGTCACTCAATACCATAACAACTCAGGCTAATCTTATATTCTTAGCGTAGGCATTATGTATTGTTAAAGATGGTAATTGGTTAGGTTTGATCTTTACTTGATTCAGTACGAGAAGCGTTAAATAAGTCCAACTATGTAATTTATTTACAAAATTAGGCCTGATACACTATTTACTCACTGCCTAAGTATGCGAAAATAGTAAAGTTGAGTGGTTAACTTTCAGTTTCCCACTACTTCAGTCGCCTTATAGCTTACAAGCCTACTTTTCACCTCAAGCCAAAATTAGACCTGAAATGAACTCATATTCGCTCAAGACAAAGATCCTTCTATCAGTTGTGCTAGCCTTTTCCGTCGTAATAGGACTGCTATCATGGCAAAGTTATTCGAGCCAAAAGCAACTGTTAATGAAAAGCAGTGCCGATCAAGTGCGCCAACTTGGTGAGCAACAAGCAAAACAGATCCAAGAGTGGCTAGCCGATCGTAAAAGAATCGTAGCCGCAATTGCTGAAAAAGTTGATGGCGATAGCCTAAATGTTCTGCAACAGGCTCAACTATCAGGCCCTTTTCAATTGTCCTATTTCGGTTCTCAATCAGGCCAAATGTTAGATTCAGATCCTAGCATTGATCGTAGCGGTTACGATCCTCGCAGCCGCGGCTGGTATCAACAAGCCATCGCCAAGCAAACTTCAATTCTAACCAAACCTTATATCGATGTTGCCTACAATATTCTCGTCGTCACTATGGCACAACCCGCTAAAGGTGGTGTGGTTGGCAGCGACTTGTCGATTGCTAGCCTAGTGGATAGCGTTAACAATATGCAGTTACCTGCGAAGGGCTACGCCATTATGATGCATAAAGATGGCACCGTTATCGCGTATAAAGACCATGCTAAATCAATGGGGCCAATACAGAATATCGACCGTCAGCTTAACGCTCAACTCCCTTCTAAAAGCCGCCAAACAGATAGCTTATTACCGCTTTATTTTGAAAGTGAAGGGCGTGACAAGCTAGTGTGGGGCTCTGAGATCCCAAATACTGACTGGGAACTTATCTTTGTTCTCGATAAAGAAACCTTAGAAGCGCCGTTAAGTAAATTACTGCTGACCCAACTTGGCTTGTCAGCACTTGCTCTCGTCTTTAGCGTCCTAGCTATCTCATGGTTCTTAACCATTTTACTCGCGCCACTTGGCCGAGTATCACAAGCCTTAGCCCATATTGCTGACGGTAATGGCGATCTGACTCAACGCATCGAAGTAGATACTCAGGATGAAGTGGCTGTACTAGCTGCAAGCTTTAACCGGTTTGTGGCAAGCCAACACCAACTAATTAGTCATATTCGACAGCTAGCTGGTGAGTTAGATAGCGATGCCCAGCACAGCTTGGCGACCAATCAAACGACAGTAGATGAGTTACAACGCCAGCAGCAAGAAGTGGCTATGGTTGCAACAGCCGTAACCGAAATGGCCAGTGCCACCCATGAAATCGCCGCTAATGCGGAGAATACTGCTACCGCAGCTCAGCAGTCGGCAACAAGTAGTGAAGAAGGCAAAGGCTTAGTCGATAAGACTCGTAGCACAATTAACTCGCTGGCAAATGAAGTAGGTGAAGCTACGGATGTTATTGGTGAGCTCAATCTACATGCTCAAGCCATCTCTGGTATTTTAACTACCATTCAAGGCATTGCAGAGCAAACTAACCTATTAGCATTAAACGCTGCGATTGAAGCGGCCCGCGCCGGCGAGCAAGGCCGTGGCTTTGCGGTTGTTGCCGATGAAGTCAGAGTCTTATCACGCCGTACTCAGGACTCAACTCAAGAGATCTACACCACTATCGAGACCTTGCAAAGCACCACTAAAAAAGCGGTACTCTTGATGCAAAGTAGCCAAGGCTTGGCGAGCGACAGTGTCACCGATGTCAACGCCGCCAGCAAAGCACTTGAAGAGATCACTCAGGCGGTCAATGTGATCTCAGATATGGCAAGTCAAATAGCGACTGCGGCCGAGGAGCAAACTCAGGTGACCAATGAGATCACCCAAAACACCGTCGCGATTAAGGATGTCACAGATGACATTACCGAGTCGGCGCTTGAGCATCTGAATCAAGCCCAAGCGTTAAAAGATAGAGCCGATAATCTAAATTCAAAGGTCGATACCTTTATCTTGTAAAAGACAAGACAACCAGCAATAAATAAAAAAAGGGAAGCCTAGACTGTGAACACAGCTAAGGCTTCCCTTTTTGTTATGGTTCTAAAGCTTCAGTTCTTTTCTGTTACTATTACTGTCACTATTACTGTTACTGTGGCGTTAAGCTCGCTACCCAACCACCACTTGGTGCAAGGGTTATCTTTACTTTATCCTTAGCTGTCACCTGCTCACTTTTACTCAGATAGTCACTGGCATATTTATCGGC
Source organism: Shewanella pealeana ATCC 700345 (assembly GCF_000018285.1). NCBI lineage: Bacteria > Pseudomonadati > Pseudomonadota > Gammaproteobacteria > Alteromonadales > Shewanellaceae > Shewanella > Shewanella pealeana. The sequence goes on along the minus strand of NC_009901.1, from coordinate 1,972,792 downwards.
ATTAAGGCCATCGGCAAAACTATTCATTTGATATACCTGACTTGCGCTATCAGCAAGAAAACTCAAATCAAGCGTAAACTCACGAGCTTGTGAATTGCCCATCACGCCAATAAACCATTTGTCAGCGGAGCGCCTCGCAATAATAATGTGGTCACCAATTTTGGCCGATAACACTAGAGTTTCATCCCAAACCGTTGGCACACTCGTGATAAATTCGGTGCTTTCATGCTCGCGAAGATAGTGTGATGGCGTATCGGCAAGCATCTGCAATGGACTTTCAAACACCAGATACATGGCTAATTGATGTACTCTTGTCGTCTTGCTCATAGGACGATTGAAGTTAATCTTAAAGTTTTCAGGCTGAGCGTTAACCATAGCGCCAGGGGTATAATCCATTGGGCCTGCTAACTGGCGAATAAACGGTAGCGTTAAGTTATGCTCTGCAGTGATGTAATCTGCCCATTTATTGTGCTCAAGGCCACGCACGCCTTCTCGAGTGATCACGTTAGGATAAGCGCGTCGCAGGCCTGCAGGCTTATATGAGCCATGAAAATCCACCAGCAGCTTGTGCTTAGCCGCTTGCTCGGCGATCTTCCAGTAATAGTTAACCATTGCTTGATCGTCTCTTTGCATAAAGTCGACCTTTATCCCCGCGGCGCCCCAGGCTTCGAATTGCGCTAAGGCTTGCTCTCGCTCATTATCGAGTGTCTTCCAGATCACCCAGAGGATCACGTCGACATTCTTACTCTTGCCGTAGGCAATAATCTCTTGCACATCGATGTCATCGACAACATTAAGCACACTGTCTAAATGGTGCCAGCCCTCATCTAATACTATGTATTCGATACCGTATTTAGCCGCAAAGTCGATATAGTACTTATAGGTTTGCGTATTAATGCCGGCCTCAAAGTCGACTCCAAACACATTATTAGCGTTCCACCAATCCCACGCCACTTGCCCAGGTTTTACCCAAGACGCATCGATAGCCAGCTCATCGGCCAACAAATAAGACAGCTCATTAGTGAGTAACTCTGCATCATTTTGAGCAATGGCAAACACGCGCCATGGAAACTGACCCGATTGCGATGCGACGTCTATCGCCTGCCTCTGAGCGATAAAGTCTGCACGTTTGAGGATATTCTCGTTTCTGTCAGAATCTTGTTTAAGCTCACTGCCCAGCACAACCGCTGGGAAGCGGGCATTAAAGCCCTGCTTGTCACTGCCCTCAAGCCAAAGCCCTGGATAGTCCCTTAGCCCCGTTTCGGTAATAACCAGCTTAATACCATCCACATCGACTAATAGTGGCAAGCTAGCAAACTGCTTCGAGCTGATCTCGGAAAGCTTCTTAGGCAAATAGAGCCGTTCATTATGGCTAATAAAGCTGGTTTCCTCTGGAAACAACACCGAGTGATCGCCAGCAAAATTTACCGCCACGGTTTCAGCTTCTACCACTAACTCTCCGCTTTGCTCAGTGATAAAGCGATAGGCTAAACCTTGATCGAAGAGTCGAAAAGCCAGAGTCAGTTTATTATCAAAGCGTAATGTTAGCTGGTTATAGTGCTCACGAATTCGCTCTGACTTTTGCTGCACATGGGGCTCTAATTCTCGATCAATACTCTGGCGAGTAATATCGATAAGTTTTGCCTTTGTCAGACTCGTTTTCATGCCTTGAAGCGTGATGTCGGCTACCGCATCTTGTAAAACCTGTTTACCTGACACGCGCAGCGAGTAATTGACGCCTTGAGCGGCCGTTCTAGTGACACTTAACTGTAACTGCCCATTAGGTGAGGCTAAGGTGTATGGCGCCGTCTTATCTGCTATATCAGCCAGATTAGCCGCATGAGCCGGCACACACAGCACAAGGGCCAAACAGATAATGGAGCACAATTGTGCCGATAATTTAAGGAGTTGGGTATTCATAGGCTTCTCTTAAGTAAGCATGAGTCAATACATCTAAGGTAAGTATTAAAGGAGAGTATCGAAGGTCAGTGTCAAAGATAAGCGTCAAAGCTTTAGACCGAGTAGGTTAAGCCATTGCGACTTAACCTACTCTGCTTAGCATCTTTATAGGCTAATCTTGATAGTACCTTTATAGACTAACGCTGATAGGAGATTGCCCGTCCCAATTGATCTGCTGCAACTCACCTTGCTTCTGCTCAATCGTGACATTAAAACCTTTATCGGCATCTTCAGCACGACTCACACAGACATCAAAGTTACTCTCGAACGCGCGAATATGCTTCAGGCACATATTATCCCAGCCTGTAGGCAAATATGGCGCAACGTCAAAGCGTTTAAAGCCTGTCGGCTCAATACCAAAAATACCTTCTGTAACCACTCGGGCATAAAGTGCACTCTCAGCCGATAGATGGCGTTGGTCGCCTTCTGGCCAAGCTTCCACCGCGTAGGGTACGTGCTCACCAAGTAGACGCTTACGTGAGTAGTACTTAAAGTAGCGCATTGCGGTATCCGTCTCTTGAGCCGCAAAAATGCCTCTAAACGCATAGAGTGTCGCTCTGTCCCAAAAGGTTTTGTTGCCCGCTTCACTGTAGATCCCATCGGCACTCCATAAATGCTCAGACAAAACTGCTGCAAGGGTCTGATCTTTGCGGTCAAAAACACCGAAAGAGAATGGCAGCGCAATCCAGGCTCTTAGCTTGTCATTGCCTTGATAGTATTGGTAAGTATCGAAGCCTTGAACATTGGCTCCAAAGTAACCCTCGATATCTGTTGCAAGCTTAACCGCACGCTGTTGATAATCTGCCGCAAGTGCAGTTCGCCCTAGCTCATTATTCAAATGACTCGATGACACCAAAGCGCCGTAGGTCAACATATTGGTGCTTAAGTTAACGTCACCTGCGGGGAATCGCCCTTCGAGTTCATCACTGTCGGATGCAATCACGCCGTCTGCTGTTTGCTTAGCGTAACTATAATCGATACACCAATCGATTAAAGGCAGCAAGGCTTTCGCCTGCTCCTCATCACCGTAAGCCAATGCGAAACGGCTGGCGCCGTAGGCTATCATGGCGCAGTCGCCTCTATCGCCCGCGCCGTTCCAAATATCATCCCCTTCGGCGATAATTGAAGACGGAATGGCTTTGCCTTCATCATTCATGAAGCGGGCAAAATGCTCAAAGCTGTTGATTGCCGACTCATTACCCACATCATTGCCTAAAAATGGAAAGAAGGGATTGATATATTCAGCCTGATCGTTAGCCCAAATAGCGGCGTAATAGCGTCCGCCACCAGGTGCATGCATCAAGCCGCCCTTAGTTCTAAAGATCGATTCCGCACTACGAATTTTTGCAAATTCAAACATCTTGTTGATGTTCTCATCGGGTGTGACCAACTGCAGATTATTATTCAGGCTCGCCACATAGTCTTTACGTAGCTCAAGCTCTTTGACCGCATCAAACTCGGTAGTTTGTCCCGCTTTGGTGGCTTTAAACTCGAGATAAACCGTAACGGCCTCATTCGGAGCTAATTTAAATATCCCAGCTCTGTCGCTTGTGGCCTGGATTTTATAGCTACCGTATACCCCCTGCTCTTTAGGGGTGTCGATTTGATAATCTAACTCCCCTAGCGCCAACTCAACATCATCGACACCGCTATTTTTAAAGCTTAATGCTTCAATCATCACTGGTTGCGTGGTGCTTGGCGATAACAGGCGCATCAGTTCAACCCCTTCAGCAATTTGACTGGTAAGTGAGAGTCGGCCATCGATTCTTGCCTGGGTTAACAACTCTTGAACGACCGCCAGACCATTAACGGCAATACTAGGAGAAACGGAGAGTGGGAAATCATGAATAAGGCTAGCGTGGGTATCATTTGGGATGGTGCGTAGCATAGGCCACACGAGCTTACGACTCAGGGTCAGAGCACCATCGGCATCACTGCCATAATAGATAATGGCAGAGGTTTGTTCGCCACTCATTTCAATATGATCTTCATGGCTATCTTTCACATTCCACACTAGACCATCATCAGTTTGCTGCCAGCGGTCGGTCAAGGTATCGGCTAAGCCATTTAGATACACCTTAGCTTGCTCTGCCTTGAGCTGTTCAGCTATGAGTTGCTCTTGCTCGGCTTGAGCAACTGATTGGGAGTCATTGGAGCAGGCAGATAATATGGCGATGGCACAAGCAGAGGTGATAAATAGATTTCTCATAGATCTCTCGTTATTTTTGACGTGATTCGAGTCAGCTTCTTAGCCAATAATCCTGACGGGGCGGTACAGGTTATTAAAACTAATATATTTATTGAAACTGATTGAAGCACGAACCGTCACGAGTGCTCTTACTAGAAAGCCCTAAAGCCTTCCTAGAAAATCACTTCAGCAATTTACTTTTCGTCTGAATTCAAGTGGCGACATGCCAAATTCTCGCTGAAAAATATCATAGAAGCGACTAACTGAGCCAAAGCCCGCTTCCAGTGCAATATTGAGCACAGGACTTTGGGTATCGATAAGGAGCGCCTGGGCATGCTGTAGCCTAAGCTGGTTAATGTATTGCTTAATCGACACTTTCATCACCCGATTAAACAACTTCATGGCATAGTTTTTATGTAAGCCAGTAGAGGTTGAAACATTTTCAATTGTAATTTTTTGATCGTAATTGTCGGCAATATAACGCAACATGGTTTGGATATGGTTTAAGCCACCAAACACGGGTTTATCTTCCTGTTTCGCCACTCGATTCGCTAGCTCGAAGGTGCTGTAGTCCTCTATCGACATGCGTCGAATTCGGCCGCGGATCTCGTTAATCACCTGGCTGGTTAGTAAAGGGGCATTTCGTTTAATATCGGTTTCCCAGATCTGCGTCAGCTCTTTATCGCAAGCATATAAGCTGTCAGACACGATAACCTCGCCGTGCAGCAACTGACTCACAAAGCTACTTGGCAGCATCCATGTCAAAAAGGATTGCAACGGGATATAGATATTGACTAGCTCGCCGTCGCCACGAGAAGCGACCATTTGATGGGGGAAAGAGGCCCAAAAGATGATCATCCGCCCCTCAGGCACAGTGATCTCTTGGCCATTAATCAGATAATCGGCTGAGCAATCAAACAGGTAATTGATCTCTATATGGCCATGCCAATGACTATGGGGCATTACAGCGGGTTTTTTACGATGTAAGCCAAATTGAGTATCTTGAGCTTGCACTGCTAATGGACTGGCTTCGTTAAAGGAGATCTTCTCAACCCATTCAAACATCTGTCTCACTCCATAGTTGCTTTAGATACCAAGCTACCCCATAGGCCTTTGTTAAACAATTGAAAGTTACTAAACAAGAACTCAAGCTGATGATTTAGGAGGTCGCTCTCTTAGCCTTAGTCGTACTCACTCTTTTAGCTGACGCTTTCTTAGCTGTAGCCGATTTTGTCGTAGCCGCACTCTTATTGCCCGAGTAACGACGCTTTTTAAAGCCGCTATCAGGAGATTTAACGCCCTGCAACGAGGTGGGTAACTGCGCCCCAGCCTGCTCGATAAGCTGCTGCAGTGATATTAATAAAGGCGCCATAAAGCTTTGATATTTAGCCTCTTTACGACTAATAGCATCGAGATTATTTTCCCAAAGTGCCGTCATGTCCGGTGTGGTCGCACTCAGGGGTAAGCTGTTTATCAAACCCTTGCCTACCTCTGTCGCTAAAATAGACTTACCTTGACGCGTTAGGTAGTTTCGCTTAAACAACAACTCGATGATCCCAGCGCGAGTCGCCTCGGTACCGAGCCCATCAGTCTCCTTTAATATTTTGCGGATCTCACTGTCGGTCACATAACGGCTGATCCCTGTCATCGCGCCCAGTAAAGTGGCATCGCTAAAGTGCTTTGGTGGCTGAGTCTGTTTCTCCAGTAACTCACCGCGCTCACATAACAGAATTTGGCCCTTTTTTAGGGCGGGAATGTTGGCTAGATACTCGTCATCATCAGTTTGTTGCTTTTCGCTTTGGCTCTTCTCTTTATTTTGCTTAAGCAGTTGCTTCCAACCCAATGCCACCTCTTGTTTGGCCTTGGTTTTAAATAAGCCACCTGCAATGATTATCTCAACTTGAGTCTCTTTATAAAGATACGCAGGATAAAATTGCATCAAATACTGACGAGCAACCTGTAGATACAACTGCTTCTCAGCCTGATTTAAGTTTTGTAAATTAGCGGTCTTCTCGGTCGGCACTATCGCGTGGTGAGCCTCAACCTTTTTATCATTCCACGCCTTAGATTTAAGCTTGCTATTAGGTTGCTCTATGCCTGACACTAACTCACTGGCACCATTCAGTACGGCACCTATGACGCTCGGAGCCAAAGCATGTTGTTCAGCAGGTAGATAACGGCTATCTGAACGGGGATAGGTGATAAGCTTATGTTTTTCATATAAAGACTGGCAGGTATCGAGTACTGACTTTGCACTCATACCGAAGCGTTTAGCCGCATCAATCTGCAGTGCCGATAAGCTATAAGGCAAAGGTGCATTTTGTTTCTTATCTTGTGCTGTTACCTTTTCTACGGTGCCGTTTTGGCCATTTATACGCCCGACTACGTTTTGCGCTAACCCTTTTGAGAGTACTCGCCCCTCTTCATCCATATAAGGCTGGCAGGCCTCACTTGGTTGCCATTTTGCACTAAATCGCTGCTGATTATCGGTCGCTAAATGCGCCAACACCTCATAGAAAGGTTTAGAGATAAACTCGGCAATTTCGGCGTCGCGGCGAACCACTAAGCCCAGCACAGGAGTTTGCACCCGCCCAACAGACAGCACGCCTTGATAGCCGACTTTGCGCCCTTGAATGGTGTAAGCCCGGGTCATATTCATGCCATAGAGCCAATCGGCGCGAGAGCGCGCTAAGGCTGAGGTCGACAGAGGAATAAACTCGCGGTTAGAGCGTAACTGCCCTAATGCCCTTTTCACCGCTTGTGGATTCAAGTCACTGATGAGTAGACGCTGCGCGTTTTGCAATTTTGGGCCTTTTACGCCTAAGTGGGCAATGATCTCATCGACCAATAGCTGCCCTTCTCTATCCGGGTCGCCGGCATTTACGAGCTGGCTCGCCTCTTTGACTAAGCCTCGCAGCACCGCTATCTGGCCGCGCATCTTATATTTAGGCTTCATCTTCCAGGTCTCTGGCACGATTGGCAGATGCTCGAACTTCCATGACTTGTACTCTGGTGAGTATGCATCTGGTTCAGCCTGTTCGAGTAAATGACCGACACACCAAGAGACACAATCGCCATTTGCGGCGCGAATAAAGCCATCACCTTTCTTTAAGGGTTTAGGCAACACATCGGCAATAGCTCTACCAAGGCTGGGTTTTTCAGCAATATATAAGATCATTTAGAAAAATTAGGATTACTGTATAAATTAACAGTAACTGTACATCGAAGCGCTAAATGGTGCAAATGAAAGCCGTCCCTCAAAAGGCATTATTCGCTGCATGAGTAAGTTTTGCTCAGCCAATGTAAATCTTGTTGAGAACAGTTCTCATTAAGTGTTTTAATTCTCTCATCTTAACTATGGAGAAATAATGATGCTAGCAACCTTAAGTCACCGAGGAATTAGACTCGATAAACTTATGCTTTTCCACTTACTACTTGTCACATCATGGCTGTTAATTATCGCTCCATTTTTTCACTCAACAGTTAACCAGGTTCCAGTGTTACTCAGCAGCGCATTAGTCCCTCTAACCTGTATCAGTATCTTATTCGGTCTAAAATTAGGTCACGGCTTTAACAAGAAGTCGTATAGTTTTTTATTTGCTAGCTGGATGCTAGTCTGGTTAACCCAGCTGATTTAAGCGTTAGGTAATAATACCAATCAGTATAAGAAGTTGATCGATATGAAGCCGGTGTTTTAGACTGAAAACAAAAAAGCCGAGCAGATGCTCGGCTTTTAAACATAACAACTTTGTCCCGTCCTGAGATAAGTTGACACATTGGAGACTTATCTATGAAACCTTCAGGTTCTATCAGCAATAAACGTACTCAGCGTGATTACACATTAGGCTTTAAATTAGCCGTCGTCAGCCAAGTAGAAAAAGGCGAGCTGACCTATAAGCAAGCTCAAGACCACTATGGTATCCAAGGAAGAAGTACCGTCCTTACATGGTTACGAAAGCATGGTAGATTAGACTGGTCCCAGCCTATTGAGCACTCTCCTATGTCTAAATCTAAAGAAACGCCAGCCCAGAAAATTAAGCGATTGGAGAAGCAAGTCTCTAATCTAGAAATGAAAAACATGATTTATGGCGATATGGTCGAGTTGCTTAAAAACGAATACGGCATCGATTTAGAAAAAAAGTACTTAGCCGAACGCTCTGGTTCGCCAAAGTAAAAGGCACCATAAAGTTAGCCACAGCGAGTCGGCAGTTCAACTTATCTAGACAAGCAATTTATCAATGGAAACAACGCAGAACGGCAAAAGCTGAAACGCTTAAACCTGTGATGAAGATGGTCATGTATTGGCGCCAGTTTATGCCTAGAGTGGGGACGCGCAAGCTCTACCAGCTCATCAAGCCACAACTGATAGAACAAGGGATAAAGCTCGGTAGAGATGGGTTATTTCAGTATTTGAAGCAACAAAATATGCTGGTAAAACCCAGAAAAAATTACACTAAAACGACCAATAGCCATCACTGGCTAAGAAAGTATCCCAACTTACTAAAAGACAGAGCGGTCAAGCGTGTTGAAGAGGTGCTCGTTAGCGATATCACCTACGTGAAATCAGATGAGGGGACGCACTATTTGTCTCTGGTAACAGATGCGTACTCAAGAAAGATAATGGGATATGAGTTAAGCCATGAAATGAAAGCTTGTGACGTGGTCAAAGCATTGAATATGACGATAAAGAATCGTCAGACAACAGGCGATGCCATTCACCACTCAGATAGAGGGATGCAGTACTGCTCAGCTGAGTACCAGGAGACGTTAGCGGCAAATGGTATTACTCCGTCCATGACAGATGGATATGACTGCTACCAAAATGCACTTGCAGAGCGGGTTAATGGGATTTTGAAGCACGAGTTTTTGCTTTATCGCTGCCGTACGATGAAGGAGCTCGATATGTTAATCAAAGAGTCGATAGAGACTTATAACCATTTAAGGCCGCATCTTAGTTTAGGGATGAAAACCCCTAATGAAGTACATAAAAAAGCCAGTCGGGAGTTCCAACTGGCTTAATAAAAACCGTCAACCTATTTTAGGACTAGACACTTGCTTAAGGATGACAGACGTTATGCATCTCTAAGTTAGTGCCAATATCTTTGCTACGATTTGCCTTAGCATCATCGTTACGCAATTGTGTAATGTAATCTAAGTACTCTTGATTTACGTCATTGGTGACGTACTTACCGTCAAATACAGAGGTTTCAAAACGCTTAATACTTGGATTTTCTTTACGTACCGCTTCAATTAAATCCGGTAGCGATTGGAAAATCATGCCGTCGGCGCCGATTAAGTTATTGATCTCTTCAACATCGCGTCCATGGGCAATGAGTTCATTTGTGGTTGGCATATCGATACCGTACACATTCGGGAAACGAATTTCTGGTGCTGCTGACGCGAAATACACTTTATTAGCGCCAGCATCACGTGCCATCTCGATGATCTGCTCAGACGTGGTACCACGCACAATAGAGTCATCAACAAGTAATACGTTCTTGCCTTTAAACTCTGCACCAATCGCGTTGAGCTTACGGCGTACAGACTTCTTACGCTCTTGCTGACCTGGCATGATAAAAGTACGGCCGATATAGCGATTTTTAACGAAGCCCTGACGGTATGGCAGATCCATATGACGTGCAATTTCGAGTGCGATATCGCAAGAGGTTTCAGGGATCGGGATAACTACATCGATATCATGATCTTCCCACTCTCTCTTAATTTTTTCGCCCAACATGGTGCCCATATTAACACGGCTGCTATAAACAGAAATGTTATCAATGGTTGAGTCAGGACGAGCAAAATATACGAATTCAAAGATACAAGGAGAGTAGCTTGGCGAGTGTGCGCATTGGCGAGTATATAGCTCACCATCAAGGGTAATATAAACCGCCTCACCAGGCGCTACGTCACGCATAAACTCAAAACCCACCGCATCTAACGCAACGCTTTCAGATGCGATCATGTATTCGGTGCCTGACGCCGTTTCATGCTTACCTAGCACTAACGGACGAATACCAAATGGATCTCTAAAAGCAACTAGCCCTTGGCCGATAATCATGGCAGCTACCGCATAGGCACCACGAGTAATATCATGCACCTTGGCAACAGCATTAAACACATCTTCAGCGCTAAGATCATCTGTTGTAGATTGCTGAAGTTCATCGGCGAGTAAGTTAAGTAACACTTCAGAGTCTGATGTGGTATTAACATGACGGCGCTGCTTCAATAAACGCTCATGCAGCTCAACCGTATTGGTCAAGTTACCATTGTGCGCCAATGAAATACCAAAAGGAGAGTTAACATAAAACGGCTGAGCTTCAGAAGCGCTAGAGCTTCCTGCCGTAGGGTAACGAACGTGACCTATGCCTGCATTGCCTTGTAGACGCTGCATATGCTTTGGTTCAAAAACGTCTTTCACCAAACCATTGGCTTTACGCAATCTAAACGCGCTGCCATCGACGGTCACAATGCCAGCAGCATCCTGTCCACGATGCTGGAGCACAGTCAGTGCATCATAAATGGTTTGATTAACCGATGACTGGCCAACTATTCCGACAATACCACACATGGGTAAGCTTCCTCATTGTAAGATGTTCTATTATTTAATATTTTTGCTTTAGGTGAGACTGACGTCTCTACCTAAAACCAAGTAATGCTTTAGTGCATTTTATATTTTGGGTACAAAGCTCGAGGTGTTTTCCAAGTAGTCAAAGAACCACTGGATCACAACTCCAAATTCGGGCACGAGTGTAGAATCCTGCCACCAATCTGTGTTGGGTGCTCCGGTAAAAGCATCCATAAAAAACAGTAACGCGCTTACGATTAATGCGCCTCTAAGGGCACCAAAACACAAGCCGAGCACTCTATCAGTGCCTGACAATCCTGTTTTAGAAACCAATTGACCTATTAGGTAATTAACGAGAGCGCCTAGAATAAGCGTTGAAACGAACAAAATGGCAATTGCGACCCCATTTCGAACCATTTCATCTTGCATCTGGGTAAGATGCAAGGCGAGTTTGAGGTAAAACTGGCTGGCAATAAAAAAAGCGGCGAACCAAACAACGAGAGACATGGCTTCTTTTACAAAACCACGGACCAAACTGATCAAAGTTGATAGTCCGATAACGATAATGATGGCGTAATCAATCCAAACCATTTAAGAGATAATCCAGCATAGGGTTTAAGACGGCGCGATTCTAACAGAGACAGAGTTATTTCTCACGCTTTCACGGCGAAATAACTTTTTCTCAAACAAAGACAATCACGATTTATTATTTTTCGACAGGGCTATAAGTAACTACACGACCTTTTAGCTGCGTCAGCTTTTCAATATCATTCTGCATACGGCTCAACTTATCTTTAGAAACGTTAGGCCCAACAAATACCTTAGTTAACTGACCATCGACGGGTTTAGTCGGCAAGGTATAGGCGGTAAATCCATTATCGCGAAGGCGTTTAACTAACCCTCTAACGTTGGCTGCATTATTAAAGCTGCCAAGTTGAATCGTCCAAGCGTTCTTTAATTCAAGTGCCGGTTTAGTTACCGACTTAACTGCAGGCTTTGACTGTTGCGGCTTTGTTGGCTGCCCGCCCTCTTCGGCTATGTGCCAAGAGGCATCACCGGAACGATCGCCATTACCGGAACGTTCCTCATCGCCAGAATGAGTGGCGTTATCCAATGAAGCGCCATCAGCGTTTGAACCATCGTTCACAGCAAGATCGACCGTTTCAATTTTCTGAGCTGGCAAGGTGCTCTCTTGGATCTCGGGTCTCAAAGGTATTTCAGCAAACTGCTCTTCTTCTCGCTGCTTTTTACCATCTAATATATCGGGTAAAAAAATCACCCCTAATGCCACAATCACGATGACACCAACAAGACGGTTTTGAAATTGACTAGACAAGTTTCTCTCCCTTAAACAACTCTTTAAAACCCGCAACAGTGTAAAATGAGCCAAATACAATAACGATATCATCGCTGTGCAATTGCGCTTTGATCGCTTGCCAAGCATCGCTCATCTGCTGATAAGTGGCAGCGTCTACATCTTGCGGCATTAGTGCGTTTAACTCTGCTGCCGATGCGCCACGTGGGACCGATAAGTCGCATAAAAACCACTTATCAACATCACTTGATAGCTCAAGTAGTACCGAGCGAGCATCTTTATCTTTTAACATGCCACAAAGTGCAAATAAACGCCCTTTTACCATCGCAGCTAAACGTGATTTTAAATAACGTGCAGCGTGAGGATTATGGGCGACATCGACTATAACTTTAGGTGACGGATTAAGAGTTTCTAAACGTCCAGCGAGCTGAGTGTTACCGACGGCTTTAGCAATAATTTCGGCGGAAATAGTTGGAAAAAGGTGCTCTAGTACCGCAATAACTGTGGCGGCATTAGGTTGAGGCAAATATGGCAGTGGCAAATGCGATAAATCGAAATGCTGACCTTTGAAATGCCAATCCTCGTTAGTGCACTGGTAGCTAAACTCACTATTAACTCGATAAAGCGATGCACCGACTCGATTGGCCGCATCAAGTACCGATTGTGGACAATCAGGCTCACCTACAATTGCAGGGCGCCCTTGTCTAAATATTCCTGCTTTTTCTGCGCCAACCAACTCTCGCGTATCACCAAGGTACTCTTGATGGTCAAGATCGATAGAAGTCACGACTGCAATATCTGCATCGATTAAGTTGGTTGCGTCTAAGCGACCACCTAAACCTACCTCGAGTAATACCACATCAAGCTTGGCAGCTTTAAAGAGATAAAGACCAGCTAGCGTTGCGTACTCAAAGAAGGTTAATGAGATCTCGGCTCGAGCAGCTTCAATGGCTTCGAAGGCACCGACTAAAGCTGTATCAGTAGCATCAATACCATTAATCCGCACGCGCTCATTGTAGTTCAGTAAATGCGGTGAACTGTATACGCCTACCGTTTTCCCTGATAGCTGTAACGCAGCTTCGATCATGGCGCAGGTAGTGCCTTTACCATTAGTGCCTGCAACAGTGACTATTTTGGTTTCGCCTAAATGGTTCAATTCCATTCTAGTAGCGACAGTTGATACCCGTGCAAGTCCCATATCAATTTCAGTTGGGTGAATTGCCAATAAGAAATCTAACCAGCGGTTTAACGTAGCACCTGACTTTGGTGCTACTGGCATTAATGTGTCTTGTTCAATCACAAACTTTTATCCATTTAAAACGTAAAGGCCCAAACCTTTACCGTTAAGATTATCCTTAACTCTCATTAAACATGCCTTAGTCCAACATAAATAATGGGCCAAGTGACAACTTAGGCAATTGGTAGCTTTCAGGGTAAGTCACGTCCACTAAATACAAGCCGTTAGGCTTGGCAGTTGCTGCGGCTTTATTTCTGTCTTTAAGCGCCAGTAGCTGTTCAATCCACTCGACAGACTGATTACCTAAACCGACTTCCAACAGAGAGCCTACAATATTGCGCACCATGTGATGTAAGAAAGCATTAGCCTTAATATCGACACAGATATACATCCCTTGACGCGTCACGTTAACTTCATGCACGCAGCGAAACGGCGTATTAGACTGACAATGAACAGCTCTAAAACTAGTAAAATCCTGCTCACCGAGAAGGTACTGCGCGGCTTGATGCATCTTAGACTCGTCGATATCACCTGGGTAATGACTGACACCGCTACGCAAAATGCCTGGACGAAGCTGGTGATTGTAAATCATATAGCGATAACGTCTTGCCGTAGCAGTAAAACGTGCGTGAAATTCATCATCAACGACTTTAACCCAGCGCACAGCAATATTGTCAGGCAGGTTAACATTGACGCCTAGTGTCCAAGCCGTCTCTTTTCTAATCGCATTGGTTTCAAAGTGAACCACTTGACCTGTCGCGTGGACGCCCGCATCAGTTCGGCCAGCACAGTGCACTGCAATAGGTTCGTTGGCAACAATAGAAAGCGCTTTTTCTAATCGCTCTTGCACTGTGTCAACTTCCGCCTGACGTTGCCATCCGAAATATTGACTACCATCGTACTCTATACCTAGCGCAACCCGCATTCCACACCTCTATAACTCAGTTAAACTGTTATTCGACTGCCTGTGTTTTCAAGGCAATGCAGTCGGATAGACAAAATCTTTTAATAGCCGGCGATTCTAGCATACTCAAGGCAAACGATAAGTATAAAAAAGGCGCCAAAGGCGCCGATTTTAGTTGAGGAATTTACACTAACTCTTTGAGTAAACCTAAGGCTTCGGCCTGTTGGCGATCATTACCATCGAGTTCGACCTCTTTTAGTAGTGCTCGCGCACTGTCACTGTCATCGATCTCAATATAGGCGCGGGCTAAATCCAACTTAGCGTTAACCGAGTTTTCTTCATCATCGACATCGACCATAGGAGTACTGCCCTTTAGCGAATCTAACTCGCCCATGTCGACATCAAGTTCCTTATAAAGATCGATTTCGCCGCTATCTTCATCGGCTTCGCTCAACAATCTATCGATATCAATAAAGCCATTATCTTTCTGGAAGCTAGTTAAGTCGTGCATAGCAACCGCGCTCTTGCTCAGTTCTTTGGCACCTAATTCTTCAGCATCCAGAGCGGCTAGCGCCTCGTCAACGGTCATCTTACTATCATCGTCGAGTGAGAATGTCTCATCGGCGTCAAGCTCAAGCGCTGTATCTTGCGCTGCACCTTTCGAGACTAACCCGCTTAACAGCTCATCATCAGACACTTCAACTTTTTCAGTTGCTGCAAAAGCTAATTCTGCGCCAAGTTCAGCTGGATCATCATTACCACTCTGAGCGGCAATACTTTCCCAATCTAAACTGTTTTCCTCAGTTTTCTTATTGCCTTTAAGATCATCGAAGAAACCACTCTCTTTATCGGTCTTTTCGATTACTTGAGGATCTAACTCCGAAGATAGTTCTGGTTCTGGTTCTGGTTCTGGTTCTGGTTCTGGTTCTGGCAGAGTAAACTCTAGCAACTCCTCATCGTGATTATTGCTAGGCTCAGCATCACGGCTATCAGTATTTGCTGTCAGGCTACTTGGCTCAAAATCACTCAAGTCGAAATCTAAGCTACTTGAATCCTTAGTGATTGCCGCTGACGCCTCTTTTATCTCAACTGGCGTCTCATCAATTGCAGGCTCAGTTATAGCAAGCTCAGTTTCACTAGCCTGTTGTAGCTCTTGTTCCTGCTCGATATCACTAACATCTGCCGGAGAGTCAAACTCTGCAAGCAGCGCATCAAGTTCACTGTCTAGCTCACTATCAGGCTTAGCTTGCTGTGCGTCATCCTCTGATAAATCAAGCTCTGCAGCTATCTCGAAACCAAGCTCGAGTTCGGCGGCCATCTCATCTGAAAGCGCGTCGGCGTTGTATTCGTCATGAGGTTTATCATCAAGCTCTGCTAACAACGCATCTAAGTCATCCTCGGCGACCTTAACTTCTGGCTCATGAGCCTCCTCTAGCTGCTGATTTTCAGAATCAAAATCGGCAAGCAAAGCATCGATATCATCTTCTTGAGTGCCAACAGCCTGCTCTGCAGGTTCATCGAAGCTTGCTAGCAACGCATCTAAATCGTCATTTTGAGTATCGTCTTGAGCGCTTTCTTGACTACTGCCCTGAGCAACACCTTGAGCAACAAAAGACTGCTCATTATCGTCAGCTTGCTCTGCCGGTTCATCGAACCCTGCTAACAGTGCATCTAAATCATCGTCTTCAGCAACAAAAGGCTTCTCATTCAGAGATAGGTCTTCGTCAGCTTGCTCTGCAGGTTCATCGAAACCTGCAAGCAATGAGTCCAAGTCCTCTTCTTCTGGCGACTTAGATTGCTTTTGAAACGCATCAAAATCATTGGCTCCATCTTGCTCTTGCTCACCCATCGCCTCGGCCCACAGATCGTCTAATGACTGGCCTTCATCATGAGAGTCTTCAACAACAATATCTTGCTCTTCTTGCTCTGCCTGAGTTACAGCACCTACGACCGCAAGCTCCTGCAATGGAGCCTGCACTGCAGCGTCGTCAGTATCTAAATGAACCGCTAATCCGTCGGCATCGTCAGACTTATCTTCGATGGCAGTGTCATCTTTCATGCCACTTAGTTCGTTCTCAGCAGCGCCTCCACTCTCCTGCTGCTCAGAATTCGCATCACTTCTGCGGCGAATAAACAACCAAAACAGCGCCACTACGATTAAAGCGGGTAATGCCGCACCAAGCATCAATAGCAATGGGTTATCCATTAAGGTTCGCCAAAGATCCGACGTTGGCTCCTGCTCAGGTGCACTTGATGCGGCAAGCTGTTGCTGCTTAAGCTGTAATTGTTGATTTAAAGCTTCATTCTCAGATTTAGTATCTTGTAGTGCCTGCTTTAGCAGCGCATTTTCTTCTTTAAGCTGGGTGATTTGTTGCTGAAACGCCTCGGTATCCGTTGAGCCAACCACTATTTCATCGCTTGCCCTTGCAAGCTCATCAGTTAGCTCGAGGTTTAGTGCTTGGATCTCTTCCATCTGTTTAGTTAGGGCATCAACTTCTGCCGATAACTCTGCAATCACTGGATTTGACTTTACGCCAACGGAGGGTTTAGCAACTGTCACTTTTTGCGCTTCAATCTTTGCAGCAACAGCCTCTGGAGGCACAGTTTTTTGAACGACGGTTTTAGGAGCCACACTCGATTTAGCGACAGCTGTTGACCAGTTACGATCGTTACGCTCGGCGCGTGCTTTGGCGTCAATTTGAGAGGTCTGCTGCATTACAGCTTTAGTCGGCACCAACAAAATCATGCCGCGTTCTAGGCTGTTATAGTTTTTACTTGAAAATGCGTGGGGATTGGCGTCATATAGTGCCGTCATCACTTGGTAAACGGTGACACTATTATCAGGCTTTACGGCCTGCGCAATACTCCAGAAAGTATCTGCCGAGGTTGTCGGACCGTATTGACGAATGCTTTGACTATTCTGCTCATTGAGTCTTACTTGGCCATCTGGCCCTGTAATTTTTAATGGCTCAGCAGCAACCGGGTTAATCGAAGGGGCAGCAATAGCCACTAACCCCGTGGCTATTAAGCCGACAAGATGCGATGTGCGAAAGTTCATCAATCCTTCCCTTTAAAGCACTCTGGAGTCACCACCCTGGTGACGAGCTTTAGGCAATTGTATTTATTGAGATTACTATAAACTAGATTCTGTTGCCCTGCTACTGTTCACATCTTTAAAACATAAAAAGCCCGCAATTAGCGGGCTTTTTATGTTTTCTTTGTCTTGTCCTGAAATGTGTTTACACATTTAGGACTTTATAATGACTACACCAATACCAGCCCGCGTTAAGCGAACACAGCGAGATTATTCGTTAGGCTTTAAATTACAAGTTGTAGCTGCCGTAGAAAAAGGCGATATGACTTATAAACAAGCTCAAACAACCTATGGCATCCAAGGTCGCTCCACGGTACTTACTTGGCTTAGAAAGCACGGTAAGATGGACTGGACTCAACCAGTGAGAATGACTATGCCAAAAACAACTAAAGCTAAAGAAACCCCAGCTCAAAAGATTAAGCGCCTTGAAAAAGAGCTGGAAGATGAGCACTTACGTAATCTATTACTCAATGAAGCCGTTGATATTATTGATGCAGAATATGGAGCTGGCCTTAGAAAAAAGTACTTAGCCAGGGAGCGAGAAGTCTTCAAAAACAGAAAGTAACGAGCTTAAATCGCGCTTGTAAGCTTCTGGGTATAACAAGACAAGCTATCTATCAAAGAGAACGAAGAGCGAATTGTAGAGCAATGGAGTTAGCCCCTGTAAGAGCGATGATACTAGATATCCGTCGGTTTATGCCTCGGATTGGTGGCAAGAAACTCTACTTTTTACTTAAACCTAAGTTCATCGAGAAAGGGATTAAACTTGGGCGCGATAACTTCTTTAGTTACTTGAAAAGTGAAGGCTTGTTAGTCAAACCTAAGCGTAATTATACCAAGACGACTAACAGTAAACATTGGATGAAGAAACATCCAAATTTACTGAAAGAGTTAGTGCCAACAGCACCTGAAGAGGTGTTTGTTAGTGATATAACATATGTGCAATCAGAGCAAGGCATACATTATCTATCATTGGTAACTGACGCGTTCAGTCGTAAAATAATGGGATATGAATTAAGTAATGAAATGAAAGCTACAGACGTAGTCAAAGCGTTAGAAATGACGATAAGTAATCGGCAGTATCAACATCGAGCAGTGCATCACTCAGACAGAGGGTTACAGTATTGCTCTGCCGTTTATCAGTTAGCGTTGCAAAGAAGTGACATCCGCGCATCAATGACCGATGGATATGACTGCTACCAAAACGCACTAGCAGAACGTATAAATGGGATATTAAAGCAAGAGTTTCTATTATCTCCTTGCTGCAACCTTAATGAGTTAAAGCAACTCGTTGAGGAGTCAATTTTTATATACAATGAGCTGAGACCGCACTTAAGCTTGGGTATGAAAACACCTAATCAAGTGCATAAAAAAGACCAGCAGCAGAAGCTACTGGTCTAGTAAAAACCGTCAACCTATTTCAGGACGGGACACTTAGTCGGTTCGAACTAGAAATTAATAATAATCTCTAATCAAAACTTCAGCGATTTGCACACTGTTAAGTGCTGCGCCTTTACGAATGTTATCTGATACAACCCAAAGGTTTATGCCATTCTCATGGGAGATATCTTTTCTCACACGACCAACATAAACAGGATCGGTACCTGCGCCTTCTGTTATCGCAGTTGGGTAATCTTCATCACCTTCGAATAGTTCTACACCGTCGGCACCACGTAATACGGATTTAATGTCTTCGGCATCAGCAGGTTGTAATGTCTCTAGGTGAATAGCTTCTGAGTGACCGTAAAATACTGGTACACGCACAGCCGTTGGGTTCACAACGATGTTGTCATCACCAAAGATCTTCTGCGTTTCCCACACCATTTTCATCTCTTCTTTGGTGTAGCCGTTATCCATAAACTTATCGATTTGTGGCAATACGTTAAACGCAATTTGCTTAGGATAAGTCTTAGGCTCTACAGGTAAACCTTGTAAAAGCTTAGCGCACTGGCCTGCTAACTCTTCAATAGCTTGCTTACCCGATCCCGATACAGACTGGTAAGTCGCCACGTTAATACGCGAAATACCGTATGCATCATAAATAGGCTTAAGCGCAACCAACATCTGAATGGTTGAACAGTTAGGGTTAGCAATGATGTTACGGTTTCTGAAATCGGCAATCGCTTCAGGGTTTACCTCTGGGATCACCAATGGCACGTCGATGTCATATCTGAAGTGAGAGGTGTTATCGATAACAACACAACCGTTTTCAGCAGCAATGGGAGCCCATTTAGCTGATACGTCACCACCTGCAGAGAAGAAACCGATTTGGGCCTGTGACCAGTCAAAGGTGTCTACATCTAAAATTTCGACCTGTTTACCGTGGAAGCTGACCGTATTACCGGCGCTGCGACTGCTGGCTAATGGAAATAAATTAGCAACCGGAAAGTTACGCTCTTCGAGGATCTCAATCATTGTTTGACCCACTGCGCCCGATGCACCTAATACGACAACATTAAATTCCTGCGACATAATTACAGCTCGACTCCTGAAAACCCTAAATTGGATAACCAATTTACATTAGTTTGCCCCGTGTTGCCTACCTTTAATGCACTAAATTCGCGGCGATGGGTGTGATTTTTTCTCATATGATCAAACCCCTGCTTATTTAGAAACATTTTTCGAAATAATTCGTCATCATCGCGCAAATTGTATACAAATCTCGCGAGCTGCAAAAGTGCTCTTTCATCGCTGATTTCTTGTACGTTAACCTGCTCACTCCAGAGCGGCGGCAGTAACGAGTCCA
Organism: Shewanella pealeana ATCC 700345; assembly: GCF_000018285.1. Taxonomy (NCBI): domain Bacteria; kingdom Pseudomonadati; phylum Pseudomonadota; class Gammaproteobacteria; order Alteromonadales; family Shewanellaceae; genus Shewanella; species Shewanella pealeana. Next base: position 1,952,781 of record NC_009901.1, on the reverse strand, counting down.
TCTGTTTGTCGGCCTCAATCTTCAGCACCTCAGCTAACTTTTGATAGAGCATATAGGTGCCGCGCGCTTTGCCCTCTAACGAGTAGCCAGCGATATGGGGCGTACAAAACTCCACATAAGGCACCAACTCTGGCATAGGATTAGGCTCACCTTCCCACACATCAAGCACCACTTTTACATCATCTCGCTGTTGCTTGAAGTTAATCAAGGCGCAGTTATCAATCACCTCGCCCCGGCAGCAATTAAGCAGCCAGCAGTTTTCAGCTAGCTTATTAAGTCTCGACTCATCGAACAGATACCAAGTTTTATGCTCACCGGTTTTAGTTATCGGTACATGCAAGCTAATCACATCGCACTTTTCGATTAAGGTATCGAGTGATACAAAGCTACGAGGATCGCCACTCTCTTCTAACAATGGGTCATTAAGCAGAACTTCAATGCCATAAGCCTCAAGGCATTTAGCTACCGCTGTGCCAGTGTTGCCAGCACCAACAATACCAACCACCTTGCCTTTTAGCGGGCTATTAAAGCGCTGTGCAAGCTCAAGCATGGCGATAAAGGCAAACTCCCCCACAGCGGTGGCGTTACAGCCCGGCGCATTAGAGAAGGGAATATTGCGACTTGCAAGGTATTCAACATCGATATGATCTGTGCCTATGGTGGCACTGCCAACAAACTTAAGTTGGTTATTCTCTGCCAATAAGGCTTGATTCACCTTAGTCACAGAGCGAACGAGTAACACATCGGCATCGTTAACTTGCTCAGGCGTTAGCTCCCTACCGTTTACGGTTTCAATCGTGCCTAAGTCACCAAATAACTGTTGAACATAAGGCATATTTTCATCGGCAAGGATCTTCATCATGGTTTCCAAAAGTGTGCTGAATGAGTATGGGCTGCATTCTAGCAAGATGGGCTATTTATTAGAAACAAGGATTGAAAATAAAGGCTTTCATCCTGTCTATTTGTATATACCCAGAAAATATCCAGCTCACTTTTGGCATGTAATCAATAAATTCTTAGTTTATCCGCATAAGCTTTAAGTTGTTCACCTAAGCGTCCAATGATAAGTTGTTAAGCAATTGTGATAACACAATAAGTTTTACTCGCACGCTATATCTAGCGAGCGTTTTATCGGAATTAGCGCTAAAGCGCTGTTATAAGCAAAAGCTATCAATAAAAGTTATCAAAAAAAGGTCTAGGAAATTGAAGTTGAACATAGTTCGTAAGAATAAATTATCAGATGAAGAGCAACATGCTCTTTGGGATGGAATTGAAAGTTTCACACAGCCTATCGTTGGTGATACGGGTCGTCATGAATTATGTTTTTTATTACATAATGAAAAGGGCGAACTTGTAGGAGGAATACAGGGGAATTACGATAATTTTGGTTGGCTTTGGATTGATTCATTATGGATATCACAAAGCGTAAGAGGCCAAGGGTTTGGAATACAGTTACTAAACAAAATAGAAGGCGCTGCTGCAGAGAATGGCTGTAAAAATTCTCATTTAACAAGCTTTAGTTACCAAGCGGCTGATTTTTATATAAAACAAGGTTATGAAATTTTTGGCAAACTTGAAAACTACCCTAAAGAGCATAGTCGTTGTTGGCTAAAAAAAGAATTAGCTCTTAATTGCGTATAGCAAGTAAATAAATCAGGCCAAAACAGTTCACTTTTACTCCTGCGTCAATCATTTTAAGCAGTAATTTTTGCTCATTAATCTAGGCTTAATCATTGTAGTCAGGTGTAACCAGATAAAGGAGAGTATCAATGTGGGAGTTAGTCTCTTCCATGTTAGCTTTCGGAGGATTCATGAACAATAAAGGCCAGCAGCAATTGCTACTGGCCCTTTGACCTTAATATTAATCGAACACTCGTTCAGTTAGCTCTTCACTCAGCTGTAGCAGTTTCGCGGCAACAAACAGGTCTTGAATAGCGATGCCAGAGCTATCAAAAATAGTAATCTCAGCGCTATCAATACGCCCTGCTGAATGGCTAGTTATGACGTGGCCCATCTCTGTCACTTGCCCATTTTCTGAGTGCTGAAATTCGCCAATAACCACCGACTGCGCTCGGTAGTCACAAAATAAACTGGCGCCTTGATAAAGCTCCACTGGTAACTCCTGTTTACCGACTTTATCAGCCCCCATGGCGGAGATATGGGTGCCCTCTTTAACCCAGCTAGCCTTAAATAGCGGCGCAGTGGCAGTGGTAGCGGTCACGATAATGTCTGCATTTTCGCAACCGTATTGGGCGCTGGCAACGGTACAGTCTGCTTGTAAGCCTTTATCAACTAGACGCTTAATGAATGCTTGGCAGCGATCGTTATCTCGGCCAACAACAATCACCTTAGTAATATCACGCACTGCCGCGATGGCTAATACTTCGTACTCTGCTTGGTGCCCACTGCCAAATACCGTCAATACAGTCGCCTCTTTTCGCGCTAGGTAATCGACTGCAACTGCGTCTGCTGCCGCTGTGCGATAAGCATTGACTTGCGTGGCTGCAACTACAGCAACCAGCTCACCGGTTTCAGGGCTTAATAAGAACACATTGGTGCCGTGGCAGGGTATGTTTTTAGCCTGATTACCCGGCCAGTAACTCCCCGTTTTCCAACCAACTAGTGTCGCCGTTGACGCTGACTTCATTGAAAACATCGAGTCGGTTTGAGGGCCTGATGCATTGACCACAGGAAACAAAGTTGCTTCATCTGTGGTGGCTGCTATAAACGCTTCTTTAACAGCTGAGTAGGCCAGTTGATGAGTGATCAGTTTTGCGGTTTGCGCTTCATTTAAATATTGCATGTTACCAGCCTTGAATTCGATTCCAGATCTCATAGGTTTCATTCGCTGTATCAAACACATGGTAGTGCTGATGCATGGAGGCTGTGGCGCAGCCATGATTAGGTAAAATATGTAATCGACTACCTACAGGGAAGTTATCTAGGCTCAAGTCACTATTATCAACCGCACCTATAATGCCGTGCTCCTGATTAACAGAAATAACCTGTAGTCCATCAAGCACTGCTCCATTGCAGTCGGTAACCAAACCATAACCGCAATCTTTGGGTTGACCCGCTGTGCCGCGATCTAAAGACAGTGCCATCCAGCCTGCATCGATAAATATCCAGCCCTTTTCTCTGTTATGGCCGATGACGGTGGTCACTACGCTAGCAGCGATATCCTTTAGCTGACAGACGCCTATTCCGGCCATGACTAAGTCGAAGAAACCATACACCCCGGCCCTCACTTCGGTGATGCCATTTAAGTCTTGATAACTATGAGCGGTAGGCGTTGATCCTATACTCACTATGTCACAAGGGATCCCTGCCGCGCGAAGGTTATTAGCCGCTTTTAGCGTCATGTTAACTTCATTATTGGCAGCTTCTGCTAATGACTTTGGATCGAAACAAAGATATGACTCACCGGCATGAGCAAGTACGCCATGAAAGCTCGCTACGCCTTGATGCAATATATTGGCGATTTCGATTAGCAGAGGGTCATCAGGATGAATGCCGCCTCGGTGTCCGTCACAATCAACTTCAATCATTGCTGGAATAACGCAGCAGTGCTGTTCACTATATTGGCTCACAAACTGAGCTTGCTCTAGGGTGTCTAGCAATACTCGTACTTTTGCACCTTTCGCAATAAGCTGAGAAATTCTAGGTAATTTCCCCTCTGAAATACCCACCGCATAAACGATATTGCTATAGCCCTCTTCTACCAGCGCCTCGGCTTCTTTTACCGTCGACACCGTAATTGGGGATATTTTTTGCGGTAATAAATGCTCAACAGCTTCAATTGCTCTTACCGTTTTAAAATGAGGTCTTAATTCAGCTCCTAACCCATCTATCTTATTACGCAATCTAGCTAAGTTTTTTAGCACGATTTGTTTATCAACCGACAAGAAAGGCGTATCAAGACTCTGGTACTTTCTCAATAATTCTGGGTTTTGGCTTTCATTAGCTAACATGATCATTTTCCTGATCCATCAATAGGTCATATCTGGATTGATGCACGTGAGCAATATCAAACCAGCGTGTAGAACAAGAGTATCCAAGAAGTTTGTTTTGTTTTACATTAATACTTATTAAGGTATAGATTAGGTTAAAACTAAATGATCACCACAGAAGATCTAAGATTCATCACCACAATCGCCAGCCATAAAACCCTAGCCGATGCGGCTAGGACGTTAAATATTACTCCGCCGTCGGTAACGCTTAGATTGCAACATATTGAAAAAAAACTGTCGATCAAACTTATTCAGCGCCCCTCAAGAGTCGTGAGCCTAACGGAAGAAGGACAACTTTTACTGGATAAAGGCTTGCCTATTCTGCGTGGACTCGATGAACTACAAGAACAGCTGGATGAGCTTAAGGAGCATGTTTGTGGCAAGCTGAGAGTATTAGCCCCCTTAGGTTTTGGTAATGATTATATCGCGCCCTTGCTTGGCGAATACAAGCTCCTACATCCTCAGCTAGATATCGAACTTGAGTTATCCGATAACCCCAATTGGTCTAGTCATCATAAATGGGACATCATTATCTATATAGGTGCGCTCAATGATTCCTCATTGAAAATGATAACTTTGGCTAAAAACCAAAGATTTGTCTGTGCCTCCCCAAAATACCTTGAGCAAATGGGAGAACCAAAGGAGCCTCAAGAGCTACTCAAACATCGATGCATCGCATTAAGGGAAAACAACGAAGATGTGACCTTGTGGCCGTTTACCAAGCTGTTACATGAGAAATTGTCACATGACAAGCTTTCCAACGACAAGCCAACCGATGACAAACTTGAAATGATCAGGATCACGCCGACACTGGCAAGCAACGAGGGCCGCGTCATTAAAGATTGGGCTATGGCAGGGTTAGGCGTCATTATGCGATCTGAGTGGGATGTGCAGCCGCAGATCAACAACGGTGAACTTGTGCGTATATTAGCCGATTATTCACTACCGAACGCCAATATAGTTGCGTTATTAAGTAGTCCAGAGAAAGAACGTTCGGCTCGTATTTCTGGCTTTATTCAGCTCCTCAAACAGCGACTAACCCCGCTTCCTTGGAAGTAAGCAATCGATACATTTGAACGACTAAAGCCGCCAAATAAAGTAGAGCTAATACAACGAAACTAATACAACAGACGGCGATAACTGAGCATCAGCACTTTTGATTAATTCTTGTTTTAACTTGATTTTAGCGCACATTTTTGACTGTTTTAGAAAGCATTCTTCCACTGCTCAGTGTCTACGAACCACCTTTCTTCGTAGATTTTACTCGCTTCGAACTTAAACAAAACACACAGTTGAGATCCCGCTATTTTATTGGATTTCCACTCAAGGATTGAAACCACTTCATTCTCTCCTTCTATCTGATGAAGCTGTGTAATTTCAAAACCAGGGGGAAGAATTTGACCAAGAGAGTCCAGCGCACTACGAAAAGCCTGTCGCCCCTCAAGTACATCGTTTTGCCCCGGCATGATGAATGACATATTCTCAACGTAGTCAGCCACCAAGGTGTCAAAATCTCCGGCACCGACGGCTTGCCAGCCACGTTGCACTATATCTGCTAAATGCATTTGCTCTCTCCTATATAATTTATTACAAACTAACTATAGAAGGGATCCTGTCAATTGGGGCTGGACAGCAAAACAAGACACAAAAAAAGGAAGCCTAGGCTTCCTTTTCAATCTATCTTTGCTGAGTATAAGTACAGTTTACTTGTACTTACGCATAACCAAAGTTGCGTTTGTGCCACCAAAACCAAAACTGTTGCTCATCACAGTATTGAGCTCTTTTTCAGTCATTTTAGTCACAATTGGCATGCCTTCGGCTTTTTCATCGACAGTATCAATGTTGATGCTTGGTGCGATGAAACTACTTTCCATCATGATCAAGCTATAAATCGCTTCGTGTGCACCCGCCGCGCCCAGTGCATGACCCGTTAGAGACTTAGTCGATGCGATAGCTGGTAGGTTATCACCAAAGGTTTCACGTAGTGCTTCAAGCTCACGCATATCACCCACAGGTGTTGATGTACCGTGAGTATTGATGTAATCGATTGGTGTGTCTACATCGGCAAGAGCCATCTGCATACAGCGAACCGCACCTTCACCTGATGGAGCAACCATGTCATAGCCGTCTGATGATGCGCCATAACCGATGATCTCAGCGTAGATTTTTGCGCCACGTGCAAGAGCGTGTTCTAGCTCTTCAACAACCACGATTCCGCCGCCACCAGAGATAACAAAACCATCACGGTCTGCATCATAGGTACGAGATGCTTTAGTGGGATCATCATTAAACTTAGTCGATAGTGCGCCCATAGCATCGAAGCCCATGGTAAGCGTCCAATCCACTTCTTCTGCACCACCAGCAAATACCATATCTTGCTTACCCATCTGGATAAGTTCAGCCGCGTGGCCGATACAGTGTGCGCTAGTTGCACAAGCAGAACTGATTGAGTAGTTCATGCCTTTAATCTTAAATGGCGTAGCCAAACATGCGCTTGCTGTGCTCGACATAATACGCGGCACAATATATGGACCAACGCGCTTAACGCCTTTTTCACGTAACGTGTCAGCAGCTTGAACCTGATTTGCTGAAGATGCGCCGCCCGAGCCTACGATAATACCGACACGAGGGTCTGAATACTGCTCTTCAACTAAACCTGCATCTTTAATCGCTTCTTGCATTGCGATATGTGCGTAAGCTGCTGCATTACCCATAAAGCGCAGTGCTTTACGGTCAATATATTCTGATGGGTCAATCTTAATGTCGCCCCAAACATGACTACGCAGCTTCATTTCTTCAAACTGATCAGAGTGGGTAATACCACTACGACCCGCTTTTAATGATTCAGTGACTTCTTGCTTGTTGTTACCGATACTTGATACGACACCAAGTCCAGTGATCACGACTCTTTTCATTATTAACTTTCCATTTTGTACATCTAGTACCAATTTTGCTGCACCAATGGTATCGCTTTTCATCCATTTAAGTGGTCAGCTTTCCATAAGGAACACAAAAATAATGCTCATTATGAGACCTTACGTATAATCTTTGCCAAAATATGCCCATAAAAATGTACAATTTCCGCAAGTAAAACCGATTATAAAGCATATTTGTGAGTGCTTAATTTAACATTAAAGACGTAACCATGACAGTAAGTAAAATTCTCAAGCAGATCATCGACAGTCAAACCACTAAAAATGTGGTCATTGGCCAGTTAGGTTTAGGTAGCATTACCAAACTTAAACAGCTGATAACTCTACTCGCTCACCATAAAGACAAGCAGCTTACGCTGAAGTTGTTTGTCGATATAAGCGATACCTCAGGTATCTTACTTGCTAATGAAGAGTTAACGACACTGCTATGTCCTCAGGGGAGCATTTCTTTAACCGCAATAGAAGGCTGTCAGCGAGTCATCGTTAGTAATTGCAAACTCACTATCGATTTTTATCTCGGCCAATACCTCACCCAACTGCAGGCTTTGCCTATGGTTAACGATGGTTTTGTCGACGGCTGGCACGTTACAAGTGATGCAGACCAAACTCAGTTAAGGCAAATACTGTTTTGGCAGCTAGCAAAATTAAGTAAAAATGATGCCCAGTTCAGCCTTGATGATACATTTACCGAAGTTTCTCAGCTAGAACTCTATACTCAGGCCGAGCAAGTGGGGCTTTATCGCTATGCTGACAACATTCCAGGAAATATACAGAGCGGCGATGAGATCTGTTTTCAAGAACGAGCCGCGATGCGTGCGCAGAGCCGAGCGTTGCAAGCCCCCTACCCAATCTGTTCTGCTGCTGTTACAACCCATGCAACATGCAGCAACCTAGGCATCGCCATTATTGGCGGCGGCGTCGCCAGCGCGTGTTTGGCTTTATCCTTAGCCGAGCGAGGACAGCAAGTCACACTTTTTTGTGAAGACCATGCCCTAGCGCAAGCCGCCTCTGGCAACAAGCAAGGGGCGATCTATCCGTTACTCACGCCAGATAACAACACCTTAAGCCAGTATTTTCAGCAGGCCTACCTGTTTAGCTTACAAAGACTCAAGAGCCTAGCAGCGCAAGGACACCCAATTGATTTTGACCTGTGCGGCGTAGTGCACACCGGGCATGATGAACGCAGCCGCAAGCGAGTGGCTAAGATTATTAATGGTCAAAACTGGCAGCCGAGCATCGCCCGGGCAATTACAGCCGAGCAGGCCTCTAGCATTGCTGGATTGAAGATTGATGATGGAGGTATTTTCTACCCTATGGGTGGCTGGGTGTCTCCACAAGACTTTACCCGAGCGGCATTTAATCAGGCTAAGGCGATTGCTGGTGCATCACTTAAACTCAATACACAAATAACCGATATTCACTACAAGGATGGTGGCTGGGAGCTAACTAGTAACACCGAACGCTTTGGCTCCTTTAAGGCGCTTATCCTTGCTAACGGTAAGTCGATAACTCAATTCCCGCAAACCCAATACCTACAGGCTACGGGATTTAGAGGTCAAGTCAGTCATGTGCCTTCTCGAGCTAAACTTTCAAAACTTAGCAGTGTTTTGTGCGCCCATGGCTATATGACACCGAGCAACAATACATTACATTGCCTAGGCGCAAGCTACGTTAAAAATGCGCCAAATACTGATTATTGCCCGAATGAGCAGGTCGAAAACTTACATAAAATTCAACATAGTTATGTTGGCCAAGAGTGGGTGGAAGACATTGATGTATCTGGCCATAGCGCTCGTGTTGGCGTACGTATGGTAACCCGCGATCATGCTCCTATGATGGGTCCCGCCCCCGATATCGACTCAATTATGACTCTATATCAAGATCATCAGTTAACACCGCAGAGCCGTAAATACTGGCAAAGCCATAATGCGCCAGTTCATCAAGGTCTGTATGTGCTGGGAGGATTAGGCTCGCGAGGCTTAAGCTCTGGGCCACTCGCCGCAGAATCGCTCGCAGCGCAGATTTGTGGCGATTTAATGCCTATTAGTCGTGATTTTGTGGCACTACTCAACCCTAATAGAATGTGGATGCGAAAACTACTCAAAGGCAAAGCGCTAGAGGTGGGTGTCGAGGTTTAGATCACAGCTTGTCTGCCTTCACACTCAAGTCTATAAACCCGAGTTATAAACCCCAAAAGCGCCTAATTGGCGCTTTGTTTTTCCCTTACGAGTTCTATTCGGCTCCTGCATTCATAAGAGCGTTCTTAAAATCATTCACCCAACTGCGGTAAACGGTTTTGACATCGCCCCAGTTAAACACTTGAGTATTTTGACTCCACTGATTAAACCCTTGCCCTCTGTCCGCAGCCTTGGCTAACACCTCACCGGTTTCTCCATCTTTAATCACCGCGAGTAACATCATAGAGCCTGAATTCTCTGTATACGTACGCCCCATCGAGCTGAAGCTTCTTCGACTGGACTCTAGAGGTGCACTGAGGCGAATGTCAGTAACCGCCGCTTCAATGACTAAGGTGTTAGGGCCCGGTTGGGCCACCAGCTCAAATGGTTGCTCACTGTTAAACACTTCTTTTACCGTTAGGCTAAACTGCTCTGACATTTTAGCCAGTGCTTCTTGAGGCAACTCATAAGTTGCATTGAGGCCATCGGCTCTTTTATCTATCTTAGGTGGTTGGTAATCGGCAGGATGATCATTGGTGACTTTAACTGGCTCAAAATAGAGCTTAGTGTAGTTAGCCCAGTTGACATCGGGCCGAGCATAAGAGAGGTCCAACTTAGAATGGTCGACTCTGACTAAACCCTCTTTGGTCATCTCTGCATCGGGCCCTTGTTGTAGGCTTGCGGGCTCAGAGCTGCAGGCTGTTAACCCTAGTATGCCCATAACTATGACTGCCTTTAAAAATCCGCCGCCCTTACACACATTTGTCATTCGAATCATTTTCATTCATCCCTTAATATTTAATCCGTTAGCTTCAAGCACCTGTTGAACAATTAGCCACTAATTTAGTTAGCATTAAATATGGATAGAAATACAGCGGGAGTCAATGAAGCCACTAAAACAATCAATTGGTTATGGAAAATGTATATCGCCTTGTTCAACGGCACCTACAATTTTAAACCTAAGCAATGATCACCTTGTGTTCGCTTAATGCGGGTAGGGATTTGAGTTGTCATAATAAAGTCTACAAAGTGTCAACTTATCTCAGGACGGGACAGACACTCAATATATAAAAAGCCACTCATTTGAGTGACTTTTATTGTCGCGATGACTGCGGTAATGACGCAGTATTGATAAGACCTTAAACACTCGCGGTTAATTTAGTGCCTTAAAATAGTGCTGCTGTTTAATATCCACTACTTCTAAAGTCACACTATTCACCGTTGAGGTTATTAGGGCGATAGCATCATAGACTCGCTCAAGCAGCATAGCTTTCTGCTCATCGCTGCGCCCAGGCATGATAGCAATATTAAGATGAATGAATTGAGCGCCCTCCTCTTCGCCAACCTGAAAGAAATCACAACGAAGGGCCCGCGTCTTTATCGTTTGCGGTTCAAATAACTCAGTTTCACTCAGGCCTCGGTGAATTGCACTGACTAGCGCTTCAATCGATAGCACTTCGGCTAGTGGGGCGGAATATTCAATCGTACAATGTGGCATATGCTGCTCTTCTCTTTACTGGTCATCTTTTGCTAATAAACTAATTCTAAAAGCTAATTCTAAAAGCTAATTTAAAAAACTAAGTCGTCTAAAAACTGATCCTAAAAATCAGTTGCTAGCACTCAGTGAATAAAAGCCTGCTGCTAGAACCTATGTTAGTCGCTACTGGGAATCCATCGTTAGGCGTGATAGCGACTCACTCAGACCAAACGGCGTATTCATTGCCATTGAGGTCGAGAAAATGGAATCGACGTCCACCGGGAAACGAGAAAATTGCTTGAGAAATCTGACCTCCTCCCTCTACCACTTTGGCCTGTGACTCTTCTAAATGACCAGAGTAGATCACAATCAAAGGGCTACCAGAGGCAGATGTAAAAGACTTGTCGCTGGCAAAGAAGCCCCCCGTGATGCCCACATCGACAAAGCAGCTATAATCTGGGCCGTAATCGATAAACTCCCAACCGAAAACTTGATTAAAAAAAGTCTTCGTCTTATCAATATCCTTCACCGGGATCTCAAGGTAGTTAATGCTATGGTGTTGGTTTTGCTGTTGCTGCATCTGTCACTCCTGTGATCATGGGGTCATTCCAACTCGCTATTGATTAAAACATATTCTGCTTTAGATAACAGCCCCAGAGTTTGTAGCGAATACGTGTCAATGACAGCAACAAAAAAGAGAGCCGAAGCTCTCTTTAATTTTATCAGTGTTAACACCTAAATTTCAGGCGAACATTACCCCTGAATAAGCGCCGCAGCTAGGCCTATTAAGCCACCAAAGACACCGCCCCACACCACTAACCAACCAAGGTGTTCACGGATCATCTCTTGCACGATTTCTTTAACAAGTTGCGGTGTTAACTCATCGAGTCTTTGAGTCACAATCTCTTCCACTTTTGCGCGCATATCCGCAATCATATTGGGTTGCTCTAGTTCGGCTTTTAGTAACTCATAAAAGTCTTCACTTTGGGCGATTTCACTCAAAGAGCTCTTCATTTTCTCAATAAAAGGTTCACGTAGCGGCGTTATGGCGTCAGAGCCACCAAACATAGCTAACATCCCGCCGAATGAGGATTGCTCAACGGTCGTCACCAAGGCATCAAATGCGGGCGATAAATCAATATTATCGATAACCGGTTGTAAGTTTAGTTGCTTTTCAATACCACCTTCACCCGATAAAAACCGGTCAATATTTTCTTCAGTAAAGAACTGTTTCATCATCAAGTTCGCGATAGCTTGTTTAAACTCTTCGAATCGAGATGGGATAACACCTGAGCCATATAAACCTGGCACCTTCTCAAACAACATATGAATAGCTAACCAGTTAGTCACCGCCCCAGATAGTGCAAAGAGTCCGACGGTCAGTACGATTGGTAAGGCAAACAAGTAACCTACAGCAACAAGAATGGCCGCAAGCAGATTAGTAATAACACTCTTATTCAAGCTAATTCCCCAAAGCAAGATTGAAAACGCGCTATGGTACCAATCAAGAAAGAGTGGAAGCAATAGACTTGTCACTTCACTTATAGGCTTGATCCGAATAGCGACGGTTAACGCCAGCATTATCGCAAAATGATTATCCGCTAGAGCTAAAGTCTCAGATTAACAACAGCCCAGCCCTAGAGCCTACTAGCCCCTCCACATAGCGAAGTAACAAATATTTTCACTAAAAACACCAGAAAGAATATAATACCAGCTTCATTTCCATGATAATGAACCTAAAATTAAAATAGGTGTATCAAGCTTGAGGCAAGCCTTACTGTCCAAGCAACAAACACTCTGCCACATTTAATTCGACGAAGGTCAGTATGTCTTTTATCTCAAAATTTCTTAAACCTGTACTCAACGGCTATCGACAACGCCCTAGATACCAGCGCCTGCTGCTCATAGTCTCTGCCATTTACTTGAGCTTTACCGCCGTTTTAGGCCTTTTGGTTCCCTACATTATTGTTAAGCAGGCACCTAAGCAATTATCAGAATTACTGCAGCGACCGGTAACATTAGAAAGAGTGAAAATTAACCCATTCACTCTTGAGGTTGCCGTTGATAACTTCGAGCTTCACGAAACGAACAACCAGCCCTTTGTCGGCTTTAAGCAACTCAGTTTTGAGTACCAATTTTGGAACTCGCTATTCAATACAGCATTTAGTGTTGCAGACGTCACCTTAGCGGCGCCTTCGATAAACGTTGAGCGAATAAAAGCACCTCAAAGCTTACGCTTTAATTTTTCAGATATTATCGACACATTAGCAAATCGCCCTAAAACAGAACAAAGTGAGCAGTCAACCGAGTCCAGTCGACTTCCTCATTTTATCGTCACTAACTTAGCGATTGTAAACGCCGATTTGAGTTTTATTGATCACGTGACCAATAGTCAATTGCACTATCCAGAGCTTAACCTCAATGTAAAATTTTTCGACTCGAATCATGTCATCAAATCGACACTGGAAAACTTAGGTGACAAGCAGCAAACTAACCACTATGCAATTCATGTGGTCGGGCGTAATGGCGGAGAAATAGCTACTCAGGGCCTAGTGCAACTGTCTCCCCTTAATATTGTCGGCGATGTGCAACTCACTAACATTCAACTGCCACAATTTTGGTCGTTCATCTCTGAGCAGTTTGCGCCAGTGTTGACCTCTGGGCGTTTGAGTCTATCGAGCAATTATCAGCTACAGATCCAAAATGATAAATTCGAAGTCACTACCGACCTTGGTCTAGTAAAACTCGACGAGCTTAATTTTGACTATCAAGAACAGTCGATTATTAACCTGCCTATGACCGCCCTTAAAGGAATAGCTTTCGATCTTCAGCAGCAAACGGTCACAGCTGAAACCTTAGATACTCACGGTTTAGTGCTTAACACCAAAATAAATAAAGACGGCATCGACCTTAGCAAGCTCTTTACGCCAATCAATGAAAAACCTGTGTTCACCCAGGCACAGGCTCCTAAGCCTAAGATAACTAAGCCAGAAATAACTAAGTCTGAGAAAAATAGCTCTGAGGCAACGAGCTCAGAGTCAATAGAACCAGCTGATACTAGAGTTGATACCAATATTGCTAAACAAGCCAATAACGATACTGCGAAAACGGCCAAGCAAAGTTGGACTGCTGTGCTTAAGGCTATCAAACTTAAGGATTATCAAGTCAACCTGACAGAGCAATTGGTGACTAAAAACACCCTTTGGCAGATAGATGATATTGACTTAACCACTGGCGCAATCGACGCTAGCCTTGCCAACCCCATCGACTATCAACTGTCGCTTAACGTCAACCAAGAGGGGATAGTTCAATCTAGCGGCAGCATAGATGCATTAAAGCAGTTAGTGAATGCCAAAGTCTCGGTAACCGAGTTTGCCCTGCCGCAAATACAGAGTTACCTGAAACCTTATGTGAATATCCAGCTCCAGCAAGGTGATTTCAATACTCAAGGCGAACTGGTTATCAATGCTAAAACCGAGCAGTTAAGCTATATCGGTAACTTAAGCGTTAACGATCTACTGATTAAAGATACTGTGCAGAAAAAAGAGTTACTCAAATGGAAAGCACTGGAAGTCAATCACCTAGAATTTGATAAGCAGGATAACCGCCTCGATATCGACCTAGTTACCCTTAACAAGCCCTATGGTCGTATCATTATCGCCAAAGATAAGAGCACCAACATCGGTGATTTAATTGTGGTACAAGCGACTTCTGACAAAAACAGGGCTAACACAAAAGCGGCCACCAAACAGGGGCAACAAAAAGCTGCGGTCACGGCCAGCGTGTCGACTCAACAAGCAGACAAAACAACGGAGAAATCTTTGGCGTTAACCATCAATCAAATTAGCTTTAATGATGGCTCAACCTTCTTCGCTGATAACTCATTAACACCTAATTTTGCCGCCAGTATCGAGCATTTAGACGGTAAGGTAAGCAAACTATCTTCAAGCAGTAACCAAACTGCATCGGTGGATCTTAAGGGTAAAATCGATCGCTACGCGCCTGTCACCCTAAAAGGCGATATCAATCCCTTGCTGGAGCAGCCTTACTTAGACTTAGCCCTTAGCTTTAAACATGTCGAGCTCACATCTGTTAATCCTTATTCAGGCACCTACGCAGGTTATTACATAGATAAAGGCCTATTATCGTTAGATCTCAACTATAAACTCGATAACAACCAACTTGTTGGTGATAACCATTTAATCGTCGACCAGCTAAAACTGGGTAAACCTAGCGACAGCAGCCTAGCCACCACCTTACCTGTCACCTTAGCCATTGCTCTATTGCAAGACAGACATGGCGTGATTGATTTAGGTCTGCAGGTCTCTGGCGATATTGACGACCCAAGCTTTAGCATCGGCAGCATAGTGATGACAGCCTTTACCAACGTGATCACCAAGGTGGTAACCGCTCCGTTTACCCTGCTCGCTAATTTACTTGGCGCCGATGAAGGCGAATTAGACAAGATCAATTTTGCGCCGGGTATTGCGTCTCTGGATGCAAAAGAGCAAGAAACCTTAGATAAATTAGCTAAAGGACTGAGTGACAGACCTATGCTAACCCTCAATGTTGAAGGCGGCGTTAATATGCTTGAAGACAGTCAAGCCCTCAGTGAGCAGCAACTTAAGAGTAAACTCGCTCAAACAGCCAAGCTTGATATCACAAGTGTCCCAGCGGATCTTTCGCCAAGCAGCTTTCCAACATCTGGGCCGCTATCTGATGCACTCATTAAACTCTATGAAACTGAACTGGGTAGCTCGGCTCAAGCGGTGAAAGACAAGATAGAGGCTGAGCATCAAGGTGAAGACAAGCTTAATGATGAGCAACTATCTCAGCGCTGGCACATTGCCCTTTATAACTTTACCTTAGGAGCACAACGTGTAGCCGAAGAAACTCTCGGAGAGCTTGCACAAACACGTGCCACGGCAGTCAAAACCTACTTAATTGAGAACAGGAATATCGCACCAGAAAGAATATTTCTGCTCGATAGCCGAGTGGAACTCAACACCGGAGCAAGCCAAGCATTATTAAGCTTATCTGCCAAGTAAAACTGAAATCCAATCTTGATTAGGCACACTCATTTTAGTGTGCCTATCGAGCTCAGCTTCAACGATGAATTTAGCTTTCGCTTTAATAAACATGGATCCGTTAAGGTCAATGTACGAGTTAAGCATTGCTCTCGATACACACAAAAATCATTTGTCATACAGCCACAAACGCTCAAAGGACTGAATATATGAAACTCGCTCTACTGAGTGATCCCAATACTGAAAATGGCCAAGCGGCGATCAATGCACTACTCCAATCACTCGTTAGTATCAAAAGCCAGTCTCCGCTAAAAGTTGGCTATATCGCATCACAACCGGATCCGCAAAGAGAATACTTTCAACAGACCAAAATGCTATATAAAACGTGTGGTGCAGAGCTCAGCGTCTACCTCGAATTGGAAGCTGGCTTTTCACAACATGCGCTAGACCAGTTGCTAGACTGTGACGCCATTCAGCTGTCTGGGGGCGACACCTACCGTTTCTTAAAAGCACTAAAATCCAGAAAGCTACTGCCGGTTTTGCGCCAATATGCCATAAATGGTGGCGCTCTAGTCGGCGTGAGTGCTGGCGCGATGATAATGACACCATCGATAGCCAGCGCCAGCCTTTGCGGCGATATCAATAACTGCGAACTCGAAGACTTAAACGCACTTAATTTAGTGGATTTTTTATTTGCCCCTCACATTGAGCTTCACGTTAGCCAAGAGCAGCCACTGAGCGAGCCTTTTCAACAGCAGCTTGCAAGATTTAGCCAGCAGATCTGCCTATGTCCAGACGATGCAGCACTCTTGTCTATAGACAAGGAACTAAAGCAACTGGGTCAATGTCATTGGCACTTGCTGTGAAAATGAAACTCATTTTTTAATCAATACTTTCAACCCTGTAACGCTTGAGTTAAAATCTGCGCGAGTATCAATATATCAGAGGTAGTTAATGTTTATCATTCGTTGGGTATTAGGCCGTATCATTTTGTTTTTAAACTTTGTTTTTGCGCCTAAAAAACTAAAGCGTCCACAAGAAGAACAACAAAAAATCGACAGCGCAACCAGCAGCATGACTATTTACGAATATAAGGCTTGCCCATTTTGCGTCAAAGTTCGCCGCTCACTGCGTCGCCAAGGCTTAAATATCGTCACGCTCGATGCCAAGCAAGAGCCACACAAGACCACTTTGCTAAACGAAGGTGGAAAGCTACAGGTTCCTTGCATGAAGATTGAAGAAAATGGTCAGTCGACTTGGATGTATGAGTCATCAGAGATCATCAGCTTTCTCGATAAGAAATTTGCTTAACCAGTAAACCTCATATCTTGTCCTAATCGGTGTCAACAGTTCTCAAGAAAGGACAGTGAGCTAAAAGCAAAAGGCAGCATATATATGCTGCCTTTTTCATATCAATTTCTCGCTATCTCGCTCAGCCTACTTCTGCGCTAACAGCTTTAATTAATAAGCACAAAGCCTATCTAGCATTAGTTGGCGCAGTCAATGTAGCCTTACCGAGAAGATGTTGATAGATATTGTATCCCGCCAATGCCGCCGTTGCGTTATCTGGCAACTCAATATGAGCGACATCCAGTGCATAAACGGTGATCTGATAATTGTGTGGCGCAGAACCTGCTGGCGGACAGGCGCCGCCAAATCCCTTAAAGCCAAAATCATTATTGACCATACTCGCCCCCTCTGGAAGATTCGCCCCTCCTTTTACCCCCGAGTTTGCAGGCAAGCCTTGGGTGTTAGCGGGTAAATTAACAACCAGCCAATGCCACCAGCCACTG
Organism: Shewanella pealeana ATCC 700345; assembly: GCF_000018285.1. Taxonomy (NCBI): domain Bacteria; kingdom Pseudomonadati; phylum Pseudomonadota; class Gammaproteobacteria; order Alteromonadales; family Shewanellaceae; genus Shewanella; species Shewanella pealeana. Next base: position 1,935,364 of record NC_009901.1, on the reverse strand, counting down.
CCTGTTGGTGCATCTGGGTCGTACATGGTCACAGCAAAACTTTTCGAGCCTATAGGGATCTCACTCCAACTGAGTTCAGGAGAACTATTTTCCCCGCTACAGCCCCATTGATTAAATATCTGGGCTTTCTTGAGCGTCTTGCCTTCGCTGATATCAATACTGTTAAGCTCTATGGCCTGGCTTGGGAATACCAGCAAGCAAAACAGTGCCAGTAACAGGGTTTGATTGAGCCTCATAGATTTACCTACCTTTATCAATTTGATATGACTAGTTCACAGCTCAATAAGCATAGTCGAAAATCTGACTATTTTAAGTTCAGATGCCGTGACTTAGATTTTCGGCTTTAGATACTTAGATTTCAGAGTAAACTGATAAATATGGTGATGCTTCTGATACTAGGTGCACAAAATAGTTATTATTTGACGGGAATAAGTCTGTGTATTATAGCTTTAGGTAGGATGAATCTAGATACTCAAGGATGGAGTAATCAATTTGAAATGTTCAAAAAAAGATTTCTGCCCGTATCCCTGCAATAGCAGACTTCCTCGACAATTCGACTCCTATATATCCTTAGGTATAGAAAAGGTAATGGAAGCCAACGCCTTACCTAATGATATCGGCTCAAAAATTTCCTCAACACTCATCGAAAACTTAGATGCGGCCAACTTCTGTGACCATGTTCATCGACATTTTACCAATGTACCGCCCACGAGAGAACGAGTACTCGATCGCCTTATCGTCCATAAATTTGAAGATTACTATACTCAAATTGTTGAAGTCATTTCAGAAAAAAAACATAAAGCCCGTCGCATAGGCGATCTATTTGATGTTATTCCCAGAGGAGAATGTCTCGATCTATTCTTAGATTTAATAAAGGAACACTGTATGGGTACAGAACAAATTAAAAAGTTCTCCCAAGACATTGAATTGTTGACTCTAATCTTTTCCACTAAGGCAGGCATAGAGTGGGATCGGTTATACGCCAGCAATGAATATGAAATCTGCATGACAGAGCTTTTTTCAACAATCTTCCACCGCCTTACAGACCGAAGCGTGCCGATCCCTGCGCTAAATACCAAGTTAAATGATAAATACCAAGCCGAGCGCATCAACAAACTACTACGCCATATGAGTAAATTATGGCTGAACCAACATAGCGACTACTCAATATAGAAACTTTACCTACAACAAGTTATTTTGAGTAGATTACTCATCATCCAGCCTCATCGCCTCTTTGATTTCATCACTGTTGAAGCCCTTACGTGATAAATAGGCATAGGCTTTCGACTTATCTTTATAATCCGATAAGTCATAGCGCTTCTTAGCTAGTTCAACTTTACAGCTTTGATAAAAATCAACATCTCCAGCAAGCGTCAATTGGTACAGGGTGTCTTCAAAATCGCTTAAATCAATCAGTCGCTGCTTAAGCTCCTGTTGAATAAGGGTTTGACCTTTTCCCTTGCTATATAACTTAATAATTTCGGTGCTTAAGTCCGCTTTGTCAGCTTTAACGGCCATTTTACTGCGCAAAGTTTCACGCATCGGATGCGCTGCTAATGCGTGATCAATTTCTACTCGAGAAAAGCCTTTTGCCGTCATTTGTGCATACACCTTCTCTTTATTGGTGCCATAAAAGTTATCAAATCTGCTGAGCAGCCTAGATGTTGCCATCTCATAACCATCGACATTTTGCTCATCAGTTACCCGCTCTATTGCGCTATCAATATCTGTAAGGGATACGCCTCGCTGTTGTAGTTTGCGCCTTATTGCCCCAGCACCGAGTTCATGACTAAAAGCTAGCTCGCAATAACGCACGGCAAAGTCAAAATCATTTTTTAGGTAGCCCCCCTCGATGAGTCTAGCAAGGACGGTATCGATCCATTCTTGGTTTTCGGTTTTACGTTCGAGTTTGGTGCGAATTTCATTAATAGTGAAATCCTGCTGGCTCAAATGCCAATAAGCACTATTAAACACATTATCGATGGTTTTGGCTTGACGTAATGGTGGGCGCTGCATAACGAATTGAACTTAAATTAAAAAGTGACCAAAGCCAGTGTAGCAGAAGCCTGCATTCTTGAGGAGCCCAGGTTAGAAGTGGTAAGCCGAGTTAGCAGCTATATGCGAGCGCCTCAAGCACTTTCAGATCGGGCCTAAAAAGCTAAAGCCGGTAAACCGAGTGGATAGCCTGCTCGGTTATACTCGACGATAGTGAGCTTAGCTTGTCTTATTAATCATGCCTTTGAGCACGATTTCGTGATAACTCACCAGTCCTGCAATTCTCCCCTCTTCAACCACTGGCGCCTTTGTAATACCGAACCTATCAAATAAGCGCGCACTGTATCGTACATCCATACTCCCTGGCACACATAGCACGGGCTTAACCATGATCTCATAGACATTGACTCGCTCAGGCGATCTGTCTTGTGCCAATACTTTTTTGGCAATGTCACTCATTAGTACCATGCCATACTCGTCATCATCATGGCGCTTGTTCACGAATAACACGTTAACCTTGTTTTTCACCGCGTGTTCAATCGCTTCAGCCACGGTTTGCAACCCATCGATCATGGCATAATCTTGACTCATGACATCATGATTTCTGACTAGCTTTTCGTTCTTCATATTTGATCCTCAATATCATGGCTTAGCTTTTGTACCTGATGAGCGACTCCGACGGCGTCCTCCACATCAATTTGAATGGCGATGCCTTTGCCCGAGTCACGATCAAACTCACCGACTTCACTGACCGTTTCTAAAATAGTTCGGCATAGATGCTCTTCAACCAGCAGCAACACTACATCTCGCTGAACATCTAACGACAAACCCATGAATGTCTTTTGCTGCTTAAGACCTTCACCACGAGCATGGTTAATCACTGTGGCGCCAGTAGCGCCTTTACTACGAGCCGCATCTAAGATCGCATCGGTACAGGCATCATCAATAAACACTAGAATCAATTTAAAGCGCATTATCTCGCTCCTTTTGGGTTCTGTTCTTAAATTCCACTAACTGGGCATAGCCCATCACAGTGATCATTGGAAACAAACTAGCAAAGGCTATCAGGCCAAAGCCATCAATAAGCGGGTTTCGTCCCTCGACATTGGTTGCTAAACCTAAGCCTAACGCAGCCACTAACGGCACGGTTACGGTAGAGGTGGTCACACCGCCCGAATCATAGGCAAGCGGGACAATCATTTTGGGGGCATAAAAGGTCTGGATCACCACCAGCACATAACCAGCCATAATGTAGTAATGAATAGGATCCCCCACCACAATACGGAAACACCCTAGCGCAATACCGAAGGCAACCCCAATTGCCACTGATATACGCAAGCCTTGAATGCCTATGGTGCCACCGGATACTTGGTTAGCCTTTATCGCAACCGCGATAAGTGATGGCTCTGCAATCGTGGTACTAAAGCCTATCGCCGCGGCGAAGATATAAACCCAATAATAGTCCTGCCAAGCGTTGACGGTATTTTGCAAATCCCCTTCATGGATAAACTCATGGGAGGTCAGTTGCTCAGCCATACTCTCACCGATGGGAAACAGGGCCATCTCAAGGCCTACTAAGAAGAAGCTGAGCCCTAAAATCACATAAACAAAGCCAGCGGCAACCCGGCGCCAATTCGCCACGGGCCTTTTAAGCACCCCGAGCTGAAAGCCAAATAAGATAATCGCAATGGGTACCACATCACGTATGGTTACCAGTAGAGTATCAAGCACTTGCTCAAGCAGTTCCATCAGAGCACCACCATTCCGTAAATTAGTACAAAAATCATCGGCATTAAGCTGGTAAAGGCAATTAAGCCAAAACCATCAAGCATAGGATTGCGCCCCTTAATCACAGAGGCTAAACCTACACCGAGCGCTGTCACTAGTGGCACGGTAATCGTCGATGTCGTCACCCCGCCTGAGTCATAGGCAATACCGATAATATTTTCAGGAGCAAATGAGGTCAGCACCATGACGATGATGTAACCCGAGATAATGAGATAGTGGATGGGCCAACCTTTTAAGATCCGCACCACCCCGAGCAAAATAGCGAGGCCAACCGATAACGCCACAGTTAACCTTAGCCCCATGGCGTAGCTATCCATCGCTTCCTCTGAGGTTTTTATTGCTCCAGCCTCAGCCGCCACTTCTGCAGCCTCATTAGCAACAGCGGTTAAAGCGGGTTCGGCTAATGTCGTGCCAAAGCCCAATGAAAATGAAAAAACCACCAACCAGAAAACGCTGCCTTTACGAGCCAACGCTTGAGCAAGCGACTCACCGATAGGAAACAATCCCATTTCGAGACCGAAAACAAAAAAGGTTAAACCGACTACGATGAAGACAAGGCCAATTAGAATCGAAAACAGATTCTCCGGCGCTTGCTGTAGGACGAATATTTCGAAAAAGCAGACCACTAATATAATAGGGATCAGATCCTTGAAACTATTGAACAGTGCTTTTAACAGCTGATTGATTGAAGCCATACTCATTCCTTTTGGGCCACATTTTTAGTGTGCCAAAATCAGCATGGATCACAACAAATAACTAACAATCACCACAACAAGTTTGAGCTGGATCAAATATCACCTATATCGTCGCAATCGTTAAACTGTTAGGCAGTAAAAGCATACAAATGCTTACATTATGATCAACTATACATACATTAAGAACTGGCCCGCTTCCTCAAGAGTGTCTAATTAACGCACGAGCCAATCATTTAACCGTCAAATAGACACAAACGCTCAAAGTCTATAAAGCCAGTTTTTAGCAAAATCCACTCAAAAAACACTAAAACTTCTCCATAAAGATAAAATCCAAGGAAAATAATCACTCAATTAGTGAAAATCATTCAAAAGTAGAAATATTCGATTGACAGCTTTCACCCGCAAATGTTTTTATATAGTCATTGAAACAAACAAGATGAATTTTAAATGACACAGTTAACAACTTTCCAAAACATTAATTGGTGGTGGCACTTCCCAAATTAGCGGGTGGTGTGGAACTGTGTGCTCAGAAAACTGAGACAAGATTCAACAAGAAAGCCCGCATACACTGCGGGCTTTCTTGTATCTAAGCGAAAATAAATCGGCAAGAAGAGAGAAAACCCAGAGCAGCAGGCTTAAAGATAAAGTGAGATAAAATAATGAATAATGCGTTACCCTACAAGGCAGGAGCATAAGCATGACAACCGACACTATCGCTAAAGTCGTCACTCAAAAAGAGGCGTTGGCGTATCATGAAGATCCGCTTAGCTTATACCAGCATGTGACCCAGAACGCCCCTCACACTATGCTGCTGGAATCTGCTGAAATTGATAGCAAGGACCACTTAAAGAGTATCGTGCTGACTCACGCAGCCATGCAGATCCGCTGTGACGGTTACCAACTTCAATTTAACGCATTAACAGATAATGGTAAGACTCTGCTCTCACCAATAAAGTCCTTCTTCGAAAAAGATTTTCCGACCACGGAAATAAACCACTGTGATGAGTCAAGCTTAAGCCTTACCCTGCAAAAAGAGTCTAACCAACTCGATGAGGATGCGCGTTTAAAGTCAACCTCTCCGCTTGATGGCTTAAGAATGTTGGTTAAGCATATCCGCTGCGATGAAAGCCCCGAGTTTGAAGATCTGTTTTTAGGCGGCGTGCTCTCTTATGATTTGATTGATACCGTTGAGCCACTGCCAAGCGTGCCTGAAGGTGATAACACCTGCCCTGATTACCTGTTTTATCTCGCCGAAACGTTAATCCTAGTGGATCATCAGCAGCAAAGCGCTGAAATCGTCACTCACCAATTTGTTCAGCCAGTCCAAAGCGCTGTCGATTGCATTACAAACTCACTCGCTCAGCGTATGACTGAGCTACAGCAAGCTTGCCAGTCATTGGCTCCCATTGCCGAGTTACAAGCCGTTGAAGCTGAAACGCAAGTGAATATCTCAGACAGCGACTTTAAAGACACAGTCAATGGCCTTAAAGAGCACATCATCGCAGGTGATATTTTCCAGGTAGTGCCATCACGCAGTTTTAGCCTGCCTTGCCCCAATACATTAGGCGCCTACCGCGCATTAAGACTGACCAACCCAAGCCCTTACATGTTCTACTTTCGCGGCGATGACTTCACCCTGTTTGGCGCCTCACCAGAGAGCGCGCTCAAGTATGAGGCCGCAAGCAACCAAGTCGAGATCTACCCGATTGCCGGAACGCGAAAGCGCGGCAAAACTGCCAGCGGTGAAATCGATTTCGATCTCGATAGCCGTAACGAGCTTGAGCTTCGCTTAGACAAGAAAGAGTTGTCCGAACATATCATGCTTGTAGACTTGGCTCGTAACGATATCGCCCGCATCAGCCAAAGTGGTACCCGCAAAGTGCCAGAGTTATTAAAAGTCGATAGATACAGCCATGTTATGCATCTCGTTAGCCGAGTCACTGGCCAGCTTAGAACCGATTTAGATGCACTGCATGCCTACCAAGCTTGCATGAATATGGGCACTTTAACTGGCGCCCCAAAAGTGAGCGCGGCGCAGCTTATTCGCGGTGCAGAGAAAACCCGTCGCGGCAGCTACGGTGGCGCTGTCGGCTACTTAAATGGCCTAGGTGACATGGATACCTGCATTGTTATCCGCTCTGCCTTTGTCAAAGATGGCACAGCCTTTATTCAAGCAGGCGCTGGCGTGGTGTACGACTCAGACCCACAAGCCGAAGCCGATGAAACGCGCCAAAAGGCACAAGCCGTTATTTCAGCTATAAAAATGGGAGGTGGACTATGAAAATCTATCTACTCGATAACTTCGACTCATTCACCTACAACTTAGTGGATCAGTTTAGAAGCTTAGGCTATGAAGTAGTCATTTATCGTAACGACGTCGACGCTGACTTTATCGCCAGTAAACTATTAAACGAAACAACACCCGCCGCACTTGTACTGTCGCCAGGTCCCGGAGCACCTCACGAAGCAGGCTCATTAATGGCTCTGATTGAGTGTGTTGCAGGCAAAGTACCAATGCTGGGTATTTGCCTTGGGCACCAAGCCTTAGTTGAGCATTACGGCGGTAAAGTTGAGCGTGCAGCTCAAGTGGTACACGGCAAAGCGAGTCCGACATTTCATAACGGCCAAGATATCTTTAGCGGTTTACCCTCGCCGCTTCCCGTTGCCCGTTATCACAGCCTTGTGGCAACCAAAGTGCCGGATTGCTTAGACGTTATCGCCACTACAGAAGAGATGCCAATGGCGGTTATTCACCGCGAAGATATAGCGGTGGGTTTTCAGTTCCATCCGGAATCAATTTTAACCACTTTAGGCAGCCAGTTATTGGTACAGAGCTTAGATTACCTCGCCAGTGCTTTAGCACAAGATAGCCAAGACAACATCAAAGGATAAGATGATGACTCAAACCGAAATCAAGCAGCTTGAAATTAAAAGCTCTGAAACGTTAATCGAATCCCTTTATCGCGGTGAAAGCCTAAACCGCACTGATGCAAAAACGTTATTTAGCCGTATCATTCAAGGTGAGATGAATGAAGTCACCATGGCAGGAATGTTAGTCGCCATGAAAATGCGCGGCGAAACCATCGATGAAATATCGGGTGCGGCCGATGCACTTCGTACGGCTGCAAAATCCTTTCCGACGCCGAGTGAATCGACCGTCAGTCAAGGCATTGTCGATATTGTAGGCACTGGTGGCGATGGTCACAACACTATCAATATCTCTACCACGGCGGCGTTTGTTGCCGCGGCGGCTGGAGCTAAGGTGGCTAAACACGGTAACCGCAGCGTATCGAGCAAATCGGGTTCATCAGACTTACTGGCGCAATTTGGTATCGATTTAACCATGGCACCAGAAACGGCACGTGACTGCTTAGACGAGCTAGGACTGTGCTTCTTGTTTGCGCCACACTATCATGGCGGCGTGGCCCACGCGGTGCCTGTGCGTCAGGCACTAAAAACCCGTACTCTATTTAATGTGTTGGGGCCGCTCATTAACCCGTCTCGCCCAGACTTTATGCTGCTTGGTGTGTATAGCCCAGAGCTGGTAGCCCCCATCGCACAAGTCGTAAAAGCACTCGGTATTAAACGCGCCATGGTGGTGCACGGTAGCGGCCTCGATGAAGTCGCGCTTCACGGCGATACCTTAGTGCATGAGCTTAAAGATGGCGCTATCAGCGAGTACCGTATTACTCCAGCCATGCTTGGCGTACCAGAGGCTAAGCTTACTGATTTAGAAGGCGGCGCACCTGAAGAAAATGCTGATTACACCCGCGCCATATTGCAAGGCAAAGGAAAAGCTGCCCATATGAATGCGGTTGCTATCAATGCAGGCTGCGCCCTCTATGTGGCAGGCATTTGCACTGACATCAAATCTGGCACAGCGTTAGCACTCGAGACCATTAACAGCGGCAAAGCCTACAAATTATTGACCCAGCTGGCTAACGCTAGCCAAGCTGGCAAAGGAGCCTAATGTGAGCACGGATTTAAGAGAAGAACCAGCAATAAAAGAAAGCAATGTACTGACTAAAATTGTCGATACTAAGGCGGCACATATCGCCTCACTCAAGCAGCGATTTCCTGAAAAGGACTTATCGCCAAAAGTGTCTGACAGAAGTTTATTTGATGCACTTAAAGCGCCAAATGCAGGTTTTATTCTAGAGTGTAAAAAAGCCAGCCCATCAAAAGGCTTAATTCGGGATGTGTTTGATGTTGATGCTATAGCTGATGTTTATAACCGCTACGCCGCAGGTATTTCAGTATTAACCGACGAGCAGTTCTTCCAAGGCGACATGGACTATATTCCAAGGGTTCGTGCTCGCGTTAGCCAGCCGATTTTGTGTAAAGACTTTTTCGTCGATGAGTACCAAGTCAAATTGGCCGCTCACCAAGGCGCTGACGCAATCTTGTTAATGCTATCGGTACTCGATGACGGCCGTTATCAAGCCCTAGCCACCGAAGCGGCGAAATATCAACTCGATATCTTGACCGAAGTGAGTAATGAAGCAGAACTCACGCGCGCCATTGCGCTTAATGCCAAGATTATCGGCATTAATAACCGTAATCTGCGCGACTTGTCTACCGACCTTGCAACCACAGAGGCGCTGGCGCCGCATATTCCATCCGACAGAGTGGTGATCAGCGAATCTGGTATTTATAACCAAGCTCAAGTTCGCCGTTTAAGCCCGCTAGTGGATGGTTTCTTAGTCGGCAGCTCGTTAATGGCAGAAGATGATTTAGACCTTGCCTGCCGAACACTGACCTTTGGCCATAACAAAGTCTGCGGCCTAACCCGCATGGAAGACATGATAGCAGCCGCAAAGGCTGGTGCCATTTATGGCGGCCTTATCTTTGCTCAAAAATCACCACGCGCGGTAACGCCTGAGCAGGCTAATAAGCTGGTTGCGCAGTTAAAGCAAAGCGGCACTAAACTCAATTTAGTTGGCGTGTTTGTTAATGAAGCGGCCGATGTGATCGCCAAGCTCGCTACTGAACTAAACCTGTTTGCCGTGCAGTTACACGGTAAAGAAACCGCACTCGAAATTGATGCATTAAAAGCAATATTGACCACAAACAATAGCCAGACTCAAATTTGGAAAGCGGTTGCGGTAGATGTGGCAAGTGACAATGAATTAGTTATTCCTGCAGGCGTTGATCGCGTGGTGTTTGACAGTAAATCAGATGGTCAATTTGGCGGTACGGGCCAAGCTTTTGATTGGCAAAAGATGCTACCAAACAAAGAGTCTGCATTACTTGCCGGTGGTTTAAGCCCAGAGAATGCCATTGATGCAGCAAGCCAAGGTTTCTACGGCTTAGATTTTAACTCTGGCCTTGAGCAAAGTCCTGGTATTAAAGACCCAAGCAAAGTAGCAGCGGCATTTAACCAGTTGCGCCAGTACTGATTTTATTAGCAGCTGTAAAAAGCTAGTTTCTAAACCCTATTATCCCCACATGCAAAATCGGCCTGTGGTAAAAAATTAGTCATAAAGGACAAGAATATGAGCAAGTTAAACCCATACTTTGGGGAATACGGTGGTATGTACGTACCGCAAATTTTAATGCCAGCGCTTAAGCAACTAGAAACCGCTTTTATTGAAGCCCAAGAAGACGAGAGCTTTCAGCAGGAGTTTACCGAGCTTTTAAAGAACTATGCCGGTCGTCCAACGGCGTTGACCTTAACGCGCAACTTAAGCCCTAATCCGCTGACTAAGATCTATCTAAAACGTGAAGATTTGCTACACGGCGGCGCCCACAAGACTAACCAAGTATTAGGTCAGGCATTACTGGCTAAACGTATGGGTAAAAAAGAGATCATCGCTGAAACTGGCGCGGGTCAACACGGTGTGGCAACAGCCCTTGCCTGCGCATTGCTAGGCCTTAAGTGTAAGGTGTATATGGGCGCGAAAGACGTTGAACGTCAATCACCAAACGTATTTAGAATGAAGCTAATGGGCGCAGAAGTTATCCCAGTGACCTCTGGCTCGGCCACTTTGAAAGATGCCTGTAACGAAGCGATGCGTGACTGGTCTGGTAGTTATGATAAAGCCCACTACCTACTGGGCACTGCAGCAGGTCCGCACCCATTCCCAACAATTGTACGTGAATTCCAACGTATGATTGGCGAAGAAACTAAGAGTCAAATTCTTGAGCGTGAAGGCCGCCTACCTGATGCGGTTATTGCCTGTGTCGGCGGTGGTTCTAACGCGATTGGTATGTTTGCCGACTTTATTGACGAAGAAGAGGTGGCACTAATTGGTGTTGAGCCTGCAGGAAAAGGCATCGATACTCCAATGCACGGCGCGCCACTAAAGCATGGTAAAACTGGTATTTTCTTTGGTATGAAAGCGCCACTTATGCAAGACAGCGAAGGGCAAATTGAAGAGTCTTACTCTGTATCCGCCGGTCTGGATTTCCCATCTGTTGGGCCGCAGCATGCACACCTTGCCGCAACCGGCCGCGCAACTTACGAGTCAGCCACCGATGATGAAGCGTTAGAAGCTTTCCAATTACTGGCACGATCAGAAGGGATCATCCCCGCACTTGAGTCGGCTCACGCCCTAGCTTATGCGGTAAAACTTGCAAAAGAAGCCACCAAAGAGACCATTTTAGTGGTTAACCTGTCTGGCCGCGGCGACAAAGATATCTTCACGGTTGCGGACATTCTTGAGCAACAAAAAGTTGAGCAACAAGAAGCTGAACAGCAACAAACTAACAATCAGAACAACTAGGAGAGTGGCAATGAGTCAACGTTACCAGGCAGCCTTTGCCGCCCTAAATGAGAAACAGCAAGGCGCATTTGTGCCATTCGTGACCTTAGGCGATCCATCGCCTGAGCTATCACTTAAAATCATCGACACCTTAGTTGAAAACGGTGCCGACGCCCTAGAGCTCGGCTTCCCGTTTTCAGATCCGCTCGCCGATGGCCCGGTTATTCAAGGCGCTAACCTACGCTCTTTAGCTGCTGGCACTACACCGACTCAGTGCTTTGAAATGCTCACGGCTATTCGAGCTAAATATCCTGACTTACCGATTGGCCTACTACTGTACGCCAATTTAGTGTTCGCCAATGGCATCGATACCTTCTACGCCAAATGCCAAGCCGCTGGCGTTGACTCGGTACTGATTGCCGATGTGCCAGTAGAGGAAGCAGCACCATTTATCGAATCGGCAAAAGCCCACGGCGTGTGCCCAATCTTTATCGCGCCGCCAAATGCCGACAGCGAAACATTAAAACAGGTAAGTGAAAAAGGTGAAGGTTATACCTACCTGTTATCTCGCGCTGGTGTGACGGGTACGGAGTCAAAGGCCGGTATGCCAATCAGTGATATTCTAAATCGTCTAAAAGAGTTTAATGGTGCGCCGCCACTACTAGGTTTTGGTATTGCCGAGCCGAGTCAGGTCAAAGCCGCTATCGATGCTGGAGCCGCGGGCGCGATTTCAGGCTCTGCGGTAGTCAAAATTATCGAGGCGAATAAAGACAATGAAGCGGCACTGTTAAGCGCCCTTGCTGAATTTACTCGCAATATGAAAGCGGCAACCGCTCGTTAAAGCACCGCTGCATCTTGCTCTGCTTTAGCTAAGAGTTACAGATATAAAAATAGCGCCTTAAGGCGCTATTTTTGTTTGTGTGCTCGATTTAATAACCGGTTACTTCAGTATCTCACTGTTATTTAAGCATCTCGCTCTTATTTTAACATCTCACTCTTATTTCAACATTTCATTAGCGCGAATAACCTGAGCGCGATAGCCCGTAGCAAACATATCATGGCTATCGATATTGATGCGCACCGCTGGCTTTGTTTCGCCATATCTGTGTTCAACCAGAATCGATTGCACCTTACCTGTAGTGTCATCCATCTTCAGGTTGCCGTAACCACCACCTAAACCAAATAAACCTGCAGAAGCAAAGTAGCTCATCATACTGTCTTTATCTGCTTGGTATTTAACGATAGAAGTCACTGGTGAGTAACCTGCATAACCTAGCTCATCTTTACCGTATTCCCATACTTGCTGAACCGTCATGTTTTGCTCATCAATCTTGTACTCTACAGAGCGAGAGTACTTTTCGTTAGCAAACATCGGCTGACCTAAATCACGGCCATCGCCGTTATCAAACACTGTTAATGTGCCTTTTTCTGGGACTAAATAGGCAGTGTGTGAAGTCCAACTAAAATCAAAATCCTTGTCCTGACATGCGCCCTTCTCGTTACACCAAATTGGCTTGCCATCAGCTGTAATAGGTTTAAGTAGCTTATCTTGAAACTTCTCACTCCAGCCTTTGCTGGCACTTAAGATCCACTTTACTTGCTTGTCGCGGCCGATCTTAATTACAGCCGATTGATGGCGTGAGCTGATAATGATGCTGTCGTCAGTTGGATCATACTCAATAGAGTTAACATGGGCCCAGTTACGACCAGTTGCCACACCGTGTATATCACCGTAAGGCGCTTTGGCTAAATCTTCTTCTGTGGTTTGGTGACCGGCATCGTCAAGGTTGATGTTTAAACAAACCGCGCCCGCATCGAGCGATAGCAGAGCCGCATCACGCATAGGATCTAAAATAGTATTTAAGTCCCAGTAATCCACCAGCTTGCCTGTGTTGTCAACTTCGATAATTTGGTCGCGAATAGTATTGACCAAACGGCCATCTGCTGTGCGGTAATCTTTGGCTGCTGCACGAATAAATATATTACCGTTCGCGCCTTCAATTCCCTCATGAGAGGCGTCAATAAAGTTACCCGGAAGACTATGCTCAGAGATCATCCGCCCCATGATCGACATTTTCTTCCAGCCCTGACCTTGTACCCATACCATGTTGCCGTCTTTAGTGACGTTCATCCCCATGGCATAGCCCGCATTGTCATAGGTTTTGGCATCATGAGTCGTGTAAGGGTTCATATACCAGCGAATATCACCCGCTGTATCGATAATAAAGAAACCCGGTTTGCCATCCCAAGAAAATGCCCCTGGTGCATCTGAATTGTTGTGCATCAGTGGCGCGGCTTTGCCGTCGGCATTGGTCCAGTTTACAAAGTACAGTCTGTCTTTAAAGTCTGCATCAACATGCTCAACTTCAACAAGTGGTGCTTTCGCCCACTGGCTTTCAGAAAATCCCATATCGATATCAGGCGTTAGCATCTTATAATCATGAGACTTTTGTTCACCATTTTCCGTCCACTTCACGGTAAAGGTGTTCATAAATGCAGGGTAAAGGCCAAAAATGGGTACTCCACCCTCGTCCATCACCCGCATATCATCAACTTGGTATGTCAAACTCACGCCATCAGCATCATTGGCATGTACAGTCACTTCAACGCCAGAAATGGTATGACCAGCTAGGGTCACCAAAGCGGTGAGTGGCGCATTTTCATATGGGTTATGAATGATATAACCTAAAGGAGCCCCTTCAACAGGCTTAGGTTTCATGCCATCGATAGAAGCAAAAACTTGGCTGCTACAAAGACTAAGAGATAGGGCTATTGCCGATAGAATTAACGAGGGTTTAGACATTTAATTGATATTCTCAGCGAGTCAAAAACTGAGGCAGATTATAATCAGCAAGTACAATAAAAACTGCCGTCTGATTAACACTATAGCGAGTATATTTCGAGTTTGGATTAGCGATCACGGTTTGTATTTTTAGTTTGATTTAGATGCAACTTTTACGATATTGAAGCATCAATAACACGCCTCTAGTTAATCACTATCGAAAGTCGTTTTTCACGACTTATAAAAGCATTTTAAACCTTGTTGCTCAATATGTTTTCGCCGATGGCGCTTTTCCCCTAAAAGCACCACTATACTTATCGGCAAACCTGTCCTCCCTAGTTAAAATCTCCAGTACAAAGTTCCAGTTTAAACGCTCCAGTTAAAAGCTTCTGTTCGAAGCTTCTGTAAAAAGTTTGCTGATAGTGAATTGACGTTACTTTTTAATGTCTATGACAACAGCATGCTTTTTGAAATACCAAACCGCAACTGGCACTTCAATTACCGCGTACACAATCAATGTAAACCAGAACCAATTCGCACTAAACAAGAGTAAACTGAATTCATATCCAGAGCCCCAATACTTAAGCCCAACCAGTATCATCACAAAGCTTGAGCTTGCGATATCACACAATGAAATCTTGTTGAAATCATTGCCAGCAAGCTTAGGATAAATAGATAAATATCCCAGTAAGACAACCACCAACACTAAGCCTATTATCGACATTTCTGCCATAGCTATCACTCACTCCAAATTGATCTAGTGATAGCAGATAAGCCTGCTATCACCAGCTTTTAAATAGTCACACGCTTGAGCTGCGCATGACTATTAACAATGGCTATTACCAAAGATGATTAACAATGATTAAAAGTCCTTTTCACCTTTTATGATCTCTGGATAACCACAAATCGCTTTAGATGTTTGCATGCCCGCCATGGTAGCTGCTTCAACGCAGCCTGCGTTAATCCCTGTTTTGATCCAGTCACCTGTAACGAACAAATTATCTATGCCGGTACCGTCAGTGTCGATTCGGTATTGAGTGCTACCCTTAACCGACATCACATAACGCTCAGACGGGTCGACATTAGCGCGCCAATATTGACTATCAAACCTAGCCTTGCCTTGTGCCTCACTGTCATCATGTAGCCATTGCCATGGAAAATCCGAGCTCGATTCCCCCTCAGGTGAAGGCACGTTATCCCACAATTTATGGATTTCATTTTCTAGCTGAGAAATCGCTCCCAGTTTAGCTTCTAAGGTTTTTTGCCCTTGGAACCCAAACTCGGTTGCTGGCGGATAATTATCGACGGGTAAGGCCGAGCAGAAATAACTGGCGTTTTTGGGCTGAGCGCCCTGCCAGTCCTCTTTATCAATCAAGTGAGTCAAAGACGCCCATGTATCGAAAGGCTCGGTAAAGCCTGAAAGCACTGGCTCTTCTCCATTGTCTGGGCGAAGCGGCCAACCTATCCCAGTTAAATCTTGATCCATCCATAATTGATACGCCTGAGTGGCAACCGTTTTGACCTTATCGACACTTTGCGATAACGCCTCACTTTGCGCCATGACTTCACTGGCAACATGGGGCACGGAACCAATGGATAAACCGAAAATTACTTTATCGAAATCTTGCCCTTTTACTAAACGTTTCTGTGGCAAAGGCTGATTGAAATGCTGCTGATATACATCATCCCAATTACACCAAAAATGCTCTAGATTAATATTATTATCTTGTAGAAGCTGAGCCTGCTGTGGATCAAGCTGCTCATAGTTAGGCACACTTGGCCAGCAATCTAAGCCTTTGACATCGACAAAAGGGTTATAGTCTTGGCACTCTGGTTTTAAGGCAACTTGCTCCGTAATTTCAATCGCTTCAATGCTTGAATTATTGCAGACAAGCTTGTCTACTTTATTAAAGAAGTGGAAGTTAACCCCACGGCGTTTCAGTACCTCATAGTAAGGCGTAAATACCGTATCCCCCATCCCGGCTTGCATCTCCCACATCACGCCTCCTTGGTAACAAAAAGCAATACGTAACATGGACCGAATAATGGTACCCGCCTCGAGGTTAGGCTTATCGAAGTTGCCCTGCTCGTAGGCAAAAACTAAATCATAAAAACCGCGTACCGGCGCGGAGTCGACAGTGAAATCTTGATTTGCGCCATGCTTGGTTAGCCATTCGCGGTAATCATAGTCATTGATTACATCGAAGCCGTGCTTAAACACATCATCGGCAAACATACCTTTGAGTATGGTCAAACCTAGATCTGCTGCAATATACAAGCGTCTAAGCTCATCATTGCTTTCGAGCCTGTCGACAAAACGTTCCTCTAGACGCGCTCTAAATGCATCGACAGCGGATTCGACAAAGCCACCTTCATCCTCAGTATCGTGATGATGCTCCAAGCAATCGCGGCCAATCATCTGATTAAAGTGACACTCCAACTTGTCTGCCAGTGCAGTTACACTTTCTTTTGCATCGTCGATTGAGTCTTCAATCTTGTCGTTAAGCTCGGCGAACCACTCTTTACTAAACCAATGCACGGGACGAGCCGACTCTTTGGCCTCGTTATCGATGGCATCGAGTAGATCGTCCATCTCAGTCAACCAATGACGGATCCAGCTAAATGCCGCTTTCACCACTTTCCAAAGCGTTAACACTTGGGTGCTATCTCCCGGCAAGCCACTGCGCTCAGGAAATTGAATTGGCCAGCTATCAGAATCACCACCAACATTCTCTTGTAACACAATAAAATTATGGGGTTTAAAGGCATCAAGGAATGTGGCCAAAGGGGCGCCTTTCGGTCGGCCTAGCTCTTCATAGGCTTGGCGCATCAAGCTAAAGGCATTTTGATAGAAACCAAACCAGATATGCAGTCCGTGCTCCTCGATCCGCTGACCAATTTCGGCATTTCGACCACTTGCACCTTTGCCTCCTATGCGCCAGCCCATTTGGTAAATATCGATTTCGTAGCGGTTTTGCCAACCGGGCTGCTCAGTCAGGCACATCGCGGCGGTGATGGCCGAGACGCCGCCGCCCAAAATGGCAATCTTCTCTTTTTTAACTATTGAGTTATCGACCAGTACCTCGCCCTGAGGCACCTCAAAGTCAAAATTCACATGATAGGGTAGCAAGACATTTTGCTCGCCTAACTCAACCCCTAACGACTCTTTGAAAGGGAAAGAGTCGTTATCGAAAATCGTTGCCAGCAAATCATTTTCAAGCAGTGACACTGAGTGCACTTTATTAATTTTTGCAGGTGAAGCCGTTATCGCCTGATATACGGCTTTGTCTCCCGATCCATCGGGAAGTTGCTTTAAAAATACTTGATCGATTGCAGGCTTAAATAGCAGACTATAGAGCTGTTCCTCGCCGAGTTTGTCCAGTTCAGGGATAAAGTCTGTCTGCTCTTTAAAGAGTTGCCCAGTCTGAGTAATCGCCTCTATCGTTGACAATTGCTGTTCATCTTTAGCGTTACAATCCACAGTTAATAGAGGATGCATAGCTAACTCTGTTTCAGGGGAGAAATGCTTAAAACTTTTGGCTGATAGGCTCAACTTCGTTAGTGGCTCTCCCGCCTCTGGCATCTCATACTCACACATGTATTTAGGGTAACCAAACAGCTCTCGGCCATTGATTAATGCCATAGCGTCATTGACGAAGATATGCAGTGGATGAAAATACACATGACTAATATCATCACTGTCACTGCTATTTTGCTGCCCTACCATCACCCAAGTGACAATATCCGTTTCTTGGATCCAGCCTTTGGCTCTATCTTGTGGATTTTCGGAATAGGCCTTATCGACCCGAGTAAAACTGGTCAATACATAAGGTGATAACACCTTAAAATACATAGAGCTTCCTGCGACTTGATTAAGGCAGGTATCAATGGATCTTTGTAAGTTTTCCAGCTTTCCTTTTAAGAAAAAGCCATACATATCGGCTTTACTGAGCACTAACGGTGAGTGCATTAACATAGAACCTGGTGGATAAATAAAATTGGGGTGCAGTGCTTCCATTGCTTACTTCCTGTAAATTCCAAAACATATCTAAAACGCATGTTAAAAATGTGTGGGGCATATAATAAGCAATTAAAACATGGATAAAGAATCAACACACCATCATTTTTTTTCGCTGAAAAGTTGTCAGAAAAAGCTTGAGAGTAAAAAAACACATAAAAAAAACGCAGCCTGTAGGCTGCGTTTTATGGGGCTCTCATTCGAACCTAAGGCTAGTCACCAGAGTCATCTAGTAAAATGTTCTCTGGCTCAACACCTAGACTTTCGAGCATAGCGATAACTGACGAGTTCATCATTGATGTAGGGCCGCACATTGATATAGGCTTACATCAGTATTATCCAGTCATGCTAAGGCTAGTCACCAAAGTCATCGAGTAAAATGTTCTCTGGCTCGACGCCTAAGCTTTCTAGCAAGGCGATAACCGACGAGTTCATCATTGATGTAGGGCCGCACATTGATATAGCCCTACATCATTTCCCTATCATTCAGTAATACTAGTCACCAAAGTCATCTAATAGGATGTTCTCTGGCTCTACACCAAGGCTTTCGAGCATCGCAATAACTGACGAGTTCATCATTGATGTAGGGCCGCACATTGATATAACCCTACATCTGTATTATCCAGTCATGCTAAAGGCTAGTCACCAAAGTCATCTAGTAATATGTTCTCTGGCTCTACTCCAAGGCTTTCGAGCATCGCAATAACTGACGAGTTCATGATTGGAGGGCCACACATATAGAACTCACAATCTTCCGGTGCTTTGTGATTTTTAAGATAATTCTCATAAAGCACGTTATGGATAAAGCCCGTGTAACCCGTCCAGTTATCTTCTGGTAATGGATCTGACAATGCCACATGCCAAACAAAATTATCGTTCTCTGCCGCTAAGGTATCGAAATCATCTTGATAGAAGACTTCACGGGTTGAGCGCGCGCCATACCAGAAGCTCATCTTACGCTTGGTTTTAACACCTTTAAGCTGATTGAAGATATGTGAGCGCATTGGCGCCATACCCGCACCACCACCAATAAATACCATTTCAGCGTCAGTTTCTTTAACGAAGAACTCACCAAATGGACCAGAGATAGTGACTTTATCACCCGCTTTTAGATTGAAAATGTACGATGACATCTTACCTGGAGCGATATTGTCGCTTGGCGGCGTAGCAATACGCACGTTAAGCATGATGCGGCCTTTCTCATCTGGGTAGTTCGCCATTGAGTATGCGCGCAGCACATCTTCGTCAACTTTTGACACTAGCTTGAATAGGTCGTATTTTTCCCAGTCATCACGATACTCGGCTGGGATATCAAAATCCGCATACTTCACTTCGTGAGCCGGTGCTTCAATTTGAATATAGCCGCCCGCTTTAAACAGCACGTCTTCGCCTTCAGGCAATTTAAGCAGTAACTCTTTAATAAAAGTCGCTTGGTTATTATTTGAAATAACCTCACACTGCCATTTCTTTACGCCGAAGATCTCTTCTTCAACTTCCAGTTCCATATCGGTTTTAACCGATACCTGACACGCTAAGCGACAACCTTCTTTGGCTTCTTTCTTATTAATATGGTCACGTTCTGTGGCTAAAATTTCACCGCCGCCAGATTTAACTTTTACGCGGCATTGACCACATGTACCACCGCCACCACAGGCCGATGGGATAAAGATATTCTTGCCCGCTAACGCGCCTAATAATTTATCACCCGCTTGGGTCGAAATACTCTTATCTGGATCGTCGTTAATACGAATATTAACGTCACCCGTAGAAACCAGTTTGCTCTTGGCGAATAAAATCACCATAACCAATATGCTGACCACGAAGGTGAACATACCGATACCAATTGCCATTTCCATCGAATCTACCTTTTGTTTAATTCGTTTTCATTAAGGGGTTTATGCGAAATCGCCCTTAAATAGAAATTCCGGAGAAAGCCATAAAGCCTAACGCCATCAAGCCTGTGGTAATAAACACAATACCTATACCTTGCAAACCTTGTGGAATTGCATGGAACTTCATGCGCTCGCGCAGACCCGCTAGCATCACAATCGCCATTGCCCAACCAAAACCTGATCCCATAGCAAATACCGTTGATTCGGCAAGGTTGTAATCACGGTTCGCCATAAAGATAACCCCAGCGAAAATCGCACAGTTGACCGTTAGCAGCGGTAGGAAAATACCTAACGAGTCATATAGAGCTGGGATGTACTTGTCTAAGAACATCTCTAATATCTGCACTAACGCAGCAATAACACCGATAAAGGTGATGAGCTGCAAATAGCTTAGATCCAGCGCAGGATACCCAGCCCAAGCAAGTGCACCAGGCGCTAACACATTGGCATAGATCAACTGGTTAAGAGGCACCGCTAAGGTCATGACCACGATCACGGCAATACCTAGGCCAAAAGAAGTCGAGACCTTTTTAGATACAGCCAAGAAGGTACACATGCCCATAAAGAATGACAGTGCCATGTTGTCGATAAACGCAGCTTGTATAAACAGATTTATATAGTGTTCCATAAAGCCTCTTAACCTCGCTTGCGTTGAATGACGTTAATTGACCAGATCATCAGGCCAATTAAGAAGAACGCACTCGGTGGTAACTTGAACATCTCGTTCGTTAAGTACCAACCGCCATTTTCCACAGTCTGTAAGATCTCATGGCCAAACAGTGTGCCGCTACCCAATAACTCACGAACAAATGCCACGCCCAGTAAGATCACGCCATATCCAATGGCATTACCAAACGCATCCACCACTGCTAAGTGCGGCGGATTCTTCATGGCAAAGGCTTCTGCACGGCCCATGATGATACAGTTGGTGATGATCAGACCGACAAATACTGATAACTGACGCGACAGTTCATAGGCCACGTCTTGCAACACCATATCCACCACTATCACCAAAGATGCAATCACCGTCATCTGAGCGATAATACGTACGCTGTTTGGAATGAGTGAACGTATACTTGAGATAATCAGGTTTGAAAACACCAATACAAAAGTCACGGCTAACGTCATCACCAATGCAGTCTGCATCGAGTTACTGACCGCTAACGCTGAGCAGACACCCAAAACTTGCATGGCCACTGGGTTATTAGTGAAAATTGGCCCAATTAACATTTCACGAGTCGAAATAGATTGAGTACTCATCCTTTATACCTCCGACGCTTTTAATTTTTTAAAGAAAGCTTCGAAACCTTCGCTACCAAACCAGAACTGAATCGACCTTTGTACGCCGCGCCCTGTCATGGTTGCGCCGCTCACCGCATCAATACCGTGAACATCGCCCTCTTTTGCGCCGCCTTTAACGACTTTGAAAGAGACTTTACCCTTCTCATCGAAGATCTGCTTGTTACGCCATTGGTTTGTCCACTCAGTATCGTTAAGGAAGTCACCGATCCCTGGCGTTTCACCATGTTCATAAAACACCACATTTTCGATGGTATTTAGATCAGGCTTAACCGCGATAAAACCATAAACCATCGACCACAAACCTTTGCCATAAATCGGCAACACAACACTGGTTAACTTGCCGCTGTCATCAAAGACTTTAAACACACGAACTTGATTCGCGCGGGTTTTGATCTTGGCTTTGTCTTGCTTCTTCTCAAGCTTAATCGATGTTTCAGGATTGATAGACGCCATACGTGGGTCATAGTCCATCACATTGACACCGCTAGTATCAACGTCACCACTATCGAGTGACACCAACAGTGGCTTAACGTCTTTAGCAAACAAGGCTCTGAAGTCTTTATCGCCGCTTAGATCGACATCCGCCGCGATTAACACATTGCGCATCAACTCATCGCGCTTCTTCACTAACTTGCGCTCTTTGAGTACTTCAGCCGTACCTGTGATCATAAATGAGCACAGTAGACATAGGGTCACAGTAAAAATCATGGTGCCCATAAAAGAATCTTTCTTAAGTGCCATTACGCTTTCTTCTCCGTATTGACCTGACGACTCGCACACTTTGGCGTTCGATAGATGATGTACTCAAATATCGCTTCCCAAATATTGGCAATTAACATCACTGGCAATGCTGAAAATGAAGCGCTGCCTCTATGCATCGAATTAGCTCTAAAGTCCATGACGTTTAAGCCTCCTCTTGATGTTTGCCTTGGCTACCAGATAGTCGAAAATGGGTGCCCAAAGGTTAGCGAACAAGATAGCAAGCATGATGCCTTCTGGCATTTTCGGGTTAACCACACGAATAAGCACAGTCATAAAGCCAATCAGCAGACCGTAAGCCACTTTACCTTTGCGGGTGTATGAGGTGGTCACCGGATCGGTGGCCATAAACATCATACCTAGGGCAAAACCACCTGTGACCAAGTGCCATGTCCAAGGCATAGCAAATAATTCATTCTTGCTTGAACCGATAACGTTGAACATGGTAGCGGTTAAGATCATGCCAAAAAGCACGCCAGCCACGATACGCCAATCTGCCAAACGAGTCAGAATAAGGAAGCCACCACCAATCAATAATGCCAGAGTGCTAGTTTCACCAATTGCGCCAACGGTAAAACCAAAGAAGGCATTCCACCAGTTAGGGTCGCTAAAGGCATCAAACCAAGCATAATCAGCAAAGCTCAGCTTACCCGCTGCAGTCTGCATCAGGGTGGTTGCACCAGAGAAACCGTCAACCGCTACCAGCTGACTTACCGCGGTGACTTGCGATGGATAGGCAAAATAGATAAACGCCAAGCCAGCAAGCGCAGGGTTTAAGAAGTTGTAGCCCATGCCACCGAAGACTTCTTTCGCCATGATCACGCCAAAGGTGATACCCATAGCCACTAACCAAAGTGGAGTAGACACTGGCAAAATCAAGGTAAACAGTAACGCAGTAACGAAGAAGCCCTCATGAAGCTCCTGGCCACGCACTTTGGCAAACACCATTTCCCAAAATAAACTAACAGCTAATGCCGTTAGGTAGATAGGTGCATAAAAGCTCAGACCATAAAGGAATAAGCCAATAAAGCCTGTTTGATCACTAAGGCCGCCAAAGACAAAGTTAAAAATGGCTAATTGCCAAACATCTGCCGTTGCTAGGCCTGAAGCCACTGCTATCTGCGCTTGTAGACCAATGTTGTACATACCAAATAAAATCGCAGGCAATAAACACAAGCCCACAATTGTCATGGTACGTTTTACATCGATCGCATCACGAATATGAACTTTGCCTTGGGTACTGCGTCCGTGAGCAATCAGTAGAGAACTTAAATAGCCCTTAACTGAATTACCCGGCGCATAATAATCCTCTTGGATATCAGGCTTTTTATCTTGCTGACTCATTACCCTTCCCTCTCAATAATCTCTAAACAAGCACGTAGTTCTTTACCGAAATCGTACTTGCCAGGGCACACGAATGTACACAATGCTAAATCTTCTTCATCAAGCTCTAACGCACCGAGCTGCTGCGCTTCATCAGTGTCACGTACCACTAAGTCTCTGACTAAGAGAGTCGGTAAGATGTCCAGTGGCATCACGCGGTCGAGCTGACCAAATGCCATCATGGCGCGCGCTGAACCACCAGTGTGAGTGGTGAAATCAAATAGCTGTTTAGCATCTTTTAAACGAGACGTTACCGCGCGGGTAATGGAGAATTTCTTTGAGCCGCCACGTACCCAAGGTAATAGATGATGCTTAGCATCTTCTTGCAATACGCTGATTTGATTATGGAAACGACCAAGGAAATCAAGCGGTCCAGTTGCTGTATGACCAGACAACAAAGAGCCCGAAACGACCCGAGAGAAGCCTTCTTTTAGCTCGCCAACGGTCACTTCTGATAGCTTTGAACCTGCTTGAATACGCACAAGACGCGGATTAACCACATCAGGGCCAGCCAGTGCCACGATACGGTCGCTATAAATCTCGCCCGTTAGGAATAGCTTGCCGTAGGCGATTACGTCTTGATAACCAAGGTGCCACACAGGGCGCTCAAGGCTTGCAGGTAAAACGAAATGGATGTGAGTTCCAACTATGCCAGCAGGATGCACACCGGCAAAGTAGTGATTACTGACTTTAGGTAAGTCGTTACCAGGTAGTGGCTCGCCTTGCTCTTGGCATAGGTGAACCTTGCCATCGGTAAGCAGACTCAATACCTGTAAACCGGCCGCAAAGGCTTCAGTCTGTTCAGCAATCACCAGTCTAGGTTCTGCGGCCAATGGATTACTATCCATTGCGCTAACGAAAATACCGGCTGGGCTGCTATCTAATTGAGGAACTTTCGAGAAAGGACGGGTGCGCAGTGCGGTCCACAAACCACTCTCTACGAGTTTATCTTGTACGGCTTGACGATTTAAAGACGCGATATCTTTGCATGGCGTGAAATGCTTTGCTTCGGCACCATTACATTCAATAACGATTGATTGGAAAAGTCTGCGTTCGCCTCGGTTAATAGCAATAACTTTACCGCTCGCGGGAGCAGTATAGATGACACCAGGAGTCTTCTTATCTTCAAAAAGCGCTTGGCCCTTTTGAACACACTCTCCCACCTCAACCAACATAGTTGGTTTTAAGCCAACATATTCCTCTCCGAGCAAAGCAACATGAGACGTTTTAGGTCCATCATGGATCACTTGAGAAGGCTCACCGGCTATGGGCACATCTAGGCCCTTTTTTATCGTTATCACTTGGTTTGAGTAACCTGCCATCACTAAAATCAACCGTTAAAATTTTGGATGCTCAATAGTAAATGTTTGTTAACTAATATTCCGAGTTTGAGTTCACACTTTCCTGCCAAAGTTGTAAGTTACCTACAAAAAACACCAACATACGGCTATATTTCGTGATGCAGATTCAAAATCATAGCGTAAATAAGCATTTATGTAGTTTTATCACGTAAATGACTTTTGCCGCGCCCTCCAACCCTCAACACCAGGGCAACAGTCAGTCAAAATTAAAGCCTATTAAAATTAAACACTTGAAACCAAAGAACCAAAGATGCCCAAGTCTAAAGGCAATTAAAACAAGTTAACAACCAAACCAACAACTTGTAATATTACACAAATAAAAAAACACAAACAGAAACGTGAACCATAGCCATTATCAAGATAAAAATTCATGATCCTTTCCCAATCAAATTTACAAAATTTGGCACTTTGTTGTCGTAACGACTAACTACTCCCCCCAGTTTTAAATCAATCATGACTTGCATTATTGAGTCACTTTAAAGTGCCAAGTAGTTCAACAATTCAATCTAAACGACAATCTCAGCATCAATGCAGCTAAAGCTGCACTAAACTTAACCATAAGGCTGAATATTGGTTACTTATTTTGCTATCAAACAGACTGCCCGCCTATATATCATTACTCTTGGTTACAGCTTTACTGCAACTGCTATTTTGTTGCGCCGAAAGCTACGCCAGTACAGCTCAAGAGCCAAGCATTGAAACTCGGCCGCAAGTATTGGTCTTGGAGTTTGAGGGGGCCATAGGCCCTGCAACCAGCGAATACTTAACCCACGGTATCGAGCAGGCAAACGCAAGCGCAGCACTAGGAAATGGCGAAATAGAACTCATTGTTATCGTGATGGATACGCCTGGTGGCCTTGTTTCCAGCCTAAGAGATATCAATCAAACCATTTTAAACTCCTCTATTCCCATCGCCTGTTTAGTCGCGCCTCCCGGCGCAAGAGCCGCGAGCGCGGGCACCTATATTCTATACGCATGTCATATCGCTGCCATGGCAGATGCCACCACCTTAGGCGCGGCAACGCCCGTCAGCATTGGCCCTGGAAGTGCCCCAACACCGGCACCAAAACCAGATCAAAAAGATGATGAAGAGCCAGCTCCCGCCACACCCAGTGCCATGGAGAAGAAAATCCTCAACGATGCAATCGCCTATATACGTGCACTTGCACAGCTTCGCGGCCGTAATGAGCAATGGGCGGAACTCGCCGTAAAAGAAGCGGCGACCCTCACCGCAAAAGAGGCCCTCGAAATGAATGTCATTAATCTCATCAGCCCTGATGCGCCGCGGCTAGTCGCCGAGCTTACAGGCTGGCAAGTTGAGATAGAAAATCGACAACTGACATTGGCATTAGACAATGCAGAACTACATTATTTAAAACCCGATTGGCGTAACCGTATTATCTCCACCATAACCAACCCCAATGTGGCTTACATTTTAATGTTAATCGGAATTTACGGCATCTTACTGGAGTTCTATAGCCCAGGTATTGGAATTGCAGGGATCACAGGTGCCATTAGCTTACTGGTTGCTTTATATGCGTTTCAGATGTTGCCGGTTAGCTATGCAGGGCTGGGGCTTTTACTGCTGGGACTGGCGTTGATCACTATCGAATCTTTTGCCCCCAGCTTTGGCATATTCGGCATTGGAGGTATTGCTGCCTTTGCCATCGGCTCGCTGTTTTTACTCGATACCGAAACCGATCACTTTGCCCTTTCTCTGCCACTCGTCGCCGCGGTATCGGTCGCTGTCGCCTTAATGTCGTTATTAGTGCTTGGCACATTATGGCGAAATCGAAAATCGCCCATCGTCAGTGGTGATGGTCAGATAGTGGGCCAAACTGCAATTGTAGTCGATGACTTTACGCCCTCAACTGAAGAGGTGAAGGTGCTAATGAGCAGCGCTTTTAACGACCGACACCTTAGTCATAACGGCTTTGTGTTGCTCCATGGAGAAGTCTGGGCGGCAAGCTCAGACTCAGCACTTAAAAAAGCGCAGCAAGTGACGGTTATTGTACGTCACGACCTTTCATTGGAGGTCGAACTGACTCCAGTTTCTAATCAAGAAGCACTAAATAGCTAAGGAACCGAATATGGAACCCATCGTCAGTAATGGCAGCATTTTTATAGGCATATTGACCTTCCTACTCGTTGGCTTGCTCGTCAGTATGTTTAAGATCTTAAGGGAGTATGAGCGTGGCGTGATCTTCCTTTTAGGCCGTTTTTATCAGGTGAAAGGGCCAGGACTCATCATAGTGATCCCTATTGTTCAACAGATGGTGCGAGTCGACTTACGAACCGTGGTGATGGATGTGCCAACTCAGGACGTGATCAGTCGCGATAACGTCTCTGTACGGGTCAATGCGGTGATCTACTTTAGGGTGATCGATGCTCAAAAAGCCATTATCAATGTCGAGGATTACTTACAGGCCACCTCACAGCTGGCACAAACCACCTTACGTTCGGTGCTCGGTCAACATGAACTCGATGAGATGCTGGCCAATCGAGAGATGCTCAATACCGATATTCAGGCCATTCTCGATACCCGAACCGATGGTTGGGGCATTAAAGTTTCCAACGTCGAGATCAAACATGTGGATCTGAACGAAACCATGATCCGCGCTATCGCGAGACAAGCCGAAGCCGAGCGTACTCGCCGAGCAAAAGTGATCCATGCATCCGGTGAGATGGAAGCCTCGGCAAAATTAGTCGAAGCCGCGGAAAAACTATCAACCGAGCCTAACGCCATATTGCTGCGTTATCTGCAAACCCTTACCGAGATTGCAGGGGAGAAAAACTCTACCATACTGTTTCCCCTGCCTATGGACCTGCTGAAGGGCGTGCTAGGCAAACAAGACAAAAAGCCCTAACTCTAGATACAACAAAGCCCTCAACTATCACTAGATAATCGAGGGCTTTTAGCGGTAAAAGGTGAAGCGTTAGCTGTTAACTTTTACTTGAGCAGGCTCAGCTACAATCTCTGTTTCTGGGTTAAATTTATCGATAACCACAGCACAAACCGCATCGCCAGTAATGTTTAACGTGGTTCTGATCATGTCAAACACGCGGTCAAGTGCAAACAATAATGGTAGACCTTCAATTGGAATACCTGCCGCAACTAATACCGCAATCACTAGGAACGATGGACCCGGTACACCCGCTTGGCCAATGGCGCCCAGTGTAGAGGTGAAGATAATCGCTACATAAGCCGCAAGACCTAGCTCAACATTGAACATCTGAGCGAAGAATACCGCAACTAGACCGTAATAGATCGCGTTACCGCTCATGTTAATGGTTGCACCTAAAGGCAGTACAAATGCAGCTGTAGACTTAGATACGCCAAGCTCTTTCTCACACACTTCGATGTTAACTGGCAACGCCGCCATAGATGAAGCAGTAGACATAGCCAATGCTTGAGGCTTCTTCATTGCCGATAGGAACTTGCCAACCGGAACATTTGAGAAGAACTTAACCATCAGTGGGAAGAAGATAAAGCCGTAGATCAAGATAGCCGCGACATAAACTAGGAATAGGTTCAACACAACAGTCAATGACTGGAAGCCGAAGGTACCCACTGAATCTGCCATTAGACCAAATACGCCGATTGGAGCAATCAACATCACAATGTTAATCATCCAAATAAAGGCTTCAACTATGGTATTAAGTGCTGAAGTAATCGGCTTAGCAGCCTCTTGATTCACTTTAGTCAGTGCGATACCAAAGAAGATACAGAACACTAAGATCTGTAAGATATTACCGCCAGTAAGCGCTTCAAACACGTTAGTAGGGATCATACCAATAATGGTATCAGCCACACCAGGCAAAGCGCCCTGCTCTGCAGTGACCGCAGCGAGGCCAACACTGTGCTGTGAGAAGTCCATGCCAACACCAGGCTGGAAAAACTCACCCATAACAAGTGCTAAGGTCACAGCCAATGCTGAAGTTGCCATGAAGAAACTGATAGTACCGATACCGACTTTACCCGCCGACGGACCCGCACCTAAACTCGCAGCACCGGCAATAATCGAAACGGCAACTAACGGGATCACCAACATCTTAATCAAATGGATAAAAAATGTTCCTAGCGGAGCGAAGATAGAAGCATCTTCTCCCATCATCACACCCACGAGCGCACCCAGCACCATGGCGACAACCACTTGGAATCCAATGTTCTTATAAAACTTTTTCTTTGTGTTCAACACCCTAGCTCCATCACAGACATATTTTATTAAGAGGCATAAATACCCCTTTGATTATTTAGTAACAAAGTATCACGCTGAATTGGCAATTAATGTGATTCACTAACGAGTTATAACCAAATTCGATAATTAGCAAAATATATTCGACCTAGATTGAATAATCCTCAAAAAAATCAGCTATAAAAAACAGAAAATTCATTAATCAAAATTCAGTGTTACAAAATATAGAGTCATAACAACTACAGAGCAACTTTGCACACAGATAAATAACACAATAACTAGCAATGCCTTAACTCGTCATCAAATTAACCCAAATTTATTTAAGCCCAAGGCCGGTAAAGTTGCTATTTTTTTATTCGCCGTCACAGGTGTCCTACTCGTCAAAGGGGTTCTAGTCGTCAAAGGTGTCCTAGCAGTGGAAAAAACGACCACTTCGATTGCGCTGCCTGGATGCGGGTTAAGCGTAAACAAATAGAATTTAACTGATCAAATTAAACAGGTGGAATTGAACCGATAGATAGTATCAGTGACACAGCCAACCATTAGCACAGAAACCCTATTAATGACGAATCTATCAATAACAGAGCCACCACTAACAACTAGCATTATTTCCGACCATCTCTGAGGCTAACAGCCTACATCCTGACTATTATTAACTATGCACTTAGTCGCTTTGTCCTCCCTCCATAAAAGAGTATAAAGTGACTATTCATGAGACTTTACTCCTTATTTTTACAGAGGGTATTTTTATGCGTACTCGCCAGATCTTATGCCCAACAGACTTTTCTGAAACGGCCTCCCACGCCCTAGGCTACGCCATTGAGATGGCAAACTTGTATCAAGTGAATATTCGTTTATTACATGTCATGAGTAAACCTTACGGCGAACACCATTACGACATAGTAGTAGAAAGCGTTGCAGAACTGGAAACTCAACTTGAAGCCTATTCAAACGAAAAACTCGATGCTCTAGTAAAAGAAATTGAACCACAATTAACTAGCACGCTCCAAGTCAAAACCGCCGTTAGAAGTGGAGATACCTTTGCACAGATCTTAGAGGACAGTATCGAGAGTGACGTTGGCATGATCGTGATCGCCAGCCATGGCCATACAGGTCTTTCTCATATGCTCAATCCTAACGTCTCCGAAAAGCTGGCCAACAAGGCTAAGTGCCCTGTGTTGGTGGTTAAGTGATTTAAACAAGGTTCTAGGTTCTAGGTTCTAGGTTCTAGCAAAAGCTAAGACGAAGCTTCGCTCAAGGGAAACAAAAAAAGGTTAAGCTTGACACAAAAAGTCCCCTTTGATGGACAAAAATCCCAACTTTGTATCTCTCAGCAATAAATGCTTAGCTAGCTTTAATTGCAAAGGAGTGAGTGATTTGGGGTCCGACCTTAGCACTTCCTAGAAGCGGAGCGTCCTCGCTGTGAGCTTGCGAACGCCCTAGTTCCTAACAGGACGAAGTCCGCTCTAGCATCTAAACCACCGTTATGTTTAGCTATCGATATTCTACTAATATCGTTCGTGTGGCTAAAATGGCTAGTAATTGCAATTTAAAAAATAAGGCAACAGAGCACCTCAAAGGAGGCTGCCTATGCAACAAGCTACAATATCACGTGACTGGCATGCCTTTCGATGCCGACTTTTGCCATTGCCGTCACTGCCAACAAAGCACAGGTTCAGTGGTCGGTGCATGGATGGATTTTAAACGCGAACAAGTTACCTGGTTAACCGAGCTACCGAAAGAATACGCCTCATCAGAACATGTGAGGCGAGGATTTTGCCAGCATTGCGGCAGTCAGGTGAGCTTTCGTGATCTTCGTTACCCGCAATATTTCACCTTGAGTATTAGTACTCTCGATAAGCCGAATATCATCAAGCCTAATTACCATATCTACACCGACAGCCAACTTGAATGGCTTAACATTCAAGATGAATGCCCAAGGTATAGTCAAAACAGAGGCTAAAAGTTCTAGCTTAGGCAAAATAAATCAGCATCTAAACTGATACTAGGTTTATCTTTTCTTCGGTTCTAGAAGCGCAGCGCCCTAGCAGTGAGCCTGCGAATGCCCTCGTTCCTAGTGCCTTATAAGACCATGAACTGTAAAATCCTGTAATCTCACTGCTAACTGACTTAAATATACGTTATGCTGGCGCGTATAAATTAAAAACTAGAACAATAAACACCTATGCGCTTAACATCACGGCTTACGACTTTGTCTTTAATTGTGGCACTCAGTAGCTTACTCAGTGCTTGCAGCAGTCAGCCCGAGATCAATCCTGAAGAGTTTGCAGGACAAGTATCCGACTCCTTTAGAACCGATATCAAAAGTAATGGCTTAAAGCTATTTACCTATCGCGCGATTCTCACCATGGAATCACCACAAAGCCAAGCTCTGCCCCACGAGGTACGCTCAAACCAGAAGAAGCGCTCTCGCTCTAACAAACGATACCAAGGGCCAGACTTAAGTGTCTGGACGGCGCAGATTGAGCATGGTTTGCAACAAACCATCAAGATGAACGGCTATTGCCGCGATGGCTATATCGAGCTTTATCGCAGCATTCAAGCGGACCGCGGTACCATACGCGGAGAGTGTAATGATGGCGCCGATGAAGCGGATCTGGCCAAGTTTGATTCTTAATACTTCTATTAAACATGTGATCAAACCGTTACTTTCAACCCTAAACCATCTACTTCAGTTGGTGGTTTCTTTATTGCTATCAGTATAGATCTCTGAAGTCTCCATTTTTATAGAGCCAACCAACTCGCGTTGAAATGAATAGCGACTCCTAATTAATCGGCCCTTTATTATTTACCCTTCATTTACCATTTTTTAGTTTTCTCTTTAACTGAAAAGGACTAAGATGCCTGCGTTTTGGGGAGTAGTCATTCTGTCGCGCAGTCGTCATTCCGTTGCTTTAGCTTCCGGCCCGCGAGAACACGTTAAATAATGTGTTTTGACAAGACCAACAACGCGTATTTGCTTTTATTATTTTAGCTATGCGGTTGGTCAGGTGTATCCAACTTTCCTGTACCATCCGCCAGTCGGAGGTATCATGTTCTTAAGTGAACTCTTTTCAGGTTATCAAGGCCTAGTCATACTTACTCTGTTGATGCTTGGCATCGATTTATTGCTCACAAGAGGTAAGATCAGTTTTCGTTCTGCTGCCGTTTGGAGTGTATTCTGGTTTTCGCTGGCTTTTCTGTTTGCTGGCGCTATTTACCTTTTTTGGCCAGAAATGTCGCCAACTAGTCAGCTTTCTTCAAGCGAAGCTAGCACGGCATTTATTACTGGTTATCTTCTTGAAAAATCTCTGAGTGTCGATAATCTATTTGTTTTCGCACTCATCTTTACTCAATTCAACGTACCCGATAAAAACGTCCCGAGGATTTTGATGTTAGGTATCGTGGGTGCTTTAGTATTACGCGGCATCATGATTTCCGTCGGCGCTCCGCTTATTGCACAGTTCCACATGATACTTTATCTGTTCGGCTTCTTCTTGATTTGGACTGGTGTGCAAATGTGGCGTCAGCATGATCAAGACAACTCATCGTTTTCAGATAGTTTCGCCGTCCGTTTGGTGAAGAAATTTATGCGGATCAGCCCTGACTACCATGGGAATAAGCTCTTTATCCGAGACGGCATCGGCATATTAGCCACGCCGATGCTAGTGGTCGTCACGGTCATAGCAATGACAGATATAATGTTTGCCCTCGACTCAATCCCAGCTATCTTTGCGGTAACACAGGAGGCGTACTTGGTACTTGCTGCGAACGTCTTTGCCTTATTAGGTCTACGATCGCTGTACTTTGTTCTCGGCGGAATGTTGACCAAATTTGCTTATTTACATCATACATTAGCATTCATGCTTTGCTTTATTGGTACCAAGATGCTGCTGATTGATACGCCGTTTGCTATTGCAACCCCTGTCTCTCTAGGGGTTATTTTAGCTTCGCTGACAGCAGGTATTGGAGCCTCTATTTGGAAGCAACACCAATTGAAAAAAGTAAATCAATAAAGGCTATAGGCTAAATAGGAAAAATGATGGGCAGTTACTGATACTACAGTGACCGCCCATCGCATAGTGGTACGAGAGCTGAGAGGCCACATATAAGCGGTTAAACATAGCTGTCTATACTCTCGACTGGATGCTTTTTCAGTAATAAAAAACAGGTAATTAAATAGCACACTTCTATTGGAATAAGTAACGCGTAACCAGTCAATGTTAATAACTCATCATTAACCGTTTTTATAAATATTATTTGAGTAAAAATTAACGCTGAAATATAGAGAACTAATAATTTACGATTCAATAGGAAGGTAATTAAGCCTAAAAACCAAAAAAGCATCATATAAAGTTCAATGTCATTAGACCAAAAGCCAAAGCTAACGTACTCTCCAGCCATAAATGATGGCCCAAAAGGCATTAATGAGCCGTAAACAGCGCTATCGCCGGCATCGGCCCCCAGATTAAAACTTAATAGAATCCAGCCCGCCAGTAACATTAATTTCTTCAAAAATAACTTCATATTTTGTATTCACATCACTGCAGCTGAATCGTTAATATACCTAAGTGCAAAAATTTCAAACTCAACTTCAATAGCGAGTCAGACTTTGCAACACAACAGCTTAATTATATCCATCGTACTTTATAGATGAACAGTTCAAATTATCGTTATCAATCGAGCGACTCTGAATACTATCTGCCACTACAAGAGCGAAAATACAACGTCCCAACAGCCAAATTGGCTACCGCCTTATTAAGTTCATGTTAGAAAAAGATACGTAAAAAATCCATTTACTCCATTTGCGGATCTCATTATGATGCGCGCATCTATGACTATTGGAATGCCGCTAAGATGCGCACCACTCTTGCTATTTTCGCATTACTCTACCCACTGTTCTCTATCAATGCATTTGCAAATACTAATTCTGATGTTAAACCCGTTTCAAAAACCCCAACCGAAATAAAATCGCAAACTATCGCTATTTTAGGCGCTATGGATGCAGAAATTGAAAAGCTACTGCCTGAGATAAAGCAGCGTCAAACCCACACCATTGCCAAGAATACTTACTACACGGGTGTTATCCAAGGTAAACCTGTAGTGGTTGCTCGCTCAGGCGTAGGTAAAGTTAATGCGGCTATCACCACTTATGTATTGATTAATCATTTTGACGTAAACAGTATTATTTTCACCGGTATTGCTGGCGCAGCAGGGCCGGACCTCAATGTTGCCGATGTGGTGATTTCGACTGCACTTGTGCAGCACGACGTCGACTTAACCGCCTTTGGCGCGCCAAAAGGGCTGCTCGATGGTTATGACGACCGCCTCTTCTATGCTGATAAAAAACTACAAGCACTAGCCCTTAATGCGGCAGTGGAGTCGGTAGGTAAGGCTCGCGTACACACAGGCATTATCGCTACTGGCGATCAGTTTATTGCCGATAAAGCCGTGGTGAGCATGTTACTTAAAGAGTTCAGCGCTATCGCCGTCGAGATGGAAGGCGCCGCAGTGGCTCAGGTGACCGATATGTTTGATATTCCGCTAGTTGTCATTCGCACTATCTCTGACAAAGCCGATGGCTCGGCGCACTTAGTCTATGAAGAAGCTAAGCAAGTCACCGCCGATAACTCGGTCGCAATCACACTAAATATGCTTAGTCAGATGTAATAAGCAGTAAGCAACTAGTTCGTTTATTTATATCAGGCTTATTCTGAACTCGCTTGCAAAGAATCCACCTTCTGAAGAAGGTGGCTTTGCTATCTGTTCCAAATAAGACTCCCTAAAAGGGAGCTTTCCTACCGTGCGTTAGCAAGACGCCGTAAATATATCCCTATAGGCTCTACTAAATCTTCCCTGATTTAGAAGCTTGCACCCCACTATTAGCAAAGCTCATACATCACTTGAGCTAACAAGCTATGTTTAAATGAACTTATAAGCCGTGTATCGCAGGGATGCGATAAGCGAGCCTCCATGGGCCCTTTTTCTTTCAACAAAAGTCAGCGTGCGAATAAGTCGTTAAACATAGCCTTACTCCCCGAATTCATTGAAGATATTTCAGGCAAAGCCTAATTGATGATAACCACCTACTGAAGTAGGTGGTTTAGGGCTGAAAATTAAAAAGGCGCTATCCATAACGGTTAACGCCTTTTTGTTATCTGTTCAGAGACTAGATTAAGCCTCTAATGCCTTAGTATTTTTAGTCCTGCAGGCCTGACTAAAGCTAACCTTACCAAAGTCCTCTAAAATCGCGTAACAAGCTGGCACCATAAACAGTACCAGCGCAGTTGAAGCGAAGATACCAAACACCATAGACACCACTAATGGCTGCAGTACCTGCGCCTGAATACTGGTCTCAAGTAGCAGAGGCAACATACCCGCAGCAGTGGTTAAGGACGTAATAAACACCGCTCTAAAACGCTCTTTGCTAGCACTTACTACCGCTTGATGCACCGATTGCCCCTCTTCTACGTGGTAGCGAATATATTGCACCAGCAAGATGGAATCGTTGACGACAACGCCCGCCAGTGCCACAAAGCCTAATATTGACGGCATACTCATGGAGTAACCCAGTAACAGATGGCCCCATAACACCCCAATCAAACCGAGTGGAATGACCGCCATCACCACTAATGGCTCGATGTAGCTCTTAAACTGCAGGCTTAAGATGGCAAAAACTGCGAGTAAGCCAACGATAAAACCACTTGCCATGGAGTTTTGCGTGGTCTTGCTTTCTTTCACTTCGCCCTCGTAGCTTACCCTGATCCCAGGGTAGCGCTGCTTAAGTTCGGGTAATAGCTCATCTTTGAATGCATTATTGATTTCACTGGCGTTCGCTAAGTGAGTATCCACTTCGCCGGTGATGGTGACAAAACGCATTCCGTCGAGACGGGAGATCTTCACATAGCCTCGCTGCCACTCAAAATTAGCGACTGCCGATAAGGGAACCTGCTCACCAGCACTTCCTATGCTAATAGGAAAGTTAGCTAGGTTCTCAAGTTTAGCGGCATCGGCTTTATCAAGCTGCACATCGATTTGAATGCTCTCTGGCCCCACCTGAATATTATCGGCAGTTTGGTGGAAATAAGCACCGCGAAGCTGACTGGCAAGCATCATACCGTTAACGCCGAATGCCTCGGCACCGGGTTTAAGTGTCATCAGTATTTCCGCTTTACCCGGTCTCATACTGTCCATCACACCAGATACGCCGTTGAAGCCTTGCAAGTATTGTTGCACCTCAATTGAGGCGGATTTAAGCTGATCTAAATTATCCCCACGCACACGAATTTCAATTGCGCGCCCCGCAGGCCCCATCTTGGGCTGCTTAAATACGATCGCAATCGGGTCAACCATCTCACCCACGCCTTGCTGCCACTCGCGAATAAAGGTGCTCATCAGAGTTTGACGCACCTCCGCGCTCAACAAATCGATTTTTACCGTGGCCACATGAGCGCCACTTTCCCCCGCATCGGCGTTAAAGTTAAAGCGCTCGGTGATGTGCTGAACAAGACGCTGACCGTCCTCTTTGTCACTGTATTTAGCATCTAACGCCTTAGCCACACTGACAATACGATTCACCACCAGCTCAGTTTGCTCAAGCGTTGAGCCCGGCGGCAAGATAATTCGCGCCTCGGCAACATCGCCATCGAGCTCAGGAAAGCCGACAAACTTAATCGCGCCGCCCGCGGCTAACGATATAGAGATAAACAGCAGGCTTACCATTGAGCCCATAAACACGTAGCGCCAGTTGATCACCCACTCTACCGCCGCCACTAACTGCACGGTTCTAAAATATTCAAACTTTTGATTGAAGGCTTGCTTAAAGCGGCTGGTTTTACGCTCTTTCCCTTTCGCTGCATGGGCCAAGTGATTCGGTAAAATTAAGAAGGCTTCGACTAAGCTGACGGTTAAGATCAGCAGCAAGGTTTGCGGAATAACCCTAAGCACCTTGCCCATATCACCTTCCATAAAGGCGATGCTGGAGAAGATAAATACCGTGGTTAAGAAGGATGACACCACGCCCGGAAGCACTCGCTTAACGCCTTGAATAACTGCGTCGGCCTTGTTCATGCCACGTTCAATATGAGCCGCTATCGACTCGGCGATGACGATGGCATCGTCCATCATAATGCCAATAGCCATCAAAAACGCCACCAGCGTCATGATGTTAATGGTTAAACCCAGCTGCGCCATAAAGAACAGGCTGCCCATAAAGGCGACTGGCAACCCCATGGCCACCCAGAATGAGTAACGCAGGCTGAAGAACAGCCACATACACAAGAATACCAGTACCACACCTTGCCAACCATTCTTAACCAGCATGGTTAGGCGGTCCCACAGCAGTGAGCTCAAATCGTTAGAGGTGCTAATGGTGATGCCGTTAGGCGTACGCAGCTTCTCGGCGTCTAAGAAGCCGATGATCTCCTCTTTAAGGCGCAGTGAGTCTTGTGATTTGTTCTTAAACACAGTCAGAATCGCCGCTTGCTCACCATCGAAACGAATACTCTCTTCATCAAGCTCGAATCTGTCGGTGATGGTGGCGATATCACGAAGACGCACCACTCCGCCCTGCGCATCAGAGCGAATGACGATATTAGCAAGACGCTCTGGCTCAACCTCGCGCTGATCGAAGCGAATGAGAATATTCTTGCTTGGGGTCTCAACCGTACCGCTTGGCAACTGCACGTTTTGCTGCTCTATCTGTTTAGCCACATCGGCAACACTCATGCCTAAACGCTTAATAGCACCGAGCGACACCTCCACCAGTAACTGGTGGGATGAAAAACCCGAGATCTCAACCTGACTAATGCTGGTATCGAGTTTTAAACGGCGCTTTAAGTCCTCTGCATAAGCTTTAAGCTCAGGCTTACTGGTCGATGCCGATACCGCGATATCGATAATGCGCTCGTTAAAGTCTAACTCTTCGACAATTGGCGGCTCAATTTCGGCTGGGAAGTCCTTGATAGCGGAGATCTTGGTTTGCACATCCACTAGGCTGCGACTCAAATCTGCCTTATCATCGAGCTTGAGCGTCATACGCGCCACGCCCTCTAATGCGTCACACTTGGTCTCGATAATACTACCAAGACTGTCGACGGCATCTTCCATTCTTAGGCAAAGGTTCTCCTCCACATCTTGTGGCGATGCGCCTGGGAGAACCACCTGAGCGGTAATATAGCTCTTGGAAAACTCAGGAAATGTCTCGCGCTTAAGCTCTGGCAGCGCTTTAATACCCAGTACGATAAAGGCCAACATCAACAAAGACGTCGCCGTGGGGTGACGAACGAAAAATCCAATCACGGCAGCATCTCCCCAGCCGCTTGTTCAGTACTCAGGTCAGCTCCTGTCGCGTCATCTGCTCGAATGCGTAGCGCCATGCCGTTAACCGCTGGAATAAGGTCAGTTAATACTAACTGCATGCCCTCAACGAGATTGCCCTGCACCGCCGCTTGCCCCTCTTGACGGAACAGCACCTGAACATCCACAAGTTCGAGGCGATTGTCTTGATCCTTGATATAGAGTTTTTCACCGTGTAGTGCTCGCTCGGGTACCATCCAGTAGTCACGCTCGCCGCCTTTAATTCGGGCACTAACAAACATGCCATTCACCAATGGTGGTGACTGACCAATTTTAAGCTCGCGGTACTGCTGCTCTACCTGTAGCACAATATTTACCGTGGCCAAGGTAGGATCGACCGTTTCACCTATACGGGTAATTTCAGCCGGCCAACTAAAGGAGTAAGTCGCACCTTTTAGGGTGATCTCGGCGGTTAAGCCCAAGGCTTCAGCTCGGGGTAATTGCTTATCTTGCCCTTGTGGCCTGTTAACTGTTTTCATCAGTGTCATCACATCACCTAGCGACACCTGCGCCTCGACCTCCATCACCTCGATGCCATTGATGCGTGCAAGCACCTGCTGCGGCGATACCACCTGACTACCTTCAACATTGACCTCGGCCACACGGCCTTCAAATGGCAGGCGAATCTCCGTCTTGGTTAACTGACTCTGTGCTTCCTGCTCACGAGCAATCGCTTGCAGCAGTTGAGCTTGAAGAATTTGCGTCTCGTTTGGCATCAAGTTCAGACTATTATCTAACTCTTGTAGCTTTTGCTGCTGAGCCAGTAGGTTCTGCCGCTCGCCATCGAGTTCAGACTGAGAGATAAGATTTTGCTTACGCAGTGTCTCTTTACGCTTTAAGTCAGATTTGACTAAGTCATAGCGATTATTTTCAATCTCAAGCGATAACTTAAGGTTTTCAAGTTGTAGCTTCTTACCTTCTATCTGACCCTCTAGGGCCTTACGATCAGCCTGAGCTTGAGCCAGACGAATTTGATAATCCAGCGGATCGATAGCCAGCAGTAAGGTATCTTTGGCAAGGATTTTCCCCACGGCAAGATCTGGGTGCTTGTACACCACGCGGCCACCGACTTCAGGCAGTAACTGCCATTGAATTTTAGGACTTACACGGCCAAAGGCATCGACTTGTACCACCACAGGGCTTTTCTCTAGAGAGATCACCTCGACCAACTTACTCGGCTCTGCCTGCAACTCTAATGGTGGGTGGCTACGCAACTTGACCACTAACACCAACACCACAAAACCCACGGCGACCGCAGGAAAGAAATACCATCGCTTCCCCTTAAATGCCGACATTATTGCTGACCTCCAAAGAGTCCGTGCTGGATAAGTGCAATATTGTGTTTGGCCAATTGAGTATAAAATTCATCATTAAGTTGATAACCGTGCAGTTTTGCCATTGATAACGGCATGACAAAGGGAAAAATCATAAGGCTGAGTAACGACATCTTCACCATCATAGGGTCGAAGTCACCGCACTCTTCGAGTAACGCTTTGGGCATAGGCGTCAGCTCAACAATAGGCGTAAAGAGTTTAAAAATAACCTCTTTAGCCTCACTTGAGCCATCTGAGTTCATTAAGCGAAATAAAAAACGGGGGAAATCTGGATTAGGGATCATGGTTTGGTAAAACTCATTGATCAGATCTGCGATCGTAGGCTTAGCTTGATGCTTTTGCAGCGTCTTAGCCCTTTGATGGATAGGATGGATCTGCTCAGTCACCATGGCTTCAAATAGTCCTAACTTATTACCAAAGTAATAACGGATCATCGCCATGTTAACGCCAGCCTGCTGCGCAATTTTCCTAATGCTGACGCTATCATAATCTGAAGCGGTAAAGCATTGGTTAGCAGCACGGATAAGCGCTACTCGAACATTTTGTTCGGCGGCTTTTTCCGTCGCTTGTTCAGCAATGCCTTTTGGGGGAGTTTTCTCAGACATGACACCAGATCGCACTATTCACTCGAATAGCGCAAGTCTACTGTCTACCATGTTTTTTTGCATGAAGTATCGTTATTCAAAAACCAGAGTTTTGAATAACTGCACACTACGTTAAATTAACGAGTGAGTTTGTAAAATATTATTGAACTAAAGCTAACGAACTTGCTCCACTCACGAGCCGTTATGATTAGACTAATGAGAAGCGGATCAAATACATAGAGGTGATCCCAGGATAAATCTGGCGGATTAATGTCTTAAGCTCTGCAAGACTCATATTCTCTTGTTCTGCATGTGTGTCATCTAAGTCGTCATAAGCCACTTGTTCAACCGACAGAATATCGAGCTCACCATAACAGCGGCCATCTTCTAAGTTTGACACACTCACCCGCTGGCCTGCCTGATAGAAAGACTCGGACTCATCGCGCAGAGTAATGGTTTTCTTGCCCGCAAGAATATCGGCTTCGAAGCGGCTGAAAAAAGTGATCTTATTCGGTGGATTCATGCTGGTTTTATTACTCATCTTTATGCTTTATCGTGCACCACTATTGATGCTTTGCGCCATTTTAATCCTATCGCAAAATTTGGTACATCATTTTTAGTCCATGCCGAGTCTCGCCCATTTTTAGTTCAACCTAAGGTAAGCCAAAACAAGTTGCCAATATTGTTAATCACAATACTGCAGTGGCGGTTGTGCCTTGTTTAAGGTAAAATTCGGCTCCGATTTCTAGCTTGGCGCAGAATGTGTCACAATAGTCATCATATAGACGTTATTAATAGGCATATCGTAGAGAACTCATGAACAGAAAACAGAAGATGATCAAAAAGACTGCAAAACGTGCTAAGGCTCGCCTTAATAAGCACACTGCGCCTACGATCAAAAAATACGTGTCTAAAGCAGAGCGTGCAGAGCAACAAGCAAAACTTGAAGCAGAAGCAGCAGAGCAAGCGACTACAGCACAAGAGACAACTGATGCGACAAATGACGCGCCAGTAGAAGCAAACGAAGAAAAAGCGGCGTCAGCTAACTAAATATCGGCAAAACCCGCGCAATGTTTCTCGTTTGATTGAGCTTATTTGCTAGGAGTACTCTCCTCTTTAACGCCAATAAGCTCAGCTACTTCATTACTTCCCACACAGTCTTGCTCCTCATTGACTATTGCCATGTTGGCACAAGAGGAAGAAAGTGGACTTTGACCACTCAAGCTTAGCTCCTCATCAAACTCGCTCTTATCTTTCGTCTTATCTTTAGCCGTGTCCTTCGCGAAATCAGCGACGTCATCAGCAACAGTTACAACAGCTGCCGCCTTAACCCGTTCAACCAATCGGTACGCCACAAGCACACCCGCGATACCGAAAATAATCGAGCCTACCGCCTGACCAATCAACACGCCGTAAACCCCGCCCCACTTAGCACCAAAATAAACGAATGGAATGGTGCCTAATGTTGCCTTACCCACATTAAACAGAGTCGAATACTTGGCCTTGCCTAAGTTATTAAATGAGGCATTGGCGACGAATAAAACACCTGAGAAGATAAAGAACACCGCGATAAACGAGCAGAAGAACAAGATCAAATCCGCCGCATCACCTTTCATATCA
Organism: Shewanella pealeana ATCC 700345; assembly: GCF_000018285.1. Taxonomy (NCBI): domain Bacteria; kingdom Pseudomonadati; phylum Pseudomonadota; class Gammaproteobacteria; order Alteromonadales; family Shewanellaceae; genus Shewanella; species Shewanella pealeana. The sequence goes on along the minus strand of NC_009901.1, from coordinate 1,893,594 downwards.
AACACACTTACTATTTGATGGCGTGTTAAAAACAATAGCAGCGACACAGCCAATACATAGACGGCGCAAAATTGGATCGCTCGGGTGAGCGACTCTTTCACCCGCTCAAACTGCAACGCGCCATAGTTCTGGCCAACAATCGGCCCGATGGCCCCGGATAAGGCGAAGATCATACCAAACGACACCGGAATGAGGCGCCCAAGCACTGCCCAGCCAGCCACATAACTATCACCAAAATCTGCGATGGCGCGAGTCACCACCGCATTACCGATAGGGGTGGCCACGTTAGTGAGCATAGCGGGACCTGCGATAGCAAAGATAGGAGATAAATCTTCAACAAAGTGATCAAAATTAAAGCGACCCAATAGGTTGTGCTTGACCACAACGCCCCTTGCCGCAACCGCAAACACGGCAAAACGAGCCATTACTGAAGCTACGGCTGCACCTTCAATTCCCATGGCAAACATGAAGATAAATATCGGGTCAAAAACCGCATTTACGCCACCACCGACTAAGGTCGACACCATAGACAACTTGGCATCGCCCACCGCCCTCAAGGCACTACCGAGCGCCATCGCTAGACAGATAAGCGGCAAGGAAGGCACCAGAATATTAAGATAACTCTCGGCAAGCTCGGCGGTTCTGCCTGTCGCGCCCACCAGTCTCAACAGCTCTGGAATAAACATATACACGCTAAATGCGACAAACAGGCTCATTAACAAGGTCACAACGAGACTGTTTAATAGTAATCGCTTAGCCTTTTCACTCTCTTTAGCGCCAATTGAGCGCGACACCAAAGCCCCAAGAGCAATAGAGAGGCCGATGCCTATTGAAGTGGTAAAGAATGAGATGGTGCCAGCGTAGCCAACTGCCGCGGCAAGCTCCTGCTCCCCCAGTAAACTGAGGAAGAATATATCCAATAAGTCGACCACAAACAGCGCCGAAATACCGATAGCCGCGGTGGAACTCATCACAAAAATATGGCGCAGAATCGATCCCTGTACAAACTTGGCTACAGCCATAACACCTCTAATCCTTTAATTGTATTTTTACAGCTCACTCTCTAATTCACTGCCGCAATGATCGCAGTAGAGCGCATTATTTTCATGACCAACTTTCAGGCAGTTACTGCAGCGTCTTAAATCTCGCGTACGGCCAATCTCTTGTGAAATCTCGGCGGTTAAAATACCCGTCGGGATAGCTATAATCGAGTAACCCAGCAACATAGTAAATGCCGCAATCGCCTGTCCCAGCGGCGTGCCCGGAGTAATGTCACCATAACCTACGGTGGTGATGGTCACAATGGTCCAGTAAATCGACTTAGGAATCGAGGTAAAACCATTGTTAGGTCCTTCAACCACGTACATCACCGCGCTGAGCACCACAACGATGAGACTCACCGAGAAAAAGAAGATAAACACCTTACGGCTAGACTGCATCATGGCACGCAGTAGCAGGTTACCTTCACTTAAATAGCGTAGCAGTTTCAACACCCTAAAAATCCTAAATAGACGTAGGATCCTAATGACCATGGTGAAGCTTGCCCCAGGGAAGAACAGGGCTAAATAAGTCGGTAATACCGATAACAGATCGACCACGCCATAGAAACTTCTGGCGTAACTGAGTGGCTTGGCCGAGCAGTAGAGTCTTAATATGTACTCTATGGTAAAAATAAAGGTAAAGCCCCACTCCATAATGACAATCATATCGCCATAACGCTCATGAACCGAGGCGACGGTATCAAGAAAGACGAGCAGCACACTCATCACGATACAAACCATTAAACTGATATCAAAATAACGCCCTGCAGGGGTATCGGTACCGAAAATTACCCGGCGTAATTTAAGCTTTAACGAACTTTCTGGATCTTTCTCTGTTGCCATTTTTACAACAAATCCTTGCAAAAATTTAGCGATGATTTGGTCAGTTTAATCTGACTTATCAAGGCATTTAAGATTGGTGATATGAATAGTGTGACACGCATACTCGGTGAGCTCAAAAATAATCTTAGCCTTTACCATCAACACCAGTGCGATTTTAAGGTAATATGAAGCCATTCACTCATCGTTTTTTAGCCGTTTCGCTCAAGGTTTTTCATGCGTTTTATTGTTTTATCGCTCAGTTTGCTGATGCTAATTTCAAGCACCCTTTTTTCAAGCGCCACATTTGCGAGTGCTATGGCCAGTGGTAAAGCCGACTTAGTGGTGGTGACCAAGTCTGAAGCAAGCATGGCAATACTTCGCCAAGGCAAGGTGCTCAAGAAATACCGCATCGCCATGGGGGATAATCCTGTGGGTCACAAGCTGACCGAGGGCGATCAACGCACCCCTGAAGGCCGTTATATACTGGATTATAAGAAGTCGGATAGTGCTTACTACCGCGCTATCCATATCTCCTACCCAAATGATGAAGACAAATTACGTGCTGACGCGCTCGGTATTAGCCCTGGCGGACAGATCATGATCCACGGTGAAAACCCAAATTCCAGCCTAACTCCAGAAGAAGCCCAGATGTATAATTGGACCGATGGCTGTATCGCGATCACCAATGCCGAAATGGACGAGCTTTGGCGAGCGATTGAGCCCGGCACCCCAATTGAGATCTGGCCTTAAAGAGCCAGTCACTGTTCCCATTAACAGCTATTTTTCCACTTTTTATTCCATGCCCATTTTCGTTAAGGCACACCCTATGACTTACCAAGAATTAATTAGCAGCTGGCCGACATTTAGCCAGCGCATACAAGCATTTACTCAAGAGTTAGGCCTAGACTCACTCAAACTTGAATGTGACCATAGCGCACTTCGCGTTAATAGCGCTGAGGCCGCAGATGAACTGCGCCATGAGTTTGCCAAGGTCGGTAACATCATTTCAGACAATATGATAAACGGCCGCCCAATTCTAATCATTGAGCTAAATACACCTTTAATTATGGGTGATAGTGCGATTGAATGTGTCGAGCTGCCCTACCCAAGTGACAAAGTCTATCCTGTCGAAGGTTGGGAGCATATTGAGTTGGTGCTCGACTGCGGCGCTAAAGATTGCGACACACTGAGCCAAGCGTTATTGGCTCATGCACCGCAACTTGCCGCTGTTTTATCGGGGGAAACCGAGATTAAGGTGAAAATGAGTTCACCTAAAGGTGATAAAGAGCGATTAGCGAATCCGACTATCGCCTTTAAGAGAGATGGCATTTGCGTCAAAGTTCACTCTCAGGGCATTAAAGCGGTTATCGCTTCTGAAGCGGAATAAGACGTTGTAGATTTTAGGTTCTAGGCTGAATAAGACGTTATAGATTTTAGGCTCTAGACTCGAGTGCTAACAGCTTTTAGGTCCTAGGTCCTAGGTCCTAGGTCCTAGGTCCTCCAAAATTTTGCCGATAACATTAATCATTGCCCAAATAAATATCGTCTTTAATCAACTTACGGCAAAGCACTAATAAGGTATCTCGCTCTTGGGTGCTTAGGGGCTCATAAAACTGTTCAATAATCTCGGACAATATTGCGCCGGCCTGATCTTTTATCAGTAAACCTTTATCGGTGATCATTAAATATTTAGCTTTTTTATTGGTTTCACTTTTAAAGCTAGTCACCAATTCGCGCTTTATACAATTATCCACTAAACGCTTAGTGGCAGAACGTTCACGCAGTAACCCCTCAGCAAGTCCTTGCTGAGGCATCTCACCGCCATGGGCTAACACCTTTAACGCCCCTAACATCTCCAAGCTGATCCCAAGTTTGGCCAATAAGGCTTGGTTAGCCAGAGTTCTAAATTGCTTATAGGCTAATCCCATCATAAATGACGCACTTGCTTCGAGTTCAGGCACTATCTGGCTTGTTTGTAACATTGTGTTCTCTTTTGTTCGACAACTGAAATAATAGAAATAATATCGCCAAGGTTACCGCCAATTCCCACGCTCTGAGAAAGATACTCTCTAACCCCATACTCATAGTAGCGATATAGAGTTGAATTGGCAGCACTGTGGCTAAAAGCGCATCAGCGTGAATGTCTCGCTGAGCATTTTGCCCTGTAACCATCATCGCAGCAATTGCAAAAATGGCACCAGCAACAATCAGCGCGTAATAACCTATAATCGCTTGATGACCCGCCAGTAAAACACTCACTAACACAGCAACGGCGCAGCCGCCAATTTGGGTGATAAATCGGCGTGACACCACCTCTTTATAGGCACGGCGATCACTCTGGGTTGCCGCCGCAATCACTGGCACCATACAGAAAGTTGCCGACAGCAGATTGATATTCATTAATAACGCTATTCCTGCGCCAATCAGGCCTATAGTGACAAGCCTTTGCTGATAGGTCACTCTTTGCGGCTTAAGTGCCATAGGGCTTATCTTGCTGTTTACCGGGAACAGCCACACGGCAGCCTTTGCTACACACACGGTGATCACCATAGACAATAGAATTTCGCCGATTCTATCGGGCATGCTCTGGCTACTAAATTGCGCAAAAATGACAATCAAGATCCAGTTAAAAACCGGCATGATCATTCCTCCACGCTTAGCGGGGGTATCGGCTTTTTTACGCATCCAATCAATAAAGATTAAACTTATGCTCCAAACAACAAAAGGATGAGACTGAAACAGTTCAACAACTAACAACGCCACGCAGGCACACACTAATGTGGGAGCGAAAGTGCGAACTAGGTTGCTCCAGCAGTAGTCTTTTACTTTGGTCATGACGATGGTTGGATACAGCGCAAGGTAAACGCTAGAATCAAAATTAAAAACTTTGCCAACCAACATGCAAAATGTAATAACTAGAGTGACTCTAATCGCTTCATTTCTCTCATTTAAACCAAAAGCAGAGCTTGATTTAAAACAGGCCTTTATACTGTTTGCTATAGGCTCAAACATTCTCAAATCCACAGATGTTCTTTGATGAATACATTAGGGCTCCCCACTAAAGTTTAATAAATGGGCAATTAGCTAGCCTCAATATATATAGTGAAAATAGCTCACTAAGTGCATCCAGAGCTTGGCGCAAGTATCCACCAGCCAATTACCATTTTCTACCATCACACTGGCTCTAGAACCCGAAATCAGTTGCGGGTTTTGCTCATTGACGCTGATGCGAGTGCGAATTTTCTGCTGTTCTCTGATCCAGCGATCACTGTTAGTCACATCGGCTAGCTGACCGAGCTGACTCGATGCATCATAAATTGCACTGTCTTGATTAAGTATTTTTCCCTGAAACACTTTGCCCGGCAGTGCATCGAAAACCACAGCTACTCGGGCGCCAGCTTTAAGGTGAGCAATGCCTTTTTCATTGAAGTCCGCACTGAGCCAAGTGTCTTGATCACTGACTACAAACATTGCACTGGCCCCTGCAGCTAAGTAGCTTCCCGTTTGCAGCTGCAAATTGCTCACTGAACCCGCAAGCTTGGCTTTAATGACGGTATGTTCAAGATCGAGTTGAGCCTGAGCCAGCTTAGCCTTAGCGAGTTCAATCGCTGCATTATCTTGCTCTGTTGCCAGCTCAACCTGAATACGCTTCACTTCGGCTTTGGCCGCTGACTCAGTGCTGACAGATACTTTATAAGCCAGCTGTGTATCTTCTAACTCTTGCTGAGTAACCGTACCCTGCTTCAATAATGACTCATATCGCTTCATCTTACGGCTGGCATTCAATTTCTCTAAGGCTCGTTGGGAGGTAAGCTGCTCAGCCGAGACCAGCTCTTGTCCTTTTGCAGAATTGGACTCCAGTGCTTGGTCAAGCTCAGCCTGTGCTTGTTTTACCGCAATAAGGTATCGGCTTTGATCGATTGAAAATAATGCTTGCCCTTTACTCACTTGCTGGCCATTTTTGACATAAACCTGAGTCACAACGCCCTCAACTTCGGCGGCAATTGTCGCCACGTTCTTTTGCACAGCAGCCTGTGTCGTGAAGGGAGCGATATTGTCTGTTGTGACCAAAAACAGCGAAAACAGTACGGCTAAACCCAGTACTGCATAGCTAATATATTGGTATATTTTATCTTTCATCTTCTCTCCGCAAATATCGCTGCTCTAGCATCTTTAGCCTGTTTCACTGCAGCCTAGACTTAATCTTGCTCGCTCTTTCCTTAGCTCTTTCCTTAGCTCTTATCTTAGTAACGAGCTTTGTTGTGCATGCAACATTAATAAGCATACACCCATTTTGTTGCCTATGCAACAAAGCTGTGTTCACCTAAATTTAAGCCAAAAAAAAACGCAACTATCTAAGCTGCGCTTTTAAGAATTATTAACTGATTAAAGGCTGTTACCGTCTAGGATATTGCCAAAACCAAGCCCTGCTTAGCCGATCTCGCCACTAACAGGCAGATTGTTATTCGCAATTTAGGCAGTGCTCCTCTCTTTTGCACGATTAAATGCCCGATAAAACTCAGACCCAGTGCAAATAACAAGACTTAAGCTCGCCACTAACTCAAGAGGCTCAGTACTCAATGCTTGTAATAATGGTTCAGAGCGATAAATCAAATGACCGAGTAATCGACCAGTATTGAAGACACTCGCAATAAAAATGATTGGGCAAATGATTAAGCCAAACCAAAACCAGAGCTCGTAGAATACTCTCATCGCGCTTTCCTTGCTCATTTCTGTTAATGATCCACTTAATGCTCGTTTTAAGTTATAGATATTGCTTAAACCAAGTGACTATCTCTTGGTTTGCTTGTTGTTTATTGTGGATTAAGGGAGCAAGTACAGAAAGAGATAACGCAAAAGCTGCTGTAGCTAGAACCATGCTCATGACCACTCCTTTAAATCAGCCACAAATTAAATGAAAGCTGCAAATAAGAAACATAGGATCAACTCCCCTGAGAGGCTTTTATTATTTTCACTAAGCTTGAATGTCTTTTTTAAACGCTAGAGCAGCGACATAAATCAATCCTAGCGGGGGAATGATTGACAGCATGGTGCCGATTATCGCGACAAGTGTAGGAGTCGTTGTTTTACGTTTGCCTAGGTAGAAGCTTATCCCGCCAATAACTAACATTGCGATTAACAGGATCTGGAAGATAAATTCACCTAATAGGCTTGCATTGATACTCATTTGCAAATTTCCTTTTGCTTGATATTTCTAATTATTGTTGCAAACAGGTTAACTGAAAATGGTCTTTGATTTCAAATGTATTGCATAACAACCAGCCAAGATATAGACAAAAAAGCCTCGTCTAAATGACGAGGCCTTGGTAATAGGGCTTTAAAAACTAATATTCAAACTCGAAATTACAGCGTTAACAAGTAGTCCAGCCCACCCGTTATCGCAGCAACCTGTGCCAGAATGCAGTTCTCATCATCGGCAAGCGGACTATCAGGATAGACCTCTGTTGTAGTGACATATTTTGCATCAGTCACGCCCGCGCATAATCCTAACGCTTTCGTCGCGTAGTTAATAACGCCAAACTGAGCGAGTTCAACACCGATTAATTTGCCGCTTTCATCGGCAGGCGCGATATGCGTCACCTGCTCGACCGATTTGATCATTGCCGTTTGAAATGCATCTTGTGGATTAATGGTGTCACCGACTAAGTAAAAGCCATCTGGTATATTCCAGTTTGTGTGCTCTACGGCATCACGCGCTGCCAATGCGGGTCTAAATTCGCTGTTATCGGTATCTGTGGTTTCGTGTAGATCGATATGGGCAAAAACCTCAGCTCCGAGTCCCGCTAAAAGCGTCATCAAGGCCGCAGACTCTTCTGCAGGGCTATCTTGATAGAAAGAACGGTTAGGATCGACAGCGTTTGGATTCCAGCGATTAATGGTTTCATAACCCCAAGGACTGATACAAGGCGCCACAACTATATTAAAGTGCTTAGCGTAATCTGCCGCTTGGGTTTCGATAAAACGAATAGCGCCTTGAACACCACTGGTTTCGTAGCCGTGGACACCACCCGTCACTAATATGGTTGGCTTGCTCATATCCCAGTTTAACGACTTCACAGCAAACAAAGGATAGCGCTCTACGTCATAGGAAAGAGAGCCGTACTGTGCAAGCTCAAAACGGTCCTTAAGCCCAAGGATTTTGCTCACGACTTCCTCTTGATATGAGCGTTTAATTTTTTGGGCGTTAAACCACTGAGCCTTCTCTGCCCCGCCCCACTTCTGTCCCTTCACACCGATTGCATATGCTTGCTGATCCATTATTACTCCTTTTGACTTGGTTTTATCTCCAAGCTCTTCTATACCTAAACTCAAACCCAAACTCAAACCCGAACCCAAACCTTAAGCCCGAATACTAAGCTCTAATACTAAGCTCCAATATTAAGCTCAAATATTAAGCTCAAATATTAAGCTCGCACCCAAAAGCAGGTTTGCTCTAACACGGGTCACTAAACTGCCCGAAAGCATAAACGCGATACCATTTGATAGCAATGCGATTAGCCGCTAACGACTTGAATCTTGCTTATACAAACTAATGAATTAACAAACCTGACATTTAATCAAGAACACAACTCAGAAATCTAACTAAGGAGAGTAGCAATGACAGCCCTAAGACACGGATTTTCCATCGGCATCGAGAGAATCAATGATGAGTTTTTTCTCACACTCAAAGCCAAAGGCAAGTTAACCCATAGCGATTACCTCGCTATGACACCGGTAATAGAGTCAGCACTATCTGAAGTGAAACATCCGAAAATCAAGGCATTTTTTGATGCGACAGAGCTTGAAGGTTGGGAGCTGAGCGCCGCTTGGGATGATTTAAAGCTAGGACTTAAGCATGGCAATCAATTCGTTAAAATTGCGCTCTATGGTAATAAGGGCTGGCAAGAGCTTGCCTCAAAAATAGGAAACTGGTTTATTGCGGGAGAGACGCGCTACTTTGACAATGAATCCGACGCCCTTGACTGGCTTAAGCAATAGCAGTTAGAAATAAAGCCAGCATCCGCTGGCTTTATCTGTATTTATCAATTACCTCTAACGGCCCGCTAATGCTCTTGCTGGCGGGGTCTGGCTGGCTTTCCATGCGGGATATAGAGTCGCAATAACGCTCATCACAAAGGCTAGTGCGATAACCGTCACCACATCGCCGCCTTTAAGCTGCGAGGGTAAAAAGTCAATAAAATAGACATCGGCAGATAACAGTTGGATCCCGAATAACGACTCTATGCCACGGGCTATTGCACTTAAGTTTAGCGCGATTAACGTCCCTAACACGCCGCCGATTGCGCAACCTAAAATGCCATTAAACGCCCCTTGAACGATAAAAATCAGCATGATTGAGGCTTTCTTCATGCCCATGGTAAGTAAAATCGCAATTTCAGACTGCTTGTCACGCACCGCCATCACTAAAGTCGACACGATATTAAAACAAGCCACCGCTATCACTAGCGCCAACACTAAGTACATCACCATGCGCACCAACTGAATATCTTGATACAGGTGGCCTTGAGTGCGAGTCCAGTCTGAAATATACACATACTGCTGTTGGCTATAACCTAAATCGCGAATGAGCCTTGGTGCGGCAAACACATCGTCCACTTTAATGCGCACGCCAGAAACACTGTCGCCAAGCTTTAAGGTCTTAGCTGCATACTGCATCGGAATATAAGCCGTGGTCATATCCAGCTCACCACCGAGTTCAAAAATCCCCGAGACCACAAAACGGTGACTCTTTGCCGCGCCGATCCTATTTTGTGACTGGTTATTAATATTGGGCATATACAAGCTAAGGGACTGACCAACTTTTAAATCGAGACTCTTAGCCAAGCCTTTACCTAAGACGATATTATTGCTGCCCTGCTGAGCAAGACTCTGCCAGCTTTCAGGTGACATAAATTGCTTAATATTGGAAACGTTCGCCTCTGTGTCGACATCGACCCCTAGCACGGTCAGGCCTTGAAAGCCGCCAACCTTCTGCACGAGCCCCTGCATACGCACAAACGGCGCTGCGGCGGCAATACCGGGGATCTTGTTAGCATCTTCGACTATCGATTGCCATTGATGAATAGGTTCGTTAACGCCAATTAGCTCACCATGGGACACCACGCCTAATAGACGCTGCTCTAACTCTTTTTCAAAGCCGTTCATAGCCGAGAGCACCACAATCAGCACAGCAACTCCAAGAGCAATGCCTGCCGTTGAGGCGAAAGAGATAAAGCTAATAAATCGATTCGATTGGCGGGCAAAGTAAAAACGCCAGCCCACCCACATCGCTAACAAGGCTTTCATGCAGTTAGTTCCTCAGCTTGCACTAGGTGGCCATCTTTCATATGCAGCTGTCTATCCATTCTGGCAGCTAAGCTTTGATCATGGGTGACCACAACAAATGCGGTGCCAAGCTGCGCCGCAAGCTCGGTGATCAGCTCATAAACGGCTTCGCCACTATTCGCATCTAAATTACCTGTCGGCTCATCGGCCAAAACTAACTTAGGATCATTAATCAAGGCTCTTGCTATCGCCACTCGTTGGCGTTCACCGCCCGACATCTCGGCCGGAGTATGACTCAGTCGATGGGCTAGCCCCACTCGCTCAAGCAGGGATTTGGCCTTGGCCTCTACTTGCTTTCGACTCTTACCTTGAATAAGCGCTGGCATTGAGACATTTTCAAGAGCAGTAAATTCCGGTAACAGATGGTGGAACTGATAGATAAAGCCAAGGTTCTCGTTGCGGATCTGTGCTTGACGCTGGCTCGACAGTTTATATAAGTCTTCGCCTAACATGGTCACGCTACCACTCGTTGGGCTATCTAGGGTCCCCATAATATGCAGTAAGGTACTCTTGCCCGAGCCTGAGCTACCCACAATCGCTAATTGCTCGCCTTTAAAGACTTGTAGCTCAACGTCATGTAAAACCTGGGTATCGACTGAGCCTTCTTGATAACGTTTGCTAACGTGACTAACTTGTAGCAGTAATTCTTGATTCATTTTTAACTCGCTATTCATATCTTATTCGTGGCCGACTCGTATCACCGCTAATTTGTATTCTGGCTTATTCATATCGCCGCTTACTCATATCCCCGCTGCTCGTATCTAAGCTACTCATACCTGAGTGCGGCCGCTGGCTGCACATTAGCCGCTCTAATTGCAGGATAAACAGTGGCCACCAATGTCATCACTAAGGTGCCGACAACAATCCAAGTCAATTGACTCAACTCAAGTTGAACAGGCAGATTCTGCCCTGCACCCAAGATAGAGATCCCAAGAGCCTGAGTTATGGTGTTGAGGTTGAGGGTTAATAAACTGCCGACTGCCACGCCGGATATAAGACCTATGACCGCGTTGAGTGAGCCTTGGATCATAAAAATGCCCATCACATTCGCCGTCGTCAGACCTTGGGTCTTGAGTACCGCAACATCCGTAGTTTTATCCACCACCATCATCACCAGGGCGGAAACGATATTAAAGGCTGCAACGGCAATAATGAGACTAAGCATCAAAGACATCATGTTCTTTTCCATCTTCACCGCCCCAAACAGATGTCCATAGGTGTCACGCCAATCGGTCGTCGTCACGGGAGTGGCAAATTGCGCAACGACCTCTGGCGCCATTTTGGCGGCATTGAAAGGATCATCGAGATATAGACGCAGCTCCTTGACCTCTCCCGCCTTTTGACGCATCAGTCGCTGAGCATCATCATGATGAACATAGGCCAGAGTCGCATCGACTTGTGAGCCCATTTCAAAAACACCCGCCACGGTGAACTTACGTTGACTCGGCACCGGCCCCAATGGCGTATACACAACGCCATCACCACTAAGAATTCGAATTTTATCCCCAGGCGCAACGTCGAGTGTTCGGGCTAACTCAGCGCCTAAAATAACCCGGTATTTCCCCGACTCTAAGGCATCAAAATCTCCCGAGTAAACTCGCTTAGTGGTATTTAGTAGTGTTTTTTCCTGCTCAGGATAGATGCCATACACCTGCGCGGCGCCTATATTACTCGGCGACTGCACCATGGCTTGGGTCGATATACTTGGGGTTGCGCCCTGAACGCCCGGAAGTTGGCTTAGTTTCTCCACTTGGCTTGGCCAATTCTCGATGGCCGTTTGCGAGTGCACGGTTAATTGCGGCACAGCCCCTAAAATTCGTTGTTTAAGCTGGTTCTCTAAGCCATTCATCACCGAACTGACCACAATCAATGCCGCTACACCGAGTAAAATGCCAGAAACAGAAAAAATAGTAATAAATGATGCGAATGCGTTGGCTTTACGGGATCGCCAGTAGCGATAACCAATATAAAACGATAATGAAAGATTCATTAAAAAAACCTAAATAAAATCAAATGATGCAGAGCTCAATTGCCATTATAACTTTGTGTTAACGGCGACTGAAACGAGACAAGTATTACTCAAGGCTTCACAAAAAAGTCCCAATACTCGCTTAAACAGTCAGACATTTGAATGTCTAACCTTGCTAAATCATAAAGATGCGCACGATAATAGGGGTATTAGCCCCCTAAAAACAAGAGGCAACCCCATTGTTAACTGACTCTAGCGCCTATTTTAGTATTAATCACCCATTTGATGTCTATTTGTGTCCTTGGGACGAAGCCAAGCCGCTGCCATCAGCTGAGCAGTTGAGCTTTATGTTTCCGACTAGCTTACAGCTGATTAGTGACGTGAAGGCTCTCGAATCAGACTGTCTATTACAGCTGCGTCATCTCGATGACGATGCAAAAACCGTCGTGGAATTTTTAAAGCTGCAATCGCGTAAAATCGACATGGTGCTACAACACATCATGGCGAAAGAGGAATACCAAGGCACCCATTACATCGGCAAGCAATTTGGTGGCAGCGGCATCACGCTGATTAGCCCATCGCCTTTAGTACTCGGGCAAGAGTACCAGGTGACGCTACACATCAAAGAAGAGCTAGTCGCCCTGCTCTGCTTAGCTAAAGTCAATGGCTGCTCACCGATCGAAAACGCTGATGATCCTAACACGGCGCAATATGCAGTGGAGCTAAGCTTTAGTGTGATCCAAGATAGCGACGTTGAACAGTTGGTTAAAGCCAGCCTAAGTTTGCAGCAAAAACAACTCAAGCTACGACAGTTATCACGCTAACCTAAAAAGAATTTTCACTGGCATGCGCTGAGACAAGCCTCTACAATACTTAGCAAGTTTACTGCTATCTGGACTTGTTTCCTCGCCTTAATGAATTCTTTTTCTGTATTGACTCCACCAGCGGTCAAGAGTGCCAAACTGGCCCAAACGCTGTGTACACTGGGCGGCGCGGCACAAGCGCTAACCATCGCGAATATTGCTAAGCAACATCTAGGGGTGACCTTAGTGGTGACCGCGGATACGCCTAACGCAATCAGCCTAGAAACTGAGCTTAGCTACCTGCTCAGTGAGCAATCAATACCGATCTGGCTTTTTCCCGATAGAGAAACACTTCCCTACGACAGCTTCTCACCGCACCAAGACTTAGTCTCACAGCGACTTGAAGCGTTATCGCGTATTCCTCAGGCGCAACACGCCGTTGTCATTGTCCCGATCACTACACTCATGGTGCGCCTGCCGCCACAATCGTTCCTAACAGGTAACGTGTTGATGCTGGAAAAAGGTGACAAATACCGCCTAATGGATGTTCGTGAACAGCTCATTAACACTGGCTATCATGTGGTTGAGCAAGTTTATGAACATGGCGAATTTGCCGTGCGTGGCTCTATCATCGATATTTTCCCTATGGGATCGAGCCAACCCTTTAGAATCGAGTTATTCGACGATGAAGTGGAAACCATTCGACATTTCGATCCAGAAACTCAGCGCTCGAGTAAAGAGATAAATGCAATTCGTCTGTTACCGGCGAAAGAGTTCCCTACCGATGACGCGGCGATTGAAGGCTTTAGACAAAGATACCGCCGCCGCTTCGAGGTATTAGTCAAAGAGCCTGGCTCGATTTATCAGATGGTCAGTAAGAAGACCATGCCGGCCGGTATTGAAAACTATCTGCCACTGTTTTTTGATGAGACCTCGACTCTGTTTGATTATCTGCCGAGTAATACTCAGCTGATCACCCTAGGCGATATTGAAGCGGCGACTCACTCACACCTTCATGAAGTCGAAGTGCGTTATGAAGACAGGCGTGTCGACCCATTAAGGCCGCTACTGACGCCACAAGAGTTATATTTGCTTACCGAGCAGATCTTCTCAGCTTTTAAAGGCTATCCTCGCTTTGGGCTTAAAGATGAAGCCTACACAGGCACGGCAGCCCATGCTAAAGCCAGTAAGTTACCGGAAATTGGCGCAAACCATAAACTCAAACAGCCGTTAGCCGAGCTGGAAAAATACGCAGCACTTGGCGATAGAATGTTATTTAGCGCCGAATCTGAGGGACGCCGCGAAGCGCTTTTAGAGCTACTTAGCAAGATCAACATTAAGCCTAAGCTGTTTAATCACTTCGACGAGTTTGTAGCCAGCAAGGCAAAAGTAGGACTGATAGTGTCTCCTCTTGCTCAAGGCTGCATCATTGAGAAGAAAACCGGCGGCAAGTTCAGTTTAATTTGTGAAACTGAGCTATTTGGTCAACGGATCTCACAGCGTCGCCGCCGTGATAAACAGCGTCAGATCAGCTCAGATGCTCTGGTTAAAAACTTGGCCGAGCTCAAAGTGGGTCAACCTATTGTTCACTTAGATCATGGTGTAGCGCGCTATCAAGGTTTAGAAACCTTAGATACTGGCGGCTTAGTCGCCGAGTATTTGGTGCTTGAATACTCAGGTGGCGATAAGCTGTATGTGCCCGTAGCAGCACTTAATTTAATCAGCCGTTATAGCGTTGGTCCCGATGAAGAGGCGACGCTCAATAAACTCGGTAATGAAAGCTGGGCTAAGGCCAAGAAAAAAGCGGTTGAGAAGATTCGCGATGTCGCCGCCGAGCTACTGGATGTCTACGCTCGCAGACAAGCAAGACCCGGTGAAGCTTGTCGAATCGACCTAGAAGAGTACGCGCAGTTTGCCAATAGCTTTCCCTATGAAGAGACAGTTGACCAAGAGACTGCCATCGAAGCTGTTCTGGAAGATATGCGCTCACCTACAGCCATGGACAGACTGGTTTGTGGTGATGTGGGCTTTGGTAAGACCGAGGTTGCCATGCGCGCCGCTTTCGTCGCGGTAAACGATGGTAAACAGGTCGCCATTTTAGTGCCTACTACCCTACTCGCTCAGCAGCATTACGAGAACTTTAAAGACAGATTTGCCGACTGGCCATTCAAGATTGAGGTAATGTCGCGCTTTAAGACTGCGAAAGAGCAGACTCAAGTGATGAAAGAGCTGCTCGATGGTAAAGTCGATATCGTGATCGGTACTCATAAACTGCTGCAGTCTGAGGCCAAGTTTGAAAACTTAGGCTTGCTAGTCATCGATGAAGAACACCGTTTTGGGGTAAGACAGAAAGAGAAGATTAAGGCGCTCAGAGCCAATGTCGATATTTTAACCTTAACCGCCACGCCAATCCCACGTACCTTGAATATGGCAATGTCGGGCATGCGTGATCTGTCGATTATAGCCACTCCTCCGGCTAAACGACTCGCTGTCAAAACCTTCGTTAGAGAATACGATGAAGCCACCATTCGTGAAGCTTTGCTTCGTGAGATCTTAAGGGGTGGCCAAGTCTACTTCCTGCACAATAGCGTCGAAACCATCGAAAAACGCGCGGCTGAGATAAGCGAACTCCTGCCTGAAGCGCGAGTAGTGACAGCCCACGGTCAGATGCGTGAGCGTGAGCTTGAGCGAGTAATGTCAGATTTTTATCATCAACGCTTTAACGTGTTGGTGTGTACCACCATCATTGAAACCGGTATCGACGTGCCATCGGCCAATACCATAGTGATTGAGCGTGCCGATAACTTTGGTCTGGCTCAGTTGCATCAGTTACGTGGCCGTGTAGGACGGTCTCATCATCAAGCCTATGCTTATTTGATGACGCCTCATCCAAAAAGTATGACCAAAGATGCCCGCAAGCGTCTAGAAGCCATCGGTGCATTAGAAGATCTCGGTGCGGGCTTTATGCTTGCAACCCAAGACTTGGAAATTCGCGGCGCAGGCGAGCTGCTTGGCGATGAACAAAGTGGTCATATCTCCAAGATTGGTTTTACCCTCTACATGGAAATGTTAGAAGATGCGGTGAAATCACTTAAGCAAGGTAAAGAGCCGTCGCTAAACCAGATGCTGCGTCATCAATGTGAAGTCGAGCTGCGAATTCCTGCGCTACTGCCTGAAGATTATGTGGGTGACGTGAATATTCGTCTATCTCTGTATAAGCGAATTGCTAACTGCGAAACCGCAAAAGCGCTCGATGAAATGAAAGTTGAATTGATTGACCGCTTCGGTATGTTACCCGATGCGACTAAGAATCTTATGGAGATGACACTTTATAAGCACTTGGCCACACAGTTAGGCTTAAGAAAAATCGAAATGCACGCTAAAGGTGGTAGTATAGAGTTCGGTGAAAACAATAAGGTTGATCCAACCTTCATCATCGGTTTGCTACAGAGCCAGCCCCAAGTATATCGAATGGACGGCCCCAATAAGCTAAAATTTGCAATGCCTTCTGAAACAGCGAAAGACAGGCTCGCACTACTTAAACTGTTAATTGAGCAGTTGTTTCAACATCGTCTTGGAGAATAACCGTGTTAAGACTATCTAAAAACAAGCTAAGCGCAGCTTTAGCTGTTAGCCTTTTATCCAGCTTATCTGTGAGCGCTAACGCTGCAGAAGAACGTTGGTTTGAGGTCGAAGTCTATCTCTTTGAGCGCGATGCACCGAGCGTTGAACAGTGGCCAGCTAAAGTCGCACAGGCTCGTACACGTAAGACTGTCGACTTTATTACTCCAATGGTCAGCACCGACTTAACAGCCGTTAGCATGGGACTTAACGGTTGTACTTCAAGCGATTGGGCAACCGATAGCGTGAACTGTAATGAGCAACTTAGCAAAGCGAACCATAAGGCTTTAGCCGATGTACCGATGCAAATTGCGGCCCCACAGCCTGCCGTTGCGCATTTAGGTGATGGCGCGGTGTTACTCGCTGAAAGTCAAAGCCAATTCAAAGATATTATCGCGACCATTTCTCGCGAAAAAGGCACGTCTAGCCTTTTGCATATGACATGGCAACAATCAATGCTCCCTCGCAGCCAAGCGATCCCTGTCAAACTATACTCGGGGCATGACTACTCAGAGCAATATGAGTTTAACGGGCAACCAATTGAGGTTAACACTAGCGCTTCAGAGTTTGGCAACTTCGACTTTATGCAGAGTCAATTCTCAAACGATACCAAAACACCGATCTGGAAGCTCGATGGGACGGTAAATATTTATTTGCAGCATTACCTGTTTATTGAAACTAATTTCACCTTACGCGAAGAAGGCAGTAAGACGATAACCCTGACACAAAATGAGCCGTTAATGAGCGCTCGTGAAGAAGGCGGTGTAGATGAAACGGTGGGTCAAGAAGTGACGAAACCTTATCTCTATGCCATTGAGATGCAGCAAAACCGCAGAGTGCGTAGTGATGAAGTCCACTACTTTGATCACCCCAAAATGGGCATGATCATTCAGATTCGAAAAATGGAACATCCGAGTGCAATGACTGACAAGTCAACAGATGAAATCGCGACCTTGCCACAGGCTACATATTAGAGCTGGATAATTGAAAAATCGAGGTAGATCTCATCTGCCTCGTCCTCTTCTACAACCACCTCGTCAACCCTAGATGCTGGGGCGCCGATATAACACCAACTAATCAGCTTATCCACAGCAGGATGACCTCCTTGAGCTAAGATTTGCACCGAACCATCGCTTAGGTTACTCACGTACCCCGTCACACCGAGAGTATTGGCTTGAACAAGTGCATTATCACGATAAGAAACCCCTTGTACCTTACCGTAAATTTTAATGATGACACGCTTCATAACACATTCCTTGTACGACCAACTCAACACACTAGCAGTCGAATCTTGGTAAATAGCAGCAATTTCTGATTCAAAACAATCGAATATCAATCTGTATAAGAAATAACATAGCCTAAAGCCCCCCAATGAGCAAAGATAAGCTCCCCCTGATGTATTCAAAGTGAATTGCCTACAGTATGAATAGCTCCTTTGAGGCTATCAATGTAAAGAATCTACCTTCTGAGGTAGGTAGTTTAGGGCTGAAAATAAAAAACCACCAATAATCTAATGACCATTGGTGGCTCTAACAAGACTCAAACTGAGACTAGTTCGCTTTAAATGCCTTAATACATTGCAGCTGACTCGCTAGCGAGACAAACTTATGCTGCTGCTCTTCATCCCACTCTATCGAATAATAATCTTTAAGTGTGGACTCAACATTGGCGTTGTCATTAACATCATCCTGACGTGCCAAGATGCACAGTGCTTTGCCGGAATTTAAGGCGCGAAAATCTTTAACGCACTTGTTCGCAATATCTGCGTACTCTTCTGGACGGTCAATCTGACCGACCATATTATCTTGAGGCAGCAAATTAGGATTAATCAGAACCGATTTAATGCCATTTAAAAAACCGATACGCTCGGCCCAATATCCCCCTAAGCCTACTCCAATAATCAAAGGCGACTTATCCTCTGAAGAGGCGATCTGCTTGCTGACTTCATTCAGCAAGTACTGCATATCGTTTTTAGGGTGTAAGGTGCTATAACTTACCAAGCGCACGTCATCGTCAATAAACTGCAACTGACGCATTTTGTCATGATTGCCAGGGCTTGTTGCATCAAACCCATGAAGATAAAGGATCATTCTCGTCCTCCTAAAAATTTCACGTATATTATTAACTGCTAAGCTAGCAAGCCAAACTAACTTGTGTTTTGCGCTAAATCAAACTTTGAGCGATGGCCATAGCCCGCTCCCAGCGAGCGCTGTCTTCTAAGGCCTTGGCCACTCGGCTCTGATCTGGTTTTAACAGGCTAGCACTCAAGCCTTGATCTTCAGAGGGCCAATTAACGCCATCTAACACCTCAGTCGCTCCGCGGCTATCGTTACAAACTAGAATCATATTACAACCGGCATCGAGTGCTGCCTGCGCTCTAGCCGTGTAACCACCGGCCACTGCCGCTCCTTTCATACCTAAGTCATCGGAGAAAATGACGCCGTTGAAGGCTAGCTGCTTACGCAGTACCTCTTGTAGCCAAAATGGAGAAAAACCTGCAGGCTGGCTATCCACCTTAGGATAAATCACATGCGCTGGCATGATGCCCTGTAAACGGTCTTTAGCGATTAAGGTTTTAAACGGCTGCATATCATTGGCAAAAATCTCATCTTGAGTACGTTCATCAACCGGCTTAGCAATATGAGAGTCGGCTTCAACGCTACCATGCCCTGGAAAATGCTTACCCACGGCACACATACCCGCTTGCTCCATGCCATCAATAAAAGCACTAGCAAGCTCGGCAACCTCCCCCTTGTCAGGGCTGAAACTTCTAGTGCCTATCACTTGGCTAACACCGTTTAAATCCAATACCGGCGCGAAGCTTAAATCGATGTCAACAGCAAGCAGTTCTATCGCCATCAAGTAACCTAGCTCGGTAGCCCAGCTCTTGGCCTGCGTCATATCTCCTTTGGCTGCAGGAAGAATATCTCCCATTGCAGGTAACACAGTAAACCCTTCTCGAAAGCGTTGCACTCTGCCACCTTCATGATCGACTGCAATCAGAATATCAGGGCGAATAGCGCGTATTGACTTAATGAGGGTGATTAACTGAGTCCTGCTGACATAATTACGACTAAACAAAATTAAGCCGCCTATCATGGGATGAGTTAACTGCGATGATTCCGTAGCACTCAGCTCCGTTGACTCGATATCTAACATCAAATAACTCATATAACCCTCTAAATTTTTAATCTCTTGAAAATCTAACCTAGCAAAACTTAAAAAACACATTCTATCGCTTGAACGCAAAATTCTTAAATAAATGCATGTGAAACAGCAGCTAGCACAAATTTAAAAACAAAAAAACAGCATTAAACCAACCAAAATGTAATTAGATTATCTAATGTGTAGAAATTGCATACAAAAAACTAATGATAGAGAAAAACCTAAAGTATGGGATACTTTTTAACACCAATTAATTCAAGCTACTAAGATTAACATCAAGCATAGTATTTTCACGCTCAATAAGTGAAATATACCAAGATAATGGGTATTCCTCCATTACCTCATCTCTTAGTGAAGTTGGTCATAACTATAACGACTAGAGCAATAAAGGTTTAGCATGATTAGTGTATTCGACATGTTCAAAATCGGCATCGGGCCGTCAAGTTCTCATACTGTAGGTCCAATGAAAGCGGGCAACGTTTTTATTGAGCAACTGCAGCAGTTAAATATTCTCGATAGCGTTGATGAATTACGTTCAGAGCTGTTTGGCTCTTTAGGGCAAACAGGGGTAGGTCACGGCACTGGCAAAGCCGTCATTTTAGGGCTTATGGGAGAGGCGCCAGAATCAGTAGATACTGACAGCATTGATGCCATTTTAGAGCAAGTAAAAAACACCGGGCTGCTAACACTTGCAAGCGGACGAAAAGTACTCTTTACTCGCGCAGACGGTATCACCTACCACAGGCGCAAAAGCCTGCCAGCTCATGCCAATGCCATGACCTTATATGCCTATAAAGACGGCGAGTGCATCTATGATCGCACCTATTACTCTGTAGGGGGTGGCTTCATTCTCGATGAAGATGAAATCAAAGCACAAGATGCATCCCCGGCAGCACCGATTCAATCAGCCCCTTTTGACTTTGATTCAGCGCAACAACTGCTTGAGCTCTGTACTGAAAATGGTTTCAGCATTTCATCACTTATGATGATGAATGAACTTAGCATTGCCGACGCCGACGAGATCAATGATCAATTGTGGCAAATCTGGCAAACCATGAAGACCTGTGTTGAGCGCGGTTACCAAAAGGAAGGCATCCTTCCTGGAGGCTTAAAACTGAGACGCCGTGCACCTTCGCTACATCGTCGTTTAAAAGCCGAAGGCAAGAACTGCGTCGATCCGCTAACCGCTATGGATTGGGTCGACCTATTTGCCCTATCAGTTAACGAGCAAAATGCCGCTGGCGATCGTGTTGTTACCGCACCGACTAACGGCGCAGCAGGGATTATTCCTGCGGTATTATGTTATTACGACATGTTCGTTCAAGAAGTTGACCAAGACGTTTGCAATCGCTATCTACTGACGGCTGCTGCCATTGGTATTCTTTATAAGAAGAATGCTTCTATCTCTGGCGCTGAAGTGGGTTGCCAGGGGGAAGTTGGCGTAGCTTGCTCTATGGCTGCAGCGGCTCTGACTGAGATCATGGGCGGCACTGTTGAACATGTTGAGAATGCAGCTGAAATCGGCATGGAGCATAACCTAGGCTTAACTTGTGACCCTGTAGGCGGCCTTGTACAAGTTCCTTGTATTGAACGTAATGCTATGGGGGCGGTAAAAGCGATTAACGCTTCACGTATGGCAATGCGCGGCGATGGTAACCATAAAGTCTCACTCGATAAGGTGATTAAGACCATGATGGATACAGGTAAAGATATGCGTAGTAAGTATAAAGAGACTGCCAAAGGTGGTCTTGCGGTGAATATCGTCGAGTGCTAATTACTGTCTTTGGGCTCACTTTTTACCAAAGCACTTAAAAACAAAAACCTCGCTATTGCGAGGTTTTTTATTATCAGTGACAGCTCTCAGTATAACTACCTAACGGGAAGTTCTATATCTTCAAACATAGCTTCAATCTGCTGTGCGTCTCTCAGTGCAACGGCTTGCTCAACTACAGGTCTAGTCAAGTGTGGCGCAAAATGTTCTATAAAGTCATACATATAAGTACGCAGGAAGTTACCCTTTCTGAAGCCAATCTTAGTGGTGCTATGGGCAAATAGATGGCTTGCATCAATTGCCACTAAATCTTTATCCATATGCTCGTCAATCGCCATAGAAGCGATCACACCCACCCCTAACCCAAGTCTCACATAGGTTTTAAGTACATCGGCACTGGTCGCACTGAAGACCACTCTTGGCTCTAGCCCAGCGCGATTAAAGGACTTTTCGATTTCTGAAGCACGGTCAAAGCCAAATACATAAGTGACCAATGGGAAGCGTGCGAGATCTTCGATACTAATATTGCTTCTCGCCGCCAGCGGATGATCACGCGTAACCACAATCGAACGATTCCAGTGATAACAAGGCAACATGATCAAGTCACTATAGAGGTGCATAGCTTCAGTCGCTATAGCAAAATCAGCGTCACCTCTCGCGGCCAACTCACTGATCTGTGATGGCGTGCCTTGATGCATGTGCAAGTTAACTTTTGGATAGCGATCAATAAAACCTTGGATGATATGCGGCAAAGCATATCTTGCTTGAGTATCTGTGGTCGCGATGTTGAGCTCGCCTTGATCTGGCTTAGTATACTCTTCAGCCACTTTCTTAATACTTTCAACTTTTCCTAAGATGTCGTTGGCGATATTGATCACTTGCTGGCCAGCAGGCGTAACATGGGTTAAATGTTTACCACTGCGGCCAAAAATCTGGATCCCAAGTTCATCTTCAAGCATTCTTACTTGCTTGCTTATACCCGGCTGAGATGTATACAGATTTTCTGCAGTAGCAGAAACATTGAGATTGTAATTTACAACCTCAGCAATATATCTAAGTTGCTGCAACTTCATCTTATATCCTTGTGATGGGCAGGCTAAAAACCTGTCTAAATATATGAGTTATGATCCATTCGAGTATAATTATTGGTTATAGTACAACGCTATAATTAAATCAAATGGAATATAGCACAATAGTTAATCTCTGCGAAGAGATTATAGAATAATGCATGATGAAGATTACTACCCTAGAATATTGATTTATAGTAGCATTAGTCGAATTGTACACTTATTGGTTTTGCTATGATATTTGCGTCAGTCTTGATCTTACTCGGCACCTTATTACTCTTGGTGATCGGCATTAGCATCATTCAGCAACATAAAGCGCGTGTCGAATCAGAAAGGCGTAGTGAACTGGCACGTCATCGCGCAATAATAGATGAAACTGAAGAAGTGTTATCCAACACTGGACTCATCCCTTGCTCTTCGAGTGTCATTCTTGTTCTGTACCGAAGAGTTGAAGATGCATTGACCAGTGCACTACCGCTTGCTCGCAACCAGACTAGCGATTACGAACGTCGTTTAATTGATTTACGTGGCCAGATCCAAGCACTGCAGTCTGCACCAAAGCCAGCGCCAGCTATCGAATTATTTCGCTTGCCTGACAGTGATCGCCAAATCCTGACTCTGGTACAAACGCTTAAAAAGATGAAAGCTATTCTTCGTGCCGAACATAACAAGGGCAAAGTTGAGCCGAGCGTTTTTAGTCAAGAGGAGCAGCGTATCGATAGCTTGCAGCTACGTATCAACGTTGACTCTATGCTAGGGAGAAGCCGAGCAGCCTGCTTTATGAAGCAGTATGGCTCGGCCAAACAGATGGTCACTAAGGCCTTAGCGACCCTGCATACGATTAAAGCACAGACCCCAAATGATCCGTTTATCGGTCTAAAAGTAGAAGAAGCCAAGGCGATGCTTGAAGAGATCACTGGCGCCCAGATGTCGGCTCAGCCCATACGTATCAAAGCTAAAGAAGATGACGATGATATCGATGTCTTGTTCCAGCCAAAGAAGAAATGGTAACCAAAAAGCTTCTGTTTGATTTAAGTAGCTTGACTGATAATTATACTAAACATTTTTAATAAACCGTAACTAGAAACAATTACTAGCCTAAAGATGAACACAAAAAAAAGCCCCGAATTATCGGGGCTTTTTTATGACTTTTTGTTGCACTTTAAGTCAATTACTCGGCTTTGGTCGCCTTAGCTTTTGGCTTGGCTTTAGGTTTTGCTTTGGCCTTAGGCTTAGGCTTGGCTTTTGCCTCTGTCACCCACTTGCCATCAACAAACTTTGATGTCCAGCCAGTCGCCTTACCATCAACATCTGTTGCAACGTACTGCTCTTTAGTCTTACGGCTAAAGCGTACAGATGCAAGATTACCGTCATCGTCAGCCACTGGCGCATCGGCAAGATACTGGTACTTAGGCCATAACAGCTCACGGTACTTCACTAGCTCTTCGACTAACGGGCCACGAGTCTCTCGTGATTTAGGGAATGTGCTCGCCGCAAGGAAGATCCCCGCCGCACCATCTCTTAACACGAAATATGCATCAGACTTAGTACACTTAAGTTCAGGTAAGTGAATAGGGTCTTCTTTTGGTGGCGCAGCCTCACCGCTCCTAAGCAGCTTACGCGTGTTCTTACACTCAGTGTTTGTACAACCAAAATACTTACCGAAACGACCGTTTTTAAGCTCCATATCGTTGCCACAACGATCGCACTCAATAATAGGCCCTTCGTAACCTTTAATCTTAAACTGACCCGCTTCTACCTCATAACCATTACATGTTGGGTTGTTACCACATACGTGTAATTTACGAGCTTCATCGATTAAGTAACTATCCATGGCTGTGCCACAGATCCCACAGCGATGCTTAGCACGTAGAGCTTCAGTTTCAGCGTCTTCACCGCTACTCACAGCCTCTTCACCAGGCGTTAAGTTCAACGTTGTTTTACAGCGCTCTTTTGGTGGTAATGCATAACCAGAGCAACCTAGGAATACACCAGTCGTACCGGTACGAATGCCCATAGGGCGGCCACAGGTTGGACACTTGATGTTATCGGTAATCACCATTTCGTTCGGGCGCATTCCGCCCTCTTCCGGTGGTAATTCAGCGACTTCTAATTGTTTAGTGAAGTCTTTATAGAAACCATCGAGTACTTTTTTCCACTCAAGCTTACCTTGAGCAACATCATCTAATGTTTGCTCCATGCTAGCAGTGAAGTCGTAGCTCATTAGATCTTCAAAGCTACCCACTAAGCTATCACTAACGATTTCACCCATCTTTTCTGCAAAGAAGCGACGGTTATCAACTTTCACATAACCACGGTCTTGGATAGTTGAAATGATCGTAGCGTAAGTAGATGGACGACCAATACCACGCTTTTCTAACTCTTTAACCAAAGACGCTTCACTGTAACGTGGTGCAGGTTTAGTAAAGTGCTGCTTAGGTAGTAGCTCTTTTAGCGTGACGGCATCACCTTGTGCCACGTATGGCAAAGTGTTGTCTTCTTCATTTTTCTTCTTAATGGCAGTTTGAACGCGCGTCCAACCATCGAAACGAAGCGTACGACCCGTTGCTTTAAGCTCATAATCACCTGCCTTTACAGTCAGGCGAGTCGCATCATATTTTGCAGGTGTCATCTGACAAGACACAAACTGACGCCAAATAAGCTCGTATAGGCGCTGTGCGTCCCGCTCCATGTCTGATAGCGACGCTGCACTCACTTTTACATTTGAAGGACGAATCGCTTCGTGGGCTTCTTGTGCGCCTTCTTTGCTGCCATAACGAATAGGTGATTCAGGCAGGTAGTTGTCGCCATACTCTTTACCAATCATGTCACGCACGTTATCGAGCGCTTCTTGGCTTAAGTTAGTCGAGTCGGTACGCATATAAGTGATGTGGCCCGCTTCATACAAGCGTTGTGCCATCATCATAGTCTTCTTCACACCAAAGCCTAAGCGCGTACTCGCAGCTTGCTGTAACGTCGATGTAATATAAGGTGCCGATGGTTTGCTCGATGTCGCTCTGTCTTCACGAGCGGCAACCACAAAGCTGGACTGAGATAACTGACTAACTGCAGTTTGCGCTTCGACTTCGTTGACAGGGCTGAATGCTTTACCTTGGAATTTAACCACCTGCATTTTTAGCAGGTCGTCGGTTAAGGTATTGAGTTCAGCATGAACATCCCAGAACTCTTCTGGCACAAAGGCTTTAATCTCACTTTCGCGTTCAACCACAAGGCGGACGGCAACAGACTGTACACGCCCAGCAGACAGACCGCGGGCGACCTTCTTCCATAATAGTGGAGAAGCCATAAAGCCAACAACACGGTCTAAGAAGCGACGCGCCTGTTGTGCATTAACCATATTGGTGTCTAGCACCGATGGCTGGCTAAATGCATCTTGAATCGCTGTCTTGGTAATTTCGTTAAAAACTACTCGCTGATAACGTGACTCATCTCCACCAATCACTTGCTGTAGATGCCAAGCTATCGCCTCTCCCTCTCTATCCAAATCGGTTGCGAGATAGATATGGTCAGCAGACGCTGCCAGAGTTTGGAGTTCCTTAACGACTTTTTCTTTGCCTGGTAAGGTTTGATAGTTTGCTTTCCAGCCTTTTTCTGGATCGACCCCCATGCGCGCAACTAAAGCTTGCTTCGCTTTTAAACTCTTATACTCAGCCTTCTCCTCTGGAGACATCTTTTTGACTTCAGCAGCTGTCTTACTGACAACTTTAGCGTCTGAACTCGATGATGTTGGCAGATCACGGATGTGACCTACACTCGACTTAACGATGAAATCTTTGCCTAGATATTTATTAATAGTCTTGGCTTTGGCCGGTGATTCGACGATTACTAGCGATTTACCCATAGATTAATTTGCGCCAACGAGTCTCAAAAATCGGAAATTTGGCTCCATATATAGAGGGTTGTGTACAGAGTTTCAAGCTAATCCCTCTTTTATTTGTACTGGAGTATCAATTTTTAACCATTTTTGAAATAAATGTGAAAAAAAATAGTGCGTATTTAAAAACTAATATTTCATTATTAGTCATCAAGCAAGTCATCGGTGTGCATTTCAATTCAAATTCAGTGTTTTTGTCAATTTAAACTCGCTTGTGCGGCACTGTCGCTTAAGTATACTGACCGTAATAATTACAACTCAGAAAAGATATTACAACCTGAGCTACCCTTAAGGAAAACAAGAATGAAGCATTTTGAAGCGAATTTCGACGGACTCGTTGGGCCAACGCACAATTACGCAGGTTTATCATTTGGCAACGTCGCCTCATTAAATAACGCCGCCGCAACCTCAAGCCCAAAAGATGCTGCTAAACAAGGACTCAAAAAAGCAAAAGCGCTAGCCGATCTCGGTTTAGTTCAAGGAATGCTTGCCCCTCAAGAGCGCCCAGACTTACACACACTACGCAGAATTGGTTTTTCTGGCACAGATGCTGAAATCCTTAATAAAGCTGCGAAAGAAGCTCCTGCGCTTCTACGTGCATGCTGCAGTGCATCAAGCATGTGGACCGCTAACGCTGCCACCGTATCTCCTAGCGCTGATACCCATGACGGTAAATTACACTTTACCCCGGCCAATCTTGTCGACAAGTTACACCGCAGTATTGAACCTACGACGACAGGTAACATACTTCAAGCTACGTTTAACGATAGCCGTTATTTCAAACATCACCAACATCTTCCAGAACATACCAGCTTTGGTGATGAAGGCGCGGCTAACCATACGCGTTTATGCAGTGAGTATGGACATGCTGGTGTTGAGCTATTTGTCTATGGTCAGGAGGCCACCAATCCATCTGCGCCAAAGCCGCAAAAGTTTCCAGCTCGTCAGACACTCGAAGCATCACAAGCGGTTGCCCGTCTGCATCAATTAGATGATAACGGCACGGTTTATATTCAGCAGAACCCCGATGTGATTGACCAAGGCGTGTTCCATAACGATGTGATTGCCGTAGGTAACCAAAATGTGTTGTTCTATCATGAGCAAGCTTTTTTAAACACACAGGCAAAACTGACTGAAATCAAAAACAAGTTTGGTGACTCAGCCCTACACTTCGTTGAAGTGCCTACCTCTCAGGTGGCGATTCAAGATGCGGTTAAGAGTTACCTATTTAATACCCAGGTAGTGACCTTACCTTCAGGCGAAATGGCGATTATTGCGCCAACAAACTGTCAAGAAAATCCAGCAGTTTTTGCTTATCTAAATGAATTAGTGACACTCGATACCCCAATCAAGCAAGTGCTCTACTTCGATGTGAAGCAGAGCATGCAAAATGGTGGTGGGCCAGCTTGCCTGCGTTTACGTGTAGCGATGAACCAAGATGAAGTTGCCGCGGTTAACCAACATACATTAATGAATGACGCGCTGTTCACTCGCTTAAATCAGTGGGTAGATAAGCATTACCGTGATCGTTTGTTAGTTGAGGACTTAGCCGACCCGCAGTTAGTCATAGAATCGCGAACAGCGCTCGATGAGCTAACACAAATTATGAAGCTAGGCAGTGTTTATCAGTTCCAGAGATAAGCTTTTTACTGATCTTAAGTAGACATAAAAAAAACCACCATTACGGTGGTTTTTTCATATGTGGCTATACAGCGGTTCATTCCATCGGCGTATCAAACAACTTCCATATGAAGCGAGCAACACCTAATTGATAGCTGCCACTGAAACAGATGGTTTGAGCTGAAAAAAAGCCCTGCTATCGCAGGGCTTTTTAGGTGAAGCTTATTACTCACACGTAGCAGTTATTATGCATCAATGAATGGTCATTGATATTGTCGCAATCAGTGTTAAATCACCATTTGGCGTAACAGCTTCAATAACTAGCGTACCTGACTCAGGGTCATCAGCACCTTTGATCACAACACTGTACGGCAAGGCGCCATTTTTATTAGTCGAAGGAATAGTAAATGTGCCATTACTTGCCAAACTGCCAACTGATGGCTTGAAGGTCAAAATGGTACCAGAAGGTAACGGTTGGTTGTGTAGATCACTTACTATAATCGATACGCCACCTGTCGATTTACCCAAAATATCTAGCGTATTATTATCGTTAAGGCCATCACAAGCATCGACTTCACCAGGTTTATCAATACAGCTATCTGAGATAACCGGAGTCGATGAATAAGCGTGACTGCCTGCCATCACGATCACGGCACTCGCTCTAACGTTTAATGATTTATTTGTCGTTGAACAGCCAGAATGAGCTGTACCGTTTACATCAAGTGCACATAAACTACCGTTATATAGACCATCTGCACCATCGAAAACACTATTATTGTTAAAGTCCGCGAATGTTTCTAAATCACCGCCGTCTTCACCAGTTGTTTCAGGGTTATAGACTGTGTCTTCGTTATGATCGACAAATGCTTCTGTTAGATCATAGCTATTACCTGATACATCATGCTTGCTATTAAAATCAGTAACTTCGGAGGCATCAAAGCGACCATTACCGTTCGTATCAGGGAAGGATTCTTCACCGATAGCGGTT
Source organism: Shewanella pealeana ATCC 700345 (assembly GCF_000018285.1). NCBI lineage: Bacteria > Pseudomonadati > Pseudomonadota > Gammaproteobacteria > Alteromonadales > Shewanellaceae > Shewanella > Shewanella pealeana. Next base: position 1,864,487 of record NC_009901.1, on the reverse strand, counting down.
GCGAGAATAGTGACACGCCCGCCATATGGTTGCCCAAGCTTTGGTGTTTCCGAAGGAGCACTATCGAGAACCGCACCAGTTGGTCTTGGGTTTTGACTGGTCCACTTTACAGAACAAGTGCCATTTAACGTTACACAAGAAGGATCAATAGAACCACCTTCGGTAGTGAACGAAACTGCCGTTCCATCTGGTACTGGGTTATTAAAGGCATCGGCAAGCCTAGCAGTAACGTTAACTTCTGTGCCATCGTAATCCCAGCCTTCGGGACTCGCATTATCAACTGATAAAGAGAAACTATCTTGATCTGGCAAACCAGTTGAAATCACCAGTAAGTTTGACTGACTAGATATTTCAGGCGTTTTACCATCAACAATGGCAGTCACTCTCACAGATGTTGCAACCGTACCTGAATTCACTACTGTCTGTGCAATACCATTTGCATCCGTTGTTGCATTAGCGGGATCAATTTCAATATCTCCAGCTTCTGTATTTAGAGAAAAGTTCACTTGCTGGTTTTTAACTGGATTACCGTTACTATCTAGTACTTTAAATTTAACTGTCGATGCTTCAGCACCACCAGTGCCTTTTAAACGAATATTCTCGGGCAGAGCCTCGACGAAATAGATACTACCAATACTGGCTGGCAGCACTGTCAACTTAGCAGAAGCCGTTAATGCTTTACCACCTACATTGGCACTAACATTAACACTATCCTCTCCAACACACCCTTTTGCAAGATAGGTACTGGTCGCAACACCGTTAACGGCAATAACAGGTGAACTAATTTCAGCTTCAGGTGATGCTTTAGCTGAACAGATAGAAGAAAAGATTACTTCTGCGGGTTCAGTGAACAACTTGCCTTGATCGTCTTGCAAGGTAACCGAAATACTTGCGGTACCACCAGCAGATACACTGACTGGATTAATTGAAGCTACACCTGACTCAAATGGCGTACCACTTCCCATAAGGACGTTTGTTGCTCCAATAGTAAAGGGGAGACTGGCTGTTTCACCAGTTAAAATCGTTACTGTAGCATTGGCTGCCCCAGGTTCAGCTCCGGCGAGTATTTGTGCTCGAGCGACCCCATTTTCGGTTACTGCGGTATTAATAGGGATCTCACCGCGGCTTGTAGAAAAGGTAACAATCGTCTCTTTAGAAAGCCCAGTCACTGTCGCCACCAAGAAACCTGGAGATAGACTACTGATCCCTGATGTAGGCTGATCATTTTCATCAACTAAGCTGATGGCTACCGATGCACCATTACCCGCATCACCACCATCACCGACCATAGTGACATTAATACTGGCGGCTTCTCCAGTAGAAGTTGTTGCTGTAACCGTGGCTCCTGTATTAATAGAAGCTGTGTTTAAGGTAACGACTGCATTGCCTTCATTATCAGTAGAGACTTCACCAGTTGCAGGATCAAAAGAGCCGTAGGTTGCATTATTTAATGAAAATGAGACTAACGTGCTAACTGCTGCTCCATTTGAATCGGTCACCTTAGCTGTAATCTGTGCATTTTCTGCAACCGAAATAAGTGAATTTGTCGTACTTAACGCTATTGAAATAGTTGTTGGATCTGGAGTCGTTCCACCATCATCGTCTTCAGAAATACTCCCTCCGCCACTACAACCAACGAGAATAAATGACCATATAAAAGCAATAAAAATGCTATAAGCTGACTTCATTGTCAGACTCCCTGTTACTCAGATTATTATTTTCGGCAACACTTCTGCCACCTAGCAACTTACATTACACAATTTTCCCATAACTTTTCCACAATAAACATCTATTTATTTGCGAGAACCCGGTAAAACTTAACTTTTACCCCATTTCCTCGGTGTCACTTTCTTGCTAGGCTTTAGAACGCAAATTGAAAAGCATAAAAATTATACAGGAAGCACTATGTCTGCTACGAAAACTAAAAAACTCGGCCTCACGAGTAAGATAATTATCGGTATGTTTACCGGTATTATTCTCGGACTCTTACTACGCAATCTGTTTCCAGAGAGTGACTTTATCAAAGAGTACATCACTGAGGGTGTGCTAAATGTAATCGGTACTATCTTTATCTCAAGCTTGAAAATGCTTGTTGTTCCTCTTGTCTTTGTTTCATTAGTCTGTGGTACTTGTTCGCTAAGTGAACCCTCTAAAGTAGGTCGCTTAGGTGGCAAGACCATCGCGTTTTATCTATTCACCACAGCCATTGCCCTTTCAATGGCGATTCTAGTTGCCATTGCTATCCACCCTGGCAATGCCAGTATGGTGACTGAAGGAATGCAGTTTGACGTCAAGCAGGCCCCAAGCCTTTCTGATGTACTTATTAATCTTGTGCCTACCAACCCACTGCATGCGATGAGTGAAGGTAATATGCTGCAGATCATCATCTTTGCGGTGATCTTTGGTTTTGCTATCTCGCATATTGGTGAACGTGGTGCGCGTGTCGCAGCACTGTTTAACGACCTTAACGAAGTGATCATGCGTGTTGTAACACTTATCATGCAACTTGCTCCTTACGGCGTGTTTGCCCTGATGGCAAAATTGGCGCTCACACTGGGGATGGAAACCTTTGGCAGTGTCGTTAAATACTTCTTCGTAGTACTAGGTGTGTTACTTGTTCATGCATTCGTGGTGTACCCGGTGCTGCTTAAAGTGTTCTCTGGGCTCAACCCATTCACCTTTATCCGTAAAATCCGTGACGTACAGCTATTTGCATTTAGTACAGCGAGTTCAAACGCGACGCTGCCTGTGACTATTGAGACTGCAGAGCACCGTATGGGCGTGGATAATAAGATTGCCTCTTTCACCCTGCCACTTGGTGCGACTATTAACATGGATGGCACCGCGATCATGCAAGGCGTTGCGACCGTCTTTATTGCCCAAGTCTTTGGTATCGAGCTAACAATTACCGATTACGCTATGGTTGTTGTTACAGCAACGCTTGCCTCTATCGGTACTGCCGGTGTACCTGGTGTGGGTCTAATCATGCTTGCCATGGTACTGAACCAAGTCGGTCTGCCTGTTGAGGGTATCGCGCTGATTATTGGTGTAGATAGACTGCTGGATATGGTGCGTACAGCGGTTAACGTAACCGGTGATACAGTAGCAACTGTGGTGATTGCTAAATCTGAAAATGAGTTTAACGAAGAGATCTTCAATGATACTCAAGCGGGTAAAGTCGCTCCAGGTTTCAACGCTCAAGTTCATGCTGAAGAAATGAAGTTGAACAAGTAAAAAGCTAGGTTCAATCTAAAAAGGCGTCCAATTGGACGCCTTTTTAATGACTTACTTTCGCTAGTTAAGGCAGCCATTTTACGCTGGCAAACTGCTAGCTTATCGCATCATCTATTAAGCAACATTAAGCTGCTTCAATATTCTTGCGGGTACACCGCCGACCATACAGTCTGCAGGTACATCTTTATTTACAACAGATCCAGCAGCAACGATAGAACGTGCACCAATAGTCACACCTTGATTGATCACCACATTGCCACCAATCCAGACATCATCTTCAATGGTGATCGGTAAGCAAAAAGTCTCCCACCTGCGACGACTTAAATAATCTATAGCATGGGATGCGGTGTAAAACTGACAACTTGGTCCCACCATAACCTGATTACCTATGGTAATTTTCGCGCCATCGAGCATCACAGCCCCCATATTAATGAAGCTACCGTTACCAATCGTAATCTGCTTGCCAAATTCACAATTAAACGGCTCTCGTACAATCGAGCCCTCACCAATACTGTTGAGCAATTGCTTTATCAAGCACAGGGTTTCGCTAAAACCTAGACTATTGTTGATTTGCTTTTGCAATAAATAGGCATTGTCTCGTACAGCTGAAATTTCAGGATCCGCACCGGCAAAGATTTTACCATTGAGCATTTTTTCGTATTCGGTCATATCATCACTTTTTTATTGTTATGTTAGAGTAGATTCAAAAAAGGCATAACCTGATCACCAAGTTATGCCTTTATATTGCTTATAGCCGCCTATAGGCGCTACTTAGGGTTATCTTTCCCAGTATGACTCTTCTAAGCTGTCTTCACGCTCTGGTAGGCCTCGAGAGAGTCGTGGGCTATGTTGAGCCAGCACTTCATAAGCCACGCGGTTAGCATACTTACAAATTTGCGAGAACGATGAGTAACACAAACCATCACGCTTATGCTTGCTCGAACCCGGAACATTGGTCTTATGGAAAGTATTTGACGCTAAGTCGTGCAGCAAAGCTGCTAATGCACCATCGCCTGCACCGTTAGTGTTACGAATAATCTCTGGCCCCCCCATATAAGGAGAGATATGCGCGTACACCTTTAAAGGTGAATCGCAATCAGCCTTTAATTTAGGACGAGAGAACTCGTAGCGGTTAAACTCAGGAATTGAACCTGGCAGCAAGGTATGGCTAGTTTCACGCTTTTCTGAGTCTTCTGTGTAACCTGCAGTGTAAAGACCTAAAGGACCCGCTGTAGTCAATACCATGTCACACCACTCAAGCGCAGCTTCACTGGCTTGCAGTGGATCACTAAAGCCTGTTAATGCTTCACCTTCATCTTCATTCATCGCCAAAATAGTCACGTGCTCTTTGATGAACTCCTGCCACCATTTTGGATCTTCTTCGATTAAGAAACGCGTACCTAGTGTCAGAACAACAGGCACCTCTGCTTCTTTAGCGTAACTGATTGCCGTCATCGCAGCTTCAGTTATCTGATCATCACCACTGGCGCGCATTAAGTAGGCGGTTAGAATGAGCGCCGATCCACCTTGAACCACCTCTTTATCGATATATTCAGGTGTAAGCTGATCCATTGAGCCTTTACTGATGGCAAAAGTACGCTCACCGCATTCTGAAATAAGAGTGAAACAGCGACCAATTGGACCCGCTACAGGTTGCAAATAGTTTAGATCAACTTTAGAAGAAGTATTACAAAGGTAGCGATATGCATAGCTCCCCACCTCAATGTTTTTGCTCATTACGCCAAATAACACAGAGCGGTCATCGGCTAGAATTGAGTAGTTATGTACTGTGTTACCGATAGTGCCACCAGCAAACTCGTCGCTGATCAATTCATTGCTTTTAAGCTCAGTATAAAGTGCATGGGCCTTGTCATCATCGATCAAGGTTGAGTTGCCTTTAGGCAGCTCGTAGCGGCTCAATAACTCATCTTCCACTTTCGCCTCAATGTCTACAAGCGTCTGATCGATACCAGAGATGTAGGTTGAAATCGGTAGAGGCTGTTGGATCAACTGTGCAAGCAGTGGATCGCGGTTTTTAACTGGAAAATAATGTTTAGACTTACGCTGACCTGGAAACTTCATATTGAGCTCTCTTTCATTCGGCATCCATGCAAAATATAAATTAAAACGGGTAAGTTATCTCAAGCTGTTTATTCAATACGAACAAGCAAACTCTGCACTTCTAGCAACTGGCCATAATAAAAACTCTACCCCCACTATTTCTTTAGCTTAGTCACATCTTAAGCAAAATAGTGAATTTAAAGGGCTAGATGCCAAAAAAGGTGGGGGATTTTACCACACCCCACCTCTTTCGCTAGCTGAAATCACTATAGAAGTCAGAATATTTAATACCAGCCTCTAGTTTGCTCTTCAACCAGCTTAGCTAATAGCTTAATGTGAGCCGGTGCATCGTTGAGACAATCAATAAATTCATAGCGCTCTCCCCCTGCCGATAAGAACTCAGCTTTGCCCTCTTGAGAGATCTCCTCCAAGGTTTCTAAGCAATCGGATGAAAATGCAGGACACATGATATCCACTGACTTAACCCCTTGTTTAGGCAAAGACTCTAGCAACTCATCAGTAGCGGGCTTTATCCATTCCTCTTTACCGAACTGAGATTGGAAGCAGACTCGCCACTGCTCAGGTGTTAACCCCAACTCCTTTGCCACCAGCTCAGCAGTCGATTGACACTGAGCCTGATAAGGATCGCCCTCAGTAATGTATCTAAGCGGCACACCATGAAACGACATCAGCAGCACATCAGCCTGACCTTTGAGTTGCCAATGGGTCTTAACCGACTCAGCTAACGCCTTAATGTAGGCTGGATGATCAAAATACTGCTTGTTAATGCGCATTTCTGGGATGTTGCGTTCAGACTTTAAAAGCTGTGCAATTGCATCATAAACTGGGGCAACGGTAGAGCATGAGTATTGTGCGTAAAGTGGCAGAACGAAGATCTTTTCAGCCCCTTGAGACTTTAAGCTGTCGAGCCCCGATTGCAATGACGGATTGCCATAGCTCATGCCAAGTTCCACTGGAATGGCTTGTCCGAGTGACTCATGTAATGACGTTTTAAGTTTATCGCGCTGTTTTTGGCTTATTACCATCAAAGGTGAACCTTCATCCCACCAGATAGACTGATAGAGTTTAGCGACTTTGGCTGGACGGGTATTAAGAATGATACCGTTCAAAATCGGCTTCCAGATCCAAGGCGAAAGGTCGACCACTCGGGGGTCGCTCAAGAACTGCTTAAGGAATTTTTTAACATCTGGAGCGGTAGGTGAATCAGGGGTACCTAGGTTTACTAGTAACACACCAAACGGCGGGGCTAAGTCACTCACATGAATTCTCTTTTTGGCAAGATATTCAGGTCAGGCTATCACCGCAAAAAGCATAAAAAAAGCCCATTTACATGGGCTTTTTAAAATATGAGAACTAGCTCATAAACACATTGTTACTTAGGCTTTATTTAGCCAAGTATCAAGCGACTTAAAGATAGCTTAGTACTAATTTAGCTTAGTACTGTAACAATCTCTTCGCTTACACTTGCTACAGACTTTGTACCGTCGAACTTGTTGTAAGTCACATCGCCTTTAGCTGCAACCGCGCCGTAGTATTCTACTAGTGGCTTAGTTTGCTCATGGTAGATATCAAGACGTTTACGTACAGTAGACTCTTCATCATCTGGACGGATTGCTAAGTCTTCACCAGTCACGTCATCTTTACCTTCAACCTTAGGCTGGTTGAAAACGATGTGGTAAACACGGCCAGAACCTGGGTGAACACGACGACCGCTCATACGCTTAACGATCTCTTCGTCTGGCACATCGATTTCAATCACGTGATCAAGAGCGATACCGCTTGAAGCCATAGCATCGGCTTGTGGGATAGTGCGTGGGAAACCGTCTAATAGGAAACCAGCAGCGCAATCATCTTGTGCAACGCGCTCTTTTACTAGGCCAATAATTAGCTCATCAGAAACCAACTGACCAGCATCCATCACTTTCTTAGCTTCTAAGCCTAGTGGTGTGCCCGCTTTAACCGCTGCACGTAGCATGTCGCCAGTTGAAATTTGAGGAATACCGTACTTTTCCATGATGAATTGGGCTTGGGTACCTTTACCGGCACCTGGGGCACCTAATAGCATAATGCGCATCTGAATCTTCCTCTTAATTTCGCACTGTGATACCAACATCTCTCGTGGGCGACCCTAAAGCCGCCTAGATGATGGGTATTATTCTGTTTAGGGCGGCGATCTTCGCACAAATAGCCGCTATTTTGAAGTTATTTTCATTCGACTTTAGCATCAGTCACGATAAAAACTTTGGCACTACTCAGTAAAGTAAGGTGTAAAGCTTACGTCTATATTGATTGGCTAGAGCGTTGCCTTGGCTTAGTGCAGTTAAGATCTCAAGAAATAGCGCCTTCACCTTGCCATCGAAAACAGAAACATCTTTTTGCAACGGGGTAAATAATAAAGGTAAGGCTTCATCGTTACGCCCTGCTTGATGCAGCGCTTTGGCCAAATCTAACACGAATGCCAAATCATCAGGCGCATTGTCTACTGCTTGCTGCAGCTTTCTTATCTCTGGTGTATCGGCAGCATCTAACGCTAACGCAAGCTTCGCCTTAAGGCTTTGGTAATAACTGTCTTGATCGGCTAGCCCCACAGAATCGAGCAGTCCCTTAGCATCGTCAAGTACCCCGAGTGACAAGTACACATCGGCTAATGCTAACGCTATTTCAGCTAAAGGCTTGTCGCTATATGCTTCTTTTAACAATGGCAAAGCAGCAATAGCATTGTTTTCAGCTAAAAATACTCGCGCTTGATTAAGCTTCAATTGCCACTCGGCAGGTAAATGCTTATCGAGCATCTCAATGATTTGCAGCGCCTCTTGCACACCAGCAAAGCCATCGACTGGTTTACCTTCGTGAAGTACTAAAGTAGTCGGCAGACTCTGGATCTGAAAGTAATTAGCGATCTCCATCTCATGTTCGCAGTTCACTTTAGCTAACACAAAACGGCCATTTTGTTGCTGTGCGATACTTTCAAGAGTTTGCATTAAGCCTAAGCTTTCTGGACTTTGATTCGCCCAAAATGCCATCACGACGACCTTCTCCATCGAAGCGTCGACCACTTGCTGTATATTTTCTTTCGTCAGCTCTAGAATCGATTGCATAACTTTTCCTTCGCTTTTAGCGAGTGACCATAAAGAAAGAGGCAGTAATACCAATCAGTATAACTGCCCCTTTAATCATAGTTGTTGATTACTTAACGCTAGCTAATAGCATTTGGTTCATCAGCTTAATGAATGCAGATGGGTCTGCGAGGCTGCCTTTCTCTGACAACAATGCTTGCTGTAGTAATAGCTCTGACCATTGAGCAAATTGCTGCTCATCTTGCTCGTCATTTAAACGGGCAACCAATGGGTGTTCAGGGTTTAGCTCAAATGTCGGCTTAGGCTCAGGTACGTCTTGTCCTGCTGCTTGCATCAACTTGATCATCTGGGTCGACATCTCGCCTTCACCTGCAACCACACAAGCAGGCGTATCTGTTAGACGCGTCGTCACCTTAACCTCTGAAACTTTGTCGCCTAAGCTGTCTTTAACGCGCTTAACTAGGCCTTCAGATTCAGTTTGTAACTTCTCTTGCGCCTCTTTTTCATCATCATCTTCAAGCTCACCTAGCTCAAGATCACCGCGAGTTACCGAGTGCAGCTTCTTGCCATCGAACTCAGTTAAGTGGTTAATCAACCACTCATCGATGCGCTCAGACATCAATAATACTTCAATGCCTTTCTTACGTAGCAATTCAAGATGTGGGCTATTGGCTGCAGCTTCATGGCTATCGGCAACGATGTAGTAGATCTTAGACTGACCTTCTTGCATGCGCTCGATATAATCAGCTAGTGAAACATTCGGCGTCGCCTCACCTGTATGAGTCGATGCAAAACGCAATAGACCTGCAATGCGCTCTTTGTTAGCGAAGTCTTCAGCAGGACCTTCTTTCAGAACTTGACCAAATTCAGTCCAGAAAGACTGGTACTTTTCAGCGTCATTCTTAGCTAGCTTTTCAAGCATACCCAATACACGCTTAGTCACAGCGGTTCGCAGTGCCGTTGTCACCTTGTTATCTTGCAGGATTTCACGAGATACGTTTAGCGGCAGGTCGTTCGAGTCGATTAGACCTTGCACAAAACGCAGGTAGCTCGGCATAAACTGCTCGGCATCGTCCATCACGAATACACGCTGAACGAATAGTTTTAAGCCATGCTTGCGGTCACGGTTCCACATATCCCAAGGTGCTTTAGCTGGGATATAAAGCAGGCTAGTATACTCTTGCTTACCTTCTACGCGGTTGTGGCTCCATAGTAGTGGGTCAGTAAAGTCATGAGAGATATGCTTGTAAAACTCTTGATACTCTTCATCAGACACATCACTTTTGTTACGAGTCCAAAGCGCTGTCGCCTTGTTCATTGGCTTCCAGCTACCTTCAGTAGCAGCTACAGCTTCTGTATCTTCAGTGGCTTCAACTGCTGGCGTTCCAGCTTCAAACATCTCTACAGGTACTGAGATATGATCTGAATACTTAGTGATGATTGAGCGTAGACGATAGTCGTCTGCAAACTCTTTTTCATCATCACGAAGATGTAGGGTAATTTCTGTACCACGAGTTTGCTTAGAAATGGTCTCAACAGTGAAGTCACCTTCACCGGCTGACTCCCAAAGTACCGCTTCATCGGCGCTATGGCCAGCAGCACGGGTGCGAACAGTCACTCTGTCTGCAACAATAAATGAAGAGTAGAAACCGACACCGAACTGACCAATCAATTGTGAGTCTTTTGACTCATCACCAGAAAGCTTCTTGAAGAAATCAGCAGTGCCCGATTTAGCGATTGTCCCTAAGTGTTCAATCACACCGTCGCGAGTCATACCGATACCATTATCTTCAATAGTTACGGTACCTTTCTCTTTATCTGCACTAATGCGAACACGTAGCTCGCCGTCACCTTCATAAAGGTTATCGTTTGTTAGGGCTTCATAGCGTAGTTTATCGGCGGCATCGGCAGCATTCGATACTAACTCACGCAAAAAGATCTCTTTGTTTGAGTACAGAGAGTGGATCATCAAATGTAGTAGTTGTTTGACTTCAGTTTGAAAGCCATGAGTCTCTTGTTGTGACATGAAATGTTCCCTTTAAAAAAATCAGTTTAAGTAACGCTTGCTTAAGAGATGGGGCTAGAAAAATGCTTTTCAAGGGATAAAGAGTGCATTGCCTTCAATTGCACAAAAAAAATCCAGTTTGCGAATATTCGTAAACTGGATTTTAAAATAAGTTGTTGTTCAAAAGCAGTATTTAACTTCATAAGTTTAACTAGCTAATCAATACCGACTAAACAGGCAAGAATATTACATAGGTAAACGGCCGTTAAAAGAAAGCGCAAGTGTTGTGCTATCAACGTACTCTAGCTCGCCACCAACGGGGACGCCGTGGGCAATACGACTGACAGTCAATTGATGGCGTTTTGCCATATCGGCAATGTAGTGCGCAGTCGCGTCACCTTCTACGGTTGGATTGGTTGCTAAAATAAGCTCACTGACATCACCAGTCGCTAAATGCTGCTCAAGTAAATCAAGTCCAAGCTCATCAGGCCCCACACCATCAAGCGGTGACAGGTGTCCTAACAACACGAAGTAACGCCCAGAAAAATGGCCACCCGCTTCGATTGCTAATACATCGGCGGGGGTTTCAACCACACAGATCACTTCTGAGTGGCCACGCTTAGTGCTGACACAAATCGGGCAATAGGTTTCTTCGGTGAAGGTACGGCATGACTGACAGTGACCCACCTCAGACATAGCTTTAGCTAGCGAATCAGCCAACTTAGCGCCCGCTTTACGATCACGCTCTAGCAGTTGAAACGCCATTCTTTGGGCAGATTTTGGGCCAACGCCTGGTAAACAACGAAGTGACTGGATCAGCTCATCTACGAGTGGACTAAATTTCATTTAACGTTCCGCATAACAAGGTGCTGCACACCTCTAAAATTGAATTAAATAGCCAAAGGAAAAAGCTTTGCTAAATAGATTGGTTGGGGATGTTAACATAGAAAGCCTGAATTTGAGCGTGATTTCATGTTAAATAAAACCAGACATAATCTCTAAAATCCCCACCGCTTCACGGCTAAATTTGCCGTTAAAAACACTGAACTTTAATTTGAAATCTAACAGTACCGCGTCCCATTTTAAGAAACTGACGTTTCATTTGGTTCTAAAGCATGATCCAACAAGGTCAGTAAACTTTTTATATATGAAACACGTTGCTCAACATCGGCTCGGTTTGGTTGCAAAGAAATTTTACCGCCGATAAAGCTCAAGCTTTGCGGTTGACACGCTTGAATTGAATTTTCGATCTCTTTAAAGGTCAATAATGAACCTTGTGCATAACTTGGAATATAGAGAGCTTTAGCCGGAGGCATATGGGTATCCTTCCACTTGCCATACGGCCCTTCAATATCACTGGCACCCGAAAATATAATGCCTTTCAGTAATCCGCTTTGCTTAGCCAGTTCAATGTGCTGCAAAGGTCCGTTAGTACTGCGCGCCTCAATTGCCGAGCGCCCCCAGTTAATACTAATACCTAGGTCACTCTGTAGTTTGTTATTAACGTATTGTGCAGCCGAGATCTCATCTTCTAGACGCATAAAGCCTTTTTCTGCATCTTGGCCTTCTATGTAGGCATCACAATGCTCAATAACCAGTTTTGCTCCGTGCCAATCCCACGACAACATTGTCTCTAATGAAGATTGTAAGGCAGCAATAGATGATGTTGAATTTTTTGATATTTTTGGAGCAGTATGAATCTTAAGAAAACTGACCGCCTCCCGTCCAAGATGATTATTTAATGTCATAATCGCTTGTTGAGCCTGCTGATAAAAAACTAATGCGGCTTGTCTACCGGCTTCATTTGTTGACGCTATACCAAAGTGGGGATTATTCGCTAACTGTCCCATCACACCTGGAATTGAGGTAAATACAAACTGCCAGTCCTTACTGACATTACTTAAAAACCATTCATCATCATAAGGATGTAACTTACCGACAAAAGGATGCTCAATACCAATAATGTTATCTTCGGACTTTAAATGCTGATAATACAGAGACTCAAGCTCTGGCTCCCAACCTTCAGCCGAAGGTGCAGTGGCATATGCGCCTACAATATATTCCATCAATCGTTTTCCTTATCATAATAAAAACCTAACAGGTATACCTATTACACCACCATGTAAGTACAGATGCAATTTTGTTTGTGAACATGCGTTTGCAGTGCTAGTACTGCGCCTCAAGAGCATCACCGTTTTGCACGTCAATACCTCGCTTAACTAATCAGCCTGCGGGTTTGACCCTCACAGAGACAACATCAATCCAAAATAGACTCGTGCGCAATTCACTCCCGCTACAAGCATAAGCCACATCAACATGAAACTTTTCTTTGACAAAAAACAAACAACTGGTACATTGGTATAACAGGTTAATGAGATACCTATCACAACGGATAGCACAACAGGTTAGCCTTACACTCACTCAGCGCCGGATCATAGAACCGCATCAAGTGGGATTATCTTCAGCAATAGAGCCTAATTAATAATGATTACGACAGTGATAGCCGAGCAAGTATTTAATGGTCGAGAGATCTTGAAAGATCAGCCAATCACTTTCCAAGATGGCAAAGTGATCGCTTTTGATAGCGTAAATAATGCAAAAGAATTCAAAATTTCGGGATTATTAACCCCAGGCTTTATTGACGTTCAAGTTAATGGTGGTGGCGGCTATTTGTTTAATCAGCAAACTCACTTAACGGCTCTCGAAGCTATGGTGCATGCCCACAGTCGTTATGGCACCACATGGCTACTTCCAACGCTAATTACCAGTGATTTAACCACATTAAACAATGCCGCAAATACTATCGCTGACGCCATTAAAAAACGGCTTCCAGGCGTTATAGGTGTTCACTTTGAAGGACCGCATATCAGCGAGCCAAAAAAAGGGATCCACAATAGCCAGCACATTAGGGCCCTAAGTGATCAAGAAATGGCAGTGTATTGCCGTAACGACCTAGGTATCAAAGTGGTCACCATCGCACCAGAGTGTGTGACAACAGAGCAAGTAAAATCGCTAATAGCACACAATGTTAAAGTATGTTTAGGCCACTCCAATGCAAGCTTTGAACTCACTCAAGCAGCGCTTGATGCTGGCGCAATCGGGTTTACTCATCTATTTAATGCTATGTCGCCACTCACATCCCGAGACCCCAATATGCTCGGCGCTGCACTTCTTGATAAGAATAGCTGGTGTGGCCTTATCTTAGACGGCCATCACGTGCATCCTGCATCGGCAAAGCTTGCTACCAAAGTTAAAAGCAATGGAAAAATGATGTTAGTGACAGATGCAATGTCTACCATTGGTAGCAACCAACAAACATTTGAGTTTGATGGTCATCAAATACAACTCAGCACTAATAAGTTAACCAGCCAAACCGGTCAATTAGCAGGCTCAGCATTAGATATGATAACGGCGGTCAACAACGCCCAAACCATGCTAGATATTTCACTAGAAGAGTCTCTAAGAATGGCAAGTGTGTATCCAGCAGACTTTCTCGGCATTAATACAGCCACGCAATTACTTGCAATAGGCGCAAATGCAGACTTCACCGTACTTGAAAAGAGTAGTCAAACAAGTTTACACGTAAGCCAAACATGGATTGATGGCAAACAAATATTTTAATTTAAATAAAGGATTACCATGCAAAAACTAACTGGGTTAATCGCAGCACCACATACTCCATTTGATATTAATGGTGATGTTAATCTGCCTGTTATCGATCAAATTGCCGCACTGCTCATCAAACAAAATGTTAAAGGTGTTTATATTTGCGGCACAACAGGCGAAGGCCTCAATTGCTCCGTCAATGAGCGAAAAGCGGTGGCAGAGCGCTGGGTTAAGGCCGCACAAGGTAAACTAAGTATTACAGTTCATACTGGCGCTCTATCAATTGTTGACACGCTAGAACTAACTAAGCACGCCGATACTCTTGATGTATTTGCAACATCCGTTATTGCACCTTGCTTTTTTAAACCCAGTTCAGTCGATTGCCTTGTCAAATACTGCGCAACCGTCGCGGCCGCGGCGCCAAGTAAAGCTTTTTATTACTACCACTCAGGAATGTCGAATGTCATGTTTGATATGGAACAGTTTCTTATCAAAGCAGATAAAGTCATCGATAACCTTGCAGGTATAAAATTTAACCATGTCGATTTATATGAGTTTCAGCGCTGTAAGCGAGTAGCCAATGGTAAATTCGATATTCCATTTGGTGTCGATGAGTCACTGCCAGGCGGGCTCGCAGTAGGCGCTATCGGCGCTGTTGGTAGTACCTATAATTACGCAGCCTCGCTGTATTTGGACATAATTGATGCGTTTAACAAAGGAGAGCAACAAACTGTCACTCGCTTAATGAATAAAGTTATTGGCCTTATTCGACCTCTTGTGCAATATGGCGGAGTCGCGGCGGGGAAAGCGGCGATGCAACTGCATGGGATTGATGTTGGCGATCCTCGTATGCCAATTCGAGCCCTATCACCACAAGAAAAAGAAGATGTCATAGTGAAAATGAAAGCCGCCGGCTTTATGGAGCATACAGCTTCATAACACCATGATGCTGATGCTATCGCTTATTTCTTACTTATATTTATGTTTAAAGGCCAAGTTGGTAGCTTTAACCACCCATTTGGCCAACCCAATAAGTAATAGTAAGCCGAACTCGTTAACACCTAGATTTCCTTAGACTTTCGATATATAGCAAAACACCAATATTTTGCCGATATTTTAAGTGTTTTATAGTGAGGTCGCATTTAATGCACTATATATCAAACCATCATCATCTTGATGATGGTTTTTCTTTATCTATACCGACTCAATTTAAAATTGATTTATCCCCCCTCTTTAAACTCATAGAGTTGACTCGCTTTCGATTGATTATTCTTATTCTGTGGCAATAAAAAAGCCATATTAAACAATATGGCTTTATAAAGAAGCACTCAAATTAACTGCCGCACACAGGCTAGCACATTGTTAATAGTCCGTGACTATCAGTCACTTTTTGCTGCTCTTTATCGGCCCACAAAAAGTAATCTTGTTCAGTTAGCTCGCTAGCGGCGGCCTTATCGATAAGAATAACCGCATGCTGATGTAACTGTAGCGCTGATGCGGGACACATGGCATTTAATGGTCCGGTGACCATTTGCTTCACTGCCGACGCTTTATTTTCCCCCGTTGCCATTAACAACACATAACTAGCTTCTAAAATAGTGGCAATCCCCATAGTCATAGCCATTGTTGGTTGAAATTCACCTTGACCAAATAAACGGCTGTTATCTGTTAACGTTTGCTTGGTTAAGGTTTTTATTCTGGTGCGTGATGACAGACTCGATGTTGGCTCGTTAAAACCTATATGACCATTTGCACCTATACCCAATATTTGCAGATCGATTCCACCTTTATCTTTTATCTTTTGCTCATACGCTTCGCCTTGGAGGCGAGGATTTTGCTCTGAGCTACATGTAGGTAAATACGTCCGACTAGGCGCAATATCAACATGATCAAATAATTGCTTTTGCATAAAACTACGGTAACTTTGAGGATTATCAGCCGCAATATTGTGGTACTCATCAAGATTAAATGTAGTGATATCGGCAAAGCTTAAGTCGCCATGTCGGTATTGCTCCACCAGCAGCTCATATAGACTAATTGGCGTGCTTCCGGTTGCTAAACCCAAAACAGCCGCTGGCTTTTGTTTAATGACTTCTGTTACCCATTGCGCTGACTTTTCGGCAACTTGCTCTGGGGTATCTAAAATAATTACTTGCATATCAATTCCAATATCAAGGTAAAACACAGGCATCATTAATCACAATATCAAGGTAAAACACCGGCATCTATTAATCACAATATCAAGGTAAAACACTGGCATCTATTAATCACAACCGATTACCGAACCGGCGTACAAAGCTGCGCCAATAAGGTCGGCATGCTCTCCAGAGACAGGGGCAAGGAGTTCGACGTGGTAGATTTTAGGAAGTGCCTTTAATTTGGTTTTTATTCGCTCTTGGAATAAGTTTGTAGAGCCGACACTGCCGCCTAACACCACGACTCGTGTTCCTGTTAAGGCTCTAATGTTAGCGATAAGCTCAACAATGCTATCAGTTGCCTGCTCTAGTAACAGGGCTATTTCTGGATGGGATAAATGCTCATTAAAAACGGTTTTGCAGCTAACACCTTTATTTAAAATACTTGACGCTTGATTAGCGATAGCCGTCCCTGAAGATAGGGCCTCTACACAGTTAAACCTGCCACAATGACACTCAATTACAGGCAAGTCTGGCCGACTAACTGACATATGCCCAATGTGCGCACAAAACCCATCATCGGCCATCACTAACTTGCCATTTTGAACAATGCCACCACCCACACCGGTTGAAACGGTAATGTAGGCCAAAGTATTGTCTGTTCTATCAAGCCTTAAGGTATATTCAGCCCAGGCTGCAGCGGCAGCATCGTTTAACATAACAACAGGTAAACCAAAGCCTATTTCAAGTTGCTGCTTTAGCGGTAGCGAATCGTTTGCAGATAAAAAGTTAACTCGCTCTGCTCCCACAAGCCCAGTACAGGCTACCGCAACCGTAAACGCCTGCTCTGCCCAACCTTCACATAAGTTAACAAGGTAACTTGCAAGGTTAGCTAAGTCTTGATGGATAATTGAATCAACTTTCCTAACCTTAATGACTTTAGTCCCCTTGATTAACGCAGCCGATATCTTGGTGCCGCCAACATCAATTGTGATAATCATGTAGCCAAGGCTCCTATACCATCTTGGGCATTTTCATTCTCGACGGTACTAGTATTACCACCGGCTTCAACACCAGCGACAAACCACTGAGTAATGTGTTCCACACGCGTGATTGCGGATCCAACAGTAACTGAAAACGCACCAAGCCCTATGGCATATGCAGCCCGCTCAGGTGAGTTATAACGCCCTTCTGCAATCACATTCAGCCCCTGACTTACCCAGCGGCTCACCAAGTTATAATCAGGCTCAAAAGGAGGGGCTGAGTTATCTGTGTAACCAGACAATGTACTGCCAATAAAAGTGCAGCCATGTTGAGCCAGCATTAAGCCAACCTCATAGTCAGCACAATCTGCCATAGCAACACAACCTGACATGTGGATTGCATCTAATAGCTGTAACATTGATGCAGGACGCCTCCTGTCTGTTCCATCAAATGCAATAATACTTGCTCCAGCCTTTGCTAGCGCATTGACATCATCAACATATGGCGTGATACGCACAGCGCTATCAGCTAAATCTCTTTTTATAATACCGACAATTGGCACAGGGCTTACCTTGGCCACCGCCCGTACATTCTCGACACCTTCGATTCTTAGCCCTTTGGCTCCACCATTCACGGCAGCCAACGCCATCGCCACAACGTGTTCGACCTTGTCCATAGGACCATCATCTACTGGCTGACAAGAAACAATCAAAGAGTGCTTCAACGACAATAATAATTGCTTTTCTAACTCTCTATTTACCACTGACATATCCCCTTGTTAAAGCCTGATGTTTACGATGGTTTGATGGCGACTGAGTCCATTGTGTAAAGTGTTAACCCAGTTAAGTCTTTATTCGCTGCTTTCGTGTTTTGTGTCAGTAAGCTGGCAAGGTAGCCAAACACTAAACAAGACACGATTCCTATCGTGGCGTACAAGTAACCATTTGCCCATCCCAACTGCCAAGCTGAAACCATGGTTGCAACGCCAGCTAAAATTCCGACTATCGCGCCAAATGAATTGGCTTTTTTAGTCAATGCTCCCAGCACAAATAAACCTCCTAACGCTCCCATAAACATGCCTATTACCTTAAAATACGCCTCCATTAAGGAGCGAATTTCAGGGTCAATAAAGATAAGGCCCGCTAAGGTTCCCAATACGCCCATAATAAACGTCAGCCAACGTGCGGCGCTCATATAGCCTTGCTCTGTTTTTACCAAATTAAAGGGGCGTATAAAGTCAGTCACAAGAGTCGTGGCAATGGAGTTCATGCTAGTTGACACGGTAGATTGTGCGGCGGCGAATATCCCGGCCACAATTAAGCCTGCTAGCCCCACGGGCAGCTCTGTTGCAATAAAGGTTGGGAATATTTGATCTATTTGAATCGTAGGATCTAACTTCTCAGGGTGGGTTTGGTAAAACGCATACAGCCCAGTACCAATACAGAAAAACAATAGCGCTGCAGGCGCGGCAATAATGGCATTTGCCCAGATAGAACGGCTGGCTTCTTTCGGGTTCTTAGTCACCATGTAACGCTGCACTACGGCTTGATCTGCCGTATAACTTGATAGATTCTGGCCAATACCACCAATGACAACGACCCAAATAGACAAAGTCGTTATGCTATCTAGGCTAAAATCAACATCCACCATGGTAAATTTATTATCCGTAAGGCCAATACTAATAAACTCAGCCATACCTCCGTCTAACCCTGCAATGATGATAATAAAGCACAGCACGGCGCCAATAAGTAACACTATGGTTTGTAAGGTATCAGTCCAAATCACCGCTTCAATCCCGCCCATAGTGCAATAGATGAGACAAAGAACTCCCATTATCAATACGCTCTCACTCGGAGATAACGGCGTAACGGCTGACAAAGCTAACGCAGTAAGTGCCATAACAATGCCCATTCGTCCAACATGGAATAGCGTAAATAAACCACTCGCAAATAATCTGACGCTCATGTTGAAGCGTTTTGAAAGGTATTCGTAGGCGCTCGTTGCATCAATTTGACGGAAAAACGGCATAGCAACATAAATAGCAATAGGGGCGACAGCAATAATCATCCAGATCCCCAATAACAATAACCAGTTGCTCTGAAAAACCACTGCGGGTAACGCAACGTAAGTCAACGAACTCAGCATGGTGGCATAAATTGAACAGGCTGCGGCCCACCAAGGAATCGATTGACCACCACGAAAATAATCATTAGTGGTTCTATTTTTGAAGACGAAGAACAAGCCAACCAAAACGACAAATACTAAATATGTCACTAGGACCGTCATGTTGATCCAACCAAAATCCTTAGCAGGTCGCTTTAATGAGGCTTGCCATAATGTAGATGCAGAGCGGTTATCAAGACTAGGACTTAGTGCATAGAAATAACCGTTTGCAGTCATGGTGCTGTCAGTGATCCCGCCACTAAAACCTGCTGGAGTATTGCGATTGTCATTCGCCGTTAAATATTGCGTCCAACCATTAGTTATCGCATTAAATGATAGAGTATCGCCCTTATCGGTAAAGGCCAGTATGTGTGAATGGCCGAATGTCGCTAGGCTATTTACTTGCTGATTAAAGTCATTATTCGTCTCTGAAATATCGCCGAGTTTTTGCCATTGATTAGCGAGAGTTTCAATGGCTGGATTAAACTTCCAAAAAGCCGTTAAGGGCAAAGGTATATGACTTGAATTCGGCTCTTGGTTTAATAGACGATAGCCCCCTATCGCATATATTTTTTCACCACTGCCATCATTTTGAACCGCTAACTGCACACCATTTTGATAACTGGTACTTTCAATTGGTAATGCCGGTAAAGCGCGCCAAGCACTCTTGGCTGCGAAGCGTTCAAAATCAAATTGATTGTTTGAAAGCAAGTTTTTATCTGCTGTTAACGCGCTCAAATCCAAAGCGAAAAACTGGTTATTTGCATCCTTCCCCGTTAATACATACACAGTGTTTTCGACAATGACAGCTGATGGCGATTTTGCGGCGACGGGGAGTGGCGGTAATAAAAAGCTCTCTAATACAGAAGCGCTCTGTTGCCATACAAGTAAATTGACTCGATTCGATGCTTGCTGCGCATTAATGCCACCAATAACAAGTGTTCCCCCGGCAAAAGGAGCTGTAGCAGCATAGGCTCTATTGCCATCGTTAGCCGATAAAGAAGTCGATACCACTGCACTATAGGGGGTAACAATATAAACAAGCTGAGGTTGCTTAGCGGTTAGCAGCATGTTTTCAACGATTAATGGTTGCTCTTGAATTAACGATTGAGTGAACGGCTCAAATTCCAGCCCTGAGGAGATAATGACATGCTCACCTTGCTCAGCTATGAACGCACCAGCACCTAAACGAAATGGTCCAGAGAGCTCCGTCTCAACCTTTTGCCAGCTGACAAACGTTTCAGCGACGGCAAATAGCGGCATCATTAACATCAAACAGAATGCTAACTTTATTAGTTTGTTGGTCATATGTTTCAAATATTAGTGGCTAGCTGTATACCTGTTATACCACCATAAAAACAGCAGAGCCACAAAAAACAACAATTAATTTAACACCAAAGCAACCTTATGCTTCGATTTTCAAAAGCGCTCAAACTGCGCGCAATAAAAAAGGGCTATCGTAAGATAGCCCTTAGAATGAATAATTCATGTTTTAATTAAGCTCAAAAATAGATAAGCAACCTTTACTGAAAAGACTGCTTGAGCATGAAAATATTTATCTACTAATCGTAATACTTATCAAATACATATTGTATGTGTTGAGTTAACTTTTTATCCGCTCCCTCTACATCACGATTTTTAATGCATTCTAAAATATCGACATGGTCTTGATGGCTTTTAGCGTTTAACTCTTTAACGTTGGTTTTAGCCGGTCTAGCATCAATAACCCAATCAACTAGCGCTTGGTGAATGGCCAAAAAAATGGGGTTGCCAGGTATAGATGCTATGACATGGTGAAAATAGATATCGGTTTTTTTAAATTGGCTTTCGTTATCTATTGCTTTGCCATTTAATGCGACCGCTTTTTCTAACTCTTCAATTTGTTCACTTGTTGCAAACTCTGCCGCATGGCGCACTAAGCTCGATTCAAAGAAGCTTCTTAGCTGATCAAAATATTGCAATCCGTTAGGCTGCGATAGAAAGTCTTTTGACATTCCTGATAGCTCAGAAATAATGGTTTCAGGAGAAGGTCTACTCACACGAGTTCGTTCACCGCTGCTAATTTTAACTAAGCCTTTGCGTGCAAGTGCTGACAAGGCATCGCGAATTGAAGGCCTGCCCACTCCAAATGCCGCCATTAACTCTCTTTCAGACGGCAGCGCTTCACCTTCGGCTATTTCACCTTGGCGTATCATCTGTTCCAATTCTTCTTCAACGGTTTCTGAAAGTTTTTTTCGTTCAACAGGACGTTTAATAGTAATTGGCATTCGAAGTTCCTTTAGCACCTAACAAGTTTTATACCTATCTAGCTATCATACCAGTGGTGCAATAAATGTATACAAAATTATCCCAAATAGATGCCACATCGATAGCAAAAGTAAACTTTGGGCTTACTTTCATTAAACATTGATCCTTTGGTACACCTATTATACCGTTGAGCAATTATCAACCACACCAATACAAGACTATGAATAAGCATCAGCTAAAGAAAGTGCATTATGGCAACGATAGTCAACAGTTTGCCCACCTTTATACACCGAGTCATAAAGAGAAACTAACAGCTGTTGTTATCGTGATTCATGGTGGTTATTGGAAGGATAATCATACTCTTGAAACATATGCTACCAGTGCCATTGTTGATTACTTGCAAGGCTTTAATGTCGCAATATGGAACTTAGAATATCGTAGAATGGATAGTGTAGGCGACAATATCAAAGCGCCATGGCCCGCAACATTTAAGGATATTGCAGCAGGCATAGACATGCTTCAACATATTAGCCTTGAGGAGGGTTTGGACTTAAGCCGGATCCTATTAATCGGGCATTCTGCCGGCGGACATTTGGCAACTTGGGCGGCTTCTAGAGCGAAGATATCTCCAAGCAGTCCCCTCTTCAGCCCACAAGCACTTGCTATTCGAAACGTTATTTCTATTAGCGGCATACTAGATTTAACCGCTGCCGATGATCTTGAACAGCCTCAGCAAATACATAGGCTAATGGGAGGAACGCCAAAAGATTTTCCTGAGCGTTACCAAGCATGCAACCCAAGCGACTTACCCGCAATGCACCTTAACCTAACATTAGTGCATGGTGAGCTCGACACTTGTGTCAAAATTGCTCAGCTCAAGCGCTATAAAGAGCAAACAAGCCAAGATATAAAGCAAATTAGCATACCAAATGCAGATCATTTCTCGATGTTACCCCATGAGGGGAACTGGCAAGAGTCTCACTGGGTGGTTATCAAACAGCTTATAGCAGATGAAATCGACGCCTTAGCTTAACGGCTCGAAATCTAGACTGTTAGCCATACTTATAGCTAACAGTCTAAGTTTCTATTTCATAGCCATGGATAGCACTGTAAAACAGCCAGCCTACTGCCGCTCAAGGCTGCTCAGCTCAAAGTTTAGAAACTTCAACAGCGTGCTTCCCGTCGCCTCATAAATCACACCAATAGAGCCGTCATTTAACCTTACCACATCAGAATAGGCACTCATGCCATAAACTAATTGATGAGGAGTGCCAAAATTAGCCCCTTCATCGGTACTGACCCAAATCCCCAAGTTATTACGATTAGGGCCTGATGTTGTACCTATGGGCGCAGTAGCAATGATAAGATCTTCAGCATCTCCCGCTCTTATCGCTGAAAATCGGGTGAGCCCAATATCAACCTTAGAAACAGCCAAGTCATGACTTGTTTGCGTCCAGGTGATCCCGCCATCATGACTCAAGAAGTGATAACGAGTACCTGCTGCCCCCCCATCATTGCGAGCGGACAATAATAATGTTCCATCATTAAGCTCAACCATATCAGCTTCGGTCGGTCCAGAAACAGGCGTAAACTCACCTTTATGCCAAGTTAAGCCATTGTCGTCACTAAACACTGTCGCAACATAAAAAAGGCTATTACCAGCACGCACTATGGCTGGAAAAATCATTCTGCCATTGTGCTCACCTTGAGCTAAAGTCTGCCATTGCAATTGGATCCCTTGTCCTGGGCCTGGGTTTATTGATCGCCAAGTCGGATCTTTAACTTGCGAAGTAACATCTACTGCGGCTGACCATGTCAGTCCATTATCAATACTTTTTCGATAATACAAATAGTTGGCATCATCAGGGGCGACACAGTTGCCATTTTGCGCACATAAGTCTGGCCACTGCACATAAAATACATAAACCGTATTTGTCGATTTATCAACAAATGGACGGGGATCTGAATAATCAAACGCTGGATCTTGATGAATAATCTGCACAGGTAGCCAGCTACGTCCATTATCAATTGAACGTTTTAAAGAGATGTTAATCTGACCCACTTGCCCAGGATCTCCACCACTTGGACGGCCTTCAATAAACGCCAGTATTGAGCCATCTGCAGATTGGACCATGGAAGGGATTCGATAATGACTCATACCATCATCGCCTTCTTGACCTCCTTGAAAAACAATACTTTCAAAGATAGCCGGACCACTACCAAAGGTCTCAAAGTTGACATAACGGTAATTGGCAACACCATTTGTGCCAGAAGAGCCATTTCCCCACACTATGACATTCTGACTGGTAGCAGAACCAGCCCAAGTTTCGATTGCAATACCGTCAAAATAAAACGTCGCTAAGCTCGTTTCAACATCGTAAGTCACTTCATAGGTATGGTACTTATCTGCACCAGTCATCGGCACTAATGTATGACTACTGCCTCCCTCCAACGCTGCGACTAAGTCACCATTGCCATTGATACTTAACAAAGCTAAAAAGCGTTTATTACCATTTGCGTAGTAATCAGAAATCGCACTGCCCGACACGATTCGACTTGTGGTGGTCATTTTCCAGCCTAAGGTTGTCGCATCTCGATTAACTTGCACGCTAGGCTGTATTTCCCACTCAGCTCGGCCATTTATACCTCTAGCCTGCCAAGCAGCTTGACCTTGTTCGTTAACTAAGCTGCCTGCGCCAGAGTCCACACTATCATTTGTCCAGCCAGCCAAGAGGGGATCGGTATTGAGGTTACTATCAAAAGTCGCCACCACAGTCGATAACCGAGTGAGATCCTCAGCTTGCTCTGCCGTCAGTACATTGTCATAAATACGAGTTTCATCGATGGTGCCGCTGAAATACCATTGGCCACCATTACTATCATGGTTACGACCAATATTCATGCTATCTAATCCCGCAATGGCGCTAAGAAAGCTAGTTGCATTACCACTGAATGCTAACCGGCCATCGACATAGATTTGGGTACCGTTTGCATCTACCATAATCAGTGCTTTGTGCTCTTGATTATTATTGAATGTGGTGACGGTTTTTGAGTCATTGACAAAACTGCCGTTCTCTCGAGCATGCACCCGTAATGTGCCATCACCGTTAATCAGTATTGCAAATTCACTTGAACCTACGGCTGAATTGGAAGCACTAAAAAGAGTTGCTGTTGTACCAGTGGCTTTAAACTTGGTAAATATGCTACCTCGGGCCAGTTGCTGTACAGATGCAAGCTCGGTATTAATCGATATAAATTGGCTTTCGCCATCAAAGGTGACCCCAGATGAGTCCCACGCTGCAATAATCTTAGCTTCTTCTGGCACGGTTTCGCTGAGCGTCTCAAAGGTGACAGCTCTATAATAAGCAACGCCATTAATGTTTGATGAACCATTTCCCCATGCAATCATATTTTGGTTGCTGGCCTCACCAACCCAGGCAGGATCAATTATCACTCCATCAAAGCTGAAACTAGCAAGTTGAGTAAGTGGATCATACTCAACAACGTATTGATGATAGCTATCCGCTCCCGTTCCTGAAACTAATGTATGTTCACCTCCCCCAACTAGGTTTACGACTAAATCTCCCGACGCACTAATACTCAATATTGGTAGAAAACGCAAAGCACCATTTGCATAGTAATCAGTGATATAGCCGCCAGACTCAACGCGACTAGTCCAGCTCATTCGCCAACCTTTTAGACTAGCCTCATTATTAAGCTCGGTAGTTGGAACCATATTCCATTGCGCTCTGCCGCTGCTTCCCGTTGACTTCCAACTTGCGGCATTTAAATCTTGCGCAACTGAGCCTGTTGCTTGCCCCGAAAGGAAATCACTCCAACCTTGGATCGTTGGGCTTGTTTCATTCATCGCATCAAAATTTGCGACCAATGTATTTGCTTGCGCATATCCACTACTAAAGCCCATTGAGCATAAAGTAATGAATAGCGCCGTTAATGTAATTGTTCTCAGCATAATGTCACCTTTATAAATTAAGTGTTATCCATGACAAAGCCAGCAATAAGTGGCTGATAATTTAAAGGTGCCTTTACTCACGTTATACATCCTGAACCACCTAATCTTAACGCTACAAACAGCTTAAGTACCCATGTTCTTATCTTGTTGAGGTCTTACGCGAACTCAATGAGTCCTGTAGTAGCGACTCAAATATCTGATCCACGGTTTCACATATCAACCTGTCACACCATCAATACAAACATGTGTACAAAAAATGGACAAGAACTTTATGGTATAACAGTATAACTAGATAATCGGTAGTGCTAGTGATAGTCGTAGGAGTTAATATTGCTGGGTACAGGAAAGCGGCTTACAAGTTACACCTTCAAATAAGGTGCAACTAGGTAAACCATTGTAGAAAGCTTTTAACTAATTTAAGTGATTATTGGTTTAGCAAGTTGAGGGGATAAGCGAGTCTCAGATCCAGACTCTGCTAAAAAATATCAATGTACTAAACAAGATAGTGAAATAGACGCCAGTGTTATTGAACAGGTTCGATTGTGGCTTGATAGACATTAGGGGTACGGATCACCGGCCTTATCTCGCCAGAAATCCAATATATTTGGTTCTCTTTTTGCGATATCGCAAGGGGGCCCGCTCCCCCCGTAAAAGGCACTTCCTTACTTAAAGTTGACCAGTTATCTTTATTGAGATCATAAATAAGCTGTTGGCGGCTAAAGTTAACCTCTTGCTCATTCAAACTAAAATAATATTGTTTGAACTTAGATAGCCTATCCTGTGCACTCGTGGTCAATTGAAAAATAGCATCGTTAAACACTTGCCTGTTTACACCACCAAGCAAAATGAACTGCTCATCGTTAATCACCGCAACCCCTCCACCAGCGACAGAATAGGGTTGGTCTTTAACCGTAATCGGCGTAAGTGTTCTCCAGCTTAGTGCTTCAAAGTCAAACGCATAAGCGTCGGTTAGAACATAACGTCCTTTTCCTGCCAACACATTGGCACCACCAAATACATAAAATTGTTTGTGATGCTTTATGGAAGGGAAATCGGCTCTCGCAAGCCCCGGGATTGGCGCTATCTTATCTTTATTGATGCATTTTTGCTGTTTCAAAGAAAACTGACACACAGCATTACTCACTACGCCGTTATGCTTACCAGCAAATAAAAACAGTGAGTCGTCTTGCCAGGCCGCCGCGCCAGAATCCCAAGTAAAAGGCAGTTGATTAACAGCATTCACCACAGGTTGAGAGTTATCATCTAGTGTCAGCTTTAGAATAGAGTCGAAGGCTTGGTCGTTATTTTTACCTCCAACAAGATACAGACTATTGCCAACAACGACAGTTGCACCATGCCCTCTTGCGGAGGGTAAGTGACCATGAGCTACTAGCTCAAATTGATTATTTGCGGTATCAAAAACAAAAATATCTGAATAATACTGCTTAACCCCCTTATCAAAAAAAGGGTGGCCCTTAGGAAAATTAGCCCCGCCAGCAACCACAAGGTAATCACCGACAAATGCGCTATAGGCACCAGCTATACCGATAGATTGATTAAAGCCTTTAGGAGCTGGTAGTTGCCCTGCTTTTACCCAACTCACCTTGGCCTGAACAGGTACTTTTGTTTGACTTTCCACAGCTAACGCTGGCCCACAAACAAGCGCGACAAGCGGCATAAGTAGGAAAAATAACTGAGTAGGCTTCAAGCGGAACTCCTTAACTTTTAAGTAAAATAAAACCTAATCAACATTGATTAGGTTTTAGGACATTACACCGACAACAAGGCATTTATTGTTATAAAAAGAGCATGCCTTTCCCAGCTATTAGAATGTCAATTTAACACCAGCAAAGATTTGACGACCAATAACATCATAAGCTTGAGGCGTAGTATTAGTACCTACTGCCGCACTTGTCGCCTGAATATCTGGCTGCTCATCAAATAAATTATTTGAGCCAAGATAAACATTAACAGCATCATTTATTTGGTAACTAGCTCTAAGATCAACATAGTAAACCGCATCCATGGTATTAAGATCATCCGACAGCGTCGTTTCACCAAGCACACCCTTAGTTTCAGAGCGGTAAGTCAACTGTGCATATAAGTTAAAAGCATCAGTAATGTCATAAGAGGCATTCATCGTATAACGATACTCAGGGAATAGGGTTTTTCCTAAATTATCAATTTTTCCACCAGGTGTATCGATTTCGTATTCACCAAGGTAGTTAGCGATTAAATTCAAATGTAAATCTTCAAGCGAGTAACCTATCTCAAGATCTAAACCGCTAGTTGAAATGGTGTCGGCATTAATTGATGTAGAGTAAATATTTAGAATTGGACCGTCTTTTACGTCACGCACGACTTTGCCGCCACAGCTTGCATCAAATTGTGATGGGTCAGCGTCATAACAACGCTCAACCATAATATCGGGAGTGATTGTGGTAATACCATCTTCAATTTCGATATCATAATAATCGAGTGAAACGTATAAATTATCTATCGGCGTTACAACAAATCCTAAAGTTAATGAATCAGCAGTCTCCTCTTTAAGATCTGGAGAGCCGCTCTGCATTACTAAAGTATTATTGGTTTCTGAGCCAACCAATACATACTCACCATTTGGATCGGTCGCCATTCGGTTGGAGATAGCGGCAATCGAGCTACAGTTTACATCTCTATTCGACGTGCCCGAATTAGTCGTACCGTTACAAACATCAATGGTAGGGTTAGCGACGCTGGTTGTTCCTGTAGAAAAGATATCATTAATGTTTGGCGCGCGCACAGAGCTTGATTGACTCGCACGAAGACGAATCACATCATTAATGGGTGCATCTAGACCGAGTCGATAAGTTGATGTGGTACCGATTGTAGAGTAGTCGCCCACACGGCCCGCTAAACTCACATTCAGCCAATCAGCGACTGGAATATAAAGCTCACCAAAAATTTCGGCGACATCGAAACTACCGTCGATGGGCTGAACCGCACCTTCACGTGTAATGCCTAGCTGACGGAAACTATCTGGGTTTTCAACAGCTGACTCTTTACGGTACTCAAGACCCGCAGCAAAGCCCATATTGTCGTGACCAACTGACAAATCCAGCTCACCAGAAACTACACTAGTAGCAACAAATTGCTCAACTTTGCCGGTCTGGCCGGTAGCAACGGCAAGGTACTTTCTGGCTTCATCAGAAAAACCGACAATCCCTGCTTGTCCGGCTAAGCTGTCTGTTGTACCAAATGGATTAACCGGTAAACATCCGTAAATACGTGCTATTTCATCAGCACACTGGTAACCACCATTACCATCTTCTTCAATCGTAACCGCTTGCTGCATATGCGGAATACTAAAGTCACCACTGTTATTTTGTTGCTGTGAGGTAATACCGTATGTCGCACTTGTTTTCCAATCTAAATCATTGTCAAAATAGTAGCTATAACTGCCCGCAATACGGAATGTTTCACGATGGTTCTCTGTGAGTCGATTGCCGAACTCAAAGGTACGACGGTTAGTGGATACGCCATCAAGGGAAGTATCCGACCCCATAACCGCAAGAAGTTGCTGCCCTGCACTACTTCCCACGAAGAAAGGACTTGTTGCGACATCGATACCTGTTGTTCCGCCATCACCTTTTCTAAAAATATTGTTTACTACATCGATTGGCGCTTCTTCTAGATCAACACGTGCTTTTGTTTGTGCGTAATTAATTTCAACCTCAAAAGCCGAGTTTTCAGATACATCGAAGCTAATACCGGAAGCGACATTAAAACGTTCGAATGGCGTAACAAGAGTACGGTTTGCGTGCTGGTTATCCCAGTCAGACTCTCCCATTGGTTGATAGTTACCATCGAGTAAAGGCTGATTAGTATTGAACGGATCGCCATTACCAAAGATTTTTAAGTCACCATAACCCAGTGAGGCACCGTCAACGTGGCCAGGGCCATCTCGTCTAGCAATCGAGTCTCTAATACCGTCTCCGTTTGTATCGAGAAAACGCATTTCATACTTAGAAAAGTCACGGTCTGAAGAATTTAGTACGTCTTGATTAGAATAACCAACTGATACCCATGCATTACCTGAATCGAAATTCTGACCATAAGTAAAATCGACATTCTGTCGACCTCCACCGCCTTCGGTTGAATCAGCGGCAAAGGCGTTAAACTCTAAGCCATCATAATCTTGCTTAGTAATAATATTAATCACACCTGCAATCGCATCAGAACCGTAAATTGCAGATTGACCACCAGTCAATACATCGACACGCTCGATAATTGCGGTTGGGATGGAGTTTAAGTCAACACCGTAACCAGTATTAGCGGAAACACCAGATACATAACGGCGTCCATTAACCAAAACCAATGTACGCGCAGAGCCTAAGTTACGCAGTGAAGTGGTTGAAACACCAACATTACTACCCGCACCACCCAGTGATACGTTATCGCTTGAACCATTTATCGATGCAGTAACAGAAGGGATTTTATTCAGTACATCACCAATAGAAATAGCTGCAACACCTTCAATGGCGTCTTTACCAATCTCAGTAATCGGCGCTGAAGATGAAGCGTTAGCGCTGCCCTTAAAAATATTAGAACCAGTGACAACAATTCTTTCAACATTGTCACTTTCTTGCTCCGCGTCATTTGCTATAGCTGCAGAACTAAATAATCCAGCAATACATAATGACAGTGCGCTGCGGCAAAACATCCTTTGATTGGTATTCATAACTTCCCTCTCTGAGTTTTATAGTTTTATTCAATGTGCAACTGTTTCTGATGTAACTAAGGTTTAAATCGATAAATTTTAAAGCAAGTAATATCTAGCTATCTCGACATCATGCAGTCAACCTATCATACCAGTATACACGTAGCAACATTAACAACCCAAAAACAAACAGATTAATCACAACCACGCAACATACCTAACTAATGCTACGCTAAAAGTAGGGGCTAAACAAAAAACCAAACATACTTACAAACCAAACATTTTCAATTAGTTATTTGGCTTTGTATATGTAAAACAGATGTTTGAACCAGAGCGGAAATGCATAGGAAGCATTTTCATGAACTGAATTGATTAAAAGAAGATTTAAAATAAAACTAGCGGTTGTAACTGATAAATTAAACAGTGTGAGGTAGCAGATATCGCTAAATGAGCACTTTTCCATGAGGGAACCCTCAAGACTTGATTCATAAGTCTGATACTCTGATGAATCAGTTTTGAAGGGGCAATAATGATTGAGGGAATAGTTAGGTAGTGGATAGTACAAAGTGCAGACTAAATAAATACCCTACTGGTCTTAACTGCGATTATTTAAGCGCTATGGCTTTTACCTTAAAAGCGATCGCCGATGACTCTCCCAGTGCAACAGCTCGCATACCGGGATGAATAATCTTCCAATAAGCTCTATCCTCCAAGCAGACTGTCCCTGAGAAGTGTTCGATATTGACGCCGCCCTTACAGTTTTTTCCCCAATAATCTTGGTTCTTATCGGAAAAAGTAATGTCTAGTTCTGTGGGCTTGGCGCTGATAACGTGCCATAAATTACAGCCACCAGCAACGAGAGCAAAGCTCAATATTATATTACCCACTAATATGGCAAACACTTGTTTACTCGTGCTCTGGCCGACTTGCTCTGCACGCTCCCTTCCCTCCTGCGACAAGGCTTTAAGCAGCAATATCGGCAGCGTAAGAGCATAAATCACGCCCACTGCGATGTAGGCTGAATTAAAAATATCATCATGCCAAATTACATCCGATAAAAAGATGAAGGACAATAAGCCAAGACAAGCGGCTGTGATATAGGCTAAACCAAGATATTTAATCGCTTGGCTGACTTGGGTTTGCTTAGGGAAATAGTATTCAACAAACTTGGTCTCACTCTCGCTCAAGAGTCTCTGCAAATGATCTTCTAGTTCGCCAAAGCTCACAAAGCCAAATTCCTTTTGCCGCTCTCGGCCTCCTTTCGCACTGGTGTAATACAACGCCAATAAACCTTCCTCTTTACTCAGCAGATCATAAGTAAAAGTGATCTCACACTGTTTCATCTTTATCTGTACGATTAGCATCGGCATGGTGAGCGCTCCACTCCCATCAACGCTCGGTTCTTCAAATACGACACAATCAAGCACCTCCTTGAGACGATGCTTTAAGTTAGTGCGGCTTGTCACCGCCCCAAACTCTTGAGTTTGACCAGATGCTAACTCCAATGACAGCGAACTTATCTTCATGGTTAAAATACCTGCTCTAACAGTGCGCTAATCTGATTGTTGTCATCATCCCAAGAATGCTTGGCATTAGTGTTTCTAAAGGTTTGATCAGCGTTGGCTTTCTCTTGTGGCGTCAAGTGTCCTGCGGCTTGTTTAACTAAGCTTCGAGACTGAGAAAAATCATTAGCTCTAGCGTACAAGCCCCAAAGGTACGCTTGGCTATAATCACCAAGGTTAAAGTAGTGAACAGCCAAATTATGTTGGCCAGCAGGGAAAGATTGCACGGCGGATTTTTCAATCCAAAATAAGGATTTAACCTGACTTTGAGGTACGTAATGGCCAAAGTGATATAACAAGCTTAAATAGTATTGAGCAAAAGCATTATCGCTATTCTTACTAAACCAGCGATATGCCTGCTGATAATTGTTAACTGTTGTCAGATCGTAAAAATAGAGTGTAGCCAGTACCAGTTGGCTGCCTACATCGCCTTGCTGAGCAGAGGGAGTAAAAAATGCACGCGCATCTGAGTAGTGCTTATTGTTAAAGAGGATAAAGCCTAACTCTCTAGCCTCTTCAACTGATACTTTTGCGCTGTACTTCTCGATACCGCTAAGGGCAACTGGCGGCGCACCAAACAGCGTATTGAAGATAATAATGGCGATGAATATGACTAAGGAGAACCCCAGCCCTTTAAGTTTTTCTTTCACACTATCGATCCATTTAAGTTAACTGCATACGTGAAGTGGGCGCTTAAAACGGCTGAAGTTTGACATAAAGCAACTAGAGCAGCAACCACATAGAAAACGCGCTTAATTACAATTTACCCAGAGAAAAGCTAAATCAAAAAAAAGACACTAAATGTTACCAGCCTCCCACCGTCCTGATGTATAAACTGCAAAATCATAGACATGGAACCACTTTGCGAAGGAAACTTACTTACCCTTACAAAACAAACCCTTAACAACATCAAATTCAGGCCGAATCTGTCATATATACTACTTGCAGATTGCAAATACTTAATGTAAAAAGCACCTGTTTTATCCTTAAGCCCAAAACGTTTCAGCCACGTAAGTTAATACTTGGTCGCGTGCATTAATAATTCCAAATGGGCAAGTAACAGTAAATCATGACTCTATACAAATTGATCTTCTCGTGCTCATTCTCTGGAACAAAACATGTTCAAAAAAACAAGCCTTCGTCGAAAATTGAAAGGCCTTTCCATTAAGTTATTCTGTAAAAGAAAGAAGATTACGATTACAGATACGCCTTCATTTAGTGGTGCATGGCCATATATTAGTAATAAAGGTGTAATACGACTTGGCGGACAATGTAGTTTTCGCTCTTTCCGTTTGCATCAAACCATTACCGTACAAGCAGAGGCAACATTAGAAATTGGTGAAGGCTCATTCTTTAATGACGGGGTTAACATCTGTGCATCACAATCTATAAAAATCGGGCGTAACGCCAAAATTGGCGATATGACTTACGTTTTCGACACCGACTTTCACCAATTATCTCCAGACCGTGATGTAAAAAAGGCCTCGGTAGTGATTGGCAATAATGTGTGGGTTGGTGCAAATTCAATGATCCTTGCTGGTTCTTCTATTGGGGATAACTCTGTCATTGCTGCAGGTTCGATAGTTGTTGGAGAAATACCACCAAATTGCTTAGCAGCAGGTACCCCAGCAAAAGTGATAAAGTCACTCAATATTCCAGATGGTTGGCTGAGACAATAAAACATTTGGAAATTAAACTCGTAAACACCAACGCTATAGACATTCGTAGCCATGTATTAATATGTTAGTTTCATAGCTGTCCAAGTAAACTCAGCGGCACGACTAACAAAAAAGCTCAAGCAAATTGCTTGAGCTTTTTTTGTTTTTAGTCGCTCGGATTTGGCCCCTATTTGCCCCCCCCCCAATCAAACCGTGCAAATACACCGTTAAAACAGCAACTTAAAACTAGAACGGCATCTTCATGCCTGGTGGTAGTTGCATACCGCCAGTCACTTCAGCCATTTTCTCTTTTTGATTCTCTTCTACGCGGCGCGCTGCATCGTTACAAGCTGCTGCGATAAGATCTTCTAGCATCTCTTTGTCGTCTTCAAGCAGGCTTGCGTCGATATCAACTTTACGTACGCTGTGAGAACCTGTCATAGTGACTTTTACTAGGCCAGCACCGGCTTCGCCAGTCACTTCCATACGTGCGATTTCTTCTTGCACTTTAGCCATTTTGTCTTGCATCATCTGGGCTTGCTTCATCAAGTTGCCCATACCGCCTTTTCCAAACATACTCTAATTCTCTTCTATTATTTATCACAACAAATAAAGTGGGCTAATCTTACTAAAAAACCAATGATTAGCAATGAAAGCTGAAATTCAATTGTAAAAATTATGACTCAGTTAACCGCTTAAAGTTCGCAATATCGATCAACTCAATCTGTTTTCCTTTCTGTACTAATAGCTCTGGTGCATAAGTTAACGAATCGTCCGTCATCTGAGCCCCCATATTCTGGGTTAGCCAGCGCACATTATCATCGGTCATAAGATCGTGATGTGCCTGCACTAAGATCTCTTTGTTGAAGCGTCGCCTGACTTCAAGTGGCGTTTCTCTATCGTGATCGGCGCCAACTGTCACACTCACACTGCATTGCTCACCTAGAGAGTCACTCATAGCCTCTTCTAACTGCTTAATAGCCACATCCGCAGCTAAATGCTTCTGATCGGGTTTAAGCAAGAGTGACAAGGGTTGCGCAAACTGATGGCAGACTGAGTTCACCGCCAACTGACGCACTCGGCCGCCAACTTCAAGCTCTGACATAAAGCGATACCATTTAAGGTCCACTTCATTTCCTGTCAATTCACCACTGGGTAATACTGGTAAGTTTAGCTCAGCATCCTGAACAGGAGATGAATCAACTGCTGTTTGCTCAGCCCTCGCCTCATCTTGCTCAGAATTAAATTCGGCATGCTTTACTTCTTCATGTGTGGTTTTAGCCTCACTGACCTGGGTCTCAGCATTCGGGTCATCAAATCGCGCACAAGGATCCTGCTCGTGGGGCTCTTCCCAAGGCGGCCTGTCGATAATTTCAGACTCATTGTCCTCAGCTAGATCCTGAATTTGATCTTCTCTAGATTCAAGGCTATCAGGCGAAGAGATATCGCTACTCTTTACATCAGGCTGCTTTCGCGCCGGAGGTGAAAAAGGTTTACGAACCTCTAAAGACTTTTTTGAGGATTCCTCCTTAGGATCATCCTCTCCTAGTCCATCGAGTAAACTGGCTCTGGCTGCTAGCACTGCGTCCAAAATGTCATCACTCGAAACAGAACTTGCATCGGTCGTTGAGCTAACAGGCAAAGTCGCTGATTGAGTCTGCTCAACGGCTTCATCACCTTGAGATAGCGCAGATGGGTCTTGATTGACCTGATAACTGAGATCGTTACCATTATCGAAACTGTAATCATGGCTAGAGCCATCGAAGGCTCCGGCATAATCGGCATATGATGCTAAATCATCATCGCTGTAATCTGCATAGCTCGCGTTATCGCTGGAAGTGCTATCTTGTTCTCTGGCTGTAAAATTCTCAGACTCAGACTTAAATTCAGGAGCTGGAGTAGTCTCAGTCTCAGTAAGACTTTGAGGCTCAGACTTTGCTTGATGTGAATGCTCTGATTGAGCTGATTGAGCTGAAGGCTCAACCTGAAGTGAAGACTCTAATTGCGCTGAAGGCTCTTTTAGTGTTGAAGTCTCACTCGCCTTTTCAACATTATCAGCTACTTCAGGAACATCTGCGGTAGCTACCTCTGTATCAACCACTGTCGTCATTTCAGCTTGATTAAAGCCCTGACTCTGAGCCTGGCTCATTATCATGGCCATCTCGCTGTTAAGGCTTGCATCAGGCTCTTCTAACGCCGCACTATCTTGGGCTAATTGCTCGCTGTTCGGCTCCGTCACATGAGCTGAAGCGTTCGCCGAAGTTGAGACTACTGGGTTTAAAGCAGCAGGAGCTGAGTCTACCGCCGCTTGAGCGTGACTTGTTGATACTGGATTAACTGGCGCAACAGCTACAGCAGCTTGAGCGGCTAAAGCTTGAGTCTTATCGGCTTTCGGTATACTCACCTCAGCTTTCGACTCCACTGCCCAGCGCGTCACAGGCTTTTCTGGTACGAAGGTCACCGCTCGAAGCAGTGCCATTTCGAGTCCTGACTTTGGATCAGGCGCATGGGGTAAGTCTTTACGCCCTGTCAGTAGCAACTGATAGTAAAGCTGTACCTGCTCTGCTGATAGCTGCTGTGCAAACGCTTTTATCTGCTCGCTATACAGTGACATTTGCGCGGCTGCTGGTGCAAATTGAGTTAAGGTAATTTGGTGCAACAACTCAAGTAAGCTGCGCAGTACCTCTTCTGGTTCTGCGCCAAATGACAGCACTTTGGCCGTCACTCGCATCAAGTCCATCACATCGGCTTTAGCGAGTGCTTCAAGCAGTGCAATAACATGCTTTTCATCGATGCTACCGAGCATGGTTTGCACTTGCTCAAGTTTGACTTGTCCGGCACCGAATGCAATGGCTTGATCGGTCAAGCTCAAGGCATCACGCATACTGCCGTTCGCCGCTTTAGCAAGCAAGGTTAAAGCTGACTCTTCAAAAGTCAGTTGCTCTGCCGTTAAAATATGGTTTAGCTGCGCGCCAATCTCATCTTGAGTCAGACTCTTAAGATTAAACTGTAAACAACGAGAGAGAACCGTCACAGGCAAGCGCTGTGGATCGGTTGTCGCCAGTAAGAATTTTACGTGCTCAGGGGGTTCTTCAAGCGTCTTAAGCAAGGCATTAAAACTGCTGCGAGAAAGCATGTGCACTTCATCGATTAGGTACACCTTATAGCGACCACGGCTCGGTCTATACTGCACGTTATCGAGCAGTTCTCGGGTGTCATCGACTTTAGTTCTTGAGGCGGCATCTACTTCAATCAAGTCGACAAAACGGCCTTCGGCAATTTCAACGCACGCTGAACATTGGCCACATGGCGTGGCTGTGACACCTTGTTCGCAGTTTAAACCCTTAGCAAAAAGACGTGCAAGACTGGTTTTACCCACACCGCGAGTACCGGAAAACAGATAAGCATGGTGCAATCTTTGCTGAGTAAGCGCATTGGTTAATGCATGTAAAACATGAGATTGACCAACCATTTGCTCAAAAGTGGCAGGGCGCCATTTTCTGGCCAACACCTGATATGACATGGAACTCCCCAACGTGTCATGAATATGGTTTCGGGAGCACGCTCCTCGACATCGTTGAACAATAGCATGCAACGGTTTTACATGCTATCTCAAGCGTCTTAGGAGCGATTTGGCGGTGATTAATTCACCTTTTAAGATAAAGAATCGACAGTTTTGCCAACTCCTTATTGCTACTGTTTATCGCAGCAGCCTATAGACTTATTCGCCTTCAAACTCACAAAGACTGATTAGCTTAAGATCCATCGCTTTTAGACGCTCTTCACCACCTAAGTCAGGTAATGAAATAACAAAAGCGGCATCGTTTACGCTTCCGCCTAATTTACGGATAAGCTTAACAGTCGCTTCGATTGTACCGCCAGTTGCAAGTAAGTCATCGATTACCAGTACTTTGTCGTCAGCATTGATCGCATCAACATGGATCTCTAATACATCATGACCATATTCAAGCTCATAGCTTTCTGAAATCGTTTCTCTTGGTAATTTACCAGGCTTACGAACAGGTACAAAGCCTATGCCTAGCTCAAGGGCTAAAGGTGCGCCAAACAAAAAGCCGCGCGCTTCAGTACCGACAACCTTAGTAAACCCTTGGTCTTTATAGTGCTCAACTAAAAGGCCAATGGTGAGTTTATAGGCTTGTGGATCTTCTAATAAGCTAGTCACATCTCTAAACAGGATCCCTTCTTTAGGATAATTAGGGATGGTTTTAATGCTGTTCTTTATTAGTGCCAAGCTGTCAGTATTCATTACCATAATTCTTTACTTAATCTACTTTAGTTTGCTGACATCCCCAGCCCCAAAATTTGATTATGCCGGTATAGATGTCATCGAAGTGTAAAAATCGGCATCAAGCTTAAGCCGCTTTATACTGAGTTGCAACCTAGTAACGCCAGAAGTGTAGTCTCAATCTAAGCTATTTTGTGTTTCAATTGTTTTTATGTGGGGAGGCTTTTGAAGAAAAGCCACAATAGGGCTTAATTTTCAATATGATGAATCAATACAGTGGGAAGTTAACCGTCAATTTCAGGAATGCTTCTCAGATAAATAATTAAGCCTGTTCCAAGACATGCCAGCATCACTTTTACCCAAATTAGCGGAACAATCACAATACTGGTTAAAAAACTCAGGCTACTTACTATATAGGCCTTCTTCTTTAAACTTCTGCGAATAGCACCCTGCGACTGCCAATTTTTCAGTGCATCGGCAAACCAAGGGTGACTCATCAACCACTGGTAAAGCCTATCACTAGAGCGAGCAAAACAATATGCGGCCAATAAAATAAACGGCACAGTTGGCAATATAGGTAGCAATATTCCTAACAAGCCTAAGACTAGACTGCAAAGTCCGATAATAAGAAAAAAGCCACGCTTTAACGCCATCAATCAATCCTAAAAAACAAAAAGCCACTCTGTATTGAGTGGCTAGTATACCCGAGCTTGGCTTAAAGGCGGATTAAATTAATCCCACTATCTTTAACCAAGAAAGGCTTGCGGGCAGTGTAGGGATAAGCATTACAAGAATAAAACCAATAAAATAAACAATGTTAAATGGGTCTTTAAACGGCTGACTCATGACTTCCTCTCTTATTATTGCTAACTGCATTTATTGATCTAGATCAATTTTTGCGTTCATTATAGAGATCAGTCTTATGAATAGAAAGCCTATTTAAGTAATAAACCCCTTAATAATTCCCTTATGACTCAGGTCTGTTAGCAGCTGTAAGCAGCCTTGCGTTAAAACATCCGAGTCGATGTGGCTAAAGGTTCGAACTAACCACTCTAGCAGCGCCTTATAATCCAAACTCTCGTGGAGCGACAGGTAAGCAAGCACCTGAGCTGTTAACGGGTTTAAATGTAAAAAGCTGACGTCATCGTTCTCATCGCGGTAAATGCAAAAGAATTGGGCTTGTTCTGCCGGCTGCTGAGGTTGGTATTTAGGGCTAATATGTTGAACATCATAAGCATACTGAGCAATTTTAGCGGTTGCTGCAATACATAGGGTTTTATTCTCAATGTCGCTAGAGGTAATGAGTCGGTGCTTCGCATTGTCTTGGGCAACGGCTACTACTAACTCCAGCCATTCATAATGTGCTAATTCAAGCATAAAGGGCGGATCGATTTCTGTGGCTTCATACTCCGTTTGCAGAAATAACAGAAACTCTTGAGAGATCTCTAAGAAAATGGGGCTATGGCAGTCATGTGTGATAAAAAACTTTTGCACTAAATCTAACCAATCATGCTCTTTGTACAAGCTCTTTAACACAGGAAAAGCATTTGAAATAAAACCATCGATATTATTGAAAAATAGCTCACGATAAATTTTCATTCGCCGCGCTTCTATCCCCTCAGGAGGCTGGAGAGAAGGATCTTTAATACAGTCCATAAAATTCTGCTGTACCTTAACAAAGCTCATTAGGCACTCCTTTTCAAACTGTCTAAATGTCGATTTTGATAGTCATGGATCTGGTTGATTTCGAGTAATAACTCGCTGGTTTGTGGGATATTAAAATCACGTTCGAGCAAGGTTGGAAACACACCGTGGTACTGGTGACAAGCCTCGAGTAACTTCCAAACGGGATCGACTATATCTGCGCCATGGGTATCGACGATTAAATCCTCAGCTTCTTCATAGTGCCCCGCGATATGTAAGTACGCGATTTTGTCGGTTGGCATCGCTTTTAAAAATTCAACTGCATCATATTGATGATTAATC
Organism: Shewanella pealeana ATCC 700345; assembly: GCF_000018285.1. Lineage (NCBI taxonomy): Bacteria > Pseudomonadati > Pseudomonadota > Gammaproteobacteria > Alteromonadales > Shewanellaceae > Shewanella > Shewanella pealeana. The sequence continues at coordinate 1,824,830 of NC_009901.1, read as the reverse complement.
GAATTAACATAAATGTTATTAACATCTAAAAGCATTTTACAATTAGCCTCTTGCATGACTGCCGTAACAAATTCTGCTTCAGACATTTCGGCCCCAGGAGCGGCATAAAACGACACATTCTCAAGTACTAAAGGACGCTCAATAATGTCCTCGACTTGCTTTACGCGTTGAGCTACGTGCATAACGGCTTCAGAGGTAAATGGTATTGGCATTAAGTCATACATATGCCCGCTGCCGGAACAGTAACTCAGATGTTCTGAATAGATCTCTATCTGGTGCAGATCTAAAAAATCTTTGACGCTTCTAACAAACTGAATATCCAGTGACGCAGGACTGCCGATCGACAAAGATAGACCGTGACAATAGAACTCATGTTTTTCAGTTAGTTCTCTAAACTGACGGCCAAATTTACCGCCTAACGTCATCCAGTTCTCTGGAGCTATTTCAAAAAAATCGATGGCACTGGGTACGGACTGGCACATTTCATCCAGCATTTCTCGTCTAAGGCCTAAGCCAACCTGCCCGTTATTCACCTTACTGCTATGTGTCATACTGCGCACCCATTTACATTTCAATCAGTTAAACAAGCAGGGCCAGCACATGCTGACCCCGCATAACTACCAAGACAACTTATTTAGCGCCGCCACACTTACCTTCGCCGCACTTACCCTCTTTTTTGGCTTTCTTGTCGCCACCACATTTACCTTCGCCGCATTTACCCTCTTTGGCCTTCATCTTGTCGGCACCACATTTACCTTCACCGCATTTACCTTCTTTGGCTTTCATTTTGTCGGCGCCACATTTACCTTCCCCACACTTACCTTCTTTGGCCTTCATCTTGTCGGCGCCACATTTACCTTCGCCGCACTTACCTTCTTTAGCCTTCATCTTGTCGGCGCCACATTTACCTTCGCCGCACTTGCCTTCTTTAGCCTTTTTCTTATCGGCACCGCATTTACCTTCACCACACTTACCTTCGCCTTCGACTAGCTGGTAACCGGCTTGCATCTCACTGTAGCCAAATGGATTTGCTTGTACACTGGTCGCTAAAGCACTTCCCATTACAACAGCACCTACAGCGACAGTGATTGCAGTTTTATTTACTAATTTCATAATATCTTCCCTCTTACATAATCAATACAGTATCGGTTACCAACAAAGCATTTTGTTGGCTTGCTAAATTAGACCCGCTCAGAAACAAATAAATTTCACAAATCTTACATTCATCACATTTATGACCCAATAAAACTGATAGGTCAAATAATCATCTTTATACAAACTGAGCATATTTGAATGTTTACACGCACTTCTTCCTGAAATGCCATCGATTGTCGTTCACTCACATTAATCAATTACGCATAAATCCATTAACATTTACCGTCACAATAAAGTTGTCATTGATGGGCTGTAGATAAAATGATTAAGTCTATTTGGCCGGCTGTTTAGGATGAGGTAGAATGCAGCGCCTTTAAAATACCGATATGTTGGACTGTTCAGTGCGAATAATTTTGGCGCCTATGGAAGGCGTTGTAGATGATTTAATGCGAGAGATCCTCTCTGCCATCAACCCTTATGATCTCATGGTCACCGAGTTTGTTCGTGTGGTGGATCAACTGCTGCCTGAAAAAGTGTTCCATCGCCTTTGCCCTGAGCTGCAGACCGGTGGTCAAACATTGTCGGGCACGCCTGTTCGAGTGCAGCTACTGGGCCAAAATCCTGACTGGATGGCAGAAAACGCTGTAAGGGCAATTGAACTGGGCTCAAATGGTGTGGATGTGAATTTTGGCTGCCCCGCAAAGATGGTTAATCGTAGCAATGGCGGCGCCGTCATGCTGCAATACCCTGAGCAACTCTATAACGTTGTTAAAGCGATGCGTGATGCAGTGCCAAGCGAGCAGCCTGTTACGGCAAAGATACGTCTAGGCTTTAACGATAAGTCGTTATATATGGAGAACGCCCTTGCCATTTATGAAGCAGGCGCAAGTGAACTTGCAGTCCATGCTCGCAGCAAGGTCGATGGCTATAAGCCTCCTGCTTATTGGGAATATATCACCGACATCAATGCCAAGTTACCCATCCCCGTCATTGCCAATGGCGAGATCTGGAATCGAGATGATGCCGAGCGCTGTATGAGCGTAACTGGGTGTGACAATATCATGGTCGGGCGCGGAGCCATTTCACTGCCAAACCTTGCCGCGCACATTAAAGGCGATGACACTTACACTTGGGAACAATCACTCAATCTCATGCTTGAATATACTAATCGCGAATTAGAGGGAAGAAAGAGTACTTATTACCCGGCTCGGATCAAACAGTGGTTCGGTTATCTGAATCGTCAATATAGCGAAGCTGATGAACTATTTAGAGAGCTAAGAGTGTTTAAAACGGCGGAAGAGATTATCGACGTGCTACAACGTGCACAAGACAATTTAGCCAAATAACTAGCATTTTATTGCGCTATATCGGCAAAATATAGCGCTGAATTGATCTTAGTCATAACGCATCACGCCTGCAGGTTTAGACTAACAAGCCGTAAAGTCAATAATTGCAGGCAATCTAGTGAGTACTAACCAAATCAAACAAACCTTATCCGCTATAGAGTCGGAACTAAGAGCGAAGATTGGTGCACTCCCCGAAATGCAAGCCAAGCTAATGGACCAGCAAAATTATTCTCTTTGTGAGCTCATTCAAGTCATGACTGATGTTCACCTATGCGAGCATCCATTATTTATTCAGTTGATGAGCCTAGATGCGGCGCGCTGTCAACTTGAAATTGGTTTATACGGCGTGTGCAGTGATTGTGAAAACGAAATAGAAGCAGAGCGCTTAGCCGAAGATCCGCTCGAGCAACGCTGTGCAAGTTGCAGTGGCCAATATCGCCGTCAACATCGTCAAGAATTAAGACTCAATCATTAATAGCCATAGCTAGCCATTAGTTGCTCGCCAGCAGCCAATGTTGCTGACTTAGCCATAAAAAAACCTCCGCATGACGGAGGTTTTTTACTATCTAGCTAACTCATCTATTGATTTACAAAAAGATTAGAACTTCTGGTTCAATCTTAGGTAATAAGTGCGTCCTAAGACATCATATAAACCCGTATTTGTGTCACGGTAACCCGCGAAGTCATACATGCTTGGCGCTTCTTCATCAAAGATATTGTTCACACCAACTGTGATGCTGCCGTTCCAATCATGGGTGTAACCCACCTGGAAGTTGTGCTTCATGTAACTAGGTATGTCAACGATGTAGTCATAGCCTTCATCACGAAGATCTTGACCTGACTGACTACCGATATAAACAGTTGTCCAAGCAGCGCTGAAGTCGTTTAAGTACCAACTAGCAGCGAAGTTACCACGCCAATCTGGGTAATCCTGAGTACCTGCATACTCAACCATTTCTGATGTTGCATCGGCTTGCTTATCGAATGCCATTACATGTGACACATCTAGCTTGAAGTTGAAGTCACCAAAACCTGTCTCTAGGTTATAGGCTGTCACAAAATCTAGACCTGATGTTTCAACTGAGGCGATGTTTTCTACACCCGCTTCAATGTACTCAATCTTACCGTCTGCTCCACGATGAATCTTATCTGAACCACCATTGATCTGCTCATCATATAAAAGATCATCAATACCGACTGATTCAATCTTATTATCATAAACGATTGAATAGTAAGAAAGCTCAATGTTCCACTCATCAGTTACGTTCCACACACCACCAAGTGTTAACGAGTTACCTTCTTCAGCTTCTAGATCTGGGTTACCACCGTACCAAGTTTTATATTGGTTGGTTGGTGAACAGTAATCTGCGTCAGCATCGTCGCCGTTGGCACCACACCAAACTGGATCATAGCCGCTTTCGAAACTTAGTGACTGTGAAGAGAACATCTCGCCCATGTTTGGTGCGCGGAATGAATCACCGTAGCTCGCACGTAGTAATAGTGAATCTACTGGGCGCCAGCTCAAACCAAACTTAGGAACTACTGCATCAAATGTAGATGACTCAGTCACTTCACCAGTTGCACCAGTTAGGTTACCTTCTTGCTCATAACGTTCATAACGAACAGCTGCTGAAAGCTCAACATTGGCAGGCAGCCCCATCTGGAATTCTACATAACCTGCTGTACGGTCACGTGTTGCATCAACATCATCACCACCTGAACCACCTGAGATTATACCCGCAGCAGACTCTGGATCACTGGTTTGCTCAAAGCTAATCATTTCATATTCAACACCACCAACCATAGCTAGTGATACTGCATCATTTTCGAAAATTAATGTTGAAGCAAGTGCGTCAATTTGTGTACTTTCAAATTTACCCTGGTAAACACCTGTGTGAGCAGCGGCGCCATATAGCGCTCCCATCTGCTGTTCCCACTCATCATAAGCTAAGCCTTGAGTGTTAAAGATGTCGTACTCACCTGTGTCAATTTCACTCTGGATGATATTGTCATTGATAAGATTATAGTTAAATGAATTAGTGGTAGAAGCTGAATGCTGTAGGTTTACTTCCCAATCAACACCATTAGCAACATCACTGAATCCAACGAGTCCGCCTAAGATATCGAAGTTATTTGTTTCAGTCAGTGTGTCACGCTCACCAATCTGTACTGAGCGCATGTAGATAGTCATATCTTCACCAGTAGGGTTATACTGGTTTTCTGCGTCCATCACAGGGTAGTTTGTCGATACAGGCGTACCAGCATAACGGGTATGGGTTTCAGTAAATGATGCAGAACCACGACCACGGAACTGAATATCTTCTGCAACTTCGTAACTAAAATTAGTCATAAATGAGTTACGAGTCACATCACCAAATAACTTAGTCACTTCACCATAGCTGTAGTAACAACGACCGTTATTCTCACCATCGGTACCGTTAGATACGTTTTCAGTCTGCTCACACATATCTGAGTTTGAATAGAATGCATAGATGTCTTTACCATCATCATTCTTCTCGCCAGTGTTGTAATAACCGTTAGGTACTGAGCTGAAAGAGCTATAATCGCTGTAAGTTGGGTCATTCATGTCCCAAACATCACGGTCCATCACGTTCTTAGTATCATAATACTCATAAGTAAAAGTGATGTTACCTTTGTCGGTGTTAAAACCCGTCGCTAATGAGAAACGGTTAGCATCACCGCCTTCAATACTTGGCTGCTCAGTACTAAAATCTAATTGAACACCATCGAAATCTTTCTTAGTGATAATGTTAATTACACCAGCAACAGCATCAGAACCATAAACAGCCGATGCACCATCACGTAGAATTTCAATACGTTCAACAATCGCCATTGGGATCTGAGATGTATCGGCTACCGCTCCAGAACTTGAGCTAGTACCCGGCATACGACGGCCGTCTAGCAAAACAAGTGTTGCAGAAGAACCTAGACCACGCAGGTTAACACTACTTGTTGCGCTACCGCCTGAGCCGTAGCCAGACATGCCACGCCAAGAACCAAAGCTATTTACTGCAGAGTTGTTTAAAACATCTGCAACTGTTTTCTCACCTGTCATAGCGATATCAGCAGCACTGATAACTGTAACAGGAGAAACAGTTTCCATATCGACTTGCTTAATACGCGAACCGGTTACTTCGATACGTTCTACTTTTTCATCTGCAGCTTCTTCTGCAAATGCAAATCCAGATAAAGCAACACTTGTCGCTGCAGCGGCTATAAAGCTACGACGTACTGCTTTTGCGGTTAAGGTTACTGAGCTCATATTTTTCCCCTCATATTCCAATATTATAACGTCGGAACAGTTGTATTTAGTTATTATTTTTAAAAGGAAGTTAAACACTTCGTAATAAATACTGTTTAAATTTAACTTTTAAGTCAACAGTCATCACATAAAAATAACGTAAAAGAGATTATTTGATACAAGTCCGGCGATACCCAATAAGTCAACAAACAGAAACACCCTTTAAAAACAGCAAGCTACAGGCGCAGCAACAGTTAACAAACTTAAAACAAATAATGTATCACCCGAGTGAAACATTGTTAACACCTTATTAAATACGTAAATAGAAATCGGTATGTAATTAAGCTTTCCGAATACACAAGACAACGACAAAGTTAATTTAAAAGCTAGCAACCAAGCAGGCCGAGCTTATTATCCGGAGGATTAAGAAGGGATTAACGACCTAAATAGTGGTGTTCACACAATATTAACACCAAGTAACAAGATGTATCGTTGGTTTGTATTTAAGAGTATAAAACGATTAACATCTACGCCTCCACCTCATACAAACAATTAATCTTAAAGGTAAACTCAATTAGACGTTTAATACTAAAACAAAGGTGTTTAATGAAGATATTTATTAGTACTTACTAAGTGACAACAACTCTAATAACGCGATTGATTAAACAATGCGACTGGGAGGATTCATCTATAGTGCGTTAGTAAAGTAACGTGACACTAGATTGAGAGCGGCCTGTTAACCAAATAGCAGCTTGGCCTAGCTTAATTTAAGATCTGAACGCTCAGCGAGTGTTTCATGCTTATGAGGCAAGGCCATTAATTGCTCATAGGTTCTAGCGTCCTCAGTAACTGTTCCTGTGTTGCACTCGCTAATAGCTTCTGTATTATTCTCTCCTTGCCCCCCTTAGTGTCGTACCTCCTGAAGCCATATACTCATGCATTTATGACATTCGTACTATCAGACCGCCATAGTCTTAAGCATTTGATTCGCCATATATCCACAGGTTAGTGAAGAAAATATCTTATGCCTCTCTGGAACATACAAGACCATGCAGCTTACAACGAGTGAGCGGCTAGTGATAAGGACAATTAAGTGTTAATGATAACGATTGGATTAAGGAGAGTTTGCAGAATTTAAAGCAAAAAAAAGGAGCCATTCGGCTCCTTTTTTACGCGTTCGAATTAACGAGTGCGTGGGCATAGCTCTTCAGCGCTGAAGAAGTAAGCAACTTCACGCTCTGCAGATGCTACAGAATCAGAACCATGAGCAGCGTTCTCATCGATGCTTTCTGCGAAATCAGCACGGATAGTACCTTCAGCCGCTTCAGCAGGGTTAGTTGCACCTAAGATTTCACGGTGAGCTAGAACGGCGTTTTCGCCTTCAAGAGTTTGCACCATGATTGGACCAGACGTCATGAATGCAACTAGTGCACCAAAGAATGGACGCTCGCTGTGCTCAGCGTAGAAACCTTCAGCTTGTTCTTTGCTTAGGTGAATCATTTTAGAAGCGATGATTTTCAGGCCAGCCGTTTCAAAACGGTTGTAGATAGCGCCAATGTGGTTTTTTGCAACTGCATCAGGCTTAATGATAGAAAAAGTACGTTCGATAGCCATGAAAAGCTTCCTTCTTATATAAACGGGTTTTAATTTTCGCGCGGATTATACGAAATTAAAGCCCCATTGCCTACCCTTAAGCCGCAAACTAGTTGAGATAAGTCCGGTAGCCAAACAAGAAAACCTCGACCAAGTCACACTTCCCGCCAATCACAACCGATTTAATTAGATAAAACAGCATTAGCTAAACAATTGAATAGCAATAGAGGCCAATCACATCAAAGCATGCTACTTACGCTTTTTTACCCAAATAAAGCCTGCGGCTATCACTGCTAGCAAGGCAATTGCTGGCGCTACATCGACAAAGTGATGGAATAAACCAATGCCTCCATGGCCTTCATGCGCCATAACTGTCATGGGTAAAAACAAGATCGCTAATAGTAACTTACGCATAGGTACTTCCCTTTATTTGTTGTAATGAGTGTTTGAGCTTAGAGTCCATAAAACTTGACTCTAAACTAAGGTTAATCAGTCTAGAGCCTCTTGATACGGATCAAAACAAGGCGGTTTTATGTTCACTAAGCCAGCAAGATAAGACAGAGTTCACACTTTAACCACATCGAGATAGTTAGACTTATTTTTCAGCAATCCAGTTTGCTTGAATCGCCTCAAGCACCCTTTCATTACAATGATTTGGGTCGTCATCAAAACACTCTAGTTCTAATACCCACTCACTAAGATCGGTGAAACGTATTTTTTCAGGCTCGATATCTGGATACTTATCTATTAATTGCAGCGCAATTTCTAGTGAATCAATCCACTTAAGTTTCATATTAGCTCTCCTTTCCGCTTTAATTGAGTATAAAACATCGATAGCGACTCGTTGGTGAAATACCTATGACTGGTTAACACTCAATTGAATAATACCAATCAGTATAAGAGGTTGGTCTACTCAGAGCGTTTTTAGCAAACTAATTCAAGGCGAATAGCTGAAAGAATAGTTGCTCCCTTGTGAGGTTGTTCAATGCAGAATTAGGCAGCCAAAAAGCTCTAGAATGGTGAGTTTTACCGACTCTGACGCTGTGACTCTTAAGGAACAAAAGAGAGCTTAACCCTAGAACAACTATGCTCTTCACTCGTTGCAAACCACATGGTCTTGTATGATCCCGACATACATAAGCCATTTCCTCCCCCCTTGGAGGTCTGATGTACTGAATGTCATTAATGGACGACTATATAGATATAGGAGGCACGAGACCAAGGATGGTCGAAGGTAGAATAATCCAGGAGCGATTATCGAGGGTAACGCAGAAGCTGTTACCGAGGATCATTTTATGACCTTGTCTCAGAGCCGATAAACTCTCGCTGAGCGACCAAATATTTATACTGATTGGTATAAGAAGTTAGCGTAGTTATAAATCACTGCTTACCTAAAAATTTATCTAATCCAGCAAAAGAATAATTAATGATTATCCCACTCTACCGAATCCAATGTTTGAGAGTTTAGGGTCGTGTCCCGTCCTGAAATAGGTTGACGGTTTTTACTAGACCAGTAGCTTCTGCTGCTGGTCTTTTTTATGCACTTGATTAGGTGTTTTCATACCCAAGCTTAAGTGCGGTCTCAGCTCATTGTATATAAAAATTGACTCCTCAACGAGTTGCTTTAACTCATTAAGGTTGCAGCAAGGAGATAATAGAAACTCTTGCTTTAATATCCCATTTATACGTTCTGCTAGTGCGTTTTGGTAGCAGTCATATCCATCGGTCATTGATGCGCGGATGTCACTTCTTTGCAACGCTAACTGATAAACGGCAGAGCAATACTGTAACCCTCTGTCTGAGTGATGCACTGCTCGATGTTGATACTGCCGATTACTTATCGTCATTTCTAACGCTTTGACTACGTCTGTAGCTTTCATTTCATTACTTAATTCATATCCCATTATTTTACGACTGAACGCGTCAGTTACCAATGATAGATAATGTATGCCTTGCTCTGATTGCACATATGTTATATCACTAACAAACACCTCTTCAGGTGCTGTTGGCACTAACTCTTTCAGTAAATTTGGATGTTTCTTCATCCAATGTTTACTGTTAGTCGTCTTGGTATAATTACGCTTAGGTTTGACTAACAAGCCTTCACTTTTCAAGTAACTAAAGAAGTTATCGCGCCCAAGTTTAATCCCTTTCTCGATGAACTTAGGTTTAAGTAAAAAGTAGAGTTTCTTGCCACCAATCCGAGGCATAAACCGACGGATATCTAGTATCATCGCTCTTACAGGGGCTAACTCCATTGCTCTACAATTCGCTCTTCGTTCTCTTTGATAGATAGCTTGTCTTGTTATACCCAGAAGCTTACAAGCGCGATTTAAGCTCGTTACTTTCTGTTTTTGAAGACTTCTCGCTCCCTGGCTAAGTACTTTTTTCTAAGGCCAGCTCCATATTCTGCATCAATAATATCAACGGCTTCATTGAGTAATAGATTACGTAAGTGCTCATCTTCCAGCTCTTTTTCAAGGCGCTTAATCTTTTGAGCTGGGGTTTCTTTAGCTTTAGTTGTTTTTGGCATAGTCATTCTCACTGGTTGAGTCCAGTCCATCTTACCGTGCTTTCTAAGCCAAGTAAGTACCGTGGAGCGACCTTGGATGCCATAGGTTGTTTGAGCTTGTTTATAAGTCATATCGCCTTTTTCTACGGCAGCTACAACTTGTAATTTAAAGCCTAACGAATAATCTCGCTGTGTTCGCTTAACGCGGGCTGGTATTGGTGTAGTCATTATAAAGTCCTAAATGTGTAAACACATTTCAGGACAAGACATCGCAAACAAAAAAGCCAGTAGACTTAGCTACTGGCTTTTACAACAAAACGTTTCACGCAGAGAGAAGCTTTTAGCCTTCGCTCACCATATTAATCGTGTATTTAGGGATATCAACGACAATATCTGAAGCTGGCACTTTTGCTTGACAAGAAAGACGGCTTTCAGGCTCTAAGCCCCAAGCTTTATCAAGCATATCATCTTCAAGCTCATCACTTTCTTCTAGCTCGTCAAAGCCTTCACGGATCACGACGTGACAAGTAGTGCAAGCACATGATTTTTCACATGCGTGCTCGATATGTATACCGTTACGCAGTGCAACGTCTAAAACAGTTTCGCCTTCGTTTGCCTCTACAACAGCTCCGTCTGGGCATAATTCTTCATGGGGTAAAAATACAATTTGTGGCATAACCTTACCTATATATTGTCAACCGACTGCCCTTTTAGAGCGAGTCGAATTGAATTATCCATACGCTTAGCAGCAAAGTCCTGCGTCGCTGTATCTAATACTTCTATAGCCGCTTCGATAGCATCGGCATCGTCTTCGCTAGCAATCTGTGCAAGCGATGCCATATTGGCTTCAATAACGCCTCGCTCATCAACAGACAGCAAGTCACTATCTTTACTTAACGCTGCGTTTAATGACTCAAGCACGCGAGCGGCTTCAACTTGTTTCTCGGCCAGCATACGGCGAGTAATATCCTCTTTGGCATTTGCCATTGAGTCTTTTAGCATGCTACCAATTTCTTCATCGCTTAAACCAAATGATGGCTTAACCTGAATACTTGCCTGAACACCCGTCGACTTCTCCATGGCTGTTACACTTAACAAGCCATCAGCATCCACTTGGAAGGTCACTCGAATATGCGCCGCACCAGCCGCAAGCGGTGGAATTCCCTTTAAGGTAAACCTAGCAAGTGAGCGACAATCTGCCACTAACTCACGCTCACCTTGAACCACATGGAATGCCATCGCAGTTTGCCCATCTTTGAAGGTGGTAAACTCTTGCGCTCTGGCTACTGGGATAGTGGTATTGCGGGAGACAACTTTCTCAACTAGTCCGCCCATGGTCTCAATACCCAATGACAGCGGGATCACATCGAGCAATAACAAGTCAGACTCTGGCTTATTACCGACTAAAATATCGGCTTGAATGGCGGCGCCAATGGCAACTACGCGATCAGGGTCAATAGACGTTAGCGGGGTCTTCCCCATGAAGCTTTCAACTTCTTGGCGTACTAAAGGCACACGTGTCGAGCCGCCGACCATCACGGTTTCCAGCACTTCGTCGTTACTCACGCCAGCATCACGCAATGCGCGGCGACAGCTACTGATAGTCTTTTTAACTAACTTAGCTATTAAGCTATCAAACAGCTCACGCGTAACCGTTAACGTCAGTTTTGTACCAGCATCATCAACCACTGAAGCCGTCGTCTCAGCAGACTCTGTTAATGCTTCTTTTACGCGTCTCGCTTCAATTTGCATTTTACGGTTCATACTGGCGCTAGCAGAGCTAACCTGCCATTGCTCGGCGAAATATGCTTGCAGCATATGGTCGAAGTCATCTCCACCTAAGGCTGAATCACCGCCGGTAGCTAACACCTCAAACACGCCTTTGTTCAAACGTAAAATTGAAATATCAAATGTGCCGCCGCCTAAGTCGTAGACTGCAATCACGCCTTCTTGGCCTGAGTCTAAGCCATAAGCAATTGCCGCTGCAGTCGGCTCGTTTAACAGGCGTAACACTTTAACGCCTGTTAAGGATGCTGCATCTTTAGTGCCTTGACGTTGTGCATCATCAAAATAAGCAGGAACGGTGATCACCACACCTTCTAGCGTGCCACCTAACGTCAACTCAGCTCGTGCCACCAGCGGCTTTAAGATCTCTGATGAAATCTGAACCGGATTAACTTTGCCGCTTGGAGTAACAAAAATGGGTAAACCGTTTTCACTGGCTTCGAAAATGTACGGCAGAGTCTGATCGCCCGACTGAATATCTTCGAGACTACGACCCATAAAGCGCTTAATCGACACTATGGTATTTTGTGGGTCTTGAGCAGAGAATGCTTCCGCTTCACGGCCAACTAAAACACTGTCTTGGGTATATCGGACGACAGAAGGCAATGAATGCTGTGAATCTTCATCGGGTAAAGTATTCGCCACGCCGCTACGTACCGCAGCAACAAGAGAGTTAGTGGTGCCTAAATCAATCCCGACTGCGAGACGATGTTGGTGGGGAGCAGCGCTCTGTCCAGGCTCTGCTATCTGCAAAAGTGCCATATATATCCAACTTAAAAAAATGTTGGCTCAATGTCTTGAGCCAACAGTATTAAAAATTAAGACCGTTGACTAATCTAAGAGTGCGTCTTCCACTCTGGTCAACTCATCTTGTAATTTTGCCATAAACTTAAGTTTACGAATTTGATCTGCCGCCTGCAAATGGTCTGCTTCAAGCTCACTCACCAGCAAAAGCTTTAACTCTGCAGTAATGTGCTTAGCGTATTGCTCGAAGGAATCGTAGAGCTCGGCAATCTCAGAGTCGGGATCATCGCTATGCTTGATCTCTTCAAGTGACTCTCGCCAATCCATCTGCTGCATTAAAAATTGAGTATCTTTCAATGTGGTAGATTCGTGGCTTAACTCTAGCCCTTTCAACGCAAGCAAATGCTCGGCTCTTTGAATGGGATTTTTGAGTGTTTGAAAAGCATCATTGATTTGTGCGGTACGCTGCACAGAAAGACGTTTATCTTGCTCACTTGCGTTAGCAAATTTGTCAGGATGAACCGCCCTTTGCAGTTCGCGGTAGCGATCTGCAAGTAAGGCGGTGTCGACATCATAGGAAGGAAGTAAACTAAACAGCTCGAAATAATTCATAGTTTAACTTTTAATGGCTTATACGGTAAAACTCTCACCGCAGCCACATTCACCTTTCGCATTAGGGTTATTAAATTGGAAACCTTCGTTTAGACCTTCTTTTACAAAGTCCAACTCAATCCCTTGAAGATAGATAAAGCTTTTGGCATCAATGATGATTTTTACACCATCGACATCATAAAGCTCATCGTCGTCATTAAGATCATCAACAAACTCCAGTACGTAAGCCATACCAGAACAACCTGATGTCTTAAGCCCTAGACGTAATCCCAGACCTTTGCCACGGCTAGCTAAAAAACTTCTAACTCGGTCTGCCGCGGCGGGAGTGATACTAATTGCCATCTTAACTCCAGGTATTACTTAGATTGCTTTGTTTTGTACTCATCTAGAGCGGCTTTGATCGCATCTTCAGCCAAAATCGAACAATGGATTTTAACTGGTGGCAATGCTAGCTCTTCTGCAATATCAGTGTTTTTAATTGCTAGCGCTTCAGCAACTGTCTTGCCTTTTACCCACTCAGTTACCAGCGAGCTAGAAGCGATTGCGCTACCACAACCGTATGTCTTGAACTTAGCGTCTTCGATAATACCGTTATCGTCGATGCGCAATTGTAGCTTCATTACGTCACCACAAGCTGGTGCACCAACCATGCCAGTCACAACTGACGGGTCGTTTTTATCAAACGAACCGACGTTACGCGGATTTTCATAATGATCGATTACTTTTTCGCTATAAGCCATGATACTACTCCAATTTATCTATTCGTGAATTAAGTTAAGGTTAGTGATGTGCCCACTGGACAGAGTCCAGATCGATACCGTCTTTGAACATTTCCCAAAGCGGAGACATCTCCCTTAAATTACCAATAGATTCTTTAATCGTTTCTATTGCATGGTCGATCTCTTCATCTGTCGTAAAGCGACCGATTGAGAATCGAATTGAGCTATGAGCCATTTCGTCATTTAGACCAAGTGCACGTAGAACATAACTTGGTTCAAGACTTGCTGAAGTACATGCTGAGCCCGATGAAACCGCTAGGTCTTTCAGTGCCATCATCAATGATTCACCTTCAACGAAGTTAAAGCTCACGTTTAAGCTACCGCAGGCTCTTTTTTCCACGTCACCATTAATATAGGTTTCTTCGATGTGATTGATGCCGTTCCATAACTTATCGCGTAAACGACGAATACGTTCGTTATCAACTTCCATATCAGCTTTAGCAATAGCAGCAGCTTCGCCCATACCCACAATTTGGTGAGTCGCAAGAGTACCACTACGCATACCGCGTTCATGTCCGCCACCATGCATTGCTGCTTCTAGGCGAATACGCGGCTTACGGCTGACATAAAGCGCACCGATACCTTTAGGGCCATACATCTTGTGCCCAGAGATAGACATTAGATCAACTTTTGTCGTTTGCACATCGATAGGTAATTTACCCGCGCTTTGCGCCGCATCGACGTGGAATATGATTTTACGTGAACGACAAAGCTCGCCGATAGCATCGATATCTTGAATAACACCAATCTCGTTGTTCACTTGCATGATGCTCACTAAAATTGTGTCTTCACGCATAGCGGCTTCAATCATAGATACAGGGATCAAACCACTTGGCTCAGGCTGAAGATAAGTCACTTCATAACCTTCACGCTCAAGTTGGCGACAAGTATCTAATACGGCCTTATGTTCAGTCTTGCTAGTGATGATGTGCTTACCCTTCTTATGGTAGAAGTGAGCAACACCTTTAATTGCAAGGTTGTCAGACTCTGTCGCACCTGAAGTAAACACGATTTCACGCGGGTCGGCATTAATCAGCTCTGCAACTTGGTTACGAGCGATATCGACAGCTTCTTCAGCTTGCCAACCGTAACGGTGAGAACGAGACGCTGGATTGCCGAAAATGCCGTCCATAGTCAGGCATTGCATCATTTTCTCTGCGACACGAGGGTCAACCGGCGTCGTCGCAGCATAATCTAGATAGATAGGTAGCTTCATCACACACTCCGTACTTTGTAGCCTCTAATGGAGGCCACTTAACAACGTACAAAAAATAATTTTTATATTCATAACAAAAGCTATTAAATACTTAGCCTTTGTTCCTGCTGCAATTTATCCTGTTTAACGGAGATAAACTGCACATCTCTTTTATGCATCAATCCTGCTAATGATATGCCATTTAAGAAATCAGAAATCTGACTACTTAAATCTCCCCAGAGAGAATGGGTTAAACATCGTGTTCCACTCTGGCAGTTACCTTGACCTTGGCAGCGTGTTGCATCAACAGACTCATCAACCGCACGTACAACCATCCCAACGGAAATATCGCAAGCATCTGTCCCAAGGCGATATCCACCACCTGGGCCACGTACGCTTGAGACCAAGCCGTTTTTTCTGAGTTTTGCGAAAAGTTGTTCGAGGTAAGATAGAGAGATCCCTTGGCGCTCGGAAATATCGGCCAATGGTACAGGACCATTGGTTGAATGCATGGCAACGTCTAACATTGCAGTTACTGCGTACCGACCTTTCGATGTAAGTTTCATGGCTACTACGTCTCCCAAAAAAGCATAAGCTAATTTCAACATACCCGACTATTTTAGTCAAGTATAAAGCCTAGCAATTCGGTCAAGTATTAAAAGGATCATGACAGGTTAAATACCCTGTCATTTTGCTGGGGTATTTAACCTGTTTATTAGGCAAGATTCAATGGCATTTAAGATTTTAAACGCACATTATTCTAGATAATGGGATCAAACTCATCTAAAGACTTCTGACGTTTCTGCGCTGCCGCATTTTCTGCATCACTAAAGTCTTCAACATCAAGCTCTGGCAGCTTCTCAGTACAGACACTTCCGCCCAAAGTTTGTACAGCCTGACAGACCTCTTGCACTTTTGAGTCCATTAGATGCATATGATCTAGCATCTGGCCAATGGCATTGGCAACCGGGTCTGGATTGTCTGGCGATACCGCATAGGCATCGAAACCATATTTCTTGGCCATTTCGGTGCGGCGCTGAGACGTTTCTTTTGATTGTGCTGATGGCGTAGCCACCACGCGGCCAGGAATACCCACTACAGTGGTGTCGACAGGGACATCTTTAACTACCACTGAGTTAGAACCCACCCGGGCACCATCATTCATAGTGATTGGACCTAAGATCTTTGCCCCTGCACCAATCACCACATTATTACCTAATGTGGGATGACGTTTACCCGACTGCCAAGTCGTACCACCTAGGGTGACACCATGGTAAAGGGTGCAATCGTTACCGATCTCTGCGGTTTCACCGATCACAACGCCCATGCCATGGTCGATAAAGAAGCGATCGCCTATGGTTGCACCTGGATGGATTTCAACCCCAGTTAACCAACGAGAAAACGTCGATAAACATCGTGCCGAAAGTCGCCAATTTCTCACCCAGAGTTTATTACTTACTCTGTGTATCCAAATCGCCTGCATTCCTGGATAATTGAATAGAATTTCAATGGTTCCATTTGCGGCTGGATCTCTATGGTAAATAGAGGCTATGTCGTCTTTCAGTCTTGCGATAACACCCATTTAGCTACTTCCTTTGCTTAACGCTGTTTACTTATCTTTAGTCTCACTTTTAGCGACGACTTTATCAATCGAGGTCAATATACCGCGCAAGATATTCATCTCTTGGCGTTCAATTCGGGTACGGCTAAATAGGCGACGTAACTTAGTCATTATCTGGCCAGGATGGTTTTTGACGATAAAGTTTGTCGAAAAAAGCGTATTCTCTAGATGCTCGAAGAAATTCTCACGCTCTTTTGATGATGGAAAGTCTTCTTGAGCCTCTTCACTTTCTGTTTCGATCACAGCTTCTGCAGAGTTTTGCACTTGAGCAAGATGTGCCACTCGCGCCTCATAACAGATAATCTGTACCGCTTGGGCCAGATTCAAAGAAGTATATTCAGGGTTTGCCGGAATAGCGACGTGGTAATCACAGCGCTGTAGCTCTTCATTAGTCAAACCGTTATTCTCACGACCAAATACAATCGCCACAGGGCCATTAAGCGCAGAACCCACTAGCTTCTCACCCGCTTCACGTGGCTCAAGCATTGGCCAGTCCAAAGTGCGACTACGAGCACTGGTTGCGATAACAAGGCTACAATCGGCGATGGCTTCTTCTACAGAGCTAACGGTAATAGCATGTTTAAGAATATCTGAAGCACCAGCGGCTAACGCAATAGAGTGGCCATCTGGCTCAACCTTTGGCTCTGCCAAATATAAAGTGGATAACCCCATGGTTTTCATAGCACGGGCTGTAGAACCTATATTCCCTGGATGGGAAGTACCGACA
Organism: Shewanella pealeana ATCC 700345; assembly: GCF_000018285.1. Lineage (NCBI taxonomy): Bacteria > Pseudomonadati > Pseudomonadota > Gammaproteobacteria > Alteromonadales > Shewanellaceae > Shewanella > Shewanella pealeana. Next base: position 1,807,559 of record NC_009901.1, on the reverse strand, counting down.
AGAACGACGCGAATATTGCTGAGCATGAAACTACTTAATTTTTGAGAAAACACGTGACAAGATGTTACCACAGGCGACTCATTTTGCTTATACAAAAATCAGCATTTGATATAACCGTCAAATAGAGTATAATCCGCCTCCGATAATTTATATCCGTTCTTTTACATCCAGGGGATTTGCAATGCTTCCAATGCATACTATTGCTGTGCGCGCTGCTCGCGCTGCCGGCCAAACTATTCTGCGCGCCTATGCGGAACTAGACCGAGTTGAAGTTACTTCAAAAGGTGTTAACGACTACGTCACTAACGTAGACAAGGAAGCTGAAGCTGCAATCACGTATCAGATCCGTAAATCTTACCCAGACCACACAATCGTTTGTGAGGAAAGCGGCGAGAATAAAGGAACAAATAAAGATTACGTTTGGATTGTTGACCCACTGGATGGCACTAATAACTTCGTTAGAGGTATTCCTCACTTTGCAGTTTCAATTGCGATGCAATTCAAAGGCAAAACTGAAGTCGCTGTTGTTTACGACCCAATCCGTGATGAACTATTCTCTGCTGTACGTGGTAAATTCGCTAAGCTTAATGATTTCCGCATCCGTGTTGCGAACAAAGAATTAAGCGAAACAATCATAGCTACAGGTTTCCCATTCAAAGCTAAGCAGCACACTGAAACTTACATGAAGTTGTTCGCAACTGCATTTACTCAATCTGCTGACGTACGCCGTGCAGGTTCAGCTGCACTTGATCTAGCATACCTTGCTGCTGGCCGTGTTGATGGTTTCTTCGAAATCGGTCTAAAGCCATGGGATATCGCTGCTGGTGACCTAATCGTACGTGAAGCCGGTGGTACCGTTACTGACTTTACAGGTAACCACAACTACCTAGTTTCAGGCAACATAGTTGCAGGTACTCCAAAGACGACAACTGCACTAGTTAAGTCATTCCGCCCATTATTGAGCGAAGCACTTAAGCGTTAATTTGCTTAAGACATTCAAAAGCCGCCTTTATAGGCGGTTTTTTTATGCCTGTTATCCTGAGTCTGTTAATGATACCAATCAGTATAAAGATTTGATCGCTCAGCGAGAGTTTAGCGGTCCTGAGGCAAGGCAGCGAGTGAAGAGCATAGTTATTCTACGTTTAAGCTCGTTAACACAGCATCAGAACCGCTAAGACTCGCCTGTAAGGAGTGTTTTTGGCTGCCTAATTCTGCGTTGAATGAACTCATAAGGGAACAACCATTATGTCGTCCATTCACCTTAAATTAGTTTGCCAAAAAGCACTCTGAGTAGCTCAACTTCTTATACTGATTGGTATGAGCCCCCCTCCTCTATTCAAGCTGTTACAGTGAAAAATATAATAACACCCTGTATTACAAGTTATTGCTATGCTTAATTAAGGTTGAAAACAATCGCTAGCCGTGTGTAAATTCCTCTATATGATTGAATATTTGCTTCTTGAAGAGAAATTATCAAACGTAATTGTGAATAACGTCACACAGCGAACATCACAATTCTTCAATTTACTGGTACCCTTTATCAAACGACTGCATTAGGGAACATCATGGATAAAATGTATCGAAAATATGGCATTACAAGTATCAAAGCCATCGAACATCTAGTATTGATTATTATTGCAATTGCCACTGTTGTAGCAATTGGCCAAGAGATTAAACACATTTTTGATGTCGGTGCTGTTACGCTAGCCGATCTCTTATTATTGTTTATTTACCTCGAAGTACTGGCAATGGTGTCGCATTACGCTGAATCTGGCAAACTGCCAATCCGTATGCCACTTTATATTGCCATCGTCGCACTGGCCCGATATTTAATCTTAGATATGAAGGCAATGGATGATTGGCGAATTATTGCGATATCGCTATCGACTCTCACACTTGCCGCGACGGTGATAGTGATCCGTTGGGGGCAGCTGAAATTGCCTTATCCGCGCCCTAAAGAAGACGATCTATAACGACTACGCCCGAAGTGTTCACTTCGGGCGTTTTTACTACCTGCTGCTCCGCCACTTCTACTCAAATAACCAAAATTGTCTTTTTAATCCTTCCTCTGAGTAATTTTAACTTTTATTGTCCTGTTAAGAGCTTTAAGCTATTTCAATCAACTAATACCAGTCAGTGTAAGAAGTTGAACGAAGTTATGGCGCTAAACCGAATAAGGGACTAACAGTATGGAAAGCTATCGGGAAGAAAGACGCAACTCAGCACGAGTGGATATGGAAGGCGAATCAGTTGTTATTGCCGTGCAGAGTGATGTAGATACCATCACCAAACCTGCTAAAGCCATCTGTATCGACCTATCTCGAAGAGGGGCACTATTAAAGTGCCAACAAAACATGCCATTAGGAACCTTAATGACAATTACCTTTAACGCCAATCAAGACAATGAAAATACCGTTAAAGGACAAGTCTGCCGTTGCGCTCGCCTTAATGAGTCTAGCTTCCATGTTGCGCTTCAGCTCATATAAATATGATAAAAAATAAAGCCTGCAGATGCAGGCTTTATTTTTACTGTATTCAATAATTCCAATCAGTATAACTAGTGACTGCAAATTCTATCTGCAGCCGTTTCGATACCGTCTTCGGAGTGAATAAACTTACCTTTCTTCTCTAGAAAAGCAATCAACTCATCGGCATCCATCTCTTTTGCGGAACAAGTGTGAAAACGCGCCTGCTCACCAAATTCTTTATGCATAAGCGATTTGAGCGCCTCTTTAGTTAGAGATTGCCCGTGCGCAAGCATAAGTTCCATTACCTGATGACCATGAATCGAATCTGACATATTGCCTCTATTAATAAGCTGTATATTTTAAGCAACTTTATACGCTATCCATAGGCTCAAAACTTTGATCTGCTTAGCAGTCGCGTCATTATCCATAATTTTTTGTAGGAAACTAGCCTAGATGCGCACTATATTAAGCATTTGATTAAGCTTGTGCTAAGCCACTCTTCTAAAGTGAGTCTTCCATGTCCCTAATATTATTACTAACACAACAGATGAGCCTCTACATGGTGATTGTCTACCTTGTTAGTAAAACACCACTCTTTAAAGTCTTTACCGAAGCTGCGACCCGTCTGCCCCATAAAGTTTATATCTACTTCATCTTCTCTAGCTTTTGTATCATGGCGACCTACTTTGGTGAGCAGACCAATGATGCTATTGCCAATACTCGGGCTATGGGGGCTGTACTCGGTGGGTTACTCGGAGGGCCTGTCACTGGATTTTTAGTTGGATTAACCGGTGGGCTGCACCGCTATAGCATGGGCGGCTTTACCGATTTGGCCTGCGCTATATCGACAACCCTTGAAGGCTTATCTGCGGGCATGGTGAGCTATTACCTACGCCGAATCGGCCAACAAGAGCTGATCTACTCGCCATTAATGGTCTGCATGGTTACCTTTGCCGCCGAAGTCATGCAGATGCTAATTATTCTAACTGTCGCTAAACCGTTCGGTGATGCCTGGGTCCTTGTAGAGCAAATTGCTCTACCTATGCTAGTCATTAACTCTATCGGCGCGGCGCTATTTATGAGTATCATTCGCGATCAAAAAGCCATGTATGACAAGATGTCATCGGTATTTTCGACTCAGTCATTAAGGATTGCAGAGCGCAGCGTGGGCATTTTATCGACGGGCTTTAACGAAGAAACCAGCAAACAAGTCGCGCGGATAGTCAAAGAAGAGACCCAAGTCGGTGCAGTGGCAATAACCGACACTGAAAAGCTACTCGCCTTTATTGGTATTGGCGACGACCACCATATCGCCGGCACACCGATCTCATCCAAAATCACCCAAGATGCCATTGAGCAAGACAGAGTCATGTTCGCCGATGGGGTCAACATGCCCTACGCCTGCTCAATTTCAGGCAATTGTCAGCTAGGATCAAGTTTAGTTATCCCCCTGCGATCCGACGCTGAGGTGATAGGTACTATTAAACTATACGAGCCCAAGAAAAAGCTATTTTTGAATATTAACCGTACCTTAGGCGAAGGCCTGGGCCGCCTATTGTCGAATCAGATCCTCTATGGCCGATTTGCCGCTCAACAAAACTTACTTACTCAAGCAGAGCTAAAGCTCCTGCAAGCCCAAGTTAACCCGCATTTTCTGTTTAATGCCTTAAACACTATTGCGGCCATTATTCGCCGAGATCCCAACACCGCGCGCCAGCTTATTCAAAATTTATCGCAGTTTTTAAGGATCAATTTAAAGCGCACCACAGGCCTAGTCACACTCGCCGATGAGTTAGAACACATAGATTCATACCTGACGATTGAGAAAGCCCGCTTTATTGATAAGCTAACGGTCCATATCGATATTCCAGAGTCGCTATTGCACAGCAAGCTTCCGGCCTTCACCCTGCAACCCATTATTGAGAATGCGGTCAAACACGGCACCTCGAACATGCTAAGCTCTGGTGTGATCACAGTTAAAGGTGAGCAACTAGCCGATGAGACTTTACTTCTATCAGTCACTGATAATGCAGGCCTATATAAGCCAACAACGAACAGCGAAGGCTTAGGCATGAATATTGTCGATAAGCGTATTCAAAATATGTTTGGTCAGCAGTTCGGCATAGCTATAGATTGTGAGCCTAACCGCTACACGACAATCAGTATCCACCTACCAATAACGGGAAATTAAACCTTGATTAGCTGCATCATTATTGACGATGAACCTTATGCCAGAGATGAGATTGCAATCTTACTTGAGAACGAACCCGATTTCGAAGTTCTGGCCCAATGCAGTAATGCGGTAGAGGCGATACAAGCGATTACCAAGTTAAAGCCTCAGCTTATTTTCTTAGATATTCAGATGCCGAAGATATCGGGACTTGAACTCGCCGCGATGCTAGATCCCGAGCACTTACCACGCATAGTGTTTATCACAGCGTTTGATGAATATGCAATTACAGCATTTGAAAAACAGGCTTTTGATTACCTATTAAAACCTATTGATGACGCGCGCTTTGCCAGCACGATAGCCAGACTGCGCAAAGACTTAACCCCGAAGATATTAACACCTATTACGGCAGTAAATCTGGCACATATTCCCTGCTTCTGTGGTAACAAATTAAAGGTTATAGCAACTGAAGCCGTGCAATATGTCTATAGCGATGTAAGTGGTGTACATGTGGCGACGGACAGTGAATTAGTGCACACTCATATGACATTAAGAGTGCTAGCAGAAAAAACAACACTTATCTATTGTCACAGGCAGTACTTAATTGCCCCAGCTGCCATTGCTGAAATTGAAATTCAAGATGGAGGCGCAGAGGTGACAACCCGCTCAGGCGCTAAGGTTCCAGTTTCTAGACGTTACTTAAAACAACTAAAGCAGCTATTTGGGTTTCAATAGGCTGGGGCCCCATAAACTGACGTCCCAACAGCTCTAAAAAGTTCAACCGCTAAGGACAGCATATAACCGCTGACCTTAGCTATTTGACCGCTTAGCCATTTGCCACTTTCCCGTTAAATAAATACGTTTACACTCCCGAACATTCTAAGTTTGGAGAGTTATTTATTATGTCGTGGTTTTTCCTTTGTGTCGGTCTGTTGATCGGTGGCTACTTTATTTATGGTGCATTTGTAGAAAAAGTTTTCGGCATCAATGCCAAGCGCCAAACCCCCGCTTTTACAAAGACAGACGGCGTCGATTACGTTCCTATGTCAAAAGGTAAAGTGTACTTAATTCAGCTACTCAACATCGCAGGTGTGGGCCCAATCTTTGGTCCAATCCTTGGTGCACTTTATGGCCCAGCGGCCATGCTATGGATCGTACTAGGTTGTATCTTCGCAGGTGCTGTCCACGACTACTTCTCTGGTATGTTGTCGGTTCGCAACAACGGCGAGTCAGTGCCAAGTCTTGCTGGTAAATACTTAGGTAAAGGCGCTAAGCACTTTATGAACGTGTTTGCTATTATCTTACTGCTGTTAGTTGGTGTGGTATTTATCTCTGCTCCAGCGGGCCTTTTAGCTAAGCTAACAGGTTGGGATTTGAGCATTTTCGTTGGCATTATCTTCTTCTATTATTTAATTGCGACTATCGTACCTGTAGACAAGATTATTGGCCGCCTCTACCCGTTCTTCGGTGCATTATTAGTGTTTATGTCGGTTGGTTTAACCATCGCATTAATCGTCTCTAGTGAGCACAGCTTATTGCCTGGCGTTGAAATCGGCGACTTCCTAACAAACCTTAACCCGAATGACATGCCACTATGGCCAGCGCTATTCATCACTATTGCTTGTGGTGCGATTTCAGGCTTCCATGCAACTCAGTCACCGTTGATGGCACGTTGTGTTGAAAATGAATCAAATGGCCGCTTTGTGTTCTTTGGTGCAATGATTGGTGAAGGTATTATCGCGCTTATCTGGTGTGCTATTGCATTATCGTTCTTTGGCGGTGTTGAAGGTCTAAACGCAGGTATGGCGGGTAACCCTGCAAACGTGGTTTATGAAGCATCTACTGGTCTTCTAGGCGCTGTAGGTGGTTTCCTGGCGGTATTAGGTGTAATCGTATTGCCAATTACCTCTGGCGACACGGCTTTCCGTAGTGCGCGTTTGATTTTAGCTGAATTCTTCAAAATGCCACAAACTGAGCTACCAAAGCGTTTGATGTTTGCTATTCCACTGTTTGCAGCTGGCGCAGTATTAACTCAAGTAGACTTTGGTGTAATTTGGCGCTACTTCGGCGTGGCAAACCAAGCGACTGCTGTAATGATGTTATGGACTGCGTCTGCTTACCTACTGCGTCTAAACAAGTTCCACTGGATCTGTACGATTCCAGCCATGTTTATGACCACAGTTGTGATTAGCTTTATGCTTAGCTCTCCAACTCTTGGCGCTGGTCTACCAATAATGTTATCGACAATTGCGGGTATCGTATCGACCTTAGTGATCACAGGTTTGGTGATGATTAGGACCAAAGGCAAAGGCGAAATTGAAGCCGTAGCTGAAGAGTCATAACCTGCTAGGTTTTACACAAACAAAAAAGCCAGTCTAATGACTGGCTTTTTTTACGTGTTAAAGTTGCGGCCTATACAAAACCATTACCAAAACGCTATTTATCGCCTTTTAGTAGCTCAGGCTCAACTAATACACTATTGTCGTTATCTGAGATCCAGATCTGCCCTTCACAGATATTAAACTGCAAAGACATATTGCGACCGACCAGCTGCCCCATGGCTTTAACTGCGTCTTCTGGAATATTCCAAATCGTTAAATTGTCATAACGCTCAAGTGCAGCTTCATTTTGCTTCCACCAAATCGGTACGCTGCGACCACCATAAGTGATCAATTGCACTTGTTTGGCACGACCGCACGCTTTACGCAGCCATTTCTCATCACTTTGACCGAATTCAACCCAGAGGTTAATTTCATCTGATAACGATTTATCCCAAAGCTCGGGTTCATCATCGACGCAAAGTCCTTTACTAAACGTCAGAGAATCACTGGCATTCATGGCAAAAGCAAGGAGTCTCACCATCATACGTTCATCGGTTTCTGATGGGTGCTGAGCAACCGTTAATTGATGATCTTGATAATAGCCACGATCCATATCTGCGATTTGGATTGCGATTTTGTATACGGTAGCTTTCTTAGCCATTAGTGTTTTTCACAAGAGGATTTGCGCCAAGTTTACCTCAATTTAGTGGCGCAACACATAATCACGTCACTAAAAAGTAAATCGACTGGTTAGTATGATACCAATCAGTATAAGAAGTTGATCTACTCAGAACGTTTTTGACAAACTAATTCAAGGCGAATAACTGAAAGAATGGTTGCTCCCTTGTGAAGTTGTTCAACGCAGAAGTAGGCAGCCAAAAACGTTCCAGAATGGCGAGTTTTAGCGGCTCTGATACTGCGACTCTTAAGGAATAAAAGGGAGCTTAAACCTAGTTTCACTATGCTCTTCACTCGTTGCAAACCACATGGTCTTGTATGTTCCCGACATACATAAGACATTTCCTCCATCCTTGGAGGTCTGATGTGTGAATGTCATTAATGCACGACTATATGGATATAGGAGGTAGAGTAACGCAGGAGCAGTTACCGAGGAGTATTTAATGACCTTGTCTCAGTGCCGCTAAACTCTCGCTGAGCGACCAAATCTTTATACTGATTGGTATGAGCTAGAAGCTACCAGCTTGTAGATATTTGGCCTTTGGGAATCGCTTAGCGAGATAAGTTATATCATCAAGCTCACCGTACACTAGGCATGACTCTCCTTCTGCTAATTGCTGGGCTATAGTCGCCTCATCAAAACAATCACTAAAGCTTGCATCCCTTCTTAATAACTCATTAAGTTCAAAGGGAATGGCTAACCGTGAATAAGTTACTTCAATTTTTTGTAGATAAGGCATGGCGCCAATAGGGAGTAAATCGACTGCGGTTGATGAATCAATTAACAGCAGCTCACCGTTCTGTTTTTGCATTAGAAAACTGGCGTCATAGTGGCTTTGTGTATTCTCATCAAACCGAGAGTCATTACGGCTGAAAAACTGCTCCCAAAACACCCTTCTGTGTTTAAACACGGGTAACCGCTGCTGAACCTCTTGACGACGCTCAGCAATAAAATCGAAGAGCGGCGTTATAGACTGTGGTAACCAAGATTCAAGTCGAGCCCTGAGTTCGCGAGCATAAACAGGGGCCGCGCCCGCTGTACTGATCGCAATCTGTAAGCGGCCTCTATCGACTATTGAAGGGGTAATAAAACGGCAGTACTTTGGATTATCGACCACATTTGCCCAAACTCCCTGCTCTTTGGCGATACCAGCTAAGCGCTCATTAAGGCGCTTATCCGCAGTGCAGAGATAAACGAGATCATACCCCTGAATATCTGTGTCACTCACGGCTCGCTGCTCAAGAGTAATACGACTCTGCTTTACATAATTGAGCGTATCAGGGCAAATATCGACAGCGATGACATGAATACTCGCCTCTGTGCGACTAAGCAAGTCGAGCTTGCGGCTGGCAACATCACCCGCGCCAACAACAAGCACCTTAAGTGAATGGGTATCAACAAACAGCGGAAAATATTGCATTGAGCAGTTACACCTTTTCGAATAATAACGATATTAACCGACTAGCGACCCGTAGCCTTAGTTATCGACGAATACAGGCAAGCTTAGTCATTTTCTATCGGCAATTGTCGCTCAAGCCACGCTTTATAACCACCGGCTAAGGATACCACTTTGGTATAACCCATAACCTGAAGGTTGTTCGCCGCTAACGCTGAACGATATCCGCCACCACAGTACAAAACTAGCGGGGTATCTTTTTCAGGGAAAAGTGTCTCGATGTCTCTTTCAATAATGCCACGACCAAGATGTAGCGCGTTAGGTAAACGCCCTTTCAACCACTCAGAATCTTCACGAACGTCAAGTAACGTCCAGTCATTCATCGTTTGATATTGCTCAACATTCACCTCTGTCACTAAAGGCAAAATACTTTCAACTAACGCTAAAAATGCGGGATTGTGTTTCATTAACTGTACTTCTCACTGCGTTCGGCGCTGCAATTCCAGCAGAGCTCGAAACTTGATTCATTGATTTCATGGCAATTAACGCACTTCCATTGTGGACAGTGTGCATTTAACGATGCCATCTGTTGCTTTGCTAACTCATATTGACTCTCTGCAACCCAAAGCTCGACATTTTGAATACCCGTAGGCAACTCACCAACACCACCTAGCAAAGCCTCCCCTTTTAACTCGACTTGTATGCCGCTAGCCTCCAGCATGCCTTTCCAAGTATGAGCCTCTAGCAGATTCCCTGCTGCAACCAAACGTGTTTGCTCTTCCATGTTATTTCCTACTGCTATTGCTCTGTTGGCAAATTAAGGGGTAATACTTCAATTAGCTCAATTTTAGCTCACTTCAAAAGTGTTTTTACATGCTACAGCTAAATCTACAAGCCTGTCGAGGGCTGTTTTTCAAACAACATAAAACACTTGTTCTAGGTTCACGGGGCGAAGGTTTCTATTCATTTTCGCAGAAAATCAAAGATAAGCGATATTGGTGAACCCATAAAAAAGCCACCTTTCGGTGGCTTTATTAACTAAGTACAGATTAAGGCATTAATGTGTCTTGATCTGCACCTTCTTTCTCAATTTCAACTGGCATCATGTGCTCACGATTGATCCCTAGCTTGATAGCCAAGAAGCTCGCCACATAGATTGATGAGAAAGTACCGACAAAAATACCCATCAACAATGCAGTCGCGAAGCCGTGGATCATGGTGCCGCCTTTAAGGAACAAGGCTACAACCACAACCAAAGTGGTACCGGTTGTGATAATGGTACGACTCATTGTCTGAGTGATCGAAATATTAACCACTTCTTCTGGCAAGCTCTTACGTAGCTTAAGGAAGTTCTCTCGAATTCGGTCAAATACAACGATGGTATCGTTAAGCGAGTAACCGACAACCGTTAGCAGACCAGCTAATACGGTTAGATCGAACTCTAACTGCAATAGCGAGAACACACCCAGAGTGACAATGACGTCATGCGCCAAAGCAGCAACCGAACCTAAGGCTAGACGCCATTCGAAACGGAAAGATACGTAGATAAGAATACATATCAAAGCGACTAAAACCGCTAGTCCACCCTGCTCTGCAAGTTCTTTACCTACTTGAGGCCCAACAAACTCGACACGCTTTTGAATAACAGCAGAGTCAAGCTGAGTCACTGCAGCCATTACGTCATTGACTTGATCTTCACTCTTAAAGTCATCTTTAACAGGAAGACGAATAAGCACATCGCGGCTAGAACCGAAGTTCTGTACCAATGCACCAGCTACCGACTCACTTGAGAGATTCGTGCGAATTGCATTCAAATCAGCGGGCTTAGAAAATTCAAGCTCAACAACGGTACCACCGGTGAAGTCTAATCCCCAGTTAATACCTTTTGTTGCTAAGGTCACAATCGAACCTAGCACTAACACAGCAGATAAAATACTGATAGGAAGTGCGTGACGCAGGAAGTTGACTGTACCTTTAACATTTAAAACCTGTAACATTTCAACTTCCCCTTAAATAGACAGTTTCTTCACGCGTTTACCACCCCATATCGCATTCACGATTGAGCGTGTACCTACGATACAAGTAAACATAGAAGTGGCGATACCGATCATTAAGGTCACCGCGAAGCCTTTCACAGCTCCCGTACCTACGGCAAATAAGATAAGCGCCGTCATAAAGGTAGTGATGTTCGCATCGGCGATAGTTGAGAATGCGTTACCGTATCCTTCATGAATCGCTTGCTGTACGCTACGACCGTTACGAAGTTCTTCACGAATACGCTCGTAAATCAGTACGTTACCATCAACCGCCATACCTACAGTTAACACCATACCAGCAATACCAGGTAGGGTTAATACTGCGCCAGGGATCATAGACATTACGCCCACAACCATCACTAAGTTAGCGGTTAGCGCTAAGTTAGCAATAAGACCAAAGCCACGGTAATAAACCAACATGAAGATAAGTACAACAGCCATACCCCAGATCATGGCTTGCATACCGTTGTCGATGTTTTCCTTACCAAGGCTTGGACCAATGGTACGTTCTTCAACGATATAAACAGGAGCAATTAGCGCACCAGCACGTAGCAATAACGCTAGGTTCTGTGCTTCAGCATGCTCAAGACCTGTGATAACAAAGTTACGACCAAGACGCGCTTGAATGGTAGCAACCGAAATCACTTCCTCAATCTTCTTCATCTTAACGCTACCGTCAGCATTCTTTTCACCGGTATCTTTATACTCGATAAATAGCGTTGCCATCGGCTTACCGATGTTGTCTTTAGTCACGTTAGAGAAAATTGAACCACCTTTCGCATCAAGGTTAATTGCGACTTGCGGACGGCTATATTCGTCAAAGCTAGGCTGCGCACCTTGAATATGATCACCGGTCAACATAACCGCTTTTTTCAAGACAACTGGACCACCGGTACGGCGCTGATAAAGCTCAGACCCCGCAGGCACACGGCCACTCATTGCAGCTTGAACATCGGCTTTCTCGTCAACCATATGGAATTCAATCGATGCTGTCGCACTCAAAATTTCTTTCGCGCGAGCAGTATCTTGAACACCTGGTAGCTCAACGATAATACGTTCAGCACCTTGACGTTGCACAACAGGTTCAGCCACACCTAGCTCGTTTACACGGTTACGTAGTGTAGTGATGTTTTGCTGTAGTGCTTCCTCTTTAATCTGCTTTAAATAAGCTTCACTTGGATTAGCAACAAGGACATAGTCATCGCCAACAGTCTTGTCTTGGAAGACCATGTCATTGCTGCGAGACTTAAGAAAGTTTTCAGCTTTCGTTAAAGTCTCGGCATCGCGAAACTTAATCTCGATGCCTTTGGCGCCATTACGAATACCCGCGTAGCGAATTTTCTCAGCTCGTAAATCAGTTCTGAAGTCTGCAACCTTGGCTTCGGTCATCTTACGAATCGCTTCGCCCATATCCACTTCCATTAAGAAGTGAACACCACCACGTAAGTCCAAACCTAGTTTCATCGGCGAACCGCCCATGGCCTCAAGCCACTCTGGAGTCGCTGGAGCTAAGTTTAGTGCTACGGTGTACTTGTCGCCTAACGCATCGCTAATCGCTTCTTTAGCAAGTAATTGCTCTTCACCATTATTTACACGTACTAACAACTGACCATTTTCAAGCTCAGAACGCTTAACAGCGATTCCTTTGCTCTTTAATACTTCATTTACTGTCGACATTGTCGACGCTGAGACCTCTGCTCCTCGTGTGGCTACCACTTGAACTGCGTGGTCTTCACCGAAAAGGTTTGGTATCGCATAGAATGCACCTATGGAGATAATGATTATCACCATTAGGTTTTTCCACATCGGGTATTTATTCAACACGCCATCGCCCTCTTGGCTTAAAGTGACTTAATAGAGCCTTTTGGCAATACGGCCGCAATATAATCCTTCTTAATCGTGATTTCACTCGTCTCGTTGATAGTCAACAAAACGTAGTCGTTTTCATCACTAATTTTGGCGATCTTACCTAAAATACCACCGCTTGTTAGCACTTCATCACCTTTGCTCAAAGAGCTCATTAGGTTCTTGTGCTCTTTAACGCGCTTAGATTGTGGACGGAAAATCATGAAGTAAAAAATTAGGCCAAAGATGACCAACATGAAAATCAGTTCCATCGTACCACCAGCGCCACCAACAGGTGCATCAGCTGCATATGCGTTTGAAATAAACATAGTATTCTCTTCTAATTGTCTGAGTAAAAATTAATCGGATAATTCAGGAACTTCAGGTACTTCTCGACCTTGGCTGGTATAGAATTCCGTAACAAAGGCGTCTAATGTACCTGTCTCGATAGCGCCACGCAAACCTTCCATCAATCTTTGGTAATAGCGAAGGTTATGAATGGTGTTTAATCGAGCACCTAGAATCTCATTACAACGATCTAAGTGGTAAAGGTATGCCCGAGAGTAGTTCTTACAGGTATAACAATCACACTTATCATCGAGTGGTGAAGTATCATCGCGATGACGTGCATTACGGATCTTAATAACACCTTCACTGGTAAACAGATGACCGTTACGAGCATTTCGTGTTGGCATAACACAATCGAACATGTCCACGCCGCGACGTACGCCTTCAACTAAATCTTCTGGCTTACCGACCCCCATCAAATAACGAGGTTTATCAGCTGGAATTTTTGGACAAACATGCTCAAGAATGCGGTGCATGTCTTCCTTTGGCTCGCCAACTGCTAAACCACCAACAGCGTATCCATCAAAACCAATGTCGACTAAGCCATTTAGGCTTTCGTCACGAAGGTCTTCATAAACACCGCCTTGAATAATACCGAACAAAGAGTTCGGGTTTTCAAGTCTGTCAAACTCATCGCGTGAACGCTGCGCCCAACGAAGTGACATCTGCATCGATTTACGAGCTTCGTCCTCAGTTGCCGGGTACGGGGTGCATTCGTCAAAAATCATTACTACATCGCTGCCTAATGAGTCTTGAATTTGCATCGACTTTTCTGGGTCCAAGAAAATCTTTTCACCGTTAATTGGTGAGCGGAAATGAACGCCTTCTTCAGTGATCTTACGAATATCACCCAAGCTAAAAACCTGGAATCCACCCGAGTCGGTCAAAATAGGACGTTGCCAATTCATGAAGTCATGCAAGTCGCCATGCTTACGCATAATCTCTTCACCTGGACGTAACCAAAGGTGGAAAGTATTACCAAGCAGAATGTCTGCGCCAGTTTCGCGCACTTCTTCAGGCGTCATACCTTTAACGGTACCGTAAGTACCGACAGGCATAAACGCTGGCGTTTCAACCGTACCACGTTCAAAAATCAAACGACCACGACGTGCGCGGCCTTGAGTTGTATCTAATTCAAATTTCATTTTTCACCTCGCCAGATAAACAGTCTGACCTGAGTTAACTCAAGTATTTGAGTCTAAGATTATGACAAACATAAGGGCAAACAATTCAGTATCAACCCTAAAGTGCCAAAATATGCATTAAATCCGCGGATAAAAAAATACCCACTTCATATTATGAACTGGGTATTTTAAAGCAATTTGGATAATTAGTTCGCTTTTTTGGTCACAAACATGGCGTCACCATAGCTAAAGAAGCGGTATTTTTGAGCAATCGCGTGCTGATAGGCGTTTTTTACCTCATCGAAGCCAGCAAAGGCACTCAGCAACATGATGAGTGTCGACTCTGGTAGGTGGAAGTTTGTCACCATGGCATCGACCACTTGGAACTGATATCCAGGATAAATAAAGATATCTGTGTCACCACTAAATGACTGTAATACACCTTGTGATGCTTTAGCTGCACTTTCTAGTGAACGCACCGATGTAGTGCCAACGGCAATGACGCGATTGCCTCTCGCTTTTGTCTCACCAATTAAATCCACCACAGTTTGTGGCACTTCGGCCCACTCAGAATGCATTTTATGATCGAGAATATTATCGACTCGCACTGGCTGGAAGGTACCTGCGCCAACATGCAAGGTGACAAATGCAGTGTTTACGCCCTTTGCTTTCAGTGCTGCAAGTATAGCATCATCAAAGTGCAGACCGGCTGTCGGCGCTGCAACCGCACCAGGGTTTTGGTTGTAAACCGTTTGATAGCGCTCTTTATCCGCATCTTCATCCGGTCTATCGATATAAGGTGGTAGCGGCATATGGCCGACTTCTTCGAGTACTTCTAAGATGGTCTTATCACTTTGCAGCGACAGTTCAAATAAAGCGTCATGTCTAGCGAGCATGACCATCTCGTAGCCACCATCAAGGCAGACAATTGAATCGACTTTAGGCGACTTAGAACAACGAACATGGGCAAGAACTCTTTTATCATCAAGCATACGCTCGACTAAGATCTCCAATTTACCACCCGACTGCTTAGTGCCAAACATACGCGCAGGAATAACCCGGGTATTATTGAACACCATTAAATCGCCTGGATTGACTTGCTCCAAAATATCGGTAAATTGCAGATCTGCCAACTGACCACTATTACCGTCAAGAGATAGCAGCCGGGACGCTGTCCGCTCTGCCGTTGGGTAACGGGCAATTAACTCATCTGGGAGTTCGAAAGAATAATCTGCAACGCGCATGGAAAGTCTCTACTGTGTCTAAATCGGCCGCTAGTCTATGGCTAGAGCTAAAGAAGATCAACAATCCAATCCTAAAAAACGCCCAATATCCGTGTTTAATGCGATAAAACCAGAATATTAATTAAACGATTTATATTTACTCGGCTGCTTCTGAGTAGTATTGACAGTTTTTTTGCTATCTAAATCTTCAATACGATAGCGGTGTTGAGCGTAGGGAATATCAATTTCGACTTTTTTTCGTCTAACTTGAGCGCGACGGCGTAATTTTTGGGTTAACCAGTTCCACATCATCCTTGATCCTCAAACCGTTTTATTGGTGGATATATTGCTGTTTTAAGATGCACATCCTTTTGGAAAGCCTTAAATATTGAATAATCTCAAGAAAGAATTTCCTTCGCATCGCCCTGCATGATAACGTGAAGTACGCGAATCACCAAGTATAAAATATGAACTTTCTTGCACACCTGCACCTAGCAGACAATAGCCAAACCTCATTGGCAGCCAATATTGCCGGCGACTTTGCAAAAGGCAGCATCGAACATTTCCCTAAACATCTTCAGCAAGGAATATGGCTACATCGACAAATAGATCAGCTTACCGATAGCCATGAAATCACCAAAGAGCTACTCACTCTTTTCCCCAAGACATTAACTCGTGCTGCACCGATTATTATTGACTTAAGTTTCGACCATATGCTGGCTAAATATTGGGACGAATATCATCACCAAAGTCTTGAGGAGTTCGCTATTAAAGCCTATGACGCCATTGATGAGTGTAAAGATCTCCCCGAGCAATTGGTATCAATAGCCCCTAAGATCCGTCAAGAGGACTGGCTTGTGGCTTATCAAACCCGTAAAGGTCTCAATCAAACCCTCGCGTCTGTTGCTAAACGAGTCTCTAAGCCTGAGATTTTCAACGGGGCTCAAGAATGCGTGAAAAAACTTGATACTGAAATAGAAATAGCCTTTCGTACCTTCTATCCTCAGCTGATGGCATATAGCCGTTTATGGACACGTAACACCCCACCAGAGTATCTGTAAGCAGTTATTGTCTTTCTTAAGGGGCTTAGATTGGATCGCCAGATTAATTTGAGCCACTTTACAACTCATCCTCTAAATTAAGTGCATGTCTTAACGCTGAGTATTTTGCTAGAATTGCGCCGCAATAGGAGAACTCATGCAAATATTTAGCTATAAGCCCCCCAGTATTCCTTGGTTAGATATCCGTTATCTCGACCGAGATATTATCGTAATCAATAAGCCATCAGGTTTGCTATCAAATCCAGGGATCGCTGAATACACCCACGATTGTGCACTCACACGCCTGCAACAGCGATTTAAAGACTGCATACTTGTGCACCGCTTAGACTGCGCAACGTCAGGCATCATGGTATTTGCTCGTAACAAGAAAGCCGAGTCAAACCTAAAAACCCAGTTTCAAGATAGACAAACACAGAAGACTTACATCGCAGAGGTTGATGGTATATTCAAACTGCAAAGTGGTGTGATTGAATTGTCTATTGCTGCAGATAAACTCAATCCACCAAAGCAGATGGTCAGTGAGTTAGGCAAGGCTGCGATAACACATTATAAAGTTTTACAACAAAAACCTCACAGCACTCTTGTCGAACTCAAACCTGTCACGGGGAGAACCCACCAACTAAGGGTGCATATGTTAGCTATAGGACACCCCATTTTAGGTGATGATTTTTATGGTTCTGAGCAAGTGATGAGTGCCGCGAAACGTTTGCAACTGCATGCACAAAGCTTAAGCTTTACTCACCCTTACTCAGGTAAAGCGATGCACTTTAACAGTGTGCATCCATTCTAACCCCTACTCATTGAATACTAACAATTTAGTTACCATTCAACGAGTACTCGCATTGTAGTCATAGCTAAATTTAATCACGAAAAAGGGGCTTATGCCCCTTTTATGCTTTAAACAATCTAATGCAAGTTTTTACTACTTAGCCACTCAATGTTGAGGTTCAGTTAAAAGGTTAAGCCGCCTCGACGTTAATTTTTGCGGTGTAATAACAATTAGCTGAATTACAGAATTTAAGCTCATTCTCTGTCGTCAACATAAAGTATTCACCAAAAATATTGCCGCCCTTGTCCTCAAGTTTTATGCCTTCTTCCGTCTCTTCAGAGATCATCTCATCCAAGCTATGGCAACCATCTAGATACCAAGTTTCAAGGTAATACTTACCGGCTTGTTTATACAGGGTAATTTTATCACCCAGCAGTGGCCGTTCATCTATCCAACGGCCTAGCACTTCACGAGAGCTGAGTTCATCCTCTCGCCAAGACAGACGTCTACGCTTTTCAACTACTGACATTTCCATCTCCTTGAGTTTCGCTTCTCTCTCAATTTGAATAACTTCTTCTGTCCTATTGCGCACAAGTGTCATCTGTTAGTCTTCTCCATTAAAAAGCGTTTGTAATATTTTTGTTAGACAAATCAGTTGTAAACAAAGAAAGCAATCACAATGATACAGCCACCTTTTAGTAAAAAGTGTATCGCAATCAAAAATTAAAAACGCGATATAAATCACTTTCTATGCATTACTTTAGTAAATCCGCATAAAAAGACAAGTGCTACAAATTGATATACTTGCTTTTAACCTTTTATCTACCGAATTTGATATAACTCTTAGGGTCAAACCTATTCTAATAAAATCGCCCAGGACTTAAGATGAAACTTAATCGCCGACATTTTTTGAAAACAGCCGGTCTCTCAGCAGCAGGGATCCTCACCTCGCAACTTCCATTATCATCTGCAGAAGCTGTTCCCAAAAAGCCCGCTGCTGGCCCGTCAGTAATGGGTTTAGTCGTGCCCAAAATGGATACTGTTAGAGTTGGCTTTATCGGTGTAGGTCAACGCGGTTCGGGCCATGTAAAACATTTTTGTCATCTAGATGGGGTTGAGATCAAAGCCATTTGCGATACCGATCCCCAAGTATTAGACGAATCGATTCAATTCGTAACGACTCAAGGACTCCCTAAGCCAGCCCAATATACGGGCAGTGAACAAGCCTATAAAGATTTACTTAATCGCGATGACATCGATATTGTGATTATCTCGACCCCATGGGAGTGGCATGCTCCCATGGCCATCAACACCATGGAGAGTGGCAAGCACGCCTTTGTTGAGGTGCCCCTAGCGTTGACCGTCGATGAGTGCTGGCAAATCGTCGACACCGCAGAACGTACCCAGAAGAATTGCATGATGATGGAAAACGTTAACTACGGAAGAGACGAATTGATGGTACTCAATATGGTTCGTCAGGGCTTATTTGGCGAATTGCTCCATGGAGAGGCCGCTTATATCCATGAACTTCGCTGGCAGATGAAGGAGATCGACAGCAAAACGGGTTCTTGGCGTACATACTGGCACACTAAACGAAATGGCAACCTGTATCCAACCCATGGTTTAGGCCCAGTTTCCCAGTATATGAATATTAATCGCGGTGACAGATTCGATTATCTGACTTCGATGAGCTCCCCAGCTCTGGGTCGTGGCTTATACGCAAAGCGTGAATTCCCAGCCGATCATGAACGCAACCAGCTCGACTACATCAACGGTGATATCAATACCTCTCTTATAAAAACGGTAAAAGGCCGTACCATCATGGTTCAGCACGATACTACGACCCCACGCCCCTATAGTCGTCACAACCTTATTCAAGGCACTAATGGCGTGTTTGCGGGCTTTCCTAACCGCATCGCTATTGAACAGGCAGGCTCTGATAGCTACCACAAGTGGGATATGGATATGGCAAAATGGTATGCCAAGTATGATCACCCTCTATGGCTACAGATGGGACAAGAAGCTGAGCGTAATGGGGGGCATGGCGGCATGGACTTTTTAATGCTGTGGCGCATGGTCTATTGCTTAAGAAATAGCGAACCATTAGATCAAGATGTTTATGACGGTACAGCTTGGTCTGTAGTGAATATTCTCAGCCAAGAGTCGGTCAATAACCGCAGTAACTCGGTGAATTTTCCAGACTTCACTCGCGGAGCATGGAAAACGGGGAAGCCTCTCGGTATTATCGGCACTTAAGCAAGCGAAGTGTTCCTTTCAATATAAAACTCTTATGCCCTACAGCTGATAGACTCGCAAACAAAAAAAAAGCCCGCTCACATAGTGAGCGGGCTTTTCGTTATTAATCGCTTCGCAGATTTAAGCGTTTTCTTTTCTCTCTGCCGCTTCACAAGCTGCCGCGGTAAAGATAACGTCTGTCGAACTGTTAAGACCCGTTTCAGCCGAATCTTGGATAACACCAATGATAAAGCCTACTGCAACAACCTGCATGGCTACATCATTTGAAATACCAAACAGGCTACATGCCAATGGAATCAGTAACAGTGAGCCACCAGCAACACCCGATGCACCACAAGCAGAAACACCCGCTACAACACTTAGCAAAATGGCAGTAAGAATATCCACTTGAATGCCCATAGAGTTGGCTGCCGCAAGCGTTAGGATAGTAATCGTAATCGCTGCGCCACCCATGTTGATGGTTGCGCCTAGAGGGATAGAAACCGAGTATGTATCTTCATGCAGTTTTAGCTTTTCACATAACGCCATATTCACTGGAATATTCGCCGCACTTGAGCGAGTGAAGAAGGCTGTTACGCCACTTTCACGAAGACAAGTAAACACTAGTGGATATGGGTTACGGCGTATTTTAAAAAACACAATCGCAGGGTTTATGATCAGCGCCATGATCGCCATTGCCCCAAGAAGAACGAGAAGCAGATGCATATAACCCGCTATTGCGCTAAAGCCTGTGGTAGCAAATGTTGATGATACTAAACCAAAAATACCAATAGGTGCTAAACGAATAATAAAGCGCACCATCTGCGATACACCATGGCTCACATCGGCGAACACAAGCTTAGTAGAATCTGTTGCATGGTGTAGCGCTAAACCTAGACCTACACCCCAGGCTAGAATACCGATATAGTTACCCGTTATTACCGCATTAACTGGGTTATCGACTAGCTGAAACAACAAGGTATGAATCACTTCACCGATCCCTTCTGGTGGGCTTGCCTGAGCAGCATCTAGCGTTAATGCTAGTGTGGTCGGAAATGCAAAGCTCATCAACACAGCGGTGACCGCAGCCGAAAAAGTACCAAATAGATACAGAATCACAATTGGACGCATATTGGTTTTAGCATTTTTCTTTTGGTTGGCAATCGATGCCGCTACTAAGATAAAGACTAAAATCGGTGCGATTGCTTTTAAGGCACCAACAAAAAGCTGACCTAAAAACGCAACACTTTCAGCACCGGATTTAGATACGGTTGCTAAAATAACGCCAGCGATAATACCTACAAGAATTTGTAACACTAAACTGCCGTCTGCCAAACGGGCAAACAAAGATGGTTTTTGATTCATTACTTGACCTGTCGTTTTTATAATATGTGGTAATCCTATTTAAGCCACCATTAGGCGAACCTTAAATAAAATTAATCTTCCTTCGAAACAGTTTGTATCGGATGTGGCAAGTATTGTCTACCTTTACCAGACAAATAAGCTCGGTTATTACTCACTGATAACATACTGCTAATAAGACCCTAAACATTAGTCATCGCTGTTGCTTTTTCGGCTCCTCGCAACATGGCTTCGATCAACTCGTGAGCATCAAATTTGGTGAGTGCTTCGTTGGCCCCCACTTGATGAGCCTGGCTGACACTAATTTCACTGGATAGCGAAGTGTGTAAAATGATATAAGCGGGTGCAATTGCAGGGTTGTTCTTAACTTCGAAGGCAAGCTCATAGCCATCAAGTCCTGGCATTTCAATATCGCTGACTAGGATATCGATAGCCCTGTTTTCACGCTCTGCTTGCTCCATTATCAATAAGGCTTCCTTACCATCGGCAGTGACCTGATAAGGAATATTGATACTTTCTAATGCGTCGCTCAGTTGTTTACGGGCCACTTTAGAGTCGTCAACCAGTAAAATATTGAGCGGCTTTAAATATTCACGCTGAACATCCGTCAAAATAGCGCGAGTCGTTTCAGGACTGGCCGGGAAGACTTTAGAAAGGAGTAATTCCACATCCAGTAATTGCACCAACTTACCATCAATTTTTGTCACCCCTGTCAGGTAAGCATTCTTGCCTAAATTACTCGGTGGTTTCTCAATATCACGCCAGTTACACTCGATAATCTTATCGATTGAACGCACAAGAAAGCCAATCACCATTCTTTGGCAATCGGTAATGATAATATAGCTATCTTTCAGTTCCTCGTCGCTAATCGGTCGATATCCCACTGCGGCAGCCATATCGACGATAGGGATGGTAGTACCGCGTATGTTGGCCGCACCTAAAATGGTAGGGTGAGAATGAGGGATCACGCTTAATGGTGTATAAGGAACCAACTCGCGTATTTTCAAAGTGCCCAGTGCAAATAACTGTGTCAGAGAAAGCTGAAACAGGAGTAAACCTTGAGATTGGCTCGCCTTACTCTTCATTTTTTTCCCCGTTATTGCATCCATTTAAATCCTGCCACTCGCTATCTATAATAGTTTGAGCAAACTCTAACTCAATCACCATACGCAAACAATTAAAGCTGGGACTCAATCGGCAATAATGCGATGCAATCCACTAGAAACTTTCGCCACAGGCCTGCATCAGGCTCTGTGTAAACTTTTCGTTGACTAAAATCATCGAACCAGACGATTTCCCCCCTCTCAATCCCTAAGCGATAGGTATTTTTTGCTAAGCTTGCTTCTATCGCGTCGACCACACCAGCTGCTAGCTCTTGGTTATCTATGATCAACCCCATCTCGGTATTCAACCATGCAGACCGAGGATCGAAGTTAAAGGACCCGACAAAAACTGATAACCTATCTGTGACAAACGTTTTGGCATGTAAGCTACTCTTAGAGCTGCCGCTCCAACTACTGTTTTTCTTCTGCTTGGGGTTAGCTTTCACTTCATAAATCTTTACACCGGCCTCCAATAACGGCTGGCGATATTGCCGGTAACCAGCGTGAACAGCCAATACATCGGTAGCAGCTAAGCTATTAGTCAATATAGTAATATCAATCCCAGATTTAGCCGATTCAACAATACTTTTTGTACCTATTCGAGTGGGTACAAAGTAAGGCGATACAATTAGTACTTCATCTGTTGCCAGCTCTAAATACTCCCCAAGATCAGAGAGAATATTGTCTTCTTGAGACTGATGATTTTGCTTATCCGGCAGATCATAAACCAGCTTTGCAGGCCCCCAGAACCAATGCAATGAATGATTCTGCATTTGACTTATCAATTGGCTATTTAGCAAACGAGCTATATATGGATTAGATTGATAATCTGCTTTTTCTGACTCAACAGCTTCCAAGGCATCGGCGATATCTTCTGCTGTCACACTGTGGGAGCTCAGCGCATTAATCTCTACTGTTAATGGTGCATTCCAATACAGATCAAACTGTTGAGACACCTCATCGACGGCACCTCCTATCGCCATTAAATCAAAATCGCCAAATTCAACATCTGTATCATTTGAAAAATACTCATTGCCAATATTACGCCCTCCTACCACGCTAATGGTGTTATCTACCGTTAACGACTTATTGTGCATGCGATGGTTCAATCTGGAAAAACCTGCAACGAAGGCGATGTTGCGAAAATCTCTCTCGAACGAGGGGTTATATAAGCGCACCTGAATATTGTCATGCTCAGCAAGCATCACTAGCGCTTCATCGGCATCTTTAACAGCCATATCATCGAGCAGAATACGGACTCTGACACCGCGGTCAGCGGCCTCTATTAAATGCCAAATTAATAATCTACCAGTATCATCTCCACGGTAAATGTAGTACTGCAGATCGATACTGGCTGTAGCGGCATTAACTAAGGCGAGACGTGCGATAAAGGCATCAATACCGTCGGCGAGGGGCAGCACACCAGTTTGCTCGGGGTGCGCTTCTACATCGGCTTGAACATATTGAACCAACGGCCACTCAGCTTGAGCGGTTAGCTTAGTGGTAATAGGTTTATCGGGGTAAACAGGAGAAGATTGGCAGCCAACTAGCACAGTAATAGCTGCCCAAAGAAAAACACTTCTTAAAAAGATAAGCGACTGCAATCCATTTGCATTCATTCTTTTATTCTATTGCTGGGTATTAATTACTCTTGTAGCGCATAAAGCACATCAAAAGCAAATTGATCCCAACCTTCGGCGCTAAATGCGATGTCACGTATGGCTCTAACTTGACTTACGGCATGAAGTGGAGCGGCACCATTATCCATCAAGTAATAAGCCATGATGAGGCCCGTTCTATCTTTACCCGAGCGGCAATGAATGAGTACCGTTTTATCCTGCGCTTCGCATTCACGGATAAACGCCAATGCTTTTGGAACCTGTTCAACACAATAATCTAAGTCTTCCGCCTTAGGCGGTATATTGCGAGAGAAAGGTACGCATAAGTAATCTAATCCAGCGGCGGTCAATTCAGCCTCAATACAATCTTCACCGTTATTAACAGATAAAATGGCATCGAAACCGGCAGCCTTTAACTCGAGCAGATCCCAAGGATCTTTATTGGGTCCACTGCGTCCTGCAATTTGTCCCTCAACTAACCAAAATAGGTGCTGCATAGTTTTTCCTAAAATATATTTTGAGTTTCAAATAAGGTTTAATCGCCAAGAGAATACCTAAAGCCTATATCTTGTGCTATCGCTTTATTACTGAGCTAAGTGGATATTGTCAAAAAATGGCGCTAAACCACAAAACCAGACTTATTTGCTAAAAAAATGGACTCGTATAGAGTCCATTTCATGTTCAGTCGCTAGAAGGTTTTACGCCATTAATA
The DNA here is from genome assembly GCF_000018285.1 of Shewanella pealeana ATCC 700345. Taxonomy (NCBI): domain Bacteria; kingdom Pseudomonadati; phylum Pseudomonadota; class Gammaproteobacteria; order Alteromonadales; family Shewanellaceae; genus Shewanella; species Shewanella pealeana. The sequence goes on along the minus strand of NC_009901.1, from coordinate 1,783,088 downwards.
GCGAGATTTAAGACTTCTTGCCCCAAAGTTCGGCATTGGCTTTCGGTAATTTATTACGGTGTTTTTTCCCCGTGCCAGCAGGCTTTGCCATCGGCTTAACTTCACGTGATGGGCAGTCTTCTGGCGCTTCAAGATCGGCTTCAAAGCCAGGGATCTGCTCGCGCTCTAATCTCAGCTTATTTTTCTTCTCGATCAACTTAAAGTGCTGATATTCATCGTGAGAAATCAAGCTCATTGCTAAGCCCGCTTCACCCGCACGACCGCTTCGACCGATACGGTGCATATAATCAACAGGACTTCTAGGTAATTCGAAGTTAATCACTATTGGTAGTTTTTCAATATCGATACCACGGGCAGCGATATCCGTCGCGATAAGCACGCTTATTTCGCCTGACTTGAACTCCTCAAGTACACGGTTACGGGCACCCTGCCCTTTATCACTATGAAATACTTCGGCAGTAATGCCTGCATTTTCTAATTTTTGCGCCAAACGGTTACAGCTATATTTTGCGCTAGCAAAGATAAGCACCTGTTGCCACTGATTATCTTTAATCAATTGAGCTAACAAAGCCGTTTTACGGTTACGATTAACGGTAATAACGCGTTGAACCAGTGTGCTCTCTTCGCTACTTTGTAACTGTACTTCTACAGGGTTATTCAATAGCGAATCGGTAAGCTCGCGCACTTCTTCAGGGAAAGTGGCTGAGAACAATAAGGTTTGCTTAGTTTTAGGTAGCTTAGCTAAAAGCTCGTTCAGCTCTTCAGTAAAACCTAGGCTCAACATGCGATCGGCTTCATCCAAAACCAAAGTCGTGGTGTTATCTAGCTTAAGCGCATTACTTGAAATCAGATCGATTAAACGCCCCGGTGTAGCCACAACAATATCGGCGCCGCCACGTAAGCTTTGCATTTGCACATTAGTTGACACGCCACCATAAACCGCAAGGGTTTTTAGGTTAGGTTTAATCAACTGCGAATAGCGCATAAAGCTGTCGGCAACTTGCTGTGCTAGCTCACGAGTAGGCACTAACACCAAACAAGAGACAAAATTACCGCCCGCTTTACGAGGTGATGCCTTAGCAAGCTTTTGAATGATAGGTAGAGCAAAAGCAGCTGTTTTACCCGAACCCGTTTTAGCGCCGCCTAGCACATCTTTCCCGTCCAAAACCGCCGGAATAATATGCGATTGAATCGCTGTCGGCTTTGTATAACTCAGCAGTTTAAGTGTTTCAAGCAACTCAGGGATTAGCCCTAGTTGGGTAAAGTCACTGTGAGCTTGTGTGTCCGCTACAGTTTGCGTTGCTACTTGGTCGGTTGAAGATACTGGCTGAGTCATAATTTACGGGTAAACGCCTAATCAAAAATAAGGCGCTTATTCTACGCTAATATCACTTTAAAAGCTTATCTTTCTTAGTGTGCAGCTTGAGGGAACTTCCCGAGCCTTACAAGTTATGTTTAAAAGGAAAATAAACCATTTATTCTAAACTGATAAGCCCTCAAGACTGAGTAATTTTTGTTTTAGCTCTAGCCCGTAAGCATAACCGGTTAACGTGCCATTTTTCCCTATCACTCTATGGCAAGGCACAATAATCGCAATAGGATTAGCGCCGTTTGCCGTACCCACTGCGCGCACAGCTTTTGGCCTTGCGATTTTCATCGCGATATCGGCGTAGCTGCAACTTTGCCCATAATCTAGCTCTGTTAACGCGTGCCATACTTGCTGTTGAAACTCGGTGCCCTTAGGCGCTAAGGCTACATCAAAGTGACGTCGCGTACCGGAAAAATACTCACAAAGCTCCTGTTTTGCCTGTAATAGATGCGCACTTGCTCTTTGCTCTAATGCCGGCTCACTCACTGAGCCAATCGAGCTTTGGACACGATTATTTTCAAGCAACTGGTTATCAACTTCCCTAGACTGCCATTCACTATCAATTTGAGGAATAAAATTTAAATGAGTGATCCCTGTTTCATTTGCGCATAAGGAAATCACTCCATAATCTGATTCAAAATTGAGTTTCACCAAAGGTTGTGATTGTTTATTCATGACAAGTTCCACAACTGAAAAGTTAAATAGCTCCCCCAAGGGGTACTAATTTGAGCGAGCTTTTGGCTAATGGCTGAGTAATCACTACCACTATTTTCACTATGCTCAGAATATAAGGCCAACACTCGCTTTTTCACGACAAGATCGCCGCACAACAGAATATTGGGATCGCTCAATCCACGCATTTTTGCATAGGCAATAGTCCACGGCCCTATACCTTTGATTGTGAGCCATGAATCAGGTACTGCATCCGGATGCTCATAGACAAATTGAGCTAACGCATTAAGGGCGTTTCTTCTAGCACCAGGGATTTTTAACTCTGTCAGTTCCGCTTTGGCTATCACTTCTGGCGTTGGAAATAACTTAACACGTTTGTCACCAATAAGGCGCTCTTCACCATAAGCGAGCACTAACTGATTAAGTAACTTCGAAGCTTGTACAATACTGACTTGCTGACCTAAAACCGCCCTGCAGCCAGCCTCAAACACAGACCAAACACCAGGTAGTCTCAGCCCTTGAGTCATTTGTCCTGCTAGGGGTGTAATGGTTTCGAGCACATTGTCAATCTGACTAATATTGGCATCAAGATCCAACACTCGGCGAATGCCATTAATGACTGCACTAAGCTGCACCAGCCCAGATTCATTCTCGAGTACAATCTCGACGTTAAACTGATGCTTGCTAGCATCGAGCTTTGCGGAAAAATAACCACTTACCCCGTTAATCGTAAAGCTACGACCATAGCTAAGTTCATCAGCTAGCCACTCCATATGAGTGACGGCACGCACCTGATAAAAATGATGCTGCTTAGCCCATGAAAAAGGTGGCCTGAAACTCATCTGTAGTTTCAACGCCACTAACCCTTTATTCTGGTTGGTGCTATTAGGTGTTAGCTCAGTACTTACTCGATGTTCCCTATTAGGCTTAGCATTTTCTTTTCGTAATTCTGATGGGGTTAGCTGCAATGTTTGCTGGAAAGCTTCATTAAAGCGTCGAATACTAGTAAAGCCAGCCGCAAATGCCACTTGGGTGATTGGTAACTCAGTCTGATGTAATAACTGTTTCGCAAGCAGAAGTTGTCGATACTGGTTATACCCTTTTACGGAAATCCCCATTTTATCGTTAAACAGTCTACGCAAGTAGCGACTACTTATCCCAAGACGTTCAGATAAGGCTTCTACACTCTGCCCTTCTGTGCCTGACAACGTGCCTGCATCAATTAATGCTTTAGCTCTGTCTAAGGTAGTTTGTGTGCCTTGCCATGCATAAGACTTGGGGGCTGAATCTGGTCGGCAACGTAAACACGGGCGTAGTCCGGCATTTGCAGCTTGTATCGCATTATCAAAATAGCGAACATTTTGCTCTTTCGGACTGACTGCCGGGCATATTGGTCTGCAATAAATTTTAGTTGTAAGCACGCCAATAAAAAACTGGCCGTCAAATCGCGGATCTCGAGCAAGCCTTGCTTTACGGCAAGCGTCTTTATCAAGCTGGCACTCTTGAACTAACATTTACAGTCCTACAATTAGGTTGATAACACCAATCTTACGCAACAAGCCTTTGCATCACTAGCGGAAAACGGAACTCTATATTAATTCATTGCTTTATTTACACTTAAGCCTGCTATTCCTATATGCTGTCTTTCATTAGAGTTTTCTAACGCGCATTTAATCATTGAGTAAAAACATGTTCAAACGATTTGAGTCTTGGGTTGACCCGCTCCCAAGCGAAGAGCCACAACAGCCCCCTAAAGGGATCTATGCATTTTGCCGCCATTACACTCGTGGCTTTGAAGTCCCGCTGGTTATTATGTCAATTCTCACCGCAATGTTGGCGATCCTTGAAGTGTCACTTTTTGGTTTTATGGGCGATCTGGTGGATTTGCTGGTTAAACATGAACCTGAGACCTTGTTCGAACAAGAAGGTGCACGATTACTTGGCATGACCCTGCTGGTTCTCGTGGTGATCCCACTGCTCACCTTGTTACATGCGTTAATTGTTTATCAAGGGCTATTGGGTAATTACCCCATGTCAATTAGATGGCTAGCTCATCGCTACCTGTTAAAGCAGAGTGTTTCATTTTACCAAAATGACTTTGCAGGCAGAGTCGCTACTAAAGTAATGCAAACCTCGCTTGCGGTTCGGGAAACGGTTACTAAGTTATTAGATGTGCTGGTTTATATCCTAGTCTATTTCACCTCTATGGTGGTGATGATAGCCAAAGCCGATTTACGCCTGATGGTACCTATGCTGATCTGGTTAGCAGTATATGTGGCTTTGCAAATGCGCTTTTTACCTCAGCTCAAAAAGGTATCGACTGAACAAGCTGATGCACGCTCAACCATGACTGGTCGTATCGTCGACAGTTACACCAATATTGCAACGGTAAAGTTGTTTTCACATACCCAAAAAGAAGCGGAATATGCCAAAGGCAGCATGCGCACCTTTTTAGAAACAGTGTATAGACAAATGCGCTTGGTCACTTGGATAAATGTCAGTGTTCAAGTCATCAATTACATACTGGCTTTTTCAATTGCAGCAGTGTCGATTTGGCTATGGCAAGGTGATGCTATCACCGTCGGTGCTATTGCGATTGCAATCAGTCTTGCACTTCGACTCAATGGTATGTCGCAATGGATCATGTGGGAGATTAGCTCATTATTTGAAAATATTGGCACTGTGGCTGACGGTATGAATACATTATCAAAGCCAACCGATATTAATGATATCGACAATGCTCCAGAGCTTAACGTCAGTAAAGGTAGGATCGATTTTGATAACGTATGCTTTCACTATGGCGAGAATACCGGCGTTATCGATAATTTAAACCTTAATATCAAGCCAGGGGAAAAAGTAGGCTTAGTGGGCCGATCGGGGGCTGGTAAGTCTACTCTTGTGAATCTTTTAATGCGTTTTCATGATGTTGAGTCAGGTAGTATTGCTATCGACAAGCAAAACATTACCCAAGTTAAGCAAGACTCTTTGCGTGCGCACATTGGTATGGTGACGCAAGATACCTCGTTATTACACCGCTCTATTCGCGAAAACATCCTCTATGGTAATCCTGACGCAAACGAAGAGGAGCTTGACGCGGCAATCAGACACTCCCAAGCGTATGAATTTATTCAGACCTTGAGCGATCCTGAAGGTAATATCGGACTCGACGCTCAAGTAGGAGAACGCGGGGTTAAACTCTCAGGAGGACAACGTCAACGCATTGCTATTGCACGCGTTTTACTAAAGAATGCCCCTATCCTACTTCTGGACGAGGCCACATCAGCGCTCGATTCAGAAGTAGAAGCCGCAATTCAAGAAAGCTTATATCAGCTGATGCAAGGTAAAACGGTCATTGCTATCGCACACCGATTATCCACTATTGCCGCTATGGACAGATTAATTGTTTTGGATGAAGGTAAAATCGTTGAGCAAGGCACACACCAAGAGTTAATTAGCTCAGGTGGGATCTACGCACAGCTTTGGGCCCACCAAACTGGTGGGTTTCTTGGTGTCGATTAGTATTAGTAGTCAAGTTTTTACACTTCTCACTCTTTACGCTTCAAGTGTTCAGTACAAAAGCCATCAGTGATGATGGTTTTTATACGTTAGCCCAGACTAATACCAATCAGTATAAGAAGTTGATCTACTCAGAGCGTTTTTTGGCAAACTAATTCAAGGTGAATAACTGACAGAATGGTTGTTCCCTTGTGAAGTTGTTCAACGTAGAAGTAGGCAGCCAAAAACGCTCCAGAATGGCGAGTTTTAGCGGCTCTGATACTGCGTTAACGAGCTTAAACGTAGAATAACTATGCTCTTCACTCGTTGCCTTGCCTCAGTGCCGCTAAACTCTCGCTGAGCGACCAAATCTTTATACTGATTGGTATAACTTATTGCTAGTTATTCACAGTATCTGTAATCACTACGTACTCTCTACTCGCCATAAACGCCCTGCTGCTCTTAATACCAATCAGTATAAGAAGTTGATCTACTCAGAATGTTTTTGGCAAACTAATTCAAGGCGAATAGTTGAAAGAAAGGTTATTCCCTTGTAAAGCAGTTCACGCAGAAGTAGGCAGACAAAAACGCTCCAGAATGGCTAATCTTTACGGCTTTGATGCAGTGCTAACGAGCTAAACCATAGTACAACTGTGATCTTCACTCGTTGCGAGAAGCATGGTCTTGTATGTTCCAGACATACATAAGACATTTCCTCCATCCTTGGAGGTCAGATGCTGCGAATCTCATTAATGCAAGACTATATGGATATCGGAGGTACGAGACCAAGGATGACCGAAAGTAGGATAATGCAGGAGCTATTATCGAGAGTAACGCAGGGGCTGTTACCGAGGAGCACTTAATGACCTCCCCTCATAACCGCTAAACCTCGTTGAGCAACCAAATCTTTATATTGATTGGTATAAGAATGGCTACAAATTACAGGCATAAAAAAACCACCCAAAGGTGGTTTAATTACTTACTAATTTAAATCAGTAAAATGGTGGAGCCTAGCGGGATCGAACCGCTGACCTCAACACTGCCAGTGTTGCGCTCTCCCAGCTGAGCTAAGGCCCCATTTCTGGTAAATATTCATGTTATTTCTAACACGAATTTGTAAATAGTGGTATCCCCAAGGGGATTCGAACCCCTGTTACCGCCGTGAAAGGGCGGTGTCCTAGGCCTCTAGACGATGGGGACCCGGACTGCATTAGACTCTGCAAAGAGTGAATACTCATTAAGTTCTGTAGGCTAGTACTTAACGCTTGAATAACCAGACCGAAGTCTAATCATTATAAATAGTGGTATCCCCAAGGGGATTCGAACCCCTGTTACCGCCGTGAAAGGGCGGTGTCCTAGGCCTCTAGACGATGGGGACCCGGACTGCATTAGACTCTGCAAAGAGTGAATACTCATTAAGTTCTGTAGGCTAGTACTTAACGCTTAAACAACCAGACCGAAGTCTAATCATTATAAATAGTGGTATCCCCAAGGGGATTCGAACCCCTGTTACCGCCGTGAAAGGGCGGTGTCCTAGGCCTCTAGACGATGGGGACCCGGACTGCATTAGACTCTGCAAAGAGTGAATACTCATTAAACCCTGTAGGCTAAGGTTTAACGCTTGAACAACCAGACCGAAGTCTAATCATTATAAATAGTGGTATCCCCAAGGGGATTCGAACCCCTGTTACCGCCGTGAAAGGGCGGTGTCCTAGGCCTCTAGACGATGGGGACCCGGACTGCATTAGACTCTGCAAAGAGTGAATACTCATTAAGTTCTGTAGGCTAGTACTTAACGCTTGAATAACCAGACCGAAGTCTAATCATTATAAATAGTGGTATCCCCAAGGGGATTCGAACCCCTGTTACCGCCGTGAAAGGGCGGTGTCCTAGGCCTCTAGACGATGGGGACCCGGACATATTGTTTTACTTCTAATATAACGAAGACCTATAAGTAACACTTTAGAAGGCTATTAAAGTGAAACCGCCGTGCTGTTCTTAACAAGAATAGCGCGGTGTCCTAGGTATTATCATCTAGACGATGACTCTTTATAAACAAGAGCTAGGACTGCATTAGACTCTGCAAAGAGTGAATACTCATTAAACCCTGTAGGCTAAGGTTTAACGCTTGAATAACCAGACTCAAGTCTAATTATTATAAATAGTGGTATCCCCAAGGGGATTCGAACCCCTGTTACCGCCGTGAAAGGGCGGTGTCCTAGGCCTCTAGACGATGGGGACCCGGACTGCATTAGACTCTGCAAAGAGTGAATACTCGTTAAGTTCTGTAGGCTAGTACTTAACGCTTGAATAACCAGACCGAAGTCTAATCATTATAAATAGTGGTATCCCCAAGGGGATTCGAACCCCTGTTACCGCCGTGAAAGGGCGGTGTCCTAGGCCTCTAGACGATGGGGACCCGGACTGCATTAGACTCTGCAAAGAGTGAATACTCATTAAACCCTGTAGGCTAAGGTTTAACGCTTGAACAACCAGACCGAAGTCTAATTATTATAAATAGTGGTATCCCCAAGGGGATTCGAACCCCTGTTACCGCCGTGAAAGGGCGGTGTCCTAGGCCTCTAGACGATGGGGACCCGGACTGCATTAGACTCTGCAAAGAGTGAATACTCATTAAACCCTGTAGGCTAAGGTTTAACGCTTGAATAACCAGACCGAAGTCTAATTATTATAAATAGTGGTATCCCCAAGGGGATTCGAACCCCTGTTACCGCCGTGAAAGGGCGGTGTCCTAGGCCTCTAGACGATGGGGACCCGGACTGCATTAGACTCTGCAAAGAGTGAATACTCATTAAACCCTGTAGGCTAAGGTTTAACGCTTGAACAACCAGACCGAAGTCTAATCATTATAAATAGTGGTATCCCCAAGGGGATTCGAACCCCTGTTACCGCCGTGAAAGGGCGGTGTCCTAGGCCTCTAGACGATGGGGACCCGGACTGCATTAGACTCTGCAAAGAGTGAATACTCGTTAAGTTCTGTAGGCTAGTACTTAACGCTTGAACAACCAGACCGAAGTCTAATTATTATAAATAGTGGTATCCCCAAGGGGATTCGAACCCCTGTTACCGCCGTGAAAGGGCGGTGTCCTAGGCCTCTAGACGATGGGGACCCGGACTGCATTAGACTCTGCAAAGAGTGAATACTCGTTAAGTTCTGTAGGCTAGTACTTAACGCTTGAATAACCAGACCGAAGTCTAATCATTATAAATAGTGGTATCCCCAAGGGGATTCGAACCCCTGTTACCGCCGTGAAAGGGCGGTGTCCTAGGCCTCTAGACGATGGGGACCCGGACTGCATTAGACTCTGCAAAGAGTGAATACTCATTAAACCCTGTAGGCTAAGGTTTAACGCTTGAACAACCAGACCGAAGTCTAATTATTATAAATAGTGGTATCCCCAAGGGGATTCGAACCCCTGTTACCGCCGTGAAAGGGCGGTGTCCTAGGCCTCTAGACGATGGGGACCCGGACTGCATTAGACTCTGCAAAGAGTGAATACTCATTAAGTCCTGTAGGCTAGAACTTAACGCTTACATTCAGTTAGTTGGTGGAGCCTAGCGGGATCGAACCGCTGACCTCAACACTGCCAGTGTTGCGCTCTCCCAGCTGAGCTAAGGCCCCTCACTAACTAAATCACTTTTGAGTGCACCGCGAACTATTCGTTGGCTGTGTCTCAACTGCGTGGCGCATTCTATGCAGCGCACCCAAAAGAGTCAACCCGTTTTTTACGAATTTATTCTATTTGCTACAAATTCAATCGCTTTGGAGATTCTTTGCTCTGTACGGGCCTTTCCAACCAAGAATATGGTTAAATCGACAGCAGGAGACATACCAGCGCCCGTTACGGCTACGCGTAATGGCATACCGACTTTACCCATTCCTACTTCTAATTCAGTTGCTGTATCTTCAATTGCTTGATGAATAGCTTCTAAAGTCCAATCATTTAATCCAGCTAATTTAGTCTGGAACAAAGTTAGTGGCTCAAGTGCAACACCTCTTAGATGCTTTTTAGCGGCAGTTTCATCAAACTCTGCAAAATCTTCAAAGAAGTAGCGGCTAGATGCAGCAAGTTCTTTTAATGTCTTTGCACGTTCAGACAATGCAGAAACCACTTCAGACAGTTTTGGACCATTGCTTGTATCAATATTTTGATCAGCCATGTGCCACTCAAGGTGAGAAGCCACATATTCCGGATCAGATTCTTTAATATAGTGCTGGTTTAACCAAATCAGTTTATCGGTATTAAAAGCAGACGCCGCCTTGTTGATATCATCAAGGTTGAAGAATTGCTTCATCTCATCAATAGAGAAGACTTCTTGATCGCCATGAGACCAGCCAAGGCGAACTAAGTAGTTAAGTAGCGCTTCTGGTAAATAACCGTCATCACGATACTGCATCACCCCTACCGCACCATGACGTTTAGATAGCTTAGCGCCGTCATCGCCTAAGATCATCGATACGTGAGCATATTCTGGTACTGGTGCACCTAATGCTTTAAGTATGTTGATCTGACGAGGTGTATTGTTGATATGGTCTTCACCACGAACAACGCAGGTAATTCCCATATCCCAATCGTCTACAACTACACAGAAGTTGTAAGTAGGCGTACCTTCAGTACGTGCGATGATCAAATCATCTAATGTGCTGTTTGCAAATTCAATACGGCCACGTACGTGGTCGTCAAATACAACGCTACCTTCTGTTGGGTTTTTGAAACGCACAACAAATGGCTCATCAGTATCACGCGGTGCTTTATCGCGGCAGCAACCGTCATACTTTTGTTGCTCACCTTTCGCGGCTTGCTCTTCACGCATTGTTTCAATGCGTTCACGGCTACAGTAACACTTATATGCAGTGCCCTGCTCTAGCATCTGTGCAATGATTTCGTTGTAACGATCAAAACGCTTGGTTTGATAGTAAGGACCTTCGTCCCAATTCAGGTTAAGCCATTCCATGCCTTCTAAAATTGCGGCGCATGCTTCTGGAGTCGAACGCTCAAGATCGGTATCTTCGATACGTAAAACAAACTCACCTTGGTTTGCGCGTGCATATAACCATGAATAAAGTGCTGTACGAGCACCACCAACGTGCAAAAAGCCGGTAGGGCTTGGAGCAAAACGCGTCTTAACTGTCATAATGGACATTGACCTATGTAGAAAGCCTAAATAATAGACTGTACTAATGAATGTGGCGCATATTCTAACAGCCAAAAGGGCTAGGGAAAATAGATCTACTACTATATGGCCAATTTTGTGGGAAAAACCTGTCTTTCTGCGGTTTATAATTTTATCTATTGTATAGCAGTAGCGACTCTCCCCCCTACTTCAAAAAGCAGATGTAACAAGCACAACACTTCAATATAGAGGAGTTACTGGGGAGTTAGTAATAACGGCTAGTAAAGGCAATACTTAGAATGAGGCCGAAAGACAGAACCAAAATCTAAAACCTAGAGGCTCTATATAGAAAGCATGCATTTGAGATTGATCTTTAAGGGTGCGCCTCATGGCCAGCCCTTGTTAACATTCACACTATCAACTTAAATCTCCCTACCCAGATTTAGATATCCATAAACTTCAATTTTCAAAGAGTAGAAAACCGATAAAATTGAGAAATAAGCAATTATAGAAGAGTTCCCTACTATATTCGTTGCCTAGGTTGGAGAAGTAGATCGAGCATGTCATCATATTTTCAAGCTAATTTTTAACCTTTTTTTGCTATAACGGCCCAGCTCTGATTAACTATGCAGCAACACGCGCAAAATTGAACCGTACTCGTTCTTTTATCTAAAAAAAGCGTTGACAGTGGATCGTTCCTCCCTATAATACGGCCCCACACAGCGAGGTCGATTAGCTCAGCTGGGAGAGCACCTCCCTTACAAGGAGGGGGTCACTGGTTCGAGCCCAGTATCGACCACCATTCTTTTTTATAAAGAATTAAATCATTGTGTAAATCCCAGGTCGATTAGCTCAGCTGGGAGAGCACCTCCCTTACAAGGAGGGGGTCACTGGTTCGAGCCCAGTATCGACCACCATTCTTTTCATAAAGAATTAAAACATTATGAAATCCCAGGTCGATTAGCTCAGCTGGGAGAGCACCTCCCTTACAAGGAGGGGGTCACTGGTTCGAGCCCAGTATCGACCACCATTCTTTTCGTAAAGAATTAAAACATTATGAGATCCCAGGTCGATTAGCTCAGCTGGGAGAGCACCTCCCTTACAAGGAGGGGGTCACTGGTTCGAGCCCAGTATCGACCACCATTCTTTTCGTAAAGAATTAAAACATTATGAAATCCCAGGTCGATTAGCTCAGCTGGGAGAGCACCTCCCTTACAAGGAGGGGGTCACTGGTTCGAGCCCAGTATCGACCACCATTCTTTTCATAAAGAATTAAAACATTATGAGATCCCAGGTCGATTAGCTCAGCTGGGAGAGCACCTCCCTTACAAGGAGGGGGTCACTGGTTCGAGCCCAGTATCGACCACCATTCTTTTCGTAAAGAATTAAAACATTATGAAATCCCAGGTCGATTAGCTCAGCTGGGAGAGCACCTCCCTTACAAGGAGGGGGTCACTGGTTCGAGCCCAGTATCGACCACCATTCTTTTCATAAAGAATTAAAACATTATGAAATCCCAGGTCGATTAGCTCAGCTGGGAGAGCACCTCCCTTACAAGGAGGGGGTCACTGGTTCGAGCCCAGTATCGACCACCATTCTTTTCATAAAGAATTAAAACATTATGAGATCCCAGGTCGATTAGCTCAGCTGGGAGAGCACCTCCCTTACAAGGAGGGGGTCACTGGTTCGAGCCCAGTATCGACCACCATTCTTTTCATAAAGAATTAAAACATTATGAAATCCCAGGTCGATTAGCTCAGCTGGGAGAGCACCTCCCTTACAAGGAGGGGGTCACTGGTTCGAGCCCAGTATCGACCACCATTCTTTTCATAAAGAATTAAAACATTATGAAATCCCAGGTCGATTAGCTCAGCTGGGAGAGCACCTCCCTTACAAGGAGGGGGTCACTGGTTCGAGCCCAGTATCGACCACCATTCTTTTACTACCCTTTTCAGTTTTACCTCATCAATATTTACCCAGTTATTAACTCTTTTGTTATCCACACCAAACGATTATTCCAACTAGCCTTAGTCAAACCCAAAATCTAGGTAACTTCCGAAAAGTAACACTCGAAAGCTATAGCCACTCTCAAGTTAACGCTCTTTTGCGCTAAACTATTTACTTAGTATTTTTGTCACTCATGAGTGTTGTCTACTATCCTTTTAGGATAACCCTTCTTTGGACAAACCTTATGGCAGATGTCAGCCAATCCGCTTCATTAGCAAGTATTGCGGCCTACTTGAAACTCACTTGCCAATACGATCAAGATACTGCACTGGTGGAAGCTAAATCAGTTATGAAAAATTTAGTTCAAATGCGCCAGAAAGGCTTTATAACAGGTTGGTATTTTGATGAAAATGGTCACCTTGAATTGTTACCCAGTGACCAGATCATGCAGCAGATCTCTCCCAATAAATAAAGAGGAAGGGTCAAGTATGGAGTTTAAAGCAGGATAAACATAAAGTTAAAGCCCACTCATTACTTGCGGTAAAAATCGATAATGATTCCGCCCTTCCCCTCAAACCTTTCCAAGGTATTTTGCCGTTACAGATCCATCAATAATGAACTTGATGCCGACTTAGGTTGGACAAGCTTAAATACGACGAATACCAACACCATTAATCCAAGTACAGATCCTAGCACTACGCCTTGCCAACCCCATACCAGCCAAAATGGCAGTAAATAAGGCCCCCCCATCGCAGCGCCTAAGTAATAGCTACACAGATACAGTGCCGTGGCTTTAGCGCGATGCTGTTTAGCTCTATAGGCTACCCAAGCGTTACAGCTACTATGAATTAAGAAGAAGCCAAATGCTGAAAGTAAAAAACCAGCAAAGATTGCCGCTAAAGTATCGAATAAGGTAAGCAAGGTTCCAGCAAGTAACGCCGACACCGAGCAGATAAAGACTTTATTGAGTCCAAATCTTCCGAGCCATTTAGCCGAACAATAAGAAGCATAGGTCCCGCTGAGGTAACAAAGGAAAATGAGTGTCACTTCAAAGCGGCCTAACTTAAAAGGATTATCCATCAAGTGCAGCTGAATATAACTAAACTGATTTACCATCACCATAAAGGCCAAGCCGCCAATAAGGTAAATAAGCCGTAATTTAGGATCCGCTAGATGGTGGCAAAAACCGTTAAAGTCAGCTTTCTTCAGCGGCCACCTACCGAGTTCAGCCTCTGGTTTTACAAAATGGCTCTTTGGTAGCAAATAAGTCACAACAAGTGTCCCAATTAATGACACTAGGGTAAGTAGTGCCATCGCTTGCTGCCAATCTAAATACTGCGCCATGCCACCACCTAGCAAGCGTCCGGCTATCCCACCAACACTGTTAGCGGCAATATAGATTGCACCAGCTTTCAATAATGCATTATTACCGAGCTCATCTTTAAAATAAGCCATCGCCATAGCAGGTACTGATGCGAGCAAAGCTCCCTGTAGCATTCTCAGTAAAATTAGCTGGTTAAACTCAGTAATAAAAAATGCACAAAAATCGAGAATAACTAACAGGTATAAGCTGACTAGAATTGGCTTTTTACGACCAACTCGATCGGACAACACCGCAAATAGTAACAGTGAGAACGCCATGGTAAAGCTGGTTACCGACAACAAGAGTGTTGCATGACTTTTTGATACAGAAAAAGAGTCCGCAATAAGCGGCAGCATGCCTTGGACTAGGTACAAGTTAATAAAAATAACCATTGAGGCAATAGATAAGCCAATGATTAAGCGGATTTCACTGCCGTCTTGTTTCGCCTGACTGCGGGTATTCATGGGGGACTAACTCAAGTTATCTCATTGTAAGATAGAATAACAGCGAGCACCCCATAGGAATAACAACTAAAAAACACAATAGTTATTGATTTTTGTTATACAAGTTTTAATCTAGAACTCCTATAGACTGGTAAACATACACCAATAGCAATAGGTCCATCTCACTTCAGTGCGACCTGCTTATTTAGCAAAACTCAGTAGAGCAAAGATGGATATTAAACAGCTAAAATACTTAGATGCCTTAATTACAGCGGGTAGCTTCACTAAAGCCGCCGAGCGGCTCAATATGGCGCAGCCAGCGTTGAGTCAAAGCATTAAGCGCTTAGAGCAGGAGCTCGGCGTCACCCTAGTTGATAGAGGGGCGAATAAAAGCAGTAAAACACTTTCGCTAACTGCTGAAGGCAGCGCTCTACATCAGCATGCCAAGCTGATAATCAAAAATATGGCGCAAGCTGAAGCGCACATAAAATCGATGGCAAACCTGACGATGGGCGAAGTCAGAGTTGCAGTGCCTGGTATGCTAGGGTCTTATTATCTACCTAGGCGATTAATGGCATTTCGCCACCAACATTCAGAACTTAAATTATCCCTGTTTGAAGGCGGTACTCGAGACACCCTCAGAATGCTACAGAATGAAGATGTCGATATCGCCATCATTACCGCCAACGATCTGACCGATGAGTTTGACAGTCACCTACTACTGCAGGAGCAGATGGTCGTCGCAGTGGGTAAAGAACACCCTTTAGCCAAATTAGATACGGTGACGCTTCAAGCGTTTTTCCAGCATGAACTGGTATTCTTTAAACCGGGTTACTTTCACCGTGATTGGATGCTTGAACAGGCGGAGAAATTAGGCCTTAAGGCAAATATCGCCTTTGAAACCAACCTGATTAATCTCATTAAACAAGTTGTTGCACAGGAGTATGGAATAACCAGTGTGCTTGAAATGGTGATAGAAAAACACGACAACATTTGCGCCAAGCCCTTCAACCCACCTATCTTTTTGGATTTGCATATTGCTTGGAAGAAACAACGCCCTATCAGTCAAGCCGACAAGGCGTTCGTTGAGTTTCTGATGCAAAACCGTTAGCTAGGTAATTACAGATCCCTGTTATGCTGCATTAAGTGCTATATATCGCCCTAGCTGATAAAAGCGCTCATTGAGTTTCTATGCGACACTGCTAGCTGGCATCCAGTTGGTTTTCTGGTATCGCATCAATAAAGGCTTGTTGAGTCAAACAGTGTACGTTTATGCGCTCAATATTTGGATATGGGCTCATATCGACCTTAAAACGCTTAGCATTATACACCTGAGGCACTAAACAGATGTCGGCAAGACTTGGGGTATCACCAAAGCAGAAAAGCCCGCTATGCTGCTCTAATTGCTTTTCTAATGCGCTAAAACCTTCTTGAACCCAATGATGGTACCAGGCCGCTTTCTTTTCATCTGTAGTATCGAGTTCATTCGCCAAATACTGTAGTACTTTTAAGTTATTTAGCGGATGAACCTCACACGCAACCGTTAATGCCATCGCACGCACTATCGACTTATCAAATGGCGCACTAGGCAGTAAGGCAACCTCAGGATAAACCTCCTCCATGTACTCGATTATTGCCAATGACTGCGTTAACACGCGCTGCTGGCCATTGTCGTCAATCATTAAGCTTGGTACCAACTCTTGAGTATTTATCTGTTGATACTCGCGACTATGCTGCTCACCACCATCTTTCACCAAGTGTACTGAAACTTGTTCGGCTGCAAGCGACTTAAGATTCATCGCGATCCGCACGCGATAAGCGGCGCTGGAGCGCCAATAACCATAAAGCTTCATCTGAGTACCATCCTTATTTTAAAATCGAAATATCCGATATAACTAGAGAGCGTATTTAGAAAAAAGGCTAACTCCTAAGAATTAGCCTTCTATGCAATAGAATCACCCTAAAACCATCAGGCCTTATATTGCACCACTTGCTGGTCAATCGACCCGAAGATGCTGTTATTGTCTTCATCGAGCATTTCGATGCGTACGCGATCACCAAAGCCCATAAATGAGGTCGATGGTTTTCCGTCAGCTATCGTTTCAAGCATGCGAGTCTCAGCAAGACAACTTGAACCAGCACTGCGATCATAATTTGAGATGGTGCCTGAGCCGATAATAGCGCCCGCGCCTAATGGACGGGTCTTAGCCACATGAGAAACCAGTTGGCTGAAGTTAAACGTCATATCAACACCCGCATTTGGGCGCCCAAAAAGCTCACTGTTTAAATGCGTTATTAGTGGCAGATGGATTTTAGAATCCTGCCATTTATCGTCTAACTCATCAGGTGTCACCGCCACTGGTGAAAAGCTACTCGATGGCTTTGACTGGAAGAAGCCAAAACCTTTTGCAAGCTCACCTGGTATAAGGTTTCTTAGTGAAACGTCATTCACTAGCATCAGTAATTTAATGTGCTTCGCGGCATTATCAACCGTTACGCCCATTGGCACATCGTCGGTGATCACCGCAATTTCCGACTCAAAGTCGATGCCCCACTCCTCACTACCTAGTGGGATATCAGCCTTAGGGGCAATAAAGCAGTCAGAGCCACCTTGGTAAACCAGTGGATCTGTCCAGAATGTTTCTGGCATCTCTGCGCCACGGGCTTTACGCACTAGCTCAACATGGTTAACGTACGCGCTGCCATCGGCCCATTGGTAAGCTCTTGGTAACGGAGACAAACATTTAGATTCATCAAAATCAACAGCGTTATCCATCATGCCCTTGTTTAATGCATCGTAAAGTTCAACTAATTGTGGGTTAAGCAGTTCCCATGCATCCATCAGTTGTTGCATAGTATGAGCAATAGCAGGCACGGCAACCGCCTTAGTCAAATCTTTGCTGACCAACATCAGTTGACCGTCACGGCGTCCATTATCATAACTTGCTAACTTCATCGTCACTCCTAATAAATTGTGGCATGGCTGCGAGTTGTTGTTATTTTGCGTTTGCAGCGAGCGTTAACCAAAATCGAAACTTGGTCATAATTCAAAACTTGGCCATAGAATGACATCAACTCACTCCCCAGTGGAATAGTGTGAACGAAATCACACTTAACCACTTTAACCTCGTCAGTGTAAACTTATAGATACACCCCATAAATAATAGGCTAAAAGTAATAGTTTAGGTCGAAAGCTGCCTATCTAAACAGCAATCGACGGCAAACCTCATTTACAGCTACTTGGGTTTGTTGATCTTATATTCTCGTAGTTTGTTAGCGATTGCGGTATGAGATACACCTAACTTCTTAGCTAGTTGTCGAGTACTTGGGTAAGCCGGATACAATCTTCGTAAGAGACTCGCTTCAAACTGTTTCATCGCTTGCTCAAGACTGCCTTCGAACTGATGATCGAAATAGCCAAAACCTTCGGCGTATGAGGGTAACTTTAGTTGTTCAACCGTGAGTTCTGCACTTCCATCCCACATAGATACGGCTCTAAAGATAGCATTTTTAAGCTGACGTACATTGCCTGGCCATGCATAAGCTAACAGGTGCTCGCGACACTCACCTGATATGCGGCGAATAGGGATTGATAGTTGCTGGCTGTAATGCTCTAAAAACATTTCTGTCAGCGGAATGATATCCACTTTACGTTCACGCAAGGAAGGCACATGAAAACTCAATACATGGATACGGTAATAAAGATCTTCTCTAAACTCGCCATTTTGGCATAGCTCGGCAAGATTCTTCTGCGTCGAGCAGATAATACGCACGTCACTGCGGATCTCCTCATCGCCCCCTACCCGTCTAAAGGTACCGTCTTGTATGAATCGTAACAACTTGACCTGAGCAGACTTTGACATCTCGGCTATCTCATCAAGAAAAATCGTTCCGCCCTTAGCTTCCTCAATAAAGCCACGCTTGGCCACGTTGCCATTACTAACAAAACCAAAAAGCTCTTCTTCGGCAGCACTGTCTGGCATAGCTGCACAGTTAATTGCGATAAAAGGATGTTCACGGCGCATACTGGCATCATGGCAAGCACGAGACATTAGCTCTTTTCCCGTCCCCGTTTCACCCGTAATCAACAAAGGCGCATCGAGCTGTGCCATACGGCGAGCCTGAACGAGGACCTCTTTCATCTTGTCACTGGTTGCAAGCACATTCTCAAAGCCACTAGATTGATTTTGCAGGGCGTTAAATTGTTTACCTAAACGTGCTGGCGATTTTAGCGATACCACTGCACCCGCTAAAATGGGCGTCTCACTACCACTATCGGGTAAATAAATAGGTAACATCTCGGCTAAGTATTCATTCTCTCCGATATTCACCCGTGTCGCTTGAGCCAGTACGGTTGATTCGCTTAACCAACGGCTAAAGCTGAATCCCTGCACCCAATGATTTATAGGCTCATCTATCACTTCATGTTCGGCCATACCGACTGTGTGTAAGGCCGATTCATTAACGATGCGGATCCGTCCTTTCACATCGAGTGAGAACACAGAGTCTGGTAAGGTTTTTAAAAGCGTTTTTAGTGCGTAGTGTTCCTGCTCAGACGGCATAAATGACACCGTCCGCACATCATGTACGCCTTCTACTTTTCGTATAAGGGGGAGCAATTCACTGAGAGTATCGAAACTCACTTCAGCAAATTGTAGATAAAGAAAACCTTGGTTGCTTGCGTCAATAGCAAACAAATTAATCCCATAGTCTTCCATAATCAATAAGATATCTTTGGCGAGACCCACTCGGTCTAAACAGCTGACTTCCAAGCGCATACTATTGCAATTCCCTTTTCTAAATACTCGTTATTGGGATAAAACAACCATCAGAAGGGAATTCGCACGGTTTAGGGGGCAGCTTAAAAGCAACATCCACTTCTGTAATCGACTATACGTTAGAAGTTTATCTTTGCTGTGGCAAGACTTGTTTACAGAGGATTTGTAACATAAAGAAAATAAAAGCGTGCCAGCTGTACTAACACGCCTGCAATGCTGGAGGTTTAGTGTAATTACTCCATAATATAACAGTACTTTTAGCCTTTAAAGATCTACAAGCTTATTGAAATAACGTGTCAGTCTTGGCTGCCATGATAAAATCGTTCTTATGTAGACCCTTTATTGAATGCGACCACCAAGTTACCGTCACCTTACCCCATTCAGTTAAAATGCCGGGATGATGGAAATCGGCTTCGGCTAAGTCGGCAAGCTTGTTAGTAAACTCCATCGCTAACTTAAAGTTTTTAAACTTATAGACGCGCTCCAACTGCATAACGCCGCCGCGAACCTCAACACCCCAGTCAGGAATTTTGGCGATCAACTGTGCCAGCTCCTCATCGGTCACTTTTGGCGCATCCGCCTGGCATGCTTCACATTTCATTTGCGCTAATTCAGTCATCTCTCTTCCTTAATTATTGCTACTAATACGCTATTAGTTACTCTATTTTTAATACTAAACCGGCTTTCGCTCTCCGATTTAGCTAACCCGCTTTAGCTGGGAATGTCGCTATAAATAATCCTAATTCTTGTGCCTTGTTTACTGCAGCCATAATATCCATCTCGGCTATTGCGCCTAGGTCGCTAATCTCTTCAATGGCGTAGTAGATTGGCTGCATAATATCTATTCGGTAAGGTGTACGTAGCACATCGATTAAATCAAATGGCCTAATATCAGGCTCAGTGCCCATAACATACAGAGTCTCACCAGGAGAGCTTAAAATCCCTCCGCCGTAAATCCTCAGTTCATCGCTCTTAGACTTTAGGAGGCCAAACTCCACAGTAAACCAGTATAGCCTTGCTAAGAAGACCCGCTGCTCTTTACTCGCAGCAAGCCCTAACTGACCATAAAGGTGAGAAAAGTGAGCGAAAGATGGGTTAGTCAGTAATGGACAGTGCCCAAATACCTCATGAAAAATATCGGGCTCTTGTAGGTAATCAAGCTCTTCGCGGCTGCGAATAAAAGTTGCCACCGGAAATGACTTATTAGCCAGAAGCTCAAAGAACTTAGCAAATGAGATCAGCGCAGGAACCGCGGCAGTCTTCCACCCCGTTGTTTGTAGTAAGACATCGTCAACCTCAGAGAGTTGCGGGACTCTATCGCTCGCAAGTCCAAGCTTATTTAGCCCATCGAGATATTCTTGACAGGCGCGCCCAGGTAGATTGATTTTCTGTCTTTGATAAAGTTCTGACCAAATTTCATGCTCAGCTTGAGGGTAGTCAATATACCCATTTGCATCAGGCAAGCGTGCTGTATAGTTTTGCGGTTTACTCATAGTTATTTACTCATGATTCTAACCAGTAACGCAGAACAAAAGTTCAAACAAATGCTCGACAACTGATAAAAGAGTGCTTACTTCATACTTAACTAAAGCAACAGAATTGTTAACCCGATCACAGTTTATTCTTCGCGAGCAAAGAGCCACCAAGTGTAATGCTAATGTTACACGCAAAGGCACTCACCTCTCCAAATCGAGTCCATGCCTAACCTTGAAGCGTATATAGAAATTGACACAAGCTAACTCAATCGTCCTACAGTTATATTTTCGGCATCAATAACATCGCTCAATTTTAATCAGCAGGCATTAACACCTGAACTTAACACCAGAAAGTCTATTTTGTTTTCGTTGCTATTGCCTCAAAGCTGAAAAAAACCTCAACTTTTCCACAAAATAGCAAATAAGCTTATTTTACAACTCGCTTTAAACAAATCTTCACCAATCGAGCTTTATTTCAGTATAGAATATAGGTTTATATGGCAACTCCTGACTTAGAGTAGATAGGATTAGAATGAAACAACATAAAATTCGCAAAGCAGTTATCCCTGTAGCAGGCCTTGGAACTCGAATGCTTCCAGCCACCAAAGCTATCCCAAAAGAGATGCTGCCGGTTATGGACAAACCACTGATCCAGTATGTTGTCAGCGAGGCTATCGCTGCGGGAATTAAAGAAATTGTCTTAGTCACTCACGCCAGTAAGAACTCAGTTGAAAACCATTTCGATACCAGCTTTGAGTTAGAGACTCAGCTCGAGCGTCGCGTTAAACGTCAACTATTGGCCGAAGTACAAGCCATTTGCCCAGCTGACGTCACCATTATCAGTGTACGTCAGTCACAAGCTAAGGGCTTAGGTCACGCAATTTTATGCGCAAAAAGCATCATAGGTGACGCCCCCTTTGCCGTACTACTACCAGATGTACTGATCGATGATGCTAGTAGCGATCTAACTAAAGAAAATCTTGCCGATATGGTTGCCCTTTATAATCAGACTGAAGTTGGCCAAATCATGGTTGAAGGCGTCCCTCATGAGCTTGTTAACCAGTACGGTATTGCCGATATTAATGGTGCAGAGCTCAAGCCTGGTGAGTCACTGCCACTTACTCAGCTGGTAGAGAAACCAAGTATTGAAGATGCACCATCTAACTTAGCCGTTGTAGGCCGCTATGTGTTACCAGCCGAAATCTGGTCATATCTAGCTAAGACACCAGCAGGGGCCGGTGATGAAATCCAGCTCACTGACGCAATTGCTATGTTAATGGAAAACCAAACCGTCAATGCATATTACATGCAAGGCAAGAGTCATGACTGCGGTAATAAATTAGGTTATATGCAAGCTCATGTAGAGCATGCTCTGCGTCATAAGGAAATTGGCTCAGAATTCGCTGAATACCTCAAAGCTATCGTTAAGACACTTAAGTAATAGACACTTAGTAATAGACACTTAACTAATCGACAATAGCGACAGCCTGTTGAACATCTGCCAAGATTAAAGGATTTAAAAAAATGACGATTTTAGTTACCGGCGGCGCTGGTTATATCGGAACCCATACCGTTGTTGAGCTGCTTAATAACGGCAATAACGTCGTTATCTTAGATAACCTCAGCAACTCAAGTGTTACGGCCTTAGAAAGAGTCGAACAGATCACAGGCAAAAGGGTTACCTTTTATCAAGGCGATGTACTCAATAGAGCTTTCTTGCAGAAGCTATTTACAGATCATGATATTAAATCAGTCATTCACTTCGCAGGCCTAAAGGCTGTCGGTGAGTCTGTAGCGCAGCCGCTACGTTACTATGAAAATAACGTCACTGGCACCATCGTCTTATGTGAAGTCATGGCTGAATTTAACGTTAAGAACTTAGTCTTTAGCTCATCAGCCACCGTCTATGGTGATCCTGCGAGCCTACCTATCACAGAAGACTTTCCTACAGGGGCAACCAACCCCTACGGTCAGTCTAAACTAATGGTAGAGCATATACTTGCCGACCTTTATCACTCAGACAACAGCTGGAATATCGCCCGATTAAGATACTTTAACCCTGTAGGGGCTCATAAGAGCGGCCTAATCGGTGAAGATCCCAATGATATTCCGAATAACCTGATGCCTTTCATTACTCAGGTTGCCGTTGGTAAACGTGAGCAATTAAGTGTGTTTGGCAGTGATTATGATACGGTCGATGGTACGGGAGTACGCGATTACATCCATGTGGTCGATCTCGCTATCGGTCACTTGCGAGCTCTTGATAAGCTACACACCCAATCAGGCTTGGTGACCTATAACTTAGGTACAGGCCAAGGTTACAGCGTACTTGAGATGGTTAAAGCCTTTGAAAAAGCCAGCGGCACCACTATTAAATATCAGTTAGTTGAACGCAGACCTGGCGACATAGCAGCATGCTACGCAAACCCAGAGAAAGCGCAGAAAGAGTTAAACTGGCAAGCGACTCACAGCATAGATGATATGGCGCAAAGCAGCTGGCACTGGCAATCAAGTAACCCAAATGGTTACCAGAGCGAAGTCTAAAATCTTAGGACCTAGGTCCTAGGAAAAGCAGATCCTAGGTAAAGCAAAGACGGTTAAATCTGAGACGAAAGCGCCAAGAAAAGTAAGAATCAAAGGCAAAACTGTTTTGCTTTTATCTTGATCTCCCTAGGAGGCCGCAGGCCGCCCTCGTACCTTCTTTTAAAAGAGTAAACAGATGAGCAGCATTAATCAAAGCAGAAGAAGACTTTTCAACCGCAAAAAGAATGATGCTGTTCGTCCTCCTTGGGTGAAACTGTCAATCGAGTTTACCGACGAATGCACTCGCTGCAATAAATGCATTTCAGCCTGTGAGACGCAAATCATTGTCAAGGGTGATGGCGGTTTTCCTGAAGTAGACTTTAAGATTGATGAGTGCACCTTCTGCCAAGAATGTGCCAATGCCTGCCCAGAAAACCTCTTTGAAGATACTGATACCACGCCATGGCAAGTTAAGGCCAAGATCCAAGATAGCTGTATGGCATATCAAGGGATCTGGTGCCAAAGCTGTAAAGACTCCTGTGACTCCCGCGCAATCAGCTTCACCCTTGCTGTGGGTAAAGCGCCCCTACCTCAAATCGATACTGAAGCCTGTACTGGATGCGGAGCTTGCGTAGCCCCTTGTCCATCGGGCGCGATCATCATTCGCACCGCGTAAAATAGCCAAAAATATGACATGTTAGCGCCAAATTTAAGTGGTTTTGTTTCCTCTAATTTCAAGGTAACATCTAAGCAACTTAGACTGACAATGACACCATTATGTTTAGAAAAAAAAGAAGCGGCGGGTTAACATTTATTGCTCAAGGCACCAAGTTTACTGGTGAAACTGAGTTTTCAGCTGAAGCACTTATTGCTGGCGAGCTCTTTGGAAAAGTAAGTTCCAGTAGCAATATCACTATCGAACAGGGTGGCCTTATCGATGGTAAACTTCACTGTGCTGAGCTAAGAGTCTCAGGTACTTTCCGCGGTAAACTGACTTGTGAAAAGCTTAACATTACCAGCACGGGTCTTGTCGATGGTGAGGTGAACTGCCAGTCGATGGAAATTTTTGAAGGAGGTCAATTTATCGGAATGCGCGTAAGAGACGATATTGCCTTTTTACCCTCAAATTCAGCACCTAAACAGGAACGCAGCAAATCGGCTAAAGAAGAAACGATTGAAGATGCTGAACTCAGTATGAGTTAACCCCATCGTTTTTTAATGCTAGAGGTTTATTGCTAGGGGGTTAATGCTAGCAGCTTTATCCTAGCTAGCCGAAGAGCAGAATATTTGCCTTTAAAACCAATATTCTGCTCAACAACTAGCCTACAACTGCTCTACACTTTGCTTTTTATACTCTCTCAGTAGAGCGAGAAACTCAATTTCTGACCTATCCAGTGCATCTGTTGAAATGAACAGGTGATAGCCTAAGTGTGAATTCAATAGCCGACAACGGTGACCAAACATCGCTAGCACGCCCTTATATCGGTCATCGTTTTCAATAAAAGGCGAAAACTCTGCACTCATCTGATCCTCTAATACAGATAGGTCTTCATCTTGAACTGAAGCCGTCATCAGTAAAGGACGCTGCTCAGTTAATAAGCCCGCAGCTAACCGCAGTGAAATACACTCTAAAACAGGGCTAACCTGTTTTAACTTAATCCCAATATAAGGCAGATTCAGGGTATCAAGCCCCTGAGACACTCGCGGCTGATCAAAACGTTGAATATTCTGCCATTCAATTACAACCTGACCACGGCGATGAAAATACGTCAGCCCCTCGTCAGTCAGTTTAACCGTCACCTCAGGCTCAACCAATTTAGCTCCCCCGAGAACCAGTGCGATTGCGCCAGATGCAAAACAAATAATTCCTGGTGCAAATAGATGACTCCCCGATAAGAAGAGCCCTAATCCTGTGGCTAAACCTAGGCCACCAGCAAAGGTCAGTGTTAATCCATTGCGTTTAATGATGGGGCGGATCAGAACAGCTTCATTTATCAAGGTCTGCGTACTCTATATAATTAGGATGCTAACTCGGAGCCTAGCAGCTTACCAAAGAAGGTTCTAGGACGGAATAAACAAGGACCTAGATTCTAGGGCGTTCGCGGGCTCACTGCTAGGACGGCCTTCGGCCTACGAGGAAATCAAAAACCAAAAACTGCATTAACCATAGCGCCTCACCAGCTGTTAAACCTAGAAGTGCAGCGCCCTTCTTATCCGTTGCGTGAGTGAGTGAGCCAGCGAACGTTCCGTAAGGCCGTAGGCCGTTCCGTCTCAGCTTGTACCTAGGACCTGCTTTCCTAAAACCTAGAACCTACTTTTCCTAGGTCCTAGAACCTTCTGAGCTCCTAGCACCTTCTTTCTCATATTTAAGCTTAAACCAGAGTAAACCAAGGTATTCATGAATTGCCCTTTGCGACGATAACAGGCTCTGGGCATCGAAACGCCACCAATAACTAGCTCGTTGAGCAAAATCGGTAGGAGCTGCAACCACATTAAGCTTGGCATTGGTAAAAATGGCCATTGCACGCGGCATATGGCTTGCTGATGTGACTAAGCGAAAAGGCGCATCTTCGACCTCCCACTTCATAAATTGTGCTTCTTCTATGGTATCTTGCGCCAATGGGAGCTTAATAATGGCCTTAGGCGATACGCCTAACTCCACGGCAGCATCAAACATCACATCGGCATGCGAGCGAGTTGAGAGCCCACCGCTCCAACCACTCACCACGAGTTTACAATTTTGACCTAGAGACAATTGACGCACGCCCTCTGTCAATCGGGCTAAAGCGGTATTTGAGAGCTGTTGCACCGCAGTAAAATTAGCGTTTTCATCATGACCACTGCCAAGCACCATCACCAAGCAGCTATTGGCTATAGGCTGATTGTTAACTGAATATTGCTCTTCCAATGGCGCGAGTAACCAATTACTGCCCCAACTACTGCTCAAAGTGATCAGTAAAGCGGCCGCTATCGCTAATATCGCTCTCGAGGACTGACGATTACGAATAACTAAGTAAGCAAGCGCAATAAGCAGCAGCAGTAAAGGGACTGGCATGAAAAACTGCGACACTATCTTTTTTAACCAAAACATAAAGCAGCCAAAGTCAGATGAAAATATTCACAAAGTGTAGCATGTCATTCTATTTATTAATGTTATTCGTGCCTACACCATAAATAGATAGCCTCAGTAGTGAGCAAGCTACATGCCTAACCAGAATATCAAACTGTAGTGGATAAGTGCAGCAGTCAAGATTACTAAGTCTCATCTTTACTCCACAACCAAGCTGCTCCGCGTACGCCTGAAGCGCTACCATACATGTTTTGCACTACAGGGGTTCGACACTCTCCGCCCAATACATATTTAGGTAAGAAGTCAGGCAATAACGGGTAAATAGCCTCAATATTCGAGACGCCGCCGCCAAGCACAATTATGTCAGGATCCAGCACATTGATAACATGAGCGAGTGAACGGGCCAACCTATCGACATAACGCTCAAATGCAGCACAAGCTATAACATCACCTTCTTGCATAGACGAAACTATCTCAGCACCATTTGTCGCGAGCCCCCCTGCAAGTTGATAGTCCCTCACAAAACCAGTACCAGAAATAAAAGTCTCAATGCAATCTTTATTACCGCAGAAACAACTGGTTGAGTTGAACTCATCTGGGGTCATCCAAGGCAAAGGATTATGCCCCCACTCACCACCAATACCATTGCCACCGCCATGTACTTTACCGTTAATGGCAATGCCAGCCCCGCATCCAGTACCTATAATCACCCCAAAAACCACGGTTTTTCCGGCCGCGGCACCATCGATAGCCTCTGAGACCGCAAAGCAATTGGCATCGTTTGCCACTCTGACTTCTCTGTTTAAACGCCGACCTAAATCGATATCGAGTGGGTGACCGTTAATCCAGGTGGAATTGGCATTTTTAACTAAACCTGAAAATGGCGACACAACGCCGGGGATCCCAACGCCCACAGTGCCTTTTTGCCCTAATTGCAGTTCGGCTTCAGTCACTAGAGCCTCTATCGCATCAAGCGTTGCATTATATTCTCTTGGTGTCTGAAGACGTTTACGAAATAGCTCTGTGCCCTGCTCGTTAAGTGCTACAACTTCAATTTTTGAACCACCAAGATCAACACCAATCCGCAACATTTCCCGCTCCAAAAGTATTTTTAATTCGTTTTAACATTTAAACCGAGAGTAGCCTTTTACTCAGACTCGCCTACTCTCACCAACACAGCTAAAGTCAACTTGCTTCAATGCCAGTGTGGCGCATACGCAATAAAATAGGGATTCAGTATGTCAGATTTTTGATTGTAATTAAGAGGAATATTAGTGTCATATTGCACCACTCGACCACCAGCACTTTCCAGCACAGCCTGCGCAGCTGCGGTATCCCACTCACTGGTTAGCCCCAACCTTGGGTAAATATCGGCCTCTCCTTCAGCCAAAAGACAAAACTTAAGCGAACTACCAACACTCTTCATCTCATGCTCGCCAAGCTCTTGCAAGAATGCTTGTAAACCAGGGCTAGCGTGAGATCGACTACCAACAATTCGAGGAACAAGCGCTTTCGAGCTATTCACTTTAGGTAACTCGATTCGTTCTCCAGCATGTTTTAACCAAGCTCCACTTTCCAGTTCACCATAAAAGCATTTATCCAGAACAGGGGCATATACAACGCCTGCGACGGCGGTATCATGGTGGATGAAGGCGATATTGACTGTGAACTCGCCATTGCGCTTAATAAACTCTTTGGTGCCATCGAGTGGGTCAATCAGCCAATATGATTGCCAATGACGCCTCTGCTGCCAATCAATATCCGTCGACTCTTCCGACATGACAGGGATATCAGGGGTTAATTGCTTCAGCCTTTCAACAATTACCTGATGGCTCGCCAAATCAGCTGCCGTTACAGGACTGTCATCAGACTTAGTCAACACACCTAGATCATCCTGCTTATATATGGCCATAATGGCCTCTCCAGCTTCAGTCGCAATATCGAGAAGAGGTCCTAACCACTCCTGTTTAAATACATGGTTCAATGTAAGTTATCTCTATAATTTACGAAGGTTATAGCTTCATTATGCCAGTATTTAACGATAAAAATTAATAACCAAATAATCATTTAATGTCGAAAACAGACTAAGCAAGTTTGATCATTAAATATCTACCTAAAACTGCTAAAGGCAAGACATTGAAGGCTTTTCATCCGTAATAGGAGCAAACTCAATATCAGCTAAACTGAGACTCATTTTACTTGCGCTGCTCAGTGAGAATGGGGAGTTTACTTTCGCAAAATTAACCCCTGATTTGGCAAAACAGTTTAGCGGCACTGTCACCGTTTGCCACTGTCCAATCGGCTGCTTGGCAAGCAGCGTTGAGATATCGATAGGTTCACCGCAGTCCGCTTCACAACCCATGCTCAAATTAACAGCCTGCTCACCTAACTGCTCAATGTTCACCGCAAACGATAACATCGATGGACGCTCTATAAATGCCCTTAAATCACGAGGGAAATTACTTCTAAAACGAACAACCCCCTCCCCTTGCCCATTAAACTTAAATAAGCGCGCATCTTCTTGTACATTTTTGTCTATGCTTCGCAAATATACGACCTCAGCTTGAGTTTCACTGCCATCTACTGATAACTGTTCATTCTTACTGCCTATCATCATCACCCATGGCGCTTGTACTGCCCGATCAAAAATCGCCATGTATTGATTCTGAACCGTCACAAAATCGGCCTTCTCATTAAGCACCATTGACCTCGCACTGTCGGCATAGGTTAATCCGTATCCGTAGGGAAATAGAGGGGTATCATTATCGAATCGGTTAATAGCTGTTTGCGTAGGACTACTAGGCCATGAAAAAGATAGCTTACCGCTGAAATCGAATTGAACGCCTTCACTCGCATCCCTAAACAGAACCTCTGCAACCCCCTCGCCCTCACTACCGGGCAACCAAGCAGCCACAAAGGCGTCTGCGGCATTAATCTCTGCATTCACCCACATAGGTCGGCCACTGATAAACACCGCGACCACAGGGATCCCTTGTGCCTTTAACTTTTGTAGCAAGGCAAGATCATGTTTATTGCCTCGCTGATACTCAAGATTATCGAGATCGCCATGACCCTCTGCGTATGGGTTCTCTCCAAACACCACAATCGCCACATCAGGCTTTACCGCATAATCACCATTAGGGCTTAGTAATGCCTTACCACCAGCCTGAGTCACATGTGCTTGAATACCGCTATAGATAGAACTGCCACCGGGAAAATCGGCATTGGTATTATAAGTGCCTTGCCAAGTTATTGACCAACCACCAGATTGTTTACCTATGTTATCTGCGCCATCACCAGCCACCATCACAGTCTGCGTGGGCGACAAAGGTAATACTCCCCCTTCATTCTTAAGCAGCACTAGTGACTCCCTTACCGCTTGCCTTGCCACATCACGATGCGCCTTAGCACCAATTAATGCCGTGTTACCCGATAATGCGCGTTTAGCTGGACTCGGTTTATCGAATAAGCCGGCACGCATTTTTACACGTAAAACCCGCGTTACCGCATCATCGATACGCTCAATGGGGATGACACCACTATTTACTTGTGCAAGGGTATTATCAAAAAGAGGTTTCCAAGCCTTTGTCGGTACCATATATACATCCAGGCCCGCATTGACTGCCTGGGGACAGCTCTCATTACTACAATCATAAATCTGGCCATGACCGTTCCAATCACCCACCACAAGCCCGTCGAACCCCATTTGATCTTTTAAAACTGATGTCAGCAGATAGCGATTACCGTGATTCTTAACGCCATTCCAACTGTTGAATGACGCCATTACCGTTTGCGCCCCTACCGATATTCCTCCCACATAGCCTTGGGCATGAATGTCGAAGAGTTGCTGCTCTGCAAAGGTATTATCTCCCTGATCAACACCATCAGTCGTGCCTCCGTCCCCTAAGAAATGTTTAACGGTTGCGATAACCCGCTCGTCACCAAGAAAATCGGCATTCGCACGCCCCTGTAACCCTCTAACGATTGCGCCAGCGTAAGCCTTAACTATCTGCGGATCTTCTGAATAGCCCTCATACGTTCTGCCCCAGCGATCGTCTCGCACCACAGCAACCGTTGGCGCAAATACCCAATCAATACCGGTAACCATCACTTCTTTAGCCGTTATGGTTGCAATTTTTTCAATAAGTTCGGGGTTATTTGCCGCCCCTAACCCTATGTTATGGGGAAACAGCGTCGCGCCAATCACATTGTTATGACCGTGCACAGCATCCGTGCCCCACATTGTTGGAATGGTCGAGCCATCTATAGAATCATCTACTGACGCTTGATACATGGCTTCTGCTAGTGCAATCCAATCGCTCGGCGTTGCATGCTTGTTGCCGTTTGGAAAAGAGCCTCCACCATTAAGATAGGAGCCAAAGCCATACCGCCTCATGTCTTCAACGCTAATATCACCGATCTCAGGTTGGATCATCTGCGCAATTTTCTGCTCCAATGTCATGTCTGCCAATAGCTGCGAAATTTTGCGTTCAATCCCAGCGTCTTGCTTCACCTCCAGCTCTAAAACAGGCCAGATCTTTGACGCATCTCTACGCTCCTTAGATCCCACTCCTGCTATCCAATACGCAGCTGCTACAAACAAAATAACAATCGCAATCAGCTTAACAGAAGGTGTAAGCGGCCATATAGAAACGCTATTATCACTGTTAGACATAGATAAACTCCCTGTAAAGGCGATATGAAAACTTAAGTCATCACTCCGGTTTCATCACGCTAATTCCATGTTAGAAACCAACTCTATTTGGTCTCCCCTTAAACCATAGAATAAAATCCCGTTTTACACTGGCAAAAACCTAAATAAAGCTTAGCTTTCAGAGCCGTGCATCAGCTATGTATATCGAGATATGTCACACTTTGTGTCTATTTTATCTTTGATATAACCCGCTACTATCGCCATGCAGTGAATTCCTCTAAAATGCGCTGCATTGACAAAAGGGATCCCAATGAAACTTAAATTACTATCTAGTTTATTATTGCTTGGTTGCAGCACGGCACAAGCCGCATGGTGGGTTGAACCGACTGACTTACCCCTAAGAGCCGATATTCAACTGCTGTCTGATACGGGCGTGATTGTTCAGCCAATCACCACTTACCCACTGATGTGGGATGGTATTAAGCAAGATATGGACAAGGCAGATCAAACTGGCTTATCCAGCGTGCAACGAGATGCATTCGAGAGAGTCATAAGTGCTTATGAGCATGATCACCGCGGCATGAGCAGCAAAATCGAACTTGCTGGCGGCTCGGATACCACACGCTTTATTGGTTTTGGCCAAGACTACCGTGACAAAGCAGAGGTCGCTGTATCAGCCGAAGTGACTAAAGACTGGTTTAGTGGCCGCTTGGCGACCAGTTACCACTACGACCCGATTGATGGTAACAGCACACGTTTAGATGACAGTTTTGCCGCAGTGATGCTTGGTAACTGGATTGTTAGTGCTGGCGCACAGCAAAAGTATTGGGGACCAGGTTGGGACAGCGGTTTAATTCAAACCACCAATGCTCGACCTATGCCAGGAATGACCCTTAGCCGCAATAACAGCCAAGCATTTGAAACCCCATGGCTTAACTGGATTGGCCCTTGGACCTTTACCACCTCATTTAGTCAGATGGAAAGCGGCCGTTATGTGCCAGATGCCAAGCATTGGGGCGCTCGCGGTACATTAAGACCTATCTCTAAACTAGAAGTCGGCTTCTCTTGGACCATGCAGTGGGGCGGTGAAGGTTACGGTAATAGCCTAGGCGACTGGTGGGATGGCTTATTTAATGGCGGCATGAGCGAAGGCGAAGTCACAAACGGCCAAGAGAACATGCTGGCTGGCTATGATTTCCGCTGGTCAGATACCGCTTTTGGCATTCCATACGGTATCTACTACGAGCGTATTCACGAAGATTACCACAACGGCAAAAACAAGCTGATTAACTCGGCTAACATGGGCGGCGTTGACTTCTTTTTAGCCGATATCAATACCCGTGTATTTGTTGAGTATTCAGATACTCAAGTGGCCTGTGGTATCGACTCTAACGCTTATAACTGCCTCTATGAGCATGGTTTCTATAAAGATGGTTACCGTTACTACGGCAAAAGTCTAGGCAGCACCTATGATAACGATGCCACCACCTTAGTGGTAGGTGGAATAACCCAACTTGGCGGCGGACAGAACATTAGCAACAAGTTCCGCTGGTTAAGACTCAATACCGACGGTACAGATACAGGTAACCCTGAAGGTGGCAATCCTGTGTCTCCTGGCGAGTACGAGCGCGTATACCAGTTTGATACCAGCTACCACAGACCTTTCTATCAAGGTACTTTAAAGGTTGGTGGCACAGTTGGCTACAGCAAATATGTCACATCAGGTGGCGATGACTGGGACACCACGATTTACGCTGGCTGGGAAAGACGTTTCTAATATTTGCAAAGAAGGTCCTAGGTCTAAAAGATGATCCTAGGACGTTCGCAAGCTCACTGCTAGGGCGGGCTACGCCCTGCTAGGAAAAGCAAAAAACAAAGCACCGTATCGTCCACTTCTTTGTTTTTCTGCTTTTCCTGCTTTTTCCGGCTTTCTCTTCTTTTTCGTCTGAGCTTCCCCTAGAAGCAAAGCGCCCTTCCATGCCGCTACCGTGAGTGAGTATGCGAACCTTCCGTTTACCGTAAGGCCGCAGGGCGATCCGCTTTTCCATCTTAGCTTTAACCTAGGACCTGCTTTTCCTAGGACCTTCTCAGCTTTCCCGGCTTTTAACCTTTTGATAGCTAACCATGGCTGCTAACTGTTGCTGCCAAGTTGCAGTGAGTAGACTCCCCGGCTCGATAGCTAACTGATGACACAACTTTTGCGTATTCAAAGCACTTTGCTTTGGCCTTAATGCTAATCGGTTATCATGTAACTCTTGCCAAGCTTTAGTCGTAATGGGCAGTATTGAACAATCAGCACTGTTTGGTGCGAATTCTTTGTTTTGTGATAATTTTGTGCTTGGTGCGAGCTCTGTGACAGAGCCTGCCTGACGTTGAATTTCACAGGCAAACTCATACCATGAAGCGCTAGCACTAGCAGCATAGTGGTATAAATCAGCTAAGCCTTTAGCGGGTTTATCCTCGCATACTGACGGGCGAGTCAAAATTGTCGCCTGAGTTTGCTTTACGAGCATAAAAATTGCTACGGCTAAGGCTTCACACCAAGTAGGGCTACCATATTGATCGTTTATTACCGACAGGCTCTCTTTGACCTTAAACAAACTCTGCATGGTTTTAACAAAATTATGGCCATAACAACTGTAGAGCCAAGAGGTACGAATAATCGTTGCCTTTGAGCCCAAGATATCACTGACCCAGCGCTCCCCTTCTAGCTTACTCTTGCCATAAACCGACAGCGGCGCGGGGCTATCTTGCTCTGTGTATGCACGTAATAACTCACCATCGAACACAAAGTCAGTTGAGATATGCACGAGTCTTATATTGTGGCGCTGACACTCACCGGCGAGTAATTTAGGCCCTTCGGCATTAATAAGCATTGCCTTGTCGATATCAAACTCAGCCTTATCAACTGCGTTATAGGCGGCGCAGTTAATCACAACATCGGGAGCTATAGTATCGAATGCTTTACGTATTGAATCTATATCGCAAATATCGAGCGCTTGATGAGAAACACCAATCACTTCATCTGTTGTTTCGATGCACTCTAACGCTTCGGGTAACAAAGCCACCAGCATTTGCTGAGCGACGGTTCGCTCTGCCAAATTAACCTGTGTAAGCCCCGCTATCGATAGCAATGCCTGTCCAAGTTGACCTGCGGCTCCTGTGATAAGAATTCTCATCTTACTTTAATTATCTCTGCTATCTTTTTGGTTTTAGTTTTAGTTTTGGTTTTAGTTTTCGAGTAGCGCCGAATATTCATCGAGCGAGCCATGGCCTCTTGCTGACAAAAATGCCAGTAAAGCCTCGGGGCTACGGTTGAGCAAACGCTCAATGGGAAAATCGGCTTGCTCGATAATCTGCTCGGCCTGAGTGAAATCTCCTAGGCTGTATGCCACGTGAGAATCAGAGCCCATCACCAATAGCCCGCCCGCCTCTTTAACCGCCTTGGCAATGGCCAAACAGTTATGTTCACTGCCTTTTCGAGAAGTTAAAAAAGAGGAGTTATTGATCTCAAGGGCGACATTATTCTCGGCGGCTGCCTTGGCAACGGCAGCAATGTCTATTGGGTAAGCTGGGTTGCCTGGATGAGTAATGATATCGACATGACCACTCATGATACAGTTTATAAGTGCAGCAGTATGAGTTTCTTTATTGCTTGGCGCAAAAACGGGTTCATGAAAACCGGCGAGAACAATATCTAACTCTTGCAGGTAATCACCAAAGAAGTCTATCTCTCCGACCACATTTTTAATATTGGCTTCGATGCCTCGTAAAATGCCCACGCCATCAACAATTCGTGGTAATACTCGTAAGTTCACAAAATGCCAAAAGTGGGGGGCGTCGGCCATATCGGGCCCATGGTCGGTAGTGGCAAATAACTTAATGCCTTTATGCTTGGCCATCGCAATATATTCTTGCAACGTACTATAAGCATGGGTCGAAGCAATCGTATGAGTATGGGTATCAACAAGATATTTCATGGCGGTCTCTTCATTACAAAAAGTTTGAAACAAAAAAGAGTAGACCCTCAGTCTACTCTTTTCATTTGCTGAGCTCTATCGATAAGCTTGATTACTTAATACTAAAACATTAGTTAAGGTTTTAGTGACTTAAGCTTTTTCTAACTCATCCCATGACTGGCGTTTTCGATAGATAGTCGATGCACTGATATCCAATAATGCTGCGGCCTTAGGCACATTGCCATCACAACGTGCTATAGCATTTTCAATGGTCTGCTTCTCTGTCTTCCATAGCGGTACAATATCATCACTTTTTTCATTGGCAGATTTAGCATATTGCTCGGAACCAGAAAAAGCCGCGCGCTCTATTCCATCAAGAAAAGAGGAGGCGTCAGAGTCACCTCGGAGAGACTGAGACTTAACAACCGCCGCCTGTGGCTTAGCGACTTCAGATTTAATCGCTGAAGTCGATGTCAGCTGTATTGGTAACATATCAATCTCAATCGTTTCGCTGTCATTCAATACCACTATCTGCCTAATAACGTTCTGTAATTGCCTAACATTACCGGGCCATGGGTAAGACTTTAAGCATTGCTTAGCTTCAGGGCTAAATCCCTTAAACGTCTTACCCTCTTCTTTGTTGTACTCTTTGAGTAAAGAGGATGCCAGCAGCAAAATATCTTTGCCGCGCATTCTCAGCGGCGGCAGCTCAATTGGGATCACATGTAAACGGTAGAATAGATCCTCTCTAAAACGCCCCGCTTTAACTTCATCCCAAGGCATACGGTTAGTCGCACTGACAAAGCGTACATCGACCTTTTCTTCTTTTGTAGCCCCAACACGTTGAAACACACCGGTTTGAATAAAGCGCAGTAGCTTACTCTGCAGCTCCAAATCCATCTCGCAGATCTCATCAAGAAAAAGCGTGCCCTTATGCGCCCGTGTCGCCGCGCCATCTCTATTGGCTATCGCGCCAGTAAACGCCCCTTTGGTGTGACCAAAAATCTCACTTTCAATCAAATCCTTTGGGATTGACGCACAGTTTAAAGCCACAAATGGCCCATCGCTACGGTTACCCGCATTGTGTATCGCATGAGCACACACCTCTTTACCCGTACCACTTTCACCAATGATAAAGGCCGAAGCTTTGCTGCTCGCTACACAATCGATAGTTTTATATACGGTTTGCATCGCCAACGACTCTCCAATGAACCCCATATAATGTGGCTTAGGCAGGCTACTCTCGTACTTGGCGACAAGATTAACAAGCTGACGCTGTTTTAATGCATTACGTACGGTAATGGATAAACGTTTTGCATCGAAAGGTTTAATAAGAAAATCAAACGCCCCCGAGCGCATGGCATCGACAGCGATATCAATGCTGCCGTGGGCAGTGATCATTATGACGGTAACATCTGGGTACTCTGACTGTACGATCTCCAAAATATCCATCCCAGACATATCTGGTAGCTGAATATCGAGCACTAATAGATCCGGTTGCCAGCGTTTAAGCTCATTCAACGCATCACTCCCATGATTAACATGAGTGACTCGCGCCCCCTCCGTGCGAAGGTATTCTGTATAAAGCGCCCCGAGAGACATACTGTCTTCGACGAGCAAGGTGGTAAATGAGCTTGCTATATCCATATAAGGTCAGCCTATTAATAAGAACAACTATCGCGATAACTTGCCTAATATCAAAGAATTAAACTAGCATGACTCGCATGAGCATATTGCTAAGTCTAGCAGTAATTACTACTCGTTTGTTAGTTCAAAACGTTGTTTAAATACCTTGAGGGTTAACAGAGCCGTCTCAATCACCTCATCTAACAATAGCGGAACTCGCTCCACCTCTTTAGCTTTAGCGCTTAACTCTAATTCTTTAGCCGCAATAGATAAGCCCGCCGCTCCAAAACTTCCTGAGCTGCTCTTAAGTGTATGGGCCTGAATATCAATCTCAGACAAATCGAGTCCATTTCCATTTTGATATTCCAAAAGCAAGAGCTGCAATATGCTCAGCCGTTCTTGCGCCTCGGTCAAGAAAACGCTCATCATTCTATCTATTGCTTCCCCACCTAACATATCCGTTAACTCGTCAAGTACAGCCTCATCTATGATAGTCACCAGCTCCTCACTCCCCTGAGAACTTGTTTGTAATGGCGCTTTAGTCCCATTGAAAGCGCTCACTTTGCTTTTTCTCTTAGTTTGCATAAATGGCACAACCTTATCGTCATCGATACTCTCGCCATTATCATGGTTAACATTATTACTGTCTGAACAAGGCTCTTCTGTACCTTTCCCCATAGCTTTATAGCTAACTATAGCCTCTTCCTTGGCCGATACAATCCATTGATTTACCACATTAACAAGGTTCACTCGATTAACAGGCTTAGGAACAAAGGCTTTCATTCCTGCATTCATGCACTGCTCAACGTCTTCTTTTTGCACATTGGCAGTCATAGCGATAACAACCTGAGATGGATTACGCTGTAATATCTTTTGCGTGGCTTCAATACCGTCCATCTCGGGCATTCTCATATCCATTAAGATCAAACCATAGTCTTTAGCGCTAGCCATTTTCAATGCTTCAATCCCGTTATTAGCAATCTCAACCTTAAAACCGGCCTTACTCAGCAACGCACTTGCAACAATTTGATTTGCAGGGCTATCCTCGGCCAACAAGATTGGCAAGTGTTGCTCATCACAAGTTGACACTACAGGCTCACCCTGAGCCTGATGAGCCGATGACTCATGCTCTCCTCTTAGCATGCCTAGCATCATATCTCGGCTCAGAGGTTTGTTGATCACCTGCTCTAAACCTATCTCTCTTAACTGTGCCGAAGCCTCAGGTACAACTACCGTCATTAATGCGGCCATCATGCCCTCTTCGAGCAGATAGTCTTGTTTGACGCTATTAACGCGCATAGCGTTTAGCTCCAATAGGCAGTGCTCATCAATCAACACCAGATTAAAGCGACCTTGTACCTGCGAAGCCGTGAAAATCGCCTCGATGCTGTCGACACAAATTGCTGTCACACCATACTGCTTATACTGTCTGCTAATGAACTTACAATAGGTCGCATTTGGGTGCACAAGGAGCACCCTAGCGTGTATTGGCAAAGGCGCATAACTATGTTTCTCCTTTTCATCACGTTTCAGCAAAAGGTCGAAACTAAAGCAGCTTCCCTGACCTTGCTGACTATCAACCCCTATGTGCCCCCCCATCTGAGCAATGAGCTCAGCACAAATAGCCAAGCCAAGTCCTGTACCACTGTAGTTGGTATTATGGGTATCATGTACCTGACTAAACTCTTCAAATAATGTCAATTGAGACTCTTCACTTATCCCAATACCTTGATCTGAGATCTTACAACACAGCCGTGCCTCATCAACATCTGCTAACCACATCTCTATGGCAACGCATCCACCAAATGAAAACTTAATCGCATTATCGACCAAGTTATGCAGCACCTGCCTAAGCCTTTGACCGTCTCCAATCAAACTCTCAGGTACATTACGATTAACATAAATCGCCAGTGCAATCCCTTTATCCTGCGCCTTGGGCGATAACACTTGTAGCACTTGAGTGGCAAGCTTAGCAGGGCTGAAAGCACTCTCTTCTAGCACTATTTGCCCCGCTTCAATTTTAGAAAAGTCCAGAATGTCATTAATTGTACTCAACAGGGCCGTACCGGCCTCTTTGGCAGTATCAGCATATATTCGCTGCTCTTTGTTTAGTGTCGACTCCAATATTAATTCGACGCTCCCTAACACGGCATTGAGGGGAGAGCGGATCTCATGGCTCATGGTCGCGAGAAAACGAGATTTAGCCTCGCTGCCCTGCTCTGCTTGCTCTTTTGCCAATTTCAATTGAGTTTCGTATTCCATCCGACGTGAAATATCTCGAATAAATGCCGTCAGCAACATTTCTTGCCCTAACTGTACAGGAATGAGCGTCAGCTCAATGGCCACCTTCTCACCATCGGAGCGAGTCGCTTTCATCTGAGTAGAATGTTTAACCGCTAACCCTTCGCCTGTCGCACGGTACTCTTCTAAGATATTATGAAAACAATCCCTCTCATCAGCTCTAAAGAGCACCTCTTCTAATCGTTGGCCTATCATCTGTTCAGAGTGAAACTTAAACAGCAAACATGCAGCGTCATTCACTTCTTGAATGGCACCACTCGTATCTATCGTCACTAACGCATCTTTACTGCCTTCAAGAGTTGCCAATAAAATAGACTCCGTTCTTTGAGCCGCTGCCTGAGCACACTTTACATCACTTAAGTCCTTCACTAAGCCTAAGAAAAGCACCTCATCATCGATACGCATTTTTGATATAGACAGCTCAATAGAGAACAGGCTGCCATCTTTTTTCTGTGCTAACAGCTCGCGTCCTTTGCCTACTGTTTTATCATCTGCACTTTTTAGGTAGTGCTGAATATATTCATCATGCATATTGCGTTCATTCGATGGCATCAATAATGAAACATTTCGCCCTATCAGTTCTGAGGGACTGTAACCAAACAGGCGACTAACTGCTGGGTTAACCTCTTCAATGACACCCTGAGTATCAACGACCACAAAGCCATCTACAGCAGTCTGTAATATGGCATTGAGTCGAACATTGGCACTCACTAAGGCCTGATTCTTGTCGGCGACTTTTTTAACCATTTGATTAAACGCCAACATGGTTTTACCTATCTCATCATCACTACTGACGGGGATCTGAACTTTAGATTCTCCTTGTAAAATTCGTTGAGATGCGCTCTTTAGCAGCGCCAAATTGCGGGTCAAATAGTGGCCTAATAGCCAAGAGAACAGCGCCACCAAAAACATCTCGATACCCGCAATGGTCAGGAAACGTGTTCTGGCATCGGTAATAAAACTATCTAGCGCCGCGGTATCAAAACCCAGCTCAACCTTGCCATAGGTAAAGCCCGACTCTTGTACATCCCTTTCAATGTCTAAGATACCGTCATCAACATTGCCAATGCCGCTATCTAACGAGGCGACTGAGCCGCCGTTAATGCTACCGACACTGACCAATAATCGGCTTTGATCGTAAATATTGACATAGAGGACCTGGGAAGTCGTTAACAGCTCATTAGCAAGCACATTTAGGGTTGATAGGTCGGTACTGATCACCGCATCCTTTGCAGCCGCAGCAAATAGAGAAGCGGTAGAGCTGGCACGTTTTTCGATCTCTGCTTGATTCGAGGTTTTCAAATAATCGACACTGGTATACACCAGCAGCATTAGCAGCACACCTTCGATGACAGCAATCCCGAGGATCGTCTTTATCCGAAATGACACTAGTTACTCTCCTTTAACGGCTCGTCTAGCTCACTTAAAGATAACGCACGCACATCATCCCAATCACTACTTTGCGCAGCTTCCATTGCTTTGAAGCCTAGACCGTCTAACAGGGCTCGACCTTTACTCGTGCTAGATAGAGCCTGTAACTGAGTTAACAATACTTCGCGTAGTTCCTGAGAAACACGGGGATGAGTGGCGATAGCATGGGGAGTGTAACCGGGCGTTCGCCATAGGACCTTTAATTGTTTTGTCACATCCGTATCCATATTTTTGAAGGTACGCCCCACCCCGCCACCAGCATCGACAAGTCCTTGAGCGACAGCAAGATAAACAGAGTCATGGGAGCCGACGTACTTAGTACTGTGAACAACGCCTTGCTGTTTCAAAATAGCTCTGGGGATCACACTCGCAGCAAACGCCGCCGGGGCAGGAAAGGCAAACGATTTGCCATCAAGCTCTGTCAGCGCGGATATAGGTGACTCTTTACGTACAACAATCAGGCCTCTTAAATACTTATCTTGCTCTTTTGCTAACGCAAGATAACCAGGGGATTCGTGAAATACCGTAAAATGATAGGGGTTCATATAGGCAATATCATATTCCCCCTGAGCCAAACGCTGCTCAAAGGTGGGAATATCTCGCGCAGTTGCAAATTGCAATTCAACATTCGCGTTTTGCGACAGTTCAGCGAGCACTGGCGCCCAGACCTTGGCTAACACACTCGCCGCCTGCTGCGGCACCACACCAAAGGTCAGCACCTTAGGCTCTATGCTAGCAATAGCCGTTGCCGAACTATAACTAGGTATCAATATAAACCAATATAGAACAAGCACTTTAGTAAAGGATTTAAGGGTAGACATCACATTCACTCCCCGTTTCAGCTGAAGTCCATGAGTTAATCTCAGCAATATCTATACCAAAATCCTAAAGGCTTGATTTACTGGTCAGTTGAGTGAACCTAAAACAGAAATAAATATTTTCATTTGTCTGGCACAGAGTTTGCTTTATTACAAAGTACCCCTGAAACGACCGATAACAAGAGGAGGCTATGACAATGCCTTTAACATTGAAGCTCATCAGCCAGCATAAAATCATCGTCGTAGAAGACTGCTATAGCGAGCGTTGTTTGCTACTGACTTTACTCGAGTCAATGGGGTTTACGGCTCAAGGTTTTTCTAATGCCCAAGAGGCCATAGAACTGCTTCAGCGTGAGCATGTCGACATGGTGATCACCGATTGGATGATGCCTAAGATCAGCGGTATTGAGCTATGTAAAACTATAAAATCAATGCCTTGCTCGCCATATACCATATTACTCACGGGTAATAGCCAGAATGCTCATCTAATAGAAGGGATCGAATCTGGCGCCGATGACTTTATTGCAAAGCCCTTTCATAGCGGCGTCCTGAAAGTAAGAATTCTTGCAGGCTTACGGATCATCGCGATGCAACAGAAATTAGAAAGTCACAATCAAGCGCTCAATAATATGCTGCTAAAAGAGCAAGGTTACCTTAATAATCTTAAACATGACCTGTCTCTCGCCGCTCAGCTGCAACGCGCTCTACTTCCCAAGAACTCAGATTTAAGCCAAGGCTGGCGAGTCACAACGGAATTTAAACCAGCCCAAGATCTCGCAGGCGATCTGTTCCAATGCTTCAATATCGACAAGCAGCATATCGGCTTTTACCTATTGGATGTCAGCGGTCATGGTACGGCGGCATCGATGCTAAGCTTTACCCTAGCGCACCACTTATCTAGCAGCCAGCAAATTTGGCAGTCACTTGATTTGGCACAGATAACTAACAAACTCAATCGAGAGTTTGACGACCCAGAGCAGTGTGGACGCTTTGCAACACTACTTATTGGCATCGCAGACACTAACAGCGGAGAGGTTGAGATTATCAACGCTGGGCACCCCTCTCCTATCATAGTGGGCCCACAAGGCGCTAGATTTGTCGATGATAACCACCTTGGATCACAGCTACCAATTGGCATCAACAAACAGCACAGTTACCACAGCCAACATTTCACCTTAGAGAAAGAAGAGCAGCTACTGCTCTATTCTGATGGCATTTATGAATGTCGCAACAGTAAATTTGGTAGTTTTGGCTTAGCAAAACTACTGAAAAATATCAGTGATGCCAGAGAGCTACCTGCAGAAAAGTTATTGCACTATCTCAGCTATAGCACTGAGCTTTGGCAAGAAAAACAAGCTCAGGACGATATCTCTCTGATGCTAATCTCAACCACAACTCACTTAGCCCATTGTGATTCTTAAATGTAAGGAAACACTATGAATAGCCTACAGTTTAACCTCGATAGAAATATTATGGCAAAACACTCCATAAGCAGAGAAATAGAGCAATTTATGCTGCAAAATCAGGTGTCCGATACCAAGCGATTCAAGGTCATTACTTGCGTTTTGGAGGCTGTCTCCAACGTTTTTACCCATGCAGCCCCCAAACTAAATTCTCTGATCATCATTCTGCACTGTGATCATCAACAAATTGTCATCGATCTACTCGATAACTCACCTATGCAGCCCCAAACAGCCCCAACAGATTGTCCCCCAGCCAACGCAACATCTGGGAGAGGCCTTTGGATCATCAATAATTGGATGGACAGGGTTCGTATACAAGAAACCGTTGCGGGTACCCATTTGCAATTTAGTATTGCGGTTTAAAAGAAGGTACTAGGTTTAAAGAAGGTACTAGGACCTAGGACCTAGGACGTTCGCAAGCTCACTGCGAGGACGCTTCGCTGCTAGGAAATCAAAAGCGAAACAGGCACCACCTTAAAGCTTATTGGTCTTCCCAGATTTTGCTTTTTATCTCTGTTACTCTCGGCTCTTCCGTCTTAGCTTGTTCCGGCTTTTAACCGTCTTGGGTCTTCCCTAGAACCTGCTTTCCCTAGGACCTAGAACCTTCTTTTTAGCTTTTTCGTAAAGTACAGCGTTCCGTCAGTGAGCTTGCGAACGTTCCGTTTACCGTAAGGCTGCAAGCCGTTCCGCTTTTCCATCCCAGCTTATTTCGGTTCTGTTAGCTTTGCCGTCTCAGCTTTAATCGCCTTTGCTTTTCCTAGGTCCTAGAACCTCGAAGCAAAGCGACCTTCTCGACCTTTCCCCCTGCTTTTCCCATTTTGCATCGCAAATAAAGAAGACAGCCAACAAGCAAACGTACCCGCCGACTAAAAACCACTAAAACCCATTAAATACAACAGGATAAAACTTGGCCTTAGAGTTGCAATGCATAATATAAGTAAGAAGATAAGCAAAAACAGTCAGTGAATAGCAGCTCAACAAGCTCCAGTAACAATTCAGATAACCAAACAAAATGCCCAGTGCATTTTTAAGGACGGCAATATGACTTTCTCTCAATTAGCACAAAATAATGCCTGTAAAATCACTCTGCCTGTTGAGGTCATAATGACACAAACTCCCACGCTCAGAGCGGCGATCTTACAACAAATAGACGCTGGGATGAGCCAACTCATAATTGACCTACACAAGGTCGAATATATCGATTCTAGTGGTCTGTCAGTGCTTATCTCAGCCTTAAAGCGAGTTGAAAAAGTCAATGGTGAAATCGTATTACTCTCTCCAACGGCTGGTGTACGCTCACTCATTGAATTGACTCGGTTACATCAGATCTTCGCTATCTATGAAGACGAAACCGCGGCAATAGACTACATCTGCAATGAGCTGACTAACGAGCAAGCAGCGCAGTAAGGGACACGACTATGGGTCATATTCACGGCATACTGTTCACAACTCAAAAGATGCACTGCCAAGCAGGTAAAGCCTACAAGGCTTTTGCCCTTGTGATGAGCATCTGTCTGTCTTTATTGCTGCTAACGGCTTGCGTCACCCCGCATCGTCCTGAAAAAGCGGTAATCTGTGCTGGCAACAGTGATGACAACATGACTCAGTGCCACTTCTATGATCGCGATACGCCTTATATGCGCAGCAATAAATCTGCTCAGGCGATGAATATTGCCCCTCAAGCCCCAACTAATCTTATGGGAAACACT
Source organism: Shewanella pealeana ATCC 700345 (assembly GCF_000018285.1). Lineage (NCBI taxonomy): Bacteria > Pseudomonadati > Pseudomonadota > Gammaproteobacteria > Alteromonadales > Shewanellaceae > Shewanella > Shewanella pealeana. Next base: position 1,738,856 of record NC_009901.1, on the reverse strand, counting down.
TGGTTGATGTACGCCGGGCAAGCGCAGCAGCCACTACACCAACCGCAACATATTCGTTTATCCGTGGGTGATAAGCTCAAGATCCGAGTGTTTAACGGAGAAGAGTTCAGCGGTGATGTTGAAGTTAACAATGACGGCTATATCTATCTCCCCTACTTAGAGCCTATCCATGCAAAAGGCTTAAATATTTCCCAGTTAACAAACACAATTGAGCAATACCTAGTCGATGAGGAGTTTATGCTTAAAAACAGCGCCCGCCTGAGCATTACTCCATTAAAGTGGGCACCGGTCGAAATCACGGTATCTGGTGGAGTATTTGAGCCGGGGCAACATCAGATCAATAAAAAATCAGACATTGAGATCATCGACGATGACGGTGACCACAGCGGCGATCAGGCAGATCAACGTACTATCGAGGCGGCGCTAAGAGCATCTGGCGGAGTGCGTCCCGATGCGGATATATCGGCCATTACGGTGATAAGAGGTCAACATAGTTTTACTCTCGATTTATCCGGTGTGATCCACGGCTACCCAGTACCACGAATAACATTAATGTCAGGGGATCATATCCACGTACCGCAACACGATTACTTCGATGACGCCCTCGCTCGGCCATCGCAAATTACCGCACCGGGTATTCGGGTGTTCATATCGAACTTGACCCAACCCGCTTCGAGTAACGCCCAATCTGCCGTTGACACCGACGCAACTCGCTTTCCTTACGGTACTCGCCTGTTAAGCGGTGCTATAGCCGCAAACTGTGTCGGCGGCGCGCAGTCTACTAATGCCAGTCGCTACTTGCTACTGATCACCAAGAATCCATTAACCGCTCAAGTCGATGTGGTTGAACGCTCAATGGATAGTTTGATCAGACATTCTTGGGAAACAGGCATGAACCCAATATTAATGCCTGGAGATGGCATCGCTTGTTACGACTCTCGTGTCACCAATATCCGAGAAATCGCACGCACCATTACTGAGGTGCTTGTTCCAGCGACTCTTCTTGAGTTGCTGTAAAACAAAAATGCTTATAGGAGGCCGACAATGACTAAACACTCCTACAGACCTCTTCTATGGCTAAAGCACTACATTGTAAATGGCAGTCAGCTATCAGCAAAAAAGAGAAAGCATGCCTATCTGGTTGTCACATCGCTGCTATTACTGCTGATCTGGTTTCTGGTCTTGTTATTTACAACCTTAAGTCCAGACCGCTACCTCAGTAATTGGACTCTAATACTTCCAGGAGCTGGGGCTGGAGCCTTAGTCAGTCTAGACAGTGTGGGGCAAGCCAATAGCTCAACCACCTCCCCCTACGCCAGTAGCGCAATCGATCCAAGAGTTAACTACAAGTCAATTTCAATGAGCAAGACCCTTATCAATGCCGCCGCTAAGACACTACACCTAAAGGCAAGCGAGTTTGGCACGCCAAAGTTGAAGATGCCTAATCAAACGGGACTGATGCAGTTTAGTATCAAGGCAACAACAGCCAAGGCTGCACAGCAAAAAGCGTGGGCCCATTATCACAGCTTACAAGCATTACTGGCACAGTTACGTCGTGATGAAATTGAGCAACGTGAAGATGCTATTCGCGTTGGCATGGCTACTTTTGCTAATAAAGTCAGTTTAACCCAACAGAAATTACTCGAATTTCAATCGATACACGGCCTTGTGTCACTCGATCAGTTTAAAGAGCTCGCCTTGACCATGGAGAGACTGAGACATAACAAGGTCAATTTAGTCTCTGAGCTACAAGGTGTGAAAGCCAGCCAAAAGATGCTCGAGATCCATTTAAGCCTAACGCCAAAACAGGCAGCGGGATTGTTGACGCTCAAAAATGATCAGCTATTCCAGCAACTGCTGATCAGCTATACCAATGTAACAGCCACCTTAGCCGAATACCGCAGTCGTTTTGGCAAGCGCCACCCCAAAGTGGTCACCCTGCAAGATGAGCAAAAATCGGTACTCAATGCACTGAGCCGCCGCTGCAAGGTACTGCTCGGTTATAACAATAAACGTCTGATGTTGATGTTATCGGCAGATGACTTAGATGGTCGCGCTCAACTCATGCAGGAATTACTGTCACTCAACACCAAAGCCGAGGGGCTTAGGCATCGAATTGATGCCCTGTCCGAGCAGATCCACGATTGGGATCATAGGTTCAATGACAGCAATGACGATGCAGCTAAACTCGAAGGCCTGCAGCGAGAGCATCAAGTCGCGACTGCGGTATTTACTTCCGCACTGGCAAAAATGGACATAGGAAAGGCCGACATCTATGCAGCCTATCCGCTGCTACAGCTAATGGCTGCGCCTACATTGCCGGAAGAGTCCGACAATCTACGCACCCTGCTAGCCATTGTCGGCGGTATTGCCGCTTCAATTTCACTGGTTGCAGGAATGGGAATGCTATGGATCCGCAAACCTATACTCCAGAAAATTCTGACGAGTTAATCATCTGGCGCGCTATCACTGGTACCTATCTGTTTTGGCTTTTAGGCGCCATGTATTTAGTCGCCCCCGTCATCGCATGGATATTACTCCTGCGGATGGTGAAGCGAGTCCTGCTGGATAAGCAGCGTTATACCGTCAGCAATACACAAACCTGCTGGCTAGTGGCGATGGCAGTCATGCTACTCACACTGGTGATAGGCCACCTAACACACGATTTAGGCGTAGCCAAACTCATCAAGTCGAGTATTGGCTGGGCGAAAGGCTGGGCACTATTAGCAATATTCCCATTACTCGGCAGCCTACAGATCCGGCCAGAGCTTATTTACCGCGCCTGCTGTATCGTCTGTAAACATACACTTATCTTGTTACCCGTCTTCATACTCGCTTGGGCTATTCGTCTTCCCAGCACTCTATACACCTCGCCATTGAGTATCATTGGCGGCCCGGGCCCCGAGTTTTTCAGCGTCAGTCTCTATGAAATCGATCCTGCGAGTGGTCTGCCAAGATGGCGACTATTCACCCCGTGGGCACCTGCTCTGGGAATGCTTGGCAATCTGTTCTTTACTTTTGCCATCCAAGAAAAATCTAAACAATTTAAGTTTTATGGTATTGCAGGCAGTTTCTGCATGATCTTACTGTCGCAGTCGCGCCTGGCCTTAGTGTGCTACCTGCTGCTAGCAGGCTTTTTTATGTTTATCCGCTGGTGTAGATCCCCATGGATTTACTTCGCAGCGACTCCTCTATTTATACTGCTTGGGATTTCAGGAATGTATGTCATCGACAAAATGCAGCAAAGCGTGCAAGCCTTTAAAGCTGCCCGAGCAGGCTCAACCCGTGTACGCCAAGAACTGGCGAATATTGCCCTAGAACGCTGGGCCAATGAGGCTGTGGTGTGGGGGCATGGCATTGTAGAGCGCGGTCCGCACTTAGTAGAATATATGCCGATAGGTTCGCATCACACTTGGTATGGGCTACTGTTTGTAAAGGGAGTGGTGGGCGCTATCGCCCTAGCGATCCCGTTACTTGTAAGCCTGCTTGTATTACTTAAGACCCTCTTTAGCTCAGCCCTCAGTGCTGTAGCGGTTGCGGTGATCCTCCAACTCTTCATGTATACCTTCGGTGAAAACCTCGAGATCCTCGCCTACCTTTTCTGGCCAGGGCTCGTCGTTGTTGGTGTGGCTTTAAAAGAAGGGGCTAGGTTATAGGGCGCTATGCTTCTAGGTTCTAGGACGCTTCGCAGGCTCACAGAATAAGCAAAGGTTCTAGGGCCTAGGACGCTTCGCTCCGAGGACGGACTACGTCCTGCTAGAAAAATCAAAAGCCAAAAAGCAACAGCTTTTGCTTATTCGTCTTTGCTTTTCCCAGCTTTTCCCGTCAGCGCAGCGTTCTGTGAATGAGCTTGCGAACGTTCCGTTATCCGTAAGGCCGCAGGCCGTTCCGCTTTTCCGTCTCAGCTTATTTCGGTTCTGTTAGCTTTACCGTCTTTGCTCATATCGTCTCAGCTTTTCCTAGGTCCTAGAACCTCAAAGCGCAGCGCCCTTTTCAGCCTTTAACCTGCTTTTCATTCTGATTCGCAATATGCAAATGCACTGTTTTTATCGAGGTTCAAAGATACTGTACCGTCAGCCTTTATAAAAAACCTATTTAAAATCAGCAACTTTAACCTTATGCGTTTTATTGCTACAGGTTGGCATGATCCCTGTATTTAACCTTATAACTCGTCACTAATAACCAATGACTGGTGATGTCATCACTCAAATAGATGTGATTCGCAGCGGCCTCTTAAACAGGTACTCCTATGCAAAGCTATGTGTCATACCGAGACTCTTTATCCACAGCCTTAAACGGCGTGCTAGCCAAAGGCCTATTTTGGCTAGGTTCGGCTCAAGTGCTTGGCCGCATCGTTCGCCTAGGCTCTAGCATTATTATTGCGCGCTTACTGACACCCGAAGTCTTTGGTCAGGTTGCCATCATACTCACCTGTTTTGAGATCATCTGCACCCCAACGCGTCGCATCTCTAGCGCGGCACTGATTAAAATGGATGACAACCAAGTTAAACAATCTCTTACTGCGGCCAATCGAGTTAACTGGTTAGCCGCTATCACCGCCTTCGTTGCCATGAGCTTACTCAGCTGGCCGCTTGCAATCTACTACGATGACTTGCAGCTAATTCTTCCTATGATACTCATGGCAACAAGCTATTTACTGCTGCCTTTTGGCATGCTCTATGCCGCACTCAATCTGCGCTTAAACCGAATGCGAGTCGTTGGTAGGGCCGTACTATGGCAGACGGTATTTGATGCACTGCTAACGGGCTGCTTCGCTTTACTCGGGTTTGGGATTTGGGCGATTATTTTGCCCAAAGTCATTGTGGTATTTATATGGATTGGGGTTCATAGATACCACAATCCCTTGCCTGAGGCCTCATCGAGCGCAAATTCCTTACCCCCGTCCCAAGAACAGCGATGGCAGCCACTTCCTCTGTTGCCAGCAAAATCCAAAACAATACTTAAGTTTGGCATACAAGTTGGCCTAGGTGACTTGGCTATCGCTCTAAGGCAAAATATTGATTACATCTTGGTGGGCTATTTTCTTGGGATAGAAGCCCTAGGAGTGTACTTCTTTGCCTTCAACGCCAGTTTAGGCATTAGTTTAGGGCTAGTACAAAGTTATGGCACCGCGCTTTATTCCTATCTTTGTCAAAAAGATAAAGATGCTGAACCCACACTGCTTACATTAGAGCAAAAATACTTTAAGTCACTTAAGTTCATCATGTTACTGACAGTACCCGTAATTAGCCTGCAAGCAGCACTCGCACCACTCTATGTCCCTTGGGTGTACGGTCAGAAATGGTTAGATGCTGGCGCACTGCCAGTGTTTATCTTGCTTTGCCTAAGCGGCCTCGTGAGGCCACTAGGAGAAGCAGCCAGTCAATATCTTATTAGTGCCGGTAGAAGCCAATTTAACCTGTTGTATAACAGTGTATTCACTTTCATTTTGGCAGTCACAATCGCTATCTCTAGCAGCTGGGGGCTACAGGCCGTCGCCCTAGGGATCTTATTGTCACACCTTTTTGTTATGCCCAGTTTCACACTCTACTTAAAGCTGACTCAAACCACTACAGACGCTCCTCATTGTCGCTCGGAGGCACACTATGACTGCTAATTTAACCTATAAGAAAGTCGCAACCACAAAGGTTTCGGTGGTGATGCCTATCTATAATGTCGAAGCCTTTGTTGAAGATGCGATTATCTCGGTTCTCACCCAGAGCTTTAAACACTTTGAACTGTTGTTAATTAACGATTGCTCACCGGATAACAGCTTAGCAATCTGCAAAAAATTCAGCGACCCTAGGATCAAGATAATTGAGCATAAGCAAAACCAAGGTCTAGCGGCTGCGCGAAATACAGGCATTCGTCATGCCATCGGTCAGTATGTGGCATTTATCGATTCTGATGATATGTGGCACAGAGAAAAGCTAATGCACCATGTCACCCACCTCGACCAAGCTCCCGAAGTCGGCATTAGCTTTTGCCGCTCCTTGTTTATGAACTTTCAGGGACAAAAAATTCATCTATACCAAATGCCTCGGCTCACTAATATCAAGGCAAGCGACCTGCTGTGTCGTAATCCGGTAGGTAATGGTTCCGCCCCTGTCATTCGCCGAGAAACCCTATCAGATATTCGGTTTAAGGCGTTAAACAAGAGCCACCCCCATAGTTGTTATTTCGATGAAAACTTTCGCCAGTCGGAAGATATCGAGTGTTGGTTAAGAATAGTCACTACCACCCACTGGAAAATCGAGGGGATCCCCGCTCCGCTCACCTTCTATCGATTAAATGCCCAAGGGTTGTCTGCAGATCTAAAAAAACAGTATGCCTCTTGGGAGAATATGATTAACAAGGCAAAAGGCTATGCACCTGAATTGCTAGCACAACATGAAGCGAGAGCGAGGGCTTACCAGCTTAGGTATATTGCAAGACAAGCCATTCGAAATAAAGACGGCAAAGAAGCGGTTAAGTACCTGCATCTAGCTCTAAAAACCGCCCCAGAGATCATTCAGGCTGAAACCGGGCGCACCTTGGCCACCATGGCGGCGGCTTATTTACTAAAACTGCTACCACTTAGCCTCTATAAGGTTTTTGAGGAGCTGGCACAGCTTTTACTCGGGCGTATTCAGGCCGCTAAAATAAATAGAGATGGAGTCAGCCCTGCACTCTTAAAGTAAATCCTGCACTCTTAAAATAAGCTCGGCACACCTCAAGAAACAGTTCAAATCCTTCCTCCAAGCCATTTGCAGCCTGCCTTGCAAGATGCAAATGGCCTCTAGCACGACTGAAAACAAAGTAAGTTATCTCACCAAAATAAAACTAACCATTTGAATAACAAGGGTTATCAATATTGGCCTGCTATATGCTTAGTTAACAATAAGTATTAAGGGTTTGCACAATACAGCTTCACTATTAATAAGGACTCTATAATGAAAAATACCAACTTGAATACAGAGTCAAATGGCCGGTCGAGAGTAGAGTCGAATACCATCTCTAATAAAGAGCCTAAGCCACAAGCCACTCATTATGGTTATTCATGTTTCAGCATTCGCTGCTTCGACTTTATCAGCGCCTTGTTAATGCTATCGCTTACATCCCCCTTATTCTTATATGCATATCTTAGAAGCGCTTTGAGCCAACCCCGTGCATTTGAAACTGTGTATATTCACGGTCTCGATGAGCAGGTAATAGGCTTAAAACAGTTGTCCTATTCGGGCTGGTTTAAAAAACTACCTGTGTTGCTCAGCCTATTAAAGGGAGAGCTTTCAATCTTAGGCACAGTGCAAACTTTTGCACTGCCTAAAATTAGCGACAAGGCCACCAGCAAGCACACTCATACAAGAGCCCATACAAGAGCTCATACAAGAGCTAAAAAGGCCTATCGTATAAAACCTGGCTTGACCTCTATCGAGCAGATGAATGCTGCTACAGGTCTGCGTTTTGAGGCTGCACCAAGCTCACTCGCTAAAGCACATCGTAGCCTAGCCCGCTATCAGCTCGCTCTGCTAAGACTTGTAATTGTCTATATCGTCACCCGCATCGCCTTTAATAAGCCAAGCAGAAACACACCTAAGATCTCAGTATTTGGCATCCCGTTCGATAACTGGACCATGAAACAACTATTAGACGAAGTGTTACAACAGTGCCAGCATCGAGCACAACCTATGCAGCAGTATGCCTTTATCAATGCCGACTGCCTCAACATCAGCACTAAAAATGAGTCTTACCGTCAGTGCCTAAAGCAGACCAAGCACATTTTTGCCGATGGCATAGGAGTGCGCTTAGCCTGTATCAGTAAAGAGAAAGCCCTGCAAGATAATCTCAATGGCACCGATATGTTTCCACGCCTGTGCCAGCTTGCTGCAAATAATAATCTGTCTATCTTTATGTTGGGCGGCGCCCCTGATATTGCCCAATCAGCTGCAGACAACATGCAACAGCGGTATCCAAAGCTCAAAATTGCAGGCTGCCATCATGGTTATTTTGATAGCGAGTCAAGTAGTGAATCAATTAACGAAGAGAACCAAGATGTTATAGATACAATCAACCAGTCTAATGCCGATATTTTACTGGTGGCCATGGGAGCGCCCAAACAAGAGCTGTGGCTACAAGCCAATAAGCAACATCTGACCTGCTCTATCGGGATTGGGGTGGGAGGTCTCTTCGATTTTTATGCTAAGCGCATTAAACGTGCGCCGTTGTGGCTAAGACAGATGGGTTTTGAGTGGTGCTACCGTTTACTGCAAGAGCCGAAAAGAATGTGGAAACGCTATATTATTGGTAACCCGAGCTTTCTCTATCGAGTTTGGCGTGAAAACCGTCAACTAAAGAAGTTACTGGTTAACTCACAAACATCGACAGCAAACAATAATCACAGCCTAACAAAACTGCAGCTTCAAACCGAATTAAATAAAGCGACGCTTAAAAACCGAAAAGTCCCTCAATTTGACGTTAGGCAAGCCAATCTTCGCCGCGCAATGTTTAATCTCAATAGGCATTTCGCTCGCAGCTGCAAGCGCTTGCTCGACATCATAATCTCGGCTTGTCTTTTGATCTTGTTATCACCATTGCTGTTAAGCATTGCAGTGCTTATCCGCTTGGAGTCTAAAGGTGCTGCTTTATTCAGCCAACCAAGAGCGGGCCTCAATAATCGTTCGTTTACCATGTGGAAATTTCGCTCCATGTACCAGGATGCTGAGCAGCGGCTGGCAACATTAAACCACAGTAATGAAATGCATGGAGGGGTCATTTTTAAGATGAAGAACGATCCTAGGATCACTTTAGTCGGACGGTTAATCCGTAAAACCTCTATCGATGAGCTGCCCCAGTTATGGAATGTATTAAAAGGTGACATGTCGTTAGTCGGCCCACGTCCTGCGCTAGTCAGTGAGGTTAAACAGTACAAGTTACATCATAGAAACCGTTTAGTGATAAAGCCTGGGATCACCTGCATTTGGCAAGTCTCAGGCCGTTCAACTATTCCGTTTGAGCAGCAAGTTGAACTCGATATCGATTATATCTACCAACAGTCATTTTCTGCCGATCTGTTACTGCTACTGAAAACAATCCCCGCAGTTATTTTTGCCCGTGGCGCGTATTAAGGAGCGAGATATGCAAGCGATTATATTTGCAAACCGTGATGGTAAAGAACTGGCGCCACTCGATAGCTATTACTGCCCGGCTTTATTGCCTATTAGTAATAAAAGCATTATCGAATACACATTAGAAGATCTTGCCGAGGCAGGAATAGAACGAGTCAAGCTAGTTGTTTCTACACAAGTTAGCGAAATCAAAGTATTAGTCGGTAACGGTGAGCGTTGGGGATTAGAGGTCGAGTATTTTCTGAGTAAGCAGCAGGAAGATATTTCAAAGATCATTCCAAGGCTCGCACTCGATAAAACCGAGTCGATTTTACTTGCCCGAGGAGACATGTTGAGGAGTCCTTGCATCAAAAATTTTGTGCAGTTTAGTCAGCAGATGAGCCAAAGCTTTGTCATTGCAAAGTTAGATGAGCAAAATGCAGGCTTGATGATGCTACCCGCTGCGGTCTCCTACACAGAGGAGCTTAACTGGCCTCTGTGCAATGACGCCGAGCATACAGGTAACAAACACAACATCGTTACTCAAGTACTGCATGGCGATTGCTTTATGCTAACCACCCTTGATGAATATATGCGAGCCAATCAAGCGATGGCGCTGAGAAAAGTGATAGGAGCCGAGCCCAAAGGGCGTTTCTGCAGCAGCGCCGATGAAGCAAATGGCTTCTATGTTGGTGCCCAAACAAAAACCGGTCAACTGCGGATGCAAAATGCCTGGGGGATCATAGGCGACAACACTTGGATAGATGAAAGCGTTAACATGCAGCAAAGTGTTATTGTGGGTAAAAACTGCTTAATCGATGCTAGATCTAGCCTCAAAAACTGCATTATTCTGGATGACTCTTATGTAGGCCAAGGCCTTAATGTGAGTAATGCCATTATCTGCAATAACATGCTACTCACGCCGAGTACTGGCGGTGCTATAAGACTAAACGATGACAGTATCATAGCAAAAAATCACAACAAGGCTGCTAATCGCAAGGTCAAGCTGCTCGATAAACTCTGTGCTTTTTTGCTGTTTATCTTAGGGATTTTAATCTCCCCGGTTCTATTAGTTGCCAGCCTTGCAAGCTCGAATAAAAAAACATTTATAAAAGATATCATTACCCTGAATAACACAAATTTTGCCTGCTGGCGCTGGAACCTCAACTCACTCTTTCTTAGCAGATTGCCACAACTCTATCTTGTGGTGTTGGGGAGGTTGCACTTATTTGGCCGTACTCCTTTTTTAAAGCAAGACCAGGGCTTTAACGATAACGAATTCGGACTATATGGGCCGTTGCAGCTCCGCCGCGATGTCGTTCTTGAGGAGGAAAGACAGCTAGTCGAAACTGAGTTCATGCTGAATAAGCAAAAGAGTCAGCGCTGGAAACTCATCAAGCAATCATTTAGCTATTCACCACCAGAGCCACAAGCAACTTCCGAAGCGACAAAAAACTAGGAACGACCATACCTTAACAAGATCCATCCGATTCGATAGCACAGAGTCATTAGTAAGTGGAGAGTCATTATGAAAACAATTATCACCTACGGCACCTTCGATCTTTTCCACTATGGCCATGTGCGTTTGTTTAAGCGTTTAAAAGCACTGGGCGACAAACTGATAGTTGCGGTTTCAACCGATGAATTTAACGCCTTGAAAGGAAAAGCCGCATTTTTTAGCTACTTCCAGCGCGCAGAGATTGTTGAAGCCTGCCAATATGTCGATATGGTCGTGCCTGAAACCCACTGGAACCAGAAAGCAAAAGATATCTGCAAGTATGACGTGAGCATCTTTGGCATGGGAGATGACTGGAAAGGCGAATTTGATGAACTATCGGTGCTATGTGAAGTGGTGTATTTAGATAGAACCGGCGAGATCTCAACCACCGAGATAAAGAATAACTTAGCCCAGCCTAAACAAGTCGGAAATAAAAGTGGCAGCTCTGCTAGCAATTCAGCACCGGCAAAGAAGATAAATAAATGATGAAGCATTCTGCTATTGACTGGACAAAGGCCATTATCAGGAAGCTGATTTATATGCTTGCAGCCCTCTCCCCTCGCAGCGCAAACAAGGCACTGTGTGGCAGTTATAAAGAAGGCTTTTGCGATAACAGTAAATACTTGTATCTACACTGGCAACAGACACAATTTATCCGTTGTATCTGGATAACTGGCAACCCGCAGGTGATCAAGCAGCTACAGAGTAAAAATCTAGAGGTGTACTACCGCTGGTCACTGAGAGGGATTTATCATGCCCTAACCGCTAAGTATTATTTCTATAACAGCTATATTGGGGATATTAACCAGTGGCTCGCCAATGGTTCAACCAAAGTAAACCTATGGCATGGACTGCCGATGAAGAAAATTGAATTCGACATAAACACAGGCCCCATGGCGCAAGTGTTTAACCCTAAGGGAAAGTTGGAGACATGTAAGCAATGGCTATTTGCCCACCAGCAACGCATCACACCAGATTTAATGCTAAGCCCAAGTGCGCTTATCGACTCTCTGTTTAGTAGCGCATTTAAGCTTGATAAAACACAACTTATACGAGCCACGAACCCAAGAACAGATTACTACGCGCTCTACACAAGTAAGCGCCAACCGCTCGATAAGATTTTTACCTCAAACAAATTTGATAGCATGCAGCAAAATGGCAATGACGCCTCCAAGCAAGCGCCTCAACCGAGCATCATTTTATATGTTCCCTCGTGGAGAGATAGCCATAAACAAGGGAATCCATACAACAGTGCTTTTGACTGGCAACAGTTATCGAATCACTTAGTGGCCAATAACCAACTGTTTCTATTGCGGCTACATCCGAATGAAGCAAGCTTGGCAGATGAGCTAACTGAGTACGCCAATATCATTAATATTTCACAGTTAGAAGATGTATATGGCTTCTTACAACAGGTTGACCTACTCATCACCGATTACTCGTCATTATTTATTGATGCACTACCGCTAAACACACCGATATGCTTCTATCGTTTTGATGAGGCGCATTACCAACAAGATTGCCGCGACATGTACGACTACGCTGCAAAGCTGCCAGATATAGCGCCAAAGTGCACATATTTTGATGAGTTATTAACGCAGCTAATGCCAGAGACAATCGCTAAGCAGCAAAAAGACTACCAAGAAGGTTATCGAAACGTAAGCGAGCTTTTTTGGGGCAGAGAGACACCAAATGCATTTGAAGCTTTAGAGGAGAAGATAGGTCCTAGGACTGAATAAACAAGATCCTAGGTTCTAGGACGTTCGCAAGCTCATTGAATAAACAAGGTTCTAGGACCTAGGACGCTCCGCTTCGAGGACGGACTACGTCCTGCTAGGAAATCAAAAGCCAAAAAGCGCCACCTTCAGCTTTCGCTTAGCTTTTCTGCTCTTAACCGTCTTTGCTCTTACCTAGGACCTGCCTTTCCTAGGATCTAGGACCTTCTATGCTTTAACCGTCAGCGTAGCGTTCTGTAGGCCGCAGGCCGCTCCGCTTTTCCGTCTTAGCTTGTAACGTCTTTGCTTTAACCTAGGACCTGCTTTCCCTAGAACCTAGGACCTTCTCAGCTTTCCCATCTTTTTCCGACAAAATCGGCTTCACGCCCTCGCCTATCGGCCATTGGATGTTTAATTGAGGATCATTCCACGCAATGGTTCTTTCATGCTCGGGTGCATAGTAATCGGTGCATTTATAGATAATGTCAGCATGATCGCTTAAGGTTAAAAAGCCGTGGGCGAACCCCGGAGGAATATACAATTGCAGCCTATTTTCAGCAGATAAGGTTTGCCCAAACCACTGGCCATAGGTTTTAGAACCTTTACGAAGGTCGACGGCAACATCGAAAATGCTACCTGCAGTAACTCGGATCAATTTACCTTGCGGTTGCAGCGTTTGATAATGCAGCCCACGTAGTACATTTTTAGCCGAACGACTCATATTCTCTTGCACAAAGCTCGGGCAAACCATGCCCACTTCAGCAAACAGCGCCTCAAACTCTGATTGACGAAAGGTTTCCATAAAAAAACCACGAGCATCACCAAATACTTGCGGCTCAAACAGCAACACATCAGGAATAGAAGTAGGTATGAGTTTCATCATGTTCTTTTAAAATAAGGTTAAAGAAAGCGAAGACGAACGCTTCGCTTACAGACTACGGAGCGTTCGCTAGCTCACTGAATAAACAAGGTTCTAGGACCTAGGACGCTCCGCTCCGAGGAAATCAAAAGCAAAACAGCGTTGCCTTCAACCTTGCAGCTCTTTCCTGCTTTTAACCGTCAGCGCAGCGTTCCGTGAGTGAGCCTGCGAACGTTCCGTATACCGTAATTCAGCTTGTCCGTCTTAGCTTATACCGTCTTTGCTTTAACCTAGGGGCTTCTCAGCCTTTCATGTAATATTCTTTATACCATTCAACAAACTTTTGTACGCCTTCTTCGACGCTAGTTTGTGGCTTGTAACCAACAGTCTTAAACAAGTCTTCAGTATCAGCCCATGTTGAATGCACGTCACCTGGTTGCATGTCCATCATGTTTTTAATGGCTTCAATCCCCAATGATTTCTCAAGTGCAGAGATATAATCCATCAGCTTAACCGGACTGCCGTTACCTATGTTAAATACGCGATACGGTGCAGAGCTTGTTGCTGGTGTTGCCTCAGCCGCATTCCATTCTGCATTAGCACTTGGAATACTATCTTGAATACGAATGATGCCTTCAACGATATCATCGATATAGGTAAAATCTCGGCTCAAATTACCGTGGTTATAAACATCAATGGCCTCACCTTTTACTATCTTATTGGTGAACTTGAGCAGTGCCATATCTGGTCGGCTCCAAGGGCCGTAAACAGTAAAGAAACGCAAGCCAGTCGTTGGCACACTATAAAGATGAGAATAGGTATGTGACATCAGCTCATTGGCTTTCTTAGTCGCCGCATATAGAGAGATAGGATGATCCACACTATCATCAGTTGAGAATGGCATTTTAGAGTTAAGGCCATAAACAGAGCTAGATGAAGCGTAGACTAAATGCTGAATCTTATGGTGGCGACAGCCTTCTAATATAGTCAAATGCCCGACCAAGTTACTGTCGGCATAGGCCATTGGGTTATCAATAGAATAACGAACTCCGGCTTGAGCGGCTAAATGAATCACTCGATCAAAACTTTGCTCAGCAAATAGTGCGGCAATGCCCTCTCTATCTGCTAAGTCTAATTTTTTAAATGAAAAAAGAGCCAGAGGCTCCAAATTTTTAAGGCGGTCCAGTTTTAAGTTAACATCGTAATAGTCGTTAATATTGTCGATACCAACCACTTCATGACCAGCAGCACATAAGCGCTCACTCACTTTTGCGCCAATAAAACCTGCCGCACCTGTGACTAAATACTTCATAAAATTCTCTTTTGTTAAAGAAGACCCTAGATTCTAGGAAGGCTTCTGGCCTGCTAGGAAAACAAAATCAAAAGAAACGACAACATAAATGCCGACCAACAATGACTAAAACGCTTTTCCATAAGGCTGCAGGCCGTTCCGCCTTGGCTTGCTCGGCTTTTAACCATCTCAGTTTGTTTGGATTTTATCACTTTGCTTTCTTAGAACCTGCTTTTCCTAGGACCTAGAAGGAGCCATGCGACGCTCTCGCAGTGACTCTGTCACGTCCTAGAAGCGCAGCGCTCTTCTTAGCTTGTACCATCTTAGCCTTTTCCTAGAACCTGCTTTCCTAGAACCTAGGACCTTCTTAGCTTGTTATTAATCCGAACCAAACAAGTCGCGGGTATAAACTTTAGCCGCGACATCGGCCAGCTCGTCAACCATACGGTTTGATACTATGACATCTGAGATCTGTTTAAATTCATTCAGATCTTGCATCACTCGAGAGTTAAAGAACTCAGGCTCGTTAAGTACGGGCTCAAATACTACAACCTCAATACCCTTAGCTTTAATGCGCTTCATAATGCCCTGAATAGAAGATGCACGGAAGTTATCTGAACCCGACTTCATGATTAAACGGTAGATACCAACAACTTTCGGTTGCTTATTAATAATAGAATCTGCAATAAAATCTTTACGGGTAGAGTTAGCATCAACAATCGCGCTAATAAGACTATTCGGTACGTCCGCATAGTTTGCACGAAGCTGTTTAGTGTCTTTTGGTAGGCAATAGCCACCATAGCCAAATGATGGATTGTTATAATGGCTACCAATACGAGGGTCTAGACCAACGCCTTCAATAATTTGGCGTGAATCCAAACCGTGAGACTCGGCATAACTGTCTAACTCATTAAAGTAGGCGACTCGCATTGCAAGGTAGGTATTCGAAAAAAGCTTAACCGCTTCGGCTTCGGTCGAGTCAGTAAAAAGAATATCGATATTTTCTTTAATCGCCGCACTTGCAAGTAAGTTAGCAAACACTTCAGCGCGATCAGAGCGCTCACCAATGATAATACGCGATGGATGCAAGTTATCGTAAAGCGCTCGGCCTTCCCGTAAAAACTCAGGTGAGAAAATAATATTTTGAGTATCGAACTTTTGTTTCACCGACTCCGTATAACCGACTGGTACAGTCGACTTAATCACCATAACTGCATTTGGATTAATAGCTAACACATCTTGAATAACGGCTTCAACCGACGATGTATTAAAATAATTTGATTCAGTGTCGTAATCTGTCGGTGTGGCAATAACCACATAATCTGCATCTTGATAGGCTAATTGCTTATCAAGCGTTGCAGTTAAATTTAGCTTATGATTTTGTAGGTAATCTTCTATCTCTACATCTGCTATAGGTGATTGACCTAGGTTAATCATCTCCACTTTTTCAGCAACAATATCAACAGCCATTACGGTGTTCTTTTGTGCTAACAATACCGCGTTTGACAGACCAACATAGCCTGTCCCTGCTATAGCAATTTTCATCTTTAAACCTTAAAAAAATATATCCGCGTAAAATACCACTCAACTAGGAAAATGTCTTGTTTTGGGCTCACATTTTTACCGCGATGAAGAAACGAGATCCTAGGACGCTTCGCTTCGAGGACGGCCTTCGGCCTGCTAGGAAAAGCAAAGAACAAAGCATCATAGCCCCCACTTCTTTGCCTCCTTATTTCTCGGCCTGTAACCTTCTCAGCCTTTCACCGCCAGCGCAGCGCTCCGTAAGTGAGCCAGCATACCGTAAGGCCACAGGCCGTTTCGTTTTCCGTCTTGGCTTACACCGTCTTCCCTTTAACGGATTTTATCGGCTTTGCTTTAACCTAGAGCCTTCTTGCTTTAAGCTCATATAGAGTCTAGCAGGAGCATAGCGACGCTCTAGCCGTGACGGAGCGACGTTCTAGTCACTACAATTAATAACAACGATAAGGAAGTCGTACATGCAAATTATCCATCATGGTGCTGTTAATGGAGTAACAGGCTCATGCCATCAGTTAGATATCAATCCACAATCCAGCATTCTAATCGATTGCGGCCTGTTTCAAGGAGCAGAAACAGCTGGTAGAAACGCCGTAGACCAACTTAAGATAGAATTTGACTTAAGCCATATTACAGCGTTAATTGTTACCCACTGCCATATTGATCACGTTGGCAGGGTCCCATATCTACTTGCCGCAGGCTTTAATGGCCCTATTTACGCAACAACGGCAACAGCAGCATTACTCCCGTTGGTCATCAAAGATGCGCTTAAGGTCGGCGTCACCAGAAATCAGCGTTTAATCAGTTTATATCTAAAACGCTTACAGCAGATAATTAAGCCTATTGATTACCAAAAGTGGTTTAATTTAGAGGTGAATAATAGCGACTGCGGCTACCAACACGCCAAAGCTAGGTTTAACGTAGCAGGACATATTCTAGGCTCGGCCTATGTTGAAATAGAACTAAGTGACGCATCGCTAACTCACAACTGTACTCACAACTATACTCGCAATAATACTCATAAAAGCACTCACCAGAACACTGGTATTCACAGCGACAACAGTCATGACTGTGATGCAGACAAGAAAAAAGACAGCCATATGGTTGTATTTTCTGGTGACTTAGGCGCAACTAACACCCCGCTATTGCCAAGCCCTAAAAGCCCATTGCGCGCCGACACATTAGTAATAGAGTCGACCTATGGTGATAAAAATCACCATAATCGTGAGCACAGAGCCGAAAGCTTACGCCAAGTGATAGAGAGAGCAGTAAACGACAACGGTGTTGTTCTTATTCCGGCCTTTAGCATTGGCCGAACCCAAGAGTTACTGTATGAATTAGAGCAAATTATCTTTAGCCAACAACAAAACCCGATGTGGCAGAGTATAGACATCATTGTCGACTCCCCTATGGCAGCCAATTTTACCGAGCAATATATAGATTATAAACACTTGTGGGACACAGAAGCCAAAGCAGTACTAGCGGAGCAACGCCATCCGCTCGACTTTAGTCAGCTTTACACCATAGATAGCCACCAAGATCACCTAGCGGTAATCAACTACCTAGCCAGCAGACAAAAGCCAACTGTTGTAATTGCAGCAAGCGGGATGTGCACAGGCGGGCGAATCGTCAACTATCTACAGCGATTTCTATCTGAACCGACTGCAGATGTGCTATTTGTGGGATACCAAGCAACTGGAACTATCGGACGAGATATTCAAGAATACGGACCACGCGGAGGTTATGTATATATTGAAGGGGATAAAATCGATATCAAAGCAGGAATTCACACCATCAGTGGCTATTCCGCCCATGCAGATCAACAAGATCTGATTGATTTTGTCGAAGGCATCAAACATAAACCAAAACATATCCGCATCGTTCACGGCGACACCGAGGCAAAACAAACGTTAGCGGATAAATACCGCCAACTCTTACCTAACACAGAGATTGAAATAGGAACAAGCTAGAGCTATAAAGCTATTCACCACAGAGGGCACGGAGCGATGCGCTGCGCTACACGGAGAAAGACCGTTGGGAATTAAATTAAACACATGATTCGAGAACACTCTAAACGATAACAAGCTGACGCCATTAATGCCGACCTACTTTAAAATAAGGTTCTAGGACGCTTCGCTCCGAGGACGTCCTTCAGTCTACTAGGAAATCAAAAACAAAGGAATTGACGGCATAAATGCCGACCTACAATGATTAAGACGCTTTTCCGTCTCTGCTTATTTAGCTTCTGTTAGCTTTACCGTCTTAGCTTGTACCTAGAACCTGCCTTTCCTAGGGCCTAGGATCTTCTTTGCCTTAACCGTCAGCAAAGCGCTCTGTAAGTGAGCTTGCGAACGTTCCGTTATCTGTAAGGTCGCAGGTCGTTCCGGCTTATCCTACTTAGCCTGTACAGTCTTAGCTTTTACCAGTTCCCAACCGTCAACAAAGCATCCATAAGTAGGCCTCAACGATCAAATAATTTCGCCTAAAAACAACAAAGCCAGCTGTATGAGCTGGCTTTGTCAGAATATATCAATTGATTTAAGAAACAATAGAAAGCACATTTTCCTCTTTAATACTCTGCTGAGGCTCACTTTCACGTTGTTGCCACACTAAATCACATATGCCATCAGTAGGATTAAAACCGGTAGGAGCACTCAGTAAGATCTCCCTGATCGCTTCATGCTGGAACTCATGACAAGCTGCATCGAGTCGCTTAAGGATAACTTCAAGCTCATGCCAAGGTAAACATAATTCATTGGCAGTCATAATGCGTTCGTGATTCGTACCGGTCACGTCATCGCCAATTAACAGCTCTTCATAAAGCTTTTCGCCTGGACGAAGGCCACTATATTCGATGCTAATATCACCTTCAGGATTAATATCATCCTTAACATCAAAGCCACTTAAACGGATCATTTTTGCGGCAAGATCGACAATTTTAACTGAACTGCCCATGTCCAAAACAAACACATCTCCGCCTTTGCCCATCGCTCCAGCTTGAATCACCAATTGAGACGCTTCCGGGATCGTCATGAAAAAGCGGGTGATCTCAGGATGCGTTACCGTAACAGGACCGCCAGCTGCAATCTGCTTTCTAAACAATGGCACTACAGAACCCGATGAGCCAAGCACATTACCAAAACGCACCATACAAAAACGTGTTGAATGCGATTCGTTCGCTAATGCTTGCAACGCGAGCTCTGCTAGGCGTTTAGTCGTGCCCATTACATTGGTTGGGCGAACGGCTTTATCAGTAGAAATAAGTACAAATGTTTCCACTTTTGCCGCTATTGCAGCTTGTGCGGTATAAAGCGTACCAAACACATTGTTACGCACACCTTCTACTACGTTATGTTCAACTAACGGCACGTGTTTATAAGCAGCCGCATGGTAAACAGTTTGCACCTCAAACGCTTCCATAACAGCCTTTATACGGTTCTTTCTCTGTACAGAACCCAACATTGGGTAGATTTCAACATCTAGCCCAAGCCCTGAAGCCAAAGCTGATAGCTCACGCTCTATTGAATATAATCCAAACTCAGACAGCTCAAATAACACCAGTTTCCTTGGCGATTGCTTAATAATCTGTCGACATAACTCCGAACCTATAGACCCACCCGCGCCTGTCACCATCACCACTTTATTTTTGATATTAGCAGTCATTAAATCATCACGAGGTCTAACACTGTCGCGACCGAGAAGATCATCAATCTCGACTTCTTTAATATCACTATAAAGCTTATTACCACTAACTAGATCGGCCATGGCCGGTAAGGTGAGTACCTGCACAGCGAGTTGTTCTAATGATAATAAAATCTCTTTGCGGCGCGAACGCGACGCGCTAGGCAGTGCTAGCAGCACCTTGGTCGCCTGCTTTTCTCTTATGAGCTTACGCATAATCGATGGTGAATGCACGTGTACACCTTGAATGACAGTGCCATGCAATGACTTATCGTCGTCGACAAAGGCAAACGGATAATATTCGTGGCTTTGTACTAACGCCGTTACCAGTTGGCGACCACTCACTCCTGCACCATATATAATCACTGGCTCACCGATGCGCTTCATTCCCGTGCCAACAAAAGCGCGCACCATCGTACGCGTGCCACCAATAAAAACCAGTGCAAATGCAGAGTAAATAACCGGTACGGTTCTAGGAAGTTGTGAATCGAAATAATAAGCGGCCAATACTAAACTGACCGTAGATACGACTACGCCCAATAAAATAGCGCTCAGTGCTTGCAACCCCATATAACGCAACACAGCACGATATAGCCCCAGTTTTGCAAAACCTAGAATACTAAGCGGCACCACACTTGCAATAAGTAACCAATATGAGCCATTCGTCAGCGTACTGATATCATCAACACGGACAAGAACTGCTCCCCAAAACGCTATCAATAAAAATAACGAGTCAATTAATACGCTAACTATTCGTTTTTCCACTCGTTTTAATGAAAACAAGCACTGCAAAAAGTCCATTTTTTGCTCCATTTGGCAAGAAGGCTTCATATGATATGACTACTACAAGACTAAAAAATGATTATATAACGCGAAAGAGAATAACATATATCGATGGAGATATGCTGCTACTAATCTTACTAACTTTCAAGATAACAAGTTTTAAATATGAATCCATAAGCTAAAAAAGATAGCTAAATTCAAGTATATGGGCCAGAAAAATTTCACTAATTTTTCAAGAAAAAGCAAAATGAAAAAATAGTTACCGTGATACAGTGCGTAATACACTTAATAGATACTTACTCCTAAAGTTTAGCAAAATGTTAGTCAACAAGGTGACCTTCGCTCAAGTTGATTTTTTCGCCAGGGGTGAATGGAGGAAGAGAAAAGTATGGCACTAGGCAACAACCCAATCGGTGAACCAATAATGTACTTTGGTCGTAATAGTGAGTCTTGCAGCCGAAGAATACAGGTTTGATTATTCATTAAGCTGATACCGCTCATTCAAAGAGTGAAAAAGCAGAGTCACAACCCATGACTGGAATGAGAAGTTGTTAAGTGCATGAATTAGAATGACAACGTATTGATTTAATCATCAACTCAGCCATAATTGTTAAACAGGGTAAAAGGTGAAACATGTGATGCAAAAAAACCATAGTATTTAGGAAGAGCAACGCTACGAACTTAATATGTGTGATTCAGTGTTTAAGGCATTTAAACGGTTTAAAGAGGAAAAACTTGCTCATTCAAACTTCATACTTTCCGGCTCATAAGGTATATCGTTATAAACCCATTTTTATTAGTAGAAAGCTATCGTGCCCGTGCTTAAAAAGGAAGGGCTTAAACATCGCCGTCCATATGGAACACACATCACGAACGTTCACAGATTGATTTCCATGAAAATCTACTTTATACATCTCGGAATTTGAGCCAAATGCTAGGCCACAGTAACAAACGATTACTTTTCAACGTATATGTGCCTTCAAGTAGTTAATACTTTTGATTCGCTAATGTAAAATTAAGGGGTTATCTAACAATAAGTGCATAGCCTAGGTTTTAAGGAATACGGGGGATAAAATTTTAGATACGTTTAAAAGCGATAAATGACAGCCAACGGTGAAAACGCCGAAAAACACGACGTCTTCACAAAAGACCATATTTAGCTACAAATACAATTACCTCTTCCCAATAATTTTCAACAAAGTTTGAAAAATAAGAGTAACATCCAGAAGTAACGTATTATTTTTTACATATTCAATATAATAATTCTGTTTAATTGGTAATATATGCTCTATATAAGCTTGTCTGGGATCTTCATACTTTGACAAAATCTCATTTTCATCGACCATCTCTATAGAAGCTCTATCTGTAATACCAGGCCTAACAGAGAGAACTTTTTCTTTAACATCATCTGGATAACAATCAATAAACTCCCTAACTTCAGGCCTAGGCCCAACCAAACTCATTGTGCCTAGCAGAACATCTATCAATTGTGGTAACTCGTCAATTTTAGATTTCCTGAGAAAATGGCCTGAACGTGTGATTCGACTATCTTTACCAACTGTTAAACGCCCAGATGATTCAGAATCAACCCTCATTGTTCTGAACTTATGAATTAGAAAATCCCTTCCGAATAAACCAACCCTACTCTGTCTAAAAAAAATAGGCCCAGGAGAGTCAACTTTAATCCATATAGCAACGATTAAAAATAAAGGCGATAAAAATAATAACCCGACACCAGATAGAAGAAAATCAAAAGTCCGTTTAATCACCTAATAATACCTTCTTAACTGCATCAACAACTCTTTTCAAATCAGACTCTACCATCTTTGTATACAAAGGTAATGATACTTCTCTCTCATAAATATCTTGTGCAATAGGATACATTTCTGGGCAAAGCTTATACGTATCTCTCCAATATGGATGCAAATGCAGAGGTATAAAGTGAACTGAACACCCAATACCTAAATCAGCCATTTTTTCTATGAAAACCTCTCTTGATATTGCTAACGTTGTATCAAGTTTAATTGGATACAAATGCCATGCATGAGTATCTCTCTCCTTCGGTAAAGAAGGCAAAGTGATAGGTAAGTTTTGTAACTCTTCGTTATAATATTCAGCCATTGCTTCCCGCTTCTTTTGAAAAGCAGGCAACTTAACTAATTGGTGAATACCAATCGCAGCTGAAATATCTGGCATATTATATTTATAACCGGGTGCAATAACTTCATACGCCCATGCAGGCTTAGTTGAAGTATACCGGTCAAAGGCATCTCTACTTATCCCGTGTAATCTCATGATTTTACAGCGTTTAGCTATCTCACGATTACGAGTGACAACCATACCGCCTTCACCAGTAGTCATAGTTTTATTTGCATAGAAGCTAAAAACTGTTACATCACTTTCTAAAGTACCTATTAACTTACCTTTATATTTAGTTGGCAGCGCATGTGCAGCATCTTCAACAACATAAATATTATTAGCCTTAGCTACAGACAGTATTGAATCCATATCACACGACAAACCCGCAAAATGCACAGGAATAACAGCCTTTGTTCTCTCAGAAATGGCGTTCGCAAAAGATTCATGCGTCATGTTAAACGTATGAGGATCAACATCAACCATAATAGGTGTTGCACCTAAATAACGGACAATTTCGGCTGTTGCAGTAAATGTATAAGTAGGAACAATAACTTCATCACCTTCCCCTACACCAAACGCTTCTAGGGCTAAATGTAATCCAGAAGTCGCGGAATTAACCGCAATCGCTTCTAAACTAGAATCACCAAGAAAGTCTACAAACTCTAATTCAAAACGCTTTGTCTTTGGCCCAGTAGTTACCCAACCACTTTTTAATGAATCTACCACTTCAGCTATTTCTTCATTACCAATTTCAGGTAATGCAAAAGGAAGAAAATTATTAGACATACCGATCCTAAAAAATATTTATATAAATGAATGAAAAATAAATAAAGAATATAAAGTTTATCTTTTTATCCTTTTCAATGTAGCATTAATACAATAATATGAAAAATTCAAAAGACGCCTTGCTACTGAAATCTCTTTAACTGAAAGGTATACCTTTAGTGTCGTTCGAGCAGCAGCAAGCTTATTTTTACTAATCTGCCCATCTCTAGCTCTATATTTTACTAACTGTTCATTCAATCCCTTCGAAACAAAACCTCGACCTAACAATGTTAACCAAAGCTTTGTATCTTGCCTTGTACGCATAGAGTCAAAAGTAAAATCACCGACAGTTGTTCTACAAATTAGGGAAGTTGACATGCCAATTTCGGTTGTTCGCATATAAGAATCTAAATCCAACACTTTTGATGCTGTAACTCGCCCAGGAATATCTATGCCTAACTCATTAATGAAACTGTAACTAGTATGGGATATAGCAGCCTTATTATTAAGCATAAAACTGACCTGAAGTTTTAGCTTATTATCACACCAGAGATCATCAGAATCTAAAAAAGCAATATATATACCACTTGAATTAGCTAGGCCGACATTACGTGAAACACCAGCACCAGAATTCATCTCATTATGAAATAGTTTAATCCGACTATCTGTAGAGAATTTACTCTCAATAATTTTACACGTATCATCTGTTGAGCAGTCGTCAACCAACAACAACTCCCAATTAGAATACGATTGATTTACAACACTATCTATTGATTCCTCAACATATTTTTCGACGTTAAATAAAGGCATAACTATGCTGATTAAAGGACTATTAGGATCACTCATTTTACTTTACCATCCAAAATTTGAACATATGAAAAACAGGTCGAATGTAAAAAACTTTAACTAACCTCAACAAGTTAACACTTATAAAGCTCCTTTTGTTATCAAACAAATTCTGAGCCAACAACATTATGATTCTTGTAATAAAACAGTCGAACCTAACAACCCAATACAAATAGTCACTCTTTTTCAAATTGTTACTTGCTGATTTTATCAGGATTTCCCTAACCTCAGGGAGGATGTTTTTGTTAATTAAAGCGTCTGTGCTTGTTGAGACTCCATTACCGACGCGATAATAAACTAATTCGTTATCTATAAACTGAAAAGAATAACCGTTCGCTGACAATCTTAACCAAAGAGGGTAATCTTCAACGAACCTGTTCTCTACATCAACAAATCCGATACTCTTTAGAGCAGAATATCTAATAAAACTTCCAGGAGCATCTAAAAAATTTTTGGTAAGTAAAGCTCTATAAACAAATGAAGCCCCTTTGTCAAAAACACTATTTAGCCACGTTCTGTCAATGGAATCGAAAAGAACATCTTCCCGAAACCTTCTAACATTTGAGAAAATACAAGCTACATTTGAATCTACTAAACAGGCTTTTGTCGAGAAAATTTTGATAGAATCTTTAAACAGTATATCGTCGGCCGCTATCGTTTTAACCCAAGAAGCTGAAACACTAGCCCAAGCCTGGTTTGTATTAGCACATACGCCTAAATTGATTTTATTAAAAAAGGTATGACAACAAAAAAATGAATCTTTATTACTTTCCAACCACTTAGAAATAACTATAACTGAATCATCTTGAGAACAATCATCGCTAATTATTAATTCAATATTACAAGCACCGTAAGATTGATTTACAACACTATTTAATGTATCAAGTATAGTACTACTTGAATTATAACTAAGTAAAACAACAGAAACTAACGGACGGTTATTAACTCTCAAGGTGTCCTCTCCTAAAACCAGTAGCACTAAGTGCTTTAAAAGCATGACTCATCAAGCCAACATATAACAAAATATAAAAGGCATCAAAGATAATAAGCCCTTTAATCATAAAAACTAAAATAATAGCAAACAGAAAAAATGTATAAACAATATATATTCGGTCAAAGTTATAAATCCTTACGGAAGTAATAAACAACAAAGCTATTAATAAAGTTCCAAAATAACCAGCTGAAAAAAGAACCCTCAAATATCCAATATCAACTCCCATGTAATACCCACCAGCGGGATTGTTTAATTTGGACTCACCTAATATAGAAAAATCATAATAAGAAAAATGAAACATCCCGCCCATTTTTTGAACAGAGCCAACTTGTAAACCTTTATAAAAAACCTCAGTCACCCAATTAACGAAAAAATCGGTTCGCTCAGAAGAAAAATAAAAGGATACAACACTAATGATCACGGTAAATATTAAGACACAAACAAACAAAAATAAAAGATTCCCTCTTCTATTTTTTACATCGAACATCATCATTACAAAAAGAATGGCAATACCAACAAATGCTGTCCTAGCAGCTATTACAGCAGATATGAGAACTACCGTCATAGCCAGATAGTTATAAACACTAATCTTTGTGTTATTCACACTAGAGCAATAACTTACATAAATATAATAAGAAAATACACAAACACACTGCGTAAAAGCAGTTGAATAAGTTGCAAACCCGGTACTACCGACCATTCTAAGGGAAAAGAAACCATCAGAAATACCATCACCATATAACTCTTCCGCCTCGACGATCAGAAGTGATAAATATAAATCCTGAAAAGTTGAAGATAGTGACATTAATATAATCAAAAAAGCATTAATTAAACCTGCAAGCCCAAAAACCCCAAACAATTCAATTGGCCTAGAATAAAAAAAACTTTTGAACACAGCTCCACTGATAGCTATTGAGATAAAAGCAATAATAGAGAACTTTATCAAACCAAAGTCTGAAGATGGATGAAGTAATGAAAACATGCTGATAGAAAGAAAGCATAACCCAGTAGCAGCACCTAAAGCTAAAAGTTCCAAGTTCACTAGTTTTCCACGAAGAATCACTAGAACCAAAAGAAATAATAAAGCAATGTAAGAAGAGCCAATACCGCTTAAAAATGTAAACTTAATGTTGTACATCAGAAAAAGAAACACTAAAGCTTTAAATAACATGTCAAAAACCATTAATAGTCAAACAACAGAAACTCAGAAGATTAAAGCGATAGAAACCAATCACGACAAGCCAACAGAATTAAGATAACTATTGCAACATGCAACCGGGGAGTATTGCTTAACACTATTTTGGTAGAATGACTTAGGTAGTTTTTCCCTTTCTAGCATTTTCAAAATAGAATCAAAAACATCATCTGCCTTAAAGGAGTTGGAAATTATACCATAAACATCATTACCTATAATCTCTTCAGCCCCAGACTTAAATCTGGTTGTTACAGCAGGAATTCCCGCAGACATTGCCTCCAAAAGAACAGCTGGAGAACCTTCATAAAAAGATGTATGTAATAAAAACTCGCTACTGCTCATATAATCAACAGGATTATTAACCTTTCCTAGCAAGCATACATAGTTTTCTAATTTTAATTCCTTTACCTTAAAACTTAAAGACTCGTATAGCTCACCATCACCAAGAATAATTAAACGTACATCTGATAATCTAGTGGCTACCAACTTCATAACGTCTATCATTAATTCGTAGTTCTTGCTTTTTGTTAATCTGCCACACGCTACAATAACTCGGTTATTCTCAAACCACTCATGCTTCAATTCACTAATTTTTCTTTCAACCAAAGGTTCAACTGGATTATGCAACTCAATAATATTTATATTTTTGTAAAAGTCTTGAGATGCCAAAACAGCTCCAGAAGAAACATTCGCAACAACCGTTGCGTACCTGTGAGCTAATCCGCAAAACCGGTATAGCAAAACCTTTCCAGTCGAAGCGGATTTCAAATGTTCTACAACATTAGTGTGACTATTAACAATCAACCTATTTTTATAAAATGAGTTTGCCAAACAGACAGGTAGAGAAATTAAATCGGAAGATGAAATAATTAAATCATACTTATTACCGCTTAAGAAGAACATAAGCTTAAAAAAAGAGACAAACAATTCTAAGACTTTATATTTTTTGAAGTTAAAGCTATGAACATGAAACCTACTGTCGCTAGATTTCTTAAAAGATAAAAATTCTACCTTGTAATTTTTCCGTATAAACTCGTTAGCTAAAATGGCGTTAACTTTTGAAACTCCACCGGCATCCATAGAGTTTTGTATAAACAATATTTTCATAATTAAACCTATCTCTAAACTAAAATCTGTTCTTAACTAAAATTCACAAAGAAAATTTAATTTACAAATATAAACTTGTTTAAAATTTAGACTACTTCAAACTATTATTACACTAAACCTCTCCCAGATTTGTTTCCTCCACCTAATAAAGACCTAATATCTATGAATGCGGCCGGTTTGAATATTAAACAAAAGAGCACGAAGATGAAGATACCGACAATAATTTTAATTATGAATTGAAACAATAAGTTGTCGAACTTAATAAAGTATATGCTAAAAAACATTACTACTGAAATACCTGCTATAGGCAACATTTGCTTTATTTGCTTCAAAGCTCCAAATCCAAACATTTTACCCGGGTAATATGCATTGATAAAAAAGGAAATGAAAGTAGTCGTGAGGTGCGCGCAAGCTACCCAAAAAATCCCATAAGGAATAGCGATAAATAACGCTCCAACAACCATAGGGACCTTACTTAAGTCCGTTTTAAGAAATAAATCTGAACGGCCACTTGCATTTAGAATACCTAAATTCAAGCTACTTATCGGAGTGAATAAGCGAGATAAAGACATAACCATCAAAATAGGAATTACTTCTTTCCACTTCTCACCTAATAAAATTAAGACAAACTCTTCAGCGACTGCCGCGAATCCTATAAAAACTGGAAATGCTACAAATGTTATAACCCCCATCACTTTCTTGTAAATTCCGATCAATCGATCTCTATCATCCTTGATTGAAGTCATCAAAGGATAACTTACCCCTTGCGTGACAGAAGTTACAGCAGATGAAAGCATTTCAGTATAACTAAATGCTTGCTGAAAATAACCGGCTTGAGTTGCATTAAAATACCGACCAATCATAACGGCATACAAATTTTGAACAATTCTCGCTACCGTACCCGCAATCAATAAGTTTGAACTGAAAGAAAATAAGCTTGAAAAGGATACTCTTGAGAATTTAAGTTTCGGACACCATCGAGTAACTATTACTAACAATAAAGATGTTATTATTGATTTAGTTAAACTCAGTCCAACAAGAGACCAATATCCCAACCCACTATTAACCATAATAATGGCGACTAAAGCACTAATTATTGTAGAAACACTATTCACTAAACCAAGAGTTTTAAAATCAAGAACTATAGCTAACTTAGAGCGAGGAACCAAGGCTATGGCATCGATAATAACTATAATAAAAAGTATACGTGATAAGTCAACTAAAACCGGACTACTATAAAAGTCTGCTATAGTAGGGGCCGAGATATAAAGCAACAAATATAAAGAAGAAGATAATATTAAATTTACATAAAAAACTGTAGAAAAATCATCTTCAGTAGCACTATTGCTTTTCTGAATCAATGCTTGCGAGAAACCTGAATCCGTAAGAGATTGAGCCACCGCCAAAAAAACGGCAAGCATAGCAATCAAACCAAAATCTGACGGAGTTAATACCCTCGATAAGTATATAAGGAGTAGAAAACTCCCCAAATGATTAACAAGTTTATCAAATATACTCCAAGCTACGCCATAAAGGGCTTTGCTTTTAAGTGACATTTTCTACCAATCTATATTTCGTTATCTTTTATCTTAAAAAGCTCTGAATTTAATATGCGCATAACACTCTTTGATGGAGACGCCTGAGGTATCAAGCTAACATTTTGTTCATATTGAGGCGCATCTGCAACTCCTGAAATAACTTTTTCAACAAAATCGATAATATCATTATTACAGTAGGACTTTGTTATTGCATCAAAGCCTATCACTCCATAAGCATTCAACTGATTTCTAACATTAGGGTTCAGATACAAGCAGGGTTTATTTACATATAAGTACTCAATAATAAAAGATGAACAGTCATGAATCATTGCATCAGAAGATTTAAATAGGTCGATGTAACCAGCATTTTCAATTTGCGTATTATGCTGTTCTTCCCAAAACTTCCAATATTTATTTGTTCTCTCTATCCCCCACTCTGGGTGCTCATATAACTTCTCTTTTAATAAAGGATGGGGTTTAAAGGCGAAACACGCATAATTTTCATATAATTTAGGTAGCAATTGTAAAGTTTTGTATGTTTCTAAGAACGTAGCGTTACTTAGATCTGTATTTTTATCGATACTATGATGTGGAGCTATAATGATTTTTTTAAGATTCTTACACTTCCACGGATTACTTTCTACTATGGAGTCATTATATAAAGGCTCGGTAGCAGTATAGCCTACGACATCTATATTCATACCTTTATTATAAGAAAACTTCGCTGCGATATCTTTGTGAATTTTATTGATTTGAAATATTTTCCAACACAGATTCTCAGTAAGCCCATTAAAATGAACGTCATAATCTTTATCTATTTGTTCAAAATATGGAACGTAACAACACACTTTCCTATAAAGAGAGTTTATTAAATACTTATCTTCAGTGTTTTTATAAGGGATGCTAAAAAAAACCAAATCTATTTTATTAACCAACTCTAAGTCTTGCCATTTACCATCTTGATATGCAAGCTTAGTTTTATAGCCTTTACTTTTGAAATATTCGTACGTTTCTTTAGCTTCCGATAGAGGGTCTACCGTGTTAGTTCTTGGTATAACAACGATGCACGGATTATACCGTTCATCCTTCATCATCTCTTTGAAAACTAGGTCTACCTTCCAAATACTCCGATACAAAACTAAAAAAACAACATTTATTTTCTTACCTTCTATAGTATTATTCTGAATCCTCTTAATTTCTCTTTCTTGATATAACTTTGCTAACCTAATAAGAAATTTGACACGAAAGTAATAGGAAACCCTTCGACATTTAATAACTAGAATCCTAAGCCAAGAAATACTTTTTAAATACTTACGAATCATTAGAGTCATACTTGTAGAAATGAGATAAACGACCGCTATTATGCATATTCTCGTACAGTTCAAGATCTTCAACTGTATCTATTTCTAACCAGCCATTATTGACCAATATAGCTCTCGCTTTCCAACCAGAATCAATCATCATCTGGAGGAAACTAGTCATATACATGTTAATAAAATTTTGCCCGTCATAATTTCTACTTCTATCAAGCGAGTTGTAGAACGAAATAAAGTCACTTACCTTATCTCCACGTATTTTAATTAGACCTGTATATTGACCTTGCACATCATCATATGACTCTGTTTTCTTACCAAGCTCTACTACAAAATCAGAGCTATCTAACTTTAATGTTTCCGCATCATCAAGTGGGTTTTCTAAGCGCAATGACCAAAATGCTCTCCACTCTCTATCTATCATTAAAGCAATTTCGTCGTTAGAGCTTAATAGTTTATCAAGATTATCTTTCTGATACACTATATCACCGTATGCAATAACTAAATCTTCCTCACCTTCGATAAACGACTGTGCAGAAAATAATGACTCAACCATGTTTGTTTGATCGAATAATGGATTAAAAGAAGTTTCATACCCAAGCTTTTCAATCTGATCTGCCCTATAGCCTGTTGCTATATGGATATTATTTAAACCTGCACTCTTTAACACGTCCGTCTGCCTTTGTAATAAAGACTTTCCTAGTAAAGGTACTAAACACTTCGGTCTGTCATTGGTTATAGGACGAAGCCGAGAGCCTTGCCCAGCCGCTAAAATTAGTACTTTTGTCATTTTAAAAACTCACTTATGATTTGAATATCGAACTGATTAAATTGTTCTTCTCTTTCAGGGTGCCACATCAAACCAAGCTGCTTTTCTGATGTAGAATAAAATGCCTCAACGTTTCCTTTATCGTCGTATGCCAATGGATTTAAAGACAAAGCTAAGTCTTGAGGCCTAATACCCCAAGCATGATAACTATTCACTATACGATTAAATAATTGATTATTTTCTGGAGATTCTATAGCGTGTCTGGTGGCAATATGTCCGTCAAGTGCACATAGACTTCCACCTAAATGAATATTAAGAAGCTGCATCCCTCTACAAACACCTACTAGAGGAATATTGTTTTGAATCGCATAGTTGACTATTTCTTTTTCAAATTCATCTCTTTCTGGAGCCGAATCTTTTGCAGATGGGTTTAATTCAGCTATAGAATTCCCTCCACTCAAGAGAATAGCGTCAAGTTGTAACTTATCACAAAGTTTTGAAACTCGCTCTTTAGCTATATTAGGAAGTGGGATTACTAAATAGCCTAGTCGATTAAAGAAGTCTGACCATCTTTGATCTAAACAATCTCTTCGCTCAAAATAATGCTCAATATTATCAACTCGCTGCGTAACGCCTACAAGTTTCATTCTACTTCTCTAATAGTTTGATTAGCACAGTCAAGCTCAACTCTCTTCATCATTGTAATTTTTTCATACAACTTTTCACCAACCCCTATTGCAGCAGGCAAACCAATCTCGGCAGCCCTAATAGCCATATGAGAGTTTGCTCCTCCATATTTTGTTATTAACCCACCGATTTCATGACCAAATAACCAATCATAACCAGGATCAGCCTGAGGAATCATTACAATAACTCCCTTCAAAGCATCAGCCGTCTCATTATCGAGGATCTTAAGAGTTCCTTCTGCTTTACCAATTGTTACAAAATTAGGTTGCGATGCAAATCGTTCAAAACTATAAAAATCAAATTCAGATTTTATCAAAGAAGGTAATTCTATTGAGCATGTGATACTATATTCTTGCTTCCTTCTTTTAATTAAAGACTTAACAGTCTCTAATGATACGGTATTAAGTTTTAACTGCTCTAAGTCACTAAACTCTAAGAAAGATAGGTCATCCCTACTAATACCAGCTGCCATACCAAACAAAACGCACATATCTAGCGCTTTGCTTAAATTTTTAGTAAACTCAAATTTTACGAACTCCCGCGCTTGTGTAGCCTCTTTTAAATAACGAATAAAATCAACTGGTGAAATATTAGTACCAAGCTCTAACAGTAGACCTGATATACCTTTTAATTCCTCTTCTGTTAAAATAAATTCTATTTCTTCGGAAGGTTCATTACCATCAATATTGGATACAATATACTTCTGTGGATTTTCCCAGTACGCGTTTGTTGTTATTTCATAAGTACCAGGCCGTAAATGCCCATATTTACTTACTACATTTTCAAGAGATAATTCACCACAATAAAATTTATATTTATCTTTTTCAAATATCCCCGCAACTGTATCAAAACTTTTCAGGAATTCTAATCTACGAACATCTGTGAATACGTTTGTTGAAACTAAAGACTTTAAGAACGTAGTCGCAACAAAACCAGCCCTTGCTGCATGTGCAAATGCTAACGTACCATATCTTTTACAATCATAAAGAAGATTATATGCTTTATCTAAAGGAACGATATTTTTTTGTAAATCATTCAAGCTGGCACATGTAATCTTATTGATTGACTTGATATCATCCGAAAGCCTTACTAAAGCATTAGATGTTATCAATTTCAATGCTACTTCTAATTCTTCTATATCCTGTTGAGTTACGCCGTACGGAATTAAGCGTTTCGAAGCCTCATCTACAAAATCAGGAGTCCAAATCGTAAACGCAACCTCAAATTCGATTTTATCATGATAATGGGGGTTACTTGCAAGTATACTAATGTAAGCTTTCGCTATTCTTTCCGCACAGTTTTCTGAAAGTGCTTTAGGAATGAATGAGTTTAAACTAGCTCTAGCGTCTACATATGGTTGTCCAGAAAAGGAAACTAATAATGGATATGGACGAACATCACGATAACCAAATTCAGCACGCTGTTGCGCCCATATATCATTTGTTATCAATTGCCTGTAGAGACTGAATGCAAAAGGTTTCGGTCTCGTTCCAATTATTTCAGCAGGATTCCAGTCTGGCATATTAGCAAACAAAGTTCTGTCGCCATAAATAGAAGAAACTGCATGTTGTTGTGTTTTGAATCTACTCACAGATTCTTTTAAATACTGTTCCACATCCTTAACATCGACTTCTAAGCCAACATGATTAACTGTCACGGGCCTAATTTGAAATATATGTACTATATTCGATTCATCAATGGCAAACTCAATATCTAACTTGTCATAATTAAGCAATTGCTCTAATTCTTGTACAGCTTCCAAAACTGGCTTCAATTCAGGCGCAACGGTAAAAAGACCGCCAGATTTAATTTTACTGACAAGAACTGTTCTTAAATCTGCTTGTATTCCTGCGGTTACAGATTCAGTTGAAGATGTTTTATCATCAAAGTTGAACCGATAGTATGGCGATCCTGATTCTAGCCCACAGGTAAAAATTACTCCGGAGAGTTTAACATCACTTAAAAACTCTTGGACCAAAACTTGATCATCACCGGCTCTTTTTGTACCGTAAGATTCTATTACTGTTTCAACAGCCTCTATGATATCGTCACTATTGACATTGACATTTAATAGACTCTCAAAACCACCTGCATTTGAAGAAAACCAATTATCTTCACCCTTTGAACTACTGCGAACAACTAGCTTCTGTCCTTCAAATTCCTTACAAATTAACTCAATAATTGATTGCTTATTATCAAGCCATTCTCGAGTTGAAAAGCTAATTTGCCTTCCAATATGACTTTTCCTAACTACAGGCTCAAGTCTAGCGAGTGTTTCGGCCTTCGTTCCTAGGATAAAATGTGCGATATCATCCTGAGAGTTGAATTCAGCCCAATTATTGCCAACATCATAATGAACTACTTTCAAGCCATTATCGCGTAACAACCATATAAGATCGATTAAATTACCATTTATTTTATGTTCTTTTAACTCAGAAATGATAAGAGCGGCTCTTGAACTAAATTTAACCAATCCGGTAAACTCAACTTCTTGGCCATTCAAGGTTAATACTTCTGCGGAATCAATATCTTTTTGAGAACGTGAATCAAAACGGTCTTTCCAATTAAAGTCTACTCCAAAGACAACATCTGCTTCAAGATTACAAATCTTATCAATAGTGCTTTTTCTAAAGACCGTATCAGAATAAGTAACGAAAACTGAACTATGGTTAAATGGAGCATTTAATAAAGTTTGAAGAACACTCTTATTCTCCCAGTCTGGAATTATAGAAATATTCAAATTTGGATAACA
This sequence comes from Shewanella pealeana ATCC 700345, assembly GCF_000018285.1. NCBI lineage: Bacteria > Pseudomonadati > Pseudomonadota > Gammaproteobacteria > Alteromonadales > Shewanellaceae > Shewanella > Shewanella pealeana. The sequence goes on along the minus strand of NC_009901.1, from coordinate 1,704,305 downwards.
ATCTTTAACTTCATCGACATGGTATCCGCCAAGAAAATGAATATCGTTCGAATTTATTACAGTTTCAAAGCCATGAAGCTGCCAGTCCATAGCTTTAGTATTTCTTGCTATGGACTTTAAAGCTGATGGTTTATTGCCATTTGCAGGACGCCCAGCACCCAATAAAAACAATTGCATACTCGCCTCTAATCACTTGAAATTATTAAGAGTTTCTATAACCCTATTAATTTGTTCATTTGTTATTGCTGAACTAATAGGAATACTAATTACCTGCTCATGAATCTTTTCTGAAATTGGAAAGTTATAATTATTAAGCTCTTTATATGCTTCTTGCTTATGTGGAGGTATCGGATAATGAATTAACGACTGTATTTTATTATCAGTCAGGTATTTAGATAATTTTTCGCGTTCGTTAGTTGTAATAACGAACAAATGCCAAACGTGAGAATCAGGCTGTTCTACCATAGGCAATTTAATAAGCGGATTATATATTCCCTTTAAGTACGCATCAGCAACAGCCTTTCTAGCAACGATTTCTCTGTCCAAATAACGCAACTTAACGCGTAACATAGCGGCTTGAATTTCATCCAATCTACTGTTAACCCCTTTATAAAGGTTCATGTACTTTTCATGAGAACCGTAGTTTCGCAGAGCAGCGATAGTATTTGCAAGTTCAGTATCACTCGTAGTTATTGCTCCGGCATCTCCCAATGCTCCTAAATTTTTACCTGGATAAAAGCTGAATCCTGCGGCGTCACCTAAGCAACCGACTTTCTTGACTTCGCTTTTTTTATTAGTATACAAAGCGCCGTGAGCCTGTGCACAATCTTCAATAACCTTCAAGTCATACTTTTTAGCAATTGAATTGATTTCGTCCATCCCAGTAACTTGTCCATACAAATGTACCGTTAAAATGGCTTTGGTTTTAGGGGTTATAGCAACCTCAATACCTTTGGGGTCTAAATTAAAAGTATCTATGTCTGGCTCGACTAAAACAGGAGTCAAGCCATTTTCTGAAATGGCTAAAATGGATGCTATATAGGTATTTGAAGGCACAATAATTTCGTCGCCTTTTTTGAAAACGCCTAACTCAATGTAAGCTCGAATAATTAATATTAAGGCATCCAGTCCATTGGCAACTCCCAAACAATACTTTGTCTGACAATAATTAGAGAACTCTTTTTCAAATTCACTTACTTCATTACCTAACACGTACCAGCCAGAGTCAATAACCCTAGAGCAAGCTTCTTTTAAATCTTTTGCATATCGAGCATTAATGTCTTTAAGGTTTAAAAAATCAATCATTTATTGTATACCCATGTTTCTTTCAAAGTATTGATACAGCCTATCATTTGTTTATATTCATTAAGTCCTGCATTGATAACTCCTTCTTCACTACTAGGGCCAATATCTAAATAATCAAATCCTCTTGATTTGTAATATTCAATTACCTTGAATGGTAAGTAATACATTGAATGACTTTTTTCGCCGGACTGGTTTGCCCCCCAATATATAACCTGAGCAACATTATCACTCACTTCAAAAATCATCGCAGCAGCCGAATCAACGTCATTTGTCACTGAAATAAAAAACTCTGCCTTAGCTACGTTAGTGATTGTGTCCTTAACTTGTTCCCAACTCAATCTAAGAGGGTATCCTTTTAACACTCTATTTTCTTTTATTATATTATATGCACGTTCTTTTTCTTCTAATGTAACTGCATGAACAATGCTGTTATTATGCTTTTCACTAGCGCGTATTTTGTTTCTACATTTAGAAGGTAAGTTTTCGAATGGTTCATTTTTCAGCGAAATATGAGAGTTTAAATCTTTATATAGCAATTCAAAACCTAACGAATTTAAACTATGAGACATTTTTGAAATAATATTTTCATTGTAAAATCCAGGAGGAATAGTTAACTTTACCTTTTCAATATTCGATTCTTCAATATCATTTTTTAACGCTTCAAAAAAATCGTAAACATGACTATATTTAACAAAATCTGTTACATATCGAGGAAGAGCAAAAGGCGCGCTAAAAGGAGCTATAAGCACATTGTCCTTTACACCGAAGAACATTGACATTTTAGAGTCAAAATGTGTATAGACATAATCGCATTTATTTCTATTAAAGAAATTAAACTTTCGAGATGAATAAAGGATTTCACTTTTAACAGATTGTCCTTCATTGATGTTTTTTAATGATGTAAGTTCATTATTTGTAATCATGTTATAACTTAAATTCCAATTTCATAATTTCGTTTAATGTTTCAACTTCATAAAACCCTTTATTAACATAGGCTTTTATCGCACGTTTATTATTTGACGAAACATGAAGGTAAATAGTTGATAAATTCAACAGCAGACATTCTTCCAATATATGTTTAAAGAGATATTTAAACATACCTCTGTCCCAATATTGCTTTTCACCTATATAACCAAAATATTCCACATCATATTCTGTTATATTTTTTAAGCCTACAACACCAATAGCATAACCATCATGCTTTACTCCCCAAATTTTATAATCTTCTCGTTCAGAAAGATTATCAAAGAATGTTTGCTGTTGTTTTTTGGTGAAATTAGGGGTTAATGTCAATTCTTTAATTTCTGGATCATTTAACCAAAGCCATGACTTATCCAAGAATAGTTCATCATATTCTACAAAAGATATTATTCCATCAAACATAAATAATCCTTATAATTTCGAATATAATCAGCTTCATTATAATTTTCACTAGCCAAAACCATTAATACGCAGTCTTCAGAAAAACCGCTCATTTCATGCCATTGCATAGCATCAATTAATAATCCTAGACTGGGATCGTCTAATTTTATAGAATCTTTACTTTTGCCATCATCCATTAAAATTGAGCAAGACCCTTTAACACAAACCGCTACCTGAACTAGTTCTTTATGTGCATGAAAACCTCGAGGCAAATGACTACTCATCCCATAAAGGTAATAAACTCGTTTGATATCGAAAGGAATATTCTCAAAACTTTCTAGTGAGACCAAGCTCCCTCGTTCATCACCGAACTTATTAAATTGTATTGTTTTTATTAAACTCATAATTCATTCCTGCACAAGTCCAGTAGATATTGACCATAGCTATTTTTTCTTAAAGGGTCAGCAAGGGCTATAACCTGTTTAGTGTTCAACCAATTATTATTTAATGCAATCTCTTCAAGACAAGCTATTTTATTCCCTTGACGGTGCTCAACAGTCGCTACAAACTGTCCCGCCTCTAATAAACTTTCATAAGTTCCAGTATCCAACCAAGCGAAGCCCCTTCCTAATAACTCAACATTCAATTCACCTTTTTCTAAGTAAACTTGGTTAATAGAAGTTATTTCCAACTCTCCGCGCTCAGAAGGTTTAATTGTTTTGGCAATATTTACAACTTGATTATCATAGAAGTATAAACCTGTTACAGCGTAATTTGATTTTGGCTTTGCGGGTTTTTCTTCAATCGATACTGCTTTCATATCTGTGTTGAAATCAACAACACCAAAACGTTCTGGATCTTTTACTTTATAGCCAAATACTGTAGCCCCGACTTCTTTTTTTGAAGCGTCAATAAGCATTGGCGAAAAGCCTTGACCATAAAAAATATTATCACCAAGGACTAAACAAACAGAGTCTTCTCCGATAAACTCTTCACCAATAATAAAGGCTTGTGCTAAACCATCAGGACTATGTTGAATTGCATACTCAATTTCAATACCAAACTGACTACCATCTCCTAATAATCTTTTAAAACTTGCATTATCCTCTGGCGTAGTAATGATTAAGATCTCGCGAATACCAGCCAACATTAATACTGAGATCGGATAGTAAATCATCGGTTTGTCGTATACTGGCAACAATTGTTTAGATATTCCCATTGTGATGGGATATAAACGTGTGCCACTGCCTCCCGCTAATACTAAACCTTTCATTACACTTTTTCCTTTGTAGTCATTGACTCTACACCTAGACGTTCACGCTGGTAACTTCCATCTTGCACGTGTTGACACCACTCTTTATTAGTCAAATACCATTCAATAGTCTTTCTAAGGCCGGTTTCAAAAGTTTCTACTGGCGTCCATCCGAGTTCACGTTGCATTTTACTTGAATCTATCGCATACCGTCTGTCATGTCCCGGTCTATCAGTTACATAAGTAATTTGTTGGCTATACTTAGTTTCCTTTGGAACTAAAAAATCCAAGATTGAACAAATGGTTTGAACGACTTCTAAGTTCTGTTTTTCGTTATGACCACCGATATTGTATGTTTCGCCTACAAGCCCCTCTGTAACGACTTTATAAAGTGCTCTAGCGTGGTCTTCAACATATAACCAATCTCGAATTTGATCGCCTTTACCGTAGATAGGTAGTGGTTTTCCTTCTAATGCATTTAAAATAACTAATGGAATAAGCTTTTCAGGGAAGTGGTATGGACCATAGTTATTTGAACAGTTGGTTACTATCGTTGGTAAGCCATAAGTTCTTAACCAAGCACGAACAAGATGATCAGAACTAGCCTTAGATGCAGAGTAAGGGCTTGAAGGTTCGTATGCTGTCGTTTCTGTAAATAACGGTAACTCTTTTCCACTTTCGACTTCGTCAGGGTGCGGTAAATCGCCATAGACTTCATCGGTTGATATATGATGGAAACGAAATGCTTGCTTAGCACCTTTTGACAATGTGTTCCAATACGCTCTTGTTGCTTCAAGAAGCGTATAGGTGCCGACGATATTCGTCTGGATGAAATCAGCGGGACCGGTGATAGAACGATCAACATGAGATTCTGCAGCTAAATGCATAACAGCATTGGGTTGGCATTGTGCGAAAACTCGGTCTAATTCGGCGCGGTCACAAATATCAACTTGTTCGAAGACATAACGTTCATTTGACTCAATGCTTGATAAAGATTCGAGGTTACCAGCGTAAGTTAATTTATCGACATTGATAACACTATCTTGTGTATTATTGATGATATGACGCACGACTGCAGAGCCGATGAAACCAGCTCCACCTGTGACTAAAATTTTCATTTTTATGTTTCCAAGATGTATTACTTGTCTAAAAACAAGTTCAATTTAGACGTTGTGAATTGAATAATCACACTTTCCAATCTCAGCCTGTAGAACCAAGCTGAGACACTTTAAATCCATTTAGAGACAGTCGCTCATATTCACTTAAATGCGCGCCTTCCCTTGAAGCCTTAGGTTTAAGTTTCAAAGAAGACTCTAGAATGCTAGAGCGCTTCGCTGCTAGAAACTATAAGAGAAAGAGCCCTAATCTTCTTTCCTTACAAAATGTCTTATTAGGACAATCATTACGGCTAGCATGCCACCAAGCATGGTACCTAAGACGCATATCAACGCACGCTTAGGGCCAGCTTTTTCTTCAGGAACTAAAGCTGGATCAATCGTTTTAAATACATATTCGTCGCGTACTTCAGCAAACATAATAGTCTTGGTTTGCTCTTCAATAAGTTGATAGAGAATAGTACGAATGTCAGCTACGTTGGTTTTAGCGATTTGAGTTTCCAAAAACTCACTACTGCGATGAGCTTCTGTAACATCTCGCTCTTTCATCACCTTGTTAATATCTTCGACTAACCAAGTCACCCACTGCTGTGCAACGCTAGGTGATAGATGTTCAACTGAGATTGTGACCATGCCAGTATCTTTTGCAGAATTAACCGCTATAACTTTAGTGAACTCTTTAAATGCTTCTTGCATTGAAGGTTCTGGCTTGAATGGCGCTTTTACTTCACGCAACCAAGTTTTAGTTTGCGGGTTATAAAGCTCGCTGTCATAAACAAGCGCATCAGTTGCCATATCCCACTTATCTGCAGCCATAAGCTCCGGCAAGATATTGTGGCTTTGGATGAATTGACTTGCGAATTGGCGTGATTTCATCACCTCTATAGCCATTTGAGTCTTATCAACACCACCACCACCGCCAAGGTTTATGCCTGCCATGCTTGCAAGCCCCCCAAACTGACCTGCTAATGCGCTTAGTCCACCACCTTGCTCTTCACTTGCTGGTGCAAGTAAGGCCTCAGATTTATAGGTATTTGGCTGCATTAGGGCGAAGATAACGGAGCCAATAGCGAAAATAGCTGTGATGGCAATGATTAGCCATTTGCCCTGCCAGATGACTGAAAAGAGTTCGCGAAGATCGATTTCATCTTCGACCGGATTATGAACGGGGTTCATATGCGGAAACTGTGCGTCTGTGTGATTTTGTTGTACTTGCTTATTCATTATATAAAGGTCCTAGGTCCTAGGTTCTAGTTCCTAGGTGCAGGTTCCGCATGTAATTTAAAATTAGATGTTAGGTTTGATATTGTAATCAGCTGAAGTTTATCTAACACAGCCTTTTCTAATCTTTATCAAAGCACCTAACATTGCTGAAATTTCTCTAGCTTCTTTAATTAGCTTCAAGCCAATTTGCTTTTCGATTACGCCTATTTCTATGGCGATGTAAATTTGAGTTGCAAGCTCACCTGAAGAGCCTTTTGCGAAGTAAAGAAATCTTGCTGACTCGGCCTTAGATTCCCTCTCTTCACCCTCTGCAATATTAGAGGCAATCGAAACCGCGGCTCGGGTAATTTGGTCTTTTAAACCGAAATCGCGGCAAGTATTCAGCTCTTTGTATATCTCGCAAGCTAAACGACTTGCCCGCTTCCATACTTCCAAATCTTGAAATGCAAATAATTTCACCGAACACCATCCTTGGCTATTAGGTTTAGGCTGCTGCTTTTAAAGCCCAGGTTTTAGGACCTAGGACCTGCTGTTCCTCAAACCTTATTTTTAAAGATTTGCGACTGTGGCGAATGCTACTGCTGTGTTGTAGATGATACTGGTGACTTGCGTCCAAAGTGTTAGGTTGTCTTTGTACTCGGTATCGAGTGGCACAATGATGGTGTCGCCTGGCTGTAGGCTTGACTCATTACTGAACCAGATAGAACGGTTTGGTAGCATTACTGAACCGTCTGCCTTTATCACATAGGTTCTGTCATCATCGGCGCGTTCTCTTGCACCACCTGACATGGCTAAGTATTGGTCGAGAGTTTGACCTTCTTTAAATCTATGGGTTGCTGCGTGCTGTACTTCGCCCATAACCGCAATAGTCTGCTTAGTTGATGGAATATAGAGTACGTCTTGATCTTCTAGCTGGAGGTCTGCCTGCTTAATACCAACAGATATAGCTGATAAATCAACTACCAAACGCCCTACCGCTTGGATTGTTTCCAAGTCGGTTAACATCAATTGAGCGTCGGTATAATTAACAACATTACCGTCTTTTGATACACCACGAGTGGCGATATCACGGCGTAGTTGGTCTGCCAACTTTTTAATCTCTAACTGCTCTTGTTGACGCACAGATTCGCGCACAAATACAGAAGAAGGTAAATAGGCATATTCGGTAAAACCACCAGCACGCTTTAATACATCGGCTAGGGTTTCACCACGGCGAATGTTGTAGGTACCAGGGAACTTAACTTCACCGCGAATTTCAACCGACTTATTCTCTTGCCAGTCTGGTGTTGTCATCACGGTTAAAATATCACGACCTTTGATTGCAATATTCTGGGTTTCGTCACCTTGCAGTGCAGCTTCTAAAGCAATATTGGTATGCTTAATCGCTGAACCATCAACCGTTGTATAGGTACTGGTTAATTCTGCACGCGGCGTATAGGCACCTTCTTCCAGTCCGCCAGCAGCAGTGATCAGGTCTTTAATACGTGCATTAACTGTTAGTGGGTAGATGCCTGGATTATTCACTCGGCCGTTAACTGCAACAGCGGCAACACCGTTACCTGCACGCCCTTGGCTATTGAGCTTCATAATGATGGGGTAAAGTAATTCACCACGATTCATCTCACCACTTAGCTTGATTAGGTCACTGTCTTCAAACAGGTTAACCAACATCTTGTTGACTTCGCCTTTTATCGCTTTGGCTGTTGGGTCTTGCTCTACGCCTTGACTGTTAATGGCCACGCCACCTAGTTCTGAGCGATCGGCAAACTTTTTCTGGTTTAATTGTGAAAACCCAGCTTCAAACAGATCGTTACCAATTAATGAATTGCCCGCTAATGACTGAACCTTCTGAACTCGATCTTTTACTAGCTTATTTAGCTCATAACGGTTTTGAGTTAGGTCGCTAAAGTTAAAGAAGATAACTTTATCTCGAGCCTGCAAAGTTAAGTCTTGTGAAGCGACCTTACCGTTAATAGCTTTTGCTGGAGAGAATTGATAAACCTGAATGTCACCTTGCTTATTGATTTCACGTACGATGATTGCGTATTCAAGGTCGGCCGACACTGATAAGTCGCCCCAAATTGAAGGCACCAAATCACTGACTTTCTGCCCTTGATACCACTGGTATTTACCTGGTCTTACAACGGCGCCCACTACAGTGATTGCATCTTCATATTGCGTTGTCGCGCTTTTAACACGGATAACATCGCCAGCAACAGCTTTAGTCGCTTTACCAGCTTGAGTAGTTAAATCAACATTTAGAATCGTCTTAAGGCTATTTGCATTAAAACGTTCAACGCTGCTGCGTCTTGGATAAGCACCAGGCTTTATGCCTGCTGCCATCTCAATGACTTGCGCCATTGTTTCATGCTTTTTAAGCTCATAGATGGCTGGGCGACGTACTTCACCAGTTACGCTGACTAAGCCGCCTACAGCAGGGATAAATACCACATCGCCAGAACGTAAATTGATATCGCCAGAAGCATCACCACGAAGTAGCAGATCATATAAGTCCATACTACCGACTAGCTTGCCGTTACGTTTGACTTGAATATTTCGTAGCGAACCGATTTCGTTTACACCACCAGCTACAAACAAAGCTTGGGTGATAGTAGAAAGGCTAGATACTGTGTAAGAACCAGGTTTGTAGGCATCACCCGCAACAAAAATACGGATTGAGCGTAATTCACCCATGGTGATATTTGACTGAATACCAATCATCTGCTGATTGATACGCTCTGATAAGGTTTCGCGCAGTTCGCTAAAGGTTAACCCTGCAACAGTGATTGGACCAAGCTCTGGAAATTGGATTACACCTTCACGATTAATAACAAGGTCGTACTCTTTATTGTCTTTGCCAAAAAGCTGTACTTTTATGTTGTCGCCAGGGCCGACTAAATATTCGCTCGGTACTGGGACATCTGATACTGGCGCAAAAGTGGTTGGTTCGCCTGCAAACAAGTCATAGCCAAAACGCTTTAACTCTTTTTTAGCTGCATCTTCTTCGAACTTAAGTTGCTCATCGGACTTATCCTTTAGCGGTTTGCCAAATGCATCAACTGGATTACCAAACTGATCTGTTTGAATTAACTGACCATTCTCGTCGTACTGGGCGCGTTGATTAACTAAGTTTGGATTTTCAAGCTGTGGCTGTGAGCTACTGCCACCGCCAAGCATTGAAGGATCGATACCATACTGTTTAGCTAAGCGTTGCTGCTCAGATGCTGGAAGATTTTTAAATTGTTCCATCATTTGTGGAGAAGGCGTGATAGCACTCGCCTGCCCTGATAGCAATATCAGCGCTGACATACCAGCAATGATGAATTTTTTAGTCTTGTTAAGCACCAGTAATCTCCGAGAGAGGGTTAAAATCAGAAAAGGTCCTAGGTGAAAGACAGGTCCTAGGTCCTAGGTTTAAATAAAAGATCCTAGGTTCGAGGTCCTAGGAAAAGCAAAATCTTAAAGCTAAGACGAACGGCCTACGGCCTCACGGCACGTGACTGTTTGTCTAAATGAATGTCATACAGAACGCTTCGCTTACGGTAAACAAAGAAGGACGCTGCGCTGCTAGGACGTGACTGTTTGTATCAATTGAATGTCACTGCGAGAGCGTCGCGTTGCTCCTTCTAGGTTCTAGGTCCTAGGAAAGCGTGTTAATCATTGTAGGTCGGCATTTATGCCGTCGATTATTTTGATTTTGTAACAAGTGCTGATGGGCTAAAGCCCAACCTACTTAAAGAAGGTACTAGGTAAAAGATAGATCCTAGGTTTGAGATCCTAGGAAAAGCGTAAGAATCATTGTAGGTCGGCATTTATGCCGTCAATTCTTTTGATTTTGTAACATGTGCTGATGGGCTAAAGCCCAACCTACTTAAAGAAGGTCCTAGGTAAAAGATAGATCCTAGGTTCTAGAACCTAGGAAAATCACAACATCAAAAGCCAAATAGTATTTTCTGTTGATCTTTCTTTTGCCTTTCCTAGCAGCAAAGCGTCCTATTAAGTGAGCCTGCGAACGTCCTAGGATCTAGAAGCGCAGCGCTCTTCTTAGCTTTCAGACACGCTACCGCCCATGGATTGCGGCTTCCAAAGTGCCCATCCGCGTTGCGGATATGTCTGATTTTGTGTCATTTTCAAATTAATTTAAGTTAAATTCAGCTCGTGCGCCTAACTTAAATTAACTTTGTTACTCTGCTGCTTGCTAAAATTCTGCTTACTTTAACTTTGGCTATTTGTTACTCAGCAGTTTATGTACTAGGCTTGCTACTACTCTTATTTCATGTTCATTTTCTACTCAGGCTACAGTACTCCTCAGCCTTAGCAACTGACGGTACCTCTCGTGCCGTGAGACGATTACGTACATTAAGCTCTACGTAATTACCGTGTAACTAATATTTCAACTACAAGATAACAACTGAGTATACCTACAACTCCGACTCAAGCAGCGCGGAATTATACACTAATGGCTTCACTTGAGCAGTAACTCTAACCCTTAGCTAGATTCAGTTGCCGATTCTTTACACAGTTGTGAACTTTACTAATTAAGCTTTTGCGACTTATGGCCTCAAACGAACAACATTTTCGTCTGCGGTTTATCTCGTCGTCTGAGCCCTATGCCGTTAGATTATTCGCTCTATTCATCCAAAAACGTTTGATTTTTCTGATCGTTTAAGCACAAGCCTCACGACTCAAGTAAACAGATAAAAACCAGGATTATCTATCAAATAACCACCAAAAAACTTTCACGATAATAATGCGCCATGGCAAATATCTTACACAATAGATAGTAAGATTCGCACACCGAATTCGTTAAGCTTAAACTGAACAAGCATTACTGCTATTTAACCGGTTTTATTGAGTCTTTCTTTATTGCAACTCGCTGTTGCTTACCCATTAGGTCAAACAGAACAAAGCAACGCTTCTCACCATTAGCCTCATCGAAGATCCCTTCGAGTTCTGCAAATGGCCCTTCGGTAAAGCACACTTTATCTCCTCGTTCCATCTCTGGCTCGATTGTTGGCGCTGCCTCTATGGGGGAAAGTTCTGACATCAATCTATGTTCACGCATTTTAATGGCGTGAATAATACTGTCATCGATAGGCGTCATGAGTTCTTTACAGCCAACGATCCTGATCACACCTCTGGTGTTATGGATCTTAGCTACGCTAGTAATTTCGGGGTCGAAATGAACAAATAAATAACTAGGGAACAGCAAGACTCGCCTTACTGTAGATTGTCCTTTTACTAACTTTTCTTCTGGGTAGGTAGGCAGATAGGTATCAATCTGCTGAAGAGCCAGGTTTTGCTGCGCTCGGGACTCGCCTCGAGACTTGCAATATAATAGATACCAAGCCTTCATTTCACTCTCTCATCTTTAAATTCAACAACTGCACTTACACAGTCGGGACTTCCCATTCACCGCACGAATACTAACAAATTTGTTGCCTTAATTGGAAGTGGTGACAGACCAAAGCAGAGATTAGAAGTCTCATTTCCAACCACCCACTCAGTAGGCAAGTCTTAAGTGGTCATTAAGTCGACAGTTACTTTTTCAAAATTGACTTTAGCCGTCTATAAAGGGTATATAAGGTAGGCTTTATCGCATTTGACGCTATTTTTAACGCCAAATGATAAAAACTAGAATACAAGCCCACAATAAAACAGCTTATTGGATTACAAAATCACGCTAGATTTAACACTCTTAACTGATTGTGTGCATTCAAAGCTGTAATAATTTAAGTAAATCAAATTTCTGTAGTGATCATTGAACTGCAGGCAATCACAAGCGAAGGTGGAACAATACATGAACGCAGCAAAACCCAAGGGGACGATGCTCGGGCATCCAACGGGACTATTCCTGTTGTTTACAACAGAGTTATGGGAACGTTTTAGTTATTACGCAATGCGCGCGATCTTGGTGCTTTATCTAGTAGACCAAGTCAGTAATCAAGGTGGTGGTGGTCTTGGTTGGACACAGGCTGATGCCCTTTCGCTATACGGAACATTTACCGCGCTAGTTTACCTTACGCCACTTTTCGGCGGTTGGTTAGCCGATAATATTTTGGGCCAACGTAAATCGATTTATATCGGTGGCGCATTGATGGCTGCTGGTCAGTTCTTGTTAGCTGCTCCACATGAGTGGGTTCCAGGCTCTGCAACCATGGTATTCTACATTGGTTTAGGTACCCTGATCATTGGTAATGGTCTTTTCAAGCCAAACATCTCAACCATGGTAGGTGACTTATATGAAGAAGGTGATCACCGTCGTGACGGCGCATTCACTATCTTCTACATGGGTATTAACTTAGGCGCGGCATTATCTGGTTTTGTAGTAGCCTGGGCTTATACTAACTTTGGTCATAGCGCTATCGTTGACGGTAAAGAAGTTTTCATCAATAACTGGCAGGCAGGTTTCTTCTGTGCTGGTATTGGTATGATTCTTTCGCTAATCATTCAATTTGTATTTGCTCAAAAATTACTTGGCGATATCGGTACCGTTCCTGCTGCAAAACTAGAAAAGCAGAAAGCTGCTGAATCTGGTCAAGTGCGTAAAGAACCTTTAACTAAGATTGAACGCGATCGCATTAAAGTGATTATGGTTATGGGTCTGTTTACCATCATATTCTGGGCAGGTTTTGAACAGGCCGGCGGCCTGATGAACCTATTCACTAACGACTTTACTGATCGTATGATTGGCGGCTGGGAAGTCCCAACCACTTACTTCCAATCTTTAAACGCTATCTTTATTGTTTTATTTGCTCCTGTGATTGCCTCTATCTGGATCCGTTTAGGCAAAAATGAACCAAACTCTCCAGTGAAATTTGCACTAGGTCTAGTACTACTAGGTATTGGTTTCCTATTCATGATCGGTGCCGTTTTACAAATGGACGGTGACGCTAGTGCTAAATCAAGCATGTGGTGGTTAGTGGGTGCATACTTCTTCCATACAATGGGTGAATTATGTCTATCACCTATTGGTCTATCTATGGTGACCAAGCTTGCTCCACTGCGTATTGCATCGTTAATGATGGGCGCATGGTTCCTATTCATCGCCGCAGCTAACTTTGTTGCCGGTGTTGTGGGCTCTATGATTGGTCACAGTGGCGCTAAAGAAGAGCAACTTGCTAATGCAATGTCTATCTTCGCAGGTATCGCGATTGTAGCTGCAATTTCTGGTGTTGTTCTTTACTTCCTTGCTGACAAGCTTGTTGACTGGATGCATGGCGCTGAAGGTGGCCCGCATACTGAAGAAGAAGCTTTGACAGAAGAAATCGCTATTACTGCAGAGCATGAAGCTATTAGAAGATAGGTTCTAGGTTCTAGGTTCTAGGTTCTAGGTTCTAGGTTCTAGGTTCTAGGTTCTAGCAATACAATAAAATGCTTCGTAGTAATACGAAGCATTTTTTGTTTAAGGGAGAATTAGTTCAAGATCTTCACAGTCTTTTTCGAATTAAAATGAGGGCCGCTAGCATTGATGATATCTGCTTAGCTCCATCAATTAACTTTATTGCCTCATTCTTATTCACGAGCCCAACTTCAATTGCGATATATAGTTGAGTAACCAACTCGCCTGCAGAGCCCTTTGAATATTATAGAAAACGAGCAGACTCTTTAGACGTTTGCCTTTCTTCACCTTCAGCGATATTTGACGGAATTGAAAGAGCCGCACGGGTTATTTGATCTTTAAAACCGAAATCATTACAGCCTTAAAATAAATGGTAAATATCGCAGCTAAGTCTTGACGTTCTCTTCCAAACATCTAAGTTCTCAAAAGTTAGAGTTTTCATACATTCATCCTTGAATAAACAAAACGAGTACAATCTATAAAGCTCTTCCTAGAGCCTATAACCTGCTCCTCCTAGAACCTTATTTTAAAGAAAGCTGCATATACCCACCAGGCTCGGTTTCTGGCTGATGAATTAGTCCATGGAATTGGTTGTCTAAAAGCAGTTGTTTGTGTTCACTCACTAGCGTTGAAATACACAACTTTTCACCAAAGAGTAAAGTTCTAAACTGAACACTGGGCTTGCTCCAATTTGCCATTCCTAGCTGTAAAGAGTCTGCTAGTGCGATAGGAGACAGCCCCTCGCTATTTTTTAAGTAACAGCGAAATTCGTTTCCAGCTTTGGCTATTGATGCCCGGTAATTAGTTAAATCGACAACGATATAGGTCATATCGACGACAATACCAAGCCCAGACTTCGTCATTCGGTCATTAAGATAAACCAGCATATTAAAAGGGTCGATAACGACCTGTGACACGCCGTTCCTGAAGAGCTTAAGCTTATGGTTAACGAAACTCTTCAATAAAACTGAAGCAAACGCCGCTCGGTTATCATGGGGATGGAAATGTGCCATGTACATCATCACATGTTTTTCATCTATCATGGCGGTATCGATAAAGTGGGCACTTACCTCATCGGTGTTAAATAGGCTGTAATCGATAACGACATCGCTATATTCAACACGGCTTGGAGGAAACAGTTGTTGCTGGACACTCTTTGCCGCTTCGCTGCTTTGCTCTAAAAGAGCTAAGTTCTCATTGAGTTCTAAATAGGACAAAGACTCTTGATCATCAAGGTTCAAGGACTCTTCTAGCGAGCTATTCAAACATTCACGAATTGAGTTTTCAATTAGATATAGATCGGATACCGGTTTGACAAGGTAATCACTGGCACCACGTCTTAACGCTTCAATCACATCAGACATCGCCTGGTTACCCGAAATAATGATTGATGGTGTACTGGGACTGTGTTGATTCATCGCCTCAAGCATGTCTAAGCCGCCCAGTTTCGGCATGCTTAAATCTGCAATTACAATATCAAACTGCTGTGATTTGAAACTAATTAGCCCTTGCTCACCATTCTCTGCTTCTGTTACGTCTGCACCGCGGCTTTCTAGATAAGATGTGACAAGTTTACGAAAGACAGGGTCGTCTTCCACAAAAAGTATCGTTAGCTCTTTTAACGCCATAAGCTGCCCTTTGACAACAGCGAAAACCGACGTCCTTGTGTCTTGTTTACGCTTTAAGCGGAGCAGTTATTATTATTTGTCCACTTATTCTAATGCTATTCTAATTCCTGCATGTACTCATCAAGTAACTCATCGTCGTCACTTTGAGGAATGTCACCGTCATATACCTTGTAGTCCATGTGCTGAAAGTATGCATCCTTCACAAAAGTATATGGGTCGAGCGCATTATCAACCAATCGTTCCTGATCGATTGCAGACGCTCGCGTATGCAAGTTTTTAAGACCCCATTTTAAGACTGACTGCCAGAACGTCAGCTCAGACAGAGGGAAGTATAGATCATCAACCCAGTCTGACGCGAGCTCACGAGTAACATAAGGACCGAAAAATGGCGCCATGAAGTACGGGCCATTCGGTACACCATAATAACCAAGCACTTCGTTAAAAGCATCTTGCTTACGAGTCATCCCCATCATCTCGGCAACATCAATCACCCCTAACAGGCCTAATGTGGTATTGACCGTAAATCGGCCGCCAGCATTAGCAGCCCAGCCCCAATTTCCTTGTAATGTATTGTTAACTAAGGTTGAAGGCTCTTCGAGGTTTAGTACAAAATTATTAACCCCACTTTTTACTGGATGAGGAATGTAATCATTATAGCCATGGGCAACGGGGCGGTAAAAATAACGGTCCATAAACAGATAGTTAAAGTCCCACATGGCTCGGTTAAAGCCCTCTATCGGATCTCGTGGGTCATTATAGGTTACCGTTATCTGTTGCTCACCGTCCGTAGTGGTATCTTCTGCAGCTTCAATTGAAGGCATTCCAAATATCGCCAGAGAAAGCACAATCCATTTAAACTTCATAATTGTCTCTTTGAAAAGGAGTTCGTTGTACTAGTCGTTGCCTGCCCATTCCGACTCACTGACTAGAGTATAAATATTCACACATAAATCTCAACGATTTAACCTCTATAAGTCTGTTTCAATTGAATAAAAACAGTCTAGAGCTTATACCTAGATCTAATGAATAGTTCTAAAGGTTTACCATATAGCTAAATTCTAACTAAAGTCGTATAGACCTTGTGTCGATACAGTCAATAAGGCCCCACAAAAATAGTGCATAGCCAGTCGAATATTTTCATTAACGTCCTGAAGATGGCTAAGGATACTAAGTAAGACAACAAGGTCAAACAAAACTTTGTGACCAAACATATCGAGATAGTTGTTTTAACTAATTGAGAAACTTTAAGAGTACATTTTGGATACAGTAACCAATTTCACTACGCCGCCCAATCAATTAAAAAGTGGATCTTTTACTAATGAAAAGACTGTTAGCTCCCTAGTGCCTGTCGCACTACAGATGACTAAATCTGGATTTAGCATCAATCTTTCAGGGCAAGAATATAGGTTTAAAACTATCCATGCTACCTCTCTTCAACAGCTCAAACAGGCTCAAAACTTTCTTTTAAATATAGTGCAAATTAACGGTGCCATAACGCAAAGCACCTTATTGGCATTAGGTCAGGCCCATAGTATCCCCTTACCTCAAGCCTTATTATCTGCTGTGAGCCGTAACAAGGATCAACAAAAGACACTACATCACCTTGCAAAGCGTAATGGCGGCTATCCATTACCCACAGCAAAAGTTAAAGATGGGCAATTACTGTTTAATACAGGCTTCAAAATTAAATTAGAAATGCTGCACCTAATCAATCAAGGTGAGTATTCAGCTTCAATAAAAAGCAAAAACAATCAGCTTTTTCTTGAACTCGCCCCTATTCAGCTCAAAACTAAAGTCAATTTAATTTCGGCGCTAGACACTAGCAAGCCAATCGAGGATGAGGTGACGGGAGAGACTTCTGAGCCGTCAAACCGGAGGCTAACTCAAAAAACCGATGTTAACTTCCAATATGGGCAACTATTCAAGTCATTAGAAAGTATTGATGCTGAAGGCTTGCCTTTTAACAAACAAGAGTTAATTCAAAGCCGTTTCGAAGAAGACGCAGCTCCTAGGCCGGTCACATCAACGCTTCTATTAGCGGATGCACTTGAAAAAGCTGGCGGGTTACCTAGAAGCACACCGACTATGCCACAAGTAAAAGAAACGCTTGCTACTGCATTGTTAAGGTTGCTACCTATGTTAACCCCTGAAACCTTAATTGAATTAAGCCAACCACAAAGACTTAAACAGAGCATTTTAGCCACAATCAGCACCAGTCCCTCGCCTAATGACTGGCTCAGCAGACCTCTTAATAGCCATATCAACACCATCAGCTTATTGTTTCAGTTGTTGCTAGGCCGGGCATCTGCGTCAAAAATATCTCCAGAACTGGCCCTGAAACTATCTATGCTGCAAGAGCACTTAGCGCTGCCAGAGCCACTATTACAGCTACTCGAGTCTTCTGCTAGCCAGAGCTCAATATCTAAGCTATTAAGTAACCTAAGCCTTTATCAACACGCCTCAAGTAAAAACGACCAAGCAACTAACTACTATTTTGCATTGCCTTATTCAATTAATCATTATCAAGAACAATTAGAGGGGCATGTTCAAAAGGAAAAGCAGTCAAGTAGCGCAAACAATGATATTTGGAGATTACAATTAAAATTCAATTTGGCTAGCGGCCCTCTACTCATTAACGCTCAAGTGCTTAAACAGGATAAACCGCAGGTCAACTCGCCACTTAAGTTAAATTTTTCATCTGCCAATGAAACTGTCATCAGCAAAATTGAACTCCTTAAACCGTCACTGGCTAAGAAGCTTGAGAATATCGGTTTTGGTCAAGTAACAGTTAATACAAAAACGGAGAGCGTTCCTGCTAGCATCTTGCCAGGAGAGCACTACTTGGTGAAGATAGATGTATAGTGAAGAGCGATTGAAAGGGAGAAAAGATGACTGAAACAGAGAACCCCAAAAAGGCTGTTGCGCTCAGCTATCAGCCAGGGACCGCACCCAAAGTCTCGGCTAAGGGTGAAGATAGACTGGCAGAGGAAATCATCGCCTTAGCGCAGCAAGCCGGGATCCCGATACATCAAGATGAGTACTTATGTGATTTTTTGCAGCGTTTAGAAGTCGGAGACGAGATCCCAAGTGAGCTCTACCTGCTCATCGCTGAACTCATTGCTTTTGTGTATGTGCTAGACGGTAAGTTTCCTGAAAAGTGGAACAATATGCATCAGAAGATTATGGAAGAGGCGTAGAGCTAGGAAGGACGCTGCGCTGCGAGGTAAAAGCGAAGAAAGGTCCTAGGTCCTAGGTGAAAGCTAAGATGGGAAAGCAGGGACGAACAAGCTAAGACGAACGGCCTGCGGCCTACGGCACGTGACTATTTATTTTAATAGAAGGTCACTACAGAACGCTTCGCTTACGGAAACAAAGCCGAAAAAACGAAAAAGATAAAAAACCTGAATTGTCTTAGCTTGAACTGTCTCAGTTTGAACTGTCAGCGCAGCGTTCTGTGAGTGAGCCAGCGAACGTTCAATCTTCCGTGAGCGAAGCGTTTGTCTCAGCCTTTGACTTTATAGAAGGACAAAGTCCGCCCTAGGATCTAGAAGCGAAGCGTCCTCGAAGTGAGCCTGCGAACGCCCTAGAACCTAGAAGGACGCAGTCCGCCCTTCTTATTTCCCATGCAATCGGATCAACAGCTCAGCTTCGGCTTTAGGTAACTCACACTCTTCAATAAGCTCTGCAACGCCGGCGCCCAAGGCAACCATCTTCATTGCGCGAGAATACAGCCTAGCCTGTGGGTCTTGCTGGCTGCTCTCTTCAAATTTAGCGTCTTGTTGTGCAAGCTTTTTCTCTAACTCTAACATACGACGCCCAACACCAATCGTACCGCTTCTTAGCTCCTGTAGCTCACGCTTAACGGCTTCTCTTTGCTTATCGCTTTCTTTCACTAACACGGTCAGTGCATCGACTTTTGCACGCAACTTACTCGTTTGCTTTTGTAAATAAAGCACCAATGCAAGACAAGCAATGATAAACAGCAACGCAGTAGCAATTAAAATTTCTTCGACAATCATTAATGACTCTTATTATAAAAATATCTAAGAAGGACACTGCGCTGCTAGAGCGTGACTGCATCACTTCGAGGGCGTTAAAGCTAAGAAGGAGCTAGGTCCTAGGAAAAGCAGGTTCTAGGAACATCAACAAATTAAAACGAACAGACTGAGTCACTTTTAAATTCAGCAAGTTATGTTTTGTAGGCTGGGCTTTAGCCCATCAAATATTTATGTCATCTATAGAAGCGACGGCATAAATGCCGACCTACTTTAAAAGAAAGTTCTAGCTTCGGCAAAAGAAACTCTACACTTAATCGATACAAACTTTTGCATTTGCATTTCCTAGGACCTAGCAGGACGAAGTCCGCTCTATAAGCAAAGCGCCCTAGGATCTTCTGTTAAATTAAATCTGCGTCAGCTCTATCCACTCTTCATCTGATAGTAACTTGTCTAAATCAACCAAAATCAATAATTCACCATCTCGATTGCTAACGCCCTGAATGAACTTAGCGCTCTCTTCTGTACCCACATTCGGTGCATTATCAATTTCCGAACCACGCAGGTAAACAACCTCTGCCACACTGTCGACTAGAATACCGATTACCTGCTTTTCAGCTTCAATAATCACAATACGTGTCGAGTCGTTAACATCGGCTGAAGCTAAGCCAAAGCGTGAGCGAGTATCAATAACGGTTACAACGTTTCCACGTAAGTTAATGATACCTAACACATAATGAGGTGCACCGGGTACTGGTGCTATCTCGGTATAACGCAACACTTCTTGAACCTGCATAACGTTGATACCATAAGTTTCGTTATCCAGCTTAAATGTTACCCACTGTAAAACTGCATCTTCGGTTCCCGCTGCTACGGCTACACTGTTTGAACTTGTCATAATCGCCTCAATCAATAGCTTTGCAGCTATATTTCTAAACTATTTGTGAATACTTATTGTTAGTACTTTTGCCAATAAAACTAACTGTCTTGCTATGTTTAACTGCGTCTAACTATTTACGTCTAGCTCAATCTAACTATGTCTAACTGCCTAAAATCAACGCCTAAATGCCACTAAGTAGGCTAGTTGCGTAAAATTTGAATTAGAATAGGTAGTTACTTAATCCAATACAATATATAGACCATTTTTACCCATTAATAAATAAACCTATTATCTATGATTGTTATTAATGGCTAACTTGCTCACAAGCAATAACCCATGCGGTAAAACATTACTTAATCGTTTCCAACCCAACGAGTTTCACGCTTTGCTATATGTATCGGCAGCTAAATGGCTCTCTTTAACCCAGTACATCACATACCAAGACCAAGCCAAATTTCTAACTTAACGATTTGAACTGAGCCAACTAGGCTCTATTAGCACGCTATAGCGTTTTGCTATATGAGCGCTATATGAGCGCATCTTGGCAACCTAAGCCTGAAGCCAACATTTGAACCAAGGCATCAACATTTAAAATGCCGCACATCTGCTCTTTTACTACACCAGCTAACCATGGACGCTTGCCTGCTTGACTGCGCCAATTAATATCAGACTTCTTAATTGATATCGTATCTACTAACGACTCACACCCAAGGCCCCAGCCGCTATCTTTAAGTACGACAACATATTGATAATTCACTTTCTGAGCTAACTGCTCATCATACTTCTCTGGCATCACCCAAGCGCAGGTATTGACGACATTAAGTTGCGCCTCACGATATTGCTGCACGCCCATATACCACTCAGGCCGCCCCATGAGTCGAGTAACTTTATCTAAATTGACGATCCCACCAAGACTGACTAAAGGCACTGCGAGCGTTAAACCTGCAACATTGAAAAAAAGTACCTGAAACTCCTCATCAAGCTGTTCTAATAGTGTTTGAGTCGACACTAAAGCCTCTTGCTCAGACTGTTCGCTTGTTACCACAGCACTCACTTGTGAAGCTGAATCAACCTCTGAAGCATCGAGTGTCGAACTCGATAGCCTTGTGACTTTATCTTGTGGTTCTACAACCTGAATTTTGGGCTGCTGAGCCTGAGCAACGACTTTAACTTCAACGGGTTCAATAGCATCGACAACGCCTTGCTGTACGCTAGCAACGCTGGCTTCTGTACGTGAAAGCGTCTGTGCGTCTTGCTGACTTGCCGTCTGGTTAGCCCGTGTAAACAGTAACTCAAGAGCCTGACGACTAAAACGTGGATCAACTTCTAACGTTTCAGATAATTGAGCATCTTGTGACGGCTCACTTTTCACAGCTTCTGCCACTGGCTCATTAAGCAACAACGAAAAATAATCACATACCGCATCATCAACTGATTTTGACATGGGATAGATCCTTCGCGAGTAAATAATCTAGTAATCTATTGTAAGCCTTCACGCCACGGCTACTTGGGGCATAATGGGAGGCGGGTAAATGGCTCAAACTTGCATCTCGAAATTTGGTATCAACAGGGATCACGTCCTGCCACAGCTCTTCGTTATAATCTTCATTAAGTTGCAACAAAGCGGCTGAGGCCGCGCGAGTACGTTTGTCAAACATGGTTGGCACTATGGTGTAGCTATAATTAATTTTTTTTGAACGTCCCATCAACAACATAGTTTTTACCATACGGTCTAGCCCTTTTAAGGCCAGAAACTCTGTTTGAACGGGTACAATAATGTGCTCACTTGCGGCTAGTGCATTTACCATCAACACACCGAGTACAGGAGGACAATCTATTAGCACAATATCGTACTGTCCTTCGATGAGCTTTAGGGCTCTTTTTAAAACAAGTCCCATTCCCGCTTCGTGACCTAGGCTGCGATCTAAAGTCGCCAAGGCCATGGTAGAGGGCATCAGATCTAACCCTTGTACATTCGTCGGTACAATATGGGTTTGAACAGTTTCGTGAGTTAGGCTCTTGTGAGCTAGAAATAGATCGTAAAGGGAACAAGGCAATTGCTCGCTATCTATACCTAAGTAATAGCCAAGGGATGCATGAGGATCGGTATCAATCATTAACACTCGTTGGCCACGTTTTACAAACGCACCAGCAAGACTGGCAACTGTTGTTGTTTTACCCACTCCGCCTTTTTGGTTTGCTATGGTCCAGATCTTCAAGAAATACCCTTAGGTTTATTAAGCTAATAAGATACGAGTTAAACTCAGATTACTATCAATTCAGTGATAAATCATTGGGCTAGGCTAATAATCTTACATACTGAATGATATACCCGTTCACAAATGAGCTAGAAGTATAATTACTTTTCAGGCTCTCTAGTTGTTACCCTGATCCCACCATGGGGCAAACTGATAAGCTTTACGCCATCAGGCGTCTCGGTCAGTGTTACAGCATGCTTAGGAACACGTTTGCTGCTAAAAGCAGCATTCATATTTGAAGGAGTATTACGCTCTTCTGGTTTATCTGATAGCCCTGCAGTTATATCCCGCTCCGATGCTACAGCTTGTTGCTCAGCATTAGCTATGACGTTATTTGAAGCTTTTTTCTGCTCAGGCTCTAAAAGAGAGTTAACTTTAACTGGCTCTTGTCGGCTACCACTTTCAGCTTTGGACTCATCAACGACTAAATCACTCGATTTTAAATTTACAGCCTGGCTTGAGGACTGTTGCTGCGCTCCCGGACCTATGGGTAAAATCGTTGATTCACCTTGCTTAGCGTTATCGACAAAAGAGCGCACAAAGTGCGGATTTTCAGCCATCCAATTCGCCATCACTTCAGCTTGTTCATCTGGCACCATGAGTAATACTTGGCTATTTTTAAGATTTTGAACTTCGTTAGTTAACAGCTTGTTTTTATGCAGTGATTCAAAATAGAGTGAGCCGAAGGTAAATGACGCAATACTCAGCAAAAACATTAACAGCAGCGCCAGCGTATTGATTTCTCCCCGTTGCTGAATGACACTCTGCTTCAAAGCTGCCTTAGCCATTAACGGTCTCTTTTAAAATCGATTCAGCCATATGCTCTAACGCAATTGATTTGGTTGCAATACCCGCAGCCGCGACGGCTTGAGGCATGCCATAAACCACACAGCTGGCCTCATCTTGCGCCCAAATGGTCGCACCGATACTCTTGAGCATTCTGGCCCCTTCACGGCCATCGGCTCCCATGCCCGTGAGCACTACGGCCAACACATCACCACCAAGCACCTTCGAAGCTGAGGCAAAAGTAATATCGACACAAGGCTTGTAGTTCATATCCGCCTTACCAGCAATGATCTTAACTCTGCCATAGGCTCCGCCTCGCTCTAGCATCATCTGCATACCTCCAGGGGCAAGATATGCACAACCCGGCCTTAACTGGTCTCCGCTCACCGCCTCTTTAACTTCTATCTTACACAAGCCATTAAGCCTAGCCGCAAATGTTGGCGTAAAGGCAGCAGGCATATGTTGGATAAGCAAAATAGGATGTGGATAATTGGCAGGGAATTGAGTTAACACCTTTTGTAAAGCAACAGGCCCACCTGTAGAGGTACCGATTAATAACGTCTTGTATTGTTTTCCACTACTACGGGTCACAACACTAGAACGACTCACGGGCTTATCGCTAGCAGTTAACGAGTGACCGCTAGTTGCTGGTGCATTAACACTCGTTCGAGAAAAACTTGAGATTGGGCGAGATCTATCTGTGACAGATTGAGCTCTTTCATTGCCTGAAAGCGCTCTATCGTTACTCGACAATGTTCGAGTTATGGGTCTAAACAAGCGACGGCGGCCTAATGCTCGAATACGTTGCTGTAACAGCGCTATAGCGTCATCTTTGTTACTTGCGATATCTTCAAAGCGTTTTGGTAAGAAATCTAAAGCGCCGGCATCCAACGCTTCTAACGTTGCCTTAGCACCATCGTGCGTCAATGATGAAAACATCAAGATTGGAATTGGCTTACTCGCCATGATCTCTTTAACCGCAGTGATCCCATCCATGACAGGCATTTCGATATCCATGGTGATCACTTGCGGGTTCAGCTCTGCAGCCATCTTCACCGCCTCTGCACCATTACAGGCAGTCCCCACCACCTCAAGCTCAGGGTCTTGATTCACTATCTCACTAACACGTCGTCTAAAAAAACTCGAATCATCAACGACTAAAACTTTAATGCCCATTCAAATTCCTTTACTGCACCACAGGCCTGCTCAATGCTGTATGTAAAAAAGGGAATAACAAGCTGCGTTATTCCCTATGCTAACCAGTGTTAGCTCCTGTTACGTGCGTAATGCTTAAGTAGTCCTGGTACATCTAAAATCAGTGCGATGCCGCCATCTGAAGTAATGGTGGCTCCCGCCATGCCCGGTGTACCATGAAGCAATGTTCCTAGTGGCTTAATCACCACCTCTTCTTGGCCTATAAGTGAATCCACCACAAAGCCAATCTGCATCGTGCCTAACTGAACGATGACGACGTGCCCATGCTGTTTATCACCATGCTTAAAGCTCAATTGCTTACGAGATAGCCACTGCTCTAAATAAAATAATGGCACCGCTTTATTACGAACAATAACCGTCAATTGGCCATCAACCACGTTAGTCTTAGTCAAGTCTAAATGGAAAATTTCATTGACACTCGACAGCGGTAAAGCAAACACCTGCTCGGCAACTTCAACCATTAAGGTCGGCATTATCGCAAGGGTCAACGGCACCTTAATCTCTAGACGCGTGCCCTTACCTAGTTGTGAGTCGATATGAACCGAACCATTTAACTGGGTAATGCGGGTTTTCACCACATCCATGCCTACGCCACGACCCGAGATATCAGAAACCTCAACTTTAGTCGAGAAGCCTGGGGCAAAAATAAGGTTATAGGCTTCTTCGTCGCTCATACGCGCGGCGGAATCTTCATCGAGAACGCCTCGACTGATTGCGATCCCTTTAAGCTTGTCAGGATCCATACCTGCCCCATCATCCTCAATCTTAAGCAGGATATGGTCGCCTTCTTGACTCGCTGATAAAGTAATTGTGCCCGTGCGTGTTTTACCGTTCTCTTCACGAGCATCTGGCATTTCAATACCATGATCGACCGAGTTCCTCACTAAGTGAACTAAGGGATCGGCTAACGCTTCGACGAGATTCTTATCTAAATCGGTATCTTCACCGATCATAACAAGGTCAATTTCTTTGTTTAAGCTACGGGCTAAATCACGAACAACGCGAGGGAAGCGGCCGAAAACTTTCTTAATTGGCTGCATGCGAGTTTTCATCACTGCGCCTTGAAGGTCAGCTGTGACTAAGTCAAGGTTGGCTAAAGCCTTTGACATATCCTCATCTTCACGTGCTACGCCTAGGCTGAGTAGACGATTGCGCACTAATACCAATTCACCAACCATATTCATGATTTGATCGAGTCTTGAAGTATCAACCCGCACTGTGGTTTCAGCTTGAGGCGCATTATTGCCAGCCGCCTTTGGCGCAACTTTAGCTGCTGCAGGTTTAACGTCTGGTTTAGGATGTGGCTTTATCTCGGTTTTAACTTCAGCGTTAACAGCAGGCACCTGCTGCGATGTTGTTATCGCTTGCACTACAGGCTGAGATTGATTGACTTCAGGCAGTTCAGAAACCGCTTCACTGGTATCGTTCACATTAGCTGACTTTCCTGGGCCAGTGCCTGAACCGTGCAATTCATCCAGCAAACGTTCAAACTCATCATCGGTTATTTCATCAGAATCGACTTGAGAACCACTTGGTTCGATAACCGCAGGCGCTGCCGACTGAACTTTAAACTGACCAGAGCCATGTAACTCATCGAGTAAAGATTCAAATTCATCATCGCTAATATCATCTGATGCAGGTAAAGAGGAGATAGAAGTCGACTCAACAGGCTTACCAGGACCGTTACCCGAACCATGCAGAGCATCGAGTAAGGCTTCAAATTCGATATCATCAATATCATCTATGCTACCAGTAGTTGCTGTAGCCTGTTCTATCACCTGCGTCTCTTGCGGCGCCACGGCTTCAATAGTCGGTTCTTGAACGCTGACGGTGGGCTCTACAGCGGCAGGAGAGGCGACTGTTTGTTCCATCTCAGATGGCAGTAGCTCACCTGCGCTTAAGGTTTTCAGCTGAGCTAACAATGTTGGCTCAGCTGGAGATTGAGTCTGCCCTGCTTGAGTTTCAGCAAACATTGAGTTGATTGAGTCGACCGCTTGTAAAATGACATCCATCAAATTAGCAGAAACTTCACGCTTCCCAGTACGCAAAAGATCGAAGGTATTTTCTGCTTCATGGCAAACATCTACCATTGGAGATAAACCTAAGAAGCCCGCGCCGCCTTTAACCGTATGGAAACCTCTAAATATCGCATTTAGCAGTTCGGTATCATCCGGATTATTTTCTAACGTGACTAGTTGTTCTTGTAGAAGCTCTAAAATCTCACCAGCTTCGATCAAAAAGTCCTGCAGTATCTCTTCATCAACATCAAAGGACATTCTTTGACTCCCTTAAAAACCTAAGCTCGAAAGCAGATCGTCAACTTCATCTTGACCCGTCACCACGTCCTGGCGGTGCTCTGCGTTCATAATAGGACCTTCAGCTTCAACGTTTAGCTTTGGCTTGTTATCAACAGTATCATGAGGGTGCTCACCAAATACTGTTAGCATGGACACTAAGCTATTCTCGACTTCTCTGACGAGTTCAATCACTCGACGGATCATCTGTCCGGTTAAATCTTGAAAGTCTTGTGCCAATAAAATTTGATTTAGAAGCTCTTTGACTCGGCTTGAATCCGATTCACTTCTTTCAACAAACTGATGAATATCATGGCATAAGGCTTTAAATTCTGTCAGTGGCAACTCACGACGCATCAGCTTATCCCATGCAGGTTTTATTGCTTGAATATTGTCGTTTAGTGCATTAGCAAGAGGTAAGCACTCTTCCACTGCATCCATGGTTTTATTTGCCGCTTGCTCTGTCATATCAATAACATAAGTCAAACGCTCTTTTGCATCTGGGATCTCTATGTTGGCTAATTCAATAAGACGACTGTCAAATTGAAAATCTGCAATAGCACTATGAAGTTGACGGGTTAAACGCCCGACTTCATCAAAGAGATCTTTTTGAATTGGTGCGGAAATCTCCCTAACCAATTCATCCGCTTTTTCTTGCTCACCCTGACTGAGAAGTGCAACTAAACTCTCTGCTTGTTCAAGAGTAATCAGGCTTGACGATTGTTGCTGCATAGCTCATCCCTGCTTAGCCGAGTCTCTCAAAAATTTTCTCTAACTTCTCTTTTAGTGTGGCTGCAGTAAATGGCTTAACTACATAGCCGTTTACGCCAGCTTGAGCTGCGGTAATGATCTGCTCACGCTTAGCTTCAGCCGTCACCATCAATACAGGAAGGTGTTTGAGGTTATCATCGGCACGAATAGCCTTTAATAGATCGATCCCCTGCATGCCAGGCATGTTCCAGTCGGTTACAACAAAATCGAAATCGCCTTTTTGTAGCATAGGTAGGGCTGTAGAGCCGTCATCGGCTTCTTGGGTATTATTAAACCCCAAGTCGCGTAACAAGTTCTTAATGATACGTCTCATTGTTGAAAAATCGTCAACAACAAGAATCTTCATATTCTTGTCCAAGGTTTCCTCCGCGGAGCGCGCCATATATGCGCGTGTAATGTGCTATCAATGATTATGATTTTATTCTTGCGTCCAATGCTTGAGTTTACCCTTGAGCCTGAGCATCGCCTGACTATGGATCTGGCTGACTCTAGACTCACTGACCTCAAGAATGGCCCCAATCTCTTTTAAATTTAATGCTTCATCGTAATAAAGCGACAAAACCAGCGCATCTCTTTCTGGTAATAATTTAATCGCTGCGACGAGCGCTGAATGAAACTCAACTTCAGCGAGTGATTCATAAGCATCGTCTTCGTGGCCATCTTCTGGGTTTATCCCATCTGCGGCTACGCCTAAATCTTCTATACCAACAACTTTTCCGACTGAAACATCGTTTAAAATTGCATGATACTCTTCGAGTGAAACCTCGAGTCGCTCGGCGATTTCGCCATCACGAGCATCACGGCCTAACTCCTGCTCAAGTTCATCTATAACTTGGGCCACGCGGCGCTGATTACGGTGTACCGAACGGGGTACCCAGTCGCCTCGCCTGATTTCATCTAACATAGAGCCCCGAATTCGAATACCGGCAAAGGTTTCGAATTTGGCGCCCTTACTACCATCAAAGTTTGATGACGCTTCGAGTAGCCCCATCATGCCGGCCTGCAACAAGTCATCTAACTGGACTGATGCAGGTAAACGAGCCAAAAGATGATGGGCTATTCTTTTTACAAGCGGTGCATACTGTTCAACGATAGACGTCTTATTATCAAAACGAGTATACGCAGCCGCTTTATTCACCCGATTTATCCTCTTGATAATCAGGACGCTGAACTAGACGCTCAACGAAAAACTCTAAATGACCGCCTGGCTGAGACGGCACTGGCCAGCTCATGATCTTGTTCGCTAAACCTTGGTATGCAATCGCTGCCGGTGACTTAGGGAATGCCTCTACAATCAACTTTTGCTTTCGCACCGATTTACGTAAATTCTCATCAAATGGCACTGTGGCAACGAGCTCTAATGCCACATCGAGGAATCTGTCTGTCACCTTGCTCAATTTAGCAAACAGCTCCATTCCTTCACGTAAGCTACGTACCATGTTAGCCACAATCTTAAAGCGGAACACACCGTGTTCGCGACTCAAGATCTTAATTAGCGCATATGCGTCGGTAATCGATGTTGGTTCGTCACACACCACAATCAATACATCTTGTGACGCACGAGAGAAGCTTAGCACCATATCTGAGATCCCGGCCGCCGTATCGACGATGAGGATATCAAATTGGGTTCTCATCTCACTGAAAGCACGAATAAGACCGGCATGCTGAGCTTGAGTCAGTTCTACCATGGCCTGAGTACCCGAAGTGGCAGGAATAATACCAATACCTTTAGGTCCTCGAAGGATCACATCATCTAATTCGGCATCTCCCGACAAAACATGAGATAAATTTCGCTCTGCGCGCAAACCTAACATCACATCGACGTTCGCTAGACCTAAATCGGCGTCCAGTACCAGTACACGTTTGCCCTTTTCGGCTAACGCAACAGCTGTATTAATCGATACGCTGGTTTTACCAACGCCACCTTTACCACCTGATACGGCGATTACTTTTACTTTTTCATTATTTGGCTGATTCATCATACGTAAACCGCTTGCTTGATCCGGAGTCATGGCTTCACTCAAATGCATAGGTCACTTCTTGTGACCCTTCGCTATTATGTAATGGTTCTATGGGGTTGTTATCTAATGCTGCTAATGCACGATTGGCTAAAGATAGAGTATCTGCCACCTGCATATCTTCAGGAACTCTTTGTCCGTCCGTTACATAACTTAAAGGTAACCCACTTTGAATCAAGACACTTAACGCTGGCGCTAAAGAAATTGATTCATCTAATTTTGTTAGTACCGCACCCGAAAGTGGAATACGCGTAAACTGTTTTACAGCATCTTCTAATACACGACGTTGCCCTGTTGCAGACATTACCAGATAACTGCGTATTGGTAATCTGCTATTTGCAGCTAAACTATCGAGTTGTTGGAATAAACGTTGATCTCTTTGCCCCATACCTGCCGTATCGATAAGGACCAACTTACGGTTCCTAAATTGATAGAGTATTTGTTCTAACTCATTAAAATCATGAGCCTGTTTTACAGGGCATCCCATTATCTTGCCATAAGTTGCTAATTGCTCAAAGGCTCCAATGCGATAATGGTCCGTTGTAATGAGAGCAACTTGATCTGAGCCATGATAAGCGGCAAAACGCGCTGCCAATTTAGCCACAGTCGTTGTCTTACCGACTCCTGTTGGCCCAACAAACGCCACCACACCACCTTGGCGCACAATATCATCACCTTGATTGTCCAGCATATTAGCTAAACTTCGTGGCAAAGAGGCGACTAATTCCGCTGGAGAGTAATGCTCACTGAGGCTCGATAACTTCTTTGCAATCGCAGGCGAAAACTCTGCGTCTAACAATTTGCTCTCAAGCATTGCCCCAACAGGGTCAATACGGTTTTTCTGTTCAACCATCAAACTACTGACTTGATGCGTCAATAAATTACGAATTGACGCTAATTCTTGTTTCATCGCGTCAATTTCTGCAGTGTTGTTTTGCTTCTGACCATTGAAACTGTCTGGGGCACGGTTTGGGGTAAACTCGGCTTTAACAGGCTCGTTTTTTTTCACCTGCGCCTGCAGTCCTTTGGCCCATTCAGGCATATCCAGTTCGTCACTGCTTCTAGATTGAGTTTGCTGACTTATGCGACTCTGCTGACGCTCAAGTAGCGCTTGCAGTGAATCGGGTGCTGGCGTGGGATTAGCACGACTTTCAGCCCTTACATTCGGCGCTCTACCACCCGACTGCACGCCTAAGGTCACTCTCTCTTCTGCAAGATCGGTGAACATAGCTGACGACGGCTTAGTCTCTGCAATCTTTGGCTTAGGCTCGTCATAATCAACAGCCGCAACAATCTCAATGCCACCCGTCACTTTCTTGTTAGACATGATCACAGCATCAGATCCCAAGGTTTCTTTAACTTGGGCTAAGGCCGATCGCATATCTTTTGCTAAAAATCTTTTAATTTTCAATTATTCGACCTCTACTGACCCACTGCCGAGACGATGCGTATCTGCTTCTCGTCGGGGACTTCCTGATATGAAATCACCCGTAAATTAGGGATCGTATGCTTAACGAATCGCGATAAGGTTGAACGTAACATGCCTGATGTCAGTAAAATCGCAGGTTGCCCCACCATTTCTTGACGCTGTGTGGCGTCCACTAATGACTTCTGCATGCGTTCTGCGAGGCTTGGTTCGATATTTGGACCATCTCCTCCCGTCGCCTGCATAGACTGATGCAACATCTGTTCCAACTCTGGCGCCAAAGTTATGACGGGGATTTCAAGCTCTGGTCCACTGATCTCTTGCACTATCATACGTTTTAGCGCAATACGAACGGCAGCGGTCAACACCTCGGTGTCACTACTCTTGGTTCCATACTCAAGCAAAGTTTGTACTATGGTCTTCATGTCGCGAATTGACACCCCTTCATTCAGCAGGTTCTGCATCACCTTCACGACTGTCCCAAGTGGCATCACATCGGGAATAAATCCATCAACCAACTTAGGTGAATGCTTGCCTAGCATCTCAAGTAACTGCTGTACTTCTTCATAACCAAGTAGCTTAGCAGCATTATTGGTCAGCAGCTGACTGATGTGTGTAGCCACTACCGTGGATGCATCCACGACGGTATAACCTAAGGTCTGTGCATGCTCGCGCATCTCTGGGGCAATCCAAACCGCATCTAGGCCAAAAGCCGGATCTTTGGTTTCGATACCGTCGAGCTTGCCATAAACTTGACCCGGGTTAATCGCCAGTTCACAGTCATGACGAATTTCTGCCTCACCCGAGCTTACGCCCATAAGAGAGATCCGATAGGCATTGGGGGACAGATCTAAATTATCGCGAATATGCACCGCTGGCACCAAGAAGCCTAACTCCTGCGACAGCTTCTTACGCACCCCTTTAATACGGCCAAGTAGCTCGCCGCCTTGGCCTTTATCAACTAGTGGAATTAAGCGGTAGCCCACTTCTAGGCCAATGGTGTCGACATGCTGCACATCGTCCCAACTCAACTCTTTTGGCTGAATGTCTCTTGGCTCTACAGGGCCACTCTTCGCAAGCTCTAGGGCACGTTCTCGGTCGGTGTCTTTCTTTTTCTTAATAAAATAAGCCGCGGCGCCAGATACAGCAGCGCATGATAAGAACACAAGATGCGGCATACCAGGCACTATTCCCATCACTAACATCACTGCCGAAGCAATAGCTAGAGACTTGGGACTGTCAAACATCTGTCCCATTACCATCTCGCCCATGTCGCCCGATTCATTTTGACGGGTCACCATCAAAGCCGCTGCAATAGATAAGAGCAGACCGGGGATCTGCGCCACTAGGCCATCACCAATCGTTAATAGGGTATAAATTTCAACGGCAGAAGAGAAAGACAGGTCATGCTGAGCGATACCAATGATAAAGCCGCCGACGATATTAATAACCAGAATTAAGATACCGGCGACCGCATCGCCTTTTACAAATTTTGACGCACCATCCATGGCACCGTAAAAGTCGGCTTCACGGGTCACTTCGGCGCGGCGGGCCCTAGCTTCTTCTTGGGAGAGTAGCCCGGCATTTAAGTCGGCATCGATTGCCATCTGCTTGCCCGGCATGGCGTCGAGGGTGAAGCGAGCACTCACCTCAGATATTCGCCCAGCACCTTTTGTTACCACCGCAAAGTTGATGATAATAAGGATTAAAAACACCACTAGACCCACGGCATAGTTGCCACCAATCACCACCGAGCCGAACGCTTCAATCACTTTACCGGCGGCATCACCACCGTTATGGCCTTCTAGCAGTACCACACGGGTGGAGGCAACGTTTAGGGCGAGCCGGAGTAAGGTAGCGACCAGTAAAACGGTAGGGAATGCGGCGAAATCAAGTGGTCGGTCGCTGTAAATCGCCACCAAAAGCACCACTAACGCCAGTGCAATATTGAAGGTGAAAAGGATATCGAGCAGGAACGCTGGCATAGGTAAAATAATCATAGCCAGTGCGGCTAAGACCAATAAAGGCGTACCAATACCTTTTAAATGTGCAGGCTTTATCTGTTTTAATTGGCCTAGACTTGCTTTAAGTTCCATTCACCCTGAGTCCGATCTTTGACGTCTAGCGTCAATACAGCAATTACTGTACCAATTATTTTTATTAATATTTAAGGACTATAACCTGAAAGCCATTAACAAAGAATGCTTGACGATTCAAATGTTGTATTTTTAGGCATAGATAACAAGCAATACCAATCAGTATAAGTTAATGATTATAAACTTATAAGCGACAATCTATCCATAAACCTTAAATCAGTATTTCAAAAAATCAGTCTTAACAGATAACTTTGTTATGCCGATTATTAATGCTGTAGATCGTCTGGGATGGGTTGCTTGGTAGGGATAGCATTAGGTTTGCGGCCTTTGCCTTTTTGGTATTGGCGTAATTGAAATACATAGGCAAGCACCTGA
Source organism: Shewanella pealeana ATCC 700345 (assembly GCF_000018285.1). Lineage (NCBI taxonomy): Bacteria > Pseudomonadati > Pseudomonadota > Gammaproteobacteria > Alteromonadales > Shewanellaceae > Shewanella > Shewanella pealeana. Next base: position 1,670,963 of record NC_009901.1, on the reverse strand, counting down.
GCAACTGCGGTAAACAGCCCCTCAGGGATCTCTTGATCTATTTTGGTGGTGTGGTAAATCGCGCGAGCAAGCGGCGGTGCCGACACAATTGCCACGTCATGTTCACGAGCGATCTCGCGAATTTTAAAGGCAACTTCATCGACCCCTTTCGCAACGACGAAAGGCGCCGTTGAGCGACCTGCGTCATATTTGACCGCTACGGCATAGTGCTCTGGGTTAACCACAATCACATCGGCATTAGGCACTTCACCCATCATACGCCTCTGGGCCATTTCACGTTGTAACTGGCGAATACGTCCCTTTACCTCAGGCTTACCCTCGGTATCCTTGTATTCGTCTTTGATTTCCTGTTTGGTCATCTTTAACTGCTTAGCATGGTTCCAGATCTGAAACGGTACATCTATCATCACAATCAGCAAGGTCGACGCGCAGAGCAATATAAAAATCCACACGATTAAGTCCAGAGCATGATAAATATTGCCCGGCAGATGCTCTTGAGACAGTAACAAGATGTCGTTGAGATAAATGCTCAATAAAAGGTAGGCGGTAATCGCCACGACCGAAAATTTGGCGATGCCTTTGGCTAACTCAACCACCGCCTGCACACCGAACATCCGCTTAAAACCAGCTACTGGACTCATTTTGCTGGCCTTTGGCATAAAAGCACTCACGGAGAAGGAGATCCCCCCTAGTGCGATGTTGCCCGCAAAGGCGATGAGGGCAAGGAACACAATAAAACCCAGTAGAGGAAAGGCTAACTCACTGCCCACCACACCCCAAACATTCATCATCTGGTTAGTATCGAAGATCTCATCACGACTTAAGGTATACATTTTGTTCATGATGTTAAACATAGCCTGAGCAATGTTAGGGCCGGTCATTAACAGCCCCACCGAGGCAGCAATGAGCACAGCAGAAGTGCCCAGATCTTTGGAACGTGCAACCTGCCCTTTGTCTTTGGCCTGTTGCAACTTCCTGGAGGTGGCTTCCTCTGTTTTTTCTTGACTACTATCGTTTTCAGCCATCTATAACCGCCCTCCTACAATTGAAGGTAACCAGCGAGTCATCTATCGATGAGCCAGAATACGACACCATCAATGTTTCTGAGTACGGCACCATCAATATTCCAAAGTACGGCACCATCAATGAGCCAGAATACGACGCCATCAATTAAGCCCACCATCGACACTACATTGCAGCTCAAGTGCATTACATAGCAGAATTTGGGTTTCACGCCATACCTCGTCAAAGTGAGACATGATTGGCGATAGGGTTAGCCATAAGATAAATAAGCCCGCCACCATGGTGACAGGGAAACCAATAGCGAAAATATTTAACTGAGGTGAGGCACGAGTCATCACACCAAAGGAGAGGTTAATCGTCAATAGTGCCACAATCGCAGAAAGTGACATCGTTAATGCGGCGCCAAACATATAACCCACGAATTCGGTAAATAAGCGGTAACTTGCCAGACTTAAGCCCTGCATCGACACAGGGATCGACTCGAAGCTGGCGATGACCATTTTAATTAACAGAAGATGACCATCTACCGCCAAGAAAATCATTGTGGTCAATAGCAAGAAGAAGTTACCCACGACCGGGGTCTGCTGGCCAGAACTCGGATCGACCATTGACGCAAAACCAAGGCTGGTCTGCATACCAATGATCTGACCGGTAAGCACAAAGGTTTGCATCAATAATAAGGTAGCAAAGCCCATAGCGACACCGATAATGATCTGCTGAGCGGTCACAAATGCAGCGCTTAAGGAAAATAGATCAATATTTGGCATGGCAGGTAAAACGGGCGCTACAGCAGCTGTGACGGTCACCGACAGCAAGAGTCTCACTCGCGTCGGCGTGGTGGTTGCCCCAAAGACCGCCATCACCATAAACATGCTAGAAATTCGGGTGAGTGGCCACAGATAACCTGCGATCCCGCCCATGATGGTCTCGAGTAAGATCTCCATTTAACGAGTTCGATAAACGCTGTGGTAAAGGCTCATACTTAACCTATCACCTGAGGGATCATATCGACCATCTGCATGAAGAAGTCCATCATCATCTGGATTAAAAGGTGGCCCATCAACATCAGCGCTAATAAGGTTGTTAGCAAGCGCGGAAGAAAACTCAAGGTTTGCTCGTTAATTGAGGTCGCAGCCTGAAACACCGCTACTACTAGACCTATGATAAGACCAGGCACAATAATCATCGACACGATTATGACGATAACGGCCAAAGCTTCTCGAAAGATATCAACGAGTGATTCAGGACTCATGGCTTACCTATAATCCAAAACTGTTAGCTAAGGTGCCCATTACTAGGCTCCAACCATCGACTAATACAAATAGCATGATCTTAAAAGGCAATGACACAATCATAGGCGATAACATCATCATACCCATGGCCATTAAGATACTAGCTACCACCAAATCTAGTACCAAAAATGGCACAAACAGCATAAAACCAATCTGAAAAGCGGTCTTGAGTTCACTGGTAATGAATGCCGGAATGATGACAGTCATTGGTGCATCTTCTGGTTCATTGATATTTTGATAGCCAGAGATCTCAATGAAGGTATCGAGATCGGTTAAGCGCGTCTGCGCCAGCATAAAGTCTTTAAGCGGCCCCTGCCCCTTAGTAAATGCATCTTGCAAGGGCATGCCTTGTTCGATATAGGGCTGTACGGCTTGATCATAAATCTTGTCAAATACCGGCGACATAATAAAAAATGTCATAAACATGCTGATGCCGATTAACACCTGATTAGAAGGCGTTTGTTGCAAGCCAATTGCTTGGCGCAGAATCGATAACACCACAATAATTCGGGTAAACGAGGTCAACATAATGACCATCGCGGGAATGAAGCTTAACGCCGTCATCAACAGCAAGATCTGCATGGTGACAGAATATTGCGTAGAACCGTCCGCGCCAGTCGACACTGTTACCGCTGGCAAAATGCCATTTTCAGCAAAGGCTGCTGGTGCAGCCAAACACAGAGTCAAACCGACAATAACTAAAATCCATTTCATCATTGTGATGTCTTCATTGTGACGCCTTGACTTGACGTAGTCGGCTGGCAAAAGACTCTGTCGATACCTCGACAGGTGTCGCTAATTTATCGACTAAACTGACTTGCTGTGGTGTTACACCTAGCAGGTATTGTTGACCAGCAACCTCTATCAGCACCAGCTTCTCTTTCTGGCCTAATGGGGTCACGGCAATCGTCTTTAACACCCCTTGACTGCTTGGCACTAAATTAAAACGCCTAACAAGATAAGCAAGCAAGAAAATTAACAACAAAACGACTATCAAGCCGCCAACCATACTCGAAAGCGTGGCTATGCTCGTTGGCGAAGCGGGGGCTTCTGCTTGAGAAGCCACAGCACTGGCATTGGCTAAAACCAATTGGAAACTCATCTAACGTCCTCTCAACTAACGTTCTTATTACTTGAGCTTTTTGATGCGCTCAGTTTGGCTGATCACATCCGTTAGACGAATACCAAATTTGTCATTCACCACAACCACCTCACCATGGGCGATCAAGGTACCGTTAACCATAACATCTAACGGCTCACCCGCTACGCGGTCAAGCTCCACCACTGATCCTTGGTTTAACTGCAGTAGGTTACGAATATTGATAAAGCTACGACCCACTTCCATAGAAATAGTGACCGGAATATCCATAATCGCATCTAACTTTGATGCTTCCTCTTCACTCAAAGGTGCTCCGTCGCTGTTAAACTCATCTAATTCAACCGCTTTGGCCTCTTCTATTGCTTGCTCAGCCATCGCTGCAGCCCAATCATCACCGCTATCTGTACTCATTTACTCTTCACCTTATATCTCAGAACGCTCACGAGCACGGCCCTTATGGGTCACGAGCTGCAACTCTGTCTTAACCGTTTCAGGTCTTGGAATTTTTTCGCAAATTTTTAATGCTAAGTTATCTTTGGCTTTACCCATCTTACAGCGGTAAGTTGGTAAGTCTTCAACCTTCAAGATAATATGCTCTGGAAGCTCTACGGGAATCACGTCCCCCGCTTTAAACTCGAGCACTTCTCTTAGGGTTAACTTGTGCTCGACTATGGTGGCATCGATCCCCACATCAACATCCATGATCTCATCACGTAGTGCCTGAGACCAACGCATGTCGGTATCTTGAGTATCACTCTGCACACCGGCATCAAGCAGTTCACGGATAGGCTCAATCATGGAGTACGGCATGGTGATATGGAAATCGCCGCCACCACCATCGACTTCAATATGGAATGAGCTCACCACAACCACTTCTGTTGGGCTAACAATATTAGCCATTGCCGGGTTAACTTCAGAGTCTAGATAGTCGAACTGAACTTCCATCACTGGCGCCCAGGCTTCTTTATAGTCTTCGAAAATAATCTTTAATAACAGCTGTACGATACGACGTTCTGTCGGGGTAAATTCACGCCCCTCGATCTTGGCATGAAAACGACCGTCACCACCGAAGAAGTTATCCACCAAAATAAATACTAGCCGCGCTTCCATGGTAATTAACGCCGTGCCTTTTAGTGGACTAAAGCGCACCATGTTCAGACTGGTAGGTACAAACAGGGTATGTACGTACTCACCAAACTTAAGCATTTGAACGCCATTAATTGACACTTCCGCGGCGCGGCGCATCATATTAAACATGCTTATCCGCAAGTGGCGAGCAAAACGCTCATTGACGATCTCAAGCGTTGGCATACGACCACGTACGATTCTGTCTTGGGACGAGAAATCATAAGAACGGGCGTCTAGCTCATTGTCGTCAATCATGTCCTCTTCGACATCATCGACTCCGTGGAGCAGTGCATCAATTTCGTCTTGGCTTAATAAATCACTCACGATATCGCCTTTATTTAAAAATAATCGCTTTTATTGCAACTAATAATCCCTAGTAAAACCTAAGGGCGTTATTGCATCACAAAGCCGGTAAACAATACTTTCTCAACCACTGTACGACCCGTTACTGGCTGCAGGGTATTTTGTACATTACGCAGCGCTAACTGACGTAATTCATCTTTGCCCGCAGGAGAAGTCAATTTTTGCACATCCGATCCACTAAAAGTGGTCAACAATGCATCCTCAATCAGCGGGATATGTTTCCTAATCAGGGTATCGTCATCGTTACCACGAACCATCAACTGAACTTTGATCTCAACTAAGCGAGTACGGCCGTTATCTGACAGATTAAATAGGAAAGGCCTTGGCATCGCCGCATAATAGGCTTCACCCGTTCTAACCGCTTGCTCAGTCACGGCCCCCTCTGCAGCACTTCCAGACTCAGAAACCGGTTCCGATCCCAACAACATCCACGCAGTAAGTACAATGGCAATCAGTAGAACGCCGCCGCTCACACCGAATATAATCAGTTTGTTTTTACTTTTTGGTTTGACGCTGTCTTCTAGCTCTAAAGCCGCTTCTTCTGCCATATATCTTCCCTAGCTGCAGTGCTAAATAAACTCAACACTCTTTATCAATATTCCCATTGCACTATAGGTTACCTGCTTATGCATAATAATCTATACCTGAGGCCGAACTTGTTGAAAGATTTGACCTTGTCAGCAACTCTTCTGATGAAATTTCATCCGTTTCAGCTGTGGCGGTGCCATTTCCGGCGCCTGAGCCCTGTTCACCTTGACTGTTTCTACCGTCACCTTGAGACACTTGACCATCGGTGAGCTGCATACCTTGTTCGGCTAACATTTCACGTAATCTGGGCATCGCTTGTTCTACAAGATCGCGAGTCTGATGCTGGCTCACCTGAAATTGCACCTGTGTGGTATCCCCTTGAACTTGAATACGCACCATCATCTGGCCTAACTCAGGTGGATCTAGGCGAATTTCAGCCTGCTGAATACCATTACTGACCATGGTGATCAGCTGCTGATTCATAACAGGTGCGAAACGCTGGATCATCTGCTGCATTTGCGGCGTCTGTTCACCACCTTGTTTCAGCGATAAATTGAACTGAGGCAACTCCTGACGATTTGCTGCTGATTGCTGCTGTAGTGCTTGACTCTGCAGACCTGCAAAGGATTTCAGCTCAGATGTGCCCTCTTCACTCACTCCTGTAAGGTTTGCTTCCAGTCCGGCATTCATTGCCGTGGTGCGAACCGATAACTCAGCCCCTTTAAGCTGCTCTACCGAAGTTGCAGTGTTAGTTGTAATAGCGGTTGAATTGGCGCCATCGGCATTTTGAGCAGACTTAACTTGATCGCTACTGACATTACTCGCTGTTATTTGCCCAGCGATCTCTTTACCAAAAATGTCTCGACCAGTATTAGTTCCCTTTACATCGGCACCATTAAGACTCTTTGTGTCAGTTACTGCGCTGCTCATCGCAGTTTTATCGGCTGTCGATGCGAGTTCAGCTTTAGTCACGTCTGCATCCATTTCTGCAGGGGTGGCCTGCAGCGAGGAGCTCTGTGCGAACTCTGATTTTAAGGCGCCATTAGCATCAAGCATTTGGCCTTGCTGTAGCAGAGCTTTCAATTCTAAGGATGAGAGCTGACTCAATTCCTGCTCTGATAGCCCTGTTTGTTGGCTAAGTGCCAACAGTGCCTCATCTGACAGCTGACTAGCGATTAAATCATCACTGACTAGCTCTTGCTCAAGAGATTCCGTTGCCACTGACTCATCTGATAACGGCAAACTTTCGCCGTTGACGGCAAGTTGTGAGTCTCCAGCAAAATTGTTAGCTAAATTGATCTGTGCGAACACTTGGCTTACATCATCTGAGCCAGCATCTTCAAATTCTTTATCATCAGAAGATGTAACTGAAGCTGTGATCGCCTTATCTGCAGCATCGACTAACTCATCTTTCGCTGATGACGGCTCACGAGTCGAATGATTGTCAGCTGTTTGCCTATCTATAGTTTGTTTATCACGAGCTTGGCTTGCCGCTTTTTCCAGTGCGACAGAAAAACTGTCACCTTCGGAATTAGTCTTAGGTTCAGTGGACTGACTCTGACGATCGGCAAGCTTGCTATTCGAGTCAGGGCTACTGAGTAAAACATTGTTCACCTGCTGCATTCCATCTCCATTCACTCATCAATTAACACTCGGCAACTCAACCGAATGTCAAAATACCGCTAAATTTGGCCAATTAAGAATATTTATAGCAATAATAATGCCAAAAGTAGGCGTATTAAAAACCTCAGGTTCTAACTAGGGAGGAAAAGGTAGGGTTGGAAGCGGTTAAAAAAAAATCAACTAGTTAAGCCCGTTTGAGCCCTGAGTAAATAAATAGTTAACGCTGCCTTTTACGATAAAACTGCTGTGACGCAAACTCGTCAACCATCTTCTGCTCGGCGCGTAACTCGGCGAGCTGCGCCTTTTCGGCTTTATTTGCTAATAACAGCTCAACCGCTTTACGCTTCTGCTGCTTCTCTTGCCAATATACCTGCCGGTGCTGGCGCTGATTATCGGCATCTTGCACCGTATTGACCTGCTGTATAATCGCCGTATCGATTTGACGCACAAATTGATGAAACTGATGGTAGTGGCTGGCGCTGATACTTTGCCCCTGTTGCTGCTCCATCTGTTTCATATAATCGAGGCGATAATTTTGCAGCGCATCTAACTGATTTTGACGTCTTTGCAGTTCAAGCTGTGCCGAGCGAAGCTGCAGTGACGCCTGCTCTTCCGCGTCTTCGGCAAGCTTTAACACCATCAATAACGGATCGGCTCTAGCCATGATAAGTGGTCTCGTTATTTAGCACTATGCTAATTATGATTAAGCGAAATATGGTTAGGCTTGGCATTGGGCCCCTAACTGGCTCAACATCAAGGTACTGCTATCAAAGGTAACGGAGTCTTTCATGGTCTGGCGTAAAAAAGCGTTCATAGCTGGCTGCAAACGAATCGCATTGTCGATACGCGGATCGCTGCCTTGGCTATAGGCTCCAATGGAGATCAAGTCTTTATTTTGCTGGTAAAGTGAGTAAACCTGCTTAACTTTGCGCATGGCTTCTAGATGCTCAGGGCTTATCACCATAGGCGCAACACGACTGATAGAGGCTTCGATATCGATGGCTGGATAGTGGCCCGAGTCGGCAAGACTTCGTGACAATACGATATGGCCATCGAGGATCGCTCTTGAGGCGTCGGCGATAGGATCTTGTAAGTCATCTCCCTCGGTTAATACGGTATAAAACGCAGTAATAGAACCTTGCTTTCCACCGCCGTTACCAGCTCGCTCGACCAACTTAGGCAGCTTGGCAAAGACCGATGGCGGATAGCCTTTTGTGGCTGGCGGTTCACCGACAGCCAGCGCAATTTCACGCTGCGCCTGGGCATAGCGGGTTAAGCTATCCATGAGTAGCAGTACGTTATAACCCAAGTCTCGAAAATACTCGGCAATACGGGTCGACGTTTCACAGGCGCGAAGGCGCATCAAGGGGGATGTGTCGGCTGGTGCTGCGACGACGACGGATCGCGCTCGCCCTTCTGGCCCTAAAATCTCTTCGATAAATTCTTTTACTTCTCGGCCACGTTCTCCCACGAGTCCAACAACAATAATGTCAGCCGTGGTGCCTCTTGTCATCATGCCCAGCAGCACACTCTTACCCACACCCGAGCCTGCGAATAAGCCCATACGCTGCCCCTTACCCACGGTTAGCATAGAGTTAATGGCTCTCACGCCAACATCTAATGGCTCACTGATGGCACGTCTTGCTAAGGGGTTAATGGCGGGGGCATGGCTAGAGGCTTTCTGATCTGTCTTTAAATTTCCTAAGCCATCGATAGGTAAACCACTGCCATCAAGCACTCTCCCGAGTAGTGATAGGCCGACATTTAAACCCGATTGTTCACCAAGAGGCGTCACCTTGGCGCCTGGGAGTACGCCACGCAGCTCCTCAATCGGCATGAGGTAGAGCAGCTGATCGTCAAAACCGATAACCTCGGCGATAAGATCGCCAGCCATGGTTTCGATGGCGCACAGGCTACCAATGGCTGCTCGGCAGCCTGTCGCTTCTAAGGTCAAGCCCACCACTCGCACCAGTTGACCACTTGCCTCAACTAGGAATGGATGTACTTTTTGCTGGTGTTGAGCCAGCTTATTACGCAGTTGGTGCTGACGGGTCGGCATGCTCACCTTCGTTGGCATTTAAACAAGCTGTGGCTAGTTGATTATCTACTGCGTCATCTGTTGGCTCTAACGTCGCAGCATGCTGTTGGGCTTTGGCCTGTCTTTGTGTAAGCAGCGCATCTTCTTGCTGCTCTTTTAACTGCAACAGATCTTGCTGGTGCTTATCTAAATCTAGAAAGACGCTCTGAATGCGGGTCTCGACAGTCATATCAATATGGCTGCGGCCACAGTCAATGATGCAATCTCCCGCAGTTAAGCTTGGATCGGCTTCAATTTCCCAGCGATTTCGCTCTAGCTGAGCTTGAGAGTAGAGCTCTGAAATCAGTATCTCATCACTGGGCGTGACCCGAACATTAATCTTCTGATCTTTTATCGGCAAGGAGTCAACGCCCTGACGCAGCGCCGCTAAAATATGCTCGGGATAAGTTTTTAGCTCATGGCCAATAACAGCCTTTGCCAACACCATTGAGGTATTGAGCAATTCTTTCTCGATTTCGGTATCTAGAATGGATAAGGGGGCTTCAAACTGGCTCAAAAGACTTTCGAAACGCTGCAGCATCTCAGATGCCGCTTGTAGTCCCTCTAGGTACCCTTGCTGCTGACCTTGGCTAAAGCCCTCACTGTGCCCTTGCTCAAGTCCCTCTAAACGGCCTTTCTCTAAGCCTTCACTATGACCTTTCTCTAGCCCTTCGCCAAAACCCTCTTGCTCTGCATGAGCGCGAATATCTTCAATCTCGCTCAAGGTCGGCGGCAGTATAGACTCGACCTCGGTTTGTTCCTCGGCCTGCAATTGTAAGCTGTGACGACCGAACATATTCAATGAAGAGGGAGCCTTCGCTTTATGGATCTCCGGCAGTTCCCAATGTTCAAACTCATCGCTAGTGTTGATGCTGGCGCCTTGAGGCTTTTTAGGGTCAGTCATTATAGAAACTCTTCACCGCCTCCACCGCCAAGCATGATCTCTCCACTGTCGCTCAAACGACGAGCAATAGATAAGATCTCTTTCTGAGCGACTTCAACTTCACTAATTCTAATTGGGCCCATGGCTTCTAAGTCATCTCTAAGCAACTCTGCGGCACGCTTAGACATATTACTGAGAAGCTTCTCTTTTAGCTGATCATCTGCGCCTTTCAGTGCCTTAATCAATACATCTTGCTGTACTTCACGCAGTAGTACCTGAATGCCCATATCATCAACCTCACTGAGGTTCTCAAATACAAACATCAAGTCTTGGATCTGTTGCGCCATCTCTTCATCAGATTCACGCATCGTCTCCATCAAGTGACTCTCAACACCGGTATCGAGGTAGTTCATGATATTTGCCGCGGCTTTCAAGCCACCCATCTTAGCGGCCTGTGCACCACCTTGACCGGCAAACTGCTTCTCCATGATATCGTTAAGTTCTTGCAATGCCGCCGGCTGCACCTCTTCAAGGTTAGCAATTCGCATCATCAGGTCTAAACGGGTATTTTCAGGGAACTGACCAAAAATCTCTGCCGCCTGATCGGGCTCAAGGTAAGATAGTACGATAGTTTGAATTTGAGGATGTTCATTTTGAATAATCGTCGCCACTTGACGAGCGTCCATCCACTTAAGTGAATCTAGGCCTTTGGCGCCGCCCCCCATGATAATCTGCTCAATCAGGTTACCGGCTTTGTCTTCGCCTAATGCCGCAGTTAGTGCCTTACGGACAAACTCTTCGCTGTTAAAACCGATGGATGAGTATTTTTGAATTTCATCGAGAAACAGCTTGTGAACGCCAATGACTTTCTCTTGACCAAAGTCTTGCATCGCCGCCATCGCCATACCCACTTTTTGCACCTGTTTAGGCTCAAGGTGCTTTAAGATAGACGCCGCATCACTCTCACTCAGGCTTAATAGCAAAATGGCGGTTTTCTCGATGCCACTTAAATCACTTGTCTTTAAGGCCGCAGCTTCAGGCTTAGCTTCTACATTGGTATTATTTGTCATCTTCAAGTAACCAGTTTTTCACGACTTGTGTCGATAGTTCAGGCTCATTAGCCACTAGTGCACGAATAGCCTTAATCATGTCATCGTCTTTATGCAGATTAGGGATCAAGATAGAGCCATCATCTGCATAACTGTATTCTGCTTCGGGGCGTTGTAACATGCCTAAGGTATCGGCTGCATACTGATCTTCAATTTCTGCTAGCTCACCACCAGTTTGTGGCTCATCTGGCATTTTGACACTATCAGGGTAAACCAGCCTCTTCAGCATTGGGCGAACAACAGCTAGGATCAACACAAGAACAACCAACGCACCGAGCACCAACTTTACCGCGCGCCAGAACCAGGGCTGTTCCCACATCTCTTGCGGTGGTGCATCCTCGATAAGCTGATCCATAAATGGCACACTAACCACTTCAATAATATCGCCGCGCTGAGTATTAAAACCGACCGCCCCTTCGAGTAATCGACGGATATTGGCTAGCTCTTGCTCTGTGCGTGGTACGCGGTTAACGCTGCCATCTTCCGATACAGGACCATTTTTGAAATCAACCGCAACCGATACGCTCACCCGTCTTAGGGTGCCCACTTGCTGACGAGTGTGGCTAATAGTGGTGTTTAACTCAAAGTTACGTGTCGCTTCTTTGTGACTAGTACCCGATGAAACCGCAAGGCTTTCTTCTGCATTCACTTCCTGAGGTATATCTGCCGCCATAGGAGGTTGATTAGACAATGCGCCAGGAATACCGCCACTCGTACCTCCAGCAGAGTTATTCTCAACCACCATCTCGCTTCTTAGTGCCGGTAAGTCAGGGTTATAACGCTTAGCGGTTTGCTCAACGGCGGTAAAGTCCATGCTGACATCGACCTGGGAGGTAAAATTCTCAGGACCTAAAATTGGCATAAGAATCGATTCGACTTTAGTGCGATATTCAGACTCTTTTTGCTGGACAATTTCAAGCTCACGACGGGCGATGGCTGAGGCACCATCTTGGGTACCAGAATTTAGCAGGCGGCCATTAGCATCGGTAACTGTGACCTTGTTCGGTTCGAGGTTATGTACCGCTGAGGCGACGATATCGACAATCGAGTCGACCTCTTCTTGACTTAAACCACTGCGACGAGTGCTAACCACTACGGTAGCACTTGGCTTAGAGCGGTTGCGGGCAAACACATTCTCTCTCGGTAAGGCTAAAATAACTTTCGCACGAGTGACACTCTTTAGCTCTTCGATAACGCGGGCAAGGTTTTGCTCTTGGCTGTGCTTGAGACGTGCCTGCTCCATGCGCTGACTCACACCAAAACCACTGTCTTTATTTAAAAAGTCATTATTTGCTTCTTGGTTATCTAGCCCTTCACGGCTCAATAACATCTTCACATCTTGGTATTTATCTTCAGGAACTTTGACTACATCGCCTTGGATTTCGTACTTAACCTGATTTTTATCAAGTGCATCCAACACTTGCACCATTTCTGCGGTGCTCATCTGGCCAAGAGGACGATACTCTGGTTCTTGCGCCCAAATCATGACAAAAACGGCCACGGCTAAACAGATGGCAAGGGCCAAGATCATCGTCAATTGGCGCAGCATATCGACGCCACCGAGAGCGCCCATTATGCCTGGCTTATGTTCTTCTTGAACACCTGATGTTTGTGGGCTCGATGCTAAACCTGAGCCTGTTCCTACGACCATTTCTGTACTCACTGTTGTACCCTGCGTTTAAGTGATAAAGGCCTAAACAGGCATACTCATAATTTCTTTATAAGCTTCTACAAGCTTATTGCGTACTTGTACGGTTGCCTCAAAAGCAACACTGGATTTTTCTCTGGCAATCACGGTATCAGATAACGTCACCGTGGTATCTCCCATATCGAGTCGAGTGGCGAGATTAGCAGCATTTGATTGAAGTTCGCTTACATTTCCAACAGCTTGGGATAGCAACTGACTGAAATCACTACCCGAGGTGTTTTGTACCTGACGGGTGATCCCTGTTTGAATGCTTGAAGTGCCGATTTGACCATTGAGTGACTGCATCTCTTGCAGTAATGAATTCGCACCAATTTGCATAGCTATCTCCCATGTCGATTTCTTGACGAAATTGTTGATATAGCTAGACAATGCAAATAGCTTGCCAGTTTGAGAAGGTTAAGACTGAGAAGGACGCTACGCTGCTAGGAAAGGCAAAGAAAGGTCCTAGGTAAAAGCTAAGACGGAAAACAGATGCGGACAAACAAAGACGAACGGCCTATGGCCTCACGGAACGCTTCGCTTACGGAAAAACCGATTAAAGCATAAACGATTTAGAGCCGAGACGAAAAAGCCGTCTTAGCTTGTACCGTCTTAGCTTGTACCGTCTTAGCTTGTACCATCTTAGCTTGTACCGTCTCAGCTTGTACCGTCAGCGCAGCGTTCTGTGAGTGAGCCAGCGAACGTTCCGTCTTCCGTGAGCGAAGCGTTCGTCTCAGCCTTTGATTTTGCTTATGCTTTTCCTAGGCCCTAGTAGCGAAGCGTCCTCGCAGTGAGCCTGCCGAACGTCCTAGGTTCTTGGTCCCATCAGCCCGCAGGGCGTCCTTCTTAGCTCTAAGCCGGTATTTGTATGCCTAATTCACGCATTTTAGCCATCTTGTAACGCAGAGTTCTGGCACTGATCCCTAACTTCTCGGCGACAAGCTTACGACTACCGTCACATTGAGTTAAGGTTTCTAAAATAATCACATGCTCTTGCGCCTTTAATTCGTCACCTAAACCATCGAGCTCGGCAGGTTTACTCTCAACCATAGGTATTACCTCGGCGGTAAAACCTAACTCTTGTGAGTCGATTATAATATCTGCCGCAGTCACTTCAGCTGATACTGACAAGATAAGTGCTCTTTGCACCACATTATCGAGTTCGCGTACATTGCCAGGCCAGCGATGAGTCAATAAACGGCGAGTCGCGCACTCACTGAACTCAGGGATTTCACTACGGTTGGCAATTAAGGCATGGCGCTGCAGCAAGTGCCTTGCTAGTGGCAAGATATCCGCAGGGCGTTGGTTTAATGACGGCCAAGTCAGCGGGAAGACGTTAATTCGGTAGTACAAGTCTTCCCTAAATTCTCCCGATGATGCCATCGCTTTTAGGTCGCGATTCGAGGTGGCCAGCACCCGCACATTAAGCTTAATCGTTTTACGGCCGCCTAAACGCTCCACTTCACGCTCTTGCAATACCCGCAACAATTTTGCTTGCAAGCCGACTTCCATCTCAGATATTTCATCAAGCAGCAAAGTACCACCTTGCGCCTGTTCAAACTTGCCAGGACAGGCTTGATAAGCCCCGGTAAAGGCGCCCTTCTCATAGCCAAACAGTGTCGCCTCAAGCATGTTTTCAGGAATTGCCGCGCAGTTAATGGCGACAAACGGCTGGTCGACGCGTTGGCTGTTCTGATGAATATAACGCGCTAATACCTCTTTACCGCTGCCGCTCGGCCCCATAATCATCACAGAGGCATCGGATGCAGCCACCCGCTGCGCCAATGCTAACAGTGCAATACTCTTTTCATCAGCAACGATTGGCGTGCCTTCAACCACTTTAGCTGGCAAATAACGAGAGACTTGATTGAGTAGAACCTCTGACGAAAACGGCTTAGCCAAATAATCGACCGCGCCAAGTTTCATCGCATTTACCGCGTTATCTATGGTCGCATATGCGGTCATCAACAATACTGGAATTTTCGGGTGATGTTGCTGCATATAGTTGAGCAGGCCTATGCCTCCTACGCCCTCCATTTGCACGTCGCTTATCACCATATCGTATCTGTTGGCTTTTAGAGAAAGGATAGCTTCTTCTGCCGAAGCGACATCGACACAATCATAATGCGCTAACATCAAGGTATCGAGCAGTGCTTCACGCAGTGAAGCATCATCTTCTACAAGTAATAACTTACCTTCAGACATGCTGATTATCTCCAAGCACTTCATTGTTATTATGGTTATTAATGGTCGTGATCAACGGAAACTTTAATGACGCAGTGCAGCCATTACCGGGATGACAGCTAAACTGCATCATTCCCCCATGGTTATTGACCACCGCTTGAACCACGGCTAAACCCAAACCCGTACCTTGAGACTTAGTAGTAAAAAATGGCTCTAGTACCTTTTGCTGCATGTTGGCATCGAGCCCCTTACCATTATCGATCACGTCTAGGTGTAATGCGGTTTGAGTGTCATATGCATGCAAGGTGATTTGGCTAGCCTCAGCTTCTAAACTGTTCATCACAAGGTTATTGATTGCCGAGCAAAGCGCCGCGTCATTAGCACGAATTTTTTGTTTTGATTGATTGTTAAATATCAACTGACAGCCTTTTTGCTCCGCTATCGGCTGACAGTTACTCAGTACATTATCAACCACTTCATCGATAACCAGGATTGAGTCTAGCTCCTGTTGACGACCCTTTGCCATCAGCAGCATATCGTTCACTTGATGCTCTAATTCATTGAGTCTGTCGACTAACTTGCCTTGAAAGCGCTTACGCGAATCTTCTGATATTTTAGGGCTAGCCAAGTTTGAGGCATATAAAAGAGCCGCACTTAGAGGGGTTCTCACTTGATGGGCAAGTGTCGCCACCATCTTCCCTAGCGCCGATAATCTTTGCAGATGCGATAAGTTCTTTTGCAGTAAACGAGTTTCGGTCAAATCCGTCAGCACGATAAGTTGACCAGGCTCTGGCGTAAGCGGCGTAATAGCGAGTTTTACCCGGCGACCGTTACGCAATGAGACCTCGTGACCATCATCATCTTGTGGAGAAAACGCTCGATTGATGATTTGTAGCCAGCGCAGCCCTTCTAATGGGCTACCTAAGAGTTCAACAGCCACAGGGTTAGCCTCGGTAACAATGCCATCACCGCTGATAATCACCACGCCAGATGGCATAGCCTGCAGAATATGATCCATACGATTGGACATATTTGCGGCTTGCTGAACGTCAACCAAGTGCGGACGCTTCGCCGCTATTGCGTTAGTTGAATCGCTGGCATCGACTTGTGATTGTGGAATTGCTGACATGGTAACCCCGTCAAAAAAACTGCATTTGAATGAGTTCAAGCAGGAATTATGCCAGTTATCTTTAAAAGAAGGACGCTGCGCTGCGAGGACGTGACTACGCCACTACGAGAGCGTCACTTCGTGACTTCTAGGTTCTAGGGAAAAGCTAAGACGTTAAATCTGAGACGGAAATGCAGAGATGGAACGGCCTGCGGCCTTACGGCACGTGGCTATTTAATTGAATTGCAGGCCACTACGGAACGCTTCGCTTACGGAAAAGCTAAAAGATTAAAACGAAGGCAATAAAAAACCAGAAGACTCAGCTTCTGGCTTATTCGCGAAATATCTTTGCTTGACCTGTCAGCGCAGCGTGCTGTAAGTGAGCTTGGGAACGTTCCGTCTTCCGTAAGCGAAGCGTTCCGATTTGTCTCAGCTTATGCTTTTCCTAGAACCTAGAAGCGCAGCGCCCTCGAAGTAAGCCTGCGAACGCCCTAGCAGCCCGAAGGGCGTCCTTCTCGGCTTTGAGCCTGCGAAGATTCCGTCTTCCGTCTTCCGTGAGCGAAGCGTTCGTCTTAGCTTTAATCTTTACTCAATCCGTACTTACGCATTTTTTCAACTAAGGTGGTACGACGAATGCCTAGCATTTCTGCTGCACGGGCAACCACGCTATCTTGTTGATCTAGTGCTTGTCTGATCATATCGATCTCAAGCTCTGCCAATAAGTCTTTTAAGTTGACCCCTTCTGGTGGCAACTCACTCGGGAATCGCGTCTCTGGGATCTCGATAGGCTCTTCATCGTTGAAGATAGAGGCTAAAGCGTCACGCTCTTGCTGCTCTTCACTGATTTCGACACAGTATTCAGGAACATCGATATGACGGTACTTGATAGGTAAGTCATTGACATCGACCAGTCCACCCGGATAAAGAATCGTTAAACGTTCAACCAAGTTAGACAGTTCACGAACGTTACCTGACCATAAGTGCTCTTTAAGAGACTCGATTGCACGTTGAGTGAAACGAACTCGGCCGCGGCCTTCGTTATAAACACGGCTGACTAATTCTTGCAGTAACAGGGGGATATCTTCTTTGCGTTCGCACAAAGCAGGCATTTCGATTGGGAAAACATTGAGGCGGTAATAGAGATCTTCTCTAAAATCTCCCTTCTCTATCATGGTTTCTAAGTTTCTATGGGTTGCAGCAACAACGCGAACATCGGCTGAAATAGACTTACTGCCACCAACACGCTCAAACATACGCTCTTGCAGTACACGTAATAATTTAACTTGCATCTGCAATGGCATATCGCCAATCTCATCGAGGAATAAGGTGCCTTTTTCCGCAAGTTCGAAACGACCTTTACGTGCACTGATTGCCCCGGTGAATGAACCCTTCTCATGACCAAAAAGTTCACTCTCCAGTAATTCTGGAGGAATCGCACCGCAATTTACCGGAATAAACGGTCCATTGCGACGTTCTGAAATATAGTGAATATTACGAGCAACCACTTCTTTACCCGTTCCTGATTGCCCAAGTACTAATACTGTAGCGTCAGAACCTGCCACCTGATTAATGAGGTGACGAACATTGGCAATACCCTCGCTACGACCCACTAAACTTCTAAATAATTTAGTCTGATTTGCGCTAGTTGGGATCTCTGGACGTTTAACTTGACCATAGACCTGACAAAAGTGGAGTAACTCAGTTAATTGTGGGTAGTTTAAGGGTTCTTCGATGCAGCCGAGAATATTCGACGTTTTAATGTCGCCTCTTTCCCCTAACATTAAAAAAGGCTGCCAAGGAAGCGTACCAGTCAAAGACTGGATAAGTTCTTTCGATTGGTTCTCAGAAGGTAAAACAATCGCGCGAAAGCGCGTCTGCTTAGTGTACGTCTCGAGTTTATCGAAGTCGATCAGTTCGACCTGCTCTCCTAAGAACTCAAATACACACGACAAGCGATTAATTCGCTCTGACTGGTTACCGACAAGTAGAATTCGTTGATCTGTTTGCATCATTCCGAAGGCCGTATAGGCTCAAATATTTTCAGCGCATTAATTATTAGTGTTCGTTGCTTTTCTCAAGCTAATTGTTCAGCCAGTAGTTATCTGAAATTTAATCTCAAATATCTACCTTATAGAATAGTGTATTATCAGCCCGTTATTAGCAAGCCCCTGATGAGTTTTATGAGGAGCTTAGTAAGTTTTAGGTTAAAATCTCTACTTTACAATCAACTGTAAGACGTATTTTTGACGGGTGACAAAAAGGAGTGCGTTAACACTCCTATAAAACAACAGGCCAGAAACCTAAGCCAACTTATTAACAAAGTAATTAGTTTTGTGAAGATAGCTCATGCAATTCGCTAGGTATTGCATCCCACGCCTCTTTAATAACACGTAGAATATCGGTTGCATCATCTATCGCTTTAGTATCATTGTTGATGTTTGCATCGGTGATCCTCTGCAGCATAAAATCATAAAGAGCGCTTAGGTTGCCAGCAACATCACCCTCAGCTTCCATATTCAAGCTACTATTTAATCCAGCAACAATACTCACAGCTTTACCTAAACTCACACCCTTTAGTTCTAGGTTATTCTGCTCTATGGCATAACGGCCCTGAGCTAAGCGCTCTAAAGCTCCGGCAAACATCATCTGAATGACCTTATGCGGTGAAGCCACAGCAATACTGCTATCTAATGAGACCTTACGATATGATTGAAGCGAACCTCTCATAAATACCTACCTATTCGAATCTATTGTCTTGTAAAGATTTGTTTGTCGTCTGCCCTTGCGAAGCGCCCCTAACAAAGCTTCCCTATCGGCAAGAACGTTACGTGCTCGAACTTCAAAGTTTTTAGTGCTCTGTGCAAGCTGTTGTAGATAAGACCTATCTTGGATCTGATCATCATTCACTAGCTGAGCAATCAAAATTTGACGGGCACCAATAGCATCTTGCAATTTAGATACCAAGGTGTCACTTTCGTCGTCTTCAAACAGAGTATTTTCTAACCTACCTAGCAATTGTGATAAAGCCTCATCCAGTTTTGCTAACTCGATGGCCAATGCTTCCGTGCTTAACTGTGAGCTTGTCTGTGCGTTTATCTGTGAATTTGACATCTAGCAGCTCTCTTATTGAGGGGGATGAATAGCAAGGCTGGTGCTGCCATTACTAACGCCTTTTACTCATTCTGATGTTATCAAGCAAAAGCCTGCAGTGACAAAAACAGTCAAAGCAAGGCTATAAAATAAGTAAGTCAAAGTAACTAATTTTGCGGCACCATACCTGGCAGAGAATCGAGACGATTGAACAAATCGCTAGATTGCTGATTCAGACTAGCGACCATCAAGTCCATGGCATTAAACTGATTAAACAGTCGAGTTTCGTATGCAGCCATTTTCCGAGCGAATAGCTCTCGGCTATCAGTGAGTCGTGATATCTGGTTATCTAAAGTTTCATCACGACTATCTAACGTGCCCCCAGATTGTACGTAGGTTTCGGCCAATCCGTCTAATCTCGCCGCTAAACCTGTATCTTCTGCGCTAAACATTTCTCGAATTTGCGACATATCAGAGTTTAGCGCTTTATCTAAAATATCCTCATCAATCTCAAGTGTACCTTGCTGAGTGGTCTTTATGCCTATATTAGCCAGCATGGTCGTACCTTCTGAGGTATCAAAACTACTGGATAACACACCACGCAACTGGCTCTGAAGACTGCGGATCATCGAGTCGCCTTGCAAAATTCCAGCTTGCTCTGTTTCAGCATCATAACTAGACAGATCAGACACTGTTCCCATCAAGGCATTGTAAGCCTCAACAAAACCCTCCACGCTCTTCTTTACAGAATCCGTATCGGGTGAGATCGTTAGCGTAGTGCTTTTAGATAAATCTTCATCTTTGAGGGTTAAACTAACCCCGGTAATCACGTTCTCGACTTCATTGCTAGCTGATGTCACCTTCAAGCCATCTACATACAACACCGCATCTTTTGCCGCGCTAAGTTCGGTCATAGTAAAGGTCTTTGCTAAGCCTGTACCACCATCGGTGTCGGTTGCGGCAACGGTAATGTTATTAGCAGTACCCGTTTTATCTGACGTCATTACCAGTTGAGGGCCATTATCACCGTTAATGATGGTTGCTGTCACACCAACGTTATCTTCCGCAT
Source organism: Shewanella pealeana ATCC 700345 (assembly GCF_000018285.1). NCBI lineage: Bacteria > Pseudomonadati > Pseudomonadota > Gammaproteobacteria > Alteromonadales > Shewanellaceae > Shewanella > Shewanella pealeana. The sequence continues at coordinate 1,650,700 of NC_009901.1, read as the reverse complement.
CGTTGATTTTTTTCATCACTGTTTCAAGTGAATCCCCCGCTTCAACAGCAACGGTAAAGTCTTTGCCATCAACACCAAAAGTTAACGACCCCTCTCCTAATGCCGCTGTAGCATCAGCCACGGCAGCAGAGCCAATCTTTTGACTTTCGGCTAACTGCTCAACTTCAATTTTATAACTACCGGAAACAGCGGTTTCGTCTGCGGTCGCACTAATAAAGTCTTTATTAGACAGCTCGACCTTACGTGCAATAAAAGTATCTGGGTCGGTTAACTTCTCTAAACTGTCTTGAAATTCAGTCAATGCACTCTTTAGTGAGCCAATACCCGATATCTGCGCGTTAATCTTGCCTTCATCAGCATCAAACTTGGCAACCTTTGGATCGTTTTCGGCTCCCACTAGCGCCGACACAATGCCATTGATATCCATTCCAGAACCAATACCAACCGATGTTAATCCCATAAAAACCTCATTAAGTGATTAGCCAAATATCAATCTAATACTTCATAAACTAGAAATAGAGTCTGTAATAGTTAATTTATTACAAAGCGCCCAGTTATACTTCTGTCGACATCAATAAACCATCCATTTCTGCCATTTTCTCTTGCAATTTTATTGCCAACTCTAATGCTTCTTCATTTGGGATCTGTCTTATTAACTCCCCAGTGTCGATATCGAGCACACTGATCACTTGCTTTCCGAGCGATTCATCGACCGAAAAAGATAATCCCTTACGCAGCATAGCCATCAGGTCAGATAATTTGCTTGCAACCTCCTCCATCTCTTCGGGAGACTGATTGACAGGCTCAAGCTTATTAAGTTGAGCATTTTCATCTGTAATTTTGCTGTTTTCAAGCATACTGATTTTGTCTGTGACCTGCGATAGCCCTGCACTATTAGTATCTATCGCTAGCCCACGTTGTTCAGAGCTTGGCTCTGCTTTTAGCATGGCTTGATTCAAGCTTTTAATTTGTTCCTGAGCCCCATCATTTGACACAGGCGCAAGACTAGCAGTCATGTTAAGTTCCATTTCATCACTCCTGTTGCTATCCATTTTTAGTGAGTCGTGCACAAGTTGCTAATCGTCTCTCAGTCAATATGACGTTATACTTTTACACTAAAAAGCGTACCGTTATCACTGATTTTAAACAGCAAGGGGAGAGACGTTACCGCCTCTCCCCTTATTATCCAATTAGCTAAACCTGTTAGCCTTACTCATCGCTGATTTTGACTTAATAAGTCTTATAACAGTGATAATGCAGCTTGTGGTAACTGGTTAGCCTGAGCCAGCATCGCAGATGAAGTTTGCGACAGAATCTGCTGCTTAGTCAGCTCGGCAGTTTCTTTGGCAAAATCGACATCTTGAATACGGCTACGTGCATCTGACACGTTAGACTGAATGTTGCTCAAGTTGTTAATGGTGAAGTTCATACGGTTTTGTACCGCACCTAAGTCGGCACGTTGGCTATCGATTTGTGAAATAGCCGCATCGATAGTCGATATTGCGCTTTGCGAACCAGCTTCTGTGGTTAGGTCGATATCATTAACCGAATTAACTTGTGAATCATCTCCGCCTAACGCAAAAGCTGTTGCCGGAGCCGTAGTCGTACCATCGTCGATTTTTCTTGTTAACGTTAGCACATCGCCATTGTTACCTATGCCACCAAAAGTCACATCTGTACCATCAGAAGATGCTACTACACCTGTACTAATACTTGCTCCTGCTAGGGCTGTATTAATTGCTGCAGCCATGCCATCCGCATCAGTCACACCCGTTAGATCGGCGGTTAGTGTTTCAGCGGAGCCATCCAAAGGCGTATAAGAGAATGAAATTTCACCACTTCCCGTACCACCTGCAACAGTTGCAGTAATTTCCGCTGCAGTTAGCGCACCATCTACCGATTGACCAGATGAACCGAGTTGATCAGCAGAAATATCTGATAGTGTTAATGAGATGGTCTCATTGGCATTAGCACCGACCTGAAAGTTCTGGGTGCCATAGTTACCATCGAGTAATTTCTGGCCACCGAATGAAGTGGTATCCGAGATACGGGTCAATTCAGCATTAAGTGATGTAATCTCTTTCTGCATCGCCGCGCGGTCATCAGCAGAGTTTGAGCCGTTAGCCGACTGTAGAGAAAGATCACGCATACGCTGCAGGATGTTAGTCGATTCTTGCATCGCACCTTCAGCAGTTTGCGCGATAGAGATACCGTCGTTAGCGTTACGCATAGCGACACCGATACCGTTAATTTGGCTGGTCATACGGTTAGAGATTTGCAGACCTGCAGCATCGTCTTTTGCACTGTTAATACGCAGACCCGAAGACAAACGCTCCATTGAGGTTTGAACACTTGAGTTAGCACTGTTTAGGTTGCCCTGTGCTCGCATTGAAGTAACGTTAGTATTTACTGAAATAGCCATTATTAATTCCCTCTTACCTTACTTTAGACTGCACTAAAAACAATTGTTTAATTACAGTGCTTTAATTAATGCCTGTCTTGGTAAAGTCAGGCGAATCATCTTGGTTACAATACATATAACGGCAGAGGAGGTTTAAGCTTTAGACTTTTTTTTGAATTTAGTTGTTTTTTTAACGAAAGAGACTACTTCAACAGAATTAAACCAAACACAAACAATCAGTTACCCACGCAAGCTTGAGTAACCAGACGCTAGAGCGCTTCGCTGCTAGGACGCGGCTTCGCCACGGCTATAGTGGGCTCCGCCCAGCCATACAAGCAAAGGCTACTGGCCCTCCGACTAAGAAAAGCAATAGAATGACCATCTCTTCTGCTCTACTTCGTGCCCTTCGTGAAAGCGCTGCGCTACACGGAGAAAAGCAATAACAAGACAAGCAACAGCAAAGCCAAATAACAAAGCAGTTTCAATCTTTTGCTCTACGCACTTCTCCGTGTCCTCCGTGAAAGCGAAGAAAGGCAGTGACAAGATTAAGTCAGCTAAGGTGTGAGGTGTTAAGAGATAAAAGCTAGGAATGGGCTGTTGCCATGCAAATAAAAAAGCAACAGCTAGGCCCACTTGGGTCTTGCTGTTGCTTTTCCTGTGACGCTCTTGACCTGCTTTGCGTAAGCGCAGCGTTCCGTCATCCGTAAGGCCGCAGGCCGTTCGTCTTTTAGCCGTTTTTAAACCATCTTTGCCTTAACCGGCCTGCTTTAACCAAGCAGTGATAAGGCTGTTTGCGGTAACTGGTTCGCCTGTGCAAGCATGGCAGAAGAGGTTTGTGACAGAATTTGCTGTTTAGTCAGCTCGGCAGTTTCTTTTGCGAAGTCCACATCTTGAATTCGGCTTCGGGCATCAGTAACATTTGATTGAATATTGCTCAAGTTGTTGATGGTAAAGCTCATACGGTTTTGCACCGCACCTAAGTCGGCACGTTGACTATCAATTTGTATGATCGCCGCATCAATCGTTGATATTGCACTTTGAGCGCCAGCTTCAGTGGTTAAGTCGATATCATCAACCGAAATAACTTGTGAATCATCTCCGCCTAACGCAAAAGCTGTTGCCGGAGCCGTAGTCGTACCATCGTCGATTTTTCTTGTTAACGTTAGCACATCGCCATTGTTACCTATGCCACCAAAAGTCACATCTGTACCATCAGAAGATGCTATGACACCTGTACTAATACTTGCTCCTGCTAGGGCTGTATTAATTGCTGCAGCCATGCCATCCGCATCAGTCACACCCGTTAGATCGGCGGTTAGTGTTTCAGCGGAGCCATCCAAAGGCGTATAAGAGAATGAAATCTCACCACTTCCCGTACCACCTGCAACAGTTGCAGTAATTTCCGCTGCAGTTAGCGCACCATCTACCGATTGACCAGATGAACCAAGTTGATCGGCTGAAATATCTGATAGTGTTAATGAAATAGTCTCATTGGCGTTAGCTCCCACCTGGAAGTTCTGCGTACCATAATCACCATTGAGTAACTTCTGGCCACCGAAAGAGGTGGTATCAGAGATACGAGTCAATTCCGCCTGCAGTGAGGTCATCTCTTTTTGCATCGCAGCGCGATCATCCGCGGAGTTAGAACCGTTAGCCGATTGTAAAGACAGGTCACGCATACGCTGTAAGATGTTAGTCGACTCTTGCATCGCACCTTCAGCTGTCTGTGCAATAGAGATTCCGTCGTTAGCGTTACGCATTGCAACGCCGATGCCGTTAATTTGGCTGGTCATACGGTTAGAGATCTGCAGCCCTGCAGCATCATCTTTGGCGCTATTAATTCGCAGACCCGATGATAAACGTTCCATCGATGTTTGCGTGCTTGAGTTAGCACTGTTTAGGTTGTTCTGTGCTCTCATCGATGTGACGTTAGTATTAACGCTAATAGCCATGTTGTAATCCTCTTCTTAGTTTGTCGCCAAGACTAGATACTTGGCTAAAATTGTTAATAGTAAAATTTTTCGATTACTGCTGTTTAAAATGATTTCGACTCCCTTGTCTCATCATTAAGCCCTGTGCATTTAACGCAGTGCACTTATACGCTATGAGTCTGCGTTAAGCACGGAGCACTGCAGCAATCAACAAGCAGCTAAAGTTAAATTTAAGCTGCGGGTGTCAAATATTTTAAATAGACAAACCCTTTAATGTTTTAATGCTTTTTTCGTGCCAACTTTGTTAAAAAATCGAAAAAAACCAAGTCAGATATAGTCAAACAGTGAAGTCGAGCCCACCTTGCTAAACACACTCGAAACGGCATTCAACGCTAATTGCTGTTTTTCAAACTCGGTAATCGCTTCGGCGTAATCGAGGTCTTCCAGTAGTGATAGCGCTGATTGGTTAACCAACTGCTCTTCTTTATGGGTATCGGTATAGCTCTCTAAGCTTTTGAGACTATTACCTGCGACACTGCGGCTCATTGCCATCTGTTCTTGACCGCTAGTTACATTATTTAATAACTGTGCCATTTCAGACTGGCCTTGAGGGCTATTCAGCTTTGCGCCATCTTCAAGCAGAGAGATCGCACTATTTAAGGTGTCAAAGATGTTTGATTGAGTTTCTGGCGACATTGAAAAAGTATCCCCGGCAACTGGTGTCCCCTTAAACTGCAATTCAATGCCGTCAACAGTCACGGGCTGGCTTGGGTCAAAATTAGGAATAGTGTCGACACCGCCTGATGAATCAGTCACATTCAGATCCAATCCGCCGGCACCATTATCGACGAAGTCAAAGGTGTAATCTCCGACGACAGGCAAACTTGCATCTGTAACTTTGGCGCTTTCAACTGTAAAACTGCCGGTTTGAGATGCCGAATAATTGACGCTATAATCACCTATGGCATTGGCGGCATTCATAAAAATACTGTCTCCAGCGATATTACTGCCTACGGTTATTCCCGATGCCACGATGGAGTCTCTAACCCCTGAGTCGCCGCTGTAAACTACATTACCGCTATTATCGAAGGCGAAGGGGGTTGTATCTGTTGCAAAACCGGCAAACAAACTATTACCCGATTCATCTTTACTGTTGGCGATAGACATCAGCTCTTCTAGACTACTGCGCATCTCATCGGCAATAGCTTGCCGGTCGGCATCATTCAAAGTGCCGTTTACCGAACGCAGCATGCCCTCGTGCATACTTTGTATTAACGTTTCGGCGCTGCCAATCTTACTTTCACTTACTGCGAGTCGGTTACTCGCATAATCAATATTCTTTAAAAACTGATTGGTTAACGCGCTTTGCTGATTTAGGTTATCGATCCCTGCTGCGGCGATAGGGTCATCACCAGCGGTATTCACTTTTTTTCCTGACGCCAACTGCTCCAAGATCTGGCTGGTAGCAGACTGACCTTTTAAGACATTACTGCTAGTTTGATGAAACATTTGCGCTGTTGAAATTCGCATAATCTTAATTCCTATTCTTAAGCCCTAAGCCCTAAGCCCTAAGCTCTGTCCCTAATCCTATCTCAAACCTTGAAGTCTTCAGTGCTAACGCAGAGAACTAAATAGTGTGTTGAATATTTCATTGGCTGTGGTCATGATCCGTGCCGACGCCTGATAAGACTGTTGAAAACGCATCAAGTTTGCCGCCTCTTCATCAAGATTAACCCCTGACACACTTTGTACTCGGGTATAGGCTTGAGTGTATATTGCATCAGCAGACCCCATAGCAACCTCAGCAGCTTTAGTCTTGCTGCCCACATCAAACTTAGTGTTTTCATACACGTCATTTAACGTTGTTTTGCCACCATTCATCAATTTAGCTTCATTGAGCTTGGCCATGTTCACCATGTTAGTGTTATCACCTTCAGCAAATGATAAGTCGAAGGTAAACTTCTCCGCAGTCGCTGCGGTAGAATCAATCTCGAAGGTAAAACCATGAGCGCTGATATTCGGGGGTGTATAAGCTGCGGCGGCGCCAAGCGATGTGCCATCAACGTCAAACACTTCAAATGTGGGCGGCGTGGCAGCAGGATCGATTTCAAAGGTGAGCTCTGAACCTGTAACCGGGAAATTGGTGTCCGTTCTGTCATCGATACTCACAAGCTTGACTTGGCTATTACCGGTGTTTGCCGCATCGGCAGTAATTTTAGTTCCCGCCGCGGCAATGCCTTTACCGTCTGTCATCTCGACCGATATTGAGGCCGCCGCCCCCGAAGTTGGACGAATCTCAAAGGTGTCACCAGAGGCGAGTGCCCCCGCGTCGATGTCGATGCTAAAGCCATCAGCGCCCTCGAGCTTAGTGCCGTTTAACGTCAGCGGCGTAATATTGCCGCTGGCGGCATCTTTTAGCTCATAGGTTGATGGAGCGGTAAACTTAAGCTCATAACTGCTGCCAGTTAAACTGCCAACATCGTCAATATTAACGCTTAGATTTGCAGTGCCCGTATTGCTCGATAGTGCACCGACACGGCCAATCTGCATTGATGGGTCGTTAATATCGGTAAAGATATTGGCGCCGACTTGACCATTTAAGTCAAAACCTTGTGCCTGCGCCTGATTAAACGCATCGGCTACACCTAATGCGTATTGACCAAACTCCATCTGCGATGGGGTCAAAGTTTCATCGCGGTAGTTAACTAATGCACCTAACTGACCTCCCAGTTTGGTTGCATCAACAATCATGCTCTTATTGCCCGACTGTGCGGTGATCTGTAACTCATTAGGGTAAGGGTCACCTTGCACTGTGCCCATTTGCATCGAGACTTCGCCCGATACCAACATCATAGAACCGCCAAGCATCACACTCTTGGCTCCTGAATCGAGTGGCACTACGTTAACAGAGGCATACTCACTCAGCTCTAAAATCAGTGCATCTTGTTTGTCTAAGAGCTGCATGTCTTCGCCCTGAGACTTCATCAGCTCTCTGTTGATATTGCCTAATTCTTTACTGATCTCATTGATACGAGTCGTTACTGCGGCAATCTGGTCATTGGTCTGAGTCATCTGGCTATCAAGGTGCCCTTGCATTTGATTAATGCTGTCGGCTAATTGGTTAGCGCTGGTCAGCATTGAACCTCGCATTCCCAAATCACCAGGGATATCAGATAAGGCGTTCATGCTGGCAAAGAAATTGTTTAGCCCTTCTGGTACCCCTTTACCGATTTGTGAGAACAGCTGATCTAACTCACTCATCTTGCCAAACGTTGTTTGCGTCTCACTGACAGCAGTAGAGCCAATACGCAACTCTCTTGTGGCGTAGTCGTTATAGACGCGTTTAACATCAGAGACATAGGTACCCGCACCATAAAAGTCATTGCCCATGCGCTGTGAATCAAGCGCCGACTGTGAAACCACCTGACGGTTATAGCCTGCAGTATTAGCATTAGCGATGTTATTACTGGTTATCGCCAGTTGCGATTGAGAGGCCAGCACGCCTGTGCGAGCTATATTCATTAAATCTAAAGACATGCGTACTGACTCCCTGCTTCAAGTGGTTGAACAACACTAATCTTCATTGCTTAACCCCTTGTAAGACATCTTTAAAGTCTCGAGTAATGGTTTTCATCACCTGAATAACCTTATCGGCATATTTAGGGTCGGTTGCGTAGCCAGCCTCTTGCAAGGATCGGATAAAGGCTTGCGGATTAGCGGCTTGTTTCATCGCGTCTTGATAACGCTCACCATTGGAAACGAATGAAACAAAGTCATTAAAGCTTTGACCAATATCCTCATAGACTCTGAAATTCGCTTGCTGCTTAACGGCAATACCTTGCTCATATTCTAGGGTGCTAACTGAGGCTTTCTCACCTTGCCAACGATTGTCGGCCTTAATGTTAAACAGGTTATTACTCTGCTGCCCTTGATGGCCTTTGACCATTTTCTGGCCCCAACCTGTTTCTAGCGCCGATTGAGCAATCAATACTTCTGGTGTGGTACCTAAGGTTTGAGCCGCTTTTTGGGCATGGGGATATAGACGCGCCACGAACTCATCTTGGCTGGTAAAGTTTGCCTGAGACTTATCGGCGTTGACTGCCGCCGACGGCAATATTTTGCCACTCAATACCGAATCTAATGTTTGTGATTGAACACTGCTTGTAATTGCTTGTGGTGCTGATGCTTGGCTATTACTAGCGAAACTATTCTGATTTTTTGGAACGTGATCGGTAATAGTGTCAGGGCTAGCAATACGTGAGCTCGGCATCTGCAGCATATCCGGTCTATCCATGGTCAATGCTGCAGCCTTAGAGCCGCCGTTGATATCACCACGGAGCACAGAGGCTGGAGTCATCGGACTATTAGCGGGGTCAAGTTGCTGCACCATTAGATCGGCTAAGCCCAACATGCCTTCACCAGAAAGGTTGAGCGACATCTGCTGATCATGCATCTGCTCATAAAACTTGGTGTACTGGCTATTCATTGGGCTGTCAGACTCAAACACAGCATTAGCATCACGCATGCTTTTCATCAGCATTTGCACGAAGATCCCCTCGAATTGCTGGGCAACTTCTTTTAATGCACTGGTTTCATCTTTTTGAGCTCTGGATCTTAATGAGTCCAAGCCTCCAAGATCCAGAAATTGCGATGCGTTCGACAACTTCTCCATGACACCTTTCCAATAAAACTGACAATATTTAGATAATTATCAATTCACCATGCAAAGCGCCTGCCATCTTTAACGCTTCGAGTATCGCCAGTACGTCTGACGGAGCCGCACCCACTAAGTTAACCGCCCTAACTAGCTCGTCTAGCGTGGTTCCAGGGTTAAACATAAACATGCGACTGTCTTCTTCTGCCACATCGATTGTACTGTCGGTAGTGACCACAGTTTGTCCATTACCGAATGCGTTAGGCTGTGAAACCTGCGTCGCCTCTGCAATTGTCACTGTTAAGCCACCGTGGGTCACCGCAGCTGGCAATAATTTGACGTTTTGACCGACGACAATCGTACCTGTTCGAGAGTTAACAATCACTTTGGCTGACTCTGCAGCAGGCTCAACTTCGATATTCTCAAGTGTTGCCAAAAATGACACGCGCTGCGATACATCTCGCGGGGCACTGACCTGCACAGATGCAGCGTCTAGCGGCCTTGCCATACCTGGGCCTAACAGATCATTAATCGAGTCAGCCAAACGCTTTGCAGTAGAAAAATCGGCGCGGCGTAAGTTAAAGGTTAAGTGATCGCCAGTTGAAAATGGTGTTGCCACCGTACGTTCAATAATGGCTCCGTTTGGAATGCGCCCAACTGTTGGCGTGTTTTGCACGACCTTCGAGCCATCCATGCCTTCAGCACTAAAACCACTGACCACCATGCTGCCTTGGGCTATCGCGTAAACATTACCGTCGACACCTTTTAAAAAGGTCTGTAACAACATGCCACCACGTAGGCTTTTTGCCTCACCTAGGCTAGAAACCGTCACATCTAAGGTTTGACCCGGTTTGATAAATGGCGGCATTTCCGCGCTCACGGCAACAACCGCAATGTTTTTAATCTTAGGTCTGAAGTTATCCGGCAGATTAATGCCGAAGTTTTTCAGCATGGTCTTAAAGGTCTGCTCGGTATAACGGGTTTTCTCACCCGTACCCGGCAAACCTACCACTAAACCGTAGCCGATTAACTGGTTACTACGTACGCCTTGTACGTTAGCAATGTCTTTAATTCGCTGTGCGTGCACAGGGGCGCTCAAGGCTAAGATTGCACAGAGCAAAACCAATTTTAATTTCATCATCCTAAATCCTTAACCTAGGCTCATACCCATAACGTTGGCCTAGAATGGCCACCAGCTACCCATAAAGAACGAAGCTAACCAACCTACTTTTTGCACTTCGGCAAATGTACCGGTTCCACTGTACTGAATACGGGCATTTGCCACTCGCTGTGAGTCAATCGTATTATCAGGGCGAATGTCTTGGGCACGCACAATGCCTGTGATGCGAACAAACTCGTCACCGTTGTTGATGCTTATCCATTTTTCGCCTCGAATAACCAAGTTACCGTTATTTAGCACCTGCATCACGTTAGCTGAAATACTGCCAGACAAGCTGTTGCTTTGGTCAGCATCTGATTCACGCTTAGTATTCATGCTGTCTTTGTAGCGAAGATCGATTGGATTACCGCCAATGGTGACGTTGCCGCCGCCAGCATAAATCGGATCAAGTGATAGATCCGTTCCCTTGGAAATTTCGTTATTAGCACTTTTCTTCGCCTGAGTCTGCTCCATCAACAGTACTGTAATGATGTCACCGACTTTGAGTGCTTTAATGTCAGAGTAGAGGCTAGATGCTTGGCTATCTTGATACATAGAGCCTGTCGCTGCGATTTTTGTTGGCGGCGCCTCTGGATACACTGGCGCGTAATAAGGATCGTCAGCAATCGGCTTACCGTTAGTAGAGTTACAGCCTGATATGGCTGCCATCAGCATAAAAACCCACAAACGCTTCATATAAAAAGCCTCTTAAAAATGCTTAAAGATTTTGGTTAACGTAAGACAACATCTGGTCAACCGCCGAGATTACCTTTGAGTTCATCTCGTAAATACGCTGGCTTTCAATCAAGTTAACTAGCTCTTCGGTCACGTTAACATTTGACGTTTCGAGTGCACCTTGACGAATGGCGCCCATGCCATCAAGCGAAGCGGTACCTTGGATTGGCGTACCGCTCGCGCCAGTTTCCATATACAAATTTTGCCCCATAGGATCGAGTCCTGACGGGTTAATAAAATCCGATATTGCTAACTGCCCCACCACCTGGTTTTCTGCATTACCCGGTGTTTTAACTGACACTTCACCTTCTGCAGACACGGTAATGCTTGTAGCATCTTCTGGGATTGTGATTGCTGGTTGCACCACATAGCCTGAGCCAGGAGTTACTATCTGCCCTGTGTCATCTAAACTAAATTGACCATTACGGGTATAAGCGGCGGTACCATCTGGAAGTTGCACTTCAAAAAAGCCAGGGCCTTCAACCAATAGATCCAACGAGTTATCTGTGGTCAGCATGTTACCCTGAGTAAAGATCTCTTGGGTTGCGACTACTTTGGTACCCGAACCAATACTTAAACCATTTGGCAGTTTCGTATTCGACGCACTAATACCGCCTGCTTGATTAACGTTTTGATAAAGCAAGTCTTCAAAAACCGCACGACTCTTTTTAAAGCCTACGGTGCTGGCGTTAGCCACGTTGTTAGAAATTACCGAAATATCAGTTTGCTGAGCGTCTAAACCAGTCTTACTAATCCATAAAGCGGGATGCATAGTATCTCTCCTAGCTTATGCGCATTAAGGAAGAGGACGCGCGATCGTTCTCTTCAGCTGTTTTCATCATTTTCACTTGCATCTCGAACTGACGCTGCAGGTCAATCATAGATACCATCTCATGGACTGCATTGACGTTACTGCCTTCAACCGCACCACTTAACAGACCCACGCTAGGATCGGCTGGAGCATTTTCACCAGACATCAAACGGAACAGACCGTCTTCCCCGCGCATTAAATTTTGATTACCCGGGTTGACCAGTTTAATACGAGCCACCTCTTCGATAACTTCTGCTGTAGCACCAGAGGGCCGAACTGAGACAATACCGTCCTGAGAAATTTCGACCTTTTCAATCGGCAGCGGCAATACAATAGGACCATTGTCACCCATCACTGCCGTGCCTTTGTCGTTACGTAGCACACCGGAGTTATCGAAACGCAAGCTGCCTGAGCGGGTATAAGCTTCACCGCCATTTTCGGCTTGCACCGCAATCCAGCCATCACCTTTTACGGCAATATCCAAATCGCGCCCGGTGGTCTTTATCGGACCACTGGCAAAATTAGCTGACGGAGTTTCGGTCATTGAGAACACACGCGTAGGCAAACCTTCGCCAAATGCTTGCATTGAGCGAGCTTGAGCGAGGGAGGATTTAAAGCCATCGGTATTAGCGTTGGCTAAATTGTTAGCACTAACCGCCAATGAGTTCATATTTTGTTTAGCGCCGCTCATCGCGACATAGAGCAATTTGTCCACTTGATACTCCGTCAAACTTCCGTCTAACGAAATAAATAGCAAACATCGTGCCAAGATAGAGAAAAGGAAGGGCGCTCCGCTGCTAGGACGTGACTACGTCACTTCGAGGGCGTCGCGTTGCGACTTAAAGATAAAGAAGGCGCTAGGTGCTAGGAAAAGCAGGTTCTAGGAAGAGCAAAGACGAACGGCCAGCGGCCTTACGGCACGTGGCTTCGCTTACGGAAAGCTTAAAAGATTAAAACGAAGGCAATAAAAAACCAGAAGACTCAGCTTCTGGCTTATTCGCGAAAGATCTTAGCTTTAACCGTCTTAGCTTTAACCGTCTCAGCTTAAATCATCTTAGCTTGCACCGTCAGCACAGCGTTCTGTTTTCCGTAAGCGAAGCGTTCATCCCAGCCTTTGCATGTGCTTTTCCTAGGTCCTAGAAGCCCGAAGGGCGACCTCGAAGCGAAGCGTTCTAGATTCTTCTTCGCTTATACCGTCAGCGCAGCGTTCTGAGAGTAAGCCTGCGAACGTTCTGTCTTCCGTGAGCGAAGCGTTCATCTCAGCCTTTGCATTTGATTGTGCTTTTCCTAGGACCTCGCAGTGAGCCTGCGAACGTCCTAGAAGCGAAGCGACCTAGAAGGACGGAGTCCGCCCTTCTTAGCTTTTAACGCTTATCGAATTTGCAACACTGTCTGTTGTAGCGTGTTATTCACTTCTAGGGTTCTTGAGTTCGCCTGGAAGTTACGCTGCGCCGAGATCAAGTCGACTAACTCGGTAGTCAAATCAACGTTTGACTGCTCAAGCGCCGATGAGCGAATGCTACCAAAGGTACCACTGTTCGCTTCACCCGCTAGTGCTGGGCCCGAATCTAAGCTGGCTTTCCAAGAGGTGTTACCCGCCTGAGACAACCCCTGCTCGTTAGCAAAGCTTACCAAAGCAACGCGTGCTAGAGGTACCGTAGAGCCGTTACTGTAGCTTGCGTTAATCAGACCATCTGCGCCGACTTCAACGTTGGTCAAACGGCCAACTGTTGTACCATTTTGATTCAACTCCGTGACCTCAAATGGCGATGCATACTGAGTTGGATTATTGAAATCAAGCGTTAGCGTCTGGCTACCGTCTGCACCTGGGCCTAATACGTTAGCGCCGCCAACACCAAGGGCTTCAGTAGTGATAACGGCTGGATTACTACCTGTATACGCCCCAGTGTCATTGAAAGAAACTGCAGCGCCTTTCCAACCCGCCGCGTTCTCAGCACTTGCTTGTCCATCAACTGCGCCATCGCCATCGGTATCGATATCATACTCACCAGCAGCTGGGTCCAAATCAACAGGCTTACCGTCCACGGCATAAAACGCTACCCAGTTACTCTCACCTATATGGGCTGCATTAGGTGGTCGTACGAAGTAAGAGGTAAGAATATGTGGCTCGCCGAGAGAGTCGTATATGGTCACCGATGTTGAGTTGTTAAAGGTCTCAGGATCATCGGGATCGAAAGCAGCAGGATCCAATGTAGACTCACCCGCGTTGAGGTTCATCTGAATACCGACTTGATCTGTCTTAACCGGGCTACCTGCGGTATCTGGAATTTGTACAGGCTTAGTGGTAGTTAAACTTACAGATGTAGAATTTCCATCTTTATCTACCGGGAAGGTCTGTAAGAAGTTACCTGCAGAATCAACGATATAGTTGTTTGAGTCAAACTTAAATGCACCTGCACGAGTAAATGAGTGATCTTGCGAACCTACTTCAGATGAAGTCACGAAGAAGCCACCACCATTAATCGCCATGTCGAGCGAGTTATTGGTAAACTGCATGCTGCCTTGATGAAACTGCTGAGCGACTTGACTGGTTGCCACGCCGCCGCCCACAGTGGTTTTACTATTGGCAAATATAGAACTCGCATAAACATCAGCAAATTCAGCACGAGATTCTTTAAAGCCTGTGGTGTTAACGTTAGCGATGTTGTTTGCCGTTGTATTTAGGTCTTTTTGTGCAGACGATATACCGCTCAATGCAATGTTAAATGACATGATTCACCTCAATCCTTGTTTAATTCTATTTCAAGACGTTTGCTGCTCATATTGAGCGCAAATATCTCGCAAAATGAGTTCTAGTTTAGGTTTCAGATACAGCTAGTACATCGCTGATCTTAATACCGCCGACACCACGTAAATTTAAAATAGCGCCCGTAGCTGCGGTTCCAAGTGAAACACTAGTAACATGAGCATAAGTCGATACAGGTAGCTCTTCGCTTGTACCACCTACCTTGCCGCTGGCTTTGAAGGTATAGTTCCCCTCCGCAACAGGCTCACCGTTCTTATCTAAACCATCCCAGCTCACATCGATATTGCCACCAGCACTGCCATCCACATTGTAAGTTGTGATGAGCTGACCTTTTTCGTCCTCAATACGAACAATGACAGATTCAATAGGCTCTGGCGTACTTATGATGCCCTTCATACTCGGATCTTCAGCCGATATATGTGCGGTGTCAGACGGGATCAGCACCTTTTGGCCAACAAGACCTGATGCCTGTAACGCCTGACTCGAACTGGTTAATGCATTGAGATTAATAATCTCTTCATTGAGCTTGCTGATCCCATCTACGGTTGAAAAAGAAGCCATCTGCTGGATCATCTGATCATTTTCAACAGGCTTAAACGGATCTTGCATAGACAACTGTTGGCTTAACAGCGAAAAGAAATCCTCTTGGGTCAACTCCTGACTATTAGGTTCAGGAATAGGATTTTCTTCTGGCAGACGTAAGCCATCAAGAAATGGATTCCCTGTGGATGTCTGTTCAGTGTTCGTTGCCGATGCAGTCGAACTCTGGGTCGCTGTAGCAGCTGTTTGCGGCGAAATAGCATTCGCCTGCGGAGTCTGACTCGGCGCCGTCTGCGTTGCGGTTAGCGGATTAATAAGGCTCAAAATTTACCTCCAGCTTTCACTGAGTTTATTTGCCTATTCTAAGTGTCTGCTGAAGCATAGATTTAGCGGCTTCAGTGACTTGAACATTCATTTGATAAGAACGAGAGGCTGAGATCATATTCGCCATCTCTTCCATCACATTGACATTTGGCTTATAGATAAAGCCGTCGGTGTCCGCCATTGGGTGATCTGGCGAAAACTCTTTATTTAGGGGTAAGTCACTTTCTACAATCCCTTTAACTGCCACCGATTGCGCAGCGCTTTGATGCTGCTGCGCTTTACTCATTTCGGCTTCAAAGATTGGATGACGAGCGCGGTAGGTCTCTCCAACACTGCTCGATACTGAATCGGCGTTAGCTATGTTACTGGCAGTGGTATTGAGTCTGACCGACTGAGCCGACATTCCAGACCCTGCAACATTGAAAATATTAAATAAGCTCATAATTAATCGCCTCTAATCGCTTTTTTCATACCAGAGAACTTACTGTCTAGAAAACCCAGTGACATCTGATATTCAAGCGCATTTTGCATAAATGCAGACTGCTCTTGCTGAATATCGACAGTGTTACCGTCACCGGTATCTGGCTGATTTGGCACTCTATAGCCTAAATGCTGCTGAGTTAACGCCGCCATATCGAAGTGCTTACTGTCACTTTTCGCCATAGCTAAACCTGTTTGCTGAGATTGGGCCGCGTTCATTGCTTTTGAAAAATCAACATCGCGAGCCTTGTAGCCAGGCGTATCGGCGTTAGCAATATTTGAAGATAGGATCTCTGCACGTTGGGAACGAACGCCCAAAGTGTGTTGGTGAACTCCTAACGCTTTATCAAAACTAATCGCCATAAAATTGCCTCCTCAGCTCTATGGCTGAAATAAAGCAATAGTTATGCCAAATTAATATAATAAATAGAAGTTTATGGAGAGAATGAGTTCAAGTAGGTTTAGTCAGAAACAAAAAACGCGTCTAGAGAGACGCGTTTGCTTTACAGAGTGCTGTTCAGGCCGAGATTAAACTCGCTTCTGATAATAGATCCCAGGATTACAACGGATCATATCAAATTCATCGGACAAGCCAGCTATAGACTCAGATGCGCCAAGAAACAGAATGCCGTTAGGATTTAATGCGGCAGCAAATTGCCGCAGTATTTTCCGCTTTGCCTCAGGAGAGAAATAGATCAATACATTGCGGCAAAAAATAATATCGAACTTGCCGAGTAAGGTATAACTCTCGAGTAAGTTATGCGCTCGGAAGTTAACCAAACGCTTAACGTTATCTTTAACCACCATGTTACCCGAAGGCAAAGTATCAAAAAACTGACGCTTACGTTCGTCTGACAAGCCTCTGCCTAAAGCGAGATTATCATACTCAGCACCTTTACAACGTTCTAGCATAGATGGTGACAGATCGGTTGCCAAAATACTGGCATTACCCGGCAAACTCCCAGGCTTACGTTGTTGGTGCTCTAAGATGGTCATCGCCAAAGAATATGGCTCTTGCCCTGATGAACAAGCAGCCGACCAGATCTTTACCGGACGCCCTAAACGGCTGAATGTCGGTAATATAGTGTTCGATAACAACTCGAAAGGATAACGGTCTCGAAACCATAATGTTTCGTTTGTGGTCATGGCATCGATAACCTCAGTGCGCAACTGACGCTCTGTCGGCTTCATCGACTGCTTTACCACTTCTGATAAGGAGGGCAAGTTATACTTACCCATTAGAGGCGCTAATCGGCTTCGCACCAAATACAGCTTGTTCTCTCCCAGCACGATACCGCTGTGCTGCTCTAGGAATAATCTAAATTGCTTGTACTCATTCTCTGCAAGAGACTTATTTGACACTCTATTATCCTAATATCAATAAAACAAACCGCTTCGACCCAACAAGGTTAAATACAGCCAAAAAACGAACGCAGCGTTATACCTTAGCAGCAAAGGAAACACAAGCAAGAGATGTTTCCGACTTCGCTAAATTCCCCTACTAAAGACTTAAGTGCTTGTTCACCGCAGCCGCTAACTCATCGGGATTAAATTTCGCGATAAAATCATTTGCACCGACTTTTTGCACCATAGCCTGATTAAACACGCCACTGAGTGAAGTGTGTAATACCACTTTGATATTCTTAAGCTTAGGGTCATCTCGGATCTCAGCCGTTAAGGTATAACCGTCCATCTCTGGCATCTCAATGTCTGAAATAATCAAAGGAATTTCCGTTGAAACATCTTCACATCCCACTGCTATGGCTCTGAGCTTTTCTAACGCCTCTTTGCCATCTTTTGCGGTATCGATTTGTAGATCCAGCGAAGTCAACGCCCTAATTATCTGTTTACGTGCCACCGAAGAATCATCAATAACCATAATATGGTAGTGCTGATTCGTATCAAGGGTTAAAGCATCATTCAGTTCTTTACTGGTTTCAGTATTAACAGGCGAGATCTCATCGAGAATTTTCTCAACGTCTAAAATTTCAACTAGTTCATTATCAATCTCTGTCACCGCAGTAAGATAAGAGTATTTCCCAGCCCCTTGAGGCGGCGGCATAATGGCTTCCCAGTTCATGTTGATGATACGCTCAACCGAACTCACCAAAAAGCCTTGTACGCTGCGATTATACTCGGAGATGATAATGAAACAGTTACTAACATCCTCTATTGGACGCCCACCTGTTGCAGCACTCAAATCAATCACCGAAATTGTCATACCACGTACATGGGCGATACCGCGTACTTTTGAGTTCAACTTAGGCAGAGTAGTTAATGGAGGACACTGCAATACCTCTTTAACTTTAAACACGTTAATTCCGAATCGTTGACGTCCATTTAGTTTAAATA
Source organism: Shewanella pealeana ATCC 700345 (assembly GCF_000018285.1). Lineage (NCBI taxonomy): Bacteria > Pseudomonadati > Pseudomonadota > Gammaproteobacteria > Alteromonadales > Shewanellaceae > Shewanella > Shewanella pealeana. The sequence goes on along the minus strand of NC_009901.1, from coordinate 1,632,546 downwards.
ACAATAACTCCAATCGATTCTGACCTACCAATTGGGTCCGTTTGTTTACTGATTCAAGAATAGTCGACATAAATTTTTTGCCTTGTACCTACATCTCATAGGCTTATATCTAATTAAAATTAAAAGAACTGCGCAAATAAATACTGAATTCAGGTCTCTACCGATCAATTCCATACATCTTTCCTTTTTAGGCATACTACTTGCTTAACTAAGGCATATCTGAGTTAAACAAAGCAATTTCAGTCAAACTAATGACGCCCACCGATGCAAAAGGATAGAGATGACTGCGGTCCAACACATCCCCAAATATACGCGCATTCTAGCGAATCAAGCTACTGCATTCATTATAAAAGCTTTTATTGGCTCGTTTTTCATCATACTTGTGATGCCAACTCTAGCACTTGCAGCTGAACCTGCCAGTATTCCTTCTATATCGACCATATCTCGATTAGCTATAGCCGCAGTAGAACAAAAAATAGAGGCTCCTGAAAAAGCTCGGATAAATATCACTCCGCAAAGTCTAGATACCCGAGTCAATTTACCTAATTGTTACCTGCCAATTAAAGCAGAGATAGCCAGTGACCGCGCTATCCGCCGTAACAATACCGTTAGAATTAGCTGTAACAGCCCTGATTTAAGCTACCCATGGCAGATTTTTCTCTCGGTTCGAGTCGATATCCTCTATCCCATCGTTGTGGCAAAGTCGACCATGGGCCCCGGAGACTTGCTCGCTCGCGGTGATATTGAGATCGAATATATCGAGCAGAGCAATCTTCGCGGTCAGCAATTTGAGGAGATATCTCAAGTTGTAGGTGCAAGACTAAAAAGACGTGTCGCACCGGGACAGCCTATTTTTGCTAATCAACTCTGTATCGTTTGCAAGGGCGACAGTGTATCGATATATGCACGTTCTGAAAATTTTGAGATTAAAACCGTCGGTGAAGCACTGCATGATGGTAACGTTGGCGATAAAATTCGGATTAAAAATAGTCATTCACATAAAAAACTCGATGCACGTGTCACTGGCGTTGGCCAAGTCGAAGTAAGAATGTAAAATGTAAGAGTGTATGAATGAAAAAATCCTAAAGTATTGAGTCATGCTGCCGATAGCATGTGTAATAAACTCTCTTTATTAACTGTTGGATCTCAAAATGGCTATTGATATTAAACAAGTAAATACCCATGCCAATACTCGTATTGGCATGGGTATGAATGCGAAAGGTGCACCGGCTCAAACCGCACCGTCGGCGCCGGCTCAAAGCGCACAGAAAACTGATTCAGTGTCGATTACGGCGCAGGCTCAGCAAATCCAAAACGTACAGACTAAGATGGCTGACATGCCTGAAATCGATCAAAAGAAAGTAGATGCAATCAAAGCGGCAATAGCTGAAGGTCGTTATAAAATCGATCCTGAAAAACTGGCAACTAACATCGCTAGCTTTGAGAATGATCTTAAAGATTTAAGTTAAGCCCTGTGTTCCAGCTTTCGTTTACAACGTCGCGGTCACTGGGCTCTACAAAATAAAAAGTAACCAACACGTTTGACTCAAAATAGACAGGCCATTATGACTAATTTATCTCAACTCATTAGCTCACAACACCAAGTGCTGACCGAGCTAAAAGAATTGATCAGCCAAGAGAAACAGGCTTTGCACGCACAGCAGGCCGATGTTTTATTGTCGTTAGCTAGCACTAAGGCAAATCTATTGGCGAGTCTTAAACAAAATGATGAGATAATTGCACAGCAGCCCGATCTAGCCTTGTTAAAGACCGACCCAGAGCTATCGCAGCAAGTAGCTAATACCAAGCAATTATTAGCCGAATGCCAACAGCTCAATGCCGAAAATGAATCCTTGATTGAATTAAGTTTAGCCAGCTTAAATCGATTCTCGCAGGCACTGCAAGTCAGCAGAAACTCCTCTAGCCTAACCTATGACGGTAAAGGCAAAACCTCAAGTATCTCCACTCTAGGTAATAATTTAAAAGCTTAAATGTTTAAAACAAGGACGCTGCGCTGCGAGGACGTGACTTTGTCTCAATTGAATGTCACTTCGAGGGCGTCGCGTTGCGACTTCTAGATCCTAGGTTAAAGATAAAGAAGGTGCTAGGAAAGCATAAATATCAAAGCAATTGCATAAATAAAACCAATGCAAGCTTTTGACTTTTCTTGTGCTTTTCCTAGGTCCTAGAAGCGAAGCGTCCTAGACTCTTCTTAGCTTATACCGTCAGCGCAGCGTTTGTCTTTTCTTGTGCTTTTCCTAGAACCTAGAAGGACGAAGTCCGCCCTAGGTCCTCGAAGTGAGCCAGCGAACGTCCTAGAATCAAAAAGTGAGCCTGCGAACGCCCTAGCTCCTAGAAGCGAAGCGCCCTTCTCAGCCTTAAAAATACGTAATCTCTTTGACTCTTTGTGAGCGATTTTGCTGCTGATACAGCGCCCACACCTGTTCGAAATCCAGCTCAAGCTCTGTCACATAGTGCTCGCCTGCGGGATAACTCTTCACGACCTTAGCACCGCGGATCACACCTGACACTGATGCCTGAATTTCATCCGCCGCCAACATCCAATCTCGAACCTGGCTAGTAGCGCTAAGTTGCTGACCATAGACCTGCTCAGCAAGTTCACGGTAAGCGGCAATCTTTGATGCCTGCATTGCCATTAATACCCGCTGGGATTGCTCTGTTGCTGGCTGAGTATCCAGTGGTGCATAACCTATGGCAGTCAATTTAGGGAAAGAGCTAGGAGCCTCGGTTTCGTATTGCACATACCTGTCTTGCGCAGAGCATGCGCTAAGTGCTAACGCAGCAAATAAGATAACGGCCTTCATCTATTTATCCCCTACTAATTGAACTGTGTGCTGACCAGCTTGTGCATCCCTATAGAGTAAGCCATTTTGTGAAACGACTTTTTCAGAATGGCTGATGTAGCCAGGCATTGCACTCGCATTAATAAAACCCTGCGCCGCCGATATCACGCGGTTATTGCTGATATTAACGATACGGCTATTTAAGGCGACACCTTGAGTCGATAAGCTCATGGTCGACACGACCACATTTTCAATTGGAACATCTACCGGCAACTGCTGCCAATCTCGAGTCAATATAAATTCCCCTGACTGAGTTACCTTAAGTGTGTCGCTCACATTGATATCAACAAGATTAAACTGATGGTCATGCAAGCTAGCAATCAGGCCTTGCTGAAACTGCAGCCCTAACGCATTGGTCGACTTCATATCTGACAGCAACACAGGCGTGGTAACTAGTAAAGGTTGGTCTGGACGTAGCCCATCGTTTTGACGCACCAACTCATTGACCATCTGCTGCGATAAGTGATTGATCGCCTCAGTATGCGGCAAGCCATGGCCGTTAGCCATCTGTAGTTCAGCCTGATTATCGGCTTCGGTGCTTGCGCAGCCTAAAGCAAATAACATAGGTAAAAAAATGATTAGTTTATACATTTTTTAATCTTCCTGATGGGCTGTCATAGCCGCGGTTAATCTCAGTCTAAATCTCAGTATCGAGCTAAATCTCAATCTCAAGCTTTATCTCGGCCCGTTTTTGACACAAGATTTATTGGCAAAGTGAGTGCTATTAACTCTTATCGGCAAATAAGCTAATAACTTTATCGCTTTTCACCTTAAGAAATCGACCGAAAACGCTAGAAAAGGCACATAAATTGCTTAACACTAAGCTAAGCATGTAAGTTCGTCAGTTATCCGACATATGCATTCTTCGGTTATCAATTTCTAAAACTGGAAAGGTAAGATGAAATCAGCGCAATATTTTACAACCGCACTCCTATGCTTAGCGTCATCTGGACTAACTTTACCTGTGCAAGCAAAATGGATCAGCGCCAGCGGTCAAGCCACAATCACAGATAACAATGTTAACCAGGCTAGAGAAAATGCTATTCATCAAGCGGTTAGCTATGCAACATTGCAATCTGGTGCACGTTTCAGCAGCCAACAGACAGTCAGAAATGGCCAACTGGTTAACGACTCTTTTATCCTAGAGCAGCAAGCACAAAGCCAGAATGTTGAACTGGTGAGTGAGCTTATTGAAGACGGTCAAATCACGGTTAACGTACGCATCGATATGATGGAACCGCTCAACGACACATGCCAAGCTACTCAACTCAAAGCGGCAATCCTCATCCCCCAGGCACTGATTAAAGATAGAACCCAGCTTAGATACGGCAACATTGGCCTTTTCGAACAAAACTTATCTGAGCGACTCGCTAGCACCCTAGAGCAGAACGCCAGTAACAGCTTTCCACAGACTCACGCCAATGAACGCTTAGACATAGATCAGGCCTTAGTGGATGTGCGAGGCTATCGCTTACCCAGTTGGCTAAGTGAAATCACCGATAGTCAGTATATTTTACTCCCAGAGATCATCGATATCTCAACCGAGCCATTCACGACGACCTTGGGGCTTTGGGACAATGACCCTATGCGCAACTTCCATATTCGCGTCTCTTTGTTCCACGGCATAAGCGGCGAAAAGATTTGGAGCCAGCAATATAGCCAATCTGCAGAGTGGGAGTTTAAGCGCCAGCAAACGGTAAATTCAAACAGTGAAAACTTCTGGAGCAGTGAGTACGGACAGGCAATCGATCAAGTACTCGCCAAGGTGAGTCACGATATCGACAGCAGTCTAAATTGTCGCCCCTTGCTGGGTCAGGTTGTCTCAAGACAAGCCAATAGAATCATCCTTAATCTGGGCAGGCGTCATGGCATTCGGGTTGGTGATACCTTGCAGTTAGTATTACAGCAAAATATGCCTGACAGGCTGGATAACATGCGCGCAGTGGTAGGTAAAAGCAAAGCAAGCATTACCATAGATCAAGTCACTGAAGAGAGCGCAACCGCGGTATTAGATGGCATAGCCGCATCGCTAAACATCCAAATCAATGACCTAGCCATAAAGTTATAACTAAAGTATTGAGTAAAGTTGCAGGCTCGCATGACAAGCAAGAGTTACAAGCTAAAGCTAATTCATGACGATTAGCCTGCAAAACACCAGATTGCGAACATTTAATAAGCAACTAAATTTAAAGACTTTTCATCAGCTCTTTTCATCTAGAGTAAAACCAGTATAATCAGTCACGTCTCCCTATAGCTCAACAGGATAGAGCAGTCGCCTCCTAAGCGATCGATCGGGGTTCGAGTCCCTGTGGGGAGACCATATACATGCCTTTGTATATGCAATTCAATAAGTTTTAATCCGTTACTCTACGTTGTAGCCAAACTGCTTACGATATAAAACCGTTAAATCAGCTAAACCTGCGCCAGTTTTAGAGTTACCAGAGCCTGAACTCTCAATACCTTCCCTTAATACCAATCAGTATAAAGATTTGGTCGCTCAGCGAGAGTTTAGCGGTTCTGAGATAAGGCAGCGAGTGAAGAGCATAGTTATTCTACGTTCAAGCTCGGTAACACAGTATCAGAACCGCTAAAACTCGCCATTCTGGAGCGTTTTTGGCTACCTACTTCTGCGTTGAACAACTTCACAAGGGAGCAACCATTCTTTCAGTTATTCGCCTTGAATTAGTTTGCCAAAAAACGTTCTGAGTAGATCAACTTCTTATACTGATTGGTATAATACTTCCTTTATCCTAGGATTGAAATCGTAGCAAGCATCAGGTTTATGCAAGAAGACCACGAGAAGCGCAATCCCCCTTTAAAGATTATTAGCAAGATGTATCAGATATGCTTAACTTAAATAGATAATTAACCCACACATTAAAAATTGATTAGGGAAGCTCAATGATAGATGAGTTCTATAACATTATTGGAAATGTGGGAACAGCACTACAGCACTTAATTTTCCCAATGTTATTTTTTTTCCTATTCGCCTACCTTCTTAAAAGAAAACAAGCAGTAACAGCATTTCGAACCTGTTTACCCAATAGTATTTTCAATATTAGTATCATGTGTTTTAACTTGATTTTTATCTCATTAATTTCGAGTCACCTTAAGTGGCTATATTCGATAGATATTGGGGAGAATTTATCTCAGATTTGGGCATCACTTCCCGAGTGGCTAGTGATTCTATCGGCTACTTTTTGTGGTGACTTTATCGGCTATTGGCGGCACAGATTTGAGCATTCTCGAATACTCTGGCCTTCCCATGCAATGCATCATTCTGATACTCAAATGAGTTGGCTGACTCTACAAAGGTTTCACCCATTTAATCGCATGTCTACACTGATTATTGATACGGGTTTATTAATGTGTCTAGGTTTTCCACCCTATGCACTCGTCGCCAATAATCTTATTCGTCACTATTATGGCTACTTTATCCATGCAGATCTGCCGTGGAATTATGGTGCGTGGAATAAAGTCTTTGTATCACCAGTGATGCATCAATGGCATCACGCTGCAGAACCTGCCGCCTACAATACTAATTTCGCAACTATATTCTCAATCTTTGACCGTGCTTTCGGTACATACAGAGTGCCCGGCCTTTGCCATATTCCTCTTGGCGTACCTTACAATGTTGGAGGGAATATTTTAGGTCAATTACTTTACCCCTTTAAACTGAGTTCTTATTTGAAAAAATCTAAAGCGCCACAAGCAAAATCAATCGATACTTAATGCAACTTGTAGCTTTCTATTTTTTACACAGTCCGTTACTTACACAGTCCGTTACTTACACAGGCATTCATACGCGCTGCCATTCTAGCGCCCACATCAGCAACCTCTTAGCCTTTCTGCCATTTATCTACCACTAGCGCGGCGATGATATCGCCCTCAACATTCACTGCGGTGCGGAAGGTATCAAGTGGCCTCTCGATTATCAGCAAGATTGCGATAGCTTCTAGGGGGATCCCTGCAGCTAACAGCACTAATTGCATGCCCGACATAGATCCTGATGGCATGCCCGGTGCGCCGATTGAAGACACCATGGCCATGATAAAAATCATCACCATGCCTGTTGTAGTCAGATCCACGCCAAACAGTTGAGCCAAAAATATAGCGGCGACCCCTTCAAATAGTGCAGTACCATCCATATTCATCACCGAACCTAGCGGTAAAACCATGCTGCTGGTCGCGGGGGAAACCCCAAGCTCCTCGGCGCTTCGCATCGATAAGGGTAGAGTCGCGGCGCTCGATGAGGTAGCAAAGGCCATCGCTAACGGCGCGCTAATACCTTTAAATAAGGTGGTTATTTTAATCCCAGTAAACAACTTAGCCAGACCTGGCAGTACCACCAGCCCATGGATCACTGTTAACACAAAGACCAATAGTGCAAATAGGGCTAATTGACTAAATAGCGCCTCAGCTCCCGTGAGGGAAAACTCGAATACGATGGCAAAGATAGCCAAGGGGGAGAGGCGAATAATGCCGCCAATCATGGCGTTAATGCCCTTGTTAAGACCAGCGATCACCTCAAACAGCAGGTGCTTTTCAGGTAACGCGGTTAACAGTGCGATTCCAAACATAATTGAAAACACCACCACAGCGAGCAGGTTGCCATTAACAATAGCGGCAACCGGGTTTACTAGCGCCATATTCAATAGCTTAGTGGCGATAGCGCCGCCCGATGCTGCCTGCTCACCAATAAGCGTAGCCCCTTCGGCTAAAGGAACGGCTTGAGTTAATGGTTGCCAAACTGGCAAGAGTAAAGATGCTCCCAAACCAAGAGATACCGCTATCGTGGTAGTGAAGGTGTAAAAGCCAAGCGTACGCATACCCAATGTTTTTAATTTGGTTATCGCGCCTATGTTGCTGATCCCCTCGATAAGCGACAGCATCACCATTATGCCGACGACCATCTTGAGTAAACCGATATAGACGGTTTTGCCTAGCATTAGAAATTGATACCAAGCTTGCTGATCAACGTCGGCTATCACGTTAGGCTGAGCAAGAGAGGTTAGCGAGGTTGCAAATAGCCAAGCTGCGCCCGCAGCTATGATGAGCTGCAGTGGCAAAGAACTGCGAATTTTATTCCACATAGGGCATTCCAAATTGACTTAATGGGTTAGCGAGCTATGAACTAATGCTCTATAGCGACGAATAGGTAGTCAATCGCGGTTCAAGCGATTGCGCACCTAATGAGTGTGCCTAGTGAGTGAGTCGGGGGCGGGATTATAGGGAAGAACTAAAAAATGATAATCATCTAATTTAGTAATTAACTATTACCTGCTGGTAATAATTAATTTTTGTGCGATAGAACTTACACAGAGGTAGATTAACCCCTTGCTAGCATCAGTATCATTGTTCATTCACTGGCGTGTTTGATTCAATGATACTGATCTGTCATCTAAGCTCTCAACTTCTTATGCTGATAGGTATCAAACATAGAGATTAGATTTTGACACAGGCAAATATGGCATTGCCTGAGACACCATCCCAAGGCATTAACCTGTCATAGTCATGCTCAAGAATATGCACATCGAAGTAAGGTTGCAGTAACGATTGTAATTCAGCGAAGCCGACCGCAACCATAGGGTGCTCATCTTGCCAAGACTGAGTGATGCCCGCTGTCGTTTTTTCAATGCTGAGTTTCAGTGCCTGCTTCTCACCATCTCCCGAGTAATACCAACCCGAGCTAAACACAAACTGACTGTCTTCGTGAACTGCGCTATGACTCACCACTGAACTGTTGTCAATTCTGCTCTTCTTGACGGAGTTAAAGCAAAACATGCCGCCAGGGCTCAGCGCTGCATGTACGCTGCTGATACACTCTTTGAGCTTTTCTATTCCATCACTGTAGTGAATTGAATAGAGAAAACAAGTGATCAGATCCAATGGCTCATCGACCGTGAAGTTCGCCATATCGTGGCAGACAAACTCTGCATCAGGGCAGCGTAGCTTAGCAATATCTAGCATAGGCTGGTTGATATCGAGACCGCTACTTTGATAGCCATTTTCAATGAAGTATCGAACATGCGGACCGGTACCACAGGCCAAGTCTAGGTGACGTACGCCTCTGTTTCCGAAAAGCTGATGCAGACGGCGAATACAGTCACTCTGGGCTTGATAGTTAATGTCGGCACACATTAAATCGTAATAACCAGACAGGTCAGTGTATAAGGCATTGGTTTGCGTTGTAAGCAAGGGGGTTTACCGTGAATTTTTTGGGTGGCGCATACTATACTAATTGCTCAAATTTGCGAAGCAGATAAATCCACCTTTTGACGATTGGATTCATAAAACATTGTTACTAAAACGATTGCACCTTGTTTGCTAGATAATTAGACCAGGGTAAATTCCAATAAGACACACCAAGGCAAGCATATTGAGTGCACTTTCAACTCACTCCCCCTAGTTTTATTTCCCAAAAACAAAGCGGATCCGTATAATACCGCTCTAGTTTAATTCGCTGTAAACAACTCAAACACTCTGGAGAGCATCGCTTGGCACATACGTATATTCCATTTGAACAGTACAAACGTAAATGGATTTTTAATCATAAAGATCTTCCGGTTAGCGATGAAGATAAAGCGTTGATCTCACCACTCGATCAAAAGTCGTCGATGGAAGTATGGAATAAATGGATTAGCAACAAGAGTAGCCGCACCGAACAGTTCACTAAAGGTGACTGGGCAGCCAAAGACAGTGCTTGGGTATTAACCGAACATTGGCAGAGTGCTTGGGACAGTGAAGAAGCCGCGCTACCTGAAGGCTTTAGCAAGCACTTTGATTGGGCAGATGACGCACCCGTTTACTTTTGCTATGAAAAATACCAAGTGATCGAAACACGCTGGGATGTTTTTGTACGTAACTGGAAGTGCTTCCTGTTCTTCGATGATGGTCCATTGCTTATCTCTCCAAAACAAAAACAAGCTGCAATATTCCACCAAAGCGGCCAATTCCAGTTAGGCTCTCGCGGTTAATTACTGCGTTTACTATTATTTTGAGGTTTTAATGAAGTCCCTCTCTACCCTACTATTAGCAACCAGTGTGCTAGCAACAAGCGTGTTAGTTTCGTCGTCACTACAGGCCAAAGAAGTCTCGGGCGTACAACTAGATGATTCAGTGCAACTCGACGGCCAAACACTTATCCTTAATGGTGCAGGTGTGCGCAGTAAGTTTTTTATCGATTTGTACGTTGGTAGCTTATATGTACCTACTGCTCTAGATTCAGCCCAAGCGGTAATTGATGCGCCAAGCGCCGCCGTCCGTCTTAATATCACTTCAGGCATGATCACTGCCGATAAGATGAAAGATGCGATAACACAAGGTTTTGATGATGCAACCGATGGCAATACAACGCCGATTGCCGCAAAAATTGAGCAGTTTATGGGGCTATTTAGCGCTGAGATTGTTGAGGGTGACCAGTTTACCCTACTTGCAGATAAAGCGACCGGCGTAACGGCTTATAAGAATGGTCAGGCACAAGCGACAATCGCTGGCGAAGACTTCCGCCAAGCACTGCTTAAGATCTGGTTAGGTGAGCAGCCTGCCCAAGACAGCTTAAAAGAAGCCATGTTAGGCGAGTAAGCTTAGCCAAAAAGATGATCAAAAAAAGGAGCTATTCGCTCCTTTTTTTATGATTCTAATCACTAACAGACTTTATAGGCCCTTAAAAACATCTCTACAGTTTCATTGATATAGCGCTCTCTTCCATCGAGTAGCTCGCTCACATCTAGTCCGAGATCCAATCTCATTCGCACTTCTCCAAATATCATCAGACAGAGCCTTACCGCGCAGTCATGGGGCTGAGTAAACTGATAATTACCGAGCAAAGACACCCTTGTTAGATAATCCCGCAACAAGCCTAAAATATGCTGAGGTCCGGCGCTATAGAACAGCTCAGAGATCTCTGGATGAGTGTCTGCTTGTGAAACACAGGCTTTAAATACGGTAACCGCTTCGGGACTGGTGATCACCTCGCCAAAGTGCTTAGCGAATAACATCAGGCTCTGTTCTGGCGCCTTGGGATCGGCAAACACCTCTTGGTTGACGCCATGGACCAAACACTTAGATTCAATCGATGCCACAAACAGATCGTCTTTACAGCCAAAGTGAGAATAAACCGTCTGCTTTGATACACCGGCTAATTTAGCCACTTCATCCATGCTGGTATTGGGAAAGCCATGCTCACAAAAAAGCTCCTTCGCAGCCTGTAAGATCTGCCCTCTCTTCTGCTCGCTTCGACTCAATACTGGTGAATTAATCAAGGGCTGCACTCCTGCGTTTAGCCATAATCTGCTATCTATTTCTATTTAAGCACAAAATAGATTACTCAGTCTATTTCATCAAACTAGACTGGACAGTCTAGTTTTGTCGCACTAGACTAGACAGTCCAGCTTAACAAATTATTTACCCTGCAGTCACTTTTGCATAAACAACATAGGCTGAACCGAATGAATATCAAGCGCGTTATCACTCGTCAAAAGCTGCTCATAAGCTTGGTAGCAGTTACTTTTTTGCCTGGATGCCAAGAGTCGCCAGACGAGCAAACTTCAGCGCCAAGTTACCAATCTGTTAATGCAGAGTCACTTAGCCTTAAACAAGGGTACCAGTTCAGCCAAGTGTTCTCTGGCAGTGTTCGAGCCGGTAATACCACTGGAATTGGCTTTGAGTTAGCGGGGAAGATTAAAGCCCTCGGCGTCGATAGTGGTGACAAGGTTAAACAAGGCCAGCTACTGGCAAAACTTGATACCCGACTATTGATGGCCGAAAAAAATGAGCTAACAGCCAGCCTAGCGCAAAATAAGGCCGACTTGGATTTAGCCAAAGCAACATTAGATCGCAGCTTAGGCCTACAGAAACAAGGTTATGTATCAGAGCAACAACTCGATGAACTCAAAGGTCAGTTGAGCAGCTTGCAAGCCGCTAAGACTCGACTCAATGCCTCATTACTTGCCAATCAGTTAAAAATCGAGAAATCGGATCTACTGGCTCCATTCGATGGCGTTATCAGCAAGCGCAGCCATAACTTAGGAGAAGTGATCAATGTTGGCAGCCCCGTTTATACCTTAATTGAGCACAACAATGTACAAGCCTATATTGGCGTACCCGTTGAAATCGCGGCGCAGTTAAAAACCGGGCAAACCGTTGCTGTAACGGTAAGGCAGCGAGATTACCAGGCTAGCATTGCCGGTATTGGCGCCGAGCTCGATCCAGTAACACGAACCGTCGAGTTGAGATTAACCCTGCCAACCAATGCCAAGCTGATAAACGGTGAGCTTAGCTACCTTAATTACAATAAAGTGATAGATACCCAAGGCTACTGGGTGCCGCTTTCGGCGCTAACCGATGGCGTACGTGGGCTGTGGAATATTTACATCATTAGCCCATCGGATGAGCAACTCTTTAGTATCGAGCGCCGCGATGTTGAGATTGTCTATGCCGCCAAAGATAAAGCCTTTATCAAGGGAGCTATTAGTCCTGATGAGCAGTATGTTTCACAGGGATTACATAAACTCGTTGCAGGCCAGCTTGTGACTCGACAAGCAAAATTAGCGACGAGGTAGAGCAGATGGTAAAATCATTAGTTGAGAACGGCCGCCTGATAAGCCTCGTCATTGCGCTGTTGATTGTTGCCGGGTTTGGCGCCATATCTAGCCTACCCCGCATGGAAGATCCTGAGATCACCAACCGTTTTGCATCGGTGATTACCCATTACCCCGGCGCCTCTGCCGAACGTGTCGAAGCCTTGGTTACTGAGGTGCTAGAAAGCGAACTCAGGCGATTAGAAGAGCTCAAGTTAGTGCAATCCACCTCTCGGCCGGGGATCTCTGTTATCCAGTTAGAGCTCAAAGATGATGTAATTGAAACAGCGCCGGTATGGTCACGGGCGCGTGACTTAATTGCCGATGCCAAAGGCTTGTTGCCACAATCGGCGCAAAACACCACATTAGATGACCAACTCGGCTATGCCAATACCGCGATATTGGGCGTTGTTTGGCGCGGCAGCGGCGTGGTGCGTACCGATATGTTGAATCGATATGCTAAGGAGCTACAGAGTCGGCTTCGTCTGCTCAGTGGCACCGATTTTGTCAATCTCTATGGCCAGCCGGCCGAAGAGATCTTGGTTCAGCTCGATGGAAACAAGGTCAATCAACTGCAGTTATCGGCTAAAACCATCGCGCAAATATTGCAAAATGCTGACGCTAAGGTGTCTGCCGGTGAGATCAATAATCAGCAGTTTCGCGCCTTAGTCGAAGTCTCTGGCGAACTCGACTCTCTCGCCCGTATTAGCCAGGTTCCACTTAAAGTCACTGCTAGCGGCCAAATAATCCGCCTCGCCGATATAGCGACTATCAGCCGTCAACCAAAAGAGCCAGCCAATAGCATTGCACTCATCGACCAAGAGCAAGGGGTAATGGTTGCGGCAAGAATGCTGAGCAATACCCGCGTCGATCTCTGGCTTGAAAAAGTCAGAACTGCCGTTGAAGAGCTACAAACCAGTATTCCGGCAAACATCGAGATCCAGTGGCTGTTCGATCAGGAGGGATACACCACCGAACGCCTAAGCGATCTCGTGGGTAGTCTACTGCTCGGCTTCTTAATTATCTTAGCCGTACTGATGCTGACACTGGGATTAAGAAACGCGCTCATCGTCGCGCTATCTCTACCGCTCACAGCGCTATTTACCTTAGCCTGTATGAAATATATCGGCTTGCCTATCCATCAAATGTCGGTCACAGGACTTGTGGTCGCACTGGGAATTATGGTCGATAACGCCATTGTCATCGTCGATGCGATTTCTCAGCGCCGCCAAAAAGGCACGGATAGACTCACAGCGGTAAAAGAAACCTTACAGCACCTTTGGTTACCTTTAGCCGGCTCGACGATTACCACCATGCTCGCCTTTGCGCCAATCGTGTTGATGCCAGGCGCTGCCGGTGAGTTTGTCGGCGGGATAGCCATCTCGGTGATGTTTGCCCTACTCGGCTCGTTTATTATCTCGCATACCATTATTGCCGGACTCGCGGGTCGCTTCGGTGTCGACGGTAAGAGCCAGCATTGGTATCAGCATGGCATCAATTTGCCATGGCTCAGCGACGCCTTTAGGCAAACGCTGACATTGGCGTTAGCACGGCCGTTACTTGCGGCCATCGTCATTGGCGTTCTGCCTGTTATGGGCTTTATTGCCGCTGGCAAGATGACCGAGCAATTCTTTCCGCCATCAGATAGAGACATGTTTCAGATTGAGGTCTACTTAGCGCCTCACGCTAGCATCGCCAATACCCGAGAGCAAGTTAGCCAGATTGATGCCGACCTACGCGCAACCGCTGGCATAACCCGCATTGATTGGGTCGTGGGCGGCAATGCGCCCTCTTTTTATTACAACCTACTCCAGCGTCAGCAAGGCGCGAGCCATTACGCTCAGGCCATGGTCAAAGTCAGCGATTTTGATACGGCTAACAAGTTAATCCCTCAGTTACAAAAGACATTAGACATACGCTACCCACAGGCGCAAATTATTGTGCGTAAACTTGAGCAGGGCCCGCCCTTTAATGCTCCTGTTGAGGTACGCATTTTTGGCCCCAATCTCGATCAACTCAAACTGCTAGGCGAGCAAGTACGCAAGTTGCTGTCAGAGACTGCAGATGTGATCCACACTCGCGCCACCTTAAGTGCTGGCGCTCCTAAGGTTTGGCTACAGATTGATGAGGATGCAAGCCTGATGAGCGGCCTGTCTTTGACCGATATTGCCAAACAAGTGGAGATGGCCACCACAGGCATTAACGGCGGCAGTATCTTAGAGCAAACTGAGTCCTTGCCCGTAAGAGTCAGACTCAATGACAGCACCCGAGAAGAACAGACCAAACTGGCCGAAATCACCTTAGTTTCTAGCCAAGGTAAAGGCATTCCACTGTCAGCAATCTCAAGCAGCGAAATAGAGGTCAGTCGCGGCGCTATTCCTAGGCGTGATGGCCAGCGAGTCAATACCATTGAGGCCTATATCACCTCAGGCGTATTGCCACAAACCGTGGTGGATAGCGTGAGTGCAAAATTGTCAGACATTGCCCTACCCAGCGGTTATCGCTTAGAGCTAGGTGGTGAGAGCGCTAAACGCAACGAGGCCGTCGGCAATCTCATGTCGAACCTGGTACTGGTGGTCACTTTACTGCTGGCCACGGTCGTGTTGTCGTTTAATTCGTTTAGGCTTACCGCAATTATCTTATTCAGTGCCATGCAATCTGCGGGCTTAGGTTTACTGGCGGTATACAGCTTTGGATATCCGTTTGGTTTCACCGTGATAATTGGCTTGTTGGGTCTTATGGGGCTAGCGATTAATGCGGCGATTGTGATTTTAGCCGAGCTTGAAGAGGTGCCTAAGGCGCGAGCCGGAGACAAACAGACGATAGTTGACTTGGTTACCAGCTGTGGTCGTCATATCGGCTCCACAACCATTACCACGATAGGCGGGTTTTTGCCGCTGATTATTGCAGGTGGCGGTTTCTGGCCACCCTTTGCTATTGCCATTGCCGGCGGCACTTTACTTACCACATTACTGTCTCTTATCTGGGTACCGACTATGTACCATCTGCTGATGAGACCCAAACGTCTTAATCAACAGAGCCAGAATAAACAGCAACTTAGGCAACAACACCTTAGTCAACAGGGCCTTAACCAGCCTGTTTAGAGTGAGCCACTAGCAAGCGGTAAAGCTCGTCTTTAAGCACAGCACGCTCGGCTTTTAATTCGATGAAGTGCTCATCACTGGTGGGCACTTCATTTTTTTCTAGTCCACGAATTTGATGATCGAGTTGATGATAGCGTTTCGCCAACTCGCAAAACTTATAATTGCTGGTTTTGAGTTCGATAATAGCGGACAAGTATTCTGGAAACTCATGGGTAAGTAGGTGATTTTCGCCCAACATATGCTTCTCCTATTCATTCAAGCCAGCCATATTGAATCGTGTTTAACCAAGTCTAGAAGACGTTTCAATCTAAGCCTCGAAGACATTTCAATCTATGGCTAGCAATGGTGATACCTATTATCGCTATTCGGTTTACCCTTAGCTACTAATATTGGTTATTTTGCGTTCACAGCCGCTATTTTCTGTTTTTTCTTTCTAACAAACTTAAGCTCACATATTAGACATTCATCAACCAATTTCTGATTAATATCAATTACATTATAAGCACCACTAGCAAGTTTGAATTAATAATGAATTATAAAAATTGGCCAATAGCCAAACAAATAGGCTTACTCGCTTTACTACTAACCGTAGTCGTTTTTGGTTTTCTCGGTTGCGTCTCCTACTTAACCGCCTCCGATGTACTAAGAGATAAAGGGATCAGCGCTATGAAAGCGCAAACGGAAGGCACTGCAGACTTGATTGAGCTGCAATATGAAAGCCTACTTTCACTCGCCAAACGTAATGCCGATGTATTTCGCTCTATGTACCCAGGTGACTTCTATAAACCGAATAAAACCGTCAGAGTGATGGGAGTAGAGACTCCAGCACTGAGGCATAAAAAAGAGCAGATCAACGCATCAAAAAGTAAGGTCGATCGTTACTCCAACCTTACTGGCGGCAACGCGACCGTATTTGTCCGAGACGGTGATAACTTTATCCGCATCTCCACCTCGCTTAAGAAATCAGACGGCAAACGTGCTCTTGGCACTAACTTAGATAAAGATCACCCAGCCTACAGCGCCGCCTTGAAAGGTCAGAGCTACGAAGGTTACGCCCAGCTATTTGGCAAAGATTACATGACCATTTACCGCCCGATTAAAAACAGTGGCGGCGAAACGATCGGCATCTTGTATATCGGGTTCGATATCAGTAGCTCGTTAATTCAATTACGCGAGGCTATTAATAAACTACAACTGGAAGAATCTGGCAGTTACCTGCTGGTTCATAAGTCAGATTTAACGGTTATTTCTCACCCTCAGCATCAACCCGGTGAAAAGGTCTCAACTGAACTGCTCGGCGGCCTCAGTATAGAACAAGCGCTAACTCACCAAGGCTCATGGGAATACACCAACAACCATGGCGCTAAGGCATACGCCTACACCATTAATATTCCGGGTTGGGATTGGTCGCTAATCGGTCAAGTCGATGCCGCAGAGCTTAATGAAGAGAGCGTCAGCCTACTTAATATCAACATGGCCGTCTCTGTGATTGGCATGATAGTGATAACGTTACTGCTATCGCAAGTATTGATAAGAGCACTTAAACCTCTAGGCTGCTTGCAAGGTCAATTAGAGAAGTTAGGAGCTGGCGATCTTTCTCAAACCTTTACCGCAATCAATACCAATAGCAAAAACGAGGTCGATCTGATCACCAATAGCACCTCTAAGATGGCAACCAACTTAAGAGAGCTGATCCTAGCACTACAGCAATCTGTTACCGCGCTGCAGGCTCACTCTAACCATACCCAAGAAACTGCCCGTCTTAATGGTGAAGAGGCGCAGTCGCTAATGGCACAAACAGATCAGATAGCCACTGCCATCGAGGAGATGTCAGCTTCGGTACGTGACGTAGCAAACCATGCCAGTGAAGGCGCGACAATGAGCCAACGGGTGGACGATGCGGCTAAAGGAGGCCAGACAAACTTAAACGATCTGGTTAATGGCCTACAAAGCTTGAGTAACCAGTTAACCGACAGCCACAATAGTGTAGAGATCGTCAATAAAGAGAGCCAAGCAATTAGTAAGATAACCGAGGTGATTAACAGCATTGCCGAGCAAACCAATCTTCTTGCGCTAAATGCGGCAATTGAAGCCGCTAGAGCAGGCGAGCAAGGCCGTGGCTTTGCCGTAGTCGCCGATGAGGTGCGCACTCTCGCCCAACGCACGCAAACCTCTATCGCCGAGATCTCTCAAACCATCACTCAGCTGCAATCCCAAGTAAAGTTCACTACTGAGCAGATGAATCAAAGTAATGAACTGGGGGATGTATCTGCGGCGCAAGGCAACGAAGCGATTGCTCAGCTGCTAGAGATCAACACCAGTATCGCAGAGCTCGCAGCAACCTCAACCAGTATCGCCAGTGCCACTGAGCAGCAAAGCGCCGTCGCGGAAGAGATCACCCGTAATCTGCATCAAATCACCGAGCTTGCAAGAGACGGTGAGCAACGTGCTGGAGA
This sequence comes from Shewanella pealeana ATCC 700345, assembly GCF_000018285.1. Classification (NCBI taxonomy): domain Bacteria; kingdom Pseudomonadati; phylum Pseudomonadota; class Gammaproteobacteria; order Alteromonadales; family Shewanellaceae; genus Shewanella; species Shewanella pealeana. The sequence goes on along the minus strand of NC_009901.1, from coordinate 1,614,541 downwards.
GAGTGTCGATTCGGCAGAAAGCCTAGCGACAATAGCTAACGAGATTAATGCTAAGATCAGCGTGTTTAAGGCGTAATCCTTCGCCTAAACCACCCTATCTATAGATAAGTCCATAAAGGCAACAGTGAGATGACTGTTGCCTTTTATATTTACAATAAGACCCGAAAATTTAACTATGCCAATGATTTTAAGACAATTTATAGTTATCACAGCTAGTTTTATTAGCTGACCTCGAATTATAATCGCGCCGATTTCGTATTTTAAAAATACCAACCTCAACCCCATTACGAGTACAAATATGTTACGCAACTTATTCTTAGTGACCTTCATCATTATCATGACAGGCTGTGCCAGTCCGCAGACCAATACCGTGCAAGGGAAAAAATTATTGATTGTCGCCGGAAACGGACTCAACACCACCTATGAAGATAGCCCTGCCGCGAATGGTTTTCTTTTTGAAGTAGGTGAAACTTTTGCCACCGACCTTGGCAATAAACTGGAGGAGTTTGGATTTGAATCTTATCTGTTTGTCAGTAAGGATGCGGCGACCTATAAACAGCAATATCAACGCGCAGTAAACCGTTTAATGACTGACGAAACCATAGATGGTGTCGCCGAAATCAAGGTGCTGCATACCAAAGATGCAAAGGTCAATGAAATCGCAATTTATGCGACTTACTTTACTACAGACCTAATGACTAAAGGCTGCGATCTACGTACTTCAAAAAACTGTTACAGCGTTAAAACACTCGACAAAATCGGTGACAGAAAACATTTAGTCGTGGATCAAGCAACACAAAGCTTTAACGACACCCCAGTGTCTGAAATGGTCACCGACACAGCGCTATTTATCTACCGCTCTGAGCTGTAACCTAACTGCAATTCTAGCCACATAGCTAAAAGTGCTTGTCTTGCGCTAGGCTTCTAAAGAGGCCTAGCCAAAGCGCTCATCAGCTACAGTATTTCAAACTCTTACCGTGTCTTACCGTCTAGTGCTATCATTAAAAAATTGATGGGCTAAACCCCAACCTACAACAAACAGAAACGGCTTCCACCTAGAACCTCAAACCTCCTTTTGAACTGTTCCGTAAGGCCGCTCGGTTTTCCTATCTTTGTTTTTCCTGCTTCTAACCGTCTCAGCTTTTTTCTAGAAGCAAAGCGCTCTCGAAGTGGCGAAGCCACGCCCTAGTCCCTCCTTCTTTTCCGTGAATGAGCCTGCGAACGTTCCGTAAGGCCGCAGGCCGTTCGGCTTTTACCTTCTTTGATCTTCGCTTTTCCTAGCTCCTAGGACCTAGGACCTGCGTTTACCTTCTTCAAAAACAAAAAGCCCCGCATTTGCGGGGCTCTTACTTAACCATTTAGCGGATTAAAGATTAATCTTCAGTCTCTGCATCACGGTCCATGTTCTCAGTCGTCTCAAGCCATAGGGCGTTGATAATACCAAAAGAACAGGCTAACAATACGCCTAAAATCCAAGCGAAATACCACATAATCTAGGCTCCTTATTAGTAAAGTGAGGTCTTGTTCTTTTGGATGAAATCGCGAGATAAGCGACCAAACATCTTCAAGTAAGTCCAAACAGTATAGCTAAGTACAATCGGTACAAAGATAATTGCAGCCCATGTCATTACAGTTAATGACATCTCACTCGCAGTAGCATCCCACATAGTCAAACTCACGTTTGGCTCTAGAGATGATGGCATAACGAATGGGAACATAGCTGCGCCACACGTTAGAATTACCGCTGCAATGCCTAATGAGCTAAAGAAGAACGCAAAACCTGAGCGGTTCAAGCGGCTACATAGCAACACTAAGATAGGCATAAGTAGGCCAATCACAGGGAACGCCATTGTAAGTGGGTACTTATCGTAGTTCACTAACCAAGCACCCGCTTCAACTGAAACCGTTTTAAGGGTTGGGTCAGAAACGCCATACGTATCGATAGCAGAGGTAATCACGTAACCGTCAATACCGTTAACTAGCCATACACCAGCAGCGCCAAAGAATACGAATAGCGCTACTGATAGCAGCTGCGACATCTTAGCAGCACGAACGCGTAGCTCGCCTTCAGTCTTCATCTGTAACCAAGTTGAACCTTGTAGCATAAACATGCTCACGCTCACTAAGCCAGCTAGAATACCAAAGCCATTAAGTAGACCGAAGAAACCACCGTGGTAGGTTGCACGTAAGTATTCGTCGAAGTTAAACGGAACACCTTGTAGCAAGTTACCAAAGGCAACACCGATAATTAGCGGCGGAACAAAACCACCCACAAACAGTGCCCAGTCCCAAGACTTACGCCATCTTGGATCTTCAATCTTTGAACGGTAGTCAAAGCCTACAGGACGTAGGAACAATGCAAACAGAGTCAGCATCATTGCCACGTAGAAGCCTGAGAAAGACACACCGTAGACCATAGGCCAAGCTGCGAACAATGCACCACCAGCGGTGATCAACCAAACTTGGTTGCCATCCCAGTGCGGCGCAATCGAGTTAATCATAATACGGCGGTCGGTGTCGTCTTTACCGATAATCGGTAATAAGGCACCTACACCCATATCGAAGCCGTCGGTAACAGCGAATCCGATGAAAAGCACACCAATCAGTGCCCACCAGATGAATCTTAACATTTCATAATCAAACATAATCAGATCTCCAGTTTAGGCATCAAGCTTTTCAAAGTGATAGCGACCCGTCTTCAAACAGCTTGGGCCAATACGTGCGAACTTAATCATTAAGAACAGTTCAATCACTAGCAAGATGGTATAGAACAGCATGATAGAAACGATACTGAACATTAGGTCGCCCACTGACAAGCTAGAGGCTGACATGAATGTCGGTAACACTTCAGAAATCGTCCAAGGTTGACGACCGTATTCAGCCACAAACCAACCACACTCAATTGCAATCCACGGTAGTGGTAAGCTGTAAAGTGCCGCTTTTAGAACCCATGGTTTCTCTTCGATTTGATGACGCGTGCTCTGCCAGAATGCTGCAGCAAACACGAATAACATCACCATACCCGCACCAACCATGACGCGGAAAGACCAGAACATAGGTGCTACGTTTGGAATAGAATCATCAGCTGCAGCTTTAATCTGCTCATCTGTCGCATCAACCACTTTATCGGTATAACGCTTCAGTAGTAGACCGTAACCTAGGTCAACTTTTGCTTCTTCAAATGCCGCGCGGATCTCTGGAGTTTCATTACCGTTACGTAATTGCTCAAGTAGACCGTATGCCACCATACCATTACGAATACGCACTTCGTGCTCAGCAATCAGATCCTTAATACCTGTTACTTGCTCATCAAGTGAACGAGTCGCAATGATACCCATTGCATAAGGAATTTTAACCGCGAAGTCTGTTTCTTGAGTTTCTTGATTTGGGAAACCAACTGCAGTAAATGCTGCTGGAGCTGGCTCAGTGTGCCATTCAGCTTCAATTGCCGCTAACTTAACACGCTGAACTTCACCCACCTTGTAGCCAGATTCGTCACCAAGAACGATTACAGACAAGATCGATGCCATACCGAAACTTGCTGCAATCGCAAATGAGCGACGTGCAAACGGTAGGTCACGCTTCTTCAGAATGTAGTAAGCACTGATAGCTAGAACGAACATCGCACCCGCTACGTAGCCTGACGCCACAGTGTGAACAAACTTCACCTGTGCAACGGGGTTAAATAACACTTCACCCCAGCTGGTCATTTCCATTCGCATGGTTTCGTAGTTGAATGTGCTACCTACTGGGTTTTGCATCCAGCCGTTAGCCACTAAGATCCATAATGCAGACATGTTAGAACCTAGCGCAACTAACCAAGTTACAGCTAAATGCTGACGCTTGCTGAAACGGTCCCAACCAAAGAAGAACATACCCACTAGAGTCGATTCTAGGAAGAATGCCATCAGGCCTTCAATAGCAAGTGGTGCACCAAAAATGTCACCGACGTAATGCGAATAGTATGACCAGTTAGTTCCGAACTGGAACTCCATGGCCAAACCGGTTGCAACGCCAAGTGCAAAGTTGATACCGAATAACTTACCCCAGAACTTGGTCATATCTTTATAGATTTGCTTATTGGTCATCACATAAAGTGATTCCATAATGGCTAGCAAGAATGCTAACCCCAAGGTCAAGGGAACAAATAGGAAGTGATACATGGCCGTCATCGCAAACTGGAAACGCGACAGCTCAACAACCTCTTCTAAAATCATTTGTGACTCCTTAGGTGGTGTGTCAAATCACAATCGTTAGATCCCCATCAACGAATTGTGATTGCCTATATAGGAATAGTAATGCAGTAAACTCAGCCGACTTTTGTTAACAATAAATCGACTTAACCGCGCTTGATTGTTTAATTCTTAAATTTTGTAATTTAAAGTCTAAAACCCTAGCAAAAAACAGCTTGCCTTCACGTTTTTACAGACCTTTGTGACACCCATCCCGAATGCGCGGATAAAAAACAAACAAATTAGTTAATATCAGCCACTTGCAATACGAAATAGTGTTGTCTCCGGGGATTTTATAACATTCAAAATTGATTCAAATCAATCAATCCATTCGGTTTCAATGGGTTTTGAGCCTTAGCACACAGTTCCACTAACCGCACGCTTGACAGCATAAAACACTCATGCTAGGAGCGCTCACTTTTTAAACTAAACAAGTTTAAAAGTCCTCTAAACAAATTATTTACACCCGAGACGCCAAAAAACCATTTGTTAACAATTAAAGCGATAATAATAATAGCCCAAATCAACGAGATCGAAATCACATAAAAATAAAATACTCTTTAAATACAGCCGACTAAAAAATAGTGCTCACACAAATAAAAAGGAACAAACTTCAGTCACATTAGATTTACTAATAATAAAATACAATTTTTCTCGTTTGATGAAACGCCTACTCTCGCCTAAAATGAGCACCAAGTTAAGGAGACAGTCTAGCTAATCCGGTGAAGTAGCCCGGTAAAGACTAACTCCGCTTAAATCATCAATCTATGTGGAGATACCATTATGACAAAATTATTCGAGCGTCTAGTTGTTAGCTATCAGCGTGTTTTTGTTGAACTTTATACATCTAGAGAGCTGTAAGTAAGACTTTCTAATGCAAGATTAATCTTGAAGTTTTGTTAGCGCAAAGCGGCCCTCCTTAGTAATAAGGAGGGCTTTTTTATGTCTGTTCGTTAATCGTGCACCCCAAATAAACGCTAACCGCCAACCTTGTTGATTATGGATAACTTCAGCTTATCAATAAAATGACGAATAGCGGCTTAAAACAATTTGTTTAGCATTCAATGAAGCAGTAAGTGCTCTCTAATCTATTGTTTAATCACCCTTGTTTAGCAAACTCTGCCGCTATCAAATATTTCAGGCAAAAAAAAGCCCCTAAAAATAGGGGCTTTTCGTTAGCAAGGCTAACGTCATATCAGCAGTAAGTATATTAGCCGACTGACTTTCTCACGTTGCGGAACATTCTCATCCAAGGGCTGTCTTCACCCCAAGATTCAGGATGCCACGAGTTAGCAACCGTTCTAAATACACGCTCAGGATGCGGCATCATAATCGTCACTCGACCGTCGGTTGAGCTCAATGCCGTAATCGCATTAGGCGAACCGTTCGGGTTTTGTGGGTACTGAGTCGCAATCTGTCCGTTACCATCAACGTAGCGTAGTGCAATTGTACCTGACGCTTCTGCTGCGGCTAGAGCCTCTGGCGTAGCAAACTCAGCGCGACCTTCACCGTGTGACACAGCGATTGGCATGCGTGAGCCTTCCATGCCTTGGAAGAATAATGAAGGACTCTTCTGCACTTCAACTAGGCTGAAACGCGCCTCGAAACGCTCAGAGCGGTTACGCACGAAGTGTGGCCATAATTCTGTGCCAGGGATGATATCTTTAAGGTTAGACAACATCTGACAACCGTTACACACACCTAGTGAGAAGCTGTCATTACGTTCGAAGAACTGACTAAACTGCTCACGAGCACGGTCGTTAAACAGAATAGACTTAGCCCAACCTTCACCCGCGCCCAAGACGTCACCATATGAGAAGCCACCACAAGCCACTAGGCCTTGGAACTCTTCTAGGCTAATACGGCCGCTTAGGATGTCACTCATGTGCACATCGCGAGACTCGAAACCTGCACGGTCAAATGCCGCCGCCATTTCGATATGCGAGTTAACGCCCTGCTCACGCAAGATAGCCATCTTAGGTGCGACGCCTTTTAAGATAAATGGCGCGGCAACGTCTTCACTTGGATCGAAACTTAAATCGACCGTTAGACCTAAGTCCTTGCTGTCTTGCTTAAGCTCGAACTCTTCTTTAGCACACTCAGGGTTATCGCGTAGCGCCTGCATGCGGTACGTGGTTTCAGCCCAAATAGTGCGTAGAGAGGTACGCGTCTCGGTTAATACTTCACGAGCACCATCGAAGATAGCAATTTGATCGGTATCGGTGAGCTCTGCCACCTTATGACAAGGTACGCCAGCTGCTGCAAACTTATCGCTGATAATCGCAGCGTCTTGACGACGAACTTGAATCACAGCGCCAAGCTCTTCGTTAAACAAACGCTCAATGTCATTACCACTTAATGCGCTTAAATCAACATTTAAGCCAGTGTGACCTGCAAACGCCATTTCAACTAGTGTGGTGTATAGGCCGCCGTCGCTTCTGTCGTGGTAAGCAATAATCGACTTATCGGCAATCATTGGTTGAATAGTTTCGAAGAAACCTTTCAGAGTCGCTGAGTTATCAAGATCCGGCGCAATATCACCTAGCTCACTGTAAACCTGTGCTAAACAAGAGCCACCTAAGCGATTTTGCCCTAGACCAAGGTCAAGCAGTAACAGGTCGGTGTCACCTTTGTCGGTGCGAAGCTCTGGCGTCACAGTGTTACGCACATCTTGGACTACGCCAAATGCGGTAATAACCAGTGACATTGGTGAAGTCACGGTTTTCTGTACACCGTTATCTTCCCAAGCCGTCTTCATTGACATTGAGTCTTTACCCACTGGAATTGTCAGCGACAAGTCAGGGCATAACTCTTCACCAATCGCTTTTACCGCTTGATAGAGACCAGCGTCTTCACCTGGGTGACCCGCTGGAGACATCCAGTTAGCAGATAGCTTGATGCGCTTGAATGAACCGATATCAGTACCGGCGATATTCATGATTGACTCGGCAACCGCCATACGTGCAGATGCGCCAAAGTCGAGTAGTGCAAGCGGCGTGCGCTCACCCAAAGACATGGCTTCACCCGTGTATGAGTCGTAGCTTGATGCAGTAACCGCACAATCGGCTACCGGAACCTGCCATGGACCCACCATTTGGTCGCGGTTAACTAAGCCGGTTACCGTTCTATCACCTATGGTGATTAGGAAGGTCTTCTCAGCAATCGTTGGTAAACGCAGTAAACGGTGCGCCGCTTCTTGTACTTCGATACCCGATTGGTCCAGTGCTGCAGAATTAGCTTTAGCGCTGATCACATCGCGGCTCATCTTAGGCGCTTTGCCTAATAGTACTTCGAGTGGCAAGTCGATTGGGTGATTCTCAAAGTGCTCATCACTAAGGACGAGTTCTTTTTCTTCAGTTGCCACACCGACTACTGCAAATGGTGCACGTTCACGCTGACAAATCTGGCTGAATAGCTCGATATTCTCTGGTGCGATTGACATCACATAACGCTCTTGTGACTCGTTACACCAAATTTCTAATGGGCTCATTCCTGGCTCATCAGATGGTACTTTACGTAACTCAAACTTACCGCCACGCTCGCCGTCATTGACAAGCTCAGGGAAGGCATTTGATAAACCACCCGCGCCCACATCGTGGATAAATTGGATTGGGTTGTCATCGCCCATCTGCCAGCAGCGGTCGATCACTTCCTGGCAACGACGCTCCATTTCTGGATTTTCACGCTGCACAGAAGCAAAGTCTAAGTCTTCACTCGACTGACCCGATGTCATTGATGACGCCGCGCCGCCGCCCAAACCGATGTTCATCGCTGGACCGCCAAGTACAACTAGCTTAGCGCCAACGGTGATCTCACCTTTTTGTACATGGTCTTCGCGGATATTACCTAAACCACCAGCAAGCATAATTGGCTTATGGTAACCACGCACTTCAACGCCGTTATGGCTATTAACTTCCTGCTCGTAAGTACGGAAGTAACCCACAAGTGCCGGACGACCAAACTCATTGTTAAATGCCGCGCCGCCTAGTGGGCCTTCGGTCATAATATCGAGCGCAGTCACGATGCGATCAGGTTTGCCATAATCGGCTTCCCATGGCTGAACAAAGCCTGGGATCTTAAGATTGGATACGCTAAAGCCTGTTAGGCCAGCCTTTGGCTTAGAGCCGCGCCCTGTTGCGCCTTCATCACGGATCTCACCGCCGCTGCCTGTCGCCGCACCTGGATATGGGCTAATTGCAGTCGGGTGATTGTGAGTTTCTACCTTCATTAAGATATGCATTGGCTCAGTGTGGTAGCCATAAACGCCATCTTGTTTCGGGAAGAAGCGACCCGCTGTAGAGCCAGTCATTACCGCGGCGTTATCTTTATAGGCAGATAACACGTTGTCTGGTGTCTTCTCGAAGGTATTTTTAATCATCTTGAACAATGATTTTGGCTGAACTTCACCGTCGATTGTCCAATCTGCGTTAAAGATCTTATGACGACAATGCTCAGAGTTTGCTTGAGCAAACATCATCAGCTCGATATCGTTCGGGTTGCGACCTAGACGAGTAAAATTCTCAACTAGGTAGTCAATTTCATCATCGGCCAAAGCCAAACCCAGCTTAGTGTTAGCTTGCTCAAGCGCAGCCCGGCCTTGGTTCAGAACATCAACGCTAGTGAACTGTGCAGGCTCAGTGCGGGCAAATAACACGCTAGCGGCATCGAAGCTTGGTAAGATCACTTCTACCATGCGGTCATGCAGCAATGCGTTTAATGTTTTAAGCTGTTCGCCAGTCAGTTCATCACTCACAACATAGTAAGCAATACCACGCTCTAAACGCTTAACCTTATTCAGGCCGCAGTTGTGGGCAATATCAGTTGCTTTTGATGACCAGGGAGAGATGGTACCGGGACGGGGTGTAACGAAGTGGAGATGACCTTCTGGCGTATGCGCTTCGATAGCGGGGCCGTAGGTGAGGATTTTTTCAAGCTGTTGACTTTCTTTTTCATTTAGCGACTCGTTTAAATCGGCTAAATGGACAAACTCGGCATAGATTTGGCGCACTGGCAGTGCTGCCGATTCACAAGCTTGCATCAGCTTCTGTACTCTAAACGCCGAAAGTGCAGGGGCTCCGCGGATGATCTCCATCACGTCTTTTCACCTTATATTTATAATTGCAGGGTCAGATCTGGGCGCTATTATAGGGAAATGTTTGTCACAAATCATCAGCCGTCGCTATTGAAAACAGTGTTTCCTGTACAGGAAAAAGCGACTTGAAAAGTTTTCAACTCTCAAGAGGAAATTCCCAGCAAAAACTTCATTTGGGTTCATACTAAAATCAATACTTTTCAATAAAAATTCAGTTTTTTTACGCCAAGCAAGATTGTGGTATAATCGACGACAATTTCGTTAAAATTTAAGTGCTAATAAAAAATAATCGATGAAAAGACTCCTGCTTGTTCTATGCTATATCACCCTACTGGCTGGCTGCCAGAAGGTTGTCGTGGAGCAAGAAAAAACCACTCCCCCATTAAAGCCGACTCAATTAATTGTCGGTACTTTATATGGTCCACAAATTTACTTTACCTCAGGGCAAGGGGACTCTGGTTATGACTATGAGATGGCCGAGCGCTTCGCCAATTACCTCGATCTCGAGTTAAAGATGAAGCCTTTCGCCAATATCAGCGAGCTTTATAGCGCGATGCATAGTGGAGAAATCGATATTATTGCCGCGGGTTTAGCCGATACGCCTGCAAGACGCGAGCAGTTTAGACTCGGCCCGCCACTCTATCGAGTTAACCAAGTGTTGGTTTATCGCCAAGGTACACCCATACCTAGAAGTGTCGACACACTTAAAGGCGAAATCACGGTAACCACTGACTCCTCTTTTGTCGACACCTTAACAGAGCTGCAAAAGTCCAATCCGGATCTGGTGTGGAATCAGGAAAAAGATAAGGACGCCGAAGAGCTACTCACCATGATTGCCGCCGGAGAGATCCCCTACACTATCGCCGACTCGACCAGTTTAGACATCAACAGACGTTTTATGCCTGAGCTACGAGAAGGCCTTGTTCTAAAACGTAAACAGCCAGTTGTATGGTTATTACCACCCACCAACAGCGACAAGCTGATGAGTGAGCTATTGTCGTTTTGGCATATAGAAAAACGCAGTGGCACCTTGGCTCACCTCAATGAGAAATACTTTGCTCACGTTGAGCGTTTCGATTATGTCGACACCCGCGCCTTTATTCGTGCCATCGATAACAAGCTACCTAAATATCAAGCCACGTTTGAAAAATATGCCGAGGGCATAGACTGGCGTAAGCTTGCCGCAACCGCATACCAGGAGTCCCATTGGAACCCTAATGCTCGTTCACCGACGGGTGTGCGCGGTTTGATGATGTTGACCCTGCCAACCGCAAAACAAGTTGGTATCAAAAACCGTCTCGATCCTTACCAGAGCATCAAGGGCGGCGCAAAGTACCTCAACAGCATGCTTGAGCGTCTGCCAGATTCCATCCCAGAGAGTCAGCGTATGTGGTTCGCCCTCGCCTCCTACAACATAGGCTTAGGTCATGTGGAAGATGCGCGCAAGCTGGCACAGTCTCAAGGATTGAACCCGAGTGCTTGGCGAGATGTGAAATCGGTATTACCACTGCTGCAAAAGCGAAAGTACTACCAAAAAACCCGCTATGGTTACGCAAGAGGCAATGAGGCGGTGCATTACGTCGATAGTATTCGTCGTTACTATGACACGCTAGTGTGGATCGATAATCAGAATATGCTGCTTGAGCTCAAACAGAAGCCGCTTCAAACCGCCGAGGCTAAAGAGACTGAAGAGAAACCCCAGACTGACGCAATCCAGCCGCAACAGCCTTAAGCAAGGTCTGATTATAGATAGCCTTGAGCTTAGCCCGATTATAGACAGCCTTGAGGTTTTAAAAATAGCTATACAACCTTGATCCAATTGAATAGGCCATAAAGTTTGGCTAACAAACTCACTCGCTCCATGCGAAAGTATGAACTCCGTCTTCGAACATTTTATCGCCACGTGACAAGCTATTTATTTAATTTTGAACGAATTCATCAAAGATTAATCATACTCACGTAGACTTTTATACAGTAAGTTGATAAAGGTCTTAAGTGTAAATATCAGAGAGGTCTATATGAGAAAAAAAACCATTAATAATGTCGCGGCGCGTCGTCGTAGCCAATTGAAAACACGCCACCTAAAAGTACTTAACAGACACAAACAGTTCTTCGCATTTATTAAGCCTTCGGATGATGCTTTTTTTTAACTCTTAGGAGTCGATAACAAGGCTTGTTGCTTTGCCAAGGCTTTAGCGGCTTTTTTCTCTTTTCTTCTCCGCTTGAAAAATGCGCTGAGCTGTTCGCTACACTCAGTTTCTAGCACGCCAGAGCTAACATCAACCTGATGATTAAAAGCACTGTGTCGCACTATGTCGATCACAGTGCCTGCTGCGCCGGTTTTTTCATCTCTCGCGCCAAATACCAAGCGATTAATTCGAGAGTGTACAATAGCTCCTGCGCACATTGCACAGGGTTCCAGCGTCACATACAAGGTCGTGTCGAGTAAGCGGTAGTTTTGCATTATCTGACCTGCTTGGCGCAAACACTGCATCTCTGCATGTGCGCTTGGGTCGTGCAAACCAATACTAAAATTGAATCCGGCGCTGACGACTTCTCCGTCTTTAACCAGCACGGCTCCGACAGGCACTTCACCCTTTTCTTCCGCTTTTATCGCCATATCCATCGCCATTTTCATGAAATGGATATCTTGCTGTTGTGATGATTCAAACTTTGACAAATCAAGCTCCAAAGATAATGTTGACGCTAGCGCCAATAAAAAAGGTGCCGAAGCACCTTTATTCTAGAGTCATTATAATCCTAAGATTATTCCCACTCAATTGTTGCAGGTGGCTTACCAGAAATGTCGTAAACCACACGTGAAATACCGTCTACTTCGTTGATGATACGATTAGATACACGACCTAGGAAATCATAAGGTAGGTGTGCCCAATGCGCCGTCATAAAGTCGATAGTTTCAACTGCACGTAGTGATACAACCCAGTCGTACTTACGACCATCGCCCATTACGCCAACAGAGCGTACTGGTAGGAACACAGTAAATGCTTGGCTTACCTTGTTATAAAGGTCAGCTTTATGTAGCTCTTCGATGAAAATCGCATCGGCTAGACGTAGCAAGTCACAGTATTCTTTCTTCACTTCGCCAAGCACACGTACACCAAGACCTGGTCCTGGGAACGGGTGACGGTAAAGCATGTCGTATGGAAGACCTAGCTCTAGGCCAATCTTACGTACTTCATCTTTAAACAGTTCACGTAATGGCTCAACCAGACCCATTGCCATATCATCTGGCAAACCGCCAACGTTATGGTGTGACTTAATGCAGTGTGCCTTACCTGTAGCGCTACCTGCAGACTCGATAACGTCTGGGTAGATGGTGCCCTGTGCAAGCCATTTAGCATTAACGCATTTCTTTGATTCTTCATCGAAGATCTCAACGAATACGCGGCCGATGATCTTACGCTTTGCTTCAGGCTCAGCTTCACCAGCCATTGCATCTAAGAAACGGTTCTCGGCATCGACATGAACGATGTTTAGACCAAAGTGGTCGCCAAACATATCCATTACTTGCTGCGCTTCGTTTAGACGTAGTAGACCGTTATCAACAAACACACATGTTAGCTTGTCGCCAATTGCGCGGTGCAAAAGCATAGCAACAACTGATGAGTCAACACCACCCGATAGACCTAAGATAACTTCGTCATCACCGATCTGCTCTTTTAAACGCTCAATCGCATCTTCAATGATTGAAGATGGCTTCCAGTTTGCTGGACAGCCACAGATCTCAAGGGCGAAATGCTCAAGCATACGCTTACCTTGACGAGTGTGAGTCACTTCTGGGTGGAACTGCACGCCGTAGAACTGCTTGTCTTCATTCGCCATAGCGGCAAACGGACATGTTTCAGTCTTAGCGACAGCAACAAACCCTTCAGGAATTGCAGAAACCTTATCACCGTGGCTCATCCACACGTCAAGCAACGGCTTACCGGTTTCGCTTACCGCGTCTTCGATAGCTTTAAACAGTGCAGACTCAGTTTGCACCTCAACTTGTGCGTAGCCAAACTCACCTTCACCCACACCTTGAATAACTTTACCACCAAGCTGCTCAGACATGGTTTGCATGCCGTAACAAATACCTAGTACTGGTACGCCAGCGTTAAACACATATTCTGGAGCTCGAGGTGAGTTCTCAGCGGTAACACTTTCAGGGCCACCCGCTAAGATAATGCCGTTTGGAGCGAATTCACGAATTTGCTCTTCAGAAACATCCCAAGCCCAAAGTTCACAATACACACCGATTTCACGAATACGACGGGCGATCAGTTGAGTGTATTGCGATCCAAAATCTAATATGAGGATCTTATGCTCATGAATGTTGCTCATGGGGTACCTTATCTCTATTTTTCTTTATTGTTAACTAACCAAGCAGTGAGTACTCTGCGAATCTACTACTTGGCTTAATTTAAAGGCGACATTATATGTCGCCTTTAAGATTTAGAACACTATTTAAGAACGAGTGCTGTAGTTAGGTGCTTCTTTACTAATCGTCACATCGTGAACATGAGACTCGCCCATGCCCGCTGCAGTGATTTTCACAAACTCAGCCTTCTCGTTTAGTTCTTTAATCGTTGCGCAGCCAGTTAGACCCATGCATGAACGTAGACCGCCCATATGCTGGTGAATGATCTCTTTTAGCTTACCTTTGTAAGCAACGCGACCTTCAATACCTTCAGGTACTAGCTTGTCTGCAGCGTTATCGCTTTGGAAATAACGATCAGACGAACCTTGAGTTTGGGTCATAGCGCCTAGTGAACCCATACCGCGGTATGACTTATAAGCACGGCCGTTATAAAGCTCAGTTTCACCTGGCGCTTCATCGGTACCTGCAAACATAGAGCCTGCCATGATGCACGACGCGCCAGCAGCCAATGCTTTTGCTAGGTCGCCAGAGAAGCGAATACCGCCATCGGCAATAACTGGAATGTCTAAGTGCTTAACGGCAGCAGCGGCATCAGATACCGCTGTAATTTGTGGTACACCCACACCCGTTACGATACGCGTGGTACAGATTGAACCAGGGCCAATACCGACTTTAACTGCGTTAACGCCCGCTTCAACGAGTGCAATTGCACCTTCAGCTGTTGCAACGTTACCGCCAACGATTTGTAAGTCCGGGTATTTAGCACGAGTATCACGAATACGTTGTAAAACGCCTTCTGAATGGCCGTGAGATGAGTCGATAAGTAAGACGTCAACGCCAGCTAGCACAAGTGCATCAACACGCTCTTCGTTACCTGGACCTGCACCAACAGCCGCACCTACACGTAAACGACCTAACTCGTCTTTACATGCGTTTGGCTTACGCTCTGCTTTTTGGAAGTCTTTTACAGTGATAAGACCCTTTAGCTTGAAGTTGTCATCAACAACCAATACTTTCTCAACACGGTGAGAATGCATCAGTTTTTGAACTTCATCTAGCTTAGTCCCTTCTGGCACTGTCACAAGGCGCTCTTTTGGTGTCATCACTTGATCAACGGTACGCGACCAGTCAGTGATAAAGCGTACGTCACGGCCAGTGATAATACCCACTAACTCGTTTGCTTCATTTACCACTGGGTAACCTGCGAAACCATTTCTTTCAGTCAGAACCTTAACATCGGCTAGTGTCGTTGCAGGGGTGACTGTCACAGGTTGCTGAACGATACCCGCTTCGTAAATTTTTACTTTGCGAACTTCTTCAGCTTGTTGCTCAATCGTCATGTTCTTATGGATAAAGCCAAGGCCACCTTCTTGAGCAATAGCAATTGCCAAGCGAGCTTCAGTAACGGTATCCATAGCAGCAGAAACGATTGGAGTATTCAACTCAATCTTATTCGTCAGGCGTGTTTTTAAAACAGCTGTATTTGGGAGGACGGTAGAGTGCGCTGGAACCAGCAACACATCATCAAAAGTTAACGCTTCTTTTTTCAATCTTAACATGCAACATCTCCCCAAGAGATTAGGAATTAGAGGTGAAATATTGCGGCGAGATTATACCTTGCATATCGGGGTTGGTAAATGGAAAATAGACACTAATTCGCATTTGTGTGTAAAAAAATTATGAAAACCCCAAAAAATGATGTTTATACCGTCTCTCGTCTCAATGGCGAAGTGAGGCAGCTTTTAGAGGGTCAGCTTGGCCGGATTTGGTTAAATGCTGAAATTTCAAACTTTGCGGCGCCCGGCTCTGGCCACTGGTATTTAACCCTCAAAGATAATTTCTCACAAATTCGCTGCGCCATGTTTAAGGGCCGCAACCAAGCGGTAACCTTTCGCCCTGCTAACGGCCAGCAAGTTTTAGTTAAGGGCAATATCAGCGTGTATGAGCCCCGCGGTGATTATCAATTACTGATTGAATCTATGCTACCAGCAGGAGACGGTCTGCTAGCTCAGCAATATGAAGCATTGAAGATGAAGCTTGCCGCCGAGGGCCTATTTGCCAGCGACACCAAGCGCCCACTTCCCGCCAACATCCAAAAAATTGGTGTGGTCACCTCGCCCACTGGCGCGGCGATTCGCGATATCTTGCATGTATTAGCCCGCCGCGACTCCTCAATCGAAGTCATCATCTATCCGACTCCCGTACAAGGCAGTGACGCAGCAAAAAGTATTTGCGATGCCATTAACCTTGCTAACAGCCGCGCCGAAGTTGACGTATTGCTAGTAACCCGAGGCGGGGGCTCGTTAGAGGACTTATGGAGTTTTAACGACGAAGGACTCGCCCACACCATCTATAACAGTGGCATTCCTGTGGTGTCAGCCGTTGGCCACGAAGTGGATATGACCATCAGCGATTATGTTGCCGATCTGCGCGCGCCAACGCCATCGGCAGGCGCAGAGCTATTATCGAAAGATGCCGACAATAAAGCGCAAAAGTTATTATCGCAATTATCTCGCCTCAAGCAAGCTTGGCAGCATTATCAATTAAAGAAACAAAGCCAAGTTCAAACCATTGAGCATCGTCTACAAAAGCAAGATCCACAGCGCCGACTACAGATGTATGAGCAAAGCTTTGACGAAATGCAGCTGCGCCTGCAACAAGCGATGCAAACCAAGTTACATGCTTATGCCTTAAAGCAGCAGAACTTAAGCAGCCGCTTAGCTAATCAGTCTCCACAGCATAGACTCACCCTCGAAGCCCAGCGTTTGAGTTACCTCAGCGCCAAGCTCAATGACGCCATGGATGACAAGTTAAAGATGAGTGAACAGCGCCTTGCCCACCGTGCGCAGCAATTAGACACTGTGAGTCCGTTAGCGACATTAAGCCGTGGTTACAGCATTACCCTAACTGGTAGTGGCAAAGTGGTGCAGGCACCATCGGATACTTGTGTGGGCGATACGCTGACCACTCGCCTGCGGGATGGCAGTGTGACTTCTACTGTGGTTGAGGTCAGTTAGTTCACTTCTATAGCTAATAACAATAGTTTCACTATGGGTTCAAGCTTCGTTTGAAAGTGGCGATTCAAACTTCGTTAGAAAATTATCGTCGTGGCGCTTCGTCTACATTGCTAGAGCATCTGGCTGCGCCTACACAAGGTCTTAGTTAGACTTCGTCTAACAACTAAAGTCGTGAGCTTCTAGCTCACACTCGGGCAAGGAGGACTGCTCGTCCTTATCAAGAACATCATTGTTCAACGGCCAGCTCGCCGTCCTTGGGTCTCGTTCAAAGAGTCAATATTCATGGACTTCGCCCTTGTATCCACCATGACGCCCCGACGAAGTTACATGCATTTGATACGGGCCTCATGCTCCAATAAAAATAGCCTATCGACTCAGATAGGACATCCATGTCCCCCGAGCCTGAACTATCATCCATGATGGTTTCACGGCATTTTCATCTACGCACTTCGGCAACTTCGATGGGGAACAGATGTTTTCTGTGAATGGAGTATAGTTGGAAAGTTTAAGAGATATGATTAGAGTAAAACATTCGACGAGATGATTAATCGACAAAAATGAGCTAGTAACTTGACTCAAGCTCATGTAAACGCAGAACAGCCAGAAATGTATATCAATCAGTTATGCGATAACCCTTAATCAATAGATACTACTATCATCTTCTATATAAATTTTTAATTCTGACCCGACTAATTTATATTTTTTATTATTTATCCACTCCGTTCCTCAGCATTAATATTGAACTAAACGACTGCAAGATTTAGGCTAACCTAGCAAAAATGGTAATAAAGTAGCTTAAAAGGAATAGACAAACATGGATGAAGTACTGACAAGAATTGCAGCCATACACCAGCAGCACGCACTAAAATGCTACCTCGCAATAAAATCATTGAAACGTCAGTATGATTGGCCTGCTAACGACTGGTTAAAAGTAGAAAGGTTAATAGAGCTAGAAGAGCCCACTTTTAATGTAGCCATGCTCCAATCCGGCTCCATGCCTTTCAAACCTATAGAGCGAAGAAGGCATTGGATTTTAGCCCATGCTATCTATCCCTACGCCTATTTCACCATGCAAGACTGGTTTAACCAAAGTGATGCGAGTGAAATTTTTGCCTATTACTTCGAACAATGCACAGAGAAAAATGAGTATCTCAGCCATAATATTTCAGTACTGATTGCTTTTAAGCAGGCTTGGTCATTAATAAAAACAGAAAAACAAAAGCTGCGATTTATTGAGCGTTTCTGTGAGTTCGTTACAGCCACATTTTATGGCAATAACCACCAATCCTATCCAGTAACAGGTGATTACGCTAAACCCGATAATATTGACGTAAAAATAGTATTTTCAAGCGCCTTAAAACACCCAGGTTTCTGGGGGCATAACCTCATAGCTTTAGCCTCGATTATGCGTTCTAAAGGGGAAATGCCTGAAACGATGTTCATACAACTGTTAACTAATCTACATGAACAGTGCTATTGGAAGTTTGAAGATGATACAGATAAACCTAAAATTAGCTGTTCTGGTGCTAATGACGTATCAAAACAAACTTTAGAGTCCGCCTGCTTTGAACTTCTAATTAACTCGCAGAGAAATCTACATCAAATAACACTGGCGGAGTCCACTTGTTACCTGTTCAATTTGCAGTGGGTTTCTCCTAAACAGAGGTCACGACTGATAGACGTGATTATTCACTTTTCGAAAAGTAAGACTATATAGAGTAAAAAATATACTTCACTCCGCAAAAAACACCGACCCCCATCGAAATGACAAAATATTGATGTCAATTACGTAAATGAAGCAAAATGCCACAACACCATGCAAATCTAACATTTACAGAGGTTTACACTTTACTTGCAGTGACATGATTCACTGAATTTTTATCTCTTCTATAGGAAAATAAACGTCAAAATCACAAAAGCCATCTAGCAAAAGATAAAATAAATTACATGCAAATAAATATGAGTAGAACGATAAAATGGTCAGCTGGCCTAATATTGGCTGCATTAAACCTAAATGTAAATGCAGCACCAGAGAGCGAAGTTGTTATCTCTGACAGTTTTACAGCTGCGGCGTTAAAGCATGGATTCAAACCAGAATTGCTAAATCGTTTATGCGAGCCTCTGCCTGATATTGTCAGTGTTACTTGTCACCATTCAGGCGAAGATGGGCCATTTGAAAACTTGATTGTGCAATATCGTTACAATAGTCGTGTGACTGAACATGAAATGTATAAGCATACAGAGTTAAACGACATTCGAATCGATTTAAAACATAAGCAAATTGACTTCTGCAGTGGCCATCAAATAACCACGCCAGACCGTATAAGCGTAAACAGAATTGAAGGTACCAGCCACTCTTATATTGAAACCGGCGCCATGAAAGGCTCTGTCAATCGCACAGACAGAAGATTTCAACAACAAAGAGACACTGAATATGAGTTAACTCACACCTCTGAATTCGCCTACAAATACCAAGATCTAAAACAAGCCATTGACGCAATAAAACATTACCAAAAAATGGTTAGCGACAATGACTATGTCGTAGCCTATAAAGAAGATCAGGTTATTGAGCCCGTAGAAATTATGCAAGGTGCCAGTTTTACGTTTCCGATGAGTGAACCTCTGAAGCAACGACTCATAGATGTGATGCAACAGAGCGAAAAGTAATCTGAACGGCTACAACAAAAAAGGAACCCTGAGGTTCCTTTTTTAAGCTATTTTGCTTATTTCAATCAAGAACAAGAATTAATCTTTATTCTTATCGCGAATATGGCCAACCATACGCTTACGACGACGCTCTTGGCTCACAGTTAGCTTCTTAGAGTTCATACCCTCAAACGGATTACCACCCTCTTGGAAACGTAACTGGATTGGTGTACCAATCACCTTCAATGAACGACGGAAGTAGTTCATCATATAACGCTTGTAAGAATCAGGAAGCTTCTTAACCTGGTTACCGTGTACAACCACGATTGGAGGGTTGTAACCACCGGCGTGAGCATATTTAAGCTTAACGCGGCGACCGTTAACCAATGGTGGCTGGTGATCGTCTTGTGACATCTGCATGATACGAGTCAGCATTGACGTACTTACGCGGCGCGTCGCACTGTCATAGGCTTCTTCGATTGACTCGAACAAGTGACCCACACCTGTACCATGAAGTGCAGAGATAAAGTGAATACGCGCAAAATCGATAAAGCCTAGACGACGGTCAAGCTCTGTCTTCACACGGTCTTTAATGTTTTGGTCGATACCATCCCACTTGTTGATGGCGATAACCAATGCACGGCCAGCGTTTAGCACGAAGCCTAATAGACCTAGGTCTTGCTCGGCAATACCTTCACGGGCATCGATAACAAGTAATACTACGTTACTGTCTTCAACCGCTTTAAGGGTCTTAATAACTGAGAACTTCTCAACAGTTTCATGAACCTTACTACGACGACGTACACCCGCGGTGTCAATCAATACGTATTCACGGCCCTGACGTTCCATAGGAATGTAAATACTGTCACGAGTGGTGCCTGGCTCGTCATATACTACAACGCGCTCTTCGCCCAAAATACGGTTAGTTAGCGTTGATTTACCAACGTTAGGCTTACCGATGATAGCAAGCTTAATAGGCAAGTCTTGCAGACGCTTCTGCTCCGCTTCTGCTTGCTCTTCGGTGTATTCGCGCTCTTCTTCGTCATCGTCACCGTCTTCTTGCTTAACGATGCCCATCGCTTCTGCGTATGGCGCTAACGAATACTCGATCATGTTGGTTACACCACGGCCTTGAGCCGCAGCCATTTGGTAAACTTCACCAAGGCCTAGTGACCAGAATTCAGCACAAGCTGAATCAGCATCGATACCGTCAACTTTGTTGGCCACCACGAAAGTGGTTTTTTCACGACTACGTAAATGTTGAGCAATCGCAAGATCGGCAGCCGTTAAGCCAGCGCGAGCGTCGGTCAAAAATAGCACCACATCTGCTTCTTCAATCGCAGCGAGAGATTGCTCGGCCATGCGAGTCTCAATCCCTTCTTCGGTGCCATCAATACCGCCGGTATCGACCACGATGAACTCGTAACCTGCAAGATGTGCTCGGCCGTATTTACGATCCCGAGTTAGCCCAGGAAAGTCAGCGACAAGCGCATCTCTGGTACGGGTAAGTCGGTTAAAAAGGGTCGACTTACCAACGTTTGGTCGCCCAACTAGGGCCACAACAGGAATCATTTAATTGCCTCTATTACTCATTTTCTAATAACTAAAAAGCCCCCGGCATACACATCCAGGGGCCTTATCATGTCTAACGATTTGGCTTACGGAAGTGTGACTCGAACCACTTTTCCACCACGAGTCTGCACATATAGGTTGTCATTAACAACTAATGGCTGACTGTATAAACCTGAGCTATCAACTTCTACACGTCCAACGATTTGACCATCAGACTTGTTTAAGAAGTGTAGATACCCCTCAAAATCACCCACAACCACGTAATCTTTAAATGACACGGGTGCGGTTAAATTACGGTTAGCAAGTTCTGCATTATTCCATAACTCTAGACCATTTCGTCTATCAACAGAATAAATACGACTGTGATCGTCGACCACAAATAGGCTTGCGCCCGAATAAGCTAACTCATTGAAGCTCGAATAACTGCGTGACCATACGATACGACCAGTGCGCATCTCCATAGACACTAAGTTACCGTTGTAACTAACGGCATATAGGTTTTCACCTACAAGCAATGGCTTCATATCTACATCGGCCATACGTGAGAACTCATTGCCTCCCGTTGGGGTGTAAATAGCCTGCTCCCATGCAGCCTGGCCATTGTTTTTGATCACAACAGCAATTTTACCATCGGCGGTGCCAACAAAGAAACCACCGGCCTCATAAGAAGCGGCGCCCGTACCACGCAGGGTTAGGGTCGGTAGTTGGTTTTCATATACCCATTGTTGAGTTCCGTCTTCCACGTCAAACGCTTCTAACGTACCCGCACCGGTATTAACCACAACCACATCTTCGCCTACTGTAGGTGCCGATAACAGCTCACCACCAGCAACGACATGCCAAACAGCTTCACCAGTTGCTTCATCAAAAGCCGCTAGAAGGCCGCTTTCTCCGCCCACAAATACCTTGTTACGTGACGCTGTTACACCACCGGCTAAACGTGCACCTTTGTTTTTAGCTAATGCATTATCTCTAAATGCAGAGCTAAAATCATTTTGCCAAATACGCTCACCGGTCACTTCGTCGAACGCTTCAACTTTACCGTAACGGTCTGCAACAAACAGTTTGCCGTAATTTGCTGCTGGGCGTAAGCGAGAGTAGTAATCACCGACGCCGTTACCGACGTTTGCACTCCAGTTTACTTCTGGAAATACGCTGGCTTCTATCTCAGTAAGTGGTGTAACTGGATCTTCCTCTACATCACTCGAAGAACAAGCAGACAAGATGCCTATGCTCATGCCGCATGCTAGTAGTGTTTTGCACCAAGACTTCATGGGCAGATTCCTTATGCCTTGTTCAGATTATCAAGCTTCATTTGTAATGTTGGACTTGTCATAGTGCCACCATTGTCTACCGCAGTTTGATAGGCAACCTTTGCCTTCTCTGTTTCACCTTGGCGAACTAAGAAATCACCTTTTAGCTCATCTCTTTGAGCCTTCGATGCTGGATCGGTAATTTGTTCAAGGGTGGTGATCGCAGTCGCATATTGACCAAGCTCTGCCTGTACACGTGCAAGACGCATAGTGGCAATCAACACAATGCTGTTATCAACATTAGTCGCGATAACATTTTTAAGGGTCACTTCCCCTTTTGCTAGATCACCACTTTCTACCGCAGATTTAGCCACTAACAACTCAAGCAGAGACTGATAACCTTTCTGGCCATGTTGTTTGGCAAAGTTCTCCGCCGCAGTTAACATCGCCGTATCGGCAGTGTTTTGGCTGCTCAGTGCCTGAAATGACTCTGATGCCGCTTCTGCTTGCGCTACTTGGTAGTCAGAATAATAATTCCAACCGAATAATCCACCTAAACCGACAACGGCGCCAACAACAATTGAGGTACCGTAATCTTTCCAGAACTGTTTGATAGCATCTACTTGTTGATCTTCTGTGCTATAAATTTCCACTTACTCTTCCCCTTTTAAATCAGCTCTGCAATATATGTCGCCAACGCATCACGGGCAACTAATTCTTGTGCTTTATCTTCGCGAAGGTGTTTCACTGCAACTTGATTATTGGCAAGTTCATCTTCACCAATCACCAGTGCAACGCAGGCACCGCTCTTATCGGCTCGCTTCATCTGCTTCTTAAAGTTACCGCCACCACAATGGCTCATCACTTTAGCAGTTGGCAAGCTAGCTCTTAGTTCTTGCGCAATCTTAATCGCTTCAACTTTGCAGTTATCACCCATCGCTGTCACGTATACGTCAACAGCTGGACCGATATCTTTGTCGAGCTCAAGTGTTTGCAGTAGTAATACGATGCGCTCAAGGCCCATTGCAAAACCGACTGCCGGTGTTGGCTTACCACCTAGCTGGCCAACAAGACCATCGTAACGACCACCGGCCAATACTGTACCTTGCGAACCTAGGCTCGATGTCACCCACTCAAAAACCGTGCGATTATAATAATCTAAACCGCGCACTAGGCGAGGATTGATTGTGTATTGGATGCCGACAGCCTCTAAGAGTTCACATAAATGTGAAAAATGTGAACGCGTGTCTTCACCGAAATAATCCATTAGCACTGGCGCATCGGCTAGAAGTGCCTGTACATCGGCATTCTTAGAGTCCAAAACGCGCAGTGGGTTACTGTACATGCGGCGCTGGCTATCTTCGTCTAACACCTCTTTGTGTTGCTCTAAGAAAGCAATCAAGGCATCACGGTATGCGGCGCGCTCTTCAGTATCACCTAAAGTATTTAGCTCTAGGGTCACATGCTCAGTAATACCGAGTTTTTCCCAAAGCTTGGCTGATAGCATCAAGACTTCAGCGTCGATATCGGCAGTAGGAATGCCGTAAACTTCAACACCAAATTGGTGGAATTGACGGTAACGGCCTTTTTGTGGGCGTTCGTGGCGGAACATTGGTCCCATATACCAAAGACGCTGCTCTTGGTTGTATAGCAAACCGTGTTCGTTACCCGCACGTACCGTAGAGGCAGTGCCTTCTGGACGTAGGGTTAAGCTGTCACCGTTTCGATCTTCAAAGGTATACATCTCTTTTTCAACGATATCAGTTACTTCACCGATAGAGCGCTTAAAGAGATCTGTACTTTCAACGATAGGAGTACGAATTTCGCTGTAACCATATGACCCAACAGTGTCACGTAATACGGTTTCAAGTTTTTGCCATAAAGGACTTTGGGTAGGCAGAATGTCATTCATTCCGCGAATCGCTTGGATCTGTTTTGCCACTATTCGACTCGTCAAGTTTGCTATATAAAAATTAAAAAACGCCTCGCATTATAGGCGTTTCGAGACTAAACGTACAACAGGTGCATTCAGCCATAAAAAAATCACAAGCCCACGCTGCAGGGTTGTGATGCAATTGTCGTTACTTATTTAAATCTTGAGCCGGAATGCGACCCGCAACAATGGCCGCTTTAGCGCGGATCTTTGCCTCTAACGAATCGACAATATTGGTATTGTCAAAACGCTCTTTCTGGCGCACACCATCGTCGTAATAACCGCTCATGCGGTTACCACCAGTAAGACCGATATCTGATACCAAGGCTTCACCTGGGCCATTGACTACACAGCCAATGATAGATACATCCATAGGCGTCACGATATCTTCTAGGCGCTGCTCTAACTCGTTTACCGTTGAGATCACATCAAACTCTTGGCGCGAACACGATGGGCAAGCGATAAAGTTAATCCCGCGTGAGCGAATACGTAGCGACTTTAGGATGTCGAAGCCGACTTTGATCTCTTCGACTGGATCGGCCGCCAATGAAATACGTAGCGTGTCACCTATACCATCGGCAAGTAGCATGCCTAGACCTACGGCAGACTTCACTGAACCAGCACGCGCGCCGCCCGCTTCGGTAATACCAAGGTGCAATGGCTGCACGATTTGCTTAGCCAGTAAACGGTATGACTCTACCGCTAAGAACACGTCCGATGCCTTAACACTGACCTTAAACTGATCGAAGTTCAAACGGTCAAGAATATCTACGTGACGCATTGCTGACTCAAGTAGAGCTTCTGGTGTTGGCTCTTTGTATTTATCCATCAGATCTTTCTCTAATGAACCGCCGTTCACACCGATACGAATAGGAATATTCATATCGCGCGCACATTCAACTACGCTACGAATACGCTCTTCGTTACCGATATTACCTGGATTAATACGCAAGCAGTCCACGCCATATTCAGCTACTTTAAGGGCGATACGGTAGTCAAAATGAATATCGGCGATTAAAGGTATTGATGTTTGCTGTTTGATCAGCTTAAAGGCTTCGGCCGCGTCCATGGTTGGCACTGAAACGCGAACAATGTCTGCACCAACATTTTCTAACGCCTTAATTTGCGCAACCGTCGCTTCAACATCTGTTGTACGAGTATTGGTCATTGACTGTACCGCGATTGGGGCACCATCACCAATAGGTACATTGCCTACATAAATGCGGCTTGATTTGCGTCTGATAATAGGAGATTCGTTATACATCGTTTTGTGCTCTGTGATCCGTTATTGTCCTGCGAGTGGCAACGTTAATCTCGCCACCTTACCGCTAGGATACTGCTCCAAACTAATCGCTTTACCATTTAGTTGGATATTGACTACTTGAGGGGCGCCTAACGTCACCGAAAACGGCTCTGCCCCAACTAAGTTAATCTCGCTACCGGCTTTCCTAAGATCGCTGACTAGGGTCTTGCCTGTCGCATCGGCGATTTTAATCCAGCAGTCTCCTGTTAGGCTTAATTTTAGCGATGAGCCTGCTGTGGCATCTGTTGTAACAGACGGTGCTATGTCTGCAGAAGAAGTATCTGATTGAACCGTTTCAGCTAAAACAGGCTCAGAGAGCACCGCTGTAAAATCAGTTTCAGCTTGGCTGCCCTCATTCGCAAGTTGCGATGCCTCATCAACAGCTTCTGAGAACTGTTCAACAGCAGAATCTTGATGAGCAACCAGCAATGGCTCAGCAGGGCTCGAATCAGGTAGCTGTACCGATGCTGCCACCTCTTCTGCCGTTGGTTGTGAATAATCAACCGCAGTCTCTAGCGAAGACTTTTGGAACCACCACCAGACCATTAATGCTAACAGCACAAACACGATAAGATAGGTCAACGCCATCAAGCGGCCATCACGAGCCTGACGTGTGGTCTTGCGAGAAAAACTCTGCATCGATGGCTCATCGTCATTCGCAAGTTGCTTATTTAAGCACTCTTGTACGGTAAACGGGTCGGCCTGCACTGCCCGAGCGTAGTTTTTCACATAGCCGCGCACATAAGTTGCTGCGCCAACTGCCTCTAAATTATCGGCCTCAATCTCTTGCACGATAGTGGGACGTAAATGCAATTGTGCTGCAATCGCCTCTATCGACAGCCCCTTATTTTCGCGGGCTGTTTTTAGCAAAACGCCCAGTGTGAGCGTCGGCTCATCCACTAGGCTTTCATTATCTACATTGGGCTCTTGATTCTGTTCATTTTTCATTAATGCATACTAGCCCGATATTCTTTGGCCTGAACAGACTGCGGAAACTTTGCCAGTAGTAAGATACCGAACCGTCTAACCGCTTCTTGGTCATTCAAACCTTGTTCAATTTTAATCCCGAGTGCCAAACTGCCTGCAGATTCTGCAGCCACTCTATGATAGCGAGAAAGTTGTTCTCTCGCCTCGGCATATTTGCCCTCTTCATAATCGATCTCTGTCAGCTCGATTAGTGAGGTACGTCTTCTAGGATCGTAGTTTAGTGCCATCGCAAAATAAGACTGCGCTTTACTCATTTGTCCGGCTTTACGGCTACAAATACCGAGGTTTTCATAGGTTGAAGCCGAACGGGTATACAGAGGCTGGTCAACAGCTTTTAGAAACATCTTCTCAGACTCAGCATATTTACCTTGCTGACACAAAAATGCACCGAAGTTATTGTATGAATCACCCGTTGCATCACTTGAGTCGATCGCTTCTCTGTATGCTTGCTCTGTTTTTTCTAATTCACCGACAGACTGGTAGTAATAAGCAAAAGCAATGTGCACTTCTTCCAAATTGGGTGCAAAAGCCAATGCTCGATCGAGGTTGGCTTTGGCTTGTTCACTATTGCCTTTTTGTAGATAGGTCAGACCAAGTTGTATTCGCTGACGTGCAGCGGCAACTTTATCCACTTTTCTTTCAGAGACTGGCGTATCGGTACCCGCATAGGTATCTTGGGTAACACACCCTGTTGTCATCACTGACGACAGGATTAATACCAGCGGCAATACCAGCTTACTCTGATTCATTTTTAAGCCCATCTAACAGTCATCTATCAGTAGATACAAAGAGTTAGTTTATTGTGACTGAAATTTGATTTTGTTGCATTTGTTTTTTTGCTAAACGTTTGGTTCTATCGCGAATGTCACCCGCTAACTGACCACATGCAGCATCGATATCGTCACCACGAGTCTTACGAACGATAACGGTTAGGCCATATTCCATCAAGACTTTCGAGAATCTATCGATACGAGAGTTCGATGAACGCCCATATGGAGAACCCGGGTATGGGTTAAACGGAATAAGGTTAACCTTACACGGCGTATCTTTCATCAGCTTAGCTAACTCATGAGCCTGATCTGTACTGTCATTAATATGATCTAGCATGACGTACTCAACGGTGACGCGACCGCGGTTAGCATTAGATTTAGCGATATAGCGACGAATACCCCCTAAGAACTCTTCTAGTGGATATTTTTTGTTAACTGGAACCAATACGTCACGCAGCTCATCATTAGGTGCGTGAATACTCACGGCTAATGCGACGTCTAGTACATCACCCAATTTATCAAGAGCTGGTACAACACCTGATGTCGATAAGGTTACACGGCGCTTAGATAGGCTGAAACCAAAATCATCCAACATGATATCCATCGCTGGGATCACATTCTTTAAGTTGAGTAATGGTTCACCCATGCCCATCATCACAACGTTTGTGATTGGACGTTCACCTGTGTCTTTCACGAAACCGATAAAGTCGGCAACGCGCCAAATTTGGCCTACGATCTCTGCAACCGTTAGGTTACGGTTAAAGCCTTGCTGCGCCGTTGAGCAGAAAGTACACTCTAGGGCACAACCCACTTGCGACGATACACATAGCGTGGCACGGTCATCTTCAGGGATATAAACCGTTTCAACTTCTTGACCATCACCAACGTTGATAGCGAACTTAATTGTGCCATCAACAGACTTTTGATAACTTGAAATTTCAGGGGCGACGATTTCGCATTTCGCGGCAAGTTTAGCGCGCAATACTTTGTTAATGTTCGTCATTTCTTCGAAGTCACTAACGCCAAAATGATAAATCCATTTCATCAATTGATCAGCACGGAATGGCTTTTCACCCATTTCGGTAAATAGCGCTCTTAATGCTTTACGATCAAGATCCAATAAATTGATCTTCTTTTCACTCATTTAGTCTAACCTCAAAAAAACCTAAAACCTGCTTGCGGGCGGCGAATTATACAGATCTTAACAAATATTAGCCAGTGGGCTATCACCAAAGTTAAAAAGCTGTGCTAGAATCCGCGCAGACTACTTTTGGTCTGCCATTTGGAGGTGTAATTTCACCTTTATGATAACCCTTATCATTATAATATTTGTCGCGATAACCGTCTCTTTTCTTTGTAGTGTGTTTGAAGCCGTATTGCTTTCAGTGACACCAAGTTACATAGCCTCATTAACTAAAACCAATCCAGGTGCAGCTAATAGATTACGTAAGCAAAAAGAGAATGTTGAATCTCCACTCGTTTCAATCCTGACCTTAAACACTATCGCTCACACCGTCGGTGCTGCAGTTGCTGGTGCGCAAGCGGCTAAGGTATTTGGCGATGAGATGTTAGGCGTATTTTCTGGTGTTCTTACCTTCTTAATTCTCTTCTTCTCAGAGATCATCCCTAAGACCCTAGGTGCAAACTACTGGCGTTCACTCGCTCCAACTGTATCTATCGCCTTGGTTTGGATGGAACGAAGTACCTTGCCTCTTATCTGGATGTCTAATCAAGTTACTAAACTGATGGGCAAAGGCGATGAAGGTCAGTACATTCGTCAAGAGATGAGTGCGATGGCAGAGATTGGTCGTGCATCTGGAGAGCTTGATGAGCAAGAGTCAAAGATTTTGACTCAGATGCTGTCGGTTAAAGAAATGCCTGTAACCGCTATCATGACGCCAAGAACAGTATTGTTTAGACTGCCTACCGACTTAACTCAGGATCAGTTTACACGTCAGTACATGGCAAAACCTTTTACTCGAATTCCTGTCTATGACCAAGAGCCAGATAACATTATTGGTTACGTGAATAGAAACGATATTTTGCTTGCTGAGCGTAACACTCCAAAAGAGTCGATCGCCGTGCTTAAGAAGAGCCTATTGGTGATCCCAGAGACCGCCAAGATTTTGCCTCTATTTGAGCTAATGATTAAGCGAAATACTAAGATTGCTATGGTAGTAGATGAATACGGTTCTCACGAAGGTATTGTTACCTTAGAAGATATCGTTGAATCATTACTCGGCCTTGAGATTGTCGATTCAAACGACCCTGTAACAGACATGCAGCAATTTGCACGTAAGTTATGGAGTCGCCGCATGAAAGACAAAGGCATAGTATTATCTGATGATGGCGATTTCGAAAAAGAAGAGCGCTAATATCTGTTAACCAAATTGTTGGTTACTAAAAAGGGAGCTTGGCTCCCTTTTTTAATATCTAAACTCTATCGCTAGCAATATTCGGCAGTTATACCAATCAGTATAAAGATTTGGTCGCTCAGCGAGAGTTTAGCGGTTCTGAGGCAAGGCAACGAGTGAAGAGCATAGTTATTCTACGTTTAAGCTTGTTAACGCAGTATCAGAGCCGCTAAAACTCGCCATTCTGGAGCGTTTTTGGCTGCCTACTTCTGCGTTGAACAACTTCACAAGGGAGCAACCATTCTTTCAGTTATTCGCCTTGAATTAGTTTGCCAAAAACGCTCTGAGTAGATCAACTTCTTATACTGATTGGTATTATACCAATCAAGCTCTAAATAAATCGATTAAAGCTGGCCACCTCCTCAAAGTCAGCCCAGCCTTAAAATCTGCCCTTGCTTAAAAGCAAATTCGGCTTGTTAATAATTAGCCTCGCTGTGCTATACTCCTTGTTTGGTCCCGAGGAATAAGATGACAACCACCCTACCTAAATCAGTGGCGACAAAAGCGCAATACAAGTTAAAACTTGCCCACATCAATGACACTCACTCACACTTCGATGCAAACCGTATTCAATTTACGATTTGTGAGCAGCAAAAAGAGCTGACTCTCTATAGCCACACAGGTGGTTATGCTCGTATCGCTTACCAGCTCAAACAAGCAAGAAACACAGCCAAAAAAGAACGGCAGGAATTTTTATTCTTGCACGGCGGAGACAGTTTCCAAGGCACGCTTTACTTCAATGAGTTCAAAGGTAAAGCCAACTCAGACCTGTTGAACATGCTCCAGCCTGATGCCATGGTGCTAGGCAATCATGAAATAGACGCGGGTAACGAGCCAGTACTCGACTTTCTTAATGATATTAAGTTTCCCCTAATGGCTGGCAACATGGATCTTAGCCAAGAGTGCCTAAATAAAAGTGCGCGCCTAGCTAATCACCGAAACTTACTCGACTTTAACCCTGAGTCACAAACTGCCAAAGTACTGCTAAAGCCATTAGCTGATAAGCAAATCGCCTGCTTTGGCATCACGCTCGACCAAATGAGTGAAATTGCAGGCCCTGATGAAGACACCCATTTTATTAACGCTATCGCCACTACTCGGCGCACGGTTGCTCAGCTAAAGGCTCAGGGCATTGACCACATTATCGTATTGAGTCACCTAGGGCTGGATCAAGATAAAGTCTTAGCCAGTGAAGTCGATGGCATTAGCCTCATTGTTGGTGGTCACTCACATACCCTACAAGGTGACTTTAGTGAGCTTGGCTTATCTAATATGCCCTATGGTGAGCGTATTAACGATACCGCGATAGTACACGCAGGTAAGTATGCCGAAACCTTAGGTATTGCCGACATCACTTTTGACTCTAAAGGTAAGGTATTAACGCTCATGGGTGGCAATTACTTCATGTTAGATCAGCAGTTTATCCTGCAGGCTTCCGATGATGTCAGTCCTCAAGATTATCTAAATGTTCGTCAACAACTACAATCCCATCCACTGATCTTATGGGATGGTGAAGATAGCTTGGTGCAGACAAGAATTCAGCAAAAATACCGACCTAGTCTCGATGCGCTAAATAATAAAATCTTGGGCTTTGTCCCTAAAAGCTTGGTTCATACACGCTTGCCCAGCAAAGCTCTGCCCCACGGCAGTGAAATTGCGCCATGGGTCAGCCGTAGCATGTATCAGGAAACCAGAGAGCTAGGGGTTGAGGTCGACTTCGCACTGCATAATGCCGGTGGCGTACGTCAGTCTCTCGATAAAGGTGATGTGAGTTTGGCGGAGATCTTAGGACGCATTTTACCTTTCGACATCCCATTAGTGACCTATGAGATCCAAGGCCAGTATCTATTTCAGATGCTAGAGTCTGCGATAAATGCGGCAACCAATAACAGTGTGATTGGCACTGGTGCGGGAAGCTTCCCTTACACCTATGGCTTGAAATACTTTTATGATGGTAAACAGGCTTTAGGACAACGCATCATCAAGCTTGAAGTCCTCAGTGATGTAGAAGGTACAATGCAGTGGCGAGAAGTCGATGCGAAGGCTCATTATAAAGGGGTCTCCTCTTCCTATACCGCATCGGGTAAGGAAGGTTATCACCCGATATTGAAAGCAAATTGGCAAAAAGATGTCGATGGCTTGAGTCTGCCACAAGCTTTCATTCGCTTTATCAGTAAAGCCCAAAGCTTAGATGAAGTGCTCGAACCACAGGTTCACTACACCAGCCATAATCTCGCGCCACTGTAATTAAATGCAATTGAGTGGGCAAGGGCTGAACTTCAGTCTTGCCCCCACAACAAAGCAGATTATTTTAGGCTAACGGCTTTACCATACTGAAGTTGACCAGTACTTGGTCCCCTTTATTATGGCTATTTTGTTTAATAGTTTGAAACGCAAACCGTTCAAACACGGGCTTAGCCAAATATGAGGCCTGTACCGCTAACTGCTTAACCCCGAGTGTTAGCGCCTTTTTTTCAAGTTCAAGATATAAAGCTTTAGCTACTCCCATACCCACAAACTCAGGATGAGTAAACAAGCAATCAACCTCTGCTTGAGTTAAAAAGCCTGCAGTAGCCTGTTCAATATCGATATGACTATCGCCATTTAAATCGCTTGGTTTCTTGAGATTGATAAAACCGATAATACGTTGGTTTGCTTCAGCGACCCAAGTTAACGTCCCTGATAAACGCTCAAGCCAAACCTCATCGCTACGCAAGTTAGGTGACCAAACCGCGCGCTCTTGCTCACTGTAATGAGAGGCTGCGCCCTGTTTAATGCTCAAGTGAAACACCTGAGCCAGCTCGGTGACGTCGTTAATCACGAATGGTCTGACTGTGAATACTGGTTGTTTCATAGGGTAAATCCTTTTAAAGCTTGCTATAGACTGGCTCATTTTCGCGAAAGACTGACTGGCTCAAGCAACGTTAACTTTGCAAAACTAAATCAGCCCCTTAAGCATGTAATAGCCCATGATGACCACACCCCGCTTCTCTTGATAGCTACGATGTCTAACTTTAAAGCCCATTGATTCGAAGAGCGGTTTCGACACCTTTGAGGCATCGACCGATAGCTCATCAAATTTTTGCTGCCTCGCCCATTGCTCTAACGCTGTATATAACTGACTTGCAATACCGCGCCGCTGATAGGCTGGATGCACATATAAACTATCAATATAGCCACGACTCTCAAATTGAGTCTCAAGATTAATAAAGCCGCAGCAAAAAGCCTTGTCAGACTCTATACGCTTGTCATCCACCACCAACCAAGTTTGAGATTTAGATAGCCTCTTATGCCAGTGATATGCTGATCTTGGTGCAAAAGACCATGCCGACTTTTCTTCTTCGCAATAAACGTCCTCGCTTATGCCGCAAATCGAAATATGCGCCAGCATTGAGACCTCAACGGCATAACATTTTTGATATGGGATCAGTTTAAGCA
The DNA here is from genome assembly GCF_000018285.1 of Shewanella pealeana ATCC 700345. Lineage (NCBI taxonomy): Bacteria > Pseudomonadati > Pseudomonadota > Gammaproteobacteria > Alteromonadales > Shewanellaceae > Shewanella > Shewanella pealeana. Next base: position 1,581,503 of record NC_009901.1, on the reverse strand, counting down.
TTGATAATATTCACTTACTTAGGCGATTGATGATTACGAGAGGTAAGGCTTTGCTGCCCATATTTTGCAGTAGTTTTACACAAAAGAAAATGGCGTAGACTCAGTCTACGCCATTTAGCATTCTTTCTAAAAGTTCACTCTTTAAAGCCAAGCAGTTCTGCTTATGGCGTTAAAGTGACAATTACTTTTTATCGATACGGCCAACAAATAACAACTCATCGAAAGTACGATTTAGAGTTTTGCTGCTGAAATCGTTCATCCACATCTGCTCTTGAACAACAACAGTGTCGCCTTTCTTAACTTCAATCTGTGGACCTGCAGCCCAAAAAGTCTTGTCAGCTTCTTTAATCTGAACGTAGGTATAACCGCCGCCATTCATGGTATCCATGACAGTACCTTCATGCATAACACCTTGTGCCCATGCGCTTGAGATACCGAGTGCTAGAGTTGCAGCTGCAGCCAATTTCACTAATTTAGCTATCATCGGAAATTTCCTTTAAATAAGTTATCAATTCATAAGTATTAAAACATGCAATAGCTGATAAATCTCTAATTAGTCACAAGTATAAGCTAGCTAATATCCAACTATTAGATCCAACTCTCATAACCAAGTATTTTAATCCCTATCACGGAACTTTATTAATTACAGTCGATTTATTGCTCAAATGGACTAATACCAACCTAAAGCCAGTTAAGAACGCTTTGCCTCATCTAATATAGGCTGCAACATACCTTCAAGACCATTTAACTTGACCTCATACATTAACGCTAATTGCTGGCCCAGTTTTCCTTCAGGGAAGCCTTTTGAATGGAACCAGACTAAATAAGGTTCAGGTAGTTCGAGTAAATACCTTCCTGCATATTTACCAAAAGGCATCTTTTGAGTAACGGCTTCAAATAGAAGTTTTTCATCCATCACAGATTAACCTCATTATTATCAAAAAAATATTCTAGCGCCACATTCTATCAAGTTCTCATAGAAATACTGCACTTTGACTCGCGCCAGCAACAACGATGATTCAAAAATCATGAGCTCAAGTGTAAAACTGTATATATCAATTTTAAATAACAATAAGATTAAATATATCACATTGAAATAAGCAAGCAGGCCAGTAAGCGGCTAAAACCGGAAAATAGACCGTTATCTATTCAGTTAAAAAGATTACTTATTTCAAATAAAAGCTAAACACCTAATTAACCTAACAAATAACCCACAACTGCAACACTTTTAACTTAGCGCCAAAAAACCGCCCCACACACCTAAAACGTCAAAAATTTGCTCAGCGTCAATTGCAATAAAACCGTCAATTATCATACAGTTGACGAATACGATGTATCGACCTAGATTAAGTTCACAGTGACAGAAGATATATGTGGATTGCGTTATTAACAAATCCGGTATCAATAAGTACGCAAACTGTTACTTAACTCCATTCATATAATAAGAAATATAAATTCACCGCGTACAAGAGGAAAACAAAATGATCATACTCGTCGGTGGCGAAAAAGGTGGTAGTGGTAAAAGTTGCCTAGCCCAAAATGTCGCTGTATTTCTAACAGCAGAATGCCAAGCCTCAGTTATTATGGTTGATTGCGATCCTCAACGTACGACTTCAGATTGGATCCATGCCCGCAATAATAACTCTGACTTACCCAGTATTAATTGTGTGCAACTTTACGGAAAAATCCGTAATGATCTCCTTAGTTTAGAGCAGCATTATGATTATGTAATCGTAGATTGTGGTGGCCAAGATAACTTAGCGCTGCGCGCAACGATGTCGGTCGCGTCACACGTGCTTATGCCTCTGCGTCCTAAACGTCGAGATCTGAAAACAGTCAGTCATATGGATGATATCGTCGCTACTTGTATGATGATAAACCCTAAAATGCGTGCCACTTTTGTTATTACCCAATGCCCTAGCCTGCCTAATCAGGCAAACCGGATCTTTGAAGCTAAAGAAGTTTGTAAGACATACGACATCAATGTGTTAGATGCGATTACCTATAGCCGCAATATCTACGATGACAGCGAAGAATCTGGCCTGTCAGTACTCGAGATTGAACCTAATGGAAAAGCCGCTGGGGAGATAAGGGGCATTGCCTGTGAAATGCTACAAGTAAACAGTGCCACTGAAATTCGCAATCGCCTTGCTGAAAAACAGATGAACAAGATGAGAGGTAATTATGGGTCTGGCAGATCTCAAGAAAAACTCTACGCCGTCTAGTTCAACCCATAGGCAGATCCAAACAAGCCAGCTAGCACTCGATGATTTAATTGATGATTTTATTAACGATGCGAGCCGTTATGCTTCAGGCCAAGAAGTGCTCGCGTCTAAACAACATAAAGTCATTGATTTAGAACGACAGAAAGCCCGGTTTCAGCCTGAATATAGAAGTAACTTACTGAACAGACAACAAAGCGAAACAGTATTAACGGTGAAAAAAGGAAATTGCCCTGTCAGAAAGGCAACCTTCACCTTAACTGAATCTGCGATTGCTCACTTAGCAACATTAGCCGATGACTGCGATGTAGCAAAATCAAAGTTAATTCGCTTCTTAATTGAGCATCACTTTAATTTAAGCCCCGAGCAAAGAAAGCAAAAGGAAAAAAGTATTATCGTTGAATAAGTATAAATCTCCCTTCCCTTAGCTGGCAGTAAACTAACAATTTTGAAGTATTGCACTGCCAGCATTTTTTCTCTATCCGCGACGCTCCCCAAACTGCCCATTTTCTAATCACGATTTAGTATTCTTGACTCCTAAACCTCTGCACTTTTAATCTCAAAGATAATCGACTCGAATTATTGCAACGGTTGAATCTTGCTCACTGCGTCCATATATCATTATTAACGCAAATAAATCCAGGGAACCTATGTTGGCGATCTTTCTTATCCTACTGTTCAGTATTAGCGCCATAGCATGGATTGCTAGTGCGTCATGGCGTGCTCGTCGTCGACGGAAATTAATTAGCCAACAGCCTTTCCCCCATGAATGGCGAGAGATCTTAAAACGTCGTATTCCTTTTTTTAGGACATTACCCGCAGATCTGCAGCTACAACTGAAGAAACACATTCAAGTATTTATCGCAGAAAAACGCTTTGTCGGCTGCGATGATTTAAAAATTACCGATGATATTCGTGTCACGGTGGCCGCTCAAGCCTGTTTATTATTACTCAATAGAACAACCGATTTTTATCCAAGATTAAAAGAGATCCTCATTTATCCATCGGTATTTATTGTCGAAAACCAGCAGCATCATGGTGCAGGAGTGGTGTCAGAGCAGCGAAGAGTCCTATCGGGTGAATCATGGCAACATGGCCGTGTAATATTGTCTTGGCAAACCACTAAGCACGACGCCGCTGTACCTGATGATGGCAGTAATGTAGTCATCCATGAGTTTGCCCACCAATTAGATCAAGAAGATGGCAGTGCAAACGGGGCTCCTATTCTGCAACATAGCAAGGATTACGCTTCTTGGTCTGAAGTATTAATGCAGGAATTTCAAGCGTTAGTAAGGGCGAGTCAATACGGTGAACATTCACTTTTTAGCTATTATGGCGCCACTAACCCAGCGGAATTTTTTGCCGTTGTGAGTGAAGTTTTTTTCGAGCAGCCCCATGACTTTATCGCATTACATCCAGCGCTTTACCGAGAGCTAAGCGCTTTTTACCAGCTCGATCCGGTGAATTGGCATTAACCCTTGGACCTCTATAGTATTAGTGTCAGTAGAGCCAACATCATGACAAGGATAGATATGTTTAATCTAAGCGCCTCGAAGGCCTTATGCATTATATGGCTAGTCTCAAGCTCTGTTTCAATCAATGCACTCGCCAGTGACAGTCCTGAGAGTGACAAGCAGCAGGCTGCCAAAGTGTTGGATGCACTAAACCAATATTCATCTAATGCTGACTGGGATAGCTACTTTGCACTATACGATGATAAAGGCATTTTTATTGGTACAGATGTAAATGAACATTGGGGAAAAGCTGAATTTGAGCAATACGCTAGGCCAACGAAAGGATGGCGTTACGATTTAACCAGTAGAAAGATGACACAACACGGCGATGTGATTTTGTTTGACGAGATTTTATCTAGCCCCTCTTATGGCGTGAGTCGCGGCACGGGTACCTTAATCAAAACCGTACAAGGCTGGAAAATAGCTCAATACCACTTAAGCTTTCCGATCCCCAACGCTATAGCAAAATCGATTACCAAGCAGATAAAAGCAGTCGAAAATTAAAAGCGCTGCAAGGCAGTGCTTTAGCAACTTAAGGAGCTAATCAGTTAGCCCGTTATTTTGTTGAGGTAGTGAAACAGACATTGGCCATATCAACCAAATGACTAAAGCTAGTAAAATCACCTTCGGACAAACGCCTTCCTGAGCTCTCTCTATCGGCATACACCACACCTATCGCGGTTTGATCCATAATCAGTGGGGCAAGCATGAAGCCCGTTGCAGAGGTGATAGCTTTAATGTCATCATCCATAAATAAACGCCACTTAGATGAGCTTGGGTTATCAACAAACAAACCTTTTTTCAGTGAAATACAATCTTGAAATACGCTTTTGGTACTGTTCAATGAAATCTTAAACGACGCTTTCATTTGCTCTACGCCCTCGCCATGAACAATCCTAGGGATCAATGACTTTCGATTCGGAGCCATCAACAGTACACAGCAGCGGTCTACACCAACACCTGTTAGAATCCCGTTTAATGTAATAGAGAGTACCTGATTAAAATCTTGTTTATTTAATGCGCATTGAGTGAGCTCTCGCAAACACTGCAACTGACGGTTAGCATCGCTAACATAAATAACAGGGGCAGGCTGACTCTCGTGAATTTCCTCCTGAAGGTATTTGGGATCAGGTAAATGCTCAACTAATATCCGCGCACCATAGGCATCAGCCATGGTTTTAGTCGCTTTATGGCAGCGAATAATCCGCCCCTTTAGCTCGTCAACCTCTAGACCTAACATACCTGCTGTTTGTTGTAGCCGTTTCGACAACTCCGCCATGTTAGGCGAGTTCTGACACAAGATCTCGCTGAGCTTATTAGCGAGAAAAATACTGCGGATCTCTGGGGTACGCTGATCTGGTTGGCTCAATGATTTTATCAGTAAATGACCGAGTCCCCAGCTCCTTGCGAGCCCTAAGGATAGCTGCTCAAACGTGGTACCAAGCACCTCTCGCACGACTTGATTCATCTGTTGCGACGAATCACATTGATTTAGTTTATTATCAAGCACTAAGGTTTCGGCGCAGCCTGTACTCCAAAAAGCGCTTTCTCCTAAGTGATACAGTAAAGAGGCTATAAAGACCTCCTCTTGCAACTCTTCGTCGTAGCCCTTGAGTAGCATTTTCGTTAGCATTGCAGCTTGAAAAGCTTGTGCCATCAGCTTGAGCATTCTGTGGTAAACGCCTTCTGAGAGCCCCTCAGCTTCAAGCAAACTGCTGAGTAATTTAGCCGTAATACAAATATTCTTTATGGTATCAAAACCAAGCACCACAGCGGCACGGCTTACCGTAGTCACTTGGCTAATCCCTTTACTGTAAGTTACGCTATTTGCCACTCGCAAAATTCTGGAGGTCAATGCATTATCATGCATGACACTCTTACCTAGGATCGATAAAGAGGAGACGTCGTCCTTTGCAAGCTTTTCGAGGGTTTTCACTGTAGAGCAAAGAGCAGGCATCTCTTGATCACTGATACGATTAGTCCAGTATTCGACGCCCTTATATCGACTGTTTTCTATATTACTTACTTTCAAGTCACTCTCATCTTATGACGGTTACACCCATCAGGCTGTACAGGCTACAGATATCATGCTCAGTTCTCTTGCCTGAAAATACACAATGCTCACTATGACAATGATCACCAAGAAAGTGCTCAAAACATCAAGTATAAAATCTATTACTACATTCTATACGTTAATAGCCAACAATAAAGCCTTTACAGTTCGTTAACACACATACCTTTGCCAAACTCTATTAATGTTCAAAAAAAAACGACTCCGAAGAGTCGCCAATCACAACTAAGCCACTCACTGGAAGGGTGAGGGACAAAAATTAAAAACCCGCACAGCACGTAGGAATACAGTGCGGGGGACACAAGCTACAAGATGTAGCCAAACTTTTACCAAGGCAGGTTTTATAACAAGGCAGATTTTATAAAAAGCATACTCAATATCTAATTGGTATTACTCCACCAACAGTTGATATCCCGGCTCAGTTAAAAAATCGACCAACTCGTCTGCTGTAGTGATCTGCTCTAGCAAGACTGCGGCCTGAGTAAAACTGCCGTGAGTAAAACGATCGGCCCCTACCTCATCTTTAACGTGGGCGAGCTCTTCTACCAACATATCCTTAAATAGTGCCTTAGTGACCACAGCCCCAGAGGTAAGCTGCTGACGATGCTTAATCCACTGCCAAATTGAAGTGCGAGATATTTCAGCCGTAGCCGCATCCTCCATTAAGCCATAGATAGGCACGCAGCCATTGCCGTTAATCCACGACTCTATGTATTGCAGTGCAATTCTAATATTGAGGCGCATGCCAGCTTCTGTACATTGCCCCTTTGCAGGTTCGAGTAACTCTCTAGCATGAATAGGGGCGTCAACATCACGGGTAATGTGTAGTTGATTAATATGGTCTTCACCTATGTATTCATTAAAAATTGCCATCGCAGTATCGGCCAGCCCAGGATGTGCTACCCAAGTGCCATCATGGCCATTTCGCGCTTCGAGTTGCTTATCCTGTTTAACCTTAGCTAGCACTTGTTGATTGAGCTCAGTATCTTTTGCTGGAATAAAGGCTGCCATGCCGCCCATAGCTAACGCACCACGCTTGTGGCAGGTCTTGATCAATAAGCGAGAGTAAGCACTTAAAAATGGCTTATCCATGGTGACCGACTGCCTGTCGGGCAGCACTCTGTCGCTATGGTTATTTAGGGTTTTAATATAGCTAAATATATAGTCCCAACGACCGCAATTAAGCGCAACGATGTTAGAGCGCAGTTCATACAAGATCTCATCCATCTCAAAGACGGCGGGTAGGGTTTCAATTAGGCAGGTACATTTTATGGTGCCAGGCTGTAAACAGAAACGCGCCTCAACAAAAGCAAACACTCTTGCCCACCACTTGGCCTCTAGATGGCTTTCTAGCTTAGGAATATAAAAATACGGCCCGCTGCCCTTACTCAATAACTTACAGTAGTTATTGTAGAAATAGACACAAAAATCGAACAAGCCAGCAGGAATGGCGACGCCGCCAAACTGCACATGCTGCTCTTGCATATGTAGACCACGGACTCGGCAAATAAGCACCGCAGGATTGTCATTTAATGAATAATGCTTGCCTGTTTCTGGCGCCGTATAGCCAATATCACCGTTCACCGCATCCCGCAGGTTGATTTGACCTTGCACCACCTTGTGCCAGCTTGGCGCCAGTGAATCCTCAAAATCGGCCATAAACACTTTGGCATTAGCATTAAGCGCATTGATCACCATCTTGCGCTCAACAGGCCCGGTGATCTCTACGCGCCTATCTTGTAAGTCTTCAGGAATACCTCGGATCTGCCAATTCCCTTGACGGATCTCCTTGGTCTCCTCCAAAAAATCGGGCAACTCACCTAAATCAATACGCTTTTGCTTTGCCTGCCTATTAGCAAGTAAATCTGGCACCTGTGGCGCAAACTGCTTACACAATGCCTTTAACAAGCACAGTGTGCCTTCAGTTAATACCTGCTCCTGCCCTGCAACAGCTTGCCCTTTTATCTGTAACTCTTGACTCGATACCAGTGCGTCGCAAGTATCTAGCGCTGTTAATTGCTCTGTCATCATTTTATCTCCCAAAACTTTGCTCATATCCTTGATGACACCTAGCATTGGTTGCTTTAGGCCGTCAGCGCTCAATTAATCCAGTTCCCTAGCATGCCTTTCATAAAGTCGTGCTTAACCTGAACCTTCAAACTTATGACTTAATTAGCGGTAAGGTTTCTAAGTAAGCATATGTTGATTTACAACAAAACCTACTGACTAAAAGATTCGGTTGCAAGCATACGGCATGTAGGCGCCTGCTATTACCAAGTAGCTAGGATGGCGTAAACCCACTTAAAACGAATCACAACAACACAGCTAAACAACTGATTTGTAATTAAAATAATTCAATCGAAAATTAATTGATATTTATGAACTGCAACTTGTAAGACAAATTGACCAGAGAGAACGAACCGAAATAAAGTTCGTTATTATATTTCACATCGTTAACAATTATTGCCACCAAAAAGCTTCAGCTAACACCGCATTGATTTAGCAAAGCGTTTATAACTCACCTTATGGTTAAGCCAGCAATAGCAATAAAAACAACAGCTTGACCGCGCTATGCACAAGCACCAATTCAAACGAACGTTTCAATCTGACGTTTACGGAAACGTAACAAAAGCGATCTACTCTTGTTATTAGCCTCTGCACGATAAATATTGACCAACATTAGAAAAAACATTGGTTCAATCCTAAAAAAGTTTAAGTTTTGCAAAAAAAGGCGCTACAACAGAGAACATTTGAAGTCGTTCAACGCAAAAGTAACCAGCCAAAACGATCCTAAAAGTCGAGTTTTAGCCTATTCAACGGCGTTATCAGTCAGCCCCAAGCAAACATTCCAGCACGCAATCAGTTCCACTAGCCTAGTTTCGCCTATGCCTTTACACCATTATTGTGTACATGGGGCTAAATAAAGTATCCGTAGTTCTATAGCCTTGAAGCAATTAATCAAGAGTTTAGGCTAGCAATAGGGGCTGGATGAAAGGACGTCGCTTAGGCGACTGTAAAGGCTGGCATCAAGAATGCCCCAAGTAAAGCATCAAGTTGATAAATAGCCTTGATAGGTGGCATTTACAAACGACAATTATTGCTAATTAGTTCAGCTTGAGTCCGGGTTAAGACGACTAATACAGCTAAGACCGCTAGTACAACTAGTACAAGCTAATACACTAGGTACACTAGGTGATTAATTTTGCCTAATTAAACACCAGTGAACGCTGAGTCTCATCGGTCGGGCGCTGTAGCTTAAGCTCAGGTGTGTATAACGTCACTCTATTACGGCCCGAGTGCTTCGAAGCATAGAGCGCGATATCGGCACGCTTTAATAACGGATCTAAACTGAGATCTTCACTAGTGCTACACGATACGCCAAAGCTAGCACTAATGTTAAACACATGGCCAGAATACTTGGTATCGATTGCAGCTACCGCCAGTTTACAGCGCTCGGCTATTTTAAGTGCGGTCTGCTCGCTAGAATAAGGTAAGAATAATGCAAACTCTTCACCTCCCATTCGAGTAAAAATATCGCTATCGCGGATAAGCGGCCTAATCACCGACACCACATGTTTTAACGTCCAGTCACCGGTTGCATGACCAAAACTATCATTGATGTTTTTAAACAGATCTAAATCAAACACTATCACAGCGTAATCAGCTTTTCGCATGCTGACCTGTACGAACTCATTTTCGGCAAAATCCTGCCCGGCACCGCGATTATAAACACTGGTTAACCTATCAGTTAATGCCAGCCTACGGTAACGCACCTTTTGTCTGTGGCTGTATAGCAAAAATAGCGACAAGAAAATCACACTGCCCGCCAACATGGTCATTATCATGACATTATTAGTCCGGTCGGAACGGTCTAACTCTTTCTGAGTTTCCACCAATTGCCGCTCCTGATTGAGCAAGGCTATTTCGCGCGCCTGTTCTTGGTGTTTAAACTTAGCCATCTGATAGGCATTAGCCTTAGCTTTAGTGTCATCGAAGATTAAATTACTATAGTGTTGATGGGATTCGAGGTAATCATGGGCAAGTTTGTACTGCTTTGACTCTAAGTATCTCTGCGACAGTACTTTGCTGGCAATAGCTTTATATTCAGTATGACTGGGCTCATCACTTAACCCCATCACCTTATTAGCAAACTCTTCAGCTTGAGAATACTTCTTGAGTCGCAGGTTCGTCTTGGCAAGCAAAGCATGAACACTTATTATTTCCGCTTTATAGCCATACTTAATGTATCCGGCAAGGACCTCATTAAGTTGCATTTCGGCGCTTTCAAAATCATCCATTTTCATGGCTATTTCAGCCAAACCTTTTCCAGACATGAAACCGAATAAAGGAAGTTCATTTTGATCACAAAATAATTTACTACTCTTAAAGCCTCTTTCCGCTTCTTTAAGTTCATATTCCTTAAGATCTGCAAACGCAATCAATATAAGAGAAAAACAATAAACTTTTTTATCAGAACTTTGGCTCAGACTTAACGCCTTTTCACCATAATTCCGAAGGTCCTCATACGCTTCTAGATTTAATGCTAAGTTAGCCATCCTCATATAGGCCTTAGCTTTTACATTATTATCGCCAATATTTTCTACCGATTTAAGATAACGTTCCATTAATGGGAATGCATCAGTATATTGCCTCAAACCTATTAAATTAACCGCTTGATAGTGATATACATCATCTAACAAATCAGATCTAACTCTATACTCTTTTACACGCTCCAAAAAATTTTGAGAGGACCGATATTCGCCGTTGTAGCTTTTCCTTATAGCCTGATAAACGATTAATTTAATTTGCTGCTCTTTAGATAGTTCATCCCAAGAAACCAATAATCTATTTATCAAACTTTCAACCTGTTCAGGAGATGCCCTCAACGCTTTTTCTATTTTTACCAAAACATCATCAAAGTCACCTTGCCCGCCAAACAACGGAAAAGATGCATACAATGTGAGCAAGAAAAAGATCGATATAACAGTCCTCATTATTCAAGTATCACTTATCCGAAGCGTACACCAATACAAGGGAGCTATAGTTTTTACCATCAGAGAAAGATTTAAGCTTATTATCATCGCCCGAAATCACAGCTTGGATCTCATCATCACTTAGGCCATTAGCCTGCATTACACCTTGAGGATCTTGCTTATACTCCTCTAGCAGCTTGGCATCTGAACCTAACTTCTCGAAAAACTTATTAAACTTTGACATTTTTATTCCCTTAAATTAAATGAACATCTTTGGTTTGTTTTACTTTTTACTTCTTATTTAGTTACTTGTTGCTTCCGACCCTATCAACTTGTTAGCGCACTGCTTTCTTATTCTGTTGTTTTATAGGTTTTTATAAGTGCTTTATAAATCTAGCAGATAGCTGCCGACTGGGTTTGCCTCAGCCAAATTCTATAGACATAAGCGCTGCACCATTGACTCTACGAGGTTATTGCTAAATTAGACTTTGCTCGAAATCTATTTCATGTTTGCATATACAACCATAAAACCTCTGATGCTGTTGCCGCCCGACACTGACTTTAGCGGGCTGACATCACCCGAAATCACCGCTTGGATCTCATCATCACTAAGACCACTGGCCTGCGCCACCGCTTGAGGGTTTTGCTTATACTCAGCTAACAACTTTGCATTTGAACTTAACTTCTCGAAAACTGATTAAACTTTGACATTATCTATTCCCTTAAATTAAATGAAATGAAACACGTTATCGCCATATGAGACTAGCTAAATCAAACTAGCTAAATCAAACTAGTTTTATCAGCCTAGCTCTTCTGCGGTGATCCCAAGTTTAGCCAATATCTCATGGTTAAACTCAAGCTCCCGTGACGGCGGAATAAGCAAGGTGGTGATAGATGAAAGCTGCGCAAATGGCAGTTGCTTCAACGCAACCCTCTCTATTCTTGGAGATTGAGTCGGCAAATTTGGCGCCTCATAGAGCACGATTTCATGTTCAAGCGGGTACCACTCACTAAGTTGTTCCACTAACACCTGTAACCTGTCTGATGACGTATGAAACTCGGTCAGAGTGTGCTCGCCGGCAATGCCTATTTGCCACAGCAAAAGGTGGGTGGTTGGGTCAGGTGTGTGCTTATAAAACATAAATTGACTGGCTTCGAAGCTTTGATGGCCTGAAGCGCCAGGATCTATACCTACGTCGGCCCATAAACAGGCCTCGGCAGAAATACCCGGCTCCATTTGTGCGCTATAGCCCTCTTCTCTTGCCTGAGCAATTGCGAAATGAGAAACACAAGCAAATACCCCTGGGTGACCATAAAGCGCGCAAACAACTTGCTTGCCTAAGCGCACTTGCTCCAAAATAGCATCCACCATCTGATCATAGGTATCGCGTCGACTTTTAACTTCGCCCTCTTGGGCATAATAGGGTTGTAGACTGCGCACATCTTGATTAAGTGACTCCAGCCAATGCTGGGCAAATCCATCCGGTACCAGAGAAAACACCACGTCGGCATGCTCTATGTAGCTTTTACTCAATACGCTAATTTGTCCGGCTAAATTGAGCCCTGTGCCGACACAAACCAAAGTTCCTTTTTCTATTGTCATCAACTCTATGCCTATCTATGTAAGTTTTAATCTCGCTCTAACTCAATGTTTATCGCGCCTGCTTTAAAGGCTTAAACTTGATGAGAAAACAATGTTAAGTTAACACAACATTTCCGTAACTTAAACCTGAATTGGACTTGTGTGCCTTGTTTCTAAAAGTGGCATGAGTGAATCATAGTTATAGCTTTCTTATCAGTAAGATAAAGGGAATTGTTTTAGGTATATAACAAAGTGATTTTATCTAAAATCAAATGATAAACCTAAGCCGTTAATCAGCTGAATAATGCTAGATAATGAACTTATTAGGCATTTTGGACTCCATATATTCACAAATTAGGGTTTAATGTTAAATCCTGTAATCAACTAAGAATTACGTTCCAAGCACGCCTTGACGCAATAGCCCTTGTCATAAGGGGGATCGCTTGGGTATTATGACCGACAGATTTTTATGAAGTAGCGCATTCAATGACAATTAAAAAGAAAAGTCTTACCCTTTTGGGCGCTGCTGCGCTCTCGTTATCACTTAGTGGCTGTGGTGTTTTTGACTATTTGATCTATAAACCTGATATCCCTCAGGGTAACTATATGGAAAAACAACAAGTCGAAAAATTGCGCATAGACATGACTAAAGAGCAGGTTGAATACGTGCTTGGACGTCCAGTGCTGCGTGACAGTTTCTCTGATGATACCTGGTACTATGTCTACCACTATAAGAGTGGTCGTGACGCGAGCATCATCCATAAAGAACTTATTATTAACTTTGATGGCGATAAGCTCGCCGAAGTGAAAGGTGATTACGAGTTAAGCTCAGAATTTAATACGCCATTGGAAGAGAGTAAGTTACCTGAGATCAATACACCTGAAGGTGATCCACTGATCCCAGAGCAACGCCCTCAAGCTGAACCTTTGGTAGAAGAGAAAGAAACTCAACCAGAGACACTTTCTGAAAAGTTTGAATAACTCTTAAACACAAGCGACCGTTCAACCGATTAGCTTGAAAAATGGCGAGTTCCTACAGGAAACTCGCCATTTTTATGCATTTTAATCAATCTTACTGATTGTTAGGATTACAGCTTACCGCCAGTAATCTTATTTATTCGGCCATCTTCTTTAGCTTTTTCAGCCCGCTTACGGCGCACATCTTTAGGATCGGCAATCAATGGGCGATAAATTTCGACTCTTTGACCCGGCAGTAACACTTCATCATGTTTAACTAAGCGGCTAAAGATCCCGAGCTTGACAGTTTCTAAATCAATCTCAGGGAAGTAAAGCTGCATATCACTTAACTTGACCGCCTCAATACATGTAGTCCCCGGTGTGACGTTCACCTTAATCAGCTTTTGCTGATTTGGCAGGGCATAGATGACTTCGACTAGAAATGGGGTTTGCTCTGTACTCATTGGTATATCACCTTTGCACGACTGGTAAACGCCGTGACCATAGAAGCCATTAGCTCTTTAAATACCTTACCGAAGGCTAAGTCGGCAATCGAATTTGAGAATTCAAAATTCAACTCAAACTCGACCTTGCAAGCATCTTCGGTCAATTCTGTAAACTTCCACTCACCAACCAGCTCTTTAAAAGGGCCGTTCTCTAACTGCAGCTGAATACTTTTACCAGGAACAACCTGATTACGTGTGGTAAAGGTTTTACTGATCCCCGCTTTTGCCACATCAACCGAGGCCACCATAGTTTTTCCATCAAATTCTAGGACTTTGCCACCAACACAGCCGGGCAAGAATTCTTTATAAGACTCAACATCATTGACTAGGTCATACATCTGCATCGCGCTGAAGCGAACTAATACACTGCGAGAAATTTGCGGCATCTGACGATTGGTACTCAGTAATTAAACACGAAGCGTGGATTTTAACATGAACACAAAAAAACGCATCTTTGATACTGTCCCTGCGTATTGAGCGACTAAAAAGTAGACAAACTCACTCAGCAAAGACATAAAACCTGTAATAAATTGATTTGGCCAATTCCATATTTGTTTGGCGCAGGTATAATGACGTCCTATGGCTAAGAAAAACGCAAAAAATTCAAAGAACAGTTCAGCTTCCATTGCACGCAATAAGCGCGCAACTTTTGACTACAAGTTTGAAGAGAAGCTAGAAGCAGGCTTATCCCTAATGGGATGGGAAGTGAAGTCTATTCGCATGGGCAAGGTAAACTTGTCTGAGAGCTATGTGTTTCTAAGAGAAGGCGAAGCTTATCTTTTTGGTTGCACCATCGCACCACTTAATACTGCATCTTCCCATGTAGTATGTGACCCGCTACGCTCGCGCAAGCTACTACTAAAACGTAAAGAGCTTGATAAACTTCAAGGCTTAGTTGACCGTAAAGGTTACTCAATCGTACCTATCTCTATGTATTGGCAGAAAGGCGCTTGGGTTAAAATTGAAATCGGTTTAGGTAAAGGTAAGAAAGAACACGATAAGCGCGACGATACTAAAGATCGCGAATGGCAAATTGAAAAGGCTCGTACCATAAAGAAGGCGGTACAGCAGTAATTTCAACAACGTACGTTGTTAATAACGTATGTATAATGAACAATCGGTTGTGAATGCGATTTTTATGCTTGGTAAAACAAGCTAGGTCGCGTTACAATCAAATTGTACTTGGGGGCGATTCTGGATTCGACAAGATTCTCGAAACCCTGGGAGCATGCCGAGGGGCGGTTGGCCTCGTAAAAAGCCGCACCGTTATAGTTGCAAACGACTCTAACTACTCTCTAGCAGCTTAGGCTAGCTAGCCATCTTGCTCACGTTTATCAAATGGGCAGAGTAATAAGATGGTCACCTTTACATTTGATAGCGAGGGAACCACGTTCAGGGGTGAACCGCGAAACAGTACTGAACTCGCCAATTGCAATCCTGTCTTTCGGAGTGTACTTGGTTAACCAAAAGAGAGACTAAGCATGTAGCGCCTTGGATGTAGGCTTTTTGGACGCGGGTTCGAGCCCCGCCGCCTCCACCAAATATAGAAACGAAGACGTCCTAGGACGTCTTTTTTTCTGCCTGTAAAACACCAAAATCAATAACTTAGCGTCTTTTAACGTCTATTGCCATTTCATAGCAGCTTGAGATTAATGTAACACCTAATGTAACATCGGAGCCAAATCAAGTTCTGGGTGTTACAATCATGGCCAATTCCACTAAGCAGCTCACCGCAACACAAGTTTCAAATGCAAAGCCAAAAGAGAAAGAATACAACCTTGCTGACGGCAGAGGGTTATCACTCAGAGTCAAAACCGGAGGTTCAAAGTTTTGGTTACTGAACTACACTCGGCCTGTAACTCAAAAGCGAGCCAACCTAGGTTTAGGTACCTACCCAGATGTACCACTAGCAGAAGCAAGAAAGCGAAGAGAAGCCGCCCGTGAACTTCTTGCTCAAGGTATTGACCCTCAACACCACCAGCAGCAACAGAAAGCTGCCATAAAAACCGATGCAGAAAACACCCTCAAGTCTGTAACCAACGCATGGTTTGAAATTAAAAAGCAGAAGGTCTCAGAAAATCACGGTCAAAAGCTGTATCGTCGACTTGAGCTTTACCTGTTTCCAGCCCTTGGTGGAACACCAATCAGTGTCTTAACCGCCCCACAAGTTATTCAAGTACTCAAGCCTGCAGAAGCTAAAGGCAATATTGAAACCTGCAAGCGCGTGATCAGCTGGCTAAACGAAGTAATGACCTTTGCAGTCAATACTGGCCTTATCCACTCGAACCCACTTATTGGCATAGCAGCAGCGTTTGGCGTCCCAGAGAAGCGACAAATGCCAACCCTCAAACCAGCAGAACTACCAGAGTTTATTGAAGCACTAACCTACTCTAGTATAAAGAAAACAACTCGATGCTTGATCGAGATACAACTGCACACTATGACCCGCCCAGCAGAAGCAGCAAAAGCGAAGTGGACTGAAATTGATTTTGATAAGCAGCTGTGGACGATTCCAGCTGAACGCATGAAGATGAAGCGTGAACATATCATCCCACTCACGCCACAGGTCATATCGCTGCTAAATCGCATGCATGAAATCAGCGGTGACTTGGAATACATATTCCCAGCAGATAGAAACAAACATCACCACACCAACACCGAAACTGCCAATATGGCTATTAAGCGTATGGGCTACAAAGGCCGCTTAGTGGCTCATGGGCTACGTGCGTTAGCCAGCACCACATTAAACGAACAAGGCTTTGATGCTGAACTAATAGAGGTGTCACTAGCTCACGTGGATAAAAACACCGTTCGAGCAGCCTATAACCGCGCAGACTACATTGAGCGACGCAGAGAGCTTATGTGCTGGTGGAGTGAGCATGTTCAGATAACTCCAAATCAACTTAACTCGGTTATTACCCAACAACTCCTCAAGTAAGGATTTAAACTCATATATTCAGCCACCTAAAGCAACTAATAATTTTACGATGATAACTGGTTTTGCTTTTCGATGTAGAGCCCAAGCAACCCAAAACCTAGTGCAGCTAAGGATAGTGTCATCATGTTTCGATTAGCTGGTTTAAATGCAACGAAGGCTGTTCCTAATGCAGATACAGTTAATGTTGTTTTTAGCTGTTCGCTTGTAGAACTTCCTGTAAGCACTTCACTAGTTAGATGCTCACAATTATAAAAAATACTGTATTTACAGCAGGATGATAGCCGACTATTTATGCGGTCTACAATTTGCGGTGTAGCATTGATACAGGCCTTTTTAACTAGCTTCTCCCCTTCCAAAAACTCCTCAAGAGTACTTAGATGAGTATTCTTATCAGGGTTCGTATGCAAAACCAGCTGCTCACCTTGCTCAAAGCTAAGCATTAATCCCGCGTGGGCAACTAGTCCTGATACTTTCTTTCTATACACTTTAGTCACAGATGTTAATACTCGATCATTACGATTATTCTCATTTAATAGCATTTCTGTTATCCTTATATCACACCAAAAACCACGTAAATTCGCATTCCGAATATACAGCCGCATGCGGATAATATTCTTTTGGTGTGTAGTTGTCAATTATTGAACTTGAGAATTTCCTATGCATCAACAAATAACCTACAACGGATTAGTTGGATTTGAACTAGAAAAAATTAGAAAAGAATTGGGTATGGAACAGTCAGAGGTTTCGGTGGCTACAGGCATATCTCAGCCAGTTTTATCTAGATTAGAAAAAGGAAAAGCAATGATCACTATTGATCAATTGTTTGTAATCTGCGGAGCGCTAGGTGTAAAACCTGAAGATATTATTTCGAAAACTTCAAAAGGTGTAGAAGCATTTAGCACCGAAGAAGCTGTAAAAGTTACAACCACCAAAGAAGCAAGTACATCTGGTGCTATATTAACTGGTGCAGCAATTGGAGCACTATTGACGCTGTTTCTTACAAAGGGTAAATAGACCATCGCAGCCAAATTTGACTGTTAAGGCTCTACACTTAACCTATCACATTTGAAGTCGTTGAAATTATTTGTAATCAACATTAATATTTCGATAATCTAAGAAAGTTAAACTCAGCCTCAATCCTTACTACTGATTACTATTATTTGAGCGGTAGGAAATACAAAATAATCCAATACAAAGGGGTAATGATTGAGGAGACCAGTCCATAAAGTAATTAAGAGATCAGTGCATGACATACAAAAATGAATTTGGTACGGACTTTGAGCTTGGCTTTAATCTAGCTAATTATCCATACCTCCATGATAAAAGTTGGCATAATGACCTAAGCCCAAGCTTCTACTTTAAAGTTAATCAACAGTACTATGTTTTATGGGTTGATTATGCTGAACTGCATAAAAGAGAAGATACTTGCTGCCGCTACCTCATACAAGAAGCTATAAATGAGGGAAATGATGTTAGCCCCGAAATTTACAGCTCTAATGGCAGCGTCATTTTTGAGAATGAGTCCTCAAAGGAGTTGGAAGAATTCCTAAATAACTTAATGCTAAACAACATGCAAAATTGCAAGACATTAAATTAATTCATTTTTACAACCGAGTTTAGATTAAACCTACGTTTCAGTAAAAGAATATACTGGTCAAAAAAACTAGGGTATATAATTTCCCCACAACAAGCACAAAGCTTAAAACCCTTTATTATCAACAATAAAGGGCTACCGACTTATTTGAAGCAGAACTCATTAAAATGGCAATTTCTTGACTGGTTAATATGGTATCAACCAGGTATTCGGGTTTACTTGCAAACAACTGAGATTGAAGTTCAATCAATAAAGGAGAAAGCTCACTTTCATCCATAATCCTTGCAGAACTTCTCTTAAGAGCAGAGCCTTCGAACTCCATAGACATGAAGCGATTCCACTCAAAGCCATTAGAGCAAAGAAGATCAAAGATAACTTCTCCAAAGAAATCACTCCCAAATAAGGAGCTTAATTCCTGTTCAATCTCAGAAATCAAAGACAACGGACTTTCGTAGCTTATCGCTGTAACGATAGCTTGAGGGTTGTTTTTGATATTTAACTTTCTGATATTATACATTTTGTATACTATATAACTTTTTAATATGTTCCCAAGAGTGCTTTGATTTCGTCATTAAATGACTTATATCACTCATCACTCTACTAGTATCCACAATAGGCTCCATGTGGAAGAGGCCATGACGTTCTTTATTGTAGAAAGTATAAGCATCTTCAACAATATTTGCACTCACATCTGATGGAAAATGTGCTCTATGCGACGCTTCTAATTGGTATTTTCCTGGGATTTTTTCGAAGAACCCCCCAAAACCATCACGGCCTACAACTAATCCAAACAGTGCCATTTTCCCCTTTAGAGCACCTTCAATAGAGCGTAGCTCCGGGTACAGCAACATACAGTAGTCTGGTAGTTGAGGGGCGGC
The DNA here is from genome assembly GCF_000018285.1 of Shewanella pealeana ATCC 700345. Classification (NCBI taxonomy): domain Bacteria; kingdom Pseudomonadati; phylum Pseudomonadota; class Gammaproteobacteria; order Alteromonadales; family Shewanellaceae; genus Shewanella; species Shewanella pealeana. The sequence continues at coordinate 1,562,268 of NC_009901.1, read as the reverse complement.
GAGTTTAACACAGAGACCTGAAACGAGCAATTTTTCAACATTTTTATGCAAGTGGCGATAGGAATCCCCCATAACAGTTTGAAGATAACTACGAGCGACTTCCTGCTGAATGATTTCAACTTTACTATCATCTTGCCTTGATAAAACCTTCTCTAATCCTTGAAGATCAAGTAGCTCTGTCAGGTTAAATATAAAAGCTCTGTAACAAGATAAAGGGCGACCCTGTATTTGCAACAGTCGAGTTGTTGTATGGAGTGTTACCGTGAGTTCATCTTGAAACTCAATAGAAATAAGCTTCCAGACTATCTTGCTAGCCTCTCTATGATGTTCCTGCAGTTCTATATAGGTCTCATCTGCAGTACAAAGTAAAACTGGAGATATCGATTCTTCAATAAAACCATCTACAACCATATTTACACTTTCAAATTCAACTGGATTAATCGTTTCGTACAAGCAATCAGCAAGTCGCTTCCCTAATAGCTGGTTTCTACCTGTTTTAAACTGTACGGTTGAAGTGCCAGTGTTATTGAAGAAGATATCAACCGTCGCATACAAGCTACCAGCCTGACCATATACAACTCTTTTTCCATTCTGAGCACCGGGCATATCTCCAATAGACTCAAGAGTAAAGCCATGCTGATCCATAAACGTGTTAACGACATCCTCTATGTTTGCTCTAACTAAGTTTAAATTTTTATAATTCCGTGCTTCAGTCACTTTTCAGTCCTTTTTAAATGCTTAAATTTAGAATATTTTAATATTGCACATTCTTTTGGCAAAAGTTTTACCTATCACCTTTAGTTAAATTCACATGCGCCTCTCTAAGATGTTCTCTTCTATCAATAAATCAAAGTGACGCACTAGCGCTCCAGCCATATAACCCTGCACTCTGAGGCCCATTTCTAGATTCTCCAGTATACCCGCGTGAGTAAGATTAGCGGATGTAACAAGAGCATCGTTTCGGTCTGCAACTATCACCTTTGCGTGGAGCTTGCGGTCATATTGATGACCCCTTTTACTTATAACCTTAGCCATATGTTCGCTCCAACTATAAACCTCTCGCGGAGCTCCTTTCAGGTCTACAGGCCATAAATTGTTGAGAGCAGCAAAGTTATCTGGACTACCTGATTTTTCATTCGGGTCAAATACAAAACGAACTCTGATGCCCTTATGGGCTTTTTGAACTAGAGACTCAATCAGAGACTTAATTTGCTCAGTACTTGTAACGAGCCAATAGCCAACGATAAGAAGCTCTATTTCCGCACTGGCAACAATCTCGTTAACAACAGCCTCAGTCCTACGCATCTCCGACCTTTCAACTTCAGGTCCAGTCCAGACAGCTTCAACAGCATGAGCTCTGCTCAAAGCTAACCGATAACAGCTCAAAGAAGACTTCAACATTGCAGTCACTTCTAGTGCACCTAAATGTGAAGCACTAGAATTCCAAGCCCTTAAAAACTCTTTCAGGTAATGGTCACCAGGAGCACCTTTTAACACTTTGCTAATAGCCAACGGACCACTGGTTACTGTCACTGCACCTGTTTGCAACGCTACAATTATCGAATCGGCTAGTGACGGATTAGCTGCCACTTGTCCAACGAGATTTGAGCAAGCCTCCGTGAGAACATCTATCTCCTTTGAGGTCATAGCCACCCAAGATGCTTTGGTGTAAAAAACGATAAACTCTGATTAGCAACTGTTGGTACTAAAAGTGAGCGATCTAACCAAGTGTTATATGCCTCACAACTTGTTTCAGGAACAAGTACACAAGCATGACAAGCAGCCCCATTGGTACTTCGGTGTCGATTAGGCTCGTGACTCGCACAGAGTGGATCTGAGGAACAACGAGTGACATCACGCAGTGCGTTTTGTAGCAAAGTACCAAGACGTTCAGCGGTTCCAAGATCGATGAGACCACCAAGGCTCCCTTCGGAGTCAGGGCTCGCGGTATACAGCAACACCCCTTGCATCTCACGTCCATCTTCAATAGAAGAGTAAATACGTTCACGTATCGAAGAGCCTGAATAACCACAATCAAGAGCTAAAGACCTCATAACGGTATGAGCAAATGAATGAAGGACTATAAAACGTGACTTGTCACGAATATCCTGTTCAGTCGGTGGCAACGACTCTGAAGCATCGCCATCTTTCTGTATAGTCATAATCATCATTCGAACGCGAGCCTGCACTTCAGGGTTTTGCGACCAAGTATCCAGCGCTTCCCCGTTAAACTCAAAAAACAAGCCCTCACCCCGAACTTCAACAGCAGGCAACCAATCTAAATTCGGATTGCGAGAGATTGGTGCTATATCGACTTCTTCTCCATCACCACCAAAGGGGCCTCCTTTCGATTCTATACGAGTAAACCCCTTAAGTGCTCGTACTTCGAGAAGCTTTCGTACTTGAATAACAGACGAAATTACATCCTTTAATTTTTCAGGAACCTCAGTTTTCTGTGAGAAAAAATCAGAACGTTCCCCTTGGCTGTATCCATCGGGATCTCTTAGAGCCTCCCACTCTGGCAGGAGTAAATCAATTTCATCCGTTTCGATTTCACCACGATTCTTTAAAATATATTCAAGAATAGCTGCTCGATCACTGGCATAACTTTCTAGCTCGGGGAGCTTTTTAACAAGTAGCTTCCAATATGTGCTGAGGTCACTTAAATCGTTTATCTCAGAAATAATGTCCGGATCCGCTTGAGAAATAACTTTCCCTACGGGGGTAGCGGCATCTTTAATAGATAATGCGCTCTTTACTACCGGAAACCAGGAGTTAGTTGCCCCACGCTGAAGTGTTTCAGCTTTGTCAGTGTGTTGGCATGTAGCCTCCACATCATCTGGGCCAAACCATGGGCGCTTTTTACTACAGGCCCCTACAATTTTGTGTTTATTTTCCCCAAATGCGTCACCAACACTACGCTCTTGCCCACACTTACATTTCACCATCAAATCACGAACGGTTCCTGTTTTACCCATTGATTTCAATTGCATTGGTTGCTTACAGTCAGTGGGGCCTCGGTGAGTAAAATCTCGCCATGGGAAATCATCCATGTGACCACTAGGACAAGCAACAATGAATGGTGCGGGATTAACGGGAGCCTTACCACCACAAAGTTGACATAGGAAAATAGGCCTAGTCTCGTGACGTTTAAAGTTATGCTCAGAAGGCTCTGAAAGAGTTCCGCACAGGGCGTTAGAGCAAACCTGATAACGTGGGAACAGATAAGATGGCATTGTCCCGGGTCGTTTATTGAATTCACCTTCAGCTGGCGGGGCAGAATAAAAACATTTGACTCCAAGAGTTCGCTCAAGTCGAGGCTCTTGGATTCGCTGTGCATCGCTTTTGCGCCACTCATCAATTCCGGCAACAACAACCGACAAAGTTTGAAGATCGACTATGGCTCCAGGCCCAAATGTAGTGATTACTTGACTAGGACGCACATCTCCTACTGGTTTATTACTCATGACTGTGACTCCTCATCGTCGACCAAATAGAAAGTGGCAGTAGGTTCAACATCACGTAGTGAGTTCGGTGCCGACCACTTCCCACCTTTGGCCTCCCCCAAATTACGAAAGAGACGATGATGTGCTGCATCCTCATCCTTATTCTTAGTCGACTTTTTCTTGAAATATGAAACAGATGCGTTTTGTAGCTGACTCCAGCTATCACTCTGTTCATTCAATACTCTTTTTACGTGGTCCCCCTGGGCAACACCTTGACGTGAGTGAGATGTTAGATTCGTCGCTCGTTCCGCAATCCCCTCAATCATGGCTTTTGCCCAAGGGTTTGTAGGATCAAACTGATTAGCAGAAAACTCCTCAGACGCCTGCGTTTGGCCAAGTCGCTGTGTGGCTCCAAACATGCCGCGCAAACCACGATCTAACGCTCGAGAAGAAAACGGAGTTACACTAATAGGCTCTACATAACGGTAAAGTGCAGCGTGATAACTCTTGAATCGCTCATAATGAGAAATGTCACGTGGTGAAACCCAGTTATACATTGTTACTACAAGTCCTGGATGTTGACGTCCCACGCGACTAGTCGCCTGGATATACTCTGCAGTCGTTTTAGGTTGCCCCGTACAGACCATAAGACCTAGCCTGTCGATATCCACACCCACCGAAATCATATTTGTTGCGAGCAGAACATCCACTGGATAGACCTTATTCTTCTCCCCCTTAACGGGCCGAGGAAATGTCACATCCATTCGTTTAAGTAAAGGTGGGATCTGCCAAGACGCTAATCGACTTGTAAGTTCTTTAGGTTCACTAATATAGCGTTGGTTTCGTTTTTCTCTTTTCAATGCGGACTGATCTCGCCTTGCAAGATAATACAGTCGCCTAAGCGTTACGTCATCTTCCACCAGACGTTTAGCACCACCCAGTGCGCGCATACTATTGAAGTAGCCAACCAAGGTCCCGTAAGGATCTCCAGATTGAGCAATGACTGGGTCAACTAGATGATCAAGTCCGGCATGTAATAAACCTGCATAAACCCTTACAAGAAGTGTTTTAGAGCTCGAACCACTAGCGTTTGCCCCAATGTATAGGCGGCCAGCTTCAAAGTCTCCTGCATGACCGTTTTCATCGTGAGTTGCAATTTCACGAGCGAAGAACGAATCTTTAGAGCTAAGGGCGCTAGGTGGGAACACTTGAAGGTCACGATCATACAATTGCCTAACTTGCTGAGCGGCGCGACGAATCGTCGCCGTCGATGCTATGACCTTAGATCTTACCGTCACACCTGACTCTTTTTGCACTCGACTTAAAAAATCTATGGCGGTTTCGTAAAGCCCTACCATTGTGCCGAGTGGACCGGAGATCAAATGTAATTCATCTTGAATTATAAGTTCAGGCGGCAATAGCCTTTTGGCCTTTCTGGCATCTTTACATAACTTTCCACCAGGCTTTACTCCATCAGCAGGAGTGATATGCCCAAGAGTGGGACTATAGCGATCTCGAATACCAAAGAAGGCTTGAGTTCGTCCTTCAAATGGCATTCGTGCAAACTTATCGACCGTTGCAATGATAATCGAAGGACAGGTTCGGTAAAGCTCCTCATCAACAACAACTACAGGTACACCTTCACCAGCTGATTTCTTTTGTGACATCTCGCAGCGAAAATTAGGACAGAGAACACGAATTCTTTGAGCATCACTATCGACTGTATAAGCCGCTCCGTTAGGAATCCCCCTATCATCAGCTAAAGCCTCACCACACCGAGGACAGTTTAATAGCTGAACCGGACTGCCTCCGTGTGTGTAATTTTTTGATTTAAGATCCTCTATCGCTTTCTTAGCATCAACGAAGCGGTTAGGTGCAGTTTTATCTCCCACCCAAAGGCCAATACGATATGGCTCTTTACCCAATAGGTTTTCGCGTCGTCGAATTACCTCACAAGCACACACCAGAGCTGCGGCACGTTGAAATTGCTGAACCGTTAACAACCGTAATGTATAACGCATGATAACCGACACGCCAGCACCGGCTTCCATTCCATCGCGATCACCTTCTAATCTACGATAAAACAATGTAAATGCTGCAAGGCCTAAGTAGGCCTCCGTCTTACCACCACCCGTTGGGAACCAGAGCAGATCAACCAAAGCACGGTCTTCACTTTCATCGTCTGCAACACCCACCAAATTTAGCAAAAAGAAACCAAGCTGGAACGGACGCCAAGTGTGATTTCTTTTATTCCAGTATTCAGCAATATCCTTTCTTTTCTCTCCAGCTTTATGATCTTTCGCCCAAATGGAATGAACTCGTTGATCGGCCATGGCCTCATTTGCCCAACAAAATGCAGTCCGTGCCTTAGGATTACTCTTTAACAACTCTAGGCCTTTCCGCATACGGGTTGCTGCGTTCTTACAGTTATCTAACTGAATCCCTGCCGCCTCGTAGTGCAGAGCATGATCCTTGATTTCAGGAGCATTAGCTTCAAGACGGCGGTCCTCAATCCAATCTTCGTATTTTTTTACAAGAGGTTCGATTGCATTGAATAATGCGTCAGGGTCGTTCAGTTTAGCCAGCGCCATCATATCCAGTGTTGCCCCACCAGCAATATCGTTGGCAGCAATCACCTTAGGCACTTCGAACGATGGGATAAACTCGGTACGAATACTGGAGACGCTTTTACCATCTGGCGTGAGGCCATCCCATTCAGCGGCAACACCATGTCCGGTTGCAAATTCGCGGGCATGGCGATAAAGCAAATTATTGACTTGCGCCTCAGGGTCTTGTGAACCATCATGCTCCAATTCAATATCATCTTTAGCCAGAAAGACTGCACTGCCATCACTGGCTCGAACTTCCATCTGCGCCTGCATAAGGAACTGCTTATCTTTTTCTGAATCCTTTGGGTCGCCTTTTTGGCGCTGATTCACTAGAAATAGACTCACAGCACGCTGACCGTGGATCTCATAAACAATACCTTGTATGCAAACTTCAGCTTCATCTAGGCCTTCAACAGTAACATCTGCCGGCGCGAATTTAGGATGAAGCTTTACTTCGGTTATCGGCCCTTTTTTTGACAGGTCAAGACCACGCACTGTTCCTTTGCAAGACTCTCTTCGCCAGATGAATAATGAACGCTGGGAGCTATTCCATTCTCGCTCATCTTCATCGTAACCGTCCCCAACCTCATTGCGTTCAGGAGCCTCTTCAGCACGGTAATATTGTCCCCACTCGATGTACACATCGACTTTATCGCAGGTATCATTGATAACAAAAGACAAGCCCATTGAAGATGGCATAAAGCCAAGCACTTGCGGTGGTTCAAAACTCGCTTCACCCGTTTCCCCATCGTCACTATCTCCAGTAGGCAAAGCGTCATTCTCCACGACATCAATCTCGAAGTCCTGTGGAGCAAGCCTGCCGACAATATAGCGCGCTGTTGGAAACTCTTCACTTGGATCCGTGTCATCCGTTGGATGCCAGGGCCCCATCAGCTCTCGACGCAACGCATCGACCATCTGGTCGCGTACCTCCCGCTTGGCTGGTGGTGTTGAAGGTGTATTATGATTATTCATGGCATCCTTTCCGTTACTTATTTGTTACGTAAGTCTTTGAATTATTATTTATAACAACTTATACCCTATTCATTATTCTGATCAAATAGGTTCAGACTCGAATTAGGAAGTTTGTCCGCTTTTATTGATGCTGATTTATTAACTGCCTTCTTTTTCGGTGGCTTATCGATCAGTTCCTGACGCTCTTCTGCAGCCGCTCGCTCTGCATTAAGGACATAGAGCCGGTCGATGATTTCATCGTTAAACGCTTCCAACGCAGCCTCATCATCAGCGTTCATAGGGCAATAAGGCGGCACTTCAATATCAGACCAACCGTACGCGTCTACAACAGCTCGATCCATAGTCTCGTGCAGGCGACGAAGATTGAGAATACATTCGTTGTCGCATTCGGGATCTTTGAGTGCATTGTAAGTCTTGGTTAGGCCTTCGTCAGAGTCGACCATAAACTTGGCACGAGCAGAGTATAGTGCGCTCCCTCTTTGCTCTAATTCTTCAATACAACTACTTGGTTTTACTTGAGGGAATGGAAATGTGATAAAACACTCGCTGGCTGAATAATTTAGTCGCGTTTCGAGTGTCGATGACAAAAGCCAAGTCCAACATTCATGGATACGAGATTGCAAAACAGCAAAAGCAGTAAACGTATCCATTGGAAAAATATAAAGCTTTTCGTTGAAAACTCTATCGGTAGGCTGAAATGAGAAGCATAGGTGTTTAGTAACACGCGCTGTTACCAAGCATCGGTCAAGTGGATTTAGTGCTGCACGCATAGCTGGGCGATTCTCTGCAAACTGCCACCATCGTTCCCTCAGGTGTTTCCTTTTCTGTTTATCACGTTCAGGCTTTACCAAGAGTCGGACTCTCTCAAGTAACTCAGGTGTTTTTTCTGCAGATTCAAGGGGTATAGATTCGAAGTCAATTACATATCTGTCGAAATCTTGTGTCGGAGACGAATTAACTTCTGCCCCACCTAGAAAAGGTAAAATCCTAGTTGTACTCAAAGGAGATGAAATGCAAATATCATCACGCTCTTTTTGTGAAAGAGTGAAACCAGTACCTAAAAGAATATGTCCCTGAAAGCTCTGTCCGGAGTTCGCCTTTAAAGGGCGAGGATCATCCCTTTCAGGTTTAGGCCGTAATCTTGAGTTAATCGCCTGACAGTCCACGCCATCCAGTTGACATCCGCGATATTTTTTTAAAGAACCATGCACAGCATGCACAACACTCACTGTAACCGCGGCAGAACCGGGCCAAGCCATTGAGTTTATCGCATCGGTAATTACCCAATCATCTGCTAGCATAGCTGCCAAACCTGTAAGGCGTGTATCACCTTGACCAATAGTGTTAGTTGCAATCAAACCAACAACACCGTGCGTACCTGATAGTTGAGCCGAGCGACGGAAAAAATATGCTGATAAATCTGCGTTCATTGAACCTGAATGCTCACCGGATATCCAATTGGAATATTCAGTTCCATAATTTTCAGAAATTCGTCTCCCACCGAGAAAAGGTGGATTTCCAACAAAGCCATCCATATAGGCGACCAACTTGCCTTGGTCAGAAGCTAAAGGGTCAGATCTCTCCTCATAGAAAACTTCAGGAAACTCTACCCACCAATGGAAGGGAGCATGTAAATCACGAATATCTTTAGACCACTGATTAACACGAAGCTTCGATTCCTCATCCCCTTCCAGCCAAGCTCGAATAACACCCTCTCTTACCTGCCGTTCATTCAATCGAGCTTTGATTTTATCTTCAGCAAAAAAGGCTCCTACACAAACATCGGCAATTTTACGCACTTTTTCCGTTGCATCATTGGCATCAAAAAGTCGTTGTGCCTTGAGCCACTGTCCTTCTGGAGTTGAGTTTTTAGCGAGTTGATGAATTTCCTGGCGAATACTGACAACTTCATCAAGAGTTCTTGTTATTTCATCTTCAAGAAAACTGAGTTGCTGGGTTGGCTTCCAATGGAAAGCCTTGATCTGTTCAAAGTTGAGGCCTACCAGTGAATCACCATACCGTAAGTTATGGTCCAAGAAAGTAAACGGCAGCTCGCGAGCTAATGTGAACAACCAAAGCGAAAGTTTGGCCAACTGAACGGCCATAATATTTTTATCTACACCGTATAGGCAACACTGAGCAACCAATCGTCTTGCATGGGCAACAACATCACCTTCAGGGCAATTGACTGCAATATTTTCAATTTCCTGAGTGCGCCCCCATGCAGCTACTACTTCATCAGCTAATTGACGACAACACTCCACTAAAAATGCACCAGATCCCATAGCAGGATCGCAAATTTTTAGTTCTAAAATCTGCTCAGCCGAAGGGGTCTCTCCTAAGCAACGAAGTAATGGTTGTAATGTTTTACTGACAATAGGTGCTGTTAATGAACGCGGGGTATAATGTGAACCCGAACGTCGGCGTTCCGTTCCCGGCTGCAAGATATACTGGCCTGCTCGCGCTAACTGCTCATATCTGTTTTCTTTTTTCCCAGCGGCTAAAGCTAGTAAGGATTCAATGACTGCATTCGGATTTTCGGCTATTGTTTTCTCAGCGTCACCCAGCACTTTCTTAATTTGGGTGGCAACAGGCTTATCGAAACCACATTCGCTTTGTAGCCATTTAATACGTTGGCCCGCTGGCCGAGCTAATACAGCCGAAGCTTCCAACCAGTACTTTGCTGCCCCTTTCTTGCTATTCAGTTTGATTGCTACCGCAGGAGATTCACTTTGGTAAACGTGATAGCCCATTAATGCTTCATATACACTACCAATCTGTTCCACATCTAAGGTTCGGTAGCTCAATCGCTGACCTTGGAAGATTAATAGACTTTGAAGTAAGGCAAAAACAGTCCCATCATCAACAGTTGGGACCTGAACTTCTGAGCGAGCGGTATGCGTTATTACTGGTGAGCTGTCGCCGGTCCATCCCTCTAAAAAAGCATAACGATGTGGGTCAAAGAGATCGCCTTGACGAGCAGGAATATGAAAATCACCATGGTCAACACCTAAGTAAATCGTACGAGACAATGAGATGATATGTCCCCAGGCGCCGAAACGGTTGCTCATTGAATCTGGAAAGTTACCATGATCACGCTGTAACCTTTCAAATAGGCCGAGTAAACTCATACGCTTGGCGTAAAGCGGATGCTCAACAGGAAGCAGGCTTCTATCCTCGGCAAAAAGGATAAACACCATCCGCAACATAACGGTAAGTAACCCTCTATAGAGATGGTCCTCATCCCGTTCAAGAGCCTCTAGCAGTAGTCCACTTTTATCTCGTTCCGCCGCTGTTTGAAAACCGTTCAGCAGCTGTTCTAAACCGCTAAAAACTTGCTCAGCTAAATCCTCAGTCACTGTGCCCTGATACTCACGGCTGCGTCTCAAAAGCGATGGCAAGGAGTTCTCATCGCTTACACCAAACCATTGATTAGCGCAAAGTAACATGATCATTGCATCGAGGATTGGACGACCACCAACTGTGGCCATATCATCGATTCTAAAAGTAATGTATCCGGAAGATTCGCCATGTGGTGCATAGACAAGCCGGATAACTTCACGGTTAGTCAATATTCCCACTGGTACTTGGCAGTGACGGAGTAAACGATCAAACTTAGCTGCTGCGGAATAAGGCCACTCTCCAGTTATAATTTCTGGTTTGTCGAGTGTTAAACCAACTGCCTCCTCATTCGTTTCGCCATCAATGTCTGTGATATCCCAAATTAACGCCACATATTTTTCTGCAGCATTTGAAGCTGGGCTTCCAGCGCCGTCCCGTTGTCTAAGCTCATCTTGCCTTAATAAACCTAAAGTTGGACGTACGGTCTGTGGTCCTTCAGGTGCATAGAGAGAAACTTCGTCTTGGATTTCAACTGCAGTGTCAAAAAGATCTGCATCAAAATCTAGTAATTGATAAAAAAATTGTAGTAAATCAGAAATACGACGCGGTTGTTCTTCCGGTCCATGCGGACAAAGTTCACGAAGTTTGTCCTGAGTATTAGGACTCTGACGTTGGGCACAGTTCGCTGCAAGTAGCACAGGCTTTGCAACCACCAGTCCATCTGATTCTGTTTGTACATGACCGAGCCATTTATCATGAAAGAACTCTTCACTTTTAGTCGCCATTGTTACTATCTCAACCTCTCGTCTTCGGCCAAAGAACTACAAGACCCACAGGCTGTAATCGGTTTAGGCTCACGTTATAAAGCGACTTAAGATCTGCCGGATCCTCTCGTATCTCACGGTCAATCATCAGTAAACGGTGCTCCATATGCCTTTTTTCAGCTTCGACTTGTTTTTGCTCACCCCGAGTAAGGGGTTCAAAATTAAACTCAAACTGCGGAGTCTTTAACTGTAACTGACTTTCAATCGCATCCCGCTGTCGTTCGAGTATCTCTTTTAATTGGTCAGCTTCTTCGTGACCTCTTCGTTCAAGCTCTAGTAAAGCTTCTTTAGCACGTGCATCAGCTTCTGTCTCAACATGCTTCCACAGTTGACTAAAGAGTGTTGGTGCAGCTTCTATTACTTTTTTCTTGACGCTATCTGAAATCCCTTCAAGTGTTGGTGACTCCACCAATATTTGCTCTAATGACTCAAGTGCTTTTCTATCGGCGGCTTCAGTAAAAGGTTTTAAAGGCTCACTGCTAGTCTCCACCCAACGAGCGGCAACACTCACTAGTTGGTCATGTAAACGAGCAGCTCCTTTACCAAAAAGTGATAAGCGACCAAATGCTATCACTCGAATAAAACTATCGTTACTTCGAACAATTGTGACCCTATTAAGATCATGTGCAGAGTAACCTTGGGAAAGGAATCGACTAAATATCCGCTTTACAAAGGGATGCGAAAGATGGAGCTGTGCAGCAGCACTGTTCATCTTTGGTGGGGGCTCAAACAATACTGGCAGTGGTGGCTTTGCTCGCCAATCACTGAAATATTCATCACGTCCACGAGGAAGGCGTAGACTATCGATGGTTCCGGCCCAAGACTCTGGTAGTTCAGGAAGCGTAAAGGCTTCAGCGCCAGGAACTGCGCCGGGTGCTAACTGAAGAGGTGCAGCTCCACTAAGTTCAAGCCCTGCATTAATCGCGTCGCGCAACAGCTTTGGTTCGAATGAGGTTACTTTCTCGGAGCGAGCTAAAATTTCGTCTAACTTTTCCAATTCATGAGCCAACTCCTTCTGAGTTACACGTGTTTGCTCTAGCTCTTTCTTGGCCACAGCCACCTGCCGTTTTTCTCGCTCATTTTCATTAAGCAGAGAAGCTGTAGTCGCACTAATCCCCTCTTTCTGAAGCTGAGACTCAATCCGCCCCATAATCACCGCACTTAGAGAGCCGAGTTCGCGCTGAATGGTATTAACCTTTTGTACGAGCTTATCGAGAACTATATCTTCATCTCTATCTGCGTAAACGAAGTAATGACAACGTACTTCAGTCTCACTCTGCAGTGTTCGATCTATTCGGCCATTACGCTGTTCCATTCGAGCAGGGTTCCAAGGGATATCATAATGGAATAGATCTGCACAATGTCCTTGTAAGTTCACACCTTCTCGAGCGGCATCAGTTGCGATTAAAATACGCACAGGATGCTCGTTAGGAGGACTATTGAAGGCTTGTTGAATTTCCGCACGCTTGTCATCACCGAGGCCACCATGGAATGTCATAACTCGCCGATGACCATCTTCGGTATGCGCTAATGAGCGCTGAAGTTGACGCTCAATATAAGTTTTAGTATCCATCGACTCTGTGAAGATGATAACTCGCCTATCACTCCAGGCTTTACTTATTGAGCTATCTATTTCAAATCCCGCTGTTGGACACTGATTTTGTCGCACCCAAGAAAGAAAGCCGAGAATTTTAGCATCTGGATCATCCTGATGTCGTTGGGCTAATTTGCTCATTTCCTTGAGAAGCTTAAGCGCTTGCTCATTTGGAGGCGACAGGTTAGCAGTCGCTGCGACTATAGCTTCAAGCTCTTTAGTCTCATCTTCGATTTCATCCCCATAGAGATCATCCCGTTCGATTTCAACTTTGTTCAATGATTCACTATCATTTAAAACATTGACACCACTCTTGCCCTCAGCGTGCTTTTTTAATGTCTTACTAAACGCTGCTACACTGCTTAACAGCCGTTTTTGAAGATTTATTAATGCGAGCCTACCACCTTTACCTATTTCTGTTCGTAGAGCAGAGTATTGGTTTAGCATCGTCACGAGCTGTAGTTCGAAGGGAAATGAGGCTCCTATGCATTGTGCAGAGTATAAGGAATCACAATCAGCGGCCTCTACCATCCACCTTTCACCGTCATGCTTGAGGCTGTGTCGCACTAATTTACGCAATGGATATGAGCCTCGGTTTAGAACTCTAAGGTCTTCCTTAAGTCTTCTTACCATGACTGCATCGCGCTGTTTAGAATCTGTGACCGGAACACCACGAGTAAAACGCTGAGGATCTAGCAACTCTAGTAAAGAGGCAAAACTATTAGAATGACCGTTGTGGGGAGTCGCACTAAGAAACAGCCTGTTCTCGAAACGAGGTGCTACATCACGAATAACCTTGGTAATATTTGAATCCGTTGCGTAGTTACTTGCTGAGGATGGTGCAGCAACATGAGCCTCATCCAAGACGAGTAGACTTCGCTTTGCTTTATCACCTAAAGTGTTTAAAAGAGGTTCACGATATTCAGGTCGTCGCAACAAATCGTGTGAGATGATAAACCGATTGTGTGTACTCCAAGGATTTACACCGAAGCCACGTTCACGTCGGCGACGCTCCACTAATGCGCGATTCATCACCTCAAACTGCAAACCAAAGCGCTTAAACATCTCATCGCGCCATTGGAGACAGACTGATGCGGGGCAAGAAATTAGAATGAACTCCACTCGCTGACGAAGTAATAGCTCTTGCAGTACCAATCCCGCTTCAATAGTCTTACCAAGACCTACATCATCAGCAATAAACAGATTTGCACGCGGCAAGGAAAGTGCTCGGCGAAGAGGCTCAAGTTGATGCGCCTGTAACATGATCCCCGCTCGAAAAGGAGCTTGGAATAAATTACGATCTGTTGCAGTTACCGAGTTCCATTTAAGAGCGTGAAGGTACGCAGCGAAATGACGAGGCTCGTCTATATTTGCGCCAAGCCCTCCCATTTTTTGTTGAACAACGTTCGCACCGAGCTCCATCTCCCAGAGAACGTCGATGGTTTCGCCCTGATTATCGTCATCTAAACAAACAGCCTTTATCAAGGTTAGTTGATTCTGCTCCGGTGGTGGGATTACATCTTCAACCAGCCACTGACGATGCCGTAGTCGAATAACGTCACCAGAAATAGGAGCCTCTCTATCAATCCGGCTAGACGCAAAAAGGCCTGACACGTCGTATGCTTTACTATCACCGTCAAAAACTGCGAGTAATGTCTCAGCTAGTTTCGCTCGGGAACGACCAGTATCATCTAAACTATGAGTTCGACATGCTCGCCTGAGTTCTTCACGCGTCAAATGTCCAAGTAGATCACTGAAGTTAATTTCAATAGTTGCAAGTAAATGCTCGACTTGTTCCTCACGAGCCTTATCAGGCAGAGCGATACCGTACATACGCGCTATCTCTGCTAGTCGGAAGCGAGAGAGTTCACGAAGTAATGTTCCTGTTGTAATAATTATGTGCGATGTCACTCACAGTTCCTTAATTAGAAAGGTTTCGGACTATAAATCTAGACTACGTTATTTGTATTTCTTAAAACCGCTCCAGGTCCCTTTCCTGTTCCGGGATGGGCCTTATGACTACCTACCATTTCTAAGAACTTTTCAGGCACCTGTTTGGGAACTTCAGGGACAGGACAATCTTCTCTTCCCTCAGGAATTAATCTGAGTTTTCTACGTACTTGTTCACCAAAAAACTGGCGCCTGATTTCTAAGCCAAATAACTCACCCATTGCTGGTGGGACAGCATTTCCAATCTGTTTCTGAGCAGAGCGTCGATCACCTACAAACTGGTACGAATCGGGAAATGTCTGTAAACGGGCTAATTCCCTAATAGACAATAAACGACCTTTCCAGTGAAATGGTCCCGTAGCAGGACCTGGCTGTGCCTGAATGGTCCAACTTGGTTGATTTTTTGCTAGCTTTAGTAAAAATGACCAGAACCGAGTTCGCCAACCAAACAACGGACTGCCCCCAAATCGATCCGTATGCCAAAGATAATTTTGCCCTTCAGGAATGGTAGGTAATAGATCGGCCCATTTTCCTTTAGGTTTGATATCTTCAGGCCACGGTTCAACATCCAAGTCACCAATAGAATCCCAAGCAGTTGTACACCGCAAAGTATTTTTCAAGGTTGGATCTTTACTGTCACTATGAGTAGGCGAAGGCATCTTGAAAGTACCTCCATCCCTATTAGCAACAATGAATACTCGTTCTCTATGTTGTGGAACACCATAACTTGAAGCATTGACAGTGATGACTTCAGGCATATAGCTAGTATTCATTTCACTATTTATGTTGTTTAGCTCTGTAATGAGTAGCTGTAAACCTTCATCTTTATCTGAATAAGCAATGCCTTTTACATTTTCTAACAGAAGCACTTGAGGCAATGCCACCTTCACGATATCAAGGTATGCAGTTAGTGTTTCAGCCCTAGGGTCTGTTAATCGGTCAGTATCCCCTTTAGCCCAGTAACCAGACTTAGAAAATGGTTGGCATGGAGGTCCACCAGCTAATAAAGTAAGCTCTTTAGGCTGTAATCCTGACTGTCTCAGTAACTCACTAGGAGTTAATTTATGAATATCTCCTGGTGTTGCCAACTTCAACGATGGTTGGTTCAATTTAAGTGTTTTTTGTGCATCTTCATCAATTTCTACACTGAGCCTATTAGTAAACCCGGCCTCACATAAACCAATATCTAGTCCACCAGCGCCACTAAAAAGCGAGATCATTGTTTTCTTTCTATTATTAAGCACTTACGGCACCACTCAAACTATCACCTCAAAGACTCTGACTAAATTACTATCGGGGGTTATTTTAGTGCTTCACAACTAGATTTGTAACTAAAAACTTAGCCAAAACGCTAAACTGACGGATAAGCTTTTATAGTAACCAAGTCAATATCGAGCCTTGCAACACCGACTTAGAGTTTTTAATAACGAATAAATCACTACACTCAGTTTTTATCTTATACATCATTTTCACACTGCACCTCATATACGGCACAGCTAGCACCAGATAGCCTTTTGACTATCTGGTGCTTTTAAATAAGGAGGCTTTATGCCTATAGGCTTTGCGGTTGGAGTTGGCAATCTATTAAGCGTTAAAGAAAACTAACTATGCTTAGCTTTATCGTGTAAAAACATCGTTAAGGTCATCAACAGGGCTATGTTGCAACCTTCTCAATCGACTTTTATAGGTAAGAGAAAAATTGAGCTTTTAAAACCTAGGGGGACTTTAAAAAGTCCCCCTAAAAATCCTTGATTGGACTTATCCTGTTACCTGTTTACAGTGTCGATTCCCAACTCTAAAACTTCTATTATTTTAGAATGAGTTAGTCCTTCAGTCTTTACTATTCCGGCCTACCAAACTTTTTGCTTGGATGTTGTATTTTACTAGGTCAGAGAGTTCAAAGGAGCAAGGTCGATAATCAAGGAGTCCTTCACTCGATTAAATTCTTCATTTTCTATATCACAATCTGTGAAACTTTCTAAAAGCTCTTGCTGCCTTGGTTGCCCAAATGCCAAGCGATAAAGCACAAGTATCCTTTTGACTTCTGCGTATTTCGCAACCTCTTTACTCATTGGGTATGTCGGCACAATTCTTTCAATTTTGGCAGTACCGTTAGGTATGAACCAGTACGGTTCTAAATCACTAGTTTTGTTCGTATCACCATTGGCTGCTTTTTCAAATAGCTGCTCCCAAACATCCGTTTTGCTTCCTAAGTCTGGGGTGTAGTTTTCCGCAATACGTTGGCGAACCACAAGCGACTTATACCTATTCACCCGACCTTCTCGTTGTTCAATATCGATGGGGTTGTTGGGTAAATTCCAGTGAACAACTCGACGGCAATACCAATGAAAATCGAGCCCTTCTTGACCTATTGATGTAGAACTCAAAACAAATGGTCGAAATGGGGAGTTGAATGCGTCACGCACACTCACCACTCGTTTCAAACCGCTATCGTCATTGAGCTTTTGATTACCGAGCGGAACAGCAAAATGACAACGCATTGACGATGAACATTTATCTTTAGCTTTTGTCCTATCTTCCCAAAAATGAACCTGCTCGGATGAACTTCGTATTCCCATAGCATGTTCAAGTTTGCTCGTTGCTATATGCACATCACTACCTGATGTAGCAAGCAAGTGGCAGTATTCATCAAGCATTGATTGATAATTACCATGTGCACAATAAACCAAGACCTTATACCAAGCAGGTGAAGCCGTCTGTCCAGATATTAGCGTGTGTTTAATGTTGCGTTTCACAATTGGGATTGCGTATTCATGATTAAACAGTCTAGTTGTAAGCTCTGCGAACTGAACAGAGTAACTAACCAAGTCATGGTCAGAGATACCTTCTGACCACAGAGTTTGAATAGTCCTCATTGCACAGGTAGCAGGATTAGCCAAGCTTGAATATGCTAGCACTTTAGCTAAATCATCTGGCATTTTACCTAAAGATAACGAATCACAACCCTCAAAATACTGTTTAATTTTAGCAAAATGCTTAATACGGCCTTCTTTGCTCAAACGAGACTCAATCACCTGTATCCATTGCTCGAAATGCTCAATCTCACCGGCTTGCCTATCCAGCAACATTGGAGCGAGTAAGTACCAATCACTATTAGTCCTTTCTTCACTTTCATATTGTTTTAAACAGGCCAATTTACTCTGAATTAACATGGTTTGTTGAGCCAAAACCTCATCAAGGCTCTCGTCTAAATACGACACTTCAACTAGAGACTTACAAGGATAAAGTAAATGCCATACGTTTAGAGTAGATTGGCCTTCAAATCGAAGTAAAGGTGAAGTATTTTTACCGCTATAATACTGCGGCCTTTTACCCTTCCCCTTTAATACTCGACGCTCCGCCTCATAAGACCAAAGGCAACTTAATGCCTTAGGCACAAGAGCCCAGGATGAAAACAGTAACGTCTTGGTAAAATTCTCATTTCCTTTAAAGACACCGTCGAATTGATAATAAGGTTTACATGGCGGGGACCAAAGCAAGTTCTCCGGCGATCGTTCGAAAATAACTTTACTTAATGCTTTGATTTTCGCGTTCGGGGCACTTTCTTCAACGTTCAATTTATAGTTTTGAACATTACTTTGAGATAACCAAGCCTGATTTTGCTCACTGCTTTGGGACTTTCTAAGCAGCTTTCTTACGTCAGGGTTATTAATATTTCGGTGATATAGTTCTTTAAATGCATAACCATTGAGGAAAGAGATTGCCCAAGGAGCTGACTTAGCAAACTCTATCAGTGACACACCTCCGCGCCCTTTCGGAAATACTGTGTTTAACGCTTCGACTGCTCGATAACCTTGGACCTCTTCAACTCCAAAATCAGCACCACAACAGAGTTCATTGGAATGAATAAGCTGTTCAAAACCTTTGCTAATTTGGCTCCGTTCAGTTCTGGCAATATACTCTCGCAGTAACTTTTCGACTGAACGTGCATTGGTATCGCTGATAGACTCAAAATCTGCAGTGCCGGACGACAGAGTTAACATATCAGAATGAAGCAGATTACGATTCATTTCATATTGGGAAACAAAATCCACGTCGTTGTGCGATAAAAAATCTAGTAACTTGTGTAACTGTTCATGATGACTGCTTTCATCATCCTCATCACAGAGTGTTGTCATTGCTTTAAAAGGCGTTGCAGATAACAAAAGTACTTTAGATTTGGTATTTTGATATTTACCTTCATCACTAAACACCTGCCTAGCAATTAATGACTCTTCGGAGTCTGAGCTTTGATCTGTTAACGATTGAAAACGTTGGAACTCGTCTAGGATGAACAAGTCCGCTTGCAAACTTCCTGCACAACAGCGCGCCACCAGTCGACGCACCTCCACTCTAAAGTGATAAAACAGATGGCTAGTATTGTCGGTTTCGCCTGAATCTTTAGTCCAACAATTGACTAGGTAGAGTGCAGCCTCCTGAAGCGATGAAAAGTGTTCTCTTAACACTTTAGATTCACAAGGCTTAGTCAAGCTGCTTTCAAGTTGTGATACTACTAACGGATCTGTATCAAAATGCTGTTCCAAATACTCCAACTCATTTTCCCATCGGCTCTCTTTGGTAATTTGGTTGGTTTTGAATAGCTCGCGAATTGGTTTGACAAAGTCATGTAACTTAATCGTTTGGGACAATAGAACAGCTAAGATCGCTCTTTCCCAATAGTTACCGGCACCTGCTGTAAGCGTAAAAGAAGTTGAAGGTGTCAATGTACACACTTCAATTACATGCTCATCGTTTATTTCAGATTGCTTAGGCTTGAGAGCCAATTCAACTAAACGTCCAAACGTCGACGGCTTCACCCATCGCTTGGCATCTTTGCCACAAAACAGCGCCAGTTTTTGACGGTTCTCATCTGCCAATGCAAGATTGGAGCAAATATAGATGACACGCATCGGTTTAGTAATATTGGATTCAACATACCTTTTCAGCAATTGAGCGATGACACCTTTAGCGACGATAGTTTTTCCTAGCCCCACCTCATCCGCAACAAGTATTCTGTGGCTATGTTCTGCTACTTGATACTTATTTAAAGTTTGGTCTACGGTTGCCTTTTGAAAATCTTTAAGACCAGCTAATACACCGTTCAGTTGTTCTACGATCGCTTGTGTCATCACTTAATTATCTTCTTATTCTTGCGACTATTTATGAAGTACTACTTAGATGGCACAAATGATGAGAACACATCCCATAACAACTTGAACTCATCTGGAATGATCTTTTCATCGACTTGCGCTTGTAAGCGATCAATTCTTTCTAGCAGCTCCGGACTTAATGCAGCCGCTCGCATCAGTTTTTCGTAGATCACGCTGTCTTTACTAAAGAACATACTACCAGCCCCCTCACCTAACTCCTTTCTCGCACTGTTCATCAAATCTTGCTTACTCGGGTCGATATGTAACAGCATCGCTATATAGCTCATGAACTGTGAGCCATTCTCGAGTAATTCATTGGTAATTGCCTTTCCACGGTCCAATTTACAATTAAGCGTAATTTCAGCTTGTACTACTAAGTTCTTAACTACAGTATCGTTTTCCGATATCTCAAAATGAATTAGCGCACTAATTTGGGAGGGTTTAAGACTATCCCAGATAATCTCACGAGCTAATGTACGAGGCTGAGACGCACTCAATATAGAAACCTTAACCTCAAAGCTCGGGGGGATATCAACCTGAGTACCGTTTAAGGTCAACTGATATTCGTCATCATCACTCGTATCAACTTCAAGTTTCCAATCTGCTTTAATTAGGCTGAACTCTAATAGACGGAGTGTTCGGTCAGAGCTCTCGTCTTCAGTTTGTTCTAGTTCACTGAACTCATGCTTTGTGAATAAGCCTGTACCGTGCTCATTAACCCATTGTTCGATAAGTGAATGAACACCAATTTTCTCTTTAGAACCCGTTAAACGAAGCATGAATTCACTATTTCTCGGGGAATGAAAGGCGTCTCCCATAGCCGCTTGAGTTGTGTTTGCCGAACCAAGGTGCCAGCTGGATGTTGAATCAGTTTCGTCGACAACTAATAGCTTAGCATGTAAGTTGAGATCGTTTTCTACAAATGGAGACTGGTCCATTTCCTCATTTTCTTCTGCATCGACGAGGTGCTCATTAAGCGCATAACAGTGCCAACCATCCAGCGCTTTCTCACCAGCCATGTCGAGTTCTTCTTTACGACTAAATAAGTAACGCTGCAGATCAGGGGCAAAGGCACTGAGCCAATCTAAAGCTCCCACTTTGCCACCCCCCCGGATAAAAGGAGAAACAGCAAGCATAGTTTGATTACTATGTTCTAAACGGATGGGGTGCTGTCGTTTATTGCTATCATCAAAAATGGTAGAGAGAAAGCCGAGTTCGTTGATGTTATCAGGCCGCTGCCAAAGCACTCTAACCAACTCTTCTCGGTCAATCACATCATCAAATGATTGCGTTGATGAACTACTATAAATCTCATCAAAAAAGTCAATCAACGGTCTATTGGCTGGCTTTCGCTTCCCTCTTGATTCTCCGTTAATTACAGCGCTTAGATCCCAACTTCGATCAAAAGTTAAATTGCGAGACAAAACTATTAAACGGTATTTCACATTTTGATTTTCATCTGGGCTTTTGAATCGAAGCAACCACAATTTTGGGTGAAATGACGAAAACGCTGAGTCCGATTCGCCAGCATTTGGGACTACAGGTACTAGGCTGTCTTCCAACAGTCCAAATAAGCTGTTGTACTTGTCTGGTAACTTAATATTGCCTTGTTGGTAGAAAACCGTGAGTTTGTCGCCTAACACTCCTAAAGCTTCTAATAACGCAATTCTCATGTGCTCAACAGAACCTTCTAAGGTATGGCCAAAACACATGGCAATTGGCACAGTCAACAAGGTATTTAAATCCAAGCTATAAGTCGTCGCGATAGCATGAGTAAGCTCATAACCTTCTGGTGCGATAAGCTGTTCACCATAGTCCAGGCGATTTTTATCAGGCGCTAACATCTAGTCCCTCCTGGATATCTTGTAAAATAACCTTGGCAGAAGGCCAACGAAATTCTAGTTTGCGCATTCCGACCCACTTTTGGTTTTCATTAAGCGCTTTTCTCAACAAACACCGAGCCCCTTTATTTGCTATGGCTTGCTGCTTCACACATGCACTCAATTTATCTACTGAAGCATTCTCACGTATCAAGCTACACCAGCTTTCGATAAACTGACGTGTTCGATTGTTTGCATTTTTATATGGACCGAAAGCAAAATCATACCAACTATCAATGCTTTGCTGCTCAAAACTAGTCAACTGTTTACTAGCATGATTCAACCAAACATCAAACTCTTCACTCAACAGTTCAATCTGTTCGGTATTTTTGGCGCGATGAGCTATGAGAATGTTGTAACGAATATGCGCCCCTTCAAGAACAAAACTAAATTGCAGCGCTTTTTCAAAACATGTTTTCGTTTGGGAGGAAATTGGTGAGTCTTTTAACTTTTCATAAAGGGCTTCGGCCTGCCATGCATCATTGGTCAACATATCAGCCATTTGTAACGCATCACCAACTAGGTTGTGCTTAAATAGTTGAGCAGGAACACTATGTTCAATTTTACTCGATAGCTGTAATTTGTTTTTTAGGAATTCAGCTTCTTTACGGGTGAGATCTATTGATACTTGGTTTAACCAAGATTCATTATAACCATCAGGTTTTGTCATTTGATGTGCTATATCAGAGTGCAGCTCATCGTCATCTACATGAGTTTCACTCTTTTTGTTCGCTAACGCTTGATACTGGTTAGTAAACTCTCGTAAAGAAAGCTCCGTATTAGCAATAGACAACTGGCGTACCCCATTCCAATAGACCGAAGATGGCTTTCGAGCAACTCCCTTTTCTAAGCTGTCTTTTCCAATGATCCCTTTGGGCATGTCATGCCTATGGTTTTCAACTAAACATATAGCAAGCTTATCTTCCTGCTGGTTAATATATTCATCCAGAGGAGGTCTCTCATGCAGCTCTAACTTACGGTAGTCATAAAAGATATACGGGATAGTGACAAAGTATTTGGCACGGGTTTGGATAGTTGAAAAGCCCGGAAAAAGCTGGTCGGCAAAGGCATCTCGTATTTGCCCTATGCCTAACTCATCCAATGTACCTTTCTCTTGTAACATTGATAGCACTTGCGATACACGGTCCCGTTCTATAGATGAGAAATCTATCCAACCAATCATACTGGATTGTCGACTCACTGTTACTCCACATTTTACGATTTAAATTAACCCAAAAAACTGTTTTAAGCTGAAGTCTTCTTCGCAACCTTATTCTTACTACTTCCGCTTTTAGTCAGCTTTAACTAGGATTGCTGGCTCTGCCGATAGCAGTGCGTTGAAAACACTTGCTCCAGTAGTCCGAAGAAACTCAAGCCCGACTTTGTCGTCGGTAATGACAAATAAATTACGACTATGACATAAACAAACTATTGACTGATAATACAATTTTTCCAGTATAAGGTAATGCTGTAACGCAGATAGTGTGCTTCCACTATGGAATTAAACTAATAATCAACCGATTGAATAGTTTAGCGTTTTAAAGTTGCGGTTTATCATTACACAGATAGGTGGAGGGTGCCCCTTTATTTAAGGTCTTCTAGAATTGCCCCCAGCTATGACATTAATCATTCAACCAGACAACCTCTTGTTCTAACGCTAAGCCTTGCTTCTTCATCGATTGTACCAGCTCATTTAACTCAGTTAAGCTCTCTAACCAACCTTCACTGTTACGCTCAAATGACTCAAAATCTCGCGCAGTATCCCCCCAAAGCTGGTTCTGTCCATAGCGGGTCAACAGCTCTCTCCAGTTCGGCATAAACCAAAACTCTGCTCTACCTTCAAGCTTCTCTTTTAAACGCCTGAAGTTATTCAGGCCCACACCATCATAGTCAGCAAAAAAATAAACTATTGGCGCCCGTTCAGGCATCGATAGCCAATCAATCAACTTGTTGTGTAACTGCCCTCTGTACCAAATTATCGTAGTTGGTTCGTTTGAAGGTAACCAATCGAGTAAGTCAAACAGCGCTTGGTTCTCTACCAACCAGATAGGGTGAATACTGTGCAGATTTCCATTTATTGCCCCCCCGACCTCTAGCGCAAACACACCAAATAGCTCTGTTGCTGCTTGTAAGTGTTTGGTTGGTAGCTCACCTACTTTCCATTGTGGGTCTGCGACTGTTTTGGCCAACACATACGTAACATTGTGAACAGTCAGCCCTTTTTTGCTGCTACGACTACTTGCGATGTTCGCCGCTCTTTGAGGGACTGGAAACGACAAGTTACGATCTGGCACTAACTGATTAAGAGTTACTTGAACTACTTCTACCTCTTGAATGCTGTAGGTCACTCCTCGTCCTTTAGGGGTAACTCGTATACTTTGAGTCTTACGACCAAACTCTTCCAATTGCTTTCTTTGAGGTTGCGTCATCGTACTTGCCGCTACTGATTCAGGGTGTGCGTCCCGCAATCGCATTAGTGCTTTAGCTAATGCCTGGCTCATAATATTGACTCCGCTAGCAACTGCTCAATTTTCGAGTTCTCTATAGCCTCGAAAATCTGCCAGCTATTACGGCTGATGTGATTCTTACCGTTCGCTTGATGGATCGGCACACAATACCTCGCAGTTGTTAACGGGGCCGGCGAGGCAAAAATCAAAGCAAAACCAAACTGGTCAGCAATTTCTATCAAGTTAGCTTGGTTTCTGGTGTCTAGTGCCAGCGCCTCATCTAGATAGCATACTGCTTTCATCTGATGACGTTTATCTTGCATTAAGTGCAACATAGCAAGGCCAGTTACAAGCTTAGCCATCAAGACTGTACCGTTAGAAGCGGCGCTATCAATATCCTCAAACGACTCTTGTTGTTGGCCCTGCTTAGCCACAACAAACTCAAGTCTAAACAGGTCTGCAACCCTTAACCCTTGGCGAGCATTGCCTTCTTCTATAAGCAGACTCTTTGCTCTGTCTAAATCAGCATCATCCAAAATACTGGCTTGATCAAATAACTCGAAGCTCTGTCCACTTTCAGTCTGTTCGGCTTGCTGTATCAACACGTTCATTGCATCAACAAGCTGACCTTCCTCGACAGGCTCAATTTTGAAAGTTTTTAAGTCTGACAACTGCCTGTGGCTTATTAATCGATTGAACTCTTTCATTTTGCTTTGCAGTGCCAAGAGACCACTACGGAGTTCTCTTAAACTCGCTGTCACGTTAACCACTGCAGATCGAGCGCGCCTTTCTAGAGCTTTCTTCTCATCTTCCAAACAATGACTAAACTGAATTATACCTTTTAGCTCTTCATCCTGAGTTTGAGCTATTTGAAACTTGGTTAGCCCTTTTTGTACTAACTCATTTTTCATCTGACGCAGATCTTTAGCTACCTTCTCTAATTCTCTACAATCAGCATTAAAATAATCAAGCTTGATTGGTAAGAGATCCAAGGACCATTCCTCAGTCATTAACCAAGGTGTGTGAGGTTGTTCTGATAGTGCAGAAAACATCGCCAGGTCATCAATTCTCTGTTTTTTCAGATTATCGACACTTTCATTAGCCGCTATTAACTTAGTGAGCTTACCTGCAATCTCATTGATTTGATCAGTTAATTCTTTGTGCTTTTGCTCCGCATTAGACAGTTCAGTATTGATGGCTTTTAAATCTTGCTCAAATACTTCTTTTTGTTCAGAGCGTTCTGCCTGTTTATCTCTCAGCTTCTGAAGCTGTTGGTAATCAGTAAGGTCCTGTTCACACTTCTTTACTGCCCTTTCTAATTGGTCCTTTTTCTTTTCGGCTAACTCTCCTTGTTTACTCGCTTCCACTAAACCTTTTAGGTCAGCTATTTGCTCAGTCAGGCTTTGCCTTTCCTCCAACAGCTCTTGTTCTGTTTTTTGAATGTGCTGAGGAATTAACTCATCAAGAGATACAGTTAAACCAAGTAGTGAGAATTGCTCAGTTTCCTCGCTCTTTAATAACTGACGAAGCGTGTTGATATCTAAAGAGTATTTACTAGCTGAAAGCTGCATTACTTGTGAATTTAGTACTTTATTAAGCTTATCAAGCTCTTGTGCATCTAGCTGATTAGAAAGGTGAAGATATAGGTTATCTCCCAGCGTTTTAATTTGAGACTCCACTCTCATAAGTTCCGTCTCGCGCTCTTGCCGCTGTTTACTAAGCACCTTTGAGGAAGAGCGCTGTGATCGTACACACAATGTAGCTTGAGCTTCGTATTCTCGTTTTGCGAACTTCAACTGCTCATCTAGGTATGACCTATCTAGAACCAAGGCGAAATGAGCATCTAACTCTTCATGCTGTTTATCAGCTTTAAGGATATCGCTAATTTTGCTGTTGAGGATACTTCGTTTTTCAACATTTTCCCTATCCTGCTTTTGCAGATTAACTTGCTGCTGAGCTACTTGTTCTTTTTGCTGATTATAGTTATCTGTTCTGGATTTAACGTGACCATGCCAGTCTTGCAGAAACTCATTAACTTTAGGCTGGTATGCAACAACCTTTCCTCTTAGCATAAGAGCACGCTCAAACTTCTGCTCTAACTCCTGAATAATAGGTAGATTATTCAGTGCAGCAAAATACTGTTCTCGTTCTAGATTTATGTCCTGAAATGCTTTTTCCCACTCTTGCTTAAAGTCGATGCTGGCGTTGGGTAGTTCTCGACGAAAAATTTTCAGTAAGTAGTCTTTAACGTCACTGGAGTTAAGCTTATCAAGCCTTAGTGTCTTAGTGAGCACTTGTTGAAATGAGCGCGCATCGCTGGCATGTTCGAGCTTAAATACTGTGAAGTCAGTATCGCTTGTTTTTTTACTTTTCACGCCACCGTATATCAAATGGCTAAAATCATTATCATTGTAACGATAGGCCATATACCCCTTACTAGCTAGGTGATTAACTAGCTTTGGTTGGGTAACAATGTTGCCATCAGCCAGACGGTAGTCATCCAGATTCAATTCACCTTTGTAGGCAAAGAATTCATAGTCATAACCAACACCTTTGCCGACACAACCGAAGACGACAGTACCGCTTTGTGGCAAAATGACTTCAAGCAGGATATAAGCGCTATTGTTTGGAAAATAGAAGCGGCGTGCTTTTTCAAGTGTATGAGACCCAAAATCCATCCTTCTTTTATCAATTATGAGCAAAAACTGGAGGGCATTGATCAAACTTGTTTTGCCGTGATTATTGGGCGCAATTAAGGAAACAGAGTCATCCAGAGGTAACTCAGCCCTTTGGTACCCTGCACTGCCAATTAATGCTAGGCGTTGAAAGCCATAATTTAACATGATTCATCTCCCTCATAAGTTGCTACACCACTGTTTGATGCTTGTTCAGTAATGGCTTCAAAATGATCTAGGTATCGATAAACAGAAGGTAATAAACGCCAGTGATCATTTTCTTGGATAGCGAAACCTTTCCGTACTGCATTTTCTAGTATCTTTATTAAGGCACCCTGGTCCAACTCTTCCGCATCCAGTAATCCTTGATGCCTTTCGTAGACTCCTTCTAGTAACGCGCTCCCAATGGTCCACTGATAGAACTGACCAAAAGAGCGACCACAATCAGCCTGATAGTCAAAAATAACCATGAGCAATAACGCTAACTGGCGCGATTGCTTATTGACGTTCTGACTGCCTTCTTCATCATGAAACCAAGCAAAACCTCGACCATCAATGCACAGTTCGAACCCCAAATTAGAAAATAAACACTGATATTGTGCTGAATTTTGCTCAAGCTCATGCCACAACGTCGCATCAGACGAGCGATTAAGATGACGCCCTGAATTAAACAGGTCAAAAAGCTCTGTGAGATAAGCCAGCTCACTTAAGTCGATTTTGCTATCTTGCATTTACATTCTCCTTTACAACTGTTGAGCTATCTAAAAGAGTTATTTCATGAGGGTAATAAGTTACATATACGGTGTTCAGCGCAGTGGTATCTACATTAGAACTAAGGATACTTTCCCATTGCTTATCTCGAACAAGCTCATGATAAAGACGTAATAGCTCTGCATCTGGCAAATATTGATAATTGTCTTTGAGCCAAACCATAAGATTGTATATCGGTAGTGCGTTGAGGAGTTGTTTCAGGAGATAATCTTCATCTACCCAGCTGATTAATGGACTACTTGGCGCAATTTCTTCATCGGGAAAAGGAATCGTGCTAGGTTCAAAGTTTATAAACTCAGCCATCAGTTCACGCACTTCATTTCCCAATTGAACCTTTGTCGAACGGCCACTTTTCCACATTGGTAAGCCATTACCTTCAAGACCACGAGCTAGACCTTTTTTTCGAACTGCGCTAATTTGCTTGCTGATGGCTGCAGAGAGTTGGTTGTGCTGCCGAGCCTCCTCTCTCAATGGAAGCAGATTGTCTGCACATTGCTGAGCGATGATACGTCCTTGATATCGAAGGTCTTTAACTTGGTAAGCAATCTGGCGTATTGCAAGTCGTTGTTGGTACAAAGAACCACGAATTGAAAGCATCTCTACAACTCTATCCAAAGTAAACTCAGCATTCTCTAATAAGGGATAAAAACTACCACCAAGCCCGCTATCCATCATTTCATTCATCGGCTCGACGTATTGGTCGTACACTTCCAATACTTCGCGATAACGCCGCTCTATAGGCACATTAGTATCTGCAGACTTCGCTAATTCAGCAATTTCAAAGATAGCCAGTTTGTCTTGACTCAGCTGCTGTGCGATCTTTCTGACTAGTTCTGAAAGTTGGTTAGCCCCTGAGCGAAGTAAGTCATTATCCGAATCCTCCAACCCCCTTAAAACTTGGCTTGTAGCATGCTTGATTGCATCAACACGAGCCTTGAGCACTGCCGATAAACCTAGTTCATGTTCCTGAGTCAGTCCTCTGACGAAGTCCACCACTAAGGTATTGAGCTGATAGTCATTGGTCCGATTGATCGATTGCAGTATCTCTGCATTAATCAAACTACCCAATACCGTATTAATATCAGTGTCCTTGCTTTTGTACTGAGTAATCACTTGCTCAAGTGTTCGGAGCCCAAAGGCTGGATGCTCTCTAGAGAGCCGAGTTAACTGTTCAACGACTCCCCAGTATTGGTGCAATTGAAAGATCAGACTCTTAGGTGCAACCATGCGTTAATACTCTTCTTTGTTAAATTAACTATATCTCCAGCCTTATCTTTTATCTATTGACTGCTAGATACCTGAAACAATACTATGACGCCAATAACGACAGGTAAATACTGACTGCATATACACGTAGCTTAACTAGACAGGAATACTTTAAAGTGAACAAATGGCCAATAAGGTGGGATCTACTCTTTCGATATCGAATGATTGAGATTATTGCATTGTGGGAAGGTAGATTAACAACTAACCATCTAATAAAAAACTTTGGTATTGGCCGTCAACAAGCTTCTAAGGATATCAATACTTACTTGGCTGATATAGCGCCTGGCAACCTCGTTTATGACAAGTATCTAAAAGGCTATAAACCAAGCAGTACCTTTACCCCTAGTCTTACAAGTGGTCATGCGGATGAATATCTGCATATTCTTTCGCGTAGTGAAGACATGAACGTCACGTTTGCTGATCTCAATATGGGATTTGATAACACATCAATGATTCGTCCGGTCACACGTAATATCTCTCCTCAAGTTCTCCATCCTTTGATTCAGGCTATTAGAGAAAAAAAACGTGTAGATATTAGCTACACGTCACTTAAAGATGGACAAGAGGTCGAGCGAATAATTTCTCCTCATTCACTAGTTTGCACCGCTCTACGCTGGCATGTCAGAGCCTATTGTGAATATGCGAACGATTACCGAGACTTTGTACTAAGCCGTATAAGAGGGATACCAGATATCAACGACAAATTAGTGATGAGTAAAGCACAGGACAAACTTTGGAGTACGCACATCACCGTAAAACTAGCGCCCGATTCAAGGCTGACAGTAAACCAGGCAGCTGTAATATCTAATGATTATGGGATGAAGGAGGACGAGCTTGAAATATCGACTAATGCTGCACTAATTAGATATGTATTAGATGCTTATAATATCGACATCCACACTTTGGATTCGAATCCTCTTGGCCAGCAAATTATCGTCAAAAACTTCAATGACATTAAGCGATACTTAAACTACCTCTAATTATAAATTGTTAGTCCCTTTATTTAGTAAATTGCTTATTGGGTTTCTATCGATTAATTATTGACAAGTTTCACATTTTTTTAGAGCAACTTTTGAGTTATAGATGTCATAATCATTAATCGAGTTGGTATGTACCCATAGTCCCGCGATTATCTGTGACGATTCACAAAGCTTGTGGCAAAGCGGCGGTGATTAAGCCGCGATTTAGCCTGTGTAATTGATCAATAAACTGATCAATATCATTTGCTGAAACCTGTTCCTTTAGCGCTTTAACTTGGCTATGAATATTTGCTGCAATGGCCAAACTAAGTATAGGAAATGGGATTGTAAGTGCACTTGAACCAAACGCTTTGCGCAGGCTAGCTTCTATTTTCTTTTCAATGAGCGGCGTAATTGACTATTGGTTCTCACCTGCTTGATAAATACCCTCAAGCTATCACCAGCCTGCTCAGCTAGCCAATCGGACTCGGGGCAGTCCAATGAAAACAGTTAAGCGTCTAAGAAGTTAGGGGCTTACCAAGTAAGCTTTCGTCAACGCAGGCTGAACTGTTCTAACAAAGAGCGAGGGCAAAACTAACACAAGCTAAAAACTACAACTTTGTCAGCTTCAACTGCGAACAAATTAGTTTCGGAGATCGTAAATGGTGTGGCTTCTAGTCCTCAAGTAAAAAGCGCGGTATTGGGAGGGATAGGCTGCACAATGCAGGCTAAAGCTGCTGATTCGAAGCATACACTCTGGCTTGCTCTTGTAGGAGTCATTGCAGGTTGTGTGATCGTTAACGCTCAACGAGATTATGACTTCGTTTTAACACCATGATGTTAAACTTGAAAGTAATACAGTGCACCCAACTCAATACCAAGTTAGAACGCACTGTATTCCACCTTGAGTTGTAGACATCCCACTCTTCAATACTTTCTCTTAGCTTTATTAGCCCTCCCTCATATTTAATTCAAAACACAAGCTGAGCTTTTGAAAGTCAACCGAAGTTCCAATAAATTTCAGATATATATCATCTTTATGCTGTAACCAATAACAGCACAGTAAAGCAGCTGGTGGACTAAAGGCCACCAGCTGCTTTTTACTTTCTACAGATTCATTAAGGAGGCGTTATGCCTATTGCATTTATCGCAGGCTTTGCGGTTGGCGTGAGTATTTACCAAGTTTTAAAGGAGCAGAACTATGTTTAATTTTGTGATGCACAAGCCAATGGCAGAGTTATTTTTGCTTGGTGTTATTGCAGGCTACAAGTGGGCTGTTGAATCGGATAGCTAAAGCATTTTAGCTCAATATCATGGAGAGCCTTTTGGGCTCTCCATTTATGCAGTCTATCATTCACTAACCTTTCCATTCCGTAAGTCACGTTCTTCAATCCGCTCCAATATCCATTCTTGCACTTCATTTTCTACCCACGCTACAGCGCGGTCACCTAAAGATACTGACTTAGGAAATATTCCTTCTTCTATGTACTTATAGATTGTTGACCGTGCTAAGCCTGTACATGCGATTACGTCTTTCAGTCTGATTAGTTTCATGATGAGGTCCTGGTAGTTAATCTCATTCAATAACCAGTGACAGTATTTTTTAACTTGCAGCCCCCATCCCTAAGCTTGCTCTCAACAATCAACAGCCCTCACGCAATAACCCATTAACTATCTATCCAACTCAAAAAATTTTCATATTTATCAACTCTGCACATAGACCAACTAAACAAACAAGGAGCCTCAATATGCCCGAAAAATTATTAGTTCCTCACCATATAACCTGGCCCAAAACAACTAGTGAAATTCTAGCCACTGCTGCCAATATCATTGCTGAAAAGTTTGTTCATAACGATGCCTTCACCAATCCCGAAGCAACCAAGCAGTTTTTGACCTACAAGATGGCCAATTACGAGCGTGAGGTATTTGCGGTGATGATGCTCGATAACCAACATCGGCTGATTGAATTCAATGAGCTGTTTTTTGGCACCGTAGATGCCGCCAGCGTCTATCCAAGAGAAGTGGTAAAAGCCGTGTTAGCAGTTAATGCCGCAGCGGTTATCTTGGCCCACAATCATCCATCTGGTGAAGCAGAGCCCTCTCAAGCTGACAAACTGATCACTAAGCGTTTAACGGATGCATTGGCTCTGATCGATGTACGAGTACTCGATCATATAGTGGTAGGTAAAACACCAGTGTCATTTACTGAACGTGGCTTGCTATAGCGCGGCGTACTCACCACTGACAAATATCAACTGATTGCCAAATCAATAAGGAGTACACCATGATCGAATTTACTGACAGCTTTTCTCAAGCTTGCGTGGCTGAAGCTTGCGCCGCATTTCCAGACTTACGAAGACGTTTGATGGTTGAACTGATCTTACCGATGTTTGCCAGGCCACTTAATGACGTAGGCGAACAGACTGGTCAACCTATCATCAAGTCAAATCCCACCTTGCATAAGACATTACTGTTTGTCTCGCCAAGGGATCTGGTTGAGCATTTACCAATCGAGATAGCTTTTTGTCGCTACAGTTGTACCTGCAATGAGCACGGTCAACCTACCGATGTTTGGCAGCGCACTATCAACGGTGTCTATTACAACCATGGCAGTAATCAGCAAGCCAATTGGAGCGTACATACCTAAATACACTCCCCTAGTTAAACATCTGCCATCACCACTTATCTGTTGTTCTATAGCGTTACCTTACATCAACCAGCAACACATAAACTCAAGCAAGTATTAAAAGGAGTTTCAGCATGACAACGATTCAACCATCTATGCCCTATCAATGGGGTTTACAGCGTAATATTACGCCGCGATTTGGTGCGCGGCTTATTCTGCAAGGCAGTCGCTTAGACTTCCTGTGGGATCGCTCAGGCTTTGTCGGCAGCTTTCCCCCAGCGCAAGGTCAGCTACTCAACGACGCCTTCTCAGAGATCATTAAGCAACTTGAGAACCAAGTATCACTGGGTCACCTCGATGCGCGTCAGCAACGCAGCATAACCTTACAGCACGCTGGCTTTACCTGTGAGGCCGATACACTCGGTAGTCACGGATATCTCTATATTGCGATCTATCCAACCACAGCTAACCATTAAGGCAATCAACGCTACGCTGACAACAGCCCCCCCCCCCTCAAGACTCATCATCGCACGCTAACTTTAGCGGAAACATTCAACACTGCTAGCCCTTTAGCGACATCCGTAACCGCTTCAATATCACCAAGCCTTGTGCTGGTGGCAGCCCCTTACTATCTAATTCTTTAAGGAATAACTCATGTCTATTCAACTCGACAAGAACCAAATACCTAAAATGTCTCGCGCATTCTATCAATTGCTTGAACAACAGCTTCAAAGCCTCCCCCCCAAAGAGGCTAATGCCATCACGCTGAACTTTCGCGATCCCGACTACAGCGCCGAAAACGGCGGCTATCAGCCGGTAGAGGTGAGATTAGAGAAACAGCAAGATCTTTGGCGACTCGTGTACGTCACTGATTTTGCTTATCACGGCCATCCCTATCCAGAGCTAGTTAAGGACATTGATATCTGCTTTAACTCCAAGCAAGTGTATAGCTTGTTCAGTGGTTGGATTGGTGAACTAGAATCTCGAGAGTTGGTCTCGATGTTTAGCGAAAATTTTATCGCTTATCAAGAGATGGGCGCTTATACCGTTTACATCCAATTAGATTAGTACTGCAGTCAATGCGTTAGGTTCCCGTTTTACCAAAACGGGAACCTGCAAACCTAGGCTACATGGGGGGGCCGCTATCCCTGAACCTCTTAGGGGCCCAATTAAACGATATACATCAAAAAAGGAATCTATCATGGCAGAAGTCCAAGCAATCAAGAAGTTAGACACAATTAATCTCATTAGTCACTTGCTTGAGATTCGATACAGTAAGCAGATGGCAGACATTTGGAACATCGGGTTAAACCTCGCTTTACGTATTTCTGATCTGCTATCCATTAAGTTTAGCGACCTTCAGCAAGATAGGTTAGTTATTCAAGAAACAAAAACCGGCAAGTTAGCCAATATTAAGCTGAATGCTAAAGTGATAAAAGCCATAGAGGATATTCAAGTAAACCATCATGACCATATCTACCTATTTCAATCTTATCGAAATCCCCAGGCCAAATACTCTAAGCCTAAACCACTAACAAGACGCGCAGTGACTAAAGCCTTTCGTATCGTTGGTGAAGAACTAAAGGTAGCCTTAGGCACGCACTCCATGCGCAAAACAAGAGGTTATCATCTTTATCAAAAGACCAAAGACATTGGTAGAGTAATGAAGATGCTCAGGCATGGTTCTGAAGGCGTGACACTAAGGTACATAGGGATTGAGCAAGAGGATGTTGATAACGACTTCATTAACTTAGAGATATGAAATCTTGTTGTTTTTGTTATCGGAGGACCTTTAACGTCCTCCTTTATTTTTTGTCTAATTGAACATTATTCGGCTATAACCAATGTTACGATTACCGTCATTTATATCTTTGGTTGCTACCTTAGCCAAATAGGTAAACTGTCGCCAAAAACTATTTAACTGGTCATAAAACTCTGCAGAGTTTGAATCTAAGTACTTAATCTCTTTGCTGGAAATGTGTACTAAAGACTTAACTTCGATATCAACCATCCCAGTCGCGCTAGACCAGGCCTCAACAAGACGAGAGCGCATATTGTCTCTGTTTAAATCTAAAACACCTAAATAAGCAAACGCATCTTTATTGAAGAACAGCACTAAATGATAGTGCCAGTTATGAGAACCAGCACGTTCCCTGACCCAGACATAACTAAACCCAAGTCGGTGATGTTGTTTACCTTGGGTTGCATGTTGTGATTTCCAAACATTAAGTCTCGCCTTAAGCGCATCGATAAAGCGTGAAATAACTTTAGGGTCCTGATAGTTGGAAACTTTAGGGAATCGTAAGTCTAATCTTATACAGGTAATACGGTTGTTACATTCTAATTGCTGATGCAATACTCTTTCAAAGATAGATAAGTAGCTTTCTATATATCGATATTGAGATGGTGTGTTTAACTGATGGTATGACTCGAATTGAAACATGATTGATACTCCTATGATTAATTACATAGGTTTATGTATCTAAGTAATCTTTTACATGATGGTTGGTCTCAACACGTAATAACTTAAGAGCTATGTATATAATACTATTACCGAAACATACCAGCTCATACTAGCCTAAGCGATCCCTGCACATAAAATCGTTGTTAGTTATATTTAATAGCAATCTCATACTCCTGCTCACCAATAATTACTCTGGAGTTATTTTCATAGACATCCCTCCCGAAGACACAATACTTGCCTTTAGTTGAGCCTGTGTTGCCACAAAAAAACTCAACAACACCATTAACAGCTAAGTGCTGCATAAATCCTTTTTCCTCTATAACATTTTCCACCACTGTCACATCGCTCTCGACAACTAGTTTTTGGGTAATGATTGCTTTGGATTTAGGCAAACACCTTATAGCCTCCACCTTCAAAGACTTTGATTCAGACAGCACTCTTAATTGAGACGAAAGACTCTTGATAAACGGCAGAATGGACTCTGCCCACAAATGATAAAAAAGCCCCATATTTGATAAGCTATTAACGTCTTTGTATTGTTTTAAAAATCCAACCTTATTTTTATGCACATCATAGATACTGACTTCTTTGTTAAGCATATCTAGTTTAAAGTCATCCCTTCCGTCATAAGGAAATATACTCTTAAGAAATGATACAATATTCCTCGTAAACTGCTCATCAGTTAGTTCTAATAAAGCATGCCTTTCTATACAAATATTATGACAAATAGTAATGTGTTCCATAAGCTTTTCATCATTGTAAATAAAACTCCCAATTTTAGAGCAACAATGAAAAAAACCTACAAAGTCACTATGAAGATATCGATCATTTATATTCATGATTTTTCTAAAAGCATATTCTCGGTGCCTTTCTAATGAAACTGTCCCCACCCGTTCTTTTGTTAAACAATCATAAATAGCTGACAAGTTCTTTACCACCAACTTAAAGTTAAAATAGCTACTTTCATAGTTACAACCTAAGAGCGAAGGTTCAAAATTGAATCTCCTATTGAAACATGGAGGCTTAATTAGTTTGTATATTGGCTCAACAACCGAAAAACGTCCATTAGGATTAAAACCAACAACTAATGGTTTAACAAGGGTGGATAGATTGTCCTTTATAACTTTAACCTTAAGCCCTGTTAATTGACTAACATACTCATAATCAACATTGTAAATTCTTGAAAAATGATCGGATAAAAATATTAGTACTAAAAGTAAAACCTGAGACTCTAAGGTTAACTTTTGACTATTCCCATTCATATTCAAATATAAAGCACTATCAAAATAATCCTTCAAGAATATCTCAGCTCTTGATTCCTCGAACCACTGTAATGATGTATAAGAAATATCATATCCACTTCCTCCCCTTCGTCCCTTTCGCCTTGATAGGCCAGGCACTTCTTCTATGTATCCTTCTGATAGCAAGTAATCAATGGCCTTCATTAGGCTTCTTTTACTCACACCAAGATACTTGGCATATTCTGAAGGCAAGGCCACGTAAAGCTCTCGCCTCATTGCTATCCATAGCAATAAGATCATCCTAGCTTCGGGCGATGCTCCAGTCATGCTTCTCAGTAACTTCATACTCAACCACATCCATGCAACTAGTATCAACAATCTATATAAATAGCACATTAAGCCGCCAAAAACCTAGTCATAGTCATTAAACCTGATGTAGTATCAACTAGTTCTTCAACTAGTTGAATTAACCAAATGGCTACCAACATGGATAATACCTGCATTAAACTCAGTGAGAAATAGGAGCTATACCAATGGAATCAACCTTCTTGACTAGAGCAGAGTTTTACAAACTCTTCGATTTTTTGCGATCAGAAACACCAGCAGAATTAGCGTGGTTGAGGGGATATATTTCAAAGAAAGCATTGATTACGCTTGATGCAAATCTCACTATTTACCAAATAAAAGAGCAGCTTTTCCTACAGTACCAAACAAGTAATTCAAGTGTTGAAGCGACTGTATTTATTAAAAGCTTTGCAGGTAATATGTATAAAGCACATAAGGCTCGCCTTTACCGTAAAAAGCTCGGAGCCAAAAAGATGCTTAATGTAGCAATTACACCTAAGCATATGCAGAATCTAGAATACATTTGTAAATCCCAAGGAATGCAAAAAAACAAAGTGATAGAAATGATGATTGAGGGTTCACTTCAGCATCTGATTAATGGTGAACAAAATTTAAAGTCTGAAAAACAACAAAACGAATTAATATTAAAGCAAACTCGAGACAGTAAAAAACTGGAAGCTACAATGTCCAACTCAAAAATAAAACAAGAAGAGTTATATAGATTAAAGGAAAACATAGGTAAACAAGAGTCTACTATAGAAGAGTTAAAAGAAAATATTAGCAATCTGTTCGAGACATTAAGGGCATCTCAACATGGGAAAACTCTTATAAGTGGGTATGATTACGATAACGCGACAATTATTTACTATAACAGCATACAGAAATGATATATACAAAGGGCCACTCAACCTCTTTGCTTTAAAATCAAAACAAAGGCGCCATAATATAATGACGCCTAATAAAACCCTTGACTTAGTTATTATCTTTATTCATAAGTTCTCGACTTCGTTCAACACTAAACCAAGCAATACCTAAGAAAACGACATCTTTAAATATGAAAAACTCTGTTACAGGTACACCATCAACTATTTTCCAAACTCCGGGTAAAGTGAAAAGGAAGCTCAATGTCGTAATAAAGATAACTATTGCAGCTAGGCCACTCCAATAACCAATTTTCGGCTTCCAAATACCAACAACCATACCTATTGCGACAATAATTTCAGTAACCCCAATTAGGTTTGACACCCCTTGGACACTTAAAATACTGAACATCCAGTTCATTAACGGGTGGCTTTCAACTAGTGGCCTAATTGCTTCCGCCTCTGTCGGAGTAAACTTAAATACACCAATCCATAATAGCGTAAGTACAACACCTGCTAGACCGACTAAATAACCTCTTTCCTGCTGCATAAATGGCTCCTTTCAATATCAAACCGTAAGGCTTACTTCTGGAAAATCAATATCTGTTTGTGCTAAATGATTTGCATAATTGGTAAATATATTAGCCGTCACTAGGCCTAGCACCTCAAAGATCAACTCGCTATCAACTCCATTTTCATTAGCTATATCTAATTGTTCTGTAGTGAGCTCTCCACGCTGCTCAACCAAATCTACGGCTAAGGTAATCAGTGCTTGATCCAACGCGTTATCAGCCTTAGCTTGTCTTGCTTCCTTGATATGATGTTTTGCTAATCCAGTATTACCAGCAATAAGGGTATGAGCAGATAAGCAATACTGACACTGATTTACCTGAGCTATCGCCAAAGCGATTAACTCTCGCTGTTTCGCGCTTAAACGTCCTTTGGATAAAGCATCACTAAATGCAAGGTACGCATTAAGCACCGTGGATGAATGACCAATGGTCGCATAAAGGTTAGGTACCATTCCTAACTTACTTTTGATTGCTGCTAACGTCGTCGCTACATCACCTGGTGGATTTGATACTGGAAGAATACGGCTCATGCTGAGCTCCTTTGATTAAGTGAATTTACGATATTGATATTGACACTATCAGTAATACGATTTATCACTATTAATCTCGATATACATACCCAGAGTCTCAAATGGATACCTTATCCGCATTAATATCTCATGCAGAACCCAAAGCGAACTTATTCTTCTCAGGTAATTTATGTGGAAGCTCTTCAAGTACTGAGCACCCTGCTGGTGGAATATTGCATTTAGTTAGAACCGGTGAGATGCTTCTATTTGAAGAGCATGGCTTAACGCATAGAATCACTGAACCAACACTCATTATTTATCCCAAAGGGAAAGCGCATCGTCTCCAACCGCAAACCTTAGAAGGTTGTGATGTTGTATGTGCCAACTTAACCTTTAAAGATTCGCCACTATACCGAGCTCTACCCGATGCTATAGTTCTCCCCCTTAGCGAATTAGATAGTTTATCAGACACAATCAACATGTTATTTGTTGAGGCTTTTACATCGCGTTTTGCTCAAGTTGCCATCATCTCAACTTTACTTGATCTGCTGCTGTTATTGGTACTTCGTCATTTAGTTGAAAACAGAATATGTCAAGAAGGTGTTTTATCAGCTTTATCAGATCCCAAGCTCTCAAAAGCCATCGAAATAATCCACAAACAAATAGATTACCCATGGACCATTGATGAGTTAGCAAATAAAGTTGGGATGTCACGTGCTAGGTTTGCAGCATTATTTAATCAAACCATTGGACAACCACCTCTCAGCTACGTCACAGAGGCTCGGCTGCTGTTAGCTAAGAAGTTGCTGCTGAAGGGAGAACCAATCAAATCAGTAAGTTTAGAAGTAGGGTACAGCGGAAGCGTTGCATTTTCTCGCGCATTCCAACGTCAATTCGGTGAAACTCCACGAGCCTGGTATCTGGAACAAACTTAAATAAGCATGTCTGTCCACTTCGTTTTCAGCTTTATCGTTTAAGCGACATAAAATATTTTTAAATTATTTAAAAGTGACTAGACTTTGATGTAACACCAAAAGTAACACCCAAACAAAAAATAAAAAATAAAATACACCAAAACAAACAGATAAAGACTAATATCGAGCCCCGCCGCCTCCACCAACACTAGGTTAGCAATAACCTTCAAAGGCCGCTAAATCCCTACCAGACGGATTTAGCGGCTTTTTTGTATCTGCTGCTTACTCACCTTAGAATCCATATAAAAGAAAAAGCCAGTAACTCACTGAAAAACAGCCCTTTAGATAACTTACTATACTTTAAAATATGGACACTTAAGTATGCATACTAAGTCGTTCCAGGTATTGCTATAACCTACTATCAATTTCAGCTACAAAAAAACCTGCACTAGGCAGGTCTTTTCATATCAATCAGCTTATGTTTCAAAGCAAATTGATTAGCTTTGCTTTCTTACAAACTTAGACTTAAGCATCATCTGGCCGTGACCATCTACTTTACAGTCAATATCGTGGTCCGCATCGACAAAACGCTTAATAACCGCTTTAGTACCTACTTTCAGGATTAGCGATGAACCTTTAACTTTAAGGTCTTTGATTAGCGTAACTTTGTCTTCTTCAGCAAGTAAGTTACCTACAGCATCTTTTAAGATGATTGCATCTGGATCAACAATAACTTCGCTTGGGTTCCATTCATGAGCACATTCTGGGCAAACTAGGTTTGAGCCGTCTTCGTATACATATTCAGACTCACATTTTGGGCATGGTGGCATTGCGCTCATGGTATTTTCTCTTTAATAAGTAATCTACTGAGTCATACTTGATACGCCACTTGTAAAAATGACCATCAATACGACTCGCATTTCAAAGACATATTATAATCAATATTTTGAATATCAGCTAGGTTCAAACCGCCATCCTGTGAGCACGCCTAAGTTTGCACTTCATTCAACTTGATCTAGGTATCAATTTTATCGGCCTCAGATAAACTTGACCTTACAAACTAGTTACAAATGATACGCTTCATTTAAGTTCAGCTACTCTAGGTTTGCTCATTTAACAAGTGCGCACCAAAGTCACACCCAAGCTTTGCTGCAGTATCTAACCTAAGAGTCACACCAAATAACGCCTGAACAATAGCTAAAAATAAAACTGAGGCACAAAAAAAGCTCGCTAATAGCGAGCCTTAAGAATGGGTGAAAAGCGCGTCGGGGTAGCTATACTGTCACACAGGGTTATGCTGTTTCCCTCGTTGACCGTGCTATAAGCCCAGAAACTAACACGGTTGCTGCTCTTAGAGCCATGACCTTTTACCTACTCACAATAGCTAACTTTCACACTTACAAACACACAAACCTAAAATGCTTGGCTAGCCAACTTACTACTTACTTACGAATAGTCATTGTCTAAAATACGCTTTTCATTATTCAGTATAGTCTATATTTAGGCCGTGACTAAGCTAGCTCTGCAATATTTTTCGTTGAAAACATGGCTTGCCATCGTCCCGATTTAAACCACTATTTAAACTACTATTCAAATAAGGACTTAATCGCTGATTGTCTTCATATATTGCTTTAGTGAGATCCCAAACTGTGTTTTAAAACGTTGGCTAAAACGTGATTCTGATTGATAACCACAACGTATCGCTAACTCAAGTTGTGACAGTGGGACAGCGTTTCGAGCCGAAATCGACTGCATAATACCGATGGCACACAGCATTCTAACTTCAGCTAAAATCACTCTAAATGAGGTTCCCTCTTTGCTTAGGTGACGCATAAAGGTAGCTTGGCTCATCGCAAAGTGGCTACAGGTATTATCAATCGTATGATTGGCAGCTGGGTCGGCTGACAGATAGCGGCTCACCTTTTCTCTTAGAGACAGAAAGTCTCCCTCAAACAGTCTAGATAGCGCTCCTTGCTCATTGAGCTGTAGATAGAAAGCATCTAAGTAACACTGCTGCACAGCTGAACTTAAACTTTGCTCTGACATCGCGATAAGCTGTAAAAACGCAAAGTTTAGGCTGTCGTTTACCTTGAGGCTTGGTGAGCTCAAGAAGGTCGAATCACTTATCTCTGACTTAGCGTGCAGCTTTAAAACCCATTCAGAGGGGGGCGATAAGAATGACAATTGAATCGACTGAAACTTACTTTGGTAAGGCTCATTAACAAAGGTGAGCGCTTGAGTGGAAGAGGCAAGCAGCCAATGGTTAGGATCGAATACTAGGGTTTCTCCCTGCCAAAGCAGGGCTTTCACGCCAGATGTGACCGCAATAATACTCGGTGTATACACAGGTACATTGCGTAAAGGCTGTGACTTCTGTCCATAGAAACGTTCAATCTTAACCAGTGGTGTCACTCTTACTCTCTCCCTCAATAGCACATCTATTTACTACAAACTATTTCAACTACACTGTATATGGCTAACGCACATAAGTTGCTGTTAGTACAGCTTTATCTAGTGCAATTTTATTCAACGTGAAACCCACTACAGCTGGGGAAATATCTGTTGGCAGATCAATTTTAGCCTCTGGAAGCGCCCAGATAGTGAATTGGTAACGATGCATGCCATCGCCTTCTGGTGGACAAACGCCACCGTAACCTGGCTTGCCATAATCAGTTCTGGTTTCATGACCGATTTTAAGCTTGCCAGATGCACCTTGCTCTAACGATGTAGTTGTGGCGGGAATGTTGAGCACAGTCCAGTGCCACCAGCCACTGCCTGTTGGCGCATCTGGATCGAATGCGGTAATCGCAAAACTCTTAGTCCCCTTCGGCGCGTTACTCCAGCTAAGCTGAGGTGAAAGATTCCCCCCGTCACAGCCCATGCCCTTGTATTCAAACTTTGACGACATCAACTGCCCTTCACTGATATCTGAACTGGTTAACTCTAAGGCGTAGCTATGAGCCGAAAAAGCAATTAAGGCGATAGATAAAGCAAGACGTTTCATTATATTTCCTAGATGACTTGGTGAGTATATAGCTAGTTTAG
This sequence comes from Shewanella pealeana ATCC 700345, assembly GCF_000018285.1. Taxonomy (NCBI): domain Bacteria; kingdom Pseudomonadati; phylum Pseudomonadota; class Gammaproteobacteria; order Alteromonadales; family Shewanellaceae; genus Shewanella; species Shewanella pealeana. The sequence continues at coordinate 1,519,804 of NC_009901.1, read as the reverse complement.
TTAAAACCCAGAACAATAATTAACTCAAGCAATCAAAATTAGACTCTCAAGATGCCGCAGTGATAGTTTCTGTATTAAATGTAAACATCCATATAAACACATGCATAAAATTTGAGATAAAGCTGCACAATAACGATGGCATACAGAGCGGTATATTTTTACCCTATCAAACGACTCACTTGGTGCTAAACCCCTGCCCGTTTAGATAGGCCTGCATAAAGGGTCTTGACTCCTTACTCAGGGTCGCCCTAATTTGATCGGACCAAGAGGTCTGCTTGTTGTTACTGCTTCTGCTGGCGTAATAGGCTTGTATATGCTGATCGTACTTCTCAAGTTCAGCATTATCTAAGCTTTGATAACTTTCTTGGTGGACCACGATACTCAGTGGTAAGCGTGGCTTTGGCTGCGGTATTTTAGCCGGATAGCCAAGGCACATACCAAATAATGGCAATACATGCCTAGGTAAAGCGAGGAGCTCTGAGACCAGCTTAGGGTCATTGCGGATCCCGCCAATATACACACCACCGAGCCCCATAGACTCAGCCGCTAACATGGCATTTTGCCCCATTAAAGCGGTATCGACTGCACCGATTAATGTTTGCTCAGTAAAACCTAGTTGGGCTGCTGGGTGGATTTGCTGATGACGGTTAAAGTCGGCGCAAAACACCAGAAACTCAGCTGCCGACTCGACATAGGCTTGCCCTCCCGCAAGCTCAGCCAGCTTGGCCCTGACGCTTGGCAAAGTAACCCTGATAATACTGCTACACTGTATAAAACTGGAGCTAGAGGCAGCATTGGCACAGCGTAAGATGAGTTTCAATTTTTCAGCTTCGATCTGCTGCTCGGTAAAGTGCCTAATTGAACGATGCTGTAAAATGGTTTCTATGGTGTGATTCATGGTCATTTCAGTTATAACATTTGAAATAATAGCCTACTTTTCCTTCATGCAAGTCGCAAGCTAAAGCACTAAAAAGAAACCTCTTTCCTATTGTAAAATCCATTTTGACCTAGCCTATAAACACAGGCTGAATCAGAGAACAATGAAACAAAAGATCAAAATACCAACAATTGCATCAAATGGTTAACTAAAATTAAATGTGATTCATCTTTATTGACCTGTTACTACTACAGGAATAGGTTAATAAACATATGGTGCAGAGATCACATTTTGCCATCTCCGTCAGCCATTCATATTCATGGAGTATTCTGATGAGAAACCTAGAACTATTTAGCACAGCTTCAATCGATCACTTAATGTGGTCACAAAAAGAGTATTCAGCAAACCTCGACTCCCCAGCCCTGTCCATTTTTACTGATTTTGACCATTCTCAACCTATGGTTATAGACTCCTCTGCTAGCGCTGTAGATACCGCTGACATAATGGTGAAGACCCATGCATTTATGCGACTGGTCGTCGATAAAAGTAACCGTTTTCTGGGCGTTATCACTCAATATGAATTATCCCATAGTAAGATGATGAAATTGGCGACCAAAAACTCAGGGCATATTTCCGATCTTCAAGTGACAGATATGATGGTGCCACGAGAAGACTTAATGGCATTAGACTACCATCAAGTGACGACAGCCAACGTAAGCGATGTTGTACGGGCGTTACAAGAAAATGGCTTGCATCACATGTTAGTCATCGATCATGAACTACACCATATTAGAGGCTTAATTGCCGCTAGTGATGTAGCAAGAAAGCTTAATATCCCGATTGATATCCAGCAGCCGCCATCATTTATACAGATTTTCAAGGCCACGAGATAACCCCTGCTTACTGTTTTCAGCTGCAAGAGTTTACTGATTTTGAGTAATCAAAGCTTACTGACTTTCAATTGTCAAAGTAAGTCGATATTTGAGTATCAGAAGCCTGAGCGCCAGACAACAAAAAGCCTAAGTGTAATAACACTCAGGCTTTTTGTCTCGATAGCGAGATTAAGTCGCTTTAAGTAAGTACGCTTCAAGCTCTCTAGCTGGCAATGCCTTTGAATAAAGCCAGCCCTGCTGCAGATTAACACCGAGTGTTTTCAGGATCTCAGCCTGTTCTAAGGTTTCTACCCCTTCGGCGATGACACTAATATTTAATTCTTTAGCAATCGCAATATATGACTCGATTAGAGATAGCTTACTTTCTGGCGTGCCTAAGTGACCAACAAACTGTTGATCGATTTTCAGGTAATCGAAGTCTAAATTCTGTAAACACAGACTACCACCATAGCCAGTTCCCACATCATCCAGTTTGACCTTACATCCTAGTGCTTGGCATGCTTTAATAAAGTCTTCAAGTTGCTGCCAGTTATTCATTGGTATCCGCTCTGTCAACTCGAAGCTCAAGTATTCTACTGGATATCCCTCTTCCACCAATTCCCTTAAAAATGGAAGCATCTGTCCCTGCTCAATTTCCATTGCGCTGACATTGATACTGCACCAGCCTATAAGCTTGCCATCTAATTGCTCTTTAAGTTCATTCAATGCCATTTTAACGACCCAGCGAGTGACCTCTGGCATAATAGGATCTTTCTCAAGGATCCCAATAAACTCTCCAGTATTACGTGTTGTGCCATCGGGCCTTAACCATCTTAATAGCACCTCAACACCAATAACCTCCTGCTTTAGATTATCGAACACTGGCTGATAAACTAAGTTGAACTCCTTCTTCTTCAGAGCCTTTAAAAACAGACGGTGCCAATAATATTGCCTTGACACACCTCTAAGTAACAACCACCCAACAAAAAACATACTTGAGATAGCAATGACACCGACAAAGTGAGTTAACCACAGTAAAGCCTTGCTATATAAATTAAGGGAGAACCTGTAGGTCAACCCCGTGACTTCTGAGTTAAATTGCATAGCTCCCCAGTATGGAGCACTTTTGTTTTTCCTAAATAGCTCATGCTTACTATTAAACTGAATACTTAATGCCCCACAGTCCTCACAATTTTTTAATATTTCTTGTATATAGGACAAAACATCAATTCCGATAAACCAGCGATATTGCTCCGTATGCCGTCCCACATAAACAGGTTTTCTTTCATCTGGGTTATCGCTATCCACCTTTTGATAGATCTTTAACCCATTTCCCATAGAAGCAATCACGGGATAATATTTGGGATCTGGTAATTGGGAAACCCCTAGCGCCGAACAGAGAATTGGCTCATCGATAAAATTTACCCAAACTATAGCTAAGGCATCTGAAGTTAAGATATAGTCTTTAAGAGACGTTACCACCCCTTGTGAGCATCTACCCACCTCTATATTTTTCAACACCTGTTCTACGGCAAGTAAACTTCGATCAGCACTTTCTAGGCGCTCGCTATAAAAGTTATCAAAGTCATTAACCCTGACTTCAAGCTTTTTGTATAGCTGATATTGAGTCAGAATATAAGAAACGATCAGGCACAGCATTAACAAGGCAAAGACAAGCCAAGAAGAATGTCGTTGGTTTAAGACATGGCTTAACATATAGCTAAGCCTTCACTGGTTGAAAACAGCTAAACGGTAAACGGAGCCCTGTGCTATTACAGGCAACACCAGAACCTCCGGAAAGGATCAGAGTGAAACCTCTTTCTCTCATGGTAAATAAAGAGTCAACAATTTCATTATCCTTCTGATTCTCTAATGCTTGATTCAAGTCTTGATTATCAAACATTAAGTAATCAAATGGATAGGATGTCTGCAAGTTGTCATCAAACCTACAGAACAGACAAAATTTAATACCCGCATCATTCAATAAGTATTTAATCTGAGGGGTATGTTGACTAAGGTCTTTACCACTGTTATTTAGCATTATCACTAGCTTCATTTCTACGCGACGTAAAACACCAGCTAATGAAATCAAGGCTTTAATCACACCAGAATCAAGCAGATAAATACGCTCAATCGCCAAAAATATTTGACCATTTTGCTGTTTTATATTGCTATCTTGCTCCAAGCGAGCACTCAGACTCGCAAGCATACTTTCCAACTCATGAATATGAGTAAGGTAATAATGGGGTAAGGGGCGATACTCAAGCTGCTCTTCTAACCAGATAGATTTTATCTCTACCCCATAAAGCGCCCCAGTTCTGTCAAGGATGTCACTCGCACTAAAATGATATAAACATACTTCCCTCGCATTACTTTCTCTATCTAGAGAGCAGCTCTGCTTTTGTATTCCGCTTGGTTGCATACACGTTTGCTTAAAAATACAGTTCATCTAAAAGTTTCTGATTTAAAATAAATAAAGAGCCTATGACTCAAATGTGGAGCGCGAATTTACGCCTATTCGAAGAGGAATTCAACAACTATTTAGTATAAAAACCACACAGCCTTGTTGGTTTTGCAGCAGAAAAACTAATGCATATTACTTTCTGCAGATTCAAAGCCATTGGCGCAAGGAAGTTGAGCTCTGAGGGGGGAGAATTCATGCCGACATATTAAGAATATGCCTATATCAGTATTAGAATGATTAACGTTATCCTTTGAAAAAGTGACAGGTTATATTTAAGTTTGCGCCGCGGCATTATTTAACGCTATGCTGAGCGGGTTAGTGTTATGTAGATCTTTGCCTGAAATCATGCATCCCTAACCTTTGAGGAGTCATGCCTTGACCTTCTTATCGAATTCCAAAACACTAAGCAGATTAAGCTTAGTGAGCCTACTTATCTGTGCCCCCTTTTCTTCCTATGCCGATCAATGGCACTTAAGTTTTGATAACGATGTGGTTATTGGCCAAGATGGCGACTACTCCAATGGATTCGTCTTTGGCTGGCAAGCACTGCCCGAGAGTGACTTTTCATCAGCACCTTGGCCATTTAGCTGGCAACAAGCGCTACGATTTTCAAGCCAAAGTCAGACATCACAATGGGGAGCCAAGATCTACCAAAGAATGTGGACCCCGAGTGAGATTGAATATGATTACGCCCAACCAAATGACCGCCCCTATGCAGGCCTACTCGAGTTAGAAAGCTTTACAGGTAGCTATAGTGCATCCTTTGCGCAAAAAAACTGGTTTAGCGTTGGCGTTATTGGCCCTGCATCAGGGGCTCAAACTATGCAAGAGTTAGTGCATAAGATCACTCCATCAACGCCGCCTAAGGGCTGGCAATATCAAGTCGAGAATCAACTCACTCTACAGATGGCATACGAGGTAGATGCACTCGCGTTTCGCCAAGATGCGACAGATGATAGCCAATGGGAATTAAGTGGTCATAGTCATACCATGCTAGGAAACTTCCGCTCTGAAGCAAATCTTGGTTTTACACTACGCTGGGGAGATGACTTAGCCGATTCATTTGGTCAGCTCAGTAGCCATGCGGGTCACTATGGTCAATTTAGTGCGACTGCTCGCAAAAGTGGGAGTTGGACTGTTTATTCTCGAGCGCAGTTAGGATATCGCTTTAATGATCTCACCATCGACGGTGATGTGCCCTACGACTCCCATGTGCAGATGAAACATCAGCAAGTCAGAGCCAGCACAGGAGTGATTTGGGCGTTTCCCACTTGGTCTGTCAGTTGGAGTGTAGAGGTTTATACGTCAGAATATGAGCCCGACCCAAACAGCTGGCATGGCTATGGGGTGCTTAGCTATAGCTTTGTACTATAGCTTTGTACTATCAGCTAAGCCTAACCTTGTTACAGATTAAAAACTAAAGGCCCAGCCAATTTGTGGGCCTTTCTCAATAAAGTCCATCTCATACTGAACCCCATCGACCTCACTGTCGTTACCTATTTGCAAGTAGCGATAGCCTATCCAAACATTATGCAGATCCCCGAAACGGTATAACGCCGAAGCATTAAAGCCATAGTCTCTGTCATTATCACCGTAGATCTTAGTATCAGCGCCAACAGAAACGCCCCAAGACTCAGATAGCCAGTAACGGTAGGTCACACCTACTAACCAATCGAAAAGATGCTCATCAGCAATAGGAATATTAGCATTAATATGAATGAGTCCATCGTCACTTAAGGGTTTGACATTAAGATCAATTTTACTGAATACATGGCGTACGCCGGTAAATAAGCGTAAACCCGGCGTAACTTCATAGCCTGCTAGAAAGTCATTAACGGCTAAGTGCATGTCGGTTTCGATATTATGTCCAGGTGAGATAATACCGCCAGTAATCGGACCTTTAAGACCCTCTGTTTGGCTATCGCTTTTAACTCTTAAATAGTTAATCCTAAGGCTATAGAGCCAATCGCCTTTTTGTGCGTAAAGCTCACCAATCACACCGAAGTTAAGGTTGTCGATGATATTTTTGAAAGGGACATCGATATCGACTCTATCTGCATCGGCTGAGATTGAGCCCGAAATATCAGGCGCCCAAACCATGGGAAAGGCGATTAAATAGTTCCACTCATCTTTGCCCTCATCATAAGAGTCGGGCCCAACCTCATACTCATCACTGGCAAAGGCCGCAGATTGAGTGACCATCATGAGTAATACAGCAGTAAGTATTTTCACCAACAATACTCCTTGTCATTTATGACTATCGCGTTGTTATTATTATTTTTAATCAACCCAATGTAACACATCTTTTATTACTGACCAGCGTGGCTTTTGGGGCTTGGCATTCTCACCTAAAATCCAATAACCATACAGTTTGTCGACATAACCTGATGACTTTTGTAGCTCAAGCCAGCTATTTAAAAAGGTTTGTAGCGAGGCGTTGTCACGAGCCACTGCGTAGGAAGCGGGAAACGACTTAATCTCTTCACGATTATAAAGTGTGGCGTAATCTGGGTATAAGATTGTCCAAGTTTTACCCGCTTCGAGACTTATCATAAGCCCATCCCAGGTCTTGCCGTCATCTTCAAAAAACAATCGGTCCGACTGAATAGTCACAAACTCGATATTGGGAAACTTCTCTTCTAACTGCGGAATAATTGAATAACGACCCACTGTGGCGATACGAATCTTGTCGGCATCACGAATTAACTTGTCAGTTTTAAACTCATCAACGCGATGATCCTTCACCACAAACGCGTAGTGCAGGTCGAGCACAGGAGTGGTAAAGCCCACCAGCTCGATTCGCTTGGTTGTCATCTGCAAACCCGATATCGCAATATCAAACTGACCTTGATTGATCCCCTCTAAAACGTTACTGAAGGTATAAGGTACAAATGCAATTTTAAGCTCTAACTCTAGCGCTAACTTTTTCATTAGCTCAACATCAAATCCTACTAGCTGTTGATCGGCATTATAAAAAGAGAAAGGAACCTGCGTCGGGTTGTAGCCGACTCTGATCACACCGCTCTCTCTAATCTGCTGCATGTTGCGAGGTCCATCAGCTTGAGCTAAGTCAGCCCAGTTATAGGCGGTAACTTGATCAGGCACTTTCTCTGCCGCACTCATCTGCGCCACGACTTCATCCATCTCATACTCGGTATCGACGATAGAGCTCAGTAACCAGCTCGTTGCCAGTAAACTCACACCGAACACCACTGGAGTCAGTAGGCTTACAATTGCTAATCGCTTCATGCTCACTTTAGCGATACCGACCAACATCGCCGTACCGCCTATAGCCAAGATGAAAATATTCATCGCAGCAAGCAAAGAGGTAAAACGACTGGTGAACAGACTAGAGACCATATACAACTGAAACAGATCGGAGGAAAGCTCTAGAGAATCAAGTAGCATAGGTATGGTCAAATAAACACTACCAAACAGGCTCACTAAACCATTTAATGACATGGGCAAGTAAGTTAAAAAATCCAGTTCAGCCCCTGAAAACCAAGCCGCAAAAAGCACAAAGACTATGGTGAGTAATTTGCCTAGATTTGGGAAGCTAAACACAACAGGAATAATGATGTTGGCATAGTCATCACTCTGCTGGCTGCCGATATTATATTTATGGAATAACTCTTTGGTACGCTCAATGAGAATAGGAATAACGATAAAAATATTGCCCGCAGCAAATGCCGTGATCATCGCATCTTTAGCAATCCCCGTGATATCTCGATAAGAGAAGGGAGTGATCACCATTAAAATACCCGGCAAGACCCAGTAAGTCAGGATAATAGTCATCACCACATGGGCTACAAAATAGACCTGTAACTTTTGAAACTCGTCAAAGTCCATGGTGCCCGCTGTCGCCGCTGTCATGGCGAAGATACCAATCGGCATTAATTTAACAATGCTTTGAGTCACCTTATTAAACGACTCTCCAAGCAGCTGCATCGGCTTCATAAGCGAGTCTTTATTATCGATAGAGATCAGCGCAATACCCGTGGCGACACAGAACAGCACAATTGCAGGGATATAACTGTTCGACAATGAAAAGAACGGGTTGGAAGGAATATAGATATCGAGTAAGTTTACCGAATTGGGATCTTCTAGAGCTGTTAAGCTAAAAAATTCCCCCGCCTGCCAGTCGGGAAAGGTGTACTTGATAAGATACATAGTCAGTAGACCAAAGGCCCAGATCACCAACATTAGCTTACCAACCTTCACCCCCAAAGATTTAGCCTGTTCCATGGTCAAACTACCGAGGCTCGAGACCAAGGACACTATGATGTAGGGAATAATCGTCATCTGCAGCAGTTTAATAAATGCATCACCAATGACAGACATCCACGCCAACATCTCACCAAAAAATAGCCCTGCAATAATACCTGCCGCAAACGACAATAAAACCAGAGTCGACATACTCATCTTCTGCTTTGGTTTTTGTTGCTCGGTATCGTTCGCTTCTGGCTCTATAGTATCCGTTTTACTGCTCATTACTGTCTCCGTGTAATGTCTGCACTGATGAACAAGCACATTGGCAATCCTGAATGGCTTCTCGGTAGCAGGCTATGTATTGCTCGACTTTTCTCTCGGGATTAAAAAGCTTAGCAGCCCGCAGCCTACCCGCACGTCCCATCTGCTTTTGTAGCTCAGGGTCGAGCAAGATCTGCCCCATCGACTTAGCCATTGCAATCGCATCATCGGGATCGAACATAAATCCGCTTTGCCCTTCATCTACAACTTCTGGGATCCCATCGACATTACTGCTTACCGTCGGTACCCCACAGGCCATAGCTTCAAGCAGTACCATGCTAAAAGACTCACGATAGCTGGGTTGGATCATGCAATCTGCATTTGGGAGGTAGTGCTCAACATGAGTCACATCCCCCATAAAGGTGACATACTTTAAAATTCCCAACTTTTCACATTGCAGCTTAATGTTATCAATATCTGGCCCGCTACCAAGCAAGACTAGCCGAGCCTTGACCTTTCGCCGCAATAAGTGAAAGGAGCGTATTACGGTGTCACTATTTTTTAACGCCCTAAAATTTGATACATGCATGACAATTTTTTCATCATCTTTCGCCATCTTGCGGCGAACATCAATATCGGCTAATTCCGGTGAGAAAACGGTTAAGTCAATGAAGTTATGAATGACCTCTATCGGTTTTGTCTTGTCAAAATGACTATAGATATAATTGCGTTGAAAATTCGACACTGTCGTCACTCTGGTGCTTTTATGAATACTGAACCGATTAAGGGGGTAAAGCGGCTTATCTTGACCAACAATGGTGACATCTGTGCCATGAATCGTCGTCACAGTTGGAAACTTATGGGTTGTAATTTCGCCAGCGAGATAGGCGCATAGAGAGTGAGGAATCGAGTAATGAGCGTGCACAACATCGAGCTTAAATTGCTCTACGACCTCAATAATTTTAGCGGTTAACGCAAAGGTGTATAACGGGTCTGAAAATAGCGGATAATTAATCGCTTCTACCGAGTGGAAGAATAATCGGTCTGAGTCTTCGATTAATTTAAAAGGGCGCACACTCGATATAAAGTGCACTTCATGGCCAAGCTTAGCAAGCCCAAGCCCCAATTCTGTTGCCACTAGCCCTGAACCACCAATACTGGGGTGGCACACTATCCCTATGCGCATCTTCGACATAAATTCCTTACCATCAGCAAACAGTTAAAAGAATGTTACAACAAAGAAAACTTAGCACTGTTAAACACTTGTTCCAAGTTAATCCTACTAATGCAGTACAACAAGTATGGTCAATCGCGCGCAAGAGACCTAATCGCTCTGGGAGTATTTAACGCAAAAATATAAAGCCATAGATAATATGAAGCTCACTTTGTCGTTACCAATAACCAATTGCGGCTAAGTAAACTCCTAGCTCATATTGGTCCACTAGAGTTGAGTTCACATAACTTAGTTTCGAGCTCAATTCATATTTGCAAAATGCAAAAAAATTATCATCAGCCTAAAACACTGCATAGCAAAGTGAAGCTAACCATCTGAAACAAAGCAGTAATACCTAACGGCACATCTTATGCATTACCTCTTCACAACAGATAACAATATAGTGAGAGATGCATTATGAGAATATCCAAGCCAACTCAATTTAGCTTCGGTTCCATCTTACTTTTCGGGCTATTTATTTCAGAAAATGTCAGTGCGTCAGATCCCTTTAGTGCATGCCCTACAGAAGCCTTTGTTATCCAAAAACAATCAAATATTCCTAAAAGCTACGGCGTTAACTTGGCTACGGGTAGTTATGTGGTTTTGTCGGAAGATATGGGAACAGGCAATGGTTATAACGGCGTAGGTTTTAACTATCATGATAATTACCTCTACGGCTGGGACTACGCCAGTGCCTCACTCGGACGCACGGGGAATGACTATCAGATAACGGCACTGAGCGTCAGCAAGGATGCAGCATCAGCCTCGGCAGGTAACTTCTTTGTGGGTGATATCGCCATCAATGAAAATGTTTGGTATGGCTATAGAAAAGGTAAAGGGCTGTTTAAAATCCCACTGGATAATCCCGCTAACTACAGCATGACAGTGGTGCCAGATAGTATCGATTTTGCCAGCTACAATATCACCGACTTTGCCTTTCATCCCAGCGATGGTTACCTGTACAGTATCAGTAATGGTGCCTCAGGAAAGCTGCTAAGAATAGACCCCGCCACAGGTGAAGCGACAGACTTAGGTACAGTGATAACCTCTAGTGGCAATAACTTTACCTTCGGTGCACAGTTCTTCGACCCAGATGGCAACCTCTATGTCAGTAACAACAGCAATGGCTATATTTACAAACTGAATGTTAATTCCTCCTCACCCACTAGCGTGTTATTCGCCTATGGTCCAGCCTCTTCGAGTAATGATGGCGCCCGCTGTGCCCTCGCCGAAGTCGTTGTCGGCGATGATGTAGATTTTGGTGACGCCCCAGACAGCTACGGTACCCTCTTAGCCTCAAATGGCGCGAGGCACACCATGAGTGATGATTTGTACTTGGGTGCCAGCGTTGATAATGAGTCCAACGGCTATCCATCGCCACTGAGTGATGACAGCAGCGACAACTCCGATGATGAAGATGGGGTATCAATGCCGACAGGGTTTGAGCTAGGGGAAAGCGCAATTTTATTGGTCACCGCCAAAGGCAGCGAGGGTTATCTAAATGCCTGGTTCGACTGGGATAGAGACGGCAGCTTTAGCGCCGAAGAGCAGGCTATCATTGGAGAAAGCCTCGCTGACGGCCAAAATAGTATTAGCATCGATGTACCCAGCTGGGCTCGAGCTGGCTCCACTTGGGCACGCTTTCGCCTTAGCACTCAGCAAGTGATTAACCCAACAGGTGGCGTCGGCGATGGCGAGGTCGAAGATTATGCAGTGACCCTAACGGAAACAGGCGTGACCATTAATTACTATCCCTCCTCTTCCACCTACACCACTCTCGCCTACGAAGATCTCTACCCAGATCAAGGTGACTTTGATATGAATGACGTGGTTATTCAATTACGTCTTATCGAGTACGTTAAAAACGATCAAGTCAGACGCATCGGCTTTGAGGCGCAATTAGCCGCTATGGGCGCCGCCTACCATAATGGTTTTGCCATTCACCTACCCGGCGTCAGCCGCAGTAAAATTAAAGAGTCTGTCATCAGCTGGTCAATTGATGGCGTAGCTCAAACAGACTCCCCTCTCGAAACAGGACAATCTAACGCGGTCTTTGTTTTCACTGAAGACTTAAAGCAGTACGTTACACTCGAGCAAGGCTGCCAGTACCTTAGAACAGAGACAGGTTGTGAGAGCGCCTATAGAACCACTTGGTCATTTGAGATCCCCTTTGAAAGCCCAGTGGATGAAAACCTAGTCCCTGCATTCCCCTATGATCCATTTATTTTTGCCACCCCTAATACTGACCATGGGTTAGCCGCGAAAAATGTGGTCGGTGCTCTTCCCGGTCGTCAGCTAGAGGTCCACCTTAAGAATCAGGCTCCAACCGATAAGTTCTCAACTAATTATTTTGGTGCTCGAGACGATGCGTCTAACCCGAGTGCAGGACAATACTTCCAGGATGAAAACGGCATGGCCTGGGCCATCGAGATCCCCGTCACTTGGAAGCACCCGAAAGAGAAAAAGCGCTTAGATAATGCCTACACAGAGTTCGTCGATTTTGCCGCCGACAGCACAGGTAACACCAACCCGACTTGGTATGAGAATGCCATTGAGTCATTGATATTTGACAACTAATGGAGAGCGTTATGAATAATCAAAATGAGAAATCCATTAACAATCACTTAGGCCTATTATTCATTATGACTGCATTGCTTAGCGCATGTGGGGGAGGTGGCGATGGTGAATCTGATACTCCGGCCCCTATAGCAACACCAACAGAGACAACCACATCGACTGATACAACTACGACGGAAGATCCGACTCCAGACCCTGCTGCAGACTCAACGTCATTGGACGACCTTGTAGTCGATGCCGATAACAAGCTGGAGTCAGCCTATCTTTTAACGATAGATGTCGACCGAGTCAGCACTGAAAGAGGTTATTTTTCACTGTGCGATAACTACCAAGCTCAAGGAGATGGTTACTCAGTAAACTTCGACTCTTGCCTATTTCGAGGCCCGTTAACTGATGGTCAGCTCAACAAAGAGGTAAAAGTTGCCAATCATGAGAGTCAACTGATCGCGGTAATTTGGTTTTATGAGGGACAAGCACCACAATTTGTAGAGTGGCAATATTCGCAAGATTCAGACACCCAAGTGTTAACCATGAATTAGCGCTAAATAATCAACCATCTAAATGAAAGATTATCTCTCTCGTCGAGATAATCTTATTACCCCATAATTGATGGCATAGTATGGCAGCCCTTGCAGCGATCTCCATTTCACTTATCGCTGCTTTGTTTTGCTCATAGGAGTAAGCCGCAGCTCTATTTCAGAGAGGCAAACACAACAGCCAACAACTGAGTAAAATTCAGAAAAACAGGCCATAGGCCACGACTCTCGGCCATAGCTATCAACTTGGAAAATTGTGAGGGTCGCCACAAGCTTTTCAAGATTTGTTCTTCAAAAGTGGCCTTGTGACTAAGGAGTTGCTAAATTAACCACTAACTATAATATTAATGCCGTAACTATTTTAATGGAGAATTTGATGATTGTTGTAAACCCATACTGGGCAACTGCAGCGCTTTAATCTCATACCTCTTGCTAGCCGCAGGAGTATATTTAGCGTAAGCCACAGATTTAAAATGAGCGATAATAGCTATTACGCCTTTTAAGCTTTGGCAGCCATAAAGCGCTTTGCCCGGTAGTGAAAACGCTTTACCGGGGTCTTATCTATCAAAAGTCCCCCCAGAATTAATATTCAGGCGCTTTGCGCTGGGGTTTATATGACAAAATCAAACCGTTTTAACCACCTAAAATCCAGTACTCTTTCACGTACAACGTCTTCAGCTAGTACCTGCTCATCGAGTAAATCGTCAGCGGCCAGCTCAACAACGAGTATAGAAATCAATTCTGGCGTATCTACGCCGCTAGAAAATGTCTCTTTATATAACTTAAAGCAACTTGGCTGGAGTCCGTTTTTTCAGCAACAGCTGATTGAAACTCAAGAGTACGCAAGTGTAGCTAGAGTGAGTGCTCATCACCGTAGTCAGTATCAATTACTCACAGAAAGCGGCGAATCGACACTTACAATCCATCAAAACATGCCAGAAATGACGGTCGGTGACTGGTTACTGTTAGACAGTCAGCAGCAATTTGTTGCTGTACTTGAACGCAGCGCGTTGTTTAGTCGAAAGGCTGCGGGTTCTAAGGTCGAGCAGCAACTTATCGCAGCGAATCTTGACTGGGTATTTATCGTATCGTCACTCAACGATGACTTTAACATTAATCGCATCGAGCGCTACTTGGCACTGGTCCACGAAGCGAAAGTCACACCCGTTATCGTACTGACAAAAGTCGATTTATGTGATGATCTTACGCCCTACATAGAAGCGCTAAGAGAGTTGGATGCAAGCTTACTCATCGAAACCGTTAACGGACTAGATGAGCAAAGCACTCGGGCGCTATCGAGTTATTGCGTTGACGGTAAAACCGTGGCATTTATCGGCTCTTCAGGTGTGGGGAAATCCACGCTAGTTAACGCTCTATTAGGCGACACCAGTCAGTTAACATCGGCAATTCGCCAAGACGATAGTAAAGGGCGACATACCACCACTAGCCGTTCACTGCATTTAACTCAAAGCGGCGGGCTATTGCTAGACACACCAGGTATGCGCGAGCTACAACTAGCCGATTGCGAAGAGGGACTCAACGAGACCTTTGCCGATCTTGTTGAATACTCGCAGCAGTGCCGTTTTATCGACTGTCAGCATGAGCAAGAACCCGGCTGCGCCGTACAAGCTGCAATTGAAAATGGCCAGCTAACTGAGCGGCGCTTACAAAGCTTTCAAAAGCTGATGCGGGAGCAGGCATTAAATGGCGCCAGTATTGCCGAGAAACGAGCAAAAGATAAAAACTTAAGCAAGATGTACAAGCGAGTTCAGGGCGAGGCTCGAGTACATAAACGAGGATAATAGGCCTACTATCTAGAACCTAGAAGCTAGAACCTCATAGGTAATTGCTAATAGCAGGCATACTTAAACATACTTATCTCAAACATATTTTTTCAAACATACCTTTCTCAAACATACACTAGGGCTATATAGCCCTAGTGTATGTTTACAACTTCCACGACAAAACTCCTCTAATACCAATCGATTTAACACGCCATCTATCCTCTCTATTGCTGACTCAATTGAGTCATCATCACTATGGTAAGCAGTAACGTCATTAAAAAATAATTTCATTCGAGCGTACACGCGTAAGCTTATGAAATTTTTAACGTAAATAATCAAAACTAAACAGAACCTTAGCCAAAATCCAAACGCACGTTTAAATTTATCGTTTGAAAATTTGATCTATGCCTCGTTTTATGACGTAATGTGAAGCATAACTTCTGGTCGGACGAGCATTTAATATGAGCATAAGAACACAACTAAAAAAAATATTGCCAAGCATTTCTACCACAGAACAAGAGGCACTCGATGCCGGTGATGTGTGGTTAGAAGGTTCGATTTATCAAGGTGTACCTGACTTTGCAGCCCTACGTGATATCCCCGTTGCTACTCTGTCTAGCGACGAGCAGGCATTCCTAGACGGTCCAGTGGCGACCTTACTAGAGATGGTGGATGACTTTGAGATCCAGCGCAGCACACACCTCCCTGAAAATATTCTTAACTTCCTAAAAGAAAATAAATTTTTCTCGCTTATTATTCCCAAATCATTCGGTGGCCTCGAGTTTAGTCCCTACGCAAACTCGACTATCGTTGCCACTATTGCCGCTAAAAGTTCGGCGGTTGCGGTCACTGTAATGGTGCCAAACTCACTCGGTCCCGGTGAGTTGTTAATGCACTACGGCACCTCTGAGCAACAAGATTACTGGTTACCTCGCCTCGCTAACGGCCAAGAAATTCCTTGTTTTGCACTAACTAGCCCTGAGGCAGGTTCAGACGCTGGCGGTATTCCGGATATCGGTACAGTCACAATGGGCGAATACCAAGGTGAAAAAGTACTTGGCTTAAGCGTAACTTGGGATAAGCGTTATATCACCCTTGCCCCCATCGCCAGTGTATTAGGCTTGGCCTTTAAGGTAGAAGATCCAAAGGGTCTACTTGGTGGCAAAGAAAATCTTGGTATCACCTGCGCGCTTATTCCTAGGTCGCACCCAGGTGTGCAGCTAGGTAATCGTCATGACCCTATGGGGGTTCGCTTTTACAACGGTACTACCCGTGGTGAAAACGTGTTTATTCCAATGGACTTCATCATAGGTGGCCAGAAAAACATCGGCCGCGGCTGGGCAATGCTCGTTGCCTGTCTCGGTGCTGGACGCGGCATTTCACTGCCAGCACTCGGTGTATCAGTGAGTCAGGCGTCATTTAAATCTTCAGCTGAATATGCAGCAGTGCGTGAGCAGTTTGGCCTATCGATTGGTAAGTTTGAGGGTATTCAAGAGAAGCTTGCCGATATCGCCGGTAAAACCTATCTGCAAGAAGCGATGCGCGTGCTAACAACTGAAGGCCTAGGCCTTGGGTTAAAGCCATCGGTTGTGACAGCCATCGCTAAGTATCATATGACAGAGCTTGGCCGTGATATCCTCGACTCGGCAATGGATATTCAGGCAGGTAAAGCGATTCAGTGTGGCCCGCAAAACACCTTAGCCTCTGGCTATGTGGCCCAACCGATTGCGATTACCGTAGAAGGCGCCAACATTCTCACCCGTAACCTGATGATTTTCGGTCAAGGTGTGATGCGTTGTCACCCATACTTGCAGTCTATGGTGGAATCTATCCACTCAAACGAGAAAAGTGCTGACAAAGTCTTTAACGGTATTTTACGTAAAACAGTTAGCTACAGTGTTGGCAACAGCTTACGTGCCTTTAAGCTAGGTTTATTACCTTTTACCGCATCAGCAGCCTCAACTCTTGCTGAAGTGAAGCCCTATGAGCAATCAGTACATAAGCTAGCCTCTAAGCTAGCGGTATATGCAGACTTCTCGTTATTAGTTTTAGGTGGCAAGCTCAAGCAAGCAGAAATGCTGTCAGCCCGCCTAGGTGATGTGATGAGCTACTTGTACGCCGCCATGGCCTCGATTCGTTACTATGAAAAGAAATTAACTGCTGCAGAGCAAAAAGAAGCGGCGCCCTATTTCCATTACGCTACGCGCTGGTCACTGTGTCAGGCAGAGAAAGCCTTGTTGGATTTCTTAGATAACTTCCCTTCATCGGCAACGCGTAAGTTTATGCGTTTAGTCACTGTGACTTACTCGGCTAAGATGCCAAAAATCAATGATAATTTAGTTCGTGAATTAGCAGAGCAGGCTCAGCTTAATACCGAGTTCAAGAAGAACCTGACTCATCTTATTAAGCCTGTGGCAGGTGACGGTAACGACATTAACGAGCAAGCTTACCTTGCGAAGATGGTCTGCTTACCACTACTTGCCAAGGTCAAAAAGGCGATTCGCGCCAAGACGTTTAAGCCAGGAGTCAGATTCGCACTGACCTTAGATGCCGCGCTTGAGGCTAAGGTGATCACCAGCGACGAGCACAAGCTTTTGCAAGATTACAACCTTAAGCGTGAGCGTGCTATTCGAGTCGATGAGTTTGACTTTGATATGAACCTTATCGATAACAAGCCCGAGTTGAAGATCGCTAACTAATTGCTAATTCTGTCGTAACTGGCCATGAAGCAGTAATAGACAGTCACTAAAAAGCCACCGCAAGGTGGTTTTTTTAGCTTCGAAATAAGCTAATTGTATTTTTGTTTGGGCTACGGTGAAGTCTGATGTGCATTTTAGCTTCACAGTTATCAATCGCCTCCAGCGGGGTATGTGCAGATACTTCTGCGGGACGCTGTGAATATGTCCCTATACGCTCTGCGGTTTCATCCCTGAAACCGAAGCCCGCAGCCGTATCTACACTTGGTTAGACAAGCATTATTCTGTTGATTCGGAGTAATGGCTATCAAGCTAGTTAATTATCTGTCTCTAATTCGCTCCGCCCTTTATGTTCAACCTCAATATCAATGCTTCCTTTGCAAATTTTCATGCTCGTTTATCCGACGCCATTCTGATAGAGTGCTTATAAATCAATGACTTTTATTTAGCAAAGCTTAAATAATAGGTTTGTTAAATGTGCATGCGCGTTTTGCCAAATACGTAAGCATGCGCACTATACAAATGTTAGGCATATAGGAGATTCCCATCGGTACAATTAAATTTGAAAGCTACAACGCAGAACTAGATGACGTAGTAGCACTTAACAGAGAACTTGAAACAAAATTTATCAGATTACACTTTCCTGATAATGAAAAATGTATTCATATTGATTCGGAAGCCAACATATCAAATTTTTTAGGCGTTTGTTCCTTGGTCTTTTCTCACCTTAAATCTGGGCAGTTTGATATAACTGTTACGAGAGATGACGGAACCGTAATTGATATAAAAATGTCTTCAAGCAGAGTCACTGAAGATGGGCTGGATATTACAGGTAAAATGTAATCATATGCCTAACAAGCTAATTAATAAGAAAAAAGCTGGCTGTTTTTTGTTCGTTATTAAGGCGTTAGAGCGCAAAAGGAGTTCAGGTGCCATACACAATCGCTGTTTCATTCGATAAATTCATCGAAAGGATATCAATTACAGGCAATCAGGCAGATATTGCAGAGTCTCGATGTAAATCTATAGTCAACCTGTTGGGTAAAGAGTTTAATATATTAGAAGCTTTTCCCTTAGGTTCTTTGGTTAGTGGGACATCTTTGAGCGGATTTGCAGATGCGGATGTAATGTTAGTCCTTCATTATGGAGCGCATGCTGAAAATAAGTCACCAACGGAATTCTTACAATCAGTACGTGATAAATTAAGCGAATATAACACTCGTATGGCTAAAAAAAATGGCCAAGCAGTGACGTTGTATTTTAAAACCTGGCCTAATGTAGATATCGTTCCTGCATACAGAGTTTCCGATGACGGAAGCTTCTATTGCTACAAAATACCAAATGCGAATAACAACTCATGGATTGAAACAAGACCAAAAATTCATATCAACAACATGAAGAAAGCGTCTGCACAAAAAATTCATCTGATTAAAATGATCAAAGAATGGAACAGAAAACATTCTTCATATTTATCATCCTTTCATATCGAAGTTATGGCATTAAGCTATGAGAATTTTTATAGCGATTATGCGTGGCATGTATTTAAGTTTTTTGAGCACATGCATACAAAAATACAAAGCTACATCCCATCACCATCTGGACTCGACGGTTATGTTGATGATTATCTGAGTGATTCTGATAGGCTAGAAGCGAGCAATCGAATTGAAGCTGCATTGGGCAAAAGCCGTGATGCTTGGTCTGCTCACTACAATAACAACGACAAAGAGTCGATTGAGAAATTCGGCAAATTATTTGGAGATAGGTTTCCATCTTATGGCTAGTATTCAAAGTTTATCAAGTGCTGTATTAGATAATGCAAAGATGTATTCAAAATACGAAAACTTGCTGCATTTAGTAACCTTTATATGCGCTGCATCGTCAATATTTCTGGTTGGGAACTTGTTGTATATTGTTGCTTTAACAGCAATAGTTTCAGAGTTTTCTGCGTGGCTTCTATCAAAAACTACAAATAACAAAAAATCACTTGGTCAAGAACTAATTAGGTTGAATATCATTCAAAAGTCCTATGGGGCAGATATGTCTGTCGACTTAGCTTACTTAAAAAGTAAAGTAACAATCGATGAATTCAAAAAAGCTGATAAGTTTGAAAATAGTAATTATTACGCTACAAGTGACTCTGCACCAGAGGTAAGGTTGGTAGAAATAATTCAAGAAAGCTGTTTTTGGTCGCAGCACTTATATCAAGCTTGTAAACAAAGAACTATTAGAAATTCAATCCTTTTAGCCGTGTTAATTATTGCTTTAATTGTCACAGGTTTATCTGTTACTTCAACTGATGCCAACTATTCTTTACCTAGATTAGCTCTTTTGTTTTTGATGTTTTTCCCTTTATGGAATGGTATTGATAAAGCTATTAGTTTTGGTAACGCAACGTCAAAGCTTACAAGTATCGATCAACAACTTGGGACTTCAAAATTGGCGTTCCCTAACTTATTGTCATTATTTGCGGAATATAATGTTGTTACGTCTAACACGCCTTTAATTCCGCAAAAAGTATTTGAATCAGAGCAAGAAAAGCTAAATACATTATGGGCTGAAAGGATTGCGAAGTAGCGCTCTAACATGAGCATAAATAGTGACGTTCAACACTTGTCTGATACTCATTCTATGCTAGTTTTAGACAAGCATTTCCCGCACCTGATGCAGGTGTTATGTAAATTATTGGAATCCTACGTAAGTGATTGAAATATGATTTCTGAAGATAGCTGGCAAGATCATTATTGGAACTATCTGGGTCGCCTCGAATGACCGAAGTTTTGAAGACTTGAGATATGTGGGGTCAGGGTAAACTTTATTTGATTACCATACTTTTCCTAATCCTACGACCCAGATTTAGACTCCTTCCTCTTACTAATTTCTGTCCAGAAACGAGTTAGGTCTTTAGTCATAACTTCAAATTCCAAAGGTTATGCTTTTCTAACTCAGTGTAGACACGGCCGTGACCGTCCATGACATGGACGTCATGGCCGTGTCTACAGGGATGTATTTATAGCGTGTCACGGCAGTGTCTGCACATGCGCTGGCCGCAGGCCATTGGAACCACTGTTGCAGCAAGAGAACTCTTAGCCTAGAGATAAATTGAGTCTGTATAGTCTTTGCTATCAAACGAAGTTTGATTGTTTAGGTCGATGGCTAAGCGCAGACCCACAGTTAGCCTCGAAAACAAGGGCGCCTGCTATGACGCCCAATCATCATAGCTCCAACTATGATGTGACAAGCTAGGGCGTCACAATATTAAACACGCCCTTGGGCTTATCGAGAGAGGAGAAGAAACTCACCAGATCCAGCTTGCTGCCCTCAATTTCAAGCTCGTCAGAGAACAGTACTTCTTTCACTCCTGCATTGCCTATGATGAGGTCGACAAACAGCTCGTGACTGATGTTGAGTGTCGCGTTAGCCTTATCAGACTTAGGGGCGAGCTTATGATGCAACACTGCATTATTAAGGCTTAATACATAATTTTTATTAAGATCGGTAAAGTGAATATTTAGCACAAACTCCTCACCAAAAACCTCAGGCCCAATCACCCGCGTTGCCATCGACTGCATAAAGTTATCAACGGGAGATTGCAGCAATATCTGCTTCATCGAGGCGAGATCTATACCCTTTTCAGGGCTACCGTGGCGTAACTCATAAGCAGCAGTTAGATATACATCTCGCCACGGCGCGGATTCCGCTTGATAACCCAACTGATCATAGATATGTGCAAGTAGTGCCTTTGCCTCATCGTTATTAGCGTCACTAACCACCAAGTGATTAATCAGCTCGGCTGCCCAGCGATATTCTCCTGAGTCCACCGCCATCTGCGTTGCCGCTATCACCTTGTCTGCGCCCCCCATCAGCTCAACATACTTAATGGCGGTTGCGGTTGCTGGCAGAGGATCTAAGTTAACAGGGTTGGCGTCATACCAACCTAAATAGGCTTGGTACACCGCCTTGGCATTATGCTTAGCCGTTCCGTAATAGCCTCGACTAGCAAATGTGTTAGAAAGCGATGGTGGCATTTTAATTTGCTCGGCAATTTCTGCTGGGGTGAGTCCAGCATTGAGCATTCGTACAGCTTGGTCATGAATATACTTATAGGTATCTCGCTGCTTTGCTAAGAAGTCATTAACCCTCTCTTGGCCCCAAATAGGCCAATGGTGACTGCCAAAATAGACTTTGGTGTCTCGCTCTGCCATTAATGCCTCATCAATTGCACGACTCCAAGTCAGCGCGTCCCTGACCTTAGCACCGCGCAGGGTATACAGGTTATGCATGTTCTTAGAGACGAGTTCAGCGCCGCAATAGGCTTGCTGCTCAGGCAGGTAGAAGGTAAATTCGGCAGGCGCTTCTGAGCCAGAAACGATTTGAAACTCGAATGGCACTCCGTCAATCATCATAGATGAATCTTGTTCGACGACTAAGGTCGGGTTCAAGATCCCAAACTGTCCAAATGCGGGCTCTTTACCAAGACCCGAATCGATATGGCCACGCTCCGAACGTGGTAATTGCTTACCATACATATACATGGCGCGGCGACTCATGGCGGTCCCTGCGGTAACGTTTTCGCTGGTCGCCTCATGCATAAAGCCTGCGGGTGCAATGATATCCACCGCCTCAGAAAATACCTCTCCCTCAGTTAATAACCCGAGTGCGCCGCCGAAGTGATCCATATGGCTATGGGTGAAGATAATTGCTGAGACTGGACGCGGTCCCAATGTCTTATTGAGAAACTCGAAGGCAAGCTTCGCCGTTTCGGCTGTGGTAAGTGGGTCAACAATGATCCAGCCCTTTTCTCCTTCTATCACCGTCATATTGGCCAAGTCAAAGCCCCGAAGTTGATAGACGCCCTTGGTCACTTCAAATAAGCCGTCGATATTATTAAGGCTCGCTTGGCGCCAAAGGCTAGGGTTAACACTCTTAGGTGCATCCCCCTCGATAAAGTCGTACGCGGTTCTGTCCCAAATAATATCACCATTTGTGCCTCGCACCTTAAGCTCCGGCATTCTAGCGATAAAGCCTCGATTGGCGTCTTCAAAATCTTGAATATCGTCGAAGGGAAGCTGAGACAAGAGGCGCTGGTTTGCCTCAATAGTGTGGGGACTTGCTGGTGTAAAGCCCGCACTATCAGCGACTGACGAGGAAAGTTTTGGCGATGTGGTTTCAGGTTGACATCCCAGTAACAAGAGCGCGGTGACGCCTCCAACCAAATAAGGCTTGAGTGGCTGTCTTTTTGTTTTTATTAGCATATGTAAAAGCTCGATTGTTAATCACTGCGAACCAAGTTATTACATTTTACCAACATTGTAGTTATCATTTTTCGCCAACTCTCTCTGCAACGATATAAGCGGGGTATAAGTTTCGCTTTCAAACCAGCAAATGTTAGCCAGTAAACGTGCGGCTTTTTTGACGATATTGCGAAGGGCTGCTCCCCTGCCAAGATTTGAATGATCGAGTAAAGTTACTTACGCTGCTATAGCCTAAGATATCGGATAACGTGTTGATCGGCATATCGGTGTTAACTAGATAGTGATGTGCTAACTCTTGGCGCTTAAGTTTAAGTAACTCTCTAAACCCCGTTCCTTCAAGCTGTAGGTAACGGCCTAAACTGCGCTCACTAATATTGTACATCTGGGCGATTTTCGCCGCTGTAGGCTCTTTATTAAGTAAACTTGCATGGATCCCTTGGCTGGTTTTCTGTCGCCAACTCAATGCCCGCATATTATCGAGATATTGCCGCACGGCCAGTTCATTAGACTCGGCCAATAAGGGATCTTTAGTCAGCGCCGATTGCTCTAGCATGCTCCTGTCCATCCACATGCAATTATCTGCCGCCTTCATCACAACAGGGCAACCGAAGCAGTCTTGCCAAGGCTGAATTGATTTCGGCGCACCACGCATTAACTCCACCCTACGCACAAACTGGCGATGGCCGACCATCTGCTTACCCTGCTGCATCAAGCTACTAAAAAATGCATCGATAGCGAGCTCGCTGATCTCAACCCCGTTTAACGGGCTAATGGTAAATCCAAGCCACTGAGGTGTGCGCTGTAAGCGGATCTGGCCACTATTACTCACCAGTGCAGAGTATTCAGGCAGTGCTTCAAAGGCCTGCGCTAATGAGTCGCTACTCATCATTAACTGGCCTAAAGCGTGAAAATGCATGGGAAAGGCATATTGACCAACGGTTAGACCAAAGGCATCCGATGCTGACGCCTGCTCAGCCGCTTGCCAGAGTCGAGTCATTTTATCTATGTCGACTCGACCACTAGGCTGCGCTTCCAGTGCGTCAAGATCTAAACCAACTCGATGAAATAGCGACTTTGGCTCTATTTGGCTAACGCTTAATGCTCTAGCAACGGCTAAAGACCAGGCCGCAATCGTAGTATAGCTAGTTGAGTTCAAGTTAGCAGTGTCTATGTTAGCCGTGCTCAAGTTAGCGTTCAGCCATGAGAACAGGGCTAGTACAAAAAGTCAGGCTCATAGCGACTCGCCATGACGACGGATATGATTAATAAGCCCATGCTTATCAAACTCTAAGCTAATTACACTGAGACGATCGATATCCAGCGGTAGACTCTGACCTGTGGGTGTAATTCTGCCTTTTTCTACCAGCTTTATTACGACTACGTTAGGCCCGACTATCATCTGCTGGATCTGCACTTGATTTTCCAAGGTTTGATGTTTCATTTTCTCTAGCAAACGAGCGCGTAATTTGGCTTTATCGGCAGAAAATGTCACCTTGTAGTGGACATACTCATCGATAAAATTAGCTGATAACAAGCTAAGGTAATGGTCGATATCATCGACCCCACTATCAAGCCTCTGCCTGGCATTTTTCGCTGCAACAAACTCTAGCCCTTTCTGCTTCAGCTGGGTTTCACTCAAACTATCTAAGGCGAAGCTAAAGGTTGAAAAAAACAAACTTACAAAAGATAGCGTTAATAACCAAATCACCCTATTACACATGGTCAGTCCCTGTTGTCTGCTAGCGATAAGTCGACAATTTCAAACCTATACCTAATACCTAATATCTAATACCTGATGACTTAACATCAAAAAGATATCGAGCGAATTATATCCACTCAAAATAGATTATCAGCTTGTATTAACTCTGTCACCCAGACCAACAATAAAGAAAAAAGCTCAAAGGAGGACCTTAGAGCCTTTAACTTAAGCCACTAACTTAAGCCGCTAACTTAAGCCGCTAACTTAAGTCATGCTGCAAGACGATTAGTAACCGTAGCGAGTCACCTCAGACCAATTTTTATCAACCTCTTGCTTAATAAATTCCTGCTTTTCTTGGGTCAATTTATCAAGCTTAATGCCAACAGCAGCTTGAGCCGACTCTTTGCTGCTAATGTCGGGATAGTCCACTTTGCTAACAGCAAACTTCTTCAAGATCTCGGCTAATGACTCACGGGCATAATTAACCTGTCTGATCGACATATCTAAAAGCGCATTGCCTTCTTTGGGGTTATGGGCGTACAGGCCATGGGACGCCATGGCAAAATCCCAGCGCCACTGTGAATGACGAATAGCCATAATGGCATCGTTCATCAACGGCCATGTTGCGCCCGCCTCCCACGCTGCTTGCGCCTCGTAGTGTGCTTTAACTAGCAGTCCTTCCACTTCTCGCGCTTTAGCATCAATTTTAGCTTTGCTGTTTTCAAGGGACTTGATAATGGTTTTTTCGCTCTTGTGACAGTTTTGGCAAACCGAATCGAAATGATCCAGTGCTTTACTCACTTTATGGCTGGTAAAGCTATTGCCTTGCTTATCTGTTTCTTCCGGCATATGGCAGGTAATACAGGTTACCCCAGCCTCGGCGTGCTCACTTCTCACCCAGTGCTCAAACTCAGGGTGTCGCGCCTTTAAGATGGGTGTTTTCGAAATAGGATGGATCCACTCATAGAAGCGACGGGTATCGTAATACTTCTCTATATCGTCAACATTGTTACCGAAGATCCACGGTATATTGACCTTGTCACTGCGCTCGGGTTGGAAATAGTAAGTCACATGACACTGACCACAAACCTGTGCTCCTTGCATATTGGCATCTTGCTTATCGAAAGGCAGGTGCACTTTTGCCATCGCATCTTGGGCATGCGGCCGTGGCAGAGCCAGCTCGGCCTTGCCGTCAACGTGACAATCGGTGCAATAGACCACACTATTAACTTCAGTGCCAACATCGGTAAAGTTTTTGGCAGAAAAACCTTCAACAC
Organism: Shewanella pealeana ATCC 700345; assembly: GCF_000018285.1. NCBI lineage: Bacteria > Pseudomonadati > Pseudomonadota > Gammaproteobacteria > Alteromonadales > Shewanellaceae > Shewanella > Shewanella pealeana. The sequence continues at coordinate 1,494,087 of NC_009901.1, read as the reverse complement.
CTAACTCTTTCATCAGTCTTGGCGCATCGGGGGTTTTACAGGTCCAGCAGCTACCAGACAAGCCCTTATCTCCTGCCGCTGGCGGCACCCCAGTACGCAGCGTGTGAGTCACATCTGCCACCGCGAAGTGATGGCCGCGAGGGCTATTGTACTCTTTGGCAAATGACGAACCCGCCCACAAAATAATCGCCGCAGGATAGCTGGCCAGCATATCTTCACGCACGCTCTGCTCAGAGGTCTCCTGCCAGCTTTGATACTGCACTGGAAACTTTTCACGCAGCGATTTATCTCTAAGCTGCTGCTCTTTTGCTGCCGCTGTCTGTGCATTGGCGTTTTCTTCTGCCTGTACAGCCGTAATCGGCATCAGCAAAGCTAGAGAGAACGCACCAGCAACTTTCATCAGATTTATGACTGTCATCTGTTTTTTATCAACCTTATCATCTTTTTATTTAGCATTTATCTAACTGTTTTTTTTCTATTTTCTATCTGTCTTCATATTAAGGATGAAAACTATCCTGGTCGGCCATCGATACGCGGTTTAGACAGTATCGAGGCATAATTAAATACGAACATTGCAAAGGCTAACGACCAAAGTCCTCCCGCTAGCCATAACCAAAGCTGATATTGACCTGGTGCAACTATCGGCATCACAGCACGCAGGATTGCCGCTATAGGCAAACAAGCAAAGGCTAGCGCCATATTAGGCCCTTCGTAGATATTGCGGCTGGTGTGGCCTAGGGAAACTCTGGAGATCATGGATAGACAGATCCCTGCGAGCGAGCCGATTGCAAATAGATGCAACAGGTGGCGATAGGCCATGGTGTCATCTATGCTCCAAGCCATGGCTAATAATGTAATAGGTAATAGCACATATGAGATATGCAGCGACCAGAGCATCGGCTCTTTGAGTGTCTTCAACGGCTTCCAACGTGACCAGCGCACTAAATGTAATCCACCAGCAAGGTAGAGTAATACTTGCTCTAGCTCTTTTGGCATAAACTGCGTAATGGCCTGCACAACTAACGCCACCATAATAACGATTAAGCTTCTATCGAGCAGTGCGATAGGCTCAGCTTTGGTTTCCTTTATACGCATAGCAGTAAAGAAGGGAATCACACGTCCACCGACTATGGTGATAAGCAGACCTAACCACCACAACATAGCTTGCCAAATATTCTGGCTCAGAGAGAAATCTCTCTCACTTAGGGCGTAATAGCTTAAGAGATTAATCAGCATCGCCACAAACAACATGATAGGAAAGCCGATGTTATGCCACTGTTTCACCTTATAAATGCAGCGCCAAAGCTTGATGGCGGTGAAGGTTAAAAACAAAGAGTCGAGCAATGCTGGTAGCCACAGAGGAATAGAAACAGGTAACAGTAGGGTCAGTCTTGCTAATAGCCAGCAAGAGAAAGTCAGTGCCAAGGCCCAACCTTTCATTCCGGGCTGATTAGTCCATGTCTGTACCGAAGTCAGCAAGAACCCACACACTATCGCCAATGCAAAACCAAATAACATCTCATGAGGATGCCACCACAACGGCACGACCTTCACCCAGAAGTCGGTTTGGAACAGGCTGTATTGCGGATAAAACCAGGTGAGTAGCCATAGAGGCACGAATAGCATTGCGACCGCCGCACCACCTAAGAAAAAAGGTCTAAATCCCAAGCGAAAAATGGCCGGAATCTTTTCAGTCGCTTTTGGATCGTCAATATTCAACATAGTCCACCCCACAAACACGCATTTAAAATACAGCTTTTAATTTGATCGTCAGTGTATCTGCGCCTATTCGTGATAACAATCACTATTGGTTTAGATTATAGCTTCTGTGACCAATGTAGCTATCTGCCTGTTTTAACGCTATATCTTAATGAGTAGATACCTCACCATACAACACACCTTTAATCATACCAAGTGCAAGCCGTCGCGCTATCAAAGATAAGGTGGACCCATTTTACTTAGCTGATATTGGTCTTCGTTGTGATGGAAGAGCAAGCCTTCAAATCTCAAAAAAACTTAGCGCATCTTGCTGTCTATGCTAGATTAAATAACAATCTGTTATGTCAACTGACTGGATAAAAAATGGCACTCGCGGCAAAAAAAATCCTCGTATTGTATGCACATCCCTCCCAAGAACGATCTGAAATCAACACTCCCCTGTTTAAAGCGACCCAATTACAGCCGAACGTGACTGCCATTGATCTCTATGGTGAATACCCCACTTTCAGGATCAATATCGATAAAGAACAACAAAGACTCAGAGACCACGACATAGTGGTCTTTATGTTTCCGCTGTACTGGTACTCCACTCCAGCCATTTTAAAAGAGTGGCAAGATCTGGTCTTAGAGTACAACTTTGCCTACGGTACTAAAGGTAAAACCCTATGTGGCAAAACCTTTTTGTGTGCACTTAGCGCAGGGGGCAGTGAAGCCGCCTACAATGAAGATGGCTACAATCACTTTACCCTAAGAGAGCTACTTCGCCCCCTTGAGCAGATGGCCAACTTAACCGGTATGAAGTTCTTAGCGCCTTTTGCCCTGTTCTGCGCTCGCAGCGCCTCAGAGGAAAACCGAGTCGATACCCATGTGCAAAAGTGGGTTCGAACACTCAAGGCACTTAGTGAGGACAGATTCGATATCGAACAGGCTCAATCCCTTGAAAAACTCAATGGTCACCTCGACCAATTGATCCGGGAGCACTAATTATGACTGCTTATTTTATTCAAGCTTTTATCTATTTATGCGCCGCCGTCATCGCCGTGCCTATTGCTAAGCGGCTCGGCCTAGGCTCAGTGCTGGGCTATTTAATGGCAGGGGTAGTAATAGGGCCTATTATTGGTCTGGTCGGTGCCGAAACCAACACACTGCAGCACTTTGCCGAATTTGGCGTGGTGATGATGCTATTCCTAGTAGGTCTCGAACTTGAGCCCAAGATGCTCTGGAATATGCGCAATAAACTTATTGGTTTAGGTGGACTTCAAGTAGGACTCTCTACCTTAGTGGTGATGGGTATCGCCCTGAGTTTCGGCTATGGCTGGAGTATCGCCCTCACGGTGGGAATGATTTTCTCGCTGTCATCGACCGCTATCGTACTGCAGACCTTCAATGAGAAGAGTCTAACCAAAACCGAAGGCGGAAAGAATGCCTTTTCGGTGCTGTTATTTCAAGATATCGCCGTGATCCCTATGCTGGCGTTTATCCCGCTCTTGGCCTTGCCTGAACTCGTCGAAAAAGCTCAGTCTGTCACCCAAAGTGCTGCAGAGCACCATGAGGAGCTTTCGCTCGTCGCAGGTCTGCCGGGCTGGGCTTACGGAGTGGTCGTCTTGATGGCCATCGCTAGCGTCGTGATTGGCGGTCATTATTTGAGTCGTCCGCTATTTCGCTATGTCGCCAGCTCAGGACTTAGGGAGATCTTTACTGCCACCGCGCTTATGCTGGTTATTGGTATTGCTGCACTCATGAGCCTCGTAGGGCTATCTCCCGCACTAGGCACCTTCCTTGCGGGCGTTGTATTGGCAAACAGTGAGTTTAGACACGAGCTTGAGTCCAATATCGAGCCTTTCAAGGGGCTATTACTCGGGTTATTTTTTATTACCGTGGGCGCAGGCATCAACTTCGATGTGCTGCTCAGTAATATCGGCCCAGTGATGGCAATGACCCTTGGGGTCATTCTGATTAAGGCCGCTGTATTACTGGTACTGGCCTTTATTTTTAAGATCAGGGGCAGTGACCGTTGGCTATTTGCCTTGAGCCTAGCGCAAGCGGGTGAGTTTGGTTTCGTGCTACTGAGTTACACAGTGCAAAACCATGTGATCCCTACCGAGCTTGCTCAGTTACTGTCACTAGTGGTTGCCATATCCATGTTCCTCACACCAGGCCTATTCATTCTGTTTGATAAAGTCATTTTACCCCGCTATGAAAAAACAGAAAATACACGAGAGCCTGATGATATCGACGAGACAGGCACTGTGATTATTGCCGGAGTCGGCCGCTTTGGGCAGATAGTTAATCGCCTGCTGGTGACCAATGGTGTTAAAACAGTCGTACTGGATCATGAAGTTCAGCAAATCGAAAACTTAAGGAAAATCAATACAAAAAGCTATTACGGCGATGCCACTCAGCCCGACTTACTCCATACTGCAGGTATCGAGCAGGCTAAGATGCTTGTCATTGCCATAGATGATCCTGAACGAGCCGTAGGTTTAGTCGAATATATCAAGCATACCCATCCCCATGTGATCGTGATGGCTCGCGCCTTTGATCGAAGGCACCTGTATCGTCTTCGTAATGCGGGGGCTGACTTTATGGTAAGCGAGACCTTCCATTCGGCGCTCAATTTAGGTAAGCATGCACTGATAAAACTTGGCGTACACCCGTTTAAGGCCGAGCAACAGCGTGCAACTTTCTATGAGACCGAAACGACTCATAAAGACACTCTGTATGAGGCTTGGAAACAGTTCACCGAAGACGATAAATACCTAGTACATTATCGCGATATGTTTATCCAGCTTGAAGAAACTCTAAGCGAAGCGATGAAAGACGAGCGTTATCGCAGCTTTTCAAAAGTGGAGCGCAGCTGGACGCCACCTCCTAAGGAAAATCATACTGAATTTTCTAAAGCTGAAAGCGATTAACCAGGAACAATATCCAATAGAAAACGGTCAAAAAAAGCCCCCGTCACCGTTAGGTAGCGGGGGCTTATTATCTATTGTCTAATGACAAGAATCGATCTTGGAGATTAGACTAAGTTCATCTCTTGAACTTTCTCATGTGCAATCTCAGGTGTCGTCACAACAGGCTTAGAATGCAGATCGGCCTTTAGTTGACCTTTACGATGCTTTAGTGCCGCATCGAGTTTTTTAGCTGCGTTGGTAATCGCGGGATACATAACGGGATCATTACCAGACGCCGAAATTCGACTTCCCTCATAATTGGTTCTAATTTCAACCTGGAACTGGCCGTGCTCTTTCGAAACGATAATATCTAGGGCGATCAGGGTTGGAAAATGACTCTCTATCTTCGAAAACTTCTCTTGGACATGCTGTCTTACTACGTCTGTAATTTCAACGTGGTGACCAGAAAGATTTATTTTCATAGGTTTTCCTTTTTACAATGACTTCTACCTAATACATTTGAGGCTTTCGCTTTAAATTACAAGCTTTATTAAAAATAATTTATACAAATTCTTGAAGAAATTATCCTAATAATTCGCTGCAGCCCAGTCTATATAGGGGAAGTACACATTTTGTTATATTGATAATTTTAATCAAGCGACCGAATAACTATGGTTAAAACATAAGCTAATGGTGGCATTCGTAAGGATACTGAGTATTAGCAAACAGCAATCTAACCTCGTTATACCTCTACTAATTTAGACAAAAAAATTTGCTTTGGCTTGATTTTTATCACTCTTTGCTCAAATAAATTTAATTTTATTTTGATGTTTACCTCGCATCAGTCACTTACGCGCAAAATCATTCACATTTCCATGCAGTCACAATAGGCAAACCTTGGTCCGTTTAACGTTTCTTGGAGCGCGTTTTAACGCTTAAATATTTGCGAGCTATATCCCAAGTTTGCAAGCTGACAAAGTAAACACGAATGAAAACAGTTATCAGTTACATCGTTTGATGTAGAATGTCATCACTTTCTCATGTGCTTTTCAAACTTACGTCAAATAGGTGTACGCCGAAGTGCAAACAACAAAAACAAACTTACATCTAACTCTGAATTCAGACAGAGTGAAGATTGGCTACCGCGCCTTTTCTGCTATTTTTGCAGGCTATCTTTTAGCCGCCACGGTTTCGAGTGTTCTCGCCTTAACACTGCCCTTTTCCCCGATAGACAACGTACTAACGGCAATGATGTTGTCATTCGCAGTCTACGCCTGTGCGGCTATATGGGCCTTTAGTGTACAGAGCCATTGGCGTGCATTAAGCGATCTTGTGTTACTTAGTGGGCTTTTCTACCTGCTTACTCTGGCAATAGGTTAAACAATGAAAGAGACTTTTTTTCGCAGCATGACTTGGTTGCACACTTGGGTTGGCTTACTCGTATGTTGGATATTATTGCTGGTATTTTTTGCTGGCACACTCAGTTACTACCGTTATGAGATGACGTTGTGGAGCAAGCCAGAGCTGCATAAAAACGTGTTCCAGCAGTATGACGCTACGAAGGTAACCAATGAACTTGAGCGTGCTCAGCGCTATTTAGAAGAACATGCTCCCGATGCGCGAGACTGGCGAGTTAACTTCCCTACCGACCGTAAGCCCTATATGAGCTACAGCTGGCAAACACAGCCTGAAGAGGGTCAGCGTCGGGGTAAGTTTATTGAGCATATTGCCAGAACTGATTCCGAAGAGTTGGTCACGGAGGTACGCGAATCGAAAGGTGGACATTTTTTCTATCGTTTGCACTTTGACCTGCACTACATTCCCGCTAAAGTCGCTCGTTGGATAGTCGGCTTTTGTACCATGTTTATGCTCTTAGCACTGATTAGCGGCATAGTGATCCATAAGCGTATTTTTAAGGATTTTTTCAGCTTTAGACGTAACAAAGGCAGTCGCTCATGGTTAGACGCCCATAATGTCAGCTCAGTGATTGCCCTGCCTTATCACCTGATGATCACTTACACAGGTCTTGTAACGCTGATGGTGATGTATATGCCATGGGGTGTTATTACGGCCTATGATGGCGACTTTAAAGCCTTTAGTAAGGAGTTAAGGCCAAGCAGAGTACAGGTTAGCCCTATAGGCATTGAGGCACAAACGGTATCCTTGAGTACGCTATTACCCGAGGTCAGAGATATCTGGGGTCAAGCCCCGCTCAAACAGGTCGTTGTTAATAACCCAAGCGATCAAAATAGCCGGGTTAATTTCTATAAAGAGACCGGAGAAGCGGTTACTGACAGAAGAACGGCGATTACCTTTAACGGTACCAATGCTGAGTTGCTCAGCCCAGGCATAGAGCCTGAGTCGGGCGCGCATAATACTCATGATACCTTAATTGCCTTGCATACCGGACGCTTCGCAGAGCCTGTGCTGCGCGCACTATTCTTCATTAGTGGCATCTTAGGCTGCGCCATGATTACAACGGGAACATTACTCTGGGCAGTGAAAGTTCGCCAGAAACAACAAAAGCAGATTAAACAAGGTGTGAAAGCCAGTTTGGGCTTACGCCTAGTAGAAGGACTAAACCTGACTTTCATCACAGGTTTGCCTTTAGCCACTGCGGCCTTCTTCTACGCCAACCGTCTGTTACCTGTCGATCTGGTTAATCGCGCGCAGTGGGAAGTTAATAGCTTCTTTATCGCACTTGCTTGTGTCGCGTTATTAGCCTGTATCAACCGTACGCTCACCGCCTGGCGCCTTGTTATGACAGTGACGGCAATAGCCTTAATCGCCATTCCAGTCTTAAACGCATTGACCTCAAATAGTGATTTATTAACTAACATTGCGCAGAAACAGTGGGCTTTAGTGGGCTTTGATTTAATGTGCGTATTTTTCGGGCTCTCGCTTATTTTTGCGCGAACGAAACTTGGTAGCAAACAAGGTGTCATACCAAAAAGAACCGTGAATACACGCAGTGAAAACAATCGGATGAGAGTCAACACCTCATCTGCGACGAAAGAAGGAGTATAGAGCGTGATCTTAAGTCTATTAGGATTTAGCTACCTCGCATTTGGCTTATTAGCGTTAGCTATGTTCTCTCACTATCGAGACACTTTTGGCAAGGCTCCGAGTCCAACACAGGCTAAAGTTTTATATATTGCAGGATGGCTTGCGGTAGCAGGCACTTATTGGGGATGTATCGCCAACCTAGGTGCCGCTTACGGCAGCATCCTATTCTTTGGTTTGCTTTCTTTTGCAGGCTTGTTGGTTATTCTAATGTTGAGCTATCGTGCTAAGTTTCTGCCTTACTCTATGGCATTAAGTACTGTATTTAGCTCGATTCTAGTTGGGTTTAATTGATGATAGTTGGACGCTACTGACAATAGCGTCAACCTGCATAGAGTTAATCAGAAAACAAACGGACACGGCTCTCTAGTTCTAGTTCTCTGGCTCACAGCATCGATAAGCCTTTTGCCTTACGTTTAAGTTAGGGCAAAAGGCATTTTTTGCTCTAATACCAATTCTAAAGAAGCATTTAAAATCTGGTTCAGCTTATGTACAGCTATTAAACGCTAAGGTCATAATTATAAATAAGACTGACATGGAAAGATGATGCTTGTTTCAAATTCGCCTGCTTTAAATACGCCTGTTTTAAGTCCACTTGTTTCAAATCATAGCCCACAGCAAGTAGGCAACACGGCACAGGCAAATAACCTTAACCAAGTCCAGAAAAGTTCAAGTTCAAGTTCACCATTTAACAGCCAGCAAACTCTTCAATCAAATGGTGCCGCCGTGGTACAAATCGATACCGTGACCCTTAGCGCTAAGTCTACAGCTCTTAGCGAGCAAGCTCTAGACGCCAATCCCCCACAAACACTCCCCGCACAGCCAAAGCAGCCTAACCAAGGGGAGAAAGTCGAAGGGTATGTGGAATATAAAAAAGCCAAGCTTCAGTACCAGATTTATGCAGACATGGCAGGGGTTGCCACAGGAAACGGCAATGGGCTCTCCCCTATAACGGCTTACTATCTATCAAACAATGACGATGCTCGAGCGGCGACGGTAAACGCTAAGTCCCAGCAACTACAGTTAGCAAGTATGCAAACCTACTGTAGAGACAAGCCAAAACGCTCATGATAAATAATACCAATCAGTATAACCCTGACTAAATTTTGCAACTCACTCGAAGACAGTAAGGACAAACTTACTCTTTCTCTAAAATCCTATTGTTCTCAGGCCATATCAACGTAAATTCACCCTGTTGATTAAAATCAAACTAGCATCTCCTTTCTACGAGTACACTCCCTGTAGTTTTTGCAGTTGCAACTTATTGACTCAAAGGGTTAGTTTAAATACTTTTCCCTAGTCGATAGGCAAGCATTTGTATATTCATCTATTAAAAGAGTTATCAGTATGAGTTTTAATATTAATCTCAGTTGGCATACATCTGCAGAGCCAGTTGTAGAACCACAAAGCTTCTGCCGAGATCACCAAATCACATTTGGCAGCGGTCAGCAAGTCCAGGGCTCATCCGCCCCTGAATATAGCGGCAATGCCGTTCATGTTAACCCAGAAGAAAGTCTACTCGCTGCGCTAAGCTCCTGCCATATGTTAACCTTCCTAACTATTGCGCATCTAAAGCGTCTGCCTATAATCTCATATCAAGATAAAGCCTATGCAGAACTTGGTAAGAATGCAGCCGGAAAAATCTTTGTCAGTAAAATAGTCTTGAGCCCAATGGTTGAGTTTGCTACCGAAGTTGATCAAGACGTTATCGCCAAAATCCATGAAAAGTCTCACAGTAATTGTTTTATTGCTAATAGCTTAAGCCCTGAGACAATATTTGAAATCAAATAAGCGCTGTTAGAGCGGCTCTATCAGGCACAAAAAAAGCTAGGTGATAACCTAGCTTTTTTTGTGCCTGATAAATTAAGTGTTAGCCATCGTTTTCAACGAAATCATCGCTAAAGTCAGTTTGCCAATACTTGTAGCCCTGTACGGTTGCCTGAGCTGCCGCGCCCATCAAGTTAACTTGATAGGTCTTCACACCAGACACATCAACTGACTGGTTTGCCGATGCTTGCTCACCACTGCCTTCATATTCGGCGCTCGCTTCAGCCTGAGCTTGGCCCTCATATCCCGACTCTTTAAAACGAGTCAATGCATCACGCTGAGTAAACGCCTGTACAAACGCCATCTGCTTCCAACCAATACCCGCGCCAACACCACCGGTTGCAAAGCGGTAGTAAGAAAGCTTGCTGCCTTCATGCAGCACACAAATGCCACCACCAGTCGATAAGGCAAACAGATAACTATTACTACCAGTACAAACAACATAGCCAACCGAACTTGAAACAGCCGTCTTAGCCGCTGGATGCTCGGTATAGATCTCCTGTAGCGCTGCTTGTGTCTCTTCTCTGGCATGCATCTTCTTAGCTTCTGGGGTATCACCTGTCGCACAACCAACTAGTAATACAGGTAAAGCCACTACTGCAAGCTTAAGTTTATTTAGTCGAAACATAGTTTCATCCTTATCGATAAATGATGAGTGGTCGATGCACTCTTTGTCGTATCCGTTCATTAAGATTCTGCGCCATTGAACATATAGCATACGAATCAAGTTATTGATTCAGTTATATATCACAATCTTGCTTAACCAATCCTTTATCAAGCTTTATCTCAGAGGCGCATGCTCAATTAATCAAGCTTGTTTATAAACAGCCGCGCTACTAACTGCACTTGCTGTAAATATGGTGTCCATACTATTACTTATCACAACTAATTAATTGCCCTTTGCTGACACCACAATGACTTATAAGCTGTTACGCTTCTTTAAGAACTTCCAGTCTCTGGACTCTAAAAAGAAAGAGGCAAAAATCATGTAAACACCCACTAAAAATAGCTGCAAGATCCTCAGGTAAAAATTCACTGTCACATCTTTATCGGTCGACGATGCTGTAGAGCCCACAACCACAAGTAATGCAGATAAGATCCCCGCATAGAGAGGGGCTTTTGCCGGGTCGGCATAGATTTTTTGGCCAAAGAACAAGGCAGCTAACATCGACATGCCAATATAAAATTGGATCTCGGGCACTATGGTGAGTAAGTTATAAAACACAACGGCTAACGCGCCACCAATCCCATTAGTCACCAATAGAAACAGGCTCACCTTGATACTTTTTGCCCCCGCAGCCTGCAAAGACAAAATAGCAATAAAGATCATGGTCAGCAGTGCACCTGAGATCTCTAGAAAATAGAAAAAACAGATCACAGGGAAAGCGATAATTAGCGCACGAAATGCCTCATGGGTTCGCTCATCATGGCTCTGCTGGGCATCGGCTAACTGCTCTTTCTTCGGTGACAGATCAGGAAGCAAGGCGTGTAGCAATGCGAAAATAGCGACTGCAACTACGCCTGAAAAGCTCAATCCCACGCCCACCATTATCGCTGCACCGGGCTGCAATAGACTCAGGTAGGGCAGCAGCAGAGTCGCCACAATAAAAATGGTGGCAAAGAAATTCCACTTAGGATCGCTAAACAGGTAATAGCCCCATAGCATCATCATGGCAAGCAATGGCAATAACACCATAGGGTAATGAGTCGGGCCAAAGCTCACCAACCAAGCTAAGCCTATGGTACAAATCATCGAGATAAGCAGCTCATACACTGTCTGTATTGTGGGCTCTTGCCTATCAACCAAAAACTTAGCCACAAATACCGGCACAATAAAGGCCAACGGCCAGGCCCAAATGGCTGACACAGCAACAGCAAGGCCTATCCCAAGGGTGAAACGCAATACTCTACGAGTATAAATGGCCTCTTCAGTCGCATGTCCCCTATTTGCTGAAGCAAATGAGCGCTGGTGTTGATGACTATCTGACATAAGAGAACCAGCTCACGAGGCGGATCCAGAATTTACCAAATAGATTAATGATACTGCTGTCACTGGTGTAGACAATTACATCAACCTGCCCACCCACGCGCCTTAAGCCCATAGCTTCTTTTGCAGGTAATACGATCGTGACAGGAAAGCGCTGGGCCTGACGCAACCAGCCTGTTTGGCCTGACACTTGTGCCAACTTGCCCGTCTGCTCACTCTGTCCCCAGTCGATACCGTAATCTATGCTGCCAACTGTCGCTTGAAAGACCTTTCCTGGGGCATAATCGAGGGCAAACTCAACTTTGTCACCTGGCTGCATATTGCCTAAGCTGTTTTCTCTAAAGTAAGCCTCAATCCACACATCTTCCGACGAGATAAAAGTCATGACTGGCTGGCCTGCACTGGCGTAAATCCCCTCTTTTAATCGAAAGTTTGAGGCTACGCCATTGGTCGGTGCCGTAATAGAAGTTCGGGTTAGATCCAGCTGGGCTTTTTCTAGACTCAATAGGGCCGATTTTACATTAGTATTATTCTCGCCTTCGGCGCCTAAACGTTCCTTGGCTTTGGCTAGATCGGCCTTAGCACTAGCAACGCCAGCTTCTGCTTTTGTCAGCTCGGCGCGGGCATTATCGGCATCAGCTTGTGACATAACCGCTTTATCAACCATGGCAAAAATACGCTTAGACTGAACTTGGGCATTGGTTAGATTAGCCTGAGCATTGGTGACCTTAGCTTGAGCGGCGGCAACATTAGCCGTTTGAGCACCGACATTTTGTCCGGCCTTTTTGAGTGATTGCTCCGCTTGTTGCAGCGCAATTTCATAATCTTGTGGATTAATCTTGGCGAGTACATCACCTTGTTTTATTAAGGTGTTAGGCTCAACTAAGATATCAACAATCTCGCCAGAGACCTGAGGGGCAATAGGAACCACATAGCCACGTATGCGACCGAGATCGGTTGAGGGGATAAATCGGTCGGCGATAAGATGAAAAACGAAGAGGAAACTGACGACGATTAAGATGATATTAGTGGCTTTGCGAATTTTAGTATTCTTGTTGTTCTCGGCTTTTTCGGGCTCGTTACTCTGCTCACCTTTTGTAACGTCCTCGTCCGCAGTCACACCCTTTTCTTCAGTCATACTCATTCCTTTAGTCACCGACAAGCTCGCATCTGGCCGAAATGAACAAGCACATAAAGCCTGTTCACTCTCAAATAATGCAGCTAGTTTTTAATCAGTTTAGTGTCTTAAACAGTTAACATTCAATACTTTTATCAAATTAATTTATAAGAAAATAGGCGTTATTAACCTGGGAACTGCTTAGCTAATAACGCCCTAAAACTGCTATTTAACGCCAACCTCGACAAAGTGGAGATTGGCGTTACTTACGATTAAAACGCCTTATATACGTCTTCAGCCATGCCCTTTGTAGGCATTGGCTTGGGCGTTAACTCGTGAACGGGTTGCTCCTGTAGCGCCCCCTTCAAGTAGCTGATCGCTTTTTCTAACTGCGCATCGTGGCCTGTAAATGTCGCATAGGGTAAGTTATCCACTTCAATGTCTGGGCTGACGCCACGGCCTTCGATAATCCAACTACCATCCATAGCATATTGCGGATACTCAGCAACCCGTGCCATGCCGTTGTCAGTCAAAGAGTTACGGCCAGACAACCAGACACCTGCACCCGCGGTTTGCTTACCTATCAAGGGCGCAATCCCTAACGCCTTTACCCCTGCCGAGAAAGTTTCGCCATCTGAATAGGTCAACTGATCGGTCAACACCACCAGCTGGCCCCTAAAGGTCTGCTGCATATTACCCGATGGGGTACCATGAGTTGGTGCCCAAAATGCCCAGGTGCGGCGCAGTAACTTTTCGATGATCCAGCTATCGATATTACCGCCGCGATTACGGCGCACATCGATAATCAAACCCTCTTTGTCGACATTGGCATAAAACTCGCGCGCAAAGCTGGCGATATCTCCGCTTCCCATAGCGTATAGGTGCAGATAACCTATCTTAGCGTCACTACTTTCACTGACTTCATCACTATTGTGACGCACCCAATCAACATATCTGAGCTTGGCATTTTTAGACGCCGTGACGGGTTTAACTATGGTCTGGTGGGTTTTACTGCCGCGTTTAAGGGTGAGCAAAACCTGCTTGCCTGCTTGGTTGCGCAAAAGTTTAGTCACATCGGCAATATTACTGAGCTTTTTAGCATTAATAGCGACGATCAGGTCTCCCACCTTTGCGTTAACGCCCATCTGCATTAATGGCGCCGCCTGTGCAGGTAGTTCTGGGTCGCCCTGATAGATATGCTCAATAACGACGCCAGCCTTGGTTTGTTCGAGTCGCGCCCCTAGGCTTGCCGATTTAGCTTTGCTCGGATCTTTAGGCGCATCGCCACCACGCACCTGCGAATGAAGTGAATCTAGCTCGCCCATCATCTGCATAAAGAGATCATTTAACTCATGTCGGTCCGTGAGCCTATCGACCAAAGGTTGGTACTTAGCCTTAGTTGCTTGCCAGTCAAGACCGCGCATATTTTTGTCATAGAAAGAGTCTCTATGCATCAACCAGGCATCTTCAAACATCTGCTGCCACTCCGCTGCAGGTTCGATGGCGAGTTGCCACAGATTGGTTTGTACTTTGGCGTGGTTAAGTTCTTTAGGCAACTTGTCACCCGCATCGACAATCAGCATTTCGCTACCCTGCTTAGACTGCTTACGGATAAACAATTTTTCGCCATCTTGAGATAGTTGATACTCGCCAACATCCTTGGAAAAAGTCTCAACCTTAGGGCTTAGCACATCGAATTTCACCACTTTAAGCGTCGACTTACCACTGGTCGACGTATCGAGTAGATAGAACTTATCTTTCGCCATCTGTAGAGAGTCATAATTGCCTGCGGCAATAGGCACCTGCCATAGACGACTAGATAGACCGCCCCACTCGACCTCTGTCTCTACCTCATTGTCATCGGCTTTTTGAGGTTCAGACATCAGCTCATTAGGCTTTTGAAAAGCAAAACGCGCATCGTCATTGAGGGCAATAGCAAAAACTTGGGTGCGCTTATCAAACATAGGGCCTAAGTTTCTGTCTCCCCAAGGTGAGCTCGGGGTAGAAACAAACTTTCGATTAGACAGGAAGTATAACCAATCACCATCGGCACTAAAGCTTGGCGAAAAGGACTCATACTTATCGCTGGTCAAAGACTCTGCACGATTTTTATTTAGCGAATACAGTACGATTTGTGGTCGCGCTTTGCCCATCTCTGCTTTAGTTAAAGCAATAAAACGGCTGTCTGCCGACCAGACAATATCGGCATAAGGGCCTAGACCTTCGCCTTGGGTGATGATCTTCTTGTTACTCCCCTTTTTAAGATCGAGCATCCAAACATTGCCGTCATAGTCATCATGGGCAAGATAGCGACCATCGGGGGATAGGTGTAGGTTAAGCCTTAAGGTTTTAGCGTCTTTAGTCAGCTGCTTAGACTCTTCACTGCCATCGGCGGCAAACTGCCATACCTCTTGCTCACCAGAGGCATCACTAATACCGTAAACCCAAGCGCCATCTTGACTCATTACCGCACTGCGAACTCGGCTGTGTTTAGGCAGTGCAATTTCAACTAAGCGTTGACCATCGGTGCCCGCAATTGCCACATGGCTACGTGCGGTGATCACCACCTTGTCGCCTTTGGGCGCTAACGTGGTCGAAGTCGCGTACTTCATCGGCTCTTTAACCCAATGCTCACGCTTTTGTGCAAAATCGGAGATAAGCTCAATATCAAGGGTTTGCTCTTTGCCAGAGGCGATATCAAATAGCTTGATGTCAGCTCCCTGTTGAAAAACGATACGACCTTGATTTAGTCTTGCGCCGCGAACCTGCCAGTCAGTGTAATGGGTATGCTGCTTAGCATCACTACCATCGGTCGCCATAGACCAGATGTTGTCATTGCCGTCACTATCGCTAATAAAATACAGCCTTGATTGCCAAAGCATTGGCTGCCTAACAGAACCTTGATGAGTTTGAGTCAGTGGCGTGGCTTCTTGCTTACTGGCTAACTTGAACTTCCACAGCTCGCCTTTAGCGCCGCCGCGATAAACCTTGGCGTTATCGCCAGTGGTCTGTAGACCAAATCGAGTGAAGTAAAGGTATTCTCCCTTGTCATCTATCGCGCCTTCGATCGCATCGGCTAACGGTAAGTCTACCGTTATCAAAGTATCGGGTTCGACGGTTCTAAGCACCCAGTAGTTCGCCGGACCAAATGCATTGTCGGTTGAGTAAAGTACCTTGCCATCGGCGGTCCAGCCTTGAACCCGAACCCGGCTATTTTCAAAACTCACCCGCTTTGCTTGCCCACCAGCGATAGGGATAACGTAAACTTCTGTCGAGCCTTCATAGTTGGCGACATAAGCCACTGACTTGCCATTGGGGGAGATTGTCGCACCCAATTCTTGTGCAGGTAGGCTTGTCAGGCGTTTCGCTTGAGCGTCCCCTAAAGATTGGGTCCAAAGATCGCCTTCTGCGGTAAAGACTAAAGTCTGTTGATTCAAAGCTGGCGCACGAAAGTAACCTGGCTTTACAGTGGACTCAGCGGCAAAAGAGGGGGAAATACTAATGGTGCCTAAGGCAAGCATGCAGCATGCGAGAGAGTGACGGAGTTTCATCTGAGCTACCAATCCTATTGTTATTGTTCTTAAAAGAATTAATTTCAAGGCAACAAGGTAGCAAACTTTTCACAAAGCAGCAGCAAAAGAGTCCCAAATAATTATTAGCAAATGTGTTTCATCGACATAAGACAAAATAACTAAAATAGTCCAAGTTCTATAACTGCTATGCTTAACTTTTAACCATCATGCGCAAAATGAATGATCATGAGGAATGAATGCCAAAAGACTATCTTCGCCCGTCTCTTAAAGATGATTCAAGTGTTAACCGAGCCCTTAGCAATATGCCTAAGAGCCATGCCGATAGTTTTTCAGAACCTCAGCTACTCTACCTAAGGCGAGCATTAACCAACAACAGATGGCAAAAACATATGATAGATAGTCGTGGTAGTTTCTATCTGCCTTTTCTGGGTTGGCGTTTTTTCTATGTATTCCTGCTTGGTCGTAACAATCGCGCTTACACTCGCAAGGAAAAGCAGCTTTCATTGGTCTTGTTTTTACTCAGCGTGCTGGCATTTATCTTGATATCACTCGCTTTTGGATTGCTACTTCTCTACCTATTAAAGTCTATGCTTGGTATCGATATTTTAGAGGGGACCTCCCTTGGTATTTGGGATTGGTTTAAATCGCTCTAATAAAAGCGGTTGCTAGATGCTATAGCCAAGAGCACTAATCAAAAGAGCCTTAAGTGGTACTCTCTAAGCAAAACTTTTAGTAAAATATAACCCAAAAAAAAGCCCGCAAATGCGGGCTTAGATATTGTTAGCGTCACTCAGTGCCATCTGTGCGGCTTGTTAATGCCCTGACATCAGCGCCTTTTTCAATGCTATATACCTTGCATTCAGTGGATGGCTCGGCTCCAATAGCTGCGGCTGCTGCTCGGCCAATAATTTTAGTAAGCGATTAGCCTCTGTAATGTCCTTATCTCGAAGTAACTGCTCAATATTATCCAGTTGTGCAGTTAAATCGGGATCTGCAGACTTAGACTCATTGCCCTGCACTGTCTGAGGAGTCTGCTCATCCAAATGTTCTGCCACTTGGTTAGGGCTATCCATAGAGCGCATCATCTGTGGCTTAGGCGGAGATGACATCATCACTGGCTCACCTTGCTCTAATACATCGCCACTTTTCATAGCAGGGTTGATCACAAACAGGGTTACCACCACGAAAACGGAGGCGGCTGAAGATAAAGGCCAGCGGTATTTACGCCAAAAAGACTGGCTCTGCTGAGGCTTAGCTGTACGACTACGGGCCATAGTTAAGATCTGTTCATCTAGCTGACTCGAAGGCTGCTCTTTATCGATTTGTTGATAAAGCGACTTAATTTCAGCCTCAACTGCTTCATGCTCTTTATCTGTCATGCTCAGCTCCTTGCCATTTTAAGTCTACGCAATCTTTAAGCCCCTTATAGGCATAACGAATACGGCTCTTTGTTGCTTCTAATGTCGCTCCAGCAATATCGGCAATAATCGCAGCGGTAAAACCCATCTCGACGTTTAGCACAAACGCCTCTTTCTGCACTTGAGGTAAGTTAGCAACACAGCCTTTAAGCAAGATTGCTTTTTGATTGTCTAACATTTGCCCTTCAGGGTTAAAATCATCGTTACTTAGCTGTGTCTCAACGTCTTGCTCTGCCTCGAATACTTCACTGAAGTTATTCACCGGCTTAAGTGCCCTAACATGGTCAATAATGAGGTTATGAGCGATACGATATAGCCAAGTGGTAAATTTCGCGCTGGTTTCATAACTGCTGGCCGCCTTTATCACTCGACTCCAAGTTTCCTGATAGAGGTCTTCTGCTAACTGTTGATCATAAATTTGCCGAACGAAATAGCGATATAGCGAACCTTTGTGCTTATTGTAAAGTAGCTCAAAAGCTCGAGTGCTGCCTGCGGCGTATTGCAACATCAAGGCTTGATCAGAATCGACCTCACTAGATTTATCATCTGAGGGCAAGGGTTGCTCCACGGTATCTTCCTTAGCTTAATTTTTTCGCTTATTGAGTCTGCATCCTAGGCAGACTATTGTCTAGTTATACAAGTTTAACAGGCATAAAAAATGCCACCTAGAAAGTATCTAGGCAGCATTTGATATTGACAGGCTAAGTGCCTGTTAAATTAAGCTAGTTTAGCTTGTAGAGCTGCGTCTTTAGCTTGAACAGCTTCAGCAGACTTAGCACGCTCTTCTTTAACGGCTACAGCAAGTGCATCATCACCTACAGCTAACATTTGCGCAGCAAGGTAACCCGCATTTTTAGCGCCAGCACTACCGATAGCAACAGTTGCTACTGGAACGCCGCCAGGCATCATTACGGTTGATAAAAGTGCATCGTGGCCTTGTAGTGGACCACAATCAATTGGAACACCGATTACTGGACGAGTAGTAATACCCGCTACAGCACCAGCTAAGTGTGCAGCAAGACCTGCAGCACAAATAAAGACTTTACAACCACGCGCTTCAGCATCAGTTACGTAGGCATGCGTAGCAGCAGGCGTACGGTGCGCTGAAGTGACTTTTGCTTCAAAGTTGATTTCGAAAGTTCGAAGCACATCGAGGGTGGCTTGCATTGTAGGCAGATCTGAATCAGATCCCATTAATACTGCAACAAATGGTTTGCTCATTTTAAGTCCTTGAGTAGGGCGGTACATTATTATATTTGCGCGCATTATACTGAAATTTAGCGCACTTAGTAAACAGGCTTCCCCCAAGCCTGTGGCGCAATTATCCCTAAGGTTTGCCTCAACTGCAAATAACTTATTCATACATATGTATAACAAACCAGTAAAATTACACATGATTAATTAAACGGTTTAATCAGGTTCTCCCCTTAAGCCCGTTACGCTATGGACTGTGACGAACACGGGGCTATTCCCATCATTAAAAAACCGTTAATAACTTAGCTTTTAAATTAGCTATTGACTGAGCAAAGCCGATATACCGGCAGAAAACGACGGCATTTTGAATGTTTAGCTAATCATGAGAAGTATTCAAGAGGAAAAACACACTTAGCACTGCTCCCCCTTTCGCTACAACTTCTACAAAGATATGATTATTGAATAGATATGAAATGAAGTAGAAATCAGTACATTGGTTAGCGATTAGAGCGGAGAGTTAAAAAGCCTGAAAACAAAAAGCCCCTACAGATGTAGAGGCCTAATTGAAAATTTATCTAGCCAAAAAACAGTCGCCATAGCCAAGAGGAATCTAGGTCTTCCTGACACTGTCTGTATTGAGCCGCATAGCGCTTAGAACGTGAATCCACCTTACCTGCCACCTTAATTAACCAGGCTTTTTGGTTATAGGTTTTACGCTTGTAGCCCCCCCAGCCTTCGTGATAATTAAGATATTGATTACGGGCATCCCACTTAGATACGCCATTAATCTTGTGGCTCTTGTAAATAAACCAGCCCATAAAATCCATGGCATCGTCGAAATTGCTACGACTCGACCAAGAGTTACCGGTTTCCTTAACGTAATCATCCCAGGTCATCGTCTTAGCCTGAGCATAACCATAGGCATCGCTGGCACGACCAATAGGAATGAAACCGAGGAAGTACTCCATAGGAGGCGCAGCATTGTGTTTAAAGGAGCTTTCTTGGTACATCATGGCCAATGGGACGTGAACCGGAACCCCCCACTTCTCACGGGTATTTTTAGCCGCGCTATACCAGGAACGATTTTCGGTATAGATAGAGCAGAGGTTCTCAGGATCTTTTGGTGGAGGAGTGGCGCACCCGGTCAACAGAGTAGCCATAATAACAGTCGCAAATAATGCAGGCCATTTCATAAAAAACAATACCAATAGACAGTAAAAGCAAAGCGCTAGTGTCACATTGATAGGCAAAAGATGCAATTAAGCGTTTAGGGAAATGTGTTATAAATCAACTAGAGAAAAGATAGACTAGCGTGGCTATAGCTCAGGGATTAATTCGCAATCGTGGGCTTCTTGTTGCCACACTTCAGGCTGCCAAAAATTACTGTCATTGCCTCTGTATACCTTGTCGGTATTCAGTTTAGCGCCTATATGGTAGCGCTGGTTATAGGCAATATTCACCTTGAGTTGTTTAGGCGTGCGAGCAGCAAGCTTGACCATTAAGCTCGGCGCATCAATCAACTCGGCAACCGTAAAGGTATGTTCTCCCACACTCAAACGGTAGTTAGGCTGAGAAATTACCGGTTTTCCATCGAGATGGGTCACTACCACTCGATAAGTATCGGCCTCACGGTCGGGCTCCATATAAGTCGCAACAATGCCACACTGATTAGCGGTATCGGATTGTGAAGCACAACCCGATACAATCAATAATAATGCAGCTATGCCTAATACGCTTTTGAAGCCCTTTATCGCCAAAACTAAACCTTAAAGTAATCGACTAAAAACTGATCGAAGCTGACGCTAGGTTGCGACTCTAGATACGCCTGTTTCTCTAGCGACTCGACAGCATCTTGCTGATATCGTTTGTCTACATTCTCTGTTAGCGGGTAAGCTTTTAACTGCTGATGATACTGCTCTGCAAGCTCCATCACCCACTCACTATGATCAACCTGCTCATCCTTTAGCCCTGCCATGATTTTACCCGACAGAGTTTCATTAGGATTTTCGACTGCTTTATGCCATTTAGCGAGTGCCACTTGATAGTCATCTTGACCTTCATCGTCTAGCAGTTGGGCTATCTGCTTTAGATTACCAAATAACGACTCAAGCCAATGAGTTAAGCTTAACTCTTGACCAGAGCGCTTTAGCAGCAAGCCTGGCTTACGCCCTTCTAGAACAACTGCTTGCAAGTTTTCGGCAATTTCAGCCTCTTCAGTTGCATCTGACGGTGCCGATGGTTGCAGTAAACAGTTCAATAGGAAGAGATCTAAGAAGCGGATCTGCGACTTTTCAATGCCTACGGCGCTGTATGGGTTAACGTCTAACGCTCTAACTTCAATATACTCAACCCCTGCGCGTGCTAGCGACTCAGATGGCTTTTCAGAGCCCTTAGCCACTCGTTTGGCGCGAATTGGAGAGTAAAATTCGTTTTCTATCTGTAAGATATTGTCGTTCAACTGACGGTATTCACCATCAACTTTAACGCCAATTTTTGCAAAGTTTGCCGACGGCATATTTATCGCGGCTTGCATGCCCGTTAAATAATCGGTGAGACTGTTGTAACTAATATTTAAGTTATCTTGCTCTTGATTGGTATAGCCTAAATCACTCATACGCAATGACGTTGCGTAAGGCATAAACAAGGTACCATCGCCAATCACTTCAAACGGGAAATTACTGGTCTTTGGGTCTTGAATAAAGGTGCTGCACAGCGCTGGTGACGCACCAAACAGGTAAGGTAATACCCAGACTAGACGACGGTAGTTACGGATAAGTCCAAAATAGGAATCCGAAATAAAATCATCTAAACTTAATGACTTATCTGAAAGCTCATACAATCTGTGCCAAAGCTTATCTGATACAGAGAAATTAAAGTGCACCCCTGAGATAATCTGCATCTGAGCGCCATATCGATAAGTTAGACCTTTACGATACAGACTCTTCATTTGACCTGAATTAGAGCTACCATAATCGGCGATAGGAATATCAGCACCATCGCCAAGATAACAAGGCATACTCACAGGCCATAAGCGTTGGCCGTTGAGGTGACGCACACTATAAGCATGAGTCAGAGTGAGATCTTCAACTAATTCATCGATATCAGCAAAAACAGGCGTAATAAACTCAAGTAGAGATTCACTATAATCTGTAGTGATCCGCGAATGCGTTAATGCCGAGCCCAGTGCTTTAGGATGTTTATCCAATGCCAAGTGACCCGACTTTTCAATTCTTAACGCTTCACGCTCAATGCCTCGCTGCATCGATTTTAGCGCTTGCCGACTTGCCGGATCCGACAACTTACCAACTAATTCATTGAAAGATTTCAATACATTATTCTCTAGTGCGTGACTCTAACCTTATAACTTGTCTGGTAGACCCGCTATAACTTACTTAAATTTCAAGTCGTACCAAATTAGCGTTTATCAACCACCTGCCTAATAAACGATGAGATGGTGCCATATCCATGGCACCATCTTTCGGATATATGGCCTACCGAGGTCTTTTACAACTGTAAAATTTCAATTGGATAACCAAGTGTTGATAATTCAGACTCTATTTTAGCGCGATCCCCTACAACTAAGATCACCATGTCATCAATATTCAACTGCTCTTTAGCCAATTTATTCAACTCATTACGACCGATACTATTGGTGATTTCGCTTTGTTTTTCACTATAGTTATCATCCAAATTATAGCGTTGAATATTACGCATCAACCCCGCCTTTTGATATGGCGTTTCATAATCAAGTGCCTTTGACTGAGAGATAGAGCTTTTCATAAAGTCTAGCTCTTTATCTGTCATTCCTGACTCTTGGAACGTATTAATCTCTTTTATGAACTCGATTAATGCCTTTGTGGTTACATCGCTGCGCACACTTGCTGTTGCTTGATAGTAACCTTGCTCAGGCCCACCGGAGAAATAACTCCTCGCCCCATAGGTGTAACCTTTGTCTTCGCGCAGGTTAAGGTTGATACGGCTGTTGAACGCACCACCTAGCGGATAGTTCATCAAGTATGACTCAAAGTACTCGCCTGTGGCATCAAACGGTAATGCTCGCTTACCTATCTTGATAACCGATTGCGCCGCATCAGGCTTATCTACAATAAAGACTTTGCCACCTTGAAACTCTGGTAACTCGGCAAGCTCAGGCAATGGTGTCGCCGCTCCATTCCAACTTGCAAGAGTCGAAAGTTTAGCTAACATTTGCGTTTCATTCAGGTTACCCACAGCCACAACTTGTGCATTTCCCGCTGTGTACTGCTGCTTATAGAAGGCTTTAACATCATCTAGAGTGATTGCCGAGACAGTCTCTAGAGAGCCACCACTGCTAACCCCAAATGGACTCTTATCGCCATAAAGTAAGCCACTAAATGCCGTGTTTGCCAAATAGTTTGGCTCGGTCAACTCACGCTGCAAGTGCTGAAGTTTTTGCTGTTTGACTCGCTCAAAGTCAGCAGGCTTAAAGCCCGGATCAAATAACTTCTCCTGCACAATCGCCATCGTCTTATCGAGGTTTGCAGTAAGTGACGAGATCTTCAGCTGGCTTTGATAGCCACTGGCACTAAAGCTTACGTTACTTCCCAGCATCTCTAACGCCTGAGTTAACTCTTCAGAGCTACGCTTTAGGCTCGACTCATTCATCATCGCCGCAGTCATACCTGCAAGGCCCGCTTGGCTAACATCGAGTAGTCGATGACCGCCATTAAGATAAACCACAATCTCAACCGTCGGCGTCTCGCTAGTTTGCGTACCTATCACTTCGATATCGTTAGCAAGTTTCCCTTTCCAAAGTTCAGGCATGGTCAGCACAGGAGCTGGACCCGCCGCAGGGATAACACTTCTATCGAATGATGAAACTACCTGCGGCGTAAGCGTTAACTCCTCTACCGCAACGCTAGCGACTTTTTCTGCAGGTGCAACAAAGTTATCAGCCTTAGCAATAAGCTGAGTTTGTCCTTGAGGCACAATGCTCATCACCACCATAGGCTTATCTTTGATGTACTTATTAAAGACTCGCATCACATCTTCTTTAGTGACATTGGCATAACGAGACAGATCAAATCCAATCATGTTGGGATTATTAGAAAAGGTCTCGTTGAAGGCTAAGCTTGCAACCTTGCCTTGTACGCTTTGCAGACCAAATATGGTGCCCGCCTCAAAGTTTACTTTTACTTTCTCAAGATCGTCATCGGTCACGCCACGCTTTTCAAACTCTTTAATCGAGTCACGCATCGCCTGCTCGACTTCGGCCAAGTTACCGCCTCGTGCAGGGTTAGCCAATGCATACATAGAGAACTGACAAGCCAGCTCTTGGCATGGGTGATTCACGCCAGCCTGGACGGCCAAGCCATCTTTAACGAGATTTTTATAAAACAGTGATGTTTTACCACCACCTAAAATATTAGAGAGTAGATCCAGTGCCGCTTCATCTTCATGGCGGGCATAAACCGTTGGCATACCGATTCTAAGCAGTGGCAAATGGACTCTGTCTTCCATCGACAGGTAAAGCGTCTCATCAAGGGTCACTAATTCTTTTTTCGGTGCATCGACTTTAGGCCCCGATGGGATCTCGCCGAAATACTTATTCACCCACGCCAGGACTTGCATCTCATCAAAATCGCCGCCTATGGTAAGAGTGGCGTTATTAGGGCCATACCAACGCTGGAAGAAATGCTTCACATCTTCAACATCGGCACGGTTTAAGTCTTCAGGCCAGCCAATAACAGGCCAAGAGTATGGGTGCCCCTGAGGATAGAATGCTTGATTGAAACGCTCTCCCATACGGCCATAAGGGCGGTTATCGACCCGTTGTGCGCGCTCATTCTTAACTGTCTCACGCTGTACTTCGAACTTCTCTTCGGTTAATGCCGGTAGGAAGAAGCCCATGCGGTCCGACTCTAGCCAGAGCATTTTCTCAAGCTGATTATTAGGTACCGTTTCAAAATAGTTGGTTCGATCGGTATTAGTCGTGCCGTTTAACGTGCCCCCCGCCTCGGTGACCATCTTGAAGTGCTGCTCATCACCGACGTTCTGTGAGCCTTGAAACATCATATGCTCGAATAGGTGAGCAAAACCGCTGCGGCCTTCGAGCTCACGGCCTGAGCCTACATGGTAAGTCACATCCACATGTACTAAAGGATCGGAGTGATCTTCATGCAAGATCACCGTCAAGCCATTGGCCAGCTGGTATTTCCGGTAAGGGATCCCAACTTGCTCGCCGCTGAAACTTACCGTCTCTAATAGAGTCACCCCTTCAGGTAAAGAGGTTTCGGCCTGTTGCTGTCCTGCGCAACCCATTAATGCAGCACTAACTGCTGCGGCTAATATCCATTTTTTCAATGACTTTCTCCTTTTTCCAACAGGCGGTATTTTATATACCCAAACAACTTCAAGATGCAGGATTCAGCATGTCGAGAAGTGACAGAGTTCAAGGCATGAAATTGTAGGACTAGTTATTCTAATTCAATATTTCATAACACAGAAAAATGTTGCTTCTCGCCGTGCCCTACGGGAGTTCCCGTAGAATACCTGCACTGCGTTAGTGATATCGGTAAGGGAATAACCATTATCCTCAATCACTGCCTTGTTCAACTATCCTACGGGAGCTCTGAAACGAGCATCTTGAGGTAGCTTGGATATATCAGATGCCATGCTGTTTATTAATGCAGCTAGTATTACCTACTACAGATAAAACAACCAGCATTGAAATTTTAATTAAATTGCTATTAAACATGTCGTTTTCCATAACAATTAACACTTAAAGACCTCGAACTTAATCGACAGTCTAATTCTGAGGTAAGTTCCTTAACCTGTGAATTAACAGACATTTTTACACTGTAAACGTAAAAAAATCCACAATGTTGCAACACGGTTAAGATTTAAAGTTATTAAAACAAGCTTACTTATCACAATAAGTTATAACTAAATCGGTTTGTTCTGCAAGTAGCGCTATCTATAGAATGAACGGCAATTGGGTAACTAAATGTAAATTTAAACAGTTATTGCCTGAAACTAATACTGGAGTGAACAAAGATTCACCCGTAGAGTAACTTGATAAAAATTAAATAATTGGAATTCGATAATGTGGCAAGCGATTAAAAACATCCCATTTTGGCAGAAGGTACTAGCAGCCTTTATATTGGGCGCCGGTGTTGGTGTCATTTTCGGTGAGTCGGCAACTGTATTAAAGCCACTTGGCGATCTATTTATCAGCGCAATTAAGATGTTAGTTGCGCCACTCATTTTCTGCGCCATCGTTGTCAGCATCACCTCTTTAGGCTCTGAAGTCAGTTTAAAAAGACTGAGCTTTAAAACCTTAGGCATGTTCATGCTTACTGGCACTATAGCCTCTCTCATTGGATTAACCATTGGTTCTGTGATTGATATGGGCGGTTCGATGGAGCTGGTTGCTACTGAGGTTCGTGAACGCAATGTTCCGGGTTTTGCTCAAGTTTTATTGGATATGATCCCGGTTAACCCATTTGCTTCGCTTGCCGAAGGTAAGGTGTTACAGATCATCGTCTTCGCTGCACTTATCGGTATTGCGATTAATAAAGTCGGCGAAAAAGCAGCCCCGCTAAAGCGTACGATTGAAGCAGGCGCTGAAGTGATGTTCCAACTTACTCGCATGGTACTGCAACTCACCCCAATTGGTGTGTTTGGTTTAATGGCTTGGGTAGTTGGCGAATACGGCTTATCGATGTTACTGCCTTTAGGTAAGTTTATTGGTGCTATTTATCTTGCTGCACTTATCCATATTATTTTCGTCTACGGTGGTTTGGTTAAGTTTGTCGCCAAGCTGAGTCCAGTACAATTTTTCCGTAAAGCGATACCAGCACAAATAGTGGCTTTCACCACGGCTTCAAGTTTTGGTACTTTGCCAGCAAGCACACGTTGCACCGAGTCTATGGGTGTCTCTAAGCGTTATGGCTCTTTCGTCCTGCCATTAGGTGCCACCATGAACATGGATGGCTGTGGCGGTATTTACCCAGCGATTGCGGCTATTTTCATTGCGCAAATCTACGGTATTCCACTTGATATGACTGACTATATGTTGATTGCCGTAACCGCGACCGTTGCCTCCGTTGGTACCGCTGGCGTACCTGGCAGCGCCATGGTTATGCTCACAGTCACCTTGGGCGTTGTTGGTTTGCCACTTGAAGGCATCGCCTTTATCGCTGCAGTCGATCGCATTATCGATATGATCCGCACCGCCACCAATGTCACCGGCGATATGATGACCGCTGTGGTGATTGGTAAGTCTGAAGGCCAGCTGGATGAAACGCAGTTTTACACTCCAGAGAATGGCTCGCTAGAGCAGGCCAAGAGCTAAACTCAGACATTTACTGAATAAAAAGGCCGCAATTGCGGCCTTTTTAATTTATACTTTTCAATATTATACTGGGTAACTAGGTTATTTTAGGAGCGGCTGGATATGACAAAACTATTCATTCTACCAATATTGCTTTCACTGGTATGGGCGCTTTTTCTTAACTATAACGGCGTCCCCTTAAAGCAAGGTAAGACTGGTTTTCTCTATATCATCGGCATTAGCCTAACCGTTATTTTTGCACTCGCTTTTCTACTTTGGCTCACAGCAGGCCAAAATATTCGCAATTAGTAAAACCAGCTTCTGTGTAATCAAACCGTGCCGAAGCTGATTGAGTTAAATTAGCGTACACAACTGACTAAAGGCTTAATAAACGTTCTAGTTAAGCCCATTGCCTATCAATGTTACTGCTAACTTTTACCTGTCAATGTTAATAGTGGTGAGTATAGATCTGGCCGCCTATCTCTAAATACTCCCCAACTATAGCGGGCAAGGTGAGTCGCGTGAAGATCGATTTCTGCATAAATAACCTCCTCATTATTTCGGCTAGCTTCAGCTAATAACTCTCCCGTGTGATCGGTGATAAAAGAGGAACCATAAAACCGAGTTTCAACTCCGTCATCGGTTTCAACACCAGTACGATTGGCCACAATAACGGGTATTAAATTTGCGGCAGCATGACCTTGCATTGTTCGCTGCCAATGTCCTTTAGAATCTAAGCTTGGCGCTTGAGGCTCTGATCCAATAGCCGTTGGGTAGAATATTGCCTCAGCCCCTGCCAGAGTCAAACAGCGTGCTAACTCAGGAAACCATTGATCCCAACAGATCCCCGCTCCAAAGCGACCGCAGCGGGTGTCCCATACCTTAAAGCCTGTGTCTCCCGGGCTGAAGTAGTACTTCTCACTATAACCTGGGCCATCGGGAATATGGGACTTACGATAGTTATCTAAAATCGTGCCATCTGCATCTATCATTACCAGTGAATTAAAGAAGTTATTGCCAGACTTTTCGAAATAGCTGATAGGCAAGACGACTTGCAGGGACTTGGCCAACTCACTCATTTTTTGTATTAAGCTGCTTTCTGCGATCTCGGCAGCTAATTCAAAATACTTTGCACTTTGTTGCTTGCAAAAGTAAGGTGCAGCGAATAACTCTTGAAGCAAAATGACTTGAGCACCATTAGCTGCTGCCTCTTTAACTCTTTTAGTTGCCTCTGAAAGATTAAGTTCTAAATCCCAGTTGATAGAGAGTTGAATAGCTGCAAATTTGACAAGTTTGGACATACAAAGCCTCTTTTAAATGCCTAAAATAGGGGGGAGCTAAGAGAGACTCATGCTGAAGCCCTCTCGCAGTGAATTTGAGCGCTTATTGGCCCGTCTTGACACGAGTCCACATACGATTCATCGCACGTTCAAACTTCAAGCTACGCCCCTCATCAGCAAACAAGTTACTCAAGGTGTTTTCATCCGGATAAATACCTGGATGAGAGGTAATAGCGGTATCGACATACTGCTGCGAGTCAGCGTTGGCATTGGCATACCAGACGTAATTAGAGATCTCAGCGATGACCTTAGGCTCTAAGATATGGTCCAAAAAGGCATAAGCTGCATCAACATTTTTAGAGTCATTAGTGATATTAAACGTGTCCGCCCAACCTTGTGCGCCCTCTTTTGGGATCACATAGTCAACATTTACCCCATTGTTAGCCTCAAGGGCTCTATTCGCAGCCATAAATACATCACCACTCCAGCCCATAGCTAAGCAGATATTGCCACTTGCAAGGTCGGTAACGTAAGAAGAGCTGTGAAAATAGGTAATATAGGGGCGTATCGCAAGAAGCCGCTCCTCAACCAACTTTAGATCGTCTAAATTCTGCGAGTTAGGATTTTTGCCTAGATACTTCAACATGGCACTGACGACTTCGCTTGGGGCATCAACCATGGCGACACCACACTCACTAAACTTTGAAACCGTTTCGGCTTGAAACAGGAGTTCCCATGTATTTAAGGGCTGCTCTCCTAATATTTGAGCCGCCTTATCTATGTTATAACCAATACCTGTTGTGCCCCACATGTACGGAACCGCATACTGATTATCTTCATCAAAAGATTGAACGATATTGAGGACCTTAGGATCGAGGTGATAATAGTTCTTTAAACGACTCTTATCTAAAGGCTGAAATACTCCTACCTTAATCTGCCGCTGTAAGAATGAACCTGATGACACCACTAGGTCGTAGCCAGTTTTACCCAGTAGCAATTTGGTTTCAGCAAGCTCCTGAGAATCATAAACATCGTAATTCACTTTAATCCCTGTTTTGGCTTCAAATGAGGCTATTGCCGCCTCGCTGATATAATCTGACCAGTTATAAATATTAAGAGTACTCTGCGCCGATACCGAGCTGGTGAACAGCGCTAATGTCGCTAACAACATGCTAGATTGGTTATTCATCTTATCTTCCCTGTGCTGATAGTTTCTGATCTCTGCTGTATGCTCTATGCGGTAATACCTGCGTACTGTGGCTGAGTAATACAGGCGACATTGCCTCCCCCCAGCAGAATTTCACGGGCATTTTGAATGCCGATAACTTTATGATTAGGAAAAAGCTTGCGTAGTATGGCTTGGGCGGTCTCATCCATAGGGTCGTCATAAGCGGGGACCATGATGACTGAGTTACCTATGTAGTAATTGATATAAGAGGCGCAAATTTTAGTACCTGCTACCCGGCTATGAGTTCCCAGTGCAACATCCAGCCCAGAAGCCTCTTCCTCTGTCCACTCCAGTGCCTTAGGTTGGGGGATTTTATGTATGATAATTTTTCGGCCCCGAGCATCAGTGCTTCGACTTAAGATCTCATAGGCTTCTTGATAGATTTCGTATTGTGGATCGCTGCTATCATCAGTCCACTGCAACAAGAGTTCTCCAGGAGCGACCCAACAAGCAAGATCATCAATATGACCATCTGTCTCATCAAACTTACAACCACGAGGTAACCAAATAATCTTTTCAACTCCCATATAGTCTCGAAGCTGCTGCTCAACCTCTGCCTTACCAAGATGTGCATTTCGGTTTACGTTGAGTAGGCATTGCTCTGTGGTCAATAAGGTTCCTTGACCATCACATTGGATCCCCCCCATCTCAGCAATAAGCGTTGAGCGGTAACGATCAAGGTTTTCTATTTCAAGAATTTTCTGCGCGATTTTCTCATCTTTATCCCATGGAAAATAAAGCCCACCATTTAAGCCACCGTAAGCGTTAAACTCCCAATCAGTACCTCTGACCTCCCCCGTATCATTAACGAGAAAGGCGCAAGCTGAATCCCTAAACCAAGCATCATTGGTACTCATCTCCACGACTCGAACCGTTTCAGGCAACATGTTGCGTGCATTCTCATACTGAGCCTGAGACACACATACCGTCACCAGCTCACTCGATGCGATGGCAGTACAGATCTCAACCCAAACTTTCTGCGCAGGTTTAGCCCCATTGCGCCAAACATCGCTGCGCTCGGGCCAGCCTAACCAACAACCTTTTTTAGGTTCAAATTCCCCAGGCATTCGAAAGCCGTCTTCTCTAGGAGTGGAGTTTAATGTTCGTGACATAGACCTAACCTCGTTTCTTCTAATTTGTTTTGATTTGATATATCCAAACCTAACGAGATAAAAATAGAGGGTCTACTGAGAAAACTTGTATAGATTGGTTAGTTTTTCTCACAAATAATACAAGTTCTAGCTTCTCTACTGCAAAAGTTCAGAGAAAAACTAACCGTATTTTGCGATTGGAAATAACGGGATTTATTGATGGGAGGAGTTAGCATTCAACTGACTAAACGACTAATCCTGGAGGCTAACGGTGCTGAATTTAGTATTGATTTGAGCCAGCAGCCAATCAATAAAAGTCATGAGTTTTACATCGCCTTTTTTTCGTTTCTCTGCAACCAAATAATAGTTACCCAATGAAGGAACACTGTGCTCAAAAGGCCTAACCAACTTACCACTCTCTAGCTCAGTACTGGCGGTAAAATTATCACCGATAGCAACCCCATATCCAGCGATTGCCGCTTCTAGAGACAGACCAGCATGGGCAAAGTTTAAGTTTTGCGGTGTATTTAAGATATGCGGCGCATGAGCTCCAAGCCAAGTAGCCCAAGTTTTACCATCTTGATCGTCGTGTAATAGGCGCTGCACACTCAAGTCTAGAGAGCGACAATCCTCTTTCTTAGCCGCGCCCCCCAGATTATTTTCCGATTCGAGCAGCTTGGGGCTGCAGACAGGGAAAAACTCCATTCTTTTAATCGGAGTGACCCAATAGCGATTCCAATCGGCATCTCCTGCACCATAGATAATCGAAAGATCGGCCTGTGGGTTAATGTTAGTCTCGTCACTAGAGTGCACGAATAGACTGACGTCGATTGAAGGATAACGAATGGCAAAATCGCCAATCTGTTTAATAAGCCACTTAGAGGAGAGTTCGGGGGGAGCGGAAATGACCAAGCGACCACTGAGTCCTGGCTCAATCGCCTTTTCACAGGCTTGACCTATGATATCGAATGCTTCTTGAATTGCTGGTAATAGATTTGCTCCAGACTGAGTCAATTTTGCGTTACGGCCTTGCTTCTCAAACAACCTAATCCCTAAGGCATCTTCTAAAGTCTTCACTTGATGACTAATCGCGCTATGGGTGACGCAGAGTTCATCTGCAGCACGAGAGAAATGCTCATGTCTAGCGGCAGACTCGAAGGCTCTCAAAGGGTTTAATGGCGGAAGGCGACGCATAAGCTCATAATCTGGTTAATAAAGTGACTAAATTAGACTATGCCAGAACAGATTAAATTAACAGCAACAATTTATCATTGCTCAATTAATAAAAAATCCCGCATCAAATACTGAATACGGGATTTTTCAAAAGGCATCGACTAACCAAGTACAGCTAACAACACACCAGCAGCAACAGCACTACCTAGTACTCCGGCCACGTTTGGCCCCATTGCATGCATCAACAGGAAGTTCTGATTATTAGCCTCGAGACCGACCTTGTTCACTACTCGCGCCGCCATAGGAACTGCAGAGACACCTGCCGCCCCTAGCAGAGGGTTAATCTTACCGCCAGAGAGCTTACTCATCAGTTTGGCCATTAACACACCCGCCGCAGTACCAATCGAGAAAGCAACAGCGCCCAGTACTAAGATCCCTAAGGTCTCCATCTGCAGAAACTGCTCGGCAGATAATTTAGAGCCCACAGCAAGGCCTAAGAAAATGGTCACTATATTGATCAACTCATTCTGCGCGGTACTCGATAATCTATCGACTACGCCCGATTCGCGCATCAAGTTACCTAGGCAGAACATACCAACCAGTGGCGTCGCAGCTGGCAGGAACAAGATAGTTAAGCCAAGCACCATCAGAGGGAAGATAATCTTCTCCTTCTTGCTTACCTCTCGCAGCTGCTCCATCTTGATTTTACGCTCAGACTCGGTCGTCAGCAGACGCATGATTGGCGGCTGGATCAGTGGTACCAAAGCCATATATGAATAGGCTGCAACCGCAATTGCCCCGAGTAGATCCGGTGCCAGTTTAGATGCTAAGAAGATAGCCGTTGGTCCATCCGCGCCACCAATGATGGCAATCGCCGCCGCATCTGTCATGGAGAACTCAAAACCCGGTACCCAGTTAAGTGCAATCGCGCCGATTAAGGTGGCAAAAATACCAAACTGGGCCGCTGCGCCAAGTAGCAACATCTTAGGATTAGCGATAAGCGCGCCAAAGTCTGTTAACGCGCCCACTCCCATAAAGATAAGCAGCGGAAACACTCCTGTTTCAATACCCACGTGGTAGGCAAAATACAGCAGGCCGCCTTCCTCGGTAAATCCACCATTGGGAATGTTTGCTAATATGGCACCAAAGCCTATGGGTAACAGCAATAATGGTTCAAACTTCTTTGCGATTGCTAAATATAACAACAGGCAACCCACGCCCATCATTAGCAATTGGCCCGAGGTAAAGTTAGCAATGCCAGATTCAGACCAAAACGCGATTAATCCTTCCATGATGACCCCTAAGCTAATGCCAACAATTGACTACCCACTGCGACAGCGTCACCTTCTTTAACCCAAACCTTTGAGATCACCCCATCGGCCTCTGCACGAACTTCGGTTTCCATCTTCATCGCTTCTAGAATGATCACAACATCCCCCTCTTTGACGCTATCGCCAGGCGAGACGTGTACTTTAAAGATATTGCCCGAAAGCGGCGCATTCTGCTCATGCTTAACTGCAGATAGATCCACAACTGGCGCAGCTTGAACTGGTGCAGTAAACGGCACTACATTCTCGCTTGGGGTGATCTGACTGATATCCCCCCCTTCTGCGACTTCAACCACAAAGCTTTGGCCTTGAACAGTAACAGTATAAGTTTCTGGCCCTTGCTTATTGGCCGCTGCAATCTCAGCCTTCTTAGCTTCCTCCAGTGCTTTAGCCGCCACCTCAGGCTTTGGCTCAAACACATCAGGGTTATTACGATTACTAAGGAATTTAAGACCGATCTGTGGGAATAATGCGTATGTCAGAACGTCATCATCGAGCTCTTCAGCAAGCGTTATGCCATCGGCAGCGGCTTTCTCTTTTAACTCGATGCGCAATTTATCTAATTCAGACTCAAGCAAGTCTGCCGGGCGGCAGGTAATCGCTTCTTTGCCAGCCAATACACGCTGCTGAAGTTCGGCATTAACAGGGGCAGGTGTTGCACCGTATTCACCTTTTAATACCCCTTCAGTTTCTTTAGTCATTGATTTATAACGCTCACCTGTTAGTACGTTGATAACAGACTGAGTACCAACGATTTGTGAGGTTGGCGTGACTAAAGGCAAGAAACCTAAGTCTTCTCGTACTCGAGGGATCTCCTCAAGTACAAGATCTAACTTGTCAGCGGCGCCCTGCTCTTTGAGCTGGCTTTCCATATTAGTCAGCATTCCACCAGGCACTTGAGCACGCAGGATACGTGAGTCGATCCCCTTTAGCTCACCTTCGAAAGCCGCATACTTCTTACGTATGATTCTAAAGTAAGCCGCGATCTCTTCAAGCAACGCCATATCGTAACCCGTTGCTCTATCAGTGCCTTCAACCATAGCAACCAAGGTTTCAGTTGCACTGTGTCCATAGGTCTGACTCATTGAAGAGATAGCCGTATCGAGGACATCGATGCCAGCTTCAATGGCTTTTTGATAGGTTGCCGTACTTAGGCCTGTAGTGGCATGACAGTGCAGAGATAAAACCAGATCGGTTTGCGACTTAATTTGGCTAATAAGCTCAAATGCTTCAAATGGCTTTAATAGCCCAGCCATGTCTTTAATACACAGAGAATGGCAACCCATATCTTCGATACGCTTTGCCATATAGATCCAAGTGGTCAAGTTATGCACTGGGCTAGTAGTATAAGATAGTGTGCCTTGAGCATGGCCGCCGACTTCGACAACAGCTTTAACCGCAGTTTCTAGGTTGCGCACATCGTTCATCGCATCGAAGACACGGAATACATCGACACCATTGGTATGGGCTCGCTCAACAAAACGATGTACTAGGTCATCTGCATAGTGACGGTAACCTAGGAGGTTTTGTCCGCGCAATAACATCTGTTGAGGTGTATTAGGCATAACCTTCTTGAGTTCACGGATCCTCTCCCAAGGATCTTCACCTAAATAACGAATACAAGAGTCAAAAGTGGCACCGCCCCATGACTCTATAGACCAAAGGCCCACCTTATCCAGTAGTGGCGCAATAGGTAACATATCTTCGGTACGCAAACGAGTAGCGAGAATAGATTGGTGTGCATCTCTTAAGACAACATCAGTTAAAGCCAATGGCTTGCTCATACAAAAACTCCCTACTTTTATTATGCTTTTTTACGGTGCTGATGAATTGCAGCAGTAATAACCGCCGCCATTAATGGGCTCACTGCGGATTGACTCGATTGCGGCTGACTCTCTGTTAACGAACTCGCGCATGGCGGCGTAGGTCCAAACTGTCGAGCAACCAATTTCATCGCAACAATAAGAATACTTAGAAAAACAAATACTAGTGACATGCCTAGTATCATGATCCCCAATGCGTCATATAACTGCTCAGATATTGAAGCCATCTCTTCCTCTCATTGGTATGAAGTTGTGAACAGTATTGAACCTTTAAAAATAAATATTCACTATTCATTCACACATTATGCAATTTATTCCATTCATTTCAGGTACATGTTTACTATCTAAGGGCTAGCGCCGACTTAAACAATAACTAATTTATAACAAAGTAGCGAACCCGTTGTAAATTGGTCATACCATAAAAACAATTATTAATTACCAGCGACTAATAAATCCACATAAAATCAACGATAAAATTGAACATCCGACAATATACGAGCTTTAACAGCAACTTTCCCAAATTTAACAGCGTATTTACGGGAAAATGAATTCAGAAAAAAGAACAGATAGAGCAGAAATAAACCTAAATGAAATTTTATGCAATTTTCACTGTTAGTTTTCTGCGCAAATTTCAAGCAACGAGAGTAATACCAATCAGTCTAAGAAGTTGATCTACTCAGAGCGTTTTAGCAAACTAATTCAAGGCGAATAGCTGAAAGAATGGTTGCTCCCTTCTGAAGCTGTTCAACACAGAAGTAGGCAGCCAAAAACGCTCCAGAATGGCGAGTTTTAGCGGCTCTGATGCTGT
Source organism: Shewanella pealeana ATCC 700345 (assembly GCF_000018285.1). Classification (NCBI taxonomy): domain Bacteria; kingdom Pseudomonadati; phylum Pseudomonadota; class Gammaproteobacteria; order Alteromonadales; family Shewanellaceae; genus Shewanella; species Shewanella pealeana. The sequence continues at coordinate 1,458,290 of NC_009901.1, read as the reverse complement.
GACTCTTATGAAGCAAGAGGGAGATTAACCCGAGTTCAACTATGCCTTTCACTCGTTGCAAACCACATGGTCTTGTATGTTCCCGACATACATAAGACATTTCCTCCATCCTTGGAGGTCTGATGTGGTGAATGTCATTTAAGCACGACTATATGAATATAGGAGGTAGAGTAACGCAGGAGCAGTTACCGAGGAGCATTTAATGACCTTGTCTCAGAACCGCTAAACTCTCGCTGAGCGACCAAATCTTTATACTGATTGGTATTCTCTATTTCAAGGCTACGGATGTGACGAGCAAACTTGATAATAAATAACTAATGCTGTGCGGCTCAGCAGATGCTTATAGTCTTATTTAAAGCCTAATCTAGGCTGTAATATTACGCTAATACGGGGGCTAGGAGTTGAAGAGTTGAAGAGCTTATTAAATTACAGATACAAAAAAACCGCACTAGGTGCGGTTTTTTTGTATGGTATGAATGGCGGAGAAGGAGGGATTCGAACCCTCGATGGGAGTTAAAGCCCATACTCCCTTAGCAGGGGAGCGCCTTCGGCCACTCGGCCACCTCTCCGGCAAAACATGGTGCGCGTGGGAGGATTCGAACCTCCGACCGCCTGGTTCGTAGCCAGGTACTCTATCCAGCTGAGCTACACGCGCAAACTCGGTACAATCTAAATCTAATCTGTTTTATATGGTGCGGATGGGAGGATTCGAACCTCCGACCGCCTGGTTCGTAGCCAGGTACTCTATCCAGCTGAGCTACATCCGCTCATATAAAACTTAAAACATCACAATCATTCTGAGGACAAAAAACCGCAACAGTGTTGCGGTTTTTGTTCGAATGATGGCGGAGAAGGAGGGATTCGAACCCTCGATGGGAGTTAAAGCCCATACTCCCTTAGCAGGGGAGCGCCTTCGGCCACTCGGCCACCTCTCCGTCAATACATGGTGCGCGTGGGAGGATTCGAACCTCCGACCGCCTGGTTCGTAGCCAGGTACTCTATCCAGCTGAGCTACACGCGCAAAATTGGTACTACTTAAATCAATCGTTTTATATGGTGCGGATGGGAGGATTCGAACCTCCGACCGCCTGGTTCGTAGCCAGGTACTCTATCCAGCTGAGCTACATCCGCTCATATAAAATCTTAAATTCTTTCATTCTATGGTGCGGATGGGAGGATTCGAACCTCCGACCGCCTGGTTCGTAGCCAGGTACTCTATCCAGCTGAGCTACATCCGCATATAGAATGCTTACTGCTATAAATGATTTAATGGTGCGGATGGGAGGATTCGAACCTCCGACCGCCTGGTTCGTAGCCAGGTACTCTATCCAGCTGAGCTACATCCGCTCACTAAAACATTTATCACGACAATAGAAATGGTGCGGATGGGAGGATTCGAACCTCCGACCGCCTGGTTCGTAGCCAGGTACTCTATCCAGCTGAGCTACATCCGCATCGTTGTCTATTGTAAGAAATGGCGGAGAAGGAGGGATTCGAACCCTCGATGGGAGTTAAAGCCCATACTCCCTTAGCAGGGGAGCGCCTTCGGCCACTCGGCCACCTCTCCGTTTCTTGGCGCACATATTACTGTCTGCCGAAAATAAGTCAAACCCTTTTTAAGAAACCATTTCCATTTGAGCTGTTTTTAAGCAGCTTGTCTGTATAACAGTCTAAGTTACGGCTCAAAGGCGTTTATTTCGACATTTCATTTGGAATTCATAAGCCCTAAATATAAAAAACCTAGCTATAAACTGGCTTCAGCTATTTACCTATTAAGGCTAAAACTGATCTCATTCAGATCAAAATTACTGCCACCTGCGGGCTTAGCTGATTTTTCAGGCTAAATACGCGGCTTAATTCCTTTCCCCAGAACAGGACGCCTTCTTGGGAGTGGACGCATTTACACTCACTTGAGCAAAGTGAGTCAAACTAACTTAGCTCCTAGCGCCCTCTCCCCAAAGCTTCAAATCCTGAAAATAAAAAAGCCAGTTATTAACTGGCTTCTACATATTTACCAATAGCCTCAAACTGGTCTTATTCAGATCAAAATTACCATTATCGACTAGAGAGCTGTTTTCTCAGACTGAATGCGCAGTAAATGTCTTTAGCCTGTACAAAGAAGACTTCTTTGAGAGTAGTACATTTACATAAGTCTAAACTCTGTGAGCTACAGAGCCTAGAAGCTAGAAGCCAGAAGCCAGAAAATAAAAAGCCAGTTATTAACTGGCTTCTACATATTTACCAATAGCCTCAAACTGATCTCATTCAGATCAAAATAGCCATTATCGACTGGTGAGCTGTTTTCTCAGACAGAATGCGCGGGTAAATGCCTCTAGCCTGTACTAAAGAAGACTTCTTTTGGAGTAGTACATTTATATAAGTCTAAACTCTGTGAGCTACAGAGCCTTGAAGCTAGAAGCCAGAAAATAAAAAAGCCAGTTAAAAACTGGCTTCTAAAATTCTTAAGTGATCCATTCAGATCAAAAGTTACCGCCTTCAGATGGGGTACCTGACTTTTCAGACTGAATGCGTTGGTAAATCTCTTCACGATGTACAGAGACTTCTTTAGGTGCATTTACACCAATTCTTACTTGGTTACCTTTAACGCCTAATACAGTGACAGTTACTTCGTCACCAATCATCAGTGTTTCACCAACACGACGAGTCAATATCAGCATTACATTGCTCCTTTAGTTCCTAGTTCTGCTTATACGGCATAATTCCGTTATATCTGTATTATAAGGTTAGCTTAGTACAAATTAACAGTCTTCTATTAGAAAAGCGTCAAATAATTACAGCTTTTTCAGTAATAAATCACAGTTATCTACCTGAAACCTTTTTAGCCATATTAAGATTAATCTTTGCTCGGTCGTACGACTATCAAGCATTGACATTAAACTAACATGAAAGCGCACATTCCCCAAACCAAAGGCCACATTGCTGATACTTTAACCAAACAATTCAACATTTATATAAATAGCTATTTGCTCATTCGCTTGCTCTTTTAGCCAGTAAAAGCATTGGATGAATAGTAATAAAGTTAACTAAAGCCTCAATCCACTCCCCCTGCCCTCTAGAGTATTTTTGTTTATGCCATAAAAAAACGCCCTTAAAGGGCGCTTCTTAATATCTCGTTATCGCTAGCAATTATGCAAGCTTAGCAGAGATCCATGGAATAACTTGCTCTAAAGCAGCGTCTAGGTTCTCAGGCTGGCTACCACCGGCTTGAGCCATATCAGGACGTCCACCGCCTTTACCGCCAACTTGTACTGCTATAGAGGCTACAAGCTCACCCGCTTTAACCTTACCAGTAAGATCTTTAGTCACACCAACGATCATATTAACTTTATCTTCGCCGGCAATCGCTAGCACTACGATACCTGACTGCAGCTTTTGCTTGAGCTCATCCTGTAGACCACGAAGAGCCCCAGCATCAACACCCTCAAGTTTCTTAACGAGAACCTTAACGCCATTCACGTCAACAGCTTCGCCAGCAAGATCGGCGCTAGTCGCAGCTGCCAACTTGTCTTTTAGTTGAGATAGCTCTTTTTCAAGTAACTTAGTCTTATCAAGCTGTGCTTTAAGCTTAGCAACCACAGAAGCACTATCGCCCTTCAGTAATGCAGCCGCTTCTTCAAGTTGTGCTTGCTGCTTAGCAACATAAGCCATCGCAGCTGCGCCTGTTACCGCTTCAATACGACGTATGCCGGCAGCGATACCGCCCTCTGAAGTGATCTTGAACAAACCGATATCACCAGTACGCCCAACGTGAGTACCCCCACAAAGCTCGATAGAGAAGTCGCCCATAGTCACAACACGCACTTCTGAATCATACTTCTCACCAAACAGTGCCATAGCACCTTTTTCTTTGGCCGTTTCTATATCCATCACTTCAGCGGTCAATTCGTGGTTACGACGAATTTGGGTATTCACTAGCTCTTCAACTTCTTTAAGCTCGTGAGCTTTAACACCTTCGAAATGAGAGAAGTCGAAACGTAGACGCTCTGGGTCAACCAAAGAACCTTTCTGAGATACGTGTGTACCTAACACTTGGCGAAGCGCTGCATGTAAAAGGTGTGTCACTGAATGGTTTAGCTCGGTTCTATGACGAAGCTTCTTATCAACATTCGCTGTAACCACTTGGCCAACTTTAACTGTACCAGTCGCTACGCGACCGATATGACCAATCGCTTGACCATACTTTTGTGTATCAGTCACAGTGAACTCGATTCCATCGGCAATCAATACACCTTCATCGCCACATTGACCACCTGACTCACCATAAAACGGTGTGTTATCGAGTACGATAACCACGTCATCACCAGCAACAATGCTATCAACTGACTCACCCGCTTTAAAGATTGCTGTCACTGTCGCTTGATTATTTAGATCGGTGTAACCAGTAAAGCCGCTTTGTTCATCAATTATAAGACCTTCGTTATAGTCAGTCTCGAATTGACCAGCTGCTTGTGCACGGCTACGCTGCGCTGCCATAGCAACTTCAAATCCTGCTTCATCAACCGTGATATCACGCTCACGACAAACGTCAGCAGTTAAATCTACTGGGAAGCCATAAGTATCGTAAAGCTTGAATGCTGTTTCGCCATCTAACACATTAGTTGCTAGCTCATTTAGCGCCGCATCTAAAATGCCTAGACCACGTTCAAGTGTACGTGCGAATTGTTCTTCTTCAGCTTTTAGTGACTTTTCAACAATAGCTTGAGTCTCTTGCAAGCCTTTTGCAGCATCGGCGCCCATCACTTCAATTAATGTTGGAACCAGCTTGTAGAAGAAACTTTCAGTAGCACCTAGCTTGTTACCATGACGAACGGCACGACGAATTATACGACGAAGCACATAACCACGGCCTTCATTTGATGGCATAACACCGTCGGCAATTAAGAAGGCACATGAACGAATGTGATCGGCAATAACACGTAATGACTTGTTCTCAAGATCCGTTACACCAAGAATAGCTGCAGCCTTCTTGATCAAAGCTTGGAAAATATCAATTTCGTAGTTTGAATGTACGCCCTGCATAATGGCAGCAATACGCTCAATACCCATACCGGTATCAACAGATGGCTTTGGTAGTGGCTTCATCTCACCGTCAGCTTGACGGTTATACTGCATAAATACGATGTTCCAGATCTCGATGAAACGGTCGCCATCTTCTTCTGGTGTACCAGGACGTCCGCCCCAGATATGATCACCGTGATCATAGAAGATTTCAGAACATGGGCCACAAGGACCTGTGTCACCCATTTGCCAGAAGTTATCTGACGCATATGCAGCACCTTTATTGTCGCCAATACGGATAATATTTTCCGCCGCTACGCCAATTTTCTTATTCCAAATTTCAAATGCTTCGTCGTCTGTGTCATAGATGGTGACACAAAGGCGTTCTTTCGGTAGCTTCAACTCTTCGGTCAGGAAAGTCCATGCGAAATGAATTGCTTCTTCTTTAAAATAATCACCAAAGCTAAAGTTACCTAACATTTCAAAGAAAGTGTGGTGACGTGCTGTGTAGCCCACGTTATCTAAGTCGTTGTGCTTACCACCCGCGCGAACACAGCGCTGTGAAGACGTTGCACGAGAATAGCTACGTTTATCTGCACCCAAAAACACATCTTTAAACTGGTTCATACCCGCATTAGTAAATAGTAGCGTTGGATCGTTCGCTGGAACGAGAGAGCTGCTATCTACTACCTGGTGACCATTTGTGCGGAAATATTCCAAAAAAGCACTTCGCAGTGCTGCAGTGGTTTGATACATGAAACCGTCCTGAATTAGATTGTGCAAATAGCCCTAAAGAGCTGAGTGATAAATTTTTATGGATAGCATTATAAGCAGAGTCATGACTAACAACCAGCCCTGTTAATACAAAACTGCGTGAGGAGCTGAAATTAACAGGTTAAAACACGATTGGAGCTTTTCAAAGACAGTCGTACTACAGGCGGAAACTGATGAAAATGAGTCTTGCAACGGCATTTAACAACAATGATCCTATAACGAAAGTTTGACAGGGAAGAATAAGCGGAAAGGTTTGATCTTGGCTTCTTAACAAGAACAGAGGTCTATTTACGAGAGCTGTAGGCTCCTTATGAGAAGAGTCGCGGCGCGCTAACTAATATAAGTTGTACATCTTATATTAGTCATAGTGCAACCGCGACACAGACAACAGACTGAGTTATCTGTTATCTAGCTTAAAATACTTCGCCAGTCTCTAAATCGATGTTATCGCCAGCGGTGTCAGCTGAATCTGCACTCACCTTCTCACCGTTGCCAAGAAGCATAGCGCGCAGTGTTGTTTCAATTTCATCTGAAATTGCTGGGTTTTCGATTAGATACTTACCGGCATTTGCACGGCCTTGACCGATCTTGTCACCTTTGTAGCTGTACCAAGCACCTGCCTTTTCAATTAACTTGTGCTGTACACCAAGGTCAACCAACTCACCCGTGCTGTTGATGCCTTGACCGTAAAGGATTTGGAATTCAGCTTGTTTAAATGGTGCGGCAATCTTGTTCTTAACCACTTTTACGCGGGTTTCGTTACCAATAACCTCTTCTCGATCTTTAATCGCACCTGTACGGCGGATATCTAGACGAACAGAAGCATAGAACTTAAGTGCGTTACCACCCGTAGTTGTTTCTGGGTTACCGAACATTACACCAATCTTCATACGGATTTGGTTAATGAAGATAAGAAGTGTATTTGACTGCTTTAGGTTACCAGCAAGCTTACGCATTGCTTGGCTCATCATACGCGCCGCAAGGCCCATGTGAGAGTCACCGATTTCACCTTCGATTTCCGCTTTTGGTGTCAATGCTGCAACCGAGTCGACGACGATAACGTCAACGGCGCCGCTTCGAGTTAGTGCATCACAGATTTCAAGCGCCTGCTCACCAGTATCTGGCTGTGAACATAATAAGTTATCGATATCAACACCTAGCTTTTTAGCGTAGATAGGGTCAAGAGCATGCTCAGCATCGATAAAGGCACAGGTCTTACCCTGCTTTTGAGCGGCAGCGATAACTTCTAATGTTAAGGTAGTTTTACCTGAAGATTCTGGACCATAGATCTCAACGATACGTCCCATAGGTAAGCCGCCAGCGCCTAAAGCTACGTCCAAAGCTAATGAGCCAGTAGAAATGGTCTCTACGTCCATTGAACGGTCTTCACCTAACTTCATGATTGAGCCTTTACCAAACTGCTTCTCAATCTGTCCAAGTACAGCGTTCAATGCTTTCTCTTTATTTGGATCTATCTTCATTCCTATATCCTCTGGATCACAGCGCAAACACGTTTGCGGTACTGATTTATTATTTGGGTGATGACTCGATTTGCCTTGGCTAGAGCCTCAATATGAAACTAGTATACTGTACAATCATACAGTATCAAGTACTGTGTAAAAATATTTTATAAATATCTATAAATCATACACTTCTAGGATAAGAGGATTTATCTACAGTAATTTTTTACTGAAACACAGTAAGAATTCCGCCTAAACCGGGCAAAATATTGTTAATATTAGAGCCAATATTGTGTAAGGCACTTTAAGGTGCCACAGTAAATGACAGGCAAAACAAATCGATGACCGCTATTGATCCCCAAAGCTTAGAAAAACACACTCCTATGATGCGTCAATATTTGACCTTAAAAGCCCAGCATCCCGATATGTTGCTCTTTTATCGCATGGGCGATTTTTATGAGCTCTTTTATGAAGATGCAAAAAAAGCATCTGAGCTACTTGGGATCTCGTTAACGGCCCGTGGTAAAAGTGGCGGAGACCCGATCCCCATGGCAGGCCTCCCCTATCACGCTGTCGAAGGCTATTTAGCTAAGCTCGTTCAGCTACGTGTATCGGTAGCGATTTGCGAGCAAGTTGGCGATCCTGCGACCTCAAAAGGTCCGGTTGAGCGTAAGGTCGTACGAATTGTAACCCCTGGTACATTAACAGACGAAGCCTTACTGCAAGAGAGACAAGACAACCTGCTTGCTGCGCTTTACCAAGGCAAAACGGGTTACGGTTATGCAACCTTAGATGTCGCATCTGGACGCTTTGTTGTCACCGAGCTTGCCAATACCGAAGCCTTAGAGGCTGAGTTACAACGTACTAACCCTGCCGAGTTACTCTATAGCGAAGACTTCTCGCAGATGAGTCTTATCGCGGGTATGAATGGCACAAGACGCAGGCCCGAGTGGGAGTTCGATTACGATACCTGTCAGCGTATGCTGCTTAATCAATTTGGCACTAAAGATCTAAAAGGCTTCGGTATCGAAGACGCGAGGCTTTCTTTACAGGCTGCGGGTTGCTTGATGCAGTATGTCAAAGACACCCAACGTACAGCACTGCCGCATATCAACTCGATCGTGCGCTTCAATCAGTCAGACAGCATAGTGCTCGATGCCGCGACCCGCCGTAATTTAGAGCTTACGGTAAACCTGCAGGGCGGCCGCGAAAACACCCTAGCTTCAGTGCTAGACAATACCGTTACACCTATGGGAAGCCGAATGCTGCAACGCTGGATCCACCAGCCTCTTCGCGATCATGACATTATTCGAGCAAGACAAGCATCGATAGCAGAACTGATGATGACTGGCGACTTTGAGACGCTATCAGAAGATCTGAAAGCCCTAGGAGATGTAGAGCGCATTACGGCACGTATTGCACTGCGTAATGCTCGCCCAAGAGACTTTGCACGCCTACGTCAAGCTCTGACCTTACTGCCTCAGCTACAACAAACACTAAGCGCCGCCAGTGCGCCGCACCTTAAATACCTATCGCAAGTGATTGGTGTGTTCCCTGAGGAGGTTGATCTACTCTCGCGTGCGGTTGTCGATAATCCACCCATGCTTATTCGCGATGGTGGTGTGATCCGCGAGGGCTACAATGAAGAGCTAGATCAATGGCGTAAGTTGAGCGAAGGCGCCACAGATTACTTGCATGAACTGGAAGCCCGAGAGAAAGAGCAAACCGGAATTTCAACACTAAAAGTCGGCTACAACCGAGTCCATGGCTACTATATCGAGGTCAGTCGTCGTGAGTCTGATCTTGTGCCACTGAGCTATCAGCGCAGACAAACCCTGAAAAATACCGAACGCTATATCATTCCCGAGCTAAAAGAGCATGAGGAAAAAGTGCTATCTAGCCAAGGCAGAGCCCTAGCGCTAGAGAAACAGTTATGGGAACAGCTATTCGATCTTATATTGCCTAAGCTGCATGAACTACAAGACTTCGCCCAAGCATCGGCCGAACTAGATGTATTATGTAACTTTGCCGAACGAGCCGAGAGCCTTAATTACCATTGCCCAGAACTATCGAGCATATCAGGTATTCACATTGAGGCGGGTCGTCACCCTGTAGTAGAACAAGTAAGCCAGAGTCCATTTATCGCCAACCCGGTAACTTTAAACGCCCAGCGTAAGATGCTGATCGTCACAGGTCCGAATATGGGCGGTAAGTCTACCTATATGCGTCAAGTAGCCTTGATCACCCTTATGGCTCATATCGGTTGTTATGTCCCTGCAGAGCAGGCCGTCATTGGCCCTGTAGACAGAATATTTACCCGTATTGGTGCATCAGATGACTTGGCCTCGGGTCGTTCAACCTTTATGGTTGAGATGACTGAAACCGCTAACATCTTGCATAACGCTACGCCAAACAGCTTAGTTTTAATGGATGAGATTGGCCGAGGAACCTCGACCTATGACGGCCTATCTCTGGCATGGTCTGCTGCCGAGTATTTGGCTAAACAGTTACAGGCAATGACACTGTTTGCCACTCATTACTTTGAGCTAACACAACTACCTGAACAGCTTAGCAATGTGGAAAATGTGCACCTTGATGCCGTCGAACATGGTGACAGCATAGTATTTATGCATGCCGTTCAAGAGGGAGCAGCAAGCCGCAGTTATGGCCTTCAGGTAGCAGCACTTGCAGGAGTGCCAAATTGTGTCATCAGCGCAGCGAAACACAAGTTACATCAACTTGAGAGCCGCGATCACGATGTACAACAAAATACCGAACAACAAGGTACCCAGCAAAACATGAGCTTTGTGCCTAGTGCTCCATCCCCAGCTGTAGAAGCACTACAAAAGCTAAACCCAGATGAGTTGACCCCAAGACAAGCACTGGACTACTTATATAATCTTAAAAAATTGGCTTTATAGCATTTAAGATTAAGCCTCTAGGGCACTAGACAATAGGCACAAAAAAAGCGCAGTTGATTTCAACTGCGCTTTTTATTTATCTCAGAACGAGACAGTATTTTATGCTTTAATTTTATGCTTTAAAAATGGCTTCAACAGAAAGGCCTTGTGCCCCCAGTAAATCTTTCAGACGCTTGAGAGCCTCGACTTGAATTTGACGAACTCTTTCACGGGTTAAGCCAATTTCTTTACCTACGTTTTCAAGCGTAGATGGCTCGTAGCCCAATAAACCAAATCGGCGCGCTAACACTTCTCTTTGCTTGGTATTAAGCTCATCTAACCATTTGACTACAGACTTGGACATGTCTTCGTCCTGCACCTTATAGTCAGGCCCTACGTTATCATCATCGGCAAGCACATCTAGTAATGCTTTATCACTTTCGCCACCTAAGGGGGTGTCAACAGAGGTGATTCTTTCATTAAGCTTTAGCATACGGCTTACATCCGCACTAGGTAAATCTAGCTTATCTGCAATCTCTTCTGCCGTAGGCTCGTGATCTAATTTATGCGCTAGCTCTCTTGCGGTACGCAGATAAACATTCAGCTCTTTTACCACATGGATGGGTAAACGAATGGTACGAGTCTGATTCATAATTGCTCGCTCAATCGTCTGTCTAATCCACCATGTTGCATAGGTTGAAAATCTAAAGCCACGCTCAGGATCGAACTTCTCTACTGCACGGATAAGGCCTAAATTGCCCTCTTCGATAAGATCGAGTAACGCTAAGCCACGATTATTATATCGACGTGCAATTTTTACGACTAATCTGAGGTTACTTTCAATCATACGGTTACGAGATTTTTCACACCCTTTAAGGGACTTACGTGAAAAATACACTTCTTCCTCGGCACTGAGGAGAGGGGAAAATCCAATCTCACCTAGATACAGCTGTGTGGCATCTAAGTTTTTTTGTAAATCATCTTGCACTTGCTGCTCTAATTCAGCTTCTTTCACATCCTGTTTAGTAAGAGTATTCGATGAATCTTTTACAGAGTCATTTTTTGGCTGCTCTGCAACAACGGCACTATTTAATCTGCCCATAATATTTCTCCCAAATTTTCACATTAAATTACTGCACTTCACTATCCTCCGATTTGCCAAAATGGCGGCCCAACAACTATTGTTTAGGCAAAAATTTAACAGGATTAACTGACTTTCCATGATATCGGATCTCAAAATGTAACATGACCCGATTTGTACCAGTACTACCCATTGTCGCAACTGTCTGTCCAACACTAACAAGTTGCTTTTCCTTAACTGAGATCTTATCAGCATGAGCATAAGCACTTAGATAATCATCACTATGCTTAATGATAACTAAGTTACCGTACCCCCGAAGTGCACTACCAGCGTAAACGACTCGACCACTTGCAGCAGCTCGAATCACATCACCTCGGTTACCTGCGATCTTTATCCCTTTATTTCCCTGCTCTTTGGCGGAGAAAGTTCCAATCACCTTACCTTTCACAGGCCATGACCAGCGGCTTACTTTCTTTGGAAGCTCGACAGGCTTGTGGATAATTCGGTTAGCATCTTGTTGACTACTTGTTACAGAGTACGCAGGCTTGGCGACAGGATCAAGTTGTTTTTTTGACCCTTGATTCTGGCTGGAGACGGTAGATGGTTTAGCACTAACCACTTGTTTTTGTGTATTATTACTATTAACGGCAGTGGTTTTAATGCTTGAATTCGTCGTTTTTTTGGCGCTTTGGCTATTTGTAACATATCTTTTAGAGCTAAGACTCAATACTTGTCCAGGGTAGATGGTATAAGGCTTTGGCAGACGATTTTGCTTTGCAATATCAACAAAATCTTTATTTGCTCCCCAGGCGATAGAGTAGAGAGTATCACCATTTTTTACGATATAACGACTTCCTGTAATCGATCCTTTGGTGATCGACGGAGTTTGGGGACCGTTAATAGATTCTACAGGTGCAGGTCTATCTGCCTGAAAACTACAGCCAGAAAGCAGCACCACGTAGACACAATAATAGTAAACGAACCTCATTGTTAACTCTTCACCCCAAATTACCCTGTTGTCGACACTATTTAATTATTACTTGATTGCTGGCTCGATAAGCCCGTGTAAAAATGCCTATGCCAGCTCGCCACTCACTAGCGGCACAAAGCGCACATTCTCAATCACCTCGGAGGTAAACTGATTGCCAACTCGGGTAAGCTTCAACAGCTGTTGCGATAACTCGCCAACAGGAATGACTAATACACCACCGTCAGCTAATTGCGCCACTAAGGCTTCAGGAACTGAACTTGCAGCTGCAGTCACCATAATCGCGTCGTAAGGGCCTTTACTTGGCCATCCTTGCCAACCATCGCCATATTTGAAAGCGACATTATGTAAATCGAGCTTTTTAAGCCTCTGTCTGGCCTGGATCTGTAAACTTTTAATTCGTTCCACCGTGCAAAGTTGTGGAACTAGCTGTGCTAAAACCGCAGCTTGATAGCCTGATCCCGTACCTATCTCAAGCACTTTACTTGGCTTATTCTGCAAGATAATTTCAGTCATTCTGGCAACGATATAAGGCTGAGAAATAGTCTGACCTTGCCCTATCGGCAGCGCAGTATTCTCATAAGCTTTATGACCAAGTGCAGGTTCAAGAAACTGCTCCCTCGGAGTATTTGCGACCGCACGCAATACAGCTTCATTACGGATCCCAGCCTCATACAGACTTCTTGCAAGGTTCAATGCTGATGTTGAGGCGACAGGGTTCATAAATCTCTTTTCCAATATTTCAATAAATTTGTTAACGCTTCGATTGCCCGTTTCTATAGGGCAATCTATAAAGGTTTTCACTCGACAGTTAAACGCTGATCTTAGCTAACCACTTATCCAATGCCTTGAGCCGTTCAAAAGCAGTTAGGTCCGCCGTCACGAGATGCATAACAGACGAGTGGCTAACCACTGTAAACCACTATTAATCAGTATTGTTCACTGATGTTAGCTAACCAATTATCCAGTGCCTTGAGTTGTTCAAAAGCGGTTAAGTTCACCGTCACGTGATATATAACGGACGAGTGGCTAACTACTGTAAACCACTATTAACCACGAATAATCAGTATTGTTCACTGATGTTAGCTAACCAATTATCCAGTGCCTTGAGTTGTTCAAAAGCGGTTAAGTTCAGCGTCACGTGATATATAACGGACGAGTGGCTAACTACTGTAAACCACTATTAACCACGAATAATCACTATTTTTCACTGATGTTAGCTAACCAATTATCCAGAGCCTTGAGTTGCTCAAAAGCGGTTAAATCAACAGTTAGTGGAGTGATAGACACATAACCATTAGCGACAGCGTGAAAATCAGTGCCATCACTGGCGTCTTGTTCATCACCCGGTGGTCCTAACCAAAAAATCTCTTTTCCGGCAGGATCTTGAGTTCTCACCATGCCTTCGGCTCTATGCCTTGCACCGAGACGAGTGATTTTCATCCCTTTCACTTCAGACAATGGCAAGTCAGGTACATTGATGTTCAAGATCTTATCCTGAGCAACAGGGTTATCCTGCAAGGCTTTAACGATTTTTAACGCATAATGAGCCGCAGTTTCGTAATGCTCATGGCCAACCAAAGAAATAGCTATCGCAGGAAAACCAAGAAAGCGTCCTTCCATCGCCGCCGCTACGGTGCCTGAATACAAGGTATCATCGCCCATATTCGCCCCAGCATTAATACCTGATACCACCATATCAGGCTCATCTTGATATAATTCTCGTATGGCTAAATGAACGCAGTCGGTCGGTGTACCACTTACCGAGATAAAACCATTGTCTAAGGTATTGAGTCGAAGCGGGTTGGTCAAGGTTAACGAGTTACTCGCACCAGAGCAGTTTCTATCAGGCCCGACAGTGAGTGTTTCTGCTATTTGGCTCAAAGACCGAGTCAGAGCAACAATGCCTATCGCATTCACTCCATCATCATTACTGATAAGGATCTTCATCATTGTGCCTCGCCGCTATTTTGTGCGGCTAGCATCTGCTTTCGAGCGACTTCCTGAACATCCTGGTAAACAAATAACTCTCGTAGTACCGATGTAGCATAAGAACCTGATGGTAATGCAAATTTTAGAATAATGGTATCTTCGTCTACTTCATATTGCAGATGTTGTGGCTCAAGTAACAATGCGCGTCTTTCTTGGCTAAGCCCCGCATGCTCTAAACCATCTTTATCAGTTGCAAGTGATTCAAGCGCTTGCGCCTCACACTCGGCAGCCTCAGCTTGTGCAAGCGGTAAACCACGTCCCCATAATGGCGCCGACAGTTGTATGTCTTTTTTAGCTAAACGCTCGACTAAAGTTTCATCCCACTGCTCAGCCACAAAATAACTCTTGCTCCCAGCAAGCATGACACAGTCGCCAGTAAGAGTGCCTGTACCATGTTGGGCTAAACGCGTGGATACAGCCATATTGAATAGATTTGAGCGCACAGCAGAAAGATACATACTACGTTTGTTTCTGTCTTTCACTTTACGGCCTGTAAACATCTGACGACCAAATATAAGGTTTTTGCCGTCATGGCCAAAGCGCTGCTCACCAAAGTAGTTTGGAACACCCTGCTCACCAATCTTCTCAATGCGCGCAACCACATCACTCATATCAGAGACATTGCGCAAGGTTAAGGTAAAACGATTACCAGCCAACGCACCAATACGTAGCTTCTTACTGTGTCTAGAGGAGCTAAGTACAGTGATCTGTTCGCTATTTAGTTGCTCCCAGTTTGGTGTTTCCTTTCCGGGAATACGTACGCCAAACCATTGCTCGGTGATCGCGTGCTTATCTTTTTGCCCTGCGTAGGTCACCTCTTTCGGGTGCACATGAGCAAAGCCAGATAGCATTTTAGCCACTTCAACTGTGTTGAGTCCCTCTTTGCGAATATGCAGTAAATGGTGCTCACCTTCACCCGTAGGGGCAAATGGTAGAATTTCTTGTACCTGAAAGTCACTATTGTGGGTGCGCAGGTCGGCTGTCGATGTCGGCTTGCCGTATAAATAATGTAGTTCGCTCATAATCTGTTTATCTTCTTACTATGACTTAATCTTTTTATGACTTAATCTTTTTATGACTTAATCTTTTTATAACTTAGCTTTGTTATGGCTTAGCTTTATTATGATTTAATCATCAACACCACAGCTTCTACTGCAATGCCTTCTTTTCTGCCGGTAAAACCTAATTTTTCGGTGGTGGTCGCTTTAACATTAATATCGCAAATCTCCGATGCCAAATCTTCGGCTAGCACAGCGCGAATGGCTTCGATATGCGGCGCCATTTTAGGCGCTTGAGCAATTACGGTCACATCAAGGTTTGATAAGCTATAGCCCATATCCATCGCTAATTTATAGCAGTGCCTCAATAGCACTCGGCTATCGGCGCCCTTAAAGTCGGGGTCAGTATCGGGAAAATGCTTACCGATATCTCCAAGCGCCATCGCGCCAAGAATCGCATCCGAGATAGCATGCAAAACCACATCACCATCAGAGTGTGCGATTAAACCGACCTCATAAGGCACCGTGATGCCACCGAGAATAAGTGGTGGCTCGCCACCAAACTTGTGAACATCAAAGCCATGACCAATTCTAATTTTCATCGGTGTTCCTATTTATCTATTAAATTCTTAGCGAATTAGTTTCTAAGTTAGCCTATTGAGCTGCACTTTTAAGAAATAGCGAGGCTAGCTGCAGATCGTCTGGATGGGTCACCTTAATATTGTCGGCGCGACCAGCAACAATGCCTGGAGCAACACCAGCCCACTCCATAGCCGAAGCCTCATCGGTAATTAATGCGCCTGCGGCTAAAGCATTACTGAGATTTTGCTTTAGATTCTGCACAGGAAAAAACTGCGGTGTGAGTGCATGCCACAGCTTTTCGCGGCAAACCGTTTCGGTAATTAAGCCCTGTGCATTACTACGCTTCATGGTGTCACGCACAGGGGCTCCTAGAATAGCGCCTTGTGGAAAGCTAGATGCTGACTCGATTAACTTATCTATGTCTTGATGGTTTAAGCACGGACGCGCCGCATCATGCACTAGCGCCCAGGCATCCGTTGGTGCCACAGTTAAAGCCGACAGCACTGAGTCTGCGCGCTCTTTACCACCAATTACAGCCTGTAGTTTGGCATGCTGAGCTTGAGGCAAGCGCGCAAAGAACTCATCTTCAGGGTTAAGCGCCACGATCACCTTTTCGATACTAGGATGCGATAATAAGCAGTCCAGCGTATGCCCTAAAATGCTTTGTTCATTAAGTTGTAAATATTGCTTTGGAATTTCTGCGCCCATACGACTGCCTATACCAGCAGCGGGGACTATCGAGATTATGTGCTTGGGTGTTTGGCTCATGATAGAGCTCCATGTAATAGCGGCATCTTTCTAAGATTGGTTAAGCTAAAATCAGTTCTCAGGTACGCCCCCACGTTCGCCTCCAACGACGCGAAAGAAGGTTTCGCCCTCTTTGACCATGCCCAGCTCGTTGCGAGCACGCTCTTCTAATGCTTCGGTACCACTACGAAGATCACTGATCTCTTCTCTTAAGACTTGGTTTCGAGCAACCAATTGCGCATTACTTTGCTGCTGCAACTTTATCTGCTCCTGCAGATGAAAAGAGTCAGCTAGGCTCTTATCCCCCAACCAAAGGCGATACTGAAGCATGGCAAGTAGAGCAATTAATACAAAAAGAAGCCGTTTCATGATTCAAAGTAGAAAGAAATTGAGAATATTAGACAGATAGTACAACAAAAAAGGCCACCGAGTGGTGGCCTTTTTAAAGTTTATAGCGATTTACGCTTGACCTTTGATCTCTTTAAGACCGTTATAAGGTGCTTTTTCGCCTAACTGCTCTTCGATACGAAGCAGCTGGTTGTACTTAGCAACACGGTCACTACGGCATAGTGAACCCGTCTTGATTTGACCTGCAGAAGTTGCAACCGCTAGATCGGCAATCGTTGCATCTTCAGTTTCACCACTACGGTGTGAAATCACAACTGTGTAACCCGCTTCTTTCGCCATGCGAATCGCTGCTAGAGTCTCAGTTAGTGAACCGATTTGGTTAAACTTAATCAAGATTGAGTTAGCAATACCGTTGTCGATACCGCGCTTTAAGATCTTAGTGTTAGTTACAAACAGATCGTCACCAACAAGCTGGATCTTGTCACCCATAATTTGAGTCTGGTAAGCCCAACCATCCCAATCTGACTCATCCAAGCCATCTTCGATTGAAGCTATTGGGTACTGCTCAGTTAGCGACTTAAGGAAGTCAGAGAAACCGTTAGCAGAGAAAACCTTACCTTCGCCAGATAGGTCATATTGGCCATCTTTGTAAAATTCAGATGCCGCACAGTCTAGCGCTAGAGTTACGTCAGTACCTAGCGTGTAACCTGCTTGCTCAACAGCAACCTTGATGATTGCAAGTGCGTCAGCATTTGAAGCCAAATCTGGTGCAAAGCCACCTTCATCACCCACTGAAGTGCTTAAGCCTTTAGACTTAAGCACGCTCTTTAGGCTATGGAAAATTTCAGCGCCCATGCGTAGTGCTTCACGGAAGCTCTTAGCGCCAACAGGCTGAACCATAAACTCTTGGATATCGACGTTGTTATCTGCATGCTCACCACCGTTCAAGATGTTCATCATAGGAACTGGCATAGAGTACTGGCCTGGCGTGCCATTTAAATCGGCGATATGTGCATATAAAGGAACACCTTTAAATGCAGCAGCCGCTTTAGCCGCAGCTAAAGACACAGCTAGAATCGCGTTAGCGCCTAACTTATCTTTGTTTTCAGTGCCGTCTACGTCGATCATGATTTGATCAAGTTCAGCTTGGGCTGTTGCGTCTTTACCCATCAAAGCATCACGGATAAGTCCATTGATGTTTTCAACAGCTTTTAATACACCTTTACCCATGTAACGGGCTTTATCGCCGTCACGTAGTTCTAGTGCTTCACGGCTACCAGTCGATGCGCCTGATGGTGCAGCCGCCATTCCCATGAATCCGCCTTCTAAATGAACTTCAGCTTCAACAGTTGGGTTACCGCGAGAATCCATGATTTCGCGACCGATAATGTTAATAATCTTAGCCATAATGCCCTCGATTTAAGTTTTAAAGATAAATTTAAAGATAAAAGTAAAACGAAATTCTGTGCAGTTATTACATCGCTAGAAACAAAAAAGCCGCTCCCATTAAATGGAAGCGGCGTTGTCGTAATTAGTCTTCTAAATCACGTTTTTGGTAGGCTGCTGCAGCGGCAACAAACCCTTCAAATAACGGCTGACCATCACGAGGAGTCGATGTAAATTCAGGATGGAACTGACCAGCTACGAACCATGGGTGGTTTGGTAGCTCAATCATTTCAACCAATGAACGGTCTGATGATAGGCCACTGAAGATAAGGCCTGCTTTCTCAAGACGCTCTTTGTAGTTGTTGTTCACTTCGTAACGGTGACGGTGACGTTCAACACAAGTGGTAGACTTATAAGCCGCAGCCGCTTTAGTACCTTCTTCAAGGTGACATAGCTGGGCTCCAAGACGCATTGTACCGCCTAGGTCAGACTCTTCATGACGCTCTTCAACTTGGCCATCTTCGTTGATCCACTCAGTGATCAAACCAACCACTGGATGTGGAGTCTCTGGCTTAAATTCTGTTGAATGCGCACCTTCAAGACCTGCAACGTGACGAGCGAACTCGATCAACGCAACTTGCATACCTAAACAGATACCAAAATATGGAAGGTTGTTTTCACGTGCGAACTTAGCCGCCATGATCTTACCTTCAACACCACGCTCACCGAATCCACCAGGAACTAAGATACCGTCTAAGCCTTGTAAGACTTCATCGCCCTTAGCTTCTACGTTTTGTGAATCAATATACTTAATGTTAACTGATACGCGGTTAAATAGACCCGCGTGCTTTAATGCTTCGTTAACCGACTTATAGGCATCTGGTAGTTCAATGTACTTACCAACCATACCAATAGTCACTTCACCCACAGGGTTTGCTTCTTGGTATACAACCTTTTCCCACTCGGCTAAATCGGCTTCTTTACAATCGATGCCGAAACGCTTAGTCACAAGTTGGTCTAGACCTTGTGCTTTCAACAACGCAGGGATCTTATAGATACTGTCTACGTCTTTTAGTGAGATAACTGCACGTTCTTCAACGTTACAGAATAGAGAAATCTTAGCTTTCTCGTTTGCAGGAATAGCGCGATCACCACGACAAACCAACACATCTGGAGCGATACCAATTGAGCGTAGCTCTTTAACAGAGTGCTGAGTAGGCTTAGTCTTTACTTCGCCAGCTGCGCCCAAGAATGGTACAAGCGTTAGATGCATAAATAGGGTTCTATCACGGCCAAGCTCAACGCCTAGCTGACGGATAGACTCTAGGAATGGTAGAGATTCAATATCACCTACCGTGCCGCCGATTTCAACGATAGCCACATCATGACCTTCACCACCAGCAAGAACTTTTTCCTTGATAGCGTTAGTGATGTGTGGAATAACCTGAATGGTTGCACCTAAATAGTCACCACGACGTTCTTTACGAAGTACTTCTTCGTAAATACGACCCGTAGTAAAGTTATTACGACGATTCATCTTAGTACGGATGAAACGCTCATAGTGACCTAAATCTAGATCAGTTTCAGCGCCGTCTTCAGTCACAAACACTTCACCGTGCTGTGTTGGACTCATGGTACCTGGATCAACGTTAATGTATGGATCCAGCTTCATAATGGTTACGTTTAGGCCGCGAGCCTCTAATATTGCAGCCAAAGAAGCTGCTGCAATGCCTTTACCTAGTGATGAAACAACGCCACCAGTAACGAAGATATACCTTGTAGTCATGCTGAACCTGAGAAAATGAGTTGGAAATATGTGCTTGTAAGAAAGCACTAGGACGGGGCAATATTATACCAAAGCAAGCTTGATTCGACAAACTACAATTAACTTAAAAGCTAAGTTATTTATTTGCTTCATCCTGTTTAACCTTATCCCAGTAGCCATCAAGCTCTGTTAATGTGTGTTCGGTCATCAATCGACCGTCGGCTTGCGCATAGGCTTCAACGCCACGAAAGCGCCTTTCAAACTTTTGATTTGCTTGCCTTAATGCCTGTTCTGGCTCTACACCTAAGTGCCTAGCAAGATTCACCACGGCGAACAATAAGTCCCCCATCTCATCTTTTACTTTGTCTGCATCCACCGTGTCTTGCTTCACTTCATAAAGCACTTCATCGATCTCTTCATGGATTTTTGCGACTACAGGATCAAGTTCTGCCCAGTCAAATCCAACCCGAGCCACTCGTTTCTGGATTTTTATCGAGCGTGATAACGCTGGTAGCGCCAATGGAATATCATCAAGAACAGAGTTTAACGCGCGCTGACTGCGTTCATCTGCTTTCAGTTGCTCCCAATTATGCTTTATCTCTGCCGTGCTAGTGGCCGCTAAGCCTTCAAATACATGGGGATGGCGACGGGTGAGCTTGTCACAAATACGGTTAACCACTGTATCGAAATCGAAAAGCCCCTGCTCTTTACCCAGCTGACAATAAAAAACCACCTGAAACAGCAAGTCACCGAGTTCATCAGGCAGTTCATCGAGCGCCATGCGCTCTATGGTATCGGCGACCTCATAGGCTTCTTCTATAGTAAATGGCACGATTGTTTGAAAGTCTTGTGCCTTGTCCCAAGGGCAACCTGTTTCTGGGTCGCGCAGCTTTTGCATAATATTAAGTAGAGGGCGGGTATCGCCAACTAGTTGAGTCATTCCACTTTCCTATACAGTGCTTTAACGCTGTCACGCTAAAGTCACGATTAATAATTACATATAAAAACGGCAACCTTATGGTTGCCGTTATCTTTAAGTTACAGTCTTCTGGCCTGCATGACCCCATCAACCTGATTTATCTTGGATAACACTTTTGATAAACCCTCTAGATTATATAGTTCAAGCTCTAACTCTATGGTGGCGGTTTGTGTTTTCACATCAGAGGTCGAACTCATCGCCATCACGTGGGTTTTCTCTGCCGCTAGCACTGAGGTTAAGTCTCGCAGCAGTCCTGAGCGGTCATTAGCCAAAATACTTAAGCGAATTTTATAGCCACCGGAATAGTTCTCGCCCCACACCACTTCAACTGAACGCTCTGGTGAGGCCCGAACTAACTCTTTAACTTGGTCACAATCGGCTCTGTGTACTGAAATACCGCGGCCTTTAGTAATAAAGCCAAAAATTTCATCGCCTGGTACGGGCTGACAACATTTAGCGATATGGCTCATCAAGTTACCAACGCCGCTAACCTCAACTTGGCCTTTGGCCTTTTTAACCGACTTGCTTTGGCTCTTCTTGACTAAATCTTCAACCACCTCTTCATCACTGAGCTCTTTAGTCCGCAGGCGACTCTGAACATGATTTACCACTTGGTTAAGGCGAATATCACCACCACCAATCCCCGCGAGCAGATCGTCCATACTAACTAGATTAAATCGCTCAACCGCAGATTGCGCATCTTTAATATGCAACTGACTCTTGGTTAATTCGGTTTCAAGCATCTCACGCCCAGCAATGATATTTTTATCTCTATCTTGCTGTTTAAACCAGTGCAGAATTTTTGACCTTGCACGAGAAGTACGAATATAGCCCAAGTTGGGATTTAACCAATCTCGCTTAGGATTAGGATGCTTAGAGGTAATGATCTCTATGCGCTCGCCCGTCTCAACCTGATAAGTAAATTGCACGATGCGGCCATCAACTTTGGCACCGATACACTTATGACCCACATGAGAGTGAATGTAATAAGCAAAATCCAGTACCGTTGAGCCTAATGGCAAATCAACCACTTCGCCGCTTGGAGTAAACACATAGACACGGTCTTCAAATACCTGACTACGAACTTCATCGACTAAGTTACCGCTTTCGGCCACATCTTCTTGCCACTGCAAGATTTTGCGCAGCCAATTAATCTTTTCTTCATAACCGCTTTGTTTACCGCTGGCGCTACCTTCTTTATATTTCCAGTGCGCCGCAACCCCAAGCTCAGCATCTTCATGCATCTGCTCGGTGCGAATTTGAATTTCGACTGTTTTATCTTCAGGCCCAACCACCACGGTATGAATAGACTGGTAACCGTTTGGCTTAGGGTTTGCAACGTAGTCATCAAATTCACGTGGAATATGGTGCCAAAGTGTATGCACTACGCCTAATGCGCCGTAACAATCTTGTAGGCGGTCAGTCACGATACGCACGGCCCGCACGTCAAACAGCTCATCAAATTTGAGCTGTTTGCCCTTCATCTTCTTCCAGATACTGTAGATATGTTTAGGGCGGCCGTAGACCTTTGCGCGGATCAGATCTTTATCGAGTCGCGCCTGCAACTGGCTGACGAAGTCATCGATAAAGGTTTCTCTATCGAGGCGCTTACCATCGAGCTGCTTGGCGATATCTTTATAAGTTTGCGGGTGCAGGTAACGGAATGAGATATCCTCTAGTTCCCACTTAAGCTGACCAATACCAAGACGGTTAGCCAGTGGCGCATAGATATCGGCAATCTCGCGGGCGACAAGGACTTTTACCTCCTCATCGGCATTTTTAATCTCACGAAGTAAACAGATGCGTTCGGCAAGTTTAATCACCACCGCGCGCACATCTTCCACCATCGCCAATAACATCTTACGAATATTATCGATCTGCGGCTCGCCGCTACGAGTCTGATTATCAACTTTCAGGGCGCCAATAGCGTTCATGGTCTCAACACTCGACACCAACACGGCTAGCTTAGCGCCAAACTCTTCTTCAATATCTTCTTGAGTAATGAGCCCAGCATCAAACACCACAAACAAGATGGCGGCCTGCAGTGTTTCAATATCCATATTCAGCGGCGCAAGAATTTCTATCATCTCGCGCGCACGTTTTAAGACAGTAACGTTCGCGTCTTTCTTTTGTCCCACGAGCAGTTCGACCCGCTCAATTAAGGCCAAAAGAATTTGAGCTTCCGAAGCATCACTAATATAACGTTGCACCCATTCTTCAAGTTGAAAATCAGGGTCGCTAAAATGTGCTTCACGAACAGATACCATCGTATTTAATTCCTTTACATACCCAAGATAGAGGTTAACAGCCGCTTAACCATATCTTTTTAATTTATACCCACTATATTCGTCATTCAGCAGTTATTGTCAATGTACAAAAGCTGACAATTGCGACTAAAAACGCTTATAACGCCTGAGTTTGAAGTGTATGAGTTATATTTAAGCAAAAGGTTTCATTAAATGTATCTGTTTGTGTCTTTTGGCTTAATTTCCTAACTCAAACAACGCCATCGACTCTAAGTGATGTGTCTGTGGGAACATATCGATTAAACCAATTTTTTTAAGCTGGTAACCTTGCTTTAATATCACTTCACTGTCGCGGGCAAGACTCGCAGGATTACAAGAAACATAGACTAAGGCTTTAGGTTTTAGCTTTTTCAGTGATTGCATGCTCTCATAAGCCCCCGCACGAGCGGGATCGATTAACATCTTATCGACCTTGCCTAGCCATGGCTCTTTTGACAGATCGGCACTCAAGTCGGCATGATAGAAAGCAACTTTATCTAAACCGCTCTGCTTGGCATTAACTCTTGCCTGCTCGACCATAGCCACAACCCCTTCGACACCAATCACTTCGGCGCCATCTTTGGCAAGTGGCAAACTGAAGTTACCAATACCACAGAAAAGATCTAGCACTCGCTCACCCGCTTTTGGCGACAACCATTCAACAGCCTGGCTCACCATAGCTTGGTTTACCGGACCATTTACTTGAATAAAGTTACCCGGGGAGAAGTTAAGCTTAATGTCACTGCCCGATAAGGCATAAAATGGTTGCTCACCCGCGCCATTTAGGTGTTCGCACTGAGCATCATCATCTTGCAGCAGCACAATAACCTCATGCTTATTCGCAAATTCAACTAATCGAGCCTTATCTTTATCTGACAGAACCTTAGTCACACGTAGCACAACAAAATTGCCGTTATCGGCTTGAGTCAGCTCAACGTGGCCTAAGGCTTTTTTACCGCTTAACTGATTAAGCATAAAAGCCAAGTCTGGAATTAAGGCCGATAAGGGCTCAGCTAATACCGCACAAGACTGGATCTCCACCACATCGCTGCTGCTACTCGCCCTAAAGCCCAAACTAATGTGCTTAGTATTCTTATCGAACCAGGTCGCTAGGCGCGCACGGCGGCGGTAATGCCAAGCGTCACCGCTGAGTGGAGCGCAGACTTCACTGGCCTGGGTTTGAGCAAATTTATTCACTAAGTCGACGAGCGTATTAGCCTTATGTTTGCGCTGAGCCTCAATGTCGAGGTGCTGCAGGTCGCAACCACCACATTTATCAAAGTGTGGACACGGCGGAGTGACACGCTCGGTAGAGCGCTTCTCTATTTTGAGTAACTTGCCTCGAGAAAATTTCTTCTTCTGCTCAGTTAACTGCACCGATACCGTCTCATCTGGCAAGGCGCCATTGATGAAAACAATCTTACCGTCGTGATGAGCAATGCCAGCCCCGAGGTGATCCAGCTGCGTTACCTTTAACGATAACTTCGACGATAATTGCTTAGATCTATTTGGTTTTGCTTTAAAAAATTGTGCCATTTTGCTCTCTAAATAGATAAAAAACTGGCCAAAACAGGTTAATATCTGGCAGTCTATCGATAACTCACATTATATTAAATGGTAACCCATACAAAGAATGAATGATGCCAAGAATATGACCAAGTACAGCCTTCGTTCGTGGGTTCTGGTATTGGCGTTAGCCCCTACAATTTTAGTGGGTATCTTATTGGGTGGCTATTTTACCATAAATAGATTCTATGAACTTGAAGATACGCTCATAGAACAAGCAAGTAATATCATCGAGCCCTTGGCAATTGCCTCCGAGGTGGGGCTTGAAAGCAAAGATTTCGAAACCACCAAGAGACTAATCACCTCTGCACAATTGAATAAGGCATCATTAGTACAGTTTATCGCTATCTTCGATGCTAATAACCGGGTTGTCATCACCTCTCATCATTATAAAAATCACGAAGTCATGCGCTTCGACAAACCCTTAGACTCGATGCTACGCACCGAACTTGAACAAGTCGGCGACAGTATGATTTTGCGCTCTCCCATTTTTAAGAGCAGTAATATTCCAGTTCAAGACTTAGATAGGGATCCACAAGCTAATCCTGACATCGCAAAAATTGGCTATATCGCCATCCTTATTAATAAGGAAAATGCACTACTGCAGCAGCACAGAGCTGCCGTAGCCGCCTTTATTATTGTATTAATTGGTGTGCAGCTAAACCTCTTCTTCACCTTCCGCCTACTTAAAAACGTGACCCAGCCTATTACCGACATGGTTCGCGTGGTGGCCAAAATTCGAGAAGGAAAACTCGATACCCGGTTAACGGGTAACTTGATTGGTGAGCTGGATCTGCTTAAGCGCGGTATTAACGCCATGGCAGGCTCTTTGTCTGAGTACCACGATGAGATGCAGCAAAACATCGATCAGGCCACTTCTGATTTGCGTGAAACACTGGAACAGATAGAGATCCAAAACGTCGAACTGGATATGGCAAAGAAACGCGCTCAAGAAGCGAGTCGTATCAAGTCTGAGTTCTTGGCGAATATGTCACACGAACTGAGAACCCCCCTTAACGGTGTGATTGGCTTTGCCAAACAGCTACTAAAAACCCCACTTCACTCGAGTCAACAAGACTATATTCGCACCATAGAGCGCAGCGCTACCAACCTACTGAGTATCATTAACGACATTCTCGATTTTTCTAAGTTGGAAGCGGGTAAGATGGTGCTAGAAAATATCCCCTTCTCGCTGCGTGAAACCATAGAAGAAACGGTAACCATGCTGTCGAGCAGCGCACGGGAGAAAGAGTTAGCCTTGGTCATCGATGTCGACGCTCGTATTCCAGAGGATGTCTCTGGCGACGCCATGCGCTTTAGCCAAATCATTACCAACCTAGTGGGTAATGCGATTAAATTTACCGATAAAGGCAGCGTGCAATTAAAGCTACAGCTTGAAGAGGTCAAAGACGGAAAGGTACATATACGTTGTGAGATCATAGATACAGGCATAGGGGTCGATGAGCAGCAACAATCCTCTCTATTCCAGGCCTTTGGTCAAGCAGACTCCTCGATATCACGTCGTTTCGGTGGTACAGGATTAGGGCTGGTGATCACCAAACGATTAGTTAACCGCATGGGCGGCCAAATAGGCTGTTATTCAGAACCTAACCAAGGCTCTACATTCTGGTTCTCGCTACCGCTTAATATTAGCCAATATTCAATCAATGACACTTTGCCGCTGTCGACGCTTGAAGGCAAAAGTATCATGCTATTTGAGCCTAACGGCCTTACACAGCATGCGATTGAACGTATGTTGCTGCGCTGGGGCCTAAAAGTCACTATTGCAAAAAATATCAAACAATTAGAATTTGTCCTTACTCAATCTAATCATGTCTTTGATTTCGGCCTAATGAGCTGCCGCGCTGTCACTACAACCTCACAGCCAGCGAATGCACTGAAGCTGGCAAAGTCAAAGATCGATTACCTACTGCTTATCTCCGATTGTATCGAACAAGAGGATGTTTTCTCCCAGATTCGGCCTTATATAGATAAACAGCTTTCGATGCCCGTCGGCGAAAAGTTATTATCGAGCTCACTATTGGATCCACACTCCTCGGTTTTAAACGATAACTTAATAGCATTAACACCTCTATCCGCCCCTATAAAACAGGAGAACTTAAGCGTACTTGCTGTCGATGATAATCCGGCTAATCTAAAACTGATTGATACCTTACTAAAAGAATTAGTGACACAGGTACAGGTTGCAGATACTGGAGAGCTAGCCGTAAAGCTCGCAAAAGAGCGCAGCTACGACTTAATCTTTATGGATATTCAGATGCCCGGCACAGATGGAATTACGGCGACCAAACAGATCCGAGCCAACTCGGCAAACCGTAACACCCCCATTATTGCGGTCACCGCTCATGCTATCGCCGAAGAAAGAGAAAGGATCACCTCCAGCGGCATGGATGGTTACTTGCCAAAGCCTATCGATGAAGCAGCCCTTAAAGGCGTCATTACTCGCTGGAAGACCAAACCTAAGTTTACCCATTTCGAACAGCGCACACTTAATTGGGAACTTTGTTTGACCCAAGCGAATAACAAGCCAGACTTAGCACTGGATATGCTAAAGATGTTGTTAAAGTCGCTACCTGAGACTGTTGAGCACATAGAGTTAGCACTCTCGAATTCAGATAATGACAAAATGCTTGCCAGCATCCATAAGCTTCATGGTGCCAGCTGTTACTGCGGGGTACCAACGACCCAATCACTTTGCCAAGAAATTGAGTCGAGCTTAAAGCGCGGCGTATCGGTGGAAGATGTAGAACCGGAAATACTAGAGTTACTTGACGAGCTAACTAAGGTAGAATCTGCCGCTAATCAAGTGATCTCCCAGCTATCAGTGGATATATAAGATGACAAACAAACAGGGATTTTTTAAACGTTTAAAAGCATTAGAGTTACCCCAGAAAAAGCTTTTTGCGGTTGCCCTATGCCAACGCATGCTACCTAACTATCAGCTTTTTTCTGAAGTGTGCGAATTTGGCGATCCAAAAGTACTCGACACCTTGCTTAATCTACTTTGGCAATCGATGTACGATAACAAGCTCAAGCTGAACATAGATATCTACCTTGAACGCCTTGAAGACAATACCCCTGAACCAAGCGACTTTGATGTTTACGGTGTGTATCCAGCTATGGATGCCGCAGTTGCATTAACCTCACTTATCAGTGCGCTACAGAGCAAAGTCGAAGAAGATATTACTAACATTAGTAAACTATCTTCATCCACAGTTGCTAACTACATCGAAGCAACCTGTGAGCAGGAGTTCAAAAACGAAGACGAGCTCGATGACTATATCTTCGGCCACGAAGTGATGCAGGAAGAGAAAGAGATGCAAGAATCTCTTTTACAAATCATCGAGGAAAACCCATCAATGAAGGCCGACTTCATTAAAGGTTTGCGTAAAGAAATCGTTGAGATCGGTGTATCAAATATTGGTATCGAAGCGAGCCGATAAGTCTAATCAGCCATACTTAAATGTCTGAAGCACGATCACTCTAAAGCGCATAAGGTTAATCACCTTGTGCGCTTTTTTGTAACAGGTTTAAGCCCGTTAACTTGTCATCGAAAACAGACTACCAGCCTTTGACTGCATAAACTCGATGAACAGTTTCACCTTTAATGGCTGATGACTGCGCTGATGATACAAAATTGAAATGCGTCTCTTCTCTCCAATCCACTGAGGCAGCAAGGCTTGTAACGCGCCCGATTTAAGCTCTTTCTTAACGAAAAGCTCGGGGCCATAGAGAATGCCACCATCGTCAACCGTAGCCTCAACCGCACCATGCAAGTCACTTAAGGTCAGCTTAGCCTTACCATCGTAGTAAAATGACTCCCCAGATGGGTGCTTAAGCGACCAGTTATACAGAGGCCACACCTTAATCAAATCGTGGTTTTCCAACTCACCAGGATGCGTTAATACCGGCGCCTTGTTGATATACTCAGGTGAAGCAAATAAGCCGTAATTCAGTACGCCCAAGGAGCTAGAGATCCAAGAAGAATCTGGCTGAGTACCGCCGACGATGGCGACATCCACGCCCTCATCAATCAAGTCAATCACGTTATTGTTTTGTGCAATATGTAGCTGAATATCGGGATACTGCTCGCAGAACTCATTGAGCGTCTTAATAAAAATCATCGAGACAATCGATACTGGTGCTGCTATGCGTAGCGTGCCCTCAGGCTTATCCACACTGAGCCCGCTAATGCTATCAAACTGAGAGATAATCGACTGATATTGCTGAAACAGTGCTATGCCCTCCTCGGTTAGCCTAAGCTTACGGGTATTGCGCATCAGCAGCTGTTTATCTAACACAGTTTCCAACTTGGTCAACTTACGGCTAACTGTCGCTATTGGCATATCTAGCTCTTTAGCAGCTTGAGAAAAACTGCCTGCATTCACCAGATGCACAAATTGATAGATCAGCTGCAATTCCAATCCAAAGTTGGTACTCATCAATATATATCCTGCTACTAAAAAAAGTGAGCTAAAGCTAGCCGTAATATTATACCAAAGCATAAATGGGATAGTGTTCTAGCTCAATATTATCGGCTTTTGACCTATGGCAAAATCGACAAACGTCAATACGAAGTTAGCGATAAATCGCCCTGAATTTGGCTAAACAAAAAATAGCCATAAAAATAAATTGGTCAAAAACTCGTTTTAGACTATTATGCGCAACCTTTTTCAATGACCGCTCAACAAATGGCTAAACCTGTTGTCTTTCTGTTGCTATTCACTGGCTTATCAAGCTCGCTATTAGCACATTCTTTTGAACTCAAACCACAAGAGCAGCTACAGCCAAAAACACTGGTTACAGCGCCCACCGTTACGGCAGGTCAAGAGTCTATCGCACTCACTAGCCAACTTAAGTACGACGAAACCCTATCAAGGTTTTTCCAGTTGATCTTATTTACGCTTATTTCTCTAGTGCTAGCGCTTAACTTCTTGCGGAGTAAAAAACGTAAAGTGTTTTTATCACAAGCCCTTGCCAGTGGCCAAGCCAGTCATGATCAGATGCAGTGGTTAATGGCCGTACTGGATAATTTTCCCGGCATGGTGTTGATCTCTGACGCCAACGGCAAACCAATGTTAGCCAACAAGGCCTATAACACCTGCGTACAGAGCGGCTCAGCGACCAATCCCGACTCAATTATCAGTGTCGGCAATAGCCAGAGTGATGAGTACGCGATAGCAGATAAATATTACCGCATCTCCCGTGAAGTCATCCGTCATAATGATGGTCATGAATACCACATCACAGTGTTTGCCGACTTCACCGAATTAAAGCAGCGCAAGCAAGAACTCAAGCTTTCTCAGCAACAGGCTGTCGACGCATTAAAGGCAAGAGAGTCATTTTTAGGGATTATCAGCCATGAGCTGAGAACGCCTCTCGCTGCAATGATAGGTTTAATGGAGCTACTAAAACCTGAGCTTAAATCGACGCAAAATCAAGAGTTAATGAAAAATGCTCAGGCCTCTGCCGAGCGCTTAAAAGCCTTAGTTAACGATATCTTAGACTTCTCCAAAATGGAGGCGGATCAGTTACTGCTCGATATTTATCAAGGCAATATCTTTGATGAACTCGGCTCTATGCTCAGAACACTCGAAGCCGGCGCTCGAGTCAAAGGGCTCGAGTTTATTGTCGACTGGCAACCCACAAGGCTCTGTCATGCAAAGCTCGATTGGCTCAGACTCAGCCAACTGGTCAACAACTTGGTGAGTAATGCCATCAAGTTCACCCAACAGGGCTTAGTCAAGGTTTCGGTATCGAATACTGAGCAACAGCTGTACCTGTCGATTGAAGACAGCGGCTGCGGCATGACGTCGGCGCAATTGCTCACGCTATTTCAACCCTTTGTACAAGGTGACCCAAGCATTAACAGAAACTATGGCGGCAGTGGATTAGGCATGTCTATCGTTGAGCATTTAGTGCAGCTAATGGGTGGAGAGATAAAGGTGCAGAGCCAACACGGTCAAGGTACTCAAGTTTGTGTGAGCCTACCCGCTGTATTTCACCCTTTAACACAGGCTATCGTGCCCGACGTCCAAACTCAAAATGACAAGCTAACAGGCTGGCTCATGCAGTGGGGAGTGAACTTACATCAACAAGGTGCATGTGGACTCCCCCTTGATGAGTTTAATCTGTCGAGCAATATCTACCCGGATCTATTGTTAAACGCGCTTTGTTTACCAAATGAGCTCGAGCAGCACAATACGCCTACAAATCTAAAGTATGCAGGAAAAGTGTTAGTCGCCGATGACGATCCCATCAACCGTTTCCTGTTTCAGAAACAACTTAAAAAGTTAGGCTTAGAGGTGGTGACAGTGAATGATGGCCTGGAGGCACTCGATTACTTAACTCATCACTTAGGAGCCATAACCTTGCTTATTACCGACTGCCATATGCCTAACCTAAATGGCTATGACTTAGTGCGCAAGCTTAGAGCTAAAAGCGAGTTTAAAGCTTTACCTATAATAGGTTGCACCGCAGAAGACTCGCGCTTAGTCGCCGAAAAAGCCCAATGTGTAGGCATGGATGAGCTCATCTATAAGCCCTACTCCTTCTATACACTTAGCACGCTATTAGGGCGCTATTGCCGATTGCAACCAACAGATGCTGGTCAGGATAAACTCGACTGGTTAAATGAATATGAGATAGAAGAGCAACTTGAGTTTTCAGCCGTTGTTAGAGACTCGCTCATTGCAGATAAAGCACAGCTTGTAGAACAAGCGATACCACTTGCGGCAATCTGTCATCGTATCAAAGGGGCCGCGAATGCACTCAATCTCCATGAGTTAGCCTCCCTCGCCTACGCCTGTGAAACCGTGTCGGCTGCTAATGCCTCGTTGGCAACTAAGCGACTCGTCGATGAGATTGACTGCATCATCACAGCGATTAACAACTGGCTCAGTAAACAATATTTATGATTATTTGATGCTCGCAGGCTTAGTGATTAAGCCCGCTCATCAACACTTTCGTTTTTTGGACAATACCCTTTATGCAATCTTTTCAATCATTAAAAGTGCTAGTCGTAGATGACGCACCGACCTTCCTCTTTACCATAAAGAGTATGCTGGTGAAGCTAGGCTTTTTAGAAAACAGCGTGCAGACCTGCAAGTCGGCCAAGATAGCCCTCGAACTTGTATCCAATAAGCCGTTCGACGTAATTATCTGCGACTATAACTTTGGTACAGGTATGAATGGCAAGCAGTTGTTTGAAGAGTTTAAGCATCTGAATCTATTGTCTGACGAAGCCGTTTTTATCCTCGTTACTGGAGATAATTCAGCGGCAACGGTTAGACCTATCATAGAGCTCAAGCCCGATGAGTACTTATTAAAACCTTTCAATGCTGTTTCTCTAAAAGAGCGGATCTCGGTAGCCATTAGGCGCAGACAAAAATTGTCAGGCCTCTACGCAGCAGAGCGCACCTTAGATGCTCAGAAAGGTTTGCAGCTATGTGATGATCTCGCCCCGTTTCATCCTGAGTATTACTTCGTGGTTAAAAGGTTTCGCGCCTCTTTTCTCACCATGTTACAGCGCCATGAACAGGCTAAACAGGTTTACGAATCGACACTTGCAAAGAAAGAGCTCGACTGGGCTAAGGTCGGCTTAGCAAATTCCTTAGCCAATCTAGGTCAAACCGATGAAGCGGAAAAGATCATCAACCAGCTACTCATGTCATCGCCTAACGATACACGAATTAGAACCGAGGCCGCCTATCTAAAACTGAAAAGCCACGATACGCCTGCCGCTATTTCGCATCTAGAAATAGCTAGCCAACTGGTGCCCGGCAACTCAGAGCGAGAGCTCATCATAGTCAACTTGTGTCTATCGGTTGAGGACTACCAACAGGCGCTAAATCGCTATCGCCTGTATCTGGAGATAAACAAAGACACCTATCGCAATAATGAGTTTGCCAAACTCACCCTTATAAGAGTGTTGCTATATGCTTGCCAAACCAGCCCTAATAAGGCCAATCTTATCGAGGAAGCCAAGCATCACTTCAGGCTACTAATGGAGTCAAAAGATGCATCTATTCAGGATGAGATAGAGCTAATTAAGGCGCATATATCACTTGAGCTGGGCTTCTTTCGCTCGGCGATTAATATCCTAAAAAACCTACATAGCAAGGAATGTTTCAGCCATTTTTATGCCGCGTATCATTACGCATGGCTACTCAATGCCATGAGCGTTGAAAATGAGTTTAATCAAGCCATACAGTGGTGTAGTCAGACCTTAGGCTATGAGCAGAGTCAGATAGTGTTTTCGAGTAAAGTCACCATGCTGGACGGATTAAAAAATAGCAATGAGTCTAAGAAATCTTGGCTTAAAGAGAAGTATCTCACCATTAAAAAAGACCAAATAGACAACTCAACGTTGCTAGAAACTTATCTCGCGATCCACGAGAAAGCACCACTGCTGAAGATGGTGTGCTTAAATATCATCAAGTCACTCTCCTACGTCTGGCCCCAGGGAGCCGGTGTCGTGCAGGTAAAGTTGATAATAAGCCGCTGCGATAACGTCGTCAGACAGCTTTACGCAGAACAGGAATTAGTAAACATCAATTATCAAGATTACTACCTAGCGGCGATAGATAAATGCAAAGGCAGAGTTAAATAAGCGCTTAGGATAAACGCTGATAATCCCTCTAATAACGTTAGACTGTATCTAACAGCTAACGTCGTGGCGCTTCGTGGTGAGATTCACGCTATGGGAGATGCAATACATGATATTTCATATGAATTTAATCATTTGCTCACTTAAGCATTAGGGTTATTTTCCTCTAGTAACATCGCCTTTAACCGGTTCAACCCTTTCCCTTTATTTGTGATTTTCCACGCCATAAATAAATCTTGAGGTGCGGGTTTATTTTCTAATTCAATCACAACCAACTCGCCTAACTCAATATATGGCTGGGCCATAGATGTTGGTAAATGACCAATTCCTATTCCAGCAAGAATGGCGGCAATCTTTTGTGTAATAGAGCTCACATAAAAATGTTGGCTGCCTTCGAGCAAATTAGCTGACCATGGAATTTCATGTTTCGCCGTATCATGAACAATCACGCTTCGATATTTGCTTAGTTCGCTTGTTTGAGTCTGCTCGTTAGCGCGCAACGCCTCGGTTGCCAGCTCATGCGATTTGCTAACAACCAATACACTGTTTAATTCCCCAGTCTTTATTGCTCTGATCCCTTTTTGATTAGGTACCGGAGCTGGGGCACCAATCACTAAATCGACTCTATCTTCAATTAACGCTTCCCAAGTGCCATTCATGACCTCTTCTTGCACATCCACCTCAATGTTTTGATGTTCAGATAAAAATTGCTGTATGACAGTGAAAATAGGATTGATATCAATAATTGAGTCGCAAGCGATGCGAATTTTAGGCTCCCAGCCATTGGCGATGGTTTGGGTTTGCTCTGACAAAGTATTGATTACAGATAAGACCTTACGGCCTTCCACTAATAAATGCTTACCCGCGGGTGTAAGCACCGCTCGCCGTCCTTGTCGCACAAATAATGTTACGCCTAATTGTTCTTCTAGCTTTTGCACTATGTAAGAAAGTGCTGAAGGGACTTTATTTAATTGCTCCGCTGCTGCGGCATAACTGCCCCGATGTTCAATCGCATCTAAGACCAATAATGCTTCAATACTAAGCGGAGGTGTATTCATTGTTGAACCCTTCATTTTTTTAAGCCAAGTTTTATGTCGACAATGAGCGACTCACTTATAGCACCCATTAATTGTTCAAATTTTTTGAACATATCGAACAAACATTAGGGGTTATTCAATATTTTTTCAACTTATACAATAGCAACATATTAACAAGAACCCATTATCAACACGCCACTAATAACCCATATTGGATGAATACTAAGGTAAAAGAATATGAACATTAAAAACATTGCTAACATCGTCACTAAAACAGAACAGTCAGTATCAGCACTACCACTTAGATTAATTGCTGGAATGCTTTTCATGGCTCATGGCGCACAAAAACTTTTTGCTTGGTTTGGTGGCTATGGCTTAGAAGGAACGGGACAATGGATGGAATCTATTGGACTGGCACCAGGTTACTTAATGGCATTAATGGCTGGCAGCGTTGAGTTTTTCGGCGGTATATTATTAATTGTCGGATTGCTGACCAGACCAACCAGCTTTGTTTTAGCCATCACAATGATAGTCGCCATTTTTAGTGTCCATATTGATAACGGCCTATTCATGGCAACCAATGGCTATGAATTCGCGCTTACATTGGTCGCTATATCAGTTTCATTAATGTTTAGTGGCGCAGGTAAGCTATCTCTAGATAGTGCAATCGCGCAGCGTTTAGCTTAATCAATACAGAGTACCCCCCCAAAATAGCACATTGCTCATCCCCAGAATTAAAGGCACCGACCATGACATCTGTAAAAAATAGTTGGAACAGCAGTATCAAAAATGGCGAGTATCAGCGTAAAGAGTCACAATTTAGAAATTGGATAACCCCCGATGGCAGTGCAGGTATTAGCGGGCGAGAAGGGTTTAAAGCGGAAGCTGACCGTTATCATTTATACGTATCGCTAGCTTGCCCATGGGCGCATCGCACCTTAGTTTTCCGTCAGCTAAAAGGTTTAGAGAATTTAATTACCGTGAGTGTTGTACACCCTGATATGCATGATAAAGGTTGGAGCTTTAAGCATGATGAAGCATCAGCACAGCTTTATGGCACAACGGGTGATGATTTATACGGGGATAACTTTATTGGTGAAAAGTACCTGGCTCAAGATCCTGATTACAGCGGCGTGAACAGCGTACCTATTTTATGGGACAAGAAAAATAACGTCATAGTTAACAATGAATCATCTGAAATTATTCGTATGTTCAATAGTGCTTTTAATGACATTAGCGGCAATACACTCGATTTTTACCCAGAGCATTTACGGGGAAAAATTGATATCGAGAATGAGCTGGTTTACCACAAGATTAATAATGGCGTGTACAAAACAGGCTTTGCGACGACCCAAGAAGCATACGATAAGAATGTCACTGCGTTATTTGCAGCACTCGAACAGCTTGACCAGAAGCTTTCGACACAACGTTATTTAACCGGAAATGAACTGACCGAAGCGGACTGGCGCTTGTGGGTTACCTTGGTGCGTTTCGATTCTGTTTACCATACGCACTTTAAATGTAACCTAAAACTAATTGAGCAATACAACAATATTTATCACTTTATGTTAGAGCTGTACCAAATGCCTAATATTGCTAAAACAGTTAATCAAGCACATATAAAACGCCATTACTATGCAAGCCATCTAGCAATCAACCCCTACGGTATTGTGCCAATATCCCACAAACAGGATTGGACGGTTGCTCACACTAGAGACGAGCAATTTAGCTAACAACTGGCGAGCAAACGCTCATATTTAAATATTCGATGCTCATACAGCTCATTGATAGCAGACGTTAGCGGCTATTTATCAATGAGGCTTATATTTACAGCGCAAGGAAATCTTATGATCAAACATTATCCCTATAACCGTTTAGGTCATGCTAACCACGGTTGGCTTAAATCTAAACATCACTTTAGCTTTGCCAATTATTATAATCCTACGCGCATGGGCTTTGGTAAATTACGTGTGGTCAATGATGATTGGGTTGAAGCAGGTACCGGCTTTGCATCGCACCCACACCGGAATATGGAAATTATCAGCTTTATTCGCTCAGGCGCAATTACCCATCAAGACAGTACAGGCAATATAGGCATCACCGAAGCGGGTGAAGTACAAGTGATGAGTGCAGGCAAAGGCATAGTGCACTCGGAATATAATCGCACCAAAGACCCATTAACCCTTTATCAAATTTGGATTGAGACCAATAAGCAAAACGTCGAACCTCGCTGGGAAAGTAAAAAATTCCCTACGCAGCAGACAGAGGAACTGACGCTATTGGCATCAGGCTATAGTGAAGATACGAGCAAAACCGATACTGAGGCTGATGGTAAGAAAGATAGCCAGGCGCTTTTTATCAACCAAGAAGCACGTATCTACGGGGGCAAGTTAGCCAAAGGTACAGTAATTGAACATAACATTAACCATCAAGCGTATATTTTAGCCTCTAATGGTATGTTCGACATTGAAGATGCCTCGGCCACCGGTAGTCAAATAGACAATATAACCATGAATAAAGGTGATGGTGCTGAAGTGACTCAGTCAAAGTCCATTAATTTAAGCGCTACAACTGATTGTGAAATCATCATTATTGATACAATCGAATAGCCAAGTTACTACAGGCCTA
The DNA here is from genome assembly GCF_000018285.1 of Shewanella pealeana ATCC 700345. Taxonomy (NCBI): domain Bacteria; kingdom Pseudomonadati; phylum Pseudomonadota; class Gammaproteobacteria; order Alteromonadales; family Shewanellaceae; genus Shewanella; species Shewanella pealeana. The sequence goes on along the minus strand of NC_009901.1, from coordinate 1,421,126 downwards.
AACTTTACGGCCGCGGGCCCATGACCTGCCTGCAGCATATAAGAGTGCTCCCTTATCAGCTCAATTTCCCTTAGGAATTGAGCCTTCTTAAATGACACCGCCTCACTAATCCTAACCCCACTAATATAAGCCTCGCTAATACAGCCCCCGATAACGCAAGCCTCAGCAAATGGATTAATTATTAAATAAACAGTGAGTTAATCAGTATTAAAAGAGATTCAATTGATTCTAAAGGATAAAGCAATATACGCTGCTATGCGGTGACCTCATCTTTCTCGCTAACGCACTTTTGGACAAAAGTGACTTAAAGTTTTTAGTTCGAAAACCTCTAAAGCGTTTTAAGCAATCAAGCGGTGCTTGATAAAAGTCGTGGCGCTTCGCCCACACCCGAGCAAGGAGGACTGCTCGTCCTTATCCTCCTTGCATCCACCATGACGCCCCGACGAAGTTACATGCATTAGATACGAGCCTTATACTTATTCGAAATAGTCTAACGCTTCCGATGGGGCATCCTGCCCCGCGAAAGCTATGCCCACATCCATGTGGGCATTACGACTATTTCTTCAACGTATTTCGGCAACTTCGATGGGGAAAGGGTGTTTTCTGCAGGCCTAAATGCGCTATTAGGGTTTTGAGTTATGACTATAGCCCTAGCTCGTTTTTGGACAAAAATGCGCTAGAGTACTGACTCTAGCGCTAGTGACTCAGATGAGAAAAAGTATCTCAAACTCCCTTATTCACTCCGCTCCTTGATCAATTAATCTTGGATTTATACTTAGGAGCTGCATAGTAGGATTAGTCAGTGTATGGTGTTGAACCATACACTAACATCCAAATCAATTGCTGCTAGGCTGTTACCTTTAGTTTCTTGTTACGCATTGACCCTTTCATATTTCTATATGTTTGCTCAAGCTTTATTGCTAGCGGCTCTCTGTTTCCAGCACCACTTCGTAAAATCTGAGGTGCCCACTCCAGATTATCTCTAAGTTCACGAAAAGCAGTCTCAGAAACCAATTTTTCATCTACAAAAAAATGGGATACCTCAATCATTCGGTTAAAGTTTACACTTCTAATATCTCCTCCATTAACAGCGTTTATTATTGCGCTGCCAGCTATTTCATACTTGGAGTTATTCATCGATTCATCCCATAAAGCATCAACTACTTTTACACTTAATTGTTTATGTTCTTCCCACTTACCTCTCTTTGAAATTTTCAGAAGCTTGGATAGCTGTCCGTAGCAAGAAACAAGATATCTAACCTTGTTTTCATAATTTTTAGTATTACTTGCTTGGTTGTAATTCGCAACAGCACACCTTTCAGCCCATTGAGAATCAAATTTACCAATACTACGAAGCGCACTTTCACAAACTTCCAATATCGAACGGCTACTTCCACTGTTAACTTCTGTCTGATACCACATTTCAAAAAAAGCAGGCTTCCTTTGCCCTTTAATAAACGCTTCAACGAAAGACTTTCTTGCAACCTCATCACTAACTAAAGGGTCTTCATAATCTGTTTTAGCAAGAATAAAGTAAAGATCACTATTTTCTTTAAAGCGTGGCTTCTTTATAAGTGCGCGTACGGTATTTCTCGAATCACTAAATCTTTCTGCTGCAAGAAGAGAATTGCATTGCCTCACGGCAGCCCCTACCTCTGGAATGTGAACCCGAGTATTTGCTTCTAAACCTTCACCAATTTCTCGAATCCTCTTTATGTATGCTTCAGAATTGGGAACGATCTCGTTTGCTATTGATAGTACTAACTTACTTATTGATGATGTACTTTCAAACCGAGGTTCCTCTTCAATAAATCCCATGCTACTTACGAGAAATAGATTTCCGAGCTGTTCAAGTGCAATGTTAACTTCTGAATTCTCAAAATCAGTGTATTGATGTAGTTCGCTACGGGATAAATCACCTACGTAGCAAATGGTTAATAATATTTTTATTGCTTCTGGAGATAACTCTGATACTTCTTTTCTTAATGCAGCTTCGCGAACGGTATCTCCACTCTTTCCTGACCAATCTTCAATAGCTCCTTCGAGCGAGAGACCTAACTTACATAACCTAAGTATTGATTCCGTAAACAATGGTGAGCCTTCTGAGGCTACATTCAATTTCCCAATGTTTTTCTCATTAAAATTTGGCAGACCGATAGCATCGCATAAAGTGTTAACGAGCTCTATATACTCTTTACCTCTTAAGCCTGGGACTAATATAGAAGAATCACTAGAGTAAATATTATTGGCTCGTGTGGTCATTAACACTCTAGATGATGTACTTGAAATAGAGCGAGCGATCTCCATAATACGCTTTTGCTCTTCAGGTGAATTGGAGTCAATATCATCCACAACAACAAATGATGGAATCAAAGCTAATCCATCTCTTGCAGCCCTTTGCAATTGCTGCAAAGTAAATTCACTTACTTCATCTTGTAAATATCCAGTTCTTAAACACACCTCTTTAAGAAGAGTTTCGAGATCTTTATAGTGTGTCTCTGGAACACCAACATATTGATTATAAACAGCTTTGAACTGTTGTTTTTTTGCGGTAAGCCATATTACTTGTTCAAAAAGATCAGTACCAGACTGAATGATCAGTTGCGAAAACTCATAAGCAATTGATGTTTTTCCTTTACCACCATCAGCTGCTAAGACATTCGTATATTTAAAGTCATCAGATAGCCAAGACCAAAGCTCTTGGAGGATTTCAAATCTCCCGATGAAATCAGGGCAAATGAAGTTTTTGTCGGGGAGGTTGTGTTCAATTATATTTTTTCTTATTTTCTTTGGCACACCGTGTTCAGCGTCAAAATGTCTATCAGAAACAAGAAATTCGAAATCTGCTTGGGAGACAACTCTTTTACACTCATCTATCTTTCTAATATAGACGGTATCTTTCTCTAAAATCACTTTTCCCTTGGAGTTAACACCATCAACTATCGAAGCTATTGAATGGTTTTTTTTACTTCTTTTAGGGATATGAAGCAAACCAATAATCAAATCACCTTTATCGGAAGAAATGACGATTTCTTCATATGTGAGATCAAGTCTTTGATTGAAGTATCTATCAAACTGTCCTCGCAATTTTTGCTGATCAATTAGATTCTTTTCCACGCCACTCAGAACGAAAGAAGTATCCTTCTCAACCTCATCTACACCAAAAATTAAGTAGCCCCCATAAGTATTATGAAAGCTAATTATTGATTTTAGAGTTTTTAGAGTTGCATCCTTAGTATCTTCGAAAGTTTTTTTATAGTCCCAAAGCTCACATTCTTTTGAAAGAAATGAACCGTCTGGCCTAACAAGGTTATCGATAATAGATTTCGAGACATTACCACTTAGTATTCCCTCATAAATTTCTTTTTTTATTTTACTAACATCCATATTGGCCTCTAAATAAGTTTTGAACGATGCTTCGGCACGTAACTATCTATAATGAGCATACGTAGAAAGTTTGACTGAACGCACATGCACATTTAGTAAAGCTAATGTTTAAGTTTCAGTTTATCGAAGCTATTGATTAATAAACACTCTAGCAAAGTCATACTCAATAAACGAGCAGAAGCTGAAAAGTAAGTATGAAATGTGATGTATTGCTGAAAGCAATCTGTAACGATTAGTAAAAGTCGGTCAACTAGCTTGTTACTTATCAGTGTGATCTATCACCTGAAACACGTTTTGGGGCAAAATAAAGTTACGAAACTCACATGAAACACTAATCCCCCATCGGAGTTGCCGAGGTCATTGAAGAACTCTTGTAAACATTAGCTGCGTGAGCGAGGCAGGGATGCCGAGGTAGCTTTAGTAGAGCCATGGATAATGGAATGGACCCATCCACTTTTAATCGGCCTCGCAATGGGCCACGATGTAGTTGCTTAAACTCATCAGAAAGAGGACGGGTCCACTATGAACATTACTACAATTGGTCTTGATATCGCAAAGTCCGTTTTTCATTTTGTTGGCGTTAATAAAGCCGGAAAGCTTGTCAAAAAGAAGATAATTAAGCGCAAAGAGTTAGTGCTTTTTCTTGCTCAAATAGAACCTTGCCTTGTTGTGATGGAAGCCTGTGGCGGTGCAAACTATTGGGCTAGGGAGTTCGAGAAAGTTGGCCATCAAGTTAAGTTAATAGCACCCCAGTATGTCGTTCCCTACAGACAAGGAAATAAGAATGACTATAACGATGCACTTGCGATAGCTGAAGCAGCACAACGCCCCAACATGCGCTTTGTAGAGCCTAAGCCAGTAGAGCAGCAAGATATTCAGATGCTGCATCGAATGAGAGAAAGACTAAACAAACAATCTACTGCACTGATAAATCAAGTGAGAGGTATGCTCGCTGAGTACGGCATTGTCATCACAAAAGGAAAAGCGTCTTTTAGGACAAAGCTACCAGATATTCTAGAAAATGCCGATAACGAATTAACAGTCAAAGGCCGAAGTGTTTTTTATCAACTATATGAAGAGTTTAATGACATTGAGAAGCGACTTAAAAACTGTGATGCCCAAGTTCAACAAGAGGTGAAAAGTAACCAAGTATGCCAGCGCTTAGAAAGCGTACCAGGCATTGGCCCTGTGACTGCCACAGCATTTTATGCAGCTGTTGGGCAAGGTAAAGATTTTACCAATGGGAGACATTTTTCAGCATGGTGCGGTCTAGTACCCAAACAGCATAGTAGTGGCGGGAAAAATAATTTGCTTGGTATTAGTAAGCGAGGAAACGCTTATTTGAGAACGCTATTTATCCACGGGGCAAGAACTGTCTTACAGCATAGTTCTAATAAAACTGACAGATTTAGTTGCTGGGCTAGCGCACTTGCAGAAAGGCGTGGCTTTAACAGAGCTTGTGTTGCCGTAGCTAATAAGCTTGCACGAATAGCGTGGGTTATAGCAGCAAGAGAAGATGAATACCGTATCACAGTATAAATTAATCATTAACGCGTCAACTTAACGAGATAATCATAAGTTTTGCTAACCACCAAGTTGCCAAGATAATTGATTTGATGATGAGACAGTCAGACTGTTCTGCTTAAAACCTTGCTTCGCCACAGGCTCTAAAGAAGCCGTAAGGATGATAAGGAAAGTAGAAGCAAATATCCATCAGGGCCAGAGGAGTACCTCAATAACAGGCCGAATATATGGGTGCAATGAACTCTTCTCAAAGTCGATATTAAATATCTTGCAAACCGGATGGGTCCATATATGGCGATTCTGAAGCGATAGCGATTTTCGAAAATGAGTGAGGCCCGTTTCTAATGCATGTAACTCCGTCGGGGCGTCATGGTGGATGCAAGGAGGATAAGGACGAGCAGTCCTCCTTGCTCGGGTGTGGGCGAAGCGCCACGACTTTGGTCAAGCGAAGCTTGATAGTTCCAAGACTAACCAACTTTGGGGCAAAAGTGAGTTACAAAACTCACAGGAAACACCCATTCCCCATCGGAGTTGCCGAAGTACGCAGATGACACATTACCTAAAAGAATGCTGTAGAGCCATCATGGATGATGGCTCAGGCTCGGAGGGACATGGCCGCTCTTTGGCATCCATGCCATCACGGCATTTGTGAATCCATTCACATCAGATGTCCCATCTGAGCCGTTAGTCAATTTTTATTGGAGTATGAGGATCAACAACTTCGTCGGGGCGGCTAGGGACTCTTTATGAAGGAAATAGGCAAGAGGGGGTAGCTGTTTCCCCCTTCTTGGCCGAGTGTGAGCTGGAAGCTCACGATTTTGGTCTGGCGCCAGCCTGATGCTTTAAGTCTCATGTGTGGGCAAAGCGCCACGACTTTCGTCAAACGAAGCTTGATAGTTCTAGGGCTAGCCTCCCCTTTTCGTTTTTTGAAAAACCGAATTTTTATTCCTACACTCATAAAAAGATAACAAAGATCTGTTTCAAATACCCCATAGACGCCATCTGCAAACTAATATAAATCTGAGCTAATACCAAAAGCCAAACCAAAAGCTAAACCAGAATGAAAACGTGATTCACCTCAACGGATTTACCAACAGGGTATTTACTGTATGAATAAACAGTATATACTGTTTAACCATACAGTGTTTTGATAAAGGACATCACTATGCTTTGCCAACTCAGCATCAACAACTTTGCTATTGTGCGTTTCTTAGAGCTCGACTTTAAAGCCGGCATGACCAGTATTACTGGTGAAACCGGTGCGGGTAAATCGATTGCTATCGATGCCCTCGGCCTATGTTTAGGTAACCGAGCCGACGCCAATACCATTAGACCTGGTGCCACTAAGGCCGAAGTAAGTGCCCGCTTTTTATTAGATGATACCCCAGCGGCAAGACGCTGGCTTGAAGATAACGACCTTGAGCTCGGAGATGAATGTATCCTGCGCCGCACCATAAGCAGCGACGGCCGCTCACGCGCCTATATCAATGGTAACCCTGTACCTTTGGCGCAGATAAAGTCCCTTGGTCAGTTGCTTATTGGTATTCATGGCCAACATGCTCACCACGCTATGCTAAAGAGTGAGCATCAACTGATCCTGTTAGATAGCTATGCTAACCATAAAATGCTGCTCGACAGTGTCGCTGCCAGTTACCACAGATGTAAAACCACTGAGAAGCAACTGCACCAACTTGAGATGTCGCAGCAGGAACGCTTAGCCCGTAAACAGCTACTGCAATATCAAGTTGAAGAGCTAAACGAGTTTGCTATCAATGAAGGCGAATTTGAGTCGATTGAGGCCGAACATAAGAAGCTGGCTAACAGCACTGCATTAATCGAACTGTGCCGTAATCAGCTTCATATATTGCAAGACAACGATGATGGCAGCGTTGAGTCGTTGCTCAACACCTCTATCAGTCAGGGTCAAGATCTTGAGAGTTATGATCCTGAGCTTGCTAGTGTACTTGCCATGCTTAATGACGCCCTCATTCAGGTGCAAGAGAGCAGCAGCGAAATTGAGCGTTACTTAGATGGCTTAGAGCTGGACCCCGAGTATTTTGCTCATCTAGAGCAGCGCCTGTCTAAGACCATGCAACTTGCCCGTAAGCATCAAGTAATGCCAAATGAGCTTTATACGCATCACCAAAGTTTATTGGAAGAGCTTGAAGACTTAGGCTCAGACTCTGACAAACTAGATGATATTCGTGAGCAGCTAAACGCAAATCGCGAAGCTTACCTGCAACACGCTAGAAAGCTCAGCCAAAGCCGTAGCCGTTACGCTAAAGAGTTAGATAAACAGGTGACTCAGTCTATCCATGAGCTCAACATGCCTAAGGGCAAGTTTACCATTGCAGTGAACTTCAATGAGGCAGTTATCACCCCAACAGGTTGTGACAGCATTGAGTTTTTAGTGTCAACGAACCCTGGTCAGCCGCTACAGCCTATCGCTAAAGTTGCCTCTGGTGGTGAGCTATCACGCATCGGCTTAGGTATTCAGGTGATCACCGCCAAGAAAGTCTCGACGCCTACGTTAATCTTCGATGAAGTCGATGTGGGAATTTCAGGGCCAACCGCAGCGGTTGTTGGGCGTATGCTGCGTAGCCTTGGCGAGTCGACTCAGGTCTTTTGTGTGACTCACTTGCCACAAGTTGCCGGTAACGGCCATCAACATATGTTCGTCAATAAGAGTAGCAAGGCTGGTCAAACTGAGACCTCTATGGTGGCGCTAGATAAAACCCAGCGTATCGAAGAGTTAGCGCGCTTATTAGGCGGCGACACCATCACCAACAACACCTTGGCTAACGCCAAAGAGTTGCTACTAAGTTAATTTTTAAAACTTATAAAAACTAAAACCCATAAAACAAAATGCAGAGCTAAGCTCTGCATTTTTTATGTTGCTAACTATTTGATGCTAACAGATGCGATTAAGCAAAGTAGTAGGCTAAGCCTTGTAGACATAGCATGGAAAAAATACCCGCTAAGACATCGTCAATCATAATGCCGAAGCCACCGTGAACCTTGGCATCAAGCCAGCGAATTGGCCATGGCTTTAAGATATCGAAGATACGAAACAGTACAAAACCCACAACTAACCATTGCCAACCCGCTGGCGCGGCTATCATGGTGATCAGTAGCCCAGCCACTTCATCCCAGACTATGGCGCCATGATCGTGTACCCCCATATCTTTCGAGGCTTTGTCGCAGATATAAAAACCCGCCAGCACACTCAATACCGTTAGGGCGATATACCAAGGCAAGCTTAGCGGTGCCATCAGCAGAAAAACAGGAATAGCGGCCAAGGTGCCAAAAGTACCCGGCGCTTTGGCTGCTAAGCCTGAGCCAAAACCCAGCGCAAGGAAGTGTATAGGATTCTTCAGTGATAGCTTTGCAAGCACTGGGTCTTTAGAGAGTAGATTCATTAATTAAAGTGCTCAAAACCTAAGTTTATCGGTTCAAACGGTTTATTGTCGCTAAGCAGCTTTAACTGGCCACCCGTGCACACCTGCCCTATCTGAGTAAACTTAACTCCTGACTCGGCTAAGGCGACTTCTAGCATGCCTTTTTGCGCTTCATTGACGGTAAACAACAACTCATAGTCTTCACCGCCTGTCAGCGCATAACTGAGTGCCATCTCTGGTGAAACACTGGCTTTAAGTGGCTCAGACAATGGAATATTGTCGACGTTTATTACTGCGCCCACATTAGAGGCTTTCAGCACGTGCTGAATATCTGACATGATGCCATCTGAGATATCGATGGCACTTGAGGCGATATTTCTAAGCGACTGACCAGCTAATACTCTCGGTGTCGGTCGATAATGACGTTGAATAAGATAGGCTCTGTCCTCTGCATTCGCTTCGGCTTTATTTCTCAGTAGATCTAAACCCAGTGCTGAATCACCTAAAGTGCCCGTCACATAGATCCAATCACCATTTTTAGCGCCGCTGCGGGTCAAGCCGATATTATTTGGAAGTTGGCCGTTGATGGTGATGGTAATTGAGCGAGGACCACGCGTCGTATCCCCCCCTATCAATGCCACGCCGTAATACTCGGCAATATCAAACAGGCCGCTACTGAATTCAGCCAGCCAGGTTTCATCGACCTCAGGTAGTGTCAGTGCCAATGTCATCCATGCAGGCTCTGCGCCCATAGAGGCTAGATCTGATAGATTCACCGCCAAGGACTTATAACCGAGATCGGCTGCTGGCATATCGGGGAAGAAGTGGACATTTTCCACTAAGGTGTCACAAGAGATGGCAATAGATTTATTGTCTGCTGGCTGAACAATGGCGCAATCATCGCCAATACCAACAACGACATCTTTGCGGGACTGGGCACGCCCAGTAAAGAAACTTTCGATTAATTGAAATTCTTTCACAATACCAATCACAAATAAGAGTAAGTATTCAGGGAGAAATGAGATAAGTGTAGTTCAGGCCGTCACTCAAGCGAAAAAGGAAGCCATAAGGCTTGCTCAAAGTGGGAATACGCGGACTGTTCTTCGCTCCCTAGCGGATATAACAAAAACGGCATCCGAAGATGCCGTTTCTACTACTTATTGCGTGCTACCAGCTTATCTAGAATGCCGTTAACAAACTTATGTCCATCTTCTGCGCCGAATGCTTTTGCAAGCTCGATAGCTTCGTTAATCGCTACCTTGTAAGGCACATCCTTACGGAATGTCAGTTCATAAGTTGCGATACGTACAATCGCTTTTTCAACTGGATCCACTTCATCGAGTGGACGAGTCACGAATGGAGTAATTAGCTCATCCAATTGACTCTTCTTAGTTGCAACGCCACCTAATAGCTCACGGAAGTAAGCGATATCAACGCCAGCAACATCTTGTTCAGTTAGAAACTCATGCTCAACATCAGCAATATTGTTACCACTTAGCTGCCATGAATAGATGGCCTGAACGGCTAAACGGCGTGCCTTACGGCGCTCTGAAGGCTTCATTAAATTGTCCTAAATTACAGCTGTTCTTCAAGTGCTTGCAGAACGTTAACCATCTCTAGCAGACCAAGTGCAGCTTCACCGCCCTTGTTACCTGCTTTAGTACCCGAACGCTCAATAGCTTGTTCAATGGTATCTGTGGTTAATACGCCGAATGAAACTGGGATATCGAACTCAAGTGCAACCTGAGCCAAACCTTTATTACATTCACCTGCTACAAAATCGAAATGAGGTGTACCACCACGGATTACCGCACCTAGTGCGATGATTCCGTCAAATTTTCCGCTCGCCGCAACACGACGTGCAGCCAGTGGCAGTTCAACAGCGCCTGGCACTTTAACTACAGTGATGTTTTCATCTGCAACTTGGCCAAAACGCTTAAGAGTGTCAACCGCGCCATCGAGTAAACTATCAACAACAAAGCTGTTAAAACGTGAAACTACGATCGCAACTTTGGCGTTTTTCGATTCGATATTACCTTGAACTACGTTCATTTATCTTACCTAAATTAGCTTAATTACCCTACATAGGGACGGAAGAGGCGGTATGATACCACAGCACTCCCTACTGATCTCTATGCAATTAATAAGAAAAGTGTGAATTTAAGCCTCAGGCTGAAAAACAACCTGAGGCAGGAATTTAATCTGCAATATATTCAGTTACTTCTAATCCGAAGCCTGAAAGAGAGTGATAACGCTTCGGCGAGCTCAATAGACGCATAGATGTCACGCCTACGTCAGCTAAGATTTGCGAGCCAACACCTACTTGGCGCGAAGTCCCCTTCCACGGTGCTGCAGCTGGCGTACTGCCGTTGTCTTCGGCTTCAAACGCTTTAACTTTAGCGAGAATATCGCTGCTATGTTCCTGATGACCCAGTAACACCAACACACCGCCCTCTTCGCTGATGCGCTTCATCGCTTTCTCTAGCGGCCAGCTGCGTTGCTGATCGCGCTCTGAGTGCAATAAGTCATTGAAGGTATTTTGCAGGTGTACACGCACTAAAGTGTTGTCTGAAACTTCGCCTTTAACCAACACATAATGCAACTGGTTGTCGATAGTATCGCGGTAAGTCAGCATCTCAAACTCACCAAAACGAGTTGGCAGTTTACATTTGGCTTCACGAATGACTGTGGTTTCTTTGGTATTACGGTATTCGATAAGGTCGGCAATGGTGCCCATCTTCAAACCGTGCTTCTGTGCAAAGATTTCAAGATCTGGGCGACGCGCCATGGTACCGTCGTCATTAAGGATTTCAACGATAACCGATGAAGGCTCAAAGCCTGCAAGACGTGCAATATCACAGCCAGCTTCGGTGTGGCCTGCGCGAATGAGTACGCCGCCTTCCTGTGCCATCAATGGGAAGATATGTCCTGGTTGAACAATATCTGATGGCTTAGCATCTTTACCTACCGCCGCTAATACTGTTACCGCGCGGTCTTGCGCCGAAATACCGGTAGTTACGCCCTCGGCCGCTTCAATTGAAACGGTGAAGTTAGTCGAGAATTGCGCGCTGTTGTTAGTCACCATCAAAGGCAGGCTAAGTTGCTGACAACGAGCCTTGGTCAATGTCTGGCAAATCAGGCCACGGCCAAAAGTCGCCATGAAATTAATCGCTTCTGGCGTCACCATGTCGGCTGCCATGATGAGATCGCCTTCATTTTCTCTGTCTTCGTCATCCATCAAGATGACCATCTTACCTAGACGAATATCTTCAATGATCTCTTCTATACTATGTAACGCCATGTTCAGACCTTTATTTTTTCACTGTATTCTCACTGGGCGCCTGTTAAAGACACGATGAAAATCAGCGGTAAATGTAATGATTATTCTATTCTTTATATAAGACAAATTTTACTGACAAACTAATCTTAAGCCAGTGTTTATCGTAAAAATCCTGAGCGAGCTAACAGTTCCATCGTCACTTCCGACTTAGGAGCGCTGTCTTGCTCTTGGCTGCCGTAGCTCATCAACCTTTCTAAGTGACGTGCAATCAAGTCCACTTCAATATTCACGCTATCACCGGCTTTCAGATTCACTAAAGTGGTTTCGCCTGCGGTGTGCGGCACGATAGTCAGTCTAAAACGATGACCTTGCACCTCATTAACCGTCAAACTCACACCATCGATGGTAATCGAACCTTTATGGGCGATATAACGGCCAAGTTCCTCAGGTGGGCTTAGCCAAAATTCGATGGCTTGGCCACGAAACTGTCTATCATCCACATGAGCGATACCATCTACGTGACCACTGACCATATGCCCGCCTAAACGAGTTGTAGGGGTCACGGCCTTCTCAAGGTTAACGGCTTTTCCTACTTGATAATGAGAGAAGCCCGTCAAAGTGACAGTTTCTGCAGAAATATCTGCCACATAACCGTCGCTCATCAGCTCAACCACTGTTAGGCACACACCATTGGTGGCGATACTGTCACCCAGTTTTACGTCTGACAGATCCAGTTTACCACTGGCTACCGTTAAGCGAATATCATCGCCGCGACGCTCAACTTTTCGTAGGTGTCCGACTGATTCAATAATCCCAGTAAACATAAATTAATTACTCACTCTTAACGTTAAGCGGGTGTCTGGCCCCACTTTGCGCTCATCGATTAGGTTAATCTTTGGCACCTCTGACATGGCTTGAAAATCATCAAGTGTCAGCAGGTTTCGCCCTTGCGAGCCTAAAATCTTCATCGCCTGATACAGTACAATCTCATCGGCTAGCCCTTGATTAACAAAGGCCCCCGCAAGCGTCGCACCAGCTTCAACCAACACAGAGTTACAACTCTCACCCAGTAGGCTTAATAACGCATTTAAGTCGATACGTGAATCAACCGCCGCTAATACCTGACTCTGCACATGAGGCGGCCATGCGGCCTGCACGCTCTCGGGATAAGCTTGAGTCGACACCAGTAAAATCGGACTGTCGATTTTAAACAGGTTTAATTCATGACCTAAACGCGCCTGACTGTCTAATACCACCCTAAGTGGCTGGTGAATTTCGGCTGGGGCGAGTTGACTTGCAAGTGAGCCTAACTCACTGTGACGCACATTTAAACTGGGGTCATCGGCAAGTATGGTTTCAACGCCAGTGACTAAAGCGCAATGGCGAGCACGAAGACGCTGTACATCACGGCGGGCTTCAGGGCCGGTAATCCACTTGGATACGCCGTTAGACAAGGCCGTTTTGCCATCGAGACTGGCGGCAAGTTTAACTGTCACCCAAGGCAGGCCTTTTTCCATACGCTTTAAAAAGCCTAGGTTGACCTGCTTAGCTTCTTCGGTCATCAGCCCAACATCGACTCGAATACCCGCATCCCGCAACATAGCAATACCACGGCCAGAGACTTCAGGATTCGGGTCGGTCACCGCAATAACCACTCGGCTGACGCCGTGTTCGATTAACGCCTTGGCGCAAGGTGGCGTACGACCGTAATGGCTACAAGGTTCAAGTGTTACGTAGGCGGTGGCGCCTTTAGCGTCACTGCCCGCCATATTCAAGGCGTAAACTTCCGCATGAGGACCGCCGGCTCGAATATGGTAGCCCTCACCAACGATCTCACCGTCTTTAACGATAACACTCCCCACGCTAGGATTTGGACGAGTGGTGTACATGCCCTTTTGTGCCAATTCAATGGCAAGGCTCATCATTTGACTGTCTTCGATAGACCACATATTGGCGGCAATTCCGATTGTTCGATTGATGAAGGGCTAGGCGCAGCGCTTAGCCCCGGTTGCGTAGTTTATTTTTGCAGTTTAGCGATCGCTTCACCAAACTCTGAAACATCTTCAAAGGCACGATAAACAGACGCGAAACGAATATAGGCAACCTTATCTAGGTTAACTAATTGGTCCATCATCAAGTTGCCAATCATTTCAGATTTCACTTCACGCTCACCGGTGGCGCGCAAAGTCGACTTAATCTTAGTCAATGCCTGCTCAATTTGATCCATAGAGACAGGTCTTTTCTCTACGGCTCTTAACATACCGCCGCGCAGCTTCTCTTCATCGAACGGCTGGCGACTGCCATCTTGTTTCACCACACGAGGCATCACAAGCTCGGCCCCTTCGAAAGTGGTAAAACGTTCGTGGCACTGAACACACTCTCTACGTCGACGCACCTGATGGCCGTCAGCGACTAATCGCGAATCAATCACTTTTGTGTCAGTTGCGCTGCAAAATGGACAATGCATTTAGCCTCCGTTTAGAAAAAAATGTTACGACTCACTGGATTTATACCTAACCTATTAATCATGTCACCTTTGACAAATATTAAAATGTGATTGGTACGACTTAAAAACTCAGAAAGTATGTTCTTTACATACAAAAATGGCCGCATAGATGCGGCCATTGGAGTCTAACTTATTTAACGCTTAAGGTTAACCGTAAACAGGGAACTTAGCGCACAATTCCAGAACCTGTCCTTTAACGCGCTCGCTAACGGCTAGATCTGAAATATCATCCAGTACATCACACATCCAGTGAGTTAACTGCACGCTCTCTTCCTCACCAAAACCACGACGCGTGATTGCAGGAGAACCGATACGTAGACCTGAAGTCACAAATGGTGAACGTGGATCGTTCGGTACTGAGTTCTTGTTCACTGTGATGTTAGCGTTGCCTAGGGCCGCGTCAGCATCTTTACCTGTGATGTCTTTACTGATCAAATCAAGCAAGAATAGGTGGTTATCAGTACCACCAGAAACTACATTATAGCCACGTTCGATAAACGTACGAGCCATTGCCTTTGCGTTAACAACTACTTGCTCTTGATAAGTCGTGAACTCTGGGTCTAGGGCTTCTTTAAATGCAACTGCTTTAGCAGCAATAACGTGCATCAAAGGACCGCCTTGGCCGCCTGGAAATACTGCAGAGTTTAGCTTCTTGTAGATATCTTCATCATTGATTGATGAAAGGATCAAACCGCCACGTGGACCAGCTAGCGTCTTATGAGTCGTTGTTGTTACAACGTGCGCGTGTGGCATTGGGTTTGGATAGATACCTGCAGCAACAAGACCTGCAACGTGCGCCATATCAACGAATAGGTATGCGCCAACTTTGTCAGCGATTTCGCGGAACTTACCCCAGTCGATGATACCTGAGTAGGCACTGAAACCTGCGATGATCATCTTTGGCTTGTGCTCAACGGCTAGACGCTCAACTTCGGCGTAGTCAATCTGGCCTGTTGTTTCGTCGATACCATACTGAACTGCGTTGTATAGTTTGCCTGAAAAGCTCACGTGAGAGCCGTGAGTTAGGTGACCACCGTGTGCTAGGCTCATACCTAGAACCGTGTCGCCGCCTTGAAGTAGTGCCATAAATACGGCTGCGTTAGCTTGAGAGCCTGAGTGTGGCTGAACGTTGGCATAAGTCGCGCCAAATAGTTCTTTAGCACGAGAAATTGCTAACTCTTCAACAATATCTACATGCTCACAACCACCATAGTAACGCTTACCTGGGTAGCCTTCAGCATACTTGTTAGTAAGCTGAGTACCTTGTGCTTCGATTACGCGAGGACTACAGTAGTTTTCTGAAGCAATAAGTTCGATGTGCTCTTCTTGACGGCGCGTTTCATCTTCAATTGCTGCAAATAGTTGTGGATCATAATCCGCGATATTCATATCTTTTTTCAGCATTACTCACTCCAGCTGTAAAGTCTTGTAATAGGGTTGCGCGGTATTCTACAGCGCATTCGATCACAATCCCAGCATTTACAACATGAAATTACTTGCATTTCTAGATGAGTGAGTTTCGTAAAACGGGTTAATCGGGACACAGAGTGACTCATTTGAACTCGATAGAATTCGGCTACATGTTCGCGCTAAACAGTGCTAATTCAGATTTAAGTTCTGCAACGGATCTTGTAGAATTGCCCCCATTCCCGATTCAAAAACACAGTCAAAGAGAACTAACATGGCTCAGTTTGTATATAGCATGCTTAGAGTGGGCAAGATTGTCCCGCCAAAGAAGCAGATCCTTAAAGATATCTCATTAAGCTTTTTCCCTGGCGCTAAAATCGGTGTCTTAGGTCTAAACGGTTCAGGTAAATCTACCCTGCTGCGCATCATGGCGGGTCTAGATACTGAAATTGAGGGTGAAGCGCGCCCAATGCAAGATCTTAAGATTGGTTACCTACCACAGGAACCAAAACTAGATCCAAACCAAACCGTGCGCGAAGCGGTAGAAGAAGCGGTTGCCGAGGCGAAAAACGCGCTGGTACGCTTAGATGAAGTCTATGCACTTTATGCCGAGCCAGATGCCGATTTTGACGCACTAGCTAAAGAGCAGGGTCAATTAGAAGCGATTATTCAGTCTCAAGATGCCCACAACCTAGATGTGGTATTAGACAGGGCGGCTAACGCTTTACGTCTTCCTGATTGGGATGAAAAAATCGAAGTTCTATCGGGTGGTGAGCGTCGCCGTGTGGCGATTTGTCGTCTGCTACTTGAAAAGCCTGACATGCTATTACTAGACGAACCAACCAACCACTTGGATGCGGAATCTGTAGCTTGGTTAGAGCGCTTCTTACAAGAGTACACGGGTACTGTTGTGGCGATTACCCACGATAGATACTTCCTCGACAACGCTGCAGGCTGGATCTTAGAACTTGACCGTGGTGAAGGTATTCCATGGGAAGGTAACTACTCTTCATGGCTTGAGCAAAAGGATGCGCGTCTGACCCAAGAGTCAGCCACTCAAAGCGCACGCCAAAAAACCATTGCCAAAGAATTGGAGTGGGTACGTCAAGGTGCTAAAGGCCGTCAATCTAAGGGTAAGGCGCGTATGGCTCGCTTCGAAGAGCTTAATACCAACGACTACCAAAAGCGTAACGAGACTAACGAGCTATTTATTCCACCTGGGCCACGCCTAGGTGACAAGGTTATTGAAATCACTAACCTGACCAAATCTTATGGCGACCGCGTACTGATCGATGACTTGACCTTCTCTGTGCCTAAGGGCGCCATCGTCGGTATTATCGGTGCTAACGGTGCGGGTAAATCGACCCTGTTTAAGATGATCTCTGGTGCTGAGCAGCCTGATAGCGGCACAGTAGAACTGGGTGAGTCGGTACAGATTGCTTCTGTCGAGCAGTTCCGTGATTCGATGAATGATAAGAACACGGTTTGGCAAGAGATCTCTGACGGCCAAGATATCATGCGTATCAACAACACTGAAATTCCAAGTCGTGCCTATGTTGGCCGCTTTAACTTCCGTGGTGGCGATCAGCAAAAAATCATCGGCACTCTATCGGGTGGTGAGCGTAACCGTGTGCATTTGGCTAAGCTGCTGCAAGCAGGCGGCAACGTGCTGTTACTCGATGAACCAACTAACGACCTAGACGTTGAAACCTTACGCGCACTAGAAGAAGCACTATTAGAGTTTCCTGGTTGTGCCATGGTTATTTCACACGACCGTTGGTTCCTAGATAGAATCGCGACTCATATCTTAGATTATCGCGACGAAGGTAAAGTTAACTTCTACGAAGGTAACTACACCGAATACTCTACTTGGCTGAAAGAGACCATGGGTACCGATGTAGTTGAGCCACATCGCTTAAAGTACAAGCGTATGGTTAAGTAAATTAATCACACCTATAGAAAGGAGGCCTCGGCCTCCTTTTTTATTGCCTCAAAAGCCATACATCTGCAGGGAGCGATCTAAAATCCCGCCCCTAAATCACACAAATATTTCGCATTTCAATAACAAAAGAGCTGATAATTATGCCAAAATGCCGTTTGGTATAAATTAGCCAATCACACCGTGACGCTATCGCTAACAATAATAAAAACGCTTTCAACAGATTTGAAAGTGACTAACGGACAACAAAGCTATGGACGATAAAGCGAGCCCCTCTCAGGTGAATCACAGTTCCGTAAGTGATGCCTCGTCGAGTGAGATACAAACAGCGGCGGCAGCCACAACAACTCAAGCCCAGCAGAAAAAATCTACCGGCTTCTTAAACAGCATCAACCACTTTCGTGGCATCGCGATTATCTTTATCGTCATGGCCCACTGCTACCGACCTGCAGGCTGGGAGATAGAAACCTTTGCCGACAAGGCTTGGTTTAATTTGATGATGAATGGCACGGTATTTTTTGTATTTATCTCAGGCTTTCTGTTCCACCATGTGTTTTATCATCGCTGGGATTACAAGAAATACATGAAGAGTAAAACCAAATTTGTGTTTTTGCCCTATCTGCTTCTTTCCCTACCTTGGATTGTCTGGCACCTGACCGTCGGTACGGATCCTATGATGCATCAAGCGCTTGCCAATATCACGGCTCCCGCACAGGCCGCGAGCTGGTATGTGATCACCGGCCGTACGCTTACCGCATATTGGTATATTCCCATGGGCATGATGCTGTTTGCCTTGTCACCTTGGGTCATGTACCTCATTAAAAAGCAGCAAATACTCTACTACGCCATTCCATTGTTATTAATTGCCATCATGGTGCATAGACCGATTTCAAACCTCAATGCTATCCAATCTTTAGTCTATTTCTTACCAGTCTATCTTTTAGGCGTTTGGGGATCGGCTCACCGCGATAAACTGTTTCCGTTTATCGATAAATATTGGATCCCAATGTTTTTTGTGGGTGTTGCCTTGGCACTGATTCAAGCCGAATATTTTGGTGCAGGCGTACTCAATAAGGCACCGTTTGAGATGACTGTG
The DNA here is from genome assembly GCF_000018285.1 of Shewanella pealeana ATCC 700345. Classification (NCBI taxonomy): domain Bacteria; kingdom Pseudomonadati; phylum Pseudomonadota; class Gammaproteobacteria; order Alteromonadales; family Shewanellaceae; genus Shewanella; species Shewanella pealeana. Next base: position 1,402,589 of record NC_009901.1, on the reverse strand, counting down.
CCTGACTTGATGCTACCGCAAAAGATATTACTGACCTTAGTCATATTGGCGATTTTAAATAAGTTTGAGCATATCTCGATAGCGCCTCTGCAAAAACTGGCCGAGGTCAGCTTTGCCATCTACTTTATTCACCCTTGGATCACGACCCCTTGGTGGATGATCTATGATAGCCCGGATCTATTGGGTCTAGCCGGTAAAGGCAATATCTTCACTACACTAATCGTCACCTTAGTAGTGGTGGCTATCTCTTACGTAATCGCGGTAATGATAAAGAAGATGCTAAGTAAACGTAGCCGCTATCTGATTGGTTGGTAAAGCAAGGCATTAACCAATTAAATCTAAAGATAGACTAGCACTAGAGCTAGAACTCTCAATAATAACGATTAATAAGAAACTAAAGATTATGTTTAAAGCCCTACTCTACGCCGCAGTACTAACAGGCCTATCAAGCCAGCTTAGTGCTAATGAAGCTAGCAACTATTCGTTTGATGGCCCCTATGTTATTCAAGACAAGAGCGCAGTTGAAAGCTCCCCCCAACAAACTGCTTATTGGATCTGTAATAGTAAACTGACAAGCTCTCAAGTTAGTGAGCACTCGCTTAAACGACCAGAAAACTGTGGCAACTTGCCAGAGCCAATCCTCACAGATGACGTTAAACAGGTGATGCCAGACAGCTATACAGAGGTAAAAAAAGTCGTCGCCCTAAGTGATGTCCACGGCCAGTTTGACGTGCTGCTCACCCTACTTAAGAACCAAGATATTATAAATGCCGATAACAACTGGGCCTTTGGTGATGGGCATATGGTGATGACTGGCGACATGTTTGACCGCGGCGATCAGATAAACGAAGTGCTGTGGTTTATGTATCAGCTAGACAGACAAGCCAAAGCCGCAGGCGGTATGGTACATCTACTCATGGGCAACCATGAACAGATGGTACTCGGTGGTGACTTAAGGTATGTGCATGAACGTTATGACTTAGCCAGTAAATTACTCGATAGAAGTAATGACGCCCTCTATGGTGAAGACACTGAGATTGGTCAGTGGCTAAGAAGCAAGAACACCTTAGTTAAGGTTAATGATGTGCTATATATGCACGGCGGTATAAGCAGTGAGTGGCTAGAGCGTCAGTTAACTATCGCAGAGGCTAACCGGCTATTTCGCGCTAATATTGGCAGACCTAAGGCCGAGCTAAAAAAGGACGAGCTATTAAGCTTCCTGTTTTACGGTAACGGCCCGACTTGGTATCGCGGCTATTTTTCAGATGCCTTTAGCGAAGCTGAGCTCGATAAAATTCTCGCCTATTTTGACGTCAAACACATCACCGTCGGCCACACCTCACAAAAGCAGGTTTTAGGCCTGTTTGATAATAAGCTCATCGCAATCGACAGCAGCATAAAGCTTGGTGAACAGGGAGAGTTACTACTGATTGAAAACAATAAACTTATTCGTGGTCTTTTTAATGGCGAACGTGAAGCATTATAAATCTGCATAGAGGCTATTAATAAGAGCCTATTAATAAGAACTTATTATAGCATCGAGTCGCAGTCAGCCAGCAAACCCGGCAGACTCTTATTTAGTGGTTCTTATTTAGCGGTCCTTATTTAGAGGCCCTTAGTAACTGACTCTCTATTAACTAGCTAATAATATCTAGCAATTAATATTTAGCCTTTAACATCTAGCTAGGTTTAACCACAAGCTCAATGCCTATTTTTGTCTAACTGATCCATCTTCTCACTACACGAGCGCAAACATTGATAGCAGAATGTTCACAAAAGCACTCAAAGTGTAAAATTCGATAAAAATAAGATCGACAATTGTAAATTATCAGATGCTAATTTTCTTTACTTTACATTGCTTTACCCTACTGGCTTGGATTTTTATCTAGAATAATCCCAACTTTGGCTGTTTAAGTAATCACTCATGAGATCATCCTATTTCCTTTTACCCCTGGCATTAATTATTGCGGGAGCATTTACCTTCAGTAGTCTGTCTGAAGCTAAGCGTGCCGACTCAAAAGATAGGCCAGTTCGAACCGTTCCAGTGGTCACGGGTATCGTTGAACAACATGATCTCACTCAGTCTCTCTCCCTGATTGGTAAACTCGACGCCGAGCAGTCAGTATTTATCTCGCCGCAAATTGCCGGCAAGATTAAATCGATTCAAGTCAGCACCGAGCAAGAGATAGCCCAAGGCCAAATCCTAATCCAGCTCGATGATGCTAAAGCACAAGCCGCCCTAGCCGAATCAGCCGCTTACCTAGCCGATGAAAAGCGTAAACTCAAAGAGTTCCTCAAGCTAATCGATCAAAACGCGATCACTAAGACAGAGATCGATGCTCAAAAAGCCAGTGTCGATATGGCTACAGCTCGCTTAGCTGCCGCCCAAGCCGATCTCGATTATCACTACCTCAGCGCGCCCTTTTCTGGTACAGCTGGTCTTATCGACTTTAGCCAAGGCAAAATGGTCAGTGCAGGTACCGAGCTACTCACCCTCGATGACCTTTCGAGTATGCGCCTCGACCTTCAGATACCGGAGAATTACCTCTCACAGCTTAGTGTTGGCATGTCTGTAACGGCTAGTAGCCGTGCTTGGCCACAAAAACAGTTTATCGGCAAGGTGATAGCCATCGATTCCCGTGTCAATCAAGACACCCTAAACTTGAGAGTTCGTGTGCAATTTGACAACCCTAGCCATCGACTCAAACCCGGCATGATGATGTCGGCAACCTTGATGTTCCCAAGTGTTGCGGAGCCAGTTATCCCAGTGCAAGCGTTAGAGTATTCGGGTACCAACCGTTTCGTTTATGTGGTTGGTAAAGACGGCATCGCCAAGCGTACCAAGGTGACGCTAGGTGCTCGCATCGAAGACCAAGTACTAATTAGCAATGGCCTCACTATTGGCGATAAAGTGGTAGTGCAGGGCTTAGTCAATATGCGTGATGGTCTGCGCGTCGATGATCTGGGCGGATCAGCACTGGCACAAAAAGACGCAGATAAAAAAGCTGACGAGCAACAAGCAAGAGGAAACATCTAAATGTGGTTGTCTGATGTTTCAGTAAAACGCCCTGTCGTCGCCATCGTACTGAGTTTGCTGCTGTGTGTTTTTGGCGCGGTGTCATTTACTAAGCTTGCCGTGCGCGAGATGCCCGATGTAGAAAGCCCTGTGGTAACTGTGATGACCACCTATGAGGGCGCATCGGCGACCATCATGGAGAGTCAGATCACCACGGCACTCGAATCGGAATTGACCGGTATTAGTGGTGTTGATCAAATTGAATCTGTCACCCGTAACGGCATGTCACGTATTACCGTGACCTTCCTGCTGGGCTGGGATCTCACCGAAGGTGTCAGCGATGTGCGTGACGCAGTGGCCCGTGCTCAGCGCCGCCTGCCTGACGAAGCCAAAGATCCTATCGTCTCTAAAGACAACGGCTCTGGTGAGCCTGCGGTTTATGTCAATTTAAGCTCATCGGTTATGGATAGAACCCAATTAACCGATTACGCCCAGCGGGTACTAGAAGACAGATTTAGCCTTATCTCAGGCGTTAGTAGCGTCGATATATCAGGTGGTTTATACAAGGTCATGTATGTGCAACTCAATCCTGAGCTGATGGCGGGACGCAATATTACCGCTAGCGATATTGTCAGTGTATTAAATAGAGAAAACGTTGAGACGCCTGGCGGTGAAGTGCGTAACGACACCACTGTGATGGCAGTGCGTACAGCGCGCTTATATCAAACTCCAGATGACTTTAATTACTTGGTACTTCGCACCGCCGCCGATGGCTCACAGGTATATCTCAAAGATGTCGCCAATGTGTTTATTGGTGCAGAGAACGAAAACTCGACCTTTAAGAGCGATGGCGTCGTTAATATTAGCTTAGGCATTGTGCCTCAATCTGATGCTAACCCGCTTGAGGTCGCACAAGATGTACATAAAGAGGTCGATCAGATACAGAAGTTCCTCCCCGAAGGCACAAAACTGATTGTCGACTATGACTCGACCGTATTTATCGACCGCTCCATCGATGAGGTTTTTAGTACCTTAGCAGTAACGGCACTGCTGGTGATCTTAGTGCTGTATATCTTCATCGGCCAAGCCAGAGCCACGCTGATCCCTGCGGTCACGGTTCCAGTATCACTGATTTCAGCCTTTATCGCAGCGAACGTGTTTGGCTACTCTATTAACCTACTGACCCTGATGGCACTTATCTTGTCGATCGGCCTAGTGGTGGACGATGCCATCGTTGTTGTCGAGAATATCTTCCATCATATTGAAAAGGGCGAGCCGCCAATCTTGGCCGCCTATAACGGTACAAGAGAAGTGGGCTTTGCGGTGATGGCGACAACTGCCGTCTTGGTGATGGTGTTCCTACCTATCTCCTTTATGGAAGGCATGGTCGGCCTGCTCTTCACTGAATTCTCGGTCATGCTGGCCGTATCGGTGCTATTTTCATCGCTGATTGCCCTCACCTTAACCCCGGTACTCGGCAGTAAAATTCTCAAGGCGAACGTTAAACCGAATCGTTTTAACGTTTGGGTAGAATCAATCTTTACTCGCCTTGAAAACTTCTACCGCAAGATGGTGACTAAAGCCGTTACCCTTAGACTCGCTGCGCCACTGGTGATTATCGCCTGTATCTTGGGAAGCGGCTGGTTAATGCAGCAGGTACCTGCGCAACTTGCGCCACAAGAAGATAGAGGGGTGATTTTTGCCTTTATTAAAGGCGCCGAAGGCACTAGCTATAACCGTATGGCTGCCAATATGGAGATAGTCGAAGACAAGCTAATGCCGTTACTTGGTCAAGGCGTAGTGAAATCATTCAGCATTCAAGCTCCTGCTTTTGGTGGCCGTGCAGGCGATCAGACCGGCTTTGTAATTATTCAACTTGAAGATTGGAATGAACGTACTGTTAATGCTCAGCAAGCATTAGGCATAGTGGCCAAGGCATTAAAAGGCATTCCCGATGTGATGGTGCGTCCATTACTGCCTGGCTTTAGAGGCGGCTCAAGTGAGCCGGTGCAATTTGTACTCGGCGGCTCAGATTATCAAGAGCTATTCAAATGGGCGCAAATGCTAGAAGAGGAAGCCCTTTATAGCCCTATTCTGGACAGCCCAGAGATCGACTATAAAGAAACTTCACCTGAGCTTGTCGTCACGGTCGATAAAGAGCGTGCCGCCCAGCTTGGAATTAGCGTGGCAGAAGTCTCTGAAACACTCGAGATCATGCTAGGTGGCCGCAGTGAAACCACCTTTGTTGAGCGTGGTGAAGAGTATGATGTCTACCTTCGTGGCGATGAGAATAGCTTCAATAACGTGGCTGATTTAAGCCAGATCTATATGCGTTCAGCTAAAGGCGAGCTCATTACTTTAGATACCATTACCCATATTGAAGAGGTGGCATCGGCGCTCAAACTGAGCCATAACAACAAGCAGAAATCGATCACCTTAAAGGCGAATTTAGCTGAAGGTTATACCTTAGGTGAAGCGCTGGACTTCTTAGATCAAAAAGCGATTGAGATGTTACCAAGCGATATTTCGGTGGCTTATACCGGCGAGTCTAAAGACTTTAAGGAAAATCAAAGCAGTATCTTTATTGTATTTGGTTTAGCCTTGTTGGTTGCCTATCTTGTATTAGCTGCTCAGTTTGAAAGTTTCATCAACCCGCTAGTGGTGATGTTTACCGTGCCTATGGGCGTATTCGGAGGATTTTTAGGCTTGTACCTAACCGGCCAAGGGCTGAACATCTACAGCCAGATTGGTATGATCATGCTAATTGGTATGGTAACCAAGAACGGCATCTTAATTGTCGAGTTTGCTAACCAACTGCGGGACAGAGGCCTTGAAATTGAGCAAGCTATTATCGATGCCTCGGTAAGACGTTTACGCCCTATTTTGATGACGGCCTTTACCACACTGATTGGCGCTATCCCGCTTATTCTATCAACGGGTGCTGGCGCTGAGAGCCGAATATCAGTGGGTACTGTGGTCTTCTTTGGTATGGCGTTTGCGACTTTCGTAACCTTACTGGTGATCCCAGCCATGTATCGCTTAATCTCTGCTGCGACAAAGTCACCTGGTTTTGTTGAGTCTCAGCTTAATCAAGCTATTGCAGATCAGCAAAACTTAGCCGCTAAACAGTAACGCGAGTCTATGACTGGTGGGAGTCAAAGTCTTTGACTTGACTTCCTCCCAGTCAAATCCCCTCTGATACTACTTTGCTATTCGATAGATGCTTCTCAAACGAGTCCGTTTTTCTTATCTATAATTATGTTAATCACATGTATGCCATCGTCATAGGTTATATCTATGCAAAAGCCACAGCCAAAAACTCTTGAGCCAATGCTGTATGAAACTTTTAATATCAATGGCCAATATATTACCGAGCGCCGAACGTCCCTAGACAGAAGAGTAAACGAGCAAACCGGTTACTTAGATCTGTATGAAAGACGTCAAACAAATCAAAGACGCATGCCTAGTGTCGACATCTATATTTAATCCATTGAGCACTTAGCCCCAAGCTAAATGCTTCGCTATTTTCGCTTCTATGCAATAGTATTTAGGACTTCCGTGCCCAGTGAAATAGCACGCACCTTTAACTCCCAAGCGACCTAAACGAGTATACAGTGAAGAGAATCGCCCTATTTGTCGATGTACAGAACATCTATTACACCTGCCGCCAAGCCTATGGCAAACAATTCAATTACCGTAAACTCTGGCAACACTTAGGTTACGAAGGCGATGTCAGCCAGGCCACCGCTTATGCGATTCATCGCGGTGACGATGGTCAGCTAAAGTTTCAAGATGCGCTGAAACACATCGGCTTTGAGGTGAAACTCAAACCTTTTATCCAGAGAAGCGATGGATCGGCGAAAGGAGATTGGGATGTGGGGATCACTATCGACATCATGGAAGCGGCAAGCGAAGTCGATTGCGTCATTTTACTCTCTGGTGATGGCGATTTTGATCTCTTGATGCAAAGGATCCACCAGAAATATGGCGTAGAAACTCAGGTCTATGGCGTGCCAACATTAACGGCCAAATCACTGATTGATTCAGTAAACCAGTTCCACGAAATTGACGCCAGCCTATTGCTTTAATTCGTTTACTTTTTACTTTTGATAAATTGATAGTTAACTTGCCTACATTCGAGCTTAAATAGCTCGAGAAACGCCCGCTTGCCGCCGTATTGCGAATACTCATCTGAGTCCAACTATTGGGTTTCTGTAGGCCACATGGCATGGAAATCTTTGAATAAACTTGTTTTCAGCAATTAATACCAATCGTACTAAATATGTGGTCAGTTCAAAGCCACTCAGGCTTTTCAATTCAAGGCGTATTGATGAAGAAATGGTTATTCCCTTTTAAATTAGTGCAACGTAGAAGTGGAATGCCTGAGAGGCTCACGCAGTGCGGGTTTCAAAGCCCTGTATACTGCGTAAGATGCTCTCGATATAGAATAACTATTAGCTTCAATCATCCGCCTTGCCTACAGGGCTTTGACTTCCCGCTGAATGATCACATATTTAATGTGATTGGTATAATGAGCCATTTTAGGCTGGTAATCGTACTTGATGTCATAAAATTACAAGTTCGGGAAGATGGATCCAACTTTCGACCGAATTCTCGCCAAACCCTGCCGATTATTAGAGGAAGATCACACCTTTATTTCATTGCTGTTGGTACTTTAATTACCAGAAAAGATAACAACTTTGAACATTAAGCATAATAGGTGATTCTTATGGCTGCTAAATTTTTTATCCCATCTGTCAATATCTTAGGTCAAGATGCCGTAACTGAAGCCATTGGTGACATCAAGTCACTCGGCTTTAAAAATGCACTAATTGTTACTGACAAACCTCTGGTTGAAATTGGTCTGGTCGCTCAAGTCACTGACAAACTAGCGAGCAACGACATTCGCTCTGTCGTCTTTGATGGTGTTCAGCCAAACCCAACTGTTGGCAATGTCGAAGCGGGTCTTGAAATTTTAAACGCAAACAACTGTGACTTTGTTATCTCTTTAGGCGGCGGCTCACCTCATGACTGCGCTAAAGGCATCGCACTGGTTGCCACCAACGGCGGTAGTATCAAAGATTACGAAGGCTTAGATGTCTCTATCAAGCCTCAGCTGCCACTCGTTGCCATTAACACCACTGCGGGCACCGCGAGTGAAATGACACGTTTCTGTATCATTACCGATGAAGCTCGCCATATTAAGATGGCCATTGTCGACAAGAACACCACGCCGATCTTATCAGTTAATGATCCTGAATTAATGTTGCTTAAGCCAGCAGGCCTGACTGCTGCAACGGGTATGGATGCATTGACTCACGCCATCGAAGCCTATGTGTCTATCGCGGCAAATCCGATTACCGATGCCTGTGCAATTAAAGCGATAGAGCTTATTCAAGGTAACTTGGTAGAAGCCGTTGAAAATGGCCAAAGTATCGAGGCGCGCGATCAGATGGCTTACGCCCAGTTCCTTGCAGGTATGGCGTTTAACAACGCAAGCCTTGGATATGTCCACGCTATGGCCCACCAGCTAGGTGGCTTCTACGACCTACCTCATGGCGTATGTAACGCATTATTGTTACCACACGTTCAAGCTTACAACGCGCAGGTTGTGCCGGGGCGTCTAAAGGATGTAGCTAAAGCCATGGGGGTCGATGTCGCAGCCATGACTGATGAGCAAGGTGCCGAAGCGGCGATTACCGCAATTAAAGCGCTATCTGTCGCGGTTAACATCCCAGAAAACCTCACTAAGCTAGGTGTTAAAGCGGAAGATATTCCGACACTTGCTAATAACGCGCTAAAAGATGCTTGTGGTTTCACTAACCCTAAGCAGGCAACTCATGAAGAGATCTGCCAAATCTTCACTAACGCACTGTGATCCAGCTTGGCTCCAATTTGAGTCCAGTGCATCAGTTAACAGAGTAATAGCTGAAACTAGCAAGCGACTTATGTTTAAAAAAGTGAGCTTGCTATCTTTCACATCACTGTGACAGTTCGGCAGGCAGTAAAGTACAGCGGCATCATTTTCTAGTATTAAAAAGGCCAGAGACAGCCCATAACGCTATTTATGACTATTTTAATCTTAGTTGAGCGATACAAAGGGATACATATTTGGTATAATCAACATGTTCGCTTTTTCCCTGCAAAAGTTAAAGCAAGCTTAGAAGCCCACTCCTCGGAGTGGGCTTTTTCCTTTCTGGCGAATCTTCCGGTTTATTCAATTATGTAAACACTCGGACTTAACACGAGTGTGTGACTTTAAAACCGGAAGTAAATAAGCCTACTGAAGTCGATTGTTTAGGGCTGAAAATAAAAGGCCTACTATCAAAGCAGGCCTTAGTTCTACAACTATCACTCATTAATCAATGGGCATTAATTAGCAGCCTCTTCGTCTTGAGGCAGCCCTTTCGCCTTTTCACGCATCTTTTGCATAATGACGTAAAATACTGGCACAAGCAGCGTCCCGACCACAGTGGCCGCTAACATACCGCCGAACACCGAGTAGCCTAAAGCGCGGCGGCTACCCGCCCCCGCGCCAGTAGCAATAACCAGAGGCAACACACCTAATAGGAAAGAGAAAGCCGTCATCAGTACCGCACGAAAACGCAGTCTCGCCGCAGTCTCGCCCGCTTCTAGAATACTCTTGCCCTCTTCACGTAACTGCTTAGCAAACTCAACAATCAAGATGGCATTCTTACAGGCGAGGCCGATAAGCAGCACCAGACCAATCTGGGCGTAGAGGTTTAAGTCTGAACCTACCAGCAAGATGTTGAGGAAGGCTCCTAATACCGCAATCGGCACCGCGAGGATAACCGCAAATGGAATGGTCCAACTCTCATACTGAGCCACCAAGAACAGGTAAGTAAACACTAACGCCAAGCCGAAAATAAGTGGCGCGAGGTTACCCGCCTTGATCTCTTGATAGGTTTGTCCTGTCCACTCATAGGTATAACCCGATGGCAGTGACTCATTTGCAGCGCGTTCCATTGCCGTAATCGCGTCACCAGAGCTAAACCCAGCTGCAGGGAAACCATTGATGGTCGTCGAGCTGAACATGTTGTAGTTGTTCATCACATCAGGGCCTAAAATCGGCGTTACAGTGACGAGAGTACTAAGTGGCACCATTTCACCGGTTTTTGAGCGAACATAAAAACGCGAAATGTCTTTATCGGAATTACGATACTCCGTTTCAGCCTGTAAGATGACCCTAAACACCTTACCGAAGCGGTTAAAGTCGTTAACGTACATTGAGCCCAGCATGGTTTGCATGGTCGCGAAGATCTCGTTGAGTGAGACCCCCAGCGCCTTGGCCTTGTCTCTATCAACATCGACAAACATCTGCGGTACATCTGCGCGGAAGTTACTAAAGGCCATGGCAATTTCAGGCTGCTCATTGGCTTTCATAATCAAGGCGCGCATCACAGAGGCTAGCTCTTGCGGGGTACGGCCTTGGGTGTCTTGCAGCACAAACTCGAAGCCACCGACACTACCCACACCAGGAATAGGTGGCAAAGAGAATGCCATCGCCTTCACCGCAGGGTTCGCCGCATACTTAGCTTGCAGCTTGGCCACAATCGCCGACTCCATCATATCCGCAGACTCACGCTCATCCCAGGTCGACAGGGTGACAATCATCAAGCCGCCGTTTGAAGAAACCGAGCCCGTCAAGATACTAAAGCCACTGGCGTGAATAACATTCTCTACTCCCGGCTCGGCCAGTGTCAGCTCCACCAGATCACGCATCACATCTTCGGTACGGTTAAGGGATGCACCATCGGGCAGCTGAATATCCACCATGAAGGCTTTCTTATCTTCCATTGGCACAAATCCTGACGGTAGAATTTTAGCAATCCCCCCGGTTAACAGAATTAAACAGCCGTAGACGATACCCACTAACACTAGCTTACGTGTCAGGGAGGATACCAACTTCATATACTTGCCCGTTACACGCTCAAAATGCTTGTTAAAGGCCGCATGAAAACCTTTTTCATGTAACTTAGGCGCACGCAGTACAGAGGCGCACAGAGCGGGGCTCAAGGTCAATGCATTGATGGATGAGATAAGCACTGAGATACAGATGGTCACCGAGAACTGTGCATACATCTGTCCGGTGATCCCGGGCATCACAGCCGTTGGCGCAAACACCGCAAGCAGAACCAAGGTGGTGGCAATAATGGGACCTGTCACCTCTTTCATCGCCTTAGAGGTTGCCTCTTTTGGCGATAAGCCCTCATCTTGCATCAAGCGGGTAACGTTCTCTACTACTACAATCGCATCATCGACCACGATACCAATCGCGAGAATAAGCGCGAATAGCGAGACGGTGTTGATGCTCATACCAAAAGCGAGTAAGAAGGCAAATGTTCCGATAAGCGAAACCGGAATAGCAATAGCAGGTACTAGCGTTGAGCGTACATCCTGTAGGAAGATGAACACCACAAAGACCACCAGCGCAATAGAGATAAACAGGGTCTGAACCACCTCTTTGATTGAGGTTTCAACAAACTCTGTGGTGTCGTACAAGACTTCATACTCAAGATCATTAGGAAAACGCTCAGAAAGCTTCTCCATCTCGGCCTTAATCGCCTTACCTACCTCCAACGCATTTGCATCGGGTGACTGGTAAATTGAGATAATCGCCGAAGGTTTGTTATTCAACTTACCCTGAGCATCGTAGGTTTGCGAGCCAAGCTCCACCCGAGCCACATCACCAACAACCACTTTTGAGCCGTCGTTATTGGCACGGATCATCACGTCATAAAACTCTTGGGGATCTTTAAGTCGACCTTTGGTCTGCAGGGTGTACTGGAACTGCTGCTCCGGATCCACTGGCGCAGCGCCGATACGCCCAGCAGCCACCTGAATGTTCTGCTCTTGCAGCGCCCCGATAACATCGGTTGCCGTCACGCCAAGGCTGGCCATCTGATCAGGATCGAGCCAAATTCGCATCGCATAATCGAGAGCACCAATAACCTGCACCTTTGACACACCATACTGACGCGCCAGCGCATCTTTTACATTTAGACCGGCATAGTTAGTGATAAACAGCGAGTCGAAAGTTTCGTTAGGGGAAACAAGGTTTACCACCATCAACATATTCGGGCTCTGTTTCTCAACCTTCACCCCTTGACGCTTCACCTCTTCAGGTAGACGCGGCATGGCCTGTTGCACTCGGTTTTGCACCTTAACCTGCGCCATATCGGCATCGGTACCTACTTCAAAGGTCACATTTAATGAGTAGCTACCATCGTTAGCACTTTTAGACTCCATGTAGAGCATGCCTTCGACACCGTTAACTTCTGCTTCTAAGGGCTGTGCTATGGTGTCTTTAACAATATCGGCACTGGCGCCAGAGTAGCTGGTTGAAACGCTTACCTGAGGTGGCGCTATCTCGGGAAATTCAGATACCGAGAGCACTGGAATTGAGATCAAACCGACCAAAGTTAAAACCGTTGAGATAACAAAGGCAAATTTAGGCCTGTTAATAAAAAATTCACTAATCATGACATTCCCCTGATAAGCAAAGGTTTAGCTGTATTTCTAAAACAGGCAAACTTAGGGTTTCTGTGCTAATAAAGAACTCACTAATCATGACATTTCCCTCGTCAAAAACTGCAAACTTAGGGTTTCTGTGCTAATAAAAAATTCACTCATCATGACATTCCCCTGTCGACCTTAATATAGAGGCTTAGGCAACTATCGATGCAACAAGTTACGAAGTTAGCAATTAAGCATTGATGTCTCATTACTCGCTCCTGTTTTATTTGTCATCTTCTTTAAAGGGAACAACTTCTTGTTCAACAGGGTTCACTTTCATACCTGGGCGAATTTTCTGTAATCCCTCGACCACGATACGATCACCATCTTCTAGGCCACTGAGTACACGCCACTCGACACCGAAACGGTCGCCTAGTACAACTAGGCGTTTTTGTACTTCATCTTGGTCGTTTAACACCATCACAAAACGACCTTGTTGATCTTCCTGAACCGAAGCCTGAGGGATAAGTAGCGCATTTTCAGTGATTGGTGATTCAACCACTAAGGTTACAAAAAGGCCCGGCAACATTAAGCTATTGGCATTTTTAAATGTGGCACGTACAGCTAAGGTACCTGTCGTTGCGTCGACTCGGTTACCAATAAAGTCGATATGACCTGTTTCATCAAACATGGTGCCGTTAGGCAGGCGCAGCCTCATAACAAGATCTTCAATCTTCATATCGATATTCTTAGCCTGAGAAAATTGCTGTTGTGCCGTGATAAGCCCTTTCTCTGCCACTTGAAAATTGACCCACATCGGCTGGAGCTGCACGATATTAGCCATTTCAGACTGGGGAGTAATGATGTCGCCAATACTGACTTTAGAATGACTTATACGGCCAGAAATAGGCGCGTAAACCTTGGTATAACTTAATTGCAACTCTGCAGCATCTACTGCCGCTTCGGCTTGCACAACGCCTGCAGCAGTCGTGAGCTTACGGCTGGTCAATTCATCCATATCCTGCGCACTGATCATGCCATCGGGCAGTAACCGGCGACCACGTTCCCAGTTCATTACCGCCACGTCCCTCGATGCAACCGCCTGCTTTAATACGGCTTGATGCTGAGCAAGCTCCGCTTTATAGGTCGATGGGTCGATTTCAAACAAGAGATCGCCTGCGGCAATATCATCGCCTTCAATATAACTACGTCGTAATAACTGGCCCTGGATCTGCGGTTTAATCACCACGTCTTCAGATGCTCTGGTTCGGCCGACAAATTCAGACTTAGGCGTGATCATTTCTTTGTGAGCGGTATTAACGATGACACTTGGAATCACTGCTTGTTGTGGCGCAGGGGCGTCTCCACAGGCAGATATTGCGAGGGCGCTAATAACTAACATCCACAACTTAGTTTTTGAAACTGATGAACCGGCCATTTAAGCCTCCAGTAGGTAGGATATGTGCTTTATTTTTGTTCTGAAATTATAAGCTTAACTCACCTATAAATAAAACCTTTAGGTAACAAAGAGGCAAAACCGTTAACACTCAGCCGTGTGAAGTTTATCTAGATGCTTTCTGTCACTAATGTGAGACAAGCAGGATATGCGCAATTTAACTGATGCTTTATTAGCCAAAGCCACTAATTAGCTTACCTATATCGGCAAAAGTGAGATCTGGAACAAGGATATTGAACTGAATGTCATGGTAAACAATAGGTACAGCAACTAAAGTGTTAACTTGACGTTATATTAAAACGCTATAGAAATAGTAGATATTTAGTTAGCCATTTTTGCTCGAACTACACAGAAAGTACGCTCAAGCCACACACGTGGTTGACCAAGATAAAAAACAATGCCTAAGATGGTATTAGTCACAGCGAACAGGTAGGTAATTTATGACAGCAATCTCTCATGTATACAACTACACAGTCCGATGCCCTCACGTTAAGGATCCTGCACACCCAACAAGCTGGCGAAATCATGTCGAGCTAAACCGCTCTTGCGAAATCGCACTAGACAGAATTACTAAGTGGCATGGCCATTCTGGCAACCGACTATTTGAACATGAAGGTTTTGTCGTCAGGGAGTGTGAGCAAGAACAGGCCTACTTCGCCATGCAAAACAATCGTCTCAAAGATGACAAACATGCATTAGTGACCTTCAAAGTCTTTATGGATAACAAGACTAAAGACACATCGGTGCAAGAGATCATGGAACATGTTATCGACGACTATAAGTCTCGCTTAAGCAAGCTCTAATGATTGACGGCATGTTTTAGTCCCTAGAGCATGCCGCTTTTAAATCCCGCTGAAATATTGAGCAAGCTCACAGTTCTGACTTCCTAGCAAAACCTAGTTCACACTCCTCAAGCCTCCTCCAGCTTCATAAACTAGATTAAAATAAATTATCAAAACAGTTAAGCTAATAAATACAACAAGTTAATGGCGAAAACATCATTAAAATAAGACTTGGTAGTATAAATCTAGCCAATTGCCGTTTTTCATATCTACTGCTACACTTTTTATGCTTATCTGTCGTAACTACTCTGTATATAGCGCAACGATTAACCAGGCTTAATTAACTGCTATTTAAATAGTTACACCTTGCTATTACTCAAGTTAACCCTATATTTATTTTACAGTTTTCTGATTAAGGATTATAAAACTCATGCATGAAATGCCTAATATTGTCATCGTAGGTGGCGGCGCTGGTGGAATGGAGATCGCAACCAAACTCGGTCACCAACTCGGGCGTAAAGGCAAAGCCAGAGTCACACTGATTGACTGTGCCGAAAGCCATGTTTGGAAACCTCTTCTGCATGAAGTTGCCACCGGCGCATTAGATATTGGTATAGATGCAATTAGCTATCGTGGTCACGCAGCCAATCATGGTTATCACTTTCAACAAGGGGCTATGACAGATCTTGATAGAGAAGCTAAGCAGGTAATTCTCGCGCCAATTAACGATGACAAAGGTCGTGAATTACTACCAGCGCGCCGTATCGATTACGACTATTTAGTCATTGCCATTGGCAGTATCGCCAATGACTTTAATATTACTGGCGTTCGCGATCATTGCGTATTTTTAGATAGCACCGAACAAGCAATGGAAATTCGCACCATGCTGCTTAATAAGTTCATGCGCTACGCCAGCCACCACCAATTAGACGACAAAATCAAAATTGCCGTTGTCGGCGCTGGTGCAACCGGCGTTGAAATGTCAGCAGAGATGCACCATGCGGTGGAACAGCTACGCGGCTTCGGTTATAAAATCGATAGTAGCTTATTGGAAATAACTCTTATTGAAGCCGATGAGCGCATTTTACCAAAAGTTGAAAAAGAAGAGATCTCAGCCTCTGTCGCCAAAGAGTTAACTTCTATCGGCGTAAAAGTGATGACCAACACCCGCATCAACCAAGTAACAGAAGAAGGTCTACACACTTCTGAAGGCGAATTTATTCAATCTGATATGGTGATCTGGTCAACCGGCGTTAAAGCCCCAGATTTTCTAAAAGAGATCGGCGGACTTGAAAGTAACCATATCAACCAAGTCATGGTGCAGCAAAACATGCAAACCACGCGAGACCCATCGATTTTTGCTATCGGTGACTGCGCAGCATGTCCTCAAGAAGATGGCAGCTGGGTACCTCCTCGTGGTCAATCGGCACGTCAAATGGCGTTGATGACAGCTGACAATATTAAGTTACTTTTGGCCGGAAAAGCCGCGTCAAATAACTATGTTTATAAAGACCTAGGTGCCTTGGTTAACCTATCTAAGTTCCACACAGTGGGTAATTTGATGTCCTTTATCGGTGGCGGCGTCATGGTTGAGGGTAAGATTGCTCGCTTCGTCTACACCTCTTTATACCGCAGACACTTGATTGAGCTTCACGGCCCAATTAAAGGCACCCTGTTAATGTTTGCCAAAGGCATTAGCCGAATTGTACACCCACATCTGAAACTGCACTAATTAGCTTGCTGAATGTTGCTGGTATTTTGGTATAGCGCCAGCAACATTTTGTTTGCCTACCTGAAAGGGAAATCAAACTTCGTTTGATAAAGATCGTGAGCTTCCAGCTCACACTCGGGCAAAAGGGGGACAACAGCTTCCCCCTCTTGTCTATTTCCGTCATAAAGAGTCCCAGCCGCCCCGACGAAGTTACATGCGTTAGATACGAGCCTCGGACATTTTCAAAAATCGCTACCGCCTCATATTCGCCGTCCATGGCTCACCTAAGGCTACCTCGTCATCCATGACTCGCTCACGCGATTGTTCTTCAATGACCTCGGCAACTTCGATGGGGAATTGGTGTTTTCTTTAAGCCTGCTGGGGCTAGCTAGCCTTGAAGTTGTGGCTACAGATGAAAGAAGCTTCTAGCTCGTTTCTGGACAGAAGTAAGTTAGTGCAAAGGGTCTAAAGCTGGCTCGGAGATTGGGATATGTATGGTAACCAAATAAAACATATCAGGCGTTTTTCTTTGCCGCAACCCATTAATTTTGTTGCGTTTCACCATAAGAATTTGCTTTAATGCTCTCCAATTTCAAAGCCTTGTATCCGGCAGGCCATTAGGATTTTTAAGAGTGATAACATTTTTTTTCCTAGCTTTAATCATCGTCATCGCCATTTATTCAATTACAAGTGTTAGTAGCCAAGGAGAAGGTGCTCAAACACATGTTGAAGAGTTACCACATATTTCTGATTATCGAAAGCAACACCCTGACCTCTTTGATGGTAAGGGAATTAAGTGCGCTAATTGTGGAAGCCGAAGTATACGTGCTTGGGGTTTAAGGAGTAGGGAAGATGAGCAGGCAATTCATACGTGTAACCATTGTGGTACAAAGTTATACCGTACTGGGGCCTGGACGAAAGATGAAAAAATAGCGGCTTTAGATGGTCAAAAAAACTGTAACAAGTGCAATACAACATATAGTCGTGATGCAACATATTGTAATAACTGCGACATTGATTTGTACTGATAAACTCTAAGTTGATTATGTTCCTCTGCGTTGCCAGAATAAGACTATCAAATCGGCATATTTATTGTTCAAGTCATTATTTATACAAAAATTGAATCTCTTGTTCAAAGTAGAAATGCACCACTCATGCTAATAAATACTTCAAATCAACATCGGAAACGTAGACTATTTATCCATCCTTTATTACTACTTTAACTTTTCATATTATATTCAACGAACCTTCGGTTGCTGACACTGAACATGTTATCACCGACTTACATCAGAAAAAATAAGTCAAACTAAACGTTGATTTCCCCTCCTTCAGTAATGTGTTAACACTCTTTGGGGCATTTCCAAGTTAGACGCCAACCATATTTGTTCAAATGAAAACACCTATTATCCGGTGTAGATACAGCTGCGGGCTTCGGTTTCAGGGATGAAACCGCAGAGCGTATAGGGATATATTCACAGCGTCTCGCAGCAGTGTCTGCACATCCCCCGCTGGAGGCGATTGATAGCTATGAAGCTACAAGTTAGAAACTGGCGACTTAGTAACACCAAATAAAAAATATAATCAGCCTTTATTAGAAGGCTACCCTGATAACGTGACGGCCTACCCTAGCGCAGCTTAGATAATACTGGCAATATGCCTGCACAATGATAAGTATAAGAAAGAGACAACTCCTCAATGAAACAGTTAACTTTAGCTGCCGCACTATTGTGCAGCTTAGCCGCCACAGGTTGTGCAGAGCTTAAAGACGCTGGTCGTCAAATTGGCCACACAACTAAAGAAGTGACAACAGATATTGGCCATGCAACAAGGGATACCACCCGCGCCATTGGTCATGCCTCAAGAGATGCGGTTAACTCGGTAAAAGAAGATCTTAGCGAAGACTAACGAGTTTACACTCTCTCTATAAAGTAAATCTTAAAAACAAAGTTATAAAACTTTATTCTACAACAAAGGCTCATTATTGAGCCTTGGTTGTATTTTCCCTTTTGCAACTCATCACAAGCTATACACCGCAAGGCATTCACCCTCCCCAAGACTCCATTGCATTCAGCTCATCAATATCCCAAGCCATTACTTAAGCAACAAAACCGACATAAATCCGACTCAATAGCGTCATACTTTTGCCCGACAATCACCAAGCCACAAAGGAATCTACCTATAAACCTTACAAATTTTCGGTGATAATAGTGAATAATATCAAAAAAATAGCTGTGATTATCTCATCCGCTCTAGCAACTTTCGCGGCCAATGCTGCTGTATTGCCCAGCAGCCAAACTGACAGTCAATGGTACCAAGACAGCGCCAAGCTCGTCAGTGAAAAAACCAAACAAACGAGTGCTACAACAGCTAAAAACGTCATTCTATTTGTCGGTGACGGTATGGGAGTATCGACACTCACTGCGGCACGTATTTTTGAAGGACAACAACAAGCTAATAACCAAGGCGGAGAGGAAAATTTCCTAAGCTTTGAGCTGTTCCCAAAAACGGCGCTAGTTAAAACCTACAACACCAATCAGCAAACACCCGACTCAGCAGGCACCATGACGGCTATCGCTACTGGCGTAAAATCTAAGGCGGGTGTGTTATCGGTATCAGATACCAGCCTTAGAGCCAATTGCTTATCTTCAAAGGGTAATGAACTGGTGACCTTAGTCGATTTAGCCAATGCCAAAGGACTCTCTACTGGCATTGTTAGTACGGCGAGGATCACCCATGCAACGCCAGCAGCAACTTATGCCACCTCTCCTGAGCGTAATTGGGAGGCCGACTCAAACCTTCCCACAGAAGCCGTTGCCAACGAGTGCAAGGATATTGCTTATCAACTGGTGATGCGTGATGAAGTTGACGCGCTGACGGTTGCCTTAGGTGGCGGACGTAGAAACTTCATCCCCAGTGATATGACCGACGGCGAAGATAAGGCTGGTCGCCGTGAAGATGGTTTAGATCTAACAAAGTCTTGGACTGACAACCTGAGTAACTCGGCTTACGTTTGGGACAAAGCGGGATTCGACGCTGTCGATGTCGCCTCGACCGATCATCTGCTTGGCTTATTTAATTCGTCACATATGCAGTATGAAGCCGACCGTTTAGATGACACAGCAGGAGAGCCCTCGTTAACCGAGATGACCACTAAATCGATAGAACTGCTCAATAAAAATGACCAAGGTTACTTATTGATAGTGGAATCGGGTCGAATCGATCACGCTCACCATGCCGGTAATGCCTATCGCGCCATGATGGATACTGTTGAGCTTTCGAATGCCGTTCGCGCCGCGGTCGAAAACACCAATCCTGAAGAAACCTTAATCATGGTCACCGCCGACCATAGTCACGTATTTACCATTGCGGGTTATCCAAAGCGTGGCAACCCAATATTAGGCCTAGTGCATGGTATCGATGGCAGTGTCACTATCGCCAAAGACGGTAAACCCTATACCACAGTTGGCTACACCAATGGCCCTGGAGCCGTGGTCGGTCTTCGCGATGACCTAAGCTCTGTCGATACTCAAGATAAAGAGTTTATGCAGCAAGCGCTCGTGCCAATGGGCAGTGAAACTCACGCTGGCGAAGATATTACTCTGCACGCTACAGGAGCGGGGTCAGATCTCGTTCAGGGCGTAATGGAGCAAAACGTTATCTTCCACATCATCAACCAGGCCCAATCCCTCGGTGGCACCAAATACTAACCAATGAGTACTCATATCAGCAGTACGAATTAACTACTGACACTCACTGACGAATCCGTCAGCACGAGTACCCATTTATGGAGTTAAAAATGAACAAGAAATTACTGGTACTATCAATTACAGCTATGTTGGGCCTAGCCGCTTGTGGCGATGATGGTGACAAAGGCGCCGATGGTAACGATGGTCAAGATTGGACTGCGGTCAACCAATGGTTCGTTGACGGTCAATCCCGCGTCACGAAGGCACAAGAGCTAAGCGTTAATAATGAAGCTGGCGCCGCAAAAAACATCATTCTATTTGTGGGTGATGGCATGGGCGTATCAACTGTAACTGCGGCGCGGATCCTAGAAGGACAATTAAAAGGGCAAACCGGTGAAGAAAACTCGCTGTCTTTTGAGACCTTACCTTATGTCGGCCTAGCCAAAACCTACAACGTCGACGGCCAAACACCGGACTCTGCGGGCACCATGACTGCCATGGTCACCGGCGTTAAAACTGATGTGGGCGTGATTTCACAAGCTGAAGGGGTAACTCGCGGTAACTGCGCCTCGACCGATGGCCAAAACTTAGTGACCTCGCTTGAACTGGCGGCAATGGCCGGCTTATCGACCGGCGTTGTCTCTACTGCACGCATTACTCACGCAACTCCAGCGGCAGCTTATGCCCATGCCCCCGAGCGTAACTGGGAAAGTGATGCTGACTTACCCGATGAAGCCATCACTAATGGTTGTAGTGACATCGCATCGCAGCTTCTAAGCTTTGATTATGGCGCGGGGCTCAATGTGGTCATGGGCGGAGGCCGTCGCGCATTTATCCCTAACACTGTGACTGACACAGAAGGTAAAGCCGGTAAGCGATTAGATAGTCGCGATCTCACCTCTGAGTGGCTAACGAAATATACCAACAGTGCGTATGTCGCCAGTAGAGATGAGTTCTTAGCACTCGATCCTGCTACTACCGACCATGCTCTTGGCTTATTTAATTCATCACATATGGAGTATGAACTCGACCGCACTACGGATGGGGTCACGGGCGAACCTTCATTGGCTGAAATGACCGCCAAGTCTATCGATATATTGCAGAAAAACGATAAAGGTTTTGTGCTAATTATTGAAGCAGGACGCATCGACCATGCTCACCATGCTGGCAACGCCGCCCGCGCTTTACACGACACTATCGCACTGTCTGAAGCGGTGCGCGTCGCCATGGAAAAAACCTCTGAAAAAGACACCCTGTTAATGGTTACCGCAGATCACAGCCATGTATTTACCATTGCAGGCTACCCCACTCGCGGCAATCCAATTTTAGGCCTAGTGAAAGGTAACGGCGCTGACGGACAGCCTGCCGTGACTAATGCAACCGATGCCAATGGTTTACCTTACACCACTGTCGGTTATGCCAACGGTCTTGGTTACGCCAATCTTGAAACCGGTGGTGATGAGCGTTATGGCTACGCAGCGGCGCCCGGGCGATTTGACCTCAATTATGTCGATACTCAAAGCGCGGGTTTTCACCAAGAAGCACTCGTGCCCCTTGGCAGCGAAACCCATGCGGGTGAAGACGTAGGGATTTTTGCAAGCGGCCCCGGTGCTCACTTAGTGCAAGGCACGGTTGAACAAAATCATCTTTTCCATGTGATGAATCATGCTGGCAGCTTAGTCGAAAAAGCTGAGGCGGCTCAGTCAACTTCGAATTAACGACCTTAGCGCCATGAATTGCCACCGAGAAGTCACTCGGTGGCCTGACGCTATGCCAACTCTATCCCATTTCACTAGGGCGTTATCCGAGGCTTTATGTCTTTGTTTGTCCCCAGTAGGAGCATATATGCTAGTTTCATTTTGTTCACGAGCGGCTGAGCCTCAGGCCAGCATCAGCCAAACCGAGAAGTCGATTGTCGACAAATCGATTATCAATAAATCAATAATCAAGACGTCAATGACCAAAGCTGCCTTCTTCACAAGCCTCATCAGCCTTTGCGCCACAAGCCTCACTGCAGCGAATGCCACAGAGCTTAGCTGCAATGATATTGACGCCAACCATCTGAGCGCGACATACAAGGTACACCATGCATCTGGTCAACAAAGTACAATGACCTTACTCAGAAACAAAGATCAAGTGATCTACCAACGCAGCCCCGTTAGTTTTGAAATGTGGAATAAACAAGGGGAGTACGTACGTTACTTCCCAGAGCAGCAGCGCTCAATCTCCTACCGTAAAGGCGATTTACGCTCACTCAATATGCACTTTGACTTTGAGCAATTAAACCATCTTGTATCAACAAGCCTTATCAGCAAGCTCACTCAGAGTGAACAAGCAATCCAGCCAATCGCTGCTGACAGAGAAAATCAAATTACGGCACTTGAGTGTTTAAATGCAAACCGCTATCACGGTGCGCTACATCTAAGCCAAGTTCAACTTGTTTGGGCTGAAAAAATCGCCTTACCCGTCACTATGGACGTTACTATGGATATGCAACAAGCTAACCAAAAAGTAAGTTATCAATTAACGTCGTTAAAAGCCCTTTCTAATGATGATTTTACCAGTTTGATTTCAGGCTATCGAGATATGGACTTTGCCGATGTCGGTGATAATGAGTCCGATCCCTTTATCGCCAAGATGATCCATCAAGGCTTTATTCAACATGGCAGCTCGGGCTTCTATGACAGCCAAGGTAATCAGCTCTCTGGCGGTGATAGCGGCCACCAGCATTAGCGATTAGCCTAAAGTAAAAGATCCACCTTCTGAAGAAGGTGGCTTTGCCCATCTGTTATAAAGCAGACTCCCTAAAAGGAAGCTTTCCTACCGTGCGTTAACAAGACGCCGTAAATATATCCCTATAGGCCTTTCTTTAAAGCATGGGCTAAATCACTGACTGCCATGGATTGGTGGAAATGCCAACAAATGTAGGGAACATTTGTGGTCCTGATTTAGAAGCTTGTACCGCACCATTAGCAAAGCTCACGTATCACTTGAGTTAATAAGCTATGTTTAAATGAACTTATAAGCCGTGTATCGCATGGATGCTAAGCTTGCCTCCATGGACACTTTCTCTTCAAACAAAAGTCGGCGTGCTTATAAGTCGTTAAACATTGCCTTACTCCGCAATGCCATTGAACGTACTTCAGGCAGAGCCTAATTGATGATAACCACCTACTGAAGTAGGTGGTTTAGGGCTAAAAACAAAAAACCTAGGCTATTGCCTAGGTTTTTATTTTTAGCTATCAAATAAATCAAGTTAACCGCGGCTTAGCAGTCCCTTTAATTCACTGATAAAAAACGTGATATCGGCTCTAGAAATATCGGCATGGGTCACTAAACGAATCGTTTTACCTGGGCTCAATAAAATACCTTTAGCTTTCAATTCTAATGCCAGCGCTTTGGTATCAATCTTGTCACTTACCGCAGCAAACACCATATTGGTTTGCACCTGTGACATATCGACCTCAAAGCCTTCAATCAAAGCAAGCTCGGCAGCAAGATAAGCAGCATTATCATGATCTTCTGCTAAACGCTCTACCTGTTCGGTCAATGCAAGCGTCGCAGCAGAGGCTAAGATCCCAGCTTGGCGCATACCGCCACCAAGCACTTTACGCCAGCGTCTCGCCTTGGTAATTAAACGCTCATCCCCCAGAAGGATCGAGCCTACTGGCGCACATAATCCCTTAGATAGACAGATTGAGACAGAGTCGAAATACTGAGTTATTTCGGTCATCGGAATATTTTGTGCAACAGCGGCATTAGCCACACGTGCGCCATCTAAGTGAATTTTCAAACCGCGTTCAAACGCAAGCGCTTGAGCCGAGGCTAAATATTCCTGCGGGACTATCTTACCGCCAATGGTATTTTCTAAACTCAATAAACGCGTACGCGCAAAATGAATATCATCGGGCTTAATCGCTGCCTCGATATCGCTTAATAAGATACTGCCATCAGCTTGGTTTGTTAGTGGCTGTGGCTGGATACTTCCTAGAACTGCCGCCCCACCACCTTCAAACTTATAGTTATGAGCTTGTTGACCACATAGGTATTCATCGCCGCGCTCACAGTGTGCCATCAAGGCAAGTAAATTTGCTTGAGTCCCTGAAGAGGTAAATAATGCATTATCATAACCAAACATCTCTGCGGCCATATCTTCAAGGTAGTTAACACTTGGATCATCGCCATAAACATCATCCCCTACTTCAGCCTGACTAATAGCGGCGCGCATAGCAGCCGTAGGCTTAGTGACCGTATCACTGCGAAAATCAATCATTATCTCAAGTCTCTAGATCTGGAATCATCAAATATTGCTCAATATTACTGTGGCCTGCTGCCAACTACCAGAAAAAAACTTAAGTTTACAATTGATAGAAACAAAGCCTAGAGAGCAAGTTACACAACTAAATAACAATTTACACAAAGATGAAAACGACTCAAGTGCATAACTTATCTTAAGAATTAGACATATCGCACAAATAAAGGCCTTCACAAAGACTCAAAACAAACAATTCATTAGAAAATGTAATGCATCAATTTAACTTTTATCATTGTATTTTTGATCTAAAAAGAGGCAAAATCCACCTCCTTTTATTTAGCTAGTGCAAATTATGTTAGAAGTTAAAGTTATCAGCTTTTTATGGTTAATCGGTATTTTGGCCGAAGCAATGACAGGTGCACTGGCTGCTGGTAAAAAACAGATGGACCTGTTTGGCGTAGTCATTATAGGCTGTGTTACCGCGATTGGTGGTGGCACGTTGCGCGATATTTTGCTCGGCAACTACCCATTAATCTGGATTGAGAATGTCCATTACTTGATTGCCATTGCTGCTGCCTCTTTACTTACAGTAATGATCGCTCCAGTTATGCGTCACCTGTCTAAACTCTTTCTCGCAATCGATGCGATAGGTTTAGCCGTGTTCTCGATTATCGGTGCACAGAAAACCTTATTGTTAGGCTTTAGTCCTGAAATTGCGATTGTGATGGGTGTAGTAACAGGCGTATTTGGCGGCGTGATCCGCGATATTCTTTGTAATCAAGTGCCACTTATCTTCAAGAAAGAGCTCTATGCATTGGTCGCGTTATTGACGGCATCGGCTTACGTCGCCATGAAGTTTAATGGTGTACCCGAGTGGCTTAACCTTTCAATATCTCTGATCTTTGGCTTTAGCTTCAGAATGCTCGCCATTCGCTATAAGTGGTCAATGCCTAAATTTGATTATCAGTATCAGTCTGATAACGCCCATTAGGTTTAATAAGAAATTCTAATAAAAAGGTCGGCATATGCCGACCTTTTTATTATCCAATATCTACTGGCTTTGTTTAAGCCGCAGGGGTCTCTTTTACATAGAGATCCATTTGTGGATACGGAATACCTATGCCAGCTTCGTCTAGAGCGACCTTTATCTGCTCTAAGATTTCAAAATGTGCAGGCCAGTAGTCAGAGCCTTTAACCCAGGGGCGAACCACGAAGTTAACCGATGAGTCGGCTAACTCTGCCACAGCCACTGTGTAGGCAGGATCTTTGAGCACATACTGACTGTTTTCAAGAATGTCAGTTAATACCTTTTTGGTCTCGGCAAGATTGGCGTCATAAGAAACCCCAATAACTAAATCTAAACGACGAGTGTCCATCGCAGAGTAGTTAACTATAGTGCCGTTCATCATGGCTGAATTTGGCGCAATAATAACCTTATTATCAGGAGTCAGTAATCGGGTTGAAAAGATAGTGATCTCATCGACAGTACCAGCAACGCCCGCCGCTTCCACATAGTCACCAACTCGACACGGCCTAAAGAGTACCATCAATACCCCGGCAGCAAAGTTAGACAAAGAGCCTTGCAGTGCTAAACCAACAGCTAAACCGGCGGCACCAATCACAGCAACTAACGAAGCGGTTTGCACACCTATCTGCCCTAGCGTAGCAACTATGGTAAATACGAACACTAATGCCCAAGCCATATTGGCAACAAACGACACAACTGTGTTGTCGACTTTACGCTTTTTCAGCAGCTTAGATGTTAGATTCTTGGCAACATTCGATAGGAATTTACCTATGACAAAAATGATAATCGCGAACAGCACTTTCATACCGTAGGTGACGATCAGTTCAGGCGCTTGCTCCATTAACCCTTGCAAGTTATCCATTTATATACTCCCTCAAATTTAAGAAATAACTATTGAACAATAACTAAAAACTCAACGCGTCGATTCTGTTCACGGCCGAACGCGGTTTGATTATTAGCAACGGGAAGCGAGCTCCCCACACCGTTAATTTGAAATCTATCGGCAGCAAATCCAAACTGCTCGACGAATACTTTTTTTACTTGCTCAGCCCTCTTGAGTGATAACTGCAGATTAAAACTTGCATCCCCAATAGAATCTGTGTGACCTACGAGCTGTATGCTTACCCTTGTTGATTTAAGCCAGCGCGCAATCACCTCAATCGTCTGCTCTTGGCTAGGCAGAATATCTGCTTGGGCAAACCCAAACTTAACCGAAATAGATGACAGCTTGCTACAGGCTGCAGGATATCGCTTACCATCACTCGTCCTTAGGCATAAGTCAGGCAAAATCGATAGCATCGGCCCTCGCTTATTAAGCAATGCTTTGTCACAGCCCTTCGCATCGACAACACGGTTTGGCGGCGTCGCTGCACAAGCATCTTTCAGATCTGGCACACCATCAAGATCACTATCTTGCCACTGCTTGGTCACAAGGGGCGTGGACAGGAGTGTGCTAACAATCAAAAGTAGCGCTAACTTTGCTATCATGTTTCACCTGACAAACCGTTACACTCTGCTATGGTTTAGATGATAAGCGTCATATTCAACCGCATATAATTGTATTCACAGCCGATATCAATGATTAATACTTAACAGGCAATAGGCGACATATTAACTCAATTGATACAAAAACACAGTCAAACAATTAACTTAAACAATACAAGCATAGTTAATATCTGTCAGTTTTCGATTTTACCTCCCATGCTGATATCGCTTACAAGGGGCTTAAGCCCCTATATCAAGTTTGTTTAGCTGAGCGAAGGAAAACTAGAAGAGGTAACGATATTGCAGCTGCAATGTGCGCGGCGCACCTAAGCTGGCAATAGGGTACTGCGCTTTGTGACCGTGCTTAAAAATACTTTGGATCACCTCACTATCAAACAGGTTATCGACAGTCAGAGAGAGTTGCTGCTCCTGCTCTGCCGTTATCCAAGCTTGAATGCCAATATTGGTTAATAGGTAATCCCCTGCTATCAGTCCGTAGTCGACAAACTCCCCCACGTACTGGCCACTCATCCAGACAGATATATCGTCATTCACATCATAGTTAAGTTTGGCAAATCCAGTATATTCTGGCACACGCTCAATCTGCTCTCCAGTATCTTGCCTTGCGGCAGAGGCATAGCTGCCACTAAGCTCCATGAGTAGCTGTGGTGTCAGCTCACTAACAAGGTGTAGATCGATACCATAGCTCTCAACACGGGCGTCGAGGTTGTCATAAATAAATTCAACTTCAGTCATAGCGCGAGGCTCGATAAGGTTATCGATACTGCGCCAAAAACCATCGACTGTGAGAGATACATCTCCCTGATAATGAAGCCCCAAATTAATGCTTTGGCTCGTTTCGGCAACTAGCTCGGCATTTCCGAGTGTGCCGACTTGGGAGTGCAGCTCTGAAGCTGTCGGTTGTCGGTAACCATTACCTAGACTGCCCTTAAGTTGCAGTCGCGGGGTGAGTTCCTGAGTTAATGCGAGGTTAGCCACCCAGATGGTTTCTTCATTTGCTAACCGATTGACTCTGGCACCAATCGATAATTGTGTATCCGGCAAGGCTTCAAACTTAGGTTGATACTGGCTAAATAGTGAGTAGGAATGATCTTTTTCTGCGGTGAACAACATCACCTCATCGGCGCCTTCATACTCTTCATATTGGCCACCGAAAACCCACTGACTTCCCGCCTGTGTTTGATAATTAGCACTAACCGTTGCGCCGAGATCTTTAAAGCCCCAATATTTCTGCCAATATGTCACTGTCGCATTACCCTTCTCGTCCAAAGTGATCTCACTGTATTGCGAATCCCAATGCTGGTAATTAACCTTAGCTTGCAACAGTAACTGCTCAGAAACCTCAAGCTGCCAATCTGCATAGGCGATAGTTTGCTTGCGCTCATTTTCACTTAATATCGCATCATAGGCTAACGGGCGTTCGAGCAAGCCATCGCTATACTGGGCAAAAACAGTAAGTTGCTGAGCATCACTGAGCGACCAACGAAGCTTGGCATTTAGGTTATTCATCTGATAGCCGCGCTCTTTATCTAATACCGCCGTTGGTGAATACTCTTCATCGGGCCAGAGTGCATAGCCTTCAGACTGACTTGAGCTTGCGGCTAAGCTCAATTGCACCGAGTCAACTTCAGTGCTAACAAAACCGGAGAGATCATAGCTAGGCAAGGTGTCAGCAGCGAAACTCAGCTCTCCAGCATCACTTCCCTGATAACTTTTAGTAATGATATTAATGACACCCGCAATCGCTTCCGAACCAAAGAGTACACTCTGAGGACCTTTGATTACTTCAATGCGCTCAATCAGCATGGGATTGATGCTATCGGTATAAGTCGAGCCATAAAGGCGGTTGTTTAGCCGATTACCGTCTAGCAGCCAGAGAATATCTTGTGGCCGACTCCCTTGCAGTGAGTAATCGGTATCGGTATGGCGCCCAGCTCGTCCATTGGCGAATAACCCCGGAACAAACTGACTTAATATTTTATTAATATCCACCCCGCCGGCAGCATGGATCATCTCATTACTAATAACCGTAACATCACTGCCTAGATAGACGTTGGTGTAGGTACCATCCTCATAATGTTGTAAACCGTGAACAGTGATCTTTTCAATTTCATCCGCAAAAGAGGTAAAACTAGTAACAGATAAAGCGAGGGCTATTAATTTTAGTTTGTGATGCATCTTTATATGTCCATATAGTGATAAGCAAATGTTTAAGCTCATTTTTTCAACACGGACTATATATATCCATCATTTAAAGAAATCTGATTAAGATCAACTCACAAGCCAAAAGTATGACGAATTTTAAAAAAGTATTACCATCAATTATCTCCCTATCACAAGCCGTATATAGATGAAATAACAAACAAATAAAAAAGCCGCTGCAACTTTAGTTACAACGGCAAAGGGTTGATGGGTTGAAAGAGTAGTTAAAAGAGTCGTTGAAAGTAATAAGAAGTTAATAAAGCCAGTTACAAAACTAGTCGGCTAGCTTGAGCTTGATACGAATATTGTCGTAGCACCAGTTAAACGCCACCGCATAGAAGAAGAAAAAGATTAAGAAGGCTGCTTCAAGTGCTAGCGCCTGCAACAAGCTTACACCTAAGAACCAGGCTATGGCTGGTACGGTTATAAAGATAAGCCCACCTTCAAAACCACAAGTATGACCAATGCGCATCTTGAGGCTTCTATTGACTCTGTCGCTGCCGAACTGCTTATCAAACCAGATATTATAAAAGTAGTTCCAAACAACGGTATAAAGACTCAAGCCAACGCCTACCGCCAACATAGAGGTTGCTTCTGTGCCCGATAACAAAGATGCCGCAGGCACAATAATCGCTAAGGCAAAGGCCTCAAATAAAATGGCGTGAATGATTCTGTCTTTAACTGTCATGATAAATAACCCTAAATTAAGTTGCAGCTATTATCATCTTTATCTACGATACATGAAAATTAGATACCATCACTTTTACTGATATGTTGACCATTGAACAGCTCTATTCATTTGTAACGACCGTCGAAACAGGCTCCTTTTCTGCAGCAGCGAGAAAGCTTGGCAAGGTACAGTCTGCGATTAGTCAGCACATTATCAATCTCGAAATCGACACCAACCAAACCCTGTTTGATAGAAGCCACCGTTACCCCATTTTGACACGTGCAGGCGAGCAGTTATTGCCTCAGGCCAAAGCTGTGCTGGCACAGCATCAACGTCTTAACTTGCAGGTACTCGCGCTGGATAAACAAGATAATTTAAAGCTCACCCTTGCCGTTGATGAAGGGATCCCCTATAACAAATTCACAGCTTTACTCAGCAGCCTCTCGAACCAATACCCCGAATGCGAGCTGGAATTACTTTGTGCTTCCAGTCTAGATATCATTCATCTCGTGGATACCAAACGAGCCGACCTAGGTATTGTCTTTAGCGAACTAACATACTCTGAGAGTCTCGATTTCGAGTCACTCGGAACAGTAAAGTTTGAATTACTGGTGAACCCAAACCATCCTCTTGCTCAGGAAACCTCGTCGCACATTGATGTGCTCAAACTCCACAGACAGTTAGTCATTGGCTCGAAAGCAAAACAAAAGGGTTGGTTTAATACCCCCCACTCTCCCGATGTATGGCATGCCGATAACTATTACATGTTACTCGAACTCGCTAAAGCAGGCTTTGGTTGGGCGCTATTACCACTTCACCTTTGTGAAGAAGCTATAGCGGCTCAACAACTCTGTAAGCTTAAGATTGATTTTGAGCAATTGGGTTGGCAAGCAAACGTCGATGTTATTCAACATAAAAGCCGCGCTGAAAATGAGTTCAATAAAGAAGTCAGAGCGTTAATGCGCGGATTACTTACCTAAAGAATCTCGACTTATTCAGCTGTGAACTAGAGGGGTTACCTAAAAAAATAGGTATAAAAAAACGGCCTGATGGCCGTTTTTTCGTTACTGGAAGCTAAGTGACAAAAGCTAAATGACTAAAAGTTTACTTATCTTCAGGCTTTGGTGGGTAGTTTACTAATAACGCACCTACGGCTTCATTTACCACTTTTACGCGCTCTTCAGGGGTATCTTTATCGCGCATCGTATCGGCAACAGAACCTCTCCAGATAAGCTTACCTGTTTTTGCGTTAACTAAATCGAGGATCAAAGTCCCTACTTCATATTCACGAACGGTTGTTTGGGTGTGGCCGACGCCACCGCCCCAACCTCGACCATAATATGGGTTATAGCCATAGTTGCTGTTGAAGGTATCGACATTGATCTTCTTATCGACTTTGGTTAGGTAATTAACTAATACATCGGCGCTAGCCACATCTGCTTTTGCTAGACCTTTTAGCTGCAGTTGATCGTCAACGGCTTTACGAACACGCTGATCCATTAGGCCATCTAAATGATAAGTCGCATCATCAGTTTTCTTCTCTACCCAAGCGTAAGTTTTCACTTCTGAAAAGTTTACACCTGGATCATAATCTGAGCTTGTTTTAAGTGAGCTACATGCACTTAATGCTAGTGCAGCCATGATAACCAATAACTTCTTCATGTTCTCTCCAACCATAATCTTTTATATTTTGTGCACTTATTCGCCCAGCTTACAGAGCTATTTCTTAATCTACAACTCAATTTTGGTAAATACTCTTGTCAGGCATCTTGACTTAACCGCACGGCCTAATGATAATGATTATCAATTACCATATTATTAATGAGAGTCACTATGTTCTGGTTTATCGCAGCTTTTGCCATCGCTACAGTGGTGTTTTTGGTTACACCGGAAAATGTCTCTGACGCCCCTGATAATCAAGCTTCCTTAGCCGATAAACTCAGTAAACACTCACTGATTATTCTGCCTCTTTTGGTGCTTAGTTGGTTGATTATCGCTATTGCCAGTGCCCCAGTAACCCACTTTGCAGGCACTGCAATTGGCTTTGTGCTGACCTCATGCTCTATTGCGCTACCTAGTACTCACAAATATTTGGCCCCCCTAGCCACACTGACCTTCGCATCATTATTAATTGAGCTAGCGCTGTACCTTTAACGCTCTCAAGCAAACCGAGGAAAAGCTGTCGCCACTATTAATAACGACACTGCCCCTTGCATCATTATTGATTGAGCTAGCACTGTACCTTTAATGCTCTCAAGTAAACCGAGGAAAAGCAGCCGCTACCATTAATAACGACACTGCCCCTTGCATCATTATTAATTGAGCTAGCGCTGTACCTTTAATGCTCTCAAGTAAACCGAGGAAAAGCAGCCGCTACCATTAATAACGACTCAGGCCTTTACATCATTATGGATTAAGCTAGCGCTATTTCTATAAAAGCCGTTTGTCAGGCTGCCATTAACCTGACAAACGAGTAAGTTTCTCTTAACCAGCCTCTCCCGTAACGCTAGCTTCTTTGCTAAACTGGCCACATTAGTTCACCAGCGACCACTCAAATGAAATCCGATCCAAACGTATCATTAGTCTATAGCACCGATGGCGGCAGAATTGCTCCTGAAAAACAGACCCAATCGGCACCGGAAGGTGATGGCATTGTCAGAATTCATAACGATAGCAAAGGCCGTAAAGGCAAAGGCGTTTCAGTGATTAAAGGCCTTGGCTTACAAGAAAAAGAGCTAAAAGCCTTAGCCCAAAAACTCAAAAAACAGTGCGGCTGCGGCGGTACAGTAAAAGAGTTCAATATCGAAGTGCAAACCGACAATAGAGAGCAAATTAAGACCCTGCTCGAAAAACTCAATTACACTGTCAAATTGGCTGGCGGCTAAACTCCCACTTATATGGAAAAGTCTATGGACAGTTTACAAAATCACTTCTTAATCGCTATGCCTTCCTTGCAGGATACCTATTTTGAACGTTCATTGATCTATATCTGTGAGCACGACGAAAAAGGCGCCATGGGCATAGTGGTCAATAAGCCCAGTGGCATTATCGTTGACGAGCTTCTAGAGCAGATGGAGCTAAGCGAGGAGCCAGAACCTATTAGTACTCTCGCAAGAGAAGTGCTTGCTGGCGGCCCAGTCAATCCTGAGCGCGGCTTTGTACTGCATACGACGCAAGATTGCTGGAGTAATAGCGATGCGATTACACCAGAAGTGATGTTGACCACATCGCAAGATATCTTAGCCTGTTTAGGCTCAGATAAGGCGCCAGAGAAGTTTGTTATCGCACTGGGTTATGCTGGCTGGACTCGTGGACAATTAGAGCAAGAGCTCACCGAAAACACTTGGCTATCTATCCCGGCAAGCCCTGAGTTACTGTTTGACATCGAACATGACAAACGTTGGCAGCTGGCGACTGAGTCTCTGGGTTTTGATATCTGGCAGCTGTCTCAACATGCTGGTCACGCATAAATACCGCCTTTTAACGGCATAAAACAGGAAAGACAAAGATGGGCGATAAAAGCGTCTTAGGCTTTGATTACGGCACAAAGAGTATCGGTATTGCTATAGGGCAAGAACTCACCGCAAGCGCTAGACCACTATTGTCGATAAAGGCTGTAGACGGGATCCCTAGATGGGAAGAGATTGGCGCACTCATTACCGAATGGAAACCCGATCTTGTAGTCGTTGGCCTACCACTCAATATGGATGGCACCGAGCAAGAGATGACCCAAAGAGCACGCAAGTTTGCCAATCGCATAAGTGGTCGCTTCGGCGTAAAAGTCGAGACTCAAGACGAACGTCTCACCACTGCAGACGCTAAAGCTAGGCTGTTTGAGATGGGAGGATACAAGGCCCTGACTAAGGGGCAAGTTGATGCCATGTCTGCTGTACTGATTGTTGAAAGTTACTTTGAAAATCAGTACGGGGACTAAAAAGGCAGGCTTAGCCTCAATGCAGGCAAGTTAAGACCAAACCTGATTCACCAACAAAAATCAAAGAACCCAGCACAAGCTGGGTTCTTTGCTTTAAAAGCTATTTACCACGAAGCGCTCTCTTCGTTTGCTACACGGAGAACACGAAGTAAACACGCCTAAATATGCGGCTTAACGATATTCGCCATCATCTGAATATGGTCATCGTTATCATTTAATGCGGCAATATATCGATACTCTTCACCACCCGCCTGTTCGAAGATCTCACGATTTTCGCCAGCGATCTCCTCTAACGTCTCTAAACAATCGGCGCTAAAGGCTGGGCATACCACGGCAATGTCTTTAATCCCCTGACTAGGTAGCGCTTCCATGGTGGCATCGGTATAGGGCGTCAGCCATTTGGCTTTACCGAAGCGAGATTGGAAGGTGGTTATATACTGATCTCCAGTTAGTCCCAACTTCTCGACCACCAGCTTAGTCGTCTTCATACAGAAACAATAATAGGGATCGCCCAAGTGGAGGTTTCGCTCCGGCATACCGTGATATGACAGCACGAGCTTTTGCGGCTGACCATTAAGCTCAAAGTCTTTAGCGATAGATGCCGCTAGTGCATCGATAAAGTCAGGATGGTCATGATAGCTATTGATAAAATGTAGCGCAGGCAGATACCGCCAAGTAGCAAGCTCTTTGGCGATTGCATCGAAAGCTGACGCCGTTGTTGGCGCCGAGTATTGCGGATACAGAGGCAATATCACCATCTTGTCTACGCCCTCTTGATGCATTCTTTGCAGCGTCGATGACACCGACGGCTGGCCGTAACGCATACAAAAGTCCACCGAGACATCCTCGCCGCTCTTTTCAAAGTGCTCAGCCAGCTTTTGGGCTTGGCGGCGAGTAATATCCATCAACGGCGAGCCCTGCTCGGTCCACACCTGTTTATAAAGCGCCGCTGATTTTGCTGGACGAACTCGTAAGATAATACCGTGCAAGATAAGCATCCAAACGAGTTTCGGGATCTCAACTACACGGGGATCGGCTAGGAACTCCGCCAAATAACGCCTGAGCGCCGAGGGGGTTGGTTCATCTGGAGTGCCTAAATTAACTAATAACACCCCCGTCTTGCCACGTACTTGGTGGCCGACGTCCTTGGTCAATCCTAAATACTTAGCCAAGATAACTCCTTAACCTTTGAATATTATCTACAGATACGTTTTAATCTGCTTTGAGTTCAACACGGGCCGTAAAAAAAGCTGGCAATTGAATATATTGCCAGCTTTTATCGGGGTGACTTAGCCTAGTCTAAATTGAGTGTGACCCCATCCATAGAGCTACTGCTAGTCGTATCTGAGCTTTGTAGCTTGATCATCAGTCGCAGGTCGTTTGGTGAATCCGCATGATGCAGCGCATCGGCGTAACTGATCTCGCCCTCGCTGTAGAGCTTTAACAAAGCTTGGTCGAAGGTCTGCATCCCCTGCTCATTTGACTTTGCCATGGTTTCTTTAAGGGTATGCAGCTCATTTTTAGCAATCAAGCTGGCGACACGCGGGGTATTAATCAATACCTCAATCGCCGCACGCCTTCCGCTGCCATCGCTCTTAGGCACCAATTGCTGCGCCACAATACCGCGTAAGTTTAACGACAAATCAAACAGCAGTTGATGGTGCTTACTCTCCGGCACTAAATGCATGATACGGTCGAGCGCTTGGTTAGCGTTATTAGCATGCAGAGTCGCCATACAAAGGTGACCCGTCTCGGCAAAAGACAGCGCGAACTCCATAGTTTCCTGGCTACGAATTTCACCGATCAAAATCACATCAGGCGCCTGACGCAGAGAACTTTTAAGCGCTGCATCGAAAGACTCGGTATCGATCCCCACCTCACGCTGAGTAATGATGCTCTGCTTATGCTCATGAACAAATTCCACCGGATCTTCAATCGTCAGAATATGACCGCGGGCATGGGTATTTCGATAGCCGACCAGTGCCGCAAGCGAGGTCGACTTACCTGTACCGGTACCACCAACCAAAATCACTAAGCCGCGCTTACTCATCACCAAATCTTTTAAGATAGGCGGCAACATTAAGTCATCAACCTCAGGGATCTGAGTCTCGATTCGACGCATCACGCAGCCGGGAAACTCACGCTGCCAAAAGGCGCTGACACGAAATCGGCCAAGATCTTTAGCCGAAAAGGCAAAGTTACACTCACGAGTCCCGTGAAATTCCTGCTTTTGCACATCAGTCATCAATGACTCAACAAAATCTAACGACTGGGCAGGAGTAAAAGCATTCTCACCTAAGGGGCGCAGCTCACCATCAACTTTAGCGCTCGGTGGGAAACCTGCGGTAATAAATAGATCCGATGCCTTACGCTCAATCATCACCTTTAGAAAAGGACGAACATCCATAGACTAGCTATCCCTATTACCTATTAAAAGTTGGTTTGTTTATTCGAGCTCTTAGCCATGGCATCTTCACGGGAGATTTGGCCGCGATTAACCAAGTTCTGTAAACATTGGTCCAGCGTCTGCATTCCGTGGGCCATACCCGTTTGAATTGCCGAATACATCTGCGCGACTTTATCCTCACGAATAAGGTTACGAATCGCAGGCGTCCCCATCATGATCTCATGCGCCGCCACTCGGCCGCCGCCCACTTTCTTAATCAAGGTCTGAGAGATAACCGCCTGCAAAGATTCAGACAACATGGTTCTTACCATGCCTTTCTCACCTTCAGGGAAAACGTCGACAATACGGTCAATGGTTTTAGCCGCAGAGGTGGTATGCAGGGTTCCAAAGACTAAGTGACCCGTTTCCGCCGCTGTCATCGCCAGACGAATGGTTTCAAGATCTCGCATCTCACCGACTAAGATCACGTCTGGATCTTCACGCAGTGCACTTCTCAGTGCCGCGTTAAAGCTGTGGGTATGGCGATGCACTTCACGTTGGTTAATCAAGCACTGCTTATTTTGATGAACAAATTCTATCGGATCTTCAATGGTCAGAATGTGGTCGTGACGGTTTTCGTTCACATAATCGATCATTGCCGCCAAGGTGGTACTCTTTCCCGAGCCAGTTGGGCCGGTGACCAATACTAGACCACGGGGGAAACTTGAGATTTTTTTGAAGATCTCCGGTGCGCCTAATTGCTCCAGACTCAAGATGTC
Source organism: Shewanella pealeana ATCC 700345 (assembly GCF_000018285.1). Taxonomy (NCBI): domain Bacteria; kingdom Pseudomonadati; phylum Pseudomonadota; class Gammaproteobacteria; order Alteromonadales; family Shewanellaceae; genus Shewanella; species Shewanella pealeana. The sequence goes on along the minus strand of NC_009901.1, from coordinate 1,365,702 downwards.
ACTGGGAATGGTACGGAAAACCGCCGCCGAACCACGAGACTGGTTAAAAGCATTAACACGAAAACGTGCAAGACCCGGCACTTCAAACGAGAAATCTATCTCTAGGTGCTCTTCATAATCCTTACGCTGCTTATCGTTCATGATGTCGTAGACTAAGCTATGTACACCTTGGTGATCTAAAGCGGGTAAATTAATCTTTCTCACTTCACCATCAACACGGATCATGGGAGAAACACCCGCTGAAAGGTGTAGATCTGATGCATTGTGTTTTACACTAAAGGCAAGTAACTCTGTGATTTCCATAGTTTGGGATATCCATTCAACCAAAAACTTACAACATGACAACAATAACAGACAGACTCGCAATCGCCCAGAGCCGGATTGCACAAGCGGCGCAAAATTCTTCTCGCCGAGCAGAAGATGTACAACTCCTTGCCGTGAGCAAAACAAAACCCAATAACCAGATCATTGAAGCCTATCATGCGGGTCAGCGTCGCTTCGGCGAAAACTATGTGCAAGAGGGCGAATCTAAGGTCAATGCACTTAGCGAAGACTACCCAGATATTGAGTGGCACTTTATCGGGCCACTACAATCAAACAAAACCAAAGTGGTTGCGACACTGTTTGACTGGATGCATACAGTCGAGCGTGAAAAAATCGCCCAACGGCTGAATGAGCAGCGCCCGGACTCGATGCCGCCGATCAATGTGTGTATTCAAGTCAACATCAGCCAAGAAGCGAGTAAGTCTGGCGTCGCGGCCAATGAAATATTGGCTCTCGCAGACAAGATTGCCCAGATGCCTAATCTGACTCTTCGCGGCTTGATGGCTATTCCATCGGCCGATGTCGATGAACAAACGGCCACAGATGAAATGGCAGCCTTGCAGGCACTGTATAACCAATTGGCTCAACGCTTTGATTATGTCGATACCCTGTCTGTTGGCATGAGTAATGACCTAGAGCTTGCCGTTGCCCATGGATCAACCATGGTGCGTATTGGTAGCGCTATCTTTGGCGAGCGTGATTACAGCAAGGCATAAGCAACAACTGGCGGATTGAGTATCAATATGAAAATTGTTTAATAACATAAAACTTATATTGCTCTTACTCGGCCAGATATTAATGAGTAAAATAGCGCTTACTGAAATAGTCTTTAGTAAAATAGCCCTTAATTAAATAATCTTTTTCCTTGTAAGTGCAAAAGATGTTCGGTGCAGCTAACTAAAACAAAAAGAGATCTCCATGACACAAAAGAAAGTATGCTTTATCGGCGCAGGCAATATGACCCGCAGTATCGTCAGTGGCTTAGTCAAAAGTGGCTATAGCCCTGAGCTAATCCAAGCCACGAATCCAAGCCAACCTAAGCTCGATGCTATGGTGGCAGACTTTGGCATTAAGGTATCGAATAACAACCTAGATGCGGCGCAAGCGGCCGATGTTATCGTGCTTGGCGTAAAGCCACACCTGATGCAAGTCGTCGGCGAAGAGCTAAGCGGTCTGGACCTTTCTAATAAACTGATTATCACCATAGCCGCAGGCGTAACAGCCAAGCGTTATAGTGATTATTTTAAGCAAGAGATCAAACTAATTCGCACTATGCCTAATACTCCCACCCAAATAGGTGTAGGCTTGACAGGGCTCTATGCGGGCGATGACATATCGGCTGAGCAAAAAGCCATTTGCGAAACCTTAATGGCAACTGGCGGCGAAGTCGTCTGGGTCAGTAAGGAAGATGAATTAAACCAAGTGATCGCACTTGCGGGTAGCTCTCCAGCATATTTCTTCCTATTTTTAGAATCTATGGTAGAAAGTGCAGTGAAAGGTGGCATGTCTGAACTTGCCGCAAGAGAGATGGCGCAGCAAGCAGCACTTGGCGCGGCCTTGATGGTCAAACAAAACCCAGATGTGAGTCTTGCTCAGCTTAGAGCGAACGTAACATCAAAAGGCGGCACAACGGCGCAGGCGGTTGAGACGTTTGAAAAAGGTGATTTAAGAGGTTTGGTCGATAATGCAATGAACAATTGTATCGCCCGCGCCGAAGAGATGGCCAAGCAGTACTAGTTTTTAAATTTAACTTGAACAAGTAGAGTAAACAGATGAATGCATTTAGTTTTCTGATAAGCACGGTATTCGATCTATACCTGATGGTCGTGGTGTTACGTATCTGGCTACAATTAGCTAGAGCCGATTTTTATAACCCTTTCAGTCAGTTTATCGTAAAGGCCACTCACCCAATTGTTGGCCCTTTAAGACGCGTACTGCCCTCTTTTGGCAGTTTTGATACCGCCTCTTTCGTACTCGCAATAACGGTTGTGGTACTTAAGTTTGTCATCTTAAGCCTGATGGCTGGTGCGGCAATTAATGTACCTACCTTACTGCTTGTCTCTTTAGTGTCGGTGATTAAAGAAGCCGGCGTATTGCTATTTTGGATGCTGATCCTACGTGCGATTTTAAGCTGGGTAAGCCAAGGCAGTAACCCAATCGAAATGGTAATGGGTCAGTTAACTGAGCCGCTACTTGCGCCAATCCGCCGCATTTTGCCAGCGATGGGCGGACTAGACTTATCACTGCTAGTGATGATGATTATCCTTAACTTCGTCAATATCTTACTAGCGCAATACATACCATTCTGGGCTAGCGTATAGTGACACCAGCCATAATGCAGCAGGGCGACCTGCTGCTTCAACTCTATATTCAGCCTAAAGCTAGTCGCGACCAAATAGTCGGCCTACATGGTGAAGAGATTAAAATAGCCATTACTGCGCCCCCCGTAGACGGCAAGGCCAACGCCCATCTTACTAAGTACCTATCGAAAGCCTTTAAAGTCCCTAAAGGGGATATAGACATTATTAAAGGCCAGATGGGACGCCATAAACAAGTCAGGATCACCGCTCCTAAGCTTATTCCAGCTGAAGTACAAAACCTTTTGTAACCTTATAGTTATAAGAAGTTTAAGGCGTTGAGCTAAACTAAGTTCTATACTGTTAACAAGATATCTTCCTCAGGAAAACGAATATGGTCAGGTCTTTAACCACTATGCTAATGCTCTGTTTTTGCCTAAGCAGCAACGCATTTGCCGAACAAAAAGAAAAAGTGGGTAACTACGATATCCACTATGTTGCCCTTAGCAGCACCTTTTTAACCCCTAGTATTGCCAAGTCTTATGGCATCAAGCGTAGTAGCTACACTGGCATAATTAATATTGCGGTGCTCGACACAAGCGTTAAGGGGAATCCTGCAGTACCCGTGGAAATTTCTGGTGTCGCCAATAACTTACTCGATGCCAGAGTCGACTTAAAGTTTAGAGAAATTCGTGAAGGGGACTCTATCTATTACATCGCTGAAGTCCCTTACCGTGACGATCAAGAGATAAACTTTAAAATCGCAGTCAAGTACGGTAAAAAACTCAACACAATACTCAAGTTTAAGCAGAAGTTTTACGTCGAATAATCTTAGATTGAATCGAACACACAGGGGCCTAGCGCCCCTGTTTTTTTGTGACGTTTACTCTATCGAAAACCCCGTATCTCGGCTATTATTGCCGCCATTATTTTTAGACTCATCTACAGGCATCCCATGAATCAAATCGTCCTTGCTAGCGGCAACAAAGGTAAACTCAAAGAATTTTCTGAATTGATGGCCGATTACGGCGTCGAGATCTTAGCTCAGAGCCAATTCAATGTGTCAGAAGTGGCTGAGACGGGTACCACATTTGTTGAAAATGCCATCATCAAGGCCAGACATGCCGCTGAGATCACTGGCCATGCCGCCATTGCCGATGACTCGGGTCTAGAAGTTGACTTCTTACAAGGCGCACCCGGTATTTACTCGGCGCGTTACGCTGGAGAAGGCGCTAAAGATGAGCAAAACTACACAAAATTATTAAATGCCCTTGAAGACCAAGCTGAGCGTAGTGCACGCTTTCAGTGCGTATTGGTTTATATGCGTCATGCTAAAGATCCAACCCCAATCATCTGCCAAGCGTCATGGGAAGGCACTATTGGTTTTGCTGCGCAAGGCGTAAACGGCCACGGTTACGATCCTATCTTTATCCCTGCAGAGCACGAATGCGCTGCTGCAGAGCTAAGCAGTGATGAGAAGAATAAGCTAAGCCATCGTGGTAAAGCCCTAGTGTTGTTAATCGAAGCCATGAAGCAACAAGGTATCTTTAACTAATGTTAACCCTGCCACCGTTAAGCCTATATATCCATATTCCTTGGTGCGTACAAAAGTGCCCTTACTGCGACTTCAATTCCCATGGACAGCATGGTGAACTGCCGCAAACTGAATATATCGATGCACTGATAAAAGATCTCAAGCAAGATCTGCATTACGTGCAAGGTAGACGTTTAGACACGATTTTTATCGGTGGCGGCACGCCCTCTCTGTTCGATGCCGCGCAGATTGGGCGCTTATTAGCTGAAGTCGATAAGCTAGTTCCGTTTAGCGACAATATCGAAATTACCATGGAGGCTAATCCTGGCACCCTTGAGCACGATGATTTCGAAGCTTATTGCAAAGCTGGCGTGACCCGACTATCAATCGGGGTACAGAGTTTCTCTAGCGACAAGCTCAACCTGCTCGGGCGTATTCACAATAAAGACGAAGCTCATATTGCCGCCCAAAAGGCTAAAGTCTCTGGTTACCAGAGCTTTAACTTAGACTTGATGCACGGCCTGCCAAACCAAAGTTTTGATGAAGCCCTTAGCGACATAGAGACCGCAGCAGAGCTTGCTCCGCCCCACCTGTCTTGGTATCAACTAACGATTGAGCCTAATACCCTATTCCACTCTAAGCCGCCACAGCTTCCTGATGATGAAAACCTATGGCAGATCTACGAGCAGGGGCAAAAGCGTCTAGCTGCGCTAGGTTACCAGCAGTACGAGATCTCGGCCTATGCCAAAGAAGGCTTCCAATGCAGACACAACCTTAACTACTGGCAGTTTGGCGACTACTTAGGGATTGGTTGTGGCGCTCATGGTAAAATAACCCTACTTGATGACAATAAAATTGTCCGCACCGTCAAGATTAAGCACCCTAAAGGTTATTTAGCCGCTGATAACTACACCGATGAAACAACAGAGGTGGTAGAGGAAGACAGAGCCTTAGAATATCTGATGAACCGCTTGCGCCTAATGAGTCCAATTCCTAAGGTGGAATTTGAACAGCGCACAGGTTTAACTCGAGACACCATCAGTGACGGAGTTAAGCAAGGCTGTGCTAAGGGCTTAATGACTGAATCGGATGAACACTGGCAGCTGACTAGCAAAGGTCACATGTTCGTCAATGAGCTACTGTCACAATTCCTATAGATGGTATAACGGCTTACTAATACTCCCTAAGCAACTGAATAGCTTAATTAATAAGCCACAGCCTATAGATTTGGAAATATTTGCTAACACTTAGATCAAAAAATTAACCGCTGGCTTCTTTAGGATAACAATCATAATTCTAAGGAAGCCTAAAAATGCCTATAAAAACAAAAGTTAGCCTTATTGCCCTCTCGCTCTCATTTGGGCTCAGCGCCAGCACTATGCTTGGCGCCTCCGCCGTCGCCGCCCCAACTTCCACTTCACTATCTAGCCCAAGTGAGCCCGTTGCCCATAAGGCAGAGAGTGAGTCAGAAAAAGCCAACGCCTTATTCGAAAGCATTTTCATGGAAAATGTCATGGCAAGCCCCATCTCCCAAACCCATCTCGGCATTAAAACCGATTACGATAAATGGGATGAGATGGGCGATACTGCCGATGATGCCGCCCTTGCCCGCGACAAAAAACATTTAGCTCAGCTTCAAAAAATCAACTCAAGCAAGCTCGATAGACAAACTCTACTTAGCTACCAACTACTAACGCAAAAGCTTCAGCAAGCCATTAAAGACGATAAATGGCGTTACCATAGCTACCCCGTTAACCAGATGTATGGCGGCCACTCGCAAATAGCTTCGTTTCTGATAAACCAGCACCAAATTGGTAATGTCGAAGATGCCAAGGCCTATATAAGCCGCTTGCAAGGCGTGCCTAAACGTTTATCTCAGCTACAAACTGCATTAGAAGTGCGTGAAAGCAAAGGCATTATCGCACCTAAGTTTGTCTTTCCTTACGTGATCAACGACAGCAAGAACATAGTTGCAGGCGCACCATTTACAGCAAATTCGGCGACTAATGAAAGAGTAAAAGACAGCGCTCTTTGGGCCGACTTTAAGCGTAAAATGGCAAAACTTGAAATCAGCGATAGCGACAAGGAAAGCTTATTACGTGAGGCTAAAAGCGCATTAGTAACAGATGTAAAACCTGCCTACGACAAGCTCATCGCCTATATGACCAAGCTTGAAACTAAAGCCGATACCCGCGATGGCGCCTGGAAATTCCCTCAAGGTGACTCGTATTACAACAACGCACTCGCACGCACGACAACAACCGATATGAGCGCCAGTGAAATCCATGAACTTGGCTTATCGGAAGTGGCGCGTATTCACAGCGAGATGCGTGACATCATGAACAAGGTTAACTTCGAAGGCTCACTCGCTGAGTTCTTTAAGTTCATGCGTGATGACGAGCAGTTTTACTATGCCAATGACGATAAGGGTCGCCAAGCCTACTTAAGTGAAGCCACCGCACTTATCGACACCATGAGCGGTCGCTTAGACGAAGTGTTCAAGGTCAAACCTAAGGCACCAATGATCGTAAAACAGGTCGAAGCCTTTAGAGAGAAGTCTGCCGGTAAGGCGTTTTATAGCAACCCATCACCCGATGGCAGCCGTCCAGGCACTTACTACGCTAACCTGTATGATATGAAGGCGATGCCAAAGTATCAGATGGAAGCTCTGGCTTACCATGAAGGCACGCCGGGGCATCATATGCAGATAGCAATCGCTCAAGAGCTGGAGGCTGTACCTAAGTTTCGTAAGTTCGGCGGTTACACTGCATATATTGAGGGCTGGGGTCTATACAGCGAGTACTTCCCGAAGGAGATGGGCATGTATTCAGATCCCTACTCTGACTTTGGCCGCTTAGCCATGGAGCTTTGGCGCGCATGCCGCTTAGTAGTCGATACAGGTATTCATGCTAAGAAATGGACTCGTGAAGAGTCCATCGAGTACTACGTCACTAATACGCCCAATGCTAAATCTGACGCTATCAAGATGGTTGAACGTCATATCGTGATGCCATCACAAGCCACTGCCTACAAGGTGGGCATGCTTAAGCTATTGGCGCTTAGAGATAAGGCGCAGCAAGCGCTAGGCGATAAGTTTGATATTCGTGATTTTCACACTATCGTACTCAAAAATGGCCCCGTACCATTAGATGTACTAGAAAGTGAAATCGACCTGTGGATTGAGCAAAACAGCTAAACGAATCTGATTAGAAGATCTCAATGAAACCAACGAATCGGTCACTAGATGTGACCGATTTTTTATTGTTCCATCCACAATTTTATACCTAGCGGCTGCGCTAACAAAGTCAACTAACTTCAGAACCATTTCCCTGACTAAATATCGTTTCAGGAAAAACAGATTCAACTTATAGGAAAATCAATCCTGTTATGGTCTGCCTAACTATATGGATAGGTAAGTACTAATGATTGAACACGCTTTAACCGATAGCGCCAGACTCGAATTTGCACTCAGTATGATGGTGCACCAAATTTTTGTGCCTCTGTTTATTGGCCTTATGCTAGTCACTGCAATTTTTGAAACCTTATACGTCACCAAATCAAATGCTGAATATAAATCGGCAGCGCAATTTATTGGCAAGCTGTGTTTGCCTATTGTGTTTGTATTAATTATCACTGGTATATTAACTCCTCCCATGCCGGAAGACTGGCAACAACTCGACATATTTATCAACAGCGTATTCAGTGAATATGTCGGACTGCTTGGCACCATAGTGTCTACTGGTATGATGCTCTGGCTTACCGCGGTGAGCCTGTTCTATGTCGGTTGGCGATATCTTCCCGCCAAGGTTCACCTTTTCATCACTTGGTTATTACCCTTTATCTGTGCCTATACCGAGCTACCAGTCATCGTACTCAATGGCTGGATGCATGATCCAAGCTCAGCAATGCAATTTGATATCAACACCATGACATACCAAGCAAGTTCGCTACTTGAAATTGTCAGCACACCTATGGCAAGTACACGCTTTGCCCATATGTTTACTGGTGCATTCTTAATCGGTGGCGTGACTCTTATCTCTTTGTCCTGCTATTACCTACAAAAAAATAGACAACAAGCCTTTGCCCAAACGGGGGTAGTGATAGGAGCCAGTATCGGCTTATGTTTCTCACTGTTTGCCATATTTAGCGGAGACATTCACGGCCGTGACGTTCATCAGGCGCAACCGATGAAATTGGCGCAACTCGAAGCCTTATGGAAGACGCAGCAAGATGGTGCCGATCTGGTGTTATTTGCACTACCGGATCAGCAAGCAGAGGAGAATAGATTCGAAGTTAAGATCCCTAAAGTGCTTGGCTGGATGCTATCTGGAACCGATGACACTCAGCCGGTGAAGGGCATCAAGCAGTTAAGAGCTGAAAATATGCAGCGTATTCGCAACGGCTTATTAGCCCATCAGGCCATCGCAGCTTACTCATCTTCATCAAACAAACAGGCTAAAAGAGAGCTTATACAAGCCCACCAGCAAGATCTTGGCTATGCCGAGCTAGTTCGAAAATACAATCCGGATCTAATCGAGGTAACCGAAGAGCAGATCCGCCTAGCGGCTAACGACACGGTCAACAATGTTTGCCTGCTATTTTTTAGTTTCCGTGTGATGGTCGGCGCAGGCATATTCATTTTGCTACTCAGTAGTTACTGGATTTACCTAGCCATCAAAGGCAGAGTTAACAGCGTTAGCACTAGACTACTCAAGCTCAGCACCTATGCCCTGCCCATTCCTTTTATCGCTTATTTATCCGGCTGGCTTCTTTCTGAGTATGGCCGTCAACCTTGGGTGATTTATGGCGTGATGCCAACATTACAGGGTGCGGGTTCGTTTGCAACAGGGCAAACCAATGGGTTTCAGCTACCGACCTTACTCATGAGCTACGCCGCCCTATTTCTGATCTTGGGAGTCATATTGGCTCGCTGGATAAAACAAGGCCCTAAGCCTGCTATTTCAGTCGAGAAAGTCTGTTTACAGGCTGGTGCTATCCAGACCGACGCTTTAGAAGCAGAGCCTGCTAAAACAGCATCAACAACAGCTACATTAACAAACATAAAACCGGAGTCACTATGATCTATTTCTCTGTCATTTTTGTCGCTATCGCAGCGGCGTTTATCGCCAATAAACTCGTTAAGCAATAGGCTATCTTGTCTATATTCACAACTTTACTGGCATTAGTGATTTAATGAGTCCTACGAGCCATTGATACAGTGGCTCGTTTCTATGAGTAGAGGGGATACACACCACTGAGCTTATCTCATTACCCGGCTCATCTAAGGTAAGCGCTTTTAAGTTACCTGGACATAGGAAGCGTGGTAACGGAGAGACAAAATTACTGCGCTCAAGGCATGATAATAGGCTAGGAAGATCTTCACACTGCAAACGCACATTATGCTCTACCCCCTTCTGATAGAGGTAGCGAGAAAAGCGAACCGAGTCAGCATTCCAACCATGGATCTTAAGCACTGCTAAGGGAGATGATAAGGCCTCTCTTGCGCTTGATGCACTATGCTTGCCACCAGTGACTAGCACAATCTCATGCCTTTGAAGAACATGCTGCATAATAGATTGAGTGCAATTCTCATTCAAAAATTGTAGGCCTGCATTAATACTGCCATCGAGTATTCTCTGATAACTATCCTCTTGCCATTGGACAATTTCAATATTGGCCAGCGGCGCCTGCTCTGTTAACGCGAGTAATAGTTCCCCCTGATATTGGTGCATTAACGCCGTATTCGCAGCTAAGGTGATTTTACCTTTAAATAACTTAGGATCGAATGACTCAGAATCGAAGGCTGCATCGATATCCTTTTGAATATTAGTCAGTTTAGCGGTAAGAGTTAAGGCGTATGTCGTCGGCTCTAGTCCTGATGGCTGCCTAATAAAGAGGGGGTCGCAAAGCTCTTCACGCAGTCGCTGCAAGTTTTTAGATATAGCACTGGTTGTTTTACCTAAGCGCTGTGCGGTGCGGCTCATGTTTTTAGTATGAACTAAATCCAGTAACAACCTGATTTGATTCAAATCAGAAATATTTCTATTCAAAGCCCCCCCCATTTAAACAAGTCAAAAAGTATAAATAGACACTTAGCAAATCTTGTTAGTTCAATTTGTTTAGCAGCAAGCAATTCAAAATTGTACTTATCATCACAAGCAACATAGTTTTAATAGTTGAGGTTGTAACGTTAGTTGAAAATTTAGCCGTTAAGGGGACATATGTCTGACAATACTCAAGTCGAGCCCAGTACAGAACTAAATCATCCAGAGCCAAATCCAGAGCTAAGTACAGAGATAGGGCCAAACTGGTTTGCCTCAGTGATGGGGACAGGCATCATAGCTAACGCAGCAGTCGGTTTACCTCTAGTCGGTAAAGACCTTAGCAGCATAGGGTTTGTTATTTGGTTACTCGCAGCCTTGATGCTTCTGGCCATGTTACTGATAAAGATTATTCAGACGATTCTTAAGCCCCATATCATCAAGCGACAATTTAATGATCCGGTTATGGCACAGTTTTTCGGGGCGCCGCCAATGGCGATGCTTACGGTGGCAGGAGGAACTATCTTGTTCGGGCCAGAAATCATGGCCTCAGAGACGTCGATAACCATAGCTTGGACACTGTGGTTTATTGGTACTCTTGGCGGGATAGCAACAGCCGTGATTATCACATTTCGTCTTTTCACCCATTATAAAATCCGCAGTGACGCAGCTTTCGGCGGTTGGCTTATGCCCGTCGTCCCACCTATGGTCTCTGCGGCCATTGGCGCCATGTTAATTCCCCATGCGCCAACTATCGCTATGCAGCAGACAATGCTTTACGCCTGCTATGCCATGTTTGGCGTTAGCTTAATGAGCGCCCTCATTATTATCACCATGATATGGAGCCGCTTAGTTCACTCAGGGACGTCAGGAGGAGCACGAGTCCCCACGCTATGGATAATCTTGGGGCCTTTAGGTCAGTCGATTACCGCGGCGGGGACCCTAGGGGCTGTAGCAGTGCTTGTGGTCGACGAACCGATCGCCACAAGCATGAATACCATGGCTATTCTCTATGGCGTGCCTATTTGGGGTTTTGCTTTTTTCTGGTCGATATTAGCAAGCTTACTGACATTAAGTGCTCTGCGCAGGAAAATGCCCTTTGCACTGACTTGGTGGGCGTTTACTTTCCCCGTTGGCACTTGTGTTACCGGCACAAGCCAGCTGGCAATACATACTGGGCTGCCCGCCTTTGAGTGGGCAGCGATTATGTTATTTACCGGCTTAATTTGCGCTTGGATTATTGCTGCAATTGGTACTATAAAAGGCTTGAAAGGCGGCCATATAATGAAAAATCCAACCACATCATCCCATATTGTTTCTAAGAAAGGTCAGCTTTAGACACGCCTTGCTACGCTAGCGCCACAGACAGGAGCGAGGTCATACGACCTTGCTCCTACCCCCCAATACCAGAGCCCTGCTAGCATTTAGTCATAATCACCGACATTAGGTACGGTAAAACTTACATCATTCCAAGGCCATGGCACTTTCGCCATAAAATCTGCTAGCTCAGGCGTATCGGCATGTTGCTCACGGATCACCATCATGGTTCTGTTGACATGAAATGGATGGATCGGCTCTTGACCACCAATGGCAATAAAGTACTTAGCAAGAATATGCAAATACTGGCGCTTATCAGCCAGACCTAACACCGCATCGGCCATTATTGGCGCGCCTTTAAGGCCCGTCAAATCCGCGGCGCTATTCCAACTAGCAAACTGCTCGATAATACTCGCTAATAACTCCGCGCCCTTTTCATCGTAAGCTGCAGCGGCAAACACATCATATTCGCTCTGCACGGCGCAGCCGTCGACTTGCTGATTTACAAAGCCAAAGAATAGCGATGCCTGGTTACTTTGATGGTAATGAATCTTAAGTGTTGGCATAAGACTATTGAGCTTTTCAAGCGAGCGAACCTTTGCTTCAGTATCATTGACATCTTGAAGACAAATATCGACTTGCCCACTCAATGTCGGCACTTCAGCTAAACTAGCCGGAATAACTAAGCTGCACTCCAGCGGCTGACAGACGACTGAAACATCACCGTTAGCTGAGTTTTCTTTGTGGCTTTGGTTCTGACTCTGACTCTGACTCTGCCATTCGCTACCGGCCTTGTCATGATTGTCAGACTGTGTGGTCGATAAATACTCCTGTTTATCTACAATTTCCATCTTCCAAGTACGTGCATCTTCGCTTTCACCAGCGGCCACTATCAATTGCTTATCAATTTGAGCTTTAATCACAACGGGCTCATGACCAAAGATTTGTACAGACCGCTGCTTACCATTGCTGTTTTCTTGCATCAGGTTAAACTCGGGCGACATACGCTCCCCGGTTAACGACAGCTGCTGCACCACTCCATCTTGCCAACCAAGCCAGATACTATTGCCATCGGCCGAGACACTTGCCGATGTTAGACACTCGATAAAAGTTTGCAGCTCATCATGATGGCTTGAGCTGGTATCGCCAGCAGCAATCGCACTTAATGATTCAACAAGTTCCTCAGCCTGATATTTAGCGCAGATTTGTGATGGCTTGAGCGCCCTCACCATGTGGCTCCATAGCGCTTTTTTCTGTTTAAAATCGATAAACTGTAATTCAAAATTAAAGCTCGGTTCCCCATTAGTCAATGCAACAGCTTTATTGCCAGACAAACTAAGCGTCTCGGTATTGGCAAGTAATGCAATACCGCGCTTTTTATCCATAAAGAAGGTATTTCGAAAAGAGATCTCCGTCGGTGCAGGCTTGCCCTCAAGCGGGTACACGTTAACCTCAGCAGTCATAGGATTAAAGCTCACTAGCTGATGCATTCGGCGCTTTTCACGCTGATAAAATACAAACTCATTGTCTGCGACACACACCATGCTGCCATCAACAAACTTAAATGGCATTTGGTAATCTGCGATGTCTGCGGCATTGAGCTCAAAATAGTTAACCTTTTGCAGACTCTTTATGGCTCGCTCATGTGCTAACGCAATATCGACACAGAATAATGACTTCACGCTGCGTCGCCCGCCTAACTTAGCGCCAACGACCCAAAGTTTATCATTGCTGATACAAGCATTCTCTGTCGGGTAGAGTTCTAACGATGCGATAGCTGACAGACTAACCTTGCGCGAGTCGGCAGCATTAAATACAGCACTAAAAATTCGGCCTGTAGAGTCCACAGCAATAAAGCGCTTATCATCAAGCCACTCAGCCAGCAAGAGCTCGCAGTTATGGCTGCCAAGCAGTTCAAACTGACTGTGCAGCTCAACATGGAGTCCATTTTGTTTAACTACTTGTAGCTGGAGCAATCCATCGTAATATAAACGATGATGCTGAAAAGAGTATTCATTTTGGCTAGCTTGTCTTGAGCTAACAGCTTCTGAATCAGCTGATGAGGAGAAAAGTGACTTAATAAATTTATTCAATGTAATACACGTCTCATAAAATAAATGGCGCTACGAAGCGAGAATGGAATAGGCTGTTCAGTTTCATGCAGAGTGTAAGGTGGTTAACACTCTAATTTCAAGGGCATTATCCTGAAAACAAGCAGTAGCTCAGCTTGCCGATTTGAATACTCAAAGAGTGTTAGAAAGTTGAGTATGAATAACCGATAGCGATTAAAAAGCCAAGATTGACTTTAAACCTTGGCACTAAGAAATAACAAATAGCTTTGACAGTAAAAATTGAATCAATGGCTGTCATCCTTAGTCATTTTTTTCTTATCATTTATACAGAGTTTTACATCTGTGACATGACCATTTGCTGTACCGCATACATCAGCATACCACTGAACCTTAACACCTCTGATAGCAGTATGTTGAGAGCCGCGCTGACCATTCCAACTAGCCTCAAGCTCGGCCTTGCTAATGGCATTGTAACCACCAAAACCTTGCCCTCCACCTCTAGCAAATAAGTGGCCACTGGTCGATACAATTAACACGGCTAGCAATAGTACATACTGTTTTCTGTTGAGAATATTCATTGTTCCATCCTTCTATATCCGATGATTTCAGAGTCTGGTATTACTCTTAGAAGGCTGGTATTCAACGGCCTTTCAGCTCTCAACTTAATGCTGATTTAGAGCATACCCAAAGGTAACGAACTGCATTGTTCGAAGCTCACTCATCACGGGAGCCACTGTCAGTCGCTACAGTTAAGTAGAAAGGCTGGTAATCCGTTTTATTGCGCTTAGTTTGATGGCATTTGTAACAGGAAGTCATGAGTAATACCAATCAGTATAAAGATTTGGTCGCTCAGCGAGAGTTTAGCGCTTATGTGGCAAGGTCATTAATTTCTCCTCAGTAACAACTCCTGCATTACTCTCGATAATCGCTCCTGCATTATTCTACCTTCGACCATATATGGACCCATCCGGTTTGCAAGATATTTAATATCGACTTTGAGAAGAGTTCATTGCACCCATATATTCGGCCTGTTATTGAGGTACTCCTCTGGCCCTGATGGATATTTGCTTCTACTTTCCTTATCATCCTTACGGCTTCTTTAGAGCCTGTGGCGAAGCAAGGTTTTAAGCAGAACAGTCTGACTGTCTCATCATCAAATCAATTATCTTGGCAACTTGGTGGTTAGCAAAACTTATGATTATCTCGTTAAGTTGACGCGTTAATGATTAATTTATACTGTGATACGGTATTCATCTTCTCTTGCTGCTATAACCCACGCTATTCGTGCAAGCTTATTAGCTACGGCAACACAAGCTCTGTTAAAGCCACGCCTTTCTGCAAGTGCGCTAGCCCAGCAACTAAATCTGTCAGTTTTATTAGAACTATGCTGTAAGACAGTTCTTGCCCCGTGGATAAATAGCGTTCTCAAATAAGCGTTTCCTCGCTTACTAATACCAAGCAAATTATTTTTCCCGCCACTACTATGCTGTTTGGGTACTAGACCGCACCATGCTGAAAAATGTCTCCCATTGGTAAAATCTTTACCTTGCCCAACAGCTGCATAAAATGCTGTGGCAGTCACAGGGCCAATGCCTGGTACGCTTTCTAAGCGCTGGCATACTTGGTTACTTTTCACCTCTTGTTGAACTTGGGCATCACAGTTTTTAAGTCGCTTCTCAATGTCATTAAACTCTTCATATAGTTGATAAAAAACACTTCGGCCTTTGACTGTTAATTCGTTATCGGCATTTTCTAGAATATCTGGTAGCTTTGTCCTAAAAGACGCTTTTCCTTTTGTGATGACAATGCCGTACTCAGCGAGCATACCTCTCACTTGATTTATCAGTGCAGTAGATTGTTTGTTTAGTCTTTCTCTCATTCGATGCAGCATCTGAATATCTTGCTGCTCTACTGGCTTAGGCTCTACAAAGCGCATGTTGGGGCGTTGTGCTGCTTCAGCTATCGCAAGTGCATCGTTATAGTCATTCTTATTTCCTTGTCTGTAGGGAACGACATACTGGGGTGCTATTAACTTAACTTGATGGCCAACTTTCTCGAACTCCCTAGCCCAATAGTTTGCACCGCCACAGGCTTCCATCACAACAAGGCAAGGTTCTATTTGAGCAAGAAAAAGCACTAACTCTTTGCGCTTAATTATCTTCTTTTTGACAAGCTTTCCGGCTTTATTAACGCCAACAAAATGAAAAACGGACTTTGCGATATCAAGACCAATTGTAGTAATGTTCATAGTGGACCCGTCCTCTTTCTGATGAGTTTAAGCAACTACATCGTGGCCCATTGCGAGGCCGATTAAAAGTGGATGGGTCCATTCCATTATCCTTGGTCTCGTACCTCCTATATCCATATAGTCGTGAATTAATAACATTCGCTGCATCTAACCTCCAAGTATGGAGGAAATGTCTGCAAGCATGCCGGGGACATACTGCTTGCAACGAGTGAAGAGCATTATTGAACTAAGGTTAAGCTCCCTCTTGTTCTTTAAGAGTCGCAGTATCAGAGCCGCTAAAACTCGTCATTCTGGAGCGGTATTTGCTGCCTACTTCTGCGTTGAACAGCTTCACAAGGGAATACTATTCTTTCAGCTATTAGCTAGGAATTATCGATTGAGAATGCCACTAAAATTTGGGGAGTATATCGAGAGTAGATAGAAAAATACCCCGGTTGGAAACCGGGGCAAACCAAACTAGGATGATGGTTTTAAGGCTGGTATTGTTTTAGTTATTAAAGCCTACCAGCATTGATACAAAACTGCATATAGCGGCTCTGTATAGCACAATTGAGAGGGGTCATTCTCGATTGCACTATAGGACTCAGAACTTTTTGAATCAACTGGTTACAATTGTATTAAAATGAAAACAAACTGCAACTGAAATGATTTAAAGTTGTTTAGCCAAAACTAACTCTAGCTTGGCTAAACAATTTAGCTACAGAGCTTAAGTAACTGAATTTCAAAGAGTAACAAGTACCAACACTCGTTCAGCTTTACAGCGTCCCAAATGCAGAACAATGTTTCCCCATTTACTTACGCTTTGCATACAAGTCTTTTAAGGGGGCGTCCCAATATGGCGGGGTACCGATATGATCCTTTATAAAATCGATAAAGGCGCTCACCTTAGGTGCTAAATGCTTACGTCTTGGGTAAACAGCCTGCAATGGTAAATTATGAGTCAACTGCCAGTCTTCAAGAAGAGGGACTAAAGTGCCCTTCTCAAGCTCATCTTCGAGCAGGTAACTGGCAAGATAAACCACACCCAAACCACTAACTGCAGCAGACTTAAGTGCTGGCGCATTATCGACTCTGAAATTACCTGTTACGCCAATTTCACAGTTGTCTTCACCCTGTTTAAATTGCCATACGCTATGCTCATGCCACTCACCTTGGTAAACCAAGCAATTATGGTCCACCAGCTGCTCTGGGCGGCTAGGAACGCCATGTTTTGCAACGTATGAGGGAGAGGCGGCTAACAAGAACTGACATTTCATCAAGGGTCTGGCAACCATGCCAAGGGGCAATTGCTCTGACATAGTAAGAAGCAGATCTAAACCTTCGCTAACCACATCGACTTTATGGTCGAGCAGGCTAACTTGTAACTCTAGTTCTGGATGCCTTGCCATAAACTCTGGCAAAGCAGGAATGATATGCATGGTGCCGAAAGACTGAGAAATACCAACTTTCAATACGCCTCGGGTAGCATCATTAAGATTATGAACGCTAGCAACAGCTTGGTCGGCATCTCTTAATAACTCTTCACCTTGGGTATACAGTAGCTGACCCGCCTCGGTTAAACTCAAGCTTCTAGTTGTACGTTGAATCAATTGAACGCCAAGCTTGTGCTCCAGATCGGCCACTTGGGTACTGACTTTAGACTTTGATATGCCTAACTTTCTCGCTGCAGAGCTAAAACTCCCCGCTCGAGCCACATGGGTAAAAATTGCGATTGGTTCTAAAAGTTCTAACATGTAAATCGCCTTAAGGTGTTTACGACAGTAATAGTACTTCCATCGCTAAGACATGTTATTTAGTATAAAAACAATATCTTAAGTGAATATGCGTACGCTAGAGTAGAGTTTTTATTATTTACCAATATTTGGTTTTTGCTTTTATTTTTAGAAGTATACCAAAAAATCCCCATAACTCATCAAATATGTAGTTTGGCCTAACTTGAAAGCTCTTAGCTAGTACAAAAGTTTAGCAGGGCTTAAAACGGAAAAACCCCTGCATAAAGGTGGGATGCAGGGGGGTTGCAAGACAGTCAGAAGCAACAGAAGTACTGATTATGTTTGATCAGCCAAAGAGTCCAGTGAAACTGTATTTACTCCTGCAAAGTCGTGTTTGCTGTTTCAACTAGGGGATAATTAGCAAGCTCAGGAATTTCACTGCGCAATTGCTGCTCTAGCACCACTAAGGTTTTAAATCTTTCACATAGTTTCTCGCCACGCGCTTCTAAATCTTCGGCTTGTTGATCCATCTGCAGCTCTATTTCTTCGCCGATTGAATCCATTTTATGTGAGAATGAGTCCATCTTCTGTTCGAAGCTATCACCGTCACCAGACATCATCTGTGCACCCAGAGTCATCATCATGCTGCCTAGAGAGTTTTGTACTAACTCTTCCATCTCTTGCTCAAACTCTTCGCCAAAAGCATCTTCTAAAGAAGACTCGGTCGAACCTAAGTAAAACTTATCGCCATTCTGGTAAGCCACAGTCTCGATACGCTCCTCAAGACCTGCCATCATCTCGTCAATTTTAGCGCCGGCGCTATCACCTAATAGTGGCGTCAAGGCTAAGCTCACTGCCGTTGATGCCATCTCTACGGCATCATTAACCAGTGCTATGACTTCTGGAACCTGCGTTGAAACCTCTTGCGAATACTGGCTAATTAATGCTTGCTGTTCACTATTGAGTGAAACTTGCTTGCCATTAACAAACAGCTTATCCATTTCAATGCGGTACTTCTCGTCACCAACCTCGCTCACGATAAGCTTCTTAGGCTCTACGGTAACATCGTAATTCAATGAGACTTCACACTCATTGGTCATATCATGGTCGCTATGAGCAGAAACTATTTGTAGGCTAGTTGCCGAAAGCAACACTGCAGAGATCCCAACTGAGGTAAGTAATTTTTTCATCGCTTCAATCCTTTATCGCTATTATCTAAATCTTTATATTGACTGAGATAAAGCACAGACTATGCCAAAACACACAAGCTACTGTTTTAAAAGAATTAAGAGTGGTTCGTTAGGTTTTGAAGATGTATAGCAGTAAGATATTTGGCCAATTAAACTAACTATTAGCCAAATATCACAAACAACTGGTGTAGGTACTGATATCGATGCAGATATAACAAAGTCGAACAGTAATACTAGAAAATTGAGCGACCTAAAGTCTGACTCAAAGCCTCTAACACAGCAGTGCCCGCTAAAGAGTTGCCGTTGGCATCAAGCTCTGGGGACCAAACGCACACAGACATATCGCCAGGGATCACCGCGATAATTCCACCACCGACACCGCTCTTACCCGGCATACCGACACGATAAGCGAACTCACCAGCACCATCATAAAGACCAGATGTGGCTAATAAGGCATTTAGCTGCCGATTTTGCACAGGCGTAATAAGTTGCTTACCAGCAAGGCTCTTACCTGAGTTTGCTAAGTAAAACATAGCACGGGATAGATCTGCGCAGCTCATGCGCAGCGAACAATAATGAAAATAGCTATGCAGCACAGTATCGACATCATTGTTGAAATTACCAAAGGACTTCATCAAGTAAGCAATCGCAGCATTTCTTGCACTGTGTTGATACTCAGACGCGGCAACGACTTTATCGTAACCTATGCGATGGTTTTCACTGAGCTGACGAACAATCTCAAGCATACGGTGCTTAGGAGCACCTAGGCGACTTTGCAAAAGGTCGGCAATGACCAGCGCGCCAGCGTTGATAAATGGATTTCGAGGTAAGCCTTTTTCCAATTCAACCTGTACTAAAGAGTTAAAAGAATGGCCTGAGGGTTCTTTACCTACTCTCGACCAAATTTCATCTTCTTCATACAACATCAGCGCTAAGGTAAGACTAAATACCTTAGAGATACTCTGAATTGAAAAGGGCTCGAGATAATCTCCAGCCCCTATTGTGACACCGTCAGAGGTTGTCACCGCAATACCTAGCTTATTAGCATCGACTTGGGCAAGCGCTGGAATATAATCAGCTACTTTCCCCTGTCCTAGAAGAGGCCGAACTTTTTCGATGACCTCTTCAAGTAATGCCAATTCAGGCATTAGCCCCACCAGATATCGAAAAGCTCACCAATTTCAAGATCTGATACTGGTTGTGCATCAAAGAACGCCTTAACAGCGGCTCTGTTTTCTTCAGTACACTTGCCAATATCTTGAGTGGCAATAATACCTTCCCACTCTTTATGGCCGCCGCCATGATAACCAAGACCTGCTGGTTCAATGACTTCATCAATAAACTGATCAACGATCGCATCAATTTGCTCTTCAGTTACTGACTCATTAAAAGTCCAGTTAACGTCAAATCCAAACTCTTGGAACTCATCAACGCGTAATTTCTTACGTAAGCGACGGCTACGGTTTGCTGCCATGGTTACTCTCCTAAATAGCTTATTTTAAAGTTTACTTTCTTATTAAACGCTTAAACGCGCTCAAACATAAGATCCCAAACACCATGACCTAAACGGTGGCCACGCGCTTCGAATTTAGTTAGCGGACGGTGAGCTGGACGCTCTACGACATCACCTGTTGCAGATTGGTTTTTATAACCAGGCGCTGCAGTCATCACTTCCAGCATATGCTCGCTGTAGTTTTCCCAATCTGTTGCTAGATGGAATACACCGCCAACCTTAAGTTTGCTACGGATCAATTCAGCAAATGGCGCTTGAACGATACGACGCTTATGGTGACGAGTCTTATGCCAAGGATCTGGGAAGAATAATTGCACACAAGCCAGGCTGCCTTCGGCAATGCTGTTCTCGAGCACTTCAATCGCATCATGGTGATAAACACGTAGGTTGGTCACGCCAGCTTCTGCAGCTTCTGCCAGACAGGCACCAACACCAGGTTTATGCACTTCAATACCAATAAAGTTTAATTCTGGTGCAGCCTTCGCCATTGCAACTAATGATGCGCCCATACCAAAACCAATTTCTAAAACGGTATCAGCTTCACGGCCAAAGACTTCAACTAAGTCGATTGGCTCAGGAGTGTAATCTAGACCAATTTTAGGCCATTGCTGCTCCATTGCTTGAGCTTGACCTTTAGTTAGACGGCCCTCTCTCAACACAAAGCTTCTGACTTTACGAAGGTATTTACCCTCTTCATTGAATTCAGCGGTTGTTACGTCGCTCATTATCGCCCTCGCTTAAGGCTGCGCTAGCATTAGACAGCTATTATTTAAAAAAGAAAGGCATTATCCAAAGTTAAACCTTCAGTGCAAGCCTTATTGTGGCGAAATTATACCAAGAATCTCAGTTTGTGCGAGCAACAGCTATAGTTTGCCCGCAAATAACTTGCTTTAGCGCTCAAACACTGCACGTATCCAATAACAATTTGCATCATTTCCTGCTTAATAAGCACAAGTGTCGGCTTGTTAATCGCCAAGGCTAAAGTTACACTGCGCCGATGAAAACTACCGCCTCTTTTTCAACCCGAATTATTACTTGGTACGACAACTTTGGTCGTAAACAGCTCCCTTGGCAAATCGCTAAAACCCCATACAAAGTGTGGATTTCAGAGATCATGCTGCAGCAGACTCAAGTTGCCACCGTTATCCCCTATTTCGAAAAATTCATTGCTCGATTTCCAGATATCGATACCTTGGCTAGTGCCGAGCAAGATGAAGTGCTGCACTATTGGACTGGGCTTGGGTATTACGCACGCGCACGTAACCTGCATAAAGCAGCCCAAACAATGCAATCACAGTTTAGTGGTGAGTTTCCAACCGATTTCGATGACGTTTTAGCGCTGCCCGGCATTGGCCGCTCCACCGCTGGAGCGGTACTGTCTTTATCACTGGGGCTTAATTTCCCCATTCTCGACGGTAACGTTAAGCGTGTTTTGGCTCGCCACGGCGCTATCGAAGGTTGGCCTGGTAAAAAACCTGTAGAGCAACAACTTTGGCTATTAACTGAAAACCTAACGCCAGCAAAAGATATCCAAAAATATAACCAGGCCATGATGGATATAGGTGCGACAGTATGCACCCGCTCAAAACCCAACTGCGCTCAATGCCCGGTCGCCATTGACTGTAAGGCTCAGTTAAGTGGTCGTCAGAGCGAATTCCCTGGTAAAAAACCTAAGAAAACCATTCCAGAAAAATCTGCTTGGCTGCTAGTCATTGAAGAAAATCAGCAAGTGCAGTTAGAAAAGCGTCCTCCGGCGGGTATTTGGGGCGGGCTCTGGTGCTTCCCGCAGTTTAGTCAGCGCCAAGAATTAGATACTTATATAAAAGACAAACAGCTAAAGGTGATCTCAGAGCTTGAACTAACAGGATTTAGACACACCTTTAGCCACTTTCACCTCGATGTCCAGCCGGTACTCATCCGAGCAACAGGGCATAGCGATAACCAGATCATGGAACAAACTTCCACGGTCTGGTATAACTTAACTCATCCACCAAAAGTTGGTTTAGCCTCGGCCACCGAGCGAATTTTGGCCGACTTAGGTTCTGTATTAAATAAGGAGTAATCATGGCTCGCACAGTAAACTGCGTGTATTTAAACAAAGAAGCAGAAGGCCTAGGTTTTCAGCTCTACCCTGGCGATTTGGGAAAGCGTATTTTCGACAATGTGAGTAAAGAAGCCTGGGCTCTTTGGCAGTCAAAGCAAACCATGTTGATCAACGAAAAGAAACTTAACATGATGAATGTTGAGGATCGTAAATTTTTAGAAGAGCAGATGGTAAACTTTCTGTTTGAAGGCAAAGACGTTGAGATTGAGGGTTATGTTCCTCAAAAAGATGACGAGTAACACTGCAAGCTTATAAAATGAACCAATAAAGGCGTCGCTTAAACTTAATTTAAGCGACGCCTTTATGTTTAACGCCCCGCGCCAGTTTAAAAAACAAGCACTCATAGACGATTCTAGAGTCATAACCTTGATAAAATAAGTGAGTCACTAAGCCTCCCTCCCTCTTTATATATGTAAAACACTATGATTAACCTGCCAGTCCAAAAGCGATAACCGTCCTACATCAGAGGTTGTAGTGCGTATTTTAGTCACAAACATGTCAATGATTGTTCGTTTTTTAGCGCCCTGCACACAAACTAAGCGAACAGTGGCCGTTAAACAAAAAAGCCCTTGCAGGAAATTTTTCACCGCTATAAGATGTGCGCACTCCAAACGAGGCAGGCATTTAAGCCAGTGAGTTTGTAGTAGCAAATCTAAGATTTACTCTGGTAATACTTAGTTGCCCGAATAGCTCAGTCGGTAGAGCAGAGGATTGAAAATCCTCGTGTCCCTGGTTCGATTCCGGGTTCGGGCACCAACATTTATTAATGAGTTTACTAACTTGATTAGATAACTTGTTATGCAGATAAGCCGGCATAGCTCAGTTGGTAGAGCAACTGACTTGTAATCAGTAGGTCCCGAGTTCGACTCTTGGTGCCGGCACCATATGTCCCGTCCTGAAATAGGTTGACGGTTTTTACTAGACCAGTAGCTTCTGCTGCTGGTCTTTTTTATGCACTTGATTAGGTGTTTTCATACCCAAGCTTAAGTGCGGTCTCAGCTCATTGTATATAAAAATTGACTCCTCAACGAGTTGCTTTAACTCATTAAGGTTGCAGCAAGGAGATAATAGAAACTCTTGCTTTAATATCCCATTTATACGTTCTGCTAGTGCGTTTTGGTAGCAGTCATATCCATCGGTCATTGATGCGCGGATGTCACTTCTTTGCAACGCTAACTGATAAACGGCAGAGCAATACTGTAACCCTCTGTCTGAGTGATGCACTGCTCGATGTTGATACTGCCGATTACTTATCGTCATTTCTAACGCTTTGACTACGTCTGTAGCTTTCATTTCATTACTTAATTCATATCCCATTATTTTACGACTGAACGCGTCAGTTACCAATGATAGATAATGTATGCCTTGCTCTGATTGCACATATGTTATATCACTAACAAACACCTCTTCAGGTGCTGTTGGCACTAACTCTTTCAGTAAATTTGGATGTTTCTTCATCCAATGTTTACTGTTAGTCGTCTTGGTATAATTACGCTTAGGTTTGACTAACAAGCCTTCACTTTTCAAGTAACTAAAGAAGTTATCGCGCCCAAGTTTAATCCCTTTCTCGATGAACTTAGGTTTAAGTAAAAAGTAGAGTTTCTTGCCACCAATCCGAGGCATAAACCGACGGATATCTAGTATCATCGCTCTTACAGGGGCTAACTCCATTGCTCTACAATTCGCTCTTCGTTCTCTTTGATAGATAGCTTGTCTTGTTATACCCAGAAGCTTACAAGCGCGATTTAAGCTCGTTACTTTCTGTTTTTGAAGACTTCTCGCTCCCTGGCTAAGTACTTTTTTCTAAGGCCAGCTCCATATTCTGCATCAATAATATCAACGGCTTCATTGAGTAATAGATTACGTAAGTGCTCATCTTCCAGCTCTTTTTCAAGGCGCTTAATCTTTTGAGCTGGGGTTTCTTTAGCTTTAGTTGTTTTTGGCATAGTCATTCTCACTGGTTGAGTCCAGTCCATCTTACCGTGCTTTCTAAGCCAAGTAAGTACCGTGGAGCGACCTTGGATGCCATAGGTTGTTTGAGCTTGTTTATAAGTCATATCGCCTTTTTCTACGGCAGCTACAACTTGTAATTTAAAGCCTAACGAATAATCTCGCTGTGTTCGCTTAACGCGGGCTGGTATTGGTGTAGTCATTATAAAGTCCTAAATGTGTAAACACATTTCAGGACAAGACAATAAAAACAAAAAAGCCACTCCATCGAGTGGCTTTTTTGTATCTGTTTTCCAGCGACTTAGCCGCGATAAAACTAATTCAGATCCGAGTGCTTTTTTACATCGGCTATTCATATGCACGATTGTAGAGCCTATACATATTTGAGTGCTTTCAATTTCCGCACAGTTTTCCTCTTTAATACCTGAATAATTAAATAAGCACTATCAAGCTTTCATTGCTGAACGGTTGCCTACTCGCTCAAACGTTCACCCTGATCTAGGTTCATTCATACAGCCCCGCCCGGCTCCCTCCGCCCTCGCCCCGCCAGATCTTGTAGAAATAAAATACAAACAGCAATAAAACAAAGCATTTACCCCGCCTAACGGCTATTTGTTGTTCAGTCGCACAACAAAGCACTTGCACCTTCTAAAACATCGCTATATTATACGCGCACTCCAAACGAGACAGGCTTTAAAGGCTCAGTTTGAAGTAGCAAATCTAAGATTTACTCTGGTAATACTTAGTTGCCCGAATAGCTCAGTCGGTAGAGCAGAGGATTGAAAATCCTCGTGTCCCTGGTTCGATTCCGGGTTCGGGCACCAACATTTATTAATGAGTTCACTAACTTGATTAGTTAACTTGTTAAGCAGATAAGCCGGCATAGCTCAGTTGGTAGAGCAACTGACTTGTAATCAGTAGGTCCCGAGTTCGACTCTTGGTGCCGGCACCATAAAAACAAAAAAGCCACTCCATCGAGTGGCTTTTTTGTATCTGAGAATCACACCTTCTAAACTAAGCTCTTCGTGGTTCCGCTACTATCTCACCCTGAAACCTTTCCTTTAACAAGCTTTACCCCAATTATAGATAGAAGGTATTTGTTGATATGAAAGACTCAACTATCCATTCCATTAGCTACGCCTTTATACTGATTGGTATTACTCAAAACAGTGCTGTCGCGTATCGATAAGACAATTGAAGCTTATCTCGGTGAGAGCAGTAACGTTTCTAGGCTTACCAAAATAGAAATGACGCTGTAATCACTAGTCTTTATGAACCTCTAGACCACACAAACACTGCCCGCATCGCCTACAATATCAACAACCGAGTAATTACTTGCAAACTTTAGGTTGTTATTTATCCATGCAAGGCGAAAAGCACTTGCACCTTCTAAAACATCACTATATTATACGCGCACTCCAAACGAGACGGGCTTTAAAGCTGTTAAGTTTGCAGTAGCAAATCTAAGATTTACTTTGGTAATACTTAGTTGCCCGAATAGCTCAGTCGGTAGAGCAGAGGATTGAAAATCCTCGTGTCCCTGGTTCGATTCCGGGTTCGGGCACCAACATTTATTAATGAGTTCACTAACTTGATTAGATAACTTGTTAAGCAGATAAGCCGGCATAGCTCAGTTGGTAGAGCAACTGACTTGTAATCAGTAGGTCCCGAGTTCGACTCTTGGTGCCGGCACCATAAAAACAAAAAAGCCACTCAATGAGTGGCTTTTTTGTATCTGCAGTTCAATCGCCTCATTCTGTTAAACTAACTGTTCAACAAGAAAGGCTTCACCATATTCAAATGGCTTTTTCAGCTTTTACCCAGCGCTCATCCGGCCTTTACCGTCTTAACACTTACTAACTATCCATCTCCTTTTTTAAAACCAATGACGGCATAAATGCCGAGCTACAGACCTGTTATCTTTTCGCCTTTGCTTTTCCGGCTTTTCTATCTGAGCTTTTTCGGCTTCTATCCGGCTCTCATCCAGCCTTTACAGTCTTAGCACTTACTAGCTATCCATTACCTTTTTAAGACCAATGACCGCATAACTGCCGAGCTACAGCTCTTAATCTTTTCGACTTTGCTCTTTCGGTTTTACCGTCTTAGATTTTTCCGCTTTAAATTCTAAAACAAAAAAGGAGCCCTTAGGCTCCTTTATAACGGCTCTTGCTTGGCAGGAGCTTCATAACCGATTGTTACCAGCTACGCATCTTATGGCCTTTTAGGGCGTAGAATAAGATGAATAGATAACAAGGTAGGCCAACCCAATAAGCTACCTGAGTATTGTCTGCAAAGTATGCCACCTTACCAAATACCAGAGGTAAGATTGCGCCCCCCGAGATCCCCATAATAAGCAATGCAGAACCTTGAGCCGTATACTTACCTAACCCTTCTAATGCTAATGGCCAGATTGATGGCCATACAAGTGCATGAGCGAGGCCCATCATAGCCACAAAAGTCACTGTGTCTGGGATCACAGGAATACCACTCCAACCCCAAAGCACATCGGCAATCATAGTGCTTTCACGCGAACCTAAGGCTGCGCCAATGATACATGCAATACCTGCTATCGCCGAGCCAAGTAGCGCCTTCTCTTGGCTGATAAACTTAGGAATACAGGTCACGCCGATAATGTAGCCAAATACCATAAACACCATGGTATAAGAGGTCAGCGACGCAAAGTTATGAACACCTAAGCTTTCGCCATACAAACCAATAGTGTCGCCAGCAATAACCTCGACGCCAACATAGGCAAACAGGGCTACGGCGCCAAGAACTACCTGCGGGAAATGGGTAATGCTGCCCTTTTCCTGATGATCTTCAGCTGCTTCAAACTCTAATTCTGGAAGCGATGAAAACTTAACTAAACCAATGAGGAAAGTCAGCGCGACAGCCATATAGATATATGGCATAACCAGTCTTGAAGACAATTCACTAATTTGTGCTAATCGCTCAGCTTCACTTAATGCAGCTAGATGATCTGCTGTAAAGTTTTCAAAACCTGAAAGTACCAATGCAGTAAATAAGATAGGTACGATGACGCCTGCACCTTTATTAATAAGCCCCATGATACTAATGCGCATCGCGGCGCTTTCTTTAGGGCCAATATGCACAACATAAGGATTAGATGCGGTTTGTAGAATGGTTAGACCGGTACCGAGAACAAACAAGGCTCCTAAGAACAGAGTATAATTTGCGCTTTGTGCCGCAGGAATAAATAGCAAAGAACCAACCACCATAATAGCTAGGCCAATTGCCATGCCATTCTTATAGCCGGTTTTCTTTAATATCGATGACATCGGCAGCGCCATCACCGTATAGGCAATATAGAAAGCAAACGTCACAAATAAGGCTTGGAATTCGTTTAGCTCACAAATAATTTTAAGGAAAGGGATCAGCGAGCCGTTAAGCCAAGTCACAAATCCGAAGATGAAAAATAACACACCAATTATGGTCATAGGCAGTAAACTGCTCTTGGGGCTAGCTTGAGCCTGAGTCGTTGCTGTCATGTATTAAACCTGCTTCTTATAGTAATTAATTTTATGATACCAGATTAAACTGCTACCCCATCCTTCATTGTTACCAGTTAACTTATGCAGACGACTGCCTGCTTATATTCTCGACTTTCACTTACAATCTCAGGCCATCTCAAGCCTAATGTTTCATCGATGTTAAAACATTACGACCAAAAAGACAACGCTGTCATTTATTGCTTCTACGGCTCAATTGAGCGCAATTGTTCCCACTATACGACTTTGACTCGAAGAGCTTAATCAAATCCTATTGTAAACAGACCAACTTAAACCTTAATGAAGATATTGCGCTTATACATCCAGTACAAAACTAACCATTGCACCAACAACAGAGAAGTTACGCTGCCAAGTGCCTGAACATGATTTGGTAGACTTGAAATGACACCACCAAATAGACTCGTTGCGGCGTACTTCCAATTGACTATGCTAGTCGCTATGTAGATAACGATAGAGTTACAGCCAATAACCGTGAAGAAAAATGCCCACTTCTGCACTTTTAAAACATCTATAATGGTGTAGAACAAGGCTAAGAAAAGTATGCTCCAACCTGAAGTCACTAAGGTAAAGCTACTGGTCCACAGGGTTTTATTCACGGGATTCCATGGCGAAACCGCCCAACCTAATACCAATAAACCTAAGCCTGACAGTGCCAATATCGCGACTTTAAACCACTCCCCTTTAACCTGTGGCTTTACAATAAAGTGCCCCACAAACACACCAAATAAGCCATTTACAACGGCAGGAACAGTCGAGAGTATTCCCTCTGGGTCGACCGCTGCATTCTGATAAGTTATGCCCGGTAACAACAAGCTATCTACAGCGGCGTTAATTGAGCCTGTCTGGCTAAAAGCGCCGCTATTACCTAACGTCATAAAAGGGAAAGTTTGCAGGACGGCGTAACCGACTAATACAAGGATGGCAGTAACTATCTGGGTTCTTAGACTGGTATGCCACACTAACAAGGCGCAGAAAAACCATGCAAAGGCAATTCTACCTAGCACGCTGGCATAACGAATATCTCCCAGCGCGAATGGTGCTCCCGTCCCCCAGCCATGGTTATAGATAACCCCAAATAGCAGTAATAGTAACAGTCGTTTAATTGCATGCTGGTATAGCGGCATCCGCTGAGGCAATGGTAGCTTGTCTAAACGCTTGGGTGACAGGCCTAGTGCAACGCCGGAGAGGAAAATAAACAGCGGGAAAATTAGATCGTAGAAAGTAAAGCCATGCCAAGTACTATGATGCATCTGGCTATCAAACCAGTTAAAACCAGCCCAGCCTGTTAATAGCAGCAAAGCTGCAAATATGGCTTCACCACCTAAGATCCAAAACATATCAAAGCCACGCAGTGCATCTAATGACTTAAGTCTAGGTTTTGCTGCCGGCTTAGAAACCGATTCAGCTGCCACACTAGCTATACTTACTCGGGGTTTATCTATTATTGTTGTCATCTAAACAGCCCTTGTTATCGCTTTTATCGCCGTCTACATAAAGCAAAGCCTCTGCAGTATTTGAAGTTATTACTTACTACAGAGGCTCAGTTTAAGTTAAAACAAGCATTGATGATTAGCCCTTAAAAACCAACTCACCACCAATATAAGTTTGATCTACGCGGTATTTGTCATCCAGTAACACCATATCTGCACGCCCGCCAACTTGTAGCGTACCCATTTTATCACTTAAGCCAAGAAACTCGGCAGGATACAAGGAAGCCATTCTTAACGCCTCGTCTGGTGCTAGCCCGAGCATATTGACGGTATTAGCCACGGCTCCAGCCATATCCAGCACACAACCTGCAAGCTCCCCCGTCACCGCATTCAGCCTATCGCCCACTCTTAATACCTGAGTGCCAAATAACTCAAAGCTCACCTCTTCATCTACACCAACAGGAGGCATTGCATCGGTCACTAGCATGACTTTACCCTTAGGTTTAGCATTGATAGCAACTCGTGCAGATGCGGGATGAACATGATGACCATCTACAATCAAGCCACACCAAGCTTCTGCGCTTTCGAGTGCAGCCCCAACCATTCCTGGGTTTCTAGAGTCCAGTGCAGACATCGCATTATAAAGATGGGTAAAGCCTATCGCCCCAGCAGCAAGAGCCGCTTTGACCGTGTCATAATCAGCATTGGAATGGCCAAGACATACCTTTACACCGGCTTTGACTAAAGCTTGAATGACATCCGGTGAGACGTTTTCAGGTGCAAGCGTTACCACTTTAATGCCTATGTCTTGGCGACTGAAAATAGCCAACTCGGCATCGGAGATCCGCCTGATATATGATTGTGGATGCACACCTTTTTTAGGTACGCTTAGATGAGGCCCCTCAAAATGTACTCCAACCACGCCAGCACTGTTCGACTCAAGCGCTAATGCTACGGCGTCAGCCGCCCTATGCATTACACCGACATCATCGGTAATGAGTGTTGGTAAGTAAGCCGTCGTGCCAAACTTTGCATGGGCTTTACCTATGGCTTCGATGCCCTCAACATTTGGCGAGGAGTTAAACAACACCCCTCCACCACCGTTGACTTGCACATCGATAAAGCCCGGTGCAATTAATCCACTGACGCGAGATTCATGGGCGCCTTGAACTGTGTCGAATGAAACAATATGACCATCTTCAAAAGTGATGGCTAAATCTGTATGAAATGTCTGCCCATCGAATACGCGGTCGGCAATTATCGTCTGCTTCATCTTATTCCCACTTAGTAAAATAGTGACCCTGCTATGCTTTTGTATACTGCTGCTGAGCAAAAAATGCAGCGCCCCACTCTGGTGGCTGCAAGCTTGGAGATAGTTTCGCAAGTACATCTTCGGCTAACCAGGGAGCTAATGGTTCTGCTAAGCCACCTATCATAGAGAATCGAGGCGGGCTAATTTCAAATAACTTTCTCACCAGCTGGCTGATATAGTTAGCGCCTTCCCGAACGATATCTAATGCTACGCCATCATCTAGTCGAGCACACTCAAATACAATATGTGCAAGCTTGGCATAGGTGCTAGAAGACTGGCCCGCTAAGTTTTCGACAATACCAAGGGCATTACTAACTTCAAAGTGTTGCAGTAACCTCTGGGTCAATAAAGTTTTTTCGCCGAAGCCATCTAAGTCCAATAATGCCGACTCACTCGCCTTTAAACCAAGCCAAGCGCCACTACCCTTATCACCTAAAGCAAACCCATGACCACCGAGAAACAACTCTTTATCACCCACACGAGCATAACCGCAAGAGCCAGTGCCAGTAATGGTCACAGCACCTTCTTCGCCCTGATGGGCACCGATACAAGCCGTATGAAGATCTGTGGTTAAATACATGCTGGCAAATGGATGTTGCCACTTCGCAATATCTTGGTAGAGACGAGGTACGTTGACCCCAGCGAGGCCAAGGCCAGCGATTAAACGTCTACTATCAGAAGGCTTAAGGCCAGCGTCGCTAAGAGCTAATTGAGTAGACTCTTCAATTGACTGAAATGTTTGAGCTAAACCATGAAGTGGATTGGCACGACCAGCAACTCCAGTGCCTAGAATGCAATAATCGTGAGTGTAGATTGTTGCACGGCACTTACTGCCGCCACCATCGATTCCAATATATAGGGACTCTTCTTTCGTCTGGCTCATGCCCATGACAGACCTCTTTATCGTTCTCATTCTATTAATACAGAATGGCTCTGGACTTTATGCGTGAATTCGCGACTAAAGCCCACTAAGTTAATCTCATGTTACAACACCAATGACAGCGTTGTCATTTATTTTTTAAACTCACCAAACAAAAAAAGGAAAACGTAGCAATACCATGAGCAGTGCTACGTTTAGGCTTAGTTATTGCTTACATAGGTAACACCAACAGCTGTTAACCATCTGTTAATTAACAACTAAGGTACGTCCTTTACGTTTGCCATCTGCGGCAATAACTCGAACTTCAACCGGAGTGGTCACCTCTACGCCCTCTACGCCCTCTGCGTATGCCTGCCACTGTCCACCAGCGTCGCGGTACTCAATTTTAAGCCCTGGGAAAATAACATTGGCAAACAGCTTCCCCTCTTTAATGACAGCCCCAGGCGTTGGCACTCTATAGGCAATATTGGCTTTATCGAGTTTTAGCAACTCTTTAGCCCCTAAAGTGTTAGCTACTCGGTGCCAATCATTGGCTTGGGCTTGGCGCATCTCTTTAGTGAAATAGCCGCTAGTTTGATTATAAACAGCGCCTTGATGCTGATAGGGCACTTCCCAGCTTGGCTGATGCCATGCACGCTCTGCAAGCATCATCAGCCGAGGAAACATCATATACTCGGCGACCTCATCACTGCGTACCGTTTCGCTCCATAGCTGACCTTGAATCCCCGCAAAGCTGAATGATGCTTTTAAGGGCCCGTTAATCACCTTGCCTGCTTCATCTGTTTTTAGGGTGTCATCGGCTTCAAATGGAAGGGCTTCGATGTCGGTCCATTGCTCCGCATTGGCGG
The DNA here is from genome assembly GCF_000018285.1 of Shewanella pealeana ATCC 700345. Lineage (NCBI taxonomy): Bacteria > Pseudomonadati > Pseudomonadota > Gammaproteobacteria > Alteromonadales > Shewanellaceae > Shewanella > Shewanella pealeana. The sequence goes on along the minus strand of NC_009901.1, from coordinate 1,333,400 downwards.
GTAAGTTCCCAGCCATAAAGCTATGGATTTTTTTAGAGTTAGTATTACGACTCGCCCAGTAATAACCATGCTCTTTAGGATCAGCCTCATAGGGGAAATCGAAATACAGCACTTCAGGTTGTCCGAGTACCGCCTGCCAGCCAAGATTTGCTTGCTGATGCGCACGCTGGTGTCCACCATGAGCCACTACATCCCAAATATTGGATTGGACTTGCTTTGGCATGTTCTCAGGACGAGTATGGCTCATACCATCGCTCCAGCCTGCGGCTTCAATACCTTTATCAGCAAGTAGCTTAGCGGTTCTTTCAATAAAGTAGGCGCCAAGCTCTTCCATCTTGGTTACGCCTTTATCATTATTGGCAATAAAGGCTTTGCATGCTGGTGACTCTATCCAAGCACCTGCTGTTTCATCGGCGCCGATATGATATAGATCCAGTGGTACACCTGCTTGCTTATGCAGCGCAGCAATTTCATCGATCACCTTATCGATAAAGGTAAAGGTTGATTCCATACAAACGTTCAAGGTGTTGTCGCTATAGTACTGGATTGATGAATAAACCGTTTTATCTTCACTGTCTGACAATAGATATTGTTTAGCTTGTTCGGCTTTATCTGCATCCATCAAGGTGCGATATCTCGCTTCCATTGATTTAATTGCGGCGCGAGAATGACCCGGCATATCCATCGATGGGATCACTTGGATTTGCCTTGCGTTAGCGTATTGCAGAATTTCAATATAATCTGCTTTGCTATAGTAGCCATTAACTTTAGCCTCGCTAAATGGGCCACTTCCTAACTGAGGTAGCAGACAAGTATCTTCATTGAGATCATGGCAACGCTTACTGCCGACGTCTGTTAGTTCAGGCAATCCCGCTATTTCTAAGCGCCAACCTTCATCATCGGCCATATGCAGGTGTAACTTATTTAACTTATAAGCCGCCATTTGATCTAACAGATCTAGAATTAACTGTTTGCTATGGAAGTTACGCGATACATCGATATGCATGCCCCGAAAATCATAGCGCGGCGCATCCTCCACCAGCATAGGGTTGACTGTTAAGGTTTCCACATCAACCAGTGCTGCCAGTGAGGCTAAGCCATAGGAGAAGCCTGCATCGTCTGCGGCGAGAATTTTAATCTCGCTGCTAGAGATATCGAGACGATACTCTCCCAAAACTCCGGGGACAGGCAAAGGTAATAGTACCGTTTTAATCCCCTTGTCAGTTTGCTCAACCCCAAGCTGTGCTAGACGCTGTAGCGCAGCATCTACAGCCCCAGGGCTCACTCCGTTGAGTGTTAGCTTTAGGCCGCTTTTTAGTGAGACCGACTTTGCATCACTCTTTAGAGCAACCTTGGTTGGTGTCGGCAAAATAGCATTTTCGGCTAACTTTGGACTGTTAGGTGTATCTAGGTTACTGCGGTACAAGACTTGGGTTGTCGCCCATTCAAGCTTATCGGTTTCACGACGCTTATATTGAGTTTCACTGTCGGTAAACGCGCTTACATAGGGGCGTAGTTCCATGCCTGTTTCAGGGTCGAGCGATAGCTGAGTACTGCGAATAATAACCGGCTCCAAACCGTCTGCAACAATGTAGTAATTTGGCATGGCGTCAGTTTCTGATAACTGCCACAACTCGCCGCGAAATTGAATCGTTTTAGTTTGGCCCTTTTTAATGCCGCTAAAGCCAGCTGCAGGGGAGATCTTATGTAAGTCGCCCTGAATGCGAGAGATAGTGAACTCATCGCCTACAATGCTTTGAATCGGTCGCATTTGAGAGTAGTAGATAGACCAGTCTTTACTGTCGATAGCGATTTCGGATGTCAGGTCGATTTCAGCTAGGAAACAGCGACCATCGGCCGCATCTTTGTCGCAGTGCTCGTCTGGGATGTTAGTCACCACGCGGTAACGAATATCTAGGGTTTCACCAATTTTCTTCAATCTAGCTTGAGTTAGTGAACCTTGAGTCAACGCTTTATTACTAGCGGATTGTTCAACGACTTGTGAGCCTTGCTCTATGGGGAAGATGGCACTAGTAAGCTCTTCAGTTTCGCTCTGCTTTGAACATGCGCTAACTGTCAATGCTAGCGTTACTGCTGAAACTATCACTCTAATCTTCATTACATTCCCTATGATTCTATTATTAAAAGGTGAAATGCTCTTACTCGACCTCGTTATTTCTCCCCCTTATGGAAATCAACGAGAACTCAATCTTACTCAGAATTTAATACGCTTGTCTCTGATTACATTGTGTCGTTTAGGGCTCTCCTAAATGTGCCAGATAAAAAAATGGCCGAGTACTCAATCAGTACTCGGCCCACGCTAGTTTCTGGGGAGAGACTATATAGGAGTAACAAACATAATTGTTCGTCAAAAACATGGGGCGGGAGACCTCTTCCCATCCATGAAGACCTTACAACAAGCTGTCACACAAGCAGATGACAACGCTGTCATTTAGAATATACACAAACACATACAAAACAGCTACATTTATCTGACATTTGGCTCTATTTATATTTCACCCGCATAGGCACAAACAAATAAAAGCAAATTAAAACATTGCGATACGTACAAAAACCATGTACCGACGGCATAAATATCGCTTACCCATTGGCTTGCCTTTATTTGTCACTCTTTTTCCATCTCAAATTAAAACGCATTAAACACCAAACTAAAACTAATTTAAAAACAAGTGGTTACGGTAGGGCATTAATTAACTTTGGCCACTATTAGCAGTAACCAGCTATTGGGAAATATTGCGCTCAGGGTTTAATTGACAACGTTGTCACTTAAAAGTATACCTAAACACAACAAACGCCACTCATTAGCAACACAAAAGCGTTCACCTACGACTGCTTAAACAAGATTACGTTCAAGGACCCTATAACAATGAAAAATAATATCGTCCCACTTAACTCTAATGATCACCTTAGAATGTGCGTTACTGAGTCTAAAGACTATCGTCGCTTTGCCGATCAACAACTCATTCCTGTTGTTTTCCACGAATTCCATCAATTAGCGACCGAGTTTCCACTGGTATTTGTTAAGAATAGCGAAACAGGGCAGTTTATTCCTGTTGCCATGATGGGAGTTAAAAACGACTTAAACCTCTACTGCCAAACGAGTGAATGGCCTGCAATGATAAAGCCTAAAGGCTTTAATAACGCACCGTTATCTTTAGTTAAAACCAGTCAGGAAAGTGACAACGTACTTATCTGTGTCGATACAGCCAGTCCGTTAGTGACAGAAGTCAGCGAGAATGCACAGCGCTTATTTAACGATGACAAAGAGCAGAGTGACTACCTTAAGAAACGTACTCAAGCACTGCTAGAAATCGCCGCATTTAATGAGCAAACAGGCAACATTTGTCAGTTGTTAGCATCGAAAAGTTTATTCACCGCAAAACAGCTAACAATTAAGCTAGCCGAAAGTCAGCAGCCAATTAACATCGACGGCATATATGTGGTTGATGAGCAGGCCTTAAACCAGCTAAGCAATGAAGAGTTCTTATCTTTAAAAGAAAACGGCTTACTGCCATTAATCTACGCTCACCTAGTATCACTACAGCAGATCTCACGCCTGATTGAAAAGCAAAACAACTATGATCTGACTCATTAATACCAATCAACATAAATCATAGTATTAGCCAAGTTCAGCATTGCCGAACTTGGCTAAAAAGATTAACTATACCTTCTGCAAACCGTAACGCTTTATTTTCTCTAACAAGTCTCTATGCTGCGGTAACTCGGCTGTAAGCTGTTTAGCCACAGTATGCAGTCTATGCTGTAAAGCACAGGATTCAGCCCCTAGCTCAAGGTTCCTTTGCCTCCGCTCAGGGGTATGCTGCATACCGTACAGAACATAGAGGTAATTTTCTAAATCAAATACCTCGAACCTGCTAAAGAAGTCTTCTCTACAGGGCACAAAATCTTGCCACTGTGCTAACCGATTTTTGAGCTCTACAGACATAGTTTCCGGATCACGATTATCTATCCAAAATTGTGAATCTTCACGATCCGACAGGCAATAATGTAGCTTAATAAAGTCTACTACTCGCTCCCAGGCATAACCCATAACGTGATTAAAACGCTGCTGTATTGCGGCTAACTGAGAAGTAGTATCTGGAAAGCGTTGAGCTAAAAATCCGGCAGCAAAGTCGGTCAAAAGAATCGATGTCGCCTCTAATGGCTCCAAAAAGCCTTGCGCCAAGCCCAATGCCACACAGTTCTTCTCCCATGACCGCTCACGGTAACCGACTGTCATTGGAATGATTCTATGCTGATGCTCAGCAAGCGTACCGCCTAGATAGGTATCTAGCTTGCTGATTGCGGTCTCATCATCCATATATTTAGAAGAGTAGACCAAGCCAATACCGCGGCGATTACTTAAGGCTATATCCCAAATCCAACCAGCCTGATGGGCGGTAGAAATGGTAAAGGGAGGGATAACATCGTCATTGGCAGTGGGAACTTGAACGACTACTGCCTTGTCGACAAACAACTGCTCAGCCTTATTTAAAAAAGGAACCTTAAGCGCCTTATCTATAAGTATTGAAGCAAAGCCGCTACAATCAATATAGAAATCGAAATCCAGCTTGCCTGCACTATCTGTGACTAGAGATACTATCTCACCGTCTTTCCCAAGAATAACTTCCTGCACATTAGCCCAAAGGTGCTCAACTCGAAATCGCTGTTTAGCATTTTCACCGAGCAATTTAGCAAACTTAGCCGCGTTGAGGTGATAGGCATAACCGAGCTTTCCCACATATTCAGGATCGCTTATATTCTTTGGTGCCCTAAAAGCTTCACAGACTTCATGCTGCGGCGATACCGAACCAGCGTAACAACTATTTTTGTTCGCTAACCAGCGAGCAGTTAAATCTTGCAGCACTGAGCCAGGCATATCGAACAGATGGTGATAAAAGTTATCTTGCCCATGCTGGCTCTTGTCGAGCCAGTTAACGAACTTTATCGATTGTTTGAAGGTGACATCACAGCGGCGAATAAACTCGGTCTCGCTAATGCCAAAGCTTTGCAGCGACTGACGTATTGCGGGTACCGTGCCCTCCCCGACCCCAATGGTTGGGATATCCGGAGATTCGATTAACGTAATTGATAACTGATCATTTTCTTGCAGCGCTTTACCAAGATGGTTTGCCGCCAGCCAGCCCGCTGTACCACCACCAACAATCGCTATTCTTTTAATATCCATCTCACCTCCAATAATACCAATCAGTATCAACAGTAAGCTTTAGCAGTTATGCACCTGCATTTTTTGACCGGAATCACAGCGTTTAATTAGCTTTAACTGATTTTATCTTTTCAATAAAAAGCCCAGCAAATGCTGGGCTTTATCTTGTACTCATTTTTCTATTTGCTTAGAAGCGTAATGCAACACCTAGCTTATAACGCGCTTCACCTTCGAAGCTCCATGCTGGGTAACCATCCTTAAGCTCTGGCTTTACTTCAGCAGAATCTGGAGCGACACCAAGCTGTACGCTATCTTCTTCAAGTAGATTAACTACTTCGAAAGTCACAGATAGGTAATCAGTAATGTTGTAGTTAGCACTTAAATCAACAGTTCCATAGTCTTGGTGCTCACGGTTGCCGTAGAAACCTGGAAGCTCACGGATCATGTATTCACTGCGCCAGTTATAAGCTACACGAGCAGAAAAGTCTTCCATCTCGTAGTAACCCACTAGGTTAACTGTATGCTTAGATGAATCAGAGAATACACTCACTTCATCCGGATAGTTATCAGCAGGTGCATCTGAATCTGCAAAAGTATAGTTAGCTGAGTAGCCTAGGCCGTTTTCAAATGAATCTTGCAATTGAAGCTCGACACCTTGAATTTGACCACCAGTACCATTCTTCTTAGTCGACTTAGTCCAGCTATCTTCACCAGAATCAGGGTCAATAATACCGATGCTTTGATCTAAGATTTGATTTGAAGTAACGAATGAGCTGATATCTTTAATGAAATATGTTGCAGCAACTAGACCATCTGGGCTGAAGTACCATTCAACACCCAAATCTGCTTGTGTTGCTTTAAATGGTTCTAGTGCAATATTACCCGTATTAACCACTTCATTGCCCGCTGTGCCGTCGTTATAACCGGCTAGCGCAGAAGAGGCGAACATATCGCCATAGTTAGGACGAGAGATAACTTGTGATGCCGAAGTACGGATAATCACATCTGGTGCAACATCAAAGGCAACGTTTACGCTTGGTAACACATCATTGTAGCTAGCATCTCTTGTACTCAAGTTATCTGCATAAGTACCGTCAGATTGTAGCTTATAGTAATCAGAAGAGGCATCGGTTGAGATATAACGTAGACCAAAGTTACCGCGAACACCATCTGACTCGAAGTTAGCCATTAAATATAGCGCTAAGTTCTCTTCGGTAATGGTGCCGTAACCAGACTTATAAACAGTACCTTCTTTGCTAAAGCCACTAATTGCCGCGTTTGCATCTGCAAGCATTGCATCGAGGTTTGGCTTAGGTAGAGTAAAGCCTGCACCAGAAGAAACTGTTCCTGAATAGTAAGCTGATGCATCTTTAGCCGTCACATCGGCGTTAACAATAGCGGGGAAAGTTTCCTGCTTTACGTCATGGTCTGCCCAACGAACACCAGTCTTAAATGAGGTGATAGCGCCTAGATCAACAGGGACTGTCACGTCGAACTGTGCGTAAGTCTCTTCATCTGAATTTGGCTGCTTCTTAAGAGACCAACCTGCCGGAGAAAGTGGGCCACCAAAATCTCCTGCGTCAAATGACTTATTGGCGATATCGATTTTTATCTGCTCACCGGTCGCATCATAAGTTCCGGCATAATCACCAGGCTGACCTAACCAGAAACCGTAGTTAGCCGTCATATCAGTACCACCTTCAGACTTAGTGTTACCCACTCGGCCTTCTAAGGTGTAGCTGTCCGCTTCATATTTGAAATCCAAATCATAAGTATTTGAATCCATGCTCGCTTTACGAGCCCAAGTTTGCGCCCAACCTGGGTTCTCGCCCTTGCCATCGCGACGATAGAAGGTACAAGTGCCCGATGCGTTAGTTTGCTCACAAGCCGCTTCTTTATCATCAGGGAACATGGTAAACAGTGAGGTATTGGCGTTATTAGCTTTCATATCAAGCGTCATGATATTCAAGCCAAACTCTAGGTTATCTGTCGGGCGGTATTGTAATGCACCGTTAATTGCTGTGCGCTCACGCTCTTGCTCAAACGTTGTAGGAACGATATCCCCCCAACCGACTAGCGATTCAATTCCGTTACGCTGGTAGTTAGTTTCTGAAGCTGCAGCTGAAAGTAGGAAACCGAAGTTTTCATCTTCATTTTTCCAGCTGTATAAACCAGAAAGCTCAGGATCGACCTCTTCAGAGATTGTGCCATAGTCGCCTTTAGCGCTGATAAATACTGAGTTTGCATCCAAGTCTAGTGGCTTACGGGTCTTAACGATTACCGTACCACCGATACCACCTTCAGGAATATCCGCTTGTGATGACTTATAAACTTCGATTGCGCCTACCATTTCAGGCGGAAGTAGAGAGTAGTTAAAGCTACGGTCGATGGCCTGTTGGTCGTACCAACCCGTCGATGCTACTGAATGGCCATTAAGCAAAGTTCGAGTCAGCTGGCTCGATGCTCCTCGAATAGAAACCTGCTGGCCTTGGCCAAACTGACGGTTAACGGCAACACCCGGAATACGGCCTAGTGATTCACCTACATCACCATCGGGAAACTTACCAATATCTTCAGCAGTTACGGCATCAACCACTGAATCAGAGAATCTTTTGGCATTGATTGAGGCTTTCATTGAGGCTCGCATGCCGCGCACTTCAATCTTCTCAATGTTTTCGTCTGCTGCTGCAGCTTTCGCATCAGCCTCTGCCGCCATAGCAGAAACAGACAAAGCCCCGCTCATCAGCAGTGCGATATTTGTAGCTAGTACACTTTTCTTAAAGGTTAATGGTCGCATCTCGTTTCCCTTCCATAACTTATTATCTTTTTTTATATCCATAACCATTCCAGAAGCGGAATGACAACGCTGTCATGTCTAGGGCAAACATTACACAATTATTAACAGTCGCGCCACAACAAAATAACCAACACACTCACAATAATCGTATACAATAACATTTCCGCAAAAACACTCGCGTATTTACCTTTTAAATACAGAAAGTTAACTACGCACAAACAAGCTGCTCAATAAGTGAACTTTTTTGCTTTAGGGTGAAAAAACATAAAAAGTTGACCGCTTATCATTGCTAAATCGACTAAAACTTCGCACTATATCGCTAAATTTCCGGACAAATTGCACCTTTGCCACGCTGTTTGTTAATCTTGTGTTACCATCTTTTGGCAGCACAAAGTGTGTAACTAACGAGAATATTGCTTAATGAAAGTCACCATAAATGATGTTGCCAAACATGCTGGCGTATCGATTAAAACAGTGTCACGGGTTACCAATAATGAGCCATCGGTAAAGCAGGCCACGATAGATAAAGTCAATGCAGCTATTAACGAGCTGAACTATCAGCCTAATTTAGCTGCAAGAAACTTAGCTGGCACTAAGTCCTATGTAATTGGTTTTATTTACGATAATCCAAATGCTTATTACATCATCGATATGCAGAACGGTATCCTGTCTGCATGCAAAGATCTGGGCTACGAATTATTAATTCACCCTTGTAACTCAAGAGCCGAGAACATCTGTGAAGAGCTAACCAAGTTAGTTAAGCATAACCGTTTATCAGGCTTGGTGCTTACACCACCATTATCAGAAGATCCGGTGATCTTGGCCGCCCTTGATAATATCGACGCGAATTATGTGCGCATTATCGCGGGCGAGAAAGCCGACAAAGGCTCTGGATTAGCAGTTTTGGTCAATGACAGATCCGGTGCGATATCCATAACTCAGCATCTTATCGACTTGGGGCATCGAGATATCGCTTTCTTAAGTGGCGATCATGAACATGAATCAACTAAAGAGCGTTTAGCTGGATTTAAACAAGCACTAGAAGATAACAAGATCTCTGTTAACCAAGACCATATCATCGATGGTAAATACTCTTTCGAGTCAGGGGTTCAAGGTGCAAAGCAATTATTGAATCAAAGCGTTAGACCAACTGCCATTGTCGCTTGTAACGATGAAATCGCTGCAGGTGCTTTGTTTGCAGCACGATTAGAGGGAGTGGATATTCCTGCTGAGATCTCAATTGTAGGCTTCGAGGATAGTCCATTTTCACGCCAAACATGGCCTAAACTTACGACCGTGCATCAGCCCAATGAGGAGATCGCGCATATTGCGACTGAATTATTGATAGCGAAACGTAGAGAGGAAAAATCAGACTTGGCTAAAATATTCCAGCCGGAGCCAGTGATTAGAGACTCTTCTGCCAAGCCAAGAGCTTAATTAGATTTAACTCAACTTCTTGTACTGCTTCTAGTACAACTCTAACTTTTTCGCATTATTTGTCATAACTGATAATGCGAAAAAGTCGTTAATCGCTATACCGCTTCTTCGTTCTCTTCACCAGTACGAATACGAATAACACGTTCAATATCAGTGACAAAAATCTTTCCATCACCAATTTTACCTGTACGCGCGGTATCAACAATAACTTCTAATGCCTGCTCTAAAAGCTCATCTTGGATCACTAGCTCAATTTTGACCTTAGGCAGAAAGTCGACCATATACTCAGCGCCACGATAAAGCTCGGTATGTCCTTTTTGGCGACCAAAACCTTTAACTTCTGAAACAGTCATACCAGTAATACCTATATCAGCAAGTGATTCGCGCACATCATCTAACTTAAATGGTTTAATAATGGCTTCGACTTTTTTCATTGTAAAACTCCCTAAAAACTTGCTGAAAGGCTCAATTTGGCTGCGCGCTAGCTTATCACGCACTAGTAAAACTATGAAGCCTAAAGTGATTTATGGCATAGCACAAAAGTAAACGCAGTCTTCATATAACAGAACAATATATCAATGAACACTTACAATAGATATCTGTAAGCTACACTTTGCTTTTACCCCCACCTCCTAATATTTACAGGATGTAAATATTAAAACAACTCAAGGATGAGTTAATATGCCCCACAAAACTACAGGTTTTACCTTAATCGAACTCATGGTTACTCTCGTCGTAGCGACCATTCTAATAGTCATAGCCGTCCCCTCGTTCACGATTTTTTATGCCCAAGCACGTGCCGACTCAAACATAAGAAAAATTCAACAATCGATACAATTAGCAAGAAATCATGCCGTTTCCTATGGCTCAAGAGTGACGGTTTGCCCTATCACCGCACAAGGCTGCAGCGAAAACTGGCGCAATAATATTACCGTTTTCAGCGACTCAGGTCAGCCCAACTTAATTGACGGTAATGATCGAGTTATTTATCAAGTCGGCCCTTTTAACACTAAGGATTATGTTGGATACAACCGTCCGGCAATCAGGTTCCTACCCGATGGGCTCGCCTCTGGTACTAATGGAACCTTGAGTTACTGCCCGGATACAATCAATAACTCAGAATCTCGTGCCGTCATTGTTAGCCAATCGGGAAGAGTGAGGTTCTCACAGAAAAACGACATCAGCTGCGATTAGTATTTCATAGAGGCGTTTACGATACTCTAAAACTCTTACAGATTAAAAAGTCAAAAATGCCTACAAGCCAATATATTGGCGCGTTTTTAGCCCGATTTATCTGCTGAAAATTAGTACACTTTGTAATATACTTGCATATGTTATTAGGCAAAGGATATCGCCATGAAAGACTATAAAAAAAGAATAAGCGCTTTCACTCTTGTCGAGCTAATGGTGACTTTAGCTGTCGCGACAATATTAATTACCGTCGCTGCGCCCTCTTTTAATTCTTTTTATGAAAACTCCCGTAGTGACTCAGCGATTAGAAATATACAGCAATCATTACAGTTAGCTAGAAGCCAAGCTGTAAGTTACGGTTCTACCGTTACAGTTTGCCCATTGAGAGATGGAACATGCGGAACAGATTGGCAAAATGGTTTTAGCGTTTTTATCGATAATGGAGTACTTGGAACACTTGATAGCACAAATGGTATAGACGATAAGGTGATCAGAGTTATAGACGGTTTTAATTCAAAGGACTTTGTTTCTTATGATGAAAAATCCGTTAGTTTTTCATCTGACGGTCTTATAACTGGAAGTTTTACTTCTGGTGTTATTTCGTACTGCCCAACGAATAAAACCAATGTTAATTCGAAAGCAATTGAATTAGGTCGAGCGGGGAAAAGTCGATTCTCATCAGCAGCTACAAGCTGTAGCTAAACGAAAAGCAGTAATAGATTAAATTACTGCTTTAAATAAAGCGATTATCGCACCGTAAGACTATCTAGTTTTTTACCCGCAGCCGTATTAAATGTTTCATGTAAGCCTACACACTCAACAACCTCCTTAATGTAAGCTCGCTTACCATCATTTCTGTCTGGTACTTTTCTCGCGGGCAACTTTGCTATCTTTAACTGTAACTTATTAACTGGCCATGAATAGAAGGCTATTTGATCTACAGTGGTCGTTTTAAGAAAGCATTTATAGTCTTTCATCTCTTTTGTCTTTGCCATCACAGTTGGACTCGATAACAATATTAAAGACAAGCAACATATGATTTTATTCATTACCAACACTCCAATGGTGTCTTAACTCCTGACTCATTAATCGTCATTGTATTACAGACTTGGTCTCTATAAGCATGATCGCCAGTCGCCGTAGCAGTTAATTTAAACTGTCCTTTTTCAGGGACTTCACTACTGATTTTATAGTAACCATTTTCACTCAAAGCTGGGCTTGCAGAGTAACCCAAAGTGGCCATATTCACGGTATAGGTTCGACTATCTAGATATAGCTGCTCTTGTTTATTAGCTGCCTCTAGTAGTATCACTTTCGCATCAGAACGTCCGGCTTGAAGAATATAGTCGATATAAGAGGGGTATGCGATTGATGCCAAGATCCCTATTATTGCAACAGTAATCATTAACTCAATAAGTGTAAAACCTTTAGCATTAAACATAAAATACCTTAGTCATTTGCATGGTAGTAAATTCGGTTAATCCCAAGAGCCGATCCAACACACTTATCATCACCATTTTGACAATCTGGTGGTTTAGGACAATTTACGTCTCCCTCAACGCAAGGTAATCTTGGAGCATCTGGAATGGGAAAATAGATATCTCCCTCTGGGATTAGAGGAGGAGGCGTATCTGGTACTCTTTCCCCTAATTCAATATACTCTTGCGTATATGTACGAGTCCCCTTATGTAAAGCAAAAGAATATAGGCGGCCCATTCCAGCAATCAGACATTGGTTGGTTGAAGAGGTATCACCGGGTACATAAGAAGTAAAGTAAACCCGTCCCTGAATAATCGATGCGCCGGCTAGACTCTTCTCTCCAATCGCTCCTAGGCTATAATACCAGCCAAACTTCTTACCAAAGGTAATATCCTCCGATTCAGTAGAGGCTGCTTTACTCGTGATATCATAAAGATCCACCAAAGTAATGGGCTCTGGAACCGTATTTCCATTGGTTCCATTAAAAGATCGTGTTACTACATTACGATCTTGTAGAGTAAATAGCTTATCCTGACGAGTCTTGTCTGAAGGGTGCGGCCTATGCCCTGTCCCAATAGCTACGGCATCATAAGGTATGTCCTGATAAGTTTTTACTGTCGTAGTGGTGCCATCATAAGTCACATCAACTTCAGCTAAGTTAGTAAAAACCGTTTGAGCAACAACAGGCTCAGCAAAGAAGCGTCTATCGCTTGTTAAAGAACTCCCTCCTAAATCAGCAAATTTAAATGCTGTCCAAGGATTGGTTGAATCTTTAGGGTTAGCACTTGGTAAATCTAGTCGCCAAACATTGCCGCCAGTATCTGATGCATAAATCCTATCGGTTAACTTATCGCTGTTACTGTCTAAAACTGCCACTGAGTTCGGAATACTATCTGTTATCCCTGGGATCTGAGTCGCACTTGATGATGAATCAGGCCCAAATGTATGCACTAAAGTGCCAGTTTCTGCATCAACAATATAAACTCCACGACCTTCAGTGTCTTGAATTCCTACGTTAGCGCCATCTTTGGTTGACGGCGAGTAACCCGCACCAAAAATTAATACGGGTTTAGCTTTACTCGGATCGGTATTGCCTGCAGGCCAACCTGGGATGTGGGTCACTACGGGTTCAGACCAAGTTTGTGCTAGCTCAGACATTCCGGCGCTATCTGGATCAATCTTCCACATAAACCTAGGAGAGTCTGGAGTCGTTACATCAAATGCATAGTAAGATTTACCACCACGTCGCATACCAACAAAGACCCATGCTTTATCTAAGCCTGATGCACCAGTCTTAACGTAACTAACGGGTGAACTATCTAGGCCATAAACAGAGTGGACGCCCGTAGGTACATTTGCCTTTAGCTCTCTAATATTAGGTAATAACTCATAAGGCATGAAGGCCCATGACTCGCTAACGGTTTCATTTTCATCCTTAAACATATGCAAAAAACCATGATTGGTTCCCATAATGATACGAATATCAGGTATGTTAGCTGTACCAAAGTTGATCGCTAATGGCCGAGAATGAAGTGGGTCACCCATTAGTTCGTCACGGGCATCATCTGTCTGTGAATTACCATTATCATCATCGACATCGTAGCCTTTTGCCCAATTAAACATATCTTCCAGTTGGGTTTCATCCACTCCCATATGCAATGAAAGTTTAGCATCGCCCCCCGCATAACTAGATGCGTTAGACTTATTAAATGTCGCCATAGCACCATTAGTGCCGATATTACTCAATAGTTTTCTCTTCTGTATATATCCTATAGAGTCTGCTGCCCCACCAACTCTAACGTCATTACCGTCACCACCATCACTAGCTGAGGCACAGGTAGAATCTGATGTCCAATAAGAACACGCCGATGACACTAAATTACCATCGTTGCCTAAAGCATTAGCCCCACTCTTATCGACGATATCACCATCACCTGTTACTCTGAACTTTTTCAAGTTACCAGACCACCTCGGCCCTTTATTCGGTAAAAACATCGCATAGTAGACGGAATCAAAGGTTCGTGTTCTGTCAAAATTATTGCTAGCTATAGAGGGAGAGGTAAAGCTTGCGTTAACTTCCAAGATCTGAGAAAAGACCTGTTGTAATGCTGCCTGTAAAGCGGACGCATCCGCTGCATGAAAGTACTCTCCCCCCCCTTTCTCTGCCGTTTTCTTAAGGAGCGCGGCAGCCGCATCAGCGCCTTCACTAAAGCCTATCGTAAATGTCGTTACATTTTGGTCATCAGGATAGGCTTCAGATGTATTGACATCATTAGTATTCATCCAGCCAGCTAACGCTGGCAGGTAACTGGTAAAAGAGGGGCTAGTGTTTATAAATTTGTCGCTAGAGCTTACGCCGGGTAATTCCAATACTTTTTGATCAGCATTATTGTCTAATGTCGGAACACCATCGGTTATATACACGACATAGGCTCTGTTCTGGCATTCTTTAAAAGGCGAAACATACTTCCCGTCAGATTCAACATCCTTGTGCGTGTCGCGAGGGGGGATATTCTTTTTATAACCTAAGTTACCGACATTATAATCGTCGTCACCGAAATAAACGCTTTTACCAGAAAAATAGCGATAGGCTTCATAAAGGGTTTCACATAACGGCGTATTGGTCGATGCTGGTAAGTTATCAATGGTTTCCAGTAAAGAGATTTTATTCGCTTCGTTCATCACCTTTATACCAGAGATAATCCGTCCACCATCACCATCCCCCTCTCGAGGGTAGTTAATGTTAAAAATAGCTAAGCCGAAATCCACACTTGGCGTTGTGACAATGGTATTTTTAATCACTTCTTTTGCGATTGCTAAACGGGTCTGAGGTACACTTTCTTGGTCGCCGTGATACCAGCGTAAATAGTTATCGGTATAGAGGGTTATTGATTGACCTGTACCAAAGCCAGTCTGCTGTGCTTTTGTATGTGCTGCATCAATTTCAGCAGTGGTTGAACTAGCATTAACCTCGGCATAGCGAATTGGATTTTTCTTATTACCAGCACTATCAATTGGAAACCCTGAAGGTTGATTAGGAGCATTACGCCATTTTTTACCTTCAATATCATCGAAACAATCAATATGAGTTATATTAGCGCCATTGTTATCGGGCACTTCCTGCCAAGTCCCATTTTGCCCTGAAAAGCCATACTCCCTGAAAAAACCGGTAAACACACCGTAATTCTTTAAATATTCCCAAGAGGTCTCACAACCGTTTATCTCTGATAAAAAACGACGGCTTTCTGATGGGCTATCAGGCACAGGCATTGCTGTATTATCAATACCACCTTTAGTAAAATAAACCATTCTCTCCTGTAGAGAATTATCACTTCCTACCGCAGGATAAGTGACATCCGGATCATAAAATGCCTCAGCATCATCGACCATATTCCCCATACTGCCTGAGTTATCAAAGATAATGAGCACTTGAGGTCTTGCCCCAGACCGAGCGGTCGATTCATAAACATAGAGCTCAGTATCATCACTATGACTTGCGCCAGAGAGAACGACTACAGCAAATGCTACCGCTGTTAAAATTCGCTTACCCAACATAGTTAACTCCCAGTTAATACTTCTTGCTCTACGCCAGTGACTATACTGACTCGACCCATATTATTTCGTCCGAAACTTGCATCAGTAGAAACCTCCACGCGCCTACAGCTAATCAAATTTGCGCCACTCGCGGCCGAACTTCTTTGACAAGCCACATCACCATCAACCATAGGTGCTAAAGTACTAGATGCATTAAATGTATCGTCAACGACTGTTTGCGAAGCATTGATATTTGCTAAAGTAGTTCCAGCTTTTGCCGCTAAAACTTTATCCAACGCGCCATGAGCTTCAACCATCGCTTCGATCCTCTCAGACCCCGCCCCGGCCATTTTTATAGATTGATTAGAGTTTATAGCTAGCGCTACACCAATTACCGTCATAATCAGCAAAATAATAAGAGAGAAAAAAAGTACAACTCCCTTCTGTTTTTTGATTTTCATACATAATGTCCTAAAGCAAAATGGGATTTTCAAGCACGACGGTGGTCATAACGACCTTGCGACGAAAACCATCACCATTTGCCGCTATTTCTTTGTCACCAAGCGTATAAACGGTGTTGTTTGTATAACTATTATCTTCTTCAAGAGAGCGCACTAATACATAAATACGAACCGCGACTAAACGCTGTAAAGCGGTGTTATCCCACATAAAGCTTGTAGTGCTTTGTGCTGGCCTAAAGCTATCAGCACTCTTATCGCCGTTACTATCAAAGCCATACATAACTCTAATATTTTCTACCCCCTCAACGAGTTGTTCATAGCTACTTCCTGATTTCATTCCGCCTTTACCTAACACTCTACGCATAAGTACGGGCACATTATTATCAGTTTGTATGAAATACACATGATGTTGAAGCTCCCAAATTCGGGAGTTAGTTAGCGGCGGTACAGCTTGATCTCCGGCAAAAATAACGGCCTGGCTAGACGTTGTCGCCATATAATAGCGATTTGAATTCAGTGCAGCAGGCGCTATAGACGGTCCGATTAACCGCTTAACTTGCAATACATCGGTATCGACTGATACATCAGGAATACATGCCATTCCCCCACCTCCAGCGCTATGTTCATAACCCCAAATGCGTCTAAAATGAGCAGCCTGATTATTTGGAAAGCTCGCATTGTTAGCCCCAGCCCCTATACAATCATTGGCAGCAGCAATAGCAGGGGCGTCAATCGTTGTATTCATCCCAAGCACAAAGTCGGTACCTGTCATATCCCCCATAAAGCCTAGTTGACTAACATCTCTTTCAATTAGAGCAAGTGCAATTCGGCCATTTTCTTGCAGCTGATTAAACTGACTAGTAGTTGTCACGTTCGTAGAAGACATTGCGAACATTGAGAAAACACCAAGAGTCAAAAATAAACTCACGACCATTGCGACCATCAGCTCAACAAGCGAAAATCCCCACTGCGCATGACTTAATTTATTATCCGTATTCATAAGATTAAAGAATTACCGTATTAATGAAGTAAAATCGACGCTGGTTCTTGTTTTTACTTTCACCACAACCACGCACAAAAACGGGTTGAAGAGGCCCAGCTTTATTTACTTTATTCATTCCACGCCAACTAAGTACAACAGTTACCTCACCACTATCCTTTGCTTCTATACAAGCTGTAGCGTTATCTAACCCGCCAACTTTTTTACCATCAAGCACTTCTGAGTAGCCTAAAACTTGCTGATCCAATTGATAGAGATCCCATAATCGAGTCTCAAATGTATTACAGGTATCAATAGGTTGCCCCACAGAAACATCGCAACGTTTGCCCGGAATAGATAACGTGCCACTGTAAGTACCTGCATACGATGTAAGCTGAGAACGGTTTAATTTGATACGACTAATAATATCGTTGGCGAGATAGGCGGCCTGAGTCTGCTGGAAAGACTCGAAACTACCGCGCTTAGAGATCACATGAAGATTGAAAACGCCGATCAAGCCGACGGTCAAAATAACCAAAGCAACTAACACTTCAATCAATGAAAGTCCTTTCTCTTTGGTGTTCATTCCGTCAATTCCTCAGTATTCGTCATATTCTTGACGTTAAAATTTATTTTTAATGTTTAAAATCGGTGACTTATAGTAATATGAAAGCATACAGGTTAATAGTAGATTAGTCGAATGTTGAGTTGTGGTGATTAATGCGCACTCCTGATTAACATACAAGATATGGCTGAATTTTAAGCGAAAAAAAAGAGGCCTAAGCCTCTTTTTATTTAATTCAATTTGTATCTCAACTTCACGAAGCCTCAACGAAGCTCAGCAGGTACCGCGAAAACAGTATCTTCGAG
Source organism: Shewanella pealeana ATCC 700345 (assembly GCF_000018285.1). NCBI lineage: Bacteria > Pseudomonadati > Pseudomonadota > Gammaproteobacteria > Alteromonadales > Shewanellaceae > Shewanella > Shewanella pealeana. Next base: position 1,315,464 of record NC_009901.1, on the reverse strand, counting down.
TTGACCTTCGACCTCTGTTACTACGCTCGGTGCCATTTTAGCAATCGCATCGACAACCTGCTTAACCAAGACCTCTGGCGCAGATGCCCCAGCGGTTACGGCAACGCGTTCTACGCCATTAAACCATGTGGCATCCACGTCATCGGCATTATCCACTAAGAAAGCTTGTGTGCCTTTCTTCTGTGCTAACTCACGCAGACGATTTGAGTTAGAACTGTTCTTGGAGCCAACGACGATAAATAGTTCCACTTCTTCAGCAACATTGCGAACTGCGTCTTGGCGGTTCTGCGTCGCGTAGCAGATATCATCCTTACGCGGCCCTTCGATTGAAGGGTACTTTTTCTGTAAAGACGAGATCACATCCGCGGTATCGTCCATTGATAAGGTTGTTTGAGTCACAAAGCAAAGGTTGTCAGGATCTTTGACCACAAGCTTTGCTACATCTTCAGGTGACTCAACTAAATGTACGCCACCAGCAGAGTTGTCGTACTGACCCATGGTGCCTTCCACTTCAGGGTGTCCTGCATGACCAATTAAGATGCACTCAATACCTTTACGGCTTGCACGAGCGACCTGTAGATGAACCTTAGTGACAAGAGGACAAGTCGCATCGAACACCTTTAAGCCGCGTCTCTTAGCTTCGGCTCGAACGGCTTGAGATACACCATGAGCACTAAAGATAACGATGCTATCGTCTGGTACTTGATCTAGCTCTTCGACAAACACGGCACCACGTTCTTTCAAGTTCTGCACCACGTAGCGGTTATGAACCACTTCGTGCCTGACATAAATAGGTGGAGAAAATAACTCTAATGCGCGCTCAACAATACTAATGGCGCGATCAACACCTGCACAAAAACCACGAGGATTTGCCAGAAGAATATTCATAATTACAGTACCTGTACCACTTCAAGCTCAAAGGTTAACACTTGACCTGCGAGTGGATGGTTCAGATCTATGGTCACTGAGTCAGCGACCACGTCTCTCACCATACCTGGGATCTCACTGCCACCAGGGCCAGCAAAGCTCACTATCACGCCAGATTCCAGTTTCATGTCAGCAGGAAAACGACTTCTGTCCATATGATGAACAGCATCGGGATTCGACTCACCAAAAGTATCGGCAGGCTGCAGTGTAAAGCTGTGCTTGTCACCCTCTTTAAGGTTAACTATCTCAGCTTCAAACGCTGGGCTCAAACTCTCATCCCCCACGTTGAATCTTGCAGGCTTACCACTTGAGCGAGTGCTTTCTGCAGTAGAACCGTCTTCAAGTACAATATTCATATGACATAAAACTGAATGCATCTCTGACACTTAAGTTACTCCTTTATACCATCTGATTTCTTGTCGTCTTTACCGGCAACAAAAGAATCCAAAATAATAAGTCCTGCCCCAACACAAATTGCCGAGTCAGCAATATTAAATGCAGGGAAATGACTAGTATTCCAATAGAAATCTAAAAAGTCGACTACGTAGCCATGTTGTAGGCGGTCAATTAAGTTACCTAATGCACCGCCGATCACTAAGGTGTATGCAAGATTTAAGCGCCACATCTTGCTTGGTTGCTGACGCAGCCAAACCGATAACAATACGCTAAAGCCAACTGCTACGAAGGTAAACAACCAACGTTGCCATCCGCCAGCATCACTCAAGAAGCTAAACGCAGCGCCATAGTTACGTACATAGGTAAAATTAAACACTGGCAGTAACTGAATCGACTCATATAGGTCAAAATTCGACAATACCCATTGCTTAGATAGTTGGTCGGCTAAAAAAACCAACACAACGACCCAATACCAACGCAGGCCACTGTCTTTCCAGTTAGTTGGCATCAACTGTTCCTTTTCCATAGATAGCATCAACTCGTATTCTTTAGAATAAAATGATAAACAATACAAAATTAACTTACAAAAAAACAACGGCCCTATAAAAGAGCCGTTGCTATCACTTACTTAAGCAAACTGACGAGTTTCGCCTTCGCCTTCGATATTAGTTACGCAGCGAGTACATAGAGTTGGATGCTCGGCTACTGCGCCAACATCTTCTCTATGGTGCCAGCAGCGTTCACACTTCTCAGCTTCTGACTTCTTCAAGCTTAACTTCAATGAAGCAAGTTCTGTCTCAATTGCATCACTTGGTGCTTGAGCTAGAGCAACAACTTCAGTCTTAGAGGTTAGCAATACGAAACGTAGCTCATCACCTAAGTTCTCAAGTACCGCTTGAAGTGCCTCATCAGCATACAAGGTCACTTCAGCTTCTAATGAACCACCGACTTGTTTTTCACGTCGTGCGTTCTCAATCACCTTGTTTACTTCTGCGCGAACAGCAAGTAATTGATCCCAGTACTCATCGCTTAGATCAGATTCAAGTGCGACTGACTGTAAACCTTGGTACCAAGTTTCAGTAAACACGTACTCACCGCGCTCACCTGGAAGTAGCTTCCAGATTTCGTCAGCGGTAAAGCTTAGAATTGGCGCTATCCAGCGAACCATAGCTTCAGAGATAAGATACAGTGCAGACTGACAGCTACGACGAGCATTGCTGTCTTCTTTCGCTGTGTATTGTCTGTCTTTGATGATATCTAAGTAGAAGCTGCCTAGCTCAACAGAGCAGAACTGCATCAACTTTTGTGTGACTAAGTGGAAGTTGTACTGGTCATACGCTTCTAGTAACTCTTGTTGTAGTGCTGCTGCGCGGCGAACAACCCAACGATCCAAGGCAACCATGTCTTCAACTGCAACCATATCAGTTTCAGGATTAAAGCCATTGATGTTAGCCAATAGGAATCGAGCCGTGTTACGGATACGACGGTACGCGTCTGCACTACGGTTTAGGATCTGATCAGATACAGTCATTTCACCGCTGTAATCTGTTGCTGCAACCCATAAGCGTAGAATGTCAGCACCTAGCTTGTTAGTCACATGCTGTGGTGCAATCACGTTACCAACAGACTTAGACATCTTACGGCCTTGTCCATCAACGGTAAAACCGTGAGTAAGCACTTGCTTATAAGGTGCCTTACCGTTCATCGCAGTCGAAATCATTAGCGATGACATAAACCAACCACGGTGTTGATCGCTACCTTCAAGGTACAGATCAATTGGGTGGCCATTAAACTCTGGGCGCGCAGCAACAACCGACGAGAAAGTAGAACCCGAGTCGTACCAAACATCTAATGTGTCGGTAACTTTACGGTATTGGTCAGCTTCATCACCTAATAGCTCTGATGCATCTAGATCCCACCAAGCTTGAATGCCTTCTTGCTCGATACGAGCCGCAACGCGCTCCATTAGCGACACGCTATCAGGATGAAGCTCTTCTGTTTCACGGTGTACAAATAAGGTAATAGGCACGCCCCATGTACGTTGACGTGAAATACACCAATCAGGACGGTTCTCCACCATCTTCTCGATACGGCTTTGGCCCCAGTCAGGGATCCACTGAGTCTGCTCAATTTCACCTAATGCTTGCTGACGTAGACCTTTTTGATCCATCGAGATGAACCACTGCGGTGTTGCACGGAAAATAATAGGTGTTTTGTGGCGCCAGCAATGTGGGTAGCTGTGCTTAATCTGTACATGATTAAGTAGTGCACCCTTCTCTTCTAGCAGTTCAACAACGTTCTTGTTAGCCTTAAATACATGTAAACCAGCGAAGATTTCTGTATCTGGCTTGTAAACGCCGTTATCACCAACTGGGTTAGCCACTTCTAGGCCGTACTTTTGACCAACCACGAAGTCGTCTTGACCATGACCTGGAGCGGTATGAACCACACCCGTACCTGAATCAACAGTAACGTGATCGCCTAAAATAACGGGAACATCGAAATCATAGAATGGGTGGTTAAAACGCAGAAGTTCTAAATCACTACCCGCAACGGTACCAAGCACAGTGTGAGATTCAGCGCCAAAACGCTCAACACATGATTCATACAAATCAGTCGCTAGCACTAATGCTTGTGCCTGACCTTCTTTAACCATCTCAACTAAGGTGTACTCAACATTAGCCCCTACAGCTAACGCACGGTTAGCAGGCAGAGTCCAAGGTGTCGTCGTCCAGATAACCATAGAGATGTTATGTGGGTATTCATTTACACCGAACTTAGCAAGTAAGGCTGGCTTATCGACAACAGTGAAAGCCACATCGATAGCTGGTGACATCTTGTCTTCATATTCAACTTCAGCTTCAGCCAAAGCAGAACCACAATCAGTACACCAATGCACGGGCTTAACACCTTTGTGCAGATGGCCATTATCAATTACTTTTGAAAGTGAACGGACGATGTTAGCTTCAGTGCTGTAATCCATCGTTAAATATGGATTTTGCCAATCAGCAAATACGCCTAAACGGATAAAATCATCACGTTGACCGTCTACCTGTTTAGCCGCATATTCACGACATTTCTGACGGAATTCAGCCGCTGTAACCTTATGGCCTGGCTTACCCACTTTTTGCTCAACTTTAAGCTCGATAGGTAGACCATGACAGTCCCAACCAGGAATGTATGGCGCGTCAAAACCAGACATGGTTTTTGACTTAATAATAATATCTTTAAGAATTTTGTTTACTGAGTGGCCAATATGAATGTCACCGTTCGCATATGGAGGACCATCATGCAAAATAAACGGTTTGGCATCTTTACGGCTTTCACGGATCTGTTGGTACAGTCCATTTTCGGTCCAAGATTTTAACATCTCTGGCTCACGATTAGCCAAATTACCACGCATCGGAAACTCTGTTTCCGGCAAATTCAAAGTAGATTTATAGTCGCTCATTGATCCTTTACCGTTTTGTTCGCTAAGCTGTTCAGCCTGCATCGCTACCAAGTAGGGCTTTCGCTCTATTGGCATCATCTTTAATTTGTTTTTTCAGCGCATCTAACGATCCAAATGGCTGCTCGTCTCTAATCTTTGCCACTAACTCCACTTCGACGGTTTTACCATAAAGGTCGCCGTCAAAATCAAATAGGTGGACTTCTAACTGACAGACTTGGCCGTTTACCGTAGGTCTAAAGCCAACGTTAGCCACGCCTTCATATATATCGCTGTTATCCCAATATAGCTTGACCGCAAATACACCTCGAACAGGTGTAACTTTACGCTTTAAAGCAATATTAGCAGTAGGAAAACCAATCGTTCGACCAATTTTCTCACCATGAGCCACCTTGCCACTTAAGGTGAAAGGGTGCCCTAATAATCGTCTTGCTTGCTCTAGGTTGCCTTTTGCAAGTAACTTGCGGATTTCCGTTGAACTGACACGCTTATCGCCCAAAATAAAACTTTGAGTGCTAACCACTGCAAAACCGAATTTCTCACCGGCTTTGCGTAACATATCAAAATTACCTTGGCGCTGTTTACCAAAGCAAAAATCGTCACCAACAACTAAGTACTTAACACCTAAAGCCTTAACGAGTAACTGCTCAATAAAATCTTCAGCGCTATAACTGGAAAACTTATTATTAAAGTTTACACACAATAAGCGGTCGATCTTTAGCTCATCGAGCAAGACTATCTTGTCTCGCAACAAACTTAAACGAGCTGGTGCACTTTCACCCTGAAATAACTCTCGCGGTTGTGGCTCAAAGGTCATCACTGCGGCAGGCAAACCTAGGTGCTCTGCTTTCTTGACTAACCGATTAATCACTTCCGCATGACCACGGTGAACACCATCAAAGTTGCCTATGCTTAATACGCAACCTCGATGTTTCGGCAAAATGTTATGAATACCGCGGATTAATTCCATTATCTTACACGACACATGAGAGTAAATGGGCGGATTATATACCAGCTAGCCTTTATAATCAGCACTCAAACTGCAGCTTTCATCTTCCAAGGACGAATTCCGAGGCAAACTAGGCAAATAAAGTATGCGACTGCTGCAAATACAATCAATTTAGCCAAGGTATAACTGCGTTCAACAAAGGATAAATCAAGCCACTGCGGTGTTGTCGGGTCGAACTGAAACAATACCAGTAACATTACCCCAGCCGCTATTGCTGATTTAACTAAAAACATCACGGTAGCCTTGTTGACTCGATAGACATTTGCCTTATGCAGCCCGCGATACAATAGACCTGCGTTAAGCAGCGCCGACATCGAAGTCGCAATAGCTAAGCCGACATAACCGAATGGGATCGCAAAAATAAGGTTAAACACCATATTACTCACCATAGCAATAATCCCGTAGCGAACTGGCGTTCTGGTATCTTGTCTGGAGTAATAGCCAGGGGCCAAGATTTTTATCAACATAAAGCTGAGAAGGCCACTGCCATACGCCATCAAACTATAAGATGCCATTTCAACATCGTTATAACTGAATGCACCGCGCATAAATAGCACCATCAGCATAGGCTTAGCCAACATGATAAGGCCGCACATTGCTGGTAGGCCTAATAAGATTATCGCTTTTACGCCCCAGTCCATAGTTTTTGCAAACTCAACACTTTCAGCATTCACATGACGCTTAGATAACGCTGGTAATATAACGGTTGCGATAGCAATACCAAATAAACCGAGCGGAAACTCGAGTAATCGGTCTGAGTAATATAGCCAACTGATTGACCCCGTCATTAAGAAGCTTGCAATAAACGTGTCGAGTAGCAGGTTTATTTGTGAGACAGATACACCAAACAGTGCCGGGATCATTAAGGTACGAATTTTGGTCACACCAGGATGATTCCAGCCCCAGCTTGGCTTAACCACCGCCTTTTCTTTCATTAAGAAAGGTATTTGGAACAAAAACTGAATTAAACCACCTAAAAACACACCACAAGCCAAGCCGATTTCGGGCTGACTCAGATTTGGCGCAAGATAGATGGCTGCAGCGATAATAGCGATGTTTAAAAACACCGGGGTAAAGGCTGAGACTGCAAAACGACCACGGGTATTTAAAATCGATCCCGCTAAAGCGGTAAAGGTGATAAACCACAAATAAGGGAAGGTAATCTTCAACATCAAGGAGGCTAGTTCAAACTTTGCTCCATTAGGCTCGTCATTCACCCAGGCTAAAAACCAGCCTCCGCCGAACAGCGCAGCTAGGACAGGAGAAGCAATTACCCCGACTAAAGTCACGACAGTGACCAGTATCCCCAAGGTACCTGCGACTTTGGAAATCAGCTCTCTGACCTCTTCACTGGTGTTTTTTTCTTGGTACTCAGTTAAAACGGGGACAAATGCTTGTGCAAAAGCGCCCTCGGCAAACAGGCGTCTTAAAAAGTTGGGAATTTTATTCGCAAAGAAAAATACATCCGCACTACTTCCTGCTCCCAAAAGGTTCGCTATAACAACATCTCGAACTAAACCTAAAACACGGGAAATCAACGTCATAGCACTCACGATAATGCCTGACTTCACTAACTTCTTGCTCAAAACGCCCCCTGCTCCGAAATAGAGCTAAATTACTTTAGGCAATATCACGTAAAAATTGGTATTGCCTCTATTGTCTCATGGTAATACCTGCTAGAATTGGGCCACATATTACACGAGTTAGGTTGAAGATAGCCAAGCTGGTTGGATTATTTTGAGTTAATCAGATTGATTCGAACATTGTCATTGACAAAGTGACAAAAATACGGCATATTCCTCGACCTTAAAAATACCAAACCCAGTTTTAGGAGTTGCACCTTGGCTAATAGCAAGTCTGCAAAGAAGCGCGCGCTTCAATCTGAAAAGCGTCGCCAACACAACGCTAGCCGTAGCTCAATGTTACGTACTTACGTTAAAAAAGTAATTGCTGCAATCAATGCAGGTGACCACGCGACAGCTACTGCTGCTTTCGCTGTAGCACAACCAATTGTTGACCGTATGGCGACTAAAGGTCTTATTCACAAGAATAAGGCTGCTCGTTATAAGTCACGCTTGAATGCTAAAATCAAAGCTCTAGTAGCTTAATTTTAGTTTAAAGCAAATGAAAAAAACCGGCCTTGGCCGGTTTTTTTATATCTGAAATTTGCCATTACTGTACATTGCAATAAATGATAAAGACTCTAATATGCGTCAAGCATGAAATTAATCTGCTAACTGGGTGCAATAAAACCTTTCAAACATCCCAACCCAACAGCTCTGATACCAAGACTTCAGAATCAGTAGATAAAAAAATAGAGAGGCAAGCCTCTCTATTTTACATCCACGGTGCTGACTTTCCAGACAAGAGCCTCGTTAGCAAAATAAACCATCTCAGCTAACAACTGGCCTTAGCTTTAACTAAGCTACTGTCTTTAAGCTTTCACAATAGATGTTGTTCAATAATTTAATGATCTCTGCAACTTCGTTACTCTTTAACGAATAATAAACCGTTTGAGCTTCCTTGCGTGTTTCCACTAAATTATCTTTACGTAACCAAGCTAAATGTTGGGACAGAGCTGATTGGCTTAAACCCAATTTCTTGTTCATTTCACCAACGCACATCTCGCCTTCATTAAGAAGGTAGCACAAGATAAATAAACGACGTTCATTGGCTAACGCTTTCAACAATACAACGGCATGGTCTGCTCGTTGCTGCATTAGTTCTATATTCATTACGAGCCATTTCTCCTAAAACAAACCGACGCCCTAATATAGCGTTGCCTTACAGATATAGTCGGGAGGTAAAGCACACTTTTTGCTAGATTGTTTTTAAAAGTGAGATATAAGTAATAAAAACAGAGAAAACTCATAATAAACATCTATCTCTACATGGTCTTAGAGACAGTTTGTCTCTGCTTAATGGCCAATAAAAAAACCATACGGACTATAGAGACAATCTTGTAGCGGTGAAATTACAACAAAGAGCCCTTCGTTTTATTTATACTAACGAACTTGTTGTATCCTTAACTGTTGAAGTTGATCCTAAACTCAAAGGGACTGCAATGTTCTTATCGCTGCCCAGCTTTTTTAATGCCTCTAGATTTCGAACAGCTTTATATAAACTTAATTTCGGTACTGTCAAACCTATCAGATAGACTTCTGAGTCTGTGAATAAGGATTTAAGAGATTAATCATATTCGATGCAGATGAGATAGTTACCGTCTCTAATAAAGCCTCTGGAGCCCTGATAAGAGGGGCCTAATTATAAAATTTTGTAAGCTTAAAAATAGAAAAGCAGCCATCAGGCTGCTTTTTAACTTTTTCGACTAGCGTTACTGACCACTATTGCTCTTCACGCAAAAAGACGGGCTCGTTCACTGTCGAGTCCTTCTCACTGTAGTAATAACCAGCTGTATCGAACTTGGTCAACGCCTCTAACGAGTCGACATTATTATCTAAAATATAACGTACCATCATGCCACGAGCTTTTTTGGCAAAGAAGCTAATCACTTTGTACTGACCGTTCTTGCAGTCTTTAAACACTGGAGTAATCAAGCCTGCGTTTAGTTTTTTAGGCTTAACCGCTTTAAAGTATTCATTTGACGCGAGGTTAATAATAAACTCACTCCCCTGCTCTGCCGTCGTTTGGTTTAACTCATCAGTGATGATATCGCCCCAGAATTGATAGAGGTTTGTGCCTCGCTCATTCGCCAAACGAGTGCCCATCTCCAAACGATAGGGCTGCATTAAATCCAGAGGTTTAAGCAAACCATATAGACCCGACAGGATCCGCAACTGCTGCTGGGCCCTATCCAAGCTCTGTGGCGAAAGAGTATCGGCGTCAAGCCCTGTGTATACATCACCTCGAAAAGCGAATACAGCTTGCTTAGCATTCGTCGGAGTGAACTCTTTTTGCCAAGAGCTAAATCTTGCTACGTTTAAGCCTGCAATTTTATCACTAACCTTCATCAGTGTTGCCACATCAGTCGGTGTTAACTTACGGCAAACTTCAATCAGCTGTTCACTTTGATCGAGTAACGTTGGCATTGAATAGTTTTCGCTGCCGGGAGGATTGTCAAAATCGAGTGTTTTTGCTGGAGAGACTAAGATCAGCATGCATAGGTCCTTTAAAGATATTCTAAGACAATGATACTGAACAAAAACAAAAAAACCACGCTTAAACGGCGTGGTTTTTTAGATTGTACTGATACCGCTTATAGATTAAGCGCCAGCAGCTTCTGCTTTCGCTTCGGCCTTAGCCTGAGCCTTGGCTTCTTCTTCAACGGTTTTGCTGGTCCAGATCCCACCTTCTAAATTAGATAGCTCAGGGAACTTGCTTGCATCGAAGGTTGGAGTTTCGCCACTTTTTAATTGTTGACGATAATCGTTAATCACTCTAATCGCTAAACCAGACAGCAGTAATAAGGCAATAATGTTCACAGTCGCCATTAGGCCCATAGACACATCGGCTAAGTTCCACACTAGACCAATCTTAGCTACAGCACCGAACATCACCATACCTAAAACGCACACTCTAAAGATAGGCAGTGCTTTCTTGCTGTTACCCGACAAGTACATTACGTTGGTTTCAGCATAAGAGTAGTTAGCAATGATAGAGGTAAAGCAGAATAGCAAAATTGCTAATGCAACAAATCCACCACCCCAAGGTCCAACGTGTTGTGTCAATGCCTCGATGGTTAGCTTAATGCCATCACCGTCTGAACCTAAGTCACCCGCCAATAAAATAATTGCCGCTGTTGCTGTACAGATAACTATGGTATCGACAAAAACACCCATCATCTGTACAAAGCCTTGCGACGCTGGATGATTTGGATTTGGCGATGCACTCGCTGCGACGTTTGCCGCGCTACCCATACCCGCTTCGTTAGAGAATAAACCTCGAGCGATACCAGCTTGCATCGCTTGAGCGATAGTATATGCCACACCACCTGCAACGGCTTCTTGCAGACCGAACGCACTCTTTATCACCAGCATAAATACATCAGGAAGCTTCTCGATGTTCATTGCCACAACAACAAAAGCGATCAAGATATAGGCAATAGCCATAATCGGAACGACGATTTCCGATACCTTAGCCACTTTATTTAAGCCGCCCATAATCACAAAGGCACTGAGGATCACAATTGCGATGCCGACGTAAGTCGCATCTAAATTAAAGACCTGAGTCATTGCACCAGTAATGGTATTGGCTTGAACAGCGTTAAACACTAGGCCGAAAGCAATGATCAAGAAGATTGAGAATAAAATTCCCATCCAACGCTGACCAAGGCCCTTTTCCATGTAATAGGAAGGGCCACCGCGGTATTGCCCGTCTTGATCGCGTACTTTATAAACCTGCGCCAATGTTGACTCAACCATTGCCGTTGCCATACCTAGGATGGCAATAAGCCACATCCAGAATACTGCACCTGGGCCTGCCGCTGTAATCGCAACCGCCACACCGGCCATATTACCAGCGCCAACACGAGCCGCCATACTGGTACAGAAAACCTGGAAAGAAGAAAGGCCGCTTCGTCCGCCGCCTTGACGACTCTTAAGCATGATTTCGCCAGAATGCTTAAAATGAGTAAGCTGAATAAATGCCAGTCGAATTGTAAAGTACAGTCCAGCACCAACCAGACCATATACTAATAGTTTTCCCCAAAGCAGCGCATTGAGAAAATTAACCGTTGTTTCTATCATATTATTTCAATCCCCATGACAAACCCAATCGAGCTAAACCAGCCATCGATGGTGTCTATCCTGTATTAACCTTCCTAAGTATTTAAATAACAGCAGATTTTATTTTCAAATTGTCTTAAACGTGAAAAAACTACATCACGCCTGCTGTATTCCGCGCAGCAAAATAGCATAGCATTGCTTCAACCCTGAGCGATATAGATCACAGTTCAGCACTTACCTGACATCAGCATCACACCTTCCCACAAACCACACCACTCAAAATAACCAAATTAACACAATTCTCACATCCTGCTGGCGATACTTTTTGTACAAATTGCATTCAAAAAATCGGAGCTAGGCCACATTCTCGTAATAAAATTACAAATATAGTGACCAATATGAAATTTGTTTAACTTTATGATTACGTAAATGGAGATATTTATGGCACATCAGCAAGAAATTGTCGCACTAAAGAAATTTGTTCGAGCAACTAACTTTCTAGCGACATCACAAATTTACTTAAAGAAAAACGTGCTGCATAAACGCGCACTCGAACATAGCGATATCAAGCCAAGGCTACTCGGCCACTGGGGAACCTGTCCGGGGATCAACTTTGTTTATGCTAACGTCAACAGACTTATCAGCAAACACAAACGCTCCTTCGTTTACTTGGTCGGTCCTGGTCACGGCTTCCCAGCCGTTCAAGCAAACTTATTTATGGAAGGCTCCTTAAGCCATTTCTACCCAGACACCATTCCATATAACGAAGACGGTATTACCGATATTTGCCAGAAATTCTCAGCAGCCTATGGCTACCCTTCCCATGCAAACCCTGAAGCGCCAGGCCAAATCCTAGAAGGCGGCGAATTAGGCTATTCACTGTCTGTTGCTTGGGGCGCCGTGTTAGATAATCCAGATCTGATTGCAGCGTGTCTAATTGGTGATGGGGAATCTGAAACTGGGCCACTAGCCGCATCTTGGTACGCTAACCGCCTTGTTTCACCAAAGAACAATGGTGCTGTGCTGCCTATCGTTCATATTAACGGCTACAAGATCTCTGGCCCAACTCGTATGGGGCGTATGAGCCATGAAGAGCTCGACCTTGAGTTTAGAGGCTTAGGCTATCAGCCAATCATTGTTGATGACCAGCTAGAAGAAGACGTTTACCTTCAAATGGCTGCGGCAATGGATAAGTCATATGAAATGATCAATGACATCCAGACCCGAGCTCGCGCTGGCGAAGACATTGTAAAGCCGCGCTGGCCAGTGATCTTGATGCGTACGGCAAAAGGCTGGACGGGTACAGCTGAGTTTAATGGTAAGAAGTTAGAGGGTAACTGCGAATCCCACCAAGTTATCGTTAATAAGTGTGCTAGCGACAAGGGGCATCTAGATGCCCTCAATACATGGCTAGCCAGCTACAAGTTCAGCGAGTTATATAGCATCAGCGACAAAGGCGAGCTTATCTTCGACCAAGACATTCAGTCTCTGCTACCGCCTAAAGAACTGTCTTGTGGTCGACAACATTTAAGCTACGGCGGTGAAGTGGTTCGAGCATTGGCACAACCCGATCTTGAAAAGCTTGCCTACGGCCCGGAAACTCCACGCGGTCATCGCGGCTTATCTATGTATAAGATGGGTGAATGGATGCGTGATGCCTTTAAGCTCAATCGCGACCAACGCAATCTACGTATTTTCTGCCCGGATGAAACCTATTCAAACCAGCTACAAGCAGTGTTTGAAGAAACGAGTCGTGCATGGCAGTGGCCTATAGAAAGCTGGGATGAAGACATGTCCCGTGATGGCCGAGTCATTGAGCTACTTTCAGAAAACCTATTGTTCGGTATGCTACATGGTTATACCGTAACGGGTCGCCATGCGATGTTCCCAACTTATGAGGCTTTCTCGCAGGTTGTATCATCGATGGCAGATCAATACTGTAAATACGTATACGCAAGCCAAGGTGTGCACTTCCGTAAGCCTGTACCTGCTTGTAACGTAGTATTGTCATCACTACTTGAGCGTCAAGATCACAATGGTTACTCACATCAAAATCCATCTTTCCTAGGTGCTATGCTCGAGAAACATCCTAAGATCATTTCGGCTTATCTACCCGCAGATGGTAACAGTACACTGGTTTACACCGAACGCGCCTATGCCGATCGAGACAAGTTAAACATCTTAGTTGCAGGTAAGAAAGATCTGCCACAATGGCTCACGCTCAATGAAGCCCGCCAACAAGCTAAAGACGGTGTCATGGTTTGGGACTTTGCCTCAGATGAAAGTCCTGATGTAGTTCTTGTTGGTTGTGGGGACTACGTCACCCAAGAAGCAATGGCCTCACTGGTACTTATCCGCGAGCTCTTACCACGTGTACGTATTCGTTTCGTGAGTGTTACCGAGCTTACAAGTAGTGGCCTAGGTAGCTTAGAGTTCCAAAGTAAGCCTTGGTTGATGGATGAAATATTTACCACCGATAAAGGCGTGGTATTTAACTATCACGGTTATCCAAACACCATTAAGAAACTGGTATTTGACTATAAAGGCAGTAAGCGTTTCAGAATCAAAGGCTATGAAGAGGAAGGTTCAACTACAACACCATTTGATATGGGCGTGCGTAACGGTACTTCACGTTACCACTTGGTTATAGACATGGCGTATAAACTATTCCAGCAAAGCGTTATTGATGAAACCCAGCATGTAGCAATCACCACTGATATGCTGCAGCGCTTAGTCGACCACAGGAATTATATCAAGGCTAACGGGGTTGACCCAGAAAGCATTGAAAACTGGGTTTGGACTCGGTAACAGCCTCATCTGAGAGCTAATTTCACTGCAAATTTAAGGGCGCTTTTTAAAGCGCCCTTTTTTTGCAACCTAATTTACCCGTATAATTTAACAATTGAAGTGGAAAATATTACATTTGCAGCAGATAATAGTGCCAGCTGGCTAAAGCATAAAAGGATCTCCGTGATAAGTGCTAGCCCTGCTTACATTGAATAAAAGCAGATGGAGAAGTTTTTATAAAACATAAGGATTTTGAATGATGAACAACACACTAAAAGCAGTTCTGCTTACTTCGATGTTACCTTTTGCTGCTAGCGCGGCTGATGGCATGAGCCCCTGGTATGTAGGTGGCGGTGTCGGTATCAATAACTACCAACCCAATTGCGATCAAAAAACCATGAAAAGCTGTGGTGAGGACGACCCTTATGCATGGGACGTATTCGCAGGTTATTTATTTAATGACTACTTTGGTGCAGAGCTAGGTTATCGAGACCTAGGTCGAGCTCAGTGGGTCGACTATTCAAACAAGCTAAATGACGTTGGTGCTAAAGGAATGAACCTTGGCCTAGTGGCATTTTGGCCGTTTGCTGGTGATTGGAGCCTGTCTGCCGAAGCGGGTGCCTTTAACTACATCATCTCCAACAACAAGAACTATGGTAGTGAATACTACAGCGATAATGGCGTCGCTCCATACGTAGGAGCAGGCATTGGTTATAACATTACCGATAACCTTAAAATCCAAGCTAAGTACCGTCGTTATGAAAACCTTGACGAAGATAAGTGGAAAACCCTAGAGATGGAAAGTAACTACTGGGGGCTTGAGCTAAGTTATCGTTTTGGTAGCAAGTCAAAGCCTGCTCCGGTTGTAGCACCTGTAATAGTGGCAGACTCTGACAATGATGGCGTGACTGATGATATGGATCAGTGCCCTAATACACCATCGACTCACAAAGTGGATGCTAACGGTTGTACTATCTATCAAGAAGCTGAAGACAAGTTTGATATCGAAGCTAAGTTCGCTACCAACTCCGCCACGGTACAAGAGTCATCATACGGTGATATCAAGGAGCTTGCTGAATACATGAGTCAGCACCCTAATGCCGAAGTGACTATCTCTGGTCATGCTTCAAATACAGGTAAAGCTGATTACAATATGGCGCTTTCTGAGCGCCGCGCCGCAGCGGTTGCCGAGATCCTTATCAATGAGTACGGGGTTGCATCGAGCAAAGTATCATCTAAAGGCTACGGTATAACTCAGCCACTGATTGAAGGAAGCTCTGCAGAAGCAAACGAAGCCAATCGCCGTATCGAAGCTCATGTTACCGGCACAGAAGAAGTGCCAGTACTTAAGTAATTCAGGTAAAAGTTAACAAAAGCCTATGGTTATCACAGCCATGGGCTTTTTTAATTTTATGCATTCATAAAAAAGCTATACTTCTTGATTAGACTTTTATTAAGCCGCAGCAGTAAACTACAACACGTAGTTAGATTACAAAAAAAAGCCCTTTAAATGACTTTTAGCAACTTTTGTGTAATTTTTTTTCATATATGGTTGGAATGTTCATTAAAATGGCTTTTAATAGCTGCTAAATTTATTGTCCAATCGATGCTGCTCATAGAGTAAAGGATGTAAAACCCATGGCCAACACATTAGAACAACTTAAAGCTTTCACAACAATTGTTGCCGATACAGGTGATATTGAAGCCATAAAACGTTACCAGCCAGAAGACGCCACGACCAACCCCTCTCTTATTTTAAAAGCATCTGAAATTCCTGAATACAGCGCACTTATTGAAAACGCCATCGACTGGGCCAAAAGCCAGAGTGATGTTCTAGCGCAACAGATTGAAGATGCCGGTGATAAACTTGCCGTCAATATTGGTCTTGAGATCTTAAAAATTGTTCCAGGTCGTATTTCTACAGAAGTTGATGCCCGCCTTTCATTCGATAAAGAAGGCTCAATCGCTAAAGCACACAAGCTTATCAAGCTTTACCAAGAAGCTGGTATCGACAAGTCTCGTATCCTTATTAAGCTAGCGTCAACTTGGGAAGGAATTTGCGCCGCTAAGCAACTTGAGCAAGAAGGTATTAACTGTAACTTAACCTTGCTATTTAGTTTTGCTCAGGCTCGTGCATGTGCAGAAGCCGGGGTTTACCTAATCTCTCCTTTCGTTGGTCGTATCCTTGACTGGTACAAGAAAGACACGGGTCTTGAATACAGCGCCACGGACGATCCAGGTGTAGTATCAGTAACAAGTATCTATGACTACTACAAACGTCATGGTTTTAATACTGTAGTTATGGGCGCAAGTTTCAGAAACACAGGCGAGATTATTGAACTTGCCGGCTGTGACAGACTAACCATTGGCCCTGCACTACTAGAAGAGCTACAAAATAGCACCACGCCTATCGTACAAAAGCTTCTTCCAGCAACCGAAGTAGTTGCTCCAGAAGCTGAAATGACTGAAGCCCAGTTCCGTTGGGAGTTCAACGAAGACCCTATGGCAGTAGAGAAGCTAGCCGAAGGTATTCGCAACTTCGCTATCGACCAGGGTAAGCTCGAAGTTATGCTAAAAGAAAAGCTTTCGTCTTAACGGAATAGGACAAGACTATGACAGAACTCACTCAACAAGCTAGCTGGCAAGCACTTGAGAAGCACAGTAAATCGCTTCCTCATATGCGCGAACTCTTTTCTACTGAACCTGAACGCTTCGGTAATATGTCGACTCAGGCATGCGGCCTATTTTTAGATTATTCTAAAAACCGTGCTTCACAAGAGACGATGTCATTACTGTTTAATCTAGCCAAAGACTCTCAGCTTGAATCGAAAATTAAGGCGATGTTTGCAGGACACGTGATAAACAACACAGAACAACGTGCAGTTTTGCACACAGCTCTGCGTGCCCCTGCTGACAAAGTTATTAATGTCGATGGCAATAATATTGTCGCCGAAGTTCAGCAGACATTGGCAAAAATGGGTGAGTTCGTCGAGTCGCTGACTTCTGGTCAGTGGAAAGGTTATACAGGTAAAACCATTACTGATGTGGTAAGCATAGGTATTGGAGGTTCCTTCTTAGGCCCAAAAATCGTTTCTCAAGCCCTGCGTCCTTATTGGACAGGTGAGCTAAATTGTCACTTTGTGGCAAACGTGGACGGTACTTCTATCACTGAAAAACTTAAAGGGCTCGATCCACAAACCACCCTGTTTGTGATGTCTTCTAAGTCTTTCGGTACCCAAGAAACCTTAACCAATACGCTAACCGCAAAAGAGTGGTTTTTAAGCCAAGGTGCATCACAGTCTGATGTGGCAAAGCATTTTGTCGCCGTGAGCTCGAACGTCTCTAAAGCTACTGAGTTTGGTATCGATGCTAACAACATCTTCCCAATGTGGGATTGGGTCGGTGGACGTTACTCATTATGGTCTGCTATTGGCTTACCTATCGCCCTGCTAATCGGTATGGATAACTTCCGTCAATTATTGGCTGGCGCTCATGAGATGGATGAACATTTTGCCAATACCCCATTAGAGAGCAATATGCCGGTGATTATGGGTATGTTCTCGCTTTGGTATGGCAACTTTTTCAATGCACAGTCTCATGTCGTGCTTACCTATGATCATTACCTGAGAGGTCTACCAGCTTACTTCCAACAACTCGATATGGAAAGTAATGGTAAATCTGTCACCCTAAACGGTACTGATGTTGATTACAGCACTGGCCCGATTATTTGGGGAGGTGAAGGCACCAATGGCCAGCATGCATACCACCAGCTACTGCATCAAGGTACAGCGCTTATCCCGGCTGACTTTATTATGCCGCTAAATAGCCACAACCCAGTGGGTGAGCATCATGTACAACTTGCTTCAAATTGCTTCGGACAAACCCAAGCATTGATGCAGGGCAGAACATTCGATGAGGCATTAGCTGAGCTTAACCAAAGTGGATTAGCTGAGGAGCAGAAGCTGCTTATCGCTAAGCATAAGGTGATGCCAGGTAATAAGCCAAGCAATACTATTTTGATGGATAAGCTAACACCGTCGACCTTAGGTTCACTTATTGCCCTTTACGAGCACAGAACCTTTGTTCAAGGCGCTATCTGGCAGATAAACTCTTTCGACCAGTGGGGTGTAGAGCTAGGTAAACAACTCGGTAATGATGTACTAGAACGTCTGGTCGCTGATACTGAAGCCAAAGAGCTCGACTCATCGAGCAATGGTTTAATTAACCTGTTTAAGCAGGGCAAAATTTAATACTGCTCAGCACACGGCTTTCCATGCCTAACAAAAAAAGCCAGTTTCTACTGGCTTTTTTGTTTTTCACTAGCTAATACCAATCAGTATAAGAAGTTGATCTACTCAGAGCGGTTTTTGGCAAACTAATTCAAGGCGAATAGCTGTAAGAATGGCTATTCCCTTGTAAAGCTGTTCAACGCTGAAGTAGGCAGCCAAAAACGCTCCAGAATGGCGAGTTTTAGCGACTCTGACGCTTTGACTCTTAAGGAACAAGAGTGAGCTTAACCCTAGTTCAACTATGCTCTTCACACGTTGCAAGCTGCATGGATGCGGCGAATGTCATTAATGCACGACTATATGGATATAGGAGGTAGAGTAACGCAGGAGCAGTTACCGAGGAGCATTTAATGACCTCGCCTCAGAACCACTAAACTCTCGCTGAGCGACCAAATCTTTATACTGATTGGTATAAAGATTCCACTGCAACTTGAAACACATTCATTTTTAACCTCCACGAACTCAAACTAAGACATTAAAACTTCATTTGAATTTAACATTTTTGAAACATTTTAGTTGCAACATGAACAAAAATCATGCTATTAAATTGAAGACAAAATAAAAAAACAGGAGGTTGCCATGAATCGACTCGATTATGGTAGTGCGCTAGATAGTATAGTAGAGAAGCCAAGCCGCTCAAGAAGCTCCAATAAGAAGCGGAAGTGGCGTGAAATTGAAGCTCTAAAAGAGAAGCACCGCTTACTTAAGGAACTTCAAGAAATGGATAATAATTTCAGTGGCGAGCTAGATACCCTCCTGATGTGATTGAAACAAAAAGAGCGCTAAAGCGCTCTTTTTTAGTTTTATCATACAAGTCGTAATTAGTTAATCTGCCGTTTCCAAGTACTCTCTAAGCTCTTCAAACAACACTTTATCACTATCACTAAACAAAGGGTCATCAATCAAACGCGCGTCGCACAGAGCCGCTACCTTCTGCCAGTCTTCATCGGTAATCACTTCATCCCACTTAGGAAATACAGTTGACTCCTCATATTCCATGTGTGATTGCTGCATTCGAACATAACTTTCTAGATCGGCAACCAGCTGCTCTTTCGATACCACAATATCGTTTAAAATCAGGTTTAACGTCGCCATAAGCGAAGTAGAGGCTTCACCTAATTTAAAATGTTCAGAAGTCAGCTTTTCATTGATGTGTGAGCGGCCAAGCTTGTTCCAGTAAAATTCAGAAATCACTTCTTCCAATGGATGGTGGCTATGCTCTGCATAACTTTGCATATATTCCACTATATCTCGTACCACGTTATAGTTTATCGCTTCACCTGCGGCTAATTTAGTATATTTAGCCTTTAAAACCTTAAGCAAAATAGCAATATGCTTATGGTCGTGCATGAGTCTCGCTAGCATAGTCATCTCCATCCTAATTCGCCCCCACTATCATCTATATTAGTAAACAGTATAAATAACGCCCAACATAACAAACCACTTACAGTCGGGTTAATGATAGAGATCAAGCTATTTTGGATTAACTAACAAGAACTTGTAGCTATTGGACTGACTAAAAATAAATATGCTCAGTACAGGGTTTATCTTGCATGGCATAATAGCCAAAGAACAAACCTAGGCTCAACAAGGATACATAAAGATGCAAGCTACTCACCTTATTGGAGCACATGTTAGCGCAGCTGGAGGCATAGCCAATGCCCCCCTTAACGCAGCAGCCATTGGCGCAAATGCTTTTGCCCTATTCACCAAGAACCAACGTCGATGGCAAGCAGCCCCATTAGATCCTAAGCAGGTAGCACTATTTCAGCAGCACTGCGTCGAAGCTGACATTGCATTTGAGGCGATTTTGCCCCATGACAGCTACCTCATAAATCTTGGCCACCCCGATCCTGAGTTACTCAATAAGTCACGAGAAGCCTTTTATGATGAAATGCAGCGCTGTGAACAGATAGGATTAAAGCTACTCAATTTTCATCCGGGTAGCCATCTTCGAAAAATGCCTATCGATGACTGCTTAACCAATATTAGCGAGTCGATTAATTTAGCCTTGGAACGTACATCTAATGTCACTGCAGTAATCGAAAATACCGCAGGTCAGGGCTCAAACCTTGGCCACAGCTTCGAGCAACTAGCACAGATTATCGATGGAGTTGAGGATAAAACTAGAGTTGGTATCTGTATCGATACCTGCCACCTATTTGCTGCAGGCTACGATATTCGAACTAAAGCCACCTGCGAGCAGACTTTTGAACTATTCGATAAAATTGTCGGCAACCGATACCTAAAGGCCATGCATCTGAATGACAGCAAGACGCCGCTCAACAGTCGGGTCGACCGTCACGAGTCTTTAGGTCAAGGTGAAATCGGCCAAGAGGCATTTGCCAGCTTAATGAAGTTAGATGCCGTAAAGGGGATCCCGCTAATTTTAGAGACGGTACGAGCAGAGATCTGGCAAGAGGAGATTAATTGGTTACGCTACCTTGCAAAACAGTAAGGCAGCGCTGAAGGACTAGATCAAACACTTATAGATCACAGCGACCACTTTTGTTGGCTCACCCAAGTCAGATTGCAACCATACGATATGAGTGCCTTTAAGCTCCTCACCCTGCTTAATGGCACTTAATCTGGCATCGGCTAGCGCATTATCGCCACGACCAAAGCCCGTCACCATCGCAAAGCTATCGCAATGTGTCACCTCAAAGTCATAGGCCTCGTTAATTCGGTGGTACAGCTCAAAATCTTCTGTTGCACAGCCACTTAATAGGCTTACTAGTAGAACACCCATGACAAAACGTAACACAATGACTCCCGCCTTTTAAAATCTGCGGCGCAAGATATAAAAATTCCTAGCAAAGAATTGTGACACAGATCGCACAGCACTAGGTTTAGGCTGCACATTTAGTATCAAATGTTAAAAAATACAATCAAGTGTCAAGCACATGAAAACCAACAACAAGAACAAGTGTACATTTAAATGAATACACACATTTAACCAACAAAAAAAAGGAAGCATTAACAGCTTCCTTGTTTAGGTAATGGCTATCTTTTGTCGTAACTATTGTCGTAATTTTAGTCGGCTAACAACTTAAAAAGATGTTGTTTTAGTAAACCAAAATCTGCTGGTAACTCAGCCGATAAAATTTGCTTTGGCACAACTCGGGCTAAAGGTTCTGGCAGAGTAAGCTCTATTTTAAGAATATCTTCCACCACCTCATTAAACTTTGCAGGGTGCGCCGTTGCCAAGAAGATACCTTTCTCATCTGCAGACATGGTTTGTTTTAGTGCCAATGCCGCAATCGCAGCATGGGGCTCAGACAAATATCCGGCACTGTTCAAGGCTTTTACCGACTCAGCAGTATCAGTCTCAGAGACGCCTAAACCTATGATATCTGCCAATGACCAGCCCATCGCCTCTACAATTGCCTCTACACGTGGCCAATTGCTCGGCTCAGCTACATCCATAGCATTAGATATGGTGGCGACTGTTGCTTCAGGTTGCCAGTCACCGCTGCCTAGATAGCGAGGCACAGTATCATTACTGTTTGTTGCAGCCACAAAACGTTTTACTGGTAGTCCCATCGCCTTAGCAAATAGACCCGCCGTTAGGTTGCCGAAATTGCCACTAGGAACTGCAATGACAGGCTCACTTTCATTGTGTTGTTTAAATTGAGCAACTGCCTCGAAGTAGTAACAGATCTGAGCCAATAGGCGGCTAATGTTGATTGAGTTTGCAGAGTTAAGGTGCAAGCCATCTCGAATATCCAGATCTTCAAAAGATTGCTTCACTAAGCTTTGGCACGCATCAAAATCAGACTCTACCGCTACCGTGTGAATATTCTCCCCTAACGTGGTGAACATCTTTTCCTGGAGCACACTGATCTTCCCCCTAGGGTATAAGACAACCACATTGATATTGTCTAAGCCATAGAAGGCATCAGCCACCGCCGCCCCGGTATCACCAGAGGTAGCGGTCAAGATGTTAATCTTCTCCGTCTTTGCCAACTCATTTAAACACTGCGCCATAAAGCGTGCGCCAAAATCCTTAAAGGCAAGGGTTGGCCCGTGAAATAGCTCAAGACTATAGAGATTGCTATCGGCTTTCACTAAAGGAAGCTCGAAGTTAAAGGCACGTTCCACTAATCTATCGACGGTATCTTGGCCAAGCTCCGATGCTAACCAAGCACCGATGACTTTTTTACTTCTTTCAACAAATGGCAATGCCAATAAGCTTTCCACATCTTGCAACTCTGGGATGACTTTCGGGAAAAATAAGCCTCTGTCTTTTCCAAGGCCTAGCTTGACCGCTTGGGTAAAACTCACCACCTGTGATGGGTGTTTTAGGTTATACAGCTCCATGACGACTTCCTTAAATTCTGTTATTAGGTCTAGTTAAGACGTTTAATCGACTCGACGAGTCCCTTGATTATCAATTCTGCATATATGAGAGAAGCCTTTACCGGGCTCAACATAGTTCGCATCTAGCCATTGCTGCGCTTGTTTGGCCACATCGAGATCATCGGTAATACTAAACAGCGTCGGTCCGCTGCCAGAGATCCCTGTGGTTAACATGCCCAATTCGGCTAAAGCAGACTTTGCCTTTTGATAATTGGGAATTTCCGGCGCGCGATAAGGCTCGGCCAATACATCCTTCAATACTGAAATCGCTAGCTCAGCATCTTGCTTATATGAAGCATGCACAAACGCACTGAGATAACGGCCAAAATCAATCGTGGTCTGCTTATCAAACTCGCTTGGCATCAACTGACGCATTCTAGAAGTCGATAGCGAGATCCCTGGATAGGCCACCACCCAATACCATTGTTTAAAGTCAGGGATCGCTTCACAAACTGTTTTAGGAGTATCTAGCATCAGCTGCATACCACCTAAGTAACAAGGCGCGACATTGTCATAATGGATTGAACCACTGATCTTGCCTTCAAACTCACCCATTAAACGCAGTAAATCTTGCTCAGAGAAAGGTTTATCGAAGAAGTCGTTCAGGGCCGCTAAAGCCGCAACCACTGAACTCGCGCTAGAACCTAGCCCACTGCCTACAGGTAAGTTCTTCTCTAGGGTCAACTTAAGGCCTACATCTTTATCTAAATGACTTAAGAAAAACTCTGCACATTGATAAACAATATTGTCTCGCTCATCTTGCGGCAGCTTGCCTGCCCAGTGGCCAGCAAGAACGAGTGAAAGCCCCTGCTCGGCAGATTCAACTTTGACGGTATCGCCCAGTAGGCTGCCATCTATTGGTGCCAAAGCGGCACCAAGCAGATCGAAACCGACTCCGACATTGCCCATAGATGCTGGAGCATAAATGGTTACGCTCATACGCCCACCTCACGAGTCCAATTTAAAGTACGTAATATATCGGCAAATGCACCAGCAGCTGTCACATCGGTACCGGCGCCATAACCTCTAAGCACAAATGGAATTGGCTGGTAGTAACGACTATAGAAAGCTAGGGCGTTCTCGCCGCCTTTAACACTGTATAGCGGATCGCTTGCATCGACTTCGGCTATTCTCACTTTACAACCCTCGTCATCGATCTGACCGACATAACGCAATACCTTGCCTTGTGCCTTAGCCGCTTCAATTCGCTGAGCTACGCTTGAGTCTACCGCTGGAAGATTTGCCATAAACTGCTCAACATCACCACAGGCATCGAATGATTCTGGTAGCACAGATTCGACATAGATATCACTCAGCTCAAGTTCCATCCCCACCTCTCTAGCAAGGATCAGCACCTTACGCGCAACATCCATACCACTTAAATCATCACGAGGATCAGGCTCTGTGAAACACTTCTCTCTGGCGATTGATGTTGCTTGTGAAAGCGTCATGCCTTCATCTAGCATCCCGAAGATATAAGACAGACTTCCTGATAAAATACCGTTGAAACGCAGCAGTTTGTCTCCGGCAAACAGTAACTTCTTTAAGTTGTCGATAACCGGCAATCCAGCGCCAACCGTGGTTTCATACAGGAACTGACGACGCTGCTTAAGCGCTGTTCTACGCAGTTCTTGGTAATAAGCCATATCTCGAGTATTGGCCTTCTTATTTGGCGTCACTACGTGCAGACCTGCATTCATCACATCAAGATACTTATTTGAAACCAATTCACTCGAAGTGCAGTCTACCAGCACAGGGTTGAGTAATTGCTGCTCCTTTGCCCATACGAGCATGGCATCAAGATCGGCAATTTGTTCACTATCGGCCAATACGCCCTGCCAGTTGCCTAAGTCGATGCCTTGAGGGTCTAGCAACATCTTTTTAGAGTTAACGATGCCGCAGACACGAATAGCAATATGCTGCTCCTTTAACATGCTACGTTGCAGCTTTATCTGCTCAAGCAAACCTGCGCCCACGTTGCCGCAACCGACAAGGAATACATCTAAGTAGTGCTGCACATCGAAGAAAGATTGATGACAGGCTGCGATAGCATGCTTAGTTTTTCGCTGCTCTACAACCGCAGAGATTGAACGTTCTGAAGAGCCCTGAGCAATCGCCACGATATTAACGGTTGCTTGAGCAAGCGCTTGGAAGAACTTAGCCGCCACACCTTTATGGGTGCGCATGCCATCACCAATTAAGGAGACAATTGCTAAGTTATGACGCATCTCTATCGGCTCTAAAATCTCACTTTTAAGCTCAAGCTCAAATTCTTGCTCTAAAGCGAACTTGGCCTTAATGGCATCTTCAGTGGCAACACAGAAGCTGATGCTATATTCAGAGGAACTCTGGGTGATCAAAGACACCGAAACCCCTGAGCGAGAAATGGCTCCCAGTGTGCGGCTCGCCATACCCACCATACCCTTCATACCCGGACCTGAGACATCGAACATAGTTTGATCGTCTAGGTTAGAAATGGCTTTTACATTAAGCCCTGTTTCATCGGGCTTATCAGATACTAGAGTACCCACGGCCTCAGGATTAAAAGTGTTACGGATATAACAAGGGATCTGATACTGCGCGATAGGTGCCACTGTCTTAGGGTGCAAAACTTTCGCCCCAAAATATGAAACCTCCATCGCCTCTTGATAACTGAGTTGTGACAGCAGTTTCGCATCGGCAACCACTCTTGGGTCAGTATTATAGATACCGTCAACATCGGTCCAGATCTCACAACAACTGGCGCCAATACAAGCCGATAATACCGCAGCTGAATAATCGGATCCGTTACGTCCAAGTGTTACAACATTGCCTTGGGAATCACCGGCAGTAAAGCCTGGCATCACCCAAACTGTTACCGCAGACAGATCCACAGCGTTAAAACGAAGTTTACTGGCTTCAATATCGACGGCAGATTCAAGACGAGGTCCATAGCCGAGCAGTAAAGACTCAGGCACTAATAGGTCGGCACTATGGTTAAAGGATTTCATCACCTCGACCATTAACGCAGACGACAGCTTCTCACCGCCAACCAAGATCTGCGCTTCGACACTTTCAGGGCACTCGCCAAGTAAGCTCATCCCCTGCAATTTACTCTGCCAAAAACTCAGCTGTAACTTAAGCTTCTCCGCTAGAACTGCGTTTTGCTCAGGGTTTAAGCTCTCAGCAGCTGCGCCATATAAATCGTTAAAGACCTTTTCAACCTTAGCAAGAACGGCGTGATAATCACCGGCATTGATGGCAACCTCAACCATCTCAATCAGGCCATTTGTTACCGTCGCTGGCGCGGACAAAACCACTGCTGTCGGTTCAGAACTTGCTGAGCGATTAACAATCTCCGCTGCGCCTTTAAAACGCTGCCAATTAGCAAGCGAGGTACCACCAAACTTCATAACTTTCATCGTAAACTCCTTTTACCGCGCCACCTTAAGAAACAAAAAAGCCCGCTCCTTTAGGGGGAGCGGGCTTGATATTTCACTTATATCAGGTTGTGCTTAGCCCGCCCCCACGTTGGTAATCGTGGTGGTTGTAATAATGGTGATCATTAAAACGTGGCTAAACATAAAAATTTGTCGTTATCCAAATGGAATAATTCGTGTACTAACAGAATTGCCTTTTTCACCTGCGAGTGTCAAGCCCTAAATGTAAGTTTATTGTAATTAACAAGCTTACAGTCTAAAACTCAAGACAAAGTGCTCATAAATACCTATTTGTAATCAATCATCTCACCATAAACAGGTGAGAAATCAGCTTACGCTTACGTAAACTAAAACCTATAAAATCTGTAACAAACTGATATTTAATAGATAAAATCCATGGCGAGAGCAATAAATAAGCGACTATATGGCAATAGCATTAGCTCAAATCAAAACAGCCATCTAGCCGATATTATCAACAGATAAGCTCAAAAAAATAGTCAATTCTAGCTTAATAAAATAGGCAAATTAATTTGCTACTAACCAATAAAAACTATATTTCAAGGGCAAAACTTGTTCGACTCTGCGGTATTTACCGAAATTAAAGATGTGGCTTAGGTAGCAGAAGTACATTCACTCTATCGCAAATCCCTTTAAAGCAGGCTAGAATGCGCGCAAATTTCCGATTGGAGCCAATATGAAAATCACCGAAAAATGTGCTGTTAGCATCCATTACCGATTATCAGATGCGAAAGGTCAGCTTGTAGAAAGTTCTTTTGAAGGCGAGCCAATGATCTATCTGCATGGTGCAGAAAACATGATCCCTGGTTTAGAAGCTGCGCTTGAAGGCAAAGCACAAGGTGACATCCTTGATGTAACTGTTGATGCAGAGCAAGGCTACGGCCCATATCATGATGGTCTTCGCCAAGAAGTGCCAATCTCTGCATTTGGCGATATCGAAGATATCGTTCCAGGCATGCGCTTTATTGCAGAAACTGAAATGGGCCAGCGCCCAGTTCAAGTTACTGAGGTTAAAGATGATGTTGTCGTTGTTGACGGTAACCACCCTCTTGCAGGCCAATCTCTAGCCTTCAACGTTGAAGTACTTGAAGTACGCGCAGCAACTGAAGAAGAGATCGCTCACGGTCATATCCACGCTCATGGCGGCGGATGTGGTAGCCATGGCCACTCTCATGAAGGCGGCTGTTGTGGCGGCGGACACGATCACGGACAAGAAGGCGGTTGCTGTGGTGGTGAACACGATCACGGACACGAAGGCGGTTGCTGTAGTGACGATGAAACAAAAGAAGCTAAAGAAGGCTGTGACGGTAACGGCGGCTGTGGCTGCAGACACTAAATTCTGCTAGTTCTTTAGAATGAATTTAAGCCCGTTTCACCGATTAATGTGAAGCGGGCTTTTTTTTGGTCTACACTGCAGCCGTTAGCTATCAATGCTAATGACTAGAAGTTTACAACGGATCTAAGCCAGATTTTTGCAAAGGAACTGCAAATGTTATCTAAACCTGTATACGAAGCCCTGCCCTACACATATTTAGCTCTCGGTAGCATAAGTGTCATGATGCTTGAGCAAACCTATGCCCAAGCGTTCTCAATTCTATTATTTCTCATGGGCAGTAGAGTCTATGCATTACGCTCCCAAAACCGCCGTACTGACTCGAAAAGGCGCAGAAAAGAAGGTAGATTACCTGCATTTATCTACGAGCACACGCCGTATTTATATGTGTTAACAGCTTTACTGCTGTTGAAGCTCGATTCTAAACTGGCTCCCGTGCTTAGCATCATCTTGTTTAGCTATGCTCTGTATATCTTTGCTCGGCGCTCTATGAACCGCAAGCACACAACCGTCACTTCACAACTGCTAAATGATATCGCCAACACCAATACACGATATTGAGCATAAGTAACCTAAAGCAGAGCTGTTAATCTTTATAATATTAACAGCTTAACGTTTTCTCTTTGCTGCAAACTCATGTGTTTTAGATAATTGGAGCAGCGAGTAATGGTTGCGATACTTATCTGATACTCTTGAGCAATTTGCCGCTGACTCATCTCACCTTGCAATAGTGTTTGAAAAACTTTTAATCTACCAGCAACAGCACTGCGCTCTTCTTCAGTAAGCAATAGCTCAAATAATACGATTAAATTCTGCAGCTCTTGCTGCAATAAGACTTTCTCTAACACTGAATCCCACTCTGCGCGCATGCAATCTCCTAATTTAAGCTCTTCACGTACTAGTGCGTCATTACAATGGATTGTAGCAAAACCGCCACCTTAATACACTTTTGATAAATCATTAGTACTTACTAAATAACACTCATTTGTAACTAAGAGTAACGATCGTAAAAAACGATTAGTGTCAGCAGGATAAAACTCTATACAATGGCAAAAGCAAGATCACATAACACAATAAAAACGTGAGAATCACCATGAAAAAAATTGCAAAGATGAGCCTTATAGCACTAGCAGCAACTGCAACGTTCGCAACAAGTGTTTACGCAAATAATTTTAAAGAAGCTGAAGATGCTGTCCATTACCGTCAATCTGCTTTTAGCATGATTGCTTATAACTTTGGTGACATGGGCGCCATGTTAAAAGGTAAGAAAGAATACAATGCTGAAGTATTTGCTATGCGTGCAGAAAATGTGGCTGCGCTGTCAAAGCTTCCTCTTGAAGGCTTTATTGCTGGTTCTGATAAAGGTGATACTGAAGCCTTGGCAAAAATCTGGAGCGACAAAGCTGACTTCGATAACAAGATGAAAACTTTCCAAGACAATGCAGCCATTTTAGCGACTGTTGCTAGCAAAGGGGATAAGAAAGAGATTAAGAAAGCCTTTGGTAATACAGGTAAGAGCTGTAAAGGCTGCCATGACGTTTACAAGAAAGACTAATTCTGACTTGTCAGTTTTTTAAATTAAAAAAGCCTGTTAAACAACAGGCTTTTTTATTGGCTAACCAAATATACTTAGTTTATAAACGGTGCTGAGCCCTAGAGCATATCAATCACTGGCCACATCAAATAGTTCACCACTATGACGCCAATAATCAAGGCTAATACTAGCGCTCTCAAAATTGATACAAATGCGAGTTCATCGCTCTTGTCATCTAGCTGCATCGATTCAGGTAACTTCTTATAGCCGCTAAACATCGCACCTAAAATCTTATCCCCTTTCAACATATGAACCCCAACGGCAAGCACATGCACTGCGGCGAGGAGTAAAATAAGATCGAAGTTCTTTTTATGCAGCCAAGTTAACCAACTTGCTGTATCTGAGCTAACGAGAGAATAAAGAGGACCTTCAGTAAAAATCTCATCGGTTGCAAATAAACCCGTTGTGAGCTGAACACAAACAAGTGCGATGAGTGTGACCACCATATAGCCCCCTACAGGGTTATGGCCGAGAGATGACGAGATCCCCTCACGTCGAGTTTTACCAAGATAGTTGATGACGCTTTTTGGTGAGCGAACAAAGTGACTAAATCGAGCTGTTTCACTTCCTATAATCCCCCAAATAAGCCTCACGACAATGAGTATCATCAACATGTAGGCTAAGATCTGATGCCACTCCATCTCTCCAGCATCAGCAGTCCACCACAATCCACCAAGCAAACACAGCATACCCCAATGAAAAACCCGTGTCGGGAGATCCCATACCTTCACTTTGACTACATTTCGTTCCATGTTCGGCTACTCTCGAAAATAAATTTATCTCAAGTCAGCATTATAAAGGGGGATTAAAGAGAGTGCTATCGGGTTATTTACACACATTTTTTTGTAAGAAGTGCTAAATAAGGGGGGACTTATCCAATCCAATATGACCTGCTTTTTACCTGTTTTCAAGGAAATTTGGCCATTTATTGGCTATATTTGTCTAAGTGATCAAATAAAAGCCGAACAGTCTAAAAGAGCCCTTAAAACGTGATTTAGATCACGACTTTCCTACCTGAGATTGGTAGTCTGAACTCAAGGAAACAACAAAAGGTTCGATATATGATAAAGATTACTAGCAAGCATTTCGAAGTTACTGAATCTATCCGCGAACGTATTGAAGCCAGATTAGAAAAGTTAGCCAGACACGATGTGCAGCTAATTAATCCACACGTTATTATTCTACAGGAGAAGCAAGGGTTTAAGATTGAAGCTTCTGTGGGCATACCAAGTGCCAAGTTATTTGCCCAGGCGAAACACGACGACCTTTACGCAGCAATTAATGCAATGGGACAAAAGCTGGAGAAACAGCTAAATCGCCTGACTCATAAACCAGAAAGTCAACGTCACGCAACACTTAAAATAGAAGATGATGCCATTGATGACGACTTTGATGATAACTTAGAGGAGGAATACGCAGCTTGATATCATTGTTAAAATTACACGCAAAGCGCACCCTCGGGTGCGCTTTTTTATGCAAAAAACTCAATTAGACCAAGTTTTGATTGACACTCTAGTCCCACCCCTTTAGTTTTAATTCCATGAACAAAATCCATACTGTATTTTTTACTTTCTTTTTTATGTCCCCCACCCTCGGAGGCGGAACTTTGGTGTAAAAACGAAAGTAAAAATTCCAAAGCCTCCCACATGGGAGGCTTTTTTATATCAGCAAAGATAAGCTGTATCTTCATGCTTATTGCTACGGATATTAGAAATAGATTCAGAGGCTAAGATGAGTAAACCACAACCCTTAAACCACACTCGAGAGCAGATCACTAGCCTCGATAATGAACTACTGGCCCTGCTTGCTAAGCGCCGTGAATTAAGTTTAGATGTCGCCCGCAGTAAAGAGGTTGATGTTAGGCCTATACGCGATACCATTCGAGAAAAAGAGCTGTTATCTCGCTTGGTGAAACAAGGCCGAGAACAAGGTTTAGATGCCCACTACGTTATATCTCTTTATCAAAGCATTATCGAAGACTCTGTACTTAACCAACAAGCCTATTTGCATGGCCGTGCAAACCCAGAAACTCAACAGCAACAATATTGTATCGCCTACTTAGGGGCGCGCGGCTCTTATTCATATCTTGCAGCGAGTCGTTACTGCGATAGACGCCAAGTAGAGATGCAAGATTTAGGCTGCCAAAGTTTTGATGAAATCGTTCAGGCCGTCGAATCTGGTCACGCGGATTATGGTTTCCTACCCATTGAGAACACTTCATCAGGCTCAATCAACGAGGTTTATGATGTGTTACAGCACACCAGCCTTGCCATTGTCGGTGAAACCACTATTGAAGTTGGCCATTGTTTATTAGCAAAGAGCGGCAGCAGCATTAACGATATCAAAACCGTTTACGCCCACCCACAGCCAATAAGTCAGTGCAGTCGATACCTGAGCCAACATGGTGAATTCAAACTCGAGTATTGCTCAAGCAGCGCAGAAGCGATGGAGATGGTATGCAATGCTAATGATAACAGCGTGGCTGCTATCGGCAGCGCTGAAGGTGGCGCTCTATATCAATTAGAAGCCGTTGAAAGTGGACTTGCCAATCAAAAAATCAATCAAAGCCGCTTTATTGTTGTTGCAAGAAAAGCTGTTGAAGTGCCTTCTCAGCTTCCAGCTAAGTGCACACTGATTATGGCGACAGGGCAAAAGCCTGGCGCATTGGTTGAAGCCTTACTCGTACTTAAAGCCCGAAACCTTAATATGAGCAAACTCGAGTCGCGTCCAATTCCTGGTACCCCATGGGAAGAGATGTTCTATCTCGATATTGATGCCAACTTGTCGAGTGAGCCAATGCAGGCAGCGCTGAAAGAGTTAGAAAGAACCACTCGCTTTATCAAGGTGCTTGGCTGCTACCCATGTGAAACGGTTAAACCAACTCAACTAAGTAATAGTCAATTAATGATAGAGCCTGACACTTCTAAGTCGACCACGGTTACCGCTACGCCGCCAAACAAACAGATGCGCGTGAGTAAGCAATACAAGAGTGAGTCAACTCAAGTGATTTGCGGCCAACTGAGCCTTGGTAATGGTAACTTAGGAGCTATAGCTCAAGTACAACTGCCACTCGATTTACAGCAATTTGAACAAATGGCAAAAGAGCTTAAAGAGTCTGGATTCCAGGCGGTTGTTATTCAGGGCTTGAGTCAGCAGAGTGATCTTATTAGCTCGATAGAAAAGTTTAAGCATGCCCTAGGCCAATTCAATCTAGTTTGTGTGTTAGCTATTGAGCACGAAACAGATTTAAGCATGGCAATTCAATTTGCCGATGTGGTGATGCTTGCAGGTAACTTGATGTATAACCAAGCCATACTAAGCCAACTCGGTAGCTTACTGGTCCCGGTCATTTTAGAGCGTAATGCAATGGCAAGTGTAGATGACTTGCTTAATGCCGCTGAAGAAGTTTTAAGTCAGGGCAATCAGCAGCTTATACTTTGCGAGTCAGGCGTAACCACACTTAACAATTCAGGCAAACCATCGCTAGATTTGGCCGCATTAGTTGAGTTAAAAGCCCTAAGTCACTTACCGGTTGTTGTTAACCCAAGTTATGCCATTGATACCGATCAGCTAGCAACATTTGCTAAAGCAATTAAGCAGCTTAAAGGTGATGGTGTCATGATGAACCTAAGCGCGATAGATACAGCGGCTCAGGCTCATCCAGAGGAACTCGTTAAAGCAGTATTAGGTAATTTGTACCACTAGCCAATACTCGCGATGACCTGCAACAGCTATGAGTCAGAGCAGAGCGAATCTTGAGTAAGTGTTCAAATTAGTACAGATTAAGGTTTACGCTGAGCTGCATGCTCAGCGTTACTTTTATCGATTAAGCTTGGAATTGTGGTTCCTTGAACGAGTATTGAAAACACTACTACCGCATACGTCATCACCATAAGTAACTCACGCAAATCAATATTGCTACCAGATATAATCAATACCCCAGTAGGTAAACTCATTGCCATAGCAAGAGCCAAGCCACCACGTAGGCCGCCCCAAACTAATATCTTCTCGGCATAAGAGTTATAGCGCTTAAAGCGCCTAAATCCGAAATAAGGAAGATAGATACTGATGATGCGGCCAACGAGTACAATAGGCACTGAAAGCAACATAAACCACCATAGCTCAGCGTCAAAATGGATCAGTAGCAAGAGTAAGCCAAGCAGCAAGAACAATAATGAGTTAAAGAAAGACTCAATCAACAGCCAAAAATTATCAAGATGCTCCCACTCACTCTCTTTGAGTAACTTAGGTACACTGACATTGCCTATGATGATCCCCGATGCCACCATAGCTAACGGGCCAGATACTCCAAGCATATCTGCGCCCACATAACCTGCGCTTGGCACTAAAAGTGTCATTAACAAGTACTGAGTACGATCTTCGGATAAATGCAGCATGCCATGAAGCATCGCAGCTAACACCCCGCCATAAAGCAGTCCACCTAACGCCTCACGAATAAATAAACCACTGACACCAGCAAAAGTTAGCGGCTCTGTGGAGAAAGCCACCTGAGATATGGCAACGAAAATAACTAATCCTATACCGTCATTAAACAGTGACTCGCCTTCGACTTGAATTGCGATATCTTCTGGCGCCCCCAACTGCTTAATTATCGCCAGCACAGCAATAGGATCAGTAGGAGATATCAAGGCTCCAAACAACAGGCAATAGCTAAAATTAAGCTGTAGGCCTAAAAATCCAGAAAGCACATACAGCAAACCACCGATAATGAGGGTGGAAATCAAGGTACCGACAAAGGCGAGTACAAAGATTTCCCACCTCTGCTGTTTGAGTACATTGAGCTTTATCTGCAAGGCCCCTGCAAACAACAAGAAACCTAACATTCCATTGAGTAATAACGCTTTAAAATCGAGTTGCTCTAAATCGGTCACTAAAGTGGAATAGAGTTCTACACCAAAAGTTTTACCAGCAATTAAAATTATTAGGCTTAAGCCTAAAGCTAAGGCGGTAATCGTTATAGTCTGTTGCCAGCGATGTAAACGGGAGGAAATAAGCGAAATGACTAAAGACAGTGCAGATAGCAGGCATAGGATTTCGTAACTAGTCACAGGCGGTTCTCAGTCTGATTCTAAATATAGTATTAGGATATGTAGGGTTAGATTTTTCGGCCTTCAATTAGGCTCAACCAGCCTTTAAACACTCGGCCACCAAACCACACTGCACCAGCAACATAGAGTGTTGTACTGAGCCACTGCGGGCTAGCTAGATAACCAACGAGAATAACAGCAAACAGACCGACGATAGACCAGCGCTGCCAACGCAAATGCACTGCCATAGTGCTATTTGAATCTTGTTGTGGCTGGTAGACATTAATGAGCAGGCTGAGCGCTGCGGGAACGAGAAAAAGTGGAAAGCAGGCCATAAGCCCATACAAAAGGTGAGCAAGGCTCCTGTCTTCTAGTGCTAGCGGTTGAGAATGTAATGTTGATGCCATGCGCACTCCATAGAGAAAAAATACCTGAGGATAGAGACTTGGTATAACTTGGTATAAAAAGACAGGCGCATTTCCATCGCGGCCTGTCTTTAACCTTACGTTCTCATTGTGCGTTACGCAACTTTCATAGCTGATTTATTTCAGATTTTCATGCGTTAGACTTAAAGCATGAGCCTCTAGAGACTAGAGCTCTAGTGTTACGTCTGACTTTAATTTGCTGGAGCAAGCAAGCACGTAGCCTTGAGCGATCTCGTCGGGCGTCAGTGCCATTTGACTTGATGACTCCACTTCGCCGTTGACAACCTTGCACTTACATGCACCACAAACACCAGAGCGACAAGCAGCAATAATGGGTAAGCCTTCCGCCTCAATCCCATCGAGCAGTGTATGTTCAGCGGACAAAGCGCGGCTTCTTTCACCAATACTCAGCATAAAGCCACTTGGATCAGTTGAACTGTTTGTAGCTTGCTCTTTAGCAGCGTCAAGTTCTGCGCTGCCACCTTTGAAACTGCCAAAGCTTTCTTGGTGAAACTGACTCATATCAAAGTCTAGTGACTCAAGTAATGCCTTTACCGCATTCATATAGGGCGCTGGGCCGCAGACAAATACAGTACGCGTTTTAAAGTCAGGCACGAGGCGCGCAAGGTTTTCGGCATTTAAGCGCCCAGCTTGTTTGTCGGTAAACTTAGCGCTGATCCCAATATTAGAGAATATACCAAGCTCTTCCAAAATATAGTTCAGCTTAAAATCACCGCTACGCTCAGCTATCTGTGCAATAGCGGATTCAAAAATAAGATCTTTATTGGACTTTGCACTGTGTAAAAAGCTGATATCTGGGCCGATTTCGGTATCCGTTAACCAGCGAGACATAGAGAACATAGGCGTAATACCACAGCCTGCACTCAGAAATAGATATTTTTGAGCAGAAATATCAACCAGGTTAAATACCCCGTCAGGCCCCAAAGCGCGAACAATGTGCCCCACTTCGAGGTTGTCGGCTAAGTAGTTTGAAACCTTGCCACCTTCAATACGCTTGATAGTCAGTACAATGGAATAAGGGCGTGAAGGCGATGAACTAATGGTATAGCTTCGTGCGATTTTCTCGCCATTAATCTCAAGTAGCAGGGTAAGAAACTGCCCCGGCTTAAAATGAAATTTTACCGGTTGAGAGCCCTGAAAACGAAAGCTCATCACATCGTGAGTTTCGTTCCACTTTTCAACACAAACCAATTGATGCTCACCCGATTGCCACTGTTGAGCTGAAAATGGCGCAAGCTGTGAAACTTGATGATTGACTGCAACATTCACGCGATACCTACCTTCCCACCTAAAGCGAGTAAATTTTAAAACTAAAAAATGGCCACTAATTGGTGGCCATTTATGATTTAGTTATCACCAATAACTTTGCCGTTACGCAACGTTAAGTACACGATTGAGATCAGCCTCAACTGTGGTGGTGTTACGAAGGCCGAACTTCTCTTCTAGCACTTTGGCTAGATTTGGAGTTAAGAATGCTGGCGCTGTAGGACCAGTCATGATGTTCTTCACACCTAGAGACAATAATGTCAGCAGCACCACAATCGCTTTTTGCTCGAACCAAGAAAGCACTAGGGTTAGCGGCAATTCATTGATGTCACACTCGAATGCTTCAGAAAGCGCAATCGCAAGCTGAATTGCTGAGTAGGCATCATTACACTGGCCGATATCTAATAGGCGTGGAATACCATTGATGTCACCAAACTCAAGTTTGTTGAACTTATACTTACCACAACCTAACGTCAGAATGACTGAGTCTGCCGGCGCCTGAGTCGCGATATCTGTAAAGTAACCACGTTCCTGCTTATCACCGTCACAACCACCGACCAAGAAGAAATGCTTGATAGCACCACTCTTAACATTCTCAATTACAGTCGGTGCAGCTGCCATTAGCGCATTACGAGCGAAACCTATGGTGATTAGATGGGGGATCTCATCATAGATAAAGCCTTCTAAAGACTCAGCTTTAGCAATCACTTCACTGAAATCGTCGCCGATGATGTGAGTCACACCAGGCCAGCCAACAATGCTACGAGTGAAAATACGGTTTGAGTAGTCACCAACATTTGGGTCGATGATACAGTTAGATGTCATCACAACTGCGCCAGGGAATGTCGCAAATTCTTTTTGCTGATTCTGCCATGCGCTGCCGTAGTTACCCACCAGGTGTGGATATTTCTTAAGTTCAGGGTAAGCCAGTGCAGGCAACATCTCACCGTGGGTGTAAACGTTAATGCCCTTACCTTGGGTTTGCTCAAGAATAAGCTCAAGATCTTTCATGTCATGACCAGACACTAAGATAGCCTTACCTTTTACTGACTTAGTATTAACCTGTGTTGGCTCTGGGTGGCCAAATGCGTGAGTTTCACCTTCATCTAACATCGCCATTACGCGATAGTTAAGCTGGCCAATCTGCATCGCGGTATTAAATAACTTATCGGCATCGACAGAATCTTCACCAAGGAAGGCCATGATCTCATGGAATTCACCGGCTACTTCATCACTCGTCTGATCGAGTACACGAGCATGCTCCATATAGGCCGCAGCGCCTTTAAGGCCGTATAAGCAAAGTAATCGTAGACCCATGATATCTTCATGAACTTCATCTTTACCACGGTTAGGCACAGCTTGAAGCGCTTGGGATAGCATTTCAGGCTTGCTAGCACCCAGTACCAACTGCATAGGTGCATTCATTGGTTTAGCATCGATGTTTAGCTCGCTACATTTAGCTTCATAAGCTGCTTTTAAGCGATTGCGGAAAGTTTCAGCTTGAGTGGTGTAAGCGATGATACGCTCATCATCGAAGTTGACGTTAGTGAGTGTCGCGAAGAATGCTTTTGGTACGAAGGTATCAATCTCATGATCAATAATACCGACTTCACGAGCAAGTGCCGCGTATGACGAAACACCTTGAAGAATATAGATGAGAAGATCTTGTAAGTCTGAGGTATCAGAAGACTTACCGCACATACCTTGAGTGTAGCTACAGCCATTACCCGCAGGTGTTCTAATTGTTTGCTCACATTGAATACAAAACACGACACTAACTCCTATACTTTAATCATGCATATTATTTACATGTTTAAGGTTAGTCTACGCTTCTTGAAAATTTGCAAAAGGACTTTCTAGGACTAAAGGCGAAAACTATGAAAGAGATCACTTTTAGAGATCACTAATGAATACTTTAAACTCTGAGGGTAAAACAAGTAAAAGCATTGATTTTCAACGAGTAAAGTTAACAATTCAAAACATTAAAGCTAGCGGTAGCTAAAGAGTCTCTGCCAAAGTTGGGATAATCAGGTATTGATAAGCATTATCAAAAAAGTAAGTTAAGTTGCTTTCGTTAAATAGGCCAAACACAAAAAAGGCGCCTAAGCGCCTTTTGTCAGATCAGTTAACTCATGAGAGTCAGCTGTTAGGTACAGTCTTAAAATTGGCTTTCAATTAGCCCGTTTTCATATCGTTGACTGATTGCAGCATCGCCCTACTCTCTCTTTGGAATTGCGGCGCAAAATCACCAAACCAGCTAGATACCTCTGCAAATTGAGCCACAAAGGCATCGCGATTACCCGATTTTAAAATAGATAGCGCCTGAGAGTAGTTATCTAAGTAATCACCAATCGCTACTAAGCTTTCTTCTTGAGCAAAAATAATATCGGCGTAAAGCTCTGGGCTTTGGGCAAACAAGCGTCCCACCATCGCCAGCTCTAAGCGGTAAATCGGTGAGCTAAACTGCAGTAAAGACTCGATATCCGCTTCTTCTTTATAAAGGTTTAACCCGTAAACAAAGGAAGAGAAATGTCGCATCGCCTGTACCAGCTGCATCGCTTTATCATGTTTACTCGGCTCGGCTTCAACAATGCGTGCACCCCAGATTTCAATCTGTTCAATCAACCATTGATAAGCCTCAGGATTACGCCCATGACACACCACCACAACTTGTTTAGCTAAACTACCTACATCAGGGCCAAACATAGGATGTAACCCAAGCACTGGGCCTGAATGCGCCGCGAGCATTGCGTCAACTGGCGCGCCTTTAATGGATGTGAGATCTGCCAAGATGCAATTTTCAGGTAAGTTCGTCAGCTTGTCTGCAATGAGATCACAGGTGATGTTGATAGGCACAGTTACAATCACAAGACCTGCACCATCGAAAATAGCCTGGCTATTGGCCCAATCATCTTTATCGAGAGATTTAACCTCATAACCCGATAACGTTAGCATTTGCGAAAACAAGCCGCCAAGTTTGCCCTCTCCACCAACAATCACCACATGTCCAAGATCAGCTTTAATTTGCTTAAAGCCAACATCTTTTTCATTAAGGTAGGACTCTCGCATAAGGCGACGCAGGATATCTTCAATCAACTGTGGCGCCACATTCATCGCCTTAGCTTCTTCGCGTCTTTTTGCTAGCATATTGGCTTCACGCTGCGGCGCATAAATCGGTAGACCAGCACCATGCTTCACCGCGCCAACTTGGGCCACCAAGTCTAATCGTTTGCGTAACAGGTGCAGTAACTGCTGATCGACACCGTCAATCAAACCTCTTAGATTTTCAAGCTCTGCGGTAGTCTTCTCATTCATCTGTGTTTCTTCCATCAGCCGTTTGCAACTTTTAGCATATCAAATCTTGTCGGTAATACCGAGGCTAACTCATCGGCTCCCGTTCGTAATAACGCTTCTGTGGTTTTCCAGTCGATACA
Organism: Shewanella pealeana ATCC 700345; assembly: GCF_000018285.1. NCBI lineage: Bacteria > Pseudomonadati > Pseudomonadota > Gammaproteobacteria > Alteromonadales > Shewanellaceae > Shewanella > Shewanella pealeana. Next base: position 1,276,007 of record NC_009901.1, on the reverse strand, counting down.
AGCATCTGTAACCGAAACGCCGTAAGCAAGCTCATCCATCGGCAAGTCACTGCTCTGCTTACCCGCATTTAAATGGCTTTCTAGCATCACACCGATAATAGACTTATTGCCCGCCACAATCTGGTTAAAAACATCTTCGCACACAGGCTTTTGCTTATTATGATCTTTTGACGAGTTACCATGACTGCAATCGACAATCAATCGTGCACTGAGTTTGGCTGCATGTAACTGCTGTTCACACTCCGCCACACTCGCAGCATCATAGTTAGGTGTTTTGCCGCCACGTAAAATCACATGTCCATCAGGGTTACCTGCGGTCTGTAGCAGTGCGACCTGACCTTGCTGGTTAATACCCATGAAGCGGTGACTACTCGCAGCCGACTCTAATGCATTGATGGCCACACCAAGCTTGCCATCGGTACCATTTTTAAAGCCTACCGGCATAGAAAGACCCGACGCCATTTCACGGTGAGTCTGTGACTCAGTGGTGCGTGCGCCAATGGCTGACCAAGTTACCAACTCCGACATGTATTGCGGACTAATAGGATCGAGCGCCTCAGTGGCAACAGGCAGTTCAAGTTCAGCAAGCCAGATCATCAGTTCGCGAGCTTTTCTCAAGCCTTTATCCACATCGAAGGATTCATCCATATCAGGGTCGTTAATCATTCCTTTCCAGCCAACAGTAGTACGCGGCTTTTCGAAGTAAACTCGCATCAACACAAAAAACTGATCACCAAGTTCATCATGTAACTTCTTAAGCTTTAGCGCGTACTCTTTGGCAGCATCAATATCATGGATAGAGCAAGGACCTGAAATCACCAATACGCGATTATCACGTTTATGCACAATGTCAGATACTGTCTTGCGAGCATTGAGAACGTACTGGTAAGCATGGGTGGAAAGAGGAAGCTCACGCTTTAACTCCTCTGGAGTGACTAGTACTTGCTCTGAACTGATATGAACATTGTTAATTGTATCTTGTTGCATAATTACCACCTGCCTATCTCTAATCCGCTTCTCGCGTCAACGACCTTTTCTACACTGAAGAACGTCTCAACTCATTATTAAATCAAATTACCGAAGTAACACTGTAACGGTACACCATTACACCTTATGAACACTATGCCTATTAGGCGATACAAGATCAAGTGCAATTTCAATAAATGAAAAATTCTAATCTAATTGTAAGTAAGCTCGAATGCTAAAGGAGTCTCATCAGCACAAAGAAGGCTGGATTTCTGATAAGGAGGATTGGGGATGGTTTCTAGCAGGGGGATTAATTTTGTTCTATTTTAGCCAACAAAAAACCGCCATATAGGCGGTTTCTCGTGCGAACACTGCATCTTTTTTTTGCGAGTACTAAATTACTTAGTAGCAAGCTTCTCACGGATACGTGCAGACTTACCTGAACGCTCACGTAGATAGTAAAGCTTAGCACGACGAACACGGCCGCGACGCTTAACTTCGATGCTAGAGATGATTGGGCTGTGAGTCTGGAACGCACGCTCAACACCTTCACCATTAGAGATTTTACGTACTGTGAATGCAGAGTGAACGCCGCGGTTACGCTTAGCGATTACAATACCTTCAAACGCCTGTAGACGCTCTTTACCGCCTTCTACAACACGTACTTTAACAACTACTGTATCACCGGCACCAAATTGTGGTACGTCGGTTTTCATTTGCTCTTCGTTGAGCATTTTGATGATGTTATTCATTAAATAAACTCCATACTAGTAATAACTGCGCTTCGACTAATCATCTTGTTTGATGCTGTCAACAAATTCAGCTAGAAGCTTCTCTTGTTCGCCAGTCAGAGCTAGATTTTCAAGTAATTCTGGTCGTCTCAACAAAGTCCTACCTAGGCTTTGCTGTAGACGCCAGCGTCTAATATGTTCGTGGTTGCCACTTAGCAATACGGCTGGAACATCCAGTCCATCCAAACTTTCAGGACGCGTATAGTGGGGGCAATCCAGTAATCCATCAGAGAAGGAATCCTGCTCTGCAGAAGCTTGTTTTCCTAGCACGCCAGGAACCAATCTTGAAACTGAATCAATCAGAGTCATCGCAGGGAGTTCACCGCCCGAAAGCACGTAATCCCCTATTGACCACTCTTCGTCCACTTCAGTTTGAATAATGCGTTCATCAACACCTTCGTATCGACCACACACTAGAACCAAACTGGATGATTTTGCTAACTCTTCAACGCCTTGCTGTGTCAGCTTACGGCCCTGAGGAGAAAGATAAATCACCTTTGCCTCTTTTCCAGCTGCAGCTTTAGCTGCATGGATGGCATCACGTAGAGGCTGCACCATCATCAACATTCCAGGGCCACCACCATAAGGGCGGTCATCCACTGTTTTATGTTTATCATGGGTGAAATCGCGAGGATTCCACGTTTGCAACTCTAGTAACCCTTTACTAACTGCACGACCCGTTACACCAAAGTCTGTTACGGCACGAAACATCTCGGGAAACAGGGTTACTACCCCTAACCACATATGTTGTACCTCGACTTAAAAGTCCGGATCCCAATCCACTAAAATCTGTTTTGCTGCCAAGTCCACCTTTTGGATGAACTGGTCAGTAACAAAGGGAATCATACGTTCCGCTTTGCCAAAGCCATCTTTTGCGTTTGCTTTAACTAGAAGTACGTCATTCGATCCTGTTTCCACGATCTCCTGAACTGTACCCATGTTGTAGCCTTTGGTATTAATCACTTCACAGCCGATAAGATCTCGCCAGTAGAATTCATCTTCTGGTAAATCTTGCATCTGATCAGCAGGCACCGCAATCTCACAATTTGTAAGCGCTTGCGCCTCATCCCGTGTTGATACGCCTTCAAGACAAGCAACAACTGCTTTACCTTGGAAACGCCACTGGGCGACCTTAACCTCGCGCCATTCGCCTTGTTCTTTAATAAGCCAAGGTGAATAGTCAAAGATACCTTCAACAGAGTCGGTATAGGTAGTGATCTTCAACCAACCTTTAATGCCATAACTTGAACCGATTTTGCCAAGGATGACGGGTTCTTGTTTACTACTCATCAATCTATACCTTAACGCTATTAAGCAGCAGCTTTACGAGCGTCTTTGATCAACTTTGCTACACGATCAGTAGTAGCAGCACCGTTAGCAACCCAATGCTCAACACGGTCAAGATCTAAGCGTAGAGCTTCTTCTTGGCCACGTGCTACTGGGTTAAAAAAGCCAACGCGCTCGATGAAACGACCGTCACGGGCGTTACGGCTGTCAGCTACAACGATGTTATAAAATGGACGCTTTTTTGCGCCGCCACGAGCTAAACGAATGGTAACCATGCGTTTGGTATCCTCTAATGATTTGCTTTTTATCAAGCAAAAATAAAAACTGAAACTCCGTGTTCGCGGAGAGCCCCAGATAGAAAGCCGGCAGATTTTACCTGACTGACCGACGAATGCAACCGTAATCGGCGTTTTTTACACCTAAAACGATCAACAGACCAGAGTGAGATTCACTCTGGTCTGTAAATTTAGCTTTGCAGAATATTAAGAATGCCTAGCGGCCGGGCATTTTCATGCCTGGTGGGAGCATACCGCTCATGCCACGCATCATTTTTTTCATGCCGCCTTTTGATGACATTTTTTTCATCATCTTCTGCATTTGCGTAAACTGTTTCAATAAACGGTTCACATCTTGAATTTGTGTGCCGCTGCCCATCGCGATTCTGCGCTTGCGCGAACCTTTGATGATATCTGGACGTTGGCGCTCACCTGGGGTCATAGAGTTGATAATCGCTTCCATCTGCCCTGTCATCTTGCCATCTTGAACTTGAGCTAAAGCCTCAGGTGGTAATTGCCCCACACCTGGCAGCTTTTCAATCATGTTCATCATGCCGCCCATGTTTTTCATTTGCTGCAGCTGCTCACGGAAATCTTCTAAATCAAAATTTCCGCCTTGCTTTACTTTAGCCGCAAGCTTCATGGCTTTTTCTTGGTCTACGCCGCGCTCAACCTCTTCAATAAGAGAAAGCACATCGCCCATACCAAGAATACGTGAAGCAACACGATCTGGGTGGAACGCTTCTAGTGCGTCAGTTTTTTCACCGACACCTAAGAATTTAATTGGTTTCCCGGTAATATGACGAATCGACAGCGCCGCACCACCACGTGCATCACCATCGACTTTTGTCAGTACCACACCGGTTAGCGGTAGCGCTTCATTAAAGGCCTTAGCTGTATTGGCCGCATCTTGACCTGTCATGGCATCAACCACAAACAGTGTCTCAACCGGTTTAACTGCAGCATGAAGCTCTTTAATCTCATCCATCATGGCTTCATCGACGTGCAAACGACCTGCAGTATCGACAATGACCACATCAATGAACTTAAGCTTTGCATGAGCAATCGCAGCATTGGCGATATCGACTGGCTTTTGGCTAACGTCAGATGGGAAGAATTGAACGTCAACTTCTGCGGCTAAGGTTTCTAGCTGCTTGATTGCCGCTGGACGGTATACGTCAGCCGATACAACTAGGACTGATTTCTTTTCGCGCTCACGCAAGAATTTAGACAGTTTTGCAACACTGGTAGTTTTACCGGCACCTTGCAAACCCGCCATCATAATAACAGCTGGTGGCTGCGCCGATAGGTCCAAAGCTTCGTTCGCTTCACCCATGGCGTTTTCAAGTTCGCTTTGAACGATCTTAATAAAGGCTTGGCCTGGACTTAGACTTTTAGAAACCTCTTGTCCAACAGCGCGTTCTTTAACGCTATTTACGAATTCACGAACCACAGGCAAGGCAACGTCGGCCTCAAGAAGAGCCATGCGGACTTCGCGTAAGGTTTCCTTAACGTTTTCTTCCGTTAAGCGACCACGGCCACTGATATTTTTCAGAGTCCGTGACAATCTGTCAGTTAAGTTCTCAAACATTATCCAGTTCTTTACCGTTTAAAATTTACATTGATGGGGCTGTATTATAGCGATGCCCAGATATTATGCTACAGAATGACGCAAGTAACTTTTATAACTGAGCCTTACAATCGATAAATATTTAACAAAAATCGATGTTAGGACAAAGAATCAGCCGATTTTTGCAATCAAGGTCACTGCCCAAATGACCTTGGCTCATGTTATTCTACACCATAATGTTACGTGCTAACTTAGCGGTTAAAGTCAAAACGACTTTTGAAGCTAGACACGACACGATATTTTGTTTACTCAGTAATTTAACTCCTGTTTGAATCAGGCTAGTATGCAAGTCAATTGCGCTGGTTTACTCAAACAGTAAAAGTATGTGTTAGCGCATCAGGTTTATAAAACAAATAGGTTAATACTCAATGGTCATTTTCTCAGCTTCAGCCATGTTATTTTACAGTATTGCTTTGGTCCTCGTCGCAAGCCGACTCTTTCATGTTGACGGGCCAAACAGAAAATTAGTCGCTGGCGTGGCTGCGATAGGTGTCGTGCTGCACGCAGCAGCACTCTCTCAAGCCATTATGACCACCGATGGGCAAAACTTCAGCTTAACCAACGTGATCTCTATGGTTAACTGGATTATCACCTTTAGCTTCACCATCTTGTTATTCAGGCTAAAAGTCATTGTTGTTCTTCCTGTCGTGTATGCCTGCTCGGTGATCTCCGTCGCGCTGCTTTGGCTTGTGCCTCCAGAATACATCATTCATTTCGAGATCCACCCAGACGTCTTAGTGCACGTTGTATTGTCACTAATGGCTTACAGTGCGCTGATGATTGCAGCGCTATATGCTATCCAATTGGCGATTATTCAGAACCGTCTAAAGAGTAAGAAACTGGTGATGACCTCTGCGATGCCACCGCTAATGACGGTTGAAAAGCAGCTTTATCATCTAGTGATTGTAGGCGTTATTCTACTGAGTTTATCTTTAGCAACAGGTTTTATCTTCCTCGATGACATGTTCGAAGAAGGTAAAGGACACAAAGCTGTGCTGTCGATTATGGCTTGGTGTGTCTATATCGCAATGTTAGCTCAGCAGTACTGGGTGGGTTGCCGTATTAGAGCTGCTGTAGCCTACACATTAACTGGTGGTGTCCTGCTATCATTAGCCTACTTTGGCGCCCGTGTCGTTAAAGAGCTGATCCTCAGCTAAGCCTCAAATTCAGTCTGTTGACCCGCCTCTGTGTGGTGGGTCAAACTTGACACCCTCTTTAAAGTTCTGTAATTACTAATTTCATAGTGCTTTTTCAGCTTTATTATTCGCCCCTTTCTTTAAACCACAGCGGAGCTCCAACATTTTGGACGATATATCCACTGGCGTACTGTTATCTATTCTGTTCGTCTTAATCTTACTATCTGCTTACTTCTCTGGCTCAGAAACAGCCATGATGTCACTCAACCGTTATCGTTTGCGTCACTTAGCTAATAGCGGGCATAAAGGCGCTAAGCGAGCCATAAAGATGCTAGAACGTCCAGACCGTCTGATAGGGCTTATCCTTATAGGCAATAACCTAGTTAATATTTTAGCCTCCGCTATTGCAACCATTATTGGAATTCGACTATTTGGTGATGTGGGGGTCGCCATCTCGACCGGTGTGTTAACGCTCGTCGTCCTTGTGTTTGCTGAAGTCACCCCCAAGACAGTTGCCGCGCTTCACCCAGAACGCATTGCTTTCCCCTCCAGTGTTATCTTGCGTGTTTTATTAGTGGTTCTCTCCCCTTTCGTTAAAGTCGTCAACTTCATCACTTCAGGCTTTTTGCATTTACTCGGTATTCATTCCGTCAAAAACGATGATGCACTTAGCCAAGAAGAGTTGCGTACTGTTGTAAATGAAGCTGGCGCCTTGATCCCGCAGCGCCACCAAGAAATGCTGTTATCAATCATGGACCTTGAAAAAGTCACCGTAGATGACATCATGATCCCGCGTAACGAGCTGTACGCAATTAATATCAATGATGATTTTAAAAGCATTAATAAGCAGGTAATCCAAAGCCCGCACACCCGTGTTTTGCTTTATCGAGATACCATCGATGACGCGGTTGGTTTTGTACACTTACGTGATGCGCTGCGGCTTCAATCTAAAGGGCAATTTAGTAAATCATCCTTGCTGCGCGCCGTAAAAGAGTTGTACTTCATTCCAGAAGCTACACCGCTAAACGTGCAACTTTCTAACTTTCAACATAATAAAGAGCGTATCGGCCTTGTTGTGGACGAATACGGCGATATTCAAGGCTTAGTGACCTTAGAGGATATTCTAGAAGAGATTGTTGGTGACTTTACCACCTCGATGGTTGCCCCTCCGAGCGAAGATATTACCTTGCAGCAAGATGGTAGCTACCTGATTGAAGCGAGTATCAACATTCGTGACCTTAATAAAGAGATGAGTTGGCACTTCCCCATCGATGGCCCCAAGACTATCAATGGCCTAGTTCTCGAGTATCTTGAAGATATCCCAGAGCCTAATACTTCAATGCGTTTATACGGTTACCCGCTAGAGGTTATTGATGTAGCGGATAATATGATTAAAACCGTTAGAGTCATGCCACAGCATTATTTGCCGCCTAAAGTTACTAACGATTAAGACTGTTAATGATTAAGAATGCGATCAATTAAAAACTTTTTTAAACATCAAAAAAGCGCTAATTAGCGCTTTTTTGATGTTTAATTTATGCTTAGGCTACTTCTTTACAGCTTCTATCGCTCGACGCTTATCTCTTGCCATCGGGGTTATGTCAGCTAATAACTGCTTTTCCATGCCTAACATAAAGTACACCTCAGCCATCAAAAAGAACGGCCCAATTAGTAACTGATTCAAGTCATCAACAAAAGCGGGCTTGGCTTTTTCATAATGATGACCAATAAATTGAATCACCCAGCCCACAAAAAACACCACTAATGCAATCCAAATCGCATGAGGCACTTGGGCCACTAGGCCTGATGTATAAAGCACCGGAATAATAAACAGTGTTAAGCCTATCGCCAATCTTGCGTGTAGTACAAAATAATAGATAAGCACGCCAACAGTGAAAACCGTCGCCACATTAAAGGTGATAACAGGATCGTTAGATAGCGCAAAATTTAATGGGATTAGATTGAGTAATAAAAATAGCGACCAGATAATCAGCGGGATCCCCACGAAATGAGTCTTAATGTTTTTCGGGTTTAAATGCACGCTCTTGTAGGTTGATAGCTGCTCTTCGGCGGATTTCATCTGCTCTTCTCCATTATAAGTGGCCTGCACAAGCGCTCACTATATACACTTAGTTAAGTCACTTAGTTAAGTCACTTAGTTAAGTCACTTAGTTAACTTTCTGTTCGTAATTTGACGAGCTATCCGCCTTAGCATGCAGCTAAGGGCGCGGTGGCCGGTTTGGAAACACTGCAACCTGTACAGCCCGTCTAATTTAACTAAATATTAACTTAATAGATCTTGTCGCATTTTAATAGAGTAAAAGTTCAAAATAGCCTTTTAGGTTGCATAGGCCGACAATAAAGCAGCTAATGCTGAGTAGGTATGTTTCTCATAAAAATTAACCTTACTACTAGTCCGTCGTCGAATAGGTCACCCACTTAGCAGATTCATCATCATAGTAGCTTTTTTGTGTGACCTTGCCTTTACCATCGAGCTTATCAATAAACACCACCAGACCATTCTCATCATAGGTTTTAATCTGTTTATCAATCACCACGCCGTTGGCATAAGTGCGCTTATTTTGCAGCTGACCATTACAGTGATATTTAGCAAATTCACCATCTTCTACGCCCATATTGTAATGCTCGATAGAGTCAACTTGACCATTTTCACCACAAAAAGTTAACTGCACTCCATGGCGAGTATTTAGTGGGTTATAGCCATAATGCTGCTCTGAGCGGCGCTTACCATCTGAACCGTAGGTTTCGAATATGCCAGTATTGGTTGCCCTGTCGAAGTTAAATTTACTTCTTAAACGACCACTACGATAGTAAGTTTTCTCATTAAGTTTTTTATAATCGGCATAAATGAATTCACTATTACTCTCAAGCTGACCACTCGCATAATAGTCCTTGTGACGCTGGCGCTTTTCACCCTCAACAAAATAATACAGGCGCCATTCACGGCCCTTCTCATAACTGATGCTCTCGACCTCTTTACCGCCTTCAAAACGCTTATAGCTGAGGATTACGCCCTGCTCATCATAAAGCCAATGCTCCGTTTTTACGCCAGCTTGATAAAGCCTCACCCATTGCGGCTTTCCTGTGGTCGAAAAGTGGTAACTGATCTGTTTGCCATCTAACTTACCCGCCTTATACCAAGCGGTTTCATTGAGTTGATTGTTGAGCGTCGAGAAGCTATAGCCATGCTCGAGTCCATCTTTATACTGAGTCGCTCTATAAAACGCCTTGCCATAAGCATAATTGGTCGTAATGCCAGTAAAAAACTTGCCACGATAAGACTCAGGGCAATCACTTTGATATTGCGCGTTACACTTAGTTTGATTTAGGTCGTCCTCACTAATAGGAAGCTGTATATCGCCGCTGCACCCCGCTAGAGCTACAGCTACAGCACTGATAATTATCCCCATTAGAGAGATATAACGCTTTGTTCTAGTGATAAACGACATCAGGGTTACTCTTGTAATTAAATTTTAATAGTCTAGATCCTAGGTTTACTAGCATCAGGTAAAACATAAACTTAGATAAAACAGCTGCAGAATACACAGAGCAAGAGTGGTTCACAAACTACATAAACTTATGACTTAATTTAATCGGTAATTTTTTAATCCGTATCACTAAAATCTAGATTAACTAGAGTTCATTTCACATTACAGACTAAAGGCGTATAGTTTTTTAAGCCCAATAAATCCACTACACTTGAGACTGTAACTAATACCAATCAGTATAAAGATTTGGTCGCTCAGCGAGAGTTTAGCGGCACTGAGACAAGGCAACGAGTGAAGAGCATAGTGAAACTAGGTTTAAGTTCCCTTTTGTTCCTTAAGAGTCGCAGTATCAGAGCCGCTAAAACTCGCCATTCTGGAACGTTTTTGGCTGCCTACTTCTGCGTTGAACAACTTCACAAGGGAGCAACCATTCTTTCAGTTATTTGCCTTGAATTAGTTTGCCAAAAAACGTTCTGAGTAGATCAACTTCTTATACTGATTGGTATAACTTTGTAAAGTAAACATCACTCCTCATTTTACCGAATGGAGACACAGTTAATGACACAAGTATATTCACTCGCGCAACCCGGCGTTCTCTCCAACCCTAGCTCACATGTCGAATACCTCACCTTTTCACTGCTGTCTCAAGCAGAGCTTAAAGATACCATCGGCGATAGCATTACCAATCTTTCTGGTATAGAGAAATCAATCAATCAAAAAGATCTAACCGCTGGCTTAACCATCTCAATCGGTTTTTCGGCTAATGCTTGGCCGAAGCTGTTTCCAGATCAACCTATGCCCGCAGAGTTACATGCTTTTCCTGATATGCGTAATGGTGAACGCCACTTCCCATCAACGGTTGGCGATATCTTTGTGATGATAAAATCCGAGCGAATCGATCTAAATTTTCAGGCCGCTAAGTATATCCGCAACAGTTTTAGTCCCATTGCCTGCTTAATTGAAGACATACAAGCTTATAAATACTTAGATAACCGCGACATGATCGATTTTGTCGATGGCACCGAAAATCCTACCGGTGATGAAAGAGTTGAAGCTGTGTTAGTTGTTGATGATGCTGAACTACATAAAGGTGGTAGCTACCTGCATGTACAGCGATATGTTGATAAACAAGGCCATTGGGACAAACAAAGTACTGAGTATCAGGAGCAAGTCATTGGACGGACCAAAATGGATAACGTCGAGCTCAGTGATGATGTTAAACCCGCTTGGGCGCACAACGCTAAGAGTAAAGTAGAGATAAATGGTGAAGAGATAAAGATGCTTAGGCAAAATCGCCCGTACGGTAATGCAATGGAGCATGGCACCATGTTTGTCGGCTTTGCTGCCACCCCCTCTATTATTGAAACCTCGCTAAGTCAGATGATCAATGCCGACGAAAACGGCCACTACGATCGCTTACTCGATTTTGTTGAAGCTAAGACTGGCTGTTTATTCTTTATGCCGTCAAAAGCCTTTCTTGAACAGTTTGATGACGAGTAGGCACATCACTTGAGAGCAGCGTATGTATTCATAGTTAACATGATAAGTGCGCTGTTCGCAAATCAAACAAATATTGAATCATATAACTTGAGGATTGGTGCGACTAAGGGCTAATATGCGCCCCTAATTAATACCAATCAGTATAAAGATTTGGTCGCTCAGCGAGAGTTTAGCGGTTATGAGGCAAGGCAACGAGTGAAGAGCATAGTTATTCTACGGTTAAGCTCGTTAACACAGCATCAGAACCGCTAAAACTCGCCATTCTGGAACGTTTTTGGCTGCCTACTTCTGCGTTAAATAGCTTCACAAGGGAATAACCATTCTTTCAGCTATTTGCCTTGAATTAGTTTGCCAAAAACGCTCTGAGTAGATCAACTTCTTATACTGATTGGTATAACATCAGTGTTTATTAATAAGATTCAATAGCAAATGACAAACGCAGCCCCTACCCTCATGATTCAAGCTGTCAATGAAACAAACATAGAGGCGTTACTCGCGCTACAACTCAATGCCGAACAACGTGGCTTTATCGAATCTATTCCTGAGTGTTTGCAAGAGGCTAAAGAAGACTCTCGTTATACACCTGTAGCACTCTGCATAGGTGAGCAAGTGGTCGGTTTTGCTATGTACGGTCTATTTAATGAGTCTCAACAAGATCGAGTATGGTTTGACCGCTTTCTTATCGCTCAAGACTATCAAGGTCGAGGACTCGGTAAGGCCTTTGCACAGTTACTGTTAGCGTTTCTATTTAAGCATTTTCAATGTCAGCAAATATTCTTAAGCGTTTACCCTAATAACCTTTCTGCTATCGCGCTGTATCAGCAGTTAGGTTTCAAATTCACCGACGAGCGAGTTTGCGAAGGCGAACATGTCATGAACTGTAGCCTCGATGTGTTTAACACTAAAGCCTCTTTTTAAATGTCTTGATAAATTAAGACTCCAATATAACCGTCGCTGTCGCATAGTGCTGCTCATCGGCAATAGAGAGATGCGCTTTCACTCCCCCAAGCTGAGATAGCCGCTCAGATGCGCCATCAGTAAAGACAACCTGTGGTGCACCATTGTCATTATTACTGATCTCAATATGCTGAAAAGATACCCCGCGGCCTATGCCTGTACCCAGTGCTTTCGCTGCTGCCTCTTTAGCGGCAAAGCGCTTAGCCAGGTAGCGAGCAGGTTGAGTTGAACCAACAAAGAGTGCAAACTCTGTTTCGGTTAATACACGCTTAGCTAAACGGCAAGTTAATAACGCCTCATCGCCAGCTGCTGGAATACGCGACTCAATTCGAGCTATTTCCACAATGTCAGTGCCTAAACCCACAATCATAACGACTCTCTACCTCATACCGCTTAAACTTAGCCCCATAAGGGATAAATAAAAGCCGAGAGCATCAGTCTCGGCTTCAATAACAACGCTATGCTAAGTTTATTCGCCGCGACGACCTTCTAGCATCAACTGCTTCATATCACGTACCGCAGTCGCTAATCCATCGATAGCCGCGCGAGCTATAATCGCATGGCCGATATTGAGCTCATAAAGCTCTGGAATAGCCGCAATGGCTTTTACGTTATGGTAGTGCAAGCCGTGACCAGCGTTAACCACTAGGCCTTTGCCATGAGCGTAAGTCGCCATTTCGGTAATACGTTTAAGCTCAGCAGCTTGTTCACTATCCGTTTCAGCATCAGCGTAACAGCCTGTATGGATCTCAATCACAGGTGCTCCAACGGCAACGGCGGCATCAATTTGAGTACTATCGGCATCGATAAACAGAGACACTTTAATGCCTTCTTTAGTCAAACGCGCCACAGCTGCTGCAATCTTATCTTGTTGTCCTGCCACATCAAGGCCACCTTCGGTGGTCAACTCTTCACGTTTTTCAGGCACTAAACACACGTAAGCAGGCTTAATCTCACAGGCAATATTAAGCATCTCTTCGGTCACAGCCATCTCAAAGTTCATACGAGTCTTTAAGGTTTTTGCCAATGTATATACATCGCGGTCGATGATATGACGGCGATCTTCACGTAAATGAATAGTAATACCTTCTGCGCCAGCATGCTCTGCTACGGCTGCAGCATGAACTGGATCTGGATAATTGGTCCCGCGTGCCTGACGTAGAGTCGCAATATGATCGATGTTAACGCCCAATAAGATCCGGCTCATGATTGTTCCTTAAAAAGTAAGCAGATATAAAAGACGATATTGTACTGATAGGGTTGCGGTTTAGCCAGTATCGCCGACTAAACTGTGGTGAATTTATTGTGAGTGACTTTAACCTGTTGCGGCCTAAGGTTTAGGTTTCTTAGCGAACAAGGTTCTTGAATGCAGTGGCTTATCTCCCAGTACAGGAGCGAGTAACTGACGCATCAGCTTTTTAGCTTCTAAAAAGTGCTCTGTCGTCAGCGTACGCTGGTTCAAAGCGACCAACATCTCGCCAGTAAAAAATTTATGCTGATTAAAGGCTGTCGCGATAACAGGGGTAAAGCCGTGGTCTTGCTCTAAGCGATAAAATCCACTCGCCGTTATTGGCGCATCACTCGGGTCAAAATCCAGAGATGGCATGGTTCCCAACTCCAGCAGCAATGCATGCTCAAAGTATCTTAATTGACTTTGATTAAACTCAGTCGCCATGGCGATTAACGTGCGATGATAATCAAAAAAGAGGTTCTCGGCGCTGTGCTGCACCGATAAACAACGGATCAACAACTCATTAAGATAGAGGCCCGAATACAAGCAGTCGCCTGTTAACGGTACTGCGGGACTAGCAGCTTCAACCTGCTTGAGGTTTTTAAGATCTGTTTTGCCATGCAACTGAAAGATAATCGGTTGGAAAGGTTGAATAATGCTACGAATGGAGTTTTTAGCGCCGCCTAGGCGTGCAACAGCATCGACCCGCCCCTTACCATCTACCAGTAAGTTAACGATGACGCTACCATCACGAAAATGCCTGCTATGAAGAACGTAGCCACGTTCCATGGTTATCTCATTCCGATTACTAAATAGTACCAAATACCATCATAAAACCAATAAGCCGTTTGTAAAAAGAAAACGGGATGATTCATTAATATGCTGGCTATAAAAATGCCCCTTCTTATCACTAAAAAGAGGCATGTTTCGCTATCAAGCTAGTGGCGACTAATCGTCACCATAACCTAAGCTTCGCAGTGCGCGTTCGTCATCAGCCCAGCCTGACTTAACTTTAACCCACATCTCCAAGAAAACCTTGTTATCAAACAAGACTTCCATATCGACGCGTGCAGCAGAACTGATTTTTTTGATGCGCTCGCCTTTATTACCAATCACCATACGCTTTTGAGTTTCGCGCTCAACAAGCACCAAAGCGTTGATCTGGTAAACGCCGTTTTCCATCATCTTAAACTGTTCGATCTCTACCGTACAATCGTATGGCAATTCGTCACCCAAGAAACGCATCAGCTTTTCACGAACAATTTCAGAAGCCATAAACTTCTGCGAACGGTCTGTCACGTAATCTTCAGGGAAGTAATGTGGCGACTCAGGTACAGAGGCGACTGACATATCTAGGATGCGTTGAACGTTGGTGCCTTGAGTTGCTGAAATCGGTAAAATCTCATCGAAAGGAAACTTCTTCGATAACTCTTCAAGGTGTGGGAACAGCGCTTCTTTGTCTTTAATGTTATCGACTTTGTTGATTGCTAGAATCGTCTTACGACCATCATCACGACTCTGCAGTTTACGCAGAACCATCTCATCATCTGGCGTCCAGTTCATACCGTCAACAACAAATACCACTAATGCCACTTCTGCTAACGAACTTGCCGCAGCGCGGTTCATCAAACGGTTAATCGCACGCTTCTCTTCCATATGAAGACCAGGAGTGTCGATAAACACTACCTGACGTGGACCATCAGTATGAATACCCATGATGCGATGACGGGTAGTTTGCGGCTTCTTAGAGGTAATACTAATCTTCTGACCTAAGAGCTTATTAAGAAGCGTTGACTTACCCACGTTTGGGCGACCAACGATCGCCACCATGCCGCAATAGGTCACCGCGTACTTAACCGCTGACGACGGATTGTTCATATTAGCCAGTAGTTCGTCTAAACTTGGCTCTTGGCTTTCAGGTAAATCTTTGTTGTCACTCATTTCTTAATTAACTCCAACACTTGAGCCGCAGCACTCTGTTCCGCTTTTCTGCGCGAACTGGCTACTCCGACAACGGCTTGGCTCAAGTCTTCAACAATAC
Source organism: Shewanella pealeana ATCC 700345 (assembly GCF_000018285.1). Classification (NCBI taxonomy): domain Bacteria; kingdom Pseudomonadati; phylum Pseudomonadota; class Gammaproteobacteria; order Alteromonadales; family Shewanellaceae; genus Shewanella; species Shewanella pealeana. The sequence continues at coordinate 1,260,684 of NC_009901.1, read as the reverse complement.
ATTCAACGGTGAAAGTCTGCTCGTGAGCATCGCCTTCAGTATGGGCCACTCTATAAACTGGCAGTGGTTTTCTATATTTCTGCAAATACTCTTGCAGTAATGTTTTTGGATCTTTTTGATTTATAGGCTCAATAACCTTTAGGCGCGACTCGTACCAGTTAAGCACTAACTGACGACAATTCTCAATATCAGAATCGAGATAAATTGCACCGATAATCGCTTCTACCGCATCGGCTAGAATTGACTCTCGTCTAAAGCCGCCACTTTTTAACTCTCCAGGACCTAGCTTTAGGTAATCGCCAAGCTTAAATTCGATAGCGATTTCTGCCAGCATCTTGCCGCAAACGAGTGTTGCGCGCATACGGCTTAGGTCACCTTCGGTGGCCGCTGGGAACTGATGATAAAGGGCATCAGAGATCACGATAGACAGAATAGAATCTCCAAGAAACTCTAATCTCTCATTATGCTTATTAGAGGCACTTCTATGAGTCAATGCTTGGTCTAAAAATGCTTTTTCATTGAACTCGTACCCTAAAGTACGGCACAAACGTGGAATGTTCTTAATCGGTTCCATATTACTCAATTCCGCCTACACGGTTAAAGCGAACCCCAGTTGGGATCCAAGTCGGTAAAAAGTCCGCAGGCTTTCTGTCAAACTCGAAGCTAATCCAAATGGCTACAGCTTTACCCACTAAATTCTGTTCTGGAACGAAGCCCCAGTAGCGACTGTCTTGACTGTTGTCACGGTTGTCACCCATAGCAAAGTATTGCCCTTCTGGTACAACAAACTCTGTCAGAGGGACATTTTCTTGTCGGTAAAAATGACTAATCATATCTGGACGAGACGGATTGATTAAGATGTCATGACTCACGTCACCGACCTGCTCTTTATAACGGACCAAAGCCGTACCATTTTGAGAGAACTCTCCACGGTTAACCAAGGCTCTATCAACCATCTTTAGCTCTGGGCAAGGGCTTTGCCCCTCTGCACACGCTGGCTGGATATAAAGATCTTTGTTGCGATAAATAATTCGGTCACCCGGTAAGCCTATAATGCGTTTGATGTAATCGACTTGTGGATTAACTGGATATTTAAACACTGCCACATCGCCACGCTCTGGCTTACCCGTCTCTTTAAGCGTAGTACGCCAGACAGGATCTTTAATACCGTAGCTAAACTTCTCTACTAAGATGAAATCTCCCACAAGCAAAGTAGGCATCATAGAGCCTGACGGGATCTGAAACGGCTCATAAATAAAAGAACGTAGGATCAATACAAAAGCGATAACAGGGAAGATAGACTTAGATGTTTCAACCAGTGCTGATTCACGCATAATCTTATCGACGCTTTCTTCACTCAAATCTGCTTGTGCAGCTTGAGCCATTGCTAACTTCTCACGGCGCTTAGGTGCAAAAAACAGAGCGTCTGCCATCCACACTAAACCGCTAGTTAAGGTAACCAACACCAATATTAGAGAAAAATAGGCTGCCATTATTAAATAAACTCCTGCCAAACATAATCGGTTTCATGGCGATAGCGCCATTGTCATTAATGGTTATACGCCAGTAATGAAAGCGCCGCAAATTGCGGCGCTCAGTCTAGCGATATATTAACAATTCTTAACGAGTAAGCTTAATCGTTAAGCTTTAGTACCGCTAAGAATGCTTCTTGAGGCACCTCAACGTTACCAACCTGCTTCATACGTTTCTTACCTTCTTTCTGCTTGTTCAGTAGTTTCTTCTTACGAGATACGTCACCACCGTAACATTTAGCAGTTACGTCTTTACGCATAGCTTTAATCGATGAACGCGCAATAATCTGACTACCAACCGCCGCTTGTACCGCAATATCAAACATTTGACGAGGAATAAGCTCTTTCATCTTATTCACAAGCGCTAGACCTTTAGAGCGGATCAATCCTTTGTGGATAATCATGGCCAATGCATCGACTCTGTCACCGTTGATCAAGATATCTAAACGTACCATGTCAGCAGGCTCAAAGCGGATAAAGTTATACTCAAGAGAAGCATAACCGCGACTGGTTGATTTAAGACGGTCGAAGAAATCCATGACCACTTCAGCCATTGGTAATTCGTAGGTCAACGCCACTTGGTTACCGTGGTAAACCAAATTGGTTTGTACACCACGCTTTTCGATACATAGGGTAATTACGTTACCTAAGTATTCTTTTGGAACCAAAATATTGGTTTCAACAATCGGCTCACGCATCTCAGCGATATTGTTAACCGCTGGCAGATCAGATGGGTTATCAACGTAGATCGTCTCACCATTAGTCTGAACGATTTCATACACTACCGTTGGCGCTGTAGTGATTAGCTCTAAGTTGTATTCACGCTCTAGACGCTCTTGAATAATCTCCATGTGGAGCAGACCCAAGAAGCCAATACGGAAACCAAAACCTAGTGCAGATGAAGTTTCTGGTTCGAAAAATAGTGATGCATCGTTCAAGCTTAGCTTGTTCAGCGCGTCACGGAAGTTTTCGTAATCGTCAGTAGAGATTGGGAATAAACCAGCATAAACTTGTGGTTTAACCTTTTTAAAACCTGCTAAAGGTGTTTCAGCACCGTGCTTAGAGTGAGTCAAGGTATCACCTACAGGTGCACCGTGAATCTCTTTAATACCCGCAATAACGAAGCCTACTTCACCGGTTTTTAGCTCGGTAGTATCGGTTTGCTTAGGCGTGAAAATACCAACACGATCAGCGTTGTAGTTCTGCCCTGTAGACATAACCTTAAACTTGTCGCCTTTTTTCAAAATGCCGTTCTTGATACGAACTAGAGACACGACGCCTAAGTAGCTATCGAACCAAGAGTCGATAATCAGCGCTTGAAGTGGACCTTCTGGATCGCCTTCTGGCGGTGGAATTTGCTCGACGATAACTTCAAGAACATCTTTAATACCGATACCCGTTTTAGCTGAACATCGAACTGCATCAGTAGCTTCAATGCCCACGATGTCTTCAATTTCTTCAGCTACACGGTCTGGATCAGCCTGCGGCAGATCGATCTTGTTCAGAACAGGAACAACGTCCATATCCATCTCAAGTGCGGTATAACAGTTTGCTAGGGTTTGTGCCTCAACGCCTTGACCAGCGTCAACAACCAATAATGCCCCTTCACATGCTGCAAGCGAACGTGATACTTCATAAGAGAAGTCAACGTGGCCAGGGGTATCAATGAAGTTTAGCTGGTAGGTTTCACCATCATTAGCTAAGTAATCCAAAGTTACACTTTGGGCTTTGATGGTAATACCGCGCTCACGCTCAATATCCATTGAGTCAAGAACTTGCGCAGCCATTTCACGATCGGTTAAGCCACCGCATTCTTGAATAAGGCGATCTGATAGTGTTGATTTGCCGTGGTCAATATGGGCAATAATTGAAAAGTTTCTAATATGCTTCATTATGCTGGGATGACTTAACTCGAAGTTGATAAAAATTTTAAAGTGCAGAATTGTACCCGATCGCAGCTTTAATACCAATTTTTATAGTCTGATAACTGAGGAATAATAACTAATGGCCAGTGTTGTGCCTAATTAGCTATCTCGATAGGCTTGCCCAGAGACTTGATAATGACAGGCTGCGCCTGCGCTTCTAATCTCTTGGCCGCTTTTTTTCCGACAGCCCAGAAACAGAAACTACCGACTAATGCTCCCGAAATAGATAACAGTTCAGAAGCGCTTCCTATTAAAGAGCCGATTTGATTAGCGCTGAAAGCGCCAATAAACAACCCAATAAGCGGTAAAATATAGACTAAGGTTGCTGCTTTTAAGATTACGCTTTCCGGTAAACCCAGTTTTAAGCGCTCGCCTTTAACAAACTGCCGATCACTCTGAATTGAAAAACGTTGTACTTTAGGCGAAAAGGCTTTTGAAACGGCAGATGTGCCACAAGAATCACCGCTTTCACAATGATTACAGGCACTCTTCATCTCAACTTCAACAACGACCCAACCAGAGTTGCCATTAGCGACAACTCTAGCGATTTCTTCCATCATGATAGAACCTTCATCACTGCAACATGATGCTTTTAGCAATGCGACTCAAGGTCTCAGCAGGAACCTTACCCACTGCAACCACCTCGGCATTACCAACTCGCTCTGTTGCAAGTGATAATCCATTGCGGGTCACTAACTCCTCTGGCAGTGGTGCCTCCCCCGCCTTGGCAACGTAAACAGAAATATGAGCTAGACCATCACTTATGGCTATGTACTCAACCGCTTCCTTACTGCCTATTAGCCTGTGTTGATCTTTAATCAGCACCTTAAAGCCTGCTGGTAACCAGCTAAACTGCCAGTCTTCGCCGCCGTCTCTGTCTGATTGAGACAAGACAGGAGGCCACTCCTGCTTGTAGGCTTCTTTTAGAATAGCAGGTACTTCATCAAGCACTAATAGTTCAACCACTAACAGCTGCTCTAATAGTTGTTTGTCACCACTTATCATGTCGAAACGCAGCGGCAAGTATGTATCCATATCCATCCAAACTTGATAACCATAACGGTTATTGTCGGTCGGAATGATACGTACAAGCTGACCTGGTCGACCTGCAATTCGGCTACGACCACCCAACACGAACTGATAGCCCTCTTCCAGCTTGGAGACATCGTCGGCTAATGCTCCAGGGATAACGCCCTGAATGCGATTAGAGTGAACACTATAAGCGGGTTGGTCATGCTCAATGAAGGTCACGGTATTACCCACACGCACAGCATTTTTAGGTGGTCCATTTAGATGTTCTAAAAAGGCCACTTCTTCATCTTCAACTTTACCGTGTATATAAACCAGAGGGCGGATATGGTCTGCCTGAAGTTGGATAAGGGAAATTTTAAATTCTTGTTCACGCAGGGCTTGGCTCATATTTTCTAGCCAAGCTTTGGCGGGCATGTCTTCCCGCGCCATCGCGGGAAAACTCATGGCTATAATAGCCAATAGGATTAGACGCAAGCTAACTCCTCATTATTGAGCAACAGGTGTAGTATCGACCTCGCTATTGTCGTCGATATTCACTCCATTATTCAATCTTTGTTGCAACATATGATCTTGAATATAGGCATTGATACGGCGACGCTGGTCAGCAACCTGATCATTGGTATAGCTTTGATTCTGCTGTATCGCGCCGGTTTGTAGGCTTACAGGTGAAGCACTACCTATTAATGGACGCGTATTAAGCACAGGTAATGGAGAGTTGTCCATTAACGTATCTTGGTTGTAGTTCTGCACACCAACAACGGCAACCATAGCGACTGTCGCAGCAATAGCGTACTGGCCGAACTGCTTGAATAGTGGAATAACCTTACCACCTGACGCACTCTTTGACGCTGTCGTTGCAGCTGTAGGCTTAGGGGCCACAATCGCAGGTTCTTCATCAATGGCCGCCATAATGCTTGCGCTAAGATCCAAAGACATCGTCTTTGGTAACTCACCACGCATCGCATCACCAATTAAATGATAATCACGCCACTGTTCATGTGAATCTGCGTCAGCGACTAATTCAGCTAACGTGTGCTCATCAATTTCACCATCGACAGCAGCAGATACCCATTCCTGACCTAACTTATCCATTATTCACCTATCTATTTAAGATGCTAACGTTCTAGCAACGGCTTAAGCTTTTTATCGATTGCCTCTCGCGCTCTGAAGATCCGTGATCTTACAGTGCCTACAGGGCAATCCATGACATTGGCAATCTCTTCATAACTCATACCATCGAGCTCTCGAAGTGAGATAGCCATCTTCAATTCTTCTGGCAAAGTGTCTAAAGTGTCGAAGACAACCTTTTGAATCTCTTCTGACAAAACCAGACGCTCCGGGGAGGCAAACTCCTTTAGCGCGTCACTGCCATCATAGTATTCGGCTTCTTCAGCATCGACATCATTCGCTGGGGCACGACGTCCCTGAGCGACCAGATGATTCTTAGCAGTATTCACTGCAATGCGGTACAACCAAGTATAAAACGCACTTTCACCACGAAAGTTTGGTAGTGCTCGGTAAGCTTTAATAAAAGCTTCCTGCGAAACATCGGCAACGTCGGCCTGATTTCGTACGTAACGAGATATCAGATTCGCGACCTTGTTTTGATATTTCTGTACCAAAAGGTTAAAAGCGTTTTTGTCTCCACGCTGTACGCGCTCAACTAACTGTTGATCACTTATTTGTCCACTCATCCGAGCCGACTACTCCTAAATCTAATACTGATTTCTCAGCCGCTCGAATCATATTCACTTATGTAGACTAGCGAGTTTCAAAAAAGTTCTAAAAAAATTTGCAAAGATGTGATTTTCTTTTATGGAAGCAATGATTTTTTATATGCGACCTATGAAAGTATCCATATTCGGCGTCATGGTTTAACATAGTCGGACTCCCAGATAACTCTATGATACCTGATGAAACAAGTAGTTGAACACCAATCTGACGTTTTGGTTATCGGCAGTGGTGCTGCCGGTCTCACTTTAGCTTTGCATCTTGCTGAAAAATCAAAAGTTATTTTGCTTTCCAAAGGACCACTAAGTGAAGGCTCGACCTATTATGCTCAGGGCGGTATTGCCTCTGTCTTCGATGAAGATGACACCATTGAGTCCCACGTTGCCGACACATTAGTTGCCGGAGCAGGCCTTTGCGACGAGCCTGTTGTCAAATTTACTGCCGAAAATGCCAAGGCTGCCATGCAATGGTTAATCAATTGTGGCGTAGCCTTCGATAAAGAAGATGTACCAGCCGGTAGTACTGCCGAAGCCCCTTATCACTTAACCCGTGAAGGCGGTCATAGTCACCGACGCATTCTACATGCCGCCGATGCAACAGGCAAAGAGGTGCAGGTCACCTTGCAAGACCAAGCCCGCAATCATCCCAACATTCAAGTGTTAGAGCGTTATAACGCCATCGACTTAATTACCACTCGTAAATTAAATCGTCCGGGTAACCGCGTTCAAGGTGCCTATATTTGGAATAGAGATGAAGAGCACGTTGAAACCGTTAGGGCACGTTTCGTTGCCTTAGCAACAGGTGGTAGTTCAAAGGTTTATCAATATACCTCTAATCCTGACATCGCATCTGGTGATGGTATTGCAATGGCGTGGCGCTCAGGTTGTCGTATTGCCAATATGGAGTTCAACCAATTCCATCCAACCTGTCTTTATCACGCCGATGCCAAAAACTTTTTGCTTACCGAAGCCCTTCGCGGTGAAGGCGCGTTTTTACGTCGTCCAGATGGCACCCGTTTTATGCCAGAGTTTGATGAGCGAGCCGAACTTGCACCGCGCGACATCGTCGCCCGCGCAATCGATTATGAAATGAAGCGCCTAGGCTCGGATTGTGTCTATCTAGATATTACCCATAAGCCAGCAGACTTTATCATCAAGCACTTTCCAACTATCCATAAGCGCTGTTTAGAGCTCGGCATAGATATAACAACTGACCCTATACCAGTCGTACCTGCGGCGCACTATACCTGTGGTGGGGTCATGACAGATTTACACGGCCAAACCGATCTCAACGGCTTATACGCCATAGGTGAAGTGGCTTATACGGGTCTGCACGGTGCTAATCGCTTAGCCAGTAATTCGCTGCTTGAATGTTTAGTCTTTGCTCGAGCTGCCGCCGAAGACATCGAGAGTCAGCTAGGCAAGATCCCAATGCCAAGCTCTCTGCCCGCATGGGATGAGAGCCAAGTCTCTAACTCAGATGAAGAAGTGGTGATTGCCCATAACTGGCATGAACTGCGTCTATTTATGTGGGATTACGTCGGTATTGTACGCTCCGATAAACGCCTCGAGCGCGCGCTGCGACGCTGCGTGATGTTACAGCAAGAGATCCAAGAGTATTACAGTAACTTTAGAGTCAGTAATAATCTATTGGAGCTACGTAACCTAGTGCAAGTTGCCGAGCTAATCATTCGCTGCGCCATGGAGCGTAAAGAGAGCCGAGGACTGCATTACAACATCGATCATCCAAACAAGGATGAATCACCAAAGCCAACCATATTACAACCTGATTAGCTACAGCCAGATTAGCCCTTTGGTTAACAACTGTTTTTAACGAGAATAGTTAGTCTTTCACCTCTGACTAGCTAACTGCAATAGACGACACAGATGTCGATAGTTTGTGTCGTCTAACATATCCGCCCATAGTACGAGTCTTTTCTTTCCTCCCGCAAAAGTGACATCAAACATCACCGCAAATGGTGTAATGACAGGCTTCCCCTGTAAAACAAAGTCGGTCCCATATTTAAATCGGCCTCCTCCATCTGCCTTAAGTACAAACTGGCATCGCCAGTGCTTTAATCGATAAATCTGCCAAATAAAAAAGGTACAGCAGGCACTGAATAATAGAAATTTGAGCAAGATATAAACGGTATTTTCAGCGTAAGGCCAAATAAGGAAAGAGCTTAAACAGATAAGGGCAATAACGGTCAGAGAGAGTCGCTGACCGTTGGAAGAAATCAGATCGAAGCTATGCTGCTGGACGTCCACGAACCTTGATTATCATTTCGGCAAACGCAGGATTTGGGCACTGCTCATGTCCCATAAACCAAGCAAACAATTCTGGATCTTCGCATTCGAGTAATCTCACAAAAGTGTCTTTATCTTTTATCGACATCGCTTCATATTGCTGCTCAACAAAAGGCTGAAATAGTACATCTAGCTCCAGCATGCCTCTGCGGCAAGCCCATTTAACTCTAGGTAATTTCATTGGTTCTTGGCTTGACTCAGACAAAGTTAACACTCCAATTTTTTATCGTTTTTAGTAGTATCGCTAGTGTATCAGTTGCCGAGTCTTTGTGTCGATATTGATAACACAGGGTAACCGATTACTCTTCGCCGCCTATTTGTTCAGATGGGTAAATGGTGCGCTAGAGCTGTTGAACGGTTAAATCCTTTCCCGCAAACAACTCTGTAAAATCAGTTTCTAACAAGCGCTTAACTGCTGGGTGCTGGATCATACGTTCAGCAAACATCACATGGTAGACCTCTTTAACTTCTGATGTTTCACCCAGTAGAGTCATACCATGAGCAAGAATGTCCTGCTTGTAAATCGATGGGGCCACAAAGATCCCCTGCTTAAAGAATCCAAACGATTTCATCATTGCCGCATCGTCAAATTCACCAAGAATACTGACATTTAAGGCTTTTTCATCGAACCATCGAACCAACTGCTGTCCAAGTGAAGTTCGTCTTCCTGGAATAAGTAATTTTCCCTGCTCTAAACACTGCGGGAAAGGCTTTGAGTAAGTATCAGCAGAGAAAAAAGCGACCCCCGACTCACCTAATTGTTTAGATAAGATCTCAGGATACTTCAAACTCTCCCCTGCACAATCGGATAGAATCATATCCAACTTATGCTCACGCAGTCTTGTCATTAAGTCTTCATGTGTTGCCTCATAACAAGCTAGGTGCATTGAGCCATCACTCGGTACGACAGACAATAACACTCGACTCGTTAATGCTTTAGATAGCGCCGCAGCTATTCCTACCTCAAATAAAATATTCTCATCTTTTTGATAGTTCAGCAGATCTAACATTTCATAACTGAGGCTAAACATCTTGTCGGCATAACGAAATACCAATTCCCCCAGTTCAGTAGGCTCCAATGAACGACCTACTCGCTTAAATAAGCTTCCCTTAAGACTGGCCTCCAATACTCGGATTTGTCCAGTAACCGTTTGAGGGGTTAAACATAACGCCTCTGCAGCCTTTGCAACAGTTCCTTTCTTTTGGATCATCCAGAAGTAATAGAGATGGTTGTAGTTTAGATTAGCCATGATAAATACTACTGTTATATAAATAAAAAAGAGGCAACTTATTCAGTTGCCTCGTTAATTTAGTTTAACTTACTTAAGACGCTGACAGTCCAATAAACCTGACATTGCGGTGGCTAAATCTTCTACATTTTTAATTTCGTTGGCAGAAAATGATTCAGCTAGACCAGCAACAAGTACGTCACGGTCAGGAAGGTTATCCTGACAAAAAGTCCGGTTTGCTTCCTGGAAACGCTTACCACCACGGTATTTAAGCGCTCGAGACTCATAGCCATCGGACTCTAATCGTTGGCCTACTGCAGCGCCTTTATACATCAAAGCACCATCAACCACGCCTTCAAGATAGTTTTGGCATACCACGCTATTGATATCCTGATTACAAACCTCAATCTGCTTGGCCGATGCCACTGAGCTAAAGCCCAGTCCTACAACTAATGCTAATAATGTGATTCTCATGCTTTTGCTCCTTTTTCAGGTAGCACCTTAGACAGCCAGAAATATCCTATGGTTGCCGATGCTATTGACCCCAATAAAATCCCTAATCTTGCATAATCTCCGTACATCTGCCCTTCACCAACAAAGGCAAGCGATGAGATAAACATAGACATAGTGAAACCAATACCACACATCACAGCAACAGGTGTAATGTGTCTCCAGCCCATACCTTCTGGTAATACCGCTAGCTTTAGCTTCACTGCAATATAGCTAAACAACATAATACCAAGCGGCTTACCAACCAGTAGTCCTAAAGCAATACCTAATGGTACAGGAGATAAGAGTGAGCTTAGGCTCATGCCACTCAAGTCTACGCCAGCATTCGCGAAGGCAAATATTGGTAAGATGATGAAGGTACTCCATGGGTGCAAACTGTGCTCTAAGCTTTCTGATGGCGACGAGCCGTCTTTCGCTCTAAGCGGAATACAGAAGGCGATAATTACGCCAGCTAATGTGGCATGTACACCAGACTTTAATACTGCAATCCACAGAATAAGACCCACTACGCCATAAGGTGCTAATGAGGTTACTCCTTTACGGTTTAGGCCTATTAAGCCAAGAATCGCAGCAGCAGCAATGATTAAGCTGATGGTCGATAAGTCTGTACTGTAGAAAAGCGCAATGATTACCACTACACCCAGATCGTCGATAATCGCAAGTGCTAACAAGAACACCTTTAACGCCACAGGCACACGGCTACCTAATAGCGCCATAATACCTAATGCAAATGCAATATCTGTCGCAGCCGGAATAGCCCAACCCACTTGAGTTATCGGATCAGAATAATTGAAAATAAGATAAACAGCCGCTGGGAAAACCATACCGCCAATCGCTGCAAACGTAGGTAAAGATGCCTGTGCTCGACTAGATAACGCTCCTTCGAGTAGCTCTCTTTTCACTTCTAAGCCGATAAGCATGAAGAAGATAGCCATCAAACCATCGTTGATCCAATGAATAAGTGTCTTATCGATATCTAGGTTACCAACACGAACTTGCATTTCTGTTTCCAGAAAGCCATGGTACATACCCGATAAAGGTGAGTTTGCTAAAATCATCGCTAGCACGACGGAAACCATCAAGAGAATGCCGCCTGCCGATTCCTGGCTTAGAAAATTTCTAATTGCCCGTTCCATTTTTACGCTCCATAAAATCTCAATACTTCCAGTTTAGCTGAATACGATTAACCTGAATAATCGTTTGCATCAGCCATAAACGTCGGAATATCCGAAGTATTGAGTCTAGTCCTAGTAAGAATAAATATCAAACATCAACAGAATAATCACGTTTTAAAAACTAACAGTAACAATAAAGTGCTGAGGATCACACTTTTTTAGCACTTAGAATGGTGTTCTATATTGTAAGTCTAGTTTTCTCTAAAAATGAGAGCCTAAATAACAAACTACCAAGGCATCGAAAATAACGAGCATTTGTTCAATTTACCAGCAGCCGCTAACTGAAGATAAGCTGAAAACAGGTTTAATCTATCAAGATAACAGGAGTTTTTACCGATTAAAGAAATTGTAAAGCAGGAATGTATGAGAGGTGACTTGAAAGGATTTAACTAAATTGATAAAAAACTCGCCATTAGGCGAGTTTTTTAAAGCTTATTTTAGAGCCAAGAAAGCTACACTGAGAATGGATAGCTAATCGCTTCGTGGTGCTCGTAACCTGTCACCTCAAAATCATCTATAGACACCCAAGTCTCAAGATCTTCGAGTGACTTAATATTAGGGTTAATGACAAGTTTAGGTGAAGTAAAAGGCTCACGCTTAAGCTGAACCTCCTGCATTAACTCTAACTGATCTTCATAGATATGGGCATTAACGATTTTATGAAATGCCGTTCCAGGCTTATGCCCAGTAATTTGCGCCATTAAGGCCAGTAGCGTAAAGACTTGAACTTGATTGAAGTTCAGCCCTAGGGGTACATCGCACGAACGCTGAAAACTGGTTAGGTGTAGCGTATCACCTACTAAAGAGAAGTTATGGGTATGCATACAAGGTCTTAAACAGCCCATGTGGAATTCACCAGGGTTATAGAAGCTTAAAATCTCGCCTCTATCGTCAATCCCCTTTGATAAGTCATCAACAATTTTGCGTAGCTGATCGATACATCCACCATCGGGCTTACTCCAAGCGCGGCCTTGCACACCATAAACACGCCCCATATCATCGATGCCTTTACGATGTGGGTTATCGAGCCATGCTTGATTGTCGTTAGCATTGGCGTTCCAGGTGTTGCAACCTATCGCCCGAAAATCAGCTGCATTGTCGTAACCACGAATGTAGCCAAGTAACTCTGCAATTGCTGCCTTGTAAAAACTCTTACGGGTGGTGATGAGTGGAAACTCATTTTTATCCACATGATAAACCAAATCAGCATTAATCACGGTGAGGCAACGTTTACCTGTTCGGCTATTCTCAACCCAAGTTCCTTCATCAATTAGTCGCTGACAAAGATCTAAATACTGTTTCATGATTATCTACCTATAAAAAGAGTTGCTGAGCTCACTCCCAGCGTCAAACGAAGAAATGCTACCAATAATAGCTCAGTAGAACATTATGCTAAAACAAGTTTAAGGCCAACAAGGGCAAGGAAAACCGCAAAAAAACGCTTCAATTTTGCCGTTGGCAAGTTAGTTGCGGCCCGAGCGCCAACAGGAGCCATTAACATAGAGGTTGAAACGATACCAATTAAGGCTGGCAAATAGATGTACCCAAGCGTCCATTCCGGTAAGCTCGACGTATTCCAGCCTGCTAGCGTATAACCAATACTGCCGAACGAAGCTATCAACAATCCTGTTGCCGCCGAAAAACCGACAGCATAACGCATCTGCAGCCCGCACCAAGTTAAAAATGGCACTAAGAGTACTCCACCGCCAATCCCCATCAGCGCAGCAATAATCGCAATACCTGTTGCGGCGAAAAATAAGCTTATCGGGCCAGGCATGGCTCGGTTAGATTCAGCTTTAAACGGGAATGCCATCTGCACGGCCATCAAGATAACGAAGATTGCAAAAATTTGCTGCAATGATTTAGCTGGGATCATTTCAGAAATAAAACCTGAACACATTGCCCCTAACACAAAGCCGGGCAGCATGGATTTAAATAAGGGCCAAGGAATGTTTTGCCGCTTATGGTGTGCACGAGCAGAGGAGAGCGAAGTTAGAATAATTGCGGCTAAAGAGGTCGCTATCGCAACATGGGGTAAGCTTTCTGACGCAATGCCTATTTGTGGGAGGATATGCAGCAATGCAGGAACCGCAATCAGACCGCCTCCGATCCCTAGCAGCCCGGCCATAAAACCGATCCCTGCACCTAAAACTAGGCAGATACACAATATATATAGCCAGCTTTCCACAAGCACTACCTTTAGTCGTTATGATTTATCAAGCTTAAAGCAATCAAGTCGGAGTTCATAGAGTATTAGCTCTTTTAACTTAATACCGATGCCAGACCCTTTTGCTCACAATATTGGCTCACTAGGTTCCTCACCTCTTCACCACTATTAAGCCTTAATACCTCATGCAGTAACTGATTCAGCTCAGCTTGGGCAACCCGTCTTAAAAGGTAATTAATACGCGCCAAGCTAGCTTGGTTCATACTCAGTTGCTCGTACCCCATGGCAATTAACAACATCGCGCCTAGAGGTTCGCCTGCCAGTTCTCCGCAAACACTAATTGGCAGCTTATGCTCGTTACAGCGCTCAACAGCAAACTTAAGCGCTCTCAGTACCCCAGGATGATAGCTATCAAACAAGGGGCTCACGCTCGGATTGTTACGATCGACCGCCAACAAGTATTGAGTTAAATCATTCGAGCCCACAGAGACAAAATCCACACGTTTAGAGACTTCATCGAGCTGATACAAGAGCACGGGCACTTCCAGCATGATGCCCACTTTTGGCATAGTGATTTGTTTACCTAATTCAGCAGTTAACTCCTGACAAGCTTGCTCCAAATAAATCAGTGCTAAATCCACCTCTTCAAGGTTACTGACCATAGGTAGAAGTATGTGTAACTGCTGTGAGCCTATCGCAGCTTGCAACATGGCTCTAAGCTGAATGAGAAATAACTCAGGGTGGTCCAGTGACAACCGAATACCGCGCCAACCTAGAAACGGGTTGTCTTCCACGATAGGGAAATAGTCGAGGGGTTTATCTCCACCCACATCAAGTGTGCGCATTACTACAGGCTTGTCGCCTGCTGCTTTCAGAACTTTTCTATAGATCTCAAGTTGCTCAATCTCGCCAGGGAAGCACTGCTTGAGCATAAATAAAATCTCGGTACGGTAGAGCCCGATGCCATCTGAGTCGCAGCCAGTTTCTGAGTCTACACTGGAGAGTAAGCCGCTATTAATATAGAGATAAATTCGCTTACCATCTGAAGTGACCGTTTTAAATGGTAACTCTTGAGCATACTGGCGCTGCTGCTCGACTTGTGCAGCGATTAAGCTCTGATATTCAGACAGTACAAACGCCGTCGGCTCAATAATCACCTGGCCACGATTGGCGTTAATGATGATCTGTGACTGTTCAACATTGGCGCTTAAGATGCCATCGACACCAATTATCGCAGGGACTCCCATAGCACGAGCGAGAATGGAGGCATGGGAGTTAGCCCCGCCAAATTCAGTCACTATGCCCGCAAGTTTTTGTCTTGGAAATTCAGCTAACAGCGTGGTACTTGCTTCACGAGCAATTAAAATCACTGGGGTTTCAGGCTCTAAAAAAATCTTATTAGGCTCAATCAACTGCCTAAGCACTCTTTGTCCCAGATCCCTTATATCACTAGCCCGCTCCCTTAAATACAGATCACTCATCGACTCAAAGTGTTCTATATAGCGTTTTGATACCCGACAAACTGCCGTTTCAGCGCACCAACCGGATCTAACATCTTTAATGTACTCGCCGCCTAGGCTTTGTTTTTCAAGTAAAAGTAGCAAGGCATTAAATATAGATGCGGCTTCTTCATCTTTCTCTCTGTCAAAGCGCTGCGATAATCCAACCAATAAGTCTTTACAGCGATTCATGGCCTCTTGAAGACGCAGCAACTCCGCTGCGATTGACAGGGCTTTGTGCTCTACAAGATCAAAGGAGATCTGCCCGCCCAGCACCAGCGCCTTAGCTATCGCGATTCCTTTTGACGCTTGGGTACCTGTGTAATAACGCTGCTGTAGGCTGTCGCCAGACTTTTCCCTATGTGTCAGTCCTTTGATAGCCACGGCGAGTTGCGCTGCGAGCGTCATTAAAAATGCTTCTTCTCCTTCACTAAATTGCCGCGCTTGAACTTGCTGAACAACAATTACGCCAATCACCAATTTTTGATAAACGATAGGCACAGCAAGAAAGGCGCTATAGGCTTCTTCGGCGACTTCAGGGAGTAATTTAAATCTAGGATGTGAAGCCGCATCGGCTAAGTTAATGGCTTCTTCACGCTGGGCAACAAGTCCAACTAAGCCTTGAGTAATGGGGAGTTTGACGCGATTAACTGCTGAAGGATCTAGGCCATCTGTCGCTGAGAGAACAAGGTGTTGCTCTTCTATAATGTAGATAGAGCAACATTCGGTCATCATAGCTTGTTTGGTTTGCGTAACCAGCAATTCTAACGCGTTTTGAAGGTCGCGAGCTGAAGCTACTGCTTGTGTGATATCTCTAAGTGTTTTGAGCACTAACGCAAACCTCCCTATTTAGCTTCTACGCATACCTCGTCTTCTGTTATTCGACTCTTTAACCTGTAGAGGTAAAGTGGTCACCGCGAACTCTTTCATGACTTTTCGGTAAACATCTCTTTTAAAAGAAACGACTTGTCTTACTGGATACCAATAACTCACCCAACGCCAATCATCAAACTCAGGATGACCACTTGCGTTAAGATCTATGGCAGTTTCGGCACTTTTCAATTGTAGCAAAAACCACTTCTGTTTTTGCCCTATACACACGGGTTTACTATCTTGTCTGATTAACCGCTTAGGTAGCCTATAGCGTAACCATGATCGCGTCGATGTTAGAATTTGCACATGTTCTGGCTTTAATCCTACTTCTTCGTATAACTCACGATACATGGCCTCTTCTGCTGACTCTCCATCGTCAACGCCACCCTGAGGAAATTGCCAGGAATGTTGGCCAAATCGTCTTGCCCACATAACCTGCCCAAAGCGATTACAGATAATGATGCCCACATTCGCGCGAAAGCCGTCACTATCAATCACATGGACTCCGAACTATTAACTATTAATCTTTTGATTGTTTCACAAAGCGTGTCCGGCGGCAAATATCTGTTAACCACAAATCTTTGGATAAATCCTCATTAATGCCAACCTTATCAACAGAGCAGCCGATTAATAACTGATGATATCCACAGAAACTGTGGATATCTCTGTTGGAAACTCGATTAAAGTCCAATAACTTACGCTTTTAGTCCAAATTTATTAATTTCACAACAATTAACAACTAAGCAATAGTAGCAATAAAAACAATGCTTTAACCAGGGAGTCAAAAGTAAAAAGTATTAAGCCACCCATCCAAGCTCACTTTTTAACCAGTTAATTTAAATTCCATAAACTGATAAATGAGCAAAAGGTGTTATTCACAAGTGCAATAGTTTTGCGCTATAAAAAAGCCAAAAAGTGCCAAATAATTGCATTGACAGATCACATTTATTTCAGTAGTAACTCTCAAGATTGGAGTTATCCAACAAATCTGTGGATAACTATGTTGGAAAAAGTGGGAAAGCAGTGGTGTAACTCTACCGCAAGTAAGTAAAAGCATTGATACAAAAAGAAGATCACCCAACAATTCATAAACTTAGGCGATGCTTTTCTACTTATCCTCAACAAAGTGAATACCTGTTCATTTTTCATCCTGTTTGATTAACTCCGCCACTCAGGTAAAATTACCCACATGAAGAAATCACTCCACTCTCCAAATAGCATCGAAGAGTTGATGCAACGCGCTGAATCCATGGCAGGTTTAACCTTAGGCCAACTTGCGCATTATCATGGCATTGAGATGCCAAAAGATTTAAAACGTCATAAAGGCTGGGTTGGTCAACTAATAGAGCTGGAACTCGGCGCCTTGGCAGGTTCAAAGCCAGAACAAGATTTTGCACATTTGGGTGTAGAGCTGAAGACGATTCCAATCAACCGCCTAGGTAAAGTATTGGAAACGACCTACGTGACCGTCGCTCCGCTTACCAATATTCAAGGGTTGACCTGGGAAGAGAGTGTTGTTTGCCATAAGCTACAACAGGTTCTGTGGATCCCTGTACAAGGCGATCGGGAGCTCCCCTTAAGCGAGCGCCAAATTGGTTCACCTATCCTATGGCAGCCATCAGTTGAAGAAAGCGAACTGCTTAAGCAGGATTGGGAAGAGATAATGGAGTTTATCTCGATGGGACAGGTCGATAGGGTCACCGCTCGCCATGGTGAAGTGTTGCAACTAAGGCCGAAGGCTGCAAATAGTCAAGTACTAACAGATAGCATTGGACGAGATGGAGAGCTTACCCGAACTAACCCCAGAGGTTTTTATTTAAAAACCCAATTTACCCAAAAAATACTTTCACAGTTATTTTAAGCTGTTTTTGTTCCAAAACTCACACTCATTTGACTTAGATCACAAATACTACTGGTAAAAGTAGGGGGATATTCTATAAAATGGCGCCTCCTAAAATTATGTAGTATTTGGATACCCCCTTAATAGTGAAAGCACATATACAAGCGAAGAAATTAGCCTTTGCTATGTTCGCTTGGACTGCAGCCATGGCGGCTTTCGTATTCTTTAGATACGCGCAAACTCCTGAACTTCCACAGTGGGCCATCGGTTCCGCTGACTTAGCCACGCTTTCTATTTATATGGGTATTATTTTCGGCAGCCTTCACTGGATGTCGAACTTGATCGCTGATTTTAGTGCTATCAACCGCTTACCTTACGTTTTCTCTGTCGTGTTCAAAGGGCTTTTCTTACTGCTTGGCGCGACGACTCTGGCTTATATTACCCAGTACCTCAACATGTGGGCCATTGAGAATCACATGACAACCTTGCGCCAAATGTTAACAGCGCACATTCTCTATAGTCCTTCATTCCAAGCACTGATCGTCTACTTGGTTGTGGTTCGTGTTGGCCTCGCTTTTATTGAACAGATGGCGCTACTTGTTGGCCCAAGAGTGTTATTGAATATCGGCTTAGGTAAATATCATAAACCTAGATATGAACAGCGCTTATTTCTTTATTTAGATATGGTGGCCTCAACTACTCATGCCGAGTCTCTTGGCGATTATCGTTTCAGCCGCTTAATCCAAGATAGCTTTAGTCTGTTAGCCGATACTGTCACTAACAATGAAGCTGAAATATATCGCTATATGGGCGATGCAGTATTGATCCACTGGCCACTAAAAGACGGCATTAAAGAAGACCGATGCTTCAATATTTATCATGAGTTCAGTCAGCAACTCAGCTGGCAGAGACAATATTTTGAAGAGCAGTACGGCTTCGTACCAAAATTTAAGGCTGCGGCTCACTGTGGACAAGTCGTGGCTGCGGTTGTGGGCGTACAGAAGCAAGAGATTAGCTTCTTTAGCGACGTACTTAATACGTTAGCGCGACTACAAGATCAGTGTAACCCTCTGGGGCAACGCATGCTTATTTCAGGCTCATTACAATCACGACTCGAATATAGCGACTCACAATATAATCTAAACAGTCTAGGCCCCATTAAGCTAAAGGGTAAGCAGCACTCCATCGAAGTCTTTGGTGTTTCGCCTAAAAATACCTAAAACATATAAACAAAAAGCCGATAATCATATCGGCTTTTTTGTTTTATTTTATGTCCCGTCCTGAGATAAGTTGACACATTGGAGACTTATCTATGAAACCTTCAGGTTCTATCAGCAATAAACGTACTCAGCGTGATTACACATTAGGCTTTAAATTAGCCGTCGTCAGCCAAGTAGAAAAAGGCGAGCTGACCTATAAGCAAGCTCAAGACCACTATGGTATCCAAGGAAGAAGTACCGTCCTTACATGGTTACGAAAGCATGGTAGATTAGACTGGTCCCAGCCTATTGAGCACTCTCCTATGTCTAAATCTAAAGAAACGCCAGCCCAGAAAATTAAGCGATTGGAGAAGCAAGTCTCTAATCTAGAAATGAAAAACATGATTTATGGCGATATGGTCGAGTTGCTTAAAAACGAATACGGCATCGATTTAGAAAAAAAGTACTTAGCCGAACGCTCTGGTTCGCCAAAGTAAAAGGCACCATAAAGTTAGCCACAGCGAGTCGGCAGTTCAACTTATCTAGACAAGCAATTTATCAATGGAAACAACGCAGAACGGCAAAAGCTGAAACGCTTAAACCTGTGATGAAGATGGTCATGTATTGGCGCCAGTTTATGCCTAGAGTGGGGACGCGCAAGCTCTACCAGCTCATCAAGCCACAACTGATAGAACAAGGGATAAAGCTCGGTAGAGATGGGTTATTTCAGTATTTGAAGCAACAAAATATGCTGGTAAAACCCAGAAAAAATTACACTAAAACGACCAATAGCCATCACTGGCTAAGAAAGTATCCCAACTTACTAAAAGACAGAGCGGTCAAGCGTGTTGAAGAGGTGCTCGTTAGCGATATCACCTACGTGAAATCAGATGAGGGGACGCACTATTTGTCTCTGGTAACAGATGCGTACTCAAGAAAGATAATGGGATATGAGTTAAGCCATGAAATGAAAGCTTGTGACGTGGTCAAAGCATTGAATATGACGATAAAGAATCGTCAGACAACAGGCGATGCCATTCACCACTCAGATAGAGGGATGCAGTACTGCTCAGCTGAGTACCAGGAGACGTTAGCGGCAAATGGTATTACTCCGTCCATGACAGATGGATATGACTGCTACCAAAATGCACTTGCAGAGCGGGTTAATGGGATTTTGAAGCACGAGTTTTTGCTTTATCGCTGCCGTACGATGAAGGAGCTCGATATGTTAATCAAAGAGTCGATAGAGACTTATAACCATTTAAGGCCGCATCTTAGTTTAGGGATGAAAACCCCTAATGAAGTACATAAAAAAGCCAGTCGGGAGTTCCAACTGGCTTAATAAAAACCGTCAACCTATTTTAGGACTAGACATTATACCAATCAGTATAAGAAGTTGATCTACTCAGAGCGGTTTTTGGCAAACTAATTCAAGGCGAATAGCTGTAAGAATGGCTATTCCCTTGTAAAGCTGTTCAACGCTGAAGTAGGCAGCCAAAAACGCTCCAGAATGGCGAGTTTTAGCGACTCTGACGCTTTGACTCTTAAGGAACAAGAGTGAGCTTAACCCTAGTTCAACTATGCTCTTCACTCGTTGCAAGCTGCATGGATGCGGCGAATGTCATTAATGCACGACTATATGGATATAGGAGGTAGAGTAACGCAGGAGCAGTTACCGAGGAGCATTTAATGACCTCGCCTCAGAACCGCTAAACTCTCGCTGAGCGACCAAATATTTATACTGATTGGTATTATATCGCGTCTTCTTGACCCAACAGCTTTTGGATCTCTAACCCCAAGGTTCTAAAGGTCAAAATTCTGCTAGACGTTTGACGCCAAACTAGGCCGATATCTCGATAAGGAGTTTCCCCCGGTGGCGCCATAGTCGTCAGGTCGGTATTATTTAAAATACCCGCATCAATTGCCATCTGTGGCAAGAAGGTGGTACCGAGCTTACAGTTAACCATCTGCACTAAGGTATGCAGACTCGTCGCCGCAAATGGATTAATCTTAACGCTCTCCCCTAACTGGCAAGCTGTAATCGCATGTCCAGTAATACAGTGCTCAGCCTGCAGTAGGAAGATGCTTTCATCGGGCAGGTCTTGATAGTCAATCGGCTCGTGGATCTCATCGGTTAAATCTTTATGCACCACCATCTTGAACGGATCAATACCGACCTTCATGCTATGAAAGCCACTGGTGTCTACAGGAAGGGCTAACAACAACAGATCTAATTCACCTTTGCTCAGTGCATCTATCAATCTATCTGTAGTGTCTTCTTTTAAAAACAGCGTTAAGTCTGGATAAGTCTGTTTGCAATGCTGAACCACATTACTCAATAAGAAAGGCGCAATCGTTGGAATACAACCTAAACGAATCTCCCCCGTCATAGGCTCGCCCTGGTGTTTAACCAGCTCGACAAGATCATCTACATCGGTCAATAATTTGCGCGAGCGCATCACGACCTCTTCACCGATAGCGGTAAAGATAAAAGATTTATGATCACGTTCAATAAGTTGGTGCCCCAACTGCTCTTCAAGGTTTTGAATACCGCTAGACAAGGTCGACTGACTAACATGGCAGATTTTGGCGGCTCTATTGAAATTCTGCTCTTGATGCAGATTCACCAAATAGAACAGGTTTTTTAAACTGGGGAGATGTTTCATAAAATAGATTACCAATGACATTATTTATCTAATCGTTCAATCTAACTCTACCATAAATCTCCAAGCGAACCTTGGGCTGACTTGATTAGTTTGTGAACTGAATCAAAAATGTACAAGATAATCGACTATCAAATCCAAATTTTGGATAAAAAAATAGCGCAGTGTAGTTCCCAAACTGCGCTATTAAATACCAGAGTCGGTTTAGTTAAACCTTAGACTCTAAATATTCTTTTAATTGCTGTAGATCTTTCGATGCATATTCAACAATTTCATTTAACCATACGGCGTGTTCTTGTTCCCAAGTCGCATCCTCGCCGTGCTGTAGTAACTGAGCGTATTGCTGAATGCGCTTAAGACCTACTGAACCCGCTGCGCCCTTAAATTTGTGCGCTTCGCTGCAAAGTGTATCTTTATCATTTGCCTGCTGTGCACTCACTAAGTTGCCAACGTACTCAGGCATAAGTTGTTCAAACAAAACGACGCTTTTAAGTAGCGTACCTGCACCAATTGCACTGCAGTATTGCTCCAGTGTATTAAGATCTAAGATTGATTCTAATTCAGCTGCTGCCATTTAGGCACCTCTCAAAATATTGTCGTGTATACAAAAACTCGATTTTACCACATAATACCCGCTAAAATCTTAGGCGCAACAACTAGTGTCATATGAGTCTAAAATTCCCTCGAATTTAACGATTTAACAACATCGGATTAAACAAAGTCACTATAAGCCTCATGATTAATTAGCCAATAATGAACGTTTTCCGCTCAATTTGTTACGCCGCGGGCTCTTGCCCTATCTCAAGATAAGCCCCTTGACCGCCTTTCGCTTCTAGATCATCAACGATAGCGACGAGCCCATTCCATCGATAAGCACACCAATCAGGCCCTAACAGCATTGGCTTTTTCGCATAAGCTGTCACTCGATGGAAAATTACCTCTTTAGGAGTTCGGCGGATCAACTCACCAACGCTATAAGCATAATCCTCTAGCTCAAGCAGACTCATCTTATTATTGCGCCATGCTTTAGCCATGGTGCTGCCTTCAACAATGTGCAGTGGATGTATCTTCATTCCATCAACACCAACCCTCAATACCTTATCAAGTGTTTGCAGATAATCCTCATGAGCTTCACCCGGTAATCCCAAGATCAAGTGGGTACATACTTTTATGCCAAGCTTACGGGCACGGATAACCGTATCTTCATAAGCGGCAAAATCATGGCCGCGATTGATCTTCTTCAGCGTAGCATCATTAGCCGATTGCAAGCCAAGCTCTAACCAGACATCGACACCATCATTTTGATAGCCGACTAATAACTCTAGCACCTCATTGGGAACACAATCAGGGCGAGTACCGACACAAAGGCCCACAATATCGCTGTCCTGAATTGCCTCATCGTACTTTTGCTTTAATACTAGGTACTCATCATATGTACTGGTATAAGCCTGAAAATAAGCGATGTACTTAGACGATTTAGAGGGTAATCGCTCTCTGCCTTGAGCCAGTTGCTCTTGAATAGATAGCTCGGTCTTATGCTCATGACTAAAGGATGCCACATTGCAATAGGTGCACCCCCCCTTACCCAAAGTGCCATCACGATTAGGGCAGGTAAATTTTGCATCGATTGTCAGCTTACGGATCCGCTCGCCATATTTTTGCTTACACACACCGCCGAAGGTATTTACGTAACTATCCAGTCCCAACTGCTATATCACCTAGCCAAAGAATTTGCGCTATTTTAACCAGTTCTAAAAATCATTAATTAGCGCTAGCTCAAATAACCGTAATACCGAGCAGTTATACAGCCTGGTTTTAGTTAACGACTTTAAAAGGGCATCAATGCATAAATAGTCACAAGCAAAAGTGATTATCATTTCACTGTATCTGCAAAAAAAATCACTTTACTGAAATCAAGTGCAATCAACAATTTTGTTACAAACTCATATCCATTCGAAACAGTTATATTTAAAATTCTTTTTATTCATAAGGTTATACAGGTCAATTTACAGTTTACGTTAAGGTAAGCTAACTAATACAAGCGTATTAAACGTCACTCTCTAGTTGTTTCTTATGCAATAAATTGGTTTGACCTTTAGCACTCATGGAGTTAATTTGATTGATTCGGGTGCATATCTATAGATATTTTTGCTTTATTTCCCGAGTTGTATCAGTCGAGGTTAGGGAGTGTAGTAATGAGCTTATATCATCCAAGTTTTGAGCGGGATAATTGTGGATTTGGCTTAATCGCCCAAATGGACGGTGAACCGAGTCACCGAATTGTACGTACCGCTATCCACGGCCTAGACCGAATGAAGCATCGTGGTGGTATCGCAGCAGATGGTCGCACTGGCGACGGCTGCGGTCTATTGATGCAGTTACCGCTTAATTTCTTCAAAGCGATTGCCGAAGAAAATGAATGGCACCTTAGCCGCCGTTTTGCAGTGGGAATGCTATTTCTCAGCCAAGATGCGATTTTAGCTTCGCAAGCCAAGCAACTAATAGAACAAGAGCTGCAGAAAGAGACTTTAAGTGTTGCGGGTTGGCGACATGTGCCGGTCAACACTGAGGTTCTGGGGCCTATAGGTAAAGCGAGTCAGCCCCAAATAGTACAGGTCTTGATTAATGCCCCTATCGGCTGGCGAGAAAAAGACTTAGAACGTCGCCTATATATGGCAAGACGCAGGGTAGAACAGCAACTCACCCACGATAAAGACTTCTATGTTGCCAGCCTTTCAGGCCAAGTCATCGTCTATAAAGGCCTGATGATGCCTGCGGATCTGCCCGATTTTTATAGCGACCTGGCAGACATACGCTTACAGAGTGCAATTTGTTTATTCCACCAGCGCTTCTCTACCAATACCTCACCTAAGTGGCCGCTGGCTCAGCCACTAAGATATCTGGCCCATAATGGTGAGATCAACACCATTACCTGTAATCGTCAATGGGCAAGAGCCCGTGCTTACAAATTTACCGCGCCACTGCTTGCCGACTTACAGCAAGCTGCCCCATTCGTAAATGAGACAGGCTCTGATTCTTCATCACTCGATAATATGCTTGATATGCTGCTTGCTGGCGGAATGGACTTGTACCGAGCCATGCGTCTGCTTATTCCACCAGCATGGCAGAGTAATCCAGAGATGGATGAAGAGCTAAAAGCCTTCTATGACTTTAACTCAATGCACATGGAGCCTTGGGATGGCCCGGCGGGGATCGTAATGACCAATGGCCGTCATGCGGCCTGTGCCGTCGACCGTAATGGTCTACGCCCGTCACGCTATGTGATCACCAAAGACCGGATTTTAACCTTAGGCTCAGAAGTTGGAATTTGGGACTACGGTCCAGATGAGGTGATTGAAAAAGGCCGTGTAGGCCCAGGAGAACTACTGGTTCTCGATACCTTAAATGGGCAGCTTTATTCCTCGTTTGAGATCGATAACGACCTTAAGCGTCGCCACCCTTATAAAGAGTGGATGGCCAAAAATAGTAAAGTGCTAAAGCCTGCCGAGGAGTTTGGTCCAAATGAGCAAGGCAAGCGCGAGTTTGACGATGCCCTGCTGTTGCAGTACCAAAAGCAGTTTGGCTACTCACGCGAAGAGCTTGAACAGATTATCTGGGTGCTCGCCCAAAAGGGCGAAGAAGCGACAGGCTCTATGGGTGATGACACCCCTATGGCTGTGCTATCGAAAAAGTCTCGCACAATCTATGATTATTTCCGTCAAAAGTTTGCTCAGGTGACCAATCCACCTATCGATCCGCTGCGTGAAAAGCATGTGATGTCGCTTACTACCTGCGCTGGTCGTGAGCAGAATCTATTTAACGAAACCACAGGCCATGCTTATCGCGTGATGTTTAACTCGCCTGTGTTGCTATTTAGTGATTTCAACCAGCTGATGGCACTCGATAGCACCTATTATCGCGCTAATAGGATTGACCTGAATTATGACCTCAGCGAAGGACTAGAAGCTGCCGTGAAACGCATCTGTGACGAAGCCGAGCGCTTAGCTCGCTCCGGCACCACACTGTTGGTGTTATCAGATCGCGCTACCGCTAAGTCAAAGCAAGTAATCCCGGCTGCTATGGCTGTCGGTGCCGTGCAGCAAGTATTGGTCGATAATAGCCTGCGCTGCGATACCAACATCATAGTGGAAACCGCATCGGCAAGGGATCCGCACCACTTCGCCGTACTACTCGGCTTCGGTGCAACGGCTATTTACCCATACCTTGTTTATGAGTGCATCTCAGATCTCGCCGAGCGTAACGGTGTTAACAATACTCGTGACTTGATGCTCAACTTCCGTTACGGCATAGACAAAGGCCTACGTAAGATCATGTCTAAGATGGGCATTAGTACCGTGGCATCTTATCGCTGTAGCCAACAATTTGAAGCCGTAGGACTTGCTGATGAAGTGGTAGAGCTTTGCTTTAACGGCGTAATCAGCCGTATTAAGGGCGCAAGCTTCGAGCTAATTGAACAAGATCAACAGCTCTTACATAAGCATGCATTTAGAGCCCATCAGCCACTATCACAGGGTGGCCTACTCAAGTATGTTGAAGGCGGCGAATACCACTGCTTTAACCCAGATGTGGTCAATACCTTACAATCGAGCCTAAAAGAGCAGAATTACCAGACTTACAAGCGTTTTGCCGAGCTTGTGGATGATCGTCCGATTGCCACCTTACGTGACTTAATTGAGGTCAAAGGTGAACTTGCTCCTGTAGCACTTGAGCAGGTTGAAGCGCCTAAAACCCTCTACCCACGTTTTGACAGTGCCGCTATGAGTATCGGTGCACTAAGCCCCGAGGCTCATGAAGCCTTGGCCGTCGCCATGAACCGCTTAGGCGGTCGCTCAAATTCAGGCGAAGGCGGTGAAGATCCACGCCGCTTTGGCACCGAAGGGAACTCTGCCATCAAGCAGATCGCATCGGGACGTTTCGGCGTTACCGCCCACTACCTTGTTAATGCCGAAGTGCTGCAGATCAAGGTCGCTCAAGGCGCTAAACCTGGTGAAGGTGGCCAACTTCCTGGTGACAAGGTCAGTGTAGAAATTGCCGCGCTGCGTAATGCACGTCCGGGTGTCACTCTGATTTCGCCACCGCCGCATCACGATATTTACTCTATCGAAGATTTGGCCCAGCTAATTTTCGATTTGAAACAGATTAATCCTAAAGCGCTAGTGTCGGTCAAGCTGGTATCAGAACCCGGTGTCGGTACCATTGCAACGGGCGTAGCCAAAGCTTATGCCGATATGATCACCATATCCGGATACGATGGTGGAACGGGTGCTAGCCCTATCACCTCGGTTAAATATGCGGGTAGTCCTTGGGAGCTTGGACTTGCAGAAGTTCATCAATCACTGGTTACAAATGGTTTACGGCATAAGATCCGCCTGCAGGTGGATGGTGGCTTAAAAACTGGTAAAGACGTTATCAAAGCCGCGCTTCTTGGCGCCGAAAGTTTTGGTTTCGGAACAGTGCCTATGATTGCCCTTGGTTGTAAGTACCTTCGTATCTGTCACTTAAACAATTGTGCCACAGGTGTCGCAACCCAAAACCCAAAGCTTCGTAATGAGCATTATCATGGTCTTCCTGAGCGAGTAATGACATATTTTGAGTTTGTCGCACAAGAGATCCGTGAGTATATGGCCGCTCTTGGTGTCACTGAATTTGAACAGCTTGTCGGTCGAAGCGACTGGTTGACGACTATAGAAGGTGAAACTGCCAAGCAGCAAAGCCTAGATTTAGCGCCAATCCTATATCGCCCACAGGTACCAGAAAGCTCTGCAGTAACCTGGCGTGAAATCAATCAGCCAGCAGACAAGGGGCAACTAAACCAGCGTCTCGTGGCCGATTGCAAAGAGGCGGTACAAGCGGGTATATCGATTTGTGAAATGTTCAGTATTAACAATACTGACCGCTCTGTAGGCGCAAGTCTTTCTGGGTATATTGCCACCCACGCTGGCCGCGATGGCGCTAAAGCCCCTATCACCTTGAAGTTTAACGGCAGCGCAGGCCAAAGTTTTGGTGTGTGGAATGCTCCCGGCCTTGAGCTAATGCTCTGCGGTGATGCCAACGACTATGTAGGTAAAGGTATGTCAGGCGGTAAGATCTGTGTCTACCCGCCTCTAGGTAGTCCATTTAGAAGCGAACGTTCTGCTATTTTGGGTAACACCTGTTTATATGGTGCCTCTGGTGGCAAGTTATTCGCATCGGGTAAGGCTGGTGAGCGTTTTGCCGTACGTAACTCAGGGGCTATTGCCGTTGTCGAAGGCTTAGGTGATAACGGCTGCGAATACATGACTGGCGGTATCGTAGTCGTGCTGGGTAAGACAGGAGTTAATTTTGGTGCAGGTATGACGGGCGGTTTCGCCTACGTCTTTGACCAGTATGGGCGCTTCAACCGCCGCGTTAACACAGAGATGGTCGACACCCATAAAGTCCAGTCGCCAATTCAGCAGCAACATCTGCGCGGCTTGATTGAACAGCATGTTAAAGAGACTAACAGTGAACATGCCAAGATGATCTTAAGTGATTTTGAGAACTGGCTAGATTGCTTCATTTTGGTCAAACCTAAAAATGTTGAACTAAGCGATCTATTGAAGTTAGAACAATCTGAACCTGCACTAGCAGTAATAGCGGGGTAACACAAAATGAGCAATGATTTTCAGTTTCTTGAAGTGGGTCGTAAAGACCCAACTAAACACGCCGCCAGACAGCGTGCCACACAATTTATTGAGATTTATCAGCCTTTTGCCCAACCTCAGGTAAAAGAGCAAGCCGATCGCTGCCTAGACTGTGGTAATCCTTATTGTGAATGGAAATGCCCGCTGCATAATTACATTCCCAATTGGCTGCTATTAGCTAAGCAAGGGCGCATCATGGAAGCGGCAGAGTTGGTCCACGAAACCAATACTTTGCCAGAGATCTGCGGCAGGGTATGCCCGCAAGATAGACTGTGCGAAGGCGCTTGTACCCTAAATGAAGAGTTCGGAGCCGTTACCATAGGTAATGTGGAAAAATACATTACCGATACGGCGATCTCACAGGGCTGGCGCCCTGATATGTCTAAGGTGACACAGCGTAAAGAACGGGTGGCCATCATTGGCGCGGGCCCTGCGGGACTTGGCTGCGCCGATATCTTGGCCCGCAACGGCATCAAAGCCGTGGTCTATGACAAGAACCCACAGATAGGTGGCCTGCTCACCTACGGTATTCCGTCATTTAAACTCGATAAAGAGGTGATGCAAATTCGCCGTAACGTGCTTGAAGGCATGGGCATCGAGTTTAAGCTCGGCGTCACCGTCGGCAAGGATATCGACTTTAAGCAATTGATTGAAGAGTACGATGCGGTATTCCTCGGGATGGGTACCTACACCGCCATGAAGGCGAACCTTATGGGAGAAGATGCTGATGGCGTACATCAGGCACTACCCTACCTTATCGGTAACACCCATAACGTTATGGGCACCGAGTGCCTTGAAAATCCTTACCTCAGTCTTAAAGGCAAGCGTGTAGTGGTGTTAGGTGGAGGGGATACCGCTATGGACTGTGTTCGCACCGCGGTACGTCAAGGTGCCACTCAAGTCATTTGTGCCTATCGCCGAGATGAACAGAACATGCCGGGTTCACGCCGTGAAGTGCAGAATGCCCGTGAAGAGGGAGTCGAGTTCTTATTTAACCGCCAGCCGACGGCAATCAAAACTGTCGATGGCAAAGTGGTTGGTATCGAATGTATCGAAACTCAATTGGGAGAGGCCGATGAAAGTGGTCGTCGCCGCCCTGAGCCAATAGCGGGTAGTGAGCAGGTTTTAGATACCGATGCGCTTATCATCGCCTTCGGCTTTCAGCCAAGTCCTGCAACTTGGTTAACGGATCACAATATTGAGCTCAATGAGTGGGGCTTAGTCAAAGCGCCAAAGCTTGCCGATAATCCATTTCAAACCAGTAACCCTAAGGTGTTTGCTGGCGGCGATATGGTGCGCGGCTCGGACCTAGTCGTCACAGCCATTGCCGAAGGACGTGATGCCGCCATGGGCATTTTAAATTACTTAGAGGACTAATTTAATCTAATAAGTCTACGACAAAGTTGCTTGTGTTTGCGCGCCCCAATGGGGCGCCTTTTTTTGTCTGTTATTTCCAAACACCTATGCGTTAGCAAGACTCGGTGAATATATTCCTATTTGCTCTGCTAAATTCCCCTTGATTTAGAAGCTAGCACTGCACTTATTGCAAAGCCCATTAGACATAGCTTACTACTGAGTTATTCTTAGCTAAAAACTAACTGATGATAACCACCTTCATTTCACATTGAATTAGTTTGCAAAAAATACTCTGAGTAGTTCACTTTTCGATACAGATTAGTATAAGGTTAAAAAAATAGACAATAGTCAAAAAACAAACCTAGCAGTTCGTTTAGCATGCAAAGCTTTCTCATCAATCACAGCCTAAGACATGCTGAACGCGTATATTGCCCCATATGAACTTATTAAGCCGAAATGAAAGGCTGACAGTTATCTTAAGGCTGCTCAGTAAACATAAAACCTTATCCAATACACAATTAGCTAAGTTACTTCAAGTAACTCCAAAGACTATCCGTTGCGACTTAGTATATCTGGAACAAGAAAAGCAAGTGATAAGGATACACGGAGGCGTAAAACGCTCTGAAGACTTGGATGTCAATGCCTACAGCTTAGATAGCTTACTTTCTCGGTTAACCTCCTGTAGAGCAGAGCTTGATCTCGTAAATCAAGGCGGTAATATCTTGAAGAACAAAATTTTTGTACTTGGCTCCTTTAACGTGGACATAGTCGCAAAACTAGAGCGTTTTCCGCAAGTAGGTGAGACTCTTCACTCTCAGAACTACAAAATAGGCGCAGGAGGTAAAGGCGCAAATCAAGCCTATGCTGCAGCAAAAGTTGGCGCAAGAGTGACTTTTATGACTAAGATAGGCAAAGATCAATTTAGCCATTTTGCTAAAGCCCACCTAGCAAGTACTGAAATAGACAGCACTATTATAGTCGAGTCTGATACAAGCCCAACCGGAAATGCGCTCATCTATGTTTGTGAGCAATCAGGTGAAAATATGATTGCCGTTTATTCCGGCGCTAATATTGAGATCACTCAAGAAGAGATTCAACAAGCAGAGCAACATATCATTAGTTCTAGCTTGTTTTTGACTCAACTTGAAAATAATATCGAGGCGATCAAACAAGCAATGATGACTGCCCATAAACATAAAGTGAAAGTGGTACTCAATCCAGCACCTTACCATGAGAATACACCTGACTTATTAGAGTTTGTAGATCTCATCACCCCTAATGAAACCGAAGCCTCGTTAATGACCGGAATCGAAGTAACAGACCTCGACAGTGCTAAACGAGCAGCTGAAAAAATCAAGCTAATGGGGGTCAATACTGTGGTTATCACTCGCGGCGCTAAAGGTGCCCTACTTTATGAAAATGGAAACTTCAAAGAGGTTGAAGCGATTAAATGTGCTGTCACCGACACAACTGGTGCAGGAGATGCATTTAATGGCGCTCTAGTGGCTCAAATAGCTAAAGGTGAAACATTGCTAGATGCCGCAAGGTATGCCAATGCATATGCCTCTCTCGCCGTAGAGCGTGAAGGCGCAGCAAATATGCCGGACGCAAATCTAATTGCGGCACGACTATAAATCTGATGCGCAGTAGTAATTTCAATTGCTATTAAAGCACGCAACTCAGCAAAAGTATGGCGATACTTAAGCTCATTACTAGCTCCATGTGCAATACCCGTATTGTTTGCAACGGCTTAATATAGCTATTTCAGGTTTAAGCTCTTTGACACAAAATAAAACACAAAACGTAATAGGCCAGTAGGGAGTTCCTACCGGCTTAGTAAAAGCCTCATTATAATGAGGCAACCTACCCATGTTAGTTTAAGAAACTCACCCAACCTTATGAGCGTAATCAACAATACATTGTCTATAGAGCTTCAATAATTCAGCGTCTTTAACCGCTACTCCCACTCGCTGAGGAGTGTGGTTTTCCCAGTCATCGTGTAAATACTTTCTACCATCAAACTTCTGAACAGTCATTCCCTCAGCAGGTCCTTCAGTGACAACACGCACAGGTCCTTCCCTTAAGGTAAATAAATCAGGTTTTATCACATAAGCGATGGCTGAAGGGTCATGAACATGGCAGGCATCTAAGCCCACTTTGTCTCTGTAAAACTTGAGGTAAAATCGACTAACATCCCAAATAAACTGTCCGAGTTCTCCAGCGTCATCTCTAAGTTGCTCTAAATAGTCACCTGTAAAAAAACTCTGCTCGGTAACATCTAAACCTATAATGACCACAGGCCATGATGCACTAAACACTATGTCTGCTGCATGGGGGTCATCATGGATATTAGCCTCTGCATAAGGTGTTACATTTCCGCGATGATCGTTGACTCCAAACGCGCCGCCCATAATCACCACTTCTTTGACAAGGTTGACTATTTCAGGTTCGGCTTGTAGCGCCAATGCTAGGTTTGTTAAAGGACCAATAGCAACTAAGGTTATCTCATTTGGTTCAGCTTTTACCGCATCAATAATATATTGATGCGCACTACGTGGATCAGCCACAGCCTCAACTTCGTTTGGCACTTCGACATCACCAAAACCGCTCTCACCATGAACCACAACTGAAGGCCCAACAGGTGGCCTTACTAATGGCTTATCGGCACCTTTAACGACATCTGCTTTTAATTGATATTTCTCTTTCAGGTAAAGAGCATTGTGAGTGGCGGTATCTATTGTAACATTACCAAAAATCGTCGTAATTGCCCTCAGTTCTACTTCTGGATGAGCCTCAGCAAACATGATAGCCATAACGTCATCGATTCCTGGATCTGTATCTAATATAATCTTTTTTATCATTGGTTTATCATCCTTTTTTAACTCAATATACAAGATGAACTCGCCAGTGATTGTGATAAGCCTTCAAACTTGCACCCAAAATAGAACAAAATAGTTCGTTTAAACGAAAACTCAATTGCTATTTTTGTTACACCTAAAACCCCTTTAATCAGCATATCCAGATCTGGCTTCTTGAAGGCTAGCCTCCAATAATTACAGCTAAAACTAATTTTTATCCAAATTTTATTTACGACTCATCAGACCTCTGTGAGCAAAATTGCAGCAGCTCATTTACTTTATAACAAACAATACCTTGCAAACATTTATCTTCTGCCATAATTCGCCAAAATAAATGCGTGAGGTGAGTCACGCTTTTCAATAAAGCTTGATCGTTATAACCCTAACCATTAGAGTTGTTATTAATTGAACGTTCAATCAACAATAAAAATCACAAAATAACAATAAAAATAACAACAGAAATAACATTCAATCACTGTACTCAGGAATTTGCTTTTTATGCCGCGCCCGCCAATGAAAACCGTTCGACAGCAACAACTCATCGAAGCCACTCTAGTCTCAGTTGAGCGCCACGGTTTACACAACACCACCATCAATACCATTAGCGGTTTGGCCGGTTTATCATCAGGGCTCATCAGTCACTACTTCGGTGGCAAGCAAGGCCTGATTGAAGCAACCCAAAAATATCTATTAGAACAACTTAAACAAGCATTACTTAGCCGCACCTCAGGCAAGACAATGCTGCCGCTAGAAAGGCTACATGCGATAGTGGAGGCCAATTTTACTG
This sequence comes from Shewanella pealeana ATCC 700345, assembly GCF_000018285.1. NCBI lineage: Bacteria > Pseudomonadati > Pseudomonadota > Gammaproteobacteria > Alteromonadales > Shewanellaceae > Shewanella > Shewanella pealeana. The sequence continues at coordinate 1,227,319 of NC_009901.1, read as the reverse complement.
AGTTGCAACGCTCAAGGCCTGCCACTAAGACTTGGTTATGCTTCTGGTCACAAGCCATGCATGAGCAAGGGCTTGCCAGACTACAGCACATCAATAGCCAGCGTTTATATAGCAATCTTTTGTTCTCTTTCAAAAAACTTCTTCCTAAAACCCAAGCCGTTACCGCTGCCAAGCAAACCGCAGCAATGATCGACGGCTTCTGGCTCCGCAGCGCCTTAAGCCCGACCCCTGAGAAAGAGTTCGAGCAGGCCCAAATTCTATCTAAAGCCTTTATCGAGGCGGTGATCATGCAGTACGGAGAAAACCGATGTCACTAGTCGTTTATGCCAACTATATCCACGGCAAAGCCCTCAAAAATACCACAGGCGAAACCTTTGAAGTCATCAATCCAGCCAATGGAGAAGTGAGCTACTTAGTCGAAGTTGCCGACCAAACTATTCAACAAGCCGCTATCGAAAGTGCCAAAGCCGGTTTTGATACCTGGTCGAAGATGACCGCCATGGAGCGAAGCCGAATTCTACTTAAAGCCGTGGCTCTGCTGCGCGAACGCAACGATGAACTCGCTGCCGTTGAAGTGCAAGACACAGGCAAGCCTTGGCAAGAAGCCTCGGTAGTTGATGTCGTCACTGGCGCAGATTCAATCGAGTTCTTCGCAGGCCTAGCACCAAGCATAGAAGGCAACCAACAAACCGTAGGCGATGATTTTTATTACACTCGCCGCGAGCCTTTGGGCATTTGTGCCGGAATAGGCGCATGGAACTACCCTCTGCAAATCGCTTGCTGGAAATCGGCTCCGGCTCTCGCTTGCGGTAACGTGATGATCTTTAAGCCATCAGAAGAGACGCCCCTAGGTGCATTAAAACTGGCTGAGATCTTTACCCAGGCTGGTGTGCCTGACGGTGTATTTAACGTGGTTCAAGGAGACGGCCGTGTCGGCGCTTGGCTAACCAATAATGACAAGATTGCCAAAGTCTCATTCACTGGTGAAGTCGGTACCGGCAAGAAAGTAATGGCGGCAGCAGCAAGCTCGCTCAAAGAGGTCACCATGGAACTAGGCGGTAAGTCACCGCTTATCATCTTCAATGATGCCGATATCGACAATGCCGTATCTGCCGCCATGCTAGGTAATTTCTATACCCAAGGCGAGATCTGCACTAACGCGACCCGTGTTTTTGTGCAACAAGATATCTACCCACAGTTTATCGAGAAGCTAGTTAACCGCACTCAAAACAATATCGTCTGCGGCGATCCTATGGATCCTGCAACCAATTTTGGCGCGCTGATCTCTAAGGCTCACCAAGACAAGGTTCTGAGCTATATCGAGATAGGTAAAAAAGAAGGCGCCGAGCTACTTATCGGTGGTCATGCCCTTACGCCAGAGAATAGTCCTAATGGTTACTTCGTGGCGCCTACCGTTTTTGGCAACTGCACCGACGAAATGACACTAAGCAAAGAGGAGATCTTTGGCCCCGTGATGTCGGTATTGCCCTTCAGTGATGAACAGGAAGTGGTTCGCCGCGCCAACGACACTCGTCTAGGGTTAGCCGCAGGTGTATTCACTCAAGACATCACCCGCGCTCACCGAGTTATTCACCAGATGCAAGCCGGCATTTGCTGGATCAACGCCTACGGTGCCTCCCCTGCTGAAATGCCAGTTGGTGGTTACAAGATGTCAGGGATTGGCCGTGAAAACGGTAGCGAGACCCTAAAAGCTTACACCCAAATCAAAGCCGTATACGTTGGTATGCAGCCCCTTGAAAGTCCATTTTAAGGAGCTGACATGACCGCAACGAATCCACAATACGACTATATTATCGTTGGTGCAGGTAGCGCTGGCTGCGTGTTAGCTAACCGCCTATCGGCCGACTCGAATAATCGGGTGTTACTGCTTGAAACGGGTGGCAGCGATAAGAGCATCTTTATTCAGATGCCTACCGCACTCTCGATCCCCATGAATACCAAGAAATACGCTTGGCAATTTGAAACAGATGCAGAGCCTTATCTAGATAACCGCCGCATGCATTGTCCAAGAGGCAAAGTATTAGGTGGCTCTTCATCGATTAACGGCATGGTGTATGTACGTGGCCACGCTCGTGATTTTGACGAGTGGCAAGAGCACGGTGCAAAGAACTGGGATTACGCCCACTGCTTGCCCTACTTCAAGAAAGCCGAAAGTTGGGCATTTGGCGAAGATGAGTACCGCTCAGTTGACGGCCCTCTAGGTGTCAACAACGGCAACCAGATGAAAAACCCACTGTATAAGGCGTTTGTTGCCGCTGGCGTCGATGCCGGTTACTTAGCGACTAACGACTACAATGGCGCGCAGCAAGAGGGCTTTGGCCCTATGCATATGACGGTTAAAAATGGCGTACGTTGGTCTACGGCCAACGCCTACCTAAGACCTGCCATGAAGCGTGAAAACCTAACCGTTATCACCCATGCTCAGGTACACAAGATCCTATTTTCAACTAAGCAAGGTGAAGCTAACAAAGCCGTAGGCGTACGCTTTGAGCGTAAAGGTAAGATGTTAGAGGTTAACGCCAATAAAGAGGTGGTGTTATCGGCAGGCTCGATTGGCTCGCCGCATATCTTGCAACTCTCTGGTATTGGCGCAGCAGATACCTTAGGCAAGGCTGGCATTGAGCAAATACACGAGCTGCCAGGCGTAGGTGAGAACCTGCAAGATCACCTCGAATTCTACTTCCAGTTTAAGTGCCTCAAGCCTATTTCGTTAAATGGCAAACTAGACCCGCTGAATAAACTATTCATCGGTACTCGCTGGATCTTAAACAAATCAGGCCTAGGTGCGACCAATCATTTCGAATCTTGTGGCTTTATTCGCTCAAAAGCAGGGCTAGAGTGGCCAGATCTGCAATACCACTTCTTGCCAGCGGCGATGCGTTATGACGGTAAGGAAGCCTTTGCTGGCCATGGTTTTCAGGTGCACATTGGCCACAATAAGCCTAAGAGTCGCGGCAGCGTCAAAGTGGTGTCAGATGATCCTAAGCAGGCACCTAGCATTCTATTTAACTACCTGTCTCATCAAGATGATATCGAAGGTTTCCGCGCTTGCGTTCGCTTAACACGAGAGATCATCAACCAGCCTGCGCTAGATGAATTTCGCGGTGAAGAGATCCAACCGGGGAGCAGCGTAGAAACCGATGAACAGATAGATAGCTTCGTAAGAAGCGCGGTTGAAAGTGCCTACCATCCCTCTTGCACCTGCAAGATGGGAGAAGATGCGATGGCAGTAGTGGATTCAGACACCCGAGTACATGGAATACAGGGTCTTAGGGTGGTGGATTCTTCCATTTTCCCGACCATTCCAAACGGTAATCTTAACTCGCCGACCATCATGTTAGCCGAGCGTGCCGCCGACTTAATCTTAGGTAATACGCCACTGGCGCCAAGTGCAGCCGAAGTGGTTGTGAGTCAGGATTGGCAACAGCAGCAAAGGCAAAGACCACCAGCAAGATAATCGCTTTGGCTTAACTAATGCTGCTTAGTTCATGTGCAAGCGCATTCGTGCTGTACATGAGCTAAGCCTAGCCCCTCCACAAACGAGATGAAGATGTTCGGCAATCCTTCTGCCGCCTCTTCAAACTGTTTACGTATAGGCTCTGCCAACCTAAGCCACTGCGGCTAAATGGCACTAATCGCCACGTTTAATTTATCAAACCTTAACTGATGTGAAAACGGCAATTAAGGCTTGAGGGATTTTTGCGGCCAAAATTTGGCTAAAAGCGGGCATAACGATAATAAAAACAAGGATCAAACCATGTTAAATAAGCAAAAGTCAGGAGTTCAATAATGACCACTTGGCTAACTATAGGGATACTATTTACTTTCGCCGCCATTGCCTTTGTGATCTATCGCTGGGGTAACGTCAAATGTATCGGTGTCACACCGGTACGCACCTTTACCTTTATCGCCATCCTGTTTACCTCGGGACTCGATGTGGGCCTAATAATGTTCCCGCTCACCGAGTTCGCAGGTTATGCAGACTTAAGCACAAGCCCTGAGTATGGCTTTACTAATCCCTTAGCGATTGAGTTTGGCTTCTGGGCATTTTTAATCTGGGCTTTTTACTTCTTAACCTGTTTCTATTTCTGTGTGATCGAGCCGAGAGTGAAGTTCTTCGAGATCCCAGTGATCAAGTTCATTAATAACTTAGTGATTATTGGCACCTGTGCCTTTACCGCTTACCTGCTTTTGACCAACCTGCCTTGGTACCTGCCAGAGATGGGCGATGGCGAGTCGATTGTGAGTAGCTTCTATCTAATTGTATTTGTGATTATCGCCGCCGCAGTTTATTCCAGTACCAGTATTCGCTACGTGCGTATTCTCAGCTTAGCCAGCACTTGGTTGTTCTTAGGGCTCATCGTACTCATGTGGGCTGGCGCGTTTATGTCAAAAGAGTCGGGTGTAGGCGAATTTGTTAACACCTTCGCCTTGATTGGCGACTACTTTGGCAATATTCACCACTTCGTGCTGCCGATGAACGATTACCACGAGTTCTACCTATTCTGGTGGTTTGCTTGGAGCATCATGATTGGTCAGTTCACATCCCGCTTTGTCGGCGGCTTAAAGACCTACCAAGTACTGATTGCCATGATGGTGTTCCCATCGTTGCCAATCGCCGTGTGGTTTACTGTGCTCTACTACTACAGCGCCAATGAGATCGCCACCACAGGTTTCTACAATCTTGCCATGGTGATGGTAGGCGTTACCTTCGTGGTCAACTCGCTCGACTCGTTAATTCGTCTGTACACCGACAACCTTAACCTGACTGTTGAGCGTTTCGGTAAGACCAAATACATCATAGGCAATCTCGTCTTGATGAGCGGTCTCACCCTGTTGTTCCAACTTAACTTCCTTGAGATCCAGTGGGTTGGCGCGCTCGCTATCGGCCTTATCTTAGGCTGCTTTGGTTACATTTTAGCGACTAAATACAACAAGGTGGCTGCCATCGAGCGTTCACCAACTGAAAACAAAATCGACTTTAGCAAAATTGAATTAGCTAACTAATAAGAAAGAAAGGGAAATGATGAAAACAACAATTAAAAATCTTGCGCTACTGGGTCTAATCGCATTGCCAACAACGGCAATGGCTAACGTGAGCTCAACGATTAATGCCACTTCTGATTACACCTTTAACGGTGTGAGCCAAACAGATAATGGTCCCGCACTACAGGCAAGCCTTGATTACGCCGCCGATGCTGGCTGGTATGTGGGAACTTGGGCATCGAATGTGGATTACGGCTCAGGTGATGACACTTGGCTAGAGCTCGATTTTTACGGCGGTATGTTCTATCAACTAAGCGAAAGCGTATCGCTTGATGCGGGTATCGCTTACTACACTTATCACGGCGATTCGTTCTCAGATGAGTATCAGTACCCAGAGGTTTACACTAAATTTGGCTATGGATCATCTGTTGGTCAAACAGAGCTCAACTTCTGGTACACATGGGATTACTTCGGTGTGGACGCGGGTCATTACATCATGATGGCTGCGCACACCTTTACCATAGCCGAAGGCCATGACATTCGTATCAGCTTTGACCGTTCGACTTCTACCGACGAGAACAAGTGGTCTTGGGACGGCGACAAAGCCTATAACCATTATCGCGCCGAGTACATGACTAGCTGGAAAGGCTTTGATTTTAACCTAGCCGTTGAAGATACCAGCATGGACATAGATACCGCCGACACACGCGCTGTACTCTCGGTTGCAAGAACCTTTAACTTCTAAAGTACTTCTAAAGCTTCGAGCCCGCCAAGTAGCGAGTGCAAGCTTGCGCCTTATATAAATTGTGCGGTATAACGATCAAGCGTTGTACCGCGCTTTTGTAAGCGCAGCTCATCACTGCAGCGATATTAGCTCACAGCTAATAGCTCATAAATAGCAACTCTACGGCACAGGCCTGTTGACTAAGGAAAACAGATGGAAAAGTACGAACAATTATTGATTTCACTGCGCCGAGTGATCCGAGCGATTGATATCCACTCACGTCAACTCAACAAACAATCAGGTTTGACTGGACCACAGTTGATGGTGATGCAAAATATCGACCAACTCGATGCGCCATTGGCAAAAGAGATAGCCAAAGAGGTAGCCTTAAGCCCTGCTACAGTGACGACGATTATCGACAGGCTAGAGAGCCGTAATCTAGTGATTAGAACGCGCAGCGAAACCGATAAACGCAAGGTACATCTGTCATTGAGTGAAACAGGCCAAGCCCTGTTAAGCAATTCGCCTAAACCACTGCAAGAGCACTTTATTACCCGCTATCAAAATCTTGAGCAGTGGGAACAGAGCCAACTGTTATCGTCAGTTGAGCGCATCGCCGCAATGATGGATGCTAACGAACTCGATGCCGCGCCCGTGCTCTTAGTTGGGCAAATTCAGGCGGATTAAACGTTTTATCTTTTAAAGCGTTTTAGTCATAAAAGCGCTGTAGGGATCTTGCTTGTAATCGGCAAATGGCTCGCACTCTTCAAAGCCAAACTGCTCATAGAGTTTACGGGCTGGAATGAAGGCAGCCATAGAGCCAGTCTCAAGGCTGAGTCTTCGATAACCTTGTGATCTTGCCTCACTGATAATATGCGCCAATAGTTGTTGGGCGACACCCTGACGTAAAAAATCAGTGGATGTGCGCATCGACTTGATTTCAGCATGAGCTATATCCAGCCGCTTGAGTGCACCGCAGCCCGCCAGATCATCTTCGCGCCATAGGCTCCAGAAAGTAACATCACCCGCTTCAAGCCCCGATATATCCAGTGCATGTACGCTTTCAGGTGGTGAGTGAGACGCCATATCCTCATGGTGCTCTTTCAATAGTGCCAGCACCTGTTCATTGTGTAGTTGTCCAACTCGGATCTGCATTTTTATCTCTTTGGAAGTACCATCATTATATGGGGGTTAATATCACGCTAGTGAAAACATTAATGCCATTAAACTCATGATACTGAAGCAATACGGCTATTGCTATTTTCTCGGTTCAACATTGAACTATCATAGAATTTATAATTGACACTCATATCACTTTTAGCTGCGTACATCGCCATATCAGCCTGCTTTAATAATTCACGGCTTTCTGATGAGTCTTCAGGCGAAATAGAGATGCCAATACTCAGTGATATGTCTATCAAGTTTCCCTTGCAGATAAATGGCGGTCTGAATTTTGTCAGCATTTTTTCGGCTATCACTTGTGCATGCTTCACTTCTTTAATGTCGTTTAAAATAACAACAAATTCATCCCCGCCGAAGCGATAGACAGCATCATTCGATCTCACCGAGTCTTTAATGCGTACAGCAGATTCCTTTAAAATTTCATCTCCAATATCATGGCCTAAGGTATCGTTCAACGCTTTGAACTTATTTAAGTCTATAAAAAATATTGCTAACTTTTGGCCGTGATTCAGTGTTTGTATCGAATAATCAACTCCAGCCTCTAAGCCTGAACGATTCTTTAATCCGGTTAGGTAATCATGGTTAGCTTCGTGATCGAGTACCATTGCTTTTGTATATACAGTTTCACTCATTTGATAGAAACGCGACAATAAATATCCCATCTCATCCTTAGGCAGGATATCTGAAATCTCTTGTCTTTCACCCCGCTCCATTTTAGCCGTACCTTCGATCATCATGCCTAATGGTTGATAGAATTTATTTTTGACAAACATTGCGGTAATTATCGACAAAAAAACAAAAAACAGAAGCTCAACACCAACCAATGTCGTTATATATGCACGGCTCTCTTTAAACTCACCTTTCCTTTGCTCTAGCAGCACGAGTTCCTCATGGTTAAACGCACCGAGCTCCCCCCTAATGGCATCCATATACTTTTTACCACTGTTATTTTTAACAATGTTAGACGCTTCAGATATGCTGGAGGGGGTATTTTCTTGGGTCAAGTTAATCGTTAAATCTAGCTCGGCGAGCTTTTTGCTCAATAAGGCACTTATATTTTCTAAGCGCTGCTGCTGCGCCAAATTATCTGAAGTTAGCTTAAAGAGTTCTTGAAGATGGCTATCCACCAATGACACCCCAATATGGTATGGCTCAAGATATGCTGAATCTTGAGTTAAAAGATAGCCTCGCTGACCCGTTTCAGCGTCGATAACCGCACTAATCAGTCGTTCCGACTCGATTAGTACTTCATGGGTATGCATCACCCACTCAAGTTTTTCTTCACCATATTTTTCGAGTATAAATGTGAATACTGTATTACCAATTGCGGCAAAAAACAGTAAAGACAAAAGCAGTCCAAGTTTGAAGCGAATGCTCATTAGATCCCCTTAAAATGTACGACTTATATTATTATAATGGATGACTTACACATAAAATGGAGCGACTTAGCACCTACATTATCAAGAGCAAAAAGGTGACCAACATCTTCTAACCACAATATATGTCATCTGTTTTTGAAGCCTAGCTAGGACCGACACTAACGGATTCTATACTGGCTTAATTATTAGATACTAGAACAAACCCTGCACAAAGCCAGTAGTAAAAATCAATAAACTAATGAATATAATAAAAAAACGCATAAGCTAAACACTCCTCATCCTGCCCTATCTCTCATCTTATCTTCAAGGCTTTTTCACTAACGCTGAGCGCCGTGGTATATTAGCGCCCATATTCATTCAGGTAGTTAAAAAGGTCATTAAATGAAAATCGGTATTATTGGCGCTATGGAGCCGGAAGTTGCACATTTAGTTGAGTCGATGGAAAAACCAAGCTCTACAACCATCGCCGGTATCGAGTTTGTTGCAGGTCAGCTAGCGGGCAAAGAGGTTATCGTTACTCGTTCTGGTATTGGTAAAGTTACTGCCAGTATTGCGACTACGCTACTTATCGAAAAGTATGCACCTGATGCGATTATTAATACGGGTTCAGCTGGCGGCTTCGCCGACGATCTAGCCATTGGTGATATAGTGATTTCATCTGAAGTTCGTCACCACGATGTAGACGTCACGGCCTTTGGTTATGAAATCGGCCAAATGGCGCAGCAGCCTGCGGCATTTATTCCTGACGCTAAGCTTGTGGCTGCAGCGCAAAAAGCCGTTGCTAGCCTTGGCGAAGTCAAAGCAATCGAAGGCTTAATCTGTACTGGCGATAGCTTTATTTGCGACCCGGTTCGCACTAAGACCATGCTTGAGAACTTCCCAACTATGGCAGCGTGTGAGATGGAAGGCGCGGCTATTGCTCAAGTTTGTCATCAGTTTGATGTACCGTTTGTCGTTATCCGTTCTCTGTCTGATAATGCTAACAACGACTCGCCAGTGGATTTTGACGAGTACATAGTAAAAGCGGGTCATCACTCAGCATTGATGGTTATCGCACTGCTTGAGCAACTTTAAGCTTAATCGATTTATATTAAGCAGCTTTAATCCAAACAGCTTCTAATTCAAAGACGAGTAAAGCAGCACAAGGATAGCGTGGCAATATGGTTCCAGAGTTTACTAAAATCTTCTCTCAAGATAGTCAGCTTTACACTGGAGCCTTAGTGTTATTGGTGTCGATATTATTGGCCCGAATAGCACCACTGCCGCGCAGCCTACAGCCACTTGAGTGGTTATCTCAACTGGCTAAAAACTTAAGTGCTAAGGCTAATCATGTTGACCGCGCGCCCTCGCAGCAGTTAATTGCAGGCACCTTAGCCATGATGCTGCTAATCATCCCCTTCTGGGCGGTGATTAGCTTCTTGGTTGAATTAGCCGAATTCCCTTGGTTCTTCGAAACCATCATCATTTATCTTTGTCTGCAAGATGATCACTTCAGGTATATCGCCAACGAAGTCTCTATTGCCATAAAGCGTGATAATAAGATCCGAGCTCGTAGCTTGTTGGCGCCTTGGTTGACCCGCAGCACGACGTCGCTTTCAAATGTTGGCCTGTGTAAGGCAACCATAGAAAGACTGTCTACCACCTCCATTTATGGCACGGTTTCAGCCATCTTGTTTTACGCTATCGGCGGCGTCCCGCTGCTCATCGTGGCAAGAATGATTAAACAACTCGAATCCTGCTGGCCAGTCTATAATCCGGAGTTTCGTGTTTTTGGCATGCCTGCCTATGCGCTAAGTACCCTATTTCACTTCCTGCCGGCAAAGCTGTGGAACCTGAGTCTCGCGATCCAAGGCGGGCCAAAAAGTCTTGCGACACTGTTTTTCCCAAAAATACACGCAACCCCACTAAACGAATATCAAACCTGTGAAGTCATCGCCTGTGCATTAAGTATCGAGCTTGGTGGGCCGGTTAAATTTAATCAGACGAGGGTCGATATGCCTAAACTCTCTTATGGTGCTCTACCCGACCAACAGTCTCTACTCAAAGCGATTAAGCTCAATTCTGTCGCCTTTAGCCTTTGGGCACTCGCTATCGTTATCTTGCCAAGTATTTGGGGTCTATTGCGGGTGTTGCAGGGCTAGCTTAGACAAAGAGCTGCGGATGTGTTGAATTTTGTTTAACAATGGCCTTTTTACGCTGCTTATTTACCCACAGGATTGTAATCATCTTGTATAAATTGTTGGCATTGGTATTATCCCTAAAACTCTTGTGTTGACTCGTTTATAGGGCTGAATCCATTGTTCGATAATATCCATGTTTCGTTAACTACGCCTGCCTTACTCTTTCCGGCGATCTCTTTGCTACTGCTGGCTTATACCAATCGTTTCTTTGCCTTAGCGGCGCTTATTCGTAACTTGAGTAATGATGGTAAGCCAATCCATAACAGCCAGTTAAAGAATCTTCGTCAAAGGATCAGCATCATTAGGCGTATGCAGGAGTCAGGTGCTTTAAGCTTCGCCTTGTGTGTATTGTGTATGATCTTTATCTACATTGGCTTTAACAAGGTGGGCGCTTTTATCTTTGGTTGCAGCCTATTCTTACTACTTTATTCACTGTTACTTTCGGTTATTGAGATCCGTATATCGGTCGATGCCCTCAATATTCATCTTGAAGAGATGGACAGATGATCGATTGGATCTATTTCTTCGACTTGTGTGGTACCGCGGTATTTGCCCTGTCAGGCGCATTAGCTGCTGGCAGGCACAAGATGGACCCTTTTGGGGTACTGGTGCTGGCTTCGGTTACCGCTATTGGCGGCGGCAGTATTCGCGACGCCCTGTTAGGCACCACGCCAGTTTTTTGGATCCAAGACCACAATTACATCACGGTAATTTTAGTCACAGTGTTTTTAACCTTTATTTTTGTTCGCAAGCCTAAACGAGTCCCACGCTATATCTTACCTGTTGCCGACGCTCTTGGTTTGGCATTATTTACTGTGATTGGCGTAGAAAAAGCACTAAATTTAGAACTCAGTGGCATGACTGCCGTAGTGATGGGGTTAATCACAGGCGTTGGTGGTGGTATTATTCGTGACTTACTCTGCCAGCAAGTCCCTATGGTACTGCGCACAGAGATCTACGCCACCGCATCAATAATGGGGGGGATATGTTACACCATTAGCCTGCATTGGGGAGCGGCCGATATGTTTGCCTTATTATTTGCAATGAGTACCGCACTCGTGATTAGATTAGCCGCTATTCGTTGGCACCTGTCGTTACCCGCTTTTGATTTAAAGACACCACAATAATGAGATTAGCTTTAATTAGTTTTTTACTTGTACTCTTCAGTTTTCCGGCGTTCGCTAATATCGGCGATATGCCTAAAGAGCAGCAGCTAGCGATTAAGTATATTCAGGCGCTAACTCATCAAGACTATTCTAGCCTGAGTGGTTTTTATAATCGTGATAGTGTGTTTAACGACAGAACCGCAGGGCGTAAATACACCGGCAGACGCCATATTCTACAGTTCTTGAAACGCGCTCATCGCGGCGTACTCGAATACGACTTTAATATCGAGCATATGTTTAACTCTGGCTCCTTGGTCGTGCTTATAGGTAACTACCGCTACAAAGGGCCCGGTGAACTCTTTGGTAAGCCTGGACGCATCATCGACATCGCTATTCCTGGCGTGACAACACTTCGCTTAGACATGACCCATGAGCGGATAAAAGAACATCAAGACCTGATGGACTACCAAACCATGTCAGATCAACTCTCCGTCCAGTAATACCAAAATAACGCAAGCTATGAGCAGCTTGCTCGTGAGGTTATTTAACCTAGGATGATGCAGTCAAAAACCTCCTAACAAAGCACTAAACTCTCGTCGAGCCATCAGAAGCTTATGCTGATGGCTATCCTACCTAGTTCACAAATTCCCCCTGTTTCAGGAAACTTTTCGCTACTTTCGTGTCAAAGTATTAAGTACCTTATCTGTCGTAGGTTGTTATGGGTTTTAATAACGCGCTTCGCTCTCTGATTATCTTTTCAACGCTCGTTTGTGGCACGGCTTTTGCCCTCGAACAACCGATCGTGGTCTCTTTTGCCGATCAACCGATTAATAAGTTTAATCAAAAACTCGAGCTAGCCCAGCAGCAAGATCGCAGTTGGAGTCAGCAGCCTGAGTCTATTTCCGCCCACTATGCGGGCAGCAGTTTTCAGCTGGCCAAAGTCAAGAAATATCAAGGCAAGGTGGTGACTTATAACGTCAGTGGCGCAAGTGAGCAGCATCCTAAAATGCTATTGATCCTTTCGATGGAAAAGCAGAAAAATCGTTGGAAGTTGGATGCGGCAAGATTAACTTGGCAATGTAAAAACGGCCTGCACTTTGGTACAGACCGTTGTTCGAATAACCACTAGCCGATTTAGGCTTAGTCGCTAGTGCTTAAGCTCACTGAGTAAAGCTCGCAGAGTTAAGCTGGGCAGTGTCAATCAGCTTAAACTAGCGTGATCTTAGCGAACTTACGCTTACCCACTTGAAATACAGCCGTAGTACCAGCAGTTAATTGTAGGCGAGTATCTTCAATCTTATCGCCATCAATCTTAGCCGCACCTTGCTTAATCATACGCATCGCATCAGATGTTGAGTTCACTAGACCCGCTTCTTTTAGCAGGTTAGCAATCGCAATGCCTTCACCAGCAGCAATCTCTAACTCTTCGATATCGCTTGGAATCGCGCCTTTTTGGAAGCGATTGATGAACTCTTGATGTGCAGCTTCAGCAGCAGCTTCGTCGTGGAAGCGTGCGATAATCTCTTTCGCTAGTGCGATTTTCACATCACGTGGGTTAGCACCCGCATCTACGTCAGCTTTAAACTGCTCAACTTCAGTCAGAGGACGGAAAGACAGTAGCTCGAAGTAACGCCACATCAAATCATCAGAGATTGACATGATCTTACCGAACATCTCACCTGCAGGCTCACTCACACCAATGTAGTTATGAGCAGACTTAGACATCTTCTTAACGCCGTCTAGGCCTTCAAGCAGTGGCATCATGATCACAGTCTGTGGCTTCTGGCCAGCAGACTTTTGCAGTTCACGACCCATTAGCAGGTTGAACTTCTGATCGGTACCACCTAGCTCAACATCGGCCTCAAGTGCAACTGAGTCGTAACCTTGTAGCAATGGATACATGAATTCATGGATCGCAATTGACTGGCCTGAACCGTAACGTTTCTTAAAGTCATCACGTTCCATCATACGAGCAACGGTTTGCTGCGAAGCAAGACGGATCATACCCGCTGCGCCAAGTGGCTCTAACCAAGTAGAGTTAAACTCGATACGGGTCTTAGCAGGATCTAAAATCTTATAAACCTGCTGCTTATAAGTTTCAGCATTGGCAAGCACTTGCTCACGAGTCAAAGGTGGACGAGTGCTGTTCTTACCACTAGGGTCACCGACCATACCCGTGAAGTCACCAATCAAGAAGATCACTTCATGGCCTAGCTCTTGGAAAGTACGCATCTTGTTCAAAATAACCGTGTGGCCAAGATGAATATCGGGTGCGGTTGGGTCAGCGCCTAGTTTAATTTTTAACGGGCGACCTTCTTTCAACTTCTCCAGTAGATCCGCTTCGAGTAAAATCTCGTCGGTGCCACGTCTTATTTCTGCTAATGCTTGCTCTAAATCAGCCATATCGGCGGTTACTCCTGGGAGCCTAATCAAAAAAATATGGGCACTCATGTTACTTGTTAGCAAGCACAAATGAAAGTGTGTACACTAAAGGGATCACTAAGAAAGGGCTAATTTGGTATCAAGGTCAATGGGAAAGGTTATAACTTTATTTAAATTACTGCCAAAATTACATCAAATGCTCTTGTGCGGGTTAGTTTTTGTCACGTTAATTATTATCTTAATACCGTCAGATGACGTGCAAGCATCCAAACAAACTCCGTCTGCCAGCGGTGAATATGACGTTAACACGCGTTATAGCGTACCGTTAGCTTTTAGAACTCCCACTGCGCCTGCTGCATCATTAAGCGAAACGGATCCTGAGCTGCGTAAACGCCCTGCACAACTTGCACCAGCATCAAGCAAAACCGCTGAACAGGCTCAACAAGAAATAAAGCCTGAGCCGACTGTTGCAGCCCAAAAACTCAACGAAAAACGTTTCCAAGTTAAAAGTGGCGACACCTTAGCGGCGCTATTTGAACGCGCCGGTCTTAGCGCGAAAGATGTTTATGATGTGACCCAGCTGCCTAAGGCGAAAAAGAATCTATTAAAAATCATGCCGGGTGATAACTTAGTTATCGCCAAGAGTGAAGATGGCAAACTGGTTCAGCTTAGATACCATCTCGATAAAATCACCACCTTAATCGTCGATAACGACTCCAGTGGTTATACAGAGCATATCGTCACTAAAAAGGTCGAGGCTCGCAGTAAGTTTGCTAGCGCCACCATAGAAAACAACTTCTGGAACGCCGGCGTCAATGCCGGGCTTACCCCAAATCAAATTATGCAGCTGGCTACCATTTTCGGCTGGGATATCGACTTTGCCTTAGATCTACGTAAAGGCGATCAATTTGCAATGATATTTGAAGAAGAGTATGCCGATGGCGAATTCTTAAAGAACGGCAACATCTTAGCCGCTGAATTTACCAATCAGGGGGACCGCTACACGGCAGTTCGCTATAAAGATGGTAACTACTATTCTGAAGAGGGCCGTAGCATGCGCAAAGCCTTCTTACGCTCTCCGGTCGACTTTAAATATGTCAGCTCAAGCTTTAACCCTCGTAGACTCCACCCTGTTACAGGTCAAGTAAGAGCCCATCGTGGGGTTGACTATGTAGCAGCCGTAGGTACCCCAATTAAAGCAGCGGGTAATGGCCGAGTCATCAAGTCGAGCTATAACCAATATAATGGTAACTATGTGTTTATTAAGCACAACGATACCTATACCACCAAGTACCTACACTTGACTAAACGCAAAGTAAAGACCGGACAATCGGTTAAACAGGGACAGATTATCGGTACCCTAGGCTCAACAGGTCGAGTAACCGGGCCACACCTACACTATGAATTCATCGTCAATGGCGTGCACCGTAATCCTCGCACTATCAAACTGCCAAAGTCTGAGCCTATTGCGAGCAAAGAAAAAGCTCAGTTTGCTAAGCTTAGTGAAACTATGATGGCTGAGCTTGAACATAACAAACAGGTGCAAATCGCAGCCCAGTAGCGCTGCAAAACCTCTGTTTTACTCGGTGCGATTTATAGACTCTTTATAGGTTTAATGCCATGAATAATAATTATTATGTAGGCTTGATGTCCGGCACTAGCATGGACGGTGTCGATGCGGTTCTAGTTAGCTTTGATGGCGATCAACCAAGCCTTATCGCCTCTCACACAGAAGAGCTTCCAAAGGCGCTACTAAGCAGCTTGCAAAAGCTTTGTCTGCCGGGAAATGATGAGATAAACCGTCTCGGTCACTTAGACCGCAGCATGGGTAAACTCTTCGCCAAAGCAGTTAACGCCCTACTGGAAACAGCCAATATCGACAAGTCTCAGGTCATCGCCATCGGCAGCCATGGTCAAACCGTACGCCATATGCCTAACCTTGAGATGGGCTTTACCCTGCAGATTGGCGATCCCAACACCATAGCCGTTGAAACGGGTATCGATGTGATTGCCGACTTTAGACGCAAAGATATCGCCCTCGGCGGCCAAGGCGCACCACTGGTTCCTGCCTTTCATCAGCATGTATTTGGCAGCCCTAATCACAAACGCATCATCCTTAATATTGGTGGTATCGCCAATGTGACCTACCTGCCAGGTAACAATGAAGATGTCACCGGCTTTGATACAGGGCCTGGAAATGGATTAAGCGATGCGTGGATCCAACATCAACTTAGCCAGCCCTATGACAAGGATGGCGCTTGGGCCAAATCGGGCACCACAGATCAGAAGATGTTGCAGCACCTGCTGTCTCATCCCTATTTTGCACTCGCCGCGCCAAAGAGCACTGGCCGAGAGCTGTTTAATCAGGCTTGGGCGGAGCAGCAGTTATCTGAATTTGGCCACTTAAGTGAAGCTGATATTCAATCGACCCTGCTTGACTTGACCTGCTACAGCATAGCCAACGATGCACTTAAGCTTTCAGAAAATGGTGAGCTGTATGTTTGTGGTGGCGGCGCCTACAACAGTGAGTTGATGCACCGATTACATAAGCTCCTGCCTAACTACAAGGTGGTGACCACCTCAGAGCTTGGCATGGATCCACAATGGGTAGAAGGAATCGCCTTTGCCTGGCTGGCAATGCGCTATCATCAAGGTCTACCAGGTAACCTACCTGCCGTGACTGGCGCCTCAAGAGAAGCCATCCTAGGCTCTTTCTACCCTGCGGATTAATCATCATTAGCCAGTAATAATCGATAGTACTGGCTAATCTTGCGACTTAATCCCAGCTTCCTCTCTAGCTATCCCTCATCCTAGTACAACAACTTATGCTGCAATCTAATCACGTCGCGTTTGTAATTTTGCGATAGCGTCATCAGTAGGCTATTACGATATTCGATATTCGATAGTACAGGCTAATCTTGTGCCCCCCCTCTGCGCCACCAAAGCTATAACCCATTTCAATACAATAGCTTATGCTGTAACCTAATCACGTCGCGTTTGTAATTTTGCGATAGCGTCATCAGTAGGCTATTACGATTTTCCACATAAGTCATGGCGCCTGAGCGAGGAATACTGCCCGATGGTAACTTTAAGATTGGGGTGATAAGCCCAGTGTTAAAACGCCAAAAGTTAATTAACTGAAAACCACTACGACTGTTTCTAAAGTAAATGCCTTTATCTGTCGCCACCCAGTTATAGCCTTCACCGAAATGGTTGCCACCGATCAGCTCGCTCACTTGACTAGGCTTGGTCAGCGACAGCATCCACAGTCCGCTTTTTCCAAGCTGAGTAAAGACTAACTTATCATCGGCGATCATCTTGCCTAGGCGCATATCGATAGGACTTATCACCTTAGGTAAACGGTTATCTAGATAAAACTCAGTGATGCCATCTTTACTGCTCGCCAACACCATCTCATCGTTCCAGCCCCAGCTCGGGCGGTTATGATCTAGATAGGGCGTAGCAAGAATACTGATATTAGAGGTCTGCATATCCAGCACATGAATTTTGTTGCCCTCATTTTTGTCATCTGGAGCCAAGAAAGCCACCTTAGTGCCATCATGAGACCAGCTAGGATAGGCCACCCTGCGCTTAAGATCGGTATGCTGTCGCCTTTGGTTACCATCGGCATCGCTCGACCAGATTTCATTAAAGCCGGTTTCATTAGAAACATAGACAATACGCTGAGTAACAGAAGAGTAATCAGGGTTTCGGTAGCTGTATTCCACCTGTAGCAGTGGAAAGGTCGCTGTGGGGATGGATTGTTCTAGCGCAAATGAGGCGACCTGATAGTCACGCATATAGTTGGAATAGACCACATCATCACTATCTGGAATAGAGCGTGGGTAACTCATGCCCTCCACGTCCAACGACTGGATCTGCTTGTCATCTATGCCCACTATGTAGCCATTTCTCACGCCGGAGTTTTCGGTGCTAAAGATCAAACGCTCACTGTCTTGATGCCAACTAAGGCCGCGAATATCCTCTAATCCAAAAGTTAAACGCTGCTCTTCTCCGGTTTCGGTATGTAGCAAAAAGATATCTTCCGAGATATTACCAAAGCGCCTAGCAACTGCGAGCCAACTTCCATCGGGACTAAAAGCCGCATCACGATCGCGGTAGCTACAATCTTCTGTGCAGGATAAACGCTTAGGTGGCTGCTCGTCTCGATTTAAAGTCAACTCATACAAGCCTGAACCAAAGCCTTCGTCGGCATCCCAAATATAAACCAAACGACTGCCATCTGGCGCGATATCAATAGCAGAGCTATAGGTGTAGCACTCTCCCAACTTAAGTGCTTCATTGCTATCTAAATTCAGTTTAGTCAGATAGCACTTATCCTCACTCCTATACTCAGAGCCGTAATACAGGGCGCTACCATCTGGACTCCATACGGCTCGGATCTCAGCTGACTTAGTCGAAGTGAGTCGCTTAGGGGTTTCGGCTGGGTTTTGCAGATCTTTAAGGTAAAGGCTAGCGTACCTATTGCTACCACGGCTGCCATAAACCAGCCAGCGGCCATCGGGTGAAATTGCGGGGTAAAGCTCTGAGCCAGCTGCCGTTGTTAAGTTCAATTTAACCGTTGGCACATACCGAATACTGTCTTGATAAAGATGGTAAGCCCAGGCTACCGCCATAAGGGTTAAACAAAGAGTCGCCGCAAGCGCCAAACGTCGATTAACCAGAGTCAGCCGGGTAATTTTAAACTGCGCCAGTTGAAACAGATCAGGCTCATCCACTAGATCCGCATCATTAAATTGGGGCTCGAGTAATAAGCGGTAACCCATCTTGCGTACTGTCTCGATAACTTGCTCGCCACCAGCGCCTTGATTGAGTTGTTTTCGTAGATGCCAGATGGCATTAGTTAGCGCTTTACTGCCCACATAGCTGTTGCCTTCCCAGATATTGTCAATTAGCTCTTCACGGGTGACAACCTTCGGATACTGCCGAGCAAGGTAGCTTAATACCTCTATAAATTTGGGCTGAATAGAGACTTTTCGAATGCTACTATCAGGGTTCGCATCATAAAAATTAAGGCTATTATCGCTAGGATTAACCTCGCACTGACCGAGCTTGAATAGCGCTTCCTTTCTTATCTCTATCATTCCAACCCCACTTTTTTCTTATCTTTTTTATCTCGACAGCGCCAACACGAATGAGACTTTACATCTATTCAACATAGATATAGTAATCTCGCCGCACACAAAAGATACACTAAACCAATGAAAATATGAACAATAGATACTAAATAGACATATAAACAACAAAGAAACGACCCGCAGCCAATTGCCGCGTCGTTACAAATTAATTACAACTAATCTCAGTTGACAACCAGCAGCATATCAATTGGAAACTCGACAGTATTCACCCCAGGAATGACTCGCCTTAATCAGATGATGTTGTGCGCAAATAGAATTAGAGGCGTTTGGGGACATTATAAAAATAAGGACTGCAATCAATGAAATCTAAGATGAAACCTAAGATGAAAATTTCAGCATTGAGCCTAGCCATAGCTATGGCAACGCTCACCCCCTCAACCTCGTTTGCAGCCGAAGCTGCTGACAAACCTGAAGCCAAAAAAGAAATGGAAAAAATGGAAGTCACAGGTTCACGTATCAAACGTGCCGACTTCGAAGGTGTTGCCCCAGTAACCGTGATCACCGCCGATGATATTGCCAATAGCGGCCTTAACTCTATTGCAGAAGTACTGCAATCCTCTGTTGCCAATACTGGTGGCTCGCTAAACGGTGAAAGCGATGGCTATACTGATAGCGCAAGCTCGGTTAACTTACGTGGTATGGGCGCAAACCGTACCTTGGTACTGATCAACAGTCGTCGCCAGGCCTCTTTCCCCAGCGCTGCAGGCGGCACCTCAAACTTTGTCGACGTCTCAGATATTCCCTCTGCGGCGGTTGAGCGTATCGAAATCCTAACCGGTGGCGCTTCGGCAATCTACGGCTCCGATGCGGTAGGTGGTGTGGTGAACATCATCTTAAAGCAGCAATACGATGGCGCTAAAGTCGCCGCTAAATATACCGAGCCAACTCAAGGTGGTGGTGAGCAGTTAGATCTATCTTACCTACAAGGTTTTAATACTGAAAAGAGCCAAACCCTGTTAATGCTCGAATATAAGAAAGTCGAATCGATTCAAACATATCAGCGTGACGACCTTTATAGCCCGGCATATTATGAAGATGAAGACGGTGATCTTCGTTGGGGTGCAGGTCCTTATGGCGACGCAGCAGCTTCAAGCTGGTCATCTCGAATTACCGATTACAGTAAAGTTTATCACGAAGATAAATACGTCAACCTCGACGAGCAGCAATGTAACGAATTATTTGGTGACAAAGGCATTTACACCCCAGTAGGCAAGTATGATTGCTACTACGACAAGTACGCCGACCGAGGCCTACAATCGGCTTATGACCGCGTTAACTTAGTGCTTAACACAAATTATGACTTAAACGATGATTGGCAAATTTACGGCATGATCAACGCTTCTTATAAAGAAGCCACTAAGTACAAAGATGAGAAAGGTTTCGGCACCAACATCTATCAAGATGAAGCGACGGGTGCACTGAGTTATGACAAATATGAGTTCGAAGATGACAACCGCTTCTACCTAGCTCGCAGAATGGAAGAGTATCCTGGACCACGTACCTATGACACGCAAAACACTAAGGCAGCGATCTCGTTTGGCGCCGACGGTACTATTGGTGAGTACGAGCTAGATCTGTCATGGTCAAGCAGCTATAACAAATACGAAAAGCAAAACCATCACATGGTGAGCGCCGATGCGCTGCTCGATATCGTCACTTTCGATCCTAATGATACAGATCCATCAAAGTGGTATCCGCATAACGAACTAACGACCGAACAAGCAAACCTACTAATTGCTGATTCAACCAAGAACTCAGATTCAAGCATGCACCAGTTCCAAGCAGTATTTACTGGCGATTTAATGGAGTTACCCGCAGGCACCGCTGGCTTTGCAACGACTGCTGAATGGGCACGTGAAAGTTATGAAGATACCCTAGATGATGTCACATCAAATGGTGGCTTAATTGGCATGGGTGGTACTGGTGGTAAAGGCGATCGTGACCGCGTCGCCGTTGCTGGTGAATTACAAATACCGCTACTTGCCGATATCACAGGGGTTAAGTCATTAGACCTTTCTGCCGCACTGCGTTACGACCAATACTTAGATGATTCCGATGTAGGCGGCGCAACCACACCACAGGTTGGCCTATCTTATCGCCCAATTAATGAAATCATGGTTCGTGCTAACTGGGGTAAAAGCTTTAGAGCGCCAGATATGCACCGTCTATATGCAGGCCGTACTATCGGCTTCGGTGGCACCGATTATCCGCACCCTACTATTCCAGATGAGATCTATGAAGATGATTATCGCTCAATTACTCAAGGTAACTTAAACCTCGAAGAGGAAAAGGGTGAATTCTGGAACGTCGGCTTTGTGGCTAACATTACTGATAATGCCGATATCACGGTTGACTGGTGGAACATTGAGCTTGAAGGTGCCGTAAAAACTATCTCTACCGATGAAATGCTAGATGATAAGTCTTATTACCAAACAGGAAACTATAACAGCTGTGAAGAAATGGACGTTGTCGGTTACCTGACTGAATTTGATGACGATGGCATCGAAAACATCGCCTGTATGCGTAAAGGCCCTATCAACAGCGCCTATGAAGCATCTGAAGGTATTGATACCAGCTTTAACTATCAATTCCCAGAAACAGCTATTGGTGAGTTCAAGTTTAAAGTCGCCGCCTCTTACTTAATTAAGAAAGAGTACCAAGAGCGTGTCGATAGCGAAATTGAAGAGCAAACTGAAACCGATTATTTCCCTAAGTGGAAAGGTAACGCAAGTCTGAGCTGGAACTATGAAGACTTCAGTGCAACCGTTTATTACTACTACACAGGTGAAGCAAAAGGTGTGGATCTGTTCGAGTACTTAGATGAGAACGGTGATGATGTCGAGTCTATGGAGACAGATACCTTAGATGCTTATCAAACAGTCAACATTACCTTGAACTACTACGCACCTTGGAAAGGTAAGTTCACTGCGGGTGTTAAAAACCTAACCGATGAGATGCCACCTTTGTACGATGTGCGTAACGACAAGCACAATGACTGGCCTTTCTATGAAGATGACAACAGTAGCTATTCAAATACTGGACGTAGTTTCTTCCTTGGTTATTCACAGAAGTTTTAAACTCGTATAAACCTCCCTTAATAACGAGTTCTCAAGCGCCCATCTGATGGGCGCTTATTTTTAAATAACCACTTCTGGATCAGGAGATAAGAATGTCTCGCAACTCGCTCTTAATGTATGCCCTGATAGCCATCTGTTACCCGCTATTTTTCAGCAATCCAGCCATGAGTAACAGCTACCAAGTCCCCAGCCAAGCACTGCAAGATGTCGTCGAACAAACAAAAAACGTAAGCACTCGCTTATCCCAAGATAAGCAGTGGTTAGCGGTATTAACCCCAAGGAAGCATCTATCAATCGACACTCTGGCACAAGATGAGCGCAAACTCGCAGGCCTTAGAGTATTGCCAGACTTGTTGATCCCGAGTCGTGTTAAGTACACCTACTTAAGCATAGTTCTCATTGATCTAACTCAGCTAAAATCAGCCGTAAAACCAGTCACCATAACGCTCCCCCGCGACATGCAAGTTGCTAATATTAGCTTCTCACCCGATAGCCAATACTTAAGTTATATCGGCCTAACAAATCATGGCGCCGATCTGTTTATTTATGACCTAGTAAAACAGCAAAGCCGCAAACTCAATACAGACCGCCTCAATGCCATATTAGGATTGAAATATATCTGGCAAAACGACAGCAAGGGAGTGTTCACTAACCTCGCTGTCGAGAGCATGTCGCAAACTCTGACTCAAACGGCAATCGCCCCTAACGTAAGTGAAACCTCAGGCCAGAAAGCGCCTCGCAGAACCTATCAAGACCTGCTCAAAAATCCACAGGATGAGCACGAGTTCTCAAGTTTAACCACCAGCCAACTCAGTTTTATCGCACTCAATGGCGATGTCACCCCAATTGGTGAGCCCGCGATTAATATTAGCTATAGCCTATCACCTAACGACAAGTACCTAGTGGTAAAACGTATCGCTGCACCTTTCTCATATATGGTGAAATATTATGACTTTACCCAATCGGTAGAGCTCTTTAGCCGCACGGGAGAAAAACTGCAAACCCTTGCTCAATTAGAGAGCAGTGAATATCGTCCGCCGGGAAGTGACTCGGTGAGAAAAGGCCCGCGCATGATCCATTGGCGTAGCGATAAACCCGATACTCTCGCCTTCGTAAAGGCTCTCGATAACGGGGATAGCCGGATTAAGATCCGCTACCGAGATCAACTGCTGCAACTCAGTGCACCTTTTACTCAAAAACCAACGCCACTAACCAAGACGCCTTGGCGCATCAACAAAGTACAATGGGGAGAGAAACAGACCGCGCTTATCACAGAGCGACAGTCCGATAAGAAGCAGATGCGGGTGAGTCTGTTAGATACCTCAGTGCAAAGTGATAAAAGCTTGTCTCTCTGGTATCAAAAGGCGATCCGCGATACTTATAACGATCCCGGTAACCTCTACCGCCAAAGCGCTAAACTAGATGGACAAAGCCTAGGTCGAGTCTACAAGCTAGATAACAACAGCCTGCTACATTACGGCCTAGGTGCATCGCCAAAGGGCTATCAGCCTTTCTTAAAGTCATCGGCACTCACCACTAGCCAAAAGAGCCACAGCATAGACAAGCCAGTAACCCTTTGGCAGTCATCTATGCAGGAGTTAGAAAGGGTCAAATATATCGTAAAGCTTGAGCCGTTGACGCTTATCATCAGCAGGCAGAGCGCTGATACGCCGTCGCATTTAGTCATGCTAGAAGTCCCGTCTGGAAACGAGCAAGTCCTGTACAAAAATCCCCATAAGCTAGAAGCTTATCAAGGCATGAGTCGGCAATTGGTTAATTACACACGCGATGACGGACTGCCATTATCGGGTGTACTTTACCTACCCGCTAATTACAGTTCCGAGGATGGACCGCTACCTGTACTCATGTGGGCCTATCCCCGCGAATACAAAAATGCCGAAGTTGCCAGTCAGGTTAACTATTCGCCTAATCAATATAATCAAATTAGCGCCAAAGGTCCGGTGGCATTTGCCGCTAAGGGGTATGCAATTTTTGACAAGGTTGCCATGCCCATTGTTGGCGAAGGTAAAGATAAACCCAACGATAGCTTCCGCCATCAGTTAGTCGCCAATGCTAACGCTGCAATCGACACCTTAGTAGAAATGGGGGTGGCCGATAGGGAACGGGTGGCGATAGGAGGCCACTCCTACGGCGCCTTTATGGTGGCAAACCTACTGGCTCATTCAGATCTTTTTGCCGCAGGTATCGCTAGAAGCGGCGCCTATAACCGCACCTTAACGCCTTTTGGCTTTCAGCATGAGAAACGTAACTTCTGGGAAGCCCCAAGCCTCTATCAGCAGATGTCGCCCTTCACCCATGCCGACAAAATTGATGAGCCTTTACTGCTTATGCATGGCGAGATGGACTCCAACTCCGGCACCTATCCAATGCAGTCAGCAAGACTATTTAAAGCGATAAGAGGGTTGGGGGGGCAAGCTCGCCTAGTCACCTTCCCCTATGAGAGCCATAGCTATAAGGCCAAAGAGTCGATTATGCACATGTTGTGGGAGCAAGAAGGCTGGCTAGATCTGTACCTAAAAAATCCAACACTCAGCAGAGGCAGCGCTCACTTTGAACCTGGCCAGCCAGACAAAACACAAGTAACATTCCATTAAGGATAACTAGAACATGACTCACTTAACCTCGATGGATCGCTTCCCTGCAATCTGCTCAAGTCTAATTATCGCAAGCCTATGCAGCACAGCCTTATGTAGCACAGTTCTGTTAAGTAAAGAGGCTGCAGCAGACACAGACGATCCCTTTGCGCCAATTATTGCCAACGAATACCTACCGAAAAATATCATCTACCTGATTGGTGACGGTATGGGGCCAGCTTATACCAGCGCCTACCGCTACTACAGCGATAACCCGCAAACTCAAAGAGTCGAGAAGACCATTTTCGACAAATTGTTAGTCGGCATGTCGAGCACCTACCCTGATGACGATACTTATGTCACCGACTCTGCGGCGGCGGCTACCGCGCTCGCGACCAGCTATAAGAGCTATAACGGCGCCATATCAGTAGACCATCACGGCGGGTCTTTCCCCACACTGCTGGAGATGGCGAAAGCGCAAGGAAAAACGACAGCGGTGGTGGTAACGTCACAGATTAACCACGCGACCCCTGCCAGCTTTTTAGCCCATAACGAAAGCCGCCGAAACTACGACCAGATTGCCGATAGCTATTTAACTAACCTTATCAACAAGCGTCCCGTTGCCGATTTGATGCTGGGCGGCGGTAGCCAATACTTCGCACGTGATGACCGAGATCTGACCTTAGAATTTCAAGAGTATGGCTACCAGTACGTCGATAGCCTAAGCGATTTAAACAGCATCGAAAAACTGCCAGCCCTAGGCCTATTCGCCCCTAAAGGCTTACCTAGCACATTGGAGAGCCAAGACCCTCTTCACCTCACCACTATGACCCGAAAAGCCTTGGCTTTATTATCAGAGCAAGACGCCCCCTTTGTGATGATGGTAGAGGCCAGTCAAATTGACTGGTGTGGACACAGCAATGATATTGTGTGCGCCATGAATGAAATGCACGACTTTGCTAATACTTTGAGCCTAGTAAAGCACTATGTCGATACCCACCCAGACACCTTACTCATTGCAACGGCTGATCACTCAACGGGTGGCTTAACCTTAGGACGAGAAGGCACTTACCAATGGCAAGGCCAGTTACTGCATCAAGTTCACTCGCTGCCGAGTTCCATCGCAAAACAAATTGTTGAGACACCAGAGGTCCTCAATGATTTACCTAGCTTCACTCACTTTATTCGCCCCCATATCAGCATAGATATTGAGCCCAAGAAGCTCGACTTCCTACGCAGCCGGCTTAATAGTCGCCTGTCTCGACACGAACCCACAAGAGAGATGGCAGACATTCTTAAGCAAGCAATTGATAGGTTCACCTATACTGGATGGACTACTGGAGGTCATGATGCTATCGATGTTCCGGTTTACGCCTATGGTAAAGGTGCAGTGTACTTTCGAGGTCATAAAGACAATACCGAAATAGCCGCCACCTTGATTCAGATGGTGCAAGACGATCGCTACAAGGTACAGTAACACTGCTCCTCATTACACTTGGTTGTAGCAACAATAAATTTCATTTTGGAACTGTTTACTTCGTAATTTAGCAAAACATAAAGTACAGTCGACAGTTACTGCCAATGGAATGATGCAAACTCAAGGAACTGTTTTATGAATATGAACCAAAAAATGACCGCCGAGTTTATCGGTACACTTTGGCTTGTCTTAGGTGGTTGTGGTAGCGCCGTCTTAGCCGCGGCTTTTCCAGAGCTTGGCATAGGCTTTCTCGGGGTGGCATTTGCGTTCGGTTTGACCGTCCTCACCATGGCATTTGCCATAGGACATATCTCCGGATGCCATTTAAACCCCGCGGTTTCAATTGGTCTATGGGCGGGCGGACGTTTTCCTGCCTCTGAATTACTGCCCTATATTATCGCTCAGGTAGCAGGCGGTATCGCTGGCGCCAGCATTTTATATCTTATCGCCTCGGGGCAAGATGGTTTTAGCCTCTCGGCAGGCTTTGCCTCAAACGGCTATGGAGAACACTCCCCCGGAAGTTATAGCTTAACGGCGGCACTGATTTGTGAAATCGTGATGACTCTGTTCTTCTTGCTTATCATTCTTGGCGCTACCGATTCACGCACTCCGAAAGGCTTTGCCCCTATCGCCATTGGTTTAGGGCTTACATTAATCCACCTAATCAGCATTCCTGTAACCAATACTTCGGTCAATCCGGCTCGCAGCACGGGGCCAGCACTGTTTGTCGGCGACTGGGCTATCTCTCAGCTTTGGCTATTTTGGCTTGCGCCAATTATTGGTGCGATTCTCGCGGGCTTGATTTATAGAGTCTTCGACACTAAAGGTGAATCGTCTATATAGATAAACAGAGCCTAAAGCGGCTCTGTTTTCTTTTTCATTGGCCTGCTAGGTGCTATTATCCGTCTAAATCGGCGCGCTTTCCTTGTTTCAAGGCTCGCCTCATTTAATATTAAGAGATGTAAACCATGAGCAACAAAAGCAAAAGCCTTAAGCAACTTACTGAAATGACCCCAGAAGCTCGCTACGACTACCTTGTAGAACAAGTGAAAGAGCACCAAACACTTTGGTCATTACAAGATTTAGATGGTTGTGTAATGCTAACAACTGAAGAGGAAGATTGCATTCCTATGTGGCCAACTGAAGAAGCAGCTGCGTCTTGGGCTGTTGATGATTGGGCTGATTGCCAAACTTTATCTATTCCTGTTGATGAATGGCTAGAGCGTTGGGTGCCTGGTATGCAAGATGACGACTTATTTGTTGCTGTTTTCCCTGTGCAAGAAGATCTAGGAGTGGTTATTCCTCCTTATGAGCTTGAAGAGCGCCTAGCTCCTAAAAAGCGTCACTAATTGCTTAGATGATTTACCATGGTAAGCCTCACGGCTTACCATGTTCTAGCTTTTATCTGCTAACTTAAATAATAATGAGAACGTAAAAGTGGATAGCAAAGAACCGACAACTCAATCAGATCCGGCCGCTAGTGCACAATCTTCTAATAGCAGCAGCGAGGTGACGACTAATCTTAATCTCGACGCACAATCAACACCGAATAGTTCATCAGCTCCAGCAGACAAAGTCCCCATGCCCAAGCGCCTTATCGCCCTGCTTATCTTTTTAGTGGTGATCTCTATCAGTGGCTTAATGGCTAAGCAAGGGGTGCTATTTTGTATTCTGACGCTATTTATGGTGCTTGCCATCATAGGTAAACAAAAAGCTGGCCTCATAATGCTGAGGGTTTATACGGGCTTACAATTAGTTGTTGTCAGCATTTTGCCGCTAGCTCTTTACGATCCAGACAATATGGTCGCTTCGGGGCCTTCGAGTTTTGCTATCGGTAGCTTTAAGACGCAGCTTCCTGATTGGCTAGTATTTGCTATGCTGATTTTATTGGCGATGGTACAGATTTGGATCGCCTTTAACCGCAAGGTGGGTCAGTACTTTAATCGCGAGTTCAACCTCAACATCATGCGTTAAACTCTTATCTTGAATGAACAGACACAAAAAAGCCGTCATTCGACGGCTTTTTTACTCTATTTAACTCAACAAAGGTTAAACAGAGAAGCTTGCACCACAACCACATGTGGTCGTTGCATTTGGATTCTTAACGAAGAAGCGTGAACCTTCTAGGCCTGAAGTGTAATCCACTTCGCCACCAACAAGGTACTGTAGGCTCATTGGATCAACAACCAACTGAACACCTTGCTTCTCTACAGTAAAGTCACCTTCGTTGACCTTCTCATCGAAAGTAAAGCCATACTGGAAACCTGAGCATCCGCCACCCGTTACATAAACACGTAACTTAAGTGCGTCATTTTCTTCCTCTTCGAGCAAGGTTTTTACTTTTGAAGCCGCCGCATCGGTGAAACGGATTGGCAAAGCATCTTCAGCTTGTTCAGTCATTACTACCTCTTACTTCTGTTTGCTGTGCAGAATTATCTAATACCTGAGTGTTTTGTTCAAGTAATATGCCCTGCTCTTTTTCATCCACAAGTAGATCTTGTGCACTATATTCCTGTTCAGTTTGCGAACCTTTAGTCCAACGACTCGTAGGCACTATCACTTTGGCCTTCACTCTAGACAAGCTAAAGCCCTCAGGCAATGTAAATTCGCCCTCTAATACCTGAAAATACCTAAATTTGAATTTAAACGAGGCATCAGTCAAATCTGATAGCTTAAGGCTAACCGTTTTGCCGTCTTGCAAACCAACGAATGTGATTTCACTGCGACCCGCTAAAGAGCGCTTACGCTTCTCTAACTGTGTCAATACTAGCTTGATACGATATTGGCGCGGCTCAAGGCTTGGCTCTAGTTCTAAGCCATTAATTGCCACGCCATCGGCGATATTTTCAGGAGCCATTACGCTGCGATAAAATGCCAGTTCACGCTCTAACTCTTTCTGTTTTGCATTCTGCTCAACAAACATCGCCTGCATGTCACTATTGGCTTCGCGTTCTAATGCCAACTCAATATTACGCGCCGCCAAAGTCTGCGCTTGCTGGTGCAACTCTTGTACATAGCGCTCGCTGTTATCGACTTTTGCCTCCACTTTTGGCAGGTAACGAGCCTTTGCCACATCGTAAATGAGTGCGCCTAACGCAAAGGCGACTATGAGTAAAAGTAATAAATAGACACTCGAAGGTCTAATTTGTCGTTCAATCACTTGCAAGCGATCGGCCCAACGATGATAATTTGGCATTAAGTAACAGCCCCTTAATAAAAAATCTCACATTTTGAAATCAATGTGACAAACATAAATTTTGGAAATTCCTGTGCATCCAGCAATTGTTAAGAAGCGAGAGCAATTTCAAAAGTACTTACATACCGACCTTAAAGACACGCTTTCTCAGTCTAAGGTCAGTGTACAGTTATGTTTGCTCGCGTTGCTTTTTGCACTGTTTGCATCCGGTGTCATTGTTCTTTTTAGGTTATTACTGGTCTGGTGCGACACCTTCACCAAAACCCAAGAGCTGAATTTTACGGACATCATCGATGACTGGCGAGTATTATTACCGCTTTTCGGCTCCTTTTTAATCTGGGGTGTCGCAAAAATGGGATCTCAGCGCTATAAACGTATGGGCATCGCCTATGTTATCCACAGAATGAAACTGCATTATGGCAAGATCCCGCTGCAGTCTGCCCCCGGACAATTTTTCCAAGCTTTATTTGCCCTTGCCACCAACTTCTCTGTAGGACGAGAAGGACCGGCCATCCATTTAGGTGCCGTCAGTGCCAGTGTATTAGCGGAAAAGTTTAAGCTTCCCGATAACAGTGTTCGTGTCATGTGTGCCAGTGGTATTGCCGCTGGAATAGCGGCGATTTTTAACGCGCCACTCGCTGCCGTGATTTTTGTATTTGAAGTGGTGCTTAGGGAATACAAAATCCACTACTTCTTCCCGATCATGCTTTCAGCTATCTGCGGTGCACTCAGTAGTCAGTTGGTATTTGGTAATGTGCATGAATTCGAGCAGATCGGCGTTGAAGTGATCCCTCTCAGCCAGTACCCACTGTTAGCTATATTCGGTTTGGTACTCGGTTGTATTGCAGCATTTTTTAATACCAGCCTATTAAAAATTACTGCCATCGGCCAAAAATGGCCGCTTATTAATCGTCTGTTACTTGCAGGTGCCGTTACTACCCTAGTGGGGCTAGTTTTACCGCAAGCGATTGGTAGTGGTGAACTGGCTATTGCAGAGACCATTAATCAGCACCCGAGCATTTTATTCTTAAGCGCGATTTTAGCTGGCAAGATCATCGCCACCATCGCCGCTATAGGCTTAGGCATTCCTGGTGGACTCATCGGCCCACTCTATGGAATAGGTGCTTTACTCGGCACCATATTGGCCTTAATTAGCGCCTTGTTTTTTCCAAGTATCGCGCCCTATATTGGCTTATATACTATTATCGGCATGACAGGCATGATGGGCGTGTGTTTAAGCGCCCCACTCGCGGCACTAGTAGCCTTAATCGAGCTGACAAATAACGCCTCGATTATTTTACCTTCTATGTTTGTGGTGATCCCTGCCTTCTTAATTGCTCATCAAGGCTTTAAGACCAAGTCTATATTCTTCAAACAGCTCGAGATAATGGGGCTGGGCTATAAAGTTGCGCCAGTAAATCTTGGATTGCAGAAGGTCGGCGTGCGCCATCTCATGGATAAACGCTTCGTCATCGTTTACGACAACCAAGAACTATTACTAGAGGTACTTAAGCGTGCAGAGGGTCGCTCTGTATTGGTACGCAATGCTCAAGGTGCTGTAGAGATGTTACAGCTTGAACTGCAAGTCAGAGATCAAGACACCACCTTGACTCGTCATCCGATTCAGGGGCTGCCCGATACATCTACCCTCAATGAAGTATACGCAATTCTTTCTAAGGAACGACGAGGGGAGGTTTATATCTATCAAGAGACAAATGAACAGATTGTTGGGGTGATTAATTGGGTCTCGCTGCGTAAAGAGATCCGTTCAGGGCAAGTGTAAATTTATTCTCAAATCTACATACACTCATTTGCTTATAGAGAAGAGGCTCAAACCATTTAACAGCCGCTTAAGTACATTTGAAACATTTACCAACCCAACTTTAGCATCTTTAACATATGCGATTTAACCTCACAGGCTTAGCGAATCGATAACGAAGCTAGGCCGTCACATCGGCGAGTTAATAAACAAAACTTCTCGTTTTACCTCGTAATTACTGACACCAACTCAGCTCTTAGCGCTAGCCAATTGTTCAAAGAACAGGCTGCCAACGAAATAAAACCAATTACCAGCAAATACAAAACCAGCGAACAATAATAAAGCAACAATCACCAAACAACTCCCCTCACTTGTATGACTCACTGCAAATGGATTTAAAAACCAACAAATCGTTCGCTTTATCGGCATTTTCACAACTTTTTAGATTTTTTCACAGGATTATCATCACACTTTTAGGTAGTTTTACGACCTCAGCAGCTTTCATTTACGAATAACGAAAACAAGTACTCGTAAGCGTTGATAAAAAAACGTTGCAAGGTCGTAATCAGGCGCTAGCACCAACAAGATCTAACTTTAAGGTCAGGCGGTTTTTCAGGGACTCGCTTAACCAAGAGTAAACAACATCATCCCGAAAAGGGCACACAATGAGTGTATTAAATAATAAATTAGCAGCGCTAGTCGTGCTCTCAGCATCAGTACTTGGCTTTAGCAGTCAAGCCGTTGCAGAGAACTATAAGCAGCTGCTCAACATGTGTATTGCTTGCCACGGAGTCGACGGTAGTAACAAATTCGATTCCATCCCAAATCTAAAGGGACAGAACGCGGCATACATGGTTGGACAATTAAAGAATTTTAAAGCTGACAAACGCCAAGACAAGACAATGAGTAAAGTCGCCAAGCTGCTAACAGAAGAGCAGATGCAGGCAATGGCGGATTATTTCAATACCGGGAAGGAACAAGACTAATGGCTATCGATAGACGTAATTTTTTAAAGGGCGCTGCAGCGACCTCAGTAACAGCCATGCTGCCACTTAACTGGGCCTTTGCATCAAACCGCCCAGCTGGTATTGAGCCAATGGACGTATCTGCAGTTAAGTGGAAGAGTGTTGATGACTTACCAAGCCACTTTAAAGTGCTTAACTCAAGCCCACTGAACGCTTTCCCACCTGAGCACTTGCTTGCACCAGTAAAAACTCCTGCCGATGTTGCCTTTATCCGCTGGAACGGCAAGATGCCAGAATTCGATAAGATTGATCCAGATACTTGGGAATTTACCGTTGACGGTGAGTCAATCGAAACACCAAAGACCTACACCATCGCCGAGCTTAAAAAGAAGTTCAAGACTCACACTCAGCAACTGGTTCTAGAATGTGGCGGTAACAGCCGCGAAAACTTCTATCCAAATGCTAAGGGTAACCAGTGGAGTAACACTGCGGTATTCTGCGCAGAGTGGACAGGCGTATTGATTAAAGACGTACTTGCCGATTGTGGTGTGAAGAGCGACGCAGTTTATACCGCTCACTACGGTGCAGATAAGCACATCAGCGGTAAAGGCGCAGCCATCTCTCGCGGTGTACCTATCGACGCAGCCATGAATGAAAACGGCATGATTGCCTGGGGCATGAACGGCGAAGATATTCCATACATGCACGGTTACCCACTACGTATCGTATTCGGCGGCCGTCCAGGTTCAGTTTCACAGAAATGTGCTACAGGTATGGGCGTTCGTGATCGCGTACACGACGGTAAGAAGATGGGCGCACCTGCTTATCAAGTGCCAAAGTATCCAGTAGCCCCTGGTGAGAAAGTCGATAACAAAGACTTTAAGATCATCGAGGAGATGATTGTTAAGTCACTAATCACAGCACCTCAAACTGGTAGTGAGCTCGCTTTAGGTAAAACCCTTTCTGTAAGCGGACATGCTTGGGCAGGTATGCGTGACGTAGCTAAGGTTGAAGTCAGCTACGACTACGGTACTACGTGGCAAACAGCCGCTTTAACTAAGCCAGTGAACCCAACGGCATGGCAGCAATGGAACATTGACCTTAAGTTACCACAGGCTGGCTACTTTGAGATTTGGGCTCGTGCGACTGACACTAAAGGTGATACTCAGCCTATGGTTCAACCACAGTGGAACCCTAAAGGTTACCTATTTAACGGCTGTCACCGAGTGGCAGTAAGGGTCGTATAATGAGAAAGACTCTGTTTACGGCAAGCCTGCTTGCCTTAAGTTGCCTCTCTCCTGCGATGGCTGCCGATGCAGCCAAGAGCTATCCCGTCGACCCTGAGTCAGGCCTTATTATGGCACCGGGTTGGGAGATGGTTAACTATCAATGTAACGCTTGCCATACCACGTCAATTATCCCGCAGAACAAGGGTAACCGTGAAGTTTGGCGCGATACCATTCAGTGGATGGTTGATACTCAGGGCCTTTGGGACTTATCTGATACTTGGGATCCTGTTCTAGATTACCTATCGACTTATTATGATGAGACAGGTATCGACATGAAGATCTTTAGACGCAAGCCTTTGGACGCAAATCAAATGCCGCCAATGCCTTCTTCGAATGAGGAAAATTAACATGTTGAATCATTATTCGAAGTCTGTGTTAGCCGCCAGCTTGTCATTATTGCTATCAGCAAGCGTATCGGCTCAAGTGACCGATACCTCGTTTAAAGACACGCTAGCAGTATCAGAGCTCAAACTTGATGCCAAGGTTCTGAATTACAAAGCGGACGCGAGCAAAGGCGAGACCTTAGCCAACCAACGCTGTATCGCTTGTCATGGTGATGCCATGCTTGGCATGATGAAGACCTACCCAGATCTTAAAGGTCAGAAGGCCGCTTACCTATTCAAGCAACTTATTGACTTTAAGCGTGGTGATCGCTCAGACCCCTTGATGCAAGGTCAAGCGAGTATGCTGTCTGAAACCGAAATGAAAGACGTGGCTTACTACTACTCAACGCAAACTGCGTCGAATTTAAGTAAGTAGCCATAAGCGACTCTTAACAAACAGCCTTGAGCTGTTCTTAGTTAACAGCCTTGAGCTGCTGTTAATTAACAGCCTTGAGCGGCTCTTAACAAACAGCCCTGAGCTGTATTAAGACAGCCAGTCTTAAAGGCAACAAAGCCCAAGTAACACCGAGTTATTTGGGCTTTTTATTGCCTGCAATTTTAATATCAGCCAGCTTTTCGCTGTATCCCTATCCGCTTTATAGTCATCACTTATGATGATTCAATCGCTCAATTGATTTCCCCCCTCAAACAGCACACCTTCAGAGTTTACAATTTGGCAACAATGACGGAGTATGTAGATGCTCTCGATTAAAAATACACAAGGTCATTCAACATAAAGGACTGTTTATGCTTAAGAAGCCTCAAACACTCATCGCTCTAACCTTGATAGCCATTGCATTAATTCTTTATGCGGCCAACTCACAGTTCAACCCAGATAGCAGCCAGCCGGTGATTATTCAACAAACAGTTCAAGACACTATTCAAGACACAGTTAAGCCAACAGCTAAAACGGTTGCCGCCGATCTTGCCACTCCAGTTGATTCCGACGCCACCCAAACCAGCTTTATAAAAGTATCTGATAAGCGTCCAACTAAGGCGCCTAAAGATATTCGAATCAACTCTCTCGATGAGCTGATGGCACTATTTAACTCACTCAATTACAACACTCAAAGCTGGCAGCAAGGCAATCGCGAAGTGCCGAGGCTGACCTTTGAGTCTGTCAGTGAGCGCTGGCAAAAAACCTCGAATCAAATTCCCGTGCAACAGAAGAAGATGGTGTTTTTCCGTCTGTTAGCACCATTAATCTTGGTGGCAAACGAAAATATTCTTTTAGAGCGCCGCCTGATTGAAACTGCGCCGTT
The DNA here is from genome assembly GCF_000018285.1 of Shewanella pealeana ATCC 700345. Lineage (NCBI taxonomy): Bacteria > Pseudomonadati > Pseudomonadota > Gammaproteobacteria > Alteromonadales > Shewanellaceae > Shewanella > Shewanella pealeana. The sequence continues at coordinate 1,192,198 of NC_009901.1, read as the reverse complement.
AGATGATGTGGTGTTACAAAGAATCGCCCTAAAGTACAAAATCACTCAAGACGCCGAAACCCTGTTAACTGAGGCTCAAAGGCAAACCTTGCTACAAGAGGTTGATATCATGCCGCCATCGCTTGTTCTTGCTCAAGCTGCTGAAGAGAGCGGCTGGGCAACCTCTCGCTTTACCGTTGAAGGCAATGCGTTTTTCGGCCAGTGGGACTTTAGCGGCAAGGGCATGATCCCCAAACAGCAACGTAAAGAGTTAGGCAACTATGGCTTAGCCCGCTTCGATACACCGCAGGCTTCTGTAGAGGGGTATATGCTGAACCTTAATACCAACAACGCCTATAAAAAACTCAGAAAATTGCGGGCAAGTCTACGCGCAGTCAATAAGCCTATTACAGGCTTAGAGCTTGCAGGCACTTTAGATAAATATTCCGAGCGCGGCCAAGCCTATATCGATGGTATTCGCGAAATGATCCGCTATAACAAGTTAGATCAAGTCGATGAGGCCTATTTAAGTGATGCTGCGCCACTGCATTTAATCCCAAGACCAGACTAATACCTAAACAGCTAGTAGGCGCATTCTCGATAAGAGAAGCGCCTTTTAGTCATGATATCAGTGTGATAGTCGCCATTCACCTCGCTGCGATACAAAACGCTGCAAATGTAACGGAAATGCAACCACCCCATCCACTTCCCCTTCACAACCAACCAATGCGCAACAAACCCAGAGATCCAAATCACATTCCTTCTCATTCGCATTAATTTATTTGAACTTAGCATGGACACACTTCATACAAAGAATTTACCCTTAAAACACTAATCATTATCATTTAGATTTGTGGCTAGACACGATTAGGGAAGCTTTTCCACTGGACGGAAGTATAAACATAACAGTGTTTCCACTTAAACGGGATCTCTCATGCAGTTTAAGAACTCCATCATTGCGCTATCAATTTCTGCCGCCATCTTTCCAACCTCAGCCGTCGCACAAGACAGCGATATCGAAGTCATCACAGTCACCGCGAGTCGAATGGATAAGCCTGTCAGTGCGATTCCAAATACGGTGACCATCATTGACCAAGAGCAGCTAAACGAGCAGCTTAGAACCACTCAAGATCTCTCGACCATCATAGGTAATCTGGCACCGAGTTTTTCCCCTAGCCGTCAAAAGATGAGTAATACAGGAGAAACACTGCGTGGCCGTACACCTTTGATTATGATTGATGGTGTACCGCAATCTAACCCACTGCGCAGCGGTGGCCGCTCAGGCCAAACTATAGATCCGGCCATGATTGAGCGCATTGAGATCATCCATGGAGCCAATGCCATGCATGGCCTCGGCGCCCAAGGCGGAATTATCAATTACATCACTAAAAAGCCCAGTGGCGATAACGAGCACCACGTCAGCTTCGATGTCACAGTGCCAAATAGCTTAGACTCTGATGGCATTAGCTTCGGTACCAGTTATAGCTTCTCCGGTGAGTCCGAAAACTTGGATATGATAGGCGCTGTAAGCTATCGCAATAACGGTGTTTATTACGATGCTAACGACGAAATGATCGGTGTCGATACCACTCAGGGCGAGTCGATGGATAGCCAAAGTATGGATTTTTTCATCAAACTTGGTCATGACTTTGACCAATCTCGCCTTGAACTGATGGTGAACCACTACAATATGGAAAATAACGGCGACTACATGGCCGTTAAAGGCGATAAAGAAAACGACATCCCAACCGGTGCCATCAAGCAAGATCAACCTTGGGACGCCGCAAACAACCAAGTTACCACCACCAGCTTGACTTATACCCATGAAGATATCGCCGGTCAGCAACTTAGCCTGCAGTTTTTCAATCAAAATTTCGAAGCCGTCTATGGTGGTGGTTGTTGGTCAGACTTTTATGACCCAAGCATGGAAGGCAGCGATCAAGTTACCGTGTGTGGCACAGGGGAAAACGGTGAATCACTTTACTATGAGCAGTCACGTAACAAGTCTGTCAAATGGGGCATGAAAGCCTCTATGATGGCGAGTAATATTGCCGACTCAGGCATGAGTATCGCCTATGGTTTAGACATCTTCCGCGACACTACCGAGCAAGATATGGTGATGAGTGGAGTGTCTTGGGTTCCAGAGAGTACCTACGACAATATCGCGCCATTTGCGCAGATTGATTACGATCTTATTGAAAACCTAACCCTTTCTGGTGGCGTGCGTTACGAGTACGCCAAGCTTAACGTCGATGACTACAAGACCATGTATGGCTACGGCAATAAGTACGTTGAAGGCGGTAACCCTGATTTCAATGAAACCCTGTTTAATATCGGCGCCTCTTACAAAATAACCCCAGCGCTACGGGTTTATACTAGCTTTAGTCAGGGCTTTGGTATGCCTGATGTAGGACGCGTACTGCGCGACGGTGACAACTTTCAAGGACCAAACCCAAGTATTGAAGACACCTTGGCCCTCGACCCCATTGTCACAGATAACATCGAATTCGGTGCCGATTATCAAGGCGAATACTTCAGTTCAAAAATTGCCTACTACCGCTCATCGAGTGATTACGGTGCGCGCATGGTCGATAAAGGCGACGGTAGTGGTTCATTTGTCATTAAGCGTGAAAAGAGCCTAATCGAAGGCATAGAAGCCAGTGTTACCGCCTACATTGGTGATAATGATGATGTTGGCGTTAACCTTGCGATTCAAAATGGTGAGTACGACTCCAATGATGACCAGAAGGTGGATACCGATCTCGACGGCGCCAATATCTCGCCGAATCGTATTAACCTGTTCTGGAATCATAATTTCGACAACGATATTTCAACTCGTATTCAGGCTAACTTCTACATGGATAAAGACTTTAAAGACGAGAATAATAACGTCTACGCCAACTTCGATGGCTACACCACGGTTGACGCGTCAATTGCTATCCCAGTTTACGACGGCACACTGAGTATCGGCATTCAAAATCTATTGAATGAAGACTATTACACCTACTACTCACAAACAGTTGGTAAAGATACTCGCTACTTTAAAGGCATGGGCCGCACCGCGACGATAGGCTTTAGTCTGCCTTTCTAATCGCGCTTATCGTATTTACACCTATCGCGTTAGTCTAGAAAGCTAACCAATAAAAAAGCCGTTGGCGTAACACGCTAACGGCTTTTTTTTGCCTAAAGCAGCTTAGTATTAAGCTTTGTTTTTTCGCAAATAAGGCATAAGTAGCAGCGCTACACCCACGATTAAAAACGGAATACTTAACAACTGACCGGCGCTGAAGGTCCAGCTATCGGCGTAAACGGCTTGCTTGACCTTTACCATCTCAATCAAGAAGCGTGAGCTAAATACGAGCACCAGGAACAGGCCAAAGATGGCGCCGTGCTTCTGCTTCATATCGGTGAGCTTATAGATAGCCCAGAGCAGTATGAAGGTCAGCAAGTAAGCAATCGCTTCATACAACTGAGCCGGGTGTCGCGGCAACATGTCGACACGCTCAAACACGATAGCCCAAGGCGCAGTGCTTGGTAGACCCAGAATTTCTGAGTTGACAAAATTTGCCATACGTACAAAGAAGCCGAAAATGGCCGTCGCAATAGCTAAACGATCTAGCAAGAATAGGAAAGGCAATTTCACCTGACGCTGATAATAGTACAGGGCTAAAATTGCGCCTAAACCACCACCATGGCTAGCCAATCCACCTTCCCAGATAGCCAAGATTTTCAGCGGATGACTGAAGTAATACGCAGGGTCGTAGAAAAGGCAATGCGCCAAGCGCGCACCGACAATAATCCCCACCACGCAATACATCAGCAGGTTGTCTAACGATTCTACCGGTAAGCTTTCTTTAATATAGATACGCTTCATCACCTGAAAGCCTGACGCTATTGCCAGCGCAAACAAGATCCCGTACCAATGTACCTTAAGTCCCATAAAGCTGATTGCTACTGGGTCAATATTCCAAATAAAATGGTCCAAACTAAGCCTTCCAAATATATTGTTCTGCATCGAAAATATGATAACTCATGCGCAGTTTTACCCGTCAGTAACTCATTTGGCAAGGCTTAAGCGAAATTTGCTTAAGCACAATAGTGTAAGCATCCGCTATAACGCCTTGAATTAGTCTGCCGTCACAAAATTTAATCCAATGTTCTGTACTTGTTATATTTATCTGCCAATTAGATTCTGCTATAGTGCCGCCTCAGCCACCCTACATAAATTTGGGCTATAGCCATGCTATATCGCCCCTCAGAAATTGGAAATATAGGCTGATGACTCAGTTTCAAGGTTCGCACATCCTTTCGGTAAACCAACTAGACTTGGAAGCCGTTGAAAAAGTTTTTTCTGTTGCTACTCGCATGACTCCCTATGCTTTACGACAAAAACGTACCACTGTGTTAGATGGTGCCGTTTTGGGCAATCTGTTTTTCGAACCAAGTACCCGTACACGTGTCAGCTTTGCTAGCGCCTTTAACCTACTCGGCGGTAGAGTTAACGAAACCGTGGGTATGGCGTCTTCGTCATTGTCTAAGGGCGAATCGCTATACGATACCGCTCGCGTTTTATCTAGTTACTCAGATGTGATTGCCATGCGTCACCCAGATTCTTTCTCTGTGAGTGAATTTGCTAAAGGCAGCCGCGTACCGGTAATTAACGGCGGTGATGGTTCAAACGAGCACCCTACTCAAGCGCTACTGGATTTATTTACCATTCAAAAAGAGCTAGCGGCTGGCGGCCGTGATATCAGTGGTATGAATATCGCCATGGTCGGCGATTTGAAATTTGGCCGCACCGTACACTCGCTTTCGCGTCTGCTATGCATGTATAAAGATGTCAGCTTCACACTCGTATCACCAAAAGAGCTAGCAATGCCTGACTCTGTGATCAATGACATTGCAAATGCTGGCCATAAGATCACAATAACAGATCAACTTGAAGGCAATTTAGATCGCGCAGATATACTCTACCTGACGCGTATTCAAGAAGAACGCTTCCCTTCTCAAGAAGAAGCGAACAAATACCGCGGCAAGTTCCGTTTAAACCAAAGTATTTATACACAGCATTGCAAATCAAACACTGTGATCATGCATCCATTGCCACGAGACTCACGTGAGCAAGCAAATGAATTGGATAACGATCTTAACGACCATCCAAATCTGGCTATCTTTAGACAAGCCGATAATGGTCTGTTGATCCGCATGGCGCTGTTTGCACTGACGTTAGGTGTTGACTCTCAGCTTGAGCAATACGAACGTCCAGTTAATTGGTATTCACGAAAAGCTGATGTGTAAATCGGCTATAGACTTTAAGGATTAAAAATGACTCGTTCTGACGAACTATTTGAACAGGCTAAAAAGACCATCCCAGGTGGCGTTAACTCTCCAGTACGTGCATTCTCTGGTGTAGGTGGCTCACCACGTTTTATCGAGAAAGCTGATGGCGCTTATATCTTCGATGCCGATGGCAAGAAGTATATCGACTATGTAGGTTCTTGGGGCCCGATGATCTTAGGTCACAACCACCCAAAAATTCGTGAAGCGGTATTAAAAGCAGTTGAAAATGGCCTGTCTTTTGGCGCACCAACAGAACTTGAAATCACTATGGCTGAAAAAGTCATCGAGATGGTTCCGTCAATTGAACAAGTTCGTATGGTAAGTTCAGGTACTGAAGCTACCATGAGTGCTATCCGTTTAGCACGTGGCTTCACTAACCGTGACAAAATCCTTAAGTTTGAAGGTTGCTACCACGGCCACGCTGACTGTTTGCTTGTTAAAGCGGGTTCTGGCGCACTAACACTTGGCCAGCCAAGCTCTCCAGGTATTCCTGAAGATTTCGCTAAGCACACCCTAACAGCGACCTACAACGATTTAGACTCTGTTAAGGCTATCTTCGAGCAGTACCCAGAAGAGATCTCTTGTATCATCATAGAGCCAGTTGCTGGCAACATGAACTGTATCCCGCCAATCGACGGTTTCTTACAAGGTCTACGTGCTATCTGTGATCAGTACGGTGCACTGATGATTATCGATGAAGTCATGACAGGTTTCCGCGTATCTAAGAGCGGCGCACAGGGACACTACGGCGTAACACCTGATCTTACTACTCTAGGCAAAGTTATCGGTGGCGGCATGCCAGTGGGCGCTTTCGGTGGTCGTAAAGATGTGATGCAGTTTATTGCACCAACTGGCCCTGTTTACCAAGCGGGTACGCTATCGGGTAACCCAATTGCAATGTCTGCTGGTCTTGCACAGATGGAAGCGCTTTGTGAGGAAGGTGTTTACGAGCAACTAGCTGCTAAGACTCAGTACATTGCTGAAGGCTTTAAAGCTGCTGCTAACAAGCACGGCATTCCAATGGCTATCAACTACGTTGGCGGCATGTTCGGTTTCTTCTTCACAAGCGAAGAGACTGTAACTAACTTCGCGCAAGTGACTAAGTGTGACACTGCACTATTTGCTGAATTCTACCACATGATGTTAGATGAAGGTGTTTACCTTGCTCCTAGCGCCTATGAAGCAGGTTTCCTATCACTTGCTCACGGTGAAGAAGAGCTTGAAGCAACACTCGCTGCTGCTGATCGCGTATTTGCTAAGCTTGCAAAGGCTTAATCTTATACCAATCAGTATAAGCCGCTAAGCGTTAACGCTATCGACAAAAAAGGAACACCTAGGTGTTCCTTTTTTCATTTGTAAATATGCTCAGCTTAAATTGCAGGTACTTTAAATTCGGTACCTTGAATCGCTAACACCACATCTCTTGGGCGGATCTCAACAATGGTCAGCTTACCTTGGATGCTATCCCCCTCTTGCAGCTCTGCACCATCGACATTGAGCCAGCGGTTATCTGGCGCACTCGAGTACACATGAGCATTAATACTGAACTCTGGAACTTGTAACTGTAGCCCTGCCGGTAACTGACCATACTTGGGAATGTCATCCGATTTTGGCGTTGCTGGGATTGGATCTAGCTTAGGCTCAGTCACGGGTGTTGCCACCGAATTATTACGCTCAACGTCCTTAAGCGCCGCCTCAAATGCCGCTAGCAGGTTATTGTTATCAGCTGGAGGCGTGTTTTCAAGACCGACATCGGCCGCCGCATCTGCAACTTGATGCTTTAACGACGCTAACAGCTCGTCACCGCGCTGATTGCTATTTGCACCGAGAATGATGGGCTCCAGCTCAGCTTGACTGCTCGATTGGTGACTTGCTTGATTACTTACTTGGGTAGCAGCTTGATTAGAAACAGGCTGACTAACTTGCTCTACACTCTGCTGCGCCTTCAACAACGCGGCCATCAAATTACCAGACTGCTCGTTGCCGACGTTATTTGTTGGCGATACAGAGTTAGCCGCCATGACACCTTGAGTAACCGTCAGAGGTTGAGCCAGTGGCAGCGCGACCTTCCCGGCGAGACGGATCTCAGTTTGCTCGCCTTCTGGTTCATACAAGTCTTCATTTGATTGAATGGTTAAGCTCTTGCCCTCGTCATTATTCAAACTGCCACTCTGGCTTTCAGTCCTGTTTAACGCCGAATTTTGGCTGATACTCTCAACTGGGCTGGTTGTCGATGCTTGGCTAGGCGTTGGGTAGATAAACCGTGTTAATAACCAGGCTGCCACGACCATTAGCAGCGCTAAACAGACAAAAACTGCGGCGTATTTAAGACCTCTTCCCGACTCTTGTTTTGCCTTATATTGCGCTCTAGGCGTTAACACCACATCATGGGTTACCGCTTGAGCTTGCTGACTATTTCGTGTCACCGCATCGAGTAAAATCGACATTAATACAACCTCTTGCTTTGACCTAGACGCGGTCCGGCATCACTTAAGTACAAGTTAAGCTGTATCAGGGTTTGCGTCCCGGCAATGCCATCGGCGCTCAATCCATGTTGGCGCTGAAACGCCTTTAACTGCTGCTCTAACTCAGAGTCAAAATAATCGACCAGTCTCGGCGCCCTATCGTTAATGCGCGCCAAACTATTCTCTAACCATTGGATCTGCGCCTGATTGGCAGACTGGCCAATTTCTTTAGGCTGATTTTGAGGCGCTTGCCAGAGGATCTCGAAGGTGCCAGTGAAGTGTCGCGTAAACCAGTCTCGACTCACCCAGAGCTGCTGCTCATTAAGCTGCAGCAAAATTTGCTCCCCTTGGCGAGATACCACAGTGCCATAAAAAGCTTGGTTGTTATCATCGACTAAATAGACAACCGCAGGGTAATTGAGTCGCACAAGTGAGTGCCAATTGCCCTGCTGCTGAAAGCAATCAAGCCCTTGCTGCTTAGCCGACTGACATGCAGATAAACCGATATAAGGCACCTTGCCCCAAAGACCTAAGATACTGGCATAAGCCGTATCTATCTCATGACTTTGGGCTATAGCGCTATTTAGCACTCGCTGACTGCTGCTCAAGCTATGGGTGTTGATATCTTGCTTAGCCGTTTGAACCTGAGCCATAGCTTGACTTGTTACTGTATCGGCAGTATTAGCCGAGCTTTGACTTTGACCTGCGCTCAGATTCGTATTTGGACTTAGATTTGAACTGGGGCTTGAAGCAATGCTGCCTGCTGGTGAAAACAGATAAAACGCAATACCAAAAGTAGCAAGTAGTGATGCTGCGATACTCACAGGTAGTAGCAAACTCTTCTTCTCAGGCTCTTCACCTAACACCTCAGCAGAGGCTAGGCGTACCAGCTTGTTATCGATAGGCACCTTAGACTGCGCATAGCTCGCCATCAATGCCCGCTCACACAGCAAGTTAATCAATCTTGGAATACCGCCACTGTATTTATGTAGCGCCTTAATCGCACTCTTATGAAACAGTGGCTCATGGCGCCCAGCAACCTGCAAACGGTGCTGTACGTAAAGCGCTACCTCTTCAAGTGTTAGCGGCAATAGGTGATAACGGGCGGTGATGCGCTGCGCTAACTGACGCAGCTCTTGGCGCTTAAGTAGCTGTTGCAGCTCAGGCTGACCAATTAAGATCACCTGCAACAGCTTCTTAGTATCGGTTTCTAAATTTGTTAACAACCTTAACTGCTCAAGCACTTCCGCTCTTAAGTGCTGAGCCTCATCGATAATCAATACCGTATTGCGATCTTTACTGTGATTTTCCAGCAAAAACTTACTGATTAAATCGGTCAGCTGTTTGAGGCTAGGTTCATCGCCATAAACAATTCCTAACTCATCACACAGTGTGGCCAGCAATTCAGACTCTGTAAGTGAGGGGTTTAATATAAACGCGGTATCGGTATTATCCGGAAGCTGCTTTAATAGACAGCGAGATACTGTGGTCTTACCCGTCCCCACTTCACCCGTGAGCAGTACGAAACCACCGGTCTCACCCAGTCCATAAGTAAGATGTGCCAAAGCTTCTCTATGCCGATCACTCAGAAACAGATAATGAGGGTTTGGCGCGATAGAAAATGGATTGTCATTTAAGCCAAAGAAAGCCTTATACATGCGAGCTTTTATCCTTTTAAAACCATGATGAACCAGCGAGTCACTTGCTGGACTTTTTATGCATTATTTTATGCATTATAGATACACACAGGCTTAAGTTAATATCACCGTGATGTGCCAGTCGAAACCTTTGCAATTTTCTTTAAGGGCAAACGGCCCTTTTAAGCCCAATCGACAGCATAAATTTGTAATTAAGACTCAAGTTAAAGCCAAGGGCAATGCTTGTCAAAATTTGCAGTAACTTATTGAGCTAAAGTAAGCTCAATATCAAATAGCGCCTATGCTACTGCTAATTATATCTGCATGTTTGCCGCAAGAGAGAACAAGAATTCACCTTATAGCACTATGCTTCTAACCCTATGCTTCCATGCTACACTCGCTTCTAAGTTATTAAGTGAGAATCCCTGTGAAAATTTACCTAGTTGGCGGCGCAGTCCGCGATAAATTACTCAAGCTTCCGGTTAAGGACCATGACTACATGGTCGTTGGCGCAACACCTGAACAGATGCTTAGCCTCGGCTACAACCAGGTTGGTAAAGACTTCCCTGTATTTTTACACCCTAAAACAGGGCAAGAGTATGCGCTTGCACGCACCGAACGCAAAACGGCGGCGGGCTATGGTGGCTTTAGTGTCGATGCGGCGCCAACTGTCACCCTAGAGCAAGATTTGCTCCGCAGAGATTTAACCATTAACGCCATCGCACAAGATGACGCGGGTAATCTTTACGATCCCTATAATGGCATTGCCGATCTTGAGAAGCGCATCCTAAGACATGTCTCTGATGCCTTTGTTGAAGATCCTCTACGCGTCCTTAGAGTGGCTCGCTTTGCAGCCCGTTTCCATGGGTTGAAGTTTACCATTGCACCTGAAACCCTTTCACTAATGACAACTCTCAGTCGAAGTGGTGAACTAGAGGCATTAACCGCCGAACGCGTCTATTTGGAACTCGATAAGGCGCTTTCTACAGATAACCCACAGGTATTCTTTCAAGTATTAAAAGAGTGCGGCGCACTTGCGGTGCTTTTCCCTGAGATTGAGGCCTTGTTTGGTGTACCTCAGCCAGAAAACTGGCATCCTGAGATAGATACAGGCATTCATACCATGATGGTGCTTGAGCAAGCAGCTAAGCTAAGCGACGATAACTCGGTACGCTTTGCCGCACTGGTTCATGATCTAGGTAAGGCTTTAAGCCCTAAAGAACATCTGCCTAAACATCATGGACACGGTCAAAAGGGCTTGCCTTTAATCAAGTCTCTGTGTGAACGCTTTAGGGTGCCCAACGAATATCGTGATCTCGCGCTACTTGTCTGCGACCAGCACCAAAACATCCACAAGATCACCGAACTTAGAGCCGATACTTTAGTTAAGCTGTTTGATAAAGCTGACTTTTGGCGTAAGCCACAACGACTCGAACAGCTATTAATTGCCTGTGAAGCCGACAGTAAAGGTCGCAAGGGGCTGGAACAAACCGCCTATCCCCAAGCTGATTATCTTAAGCAATGTTTTGCAGCGGCTTCCGCCGTGGAGGTTAAGTCTATTATCGCGCAGGGATATAAAGGCGCCGAAATCCGTACACAGTTAAATGTTAAACGGATCGCTGAAGTTCAGGCTGTAAAAGGCCTGCAGCCAATAGAAGCAAAATAAAAAACCAAAAAAAATTCACATATTGAGCTAACATTATAGATACCCTAATCATGGTTAATTTGTACTTAGCTTAAAAGTGCTCAAATTTTCACTAAGTTATTCAGACCTTAGCGTTAAAATGCATAGCAAAATATTTTCTCTGTGACATAATTAACCAGTTCAGTTGTGATGTGCAGCTGTACTTATTTAAACCAACCTATCTAAAGGGAATTCCCGATGAATAAAAAAGTACTTATGATTGCTGGTGTAGCAATGACTGCCCTACTAGGTGGCTGTGCAAACACTACTGCTCTTGAAGAAAGCGTTGCAAACCTAGGTAACAAAGTTGACCAGCTTTCAGCTGAAGTTAGCTCTCTAAAATCAGATCACGGCAAAATGTCTGCTGACATCAACGATGCAAAAGCAGCTGCTATGGACGCTCAAGCTGAAGCTCAGCGTGCTAACGACCGTATCGACAACGTAGCATCTTCTTACAAGAAGTAATTACGTTTAGGATTTCAACCTATTATTCAATAGGTTAACTCCAAAGGCTTGGTTTCAAGTATTGCACTTGACCAAGCCTTTAATTTTTCCGCCACTGCCAATTACCTTTAATTAAGTCAATCTATAGATAATAAAAAAGCGCCCAATGGACGCCTTTAATCTATTTCATGACTAGTCATCAAAACGAGACACTCACTTAACCGTTTGAGCGACTCTGAATGTTGACCGGGATCCCCGCTTGAGTCAGCAGAGCGTCGTTAGCTTTGGTGTAATCCACCTGCTCTTTGCCAATAAACTCAACCACACCGCGTTTCATCTCTCTTACTGTGTTGTCGCCGCCATCTGCGGTCGATAGTGGTGAATGCACCTCTATCAACTGGCGACCATCAGGCTCTGTAGAAGTCTTAACGGTTTCATTAATGATGGTGACCTGATCGCCATATTTAACCTGATCAAACAGCCACTCAATATCATCGGGGTTCAAACGTATACAGCCCGCGCTTACGCGCATGCCGATACCAAAATCTTTATTGGTGCCATGTATAAGATAGCTACCGTCACCATAAGACAGCTGAATCGCGAATTTCCCCAGAGGATTCTCAGGGCCAGCTGGCACCACTCGTGGCAATACCTCACCACGTTCTTCTAAGTGCTCTTTACGAATGCTCGCCGGTGGCGTCCAACTAGGATTTGGAATACGCGACTTAATTCGAGTCACCATCTCAGGCGTTTCGCGCCCCACACGCCCGATACCGACAGGGAACACATGCACCTCTTTACCCCCCTTAGGGAAGTAATAGAGGCGTAGTTCGGCTAAATTGATGACCACACCTTTATGTGGCACATCAGGCAGTAGCATCTGAGTCGGGATCAACAAGCGAGTGCCTGGCGTCGGTAAAAATGGATCAACGCCAGGGTTAGACTGCATTAACTCCAAGATCCCGATATTGTATTGCTTAGAGATCGTTTGGAAATAATCCCCCTTCTGCACAACATGTTGCTGCAACTCCCCGACAAGGCGACTGCCGTTCTGAGGAATTGAGTAAACATTAGCAAACGAAGTAAGTGGCAAACATGCCAAGATGAACAACAGCAAAGTACGCATCATCAGTTTTCAGTTTCCGTTTAATTCAATAAGCAAAGGTTACCCTGAGCACAGATTATTTTCTAGTCATCACGTTAATTACGAAGTCAATTTCTAGTGCATCGAACTTCGCATGTTGGATGTCATGTCGTACTTTATCATTCGCTCGCCATGCGTAAGGTGTCATCTCAAGCAAAGCTATCGCCTGCTCACCCGATACGCTTACCGTCAGCGATAAGCGCTCGCTATGCAGTAGCTCTAGCTCTTTCGGTAGGTTCTCGCTAACGGGTTTCTCAGATAAATCTGGGTAGATAAATTCACGAATTTGCCATAAATGTCTTGGCCCAGCAGCCACCTGTAGCAATACACCATCTTGCTTCAACACACGAGTCAACTCTTTGCCTTTTAATTGCTTATCGATCAGAGTGACCAAATCAAAACTTTCATCGGCAAAAGGTAAATGCTTCAGCGTTGAAACGATATACGTAGGGCTAGGCTCCGCTTTAGCCGCAGCAAATATGGCATTCTCAGCCTCACAGATCCCTGTTTGTGTTAATGCAAGCTCAGGCTTTAACTCGGCTAAGATCCCCTTGACCGTGCGCAGGAAATAACCGTCACCACAATCAAAATCTAGCTGAGATAACACATCGGCAGAAGTCACTTGAGGCAACTCTGCAATCACCTTGGCAATCGCTTGGGCTAGTGGAATATAGATCCCTGACTCAAGCACATAACGCTTAGCACGCATAACCGCGCGCGAGTCTGCCTTAGGCTTTTTGGGCTGGCTAAACACCCAGTAGCCCTGCTCATTGATGTCAAAGTGATGCTTGTTTTCACAGTGTAAGCCTTTCGACTCTTCATGCACCATAAAGGGTGACTGACATACAGGGCAAAGATAAATACTATTCATGACACGCTCATCTGTTAAATCAATTACTTAAATTATAGAGTTATCAGCTCTGTTTACAGGAAGATTATCCAACATAGCACCGCACCTAACGCTAGGCGATAGATAACAAAAGGCGTCATGCCCATCTTGCTGATGATCTTTAAGAAGTAGTGGATACAGATATAAGCGGCGATAAACGACACTAAAATACCAAGACCCAAGGCTTGATAGTCAATAACTTGGCCGCTAGAAAGAAGATCTTTAGTCACTAAGATTGCCGCCCCTAAGCTCACAGGAACCGACATCAAAAATGAGAAGCGCGCCGCCGCTTCACGACTTAAGCCTAGCATCAGCGCTGCAGTGATAGTCGCACCTGAGCGAGACGTGCCAGGAATAAGCGCCATCGCCTGTGCAATACCTATCACTAATGCTTTTTTCCAGCCCACTTGGAACTCATTCAATCCTTGACGTTGCATCTTATCAGCCCACCAAAGCAGTAGGCCAAATATAATGGTCGTAGCGGCAATCACCTCGATGCTACGAAAGTGCGTCTCGATAAAGTCTTTAGCGCTAAAGCCAATAATGACGGCAGGAATAGTGGCTAAGATAATCCACCAAGCTAGCTTGCTCTCATCAGTCTGTTTACGGCTCACAACACTGCCAGTCCATGCAGTAAACATAGACAATATCTCTCGTCGGAAATACATCACGACGGCGAGTAAAGAGCCAGTATTAACCGCCACATCGAATGACAGACCTTGATCTTCCCAACCTAAAAGCTGAGCAGGTAAAATAAGGTGTGCAGAACTCGAGATCGGCAAAAATTCGGTGAGGCCCTGAATCAGAGCCAATATAATCACCTGAAAGGTATCCATAACTATCCTAAATAAAAAAGAGGTTTACGCTGACCAGCTAAACTCAACAGGCCATAGTGATTGTTGACTCTTATCGTAATCATTCCAAAGGGCTTGATACGATTGATTGACAACAGGGTGGTTCAAAGTGGGGGCAATTTCCGCTAATGGCCATAAAACGAAGGCATTATACAAGATCTCGGCTCTCGGCAACTCAATAGGCTGCTCACTAATGGTATCGTCATACAGCAATAGATCTAAATCTAAGGTTCTTGGGGCAAATTTCTTAGCACCTTTAACTCGGCCATGACGCTGCTCAATCTGTTTAAATCGACTCACAACATCAGCTATCGATAACTGGGTTTGTGCCGCAACCACCATATTAAGAAAGTTAGTCCCTTCAAAGCCCACCGCTTCACTTTCAAACACAGATGACAATTCAAGCGGCCCAAAATGGTCCTGAAGGTCCGTTAAAGCAGCCTTAAGATGGCGCTCAGGGTCGATATTGCTACCCAAGCTTATAAAGATTGTTGCCATCTACGCATAACCTCTTTCAATCTCAACACCCACGGCAGCGGCTGACGGTATGGCACCGGGCTTCATCACCTTGACCTTAACCCAAGGCACGTTGAATTCAGTCATCACACAATTGGCCACCATCTCAGCCACGGTTTCAATCAGCTCGATCGGCTTTTCAGTGATCAATGCCGTTAATCGATTCGATACCGTTTCATAACACAGTGCAAATTGATAATCATCGCTATCGGCTGCTGGGCGATTATTCCAAGCCATATCTAAATCGATAAGTAAGCTTTGGTGGATCTGTTTTTCCCACTCATAGATCCCAATAACGGTTTCAATTCTAAGTTCTCTAATCAGTACTTTATCCATGATATCTCCAAAACTTTAATCCATAACACTGAGGTCAGATAAGCTAAAACGGACAAAAGAGATATAATCCGCCACAAAGCTGAAATATTAGTCTAACGCTCTTTCTAACGAGACCAAACCAAAGTAGGATAAGTCTCGCTATATAAAGAATTACTAAAAGACTGCCGCTTTAATAGTAAGCTTGCTAACAAAGCATTACAGACGATACTTCACGCGTTTGTTATCCGCTTAAGGCGTTACTCAGTTATAAAAAATAGCAGCGCATTATTTATGTGGCGCGATGATACCCTAAGACGATTAAGGAAACCAATTTGACCGCAACAGTACTGACCATTGTGATGATATTGGCCGCCTATCTGGCAGGCTCGATATCGAGTGCTGTTTTGGTATGTAAAATGCGCGGGCTTCCCGACCCCCGCAGCCAAGGTTCAGGCAACCCTGGGGCTACCAATGTACTGCGTATCGGCGGTGTCAGTTCCGCGGCATTAGTGCTCTTTTTCGATATGCTAAAAGGTGCAGCCCCAGCTTATCTAGCCTTTAGGCTCGGCGTCGATCCCATCGCACTTGGCGTTATTGCCATAGCAGCTTGTCTTGGGCATATATTCCCAATCTTTTTTGGCTTTAAAGGCGGCAAAGGCGTCGCTACCGCTTTTGGTGCCATGGCCCCCATCGGCCATGACTTAGCGCTTTGCCTCATGGCCTCATGGATTGTGCTGGTTTTAGTCACTCGTTATTCCTCCTTTGCCGCCATCTGCACTGCGCTGCTGGCTCCAGTTTACACTTGGTGGCTTGATGACAGGTTTACGATTCCTGTTGCCATGCTGTCGACGCTAATCGTTATCCGCCATAAAGATAATATTAAGCGACTGCTCAAAGGTGAGGAATCTAAGGTCTCCCGCAAGAAGACTTAACAAATCTTCACAGTTAAAATCAACTAGTTACAAGCACATCAAAACGACTTTCGTTAAGCTTTAACTACTTACCTCTTTTATAAAATTAATTCTTAGCAAGAATTAATTTTTGCACAATGGCGTTTTAACTAAATCTATCTATACTTTCTCCGATTGCTTTTTAACAAACGCAACTTATAATTGCGCCGATTTTTGACTGGGTAGCCCGTTTTTCCAAGTAAACTACCCGTTCTAACACTACCTCGAATACAGTGCTCTTTTCTTATGAGCCTGCCAGTAAAGCTATCGTGTTCTCTTTTTTTGAGTACCTTTTTTATGGTTCCACAATTAAGTGAAGCCGTGATGGATACCATTGCCGATGCATTGGTTGAAACCGGCTATATCGTTCTGTCCGACACACTACCGTCATCTGTATGTGAGCAGTTATTACAGAGTTCTAAGAATGCAACTTGGGATGATTTCCGCCCTGCTGCAATTGGTCGTGGCGGCGAGCAACAACTCGTCGATACCATTCGCAGCGACCAAATCCGTTGGCTGTCTGAGCAGCGTCCTGCAGATAAGCTCTATTTAGAGCTGATGACACAACTGCGTGAAGGCATGAACAAGCGCCTGTTTATGGGGCTATTTGATTTTGAAAGCCATTACGCCATCTATGAGCCCGGAGCTTTCTATCAAAAGCACTCTGACGTTTTACAAGGTTCCAGAAATCGAATCCTAACATCCGTACTCTTTCTTAATCAGGGCTGGCAGCCTGAGCATGCTGGTGAGTTGGTCGTTTATGATGAAAATGACAACAAGATTGAAACCATTGCGCCAGAATTTGGTAAATGGGTGGTGTTCTTAAGCGAGCGCTTCCCCCACGAAGTCCTACGCACCGAAGTGAACAGATATAGCATCGCAGGCTGGTTTCGCGTAAGTAACGCTAACCACGGCTTCTAATACCTTCAGCATATACTGTTGAGAAATAAAAAACGGCGCTCAATGAGCGCCGTTTTCGTATCGAATTTACAAGCTTAATCTACAGGCTCTAGCGTATCGAGTGGCCATCTTGGCTGCCCTTTTACTTCCAAGCCTTCAACTTGTCCCGCTTTAAGACGCTGCAGGCCCGCATAAGCGATCATTGCGCCGTTATCGGTACAGAACTCACCACGCGGGTAGTATACCTTACCGCCAAGGCCCTGCATCATTTCAGCCAAAGATGAACGAAGTCGAGTATTAGCACTTACGCCGCCCGCTATCACTAGGTTCTTATAACCCGTTTGCTTTAAAGCACGCTTACACTTAATTGCTAACGTATCGACAACCGCCTCTTCAAAGGCACAGGCGATGTTGGCACGCGTCTGCTCATCTTTTGGCTCGGCCGCAATAGTATTAGCCGCAAAGGTTTTAAGGCCTGAGAAGCTCATATTAAGGCCAGGTTTGTCAGTCATTGGACGTGGGAAACGATAGCTGTTTGGCACTCCCTTAGCGGCAAGCTTAGAAAGCCTTGGGCCACCAGGGTAATCGAGCCCCATCAGCTTAGCGGTTTTATCGAATGCTTCACCCGCGGCGTCATCAACTGACTCACCCAGTACCGTATAGCGCCCAATGCCTTCCACGCCAACAATCATGGAGTGACCGCCTGAAACTAATAACGCTAAAAATGGAAACTCAGGTACGTCATCTTCCAGCATAGGAGCTAGCAAGTGACCTTCCATATGATGTACACCAATTGCAGGCTTATCCCATGAAAATGCCAAGGCACGCCCCACACAAGCCCCCACCAACAGTGCTCCTATCAGTCCAGGACCTTTGGTATAAGCGATACCATCGATATCCTCGATAGTCATGCCAGCATCCGCTAACGCTTGGCGTATTAAAGGTACAATTTTGCGAACATGGTCGCGAGAGGCCAACTCCGGCACAACCCCACCATAGTCGGCATGCAATTTAACCTGACTGTAAAGCGCATGCGACAGCAAGCCCTTTTTATCATCATAAACCGCAATCCCTGTTTCATCACAGGATGTTTCTATACCTAAAACCCGCATTATTTCTCGTCTTCGGTTGACATAATTACCGCTAATTCTACCTGCTGTGCTTTAATTACTCCATAGTCCTATCACGGTCTGCGGATAATATCGCCTAATATGCCTCATTCTGATCGCTATAAGGGGTTTACAAGAGGGTACGAGTCGGTATAGAATTCCGCACCATTTTTAAATAATCTGAGTCAAGTAATTGTCTCAATACAACCGACACCTAAGGGGTGATGGCGTATGCCAATTATTAAAGTACGTGAAAACGAACCATTCGACGTAGCTCTACGTCGTTTCAAGCGCTCTTGTGAAAAAGCTGGTATCTTAGCTGACGTTCGCGCTCGTGAATTCTACGAGAAGCCAACTACTGCACGTAAGCGTGCTAAAGCCGCTGCAGTTAAGCGTCTAGCTAAGAAGCTTTCTCGCGAAAACGCACGTCGCGTACGTTTATACTAATCTCATTATGAGCCTAGTTGATCAGCTAAAAGACCAAATGAAAGAAGCCATGCGCGCGAAAGAAAAGCTGCGCTTGGGGACGATTCGTATGGCACTAGCCGCCGTTAAACAGATTGAAGTGGATACCCGCGAAACTCTGACTAACGACCAAGCTATAGCGGTCTTAACCAAAATGGTAAAACAGCGTCGCGATTCTATTGCTCAATATGAAGCAGCAGGCCGTGACGAACTAGCGCAGATAGAAGCAGAAGAAATTCTAGTTTTAGAAAAGTTTTTGCCTCAGCCTCTTTCACAAGAGGAAATCACCGCGTTAGTTGATGCAAGCATCGTTGAGATGGGCGCATCCACCATGGCGGATATGGGTAAAGTAATGGGAGCATTAAAACCAAAGGTAATGGGTAGAGCTGACATGGCGGCAATTGGCGCTATGATCCGTGCAAAACTCAAGTAACTTTAGTTTTATTGCATGAATGAGCCGTGCTTCTGCGCGGCTTGTTTGTTTTCGAAGTTCCCAAATTTGACTTCACGAAACGTTTGATTTCACGTAACTTTTGATCTCACGTAATAAGGCGGCATTTTACAACTCTAATGGCGATACCTCGTGATTTTATTAATGAGCTAGTAGCTCGCACTGATATTGTCGATTTAATCGACCCCAAAGTGCCCCTTAAAAAGGCGGGTAAAAACCACTCTGCCTGTTGTCCTTTTCATAGCGAAAAATCTCCCTCTTTCACCGTTAGCAGAGATAAACAGTTCTATCATTGTTTTGGCTGCGGCGCGCACGGCAACGTCATCGATTTTGTCATGGAATATGACCGACTCGACTTTGTTGATGCCATTGAAGAACTCGCCGGACAACTCGGATTAGAAGTCCCTAGGGAACAAGGCACAGGTAAACCACGCGACCAAGAACTAAGCCGTGATTTATATCAGTTAATGGAAGAAGCCAGTAACTTCTTTCAAAATCAGCTAAGACAAAACACAGACAAACAAAAAGTCCTTGATTACCTTGATCATCGAGGCCTTACAAAAGAAGTGGTTGAACACTTCAATATCGGTTTTGCTCCCGATGGTTGGGATGGCTTACTCAGCCGTTACCGCCAAAATCAAGATTCGCAAGACAAGCTATTAACCGCAGGTATGGTCATCGAGAATGACAGCGGTAAGCGTTACGACCGATTCCGTGACCGATTGATGTTCCCTATTAGAGATAGGCGCGGGCGAGTCATCGGCTTCGGCGGCCGAGTTTTAGGAGACGGTACCCCAAAGTACTTGAATTCTCCAGAAACGCCCATATTTCATAAGGGTAATGAGCTCTACGGCCTCTATGAATTAAAGCAGCGGCACCGTGATCCACAAAGAGTCTTGATTGTTGAAGGCTATATGGACGTTGTAGCTTTGGCACAATTTGATGTTGATTATGCGGTCGCCTCCTTAGGCACCTCTACAACAGCGGATCAATTTCAGTTATTACTTCGCAGTGCAAAAGAAGTCATCTGCTGCTACGACGGCGATAAAGCCGGTAAAGAAGCCGCATGGCGAGCACTAGAAACGGCCCTGCCGTTATTAAAGCCTGGTAATCAAGTTCGATTCATGTTCCTGCCTGAGGGAGAAGATCCCGATACGCTGGTAAGACAGATTGGCAAAGAGCAGTTTGAAGCCCAAATTGACCAGGCAATGGCACTACCCGAGTTTTTGTTCGAAAATCTGGCAAAAACCTACGCCAACGAAGATAAGAGTGTTTTGGCAAAAAATGCCATTAAACTTATAGAGAAAGTGCAGGACACTGTATTACAGAGCCTGTTACTCGAAGATTTAGCACATAAGCTAAGAATGAATGGTGCAGACGAACTTAAGCGAAAATTTAATTTTTCAGCTAAAGCGGCTGAAAAGCCTAGTCAGCACAAAGCGTTGAAAGGGCGCGGTACCCCATTGCGATTAGCCATTGCATTGTTAGTACAGCACCCACGCTTAGGTGAAAAACTACCTGAGCAACCAGCGCTAAAACATATACAGATGGCCGGCATTGACTTGCTGACCCTTGTATTAGATTTAACTCGCGGACAAGTGATAAGCAGCGCACAACTACTTGAACAGTTCAGGGGCGATAACCAATTCAGCACCCTAAAAAAACTGACCCAATGGGATCATCAAGTGGCGGATGAAAACTTGCTTCAAAAGTTAAAAGAAACACTCGTGTGGTTAAACAACCAGTATCTTGAGCAACGATACCAAGAGCTGAGTATGAAGCAGAACCTCACGAAAGAAGAGCGGTTACAGCTTAGTAAGCTAATTTCAGTGATTAAAAACAAGGCTTAGTTAAATTTCAGCCTCAAAAGTAAACACTTGGACTAGCACAGAGAAGCGCCGAAGGCTATAATTGACGACTTGCGTGGCTGTTTTTTGCCCCGTCGTTTTAACAGTTTCCCAACTTGGATGATATCTATGGATCATACTCCGCAGTCGCAACTTAAATTGTTGCTCGCCAAAGGTAAAGAGCAAGGTTACTTAACCTATGCAGAAGTGAACGATCACTTACCTGCAGACATGGTCGATTCTGACCAGATTGAAGATATTATCCAGATGATCAATGACATGGGTATTCGAGTCTATGAACAGGCTCCGGATGCTGATGAAATCATGATGTCTGAAGACAGCACCGATGACGATGCTGCAGAAGAAGCCGCTGCTGCGCTTGCAACAGTTGAAGCAGAATTAGGTCGTACTACTGACCCAGTGCGCATGTACATGCGTGAAATGGGTACAGTTGAACTTCTAACACGTGAAGGCGAGATTGTTATCGCTAAGCGTATCGAAGAAGGTATTAACACGGTTCAAGCATCTGTTGCGGAATATCCGCAAGCGATTGCGATGATCCTTGAACAATACGATCGCTACGAAGCTGAAGAAGTTAGACTTTCTGACATCATCTCTGGATTTGTTGATCCAAATGCAGAAGATGTCGCGCCAACAGCTACTCATGTTGGTTCTGAGTTATCTGATGATGAATTGGATGATGAAGATGACGATGACGATGATGACGATGACGATGACGAAGAAGAGGAAGGTCCAAAAGGTCCTGATCCTGAAGAAGCTAAAGAGAAGTTTACAACACTTCGTCTAGCCCATGAAAATGCATTAAGAATTATTGCAGACAAAGGCCGTGGTCACCCAGAGTCGACCGTAGCACTATTCGAAATTGGCGAGATCTTCAAAGAGTTCCGTTTGATGCCTAAGCAGTTTGACCGCTTAGTTAAGAACATGCGCTCTATGATGGACAAAGTCCGTGTTCAAGAACGTTTGATCATGAAGCTTTGTGTTGAACAAGCCAAAATGCCGAAGAAGAACTTCGTCAAAGTTTACACTAGCAATGAAAGCAGCATCGAATGGTTCAACGATGAACTTGCATCAGGCAAGCCATATGTAGAAGGTCTACAAATGGTTGAGTTCGATGTACAACGTTGTCGTGCAAAGCTTGATGCAATTGAAGTTGAAACTGGTCTAGCTATCGGTGCAATCAAAGATATTAACCGTCGTATGTCAATCGGTGAAGCGAAAGCTCGTCGTGCGAAGAAAGAGATGGTTGAAGCGAACTTACGTCTAGTAATCTCTATCGCTAAAAAGTACACCAACCGTGGTCTACAGTTCTTGGATCTAATTCAAGAAGGTAACATCGGTCTGATGAAAGCGGTAGATAAGTTCGAATACCGTCGTGGTTATAAGTTCTCTACTTATGCAACTTGGTGGATCCGTCAGGCGATCACTCGTTCTATTGCTGACCAAGCAAGAACGATCCGTATTCCAGTGCATATGATTGAGACTATCAACAAGCTTAACCGTATCTCTCGCCAAATGTTGCAAGAGATGGGTCGTGAACCTTCTCCTGAAGAGTTGGCAGAGCGCATGTTAATGCCTGAAGATAAGATCCGTAAGGTACTTAAGATCGCTAAAGAGCCGATCTCAATGGAAACACCAATTGGTGACGATGAAGATTCGCACTTAGGTGATTTCATCGAGGATACTACCCTCGAGCTACCATTGGACTCTGCGACAGGCGAAAGCTTGAAGAACGCAACTCACGAAGTACTAGCGGGCCTAACAGCTCGTGAAGCTAAAGTACTGCGTATGCGTTTCGGTATCGACATGAATACTGACCACACTCTAGAAGAAGTGGGTAAGCAGTTTGACGTAACACGTGAGCGTATTCGTCAGATTGAAGCTAAAGCGCTACGTAAGTTGCGTCACCCTTCTCGCTCTGAGATCTTAAAGTCGTTCCTAGACGAATAGGAAATAGCCGAGTAATCGTTAAAGAAATACTCGATATCAAACAGAAAGCTGCCTAAGGGCAGCTTTTTTTTGCTCAAATGAAACAAGCACTAAGCTAGATTGATTAACAGATAAGCAGTCGTGCATTTATAACGACATTTCTAGCTAAAACGCAGGTGACAAGCGCTTATAAACCTCGTATACTTCTTTTCGCTTTCGATAGTGACGACTATCTTAAGTCGGCCCCTTAGCTCAGTTGGTTAGAGCATACGACTCATAATCGTCAGGTCCACGGTTCAAGTCCGTGAGGGGCCACCAATTTTGATAAGCCGCTTAAAGAAATTTAAGCGGCTTTTTCATGTCTGTAATTTGACTGCCAGAATTAAAACCATAACCGTCATCAACTCATATTGTCCAAGCCCTTATTAACCTTAGCTAGTCGATATCAATATCACCATCTTTGTGGTCATACATATCAGGCGTGGTGTGTAGATTACCTGCAAAACCTGCCTTTTCGAGTTGTTGACGCACAGCCTTAACTTGCTCTGCGGTAACGGGCTCTTTTCTATCGCCTAAATAGTAGCGTACAAAACTAATAAGATTAGCCAGCTCAGTGTCGGTCAATACATTTTGAAAACTAGTCATCGGCATGAAGTTACGCTCTTCATCTAAATACGTTGGCGAAAGTCCACGTATCGTCACCGCTATCGTATTGAACGGGTCACTGTGCATGATAATGCCGTTATTCAATAAGGTTGGCGCTATGGGGTCACGACCTTTACCATCTTCACCATGACAGGCTCCACAAGTCTCTGCATACAATGAATAAGCATTAAACTGCTTATCGGCATACGCCTCTTGGGTAAAGCCTGCTGGGTTAAGTTGCTTAGTATTAGCTGGAATGGTGTTGTTCTTATCCCCCACTAGCAGGTAACGAGAGATAGTCCTAATATCCTTGCGTGTCATTAAACTAGTACTGTTTTTCACTACATCTGCCATACCAGCAAATGCAGAGCCTTTAGACGAGTGCCCTGTGTGCAAAAAGTCAGTTAACGACTCGATATCCCATCTATCTTGATAGAGCTCTTTGGCGCTGATATCTGGGGCGTTCCAACCATCAATCAAGTTACCTTGGAATATTTGTTCAGGTATTAATGCCTGAGCTAAATTTCGTGGAGTATGACATTCGCTACAATGCCCGAGCCCCATCACCCAGTATTTACCTCGTTGCCACTCCTTTAACTCTTGCTCAGTGAGTTGAGCATGCTTGGGCGCCTCATAAGAAAGTGGATTGGTATCCATAAACACCAAATTCCAAGCTAATAATCCGGTACGGATATTCGACGGGAAGATCATCTCATTCTTATCGTTTTGCCTTGCGACTGCTGTAATCGACTGCAAATAGCTCCACAGATCTTGGGTGTCCTGCTCTTTTAAATATTGATAAGAGGTGTAAGGCATTGCAGGGTAGAGATAACCATGGCGGCCTTTACCATCAAATAACGCCGCTTTGAAGTCGGCATAATTGTCGCTACCAATGCCTTCACTCACATGGGGGGTAATATTGGTTGAATATACCGTGCCAAAAGGTGTTTTGAATGGCAAGCCACCCGCGAATCGCTCACCGCCTTCTGAGCTATGGCAGGCAACACAATCGCCTGCATTAACTAGGTATTCACCACGCTTTACTGACTCAGGATCAAGTGCTGCGAGTTTGGCATCGTATTCAAGGCGTTGTTCAGTAATGTAAGCACCAATAGCCAAGATCTCATCAGCTGTCAGCTGCTCTTCAAATGCAGGCATCAAGTTATTCAAACCAAAATCTATAGTGTGCTTAATCTCTTCGATGCTACCGCCATGAAGCCAGATAGCATCGTTAAGTAAAGGGGCACCAATTTGAGTATTTGCCACAGTGCCATCACCATGACAACTGGCGCAATACTCGGCAAAAATGTCTTTACCTAGATCGATTTTAACCTGCGGCGCATTTAGGTTACGACGCTTAGGTTGCAGTGACGCGATGTAATACGCCATTTTAGTGATCTGGTCTTCTGACAAAACCCCTTTCCAACCGGGCATTGCCCCGTGTCTGCCTTTCTTTATCGAGTCTAAAATATCACTCTGCGTACCACCGTAGAGCCACTCATTATCAATTAGATTTGGAAAGTGCTTTTGCCCCTGAGCATTACGTCTATGGCATGCTGCGCAATGGTTTTCAAATAGCGATGCTCCGCTTGCCGTCACCGTTTTGTTATTCGCAAGTGCTAGCAAGCTTTTATCATTTAGTGTTGCCATTTCCATCGTTAAGTCGGTAACTGGTGAGCTTAAGGCATCATCACTTTGCTGCCAGCCCATTAAGCCTTTCCAATTACCAAGACCAGGGTAAAGCACGAGAAAAACTGCAGAAATGGCAAAAGCGACTAAATAGGAGATAAACAGTAAGCGAGGTGGCGGCGCATCATTCTCATCAATACCGTCGAAGGTATCGATGGTTTTATTTTTATCGGCACTATGGTTATCGCGCCAATATTTAACAATGACTAACGCCATAAAAATTAGAAAGATAGCAATAAACCCAACGACCCAAATATTCCAGAAAACAGTCATATTATCGCTCCTGATCATCGGCGGTATCTTGCCCTAAGCTTTGCAAATATTGAATCAAAGCCTCCCCTTTGGTCAGTCCTTTAACCTGTAGACGCGCCCTTTCGATCTCATCGTCAGTGTAAGGCACCCCTAAGGTCTGTAGTACACGCATTTTAGCTTCTATCTCATCACCACTTAATACCTGTCTAAACAGCCAAGGGTAAGCGGGCATCAATGACGTCGGCACCACCTGCCGAGGGTTAATTAGATGAATTCGCTGCCATTGCTCAGAGTACTTTCGGCCTAGGTTGGTTAAATCAGGCCCGGTGCGTTTCGAGCCCCAAAGATTGGGAAACTCATAAATATCATCGGACTCTTTATTGGCTCGCCCATCACGTTTCACTTCAGGTTCGATATTACGCACCATCTGCGTGTGACATACATGGCAGCCCTCACTAATGTAAACATCACGCCCTGCGACTTGCACTGCCGTGAGTGGTTTGGCTAATGAGTTAACTCTTATCGCATCGGTGCGTACCAAGCTAGGCACAATGAGCACCACGATTGAAAAGCTAGCGACTAACACAGTAGCCACAATGAGGATCACTAAGGATTGTGTAAAGTCTTTACTAAGCATCTTCACTAGCCTCCGCAGTCATCGATACCGTCTTATACAAGTTAAACGCCATCAACAATAAACCCAATACAAAGCAGGCCCCACCAAAGAAACGCACAAATAACCACGGCGCTTTAAAGTCCATAGCCTCAACAAAACTGTATGCTAAAGAGCCATTCTCCCGCTGAGTAAGCCACATGTAGCCTTCTCCAATACCTGCGACCCAAAGTGCAATTGCATATAAGGCTACACCCAGATGTGCCAACCAAAAGTGCACTTTAAGTAAGCGGTTAGACCATAAACCGCTCTTACCCCAAAGCCGCGGAATGAAATAATAAAAAACGGCAATCCCAGACATAGCCACCCAACCAAGTGCACCGGAATGTACATGGCCGACCACCCACTCTGTATTATGGGCAAGCATATTGAACCAGCGTATCGCCAGCAGAGGCCCTTCAAATGTCGCTAGGCAGTAATACAAAATTGCCGACATAAAGAACCACATAATGTAATCGGTCTTTAGCTTTTGTTTATTTTGCAGTAGTGTCATACCACTATTAAATGCACCAGCCCAAGAGGGTAGCCACAATATCAGCGACATCACGATACCGATATTTTGTAGCCAAACTGGCACTGACGAATAGAGAAGGTGGTGAGTTCCAGCCCAAGTATAAAAGCCCACTAATCCCCAGAAGTGGATAATAGACAGTCGGTAAGAATAGATTGGACGTTCAGCCAGTTTAGGAATGAAGTAGTAGTTCATGCCGATAATACCGGCTGTGAGTAAAAAGCCGACAGCGTTGTGCCCCCACCACCACTGAACTATGGCATCTTGAGCGCCTGCAAATACTGAGTAAGACTTCATGAAATAGGCTGGTAAGGCTAAATTATTCAGAATAAAAATTAGTGCAATTACAATAATAAAAGCGCCAAAGAACCAGTTGGCGACAAAGATATGCTTCACTTTTCGTTTGGCGATAGTGCCAAAAAACAATACGGCATAAAGCACCCAAACAATCACAATCAGAATATCAACGGGCCATTCAAGCTCCGCATATTCTTTACTCGTGGTGTAACCTAGAGGCAAGGTTATCAACGCAAGCAGTAAAATGAGCTGCCAGCCCCAAAACACCATCCAAGATAAACTACGGTTAAACAACCGCGTTTGCCCTGTTCGTTGCACAATATAGAGGGAGGTTCCCATTAGAATATTGACGACAAAACCATAGATCACGCCAGAGGTATGTACAGGGCGTAACCGTCCAAATTGGATATATTCAGAATCAAAATTAAGTGCAGGCCAATAGAGCTGGGCAGCAAGCACAACCCCAATAAACATACCCGCAATAGACCAAATAACGGCAGCCACAATAAAATAACGAACAACCTTTACGTCATATTGCTCAGTGCTTACCTGCATGCCCTACTCCTCTTCTTGTTTTGTGCCTAACACAGAGTAATAGTAGGAAATGTCTTTCATATCCTGTTCGCTAAGCGTATCTGCTTGTTGCTGCATCAAAATGGCCAAGCCACTAGTACGCTGCCTTGACTGGTAATCTTTAAGCGCCGATATTAAATACCCCACTTTTTGACCGCGTAAATTGGGATAAGGGTCGATTGTTGAGATCCCATCCTCTCCATGACAGGTCATGCAAACTTTGGCTTTCTCTTTGCCGATTTTAAAGCTGGGGTCGTAATCTGCCGATGCGCTTGCTGACCCAAAAATCAGGATTATCAATAGAGGTAATCGATTCATAAGCATTCCCTTATCTTCTTATGCACCTTATTGAAACTAGTCGGTATTGATTTATTTGCCACAATTTGTGCAATTATCCACCGAAATATCACTAGGTTTTTTAATGATTCTATTTAAATTTTCGCAACATAAGCTAAGTTCAACTGCGCGAATCAAAGGTAAAAGCTATTTGCCCATTGTAAAGATTTCCTGAACTCATGAATTGAAGTGAAAATTAACAATCATTAAGGCTCATTATTTTGTGAACTTAGTCAAAAACATAACTGATGAACCGTGGGATATTAATTGAAACATATCTGCTTGTATCGAGTATTGTTGAGAGGCCATAGATGGATTTTATTAGACATGTACCCGCACTATTTTCATTAGTAATGGGGATTGCAATTATAGAGTGCTGTATTGTTGTATTGGGGTTATGCACTAAACAACTGATAAAGCTATTTCGTAGGGACTAGCCTAAGCAGTTAGAGCTAAGTCATGAAAAGGTTTGGTATACAGGCAGCTTTATCACTTAGCTCTATTATTTTACTGTCACTCACCTATTCCACTAATCTTTACCTCACCCAACTCCTAATACTGACCACAGAAGCCGCCACAACAAAGTTGTGGCGATTTTTATCTAACGAATTT
Organism: Shewanella pealeana ATCC 700345; assembly: GCF_000018285.1. Lineage (NCBI taxonomy): Bacteria > Pseudomonadati > Pseudomonadota > Gammaproteobacteria > Alteromonadales > Shewanellaceae > Shewanella > Shewanella pealeana. The sequence goes on along the minus strand of NC_009901.1, from coordinate 1,163,671 downwards.
ACTCACCGGAACACAACGCCTATATTTAAAGAAGTAAGGAGTGAGAATTTAGCCCTAATCCATTTACCACAATTGTGATTTTTGGGTATAGCGCGAGAGGTAACAGGAGGATGTTATGCGAACCCAACAGATCCTTTGTCCGACCGACTTTTCAGAAACAGCATCACACGCTATAAGTTATGCCATTGAGATGGCTAATTTTTATAACGTTGGGATCTGTCTATTACACGTTGTCGATAAGCCTTTTGGCGATAAATATACCCGAGTACTCGCGGTGACGCCCGATGAACTTATCGAGAGAATGGAAAGAGAGGCCGCAGATAAAATGCAGCAATTTATCGACTCGTTTGATATTTACTTTCCTTTTGAAAGTAAAATTTGTCATGGCCATCCAGTCGAAAAGATTTTGGCTACCGAAAAAAACATCAATGCTGGAATGATTGTAATGGCAAGTCATGGACGAACAGGACTCGAACACTTCTTGAACGCCAACACCGCTGAAGAGGTGGCTAACAAAGCTAAGTGCCCAGTTCTTATCGTTAAATAGCACTATAAAAGCAGTACAATTGGAAAGTAAAAAATCCGAGACAAAAACAGCTCTCGGATTTCTGTATTACCTATACTCAACAGGCCTTTACTGCTTAAACTAACCAGTATTAAGCGGGCTTCAAGACCACTTCAAAGCAAGACTGAATGATCTCCAGTCCTTTATCGATTTGCTCATCGGGAGCTGTTAGCGGTACAAGAATGCGCAGTACATTACCGTAAGTGCCGCAAGATAGCAGGATAAGTCCTCTATCACGTGCCTCTTTGAGTATTTGCGCGCACAGTTCTGGCGCAGGCTTACCTTCTTGCATCAACTCAACCGCTATCATGGCACCAAGACCGCGTACATCGACAATTGGCTCATGCTTACTCGCCATCGCGTTAAGCGACTCTTTGAGCTTAGCACCAAGCGCATTGGCTCTTTGCAGTAGTTGTTCCTCTTCAAATACCTCAATTACGGCAAGCGCTGCAGCGCAGGCTAACGGACTGCCACCATAGGTACCGCCTAAGCCACCCGCACCAATAGAGTCCATCACTTCGGCTCGGCCGGTGATCCCTGACAGCGGGAAACCTCCGGCGATAGACTTAGCAAAAGTAGTAATATCCGCGCTCACCTTCATCTGCTCCATAGCAAAAAAGGTACCCGTTCGCCCCGCGCCTGTTTGTACTTCATCGGCGATCAGCATGATGCCGTGCTTATCGCATAACTGACGTAAACGCTGCATAAACTCGACTGAGGTATGGTAAAAACCGCCCTCACCTTGCACTGGCTCGATAATAATTGCTGCAATATCATCGGGCTCGGCATCATTTTTAAAGATTCGCTCTATGGATGAGATGGCATCCTCATCGCTCACCCCATGCAGCTCACAAGGAAACTCGGCTCTAAACACATTGGCCGACATCAGCCCCATACCTTTACTGTAAGGTGCGACCTTGCCCGTTAGCGCTAACGCCGCCATGGTGCGCCCATGGTAACCCGAGGTAAAAGCAATAACACCGCTGCGTTTAGTATAAGCCCGCGCCACCTTCACCGCGTTTTCAACCGCCTCTGAACCACTGGTGAACAACGCTGTTTTCTTAGCAAAATCGCCGGGCACAAGATGATTAAGCTTCTCGCACACCTGGATATAATTCTCATAGCCCAGCACCATAAAGCAGGTATGGGAAAACAGCTCCAGTTGCTCTGCTACCGCCGCCTTAACATTATCGTGCAAGTGGCCAGTATTGAGCACCGCAATACCACCAGCAAAGTCAATAAACTCGCGCCCTTCTACATCCCACACGGTGGCGTTATCGGCACGCTGAGTATAGATAGGGTGAATTTGCCCTACGCCATTGGCTACAGCGGCTTGGCGTCGCACCATAAGTGACTCATTGGTTGTCATAATGAATTCCTTTTAACTAACTACTTATGAACTTAATCCTATTAAACTGACATGCAGATGTACTTCATCTCTAAGTACTCTTCGATGCCAAACTTTGAGCCTTCACGGCCTAGCCCCGAGGCTTTTATGCCGCCAAATGGCGCGACCTCTGTAGAGATAAGGCCGGTATTAACGCCGACCATGCCGTATTCCAGCGCTTCTGATACCTTCCACACCAACGAGATATCGCGGCCATAGAAGTAAGCAGCTAAACCGAACTCAGTGTCATTGGCCTGCGCAATCACATCATCTACATCAGAGAACTTAAATAGCGGTGCCAGCGGCCCAAAGGTTTCCTCTTTAGCCACTAACATGCTTTTATCGACACTAGTTAAAATCGTTGGCTCGAAGAAGTTACCACCAGCACTTGCCAGCTTACCGCCCGCAAGCAGCGTCGCGCCTTTCGATAAGGCATCATCCAGGTGACGCTGTACTTTGGCAACGGCGTCGGCATTTATGAGTGGCCCAGTGGTAACGCCCTCCTCAGTACCTACACCCACCTTGAGCTTAGCAACCGCAGCAGCCAGTTTTTCGGCAAACTCATCGTAAACTGCATCCTGAACATAGATGCGGTTGGCGCAGACACAGGTCTGTCCAGCATTGCGGTATTTAGCAATCATTGCACCTTCAACGGCGGCGTCGATATCGGCATCATTAAACACGATAAAGGGGGCATTACCGCCCAGCTCCAGTGACATCTTCTTAAGGGTCGGCGCGCACTGCTGCATCAGCTTAATGCCAACAGGTGTCGATCCGGTGAAAGAGAGCTTACGAACCACTGGATTGCTACAAAGCTCGTTACCAATGCCAATGGCATCACCTGTGACAACACTAAAGACGCCTTTAGGAATGCCTGCGCGCTCGGCAAGCTCTGCCAGAGCTAATGCAGTGAAGGGAGTTTGCGGTGCAGGTTTTACCACCATGGTGCAACCTGCGGCTAACGCAGGTGCGGCTTTACGAGTGATCATCGCTGCAGGGAAGTTCCAAGGCGTAATAGCTGCGGTAACACCAACGCTTTGCTTAATCACCATCAAACGTTTATCACCTTGATGGCCAGGGATGGTATCGCCATAGACACGCTTGGCTTCTTCGGCAAACCACTCGATAAACGACGCCGCATAGGCGACTTCGCCTTTGGCTTCCGCTAATGGTTTGCCCTGCTCTGTTGTCATCATCAGTGCTAAGTCGTCTTGATGCTCAAGCAATAGCTCAAACCAACGATTTAGCTTGGCACCACGCTCTTTTGCGGTTAACGCCCGCCAAGCGGGTAATGCCTTCTCGGCTGCGCTGATGGCGGCTTTAGTTTCAGTGGTGCCCATCACAGGCACACTGCCAATCACTCTATGGGTGGCGGGATCGGCTATCTCAACCTTTTCACCACTGATGGCTTCAAGCCACTGACCATCTATATAACATTGCTGGCGTAGTAAACTCATATCATTTAACTGCACGGGTGACTCCTTAATTTGCTTAAACGCTTATCGCCTTTCGACTGCTGTAAACGTGATTGGTTTCCCTATACTCTCGATAAGGTTACACACCTAACTTGTCACGCATGGTGTAATACCAAGCGCCAATGGCACTAAAAGGCACCTTGAACATATGCCCGCCAGGGAATGGGTAGTGTGGCAAGCCCGCAAAGGCATCGAATCTAGTCGCCTGACCGTTTATCGCCTCGGCTAAGATCTTACCCGCCAAATGAGTGTAAGTAACGCCATGGCCACTACAGCCTTGTGAATAGTAAATATTGCTACTAATGCGCCCTACTTGTGGAAGTCGAGACAGAGTCAGCAGGAAATTACCCGTCCAAGTGTAATCAATCTTCACATCTTTAAGTTGCGGAAAGGTCTTGAGCATCTTGGGCCCGATGATCGACTTAATGTCAGCTGGATCCCTAGCGCCATATACCACGCCGCCGCCATAAATCAGGCGGTTATCACCAGATAGACGGAAGTAATCGAGCAGGTAATTACAATCTTCGACGCAGTAGTTTTGTGGCAATAGGCTTTTAGCCAGCTCTTCACCTAAAGGTTCAGTGGTGATCACTTGCGTGCCGCAAGGCATAGATTTCGCTTGTAGCTTAGGTATCAAGCCGCCAAGGTAGGCATTACCCGCAACCACAACAAACTTAGACTTAACACTGCCATGGCTGGTATGAACCACTGGACTTTCGCCCTCTTCGACCTTAATCACCGCCGAGCCTTCAAATATTTGACCACCTAGTGATTCGACCGCTTGGGCCTCACCTAGCGCCAAGTTGAGCGGGTGAATATGGCCGCCACTCTTGTCGAGTAACCCGCCAACATAGGACTCAGTATTCACTACTTTACGGATGTCGTTTTTATCCAGCAACTCAAGGTGGTTCATATGACCATGTTTTTCCCACAGCGATTTTTGCGCTTGCAGGTGGCCCATCTGCTTATCATTTAGTGCGGCAAACACCCCGCCATCTTGCAGATCGCAGTCAATATTATATTTTTTAATTCGCTCTTTAATAATGCGCGCACCTTCGAAGGCCATCTCGCCAAACAGCTTACCCGCCTCGGTGCCAACGGTTTTCTCAATGGAGTCAATATCACGGCTAAAGCTGTTAACTATCTGGCCGCCATTACGCCCCGATGCGCCCCAGCCGATGCGCGCCGCCTCAAGCACTGTCACCTTGTAGCCCATCTCGAGTAGGTGCAGTGCGGTCGACAATCCAGTGTAACCGGCACCAATAATACAGATATCGGTGTCGATATTATCTTGTAGCATCGGACGCTCGGTCTTGTCGTTAGCCGACGCCGCATAGTATGAATCTGCATGGGGTGTAGTAATCATGGTTTCCGCCTGTCTTTCATTGATTATTATTGACATAACTTCTGTCCTTTTGTGCTTTACGCTTAAGCTGCGGATCGTTAGTTCTCGATGAGATAACCTGTTGCAGGGTCCGCCTCTTCAGCAAATAAGGATAACGATAGAGCTAACGGGTATGAAAGCGCGCAATAGCCCTTTCATACCCGAATGACACTGATGAGGTTAAGCTGAACTAGAGCGCTGCTTAATATCCGCACGACGTGCGAAGTACCAAGAGATAAATGCGATGAGTGACACGATAAGAATGATCAAAGTAGCCAGTGCATTAATTTTAGGAGAGACCCCCATGCGCACAGACGAGAACACCACCATAGGTAAAGTTGTCGCACCTGGGCCCGATGCAAAGCTGGCGATCACTAAGTCGTCAAGAGATAGACTAAATGACAATAACCAACCAGCCACCAAGGCCGGCGAGATCATAGGTACCGTAATGGCGAAGAAGGTTTTAAATGGCGTCGCGCCAAGATCCTGAGCCGCTTCTTCGACCGAGCGGTCAATCTCACGTAAGCGCGAAGATACGACTACCGCCACATAGGCCGCGCAGAAGGTTGAATGGGCTATCCATACAGTCAACATACCACGCTCAGCAGGCCAGCCAAAGAAGTCAGCCATATGTACAAATAGCAGTAGCAAAGACAGACCTGTGATCACCTCAGGCATAACCAGAGGCGCGGTGATCATATTCGATAGGGTTAACTTACCCCAGCCCCGGGCAAATCTAGTCATTACAAAAGCGGCCATGGTACCCAAGATCACCGCCATGGTCGAAGCGTAAAACGCCACCTGTAAACTGGTCCAAACCGCATCGAGGATCTGCTGATCGCGAAACAGTTCGCCATACCATTTAGTCGAAAATCCAGCCCAAACGGTAACCAGCTTAGATTCGTTAAATGAGTAAATAACCAAGATAAACATTGGCGCATACAGGAAAAACATCCCAGCCCAAAGCATAACGGTAGAGAAATTTAACTTCTTCATGCTGTCTTCTCCATCTCTTTAGCCTGATAGCGGTGGAACAGGGTTATCGGGATAATCAGTAGCCCTAACATCACAATCGCAAGCGCGGAGGCCACCGGCCAGTCACGATTATTGAAGAACTCTTGCCAAAGAATCTTACCTATCATCAATGAGTCTGGGCCACCGAGTAACTCTGGGATCACAAACTCACCTACCACAGGAATAAACACCAACATAGAGCCAGCAATCACCCCGCCTTTCGATAACGGTAGCGTCACCTTCCAGAAAGTATTGAGACTGCGAGAACCGAGATCTGCAGCCGCCTCTAGCAAGCTACCATCGAGTTGAGACAGGTTGGCGTACAGCGGCAAGATCATAAACGGCAAATAGCTGTAGATAATGCCTATATAGACCGCGGTATTGGTATTTAAGATCTGCAAAGGCTCGGAGATAATGCCGGTCCACATCAACAAGTTATTGATCACACCATTGTTGCTCAATATGCCCATCCAGGCGTAAACCCGGATAAGGAAAGAGGTCCAAGAAGGTAACATCACCAACAGGATTAACATGGTTTGGTTACGCTTAGGCGCACGAGCAATGGCATAGGCCATCGGATAGCCTATGAGTAAACAGCCTATGGTTGAGATAGTCGCCATCTTAAGTGAACTTAGATAAGCGTTGTAGTACAAGGAATCATCGAGAATGAGCAAGTAATTGCCCAAGTTGAGCATGATCTGCAGCGATTCTTCTGCATACTGAAACAATGGCTCGTAAGGCGGTATCGAGATGATAGGGGTTGAGAAACTGATCTTAAGTACAATAGCGAAAGGTAGTGCGAAGAACATCAGTAGCCAAAAGTATGGGACACCTATGGTCCAACATTGGCCTTTGGGTAATCGAAATTTTAACGGCTTTTTCATGATTGAATCCTTATGCTCTAAGGACCACTCCGCTGGTGGCCTCCCAGCTAATGAAAACCGCCTCTTCCCACGTTGGTGGATCGGAGCGACGTTCTCGGTTAGTCATGATAGTTTGAATTAGCAAGTTATTAGGTAGACGGATGTAGTACACCGAAATACCACCTAGATAAGCAATATCTTCAACCACACCGCTAGACCAGTTGTGCTCTCCTTGGGGTTGCTCACGGGTAATACGCGTCTTCTCGGGGCGAACTGCGACCCATACCGTTTTGTCCTCAACACTGGTTGATACACCATGATCGATAAACAGTTTTTGCGATAAACCTTGGCATTCGATAAGTACATGATCCGCTTTATCGACAACTATCTCACCTTCAAATAGGTTAACACTGCCAATAAACTCGGCCACCATACGGCTATTTGGACTCTCATAAATATCGGTAGGAGAGCCTGTTTGGGCAATCCAGCCCTCGTTCATAATCGAGATCCGCGCCGCCATGGTCATGGCTTCCTCTTGGTCATGAGTTACCATCACACAGGTCACGCCTACGGCCTCAAGAATATCCACAACCTCAAGTTGCATCTGAGTGCGTAGCTTTTTATCTAGCGCTCCCATAGGCTCATCGAGCAACAATAACTTAGGACGTTTCGCCAGCGAGCGGGCTAAGGCGACACGTTGACGTTGACCGCCTGATAGCTGGTTAGGTTTACGCTTTGCGTAACTTTCCATGTGCACCAGCTTAAGCATCTCCTGCACACGAGACTCTATCTCTGCTTTAGGCAACTTATCTTGCTTCAGACCGAAGGCAATATTTTGCGCCACCGTCATATGAGGAAACAGTGCATAAGACTGAAACATCATATTGATAGGTCGTTCATGTGGCGGCATGTCGGTGATATCTTCACCATCTAAAAAAATACGTCCCTCAGACGGCTTTTCAAATCCTGCCAGGATACGGAGCAGAGTCGACTTACCCGATCCTGACCCACCTAGCAAAGCAAAAATCTCCCCTTTTTTGATATTGAGCGTGACATCATCTACTGCACGCACTTCATCAAATAGCTTACTGACTCTGTCTATCTGAAGTAGCACTTCGCCCTGCGTCTTTTTAATCGAGTTATTGGTGACGTCTAAGGTACTAGCCATATTACTTCTCCAACTAAGGGCGATAACCTCCGCCCTTTGTATCTATTTATCTGTTTCTTTCCGATCAAAAAGGGCAAGACGATACCTTGCCCTATTCTACTTAGTAGCCTGATTTCACTTTGGTCCAAACTCGCGTTAATGAACGCTGTGATTTCATTGGACGCACATCGCCAACATATAAACGATCTAACACCTCTTTAGTTGGGTAGATAGAAGTGTTAGTACGCACATCTTCATCCACTAACGGCAACGCTGGCACGTTCGGGTTCGCATAAGCCACATAGTTAGTGATAGGCGCAATCACCTCTGGGCGCAGCAGATAATTGATAAAGGTGTGAGCGTTTTTAACGTTAGCCGCATCAGCAGGAATGGCTAACATATCAAACCAAAGGTTTGAGCCCTCTTTAGGGATTGAATATTCGATGGTATTACCATTTTCAGCTTCATCGGCGCGATCCGCAGCCTGGAAAATATCGCCAGAATAACCAAATGCCACACAGATATCGCCATTCGCTAAGTCAGTGATATAACGTGATGAGTGGAAGTAAGTGATATAAGGGCGCACCTTAGCAAGCACTTCACCGGCCTTCTTAAAGTCATCCGCTTTAGTGCTGTTTGGATCCAGCCCAAGATAGATAAGCGCCATCGGGATCATCTCATCGGCACTATCAAGCAAAGACAATCCACACTGAGACACCTTCTCGGCATACTTAGGGTTGAAGATAAGCTCTAAAGAATCAACAGGCGCATCTTCCCCCAGTACAGCTTTAACTTTTTCGACGTTATAACCGATACCATTGGTTCCCCAAAGGTATGGTACAGAGTATTGATTACCCGGATCGGCTGACTCTAACTGAGTCATTAGCTCTGGGCTTAAATTCTTATGATTTGGTAGTTGATTAGAATCTAACTTCTGGAAGGCACCCGCTTTAATTTGCTTAGCGAGAAAACTATTAGATGGAACAACGATATCGTAACCAGAGCGACCTGAAAGTAGCTTAGCTTCAACCACTTCATTACTGTCAAACACATCATAAACAACACGGATGCCAGTCTCTTTGTGGAAGTTCTCTAAGGTATCTTCGGCAATATAATCTGACCAGTTATAAACTCGAACAACTTCCTCAGCGTATGCGGTAGTCGAAGCCATTACACTTGCGGTGACGAGGGCAAGTGTGGTCGCCTTTTTAAAAAGTTTCATGCTATCTCCTTGGTAGCGTAGCAGCAGTAAATCGACCTCTGCTGTCCATACATTGTGTTGCCGTATTGTCGGCTTTAGTTCTTATTGTTCACCAATGCTACACCTGAAAAACCGCATCGGCAGTGTGGTACTGCTTTACAGCTTTCATATAGATAACACTCATTAAAATGCTATCTGTATGAATAACTTACTTTACATATTGCAATCAGTTTCAACTGCAGCGACACGTCCCCAAAACGCTTCGCTGCAACTCATACCTACACCGTCAGCAGCAGGAATTCACGCTCCCATGAGCTGATCACGCGGCGGTAGTTCTCAAGATCGGCCTGTTTCACCGCGATATAACCATTGGTGAAGATATCGCCCAAGTATTCTCGACAAGCCGAGCTTTCGGCCATGATGGCTAACGCCTCTTCAAGGGTTAATGGCAGTGCCGCGCCGCCGCGGGTCTCATTTGCACGGCCTTGCACTGGCGTCGATGGCTTAACATCATCGACCATGCCCATGTAACCACATAACAGACTCGCCGCTATCGACAAGTAGCTGTTGGCATCGGCGCCTGCGATACGGTTTTCAATACGCAAGTTTTGCGGTGAAGACTCTGGAATTCGCAGACCACAAGTGCGGTTTTCTTCGCCCCACTCAAGGTTAACCGGAGCCGAAGCGCCCGGTAGGAAGCGGCGGAAGGAGTTCACGTTTGGCGCAAATAGTGGCAATAACTCAGGAATGAATTTTTGCAGACCGCCAATATAGCTATAAAACAGCGGGCTCTTAGTGCCATCCTCATTGGAGAAGATGTTATTGCCCGATTTAGTGTCGACAATACTCTGATGCAGATGCATCGCACTGCCGGGCTCATTAGTTACAGGTTTCGCCATAAAGGTGGCGCAAACATTATGCTTAAGCGCGGCTTCGCGTAGGGTACGCTTGAATACAAAGACTTGGTCAGCAAGAGACAGTGCATCACCATGGGAGAAGTTAATCTCCATCTGCGCGGTGCCCTCTTCATGGATTAAGGTGTCGATATCTAAGCCCTGCTCTTCACACCAGTCATACATGTCTTCAAATAGCGGGTCGTACTCATTCGCTGCGTCGATAGAAAAAGACTGGCGACCCGACTCCTGGCGGCCCGAGCGACCAACTGGCGGAATAAGTGGTTGATCAGGATCTTCATTAATGCGCGTTAAATAAAACTCCATCTCAGGTGCAACCACTGGCTTCCAACCTTTATCGTCATAAAGTTTAAGCACTTTTTTTAGCAGGTTACGAGGAGACAACTCGATAGGGTTACCCATCTTGTCATAGGTATCGTGGATCACCTGAGCGGTTGCTTCTATGGTCCATGGCAGCTTAAACACGGCGTTTTCATCAGGGACACAGACAAAATCGATATCCGCTTCATCGAGTAGCGCATCATAAGATTCGTCATCGACATAGTCGCCTGTTACCGTCTGCAACAACACACTTTCTGGCAAACGCATGCCTTTCTCGTCAATAAACTTGCCAACAGGCGCAATCTTGCCACGTGCAATGCCTGTCATATCGCAGACGACACATTCAACTTCGGTAATTTTGTGTTCTTTTAAATAACTGACTAACTTTTTCATATTTATTTCACTCTGCTTGCTGCACGGCGCTGGCATGCTTTATTAAAAGCTTCAAAGATCGCGGTATAAAAAGGACTATCAAGTGCCTTCCACTCCGGATGCCACTGCACACCTAGTGCAAAATTCTTTGCGTTTCTGACAGAAAAGGCTTCTATCAGACCATCGGTTGCATATGCTTCTGGCCGCAACCCAACCCCAAGGCGGTCTACGCCTTGGGTATGGACAGAGTTCACCTCTGCAGAGCTGCGGCCCCATGCATCGTGAAGCAGTCCCCCAGGTTCTATTTGAACCTCGTGGGAAATACCATATTGCACTTCTACGGATTTCGTTTTGTCTTCTCTATGCTCAATAAACCCGCCCAGCTCATGCAACTTTTGATGCAAACTGCCACCAAACACAACATTCATCTCTTGAAAGCCACGGCAGATCGCAAGCACTGGCACGCCAGCATCAATTGCCGCTTTTAACAGAGGTAAGGTTGTCGCATCGCGCTTAGGATCATGATGTGTTCCCTCATCACTTGCGGGGCCGTCAAAATGATGCGGTTCGATATTTGAGGGGGAGCCGGTGAATAAAATTCCGTCCAAACGAGAAAGTACAACCTCGGCAGGGCAATGCCCTAAAGCTGGAATAACCAATGGCCAAGATTGTGTCGCATCTGCGATTGCTAGAAGATACTTTTCACCCACTATATTAAAGGGGTGTAAGCCCAACTGCATATTACATGCTGTCACGCCAACAACTGCGAGCCCAACTTCTGACATAAAACACCTTCAATCCTTTGCTTCGTAATTTTTAGAATTATTTTTGTATAGTTTTTATCTTGATTTACGAAATTTTGAATAATGAACAGTTACCACTCAATCGTTCATTTTTTCACACACTACACGGAATCAATTAACTAGGCAATAGCGAAGGTGAAAGGATTGTTAAATAAAACAAACAAACAAGATTACAAGTTGAATATCAACGAGTTACGCGGAACAAGGTTTGTATCGCTTTATGTTAAAATGCATAATAATAAGTTTTTTATGCATTAAAAGCATAAACATCGAGTATGATACAGGTCACATTCAAGCACAGCTGATGCTTAAAATTATTTACATAAAAGCATAAAAACAGCATCGAGTAGAACTGCCTAGCGGGTAATGTTATATAAAGGGAAAACTGCAGAATATTGATATAGATAACAAGCTAGTTACCGTTAAGAAAGTGAAACACTCTCCGGTAAGCTAGCTTTACAGAAAACAGAGGAAATAAACTAAAAATTAGCAGGTGTTGTGGCGCTAATGATGCGGCAAGGCTCATCAAACGGATTACGAAAACGATGGGGTAACTCACTATTAAAGTAATAACTATCGCCTTCTTCTAACTCAAAGACTTCCTCACCAACAGTCAGCTCAAGACGTCCCTCAATGACCATGGCAGCTTCTTGACCTTCATGCTTAAGCATCTCAATGCCAGTATCCGACCCAGGTGGGTAGGTTTCGCTCATCACAGACATAGCGCGATTGGGAAAGTCTCGACCAATCAACTTAAAGTCCAGCATGCCGTCGCCGATATCTAATAGCTCATCGCTACGATATACCACCTTCTGCTCTACCAATGTGGAGTCTTCGATAGAAAAGAAATCCACTAAAGACATAGGCAAACCTGAAAGTACTTTTTTAAGTGAACTGACCGAAGGGCTCACACTATTTTTCTCAATCATTGAGATAGTGCTGTTGGTCACTCCTGCACGCTTAGCCAACTCTCGTTGGGATAAGCCCTTTTCTTTTCTCACCCGTTTAAGGTTTTCTCCGATATCCAAAATATTCCCCTAATTGAAGTAACCGTTCTTTGCCTCCAACAACATGCAGAGTCATACAAGGAGTCCTCGGCACGACTAGAGCCGATTTTGATTAACAGCGTAATGAATTCTAGTAAGCGAGTTTGTATTCTACAGGAAAGCGTGTTAAAAATAACGAACATATGTAAATAATTTATTTATATAACATAGAATATACCGTCAGCATTCCAACTTACAATAAAAACATATACTTGGAGAGAAGATGTCAACTAGAAGCCCGGTGCATAGCGACCAATATCCCGCATCATATTACTTTGCAACAGCGAAAGAATTACATCAATCACCACGCTTAGAAGAGGTGCTTGATGTAGATGTGTGTGTGGTGGGCGGTGGATTTAGCGGTATTAATACCGCTATCGAATTAGCACAAAAAGGCTTCAGTGTGGCGTTACTTGAGGCTAAGCGGATCGGCTGGGGCGCTTCTGGGCGTAACGGTGGAGAACTTATCCGTGGAATTGGTCATGACGTTAGCCAGTTTAGCAATATCATTGGCAGCGAAGGCGTTAAGGCCATCGAGCAGATGGGCTTCGAGGCAGTAGATATCGTTAGGCAACGCGTAGCCGAGCACAATATCGATTGTAACTTGCAGATGGGTTACTGCGACTTAGCGATTCGACCCCGCCATATGACGGAGCTTGAAGAAGATTTTGAACACTTGAGCAAGATAGGCTACGGCCACAACATGACCTTACTCGACAAGTCTCGCATCGGTGAGGTTATAGGCTCCGATTTTTATCAAGGCGCCTTAGTGGATATGGCCAGTGGTCACCTGCATCCGCTTAACTTAGCCCTAGGCGAAGCCCGAGTTGCCCGCAGCTTAGGGGTTAAGATGTTTGAATACAGCGCCGCAACAAAAATCATTAAGGGCGATAAGCCTAAGGTGATTACTGAGCATGGCGAAGTCAATTGCCAATACTTAGTCCTTGCTGGCAATGCCTACTTAGGCGTCGATTTAGAACAGAACATTGGCAGCAAAGTATTACCTGCTGGCACCTACATCTTGGCCACCGAGCCGCTAACGCAGGAGCAATGTGATGCCATCATTCCTAAAAATATGGCCTTTGCCGACTTAAGGGTTGATCTTGATTACTACCATCTATCTGAAGATAACCGCCTGCTATTTGGCGGTCTGTGTACCTATTCTGGTAAAGATCCAAAAGATATCGAAGCCGCTCTAAGACCCAATCTTGAAAAAGTATTCCCGCAGCTAAAAGGCGTGCGTATCGACTATGAATGGGGCGGCATGATGGGCATCGGCGCTAACCGATTACCGCAAATCGGTCGTCTACCCGATGCCAAGAATATCTTTTATGCCCAAGCGTATGCGGGTCACGGCGTTAATGCCACCCATATGGCAGCAAAGCTAATCGCCGAGGCAATTACCACTCAAGCCGAACGTTTCGATGTGTTTGCCAAAATCCCCCATATGACCTTTCCCGGCGGCCCGCACCTGCGCTCGCCACTATTAGCAATGGGCATGCTGTACCATAGATTCAAAGATATTTTTTAACCGTGTTTTAAAAGCGATCAACCACGAAGCGTTCACTCTGTTCACTACACTGAGGACACGAAGAAAAGAAAATATCAGGTTAGCTTTTCTTCGTATTCTTCAGGTCTTTCATGGCCTCTTCTTACCTTTCGAAGTCATCGCATTATCTCTGGGTAACTTCTTAACTTAATGCCATCTCGACCGCATATTCACAGTGGATCGCTGTCGTATCATAGAGAGGCACTTGGGTATCTTGTTGCCCAACCAATAATGCAATCTCGGTACACCCCAGAATGACCGCTTGGGCTCCTTGTGCATGTAAGGCATTAACGATATCCAGATATTGCTGCTTTGAAGTGGAGTTAACCACCCCTTGGCATAACTCCTCATAAATAACCTGATGCACAAGATTGCGCTCCGCTTCATTTGGAACTATCACTTCTATACCGAATTGGTTTATCAGCCGACTTTTATAGAAATCTTGCTCCATGGTGAATCGCGTCCCCAACAGGCCCACTCTAGTCACCCCATTAGCCACCAGCTTTGCTGCAGTTGCATCGGCTATATGTAAAATAGGAATTGAGAGCTGAGCCTGGATCTCATCCGCCACCTTATGCATTGTATTCGTACAAATGAGTAAAAAATCAGCGCCGCCAGCTGCAACATTTTTAGCCGCATCAGACAATATCTCCGCCGTCTCTTGCCACTTTCCAGCATGCTGCAGTCTTTCTATTTGTTCAAAATCGACACTATAGAGACACACTTTTGCAGAGTGCAGACCACCGAGCCTTGCCTTTACTCCTTCATTGACAGCCTTATAGTAACTTGCAGTAGACTCCCAGCTCATGCCGCCTAACATACCTATTGTTTTCATTTTTTGCAGCCCTATATTTATTAGTCATTTCTAGGAATTTTCAATCTGTATTTAACTCAAGAGTAACTATCTATTATCAGCTTTGCTTGCCTGAAGGCTACGATATGATTTGTGCTCAAGTTGTGTTTCCGTCAGTCCAAATTGAGCCGCTAAATCCACCAGCTCAGCACGATAGACTTCTAACATGGCTTCGTTATCGGTCATGATGGCAAACTCGGCAAAATCACCTATCCCAGCTAAGTGATCCACCGTAATATGGAACTTGCCGACAAAGTAGATACTGCGCTGCTTTACCATCTCTAATTTGAGCTCATAACCCATGGTATTAAGCATGCTCTTGGCATTATCGACATCTGTGATATTGGTGGCCTGACAGCGATCGGCCTCAGGCCCTTTAACTATCCAAAGCTTGATCCCCGACGGCTTACACTCACGTATGCTGACACTCTTATTTTGCGCTAAAAGCTGCTGGTTTGGGGTATCGAAATACCAGTCTGACTCGATATTATCTTCAAACATCACCTCATGCTTTAGCGAATTCAGTACCGCTAAAAAAGCTTGCTTATCGGCCAAACGATACTTCAGTTCGACCTCAAATCGACCTTTAAAATGTTCATGACTCATAGGGTTAGGTTCTCACTAGGCTTTACTGACATTTCACTTCACAGCAATGATAGCCGTTTAAGATTATATCGTTAGCGACTGAGTTAAAGTTTCTGGATTTATTATGCTAATAAGCTAGGAAAGTATTACCAGTACTCGGCTTTATTTAATGCAGCTACACAACTGCAGCGGCCTATCACTGGCTGTAACTCGTCACCAGTAAGTGACAGTGACAGCCAACCTTCAGGATAAGTTAATGCTTGAGGCGCCTTTACGACCTCTTCACTTATCTGCTTAAAACCCACTTTCGAGTAATAGTTTGGATCGCCATAGGTAAAGGCAAGCTCTACACCTTTGCTTTGCAAGCTATCCAGGCCAAACTGAATCAGTTTCTGGCCCACGCCTTGTCGTTGAAAGCTAGGTTGAACCGCAACAGGTGACAAGATAAAAGCATTAATGCCAGTTGCAAAAGTTAACTTTGAAAACATAATGCAGCCAGCGAGTGTATCGGCCTCGATAGCTACAAAGATAAACAGGTCTTCACTCGCTGTGGTGCACATTAGCTCTGTGGTTAACTCACCAATGACCTTACCTTCATCCACGCCTTCTGAGGCGGTAAAGGTTTCATTGAAAAGATGCGAGATCGCTTTGGCGTTATCTGTGTTGCACTGTAAAAACTTCATCTCTATTTTCCTAATAATCTTATAATCTGGAGTGATTAAATCTTTTGTAAGATCAACATTTGATAGTCGAACTGACCTTGCCGTTTAGCTGCTATTTCTAGCTCTTTGTTAACGTCTAACAGCGCCTTTGAGTTCGGCATCAAAGGCGCTAACTCATCGATACGAGTCTGAAGCGGCTGATAATAATCACTCCAAGCTTGCTCACTGAGTGGAAAGCTATCAATCAACTCATAGCCTGCCAACTTAGCCTGCTCAATGCGCTGCTTTACAGTGACCATATCTGGATACTCTTGTTGCCAGAATTCGTGCGACTCACCACTAGGTTTATCTGTAGCCCAGACTAAATCACTAATGACTAAGTAGCCTTCAGGCTTGAGAAGAGACTTCCAGTCGTTAAAAGCTTGCTCAACTCCCATGATATAAGCGCCACCTTCACACCAGATGACGTCGAATTGATGCTGCTCAAACGGCAACTCAGTCATACTCGCACACACGGTTGTCACTTTTTGAGTTAGTGTTAATGGCTGCAAACTCTGTTGCAAGGCGTCCAAACTAGACTGATCATTATCCAGCGCAGTGATAGCAAATTCAGAATGCTGAGCCAACACACGACTCGCGATCCCTTTACCGCAGGCTATCTCTAATAACTCACCGGCAAAGTTTAGCGGCTCAGCCTTAACCCTATGGCGTTGAACAGCATTGAGCGCTCTTCGTGAGTCTGTTTCGGTACCAGGGCCTAATCTTGTTAACCCAGTAAAAATCAGCTCAAAGTCAGCCATATACTGCTCATGTTCATTCATATCTTTTGATAGCCACTTAAGTCTTAGCGCTTGTTTTTCATCGAAGCCCTGCTTCATCAACCAATCTAGATGTGCATTGGGAGCCTGTTTTTCAGTGGTTTGGTGCCACTCTCTCATCGAACTCAAACCCAGCATTGCACCGAGCAGTTCTCTCGCCTTGTGTTTCTGGGCTATTTCTTCATCCAGCACCTTAAGGCGCTCTAATAACAACTCTCTATCGATTCTGGTTTCTAAGCAGCTCTGACACTCTTTAAGGGTTAATCCCCCCGCCTGCAGCTGCTGCAATAACTTTAAGCGTTGAACGTCTTGCTCGGAGTAACTTCGGTAGCCATTGGCTTGACGCTGTGCCGAAATCAATCCCAACTTTTCGTAGTACAAAAGCGTCGAACGGCTTAAGCCGACTTTTTGGGCTAATTCAGTAATTCGGTACATAGGATTTCCTCCAGTTAACGCATACGATAAACTATGAAGCTATAGACAGGTCAAGATAATATTCGCACGAATGAAGTTAACAGTAATCGGCGAGAACGGCCCAATAAAAAAGCCCCCAAGTTTGCACTCAGGGGCTTAAAGTACCGTAATAACACCACCCTATTGGGGCCAGCGTGCCATCAGGATATACTCAAGTTTTAACTACTCTAACACCAACCAAGTGGCCTTAATTTCAGTGTATTTGTCAAACGCATGTAGCGACTTATCTCGGCCATTCCCCGACTGCTTATAGCCGCCAAATGGTGCCGTCATATCGCCACCATCATAATGATTAATCCACACCATGCCGCTGCGAAGTGCCTTCGCGGTCTTGTGAGCTTTATTGATATCAGACGTCCAAACACCAGCTGCTAGGCCATAGATAGTATCATTAGCAATCTCAATCGCCTGCTGCATGCCATCGAAAGTAATGACAGATAAAACGGGGCCAAAGATCTCCTCTTTGGCAATGGTCATCTTGTTGTCTACATTGGAGAAAATTGTCGGCTCGATATACACACCACCCGATTCTTGCATCACCTGAGAGCCTCCGTGATTTAAGGTGGCGCCGTCATCGATCCCTGACTGAATAAAGCCAAGCACATTATCTAGCTGCTGCTTATCGACAACAGCGCCAGAGGTGGTATTTGGATCGAGCGGATGTCCCGGCGTCCAGCCCTTAAGCTCCTGCGCTATCAAGGCGATAAGTTCATCTTTGACACCTGACTCCACCAGCAAGCGTGAACCTGCGGTGCAGACCTCACCTTGGTTAAAGGCAATCGCACAGGCTGCTGCCTCGGCTGCTTTTTTCAGATCTGGCGCATCATTGAAGATAATATTCGGGCTCTTGCCGCCCGCTTCTAACCAGACGCGCTTCATGTTTGACTCACCCGCGTAAATCATCAACTGCTTAGCAATCTTAGTTGAGCCGGTAAATACCAAGGTATCGACATCCATATGCAGCGCCAACGCCTTACCTACCGTATGTCCAAAACCTGGCAGCACGTTTAATACGCCGCTTGGAATGCCCGCTTCAACGGCAATTTGCGCCATACGAATCGCGGTTAACGGCGACTTCTCAGAGGGTTTTAACACCACGCTGTTACCCGTTGCAAGCGCTGGACCGAGTTTCCAGCACGCCATTAGCATAGGGAAGTTCCACGGCACAATTGCTGCAACCACGCCTACGGCTTCCCGAGTGATCATGCCAATTTCATTATGGGCCGTCGGCGCGATCTCATCGTAAATTTTATCAATCGCCTCACCAGACCAGCGAATTGCACGGGCAGCCCCCGCCACATCCACCGCCTTAGAGTATTGAATAGGCTTACCCATATCTAAGGTTTCTAATAGCGCTAATTCGTCCGCATTTTGCTCTAGCAAGTCTGCGAAACGTATCATCACTTGCTTGCGCTTAACTGGCGCAAGGTTCGCCCACACACCGCTTTCAAATGTCTCTCTGGCATTTTGTACCGCAATATTGGCGTCAGCTTCATCACAACTGGCCACCTTAGCTAAGACCTTGCCATCAATCGGGCTAATACAGTCAAAGGTTTGCTTTGATTGTGCGTCAATATACTCGCCGGCAATAAAGGCGGAGCCATTTATCGACATAGAATCTGCTAATGCTTGCCACTGAGTGCGGCTTTCTGGTGTGCTCATGATGACCTCTTAACGCTGAATATAATAATTAGAATAAGGGTTAATGCGGTTAAAGCGCCATCTACAGGCGGATTACCACAAAAAGGTGTGGCTAAAGATTACGCTTATTAGCATCTTAATTTCAATATATTTTACAAAAACTTCATTTTTGCTACAAATAAATGCACAAAAAGCTTTCATGTTCATTATTTCTGACATAGCATGGAATATATCGACCGCTTGCCTAAAAAAGCAACAGATAAAAACAATAATTAAACTGAATCAAGGTAGATGATATGGCAGATCCACAGATGCACAATCAAAGCGATGCGCAATCATTAGAACATTACTGGATGCCGTTTACGGCAAATAGGCAGTTTAAGTCGAGCCCGAGAATGCTCGCCCATGCCGAAGGTATGTACTATAAAGATGTCGCAGGTCGCCCCATATTAGACGGTACAGCAGGTTTGTGGTGCTGTAACGCCGGACACGGACGTAAAGAGATCTCTGAAGCGGTCAGCAAACAGATCCACGAAATGGACTACGCGCCCTCTTTTCAGATGGGTCATCCTTTAGCCTTTGAGCTAGCCGAGCGTTTAGCCCAAATCAGTCCTAAAGGGCTAAATAAAGCCTTCTTCACTAATTCAGGTTCAGAATCTGTCGACAGCGCACTAAAAATCGCCCTTACCTATCACCGCGCTAATGGTGAAGCGACTCGCACCCGTTTTATTGGTCGCGAACTGGGTTATCACGGTGTTGGCTTTGGCGGCATTTCTGTTGGTGGTATCGGTAATAACCGTAAGACCTTTAACCAGCAGTTGCTACAAGGTGTTGACCACCTCCCCCATACATTAGACATGAAAGGCAATGCCTTTTGTCGCGGCATGCCAAAAACAGGCGCCGAGAAAGCCGAAGTACTCGAGCAACTGGTTGCCCTGCACGGCGCAGAAAACATCGCCGCCGTAATAGTCGAGCCGATGTCTGGCTCGGCAGGGGTTATCTTGCCGCCAGAAGGCTACCTGCAAAAGCTTCGCGAGATCACCAAAAAGCACGGCATCCTACTTATTTTTGATGAAGTGATTACAGCATTTGGTCGTGTTGGCGACGCCTTTGCCAGTCAGCGTTGGGGCGTAGTACCCGATATGATCACCACGGCAAAAGCACTCAATAATGGCGCAATCCCAATGGGCGCAGTACTGGTTGACGATAATATCTATGATACCTGTATGCAGGGGCCTGAAAACGCTATCGAGCTGTTTCATGGCTACACCTATTCCGGCCACCCAGTAGCCGCAGCGGCAGCACTTGCCACTCTCAATATCTATGAAAATGAAAAGCTGTTCGATCGTACTAAAGAGCTTGAAGGCTACTTCGAAGATGCAGTACACAGCCTAAAAGGCTTACCGAACGTGATTGATATTCGCAACACAGGCCTTGTTGGCGGCATTCAATTTGCTCCTAGCGAAAAGGGCGTGGGTAAGCGCGGCTTCGGGATATTCGAGCACTGTTTCGAAGCTGGCACCTTAGTGCGTGCTACCGGTGACATTATCGCGATTTCACCACCGTTAATTGTCGACAAACAGCAAATAGATCAGATCGTTAATACCCTTAGCGATGCGATTAAAGCTGTCGGTTAATCTCTGTACCCATTGCATTTCCACCCGAGATAGCAGCGTTAATGCAATGGGCAAAACCATTACTTATAAACACAATTTGCTCCCTTTGGGGAGTGATCATTAGGATTTTGCGTTATGCACACCATTAACCATTACATTAACGGCGGTCACTCTGCGCCAAGCCAACGTACTCAAGCTTTCTTCGAGCCTGCAACAGGTGAGCAACGTGGCACAGTCTCTCTTGCTAGCGCCGTTGAAGTCGCTGGCGTCATCGAAATTGCAAAAAAAGCCCATGAGTCATGGTCTAAAGTCACGCCGCTTAATCGCTCTCGCGTACTGTTTAAGTTTAAAGCCTTAGTCGAAGCCAATATGGATGAGCTTGCAGAGCTTATCACCCGTGAACACGGCAAGGTACTTGACGATGCAAAAGGTGAAATCATTCGTGGCCTTGAAGTCGTCGAGTTTGCCTGTGGCATTCCACACCTGTTGAAAGGCGAGCATACCGAGCAGGTCGGTGGTGGCGTCGATGCTTGGACCCTTAACCAGTCACTCGGCGTCGTTGCGGGTATTGCCCCGTTTAACTTTCCAGTAATGGTGCCTATGTGGATGTTCCCTATCGCAATTGCTTGCGGTAACAGCTTCATCATGAAGCCATCGGAAAAAGACCCAAGCTCTGTAATGCGCATGGCCGAACTCCTCACCGAAGCAGGCTTGCCAAATGGCGTATTTAACGTGGTTAACGGCGACAAAGAAGCCGTTGATACCCTACTGACACACAAAGATGTGCAAGCGGTTAGCTTTGTCGGTTCAACCCCAATTGCCGAGTATATCTACTCAACAGCATCGGCTCACGGCAAGCGCGTCCAAGCCCTAGGCGGCGCGAAGAATCATATGCTATTGATGCCCGATGCCGATCTTGACCAAGCGGTTGGCGCCTTGATGGGCGCGGCGTATGGTAGTGCAGGCGAGCGATGCATGGCGATTTCTGTGGTATTGGCTGTAGGTGAATCGGGCGATGCATTAGTCGAAAAACTGCTGCCACAGATCAAGGCGCTTAAAGTCGGCAATGGCGTCACCCCAGAGATGGACATGGGCCCACTTATCTCGGCTCAGCATCTGGAAAAGGTCAGCAATTATGTCGAAACTGGCGTCAATGAGGGTGCTCAGCTACTTGCCGATGGGCGAGAGCTATCTGTTACCGATCACCAGCAAGGCTACTTCTTAGGTGGCTGCTTGTTTGACCATGTGACCCCAGAGATGACCATTTATAAGGAAGAGATCTTCGGTCCTGTTCTCGCCATCGTGCGCGTAAAAGATTACAGCGAAGCGCTGCAACTAATAAACGATCATGAATTTGGTAATGGCACCGCCATCTTCACTCAAAGTGGTGAGGCTGCGCGCCACTTCTGCCACAACGTACAAGTGGGCATGGTAGGCGTAAACGTGCCAATTCCTGTGCCGATGGCATTCCATAGCTTTGGTGGCTGGAAGCGTTCTCTGTTTGGTCCTCTGCATATGCATGGCCCAGATGGTGTGCGTTTCTATACCAAGCGCAAAGCCATTACCGCTCGTTGGCCGCAATCGACTAACAAGAGTGCCGCTGGCACCAAGGCCGAGTTTGTGATGCCGACAATGAAGTAACAATAACGAGGCGTGGCTTAGGCCGCGCTTTTTTGGTTTAGCTTTACCCGCGCTAACTAAGCAGTGAAATGGAAGCACTCATGATGCAAAACATAGATTCAATCCTTAACTTTGCCAAGCTCAATACCGCTATCGAGCGCTATAAACTCGATGCCGAAAAAGTGCTGGCAGGTAATCCAGGGCAAGAGTTACAAAACCACTACTCCAGCGATTGCGAACAGTTCCACGCAGGCGTTTGGCAAGGCGATGTAGGCAGCTGGAAAGTTAGCTATAGCGAACATGAATATTGTGAGATTTTATCGGGTTCCAGCAAGGTCACCGATAACAATGGTCACAGCATAACGGTGAAAACGGGTGACAGGTTTGTCATTCCAGCAGGGTTTGAAGGCACCTGGGAGGTGCTAGATAACTGCCGTAAGGTATATGTGATTTTCGAAGCTAACGCCCAACAGTAGACGTTTAGGAAATCACCTAGAGCCATGAGGTCGTAGCATTGTGCTGCTGTTTGGCAAAACCAAAGGATGCTTAACGCCAACTTCCTACAAGGGATTGGTATAACACTTAAAAATAAAGCATCTCAGTCAACATAGTAAAATGGAGAAATTACCGTGTATAAGAAACTCAATAAAAAACGGATTGCCCAGATTGTCGGTCTATCACTTTCTACCGCGCTATTTGCCCCTCTAGCTCAAGCGGAGTTCTCTGGCGAGATCAGTGCCACTAACGATTACCGCTTCCGCGGTGTATCTCAAACTGCCGGCGACTTTGCTGTTCAAGGCAGCTTAGACTACAGCCTAGAAAATGGTCTCTTCTTTGGTGCTTGGGCGAGTAATGTTGATAAAGATAGCTATGATGCCGATGTAGAGATAGATATTTATGCCGGTTATTGGGGAGCCTTTGGTGCCGATGAAGAGTGGGAATATGACGTTACACTCACCTATTACACATACCCAGGTCAGGATGATAGTAGCCAATATCTAGAACTTAATGCTGGCATCTACTATGGCGGCTTCCATCTGGCGCAGTGGTACACCAATGACTACGCTAATGCAGATCTATCACTAAACTACACCGAGCTAAACTACTCCTATGAGATCTTCGAGAACTGGAGCATCGATGCCCATGTAGGTTACAGCTATGGTGAAGGTGTGAATGACCCTGATATGGGTGACTGGGGTGAAGACTATGTCGACTACTCTATTGGAGTCTCAACTGAGCTTGGTGGTGTAGGCCTATCTCTTGCTTGGTTAGATACTAACTTAAGTGATGACAACATCATCGATTCCAAAGAGCCATGGAGAAATGATGGCACTGTGCTTGCGACCGTAAGTTATGCTTTTTAAGCTACAAATTTGCAGCTATGCAATTAATGCTAAGAAGTTAAAGCGAGTCTAAACAGTTTCCCCCAATAAAAAACCGCCGAAAGGCGGTTTTTCTTTTAGGTTTTGCTCTCAACTAACTCTCGATATCTACTTTAATTTAGCCATATGCTCAAACTCTTCATGGCTCAGGTGATCTGCCACCTGACGCCAGCGGTCACTTAATTGTTTATGCTGCTCGCGACGTTCTGGGAAAATTTCCGATAGTTCTTCGATAAGTTGCGCCTGCTTCTGACAAAGCTCAAGCCAGCGTTCAGAATTTGATATTTGCATGGTGTCGTCCTTAACTTGTTTTAGAAGCCAATAAATCCCTTGGCTAGCAGCCACTCCATATTCACTTTAGCACAAATTATAAATCTCGCGATTGTGTGCTGTGGCGCACTTTTAAATTAGCTTGAGCAAGAGTATCTTAACTTAAGGGCTAAAATCGAAAGAAAAGGAAAGCGCATGACCCCAACCCTGCTTAAAATTATTTTTATCGCCATCGCCGTGTTTATTATCTATAAGCTAATTTTCAGTGGTAAGAGAGGCTTAACGCTGTTCGAGATGCACTTTAAGGACGGGAGAATGACCTCGCATAAGGGGAAAATACCGGATAAGTTTGCCAAAGAGTGCCGCGCCATTGCTAAATCAAACAAGCTCACCTGCACCGTAAGAGCAGAGAAACAAGGGGATGTTCGCCTGCATGTATCTGCTAACGTCAGTGATACCATCACCCAGCGCATTAGAAACCTGTTTCCGTTTGAGTATTACGACAAGAAGCAGGTCGATAACAGCCGCAAGACATCGTAGTCGCTCCACCACTAGCAACGCTTTGCAGGTCTATGCTCAATAGCCCTGCTTACTTCCCGCTACAACCCAAAAAAAGCCAGCTAATAAGCTGGCTTTCGATAGATCTGTTTTTAAGGTATCAATTAACGTGTTTTATTAGCAAATCGCTCTAAGCCCCATACTAATAAAATACCGGCAAACATGGCGGTAACCGCATACATTAGCAATGAAGGCTGACCGGTTATATGCTCATACTGCAGGGGCGATAACACGCGCTCATCGAGTGGTACCATTTCGCCTTTTGAGTTTTCACGAAAAGTTAGCACCTCTTTCCAAGGCCAGATCTTGCCTAATGTTCCAAGCATCAAGCCAATTAAAAACATCAATGTCGCATCGTGATACTTTCTTAGCAGTGCTGACAATACGTGGCTAAAGCAGAGTATGCCGATAGCGGCACCAGCGGCAAAGGTAGCCATAATTGCGAGGTCAAAATTCTTAACCGCGCCAATCACTGGGGTATATAAGCCAAGTAACAGCAAGATAAAGCTACCCGAAATGCCAGGTAAGATCATCGCGGTAATGGCAATACAGCCGCCCAAGAACACATTCAGATAGGTCATCTCAACCGCAATCGGGTTTAACATGGTAATGCCCCAAGCAAACACGACTCCCAAGGCAAATAAGGCTATACGCCCAAGTGTAAAGCCCTTAACTTGCTTGAGCATATGAATGACCGAGATCAAGATAAGACCAAAAAAGAACGACCATACTGGAATAGGGTGATTCTCCAACAGATAAGTAATCAACTTAGCCAAAGTTAAAATACTGGTCAAAATACCACCAAACACACAGACTAAAAACGGACCATTAATATGCATAAAGGCCGCTTTAACTCCGTTCTCTTTAATCACGCCCAGTAAAGAGGGTCTAATTTTTTTAATGCTTTCCAGTAGTGGGTCCAAGATACCCGTAATAAAGGCGATAGTACCACCGGAAACACCAGGCACCACATCCGCTGCGCCCATTGCCATACCTTTAAGGTAGGTCTGTAAATAATTCACTTTAATCCTTAATTCGGTCAAGACTGTTCGTCGGCCAAAATTATACGTTCCATTACAATCAAAAAGGAAATGAAGTTTACTTTTATAAAGCTAAATTAACCTTCGGCTAGCATTTTATGTTAATTCGATGTTAATCTCATCCGACCAGTAAAGCATATTAAAATGGACAAGCAATGATGAGCGATCTAAATACTAATAATAAGCCCACCAAAGTCATGTCACTCTATAACCGTGTCACTCGATTGCCATTTGGTCACAAGATTTTCTCACTTATGGTGAGCCGCATGGCGCCTTACTTCGGTACAGTAAAACCCATCATAAGTGAATTAAATGTGAATCGCTGTGTCTGCCAGATAAAGAAACGCAAGGCGGTGCACAATCATATTCAGACGGTACATGTGATTGCTATCTGTAACGGACTAGAGATGGCGATGGGCGTAATGGCTGAAGCATCTATTCCTCATCACTTAAGGTGGATCCCTAAAGGGATGAGCGTAGACTACACCGCCAAAGCTGGCAGTGATATAACCTGTATTGCCGAAGTTGAGCCTGAACAGTGGGTGCCCGGTGACATGCTAGTGCCCGTTACCGCCTATGACACCGATGGAGTAGTGGTTGTACGAGGCACGATTAAACTGTGGATTTCAGAAAAACCCGCCAAGAAACCATCTTAGAAACGAGCACAATAATGGCCGACAAAATTATCGTTTGTCGGTCAGTGTTTTCCTGCTATTATTTCCAAAACTACCGAAACATATTTTTCTTTGCGAGTTATGTATATGGACACAGAAATTGCAGCAAAAGCGCTGAAAGAGTTAGGTCACCCTACTCGATTAACCCTATTTAGGGCGCTAGTTAAAGCGGGACGAAAGGGTCTACCTGTAGGCCATTTACAGGAGATCCTGCAGATCCCAAATTCGACCTTATCCCATCATCTATCGAGTTTAATGTCTGCCGGACTGGTGAAGCAGCACAGAGAAGGCCGAGTACTACACTGCATCCCGCAATTTGATTGTCTGGAAGGTCTTATTCAGTTCTTGCAAGATGAGTGCTGCACTGGAGAGTCTTGTTAACAACGCGTGGTTAGATCCTAGTGAATAGAAGTAGATAGATCTCGATGACAAAAGCTCAAGTATCAACGGGTGTGATAGACAGTTGGAATGACGATAAGGGATTTGGTTTTATTCAAATCCCAGAGCAAAAACAGCAGGTTTTTCTTCATATTTCAGCCTTTGCTAGTCAGAGTCCTAGGCCGCAAAGCGGTAAGCAAGTCCAATTTACCTTAGCTAAAGACAAGCAAGGTAAGTGGCGCGCTGAAAAAGCGCAACTGCTCAGTGGCGGCAGCGTAAAGTCGAGCCGAAAAATTAGCAGCAAACCAAATCGATTAAGCATAACTGTGGCTCTCGGCTTTTTTGCCACCTTGAGCATTAGCTACTCACTACAACACACCCCTCTTTGGCTTCTGCTCTACTTTATCTCGGCGAGCCTAGTGACCTTTATCGCCTATGGTTGGGATAAACGAGCAGCCAAGAAGCAAGGTTGGCGTGTCAGTGAATTAAAGCTGCACCTATTAAGTGTGGCTGGTGGCTGGCCCGGTGCACTGCTTGCCCAACAGTGGCTCAGACACAAGTCGGCTAAGAGCAGATTTAAGTTTATCCTGTGGTTAACGATAAGCATAAATCTAGCACTTATTTATCTTATCCATCGGCCAGAGTTGAACACAGTGTTAAGCTAAAGCAAATAAAAAAAGCAGCCCAAATTAGCGGCTGCTTTTTTCGTTTAAACTGAGTCAATTGTGCTTAAAAAAGCTTAAGGTGTCACGGTTACCTCTGCCGAACCAGATACCGTTTCCATAGTAGCTGTCACCGTGGCGTGACCCACACCTTCGGCGCGAATCACATCTTGATGGCCATAGGCGATGCTATCATCACTTGAGCTCCAATCGACATATTTAGCGTAGTCATACACATCACCATTACTATAGGTCACCATCACCTGTACCTCTGCATAGCCACCGTTTTTAAGTGTCAATTCATTTGGAATAATTTCGATACTTTCAGGCATGTTCGGTACAGCTTTAAGCGATAAACTATCACTAAATCCAGCGTAATCTGCCGAAATGCTGGCCGCTCCATCTTGGCTCACTCCCATGGCCTGCCCTGCTCTCGAACTCCCCGTTTGGATCGTGACGATCTGGGGACTATCACTCTTCCAGTTAGCGTCTAAGGTGACATCTAGCACGGTTCCATCAGAGAAGTAAGCGTGGGCATAAAACTGGGTTATATTCTCCAAGTAAACAGTATCGACTCGTGGAGTTATCTCTATTCGCTCTATCACAGCCGCAGTAACCTGAACATTTACGCTATCAACAATATCCTCAAATTGCGCACTGATCTCACTGCTGCCCACTTTGTTCGCACTCGCTGTTCCACCATCAATACCCGAGGTGACGATATGCACCACATCAATATCACTAGAAGACCAAGTTGCAAGTTCAGTTACATCTTCATCGGGCCTATCGATATAGGCAGCAATCGCCTGATAACGCCCTTTAGTGCCAACAGGGGCCGATAAGTTATCGGGCGTGACCGTGAGTTTGGTCACCAGAGAGTTAACGACACTCACCAGGGCTTCACCGTAGAGATCGTGATAATAGGCTTCTACATTCGTCATGCCTTGCGCTTCACCTTTAATGACCCCTATTGCTGATACTGTCGCAATCTCGGGATTTTCAGTACGCCAGGCACTCAGTAAAGTGACATCTTTATATCTCACACCACCAACCGCATCACGGTAAACTGCTAGCGCTGTTAACGGCTGAAAAGCCCCGACCTCGACTAAAGAGTTAGCAGGCTCGATGTTAATCCCTAAATATTCAACATCTGTAACGTTAACCTTGGCTTTCCCGGTATGGGATTCAAAGGTTGCCATAACATTCCCTTCGCCATGACTAATGCCACTTACTAAGCCAGCCTTTTCGCCACTGAGCACCACATTGGCAACAGAGTCGTTATCTATGTTCCAGGTCGCAATTTTTGTTACATCTTCGCTGTGTCCATCACTATAGAATGCTTGGGCTTTATATTGCTGCTTTTCATTAATATTGACCCTAGCGTCCGCCGGAGTCACCTGTATCTCTAA
Source organism: Shewanella pealeana ATCC 700345 (assembly GCF_000018285.1). Classification (NCBI taxonomy): domain Bacteria; kingdom Pseudomonadati; phylum Pseudomonadota; class Gammaproteobacteria; order Alteromonadales; family Shewanellaceae; genus Shewanella; species Shewanella pealeana. Next base: position 1,134,988 of record NC_009901.1, on the reverse strand, counting down.
CAGCTCAACCTGCTTCACAAACAGAGATGTCGCAGCTATTTCACCTAAAAACGCTGCTTGAATTTGGGTCTGCCCCGGTTTTATCGTATAAGCAATTCCCTGCTCATCAACAGCGGCAATATCAAGCTTTGAGCTTGTCCAACGAGCTTCAAGGGTGACATTTTTACTTGTATGATCAGAGAAGCTTGCGAAGGCTTGATAGGGTTGCTTGAGACCCGCTGGAATAGTTTTATCATGGGGGAAATATTAAGTTCGATAACAACAGCATCGGTCACTTTTGCGTCCGCAGATGCAGTTAATGAGTCGTAGCTAGCAGTAACACGGGCTTCGCCAACTTCGGCGGCTAAAGCATTACCCGCACTCGCCCCCGTTTGCGTTATTATGATCACAGCTTGATTTGATGTTGACCAAGTTGCATTGCGAGTTACATCGATAACTTGACCATCGGAAAAGTATGCGCTGGCTTGATATGTTCCCATAGTGCCTTTGGGATACACACCTTCTGTAGGCGTCACGACTAAGTCTTCAAGTTGTGCAGCAATAACATTAACGCTTGTGCTGTCATTAAGGCTCACATCTGCGTAATTAAGCGTTGCGTTAACATTTGTGATGCCAAGTTCATTGCCTGTAAGAAACGCCTTACTGTCGATAGAAGCTATTTCAGGTGTGGCTGTCTGCCAAGTCGACTGAGCTGTGACATCGATACTATTACCGTCATCAAGTTGCAGATAGGCTTGATACTGCAGACTCGTTCCTCGAGGTAAAGCTTGATCTAGCGGAAAGATAATTAATGCTGCAGGCTGTGCATCTAAAACAACCAAGCTTGCCAGTGCGCTCTGTTGTTTAAAACTCGCGCTCACTTGTGTTACACCTTGGTTGAGCCCTGTCGCAACCCCTTTCGAGTTAACTTCATTGGATATACCTGCTATGGCACTATGCATCACCCCCCATTTAACATCATTAGTGACATCTTGCTGATGTCCATCAGAAAACGATGCTAATGCACTATATGCTTGCGTCAATCCAACCAATATTTCAGCTTGCCCGGGCCGAACACTCAAATGCGTTAATGGCGCATCAGTTACAATTAGAGTCGCGATATCGGTTAGGGGCTCTCCACCTTGCAGCTCTGATGCAAAGGTGGCCATAACTTGAGTCTGCCCGCCGCCCAAGGCGGATGCGATACCACCTTGCGATACTGTGGCTATCTGTTGTTCAGCCGTCGACCAGGTAACTGCTTGCGTCACATCCTTGCTCGTTCCGTCACTGTAGGTCACTATTGCCGAATAATTATCGCTTGTATTGAGTGCCAGCGTATTTAGCTCAGGTGTTATATCTAGAGCCATTGCATAGGCAGGGCATGGATTATCGGGGCCACCACAGGCTCCCGTAGGAAAACCATCGTCATCGCCGCCACAACCAGCGATAACGAGCAATGTGAATAACATCAACAGACGTTGTAGCTGTTTAAATATCAACATATTTAGATCTCCGGCTTCATTTCTGATGTCGTTGATTGGATGTGTATTAACACTCGGCGGTTTTCATGGCGATGCTCAGAAGTATCGTTTTTCATTACCGGGAATTGCTCACCAAACCCATGCACCTCTATCTGCTCGGGTTTTATGCCCGCCGCAATTAAATCGTCGGCGACAGCTTGAGCCCTACGCTCCGATAGGGCTTGATTATAAGCTGCGGCACCTGTGGAGTCGGTATACCCTTTAATGTTCGCTATAGCTGTTGGTACTTGATTTAGTCGTTCAATCACCGCTGTTAAAGAGTCTGAATTGGTTAACTCGCTGCTATCAAAATCAAATAAGCTGGTTACCGTTAATGCTGGGAACACAACCGGCTTAGCTGTTACAGGAATAACTTTCTCAGGCAATGTAATCGGCTTTTCCTTTACCTGCGATACACTTGCAGGCTTTTTTTGACCGAAGCGATAGCTAATACCTAACGTCGTTAAGTGACCATTGCTACCACCTATTAGGTCACTACCTAGCTTATCGATATACTGATATTCGAGTCGTGCTACCCATGAAGGCGATATCTGATACGCTAATCCAGCTCCTAGCATTGGGGCCCAACCTGAGTCTGAATTACGGCTATAAGGACCTTGATTATCACCATCCCAATAAAAACTTCCCGCCTTTGCAAATAGCTCAAAATCTTCACTTAAACCAAACCGAGTTACCGCCGATAGCTCCCAACCTTTCATGCTGCCAACATAAGTATTGTTGACGGCACTTTCTGAGTAGCCAGAGACTGCTTCGCCTAAATCGAGGTAAGCTGTCTCAAAACCCAGATACTGCCACGCTTGGTAACCAGCAAAACCACCAAAACCAACATAATTACCGTCACAACTTACGCTCCAACTTTCACAAGCATTTTGATAATGCATCTGACCGGCCTTTGCCCCGAGGTAAAAATAAGGGGCGAATTCATTTGCAGGTTCAGAACTATCAGCTTCTGCCGCATAAACTGAGCCTAGAGACTGATATAGCAGAGTAAAAAAAACAATGGAGACATTAGCCTTCAAACTCAGTTTAAACATGCCCTACTCCTTGATAACAACGCTTTACAAACTGGGTGCATAACCAAACACAATAACCCAAGCACGCCACAACACCCTATTAGTCGCAACAATAATCCGTATTAGCACTACTTATCAATCATTTATTCAATAACTTGATTAATAACTTATTTCCTCACAAACCAAGGCTCTTGCTATCAAGATTCTAAGGTCTATAAAACGGCAATCTTCAAAGAGAAGTACCGAGATTTACCTCTAGGGGGGGATTCGCTATCATAAGCGGTCAAATTAAAACAAGGTGACTCGAAAAATGAAGATGGTTTTAGCTGTTGTGGTAATTGCTTGTGTTGTGTTTTACTTTTTTTCGTCAATGAACAACCAGAAAGCGGCCAAAGAAAATATCGCCTTAGGCAATGCATTCCTTGCCGAGAATAAGCTAAAAGATGGCGTAACAACCACAGCTTCAGGACTGCAGTATCAAGTTCTTGAACCCGGTACTGGCACTGTACATCCAAAGGCGAGCGACACAGTTACCGTGCACTATCACGGCACCTTAATCGATGGCACTGTTTTCGATAGCTCTGTTGAACGTGGTGAGCCAATTGCATTCCCACTTAATCGTGTAATTAAAGGGTGGACCGAAGGTGTACAGTTGATGGTTGTGGGTGAGAAAGCGCGCTTCTTCATTCCAAGTGAGCTGGCTTATGGTAATCGCAGTGCAGGCAAAATTTCCGGCGGATCAACCCTGATTTTTGATGTTGAGCTAATCAGTATCGATTAATAACTTACTTTACCTGATTAAAAAGAAAGCCCGAATGGTTAAGCATTCGGGCTTTTTGTTTGGCATTAATTTAAAGTATTACGCTTCGTAACCAAATGGCTCATCGATTGAGTGTGCAGGTTTTGTAAACCACACAAGTCCTTGCTCTGTCATATACTCTTGTTTAGAGAACGGTCTTCATGACGTACGCCGAATTCACCCGGTACACACAACAATTGATGCCTCGTTACTTATAACAAGGCGTCTCACTATAGTTACTGGAGTATTACGCTTCGTAACCAAATGGATCATCGATTGAGTGTGCAGGTTTAGTGAACCACACTGGGCCTTGCTCTGTCATATAGAAGTGATCTTCATGGCGCACGCCGAATTCACCCGGTACACACAACATTGGCTCATTACTAAAACACATGCCCGCTTCTAGCGGAGTATGATCGTTTAGTACTAAATATGGCCATTCATGGATATCTAGACCCACGCCGTGACCTGTACGGTGTGGCAGACCTGGCACATCGTAACCTGGGCCAAAACCAGCCGCTTCAAGCACATCACGGGCAGCGCGATCAACACTGGCACAAGTTGCGCCAATCTGAGCCGCTTCAAAGCCAGCAATTTGTGAGTCTTGCTCAAACTGCCACAACTCACGTTGACGTGGGCTAGGCTCACCAAAAACGTAAGTACGAGTAATATCAGAGTTATAGCCATGAAGCTGACAACCAGTATCGATCAATACGGTATCATTAAGATCCAATGCTTTAGGTGACTTAACGCCGTGCGGGTAGGCACTGTCTTCACCAAAAAGAACGATACAGAAGTATGAACCAGCAGGAATACCAACCTTAATGTGCGCCGCATTGATAAAGGCTTCCACTTCGCTAGTGGTAATGCCTTCATGTAAAATACGTGCTACCGCTTTATGCACTTCCATTGTCATATCTTTAGCACGTTGCAGAAGACTTAGCTCTACAGCCGACTTGATCATACGACAACCCGCTGTAACAGGCTTAGCGTTGACATAGTTATACTGTGGGTGCTCTTGACGTACACCGTCGAAGATAAAGAAAGCCGCAGATTCATCGATACCGATATCACCCGATGCAATTCCCATCTTAGCTAATACATTGCCAAACAGTGCAAATGGGCTTTCATCTTCTTGCCAAGTGTTAACTTTGCCGCCAATGACCATGTAGCCATTTAACGTATCAACCTCAAATGCCGGAGCGATATATTCAACATCGCCCTTTGCAGGAAGAATTGCCCCCACCATGCGCTCGCTAGCATACCAACGCGTGCCGGTGTAATAGTAAAGGTTAGTGCCTGCATTCAGGTAAATAGCGGCAATTCCCTGCTCGCTCATGATGGCTTGCGCCTTAGCGATACGAGCTTGATACTCTTCACGACTAATGGCCTCAACGCCTTGAGTCATATCGGTTAACTTTGCTAATTCCTGCTCTGCGGTAGAACCGCCAACACCTATGGTCATATGCTTACCCTTCACTTTTAATAATTTTGAACCTAGCAAAGCCTGATACTTGCGAGTATCAAACAAGGCTCTATCTATTGTTCTAAAAACAATGGCACTCTTAAATATGCCTCACTTTCTAGCATAAAATATACAAAGCGTCAGTAACAATCAGTAAAAATGCAAATAACTACTGATAAAAATACGACAAAAGTGGCTAACAATTAGCGCTTAATGATTTGATAGCGCTTTGGTTCTACTCCATTTCCACCATGTAATAAGCAGTACCTGAGCCACAATTAGAGGTAAGCAGCTTAGCAACAAAACATTCCAACCTAACAGGTGGATCACCCAGCCCGCACTCAGCGATGCCATAGCTTGAGCGCCGAATATAAAGGTGTCATTAAAAGACTGCACCTTGTAACGTTCAGTCTTCGCATAACAACGAGGTAGCAAGGCTGTCCCCGCCACAAAGAGGAAGTTCCAACCGATCCCAAGTAATACCAAGGCGGCCCAATAGTTAAGTAGATCTCGACCAATGACCGCCGTGATAATGGTAACAAGGTAAGCAAGCAACCCCAGTAGCATCATCTTGGAGACACCCAAGCGAGCCACCAAGGCTCCGCTAAATAATGAAGGCAAGTACATGGCAATAATATGGCTTTGGATCACCCACTTGGTATCCGCAAGCGAGTGCTGCTCGACATGATGCATATGCAGTGGTGTCGCCGTCATCACAAAGCTCATCATGGCATAACCTAGAGTCGCTCCCGCAATTGCCACCCAAAGTTGTGGCTGCGCTAAAATCTCCGTTAGCGAACGGGCATTATTTTCCACTCGCTGAGAGTCACTGCTTGTTTCGCATTTCGGCTCACGATAGAAGCTCAAAATCACCGCCGCAACTAGGCTCACTAACGTCAGCAACAAAAATGCTCCCACATATGTTTGTTGCCAAAGCAGGCTACCCCAAACGGCTAATTCAGGCCCGATAACGGCAGCAGCAAGCCCCCCAAGCAAGACTCTAGAGGCGGCCTTTGCCACCAGTTCCTCACTTACCGACTCCATTGCCGCAAAACGATATTGTTGCACTACAGCCCCCGCCGAACCTAGCATCACGCCACTCAAACAAAATAAGATAAAGTTTTGCTCCGACGTCGCCAGCGCTGCAACAAGCCCAGAACTGGCTGCCAGCAACGCCCCGCCAACAAACACAGGCTTGCGACCAAAGCGCTGCATCAACCTAGATACAGGCAGCACCGACAAGGCAAGTCCTACCACCATAGAGGCTATCGGCAGAGTCGCTAACTCAGGCGACGGCGCAATTTGGGCGCCAATCAATCCTCCGAGTAACATCATCATAGGAGTGGCACTCATGGCAAACGCCTGTGCTAGTGTTAATAGCCAAACATTAAATGGCATACGATTCGCGCTTCCTTATTGCAGTTTTTATCTTAGTTAACCCTATATTATCTAGAGCCAGTGTGGCAGGTTCGGGGCGCTTTATAAATCATTCGTCCAATTTGCTTCACACCTTTGCAGCTACAAATATCCAGCCCTTCCCCTCCCAAGCAATGGTCCTTTGTGGTACTCTCCGCGCTAAATTCGTACAAAAATAAACAGCCTCTAGCCCAGTAAAAGACTCGCTTTAGCGCTGATAATGGAGTTTGAATGTCAAATACAATTGCAGCACGCCTTGATGCCATCCGCACAGAAATGGCCAAATCCAACCTCGATGCCTTTATCATTCCCCGTGCCGATGAGTACTTGGGCGAATACGTACCCCAGCATAATGAACGTATGTTATGGGCCAGTGGATTTACCGGTTCTGCCGGGGTGATTATCGTCCTTAAGACTCGCGCCGCTATCTTTATCGATGGCCGTTATACCGTGCAGGTTCGCCAGCAGCTAGATGCAAACTTATTTGAGTTCCTAAGCTTACACGACACCCCCCAGGCCCAGTGGTTAATAGAACAACTTGGCGAAAATGCGCAAGTGGGCTTTGACGCCCGTTTGCATACATTGGCTTGGTTTAACCAAACCCATAGCGAACTCGCTAAGGCGCAAATCCAGCTAACGCAAGTTGAGCAAAACCCCATTGACCTAAATTGGAGCGACCGACCATCTCCTGCGTCTGAGCCAGTTATGCTATTTAGCGAACAAAGCGCGGGGCGAAGCAGCCTTGATAAGCGTACAAGCATTGGCTTAGAGATCAAGAAACAGGGCGCCGATGTCGCTATCATCTCGGCACTCGATTCTTTTTGCTGGCTGCTCAATATTCGCGGTAAAGATATTCCATGCTTACCTGTAGTTTTAGGCACGGCGCTGTTACGTGCCAATGGCGATATGCTGCTATTTACCGATATCAACAAGCTGCCGGATAACATCCATGCTCACGTTGGTGAAGGCGTAAGCTTTAAGCATGAAGCTGAATTAGCGGCAGAGTTGGCAACACTCGCTGGCACTAAGGTATTGGCAAGCCCTGAGAGCTGCAACGCCTGGCTGCAACTGACAGCACAAGCGGCTGGGGCGCAATTAATTGCGGGCAACGATCCCGTCGCCCTGCCTAAAGCGCAAAAAAATGCCGCTGAACTTGCAGGCATGAAGGCCTGTCACATTCGCGATGGTGTATCAGTGAGCCGCTTCCTTGCTTGGTTAGACCGTGAAGTTGCTGCCAATCGACTTTATGATGAAGCGCTACTGGCCGATAAACTAGAAAGCTTCCGCTTAAGCGACCCTCAGTACCAAGAGCCAAGCTTCGATACCATTTCTGCTACAGGCGCCAATGCCGCCATGTGCCATTACAATCATAACAACGGCACACCAGCACAGATGCAGATGAACAGCATCTACCTTGTTGACTCTGGTGCTCAGTATTTAGATGGCACCACAGATGTCACTCGTACCATTGCTATTGGTGATGTCACCGACGAGCAAAGAAAGATGGTGACTCTAGTGCTCAAGGGGCATATCGCAATTGATCAAGCTAAGTTCCCTAAGGGCACTAGCGGCATGCAGCTTGACTCGTTTGCTCGCCAATACCTATGGCAACACGGCTTTGATTTTGACCACGGAACCGGTCACGGTGTTGGCCACTACCTGAGTGTGCATGAAGGCCCACAAGGCATAGCTAAAGCTCGCTCCAACGTGGCGCTGCTCGAAGGCATGGTGTTATCTAATGAGCCGGGGTACTACCGCGCAGACGAGTTTGGTATTCGTTTAGAAAACTTAATCGTAGTTCGACCTTGTGAAGCTCTTGCCAATATCGAGCGTGAAATGCTGGAGTTTGAAGCGTTGACTTTTATCCCGATGGACTTTCGCTTAATCGACAAGAGCTACTTAACGGATGCTGAACTTACCTGGTTTAATCAATATCATCAGCAGGTTAAAGACAAGCTAACGCCCTTTATGCAAGGTGATGATTTAGATTGGTTAAACAAGGTCACCGCAGCAATTTAGCCTAACTGTTAATCTGGTTAATCTGGTTAATCTGGTTAATCTGGTTAATCTGGTTAATCAACAAAAAAAATAAGAACCCAGCACCAACTGGGTTCTTTGCTTTAAAAGCGATAAACCACGAAGCGCTCACTTCGTGTCCTCTGTGGTCCATTCATATCTTTAAAAGTCATCAGTTTTCTCTAAGTAACGTCCTTAAGTGAATGGTATTAGCGCTTCGGCGCTGTTTTTATTGCCGTAAGCAGTCCCTAAATTGCAAAAGTGCAGGTTTTAATCTAATACCAGTCAGTATAAAAGTTTGCTATACTCCGCCACCGCCATTTTAATGGTATAGATAGATGCTAGCTTTACCTGTTAGTAATTGAATTGTTGAACATAGGACTCCTCAATCATGAGATTTGAATCTTTTAGTTTTGCTCCTGAGATTTTGCGCGCAATCTCTGAATGTGGTTATGAAAAAATGACGCCAATTCAGCAGCAAGCGATCCCTGCCGTTCGTCGCGGTCAAGATGTACTTGCTAGTGCTCAAACAGGCACGGGTAAAACGGCCGCTTTTGCATTGCCTATCTTACAAAAGATGTTAGATAACCCAAGCACGACGGGCCGTTCAAATGCACGCGCTTTGATCTTAACCCCGACTCGCGAACTGGCAGCTCAAATTGCCGATAACATCAATGATTATGCTAAGTACCTAGACTTGAAGGTCGTCACTGTATATGGCGGCGTGAAGATGGATAGTCAGGCGACTAAATTAAAACGCGGCGCCGATATCATTATCGCGACACCTGGCCGCCTGCTTGAGCATATTATTGCCTGTAACTTAAGCCTGTCTAACGTTGACTTCTTAGTCCTAGACGAAGCCGACCGTATGCTAGATATGGGTTTTAGCGCCGATATCCAAAAAATTCTGCAAGCCGTTAATAAGAAACGTCAGAATCTATTATTCTCGGCAACCTTCTCTACAGCGGTTAAACAGCTTGCTAACGAGATGATGGTTAAACCAAACGTGATTGCTGCTGACAAGCAAAACACCACTGCGATTACAGTAAGCCAAGTTGTTTACCCTGTAGAACAGCGCCGTAAGCGCGAACTATTATCTGAACTAATCGGCAAGAAGAACTGGCAACAAGTGCTAGTATTTACTGCCACCCGTGATGCTGCAGACAAGCTTGAAAAAGAGCTAAATCTAGATGGTATTCCAACTGCCGTTGTTCATGGTGAGAAGGCACAAGGTAGCCGTCGCCGTGCACTACGTGAGTTTAAAGAAGGTAAGATGCGCGTATTAGTGGCAACCGAAGTTGCTGCGCGTGGTCTAGATATTCAAGGCTTAGAGTACGTAGTGAACTACGACTTACCTTTCCTAGCTGAAGACTATGTGCACCGCATTGGCCGTACTGGTCGTGCAGGTAAGTCTGGCGTAGCCATCTCTTTTGTTAGCCGAGAAGAAGAGCGTACCTTAGCTGACATCGAGAAGTTAATCGGTCAGCAGCTTCGCCGTATCAGCATTCCTGGTTATGAAGTGGGTAGCCGCGATCTGCTTATCAAGCAACTACAGAGTCGTCGTAGCTTTGCCAAGAAACAACAGCGTGTCGATAATGCTGGCGCTCAGATGATTGCAGAGAAAAACATGCAAGGCCGCCGCGTCAAAGTGAAAAACTCATCACAGGCAAAAATTAAGAAGATAAAATAATCGCTGTACGGACACCGAATTATTTTATAAACAAAAAAGGCACCATTTGGTGCCTTTTTTAATCACAATGATAAACCTTTATACAAATACTTCGTTCTTCATAGATCGAGCGGATAGCGTTTGATATTGGAAACACAAGTTAGTTTTATACTTATCCCCCCATTAGGTATAATCCCTTGCCGTCTCTTTTATCACTTCACACGGCGGAGAATTCATGTCAGATATCACCTATAACCAAGCTGTTTTAGAGTTCGCCATTGCGGGACTCGAAGCACTTTCAGAAGCTAGCGCTAAGAGTAGTAGCGTAAGAACACCGGCAGCTGAGAGTCATTTTCTTTGCAGCTGGATGGTCACCGCATTAAAGCAACGCACCTTTTCAAAGTTAGTTGCCGATGACTTGACCCTGTGGATCCGTCAGGGGCGTAGCATGGGTGCCGGCGCCGAACTAAAAATGCTTTTAGAGAAGATTAAGGCGCAATATAGCTACATTAGCGACAAGCAAGCAGGCTTAGGTCAATCCCTTAACGCCATGCTAACTGAGCTTGAAGGCCAAGAGTGGATAGTTATCACCGACCAAGAGGTGACTAAAAAGCTAAAACTCGATAGCGATGGCTGTAATAGCCTAGTTATTTCTGATGAGCAATACAGTCAGCGCATTGAAGGGGATGAGATTATTAAACCTATCACCCTTTATGTTCGTGCCGATGAAACTGAGTTCGCTCAAATTGCTTATCGCCACGATTTGCTGCTAAGCCCTGGTAATAAGAAGAGTTCTTTGATTAAACATCACAAAGCCTATCAAGTCTGGCCCAAGAACCTACAACCTGCACTAACGATACTGCAAGCACTCTAAGCAGAACAGGATTTAAGTGTCAATCAAACATAAAAAGGCCTGCTGATGCAGGCCTTTTTGCTCTAGTTTAACTGAGCTTAAAAATTAAAACGTTACGCTGATCTCTTCGCTACAAGTAGATGTTCCAGCATCACACGCCTTATAGGTATAGGTTCCGCCACCATTAGTGCTAATGCTGTCGGTATACGTTGCTGAACTAGAGACGGTCCCGATTTCAGAACCGTTGCGGTAAACATCAACACTGCTACCCGCTGCGCCACTAAAGTTAAGATCCACTTTCTTAACTCCACGCTGCTTATAGCTGTCCGCAGTTACCGTCAGGCCATCACCCGCGCCAGTCTCTCCTCCACCGTCACCACCAGAGCAACCATTGGCCGTTAGGTATGCATCCGCAGCTGCCGCATCAACAATACCGTGTCCGAAGTAAACATCGTGACCACTTGCACCAGAGTCTCTTGCACTGGCATTTAATGCCGCGCGGATCTCCTCACCGGTACATTGGTTATGGTTAGACCAAACACGTGCTGCAATACCCGATACCGCTGGAGTTGCCATAGAAGTACCGCTCATAAAACCGTAATCAGATGTACCGATTGAGATATCAGCATTGCTTGCAGCGACGATAGCGGCTCTATCTTCAAGCCTAGCCCCGACAGCTGGAATCGTTGTCGCATTTGCATCACCTAGAGTGCCATACAACATACCCGACTCATTGTTAATGATAACGGCACCGACGCCACCAGAGTTTTCACAGTTAAGTACCTTGTCATGGAATGAGATTGCGCCGCGGTCGATAACACAAACCTTACCATTTGCACCAAAATCCGTCGCTTCAGCCGTGCCCATAAAGTATGTGCTACCCGATACAGAGCCCGCATTTTCCATCGACGAGCTCGCTAGAGGATTTCCATCAACACTCATATTAGATGCTGTTGCCATACCTGCTGGATATGTCGATAACGTATCCACACCGCCGGCTGCAATCTCAACACAGATACTGAGATCCGTGCGCTGCTTCTTGCCTCGGCCAGTTGTACAGCTTGGGAATTGAGAAAAGTCAGCAATCGCATCGGTCGCATCATTCGCTCCGATCATCATAACCGAAGGGTAACCAGCAGGGTATGAACGTACACTATTGCCATCGTTACCCGCAGCTGCAAGCACTAGTCCGCCAGCATCACTGAAAGACTGAAAGGCATTAGACTCGGTAGAGTTTGAACCTCCGCCCCCCAAACTCATGCTAATGATGTTAGCCCCTGCGTTGCTACATAGGTCTGCCGCATGGGCTAGATCCGATGAGTAACCCCAGCCATCGGCATTAAATACTTTGATGATATGCATATCGACGCCAGGCGCCATACCTACAACGCCGACATTATTATCTGCCGCGCCAATCGTACCCGCAACGTGTGTACCGTGTGGGCCACCATTTTGATCCCAGTCGCCGGTACCGCTATCGTTATCACCACTGATATTATTCCAAACGAAATCTTGATTACTTCTATCTAAACCTGAATCGATAACGCAGACCTTCATGCCTGCACTAGCATTGAAACCAATATCATTGACCTTTGATTGATAAACAGCATAAGGCGTGACTTGCTGGGTCATTGGGTTACCCGCATCATCACTAAACGACATAAGAAAACGTGGCTGATCCACCTCAACTAACTTAACATGCGGATTGTTGAGTAAACCTTTAACTTGAGATAGGTCTTTGCCAGAAAAAGTAGCCGCAATAAATCCATTACCGTCTAGGTTGAGCTCACCGCCCACTTTTTTAGCTAGGGCTTTTATAATCCCTTTTTTATCATTATCTACTTGAATAACATATCTTTCGCTTGCAGTTGCACCTGCAGAAACCCCCAAAGACAAGGCGACAAGGGCCGTAGCTACTTTTGTTAATCTCATATTTATTCGCTCCAAAATCATGGTATTAGGCCGTAAATCTAAGCCTAGTTATTATTAGCTTTTTAAACTTTTTTTTAGTGGTTTATTGGTCAAAAAAACCGGAATACAAAATCAAACTAGCACAGCACCTTGATGATAACAAATCATTAACAATCGTAATTAGATGTAACTACGCTTACAACTGAATATTAGTTCAAAGGTATTAGTCCCTAGTTCAGCGGGAGCGAGATAAAACAAATTCATCTATTTAACAGCGTTAATGAAACTGGAAGGTCTTGCCTTGCTCGAATTTAAACGCAAAAAAAATGAATACTAATGCTAAGTAAAATATTTTTGCCATGCTCATATTCGTCAACCGCGACTCGATGGATGCGAGCACTACTTTCACAGAAAAACACTTCATACTGTGTTTGAGTCACCGCTTATAACCTCGGGCAAATTAGCATTTTAAGCCGGTTTATGTGCTAGCATAACGGCAAATAACCGGATTAAAATCAGACAACATGAACGCCAAAAGCAACCCGCACTATCAAACTTTAGTTAATCACTTTCAAAGTATTAGTCACTTCGAACACCTGAGCGCATTGGGTGATTGGGATCAGGCGACTATGATGCCAATGGGAGGCGGTGAAGCGCGTGGCGCCGCAATGGCAGAACTTGCAAAACACATCCACTCATTGAAGACAGCTCCAATGTTGGCGCAGACAATTAGTGAAGCTGATGAGTTACCGCTGACAGAGCAACAAAAAGCCAATCTTACAGAGATGCGCTATCAGTACTTGCAAGCAAACGTGGTCCCTAGTGAATTGGTTGTAGCCAAAACGAAGGCAGCCTATCACTGCGAACATGCATGGCGTGAGCAACGTAGCAATAACGACTGGCAAGGCTTTAAGCCCAATCTTGAAAACCTGATGAGCCTAGCCAAAGAGGAAGCCAATATTCGCGCCGAGGCGCAAAACGTTAGCCCTTATGATGCCCTGCTAGATAAGTTCGAACCAGGCATGACTACGGCGAGTCTGGAGCAGATTTTTGGCAACTTAAAGAGTTGGTTACCCCAGTTAATCCAGCAGGTACAAGATAAGCAAAAGTCAGAAGCAAGTTTCACCATTCCAACGGCCAGCGCAGAAAGCCAGGCTAGGCTGGGTCGTGAGATCATGAATATCTTGGACTTCGATTTTAACCACGGCCGACTCGATATCAGTAGCCACCCGTTTTGTGGTGGTGTTGCCAGTGACGTACGTTTGACGACCCGTTACGATGAAGGCGATTTTACCAGTGGCTTAATGGGGATTGTCCATGAAACTGGCCACGCTAAATATGAGCAAGGCTTACCCTTAGCTTGGCGCGGTCAACCAGCGGGCCTTGCACGTTCCATGGCTCTGCACGAGAGTCAAAGTCTGTTCTGTGAGATGCAAGTTGGCCGTGGTCCCGCTTTTCTCAAGCTAATAGAGCCCTACCTAAGCTCTCTACTGGGTAGCCAGTTAACTCACGATCAATTAACCAATATCTACACCCGAGTCACTCCTGGCTTGATCCGTGTCGATGCCGACGAGGTCACCTACCCTTGCCATATTCTACTGCGCTTCGAGGCAGAGAAAGCCTTAGTTAGCGGCGAGCTTGCCGTGGCCGATCTTCCCGAATTCTGGTCATCGCAGATGCAGTCACTGTTAGGCATTAATACCGATGGCGATTATAAGAATGGCTGCATGCAAGATATCCATTGGGCGGTGGGTGAGTTGGGTTACTTCCCAAGTTATACCTTAGGGGCCATGTATGCAGCGCAATTTAGAAATGCGATGGAATGCGAACTCGGCTGCATGGAAAGCCTCATAAACTCTGGGAAGCTTTCCAGTGTCATGGGCTGGTTAAACGATAAAATTTGGTCTCAAGGTAGCCTACTGAGCATCGATGAGTTGATGCGTCAATCAACCGGTGAGACGCTCAACCCTGAACACTTTAAAAAGCATCTTATCGGGCGCTATCTTTAAGCACTAGATTTAAGCACTAGATTTAAGCACTAGATTTAAGTACTCGTAAAAAATATTACCACCTAAGTAGGACACTATATGAAGATCCGCCCTATTCAAGCCTCTGACTGGCCCCATATACTCGAGATCCAACTTGAGTGCTATCCACAAATAGAACCTGAATCACTCAGTGTGCTACAGAGTAAGTGGCAAGCCTCGCCCGATACTTGCTTTGTCATCGAATCACAATCTGTGGTGATAGGTTATTGCCTCGCTCACCCTTGGCTCAAAGATAGCCCGCCATCACTCGAACAGGTATTAGCTAACATCGACAGTCCTGACACCCTTTACCTACACGATATCGCGCTCTCCTCTTTATCTCAGGGTAAAGGAGCTGGCCGCCAAGTATTAACCGCGCTGATGAATTTAGCTCTTTCAAAGGGTTACCCAAGTATCTCCTTAGTAGCCGTACAAGGTGCTCATCATTACTGGGCCAAGCAAGGCTTTGAAATAAAAAAGATAGACAAAGATCTCAGCGGCTATACCGACGATGCCTGCTATATGGTTTATACCTTATAGCCGAGATTTGCTATCATAGGGGCAATTTCATTAGAGAAGCTAACCATGGCAACCAGAATTACCTATAAGTTTAAGAACCAAGCGAAAGAGATTAACTTTGCTTACGACAAGTTTCATGACATGTATGAGGCAGTTGCCGCAGCAGAAGGCATAGACTTAACCCAATACCTGATGATGGAGCAGCAGGTCGCCATGACCTCAAAGGGGTCATCAGCGGTAAGGGATTTTCGTGCTAAAGAGTTTGCTCGATTTGGCTTTAGCGACATCTACTATCATAAAGATGAACCAAAAAAGTCATAATATTTGAGCCTATAATCGCCATCAGCATCCAATAAACCTAATAATAAGTGATATCAATGACGACTACTTACATGCCCAATAACGAACACGCTAATTTTCCACGTGCTGGCTTTTTAAAGCGCTGCGGTGCCATCGTTTACGACCTATTGCTCGCCGTAGCCGTTTATATGGTGGCCGGTGCCATAGGTTTTGGTATTTTTATCGGCTTTACCAGCAGCGGCTTAATCGATATGGCGGGGTTTGAGCATGTGTCTGACCTGCTCAATGGCACGCCACTGTATAAAGGGATCTACCAGTCTTGGATTTTGGCCTGTGTTGGCTTGTTCTACATCAGTTTCTGGAGCAAGGGCGGTCAAACATTAGGTATGCGTGCTTGGCGCCTTAAGATCCAACACCCAAATGGACAAAACCTGAGTATGGTGACAGCTGCAGCTAGGCTTATTTGGTCTCTGCTTGGGATAGGTAATTTATGGATCTTGATTAACGGCGATAAGCTGGCTTTGCAGGATATGATGACTCGCTCAGAAGTGGTTGTGCTATCAAAAGATGCTAACCAGATGCGTAACTGGCACGGTGTTTAATCGCGAAGCGATTTAATACACTTAGTATAAGCGCAACAAAAAAGCCAATCACAGATTCCTCTGTTGATTGGCTTTTTTATGGCTGCGGTATAGCGCTTAAAACAACGCTACTTCCTAATATAGTAGAGTGCTCCAACACTGAAGATCAGCGCGGGCATACCGGCACTAATAAAGGCGGGCAAACCATAGACAATACTTAGCGGCCCGAAGATCTCACTGCAAATATAGAAGCTAAAACCAGCCACGACACCGAGTAACACTCGCGCGCCCATAGTGACGGTTCTCAGCGGTCCGAACACGAAAGAGAGCGCCACCAGCATCATTACCGCAACGGTTACGGGCTGCATTAATTTGCGCCACAGTGCTAATTCGTATCGCTCCGACGCCTGATTATTACTCTCTAAATAATCGAGGTAATCGAGCAACCCTTCTATCGATAACGCCTCTGGCTTAACCGATACCACACTGAGTTTCTCTGGAGTCAAGGAGGAGATCCACTTATCTTGTTCAAGATTAACTAACACTACCTGTTCATCTTTAAGTGTGGTTCTTCTCACATCAAATAGCTGCCAATATTTATCTCTATATTCAGCAGAGTCTGCATGAACCGTACTGGTTAAGTCCGTAGTATCACTAAACTCGTAGAGGGTAATATCTCGTAGATGATTGCTATCGACGACACCACCAATACTGACAAATAGCGGCCCGTCTTTAGCCCAGATCCCGCGATTAGACTCAATTAAACTGCCGCCTGAAACTTTAGTTCGCTTAATCTCTTTCGCGCGCAGTTCTGCAACTGGCGCAACCCACTCGGTGAGCATCATCACAAGGATCATCAGCGGAATAGCCGTTTTCATCGCCGACATGGTGATCTGCAAACGAGAAAGCCCCGATGACTGCATCACCACCAACTCAGAATTTGACGCCAGCATTCCCATACCGATTAAGGCGCCTAGCAACACCGCCATAGGGAAAAATAGCTCAATATCCCTTGGGATCAAAAACAATACATATACACCGGCATCCATCATGGTGTAACTGCCGCGTCCAACGACACGTAATTGATCGACCCACTTAATTATGCCTGACAGCCCTGTTAGGACTAGTAGAGCTAAAGATGAAGTACTAATCAGTATTCTGGCGATATAGAGATCTAATATTTTCATGCTTTGCTCGCCTTATTGCGCTTAAATAGGCCTGAAACTTTAGCTCCTAAAGGACGCTCTTTACCTAAAAGCAATATACCTATGGCAAGTGCGGAAGCATGGATCCACCACATACCTAAGTACTGAGGAATAACTCCATCTTCTAGTGATTTACGCCCCGCTACCATCAAGCCAAAATAACCCAAGTACAGCAAAATAGCCGGGAACATCTTAGCAAACTTACCCTGGCGGTTATTCACTCGCGCCATAGGCACAGCAATCAAGGTCATCAGTGGAATTGCCAGTGGTATCGCCAATCGCCAATGGAACTCAGCCGTGGCTTCAGGGCTATCGATATCCATTAGCTGACCAATAGGCATGGCAGACAGTTTACGGCGACGCTCATCTACTGCTTGCTCTTTAATCTGCATCTGATAACCACCAAATTCAACAACTTGATAGTCGACACGCTTAGGGTTGCCCTGATACTGCACCCCATCTTCTAACTGTAGACGCTGGCCGCCAATTTCATCTTCGACCACTTTACCGGTACGTGCCACCACTACGTTTGCCACACCGGTTTCGTCATCGGGATCTGGCAATTGGGCAACAAACACCTTATCTAATTGATTATCGCGACCAATACGCTCGACAAACAGCACGGCACGGCCGTTAGGGCTAGTCTGGAAGCGGCCCTGTGTTAAGGCAGCAAGTCCAGCTTCGGACTGAGCATGCTCCAGTACTTGATTCTGCCTCTCTTCCGCCCATGGCGCGACATAAATAGACAGGAACGCAGTAAACACCATGTTAATCACGGCAAGCAACAGAGTGATCCGAGTGATATACCACTCGCTGATGCCGACGCCATGAAAAATAACCATCTCATTTTCGGCGTACATACGCCCATGGGCTAATAAAATGCCCAAAAATAGACTTAGCGGTAAGACTAAAACGGTGAGAAATGGCATGTTAAGACCGAGTAGAGTCATAACAAGAGATGCAGGAAAGTCGCCATCGGAGGCATCAGCAAGCACACGCACAAAATGTTGGCTAATAAAAATAGCTAACAGCACTAAAAGTACCGCTATTTGTGCTTTAAAAACTTCTCGAATCAGGTATCTAAATACAATCACAGTGAGGATCCGGTCTCCAAAGTTTCATTTATACTGGTATCAATACAACTTTCATGTAGACTGTCTACTTTTAGTAGTTTTGTCACCAACAATTACATAACATGGCCAGGGAAAACACTCGAAAAGAAAGTTCTTGAGTGAGCCATATCTTTGCCCTTTTTGGGCACAAGCAGACATTATCTAATAAATAATAAAATTTGTCTTTAAGAATCTAGGAGAGCTCATGGAGTTTAGCGTAAAGAGCGGTAGTCCAGAGAAACAACGCTCAGCTTGTATCGTCGTAGGTGTATACGAACCTAGACGCTTGTCCGGTATTGCCGAACAGTTAGATAAAATCAGTGAAGGCTATATTAGCAACTTACTTCGTCGTGGCGACTTGGAAGGTAAGCCTGGACAGATGTTGTTGCTTCATCATGTACCCAACGTGCTTAGCGAGCGTGTTTTACTCGTTGGCTGTGGTAAAGAGCGCGAGCTTGATGAACGCCAATATAAGCAGATCATCACTAAAACCATCAACACCTTGAATGAAACAGGTTCAATGGAAGCGGTTTGTTTCCTTACTGAGCTGCATGTCAAAGGGCGCGACACCTACTGGAAAGTACGTGAAGCCGTAGAAACCACACAGAATAGCCTTTACTGCTTCGACGCACTGAAAACACGTAAAGGTGAAACTCGTCGCCCACTACGCAAATTAGTATTTAATGTACCGACTCGCCGTGAGCTCACGGTTGGCGAGCGCGCCATCGAGCACGGTATGGCGGTTTCTGCTGGTATGCACCTTTGCCGCGACGTGGCAAACATGCCACCAAATATCTGTAATCCTGCTTACCTGGCGTCCCAAGCGCGCCAAATAGCCGAAAACACAGAAAACCTAACGGTGACCACTCTCGGTGAAGAGCAGATGGAAGCCTTAGGCATGAACTCATACCTAGCTGTAGGTCGTGGTAGCCATAATGAGTCAGTCATGACCATCATGGAATACAAGGGCGCAGTCGATAATACTGAAAAGCCTATTGTTCTAGTGGGTAAAGGCCTTACATTCGACTCGGGTGGTATTTCACTCAAGCCTGGCGAAGCCATGGATGAGATGAAGTACGACATGGGCGGCGCAGCTGGCGTTATTGGCACCATGAAAGCCTTATGTCAGATGCAACTGCCGCTCAATGTTATCGGTATCTTGGCTGGCTGTGAAAACATGCCATCAAGCAATGCGTATCGCCCAGGTGATATTCTAACGACCATGTCAGGCCAAACTGTAGAAGTGTTAAACACAGATGCTGAAGGTCGCCTGGTGTTGTGTGACGTTCTAACTTATGTAGAACGCTTCGATCCTGAACTGGTTGTCGATACAGCAACCCTAACTGGTGCTTGTGTTATCGCATTAGGTAAGCATGCATCGGGCTTGTTCTCAGGCCATAACCCACTTGCACACGAGCTATTAAATGCCGGTGAACAAAGTGGTGACCGCGCATGGCGCATGCCGCTATGGGATGAGTATCAAGAGCACTTAGAAAGCCCATTTGCCGATATGACCAACCTAGGCGGTCGTGCAGCAGGGTCGATTACCGCAGCTTGCTTCCTATCTCGCTTTACTAAGAAGTATAACTGGGCGCATCTTGATGTAGCTGGTACGGCTTGGAATAGCGGTGCAAACAAAGGCTCGACGGGTCGTCCAGTACCTTTGTTAACTCAGTTCCTAATTAACAAAGCTGGCGTCGAACAAGGCGAATAGCCCTGCTAGATACCCTTGCTAAAGTTAATGCTAGAAAGCTAATATTAGAGAGTTAATATTAGCTAGCTGGCGCATAAAGGCTAAACCACTGATTATATAGCGTGGTTTAGCCTTTTTTATTTCCTGCGAATCAAAGATGCCCATCTTCTAGAAAAAAGCACCGTTTTCCATCCTTGAGCATGCCAAAAACCCTTGCTAAAAATAACTTCAAAAATGAGATCTAACTGACATTATATCGCTGGCAAAAATATCGACAGAAAATAATTTACGTTTACAATACGCGAAAATTTCACAGCTTCAGTTTTAAGCCCCCTTTTCTAGAGCCAAATACTGACCCTGCGGCGCATCACCGCACACGATTAAAGCATTCTTTACTGCAATAACCGCGAGTGCCTGCAGCCTGTGCAAAAAGCATCTCATGCTAATTAATTACTGTCGAAACTCGATATAGGCTGCAAAATGCGTCAAGCGCTACTGATACTAATTCTATTTTCTCTGTCTTTTTCTGCGATAGCAGGTCAAGCAAAAAATGACACCGCCGCGGCCACTGAAGGTCGAGTGGTTAGGGTCGGCTACCCAGCCGCGGATTGGCAGCCTTTTACTTATGTCAGTAAAGATGGAAAAGTCATCGGCTTACTACCATCCATTCTGCAAGAGATCACCATAAATACCGGCTACCGCACAGAGAATGTAATCTATCCGAACTATGAAGAAGTTACTCAGGCTCTACGCCAAGGTGAAATTGACATCATCATGGGAGTATCAAAAACTCCCAGCCGCTTGACTTGGCTAAGCTTTAGCTCACCACTCATGCTGGTACCTATTGCAGGTATCACTAATCAGAAAAATATTAACAATCTATTAGAGCTAAAAGGTCAGCGCATCGCTGCAGAAAAAGGTTTCGCGATAAATGAACAGCTTAGAAGTTCAGCCAGCCAAGTCGAAGTTCACAGCGCTCCCGACAGCCTCGCAGCTTATAAATCTGTTTTAACAGGAAGCTCAGATGCATACATAGGTAATGCGATTACCCTTGATTACCTGCATACCCACCAGGATGCACCTAATGAACTGTCTATACGCCTGCTGGCTGATGTGCCCTTTGAGAGATTGCACCTTGCGAGCCAACTAAAAGACACCGAGCTCGTTAATCAGCTAAATGAGGGGCTAAAACAGATCCCAAGTGAGACTTTTAAGAAACTCTATGACGCCTGGCTGACAACCTCTCAAGTTAAATATATTTACCAGCAACATAGTCTGAACTTAACTGAAGAGGAAATCGTAACCATTAGTGAGAAGAAAATCATTAAGGTACTTTACTCTACAGATAATTATCCTTATTCCTTTATCAATGGTAAAGGTGCAATGGATGGTATGGGTCCAGAGCTCTTAAAAATAGCAGCCCAAAAGTTAAATATAACGATTGAAGCCACGCCGTTTAATGGAAATGATATTGAGGGACATCTTGCCTCGAATAGCTTCGAGATCATCCCATCCTATACTTGCGACCATAACATTTTACAGCTTATACACTGCACTTCGCCTTACATACAAGATCGCTTGATTGGGGTTGCAGCAAGTAACTTAACCAGCGCACAACTGGAGAACAGTACCAAATTAGGCTTACTAAGACGTCACAAACAACAAATGAATACGTCTAAGGATTTTCCTGATGCAGATATCACTTATTTTGCTTCAACAAAACTGCTGATAAACGCTGTCATTAAAGGTCAGATACAAGTTGGCATCATCCCTTTATCAAAGGCTAATTCTTTAGTCAGTTCAAAGTATTTAGGTCGAATAAATATTATCCCAAACCCTTTGGGTAAACAAACTCACCCGGTGAGTTTTGGTGTTAATAAGAATAACCCTATTCTGCTGTCAATCTTGAATAAAGCAAAAAACTCCATTCAAGAAGATGAGTTACGTACCATCATCAATAAATGGCATGATATCAATATCAACAGTGACTTTACCTTTGCTAAAGTACCAAACTGGCTGCTGTTAGTGCTAGGGGGAGTTTTCAGTACTTTTTTGGCCATAGCTTACTCCAATAGAAAACTAAAAAATGAAATAGCGCAGCGGCACAGCATCGAAAAAGAGCTAAGGTTGGTTAATAGCAACTTTGGTGGCATAGTTGCACAGTTAGTACGCTATGGCGATGATGTTAATGACATTTCTTGGAGCTATGTTAGCGGCAATATTGAGAAATACTTGGGTTTGACACCGGAACAACTCTATCAAACACCACAACTGCTTTTAGAGTTTTTACAGACACACGCTGATGATCATGAGTTTTTAAATGATATACAGCAGTCTCACCTTTCTGATTCTCTCTACACAACCCTCAAGCTTAACATTGACGGTAAGCTCTCTTGGTTCCAACTCACGGGAGTCTGCACAAAAATCGATAAGAATCGGCATTGGACCTTCACCCTAGTCGATATTACTTTGCTTAAGCAAAAGCAAGCTGAGCTAGATGAGGCGAGATTAATAGCAGAATCAGCAACCGAGGCCAAGTCTCGCTTTCTTGCCATGATGAGCCATGAGATCCGTACGCCTATTAGCGGGATCCTGAGCCTACTGGAATTAATGGTTCCACACATCAACACACATGAGATCAGTGGCATACATAAAAATCTGACTCATTCTGGTAATAACTTGCTCAACATCGTTAATGATGTTCTCGATTTCTCAAAAATCGAAGCGGGCAAGCTCGGATTAAGCCCCGCTGTATGCCAACTTAGCAGTTTTATTTGTGAATTAGCCCAGCCTCACATTGTCCATGTCGAGCGTAAAGGTATTAAATTTAAGCTCTGGCTCGACCCTAAGCTAGCGTATTCACTAACCCTAGATCATTTGCGCCTAAAACAGGTGCTAAACAACCTACTCAATAACGCTTCGAAGTTTACAACCGAGGGAGAGATCTGGTTATCGGTCGATCTCATATCTTCAACAGACACAGAGCAAACTATTGGTTTTGCCGTTACCGATACAGGCATAGGAATTAGTGAAAAAGATATCACTAAACTCTTTATTCCCTTTGAACAAGTCGATCTCAGTAGCGAGCGCCGTTTCAGCGGTACAGGTCTAGGCCTATCTATCTGTGAGCAGTTAGTCAAATTGATGGGAGGAGAGATCTCTGTCACCAGTACCCAAGGCCAAGGCAGTACTTTTCGCTTTAGCCTGAGCTTCCCTATTGCAGCAGTTGAAGTGCCCGCTATTGTCAATAAGCGCTGTGGCGTAATGATGCTTGATGACAGCGACTATGATGTGGTCTGTGAATACCTTAGAGCCTGGCAATCGACTCCTTATAACTTGCATTGTATCGACAATAAAGCCGCCCTCGCAGCATACGCTGCCAAGGCGCAATTGCAGGTCATACTGTTGCCAGAAAGTTGGTGTGAACAACAAGCACTAACGCCAAGTTGGGCTAAACGCAACCTTGCTAATGTGCAGATTATTCAATTTAGAAGCCAGAGTATGCTCTCAGCAACTCCAACAGAACTTGGCTGGGTACTATCGGTCAACCCAATCATCCCTGAGCACTTGCTGCATCTCATCACTAATCCAGAGGTTTTTGAGACCAAGTATGCAGTGACAGAGCCTAAAGTCGAACAGCAACTCACTCGCGAGCAGGCTATCAGCCAAAATAAGCTTATTCTCGTTGCGGAAGATCACCCTATTAATCAGGATGTTATTCAGATGCAGCTGAATAAATTAGGCTACTTTAGCGATATTTTTGACGACGGCCAGCAAGCGTTGACGGCCTATAAACAGAATAAATACAACCTCGTTTTGACCGACTGCCACATGCCTGAACTCGATGGCTATGGTCTAGTGAGTGCCATTAGAGAGCATGAACAACAAGAAAAACTAACCCGCCTCGCAGTTATCGCCCTCACGGCCAATGCGATTTCGAGTGAGAAAGCCCGTTGCCATCAATTTGGCTTCGATGACTACTTAATAAAACCGGTAACCCTAGAGCAACTGCAACGAGTGCTTAGTGAACACTTAGTGATGACTCAGTCTTCCTCAAACAGTAATGAGATGCGCACTGATGGGATGCTGCGTGAGCCGCCTTTACCAGCCACTCTGACTAACTTAGCAATAGATCGAATAGATGCGAGCATGTCCAATGTTATCGATATCGATGCACTAGAAGCCAATTTCGGCGACCGACAGCTTTGCATCAATTTACTGAGTAAATTTATCATCACCAGCAAGGATGACATTCAGCTACTAAGCCAAGCAATTACCGAACAAAACTTTGAAATGACAGCCCATATTGCTCATAAGTTCAAAGGCGCCGCTGGGGTAATTGAGTGTGAACGGCTCGTTGCGACTTGCTCCAACATAGAAACGGCGGCTTCGACTCAAGATATTAAAGTATTAAAGGAATATCTTGTACAGATAGAACAATTAATAGAGCAGATCTCTAATCAGGTAAACCAGTTAACATGAAAATTTTACTGATTGAAGATCACTTATTTCAGCGAGAAGCGATGCAAATGCAACTTGAGCTGATCACCTCACCTAAGATTTCGCTGATTAGAACCGCAGCCTCTGGTGTTGAGGCGCTACAGATAATGGCTGACTTCAAACCTGACATACTGCTGTGCGATCTAAAAATGCCAGAGATGGATGGCATCACCTTCTTGAGTCACATCAGTGAATTGATGTTTACCGGCTCTATCATTATCACCAGTGCCAGCAACCAAATCGTACTCGATACTGTACAAAAAATGTGTATGAGCTATCACTTAAAAGTGATTGGTGCGATTAGCAAACCAGTAAAGATTAATACCCTAAAAGAGCTATTACACTTGGCCTATGTCGAGAGCTTGATGAACTCAACGTTCGTCCCCCCAAGCTCAGTCAAGAGTAAAACCTTCACCGAGAAAGAGCTAGAACACGCCCTTGTACAAGGCTGGATAAAACCCTACTTCCAACCTTTAGTGGCATTCGATGGCGGTGAGTGGAAATCTTGTGAAGCACTAATTCGCTTTGTTCACCCAATCTTGGGAGTGTTGCCGCCAACCAGTTTTCTGCCTCAGTTGAGCAAGATGCATAAAGATGCCGAATTAGCACTATTGAGTATCAATTACATCCTGCAGCACCAAGCGGAACTTGCAGGCCGCCCCGTGGCCGTCAACATCAACCCCACGACTTTAATGCATAATCACTTCGTCGATAGATTGCTCGATATTGCTAAACAGCAACCAAGCCTATGCAAGCAAGTCTATTTCGAGATCACCGAATCAGATGCTTTGATAAATACCGGCAGAGCACTGGAGTCGGCTTCACGCTTAGCGTTGCACGGCTTTAACCTATCCATTGATGATTTCGGGACAGGCTACTCATCTCTAACCCTGTTAGACACCTTACCTTTCGATTCACTTAAGGTAGACATGAGCTTTATTAGAGCCATGGAAAGCAGCAAAACGGCAGCCGCGATTGTTGAAGCTTGCCTATTGTTGAGTAGTCGACTCGAGCTTAAGTCGGTAGCCGAAGGCGTAGAAACCCAAGTACTGTGGCAGCAACTGCAGTCATTAGGCTGCACCTTAGCACAAGGCTATTACATTGCTGCGCCTATGCCAGTTGAACGTCTAAAGGATTGGCACGAAAGCTGGCAAGTAAAGGTTAGCAAACATCAGCTAGCGACAGAAATATGCTAGTGGAAGGGATAACAATTACATTAAATCTCAGGTTCACTAACTAGAAAGCACTCAAGCGTTCCACTCCAGCTTTAGACTGAGCCACAAGGGAGTGATTGGGAGTGATTGCTAGTAACAAGTGAAAAACATAAAGGTGAGTCAAGCTTGACCCACCTTCGCAAAACACAGCTTGTCGTTATAGCTTAAGCTCTAAATCTTCAACCTTGCTGGAATCATCGATACGGGTAACCAACAGCTGATCCACTTTGTAGCTATCTACATCCACCACTTCAAACTTAAAGCCGGCATGATTGACAGAATCGGTGCACTTCGGGATCTTACGCAGCATAAACATCATAAAACCTGCGATAGTTTCGTAGTTATGATTCTGTGGAAACTCCTCGATATCGAGCGCGCGCATCACATCTGTGATCGGCGTTACGCCATCCATCAACCAAGAGCGTTCATCGCGGGCTATAATCTGCTCTTCACACTCAGGCAAAGACCAGGCTCCCATCACCGCATCTTGCAAATCTTTAGCCGTCACAATACCCACCACCAAAGAATACTCATTCATCACCACAGCAAAATCGGCACGGCTATTTTTGAAATAATCCATCGACTCAGATAGGCTCAAAGTGTCTGGCACAATAAAGCAAGTGCTAACTAGGCTCTTGTCTTTAAGGCTAATTTTCTCGCCATTAATCAGACAAATAAGTAACTTCTTGGCATTGACGAAGCCAACGACTGTATCTAACTGCTCATCACAAACTAAGAAGTTAGAATGGGGCTGCTGGGAAATCTTGCTCATTATCTCTTCTTCACTGTCTTGCAGTAAAAAGTAGACCAGGCTTTCACGCGCCGTCATCGCTGCGGTGACAGGAATTGTTTGCATCTCAAACACTTTTTCCATCATCAACTGATCGCCTTTATCAAGCACACCAGCTTCGGCGCCCGCATCCATCACGGCATAGATGTCATCCGAGGTCACTGCATCATTACGTGCGGTCTGAACTTGAAACACACGAAAAACAAGATTCGCAGCACCGTTAAAGAACCACACTAGAGGCTTGAGCAGCACGATGCAGACCATCATAGGACCAACAAAGGTCATCGCCACCTTTTCAGGAAAGGCCATCGCTAAACGCTTTGGAATTAGGTCGGCAATCAAGATGAATAAGCTGGTCACAATCACAAATGACAACAGGAAGCTCATTTTGTCTAGCCAGGGTCCGGTCAACCAAGACGACAAAAATGCGTGAATATGAGGAGTAAAAGCTGACTCACCGACGATACCGCCCATGATAGCCACGGCATTTAAACCTATCTGTACCACAGTAAAAAAGTTACCTGGCTGCGCTTGCAGTAGCAGCACTTTGTCGGCTCGAACATCGCCTTCAGCCGCTAGCTGACGCAAGCGAATTTTACGCCCAGCCGCAAGGGCAATTTCTGACATTGAAAAGAAACAACTCACTCCAATCAGGAGTAATATAATCACAGCATTATCAAAGAAGCTCATTTAGCACCTTTCTCAAAACTAAAAACACACTTATCCCTTTACTGCATATCATTATTTCTACTTATTGGTACTCATTTCCCCCAAGCAGAACCCTGTATAATGACCAACCCCTATTGGCGCGATCGCGGAGTATATCCGCAATACTGACAAGTCACCAGAGAATAAATTAGACAATGTGAGCGGTTATTTCTTTATCGCTCTGACGGAAATTATGCGCTAAACCCAAGCTCTTGTTTGTATAGAAAATAGCCAAAACTCTACTCTCACTATATAAATCCACTTCTATTTTTAAAGCAACACAGCCTATTCCATAGTGGAATACTTGTTATGCATTTTATGTCTCTTATCAAACTAAAATCGAATGACTAATATCCCCTCATCGCTTTACAGCTAATTCAACCGCCCAACCAATAAGGGAGTAGCGGCTGATTTAACCAAATAAAAAATGACGAGAGGATTAACATCATGGATATGCAACAAAAACTTCAACAGTTATTAGATAAACAAGAGATGACAGAGCTTATGTATAAGTTCGCTCGTGCATTAGACAGAGTCGATGGTGAACTGATGAAATCAACCTACTGGGAAGATGCCATAGAAGAACATCAAGATCCTATCTTCCCAGAGCTATTCTTTTACAATGACAATGCACACCAATTTGTTGAACCCGCTATGGAAGGCTTTAGAGCCTTAAAAGCCACTCAGCACAGAATTAGCAATCCACTTATCGAGATCGACGGCGATACCGCTACCGCAGAGGCTTATGTCTGGGCCTATCATGTACACGAGGAAGACTGTGTCGATAAAGAGGGCATTTTAGGCGGACGACATCATTTCCGCTTCGAGCGTCGAGACGGCATTTGGAAAATTAAACACCGCTCCACCGTGTTTGACTGGAATCAAAACCAAGATGCCACTGCGATTTGGGCCGATAACTTCAGCGATAAATACCGCGGTAAACGCAATCGCCAAGACGACAGCTACAATTACATTTCAATCTAACTATTATTTGCGATTACAGCTTATGGAGGCCTTGGCCTCCATCTCAATAAGCGACAGATTAACGGCTATCTAGCCTAAGAAGGATAATGATATGTCATCAATGAAGTTTACTGCAGGCGCGCCCTTTCCCAATATTCAACTGCCCGGCCTAGATGGAGAGCCGATCTCCTTAGGAACTCCGGCTGAGGGAAGTGATTGGCGATTAGTGATTATTTATCGAGGTAAGCACTGCCCACTGTGCACGCGCTATCTCAACGAAGTGGAAAAACTAGTGGCTGATTTTCTTAAATTAGGCATAGACGTAGTCGCAGCCTCGGCAGACTCTCTTGAGCAGGCGCAGGAGCATAAGAGCAACTTAACTGCCAGCTTCCCAATTGCTTACCGCCTCACTATCGAGAACATGCAGCAGCTTGGGCTTTATATCTCAAATCCGCGCTCTGCAAAAGAAACCGATCACCCCTTTGCCGAGCCGGGGCTGTTCGTCATCAATGATAAAGGAAGGGTTCAACTTGTAGATATCTCTAATGGCCCCTTCGCGCGCCCAGAACTGTCGACTTTGCTATCGGGCTTATCTTTTATCCGTGATCCAGAAAATAACTACCCGATCCGTGGTACCTACTCTTAATAGTAGCAGGGCTCTTCCGCTAAACATTGCTTTAGGTAGTCAATAAAACAACGTACCTTTAACGGCACATAGCGGCTTTGGGGATAGATAGCATTGAAGGGCAAAGGGTGAGATAGATAGTTCGGCATCATCCTTTGCAGCTTACCTTGGTTAATATGCTTATCCACCATCCAAGTGGGCAACTGGGCGATGCCGACACCATCGAGGGCTAGCTGCAATATCGCCTCGCCGTTATCACAACGGCAATTTCCGCCCACAGGCACTGAAATTTTATCCCCGCCTCCCTTAGCCTGTTCAAAGTGCCAAATATTGACTGACTTTAACATCGAATAGACGATACAGTTATGGGCTCTCAGTTCCTGAGGTTCTTTGGGTTGAGTAAAACGTTTTAGGTATTCAGGTGATGCGACCGTGATCAGTGGATTATCAAATAGATGCCTCGCAACCAAGGAGGAATCCTCAAGTTGCTTAGCACGAATAGCAAGATCCACCCCTTCAGCCACCAGATCTACATGCTTATCGCTTAGCATCAAATCCACTTTAATCTCAGGGTAGCGGATCAAGAACTCACCCAAAATCGGCGCGATAAACTGGCAACCAAAAACCACAGGAGCAGCAACGCGTAGAATTCCTTTTGGCGATGCTTGCTGCGAGCGCACCTGAGCCTGCGCTTCATCGAGCTCGGCGATAATCGCCACGCAATTTTCAAAATAAACAGCGCCAACTTCGGTCAGCGATAGCTCACGACTACTACGAGTCAGTAGCTTGGCACCTAATAGACTCTCAAGCGCAGCGACTTTCTTGCTTATTGTCGCCTGAGTACTACTTTGCTCACGAGCCGCTGCAGAAAAGCTGCCAGTTTGCACCACGCGCACAAACGCTTTCATCGCACCTATCTGATCCATCTAATCTCTCCGTTATCCATGCCAGTTAACGCAATTAGGCCCAGAACACCATCACACTCGTTGATCACAATTATTATGTTCGTCTTGGCTTTTTAGCAGCCTGTTTAGGGGCAAAATCTTTAGCGCTGCGCTTACTCTGGCTGCGTCGATTGGCTTTCTTATCACGGGGAGCACGTTTACTGTCGCCCGATGACGGCTTATCGGTTACTTCGAACCCCTCGAGAGCCTCAAGCTTTAGCTCTCGCTCGGTTAGCTGTTGAATCGCCTTTAAGCTATCGGCTTCGCCATGACACACCAGTGAGATCGCTAACCCCTTATCACCGGCTCGAGCTGTACGGCCAATACGGTGTACATATACCGGGGCGCTATTAGGTAAATCCAGATTGATTACAACTGGCAGGGCGTCGACATGAATACCGCGAGACAATAGATCTGTGGTGACCAAAACCGGTAATTTAAGCGCTTTAAAGTCGGCTAATGTTTGCTGCCTATCAAGTTGCTCTTTATCGCCGTGCAAAGCGGCGGCATTGATGCCCGCCTTTACTAACCGCTTAGCAAGTTTATCGGCGTCATCTTTTGCATTGATAAACACCAGTACCTGTGACCATTGATTCTTTTGAATAAGTGCGATTAACGCCCGGGCTTTATCGCCTTTATTGACCAAGTAAAGCGATTCGCTAATATCAGTCACCACGCTATTAGCCGCGTGCGCCTCAACCTTAACTGGCGCGCGTAACAAGCCAAGCGCCTTTTCGTTTAGCTCTGGTGCCAGCGTCGCCGAAAATAACATGGTCTGTCGTTTGCTTGGGATAAACTCGAGTATGCGCTCAAGATCAGGCCAAAAGCCCATCTCCATCAACCTATCCGCTTCATCGAGTACTAGCTGTTTTACCGACTCAAGTGAGAGTTGTTGCTCACGTAACAGATCTAATAACCTGCCAGGCGTTGCCACCACAAGTTGTGGCTTTAACTGTAATCTTGCCTGCTGCAGCGTTTTAACCTGCTCTTCCTTATCTACACCACCGCACAATACGATTATCCCAGTGCTATCAGACACAGACTCTAGCGCCTCACCGACTTGCAGTGCCAGTTCGCGAGTGGGCACTAACACCAGCGCCTTAACCTCTCCCGAGTCACTATTACCATTGATATTGCTTTGTAGCAGTGGCAAACCAAAGGCATAAGTTTTACCACTGCCGGTTTGTGCTAGCGCTAGCAGATCTTTGCCCGCTAAAATTTGAGGGATAGCAAGTCGTTGGATGTCGGTGGCGACAATCAGCTTACTGGGTAGTTTAGATAGGATTTCGGCACAAAGATTAAGGTCGGAAAATTTCATAATGTGGGCTAATAACGGCAATTGCATGGAGTGTAGCGATAGCGGCGCTATTAGTAAAATGAACTGTTTACGTTGGGGCTAGAGGATACTCAAAGTCAGCATCATAATAAGTGATACACGAAGGCTTAATTTGTCGATAAAGAAATCCAGATTAGAGGCTGATCTCTGAGCGACTTTTAGTGTAAAATCCTCTCTTTCGTCAGCCAAAAGCCGAAGCAATAGCAAACTATCTCTTCGAGCTGGTCTTCAAGCAGGTTTTTAAGCATGTCGCCAAGTCAGTCTCAAGCTCAGTTTTATCTGATGCCAAAGGATGCACTGCAAGCATCTAACGCGCCCAAATCGGCACTTGAGCAAGTGTATTTGCTTGCCTGCCAATTGGCGCAGCGAGCCTTTGCCACTCAGCAACTGGTCTACGTTCATTGCCAAGATCAACAGCAAGCTTATGCGATTGATGAACTCTTATGGCAATTTGAGCCACAATCTTTTGTGCCCCACAACCTTAAAGGTGAAGGTACATTAGGCGGCGCGCCGGTAGAAATTGGCTTTGACAGACTTGGAGCCAACAAAAAACGTCATCTTCTGATTAATCTTGCAGACCAAGTGCCGCAATTTGCGGTAAACTTTGGACAGATTATCGATTTCGTTGCTAACGACGATAGCCATAAAGCGATTGCTCGCGATCGCTACAGACAGTATCGCGCACTTGGGATAGCTCTAACGACCCAAGATATAGCAACACAACCTATTAATTTTTAGTTTGAGATAAACACGCCCCATGGAAAAAACATATAACCCGCAGTCTATAGAACAGTCTCTCTACCAAAACTGGGAAGAGAAAGGTTACTTCAAGCCACACGGCGATGAGTCTCAAGGCAACTATTGCATCATGATCCCGCCACCAAACGTGACGGGTAGCTTACACATGGGCCACGCCTTCCAAGATACCATCATGGATACCTTAACCCGTTACCAGCGTATGAAGGGCAAGAACACCCTTTGGCAGGTCGGTACTGACCACGCAGGTATCGCAACACAGATGTTGGTTGAGCGTAAAGTCGCTGCAGAAGAAGGTTTAAGCCGCCACGATCTTGGCCGTGAAAACTTCATCGACCGTATCTGGGACTGGAAAGAGCAATCTGGCGGCACTATCACTAAGCAGCTACGTCGCCTTGGCGCCTCTGTAGATTGGGATCGTGAACGTTTCACCATGGACGAAGGCATGTCTGATGCCGTACAAGAAGTATTTGTACGCCTTTACGAAGATGACCTGATCTACCGTGGTAAGCGCCTTGTGAATTGGGATCCAACCCTGCACACGGCTATCTCTGACTTAGAAGTTGAGAACAAAGAAAAGCAAGGCAGCATGTGGCACTTCCGCTACCCGCTAGCCGATGGCGCTTTGACTGCTGACGGTAAAGACTACCTAGAAGTGGCGACCACACGTCCTGAAACTATGCTTGGTGACAGCGCCGTAGCCGTTCACCCAGACGATGAGCGTTATCAATCACTAATTGGTAAGTTTATTCTGCTGCCAATCGTAAACCGTCTTATCCCAATTGTTGCTGACGATTATGTGGATATCGAGTTCGGTACAGGTTGTGTGAAGATCACTCCAGCTCACGACTTTAACGACTATGAAGTCGGTAAGCGTCACGCACTGCCTATGTACAACATCTTAACTATCGACGCATCGATTCGTTCAAGCGCCGAAGTGGTTAATACCGATGGTACTGCAAACAACGACCTAGATAACAGCCTACCTGAGCGTTATGCCGGCCTTGATCGCTTCAAAGCACGTACAGCTATCGTTGAAGAGTTCGAAACACTAGGTCTACTAGGCAAAATCGCGCCACACGCATTGAAGGTACCTTACGGTGACCGCTCTGGCGTTGTGATTGAGCCACTACTAACAGACCAGTGGTATGTTGCCGTTGCGCCTATGGCTAAGACTGCGATGGAAGCCGTTGAAAACGGTGACATCAAGTTTGTACCACAACAGTATGAAAACATGTACAACTCTTGGATGCGCGACATTCAAGACTGGTGTATTTCACGTCAGCTTTGGTGGGGTCACCGTATCCCAGCTTGGTACGACGAAGCCGGTAAAGTCTATGTTGGCCGCGATGAAGCTGAAGTACGTGCTAAGCACAAGCTTGATGACTCAGTAGTACTTCGCCAAGACGCCGACGTACTCGATACTTGGTTCAGTTCTGCTCTTTGGACATTCTCTACACTAGGCTGGCCAGAAGATACTGCCGAGCTTAAAGCCTTCCACCCAACAGATGTGTTGGTAACCGGTTTTGACATCATCTTCTTCTGGGTTGCCCGTATGATCATGATGACCATGCACTTCATCAAAGATGAAAACGGCAAGCCACAAGTTCCGTTTAAGACGGTTTATGTAACGGGTCTTATCCGTGATGAAGCTGGTAACAAGATGTCTAAGTCTAAGGGTAACGTACTTGACCCACTAGACATGATTGACGGTATCGATCTTGAGTCGCTTGTAGAAAAGCGTACTGGCAACATGATGCAGCCACAGCTTGCGGCTAAGATTGAAAAGAGCACCCGTAAAGAATTTGCCGATGGCATTGAGCCGCACGGTACTGACGCGCTGCGCTTTACCCTAGCGTCTATGGCATCAACTGGCCGTGACATCAACTGGGATATGAAGCGTCTAGACGGTTACCGCAGCTTCTGTAACAAGATCTGGAACGCATCTCGTTACGTGTTAATGAACACTGAAGTGCAAGCAGAAGGTGCTAGCGACGATGCGATCGGTGAAGCACTAGATTGTGGTCAACTACTTGTTGATGGCAAGCCGGGCGCAATGGAGTTATCGATTGCCGATCGCTGGATTATCGGTCTGTTCAATGAAACCGTTAAATCTTTTGACGAGCACATGGCGAACTACCGTTTCGACCTAGCGGCTAACACGATTTACGAGTTCACTTGGAACCAGTTCTGTGACTGGTACTTAGAGCTGACTAAGCCTGTAATGCAAAGTGGCACTGATGCCCAGCTTCGTGGTACTCGCCATACTTTGGTTACTGTACTTGAGCAGATGCAACGTCTAATGCACCCAATCATGCCATACCTAACTGAGACTATCTGGCAACGCATTAAGCCGCTTGCTGCAGTTGAAGGCGATAGCCTGATGCTAGCTCCATTCCCTGAGTATCAAGCTGACAAAGTTGATAGCGAAGCGATGGAAGATCTTGAGTGGGTTAAGCAAGTGATTGTTGCGGTACGTAACATCCGTGCAGAACTAAACATCGCGCCTTCTAAGCCGCTAAATGCCCTACTACGTGGTGTGAGCGAGCAAGACAAGGCACGCCTTGAAGCTAACCAAACTTTCTTCAAGACCCTAGCTAAGCTTGAATCTATGACGATTCTAGCGGACGGTGAAACAGCCCCTATGTCGACTACACAGCTTGTAGGCAACATGGAGCTATTGATCCCAATGGCGGGTCTAATCGATGTGGCTAAAGAAGTCGCGCGTATCGACAAGTTAC
Source organism: Shewanella pealeana ATCC 700345 (assembly GCF_000018285.1). NCBI lineage: Bacteria > Pseudomonadati > Pseudomonadota > Gammaproteobacteria > Alteromonadales > Shewanellaceae > Shewanella > Shewanella pealeana. The sequence continues at coordinate 1,100,312 of NC_009901.1, read as the reverse complement.
TTGAGAAAGCTGCTGGCGAGTACAAGCGTATCGAAGGCAAGCTATCTAACCAAGGCTTCGTTGCTAAAGCCCCTGCTGCCGTGATTGAAAAAGAGCGTGCTAAGCAAGCTGAATACCAGCGCGATATGGACAAGCTGACTGAGCAGAAAGCTGAGCTTGCTAAGTTAGAAGGCTAATTACAAAACCTTAGTCGAAAAGCTAACTTCCTCCTCGGGAGTTAGCTCATAATAAAGGGCTGTCACTGACAGCCCTTTTTGTTATCTGAAATCTACACAAAAACTAGAGTCACACTCGATAATAGGCGATTTCTTGCTGCATAGATTCCGCAAGCTGAGCGAGCTCATGGGTAGCAGCCTGAGTTTGCTCAGCGCCTGCTGCAGTTTGGTCCGAGATATCGCTGATATTGATAATATTACGATTAATCTCTTCAGTAACTAGGCTCTGCTCTTCTGACGCGGTGGCAATCTGTGTATTCAAGGCATTGATCTGCTCAATGCTGGCCATAATTTGCAGTAAAGCAGCGCCAGCTTGCTGTGACTTGTCAACACTCAGTTTTGCCTGCTCGGTACCGCGATCCATCATCAGCATCGAGTCACGAGCACCTTGCTGCAAACGCTGGATCATCTGCTGAATTTCTTCAGTCGAGTCCTGGGTTCGCTTAGCAAGCGAGCGCACCTCATCGGCTACAACGGCAAAGCCTCGGCCCTGCTCACCCGCACGGGCAGCCTCAATAGCCGCGTTTAGTGCGAGCAAATTAGTCTGCTCTGAGATCCCTTGAATGACATCGACGACCGAACCAATCTCATCAGACGACTTTGACAGTAACTTCATCGCTTCAGTCGCGCCGTCCATCTCAGATGATAAGGTCTCAATTACCGCGATACTCTCATCGACAACAGCCTGACCATGATGAGCCGCGCTGTTAGCCTCTAACGACGAACTGGCAGCGGCTTCTGCGCTTTGCGCCACTTCTCTCACTGTCGCGGTAAATTGATGAATCGCAGCAGCAATTTGCTGCGTCTGTTGCTGCTGCTCAACCACATTGCGTTGAGTCTGCGTCGATACCACCGAGTTCTCTTCCGCCGCACTGGCTAAACGCGAAGTCGACTCGTGGGTATTTTGCACCGCATGCTGGAATCTCGCAGCTATCCGGTTAACATAGTCGGCAATATGGGTAAACTCATCATCACCGCCGATCACGATACGTTTAGTCAGATCACCATTGGCAATATCATTTGCCGTTTCCTCTAGCTCCGTCATCGCCTTACCCATACGGCGAACAATCAGTGTCGAGCTAACTGTAATAACCAGCATACTGACGATAGAGAAGACCGCAACTAGCCCTATGTAAACCTGCATATCTTGATTAAATTGGCTAAAGCTCTGCTCACCTTCAACAACCTGCATCTCTAAGAATGATTGTGCCTCGGCGCTAATATTCTTAAAAAGCGGGTTGATCTGAGTCAGTAACACCCTATTTGCCGCCTCATACTCGCCTCGTTGAAGCGCATCTATAGTTGGGTTAAACCCTTGAGCCACCACATTATCGAGCTGGGCCTTTAAGCGGTTAACTTGCAGGCGCTCTTCGTTATCTAGTTTTGCCCCTAAGATCTGATTATCAATAATATTATGTAGCTGAGCGATTGCCGCTTGAGCTTGAGTAATGTGCTGTGTCAGCGGGTGATTATGCATTTCAGCAAATTGACTGCTTGGGTCGTGTTGAAACGCGAGTAACAATTCACTGCGTGCGCTCGCTAATTCGTTAAGCACCTTACCCGCACGAATACTATGCTGCATGCCCTGGGCATGCAGCTTGCCTATCGACTCTCCGGCATCTTGCATACCGGATATGCCTTTATAGCCTAAGAATAAGAATGAGATAACGGTCAGAAATACAATAAGTTTAAGTTGAAATCGTACCGATTTGAAAAGCGAGGTAAAGCCAGACTGTGATTGGTGAGGTTGTCGAACCTCATCACGTCCTAACTGTTCAGTTAATACAGACATACTAATTCCTGTTCCCCACCAATACTGATGGAATCATGAAAATAAAACGAAATCTAGTGCACTCGTCTTACCACAGCCAAACCGCTGCTTGAGCAGCATAGAGAAATGGCTCAAATTTGATACACAAATATAAAACCTGTATTTAAATTATTGATATCGGTCACAGGCGAGCAAGGTTCTCACGCCAGTGTTCATCTAGAGTCGCTTTAATATTCAATCCCTTAAGAAACTAGCCCGAGCAAAAGCAGCGTCTATCTAGCATGGGCAGACTTAGCAAATGTCAATTTAGTGACAACGTCAACAAACCGCCTTAACCATTGTTTTTTAAGGTTTATTTTCTTGGCTTGTTGATTTTGATATCAAAAGCACTCAAGATGTGTCCAAACTGCATGGAGTGTTAACAAAATGAAGAGTTGGTTACTGTCAAGTTGCGTGTTACTGGGTTTATCGGCCTGCGGAGGGTCTGGGGATTCAGGAGCCGACGATAATGGTGGCGTCACCCCACCCACGGTTCAAGCACCAAGTGTAGAACTTGGCGATGGGATTACGACATGGAACGATAAGCTAATAACTTTAACTGCCGAGGTTAAGGTGTACGCATCCGGCAACTCAACATTTGAATGGCACCAAGTGTCGGGACCAGAGGTATCATTATCAAACGTCAGCCTTGACGGCGTGACTATCGATGCTAGCGCACTCGAACATGACGCTAGCATTACCCTCAGTCTAATGGTCAAAGATAGCAGCAATCAAACTGCTAGCGATCAAATAAGCATCCAGCTCAATGACAGAATTAGCACGGCAATGGCAAACGGCGACGCCAGTATTGCAACCGACCTCTCGCCACAAATTGCCAAGCGAGCCCTAAATCATATCGAGCAATACCGCCTAGATGGCAAGACACTGCTAGAAAGTATCTACAAAAACGATACCGTTGAATATGATCAAGGGCGTCATTCACAGATGATCCAACTTGCTGGGGCCGAACACGCTTACCCGCAGAATAAAGCCTACGCTATAGTCACAGGTAATAAAGGCCTAACTTTTGCTGCCACCAACGATAAAGCAGGCCAACGTAATGCCGCCTTTGGTACCGATATTATCTCTAGTATGCAACAGGGTCATAATGCCAGTTTCGAGCCTAGTTTCAAGCGACTACTCGGCTGGATGTTAGCGCAAGATCAAACAGCCCTTGCAGAGCCTAAGCAGATAAGACTGTTTTTGATGAGTGGTAATACCGTTAATCGCATCAATAGCTGGATTGAGCTGCATTATCCCAATTGGCAGGTCGAAACCTGCAGCGATGAAGCAACACTCTCAAGCTGTTTGGCCGAGGCGCAATTAGTGCTCACCGGATCATCAGAGCTATTTACAATCGAGACTGTTGCACCACTTATCGCCCAAATACAAGCTGACAAACAGCCTATTTTATATCTGCATCTCCACAGCTGGAATAGCGTACCATTAACGCAAACCGTGCTTAACCCTATGGGCTTTAGCATGCAAGGTCCTGGCGGTCCTGGGAACTACTTCGCTCAAGACAAGGCCGACTGGTCCTCTGTGACGGCGATGCTTGATAGCTACAGTGCGCTAGATAAAGAACAGCTATGGTTAACACTTTTTGATAGCGAGCGAGTCGACTTTAACCTTGCTAACTGCGCCAGCAGTTGTGATGCCAAATTTAACGATGTCTATCGTCCAGCTCTTGCGACTATCCGTAGTAACATTCAAGCTCTAGAAACCAATAAGCTCGATATCTTTAATCAAGCCGATTACTCTTTGTATAAGTTGCTAATTATTCTCGGTGATAACTACCGCCAGCAGATCCAGTACCCTATGGATGTGGCGACAACCGACAGCTTAAGCTACCTCAAAGCCTATTTCGCCGACCATAGCGTGTATAACTTCCGTGATATTAACGCCGTACCAAAAGACTTAGGCAACTTTAGTCGCACTGACTTTAGCCATATTACCGCCGTCGACCAAGATGTGAGTTTGGTGAGTAAAAAAGGCTTTCGCTCAGCAGGCGTGTACGCCCTCCCAGGCCAAACCGTGAGTGTGACGAGAAAGGACAATAGCGAGTTACGCACTTGGGTGTTTATCAACACGCTACGCTCTGGCTCAACCCATGAGTTTGCAAGCGGAGGCTATAACCGCCCTAAACTTTTGCAATCGACTCATATCGAAGTCAAAGCTGGTGAAACCATTAAGTTTACCAGTCCCTATGGCGGCCCGATGCAAGTCCGCTTTGACCAAACTGATCTGGCGACACAATTTAGCTTTCAGCAGGTTGGGCAGCATCCGTACTGGCGTAAAGGCATGGACGGCAATCAGTTTATGCAAGACTTAGCGGCCAATCAGTATGACTGGGCTGAACTTGCAAGCGAACATTTTGAGGTGCACTCTAAGATCGATAAGATGCAGGCCACCATGGAGCATGAGCCACTTTGGAATACCCCCGAGAAAATGGCAGCCGCGATCATGACTCAGGTACATAACTACCCACATCTGTTAGCAGGATTTAAGGGGCCGTTTATCGATGAGGTTGCAGAGATCACCGAGTTTGCAGCCAGTCAAGGCTGGCAAGTCGATAGCATAGATACTGTTAAGCATATGAATGCCGACCAAGCCACCTGTGGTTATGGCTGCTCAGGCAACCCTTACGATGCATACTGGTCATTTAGCCCAACAAGCCATGGTGACATTCATGAGCTCGGCCATGGCCTTGAAAAAGGACGTTTGCGCTTCGATGGCCATGACGGTCACTCTTCAACTAACCCATATTCTTACTACACCAAGTCGCGTGCCTATACAGAGCTTGGCAAGTTACCCTCTTGCCAAGGGTTAGATATCAACGATGAGTTCGCCGTACTGCAAGCAAGTATGAATCAAGCCGATCCGTTCGCTTACATGCAAGCCGCGAAACTAACCAGCTGGTCGAACGGTATGGCCACCATGCTACAGATGATGGTTGCCGCGCAGAAACATAGCGCGCTCGAAAACGGTTGGCATCTTCTCGCTAGGCTGCACATATTACTACGCGAGTTTGAGCGCGCTAAAGGCTCGGAAGAACTCTGGCTTCAGAAACGTGAGCAGCTAGGTTTCAGTCTATTCTCTCTCGATGCCGCCAAGAACATCTCCAATAATGACTTCTTGATGGTAGCTATGAGCTACGCCACTAAACTGGATTATCGCGAGCTGTATCAAATGTGGGGCTTAACTACGACGCCATTGGCAAAAGAGCAGCTTGCTAGCTTTAACTTCACAGTTATCGACAGAAAAGTCTACGTCTACAATCCGGGGGATTATTGCTTAAGCTTAGATCTGCAGGCAGTTGCCGTAGACGGTCAGCAAGCATGGCCGCTATAAACATCGCTAATCCACCAGCTATTGGATAAGTCGCAATAATCACGACAAGAAAAGCCACCTAATACCAATCCATGATATTAGGTGGCTTATTAATTTATCGCCTTTTACTGGTAGCAGTTTTCAGCCCTGAACGATTAAAAGCATTCTATTTAAGTCATCTATTCACGTAATTGAAATAGGGATCCGGCGTCGACCAAAATGCTGCGGCGGACCATCGAAGCGGCCGGGCACTTGACTGCCACAATAGTCACATCGACCACGATTATCTAAGTGATACTCACCCAATTCATACCAATCCCTACCTACCAGCAATTTTTTACAGTTAGCGCAGTAACTGCTGCCGCCACTGGGATCATGAATATTGCCGGTATAGACAAAATTTAATCCTTGATTGATGGCTATCTCTCTTGCCCGTATCAAGGTTGAGGACGGGGTGACAGGTTTATCCATCATATGAAAATCTGGGTGAAAAGCGCTGAAATGCAGAGGTACATCTGAGCCTAAGTTATCACTTATCCAGCGACACTGGCGCTCTAGCTCTTTGCTGGAATCATTTTCTCCGGGGATCAGTAAGGTCGTTAGCTCAAACCAGACCTGAGTTTCATGGCGCAGATAGAGCAAGGTATCGAGTACATCACTTAAGTGGCCACCGCAGATCTTATGATAAAACCCCTCAGTGAAGCCTTTAAGATCGACATTGGCTGCGTCCATAAACTTAAAGAACTCGACTCTCGGCTTTGGGCAGATATAACCTGCAGTTACTGCGACCGCCTTGATCCCGAGTTTATGGCAGGCCTTTGCGACATCGATGGCATATTCATGAAAGATAACCGGGTCGTTATAGGTAAAGGCAACGCTCTTGCAACCCATGCGTTTAGCGGCAGATGCCAAATCTTCGGGCATTGCTTGTGCGCCTAAGATATCGAATTCTCTGGACTTACTGATATCCCAATTTTGGCAAAACTTACAGCTAAGGTTGCAACCAGCGGTGCCAAATGAGAGCACCGAGCTGCCGGGATAAAAGTGGTTTAGGGGCTTTTTCTCTATAGGATCAATACAGAAGCCGCTGGAGCGCCCATAACTGGTAAGCTTTATCTGATTATCGATATTTTGCCGGATAAAACAGACTCCACGCTTTCCTTCTCTGAGCTGGCAATGCCTAGGGCAAAGGTCGCACTGTACTCGACCATCATCGAGTCTATGCCAATACTGCGTTTGTACCGTAAATGTATCGGCTTGACTGCTTGATTCGACTCCGTGAGCTGCTGTCATGACTAGGCCTTATGGACATTACCTCAGTGTTCTATACTTAAAGCCTAGTTTAAAATCTTGGGCTAATCAGTCTATGTTTGCTTCAGTTCGGCCTGCAGCCGTTGCCGGCCTCTTCTATCCCGCCTCAGCCGATGAGTTAAAGGCGGCACTTGATGGCTATCTGACGCAGGCCAGCTCTATCCTAGCTAGAAAAACAGACTGCCAAAATAGCCAAGATGAAAGCTACCCCTCACCTAAGGTGCTTATCGTGCCCCACGCGGGCTATCTCTATTCAGGCCAAGTCGCCGCTTATGCTTACGCCCTAATTCAGCCGCTGGCCGATACAATCAAGAAGGTGCTACTAATTGGCCCCGCCCATCGGGTTTACCTGCAGGGAGGCGCACTGCCTCTAAGCCGATATTTTGAAACGCCTCTAGGTCAGATACCTATTGCTCCCGACAGCGTTGAGATATTAGGCTGTCAGCAATGCATTTGCATCTCAGAACTAGCCCACCAGCAAGAACACAGCCTCGAAGTACAACTGCCCTTTCTGCAACATTTTCTCAAGGAGTTTGAGTTGCTCCCATTGCTAATCGGCGAGAGTGAGCCGAAAGAGATGGCTCTACTGTTAGAGCAGGTATGGGGAGGTAATGAGACCTTAATTGTGGTGAGTACAGACTTAAGCCATTTTCATCAATATGATGAAGCACTTCGACTCGATAGAGTCACCTGTCAAAAAATTTTAGCTGGGCAAGGTACTATTCTCTCCGAGCAAGCCTGTGGCTGTTCAAGCCTCAACGCGCTACTTCCACTTCTTAAGCGCCATCAACTACGCCTCACTCAGTTGAGCTACCAGAACTCAGGCGATACTGCTGGAGACAAAAATCGAGTGGTGGGCTATGCCAGCTTTGCCAGCTTTGCCAGCCGTTAAACTGACTATTGCCGAAAAGCGCCAACTGCTGAGTTTGGCCCGCATTACACTAACTAAGGCACTTGTGCCCCAGCAGAACTTGGAAGTAAGCCAAGCCCCGCTCGATGACACACTTAATCGACTTAAATTGGGTTGTTTCGTAACTCTTACCCTAGAAGGGGAGCTAAAAGGCTGCATGGGCTGTATAGAGGGAGAGCGCACTCTCACAGAATTGATCCCCGCATTGGCGAGCAGTAGTGCATTTAGCGATAGACGTTTTCTCCCCCTAGTTGAATCACAACTTAAACCCCTTTGCATCGAGATCTCACTGCTTTCACAAATGAGTCCCATAGAAGTAAAAGATCAAATGCAATTACAAACCTATCTGCAAGGCTCATCCCTCGGCCTAGTGTTGAAGGAGGGAGATAGAAAGGCTGTTTTTTTACCTCAAGTTTGGCAACAACTACCTGAAGCAAAAGACTTTATCGAGGCGCTCAAAGCTAAAGGAGGTTGGGGGAGAAACGAATGGCCTCCTAATATGCAAGTCGAGGTTTTTAGCGTGACTCAATTTAGTGAAGAAAAGCTGTAGCACCAAGGCCTTAAGTTTACATAAACTTAAAATTATATTAAATTTAACTCAACATCATTACCAGTGAGACTCTGAAAACCACTCTGTAATGATACCGAAAGTAAAGAATAGATAATCTAATTAAGGGAATGACGTCATGGATACCAACAAGCTATTACTGATTATTATCGCGATTCTATTACCCCCCGTGGCTGTGTTTTTAAAAAGCGGTGTCGGCAAAGACTTATTGATCAATGTTATTCTCTGTCTGCTCTTCTTCATCCCAGGTTTATTACACGCGTTATGGGTCGTGACGAAATAGGACCTAGCTAAAGAAAAGCCTAGCCTCAGAAGAACTAGGCTTTTGTATTTTTATCTGCCTTGCCTAGGATCTGGCTACACATAGCATTTTACCTGAGCAAAGACTCATTCAGAGTCGGGTGCAAATTATTTTAGTGCCTCGCCTGCTCTAGTTGCTGTTTAACTAACTCTATCATCGCCTTGGCCGCAAAAGAGAGGCTTTGCTGCTTACGCCAAAATAGCGACAACTCCCATCTTAAATCACTCGCCGCAAGGGGCACGTTCACCACCGCATCGACGCGATAACGTTCGGCGATAATCTGCGGCAACACCATGATCCCTGTGCCTGCAGCAACCAGCGCGATACCAAAATCAGCATGGCTTACTCGGGTAATTTCTGCGGGAACAAAACCAGCTTTATCACAAGCAGTTAAAATCAGCTCATAGAGGGCATATTCAGGCTCGAACATCACCTGCGCCAGAGATTGTAAGTCCTTAAGCTGCAACTCCTTATGTTCAGCTAGCCTATGAGTTTTAGGTACGACCACAACCATAGGATCATTGCGGATCCTAAGCCCATCGAACTCGCCGTCAAATGCGATGATCCCTGTCGCTAATTCAATCTCATTTTTCTGTAGCGCTAGGGTCTGCTCAACCCCGCCCCGCACTAACAGCTGCATATCCACTTTAGGATATTGCTGCCTAAATTTAGCGATAACAGGGGCAAATAACTCGGCGCTGCCTAATGGCGCCAAACCCAGCTTTAATGTGCCGCCAGTGAGGTTTTTTAGCGCCTCAAGTTCAGATAGCATGGATTGTCGCTGAGTCATCAACTGCTGTGCATGGCGATACACCAGCTCCCCTGCTGCAGTAAGCCTAATTTGAGTGCCTCGCTTTCCCCGCTCCAGCAGCACCATACCTAGCTCTTCCTCTAAGGCTTTAATCGCCTTAGAAAGCGCTGGCTGAGTTAGAAATACATTGCGACTGGCCTTAGCAAAACCGCCGGCATCGACCACTTGAGTAAAATAGTGCAGCGTCTTCAGATCCATTTAGATAACCATTACTTATAGATTCCATTCTTAATATTCATTTTTTTTATCAATTAGGCAAGCGTAAAATGACTGTCATTCAGCAATGACGCTAGATTGGAACTCATCATGGCAAGCCTTGCCACCCCATCTCGAATTAATCTCAAGCAAACGGCTCTGACTGCCGGACAGATAACTCTGCTATGCCTATTGGCTTGGGGTTGCCAGCTCTTAGCCAAGCAGCTCAACTCCCCCATTCCGGGCAGCGTTATCGGCCTTGGCATCTTGCTTCTGCTATTGGCCTGCAAATTGCTCCCCGAGACCAGTGTTAACTTAGGCTCCAGTTGGCTGATTGGCGATCTATTGCTTTTTTTCATTCCACCAGTGGTTGCCGTGATTAAATACCAAGACTTGCTTGAACACTATGGCGCCGTGCTTATTGGCTCCATGCTGGCCGCCAGCAGCTGTGTACTATTAGGCACTGCCTTTACCGTTGATAGACTGTTTAAGTTTGAACGTAAAAAGAATTTGAGAAAGCGCTTAGCCTCTTCTCAGGCGCAAGTTATTCCGCTACAGCGCGCCGATTTAGCGAGTGAACAGAGGAAGGCAGCATGAGCCACTCAGTGATAGGGCTATTCTGTTTAGCCTTAACCTTGGTCGGCTATTACGCCAGCAAGGCTCTATATCGTCGTCAACGAAAAGTCTGGTTTGCGCCAATTATTATTGCCCCAGTGATAATACTAAGCGTGGTCGTCAGCCTAAATATTACGGTAAGCGATTACTTCAGCTACACCCACTGGTTAGCCGCTATGTTAGCCCCGGCAACCATCGCCTTTGCTGTGCCTATTTATCGTGAAAGACAATTGATAAAGCAGTACCCTATCACCCTAAGCTTTGGGGTGATCACCGGCTTGTTATTAGGTATCGGCTCATCTTGGTTATTAACCCTGTGTACTAATATGCCGTCACAGATCTCCCACAGCTTGATGGTGCGCTCGGTCTCGACCCCCTTTGCCATCGAAGCCACAGGTGCCTTTGGTGGCGTCCCTGAACTTACCGCCATGCTAGTGCTGCTCACAGGCATTATGGGGATGGTAATTTGTGAACCACTATTTAAAGTGGCTAATATTCGCAGCTCTGTGGCCAAAGGCGTGGCATTAGGAGCATCGGCTCATGGCGCTGGCGCGGCTAAGGCCAGTGAAATAGGCAGACAAGAAGGGGTTATCGCCAGTCTGACCATGATATTTACCGGTATCGCTATGGTGTTAACTGCGCCACTGTTCGCAGCACTAATCAGATAGCCCTACTTATCTCGCTGCACTAGTCAAATCTCGCACCACTAATCAAATAGCTCTATTTATCTCGCTGCACTAATCAAATCTCGCAGCACTAATCAAATAGTCCGATTTATCTAGCTGCCAGATTAACAATGACTGGCAGCTATAAGCGAAATGAACAAGCCAAAGGCAAACCCTTAACCTAACCCTAAGCAACTTAAACATTTTTCATATCACTATATTGCTCCACTAATAGTCGTACACTCAGGAGCAAAACAGATTAATGAGTGTTACTGCAAATTATCGGTAAACCTTTGGCCACTGATGCGAGTAAGCCTTAACTCTATGCTTCATCTTCGTTGATTTTTAACTCGCCTCACCTCATTTTCATCTCTGTTTAAAACATGCTGCCGCAATAGATCTAATTAACGCTTTGGTGTTTACAGCCAAATTAGGTAAAGTATCTGCTGCAGTCACAAGCTTGCAGCGTTTTAGCAAACAATGACACTGTCAATACACCTAAAACCAACACAAGATTAAAACATACAAAATAACTATAAATAATTAGAACATTTGAAGGAAAGTTATGAGCGATTCGAACGATGCTTACGCAGATAACGACCTAAGGGAAGTTAAACAGCTGGGGATGTGGGCCTCTATCGCCAGCTTAAGTTATATATTCTGGATTGTCGGTGGCATGGAGCTGGTTGAGCGCATTGCCTACTACGGTGTGAAAGCCAGTGCCGGCCTCTATGCAAAAGCCCCAACATCTGAAGGTGGTTTAGGAATTAGCCTTAGCGATTACGGTATCATCATCGCTCTCTGGGCATTCATGCAGACCTTTATCCCTGTCTTTACCGGCGGGATCTCCGACCGTGTTGGGTATAAAGAAACCATCTTCGTCTCCACCATAATCAAGATTGCCGGCTATCTAGTGATGGCTTTCTTCCCTAGCTTTTACGGCTTCCTGTTCGGCGCCATACTGCTTGCAGGTGGTACCGGGGTATTTAAACCGGGGATCCAAGGCACCTTAGTCCTCTCCACAGGCAGACAAAACACCTCGATGGCATGGGGCATATTCTACCAAGTGGTCAATATTGGTGGTTTCCTAGGTCCGCTCGTGGCCGTGCATATGCGTCAGCTTTCTTGGGATAATGTCTTCTATGCTTGTGCGGCGATTATTTCGCTTAACTTCCTATTTTTGCTTGCCTATAAAGAGCCTGGTAAAGAAGAGCGTATGGAGCGCAACCGTAAGATTAAGGCTGGAGAGATCCACCAAGAAGCATTGTGGCGTGATGCGTTAAACGAGCTGAAAAAGCCAGTTGTTATCTACTACATGCTAGTTTTTGCCGGATTCTGGTTCCTGTTTAACTCGTTATTTGACGTATTACCTATTCATATTGCCGAGTGGGTCGATACCAGCGTGATTGTTACCTCGTTATTTGGTCCTGAGGGTACCTCAAATGGTATGTTCCAGTTCTGGCTAGGCCTCGATAATACCGGAACCAAGGTCATGCCTGAAGGCATGCTTAACCTTAACGCTGGTATGATCATGACGAGCTGCTTCTTGGTGGCCGCATTAACTGCAAAGTACCGTATTACTACGGCTATGCTAGGTGGTTGCTTACTTAGTATTTTCGCTTTCGTATTAATTGGCGCAACAAATACCGCATGGATGATGGTGTTAGCGATTGCCATGTTCTCTTTCGGCGAGATGATGATCAGCCCAAAGAAAAACGAGTTTATGGGTAACATTGCTCCAGAAGGTAAGAAGGCAATGTACTTAGGCTTCGTGATGTTGCCACAGGGGATAGGCTGGACACTCGAAGGTTACTTCGGCCCTAAATTGTATGAGATGTACGCCTCTAAAGAGATTTTTTCTCTTGAGCTATTAGCCCAGCGAGGCATGAGCTCAACTGAGATCAGTGCCATTCCACAAGGCGAAGCTTTTACCACCCTAGTCGCTTATACCGGTGAACCAGCTCAAGAGCTAACGACCTTACTGTACAATAGCCATAACATCGGCATGGCTTGGTACATCATTGCGGCTATCGGCACCATATCGGCCGTAGGTATTTATCTATACGGCAAGTGGTTATTTAAGCTACAACAGCGCTAAATTAATTAGACGCTCACAATTACAGATACAAAAAAGCTGACCTTAGTAGGTCAGCTTTTTTTTCGCTTCATTTACACATTATCGGAGATAAATAGTGATAATTGGTGGGTAACTTAAGCGGCTTGTTTTTCTGCTGCTGGCTCGTATGCTGCAACTGCAACAGGACCAACTGGTAAAATAACGCGACCAAACTCAGCGTTCAATACTTGTGCCATAGCAAAGTAAATCGCGCTTAAACCACAGAAAATACCTTCGTAGCCAGCGATAGTGCCGATCAACTCACTACCTGTGAAATCACGCGCAGCAAGTAGGAAGAATAGAATCGTTAACGATGCAAACACAACTTGCTTAGCACGTGGGTAACGTAGTGAACCAACAAAAAGAGCAGCAGTAAACATGCCCCATAGTAGCAAGTACCAACCCATGAAAGTGGCTGGGCTTGCAGCAAAGCCCATCTTAGGCATAACCAACAGGCCTACTAGGGTTAGCCAGAATAAACCGTAAGAAGTAAATGCAGTTGTACCGAAAGTATCACCACGCTTAAAGCACATGATACCAACGATAACCTGAGCGATACCGCCGTAGAAAATTCCCATTGCCAAAATCATAGAGTCAATTGGGAAAAAACCTGCGTTATGGATGTTTAGTAAGACAGTTGTCATACCGAATCCCATTAGACCTAATGGAGCAGGATTAGCTAGTTGTGTAGACATTGAGTTCCCCTACAGGAAGTATTCACTAACAAATGCACCCTATTACAAAGCGCATTATTAAATTAAGTTAATTTGAGCGCGCGCATTCTAGTGGAAGCATTGCAGCCGAGCAAATCAGGTAACTGACACAGGAAAAATTTTTAGACGGGGAGAAAAAACAACATATTCGAAAATAATCAATATGTTATCTACGGGTAAACCTTATTATGACTCACAACCAAACAAAGAGTGACACACGTCACGCCAATTGACAGATTTGATACATGCAACACGCTTCGTTAGATTTGGCACATTAGCAGCTGATGAAATTGGCTCTGTAAAAGTGTCGAAAAATTGCACCAGCTCACAAACTAATAAATTGGTTCTTTTTTATCAAATTTCGTCTCAATCGAGCCAATCTTTCCGTTTTCAACCATGAGAACTGAAAGTTTAATAACACAAAACACTGTAAAACGTCGTTTTGAGAAACGAAATTCCTCATACATAGCTCAGTTACAACTCGCTATTCAGTCACTGCGTTCAGCTAAGGCTAGCGCCACTCGTTAGGCTATTTGGATCTCTGTCATCGATAAGTCTCGGCTCTGCCCCACAGCCAATTGTGGATCCAGCTCGATAGCACCAACCGATAGTCTGTGTAGGCCTATAACCGGGTTTCGAAAACGACCAAACATCCGCTTAATTTGGTGATAGCGCCCTTCGACTAAGGTCACCAAGGCCGTATGTTCATCGACAATTTCAAGTTTGGCCGGTTGAGTGGTGATATCCTCGAACGCAAAGTACATTCCACCAGCAAATGCAGCAATATAGGATTCATCGATAGGGTTTTTCAATGTCACCCTATACACCTTGCCCACCTTATGATCCGGCGACATCAACTTCTTCGACCAGCGACCATCGTTGGTGAGTAACAGTAATCCCGAGGTATTCAAATCTAATCGTCCGACTATATGCAGACTGTGTTTATCGTCCCGCTCAAGTAGGTCGATAACCGTCCTATGCTTGTCGTCCACTGTGGCACTGACCACACCGACTGGTTTATAGAGCATTACATAACTTGGCGCATTGGCTTGTAAGACCTTGCCGTCTAAGCAAACATGGGAGAACTCATCGATGATCTGGTCTATATCTCGGGCCACTTCACCATCCACCAACACTTGGCCTTTGGCGAGTAGCAATCTGACATGTTTTTTATTGATGCCGGTTTTTGCACTGATAAACCTATCTAAGCGCGCACGTTTTGATTCCATGACTTATTGACCGCTCGCTTTATTGCTAGGCAGCACTTTATAGGCGCAACGCCGCGCACCTTCGATAATATGCTCTTCACGACTTACCGTGGCGTCCTCTTGCAGCAGGTTTTGAAATAGCTGCAATTCAGAGCGGCAAAAGTTAAGGCATGCCGATGCCGCGGCGCAGATTGGGCAATGATTCTCTAGTAGCCAATAGTATCTATCAGTTTGCTCTACCGTCGCCATATAACCCTCCTCTGTACGTAACTGAGCCAAGATCTGTAATTTAGCCACCAAGGTATCAGCGCCGATTAACGCATCACGATAAAGTGTTAACGACGCCTGTTCACGATGAGCAATAAGCTGCTCTAAGCCACCATCACCAAAGACCGTCTTAACAGAGTCGATTAACTGCACCGTTAGTTCTTCATGTCGATCAGAGAAATGACTATTACTTTGCGCAGTGAGTGCCCAGTAACGTGTGGGTCTACCACGAGTCGCCTTTCTATCCTCAAAAACCACATCACGGCACTCTTCTAGGCCTTGTAAATGCTGGCGCACCCCCATAGTGGTAAGCCCCAGCTCTGTGGCAATCGACTTAGCGGTCAACCCCCCTTGAGTTTTTAACATCTGCAAAATCTTATCGCTGGTTTTCATCTAATTTCCTACAGCTGATACCTATTGGTCACCGAACCATTATTGCTAAATCAAAACTTAAGTAAACTTTTTTCTTTACTTTAGCTTTACTTTGTTTGGTAAAGCGATTACTTTACTTAAGACTTAAATAAACAAAAAGGTTTACTTAAATGGAATTAATCATCGTAAGTGCTAGCCAGAGAAGCCCGTCACAAAGTGCAAAGGTTGCGCGTTATCTTAGTGAACGAGTTGAGGGTTTTAGCAAGGTCAATCACATCGAGCTCTGCCAGTACAACTTACCTTTTTGGGACGGGTCTGCCGATTCTAAGTCGGCAGATGACAGCCGCTGGCCCTTGATTGCTCAGCAGCTTAGAAACGCCGACGCACTGGTATTAATTACTCCTGAATGGGGAGGCATGGCTTCGCCATTAATGAAGAACTTTTTATTGATGTGTGACAACCAAGATACCGCCCATAAGCCAGCACTTCTGGTGGCGGTTGTTAGCGGGATCAGTGGCGCCTACCCTATCGCCGAATTGAGAATGAATGCCTTGAAGAACAATAAGCTTGTGGCAACACCCGATCACTTGATCATTCGCAATGTGGAAGAGGTGCTTAACCATAACGATCCCGATGATGAGCGAGAATTACATTTACGCCAGCGTATAGACTACAGTTTGCATATGCTAGAGCAATATAGTGAAGCCTTAAAAGCGATCCGTTATCGGCACCAAAACCAACCTTTTCCAAAACAGCAAGAATATAGCTACGGCATGTAATACCAATCAATCCAATCGTTATTTCAATTACAAGGAGTTTGTCATGATGCGTTTAGAACACTTAAATTTGGTTGTCAGAGATATCCCTAAAGCACTCGAGTTTTATCGAGCTATCTTTCCCCATTGGCAGGTTAGAGGTGGCGGAAAATCGACTTGGCATGGTGTGGAGCGTAACTGGGTCCACTTTGGTGATGACTACCAGTACCTAACATTCAACGATGATGGCGATGCTGACAATCGCGACTTGACTGGCCATCAAGTCGGCATGGCACATTTTGCTTTTGTCACCGATGACCTAGATGGTGTCATCGCTCGTTTGGCACAAATCGGTCGAGACATAGATAAACCTGGCGCCGAAGATCCTTTTAGACGCAACGTGTACTTTATTGACCCCGATGGTTATGAGGTCGAGTTTGTCGAATACCTGACTGATATCCCAACACTTCGTAATCGCTACGATTAAAAGTATGCTGACTTAGTTTAAAAACAAAGATATATCGCTGAACATGAGCCTGATCAACTCATTCGTCTTATCCAGCGGTTCGGCACAAGCGGTATTAACCAGCGCAATAGTGACCAAGGCCAACGTGGCACGAAACTGCTTGCCCTTTCGGCTTCTATAGCGGCTATCATGGCCCTACAACCCGTTTGCGTATCGACGATAAAGGGAACCTTTGCCACATGCTCATTAATTTCACTACGAATAAACCCAGGATGAATACAACTGACCTTAATCGGCGTATGCATCACATCGATACGAATGCCTTCCGTTAACGAGGTTACCGCCGCCTTCGAGGCCGCATAAACCGTCATCGCTCGTCTAAAGCCCCTCACCGCACTCACTGAAGATATTGTGACTAAGTGACCAGAATTCTGTTCACGAAAAATGGCCATTGCCGCTTCAGCTTGTGCCAATAGAGCGACAAAATTGGTTTCAGCAGTTTGCTTGTTAGCCTCAAAATGTCCAGTGCCAATAGATGCGCCCTTCCCCATTCCCGCATTGAGAATAATTCTATCTAGCTGTCCAAACTCAGACTTAAACTCATTAAACACCGCAAAAACAGCTTGATGCTGATTCACATCGAGTGCTTTGACCGAAACCTTAATATTGGGATTTAACTGCAGTAACTCTTGCTTGAGAACTTCTAAACGTTCGACTCGCCGTGCACATAGCGCTAGGTCTCGCCCCTTCTTGGCAAACTCGATGGCCATGCCTTTACCTAGGCCTGAACTTGCGCCAGTGATTAATATCCTTTGACGGTTTGTCATCATCTCCCCTTAACACTGTTACCATCCCTAGCCAATATCTAACCTACTGCTCAGAGGTGAGAATGTAAACCTAGAGGGCTTAGACAATACTGAGGTGACTCTTCAAATATGACTTGTGAATACCATTGTTGAAAAGTCACTTTTGAAACGAGTCAGCTCAAGTAGATAGCGAGTACGAATAAACCAATATAGAAAACAAACCCAAGCAGAAAAGGCTTGTCCGTTTCTGATCGGCCTCGCACTCTTGGCCTTGATAGAAACCTTGTTGGAGACAGGGAATAGTTAATTCTTCCAAAGCTAAATAAATACAGCAGTAGCGCTCCGGTGAAATAGAATATAAAAGAGAGCACAAAGTCCCAGATAATCCAAAAAAGTAATTCAGCAGCCAATGCAAACATCACGCTCTCCTTAGCAGTTAACCCTTACTCACGACGCCATTTTTAGTAGAAATAGAATAAACCCGCCATATCCCATCACTCTGAGACAGAACATGATGGCCAATGTCTTTGAACCTGCCATGGATTGGCATAAGGCAAACTCAGTTTGCATCTCGATTAGATCGAATAGCTCCCAACTGCTATTCTCGTCATGCTCACACTGGAGACTTGAGTTCACAGTCTTACTTTGTGGCTTATTCTTGCATGCTTGCATCTTGCACCTCCCTATAGCGCCCTTTCCCTATAGCGTAAAACCATACCCATGACCGAAGTTAATGTCAGGTTAATGATTGTTAATAACAATGAGAGGAATTTTCGATTAATAAATTTCGTTGAAATAATTTGGATGAGATCTTCGAGGGGCAGCGCTGAATCAATAACTTATAATTCTGTAGATCTGAATGCACTTACAAACCTTGCTTTAAGCGTGAATTAGTATTAGCAAACCTGTGTGTTTATCGGGTTATAGGCTAAGTTTACAGGATTAGGGACAAGCGTTAATGGCAAGGGAGTGCAAGGCTAACGGAGCACTCCCCATGATTGCGTACCATCACACACTGACGGTTATCGATAATGATTCACCGGCACAATTTGCACTGCATAAGGCATTACAACTCGCTAAGAAGACTCATTCTAAAGTCACCGCCTTAAAAATCGATCATCCCAACGGTAACTTATTAACTAGGCTTGGGCTCATCCCAAATAATGCCCTTGACCCTATGCTGTTTGTAAAAAAGCTTTTAGCAAAATACCAACGTCAAGGTGTTGAGGTTGAGATCAAAAATATTGAGAAAACCAAAGACCATGTTGCGCTTATCAAGGAAACAAAGGCAGGTAATTACGATTTAATCATGATTAACAATCAACATCGCAGTGCAATCCTGAACGAATTTATTCCTAGTTGTGAAGCGCACTTACTGCGAGATTGTGAGCTTCCCATCATGATAGTGGGCAACAAAAGTTGGCAAAGACACGGACATATCCTCACCGCACTAGAAACCTCTAACTCCCAGATTGAACACAGTAAATTAAATCAGTGTTTACTCGATGATAGCCAGCAGCTGGCTTCTTTGTTAGATAACGATATTCACTTAGTTAACTGTTACCAAACCGAAAACTGGAGTATGTCAGTAGAAAGGAGGAAAGATTTAATCACAGATGAAGAGCAAAAAAAGCAACACTGGGCACGATTACTCAATAGTGCAAAAAGCTATCATTTAGCCGATGACCATCTGCATCTTGAACAAGGGTTACCGGATCATGTCATCCCTTCAGTTGCAAACCAATGTGACGCAAATCTCTTAATCATTGGTGCCGGTGAGCATCATGGGGTAATCAGCGACTTAAAAGGCCACACCTCTTGTGCGATAGTCGATGAGCTCAAATGTGATATTTTAGCCATCAAGCCACAGCTACACTAATGTCCTAGGAATGCCCCACTAATGCCGCCAACCAAGCCGCAATAGGGAAGACCTCAATCTCGTTCTGATAGGTTTTTAGCGACTATTTCTGAGTCCTTTTGTGCCCAAAAATCGACCCTAAACTGAGTATCATGGGTGAGAAGCTCTACTTTATGCCAATATTGAGGTGGTGAGATGCCAGTTTCACCGGTTTTAATGACCACTTCTTGTTCCACATCTCCACGCCTATCTTTAAATCCATAAAACTTAAGTTCGCCATTTAATACATGAATTTGGCCGTACACGCCCGCTTTAGTGTTATGCAGATGAAGAAACATCTTGGGTACTGTATGTTCCTCAAATACCGGTGTGGATTTATAATTAACGTAATCTGTCGGGATCTTAGCCATAGTTTAGCCTCGTTTATTAAAGAGTAATTAATCCGATTTAAGCTCAAGTTAAGCGACTATCAGCAAACTAAACACTATAATCAGCCGCACTAACACCAATATTCACTCGCAAGCCCTTGCGAGTAATAATGAGAAACAATGAACCAACAATACAGCTACACCACACAATACACATTAGACAAGAGCCATTTTAGCGAGTGCTACGATGAATCTGTTGTGGTCGACAAAACCATACGCGCTTACCGCAAGGCCATTATCTTTAGCATCGTAGGTATCGCCTTACTGCTAACCAATATCAATGGCTATGCCTCGTGGTTCATCATAGCCCTAGGTGCTCTCGAAGCCCTAAGTGTCTACTTTAGAAAACCATGGTGGCTGATGCGCCAGATGATGAGCAAAGCCGCAAATAACGAAGTGACCTTAACCATAGATGAGTCAGGCATAACTAATGACTCATTCTATGTTCAAGGTACTATATTGTGGCAAGACATCAACAGCATCACCTCCACAGAGCAAGGTTTCTTAATCAAGCACGCCAAGGGAACCAGTTATCTGTCTAAGCGCAGCCTGGATAAGCAAGCCACTGAGTTTGTTTCAAGCAAGATGTCAGAGACAAATGACTAATCTCTAACATTAGCCATCAGAAATGCGTCAATATATTCGCCATCACGAAAAGCATATTCACGCATTTCTCCCTCAATCACAAAACCATGCTTTTTATACAGGCTAACGGCTAAGTGATTGTCGGTATACACTTCGAGTTCTATCCGCCGCACCGCAAGCCAGTTTTGTGCCAATGACACCATGGCTTCGAGCAGAGCCGAAGCGATGCCTATGCCTCTGTATGACTCATGCACGGCCATACCGATATTAGCAACATGCTTACGCCTTGGGTTAGTAAATACTTCCATCCCAATCTGGCCGACAACCTCACCCTCCCTGACGGCAACTAAGCTGTAGAAGTTCTCAGGCAGGTTCATCAAACGTTTCTGCCAAAGCTGTAAAGACGGAAAAGGGTGCTGCAAGGTTGCGCTATAGCAACTCGGCTGACTATACAGTTGGCAAATACCATCAATATCGCCATCTAAGCTGTGACGAATATCTATATCTACCAAAATTGTTTTGCCCATCTCTAGAGGGATCCGCTCTCCAGTCATTACACTCTCCTTTTTCAGCATGGCGTTACTATAGTGTCAACTTTCGCTAAAATAGCTTATATGTCAATAAATAAGCGCACTTTAACAATTAATTATAACTTTCCTGCCTCATCAACAAACATCAAAATAGACTATTTTTCGAACTGTATCAGTTTGCAACAACTTTCCTATCAAACATGCTGCATATTGGAATAGATGATACTCTATAGCTTCATTTGTTAATTTTGTAATCAAGAGTCAATGTTTTAGATGCCATACTTTTTAGCGCTTCTGCTTACTATCAGCTTATATTCCACAGCCGTGTTCGCAAATGCTCCAGCAAGCTGTGATAACAATACAGACTGCATCGAAGTCGGTCGTTGGGATCTGGGCTTTAGCTTAGGCTATGGCAATAAATCTAACCCGCTTAAAGACTATAAAGATATCCCTATTTATGTAGTGCCAACCCTTGCCTATTATGGCAATAGCTGGTTTTTTGATAATGGTAATATCGGTTACACCTTGGCCGAAGGTGAGAATTACACGGTCAATATGGTGACGACTTTTAGCCATGACAGCGCCTTCTTCCACCGTTGGGACCCTTCAAATATTTTCCTGCTCAGTGGTAGCGGCAACCAAAGTGCGACATCCTCGATTGGAGCCACCATGTCAACCAAATCGATAGTCGAGCCCGTTATTGGCGAACTGGAAAATCGAAACTTTACATATCTTGGCGGAGACGAGGCTTTTATTTACACCCGATTTGGTATAGTGCACGCAAGCGTCGCTCATGATATTTTAGATGTTCATGGTGGCCTAGAGTCTAAATTGAAGTGGTTCTATAACATTCCTTTAGATAAATGGAATTTCGAATTTGCTGCAGTGTTAGACTGGAAGAGTGATGAGGTTGTTGATTACTACTACGGCGTAAGACCAAGTGAAAGCCTCTACTGGAACCAAGCATATCAAGCGGAGTCGGCATTGAATAAGAGCATCGAATTTACGGGCCAGTATGTATTAACCGAAAACTGGAATTTGCTCTTAGTTGCGCGTTACACAGATATCGCTGACGCAATAGTCGATAGCCCACTTGTAGATAAAGATTACACAAGCACCTATTTTGTTGGCGCAGCGTATAGGTTCTAAGCGAGTGTTTTCAAAATTAAAACTGATACTTTGTTGGATGCTTCTAGGCTCAATTGTGAGTGCATCTGCTGCTGCAATAGATAACGCAGAGGCTTTAGAGCCGAGCCTCAAACTGTCCCCTGAGATCTGTATCACATCGGAAGATGGCCAGTCCTGTGATATTGAAGTCACTTTAGAATGGCAATTGTTAACAAATCAAACAGTTTGCATCATTTCCGATTACAATGAATTAAAAAAATGGTGTAGTCCCTCACCAGATATTCACTCTTTAACCATTAATATCAGAGCAGATCGTGATATTCAGTTTGTGATGATAGACAAAGATACCCACGAGACACTTGCAGGTGTAAAATTAAAAGTTACACCCGCTTCTTCGCCTCAAGTTAGGCGACGATATCGCAACCCATGGAGCTTATTCTAATGACCAACTCTCAATCTACGCATAGAGTTTTGTTAGTTGAAGATGATATTCGTTTGGCCAATTTGATTGTCGATTTCCTAAAATCACATGGCATGCACGTCGAAGTAGAGCGTAGAGGCGACACAGTTTTAACCCGCCTAATAAACTATAAGCCTGACATTATTTTGCTTGATATCATGTTGCCAGGCATGGACGGTTTAACCCTATGTGAAAAGCTACCAGACTACTTTGCCGGCCCTATCCTGTTAATGAGCGCCCTAGGTTCAAATGAAGACCAGATTAAGGGCTTAGAGTTAGGCGCAGATGATTATGTCGTTAAGCCTGTCGATCCCGCTTTATTAGTTGCGCGTATCAATAATTTATTACGCCGACAAGCAAAGCCCGCACAAGTAGAGTCCCACTGCCTCAGCTTTGGTAAATTGAGCATAGATCCGCACACTCAAGCCATTCGTTTGGGTGAAACAGAGGTCGATCTAACTAGTCACGAATTTGAACTACTATGGCTGCTTGCATCACAGGCAGGACAAGTAATGAGTCGTCAGTATATCTATCAATACCTGCTCAATATCGATTTTGATGGTAAGGATAGAAAGATTGATGTGCGTATCTCTCGTCTAAGAAAGAAACTTGGCGATAATATTGAAACGCCATTTAGAATTAAGACGGTATGGGGCCAAGGTTACCTATTCGCACCAGAAGCATGGAATAACTAAACCAGCGCATTCATAGAGATGAAACGTCTTTTTATTAGCCTCTATCTTCTGCTCAGCCTTGGCTTTTTAGGCATCGGCTGGACTCTGGATAATTTGTGGCAAAACAATGTTGACGAAAAAGGTGCACTCGATGCACCTTTAGTCGCTTTAGCGCAAGTATTAGCGGCCCTCCCTCCAGCCGAACGTCAGGCGATGCTAGATTCCATCGAAGCCGACCCGGACTTTGCTCTTACCCTACTCGATTCTGATCAGGTGGCATTTTCAAGCGAACAACTCGTTCAAGCCAATAAAGTGATTGCGACCCCCTATGATATCAACCACGAGCTGCAATTTGTGGCTGTGGGTGAGCAAGTTTTAATGGCTGGCCCTATAGCGATTGACCCTGCAGCCAGTTTAAGAAATATCTACAATATCTTTTTCTATCTGTTGCTAGCGTTTATTGCACTCATTTGGGTCTGGCCATTATCTAAAGATCTTAAAACCTTACGTAAGGCCACCAAGGAGTTTGGCCAAGCCAATTGGAACACTCGAATAAAGTTACCCAAACGCTCGCAAGTATTGCCGTTAGCAAATACCTTTAACGATATGGCTGCTCATATCAGTGCGCTTATCGAAAATCAGAAGCATCTCTCTAATGCCGTTTCACACGAAATCCGCACCCCATTAGCGCGGCTTAAATTCGCCTTAGCCCTATTACCTCAGTACTGTCAGCCAAATTCTGATGAGGCAAATCGTCAGCGCTTTTTAGATGAGATGAAGCTCGATATCAAAGAGATGGAAAACCTGCTACAAGAGTTACTCACATATGCCAGTCTCGAGACTCAGAGGGAGTCACTCAACTTTGAGCGCTGTGATTTAAACAGCCTAGTCGCACAAACGATAAGACGACTCCAAAGCCACAATCCGACTCCTATCGTGCTCGATAAACCAGAGGAAACGATCTACCTAATCGCCGAGCCATCGCTGGTCGAGCGTGCACTACAGAATCTCATCACTAACGCTCAAAGGTTCTCGACTGACGATATTAAAGTCAAAATATCTCAAGATACAGACGGGATAAGGCTGTCAGTTACCGATCACGGTGAGGGGATTTTAGAGGAAGATCAGAGCAAGATATTTGAGCCATTTTATCGCAGTAGCAGCAGTAAAAATGGTAATAAGGGTCACGGCTTAGGCTTAGCAATAATCAAGCGGATCATGGACAGACACCATGCCGAGGTCAGTTTACAAAGCCGGCCTGGCTTTACTCAATTTACCTTATTCTGGCCTAAGACAAAGGAAGATTAATCTAGCTTAAACTCCTCTAGATTGTCATGTGTCTCTGCCGTTAATTCATCGCCAAATTCAAGACTGGTATTGGCTTGCGCCCTTGCATCTAATAATTGCGCCTTCTTAGCTTTTAATATTGCAAGCTGACGCCTTCGCTTACGCTGCTTGCATAAGCGAATCACATCATATTTTTGCGCATCGGAAAACTCGAGCCAATTAAAGCGCTCGTTTCGATTACGCAAACACCCTTTACAGTAGCCTCTTGCATCACTCTGGCAAACGCCGATACAGGGGCTGGGGATTTCAAAAAACTCTAACTGCTCCATTACTTAAACATATACTAATTTGACAATGAATGGCTAAAATAAATACAGTGATAACTATTAATATTCACTCAGTGCAGCGAAACACAGCCCTTTCATCGCACTTCAGACATAGAGATAACAACAATATGAAGATACAGCCAAGAGGCCTTTTATTCAGCCTAGTTTTGATACCGCTAGTATTACTTGTCGCTTGTAGCTCTAGTCCTAAAAATGATTACGACCTCAATTATGACTTTTCCAGTTTAAAGAGTTTTTCACAGCTCGAACCAAGCAAGAACAGCGACCCATTGAGCGCCAATAGAATTCAGCAGGCAATAGCCAATTCACTCACTCGCCAAGGCTTTGCAGCTCAAGCTGAGAATGGCGATTTTACTGTAGCCTACGGTTTTAAGGTTGAAAATAAACCCAAAGATTCAGGTTTCACTATTGGCTTAGGCACAGGCTCTTGGGGCAGCTCTGGCGGAGCAAGTATCGGCACCAGTGTCGATGTGCCTGTTGGCAGTGATACTGCCAAAATCCAAACCATACAGATAGATATTATCGATCCAAAAACTAATCAGCTGATCTGGCGCGGTACAGATAAGTTCAATTTCGACGATGGTGGCGAAGCTAAGGCAGAAGAAACCAAGGCGACAGTCGCTAAGATCTTGGCACAATTCCCGCCTAAACGAGAAAGGTAAACAATCACGATAAACCGAACCTCGCTCGTTCGGTTCATCACACTATTACCTCAGAGAATTATGGAAACTCGAGCGACTTTCCTAGGCTTAACCCATTGATAAAATGCTATTGATGAGCATTAACCGTACGCCCCTCAGCCCATTGCCTTAAGGCTTGCAACTTCTCTCGCATGACCACTGACAGTGGCCGCGTCTTCATCAGCTCCTCAAGCAGCGCGCTCTGATCCACCTCTCGCTCTAACGCCTTTGCCGTATATATGGCAGAGATCACCGCCTGCTCGATTTCGGCACCAGAGAAACCCTGACTCAGTTTAGCAAGTTGAGCTAACTCAAACTGCGTTGGTTCAAGCTGACGTCGCTGAATATGAATAAGAAAAATAGCTTGGCGGATATTGGCATCGGGCAGGTCGACAAAGAAGATTTCATCCATACGCCCCTTACGCATCAGTTCTGGTGGTAATGCACTGATATCATTGGCAGTAGCGACCAGAAATACATCTGATTTTCGCTCCGACATCCAAGTTAAAATGGTACCTAAAATTCGCTGTGAGGTGCCATCGTCACCACTACCACTACCACTACTCAGACCTTTTTCTATTTCATCTATCCAGAGCACACATGGCGCCATCAAATCTGCAAGTTCCAATGCCTTACGCAGGTTCTTTTCTGTTTCACCTATGTATTTATTATAAAGCGCAGACATATCCATCTTCAGCAGTGGTCTTTGCCACATGCCAGCTACCGCCTTTGCTGCTAGACTCTTACCGCTACCTTGCACGCCAAGTAATAAGATCCCTTTAGGTTTATCTTCGAGTATTTGTGTATGCGCTGATGGCGTTCTATGGCTCAGCCATTGCTTAAGATTATGTAAACCCGCCACCTGAGAAAAGTCACTGGTATCATACTCAAACTGCAATACCCCCTGCATATCTAGCAGCTCAAACTTACCACGGTTAATACTGTCGATATCGGAGTGAGTAATCGCCCCATCATCGACTATCGCCTTATGGGCTAAGCGCCTCGCATCGTCAAAGGTCACCCCTCTTAAGTTTTCAGCCAGTTTTGCCACGGCTTCATCATCGACATTCAGCATCATGCCCTCGCTGCGGACTTTGTCGATTTGTTCGTAGATGAGGTTTAAAAGTTGAGCGGTATTGGGGAGTGACAGTCTAAAGTGTGCACAATAATGTTTGATTTCAGGAGGGATAGTAAACTCATGACTCACTAGCACTATGGTATGTTTTAACGCTTCGTATTCAAGAGCTATCTCTTTCAGTAAGCGTACATTTTTAGGTGCGTCCTCAACAAATGGGTGGAAATCGCATAAAACATAAATGCCTTGCTCCTTGGTCGATTTTATCTGCCCAAGAATATCACCAGGTTCACAGTTAAACTTCTGTCGCCCCAAGCCACTATCGACTCGCATCAACCCCTGAGTCACACTCCAACTAAACAGCGGTTGATATAGGATATTAGAGACTTTTCTAAGTAATTCGATCACCCGATACTCCTCATAGGTCTCTATGACGATAATAGGCGTGTTGGAGCGCAGTACAGCACTAAGGTCTTGAATATCTTGCATGTTAATCCTTGAACAGATATCGGATGCTAATGGCTTTAGCATATTACCCAAAAGAAAAGGGACGCTAAGGTCCCTTTATATCAAGTGCAGTTCAACATTGTAGCAGTATCAACCACAGTTTTATTGCATCTATTAGTGGAATAGGTAGTTTAGCCAGCCCTGCATTCTTAATAAGACTCGTCGCATCACTGATACATGAGCAAAGTGCTCGGTGTAGATAGCCGCATGACCCGAAACACCCGCTGGGAAGCGCGTTCGAACTTCATGATCTTCAAGTTTAATCAGTACTAAGGCTCTGCCTCGTGTCATTAAACGATTCGATGAAATCAAAGAACCTGATGACTGGATCTCACCTTCGGCCATGGCTGGTAAGACTTTAGCCACTCTACCTTTAAATACTTGCCCCGGCGCACCATCTAAAATTACCTCAGCTTCATCCCCTTCTTTTAATCTGAGTAATGAGTTCTGCCAAAATGCCCCCACAAAAGCCCGCTCTTCATCAGGAATAAAGCTTAGTAAGGGTCTTAATGGCATAGGCACAGCCACAATACCCGGGCGGAGTGCCATCTGGGTCACCATGCCATCGGCAGGAGCCTTGACCACAGTCTGCTCAAGTTCGAACTGCGCTTTTTCAAGCTCACCTTGAATGCCTGCGACCTTGGTATTAACGCCATCGACGTTTGACTCATAAGCTAAACGAACCCTTAACTCCTCTGCGTTAGCAGCGGTTAATTGTGCTTCAGATGCAAAATAAAGCTGACGTTTGTTATCGAGCTCAAGCTCTGTAAAGGGTGAGTTAACCCCACCGCGCTTACGTCCTTTTTCATAACGATCGAATGCCGATTTAGTTCTATCTCTATCAGCGGTCGCCCTTGTGACCGATGCTCTTGCGGTTTCCCACGCGGCCTCTAGCTGTGGTACTTCAAGCTCGGCCGCAACTAACGCTGCACGCTTTTGCTTCACAATCGCTTGAAAGGGGGTTGGGTCGATCCTAAATAACACGTCTCCCTTCTTAATCGGAGTATTAGGCTCAACCTCTACCGATACAACTACGCCCCGAACCGCGGGATTAATTGGGGTGGTAACGAAATACTCTTTCGCAAATGGCGTATAAGGGTGGTTATAGTTCATCAGTAAGATCAAGGCACCGACGATAAATATGCCGCCGAGTATGGCGGTCGGTACCGTCCACTTGGTCAGTGGGATCTTAAATATCTTGAAAATCGCAATGCAGATAGCGGTATAGGTCAATACGAGTAGTAAATCCATGTTACACCTCTGCGCCGTCAGATTGAGAATCAGTCATATTAGGAGCTTGTGTCTTGGCTGACGAGGTTACGGGCTTGGCTCCACACTGAGACGCCTCCATTTCTGCTAATCTTTGCTCTAACTTTCTCACGCTTTCCGTCAATCCTTTTACCTCACTTTCCAATATTTGCTCTTTTTCGACCACCTCTTGAAATCCCCAGCCGCGATCCTCACGATAAAGGGTTGCCCAGATCCACAAAAATGGCCAAATGGCATGCAAAGTAAACAAGCTTACCCAACCTGCAATATGCAAGGCGTCTTGCTGTGGGTGGTTACGCTTCTTAGCGATCTCGTAAGGGATGTCATGAATAGCTATCACCCCATAGAAGAGGAAAATCGCAACAAAAAATATAATTCCTAACGCAAAGTAATCTAAAAACACGGTGCACTCCTTTTTAAACCGTCATTTACGGCGATCGAGCCTGAACACATTCTAACAACATCTTGGCAATATTGAGCACACAATTCTATTTTTTTTCACTTAAAACCGCATATTAGGAACAACCTATTTAGCCGGCAAGAGTGATCTCGCCCACACTTGCCGCTAATATTGACCTTGATAAATAGACTGCACGTTACACTAGAAAAAATAAAAATGAGGGTACAAAAAGTGCCCCTCACTGCATTGCTAACTTGACCGCCTTATCGGTTTAGCAATCGATAACAACCCCTACAATCTAAAAAGGTAATCAAAATGATAGGTACAGCTTTATCTGCAAATGCTAAGCGCGCCATGTTGCTTGGCTGTGGAGAACTGGGTAAAGAAGTGGCGATCGAGCTTCAACGCTACGGTATAGAAGTCATAGGAGTTGATCGCTACCCTAACGCCCCCGCAATGCAAGTCTCTCACCGCTCACATGTGATCAATATGCTCGATGCTCTGTCGTTAAAAGCGATCATTGACCTCGAAAAACCTGACTTAGTCATTCCAGAACTTGAAGCGATTGCGACGCAAACTCTGGTTGAAATGGAGGCTAAAGGCGTCAATATCGTGCCGACAGCGAAAGCGACCCAACTCACTATGGACAGAGAGGGCATACGCCGCCTTGCAGCTGAGACTTTAGACATACCAACCTCGCCATACTTCTTCTGCGATACTGAAGCCGAGTTTAACGATGCCGTAGCCACTATCGGTTTGCCTTGTGTGGTAAAACCAGTGATGAGCTCATCGGGTAAAGGCCAGAGCGTTATCCGCACTCAAGAGCAAATTGAATCAGCCTGGCAATATGCTCAAGAAGGCGGCCGTGCGGGTAAGGGACGAGTGATTGTAGAAGGCTTTATCCCCTTTGATTACGAGATCACCCTACTCACAATTAGTGCGGTAAATGGTATTCACTTCTGCGATGCTATTGGCCATCGTCAGGAAGACGGAGATTACCGTGAATCTTGGCAGCCACAGGCGATGTCTGAAGTTGTACTTGCCAAGTCACAAGCTATCGGTAAAAAAGTCGTTGAGGCGCTTGGTGGTTATGGTCTGTTTGGGGTTGAGCTGTTTATCAAAGGCGATGATGTTTACTTTTCTGAGGTTTCGCCGCGCCCCCATGATACCGGTATGGTGACGCTAATTAGCCAAGATCTATCTGAGTTTGCCCTACATGTTCGTGCAATCTTGGGGCTGCCAATTAGCAATATTGCCCAGCATGGCCCGAGTGCATCGGCGGTGATCTTGAGCGAAGGCACATCGAGTAATATTCAATTCTCAGGTGTGGCCGAAGCATTAGTCGAACCAAATACCCAAGTACGTTTATTTGCCAAGCCTGAGATAGATGGCAAACGCCGCTTAGGTGTGACACTTGCTAGAGACATAAATATCGATAAGGCCGTCGACAAAGCCCTAAGCGCTGCCAGCAAGATTAATGTCATCCTGTAAATAAACACCTGCTAATTAAAAAGCCTCAAATTTTCGCTAAAGGTTTAGCGTTAAATTTGAGGCTTATTTGTTTTATACCTTCTAGCTAAATTTCACCAGAATATCAGGAAATCAATTAACTCGGTTTTTCACTTGGCCTTGACTAAAACTCGAAAGATTATCGACTGCTATATTGAGCAAGTTCTGCCTAGCTTCTATGGTTGCCCAGGCGTTATGGGGCGAGATACTGATATTCTTGGCTCTCAGCAATGGGTTATCTTGGCATGGTGGCTCGGTAGACAATACATCAACACCCGCAAAAGCTATCGCTCCTAGCTCTAATGCAGCCGACAATGCAGCTTCATCGATAAGACCACCACGAGCGGTGTTAATCAAGATTGCTGAAGACTTCATCTTCTCAAGCACGCTAGCATCGATCAATTTATCGGTATCAGGGGTGAACGGACAGTGCAGAGAAATAATATCTGACTGACTAAATAACACCTCTCGCTCGGCCCAACGGCAACCCTCTGGCAATTTGATTTTAGGATTACGGGTATTGACCAATACCGCCATACCAAAGGCCAGCCCAATTTGAGCAACCACTTTACCTATATCACCAAAACCGATTAAACCTAAACGTTTGCCCTTTAACGATTGCAGCGGCGTAAGTGTAAAGCAAAAATCTTTCGACTCACTCCAGATCCCGCGCTTTACAGCGTCAGAGTGCAAAGCAACCTGCTGCGTGGCATGGAGTATATGAGCAAACACCATCTGTGCGACCGCATCGGGACCGTAACCGGGCACATTGGTGACCACTATTCCCAGCTCTTTTGCAGTCTCGAGATCGACCACATTGGTGCCTGTAGCAAGGACGCCGATATACTTAAGCTTAGGCAGTTGCCTTAATGTTGCGGCATCGAGCACTGTCTTATTGGTAAAGATAATCTCTGCATCCTGACTACGGATGAGTACCTTTTCAGGCGCGCTACGTTCGAAGACGCTTAGCTCTCCAAACGCTGCTAATGCTTGCCAATCGAGATCACCTGGATTTAACGTATATCCGTCGAGCACAACAAGTTTCATCAAAATAACCTTAGCTAAAAAATCACTAACTCCAAAACGTAAACTTAGCTCTAAAAGTTGGCTCTAAACCTTGTCCCTAAAAATTAGCGCTTAGAACTTAAAACTGGCGCCAATATTAGCCTGTCCTTGCCACATGATGTCCGATTGAATGTTCCACAGACAACCGTTATTACCACAAAATAGCGCATTATCGGCATTAATAAAGGTCGCATAGCCTTTGACCTCAGCAAATAGCGAAAACGCTTCAGTTGCTTGATACTCGACGCCACCACCAATCGCCACAGAAAAGCGTGTCTCGTTAGAATAATCGCCACCGGGTCGCATATTGGTTAAACCTAGGCTGGTCGTAATATAAGGTTTCACACTCTGCATCGGAAAGTAGAGACTACCGCCTACATGGAAATAATCCACATCCATCGAGGTAATCACGCTTGGACTAAAGTTATCGCCCGTTTTTAAGTCCGTTGATTGATGGCTATAGAGCAGGTAAACATTGCCTGGATCCTTGGTGGTGAAACCCAGCATCACGCCATAGTTTTGTGATTCGGCGACCTTAACCTTGCCTTTATCTTCCGACTCGGTACTCGATATATCGAACTCGCTAGCACCGAAGCTATAGCCGCCGAACGGCGCGACATAAACTTCCGCCATCGCAGGTAATGCACAAAACGAACCTAATAAAATCGCTAAGCTGGTTTTCATAATATATCCCTATATTGCTATTATTTTGACCTAGTTATAACTAGTTATAAATCACTAGCGCATGCCTCTATCACTCTTAACTCTATCATAAGCGGCTTGAATATCTTGCGCTTTTGATTTGGCTATTTCCATCATTTCAGCGGGTAAGCCCTTGGCAACCAATTTATCCGGATGATGTTCATTCATTAACTTTCTATATGCTCGCTTAATGTCCTGATCTGACATCGACTCAGAAACACCCAGTAGCTTATAGGCATCTTTGATCGAGGTTTGATTGCCAGCACCACCACTTCGATGGAAGTTAAACTCAGCCTGCCAACGTGCAAGCAAGTCATCGAGTTGCTTCTGACTAAAACCTAGCTCCTTGGCAATGATAGACAATATTGATAGCTCTTTTTGATCCAACTGAGCATCGACAAGCGCCGTCTGAATTTGGATCTCCAAAAACATCTGCAACAGCTCTTTACGCCCCATTGAAATCAACCTGAAGGTTTTTAGGCAGGCGTAGATATCAAAATCAGCTTCTTTACCCTCGCGAAAAGCGGCCTGAGCATCGGCTCTTGCTTGTCCGCTTAAATTAAGCTGATCCATTAGCGAAGTCGCCATACGAATATCATTTTGAGTCACCTGCCCCGATGCCTTGGCAACATGCCCCATGACCGAAAAGGTGGTATTAAAAAACAGAGCCTGTCGCTTACCGCCACCCCCTAGCCCCGCTTTTTGGCTTTGCCTGCGATCATACATATGCCCTAACCAAAGCCCAAAAATAGCGCCACCAATACGGCCAAACATAAATCCAATAATGAAGCCGAAAACTTTACCCCAAATACGCATTATCTAACCTTACTTGTTTCACGAGCTTCTATTTGTGCGAGTCGTTCCACTGTTCCCACATCGCACCAATACTGTTTAAAATGAGCACCACCAATCAGACTCTTTGCCATGGCTTGGCGTAACAAGAGCGCTAATGCAAAGGCCCCTTCAGGTGTGTCTCTGAATAATTGAGGGTGATAAACCCCTATACCTGAAAATGTTAGCTTCTCGAGCCCCTGTTCACAAACCCTGCCCTCTTGCAAAGCAAAGTCACCATGGGGATGCTGCAGCGGATTATCGACAAGCCATAGGTGTGCAAGAGTGCCCGCCTCAAGTGGTTTAATCTCAGGCAGTTCATCGATGAAGATATCTCCGTTAATAACCAGAAATGCTTCATCGCCCAATAGAGTCAGTGCTTGCTTAATACCGCCGCCTGTTTCTAGCGCCGATGTTTCTTCACTATATTGAATGCTGACTTGCCATTTACGCCCGTCACCTAATAGCTCGACCAGCTTGTGACCAAGCCAAGCGTGATTAATCACTATTTCGGTAAAACCTGCAGCAGCAAGTTTTTCGATGTGATAAACAATCAAAGGTTTTCCTGCTACCTCGACCAAAGGTTTAGGTAGAGAGTCAGTTAATGGCCGTAGACGTTCTCCTCGCCCCGCCGCTAAAATCATCGCTTTCATTTATTGCCCTTCACTCTTTACACCAATGCTAATGCCAC
Organism: Shewanella pealeana ATCC 700345; assembly: GCF_000018285.1. NCBI lineage: Bacteria > Pseudomonadati > Pseudomonadota > Gammaproteobacteria > Alteromonadales > Shewanellaceae > Shewanella > Shewanella pealeana. Next base: position 1,066,852 of record NC_009901.1, on the reverse strand, counting down.
TCTCAACATCACTCTTGGCATTCACCGCTGGAATAATCACCTCTGCTATCCAGTTGCTCAATACTTGCAGCTCGGCATAACGCCCAGCAATATCACGGATATACTCGAGCGTCAGTGGAATATCTGCCATATAGGCGGGTTTATTATCACGGTAATTTAGCCTTGCAAAAATACCTGCCGCCTTAATGTGTCTCTGTATTCCCATTAAATCAAACCAGCGTCGATATTGGGCAAAACTTACTTCAGAATCGATCTGCTGTGTTTCAATACATTGCTCATAGTGCTGGCGCATTAAGGCGTCGACAGCATTATCCGGCCAGCGAATGTAGCAGTCCCTCAACAGAGAAACCGCATCATAGGTCACAGGCCCAATAACCGCATCTTGAAAATCGATAACTTTAAGCTGCTCATTTTGCAGCATGATATTGCGGCTGTGGTAGTCACGATGCATACCTACCTGCGGCTGTTCTAGAGCGTTATCAACCAATAACTTAAACGCAGCCTCTGTATGAGTTTTTACTTGCTGTGGATCTAAACCCAGATGATGCAGGGCTAACCACTCGCTGAAAATGGTTAATTCGCGTATAACAAACTCAGCATCATATTGCGCTAAGGCGCCCACTTGGGTATGGGTGACTCTGGCGATGTCTTTGAGTAGTACTAAGGCCTGAGAGTAATAGTCCTGCAAAGTATCGTTATTGAGCACAGACAACAGCTGCACATCACCAAGGTCGCTCAATAGCATCAAGCCTTGTTCATTATCACTAGCAATCACTTCAGGTACAGCTATTCCCTGCTTAGAATAACTGTCAGCTAATTGAATAAATGGGCTAATGTCGATAAGGTTAGGCGGTGAGTCGACTACAATATAAGACAGATTATTCACCACGATTCTGAAGTAGCGTCTAAAACTTGCGTCGCCAGATATTAACTGCGGCGATACATTTGCATTAAAATACTGGTTTAGCCATGCATTTAACTGAAGAAATCTAGGATCTGACAAGGGCACCTCATGGCTCTTAAGAAGAAATTGCTTTATTATAACGACAAAATGGAATCAGCTAAGCAATTGAAAAAATTTATTTGGCTGTGTTGCCCTTATCGGCAACCTACTCCTCTTCACTGTCCGACTAAGAAATCATAATTAATTGACCTAAGATGCAGATCCGTTATTTTCTGGCCTTGAGCCTGCTTCCCCAATTAGTCTTAGCAGACGAAACCGAAACTGTAGCAGCGTCGAGCTCACAGTGCGTCGTTGTACCACCAGTAAAGCCTTACGTTCCACTTTACGAGATGAATACTCCTGCTGATCTGGAGCGGATCTATATCAGTTCCGACCGCTCTGCGGCGCAGATGGGCAAACAAGCGACCTTCAATGGTGATGTAAACTTCAGTCAAGGTGGTCGAAATATCGCTGCGGATGAAGCGATTCTAGACCAAGAGTCTGAAGAGCTGCATGCCAATGGCAACCTAGTCTTCCAAGATGAGATATTTACAGTCACCGCCGACTCTTTAGTAGCTAAGATGCGTAGCAACAGTGCAGTCCTAAGTGGGGCGCAATATTGGCTCACCGGACAACAGATCCACGGTGATGCTGACAGGCTAGAGATCACCAAAGAAAATAACCTGCTGCTATCTGGCACTAACTTCACTACCTGCCCGGGCCAAGATCCTGACTGGCTGCTTGAAGCCGACCGCATCAAGATAGACAGTACCGAGGAGTGGGGAGAAATTTGGGACGCTAAGATTAAAATTGCTGGCGTGCCGGTTATGTATATTCCTTACATGACTATTCCGGTATCGGACAAACGCAAATCTGGCTTCTTATTTCCATCATTTAGCACCAGCACCACTAATGGTGTTGAGGTAGCCACACCTTATTATTGGAATATCGCACCAGAATATGACTTAACGTTCACCCCCAACTATATGTCAGCACGAGGTCTATTCACTAAGACCGAGTTTAGATATTTAGCCGGAGAGAAACAGCAAGGTCAATTAAACATTGAATACCTTGCCGATGACGACAAGCTTGTCAATAGCCCAGATAGATACCTATATCACTGGGAGCACAGCGGCGCGATAAATAAGAACTGGCGCGTCTTGGCAAACTATACCGATGTCTCGGATAACAACTACTTTAATGACCTAAGTTCTGACGTTCAGCGTGCGACTGATAACCAACTCACCCGCATCGGTGAAATCAGTTATTTTGAACAAAACTGGGATTTCAGTGCCCGCGTACAAGACATTAAAGTGCTTGGCGAGGAGGAGAAACCCTATCAGGTGATGCCGCAGTTTACCTTTAACTACCGCGCCCCAAGCTACTGGCACGGCCTAGATTTTAACCTTTATAGTGAAGCCACAAACTTCGAGCATCAAGATAGCGAATACTCGACTGCGACTCGTGTTCACTTAGAGCCAAGCATCTCCTATCCGATCCACGGACCAGCAGGGTCATTGACCAGTGAAGTAAAACTACTACAGACCAACTACTGGCAAGATGATAAATCAAATCTTTCCAATTCTGAGCTTTCAGAACATGTGAACCGTACTCTGCCACAGGTGCGTATTCATGGTCAGGTCAATTTTGAACGCTTTACCGACTATTTTGACACCAACTATCGTCAAACTCTTGAACCGCAGTTTCAATACCTTTACGTAGGTTACGAAGATCAATCGGACATAGGTATTTACGATACAGCCCTGCTGCAAGAAGATTACAACGGCCTATTTAGGGATCGTCGTTTCTCTGGCCTTGACCGAATAGCCGATGCTAATCAATTTACATTAGGTTTAACCACTAAGCTGTTTAACGAACAAAACCGTGAAGTGTTTAAGTTCAGCTTGGGCCAGATTATCTATTTAGAAGACAGCCGTGTTGGCATCAATGATATCACAGGCAGCAACGATACCTTTGTGCAAGAGAACACATCTAACTCCGCGATTGCCGCGGAATTGACGACCCAACTCTATTCTGACTGGTTCTTAAGTGGATCGATTCAATATGATGCTAAAGAGAGCGAAAACAAGAAGAGTGAAGTTACGGTAGACTATCGTCCAGGCACCAATAAGCTTTTGCAAGCTAGCTATCGTTACGTTCCGGATCTGCTAAATACCAACACCAACGAATCGGTAGATATTAAGCAGATTGGCTTCCGTGGAGCTTGGCCAATTAATGACAGTTTATATTTGGTGGGTAACTGGTACTACGATCTAAATGAAAGCCGAGCGGTAGAAACCTACACAGGTTTTCAGTATGAATCATGTTGCTGGGCTGTACGTTTGAGTTATCATTACCGCATTAAGACCAATTATATTGACGAAGATAACCCGGTACAGGATACTCGTGAGCTATTTGAGAGCGGGATCTACCTAAACTTTGTCTTAAAAGGACTCGGTGGTTCTGGCCCATTAGGTGTGTCAGATATGTTGGATGACGGTCTATTTAACTACCGTAAGCCACTTTATTTGAAGAATTAGCAAATAAATAACTTAAAAAAATGCTGAACCTAGCTAACGACATGCAGTCAAAGCAGGACTAAAGAATCATTAACCCGGTATGTAAATACCGTAAATGACACTCAATAAATGCCAAGGATTTTAGTGGATGAAACGCTGTAACCAATTGATTTTTGCACTTTTAACATTGGCGATGAGCCAGACGATTCAAGCTGCGCCAGAACCACTTGACCGAGTCACAGTGCAGATAAATGAAGGGATCATTCTAGAGAGTGAAGTTGCTGGCATGGTTAAGACCATTAAGGCTAATGCTGCCAATGCTGGTCAGAAGTTACCATCTGATACCGCACTGCGCACTCAGGTTATTGAGCGTCTTATTTTGACCCGTTTGCAGTTACAGATGGCAGATAGAATTGGTTTGCACATTGGTGACTTACAGTTAGATCAAACCATCGAAAATATTGCTAAAGAGCAAAAAATTACGGTCGCGCAAATGAAAGCGCAAATTGAGAGTGAAGGTACAACATTCGCTCAATACCGTGAACAACTACGTGAAGAGATCACCCTTGGTGAGATCCAGCGCATCCAGGTTCAACGTCGTATTCAAGTATCACCACAAGAGATCAATAACCTAGTTAAGCTCATCAACGAGCAAGGACTGAAGGAGGTTGAGTTCCAGATTGGTCATATCCTGATTGACGTACCAAGCGACGCCAATAGCCAACAGCTTGAAGCCGCGAGCAAAAGATCCGCGACAGTCATGAAACGCCTCAAAGATGGCGATGACTTTAGAAGTATCGCAATTGCAGCATCTTCAGGTCCTAAGGCGCTTGAAGGCGGGATCTGGGACTACATGAATATCAACGAAATGCCGACTTTATTTGCTGAAGTTGTCGGAGATGCTAAAACCGGTGATATCATAGGACCAATTAAGAGTGCATCTGGTTTCCATATCATCAAAGTTATGGACGCTCGCGGCCTACAGACTAAAGAAGTACAAGAGGTTAAATCTCGCCATATTTTACTTAAGCCATCGCCGATTCTTTCAGAAGAACGTGCTAAGAGCATGATGGATAGATTCCTCGCTCAAGTTAAATCTGGCGAAGCCAAGTTTGAAGACTTAGCCCGTCAATACTCTGAAGATCCTGGTTCTGCGGCTAAAGGCGGAGAATTAGGCTGGGCAGACCCGAACATCTATGTACCCGCTTTTTCGCAAGAGCTGAATAGCCTAGAAGTTGGCGCGTACAGCGAGCCATTCCGTTCGACTCATGGCTGGCATATTGTTCAATTAGAAGAAAAACGTACAACCGACGCGACCGATAAATTTAATACGAATCGAGCTCATCAGCTGATCTATCGTCGTAAATTTAATGAAGAGTTACAAAACTGGCTAGATGAAATGCGCGCTGAAGCATTTATCGATATATTTGAGCCAGAAACGAATCGAGGTTAATACTATTGTCGACTAAACGCATAGCCATCACGCCGGGTGAACCGGCGGGTGTTGGCCCAGATTTAGTGATACAACTAGCTCAGCAGGCTTGGCCTGCTGAGCTAGTCGTTTGTGCTGATCCAGAATTATTACTGTCTCGCGCCAAGAAGCTTGGGCTTTCTATTCAGTTGCGTCCATATCAACCGAATCAACCCCCTAAGGCGCAAGAGGCTGGCACACTGACAATCGTGCCTTTTACCCTAGAGACTGATTCTGTATGTGGCCAGCTAAATGAAATTAATAGCGCCTATGTCGTCGATACATTAAGATTCGCTGGCGAAAAAAACATGGTTGGCGAATTCGATGCAGTAGTAACAGGACCCGTTCATAAGGGGATTATCAACCAAGCTGGTATTCCGTTTAGCGGCCACACCGAATATTTTGCCAATCAGGCAAACTGCCAAGATGTGGTAATGATGCTAGCGGCGCCAGGCTTGCAGGTTGCGCTTGTGACAACTCACATACCATTAGCGTATGTGTCAAAAGCCATTACTCGCGACCGTTTGCATCAAATCGTCAAGATTTTACACAAAGACTTAGTCGAGAAATTCGCGATTGAGTCACCTCGCATCTATGTGTGTGGTTTAAACCCTCATGCTGGCGAGGACGGTCATTTAGGCAGAGAAGAGATAGATATCATCATCCCTGCACTAAATGAGCTTAGGGAACTCAATATGGATATCGTAGGCCCACTGCCAGCTGATACCCTGTTCCAACCTAAATACTTAGAAGATGCTGACGTCGTACTCGCTATGTACCACGATCAGGGGCTTCCAGTACTAAAATCTAGAGGATTTGGCAGTTCAGTCAACATCACTCTAGGATTACCCTATATAAGAACCTCGGTCGACCATGGTACGGCCTTAGAGCTTGCAGGCACTGGCACTGCAGATATCGGCAGCTTTGTCTGCGCATTAAATAAAGCCATTGATTTGGCTGCAAAGAATTAGTGATAAAAGTTACCTCATGAGCAATAAAGTACATTTAGGCCACACGGCCAGAAAACGTTTTGGACAAAACTTCTTAACCGACGAAAATGTGATTAACCGCATCGTTGGAGCTATTTCACCGGATAACGATCATGTAATGGTCGAAATTGGTCCGGGTCTAGCCGCGCTAACTGAGCCAGTAGCCAGCGGGATCGACAAGCTAATTGTTGTCGAGCTCGATAAAGATCTGGTTGAGCGTCTAAAAGAGCACCCAGTGCTTAAAGACAAGCTTGAGATCCATCAAGGTGATGCGCTTAAGTTTGACTTCAATCAGTTAGTGCGTGAAGACAAGCAGATGAAGGTGTTTGGTAACCTGCCATATAACATCTCTACACCGCTAATGTTCCACCTATTTGAGTTTGCTCAGCATATTGAAAACATGCACTTTATGCTGCAAAAAGAGGTCGTTCTACGCCTCTCTGCTTCACCTGGCACTAAAGCTTATGGTCGTCTAACGGTCATGGCTCAGTACCATTGCCAAGTGATGCCAGTGCTAGAAGTGCCACCAGGATGTTTCACTCCACCTCCAAAAGTGGATTCGGCGGTTGTACGTTTAGTGCCATACAAAGTTAAGCCTTGGCCATGTAAAGATGTGGACTTACTAAGAAACTTAACCACGACGGCTTTCAACATGCGCCGTAAAACGCTGAGAAACAACCTTAAACAGTTACTGTCTGACGAAGACTTTGCAGTGCTGGGTATCGACGCGACACTGAGACCGGAGCAGATCAGTGTTGAGCAATATGTGGCTATGGCTAACCACGTATTCGACAGAAAGTAATCTTATTAATCAAATAAGCTACTGATGAATAAAGGGCATTAACTGCCCTTTTTTTATACCTTTTTTATGGCTTTTTGCCTATTAATTCAGATGTTCTCCATTTAATATGAAACCTCTAGTCGTAATTAAGGCAACTTCGCCTTTTAGGGGATTATATGAATCAATTAGCCGCGTCTGTCAGCGTCGATGTACAAACAGCCTATATTGAAACCCAATCCTCGCCAGACGAAGATAAGTACCTGTTTAGTTACACCATAACTATCTCTAACCTCAGTAATGAAGCGATCACCCTAAAGAGTCGTCACTGGTGTATCACTGACGCTGATGGCCGAAAAAGCGAAGTCCATGGCACAGGGGTCGTGGGTGAAACTCCAACGATTAAACCAAATAGCAGTTACGAATATACCAGTGGCACAGTGCTTGAGACACCACTTGGTGTGATGGAAGGCAGTTACACCATGGTAGATAGTGACGGTAACGAATTTGAAGCACCTATCTCCGCCTTTCGCTTATCTATCCCAGGCTTGCTTCATTAACATAACGGCTTTCCGTTTACCTGTTCCCAGTTTGATCCACTAACATAGAAAAATAATATCTAGGTAAAAATGGCAAATTATTTTGTAGGTGATATACAAGGCTGTTTCGATGAGTTAATGCTACTTCTCGATAAAGTCGATTTTAATCCATCCAAAGACTGCTTATGGGCAGTAGGAGATCTCGTTGCAAGGGGGCCTGGCTCTCTGGAAACCCTGCGCTTCTTTAAGTCGCTAGCTAACTCTGCAAAAGTCGTATTAGGCAATCACGATCTCCACTTGCTCGCCATTCATGGCAAGTTAAAGCGAGCCAACCCTAAAGATCATTTAGCCGCATTGCTCGCAGCAGAAGACATTAACAATATTATCGACTGGCTAAGAATGCAGCCTCTGTATCAGGAGTGCCCTGAACAACAGCTTATTATGACCCATGCTGGCGTACCACCAAATTGGGATCTGGCAACCCTGCACACAGAAGCAAATCGAGTCAGCGAAATCCTTAAGTCTAAGAACTATCTGCACGACTTAGTCAGCGAAATGTACACCAACTCTGTCGACGAATATCGCTCGTCTCTATCGCCGTTAGAAAAGCAGATCTATTGCATTAATGCACTTACCCGCATGCGTTACCTTAAACAAGATGGCCGCTTAGATTTCGACTGTAAGTCTCCAATTCAAAACTGTAACCATGCTGAACTGACACCTTGGTTTGAGCTTGAGTCCAAATTACCTAGCGACTATACCTTAGTCTTTGGTCATTGGGCCGCCATTATGGGACAGACCAATCACCCTAACCGCTTAGCTTTAGATACGGGCTGCTGTTGGGGAGAACACATGACCCTGTGGCATTTGGAGTCGAACCAGAAAATCACTCAAGAGAAATTAAAACACGTTAAAAGAAGTTAAAAAAGAGTTAAGCTATTGCAACATTAGGCCGATAGACTATTCGAGGCCCTTGTCAGGTCGGTACTGAGATTTAGATAAAAATAATAATAAAATGGAGCTCCTATGAAGTTAAATGTAGCCACCAGGGTAATAGCTGGATTTACGGTCGTCACCATACTACTGCTAGTTCTAGGTGCAGTTTCTTGGTTAACTAATAGCCAACTAAAGATAAGTACTCAAGTTCTGCAAGACTTAAGCCTACCAGCGCTAGAATCAAGTAACTTACTTTCCCAGACACTCTCCGAACAGGAAAAACTGATCTTAGTGGCCTATCACAGCCAAGCTAACAGCGAGATCTCCGAGATAGACTCGCAATATTCGACTACTAATCAGACGTTTAATAGAGAGCTGACGAAACTTACCGATTTAGTGAGTAACAACTCTGAACTAAATAACATTATTCAGACTCTCAAAACGCAATACACTCAATTCAATGCAACCAGCAATGAGATGATTGTCACCCGCGAAGCCGAGCTCGTGATAAGTAAGAAGATAGCGAGTCAATATGACGATATCGAAATTGCAGCCGATGACAGCGCCTCTCTGCTGCTTGATTTGATTGATCTTGAGATGAGTGAAGATGTAGTTGATCAAGAAGTCGCTGCCAACGCAAGTAACTTAGAACTCAGCTTTAGTAATATAGCCAGCACTAGTTTCGACCTTATCGGCAGCACAGATCTTGCTAAATTCGACACCATCTCAAAAGAACTGGACTATATCGTTAGTGACACAAAGAGTAAGCTTAATTATGTCAGCAGCCACTGGGATGGTGTGGTCGATGCGGAGCTCATTACAGAGATCAATACCGAAGCTACGAATGTCTTTAGCATGGTTCAAAGCAAGAACTCATTAATTGCATTAAAACGCCAAGAGCTTGAACTTCATAGTCGCGCAGCTGTTTTACTTACAGACGTCGAGCGAACTGCTGGTAATGTCAACGAACAGATGAAGGCGTTGACCACTAGCATAGAAACTATCTCTCGTGAAATCAGTAGCGAGGCCATTAATAACATAGATAGCGCCAGCATGCGCACACTCGTGTTGATGCTGCTGGCCATTCTTGTTGCGATTGTCGTCAGTATTGCGGTAGTGCGCCCACTCACTCGCTCACTCGATAGAATTAACCACGCCTTAAATGTGCTGGCATCAGGAGATTTAACTCACAAGTTAGATGACTCCGGCCATGATGAGTTCGCTAAGTTGTCGGCAAACTGCAATAAACTGGTAGATAGCTTACGCAGTCTTATTCAAGGGATTTTGGATCGCTCAGATCAACTCGCAGCAGCAGCCGAGGAAACCTCGGCAATTACGGCGCAGACCACAGTCGGTATTCAAGAGCAGAAGAGCCAAGTTGATCAAGTTGCTACCGCGACGACTCAACTAAGCTCTAGCGCGCAGCAGGTTAATGCGAGTGCCGATGAAGCCCTTAGCCAAATAAAAGCGGCCGATGATGAAAGCCAGCATATGCGCCTAATTGCAAACGAAAATAAGCGTACTATTCTTGCCCTAGCCGATGAAGTCGCTAAAGCCAGTGTAGTCATCAACAAGGTACATGCCGACAGCGCCTCCATTGGCTCCATACTCGATGTCATTCGTGGTATTGCTGAGCAGACCAATCTGCTTGCTCTAAATGCTGCTATCGAAGCTGCGCGAGCTGGAGAGCAAGGGCGAGGCTTTGCAGTAGTCGCCGATGAAGTACGTAGCCTTGCTTCTAGAACCCAAGACTCTACCCAAGAGATCCAGCAGATGATCGAAGTTCTGCAACAAGGTACACAAGAAGCGGTATCGGCAATGGACTTAGGACGCTCTCAGGCTAGCTCTTGCGTTGAAAAAACTGAACAAGCAAATAACGCACTGGAAAGTATTAGCGACGCTGTACATCGTGCTCATGACTCAGGAACACATATTGTCCACGCCGCCCAAGAACAGAACCAAGTAAGCCAACAGGTGTCAGAGAAGCTTGAGCATATCGCGGCTATCTCAGAAGAAACCTCAGCAGGGGCAGACCAAACGGCGCAATCTAGCCATCAGGTGGCCCAGCTAGCCGAAGAATTACAAGCCTCGGTCAAAGAGTTTAAGGTTTAGCCATTTAGTGAGCAGAGAAAACAAATAAAAAAGGCGCTATATCTAGCGCCTTTTTATATATTTAAAGCACTGGCCATACAAGAGACAAAAAAATACTGGGGCAAGCCCAGTATTTCTATATTCACTAAAGCGCTTAGCCGCCAGCCAGACGCTCTTTAATGGTCGCTGTAATATCACTGCCACCGTGACCATTACTCTCTGCCCATGAAACAATAGTTTGCCCATCAGCTTCTGCATTGCCTAGCTCCGAGGCCGGAAGACGCTTAGCCACAAAGGTTCCCACTTTATTAGAACCACTCTTTAAAGCCGTTCTTAACAGGCTATCGCCACTACAGGAAACACCTTTGTAGATATTTCTAAGCTTTACACGGCTCTCTTTAAGCTTTTTACGCAGACGGTTTTTATCATCGGTCTGAACATAGTTACAGATGTTAGCAGCCAATTGGTCTTGATTAGCTAGCGCAGTCGATGAAACAGAAATTGAAGATGCCACAATTAGTGTAGCGATGCTCAAAGGCAACAAGCGCATCGGTCACTCCTTATTTTTAGTTTTTATTTATAGAAAAGTAGCGCTGTTTAGTCGCTGTCTTTATCTTTATGTAGGGTACTAAACAACCCTATGAATTTAACACTTTTTTACCAACTTGATAAAGCTGTATTCAACATCTTTGTCATTTTTAGCAACATCCCGAGAGACTTCTTGCCAGCTACCATTATCCCACTCAGGAAAATAGGTATCACCCTCGACAGTTAAATTAATTTCAGTGAGATATAAGATATCAGCCTGAGAAAGTAACATCTCATACAGCTGACCACCGCCCATCACCACTAACTCATCACAATCGCCAGCGGCTATCTTAGCCTCCTCAAAGCTGCTAACCCTTGTTACCCCATCAATAACCAAACTATCTTGACGACTGATGACGATATTATGACGACCAGGTAAAGGACGACCAATCGACTCATAGGTCTTTCTTCCCATAACTACAGGCTTACCTAAGGTCATAGCTTTGAAGTGTCGTAGATCTTCTGGGAGATGCCATGGCATTTGATTATCTTTACCAATAACGCGGTTATTTGCCATCGCGGCAATCATAGCTATTTTCATGATACTTCCCTTTTATATAGGTCTAATGTGAAGCCAAATTTAACACAACTGCCCTGTAGGCTTGATAAAGTTAAATTATTTGATGACTGGGCGTGAGCGGAAATAGAGTAGACTCGGCATGGCTAGTCCTACCGAAAGTGCACCAAGAATAAATACAGTTTTAAGGCCATTACTGACCACCTGATAAATCAGCTCAGGACTCATATCTGCCTGTGCAGTCAATTGCACTAAGCCTATAACAGTATTAAAAGCATAAGTGCCTGGGATCATAGGAATGATCGCCGCAACGGCATACATCAAAGGCGGAGCTAAATGTTTTTTGGCAAAGGCTATCGTGACGATACCCACTAGGGCCGCGGCTAAGAAAGTTGCCCACTCAATAGGCAAGCCAAAACTTAACCACATGGTACGGCTACCATGCCCCATTGCCGCTGCCATAGCACAATAAGGCAAGAATCGGCGTGGAACATTAAACACCATGGCAAAGCCTATGGCCGGAATGGCAGAGAAAATCGCATCATTGAGCATGGTTAAGATAAGCGTCATCATTAGAACAATCCACCTACCTGCATAGCAATGGTTATACCGATCACTGAGGCTACGGTTAATAAAGTGGCATGCCCCCAGCGAGAGATCCCCACGTTTAGATGGCCTTTTACCATATCTGAGATGGCATTAATCATTGGAAAACCGGGTACTAACATCAACACACTCGCAGCCATAGGCAGTTTAGGCGTATCAGTTAAATCAAACTGGTAACCCGTTTGCGCGACTAGGGTCGTCACAAAGGCAGTGATACTGAAGTTAAGCAACAAGTTAAAATGACGCTTAGCAATAGATAAACGCACAAACATACCAACCGCAGAAGCTAAAAAGGTGATCAAGCAAGCAGCTAAGTCACCACCAAATAGGTGGCAAAAGCTCGCACAAGAAAGGCCTATCATAGGCACGACAAATTTAGCAGGGTAAGTTCTTGGTTGAATGCGACCAACACGTTTACGTACTTCCGATAGGCCGTAAATGCCTTTTTCGGTCAGTAAGCAGATGCGTTGTAATTCACAAATCACGGTCATATTGATACCGTGCTCGCGAATACGTCGTGTCGTTGTGATACAGCGACCGACTGAAAGACTGGTTAATACTAGGGAGTTTGAAGAGATGGATATCTCGACACTTTCTAAACCTAAGGCGTGGCCTAAGCGCTGAGTGATCTCTTCAACGAGATCAGATTCAGCGCCATAAGCTAAAAGAAGTTGAGCAACCCTAACGACTTGACGAGTAATGTCATTTTGCGTTGTAGCGTACACCTTTTCTCAACTTCCCTTTCTGCAAATAATTATCTTTGGTAGATAATCTCTACATCGTAATCATCTTCGTCGAAATCATCATCGAAATCGTCGTTAAAATCTTCGTTAATAGAATCATTTGCATTCTGATGATAGTTATCCCACTTAAATTCGACTTCAGCATCAGCATCAACTTCTTCTTCAGGAGGAAGTGAATCGATAAAGTCTAATAACTTAAGGGCTAACTCAGCAGTACCTTCACGGTTATAAGCAGAAATAGTGTAAATATCACCTTCCCACTCTAACTCTTTAACGATACGGTCAATACGTTCTTGTAGCTCTTCTGGCAACATCAAGTCAGCTTTGTTGATTACTAACCAACGTGGCTTACCCGCAAGCTTAGGAGAGTGCTTTTCAAGCTCAGCAACGATTGCACGAGCAGCTTCAACTGGATCGCTACCATCGATAGGCTCAACGTCCAAAATGTGTAACAACACACGGCAACGTTCTAAATGCTTTAGGAACTGTACACCAAGACCTGCACCATCAGCAGCGCCTTCGATAAGCCCTGGAATATCCGCAATTACAAAGCTCTGACCTGGTCTAGGATTAACAACACCTAGGTTAGGGACCAAAGTGGTAAATGGATAATCGGCAACCTTTGGCTTAGCCTTCGATACAGAGCGAATGAAGGTTGACTTACCCGCATTCGGCATACCAAGTAGGCCTACATCGGCTAACAGTAATAGCTCTAGCTTTAAGCTACGCACTTCACCGTCAGTACCTAAGGTTTTCTGTCTTGGCGCACGGTTAGTACTACTCTTGAAACGAGTATTACCTAGACCATGGAAACCACCTTTAGCCACAAGCAATTTTTGCCCGTGAGTGGTTAAGTCACCAAGTGACTCTTCAGTATCGTTATCGATAGCGCGAGTACCAACCGGCACTTTAAGGATCAAGTCTTCACCGCCGTGACCAGTACAATCACGCCCACGACCATTCTTACCGCGCTCGGCAATATGGAAGCGTTCAAACTGATAAGTGATCAATGTGTTCAAGTTTTCATCGGCTTGTAGATATACACTACCGCCGTCACCACCATCACCACCGTCAGGACCACCATCAGGAACATATTTTTCGCGTCTAAAGCTAACGCAACCACTGCCACCATTTCCGGCTTCTACACGGATAATAGCTTCATCGACAAACTTCATACCAACTCCTGGCACCACAGAATGAAAGAATTATACTCTTAACGATTCTAGTCGCCAAAACACAATTTACTTAATTTTGAAAAAACAAAGCCCCACCAATGGCGGGGCTTATATTAATTATTAGCTTAAGCTAAAAATTAATCTTCGATGCTGATGAACTTACGGTTCTGAGGACCTTTAACTTCAAACTTCACTTTACCATCGGTAAGTGCGAATAAAGTGTGGTCACGACCGATACCAACATTAACACCAGCGTGGAATTTAGTACCACGTTGACGAACGATGATGTTACCAGCTAGAACTGATTCACCGCCGAAGCGCTTTACACCAAGACGTTTACTTTCTGAATCGCGGCCGTTACGAGTAGAACCGCCAGCTTTTTTATGTGCCATGAGTTATTCTCCTAATTAAGCGTTGATAGCTGTAATTTTAACTTCGGTGAACCATTGACGATGGCCCATCTTCTTATCGTGGTGCTTACGACGACGGAACTTAACAATAGTTACCTTGTCTGCACGGCCGTGGCTGATTACTTCAGCAACAACCTTACCACCTTCAACTAAAGGTGCACCTACGTGTACAGTTTCACCATCAGCAACCAAAAGAACTTGGTCAAACTCGATAGTTTCGCCTGTAGCGACTTCTAATTTCTCTAAACGAACTGTATGGCCGGCTTCAACGCGATGTTGCTTGCCGCCACTTTGAAAAACAGCGTACATAGCTATTTTACTCCGATATTCTAACACGCCGCTCAAAACATATATGTTTGATGCAGGGGTGCTATAAAAGCTTTAATGACAATGGTCGCGGAGTTTACGCTAAGAACAGGCTGCTGACAAGCCTTAATTAACTTAGAATAAAAAAAGACCCAAATAACTCTCACATTCATCTACAACTACTGTCTTGTACCGTAAATTTAGGTAGAATCCAATTATTATAACATTTAAGCCTTAATTGAGCTGCAATGTTACTCAGCAGCCAACAAGAACTAGAGCCTACTTATGGATTTAAACGCCATTCGTCAATTGACTGATAGCGATATGCAAGCTGTCAATCAACTGATCTATAAACAACTAGAGTCAGATGTTGCCCTAATTAATCAACTTGGGTTCTACATTATTAACGGTGGCGGTAAACGCTTGCGACCTCTGCTGTCTATTCTAGCAGCTCGTGCCATTGACTATAAAGGTGATTCTCACCTTAAATTGGCCGCCATTATCGAATTCATTCACACTGCGTCACTGTTACACGATGATGTC
Organism: Shewanella pealeana ATCC 700345; assembly: GCF_000018285.1. Lineage (NCBI taxonomy): Bacteria > Pseudomonadati > Pseudomonadota > Gammaproteobacteria > Alteromonadales > Shewanellaceae > Shewanella > Shewanella pealeana. The sequence goes on along the minus strand of NC_009901.1, from coordinate 1,051,698 downwards.
GTTGATGAGTCGATGTTGCGCCGTGGTAGAAAAACCGCCAATGCCTTATTCGGAAATAGCGCAAGTGTATTAGTCGGTGACTTCCTATACACACGCTCATTCCAGATGATGACAGAGCTTCGTAGCTTAGACGTGCTAGAGATCCTTGCAGACGCAACCAACGTACTAGCAGAGGGTGAAGTCCTACAGTTAATGAACTGTAACGACCCTGACACCACTGAAGATAGCTATATGCGTGTTATCTATTGCAAGACAGCAAAACTGTTTGAGGCGGCTACTCGCCTTGCAGGATTACTCGCTGACAGCCCAATAGAAGTGCAAACGGCGCTAGCTGACTACGGTAAGTATTTGGGCACTGCATTCCAGTTAACCGATGACCTACTCGATTACACCGCAGACACAGAAGAGCTTGGCAAAAACATCGGTGATGACTTAGCCGAAGGTAAGCCAACATTGCCGCTTATTTTTGCAATGGCAAACGGTAATGACACTGAAAAAGCCCTTATCCGTGATGCTATCGAGAAAGGTGACGGTACAGAACATATCGACGTCATTCTCGCCGCACTTAAAAACTGTGGCGCGTTAGAGTATACAGAGCAGCGTGCAATTGAAGAATCAGAAAAAGCAATTGCGGCCTTATCAATTATTCCTGACTCTGATTATAAAAAAGCGCTCATCTCTTTAGCTAAAATTGCGACTCAACGTAGCAATTAGTCAACAAGGCTAAATCAGAAACCAAAAAAGGGAGCCTAGTGGCTCCCTTTTTAATTGCAGCTAATTGATTACTTGACGAAATCAATACCTAGTTGGATATCAGCCTGAAGTGTATCTAGCATCGCATCACGTGCATTTGCTTCAAATGCACTGACTTCACCGTAAGCTAACACTTCTTCGACGCCATTTTTACCTAATACAACAGGTTGTGCGAAGAATTCAGCATGTTCACTGCCACCGTCGACGTAAGCGCACTCAACAACATTAGCTTCACCTTGAAGGCCGCGAACTAATGACAGACCGAAACGGCATGCCGCTTGCCCCATAGAAAGTGTCGCACTACCCCCACCGGCTTTAGCCTCAACAACCTCAGTACCCGCGTTCTGAATACGGGTAGTAAGTGCTGCAACTTCGGCATCAGTAAAGCTTACGCCTTCAACTTGTGAAAGCAGCGGCAGAATAGTCACACCACTATGGCCGCCAATAACTGGCACCTTAACATCAGCAACATTCAAGCCTTTTGCTTCAGCAACAAAAGTTTCAGAGCGGATAACATCAAGGGTTGTCACCCCAAATAAGCGGTTCTTGTCGTAAACACCTGCATTCTTCAATACTTCGGCTGCAATCGCTACAGTTGTATTGACAGGGTTAGTGATAATACCGATTAATGCTTTAGGGCAAGTCGCGGCGCACTTTTCAACTAAGTTACGAACGATACCAGCATTGATGTTAAATAGATCTGAGCGATCCATTCCAGGTTTACGTGCAACGCCAGCAGAGATAAGAACAACATCAGCACCTTCTAGCGCTGCAGTCGGATCTTCACCTGCGAAACCTTTAACTTCAACCGCTGTAGGGATGTGGCTTAGATCAACCGCTACACCAGGTGTCACTGGAGCGATATCATAAAGCGACAATTTTGAACCCGCAGGTAATTGAGTTTTTAACAATAGGGCAAGCGCCTGGCCAATACCACCAGCAGCACCAAGTACAGCAACTTTCATAATTATCTCCGTTAATTCTCGGATTTTGTGACTTAGATCCATCTTCCCAATGCCGCAACAGTACTTGATTCACAAAAAGAATTCAATTATCCCTTAGTCGTGTCCCATATAATCTACAACGCTAATGTAAGACGAAAAACGAAAAAAGCTAGTGAATATCATGCTTACAGAGCTGCAGGCATGATAAATTAGCAAGTTAAAAATTAGAATAATCATTCTAACTTAAGTTACACCATTAAGCCTAAGTGAATCTCTTAATGAATTTTTATTCAGAAAAACGAATACCAATTGACAAAAATGACGAAAATAATCATGATAGTGCAGATTTTTTTGAATAAAGAATAATAATATATGCAAGCTAGTAGAAGCCCAGATGATTTAGTTAAGACTTTCAAATCTATTTTAAAAGAGGAACGATTTGGTTCCCAAAGTGAAATAGTTAACGCCCTACAAGCTGAGGGCTTTAGCAATATCAACCAATCTAAAGTATCTCGTATGCTAAGCAAGTTTGGTGCGGTTAGAACCCGTAACGCTAAACAAGAGATGGTTTATTGCCTCCCAGCAGAGCTAGGCGTGCCTACTGCTGGCAGCCCGCTTAAAAACCTAGTACTAGATGTTGACCATAACCAGTCTATGATTGTTGTCAGAACCAGCCCTGGCGCTGCACAATTAATCGCTCGTCTACTTGATTCAATAGGTAAGCCTGAAGGTATTTTAGGTACCATTGCTGGTGATGATACGATTTTCATCTGCCCATCTAGTATCCATAGTATTGAAGACACATTAGAAACGGTTAAGTCATTATTTAATTACGCCGACTAAGCTCATGCTTTAATCATTAGCTTAAGCGACGGACTATCTGCACCAAAAATGCCGTAACCCAAGGGCTACGGCATTTTGTCTTTTATCTCCACCTAGATGTACGACTCCCCTTTCTCGTGTGTTCTCCCAAGCCATCACTCAGCTTAACGCTCCCTGTATGAAACAGCATGATTTATACAATATATTGAATAGCTGCTTCTCTCTTGAGCAATAATCGTTATAATCCTAAGCGACAGTATTGTTAGTCGAGGGGAATAATAAGTATGAGTAATATAATAAATATCAATGATATATGCTGGGAACCTTGGCAGCATGAAGATAAATATGCCAGTGAGCAAAAACACTTAGGTGACGCGGCTGGCGGCGAAAAAATCGGTGTGACCATGGAGCGATTAGCGCCAGGTAAGTCTTCAGCGGTATCGCATTACCACACTAAAGAAGAAGAGCACATCTATGCCATGCATGGAGAAGCAACGCTTTATATCGACGATGAGCCTCACTCCTTTAGCCAAGGAGAGTATATCTGCTTCAATGCTGATACCGGCATTTCTCACAAACTCGTCAACCATAGCGATAAAGACTTTGTGTTTCTTGTCGTCGGAAACCGAGACATTCACGACGTAGTCGTATATCCAGAAACCAACAAGGTACTGGTAAAATCTGTCAACGAAATTTACGCTCGACGCACCACTAACTATTGGGATAAAGACGAAGTTGATAGCGAATAATTTTCACTATTACTCCCAATAAAAAACGCACCTTAACGTGCGTTTTTTTATTGTTCAAATAAGCGAGCCTATTAGCCGTTGACTGAGATCATAAAATCTAGAGAAGGCGCGAAGAATGATGAGCCCGTTAGCGCTTGAGTGAAATGCAATAAATGATCGTGATTTCCCTCATTGTCACCGTGCACCATGCTCTCTAACATCTTCTCGAAATGTACTGAATTACGACAAGTAGAGATAAACATCAAACCTTGCTCTTTAACTGAACCGTAAGGCATGCTCTGCCTTAGGATCTCCATCGATTTACCTTCGCTATCTTTAAGATTAACACGCTTAATATGGCTCGTCAGCGGTTTGTCCGCCGAGGCATATTCGATATTATCGGACTTGGTGCGACCCACTATATCTTCTTGCTTCTTAACTGGAAGTCGATTCCATTTACTCAAGTTATGAGCAAACTTTTGCACATGAATATAACTACCACCTTTAAATGGGCTATCTTCATCGCCAATCAAGGCCACTTCTTGTCTGCTGCGCCCTTTAGGGTTTTCAGTGCCATCGACAAAGCCCGTTAGGTCGCGCGAATCGAGGAACCTAAAGCCACGCTCTTCGTCTACAAGCTCTACTAAGCCTTCAAACATTTGGCAAACTTCATTAGCGACTAAGTGTAAAATATCAAAACGGTCACAACGGACTTGCACGAACAAGTCATACTCGATAGCTGGCGCATCTCGATTATCACGATTCATAGCAGGGAAAGGCTTTAGCTGACTTGGTCGAGCATCGGGGTATAAGGTGTCCCAGTAGTTTGCACCAATTGCGACAAAACCGTTAAATGCACTATCAGAATATTGATCTGCCAATTCAAAGATGTATTGCGCGACATTGGCAACACAAGGACGCATGTCAGACTCGACACTCTCATTAGCATTAAACATTAAATAGACACTGTGCAAGTTTCCTTCTGCACATACTCCAAGCTGTTCACGAGGCATAACCTGACTATCCATTATTATATGTAACCCTTTCTCTTAATTAATATTCGGCATTATTATCTATAACTTTAGTTATTAATATCATTAACTGACGCACAATAACTAGAATTTGTAGCAAATTCCTTAAGGAACCACTGAATTTAATGCCAGCGACTATACATTGTTCCCGCCTTCTATCGGCTATCATCCAGTTCTGACCATCTGGAAATCACATAAAATTATTTTAAAACAAGACCAAACTATGATTCTTACACTCGATAGCGACCCGCTGACCGACTAAAAAATCAAGCTCTGAACTGTGTATATCAAGCATATTATCGGCTACTTGAACCTGATATTGGCAGATATTACCTAAGAAGCGGCGGCTAATGACCTCTCCTATCCCCCCAGTATCGGCCTTCAATAAAAGCTGTTGTGGCCTTAACAATACTTCAACCTGGCTTTGTATGGGTAAATTGAGCTCGGACTCACTCTCTATCTCACCTACTGCGGTAACGATACGGTGACCATCAAGTACCCTCGCCTCTAAATAATTTCCGGCACCTAGAAAGTCTGCCACATACTTATCAGAAGGCGCAGAATACAAACTTTCCGCTTCGCCGCACTGTACGATTTGACCTTGGTTAAACAGCGCTAACTTATCAGCAAAGACAAAGGCCTCATCTTTACTGTGAGTCACAAAAACCGCACTTACATTATGCTTCTTTAAGATATCCCGGATCTCTAGCATCATCTCTCGGCGTACCTTGGCGTCAATATTAGAGAAAGGCTCATCTAATAGCAGCACTTCGGGCTCATAGGCTAGTGCCCTTGCAATAGATACCCTCTGTTGCTGTCCGCCTGAAAGCTCATGAGGATAACGTTTAGCTAACCCATCAAGCTTTACTAGGGAGAGCATCTCTTGTAAACGCGCCCGCCTTACGGCTTTATCGCGTGTAACTACGCCAAATAGAATATTTTCAGCAACGGTTAAATGAGGAAACAATGCATAATCTTGAAAAATCATCCCAACACCACGCTGCTCACTGGCAATAAAACAACTATCATCCGCAACGACTCTATCGTTTATAGTGATACTACCGTGACTTATCGCCTGCAGCCCAGCAATAGCCCGTAATAAGGTGGTCTTGCCGCAACCGCTAGGGCCTAAGAGAGCGACTATCTCTCCCTTTTCTACAGTGAGATCTAGGCCCTTTAGCACCTGTTGTCCTTGGTAGTCGCTAAACACTTGCTTAACTTGTAAAGTGGCCATATTAATTATCCTGCTCCAAGGAACGGTTAAGGTAGATAAGTGGAACTAAGCCGACGAGTACTATTACGATGGCGGCTAACGCACCGTGTTCGAGCTGTTCGTCCGACACAAATTGGAATACATAAGTCGCCAAGTTTTCAAAGCCTATTGGCCTTAAGAGCAATGCTGCTGGCAGCTCCTTCATACATTCAATAAACACCAGCAGTAATCCAGCAAAGATACCTTTTCTAAGAAGAGGTATATGTACCCACCTTAAAAGACCTAATGGTTTAAGACCCATAGTGATCCCCGCCATATCCAGCGATGGCGAGATGCGTTTATAACTGTTCTCAATACTGCCTATCGCAATAGCAGCAAAGCGGATCGTAAAGGCACAGACAATAATGAAGCTACTGCCGGTTAAGATAAGCCCTGGGCCCTGAAAACCAAGGTATTCAACCAGATCATTGATGGCAAAATCGAGCCGAGTAAAAGGCACTAAAATGCCGATAGCTAATACAGTGCCGGGTAATGCATAGCCCGTTGAGGCCAATCTAGAAGGGAGTATATCTGCGCGCCTTGGGCTAATGCGGCGAATAAACATCAGCACAATACCGATAGCCACACAGATGACGCTCACTAGCATAGAGATCCATAAGCTATTAAAACTGTATTCAAAAAACTCTTCATTCCAGCTTTCGGAAAAATAACCATAGGCGTATTGCAGCAAGATAATAAAAGGTAACAGGAAGGCTAGAGTCAAAAGAGCGCCACAGTAGGTCGTTGCCGCAAATGCCTTCAAACCAGACAGTGGATAAATATCGAGTTCTCCCGGTGTCGATTGCTTCTGAAATAGCTTTTGCTTACGCCTCGCGAATCGCTCAAAACCCACCATGGCAAAAATAACTAATAACATAATAGTGGAAAGCTTTGCCGCCGCCGTTAAGCTGCCATATTCAAACCAAGTATCGTAAACCGCCGTGGTCAATGTCGGCACAGCAAAGTAACTCACAGTCGCAAAATCCGCCGCGGTTTCCATCGCCACTAGGGCCGCGCCGACTGCCAATGCAGGCCTAGCCATCGGCAGACTTAGACGCCAAAAGCTTTTCCATGGGCCGCAACCCATCACGCGCGTAGCCTGACTCAAACTAGCTGACTGCTCCATAAAAGCGGTGCGGGCTAACAGATAAATATAGGGGAACAGCACTAGCGCTAACATGATGGATGCGCCGCCTAATGAGCGCACCTCGGGGAAGAAGTAATCTTGAGGAGTCTGCCAGCCAAAAAAGCTGCGTAGTGCTCCCTGTACGGGGCCAGCATAATCAAACAGATCCGTGTAAACATAGGCGACCACATAAGCGGGCATGGCTAATGGCAGTAACAGTGCCCACTGAAAGATTTGACGTCCAGGAAACTGACACTTAGCCACAAGCCAAGCAGCTGGAACAGCAATGAATAATGAGCCAACGACAACCCAAAGCATCAACCACAGACTGTTACTGATGTAGGTGGGTAAAACCGTATTAAACAGATGGCCAAATACAGCTTCATCGGGCAAGAACGACTGAACGATTAACGCAATAAGTGGCATTATGATAAATAACGCCAAGGTGTAACCCGCAACAGACCAGCCTTTAGCTAAGCCTAAAACCATAAGATTAACTACCTAAAAATAAACATCCGTGTACTTTGATAAAAACAAGAAAACCTATCTAACGATAGGTTAACTTAAATATTTGTAAGCCGAGCTAACGCATTAACTTCTGAGCGCTATTCTAAGCTTAGCCCCATTAGGTTAGCTCAACCTTAAGTTATCACGAGTCTTTGGCTAGAGATCAAACTTAACTTCATCGAGTAACTTAATCGCTGCGCCATGATATTCAGCCAACTTGTAAATCGGTAGGTCGTCGGCTTTAAACTCTCCCCAAGAAGCGACGAGTTCTGACGGCTGAACGTCGGCTTTAACAGGGTATTCAAAATTTACTTCTGCATAAGCTTGCTGGGCCTTATTACCAGATAAATACTCCATCAACTGAAGCGCTAAAGCTTGATTCTTAGAATGTTTAGCCAATGCCATACCGGATACGTTGATATGTGAGCCACGATTATCTTGGTTAGGGAAGTTAATCTCTATCGCATCGGCCCACTGCTTTTGATCTGGGTTTTGTAACATCTTACCTAAGTAATAGCTGTTACCGACTGCTAAGTCACATAAGCCTTCGCTTACAGCTTTAACCTGTGCTCTATCATTACCCTGTGGTTTTCTAGCTAAGTTTGCCTTCCAACCCTCAAGCCATGTTTTAGTTTCTTGCTCTCCATAATGAGCAATCATAGAAGCAACTAGAGAAACGTTATAGGGATGTTTACCACTGCGAGTACAGATCTTGCCCTTGTACTTAGGGTCAGCTAAATCTTCGTAGTTGATGTCGAGCTTGCCAAGACGGTCTTTTGAAGAATAGATATTGCGTACTCGCATGGTTAGCGCATACCACTCATCGTCTGGTGAGCGATATTTTGCAGGAATATTTTGCTTGAGAATGTCACTACTCGCTGGTACGACTAAATCCTTTTCAACTAACTCCATCAAGCGATAAAAGTCAGAAGTCAGTACGATATCGGCTTTAGACAATCGTCCTTCACGTACCATACGCTCGGCGATCCCCTTCTTAGAGAAGACGACATCAACTTTTACACCAGTCTCTTTAGTAAAGTTCTCTAAGATAGGATCGATCAAAAAGGCTTGTCGGTAGGAATAAACTGTTAATCTATCAGCAGCATTGGCTATAGATGCAAAACAAGCCAGTCCTATCACAGCTAGACTCTTTACCATTTTCATTACTCTTCTCCCTTAACAAGTGTCCGAATCACCAGATACAACTGATAATAATTCTCAATTGCGACAAGAGTAATAAAAACTCACATAAACAGCAAGCATTTGTCACAGCTTCAACCCAAAATAGACAAGTCATCAAACTTAAGCAAATACTTAACTTACATAGGGTTAGCTAATATTTAATGTATAACGGCCTGCGATAAAGTCTAAACCTAACCTCATCTATCATTAATCCACTTGATGTAGGCTAAAGCCGAATGAGATAGGCCATACTATTCAGCATCTGAAAAATGCCAAGCCTGCAACAGCCATATCACTTTACCAATACCTCTCAACGGTAACTTGACCCGGAGCACGGCGAAGATTTTTCACTAATCCTCTATCTTGTAACACCTGCTGTGATTGGGTAATCATCTCCGGATTGCCACAAATCATCACTTGCGAAATTTCAGGACTAAGCTTTAAGCCTACTTTAGCTTCTAGCTCTCCGGAGATAATAGCATCGGGGATCCGAGTAGACAAAGCGCCCCTAAGCTCTTCACGCGTCACAGAAAGCACCAGTTTGAACTGCTCAGGATAGCTTGCTTCATATTGCTTAAGATGCTCGAGATAAGCTAAGTCTTCAATTTTACGCACCCCATAGACCAAGACTACTTTCTCATAGGAGAGCCAAGGCTCACTGGTATCCATCATAGAGATGAATGGCCCAACCGCCGTGCCAGTGGCTAAAAACCATAGGTGCTTGCCTCTATGCTCTTCTTTAGGTAATTCGTCTAAGGTCATAAAGCCGGTCGCTTTGGTAGCAACGTCTATAGTGTCACCGACCTTAAGTTCTTGCAGGTTCGGTGATAACAGTCCCTCTTCAACAGCCACAGCTAACACTTCTATATAGTCACTTCCCGGAGGGTTAACTAATGAGTAAGCTCGGCCAATTCGTTTATCATCCACAACCTGACTGAGCTTAATAAACTGTCCTGCAGTAAAGTGTCCAATATCGACGCTAATCTTTAGCGAAAATAATTTATCGTTCCAGTCTCGCTTCTCTATGACCCGACCTTCAATCCACATAGCACCTCCTAAAACAGCTGACTGAATATGAACAATTAAACTTACATTAGCTTTTATTTCATATTCAGAAAGAATAGTCTAGCCAACAGACAAGTTAGTATTATCGGAGTGCACTTATGAGATGGCAGCTAAAATCAATCGCAGTCGTTATGCTGGGGCAGCTACTATTCATTACCAGCTTAGCCAGTGGTGCCCAGCCTATTAACTCCGGAGTCATTGACGCTATAAGCACTTCCCAAACGAAGATTGTGGTACTCGTTAGGCATGCTGAAAAAATTGAAGAGGGCAGTCGTAACCCAATATTGACTGAAGCGGGACAACAAAGAGCGCTAGCGTTGAGTGAAGCGCTGAAACCACTCGAACTCTCTCAGCTTATCGCTTCTAACTATCAACGAACCCAATTGACCTTAGATCCCATTGCTAGCCAAAGAAAGCTCCCGGTAATTATTGCCGATACTCAGTTTGGAACGGAGGCTCATGTAGCTTCAGTGGTCACTCTAGTGAATCAAACTTCGGGCAACAGCCTGATTGCCGGACACTCCAACACTGTCCCACTTATCATTAAGGCGTTAGGCGGGCCGATTATCCCGGCAATTGATGAGGCTCAATATGGGACTCTATATCTACTTTCTATCGCTAAATCTGGAGAGATAACTCTGACTCAGAGCCACTTTGGGAAAAGGGTTATTTCAACTTCTACACATGATTAATTTGACGTAATAAGTAGCAGTGAGGGATATACGGTGAGCAATTCAAATACGTCTTCAAACAATAAGCCGCTATCGGCAAGTTGTAGCACTTGTCAGCGAATGACCAACATTGAAGGTGAGTTTATCTGCTTTAGAGAAGGTAAAATCATTGGATTGAAACCAACAAAAGAACCTTCTCCTCAAGCTAAACTGATCTGCGAGGGCTGGAAAATGGGTAAGCCAATTACTTGAACGGTTGAAAACTTAAGTGATTAAAAACTTAATCGGTCAATAGCTTAAGCACTTAGCATGCCCGCATAATCCCTAGCCGAAAACTTGGGTTCATGTAACAGGCCTTGTAATGGATCGATAGGGCTGGCTTTCGCTAGGCCTAAGCCTCGAGTTGTCACTCGCATACCGGCACATAATTCAAAATACACCACTTCAAGTTCATCATTTTCGAGTCCACGCTTTTTTAGCGTCGCCATAATCGCGAGCCAATCGGTGTTAACTTTGCTGTCCTGTCCTTCAATGTGTACGAGTATAGGTATATTTTTCATTGTGACCTTCTCTGTATTAGCGTCCCGTTAAGTTGAGATTGATTATAGACACATGAAACTGAACCTATGCTGAACCCTAAACAGGCTTTTCTTAATAATACTTTAATAATAAGCAATTTTTTAGGCGATTACTCCTGCTGCACACGCCAAAGATTGGCATAGAAGCCTTTCGCAGCGAGTAACTCACTATGGTTACCCGTTTCGACGACTCTGCCCTTACTCAAGACTATGATACGGTCGGCATCGACAACAGTCGAGAGTCGATGCGCTATCACTAAGCTAGTATGGCCTTTTGCCACCTCCTTTAAGGCCGTTAAAATTGCCTGTTCAGAATGGCTGTCTAAAGATGAAGTCGCCTCATCGAAAACTAAGATGGGGGACTTCTTCAAGATAGCTCTCGCAATCGCGACTCGTTGCTTTTCACCACCGGACAACTTTAGGCCTCGTTCGCCAACTTTCGTTTCCCCGCCTTCAGGTAGACTCTCAATAAATTGGCTAAGGTGTGCCATCTTAATCGCAGCATCTATCTCTTCTCGGGTAGCCTCTGGGCGGCCATAACGAATATTTTCTATCAAGGTATCGTTAAACAGCACTGTATCTTGAGGTACTATCGCTATGGCTTGGCGTAAACAGCTCTGTGTCAAGGCGCGAATATCATGGCCATCGATACAGATCCGCCCATCGCCCACATCATAAAAACGAAATAATAGCTTAACCAGTGTCGACTTCCCCGCGCCACTATCACCAACGATTGCTACTTTTTGGCCCGTCTCTATAGTAAAGCTGACATCATTTAAAATCTTTCTTGAGTCGTAACTAAATCCCACATGCTCAAATGACACCCTACCTTGACTCAATAGCTGATTACTCGCGCCAGCCGAGTCTTGAATCGAAGGTACTTTCTCCAATAGATCAAACATCCTCTCGATATTGGCAAAGGCCCCGCGGATCTCTCGATAGACAAAGCCTAAAAAATTAAGTGGAATAAATAGCTGCATCATAAAGGCATTGATCAATACAAAATCACCTATGGTCATCTCGCCTTGTACCACGTCATACGCTGCCATACCTAACATCAATGTCATCGCCACCGAGATGATACAAGCCTGACCCGCATTTAATGCAAACAAGGAAAGCCGGTTCTTACGCTTAGCCTCCTCCCATTGCGCTAAAGCCACATCATACTGTTTAGCTTCATACTGTTCATTATTGAAATACTTAACCGTTTCATAGTTAAGCAAACTATCGATAGCTCGGGTACTAGAGACCGAGTCGGCTTTAGCTGCATCACGTACATAGCCAGTACGCCATTCGGTAGCTACGATCGAATAAGCCCCGTAGGCCATCACGGAAATCAGCGTCACACCGGCAAAGGCATAGCCGTAGTTATAAAATAAGATCCCCACGACCAGAATGATTTCGAGAATTGTCGGCACTATGTTAAACACCATAAAGCGCATCAAGAAGCTCATGCCACTGGTACCGCGCTCGATATCTCGCGATAGCCCACCGGTTCTGCGCTCTAAATGAAACGCCATATCCAAACGATGCAGATGTTCAAACACCGCCATCCCTAAACGGCGGATAGCTCGCTCTGTCACTCGACCAAATAGCGTATCTCTCACCTCTGAAATAATGGTGTTCAGTAAGCGTATACAACCATAGGCAATGACTAAAGAGATGGGAACTGAGATCAGCTCCTTGGCAGATGAGTTAGAGAGACCATCAACCAGATCTTTAAGAACAAACGGCAGGCTTACGCTGGCCAATTTTGCAATAACCAGGCATAGCAAGGCCAAGCCGACTCTTTGTTTAAACTCGATCAGATAAGGCCATAACATGCGCAGCACATGCCAATTTAATTTACCAATTGGACCATCGAAATATAAAGAGGGACGCATTTAAAATTCCAAATTCTATAGAAGTGCAGACTAAGTTCATTTTCAATTAAGTAAGCTTTATTCAGTACAAAACACATCAGAGTAATGTTTATAAAAAGTTAACGACCACAGATAACAAGCTGTGGTATCGTACGACTTTAGCCCGACTGAGTGTACTTTAGACTCTCCATAAGGGGTAGTTTGCACCTTTCTCGGTAATTTTGTGTTAAGTAGCGCAAATTCTGTTAACCCAAAGAAAAGAATTTGATACTCTTCGGCAAAAATATTAAGCGTAAACAGGCAAGAAGAGCTGAAACATGCTCTTTTAACGTTAACTAAAAAAGGATGCAAACATGCTGGACTCATCCAAGCCAAAATATCCCCCCTTACCACTCATCCAAACATGGATATGGATGATGACTCAATCAGGAAACCCTGAGATCCAAGAAAAGGGACAGAGTAATCTAATTGCTTCTTTTGGCAGTTTAGCGAAAGCCAACGAATACTTAATCGGGCAAGAGAAAACTTAATCCTAGCCCATTAAATTACTTGATCAAAAAAGGAGGCTAATGCCTCCTTTTTCTATTTATACTGATTAGCATTACTCTATCGATTTCTGCGCTTAACGATACTCTCGTTAAGTATATCTAATAGCTTTTCAGAATCTTGCCAACCAATACAAGCGTCTGTCACACTTTGGCCATAACAAAGTGAGTGGCCTTCAATATGATCCTGACGACCTTCAATCAAATTACTTTCAACCATTACGCCGAAGATCGACATATCGCCATTTGCCATCTGAGCACCCACATCTTCGGCGACCAGCATCTGGCGTTCGAACTGCTTACTGCTATTGGCATGGCTAAAATCGATCATGATGTTTTTAGCAAGACCGGCTTTTTCTAGTTGTAGATTGATATCGGCGACATGTTCGGCGCTGTAATTTGGCTCTTTACCACCACGCAAAATGATATGACAATCGGGATTTCCCTTGGTCTCGACAATCGCCGAATGACCAAACTTAGTCACAGACAGGAAATGATGCGGTGCGCTTGCGGCGCCAATCGCATCGATCGCCACCTTTATGGTGCCGTCGGTACCATTCTTAAAGCCTACTGGACTCGAAAGGCCCGAAGCTAACTCACGATGAACTTGAGACTCAGTTGTGCGTGCCCCAATGGCTCCCCAACACATAAGATCGGCTACGTACTGAGGCGTGATCATATCTAAGAACTCTCCTGCTGTAGGTAAGCCCATATTGTTTAGATCTAACAACAATTTTCTTGCTGTACGCAAACCATCGTTTAGTTTGAAGCTGTTATCCATGTACGGATCGTTAATCAAGCCTTTCCAACCCACTGTTGTACGAGGTTTCTCAAAGTAAACCCGCATAACAATTTCAAGCTGATCTTTATAGCGCTCACGCAGTTCGACTAAACGCTTACCATACTCTAGGGCCGCCACAGGATCATGAATAGAACATGGGCCAATCACCACTAATAGCCTGTCATCTTGCTTGGCTAAAATGTTATGGATATTTTCACGGGCATTAAACACGGTAGCCGATGCGTTCTCAGTTGCAGGAAATCGCTCCAAGATAGCAATTGGAGGTAACAACTCTTTAATCTTATTAATTCGAACATCATCATTTTGGTAATACATGGTAATACTTAGCTCCGTCTAGCCTATGAATACAGATCTCTCAATTGCGATACTGCATTCAATTTATCCAGTAAAAAGCCAGATTGCAATCAAGTTATTATTATTTCATATAATTATTTTTAATCTATTGTTTAAAAAGAAGATAACTGACAAACAAATCTATAGTAGTGATAACAAAATGACCTTAAGAGCCCAATGAAACATCTGATTATTATCGACAACTCGGATTTTTAACCTTAAATAGAGCCCTGTAACATAAACAACATACAGAGCTGTGCCTTCAGGGTCGCAAAAAACAAGCCAATGAGCAGGCTTATATATGAAGAGGTATCATGACAATTGTGTTCAGAACGTAAGCACAATACTGCCGCTAACGATATACGAGGAAAAGGCGTTAATGACTTCTCATGGCATGTAGTTTAGCCTGATAACGGCGTTTATTATGTTCATCGGTCGTTAGCTTAAGCGCTTTCTCTAAACTCTGCTCAGCGCGACTTAGATCCCCGGTGACCCAATAAGTACGAGACAGACCAAAATAGAATTCGTGGCGATAATCGGCTTTTGCAATTGCCCTCTTATACCAGATGAGTGCATCCTGATATTCTTTATCGAAGTAAGCCTGCTGTGCCATACCGTAGTAGTAATAAGGGTTGCGAATACGTGCCAGCTCCATCACCTTATGCACATCACTCCATTCATCTAAGCGATCTTGTGCCGATAACATGATGGCGTAGTTATTAAGGGCATTCATATCTTCAGGCTGCACACTCAATACATATTTATACAAAACCTCAGCTTGCTGATCTAATCCTTTATATCGGTAGAGGACGGCTAAGGTATTTAGCGCAGGTAAAAACAATTCCTCTTGCTTAAGTGCAAGCTTTAACAGCCCATAGGCGCGATCATAATTCCCTTCAACAAGCGCTTCGGCCGCTATATTGTTATAGAACATGGAGACGACAATCGCTCTGCTCACTCGACGCTTTTGATAGCCCTGCATGGCTCGTTCTGGTAAGAAGTCAATTTGAATCGATTGGGTCGAGATATTGAAGACATTGCCTTTATCTTGAGGCAGAAGTTTAAGGTTAATATGACCATTAACAAGATAGAAGCCACCTTGCCTATCCCACACGGGCGGAATATCAATCTCTTGAAACTCTACCTTAACTGCTAACTCCTTTGCCAAAGCCGCCGTTAATACCACTAATGACAAACAATTACCCTCTCTATCATCGAAGGTATCCCTCGCGCTTCGCGTGACGTTATCGGCATAGCGAAAGCCGCCATCCGCCGCATTGATGTAATTAGCTAACCACTCATGCAACATAACCTTAGATTGATGTTGGTAGCCCTTTGAACGAGTCAACTCCCTTCGAAGCGAGTTCAGCGCGTCTTCGGGCAGTTCAAATAGCGTGTCGGCATCAGGTAGTTCTTGAGCAGGGCTAAAGTACTCATCATGAAAATAAACAGTTAAGTCATCAGACGTTTTAAGACCCTGGCTTGCGCAGCCACTCACTAGCAGCGTGCATAGGGTTAGTTGCAGAATTAGTAGCAGAATTGAACGTTTCATCACACTCTCTACGCAAAGATTCTCTGCATTAAGCATACGTCATGAGAGTTCAATCGAAGGTATAAATGCGTTACAGAACGTAAATCCTCTAGAGAGCCCTCAGCTTAATCTATCTTAGACTATGGGAGCTCAATACTTGGGGGATCGATTTGAATAAATAGCTCTTTGTTCTGGTAGGGGCGGTAATATAAACCTTGGCAAGAGAAGTGACGATAAGGCATGACCACAGGCACACAACCTAAAGGCAAGGCCTGTAAGATTTGAAGTTGCTGCTGAAAACGCAACGCCTCACGCCATTCATGCTGCCTTTGCACCTCATCTCTCACCGCAAAGGCATCGAAAGGTTCACTAGACTTACGCACAACGACCTGCCCTGCACTCACACTTGTTGTTAGTGTTGCAAGTGGTATTAGTACCGTAAGCAGTAGACAACTCAGAAAATTAAACGCTTTCATAAATGAGCCATTAATGAGCAATATTGCATCTACTTTAGCCTAAATCTCTTGTGTATTAAATACGAAAAGGCAGAGTCTTAAATTCCGATAAACATGCAATGACTTAGAAGGATAACAATGAACCACAAACGAAGTAAGTGCTTCGTGGTTTATAGCTTTTAAAGCAAAGACCCCAGCTTTCACTGGGGTCTTAATCTATTGTTTTGAGTCATGTTTGGGCTAAACAGCTTCACAAGATAGCCTTACCCAAGTCTATTTGACTTATTAATCTAACTGCGAGATGACTAGCTGCCACTCTTAACAGAGACAAACTCAGGGTATGCGTCGATACCGCAGTCGGATGCATCCATGCCGTTATACTCTTCTTCCTCGGTAACACGGATCCCCATGGTCAGCTTAAGTGCCATCCATACTGCAGCCGAGGCGAAGAACACCCAAGCGAAAATCACTGCCGCGCCATATAGCTGAGTCAAAAACGAAGCCTCGCTGTTAGATACTGGAACCAAGATTAAGCCTAATAAACCCGCCACACCATGGACTGAGATAGCCCCAACAGGATCATCAATCTTAATTCTATCGAAGGCCACAATCGAGAACACCACCAAACCACCAGCAGCCAAGCCAATCACCCCAGCCATAGCTAGTGACGGCGATAAAGGATCGGCGGTGATCGCCACCAGACCGGCTAATGCGCCGTTTAAGATCATGGTTAAGTCCGCCTTGCCCCAGATGAGTCGACATACTATTAATGCCGAAATCGCACCGAAAGCCGCCGCAGAGTTGGTATTAACAAAAATCTTAGCCACCGCGCTAGCATTTTCGGCGTCAGATAGCAGCAATTGAGAACCGCCATTAAAACCAAACCAGCCCATCCACAAGATAAACATGCCTAATGTTGCCATGGGTAAGTTTGAACCTGGAATGGGATTAATTTGACCATTAGCGCCGTATTTACCTCTACGAGCACCTAGTAATAACACACCTGAAATCGCTGCAGCTGCGCCAGCCATATGCACAATACCACTACCAGCAAAATCGACGAAGCCAGCCGTCGACAAGAAACCACCGCCCCAAGTCCAGTAGCCTTCAACCGGGTAGATCACCGCTGTCATAAAGATTGAGAAAATTAAGAAGGCCCACAGTTTCATGCGCTCAGCCACCGCGCCCGATACGATAGACATTGCCGTGGCAACAAATACCACCTGAAAGAAGAAGTCAGATTCTAGTGCATGGTCGGCCCCTTCTGACTGAGAACCAATCAAGGACCCAAATGAGGGAAACCATCCTCCCTCGACGTTATCAACATACATAATGTTATAGCCAACAATCAGGTACATGACACAAGCTATCGAATACAAGCAGACATTTTTAGTTAGGATCTCTGTGGTATTCTTCGAGCGCACTAAGCCCGCCTCAAGCATGGCAAATCCCGCCGCCATCCACATCACGAGTGCACCTGAAATCAAAAAGTAAAACGTATCTAGGGCGAAGCGTAACTCAGTTACCGTCAATCCCAATTTGGTTAAATCATCCATTCGCTTATCCCCTTAAAGTGCGTCGTTATCATGTTCGCCAGTTCTGATCCGGATAGCTTGCTCAAGATCTGTCACAAAAATCTTACCGTCACCTATCTTCCCGGTTCGAGCCGCGCCAGTTATCGCTTCAAGTAGCATCTCTAACCTGTCAGCCTTAATTGCAATCTCAAGCTTTACCTTAGGTAAGAAATCCACTTGATACTCGGCGCCACGATATAGCTCGGTGTGACCTTTTTGACGTCCAAAGCCCTTCACCTCTGTCACCGTCATGCCTTCAATACCGACACCAGCCACAGCCTCTCGTACATCGTCTAATTTAAATGGCTTAATGATCGCGCTAACCAATTTCATGACTCACTCCAATTCCTTTTTCAATTTACTAAAACATAATTCAAGCATTAGGCCAGAATATCTAATCACGCAAATTCAAGGAGATAAGTGAATCACGACATAATTACGTGCATATAAATGCACCAGCAAGGTGCAATTATTCAACGCCTGCACAAAGATAAAGCGTAAGTATTACCACCTTAGACTTATTTCCAATTGGCGCGCTCAGCTAGATCAGTTTTACTGGCATGCACCCTTATAAATTTAAAGAAGGCAAAGATGCTAAAACCAGAAGAGTGTGTATTGGTTGTGGTAGATGTACAGGGACAACTAGCACGCATCATGCACCAAAGTGAGCAACTGCATCGAAAACTAGCGCAGCTGATTAAGGGGGCGCAATTATTTGAGGTTCCTATCCTTTGGCTGGAGCAGCTCCCTGATAAACTCGGCGCAACCAGTGACGAGTTAGCCCTAGAGCTAGCTAAGACCACAACCCCCATTGCCAAGGAGCACTTCAGTGGTTGGCAGGCTAATGAATTTCAGACAAGACTCACAGGCCTTGAGCAGAAACATATTATCCTTGCGGGAATCGAAACCCATATCTGCGTCTACCAGACCTGTAGAGAGCTATTAGATAATGGCTACCATGTTCACCTTGTGATAGATGCAGTTTCCTCGAGGGAAGAGGACAATAAAACCAGCGGTATTGAAATGATACAAGCAAGTGGCGCGGTACAGACCAATGTGGAGTCACTGCTATTTGAGTTACAGCGTCAGGCAAGGGGCGAGCGCTTTAAATCACTACTGAAGCTAATCAAATAGACAAGCTAAGCCAATTAAATTGGAGTGTAACTTTGTTTAAACTAGATAAATGGCAACAGTAAAAGATCCACCTTCTAAAGAAGGTGGCTTTGCCCATCTGTTATAAAGCAGACTCCTTAAAAGGGAGCTTTCCTACCGTGCGTTAACAAGACGCCGTAAATATATCCCTATAGGCCTTTCTTTAAAGCATGGGCTAAATCACTGACTGCCATGGATTGGTGGAAATGCCAATTAATGTAGGGAACATTTGTGGTCCTGATTTAGAAGCTTGTACCGCACTATTAGCAAAGCTCACGTATCACTTGAGTTAATAAGCTATGTTTAAATGAACTTATAAGCCGTGTATCGCATGGATGCTAAGCTCGCCTCCATGGACACTTTATCTTCAAACAAAAGTCGGCGTGCTTATAAGTCGTTAAACATTGCCTTACTCCGCAATGCCATTGAACGTACTTCAGGCAGAGCCTAATTGATGATAACGGCCCCTACTGAAGTAGGTGGTTTAGGGCTGAAAATAAAAAAGCCCTCTAATGAGGGCTTTTAATATTAAACACTATGCAGTGTAAGACTTACTTGTAAGTAGCTTCACGCTTTTCAGCTTCAGCATCCCACTTAGGTAGAATAGTCTTCTTGAATTCAGCCTTATCAGCATTCATCTTCTTCATATCCATACCTAGAGCAGCTTGAGCCTTAGCTTTAGTAGAGATATCTGGAAGCGCGATAGGCTGCTTAACACCTTTCTTAGCAAGAAGTTGAGCTAGCTTAACGCGAGCATCAGCAGCTTTGTTTAGCGCAGTACCTAGTACACGTAACGCTTCATCTGGAGCGTGAGATGCAACACCGTGAGAAGCGATTGCATAATCCCAACGCCATTGACCATGACGGATATCCATTAGGATTGGTGCCATTTCAGCTTCAGTTGCGCCAGCTTCCCAAGCTGCACCAGCTTCGAAGTGAGCTTTAACTAACTGATCTTCAGCTTGAAGTTGGATCTGCTTAACCTTAGCTTTACGCTCGTTATCTAGGTTAACCATGAACTCTTTGCTTTGATCATGACAAGTACCACAAGTTTCTTCGAAACGATCGAATGGGTTACCCACTTTGTGGTCGGTAAACTTACGGCCTTCAGCATTCTTAACTTTAGGCATGTGACAGTCAGTACAACTTACATTGTTCTTACCGTGCATACCTAGCTGCCAAGTTTCATAACCTGGGTGCTGTGCTTTTAGCATTGGCGTCTTAGAAACGGCGTGAGTCCAATCTGCGAAATCGATAGCATCATAGTATGCTTCCATATCTTCAACAGTTGTGCCCTTGTCCCATGGGAACTTAACGAAGCCTTTCTTATCAGCAGTCTTTTCGAAGTAGTACTCTACGTGACACTGACCACAAACCATTGATTGCTTGTCTTTACGAGAAGCTTCATCGAATGGAGTGCCAAGAGCTTCCATGCCGCGCTCAGCGAATGGACGAGAGATACGTAGCTTAGACTTACCTTTTTCGTGACAGTCAGAACAACCGATAGAGTTAACGATTTCTGCACCGCCTTTAGCCCACTTACCTTTGAAGTAACCGTCTTCACCTTGCTCTTCGATCATACGAGGTACATCAGGGCTCTTACAAGACCAACATGCCATTGGCATTGGACCATCTTCAGCAGTCTTAGGAGCACCAGAGCGTAGCGTATTACGCAGATCCGTTACTGCATAAACATGACCACGAGCCTTGTTATAATCTTTAGCAAAACCATAACCGGCCCAAAGAATAACTAGATTTGGATCTTGCTCAAGTGCATCAATGATCTCTACACTTTCAGAAGTTTCATGCCAGCTGTTATACTGCTTTGAAAACTTATCTTTATAAACTTCGTTACGAGGTTCAGTTTTATCACTGGCTAGTGCGCTACCAGCCATTAAACTTGCAGCTACGATTGCACTGAGTGCAAAAGACTTTTTAGTTAATGTTTTCACCATCTCATCTCCATGTTACTTTTATATTCTTTTGTATAGTCCCACCTATTTCAAGGTTGAATTTAATCACTTATACGCAACAAAGACATACCTCCTATGAGGTATCCACCCTAAAGCTTGCGGTAGATCAAATTGTGAACGTGTTGTTGCTCACACTTTTGCGCATTTGTTAATGTAATCAAGTATCCACTAATATTAAGTAGTTATAAATTAGTAATACATAAATTCTAATAACGAGATTTTTTATGAAAAAAGGCAGACTCACTTCGGCAATTTGGGGCTTCATGCTCACACTCATTCTATTGTCGAGTGGCCTAGCTATTTTCGCCATCATCAATTTGTCTTATAGCCTAGGTGATGCCAGGGCCATTAACGCCTCAGGTTCGCTACGTATGCAAAGTTACCGACTGATGTTTTATGCAAACTCAGGCAGTGAAGGCGCCAACGACAAAATTAAAGAGTTCGAAAATACACTGCACTCTCAAGCACTTAAGCAATCAATGGGTTGGTATACTCCTCTGGATTTAAAAGAGAAGTATTTGAGCGTTATCGATAAATGGCAGGTCATGCGCTACTACATAGAATCTGAAAATTCCCGATTATATGCTGCGGCGCTAAAAGATTTTGTCGATACAATCGATCTTTTCGTGCTCGAAACAGAACAATATGCAGCCCTAAAACTGAGGTTTTTAGCCGTAAGTCAAATAACAGGATTAGCATTAATGCTGTTAATTGCTTTCTTTACTGTAAGACTCGCAAAACGCAAGGTTGTTAAACCGCTGCAACAATTGATGCAGGCTGCAGATACAATTTCACAAGGTAACTTTAATGTAGAGATGCCTAAAACAGAGTACCTAGAATTAAGTGCATTAAGCAGTGCTTTGGACTCTACAGTGAAAAAGCTGGCTGGTGTTTACCAAGGGCTTGAGGAACAGGTACAGGAAAAAACCATCGCCTTGACCCGTGCTAACAACGAATTGACCTTACTCTACGATAGCCTAGTGATGTTACATTCCAGCAAACTCGACTCTAATAGCTTGACCCTAGCGCTCAACCAGCTTCAAACCCACCAGAGTGAGGCCCATTTACGCCTGGTCATGGTTCAAGATGGTGAGGTTGTCGACATCATCAGCACAGACAACGATGGTGATTGGCCGCACAATGGTGAAAACACCCAACAATTCCCATTACAATTTGAGGACAACAACTTAGGTTACTTAGAAGTACTCTCCTCTAAGCCCTTCTCTTTCCAGCTGTTTAATAACTTTGCCATCATGCTTGCCCGCTCTATGGTGATCTATAATGCAGGTGAGCAGCGTCAGCAACTCGCCCTTATGGAAGAGCGTGGCGTGATTGCCAGAGAGCTACATGACTCCCTTGGGCAGCTACTTTCTTTCCTAAAGATCCAAGTTAATCTACTCTCTAAAGAGTTAGATAAGACCTCAAAGAGCCCTAGGGCAGCAGAGCAGTTACAAGAAATTAATGAAGGTGTTAATACCGCCTACGTGCAGCTACGAGAGTTATTATCTACTTTCAGGCTCACCATCAAAGACCCAAACCTAGGCCATGCGATAGAGGCCATGATAGAGCAGCTACGTGGTCAGTCAGATGCCATTATTAGCTTGGATTACAAATTACCTTCGCAGCTATTAGGTGCTCATCAACATATTCATATTTTACAGCTCACTCGTGAAGCCACCTTAAACGCAATAAAACATGCCAACGCCAAACATATCCATATTAGCTGCCAGAAGGTATCGAGGGAAAAGGTGGTGTTCAGTATCAGTGATGACGGCATTGGTATCGAGGAGTTAAAAGAAAGGGATCAACATTTTGGTCTAGGAATTATGCATGAACGCGCCAGCCGCCTCTCGGGTGTGGTAGAATTTAGCCAGAATAAAAAAGGAGGGGCGACTGTGACCCTTACCTTCCCTCCTCAACAGGAGCCAAGCGAATAGATTTCAACTTCTATGCTGCTGATTTTTGAGGGCGGTTAATGGATTTTTGCGTTATTACTTTGACGAATATACCTCAGCAGGAGGCCTTAAAATGGGAAAGCCCTATTCAGTTCTAGTTATTGATGATCACCCACTGCTACGCCGTGGGATCTGTCAGCTTGTTACCTCTGATTCTGATTTCACCTTATTTGGAGAAGCAGGCAGTGGGTTAGATGCGCTGTCAGCCGTTACTGATAACGAACCTGATATCATACTGCTCGATCTCAACATGAAGGGAATGACGGGTTTAGACACCCTCAATGCGCTCAGGCAGGAAGGGGTCACTTCTCGTATAGTGATCTTAACGGTATCTGATGCTAAGCAAGACGTGATCCGCTTAGTCCGAGCCGGTGCCGATGGCTACCTACTTAAAGATACTGAGCCAGATCTACTGCTTGAGATGCTCAAAAATGCCATGTTGGGCCACAGGGTGATCAGCGATACCGTGCAAGAGTATTTGTCAGAACTCAATAGCTCGGTTAACGAACAAGAGTGGCTCGAAAACCTCACCCCTAGAGAGCTCGAAATTCTGCAGCACCTTGCCGAAGGTCAGAGTAATCGTATCGTCGCTGAGCAGCTGCACATTAGTGAAGGCACAGTTAAAGTGCATGTGAAAAACTTATTGCGTAAAGCCAATGCAAAGTCGCGTACAGAGATGGCCGTTCGCTACCTAAATCAGTAACGCACCTTTTCAAACAAAAAAGCAGCCAATGGCTGCTTTTTTTGTACCTATTTGGACAGAAATAAATCTGAGGATCGGCAATCAATTTTCATCTAAGAAACGACGCCAGTTCACAATCACCTCATAAAAGTCTTCTAATCCGCAAAAGGCTTCTGACTCACCGTCATAAAATGACATAGATTCATCCAATTCTTGATCATCGTTATCTTCGATGTCATTGGCAAAGATCCGGGCTTGCTCACTATCCAATTCAAGCGATAACGCTTTGCCTACCAAACGCCACTCATTACCTTGGCCATTTTGTAATCGCTCGATCTGCTGACAGATCTCAACATAAAGTTCGCTATTATCGGCAAGCTCTTCTGACAACCAAAAACCTAATGCCTCATGATCCATACTAAAGCGGGCAAACACAGTATCGGTAATCGTATTACGTAAAAAATCGTATTCCATAATTGGACTCAAAAATTAAATATCACTTCTAAAAGTCATTTTAACCCAATAACTCTATGCTTGCGCCAATTCGCACAAGATAAAGTGTCACAAGTATCCGCTAAGGCTAGAAATAAAACAGAACATAGGAATTTTAATACAGAAGCTTCTGAGTAAGCAGGCTTATGACCTAACGCAAAAAAGGACGCTGAATGCGTCCTTTTTTAAGCTATCAATTCTCTTCGCTAGCACCACTGTATAGAGTGATGAAGCCATGATTATCGATTAATGTGCGTGCGCTGCATCTGCAGTAGGCGCTTCAGCCTTTTGGATATCCAGCAGCTCGACTTCAAATACTAGCGTCGAGTTTGCAGGGATAGTGCCAGTGTCACGGTCGCCATAAGCAAGATCTGCAGGGATAACAAACTTGTACTTAGAACCAACAGACATCAACTGAACACCTTCAGTCCAACCAGCAATAACACGATTTAGTGGGAAAGTCGCTGGCTCGCCACGTGCAACTGAGCTATCAAACTCAGTACCATCAGTTAATGTACCAACGTAATGCACTTTAACTGTGTCTTCAGCCACAGGCTTTTCACCAGTACCTTCGGTGATGACTTCATACTGTAGGCCAGAGTCTGTAGTCACAACGCCTTCTTTCGCCTTGTTCGTCTCTAGGAAAGCCTTACTTTCGGCTAGGCTCTTCTCTGCCAATGCTAAAGCCTGTGCCTGACGCTTTTCATTTAGCTTCTCGTCAAGAGTTTGCAAAATTGTTTGCATCTCTTCTTGAGTCAGTTTTAGCTCACTGTTTAGGCCTTCGCTGAAACCCGTCACAATCAAGCTTCTATCAACGTTAAGACCAAGCTCTTCTTGTTCCTTAATATGGCCTGCCATATAAGTACCGATTGATGCGCCCACGCTGTAAGCTTCTTTTTGTGCTTCAGTTTTTAATTCTACAGGGGCGTCGACAGCAACGGCTTGCTCTTGGTTACACGCCGTAAGACCAACTACGGCCAAAGCCACTAGTGAATATTTATAAATCGATTTCATTAAAGCTTCCTCAGCATTTACACGTGGTTAAACTAACCTTTATTTTTATTTAGGCGAACCACTCTATACTAGTTAAATTGGTTATTCCAATCAGATCGGTTAAAAGCGACTCGCTTAATAATACCCAACCTTCTTCAATTGAATATGAGTCTATTATCTACACTTGTCTCGACAAATATAGCGGTTTATAGCCATTAACTTAGCAATGATTATCTTAATCGTCATCTTAAAGACAGCAGAAATTAGATCGAGTTCATTCACAACATCATTCAGTTAGCTCTTTCGTCAGCTTTCATTCAGATATCAGGTTAAGTTTTTGCCACCATTGTTTTATAAACCAAGTTTCCATATAGATAGGCAGGCGTTGTATACTCTGCATAACCATAACATCTCTGGTGCCTGTTACAATGAGTCGCAGAGAAAGTGAAGCCCCCTATCCATCGAGGTTAATTTGGATAATTTAGAAAATCGAGTCGAAGAGCTAGAAATGAAGATTGCCTTTCAAGATGGCACTATTGAAGAGCTCAACACCCAGGTAATTAAACTTAATAACTTGCTTGCATCACAGCAGGATCAACTACGCATCCTTCTCAGCAAGTTACATGCTGTTGAACCTAGCAATATGGCAAGCCAGTCAGAAGAAACACCTCCTCCCCACTATTAATGGTTCAAGCCACTTAAGATGAGTAGATTTAACCGAGCAAAAAGAGTACAACATTGCCTGTACTTTTTAAGCATCGGATTAGGGTATTCATCTTATGTTCAGCTTAGGTTCGCTATAAAAGCCTTGATATCGTACTGAAATATTGTATGTTTTTATTAGGTCATTTATAACTGAATAAAGTCGTCCAACAAATCCAATGTTGTTCAGAGTTCATTAGCCAGACAACGTCAGTTTAAAGGAAGGCAATGCTACTAATGCAAAATGAGATCCACAAATGAGAAGCTTACTACTGCTAGCAACTATGATGCTTAGCCTTAGTGGCTGCGCGTTTAACAGTATCTTTATTAATTACCCGTCTCAAATTTCCCCCGTTAAGGCTCAGCTAAATTCTCCGACCCCACAAAATGCAGCAAACATTGTTGAATCAAAAATTGATGGAGCCGATGGCTTACTCTACGCACAAGAGGCTGGGAGAAGTGCACAGATTGCCGGTAACTTCGAAGCCAGTAAACAATACTATCAGCAAGCAGTATCTGCCTATGTCGCATTCGATGACAAGGCCAAGCTTAGCCTAAGCGACGCAGGCGCCACTGCCAGTAGCCTTTTCGTCAACGATAACGTTATCCCCTATCGCGGCCCAGGTTATGAGCGCATCATGCTGCATCAGTATCAGGCTCTTAACTATCTGTTCGCTGGCGACGCCCAAGGTGCATTAGTGGAAGTGCGCCGTAGTAATGAGTTACAAAGCCAAGAACAAGCGCGATATCAAAAATCCAATAAATCAGTACAAGCCATGGCAAACGGCACCATAGACGCCGAGATGAATAAGCTTAGTAAGGCAGCGGGCACAACCACCAGCTCCTTTTTGAACGCCTATAGCTACTACACTACCGGGATGTTGCACGAGATTTTAGGCGAGCCTAACGACGCCTTTATCGATTATCGCAAGGCCGCACAGATCACCCCTAATAATCCCTATCTGCAGCAAGATCTAGTCAGACTCGCAAAGCAGCTTTCTATGCCGCAGTACGATGAGTTTAAGCGGCGCTGGGGCGATGCAGTATTGCCAAAGAAAGGCGATGGCCAAGTCATCGTTATGCTTGAGCGCGGCTTTGTACCAGAGAAACAGAGTTTCACCGTACCTTTTACCATTCACGGCAATTGGCAAACGGCTTCATTAGCAACCTATTACCCTAATAGACAGCCCGTCAAACAGGCACAAATTCAAGGCTTAGGTACTGTACTAAAAACCGCCCCCCTAGCCAATATCGATGCCTTAGCCATTACCGCCCTCAAAGAAGAGCTTCCTGCGGCGCTCGTTAGACAAGCCGCGCGGATCTATGCAAAATCTGAAATGGCACGCAGCGTCGAGAGTGACACCAAGAAACGTAACAATGACATAGATTACGCCTCTATAGCCATGCAGATCTTTAACGTGGTCAGCGAGCAAGCCGATAGACGCAGCTGGTTAACCTTGCCTGAACAGGCACAGCTCGCTCGCTCATATGTAAAACCTGGGCATTATTCACTCATGCTAGACAACAATCCAGCCGATCCCATTGAAGTAAAAAGCGGACGTACAACCTTAGTCTGGGTAATTGACACTGGTAATTACACCCGTTTTTATTCAATAATCATTTAGCAATCACTTGTATGGAACTTACTATGAAACAATTTAAAGTCATTTTTATTCTTGCAGCAGTTATCGGTTTATCTGCCTGCCAATCAAAAGTTGAATACGGTGATGCCACAGAAGTGGAAACCGTTAACGAGAACTTCGGCTCAACCGATCTTCAAGCTATAGCCGCTAAGATGGTCGACAGCATGCTGACCTTCCCACCCGTTGTGGCGATGACAGCCAATGACCGCCCAATTATTTTTGTCGATAAGATCAAGAACAAAACCTCTGAGCATATCGATACAGAATCAGTTACCGATTCAATCAGCAACAAGCTACTACGCTCAGGTAAATTCCGCTTTATCGATATGACCAAAGTGGATTCAGTTCGTAAGCAGCTAGATTACCAGAACAACTCAGGCATGGTTGATCCATCGACTGCAATTAACTTCGGTCGTCAAATTGGTGCCCAGTTCATGCTATACGGCAACCTGTCTAGCATCGTTAAGCAAGATGGCAGCACTAAAGACGTTTACTACAAGATGACCATGCGTTTAATGGATCTTGAAACAGGCCTAATCGAATGGTCTGATGAGAAAGAGATCCGCAAGGTTAAGTCTAAGTCTTTCTTAGGCCTATAATTGTGTAACGGATTTACCCTCCAATAAAAAAGCCAGCAAGTTGCTGGCTTTTTTATTGGCTAAAATTGAGCGTTTTAATGCTTCTTCAGCCACTCGAAATAAGGTAACTTATGGCCTTTCTGCTCGCGAATCGTGACGATTTCGCCTCAAAAGGCAGACACAAGTTTAGAAAATAATAAGGGCTAAAGTCCATTAGGTTTAATATTAAGGATGCTGTTTTGAAGTTGCCGTTTATAGGCTTTACCGCCGCTGTGTTTTGCTCTTTGATTGCCGCCAATGCCAGCGGTAACCAAGTGAATATAGAGCGTGATGCCACTCCCTATATTAGCCAGCAAGTGGCTGCTGCGCGTGCCGAGCGGATCTCTGAAGTAAAATACGATCTGGACTTCACCTTAACCGAGCAGCACTTTAGCGCCGTTAGCAAAGTCAGCTTTGAGCTCAGTGACACCACTCAACCGCTGAGTTTAGATCTCAACCAGGCTAGAATTAGCAGTTTTACCCTCAATGGCAAAAAGGTCTATCCTAACTACAACAACAGCTACATCCAGCTCAACCCGCGGTTATTAATCAGCGGTAGCAATACTATCGAGGTGCAGTTTACACGCGACTATAGCAGCAATGGCGAGGGCCTACATCGCTTCAAAGACCCCGTCGATAATAAGGTCTACCTCTACTCTCATTTTAAGCCCGCAGCAGCGCAGCAGATGTTTGCCGTGTTCGATCAGCCCGATCTTAAGGCGAGCTACACACTATCGGTAACCGCACCTAAAGAGTGGACGGTGATCAGCGCTATGAGAGAGACTTCTGTTAGCGCTCAAGGCGAACAGCGCCGCTGGATATTCCCCGAGTCACCTAAGCTCAGCCCCTATAACTTCTCGATGCATGCCGGCCCATACCATGAGTGGACGGATAACTCAGGTAAGTATCCATTACGTTTATTTGCGCGCCAATCTGTTGCTAAGCAGGTCGATGAGCAAGACTGGTTTAACTATACTCAGCAGGGATTAACTTTCTTTGATAACTACTTTGGTATCCCCTACCCATTTAATAAGTACGACCAAGTCTTAGTACCGGACTTTCTCTATGGCGCCATGGAGAACGCCGCAGCAGTCACCTTCAGTGAGAGCCGCTTTCTATCCAATAGCAAGATGACGACAACCGAAAAGCAACGCCTAGCCAGTGTTATCATGCATGAGATGGCGCACCAATGGTTTGGCAATCTCGTCACCATGAAATGGTGGAACGGCCTATGGTTAAACGAGAGCTTCGCTTCATTTATGGGAACTATGGCCACCAGCCAGATTGAAGAGTTTAGCCATGCTTGGCGTAGTTTTTATGCCAAGAACAAACAAGCGGCTTATCAACAAGACAGTTTAGCCAGTACTCACCCTATCGAGGTGGCTGTCGCCAGCAGCCAAAACGCCTTCGATAATATCGACGCCATCACCTACTCCAAGGGCGCATCGACACTGAAGCAACTAAGCTACCTTATTGGCGAGAAAACATTTCAACAAGGGGTGCACAACTACCTGACTCAGTACAGTTACCAAAACGCCGAGCTAAAAGACTTTATCACCAGTCTAGAGCAGGCCGCCAAGCGGGACCTAAGCCAATGGAGCCAAGACTGGCTGTATAAAGCTGGAGTTAACACCCTAGAAGCAGAGTTTAGCTGCAGCAATGGCAGGATAAGCAGCTTCAGCCTCAAACAAACGGCGCCAAGTAGTGCCTTACCAACCCTTAGGGAGCAAAAAGTACTGTTAGGCTTATTTACCCAAGGCCGAAACCGTTTGCACCACAACATCAGCGTGCCCGTTACCTATAGCGGCGAAAAGACAGAAGTTAAGCAAGTTATCGGCCTGCACTGTCCAGCTCTTGTCTATCCTAATTATCAAGATTGGGGTTTTGTAAAGGTCAGCCTAGATCCAGTCTCATTTAAAGCCGCTCAAGCGAACTTGGCATCTGTTGACGACCCACTACTTCGATCCATGTTGTGGCAAAGCCTGTGGGACAGCGTTGAAAATGGCAGTTTAACGTTAAATGATTACATAGGTACTGTGCTTATCAATTTACCCGGCGAGCGCGACCTCACTATCTTAGATCAAGTGTTAACCAGCCTATCGAGTACAAGGGTTTACTTGGACAAAATGGATCCGAGTAATCAACGCTACGCCAAGCAAGCGATAAGGGCGATTGAGCAGATGAGCCTTAGAAAGGTGATGGTCAATAAAGCTAACCGTGATATTCAGCGTCGCTGGTTTGCAATTTATATCGAGTTTGGCCGCAGCCGTGATGCCTTAGAGCATATGGATGCCCTACTCAAACAAACCTCCAGCATTAAAGGCATTGAAATCGACCAAGATCTTCGTTGGAAGATGAGCATTCACCTTAACCGCTATGATCACCGCAATGGTCGCTACTGGCTTAACAAAGAGCGCGCAGCCGATAAATCTGATAGCGGACAAAAATCGGCATTAGCCGCAGAGGTCATTCTCCCCGAAGCTGCAAAAAAACGCCAGTGGTTAAACCGAATTCAGCAACCCACAAACCTGCCTTTTGCCAAGCTGCGTACCGTGATGGAAAATCTTTATCCAAGCGAGCAGAAGCTACTGAGCGCCGCAACGGCCGAGCAACGCCTCGATACACTGGCACAGATGGGCAAAACACATGATCCCGTATTTATGCGCAGCTATAACAAGACACTGATCCCAACTGAATGCAGTTATGCCAACGCCAGTCGATTACAACGCCTAATTGATTCCAGCGCAGCACCTCAATCAGCAACCGCACTATTAGCAACAACACTGTCAGAGCCTAGCCTACGCGCCCTCAAAGAGGCTGTGCAACACGAACAAAAGTGCTTATTGATCAAATCTAAGATGAAGCATTAGCACGAATTAGAAGGTTTAAGAGAAGGTCCTAGGTTCTAGGTCCTAGGTTCTAGGTTCTAGGAAAGTGCTAAGACGGTAAGAGCCGGAAAAGCAAAAGCCTAAATCAATGCCCTCTTTTGATCTTATAGCAGGACGGAGTCCGCTCTAGCCGCGCAGCGTCCTAGAACCTAGATTCTAGATTCTAGGTTCTAGGTTCTAGGTTCTAGGAAAAGCAAAAAGCAAAGCATCCTAATGTCCACTTCTTTGCTTCCTGCTTTTACTATCTTTTCCGTAAGCACAGTGTTCCGTAAGTGACACAGTCACGTTCCCTAGACCGCAGGGCGTTCGCTGTTACCGTCTCAGCCCTCCCCGTCTTTGCTCTTCCTAGAACCTGCTTTTCCGCTTTTGCCGCTATACTTGAGTAGCACTGCTACTCATCAAGGAGCGACATATGGGGCCGTTCACGGTTGCCGCACTGGCTATCATAGGCGTGTTTGCTATCGCTGCGCTTAAGGAATACAACAAACATAAAGGTCGAGTCGAACTCGATGAATTAGTGAGTATTAAAACCGAGCTAGAAAAGTTAAGGGAGCGGGTCGGCACCCTAGAGCAGATAGTCACAGACAAGTCGTATCAACTCAAAGATGAGATAGATAGGCTTTAGATTCTCAGAAGAGCAGGAGAATAAGGTGCTAGGCCCTAGGTTCTAGGTTCTAGGTTCTAGGTGCTAGGAAATGCTAAGACGGTAAAGGCAAAGACGGGAAAGCAGAAAAAGCAAAAGATAACAACGTGCCTGATTTTGATTGTATAGCAGGACGAAGTCCGCTCTAGCAGCGAAGCGTCCTAGGTCCTAGGTCCTAGGTCCTAGGAAATGCAAAGGCGAAAAAGCAGAAAAAGCAAAAGATAACTGCGTGCCTGATTTTGATTGTATAGCAGGGCGAAGTCCGCTCTAGCAGCAGAGCGTCCTAGGTCCTAGGCCCTTTTTTTAAAACAAAAAAGCCACCTTGCGGTGGCTTTTAGCTGCGAATTCAAGCGCTATAAGGCTTAAACAAACAGATCTTTAATGTTCTTCAAGTCGCCTTTGCCTTCGGCAAGTTCTTCTGCAGACAAACCTGAGACTTCGTGTGGGAACACTAACCATTCATCAGATTCATGAATGAAGTAGTCTGGCTTTAATGGCACTGCGGTATTTTGTGGCTTGTAGTATGGGCAAGCAATACGCACATCTTTTGGCATATTCAAGCGCATCAAGTCGCTTAAGTTTTCCATCAACGCATGGATACTGCGACCTGAATCAAACACGTCATCGACAATCAGTAGACCATCACCGGCATTAGCGTTTTCTACGATGTAATGTAGCCCATGAACCTTGATCTGCTTGCTTTGCTTGTTGATGCCATAGTAAGACGAGGTACGTACTGCGATGTGGTCAGTCTCAACTTTCTTAAAGTCAAAAAACTCCTGTACCGCGATACCGATTGGAGCACCACCACGCCAAATCCCCACGATAAACTGTGGACGGAAGCCACTTTCATAAACTTGCGCCGCTAAACGAAATGAATCCTCTAGCAGCTCTTGTGCGGTAATAAAGCGTTTCTCTGACATCTGACCGTCCCCATCTTGTTATTAATATCTGAATTAAGTCCTATCGCAATCTCAGCTGTAATTAAACGCTAACTGAACTCGCTCTACTCAAGTTAGCACTCTGACGAGGAGTGCTACAAAGTAAAGAATAAAACATAAGATTAGTGCGCCTTGTTTACCACACCAAGCCAAGATTATTCTCTAAGAATAGATCAAAACAGTTAAGCCGATTACGATAAAAAGTAGGTGACGACGTCTATCCCAAGATCGGGAATAGCGCCCAGTGAATCGATAAATCGCATTCACTGTTCAAAGTCTAGGCACCCACCGGATTTTGGAGGCGAATTTTATACTAAAACGCTAATAATTGCTGCAAAAAAGCGGAAAACTTACACCCTATCACTAAAAAATAAGGCCACCGCTAAGGTAGCCTTAAGTTATTAATCACTCTTTAGCCTGTTAGTTACTAATTTGGTTAATAACCAAGTTAGTAACCAAATAAATAGACCAGAGAATGGATAGGTTAATTGATAGCCTAGCAAGTACTAACTTGCCGCTATAAGCCCATGACTGCCCGCTTTGGTAACCATTGAGAAGTTTCTCTCGCTATCTTCTGTAAAGTCACGAGAATAAATTGTATCGACGTAACGCCAGTCAGTACGAACCTCTTCGTGAGTGAAGGTGAGCGTCATCAATCCTCGATTCATCAAGTTGGTATAGGCAAGGTTATCGACTAAATCGACAATCGCCGCCTCGGTTGCGGCAATATCTTTCTCTTCTATGCCTAAGTAATACTCAAGCCCCGGTGATGATACCGAGCTAGTCGCAAACTCGACTCCCACAGCGTCACCGGCGGCGTCTTTTAGTTCATTAGCCCAAGCATTATGGGTGTCTCCTGCAATCACCACTAGATTTTTTGTCTGTGATTTTGCCGTCGCTAGAATCACCTCTCGCTCGTAGGCGTAACCATCCCAGGAGTCGAGGTTGTAAGGAATAGAAGGCAACTGCAGCAGAGCCATCGCCTCAGGCGTCAACTTATGCCCGTAGAAAGATAGGTACTTAAGCTCATCTGCGGTCAGCGTTGGGTCGCCCGCCGCTTTTCGGGCAGCAAATTGTGCTAACGCCGCCAACTGGCCAAACTCAGGGATCGACAGTTGTTGAGTCGCAATGGCTGCAGGTAGCATCATCTGCCCCATCAATACCTGCTGCCCCAATACCTGCCAAGTCGCCGTCGAAGTCAGTAACGCCGTTTGCAGCCAAGCTTGTTGATCTTGCCCAAGCATGGTTCTGTTGGTGTCGGTAATGTCCGCCATAAAGCGTGCGCTATCTAAGCCCCCCGTAGCAGGATCCATATACTCGGCGTAATCCAGTGGCTTATCTCGGCCTAGGAGTCGTGTATCAAGCATATGCAGGTCAACTAAGTCACCAAAATTGAACGAGCGATAGATCTCTTCATGATTGCCTTCTCTCCATGGTCGGATAGGCAGCCATTCGAAGTAAGCCTGCAACGCGGCCTCTTTGCGGGCATCGAAATCCCCTTCACCCTCGTTGTGATTCTCAGCGCCATCACGCCAACTGTCATTGGCCACTTCATGATCATCCCATACGGTAATAAATGGCGTTTTACCGTGCAACTTCTGCAAACTGATATCACTGCGATATTGACCGTAACGGGTACGATAATCAGATAGACTCATCAACTCACCTTCGGGCAAGACTTCACGCCCAAGCTCTTCGGCGCGCTCGCTGGCGTACTCACCCCGTGCATACTCATAGATGTAATCGCCTAAGTGGATGACCGCATCGAGATCGTCCATTCTTGATGCCATCTCGTAGACATTAAAATATCCTGCAGGGAAGTTAGCGCATGACACCACGGCAAACTTAGCGCTATCGATGGCGCCCTGTGGCAAGGTTTTAGTCATTGCCGGCTGCGAGGTTTTATTACCCGTCTTGAAGCGGTAAAAATACTGGCGACCCGCCTCAAGCCCTGTGGCATCAACCTTAACCGTATAGTCTCTATCACCGCTTGTCATGGTCTCGCCATTACTCACTAACTGGGTAAATGCAGCATCGGTCGCCACCTCCCACGACACCTTGATCTCGCCATCACGCTTAGGGGTGACACGGGTCCAAAGTATCACCGCGTCATGGCTTGGGTCGCCACTAGCAAGGCCGTGGAGGAATTCGGCATAAATGCCATTATTGTCGTCATCGTCACTACTACAGCCCATCAGGCCGTAGGATACAACGGCAGCGCCAACCCCCTTTGCCGACATTGCCAAAAAGTCTCTTCGAGTAAAAGGTCGTTTCATTGTTATTATTCCTTTAATATTACGTTCTTGCGTGGTACGAGGTCTAATCAGTTTGGATACTAAAGCACCACCATGACACGAAAAAGACAGAAATGTAAACCAATTGTTAAATACCAATTAATTTAATCGGCAGCTTAATGCTGTCAGCAAAACATCAAAAAAATTTAGTGGTATTCCGCCTAAAAGGAACGAAGGATAATGTGTAAGGCTATTTCAACATTGGTAGTTTTAATTACCTTACTTAGCGGCTGTAGCAGCACAGAGCAAAGCATGCTCTTTGACGACTTAGAGCAAAGAGATGGTGTTATCTACTATCAAGACGCTCTCTATACTGGGGTATTTTTGCATAAGGACAAACTGCAAAGAGTTAGAGCTAAAGGTTACCTTAGCGACGGGCTACTCCAAGGAGAAGTTGTCAGCTATGATGGCCATGCCAGAGTAACAAGAACCGAGCACTTTAAAGATGGCAAACCCCATGGGATCCTAACCAAGTTTTATGAAGATGGCACAATAGAAGAACAAGGCCAATTTAAGGATGGCCAAGCACTCGGAAAATGGCTGCTTTATTATGAAAGTGGCGCCTTAGCTCGTGAGTCTTTTCATAAAAATGACCGACCTGAAGGACTGTGGACGTATTTTAATGAAGATGGAACTATAAAAGAAACAAGAGTCTATAAAAACGGTCAATGGATAGAATAACATCTCTACAAAGTCTGCTTTAACGTTAGCGCCTAATGCGTAAGGTGCAAGTAACCGGCGCGTGGTCGCTACTTTGGCTATCACGCTCAAAGCTTGGGTTCACTAAGTGCCTGTCTTCGGTGTGATAGTCACAAACCTCGGCAACGCTATTATCAAAGCTTGGATCAAAGTCTGCCGACAATAAAATGTAATCCAGCACATTACCGCTGGCGCCGTAGTAATGAGTCGGCGCGCGCGATGCCCGCGCTTTGGCAAGCATTCGCTCTTCTTCCGCAGCAATTTCATCAAGGCTTGAATCTGTTGCCTTAACGCCAAACAAGTCCTGTAAACCTTGCTGAAACAGCTTATAAGCATCGGTTAGCGGAAAATTCGCTAACTGACCTAGCCCCTCTTTTTCAAAACGCAGCTCGCGGTTAGTTAACGGCGATAATACCGAGCTTGTCAGCTCTTCATTAAAGTCGCCCATTAATATCATCGGCTGATTGGTCTCTATGCGTCTTTGCAGCATGGCATGAAACAGTAACGCCGCCTCACTGCCGCGCTGAATACTCGATGCCCATTGGCCAAGGCTGTTACGCCCTAATAGCTCACCAAAATTAACCAAAGCTGCCGACGAGGCATTTGTTGCTTGAGTAACCTTTGACTGAACAAACTTGGCTGCTGGCAACTCATCCAGATGCGGGCGCTTAGATTTAAAGTGCACCACGTAAATATCGCAAAGGCCAATCAGCGGTAATTGAACTGTGGCACGAAGTGGTTTGCGGCTAAATGCAAAGTTCGGGTTTAGCCCAAGCGCGTGAATATATTCAGCCTCTGCTTCAATCGCGGTGACCTCTGTGAACGGAAATTTTGAGCCAAGGCCCACAACCGGGTCGCGGCAAATATAATCGTCAATCACGGTGGGTTCACCAACTGTGGCAAAATGCTCATAGCCAGCAGCGTGCATTTGTTCATCCAATGCAGACGCTGAAAACACCTCTTGAAAGCCAATAATATCCGGCTGGTGCTGCGCTAAAAACTCAGCTAACCAAGACTGCTTTTTTTGCCATTGCTCTGCGCTATAGATATTTTCAAAATCGTAATAGGCTAAAGGCGGTTCAATGTAATTAAACAGGTTAAAGCTTGCTAGTTTGACCCTGTTTGTTTTGGTACTTGTATTCGCCATTACGACCTTTCCATATGGATATCTAAGCTAACAATTAAGTTTTAACACTAAAGCTATTCGGCAGAGCCTTTATCGCCCTTTAGCTTAATAAACAGCTCCATCAGCAATACCGCTACAGCACCGGCTATGACGCCAAAAATTGCGTTTAAAATACTTGGAGTGATAAAGGCGACCACAGGTCCGACAAACTCGAATGCTTCAATCCACTGCGCCGCCAACGTTATCTGCGCCCCCATCCAGTGCCAGCCATGAGTTAAAATGCCGCC
This sequence comes from Shewanella pealeana ATCC 700345, assembly GCF_000018285.1. Taxonomy (NCBI): domain Bacteria; kingdom Pseudomonadati; phylum Pseudomonadota; class Gammaproteobacteria; order Alteromonadales; family Shewanellaceae; genus Shewanella; species Shewanella pealeana. The sequence continues at coordinate 1,014,850 of NC_009901.1, read as the reverse complement.
GCCCACCATAAACATGGCTATGGTGCCCACCACAGATAAAGTCTTCATTAGATAAGGCGCCGAGTTAAGCAGCATCAGACCAAAACGACGCTTAAATCTCGCCCACAGAGTTTCACCGGGACGCTGACTCAGATACAGACCTGCATCATCAATTTTGACTATACCAGCCACCAAACCATACACACCTATGGTCATCACGATAGCGATAACACTTAGGGTGAAAAATTGAGTACTCAAGCTCTTATCGGCCACAATGCCTAAGGTAATGGCGATGATCTCCGCTGACAACACAAAGTCGGTCCGTATCGCGCCTTTAACCTTATTGGCCTCGTATAGCTTTAGATCGACAATCTCCTCTGGGCTTGCCTGAGACTCATCGATTTGGTGGTGCTTGTTGGCAGAATAACTGTGGTAAATTTTTTCGAAACCTTCATAGCAAAGGTACAGGCCACCAAACATCAGTAGCGGTGTCACCGCCCAAGGAATAAAGGCACTGATTAACATAGCCGCAGGCACTAAGATGCACTTATTCTTAAATGAACCTACTGCAACCGCCCACACCACAGGCAGCTCTCTATCGGCGCTAACGCCCGACACCTGCTGAGCGTTTAAGGCTAAATCATCGCCCAACACACCCGCCGTTTTACGGGCGGCAATTTTACTCATTGCGGCGACATCATCTAAAATCGTCGCGATATCATCTAACAAGGTTAATAAGCTTGCCCCTGCCATATCGACTCCTTTATCACTTAATGGCGCTCACGCCGAAAATCCATCTCATACTTAATCTAGCGATTTACATCAATAATACTCACACTATAGCGGTTATTGTGAATAAGCTAATGGCAATAAACTGTTAGCCAAAGCAAAAAATGCTCTTTCACTTGGCCCAAGGTAAACATGATAGTCCTTACGAGTGACTTTTAAAGCAAAATTCAAGCAACTTTGCTTCGCTAAACGAGTATACTGTCGGCAATATTTCTATGCTTGCCTATAACTTTTATCTTTAACTTCTATCTTAAACAAAGGATTTCATAATGACTCAAGATGAAATGAAAAAAGCTGCCGGTTGGGCTGCGCTTCAGTACGTAGAAGAAAACAGCATTGTTGGTGTAGGTACCGGCTCAACGGTCAATCACTTTATTGATGCACTAGCGACAATGAAGTTCGATATCGAAGGTGCAGTATCAAGCTCTGAAGCGTCAACAGAGAAAATGAAGGCGTTAGGTATTCCCGTTTTTGACCTAAACAGCGTCAATGAGTTATCTGTTTATGTTGATGGCGCCGACGAAATCAACAGCCAAATGGACATGATTAAAGGTGGCGGAGCAGCGCTGACTCGCGAGAAAATCGTTGCCGCAGTTGCAGATAAGTTTATCTGTATCGTTGATAACACCAAGCAAGTCGACATTTTAGGTGAGTTCCCACTGCCAATCGAAGTGATCCCAATGGCACGTTCATACGTGGCGCGCCAGATTGTTAAGCTGGGCGGAGATCCTGTTTACCGCGAAGGCTGTGTTACCGATAACGGCAACATCATTATCGACGTGTACAACATGAAGATCATGAAGCCAAAAGAGCTAGAACAGCAGATTGACGGCATTGTTGGTGTAGTGACTAACGGCCTATTCGCTAAGCGCGGCGCTGATATTTTATTAGTTGGCACACCTGAAGGCGTGAAGACAGTTACCTTTTAACGGGTTATCTAGTTCTCTCGTTATCTAAGCATTGAAAAGCCACTCATTTGAGTGGCTTTTTTGTTTACCATTTAAGGCGTTAACTGAGAATGATAGAGTAAACTCGCTAGTCACTCACATTTAGATAAGCCATTAGCTCTTCGAAAAAGCCACTCATAACAATCCAATAAGCCACTGCGATCCCCTTCTATACCGAGCCAAGGAAACCCTGATTTAATTATTGTACAAGGGTAAGCTGGCGCCAATCAGCGCGAACATTCCACCACAACATTGATTGAAGCGCTTACCACTGCGAGCAAGCCATGGTCTAAGTTTAGTCGCGACTCTGGCGATCAAGTATTCGACAACAAATTCGACCACCGCGAATGTCGCAGCCATCACCATAAACTGGCTGAGTAATGACTTTTCTGGATCGATAAATTGAGGCAAGAAGGCACCAAAAAATAACAGCACCTTAGGGTTGGTTATGGCCGCTAACGCGCCTTGTCTAAAAAGCCCAAACTGACTCACAGCCACCGCCTTACCTACGGGCTGCAACGCTATTGCAGGGGAGCGCCAAATGCGTATACCCAGCCAAATAAGGTATATGCCGCCTATCCACTTAAAGACTAATAGCAGATCCGTTGAGGCAAGCAGTAATGCACCGATGCCAAACATAGCCAGAGCGATCAACACAACAAAACCCAGCACACCGCCGCTAATGGTAAAAAGTGTCTTTCTATGCCCATACATTACCCCGTGAGTTAAGGCCAGCAGTCCATTGGGCCCGGGGGCGAGCGACAGACCGATAACAGCAACGAGATAAATAAGCCAAGTGTCTAATGCCATACTTTTTCCTGTGATAAAGCGATAGTTTCTATGTTGGAGCGGATTATAGGAGAGGAGGAACTATCGAACCTGATACAATCAAGACAAAGCAAGGTAATATTTAGACGTTACTGTACGAAGAAATCATATGTCTCATTCAAATATCGAAAACGCAGCCGCAAACGGCCAAGTTAACGCCCCAGATGTACGTTTTTTGCTACTGCCCTTACCCGAATTTAGCATGCTGCCATTCGCAGGTTTTCTGGATAAATTGCGCTTTTCTGCCGACGAGGAGGATTACAGTCAGCAGCAATATTGCAGCTGGCAGATTGTCGGGTTAACGCCCTGCCACCAGCTATCCAGCAGCGGTGTTTCAGTTGAACTAACAACGACTGTGGATGAGATTGAATTAACCGATTATGACTATTTAGTCGTGTTTGGCGGCCGTAGTGCCCGAAGCTGTCAGCAGCTACCCAAACAGTATCAAGATCTATTGCGCTTAGCCGCAGCGAAAGGAGTCACCTTAGTCAGTATTGATAATGCCTGCTTTCTGTTTGCCGCAGCAGGTTTACTTGATAACCACAGTGTGGCGGTGCACTGGCGCCACGTACAAGAGTTTCGCACCGCCTTTCCACGAATCGACATCCGCACCGAACAGCTCTATTGCATCGATAGGAAGCGGATCAGCTGCGCCGGAGGCAGTGCAGCTATCGATCTCGCTGTTGAGCTATTAGCCCGCCATTGCGGCCGGACAAAGGCACTCAAGGGGCTGGCGGACATGCTTGTGGATGAAGCGAGAGAGCAAAGGCACCAACTCAAATCCCTCAATACCAATATTCAAATAAACAACACAGCAAGTCGCCACGTTGGTCGAGCTATCAGCCTGATGCGCCAATTACTCGCCAGCTCTGACACAGTCGATGCACTGGCTGATAAATTAGCGATAAGTCGCCGCCAACTGGATAGACAATTTAAAGACTGTTTTGGGCAGACGGCTCATGAATACTGGAGTGAAATGCGACTACAGCACCTGCATTGGCGAGTGGTAAATTCCGACCATAGCTTGCAATATTTGGCTGACGAAGTGGGTATTCAGGACGTGAGCTATCTGTGTAAGCTGTTTCGCAAGCGCTTCGGTTGCAGTCCTAATTCATTACGTAAGCCCAAGCTTTTCACCTAAACTATTTATCCATCATTAGAATAATTCATCTTGGCTCTGTTTATTAACAACACTTGATTTAGAACAAACTAGATTCATCTCAGCGCTGTAGGTTATCCCATAAAACCCGCGCCCAAGGAAAGAAGATGATGGATAAGCAGATGAACAAGGCTCCCAAGGATCTTGCTGTGAAGGATGTTGCTGTGATTGGTGGCGGCATTATCGGAATTTGCACTGCCTATTATCTAAATAAGGCAGGTAAGTCTGTGGTGGTTATCGACAAAGATGAGATAGGCAAGGCCTGCTCCTTTGGTAACGCGGGTTACATCACCCCGAGTCACTTCATTCCGCTAGCTGCGCCGGGCATGATCCAAAAAGGCCTAAAGTGGATGCTCAATCCACAGAGCCCATTCTATGTACGTCCAAGCCTTAATATCGACTTCTTAAAATGGCTATTATCTTTTGCTAAAAAGTGCACGCCGCAGCATACCTTAGCCAGTCAACAGGCGATTTTAGATATCAACCTTAAGTCTCTTGAGCTGTATCAGATACTCCACCAAGTGCCAGAATTAGATTTTGAGTTTCATCAAAACGGGCTCTTGATGCTGTGTAACACAGAGCAAGGCCTAAACGACGAGGCAACCACTGTGTGCCAAGCCAACAAGCTCGGATTGAAAGCCAAGATGCTCACTCCCCAAACCTTAAGAGAACTAGAGCCCAATATTAAACTCGATGTCATGGGCGCTAGCTTTTACCCAGAAGATGCCCATATCGCCCCCTATGAGTTTATTATGGCGATGAAAAACTACTTAGCCGCTCAAGGAGTGGAGTTTAGGGAACGCACTGAGATAACAGGCTTCACAACCGATACCGTTACTCAAAAAATCAGTGGAGCAACAACCGCAAATGCTGAGATTAACGCCGATGAATTTGTCCTCGCCAACGGCGCTTGGTCGCCCAAGCTTGCCAAACAGCTGGGGCTTAACCTGCCAGTACAATCGGGCAAAGGGATCTGTGTTAGCTTCGACAAGCCGCCCGTCAAAGAGGGCACCAAGCTTAAGTGCCGCACCCCGTTTATCTTAAGTGAAGCCAAAGTGGCGGTAAGCCCGTTAGATAAGAGCATTCGATTTGGCGGCACCATGGAGCTCGGTGTGTTATCTAGCCAAGAGTCACTTGGCATCAGTCAGAACCGGATCAAGGGTCTAACCAAATCCGCAGCCCGCTATTTACCCGACTTAGATACAGCTCAGGTTAAATCAGAAGAGTTTTGGTCAGGCTTTCGCCCCTGCAGCCCAGATGGCCTACCGATTATTGGCAGAGTTCCTCAGTTAGCGAATCTAACCATAGCCACAGGGCACGCCATGATGGGACTCAGTCTTGGCCCAATAACGGGGAAACTTGTCAGTGAACTCATATCCAATGAGGAAACCTGTTTGGATCTCACACCTTTTTCACCTAGTCGGTTTGACTAAAAACTGGGGTTTAGGATTGCGACCTAAGTTTCGCTTTGGTACTCAAACTTCGTTTGAGCGTAGAGTTAGACTGCATCTAACAAGTTTTGAGTAATCAAACGTCGTTTGATAAAAAGTCGTGGCTTTGCCACCTATCAGGCTTCGCCTGACCAAAGTCGTGAGCTTCCAGCTCACACACGGGCAAGGAGGACTGCTCGTCCTTATCCTCCTTGCATCCACCATGACGCCCCGACGAAGTTACATGCATTAGATACAGGCCTCATACTTATGGGTAAATCGCTAACGCTTCCGATGGGGCATCCTGCCCCGCGAAAGCTACGCCGACATCCCTGTCGGCATCACGCGATTGATTCCAACGCACTTCGGCAACTTCGATGGGGAGTGGTGTTTTCTGTCAGCCAGTTATGACCAATTAGCTCTTAGGTTATGGCTAAAGCTGAGATAGGGATTAGGTGTTCTTACTGTTGAGCAGTGATTTGGATTCAAGCCAGCGCATTGCAACTAAGGCCGCAACCGAGCAAACCGCTTCATCATTCATATCAAGAAATTCAAGCTGTTCAATTTCAGCATCAGGCAGTAACTCACCAGTAAAATCAGCAAAGTAGCAGGTCAGCTTAACCGACACGCCCTCAGCCTTACCGTCCGCTTGCGCCGTGAAAGTCTGCATATACTCAATGCTACTCGGCACAAGCTCAACAGACAGCTCTTCTTTGATTTCACGCATCAACGCCTGTTCATCACTCTCACCCGCCTCACGCTTACCACCCGGCAGATAGAACAACTCTTTACCTTTCGAGCGTACCGCCAACAACTTACCATCTTGAATAAAAACCCAAGCAAGCTTATCAATCACTTTCATCATTATTTACCTTAGAACTAACTTCACTTTATAACTAGAATATGGCGCCAATGGGGTAACGCCGCGCTCTGCGGCAATTTTGGATCGCAGCGGAAAAATTGTCCGACAGCAGCGCCTTGTTATGCACTTCGGTTACCGCTTCATTTTGTTTCTTATTGAAAATGTAAGCAAAGCAACCTGCATAACACAATATATTCTTCCGACAGCTGCAATCAAGTTGTATACGAATACTAACCCCCAATTTCCACTTATATACTCAAGCAACGACGATTTTGTTGGAGTAATAAAGAAAGGTATGAAATCCCTCAAACTATAAATCAATGATCTTACTATTTCCCAGTCTATAGTAGTGCTAATCCCTGTGTGTGTAACTGCTAATGTAATTAGTGATATTACAATAAACAACAAGTATAAGGATAATGACTTCAAAGCTTGCGAGGGCTTCTCTCCATAACCGCTAAGAAGTTTATATATTGTAAGAAACATACTAATGAGATGGTTTCTCTCTACCTTTTGATTATTTAAAAACATTTCCTTCTCTAAATAATGCCATTTAGATACCAAAGAATAGTCTTTTTGATCGAAGGCGACTTTCTTAAGATCTCGATATACTTCTTCTGCTCGCGTAGCTGATTCAATCTCTATTTCCTCATAGCGTTCAGGAAAAATGCAATTTGTGAAACGTATATACTCAAGGTTTATTCTGGATAATTTTATTTTACTAACATCAATATTTTCCAGGTATGCTTTACCACCATTGAACTTACAATATTCGAAGTTTATAAAGTCATTAATTTTATTGTCGCTGTAGTATAAATCCCTTTCAAATATAGAGTTAACCACTCTAAACTCTGAGTTTTCATCATTGAATTCTATATTGCTGATCTGAACATCTTGCTTGAAGCTGACTTCATTGAGATATATTGAACATTTGTAGTTACTGCTACTATTTTTTTCTTTTATTTTTGAGATCCTAAATGGACATTCGAAAGTTGTATGATTAATAGACACAGTGTCTATTTTGCTGTCCCTTAGAATTGAGTCTTTAATAATCTTGGTGCTAGTTAAAGTTAACTCTTCTAGTTCTAGATTGTGAATATGAAAGCCACCCATTTCACAGTTATGAATTCTAATAGCTTTAAATTGGCTATTCGAAAAAGAAGTTAGATTATGACAGCGATGAAATGAATATCTTCTTTCCGGCTCTTTATAGCTGTCAAACGAGTTGGGGAAATTTGATGGGAAATAGATATGATCAATTCTAGTGTCCGGATTGGAACTTTGATTACTTATTAAAGTTTCCAGATGCTTATCAAATGTATCTTTGCTTATATTTTTAGATTTAGGTGAATAATTTTCTCTATCTCCTAGAAAAAAACCTTTAGGAGCTACGTAATATTTAGGAGCATGTAACAAACAAAAATGATGGCCATTTTCATCCTTATATACGATATCCGTAGATACATCTCTACAATCTGCTCCGTCTGCTCCTCCCCAGTGATGACAAGTTGGCAATTTCTATTCCTTACTCATGGTGCATAACAGCTTATTAAATAGCTGCACAGATAACGTTGTTATCTGTGCTGCATCTTTAAATATTATCTGTGCGTCTCGATAACATTCAGAATACCCAATGTAACCTATTGTTTTAATGAGTAGTACTAAAATTGACAGAAGATTATGAAACACTGTAGTTCCACAAAACACCAACGGTTAGTCTCGTTTTTATCACTACAAAGCAGTAACGTTCATAGCCGATCACACAGAAAACACCGATTCCCCATCGAAGTTGCCGAAATACGTTGGAATAAATTTCGTGAGCCCAGACATGGATGTCTGGCTAGCTTTCGCGGGGCAGGACGCCCCATCGGAAGCGTTAGTAATTTATCCATAAGTATGAGGCTCGCACCCAACGCATGTAACTTCGCCGGGGCGGCTGGGGAGATGCAAGAGGGGGAAGCTGTTGTCCCCTTCTTGCCCGAGTGTGAGCTGGAAGCTCACGACGTTTATCAAGCGCAGCTTGATTGTCTATAGCAGTAAAGCGTTGGTCAGGCGCTGCCTGATGCCCCACATGTGGGGCGAAGCGCCACGACCTTTCATCAAACGAAGTTTGATTAGCTAATGTGGGATGGAATCCCACGACTTTAATTGTTAGACGCAGTCTAACTTAATCACTTTCATCAAACGAAGTTTGATTACTAAAGCCCAAGCGCCAGCTTGATTAGCCAAATTGCTAATCAGCAATTACATAAACGCTAACAAAGGTGAGATACACAACAAAACACCCGTCACAATAATCAGATTCGTCGCCCAACCCTTATATTTGTTCAAGTGTGGCACCTTGTACACCAAGTAAGCTGGAATTAAACAGCCCACTAAACCGAAGATAGGGCTACAGATAGATGTGAACGACAGGATTGGTGCATTTAAGGCAATCGCAGACCAAGCCAGTAAGATAATGAAGACGGTGATAAGTTTATTAACTAGCTCTTTGTTGATATCAGATTCTTTACGGCTGCGCAGCAGTATGTTCATTGCAATACCACGACAGGCTTCTTGGAATGCTAAGAACACACCGAAGAACGAGGTTACAACCGCAAAGATGTTAATCACGATACCGGTGATAGTCGCCCAGCTGCCAGGGAAGTACTGTGCAATAATCGCCAGTGCAGAGATATTCTGGTTCATCGCCTCAGTTGCTTGCGCTTGGCTAATGGCAAAGGTGAACGATACTGCGAAGAAGAACACCACCACGAATAAGATGGCAAAGGCAATTTTCATTGCTCGCTCAGCCTTGAAACGCGCAACCTCAATCGACTTTTCATGTGAGCGATACGAGATAACCATAGGGCTTAACGATTGGATAAACAGAATCGAGGTTAAGGTAAATGGTAGGGTAATAATGGCATTCTTCAGCATTGGGCCAAACTCACCCATACTTGGAATATTCGCCATATCCCAGCGCGCCATCAACAATACTCCCATTACTGCCACCAGCGTCAGCACTGTCACTGCCATAAAACCAGACAGTTTAAATAGCAGCTTTTCGCCTTTTGAGCCGATAAAAGCCAATATGCAGATTAAGCCTAAACCATAGAATACATTGTCACTAAGCTTGCCCTCAGTGACGCCAAATGAATGCAGGTAAGAGGCACTGTCATTGGTCACGGCTAACGAGTAAACCAGCACCCAAATGACCAACATCAAGAAATAAAGCACACCTAATGCAATACCCCAGTTTTTTCCGAGGTAGTTTTCAATAACACCAGGGTAATCAGTACACTTTTTTGACTCGGCTAAGGTGTTAATAAATAACTTTTGAAATAAGTACATTGCTGGGTAACCAATAATGGATGACAGCAAAAATACCCATAGTCCCATCACGCCAACCTGAACAGGTAAAAATACAATACCTGCACCGATAGCCATACCAATACTCATCACAATCCAACCAAGGTCGACACTGTCGAACTTAGTGGCTTGTTGCCATTCGGCTTTGGTCATATTGGCGCGTTGGTGTAGAGGTTGCGCTTGGGTGTCACCCTTAGGTGCGCCTTGAACTAGTTCACTCATATATCAATTCCATTAAATTTGGCTAGAGCCACTGATATGATAAAAATTATAATTATGGTTATGTTTATGTTTATGAGAACACATGATTTTACAGCGTTTGCTAGGCCTGAGCATACTCAAGGATGAAGAGAAATTTTTTATTAAAATTCATAGCTATTGGCGTATATTTAGCAAAACATACTCTCAATTCAGTGATTTTTTCACATCGTTTTTTCGTACTGATCCAGATCAAGAGTTAATCACTTTTAACGGCTCAATAGTTTGATGCTCTTCACCTTATTAGTCATTACTTGCTTGCTAACATGCGCGCAAAAACAAGACGAACTTCACAACTTCACTTTTTAGCCGTGAGAGGTGTAGCGCACATTTTGCGAATTAAAGTGATAGGCACAACTAAACCAAATCAATGCGTGAGCAATATCACTAGCCCACACACAGTTAAAATCAGTATAAAAATCAAGCGGGTATCGTTTACTTGGCGGTTCTATTAGAAGTGAGAGAACATGTAGAGGCAGTCGCTGATGGAATACTGACTTACTGAGCAATTTAGCCCTGAGGATCCCATTGACCAAGAATGAATTAGAATTAGAAACTGAAAAGAGAAAATCTTGCTAGTGCAGCAGTCATGATTGAGGTTAGCTTTTTATTGAAACTAGCTGTCTTGAAATTGCTTTCTAGGATTGTTTATCGAAGGGAGAAGTAAAGGATCCACCTACTGAAGTAGCTGGTGTAGGGCTGAAAACTAAAAAGCCAAATCGACATTCAATTAACAGTGACTGTTAACTGAGTACCGACTTGGCTTTGTGTTCAAGCTTTAGTTTATTGATAAACTATCTTAATAGAACTCTTAATAGAGCTCTTACTAGGCTTTATCAAAAAGCCTGTACTTACTTGTGCATCATAATCTCTAAGATCTGCACATCGGTTTGTGTCATTGCGCCATTAGCTAATGTCGCAAGGTTACTGATAGTTTGGTCAACATCATCAGCAACAATGCCTTCAGTGCCGGTAACTCGAATGCCATCAATGGCCATCAAGGCAGATTTTACCGCAGCCCCTGCCGATGAAGACACTTTCATTGCACAAGCTGTTTTTGCACCATCACAAATAACGCCACTAACATCACCAATCATGCTACAAATTGCAGCACTTACCTGCTCAATTTCACCATCTAGCAAATAGGTAATGCCAGCAGCTGATCCCATAGCTGCCGTTGTCGCTCCGCATAAGGCTGAGAGCTTGTTTTGATAGCTCTTAATGTAGATAGCGGTTAAATGCGACAACATTAACGCACGGATAGTTTGTGTTTCGCTGGATTTAAGAAACTCAGCACAAGCAACGACAGGCATGGTTGCCGCGATACCTTGGTTGCCTGAGCCCGAATTACTCATCGCAGGCATCATGGCGCCATCCATACGTGCATCAGAAGCCCCTGCAGTACGGGCGAGTACTTCAGTCAATAAGCCACCAGATAATAGGCCTTTCTCTTGGTTTTTAACCAATGTCGCACCAATCTTTAAACCATAATGACCACTGAGTCCTTCAATAGATAAGGCATCATTTAGGCTTTTGGATTGCATAATAAAACCTATGTCATCCAATGGTGCATGCATGGCAAAATCATAAATATCTTGCAGTCTTGCCTCAGTAAACGGATTGGCTTTGTTACTTTTGTCATTAACAGACTCGACCTCTGGAGCGGGTAAACATTGTTCACCATTTTTTTCAATCGCGATAACCTTGGTGTGGCTATCGGCAATGGTGACGCTCGCCGTTTGCTGCTGATAATAAACCGTCACTTTGGCGTATAAAACATTAGCCACATCAGCGACGCCTACTGTCACTTGGCCGTTATCCAGCATTAATTTAGCCGCTTGAACGTCGCTATCAGTGAGATTTTTTAACACCTCAAGACCCGCATTACTATCGCCTGCAACCGCCCCGATTGCAGCAGCAATAGGCAAGCCAACCATCCCAGTGCCAGGAATACCAACGCCCATGCCATTTTTCATTAAATTAGCAGAAACACTGACGTCCATTTTGACGTTACTGGCTTGGTTTTTTATCCCTAACTCACCAATGGCAATTGCGGCAGCTAATGCAACAGAAATGGGCTCGGTACAGCCAAGGGCAGGAACTACATCGCGTTTAATTGCTTCAAGGAATAAAGGCCATAAGTGTTGTTTCATCGTTCAACTCGCTTCTAGTAATCGACACTAATTGGAATAAAGACATTGCAATCTTTGTTTCATTGTAATGGATTACTTGAAGAATTATTTTTCCATTTCTTCTACAAACAAGGCATAAAAGAGAAGGATTTTCTACTAGAATGCAGTCGAGAGTTATGCAGACGCTTAAATAAGCAAAAACAGATAATCAATAGATAATCTCTGTAAGGAAGAACCTTGTGGTTGAAAAAGTAAAACTAGATAAAGTTGACCGACAGTTGCTCACCATGCTGCAGCACGATGTGACCTTATCGCTTAACGAGTTAGCTAAAGCCGTTAATTTAACAACCACCCCCTGCTGGAAACGCCTAAAGCGTTTAGAAGAAGAAGGCGTGATCAACAAGCGGGTAGCCCTACTCGATCCCAGTAAAATAGGCGTCGATTTCACCGCATTTGTGCAGGTTAAGACCTGTGATCACTCCCATGCTTGGTATGAGACATTTATTGAAGCTATTTATGCCATGCCTGAAGTGATGGAATTTTACCGCATGGCTGGGGAATATGATTATATGATGCGGGTACAAGTTGAAGATATGGCTGCATTTGATCACTTTTATAAACGCTTGGTCAATCAAGTGGCTGGGTTAACCAATGTTACGTCCACCTTTGCGATGGAGTCATTGAAATTCAGCACGGTGTTGCCATTAAAACCTGCGTAGTTAACGCTCATCGCCTCCCCGTTTGTGTAAACCTAGTAAAGAATCCACCTTCTTAAGAAGGTGGCTTTGCCCATGTGTTACAAAGCAGACTCCCTAAAAGGGAGCTTTCCTACAGTGCGTTAGCAAGACGCCGTAAATATATCCCTATAGGCCTTTCTTTAAAGCATGGGCTAAATCACTGACTGCCATGGATTGGCGGAAATGCCAACAAATGTAGGGAACATTTGTGGTCCTGATTTAGGAGCTTGCCCCCCACTATTAGCAAAGCTCATGCATCACTTGAGCTAACAAGCTATGTTTAAATGAACTTATAAGCCGTGTATCGCAGGGATGCGATAAGCGAGCCTCCATGGACACTTTATCTTCAAACAAAAGTCGGCGTGCGAATAAGTCGTTAAACATAGCCTTACCCCCGGAATTCATAGAAGGTTTTTCAGGCAAAGCCTAATTGATGATAACCACCTACTGAAGTAGGTGGTTTAGGGCTGAAAACAAAAAGGGATGCAACTAGTGCATCCCTCTTCCTTGGTGTCATTCCACTATAGGCTTATTTAGGCTCAATCTGCTCAACCATCAGCTGCAAGCTCTCGTTGCCTCTAAACTCATTCACATCGAGTTTATACACCACCTGTGCATACTGAATCGTGGCATCGGGCCAGGTCTTCAAATCCACATTAAAAGCGATGGCATCGAGCATCACTCGGCCGCACTCCGTTTCCAGAATCAATTTTAAGTGCTTTTCACCAACGATGCGCTGCTGAATCACCCTAAAGTAACCATCAAATAAGGGTTCAGTGAATGACTGGCCCCATGGGCCTGCGGCTCTAAGCTCACTGGCAAGCTCAAGCTTGAACTGCTCGGGTACCAACTCACCATCAGAGACTAGCTCGCCCGTCAGTAATTCAGGCGCTAGCACTTCACGTACGGCTTTATCGTAGGCATCGGCAAACTGGGCAAATTGCCCCGCTTGAATAGATAACCCCGCCGCCATAGCGTGGCCACCAAATTTTAAAATAAGCCCAGGGTGTCGGGTGTTGATAAGCTCTAATAGGTCACGCATATGCAAACCTTTAATCGAGCGCGCCGAACCTTTAATTTCGCCCTCACCCGCTTCGGCAAAGGCGATTACAGGACGGTGATACTTGTCTTTAATCCGCGAAGCCAAGATCCCAATCACACCTTGATGCCAGTCGGCTTGGAAAATTGCAATTCCCCACGGCAATTCGGCTTCGTTGAGCTCGATACTCTCAAGACTCTTGAGCGCTTCTTGCTGCATATCGGCTTCAAGGTCGCGTCGCTCAGCGTTTAGACCATCGAGCTCTGATGCCATGCGCCTTGCTAGCATGATATCGTCACACAATAAGGTTTCCACCCCTAACGCCATCTCATCGAGACGACCTGCGGCGTTAAGCCTTGGGCCCACTGCAAAACCAAAGTCTGAAGCAACGATGCGTGACGGTGTACGTTTAGCGATTTCCAATAGGGCGGTAATACCAACACGGCAACGTCCCGCTTTAACTCGCTGTAAACCCGCTTCCACTAAGATACGGTTATTGGTGTCTAGCGACACCACATCGGCAACTGTGCCTAGGGCAACAATATCCAGTAGTTGAGCAAGATTAGGCTCGGCTATGTTTTGCAGTTGATACCAGTTGCGGCTTCGAAGCTCGGCTCTAAGCGCTGACATCAGATAGAAGGCTACGCCCACACCGGCAATCGACTTACTAGCAAAGCCGCAGCCATCTTGATTTGGGTTAACGATAGCATCGGCGTCCGGCAAGGTATGACCCGGTAGATGGTGGTCGGTGATCACCACCGTCATGCCACAGGCCTTTGCCGCGGCAACGCCTTCAATGGATGAAATTCCGTTGTCGACGGTGATCAACAGCTCGGCATTTTTACTCGCCGCAACCGCAACAATCTCAGAGCTTAATCCATAACCGTAATCGAAGCGGTTCGGAATAAGGTAATCCACCTTCTGTGCGCCCATCATCCGCAGCGCCAACACACAGACGCTGGTCGAGGTCGCGCCATCGGCATCGAAGTCACCCATAATAAGAATTGCTTCTTGTGCCTCAATGGCATCAGCAACTATCTTGGCAGCCTGCTCAAGCCCTGCCATAGTATTGGGCCTGAGTAACTTAGCTAGACTCAGCTCGCAGTCAGACGCACTGACTCCACGGCTGGCATAGATCTGTTTTAAAATCGGCGAAAATGTATCGGGCAGGTGGCTATCATCGACTCTTGGGCGGCGAACTATCTTATGGATCACGTTGGATTAAACCCTTAAAACTAAAAACAGTAGCAGCATAACAAAGACTGCTAGAAAAGGGGCACAAAAAAGGTGAGCCTAGGCTCACCTTTTTAGCGATTACTTTATAAGACTGTACTTCATAAGACAGTGTTTTGTCTTATGTTGGTCTTATATCGGCCTAAAGATTACTGTACTGACTCGAGTGTACGTAACAGTGCCTTAGGTGGCTGGTAGCCAGGGATCAAAGTACCGTCTTCAAGAATGATTGCCGGTGTACCGTTAATACCAATAGCTTGACCTACATTATATTGCTCAGCAATCTTAGCGTCACACTTAGCTTGCTTAATCGCTTTACCATTTTTAGCTTGGCCCATCGCCTTTAGCGGATCGGCTGCACACCATACAGACTCCATCTCGTCGGCATTAGCCGATGGCACACCAGCACGCGGGAAGGCAAGGTAACGCACTGTAATACCTAGATCGTTATAACCGTCCATTTCGTTGTGCAACTTACGGCAATAACCGCAGCTGACATCGGTAAAGATAGTCACTACATGCTTTTCATTCTTGGCCTTGTAAACCAACATGTTGTCTTCAAGTGGCTTCAACATGTCCAAACGAGGACCGGCCATAGCGGCTTCAGTAAGGTTCTTCATACCTTTATCTAAGTCATAAAGGCTACCGTGAAATAGCTTTGAACCATCTCTAGAAATATAAAGCACGCCGCGATCTGTGTAGGCTTCATATAACTCTGCAACGGGTGAAGGCTTAATTGAGATCACTTCAACGCTTAATGCGTCACTTAGCTTTTGTTTTAACGCGGCAGTATCGTCGCTGCTATTCGATGCAGCTAGGGCTGCTGGTGCTATCATCATCGCAGCAATCAAAGAAAATGTTCGAGTGAACTTCATTAGTTTTCCTACTCTATGTAAGGGGCAGACTGATGGATATAAAAGATTAGACCTTGTCTGGAGCTGAAAAGTTACAGACTCAACTCAGTTAAAGCAAATTATTTGCTGTAACTAAATCGTACAGACGTGAAATCCATCAAATATTTATGTTTAAGTCTAGATTTGCTGAAAGATATTCACCAGCCAACAAATTGTAACAGCAGATGCATATCAAGCTGCTTAAATCAGCCTCTTGGATGATGCTCGCTATGTAGGCTAGCTAATCTTGCTGTGGCCACATGAGTATAGATCTGTGTTGTCGACAGGTCGCTGTGACCCAGCAACAGTTGCACCACGCGCAGATCTGCACCATGGTTAAGTAGATGGGTCGCGAATGCATGCCTTAAAGTATGCGGAGAAAGCTCTGTGCTGATCCCCGCTCTAAGCGCATAAAGCTTGATACGGTGCCAAAACGTCTGACGAGTCATCTGCTGCGCCCGTTTCGATGGAAATAGCACATCACTCTGCTTGCCCTTGAGTAGCTCGGCTCTGGCAAATTTAAGGTATGACTCTATCTCGGTGATGGCCAGCTCCCCCAGCGGTACTAGACGCTCCTTGCCACCTTTACCGGTAATGCGCACCAGACCTTGGCGCAGACTTAGCTGCTCCATGGTCAGTCCCACCAGCTCTGACACACGAAGCCCTGTGGCGTATAGCAGCTCAAGCATGGCTTTATCACGACTCTCTATCGGATCGTCTTGTTCAGGTTCGGCCAGCAAACGGTCGATATCTTCTTCACTGAGGGAGTCAGGCAACTTTCGCGCAAGTTTGGGGGACTCAATCAGTGCCATCGGGTCGCTATCGATCTGCTTTTTGACAATAAGGTAGCCATAGAAGCGTCTAAGGCTACTCATCATGCGCGCGCTACTGGTCTTAGCGAAGCCTTTGTCGAAGCGCTCAGCCAAATAGTTGCGGATGTCGAACTGAGAACAAGTCACTAGATCGTCACCTTGCTTTTGCAAGTAACGGTCGAGATGACGCAGATCGGTGCGATAGGCGCTCAAGGTGTTATCGCTTAAGCCCTTGGTTGACCATAAGTCATCTAAAAACAGATCAATAATACTATTGGGCGTGTACTTCTCTGACACTTATTATTCCTACCTACGATTTAATAAAGAAGGACCTAGATCCTAGGACGCTTCGCTGCGAGGACGGGCTAAAGCCCTACTAGGAAAAGCAAAAGCCATAAGCGTCAGGCCGTTATCTTTGGTTTTCCGGCTTTATCTTTTCCGGCTTTATCCGTCTCAGCCCTTCCTAGGGCCTAGAACCTTTCTTGGCTTTTCAAGGTTTTCCGTAAGCGCAGCGTTCCGTAAGGCCGCTGGCCGTCCATTTTTTACCGTCTTGGCTTTATCCTAGAACCTTATTTTAACCTTTGACGGCATAAATGCCGACCTACAAAAGTCTGTTTGCCTTTCCGGCTCTTGCCGTCTTAGCTTTTCCCTAGCACCTAGAACCTGCTCTTCCTAGGACCTTCTTTTAAACCTTCTTTTAAACAAAAAAAGC
Organism: Shewanella pealeana ATCC 700345; assembly: GCF_000018285.1. Taxonomy (NCBI): domain Bacteria; kingdom Pseudomonadati; phylum Pseudomonadota; class Gammaproteobacteria; order Alteromonadales; family Shewanellaceae; genus Shewanella; species Shewanella pealeana. Next base: position 997,689 of record NC_009901.1, on the reverse strand, counting down.
GATGTTCCTAGAAACATCGCCTCAATATTATGCCATCAAACTGGCTTTAGCTATTCACACTAGCTATTAGCTTTAACCGCTCGCTTTAGTTTGCCGCTCGCTTTAGTTTGCCGCTAGCTGCTGGTTAGGCTTTTTAATCAGCATACAAGCCACAATCACGATAGCTGTTGGTAGCAACCATGCCATGCCTTCGTTATGTAGTGGCATAAAGTTAAACATGCTTACATCAACTTTAGCCGCTTTAAAGCCATCAATAATACCGAAGAATAGCGCCACACTAACAACTAAGCGATGCGCTGTTTTTGGGTGAGCAAAACGTTCAGTTAAGAAGGTCACCGCAACCAATGCGATCGCCACAGGGTAAACAGTCATGAGTACAGGCACGCTGATGTCGATTAGCTGCGCTAAACCAACGTTAGCAACGGTTGCACAAACAACACTCACCAATACAACAAAACGACGGTAAGAGATCTTTGGCAATAGCTCGTTAAAGTACTCACTACAGGCACTAATAAGGCCTACCGCAGTGGTTAAACAGGCTAGTGTTACTACAGATGAAAGCAATACCATGCCGCTTGCGCCAAATTTAGCGATAACGTAATTAGTTAAGATCACGCCGCCGTTTTCTGCACCAACAGCTAAATCCCCCGCCGTTGCGCCTAAGTAAAATAGAGACACATAAACAAATGCCAAGCCTGCCGCAGCAATTAGTGCAGCTTTAATCAGATAGTTAGTCTGTGCTTTTGGCTCAGTGATACCTTTCTTGCGCAGGATATCGATAATCAACATACCGAAGATCAATGAAGCCAAGGTATCCATGGTGTTATAGCCTTCCAAGATCCCCTTAGTAAGTGGATTTGCTTGATAATCGCCAACCGCAGCACCAATATCGCTACCAGGGATCACGATAACAGAGATCGCTAGACCTACTAACAACAGGATCAGAATAGGGGTTAATACTTTACCGACGCTATCCAACAACTTACCCGGGAACAGCGCTAACACCATTGAAAGACCAAAGAAGCCCAACGTATAAATAAGCTGAGTTATGTTAAAGGTCAAACCAGCTATCATAAAGGTGGCTGATGTATCTTCTAAAAATGGCTTAAAGCCGACTTCATAAGCCACGAGTCCGGTTCTTGGTGCGGCGAACGCTGGACCTATGATGATAAAAATTGACACTGCTAATGCGGTCGCTGCGATGGGAGGCAGCAACTGCATAATTTTACCGTTCGCCTTAGCGACAGCAATCAGAGTAATAAGGGGAAGACCGACCGCTGTAATAAGAAAGCCAAACATAGCTAGCGTGATATTTTCGCCTGCCAAATAGCCAGCTAAAGGAGGGAAGATTAAATTACCAGCCCCCAAAAAAAACGCAAAGGTCATAAAACCTAACCCTAGCGTGTCTGCAATACTCATTTGATTATTCTGCACTTTATGCCCCATCATAATTTTATTTGGTTAAATATTTCATGCCGTCATATTCCTAAGGCACCACTTAGGATGACAACAAAAAAAGGTGTAATTATTACTTTACACTGTTCCGTGGTAAATACGGCCCATTCTTGGCGAGTTTTTGAACAACAGCGGAAAAGAGAACGCTTAAATTGCTTTGAAACTGGTTTACCGACTCCAAAATTGGGCTTTTACCCAACAAAGAGGGCATACTATTAACAGAGTCGTAATTAACAAACAAGCATGCATACGGAAAAACGGCCACTCTCGATACAAGTCGCAACAACTACCTAACACGGCGTTTCCATTACTTACATTCACCCCATGAGCACCCACAACAAGACACATCCGCTTTAATAACCAGCATGCCGTTCAAAGTGAGTAACCACTTACATGCAAAATAACTAAAGCTTGCATAAAGCATTAACAATTAAACCTAGATTAGAAGATTACGCTATAGCTTTGATTAGCGTACAATTAGCTTCACAGTTAACACCACCTCATTGTTGCCATGCCTTTTACCTTCAAACTCTTTCACGTCGATGATAGCCGCTGCGGTATGCCCGTCAGCACTGACGGTGTACTTCTGGGTGCTTGGGCGCCATTAGTGCAGGCCAAGACCATACTCGATATTGGTGCTGGCAGTGGCCTATTGAGCCTGATGGCAGCTCAACGAAGCCTAGCCAAGATTACTGCGATAGAAGTTGATACTGACGCCGCACTAGACTGTCAACAAAACTTCAATGCCTCACCTTGGTTCGATCGCCTCGAAGTTATCTGTTGTGACATCCAAGCCTACGCTCAGGCCCACACCCAAGTTCACAGCCAAGCTCACAATCATGCAGAGCAGAGCAAACAGTTTGAACACATCATCTGTAATCCACCCTATTTTGCCAATGGCCCACAGTCGAGCAACGTCTCGAGAGCTACGGCGCGCCATACAGACAGCTTAAGTTTCGATAGTCTACTAGCGGCAATAAAACAGCTGTTAAGCCCTGAAGGCTGTGCCAGCCTTATCTTACCGACAGAATCGGTGAGCCTATTCGAAACTAAACTCAGCACATACCAGCTAGAACTTAGTCAAAAATTGCTGGCGGCGAGCGTTGAAGGTAAAGAAGCCAATCGACAGATCTTGGTTTTACGCCATACTTCGGCCTTAGCTCATGACCCAAAAACAGAAACCGAGCCTGCTGTAGTGGCCAAACTTGAAGATGCTGCCCAGCAGCAGCTTTATATTCGCGAGAAAAACGGCCAATACAGTCAAGCCTTTAGCCTATTGAGTAGAGATTTTTATTTAAAGCTTTAAGGATCTAGCGATCTAATCGTTTAAAGTCGCTTCTATAAGCTTTATAATACTCGGCTATTATTTATTGAGATGCCACGCATGCAATTTGAAGATCTCCAGCTTGACCCTTGTTTGTTAGAGTCACTAAAAGCAATGGGCCACAACAAGCCCACTACGATACAACAACAAACAATACCGGTTGCCATGGAGCAAAGAGATATTTTAGCTCGTGCCCCTACGGGTACAGGTAAAACGGCAAGTTTTCTTCTACCTGCGTTGCAACACCTTATCGATTTTCCACGTCGATATGGCGGCCGTGCACGAGTATTGATTCTTACTCCTACTCGTGAGCTTGCCAGCCAAATCCATCGTTATGCTAGCCACCTTGCTACTGGTCTAGGCTTAGACACAGTTATCATCACTGGCGGTGTGCCTTACGGTCCTCAGGAAGAAGCGCTACAGAAGAACGTTGATATCTTAGTTGCCACTCCAGGCCGTTTAATGGAGTACCTAGACAAGGGTCACTTCAACGCAGAAGAAGTAGAAGTACTGATCATCGATGAAGCCGACCGCATGCTGGATATGGGCTTCTCGGCTGTTGTTGAAAGCATTGCAATCGAGTCTGTTGGTCGTAAGCAAACTATGCTGTTCTCAGCCACGCTTGAAGGCAGTGACGTTGGCCGTTTCTCGCACAACCTACTGACCAATCCGGTTAAGCTTGAAGCAGAAGCACCACGTAGCGAAAAAGCCAAGATCCACCAGTGGATCCACCTAGCCGACGACAAAGCGCATAAGTTTGCCCTGTTGTGCGCTCTATTAAAACAAGAGGAAGTGCAACGCACTATCGTCTTCGTTAAGACACGTGAATCGGTAGCTAGCCTAGAAGGCTTGCTACAAAAAGAAGGCATCACTTGTGCATTTATGCGCGGTGACATGGAGCAAAAAGCGCGCTTCCAGGCATTAGGTCGTTTCACCAAAGGTGAAGTGAATATCTTGCTAGCAACTGACGTTGCCGCACGTGGTATCGATATTGACGATATTACCCATGTTATCAACTTCGATATGCCACGCTCAGCAGATACTTATGTACACCGTATCGGTCGTACAGGCCGCGCTGGCGCTAAAGGTACAGCTATATCACTAGTTGAAGCCCATGACATCCGTGTTGTTGGTAAAATCGAGCGTTATATCGAGCAACCATTAAAGCGTCGCTTCGTTAAAGATCTGCGTCCAAAGAACAAAGAAGCTAAGCCGCCTGGAAAGAAAAAGCCGGGGCCAGAAGGTAAGAATTTTAGCAAGAAGAACAAAAAGAAAAAGAAGAAGTAACATCACTTCCTCTTAATCTAAAAGGGTCACATCATGTGACCCTTTTCTGTTTTTATACAGCAGATCTTGCCACTGTCTGCCATAACAAGCAAACAACATACCTTTCTAGCCACAAACCGCAGTTGGAAACATTTTATTTACAAATAAAGATGTCGCCTCGACTCTGAGTCTGTTAATTTATGCAATCAGATAAGTCTATGCATGGAAACGCAGATCAGATGATAAATAAAATTAAAACAATACTTAGGAGAATGTCTCCACTCTTTATTCTTCTTGTCTTTATTATCGCGGCTCAACTGCTGATCAGTACCAAGGAAGCTCCTGAACAGAAAGCCGATACGGCGCCAGTGCCTATTGTTGATGTCACAGAAGTGCAGCAACAAACCGTTTCTTTAAACCTCCCCTCTTATGGCGTAGTTAGCCCTAAATATAAGACTCAGTTGGTCACCGAAGTTCAAGGGCGTATGCAATCTATCTCAAACAACTTTGTTGCCGGTGGCGTGGTAAAGAAAGGCGATGAACTCGCAGTTATTGAACCATCTGATTACGAAGCCGACCTGATGCAGGCACAAGCATCACTAGCCCAGGCCCAAGCCGCCCTAGAAGAAGAGATGGCCAAAGGGGAAGTCGCTAAGAATGACTGGAAAGGCTATGACGGCGGCATTCCGCCAGAACTAGGTCTACGTCTACCACAGCTGAAACAAGAACAAGCCAATGTTAAATTCCAGCAAGCAGCCCTCGCACGCGCACAACGCAATCTTGAGCGCACCGTTATTCGTGCGCCATTCGATGGCATCATCAAGGCGCGAAACGTTGACCTTGGCCAATATGTCACTCTAGGCACTAATCTAGGTGAGTTATATGACACCCGAATAGCCGAAGTCAGACTGCCGCTGTCAAATAACGACCTCGCCTATCTAGAGTCAGTCGACAATCCAGATACCCATGTTAGCTTAAGTGCCGATCTCGCTGGTCGAGTGATCACTTGGCAAGGCCAGATAGTACGTAGCGAAGGCGTCATCGATGCCGAAAACCGCATGGTTTACTTAGTTGCCGAAGTGAAAGATCCTTACCTTAGAGGTCACCGAGCCGAAGGTCAGCTACCGCTGAAATACGGCACCTTTGTTACCGCTGTAATTAAGGGCCGCACCGTAGAGGGCATCGTTAAGCTGCCTCGCCACCTAGTTCGAGATAATCAAGTCACCATAGTTCATAGCGATAACAGCATAGAGCTTCGCTCTGTTAACGTAGTTCGTACCGATCTAGAAAATGTCTATATCAAAGATAGCTTAGACAATGGTGAGCGCGTATCTCTGACCAATCTGAGCAATGTTGAAGATGGTCAAATTGTAAAGATCGTCGGCGAAGATTCTAGCTCTAACCAAGACTCTCAAGACGAGAATACAGAAAAGCAACTTGCTAACGCAGGGGTCCAATAATGAGCGACCAAAACGACACCCAAAAAGGGCTTATCGCTTGGTTTGCTAAGAACAATGTAGCTGCCAACCTACTGATGTGGATCTTAATCATAGGCGGCCTATTTAGTACTCTCATCATTAATAAAGAGATTTTCCCCTCCTTTGAGCTTAACTATCTACAGATCTCTGTTGCCTACCCAGGCGCCGCCCCTCAAGAAATTGAGGAGGGGATCAATATTAAAATTGAAGAAGCGATTCAAGATATTAACGGCATCAAGAAGGTCTCTTCGGTTGCCAGTGAAGGGGTCGGGGCTGTCACTATCGAGGTAGAAGACAGCTACGATCCGCAAGATATTCTCGATGAAGCCAAACTGCGCATCGATGCCATCTCCACCTTTCCGGTGAATATTGAGAAACCCAATATTTTTCGTATTAAGCCAGAAAACAATGTGATCTGGATTTCAGTCTATGGCGATCAGTCGCTGCAAGAGATGAAAGAGTTGGCGAAAACTGTACGTGACGAGGTGGCCTTACTGCCCGCAGTCACCAGAGCTCAAGTCACTGGTGTACGAGAATATGAGATAGGCATTGAACTGTCGGAAGATAAACTCAGAGAGTATGGCCTGACTTTCTCACAGGTGGCACAGGCGGTACAAAACTCTTCAATCGATCTACCTGGTGGCTCGATTCGCGCTAAAGATGGCGACATCTTACTGCGCACCAAAGGCCAAGCTTACACAGGCGAAGATTTCTCGCAAATCGTAGTGAGCACTCGCCCAGACGGTAGCCGAGTCATGCTGCCGCAAGTGGCCACCATTAACGATAGTTTCGAAGAGCGATTAGAGTACACCCGCTTTAACGGTCAACCCGCCGCGATCATCGAAGTACTCAGTGTCGATGATCAAAACGCGCTGGATATCTCCGAGCAAGTTAAAGGTTATATCGAACAGAAACGTGATGCATTGCCTGCTGGCGCTAAACTGGATACTTGGGGTGACCTCACCCACTATCTCAAAGGCCGCTTAAACATGATGCTTTCCAACATGTTTTATGGTGCGCTGCTAGTGTTTATTATCCTAGCGCTATTTTTAGAGATAAAGCTCGCCTTCTGGGTGATGATGGGGCTGCCGGTGTGTTTCCTCGGCGCCATGCTGTTTATGCCGCTAGAACCCTTCTCGCTATCGATTAATATGTTAACCCTGTTTGCCTTCATTCTGGTGTTAGGGATAGTGGTGGATGACGCCATTGTCATCGGCGAAAGTGCCTACACAGAGATTGAGGAGAATGGCCACTCCCTAGAGAACGTGGTCAAAGGAGCCAAGAAAGTGGCTATGCCCGCGACCTTCGGGGTACTAACCACCATAGCAGCCTTTATGCCTATGTTAATGGTCTCCGGGCCTCAAGGCATTATCTGGAAATCCATCGGCATGATAGTGATCTTATGTCTGCTGTTTTCCTTGGTGGAATCAAAACTGATTTTACCGGCTCACCTCGCCCATATGAAACCACGTAAGCCCAGAGAGCAGCTTGGATTACTAGGCCGATTTAAAGCCGGCTTAAATGACAAGGTACAATACTTTATTCATAATCAATACCGTCCATTCTTAGAGCGTTGTATCGTGCAGCGCTACAATACGGTAGCGGTTTTTGTTGGGGTGCTCATACTCTCTATCGCGCTGGTGATCAGTGGTCAGGTTCGCTGGGTGTTCTTCCCCGATATCCCATCTGACTTCATCCAAGTTCATATCGATATGGATGAGGGTAGCTCTGAAGAAAATACCCTTAAAGTTGTGCAGGAAGTTGAAGAAGCCCTGTATGCCATGAACGATGAGATGGAACAAGAGGTTGGCTACCCGGTGGTTAAGCACAGCTTTATCAATATGAGCTCGCGCACCTCTGCCTTCCTATTCGCCGAACTAACTAAAGGTGAAGATCGCGATGTCGATGGTGAGGCCATTGCGAGCGCTTGGCGCAAGCAATTGCCAGAGCTCGTCGCGGTGAAGAAGTTAAGTATCAATGCCAGCACCAACGACGCCGGCGGTGATATCTCCTTTAGACTGACATCGAGTAACCTAGATCAACTATCGAAAGCCTCTGAAGAACTCAAGCAGAAGCTTCGTAGCTATGAAGGCGTGTATGATATTTCTGATAACTTCTCCTCTGGCAGCCAAGAGATCAAGCTAAAGATCCGTCCAGAAGCCGAAGCATTAGGGCTGACGCTGTCTGACCTTGCTCGCCAAGTGCGTTATGGCTTCTACGGTTATGAAGCCCAGCGTATTTTGCGTAATAAAGAGGAAGTAAAGGTGATGGTGCGTTATCCGCTTGAGCAGCGTCGCACCGTTGGCCATCTCGAGAATATGCTTATTCGCACTCCTAGCGGTGCGTCGGTTCCCTTCTCAACGGTAGCGGAACTGCAGCTGGGTGACTCCTACTCTTCGATAACTCGTGTCGATGGTCGCCGTGCAATTAGCATTATCGCCAACGCCGATACCAATAAGGTTGAGCCATCTAAAGTCGTCAGCGAAATCCAAAAGGACTTCCTACCCGCGTTGCAGGCTAAGTACCCTAATATCTCAACCGCACTCGATGGCGGCAGTGCCGATGAGCAAAGCGCCCTGATTAGCCTGCTACAAGGTTTCTTCTTCGCGCTGTTCACCATCTATGCCCTGATGGCAATCCCGCTGAAATCTTATAGTCAGCCACTGATCATCATGTCGGTGATCCCATTCGGTATGATTGGCGCCCTATTCGGCCACTTCATCCTCGGACTGAATATGAGTATCTTGAGCCTCTGTGGCATAGTGGCACTAGCCGGTGTAGTGGTGAACGACTCGCTTATCTTGGTCGACTTTGTTAACCGTGCACGCGCCGAAGGTCATAGCATCATCAAGGCCGCGGTCAATTCAGGCTGCTATCGTTTCAGGGCGATTATACTGACTTCACTGACCACCTTTGTGGGCTTAGTGCCCATCTTGCTAGAACGAAGCCTACAGGCACAGATTGTGATCCCTATGGCAGCATCATTGGCATTCGGTATTTTGTTCTCGACTGTGGTCACCTTAATCTTGGTACCTATTCTTTACATCATATTGGACGATGTGAAGCGAGGCTTTAGCCGCTTCTTCCACTGGTGGTGGCAACCTAAGTCTGATCAAGCTTCGATATAGTCATAATGTCTAGTCCTAAAATAGGTTGACGGTTTTTATTAAGCCAGTTGGAACTCCCGACTGGCTTTTTTATGTACTTCATTAGGGGTTTTCATCCCTAAACTAAGATGCGGCCTTAAATGGTTATAAGTCTCTATCGACTCTTTGATTAACATATCGAGCTCCTTCATCGTACGGCAGCGATAAAGCAAAAACTCGTGCTTCAAAATCCCATTAACCCGCTCTGCAAGTGCATTTTGGTAGCAGTCATATCCATCTGTCATGGACGGAGTAATACCATTTGCCGCTAACGTCTCCTGGTACTCAGCTGAGCAGTACTGCATCCCTCTATCTGAGTGGTGAATGGCATCGCCTGTTGTCTGACGATTCTTTATCGTCATATTCAATGCTTTGACCACGTCACAAGCTTTCATTTCATGGCTTAACTCATATCCCATTATCTTTCTTGAGTACGCATCTGTTACCAGAGACAAATAGTGCGTCCCCTCATCTGATTTCACGTAGGTGATATCGCTAACGAGCACCTCTTCAACACGCTTGACCGCTCTGTCTTTTAGTAAGTTGGGATACTTTCTTAGCCAGTGATGGCTATTGGTCGTTTTAGTGTAATTTTTTCTGGGTTTTACCAGCATATTTTGTTGCTTCAAATACTGAAATAACCCATCTCTACCGAGCTTTATCCCTTGTTCTATCAGTTGTGGCTTGATGAGCTGGTAGAGCTTGCGCGTCCCCACTCTAGGCATAAACTGGCGCCAATACATGACCATCTTCATCACAGGTTTAAGCGTTTCAGCTTTTGCCGTTCTGCGTTGTTTCCATTGATAAATTGCTTGTCTAGATAAGTTGAACTGCCGACTCGCTGTGGCTAACTTTATGGTGCCTTTTACTTTGGCGAACCAGAGCGTTCGGCTAAGTACTTTTTTTCTAAATCGATGCCGTATTCGTTTTTAAGCAACTCGACCATATCGCCATAAATCATGTTTTTCATTTCTAGATTAGAGACTTGCTTCTCCAATCGCTTAATTTTCTGGGCTGGCGTTTCTTTAGATTTAGACATAGGAGAGTGCTCAATAGGCTGGGACCAGTCTAATCTACCATGCTTTCGTAACCATGTAAGGACGGTACTTCTTCCTTGGATACCATAGTGGTCTTGAGCTTGCTTATAGGTCAGCTCGCCTTTTTCTACTTGGCTGACGACGGCTAATTTAAAGCCTAATGTGTAATCACGCTGAGTACGTTTATTGCTGATAGAACCTGAAGGTTTCATAGATAAGTCTCCAATGTGTCAACTTATCTCAGGACGGGACATAAGCCAATTTAAAAAAGGGAGACATTGAGTCTCCCTTTTTAATGCACCTTCACACGCCCTATATTAGAGAATTCGATCTAGCAGACAGATTTATGCAGCCTGAACCATTATGCTCTTGTGCATCATCTCTCGATAAACACGCTCATGACCGACAACCAAGCCACACTCGTTTACGATATCCGTGATAGCCGCTATCTCAATATTACCGGTCGTTGCACCTTAAGATGCCAATTTTGCCCGAAACATAATGGCAGTAAACAGGTGCACCAATATCAACTTGACCTTAATCGTCAACCTAAGAGCCAGGAGCTAATTGCGCAATTGGGTGATGTGTCAGAATTTGATGAATATGTGTTTTGTGGTTATGGCGAGCCAACGTTAAATTTAACCACTCTACTCGAGGTCGCGAAAGAGATTAAGCTGCGAGGCGGCAGGATCAGGGTCAATACCGATGGACTAGGAAACCTGTTCCACAGACGCAATATCTTGCCAGAGCTTGCCACTTGTGTTGATAGCCTGTCGATTTCACTCAATGCCGATACCGAGGCGCTATATCAACAGCATTGCCGTCCCAAGCTGGCCGGTGCTTATCCTGCCCTACTCGAATTTATTAAGCTTGCACCTCAGTATATTAAGGATGTGCAGGTCTCCGCGATCAATGGCTTAGAAGGTGTCGATATCCAAGCATGCCGTAAGATAGTCGAAAGCAGAGGTGCTAGCTTTAAACAGCGACAACTGGATATCGTCGGTTAATCCTATATTAACAAAAAGCCAGAGAAACGCCCGAAGCTCTTGTTAAATTGCAATTAACAAACACTGGTTAGAGGGTTAATTCGTGTTAAGATGCTGAGCATAATAACTGTCATCAAATTCGATACATGCTAACCCGCAAACTACCTTTATTGATAAGTGCCCAGGGGATCCATTGGTCCCAAGCTCGTATTATAGCCGCCGCTAGTCAGCTCTGTATGCTGCTTGTGTCGGTGATCATACTGACGAATATCATTATCACCTTAGGTGAAAGGCGTTTGCAGGAAGACTGGGCAACCCAAAGATACAGCGAACTGCAAGCAGTTGGCGCGTTAATCTCAGATAAAGTGACTTTCCAGCAGTTTAGAACCCAGATGTTTGCAAAGTCAGAACTGCTTAAACATTACCTTGCGCTACCGAGCCCTGAAAACCAAGCTAAGTTACTCGCTAACTGGGATATCTTAGTCGATAACGTCCCTGAATTGTTAGGAATAGCCCTGTACGATCCACAAGGCCTGCACAGATTTGCCACCAGTAATGATTTTGGCAAGGAGAGCCTCCCTCCCGCATTACTCGGTGCTACCCGCAATATGGGCGGCAATGAGATTTACACCTCACCACTTGAATTTACTCCGATTAACGGCAAGCTTGAGCCCTTCATGTATCAGTTTGCATGGCTTGAAAACCCCGATCAGAGCATTCGAGGCTACCTAGTTACCTATAACTCGATGTCGAAAATGCTCAAAAGCATAAAACCCGCCTACTCGAGTAAACAGGCGCCGCTAATGATGTTAGATACCCAAGGCTTACTCTATGCTGGAGCCCAGTCAAAACCCAACATTAGCCGATTACCTGAAACCATGGGCGGCAGCTTGAAGCAGTCTTACCCCGCCCTTTGGCGCAAGATGGCCATGAGCAATTTCGGCCAGTTCCACGGTGATGTTGCCACTTTCGTTTATTTGAAGGTAGAGCTAACGACTCAGTATGAAACCCGTCGCGAGTATTTTTTAGTGTCTTATATCAAGAATGAAGACATAGCTGCAAAATTCTCCCAATGGCGCAATATCCTGATTGCAGGGGCGATACTGCTAACGCTATTGGTCAGCTTAGTCATCTTCTTGACCCATGCGTACCGATTAGTACAGCGCTCCCGTGAGTTCAGTATTGAAATGACTAACCGTTTATTCGATAGTGATGTCGGTTGCCTCATTACTAACGATAGCGGCCGAGTGCTAACCGCTAACCCTACTGTATCTAAACTGCTGGCACTGCCTATCGATGAACTGTCAGATCGTAGTTTACAACGCATTCTTAATTTGAATGATGATCAATATAATGAATTTTTGCAGCAGATGGACACAGTCCAGCACTGGCAAAGTGAGCTCAACTCTGAAGTTGAACCCGATACCTGGCTTAAGATCCGTGTTCGTATTGAAATGGGCATAGATAAAAAACGTCGCTATATGCTGGTCACTTTTGAAGATATTAGCGAGCTAAAACAAAGCCAAAAAGAGGCGATGTTAAACTTCTTACTTAACGATGGTCCCATGGCCTGTGTATTGACCGATCCCAAAGGCATTGTGGTTAAGTCAAATAACGCTTTCAATACCTTGCTTCAAATTGAAGATGATGAAGCGCTAAATGTTACCCACTTATTAAGTGAGGACTTTAGCAACCATTGGCCGCAAATAGCGCAACAGTTGATCATTCAAGGCACTTGGAAAGGGCCTGTATTTGCTCAGATTGGTCATAAGGAAGAGACCTGCCTGCAAACAACCTTGAAAGGCCACCTAGACAGCGGCGGGGAGCTAGAGTTTATTCTCTGTACTTTCGAGCAAGCGAGACTCGATCCCGCTAATAGAGGCGCCAGTGGCTTAGTCCCCCATAGGAGTACTATCTTCAACCACAAAGGCGATCTGGAAAGATACTTCAACAATTTAAGCCAACACTGTAAAGACTTCTCCAGCTTGCTCATGATAGATATCAGCGCCGAAGATATGTTGAGCCATATGAGTGATATTGGCCAGCTTGAATCTCGTCAAAAAGAGGTCGAGATCCATTTACTACGAGACTTGCCACACCGCTACCAAATGTCCCATTGGCAGCTCGGTAAGCTTATCGTGGTATTGCCCGATACAGACTCAGATCAGGCGCACTACTTCGCCATTGAGACTCTCAATAAACTGACCGACAATGGACTAGGTGAAGGGATCTGCATCGGCATCGCCTCCTATCAAGAGGGACAAGATCTTGAGCAGTTTATTGCCAATGCCGAAGTGGCCCTAAAGCGGGCAAAACAGACTGGTGAGCAGAATATCTGCCAGGCCTACACCCGACTGTTAACCTAGCCTATTAACTTAGTCTATTAACTTAGTCTATTAACTTAGGCTATTAACTTAGTCTATTAACTTAGGCTATTAACTTAGTCTATTAACTTAGGCTATTAACTTAAGCGCTTAACTGAGACATAGATTGAACTCATAGTTTTAGCTTATGTTTGCCTAGGATAAATTTAGTTATAAAGCTTACTTAGAATGAGCCTCGAACCATCAGATGAGCCCTCAGTCAGCGAGAGGGCTTGCACCTTTAAGTTCCTCTTCGAATGGCGCTTCTTTCATACAGGCAACCCCAGAAGGCAAGTCACTCTCAGTAATCTCAATAATTGCAGAACGATTCATGGTGATTTTGTAGCGCGCATATTGGAATTCCTGTTTGCCTTCACGCAGCGCAACAATCAAATTCACTTGATAGCGACGTTCAACGGACTCATTACTTATCTTACCGTCTTGCTCCTTATAGATCTTAGCCTTACCCCGCTCCAAGTTACGAGCAAAAGGCACAAAGCTAAAGTTAACCTGCTCCTGGATCATCGAATATCCCGCTAAGAAGTCCTTCTGCGAAACTCGAGTATGGATACCGTAATGGAAGATCTCTGAGTCAACTTTATTCTGGCTATGTCGCTTAGTCAGGATCTTTGAGACGGCTTCAGGTAGCTCCTTTTTACGCATAAACTCAAGCCAAACTAATTGGCGTGCGATGATATTTTTACTGGTGGTATCACTTAACACTCGACTCCAACGTGGCCGACCTTTTTGAATGATACGCCACATCGCATTACGAATATCGTCTTTAAAAATCTCACGGAAACCGTAGATCACCGCCAAAGTCAGCACTAAAGCAATCGTCAGGCCGCTAAAAAAGCCCTGAGCCTTGATAATCAATGCAGAGACCACCAACATCACCATGCCAGTAGCAATACCCGTGGTCATCTTCTTAAGCCCAACTCCTAAGGTTTTTAGCTCCTCTTTAAGCACGACACCTTGCTGAATTAAGCGCCGTAGCAGCAGCATCTTATTGGCAATACGGTTAGGATCTTTGATGGTTTGTGCCGAGTTATAATTATGCTCTTGTCGGTACAAGGCCTCGGCTCGACATAGCGCAACCACCTTTTCGCTCACTTCAGTAAAGTCACTGCTTCTAGGAGCGTGGGCAAGCAGTTTGAGTAAGCGCTGCTCACATAGCCAAGACAGATAGTTATCGGCGTTTTCGAAATAGGACTTCCACTTTTCATCACTGGGTTCGTTACGTCTAAAACGCTTGAGTAGATGAATGACCTGCTCACTCAACTCATCGAGTAAGTGATAAAATTTCTCAAGATCTTCAACCTGAGACAACTCCTTGCTGTCGGTCTCAATCGCCACCGAAAACTGGTAGGCAAACAAGTTCAAGTAGAGCCTGAATTCGTCGACAGTGCGCTTTTTCTGGCTCACAAAGCGACTCTGTACTAAAGGCAGATGTAGCCCCGATGAATAGTATGAGCGGCGCCCAGTAATCGAGGAGTGATAATACTCCTCCTCATTAAGGCTCTGTGGGTTAATGCCCATCTCTTTAGGAAGAAAAAAATACAGATCGAGACGTCGGCTATCACCGGACTCCATCTGATGAAGAAATTTAATCGATAGCGCTTCTTCCTGCTTTATTCTGACTTTAGACACATAGACCTTTTAAATGACAAAGAAAATGATGAGGTACTGACAAAATTTAACTTTATGGTATGAGGGATGCAACTGGCTTAATGATCTCCATTCGCCTATTCAATTAAACGCGATCTTGTTATCGCTAGCACAATTAAGGGAACTGTAACCGTCAGGAATTATGCTTAATAAATAACATAGACTCCACTTAGTCTAACTGAAATTTCGGCGTTTGTAGTGACTAAGCTAGCCTATCATCAAAGAAGGCTAGTTACTAAGTTTACAAGACCATAGATGATTACCAGGAGTAATTTGAATCGTAACGGCACTTGCGGCTTTATTCATCTCCAGTACCTTTATCAGAAAGGGTTTACTTGGCTCATCAGAAAGTTGATTTTGCGCCTCAGTGATTGCCGTTTGTAATGACTCACTATAATCAACTTGTAACAAGCCTCTTAAATACTGGCCCTGCTTTAATTCCACTTCATAGGTAAGAATAGGCGCCTTAACCTTGGTCACGCTCCCCTTAGCCATAATCTTATGGGCCAGCTGATCTCCCTTAAAAAAGCTTAACGATAAATCGACCCCCTTTCGAGTATTGGTCATTTCGAGTCGTTGAGTCGCTTCAAAACCTGTTCCAACACGATAAGACCCCGAGGTACAGGAAAGCATTGAAGCTTCATCTGGGTCGATGACGTGATCCAGTAGCAGACATAAGCCAAAGATAAACGTTAATGTAGCAAGTATTGGTGTAGACTTGAAACCAGAAAACGGCCCGCAATTTATTCCTTTACTCACAGAATCCAGCCTTTTTTAACCATTCACTATCAATAAAATGCCAATTATTAGCCACATTATTCACTTTTAAATTGTTACAAGCCTTACCGTCATCGGCTAAGTTATTCATCAAAAACTCAAGCCTATTACCATCGCTCGATGGTGCAATATAAACCCGTTGCCACTTAAGCTTGTCACAGCTTGCTAGCGACTGCGATAGCTCTTTAATCCGACTGTGGTACTTGTCTCTATCTGCATCATTTTCATATATAGGAACCAAAATTGAGTCAGTTCCTGCGATTTTGACTTTATCTGGCATCGACAAACGAATATCTGATGTTGTTTGTAGATTAGTCGCTAGAAAAATGATCAGTAAAATCCCAAGAATTAAACACAGTACATAGTTTTTAATCGAGAATGAATTGAGTGTGCAGTTAAACATCGGCTTATTTTGTGCTTTAACATGCAATAGGTAACCTTGCTTACTAATAACTTCAATCCAACTAGCATGCTCAGTACCAAGAAAGCGTTTAATGTTTTGTACCGCAGTTGCAATATCATGATGGGTCACAACCGTTGGTAAAAGCTTATCGCACATCGATTCTATAGATACAACCTGGCCTCTGGCCGCCAGCAACTGATCTATGACTAAAAATTCGATATTAGATAATTTAAATGTCGAGGCTTTTTCTGAGCCAGTAAAAATCAGCTCGCCAAGCTCGACATCAAATCGGTACGGACCTATATACACGTTAACCACTCTGACTCAATAATTACCAAATAGTTTACTGGCATTCACTCATAGAGTCCGTGATTAATTAGCATGAAACGGGAGGCGGATTTAGCTTTCGTGAGGTCTAGCACACTAATTTTGTTATTATTTAACCAACTGGAGATACATGTGGTTACATAGATGACTTATGGGTTGGTATTTCTAAATCCTTGAAAAACTTACCGCTCAAAAGAACACCAAACAAAAACAAAAAGACACCCATTGGGTGCCTTTTATTGACAAAAGTTTACACTCATTAGCGCAACAGACAAATATCGGCTACGTCGATATCTTCGCTGTCAATCTATTTAGAAGGCGTATAACAGAGTCATGTTTGTCTCTGTATCTGTGCTCTCTTTGTCATCTAATGGGCTGTCATTGTAACGAACAATAACTGCAAATTTCATGGCGAGTGCGCCGACGATATTAGCCGTAATTGCCGACTCAGAACGACCTTCTAAGCTATCACCATAGTCAGCAACAAACAGTTGAGTAAACTTGGAAGTTTCACTGAACTCATAGGTGAAGTTCATCGCGCCGTGAGCGACAACGCTATCTTCGTTATCATAACCGAGTATTGCAGTCTGCTCATCATCTAACTTCTTGTAGATATAACCAGGACCAATCTCAGCACTTAGGAACATGTTACCGCTGTCAATAAACTTGTGACCATAACCGGCTGAAGCAACGGCCTTATAGTCATAACCAGTAAATGGATCGACTTCATAGTTGCCGGTGATATACATGTAGTTCTTGTCATCGAACTTGTAATCACCTTGAATACCGCCGTAGTAACGCTTAGCAGTAACCTCTCCAGTGTCTTCTTTATACAAGCCTTCAAACAGGTACTGGTTTTCCCAATTACCTAGCTCTTGCAACATGTTTAGACGACCTTTCACCGACGAGGTTTCAGTGTTACCTGTGGTTAATGTCGCACCGAGCTCGGCTTCACCAGCAAAGGTCTTATCGCCTTCAACAAAGTCAGCCCCTGCTTGCGCAGCAAAAGGAGCCGCCATTACCACAGCCATAGCCGTAAGCATTTTTTTCATAATATTTAGTACTCCGTTTACCAAACTCCCTAAAAATCGGCGCAATATTAACACTTTGTACTAACAATTGAAATGCAACTAGGCTAAGGGCATTAGCAATTGAATCACTTCTATGCTCACAGCCAATAAACAGCAGGCAAAAAAATACCTGCACATTGGCAGGTATTTTTATGCTAAAGCATAGGTGCTTTAGTCGAAGTAGTACTAACAGTTAAACTTACTTGATTTGTGGATCAAGTTCGCCTGACTGGTAAGCTTTATACATAGCTTGTAGTGACTTAGGCTTGATCTTAGACGCCATACCCGCACAACCGAAAGCTTCGTAACGCGTAGTACAGATGTCAGCCATCGCTTCCATTGACGCCTTCAAGAATTTACGTGGGTCAAATTCCGCTGGGTTTTCAGCAAGGAACTTACGTACCGCACCAGTTGATGCTAGACGTAGATCGGTATCGATGTTGACCTTACGCACGCCGTGCTTAATGCCTTCAACGATCTCTTCTAGTGGTACACCGTAAGTTTCAGGGATGGCACCACCATACTGGTTGATGATCTCTAACCACTCTTGCGGCACTGAAGATGAACCGTGCATAACAAGGTGAGTGTTAGGAATACGTGCGTGGATCTCTTTGATACGGTCGATACGCAGAACGTCACCGGTAGGCTTACGGCTAAACTTGTAAGCACCGTGGCTAGTACCAATAGCAATTGCTAGAGCATCGACGTGCGTATCAGCAACGAAACGCGCCGCTTCTTCAGGCGTCGTTAGCAGTTGGTCGTGACTTAGAATACCTTCTGCGCCAACACCGTCTTCTTCACCAGCCATACCGGTTTCTAGGCTACCTAGACAGCCGATTTCACCTTCAACAGACACACCACAAGCGTGAGCAAAAGCAACTGTACGGCGAGTCACGTCTACGTTGTACTCATATGATGCTGGTGTCTTACCATCAGCCATCAAAGAGCCGTCCATCATTACAGATGACATACCCAACTGGATAGAACGCTGACAGATATCAGGATCAGTACCGTGGTCCTGGTGAATACATACTGGGATATCTGGATACTGCTCAAGTGCAGCAGCCATTAGATACTTTAGAAACTGTGGACGTGCGTACTTACGTGCACCAGCAGAAGCCTGAACGATTACTGGGCTGTCTGTTGCTTCAGCTGCCTGCATAATTGCACGCATCTGCTCAAGGTTATTCACGTTAAACGCTGGAACGCCATATCCGTGCTCTGCAGCGTGATCTAACATTTGACGTAGGGAAATTAAGGCCATTTTTTACTCCAATAATAGGGTGAGTCGCCTCACCAAGGTCACTATCGTTTGGATGGATTTTTATACTCTAACGTTACCAGTATTAAACTGATGAACACTAAAGCGGTTACTGTTAATTTTTATTGTTATCTATACTGTGTAAAACAGCCTTATCAACAAGCACTAAAGCGTTTGTTAAAACTGTTTTTTATACAAAATTGTTCACTGATTTGTTGGCGGCTAGTGTAACTCTGACAAATGTCGATTTAAAGCCCGCCAACAACCAGTTTGGTAATTTTTTTGTATGTTGCCACTAGTATAGTTGTCGATTACTGGCCGCGGCTCTCAAGCATGGCAACTGCTGGCAACTCTTTTCCTTCTAAAAACTCTAGGAAAGCGCCGCCACCCGTTGAGATATAAGACACCTTGTCGGCGATACCATACTTATCGACAGCCGCTAATGTGTCACCACCGCCAGCGATAGAGAAGGCATTTGACTCGGCAATTGCTTGAGCAATACGCTTAGTCCCTTCACCGAACTGATCAAACTCAAATACACCGACTGGACCGTTCCATACAACCGTGCCAGCATTTTTGATGATCTCGGCTAAAGCTTCGGCGCTATCTGGGCCGATATCGAAAATCATATCTGTGTCAGATACATCGCTTACATCTTTCAGCGTTGCAGTTGCGGTAGGGCTGAACTCGCCTGCAACAACCACATCAGTAGGTACTGGAATGTCACCACCACGGCTCTGCGCATTAGCAACAAGGCGTTGAGCTTCTTCAATCAGGTCGGCCTCATAAAGCGACTTACCCACCTTGTGGCCTGCTGCAGCAACGAAAGTGTTGGCGATGCCGCCACCCACTACAAGTTGGTCAACTTTAGTTGAAAGGCTTTCAAGCACTGTCAGTTTTGTTGAAACTTTAGAACCACCAACAATGGCTACCATTGGGCGTGCTGGGTTATCAAGAGCCTTACCTAAGGCTTCTAACTCACCCGCTAACAATGGACCCGCACAAGCGATAGGCGCGTGCAGACCAACACCGTGAGTCGATGCTTGTGCGCGGTGAGCCGTGCCGAATGCATCCATCACGTATACGTCACAAAGTGCCGCCATCTTCTTAGCCAGCGCTTCGTCGTTCTTCTTCTCACCCAAGTTAAAACGCACGTTTTCAAACACTACCACTTCACCGACAGCCACTTCGATGCCGTCTAGGTAGTCTGCTGCTAGGCGTACAGGGCAATCTAGCGCCTTTGTTAGGTAATCAACTACAGGCTGCATAGAGAACTCAGCATTGAACTCGCCTTCAGTTGGACGGCCTAGGTGAGACATCACCATAACCGCCGCACCTTTTTCAAGCGCAAGCTTAATCGTTGGTAGAGAAGCACGCAGACGCGCGTCACTGGTTACCACACCATCGCTGACTGGTACGTTAAGATCTTCACGAATAAGCACACGCTTACCTTGAAGGTCTAAATCTTTCATATTAAGAATCGTCATTTTCATGCTTCCTTACTATCTAAGTTAAAATTAAAGTTAAAAAATTTAAGTTGAGCAAAATTCAATAAAACGATATTACCCGACCACCGGGACACAACACCGACGTTCGAGTCTCTGTACAATGCTTTTGCTTTAAAAAAAGGACCTAGATCCTAGGACGCTTCGCTGCGAGGACGGGCTACGCCCTACTAGAAACAGCAAAAGCCAAAAGCACCACCTTTACTGTTTGTTATCTTTTGCTTTTCCGGCTTTATCCGTCTTTGCTTGTACTGGCTTAGCTTTTCCGTCTCGGCTCGCACCGTCTTAGCTTTTCCTAGAACCTAGGACCTTCTCAGCTCTTAAAACCTAGGACCTTCTCAGCTCTCAAACCTAGGTCCTGCTTTTAGCCTTTATCATCTCTAAACTGGTATCTAGCATGCGGTTAGCAAAGCCCCACTCGTTATCACACCAGAGCAGTAACTTGACCAAGTGGCCATCGCTGACGCGAGTCTGGGTGCCATCGACAATGCTTGAGCGCGGGTCGTGGTTAAAATCACAAGAGACTAACGGCTCATTGGTAAAGCCGACCACGCCTGAGAAAGAACCTTCAGTGGCTTGTTTTAGTACCTGATTAACGGTCTCGATATCGACGCGCTTATTTAGCGTAACGGAAAGGTCGATAGCGGTAACATTGATGGTCGGAACTCGAACAGAGATAGCTTCAAACTTGTCTTTCATATGCGGCAAGATGCGCTCAATACCACGAGCAAGTTTAGTATCTACTGGAATAATTGATTGCCCAGCGGCGCGGGTTCTTCGCAGATCGTCATGATAGGCATCGATCACCTGCTGATCGTTCATCGCCGAATGGATAGTGGTAATGGCACCACTTTTAACTTCGAAGTGCCTGTCGAGCACATCGATAACCGGTACGATACAGTTTGTTGTGCAAGAGGCATTAGACACAACCGTATGTTCGGCCTTAAGTAAATCTTGGTTCACACCAAAAACTATGGTGGCATCGACATCACTTGATGATGGATGACTGATTAATACTTGTTTGGCGCCAGCTTGAATGTGCGCCTCACATTCCAGCCTGTCGTTAATTACACCCGTGGCTTCGAAAACGATATCGATATCCATCTCTTTCCAGGGCAATTTAGCAGGATCGGGTTCATGCAGCAGCTTAATGGCATCGTCGCCAATAATCATATGCTGATTATCGAGCTTAACTTGGGTGTGGAAGCGGCCGTGAGTGGTGTCGTACTGAGTCAAATGAAGCATGGCTTCTGGTTTTGCCAACTCGTTAATCGCCACAATTTGAATACGGTCGCGTTTTGCAGACTCATACAGTGCACGAAGAATTGAACGACCAATGCGGCCGTAGCCATTAATAGCGACTCTGATCATGAAAGCTTTCTATCCCTTTAGCAGCCTGTTTATTGATAAAACAACGGCCTACCTCATTAGGTAAGCCGTTGTATCATTTGCCTTAACACCGCAGTTAATTATAGCCCGTTAACGGTAGCTACAACGTTGTCAACTGTGAAGCCAAAGTGCTTCAGCAAGTCGCCGCCTGGCGCTGACTCACCGAAGGTAGACATGCCCACTACTGCGCCGCCAAAGCCAACATACTTGTGCCAGAAATCAACGTGAGCCGCTTCAATCGCCACACGCTTAGTCACTGAGCTTGGTAGTACCGACTCTTTATAAGCAGCGTCTTGCTTATCGAACTCGTTAGTCGATGGCATAGACACTACGCGAACCTTCTGACCTTGCTCAGTTAGCGCAGCAGCAGAATCAAGTGCTAGCTGAACTTCAGAGCCAGTAGCAATAAGGATTAGGTCTGGCGTGCCAGCGCAATCACTTAGTACATAACCACCTTTAACTACGTTAGCTAACTGCTCGGCAGTACGTGCTTGCGCAGGTAGGTTTTGACGGCTGAAGATTAGCGATGTTGGCGCGTTACGGCGCTCAATTGCATTCTTCCAAGATACAGCAGTTTCAGCCGCATCACATGGACGCCATACTGTCATGTTTGGTGTCATACGAAGGTTTGCAAGCTGTTCAACTGGCTGGTGAGTAGGACCATCTTCACCTTGACCGATAGAGTCATGGGTATAAACGAAGATGTTCTGAATGCCCATCAGTGCAGACATACGTACTGCGTTACGCGCGTATTCCATGAACATCATGAAAGTTGCGCCGTAGTTGATGAAACCACCGTGTAGAGAAGCACCGTTCATGATACCGCTCATACCGAATTCACGTACACCGTAGTAGATGTAGTTACCAGCTGGGTCGTCTTGAATGCCTTTAGAACCAGACCAAAGCGTTAGGTTTGAACCGGCTAGATCTGCCGAGCCACCTAGCATTTCAGGTAGGATGGCACCAAATGCACCAATCGCATTTTGTGATGCTTTACGGCTAGCAATACCTTCGGCTTTATCTTGACACTCTTGAACGAAAGCTTGTGCTTTTTCTTCGAAATCTGCAGGCAAGTCACCCGTGATAACACGACGCTTATATTCAGCAGCTAATTCAGGGAAAGCAGCTTCATAGGCAGCGAACTTGTCGTTCCAGCTTGCTTCATTCGCAGCGCCAGTTTCTTTAGCATCCCAACCCGCGTAAACGTTTTCAGGAATTTCGAATGCGCCGTGGTTCCAACCAAGGAATTCACGTGCAGCAGCAATTTCAGCATCACCTAGTGGTGCGCCGTGACAATCGTGGCTGCCAGACTTGTTTGGAGAACCGAAACCGATAGTCGTTTTACAGCAGATCATCGTTGGCTTGTCTGTAACAGACTTAGCTTCTTCGATAGCTGCGCGAATTGCGTCGCTGTCGTGACCGTCTACGTTAGCAATGACATGCCAGCCGTAAGACTCAAAACGCTTAGGCGTATCGTCAGTGAACCAACCTTCTACGTGACCATCGATAGAGATACCGTTGTCATCCCAGAATGCGATTAGCTTGCCTAGGCCTAAAGTGCCGGCTAGAGAACACGCTTCGTGAGAGATACCTTCCATCAAACAGCCATCACCTAGGAAGCAGTATGTGAAGTGATCAACGATGTCGTGACCAGGCTGGTTAAACTGTGCAGCCAATGTCTTCTCAGCAATCGCCATACCCACAGCGTTACTGATACCAGCGCCTAGTGGGCCGGTAGTCGTTTCAACACCAGGTGTGTAACCGTATTCAGGGTGACCTGGGGTCTTAGAGTGAAGCTGGCGGAAGTTTTTCAACTCTTCGATAGGCAGTGCATAACCTGTAAGGTGTAGCAAAGAGTAGATAAGCATAGAGCCGTGGCCGTTAGAAAGAATAAAACGGTCACGATCAACCCACTCAGGGTTGTTTGGGTTGTGCTTTAGGAAATCATTCCATAGCACTTCAGCAATATCAGCCATCCCCATTGGTGCACCTGGGTGACCTGAATTGGCTTTTTGAACAGCATCCATGGTCAATGCGCGGATTGCGTTTGCGAGTTCTTTACGAGATGACATGCTCTCTCCTGCTTGGTTTTGAGGTATTGAGGCTTAGATAGAGTGAAAGGCCGCAACTTTGTATTTGCTTTTCCCTTCACCACAGCAAATTTGGGAGCCATATTTTCGCCTACTAGGCAGTAGGACGCAAATTTAATTCACCCAGAATGAAAAAAATTGGCACTTTTAAGTTAGATAAATAACCCTTAGACCACCTAAGGCTAACAAACTAGTCGTTTTTATCTACAGTGAAGTTGATTTAAGCCTGCCCTGCGAGTTTTTAGTACTGTTTTTTGATCATTTTTTATTGCGAACACTCACCCACACCGACGACAAATAACCTTAATTAACAGCGCGATAAACCAAATATAAAATACACCTTTGCCAATGTGGACAAAATAAATACCGCGAGTAACTGCACAAAATTTGGTGAAGGGGGTGTCATCAACTCGGTTTTACACTAGAATAGCCGTCTAGATGTAGATACTTCTACACATTCAAATTGTTTAAAGACGAGATTTTCCATCATGGCAAAGCACTTGTTTACCTCTGAGTCGGTCTCAGAAGGTCATCCAGATAAAATCGCCGATCAGATTTCTGATGCGGTACTAGACGCAATTTTGGAGCAAGATCCAAAAGCTCGTGTAGCATGCGAAACTTATGTCAAAACTGGCATGGTTATGGTTGGCGGCGAAGTTACCACTTCAGCCTGGGTTGATATCGAAGAGATCACCCGTAAGACTGTACGCGACATTGGCTACACTCACTCAGACATGGGTTTTGATGCCGATTCTTGCGCCATCTTAAACGTGATTGGTAAGCAGTCTCCAGACATCAACCAAGGTGTTGATCGTGCAGACCCTAAAGAACAGGGTGCTGGTGACCAAGGTCTAATGTTCGGTTACGCTAACAACGAAACTGACGTACTAATGCCTGCGCCTATCACTTATTCGCACAAGCTTGTTAAGCGTCAGTCTGAAGTTCGTAAAGACAAGACTCTTCCATGGTTGCGTCCAGACGCGAAGAGCCAGGTGACTTTTGCTTATAACTCAGATGGCAGCATTGCTGGTATCGATGCAGTTGTTCTATCTACGCAACACAGCGAAGATGTGACTCAAGCAGACCTAATTGAAGGTGTAATGGAAACCATCATCAAGCCAGTATTACCGGCTAAGTGGTTATCTAAAGACACTAAATACTTCATCAACCCAACTGGCCGTTTCGTTATCGGTGGTCCAGTAGGTGATTGTGGTCTAACGGGTCGTAAGATCATCGTTGACACATACGGTGGTATGGCTCGTCACGGTGGTGGTGCTTTCTCTGGTAAAGACCCATCAAAAGTTGACCGTAGTGCAGCATACGCAGCACGTTACGTTGCTAAAAACATCGTTGCAGCAGGTCTTGCAGACCGTTGTGAGATCCAAGTTTCTTACGCGATTGGTGTTGCAGAGCCAACTTCAATCAGCATCGAAACATTTGGCACAGCTAAAGTTGGCGAAGAGCTATTGATCGACCTAGTACGTCGTCACTTCGACCTACGCCCATACGGTCTAACAGAGATGTTGAACCTAGCTCGCCCAATCTACCAAGCGACTGCAGCATACGGTCACTTTGGTCGTAACGAGTTCCCGTGGGAAGCAACAGACAAAGTTGACGCACTACGCGCTGACGCAGGTCTTTAATCGTCACCGATTAGTTCGGCGTTGTTTGTTCAACGCCAATAAAAACCGCCGCTTGGCGGTTTTTTTATGTCCGGAACATTTATGACTATTTGCCAAGGATGGCAAAAAATCGTCGCTATCTCTGGAACATTTATGACGATTTGCCAAGGATGACTTTTTCAAAATAGTAAATCGTCGTTGTCTCTGGAATTTATTGTATTAGGTTTTGCATCAGCGTGACACAATTACGCAAGACGCCATAAACTCATCCCTGAGGGCTTAACCACAGCATCCCTGCTGCGGATACTTGCTTCATTTGTATCACTCTGATTACTATCAATGTACAGGCAATATTCCCAGTGCGGCTCTCTACAGACTAAGAATGAGGTATTTACACAGTGCAATTAACTTGGTTAGCGCCTGATGAACGCATCGAGGTGAAGAAGTTCTATCGCCAATACATGCCTTATGCACGCTTGTTGCAGAAAGAGTCACTCTGCGTGTTGACTCAAGCTGACCCAAGTGTTGCTAGATTTGGGGAACTAACTTCCTCTAAAATTATTTGCTCTGAGATAGCTGCTAGTGCGCGAATTAGGCCTATTGGCCAGTTAGCCATTTTAACGGGGATGTTGGTTCATCCAGATTTTCGTGGCCAAGGTGTTGGGCATCGTTTAATGCGAGAACTGGAGTCTGTTCTCTGTGATGGCAATACGTATATTTTTGCCTTAGCGCATTTGGAACAGTTTTATGCACAACATGGGTTTTGCGCTGTGTCATCGGCGCCGAATGATATTCAGCAGTTGTTTTTGAAGTATCAGGGTTCTGATAAGGAACTTGTGTTAATGGGGTTAGCTGGTGCTATTGAACGATAGCTTTCGTTTTATTTTTTAAGTATATTTCAGCAGCTTATCTAACTCAGGTGAATGAACTACAACGAATAATCCCCATGAACACACAGTTCATGAGTATTATTGAGGAAGGCAAAGAGTATCTGTTACCGGTATTCATACCAACAGGAAGTAACTGTGCGTGTTACTCGAGATGGGCTACCGTCTGGAGTAACAATCGTTGAAGTCACGCTTGTTTTCTCGCACGTTTTTACTCTTATTCCCCCATATAGGAAATGCTCTCCCCAAGCACGATTATTAGAAAATGCCTCATATTCACTCTGATTGAAATAAATTGTTAGTTGATTAAGCTCATTACGTAGCCCTTCTTCAACGGTATCAGCAATTTTCCAGTAGTCATTACTTAGCTCTAATTTTAAATGCAGTACTAATCCGTTCTCACCTTTCAACTGGATGTAAACGATTGGAGACCCTGCTTGGGTAATCAAATTATCCACAAAATTTTTCGCCAGAGCGCTAAGAAGCTCTCTTCGACTTGTGCTAAGTGAATTAGTAGTCGTAAATAACGCCGTTTTTCCAGCTTGGTAAACAAAGTGTTTCGCCGCGACTAAGTCGAGGAAAGGTTTCTCTCTTAGGTAATCGTTATAAAATACAAGTCTCTCACCTGCATGGCGGTTTAAACCATCCATAGAGTCGCAGTCTATATCATCCTCACAGACAATCGTAATTGTGGTATCTATTGGTTTCACCAAGGTGGGTTGATTGACAATTTCTCCCCGATACAGGCTCACTTTAAAGCTCACTTCTATTTCACTCGAGATTTTAACTGGTGTGCCATCGGCAAGCGTATCGTCAATATGATAACTAACAGTTCCTTTGTCATAGCTGATACAAGGCTCATCAAAACAGCGAGGGTATGCATTCGCAACCCCGCTAAAAAATAGGAAAAGAAGAGTAAATATCAGTTTAAGCATAATTCCATTTATCCTTAACATTAAATTAGTAAGCGCTAAACCTAGCACACGACTTTTTTAATTAGCCTGAATAATATTCAAGTCGGCTACATCTTCTTCGTAGACTTTTAGCTATATATAGCTGTTGCTATTGAGCGATCAGAGTTCTGATAATGAATTGGTATTAATGGGGTTATCAGCAGTTATTGAACGATAGCTTTCGTTTTATTTTTTAAGCATATTTAACTCAGGTGAATGAACTACAACGAATAATACCCATGAACACACAGTTCATGAGTATTATTGAGGAAGGCAAAGAGTATCTGTTACCGGTATTCATACCAACAGGACGTAACCGTACGAGTCACTCGAGTCGGGATACCGTCAGAGTCCACAACCGTTGAAGTGACAGTTGTTTCTCTGCAGCGTTTCATTCTTATCAGTCCTGATAGAAAATGTTCTCTCCATGGGCGGTTCGCATAAAATGCTTCATATTCACTCTGATTAAACTGAATTGTAAGTTGATTAAGCTCATTTCGTAGCCCTTCTTCAGCCGTATCAGCAATTTTCCAGTAGTCATTACTTAGCTCTAATTTTAAATGCAGTACTAATCCGTTCTCACCTTTCAACTGGATGTAAATGATTGGAGACCCTGCTTGGGTAATCAAATTATCCACAAAATTTTTCGCCAGAGCGCTAAGAAGCTCTCTTCGACTTGTGCTAAGTGAATTAGTAGTCGTAAATAACGCCGTTTTTCCAGCTTGGTAAACAAAGTGTTTCGCCGCGACTAAGTCGAGGAAAGGTTTCTCTCTTAGGTAATCGTTATAAAATACAAGTCTCTCACCTGCATGGCGGTTTAAACCATCCATAGAGTCGCAGTCTATATCATCCTCACAGACAATCGTAATTGTGGTATCTATTGGTTTCACCAAGGTGGGTTGATTGACAATTTCTCCCCGATACAGGCTCACTTTAAAGCTCACTTCTATTTCACTCGAGATTTTAACTGGTGTGCCATCGGCAAGCGTATCGTCAATTTGATAACTAACAGTTCCTTTGTCATAGCTGATACAAGGCTCATCAAAACAGCGAGGGTATGCATTGGCAACCCCGCTAAAAAATAGGAAAAGAAGAGTAAATATCAGTTTAAGCATAATTCCATTTATCCTTAACGTTAAATTAGTAAGCACTAAACCTAGCACACGACTTTTTTAATTAGCCTGAATAATATTCAAGTCAGCTACACCTATCTAAGGAGACTTTTCGCTATAACATCGGCGCCCCTATGATATTAAACAGTTGTTTTAGAAGTATCAGGGCTCTGATAAGAATCTTGTTGAATCCACAGTCTAGTGGGGGTGAGGCCTTACGGCCTAGGGTTAACAGTTAGACTTCGTCTAACATACTAGCTCAATCAAGCTCCGCTTGATAAACATCGTGGCGCTTCGCCCACACAAGACTTTTAAGGCATCAGGCTGCGCCTGACCAAAGTCGTGAGCTTCCAGCTCACACACGGCCAAGAAGGGGTCAAAAAGTCAGCGGCAACCCCCTCTTGCCTATTTCATCCATAAAGAGTCCCTGCCGCCCCGACGAAGTTGTTGATCCTCTGTCATTTTCGAAAATCGCTATCGCCTCATATTCGCCGTCCATGGCTCACCTAAGGCTATCTCGGCATCCATGCCTCGCTCACGCGCCTAATGTTTACAAGAACCTTCAATGACCTCGGCAACTCCGATGGGGATTAGGTGTTTCCTGTAAATTTCGAGGCTTAATTTGCCAATTTATGAGACTGTACACTAGCTATAGCCGACAGTATTTAGGTGAGTTTACCATATCAAAATTTGTATGAATTAAGACGATTCAGCCTACTAAAAACAGTTCACTTACTGCAATTAAACTTTTTTAACCACATAACTTAATAGCCTTTAGCTGAGGTTAGTACAGTCATAATGATTTCAAGCACAATTCTGGTCCTCTTTAGTATAAAGTGTGCGCACCTGAACTTGCCACTTAAGAAATTATCGATTATTATCAAAAACTTAAGCAGCCCCACCTTAGGGGCGGTAGATTTGAAAAATGCGTATTCACATTATTACTAGCCTAATGTAGTTAGCCGCATCCCCACTATACAAGTGTTAGGAATTTCAATTTAGTAAGGTAATCATGAAACCAGTTACAAATTCAAAAATTCAATCAGTTAACCTGATTACGGTGGCTATTTCAGCTGTGAGTCTCGCACTTGGTGTTGCGCTTCTAGCTAACTTTTTGACAGAGATAATTGGCGCTAATAAATTCCTACTAGCCGTTGCTGCTTTATTGATTGTAGTGTCGTTATATTTAGCTAGTAAATTTATCAACCCAAAAACTAAATACACACTGCGATTGAGAGGTGCTTACTTTTTTCAACCATTCACTTTAGAAGGCAAATCTATCATCGGTTATGAATACAATGATGATATGTCTCGCTATTTACGTGCTTTTGCACTCGAGAATAAGGCTTATTCACGAGCTTTAGAAAAGAAGTACAAAGAATATGATACAGCGCCAACAAAGTATGATCCTGATCAGCTGGACTACTATAACCTCGTAGCATCGTGTACAGAGTTTCTATTTTTGAGGAAGCTTGGCTTGCATCTAGGGTCATATTTTGTACATGAAGGAGTTGATAAGTCTAAAATTAAAAGCATCCCAAGAGACTGCATGTCTAAGGAAATCTTACGTAACCGAGTATTAGAATTAATTACTAGAAATCACCAAGAACGAGCAGCTTTCTGTGATTATGATGATGAAGGAGGTACCTCTATATTATGTTCGGCTACCGGGCAAGGAGGTGAAATATTCGATCGATTAGTACTGGAACTGCCAACTGGTGCTGAATTAAAACGTTTATCAGACAACTCTCTTCTAATTTCAAGTGATGTGTTTGAGATTCGGTTCTTTGTCCATTGTGGTGCTATCAATGCATATATACCTACTGAACTGCTACCTGGTGAATATGACTCGCCTTGGTTATCTAATGTAAAACTAGAGGTTTTGATTAAGAAGCGTTTATTTTTAGGTACCGAAAAAGTCGAACTACATCAATGGTTGGATTCATTTTTGAACGAATTCCAAGACTATTTCAGTACCAAGCAACTTAAAGAGCGCTCGCACTTACAAGTCGTGCGTATATTAAAATCTTAACGCATTTAAGACAGGCTCCCCCCCCTTGGTATTTCCAGTTTAGAGCAGCGTTGGTGTTTACGGTTAAAAGAACAAATTGGAATAAATAGGTCAGAGTAAGCTCTCTAGATCTGCTATGCAGAAGTTAAACAAATCAAAAAACTCACAGAAAACACCAGTTCCCCATCGGAGTTGCCGAAGTGCGGAGATGAAAATGCCGTAGAACCATCATGGATGATGGTTCAGGCTCGGGGGGACATGGATGTCCCATCTGAGCCGTTAGGCAATTTTTATTGGAGCATGAGGAATAACAACTTCGTCGGGGCGGCTCGGGTGATGCAAGAGGGGGAAGCTGTTGTCCCCCTTTTGCCCGAGTGTGAGCTGGAAGCTCACGACTTTAGTTGTTAGACGAAGTCTAACTTAAAGGTCAAACGAAGTTTGATTGCTTACCGCTGTAAAGCGAAACGTCAGCCGCAACCTGACAACTATCCCTGATTGGCTAAAACCTCTTCCAGTTTAAGCCCTGTTAAATCATGAATAGTTCGCCATAAATAATAAAAAATTCCCATCATCATCACCATAGACGGTAAGGCGATCATCAGGTAACTGTATAAGGTCAACTCTCCCAACTGTGCATTAAACTCAGGGGTCCCCGCTGGGCTGGTGACTAGCCATTTAGCCAATATGTAATTCATGGTGGCAGAGAACGCAAACGAACCTGCTACCAAATAGGTGGCCGTCATGAGTCGCTGCTCAAATGCGGCCATACAATTATTCTGACGTAGTCGCTCGATGATTTTATCAACGTCCATCACCGCTGGATTAAAGACAAGGGCTTTAATTAGTGGCTTAGAGGTAAAGGTCGAAACAAGTACAGCAATGCCGATAGCGGCAGGAATAGCGGCCTCTTTGATTGCCAACCACTTAAGGTCAAGCTCCAGTAAACCAATGCCACCAGTTAACAGCACATTAGCTAATCCAAGCAAGGCAATAAAATTAAACTTCTTATATTTGATCAGCTCAAATACGCCCCAGCCTAGCGGAAAGCTTAACGCCAGCATTAAACCACCACTCGCACCTAACTGATCGTCTCCACTTAGCTTCATTAGAATAAAAGCGGGGATAGCGATGCTCACTAACAGGTCAACCATAGGCCGAGGTTTATGTGTCGATGTACTACTCATGTGTTATTTTCCAAGCGAAGCGTGCAAGCTTCGAAAAAATGTAAAGATAAAAACCAGTGCTGCTTCTATGTGCCAGACAATTGGTTCTTCGTGCCAGCTCGATGATTTTAGGTTAGCGCCTTTATGATGCCAGCTTAGTACTGGATAGCGTATAGCGGCGTAAAAATACCTTGTTCTACATCACGTGTCACTCTTCATCAAACATTGTTGAGACTGGAACTTGCCGAAGTGCGGAGATAACTATTGACTCACCCATTCCTTTTGCCCGAGTGTGAGCTAGAAGTTCACGACTTTTATCAAACGAAGTTTGATTACTTCCCTTCAGGTGTGACCGAAACGCCACAACGTTAAGTTGTTAGACAGAGTCTAACTTTAAGGTCATAGGAAATTTGATTGCCTAAGTCGTTAGGCGTAGTCTAATAAACCCCAAATTCGCAATATCAGAGAACTGAGTTATAAATAGTTAAGCCTGAAATCTAACGGAGCCGATATGAAATACTTACTAATGACAGCAGTGATCACCGCGACATTAACAATAGCTGGTTGTGCCCAACAACAGGAATCAACTGAGCCGCAAAATTTTCTTACCAATGATGGTAATGTAAACATTCTTTGGCAAAACCCTAGTGACTATAGCGATATCGAAGCAACCACGGGAGTACAGTCGAAATTTGAACAATACCTTTTTACTGAGCTTACCGACGAGCTAGCAAAACTGGCTAATAAGCACTTAACTAAAGACCAACAGCTAGACCTGACCGTCACCAACGTCGATCTCGCTGGTGATGTACAGCCGACTTTTGGTGGCGCAACTGACGATATTCGCATTGTTACCGATCTGTACCCACCAAAAATACGTTTTGATTATGTGTTAACACAAAATGGAAAAGTCATAAAATCGGGAAGTGAAAAGCTTAATAACATGGGATTTCTAATGGGTATCCAGCCCATAGGAAACGACCCTTTCCCCTACGAGCAAGACCTACTCACCGATTGGTTTAAAAGTACAATCGTGCCAGTATTATAATTATGCAGTTCTAGGCTAACGCCGCGCAGTAACACCTATCGCGGCAGTCTTAGTTATTTCAAAGCACTGCTGTAGAAACTGCGAATTTTGAAACTGTTTAAACTGTACCTTTTAAAACAGAGCCTTTGAAAGAATGAGGCAATTGGGGAGCCGTTGATTAACGTCTCCCCAGCTCAACCAAGTCTGCTCTGCCAAGTGTTAGCTGAAATCTCACGTCCTTATCAAGCCTGTTGAGTGGCATAAAAAGTGAAATCGTTTTCAATCACTAACAGCCATCGCCCCCATCAACAATGGTCAAAATGTGCATTATCCATGCACATAAACTCCAGCTGTTGCATAGAAAGTACTGGAGGCTGCAATACCTTAATTGTCTCAGGGTTAATCGACTCTAAATCGGCCACTTCATCTAGCGGGTTGCCGTAAGAGTTAGTGCGACCACAATAGATAAAGTGTTTGTTCCAACGCACTAGATAGGCTCTTTGCAGCTTACCTTCAAAGGTAATCTCGGCTTCTAGAGCATGGCACTCTTTACCTTGTTCGGTTAACACTGCAACCACTAGCTTTAGGTTATCAAACCCGGATAAGTTTAATGTTAGGTATGGGGCAAAAAGTGCAGCTACGGATTGAGATAACATAAATATCCTTAGAAAAAACTGTCTGAAGTTGGCAGGACTAATAGGTAATAATCACGCTCATCGAAACTGATGTAATCGACAACCTGCATACCGCCTTTGCGAGTGTGGGCGGCAAAAGAGCCAGCATTGTCTTCGGCGATAAAGGTCAGCATATAAGGCAGTTCGTTACCGACCAGCCTCTTTAGAAAAGACACTAAGGCCTCAAAAATCCCTTGGCCACGATGGCGGCTATCTATCCAGATAGGACCATACTGACAGCAGTTTTTTTCGGTTAATTTAGCGCGCTCATAATCGAGTCTTGGTAAACGATTAAGTAGATTTCGATAAATCGGCCATTGCTTGAAGAAAGACCAGCGCCCAGCAATCACATAACCCACAATCGTCTGTTCAACTTCAGCCACCACAACCCAATGCTGGCTAACCAGTGTCGTTAAGTCCGCTTGTGTGAAAGACTGCCCCTGCAGCGAGTTATCACGTTGTTCGGCAACCAACTCATCCTGTAAATGGGTCTGTTCCAGTGCGACCAATGCCGTGATATCGGCCGCTTTAGCTCGTCTAATATTCATCTATTTAATCAACACCCACTCTACATACTGCTGGAGCACAAATACGATTTTGATGTCGATTATAGCTGAATTAGATTCACTCTTGTTAGGCTTCAAACTATTGATTGACTAATGTGATATAAATTTTTTCGCTAGGTGATCCGATGAGCGAGGTTTAAACAACTTCAGATCAAGCTTTCACATAATTAACATTTATCCAACCAATAAAAATCAGTATAGTTATTCGACAATTCTAGCTCAATAAAGCCTGATAATGGCCTAAACAAATAGGTGAGCCCAATCATGTTAGCCCAGAAAATTAATCACAATATTTGGCTAAGGGAGCTAGACCATCCCGCGATTAACCTTCCTAGATGGCAACAGCAGGTCGACCTAATCAGCGATCTTTATCAGGCTAGAGCCAGCCTGATTATCCAGTCTAACGGTAGTAAAGCGCAGATCACTTGCTGTAATAAGCAGAGTAACGCACTGGCAGGTAGCCTTTTTACTGCTGGCGATGTACTGCAAAGAGAGAGCGTCATTGATGCTACCTTTGACACCATTGGCTATGGCCTTGTTCATCTCGATCCCGCGAAAGTTACTGGCAGCTTTGCCTCATTTAACAGACTGCTTTCTATCAAGCTCACTTGGCCAGATGGGAGGTTATTTGGCTGTATGATCATTTGCGATCCCGCCAAAGAGAAGGTGACTGCCACCTCTGCTGCAGTCTGTGAAACGGTTAAGGCACTGTTTCAGGGCGAGTTGAAACAGATGTATCTGATGGAGCAGTTACAGCGCCTATCTGTGCAGGATGAGTTTACCTGTATGCTCAACCCTTACGGCTTTAACTTAATGGCACCAAGGCAGTTAAGCTTGAGCCGTCGCTTCGGCTCCCACGCTGGGCTAATAGTATTGCAAGAATGCCCCTCTGCTCACATCCATCAGAAATATACCGAGTCACAACGAATCCGCATTATTGCGAGGGTCATTTCCGACAGTATGCGTGAGGCGGATATCTCGGCCAGAATTCAAGATGAACAATTTATCATCCTCGCCTTCGTCGATAGTGAATCCAACCTCGATAGCCTAATTGCACGCCTACGTAAACAGATCCACAAAGAGGCGCCGGAGATTAACCTAATCGTAGGCAAGAGCTTTTTTACCCCAGACACTCAACTGTCGTTAATTCCCATGCAGCAAGAGGCACTCGCGGATTTGGAAAGAAATCGGGATTCTAAAAGAAGATCCTAGGTGCTAGGTTCTAGGACGCTTCGCTGCTAGGAAAAGCAAAAGCCAAAAGCGTCAGGCTGTTATCTTTTGTTTTCTCGCTTTATCTTTTTCCAGCCTTTCCTAGCTTTTACCGTCTTTGCTCTTCCTAGGACCTAGGACCTTTCTTGGCTTTCCCTAGAACCTAATGCCAGCTTTTCCTAGGACCTTATTTTACTTTTGCTTCTGCGCCCATTCTAAAAAGAGTGCGATGGGGAAAGGTGACATCATCACCATGCCAAGACCGGATAGACAGGCAATCAGTACCATGCCTTCAACCTGCTGCGACAGATCAGATAGAAAATAGATACCAACACCAGATAACAGCAGGCTTAAACCTAGCCAATGCAATATTTTTAAGGGTTTAATTACACTTTTTTGCACTATTTGCCGCCTTCTTTGTGGTGATTTTAGTATAAACTACTCACAGTATATCGATATTAACTACTATGGATCCCGAACATGATAAAACAATCCTTCATCCTAGCAAGTTTGCTATTGGGTTTAACTGCTTGTCAGTCGTCTCCTCAAACTCAAGTAGAAGATTTAACCATTGAAGGCACTTGGCATATTGAGTCAGCTAATGGCCAACCTGTCATCGATTACAGCCCCGCAGAATTAATCTTTGCAGCCGACGGTAAGCTAACTGGTAACAATAGCTGCAATAACTTTTTCGGTAATTACGTACTCGCCGGCCAATCTCTACAGCTACAGCCTGCAGGTAGCACTATGAAAGCCTGTGTTGATGCACTGATGGCACAAGAGCAACGCGTTATGCAAGTAATGCCCGAAGTGACCCAAGCTCAAATGGCGAAAGGTAAATTGGTATTGAAAGATGCTGATAACAAAACCGTTTTGGTACTAAGCAAAAAGTAATCGCTTAGCTAGTTCTGCATTAGCTGTTTTAGCGGACATAAATGTTCCAGACATAACGTCGACTTACGGTGCTGAGAAAGCCATCCTTAGCAAGTCGACATAAATGTTCCAGACATAACGTCGACTTACCGTGTTAAGAAAGCCATCCTTGGCAAGTCGACATAAATGTTCCAGACATAAAGCCGATTTTTCACCATCCATGGTAAATCGGCATAAATGTTCCAGAAATAAAAAACCGCCTTTCGGCGGTTTTTTATTGGCCCACCATTAGCGGTGGACATAAACTTAGCTCACTTGGCTTAAGAGTTTAGCTTTTCAGCCATTTCTGCACTGTCTTCTGCGTTAGCATTGTAGTGCTCAACGTCAATCTCACCTTCAGACTTAGCAATAACTGTGGTGGCTACTAAGTCACCAGAGACGTTTACTACGGTACGCGCCATATCCAAAATTCGGTCGATACCGGCAATAAGGGCAACGCCTTCAAGTGGTAGACCCACAGTGGTCAATACTAGCGTCAACATCACAAGACCCGCACCCGGCACACCCGCTGTACCAATAGAGGCTAGCGTTGCAGTCAAGATGATAGTGATGTAATCGACCCAAGTCAGATCGATACCGAAAGCTTGTGCCACAAACAATGCCGTAACACCTTGATAAAGCGCGGTACCATCCATGTTGATGGTGGTACCTAATGGCAATACGAAGCTTGAGATCTTCTTATTAACGCCTAAGTACTCACTGGCACACTTCATACTCGCTGGCAGCGTACCCGCAGAGCTCGAAGTAGTATAAGCCACCGCAATCGCATTACTAATGCCTTTAAAGAATTGAATAGGGTTAAGCTTAGCGAATACCACTAAAACGAAGCTATAGAAGCCAACAACATGCAGGAAACAGCCAATATAAACAGCGATAATAACCTTTATTAACGGCATCAACATGTCGACACCATACTCGCCAGCAACCCATGCCATCAGGCCAAATACGCCGTATGGTGCAAACTTCATTACTAAGTCAGTCAGCTTATACATGGCTTCGGCTAGGCTTTCGAACACCTTGATAGCAGGCTTACCATGTTCACCAATCAGTACTAAAGCAATACCCAGCGCAACTGCAAACACAATCACCTGTAAAATCTGGCCACTAGCAAGCGCTGCAATCGGGTTAGTTGGCACGATATCAATCAAGGTCTGCATGATTGACGGCGCTTGCTTGACCACTTCAGCTGTTTCATGAGCTACCATGTCAAGGCCCGTGCCCGGCTGCATAATGTGGCCAACGGCTAAACCTAGCGTGATTGCGATAGAGGTTGTGCCTAAGTAGAAAGCGAACGACTTGAAACCAATGCGTCCCATCTTGGCGGTATCTTGCATAGAAGTTACGCCGACAATTAGGGAGCAGAACACTAATGGTACAATCAACATTTTGATAGTATTAACAAATAGAGTACCAATTGGCTTCAAGTAGGTCGCCTGTTCACCCAAGCTAACCCCGGTTAAAATACCTAACAGCATACCAATCATGATCTGTAGCCAAAGTGGCACAGACATCCAGCTAGACCACACTTTTTTCAGAAGTGAAGGTTGTTGATTCGACATATTTAGACCTTGAAATAGTGGGAGGAAGGACAGCCAGCAAGTCGCCAGCCTAAAAAATAACGCGGCAGTTTAGCATATGCTGCAATAGTGAGAGATGATCTACATCACGCTGTATCAGGCAATGGATTAAATGCAAAAAGAACTCCAAGGTCATTGAGGGATCAATAATTTTACGCCTCAAATTTTGAGTTTTTCTTATTTTTAGAGAAGTGCATTGGATGAAGTGCAGCCGGTGGCTGCTCCCGTTCCATAAGGTAGCTCCAATAAGCATCATCGAAGCCTGAAAAGAACGGCTTGCCCTCAGCGCGCAAAATAAGCCACCACCAGACAAGGCCCCAAATCCCTAGTGTCAGGAGCGTTAGCACAAAGTGCCATCCATGTTTAATCGGCTGCGCTTGTAGTCTACGCTGAGATTGGCTGGTAGAGACAGTTAAATTGGTTGATTGCGTCTTTTTCATCACGACTCCACTCGTACTCGGGCCATAGAAAAAGCTTAGCAGAGTTAGACTTTAGTCGAATGAGAAATCAAAAATAAAATTACTCTACAGCTACCTATCAACTGGCTTCGTGCTAAAGTGCTCCCAAAAAAGGAGCAGAAATATGTTGATACGTAAAGGCCAAGCGGCAGATCTACAAGCCCTAATTAATTTTAACCAAGCTATGGCCGAGGAAACGGAAGGCTTAAGCCTAGACAGTCAAGTGCTTAGCAAGGGTGTCAATACCCTGCTGACATCACCAGAAAAGGGCTTCTACCTTGTGGCTGAAGTCGACGGTGAAATTGTTGGCTCCTTAATGGTGACCTTTGAATGGAGTGACTGGCGCGCTAAAGATTATTACTGGATCCAGAGTGTGTATATTCGCCCTGAGAATCGCCGCCAAGGGATCTATGGCAAGCTCTATCAAGCCGTTAAAGACATTGCAGCAAAAAACGGTGGCGCCGCTAGTTTTAGACTCTATGTCGAGAAAGAGAACACCAATGCCCAACGCACCTACAGCGCACTTGGGATGGAGCAAAGCTACTACTTGATGTACGAGCAAAAATAACGCTCAAAACCTAGACATTAAAAAGGCCATCAACTGATGGCCTTTTTACTACTCATACCAGACTAAATCTGGCAATCGTAAAGTTAACCGCAGATGCTGGTTACCTTAATAGCCAAACCACCTTGGCTAGTTTCGCGGTACTTAACGTGCATATCTTTGCCCGTCTCATACATAGTCGCGATAACTTTATCTAAGCTCACCTTTGGTGCGCAGTTACGGCGCATCGCCATACGCGTAGAGTTAATCGCCTTAACCGCTGCAATCGCATTACGCTCGATGCATGGAACCTGTACTTGGCCAGCAACTGGGTCACAAGTTAGACCTAGGTTATGCTCCATGCCAATTTCAGCCGCCATACATACTTGCTCAGGGTTAGCACCCATGATTTCTGCAAGACCTGCAGCCGCCATAGAACAGGCTACGCCAACTTCACCCTGACAACCTACTTCGGCGCCCGAGATAGAAGCGTTACGCTTGTATAGTGATCCCACTGCAGCTGCCGCTAGGAAGAAGCGAGTGTAATCTTGCTTACCAACAGGCTTAATGAACTTGTCATAATAAGCCAATACCGCAGGGATAATACCCGCAGCACCGTTAGTTGGAGACGTTACTACACGACCACCAGCAGCGTTTTCTTCGCTAACTGCCATTGCAAATACGTTGATCCAATCAACGATTTCCATTGGGTCGCTAGATAAACGCTCACCGGTTAATAACTGGCGATAAAGTGCTGGTGCACGACGAGCTACTTTTAGCGGACCAGCCAGTACACCTTCAGTTTGACAGCCTTTTTCAATTGCTTGATGCATGGTTGCCCATACTGCACCAAAGCCATCGTAAATAGCTTCTTCACTGTTGAAACACAATTCATTCTTGAACATGATGCTGCTGATGCTTAAGCCTGTTTCTTTACAGGTCGCTAGTAGCTCATCTGCAAAGTTAAACGGGTATGGCACTGCAACTGGGTTTTCAACTTCTTTGCCGAATTTTGATTCTTCAACAATAAAGCCACCGCCTACTGAATAGTATGTCTTGCTTAATACAAGCTCATCACCATTGTATGCGTGCAACATCATGCCATTTTCGTGCAATGGTAATGCATGGCTGTGGAAAACCACCGCATCATGACCAAAGTCTACTAGCTGCTTTTCGCTGCCCATAGGCAGTTTCTTAGTTTGCTCAACGTCAGCAATAAAACCAGGAATCGCATCGATATCTACGCTCTCAGGTGAGTTACCACCTAAACCAACAATGATAGCGATATCGGTATGGTGACCCTTACCGGTTAACGATAAAGAACCAAAAATCTCAACGCCTAAACGAGTCACTTGTTCAAATTGGCCGGTTTGACGAACATCATCGATAAACTCTTTGGCGGCCTTCATCGGCCCGACAGTATGAGAGCTCGATGGACCCACACCTATCTTAAAAATATCAAATGCGCTAAACATAAAAAACCTCGAAAAAAAGAGGAAAGGCCTGGAAAATTCCTAGCCTAGTCAAACAATAATGGAACCATATAACTTAATGGCTAACGCTTAAAAAAGCGTTTAAACGTTAAAAAGCCAGGCTATTTCAAATATGCTACTGCATAAAGAAACAACCCAGCTTTTAGCGTTATCTTTTTACATCATACCAAACAGAATTGCAGTCATTGCAAGTAGACCTGCAATCACAACAAAGATGTTGCTGAAACGACCACGGTATGCAGCTAGCGCTGGCACTTTGTGAATCGCATACATTGGCATTAGGTAAAGAATCGCAGCGATGATTGGACCGCCTAGCGCTTCAATCATACCCAAAATGCTTGGGTTGATAATTGCCACGCCCCAGATAGTGAAGAACATGAAACCTAAAATAAACTTGTTTAGTTTAGAATCTGAAACTTCTTTTCCACTCGAGCGTAGTTGCTTAGTAATTAGTCCTTTCATACCTTCAGTAGCACCCATGTAGTGACCGAAGAAAGAAGAGATAATCGCAACGAAGGCAATGAATGGACCGAAGTAGCTTACAAATCCACTTTCATGCACGTTTGCCAAGTAAGAAAGAATTGGCAAGTTCAGTGATTTCGCTTCAGCAAGCTGTGCTGGCGATAGTGCTAATACACATGAGATAACAAACATCATCACGAAACCAACCAACATAAATGTGGTGTTACGTAGGATTACGTCTGCTTTACGTGCTGCATTTGCACCGTGATCACGCTTTAGCGACACAGAGAACTGTGAAATCGCAGGTGAGTGGTTAAAGGCAAAAATAAGTACTGGGATGGTCAACCAAACCGTACCTAAGAAGTCTACAGTGCTTGGCACAACTTGTAGTGCGTCTGTTTTCCAATCAGGAATAAGATACACAGACATGAATGCTAAGATGCCCACTAGTGGATATACCAATAGCTGAGTTACTTTAAGCATCATCTTCTCACCAGCAACCATCACTGACATCATACCAAGGATCAATACACCTGATAGAATGAAGCGTGGTGGCGATGCCATGCCTAACTGGTTTACAATAAAGCTATCAACAGTGTTGGTAATACCCACACCGTAGATTAAAACGATTGGGTAGATAGCGAAGAAATAAAGCAAAGTAATTGCCTTGCCTGCGCCTACACCAAAATGCTCTTCTACTACGTGAGTAATGTCACTGCCTGGCTTGCTTGATGAGCAAACAAAACGCGACAAGCCACGGTGAGCGAGGTAAGTCATTGGACCGATGATAGCAACCATCATCATTAGCGGCCAAAAACCGCCCATACCAGCGTTAATTGGTAGGAATAAAATTCCGGCACCAACGGCTGTACCAAACAAACTCAACATCCAGGTTGTATCTTGACGTGTCCAAGGCATTGACTTAGTCGTTGCCGTATCATTTTGTACCACTTCTTCTGTACAGATCGCGTCTTTTTGCATTTTTGTTACCTTAAAGGTGCTAAGTGGCACCGTTTAATTTTGATCTTGGTGAGTAATTTCGCGGTTAAGAATATCCTAATGCATACGCCAAATCTTGATCTGGGTTCACATTCTGTAATTGATTTTCAAATCCTAATCAAATTGAGAGCTAGATCTCTTAAATTATGTAATAAGCTTTCATTTGATCTTCATGATTGCAACGCAATCGAACCTTAAATTAACATTAAATTCACGTAAATCATGAATTGCTCATGTACAACCTCGAATCGTGAAAAACTGCCAGCGGACATAGATCGCAAAAAACCGAATTTACAGACACGAACAGTCAATTCAATGCCTGTTTTTGAATTGAGTCACAGCATTTGGTGGCAAAATTTACCCTATCATTAGTTAATCTAATGGACGTTTTTGTTAATTTTTTTTGAACGTGAGTTAATCAAAGTTAAATTCAAGCAGTAAATGCCTTTTCCACTCACATGTTTGATGGTGAAAATACAGATAAAATACAATAAACTAGTACGACAAAAGTGTTCCCTAATCGAGAATATATAACCAAAATGAAAGACACTATCAGCATCATCGTTGGCTCAAAGAATCCCGTTAAAGTAGGGGCCGCTCAAAACGCCTTGGCAACTCTTTTTCCCAATAAGCATATTGAGTGTCAAGGTGTCGATGCGCCGTCGTTCGTCGCAGACCAGCCTATGACAGAGGCCGAAACAAGACTGGGAGCAATCAATAGAGTCAAATATTGCCAAGAACATTATCAGGCCGATTACTATATTGCGATGGAAGGCGGAGTGGATTTATTCGAGCATGGCCCGGCGACATTTGCCTATATAGCAATAGCTCACAAGGCACAGGTGAGTGTTGGTCGTGGGGCGCAATTACCATTGCCAATGTCGGTATATCGCGCTTTAACCCAGGGCCAAGAACTAGGCCATGTTATGGATAGCATGTTCAATACCGTCAATATCAAACAGAAAGGTGGCGCGATAGCCTTGCTCACCGAAGGCCATGCTACACGCCAAGGAAACTATACTCAGGCGATAATTCTCGCCATGGCGCCTATGCTACACCCGCAACTGTACATGAATTAGCAATAACTTTATTATTTTTAGCTTAAGGTGCTTGATTTTAAAAAATAGTCCTCGTAGGTTAGGTGTTACTCGCAACTAAACAAGATCTGTTCGATGAATCAAGCCCAGTCTAATAGCTACAATTCAGCTTTTCAGCTACGTCGCCTTTCTAGGCAACTTATTCGCCAACTCGGTTTATTAGACGCCGCATGTGGTAATCAGCCTCTCTCCCCTGTTCAAGCGCATACTTTAATTGAGTTAGGAGAGAGTTGTTACTCCATTAAGAAACTCGCTGAAATTCTTAATATCGATAAATCCAACGCCAGCCGGGCCGTGAGTCAACTTGTTGAAAAGGGTTTTGCCAAGTCACAATCGAACCCGAGAGATAACCGTAGCCTAGTGGTGCAAATTACTCCTAAGGGAAAGAAACAACTCATTAAGCTTAATGAGCAACAGAACCAACTTTTTACAGAGATAAGGGCTCAGCTTCCCCAAGAGCATATCGAAGAACTAGAAATCTCTTTGGTGCGATACAACAAAGCAGTAATCCAGTCTAAGTCACAACAGGGTTATTGCCTAAGAAGCATTGAGGCCAGAGACAATGCACAAATAGCACAGGTTATCCGTCAGGTATCGGCAGAGTATGGACTCACGGCAGACAAAGGTTACGGCGT
Source organism: Shewanella pealeana ATCC 700345 (assembly GCF_000018285.1). Classification (NCBI taxonomy): domain Bacteria; kingdom Pseudomonadati; phylum Pseudomonadota; class Gammaproteobacteria; order Alteromonadales; family Shewanellaceae; genus Shewanella; species Shewanella pealeana. The sequence continues at coordinate 954,722 of NC_009901.1, read as the reverse complement.
AGCCGATAAAACTCTCGACTCGCTTGCTGAAGTTTATCAGGCCCATAACGCCCACTATTGGGTGATAGAGTTCGAAGGGGAAATTCTTGGCGGCGCAGGCATAGCGCCACTAGCCGGACATCAAGGTCTTTGTGAATTACAGAAGATGTACTTCCTGCCCCGAGTGCGTGGTAAGGGCTTTGCCAAGCGCTTGGCTCTGCAGGGGCTGCGCTTTGCCAGTGAGCAGGGCTATGAGTCCTGTTATTTAGAAACGACGGCCAACTTAATCGAAGCGATTAAGCTGTATGAGTCTTTGGGTTTTGAACATCTCGACGCCCCCTTAGGTGATACTGGCCACGATGCCTGTGAAATCACTATGCTCAAGTCATTATCCGCTCGATAAGCCGATTGGGGTGGGTAACAGCATTAGTATGCCTTAAGCATCAGACTCAACATAAGCTTATGGTTTTTCACCTTAAAGCTTGCTAGCCTCAAATGAAACCGCATTCACGTAGAAGTGAGTTATTTATGCAATATAGACGTCTTTCGCATTCAAGTTTAAATGTCAGTCAAATCTGTTTAGGTACCATGACTTGGGGAGCACAGAACACCCAAGCACAAGCATTCGAGCAACTCGATTATGCTATCGGTGCAGGCATTAACTTTATCGATACCGCCGAGATGTACCCAGTACCTCCTGAGGCTGAAACTCAAGGCGAAACAGAGCGCATTCTAGGCAACTACCTTAAGCAAAGAGGCAATCGCGATAATCTCATCATCGCGACTAAAGTCGCGGCACCTGGCGGAAAAAGTGATTATATCCGCCCAAATATGGCGCTAGACTGGCGTAATATTCATGCCGCTGTCGATGCCTCGCTCGAACGCTTACAGCTAGAGACTATCGACCTGTACCAAATCCACTGGCCCGATAGAAACACTAACTTCTTCGGTGAACTGGGCTACCAGCAGCAGGATGAGCACGAGAAGCAAACACCGATCATCGACACCCTAGAAGCACTAGCCTCTCTGGTAAAATCGGGCAAAATCCGCTATATCGGCATATCTAACGAAACGCCTTGGGGCTTTATGGAGTATCTACGTTTAGCCGAGAAGCATGACTTACCTAAAATTGTGTCGGTGCAGACCCCCTATAATCTGCTCAATCGCAGCTATGAAGTGGGCATGGCGGAGATCAGCCACCGTGAAGAGGTGCCATTACTGGCATATTCGCCACTGGCTTTTGGTGCGCTATCGGGTAAATACCTCAATGACCAATGGCCAGAAGGCGCAAGAATGACGCTGTTTAAGCGCTTTGCTCGCTATACAGGCACTCAGATGGCACTGGAAGCAACTCAGGCCTACGTTGAGCTTGCACGCGAATTCAATCTAAGCCCTGCAGAGATGGCTCTAGCCTTTGTTAATTCAAGAAAATTTGTCGCATCCAATATCATTGGCGCCACCAACCTTGAGCAGCTTAAAGAGAATATCGACAGCATTCACTGCGCTATCTCTCCCGAGTTGCAACTACGCTTAGATGAACTCGCGCTGTTATATCGTTTCCCTTGCCCTTAAAAGCCTTAAAGCGATATTTTTAATCGTCTAACTTGCTTTAGGTGTTTAGATCTTAAAAAAATCTATGCACCTTTATTTTTATCAATAACCTTGCCAGCAGCCCTTAAAGCGATATTTTTAACTGTCTAACTTGCTTTAGGGGCTCAGATCTTACAAGATCTGAGCGCCTTTTCTTTTTATCGATAATCTTGGATCAATTAATGGATCTCTCAACGCTGCGATCACTGTTCCCAACTCTGGCTCAATCTAACGATGGTTACCCTCTGTGTTATCTAGATACGGCGGCTACCAGTCAGAAGCCTCAGCAGGTGATCGATGCCATGAATCACTATTATCACCATGATAATGCCAATGTGCATCGCGCAGCCCATCAGCTATCGGCACGTGCCACCAGCCAGTATGAAGCGGTGCGTGACAAGCTGTGTAAATTCATTAATGCCAATCGACGTGAAGAGATCATCTTTACCCATGGCACCACAGAATCTATCAACACAGTTGCTAACGGTTTAACGGCTCAAATAAAGCAAGGCAGCCTTATTCTTATCGATAGCGCCGCCCATCACGCCAATATTGTGCCTTGGCAACAACTTGCTAAGCGCACTGGCGCAATTATCAAGCCTATTCCGCTGACAGCCGATTGCCGCCTCGATACCGCAGCTTTCGATGTTTTACTCAGTGAAAAGCCAGCTGTCGTCGCCCTAAGTCATGTATCCAACGCTCTGGGCACTGTCAACCCAGTCAAAGACTTGGTCAGCAAAGCCAATCAGGTCGGCGCGATCACCTTGGTCGATGGCGCTCAAGCCATAGCTCATATGGGTGTCGATGTACAAGCTATCGGTTGTGACTTCTATGTATTCTCAGGCCACAAGATGTACGGCCCAACAGGCATAGGCGTCTTATATGGGCGCTTCGATATTCTGGACAGATTAAGCCCTCTCATCACCGGCGGCGAGATGATAAAAAGCGTCAGCTTTGAGGTTACAGAGTTTAACGTATTACCCAACCGCCTAGAAGCTGGCACCCCGCCGATAGCAGAAGTGATTGGCCTAGGCGCGGCTATCGACTTCATCGAGGCCTTACCGAGCGAGCAGATCCACGCCAAAGAGCAAGAGCTACTCAATTACCTGCAAGACGAGTTAAAGAACATGGGAGATGTGGTACTTTACGGCGCCCACACCGATAACCTTGGCGCAGTCGCTTTTAATCTGGCCGATGAGCATCATCAAGATGTGGGTATTTTACTCGACCAACAAGGCATTGCCGTGCGCTGCGGCCACCACTGCGCCATGCCACTGATGCAAAGCCTTGGACTAAAAGGCTGCTGCCGAGCATCAATTGGCGTTTATACTAATAAGGACGATATCGACAACTTTATTGCGGCTATGGAGTCGGTGAAAGAGTTGTTGTTATAAAAGAAGGGGCTAGGTCCTAGGAAAAGCAGGTTCTAGGTTAAAAGCAAAGACGGAACAGGCTGAGACGGTAACAGCCGAGCAAAGCCGGAAGAGCAGAACCAATAGAAGGGCTATTGTAGGTCGGCATTTATGCCGTCATCTTTGATGGGCTAAAGCCCAACCTACATGAATAAGCGACTTGCTTGTATAGCAGGACGAAGTCCGCTCTAGCCGCGAAGCGTCCTCGCAGCGAAGCGTTCTAGGACCTAGGTCCTATAAAAGCCAAGCACGTTTTTATTACATTATTAATTCAATTTAGGTCGAGTATGAGTCAGTCAGTTCACCCCTCTGCAGAGCAGTTTTTAGCATTAACCCTTGAAAGCGATGCACAAGCAACACTTTCATTATTTGAGCAGGCGGGTAACTGGCAAGAACGCTACCGTCAAATCATGTTGCTAGGTAAGAGCCTACCTAAACTCGATGACAGCTTGCGCGTCGACGGTGCACAGGTACGTGGCTGCGAGAGCAACGCCTGGCTATATCACAGTGAGATTGACGGCAAACATTACTTCCTAGCAGACAGCGATGCTCGCATCGTCAAAGGCTTAGTCGCCCTGTTATTAATCGCCTGTAATGGCAAGAGCAGCAGCGAAATCTGTGCATTCAGCCCAGACAGCTACTTTACTCAGCTAGGCCTTCAAGGCCAGCTCAGCCCCTCTCGTACCAATGGCCTGCTAGCACTCGCCAAGGCGATAAAACTCGCCGCCGAATAGTAATCCACTTTCTGAGGGAAATGGTTTTGGGCCTAAAATAAAAAGGCGCAATCGTTACCGAATGCGCCTTAGCTCTAGCTTTAAAGAATGCAAGCTCTCGAAAAGAGCGAAGAGAAAGCTACAAAGATAGGTTCGCTATGGTCTTTTGGATACCGACCACATCGGTGCCACGTTTTAGCTCTTTGACTAATGGATCTTTTTGGCCCGAGATCCATATTTTTAGCTCTGAATCCATATCGAACGTGCCGGCAGTTTCTACTTCAAAATGGGTTATCGACTTATATGGCACCGAGTGATAGCTCACCTTCTTACCTGTAACGCCCTGTTTATCGATTAAGATAAGACGCTTGTTGGTAAACACGAACATATCGCGAATAACCTTATAAGCTAAGGTTAACGCCTCACCATCGGCCATAATTGGACTTAACTCTTGGGTAAGCTCATCGAGGTTAACCTCAGATGCATTACCCATCAGCGAATCTAATAATCCCATCGTCTATATTCCTTAATAGTTTGAGAGAGCTAGTTTGAATTAGCTTGTTTAATTAGCTCACTGATATGTAGCAAGCCTAATCAGTAGTGCGAACCTGTCTGTTTTCACCGACAACCATCATTTCACATTTCGGACAGTCGAACACTAGCTTTAATACATCTTTACCAATTTCCAGCACCATAGGATCGGCTTTAATACCCGGCACCTCTTTAGGACAAAGATTAAAGTTAAAGCGTAAACAATGCTTAGTTACCATCAGCGGCACATCTTCATTGATCCCGTTCTTCTCATAGGTATCTTGAATTTCAATCACCCCATGACGCTGATAAAAAGCCTTGGCTTGTTCGTTGGCCACGTTGCCTAAATAGCTTAAGTGCTTAACCGGATAGACGGCATCTTGGTTGTACTTCCACGCCTTAGGGCGCTGATAACCTTCGACTCTGGCCTGCTCTAGTGCCGCAACAGTGTCACGGCGTAGACCGTTTAACATTGAGGTTGGAATAAACCAGGTCTCAGCGGTTTCTATGCTGATGTTATGGGCGGTAAAGTCGGTACTACCTAGCTTTGCCAGCTGTTTACGCAGGCCTTGCTGCGCTTTTTCAATATCGGTGGCTGCAGTTTTCTCAACAATCAACGACTGAGTCGCAGTGTGGCCATAAACGTCAGTCATGGTAAGCGATACACCGTCATCGGTATCGGCTAATACTAGGTCTACGCCGATAATGCGCTTAGCTGACTCTTTCGCCAACACGGTCTCAAAGGCTTGGTTATGGTTACGATAAATCGTCATGCCCACTTTAAGCTCTTTAGGCATACGCAGCACAAATAGCTTTAAACCTTCAGCGCGATTAACACGCAGGCCTTTTAGCTTGTCATCGGACTGCTTAGCTTCAGCGTAATCACTTGGGAAGAAACACAAGCCGTCACCATTGTTGAAGGTCTCATTCGAAGTCACTTCAATATAGTCATTACCTATGCGCTTAACTGTTGCGACCTCTTCACCAATATATTTTGGCGAGCGGAAGTCATTCATACCTTGGCTGCGTTCATGGACAAAGTAATCTGTCTTGCCGCGGTTAAAGGTCTTTTCAGGATCAGGCGTAAAAGTATGCTCACAGCGACCATGGGATGAAGCGACAAATTCACTGCGACGAGCGATGATCTTGTCTAACTCTTGGCGGTAATGGGCGGTGACGTTTTTAACATAGCTTAAATCTTTTAGACGTCCCTCGATTTTAAACGAGCGTACGCCCGCGTCGATCAAGGCTTCTAAGTTGTCTGTCTGGTTATTATCTTTAAGGGATAATAGGTGCTCGTTTTGCGCCAGTACTTCTCCCTGTCGCGTCTTTAAATCGGCAGGTAAACGACACAGCTGCGAGCATTCACCGCGGTTGGCGCTACGATTACTGAATGAGTGGCTCAAGTTGCACAGGCCACTGAACGCGACACACAGTGCGCCGTGAATAAAGAACTCAATCTGCATATTGGTGTTAGCCGCAACGTCACGAATTTGGCTTAAACCAAGTTCACGAGCCAGTACCACCTGCGAGAAACCTACCTGCTCTAAGAAGGCGACTTTCTCTGGGCTACGGTTATCCATCTGTGTGCTGGCATGTAAGGCGATAGGAGGCAAATCTAGCTGCAGTATGCCCATATCTTGCACGATAAGCGCATCGGCGCCCGCCTCGTACACTTCCCAGATAAGTTTTTGCGCCGCTTGCAGTTCGTCATCCATCAAAATGGTATTGATAGCAACAAACACTTGGGCGTGATATTGATGAGCAAAGCTACATAGGCGCGCGATATCTTCGACGCTGTTACCGGCTGTGGCACGGGCACCGAAGGCGGGACCACCAATATACACGGCATCGGCACCATGGCGGATAGCTTCAATACCGAAGTCGGCATTTTTAGCCGGAGCCAATAGCTCTAGACGGTTATTTTGCAGCTCTACAGGAGAGTGCGACTCGTCTTTAAGCGTCTCTTCGGGCTTATCGCTAGGAGTATAGATGCCAACATTGCTCATAAAAATCACTCAAAAAGGGTTAACACAAATATTTTGGGCGAAGATTATAGCAAAATTGCCCCGCTTTGGCGTTAGCTAATATAAATCAATTTTTAAGCAACTTTTTCGATGACAAAAGCCATGAGGCAAAAGTGATTAGAAAAATCGATTAATAGTGAACTGCTAACCAGATAGTCTCAACCTCTTCGCACGTCCACGCCACTCTATGTTTAACATGAGCTGCGATATTTAGATGTTCGCCCACATTAAGTTCAACCACTTCACCATCAATAAACTCAAGCTTGGCGGCGCCCTGCATCAGCATCACCCACTCGCTACGCGGTTGATCGTACCACTCCCCTTGAGGCGTCACATGGGCTTTAGAGATAATCCTCTCTACCAACACATTATCGGTTTTAACTAATGGCTCAAAAACCTCTTGGCTTAAGTCTTGTGGCAGTGCCTTAAAGATATTGTGCTTTTCCATCGCTATTTCGTTGTCCTTACTTGGCCTTTAGTACACTTATTACAAAAAGGAGCAGATCTCTTGCAGCGACTTTTTCTGCAATGCATGTTCTGGCACTGTGGCGTCTTCGCTCGGATAACCCGCAATGATCAACATATATGGGCGTTCATTACTGTTGTTGCGGCCGCACACCTTGCTTAAAAATGACATAGGTTTTGGCGTATGGGTTAAGGTACCTAGGCCGGCATTATGCAGCGCCTGAATAAGAAAGCCTGTGGCAATGCCTACCGACTCATGCACGTAATAGTTAGTCTTCTGCTCGCCCTCTTCTTCGCTGCGTTTTTGACTGAAAATAGCAATCAACCAAGGCGCATGTTCAAGATAAGGTTTGCTAGCATTGGTGCCTAACGGTTTTAGCGCATCGAGCCACTCCTCTCCAGCACGGCCAGCATAAAATGCCTGCTCAAGTGCCTCGGCCTCATGGCGAATTTGCGCCTTGATCTCTGGGCTATTAATGGCAACAAAATGCCAAGGCTGATGGTTAGCTCCATTGGGAGCTGTACCGGCTGCAAGAATGCACTTTTCAATGATCTCCCTAGGAACGGCACGGTCAGAGAACTTACGTATTGAGTGGCGTCGCTGCACCTGTTTATAGTTTGCATCGGCGCGTTCGAGCATCTCTGATTGAGGGTATTCAATAAAGTCATTTAAAGGGTGATGTGCTTCAGTCATGTTTTACCTTCAAGGTATTTTAGTTATTGTTAGCAATTGCTAAGTGGGCGTCGCAATCCTGCGAACTACTGAGCTTATTCTACTGAGCTTCGACTATGGTTTTAAGCTGCTGCAGCCCTTGGTTTAAGTCGTTAGTAATCATGCCTTCGAAATCGATAAACAGGAACATTAAATTCATCGGGTAATCTAAATGCCCGCCAAAGCCCCAAGTCACTCGGGTCTGATTAGCCGAAATTGCCTGTGTCTCCATATAGGCAAAGTCAGTAGATTCAAATGGCTTATAAAATCTCAACTCATAGTCGATGCGTTTACCTTCATCTATGCGAACTATCTCCTGCTCGCCCACGCCGACCTCTTCTTTGTCACTCGCCCAGCCTGCAACAAACCCTACCATACCGTCTATGCCGCGATAGTTTTTTTGCATATCAGGATCCATCTGCGCCCACACACTATATTGGTCTTGGTTCTTGAGGTATTTGACGTAATCGAATACCTCTGCAACGGGTTTATCTATGGTGATTTGAGTCGTCACCGAGTAATTCTTATCGACAAACAGTCCCGCAATGAAAGGCAATGCAATTATTACCAGCAGGAGCAGCAGGAATTTCTTAAACATGATCATTTACTCTTAATATGCAATGAGCACCGACGTGCAGTATGAAATAAGAATAAACAATATATTAACAAAATGACAAATCTAGCCCACTGACCCATGCAGTTATGGCTAATAGATCTACCCAAATATGAAAAGGAATAGATGTAAAAGATGCACCTTCTGCAGAAGGTGGCTTTGCCCATCTGTTATAAAGCAGACTCCCTAAAAGGGAGCTTTCCTACCGTGCGTTAACAAGACGCCGTAAATATATCCCTATAGGCTCTACTAAATCATCCCTGATTTAGAAGCTTGTACCGCACCATTAGCAAAGCTCACGTATCACTTGAGTTAATCAGCTATGTTTAAATGAACTTATAAGCCGTGTATCGCATGGATGCTAAGCTCGCCTCCATGGACACTTTCTCTTGAAACAAAAGTCGGCGTGCTTATAAGTCGTTAAACATTGCCTTACTCCCCAATGCCATTGAACGTAATTCAGGCAGAGCCTAATTGATGATAACCACCTACTGAAGTCGTGGTTTAGGGCAGAAAACAAAAAAGGACATGCTAATGCTTGTCCTTCAATAAATCGATACCGAGCAGCCCTATTAAAACAAAGGCGTCATATTTACAGACCCAATCTCGCCATCAGCTTTTGGTTCTCGGCTTCGATGTGCTTATAAAAATCTTTGTCAGACAGTTTTGAAGCCGCCGCCTCATCGATCACCAATACCGCATCTTGATGCAGTTGCAGTGCCGATGCAGGGCAAGCTGCGGTTAATGCGCCTTCCACTGTAGCAAGAATGGCATCGGCCTTATTCTCGCCGGTGGCCAATAGCACTACTTTCTTGGCATCTAAGATGGTGCCTATGCCCATAGTGATCGACAGATGTGGTTGATACTCATCTTCTTTGAAGAAACGGGCGTTATCTTCGATAGTCGCCTTGGTTAAGGTCTTCACACGAGTACGCGACATTAAGCCTGATGAGGGCTCGTTAAAACCGATATGACCGTTACGGCCAATGCCGAGTAACTGGATATCGATACCGCCCGCTGATTTTATCTTTTCCTCATAAGCTTGGCAGGCTTCAAGCGGATTAGCGGCATCTCCCGGCGGCACAAAAGTCTTAGATTTATCGATATCGATATGCTCAAAAAGCTGCTCATTCATAAAGTAACGATAACTTTGTGGATGCGTGCCTTCAAGGCCAAGGTATTCATCTAGATTGAACGTTGTAACGGCTTTAAAGGAGATCTGCTTAGCCTTATTTGCGGCAATTAAACTTTGATATAGGGACACAGGGGTTGAACCTGTCGCCAAGCCAAGCACAGAATCCGCCTTCTTCTTCAGCTGCTTAATAAAAATATTTGCGCCATATTCAGCAACCGACGCACTGTCTTTTAATATTACGATTTGCATAAACTTGATCCAATATGTGTTCGTCGTTGTTAGCCAGTCTTTAGCTAAAGGCTAGCTAAGCAGCTCTTCATTCAACAGGTTTGCTTAATTCGTTGCCGAACCGATAAGCGCAAAAACCAACTTGCCGTTAACCATGTAACATTACTATAACCTTACACCGAGCAAATGACAACGCTGTCATTGCGGTTGGTATTTTAACACCTCCCCCCTGTTTACCACGACTCAAGCTAAGCGGCTCGATTAGCGATATAATGCTTACTCCATTACTTTGAGTTTCTACTATGTCTTTCATCGAGCAAGCTGCCGAGCAGGCGCATCAACACTTTTTGATCTACAAGCCCTACGGTTTTTTAAGTCAATTTGTGCCAGAGACCCGAAAAAGTAAGCCGCTACTTGGTCAGCTCTATGACTTTCCCGATAAGACGATGGCTATTGGCCGACTCGACCATGACTCTGAAGGCTTGTTGCTACTGACGACTGATGGCATGCAGAGCCACCTCATTCGCAGTAAAAGCATCGAAAAAGAATATTATGTGCAGGTTGATGGTCTTGTGAGTCAAGCGCAGCTGTTACAGCTACAACAAGGGGTAGAGATCGGCATAAGCGGTGGTAAATACCTGACTTTACCCTGTCAGGTAGAACTGCTAACGACTGAACCTAACCTCCCCGCTCGGGGCAAGAAAATCCGAGATCCTCGCCACGGGCCGACTAGCTGGCTCAGTGTCACCATAGCTGAAGGTAAAAATCGTCAAGTGCGAAAGATGACCGCTGCGGTGGGTTTGCCGACCTTAAGGTTAGTTAGAGTCCGAATTGGCCATATTTGTCTTAAACAGATGCAGCCCGGGGAAGTGCTCCCCGTAAGCAGTTTTATCTAACTTAAAAGCTATGCGCAACGATTAGTTGCGCGGCGCCTTATGCAAAAAGTCTGTCAGTTCTTCGACTAATTTCGGCTTACTATAAAAGTAGCCCTGTGCATGATCGCACAAGTTATCCTTTAAGAAGTCTGCCTGAGCTTGTGTTTCAACCCCTTCGGCGACCACTTTTAGGTTCAAGGCATGCCCCATGGCAATAATCGCCTTGGCTATCGCGGTATTGTGGGTATCTAAAGGCAAGCCAGCAATGAATGACTGATCGATTTTAAGCTTATGGATCGGCAGTTTTTTAAGATAACTCAATGACGAGTAGCCGGTGCCAAAGTCATCAATCGATAGCTCAACTCCCATCAGTCCGAGCTTAGCTAAGTCTTGGCTTACAAGCTCTGGCTCTGACATCATGTAACTCTCCGTCACTTCCAGCTCTAAACAGCTCGCAGGCAACCCCGTTTGTTTAAGGGTCTCTGCGACTTCATCGACAAAACTACTGCGTTGAATTTGCTGACCGGCAACATTCACCGCGATTCGGCCAAAGTTCACGCCTTGTTCACGCCAACGTTGCCCCTGTTCACAGGCGCGCTTTAACACCCAACGGCCAATATCCTGAATTAGGCCGATTTTTTCAGCCAGAGGAATAAAGACAGCTGGAGAAACCGCACCAAAAGCTGGATCGTCCCAACGTAGCAAGGCCTCAAAACCGACCACATCGCCAGTTACAAAGCTGATCTTGGGTTGATACACCAGATACAAGGCATTTAGCTCTATCGCGTCATGAAGCGCACTCTGTAATTTGAGTTTAGCGACGGACTCTTGATTCAGAGACTCGGTATAGAAGGCGCAATTATTACGACCATCTTGCTTAGCTCTATGCATCGCGATTTCTGCATTAACTAATAATCCACTAGGATCTTGGGCATCATCAGGGTAAATCGCCACCCCCATGCTTGAGGTAAGGCGAGCCTGACCATGTTCACCTAAAATAAAAGGCTGGTCGAATACCTTACGTAAATTGTTAATCTGCTGCAGTAGGGCATCGTTACTGTCGATATTGGGTAGCAGCAACGCAAACTCATCACTGCCTAATCGAGCGGCTGTGACTAAATCACCTAAGCTCTGACTAAAACGACGACTGACCTCAAGCAAAACCTCATCACCAACAGGATGGCCATAGCTTTCATTGATCTGCTTAAACAGATCGACATCGATATAAACCAATCCAAGACGCGTATTGCTGTGGCTTGCCTGCTTTAACTCTTGCTCTAAGCCAGTATTAAGCGCCATACGATTAGGTAGCTTAGTCAGCGGGTCGTGAAACGCGACCTTAGCCAGTTCGGCTTCACTCTGTTTCTGCGCCGAAATATCATTAAACACAGCGACAAAAAAACGGATCTGATGCTCAATATCGTAGACAGCACTGATATTAAGCATCTGTGGAAAGATGGCGCCGCTTTTACGGCGATTCCAGATCTCACCGTGCCACTTGCCTTTGCTCAGCAAGTCATTCCACATCTCGGTAAAAAAGGCCTTCTTATGGCGACCAGAATTAAGCACTCTAGGGTTTTGGCCTAAGAGTTCTTCTTTTGTATAGCCAGTGATCTCGCTATAGGCACCATGAGCATCGATAATCGCACCGTCAACATCGGTAATGATCACCCCCTCCACCGAGTTTTCGAAGACTCTCGAAGCCAGCTCCAGCTGATCTTTCGCCGCCTTATGGGATGCGATATTACGCGAGATCCCAATCACCCCAGTGAGTTCCCCATCATCATTGATGGCTGGTACCTTAGTCGTTTCTAACCAAGAGTCTACATCACCAATATCTAAGCCTTCACACTCGCCAGCACTGACCTGAACACCCTGACGAATAGATTCGATATCGCTGGCAATAAAGTGCTTAGCCAAGCGCGGTTCAAACAGCTCATCATCGGTAAAGTTTAAGATCTGCTCTCTAGGGCGGTTCCAAGCAAGCTCTACACTGTGGTTAACCATCATGTAGCGGCCTGATGTATCTTTGACCCACACATGCTCTTTCATGCAATCAATGAAGGCTTGTAAACTAAGTTGACTAGCCTGATGGCTCACATCGCGCTTACTGTTTTGATCGCGCTTAAATTGACGATAAATTTGAGCTAAGTCCTGTTCAATGCTGTCAGCGCACACTTTTAATAGCCGTCTAATTTCTGCTTGCTGAGCCGCCATAGAGTGAGCAGGAATGTCCTCATCAGCAGGACAGATGCAGATATATCCGAATAGAGCGCCTGCTGGCCAGTTGATTGGTATCAAACATTGAATACGAGTGTCGACTTCGGCGAGAGTATCACTATCATCAGTCATTTGTGTTGGAGTACAGCGATAGACCTGCTCTCGAGTCAATTGCAGCTTATCTAGTCGCTCAGGACTAATATTGGCGTAGCCGATAGCAACAAACTTATCGGTTTGCTTTAGCTGTAATAACGCGGCCCCGCACTGGGCTATTCGTGCCAGCATATCGATAGATTGCTGCCATTCACCCCGTTGAGCTTGCGTTATTGTGATATCAATCAACTCTATGTCCTATTAGTTTTCCACTGTGATCCAAAAAGAATTCTGTCAAATCTCGACGTTTGATGGCTATGAAGCAATTTGCAAATAAAAATATCAAAAACAGGCTTAACCTTAGTATTTAAGACTAAGAAGATAAAGGTTCACCCTAGATAAAATCGCAGGAAATCAACATCAGAAAATGCTGTTAACGATACTAAATGTTGACGTTTCAGATGAGTAATCAATATATCAATCTATCATTTATACTAACAAAATCATAGACATTAGCGCTCATCAATCATATTCAGCACTAGAAAAGCCCCACTCTATACCATTAGAGGTATACATTAGTTTTCAGCTATGTATCAACAGCAACAGCTTTATATCTACAGCGACAGCTTTGGCCTAAAAACGAAATAAAATCAAAATTAAGTGCAATTAACAATCACTAACATCAGCAAGCTAAGCTAGGTTGAAATATTAGCAACGCGACAAAATACAGGGAATCGACTTTGATTTATTTGATAAAAATCAACTAACGCGTCAGATTAACTTTTAATCTATCTAAATTGGTCACAGAAATGCAAAATTTGAAATTGTGACATAAAAAAACCAGCCTAGTGGCTGGTTTTTAAAGTCTTACTGCTATGCAGCTATATGCTAAGGATTAGTTAGCTTGTGGACGCATCGCAGGGAATAGGATCACGTCACGGATAGTGTGCGTGTTAGTGAATAGCATCACTAGACGGTCGATACCGATACCTTGACCCGCAGTTGGTGGTAAGCCGTGCTCTAGTGCAGTGATGTAGTCAGCGTCATAGAACATCGCTTCGTCATCACCAGCATCTTTAGCATCAACCTGAGCCTTGAAACGGCTGTCTTGATCTTCAGCATCGTTAAGCTCAGAGAAACCGTTAGCCACTTCACGGCCGCCGATGAAGAACTCGAAACGGTCTGTGATGAAATGGTTGTCGTCGTTACGACGTGCTAGTGGAGAGATATCCGCTGGGTAGCCAGTGATGAAGGTAGGTTGCATCAACTGAGTTTCAGCTGTTTCACCAAAGATCTCTTCTAGTAGCTGGCCACAAGTCCAGAACTTCTCAACTGTCATGCCTAGGCTCTTAGCCAAGTCACGCATAAACTCAACGTCTTTAACTTCTTCATAAGTCATAGACTGGATTGTTGCGTTGTCTGGGTTGTACTTCTTGATTGCATCCAACATGCTCAAACGTGCATATGGGCCACCAAAATCAACAGTGTGCTCACCGTATGGAAGCTGTGGAGAACCACATAGCTCAGTTGCGATAGAGCTTAGCATCTCTTCAGTCAGATCCATTAGATCGTTGAAGTCAGCGTACGCCATATAGAATTCCATCATAGTGAATTCAGGGTTATGGCGAGGAGACAGACCTTCGTTACGGAAGTTACGGTTGATTTCGAATACGCGCTCAAAACCACCAACCACTAGACGCTTAAGGTATAGCTCAGGTGCAATACGTAGGTACATAGCGATATCAAGAGCATTATGATGCGTCTCGAATGGACGTGCTGAAGCACCACCTGGAATGCTGTGCATCATAGGTGTTTCAACTTCCATGAACTCTTTCTTCACCATGAAGTTACGGATAGCCGAAACCACTTTAGAACGCATGATAAAGGCTTCACGAGAGTCTTCGTTAACGATCAAGTCTACATAACGCTGACGGTAGCGAGTCTCTTGGTCAGTTAGACCGTGAAACTTTTCAGGAAGTGGACGCAGTGCCTTAGTTAGCAACTGGTACTCTTCCATGTTCACGTATAGGTCGCCCTTACCTGAAAGGTGTAGCTGACCGGTCACACCTATGATGTCACCAATATCTAGACCTAAGAACTTCTCTTTAAGATCTTTTTGAACGTCTTTACCCGCATAAGCTTGGATACGACCGCTCACATCTTGGATCACCAAGAATGGACCACGCTTCGCCATAACACGGCCAGCGATTGAACGCTCAATGCCCATGCCTTCAAGCTCTTCTTTGGTGTTGTGACCAAATTCAGCTTGGATATCTGCCGCTTTGTGTTTTCGATCGAAGTTGTTCGGGTGACCGTTTGCTGGGCAGTTGGTACGAATGTGCTCTAATTTAGCACGACGCTCTGCAATTAACTTGTTCTCGTCTTGGGTTTGTTCAGTCATCTTCTTCTCTCGTTAAAGGCCAGATTTCAGGCTAGCTTCAATAAACTTGTCCAGATCGCCATCTAAAACGCTCTGGGTATTTCGGTTTTCAACGCCGGTACGTAGATCTTTAATACGTGCATCATCGAGCACGTATGAACGGATCTGGCTGCCCCAGCCAATATCAGACTTGGCATCTTCGGCGGCTTGCTTATCAGCATTCTGCTTGAGCATTTCTAGCTCATACAGCTTTGCCTTCAGCTGTTTCATCGCAGCATCACGGTTCTTATGCTGCGAACGGTCGTTCTGACACTGCACAACGGTATTGGTCGGTAAATGGGTAATACGAATTGCCGACTCAGTTTTGTTAACGTGCTGACCACCCGCACCTGACGCGCGGTAGGTATCAATTCTTAAGTCCGAAGGATTGATATCAATCTCAATCGAATCATCAATTTCTGGGTAAACGAATACCGAACAGAAAGAGGTGTGACGCTTACCCGACGAGTCAAATGGCGACTTACGCACTAAACGGTGTACACCGGTTTCGGTGCGCAGTGAACCAAAAGCATATTCACCGGTAAACTTAATGGTTGCGCCTTTAATACCGGCAACATCACCCGCAGTCACTTCAATCAGTTCCGGCTTATAGTCGTGGGCTTCACCCCAACGTAAGAACATACGCAGCACCATATTGGCCCAATCTTGCGCTTCTGTTCCGCCCGATCCTGATTGAATATCTAAATAACAATCTGAAGCATCATGTGGTTTAGAGAACATACGACGGAACTCAAGTTCCTCAAGGCGTTTCTCTAAGCCCTGTAATTCCGCAGCGGCGTCGTTAAAGGTCTCTTCATCGTTCTCTTCAACGGCTAGCTCTAGTAAGCCTTCGATATCTTCTAGGCCACTGTCCATATCGTCGATAGTCTTCACTACCGCTTCAAGTGCTGCACGCTCCTTGCCTAGGGCTTGGGCGTTTTCTGGATCATTCCAAACTTCAGAGCTTTCAAGCTCTCGGCTGACTTCTTCTAGACGCTCACTCTTGGCATCGTAGTCAAAGATACCCCCGAAGAAGGTCGGTACGGTCGGCGAGCTCCTTGATTTTGAATTTAACTGGATTTACTTCAAACATGATTTAATCAACTTTTAATTGCTAAGCGACAAGGCTTGGTTTCTACAGTAAGTAACTACAGACGGAAAACCCGCTATTTTAACCCATGCTTTGCTCGAAACCTAGCGTCAAAAGCGCACAAAATAGCAATTTTATTCATCAAATGCCCTTCAAGGGCTAAAAACGATAATTCCATCGTAAAACTGGCTCCTCATACTGGCGTAACATAGTCGCAAAAAACCAGCTTCAAGGAACCGAAGATGAAGTTTTTAGGCTGGCTGTCTTTACAGGGCACTTCTATACTCAATATTACCCAGCCACTTGCCAAGCCACTTTGATGGTTGACGCTATTTATGCCCACAGATAGCCACACGACTCACCAATGCCGTTACCATGAAAATAATCAACATATCTGCCGAGAGATCGCTGGAGACTCAGGCCTGTGCTACTGGCATGACCCACAAGTCATAAAGAATAATCCCGATGATATTCATAAGCTTGAGCAGTTTGCTCGCCAAGGCGGCCAGCTCAGGGGCATCAGCCTAAACCACGCCAAACTGGCCAATATCGATCTGGTTCGTCATCAAGAGAAAATCGGCTTCGATTTAAGTAACGCCGAGCTCTATCGCGCCGATCTAAGCGGTGCTCATCTGTTTAATATCAAACTCGAAAATGCCAGCCTAATGAAGGCCGATTTACGAGACGCAACGGTTCACTGTGCCAATTTGCAGGGCTGTAACCTGCTTGGCGTAAAGTGGCTCGGCGCCAAAATTGAAAATATGCATACAGGAAACACCCTACGCCAAGAAAGGCTCGCCCGTGCCGCCAAGAAAGCAGGAGATACAGAAAGAACAACCGACTATTTAGAGCAGGCCGAAGAGATCTATCGCGACTTGCGTAAAGCCGCCGACAGGGAGGGACTATTTGCCATGTCAGGCCAATATATTCGCAAAGAGCTCACCATGCGTCGCTACCAGATGCCCAGATATTGCCTTAAACGCATTATCTCTAAGACCATAGATCTGTTTTGCGGCTATGGCGAAGCGCCTTTAAGGGTTGTCGGTTTCTCACTTATCCTTATTCTCATCAGCGCAGTGCTCTACTTCTTTAGCGGGCTGCAATACGGCGATCAGTTACAGGTCTTTAGCCTAAATAACGATTTCGGCACTAACTTCATGCTGTTTCTCAACTGTATTTACTATTCGGTCGTCACTTTCACCACCCTAGGTTATGGCGACTTTACCCCCATAGGCTTCTCTCGGGCTATCGCAGCTTTCGAAGCCTTTACGGGTAGCTTTACTATTGCGCTATTCGTGGTGGTTTTTGTAAAAAAAATGACCCGCTAAAATCAAACATTAGTAATGCAAAAATGGCTGCAGAATCACCGCAAACAGCCCTTCAAACCTAGATCACACATCAGACCAGCTACAATCATTCACGCGCACATTTCATACCCCACCTGTGAGCACACCGGCATTTTCAGCGAAAACTTAAACTGCATTGTCAGCGTAAAAAAAGGCCGCAGGTATACTCAGAAAAATAAGATTTCGCCTAGTCCGTCTCAGTGAGTGCAGGCTTTACGTTAAGGTCGCCGACCCCAGCGCTAAGTGCCAGCAGTGACCCCATAAATAAAGGCCCATGCGATGAAACAAATAATAATTGATGGCAAGTCCCTACTAGCCAATCAGCAAGACACCCTACTCGATGCAGCACTAAGCGCAGACATCGCTATTCCGAATCTTTGTAAGAGCAAAGCCAGCTCTTTGGTCCATGACAGCAAACAGCACTGCAACCTTTGCCATGTAGAGCTTGTTGGCCCTGATAACAACATCCTCAATGTGCGCGCCTGTGAGACACGAGTTGCTGACATCTATGAGCAAAACATTGAAGTCATCACCCAGTCTGCAGCGCTGAGCAAACAGCGCAAGGCCGCACTACAAGTGATTTTGTCAAATCACTTCGCCGACTGTGAAGCGCCGTGCCAAACTGCCTGCCCTGCTGGCGTCGATGTGCAGTCCTATCTGTATCATATTGCTCAAGGTGACCACAGCGAAGCGGTTAAAGTCATTAAGCAGACCTTACCTTTGCCACTGTCTATTGGCCGTGTCTGCCCCGCTTTTTGTGAAACAGAGTGCCGCCGCGGACTCGTAGATGAGCCTGTCGCTATTCGCCAATTGAAGCGCCACGCTGCCGACTTAGATCTTGAGGGCGAGAGCCCGTATGTGCCTCCTAGAGCGCCTGCAACCAATAAGAAAGTCGCCATAATAGGCAGTGGCCCAGCAGGTATTTCTGCGGGTTATTACCTATCTAACAACGGCCACGACGTGACGATTTTTGAGTCTATGCCACAAGCGGGCGGCTGGTTACGTTATGGCATTCCTGAGTACCGTCTACCTAAAGCCATTCTCGATAAAGAGATCGCGCTGCTGTGTAAAAACGGTCTCAATATTCAAACCGACACCCGCCTTGGCCGCGATATCCACCTTAACGGCTTGATTGAAGGCTTTGATGCGGTCTGTTTAGCGATTGGCGCGCAAAAAGCCGTGCCAATGAACTACCCAGGTATCGAACTCGATGGCTGTTATTTAGGTGTGGATTACCTAAAAGATTACTGCACCAACAAGCAATATGTGACGGGCAAGAAGGTTGCCGTTATCGGCGGCGGTAATACGGCCATTGATTGCGCCCGCACCGCTAAACGCGATGGCGCAGATGTGACGCTTGTCTACCGTCGTACTCGCGACGAGATGCCAGCCGAAGACTATGAAATTCATGAAGCCGAGCAAGAAGGGATTAAGTTCCACTTCTTGACCAACCCGATTGAGAATCACAGCGATGATAACGGCCGAGTGGCCAGCGTTACCTTTGAGGTCATGGCACTTGGCGAGCCAGATGCCTCCGGTCGTCGTAGCCCAGTAGCGACTGGTGAAACCTTTGTCGAAGCATTCGATACGGTGATCCCTGCGGTGTCGCAAACTCCTGACATGGACTTTCTTGAGCACCCTCAGAGCCAGCTAGCCACTGGTGAAGTCGCACTAACCCGCTGGAACACCTTCGAAGGCTGTGAGCACACCATGTCGGCGGGTCAATCTGCCGGGCTAGATAAACTCTTTGTCATCGGCGACTCACGCACAGGCCCTGCAACGGCAGTTGCCGCCGTTGCTGATGGTCGCAAGGCTGCCGATGCTATCGAGAAACTACTAAGCCAAGGGCTAACTTGTGAGCTAGTAAAGCAGGCATTTAATTCGACCAAGGCGGCTAAAACTAGCAGCCTTAAATCATTTAAAGCCGACGCACTTTATCCGTCGACTCAGGCGCAGGCTCGCAGCAAAATGCCTGAGCTCAATGAGCTGCAACGGGCGTTAAACTTCAGTGAAGTCGAGCTGGGGTTTGAAGCCGATGAAGCCATGAAGGAAGCGGCGCGCTGCCTTGAATGCGCCTGTCAGGCCAACACTGATTGCAAGCTACGTGATTACGCTACCGAATATAAGGTTCAGGCTTCTGAGCTAGATACCAGCGCGGCGCAGCAGTTTAGTGTCGACACCAGTGCACCATTTATCACCTTCGATGCTAACCGCTGTATCAGCTGTGGTTCATGTGTAGAGATCTGTCATAGTGCCAGTGGTCATAACGCCATCTCGTTTGCCAAAGATCATTACCAAGCCATCCCTATCTCTTGTGATAGCTCATGTGCCAGCTCATATGCCAGCTTACGTGATAGTGATGAGCGTAGAGCGCCGCGTGTCGGCTTTAGCGCCTCGATGAACGACAGTGACTGCGTACAGTGCGGTAACTGCGTGCAAGTGTGCCCAACGGGTGCATTAGTCGATGCCCGTAATAAGACCCAAGGTTTAACTACGGCGCAAAAGGCTCCGCTTAAAACGGTATCCACCATCTGTACCTACTGCGGTATCGGCTGCCGAATCAACATGCATGTCGATGAGCAGAAGAACCAGATTTTACAGATCAGTGGCGATGCGTCATCACCAGTAAACGATGGCATGTTGTGCGTAAAAGGTCGCTTTGGCTTTGACTTCGTTGGCAGTGACAAACGCCTAACCACACCGCTTATTCGTAAAAATGGTGAGCTAGTTCCTGCAAGTTGGGATGAAGCCATATCTGTCATTGCTCAGCGCTTTACCCAGATAAAACAAGTCTATGGCAACAAGGCGATTGCAGGACTTTCTTCTGCCAAAGCTACCAACGAAGATAACTACGTTTTCCAGAAGTTCTTCCGTAGCGTGCTGGGTAATAACAACGTCGACCACTGCGCCCGTCTTTGCCACGCATCAACGGTAACAGCCCTGCGTGAAAGCCTTGGCAGCGGCGCGATGACAAACGATATTCCGAGCATCAAAGATAGTGACCTTATCTTTATCCTTGGCTCAGACACCGAAAGTGCTCACCCAATCATCGCCTCTAAGATCAAACAAGCGCTGAAAGAGCATGGTGCACGCCTGATCGTTGCCGACCCTAAACGTGTCTCTATTGCCGATAAAGCTCAGCTTTATGTGGCACAAAGACCGGGTTCAGATGTGATGCTGCTTAACGCGATTATGCAGCAGATCATCAAGAATGATTGGCATGACTTAGATTACATTCAGGCTAGAGTCGAAGGCTTCAGTCAGCTCTATGATGAGGTGATGAGCCCTGATTACAGCCCGAAAAATGCTGAGCTAATCACTGGGGTTAGCGCTAAAGATATTATCGAAATGGCGCGCCTTATCGGTACCGCAGAGAAAACGGCGGTCTATTATGCGATGGGGGTCACCCAGCATACTTCGGGCCACGATAACGTTACCGCGATATCTAACCTGCAGCTATTGTGCGGAAATATCGGCCTTAAAGGCGCTGGCATTAACCCACTTCGTGGCCAGAGTAACGTACAGGGTGCCTGTGATATGGGCGCGCTGCCCAACTACTTCAGTGGTTATCAGAAACTTGATGATCCGTTAGTGCAGATGCGCTTCCGTGAAGCTTGGGGCAAAGAAGATCTTTGCGCCGATATTGGTTTTTCTGCAACAGAGATGATGCATGCCCTGACACACGGCGAGCTAAAAGGCTTATATGTGATGGGTGAAAACCCAGTGCTAAGCGATCCTGATCAGAAGCATGTCCTACAAGGCTTAGCTGCCGCTGAATTTGTGGTGGTGCAGGATATCTTCCTAACCGAAACTGCCGAGCTAGCCGACGTAGTCCTGCCTGCCGCAGCCTTTGCCGAGAAGCTAGGCCACTTTACCAATACTGAGCGCCGCGTACAGCAGCTGCTGCCTGCGGTAACACCACCGGGATTAGCCAAGAACGATTGGCAGATCATCCAGCTAATTGCTAGCCAAATGGGCGAAGACTGGGGCTACCAAAATGAAAGACAGATCTGGCATGAGATCACCGAAGTGACACCACAATACCGTGGTATTACTTGGAAAGTGATAGATAGCCTAACGGAAAATGGTCGTCTAGGACTGCAGTGGCCATGCCCGGCAGAAGGTCATCCGGGTACACCAATTCTGCATACATCTCTGTTTACTCACGGCAAAGGTAAGATGCGCCCAGTGCACTACCGCCTACCCGCTGAGATGCCATGTGACGAGTATCCACTGTTCTTGTCGACAGGCCGTTTGTTGGAGCAGTTCCACACTGGCACCATGACCCGTAAAACCGAAGGCCTTAACCAACTCGGTAGCGCCAAGGTGATGATCTCGGTATTCGATGCCGAGAAGCTTGGGGTGAATAACGGTGACATGCTAAAGCTAAGCACAAGGCGCGGCGAAATTGAGATCCAAGCCTTCGTCACCAAGCGTGCCCAAGCAGGCGTATTATTCCTGCCGTTCCACTTTGTTGAATCGGCAGCCAATAAGCTTACCAACAACGCACTCGACCCTGTGGCGAAAATCCCTGAGTTTAAGGTGTGTGCTGTCAAAGCTGAAAAAGTGGCTGAAAAGCTAGCCGAGGCAGAACTCGTCTAGCTAGAATCATAGTCGATCAAAAAAGGCGGTAAGAGCATGCTCTTACCGCCTTTTTATTTTGTATGACTAAGCAAGGCTAGCCAGCAAACGCACCGATAAGCGCGCCAGTAACACCAAAGCCTGCCACTAAGATAAAGATATTCGGCTTAAAGATTTTAAACAGACCAAAACCTAGCACTACCAAGGCCATATCGAGTGGCGATAGTACTGCACTGATAAATATTGGATTATAAAGCGCCGCCAACAAGAACCCCACCACACAGGCATTCACACCCGCGATTGCGCCTGTCACCTGTGGCCTAGCGCTAATGGCATGCCAGCTTTTGAGCGCCACCAGCATCAATAAAAAACCCGGCAAGAAGATAGCGAGAGTCGCGACTAAGGCACCAACGAGCGGTTGTTGCACCCAGATCTCTGCGCCCAAAAACGCCGCGAGGGCAAACATAGGCCCCGGCACGGCCTGAGCTAAGGCGTAACCCGTTAAGAATTGGTCACTACTGACGGCATCGCCGACACTTTGCTGCAACAGTGGCAATACCACATGCCCGCCACCAAACACCATACTGCCTACTTGATAAAACTGGCTAAACAGCTCAGTTAAACTCCCAATGCCCGCCTGCTTCGACAAGCCAATCATCACCAGAGATGCAATCAATAATCCACAGAAGATACTCAACCAGAAGAAGTTAAGCTTAACGCTTGGCTGGGCTGCTTCTGGAGTTTGAACCTGCTCGCCAGGCAGCCCCGATAGATAGTAGCGTCCCACTAATGCAGCAGCTATCAGCAAACCAAATTGCATCAACATCGAAGGCTGCAGCAAGATAATCACGCAGCTCGTCACCATTAACAGCTTGGCCTGTTTGCGCTGACAAAACTGCTTAAACATGATCCAGATAGCGTCTGCCACCACGACCACGGCTAATAATTTGAGGCCATGAATGATGCCCTGGGTAAAAGAGTAATCCAGCCATTGGCTACTGGTCACCGCCAGTAAAAACAGCAAGATAAACGAGGGAAGCGTAAATCCAACAAAGGCTGCGACTGCACCTAATAATCCACCACGGTGATAACCTATGGCAAAGCCGACTTGGCTTGAACCCGGCCCAGGCATAAATTGACTCAATGCGACCAAGCTGCCGTAGTGTTTGTCATCGAGCCAGTTAAGCTCTTGCACAAAGGTCTGTCTAAAGTAACCGATATGCGCCGCAGGTCCACCAAATGACACTAGGCCTAACGAAAAGAAACGAAGAAAAATTTGAAACATAGCTCCCCAAAATAGCCGTCAAAAACTAAGCGACTCTTAATCATTTTTAATAGCTAGATAGTATGACATTAAGGTTACAGTTTAATGAAACCTTAACCGTCAATTCAGCACGTAAATACTTGCTCAAATAAGTGCTCAAAATGGCGCTCAATATGAATTAATCTAAAACCAGCTGGTCAAAATCAGCCAAGGTCTGGCGCTTACCTATGGTGCCCTCTAACCAGTCGAGCACTTCAGTCGCCGTGGTTCTGTATGTCGTAAGCTTGCCGCCATATAGGCTGAGTAGATTGGGATGACTTGGCTGAATTTTCAGTATGGTGTCTCTTGGGCGATCGAATGCCTTACCCGCCTGCTTCGGCAATACTCGTACTCCGCAAAAGCTATCAAGCACCCGGGTCTTTAACACTTCCACGTCACCAAAGCAGCAAAAGTAATGGCTATAGATCCCCAGTAGGTAATTCACCTCTTCCGGCGTCACTTTAGGTTGGCTACCCAGCGACGACAACAATGTTTCGGTGGTGCCAATAAGGGTGCGGCCCTTCCAAGGCATCACAAAGATTACCCGCTTGTCGAAACACGACTCCAGATAGAGAATGCCGTCATTGGCAGGGATATCGAGCAGTAGATGGCTGCCCTGCACCCACTCTATCGGCACAGATGCTATCGGTGGAGAAACTGTTTCAAGCACCTGATTAACCCATGGTCCAGCGGCATTCACCACGGCTAGCGCTTCAACCTCTTGCTCCATGGATGAATATTGATATCGCACCAAACTGTGCCCTTGTAGATGTTCAATATGGGTACATTGAGCATATTCCAGCACATCCGCCCCAAGTGAGCGCGCACTCTTAATCACGGCTTGGGTCAACATCTTATCGTCGGTTTGTGCATCCCAATATTGATACACCGCCTTGAGGCCTTTGAGTTTTAGGCCTTTAATTTTCGACCAATTCACACAGGGAACAGACTTGAATTGCCCAAGGGCATCGAAATCACTCAGCATGGCATATAGGCTCAACCCAGCCCTTATTGCCCAAGGACTACGACGACTATTTTCATAAACGGGAATATAGAATGGGATGGGATTAACTAAGCTGGGAGCAAGCTTTAGCAGAGCCTTGCGCTCGGCCAGAGACTTTCTCACTAACGGCAGTTGGCCTGACTCTAAATAACGCAGCCCACCATGAATGAGCTTACTGGAGTTGGCGGAAGTCTGGCCAGCAATAGTCTCTCTCTCAAGCAATAACACACTATAGCCCGCGGCTGCCGCGCACTGGGCAATACCGGCACCATTGATGCCCCCGCCTATGACTAGAAGATCCACTGTCGCCATTTCAGCTCCTTGAATTAGAGTCTTGCCTTGCTCTCACTAGAATGAATTCTCTGTATGCTTGAGAGCGCTACACTCTGCTCTACCGTTGCCCAAGCAGGTTCTAGATAAGCCTATTTAGTAATCATCAACATGTATGACTCCAACATACTTGTGTTAATGATAAAAATCGATGCTTTAATTGCCCCGCTTTAGCGAAGAGACCACTCGAAGGGACTTTCTAGAGGGAGTATCCAGAAAGACTATCTAGTAACCGACTAAAAATTGTTATCAAGAGTTTCAATCAATGCCTCCCCAAAATAACCAAGGGCGATTTCATCGCTCAATTAAGGTTATAAAAGCACTTGTTTCATCATTAGAATTATTAATCTAAAGATGATTGCATTTCGCTTTGCAATGGCATAAATTCCAATCGAATTTGAAAGTTCCTACTGTTTCTATGTATTAATTTTTTCAAACGACTCTTATGTTATCAAGGATGTTTAAGATGAAGTCTCTAGCCGCTGTTTGTCTATTGTTCGCAGGAAGCGCGGTTGCGCAATGTGATAATAAAACCCATATTGTTGACATTCCCTATGCTAAAAACAGCTCCTATTTTGAGGGCCATTATGCCTCTCTGCTCGATAAGCTTGCTCGAGATCCCCAAGCTGGTACAGGCTATTTACTGCTTCAGTTTGATGTCAGTCAAAATCAGTCGTCTGAAGAGAAGCGTAAGTACAATAAGTGGTTAGCAGAGCGTCGTATTGAAAGAGTCAAAAACCACCTTAACAAGGCGAACTACCCAGCCCCTGTTATCACCCGTATATTGACCGCAAGTAATGATGCGACTCGAAGCGTATCGGTTGTTTGGTGCCCCGATGAAACTGACTACCAAACTATACAGGTCGCCAGCAAAGCCGAGTAAACCGACATTAATGCCAGATACGGTATATAGAGGCATGAGTTGAGGCATTAGTGGGAACTGTGATGTAAACCAAGCAAGTCGGCAACAGACTCGCGACTAAATATATCGCCTTAGCACTTACATCAACAACAGCTTAATCAAGCTGTTGCAATTATTGCAGAAAGTTTAATTATTCAGCAAGAAACTAGCCCTAGTTCCCAAATGTTATTTCTTCGAGATTCCCACCACAAAAACAAAACATTAATTTAGCAACCGCGAATCATTAACGTAGAGTACTAGCAACGTTTAACTCATGGCCAATCAATCTGTCGGAGTTCCTATGCATAAGTCTATTATTCTCTTTATTGCCCTTTTACTATCAAGCCTCTCTCTCCCCAGTTTTGCCACTACGGAATCGACTGCGACAAACAATCTCTGGCACTACACCAATGCTCAGGGGGAGCTTAAGGTTAAACTCTATTTCTTCTGGTCTAAGACCTGCCCCCACTGCGCCGAGGCTCACCCCTTTATAGACAGCTTGCCCGAGCGCTACCCCTGGCTAGAGATTGAAGATCATATGATCACTGCGCCAGACACCATGGAAGTATGGCAACAAGTTGCTAAACAGACAGGCACAGAAGCGCGCTCCGTACCCTACTTTGCTAGCGGTGAAAAAGCCGTAGTCGGTTATAGCAGTCAGGCCGTTACCGGTGAGTTTTTAGTTCAACGGCTAAAATCTTATTACGTATCCTTAGGTGGTAAATTAGCCCCTGAAGCCGAAGGCCAATATCCAGTAGTGGCGCCCGCTTCAGTTGGGTTATTTACAACCTGCAGTGAAACTGATAGCAAAGCTGGCAGCGATGGCACCTGTGATTTAGGCCTAGACACGAACAACGAAATTGCCAGCTCAGACGTTCAACCTGTTGAACTTCCACTAGTGGGCGTAGTGCACCCAGAGCAGATGTCGTTACCGTTACTGACTGTGGTGCTAGCGGGAGTCGACGCTTTCAACCCATGCGCCTTCTTCGTATTACTGTTTTTGCTGTCGATTATGGTCAACGCTAAGAGCCGTACCCGCATGCTGATTGTCGGCGGGATCTTCGTGTTTTTCTCAGGTTTTATCTACTTCATCTTTATGAGCGCATGGCTCAATATCTTTCAGCTTCTTGGTGCAGGCAGTGATGGTGGCTGGATTATTCTCGGAGCGGGTATGTTGGCGCTCGTTGCCGGGGCAGTAAACATCAAAGACTATTTCTTTACCAAGGGGGAAGTCACCCTTTCTATGTCGGCCGAGAACCGTACAGGCTTGATAAAACGTATGGGCAAGTTAACCAGCGCCAGCAGCATGACGGCCATGATTGCCGGCACTGTAGTGCTGTCGATCTTAGCCAACGCCTATGAGCTGCTGTGCACCGCAGGCTTCCCGATGATCTACACCAGCGTTCTATCGATGCATGACTTAGATACGTTCGAGCGCTATATGTATTTGGTGATGTATAACGTGGTTTATGTCATCCCGCTAGCCGCGATTGTTATCGCCTTTAGTGTATCGCTTGGTAAGCGCAAGCTCACAGAGAAAGAGGGCCAAACCCTTAAGCTAATGTCGGGCATTATGATGATGGGCCTAGGTGGCATGTTAGCCGCCGACCCAACGGCGCTGCAGAATGTCGCCTTAGCGATAGGACTTATCTTAAGCTCTATCGTGTTGACCATTATCATTACCCTTATTCGTAAGAGTATTGAGAAGGCTCAAACTGCAAAATCATAGCGTAAATGAATAAAGGTCTTAGCTTATGATTAAGCTAAGACCTTCGTTTTCTAAAACAATGACCTAGCTCCTAGGACGCTTTGCTGCGAGGATGGGCTAAAGCCCAACCTACAGAAGAGAATATGTTTTCTGGCTGCTCTTCTTTGCTTTTATCATCTTTGCTCTTTCTTAGCTTTACCGCTTTTTCCGTGAGCGCAGCGCTCCGTAAGTGACGCAGTCACGTTCCCTAGGCTGCTGGCCGTCAGGCTCTTCCCGTCTTAGCTTGAACCATCTTCGCTCTTCCTAGGACCTAGAACCTGCTTTTCCTAGGTTCCTCTTAGCTCGTGCCGTCTTGGCTTTAAACCGATACACTCTGTAACAACGCAGTCCTCAAGTCCCTTACGACTGAGCCGATAACTAAGTAACATTAACGAGTAATCAACTTATCGAGGCCGATATGGCTATTTCACTGTCTGCACCTAATATTGATCCTAACTTGAGCCATGGTAGCGTTGGCGTCAAAGTCGCGCAAATGGCTAAAGCACAACAAGAGATGCAAGGTGAAATGGCGCTGCAATTGATTAATGCCGCCATGCCTGAAGTACCAGCCGCGCCTGTAGGTAACAGTGGCCATAATATCAATACCACGGCCTAAAGATTTACAACGTCAAGCTTCTCTCGTAGTTAGTCGTAGGAGCTAAATCAGCTACGATTTAAAGAGCTTGATGCTCAGAGCAATAACGATCTCTGCCGCTAGACTTGGCTTGATATAACAGCTTATCAGTCATCTCTAGCAGCTGAGCAGGAACCATTCCCTCTTGCCACTGCGCCACGCCTTGAGAGACGGTAACATAGCCTGAAACTTTCGAGCTTGGGTGGTGCAGTTCAGCATCCGATATTGCCAGTTTAATCTTTTCGGCGACTCGAATAGCACCGCTTAAATCGGTATCAGGCAGCGCGATAACAAACTCTTCTCCGCCGTAACGAGCCACCAGATCCCTTGGTCGCTCTAGTGCACTATTCAATACTGCTGCAATTTTTGTTAAATGCTTATCACCTACTTGATGACCAAGGCTATCGTTAAGCGGTTTAAAGAAATCCACATCAACCATGATGATAGATAACGGTTGCAGAGTTCGAAGTGATGCTTTTATCTCTTGAGTTAATACATCATCAAAGTGACGACGATTACTAATATTGGTCAAGCCATCAATTAAAGCCAAACGTTTAAACTGCTGTAACAGCTTCTTGTTTTCGATGCTGCGTGTGACCGCCTTAAAGAACCAGCCTGAGATAATTTTCTGGCCTGATATAAGAATGCCTAAGAAACATAAAATTTTAGGGATGGAATAAATCAATGCACTGGGATAATGAAAAGAATGATAAACAACGCTAAAGACTAGGAATGGTAAGATCCCTAATATCATCACATTTCGATTCGGAAAGAGTGCTAGCGAAAATACAAAAACCAACACGTGCGATAGAGAGCCTAAACCCGGCATGCTATGCCCTACTTTCAAAGCGAAGCTTATAAGCACATAACACCATGACATAATGAGCAACACGAGGTAGAAATAAGTTTGACTCATCGTGACCAAAAACAAAGTTCGATACTTTAACCACGCAAGACCACTTATGATAACGGTCATAAGTGGCGCAAACTTGGAGTGCAGCTCGATAAATTCGACGTTATCGCCAATAAAGTTATATCTACTGATTAATACTACAAATGCTAGAACGCAACTAATATATGTCGCCCAGATAGTGCCACGCTTGATAATGATGAAGGTTTCACGCTTCAATTGCGCTTTGTATTGATGTGACTTCAGAACTGGATCCATTGATGGAAAGGCTGACTATATTTAGCCTATAAGAAATGTCACTATTAACGGAGCTATTAATACTGTTAAAGCATAAAAAAAGCCAGCATTTGCTGACTTTTCAATAAGAATTTGCTATCTAGGCAGCAATATTGCCACCCGCCGACTCATCGATATCGTGACGAATTAAGTAATCAAATGCGCCTAACGATGCGGTTGCTCCGCTGCCCATGGCAATGATGATCTGTTTGTAGGCCGAGTTAGTCACATCACCCGCCGCAAAAATACCCGGCACAGAGGTCTCGCCTTTGCCGTCGACAATGATTTCGCCGCGCGCCGTCATATCGATAGTGTCTTTAAGCCACTCAGAGTTGGGTACTAAACCTATCTGCACAAATATTCCAGCAAGCTCAACATGATGGCTTTCGCCTGTCGCTCTGTCGGTATAGTTAAGGCCGTTAACGCGCTTACCATCGCCAGTGACCTCGGTTGTCATTGCTTGGGTGATGATATCGATATTGCCCATAGACTTAGCTTTGCGCTGCAACACTTCATCGGCGCGTAGACTGCTATCAAACTCAAGCACAGTAACGTGTTCAACAATATTGGCTAAATCGATTGCCGCTTCGATTCCTGAGTTACCGCCACCTATCACCGCAACGCGCTTGCCTTTGAACAGTGGACCATCACAGTGTGGGCAGTATGCAACGCCACTGCCGCGATATTCTTGCTCACCTGGCACGTTCATTTCACGCCAACGAGCACCGGTTGCTAGCAATACTGTTTTGCTGCGCAGTACCGCGCCATTTTCTAGTTCCAGTTCGAATAACTCACCAGACTTAAGGCTTAAGGCACGCTGGTTGTTCATGATATCGACATCATATTCATGTACGTGGGCTTCAAGATTTGCCACCAGCTTTGGACCTTCGGTCGCTTTAACAGAGATGAAGTTCTCAATGCCAACAGTTTCAGCAACCTGACCACCAAACTTGTCTGCTACAATACCGGTGCGCAGACCTTTACGTGCCGCGTAGATTGCCGCCGATGCCCCCGCTGGGCCACCGCCAATTACTAATACTTCGAATGGCTCTTTCTCGTTTAGCTGCTCGGCTTTTCTACCTGCTGCGTTTACATCAAGCTTATTTAAGATCTCAACCGTGCTGATAGCGCCCATTGAGAACTGCTCACCATTTAAGTACACAGATGGCACCGCCATGATGTTGCGCTCATTCACTTCGTCTTGGAACAGTGATCCGTCGATCATCACGTTAGTGATATTTGGGTTAATTGCCGCCATCATGTTCAGCGCCTGAACCACTTCAGGGCAAGTCTGACAACTTAGAGAGACGTAGGTCTCGAAGCGATACTCACCCGGTAGCTGACGAATTTGCTCAATCACATCGGCTTCAAGCTTGATTGGGTGGCCGCCACTGTGCAGAAGCGCAAGTACCAAAGAGGTAAACTCATGACCCATAGGCAGGCCTGCAAAAGTAATTTTGCTATTCAATTGCGGGTTAATTACCGACATTGATGGCGTACGCTCGCCGACTTGATCTGTTACAGAGATAAGTGAAGACAGGCTATCGATATCCGTAGCTAACGACTTAAGCTCTTGAGCTTTTTTACTGTCATCAATAGAAACAACCAGCTCAACTGGATGCTTGAGGTTCTGCAAATAAGTGTTCAGTTGATTCTTTACGTTTGCATCTAACATGATGACTCCTAAATATCTTAAAACTAATCTGAAATTCACGTTTTGCAGGCAGCGACAAGCCTTGGCGCATACCTAGCACTCGCGATAAAAATAAAAAATGATATAGAAAATAAAAAGTGTGTACGGTCTAGCGATTGCTCTTTTAAATATCAGTTCAGTAAGAGATTGTTCAGCCTAGACTACAGGGGGTGACTAGGCTGAACACTGGAGATGAAATCTCTTGATGACTTTGTTGAATGTTAGCGAGAGATGGGGCTCGCTAACACGCTATCATCTATTGACTGTCGACTAATTAAATCTTACCAACAAGGTCAATTGAAGGAGCTAGAGTCGCTTCACCTGGCTGCCATGCTGCTGGGCAAACTTCACCGTCGTGAGTTGCAACATACTGAGCTGCTTGAATTTTACGAACTAGTTCAGCTGCGCTACGACCAATACCTAGGTCATGTACTTCAGCAACTTTGATCTCGCCTTCTGGGTTGATAACAAACGTGCCACGTAGTGCTAGACCGTCTTCCTCAATCATCACACCGAAGTTACGTGTGATAGTACCAGTTGGGTCACCAATCATTGGGTACTGGATTTTACCGATTGTGTCAGAGCTTGAGTGCCATGCTTTGTGAGTGAAGTGAGTGTCAGTCGATACTGAGTAAACTTCAACGCCCATAGACTGTAGCTTCTCGTAATGGTCAGCCATGTCGCCTAGCTCAGTTGGACATACGAATGTGAAGTCAGCTGGGTAGAAGAATACTACTGACCACTTACCTAGTAGGTCTTGCTCAGTCACTGGGTGGAAGTCACCGTTGTGAAAAGCAGTTGCAGAGAATGGCTTGATTGTAGAGTTGATGATTGACTGATGCATGTGATGCTCCGTTTTATCTGTTTTAATCATTAAAGTTGAAAATACTATTTCTTAAAATTCAACAAACTGAATGAGTGATGATGAGTCTCTTAAAGCCAGTTCGTTTTCGATGTGAGAATATTAACGGAGACTGAAAATTTATGATAACGGGTAAAAACTATCAATCTAATCTATTTTTCCGAATAGGATTAACAAGTCAGCGATATTAAGCAGTTAGGTATGATTTGAGAGGGTCAAACAGAGGTAAAATTCCGCGTTTAGGCACGAGTTTCGGAAAAATCGATTACGGATTTGAGCCAAAGCCCCCCGCTAACACTGACGTTGATTAACGGGGAAAAGCTGCTAAAAGCCTAATTTACTGATGCTTAGGCTACTGCTCCTGATTCTAAGATGGCTTAACTTACTGACACTAAGCCTACAGAGACTTGAGCTACTGTGGCTTAACCTCCAGAGATTAGTAAGCTCAGAGCTAGACTTCACATTATAGCGTTAAGCTTATTGCCAAACGTCGAATCGCGTTAGCGATCTGCCGAGTTGAAAATCCAACTGCTGCGACAAAGCCTGTGCTTTGGTTTTTAAGCCACTGGCACTGATCTCACGCTTGGCCTTACCCGCAAACACCACCCAGTTACCACTGCCCGTTAGGCAGGCGCGAACCTCGACGAAATACCTGTTGAGGTAAGCAAGCAGCTCACGGTTCTGGCTGTGCTCTTTCCAGCAGTTCAACACCAAATAACCGTCGGCCTTAATCAAGGCGGCGCATTGAGCAATAAAGGACTCCGACACTTGAGCCGCATCGACACCATCGGCGCTATAGATATCGGCAAAGATCACATCGACTCGCTTATGATCGCCAGATTCAAGAAACAGCTTCGCATCTTGATTGATCACTTTAAGCTTTTTGCTTAGCGGCAGCTGGAAGTAACGCTTAGCCAGCTCAATCACATCGGCTCGCAACTCAACTGCGGTCAGTTTTATCCCAGCATCGAAATGACGCAGCGCATGAATAAGTCCACCGCCACCAAGACCAAGTACGATAGCGCTCTTAGGTTGGCTATACAGCAGCACCAATAGCATGGCTTGCACATAGGTGTGCTGTGGAATATGTGGCGTAGCCTTGAGTAACTTACTCTGCTCATCGTTTTCGCCGAAGGCGAGGATCCTTGTTTCCTTATCTTCGAGTACGATAAGTGGACCATATTCATCTTGGGTTTGGTGTAAAGTTTGAAAATCTGACATGAGCGCTCCGACAATTGGGGCGCTATTATACCCAAACGACTTGAAAAAACCCGCTTCAATAAAATGCTGCTGTTAATATGCACTCAAACCGCTCCCGCAGACTGCAGCAACAATCAACATACATCTACAAGTAATAAGCAGCAGCAAGCCAAACATAAGCACAAACACCACAAGCAGCAAACAATCTCAGCAAAGAACGCCACAAACAAAACAAGTTTCCAACCCCGAGTTGGGATCTGCCTCTCATTTCATTTTTTGCTGATACATACAATCAGCCCCATTCTCAACTAAGTAAAATGAAACCAATGAAAAAGACAATTTCTGCAGTCGCGCTAACTGCAATCCTAAGCACTCAACTTACCGGCTGTATGGGCCAAATGGGCCTAAGCGCCATGGTAACTAAGGCTAACCTAAGTGCAGTCGACAACCGTTACGGTCGTGCTGGCCTATTTATACTTATGAGCCCAATTTATGGTTTCGCGGCAACAGGCGATCTATTTATCCTTAACAGCATCGAATTCTGGACTGGTACTAACCCTATCACCGGTCGTTCACCAGCTGTTGTTGATATGCCAGTTGAAGCTATTTTCAAAGTAAACAAGCACATTGATGGTGACCTAACTACGGCTCCGTTAAAGAACATCAAGTTAACGAGCGCTTCAATGGTTGCCACTGACGAAAATACCTTGGCAATGACATTAGTATACGAAGATGGTAGCCAGCAGGTTATGTCTGGTGTTAAGCAAGACGAGCATGTTGATTTCTATCTAGATAACACCTTCATCACTCGTGTGAGCACTGATGAGCTTGCTGCTTACCAGCAAGGTTAATTATTAGCTCTTATAGGTATTATTAATATTAGTTACTCCGTGATAGATAAAAGGGCCGATTATATCGGCCCTTTTTATTTGCATTGATTAACGTATTTTATTCAAAACATTACTCAAGCGTTTTACTTAAGTGTTCGCTGAAAAAACGCTACCGCCTGCAGATACATCTGAATAGCTAACGCTGGATCATACCTATCACTCCCATCCCGCATAAAGGCGTGCTGAGCATTCACCTCAAGCCAATTAAACTTGCGTTCAGTGGCTTCAAGTTTGTTATAGATAGCTTTACGCCCTTCACTGGAAACATGAGGATCTTGCTTACCAAACACCATCACTAGCTCGGCTGCGATATCGCCGGTGCGGCTCAAGGAATCGTTGCCTTTATCACAAGGTAGCGTATTAGAATGGATATCTGTTGCGTATAAGCAGAAGGCCCCTTGAATATCAGGATTAAGCGCCGCGCGATAGGCTAAGTGACCGCCAATACATACGCCCATGCTGCCAATGTGACTGCTGCAAAAACTTAAGCTGCGAGCAAAGTCCACCAGCGCCTCAGTATCACTGTCATGGTGTTCAAGCGGCTTAGCAAACTTATCGGCGTTACCTTTATCTTTACCGACATCATCGTACTCAAGCACGGTGCCAACAGGGTTTAGCTCATGAAATACCTCTGGCACTAAGACCACAAAGCCATGGCCTGCGAGAATAGCTGCCGCACGCGCGATCGGTGCCGTCTGCTGAAAGATCTCAGAGTAAAAAATAATAGTCGCGAATTGCCCTTCACTGTCGGGGCGGTATAGGTAGGTTCGCATGCTGCCTGTCGCGGTGGGAATATCATGGACTTCTTGAGTAATAATCATCGGCTTTCCTTCCTAATACAGCTCGTTAGGACAATGCTCTCCGGCTAAAAGCTGGGTGACATTTGTCAGTGTCGTATGGGCAATCGCGCTCAAAGCCTCTTCGGTTAAGAATGCCTGATGGCCAGTAAAGATCACGTTATGGCACGCCGACAGGCGTCTAAACACATCATCTTGAATGATCTCGCTCGACTTATCTTCAAAGAAAAGCTCTTTCTCATTCTCGTAAACATCTAAGCCCAGTGAGCCTAACTGACCAGATTTAAGCGCTTCCATCGCATCGAGGGCGTTAAGCAGACCACCACGGCTAGTGTTGATTACCATGACACCGGGTTTCATTTGACTAAAACTGTTTTCACTGAGCAGATGGTGATTATCTTGAGTTAATGGGCAATGCAGGCTAATCACATCACAGAGGGGATAAAGCTGCCCAAGTGACAAGTACTCGACACCTAAATCAATAACCGCTTGATTCGGGTAGGGATCGTGAGCCACAACCTTGCAACCAAAGCCTTGTAGCACCTTGATGGTTGCTAGACCAATCTTACCCGTGCCTATCACGCCAACGGTGCGGCCATGCATGTTAAAGCCGACTAAGCCATCTAAAGAAAAGTTCGCATCTCGCGTGCGCTGATAGGCTTTATGAATTTTACGGTTTAGGGTCAGCATGAGTGCTACCGTATGCTCGGCAACTGACTCAGGAGAATAGGCAGGCACATTGACTACCTTCATGCCTAGGCGCTCGGCAGCTTCTAAGTCAACATTGTTAAAACCAGCACAACGCATGGCAATAATCTTGGTTCCACCTTGTGCTAGCTCCACCAACACCTCTTCACACAGTGAATCATTGACGAAGGCGCACACGATCTCAAAGCCTTCAGCTAACTTAACCGTTTGCATGCAAAGGCGATAATCGAAGTACTCAATCTTGGCGCTGAAAGCGGCATTAGTTCGATCGAAATACTGCATGTCGTAATGTTTAGCGCTAAAGAAGCCTATTTTCATTGTAGAAACCTTATCTAAATGAGGAGAGAAACTTAAACAGTGTATACCAATCGCTATTATAAAGTAGCCATCTTGGGGTTATTTTTTGCCGCTTAGCTCAGGGTTCTAGAGTGAGGTATTGAAGCACCTTGTTACACGTTTTAAAGCCCAAAGTAGCTGATAAAATACAGGATACAAGACGGTGCTTATCTGGAGCCGATGCCGAGCAGCAATGGCTCTTAGCTATATATTTCAGTTATGGCTTTGGACTTGGGTGTTAGATTTAGGTGTTAGATTTGGGTTTAAGTGACGGCTAATAGTGAGAAATGACAGGCAAAGAAAAAGCGAGCTCCTGACAGCTCGCTTTCCAGCTTATTCTGAAGGCTTTGCTAGGGAGTTAAGGATAAATTATCTCCACCATTCAGACCAAGGCCATTATTGACTGAGCATGAAAATATCAACAACAGCAAGGAGTAAGCATATGAACGCTAGCTTACCACTATCTATAATTAGGTATCGATATCTGCCTCACATATTTGCTCTACACTAGCTGTGCCATACACGCCAAGTGAAACAAATTTCTACTATAGATTGAGCTTGTGATCTCTCAATGCTTTTCAAATAGCCATTTCCTGATAAGATTTGCAAAATAGTAACAGCACAAGACTCCTAAATATGGCCAGAAAAGAACTCTCAGAAAAGCAATTTATGGTCCAACGGCTTTCTAAAACCGCCCTACGCGCTTTGCATATTTTGGGGGTCACAGGGGCTGGCGGTGGCATTTTACTGCAGGTTCCTCAAGATCAATGGTTGGTCTATTGGATCATGGCCATGAGTACGGGAGCCGCCATGATGGCGTGGGAGATAGTGCGTGACTGGCGCTGGCTAATCCAGCTAAAGGGCGTACTAACCTTGGTAAAACTTGGTTTGCTAGTCCTGTTCATTCCTTTGGCACACTATAAACCAGAGCTACTGATTTCCATCGTATTATTATCGGTTGTTGTCTCTCATGGTCCTTCCGGTTTGAGACATTACTCAGTCGTACATAGACGCAGAATTGGCGGCAAAAAAGAAGTTAAAGGCTAACACCATGAGTAGCGCTGAATTAATCAAACAATTTACTCAACTTAAAGATCAACTCTCCCCCATGGCGAAAGTACTCGACCTAGCCTGTGGCAACGGTCGTAATGGTCAATGGTTTAGCGACAGAGGCTGCCATGTTAGTTACCTCGACCGAAACCTATCTGGGCTAGATGTCACAGCTGATGACAGTCGCATCGAGTTACTGGAGTGGGATCTCGAAGATGGCAGCGCCCCTAACCTCCCCACCGAGCACTACGATATTGTGCTTGTTTTTAACTACCTGCACCGCCCTCTCTTCCAGCAAATCATGGATAGCATTAAGCCTGGCGGGCTAATTATTTATGAAACCTTCACCGAGCAACAGGCACTCATCGGTCGCCCTAAGAATCCCAACTTCTTGCTCAAAACGAATGAATTACGAGCAATATTTGCCAATTGGCACACTCTCCAGTACGCTGAAGATCTATTCGGAGAATTACCCAACGCAAGTTATAAGGCACAGCTTATCGCTCAAAAGCCTCTGGTATAATCTCCATCGAGATATAATTGCAAGCAATGGAGGCCTGCATGTTCCCATACCCTGAACAGTATCGAATTGCGATGCCGCCAATGCTCACTGGATTAATGGTTGTTTGGGCTCTGCTCAGCCGGTTAGTGTTTGGCGATGCCAGCGTATTAAGCCTCTATCCTCTATTAGCCCTTTTCCCTATCATTATCTTGCTGCACCTCTACCTGATCTGGGATGCCAGAAGCATGGGCCGCTTAGATCAATCTTTCTATGCCTTGATCCACAGTGCGCTTGCATTTGTAGTTTGGACCTTTGCCATCATGCATGTTAACGGAGAAGGTTTCTCCTAATTCAGTCTGAGCAATAACAGAACAGACAAGTTGTTATGGATTATCTCGAATCTGCTTGCATGGATAACGGCCTAAGAGGTATCTTTGCCGCGCATTTTTAATAAGGTTCAATCATGACTGATTTCGTCTACTCTCCTCCGACAACCCCTTGGCTTGAAGTGTTACATCAAGACAAAGACATTATGGTCGTTAATAAACCATCGGGTCTGTTATCTGTTCCGGGAAGAGATCCTGCCCACGCCGACAGTACTTACACTCGAGTATTGGCTGAATTTCCACATGCTAAAATCGTTCACCGATTAGATATGGCGACTTCAGGCGTCATCGTTGTGGCGTTACTGCGTAGCGCAGAGTCGGAGCTTAAGCGTCAGTTCAGAGATAGAGAAACCCAGAAGACCTACTATGCTAGGGTCGCGGGCCATGTCAAACAGAGCCACGGCACCATTAACCTACCGTTAATTTGTGACTGGCCAAATCGCCCAAAGCAGAAGGTGGATCATAAGATAGGTAAGCCTTCACAGACTCATTATGAAGTGATTAGCTATGGCAAGCGCTCAACCTTAGTAAAGCTAACGCCGATCACAGGCCGCTCTCATCAGCTGCGCGTACATATGATGGCACTAGGCCACCCAATTTTGGGTGATAACTTCTACGCAGATCCTCTGGCCAAGCGACTCGCTCCGCGACTACTGCTGCACGCACAATCACTGACGATTACCCATCCATACACTAAAGAGCCAATGACCTTTAGCTGTGATGCGCCCTTTATGAATGCCGAGGGTGAGCAATAATCCCCCTTAGCTGATTGATATTGCTTTAGCAAAGCGCCAAAGGAGCTCATCCCCTTGGCGCAAATCGCCCCAATACGAGTTCACACTCGAGCACATTGTTTCCTCTCCAGAGTTGGTATAAATCAGTTAACCTAAGCCAAGTTCTATATTGATGCCTAGAGATAAGATGTGTTGCCAGCAGCACTTCTTTGATAAATCAGTAGAATATTCATCAAAAAATACGTAAATTAGTTAGCTAACTAATAAGCAATCGACCTATTTATTATGGAAGTCCCATTTCAAAGAGACTCGCTCGACAATCAAATCCTATCTGCATTGATGAAGGAAGCCAGAACCCCCTTCGCAGAATTAGCTAAACGCTTCGGTGTTAGCGCCGGTACCATACATGTGCGCGTTGAGAAAATGAAACAGGCTGGGATCATCACTGGGGCGCAAATTACAGTAAACCC
The DNA here is from genome assembly GCF_000018285.1 of Shewanella pealeana ATCC 700345. Taxonomy (NCBI): domain Bacteria; kingdom Pseudomonadati; phylum Pseudomonadota; class Gammaproteobacteria; order Alteromonadales; family Shewanellaceae; genus Shewanella; species Shewanella pealeana. Next base: position 915,961 of record NC_009901.1, on the reverse strand, counting down.
TAAGGCCTTAGGTTACGATGTATGCTGTTTTATCGGTATTAATTTGAAGAGTGCCGGTGACTACCCTGCTGCCATCTCTAAACTCAACGAGTTAGAAGAAGTGGTTGAAGCCTATTACACCACAGGTAACTACAGCGTGTTTGTGAAGGTAATGTGCCAATCGATTGATGGGTTACAACACGTACTGATCAACCGCATTCAATCTATCGATGAGATCCAGTCGACTGAAACCTTAATCAGCCTACAAAACCCTATTGTACGCGCAGTTAAGCCATAGCCAATTGCTAAAGTTGGCAAAATAAAAGCAATAAACCACGAAGCGCTCACTTCGTTTGCTACACGGAGGACTCGAAGAAAACAACAAACTTAGAGTGGATTTTCTTCGTGCTCTCCGTGTCCTTCGTGGTGCATTCTTATCTTTCGAAGTCACCGAATTGTCTCTGAGTGACTTCCTTAATTGAACGGCATTAGTAACATAAGTTAGCTTTTACAACGCTACAAACTTTGGCCTGACAAACTTTAGCCAGACAAACTTTGGCCTGCCCTACTCGCAGCTATAGCTCAAATAGATTGGTCATCACCTTATAAAGCTCGGTCCCCTGATACACAGATGCAGAGGCAAAGTGCAGAATCGGCACGCAGTCTTGCTCAAGACTCAAGCCTGTTAGCTCGTTATCTGTGCCATACAAATCTAGCCTTAAGATGTTAGCAAGTACCATTCCCGCTTTGAGCGGCTCGCCGAGTTCAGCCTTATATTCGACAAGCCCTGCTGTTGGCGCGTGAAACTTCTTATAATCTTTCAAGTAACAGCCATACCTAGCCATCTCGGCAGGTTCAAGCTTGTCACTCACCACCCCACGATGACTCAGATAAGCCAAGATCCCCTTCGCATCCTCGAGCGCATCCTCCATATCGATACGCTCCTGGCTAGCTAGCTCCAAGGTAAATGCCGATACAGGTACCTTGAAATCGCGCCCCTGAGATTGCACATATTCCGCCAGCTGCCACCAAGGACAAAATGCCGCTTCATCCATGGCGCCGCCAAAATCATTGGGGATCACCAGACTAAAGGGAATAGAGAACAAAGATGCCGAGGCCACATCGTATTCAGGGCAATACATATGCTTGCATGATTTAGGGCCAGTATGCAGATCGATAACGATATCGGCCTCATGAGCCAGTCTCTGCAGCGTTACCGCGAGGCGTTTACCTGTGGTCACCCCCCACTCATTGTTTAAGTGAGTCTGACATGACTCAATCAACAATAAACGGTATGCCTTGATCAGCGCCTTATCTTCTAGATGACCATGCTCTTGATACCAACTGGCGACATCGAGTTTATGATCCAGATATTCCCGATTCCAGTTAACCCCAGTGATAGGGTCGAAACGACCTAGGGTAAACTCACCACTTTTTTGATTGATCCCTAAAGGATTAGCCAAGGGCAGTAAAGTTACCTCGCCCCTGACATCCAGCTTTTCCAGTTGCTTCATTAACTGAAAAATTACCGCGTTACCTTGCACCTCGGCGCCATGAACATTGGCTTGGATAAATACGCTCGGCGCATCGAGGTCTTGGGCTGGGATCCGGTAAACAGGAACGCTCAGCTCCTGCCCAGTCGCCAACTCTCCCACTCTTAGGCTAGATTGGGTAAATTTCATAAAAGGCTCTACTTCCTGTTCGCGTCGACTGTTAACTAGGCTTCAAACAAGTTTTCATGCAAAGCGCCAATAACATTAGCAGCCTCAGCTTCATCCACCAAGATACACAGATTATGTGGGCTCGCCCCTTGGCAGATCATACGAACATTGTAAGTCTCTAATACTTCAAATACGCGGCGACATACCCCTGCTGTTGAAGCGATATTGTTGCCAATAACGGCAACCAGAGCTAAGCCCTCTTCGACTCTAACGCGGCAATGTTGCGATAACTCTTGCAGCAACGCCTCACTCAATAAACCTTGACCGCTCGAGTCCGAGCCTGTTTTATCGAGTGTCAGTGCTACGTTCACCTCAGATGTGGTGATCAAGTCGACACTGATCTTATGCTTTGCCAGTGTCGCAAACGTCTCGGCAAGGAAACCTTGAGCATGTAGCATCTGTAGGCTATGGAGATTTAGCAAGGTTTGGTCTCGGCGCACCGCTACGGCGCGATACACAGGCTCACTTTTAACCTGATGACGGATCCAAGTGCCACCTTGCTCCGGTGCCCAACTAGAGCCAACGAAGACCTGAATCTTCTGTCTCACTGCCGGTAAAATGGTTGCAGGGTGAAGCACCTTAGCACCAAACGTTGCCATCTCAGCCGCTTCGTTAAAGCTAATCTCAGGGATTGGGCGAGCATTAGGGGCCAGACGAGGGTCGGTAGTATAGATCCCCGCAACATCGGTCCAGATCTCTACCGCATCGGCTTGCAGCGCCTCGGCTAACAACGCGGCAGAGTAATCACTACCACCACGGCCTAGGGTTGTGGTGTTGCCTTCGCTATCGGCGCCCACAAACCCTTGAGTGACGATAACTTGATCGCATAATAAAGGCTCTAGATGCTGCTTAGCCAACTCGGCGATCATTTCGATTTGCGGCTCGGCGCGTCCATGATGACTGTCGGTTCTCAGCACTTGGCGCACATCGAAAGCCGATGCACTAGCGCCTTTCTCCCGCAGTACCGCGGCAAAAAATACTGAAGAGCACATCTCACCTTGAGATAAGAGTTCATCCATCACCGCCTTGCTACGAGTCAGCTTTAAGCGCTCACTTAGGGTCGAGATATGGCTGAGAATGTGATCAATTCTTGCCGCCACATCGCTCGGGTTCCCCAGCTTATCGAGGATTTGATATTGAATCGAAGCGATCTTCTTGATCAAGGCTTTAGATTCTTCAACACTGGTTTCGGCTTGGGTCAAGGCGACTAGCTGATTAGTCACCCCGCTCGATGCACTCACCACCACGACTCGAGTTTGTGGATTAGCAATAATGATATCGGCGCAGCGCTGCATTGCGTCATAGTCGGCAACAGAGGTACCACCAAACTTGGCAACATTTAAGCTAACAACAGATTCTAAAGACATAACGCTGCCTCCACGCATAATAGGCACGGCAGGCATTGACGAGAATGGGTATTTTGAAAAACTAACATGAATAAGCTCCGAACTAACTTCGTTCGAAGAGCCTGGTGCTATGATATGTCCCCCATAGAGTGGGGAAACAGCGATCGTCACCAGAAGCTCTCCACCATAATAAACATAGGTGACAATCGACAGGATTCAGCCTGTACAACCAACATTCAAGCCCGTCCAAATGGCTTTAAATATCTCGGCGTTAATCTCCCTCATAAGTCATCAAAGGGTTTTGGTCCCCTCAAACTTACTACCTAGTTAACGCTCCTCTTCTGCACTTATCTTGTATAGCTGTAACGTCCTATCGAACTAGCGAAGAAAGTCTGCTTTGTATACAAAATAACAGATTAAAAAATATCAAAAAATAACCAATTAAGTCAACGGAAATCTAAGATGATTTAATTTTACTCAATATCAGGCAAGTCTACTACTCTGCGCACTCGTGGCGAGAATGCGCCTAGAAAGGCTTCTTGCTTAGGCATTAAGCAGGGAACTAACTGTAAACGGTCAGCTTCGACATAATATACCCAAGCTACCTCAAGATGCTCGTTTCAGAGCTCCCGTAGGATAGCTGAATAAGGCAGTGATTGAGGATAATGGTTATTCCCTTACCGATATCACTAACGCAGTGCAGGTATTCTACGGGAACTCCCGTAGGGCACGGAGAGAAGCAACATTTTTCTGCGTTATGAAATATTGAATTAGAATAACTAGTCCTACAATTTCATGCCTTGAACTCTGTCACTTCTCGACATGCTGAATCCTGCATATTGAAGTTGTTTGGGTATAGATAGCATTTTGATTGAACAGACGGCCAAGCTGTATCGCCGAGTGCTTATCGGTAGAAACTGCCCAGCTTTTCTCCATATGTCTTCCATCTTGGGAAGCACCGACCATAGAGCGATAAGGTAGGCCTAGTTGATGTATTTCATGCTGCAGTTTTCGGTCTAGAAGGCCATTTTGACAAGGAGAGAGAACCTCTCCTTTAGGGTTGTATGCGGTGATAATTGCGAAGGATAATTGAGCGGATAATGTCTGAGAAAACAAGAATTCGGTTTGTTTATAATAGTGCCAAAGGCTATCTACTGAGTTGCTCATTGCTAACAATTTCTCCGATTTAGGTGTAATTATTATAGCAAACTCGTAAGCGCTTCCTAACCTTGTGATGTATATCACTATTAGCGAATTTATCAAACACAATAAAATCAATGATATAGTTTTCAAAAAGTGATCCAAATCATATCGTTGAGCAATTTTGTTAACATTTCATTTGTTAACAAATGCCTAAAACGAGTACAATAGGGTTTGTTGATTAACTCATACTGATACATGTAACGAACACATTTTGTTACACATATCTGAAACAGATAGAAGAGTAATCCACACAGCAGTATCAAATGTGATCTATGTTTGATTTAACATTTAAACTTCATACAAAACGGTAAGTAAGGAACTTTTTTCTACTATCGTTAATCAAAGTTTATACAGTTCACGTTTTTCCATATGTGAGATACCCATACTTTGCTTATCATGCAGTGTGTTGCTGTTTCGAACCAAATTTGAAAGCACCTACGTGTATCAGTGAATTATCAGCATAACTAGATGGAGTATAAACTTTTTATACTCATGGTTAGAATTGACAGAAATTAGGTAATTAATATGCAAAACCCGCACATTCTGATTGTTGAAGATGAAGCAGTAACAAGAAACACACTTAGAAGTATTTTTGAAGCAGAAGGATATGTGGTAACTGAAGCCAATGACGGCGCTGAAATGCATAAGGCTATGCAAGACAACAAAGTTAACTTGGTGGTTATGGATATTAACTTACCAGGTAAGAACGGTCTTTTACTAGCTCGTGAGCTTCGTGAAATTAATAATATCGGTCTAATCTTCCTAACGGGCCGTGATAACGAAGTTGATAAGATCTTGGGTCTTGAAATTGGTGCTGATGATTATATCACTAAGCCATTCAACCCACGTGAATTGACAATCCGTGCTCGTAACCTATTAACTCGCGTTAATAGCACAGGTACAGATTCAGAAGAGAAAAGTGCAGTTGAGTTCTACCGTTTCAACGGTTGGAGCCTTGAAATCAACAGCCGCTCTCTAGTTAGCCCACAAGGTGAGTCATACAAGCTACCACGCAGCGAATTCCGCGCTATGCTTCACTTTGTTGAAAACCCAGGTAAGATCCTAAGCCGCGCAGACCTTCTAATGAAGATGACTGGCCGTGAGCTTAAGCCACACGACCGTACTGTTGACGTGACTATCCGTCGTATCCGTAAGCACTTCGAGAGCTTGCCTGATACGCCAGAAATCATCGCAACAATCCACGGTGAAGGTTACCGTTTCTGCGGTAGCTTAGAAGATTAATTCTAAGCTCCGTTATATGTACTGTAAGCAGTACATATAAATAAAAAGCCAGTCGATTGACTGGCTTTTTTTATGCCCAGATTTAGATACCTTTGTGCCAACATGCATATTTATTAGCGGTTAGATTAGAGTATAGACTTAAATAAAACTGAACTTTACTCGGCAAGAAACTTAATAGTCAGCCATTAAAAATGATATTTAGCTCAATCAGATACCTACAAAGTAATAGTATTTCATATTAATTCTGCGCTACGCCTTTTCACTGGCAAGCAAAATAAATACAGTTCTCGATTCGAGCCAAGCTTTGTTCTTATTAATGATATTTAATTTCAAATTAACCTTAATAAAAAAGGCGTGGTCTACTAATTGCATTCTATTAATCGCAATTAACAGTAGCAACGCCCGATTTATATCACACTAGCCATTGTGTTATTACTGCTTAAGCTCTCGATTTAAAAAATCGGCTAGTGAGTGATATAAATGTACTCTCACCTTCTCACCACGCATCGAGTGCTTCGATCCCGGGTAATCGATCATCTGAAATAACTTACCCTCATCCTGCAACGCCTTATAAACTCTGGTACTGTTCTCAAACAATACATTGTCATCGGCCATGCCATGATACATCAATAGGCCTGACTGATAGCCGCCAACATAAGGCAGCACGCTACTGGCCTTATATCCCTTAGCATTGGTTTCAGGATGCCCCATATAACGCTCTGTATAGTGAGTATCATACAAAGACCAGTCAGATACTGGCGCGCCTGAAATCGCCGCTTTGAAGTAATCTGGCGCCTTAAAAATACTCATCAGCGCCATATAGCCGCCATAACTGTGGCCATAAATAGCAATGTTATCGCTATCGACGAAAGGTAATGTGCGCAGGTAATCCACACCGGCCTTTTGGTCGTTCACTTCAACCTCGCCGAGCTGCTTATAGATCACATACTCAAACTGGGTACCACGGTGTGCCGAGCCGCGATTATCTAGCTGATAAACAATGTAGCCTTGCTGCAAAAGATGCTGAGTAAAGTAGTCTTGATGACTCCAGCTATTGACCACCAGCTGCGCATGCGGCCCACCATAAACCCGAACGACCACGGGATACTGTTTGTTAGCATCAAAGTTAGTTGGCTTGAACATGCGATATTGCAACATTTGACCGTCTTCAGCCTTTAGCTCACCAAATTCCGGCAACTGCCACAAACCAAAGTAGTCATAGAGTGGATGACCCTTTTTCACTTCGTTTTGCTCAACCCAAGCCAGGCGTTCACCACTTTGATCATGCAGACTCACCTGCGGTGGTTGTGACAAGCTGCTGAAGTAATCTAGGTACACGGGGTTATTGTCGGCAAATACCGTGGAATGCATGCCACTGCGCTGACTGATGGACTCAACTTTGCCCCCCGCTAATGCCACCCGATAAAGCTGCTTTTCAGTCACCTTAGTCTTGCGGCCAGTAAAGTAAACGTCACCGGCTTTTTCATCGACATATTCAACCGCATCGACCGCCCAATCACCCGAGGTTAGCTGACGGATCACTTTGCCGTCTAAGCCAATCAAATACAGGTGATTAAAGCCATCACGTTCAGATGCCCAGATAAATGCCTTTTGCTGCTTTAAAAAGTGCAGGTCGTCATTAAGGTTTACCCAAGCTTTGCTGCGCTCTTGCACCAAGTCTTTATCGTTTTTTATATCATCAATTGCGACAATGCGCAGATCCAGCGCCTGTTGATCGCGGCTCTGCCACTGATAAGACAAATGCTTGCTGTCTGGCAGCCACTTAACCCGTGGCAGATAGATATCGGTATCTTTACCTAAATCGACCCAAGCGACTTTTTTATCTTTAAGGGTAACCACACCAAGCTCAACCTTGACATTATTCTCACCAGCGTAGGGATAACGCTGCTCGGCCAGCTTAATACCGTCGGCATATATTTCATTACGGGTGACTAACTCTACGCTCGACTCATCGATGCGAGTGTAGGCAATCGCCGACTCGTCGGGCGCCCACCAATAGCCCGTCATTCTGCCCATCTCTTCTTGAGCAACAAACTCGGCCATAGCGTTTTTAATCGCGCCGCCGCCATCTGTGGTTAATGCGGTGATCTTGTGGCTTTTTAAGTCCAACACATACAAATTTTGCTCACGTACAAACGACACAAAGTGGCCTTTAGGCGAGAGTCGAGCATCGGTAGCAAAGCCCTCACCCGTTTCAAGCAGTTTGACCTTGTTGTCATTGACCGAGTAGTAGTACAGCAAGCCCGCAGCAGGGATTAAAACCGCCTCGCCATCGTCAGACCAAAAGTATTCCATGATCCCCTGACCATAAATACGCTGACGCTCGCGGCGCGCCTTTTCTTCATCAGACAATTCGCCCGCTTCCAGCTTATCGGCGTTAATCAGCACGCTTTGTTTGCCACTGGCCACATCCATCTGCCACAAGTCATACAGGTGCTGGTCATCTTTACGCCCAGCAAGGTAGGTGACGCGCTTACCGTCCGGTGACAGCTTTAACCCACGAGGGCTACTGCCAGCAAGTGCAGGAGAAGCATACATACGTTCGATGGTAAGTGGCTCAGTGCCACCAGGTAGTGCAGAGGAAGCCTGAGACGTTGCAACAGGCGTCAAGATCATAGGCAAAGATGCGAGCAGCAAACTCATCCAATTTTTTTTCATTATTATTCCCTGGATTAATAGCTAAGTAGTCTTCAGCTAACTAGAAGCTAGGCTGAAAATTCGCCTACATTGTGCCTTAATCATAAGCAAAACAAAAATTGCACAAATGATGCAACTCGTCGCAGTGGAAAAGCCAATCTTTACGGCTGAAAAAACTAGCGTTCTGGGGTATCATCGCGTCAATAATAAAGAATACACTTTTGTCCTGACCTCAAACTCAATTTACTCATGTAAAATTGTATAGGAAACAAGATGCAAACTCTGGCTGAAAACCTGACATCACAAGCAATTTCTCCTACCCTTGAAAAACTTATCCTGACCCTAGCTAACACCTCAAAAGAGATTAGCCACGCAGTACGTCACGGCGCGCTAGCAGGCGTGTTAGGCGCAACGGAACAGGAAAACGTTCAAGGCGAGACACAGAAGAAACTCGATATCATCACCAATGATATGCTCAAAGATGCCCTAAAGGCTGACGGTACAGTACGTGGTATCGCATCTGAAGAGGAAGACTATGTCGTTGAAGCCGATGCTAACGGCGAGTTTTTAGTGTGTTTTGACCCGCTAGACGGCTCATCAAACATCGATATCAATTCACTAGTGGGTACTATCTTCTCAGTATTACCAGCTCCTGCCGGCGAGCTAACTGAAAAGAGTTTCCTACAAGCAGGCCGCAACCAAGTGGCAGCAGGTTATGTGCTATACGGCCCATCAACCATGCTTGCACTGACTACAGGCCAAGGCGTACAACTATTTACCCTAAACCCAGAAACTAACGAGTTCTTGCTAACCAACGGCGCTATGGCGATTAGTAAAGACACCGGCGAGTTTGCCATTAACATGTCAAACCAACGCTTCTGGGAAGCACCAATGCAGACTTACATCAGCGATCTATTGCTAGGTAAGATTGGCCCACGTGAGAAGTCATTTAACATGCGCTGGATTGCCGCCATGGTGGGCGATGTACACCGCGTACTTTGCCGCGGCGGTATCTTCACTTACCCAACTGACAACAAGAACCCAGAGAAGCCATACAAGCTACGTTTAATGTATGAAGCCAACCCAATGGCATTCTTGGTTGAGCAAGCAGGCGGTAAAGCATCGACGGGTTATGAAACCATTATGGATATTCAGCCGACTGAAATTCACCAACGAGTAGCGGTGATCTTAGGCTCAGCCAATGAAGTTGACGCTTGTCTTGAATACCACGGTATTGATTACAGCGAAGAACCAGTTTTATAGGTTCTAGGGGTTGAGATAGGTCCTAGGTCCTAGGTTCTACGCAAGGCTGAGACGGCAGGAGCCGAGAAAGCTTTGACGGTGTCGGCCAAGACGGTAAAAGCCGGAAAAGCAAAAATCTAAAAGAAAAGCACAATCCTATGTTAGTTAGGGTTGTGCTTTTTTTTGCATAGTTGTCGCTATGCATCGAGCTGGGGTTAAAGTTATAGTTAGACTTCGTCTAACAACTAAAGTCGTGAGCTTCCAGCTCACACACGGCCAAGAAGGGGTCTACAGCAACCCCCTCTTGGATCTCCCCTGCCGCCCCGACGAAGTTGTTGTTCCTCACTCATTTTCGAAAATATCTATCGCCTCATATTCGCCGTCCATGGCTCACCTAAGGCTATCTCGGCATCCATGCCTCAATCACGATATTTTTCTTCAATGACCTCGGCAACTCCGATGGGGAATGGGTGTTTTCTGTAGACTAAGTAGGGGAAGTTAGATTCAGGTATTTGAATGTTTACTCTGACCCGACATATCTAAGTATTTAAAACTAGCTATTGACGCCATAGTCGTTTGTTATGCTTATGCTCCACTGAGCCTAACATCTCTTCCTGCTTTTAAATTACGAAATAGCTTTTGAAGATCTAGCTTTGCATCTACGTGTAAATTTTTATAAGGCGCAGAGTCATAACCTAGTAAGTCATATACTGACAATACAATTTCTTTCGTCACATTAGCAGCTTCAGTAAGATCGTTAGGAGTCACTCCAGCTCTCTCAAATGCGCTAAACTCTGTCGTATTCGCGCTAATATGCGCGTACACATTATGTCTAATGTGTTTAAGGCTTTGCCATGTTTTGTTGAGATCCGAGTACTTATGCCTCAATTCTTCTATCTCGACTGAGTTTGAGTCCGATTCGGCTAGTTCTAGTAACTTTGGAATACTCATAGAATTATTCTGATCATCTGAAATTCTAGACAAACCCATTAATAACGTTGCAAAAGTGCTACGACTAGTCGTAAGCATAAACGAACTATACATATTGAACTGCGTTTTAAATTCTAGATGCATCACAGGGTCAATCAACACACGCCAAACGCGCTCTGAGTTCGATGTTTCACAAACTGATGAGAGCATCGATTCTACGATTTCGTCTACAGATAGCTTGTTCTTTTTCTCCATTTCCTCTCCAGAAGCATAACGCCACCTCAACCGCCGGAGGCCAGATTGCAGGCGCTTGTTATGCCTTTGCCTATTTCCCGAACAAAGATTCTGTTAATAGTTTATTTGTTAATGTATTGCTACCAGATAAGTCATTGCGCATAGCAGAAATAATATTACTGAATGCATTAAAGGACTCATCTGAATTTAGAACGCCGTACTCAGTAAAGTACTTGTGAAGCTCTGTGACGACAGCATCGCTCCCCAAAAGTACTACCCTAGATTTTGCCTGTGTTAGCCGTTGTAACTGCTCTAAGTTTCGTTCTTCATCATGCTTAATTGAGCTAGCTATCTCTGAGACGGCATTAACCAAATCGAGATATGCGTTTGCTCTTATCTCGATTTCTTTTTTATTATGCTCATTTTTTTTACCGAGATGGTATTGAATTAAAGCGCTTGCTCCGACTCCAACCAGCCCGATTAATGCCACAATTAATTTTATATCCATGAACTCTCTCTAGACATAACTTTTGTATAGTGCGCATGCGTACGTATTTGGCAAAACGCACATGCACATTTAATAAACCTATTATTAAAGCCTCACTAAAGTAAAGCTATTGATTTATAAGAACTCTACCAGAGTGGCACTGAATAAACGAGCACGAAAAATTACAAAGTGGATATGGATATTTTGGATCTGCCGCCAGAGAAAACATCCAAATACCTAGCTTAACGTATCTAACTGAAATCACAGAAAACACCAGTTCCCCATCGGAGTTGCCGAAGTACGTTGGAATAAATCACGTGATGCCGACATGGATGTCGGCGTAGCTTTCGCGGGGCAGGATGCCCCATCGGAAGCGTTAGCGATTTATCCATAAGTACGAGGGAGACAACTTCGTCGGGGCGGCTGGGGAGATGCAAGAGGGGGAAGCTGTTGTCCCCCTCTTGCCCGAGTGTGAGCTGGAAGCTCACGACCTTTATCAAGCGAAGCTTGATTGAATCAACAACGATAAACCACGCTATCGCTAGCGAGACTTAACATATGGTTGCCCAATCGCCTTTGGCCCCACCGCGCGGCCAATAAAGCCTGCTAACAGTAATACCGTCAGGATATAAGGTAATACCTCAATCGCTTGTACTGGGATCTCGCCGACAAGTGGTAACTCAACACCTTGCAGACGAATCGCAATCGCGTCTAAGAAACCAAACAGTAGACAACCAAACAATACCGGCACAGGCTTCCACTTACCAAAAATCAACGCCGCTAACGCGATAAAGCCTTTACCCGCACTCATATTCGGCACAAAGCCCGCACTGTGAGCAGTCGACAAGTAAGCCCCCGCCATACCCGCTAATACACCGGCAATGATAAGCGCGCGATAACGGATCCAAGCAACTGAAATACCCGCGGTATCCACAGCATGTGGGTTTTCACCCGCAGCGCGCAGTCTTAGACCAAAACGGGTTTTATAAACAATCCAGTAAACGGCTGGCACTGCAAACAGCGACAGATACACTAAGAAGTTGTGCCCTGAAAACAGTTGGCTGTAAATCATGCCAATAACCGGTACATCGGCTAATGCGTCTGCGCCAGGTAAGGTGATAGCAGTAAAGCGTGATTCATCTGTGAGTGCAGGCGTTTGACCGCCCAGACCGAACCAGAAACGCCCTAGCGTGACAGTTAAGCCCACAGCTAACATGTTAATAGCTACGCCGGATACGATTTGATCGCCGCGGTGGGTAATGGTCGCAAAACCATGCACCAGCGACAGCATTACTGAAACAGCAATACCCGCTAGCAGACCTAGCCAAACAGAGCCTGTTATAGAAGCCGTTGCCGCTGCGGCAAAGGCAGCGGAGAGCATCTTGCCTTCAAGTGCAATGTTAACAATACCGGAGCGCTCAGAGAACAAGCCTGCAAGCGCTGCTAGGATTAGCGGCGCCGATACCCTTAGCGTTGCATCTAAGATTAGAATGATATTCTCAAACATAATTTATGCCTCCGCCTTAACGCTGCCTAGGGCTGCTTTCTTTTGATTAAGAAACACAAATAGCTTCTCAGTCGGTTTAACTAGCATCAATGCCAATGCGCCGCTAAACAGTACAACTAACGCCTGCACGACTTGGATCATCTCACGGTCAATATTCGGGTAGTCAAATGACAGCTCTGCGCCGCCTTGATACAGCACGCCAAATAGTAGACTGGCTAAGATGATCCCTATCGGATGGCTGCGGCCAATCAAACACACTGCAATACCGGTAAAGCCATAACCGGCAACAAAGTCCAGTTTAAGCTGCTGGCTGTAGCCCTGAACTTCGTTCAATCCCATCATGCCCGAAAGCGCACCAGAAATAAGCATCACCACAATGATCAGCTTCTTGTAGTTAATGCCGCCATATTCAGCCGCACTTGGGCTCGCGCCCATGGCACGAATTGCATAGCCCCAACGGGTACGCCACAGCAGCGCCCAAACGAGTACACAGCAGATAAGCGCAATAAAGAAGCTTAGATTCATGGGTGATTGTGAGAAAGAAATGCCAAACCACTGGGTCATCTCATGGAACATGGGTAAACCAGCGCTTTCTTCAAATACACGCGATACCGGCGCCATTTGGCCTTCTAGCTTAAGTACGTTTACTAGCAGGTAAACCATTAACGCTGACGCGATAAAGTTAAACATGATGGTGGTGATCACGATATGGCTACCGCGGTAAGCCTGTAAATAAGCTGGGATCAGCGCAAACAGCGCACCAAACAACATACTGGCAAGCATAGTAATTGGCAGCAATGCCCAGAAAGGCAAGGTGCTATCGAGTGCTAAACAGGCAAGCCCGACACCTAAGCCGCCCATATAGGCCTGACCTTCACCACCAATATTAAATAGGCCTGCAGAGAATGCCATTGCCACGGCTAAACCGGTAAAGATAAAGTTAGTCGCATAATAAAGCGTATAACCAATACCTTCTTGATAACCCAAGGCGCCGCGTACCATTACACCAGCGGCTTCTATCGGATTCACATCAACCGCAATAAAAATACCGGCCGCAAAGGCGAAGGCAAAAAAGATATTAATCAATGGCAAAACAATAATATTTACCCATGATGGGATTTTAGAGTCATTCATTGCTGACCTCCGTTATCCGCAGCCAGCTCATCTGGCAGAATATTTGCCATCATCATTCCTAAAGTTTTCTCATCGGCCTTATTGGCATCAATCTCACCAACCACATGGCCGTCAAACATCACTATTATTCTATCTGCAAGCGACATCACTTCATCTAGCTCAACTGATACTAGTAAAATGCCCTTGCCTTGCTCTCTTAGCTCGATAATGCGCTTGTGAATAAACTCAATCGCACCGATATCGACACCGCGGGTCGGCTGACCAATCAGTAAGATATCTGGGTCTTGATCCACTTCGCGAGCAATAATCAGTTTCTGCTGGTTACCGCCTGAAAACAGTGAGCTTTTCAGCTTAGGATCTCGAGGTCTAACATCCCACTCATCCATCAAACGCTTACACTCAGCGTTAATGTACTTAGGCTTATTCAATAAAACGCCGTTGTACTGTGACTGATTATGATGACCAAGAATGGCCGACTCTTCTGCAGTGAAAGACTTGATTAAGCCCATTACCAATCTATCTTCTGGTATGTGACCAACCTTTAATTTGCGCATACCATCGGCGCAAGTTGGGTTGTTGGCATCAATCACTTTATCGCCAATCTTAATTGAACCGCGCGTTGGTGTGATAAGCCCGGCTAGTGCACTTAATAGCTCTGATTGACCATTACCAGAGACTCCTGCAACACCAACCACTTCACCCGCTTTAATCTCAATCGACACTTCTTTAAGGCGATCTACGCCCATGCTGTCGGTATAAGTAAGCTGATGGGTTGAAAGTAATACCTCGGTCGGATGCGCATCACTTTTTTCAGCTTTAAGGCGAACCTTACGGCCAACCATCAACTCTGCGAGCTCTTCTTTATTGGTGTGAGCCGTTTCTCTATGAGCAACCATTTCACCTTGGCGCATTACCGACACATTGTCAGTGGCAGAGAGGATCTCTTTTAGTTTATGGGTAATCAATAAGATAGTGACCCCTTGCGCTCGCAAGGCATCGAAAATATGGAATAGGTGCTCAGTTTCTTGCGGCGTTAGTACGCCAGTTGGCTCGTCTAGAATAAGAATTTTTGCGCCGCGATATAGCGCTTTTAAGATCTCGACTCGTTGCTGTAATCCAACTGACAGCTCTTCAATTAGGCTATCGAGGGGTACATCGAGTTGGTATTCTTTGGCTAAACGCTCAAGCTCTTTGCGCGCCTTTCTAAGGCTAGGCTTAAGTAAACCGCCCTCTTCAGCACCTAAGATGACATTCTCAAGTACGGTGAAATTGTCAACCAACATAAAGTGCTGATGCACCATGCCAATGCCATAACTGATGGCTTCTTTAGAGTTAGCCAGCTTGCGCTCGATGCCATCAATCAGGATCTCACCCTTATCTGCGGTGTAGAAACCATAAATGATATTCATCAAGGTGGATTTACCTGCACCGTTCTCACCGATAATACCGTGAATGGTGCCAGCAGGAATTTTTAAGCAGATATCTTTGTTGGCGTGAACTGCGCCGAATCTTTTATTGATACCACGCAGCTCAAGGGCAACGGGACGCTCATCTGATTTTTCTTTTGCGTATGTAGACATGGTCATAATTATCTCAAATGTCTTGATCGACATTGATGAATAGACATTGATAAATAAACATTGATCAAATAATGATTTAAAAATTAACTCTTAAAAATTGCCACTTATAATAAAGCTCCCCAGTCAGTAACCAAGGAGCTAAATCAATCTTAATACGGCTTAATATTTACAGCTGTTGTCTTTCATATAGTCATGAACAACAATCTCGCCCGCAATAATTTTCTTTGTGATATCAGCTAGTTTTGCTTCCATTTCTGGAGTAACCAATGCACGGTTATGCTCATCTAATGCCCAGTTAACACCATTTTCTTCTAGACCACGGCTATCAATACCCGCAACAAATGTGCCTTTTTCAGCGGCTTTAAATACTTCAAATGTTGCAACACCCACTTGCTTAACCATAGAAGTTAGCATTACGCCTGGGTGGATATAGTTTTGGTTTGAATCAACACCAATAGCGTACTTACCTTCATCTTTAGCCGCTTGATAAACACCCACACCTGTACCACCAGCAGCGGCGAAAATTACGTCAGCGCCTTTAGTGAACTGGCTCTTAGAAAGTTCTGCACCACGTGCTGGATCATTCCATGCAGCGATAGTAGAACCAGTCATGTTTTGGAATACTTCAGCATCTTGGCTCATGAACTTCGCGCCTTGCTCGTAACCACAAGCAAACTTACGAATGAGAGGAATATCCATGCCGCCAACAAAACCAATCTTGTTGGTTTCAGACTTCATCACAGCAAGTGCACCAACAAGGAATGAACCTTCATGCTCTTCAAAGACAAGTGACTTAACGTTTGGCAGGTCAACAACTGAGTCAATAATAACAAATTCAGTCTCAGGGTATTTCTTAGCAACTTTTTCAAGTGCTGAGCCATACATAAAGCCAACAACAACGATTGGGCTAAAGCCACGACGTGCTAAACGCTCAAGACCCTGCTCACGCTGCGCATCATTTGAAGGTACGAATTCACGCACTTCAATATCTGAGCTTTCGTTAAACTTCAATACACCATTTTGGTAAACGGCTTGGTTGAAAGATTTATCGAACTTACCCGTTGTATCAAAAGCAACAGCAGGCTTAAAGTCTGCGGCAGAAGCTGCAAACGAACACATTGCTAGAGTGACTGCGGCAGCAGTTGCGCTCAGGATTTTCATCATTCTCGTCCTTATAAGGTATAGGTATTATTTTTGGTATTATTGACAGCTCTAAGCAGTAAAAGCCCCAAGCTTGAAGCCATCATTTAAGATCAAGAATCCGGAGCTTACAGCAGCACTGAATAGGATTACTAGTACCCCAAAAGCCCACAAATCAGCCAAAGCTAAAAAGTGGCCAGTTGTACTTTTAATACAAATAACCGCTTAAATATGCGTGATATCACTGTTTTAATCACACCAAATCGTGATTAGGCACCCCAGCGCCAACGCAGACAGCATTGTCCACCCAAAAGGACAACAAAAAAACCAACCAAAAGGTGTTTATCAAATGAATACAAAGCCATAGAGCCAGAGCTTATTAGCAGCATGAAAGCAGCGCACACACTGTTTTATATTCAAGACAATTTAAGATATGAACGAAAATTACTAAACTTAAAGTTAAAGTAAATATATTTAGATGTTTTATGCGAAAACTGGTAATTTTTTTACCGAAAGAACAGCAGCAAAATCAACATTTAAAACAAAAATAATTTTACTAATTTATCGTTTGTTTGAGCTATATCAGGATTTTCATCGTCGTGGTGGCGTCGAACTCAGCCACTTTGTATTAGCAATCAAGCTTCGCTTGACCTTTAAGTTAGACTTCGTCTAACAACTAAAGTCGTGAGCTTCCAGCTCACACTCGGGCAAAAGGGGGACAGCAGCTTCCCCCTCTTGCATCACCCGAGCCGCCCCGACGAAGTTACATGCATTAGATACGGGCCTCATACTCCAATAAAAATTGCCTAACGGCTCAGATGGGACATCTGATGTGAATGGATTCACAAATGCCGTGATGGCATGGATGCCAAAGAACGGCCATGTCCCCCCGAGCCTGAACCATCATCCATGATGGTTCTACGGCATTTGTTATCTGCGTACTTCGGCAACTTCGATGGGGAATGGGTGTTTTCTGTTAGTAAAGCGAAAAAATTGGATTAGGCATATATCTGAATGTTTACCCTGACCCGATTTATTCCAATAAGTGACCCTAAACCACAGCATATTATGATGTGATTTTTGGCTTATTTAATGGAAGTCAAAATAGTTAAAAGCAGATATATATACTGTGAAATAGTGCATTTACAACGCTTGTATGCACTTTACATCTTATCCAGCACTCTACAGTTTAAAACCCTAGCCAAACCTCATATATTGTAAAAACACAATCAAGGAGGACTGTCGATGTGTAGATTTTTAGCCTTAATTATATGTCTGTCGATATCGCATAATATTTTTGCGAAGCAGCATATTCAAAGTTTAAATGCCAAAGCCAAACATAAAACAGAAGTCATGATCTTAGGGAGTACACACCTCAATACAATTAAAGGTGAGCTAAACAGGGAAGAGTTTGTCCCCGTCATCCAAATGCTAGAAACATTTAACCCTACCGCTGTCGCTATCGAATCACTAAGGGCAGAAGACATAATTACTATGCTCAATGGCTCAGAAGAGTATCAAGAAGTTTTATCACAATTTGTCGGTGATACACTTTTGTCATTAGCAGGAAAAGAGCAGAAAGCTTTAGGGGTTTCAGCTCATGACGCGATTAACAAAATGAATAAATTGCTGACTAAAAACCAGTTTAGCCAGCAGAAAAGAATAGAGCTTATCAAGCTAGCTATAGCAGGCTACAACCGTGACACAGCGGCGCTTCACTGGAGTCTGTTAGATGCTAACATCCCTAACGATAGCCTTTCGAAAGAACTACAAGCATTTCTTCATAAGCAAACAAATCGTAACAACGAAATAAATGTCATTGCAGTCGAATTAGCTGAAAGACTTAACCTAAATCGTTTATATCCTATTGACGATCATTTAGACAAAGACATGTACGGCAACATCGTCAGTGAGTTAATGCCGTCTTACCAAGAATCAACCTTTTGGGCTGAATTCCACTCAAGCGAATATATAACCAAACCCGAGAAATTAAAATCTCAAGCACTGGAGACAGGAGATTGGCTACCTCTGTTTTACTGGTTCAATAGCGAAGAGTATCAATCTGACGTAATCAATAAGGAATGGTTAGGTTTTGTAGATAAAGATTTGGAGCCAAAATCTGCACTGGCGAGAGTCGCCCTATGGGAGATACGGAACCTCAATATGGCTTCAAATATAATGCGGGTAGTCGCTGATCACGTTGGCGGTAGGCTTGTTATTATAATAGGAGCCAATCACAAGGTTTTCTTAGAGCAATACTTATCAAATATGGTCGGAGTCAATATCGTGCAATTTGAAGATTACGCACCGATGAGGCATTAGGTTAGGCTTTGCCTAACAACTAACGTCGCGGCGCTTCGCCCTACATTGGTAATGCATCAGGCTGCGCCTGACCAAAGTCATTCAATAAGACTGCGTCTAACAACTAAAGTCGTGAGCCTCCAGCTCACACTCGGGCAAAAGGGGGACAACAGCTTCCCCCTCTTGCATCACCCGAGCCGCCCCGACGAAGTTACATGCATTAGATACGAGCCTCATACTCCAATAAAAATTGCCTAACGGCTCAGATGGGACATCCATGTCCCGCTGAGCCTGAACCATCATCCATGATGACTCCACAGCATTTTCATCTACGCATTTCGGCAACTTCGATGGGGAGTAGGTGTTTTCTGTGATTTGAGTAGGGATACTTAAGCTAGGCATTTGAATATTTCAAATGTCCCAAATAAGGAGGATAATACTAGGCTATACGGCGTAGGGGAGCCGAGCTTTAGTAGTCCAGATTGATTGGTTTGTTAGTGTTTGACTTTACCAATAAGCTCTTTTATTTCTCTTATAACCATCTGTGGCTCGTCAAATTGCGGATGATGGTAACTTTCTTCCGTTAGTATAATTTTCCCCTGAGGAAATTCATTAACCCAATCCTGATGTAACTTACCCCACATTTCCCTTGCTCTGTCGCTAAAAAATAAAACACTTGGCTCTTTATATTTTTTTATAGAAGCAATAACGCTAACTGGAATATCTGGTATCTGAGGGTAATCAGGCAAGGGGCGTTTCGCCCAAAAATCTAAATATTGATTTGACATCCCATTAGCCAGATCATCAACCTTAATCTGGGCTATTTCTTGCTCAGCGATAGCAAGATTAATTTCTCTCATTATATCCACATCATGCTCTGATGCAGGCTCTACAAGCATTAATGCTGCCACTTTATCGGGATATCTAGCAGCAAATATCCTCGCAATATAGGCAACATAAGAGTGAGCAACATATACAATAGGTTTGTTTATATTAATCGATTTTAAAAATAAGAGTGCTTCTTCTGCGTACTCTTCTGAGCTGTAATTTTTCTTTAAAGGGTAAGAGCGTCCATTACCCAGGCGAGAATAACGAATTACGGTCGTAATTTTTGCTAAATCCTTAAAAATAGGCTCCCAATCACTTAATCCAGCAGCTCCACCTGCTTCTAGCAACACAATAACATCACCGCTTCCTGCCATCTCGTATTCAACATCATAGTTTTTAACTTTCACCATAGAAGCAGCAGCCGATACTGCATTTGAAAATAAAAACAAACCTATGATTAACCAAGATTTCAAATTGACCACCTTAAAGGCACTAACATTTATATAGTGCGTATACGCATTTAATAAATGCTATTACTTAAGCTACGAGCAATCGAAGCCATTGATTTATAAGCACCCTAACAAAGTCATACTGGATAAACGAGCAAAAACTGAAAAATGAACATTGATATTGATGTCTTATCCAAAGTCATCAGTAACTATCAATTATTGATAAGAAAAGTAGGTCTGCAGGCTTGCAACTATTTTATGCTGCTTATCGCCTAAAACTCAAAAAGGAAAAAGTCCAACCACCACATTCACAGGCACTCCAATCCCCCATCGGAGTTGCCGAAGTTATTGAAGACAATCGCGTGAGCGAGGCATGGATGCCGAGATAGCCTTAGGTGAGCCATGGACGGCGAATATGAGGCGATAGCGATTGTCGAAAATAACTGAGGGGTCACAACTTCGTAGGGGCGCTGAGGGTTTGTTAAGGGGGACAAGCGCTTTCCCCCTTGGCTCGGGTGTGGGCGAAGCGCCACGACGTTGATTGTTAAACGCAGTCTAACTCCAAGCTCAAGCACAGCTTGGTAAGTGGCAACGCCTCGACCTTTATCAAGCGCAGCTTGATTGCTTCACGCCTTTGGTATCAATCACTCTCAACTGAAACTAAGAAAACAAAAAAGCCTCCATCTATAAGATAAAGGCTTTTGTTTTTTAATCTGAGGCTGAAACTTAACTCAAATCTCAACCCCGACTAACACTTCCAAGATTAGTCTAAAAGAGACTAGTTCTTCTTAGACTAATTCTTTTTAGAGTACTCGGCTGCATTCTCACCAGCCATTCTACCGAAGGTGACGATATCAGAGATAGCGTTACCACCTAGACGGTTAGCACCGTGAACACCACCAGTTACTTCACCCGCGCCGTATAGACCTGGGATAACCTGCTGCTTAGCGTTCATGATTTCAGCTTTAGAATCAATCTTCACGCCGCCCATAGTGTGGTGAACACCAGGAGTCACTTCGATTGCGTAGTAGTTACCTTCGTTAAGGGCACGAGGTAGGTTAGGACGACCGAAGTCTGCGTCTTTACCGCTCTTCACTAGGCTGTTGTAGCGCGCAACAGTTTCAGTTAGAGCTTTACCATCAATCTGTTCCATCTCACCTAGCTTAACTAGCGAGTCAGCACTTGGAGCAACACCTAGACCGATATACTTATCAATCTTACTTAGAGACTTACGTACTGAGTCATCAAAGATTAGGAATGCAGACTTACCCGTTTGGTTCAGAATAGCTGCAGAAGCCTTATCACGAGTGGTGATTTCGTTAACGAAGCGCTTACCTTCACGGTTAACCAAGATTGCACCGTTACCACGAACCGCTTCAGTTACCATCACACCACCTTTAACAGATAGCGTAGGGTGAGCCTGGATGTACTGTAGATCAGTCATCGCAGCGCCAGCATTTGCTGCAACATCGATACCGTCACCAGTCGCACCTGGTTGGTTAGTAGAGATAAAGCCTTTTAGCTTAGGATCAAGCTTAGCTACACGGTCATTGTTCTTAGCAAAACCACCTGTTGCTAGGATAACGGCGTCAGCTTTAATCCAGTAGTAACCTTTGTACATGCCTTTAACGAGTAGGCCCTTAACGTTGCCTTTGTCGTCTTTAAGGATTTCGATACCACGTGTGTTCATGCGCATATCAACGTCACGCTTAACGGCGTTATCGTAAAGCACTTGGATTACGTGAGCACCAACACCTGCACCACCTGTTGGACGGTGTGAACGGTTAGCAGAAGCACCACCCATACGACCTACGTCGTTAAGATCTGCGCCCATGCCAGTTAACCAGTCAACTGAACCTTTAGAGTGTGAAGTTAATACTTCAACTAGTGCAGGCTCGTTTAAGTCACGGCCACCTTTCATAGTGTCTTTGTACATAGACTCAACACTATCTTTGATGCCTTTCGCTTTTTGTTGGTCAGTCCAAGCGGCGTTCATACCACCGGCTGCAAGCTTAGCGTTACCACCAATAACTGGCTCTTTTTCAATTAGAATCACTTTAGCGCCGTGATCGTGTGCTGATACGGCAGCAGAGAAACCTGCACCACCAGAACCAACAACCACAACATCAACTGTGTCACGTGGTGCTTCGGCTAGCGCCGCCTGACGGTCAGACTGGTCTTTTAATAACTCATCGATGCTTGGCTCGTGACGTTCCCACTTCTTAGTGTAAGGCATGTCAAAGTCGAAGCTATGGCAAGAGTCACAGTAAACCATAGATTTTTCGTGAGCGCTGTGACAAGAAGTACAAGACACATCGCCAGGGAAATGAGATTCATGGGCATTGTAGTGCTCATGTTTAGTTTCTTCAGCAACTTCAGCCAGTGTACCGTGACAAGATACACACTGCGCATTCTCATAGGTTAAGCTGTCGTTCGATAGCTCACCGTCTGGCATATGGCAGCTATCACACTCTTGGTTTTCACCGTGGAACTCAGCCAAGTTATCAGCGGCAATCGCGGTAGACATAAAGCCTGCTGAGCCTAGAAGTGTTGCAATACACACTGCTTTTTTAAAGTTTTTCATCTCATTTCCTCGCCTTTTTATTGCCGCGATAAGCAGCGCAAAAAGCTATCACGTTATATTTAACGGTCGTTAACGCCGTCTTAAATACTCACTTTGAGGTAATTCTCTGCCTGAAAGCGCCTGCCCTCAACCAGATAACTCGAATGACTCAAGAAACTGAACACTCGATCACAGCTTGCAAACCATGCCATGCAAACATGCATAACCTCATAAGCAGTTATGCAAAAATGCATAGCTCAGAGTTAGCAAGATCACATATCTCCAATACCGCTCAGCGCCACACCTCAACTCTACACCTCAATATTAAGGCAACAGCAGCCAAGCCTATGATTCTGCGCCTGTTGCAGCCTAAGGAGTTCCTTAGTAAATCGAGAAACCCCGCACAGTTATGCTGTATAAGCTCATGCTAAGATTTGATTATGAAAATATTTGTTAACTTAATTTGCAGCCTCTGCACACTTTGTGCACTTGGCTTAGCGGGGTTATCGCTCCCCGCGCACGCTGCAGACTCCCACCAAAATCAAAGTATCGTCTTCGGCGTTCACTCAAAGACCGCCCCCCTTGAGTGGCGCAATAATGGCGTAGACCAAGGCTTCAACCTCGAGTTGATGGATCGTATCGGTCAGCTCATGGGCAAGCGCATCATCATCCGCCGTAAGAGCTTCCAGCAGCTACTTAAAGATGTGCACGACCGTGACTCGCTCATTGATGTCATCGCCGTGGTAAGCCCAATTACCATAGATAGAGAGCTGAGTCAGTCAGACCCCATTTATGCCACTCACGCAAAAGCTTACACACTTCAAGGTAAGTCGTTTATCAATGGCTGGAATGATCTTGAAGGCAAACGGGTAGCGATTAAGAAAGGCGCCTTCGTCGATGTCTATATCTCAGGTAAGAAACAAGACTTTACCCGCGTCGATGTCGACCTCTATGAGACAGGCTTCCAGCTGCTTATAAAAGGTGAGGTCGATGTGGTCATCGCCGAAAACTTTGTCGCCAGACGCCTAATGCCGCTGTACCCATCAATTAGAAGCTCGAGCGATCCGCTTATCTATGGTGCATTTAACTTCGTCAGTAACTATAAAAACGCTGAAATGATGGCGCAAATCAACGACGCGCTTAGACAGTTAAAGCTATCTGGCGAGTACGACCGATTAGTCAATAAGTGGTTTGGTACCGGCCGCGAAAAAGTCGACCTGAATTCGGCACAGAAGAAGATGCTCTCCTTAGCCATTTTTGTCAGCCTGCTTTCCGCCGTCGGCATGCTGCTGACTGGCTATATCAGTCTGAGTCTACGTAGACGCTCTAAAGCGCTAAAAGTGGAGTTACTCCAGCGTAAGAAAGCCGAAGAGGCGATATCGAACTTATCGAAGCAGTTCCAGTCGGTACTCGACGGGATCCCCCACGGCGTCACCCTGTTCAATCGAGACGGTGAATGCCTATGGAGCAACGATAACAATAACGACCTGCTGACCAGTCCAGAGTTTCACTATATTGATGGCGCAGCCTTTAACTTAGCGAATGCTCTTTCCGATGCGCTTGTCGAGCAGAAGTCACAAACCGCCGATATGCAGGTTAATAATCAGTATTGGCAGCTGCAGCTTCACCCTATTAGCCAACAGCAGGTGGTGATTTTGCTTGAGGAAGCCACCGAACAACATAGATTGCGCCAAGCCAATGACGAAGCCAGCCGCCTCGCCTCTCTAGGTGAGCTATCGGCGGGGATTGCCCATGAGATCAATAACCCGACGGGCATTATCATTCATTCGATTGCCTTTATTAGCGATGCCCTTAAAGATCTATCTGAAGCCAGTGATAACTATCAAAGACAAAACCCGTTTTGGACTGTAGCGGGCATGGCGCCCGACAGTGCCATGAACGAGCTAGACGTGAGTAGTCAGTCTATTAATGAGGGGGCCGAGCGCATAAGCCGTATCGTAAACGACTTAAAACGCTACGCTTTGCCGACTATAGCTAACGAGTATCAGCCAATCAGTGTTAATGAAGTGGTGGAGGTATCGCTGCGCCTCACAGCCAATCAGACCAAGATATTTAACGTCACTACCGATTTACTGCTCCCAAGCCCAGTTGTTATGGGGGATGCCCAGCAACTGCATCAAGTACTGATCAATCTTATCCAAAACGCCTGCCATGCCATCAGGCAAGATGCTGAGTGCTATGAGTGCAAGGAACACATTAATATCCAGACCTGTGTCGAAGATAAACATATCTGCCTAGTGATCAGTGATAAAGGCGCCGGAATGGATAGCGCCACCCTACAACGCATTACCGAACCTTTCTTTACTACGCGCCGTTCAAGTGGCGGCACAGGACTTGGCCTCTCAGTGTGTAGCCGCATCATTAAAGAGCACAAGGCCGACATGCAGATCACCTCGCGCCTAGGCAAAGGCACTGTGATAAAAATACGCTTTCCTTTGGAGTACTAATGAAACTCGCCAGAAATATTCTTCTTGTTGACGATGAAGCCTCTTGGCTTAGAACACTCTCCATCACGCTTAATCGTCTCGTGCCAGAAGCGACTATCGATACCTGTGTCGATAGTCGCCAAGTGATGAGCCGATTGCAGACTGGCGACTATGCGCTGGTACTGCTAGATCTGACCATGCCGTTTCATTCCGGCGAAGACTTGCTTGAGATGATCCGCAAAGAGTTTCCTAAGACCCGGGTCATCATAGTCACGGGGGTTAACGAGGTCGACACTGCGGTGCGCTGCATTAAAAACGGTGCCTATGACTACTTTATCAAAACAGACAAGGTCGACGATCTCGCCCGCACCGTTCGCCGAGCATTAGAAGTAGTAGGTCTTGAGCGTAACTATCTACGAATTAAAGAAAGCTTCTTAAGTCGCACATTAAGCCGCCCAGAAGTGTTCAATAATATCCTCACCTGTGAACCCGCGCTGCTGGATCAGTTCCGCTATTTAGAGGCCGTAGCCTTAAGCCCCGAGCCCATTCTTATTCAAGGGGAAAGCGGCACAGGTAAGGATGAGTTTGCCAAGTCCTGTCATCAGCTTATTTGCGCCGATGCGCCCTTCATTAACGTCAACTTGGCGGGTATTAGCACTTCGGCGTTCGAGCTACAGTTATTTGGCCAACTGCATACCGATGATG
Source organism: Shewanella pealeana ATCC 700345 (assembly GCF_000018285.1). NCBI lineage: Bacteria > Pseudomonadati > Pseudomonadota > Gammaproteobacteria > Alteromonadales > Shewanellaceae > Shewanella > Shewanella pealeana. The sequence goes on along the minus strand of NC_009901.1, from coordinate 890,265 downwards.
ACGGCAAAGTTAGCGCTCAAGCAGGCGTGCTGCACCAAGTAAAAAACGGCCTACTCTACCTCAATGAGATTGGTGATCTCCCCATTGAGGCTCAGGCAAAGCTTGTGGATGTGATTGAGCATAAGCAGTATTACCCTATCGGCAGCGACAGAGCGTACCCGATATTGTGTAAAATTATCACCTCCACCCAGCACGACCTGTTAGCGCTGAATCAAGCGGGCAAGTTCAGGAGTGACTTGTTATATCGCCTACGCTCACACACCATCAAGCTGCCACCGCTGAGGCAACGTAAGCTAGATCTGTCGATGCTGATCAACCACTTTATTTGTTTAGCGGCCAAAGAGATGGGCTTATCAGAGCCCCAGCAACCGAGCTCGCTAGCGCAGCAGTTATCAGAATATGCTTTCCCTGGTAATTTACATGAGCTTAAAGGCATGGTGTTTGATGCAGTGAGCCGTAGCGACGGTATTGCGCTGAATATCACGCCCTTTATGGAGGCGATAAACCTAAGCAAGTCGAACGTTACCACTGACAGCGACCAGCTTATCTTCCCTAAGATTTTGCCCACATTAGCGCAGATGAGTGACGCCCTCATTCAAGAGGCGCTGAACCGCACCGCCAATAATCAAACTGCAGCGGCGCAGATGCTCGGCATCAGCCAGAGTGCGCTAAGCCGTCGCATAACTAAAGAAAAATAGTAAAGAAAAGTAGTAAAGAAAAGTAGTAAAGAAAAATAACAGCTTCGGCGGTTTAATCTAAAAACAAAAATGCCAGCAAATTGCTGGCATTTTCCTTTTTAAAACAGCGAGCTAAAAAGACTCTAGCGCGGTTTAAGCCTGCGCCGGCGCCGCTGCTAACTTAGCATCGCTGCTCTTCTCAGTTTCATTAACTATGGTTAGTACAGCTGTATCACCTACAACGTTACAAGATGTCAGCACCATGTCGATGAGGCGGTCTAGCGCTGCCACAATTGCGAACGCTTCTACAGGTAATCCCATCTGATGGATAAGCACACCAATCATCACCATGCCACCGCCTGGTACGCCACCAGCCCCTACTGACAGTAAGAAGATACTAAATAGTAATGCGGGTAGCTGCTCCATAGGGATTGGCGCGCCAAATGCGTTGGCCACAAAGAAGATAGCAATAGTGATATAAATCGATACGCCGCCCATGTTCATGGTCGCGCCGAGTGGCACACCAAAGCCTGCAACCGAGCGATTAACGCCGAGTTTATCGGTAAGAGTGCGCATAGTCACTGGAATGGTTGCATTTGAGCTGGCCGTCGACAGTGAAAATAGGATCTGCTCGCGAGTCTTAGCGCGGAACTCTTTCGCCGAAATCTGGGTAAATAAGCCAACCGCGAATGGGTATACCACAAAAATCCATAACAGCAACAAGCCTAAGATCAGTGCTAGGTATTCCACCACGCTGCCAAATATTGCCGCTTCTAGGGTTGCACCTAGCTTCAGCATTAATGCAAATACACCGATAGGCGCTAGCTGCATCACCACGCTAATCAGCTTCATCATGATCTTATTCGCCACTTGGAAGCCGTTTACCGCGCTCTGCGCCGCTTCACCAAGAGACTTAATCACGCCGCCAAGCAGCAGTGCCATAAAGATAACCTGTAGCATGTTACCCGAGCTAAACGCCGCTATCGGGTTACTCGGTACAATGCTGACTACTAAGTCGACCAGATTAGGTAGCTCTGTGGCCACGATATCCACGCCGCCACCGTTAGACATATCCACGCCCTTGCCTGGAGAAAGCAGTAGCGCCACGCCTAGTGCAGCAAAAATAGCCACTAAGGTGTTGATGATATAGAAGCCAAATGTTTTGCCGCCTAAGCGACCGAAGCTATTGAGATCTTTAAGCTCGCACACGCCGCATACGATACTGACGAATACCAGTGGCACCACTAGCATCATGATCATATTAACGAACATGGTGCCTGCGCCCGAGGCTAATTCAACGATAGTGCCAGAAAATAAGCTGATGTCTGCGAGGAAGTATTGAATGATTGAGCCAAAAATAAGCCCAGAAAACAGACCGATAAAGATCCGTGTAGAAAGTGATTTAGTCATTTGCTTGCCTTATTGGACATGTCTTAACGCATGCCTTCTATTGCCTTCAATTTTGATGAAAACTTGATTTCCATCTCGTTGTGGCAGGGATAGTGAAACATGCTGGCAAAAAATTCAATCAAAAAGGGACAAATAGTTTTTGAAACAGCTTGATAACCAAGCTCAACATCACCACGTAAGGGGCTGTTTTCAAACGATTAACCAGATGTGCACGCAAAGTGCCGCCAAACACAACTTTTACACCAGCAACATCACGACATCATTTTAAGAACAAAAAGTCAAAAACCGGATAGCTAAAAGCACCGCAAAAACAACAGCAAGCAGATGAATAAACTAGCAGTGACAACCCAAAAAGCCAATCAAACTATATCAGGCCAAAAACACCGATTAATGCTCATAAAAAAAGCACCTTTAAAGGTGCTTTTTCTTGGCCGTTTATCGCTCCATTATAGCCAGATTACGCCAGCCATAACTCTACGTCTTTAATGATGAAGTTACCCGTATAAACCGGGTCAAGCTCACCAATATGCTCAAGCTAAAACTAACTACGGTGCGCTTCAGGAAGCCCTTCATCGCCACATATAACCTTACGTTAACCACAGCTCTACGCCTTTAATGATGAAGTTACCCGTATAAACCGGATCTGGCTCACCAATATGCTCAAGCTCAAAGTAGCTACGGTGCTCTTCGGTTCAGGAAACCCTTCATCGCCACATATAACCCTACGCCAGCCACAGCTCTACGTCTTTAATGATGAAGTTACCCGTATAAACCGGATCTGGCTCACCAATATGCTCAAGCTCAAAGTAGCTACGGTGCTCTTCGGTTCAGGAAACCCTTCATCGCCACATATAACCCTACGCCAGCCACAGCTCTACGTCTTTAATGATGAAGTTACCCGTATAAACCGGATCTGGCTCACCGATATGCTCAAGCTCAAAGTAGCTACGGTGCTCCTCTGGTAGCCCTTCATAGCCACAGATCACCTGATACAGCCATGACTCTCTGTCCCAAGGGAGCTGCTGCTCGTCAAGATATTCCAATGCTGACTGGCTCTTGCCCGAATCGATGACTGCGCAGAAATAGCCGTCTACCGCCAGCTTAAGTGGGTTATCCGGAATATCAAAGTCTTCCGCCTGAGTAAGATCGACTGACACATCTTGCTCGCGCTGACTACTAGTATCATTTAAGCGATCGATACGCTTAATATTTGAGACTAGCTCAAGTAGCTCAGGCTCTAATCCGTGATTGTTAACATCTACCGCCGCTGGCGCAAGCAGTGGCTCGGCAATATTAAATAGCGCCGGCAATTGCTTGTGACTGACATGATCCGCGGGCTTATAGTCTGGATGCAAGTCGGTATACAGCAACCAACCTTTTAGCAAACGAGTACGGCCACGAATTTGACGGAAACGACCCAGTAATTCAAGTAAGCGCGCCTGCACCACACTGAGTTCCTGGGTACAGTCACTCAAGGTTTCTTGTAGCGTGGTGACCAACAATTTTCGCAGCTCGCGAATATCACCGGCTATTTCACCCAGTTCGCTAAACTGGAACATCTCAAGGCCGTTTAGCAGCTCAGATACCTGAGATTGTGCTAACTCGTTCTCACGAATTTTAGCGTTGATACTGCCCACATAACCAAACTCGTTGTTGATGCGGCTCCACAGCACACGAATCGAATAGCGCAGGCCATCGGCAAAGCTATAAACATGCTCGCTTAAATCGGCAAGGTAAGCCTCTGATGCACTAAAATCGACATTATGGCGCGCCTCTTTATAGTGGTCGGCCAAGGTCTTAATAGTAGCCAGTGACGAACCCACATTGGAGTCGATTTGACGATTACGCTCATCGCTCAAGGCTTCCTCAAGCAAGGCTCGTACTGAACGTTTAAGGCGCAGTTCCTGCTCTGGCTCTGGTCGCCACAGAATGTCGCTCTTTTGCAGCTTATCGATGGCAGCAGCGTTGCTCTCATCGACCGATACTGAGCCCGACAAGTACACGTCCATCACCAGCTCTGCATGGCGTCCAAGCTGTTTGAGCAGCTTAACACCAGCTTGGTGTAAGTTACTGCTCATATTAGATTAAGTCCCTTTGAGTGGCGGTTTCAGCTTGGGCTTCAAGGCTTAAGCCTTCGGTCTCATCGATAAAACGAATCACCTCATAAAGGTAATCTAGCTTACCTGTAGCGATATAGATCTGCTTCTCGCTGTTAGGTCGTGTCAGATAGCCGAGCTCCACCAAACGCTTGAATACTAGTTTTATCTGCGCGTCCACGTTAGTACTGGTAGAGCCAAACAGGCGATAATGGCTAATTTTGGCCAACTGCTCACGAAAAGCTGGCGTGTCTTCGATGCGAGTTTGCAGCTCAGTTAAACGCACGGCTACGCCTTCAGATAATGGCGCATCTTGACCACTACCCTCTTGCACTAACACTAGCCACTCAACCAGCGGAATAAGCGCATTACAGATATCTTTAAACTGCGACGAGATCACCTTACGCTCACCATCGCCTAGCTGCTGATAGCCACAGAAAAACACTTCACCTTCGCCAGCCGAGCCAATGGTGCGGTTAATCTGATTTAGATACTGCTCAACATGCTCACGAGTCGATGGGCTTTTCAGTGCGCGCCAGCCGTCTTCATCGGTAGTACGGCAGATAAACTGGCCTTTTAACAAACGTTCGATTAAGGCACTGGTGCCTACGATAGCGGTTTCGGTTACTTGGCTCATTACACGGCCTCCTGAGTGCGACGCTGATTGAGTTTCTCGGCGATCGGGTTAACTTGAGGCTTAACCACCTGCAGTTTCTTAGTTTGTTTGTTGATGATGTAACGGTTAGCAAACAGGTTCAATACCTCAGATTCAGGGTTCGGGAATGCCCCCAGTACTGAAATATTGTTGTTTTCACAAGCATCAAAAATCTTCTTCACGTTACCGTGGTGCAAGGTGCCCAGCTCGTCGATTGGCCAATGTATGGTCACTTCTGCGCGGCCACGTAGTAGACGGGTAAACGCCAGCAGGAACTTACATAAGATCAGGTAAGCCATACCGTGGCTCGATGACTCATTCAGTTGTCTGTCGGTGCGAATAACTAGGTCGCTATTGCCCTCTTTTAGGCGCAGCTCAATCTCAAGCAGTTTAGCAATACCACCTGACAGCGCTGCGCGGCCGATAATATCCAGTGCGCGGCGCATGCTGTTGGTGTAATCCTCTCCCGGCAAGTCGTTAAAACCGTCTGCTTTCCAGCGTTTAAAGGCTTTTACAAACTGCTCAAGCTCAGGCCAGAACTCTAACTCACTAATACGCGAGCGAATTTTAACCGCCGATTCTGATACGCCATCAAGGAACAGCTCCTCACCCACTTCACGGGTAATACGCGCACTTTGCGAGGCGATGCGGCGATCGATATCGGCCAGTACATCGTAGAAGGCGGTCAGATCGACACCGAAAATACGGCCTTGTTCACGCAGCGCCATAATAGACTGTGGCACCATGACGTTTAGCAACTGCTCAAGCTGTGGCACTAGCTTACGGTAATCGAGAATACGAATGCCTTTATCGTTTACAAAGCTTGATTCTTCGCGGGCGCGCTCCCAGGTCTCAGATAGACCCGAACCTGATTTGCTGGCAATAACAGAGTCGAAGTGCTCAACATACTGCTTGACCGAGCCCATTAACGAATCGCGTTTCAGCAGCTGATCTTCACCTTGGCGTAGACGCTCAGTCAAACTACCTTGGGCGTCATCATTACTAGCTGGTAACTTAAGCTCACTCAGTTTACGCATCACGCTACGCAGCTTAGTTAAGTTTTCTGAGGCTTCAATTTGCACCGCATCAGATTGCTTACGCTCGCCATCTAGCTCGTTACGCTTAGCCTTAACTTCGTTGGCCTTACTCTTAAGCTGTTGCTCAAGATCGAGACTGTCGTGCTTCACCTTGCTTAGCTCAGACTGCAGCTTAGGCTTACGTTTAAGCCAAGTGTGCTGATACCAGTCGTCATAACGTAGCACTTCACTGCGGCGCTGCTCCGCCTTGCTGATATTGCTCTCAAGTGTGCGGATTTCAGCCTTAAGGGCGACGATTTTCGCTTCGTCGACACCGCGAGACTTAAGCTCATTCTTGTACCACTGTTCACAGGCCTTCTGCTCGCTTGCTGCGTGCTCACGGCGGCTGTGAATATTGCTCTTCACTTGGTTTAGCTGGCTGTCTAACGCGCCAACCACTTCCTGCCAGTAGGCATTCTTTTCCATGCGCGCTTCGAGCGCTTGCTCTTTTTGCTCTTCGAGCCACTCTTGTTGCTGGCCTTGGAGCTGCTTAATATCGCTGTCGATACGGGCAAGCTGCTTCTGTGACGCGGCCTTGCGCTCATTCAGTGCAAGGTTGATCTTCTCCTGCTCGGCGCGTTTGTCATCAAATAGGCGACGTAGATCGTCACGGCTATTCTTATATGCTGTGCGAGCAAAAGTCAGCTCACGCAATAATTTATCGAGCTCGCTATTGCTGGCAACTAAGATGTCTTCCGCTTCGGCCTGTAGCTCTTTAGCACTAGACAACGCTTCTTCTGCGGCGGCGTGTTTAACTCGTAGCTCTTGCTCTGAGGCGGCATACTCTGGCGCGTCGATGGCTTTTAAGTCCAACGCGATACCATATAGCGCCTCTAAGCTTTCACTGCTAATACTTGGGTGTAGATCGCTGCGGTGCAGCAGTTCAGAGTTAATCACCTTACCTAAGGTGTTTTCCCAGCCTGCCGCCTCTTTACGTAAGAATTCCAGCAAAGTATGCGACTGCGGGAACAGCATATGAGTCAGCTCTTCGAGCTCACTTTGGCGCTCTGTCACCCGAATACCGGCTACACGTAGGCTCTCGTTGGCTTGATCGCGTTTAGCTCGAAGCTTACGCTCTTCGCTGGTTAAGCGATCGACCTTGGCATTACAGGCTTCTTGATCTTCGTCGGCGCGGGAGATGCGCTCATCGAATACTGCTAAGGCAAGCTTTTCATCTTCTGAATAAGTCACGCTATCGACGCGTACCTTAAGCTCAGCCGCATTCACCTTAAGCTGATAGGCTTGCTCGCTAAACTGCGCCTGACCTTTTTCGGTCGACTCGCGCCACTGCGCTTCTAGCTCGGCTAGCTCGCTACGGCCAATCTCTCTTTGCTTATCGCGAGACTCACGTAGGATGTCTTGCTCTTGATGCAAGTTTTCCAGCTCACGGTTCAAGCCTTCACCAATCTTACTACGGCGAGCGTTATAGGCCGCTTCAATATCTTGATGCTTCTCGGTTTGTAGCTTATGACGCTCGCTTAGGTTTTCTAAGCTGCCACGCCAGCTTGGTAGCTGCTCTAAATCTGATTTTGCTTGCTCGATATCGGCATCTTGAAAACTGGCATGCTGATCTTCAATCGAGTCCAGCTCATGCTCGCACTTAGCCACGTCGCCCTTGGCAGCAGACAGGTCGAGGTTAAGCTCATCACGCTGCTCCTTCCACTCTTCGTCGAGCTGACGAAGCTGAGCGTTTAACGCCTTAGACAAGTCTTGATGATGCTCTTGACGCTCAATCTCTGTGGTTTCATCTTTACTGTAACCGCGGCGCAAGCTAGCAAGACGCTGCTCGGTACTCAGCAGTTGGTCAAACTCCTGCTCTAGCTTTTCAAACTCAGGGCGAATTTGCTCAAAGCCTTGAATAAGCTGACTCTCACGGATCCACGCTTCGACGCGCTGTGGATTTAAGCGTGAACTTGGCGGGTTAACGCCATCCTCTTCCAAAATCGCGGCGATCATCGACTTGATGGTTTCCATCTTGCCCTCTTTCGAGTGCACCGCCTTGGCCAGTTTTTCGATATGACGCAGTGAATGCTCGGCTTCACACAGGGAGAACTGACGCGCATAGTTACGCAGCTCATTACGGTTACTACCCGTACTTAATAGCGCTCGGTCATTTTGGATAATGGCACGATATTCGCGGGTGTTAAGCAGGTTAGTCACCGCCACACCGGCGCGCTTCATCTCACGGCCAAGCTCCGCCATGGTGAAGCACTGAATGCTATCGCCTTGCTTAGTCTTGATGTAATCCTCAAGCTCGAAGCCTTTAGCGATAAAGCGGTAGTTCACTCCTTTACCGTCGCCCGCCGACGCCAATACCGCTTGATAGGCTAGGCCATCAGACTTGATATATTCATAGATGATATAGCTTGAATCATGAGGCAAGTACCAGCGCTCAAAACTGTCACGGGTTGATGGCACCACTCGACTCGGATATTCACCATAAAAAACCGGTACCAGACGCTGCAGTGTGGTTTTACCCGATGCGTTGGTACCACAAATATTGGTGTGGCCATCCAAGGCCAGCTCTACCACGCCTGGTAGATGAGTATCGATAAGTATGATGCGATTTAAGCTTGGCATTGCATTCCTTAATCCAAACAGAGCCGTAACGGTAAGCGCATTGGGCTTACATTAAGCTAAAAATGTCAGGTCTAATGTTAGATCTAGTGTTAGGTCTAGTGTTAGAGCTATAAAAATTTTGATGGTCACTAAATTAAAGGAAAGCGCCACGCTTGGCAATTATGCAAAAGTGACTAAAGCGGCGGTTTCGGTGACCAAATAACAGAAGCGAGATCATACGCCATTTTTAGACATTTTGATGCTCAATCAATCGGCAGTTAGCAAGTGACTCTGTAGAAAGAAAACTTAAACCTCTGCAAGCAAGAACCTAATAAAAAGCCCGCCTCAATAATGATGGGCGGGCTTATTTTTCATCTAGCCGATGTTAAATTAAAGCAAACTATTTACGCTCCACGCTTGCATGCATGAGAGCTTAAGCCAGCGAGCTTTGGTTCGCTAAGGCTTGCTGCTTAGCAAAATATTTGCGAGTCTCTTTTAAGATCACGTGCCTTAAGCCTATGAGGGCTATCAAGTTAGGGATCGCCATCAAGCCGTTTACGGTATCGGCTAGCATCCAAATCAGATCTAAGTGAATAAATGCGCCACCTGCAATTAAGCCTAAAAAGGTAAATTGGTAGATTTTAATGCCGTTATCACCAAGGCGACTGCCCGTTAGGTAATACCAGCAGCGCTCACCGTAATAATGCCAACCTAAAATCGTGGTAAAGGCAAAACAAACCAGTGCAATGGTTACCACATATTGACCAATAACTTCTGAGCCACTGGCAGCAAATGCGGCGCTGGTCATGGCAGCCCCTGCAGTATCACCGCTCCACACACCGGTAATAATCAGTACTAAACCTGTCATGGTACAAATTAAGATCGTATCGAAGAAGGTTCCTGTCATGCTCACAAGGCCTTGCTCTACCGGCTCGTTAGTCTTCGCGGCAGCGGCGGCAATAGGTGCACTACCAAGGCCTGATTCATTAGAGAATACGCCGCGAGCGATACCAATTTGCAGCGCTTGAGCAACCGTTGCGCCTAAGAAGCCACCTGCAGCCGAGATAGGGGTAAAAGCTGAGTGCAGTACCAACTCAAATGCAGGAATAATTTGATCAGAGAAGATAAACAGCACCCACATACAGGCTAACACGTAACCCAGCGCCATAGTCGGCACCAGCTTTTGCGCCACATTAGCGATGCGCTTAACGCCGCCCAGTGTCACCGCCGCCACCATCAAGGTTAGCGCAACAGCAGTTACCCAAGTAGGAATATCGAAAGCGATAGTCATGGCATCACTGATGGCATTAACCTGAGCAAAGGTACCTATACCAAAAAACGCCACGCCGACACCGAAGATGGCAAAGATCTTCGCCAGCCACTTAAGCCCTAGGCCACGTTCGATATAGTACATAGGGCCACCAGCAATATTACCTTTGGCATCTGTGGTGCGATACTTTACTGCCAGCATACATTCGGCGTACTTGGTCGCCATACCAAAAAAGGCCGCTAGCCACATCCAAAATAGTGCCCCTGGACCACCGATTTTAATTGCGGTTGCCACACCCACAATATTACCGGTACCAATAGTTGCCGACAGTGCGGTACAAAGCGCCGCAAATGATGATAAGTCGCCCTTACCACTTGCAGGTTTAAACAATAAACCCAGCGCCATAGGCAATTTAAAAACTTGGATCAGTTTGAGTCGAACAGTGAGATAAAGACCGGTTCCCACCAATAAGCACAGGGTAATAGGCCCCCAGACAATGGCGTTGATATCGGCTAAAAGTGCGTGAAAATTCATGGTATTCCTCGAGTATTAAACAACAAAACTCTCTAATAAGAGTTATTAATAATCGGAGGAGGAAAAGAAATGGCTGTTGCAGAGCACTGACGTATGCAACGAGCAATTGAGTCGACCTAACATAACGCAAGTTAGATAGAAAAAAGGCGCAGCGACAAACGACAGTGACTTTATGCAGTTATCTTTAAAATAACTAACACAGTCATCCTCTCCTCTGTCCTTTTGCCTGAGCGTTTCGCGTAACCTCATAGCTAGGTTTAATAGCTGAGTTTACACTTTCGCCTTCGGCGCTGTGTGACAATTAAGCTTACGAACACTTAGCTGCTCACAGTCTCTCCAGAGGCTCGTCCAGTAACAGTCCTCACCACTATGTGGCACCTGAAAGAGTGCTTCGTTTAGCTTAAAGCCTAACGAAGTTGCCTCGTCGGTGTGGGGTTACTCCCCACTCTCCTGCTACCTTCATCCGAACGGATCCCCAATCCTTGTCTAACCATTAGGGCCAGCAAGCGATAGGGACAGATAGAATGCTCCCTCATCGCCGTTTCAGCAAGTGAGCTTAGTCACATTTTTAGTGCCAAGCGTTCATTTGCGCACTTTTAAATCAAAAAAGTGTTATTTCGTTCTAACTCATAAAATACAAAGCCATAAAAGCGCATGACCAAACAACAAAAAACCACTCAAGCCAAATAGCTTAAGTGGTTTTTATTAACTGACTTTTATAGCCGTTGATAAAGCACGCTTATTAAAGAAGCTAGCTTAACCGAAAGCGATTCTACGGCTCTCATAGGCATCACACATCTGCTGCGCGGGCTCATCTTCATATGGACGCAGACCACTCATGACCAAGGTTTTTACCCCAGTACCCACAACCGTATCGCCACTGAGTAGCTCGAAGGTCAGGGTTACATCACCACGTTTACCTTCGATCTCGAGTTCTTGCTTAACCAGAGACAAACTCACCTCGTTAAAGTCCAAGGTAGTTAAATCAAATGACATGCTCTCGTAGATCACCAAAGGGCGAGCCGGATTAATCATCATCTGATGCTGCTTCATCATAGGCACTAAGATATGCATGAAGTTAAGACCTGAGAACGCCACATACTTGCGAATAAATGACTCGATTTGGGTCTCACAGTGGCGCACATCGCCGCTGCGATGCACCTCGAGATAACACTTATCTTTGTCATCACGAATATCAAAATCTTCTGCTACTGCATCAGGAAACTGTAGTTTCACACCATCGCCAACCATGCCAGCGAAGTTAAAAGTCATCTTCTGGCTTAAGCCATATTCATTGAGAACAAGGGCAAAAAGCAGATCTCCAGGCACACAAAAACGCTTGGCCGCCACATCATGGATCGGATTGAAGTCTTGGGCGACAACTTTGGCAAAATCACTCGCCTGCTGAGGAGTGATAGATACAGATTGATTTTCTTTTTGAAAATAAGAACTTAAAAACATATTCACTCAAACATCTTGTTAGCCATAAAAATGACCCGACAGTTTATACCATGATTGAGTTTTCACTCACCCGATGACTTGCGCCGTATAAAACGTGTTGCCGATGTTAACAAATGTAAAGAGTTCCACCTTTAAGTTAATTTTAATGAACTTGGCATAGTATCCACGCAAATGATAATCAATCCCATTAACATTTAGTGGGTAATTCGAAATTTCTATCCTATACGGAGCTCCTATGTCACACCGTAATACGCGATCTTTAAGTCTAATTTCAACTGCGTTACTCGCCGCGCTCTCACCTCAAGTCATGGCACAGGAGTCTGACTCCCAACCGACCATGGAACAGATCAGTATTTTTGGTAAACAGAATCCGCTCAATACCGCTCCGGGCAGTGCGCACCTCATCACTCAAGCCGAGCTAGATAACTTCAAATACACAGATATCATGCGCACACTTGCGAGCATTCCCGGTGTGTATATTCAAGAAGAAGATGGTTACGGTTTAAGACCAAACATAGGTATGCGAGGCACTGGGCAAAATCGCTCAGAAAAAATCACCATCATGGAGGACGGTGTACTCGCTGCGCCGGCTCCCTACGCGTCACCTGCGGCCTATTACTTCCCGACTCCGGGCAGAATGCAATCAGTTGAGATCCTAAAAGGAAGTTCGACCGTTAAATATGGGCCAAGGACCACAGGCGGCGTGATCAATATGCTATCTCGCCAAATCCCCGAAGAGGAGTTAGCGGGTAAGCTAGATGTCGCTGCAGGTCAAGATGGCTTCGGAAAGTTACATGCCTACGCTGGCGGCCAAGGAGAGCGAGTCGGGGCGGTAATGGAAATGTACCGCTACCAAGCCGATGGCTTTAAGGATATCAATGGCGTGGGTGGCGACACAGGTTTTGAAAAGAACGACGCGCTGGCAAAGGTCAGTGTGCGCTCGGCTGACGATGCTAAATACGCTCAGGTGTTAGAGTTTAAGCTGAAATACTCTGACGAAGTCTCCAATGAAACCTATATGGGATTAACCGATAGTGATTTAGAAACGACACCCTATGCTCGTTACTCGGCCTCACAAAAAGATGTGATGAATACTGAGCATAAACAGTTACAGATCAACCATATTATCGACTTTAGCGATAATCTCACCTTAGGGACGACAGCCTACTATAACGATTTTGCTCGCAACTGGTATAAGGCCGATAAAGTTAATGGTCTTAAACTCAGTAAAGGAGGGGTTGAAGCCGCCTCTGAATTTGATAAAGATCCATCTATGGCTCCAATGGACGTAAGAGTTAAAGCCAACAATCGAAGCTATATTTCACAGGGCGTTCAAACGGAACTGAACTGGTATTTAGCTAATCATGATCTCGCTTTCGGTGCTCGCTACCATGAAGATGAGATGGACCGATTCCAATGGGCCGATCACTATACTCTAGACTCAAATCAGGTGATGACCTTAAGTGAAAGCGGTATTCCAGGCACCGACTCTAACCGTATCGACAGTGCCAAGGCCATTGCTCTTTACGTTCAAGATAAGATCCAGTTCGGCGACTTCAACATCACTGCAGGTCTTCGCTACGAAGATGTAACGACTAACCGTACCGACTGGGGCAAGGAAAATCCGGGACGTGACGGCCAGCCAAATAAAGATATCGACAACAGTTTTTCTGCGACCTTGCCTTCTCTATCTGCAACCTACCAAATAAACAGCGAGCTTCTGGTTCTTGCTGGCGTTCAAAAGGGCTTTGCCCCCGCCTCTCCAGGCAATGCCGATAAAAAAGAGGAGCAGAGCTGGAACTATGAAGCCGGAGCACGTTATAACAGCGGTGAGTTTAGCTCAGAAGCCATCTTCTTCTACAGTGATTACAGCAACATGCATGGTGAATGTACCGCATCAAAAGGCTGCGATGATGACAATATCGGTGATCAGTATAATGGTGGTGAAGTGGATGTTAAGGGACTGGAGTTAAGTCTTGGCTATAGCTTTAACACTCAAACTGATTTCAGTTTTCCAGTGAAACTGGCCTACACCTATACCGATGCGCAGTTTGCCAATAGCTTCGAGTCAGACTTCGATCCTTGGGGTGATGTCAGCGAGGGAGACAAACTCCCCTATATCGCTGAAAATATGCTGTTTGCATCGGCAGGGGTGAAAGCTGATAGCTGGGAGCTGACTTTAGCTGCCCGTTACACAGACGATATTCGCACACAAGCAGGCCAAGGCGAAATTGCAGCCGACAATCTAATTAAGGCCAAGACTATTGTCGATTTATCTGGGCGTTACTTCATCGATGATGCACAAGAGCTTTACCTTACTGCGGAAAACTTATTCGATGAAAAATATGTCACCTCTCGAGTCTATGGTTCCAACTTCGTAGGCAAACCTATGACGGTATCCGTAGGATATGCGTATAAATTTTAAGCGATAAAGACGGGTTTATTAAACAAAACTTAAAATTAGATTAATTTTTTTCTTTTAAAAAAGGTGAGCCTGAGGCTCACCTTTTTTTATGCCACTGAAGAATCTTTCTCCCGAAAAACAAAAACTTAATAGCGGCAACATCAATAACATTATAAATCACATGGGTTTACAGTTAGCTTACAATTATTGATCTTTATCAAAAAAGGTAATGATAACGATTTGCATTATCGACATCACTTGTTAGAATTCAGCCAAATTTAGCAACCCTTAAATAACAACAGGGAAAGAATGATGATGAAAAAAACCTTACTTGCCACAGCGCTAGTTGGCATGTTCGCGTCTCAAGGTGCTGTCGCGGCAGATGATTCTGCTGAGCTACGAAAAATTATTGAGCAACAACAGAAAGTTCTTCAAGACCTAGAGAAGCGTCTAGATGAAACAGAGAAGCGCGTTGAAAAAACCGCTGACGTCGTTGAAGAATCGGCAAGTGAGTCAAAGAGCGCGACGACTATCGGTGGTTATGGTGAACTACACTACAACAACATCACTGATAACAAGTCTGGCAAAGATAAGAAAGCTATCGATTTTCACCGTTTTGTATTGTTCTTCGGTCATGAGTTTACCGAAAGCACACGTTTCTTCTCTGAGGTTGAAATTGAGCACGCACTTTCTGGTGACGATAAGCCAGGCGAAGTTGAGCTAGAGCAAGCGTATATCGAGCATGATTTCAATGAGATGTTTACCGGTAAAGCGGGTCTGTTCCTAGTACCAGTCGGTATTATTAACGAAACTCATGAGCCACCAACCTTCTACGGTGTTGAGCGTAACCCTGTTGAGAAAAACATCTTGCCTGCAACTTGGTGGGAAGCGGGTGCGGCACTTAATGTTAAAGCCTCTCCAGGTTTAGCATTCGACGGTGCTATCACATCAGGCCTTAAGGTTGATGAAACTTATAACATCCGTGGCGGCCGTCAAAAAGTGGCTAAAGCTGATGCGTCAGACCTTGCCTATACTGCTCGTGTTAAGTACACAGGCGTAACAGGTCTAGAGCTAGCCGCTACTGCCCAGTACCAGTCAGATCTAACTCAAAGCAAAGCGGGTGTCGATACGGCTTCGGCAACTTTGCTAACTGCTCACGCAATTTACTCAATCCAAGGTTTCACGGTTAAAGCGCTTTACGCTCAGTGGGACATCGACGGTAAAGAAGCTGAAGCATTAGGTCGTGATGAGCAAAACGGTTGGTACATTGAACCATCTTACCGCATCAATGAAAGCTTTGGTGTGTTTGCTCGCTACAACGAGTACGACAACAATGCAGGCAATAGTGAAGACACTAAAGTCGAGCAAACCAACCTAGGTATCAACTACTGGTTGCATGAGAATGTGGTATTTAAAGCTGACTATGAAAAAGTGGGCGGCGCTAAAGACGCTGACGGCTTTAACTTAGGCGTGGGTTACCAGTTCTAAGCTAAGCTTAAGCAACAGTACTTAAGCAATAGGGTGAGTGCCCAGTTTGGGCACTTATCTGTCTCCCGAGCCAACAGGCTCTACTTATAACATTACCCCGATGAAGTTACCGCCATGAAGCTAACCATTGCCATCATCACCCTTAGCTTATCGCTATTGACTAGCGTGGCCAATGCCCGTGGAACTTATCAAACTCCTGAAGAATTTATCACTCAGGCCTTTAACACTCCTCCCCCAAAATCTAAGGTCCTATGGATTGATGACGAGACCAAAGAGGTTATTGAGTCGATTCTCTCCCATAGTTTTAGAAAGATGCGCCTACGCTATTGGCAGCAAGATAATGAAAGCGTATGGATCATGGATGAGATTGGCAAAGAGGCCCCCATTACCGTAGGCATTCACGTTAAAGACGGTGCCATCTCCCAGACTAAGGTATTGGTTTATAGAGAAAGTCGTGGTGATGAAGTCAGGCATGACTTTTTTACCGACCAGTTCAAATCAGCCAAACTCACCCCAGAACTCAAGCTCGATACCCATATCGACGGCATTACAGGTGCAACACTTTCAGTTAGAGCACTGACAAAACTTTCACGCATCGCTCTGTATTTGGATGGGCAACTCACCACTGGCAATTAGGCTTTTGCAGACTGAAATATGCCTTGGTAACTGTCATGCCAAATCTATGAAAATATCACTATTATCACCAATAAAAACAATGCTAAATTGCAGTTACCGTTTGTTATATCCGTATCAGAGTAGTCGATTAATGAATGCACAAATTAAAGTACTAGCGGCAGGCTTGTTATGCCTCAATCTCAGTGGTTGTGAATATATCGAGAACATTTTACACCCAGATGATGGCAACGATGAGGTGATAGTTGACGATAACTTCAGAACTCACGCCCTGCAACTGGGCTTATCTGAAGCCAGCATCATACGTTTATGTACTGCTACAGATGAGATCCGCGCAAACTGCATTAGCAAATTTAACGATAAAACAAATCAACAAGAAGTGAGAGTTGAATATACTTTCAATGATGTGATCCACAAAAATAACTACGCCAAAAGCACTAGCGCAAGTCGGGTTATTTTTCAGCTACCAGCAGACAACGCCACAGCCGTTATAACGTTTGAAAACAGCCGAACTTATCAGTTCAACGATGACTATCAGTACACTTGGCAAGATCCTACTGGTTTTGCGGCTGCCGATATCGCCAATGATGCTAACGAGTCAATTGCAAAACTTGAAAATTTATCGGTAACGACTCGCTTATCCGACTCGAAACTATCCAATATATCAACCGCATCAATGAGTAACAATGATTACTCCTTGACTGGCGCACAAGACTTAATGAATGCAGCCAGCACCATGTTATTCCCTGAGTTAATCGTCAATGTAACCAGTAGTAATTTAACCGAGCCTGCCGATGCCTCATTTGCAATGTTTACTGCAGGTCATCGCGCTATCTTTACTGCTTACTCTGATGCTTTTGCAACCGCGATTGAAGAAAGCTGGTTTTAGCTAGATAAGTACAAGGTGAAGACCGCCATTGGCAGCAGCGACTACCAGCTCGCTGCTAACGGCTCCATGACCCACAGTTAGACATCTCTTGCAGTCTATTTTTGAGCGTAGCCTATTTTTAAGCGCTATCTAGGTGAAAAACTAAACAAGCCCATTAGGATTACCATTTAACGGTTCTGTAGTAGCATTTGTTACTGTAGAGTAAACGGTCTGTGTGGCGGATAGCGACACAAAACCGCATCAATACTGATAAAACAACAATAAAAAGGTCAGCAGGCCCGACAATGACCCGAAAACATCCAAGCCTTAGAGTCAAAATATTACGTCAACTTCGCCCATGGCATCGTAGAATAGGCCTATTCTCGACCCTGTTAGTGATCTTTATTGCCGTGACAGGGGTGCTAATAAACCATAGCAATCATCTCTCCCTCGACAGCACTCAAGTCAAGCAAGCTTGGTTACTGGATTACTATGGTATTAAAGCACCAACCGATGTAGCCCTTTATCAAACCAGCCCTCAGACGCTTCTCAGTACAACCAACCAGCTTTGGCTAAATGATAAATTGGCCTTAGAGGCTAGCGAGCCTATTTTGGCCGCCATCGCACATAAAGAGATGATAGTCGCCATCGATAGTCAGCATCTCTACCTACTCTCTGCTCAGGGGGAGTTATTCGAGACTCAAAGCCTTGCCACAGGCCTACCGAAAGACATAGAAGCCATCGGCCAAACCGACGAACTTTGGCTAAAAACCGCCACAGGCTTGTACCTAGCCGATAGCGACCTTATCGAATGGACAGCGGCTCAACCTTATGCAGCCATAGACTGGGTTAAACCTATAGAAAGCCCTGAAACCGCAGAATTTACTCAGCAAATGAGAGCGAGTCATTTAACTTGGGAGCGGGTACTGCTAGATCTTCATAGCGGCCGTTTCTTTGGCTCCTTAGGCCCTTGGCTCATGGATCTCGTGGCATTAAGTTTATTGATTATGGCGTTTACCGGAGTCTATATCTGGTTACAGCAAAAACCGCCAAGAAAGAAGAAAACAGGTTTAAAAGAAGGTCCTAGGTCCTAGGAAAGGCAGGGAAAGCAGAGACGGTAAGAGCCGAACGGCCTGCGGCCTAGGGAACGTGACTGCGTCACTTACCGAGCGCTGCGCATAGGGATAAAGCGGAAAAGCTGTAATAAAGCGGTAAAAGCTAGCGATTTTTTGCTTTTGCTTTTCCTAGCAGGGCGTAACCCGCTCTAGCCAAAGACGAGCTAAAACAATAAATGGAAGTTGCAATGACAGTTAAAATAGATGTGAT
This sequence comes from Shewanella pealeana ATCC 700345, assembly GCF_000018285.1. NCBI lineage: Bacteria > Pseudomonadati > Pseudomonadota > Gammaproteobacteria > Alteromonadales > Shewanellaceae > Shewanella > Shewanella pealeana. The sequence goes on along the minus strand of NC_009901.1, from coordinate 871,808 downwards.
CCACGAAGAGGCTCAGTCCGTGTTTGATACCTTGGTTGATGACTTGGTTGATGGAGTACGCCAACATAACTTTGCCCATATGGGACCAGAAACAAGTAAACCACTCGCGGTTGTCGCCCATGATGACAATAATACCAGTGGCAAGCTTATTGGCGGCGTTGCTGGGCGGACGATTTATGACAACTTTTTGATTAATGTGTTGTGGGTCGATGAAGCAGCCCGAGGCAGCGGCTTAGGTAGACAACTCATGCAACTAGCAGAAATTGAAGCTAAGAGCCGCGGCTGCACCATGGCACAAGTCGATACCCTCTCCTTTCAGGCTCCGGCCTTTTATCAAAAGCTTGGCTTTGAAATTATCGGTACCGTTCCCAGCACAGACAAAAGCCCAGCGCGTTATTTTTTATTGAAGAAGTATTAAGAGAAGGTTCTAGGAAAAGCAGGCCCTAGGTCCTAGGAAGAGCAAAGACGGGATAAGCTGAGACGGTACTAGCAGAGCCGAACGGCCTAGGGAACGTGACTGCGTCACTTACCGAGCGCTGCGCTTAGAGATAAAGCGGAAAAGCGGCATAAAGTAGTGATTCTTTGTTTTTTCTTTTGTTTTTTCTTTTGCTTTTTCTAGCAGGGCTTTAGCCCGTCCTCGAAGCGAAGCGCCCTAGAACCGAGGACCTAGGACCTAGGACCTTAAGCAAGCAAAACAATATCCGTTTAGACAAACCACCACCTTGCTCACAAATCAAACATTTCAAATCTTAACAATCACTTCCTGTCTCGCCAAAAATTCGAATTCAGCGTAGACTTGCCGCCCTTTTGATTTTGGATGCTAATCGCAATGCAACAGCGCCTTATCGCCTGGGCTCCGGTGCTTTTACTGGCGCTCACCGCCTTTGTTTTTGTCTCCACTGAATTTGTGCCTGTGGGGCTCTTAGCCGCCCTAGGCCAAAGCTTTAACATGAGCGCGGTTGCAATCGGTCCCATGTTGACGGTTTATGCCGCCGTGGTCGCGCTTGCATCCTTGCCAGCAGTGTTGCTGTTTGCCCGCTTCGAGCGTAAGCAGTTACTGCTAGGCTTAATGTCCGTTTTCATTATCAGTCATGGTATTTGCGTCTGGGCGCCGACCTATGAAATCTTGCTCACGGGCCGCACTGGCATAGCATTAACTCACGCACTATTTTGGGCAATCGCTCCAGCACTCGTGGTGCGCTTAGCTCCAGACGGCCAAGGCGCTAAAGCCTTAAGTATCTTTGCTACTGGCTGCGTACTGGCTCTTGTGCTTGGTATTCCTTTAGGGCGGGTGATAGGTCAGCTTGTTGGATGGCGCAGTATCTTCGCCATCATAGGTTTACTCACCTTAGCCATGATGTTGCTGCTGTGGCGCGGTCTACCTAATCTGCCCGCAACCCATGGCGGTAGCTGGCGTAGCCTACCCTCAATAGCACGTAATAAGGCTCTGCTATGGTTATATCTACTAACCATGACACTCGTGACGGCACACTACAGTGTTTACACTTATTTGGAGCCGTTACTGCAAGAACACTTTGGCTACTCGGCGAATATCACCACCATGATTCTGCTAATCTTTGGCGCTGCAGGTTTAATCGGTAGTGGGCTCTTTAGTCGCTATCAAGGCAAATATGCTCAACAACTATTGATCATAGCTATCGCCATTTTAGGCTGTTGCATGGCGATGCTGCCTTTTGTCGCTAGTAATATAGGGTTATTGCTGCCGCTATGTATCTTATGGGGCACGGGCATGATGTTGATGTGTCTATCTTTGCAGTCTAAAGCCTTAAAACTGGCGCCAGAAGCGACCGACGTTGCCATGGCTATCTACTCGGGCTTATTTAATGTGGGGATTGGTAGTGGCGCCCTGCTTGGCAGTATCATAGCCGCGCACTATGGCGTGATTCAAAATGGTAACTGGGCAGCGCTGTTAATTGTCCTCGCCTTGATGCCGCTGTTCTTCCTACTACGGGCTCGCCGAGCTGCACTGGCAGTTCACTAATACCATTGAGCCTAGTCACCCTGTGGCCATTTTATAAGTCGCTATGTATTAAGCTATGTTGGCTGCGAAGCTTCTCTTTATATTAAGAATTTCGCAGCTAGTGCCGCTCTTTATCCCACAGTTCCCATGAGATTGCTCTTCCTGGAAATGCCACTTTTTCGAAAGGCCAACTCTCATCCAGCCAATCGATAACAGTTTGATACAGCTGTTCATCTAACTCTATGCTATCGTCTCTCACCCATAGATACACCTCACACTCATAGTGAGCAGATTGGCTAGGATCTATGTATATCGAGCCTAGGCACTTATCTTTCGCTTTGTTAAATACCGAGTAGGCAAATGCTTCGCGAGATTCAAACTCACGTTTATGCACCTGTAGGCTCAATCTGTTTTCAGCCAGTGTGAGATCGCTTCTGGGCCAATCTGAAGTTGAACCAAAAATGCCTTGTAGACGTTTCTGACTCGAGGTTACCGCTTCAAAATCTTTCTCAGCGACTTGCTCTTCTAGCACTCTAAAGTGAAAGTCGCTTGACTCAAAACACCCTGGTGGCTCGAAAGTCTCGGGAATAAAGGGCTTAACCACCAATCAGCTTCTTCCACCAAGGCAGTGGCTCGCCGCAATTAGCCACTGGCTGATAACTTTCTCTCAGGGCTGGCACCTTTACCACATTGGCACATTGTGGCTCCTGCGCTTTGCCAGTATCGCGCTCAAAGTAACCTTGTACTACACCATCGACTGGCGCCATGCGAAGACTAAGAGGTGCACGGTTACTTAAGAAGGCTTGATAGACGGCCATGGCGCCATTACTGCCGTAGAGCCCGGTCTTGCCGTTATCATCACGGCCAATCCAGATGGCCGCCACATTTCGTTCGTCAAAGCCGGCAAACCAAGAGTCTCGTGAGTCATTACTGGTACCCGTTTTACCCGCCAAGGTGACATATGGGTATGAGCTACCTAAGCGTTTAGCCGTACCAGATTCAACCACTTGAGTCATAGCATATTTAACCAGGTAATTACTGGCGGTAGGGATGGCTTGACTCGCTTGAGGCCGTGATGCCGTTAGTGGCTGATTATTCGCATCCAGTACCGTAGTCACCGAGTTCAAGTGGCGATAACGACCATCATCGGCAATCGTTTGGAACACCTGCGCCACCATCAAGGGAGAGCCATTGACCGCACCGAGCAACATAGATGGGTACTCAGGGATCTTCTCGCGCCAACCCGCCTTGTCCAGCGTGGTCGCCACGCTACTCACTCCAATCGCCATGCCTAGGTTTACCGTTGGCACGTTCATCGACTTTTTAAATGCGGTTAACAGCGGCACCTCACCACGGAACTTCTTATCCACGTTCTGCGGCGACCAGGTCTTACCTTGACCATTTTTAAGGGTAATTGGCTGATCTTTTAACGGCGACACCAAATTGTACTTATCGCCTTGGTTAAGCGCGGTAGCATAGACAAAAGGTTTGATTAACGAACCTATGGGTCTGCGAATTTCTACGGCACGGTTAAAGCCCTGATAGCTAGGCACTTTATCGCCTACCATCGCGGCAATACCAGCTGAGTATTTATCGGTTAGTACCATGCCGACCTGCAAGCTCTCATCATTTTTACCCAGCTGCTTCAAGGTCTTTTCAACAGCTTTCTCGGCGGCTTCTTGAGCCATAGGGTCCAACGTGGTGTAGACCTTAACCCCTGATTGCTTCAACAAGGCATCGCCATAGCGACTGGCAAGTTCATTCTTCACTACTGAGAAGAAGGCCGGTAACTTTTGGTGCACTGACTTGTTGGCTTTTCTTAGTCCCAGTGGCGACTCGACTGCAGCTTGATACTGCGCCACATTCAGATCGCCCGCCTCCATCAGCAAGCGCAATACTAAATCGCGTCGCTCTTGAGCGCGCTCAGGGTAACGCCATGGATTGTAGTAGGAAGGCCCTTTGATCACCGCCACCAAAAATGCCTGCTGCGGTACGGTAAGCTCTGCGATTGGTCGACCAAAATAAAACTGTGAAGCTAAGCCCATACCGTGCACGCCACGGGCTTTGTCTTGCCCCATGTACACTTCATTGAGGTAGGCTTCTAAGATCTCATCTTTTTCATAACGAAAATCGATAATGATCGCCATCAGCGCTTCACGCAATTTACGGCTAAGCGAGCGCTCACTAGACAGGAAGAAGTTCTTCGCTAACTGTTGGGTCAAGGTCGAGCCGCCTTGCACCGTTCGCCCGGCACTGATATTCACCATGGCCGCACGCAGAATCGCAAACGGATTAACACCATGATGCTCATAGAAACTGCGGTCTTCAACTAAGATAAGCGCATTAACGATAGGCTTAGGGATCTTATCGGTCGGCACAAATAGCCTGTCTTCGCCGTCACCTGTGATGATCCTGTCCAGAAGCACAGGTTCGAGGTGGAACACGGCTAGTTGACGCTTATCGCTGTTACGGGCAACTGAGACCACACCATTACTGTCGAAGGTGATCATCACTCTCTGTTCAACCTGATCTCCTTGAGGATGCAAAAATGGTCGACGCCAAAGATCAATCTTGGTCTTAGAGGCGGAAAACTCCCCCACCTGACGCGGATTGGCCACCTTACGATAGCCAAGTAGCTTAAGTTCAGACATTAACTGAGCATGACTAACCGCAGCTCCTGGATATAGCGCCATAGAGCGGCTAAACACCTGCGCCGGAAGATGCCACTTCTGCCCTTCAAACTTACGGGCAATGATTTGGTCGAGATAGATACCATAAGAGGCGACTGCCACAGCTAAAACTAAGCCAAGCTTCCAGCTAATAGACCAGATCTTCTTACCCCACCCCGAAGGCGCTTTCTTCGGGGCTTTCTTTGGCGCTGGCTTTTTCGCTCTCGGATTTCTGGTGGTGGCTCTTTTCTTCGCAGGCGCTCTTTTAGTGGCCGCTTTAGGTGTAGCTTTATCTGTCATTATACTTCCGCGACGTGCTCAAGCTTATTGCGAGCTAAACGTCTTCTTTTTAGTGAATTTGGTCGGTTGAGTGTTGGCTGGATCATCTGGCCATAAATGCCTTGGGTAACGCCCTTTCATCTCTTTCTTCACATGCTCATAGGGCCCTTGCCAAAAGCTTTCAAGATCGGCTGTTAACGCCAGCGGCCTATGGGCCGGAGACAATAGCTCCATAGTGACCACCAACTTGCCTTGAGCAAGCCTTGGACTCTGCTGCATACCTAACGCCTCTTGTAGCCTCACACTCAGTAGCGCTCGACCTGTGGCATCATACTCGATTTTAACGCTAGAACCTGTGGCCATCGGCCACTTTCTTGGAAGTAACCCTTCTAGTTGCTGCTGCAACTCCCAAGGCAAAAGATTAAGCAGCAGAGTATAACAATCTAATTGCTGCAATTGTGCAAGACTGCGCACCTCATCTAAATAAGGCGCCAGCCAGCTATCAAGCTCATTTAACAGAGTGTCACTATCGAGTGCTGGCCAGCCATGCTCTGGACAATATTGTCTGGCTAATGCCACTCGCTGCTGCAGCTGCTGACAAGCCTCATTAAAGTTCATTAATGCCAAGCCTTTTAGCCTAATTTGTTCTAGGATTGCCTGCTTGATAAGACGTTTATCAACATTGTGAATTGGTGTCTTAGTTAATAAAATTTCGCCAATCTTTTGCTGCTTCTCGGCAAAGAAACGCCCCTTTACCTCATCCCAGCCACCATACTCTTGGGTGAGCACCAAAGACGCCAGCTCAGAGTCAAACAACTGTGGATTAAGCTGCGCAGCTAGATATACCTTAGCTTGGCTACGCCCCTCTGTTTCTTGCAGGTCTGCAACCACTAACCAAGGCGAACCGGATAATGCATCCTCATTGGCCAGTTCCACGCCGCTACCGTTTGCCAATTGGTAACCTGTCACGCCTCGCGCCTTGGCAATTCTATCTGGGTAAGCCAGCGCCAGTAACATGGCAATATCATCACTGCTAGCATTACGTGCGACTTGAGCTAAATCTAGCTGACCCAGAGCCGATAACCCTAAGGTCTTGACCCAGTTACGGATCTGCTTACTCGACTCGCCCTGCAGGGCCTCAAGTAGGTAGCGACTGATATCAGCTCCTTGACGACTTCGGCTACGTGCCTCAAGCGTTCCCGCTAAGATACAGGCTAGCAGCCCCAAGTTTAGATCTTGGTTATCCTCTGCACTTTGTTTCGCCATTAATAACATATGTGCAAGTCTTGGGTTGCAACCCAGCTTGTGTGCCTGCCTGCCATGTTGAGTAATAGAGCGTGACTCATTCACCATGGCCATAGTTTGAAGTAAGCGCCAACTTACATCTTCATTTGCTGCTGATGGCTGGGTGAGCATGGGCAGCTCATTAAGTGATTTAACGCCCCAATAGGCAGCGTCTAGCACCATAGACAACAGATCGCTGTGGACAATCTCTGGCTCATCGGCCTTGAGTAAGCGGCCATGCTCTTCTTGGCTCCACAGCCGAGTACAAAATCCGGCCATCAAGCGGCCCGCACGACCCGCGCGCTGCGCCGCCGATGCCTGACTGATTCGCTTCAGCGATAAACGGGTGACACCGGTTTTAGGATTGAATCTGGCCTGACGCTTATAGCCAGAATCGATCACTTGGGTGATGCCATCTATGGTTAAGCTCGACTCGGCCACGTTAGTCGCGAGCACCACCTTGCGTATTCCGTTTGCTGCAGGCGCTATCGCAAGATCTTGCGCCCTAGCACTCAGGCTGCCATACAGTGGGCAGATGACATAAACATTTGAATCTAGGCGTGAGCTCAGTATGCCGTGGAGTTTATTAATCTCTCCCTGTCCCGGCAAAAAGGCTAGCAAGGAGCCTTGGCTATGCTCCTGTAGACTGGCCACTATCACCTTAGCCATATGCTCAATCCAATGACTCTGATTAGGAACGCCACTATAAGCGTGTTCAACAGGAAAACTGCGGCCTTCACTTTTGAGCTGTTTAGCGTCAGGCATTAGCTCAGCCAGAGGTAAACCTGACAGAGTCGCAGACATGGCGAGGATCTTTAAATCCTCGCGAAAGCTTGCTTGGATCTCTAGCGCGAGAGCCAGACCGAGATCTGTGGTGAGGTGACGCTCATGGATTTCATCGAAGATCACCATATCGACCCCAGTCAACTCAGGGTCTTGCTGGATCATTCGGGTTAATACCCCTTCGGTGACAATCTCTAAGCGAGTATTGGCCGAGACTCGGGTGTCACCTTTGACGCGGTAACCCACCTCAGTACCCAGCTCACAACCTCGCTGCTTGGCAATAAATTGCGCCACATTACGCGCAGCCACTCGCCTAGGCTCCAGCATCAATATTTTACCGCTAATCTCTGGCCAGTTAAGCATATCCAGCGGCAGAGCGGTTGACTTACCCGCGCCAGTTGGCGCCTCAAGGATCACCTGCTGGCAACAAGAAAATGCGTCACGCAGTGGTTGTAGCAGTGCATGTATAGGTAGAGATGTCACGAGTGGGTCTTTTACTCTTATATCGAATATGTCATGTACCGAGGACTTTGGGCCGTTAATTACGTCCAATGAGCGCTCAAGGGAGCATGAATAAAGATGAATCAATTGCCAACTAGTGTACTCTAAAAGTGAGCCTAGACTAAACTGCTTGGTTCAGCATTGAGCTTAATATCATGGCAGTTTAGCTCGTATTTTATCTAAATCCGTTAATTCAAACACTGGGAGCCTAATATGCCGACTCAAACCAAGCGCGTGTTCTTAGGTTTTTCACTCAGTCAAACCCAGACTCAAGCGATAACCGCAATCCAGGTGCAGCTGCCTAATAATGTCCGCTTAGTGCCCAGCGCCAACTTGCATATGACTCTAGCCTTCTTCGGCGCAGCAACACCAGCACAATTATCGGCGCTTATCGATAAGGTTAATCGTCTGCATAAACCTAAATTTAGCGTCACTCTCGATACGTTAAGCCACTGGGCTAAACCTAAGATCCTCTGTCTCAGAGGGGATGCCAGTGATAATCGCCTACTCCAGCTCGCTCTCGATACTCAAAGCCTTGCAAACGAACTTGGCTTACATTGCAGTGAACATCACTATAATCCCCACATCACCCTATCGCGCAAGGCAAAGGCTGAAGTGAGCGGTGTCGATTATCAAGCCATAATTCTACACCCCAAACGGTTACAGCTGTTTGAATCCCATCCAGGCCCTAATGGGGTCGAATATCCAACACTCCACAGTTGGCCATTGTCTTAAGGATTAACCTTAACCCCATCAAAGCTGCACCGGTTATAGTCTTATCCCGGCCACTTACATTAGGGGAGAATATCCCCAACACTTCACTCATGTCACTCTTGGGATCTGTCTTAAGCCTTTGTCATCGATTCAATCTGAGCCTTAACCTTAACCCCATCAAAGCTGCACCGGTTTTAGTCTTATCCGGGCCACTTACATTAGGGGAGAATATCCCCAACACTTCACTCATGTCACTCTTGGGATCTGTCTTAAGCCTTTGTCATCGATTCAATCTGAGCTACCCTATGTAGCATTAATACCAATCAGTTCCAGCTAGATGAGATAACCATGGAAACAACTGAAATTACCAAAGCACAACTGCTTGCTCTACTAACATCTTGGAAGTTAGGCGAAATTGATGCCGAAGCACTGCAAAACTGGATGATCACTCACTACGATCCACCAGAAGTTAAAATCGGTACAGGTGAGCCAGAATGGACTCAAGAAGCGATGAATATCGTGATGAATGAGTATGAAATTGCCAAAATTGAAAAGTTCAGACTCGATAACGCTCAATATGCAATTGATTTTGTTAGCTGCAGCGAAAGCAACTTCAATCAAACTAAGCATCTGTTTATTCAAGATGGTTTTAACGATTAACATTTTATTAAAAAGCAGCTAAAAAAAGGCCACCTCTCTTGGTGGCTAATCGAAGAACTGATTGAGCTGCTCACTGAACAGCAGATTGAATTTCGAGTAGAAAATAGCTGGAGCCACGATAAACTAGCGACTCCAGTTCTAACTAAAGAGATAACCAAAGCGTTGATTAACTGTTAAACCTATTGGTATCACAGGCGGGTACAATTACCCATAGAGAAGGTTTGAAATTGTTTGAAACATTTTGAACTTGAATAGTTTGACTAATTTTCGGCTTCAAAATGGCTTAGCAGTAATTGATAAAGAGACTCAGAGTCGATCACAACGGCTTGACCACCGCTCTCATAAACGGCATCTACGAGCCCCGGTGACTCCACATAGGTATAGAGGTAAAACGGCGTCTTATTCCCCTTAGCCCGAATTGCCTGTAATAACTTCAGCCCTGCCAATGAATCTCCATGGCGCCCCATATCGGAGATCACGGCTTGATAGTGATACATGGAGAGCAACATCAAGGCCTCTTCCGAGGTTACCGTGTTATAGACACCTATGTTCTTCTGCTCTAAATAGGCTTTTTCGACTAAATTATTTTCGGGGTGATCATCGACCCACAATACGCGACCGACGGCATTATGAGGTTCACTGTAGGCCAATTGCCTCATAGGATCTGAACTTGAGACTCCCCCCTGCCAGAACTGAAAAAAAAGCCCTAATATCAGCAGCAATGCGATTAATGCCTTAGCTAGGAGCTCCCAACCTGAAGGCTGACTAACGAGTTGTTGGGGTGCTTTCTTGTCTTGGCAACTATCAATGACTTGTTCAGGTGCTTGCATCTTTATCGGTTCAATAACATCATCATTTTTATCCGCTTGGGCAAGAAGCTGTTTACCAAGTTGATGCTCTAGACGGTAGCCGCGACCATGAACGGTCTGGATAAGGGGCCCCTGATAACCCGCCTTACAGAAAAGTTTACGGGTATCTGACACCAACTTAGATAATGACATATCTGAGACGATGGTCTCCTGCCAGATGAGCGCTAAGCACTCCTGCTTAGTACAATAATCTGGGTAGCGCTCTGCCAACATGGCCAACAGAGTCATATTTCGCTCATCGATAGCGAGACAATGCCCATCTACGTTCAGTTCTAATGTTTCACTATCTATGGAGAATTCACTAAAACTTAGCAGCATCTGAAGAAGCCTTTGTTTACGCAAGAAACATGCATCTATAATGCATTAAAAATCACCTTTGAGTAATACTAATCAACATAAATGTGCCAATAAAAAGCCTCGCTATTGCGAGGCTCATTACTAAGACTGACTGAGGCGATATTGGCCTGCTTGATCAAATTTAAATATCAGCCAATACATTAGCTTTTACTAAGCATCAATATCAGCCTTTAGTACTAGTTATTAGCCCTCTAAAAGACCGGCAATAGTCAATACGCCGTGGGTCGTCGCGCCTGCTGACCATAGATTGTCACCCGAGTCAGAAAACGCAGAGGCTAAATCAATATGTAACCAGTTAGCTTCTGGGGCGACAAAACGCCATAGGAAGCCGGCTGCGTTCGATGCTCCACCGGCTCCACCACCTTTCATCGGGCGACTGTTTGCCGTATCGGCATAGGCACTTGGGCAGTTATCTTTATGCCATGGATCCAGTGGTAACGGCCAAACACGCTCACCCACAGCCAATGCTTTTTGCTGAGCTAACGCTAGCATCTCAGGCTTAGGCGAGAAAATAGCGTTGTAGTTAGTGCCTACCGCCATAACCGCGGCGCCCGTTAGGGTCGCCGCATCGATGATCACTGGTGCGCCCGTTTCTGAGGCAGCTTGTAAACCATCGGCTAGTACCAAGCGACCTTCGGCATCGGTATTGACCACTTCAACCGTGACGCCATTTTTATATTTAAGAATGTCACCCAGCTTATAGGCATGGCCACTAATGAGGTTTTCGGCGCAGCATAAGAACAGTTTCACACGCTTGTTTAGGCCTGATTTCATCGCAAGGCCAAGAGCTGCCGTAACTGTGGCCGCGCCGCCCATGTCACATTTCATACCAAGCATGCCTTCAGAGCCTTTGATGCTATAGCCGCCAGAGTCAAAGGTGATCCCTTTACCCACTAGGGCAACAGAGACATCGGCGTCGCTAGCTAATGGATTAAAGTCTAACTCAAGCAGCGCAGGTGGTCGCTCACTACCACGGCCTACAGCGTGAATACCTATCCATTTCTCTTCTAATAGTGCTTCGCCTTCGATAATACGATAGCTCACCTTGTCACCGCCGATATCGCTAAGCCATTTAGCCGCTTGAGTCGCTAGCGCCACTGGAGATAGGTTTTCAGGGGTTTCATTAATCAGGTGACGGGCAAATGTTGCGCTTTCTAGACGACTAGCTAACAACGCCTGAGTTGCATCATCACCAGTCCACTCAATCATCGGGGTGGTCAGCGCTGTGGCAAAACCTTGGGCAAAAGCCCACTGTAGATCTAAAGTCCACAGCTCACCAGTTAGGGCGACCTTAGTCACTCCTTGTAGCTCTAACTTGCGCGCCGCTTGCTGTACATGCAGCAAGGCATCTCCCGCTGTCATATGAATAGAGGCGAACTCCCCTTGAAAGGTCACATCTGCTCTGCCCCAGTGAGCTGCAGCAGGTTCGTGAGTTAGAGTCACTTTCATAAAATCCGTCATGCTAGGTCCTTATTATATAAATCGATGTTGCCAATAACAGTCGCTTTACAGCCGCTATTACCCACAACCAGCCTATTTTTAGTGCAAGCAGTCTACTGGATCCCTGCCCATATCTAAAGGCTAGCGCCAAAACTGCAAAGCTATAATAGTGGCAGTATTTTGAGACAGGCCTTTAGCCAATGTTTTATCTGCTAATACCAATCAGTATAAGAAGTTGATCTACTCAGAGCGTTTTTTGGCAAACTAATTCAAGGCGAATAACTGAAAGAATGGTTACTCCCTTGTGAAGTTGTTCAACGAAGAAGTAGGCAGCCAAAAACGCTCCAGAATGGCGAGTTTTAGCGGCTCTGATACTGCGTTAACAAGCTTGAACGTAGAATAACTATGCTCTTCACTCGTTGCCTTGCCTCAGAACCGCTAAACTCTCGCTGAGCGACCAAATCTTTATACTGATTGGTATAAATAGCAGCCAGCAGCCCCACAGCTGGGTAGAATTTTGTTAACCTACAACAAACTAATTAACAGCTCATGACTCAATGGAATTTAGTCCCGCTTTCGAAACTGGCGTATTAGTCCAACGCTATAAACGTTTTTTAACTGATATCACCTTAGATAATGGTGAGCAGGTCACGATTCATTGCCCCAATACGGGCTCGATGAAGAACTGCTTATTTCCCGGTGAAAAAGTCTGGTTCTCAACCTCTGATAATCCAAAGCGTAAATACAGCCGAACCTGGGAGTTAGCCCAAACCCCAGAAGGCCACATCATTGGCATCAATACTGGCCGCGCCAATGCACTGGCTGAAGAGGCAATTCACGCAGGCGTCATTACTGAGCTACAGGGCTATCATTCTCTGCGCCGAGAAGTGAAATACGGCAGTGAAAACAGCCGCATCGATATCTTGCTTGAAGATACAAAAAAGCCTAACTGCTATATAGAAGTCAAAAGTTGTACTTTATTAGAAGAGGGTCAAGGCTACTTCCCTGACGCCGTGACCGCGCGAGGGCAAAAACATCTACGCGAACTCATGGAAATGGTGGAGCAAGGACAACGTGCCGTATTGCTATTTGTTGTTCAGCATTCGGGCATAAAAAGTGTCCAAGCTGCGACGCATATCGATGCCGAATATGCCGAATTACTCAGTAAAGCCTATCACAAAGGTGTCGAGATAATAGCCTATAGCACCGACTCATCGCCTTTGGGAGCAAGTCTGGTCAAATCCTGTCCGGTTAGGCTTTAAATCAGAAGATAGGGTTGAAATTGTTCGTAATAGCGGACATAGTCAAAGAATAGACCCCGATTAACACAAATTATTTGCCTAGTATAAAGCTTTCTGGTATAGATAGCGGCCGTTATTAAAGACGCCCTACAACGCAAATGATTAACAGGAGATGCGTTATGCCAGAAGGCACTAGAAAACTTGGCGTGCTCGCTATCGCAGGTGTAGATCCTTACCAGGAAAAACCAGGTGAGGAGTACATGAACGAGGCTCAGTTGGGTCACTTCAAGACGATTCTTGGAGCTTGGCGTAACCAATTGCGCGAAGAAGTTGATCGCACTCTGAATCACATGCAAGACGAAGCTGCTAATTTCCCAGATCCAGTCGATCGTGCAGCTCAGGAAGAAGAGTTCAGCTTAGAATTACGTGCTCGTGATAGAGAGCGTAAGCTAATTAAGAAAATCGAAAAGACAATGCAAAAGATTGAAGAAGACGATTTTGGCTTCTGTGAATCTTGTGGTATCGAAATCGGTATTCGTCGATTAGAAGCACGTCCAACAGCCGATCAGTGTATCGATTGTAAAACGTTAGCTGAGATCAAAGAAAAGCAGATGGCAGGCTAAATGCCATCTTAAGGTGCGGAGCTTATGGCTCCGCTCTTTTGTTTTACGACTGCTATAAATGGTTAATACGACTCCCTATATAGGCCGCTTTGCGCCTTCCCCATCTGGTCCTCTTCATTTTGGTTCATTGATTGCTGCCCTCGGCAGTTTTTTGCGTGCCCGCTCTTTGGGCGGCAAATGGTTGGTTCGTATCGAAGATATCGATCCGCCACGTGAAATTGCTGGCGCCAGCAGTGCCATTTTGAAAACCCTTGAAGCCTACGGCTTAGAGTGGGATGAGTCTGTGCTCTATCAGAGCCAACGACTCGACGTATATCAAGCTAGAATTGAGCAATTACTGCAAGATAATCAAGCCTATTATTGTCAATGTACGCGCAAGCAGATCCAAGCCATGGGCGGCAGTTACGATGGCCGTTGCGGTCAGTTATTACAGCCACTCAACCAAGGGGCTATTCGAGTCCGCAATCCATTTGCGGTCGAGCATTTTGTCGATCAACATATGGGACATGTGTCTGTTGATAGCGCATTCGCAGCAGAGGACTTTATCATCAAGCGCAGCGATGGCTTATATGCTTATCAGCTGGCGGTAGTACTGGATGATATTTTCCAGCAAATTACCGAAGTCGTCAGAGGGTGCGATCTACTTGAACCAACGTGTCGTCAAGAAAGCTTGTATCAGATCCTAAAAGCGCCTACACCACAGTGGTTACATCTGCCGTTAGCCTGTGCCGAAAAAGGTAGAAAGTTATCTAAGCAAAACCATGCACCAGCAATTGATAATCTGTACCCACAAGCCAGTATTAATGCCGCTTTAGTCTTCCTAGGTCAACAGCCTGTGACAGCAGAGTCTCAGGTCAGTAAGATGATTGAACAAGCCGTGAGTCAATTTGATCTCTCAAAGGTACCTAAACAATCGGAAATACTCCTTGATACGTGAGCTCAATCGTATACTCATTAAGCTTTAATTGAGTTATCATAGCCCACTTGTTTTAACCAAATTAAGATCCAAATCAGAGGTGTCCCATTTTTCGCCGTATTAGCCAATTCTGTAAACAGCTTTTTGAAGATAGTCCAAAAGCTGAAGAGCACACACAGACAGGTCTTAGTTTAGAGGTCGTGCCTAGAAATGCGCACGCTATTTCTCGCAGACAGATCAGTGAAAATGCGATCAAAGTACTCTATAGACTACATAAGTCAGGCTTTAAAGCCTACCTAGTCGGTGGCGGTGTGCGCGATATCTTATTGGGTTTACAACCGAAAGATTTCGATGTCGTGACCAATGCAACGCCCGAAGAGATTAAGCGACTGTTCCGTAACTGCCGCCTCGTAGGCCGTCGTTTTCGTCTCGCTCATATCGTTTTTGGACGCGATGTGATCGAAGTTGCGACCCTGCGTGGACACCACGTCGATAGCGGCGAAAAGATCTCTAAGACCAATGAATCGGGTCGCCTGCTGCGTGACAATGTCTACGGCAGCATAGATGAAGACGCTGAACGTCGTGACTTTACCGTCAACGCGCTATATTACGATATTAGTGACTTCTCTATTCACAGCTATGGCGGTGGACTACAAGATTTAGAATCGCGCACTATCCGCTTGATTGGTGACCCAGAGACTCGCTACCGTGAAGACCCTGTGCGTATGCTTCGTGCAGTGCGTTTCGCAACTAAGCTGGGGATGAGCATTGAACCTAAGGCCGCAGAGCCAATTCAAGGCCTAGCACACCTGCTTAAAGATATTCCTGCCGCGCGTATGTATGAAGAAGTATTGAAGCTGTTTTTCGCAGGAAAAGCGCTTGAAAACTACCATATGATGCGAGAATTTGGTCTATTTGAGCCACTATTCCCTCAGCTTGAAGCACTGTTAAAAGAATATCCAAACGGTGAAACGGCTAAGTTATTACAAGAGATGATGGCAAATACCGATGAGCGCGTAGCGCAAGATAAGCCGGTTACACCAGCCTTCTTCTATGCAGCATTACTTTGGTACCCATTGAGCCAGCGCGCAGACGATATCGCACTGGAAAGTGGCCTAAGCTCTTACGACGCTTATAATGCCGCCATGGGTGATGTCATGGAGCAGCAATGCCGAACCATTAGCGTTCCGCGCCGCTTTAGCACTATCACTAAAGATATTTGGCAGCTACAACTTAGGTTCGAGCGAAACAGAGGCACTAAGGCCTTTAGATTTATCGAACATCCTAAGTTTAGAGCCGCATACGATCTGTTATTGCTACGAGCCCATGCAGAAGGTGGTGCTTTAGCTAAGAGTGCTGCTTGGTGGAAGAGCTTTGTTGAAGGCAATGAAGATCAACGTAATGTGATTTCTCGCTCTACCAATAAAGGTAGTCGTAACCGCAGCTCTAACCAACGTCGCCGCCGTAAGCCAAGCGCTAAATCGGCACCTAAATCTGCTGAATAATGGCGCAAGTCTATGTCGCTTTGGGCGCTAACTTAGCGGACCCAATTAGCCAGCTCAATAATGCCTGTGAGGCATTGTTGAGCTTGGCGCATGCAGATTCCTTCAGCGTTTCTTCCTATTATCGCTCAGTCCCTATGGGTGATGTCGAGCAGCCAGACTACGTTAATGCAGTCGCAGGCTTTCAGACCATGCTCGCACCCATTGCGCTACTCGATGCCTTGCAGAGTATTGAAAACCAGCAAGGCCGCGTGAGAGAACTACGCTGGGGACCGAGAACGCTCGATTTAGACCTATTGCTTTATGACAATCAGCTTATCGATACCCCTCGCTTAACCGTGCCCCATTATGGCATGCGTGAGCGCAGTTTCGTATTGGTACCGCTTGCCGATATTGCACCTGAGCTTATCTTGCCGGACAATACTCCACTTTCAAGTTTACTCAACGAGTCCTTGAGAGCCGAGCTTGTGTTAGCTCAAGCTCCGACGGCTGAATAAGTGACATTCAGCCGTTGCGATTTTCTGTTAGTATATTTCGCATCTGTTATATAAGGGTTTAACACCGAGATCATTGAAGTGAGCCCATGTTGGCCTATAACTACTTCACAAATTGGGTTAGAAAGTTACCATTATGTCCAAAATTACAAGTTCTACACTACGCACCTTCAAGCAAGAAGGTAAGAAGTTCACCGCATTAACGGCCTATGACGCCAGCTTTGCCGGCGCGTTCGATAGCGAAGGTATTGACGTGTTACTCGTCGGTGATTCTATGGGGATGGTACTGCAAGGACATAGCGATACCCTGCCAGTGACTGTCGAGGAAATTGCCTACCACACACGTTGCGTTCGTCGTGGTATCGAGCGTGCTCTGCTAATCGCCGACATGCCATTTATGAGTTATGCGACACCAGAGCAAACCATGATCAATGCCACCACGCTGATGCAAGCAGGTGCAAACATGGTTAAAGTTGAAGGTGGTAAATGGCTACTCGAGAGCGTAGCCATGCTAACTGAGCGCGGCATTCCAGTCTGCGCACACTTAGGCTTAACGCCTCAGTCTGTACACGTTTTTGGCGGCTTTAAAGTGCAAGGGCGAGATGCCGACAATGCTCAGCGCATTCTTGACGAAGCCAAGGCTCTAGAGGCGGCGGGAGCTCAACTGTTAGTGGTTGAATGCATACCGGCACCATTAGCCAAAGCGATTACCGACGCCCTGACTATTCCAGTTATCGGTATTGGCGCGGGTAAAGACACCGACGGCCAAATCTTAGTCATGCACGATGTACTTGGGATCTCTAGCGGTTATATTCCGCGTTTCTCTAAAAACTATCTCAAGCAGACGGGTGAAATTCGCGCCGCCGTTCGTGCCTATATTGATGAAGTCGCCCAAGGGATCTTCCCTGGTAGCGAGCACACCTTTAATTAATTTCTAATCATTCGCTCTCAGCCTATGGGTTGAGAGCCATTGTTTAAATTGAGTACCAGAGCAGTAAAACCATGATCACCACTCAATCTATTTCTGATATCCGCAAACAAGTAACTGCATGGCGACTAAAGGGCGAAACAGTTGCCTTTGTCCCAACTATGGGTAACTTGCACTTAGGGCATATCACCTTAGTTAAAGAAGCAAAGACACGTGCCGATCACGTGGTGGCTTCTATTTTTGTTAATCCAATGCAGTTTGGCCAAAACGAAGATCTCGACGCCTACCCAAGAACCTTAGCCGATGATCAAGCAGCGCTCATCGAAGCTGGCGCCGAGTTACTGTTCACCCCAACGCCGGATATCATCTACCCAAAAGGTATGGATGCGCAGACCTTTGTTGAGGTGCCAAGCATTTCCGATGAACTCTGTGGCGCCAGTCGCCCGGGTCACTTCAGAGGCGTGGCGACCATAGTTTGCAAGCTGTTCAACATAGTACAGCCTGACATTGCAGTATTTGGCCAAAAAGACTTTCAGCAGTTATTAGTGATCCGCACCATGGTAGAAGACTTATCTATGCCAATTGAGATTGTCGGCATCGAGACGATACGTGAAACCTCAGGCCTTGCCATGAGTTCTCGTAACGGCTACCTAACGACTGAACAAAAAGATCAGGCTTCGCAGATAAAACGCACCTTAAATAATATGGCCCTGTCGCTTAAAGCGGGCTTACTGATTAAGGATGTGGTCGCCAAGGCACAAGCAGAACTCGTGCATGTCGGCTTTAGAAACGATTATCTCGATGTGAGAAACGCCAATACTTTTGCCATCGCAACGGCTGCAGATAAAGACTTGGTCATTTTAGTCGCCGCTTACATGGGCTCGACACGACTAATTGATAATTTAGTGGTCAAGTTAGCCTACTAATATTAAGTTTGTTACAACAAAGCAATTTTAAGACAATTTTGCCTGCAAGAATTGAACGGTTCAAAATACAGTTTTGAGCCGTTTTTTATTGCCCTGCCAATGATTAAAACCTGCAGATTAACTAGCTTGTTTCTCGCCTATATATATGAGTTATCAACACTTTCAAAGTGCAATTATTTAGTGTCAAAAACTGGTGTTCTGCGTCAACTTAAGCCATAGTACGCATTATTGTTAAATATTGAGCATTATTGTTAAATAACAACAACGAATGATTATTGCTCGATGCAATCTTGCTGTTATCAGCTAAGCATTTTTATCAACTAAACGGTCAATAAGGATAGTTAGCCGGATGGCGAAAGTTATTTCCACTTTTCTATGCCTCGCTATTGCGGGTTCTGCGCAGGCAAGCAGTATTTTCAAGTGCATAAAAGACGACAAAATTGTCTTTAGTCAACAGTCATGCCCTGCAGAATTTCGCCAGCATAAAATTGAATACCAACTAGGGATCACCACAGAAACCGATTCCGATAAACGCATTAAAACCCAAGATCCGCTACAAGCTCTGCTCAACAAAAAAACCATCTCAAAGAAGCGTTTATTACAGCTGCTAGATAGCGAAGTGTATCGACTGCGCCAAGAAAATAGTTATTACGAAATACTCAGAGCCAGTGAACTGCAAAAACTGGATCGCGACCGCTATTGGCAGAAAAAAGCCCCTAGCGATCCTGAATACCAGGAATCTATCAAAGAGATGAATCAGCACTTTGACCAGCTTGTAAAGGTTAACTCAGGTACCATTGAGTTACTCAATGTTAGAAAACAGCAGATAGAAAAAGAGACGGCTGAGATATACTAAGCCTCCAGACCCGACTGCTACATTGATAGCACAGCCGTCTCACACGATTACGTCTGCAAGCTTACTCAAGGAGGCGAGCTGCTTTTGAATATCCACTCACTTACTTGGCCTATTTTTCTTAAACAGCCCCTGCAAGATGAGCTTATCTATCTAGATTCCATTGAAGAGTTTAGCGAGCAAGTTAGTTTGCTTGGCCTGCTCGATAACGTGTTTATTATCGACACTGACGGCAGCAGTTATCACATTAAATCTGACACCTTGCTAAGCCTATGCTCGCCACAACTGCCTATTGCTACACTAATAGACTGGGTGCGTTTACACGCAAGCCAAGCAGGACACTGCTGCACCAGTAAATTGACCGCGAACAATATTGCCCAGCTTTTTGAAATAGTAGCCTTTATCGAACAAGAGTCTTCATAAGCTCATTAAAGCAAAAAAGCCAGCAGTTAAACTGCTGGCTTTTTTCGGTCTAGATGGGGGCTATATATAGCCTAACTTCTCAAGCCGATACCACGAGAGATCAGGTAGTAGGCGACACTCCAAAGAGCGGCGCAGAAAGCCACCATGATGCCGATGGATAACGGCACACTCATATCTGCATAGCCTAAGAAACCATAGCGAAACACGTTAATCATGTACACTATTGGGTTTAGTGCCGACACACCTTGCCAAAAATCAGGCAATAAAGACAGCGAGTAAAATACCCCGCCCAAATAGGTCAAGGGGGTTAACACAAACGTGGGGACGATACTGATATCATCGTAGCTCTTGGCAAACACCGCATTGATTAAGCCACCAAGAGAGAACAAAATAGCCGTCAACAATACGGTTACCGCCACTAGTCCTAAATGATGAATGCTAATGTCGACAAAGAACATGGCCACTAAGGTAACGATAGTACCAACGCATAAACCACGGGCGACACCACCACCCACGTAGCCTGCAATAATGACATAATGAGGCACTGGCGCAACGATCAACTCTTCAAGGTTACGCTGAAACTTAGCACTGAAGAACGATGACACCACGTTAGAATATGAGCTAGTGATCACTGCCATCATGATCAAACCAGGGGCGATAAACTCCATATAAGAGACGCCGCCCATATCACCGATACGCTTACCCACCAAGTTACCGAAAATCAAAAAGTACAATGTCATACTGATTGCTGGCGGCACTAGAGTTTGCACCCAGATACGGGTAAAACGGTTGATCTCTTTGGTTAAGATACTTTTAAAAGCTGTGAAATACAGCGCTTTCATGTTCATTTCACATCTCCGCTATTCTTGCCCTTCTCGACTAACTCAACAAACAGTTCTTCAAGACGGTTGGCTTTATTACGCATAGACAAGACTTGAATACCTTGATCATTAAGCTGTACAAATACGCTGTTTAGGCCCTGTTCTTTAGCCACATCAACTTCTAATGTATGACTATCGAGCAAACGAGTTTGCACCCCAACAAGCTCAGGTATTTGAGTTAAATCGTCTTTTAAGTCAAGAACGAAGGTTTCCATATTCAAACGGCTCAATAAGGACTTCATACTGGTGCACTCCACCAGCACACCTTTGTCTATGATGCCGATATTACGGCACAACATTTCTGCTTCTTCTAAATAGTGAGTGGTGAGAATAATCGTCACCCCCTCAGCGTTAAGCTCGGTCAGAAAAGTCCACATAGAACGGCGCAGCTCAATATCGACGCCTGCGGTAGGCTCATCCAGAATAAGTAGCTTAGGTTCATGCATCAAGGCACGGGCAATCATCAAACGACGCTTCATACCGCCTGATAGCTCGCGAGCGGCGCTATTGCGCTTTTCCCACAAATCTAACTGACTTAAGTATTTCTCCGCTCTAGCCATCGCCACATCGCGCTTAACGCCGTAGTAGCCAGCCTGATTAACCACAATTTGCAGTACGGTTTCAAATTGATTGAAATTGAACTCCTGCGGCACCAATCCAATACACAGCTTCGCCAGCTCAAGCTCTTTATCGATATCATGTTCGAATACAGAAACGGTGCCTGAAGTCTTTTGTACCAGTGAGCTAATCACGCCAATGGTGGTCGATTTGCCTGCTCCGTTTGGGCCTAAAAGTGCAAAGAAATCACCTTTATTAACGGTTAAGCTAATCCCCTTTACTGCTTCGACTCCGCCTTTATAGGTTTTTTTTAGGGAGTCAATAACGAGGGCTGCTTGTGAATTTTCCATGGTTATTCCAATCCATTTGAAAATATATAAAAACTCCCGCGATTGCGGGAGTCATTGTATTAGGTTAGGTGCCAATCAACTCAGGTAACTTTACCTATGTAATCGCGCCGTAACGTAACTTCTAGTTTAGTCTTCTAACGGTACAACTTTAGCGATATACGGCAGGTTACGATACTGCTCCGCATAGTCGATACCATAGCCCACGATGAACTCGTCAGGGATAGTAAAGCCAATAAAATCGACTGGTACGTCAACTTCACGGCGTTCAGGCTTATCTAATAGCGTACAAAGCGCCAAACTCTTTGGCTCTCGTAGCAATAGCATATCGCGTACCTTGTTTAAGGTATTGCCTGAATCGATAAGATCTTCAACGATCAACACATCACGACCCTGAATTTCAGACTGCACGTCTTTAAGAATTTTTACGTCGCGGCTGCTGCTCATTTCGTTGCCATAGCTTGATACCGACATAAAGTCGATCTCAACATGACCTTTAATACGTCTACAAAGATCTGCCATAAAAACAACAGAACCTTTCAGTAAACCTACCATCAACAGGCGGTCGCTATCGGCATAATGTGCATTAATCTGCTCAGCCAAAATATCCAATTTTTGATCGATCTCTTCAGCAGTGATCATCACTTCAGTGGTGTGTTTCATAAAACTCTCAGTAGTCGATGTCGCTAACGTTATGCTTGTCATAACCCCAACGATTCGTTAGTGCATGGTTAACGCCCAAATGGTCAAGAATTCGAGCGACCATGAAGTCTACCAGATCTTCAACCGATTTGGGATTATGATAAAAGCCTGGTGCCGCAGGCATGATGGTTGCGCCTAGCCTAGAAAGCGACAACATGTGCTCTAAGTGTATGGCACTAAAAGGAGTTTCTCGCGGAACCAAGATTAACTGGCCGCGCTCTTTTATTACTACATCGGCGGCTCTTTCGAGTAAATTATTACTCATACCTGTGGCAACTGCCGCTAAAGTGCCTGTACTGCAGGGGCAGATGACCATCTGCTTAGGTGCGGCAGAGCCCGAAGCGGGCGGTGAAAACCACTCATCTTTGCCCAGTACAACAAGCTCGCCAGCGACTTCGCCAAATTGCGCCAGTAACTGCGCCTTGGCTTTTTCGCCATTTGCGCTTAATTGCAGCCCTTGCTCAGTAGCCAAAACCACTCGTGCGGCGGAAGAGATCATCAAGAAAACCTGATAATTACTTTTCAATAAAATTTCAAGCAGCCTTAAGCCATAGGGAGCGCCTGATGCGCCGGTCCAGGCTAAACTAATCGATTTGTCTGCTTTACGATATGTCCCACTCATGGCTATTTATTTACCTGTTTGATGACGAAGCTTAGCAAGCAGCTTTTGATGTAACCCACCAAAGCCACCATTACTCATAACAATAATAGTATCTGTGCTATTAGCTTGGGCAGATACCCGCTCAACAATCTCATCAATATCATATAAGACCTCAACCGGGATCGAGGCGCAGCTCATCGCAGCGCTAATATCCCAATCGATATTACCCGCTTGATACAAGTATGCATTGCTCGCCAAGCTCAGTGAGTTAGCTAGAGTATCTTTATGTACTCCGCTCTTCATGGTGTTAGAGCGCGGCTCTAAAATCACAGTGATCTTGCCGCTCCCAACACGGGCTCGCATGCCATTGAGCGAAGTGGTAATGGCTGTCGGGTGATGAGCAAAGTCATCATAGACTTCGATACCATTGACTGTATCTAGTAGCTCCATTCTGCGCTTTGGTGGTGCAAACTGGGTTAAGGCGGCAATTGCCGCCTCTGGTTTAACCCCCACATGCCTTGCTGCAGCAATAGCCATCACCGCATTTTCAATATTGTGCTGACCGATTAACTGCCAGTCCAAAATGCCTTGCGACTCACCATCGAAGAACACCTCAAATTTATGACCGTCTTCAGTCAAGTTAACCGCATACCAGCCCTGTGAGTTGCCACTCAAGTGATACTGCTCTTGCTCACTCCAGCAGCCCATATCGATAACTTGTTGCACACTATTAGCATCCGCAGGCCAGATAATCTTACCCTCACCCGGCACGGTACGTATGACATGGTTAAACTGACGCTGAATCGCCTTTAAATCATCAAAAATATCCGCATGATCAAACTCTAAGTTATTAATCACTAAGGTGCGTGGCTGGTAGTGCACAAACTTAGAACGCTTATCGAAAAACGCGCTGTCATACTCGTCGGCTTCCACTACAAAGAAAGGCGAGCCACCTAAGCGAGCAGACACACCGAAGTTTTGTGGCACGCCGCCAATCAAAAAGCCTGGCTCATAGCCGCAATCTTCTAAGATCCACGCCAACATACTCGATGTCGATGTCTTGCCGTGGGTGCCCGCTACTGCCAATACCCAGCGCTGAGGCAAGATATGCTCGGCAAGAAACTGTGGCCCAGAGGTGTATTTAAGGCCGCGGTTCAATACCGCCTCGACACAAGGATTGCCACGGCTCATGGCATTGCCAATTACCACAAGATCTGGCGCATCATCCTCACTGCTTCCGAGTTGTGATGGATCGAAGCCCTGAATAAGCTCAATCCCTTGCTCTTCGAGTTGCGTGCTCATCGGAGGATAAACATTGGCATCGCTGCCTGTGACCTTGTGCCCTTCTGCTCTAGCTAATAAGGCTAAGCCACCCATGAAAGTGCCACAAATTCCTAAAATATGTACGTGCATGCCTGCCACTCTGAAGAATGAAAAATCTGCCTCATTCTAACCAATTGCAACGAGTTTTGTCAGTTAACTATAAGTTTAAAATTGCTCCTGTCTGTATCGGGGCTAATTGAGCTAAGTTCCTTTTCGTTAACTCCCGCTATCGCACCATTTTTTCACTGCGTTTCAGTTCACACTTCTCACTAAAATTTTGACAAATAAACGCGCCCTATCACCTTGCTAGACAGCGACTATTTAAGCATTCGATTACATACTGTATAACAGCATTTTAAAAGCTATTACCTATGGCTAGCCCTTGAGTCGGATGTCTATCGGCTAAAGGTTATTGCGCTTATCTTCTTAAAGGAACCCGCTATGTTTTTCATACATATGCTGCTGTTATTAACTGTTATATTTGTGGGGATCCGCCACGGTGGTGTGGCCTTTGGCTTGCTTGGTGGTCTGGGCGTATCGGTATTAGCCTTCGTATTTGGCATAGCACCTGGCACACCACCTATCAACGTGATGTTGATTATTCTGGCTGTGGTTGCAGCATCGGCTACTCTTGAAGCCACTGGCGGTTTGAAACTACTGGTACGTTACGCCGAAAAACTACTGCGTAAACACCCGAATCAAATTGTATTTCTAGGCCCACTTTGCACCTATTCATTAACGGTATTGGTCGGCACGGGCCATTCTGTTTATCCACTATTACCTGTTATCTATGATGTCGCCTATAAGAAAGGTATTCGTCCTGAGCGTCCTTTAGCCGTCGCGACTATCGCCTCACAAATGGGGATTACCGCCAGCCCAATCGCTGCTGCAGCGGCGGTAGTGATTGCGACCTCGATGGAAAACAACTTAGATATCAGCCTAGTGGACGTGCTTCTGGTGACTATTCCATCGACATTAATCGGTGTGTTAGTCGCTGCGGCTTGGAGCCTTAATCGTGGTAAAGATCTCGATAAAGACCCTGAATTTCAGGCTCGCATGCAAGATGAAGAGTTTAGAAATAGCCTGCTCGATAGCGAAGTTGAATCGAGCGATTCGAATCAAAACGACAGCACCGCCAAGAAAGGCTTAAGTATCTTCCTATTGGGTATATTGTCAGTGATTGCACTCGCTATGTTCAGCGACCAATTACTACCTGAAGGCGTGAAAATGTCGGTAGCGATTCAGTTTATGATGCTATCTGTGGGCGCTGTGATTCTACTCGCAACCAAGATTGATCCTAAGAAGATCGTTCACAGTAATGTATTCATTGCCGGCATGACGGCGGTGATCATCATCTTTGGTATCGCATGGCTTAGCGACACCATTATTGGCCATCACAAGTCTTATTTAATCGAATCGGTTAGCGATGTCGTCCACGCTCATCCTTGGTCATTTGCCATCGCGATGTTTACCGCCTCGGTATTCTTAAAGAGTCAGGCGGCCACTTTAACCATCATGTTGCCCCTCGGCTTCTCGTTAGGGATCCCTGCTCCGGTACTTATCGGTGTCTTGCCAGCTTGTTACGCCTACTTCTTCTTCCCGTTCTACCCAAGTGACTTGGCTGCCATCAGCTTCGATAGAACCGGCACCACACATATTGGTAAGTACATAGTGAACCACAGCTTTATTATGCCAGGCTTTATCGGTGTGATAACGGCAACTGTCATTGGTTACTCCATATCTATGATGATTAACTAGTTTCAGCATAAGCTAGCTGCTTTAATAGCAAATTGCAGTTAAGCTCTAGGCGCCCATCGTGGCGCCTTTTCATTAGCTTATTTACTTGTGAGAGTCCTATGAGCCACCAATTTTCTGACAATGACAGCCAGTTACTCGCTGAAATTATTCGTCTTAGACGAGATATAAGAGGTAATCGCTTCCTATCTAAGCCTGTCGATGATGACATTATTGATAAGCTCATTGATGCAGCATTGAATGCGCCATCTGTTGGCTACTCCCAGCCCTGGAAATTTGTGGTGATCCGCGAAGAAGCGACCAAACAACAGGTGCACCAATCTTTTGTAAAGGCCAACGCAGCTGGCCGTGCACAGTTTACAGGAGATAAAAATGCCCAATACAAGCAGCTCAAACTCGAGGGCATATTAGAAGCGCCTGTTAACCTTGCGGTTTTTTACCAGAGCCAATCTACCCCGGTGCTTGGGCAAACTAGCATGCCTGATATGGGCAGGTTTAGCGTCGTCTGCGCCATTCAAAATATTTGGCTTATGGCGCGCTCACTCAATGTTGGTGTGGGTTGGGTCAGCATCGTCGACCCAGATGCCGTCAAACAAGCACTTAACGCCCCTCTGAATGCCGAGTTAATTGGTTACCTTTGCATCGGCTATGTCGCAGATTTTCTCGATGAACCTGAGTTAAAAACCGCCGGGTGGGAAAAGCAAAGAAGCAAAGCCGAGGTGATATTTAACGAAGGCTTTAAATAAGCTTATATGTCGCTTGCGTTATTTAATAGACTCGAGCGACTGCAAAAAAATAAAATAAAAAATAACCCTTTTCAAAAATGACTACGTTTATAGCTAACAAGAGAAACGAGAAAGCATACCGAATTACACTTTTTGGAGTCATTATGAAATCATCAATTATCGCAGCCCTTATCTCAGGCCTTATCGCTTCAACGAGTATGGTTGGCACGGCTCAAGCCGCAGATGTCGATTTTCCACACTTAAACACAATAGGCACTAGCCAACTCACCGTAACAGCCGACATGGCAGAGGTGAATGTTGAAGTGGTGATTAAAGCTAAAACGGCCCAAGACGCTAAACGTGAGTCTGATAAAGCTGTGGCTAACTTTTTAGCCCGTCTTGAAAAGGCTGGGATCGATAAAGCCCTTATTCAAAGCGCCAATATCAACCTTCAACCGCAATACCATTATCAAAAAGACAAGCCAAATCAACTTATCGGTTATAGCGCTAACCGCCGTATTACAGTTACAGTCATGGATCTTGCCAAGCTCAATAACATTCTCGATTCAGCGCTAGAGCAAGGGATCAACCGCATCAATAATATCGCCCTCAAATCGAGCAAAGAGACTGAGTATGTTGAGCAAGCTAGAATGGCGGCGATTAAAGATGCCCAGCAAAAAGCCAAGATGCTGGCCGAAGGCTTTGGTGAGAAACTCGATGGCGTATGGGAGATCAGCTATTTTGAGCAGCGTCCAATTCAGCCAGTGATGTTAAGAATGAATTCAGAAGCAAAAAGCTTCGATGCGGCTCCAAGCTATCAACAAGGCAAGGTTACGATTCAAGACAGAGTCGAAGTGACTTATCGTCTAAAATAATCATTTATAATAGCCGCTTAAAATAACCGACTAAAGTAGTCGCTAAAAATCGACCAAACAAAAAGGCTTACCTCACGGTAGGCCTTTTAAATTGGTGAACTGTCCCGTCCTGAGATAAGTTGACACATTGGAGACTTATCTATGAAACCTTCAGGTTCTATCAGCAATAAACGTACTCAGCGTGATTACACATTAGGCTTTAAATTAGCCGTCGTCAGCCAAGTAGAAAAAGGCGAGCTGACCTATAAGCAAGCTCAAGACCACTATGGTATCCAAGGAAGAAGTACCGTCCTTACATGGTTACGAAAGCATGGTAGATTAGACTGGTCCCAGCCTATTGAGCACTCTCCTATGTCTAAATCTAAAGAAACGCCAGCCCAGAAAATTAAGCGATTGGAGAAGCAAGTCTCTAATCTAGAAATGAAAAACATGATTTATGGCGATATGGTCGAGTTGCTTAAAAACGAATACGGCATCGATTTAGAAAAAAAGTACTTAGCCGAACGCTCTGGTTCGCCAAAGTAAAAGGCACCATAAAGTTAGCCACAGCGAGTCGGCAGTTCAACTTATCTAGACAAGCAATTTATCAATGGAAACAACGCAGAACGGCAAAAGCTGAAACGCTTAAACCTGTGATGAAGATGGTCATGTATTGGCGCCAGTTTATGCCTAGAGTGGGGACGCGCAAGCTCTACCAGCTCATCAAGCCACAACTGATAGAACAAGGGATAAAGCTCGGTAGAGATGGGTTATTTCAGTATTTGAAGCAACAAAATATGCTGGTAAAACCCAGAAAAAATTACACTAAAACGACCAATAGCCATCACTGGCTAAGAAAGTATCCCAACTTACTAAAAGACAGAGCGGTCAAGCGTGTTGAAGAGGTGCTCGTTAGCGATATCACCTACGTGAAATCAGATGAGGGGACGCACTATTTGTCTCTGGTAACAGATGCGTACTCAAGAAAGATAATGGGATATGAGTTAAGCCATGAAATGAAAGCTTGTGACGTGGTCAAAGCATTGAATATGACGATAAAGAATCGTCAGACAACAGGCGATGCCATTCACCACTCAGATAGAGGGATGCAGTACTGCTCAGCTGAGTACCAGGAGACGTTAGCGGCAAATGGTATTACTCCGTCCATGACAGATGGATATGACTGCTACCAAAATGCACTTGCAGAGCGGGTTAATGGGATTTTGAAGCACGAGTTTTTGCTTTATCGCTGCCGTACGATGAAGGAGCTCGATATGTTAATCAAAGAGTCGATAGAGACTTATAACCATTTAAGGCCGCATCTTAGTTTAGGGATGAAAACCCCTAATGAAGTACATAAAAAAGCCAGTCGGGAGTTCCAACTGGCTTAATAAAAACCGTCAACCTATTTTAGGACTAGACAAACACATCTTACAGGGTATAACGCACTCCGACTGCAATACCGTCGTCTTCAGTCAGTGCTTGCCTTGCCTCAAGACCTGGAGTTGAGCTAGAGAAGTCACTAAAGTCTACCCGCCCTTCTAGATAGAAGATAACGCTGTTATCCCAAATATAATGCACACCAGCAAAGGCAAATTGTCGCTTAAACACATCTCCGGGATGAGCAGCTTCGTACTTATCTCCCGCCTCTAAGATATTGTAAGACGCCAAAATTTTCACGTTATTATCGAACAGATACGATGCGATAGACTCTAAGCCGATCGCCTCTTGCAAGAAGCGGCCTATGTTATCGGTATCGTGAAACTCATTGGCGTTTACGTTTGCCGCGACATAAAACCCGTAGCTATCCCAGTTGCCCCAACTGGCTCCCACGCCATAGATATAATCGGTTTCAGAAATCACCACTCCAGAAGCCGTTGTCCCCTCAGGCTCACCAAAGTTACCGCCAGCGGTCAGGGTTAGCATCTCGGTTGCCTCATAGGTCAAGCCTATGCCGTAGGTATTGTCATACTCAGTCATCACCAATCGGTTAGGACTATTCGAGCCATCATCTTCGATATCAGAGACACTATTTTTAAGCTGCATCTGAATCGCCATGCTAAAGTCACCGAAGCCATTACGGTATTGGATGACCTTGTCACCACGACCAACACCATTGATGGCACCATCCGATTTGTTATAGGTGTAAGTTCCCGATGCATTACCATCCCAAACGAAGCCATAGTTGGTGTTATACACCACATCGTACCAGGCCCCCCACTGCTTACCTATAGTAATAGAGCCGTATGCATCATGGCTCAGACCCACATAACCAAGACGATTATTTAGAAAGTCGCCACTTTTAGTTTCGAAGTTACTCTCACTGCTATACGCAATAGTGCTATTACCGAATGGATTGACGCCCCACTCCAACTTTGCATAGGTTGTCCAATCATTCGACATATCACGAGTAAAGGCGAAATTAATCCGTGAACTACCGTTAACCACTTCGGTCACGCCTTGGGTATCGATGACACGAGCATCAATATACCCCCCTATCTGGAATACATTCTTATCATCTTTAAAAACATCTACAGCTGAACAAGTTGGCACAAAGGCCAATGCGGTAAAGGGTAATATTGCTAGCGCTTTTTTCATGGGATTTCCAACCTTAGTTATCAATTCATCATTCCATTAAGCGAGCACCTTAGCGGTCATAGAGTAGCGTTCGTAGCCTGATAAAATTCAACACTCGCTAAACAAAAAACATAGCAAACAAATGACTGAATACAAGTTTGAATCCCAGTAAATCATTAAAAGAAGGGCCATTAGGCCGAATAGGGGGAAGCAAAAAAGCCTAGCACAAGACTAAGCGTTAGGCGGGTTAGGCTTAAGCAAACTGTTCAATAAGATAGACTCTATTCTTACCAGAGAACTTGGCCTTATAGAGTCCCTTATCTGCCAGATTAACCAGATCGGTTAAGCGAGTTTGAGGCGGTTTTAATGCAGCCACACCTATACTTACCGTCAGTTCGATAACCACATCATCGAACTTAAATGCCTGAGAGGCTATGCCTTCACGTAAACGTTCAGAGATAAGAATCGCGTCAGCCTCAGTGACATCTGGCAGTACAATTAAAAATTCTTCGCCGCCGATTCGGCCAATAAGATCGCAATCTCTGAGCCAACGCTCTCCGCGCTTGGCAACAGCTTTTATCGCCAGATCGCCCACCTGATGGCCATACTGATCGTTAATAGACTTAAAGTTATCGATATCAAAAATGATCACCGCTAAGGGATGCTTCTTCTTGATAGCCCTGTCGATCATTCTCTGGCCTCGGTTGAACACATGAGCGCGATTAGCGATACCAGTTAAGAAGTCAGTTTGTGCACTGTGTTTAAAGGCTTTACGAGATTGCCACAGAAACAAAATTGCAATCAGAAGTACCGTAGCTACCAAGAAGAAGAGGCTCACCCTTAAGTCATAGATCCGCTGTTTATCTGCCACGGCCGCTAGGCTCAATTCGTTAATGGCCAATTTGTTCGCCAGTAACTGATTCTCAAATTCGGCGAGTGTAGAGTTATGCTCTAACGCCAAGTCGATCACCTCATTATCTATGATCTGTTTATTCTTTTGCCGTTCCTTATCAATCACCTCTAGCAAGGCGTTTATCGCAGATAAATACTGCTGCTGCTCCAAGGCTATAATGGCATCAGCCTTGAGCGTCATACTGCTCATATTCTTAGGGAATGTGCTGTCTTGCTTAAAAATGCGTGCCATGGCCGCCGCTTGCTCTACATCACCACTTCGTAAATATGCCTGGGCCAGAAACAGGTAACTACTCGTGATAAAATATTGTTCTCGGGTGGTGTCCTTGAGGGAGATGGCTTGCTCTAAGTGCTCAATCGCATCGACATAATTATGGGTGGCTAATTCTACGCGCCCCGCATTTAGGTGAGCGAAAAAACCAAAGTCGTTAAATTCAGAAGCTTTAACCGCCAGTAAAAACTGCTGTTCAATATTATCTCGCGCCTTTTCCCAATCTCCCAGCTTAACCGCTTCGCTGATCATGTTATGCAGCATATTAAACATGTCTTGGGTATCGTCTATCTCGCTCCAATTTTGATAGGCTTTCTCAAAGTTCACATAACCACGTTTATGTAGACCTACCGTACGATAGAGTGAACCGGTGGCATTAAAGATCATTGCCTTACGGTTATAATTCGCTTTGTCTTCAGTATCGATTAACAACATGGCTTCATCTAGCAGAGCGATGCCATGATGCACATTCGTGACCTTATTAAAGCAAAAAGCATTCTGAGTTAAGCTCTTAGCTAATAACTCTCTGTTGCTTTGCCGCCTAGCTAGCACCAACGCCTTTGCCCTGTCGCTACAATAAACTTCAGGATCGTTCGTCTGTAAATAGCGTGCAAAAGAACGCCCTAGATAGCTCTCAATTAGCAATTCTGAGCCCATGAGTGGCTTAGCCAGCACTATTGCCATGTCGTAGCTTGCAATCGATTGCTCAAGCAGGCGGTTACGTGCGTATTGCTTGCCGTAGAGAAAATGTAACTTAGCCCTGTTGTATGCCGTGGTGCTAATAGGCTCGAGTTGAAACTCGTTGAGCAGTGTCAGGGCATCACTTGGAGATGAGTCAGAAAGCTGTTGCTCTAACTTAAGAAAGGGGCTGGCTGCGTGCACCTGAAGACTCATAACGGAGGCAGAACTTGCCACCATAAAGAGCGTAATGATCTTTAGCCATTTTTTTGCAATGTACACCCGGAATCCAGTTTGTTTACAATCAACGCCAACAAGCTTAACACATTGAATTACCAGATTTACAGAGGGGATTTTACAGAAGGTGCTAGGTTTAAGAGAAGGTGCTAGTTGCAAGGAAAAGCAAAGACGGTAATAGCCGAGTAGAGCCGGAAAAAACAATATCATTCTAGCTCGGCATTTATGCCGTCAGAGATTAAAAGTAGGTTCTAGATCCTAGGGACAAGTTATATCTCATCAAGCATTTTCGGCTCAAATTGCTCAGCCGAAGCTGTTAAACCAAGCGCGGCTATCTTGTCATTTAACTGTGCGAGATCCTTTTCCACCGTAGATATGGTGAGCGTGTTATTGTCTAGAGTGTAGACCTGCTTAAGGCTAGCAAAGTAGAAACTCAAGATAATAAACGCATTCAGTTCTTCATTATCTGCGGCTAACTTTATCTTAGCCAGCTTACGATATATCTGGTTATGCAGCTGCTTTAAGCGCCACACATAATAGACCTCACGCATAAAAGGCTTATGCTTTTGAGTATTCAATACGCCACCACAAGTCATTAACGCTAAGATGACCCCAATCAAGTTCAGGTGAAAGTTACCGGTAGACTCACCACTTACGCTTGCAGGCGCACCAAAGAAGTGAATTAAGATTGCACCGAAGATCAGTGCCAAGATAGCCAGACTAGCCACAAACCCCATGATCACCAGATTGGTGTTCTTACGATAGGTTTGCTTATCAACATCCATCAGTTGCATATGGGTTCTCTTTTTATTTAACTAAAAATTTAAATATTTAAG
Organism: Shewanella pealeana ATCC 700345; assembly: GCF_000018285.1. NCBI lineage: Bacteria > Pseudomonadati > Pseudomonadota > Gammaproteobacteria > Alteromonadales > Shewanellaceae > Shewanella > Shewanella pealeana. The sequence continues at coordinate 839,108 of NC_009901.1, read as the reverse complement.
CTTATAGGTAATGCTAGCTACTGCTGTACCTTGAGGCAGAGCTTAGCATCTAATGCTAAATTCTAAATGAAATTTCCTAACAAAATCACTTAGGTCTGCATAAAACCATTTGAAATTACTCCCCAACCTAGGCAACTTAAGCCAAAGCTGAAATAAGCCAACCGAGTTCACAACTTTTGCTAAAGTCGACGTTAGCAGTAAAAACATCTAGACGTCTAAATTGACAGACGTCTTTCGATCTCATATCCTCTCAACTATTGAGATGTACCATTCTATGATTTAGCTCAGGCTAATAAGTAGTTTGTTCCAGCTAGGAGGGCAATGGGAACAATGGTTCGAAGCTAGGTTTAATATAAGAGAGATAACATTGACGACTTCAAATAATGCCCCAGAAGCCCAAAACGTAGCAGCAAGCACTGCTCCATCATTTTTAGCCCTAACGCCGCTATTTCTATTTCTAGCCCTATTTATTGGTGCAGGCGTTTACTTTCAAAGCCAAGGTGTAGACTTTGCCTTTTACCAGTTACCGAGTGTAGTAGCGATTCTACCCGCTATTATTTTTGCTATTTTGATTTCAAAGCAAAAGCTTAACCAATCAATAGAAACCTTTTTAAACGGTATTGGCCATTCAAATATCATCGCCATGTGTATGATCTATTTGCTGGCTGGCGCCTTTGCTGCGGTAGCAAAAGCCACTGGCGGTGTCGATGCTACTGTCGCACTGGGTCTATCTTTAGTGCCTTCAAACTTGTTACTACCAGGGTTTTTCGTAATTGCCGCCTTTATTGCAACCGCGATGGGTACCTCTATGGGCACAATTGCGGCCGTTGCTCCAATTGCTTTAGGCGTTGCTAACGAAGCACAAATCGACTTAGCCATCATGGCGGGTGCGGTAATATCGGGGGCACTATTTGGTGATAATTTATCGATTATCTCTGATACCACCATTGCAGCCACCCGTACTCAAGGCTGTGAGATGAAAGACAAGTTCAGAGAAAACCTGATCTTCGCCATCCCAGCATCAATCATTACCTTAGTGATTTTCACTTTAGCAGGCCAAGGCCAAGCAGATGTAGCAGCGCAAGAGATCGACTTCGTTAAAGTCATTCCTTACCTAACCATTTTGTTCTTGGCAGTTGCTGGTCTTAACGTATTCGTAGTGCTAACCATAGGTATTTTATTGGCGGGTATTACAGGCATCGCCACCATGGATTACGGCGTGATCCAATTCGGTAAAGACATCTATGCCGGTTTTGGTAGCATGCAAGAGATCTTTATCCTGTCTATGCTAGTCGGTGGTTTAGCGGCACTAATGCAGCAACAAGGTGGTCTAGCATTTGTTAGCCAGCAGATTGAAAAACTAATTACACGTTTTTCTAAAGCCAAAGGCGAAGCATCATGCCGCGCATCAGAGCTTGGAATGGCCGGTATTGTTGCGGCAACTAACACCTGTGTGGCAAACAACACGGTATCGATTGTAGTTACTGGTGACATTGCAAAAGATCTTGCCCAAAAACACGGTGTCACGCCAAAGCGTGCAGCCAGCATATTAGATATTTTCTCTTGTATCATTCAGGGTCTTATCCCATACGGCGCTCAAGCACTACTCGTGGCCTCAACCTTTAGCCTATCTCCATTAGATGTGGTCACCCACGCTTGGTACTGTATGATCTTGGCAGTTGTAGCAGTCGTGATAGTGATATTTCGTAAGCGTAAGTAGGCCGTAAACGTAAATAGTCAGCCCATTTAATACATATTGGGTATAAAAGTGAGTTCTGACTCAACGCATTCTATAATCAAGGAGTACATGAATATGTACTCCTTTTTTTGGGGCTAAATGAATAGCAATCACAATCGAAACCGGAACTGGCATGGAAGATAAATTGCGAGAGCAATCAATGCAGTATGATCTGCACCGCTTAGCGGTAATGTTGATTTTTCTCGGAGCAGTAATAGCAGTAACGGGCGTCTCTTTATCTGTGTGGTTTGAATTTCAAAAAATTGGTTTCGAGGTGATAAACAAGCGAGCAGATTTACTAGGTGATTACACTTACACTCGCTACGCCTTTATTTACAACATGTCTCTAATGGTAGCGGGGTTATGCATCCTGCTATCCATGATTACTTTATTCCTACTAAAGCTAGGGTACTTTAGCCGGTATTTATCATATATAGGGATATGGGTAGGCTCTTGCGTGGTTCTGATGGGAATTTTCCCTATCAACTACTTAGAAACTCACCGACTGATTTCAACCGGCTTCTTAGTCGGGACCCTTGTCATGTATTTTCTCTGTATCATCGCTAAGTTTAAGGATAATTCAGCTTTTAGCTGGCCGGTTTTTTTTATCAGTGTTTTAGGCTTTATCGCATCATCATGGCTGGTTTTTCAGTTAAACTGGCATACCTTAGACTTCAAGCCATGCGACAAACATTATCCCCAAGCGAGTTACTGCTGGATAGCCATTACTCTCTGGGCACAAACCAATATTGTGTTGTTCTGGTGTCTTGCCCACGCATGGAGCATACGCCAAATGGCCATCAATGATTACCGTGAACTCACACAGAAATATTTAGCTAAAGAATAACAGCCACAATTAATGAGACTCGCAAAATACCTTGCCTTAACCGGCTGCTGTTCACGTCGCGCCGCGACCCGCTTAATCAGAGACGGCTTAGTTCGTATCGATGAGCGCCTCGCTAACCACGTCGATAGCGTCACCCTAATCGACACGCCAATAGGTCAGCGCAGCATCGAGCAGATCTATGTTAACGATGAACCGATTCGTGTCGTCGAAGCCAAAGCCTACTGGCTATTTAATAAAGCCGTCGGCACAGATAGTCGTCTGCTAGCGCACCTGCCAAACAGCTTATTACACCTGTTGCCGGAGTCTCCACGGCTCTACCCTGTCGGTCGTCTCGATAAAGACAGCCGCGGCTTACTGATCTTAACCAACGATGGCGAATTAACTCATAAGCTAATGCACCCTGATTTTGGTCATGCTAAGACTTACCATGTGCAAGTTGACCGCCCTTTCGATGATGCTTTTCTTGTAAACATGGCCGCTGGGGTGAGTTATAAAGATGTCGTCACTTTACCTTGTATCATGCAGCGTTTAGCTGCTGATAAATATGAGATTACTTTGACTCAGGGGCTAAATCGTCAGATACGCCGCATGTCACAGGCGTTGGGGTTTAAGGTTATCGACCTTAAACGGGTATCGATTCAGAGTTTACAGTTAGGGGATTTGCCTGAAGGGTCTATGCGACCTCTGAGTTCAGCTGAATTGGCTGACTTGTTGGATTCTGTTGCTTAGGTTCTAGGTTAGAGTTAACCATTAAACTTGTTCTTACCAAGCTGCGCTTGATAGTTCCAACTAACCTACTTTGGACAAAAGCAACTCACTACGGCGAAGCCATGTGCTAATAAGCGAGAGCTAGAGATAGCGAACTGGCCGTTAAACCCAGATGTTATTGGAACGCAGAGGGCATGAAGCAAGACAATGGCTCAAAACTTTTGAGCCATTAGATTAACCTTACTCAAAGGAAAGCAAACTTTACTCTATTCAAACAGCCATGAGATATGAGATATGAGCCGTGATTAGTTTCTAATAAAATCCAGCAGATGCAAACAGGCAAAAATAGCGTGGACCACAATAAAGCCGATAAAGCCTTGTGCAAACTGAATATGGTAACCGCGCCACATCAGCGCATCGCTGCCCCCTTGAGTCGCAAACCAGGCTATACCAGTGATACCGACGGCCAAAAACAGCAGCATGCCAACACCCTCGACCACACTAAACAGACCTCGGCCGCCAGCAATTGGGAGCTTGCCTTTAATTATTCCTAGGATGTCACTCTTAAGCTGAGAAAAGTCAGCAATCAACCAAGGAAAATACTGGCGCCACTTGCCCTTGAGGCAAGTGGTGATCACAAAGGTAATCGATAAGAAAGCGCCAATGAGCCCGAGATAAACATGGCTCTGATCCCAGAAACTGGCATTGGCGCGTAGGCTGCGACCAATCAATATCGAACCACTGGTAAAAATTAAATAGGCGCTAATAACAATGATAAGCACGTGCTGCAAATCAATATACTTTCTCGCTAAGCGTTTAAACATAGACTGCGCCATATCTCTTCCTTTGCTTAAGCCGTTACCACCAATTGATGAATAGAGTCGACGTAGGCATCAACCTTATTCCAGTCGGTATACTCAATATTAGTATCAGCCGCTGTTGGACCTTTAGTCATCCACATAATAAAACGAATAATGTTTCTATCCATAGCGCCATAGCTAGGATAATTCAGACTACCGCCAAACACTTCAGCGATATCAGGAACCCAAGGCGACTTTTCAAAGAAGGCGCGCATATAAGGGTTAGTCTCTGCGGTATTTTTTAACGGCTTACGTGCCACCAAGTTAACCGAAAAGAAGCTGCTTGGCTTTTGCTCTAACTCTGCCTGATGCGCCTCAATAAAGTCATAAACTGCGGCGTTATGTTTACCGTGACGGATACTCGCCCCGATAATAATTTTGTCAAATTCACCTAAGTCGACTTTATCTGCAATATTCACCGCTGTGACGCAGTTGCCAACCGCTTTCAGTTTATCTTCTAGGTAGCCACAAATTTTACGAGTCTGGCCATGTACACTTGAGTAAACGATAAGAATTTTGCTCACCAGACATCTCCCATAAGTTCAAAAATTGAAAGTGAATAGAATCAATAAATAAATCATAGGCGATTTGGTTGGAAGATTACATGAAACAGATCACGAGGTGCGGTGCAATAAATCGAATTAGCTTTACCTACCTCACAAAATCAACAGCGAAACTCCTCAAAAGAGGTAGCCCCGCTGTTTTTGCGTTTACTGAGTGCGTTTCAGTTATGCATTTTGTGATTATAGGGACATCAAGAAATCAATAACTTGCGCGCGTTCCTCTGCCGTTAACGCCATAAAATCTTGCTGACTTTTTTCAGCTTCACCACCGTGCCATAAGATAGCTTCTTCGAGGGTCGCCGCGCGGCCATCGTGCAGGAATCCGGCTTGCGGATTAACGGTCTGTGTCAAGCCTATTCCCCATAAGGGACGAGTGCGCCACTCGTTTCCATCGGCTAAGAAATCTGGACGACCATCTGCCAACCCCTCTCCCATATCATGCAGCAGCATGTCACTGAAAGGATAGATGGTTTGACTCTTATGACTGTCACTCATCTCCACGCCGCCAACATCACCCGACGCCTTTGTGACAAAGCTTGGAGTATGACAACCCGTACAGTTAAGCTGCTCGAACAGTCTTGCCCCTTCACGCACATCAAGATCATCGACATTTCGTCTAGCAGGGACGGCTAAAGTCTCGGCGTAGAACACCACTGAATCACTGAACTCGGCGCTGGCTTCTGGTTCACCATCGATCCCCGCTCCCGTATCTACAAAGCCTGTGCGCACTAAGTAGGAGTCATGCAGCGCGGTACCGGCAATGCTTTCATCTGGAAATAAGGGGTTAGTGATCCCCATATCGCCGCGTAACGCCCCGAGTGATTGCACTCGCACACTTGGGGTGTTGGCCTTCCAGCCAAAACGGCCGAGCGATACCGGGTTAGTATCACCCGCTTTGGCTTTAATCGCATCGAAGACATAGTTAGCTCGGCCCGATATACCGTCGTTATTACTATCCACCGCATCGACATTGGCTAGAATATCCGCCTCTGAGATAGCCTCTAGCAAGCCTAAGCCAAACACTGGCATGCCATTACGCCAGCCCATGAGTACATCGTCTTGCAGCAAATTAGAGGTCAGATTACTGCTCGCCATAGTCTCACCTGGCGCATCGTATGGGTTTTCCACCTCAAACTTAGGCTTTTTCAAAGTAACACTGCTGCCATCGCTATAGCTAACTTGCTTAGTTTCATAAGATAGATAGACATCAGCCTGACCAATAAACTGATTTTGCTGCCAATCATCGCGGGCCTGCAATACGCCGCGGTGAAACAACTGCCCACCAAAATCGGGCACGGCAATAGGGGCGCAATAATCATTTGCGGCCGTACCTGTTACACACGGCTCATTAGGCGCCAGACTAATTCTTAAGAATATGCCCGCATCTGACCCTAGCTTAATCCGCGTTTCACCGCTCGCAACTATGGGGGTCGAATTTCGACCATCACGCTGATGGCAAGAGTTACAATCGGCATTATTAAATACTGGCCCTAGGCCATCTAGCTCTGGGTGAGCGCTGTTAGGCGCCGTGGTAAAGGCGGTCTCAAAGCTTAAGTCACCTTCAAGGTGCAGCGCCAACTCCTCATCGCTTAAGTTAGGAGCTGGGGTTGAAAAACCGTGACCAGACTCAGATGCATCGAAGGTAGTGGTGTCACCACCAGAGGCCTTGATGTCGGTATAGGCTGGGTAAATTTTCTCTTCAGGCTTTGGCGTTTCCTCATCACCTGAGCCGCCACAAGCAGTTAAACTCACTACACCCAGCAAGACCCCATGCAAGGCGATCCCCTTAAGCGAGCTGTTTTTTTTATTTCGTTCAGTTGTCATCAGCTGTTCCATACACAGTATTGTTAAGCGGTTTATTTGCAAAGCATTAGAAGTAACCACCTAAAAAACAAGGGAATTATCCAAATAAAAAGGAGGCCTTAAGGCCTCCTCATACACTCATGCTTTAGATATTCCACTCTTTAAGCAGTGGCAGGACATCTGACTCTAAACTCGCTTGTAACTTAGTAAGTGCATCGACTGCAGTTTGAATACGAACGCGGCCATCGGCATCTGAAATCGCTTGACGGAAAGGCATATTATTATCGCCGGCAATCGCTTCAATCTTACTGATGGCATCATCGATCTCATCCTTAACGCGAGTCGCTAGCTCAGGGTTTGCCGCATCGACAAAATCGATGATCCCTTGCTTATCGGCATTGCCTTCTAGCTCGCCCAAATAAACGTTGCGAACGCCTACGATATTGTCGCTAAAGTCGGTGAGCGAGTTCCAAGAGTACTGAGACTCCACTTTAGAAGTGTCGGCCTTAGCGAGTGACTCACCAAATGGATCAGCAATCTTCCCGTTACCCACTTCGTCGACGATGCCAATCATGCCGTTAACCAGCTCCTCTACTACACCCACTTCAGAGCTGTAGAAAGTATTGCCATCGGCTCCAGAGTTTTTCAGTAACTCACCGTAAGCTTTACCGTTTTGTCCGTCATGGCTAATTAGCCATGCGTCATCGAGTGTCTTAGTGTAATCACGAAAGACTTCGGCTAGCCCCATTAAATAGTCACGCTCATTTACCGTGAGCTCGCTAATGGTCTTAGTGTTGTCGGCTACACCGTCACCAAACAATAGGTATTCCATGGTGTGGAATCCCTGTACATCATCGTTCCAACCTTTAATAGTTTCGGCATCAAAACCTGCGTTGTTAGCCAGCACTGTGGTTAAGTCTGTGGTGTTCAGCGGCCAGCTATCAAGATGCGGGTCAATACCGAGTGAATCGACTGGACCAAAGATATGCGACTCTCCTTGCTCCCATGGCTGACGCGCCGCCTTCCATGCCGCTTGCGCCGCTTCTAAATTCGCCTGAGTCGGTGTAGCAACCAGAGTCTGCGTAGCTTGCAGCATAGCCTCACCACGAACGGCTAAGTTCGAGTAGCCCGCCACAATCACATCATCAGTGAGATTAGCCACCATGTCTGTTGCTGAAAACGTAAAGCCCGTTTCAGGTATAACTTCTGGTGTGCTGTCATCCGAGCCAGAACCGCCACAGCCAGCAAGTGCAGAAATAAGCGCGATGGCTACCACTGATTGAGTAAAATGTTTCATTGAAAACTCCATGTATTAAGTCATTAAATTAAATTGAGAACTGGTAACCAACGCCTAATGCGAAAAAGTTAGTATCGGGAATGGATGCAACCGCGACTTGCTGTACGCCCGCCTCGGCCTTAATCACAATTTCAGGAATGGGGAAGTAGTTAACACCGGCGCTAATCCAAGTATTTTCATAGCGTTTTGTCGCTGTACCGGTTTCCACCTCTTTCAGTGGGTTTGAATAATCGATATTGGCAAACACAGTAATGGGCACGGATGTGAACTGGCCTAGATCGACCCCTGCTTCAACAAAGAAGGCTTCTGACTTTGCCCCCAATTGGGCGAAGTTACCCGGCTTAAGCCCGGGGGTGGTTTTGTTAGCTTGAGTGATGGCGTCGCTATCACTCAGCGTGCCATATAGGTACTGACCGCGTAGGATCCAAGGTCCTTCAACAAAGGCGGCAGCAACCGATAAGATCTCAACCGTGCCGTCGGCACTTAGCTTGTTAGTCTTATGGCGGTTACCACTGGTGTTGCCATAGTAATAGGAAGCACCAATTGCTGAGCCTTTCTTGAAGTTACCGTAATCGAGGCGCACCACATAGGCGAGATCGTCAGCATTCACATGCTCAAAACGCTTCTGATGGCCTGAAGCCACCCAGTCATAGGTGCGGAAGTATTCAGAGTTTAAACCGCTAACCACTTGTGCCTGATAATGGAAGTTCTCGACTTCACCAAAGATACCTATACCATTCTCATTCCAAACAGCCGGTAGCATCGCCACTTCACTCTTATGGCGTTGCACTGTTAGATATTGACTAGGTTTATGCAAGGTACTGCTAAGGCCGACTGGCAGATGGATATTACCGAATTTAACCCCGAAGGCTTCGCTTGGACGGTAGCGGATCTGCGCCTTTTCGATCATCACTTCGCCGCCCGCTTCGACCTCTGCTTCAAACTCGCCGAACTCATCGAAACCGTCATATTCTAGCGCAGTGCCTGTACCGCCATGCTCATACTCGATTTCAACTTCCATGTCCCATTGCTCATTAAACTGATAACCAAACTCAGTCACGATGCGCTCAAGATCGAAACGGCTACGACGCTCAGGAGAGGTGTCCTGCACATTGTCGTAATACTCGTCACTGGTATAAATCACGCTGCCGTAGGACTTAAATGAAAACTTATCCCAAGCGCTCGACTTCGCTTCGCTAGCCACTTGTAATGCTTGCTGTTGCTCTGCTTCTTTTTGCTGAGATTGCAATTGTTGCTGCTTTTGCTGCTGCGCTAACTGTTGTAACTGGCTCTTTAATGCTGTGAGCTCAGCCTCTTGTTTGGCAATCGCATCGGCTAATGCTTCTGGATTGGTCGCGGACATGGCATTGGCGCTAAACACACTGGCGATAGTCATCGCTAACATGTTCAACTTGGCATGCTTGGAAATAGATTTCATACACGGCTCTCATTTTGATTCTGCGCAGGCAATAGTTAGATATTGACCGCTCCCCCTAAATTCGCGGACAAAGTAACCCAAATGAGAATGATTTACATTAACCTTTACATTCATCTTTACAAAACACTTACATTAACGCCTTGTGCTCAACAAACAATGCAGACCTCAGTAGTAATGCAGCGGCGATTAAAATTGCTCAGCACTAAATCAGCTGTTGCTTGTATCATTATCAAAACTGAAATGGGTATACTGCATGAACATTGAAGCAGCTAGATTCTGCTCACTATTTGGGGTGCACACCGCGATAAATACAGGGACAGTAAGATGAAGAATGACCCACAAAAACTCCTCCTATGGATGACATTTATCATGTCCTTGGTTTTTGCCGTATGGCAGGCGCTGCTGAATAACTTTGTCATCGAGCGCGCACAATTTACCGGCGCTGAAATAGGTATGCTGCAGAGTCTGCGAGAGGTGCCCGGCTTTCTCGCCTTTACCGCCGTTTTTGTATTACTACTTGTGCGTGAGCAAGCCTTTGCCCTGCTCTCCCTAGCTGTCTTGTGTATCGGCGTGGCAATAACCGGTTTTTTTCCACAAGTGTTAGGGCTATATATCACCACGGTATTGATGTCTGTCGGCTTTCATTACTTTGAAACCGTCAACCAGTCACTGACACTACAGTGGGTCGATAAAAAGGATACCCCAGCATTCTTAGGGCGCGCCTTAGCATGGCGTAGTGCGGCGGCTCTAGGCGGCTATGCCAGTATCTGGCTCATCATGAGCTGGCTAAAACTCGATTACCAATGGATGTACGCCATTATCGGCAGCCTTGGGTTACTCATGGTGTTCAGTGTTTGGCGGTATTTCCCCAACTTCAGTCAGGGCGAGGTTCAACATAAGAAGCTACTGCTGAGAAAGCGCTATTGGCTCTACTATATGCTGACCTTTTTCTCTGGAGCGAGACGACAGATCTTCATGGTATTTGCTGGATTCATGATGGTGGAAAAGTTTGGCTATAGCATCACCGAGATCACCTCGCTATTCCTGATTAACTATGTCGTCAATTTGATGTTTGCCCCCGCCATTGGTCGCTTTATCGGTCGAATTGGCGAGCGTAATGCACTGACTATCGAATACCTTGGCTTGATCGCAGTGTTTGTCAGCTATGCTCTGGTAGAGCACGCCGAATTTGCCGCCGCGCTCTACGTTATCGATCATCTACTGTTTGCCATGGCCATTGCAGTAAAAACTTATTTCCAAAAGATTGCCGATCCAAAAGACATTGCCGCCACCATGTCGGTGAGCTTCACCATCAATCATATTGCCGCAGTAATCATCCCAGCCTTACTCGGACTCTTATGGTTAAGCTCGCCTGAGATAGTATTTTATATCGGCGCAGGCTTTGCGGCTTGTTCACTGCTGCTGGCGATTAATGTGCCCCGCCACCCACAGCGAGGCGATGAGGTCGCACACTTTGGTAAAGTAGTGCAAACTAGGGCTGACTCTATAAATTAGCTGGTTATCAAACAGATAGTCAAACCGGCCAGATAACAACAAGCACCGCTTGTTGATGGTGAATAACAGATCATGGTTGAGACAATAGCAGACGCTGCCAAACAGGCAGGCAAACCGACAGCGAAAGACAGCAGCAAGGCCTCGGGCGTATCAGCCCGTAAGAAAGCCTTACTGCTGGGGCGTATGTTAGGTTTAGCCAGTGAAGACGACTATCGCGCCAGCAACGCTTCCATTAGTGAGCGCGCCGCCTTTAGGGCGCAGAAGTTGGCGTGTCAGTATCAAGAAAACCTTGAAACCATCTACAAGATCGCCATCAGCCACACGCCGTCTGACGTGACCGGAGTGGACTTAGATCCCGATTGGGCGCACCAGTTTTTTAAGCTGGCCGAGCAAATTCATAACCGTAAAATGCAGGAGTTGTGGGGGCGGATCTTAGCCAATGAGATTACCTCACCGGGCCACTTTAGTCTGCGCACCTTAAGCACGCTCAAGCAACTGACCCATAAAGAGGCGCAAATCTTAGAAAAGGCACTTGGCATGTCGGTGCTGGTCAACAATGAGACCCGCCTCAAGCTGATCATCGGCTTTAAACATGCCGGAGGCTTAGGACAGTTTTTTAAGAAGCCGACTTCGAGCAATATTGGGTTATCTCAGTTTGGCCTGCCCTACTCCAACATTCTCACCTTAGTCGAGGCGGGGATCTTACATCGCAGCGAGTTAGAAACCGGCCTGCTTAGCAATAAAACGCCGATAAGTTTCTCCTTGAGTGATTTGAAACTTAAACTCACCCCTAAGAGCGGTCAGCTATTCTTCAGTTACTACCGCTTTACCCCTATTGGCGACGAGCTAGCACAGCTGATCCCCTTCATTACCGATAAAGACTATATCAAGGCGATGCGAGCGCTGTTTTCCCGCGACTTTAAGATTGAATAGTGACAGTAAATCTTAGATATAAAAATGCGATGCCTATGGATTACATAAAGGCATCGCATAATTACTATCCGTCAGAGTAAGTTTCGAGCCCTTCCCCAAACAACTCTAGAGACTGAAACTATAGGAAAAATACTCGGTGTCTTTCACAAAACCTATTTTTTCATAGAGCGCCTGAGCCTTTAAATTATCTTTAGCGGTACCCAAATCGACTCGAACGCTACCAGTGCGCTTAGCTAAATCGATAGCACAATCGATTAAACTATTGGCGACCCCTTGTTTTCGGTGTGACTCCGTCACAAACAGGTCGTTTAATATGATGATTTTACCCAGAGATACCGACGAAAACGTATGGTAATTTAATACAAAACCAACGGGATTATTTTCACAGCTATAGGAAATAAACACCGTAGCGTCACCATTTTGCAAACGCTCACTTAAATATTTTCGATACTTTTCCGGTGCCGAACCTTGGTTATAAAAAACCATATATTGATCAAATAGCAGAACCAAGTCCTCTAGCTCTTTGATGGAAATGTTTTTTATACTCATTATGTTCCTTATAATGACTTACTAAGATTGGGATAAATCTGAATCGCTATAAAACCGCTAAACCGCTTTTTTTAGCTTCTCTGAGTCAATCACCTGAATCGCCGCTAAATAATCTAAAAGTGCACTCACTTGAGTGGCTAAGTCCCCTTTGCTGGTATCTATGGTCAGCTCGGCAGCTGTAGGGGTTTCGTAGGGCGCCGAGATCCCGGTGAAGTTTTTAATCTCTCCCGCGCGAGCCTTGCTGTATAAGCCTTTAGGATCTCTGGCTTCACACACCTCAATCGGCGTAGATACATGCACCTCGATAAATTGACCTTGATCGAACAAGGCGCGCACTCGCTCACGCTCTTCCCGTGTTGGTGAGATAAAGGCCGACAGCACCACAAGGCCTGCATCGACCATGAGCTTGGCCACCTCACCGACACGGCGCAGGTTCTCGTCGCGATCATCCGCACTAAAGCCAAGATCTTTGCACAGGCCATGACGCACATTGTCACCATCGAGCAGGTAAGTGTGAAAACCAGCATCGAATAAGGCACGCTCTAACGCGCCAGCTAGGGTAGACTTCCCTGATCCAGAAAGCCCTGTGAACCATAGCAGAATAGGATTTTGTCCCTTCTGGTCTGCCCGAGACTGCTTATCAATACTGTGCTGGTGCCAAACGATATCAGACATAAAAAACTCCAAAAATATAATCTATACAATAGCTAGATGCGCTCACACCATCCAAGCAGACGTCTATCCGTTCCCCAAAATGGAGAAAGTTAAAATGGAAAAAACACGGGTACCAATAACAATACAATTGCCGAGTACAGCAACGACAACGGCAGTCCAACACGTACAAAATCACTAAATCGATAGTTGCCCGCGTTATAGACCATCAAGTTGGTCTGATAACCATAGGGCGAAATAAAGCTAGCACTGGCGCCAAATACCACTGCTAAAATAAACGGGCGAGTATCGACGCCGTAACTCAGGGCGATGGCATAAGCGACCGGAAAAGCTAGCGCCGCAGCGGCATTATTGGTGATAAGCTCTGTCAGTAGCAGCGTCATAAAATACACGGCCACAAACGCTGCAAATACTCCGTAGCCATTAATCGCCCCCAAGATAAATGAGGCGATGTCATCGGCAAGTCCAGTCGAGAGCATCAGATTAGCTAGGCTTAAAGCGCTGCCGACTATGACCACCAGCTCGAAAGGAAAACGCCTTTTCAGTTCAGATAAACTCACCGCCCCGATGGCGATATAGCTCATCAAGAGCAAAATAAGCCCCTTAACCAAAGGGAGGACACCTGTGAGGCTGGCCAAAATCGTCACTAGAAAGCCAGCTAGTACCCATTGGCTGCGGCGAGGATCCAGCCTGACACTCAAATCTAAACCACTTACGGCGGCAAACTCTGATGCCAACTTAGTGTTACTGCAAAAACCATCTCCAGGGGTGACGAGTAGCACATCTCCCGCTTGTAACTCTATGTCTCCAAGACCACCTTTTAAAGGTTGATGACCGCGACGAATCGCGAGTACTGCACCATCAAACTTCTCTCTAAAGGTCGACTGCTTTAATGAGCGACCGACTAAGGTTGAACTCGGTGCTAGTACCGCTTCTATCAGGTTCTGTCCCTTTGCCTGCTGTTTACCAAACCACTCTAGGCCGTCGAATTGATGCAGCAATTCAACCGATTCCACCGCGCCACTAAAGCGTAAAATATCTTCGCTTTGCAGTACCAAGTGAGGCGGCACCGGGCAGATGCGAATGCCGCTGCGCTCAAGCTCAACCAGATACAGTTTTTTCAGCGCGCGTAAGCGATTATCTTGTACGCTCTTGCCTATCAACTTTGACTCTTTCGCCACTCTGGCTTCGAGCAGATAGGGCAAGGCTTCATCCAGACTCTCATCGCGTCTATCGGGCAGCCAATTGGCTAATAGCACCAATAAACCAACGCCGGCGGTGACAATCACTATGCCAATCATGGAAAACTCAAAAAAGCCTAAAGGCACCAAGCCCGCGTTCTCGACAAAGGAGTTCACAATCAAATTGGTCGAGGTGCCGATCAGGGTCAAAGTGCCCCCCAAAATCGCCGCGTAAGACAGTGGCAGTAACAACTTAGCCGGTGCATGGGCTTGGTTTCTACGCACAACAGCAATGAGCGAAGCCACCACCGCGGTGTTATTGGTAAACGATGACAGCAAGGCGGTTGAAATACCAAGCTTTGCCATGGTCGATGCCAATGAGCCTCGCCCTATCACTTGACTCAACTTGCCAAGGAGCGATGTCTTCTCTAGCGCGGCTGTCGACATGATCAACAGCACTAAAGTGACTAAGCTGGCATTGGTAAAACTTGAAAGCGCAGTTTCAAGCTCCACCATGCCAAGCAGGTAAGTGGTTAACGATGCGATAAAAAACAGCGCAGCAGGTGTCCATAGCCCCGCCATTAAGGCGATGACTAAGGCAAACAATATGCACGATAACACCCACAATTCAGGCACTGTTAACCCTCGACCTTACTGATGTCGATCGCATTCCAGTGAGGATACTGCTTACGAATTAACGCATTAAGCTCTAGCTCAAATTCACTGTATTGCTGAGCGGTTTTCTGCTCTTTGGTGCTCGATACTGCCATGACAGCCGCAACCGTCGCGTTAGACAGGCGATCGATTAAGATCATGCCGCCAGTATCACGCACCAAGGTGTAAGGGTCGATAGCAATTGACTCATTCAGTTCGAGCGTAACTCGCGCCATATCATTAAGGCCAATATGAGTGCTGTCGTTATGCTCTAAGGTATTAATATCGGCCACATATTCAATTTTGACTACGCTCGCTTGCAGCTTTTTACCTGCCACTTTTAGATCATACAACTGACCTAGCTGTAGTGGTTTTTCATCCATCCAAGCGATATCTGCGCTTACGTGGTTAGCCAATGCTGGAGCGTCAGCTACCTGCGACAACAGATCGCCTCTTGAAATATCAATCTCATCTTCAAGGGTTAAGGTCACCGCTTGGCCCGCAATCGCCTGCGGCAGATCACCATCGAAGGTCACAATACGGGCAACCTTGCTGCGCTTGCCCGATGGCAGTGCCACCAACTCGTCACCGACGTTAATTACGCCCGATGCCAGCGTGCCGGAAAAGCCACGAAAATCCAGATCTGGACGCTGTACATATTGCACCGGAAAACGCACTGGTAGGCTGTTAAGTTCACGACGGGTATCAATCGTTTCTAGTAGCTCTAGTAAGGTGCCGCCGCTATACCAAGGAGTTTGACAGCTGGCATCGACGACGTTGTCACCTTTTAAGGCTGACAGGGGTACGTAGCGAATTTCGATATCACCTAACTGCTCTGCAAACTGGGCAAACTCAGCGCGAATATCGTTAAAGACTTTCTCATCGAAACCAAGCAGATCCATCTTGTTTACTGCCACAACAAAGTGACGAATACCTAGCTGGGATGCGATAAAAGCGTGACGACGTGTTTGAGTTTGTACCCCATAACGCGCATCGACCAAGAGTACGGCTAAGTCACAAGTCGAAGCACCTGTAGCCATGTTGCGAGTGTATTGCTCGTGACCCGGGGTGTCGGCAATAATGAACTTACGCTTGTCACTGGAGAAATAACGATACGCTACATCGATAGTGATGCCCTGCTCGCGCTCCGCTTGCAGACCATCCACCAGCAGGGCTAAGTCGACCTCTTCACCTGTTGTACCCAACTTGGCACTGTCACTCTTTAGACTGGCCAGTTGGTCTTCATAAATTTGTGCACTGTCATGTAGCAAACGGCCGATTAGGGTACTCTTGCCGTCATCGACACTGCCACAAGTTAAGAAGCGTAATAGCCCTTTATGCTGCTGTTGTGATAGGTATTCTTTCACACCTAAATCTTCAAGTTCTGCCGCCAGGCGCGCGTTATTATTTACTGCTTGATTCATAATGATTCCTTAGAATTCTTAATCCACATTCATCTGTGATGTAATGGGCTTAGAAATACCCCTGACGTTTTTTCAGTTCCATCGACGCACTCTGATCTGAATCGATAAGCCTGCCCTGACGTTCACTCGAGCGGGTCAGTAGCATCTCTTCGATAATCTTCTCAAGTGTGTCGGCCTCTGAATGCATAGCACCTGTGAGCGGGTAACAACCTAATGTTCTAAAGCGAACCAATTCCTCTTTAGGTTGTTCGCCTTCAGCCAATGGCATTCTGTCATCATCAACCATTATCATCATGCCATCACGCTCAACAACAGGTCGCTTCTGAGCGAAATACAGCGGCACTAATTGAATATTTTCTTGATAGATATATTGCCAAATATCCAGCTCAGTCCAGTTCGACAGTGGGAATACGCGAATGCTTTCGCCTTTATTGACCGCACCATTGTAGGTACGCCATAACTCTGGTCGCTGGTTCTTAGGATCCCAAGTATGGTGCTTGTCGCGGAATGAATAGACACGCTCTTTCGCACGAGACTTTTCTTCATCGCGGCGCGCGCCACCAAAGGCGGCGTCGAAGCCATACTTATTCAGCGCCTGCTTTAGGCCTTGGGTCTTCATGATGTCGGTGTGCTTAGCACTGCCATGTTCAAATGGGCTGATCCCCATCTCCAGACCTTCAGGGTTCTTGTGAACTAAGAGTTCAAAGCCAAACTCTTTCGCCTGCTCATCACGAAAGGCGATCATCTCTTTAAATTTCCAGTCTGTGTCTACGTGCAACAAAGGAAATGGGATCTTCCCTGGATAGAAAGCTTTGCGAGCTAGATGGAGCATCACAGAAGAGTCCTTACCGATGGAATACATCATGACTGGGTTATCAAACTCAGCCGCCACTTCGCGGATGATTTGAATGCTCTCAGCTTCCAGTTGTTGCAAATGGCTTAACTCTTTCGCGGCCATGCTAATTCTCCGTTTTCTTCAATCAATTATTTAATTTGTGCAGCTAAATCAGAATGCTTAATCTGGTTTGCCTGTGGCGTAAACCAATTTAGGCTATCGGCTAATTCAACCACCTCACCGATAACCATCAAAGCAGGCATAACAAGCTCTGGATGGCTGGCTAGCTCGTCTATATTGTCTAAGCTACCGATAAAGACCCGCTGCTGGCTCGTGGTCGCTTTCGATACGATGGCCACAGGCGTTGCAGCCTTTCTCCCCGCATCGAGCAAGCCTTGCTTGATTAGCCCTGCGTTTAAGATCCCCATATAGATCACTAAGGTATTATTAGGATTGGCATAACTTTGCCAATCCATAGGTCGGCTCTCTAACTTGTAATGGCCGGTAATAAAGCTCACGCCTTGAGCGTAATCCCTATGGGTTAATGGGATACCAGCATATGCTGCCGTGCCGCTTGCAGCGGTAATACCTGGCACAACCTCGAAATCAACACCCGCAGCAACGATAGTTTCTAGCTCTTCACCACCACGGCCGAAAATAAATGGATCGCCACCCTTTAAGCGCACCACATTCTTGCGAGTGTAGGCCTTGGTCACCAGTAGCTGATTAATCTCGCTTTGTGCCGCACTGTGAAGGCCTGCTCGTTTACCAACGGCTATTTTCTCAGCATGCTTGGGGATTAGCGCAAGGATCTCTTCACTAACGAGCGCGTCGTAAAGTACCGCGTCGGCATTTCGCAGCACCCGATAGGCTTTTACCGTCAGCAGATCGACATCACCAGGACCCGCTCCCACTAGCCATACTTTTCCTCCAGCGGCTTGACCCGGTAAAGTTACAATCTCCATAGCGCTACCTCACTGTGATTTCTTGTACTGAAATATAGCCGCCTCCTTATTCCATAATAAATAGATATTTATTAGTTGTTATAACTTTTTGTTATTTAAGCGATGTGCCAGCATGAACAAAAACAGTTATGTGCCATGCAACACATTGTATATAAAGAGTTAAATCTATTCGTCCAACTAGTTGATTAAAGAAAGAGAGTCCTTGGGTGACTTTTAGCACTAACTTATTGCATTTAGGTCTAATGTTGGTGGCATTTTAATTAAGAAATATGAGCTTGATTCAAGTTAATCCTTAGCAAAAGCGATAGACGTCCAGTTACTAATTTGCTGAATAACTGTTAATACGACAGGCGGCTAGGTAGAATCTGCCACATAAGAAGAAACAGCTTAAATAAATTCAGGGAATACGATGAACAAATTAGCTGCGCGACTGTTAGCCATAGGCTTGTGCTGCTCTTTTAACCTTTATGCTCATAGTGAGACCCAAACTAACAAGGGTGAAGAAAGCGAAACTGAAGCGAGTGATTCCGAGATTGAAGTGAAGCCCAAGCAAGAGGTGTCTTTGGTTGATAAACGGATCTTGGAAGAAAGCGCAACTGATGATCTGCCTTATGTCATCACCCCCCATAAGGTGAATTATATTCTCCCCGTGACTTACAGTGCCTCGCCCAATATGGCACCTTTTGCAGAAGAAGCAGCCGAGCATCCGTTTACCTTAGATAATATGGAAGCCAAGTTTCAAATCAGCTTTAAGTTTCCACTTTGGCATAACGTCTTTGGCGATAATGGCCACTTGTTTGCGGCCTATACCAATCAGTCCTATTGGCAGGTGTACAACAAAGAGATCTCCTCGCCATTTAGAGAGACTAACCATGAGCCCGAGATCTTTATGATCTTTACCAACGACTGGCAACTTGGACCACTGAAAAATTCGTTTTGGGGTTTTGGTGCCGTGCATCAATCAAACGGTCAGTCTGGCTCGCGTTCACGCAGCTGGAACCGTTTATACGGCACCATGGTATTTGATAACGGCCCCTTCGCACTAGAAGCTAAGGCATGGTGGCGCATACCTGAAGATGAAAAGGAAACCCCTGAGTCACCCAAAGGCGATGATAACCCTGATATCACCGACTATATGGGCAATCTTGAACTCACTGGCGTATACGGCTTGGGCGAACACAGGTTCACCCTGATGGTTCGTAACTATATTCAAAAGCCTAACTATGGCGCACTTGAATTCACCTGGAGCTACCCAATCTTGGGTAACTTAAGGCTTTATACTCAATATTTTAATGGCTACGGTGAAAGTTTAATCGACTACAATGTACATAATCAGCGCATAGGTATCGGGGTTTCGATTAACGACATCTTATAATCGACTAGGTTAGCTCGATATCAAAAGCGTCTTTAGCAGGCTAAAAGTATAAGCTTTCAGCCTGCCTTAACAAGGATGGTTATGACTTTGAGCTATAAAAGCATATTTGGCGCTTTCACCCTAGTTATCAGCTTGAGTGCTGCCCTACTCAGCTACCAGCTTTTCTTCCCCAAACAGATCAAAACCGAGCTCAATCATAGGCAATATCAGCAAGATCTGCTTATGTTTCTCGAAGCGACTAAGCAACACTCGGCGTTTGCCGCCATTGAACCTCAGCGCCTTATCACTATCACAGAAACTGCAAGCAGACTGATGCTAGAGGCTAGCGGCTTTAATCACTCAACCCTGTTACAACAACAGCTACAGCAACTACTTAGCCAGCTCAATGACCCCGCAGCCATTGCTCTCGCTCATAATTCCACCAGTCTCGAAATGCTTCCTTTCGAGCCAATATTTGATGGTCAAAACTGGCAAGCATTCACCCCACAAGGCAGGCTCATGGAGCCAGACTTCCCCTATCTGTCACACATAGATGGGATCCCGATTAGCCGCTGGGTACAGGCAAGCCAGCACTATTTGACTAACGCCCTAAAACACTCCAGCGTGGCGCAAGCAACTTGGATAAAGCAAATTGGCCAACTTAGAGCAGAGATAGGTCTTAGAGCCAGCAATGAGTCTGTGATAACCCTTAGCGATGGCGAAACCAGCGTGCAGCGTTCGCTGAGCTTAGTGCAACACAACAAGCTACAAACCAAAGTGCCTGTGAAGCAAGATAAGGCAAGCACAAGCCAAGCTCAAATTTTTCGCTTACCCTCACAGGTCGATGCCGAGACCTTGCTAAGCCTGACCCATCAACTAACCTCACAGCAAGCAGATGACCATATCGGCTCGCCATCTTCAGCTTTGATTATCGACATACGTGAGATTAAGCAGCCACAACAGCAACTCACAGCATGGCTAAGTAAACACTTTAGCCATGCTGTCGGTAACGATGGTGATGGCTATGTCGATAACAAATTTAAACATCAGGCCATCGCAGTACTGCAATACAAACGTTTTGCCACCGCCAGAGCCGACCGTATAGCCAGTCAATACCCCCCTATGGAGCAGTTAAGCTTTTTTGAACAAATCGAACTTAACAATCGAGGCTTTGATAATGATTTAATTCAAGACTCACCATTTAGTGATTACCTTATACGTAAACGCCCCACATTCGATGAAGCACCGACAACAGTAGCTGGGTTACAGGTTTTTCTGCGAATCGATGCTAGCTGCGAACAAGAGTGTGAGTGGTTAGCCCTCGCATCAAAGCAGTGGCCTCAAGTATCTCTAATCGGTGAAACAAGTCGCGGCAGCCTTAGCCCCCTGCACCGTTTCACCCTGCCAAACAGTGGGATCAAAATTCAATTTAGCTCGGCTCTGGTCTACGAGACTAACGGTCAGCTACTCTCAGGAGTCGGGATAGACCCGGAACTCCAGCTGCAACAACAGGCCTTTCGAAAGCATAATATTGACGAACTTATTACCGAGAAATGGTTAGCCAAAACTTCCACGGCCAATATTAATCGCGCCCCCTGAGTAACAGGGATTGAGTGAAGTGCGTTTAATCCTGCCAACTCGGCGAATTCGAACATATTTTTCCATGATTCTAAACGAATTCATTCCATCAATCGGCTAACTAAGGTATAAGAGCCCAATGAAAACCCCAAAACGACTCCAACCTCTGGTTGATGAAGGACTGATTGACGAAGTGATTCGTCCATTAATGAGCGGCAAAGAAGCCGATGTTTACATTGTTAGATGTGGCGACGATGTTCGCTGCGCCAAAATTTATAAAGAAGCAGATAAACGTAGCTTTAAAAAGGCCGTGGAATATCGAGAAGGTCGTAAAGGTCGTAACTCTCGCCGAACCCGTGCCATGGAGAAAGGCTCCAACTACGGTCGCCAAGAACAAGAACAGGCTTGGCAAAATGCCGAGGTT
Source organism: Shewanella pealeana ATCC 700345 (assembly GCF_000018285.1). Classification (NCBI taxonomy): domain Bacteria; kingdom Pseudomonadati; phylum Pseudomonadota; class Gammaproteobacteria; order Alteromonadales; family Shewanellaceae; genus Shewanella; species Shewanella pealeana. Next base: position 817,770 of record NC_009901.1, on the reverse strand, counting down.
GATGCGCTGTTTCGCCTAGCGAATGCTGGCGTGCGTGTACCAACACCTTACGGTTGTTTCGACGGCGTGTTATTGATGGAGTTGATCACCGATGAAGCAGGTTACGTTGCGCCACGACTAAACGATGTAAGTCTGACTGCCGAAATGGCCACCGCCCACCATGCTTTGGTGATGAAAGATGTGCAACGTATGCTCTGTGCAGGCCTTATTCACGGCGATCTGTCTGAGTTTAACGTACTGCTTGATCATACAGGCCCGGTGATTATTGATCTGCCCCAAGCCGTCGATGCTGCGGCAAACAACAATGCTAAACGTATGCTACTGCGTGATGTGAATAATATGACTCAGTACTATGGCCAATTCGCGCCAGAACTGCTGCGCAGTAAATATGCCCAAGAGATGTGGCTCAAGTTTGAATCAGGTGATTTATTGCCTGACACTGAGTTAACAGGCCAGTTTGTTGAAAGTGAACATAGCGCAGACATTGAATCGGTATTAGCAGAGATCCAAGCAGCATTTGAAGAAGAGCAAGATCGTAAAGCGCGCATTCAAGCTGAAACTGAAGATGAGTATTAATAGCAATCTAGTCATCTAATGCCAATCGACTGATTTTTATTTAATAAAGCCCTGCAATGTCACCATTGCAGGGCTTTATTATTGCCTTGGTGTTGTTCGTCAAAGCACATCCACACTTGATCACTTACCTCATCAACATGCCTCTATTGCTTGCGATAAATATTGAGTTTACTCACTTACTTCTGGACAAAAGTGAGTTAGAGCTTGCAGCTCGGTTGTCTCTAAAAGAGAAATAATCAAACTTCGTTTGATAAAGGTCGTGAGCTTCCAGCTCACACTCGGGCAAAAGGGGGACAACAGCTTGCAGCTCGACTAGCCCTTAAAGCGAAATCAAACTTCGTTTGATAACAAAGCCCCCAAAGACTCGATATACTTTTGGCTGAGAGTGGCATCTAAAAAAAGTGGTTCCAATGGCCTGCGGCCGGTGCCGCATATGGATGTGCAAATGTCGTGTTCACAAGGATGTGAGTGAACGACCTTATGTGCAGACACTTCTGAGACTCGCTGCAAGCACGTCCATGTGAGCTCTACGATGGCATCCATGCCATCGAAGGTCTCAGCCGTATCTACACCGAGTTGGAACAGCACAATCTTTAATGTTTAGAGTTACGGCTAAAGTCCTAGCTCGTTTTTGGACAAAAGCTATTCACCACAGAGGACACGAAGATCGCGGAGAAGAGCTGCGAGGTCAGTAAAGCTCTTCATCTTTACCTCCGCGAACTTGGTGAAAGCGCAGCGCTCCGTGGTGAGATTAGTTCTTTGTAAAGAAATGATGTTAACGCTGAATTGATGCGTTAGTTAACCACGCTTTGGGACATTTCCGTGTCAGGCATCAAACAACTCTAACCTAAATGAGTACACCAACAATACCGTGTAGACACGGCTGAAGCCGTCGAAAACATGGATGTTTTCGTTGAGCCTACACGGACGTACTAGCGGCGTGCTTCAGAAGTGTCTGCACATGCCCCGCTGGAGGCGATTAGCGGCAATGAAGCTATAACACAGTACTTACTACCATGTAGCAACACAACCGATAGAAATGTAACCAGCCTTCATTCAAAGGCTGGCCATATTTGCTGTTTACTCTTGTATTACTGGCTCTTGATTCACCTTGTCGATATTCAGCTCTTCTAAGGTCGCCGCAATATCTTCAGCAGCTGTTTTAGCATTGATATCTTCATCAATCTTCAAAATCTTGCCATCTTGGCCGATGTAAAAAGTAACGCGACTGGCGACGCGAACGAAGTTCAGCACATCGTATGCCTTAGCGGTCTCTTTACTTGGGTCGCTGAGCATTGGGAAATCGGCTTTTTGCTCACGCGCGAACGCTTGGTTATCTTCTAAATCATCCACGCTCGCCATCATATATACGGCGTTGAATTTGCGAATAAGATGACCTTTCTCCACTAACGATTTACATTCCAATGTACAACCATGGGTATTAGCCATCGGATACCAGGCCAGCACTAAGGTCTGCTTACCTCTGTAATCACTGAGTTGATAAAAATGGCCATCGGTTGCCTGCAACTTAAAATCAGGCGCCATATCACCGACTTTTAGATCTGTCGCCAGTGCGCTTAACGGCAGGAGGAGTAATGCGATAAACCCAAGTTTTGAAAGCTGTTTAATCATTGTCTGTCACCTTATAAATACCTTATAAATAGTCTTGTCACCTTCTTAAATTAAAGAAGTGTTCCCTGTGTATTGTTCTTTTTAGCTTTATTACACACTATCTTAATGCTTTTAATTTAGTGCTTTTAACTTAGCACTTTTAGCTTGGCACTTTTAATTTAGTTCTTTTAACTTAGTACTTTGCTATACGCCATATTCCAGCTGATGCTCAATTATTTCCCTAGCCACTTCAAGTTACTCGGCAAGGCACTCAAACGCTAGATCATAGGCCTTACCTAAATCGACGGTCTTAGGTTTAACTTGTTTGAGTTCACTACAACGTTTATCTGTGGCTCGCATTGTTGCAGGGTGAACAAATTCAATCTCAACTTCAATACTAGCTAAAATAGCCCCTTCCATCAGAAAAGTCCCTGCCCCACCCGCACCTTGCCCCGTTGTTGCGCGGCGATTAAGTACTAGCTTAGAGATATTATGCTCATTGATGTAAGCCTGTAGCTGGGCAACAAACTCACGGGTTTCTGCTTGGCTAGGGTTTTTAACTAGGCTGAACTTGTTTACCTTAGGTGCGATAACTTGGTGTTCACTTCTGCTTCCAGTCAAGGTGACTAACCTAACTTCATTAGCTTTTAAAAAAATACCACTCACGGTCTGTGCAGTCATCTTGGCTCCAAAGTATTGCCTATCATTTTGTTGATAAAATAAAAACACCAGCCCTCAATGGCTGGCGTTTTTGCAAGGTGATTCTATCTCAATAACCCTTTACCATGAATCGCTTATTCACTTGAACGAGAGTTCATCTGAGAGTCGACCTCGAAACCTTTCGGGTCGATATCTAGGCTAAACTTAACTCGCATATCATAGTCTTTCATCATTTCTAGCTCTTCGGGAACTGGCTCGCCCGTCAACTCGATAAAGGTCAACAGCGGCTTAAACATCTTCATATAATCGGCTGACATCACCATCAGACCATTATTGACCAGCGGATCGCTCCCTAAGTTATTGGCCACCACCTCGCCTTTATCACCCGCAAACAGGACTAAATGATTACCCTTTATTGCCATTTTTGCCGAAATATTCATCTCAGGAGGCATAGGAATAATAGTGCTAAGCTCGATGGCATCACCATTGGCAGGCAATTGAACATTTGCCAATTCAGGCGCAAATGGCTTCACCATATTAAACAGCATGCTTGGGTTATCAGCTGACAAGGTCACAACCGCATCGACGCTTTCCAGCTGTGGATTATCGATATCATCAGTAATCTTATAATCAATTAGCGATACACCAACGCCTTTCACTCCATTGGCCATGCCAGTGAACATACCTAACATGCCAGGGCTTTGCTGGCTCATTTGCGCCTGCATCTGTGCCAGTGGTCCACACTGATACTCAGGGGTTAGCATATCGTCCCAAATTGCCGTTAAAGATGGCACCATCTGGTTGATGTCGATACCTACACCTAAGGTAAACACGCTATTAGCATTGTCTTGTACGTAAGCTGGAATGTAGCCACGCAACTTTTGATAGGCATCGAGTAGCACTAGGTTATTGCTCTCTACGACTGTTCTAAAACCAAAGCTACTTTCTGTATCGGTGATCTCTAGTTGGTCATATCCGCCAACGGTGCGCGGCCAATTATCCGCAATTGAGGCTAACTCTTGCTGACATGCTGGAGTTTTAAGCTCGGCAAAAGGATCTTCGTTGCTCATTTCAAATAACTTTGAAAGCTGACCCGCAAGCTGATTGCCATCGGTACTGGTTAAGGCCGTCACAATCTCCTTGTGATTGATGTAGCTTATCCCTTCGTTGAGGAAACCGTGTTTGTTGATAATGTCTTCAATAATATGTGCGTCGGCAATTGAATTATCGACAGGCGTTAGACCCAATGCGGTTTCAAGTAGCACGGCATCGCTAAAAGAGGTGCTTAAGGTCGTCGTTAGCAGGCCATCATGGACAGCGACAACCAAGTTTATCTGCTCTTTCTCAGCCTCATCGGTGAGGCGATAGCTGCGATAATCGACGCCTTTTAAGTTAGCTTGGGTATGGGTAAAGCCACTTTCAGCCTCCGCTTTATCGAGTAATGCCCAGATAGCATCGGCATGTTCTACTTCGATTCTAAGCACAGGCATTGCGCCTAAGGTATAGAAGTAACTACGAATTTCTTCAGCTAAACCAAAAGTCTTAATAAAGGTGCTGCCATCTTTCATCGACGCCATATACGACTTGGCAAGGCTTATAAGAAATTTCGCCCTAGCATCGCTCTCTTGCTCGAACTCATCTAAGGCACCAGCAGGATATTGCCGATATGATTCTGATAGGGAGTTGATATAAGATTTGATCGGGAAAGGCTGCAACTGGGCAGAAAACACCGGAGTGTCTGCGGGTACATAGCTCAGTACCGTATTATCATTAGTTGATACCTGATCTGCTTGCTGGCTATACCAATAACCACCAGCACCAGCAGCGACAACCACTGCGGCAATAAGCATCTTATTCATTCAAAGCTCCATTTGATTATTTCAATTATTCCGAGTAACTCAATCGTATTACCAAGCCATACTACATCATTGTTGATGTTTTATACCAATCACAGCTGGAGGTAAATGAAAGCAGTTGTACCCATGAGGATCATACAAAGGATAAAAGTGAACAAGACTTGAGGTGTGGCAGAAGAATGCTTGAAACGGCAGGAGTTTGCCCTTAAAAACTTAAAACCCCAGGTAAGCCAACATAGCTGGGTTACCTGGGGGACAACTCGCTTGATTAAGCAGGCGCTAGCAAGCCAATCAAAGCACTCACTTTTTTTGCCCCTTGGCGGAAAAAATGAGCGTGGTTTATCTGGTTACTGACGGCTCTGCTTGCAATATTTAGCTGACCGATGCTTTGCACCCAATCAGTGGAAGACTAAATCTTGCGTAACCTTAGTAGGTCAATACAGAACAGTTTCCTAAAACCATCTACGGGAATTTAAAACTATAGCCTAAAAAAATATCTGTGCATAACCCTGTGAGCAATTTTGTACAAAAATAAACGAAAATTAATACTAAAGAGTTAACCCCTTTTGCAACAACAACTTACAAACACGCATTTTGCATACAATATTACAGCTTTCGGGCTATTAAGTGGTACGTTTGTTCCACTTAACAGCCCAAGAATTGAATCACCACACCAGCAAAAACTAGATGTCGTAGTGCAGACCACATTCACGTTTTAAGCCGTTAAAGCGGGTCTCCTCTTCACTCATCCCTAGCTCAAGAGGTTTACTCGAGTGCGTGTCACCGACTGAGACATATCCTTGCTCCCATAATGGGTGATATGGCAACTCAAACTCGGTTAAATACTCATGCACCTGTTTATTATTCCAATCGATAATCGGCAAAATCTTATAGCGCTCGCCATGAATAGCTAAAATAGGCAGAGCCTCACGGGTGCTCGATTGTGAACGTCTCAGCCCTGCAAACCAAGTGCCCACCTCTTGCTCGGCTAAGGCTCGTTGCATCGGCTCCACTTTATTGATCTGGTTATATTTATCCAAACCATCAATATCTTGCTCCCACAACTTACCAAAGCGCGCTTCTTGCCAGGCAGAACTGAAAGGCGATGAGAACACCTTCAAGTTAAGCTTCAATCGCTCGGTCAACTCATCGATAAACTGATAAGTCTCGCTAAACAGGTAGCCAGTATCGGTCAATAGCACAGGAATATCTGCTTTTTCGCTGCTCACCATATGCAGCATGACCGCAGCCTGAATGCCAAAACTCGAAGATAGAGCATGATTTCCCGGCAGATACTCTAATGCCCAACGCACTCGCTGTGCAGGGCTTAGCTCTGCTAAGAAGGCATTCACCCGTGCCAGTTCAGCTTGTTGCTCGACCTTAGGCGCGCTCAATAAAGCCTTGAGCGCATCGGCCGAAATTACAGAGTCTTTAGCCATGAAAATCCTTAGCCGCATCGAGTACAGCGGCAACCACACCACTGCGTACGGTATAGTTACCAAACGTTTCACCGGCTTGACGCTCGGCAACATATAGTGCAAATAGGGCGTCGAGTTCAGCCAAGATCTCCGCTTCTTGAATATTCTCGCGATAGAGCTTATTCAAGCGCGTTCCCTCAAAGCTAGCACCTAGATAGAGGTTATAGCGACCAGGCGCCTTACCCACTAGACCAATTTCGGCCGCAAAAGGTCGAGCACAACCGTTAGGGCAGCCCGTCATACGAATGACTATGCCCTGGTCGAGAAAACCGTGCTTCTCTTGCAAGGCTTCAACCTTAGTTAAAAAGTCCGGGAAGTAACGCTCAGCTTCTGCCATGGCTAAGGCACAAGTTGGCAGCGCCACACAGGCAATCGAGTGACCACGGGTTTCGGTTATCAGCTTGCCGAGTAATCCGTGTTGTCTCGCTAGCCCTTCAATCAACGCTTTGTCTGCGCTCGGTACACCGGCAATGATAATATTCTGGTTGGAAGTCATGCGAAAATCGCCTTGATGCACCTTGGCAATCTCACGTAGCCCCGTTTGCAATGGCTGACCCGGAAAATCTTTTACGCGGCCGCCTTCAATAAACAGGGTTAAGTGCCAGTTATCATCGACGCCTTGCTTCCAGCCATAACGGTCACCGCGATCGCCAATCACTACATCACGCTTTGGCTCAAACTTAATGCCGGTGCGCGCTTCGATTTCAGCTTTAAAGCTTTCGAAACCGTGTTTTACTATGGTGTACTTTAAACGAGACAGCTTACGGTTTTCTCGGTTACCCCAGTCGCGCTGAATCGTCATCACAGCTTCGGCAAACTTAAGCGTATCCTCGGCCTTAATGTAACCAAAATCATCAGCCAAACGCGGGAAGGTAGACACCTCACCATGGGTTGAGCCCATGCCGCCACCGGCAACCATGTTAAAGCCCACGAGCTCATCACCTTCGGCTACGGCAACAAAACCTAAGTCATTGGTGTACACATCCACATCATTATCCGGTGGTACGGCAACGGCCATCTTAAATTTACGTGGCAGATAGGTCTTACCGTATACCGGCTCTACCTCTTCACCTTCAGTGGTCACTAGCTTCTCATCGTCTAACCAGATCTCGGCATAAGCCTTAGTGTGCGGCAACATGTTGTCAGACAACTGCTTGGCATAGGCGTAAGCTTGTTGATGTAGCTTTGACTCGACAGGGTTAGGATTACACATCACGTTACGGTTAACGTCACCACATGCCGCAATCGAGTCTAAGGCTTCTCGGTCAAGATCTTGAATGATGGTCTTCAAATTACGCTTTGGAATACCGTGATACTGGAATGTCTGACGCGTAGTCAGACGGATGCTGTTCGAGCTCGTAAGGTTCGATGCAATTTTATCGACCGCTAACCACTGCTCAGGTGAGCATACGCCACCTGCAACACGGGCACGCAACATAAAGCTATATAGGGGCTCTAGTTTTTGCTCTTTACGCTCGTTACGCAGGTCGCGGTCATCTTGTTGATAGAAGCCGTGAAACTTGATCAACTGCTGATCGCCTTCGCTAAATGCGCCCGTAACGGCCGTATCCAAGCCCTCTTGGATAGTCCCACGCAGATAATCACTGTCGGTTTTCAAATATTCGTTTACTGCTAACTTCTGCTCACTCATAGCTAGGTACTCTCTTAAAATTCTTTTCTGCACTCGCGCTAGTTAACTCTAGCGTCGCTCATCATTGCTTTACTCGTTTAAAGCTGAGTCTTAGTAAACGTCTTTTTGATAGCGCTTGGCCGCTCTTAGCTCTTCGAGATATTCAGCCGCTTGCTCTTGAGTTTTATTACCGTATTTAACGGCCACATCGAGCAGCGCTTGGTGGACATCTTTCGCCATACGTTCGGCGTCACCACAGACATAGAAGTGCGCACCGGACGCTAACCATTGCCAAAGCGCCTCACCTTGCTCGGCGATCTTGTGCTGCACATAGATCTTGTGCTCTTGATCCCGTGAAAACGCCAAGTCGATACGCGATAATTCGCCGCTTTGCAGATACTGCTGCCACTCTGTTTGGTAGAGGAAGTCTTGCTCAAAATGCGGGTTACCGAAGATCAACCAAGTATTACCCTCGGCGCCCAGTGCAGCACGTTCTTGCATGAAGGCTCTGAAAGGAGCCACACCTGTGCCAGGGCCCACCATGATCACCGGCGTTTCAGGGTTTTCTGGTAGACGGAAGTGATTATTAGGCTCGACATAAACTTGTACTTCTTGACCCTCTTCGGCGGCCGCTAAGAACTGAGATGCACCACCAAAGCGGGTTACACCATCACGTTCATCTTCGACCAGCGCCACGGTCAAGTGCACCTCGGACTCGACCTCAGCCTGACTCGATGCAATTGAGTAGAGTCTTGGGGTAATGCCGCGCAGTAGCTCAATAAACTGCTCTGCAGCCACCTTAGCCGGGTACTGACGAACTAGATCGGCCACTTGATTGTTATTGACAAACTCTCGGGTTAACGCTTTATCGGCGCTAATGGCCAACAGCTCAGCATTCTGACTCAGTTCCGCCCAACCAGTGACTAAACCTGGATAAAGCTGGGTCAGCTCTTTCTTACTGGTTAGCGCTTCACGCAGACTCAAGCTATCGCTACCAACAGAGACAGACTCATCGCCATCGAGCGCTAAGGCTTCGAGTAGCTCAGCAACCAGTTCTTGTGAGTTAGTAAACCATACGCCGAGTGCATCACCGGCTTGGTAGTTTATTCCTGACTCACCCAGCTCAATTTCAACATGGCGCACGTCTCTATCAGAGTCGCGGCCAGTTAGTTTTTGACTCACCAGCAATTCTGCCGTGTAGGGCTTTTGTTTGGTGTAACTAGAGCCTGATGTCTGAGAGCTAGCGATAGAGACCACACTGGCTCCTGAGCTCTGCACTAATGGCTTCACCGCCTCTAACACATCCGCTTGCCACTGCTCGGCTTGAGCTTCATAGTCGACATCGCACTCGACCAGAGGCGCAATCGAAGTCGCCCCTAATGCGTTAAGACGAGTCTCGAAGTCTTTACCTGTTTGACAGAAAAACTCATAACTTGAATCACCCAACGCCAGCACTGAGTAGTTAAGGTTATCCAGTTTTGGGGCACGTTTAGAGCTTAAGAACTTATGTAGTTCGATAGCATCATCTGGCGCTTCACCTTCGCCATGGGTGCTTACGACTAACAAGAGCAGACTCTCCTGCTTAAGCTGTCGTGTCTTGTAATCTCCCATAGAGACGAGGTTGACCGCATACCCTTGCGCCAGCGCCTTTTCGGCAAGTTCGGTGGCAATACCGCGACCATTCCCCGTCTGGCTACCATAGAGAATAGTGATGGTTTGTTCAGCTCCAGATTGCGAGCCAGCCTCAACCAGAGGCAAGCCTGCCACTCCCTGCTCAGATGTTGCAGCAAGATAGCCGCTAACCCAAGAAAGTTGCACGGCATTCAGCTCTGCAGTGAGCTGCTTTAACTTGTCCACTTGGCTACTAGATAGCGGCGAAGCGAGTGATGAAAGCTCTTTTAACAACATAGAAACGGCCCTGTATCAGTTTAATGTTGGCCAGCTTAGCCCCTCCTTAAATAATAAAAAAAGAATAAAAGATAATTTTTAATTCGATTTTGGAATATACAAAGTTCAAAAATTAAGCTACAAAAGTAAGTGGTAACTCAAAGAATGCTTATTTAACAGGCCTTGCTAGTGCAAAATTCTGTTTAAAAGTGTGCTGCAGCGCAAACTTTTCAGTCTGACCAGTCTGGAAAAACCTATATTGAAAAATATACGCTTGTGTCTAAATCTAGAGTCGCCACAATATGCACCCTAACCAATAAATGACATCAATCCCTACGATTGTCCCAATAGAGAGGTTTACCTTTGTGAAGCTAGGTCTACCCAAAGAGAGTTATGCTAGTGAAAGTCGCGTCGCGATTATTCCAGCCAATGTGACTCGACTACTTAAAATTAACCTGCAAGTTCTTGTTGAAAGTGGCGCTGGTAGTAATGCTGGCTTTACCGATGAAGACTATATTCAGGCCGGCGCAAGCATAGTGTCTCGTGATCAGCTCTTCAGCGATGCGGACATTATTACCTTAGTGAATGCTAAAGATGAGCAGCTTAACGAAATCAAGTCCAAGCTTAAGCCACAACAGATCGTGATCGGCATGATGGATCCATTAGCGCATCCAGAACACGCCCAAACCTTTGCCGAAACTGGGGCTACAGCCATTGCCCTAGAACTTGTGCCACGGATCACCCGCGCTCAGAGTATGGATATTCTGTCTTCTATGGCGACAATCGCTGGCTATAAAGCTGTATTGCTAGCGGCCCATAAAGCCCCACGGTTATTTCCTATGATGATGACAGCAGCGGGTACCTTAAAACCTGCACGCGCCTTTATCATGGGTGTGGGTGTTGCCGGACTGCAAGCTTGTGCGACCGCCAAACGCTTAGGTGCTGTAGTCGAAGCCTATGATATTCGCCCTGCAGCGCGCGAGCAGATCATCTCTGTTGGTGCCAAGCCTGTTGAACTTGACTTAGAAGCGGAAAACACCGAAACCAAAGGTGGCTACGCGACCGAGCAGTCTGATGACTTCCTTAAGCGTCAACAACAAGCCATGGCGAACGTGCTTGCTCAGCAAGATATCGTGATCACCACTGCCGCTATTCCTGGTCGTAAGGCCCCTATCCTTATCACTAAGGAGATGGTTGATGGCATGAAGAACGGCACCATTATTGTCGATCTCGCCGCAGAAACCGGTGGTAACTGTGAGCTAACCGAACTCGATAAAGAGGTCGTTTACAAAGGTGTGACCATACTCGGGCCATCCAATGTACCGGGCACTGCGGCTAATCACGCCAGCCAGATGTACGGCACTAACATCGAAAACTTGCTTAAGTTACTCGTCAGTAAAGAAGGCGAGCTTAATCTCGATTTTGAAGATGAGATCATTAGAGACACGGTTGTTGCCCACAAAGGTGAAGTCGTGAGCACACGTTTACGCGAGCTTTTAGGCTTGCCAGCGCTTGAAGTGACAAGCGAAACGTCACCGGAGGCAAAATAATGGAAATTTTACTATTACTGACCCTGTTCGTGGTCGCGGTATTCTTAGGCGTCGAGATGATCACTAAGGTACCCCCAACGCTACATACACCACTGATGTCAGGCTCCAATGCGATCTCAGGGATCTCGCTTGTGGGCGCGCTGTTATCAGCGGGTTCTGGCGCAGGTATTTGGGTCAACGTATTAGGCTTTATTGCCGTGGTACTTGCCACTATCAACGTTGTGGGCGGTTACATGGTAACCAACCGCATGCTAGCCATGTTTAAAAGGAAATAAGCCACTATGAGTACGACGATTATTTACCTCGCCTACTTGGTGGCTGCGAGCTTATTTATTCTAGGTATTAAAGGGCTGACTAAGCCGCGTACTGCCGTTCGAGGCAACCAGCTTTCCGCGCTAGGTATGTTCATCGCAGTAGTTGTGACCTTGTTTGACCAAAGTATTCTCAGCTATGAGTGGATTATTGCAGGTGTGCTGCTTGGTGGCGCCATTGGTGCAGTGATGGCAACTAAGATCCAAGTCACCTCTATGCCGCAAATGGTCGCCATGCTAAACGGCTTCGGTGGCGGCGCTTCACTATTTATCGCACTGGCTAACTTTATCGACCCGCAATCGGCGACTCATACCGTTGCATTGGTTTCGATTACAGCCACTGTGATTATTGGTGCCGTGACCCTGTCTGGTTCGTTTATCGCTTTCGCTAAACTGCAAGAGCTGATCTCGGGTAACCCAATTAAGGTGCCGGGTAACAAGTTACTTAATGCGCTACTGCTTATCTCAGCAATCGGCCTTGCTATCGCCATCGTGATGGATCCTAGCAATATCAATCTGATCTACGCCTTAGTGGCAGTATCTCTAGTGCTAGGCTTACTACTAGTAGTACCAATCGGCGGTGCCGATATGCCAGTGGTAATTGCCCTGCTTAACTCGTATTCGGGTATTGCGGCGGCCACAACTGGTTTCATCACAGGTAACACGGTACTGATTGTGTCGGGTTCACTCGTTGGTGCATCGGGTATTATCCTGACGCAAATCATGTGTAAAGCGATGAACCGTTCACTGTTTAACGTGCTATTTGGCGTGATGGCTGAAGGCGGCGAAACAATTGATGCTGATGAAGTTTATGCTGGTAAGGTGACCTCATCGTCACCTGAAGAAGTGGCCATGCTACTTGAGACTGCCGAGCGTGTAGTGATTGTTCCAGGTTATGGTTTAGCCATGGCGCAGGCGCAGCATGCAGTACGTGAACTGGCATCAGTGATGGAAGCTCGTGGCACACAGGTACTCTATGCGATTCACCCTGTTGCCGGTCGTATGCCTGGCCACATGAACGTGTTATTAGCCGAGGCGGAAGTCCCATACGAGCAGTTGATTGAGATGGATGAGATCAACCCACAGTTTGAGCAGACTGACGTAGCTATCGTTATTGGTGCCAATGACGTGACCAACCCAATGGCTCGTGAAGACAAAGGTAGCCCAATCTACGGCATGCCAATTCTTAACGTCGATAAAGCAAAAACCGTGGTTGTGGTTAAGCGTTCATTGAGCCCAGGCTTTGCGGGTTTACCTAACCCACTGTTCGCTATGGATAACGCATTGATGTTATTTGGCGACGGTAAAAAAGCGATTGTTGAGCTAACCCAGAGCTTAAAAGAGGCCGATTAAGGCTAAAGCTTAAATACTAAAAACAGAAAAGGCCGCGAATGCGGCCTTTTGTTTTTCTTCCCCCAAGTAATACCAATCAGTATAAAGATTTGGTCGCTCAGCGAGAGTTTAGCGGTTCTGAGACAAGGCAGCGAGTGAAGAGCATAGTTATTCTACGTTCAAGCTCGTTAACACAGTATCAGAGCCGCTAAAACTCGCCATTCTGGAGCGTTTTTGGCTGCCTACTTCTGCGTTGAACAACTTTACAAGGGAGCAACCATTCTTTCAGTTATTCGCCTTGAATTAGTTTGCCAAAAAACGTTCTGAGTAGATCAACTTCTTATACTGATTGGTATAATAATCGCTATTAAGCTCTATTTAACCAAGTCTTGTTAAAATTATGTAATTCATGGTTAAAAACCAGTACTCTTGATCTCAGTATCCCGCGCTAAAAGAAAAACAATATGACTCTAAAATTGCTTTCGACACTGTCTCTTAGCCTTGCCTTGCTCGCTCCATTTTCAGCTCTGCAAGCTGCAGACAGCAATGAGCCAGAAACCAAGATGCCACCACCTCCCGTGCAGCTAGGCGAGGAGTCCAGCCAAGAGCAGAATGAGCAAGCAGATGTCCAATGGAGTGATAATTGGGGCATAGGCATTGGTATGCGCCGCGGCGATATCCCCTACGCCACAGAAGAGGATGAAGTCTATGACACTCTGCCACTGATCTATTTTGAGAATGACTATTTCTATATCAATGGCATGGAAGCGGCGGGTCATATCTGGAAAAACGATAATCATCAGATAAACCTATACACCCGCTTTCGTTTTGTCGATATCCCCAAGGAGTTACAGAACGAGTCCCAATCTCAAGCCTTCGATTTTGGTCTGCAGTACCGCTTCGTTAAAGATGAATGGGACTTTGACTTAGCCTTTCTATCTGACTCAAACAAACGCAGTTATGGTTACAGTCGCACCCAATACAATTGGGAGTCTGGTGACTGGAAAGTTAAACCTTACGCCGAGTTTCAATGGAAGAGTGCCGACTTTAATGACTATTACTATGGTTTAGAGCAGTATGAAGTCGGTGGCGGCGTTGGCTTTAATGCAGGCGTCAAGGCGCGCTACCATGTGTACAGTAACTTGTATCTGCTGGGGCAGTTCGGTGTGGGTCGCCTCGAAGATGATGTCTACGACTTGCCAACCATCAACAACCGTTTTCAGTATGAGTCGTTCCTCGGCTTCGGCTTCTTCCCCGAGCCTAATAGCAAGAAGTATTCGGCGCAGCCTGCCCCCACTAAACGCAAAGAAGGCAGCGAATATCTGCGTATTGCCCACGGCTGGGCAACGCCGTCGAACCTAAATGCCATCCTAAAGTGGCAGACCAAGACTGACCCTTACAATAACCAGATGACATCAGCATTTTACGGTACTCAGCTTACCGATAGTTTATTCAATTTTCCTATCGATCTGTACCTGACTCCGGGTCTGGTTTGGCACCATAGTTCAGAGGTGCAAGATAATCTTGCCGAGGCGGTGATTGCGGTTAAGGCCTTCTATACCTTCGAGCTTGGGCCGCGCTTTAGACTCGGTGTGGCTGAAGGTCTTTCTTATGTCAGTAACGTCACTCATATCGAAGGTAGCGAGCTTGCCGATAAGGACTACAAGCCCTCTAAACTGCTTAACTACTTAGATTTCTCTCTCGACGTTAACGTAGGCGATGTCTTTAACTCGGCCAAATTTGATAACATGTGGTTTGGTTATAGCATTCATCACAGATCGGGGATCTTCGAGTCTAGCTCCGCCTTTGGCCGTATTAGCGGCGGCAGTAACTATCAAACGGTTTACCTGCAATGGCACTTCTAATATGTCATTGGCTAACTAGCCGCTAGTGCCATAGCCAAGCAGTAAAAGCCTGTTATTTAGCGTTAGATAACAGGCTTTTTTAACGACTCTCGGCTGGCTGATTACATAGGAGTAGAACGCTCAGCCCCACTAAGGCATTGACTAATAAACGCCCCTGCTCACCGAGCTCACTCAGCGCCTTTTCACTCGCTAAAGTAATTACCGCTGAATAACAGGCTTTTTTAACGACTCTCGGCTGGCTGATTACATAGGAGTAGAGCGCTCTGCCCCACTAAGGCATTGACTAATAAACGCCCCTGCTCACCGAGCTCACTCAGTGCCTTTTCACTCGCTAAGGTGATGGCTTTGTAGCGGTTAACATTAACCTGCTGGGATCCACAAATGGAAAAATACAGCCGGATGATGGCGATAAAGTATGGCTGTTTTAAGGAGGCCTTCCAAGAGTTTTGCAGTGACTGAATGCAGGAGAAATCGAGACGGTCGATAAACAGGTTGCCGATACGACTGTCTAGCTGTTTAAGAAAATCGACTTTATAGGGGAAATGGTGGCTGATCCCTGTACGGCTAATGCCTGTTGCTTGGGAGAGTGTCGAGTAAGACATGGCTTCATAGCCTATGTCTAAGATCTGCTTCATCGCCTCATCGAGGATCTGCTGCACTGTCTGCTCGGTTTGGATTTTAGAACGCTTGGCCATAACACTACTTCACTAGAATCGACATGGGATTACTCTAGCAAAAGCATTTCATCAATTCCTAAATCAATAAGTTTTGTTCAGCTCTCATTCAGTAAATCATCGGCTCAACTCTGCCACCGATATCAGTCTGCGATTCAATACAACAAACCTAGAAAAACACGGATATTAATAATGACTTCTTTCCCTCTCAACAATCTCACTAGTCATCTGCTGTGAGTTAAGCCAGTCTTGAGCCGCATCCAGCCCCATCAACTCAACCAAGGTCGGCTTAAGATAGCGCCCCAGCGCAGGCTTACGCCAATACATATAGCCCGGCAAAGGCTGCACCGTTCCTGCGCCGAACGTGCGTTGTATCAAGCTGGAAAACTCATCCAGTGTATCGCTATCATGCAAGCGCAGCTTTGGCGAAATATCCCGCCAGAACAGATCAAAGCTGGCAAACTGACTTAACTGCTCGACAGAGTAGAGTTCAAACGCCTGAGCCAATACAGGTACCGACCAATGAGACATAAACTCACTGTCCGCCATCATCGCCAAGTTGCGTCTATGGTATTGCTGCCAGGCTAAATCTAAGCTTTGAGTCTGCTTGGTAATGCGCCAGTGTAGATACAAATCCGCCAGCCACTCATGCTGATATGCACTGTCGATAGTTTGCCCCTGACGGCTTAAGGCATCGATGGCATGCAGGTGACCGAGTTCATGCCAATAGGTTAGCTGTGGCTGCTGTTTAAGCGGCAAAGTAAAGTGGCCTACGCCCCAGTTAATGGTCTGCTGATTGGGTAACTGTTCAAAGTCTGTTATCACCAAACCAGCAATATCGCCATGGTGTAAAGGCAACACCATAGCGCCGCGCTGACCAAGTAGAGACTCTAATTGGTTAATTCGATGCGGAAGTTGATTTCGAGCAGAAGGAGGAAGCTGCGCAGCGCAAGCTTCAAGCTGATATCGCTCGCAAACAAGGGCTTGTTTAGGGCCGATATCGGTCCATAAAAAGCCACTTGTCATGCCTAATGCAGTCATGCCTGCCGCTGACATATGTGTTGCCAAAATAGCAGTAGCGGCAGTCGCTGCGAGCGAGCTTATCATTGTGCTTTATAGTCAATCACTAGCGACTAATCATCAATGGCTACTGGTTAGCCATGATGTTTTGGATAATGGCCGTGGTTGAGATGCCATCTTCAAAGCCTAAGACTTTAACCTGACCACCAGCTGCCATTACCTCACTGCCACCAGCGATATCTTCCACCTTATAATCGCCACCTTTCACCAACAAATCTGGCAGTAGGCGCGAGATGATGCGCTGCGGCGTATCCTCGCTAAACGGTACCACCCAATCGACAGATGCAAGCGCTGCCAATACCGTCATACGTCTATCTTCGCTGTTAACCGGGCGACCTTCACCTTTCAGGCGCTTAACCGAAGCGTCTGTATTAACCGCCACAATTAACCGATCGCCTAAAGCGCGAGCCTGCTGCAGGTAACTCACATGCCCAGCATGCAAGATATCAAAGCAGCCATTGGTCATCACCACACGTTCACCCCGTAGCTTTGCCTGCTCAAGGGCATAAGCCAATTGATCTTCACTGACCGCGCCAAAACCTGACTCACCATGGCTTAGAGATAGCGCTTCAATCAGCTCAAGACGTGTCACTGTCGATGTGCCAAGCTTAGCCACCACAATGCCCGCAGCCGTATTGGCAATCGCACAAGCCTGTGGCAAGTCGCTACCAGCAGCGATTGCCGTAGCCAGCGCAGAAATAACCGTGTCACCGGCGCCAGTAACATCGTAGACTTCGCGAGCAACGGTAGGAATGTGCAGCTCAGGTTGATCTTTAGTGATTAGCGTCATGCCCTTTTCAGAGCGAGTCACTAGCATGGCGGTTAGATCGAAGGCTTGTAACAGACCTTGCGCCTTAGCCACTAAATCGGCTTCGGATTCCACTTTACCGACCACGACCTCAAACTCACTCATATTTGGCGTTAGCAGGTACGCGCCGCGATACTTTGAAAAATCGCTCCCCTTAGGATCCACCAGCACTTTAACGCCTTTAGCGTTAGCCGCTTCAATAAAGCTTTGTGGTGAAATCAAGGCGCCCTTGGCATAGTCAGACAACACCGCCACATCGACCTTATCTAGCTCAGATAAACTTTGTGCTAACAGCGCATCGCTCTCTGCTTGAGAGTAGCTCTCTTCAAAGTCGAGTCTTAATAACTGTTGATTGCGAGACATGACGCGTAACTTAGTGATGGTTGGCTTATCGGCCACCTTGTGCCAGTTAGGCTCAACACCTAAGGCACGCACCCCCACAGTTAATGCATCGGCGGTTTCATCTACACCAACGATGCCAGCAAGGCTTGCGCTGCCACCTAAGGTCGCGATATTGATCGCCACGTTCGCTGCGCCGCCGGGTCTGTCTTCAAGTTGCTCAACTTTAACAACGGGTACAGGCGCTTCAGGTGAGATCCGCGCTGTAGGCCCTGCCCAATAGCGATCTAACATCACGTCACCGACAACGAGAACCTTGGCTTTTTCAAATGCTGGCAGAGAAATCTTCATAACGCCTATATCTATCACAAAATTTAATCCTGATTGTACCTAATTTTAATCACTTTTGAGTTAGAATAATGAGTAATTTTTCAATGGATCCGAGAATTACGTGGTAGAAAAAGCTCAATTTTCATCTCACCTTTATCATCCCAAGTACTGGCTCTTATGGTTAGGCGTGGCTTTTATGCGGTTAACTCAACTGTTACCACTGCCAGTCCAAATGAAGATAGGCGCCGCGATTGGCCGTTTAGGCATGAAGCTAGTAGGCAAACGAGTTAAGACCGCCAAACGTAATCTAGAGCTGTGTTTTCCGAAAATGTCTGAAAATGAGATGCAGCATCTGCTCACGCAAAACTTCGAGCAAACCGGTAAAGCCATCTTCGACACGGCCAACGCCTGGTGGTGGTCTGATGAAAAAATCCAGCAGCACATGAGCATTAAAGGCAAAGAGTATGTTGAACAGACTCTAGAGAGTGGCCAAGGTGTGATTTTGTTTGCGGTGCACTGCCTGCCCCTTGAGATGGGAGCCCGAATTTTCGGACAGTTCCAACCCGGTGTTGGAGTGTATCGCCCCCACAATAACCCCGTGATGGAGTACCTACAGGTTAAAGGTCGCCTGCGTTCCAACAAGGCCTTAGTGCCAAAACGCGATCTACGCCAGATGGTACGCAGTCTGCGCGAGCCTAATGTGATCTGGTACACCGCCGACCAAGATTTTGGCCGCTCAAGCGCCACCTTCATCCCTTTCTTCAATGTTGCCGAAGCCGCGACTATCACCGGTGCCACCACCCTCGCCAAGTTAGGCAAAGCCAAAGTGTTACCTTTCTTCGTCGAACGTAATAGTGATGACACCGGCTACAATATTGAGATCCAACCGGCTTTGGATAATTTCCCTGGCGAGAATGAAATTGAAGATGCCAAGCGCGGAAATAAGATCATTGAATCTATTATTAGCCGCAATATGTCGCAGTATATGTGGTTACATAGACGGTTTAAGACACGTCCGAATAAAGGCGATGCTTCGTTGTATAAATAGGTTCTAGGTTCTAGGTTCTAGGTTCTAGGTTCTAGGTTCTAGGTTCTAGGTTCTAGGTTCTAGGTTCTAGCATAGCTAAAGATATCAGGCTGCGCCTGACTAGGGTCGTGAGCTTCCAGCTCACACACGGCCAAGAAGGGGTCTACAGCAACCCCCTCTTGGATCTCCCCTGCCGCCCCGACGAAGTTGTTGATCCTCAGGTATTTTCGAAAATCGCTATCGCCTCAGAATCGCCGTCCATGGCTCTACTAAGGCTAGCTCGTCATCCATGACTCGCTCACGCGATTTGCTTCAATACCTTCGGCAACTCCGATGGGGAAAAGGTGTTTTCTGTAAGTTAAGTCAGCTCATCTAGCTTTGCGATTATGGCTAAAGATTAAAGAAGCTTTAAACTCACTTTTGGACAAAAGCGAGCTAGAGATTTGGATCTAGCTCGTGAGATTTTGATTAGGAAAAGTATGGTAATTCGATGTGCGGTAACGCCTAATTCAGATGAGCGGTAGGCGTCACTTAGATTTACTTCTTTTAGCTCGTTTGCGCCGTAGCTTAATATTTTTGTTTTTTAGTTTTGAAATTAATATTGCTATAGCCCGAAGCAAAGAAGCTATAGCTAAAAGTAAGTCAATCCAGTCATTCATTTTATATACCTCGTTTTTAAAAGCTTGAGATAACTTTAAATGAAAGGTACCAACGTGTGTGGGAGGGGAAATCCCTTTGATTTGTTCAGTAAAATCCCCCCTATACAGGTTTTATGAAAGATGCTCCTATTTTCTGTTCTTCTGGTGTATGACGCTCTTTGTCATATATCTTTGATAGAATTGATTTTGCTTCGGTTGGATAAAACACCTCCAAAAATCTAAGTAAAGGCGTTTTCTTGTGGCTATCTGTCAGTGGTTTCGTTGGCTTTATATTTGCGTGCCAGACAAGGCTATTACATACGCTGACAATAAATTGCTCAGCTTTACTATCGCTCCTTTTTGCGAAATTTACCCTGTCTATCTGTTTATCGATAAGATTCTTAACCTCGGATAGTTTTTCTATAGCAGACTCTAGCTCCTCTTTATCAAATTTTGACCACGAGGTGGGCAGAAGCCCGTTAACAACTGCGGAAAGATCCGCAAAAGCATTGTCAGATAACCCCCGTGCTTTTCTTACTTGATATTGGTGCTGCTTATGAATTTCAGCAGTCTGTTGTGGTGTGTCTGAAAAGAACTGTGATCCATGAAACGTTCTTAGTGCATCACTTATCACTAGAAATACACCCTCCAGCTCTCCATCATAGCGGCCAAAATCTCTAGTTTTAAGGTTTATTCTAACGCGAAACCTTTTTCCCATTGCTTCATAAGAACGGTCGATAAGACTTAATGTCTCATCTGTACCAAACTCAAATACGTCGCGTTTCTGGTAATGTGCCCTGATTCTATCTAGTGATTCTCTTTCTTCAACTGTTAAAGATAAGAAACATTCGTCAGTAAGATCACCTTGATTCATAGATAGTCCATAAAGAAAAAATCGTGATTATGATGCATAGACCTAAACTAGCGTGAACTCTCGCGTCGCTATTTACTATATAAAGGTATCAATCGGGCTTGTTCAACACTCAGGATAAGGACGCGACTGCGCGCGGCCTATCCTTATTCGTTAGGCATTGGATCCAATTGGCATATTATATACCTCATCGAACCCTTGTTCTGCTTGCTCTCTCATCGTCTTACTACTATCAGTCATTGGGTGTTGAACTACAGCCCATTTATAATCTGAGTAAGGTTTTTCGTTAAGGTTAATGCCATTGTCATCATTCAACTTCATACAAACCGTATAGTTTGTACCGTCTGATTTATTGGTATATTTCGAATTATACAAATGACTTTCAACTCGTTTTCTGATTCTGCGTCCATGCCCTCGATAAATTACTTTTAACTCGCCAATTTCCAGATTGCATGGGTTAGAATCTTTTATATAATCAGTAAGAATCAGATATAAACCACTTCCATATCTTACAGATAAGAGGCTGTCATGTGACTCAATTGGTGTTAATTTAATTCCAGATTTATTGAGTGTTTCATAAGAAAACTGCTGAAAAAAAGTAACAAAATGCTGTTTAAAGTTATCTTTTAAGACCGCCTCTTTTTTAATTAACTCTTTAATATTGTACATAACTAAACACTACTCATATATATCTAACATTTATATAGTGCGCGTATATTTGGCAAAACTCGCATGCGCATTTAATAAACCTATTATTTAAGCCTTACCAAACTAAAGCTATTGATTTATAAGCACTCTAGCAGAGTAGTGCTGGATAAACGAGTACAAAAAAGTAAACGTTAGCATGGATATGAATGCCTTATCAAAAGTGGTCTGTAAGTGTCACTTATCTGCGCTGCTTATCACCTGTAACTAACTTTGGGGCAAAACTAAACCACAAAACTCACAGATAACACCAGTTCCCCATCGAAGTTGCCGAAATGTGTTGGAATAAATCGCGTGATGCCGACAGGGATGTCGGCGTAACTTTCGCGGGGCAGGATGCCCCATCGGAAGCGTTAGCGATTTATCCATAAGCATGAGGCCCGTATCTAATGCATGTAACTTCGTCGGGGCGGCTGGGGAGATGCAAGAGGGGGTAGCTGTTGACCCCTTCTTGCCCGTGTGTGAGCTGGAAGCTCACGACTTATTATCAAACGAAGTTTGATTGAATTAATTGTTAGACGCAGTCTAACTTAATGACTTTGGTCAGGCGCAGCCTGATAACCTGCCAATATGGCAAAACCAAACAAACCACCAAAGATCAAAAAAGCCGAAACACTTTCATGTTTCGGCTTTTGCATCCAAAAGACCTATCCAACCTTGGTCCAAAAGGTTAATGCACAATTTCCATTTCTTCTAGAAGGTTATCGGCATTATCTAGATACTTCATAACCCAAAGCATATAACGGCTATCCACCTGGATAGAACGGTTAGTCTCGGTATCGTAACCCCAGTCACCGATGATACTCTCGTACACACCGTCAAACAGCAGACCCACAAGTTCGGCGCGGCCATTCAAGGTTGGTGAACCTGAATTACCACCTGTGGTATCAAGCGTCGATAGGAAGTTAACTGGCACAGAATCTAGCGACTTCACATAGTAATCACCGTACTGCTTATTAGCGATAAGCTCTAGCTGCTTAGCTGGTGCATCGAATGGCTCTACACCTGTGTCTTTCGCCAAGATGCCTTCTAGACGCGTAAACGGCTCAGCGTATAGACCATCTTCAGGCGAGTAACCTTTCACATGACCCACTGTCACACGTAGGCTTGAGTTGGCGTCGGCGTAAACAGGCTTACCTTGCTCGCGGTTGTAAGCGATGATGGCGTCCATATACACAGGACGAACCTTCATTAAGTCACCAGCAAGTTGCTTTTTAGCATTCTCACGCTTCATACGCTCGTCATAAGTTGCGACTGCATACTGGATGAATGGGTCTTTTGACTTTTTGAACTCGGCAACTGACTTGTCCATCCAAGCTAAACGCGCCTCTTTATCTGAAAGCGTCGTATTGGCATACATCTTATCAAGGGTCTTGCTGAGTTTAGCCGCATCGAAGTTGTTAGTGATGCCAAAGGCTTTATCAAACGCGGGTAAGCGCTGCTCTTTTGGTAGCGCTGCGTAACGAGTCATAAGATCTAACAGCATGGCTTTATCAACACTCGCAGCATAACGGCGCTCAATACGCTCCATGCCTGAAGTAAAGCGGGTCATATCACGATCTTGGAAACCAGGCTCTCGCTCCATATCTGGCAGGGCTTTTTCATTGGCTAAACGATATAAACGGTTAGCAGTGCTCATCATGGTGCTGTAACCCATGTAGCCTAGCAGCAGATCGCGCTCTTGATCTTGCTGGCCTTTTGCAATTAGCTTATTTAACTTAGCTAGAGTCTCACCGTATTTAGCTTGACGCTTACTATCGGCATTAATCCAGTTCGCTAACTTCTGCTCTAGAGCCTTACGGTCATCAAGCATGGTCGATTTGCCATAGAACTCGATCATAGAGGTGAAGTTCTTAGCATAGTTAGCAAGACCTGCAATTGAGCTTTCATACTTGATGCGCTCATCGCTGCCTTCTGGTGCGGTCTCTTTAATGATCTCGATTAAGCGCTCACGTAAGATCTTGCCTTCAGGATACGACCACTCAAATTGGTTTTCCACTTCGTTGGCGGTGCGGTAACGGTTGGTGCGACCCGGATAACCGGCGACCATCACGAAATCACCTTCACTGACCCCTTTTGCCGATACCTTCAGGAAGCTCTTTGGCTCGAATGGCACATTGTCTTTGCTGAAATCTGCTGGCTTACCATCTTTCGATACATAGGCGCGATAGAAAGAGTAGTCACCGGTGTGACGTGGCCACATCCAGTTATCGACATCGCCGCCGTACTTACCTACGCTAGCTGCTGGGTTATATACCAAGCGTACGTCGCGAATTTCTAGCTGCTTAACGAGGTAATACTCAAGACCTCCGTGGAAGCTGTATACCTTACAGCGATAGCCATCTTCTTGCTCACACTCCGCCACTAGGCCTTTTTCTTTCTGCTCAACGCCCTTATAAAACTCGTTACCTTTCTTGTTTTCAAGGCCATTTTTAACCTTGGCGGTCACGTCAACAACGCTTTCAGTTACATATACCCGCGAGCCTGGGGTTGCTGGCAATTCTTCAGCAAATGACTTAGCAAGGAAGCCGTCATTCAGTAGGTTTTTTTCGGGAGTTGAGTTGTACTGGATAGAGCCGTAGGCGCAGTGATGATTAGTCACGACTAGGCCTTTTGGAGATACGAACGATGCTGTACAGCCACCAAGGCTGATCACGGCGTTCATTGGGAATTCGGTCAGTTTCGAAATCGAGTTAACATCAATTTCTAACCCTTTTGCCTTAAGTTCATCTGCCATGGCAGGAAGTTGATAAGGCTGCCACATACCTTCGTCTGCTAGAGCGCCAAAAGAGGTCGCCATAGCCGCTGTCAAAAGCCATTTCTTCATTTTATAAGTCCATTTCTTTATTTATTAAAAGTATTATTTTTAATTTTTTTGTTGATTGCTTGTTCTTCACCACAGCGTAAAGCTCGGTTTTTACATCTCTCTTATTTGAAAATATTTAGGCCCAAAAATAAAAAAGTCGAGCCTAATATTTTCATATTAGTGCTCGACTTTATCACATGAGACGCGGGTAACAACAGCCTATGAATTACTCTCTTACAAAGCAGTGACCCGCAGCCATTGGCGTTACTTTCTCGCTATCTATTCGATTAGAGTGCCTATTATAGTGCCACCCATAGCTGAGCCAAGATAATGGCAACACCAGCTAGACCAGCTAAGCCTAGTGCAGCATTACCACCACTGACCTGATAGCCACCTAAGTTTTGCTTACGTAGTCCCAGCGCCATCGCAATCGGCAGAAAGATAATAATCACCACCAACGGAATCGCAGCAAAACCAAGCACCTTAATAAAACCATCTGGGTAGTAAAGTGCGCACAATAGTGGTGGCACAAAGGTCAGTAACCAAGTTTGTGCACGGCCAGCCCAGCTCTCTTTGGCGCGAGTCAACTCAGCGATATAATCGAACAGGCTCATGGTCACGCCAAGGAACGAGGTTACTAGCGCAAGATTGGCGAATAACTCAATAAAGTGCTTCAAAATTGAAGACTCTGCAACGCCTTGCAGCGCTGTCACTAGCAGTGGCAGTGAACCATCAAACTCATGAACCGTTTTGCCACCTAGAGTGCCTAAGGTCACGACAAGCCAGAGGATATAACAGACTAGCGGAATGGTAGAGCCGATAATCAATACCTTACGCAGTGACATGGCATCGCCATCTAGGTAACGCACGATAGTGGCGATACACACGTGGAAACCGAACGAAGTAAACACAATTGGGATAGCCGCAAGCCACAGATTAGTCAGATCGCGCCCCTCAACTAACCCCTCGGTGGTGTTGCTCATCATCATGCCCATGTCGACCTCAGGCATCAAATATGCAACCACGACAACCAGTAGGCCAATCATAGTAGTAAACAGCACCCGTGAGACTTTATCGATCCAGCCGACGCCCACAGCAATGAACCCACCAAAAACTAGCGCAAATAGCAGTACCGCTAACTGGCTGTCCATATCCATG
The DNA here is from genome assembly GCF_000018285.1 of Shewanella pealeana ATCC 700345. Taxonomy (NCBI): domain Bacteria; kingdom Pseudomonadati; phylum Pseudomonadota; class Gammaproteobacteria; order Alteromonadales; family Shewanellaceae; genus Shewanella; species Shewanella pealeana. Next base: position 792,578 of record NC_009901.1, on the reverse strand, counting down.
CCTAGCAGTTTCATCTTAGATTCAAGCAGTGAAGAACCGCCCATCAGATAGACCATGGTGAGCGCGAATAGCAGGCTTAAAAACGAGCCGCCCTGAAGAATTTGTCCAACCCTACCTAAAGTTTTGCCCGTGATGCTATGCAGGTTTAGGCCCACACCGACACCTAGATTAATCTCAAGCATTAATAGGGAGGTATAGATAGAGACTCCCCAGATAGAGAGCAGTAAAAGCAGTGCAGGGATTGTACCTAATGAAGCTGTAGCAAGCGGCAATGCCAACATGCCACCACCAATTGCCGTTCCGGCGACAATGGCTACTGAGCCAAGTATTTTTGTGTTCACAAAATGGTCCTGTTAAATTTTATTTTTTATTTAGATAGGTCAGATTTAGAACGACTTTGAGGGAGAGAATTGTGCAAGCTAACAATATCATTAACAGCCCCCAATCGAATCTGGTCAAAATCAACCTTAGCGATTCCAATTGGCCCCAACGGCAAGTTAAATAATACGTGTATTCACCTTATCAACTTAGCCACTGAGGCTGGATAAATCGTGGAAAATACAGAGTGAATTGCTTCATTACGACTCTTTCTCTAAAAAATGACTGACACGACATTAACAGCAGTATTCCCCGTGGGCAAGCCTTCTAAACGACATAAAATCAACTCGGCACGATATCGCAACATCCCCGCAAAACTTAAGCAGCAGTTACTTTACTTTCCGCTTAATTTGCCAAAAAAATCACAGCCGTCCCTAGTTAGCGTTGAAAAAAACAACGCAGTCGCTATAATGCGCATCCGCTTCAGGGGAGTAGCTATCGGTAGACAGATTCAAGAATACTCTTGAGTACTTAAACTTTCTACTGAGTATGTATCAACATAATTGGCCTCATGCCATGGTACATACAGCAACTTGACACAACAGCTGTTGAGTTCGCCCAGCAAGACCTGAGCACCGCACCTCTCTATTTGGGGAAGAGGTTCTGTGCTTAGAATTTGCTATCCCCATTAAAGGATCCACACTTGGAAGCTCTACTTGCCTCGACGTTTACCGTCGCTATTGCCGAAATTGGCGATAAAACTCAACTACTGGCGCTTATCTTAGCCGCCCGTTTTAAAAATAAGACTGCCATCATACTCGGCATATTCCTATCGACCTTAGTTAACCATTTTGCTGCCGCCTGGCTTGGGCAATGGGCTATCTCTTGGATCAGCCCAGAAATGGGACGCTATCTAGTAGCCGCCTCTTTCTTTGCTATCGCATTGTGGGTGCTTATTCCTGATAAAGTCGATGCCGAAGAGAGCCGTTTCTATGCCATGGGGCCATTCTTAGCCACATTTATTCTATTCTTCATTGCCGAGATGGGCGACAAGACTCAGATAGCCACAGTGGTGCTATCGGCTAAATATGATGCTCTGGCCATGGTGGTGATGGGCACCACCTTAGGCATGTTGATTGCAAACGTCCCTGTAGTCATAGCCGGACACTTTAGCGCCGAAAAGCTGCCGATGAATTGGATCCATCGCGGCTGCGCCGTCTTGTTTGCCCTACTGGGTGTAGCGACCTTGGTTTTTTAAAGAAGGGACTAGATTTAAAGGAAGGTTCTAGGTTCTAGGTTCTAGGTTCTAGGTTCTAGGTTCTAGGTTCTAGGTTCTAGGTTCTAGGTTCTAGGTTCTAGGTTCTAGGTTCTAGGTTCTAGGTTCTAGGTTCTAGGTTCTAGGTTCTAGGTTCTAGGTTCTAGGTTCTAGGTTCTAGGTTCTAGCATAAATAGTGCACAAAAAAGGCAAAACAGTATTAGCTGTTTTGCCTTTCATTTATGCTTATTCAGTCCCTAGGAACTTTCTTAGCCTTTTAACGCTTGTTTTACTCGCTGACCGTAATCGCTATCGGCAGCGGTGAAGTGCTCAACCATCTTAGCTTGTGTCGCTTCACTCACCACACTCAGGCTACCGACGATATTAGCAATCAATCTTGCCTTCTCATCTTCTGGTAATAGGCGATATAAGTCTCCCGCTTGGCTAAAGTCATCTTGGTCATAACGGCTGTAGCGATCTGCTTCACCATCTAAACGCAGTGGTGGCTCGGCAAACTGTGCTTGGTCTTGCAGGCCATTATTGCTGTTTGGACCATAGTTGCTGCTCGCATCAGCGCCTGTTTGGCTGCCTGAGAATGGGCATTGTGTTCCCGCCATTGCGCCGCCACGCTGATGATGGTTAGCCGTTGTTGCATGTGGGCAGTTAACCGGTAGCTGATTGTAGTTAGCACCAATACGGTAACGCTGAGCATCGGCGTAGGCAAACAAGCGTGCTTGTAGCATCTTGTCTGGCGACGCGCCAACACCTGGTACTAAGTTACTTGGCGCTAACGCTACTTGCTCAACTTCTGCAAAGTAGTTTTGCGGCATACGGTTTAGCTCAAGCTCGCCAATTTCAATCAGTGGGTAATCGGCATGTGGCCACACTTTAGTTAAATCAAACGGGTTGATCTTATAAGTGTTTGCTTCAGCTTCAGGCATGATCTGCACTTTGACAGCCCACTTAGGGAAGTTGCCATCATTAATAGCCGCAACCATGTCACGCTGTGATGAATCAGGATCGATACCTTTAAGGATATCAGCCTGTTCAGCCGTTAAGTTAGCTATGCCCTGCTTTGTCTTAAAGTGGAACTTAACCCAGAAACGCTCACCTTTTGCATTCCAGAATGAGAAAGTATGCGAACCAAAACCATGCATCTGACGATAGTTTGCCGGAATACCGCGATCTGACATCAATACCGTCACCTGATGCATAGCCTCTGGGTTGAGTGCCCAGAAGTCCCACATCGCATGAGGATCTTTAAGATTGGTCTGTGGATTACGCTTCTGAGTATGAATAAAGTCTGGGAACTTGATGCCATCACGCAGGAAGAAAGTCGGCGTGTTGTTACCTACGATATCGTGATTACCACGCTCGGTATAAAAACGTAGACCGAAACCGCGTGGGTCACGTTCGGCATCGGCCGAGCCCATCTCACCACCCACGGTAGAGAAACGCACAAAGGTTTCAGTCTCTTTACCTACACCGTTAAAGTGATCGGCAATGGTGTAGTCACTCATGTCACGAGTCAGGGTAAACTTACCGTAAACACCTGTACCTTTAGCATGTACGATACGCTCTGGAATACGCTCACGGTTAAAGTGAGCTAACTTCTCGATAAGGTGCCAATCTTGAAGTAAAAGAGGTCCACGCTCACCTGCTGACAGTGAGTTTTGGTCATCGCTAATTGGTGCGCCATTTTGTGCGGTAAGAACTCGGTTTTGCTGACTCATACATTACTCCTCAATCTTGGCGTGATTCTAGCCAAGTTTCGATTAAATCAAATAGGGTAGCCATGGTTTATCCTCTATCTGCGATACGCTATGGCAACGCGGTAACTAACCGCTTGTCGATGAGATAAGAATAGACCCTGAAGCGAAAACAATAAAACGATTAAAGGCGATAACTCTAAACGCAATTACAGATTAAAAGATTGCGAGCGAATCTAGAGAAATAAACTTCAATTCAATTAGAGGCTTGGAGAGTAATGTTGATTTAATTTGGTATTATTGATGCGTATCAATAAATAAAATGTTCAGACTTAATCGCTACCAGGTAATCACCTTGTAAGTTATACGCACTAACTAAGTATACGAATAGTAATGGAATATACTGTTTTTTTTAAAAGTGAGCTATTTAACGCTATGTAGAACGGCCAAAAAGGAGGTAATCGAAGATTCCTCCTTAGCAACAAGCTTTACAATTCTGTCTTTTCGCTCATTTTTGCTTCAGCCTTATAAAGCTTAACCAAATAATAGGCATCAATCAGTACGATAAAAAAGTTAACCAGAGCCACTGGGATCGCGTCGATTGCCAGTCCGTAAGCCACGAATAATGCGGCGCCAACTAGGTTCCACCAACGTAATTTTTTGATGTTAGACATCATCAAGGATATTGCGACGACGACTGACGCTAGGTATCCGACCCACTCCCATATTGTTGCGTTATCCATCCGCACTCCTAATTATCGATACTCGGCCTAAGCAACGCCTAGACTGATAAAAGTTATGGGGTAAGTATGAGCAAAAGTTAGCCAATAAAACAGGCCTTAGCTAAATAAAGTTGCTCCGACTTGAGCGCTCTTAATCCCTGAAATTGACCACAGTATTAACGCTTAACCACTGTAGCCGTCAGGGGAAGGATAAATCAAATACAGCAGCCACAACCGCTTGGTGCACACTATCAAAACAGTTAAACACTAATGTTTAACTGTTTAACTCTAACGCTTAGCTCTAACGCTTGACTATGGCTGCCGTCATGCGAGAAATACAACACAGCTCGCCAGCGCTGTTATGAATAAGCACCTCCCAAACTGAACTACGCTTGCCCAGGTGTACCGCTTTAGCTGTGGCGGTAAGAGTGCCATTACGTGAGGCTTTCAAGTGATTGGCGTTGATCTCTTGGCCAACACAGTAATAGTTTTCAAAATCGACCGCGAAATTCGCCGCGTAACTTGCTACGGTTTCTGCCAGTGCAACATTGGCGCCGCCGTGAACTATGCCTAGGGGATTATGTACTGCAGGGGTCGCCGGCATGGTCGCCTTCATATAATCATCACCAATCTCGGTAATAGTTATCCCAAGCGTCTGCATCAAGGTGCCTTTACCATGCATACCCGCATCCATTTTCGCACACACTTCAAGAGTTACTGGCTTAAACCAAATCGACATATTTAACTTCCACTAATATTATTGTTGACTGTGAATGACTGTTACTGATTACAGCTACAGATCCTTGATATTGGCCACAGTCTACTTTGTCAGACAAGATCTTGAAACAGGTATGGGCTGAGCATGGCTCAACTGGTCCTACATTAGTGATTACTTTTATATCAATAGATATTCATACGCTATGGAGCTAGCGCTTGAGGAAAGGTAAAGCAGAGTTGGCCCGCGAGAATACTTAAATTTTTTTTGTCGATTACGCTAAAGAGGCGTCCAACTTAGTGTGCATAATCGCGGGCCAGAGGGTAAAGAGATAAGCTGTTCGAATTTCTTGCTAAATAGTCGCGCAGCCTATCTTATCAAGCTTAACCCTTTATTAAAGAAGGTCTTCAACGGCATCTAACGTGAGCTTAATCATGTCATTAAGCGTTTGCTGACGCTCTTCAGCCGTTAGGTGTAAACCTTGGCGTAGGTGATCGGTTACCGTCATCATAGCCAATGCGTTAGCACCAAACTCAGTTGCTACGCCATAAAGGCCAGCCGCTTCCATCTCGACGCCTAAAATTCCGTACTTCTCCATCAAGTCGTAACGGCTCTCGTCAGCACAGTAGAACAAGTCTGAAGAGTACAAGTTACCTACGTGGTAGCTAGCACCTAACTTCTCAGCAGAGTCTGCAGCACGCTTAAGTAAGTTAAAGTCAGCAATCATGGCAAAGTCAGTGTTGGCAAAGCGAGTTCTGTTAACGGCAGAATCTGTGCTCGCGCCCATCGCCATTACAACATCCATCAACTTAATCTTGTCGCTTACCGCGCCACATGAGCCGATACGGATAATGTTTTCAACACCGTACTCAGTGATTAGCTCTTTGGCGTAAATAGAGATAGATGGAATACCCATGCCAGATCCCATAACAGAGATCTTCTTGCCCTTGTATTCGCCGGTGTAACCCAACATGTTGCGCACGTCAGTCACAAGCACAGCGTTTTCTAAAAAGTTGTCGGCAATATATTTCGCTCGTAGCGGATCGCCAGGCATTAGGACAGTTTTAGCAAACGCGCCGTTTTCGGCATTGATATGTGGAGTCATGATACTTCCTTAAAAAGTTGAGTACTTGTTTGCGCTAGTAAACAAGTACTCTTATAAAAAATACTACGATTTCAAACTAAGCTTATGGGAAAATTAACCCGCTAAGCTATAAAGTAAGCCTGCAATGGTACCGCTCATTAAGTTAGCTAGAGCAGCAGCTATTAACGCCTTCATACCTAGTGCACTTAAGTCGTGACGACGTTCAGGGCAAAGCGCCGCTAAACCACCAATCACCATGGCTAATGAGCCGATGTTAGCGAAGCCACACAGGGCAAAACTGATGATAATTTGGGTCTTTTCTGATAGCTGGTCGGATACTTTTAAGAAGTCTATATAGGCTACAAATTCATTGATCACCATCTTCTGGCCGATAAATGAAGCAGCCTGAGTCGCTTCGCTCCAAGGTACACCCATCACCCAAGCAAGTGGTGCCAAGATATAACCTAAGATAGCCTGCATCGTCAGGTCTTCAATACCAAACCAGCCGCCGATGCCGCCAAGCATACCGTTAACCATGGCGATAAGAGCCACGAATGCTAATAGCAACGCAGACACTGACAATACTTGCTGCATTCCCATAGCTGCGCCGCTGGCTGCTGCGTCGAGTACGTTTGCTGGTTTGTCTGCCACATCGTCCATCACTTTCTTGATGTCGTTTTGTGGCGTTTCAGTTTCTGGCCACATCAACTTAGCAAATAGCAGGCCCGCAGGCGCCGTCATAAAGGCGGCGGTTAGCACGTATTTAACGTCAACCCCCATCTGGATGTAACCAATCATGGTGCCACCCGCAACTGATGCCAAACCACCAGTCATTACTGCGAATAGCTCAGAGCGAGTCATGTGCTTAACAAAGGGACGTACCATTGAAGGGGCTTCAATTGGGCCAACAAAGATATTGGCTGTCGCAGATAGCGATTCTGCACGGCTTGAACCCAGTAGCTTAGATAAGCCGCCACCAATCAGGCCAATAACCAACTGCATGATGCCAAGGTAATAAAGTACGGCGATTAATGCGCTGATGAAGACCACCACAAATAGCACGTTAATCACAAAGATAAAGCCAACACCAAACTTCGCGAGGTCACCAAACAAGAAAGCTAAGCCTTCGTTAGCGTAACCAATAACGTGCATCACGCCATTTGATGCGCCATCAAGCACCGCCTGCCCCATAGGCACATACATAACAAATGCACCAAAGGCGACTTGAAATGCTAACGCACCGAGTACGGTTCTAGGATTAATTGCTTTTCTATTTTCTGATAGTGCAACCGCTAAGCCCATAAGACAAAGCATGCCGAACAAACTGATGAAAACTTCCATACATTTATTACCGTTAAAGTCTTGATATGAGCGCAGTGTATACAGACGCAATTTTGTCGCAAGGGATTTGGCTGTTTTTGGCGAAGATAAACAAAGTTTTTATCGCCTTGAGTCGTCATAGGTGGTGAGATCAGGTGGGAGCAATAATATATCAATATAAGCAAAACATGATTAAAACACCAAGCCAACAAGAGCGCCACCTTTGCGCACCCTGCGCAACATAAGAGGCAAAATTAGTACCGCTTTAAAATGGTGAGGTAGATGCTCTCGATGGCCAAAATCAGATCGAATGATTACAAAACTGAAAGTTTATAACTTTAATAATGAATGCTATTTGAGTAATTCATCACCAAAGACTCATTTATAGCTAAAACAGCTATAAATCACGCTACATTTAAACGGTTAATAATTAAACCGAGATTAAAAATGCTGAGTTCTGTAAAAAATTGGCGTAATGATAAGGGAAGATAACTAGCGATTGGGCAAGATAGAACACTCAAATCTGCATATTCAAATACGATTTACTGCAGCTAAAACTCCAAGTAGGCATGATTAGCTGACTCACACACTTCAAAGCTATATTCAGAGCTATCGTAAAAGCTATGCCTATTAGCTATACAAAAAAGCTATGGCCAACATTGCTTTAAAGTGGTGAATAAATGGCTATATATGCTGGTTAGTGACTTAATTCATATAAATTAAGTTGGCTTTCAAATGACTGTGCCCAGCGCAATAGTTCTACACGGTTTCTGGCTTGGGTTTTTCTGAATATAGAGGAAATATGCGCCTTTACCGTATGCTCACTAATACACAGCTTATCGGCTATCTCTTTGTTACGTGCGCCACTGGACACCAATTGAATGATGGTTTTCTCACGATTGGTTAGTCCCTCGAGTGATTCGGAGGCCTCACTTGTTAAAGATTCAGAAATGCCCATCTTATTGACAAGTTGGCGCAATACTTTGCTCATTAATGGTCTGTCGAACCATAGCTCATCGCTAAGCATCTTACGTAATCCCGTTAGTAGCAGATCCATACGCTCGTTATTAAACAGTAGACCACGGATCCCCTGAAGCAGCGCGGCTTCTGCAGATAGACCTTCACGTTCGACTTGATAAAGCGCCACAGGAACATGCTTAACTAATTGACTCGCCACCAGCGGAATACCATTAATATCCAGTGCTGCACCTTGCTGAGAGACAAGATAAAAGCAGTTACTGTGACTATTGGGGTCAAGCTGTTCTACGTTAGAGATAACCTGCGTTTTCAGTCCAATTGACTCCGCAAGAATAGCTAAGTGGCAAGGAGATGCCACCTGATGAAGAAAGATAACCTCATCAATTTTACTCATCACTTTTCTCCCTGAAAAGTTTTGCCTATACACTAAGTAGAACAAGCTCAGAGGTTAATTCAGAGATGAATCTGAGAAAACATCAGAGCTTGTGGTCTAAGTAGCTATACCATCCGGCATAAATTACTGTTTATTATTTTTCGTACTTTTGTTCGTGCTAGGAGATACTTGTTGTGTCTCGTTTACTCTGAAAAATGGCGCATATCGACCTAGACTAAGGTCGTTATTCCTATGGTCAGCAAGCTTATCATAGCTTGGCGAGATTAAGCTTTTCCCTCAGTGCCTTATCATGCAAACGACTGAGGAGAAGGACTGCCGAAATCGCCCCAACTAACGCCATAGCCATATCCGATTGCGTGTCCCACACATAGCCTTGGGTGCCTAAAAATGCCTCTGCATCTTCGCCTGTAAGCTCCGCAACCCACCATTCAATGAGTTCGTAAAAAGCAGAGAATGCTAAAGCAAAACAGATAGCTAAGAAGTTACACCAAGCGCCGACTTTAACCACACTCAAGCGAATAAACACCTCGCGCGCCAAAATAGTCGGAATAAAGCCTTGGGCAAAGTGCCCGACCTTGTCGTAGTTGTTACGCTCGCCTCCGGTCCAATCGCTAATCCAATCGAACAGCGGTACTTCGGCATAGGTGTAATGCCCGCCCACCATCAAGATAATGCAGTGAATCAAGATCAAACCATAAGCTAAACTGGTCAGAGTGAAGCTATTACGGGTGTAGATTAAAATAGGCAGGGCAATTAACGCCGGTGCCACCTCTAAAAACCAGGTAAATTGATCTTTAGGATTTATCCCTGACCAGATCAAGACAGCGAAGAATATCACTAGCCAAGCAGCTCTTTTATTCAAAATATCTCCCCCATATAAGATATTGTTCTAAATTCAGAATAAACACTTTAGCCATCTAGCCCTCCACAGCCTCAAAAAAAAGTGCTACTTTGTTACCTCTGTTACGCTTTCGAAGTAAATTTCAGTTGTAGAAGCTTTGCAGTCCTTAGTACATTGACAGTCTATACCCAAACCACTCCTACAACGTAGAGTTTAGTCGTCTCTGCGGTGGCATTAAGTATACATAATACAAATAAACTAAAAGGGTACATAAATCATGGCGAAACACTCGCTGGACAAGGATAGAATTAAGATCCTGCTGTTGGAAGGCGTCCACCAATCTGCGGTAGATGTGTTTGAACGTGCGGGTTACACCAACATTGAATATCACAAAGCATCACTAGCAGAAGATGAATTACACGCTGCTGTAAAAGATGCACACTTCATTGGTATCCGCTCCCGTACCCAATTGACTGAAGAAGTATTATCCCAAGCCGACAAACTCGTTGGTATTGGTTGTTTCTGTATCGGCACCAACCAAGTCAGTCTCGCAGCGGCTGAAAAACTGGGGATCCCAGTATTCAACGCACCATTCTCAAATACGCGCAGCGTAGCTGAGCTGGTATTGGGCGAAATCATCATGTTACTGCGCGGGATCCCGCAGCGTAATGCTTTGGCTCATCGCGGCGGCTGGCTAAAGAGCGCTTCAGGTAGCTTTGAAGCTCGCGGTAAAACATTAGGTGTTATCGGCTACGGCCATATTGGTACCCAGCTTGGTATTCTTGCTGAAACACTTGGTATGCGCGTTGTGTTCTTCGATATTGAAGATAAGCTACCGCTAGGTAACGCCCAGCAAGTACACTCACTACAGCAACTGCTATCGATTGCCGATGTAGTCAGTTTGCACGTACCAGAAACAGCACAGACAAAAGAGATGATAGGTCACGAAGAACTGGCCAGCATGCGTAAAGGCAGCATTCTGATCAATGCCTCTCGCGGTACTGTGGTCGATATCGACGCTCTAGCCGCCTCATTAAAAGAGGAACATCTGGCGGGCGCGGCAATTGACGTATTCCCTGTTGAGCCAAAGTCGAATGATGACGAATTCCTTAGCCCACTCCGCGGCCTAGATAACGTGCTACTGACCCCACATGTTGGCGGCAGCACGGCGGAAGCACAGGAAAATATCGGTATCGAAGTTGCGGGTAAGCTAGCTAAATACTCAGACAATGGTTCAACTATGACGGCGGTTAACTTCCCTGAAGTGTCGCTCGCTCAACACTCTGGTACGTCGCGCTTACTGCATATTCATCGTAACCGTCCGGGTATTCTTATCCAGATTAACTCGGCATTTGCAGAAAAAGGCATCAACATTGCTGCTCAGTATCTACAGACCACCGCTGAAATTGGTTACGTAGTAATGGAAGTCGATTCTGATAAGGCTGATGAAGCGCTTGTCGAGATGCAAGCGATTGAAGGCACGATTAGAACTCGCCTGCTTCACTGATATTTTAGTGATGCAAAGCCGATATAATCAGCCATAAAATAAGGCCGTATAATTCACTTTATACGGCCTTTATTTTTTATCTCTTATACCAATCAGTATAAGAAGTTGATCTACTCAGAGCGTTTTTTGGCAAACTAATTCAAGGTGAATAACTGAAAGAATGGTTGTTCCCTTGTGAAGTTGTTCAACGTAGAAGTAGGCAGCCAAAAACGCTCCAGAATGGCGAGTTTTAGCGGCTCTGATACTGCGACTCTTAATAAACAAAGAGGGAGCTTAAACCTAGTTTAACTATGCTCTTCACTCGTTGCCTTGTCTCAGTGCCGCTAAACTCTCGCTGAGCGACCAAATCTTTATACTGATTGGTATTGGTGGGCAGCAATAGTTTGAACTGCTGCGCTTGCGCAGTATCAATTTAGCGGTACAATCATTACCCTCTTTGATTTAACTCTTGGATCCTCTTATGACGCTGTCAACTTCTCAGCCATCTTGGCCTCTTAATGGACAACAGCCTGAGCTGCTTTTTTCACAATTATCTCACTTAGGTTTAATCTCTGTCACTGGCGAGCAGGGTCGCAGCTTTATTCACGGCCAAGTCACCACAGATATCAGCTCACTAGAAAATGACCAATGGCGCTGGGGCGCGCACTGCGATCCTAAAGGTAAGATGCTAGCCAGCTTTAGAACCTTCGCTAAAGATGACACCCTTTTCATTATGATGCCAAAAGACACCTTGGCATTAGATTTACCACAACTGCAAAAGTATGCGGTATTTAGCAAAGCAGAATTAGCCGATATCAGTGATGCTTGGTTACTGCTTGGCGTTGCAGGCGAGCAAGCAAATGCTTGGCTAACGGCGCAGTTTGGTGAGCTGAGTGCAGAGCTAACATTAATCGATGGCGGCATAATCCTCCATGATGCGGGTCGTTATATTGTGGCTATCGACAAGACACATGCTGACGCATTTATCGCTAAAATCGAACAACCTATCTTTGATGCAAGTGCATGGCAAACACTGGAGATCCTAGCGGGTTACCCAAACCTAGGAGCCAGCCATCAAGGCCAGTTTGTACCGCAGATGTGTAACGTACAGGCTGTGAATGGTATCAGCTTCAATAAAGGCTGCTACATGGGGCAAGAGACAGTGGCTCGTATGAAGTACCGTGGTGGTAATAAGCGCGCACTGTATATTGTTAGCGGCAAAGTATCAGCGCCACTCACAGCCGACAGCCAACTCGAAATAGCGTTGGAAGACGGTGAAGGATTCCGCCGCGCAGGTACCATCATCGAGGCGGTTCAACGTGATGGCCAAGTGTTATTAACAGCCGTACTGGCTAACGATACTCAGCTTGATGCCAAGCTTAGAGTAGCCGGTGATGAAAGCTCAGAGCTAACACTGATTGCCTTGCCTTATTCTCTAGAAGATCAAGATTAAACCTGTTGCTGCTTTGGCTTAAAACAGAAAAGGCGCTTACCGCGCCTTTTTGTTTTCAGCTAGTTTCAGCTCAAATAATTCAGAGTTATCCAGAGTCACTGACTCTGACTACCCCGACTCATTATGGGCATCGCGAACCTTGGTCACCTCATCGATAATCAGCTTAAAATGCTTCACCAACTCTGGATCGAAATGCTTACCCGACTCATCCTCTATTAAAGCCATGGTCGCCTCAATCGTCCACGCCTTTTTATAGGGACGAATCGAGGTTAAGGCATCGAACACGTCGGCAATCGCCACAATGCGGCCATCAATAGGGATATCTTCACCGGATAAACCATAAGGGTAACCACTGCCATCCCACTTCTCATGATGAGTCAGTGCGATTCGGCGAGCCATTTCTAATAGCGGATCATTATGCTCACCTATGATCTCGGCGCCGATTTCAGCATGGCGCTGCATCTCGTCCCATTCGTTATCATCCAAACTAGCAGGCTTCTTCAAGATAGAGTCTGGCGTGCCAATTTTGCCGATATCATGCATAGGCGCGGCGTTATAGATAAGCTCGCAGTAATGCTCAGGCAGACCCGACTGCATAGCTAACAAACGCGCATAGTGGCTCATTCTCACCACATGTAAGCCCGTTTCATTATCTTTATATTCGGCGGCGCGACCAAGACGACGAATGATCTCGAAGCGAGTTTCCTCTAGCTCCTTGGTGCGTGCCTTAACTTGCTGCTCGAGTAGGCGTTTCTGATCATATAGGGCTAAATGGGTCTTAACCCGAGCCTTAACCACTGGCGCACTAACGGGTTTGGTAATGTAATCGACGGCGCCAAGCTCAAACCCCTGGGTCTCATCGGCCACCTCAGTAAGGGCGGTAACAAAAATAACCGGAATATGGTTGGTTAACGGCTCCTGTTTGAGTCGCTTACACACCTCATAGCCATTCATCCCCGGCATCATCACATCCAGCAATATAAGATCCGGTGAACTTTTACTGGCTAGCGCCAAGGCTTTAGGACCATCAATTGCCACCTTAACCTTATAATCGCCGCCTAAGATCCCAACCAAAATATCAATATTCTCAGGGGTATCATCCACAACTAAAACGGTGGCCTTATCCATTAAACCGATTCTCCTTTCAGTTCTCACTCTCGATAACAACATCAAGTATAGCTAAGCGATGCGAGCCTTTTTCTAATCTAACGGCCTTAGCTCATCGCTGCTTAATCTGCCTCTAGTTAACATCCATTTCTGGTTAACGTCAGTCTTTGGTTGGTGAGCCTGCATTAAACAGAGCATGGATCAAGTCGACTGCTTGATCAAACTGATAGCTATTGACCATGGCTACCGCCGGACTCATCTTTTTCCATAACGATTCAGAGACCCGCTCCCTTATCTCACTCATTTTATCGACAGCATCTGAGTCTGCCTCCTCTAGCATCTGTAACAGCTCACTCACCGCCTGTTGCAGCTCAGGCTCTGACATCTGCGGCTTTTTGTCATCAGCACTCTCATCTCGGTCATTGCTATCTAGATGATGCATCCAGTCTGCAATCGCCGCACATATCGATACTGTTAACTCGGCGATTTTAGCTACTTCATCGCTCACATCCGCCGTCGATGAGTCAATAAGCTTAGCCTCAACTTGAGCTGCCAGGCTCACTAAATCAGGCGAGCATAAGTTACCTGACACCCCTTTAAGCGTGTGAGCATAACGTATGGCGTCATCGGTTTTACCTTGGCTAAGCGCTGACTCAATATCCTCGGCGATATGGCGCTTACCACTGTAGAAACGCTCAAAGATCCGCCGATAAAGCCGCACAGAGTTCTGTACTAATTGCAGACCTTTGTCGATATCAAGCGCCTCATGTTGCGGCCAAAACAGCAGCTCTTGGGTCTGCTGCGCTTGAAGATCGGACGGCAATACACTCTTTGAGCCATCTCCAAGGTATTGCAGTAGTCGGCTGTAGAGTAAGGACACTTCGATTGGCTTAGCAATATGGTCGTTCATGCCTGCATCTAGACACATCTCCCTGTCTCCCGCCATCGCATTCGCCGTCATCGCAATTACAGGTAGATTAGCCAATCCGGGGAGCTTTCTTAGCTCTCGTGTCGCCTGATAACCGTCCATCACAGGCATCTGACAATCCATCAATACCAGATCGAAGCTTTGCATCGCCAACTTCTCCAGTGCTATCTGGCCATTATCAGCAATGGACAACACCACACCGACCTGCTCAAGAAACTCGGTCGCGACCTCTTGATTCATGTCATTGTCTTCCACCAGCAAAATTCGCTTGCCCTGTAACTGGCCTAATAGCTCTTGGCTGATATCGGCTCCCTGACGCCTAACCGCCATGGTGCCGTTTTTCCCAAGCGAGGACATAATTCCGTCCAGCAGTCGCGAGGCGCTGATAGGCTTAGTGATGTAACCCGCGATGCCACTGCGCTCAATCTGTTCGAGAAATTCAGCATTGGCATGGGCCGATACGATCAACACCTTAGGGGGAGTCTCTTGCTCAGCAAAAATGACCTCGGCCGCCTCAAGTCCGTTCATCTCCGGCATCTGCCAGTCGATAAGGGCAACCGGATAGTGAGTATGTTGGCAACGCTCGATGGCATCGCTACCACTCTTAACTGCATCCACTACAAAACCCATACTCTCAAGAGTCGTGCGCAGAATATCGCGGGCGGTTGCGTTATCATCGGCCACTAAGATTCGCATCCCTTCGATCTCATGTTTAACCTTTAACAGCTTATTATCGGCAACCTTCAGCCTCACACTAAAGAAAAAGGTACTGCCATTACCAAACTGACTTTCAACCCCTATCTCCCCTCCCATTAGCTCTACTAGCTGCTTACTGATGGCAAGGCCTAATCCCGTTCCACCATATTTTCGGGTGGTTGAGGTATCAGCTTGGCTAAAGGACTTAAACAGTCGGTTACGCTGCTCCTCAGTGAGACCAATACCGTTATCGCGGACGCTAAATCTAAGCACTATGTCATCTTCGACGCGCTCTAACTGACTAATCGACAGCAGCACCTCGCCCTGCTCGGTAAACTTGATGGCATTATTCATTAGATTGATCAGCACCTGACTTAGACGCAGTGGATCGCCTAGCAAATGTCTTGGAATATTGGGGGCAACGGCAAAGAGTAGCTCGAGACGCTTATCACTCGCCTTGACCGAAAACATATCGCTGAGATCTTCAAGGAGAGTATCGAGCTGGAAATCGACAGACTCGATATCTAACTTGCCCGCCTCTATCTTAGAAAAATCTAAAATATCATTAATAATGCCAAGTAGAGACTTAGAGGCTCTATCTATTTTCTGTATATAGTTTTGCTGTTTTGCATCCAACTCGGTCTGTAAGCAGAGTTGCGACATGCCTATGATGGCATTCATCGGAGTACGGATTTCATGGGACATATTGGCCAAGAAGTCACTCTTGGCTTGATTGGCCGCATCCGCGCTATCCTTAGCCTGTTTAAGTGCCACCGAAAGTTGCTTTAGCGAGGTGATATTAGCCATCGACAGCACCACAGAGGTTAACTTACCGTGTTTATCTTGTAGTTTAGTCAGGGTGATATCCATCCACATACACTCACCAGACTGATTAAGCAGTCTCAGCTCGGTGAGTATATTGTCACTGCCACCTTCGATGAGTTTGGCAAATACGCTCCTGGCTTTATCACGATCATCATTGTGTTGAAAATCGAAGAAAGAACGGCTCTTTAAATGAGCAACATCGGTTTGCATATACAGACTAAACTGCTCATTACAATCGAGAATGTTGCCACGCTCATCGACATTGACGATACCGATGCCGGCATTATCGAACAGCGCCCTGAAGTGCGCCTCGCGATCTTCAAGATCCATATCTATCTGTTTACGGTCGGTGATATCCATCAAGTAACCGTTCCAGATAATGCAGCCATCGGCCTGAAGATCTCCCTGAGCCCCCGCCTGTAGCCAGCGGATATCACCGATAGGATGGCGATATCTAAACTCTTCGGTCCACTGTAGACCTTTACTGCTCTTACCCGACAGCGCCTCGATAATATGTGAGCGCTCCTCACTAATAATACACTCAGCAACCAAGTCAAAATTACTCATCACTTCGTCACGGTGAAAACCTAAGGTCGTAATACAGGCGCTGGATAGGAAGGTAAAGGTGCGATCCTTGTTATTGCACCAATGCAGCTGATAAACCGTGCTGGGGATCGACTCGGTGATCGTCTCTAACTGCTGTTGAGATTGGGCGATCTTCTCTTGGGCCAACTTGCTGCTGGTGATGTCATTTATGCTGCCATCAAACCAGAGCGCCACCCCATCATCATTGTAGATAGCCTTGCCTTTTTCATGCACCCAATGGATGCTGCCATCTCTGTGCTTGATGCGATACTGCACTTCGAAGCTCTTTTGTTTTAAAAGTGCCTGCTCTATGGCTTGTGTGGTTGCCGCCAGATCTTGCTCGATGATTAAACTGGCAAAGCTACGATGACTATTTTCAATAAAGTCTGATGCAGGGAACCCTGTAATATCGCTGATATTGCTGCTGATATACTCCATCACCCAGCTATCGCCAACGCGAGTGCGGTAGACAGCGCCAGGAATATTAGCCACTAAGCCTCGAAAGCGACTCTCGCTATCTTTGATCTGCTGGGCAATCTCAAGCTCAAGGGTCATATCTCTAACCGTTGCGGCCACCTGACGCTGACCATCATCAGCAATTGGCAGTAGACCTAGACAGATCTCCACCGGAAACTCGCCACCATCGCTCTTACGAGCCTTTAACGATTTCCCTAGCCCCATCTTGCGATCTTGTCCCTCTGCCACAAACTGAGCTCGTAGATCCGCATGTTGCTCTCTAACGGCTTCCGGCACTAACTCGTCCACCGACATCGCCAACATCTGCTGCTCATCGTAGCCAAACAGCCGCTGACAACGACTGTTGGTAAACACTAACTGTCCCGACTCTTCGACAATCAGCATCGCCTCAGGCGCAGACTCAAGCACGGCGTTTGACCAAGCAACGGCAGAAAACTGTTCGGTCACATCATTAAATAACATCTCGATGGAGAGCAGTTGTTGATTATCAGATAGCAAAGGCTGCATAAACACATCTAAGCGCCGGAGCTTACCGAAGCCATCGAGCATCTCAATCTGGTGCGGTGGCACATTTTCCCCTAGCAACGCCCTGTCCATATACTGCCAATTAAGCTCGTTGATGGGATTGTCAGAAAACATCCTCTGATATTTGCGCTTAAGAAGCTCCGGTGCGACTCCCAACACCTTCTCGACGCCATCACTCACCTGATCCAGCAAGCCATCGGGGGCAACAGAGCAATAGAAAGACTTATCACTCATGCCATCAATTAACTTTGCGAAGCGATTACCGCGAGAATCCAGCAACGCCGCCTCTCGCTCCTCTAGCACCTCAGCCATTTCGTTAAACTTATCGGTTAAGGTGGCTATCTCACTCGCCGCTCCGCGGGGCTTTGCAATCCGCTTCGTCTCCCCAGCACCAAAAGCAACTATGCCCGCCTCTAGCTCTTCTATCGGTCGGGTCAAGCGCCTAGAGGTGATATATCCAGTCAGTAGAAGCAGAATAGAAAGTAATATCAGGTTGAGGCTCAAGGCAGTGAAATCACGGAAAAATTCACCATGAAGCAGCCCCTCAGATGTCATGATCACCACCCGCCAATTCAGCGCAGGGACTACGCCAACACTGGCAAGGTATTTGCCACCTGCGCTATCTTCTATATAGGAGTAGCCCGGCTTACCTCGGTTAACTAAGTCAATGAAATCCTGGTTTTGCTTAGATTGAGACAGCCATTTATCGGCGCTACTCTCAAGCAGCAAGCGATTATTGGCATGGTAGATGAGCTGGCCATTATCATCAATTACCACGATCCGCTTAGCCGATACTCCCACCATCTGCGGAATGGAGTTTAACGCCAGATCGACGGTAACCACGCCCGTAAAAGGTCGTGTATCACCAAACGGCTGCGAGAAACTGACCATTAATACATTACCCGCGCCCTCATCGAGATAGGGGGGAGTCCAATAGCCCCTGATATCGTCGATGGCGCGGCTCCACCAGTCCCACTCACCGGTTGTGTAATCGTAACCTTCGGCGCCGATATCCATCATACCAATGTTAGTTTTATCTCGATAAACATAGGGTGCATACAGCTCACGACCTGGAATAAAGTGCTTTTGAAACGCGATAGCACTGCCATAGAAATCAGCATGGCGTTCGAGGCGTTGAGTTAATAGAAGTTGCAACTTATCTTTATCGGCAAGCTCTTCACGACTGCTCATCTCAGTCAAGAACTCGGAAAATGAACGGGTATCGGTTTCTGCAGTGACTAACAAATGCTGTAAACGTAGAGCTGCCCCCTCTGCTTTCTGACCAATGTATTGGTAAATGTCTTGCTCTTCATCTTGATAATTAAACCAAGCATTGACACTAAATACCGCTGCCATAATGGCGATAAGAGGCAGCGCCATTTGCGATAAAATTCGGCTACGAAAGGTACGAAGTCTGCTCATATTCCATAATCCACAGGGCTTTTGTTGAAGTGCTTTGGTTAAAGTGCATTGGTTAAAGTGCATTGGTTTAATAACGTTACAGCAAGCAGCAGCCTTCATTATCAAGCATAAAAAAACCTGCCACAGGCTTTACCAATTAAAGACGGTAAACTGCGAATTAACACCTTTAAAAGCGTTCCATTCACTTTTAAAGAAGCTAACTCCTTGATGAACATGAACAACCTGTTCATTAAATCACCTTAAATGGTAGCGTTCAATATAAAAACTGTTTATTTAATAAGCTGCACCATAGGTAAAGCATGTTAGATTACTATTTGAATTAAAGGGTAAAGTGCAGCGACAGGAGTGATAATGGCAAGTGAGATTGTCAGGCTGAGTCGGGTCTCAAAAGGCTTTAACGATGGCGATAAATATCATCAAGTATTAGATGATATTAACCTTAGCCTCAATATCGCCGATACGGTGGCATTAACCGGCCCAAGTGGTAGCGGAAAGAGTACCCTGCTCAATATCATTGGTGGCTTTGAATTTATCAAGCAAGGCCAGTTACTGCTCAACGAAAATGACACCACACACTGGCAAGATAAGCAATGGAGCCAATTTAGGCGCCTGCATCTAGGGGTCGTTTTTCAACAGTTTAATCTGCTCACCCCGCTCAACGTCCGCGACAATATCGCCTTTTCATTACGCTTAAATCAGCAAAAATGGACCCCTTGGTGCGACTACCTTATTGAGCAACTCGGACTCAACGACGTTATAGGTCGCAATGTCGAAACCCTATCTGGCGGTCAGCAACAGCGCGTTGCCATCGCTCGCGCCCTCGCTCATAAGCCGAGGCTGTTACTCGCCGATGAACCGACGGGAAACTTAGATGAGAAAGCCGGTCAACAGGTGATGAGGTTGCTCACCCAGCTCGCTAGAGAATCTAACACCTGTGTCTTAATGGTCACTCACAGTAGTGACTGCGCCGCCTTTATGAAGAGGCGCTGGCATCTAGAACTGGGAAAGATCCATGAGTAGCCCTGTAAGAAGACAGCACGGGCTAACAATACGGTTAAGTTTAGGGGTATTCGCACGTCATTACCTTAAGTCGCCACTGCAAGCCGGAGCGATTATCTTAGGGGTCATACTTGCCGTCACCCTACTCATTGGGGTTAGAGCGACCAATGAAAATGCCGTTCGCAGTTACTCAGAAGCCACCGAGTTATTAAGTCAAAGGGCGCAGTTACTGCTCACACCAATTAGTGGTCAGAAATCAGTTGATGAGTCGGTTTATTTTACCCTTAGACAGGCTGGCATCACTCAGGCCTTAGCCGTGTTAACTGGCACTGTGACCGATGACCAAGGTCAGCGCTGGGATATTCAGGCCAGCGATCTGGTCGCGGCGCTGTCGATACAAGCCAAGCAATCAACGCCAAAACATGCCGCTACAGGCTCGAAAGAACTCTCTCTCTTCTCTGCCGACCTTCCCCTCGCGAAGCTGTTATCGGGAGCCCCTTACATCTTAATGAGCGAAAGCTTCAGCGCTCAAGTTGCCCCTCAAGGCACCATTGAGCTCAACGGCTGTCAACTGAATGTGATATCCCTAAGCGATGAACTTGGGCTCAGCAACGCCATCTTGATGGATATCTCCCTCGGGCAGAAGCTGCTAAACCAAGCGGGAGAACTCAGCTATATCGCCCTGTTTGCCAACCCCAATCATTTAACCAAGCAGATCCAGAAACTGTTTAATCAACAAACTCGCCAGCACTTTATCTTTACTCTGCAAGATGATGGTGAAGGCCTGACGAGTCTGACACGCAGCTTTCACCTCAATCTCACCGCCATGAGCCTACTGGCATTTATCGTCGGCCTGTTTATCGCTTATAACGGCGTTCGCTACAGTCTACTCAAGCGCCAAAAGCTGTTGGTACAGCTGCAACAGCAGGGCGTGCCGCAACGAGCCTTGCTACTCGCCCTGCTTTTTGAACTGCTGATATTAGTGCTTATTGGCTCATTAGTTGGCTTCATTCTCGGCCTGCAACTCAGCCATTGGCTACAACCTATGATTGCACTCACCCTCGAGCAACTCTACGGCGCAAGACTGATGCCGGGAGCTTGGCAATGGAGTTGGCTATATCAGGCTATCGGCTTGACTCTTTTCGCGGCTTTATTGGCTTGCTACCCATTATTTAATACCTTAGCCAAACAGCCGTTAGCCCGCTGTGCGAGTCGATTCGAACAGCTAGTCCACGCAAAGAAACAGCAACTGAGGCTCTTTTTCATTGGCTTAATCTTGTTAACTGTCGCCGCAGGATTGTTTCCGCTGACGCAGGACTATCAACATAGCCTCGCCTTGATAGGCGTTGTCACCATTGCCATGCCGCTGTTATTACCCATGGTGCTGCAAGTAAGCTTGTCGCTTGTAGAGCGAGTGGCTCAAACGGGGTTATGGCAATATGCCGTAGCCGAGAGCAAGGAGCTTATCGCGCCGCTTTCTCTCGCCATGATGGCGATGCTGTTGGCGCTTACCGCCAATATCTCGATGAACACCTTAGTGGGTAGCTTTGAGATCACCTTAAAGCACTGGCTCGATGACAGGCTCTATGCCGATCTTTATATCCGCCCTCCCAGCGATAAAATGCTCGAGACCCAAGCCTTACTCGAGAGCTTGCCTTATGTCAGCGCGGTTTATGGCCAATGGCTTCACTCTACCCATTACCAAAGTGCCCCGGTCAGTTTAATGACTCGCGATGCCCACTCTCTGAGAAACAGCAATCAGATTAAGGCGCAACAGGCCGACCATTGGCAAGACTTTTTCAACGCTAAGGTGCTGATGATCAGCGAGCCGATGGCAATCAAGTATCGACTCAATATAGGCGACACGATCGCCCTACCTGAGTTTGATAATGCCTCGCTTCCCGCTTTGCCAATTGGCGCTATTTTTTATGATTACGGCAGCCCAAAAGGACAGGTAATCATCAGCCAAACTACCTGGCAGCAGCTAGATTTACCCGTCCCCCCAAGCAGTATTGCGGCCGATTATGATAACAAGATTAGCGAGCTAGAATCGATACTGCAGAATCAGATTCCGCTGTCTGCGGCGCAGATGTATAACCAGAGCAAGATTAAACAACGAGCCATGCAGATTTTTAAACGCACCTTCTCCATCACCTTAGTGCTCAATAGCTTAACGCTTCTCGTCGCTGCAGTGGGCCTATTCAGCGCTTGCTTGATGCTAACTCAAGCGAGACAGGCTCCACTCGCCAGACTGTATGCTCTGGGCGTCAGCCGAATGCAATTGCGAACCTTAGTGTCTGGGCAGATGTTGTTAATCGTACTACTGACCTGTTTGCTCGCCCTACCAACTGGTGCGATCCTCGGTTACCTGTTAATTAATAAAGTCACCCTGCAGGCCTTTGGTTGGAGTATCGCCATGGTTTGGGACTGGCTGGCTTATTTCAGGGTATTGGTGATCGCCCTCGTTGTCAGTGCCTTCGCCGTGGTTCTGCCGCTACTATGGCAGACACGCCGCCCATTGATCAGCAGCTTGCAGCAGGAGGCATTATGAAGCTGTATCCCTGTTTACTGCTACTTACCTTACTTTACGGCTGTGACTCAGAACCAAACAAGTCACCTACAGGTATGGGGCAACGACTCGATGGAGACACCACCCACTACACTCCTGTCG
Source organism: Shewanella pealeana ATCC 700345 (assembly GCF_000018285.1). Classification (NCBI taxonomy): domain Bacteria; kingdom Pseudomonadati; phylum Pseudomonadota; class Gammaproteobacteria; order Alteromonadales; family Shewanellaceae; genus Shewanella; species Shewanella pealeana. Next base: position 770,068 of record NC_009901.1, on the reverse strand, counting down.
TTCCGGGAAAAACACTCTCCTTCCCAACTGACCACATGGCCCATGACTACTTCAGGCAGGAGTGGTGGTATTTGACTGCCAATCTAACAACCGAAACAGGAGAATCACTCGGCTTACAATGGACGCAATTTCGTATCGCTCTATCCCCTCCAGATCCTGATGAAAAGGCAAGCACACAAGACTTAGCCCAATCGAGTTGGCAGACACAGCAGCTTTATATGTCCCATAGCGCGATCACCACACAAACCCAGCACCTCGCAGCAGAAAGATGGTCTAGAGGCCATCCATTTCTTGCTGGTACTCAAACATCGCCGCTGGTGATTAAGCTAGATGATTGGCAATGGCGTAGCAATGACGAGCAGTTATTTCCTGCCACCTTATCCGTAGCTACCGATAGCTTTAGCTACCAGCTCAAACTCAATAGTCAGGCTCCCTTTCAGCTTCAAGGCGATAACGGCTATAGCCGAAAAAATGCCGCCGGCACAGTGGCGAGCTATTATTATAGCCAGCCTTTTATCAAGGTCAGTGGCACTGTCGAGCGAGATGGCAAAACAATTCAGGTGAACGGTGATGGCTGGCTCGATAGAGAGTGGAGCTCGCAATTTCTAGCTAAAGCTCAGCAAGGCTGGGATTGGTTCGCCTTAAGACTCGATGACGGCTCGGCGCTAATGCTGTTTCAACTGAGAGACTCCAGCGGTGACAAGCTGCATTTCTATAGCGGTCGGCGCATGTTTCCTGATGGTCGCGGCCACAATATCACTAATAAGCAGATCTCTATGACGGCAATAGACTGGCAACAAATGCAATCAGGCCATTACCCAACTGCGTGGCAGATTGCTATTCCGTCAGAAAATATCCAGCTAACGACTCAGGCACTCAATGCTGATTCCAGCATGCCTCTGTCTATCCCCTACTGGGAAGGCCCTATCAGAATAAGTGGCAGTCATAGTGGCATGGGTTACATGGAACTCACCGGCTATTAAATAAAATTTAATAATACATTTACCTATTTATTGGTATAACCTCTAGCCTATTACACCTTGCAAACAAGATATAAACAAAAATCATTATCAAGAAGTAAACTTATGAATATCTTGGATTTTTAATATAGCGCAAGCTAACATTCCGAATGAGCACAATTTAAACAGCACAACAGTATTTATTGGTAGATTTGTGAACTAGATCAACACTAAAAAGTTGATCTCGGTCTACAAAAAACTCCAATACCCCTTGTGAGGTATACCCACAATAATTATGAGGTCTAGACTCGATATAAACCTTGGTAAATAACATTCGCAATATCCAAACAAGCGTTATTACCAAACCATAAAAGGTAAACAAGATGAGCCAAGAATTTCATATTACCAGCCTAGTCGTGCATGCAGCACCCCATGCTGTGACTGAGATTAAGAACAGAATATCAGTTCTTGAAGGCACCGAAATCCATGCTGTTACCGATGAAGGTAAATTTGTGGTCACCATTGAAGGTGAAACCCAACGTACCATCCTCGATAGCGTAGAAGCGATTAACGCCTTAGAAGGCGTGTTAAATAGCAGTCTAATTTATCATCAAGTCGATCCAGTAGAAGAAAAGAGTGAGGAACACCATGAGCATTAGCCGTCGCGAGTTTCTAAAAGCCAACGCCGCCGTTGCAGCCGCAACTGCCGTAGGCGCGACTCTGCCAGTTAAGATAGTCGAAGCTGCAGAGCAAAAAGATAACATCAAGTGGGACAAAGCACCTTGTCGTTTTTGTGGCGTAGGTTGTAGTGTTCTTGTAGGCACAGATAATGGCAAAGTCGTCGCCACCAAAGGTGACCCTGAAAGCCCTGTGAACAAAGGCCTTAACTGTATTAAAGGCTACTTCCTTTCTAAAATCATGTACGGTAAGGATCGCCTAACCACACCGCTTCTACGTATGAAAGACGGCCAATATGATAAAGAAGGCGAGTTCACCCCAATCAGCTGGGATAGCGCTTTTGACATCATGGCTGACAAATGGAAAAACACCCTTAAGACCAAAGGCCCAACTGCCATTGGTATGTTTGGCTCTGGCCAGTGGACTGTTTGGGAAGGTTATGCTGCATCTAAACTTCACAAAGCCGGTTTCCTAACTAACAACATCGACCCGAATGCGCGTCACTGTATGGCATCTGCGGTTGTTGGCTTTATGCGTACCTTTGGTATCGATGAGCCAATGGGTTGTTACGACGACTTAGAAGCCGCTGACCAGTTCGTGCTATGGGGCGCGAACATGGCTGAAATGCACCCAATCCTTTGGGCTCGCCTATCGGATCGTCGCCTAAGTAGCCCGACTAGCCGCGTGCACGTGTTATCGACTTTCGAAAACCGTAGCTTCGACTTAGCCGACAACGCCATGGTGTTCCGTCCACAGTCTGACTTAGTGATCCTTAACTATATTGCTAACTACATCATTCAAAACGATGCGGTTAACAAAGACTTCGTTAACGAACATACCACCTTTGCACTAGGTACTACCGATATCGGTTATGGTCTGCGTCCAGATCACCCGCTTGAGAAAAAAGCTAAGAACCCAGGTAACGGTAAATTCGCACCGATCAGCTTCGATGAGTACGCTAAGTTTGTTAGCACATACACGCTAGAATACGCAGCAGAGATGAGTGGTGTTGAGCCTGAAAAGCTTGAGCTAATGGCTAAGGCTTATGCCGATCCAAACGTGAAGATGATGAGTCTGTGGACCATGGGTATCAACCAACACACTCGTGGTGTTTGGGCCAACAACATGCTTTACAACATCCACTTGCTAACCGGTAAAATTGCCACTCCAGGCAACAGCCCATTCTCGCTAACGGGTCAACCATCTGCTTGTGGTACTGCACGTGAAGTAGGTACGTTCGCGCACCGCCTACCAGCAGACATGGTAGTCATGAATCCTAAGCACCGTGCAATTGCTGAGAAGTTATGGCAACTACCAGAAGGTACGATTCCGCCAAAGCCTGGTTTCCACGCCGTGCTACAGAGCCGCATGCTTAAAGATGGCAAGCTGAACTGTTACTGGACTATGTGTACCAATAACATGCAAGCGGGTCCAAACATTAACGATGAAATGTACCCAGGTTTCCGTAACCCAGAAAACTTCATTGTGGTATCTGATCCCTACCCAACAGTAACCGCTATGGCTGCTGACTTGATTCTACCAACGGCTATGTGGGTAGAAAAAGAAGGGGCTTACGGCAACGCAGAGCGTCGCACTCACATGTGGCACCAGCAAGTTAAAGCACCAGAGGGCGCTAAGTCTGACCTATGGCAGCTTATGGAATTCTCTAAGCGCTTTAAGGTGTCTGAAGTCTGGCCAGCGGAGCTTATTGCTAAGCAACCTGAAGTGGCTGACAAGACATTATTTGATGTGCTTTACGCCAATGGCGTAGTCAACAAGTTCCCTGCTTCTGATTGCAAAGCTGAATTGAACGACGAGTCTGATGCATTTGGTTTCTACGTACAAAAAGGACTATTTGAAGAATACGCCCAGTTTGGTCGTGGTCACGCTCACGATTTAGCAGACTTCGATACTTACCATGAGACTCGCGGCCTACGCTGGCCGGTAGTTGATGGTAAAGAAACATTACGTCGCTTCTCGAAAGGCGATCCGTATGTGAAAGGCGACAAGGAATTTGACTTCTACGGTAAGCCTGACGGTAAAGCGGTGATTTTCGCCCTACCATTTGAGCCTGCAGCAGAAGAGCCAAATGAAGAATACGATCTATGGTTATCAACCGGCCGTGTTCTTGAACATTGGCACACAGGTTCGATGACAGCTCGCGTACCTGAGCTTTATCGCGCATACCCTGATGCACAAATCTTTATGCACCCAGAAGATGCTAAAGCACGTGGTCTAAAGCGTGGCGATGAAGTGATTGTGGCTTCGCCTCGCGGTGAAGTAAAAACCCGTGTAGAAACTAAAGGCCGTAACAAGCCGCCAAGAGGCGTGGCGTTTATGCCATTCTTCGATGCGCGCCAGCTGGTCAACAAGTTAATACTAGATGCGACTGATCCGCTGTCAAAAGAGACAGACTTCAAGAAGTGTCCAGTTAAAGTGATGAAAGCGTAAGCCTTTCACTAACAAATTTAACTTTAATCGCTTAAGCAAAAGCGGAGAAGAGATAAGCAAATGAGTACGGTCGATCAACGTAAGTTCGCAGCCAAAGGCGTTAATCGCCGCCAGTTTTTAGCCACATCGGCAAAAGCTAGCTGCGCAATGGGCTTGCTAGGAATGGGTTTAACGGCAGTTGCTAAGCAATCTAGTCAGTTAGACTCGCTCGCGATTCGACCGCCAGGTGCATTAAGTGAACAAGATTTTCTCTCGGCCTGCGTACGCTGTGGTCTATGCGTAGAAGCCTGCCCTTATGACACCCTGAAACTGGCTCGCTGGTTTCAGGGTGCCCCAACCGGCACGCCCTACTTTACCGCACGCAAGATCCCCTGTGAGATGTGTGAAGATATCCCTTGTGTTAAAGCTTGCCCCTCTGGCTCGCTTGACCAGAGTTTGACGGATATTGACGAATCTAAAATGGGTATTGCTGTACTGATCGATGAGAAAAACTGCCTTAACTTTAAAGGATTGAGATGCGACGTTTGTTACCGGGCCTGCCCGCTAATCGATGATGCTATCACCCTTGAGATGCAGCACAATGAACGCAGTGGTCACCACGCCATGTTCCTACCAACAGTTAACAGCGATAGCTGCACTGGCTGTGGAAAATGTGAACATGTGTGTGTATTAGAAGAACCTGCGATCAAGGTGTTACCGACTCATATTGCTTTAGGTAAAACAGCTTCTCACGATACCTATATCAACACCGAAGAGACCACGCTTGAGATGTTAAACAAGGGGCTTGCATTATGAGCCAGACACTAAAGCAAAAACCGACAACACATGGCTTTGCTAGAGCGGCAATTAAAGAGCTTGGATGGTGGCGTGCCCACAAATTCCTGTTCCTTCGTCGCCTTAGCCAAGTCAGTGTCTTTGCATTGTTTGCCATTGGCCCTTTGTTCGGACTCTGGTTACTTAAAGGTAACCTCTCAGCCAGCGAACTCTTCGGTGTTGTGCCTCTATCGGATCCACTTGCTACCTTGCAGGTGTTGATGACAGGCCATCTACCCGAGCTAAGCTTAATACTTGGCGCCGTGATTATCGCACTGCTGTATGCAGTGCTTGGCGGCCGAGTATTTTGTAGCTGGGTCTGCCCCGTGAACATGGTGACAGACTTAGCAAGCTGGCTACGACGTAAAATGAACTTGCCTCGCACCTCTGAGATGCCAAGAAACTTACGTTACTACCTGCTAGCGCTTGTGCTCATACTGCCAATACTTACCGGCATGGCTGTCTGGGAATGGGTTAATCCCGTCCCGGTACTGTATCGTGCCGCTTTGTTTAGTGCTGGCAGTGGTTTATGGGTCTTGGCCGCCATCTTCTTACTGGATCTATTTATCAGTGAGAGAGCTTGGTGCGGACACCTGTGCCCAACGGGGGCACTATTTGGCCTTCTCGGTAAAATCAGTCCGATAAAAGTATCTGCGGTAAATGCAAAAGATTGCGATAACTGTATGGATTGTTTTGTGGTCTGCCCTGAAAGACAGGTATTAAAGCCTGCCCTCAAAGGCAAGCAGCCCATGATAACCGACAGTGATTGCACTCAATGCGGCCGCTGTATCGACGTTTGCGCCCAACGCGTTTTCCAGTTTCAGAATCGAAAGTATCAAAATCGAATTGCCCTAAAGGCGGAGAACAACCAATGAAAAAAGTACTCACCTTAGCTGCGCTAGTGATGGCGCTTAGTGCTTGCTCTGGTCAGCAAGCGAACACTCAAGCCGAGCCTGTTAACATCAGCTCACTCGGTAAGTCTGAGATAACCGATATTCGCGCAGCAGATCCTGCACCGCTTTATCCAAAGCGCGGTAAGTCTATCGAGCGTACCTTTGTACATCAGCCACCTATGATCCCGCATAAAGCCGATTACCCAATCACGCTTAAGCGCAACGGCTGTATCAGCTGCCACAGCCCAGCAAAAGCTAAGCGTATGAAGGCAACGGCTGTGGATCCATCGCATATGTTGGCCGACGGCAAGCTAAACAACGAGTACTACAACTGTACTCAGTGTCACACCCCGCAAGCTGAAAACAAGCAGCACTTAGTTGAAAACGAATTCTCAACTAACTAATCCCGATAAGCGGCTTGTTTAAGCTAAAAAAAACCACCTCATTTGAGGTGGTTTTTTATTTTGTTCACGCAGAAATTATTATTCTAAAGGCGCTAATAGCCCTTCACGAGCAGGCACTATTAGCACATTGCTGCGAATACGGCTTTATATCTATAAAGCCATATTGCCGACCACAAAGGCGTAAACGCCTTGACGCTGCGTCGCACCCAGCATCAAACAGCGCCCGCGGCTTTCTAAGCCGCGCATGGGTGTAAACTCTCTCCTATCAACTATCTCCTAGAGGCTGCAATACCCCCTCGCGGGCAGGTACAACCAACACATTGCTGCGAATGCGGCTTAGTATTGATTCAGCCATATTACCCACCACAAAAGCGTACAGGCCTTGACGCTGCACAGCTCCCAGTACTAAGTAGCGAACCTTATGCTTACAAGCTAACTGGTAGATACACAGATCCGGCTCCCCCACCGTAATATGCAGGCACTTAGGATCGATATTGAGCTCATCAAACAAAGCTTGATGTTTTTCCCTAGCCTCCCTGACCATGGCATGAGTATCGACTATCTCCATATCATGGATCACTTGAGGTAATCGGATCACAAATGCAAGATGTAACTCGCATCCTGTCGCTTTTGCCAAGGTGGTTGCCTGACGAATCACGGCTTGATTCAACTGCTGCTTTAAGGTTTTTTTGCTATCCAGATCGAGCGCCATCATCACGGTATTATTCTTCAGCAGCGGATTATCGGTCAGCAGCATTAATGGCACTCGGGTATGACGAATAAGGTTCCAATCTACAGGTAAATAGTGCTCTGCATGGTGTACCGCTTTAACCATAAGATCGAAACCATGACGGTCTGAGTGATGACAAGCATGCTCATAGAGATCTTTACTCCACACGCTGTGGGTTGGCGTATCTTCGGCATGAATACTCTCTAGCTCCAACTCGATCTTTGCCATTCGCTGCTTCATTACATGCTTTTGTGCAACCGCAACAAACTTAGGATTGTAGTACTCGGCATTGCCAAAATATTCAAAACTATAAGCAAATACTTCGGCACGTTTACCTAATACTCTGGCAAGTTCGACTCCCGCCGATACAGCATCGACATGAGCCTCTTCTCTTTGGGAAATAATAAATACTTTGTCCATAGCTATCTCCACTAACAACTACCTAATATTAGCTTAGCTAAACTTACTATTTAATGAAGCTAAACCGAGACCAACAATGATCCGGATCAAACTAAATATTGTGCAAAAAAAAACCGCCTGATGGCAGTTTTTTGGCCGTCCTAAAACATAAGGATTAGATTTGGCAGCCCAAAGACTCAAAGTCAGCCTGACTCATATACTCTGTCGTGGGCAGATACTCCGCCATAATTGCGTACTCATCTCCCGGTTTGCGAGTATTTTGAATCGCCTGTGCAAAACCGGCCTTCGGAAGCATATTTCGTACAATGAGCAATGCTTCATTGAGTTTATTATTTCCACCTTCGATAACTCGTCCAAAGCCATCACCTTGCTCCGTCCAGGGCAGGTAGTTATAACCACACTCCGCATTAGCGTTACTCGGTTTACTAGTTGCTGGGCTAGTAATAACTGTGTAGTAACCGTCGCTATCGACTACAAGCTCCTCATCGAATAAGCATGCTGTCACCACTTGCGAGTAATACTCGTTCTGGCAAATCGACCAGTAACGCATTTGAGACTCGGATTCATCGAATACAGTATTTCCTGCAAGAGTTTTAGGCACTATAGGCAACTTACCTCGGGTGATGGCAACTTCACCAAAATCACTATTTAAGAAAGTGCTGACATATTGATTATCTGCATTGGCATAGAAGTTTACTTTCCGCTCTGGCTCACCGTCACACTTTCCAAGAAAGTTACACTGAATACCAAAAGCACCGTTATAGGCCGCTCGCCAAACTGCTGGATTTCTAGCGGGATCAAATGCTGGATTTGAGCGGATCTTGGCGTAGGTTTCCTTAGGGACTAATGGAATGGCTAGATTATCACTATCGACCTGCAGCGCATCACATGCTTGCTGACCAAATAAAGCCTCACCACTTGCGAGCGTCAGCTCAACGGCCGGCAGTTCTACACCGCCTTGCTCATCCTCTCCTTCATCACTTACGTAAATACGATAAATGAGTACGGCTTTAGCTCCCTGCTCGGCATAATCAAATAAGGTGTTAGCAGGCAGTTCACCTTCCGCAGCCCCTTGAGCAACCGTCAGCGTGTACTCTCTCAACTGATTTTTACGCTCTGCATCTTGAATATAGGGATTAAAGGAGCCGTCATCGGCGATGATATCTTTATCTGTTATCGCCGTTGCAGGCGAGGTATCGGCGCGGTAGCTATTGAGGGAAATATAACGCGCATAGGGATACTCACCGTGCAAAGTTAAACTGGCACCTTCTGGCAAAATATAGCCCGCATGCCAGTAGTTAGCGCCAGTGTCAGGATAGGCAAAGTTACGCTCTGGGTGATCAATGTTGTAGGGGCCAACCCAGAAGCAAGCGCTGGGCTCAATTTGTTTGCCTGTAAGCGGTTCAGCATCTGAATCCGAATTACACCCAGCTATAGATACGATCGATAAGCAAGATATCAGCGTCAACAGGGATTTTTTTACATAACTTATAGAGGTTAACGAGTAATGATTCATTATTATTCCTTTTATTTTACCCGACAGAAATGCCTTACCCCTTAAACGTTGGTCTTAGCTTTCCCCCAACGCTATTACATTCGAATAGGATAAAGATTGAGCTTAAGTAGCATTATTTGTAACCTAAACCAAGCGAACAGTGATTTATGGTCGGATTGAGACAGATTTATGACTTTAAAAGACAAAGGCAAGTTAACAGATGAGTCGACGACCATCGCATCTTGGGCTCTAGCCGTATGCCGAACCATTGATTCAACGGGGGTCGATAGTCAACACATACTCAATGAACTAGGCATCGACAAAGCTCTGCTGCATGACCCCAATGCACGGCTACTCACACAGCAAATGACCCAATTATGGCGACGAGCAGTGACAACGAGCGGTGACGAAGCCATTGGCCTAAAAGTCGCCAACTTTGTGCAACCTACCAGCTTTAACGCATTGAGTTTTTCACTGCTGGTAAGCGAATCTTTAGAAGATGCCTGGTCTAGAATAAAGCGTTATTACACCATAATCAGTAATGTGCTTGAGATGGATATAGAGCGTGGTGAGTGTGAGTCTGCGCTGTGCTTTAATAAGATTATGGGGAATCACTACGCCGATGAAGCTATCGATGCTTTTATGGCTACCAGTTACCTTATGGCCCTGCAAACCAGTCATGGCCAAATAACGCCCATACGACTAGAGCTTGAACGCCGAGAGCCCTTCGACTCACAACCTTTTAGCACATTGTTTTGTTGCCCTGTGAAGTTTTCGGCAGGCCACAACAAGATCTTCTATTCAAACCGAGACCTTGGCTTACCTTTCCCCTCTGCCAATAGAGAGCTTGCCTTAAAAAATGATGAGGCGATACAAGCCTATTTCCAATCCATTGTGAGTCAACCTTTTAGCCAAAGAGTCTCTAAAGAAATCAGCATTGCCATGACGCTAGGTAACCCAGATAGAGATGCCATTGCTAAGGCATTTCATATGAGCAGCCGCAATTTACAACGAAAACTGCGTGAGGAAGGTACCTCTTTTAGCGAGCAAGTCGAACAGCTCAGAAAAGATTTGGCACAAAAATATCTAGCGACCCCTCAGCTCTCAATGCTAGAGATCGCGTTTCGGCTAGGCTTTAAAGATCCGAGTAATTTTACCCGAGCGTTTAAGCGCTGGTATGGGGTGTCGCCATTGCAATATCGACAGAAAAACAACCCTAAATAATTGCTATCTATTGATAACAAACCCGAAATTTCAATAGATTAAACTACTTTTATCGGCGCGATGTCACTTGCTATCATCCTATTTTCAGGTAACGTTAGAGCAAGAGTAATTGACATAAGAAGCGTCACTATGAAGTCAGGTAAGCACGATGCACAACTACTTAAGCTCGCGATGGAAATTGGTGTAGGCTACGCCAAGAAGAGAGGTTTTGCCGATTTTGGTCAAGGGATCTCACCCAAAGATAAGGTCGAATGTATCTATCGTTTGCTGGTGCAAGATAACCTTATTCAAGCACTCCCCAAAGATAAAGAAGATGGCCCGAATATGAAACATAAATTGATTTTGTGGATCAGCCGTCAGTTGCCAGCAGAGCATGAACTGCTCAACTAAATCAGTACAGCTGCAAATAAGATAGAGGCTAATGAACTCGCTTAAACGCTATGTTCATTAGCCTGTGCTCTTTAGCTTATGTTATTAGCCAAGCTTGCCATCACTAAAGCTTATTTTTTCAAACTAACCGCTATAAAGATTAATGCCTTTACTCGTCGCTACTATGCATTCTAAGCCACTTTGTTGCATGCTTTTGCAAGCAGAGACTGCCTGCTGCCGTTGAGTAAACTGGCCGACTTTGATGCGATAATATGTTTTCCCTTTGACAAACACTCGCTCGTACCTCGGTACGTAATGGCCTAATTGCGCGCCAAAGCCGCTATGTAGCTCAAACCAGGTCGGCTCTATTCGTGAAAATTTATCCACTGATGATAACTGCAAAGCATAGTCGCCTTTCACCAGTGTGGCTTTGGGTACTGACTTCGCATTATTCGCATACTTCAAGACCTTTGCATTGGCCTCGACAGGCTGCTCAGGCGCACCAGGGTAGGCAGAGGCATAGGTTTTCTGAGCTAAAGATTCTGGCACCTTGACGTCATTAGTGAGCTCTTCAGCTATTGGTAATTTACGCACCGGCTCACTAGCTTGCTCAACAGAAGCATCTTCACTATTTTTACTTTCGCCACTTTGTTGTGTGTTAACTTGTGTATTAGTAGCCGTAATCGATTCTGGTGCAGCTGTTGTTTTAGCTGCTTTTTGAGCTTGGTTACCACCAGCAAGCATAGTTAATTGCTCGACCAGTAACTTAAGGTCGCCTTCGATGACAATGAGTCGTGACAAACCAGCCTTCATTTGATGCCACTCAGCAAGCTCTAGCTCTAATTGCTCAATTTTGTCTTTGAGCTGTTTCTGCTCCGCAATACGCTGTTTATCAAGCTTGATATCAGCCTGGCTGGCACAGCCCGTCAAACCTATCATAGCGACTAGTAGCACCGCCTTTAACCGTCTAATGTTTCGATTTAATGCATTCATTTTAAGACTTTTTTCCACAAGACTGTCTCTGAAAAATAATACGGCTTCAATGTAAAACCCTTCATTTGTTACGATTCAAAATCGAATTCAAAAGGTTCGACACTGCACTTCAAACCTTGTTTAGTAATTTGTGAGCAACCATTTTCTGCTTGTTGTTTACGTGCCAGAAACGCTACGTTTAATGCGTAACGTTTTGTTTGCTTATCTTGGATATAAAACACTTGCTGGCTCATGGCGTCATCATAGTTATGCTTAACCAATTGCCAGTAGGTTTTTAGCATGGTGAGCGAATTAAATTTACCTAAATTCATCACGTAGCCCTTAGTCATCATTATCTCTGCAAAAGTAAAATCGGCGCCATTCATCACATCACCATTATTTTGCAAACTAATCGCTATTTGTGACTCCCCACGTAACTTTTTGCGTTCAAGATAATTGGCGTCAATGGACAGCTGATAATCGCCTGGGATCAAATCAGTAAATAGGTAGTAACCATCAAATTCCGTTTCAGTCGTCGCTACAATATCACCCATGGCATTGACTAAGTTTACTGTGGCATAAGGCGCTATAGATTCAGTACCATCGACTTCGCGAACATAAACTGTGCCTTCAACTTCGGCAGCGTTAACCACAGGGAAATCGAGGGTTTGAATATGGCCGCGCCTTGGCGTGACTGACACTCCAGGAATTGACGGAATTAAGAATGGATCGCCCAAGCTCTTTTGGTCTAACACTATGTCCGTTTTTTTCTGGCTAGACATCGAAGTCAAAATAGCCACACCATCTTGGTTACTTGTACCATAGCGGTACTGCTGCACCCCTTTGACCCTTGCCCCTTCAATAACCGCTTCACCGGCGTCGAATCGACCATTAAGGTTATCATCTTCAAATACTCGCACCATCAATGCCCCTGCTCCCGATAAGCTGCGCGATGACATAAAAATCTGCTCAGTATCGGGCTCATAGCCAAAGCTAAAGCGGCCATAAAGCCCCAATGACCAATCTCCGGTATTGTCGTAAGAAACTGTAGAATTGAGGCTAAAGGCATCATGTTGCCAGCTTAAGCTAGCACTGCTACTTAGAAGTTCCGTAACGGGGTAGTAATCTATCTCTAGTTCAGACTGCAGATTGGTATTAATGGGGATCGCCAACTCGGTAGAGAAACGTGAAATTTCGGTCTCCGGCTTAATATAGTAGTCTAATTTCACTCGGCTAAATGCCCAACCAAAGCTCTTTTGTAACTGTAATTGCCCCGTTAGCGTGTCATCTAAAGCTATGTCATTAGAAGATTGGCCTGTATACCAAGTTAATTGGTTATTAATGTTCGCCCAACGGGTATTCATCGCTAACAGATTACCAAACTCGTCGTGCCTAGTACCGTTACTTGTTTGAGTTTGTCGCCAATGGTTGCGATAGTTCAGACGATATGGAGAGTGTTTAAACATGAAGCCACTGTGGTCAAAGTTATATTCAGTGTATTGCCGCTGACTTAAATCTTCCGCGGTGTCTTCCGATACCCGATAACGCACACTTAAGGATTGATCACCAATCTGTGTACGTCCAGAAAGCTCTAAGGAACTGTCTCTATTGCCTTCTATTTGATAGTCAGCATCAAAGAGAAAGCGTTCAAACAGATTAAAATTACCACCGATAGCATAGGTATCGACTGAAGTTCCTTTCTCTGATAGCTGCTCTTGCACACCTAGATTAATCGACGCCCAATCTGTTAAACCATGCTCATAAGTTGAGCTTAATACCCAACCAGTTTCGTTATCCTCGGGTATACTAGAGATACCCGACAACCCTTTACCAACTTCAGCAAGCGAAACACTATAGCTGCTCTCGTTAGCTTTGAGCTTGTTGCTATCAACATACACCTGCTTCGTTTCAGTTTTAACCTGCCCTTGGGGGCCATAAGCAATCATCTCAAATTGGTTATCACCATACAGTAATTCGATGTCGTTAAATTCATAGCGACCATTTTGCAAACTTAGCGCTTGCTTAATTAGTAAACCATTTTGATATAGCTCAATGTCCCAGCCGGGTTGAATATCACCGCTTAGATTGATGGTCCTATTGTTGGCTGATACACCCGTTTTATCATTGGTTATTGAAACACCGCGACTTTGTCCGAGCGTGCCATCAACTCCAACGTTAACGGGAGTAATATCACCGAGTCTAAATTCTGTCGCCTTTAACGGACCGAGTAAGTCGCCCGCAGTAGATTCTTTTGACAGGGTTAAACGTAAATCAGTCAGTGCATCATTACTATTACCACTGGCATAAAACTCACTACTTAAAAATGCAAAATCATGCCCGCCAATGACTGAATAACTTTGATAGTTATTATGTTCAGTGACGGCTGCGTTAACTTGAACATCCACCAAGGGTGAGGAAATCGCTTGGTAATTGGATTCTTTCCAAGGTAATACCGCCTCTCTATTGTGGCTCGCAACCTGATTAAGTTGACGGTTTTGTCGTGCTAACCTTTGCTGTACAGGTAGTGGGGAGCCACTGCTAATATCCACCTTTAAATCTGCAAAACTGTAGTCAAAGGTGATATCAAACCAATCTTCAATCACATCGCCTGCAACATAAATATCATCAGCCATTAAGCTGTAATCAGCAGCTGTTAATTGAAAAGTTTGCTGGTTAACCGACACGCTGACAACTTCGTCTCCTGTCTCGGGTAACTGCATCAAAAATTGACGTTCCTCATCTAAATACCAGCCTTTAACTATGCTATTACCGATATCAACTTCAATAGGGAAATCAATTAATTCGAATAAACCCATTAAGCTAAATTGAGCATTTCGTTTGCTTTTTATAGCAAATACATCAGACAAATAATAACTGTCGACATAGAGGGATAACAGTAACTCCTCACCTTCAGGAATACCGAGAGTTTCACCTGGTAACTCATCCTGCACTATATTGTTGTCGGTTGTTGACGCTAAAATTAATGCTTGAGATTGCAGTTGTTGCTGCGATAAGCCATAGCTTTGTTTCAGTCTCGCTAAGATACTCGCGACATCGGCATTATTTAAAGTGGAAAACTGTAGCTTTGACTCATTTTGAACTAATGCAGGTTCAGGCTGTTGAGTCGATACTGGATCAATAAAAGCAGGCTGCACATTCGCGGAGCCTGCATTGCTATAGAGCACATAAAAGAGTAGTAAGTAACTTAGGCGATACCGCACTACATGCCCTTAGGTCGTAACAACAAGAAAGAATTCACAAGCTTTGGCTCGCATCCACTAATGCTCAGCCCTCAAATCGTTAATTTTTAGAAAACGTTGCAGGCGTTACATCAAATTCTCTTTCAGCGAAAACCTGGCCATTAAACTCTTGCTGCCCCTCATAAACGATACGTAATTGTCCACTGTTAGGTGTAAAGTCTGGAGCAATCCAAGCCATAGATTTAGACGTTTCATTGACCTCTGGGTATATATTCACGTTATTCAAGCGAGCAACGACTTGTTCTGACTGTTGATGATCTTGCCAATAAGCAACCAGATTTCCGGCTGTAGAATATTGACCAGTGCGAGTTAAGTTAACACTCAACTGCGTTTTACCGCTACGTTGATCAAAACTCAATGCCTTAGACGTAATTTCAACTTTAGCGTTTGCCGGCCCCTGTCTTACGATGACAGGCAGACTGTAACTCAGTAATACGTCTAAATTAATCGACATCTCACCATCTTGCTTTTTGGCTCGTTTCGGTGGCAGCGCTTCTAGCTTTAGGTGCGAGCGATACTCTCCATCAGCAAGATCTTTAGGGCGTCTAAGCCCTAATCTCACAACCTGACGTTCATTAGGCTTCAGGGTTACTTGCCTAGGACTAAATCGCAGCATTTTGCTTGCTGACGGGTAATCTTTTGCTTGTTCAGCAGTTAATTCTTTATAGCCACCATTAGAAACAGCTAACTTTTCTTGCCATTGCAAACGATAAGTTTTGATCTCTGAACTGCTATTTATCAGCACTATTTCACGGGCTCGTTCTCGCCCCTCAAAAGCTACACGGATAGGTGAGACTAGCAGGCTGGCTTGAGCAGAATTGATAGGTGACAACATGCAAACCGACACAACAAGAGCAGCCTTTAATAAACTCTTAAACATAGAAAAAACTCAAACCAGTAAAAACACAAATTCACTCTGGTAGGCATACCAAAGCCCTGTAGATCCCTCAGTACAATATCTTGAGTTACTGATGGACTTAATAACTAATATCTAAATAAAAAACAGCTTGGTAGGAAGTATTCAAATAATGCTTACCATTACCCGACGTCGTCAACTTTCCGCCCATTTTAGCGGTTGCTACGCCTGTACTATCAGTACGAATGTTCTGTTCAATATAGATTTCACTTAAAGTGAATTGTTCAGTATCTCCTGAAGTCACTGTAGTTGTTACAGGCAACATAGGAGTAATTGAAAGCTCTACATAAGGAGGGTAATCAGTCATTACCATTTCAGCAGCCTTACCCGGGCTAATTATTAGTAGCTGCCCAGACGAAGTACTGTGTCCATAGGTCGGCACTGTCACGCTACTTTGAATGCTATTATCACGGATCACTATTGTGCCAAATGATAAAGGTTGCTCAAAATATACGTCTGCATTTACACCAAAAGTGACCGCCCCAAAAATCAAAAATATGATTGGTTTCAAAATTAGCCTTAGAACAAATAAGGTGGCTAAACAAACGTTGAGCCACCTAAGTTTATTTTTTCTTAATAGCTGACAGTGATCGGGAAAGAACCCGAGAACTCACCATCTTGATACTGTCTATCAATTACGTTGGTATCAGCAGCGTAAACATCAGTAGTTAACGTGCCACCAAAATTGAAACTCGCATTACCTTGACCGTCTGCAGTCAACTTATTTGCATCAGCATATAGCGTACCGTCATGATCACCTGAAGTGATATAAGCTGTTATAGCACTTAACACAAACTTAGGTGATCCCGGAGCTGCTGCAGATGCAACAACATTAGTTGTGCCTGCAGGTAAAGTAACACTTAACTCAGAATATGGTGCAACACCAGCGACTGTCACTTCACCTGGCTCACCCGGTACTAATGATCTAATGGTTGCCAAATTTCCAGCCCCATTTACCACTGTAGCCTGCTCAGTCGGATTTGGAGACATTGTAATACTGGCACTTACGCCATCAGTATCAGTCAGATCGACCACAGCAGTAATCTCACCAAAATTCAATGGCTTAGCCACTACCATTTCAAAAGCATTTTTAACTGTTACAGATGCTGTAGCATTCTCAGTTTCAGCAGCTAAAACTGGCGATGAAACTGCAACAACTAATGCTAAGCCAACAGCTTTTGCCACCATAGAAACATTATTCATTTAAAACTCCATTATACTATTATCTGTATTTTTAACTATTAGACACAACACACTTTTTAATAACTAATGAGAAAACGTCGACTAACATCAATCTTGATTAGCTCATCGGCAATTTAAAATTTAACTTTAATAAAATATTTTAAATTTCATTAATTAAAACATTTCGCCTGAATACTTAACCACCGCACAATATTGCCTGCTCAACTTAAGCTGCTTACAACTTTCCAACGCTTCTTTTTTAGACAAGTATGGACCATAGATAAGCCTTGAATATTCCTTATAGTTTTTAACAAAACTCACCACTAATGGCTTGCCTGATGAAAAGAAATTTGGGTAACGTTTCTTATACCCTTCCCAACTCGGCTTTATATTCCGTACATTGCTAAATGATGCTAAATGAACCCCATATAAATTTGGTATCCCCTTGGTACTTTCGATAGCTTTATTATTACTATCGAATCCGGTCACCATATTATTAAGGCTTAAAGTTGGTTTAGTTACATTAGGATATTCGACGAACCGCTGTTCAGTTTTTTTACTGACTAGCTGTTCATGCTGATTAAAGCTCTCTTTTTTCGGAGACTCTTTTATCTCAGCCTGCTTACTTAGCTCTAAAATTAGAAACTCCAAGTCCTCCTCATTGCTGATTAAGCGCTCAATCGCTGGCTTCAACCGCTCCCACTCCTCTAGCTGCTGCTTAAGCTGCTGCAGCTCTTTTGCGTATTTAGCAGGCCCACTTTCCGCCAGCACTATGTTGGAAAACAAGCAAAAACAGATACCCCATAGTAGGCTCAAAGATAGAGGCCTGTCTCTTTTAAGCCTAGGTGCACACCAAATCTGCCAACTAAAAAATCTCATATAACGAACTCTAATTTAAATCCAATCGTGAAAGTTCGGAGGCTAGCTATTTAACTCCCCCTCTTAACTTATCAATACACTCGGCGAAACTAATTAATAATCTCTTTATTTATGGTCATACAATGCTAAAACAGTGCCAATAAATAACCACTCTACTTTAATAGATTAGAGTTGTGACATTATTCACACTTACCATGCTGTTTGTTCGCGATATTTAAAACTACAAAGAAAGTAAAAGAAGATACAAAACACTAGCATCAAGAAAGAGAAGTAGATTAACGATTAATAAACTTAAGCTAACCCACTCTAAATATAGTCACTCGGACATCAAATTATTAAATATGACTCCCGCTCACATATATTGGCAAAGTCATTTAACTACTGTCAATCAAGGTTGAATTCTCACATAAAAACAAATCGAATTATTTATAATAAACAGCAAGACAAAAGATTGACGCTCACAATCAATGTTAAATAACGAGCACCTCCATCAATTTATAACTCGATATTTTATATATAGATACCGTTCATAAAAATTAATAAGTAAAATTCTGATAGAGATAAAGTCATCTAATGGGGTGATTTCGTTTATTTAGTTAGAGACTGATGTTACTTAACTTAAGTTCTAAAATGGTTGCAACTCACTCGATTATCGCTAAGTAAGACGCCCTTCCGCTTACAAAACAGATAATTCAGAAGAACAAGTTAACAACACCTATGGCACGGGTCGAATACAGCGACAGCAATTAAACAACATTGCTCATGTGCAAAAAGTAAAATTCAATTAAAGAAGATTTTTTAGACAAAAAATATAATCAGATAATGTAAACTGCTTACCTGCTTAACTAACTGCTAATGCTGAATAGATGAATCTTAAAATTGGAATAGCCGGCGCTGGATTCTCTGGTGCTGTTATCGCAAATGAGCTTGCCAAAGCTGGCCATCAAATAACTGTTTTTGAACCTCGAAAACACATTGCGGGTAATTGCTATTCATCGCGAGATGATGAAAGCAACATCATGCAGCATCACTTTGGCCCACATATTTTCCATACAGATAAAGCGCATATCTGGGAATACGTCACTCGGCTTGGTCAAATGATGCCATTTACCAACAGAGTAAAAGCCATGAGCCAAGGACAGGTCTATTCATTGCCAATCAATCTGCATACCATCAATCAGTTTTTTAACGCGCAGATGTCCCCCTCTGAAGCCAAAGAGTTCATCGCATGTAAGGCAGACTCGAGTATAAAACAGCCACAAAACTTTGAGGAGCAAGCCCATAAACTCATTGGTGAGCAGCTGTATCAGGCTTTCTTCAAAGACTATACGATAAAGCAATGGGGACGTTCACCAGATACACTACCAGCGAGTATTTTAAAGCGACTACCCGTTAGGTTTAATTACGATGATAACTATTTCAACCACCCGTTTCAGGGCATGCCAATTGAAGGGTACACCCCGTTAATACAGAAATTACTCGACCACCCAAACATCACCCTACGACTCAATTCGACGTTCGATGCCACCATGAAAAACCAATATGCTCACGTGTTTTTCTCTGGGCCGTTAGACGCTTATTTTGACTATAAGCTCGGCAAGCTGCCCTATAGAACATTAGACTTCCATAAAGAAGTCCATGAAGGTGATTATCAGGGAAACGCTGTGGTTAATTATTGCGATAATAGCCAAGCCTATACTCGGATCAGTGAGCATAAGCACTTTACCCCTTGGGAATCACACTCTAGTACCGTGATCTTTAAAGAATACAGCCGAGAAGCTACGGCTGAAGATACTCCCTACTACCCAGTAAGACTAAGTGATGATAACACCTTACTAGATCAATATGTTGAGCTTGCCAAGCAACAGAAAAATATCACCTTTGTTGGCCGATTGGGCACCTATCGTTACCTCGATATGGACACCAGCATAGATGAAGCACTAACCGCCAGTAAGCTTTTTTTAGAAGCATTGAGTACCCAGAAAACAATGCCCGTTTTTACAGCACAATAGATAGATTTATAGAGTCAGTAGATATGAAAAGATTTTTAGTCATTGCTCGAGTAGGTGACAACTCCCTACATACATATTGGTTAGAAAATGCAGCGCCTAGCTTTGATTTATTCTTAAGTTACTTTGGTGACAAGCCTAATCATTACCAAGCGGAAGCGACTTACTATGAGCAAGTCAAAGGCGGAAAGTGGCCAATAATCCATAAGCTGATAGAAGCAAACTGGGAACTCATATCGCAATATGACGCAGTCTGGTTACCCGATGATGACATCATGACTGACGCTAAGACCATCAACAAGATGTTCAACCTCTTTGATGGCTTTGACTTAGCGCTGGCGCAGCCAGCATTGACCATGGACTCTTACTTCTCGCACTCGAGTTTACTGCGCCAACCAAGCTCTGTTTTACGCTACAGTAATTTTGTTGAGGTGATGGTGCCGGTTTTATCTGCCAGTGCTTTAGTGACCCTAAAAGAGAGCTTTGGCCAAAGCCCATCAGGTTGGGGCCTTGATGCGCTATGGCCTCACCTCATTGGCAATACAGACTTCAAGAGTATTGCTGTTATTGATGCAACTCCCGTTATCCATACTCGACCAGTCGGTGGTGAGCTGTATAGGCTTAACCCAGAGCTATCACCAAGCAAAGATGCGATTCAGCTTCAGGCGTTATACCCTCAGTTCAACATCTCTCGGCGCCATGCTCCAAATAAATTTAAAGTCTATTGCCAAATCTCTGAATCTAAAATTTACCCCTCATTCCTTGCAAGTATAATAGGCAAATACCAAAGAGTAATCGCAAAGCAAAGGGCTAGAAAACAAACTAAGTTTTTAAGTTGAGCAGCTCACACCAATCTAGAAAAATTCTAGCCTATGCTCCGCCTCTGGCCCATCACATTCAAACTTTGATACCTGTCAAATATTAGACTTTATACAAGCTCACAACTATTCTCATACTAGTCAACCAGAGGGTTGGGAATACAGATGCGCTTTCTATATTTAGTTCTTGTATTACTTACAGTTACCAGAATATTTGCAATTCTAGCCAAACGCTTAAACTTACCGCCGATAGTGGGGGAATTAGTGTCGGGGATCGCGCTAGGGCTATTTCTGCACCGCTTTCAAGACTCATTTCCCCTGCTATGGCAGGTAACCCAAGGTGAAGCGTTTGAGGCGCTGGCCGATCTGGGGATGTTTTTCCTTATGCTACTCGCAGGTGTGCGCATGAGTCCCTTGGATTTTAAAAAGACCTCAGGTTCAGCACCCGCTGTGGCTATCGGTGGCATGTTAGTGCCAATTATTGCAGGCACTATAATTGGACTGATGCTGTTTCCTGAATCCCCCTTCAAGACAATTCAGAGCTGGTTCTTAGGTACCGCCTTAGCCGTTACTGCCGTACCGGTAACCATTCGTATGCTGATGGAGTTTAATCGCTTAGATACAGAAGAAGGGAGGACTATTATCGCCGCAGCACTTTGGGACGACTTGTTAAGTCTATTTATCCTCGCACTGTTATTAGCTGCAATAAGCAATGGTGGAACGCTCTCTTTTTCCTTTGACTTATGGGGGACCCTGTTGGCTAAGGTGCTACTGTTTTTCGCTATTACCATCCCAGCCGGTTATTACTTGTTTCCCCTTGTAGGTCGTTACCTCAAACTCACAAATATTCCTGATATCGATTTTAGTATGTTGTTAATCGCCTCTCTAGCATACGCTGTACTCGCAGAAGTATTGGGGCTGCATTTCATTATTGGTGCCTTTGTCGCAGGTATGTTCTTTCACCCCGCCGTAGTGGAGCAAGAGATCTATGACCGAGTAGAGGGGCAAACATCAGGTATTACATCGGGTTTCCTTGCGCCGATTTTTTTCGTATCGATAGGCTTTCACCTCAACTTAACCGCTCTTATCTCTATTCCAGGCTTTGTCGCGCTACTCGTTACCGTTGCCTTACTCAGTAAGCTTATTGGCGCCGGATTCTGTGCCCGCGCTACAGGGCATAGTACTCAAGAGTCTCTGCGGATCGGAGTCGCGATGAGTGGCCGAGGGGCTGTAGAGATAGTATTGGCAGGCGTTGCATTGCAGGCAGGACTCTTCAACCACCCTGATCCTACGCCGCCTATTATAGCCGGGCTATTTTCCGCCATAGTGATCATGGCAATAGCGACCAGTATTATTACCCCGCTGCTATTAGCCTTTTTAATTCGCCTTCACGGGGTCGATAAACAATAAATTCCAGACAAAAAAATACCCACACGAGGTGGGTATTTTAAGCCGGTTAATTCCTATCGCCTTAGTTTAGGCTAATAGTGAAGTGTCTAAGCAACTGGCGATACTACGAATAGCAACTCACCTTGAGACACTTGCTGACCGTTACTGTTAAGAATACGCTCGATACGATACTGCTGATCTTCAGGGTAAAGTACCGCATTCTTACGGTTAAAGCCGGCTAGCGTCACCTGAGAGAACATCTTCATCGCTTCAGTAAGCGCTAAAGTCTGATCTACAGTAACTATGTCGCCTTCTTTAACAAAGTCCGCTTCACCTGGTGCTGGAGAGGTATAGAAGATACCTGCGCCCTGCGCCATCACTTTAAGCTCGTTACTCTCACCAACACGAAGTGATGCTGTATCGACGCCAACAGTTTCTGCTGCCGCTTCCATCTCAGCAATCATCTCAGGCACATCTAGCTCTGCCATAAAGCGTGGTAGATAGTTAGTGTCGTATACGCCTTCGTTGAAGGTGCCATCTTTAAGGATGCGCGTTAGCAATGGAATGTTAGTCGCGATACCTTTAATCACTACTTGATTTGCTAGATAGTCGTGTAGCTTAACAATCACATCTTCACGGCTCTCACCACGGCAGATGATCTGTGCAATCAAGCTATCGTAGTAAGGAGAAACCTCTTTACCTTCGCCAGCAATTGAGATGATTTCGATATCATCACGCTCTGGCATCTGATACTCAGTGATTAAACCAGGGTACGGCAGT
Organism: Shewanella pealeana ATCC 700345; assembly: GCF_000018285.1. NCBI lineage: Bacteria > Pseudomonadati > Pseudomonadota > Gammaproteobacteria > Alteromonadales > Shewanellaceae > Shewanella > Shewanella pealeana. Next base: position 747,427 of record NC_009901.1, on the reverse strand, counting down.
AGCTGTAAAACACCATTGCTATCAAGAGCCGCTTTCTCTGCCGTTACACGCACTTCCATCGCATAGCCAATATCTTGTGGCTCAAGCTCTGCAATAGAGCGACCCGCTGCGATATCAAAACCAGCGCTTACGATATCGATACCAGAAGTTGCTTCAGTAACTGGATGCTCAACCTGTAGACGGGTGTTCATCTCCATAAAGTAGACTTCGTTAGCGTCTAAGTTATAGATAAATTCAACCGTACCCGCGCCCATGTAATCTGTTGCATCACCCAATAAACGGGTGTATTCCATCACGCGCTGCTTAAGCTCATCTGGCAACATAGTTGAACCTGACTCTTCAACCACTTTCTGGTTGTTACGCTGCACAGAACAATCACGTAGACCCAGTACCTTAGTGTTACCAAACTGGTCACGCAGTAACTGGACTTCGATGTGACGTAGTGAAGTGACATACTTCTCTAGGTACAAGTCACCGTTACCAAATGCCGCAGCCGCTTCGGTAGAGGTCTTTTGGAACAAGGAGATCATGTCGCCTGGACGTTCAACAACCTGAATACCTTTACCGCCACCACCTTGTACCGCTTTAAGCAACACAGGGTAACCGATTTCGCTGGCAACGTTTACCGCTTGCTCTGCGTTAGTCAAGATACCGTGGCTACCAGGTACAACAGGCACGTTTTGCGCTTGAGAGGTCTTAATCGCGTTCGACTTGTTACCCATAGTCGTCATGCTGTGCACGCTTGGGCCAACGAAGTTAACGCCGTTGTTTACACATAACGCAGCAAACTGTGGGCTTTCCGATAGGAAACCGATACCAGGGTGCAGTGCATCAACGTTTTCATATTCGGCAACTTTAAGTACCGAGTATGCGTTTAGGTAACTTTCATCAGAGGTGTTACCACCGATACAAACCAGCTTGTCGTTATCTTTCAGCATGTCTGCTGGCACAGAAGTCATATCAGGATCTGATGCAACCAGTACTACCTTGATATTGTTGTCGTGCGCCTTACGGATAAGCTTAACCGCAGTACAACCACGCGCATGAACCAGCACCTTCTCAATCGGCTTCATTAGCTGACGCGGGTCATCCTGAACAATCACTTCTTCAGCGATTAAACGCTCTGGTACTAATGTCGATACAGCGCTACCAATCACATCGACAATCTTAGCCGTTGGCTTTGGCATCAGTGGATCGATGCTCTGTAGTTGATCGTCAATCGTGTCACTAAATGGGTTGGTGACCAAGGCATCCATCGCGCCAGGTACTTTCGACAGGTAGTTCGATAGCGTTGACGTTGATGGCAAGTATGCAGGCACAACCATTTGGCCAGCAAATGGCATGTTAGTACCTGACAGGTAATAAGTTTGTACAAGAGGGTGAGTCACGAAGCTCGCCTGTGCACCACCGGTACAATCACCGAAACCGAACATCAATACTGGCAATTCGTTATCACGAATAAAGCGAGTAATACGGTCGTTAACCACTGCCATTGAGAATAGCGCCGCAGCACCTTCTTTAGTCTGCATACCACCCGAGCTGATGAAACAGATAACCGGTAGCTTACGCTTAGCACACTCAATCAATAGCGCACTGAATTTCTCAGCAGCGGCCATATCGAATGCACCCGCTTGGAATGCCGTATTTGATACCGCAACACCCACACGCATTGGATGACCGTTATGCTCGAAGTCGGCAAGACCTGTGATTAAACCACATGGGCGAATGCCCTTGTCTAACGCATCTTCGATTGAAAGACGGAAACCTGGGAAGTTCAGCAGGTTAGCTGAAATCTTGTCGCCATTGATCTCTTCAAATTCGGTGAAGAACTTAGCAACAATTGATTCCCAACCCATTTTGCCAGTGCGTTTTTCGTCACGTAGCACTTTCTGGATTAGTAAGTCTTGATAACCCATGGTCAAACGATTCCAGAAGTCTTTACGACGACCGATACGCACAGGGTTAATAGCACCTGTGTATTCACCACTTTCTTCTTCGCTGTCGAAATACTCTGGCAGTAGACGCTCGAAGAAGTAAGTCAGGATAACGAATAGACTGTCGTTTAGCTGTGGGAAACCAACACTCTTCCACTGCTCAGTACGAGTCAGTAGCTCGGCGCGGTTTGACTGAGTCATAAAGTACTTCAGCCACTTGTAGAACTTGTTCTTATCGTTAGCGACGTTTTGCGTCGATAAAGCACGGTCAATTGACTCATGCAATAGGTTATCAACTGAGTTACGCGACAAGCTCTTAGACATCATAGCTTCTTTAGCGATTGATGCTAGGTTGCCAACAACGTTGTCGTAAAGTGCGTTGAAAACAAGAATGTTATGACACTGCCAAATAAAGTCTTCACGTAGCTCGTCGTGAATGATCACGTCAAGTACAGTCAGCTTGTTCAGCTCAGGCCAATCTGCTTGAGTCACTTCAGATGGAAGCGTCTCTAGGTAGTTAATAAGGCCTTTAAAGTTGTTTTCTGCGTTACCTTTCCAGCGATGGTATAGTGACCAGCTGATGTTGAAGATAAGAGCTTTACGTGCTTTCTTATAGTTTTCTTTTGGCTCACCCAAAATCAAACGCGTTAGCATGTTACGTTCGGTAGATACATCATCACGCTTAGCGATGAAGTTACCCCAAAGCTTGTTTAGATCTTCGTCATAGACCAGTTTATCAGGGCTTGATAACCAAGATTGGAATACACGATCTTGCTCTTGCTGAATACGTGCTAACAAATCACCTTCAGGTACGCTCACCTTAGATAGACGACCATACTGCTCTTGCGAGATAGAATGAATACGGCTACGCAACGTTAGGTAACGCAGGTAACGGTAGGTGCTACCAAATAGGTTCAAATGCATCGTTGGGTTGTTAGCAACCGCAAGCTCAGCATTAAGCTCTAATGCTTCTAGATTCTTAGACGGGCTAAGGAAACGCGCCAAACTACGATCGTAATGTTCGCGTAAATCTTCAGACTCGCGAACAAAGTTAACTGCCGCTTTTTCTACCGCTTCGATGCTGCTGATAATCGCACGACGTAGGTTGTGCTGACGCTCATCTCTGTCAGATGGCGAGAAATCGATGATGCCATCGATGCAGCCTGAGGTATAAAGCTCTTCTGGCGATACACCTACAGATTTAGCACATTCCTGCCAAGACAGGTTGTACTTACGCGCAATGCTCTGTAGACCTTGTGGCTGAATGGTGTTGAAAATACCATCGCGTAGCGATAACAGGATGTTTGCAGCCGCTAGCGGAATCGCACCACCTGAGTAACCAGCACCGATAACGATACCTACAGTTGGTACGTCAACGTTAGCGCTCTCGGCAATCGCTTTTGAAATAGAGTGTGCTTGGTTCTGGCTATTAGCGATTTCACCTGCGTCGGCACCAGGAGTGTCGATAAGGTAAACAATCGGCATAGACAGTTCAGCAAAGTGACGAATCGCTTTACAGCAAGCGATGTGATGCTCAGGCATCCAAGCACCGTTTGCTGTTGTACGCTCTTGCGCCACAAAACCAATACGGCGGGTACGAGATCCAAAATTCAGTTCGATCTCAGCACTATAAAAAGGGCCGATATGGGTTTCGGTAATGAGCTTACCTTTAAGGTCGGCAATGATGCGCTTAGCACCTGGACGATTTTTATCTTGGGTCGGTTGGATCACCTTAGTGACATAACCATCAACGTCTAACTGAGCCAAGTCTTTAAGATTAGCTTGAATCGCGTCATCGTCTAAAAGACCTTTAATCTCTTCTGAAAGCGTCTGCTTGCTGTGCTCTGGAAACAATGAAAAGTCTTTGGCTAACTGCTCTGCTTTTAGAAAAAGCGGATCGGCAGTTTGCACTTGAGTCATGTTAGCGGGCTGATTTTTGCTGGTCATCGAAAGATCCTCTGCTTTTAGCCTCTGAAATTTTTAGCCCGTAAATATAACTTTGTTATCCCGTCAATTGCTATTAAACTGCACTAGACGCTTTGTTCCATATTTGAGACAGTGGAGATAACATGCCAGATTTAAACGGTATGATGCTCTTTGCGGCGGTAGTTAGAGCCAAAGGTTTCTCTCAAGCTGCCCGTGAAATAGGCATGCCAAAATCAACCATTAGTCGTAAGGTTGCCCAGCTAGAAGAGCAGCTTGGCGTGCGACTATTGCAGCGAGATACCCGTAATCTAAGTTTGACTCAGGTCGGTGCGCTGTTTTTTCAGCATTGCTCCAGTATAAGCGATGAAATTGAAGCTGCAAAAGCCACTGTGGAAAATACCCATAACGATGTCTCAGGCCTGTTGCGTATCGCGATTCCAGTCTCTTTCAGTCAAGAGCTAATCGCCACCTTGTGTAGCGGTTTTCTGCGCCTCTATCCCAATATCGAGTTAGATGTGCAGTTTACCGATAGTGATGTAGGACTCGTTGGGGAAGGCTATGATATCGCTATCAAATACGGTCCACTGCAATCATCGGATCTTGTCGCCAGACTGCTATTTGAACGCCAACCCATATTGGTCGCAAGTCCCGGCTACCTGAAAATTCATGGTACACCTGCCACACCTCAAGATTTAGCCGAACACAGCGGTATTTTGCTGGGAACCTCTCGCTCGGCGCCAATCTGGCCCCTAGGCAAAGGCGCCAGAAAAACCATGGTTAACTTCCAGCGTAAGGTTCGAGTCAATAGTGCTGTGATGGTTAAACAGTTGGTGATGGATGATTTTGGCATTGCCATGCTGTCTAATTCAGTGTGTAAGAACGAACTGGCGAGTGGCTCTTTGGTGCCCATTCTACAAGAGTGGCCGATGGAAGCGTTTAAGGTATATGGCGTGTATTCAAGCAGACGTCAACTAGCGACTAATATCAGTGTATTTTTGGATTTCTTTCATAAGCGTTTCACCAACCAAGAATCCTTACAATCTATGATGATGTAGTCTCAATTTACAGCGCGCGGCAGTAACTGCCGAAGCTCTTATAAATTAGCTCCTCGGTATTGGAGCTTTTCAAGCTGACCTCATTAGTCATGATTACCTGTAATCAGACCTTCATTTCATTCAATATATCCAATCAATTTAATACTTCATATTCGAGTCATTAGCGCTTGCCGCAGATACCTTACCCAGTCAACGCCCCCAATCAGCTGAGCTTACTGTAGTTAACTTCTGCCACTTTGACTCTTAGGTATATGCTTAGACCCCACTGACTATGCTATAGCTTAAACCGCCTTCAGTTACACACACGAAAGACAATAACCCTCTATTTATTAATGCAGACTTAAGAAGATTCAGGCGACTTTCAATGAGATTTATTGTGGTGCATACTGAACAACACATACCTTGGAACACAATATAAAACTGCTACCTACCTGCGATAAGTCTAAAGTAGGACGAATGAGTTGCAGTCATAATAATAAAGGACTTGGCAATGACTACTCTCAGCACAGCAATGCTTGCTTGCGCTATTACCTCATTAACGTTAATCCAACCCGCTTTTGCAAAGCTTGATGTTGAGGAGAGCCGTCTAGCAACTGCAACCCAAGCTATGCCTAATGTGGTCAGTCGCTATCAAGCCTTTGTCAGTAATTTAGGCGAGAAATACAGCCAACACGACGATGAGCTTAAAGTCACCCAGATGGTGGTTCACCAAGGGCTTAGGTTATGGCAACAAGCAGTAAGAGATGTGCAATCAGGCCATTTGGATGATCGCTCTCTATATTGGAATCGCTTAGCGATGCGCGAGCTGCTCAAGACCGATGAACCCGACTTCAATATTGCGGCCTGGCAACAAGATATTTTGCTTAAAGCCGTCGAAAAGTCATCACGAGGCTTTAGCGATCTCCACTTCAAAGATGATGCCCAAATAAAAATTCTCCTCACCGGCTTCGACCCTTTCTTTCTTGATCGTAATATCGACCAGAGCAATCCCTCTGGACTCGCGGCGTTGGCACTAGACGGTTACCGCTTTAAAGTCGATGGCAAACAAGCGCAAATTGAAACCGTGATGATCCCAGTGCGCTTTGCCGATTTTGATGAGGGCATGATTGAGTCCCTGCTCACGCCTATCTATCGTGATAATAGCGTGGACATGATCTTTACCGTCAGCATGGGGCGTGATGATTTTGACATCGAACGCTTCCCAGGCCGTAATCGCAGCGCCGCCGCACCGGACAACCTCAACGTACTAACAGGTGCAAACAAACAGGCTCCGATAGCGCCAAAATTTAATGGCGGCAGTTTAAATGGTCCCGAGTTTGTTGAGTTCTCCTTGCCTGTTACTGTAATGCAAACGGTAAAAGGCCCGTGGAAAGTCAATGACAATCACACTGTATCGACGTTAGAACGTGGTGAGTTTGAAGCAAGCTCTCTCGCTCAATTACAAGGCGCAACATCGGTAGAAGGTTCTGGCGGTGGTTACTTGTCGAATGAGATCTCTTATCGTGCCATCTTGCTGCAAAAGCAATTTAATAGCAGCATCCCCGTTGGTCATATCCATACTCCGCGTATCGCCGCCTACGACGTCAAAATCGAGAGCGACATCGTCAAGCAGGTACAAGAGATGGTAGTCGCAGCAGCGGGTACACTTTAAACTTAATCAAGAGTAAGAGGCTTCTAACTCTGCTCTCCTGCTAACCTGCTCGCTTGTATGTTTAGGCTATCAAGCGAGTAGCAGTGTTCACATCGATTCCGAACAGTTACAGCCATTACATTGAATCATATAAGCTTTATATACCGGAGAGTGACAGACAGATGTAGCACTGGTCTGCATTAACTACCTCGGTTAAAATAGCTAGGCTCAACTCGTTATGCGCTATTTTTTACATCTAGCTATTAAATCCGGTTATTTATTTCAGCAGTGAGAGTTAATGTTCAAATCGCTTAATCCTTTCAAATCCTTACAGAGCAAAGTGTCGTCAAAGACCCCTTTGCAGAGTCAGCCTGTAATCAAGTTTGCGGATCCTCTCCACCAGCAGGTGGCACAGCAAGTTGAACATTGCTATCAAGTCGCGGAATCTAAACTGGAAAAGCACTTTCCAAGACCTGAGGTTGGCTTTATGCTGCGTGGCAAGAGTGCAGGCACTGCCCACCTGCAACTCAATAAGCTGCGCTTCAACCCCAAGCTGCTTAATGATAATCAGCAAGCCTTCTTAGACGATGTGATCCCCCATGAGATCTGCCATCTATTAGCCTTCCAGCTCTATGGCCGCGTTAAGCCCCATGGCCGAGAATGGCAACACTTGATGCAGCACCTTTATGGGCGAGTACCGCGCACCACCCATAGCTTCGACACCCGCAGCGTCGAGGGCAAAACCTTTGAGTATTTCTGCCAATGTGGGCTGGTTAACCTCAGCATCCGCCGTCATAACAAGGTTGTTCGCGGTGAAACGCAATATCGCTGCCGCAAATGCGGCAGCAAACTAAAGCCAAACTAAAGCAACTTGTAAAGCGAACGCCTTGCTATTTAGCCTATTTCGCTTTTAATGCCTCGCATCGTTCAAAAACGATATGGTTCCTGTTCTTTTGAATACGCTCGATGCGTTTAGCGCGTTCACATTCCCATTCGCTGACTGGAAATTGCTTATCCCAAGCGTTCATTAGTTGCTTCTGTTGATTACTCAAACGAAATCGAGGGTATGCTTGCTCCATATATAAATAGGTTCGTGCTATTCGCCCTCTAGAACCGACTGTCGGCTCTACTTTCCTACCTTGCACTTTCACTTCACATACCCCAAAACTAGAGCGTGAAGAAGGCAACATGGCAAAGTTATAATTCGATCTCGTGGCATTTACAGCGCCCACTGCCGGATACAAGTTATACAGGTCCGACTGCATTAATCGATATTCATTATTCATTTTTTCAGCACATTTTCGGCCTTTAAAATTCTTACCTTTATTGTTCACACAACTGTCGTGACCCTCACGCCATTCTGAAAACGTGCGTCCGAAGTTTTCTGCTGGTACCACATGTTCCCATTCCACACGTTTAGCGCGCTTAACATGTTTTTCAGTGGTAAAGCCATTTGGCAGGGTAATGTTCTTATTTTTATCGAACTTAGCATCACAATAAAGCGTGATACGGTGGTCATGATAGACTTGTCGCTCTAAGGTTTTTTTGGCCTTATTAAATGAATGAATGCTTGTATTACCTTGGTAAGATTGAGCAAATGTAGGTAGGGAAAAAACTGTGATTAGCCCTGCACAAAATAAACGGATTTTCATAACACTTTACACTAAGAAAAAATTCCGCGAATTTTGCCTTAACTTCACGCTCACACGGCGTTATTAAACGAAAGTTCATTCAACTTCATCTAAAAAATGTGAACAAAATCCGAATTTCTATCTATATTGGTCAATCCTGCCCTCATTTATTCATCTCCAGCCATTGATTGGCTGCAATGATAGATAGCCCTGCACCATGTCAGTGTTGACTTTAAGGCATCTAAAGTGCAATCTCCGGCCATATCTTAAGTCTCAAAACCAACGCTATTTTATGCGCAACCAACTAACGAAAACACCCGGTTGCCAATTACCGTTATTGTTAGTGATAGGATAAAACTTATTCCGTTGATAATATTGAATGTCGACGTGACCAAGTGATTGCTATGCTTCAAAAGCAACGCCAACAAGTTGGTATAACAGCTGCTAAATTACTCATCAACATATGCAAAAAAGGCTAATTACATCATGAGAGTGCCAAGAATCTATCAACAATCAACATTAGTTGTCGGCCAATCGGTCGCATTAGATGATGAAGCGGCAGGTCATGTTGGCCGCGTATTAAGAATGTCTTCAGGTGAGCAGGTTAGCTTGTTCAATGGTGACGGCAATGACTATCTTGCTGAGATTATTAGCGCTAGTAAGAAAAACGTCGAAGTTAAGGTCCTCTCATGCGAGGCAAATGATAGCGAATCGCCACTTAACTTACATTTAGGCCAAGTGATCTCTCGTGGCGATAGAATGGATTTCACCATTCAAAAGTCGGTTGAGCTGGGCGTGAACACCATCACGCCACTGTTTTCAGAGCGCTGTGGGGTCAAATTAACTGGCGAGCGTTTAGATAAAAAAATTCAACAATGGCAAAAGATTGTCATTAGCGCCTGCGAGCAATCTGGCCGTAGTGTGGTGCCGGTTATCCGCCCTGCGATGCAACTTAGCGATTGGTGTGCTGAAGATTCTGACGCGGTGAAATTGAACCTGCATCCGCGAGCCTCACACGGTGTTAACGGGCTGACACTGCCTAATAACCGTGTCAGATTGGTTATTGGGCCAGAAGGTGGTTTATCAGCGCCAGAAATCGCCATGACCGAAGAGCACCAATTTACCGACGTACTGCTTGGCCCACGAGTACTGCGCACAGAAACCGCAGCGCTCACCACCATTAGCGCTTTGCAGCTAAAATTTGGTGATATCGGCTAAACGCTTTACATGGCAAACTCTGCCAAGTAGAAGATTTATTAGTAGCACGCTAGAAAACGGGGGCTTATGCCCCCATATTTATCGTTGAAACGAATATAAGATAAGGAAACCGCTCCATGATCAAACTCGGCATCGTGATGGATCCCATCAGCGACATTAATATCAAGAAAGATTCTAGCTTTGCCATGTTAATGGCTGCCCAGTCTCGTGGTTATCAGCTGTTCTACATGGAGATGAAAGATCTTGCCATGGTCAACGGCCAAGCGATGGCAACCATGCGCGCATTAACAGTGAAAAATGATCCACAAGAGTGGTACCAGCTTGAAGAAGCCGTAGATACTCCGCTTGCCGACTTGGACGTGATCTTAATGCGCAAGGATCCGCCGTTCGACACTGAATTCGTCTATTCAACTTACATGCTTGAGCGCGCTGAAGAGCAAGGCGTGTTAATTGTAAACAAACCACAAAGCCTGCGTGATGCCAACGAAAAACTATTTACCGCTTGGTTCTCTGAGTTCACCCCAGAAACCATAGTCACCCGTGACGAGCAACGCATTCGCGCTTTCCACCAAGCCAAAGGCGATATCATCCTTAAGCCATTAGATGGTATGGGTGGCAGCTCTATTTTCAGAGTGAAAAAAGATGATCCAAACCTAGGGGTTATCATCGAGACACTTACCGCTGAAGGCTCGCAATACGCGATGGCGCAAGCCTTTATCCCTGATATTACTGCAGGCGACAAGCGCATCTTAGTGGTTGATGGTGAGCCAGTGCCTTACTCATTAGCCCGTATTCCACAAAAAGGTGAAACCCGTGGCAATTTAGCCGCTGGCGGCCGTGGTGTAGCCCAGCCTCTATCTGAGTCTGATTGGCACATTGCGCGTACGATTGGCCCCGAGCTTAAAAAACGCGGTCTTATCTTTGTTGGCTTAGATGTGATTGGCGACAAGCTTACCGAGATCAACGTCACTAGCCCTACCTGTATTAAAGAGATTGAAGCAGCCTTCGATGTCGATATCACAGGCATGTTAATGGATGCAATTGAACAGCGTATCAACAAATCAGCATAGCCAAAGGATTCGGCATGAACTTGAGAAAAACATGCACTTGGGCACTTAGTGCCCTTGTTGTGTTACCACTATTTGCATCGGCCAATATCGATATTCATGAGGCTCCATCGCGTCCTAAAAACATGATTATCATGATCGGTGATGGTATGGGACCGGCTTACACCAGCGCTTATCGTTATTACCAAAATAACCCTGATACCGAAGAGATTGAGCAGACGGTTTTTGATAGGCTGCTAGTCGGCATGGCATCGACCTACCCAGCTAGGCAGAGTGGCTATGTTACCGACTCAGCCGCATCGGCTACCGCTCTGGCAACTGGCGTTAAAAGTTATAATGGCGCCATCTCTGTCGATGTGGATAAGCGTCCGCTTACAACCATAATGCAGATGGCTAAAGCCCGCGGTATGGCAACCGGTGTAGCCGTAACAGCTCAAGTTAATCATGCCACCCCAGCGGCTTTTTTAGCGCATAACGAAAGCCGTCGCAACTACGATGCAATCGCCCAAAGCTACTTAAGTTCTGGTGCTGACGTGATCCTAGGTGGTGGCCAAAAGTACTTCCCAGAAGATCTCCTTAAGCAGTTTTCGGCTAAAGACTACCAACATATTAGCCAACTGAGTCAACTCGATAGTTTAACCCAAGGCAAGGCCTTGGGCCTATTTGCCGAGGTGCAACTACCTTGGGTTATCGATCAGCAAGACTCGACTCAATTAAGCTTGCTGACCCAAAAAGCGCTAGAGCTGTTATCGCAAAATCCAAATGGTTTTGTGCTGCTGGTTGAGGGCAGTCTGATCGATTGGGCCGGCCACAATAACGATATCGCCACCGCCATGGCTGAGATGCACGGTTTTGCCAATGCCATAGAAGTGGTCGAGCAATATGTACGCGCCAATCCTGACACCTTGATGGTGGTGACCGCCGATCATAATACCGGTGGCTTATCGATTGGCGCTAATGGTGAGTATGCTTGGGATACCGCGTTACTTAAAGGTATTCAAGCAAGCCCTGCGAGTATCGCAGAACTTGCTATCGCCATAGACGATTGGCAACCATTAGTGAGTCAGAAGCTAGGTTTTGAACTTAAAGCCGAAGAACTACAGTCCCTCGGTAATGCCCGCATGCAAGGCCAAGTCGCGTTAGATACCGCCTTAAAGCAGCTTATCGATAACCGCAGCTTTACCGGCTGGACTACTAGTGGTCACACTGGTGTCGATGTTCAGGTGTTTGCCGCTGGGCCTGCTGCCGATCTGTTTAAAGGTAATCAAGACAATACCGATATCGCAGACAAGATGATAAGCCTACTGCCTAGAGCCAAGCAAACTCTTGAAGTGATTTCGAAAGATAATAAGTGACCACTAAACACGCGAAGAGCACGAAGGAAAGCCCCGATTTTTTACTTTTCTTCGAGCTCTCGGTGTAGCTAACAAAAACCGCGCTTCGTGGTTATAGTTTTTTGTTTATGAGTCGGACTTTTGCTTGAATTCACATGCTACCAACGCAGCCTTTTGTTTGTGCCTCCAACAATCCTACTCATCACCATAGATAACGAGCATCAAATTCGCATTCCAAAGCGGTTGCGGTATAATCGCAGCCAATTAAAAGTCGACCTTGAATACACATGCTAACCAACGCTTCGCAAGTCCTCCTCAGAAACAGTGATTTAGTCAAAGACCAATCGGTATTAGTACTCAATTATGAAAGTGATCACCTGCCAAAAGAGTTGTTAGCAACCGCCAGCAGCGTGTGTGGATTAGCATTAGACTATCATCACCATCTGATGATGCAGCCTTATGCCGCGGCAAACCTGACACTGCATTTTGGTCATCAGCTACCAACCGATGAGTGTTTTGACACTGTTATCGTCTACTTCCCTAAGGCTAAAGCGCTAGCACCTTATCTGTTTAATCTCGCTGCTAAGCATCTAAAACCTCAAGGGCAACTGATTGTTGCAGGTGAAAACAAAGGTGGCATTAAGTCTCTGCCTAAGCAGTTACCGAGTTATTTCGATAAAGCTTTTAAAGTCGATAATGCCCGTCACTGCATCCTATTTACCAGTGAGCTAAATTCACCGGCTCCAGAGTTGAAACTCAAAGACTGGCTCAGTCGCTACCAACTTGATACTCCTCAAGGACAAGTGACTATCTGTAATTTAGTTGGCGTGTTTAGTGAGAAGAAACTCGATGAAGGTACGCAATTACTACTGGCTAATTTACCTAAGATGAGCGGCAATGTGCTCGATTTTGGTTGTGGTGCAGGGGTTATCACCGCCGCTTTACTCAAGGCTCAGCCAGATCTTAAGCTTGAGTGTGTCGATATCAATGCCATGGCACTAGCCTCTTGCGAGCTCACCTTAGAAGCCAATGGATTTACGGCTAAGGTCTTTGCATCCGATGGCCTAGCGCAAACATCTCAGCGCTATGACGGCATTATTTCAAATCCACCGTTTCATGATGGTTTAGCAAGCACCACCAACATTGCGACTAATTTCGTAAAAGACAGTGCCAACAACTTAAAGGCTGGGGGGTTATTCCACATTGTGGCTAATCGTCACCTGCCGTACTCAGACACCATTGCCGAACACTTTGGCAGTGTGAACGTGCTAGCTGAAAACAATAAATACAAGATTTACTCTAACGTAAAATAGCTAATGTAACTAACGTAGCTAACGTCCCAGCAAAATATGCTTTGAGGCATGACATGGCTCATGCCTTAGAGCTCTTACCTCCCCTTTTATACCCAAGCTACCTCAAGATGCTCGTTTCAGAGCTCCCGTAGGGTAGCTGAACAAGGCAGTGATTGAGGATAATGGTTTTTCCCTTGTCGATATCACTAACGCAGTGCAGGTATTCTACGGGAACTCCCGTAGGGCATGGCGAGAAGCAACATTTTTCTGTGTTATGAAATATTGAATTACGACTGCATGGATGCAGAAGGTAGGGCGAAGCAGGATGCCAGAGCCGAGAATAACTAGTCCTACAATTCCATGCCTTGAACTCTGTCACTTCTCGACATGCTGAATCCTGTATCTTGAAGTTGTTTGGGTATATTCACACTATTCATCACAGACACTTTTTAACCAAGCTCTTATATGGTTATACTCGCTGAGCAGTTTTTTTAATAAAAACAATATTAATAAAAATAATAAAAAATGATGGGGTTTTTATGTTACGCCCAGAGCTCATTGAGTTTAGCCTCGACAACCAAAAAGCCGAATTAAAAATTGTACCTAATCTTCATGGTCCGATTACAGAAGACGATTTACTACAATTATTGGCGCTACCTGACTTTTCTTATCTGTGCCCCTTGCACGCAGTCATCACTCAAGCAGTCATTCAAGTCAACCAATTGCACCCTCAAGATGAAGGTAACATCGAGCTATTTTTTGAAATAGCAGAAAGACGTGACGCCGAAATCAGCTTCGAAATTGCCAGCGACAAGATGCAAGCTAGCATGGCCTTGACCGCAGCCTATGGCGGTAAAAGCTTAGGGCTTAGAGATGTACTGCAAAACCTCAAGCTGCAGCGCATTAGCATGGGGCTGAGCAAAGCCAAAATTGAAGCCCTATTAGTAGAGTTTGCCACACTTTCCCCCGGTGAAAAGTGTCACAGTGTCATCGCCAATGGCCGAGCAGCCGTGAATGGCAGCCCTGCCAAGTTAGAGAGAAAAGTGTCCTTGGCAAGGGAGCGATTACTGCAACCGCAACACAATAGCGATGGCACCGTCGATATGCGTAATCTAGGTGCAATCATCATGGTCAAACCGGGTAATTTGCTCATAGAGAAGCACCCTGCGACCCAAGGCGTTAACGGCTATAACGTCTATGGCGAAACGCTTATCGCCAAGCCGGGGAAAGATCTTAAGTTCACCGCAGGTAATGGCACCGAGTTTGCCGCAAATAACCCCAACCAACTCATCGCTACCGTGGCAGGTCAACCGGTCGAAACCCCATCGGGAATGCAGGTAGATGACGTTTTGCAGATCAAAAACGTCGATGTGGGTTATGGTCACGTAGATTTTAAAGGCAGCGTACTGATCACTGGCGATGTCGGCGAAGGCATGGTCGTAAAAAGCCATGGTGATATCACTGTGATGGGCTTTGTCGATTCAGCCACCCTTGAGGCCAAGGGCGACATTACAGTCAGCAAGGGGGTTATTGGCCGCCAGCTAAAAGACCTCAGCCTGTCGACTAAGTTAATCGCTCAGGGTCAGATCAGCGCACAATTCGTGCAGTACTCCCAGCTTAAGGCTAAGGGTAATATCCTAGTGACCAAGCAGCTTCTGCATAGCCACACTCAGACTCAACAACAATTAATAGTCAGTGATGCAAGCGCCCGCCGCGGCGATCTTGTTGGCGGCAAGGCTGAGGCCAATAAAGGCATTAAGGCGGTTGCTATCGGCGCCACCGCCGATACCAAAACCGAACTTTTCTGTGCCATGGAGCTGACAGAATTAAAACAACAACTCAAGCAGCTAGATCAAAGCATTAAGTCCATGGTCGTTGCGGGTCTGAATATTGAGGCTCAACTCAGAAAACTGCCTCCCAAAGAGCAGTGGCAAGCAGATGCCATGATGGTTGAGCAGGTGAAGGTCATGCTAGAAGAGAAGCGCCGCACCGTGGTGTTCCGCACGCAAGAGGAACTTGAGTTTGAGGCATTAAAGCTAGAGATAGAAGGCTACTATAAGCACTATCGTATCGATGCGCTCAAACATGTTTTCTCTAATGTTGAGCTCCATGTTGGAACGGCATTTCAACGCACTCAAAGAGAACATGGCCCCTGTCAAATCAGCAATAAAAACCAAGAGATCCGCTTCGATTATAGCCATTAGCGATTGATTACGCCCTTTTTCAGGATAATTTGGCAGCTTTCAAACGCTTCTGACTTTCCTTACACAGGGCATTCACGGCATAATTAACTCACTTTTATCCTTTGAGTTAACACGTGGAATTATTGAAGATCGATTGCCTTGGCAAGCCCTTACGCTTAGAGGGTTCTCTTGCAGGCTGGCAACAACTATTTTGGGGCGATAGCTTAGTATCCGTTATTCAGGCAAGCCCAGATAATGAAGGCCTTAAGAGCCATGATTTTGAGTTATCGATTCAAGATCCTGCTTTGGAGCAAGCTGCTGATGCTGAACTCCCACCGCTAAAGACCATTAAAATCACCCTTGAGACCGATCTACAATGGCAACCCTTTGTTATTGATTATCGCCTGCTCAAAGATGATGAAGTCATTACCACAGGTCAACGCACCACCAAAGACATTGAGCGCCAAACGCCGACTACCCCTATCCCAGAGAAAAGACAGTTTAGTGTGGTGGGTCTTGCATCACTGGGCTTTAAGCTACTGAAGAGTGCCAAGGTGATTAAGGTACTTCTCGCAGGAGCCAGTGTCGCAGCCTACTCTTGGCTGTTTTCATTTCAGTTCGCATTGGCACTTATCGCCTGTTTGGTATTCCATGAGTATGGCCATATCCGTGCCATGAAATACTTTGGCATGAAAACCAAAGGCATCTACTTAATTCCCTTTATGGGCGGCTTAGCCTTAAGCGATGAGAAAATTAATACCCGATGGCAAGATGTAGTGATCTCCATTATGGGGCCCACTTTCGGCCTATTTATGTCAATCGCATCTCTTGTGGCCTATTGGGTTACAGGTAATATTTTCTTTGCCGGACTAGCCACCTTCAACGCACTGCTGAATCTGTTTAATCTACTGCCAATCCTGCCCCTCGATGGTGGTCATATCCTTAAAAGCATCAGCTTCTCAATGAACAGTAAGATGGGATTGGTGGCGTGTATTCTTGGCGCAGCAGTTGGGGTTTATATCAGTTACTCACTGGGGCTCGCCTTGCTTGGCTTCTTACTGCTTATAGGTAGTGCGGAGATTGTGTTTGAGTGGAAGACCCGCCATCAGAGTCACCTTCTGCCACTGGATAGATATGGACAGATTTTTTCAGCAGTCTGGTACTTCATAACCGTGGCGGCACTGATTGGCATCATCTGGTACTTCGCTGGCAGCGGCGATGAGATGCTAGCCTTGCCATTAGAGATCTTAAAGAGCTAATAGCTGCTATTACGGCAATAAAAAAGGGCATTAATTAATGCCCTTTTTACTGTCTAGAACGAGATTAAGTTAAGGGTTAAGGGCTAAGGGTTAATCGCCAATATGCTTATCTAGGAAGTCCAAAATTCGTTGGTTTGCTTCCAATATATTGTCTTCCTTATAAAAGCCATGGCCCTCTTTATCTTTAACTAACCATTCATAGGAATGACCTTTTTTGTCCATCGCCTCTTTCAATGCTACTGCATGTTCAAAGTGAGCCCGTAGATCATCTTCACCATGTATGATAAGTACCGGGGCTTTTAGCTTATCGAGGTTGTGTACCGGAGATTGAGCAATAAGTTCGGCTTTATCTTTGCCTAAGGTCTTATCTAAATAAGCCCCTCCCCAAGTATGATCTTTAACATCCCCCTCGCTATAAAGCATCTCTAAGTCGTAGACTCCTACATAACCGATAGCGCACTTAAAGGCGTCAGGCTTGCGTATTGCGCTTTGCAGGGCCGAGTAGCCACCAAAGCTCGCACCATAAACACAGACTCTGTTTTTATCCGCAACTCCCTGCTCAATAGCATATTGTGTGGCTAATAAAATATCGTCTTGGATTTTTGTGCCCCAATGGCCATATCCCGCTTCTTCAAAACTCTTGCCATAACCAGTCGACCCTCTAAAGTTAACTTGCACAACCGCATAGCCGGCACTCGCTAACAGCTGCACTTGAGAGTTATAACCCCAATAATCACGCGCATGGGGGCCGCCATGAGGCAATACCACAGTCGGTAAGTTTTCACTCTTACCCACAGGAAGAGTCAACAAACCGTTAAGCACTAGCCCATCTGGCGTTTTAATTCTAAACGGCTCTGTTGCTGCTAGCTCACTCTTGTTGATCCACTTGGCGCTACTTAACAGAAACTTCGCACTCATTTTTTGAGTATCAAATAGATAAAACTCCCCCGGATTTCTGTCGCCAGAGACATGTACAACCGCTAAGCGACGATCACGTGTCATACTGGTAATCGCCACTTTATCGCCGTTAAAAGCACCTGCTAACGCCTTATGTAATTTAGCTTCTTGTAAGTCAGGTTCGATAAAAAGGTAGGTTGGATAATCCTCATCCATTCTGAGGCCGTAAACCCCATTGAGACTCGAAGAAATAGGATAGGTTGGATCTGCTATCTCACTACGATATAGCAGCAATTCTTTTCCCGTAGCTAGATCATATTTATAAAGACCCTTAGGTTTTCCATCGACACTTTTTAACGCATAAACGCCTTTATTATCCTGGGTGAATCGAATGGGGGAAAACTCTCCTTCAAACTCTTCACCAAAAGGCTGCCAATCCTGATTCTTGCCCTTTGAGTAAAATAACTTGGCGTTATGATCTTTATCGATGCCAGCAACAAACCTTGGATTACCCTCGTTATCGACCAAAAACTGACTATAGGCAATCGGTGCCTTTTTAATGCGTTTTTCACGGCCATTGTAGACGTTTAAACGCACAACACTTGGACGAATATCGCTACGCCTATCCATAAGCTGTTTACGAATAAGAATATGTTTGTCGTCATCATCTAGATTATCTAATAAGAAACCAGCATAGCCCGCGAGCACCAGCCCACCTTTTGAGCGATAGCCAAAAATCATTTTCGACTTTCGACCATCATAGTTAACGCCAAAAATTTCGCCATAACTCAATGGCTTCTCTAATGCACCACGTACCTGCTGGACCTGAACGATCACTCGCTCATCGTTAACCCAGAAATAGTCCCCGGCCTGATCGCGTTCCCCACCTTTAAGGCTGTAAGTCACCTCAAAGGTGTCAGTCTCTAAAAAAGTTAGCGTCTTACGCCCTTCATCATTAACGAGTACCGCCAGATGCTTGCCATCGGGAGATATTTTTACATTATAAAACTCACGATGTTTAGAGAGGTCCTCCACAGAAACAGCCAATGCACTGCAACTCAGCATTGCAACGCTTACACCTGCAATCATCCTTTTTATCAACTTCATTCAAATATCCTTTTATACATGCGTAACAAGACCTAATAACACCTATCGAGAAACAATATCACAACCAAAGGGCAACAATTAAAATGATTTCCACTCAAGATCGGTGTTGCTAAACCTCAGATTTACATTAGAAAAACACCTCACTCTAATATAAAAGCGCACCTTGGGAGCCCTACAGCAAACCCACCGTTTGACTTGCGCTATGCTGTTATGGTCGATTAATGGTGAGCCAGTGTGAGAATGTTCTATGTATCAATTCCCTACGACTTTAATAAGCACTCTCATCAAAGCGAGGCAATACAATGCATTCAGCCACTTTATCAAAACGATCAAGCGACCTATTCAAACCAAGCCACTAACTCATAAAAGAACTCATAGCACCGTAAGTCACCATGGTACGACCGGAAACAGTCAGTACAGGGGATCTTGGGGATGTTGGCTGGTGACTTAGCGAGAACCGGAGAGTGTTGAATTTAGTGGGATTGCGTTGTGCACAGATTTAACCAGTTATGAACCATATATAGACCATAAACTGATTTTGGGGGCTGATGAATTGGTGGTTATGGAGTGGAAATATGCAGATAAAATTGCAGGGAGTTGGTGATGAAAGATTGCTTGGAAGTGGCGCTAAGCCTAGCATAGCCAAATTTCAGGCATAAAAAAACCTGCTCGATGGCAGGTTGCTTTGTTGATAATGGTACCTGAGGACGGACTTGAACCGTCACTTCTTTCGAAATCGGATTTTGAATCCGACGTGTCTACCAATTCCACCACTCAGGCATTATCAATATCACTCACTAAAATCTGCTCGACCTCAGTAAGTGAACGGAATTATACCTACCAGCAGATGAATGGCAAGCACTTTGAGCTCTGCTTTGTATCAAGTGGCCATTTTTCAGGCTTAAGCATGCCTATCGGTTCACTATCCATGCAAAAACGGCCTACCGACTGCTACGCAAAAATTAGCAAAACATGATCTACAACATATTCATTAACAATAACCGCCCATTTTGTTAATAACAGGCACTGTTTTTGACTGAGATCAAAAAGTGTACTCGTACCACGGCGTATCGTTAATGGGAACTAAGAAAAAGAAAGAGGATTTCGCAAATGGCATTCTGGTTAGATTTGATGTTTGGCAACCCAATAGGATTGCTCTCGATGATAGTTATCTTTAGCACGATAGGCATCATTTCCTATCTGATGTGGATGTTCTATACCAAGTCTGCGGATCCCGAAAATTAGTTTTCAATGTTCTTTCTAATGCAGGGGGCAATTAGCCCCCATTTTTTTGTCCAAACAAACTTCCGCAACCAAAGTTATTAAATTCTAAATGACACTCTAGGCTGCATGTTTTCTTGGTGCGACCAGAGTATTAACGAAATGTGGGCGCGCCTTAATCAGGTTTTTCATCTCTTCAGCGCTTGGCTCGCCAACAGGGAAGCGCAATACCTGGCGGTTTAAGTGAACCCTTGCACGCATCGAAATCTTAAAGTCTGCAGTAGATCCCTGAATCGCGTAATGTTGCTGGTTACCTAAATACTCCAAAATTCCAGCCTTAGACAAACTCTTAACTGCAGGCTCTTGTTCTGGCAAAGTAAGAATGGTTTCCCCTTGCAGAAAAAACTCTCTCAATAAAGCACGTTCCATTGGATCGAGTAGCTTCACCTTCTCTTCTATTACCTCTACCGAACGTTTGTCACTAAAGTAGCTAATCGCTTCGTCGAGAAAATAGTTGAGCAGCAGCGTCAATAAATAAGCGGCACCGATGATCAGACCCAAGCCAATAAAATGAGCATGATTTTGTAATAACTCATCTAAACTTAGCTGGGCCAGCAGTGTTTGTGGTGCGAGCAATAGCCCTGCACAGGCCAGTGTTAGCCATAGCATGCTGGTAAAAATCAACTTTTTAGCTGAGATCATTTTAAAAGAAGATGTATTGAAAGCCACTTTTTGCATAGCCGTATCCAGTGTCAGAATTCTGTTCCTACGCAAGTAAAAGCAATAATAGTGCCAGCATTCTCACTGAATCGAATAATTTCAAATGACTAGACACAAAAAAGGCGCTGAATTAGCGCCTCTCTATTTTGTGTGCGGATTTATTAACTACTATAGTCTAGCCTTAGCTTAAGCCCAATTAGAGCTAGCACTATTTATATCAGCAGATAGCTATTGAGCCTTAGCGGCAAGCTTAGTTAATACACGGCTCGTGGCAACAAAACCGAAAGTACCAGTAACCACAGTCACGGCACCAAAACCCGACGCACAATCCATTCTCATACTGCCTTCCGCTGTAGCCTTAGTGCTGCATACGGTGCCATCTGCTTGCGGATATACCAGTTGCTCAGTTGAAAATACCGCTTCAATGGCAAAACGGCGGGCTACATTTTTTGAGAAATTATACTCACGTCTTAGCAAGTTGCGAACTTTGGCCAATAGCGGATCTTGATAAGTCTTGGCCAAATCAGCAACCTGCACCTGAGTCGGGTCCATCTGACCACCTGCCCCACCAACAGTCACAATCGGCAATTTCTGGCGTTTACACCAGGCTATCAAGGCTGTCTTGGCTTTAACCGAGTCGATACAATCCACCACATAATCGATGTTGCCGCCTTGCTTCTTACCTTGAAAATATTCAGACAAGTTCTCTGGTGTAATAAAGTCTTCTACTTCATTCACAATACACTCAGGGTTAATCTGTTTTAAGCGCTGAGCCATCACTTCGACTTTAGACTCACCTATAGTGTCTTTTAACGCATGAGCTTGTCTGTTGGTGTTAGTCACACAGATATCGTCTAAATCAATAAGGGTGATCTGTCCAATACCGCTTCTAGCCAAAGATTCTGCCACCCAAGTGCCGACCCCACCGATCCCAACAACGACCACATGAGCCTGAGCAAAAAAGCTTAAAGCGTGCTGACCATATAAGCGGCCGATACCGGCAAAGCGATTTAAATAAGCGTCTGACAAGGTGTGATTATTCAAAATGATACTCAATGTAAAAAAGTAGGAAGTGAAGCTTAGTACTGATTTTATCTCAAAAGCCGATAAAAGCCTAAAAAAACAAACCACCTAGCCGTTACATTTGTAAAGCGAAACGATAAAAATAACCAACTAGACACCTGAAATATTTCCAGTGTTGATTTTTAATCAAGCCATTGTTTTACAAAGGTAAACACCGCTGATACGCATCACACAAAATCCACGAACCGTGACAAGCGTCACACATGAAAGTTCCATTTCCGTGCAAGAATCTCATCTGACAAATAACAGCTTCACCCTTGTTAGCCCGCAAATATAGGGCTGACGATTATTGATAGCCTGCAACTATAAAATAGCGATTCGCTACAGGAAGATGAAAATGAAAAAAACTGTTCTGTCTGCCACTATTATTTCAGCACTAGCCGCCACTTCTTTTACAGCACTAGCTGATGGCCCAAGTTTCTACGGCCGTGCCGATCTTGCAATCACTAACTCTGATATGGGTATCGCTACTCAAAATCAAAAGTCAGGCACCATCATTGAGAATAACTTCTCATGGTTAGGTGTAAAAGGTACTGAAGCGATCAATAGCGATCTTGAAGTTGTTTATCAAATGGAGTTTGGCGTAAGCAACTTCGATAACTCTAATAACACTTTCGCTGCTCGTAACACTTTCCTAGGTCTTAAGTCAGCAACAGCTGGTACCATCCTAGTGGGTCGTAACGACACTGTATTTAAAGCTTCTGAAGGTGGCTTCGACATTTTCGGTAACACTAACTCAGATATCGACCTATTAGCTGCCGGTCAGTCTCGTAGCGCCGATGGCTTCAGCTACTACTCACCAAAGATTGCCGACCTAGTAACATTAAATGCCACTTATTTGATGGATGACAACTACGATCAAGTAAATGCTTCAGGTGAAGAAGTTTACACTGACAACATGTACGCACTAAGCGCAACTGTTGGTGACAAAGGCCTTAAAGCTCAGAATTACTACGTTTCTGCAGCATACAATGATGGCATCGACAACGTGAAAGCTTACCGCGGCGTGGCTCAAGTTAAACTTGGTCAAGTGATCTTAGGCGGTTTCTACCAGAACAGTGAGCACGTTGACAGCAAGTACTCGAACCTAGAAGGCGACACTTACTTTGTAAACGCAGCTTACGTTATGGGTGACCTAAAGCTTAAAGCTATGTACGGTAGCGATGACTCTGGTTTAGGTAAGTACGTTAGCCGTTACGTAGGTGACACTAATGGTGCAACACTAGAAACTGTTAGCGATGTAGATCTACAACAGTTCAGCGTTGGTGCTGACTACCGCCTAAGCAAGAACACCCTAGTTTACGGTCACTACACTAAGTACGATGGCGACATGAAACTAAGCGGTTTTACCCATGACCTAAGTGACGATATCTTCACTGTCGGTATGCGCTTCGATTTCTAATCGGACTTCCGTCTGATTGTTCCTCTTATACTTCTTTTGTTTAAAAAGAATATAGAGAGGACAAGAGTCAATTCTCAAAGGCAGCTTTAGCTGCCTTTGCTATTTCTGCTTCTATTACTCATTTAACTTCTCACTCAAAATAGTCACGCAGCTATTATTCATTTGGCTTCTCACCCTAATTAGTCATGCAACTATTATTCATACAACTATTCATACAGCGGCTCACTCAATGACTGACTCTAAGCGCTGAGACTTTTTATTTAAGTCATCAGCAAGGCCCGTAACCACTCAGCTCTCAATAACAAAAACTGATATTCACCTGTTTGAATGATTTATTCCACTCAAAGTGCCAACTGTACAATTTTCAAACACACCTATTTCAATACCTGAATCCATTCCAATAGCAGGATCATGTCCACATTGACTAATCAGCCACTAATAAAGTAATAGAGAATTCAGTGAAAATATCTATAAACACCTCTTTATAGATACATTTAAATCGTCATTTCCATAGAAGTTACCAAACAGATAACCAAAATCGCCTAATCGTCACAAAAAAATCTCAATTCCGTGCTTGACCCTTGAAAACATGATCTAGTCCACAATTTAAAATCCATAAAACTGTAATATTTGCCCCCACAATTGTTATGCGCTCGGATGCTCATAACAAAAACAAAAGTTTACGTAAGAAACCATAAGAAACGAATAGGAACTTAGGTTCTGGGAGCAAATGAAATGAAAAAGACACTAATCTCTGCATCAGTGGCATCAGTTTTAACCCTAGCTTCTTTCGGCGCGCTAGCCGATGGTCCAGGCTTTTACGGTCGTCTAGACCTATCTGCTACACACTCTGATACTGGTGCAACGACACAAAACGGTAAAGAAGGCGCTATTTTAGAGAACAACTTCTCTCATTTAGGTGTTAAAGGCAGCGAAAATATCGCTGACGGTTATGACATCGTTTACCAAATGGAGTTTGGTGTTGACAACACTTCTAACAGCAACAAGACATTCACTACTCGTAACACTTTCCTAGGTCTAAAAACCAACGCTGGTACAGTACTTGTTGGCCGTAACGATCACGTATTTAAGCAAACTGAAGGTGGCGCTGATGTTTTTGGTAACACAAACGCCGATATCGACCGTCTAGTTGCGGGTCAAGACCGTGTTGGTGATGGTATCTGGTACTACTCTCCAAAGATCGCTGGTCTAGTGACTTTGAACGCGACTTACCTAATGGAAGGCAACTACACTGACGAAGCTAACAAAACTTCTTACGACCAACAGTATGCGTTAAGTGCAACTATCGGTGACAAGAAGCTTAAGGCACAGAACTACTATGTAGCAGCTGCTTACAACACTATCAAGGGTATCGATGCATACCGCGGTGTGGCTCAAGTTAAGCTAGGTGACTTCAAAGTGGCTGGTATCTTCCAGAACACAGAAAGCCAAACAACAGATCAAGAAGGTAACTCTTACTTCGTAAATGTTGTTTACAACCTAAACGGCGTAAACCTAAAAGCTGAATACGGTAAAGACGAAGGCGGTTTTGGTAAGTACTACAAAAACATCACTGGTGGTTATGAAGAAGGTGTAACTTCTGATATCAACGTTCAAGTGATCACTGTAGGTGCTGACTACAAGATCTCTAAATCAACTATGGTATATGGCCACTACGCTATGTACGAAGGTGACCACAAAGTTGGTACAGCAACTAAAGATCTAGAAGACGACAACGTATTCACTGTTGGTGTACGTTACAACTTCTAATCGATTGAGTCTTTAGACTCTAACGATTTAAAGCCATAAAAAAGCGACCTCAGGGTCGCTTTTTTGATCTGGTTAAATGATGCGAGAAGATTCGAGGACGCTTCGCTGCGAGGTCGGGCTACGCCCTGCTAGGAAGAGAATAAAGCAAAAAACACCATCTTTGCTCTTTCTTAGCTTTTCCGCCTTTACCGTCTCTGCTTTCCTTGCTTTACCCGGTTTTTACCGTCTTTGCCTTTCCTAAAACCTAGAACCTACTTCCCTAGAACCTGCTTTTTCAACCTTTCCGTATTAACTTATAAACCGACTCTGTCAGCCATGAAACCTGCTTGTTAACAAAGCGAGGGTTCTCACTGAGCACATCTTCACTCGATAAGCGCTCTATCTCAAAGTCTGTGGCTAGGTTTGCCTGTACCCAATCATCGGATACGGCAAAGGGTGGCCCATTGAGCTCTGCCTGCGGGTAATCTAAAGTGATAAGTAAACCAGTACTATTGGCAGGAACGAGCTTAGCGAGTTGCCGAGCATAGGCTGAACGCATCTCTTCAGGCCAAGCAATCAGGGCGGCGCGATCGTAAAACGCCTGAGTATTTGGCATCTCAGCAGCATCGAGGCTAAAAATATCGCCCTGATAGATGGTGACTTGTTCGGTGTGAAAACGTTGGTGTTCAGCTAGTGTAGAAATGTCAAAAGCAAGTTCATTTTCACGGTAAAACTGCTGCACTGCTAACTCGTTTAACTCGCAGCCCAAGACTTCATGGCCCTGCTCTGCCAAGAAGCACATATCTAATGATTTGCCGCACAGAGGAACAAATACCTGAGCATTTGCGTCGAGCTCAAGCTGTGGCCAGTATTTTACAAGAAGGGGATTAACTGCACTCAAATGAAAGCCAACCTGCTGGGCATCCCATTTGTCGTGCCAAAAACTTGGCTGCATATTCAAGGTCCATATCAAAGAAAACCAAGGTATGACCTAGCACTTGAATATCATCAGCTAAGAACGGGTAAGATCTCACTGAAGTTAGCTCTCACTGAAATAGGCAATGACTCAAGACTGGGTATACCACTTTGGCCTTACTCTATAGACACAGTTAAGCAGAAGCAAAACATATCAGCGGCGCCTAACTTTCAATATCAAGTCAAAACTAGCGACTGATTTATACCTTCAGCACTTGCTGTACTCTCTTTAACCATACACAGTTTTCACATTCACATTGACGACGCGACAAGTGGTGCGGCGTTAAGCTCGAATCGATGAAATCAACTGCCACAAGGAGTTGCTGCTTCAGCTCCTCTACCGACTTTTTCTCAACCGCGACGGTTTCATCATTGTGATTCATCCAGGTACATTCCATACCTTGATGACAATTAATGCACTCCATATCGGTGTGATTAAAGAACCCTGCATGAGGGCAATAATTCAGTTCCATTGACTGAAGGATTCGACGCCTAGGGTATTCGAGTAATTCAATTAACTGTGATTTATCCAATCCTGACATAGCCACCTCTGGTTGATATCCAAGCCTTTTATCCGGCTTATATCATTTATACTAGTACGAGTTAAAGGTTACCTTTCTCTTATTCTCATGGATTTGATATGCATCAATATCTAACCCGAAAATATTGGTTAGGTGTCACTTATACAGGCTTTTTATAAGCGACGACTCTTGCTTTAAATTGAATCAGCTTGGACTTTATTGCAGCTTGTTGATTTAATGGAGTTCACACAAGAGGGATCTCATTTGCAAACACCTGAACTTCAACATTTTTACATCTCAGAAGAGCAATCTATCTATCTGCTGGGTGCTCACGATGCCCGTAAACATAGAGCCTGGATCCGTCTATGTAAGCAGCAGCTCGGCAAGTTGGGATATCAGGAGTTAGAGTTAGTGGGTAAAGGCGCCTATGGCTTCGTGTTTGCTGGAGTGAATAAACTCGGACAGGCTCACGTATTTAAGTTCTCTCGCCTTACCCTACCTCAGCATATTCAAGACCGCCTCGAAGAGGAAGCCTTTATGTTGTCGCAGGTCATTCACCCTAATGTACCACCTGTGATTAAGTTTGAGCATGTAGGCAAACAGGGGATCTTAGTGATGGCAAGGGCTCCTGGGGAAGATCTAGAGCAACTCTGCATTAGAGTCGGCGCATTGCCTGTTGCCACAGTGATGAACATCGCTCGCCAACTCGCGGCCATTTTACAGTATTTACATAACGGTCGACCGCTCATTCATGGCGATATCAAACCTTCTAACTTAGTGTATGACGTTAACACTCAACACCTGTCTTTAATTGACTGGGGCTCGGCTGTATTTGCTCAGAGAGATAATGAAGGCAATCCGGTCAATGGCAATGTAATGGACTTGATGTCTAGCGATCAGCAACATACCAATGCTCGGATGGGTGATGTCTACTTCATCGGTGACGAACAACTTAATGGCGCACTTTCTAGCCCAAGATTTGATGAGCAAGGTGTAGCTGCAACCCTATACGCCCTCGCTTCTGGCCAGGCGAGCCGCTTTGGTAGCAAGGTGATCCCGCCGACCAGTATCGGCCTTCCTGTTGAGCTGGCTCGTACCTTAGATGGCATGCTCAGCGAGAACCCACTGCAGCGTAGAAAAGCTGGCGATTACTTTTTAAAGAGTATGAGTCACAGTCACCGCCTGCATCTGCCCGAGATTAATTCCGCAGCGCTAACCGCTGAGATCCCAGTGTGGATCCTACCTAGAGATAAAGAAGTTGAGACCGTGAGTTATAGCTCGCGTAAGGCATTCTTAAAAGAACACAATGGCGATGATCCCATTGCTAAGATGGATGATCTGCAGCTTGAAAAGTATTACCGCAACTTTATGGCTGGCATGGGAGATACCGAGAAAGGCTTTATCGCTGCGGTAGGTCGCCTTAGTCAGTACGCCATTGTCGGTGGGCTAGCCATTCATTGGCGCGAGACGGGAGTGTTTATCGACTCCAACTTGGCGATTTACAAGGCCGAGCAAAAACATGCCATCACAATTGCAGTCAATAACATGGTGACATTGGCTCGCGGGATCCGCCGTATCGGAGTATTTAAAGCCTGTTTCTTTAATGCTCGAGATACCTTGCATATTGAACGTGAAGACAGCACACAACCTTTCGTTACTGGCTGTGATCAACAGCTACCATTTGAGGTAGGTAACGTGCCTTCTCTGGAAGATAAGTCTCGATTGCACTCCTATTTTGAAGATGGTCGCGACCCTGAGGAAAACTTAGAACTGCCAAAAGAGATCATGACCGAGTTGGCTTGGATCAACCAAATTCACCATACTGGCTGTATTATCTTTGAGGTACTGCCCAACCATATGAAGATCCATAGCTACTTGCGGCTACTTAACCCAAGAAAGCAGGCTGCCTTTCGTGCCAGCCTAGATAGGATCTTGGCTCATGTCGATAAGATCCAGGGCAAAGGGGTGTCAGGCTTTATGAAGCTACCTTATAAGAACACCCGAAAATTTAACCATATCGAACGTAAAGCCGATCGCTTCTACCCTAGAAATCCCAAACAGAGTTAGGCCTTTGGCTGTTTGTCATTATGAGGCTGATTACTAGCATCATTGACTTGATGGCTCTCGGGGCGTTTATCACTCGGGTCGGGTTTACGCTCAAAATCACCGTCAAAGGTATTGCCTTGATCAAAAGGTGAATTACCACCTTGCTCGAATGGATTGTGTCCATTGGGACCCATTCCAGCTCCAAACCCCGGACCGAAGCCCGATTGGAAGCCACCATTTGCCTGCACTTTTAGCTGCATCCGCTTATAGAAGAACTTAGCCACAGGGATGCGGGTAAATGGCGTCAGTAATACCAGGCCGATAAAGTCAGTTACAAAGCCTGGGATCAGCAGTAATAATCCAGCCACAGCTAACATCATACCTTCGACAATCTCTTGTCCCGGCGCTTCACCACGAGCCAGCTTTTGCTGCACCTGCATCAAGGTACTTATACCCTGGCTACGCACCAAAGAGACACCTACTACCGCGGTAAAAATAACCAGCGCAACGGTTGTCCAGCTGCCCAAAACCTCACCAACACGGATCAGTACAGATAGTTCCATCACAGGAACCACCACGAATATTAATAACAAAATAAAAAACACACTGACCTCACATTTTTTGCTGGTGTTGAAAACTAAATTGGGGCGACTCGGTCTACTTTCAAGTCGCTGCCTGTTTTGATGCTGCTATTTAACAGTATAAATCCTAATGGATGCTGCAATTAGCCGAGTAATTGTAAGCAAAAACTACTGGCATCACTATTTTAGCCACGCCTTAATGCAAGGCTAAGTTAAAAGACGTAAAGTATCGATTAGATTTTAAAAAACCATTAGCTTTAAGTGAAGCCATTGTAACTTGAACGACACAATACAATAGTTGGCTTAATACAGTTTTAATCTGTTGGAAAATAGAAATAGTGTCATGCAAAACGAATTTTTGTTAGTTATCACAACTTACCCGAGTCAAGAGCAGGCTAAAACGCTTGCCCATGAGTTAGTCGAAGCCAAACTCGCCGCCTGCGTACAAATATCGCAAGCGGTGACCTCTGTGTATGAATGGCAGGGGCAGATATGTGAAGAACAAGAGTTTGCTTTGCACATAAAATGCTTAACGCATCATTACAATGCCATCGAGCAACTGCTTTCTAAGTTACACCCCTATGATGTACCCGAGCTAATCGCACTCCCTGTGACCCAAGGATTGCCAGCCTATTTTGATTGGATAAAAGAAACCACACAGCCATGAAAAGAATCATAAACCTGTTTTTAGCCTCACTACTGCTGCTGACGCCACTGGCACATGCAGAGGGTATTTTCAGTAGTAATAAGTTTGACTTTTTAAAGGGCGAGCCTGAGCTTATGCCTGTCGATCAGGCATTTGTGTTCGACTTTAAACAACAAGGCGACCAAGTCAAAATTAGCTGGGTCATCGCCGACGGTTACTACATGTACCGCGACAAGCTTAAATTCGAAGCCAGCGACGGTGCCGTCTTAGGTGAAATCGCACTGCCACAAGGCAAGCCTCACACCGATGAATACTTTGGTGAGCAAGAGGTTTATTACACTTACGTCGAGATGCCAGTCGCAATCAAAGAGTCGAGTGCTGGCGGTAAGTTAAATGTCACCTTTATGGGCTGCGCCGAGGGCAAACTTTGCTTTCCACCGACTAAGAAAACGGCTGAGTTAACTCAAATTGCCGCCAATGATGGTCTGCTAAGTGATTCGGACAAGTCGCTAGGAAGTGTTGACGCAACGGCAACCCCTGCTGATGCCACCAGCGCACCGATTACCCAACAAGATACCCTAAGCGCTATGCTTTCAGGCGACAGCCTGATCTGGACCTTAGTTATCTTCTTTGGCTTAGGTGTCGGTCTTGCGCTAACCCCTTGTGTATTCCCAATGTACCCGATCCTTTCAGGTATTATCGTTGGCCAAGGTAAAAAGCTTTCAACTGCTAAAGCATTCACCCTGTCTATGGTTTACGTGCAAGGTATGGCTATTACTTACTCTTTAGTAGGCCTTGTTGTGGCCTCTGCGGGTATGAAGTACCAAGCGGCATTACAACACCCGGCAGTACTTATCGTACTGGCTATACTGTTTTTTGTATTAAGTCTCTCAATGTTTGGCCTGTACGATCTAAAACTGCCATCTAAATGGCAAGAAAAGATGAATTCATTCTCGAATAACCAAAAAGGCGGCAACGTTATTGGTGTGTTCATAATGGGTATTATCTCAGGTCTTGTTGCCTCGCCTTGTACTACCGCGCCGCTGTCTGGTGCACTGATTTATGTAGCGCAAACTGGCGATCTAATGCAGGGTTTCCTCGCTCTATATGTACTGAGCATGGGTATGGGTTTACCGCTACTGATTATCGGTACATCTGGCGGTAAGCTTTTACCAAGAGCTGGCAGCTGGATGGATGTCATCAAGACTATCTTCGGTTTCCTACTCATCGCCGTGTCTATCGTGATGCTAGGCCGGATCTGGCCGGGCTTTATCTCAGATCTGCTTTGGTCAATCTGGGGCATCGCACTCGTTGGCTACTTGATGCATCAGAACAAAATCACCGAGTTTAACTGGAAGCAAACTGTGCGCTCAGTACTCTTGATGCTAGCGTTGTTGGCAAGCTTTTCATACGGCATGCAGGCTGTAATGGCTAAGCTAGGTTTTAGTAGCAATACCGCCGCAATCAATAGTAGTGAAGCACAGGGTCATGCTTTCAAACGTATTAAGTCGTTAGAAGATTTACATACTGAAGTTGCTGCCGCAACTGCACAAGGCAAGACGGTGATGGTAGATTTCTATGCCGACTGGTGTGTGGCTTGTAAAGAGTTTGAAGCTATCACCTTTAAAGATGCGATGGTTTTAGAGCGCATGAACAAAATGGTACTACTGCAAGCCGATGTCACTAAGAATGATGATATCGATATCGAACTGCTTGAACACTACAACATACTTGGTTTACCAACCTTGTTGATGTTCGACGAGAACGGCGCTATCCGTGACGATCTACGTGTCACAGGCTTTATGCGACCAAAGGCGTTTGCCGAGCATCTAGACCACTTAGTTAAATAACAAGCCAGTTAAGTAACAAGCCGTTAAGCAGCAAATAACACTGCTTGTAACACGCCCTTCTAAAAGCCCAGCTTATCAACAGATAAGCTGGGCTTTTCTTTATCCCTAGCTTGTAAAATCTAGCCTTGCGGCTTCAAACTTATTCACATTTTTCAGCTCAACTTCATAAATTTCTTATACAATGGTGCATCATTATACCCAAAGTACTTGGATGTAAATCAACCATAAAGGAGCATCATGGAACCCGCCATACTCATTATCACCTTAGCCTGCGGCATGTTAGTTAGCCGTGTGGGACTTCCCCCTCTAATTGGCTATCTTGTTGCGGGATTTGTGCTGTTTCTGTTTGGTATCGAAGAGTCCAGTTTACCCATGCTGGAGCAACTGGCTAACCTAGGTGTTACTCTGCTGTTATTTGCCATCGGCCTAAAGTTAGATCTGCGCAGCCTGTTTAAAGCCGAGGTGTGGGCAGGATCAAGCCTACATTTATTAGGCTCTATGCTGTTCTTTATTCCGCTATTAAAGCTGCTGGGGTTATTAGGGCTTGAGCAACTCACCGGATTAGAGCTTGAGCAATTAGCCCTACTCGCCTTCGCACTGAGCTTTTCCAGTACCATTTTTGCGGTCAAAATACTCGAAGATAAGGGTGACATGCAGACGCTTTATGGCCGCGTCGCGATCGGTATCTTAATCATGCAAGATATCTTTGCGGTCGCCTTTCTCACCATCTCTAAAGGCGATATCCCCTCCTACTGGGCATTAGGACTACTGTTACTACCGCTGGCAAAGCCACTCATATACAAGGCATTCGACCGTGTTGGCCACGGTGAGCTATTAGTGCTATTTGGCTTAGTCATGGCGCTAGTCATGGGCGCTGGGCTATTTGAACTTGTTGGCCTAAAACCAGATCTTGGCGCACTCGTCATAGGTATTTTACTGGCGGGTCACCCTAAATCATCGGAGCTGGCAAAATCACTGTTTTACTTCAAAGAACTGTTCTTAGTCGCCTTCTTCTTAACCGTTGGTCTTAACGGCTTACCGACCTTCTCCGATATCGGTTTGGCTGCGATTTTAGTACTTATTGTACCGATTAAAGTCACCCTATTTTTGTACTTATTAACCCACTTTAAGCTACGTTCTCGTACCGCACTAATGAGCTCATTTACCTTAGGTAACTACAGCGAATTTGGCCTAATTGTGGCTGCAGTTGCAACCTCAAAGGGTTGGCTGCCACCACAGTGGATGGTGATCCTTGCTGTTGCGCTCAGCTTTAGCTTCTTGTTTGCCGCGCCGCTTAATACCGCTTCTAGCCGTTTATATCAGAAGTTTCAAAGCAAACTTAAACGCTTAGAAAAGCACCCTCTTCACCCTGAAGATAGACCGATCCCCGTCGGCAACCCACGCTTTCTTATCTTAGGTATGGGGCGTATCGGTTCTGGTGCTTATGATGAACTCAGGGCTCGTTATGATGGTGAGATCTTAGGCGTCGAGCATAAGCAAGAACTGGTCGACTTTCATATTTCACAGGGCAGAAATGTAGTACAAGGTGATGCCTCGGATACCGACTTTTGGGAGAAGCTCGATAGAGCCCCCTACCTAGAGCTC
Organism: Shewanella pealeana ATCC 700345; assembly: GCF_000018285.1. Classification (NCBI taxonomy): domain Bacteria; kingdom Pseudomonadati; phylum Pseudomonadota; class Gammaproteobacteria; order Alteromonadales; family Shewanellaceae; genus Shewanella; species Shewanella pealeana. The sequence continues at coordinate 714,495 of NC_009901.1, read as the reverse complement.
GTACTACTGACCATGCCTCATCACGTGGGTAACCAGTTTGCCGTCGAGCAATTACAACTTCTCGACTACCAAGGTAAATTGAGTGCTATCGTCAAGTACAAAGAAGATGCACAGTCACTGAGCGAGTCTGGGGTGCACAGTGTTTATAATCTCTATGAAGCTGCGGGAGCGGGTTTTGTTGAGCATTTGGTCAAAGAATTGCTGACTCCTAGTGGCGCTGCGCCAGATAACCCCCACGCGATAAACCGTAAAAATGAGGCGAATGCATTAGAAACTGAACAAAAGGGCTAATTGTATACATTATCCCTGTTATAGCGTATGTTATTTGTTAACGAGTATTTAATGACCGATAACATACAATGCCAAACAATAATAAAAACTCTACTCTGGCGGGTTATGCATTTCTAGCGAGCCTACTTTTTATTCCCAGCAGCATTCAGGCTGCTGGGTTTGATATCTGGATCTATTCCCTCGATTACGACGACACAAGCCAGCAATGGAGCCTAGGTGAGGCTAAAGCCGTCACTGAACGCGATGGCTACGATAACCAACCTAGCTTTAGCCCCGATAGCCAAAACCTGCTGTTTACCTCCGACCGAATAGACGCACAAAACGATATCTATCAGTATCGCCTCACTGACGGCACTCTTAGCCAGCTGACCTTCACCCCCAAGCAGAGTGAATACTCACCGCAAGCTTTCACTAATGGCACTGATAGCTACCAGCTCAAGTATGTGGTCGAGCAAGGTGTACCTCACCAAAGCGTTTGGCAGCAAACGAGCAATAGTCCACGCAAACGTGCCATCAATAGCTATATTCCAACGGGTTACTTTGCTAGCGATGAGCGTTTAGGCACGCTTATCTGGGCAAGATATGCCTATAGTCTCTACTTCGAGCCTAAGGGCGAAACTGCCGATGAGCGCCACTTTGTGGTAGAAAATGTTGGCCGTAGCATCCACGCCATTCCCAATGACCAAGCCTTTAGCTACCTGCATAAACAGCTCGATGGCGACAGAGTGATTAAGCGCTTCTCTCCACAAGACAATAGCCATAGCCTATTAATTACGCTTGCCAGTAGCGCGAGTGAAGACTATGCCTGGAGTCAGAATAATTGGCTATTAAACATAGATAGTGGCTATTTACGCGGCTGGAACTCTGCCTCGAAACAGCAAGCAGACTGGCAAATACTTAGCCCTATTCCAGCGCCAAGTGAGCATTACCTGAATGCCTCTCGTATCGCCGTTAGCCCTGACAGCAAACACTTAGCTGTGGTTTGGCAGCGAAAATAAACTTCAAAATCATAAAATAATAATTAATGAAGAGTCATGCCCTGATGAATACCCGACAATTAACCAGCAAAAATGTAACCTCCTGCCGCCTTATCGCCAGTGTAGTTGCCCTTTTAGTCTGCCCTCTGAGCTTTGCTAGTGATGCGCCTCTAAGATGGCAGAACCACCAAATCTTCGAGCAGAACAAGCAGCCACCCCATGCGAGCTTCTTTGGCTATTCCAGCCAAGAAAAAGCCCTCACTGATGAGTATAGAGACAGTGAAAACTTCTTCGATCTTAACGGTCGCTGGCAGTTTCATTATGCGAACAATCCATCGAGCGCCCCAAAGGATTTTGCGCAAGTAGAGGCCAACCTTGCTGACTGGCAGAGCATTCAAGTTCCCGGCAATTGGGAAACACAAGGTTTTGGCCACGCCATCTATTTAGATGAGCGCTACCCATTTAGCACCACCTGGCCCGATGCCCCTGAAGATCACAACCCGACGGGTAGTTACCGCCGTGAGATAAATCTGCCGCAGAGTTGGCAAGACAAGCAGGTATTTCTGCACATTGGCGCCGCACGCTCGGCGCTGACCGCCTTCGTTAATGGCCAGGAGGTCGGTTATAGTCAGGGCGCTAAGACCCCTGCAGAATTTGATATTACCCCTTATCTAAATCAAGAACAGAATCTACTGGCCTTACAGATTATTCGCTGGAGTGATGCCAGTTATTTAGAAAGCCAAGACATGCTTAGGGTCAGTGGCATCGAGCGCGATGTCTATCTGTATGCTACTGAGAAACAGCGTATTAGCGATATCGACGCCCAATATCAGATGTCGGCAAACTTAGATAAGGCTGAAGTTGCACTTAAACTGAAGTTAGAAAACCATGCCAAAGCTAAAGATGTGAGCCTTAGCTATCGACTGCTATCGCCTCAAGGTGTAGAGGTTAGCCGCGGTGAACAGAAAATAGCTAAACTGGCAAAGCAAGATACACGGCAGTTCGATTTTCCTCTCAATTCTCCTATGCTTTGGAGCGCAGAAACTCCCAACCTCTATCAACTAATTGTCAGCCTTAACGATAACCAAGGTGAATTGCTACAAGCCAGTAGCCAACATTTGGGCTTTCGCCGAGTCGAGATTAACAATGGTCAACTACTGGTCAATAACAAGGCGATCACCATTCGTGGCGTCGACAGGCACGAAACCGATCCCGATACAGGCCACGTTGTCAGTCGAGCCAGTATGGAAACTGATATCCGCCTGATGAAGCAGAACAATATCAATGCGGTGCGCTCGAGCCATTATCCCAATGATCCTTACTGGCTGAGCCTCACCGATAAGTATGGTCTGTATGTAATTGATGAAGCCAATATCGAATCACATCCGCTAGCTATCGATAAAAATACCCAGCTTGGTAATGAGATGAGCTGGTTGCCAGCCCATCAAGCGCGAGTCGAACGTATGGTCGAGCGCGATAAGAATCACCCCTCTATCATCATCTGGTCTCTGGGCAACGAAGCCGGAGAAGGTAAACTCTTTGCCGCGCTCTATGATTGGATTAAGCAGCGCGACCCGAGTCGCCCTGTACAGTATGAGCCTGCCGGTCAACATGCTTATACCGATATCGTCGCCCCTATGTATCCGTCCATTGAGCGCATCGAAAAGTACGCCAAAGAGCATCAGGATAGGCCACTTATTATGATTGAGTACGCCCATGCCATGGGCAACTCGGTCGGTAATCTGCAAGATTACTGGGATGTCATCGAACAATACCCTCAGCTTCAAGGCGGCTTTATTTGGGACTGGGTCGACCAATCCCTCGCCTTTACCAATGAAAATGGTCAGCGCTATTGGGCCTACGGTAAAGACTATCATCCTGATATGCCTACCGATGGTAACTTTCTAAATAATGGTTTAGTGGATCCCGATAGAAACCCGCACCCACATCTATCTGAGGTGAAGAAGGTTTATCAGCCGCTCAAGCTAACTGAACTAACCCGAAACCAGCAAGATGTGACGTTTACCTTAAGCAACCGCTATGACTTTATCGACACCTTAGGGCTAAACCTAATATGGACATTGCAACAAGACGGACGTCCGGTTGCCGAAGGCTTGGTCGCGATGCCACAAGTAAAGGCGGATACAAGCCAAGTGCTCAACTTTACCTTGCCTGAGTCTGCGATTAAGACTATGCAGCAAAGCCCGCAATATGAGTATCAACTGCTATTAGAGGTCAAGGTCGATACCCCTCAGCCTATGTTACCAAGCGATCACCTAATAGCCTTCGAGCAATTCGCCCTGCAATCAGCTAAGCCTGTAACGGCAAAGACCATCGATGCGATAAAGGAGACCCGTGATAGCTGGATATTAGGGAAAAATAACGCCCAGTATCTGTTCAACAAAGACACAGGCTGGTTAACTGACATTCGAGTCGAAGGAGAGTCTCAACTCAAGAGCCCGTTAATAGCCAACTTTTGGCGCGCCCCTACCGATAACGACTTAGGTAACCAGATGCCTAAGTGGGCAGGTATGTGGCAAGACGCAGGGCAAGAACTTGAACTCGTCTCCATCACTCGCAGCAAAGGCCAGCATGCGGCGCTTAAGGTTACCCACCAGCACCCTAAGCTTGGCTTTACGCTTACCTCCTCTTATCGAGTGAGCGATCAGGCCAAACTGTTAGTCAGCAGTGACTTTACCCCTGGAGATGGTGAACTTGCCGATCTTCCCCGCTTCGGTTTTTCTGCAAGGCTCCCTTTCGAGGTGCGCTTTATGCACTACTTTGGCCGCGGCCCCGAAGAGACCTATACCGATAGAAAAACCGGCAATCCTGTTGCCTGGTATGCCCTGCCGATAGAGCAAACCTTCCATCGCTATTCACGCCCGCAGGAAACTGGGCAACGCACCGATGTACGCTATGTCGCCGTAACCAATAACAAGGGAGCAGGCCTACTTGCGCAAACCACCATGAACAGTGAAATGCTGCAAACGAGTCTGTGGCCATTTGCTCAAGCAGATATCGACTTTAGGGACGGCGATGCCGAAGGTTCAGCATCAGGGCTAGTACCAGTGACAGCGAACCATGGCGCCGAGATCCCAATCCGAGATTTTGTCACCTGGAATATCGATTACAAACAGATGGGCGTCGGCGGTGATACCTCATGGGGGCGTCCTGTACACGCACCCTATCGTATCGCACCAAAAGCGATGAGCTTCAGCTTTAGCCTAGAGCCCATTTCAGCTAACACAGATATAAAAAAGCAGGCTAGAGGCCTGCAATAGTTAACGCCCTAAGAAGGCGGGCAGCTATCGATTACAAACAGATGGGCGTCGGCGGTGATACCTCATGGGGGCGTCCTGTACACGCACCCTATCGTATCGCACCAAAAGCGATGAGCTTCAGCTTTAGCCTAGAGCCCATTTCAGCTAACACAGATATAAAAAAGCAGGCTAGAGGCCTGCAATAGTTAACGCCCTAAGAAGGCGGGCAGCATTAGATGATAACCAACTTAATGCTGCCTATAAATGGCAATATCTGCCGGCATCATAGCCATCGAGCAGATATGGCCGAACCAAGGATATAGAACTAAAAATAACGGTTAAGGATCAACATGGAACACACTATTCAACTGGTTATATTTTTTGGCCTAACCGCCTTGGTAGGTTTAATCACCTACCTAAAATGCCGCAAAGTCACCCGCGATAGCAGCGACAGCAAAGACTACTTTCTTGCCGGCGGAGGCTTAAGCTGGGTAGTAGTTGCTGGCTCATTGATGATGACTAACATCAGCGCCGAACAGATAGTGGGCATGAACGGCGCACAAACCTTGCTAGTCGCTTGGTGGGAGATCGCCGCGGCGGTGGGACTCATCATACTAGCAAAATGGCTGATCCCAATCTATTACAAGTATAACTGCACCACGACAACCGAACTGCTTGAGCGCAAGTATCAAGACAAGGGGATCCGCGCTATGGTGTCGGTGCTGTTTATGCTCGGCTACGCCTTCATTTTATTACCTGTAGTGCTATACACAGGCTCGTTATTTATGAAGTCTATGTTTGGCTTATCTATATCAGTAACCATGCTAGCGATCATTTTTGCCGTTGTCGGTGCCATCTATGCGATTTTTGGCGGTCTAAGAGCCATAGCCATCTCCGATAGCCTCAACGGTATTGGTTTGCTGCTCATGGGGATCGTGGTCTCCTATCTGGCACTCAACGCCGTCAATTGGGATCTGTCTGGCATCCCTATCGAACGTGTCACCTTGATTGGTGATACTCAGTCAGATATTCCTTGGCATACCCTATTAACCGGTATGATCTTCATTCAGATCTTCTACTGGGGCACCAACATGGTGATCACCCAAAGAGCCCTAGCAGCCAAGTCAGTTGAAGAGGCGCAAAAAGGCCTCTATGCAGCTGTAGTCATGAAGCTAATTATTCCTATTATCGTGGTATTACCAGGGCTTGTGGCCTACAAACTTTATGGTGATGTAGGTGATGTTGCATACGGCAAGCTGGTTGGTGATATTCTACCTAGCTGGCTGTCTGGCGCCTTTGCAGCTGTGATGGCAGGCGCAGTTTTAAGCTCATTTAACTCTTGCCTGAACTCAGCTGCAGCGCTTTATACCTGCGACATCCATCAAAACTATATCAATCCGAATGCTGATATTCGAAAAATTGGCACCCGAGTAGCCTTAGTCTTTACCCTTATTTCATTGTGCTTAGTGCCGGTATTTGCCCAATCGTCTAGTATCATCTCGCTGCTACAGCAGCTAAATGGTCTCTACTCTATGCCAGTACTCGCAGCCTTTATCTGCGCCCTAGTCTTTAAGGATGTTAACGCTAAAGCGATTAAGATTGGCCTAGTGTTTGGCGTGCTAATGTATGCGGTGTTTACCTTCGTATGGAGTCCGCTGCACTTTATCCACATGATGGCTATTACCTTGGCCGCCACCATATTTGTCACCCTCGCCCTGAGTAAATATGTATTCGGGCCACAGAGCATCAATAACCAACTCGTTAGCGACTAACCGCAAACTACTGCTCCAGTGCCCTATATCGGGTATTGGAGCTGGTATCAAGCTGTGATAGAAAAACTCAGTTACACAAGTTACAAAGTCATGATATAAAACATTAGATGGATCTTGAGCGATACAATATGACATGGGTTTAAAAAATCTATGTCATAAAACTAGGCCTCATTGCCGCTCAATAAATGTAAGCCATTACTATTAAATTTTAATGTTTGCCGCTGTTATTAAATTGGTCATCAGAATCAAACTCAGCTACCACTCAGTGTATTGCAATGCTTTTGTACTGAACGAACATATTAACATTCGGAAATTTTGATTATGTCCAATCCCGCTCTGCGAGCAAACAAACTGTTTGTGCAAACTTTTGGCACCCAAGCCGATGAGCTTTATTGTGCCCCTGGACGCGTTAACCTGATTGGTGAACATACCGATTACAACGATGGCTTTGTGCTACCCGCCGCCATCAACTTCTATACGGCTGTGGTTGTTAAACGCCGTGATGACTTGCGGTTTCGCGCCGTATCGGACGCCTTTCCCGGTGAAATTGAAGAGTGGGTTTTCGGTGAAGAAGGCCTACCCACAGCCAATCATTGGTCGAACTACCTTAAAGGCTTTACCGCAGCGATGGCCACGTCAGGCTTAGCGCCAAAAGGACTGGATGTCGCAGTTGTCAGTAATGTCCCTATGGGGGCAGGTCTGTCTTCTTCGGCCGCATTAGAGATAGCCTTCGGTACCGCCGTCAATGATTGCAGCCAGATTAAACTGTCACCACTTGCTATCGCTCAACTGGCTCAGCGCGGCGAAAACCAATTTGTCGGCTGCGCCTGCGGCATCATGGATCAGATGATCAGCGCTCTCGGTGAACAAGATCATGCACTGCTTATCGACTGCCTAGATCTCGACAGTGAAGCAATTAGTATTCCCGACAGCTTAAGCCTGATCATTATCAACTCGAATGTACAGCGTGGACTTGTTGAGTCGGAATATAACCTTCGCCGCGAACAGTGCGAGCAAGCTGCTGCTCATTTTGGCTTAGAGTCACTGCGCGACCTTGACCTTGCCACCTTAGAGGCGGGAAAGGCGGACTTAAGCGACAACTGCTACAAACGTGCTAAACATGTTGTCACTGAAAACAGACGCACCCAAAATGCGGCGTGGGCACTTGAGTCTGGTGACATAGCCAAAGTTAGCCTTTTAATGGCACAGTCTCATAGGTCGATGCGAGATGACTTTGAGATCACCACCACAGAAATCGACTACCTAGTTGAGATAATCTCGAATGTTATCGGTGAGCGCGGTGGCGTACGTATGACTGGCGGTGGCTTTGGCGGCTGCGTGGTCGCACTGGTCGATCATGCGTTAACCGATGCTGTAGTTGAAGTTGTAGAAAAACAGTATGCCGAAAAAACAGGCCTAGAAGCCGATATTTATCTCTGTACAGCTAGCGATGGTGCCAAGCGTATCGACGATTAGCTTAACGATTGATGTAACAATTAACAGGACTTAATTATGGTACGCATTCGCCCTCTCGAGCCTTGGACCGATCCACGTGGTGGACAAATAGAGCGACTGCTCATCGATAACGGTACAATAGCGATAGAAGTGTTAAGCCTTGGCGGGATCATCCGCTCTTTATGGGCACCGGATCGAGATGGTGAGCGTGCAAACTTAGTATTAGGCTGTGATAGCGCTGAAGATTATCTAGCCCAAGATGCCTACTTGGGCGCCATTGCTGGACGATACGCCAACCGTATTGCCAAGGGCCGTTTTAGTGTTGGTCAAACTCAGTACCAGCTCGATGTTAACCAGGCGATGAATTGTTTACATGGTGGCAGTGAAGGGTTCCATCGAAAAAATTGGCAACTAGGGCCACTACCCGATGGTGTGCGTCTCAGTCTAAAAAGCTTAGATCAAGACATGGGCTTTCCCGGTAACTGTAACGTGCAGTTAGATTATCGTCTAGTCGGCAATAATCTCTATGTAGAGATCTTAGCAAGCTCAGATAAACCTTGCCCGATTAGCCTGACTCAACACAGTTATTTTAATCTAGACTCCAGCAAGACAAGCCTCAACCACCAACTGCAGATCGATGCAAAACAATACCTCAGCATAGATGATAGCGGGATCCCCAAGTCTGTTTGTTCAACCAAGAGCAGTGACTTAGATCTTTCTATGCCGACAGAGTTACAGTCACTCATTGGGCGTGAAGAATTAACCGCAACCTCGGGAATCGATCATTGTTTCTTAATGCCTAACACAGAGTCAAAACTACAGCGATTTGGTCGTTTGAGCTCACCACTTAGCGGTCGTAGCATGACTTTATATACCAATCAGCCAAGCGTGCAGGTATATGGAGGTAATGGCTTAGAAGGGGTAATAGGTAAAAGCCAACAGGGATTAGGTCAATATCAGGGGGTGTGTTTAGAACCTCAACAGATCCCAGATGCGCCAAACCAGGCTCATATAGCTGGAGATGCGATGATTAATCCTGGCGAGGTTTACCATCATATCAGTCGCTATCAATTTGAAGTGGACGCCTAATACCAATTGGTATAGAACAAATAACAGCGCCTAGGCGCTGTTATTTAACTCTTATTGATTAATCATCGTAATCGTCTGACCAATCATCATCATAGTCATCGCCATCGGCTGACTCTAACTCTGGCTCATCATCTTCAGCAACGACTTTTGGCTTCTTAGGAGCGGCAGTTGCACTCTTAGGATTATTCGCCTCGACCCATCCTTGATGTTTAGCCATAAACTCTTCTCTTGCGGCAAACCAAGCTGCGCCACAAGTTTTTTCAACTTCGTTTATTCCCTGCTCATCGAGCTCATGCAAGTTAGGCTTAACGATATCTTCTGCATATTCGATAATTGCTTCACGAGTTGCGTTATAGAAGTAAACGCGACCAGCAGAAGCGTCAGGAAACTGTTTATCATGAATAAGAATGGTATTGCCGCGAGCGGTTCTCAGCTCACCGTACCAAACTGGTTTCTTTGTAGTCTTGTACATATATGTTAACGCCCTTAAATCAACACATACAAAATAAAATAAGAAGTAAATTGCGCTAACATTTACTTCCGTGTGCCCTGTATTTTGCTATCAGGAACAGACGCGGTATTTTTACAGATTTTTGCCGAATATCAAGAGCAGAAAATACAAAATTCCCCTCTCAAAGACGAAATTAATCACATAATTTATTCAGCTCTTATCGAATTTAGCTCAAAGCCGTCGTTATTCAAGTTTTTCGCTATTAATAAATACAAAAAACCCCAAAACACGCTGACAACCTCCACAACATCAACAATTTAACTAACAAGCAACAATAAAAGACAACAAGCCGTTTTCAACACGCAATCCTATTACTATAGGAATAGTTCCACATGACAGCTGAATGACAATTGCAAATATTAGGGAAAAAAAACATTCAGCCCTCCCCCGACCAACAGGATGGAGGAATCAAGAATAATTCTCATTTAAAGACCTTTTTTAAACCCAATTTGATAGACTAGTGCTAGCCTTTCTACCGTGATTAATAGGATTATTTTGAAGTCTAGATTACTCATACTGTTAACAGTGAGCTTTCCTTCAAGCGCCGAGCAAATCGTAGTGGCTTCTGACATATGGTGCCCTTACATTTGCAGCGACAATTCTGGTTATGTGGTTGAACTCACACAGCAAGCCTTCGCCACCGTGGATGTTGAGGTGAAATTTGAAACCATTCCTTTTCAAAGGGCATTAAAACTCACAAGCCAGCATAAGATCGATGCCGTTTTGGCTGTCACTAGTGAGCACATGCTCAATTTTGAACTTTATAATAATCACATTGTAATTGGTCAATACACCAATGACTTTTATACCGCTGTAGACTCAAGTTGGCAGTACTCCGACCTAGCAAGCTTAGATGATATGCTGATCGCCACCATCCTAGGCTATGATTACGGCCAATCATTAAATCAGTATCTAGAAACACGTCATCCCCAGATCCGCACATCGGGAGAGACGCCGCTCAAGAGTAATCTTTACCTAACCGCAAAACGTCGCGTAGACCTACTAGTCGGTAATCGATACGTTATCGATCATACTGCAAGGCAATTTGGCTATAGCGATGATATTCGTTATGCAGGCAGTGAAAATGAGATCACCCCGCTTTACGTGGGATTTGGTAATAATGACAAGGGGCGAAGTTACGCCACTAAGTTTGCTCAAGGCATTGAAAGCCTCAAACAAAATGGTGAATACCAGGCTATCCTCGACAAATACCAAATCACGTTTTAAGCCGCTATCGAGCAATCTGATTTAAATTTTTGGCAAAAAAAAGCTCCCTGAACAGGGAGCTTTTTCTTTATATGTAATGTCCCGTCCTGAGATAAGTTGACACATTGGAGACTTATCTATGAAACCTTCAGGTTCTATCAGCAATAAACGTACTCAGCGTGATTACACATTAGGCTTTAAATTAGCCGTCGTCAGCCAAGTAGAAAAAGGCGAGCTGACCTATAAGCAAGCTCAAGACCACTATGGTATCCAAGGAAGAAGTACCGTCCTTACATGGTTACGAAAGCATGGTAGATTAGACTGGTCCCAGCCTATTGAGCACTCTCCTATGTCTAAATCTAAAGAAACGCCAGCCCAGAAAATTAAGCGATTGGAGAAGCAAGTCTCTAATCTAGAAATGAAAAACATGATTTATGGCGATATGGTCGAGTTGCTTAAAAACGAATACGGCATCGATTTAGAAAAAAAGTACTTAGCCGAACGCTCTGGTTCGCCAAAGTAAAAGGCACCATAAAGTTAGCCACAGCGAGTCGGCAGTTCAACTTATCTAGACAAGCAATTTATCAATGGAAACAACGCAGAACGGCAAAAGCTGAAACGCTTAAACCTGTGATGAAGATGGTCATGTATTGGCGCCAGTTTATGCCTAGAGTGGGGACGCGCAAGCTCTACCAGCTCATCAAGCCACAACTGATAGAACAAGGGATAAAGCTCGGTAGAGATGGGTTATTTCAGTATTTGAAGCAACAAAATATGCTGGTAAAACCCAGAAAAAATTACACTAAAACGACCAATAGCCATCACTGGCTAAGAAAGTATCCCAACTTACTAAAAGACAGAGCGGTCAAGCGTGTTGAAGAGGTGCTCGTTAGCGATATCACCTACGTGAAATCAGATGAGGGGACGCACTATTTGTCTCTGGTAACAGATGCGTACTCAAGAAAGATAATGGGATATGAGTTAAGCCATGAAATGAAAGCTTGTGACGTGGTCAAAGCATTGAATATGACGATAAAGAATCGTCAGACAACAGGCGATGCCATTCACCACTCAGATAGAGGGATGCAGTACTGCTCAGCTGAGTACCAGGAGACGTTAGCGGCAAATGGTATTACTCCGTCCATGACAGATGGATATGACTGCTACCAAAATGCACTTGCAGAGCGGGTTAATGGGATTTTGAAGCACGAGTTTTTGCTTTATCGCTGCCGTACGATGAAGGAGCTCGATATGTTAATCAAAGAGTCGATAGAGACTTATAACCATTTAAGGCCGCATCTTAGTTTAGGGATGAAAACCCCTAATGAAGTACATAAAAAAGCCAGTCGGGAGTTCCAACTGGCTTAATAAAAACCGTCAACCTATTTTAGGACTAGACATAACAGTATTTACTGATCTCTAAAACGGAATATCGTCATCCCAGCCATCATCCAAATCTGGAGTGAAGTTCTGCTGTGGCTGCGGAGCTGGGCGCTGTTGTGGCGCTTGCTGCGGAGCAGGTGCAGATTGTGGCTTAGGAGCATAACCACCTTGCTGAGGCGCTTGCTGCTGTGGCTGTTGTTGCTGGTAGCCACCTTGTTGAGCAGGAGCTTGAGGCTTAGGCTGGTAGCTGTTTTGCTGCTGTGGCTGTGAATTAGAGCTGTAGCCACCTTGCTGCTGTTGTGACTGCTGACCACCATAGTTCTGGTTGCCACCTTGTGCTGGTGCGCCACCACTCTGGTTACGACTACCTAGCATCTGCATGCTGCCACCTTGATCGACAACCACTTCAGTGCTGTAACGATCTTGACCGCTTTGGTCTTTCCACTTACGAGTCTGTAGTTTGCCTTCTAGGTAAACTTGAGAGCCTTTACGTAAATATTCACCAGTGATTTCAGCCAACTTGCCGAACATCACAACACGGTGCCATTCAGTACGCTCTTGCTGCTGACCTTGTTGGTCTTTCCAAGACTCACTTGTCGCCACGGTAATATTGGCTACGGCATTGCCGTTAGGCATATAACGTACTTCAGGATCTTGTCCTAAATTACCGACCAAAATTACTTTATTGACACCACGACTAGCCATTGAAATCTCCTGGAACGTATATTAAATTTTTACCTAATCGACAGAGCGTAACACAGCTCTGGCTTCTCTCAAATCGAAATGGTCATCTACTTTTAAATAAGCCACTTTCTCTTCGAGTACAACGATAGCTTCTGACACGCCCGCTAATGCCGACAGCTCAGTCGCCATGCTTACTGCGCTCTGTTTGTCAGTCACATTTGCTTCTAATGTGTAACTCTTGAGTAGTACTGGATTTTTCATGCCAAAGGTCAATAAAAACCAGACACACATTAGACCTAATGCCACTGCAAATACACCCGATGCGCCCACGAGTTGATAGGCGCCGCCGCCTAATAAACCACCGCAAAATGCACCTAGAAATTGACTGGTCGAATAAACGCCCATTGCAGAGCCTTTGTCGCCGACGGGGCAAAACTTAGCGATCAAACTCGGTAATGAGGCTTCTAAGTAATTAAAGCCAGTAAAGAACAATACTACGGCAATGCTCAATATCACTAAATTATCGGCAAACATCGCCATAGAACCCAGTGCAGCCATCATGATGATAAGAGCCACTTGGAACATGCCTTTGGTATTATTGCGTTTAACTCCAATAATAATCAGCGGCACCATCAGAAAGAATGCCCCCATAAAGGCTGGGAAATAGAGCATCCAGTGCTTTTCTTTGGCTAAGCCCGCATCGACCAGATCTAGCGGTAGTGCCACAAATACCGCGGTTAGCACTAAGTGCAAGATGAAGATACCCGCATCGAGTCTAAACAGCTGTGGATCAAGCAGCATACGTTTAAGCTTTTCTGGCGCAGCCACTGTGTCGCCCTTCGGCGCATGAGAAATCGGGGTCGGTACTAACAGCTGTACTATCAACATCCCTAGTAATGCCAATCCGGCCGTCATAAAGAACAGCCCTGACAAACCCAAATGCTGCGCCACAATCGGACCTACTAGCAGGGAGAGTGCAAATGAAAAACCGATACACATGCCGATAATGGCCATCACCTTGGTACGCTGCTCATCACGGGTAAGGTCGGCTGCAAGTGCTAAAACGGCGGCGGCAATTGCGCCCATGCCTTGCAGTGCTCGTCCAGCCACGACGTCATAGATGGTTTCAGCATTCGCGGCGACTAAGCTACCTAAGGCAAAAATAAGCAGTCCGATGAGGATAATCGGCTTACGGCCAAACTTATCAGATAAGATCCCCATAGGGATCTGCAGAACCGCTTGCGTTAAGCCATATGCACCAATGGCGATGCCGACCCACAAAGGTGAGAAACCTTCGAGGTGTTGCCCGTAGAGTGCAAACACAGGCATGATCATAAACAAGCCCATCATGCGCAAGCCAAATACACTGGCTAAAGAAAATGCGACTTTTTTCTCAGTCTTGGATAGTCCTTGGTTGGCCATGCCCCGCCCTGATCTGTGAACTTGAAATAGGTCGCGGAGTTTATCACGAAGTTTTTCAATAGCCCAAAAGTAAAAGTGAAAGGTGTATATTTGAGCCACGTTTTAATTTACTTAGCCTCAAAGCTTCAATATCAAGGGCTTCAAGCACTAGCTCGATGCAAAATCTCAAGTTCCGCCTACAATTGATAGCCAGTTCTGTCTATTTCCGCAGGCAAATTTGTGAGATACTTAACCACTTTTTTCGGCTTTGAGATCTGAACGCTAGATGGAAAATATTGAAGTACGTGGTGCTCGTACCCACAATCTTAAAAACATCAACCTGACTATTCCTCGTGACAAACTTATCGTGATCACCGGACTGTCGGGTTCAGGCAAATCTTCTCTTGCATTTGACACCCTGTACGCTGAAGGACAACGACGCTACGTCGAGTCATTGTCGGCCTATGCTCGTCAATTCTTGAGCTTGATGGAAAAGCCTGATGTTGACCATATTGAGGGATTAAGCCCGGCTATTTCCATCGAGCAAAAGTCTACATCTCATAACCCACGCTCAACTGTGGGTACCATTACCGAAATCTACGATTATTTAAGACTGTTGTTTGCCCGTGTGGGCGAGCCTCGCTGCCCCACTCACGGTGAGCCTTTAGCTGCACAAACCGTAAGTCAGATGGTCGATAAGGTGCTCGATCTGCCAGAAGACAGTCGTCAAATGTTACTAGCACCAGTGGTGAATAACCGTAAGGGTGAGCACGTTAAGCTGTTAGAAAGCTTATCCGCCCAAGGTTATATCCGCGCCAGAATCGATGGAGAAGTGTGCGACTTAACCGACCCACCTGAGCTAGACCTTCACGTAAAACACACCATTGAAGTGGTTGTTGACCGCTTTAAAGTACGTGGTGATATTAAACAGCGTTTAGCAGAATCATTTGAAACCGCGCTCGAGTTGTCTGGCGGTATCGCTAAAATTGCCAGCATGGACCCAGCAGAAGGCAAAAGCAAAGTTGAAGAACAAGTGTTTTCGGCTAACTTTGCTTGCCCCGTATGTGGCTACTCGATGGCTGAGCTTGAGCCGCGTATTTTCTCCTTTAACAATCCAGCAGGAGCCTGCCAAACCTGTGATGGCCTTGGCGTGCAGCAATTTTTCGATCCTGAACGCGTGATAACCAATACTGAACTTTCATTAGCAGGTGGCGCGATTCGTGGCTGGGATAGACGTAACTTCTATTACTTCCAAATGCTGACCTCGCTTGCCGAACATTACAAGTTTGACATTGAGAAACCGTTTGAGCAGCTAAGCGATGATGTACGTAAAATCGTACTCTATGGCTCTGGCAATCAGAGCATCGCGTTTAAGTATATCAACGACCGCGGCGATGTGGTCGTAAGAAATCATCCCTTCGAAGGGATCTTAAACAACATGGACAGACGCTACCGCGAAACCGAGTCTAATGCGGTTCGTGATGAACTCACGAAGTTCATTAACACCCAGTCTTGTCAAAGCTGTGGTGGCTCTCGTCTACGTGAAGAAGCCCGTAACGTATTTATTGAAGACTTAAACTTGCCAGTACTGACCCAATGGTCAATCGGTGAGGCTGCACAATACTTTGAGAAGCTTGAGCTAACGGGGCAACGTGCCCAGATAGCCGATAAGATCTTAAAAGAGGTGCGCGATCGTTTAGGCTTCCTCGTTAACGTTGGCTTAAATTACTTAAGCCTTTCTCGCTCTGCCGACACCTTATCGGGCGGTGAAGCCCAGCGTATTCGACTTGCCAGCCAAATTGGCGCAGGTCTCGTGGGTGTGATGTATGTCCTCGATGAGCCGTCTATTGGTCTGCATCAGCGAGATAACGAGCGTTTACTGCAAACCCTTATTCATCTGCGCGACTTAGGTAACACAGTTATCGTAGTCGAACACGATGAAGATGCCATTCGCATGGCGGATCACGTTATCGACATCGGCCCTGGTGCAGGTGTTCACGGCGGTCAGGTCATAGGTGAAGGGACCTTGCAAGATCTTCTCGATTGCAAGGAGTCTATCACCGGTCAGTATCTGTCGGGCGAGAAGACAATTCACATCAAAACTGAGCGCACTCAATACGATGCAAACAAGCTGATTGAGCTATTTGGTGCATCGGGCAATAACCTTAAAGATGTCGACTTGCAAATTCCTGTAGGCTTATTCACCTGTATTACCGGTGTGTCTGGCTCAGGTAAGTCGACACTGATCAACGACACCTTCTACAAGATTGCTCATATACAGTTAAATGGTGCGACGGTTGATGAGCCTTCTCCTTACAAGAAAATTGTCGGCATGGATCATTGCGACAAAGTGGTCGATATAGATCAGAGCCCCATAGGCCGTACGCCGCGCTCTAACCCTGCCACTTATACAGGTATCTTCACTCCAATCCGTGAGCTGTTTGCTGCCACCCAAGAATCGCGAACTCGTGGCTATCAGCCTGGTCGTTTCTCGTTTAACGTTAAAGGCGGACGCTGTGAGGCTTGCCAAGGCGATGGTTTGATCAAGGTTGAGATGCACTTTCTACCCGATGTGTATGTGCCATGTGATAACTGTAAGGGACAGCGTTATAACCGTGAAACCTTGGATGTACGCTTTAAAGGCAAGAACATCCACGAAGTTCTGCAGATGACTGTTGAAGAAGCGAGACCTTTCTTCGATGCCATCCCTGCGATAGCCCGTAAACTTCAAACCTTGATGGATGTAGGCTTGTCGTATATTCGTCTAGGTCAAAGTGCGACTACCCTATCGGGTGGTGAAGCTCAGCGCGTTAAGCTTGCTAAGGAGTTGTCTAAGCGTGACACGGGTAAGACACTATATATTCTCGATGAACCAACGACGGGTCTGCACTTTGCTGATATCCAACTATTGCTGGACGTTTTACATCGGCTTAAATCTCACGGCAATACTATCGTGGTGATCGAGCATAACCTAGATGTAATAAAAACGGCTGATTGGATCATCGATCTTGGCCCAGAAGGTGGTTCTGGTGGCGGTACCATTTTAGTTGCGGGCACACCAGAAGAGGTCGCTGAGCATACCGAGTCTCATACCGCGCGCTTCTTAAAGCCGCTGTTAACTAAAGCATAAAGCCTGTTAACCAAACAATGCACTTTAGAAACCTTTTCTTAAGCACTAGCCTAGTGATGACACTAGGCTTGTTGCTTATTGCCGTGATAGATCCCCTCATTAGTAACGGAAAATCCCTCAAAGCTCGTGTCATTGATAGTAATGAGGACTCAAGTACCATCGCCCTGCCCGATGGCAGTATCGCTCGTGTGGCTGTCGGTCATCTTAAAGAGCAATCTCTGATTAAGGTTGCCGCTAAGAAGCGGCTGTTCTCTCGCTTACCTGTCTATGAGCTCAAGCAAACCTTGTCCCTGACACAAATGAAAGTGCAAACACAAACAAACATCAATGAAAAACAGTCGCTAATCAGATAGCTAGCGACTAACCTCTATACAAGACAAAAATCTGTAGTAGGTCACTCTCAAAGGCGAAATGGATGCGGCTTTTAACCTGTTTGATTGTAAGTTTAGTATTACTCACCTCCTGCGCCAGTCGCCCCCATTGCGATAAGCAGCCAAGGATTTCCTGGGCCGATATCAGTACCATTAGCGCCGATCTGCACACCCTAAGCTCTGTCAGTTTATCGGGACGCAAAACTGGTACAGAGGGCGCAGCGCTAACGAGAAAGTACCTGAGCCAACGTTTCGAACAGATAGGACTCCTCCCTTGGCAAGGCCAATATCAACACCCTTTTAGCTACCGCCGCTCATTCAGTGACAGAGTGGGAGTCAACATGATAGGCATAATTCCAGCAGAACAAGAAACAAACAAATGGCGGATAGTCATGGCCCACTACGATCATTTAGGGGGGAATGGTAATCGCTTTTATCCCGGCGCCGATGATAACGCCTCGGGAATAGCAGGCTTATTACAACTGGCACAACAAGCCAAAAGCCAAGGCAACAAGATCAACCTACTGTTTGTCGCCACAGATGCCGAAGAACCAGGGCTTTATGGCAGCTATGCCCTTGTAGATAAGCTTAAGTTAGCTAGTACCAACCCCAACCTCGCGCAGATAGAACTTGCCATCAATCTTGACATGATAGGTAGGCCAAGCCGTAACGGTGCCATCTACATTGAGGGAACAAGGCGCTTTGATTCATTCTCTGAGATGAGTAAGTCCCTTAGAAAGGGGAACAAAATCTGCATTCGAACCCAGCAACCTAAAACCTTCGATGGCTCAGTTATCTCTATCGACTTTCTTCGAGCTTCCGATCACTACCCCTTCCATCAAGCGGGTATACCTTGGCTATACTTTGGGGTGCCGATTCATAGCGACTATCACCAACAAACCGATACCCCAGACAAAATAGATATGTATTTTATCGCCGCTGTTAGCGAATCTGCCTACCAACTGCTTAAAATAGACAGTTTAGTACTCAATAGTCCTCACAAAATGCACTGATGAATCATTTTTTGACCACGCTAACTTATTATTTGGCCTACTATTTGCTTTGAAACATGATAAAACGCCAATATCAATTGGTATTACCAATTGTAAGCTGCTATACTAGTCGGCTTACTGATACGTTTTTCGGTGCGGGAAGTCGACACGGGGTTGATTTTCTGTCTTAAACATCGGCACATTCCAAGTGCTCTGCTATTCCACAAGGCTACAACCCATGTCATCCAATGAAAAAACTTTCCGCGAACTCGGTCTAACTGAGTCTTTAGTGCGTGCTCTTGACGATCTTGGTTATGAAAAACCAACACCAATTCAAGCCGCAAGTATCGAGCCTCTTATGGCGAATAAAGATATTTTAGGTCAAGCGCAAACAGGTACTGGTAAAACAGGTGCTTTCGCACTTCCTTTGCTAAACAGCATTGACCCAAATACTAATGCACCACAAATTCTAGTACTAGCACCAACACGTGAACTTGCAGTTCAGGTTGCTGAAGCATTCGCTAGCTACGCAAAATACATGAAAGGCCTACACGTTCTACCAATTTACGGTGGACAAAGCATGCAACAGCAGTTGAATGCATTGCGTCGTGGCCCTCAAATCATCGTTGGTACTCCAGGCCGTGTTATGGACCATATGCGTCGTGGCACACTAAAGCTTGATACGTTAAAAGCTATGGTACTTGACGAAGCTGACGAAATGTTAAAAATGGGCTTCATCGATGATATCGAATGGATCCTTGAGCACACGCCTAAGACTCGCCAACTAGCACTATTCTCGGCAACTATGCCTGAACAGATTAAGCGTGTTGCTAACAAATATTTAGATAACCCTGTTCACGTTAAAATCGCGGCAACAACTTCTACAGTTGAAACCATCGAGCAACGTTTTGTTCAGGTTTCTCAGCACAACAAACTTGAAGCGCTAGTACGTGTTCTAGAAGTTGAAAAAACCGAAGGTATTATTATCTTCGTTCGTACTCGTAACAGCTGTGTTGAGCTAGCTGAAAAGTTAGAAGCTCGTGGTTATGCATCATCACCACTACACGGTGACATGAACCAGCAAGCACGTGAGCGTGCTATTGAGCAACTTAAGCGTGGCCAACTAGACATCATTATTGCTACTGACGTAGCTGCACGTGGCCTTGACGTTGAGCGTATTGGACACGTAGTTAACTACGATATTCCATATGATACAGAAGCTTATGTTCACCGTATTGGTCGTACAGGCCGTGCTGGTCGTACAGGTATGGCGATTCTTTTTGTTACACACCGTGAAATGCGTATGCTACGCACTATCGAGCGTGCGACTAACAGCCGTATCGCTCCAATGGACGTGCCAAGCCCTGAGACAGTAACTGAACGTCGTCTTTCTCGCCTAGGTGAGCAAGTAGCTGAAATTATCTCTCAAGATCTAGAGTTCATGAAAGGCGCAGTGGCAACACTTTGTCAGCAATTAGAAGTCGATACAGACATACTTGCTGCAGCACTACTTAAGCAAGTGCAAAAAGATCGTCCATTGCAACTACATACAATGAACGAACGTCAACGCGATAGCCGTGATGATCGTAATTCACGTGACCGTGATGACCGTGGTTCTCGTGATCGCAACGACCGTGGTCCTCGTGACCGTAGCGACCGTCCACGTCGTGAATCTCGCCCAACACCTTCAAACCTAGGTGCTGCTGATTCATTGAAGGACAATCCAGATGTTAAAATGTGCCGTTACATCATCGATGTAGGTCGTGATAATGGTGTTGGTGTAGGTAACATCGTTGGTGCCGTAGCTAACGAAGCAAACATCGATAGCCGTTACATTGGTCAAATCCAATTGTTCGACCAAGTGACTGCAATTGACTTGCCAGATGGCATGCCAAAAGAAGTTCTACAGCACCTTAAGAAAGTGCGTGTATGTGGCCGTCCACTAAACATCCGTGAAGCTGCTGGCGAAACGTTTGCAAACACTTCTGGTGGCGATAGCCGTCCTCCACGTCGCCCACGCAAGCCTGCTGGTGAACGTGGTGAGCGTAGTGACCGTCGTCCTTCTGGTGACAGAAAGCCGCACCGTAAAGGTCCAAAAGACGCAGAATAAGTCTTAATCTTTGAAACTGATGTTTCATGATAAGATCTAAAAAAGGAGCCAATCGGCTCCTTTTTTATTGTCTGTGATAAAGAGCCTGCCTCGCACAGACTCATCATCCAGTAGACTTAGCTTATGGCTTAAAACACCGCCTAGCCCTGATTGCCCTCTCGACTCCTGTAAGCTCACTACAGCCACTAGCAATAGAAAACCGACTTGCTCAGCGCTTTGAGTAGCATTATGCTCTTTGGCAGTTACAGCACCCTTTGTTACAGTACTCTTGAAGCACCTCTCGTCGAAACTCTTCCCATAAGCTGTATGCTCAATCGTTTATCCCCAGGATTGTGTTACTCGGGATAACGACAGGCCAATACTAAGTGTCGAATGTTGAAATTGAAGTTGAAGTTGAAGTTGAAGTTGAAGTTGAAGTTGAATAGTAAGCCTAATGAATCGATAGGGCGATGGTGACAAGAGGCATAAAAAAGCCACCATTAAAGGTGGCTTCTTGTTTCAAGCTTAAGGTTCAAAGTCTAAGCAGCAGCCTTAAGGCTTCGTAACGCTCTGCGTTTTTGCCACATTGGCGATAGCTGTACCAGAATCACAGACACCACAATCAACACTATTCCAGTAAACGATAACGGATCGATATACGCCCCTTTTATCAGTTCACTCCACCAACCAAAACTCACTACCGTTGCAGTTAAGCCTAAGCTGATCACAGGTGTTAATGCCAACATGGCGCTCACCTGCCCTGTAGGCCAGTACTTCATCGACTGTCCAAAGCAGCCGTAAGCAATCACAGTGTTAATGGCACAGAAGATAGCTATTGCCCACTGACTAGAATCCATTACGGTAAACTGACTAAAGTCGCTAAAAGGTGCCATGGCGAAGATGCCAAACAGATAGATAAACAGCAGAATATTATTCGGTGATAAACGTTTAATCATCGATTTCTGGATAAGCGCGTAACTTGCCCATGACAACACAGAGAATTGAACAATCATTACCCCTTTCCATACATCTGACGGCCCATCCGTAAAATCTAAATATGGATGGAAAAACATCAACATACCTAAGGCCAGAGTCGCAAAACAGCTAAGCTGGAATGCATTCAGTCGCTCTTTAAAGAACAATACCCCACCAAAAGCTAGAAAAAATGGCGCAGTCTGGAAGTTCAGCTGAGCAGAACCTGGCGCAAGATACTTAAGTGAATAGACAAAAGATACATAGTTAAAAATCAGCAACACTCCAGCTAAAGCCATTTTTAACCACGAGAGTTTATCCAGTCCTTTGAACTGCTTTATGCTGCCACTTAAGTATTGAATGGCGAAACTAACCACTAAAGCGACTAAGAAACGAAACCAAGTTAAGGTAACAGCATCAATAAATTGACCAGATAGCTTAAGTGCTATCGGCAATATCCCCCAAAAAACAACTGCAACTGAAACAAAGATAAAACCGAGCTTAAACTCGGAAGATTGAGAACGCGGGTCCATGAATATGGCCATTGAAGATATAACAAGATCGGCGATAATGCCTGATTGATAGCGCTTGGTCTAGTGGACTAATCAATTCTCTTAAAAAGTGTGCCGCCTTGTGCCTGCAACAACTGTAGTCGCTGCAAACAAACCTCACAAATACAAGCAGTTCCACTCAGAGTCAGTAGCTCTTCTGCCCCCAAAATGTTAGCTAACAGCCTTTTATCTGGAAACTCTTGTTTACTGCACCAACACTGCTCAATACCCGCGCCAGATTGCGCCGCACAACCATTAAGGCCCTGACATAGGGGGCAATGATTAGCCTTAATGCTTTCCCGCTCAGATAACAATGACAGCTCTTTATCATTCATAGGTAAATTGGACTCATATATACTCACAACGACTAGGCAAAGTATAACAACCTAACTAAGAAAAATTCACCTCATAGGCGAGTGCTCGACACTCTAGGTGAGCGATACAAGATGCATAAGGGTTATCCTTTAAGCACTCCATCACCACAATGCCGTTACCACCCATTTTGTGCACCTTATACTTTAATGTTTCTATAATACTAGAATAGATAGGAGGCGGAGTATTGAGCGTTTGACAATAAGCGGCGCTCACGTCACCTATCATCTGGGAATCATGGTTATAGACCTCTTCTGCACTGTATTCGACAATCTGACTGGTTTGATATTTATCTACAACAAATTCTGGCGTTAAATTGGTATTAAATCTCACTCCCTGACAGGCCGTCATTCCCATCAAAGCTGCAGTTAAAACGATAAACTTTAATTGATTATCCATAATCAAACCCTGTATAAAATGCTTCCTATTTAGACTACCTACTTAGCGATAGTTACTCAAGCTCCTGCATACACAGCCTTCTGGATGCCTCTCTAAAACAAAAAGCCAACAACCTACGAGGTTATTGGCTCAATAAATCACTTAAGGGTTTATGACACTTACTTTCCCGGTCTAACCCCTAATGTGTGACAAATGGCATAGGTCAGCTCAGCGCGATTTAACGTATAGAAGTGGAAGTCTTTCACTCCTTCACGAGATAGGACTTTGACCATGTCGATAGCCACGTTAGCCCCAACCATCTGGCGGGTAATGGCATCATCTTCGAGCCCCTCAAACTGACGATGTAACCAGCTTGGGATGGACACATTGGTCATGGCGGCAAAGCGCTTAGTCTGATTAAAGTTAGTCACAGGTAAGATCCCTGGGATGATTTCAGCGTCGATTCCTGCAGCCGCGCAGCGGTCTCTAAAACGCAGATATGACTCCACATCGAAGAAAAACTGAGTGATAGCGCGGTTGGCACCAGCGTCTATCTTCTTTTTAAGATTAATCAGATCTGACTGTGCATTACTCGCATCGGGATGCACCTCTGGGTAGGCTGCCACCGAGATATCAAAGTCGGCTACCGAACGTAATAGGCGGACAAGATCATTAGCAAAACGAGTAGGCTTAGGGCTACCGTCTGGTAAGTCACCGCGCAGGGCGACGATATCGCGGATCCCGCTATTCCAATAATGTTTTGCCAGCTCTTTAAGCTCTTCATCGCTGGCATCGACTAAAGTCAGGTGCGGCGCAGCCAGCAAGTCTGTTTCAGTCTGGATACGCTCAATTACGCCATGGGTTCTATCACGAACACCCGAGTTAGCACCATAAGTCACCGAAACAAACTTTGGATTTAATGGCTCTAAACGACGGATAGAGTTCCACAGTAACTTTTCCATCTCTGGAGTTGAAGGCGGGAAAAATTCGAAAGAAACGTTAATATCACCATTTAGCTCAGACAGGCTCTGGTTTAATGATGTTGCATGTTGTGCGTGATGAAAACCCATTTCTACTTCCTCAACTTCAGCATTAATTTAGCACTTCCAGAAACAGACGTTTGGACGTCTATATGTCCATATACTAGAGAAACTGAGATTGAAGTCAAGCCTAAAAAGCAGGCAAATGAGTTTTTTTATTAAAACAATAAAATCATAATAAACAAGTCAATAAAAAAGGGCTCAAATGAGCCCTTTCTATTGATTAACGTGAAAATTATTCTTGTAGCAGATCGCGACAGATATGTGCCAGATCAGACTGTACAGCCGCTGCTGTCACTAAACGCCCGGCTCCAGGGCCACGAATAATCAACGGATTTTCCTGATAGAATTCACTGCGGATCACAAACACGTTGTCACCTGGCGTTAGGTTCGCATAGGGGTGGCTGATATCAACCCACTGTATCCCCACCTCGGCTTTTAACTCGCCATCGACCTTATCTAAAGAGGCCACGTATCTCAGCACCTTATCTTGCTCTGCAGCCGCAATAAACTGCTGCTGCATCTCATCATCGAGCTCGGTGATACGCGATAAAAACTGCTCTAGAGGGATTTCAGCCAAGTTTGCTGGCACTAAAGATTTAAGCTCAATATCTTCAAGCTCAATCTCAAAACCTATCTCGCGGGCAAGAATGAGTAGTTTACGCTGCATGTCTCGACCCGACAGATCATCACGTGGATCTGGCTCGGTGATCCCTAAGCCCCTCGCCTCAATAACTAACTCAGAGAAAGGTTTCTTGGCATCGAAGTTTTCAAATAACCAACAAAGAGTGCCAGAGAAGATCCCGCCAACAGCTTCGATACTGTCGCCGCTGTTATGCAGATCGTTCAATGCATGTTGTACCGGTAAACCAGCGCCACAACTGGCGTTGTAACGCCAAAATAAGCGACGGTTATCCAATTGCTGTTTCAATTCACGATAGAAGGTTAGTGGTCCAGAACCGGCTAATTTATTAGCGCTGACAACATGAATACCACGAGCGAAAAACTCTGGATATTGCAAGGTCAAATCGGCGCTGGCACTAATATCCAGCGCAATCACTTCATCACACTCTAAATCATGTAACTCTTCAAACAGATGGCTGTATTGCCATGGAGTGGCGTGTTCTTCGAAGGCCTGCTTCCACGAATCGAGCTCAATGCCCTCATCGCAGATCAAAGCGTTACGTGAGCTAACCAAACCAACCAACTCTACACTAGCCTCGAGCTCTTTATTGAGTGCTGCCTTAGCGCCACTAAAGAGTTCAACCCAAGCTTCGCCAATGTTACCGACACCCAATAGCAGTACGCCGATACGTTTGCGAGGCCCCGCGCAGCGACGGTGTACTTTTTGAGTTAACAAGTTTACTTGCCCTTGAGGTACCAAGGTCACTAGGCTCATGCCGTCGTTAAACAGCGGTCTAGCATTACGACTCAGTAATCTTGCAAAGCCGCGGCGATACAGGCTGGCATCGGCGCTGACCAGCGCAACCAGGCCAAGATCTTCGGTGATCTTAATATCACTCACGCCTAAGGCGTCACGGTTAATATCCAGTAATGCCAATACCTGCTTCTGATTTTCTAAGGTCACAGTGATCTCGGCGCGCCCCTGCCCAAGTTCCCAGTATGCCAGCGGACTCAGGCCAGTCTCCTCGAGCAGCTCAATAAGCTGCTTAAGTTCCGTTGTAAGCTCAAGATTGAACAGCGCAACGCTGCTTAGATTAGTAACCACTGGCGCACTAGCCGACGAACTCTTTGGTGCAATCAAGGTAAAGTCGGTATGGGACGCGTAACTAGAACGAACAGCCAAACTCACTTGAGTATCAAACAGCGGTTGCAGCGTTCTATTATGCAGCACAGGTGAACCTAGATGTGCCAAGCGGTTAGCTTCGGCTAATGACAAACTACTCAGTAACTTAGCATCGTTGATCTTATTTGGGTCGGCGTTAAATACGCCCTCTACATCGGTCCAAATGGTCACGCGCTCAATATCTGCTAAGCTGGCAATCAAGGTCGCACTGAAATCGGAGCCGTTACGTCCTAGTAGCAAGGTGTCACCCCGCTCGTTCGCGCAGATAAAGCCAGTAATAATTAGACGCTCATTAGGATGAGTTTCAGTCATCGAATGCACACGTTGACGGGAATCCTGTAAACGAATCTGCGGTACAGCCGCTTCGTCGGCAATCAAGAGTGTGCGAGCATCTACATCCGATGCCGCCACACCCGATTCACGTAATAGCGCCGCCAATAGGCGTGCAGACCAACGCTCGCCAAAGCTCACTACCTGATTGCTTTGGTATTCATTAATCGACTCTATCGATAGCAAGCTGATTAGCTGCGCTTTATCGTTAGAGAGTCGCTCCCGAAGAGAGCGTGCCTGCTCATTTGAGAGCAATTGCTCAATCAAATTTTGCTGGAAACTAATCAGTGTTTGTAGCTCTTCTTGCCACAGCTGCTTAGTCGTACTCAACTCGAGTAACTTATATAAGAAATTGGTGCTTTTACCTGCCGCAGACACCACAACTAAGTCATCGCTGTGACCGTGAGTCAGCAGAATATGAGCCACGCGACGGTAACAGTCTGCATCAGCAAGACTTGAGCCACCAAATTTATGTAAGTGACAGCGTGCCATCGTATACCCCTTTAATTAACAAGCGGCTGCGGCATTAAGCGCAGCTTCAATATCGGCAACAAGATCATCGGCATCTTCGATACCCACAGACAGACGAATAAGCGTATCTTTAACGCCAGCTTCGGCGCGAGCCTCTGGATCCATCGCTCTGTGCGTCATGGTTGCAGGAACGGCGACTAAACTCTCTACGCCACCCAGGCTCTCTGCAACTGAAAAACAGCTAAGATTTTTTAAGAATGTGACTAACTCTTGTTCTCCACCCTTAAGTTCAAAGCTCAGCATGGCACCGAAGCCCTTTTGCTGTTTAGCCGCAATCTCATGCCCCGGATGCTCTTTCAGCCCCGGGTAGTATATCTTGGAGACGGCCTGATGGTTAACAAGGGTATCAAGAATTCGCTGCGCATTCGCCTGATGTTCGCGAATTCGTACTGCAAGTGTACGAATTCCGCGCAAAGTCAGGTAGCTGTCAAACGCTGACCCCGTTAGCCCTAGGGTGTTTGACCACCAATGAAGCAGTTCACCTAACTCAGGATCCTTTGCCACGACCGCGCCGCCAACCACATCGCTATGACCATTGATATATTTGGTGGTGGAATGGATCACTATATCGGCGCCAAGTAATAACGGCTGCTGTAAAATCGGCGACAGGAAAGTGTTATCGACAACCACCAGTGCGCCCACTTCATGGCTCGCAGCACAGATGGCCTTAATGTCGACCACACGCAGCAGTGGATTCGACGGCGTCTCTAGCCATACCATCTTAGGTTTTTGCGCTATAGCCTGATTAAGGGCCTGTGAGTCGGTTTGATCGACCACTAATAACTTGAACTGACCTTTTTTGGCCAAATTAGTAAATAGGCGGTAACTACCACCATAACAATCATGGGGAACAACAAGAAGATCATCAGGTCCAAGCAAGCTAGTGGCCAACGTTATTGCCGCCATACCGGTGCAAGTCACTACGCCCGTAGAGCCTTTTTCAAGCTCGGCAATGGCATCACCTAAAATAGAACGTGTAGGGTTACCTGAGCGGCTATAGTCGAAGTCTCTTGGGTTTTTATGACCATCAAAAGAGTAATTAGTAGAAAGATAGATCGGCGGTACTACTGCACCATGCTGGCTATCGGACTCAATTCCTTGACGTACAGCCGCAGTGGCTAATTTACGCTCAGTCATGTACTACTCCTTTTCCTGTTAATTTTCACTCAAGAGATGTCTGGACGGCTAAATGTACCTAAGCACTAAGCCTGCGTCAACCACTTTAGCCGTTTAGACGTCCATGCATATGGAAATCTATTTGCAATTGTCATAAATAAGAGGCAATAATTTGACTGCACAATTTAAAGGGTTAAAATCTGCCCCGAATTTTGAAATAACAGGTGAGTCAATGACTGAGTGGAATGGCGATTATATCAGCCCATATGCTGAACACGGCAAAAAGAATGAGCAAGTGAAAAAAATTACTGTGTCCATTCCTTTGAAAGTACTCAAAGTACTTACCGATGAACGCACACGCCGCCAAGTGAACAACTTGCGTCACGCCACCAATAGTGAACTGTTATGCGAGGCATTCTTGCATGCGTACACAGGTCAGCCACTACCAAACGACGCAGATCTTACTAAAGATAAACCTGACAGCATGCCTGCTGAGGTTAAACGTCTAATGGATGAAATGGGCATTGAGTGGGAAGAACTTGAATAATCTTCATCGATTATCGACAAACGTGATCTTCAGATAAGGACTGCTTAGCAGTCCTTATCTGTTTTTGGCCTTGAATGATGGCTTAGCTCTATTAATCTATAACCACTAATCGATAACCAAAATACTGAACTGTTCAAACAGAGTGCAAGACCTCCCTTCGCTCCAACTATAGCCACTTGGCTGGATAAACTGATGATTGAACCCGTTACGCTTTTACTCGCCTCGCTTATTATTTTTTGTGGCGCACTGACCCAAAGTCTTATCGGCTTTGGCCTAGCCGTGGTGGCAAGTCCCTTACTCTATATCGTCGACCCGAGTTTGGTTCCTGCACCTGTAATTATGATGGGCTTCTCAATTGCACTGCTCACCTTGTTTAGAGAACGTGGCCAACTTGAATTCAATGGTCTGCAATACGCGCTATTAGGACGCATTCCCGGAGGCATATTAGGTGCCAGCCTAATTTTAATCGCGCCACAGCCAATCTTAGGTCTAGCCATTGCCGGTATTGTTGCTTTAGCCGTCGGTTTAAGTCTAATGAAGTTCAGTATTCCAGTGAACCGTTTCAGCCTCTTTATCGCAGGGATCTTATCTGGAATTTTTGGCAATATCGCGGCAATTGGCGGCCCGCCGCTGGCAATCTTACTATCAGGCAAAGATGCCGGACAATTTCGCGCCGCCCTCTCGGCCTTCTTCATCTTTAGCTCGATGATTGCCCTTATCATTCTGGCATTTGCAGGCCTACTAACCGTTGAGCATTTTTATATCTCGTTGATGCTGTTGCCGTCTGTTGTGCTGGGTTATATCGTTGCAGGACGCTTAGTGGGCCGTGTAGACAAACAAAAAACCAGAGTGTTAACTCTGGCTTTATGTGGTTGTAGCGCTCTTATCCTAACCGTTAAATCAACGATAGAGCTAATGGGTTAGCACTGGTTAGAAATGGTAGGAGGTTTGCAGCACGCCTCCTACCGCATTGTCATCACCAAACATACCAGTAAGGTCTAAGAAAAATGAGTCACCAAAAGCAAAGCCTGAACCCAAAGAGTAAAGGTTAGCAGTAGAATCTTTCATGTCATGACGATAACCCACTCTTAGCGCCATCCAGTCGAAGGCCCTCACTTCACCACCTACACGCCAATATTGAGTACCATCCAGCTCTTTAAACTTCTTATTCTCAATTAGATCGATATCTGTGGTCACCGATAAA
The DNA here is from genome assembly GCF_000018285.1 of Shewanella pealeana ATCC 700345. Taxonomy (NCBI): domain Bacteria; kingdom Pseudomonadati; phylum Pseudomonadota; class Gammaproteobacteria; order Alteromonadales; family Shewanellaceae; genus Shewanella; species Shewanella pealeana. The sequence continues at coordinate 685,036 of NC_009901.1, read as the reverse complement.
ATATCCCAATCATAGGCCACAGCAGCGGTCACAAGTGGCTCGACTCGATAAGTAAACTTCTGCCCTTCAACTTCTATGGTATCCACATCTTGGCTGATCAGGTTTCGCCCCGACAGGCCTAAGGTCAAACCATCGAATGCTTGCATGGCGACACCAATATCTAAGTTAAAGTTAGTCTCATCATTGCGATATTTGGCATCGTCAAAATCACTGGCATCAAAGTTGTTAGCATTGGCGATATAGTTGTAGCTGTCGATACGCTGAAACTTAGGCGAAATTCCCACTGCTATCGGCATGTTTACGATAGACAGCGGAAAACTTAGTGCAATACCGAAATCAGATACCGCGCCACCAACCACTTGCCCTTGGGAGTCCAGATCACTGATATTTGGAGGGTTATTAGGATCGAGATTATTGAGGGCGTCGATATCTGATTGCGCAATATCGGCAACTCCAACGGCGTTAACATAACTCTTATAGAAGATAGCCATCGGCATCCTCTGGTAGGGGATCGCCACACTAAAACCAAGCCCCGCACTGGCATAGGCTGAATTGCCATTTAGTGACTCTAAGTCGAAAACGAGATCATCACGAAACTCGTCAATAGCAGCGGTATTGCCAACATCGATTGCGGCCTCGAGCGCGTCATAAGAATCGATCAGTGAATCGAACTTATCGATCATGTCATCACTATCGGCCACATCGGCCCCTATCGCGGGGATCAGTAACACGGCGGAGTTGTCTTTATGGGCATTAATCGCAAGTAGGGCGGGATTAACAAATGCCGCGCCTTCTCTATTTGAAGCGGCTACTCCCGCCCCTCCCATCGCATCACTGCGTGCCTCATAATATTCTTGCCCTGCTTGGGCTGTAAAACAGGGGACTATGGCGCATGCCAATGCAATTTTATCTAGTTTCATCCATTCAGCCCTTTTAATGTCCTTAGCACTTTAAGTCACGATACGACTCAAACCGATAAAAGGTAATTTTGTTCTTAAGATATTCTAAGACAAAATTGAATAAAGAGGAGGTGAATCTTAACCATAAATCAACATTTCCATATCAATTGGTCCAAAAGGTGGATAAGTTACGATTGCCTAGATAAGCGTGTTAACTCAGCCAGCCTAAGCATTTGGCAATTCGACATACTTCATAAAGTGCTGTGTGGTAAATTCTATAAACTGCCTGAGCCTAGCGGGCTGAAATTGGTCTTTGCTATACAGCAGATAAAGCGGGGTATCCGATATAGTCCAGTCATCGAATACATGCACTAACTCCCCCTTGTTTAGCTCTGCACTACAATAGATCTCCGGCAGGCGTACAATGCCATTTCCGGCTAATGCACTACTTTTCATTACTCTGCCATTTTTACACAACAATGCCCCAGTAATGGTCACCTCGGTCTTCTGAGTTTTATCCGATCTGCGATGATAATTCCAATGGTAAACCGAGCCAGTTACACAGGCATGACTCTTTAATTCTTTTGGATTTTCAGGGCGACCATGTTTAGCGATATATCTTGGCGATGCCAAGGTGCAATTAGCGATATCCATCAACTTTCTTGCCACCAAGCCTGAATCCTCTAGCTCCCCCATTCGAAAGACTAGATCAAATTCATCCAGCACCAAATCGACTCGCTGGCTACTAAAGTCGAGGTGGATATGAATATTAGGATGCAGACTCATAAAGTCATTCACCAACTGATTCACTATCTCCTCACCGATATAGCCGCCCACACAGTTGATATTGATCTTACCCTGCAGGTTGTGAGCATCATCGACCGTCTTTGCAACCGCTTGCTCCATCACATCTAAGGCATGCTGACAGCGTTCATAGAAAAACTGTCCCTGCTCAGTTAACCGCTGGGCTCGCGTGGTGCGAGTAATCAATGTCACCCCAAGGTAGCGCTCAAGCTGTGTTAATTGTTTAGAAAGGTGAGAGCGAGAACAACCGAGCTTTTCGGCTGCTAATGTAAAACTGCCCTTTTCCGCAATCACGGTAAAGGCACGAACATCTGCTAAATTTAAGTCTTGATACATAAATAGAAACTCGTGTTATCTCAGAGTACAGCGCGATATTAGGCGTCATATGTAAACAATCATATTCTCTGTAGATTATATATCAACAATAATCTGTTGGTTAGAATACTCACCAATCACTAAGACACCCCACATTTGAGGCTGATATGAAACAATTAATCGTTATTACAGGTGCATCTTCTGGTATTGGCGCAGCCATGGCTCAAGCATTCAGCGCCAAAGGCCATCCACTTCTTCTATTGGCTCGCCGTGTAGAGCCGATGCAAGCACTAGGTTTAGACAACAGCCTAGCAATTAGTGTAGATGTGACCGATGCCGATGCAATGAAGGCGGCTATCGCAACAGCTGAAGAAAAGTTTGGTCCTGTAGGCTGCCTAATTAATAACGCTGGCGTCATGCTACTAGGCGCTGCAGATGTTCAAGATCCTGCAGAGTGGAGCCGTATGCTTAACATCAACGTGATGGGCGTACTTAACGGTATTCACGCCGTGCTTGCAGATATGAAGGCCCGCAAGACTGGCACCATCATCAACGTTAGTTCTATTGCAGGGCGTAAAACATTCCCGAATCACGCCGCTTACTGTGCAACAAAATTTGCAGTACATGCACTAACTGAAAACATCCGTGAAGAAGTGGCTATGGATGATGTACGTATGGTGACTATCGCTCCTGGTGCAGTTGAAACAGCACTTTTAAGCCATACCACAAATGAAGAGATCAAAGCAGGTTACAACGAGTGGAAAGAGTTCATGGGCGGCGTCATTGAGCCAACAGCCGTTGCTGATGCCGCTGTATTTGCATTCGAACAACCTCAAAACGTATGTGTACGTGAAATTGTATTAGCCCCTACGCGTCAACAGCCATAAAAATCACTGCTCAAAAAAACTGCGATAAATCATATAGATAAAAAAGCCTAGAGTTTAACCACTCTGGGCTTTTCACTATGTTTCTCACCAACCATCAACCAAAATTAAGTGGTTACGAATATTAGACCAATTGACCACTCTAATTAAAACCTCCAGCCAATTTGTCTCAACCTAGATGGATAATTGCCGTCTTAACAGCATTTTGCTCCCAATTCTCCCCAGAAAAACTGGCATCATTCTTGCGATAGTTAAAGCGTTCTTTTCCCACGGCAAGCTATATGAGATGTAAGACCAATAAATTTGATAGTGTTAACCAATATTCAGGAGAGTTTAGCGGCGCCTTCGCCGATTTAGGTACCTTCCTCCCCCTCGCGCTAGGTTTAATCGCCCTCAACCACTTCTCCCCACAAGGGATATTTATGGGGTTTGGTTTATTCGCGTTATTTACCGCGTTCTATTATCGTCGCCCTATCCCCGTGCAACCGATGAAGGTGATTACCGCTTTAGTGATTGCGCAAGGCTTAACGCCTGGCATGTTACAAGCCAGTGGCATGTTAATGGGGATCATTCTGTTAGTACTAGCCTATAGCGGCGCAATAACTTGGATGGCAAAACAGTTGTCACCCGCCATAAGTATCGGTATCCAATTAGCCATTGGCTTACAGCTTATCTGGATGGGCGGCCAGATGATGAGCCAAACTTGGCTAATCGGCCTCGTCGCCTTTATCGCACTGTTTGCGAGTAAATTTTTGCCAATGCGTTACCTTGCAATGCCTTTAGTCATAACCCTTGGCATAGTTTGGCAACTGAATAGTGGCACTAGCCCAAGTTTCGATCTTTCTGTCTCCGCGCCATGGCAATTTATCTGGCCAAGCATAGATGAGTGGACCTCTGCAGCAGGTTTATTGGTGCTACCTCAGCTAGCGCTTACATTGACAAATGCTGTCATTGCCACTTCTGCAATGGCGAAACAGAAGTTTCCAGAAGATGGTGCAGAAGCTTTTGCGCCTAAGCGCTTTGCCACCAGCTCAGGTTGGGCTAATTTATTATTATCGCCTTTTGGTGCCACAGCTATGTGCCATGGTGCCGGAGGCCTTGCCGTACAGTATCACTTTGGCGCACGTACCTGGTTAGCACCAACGATTTTCGGTAGCACTTGCTTACTGATTGCAGCGTTTTGGGGACAAGGCATCGCGGGGGTATTATCGCTTATTCCTCTTGCGGTTTTAGGTAGCCTACTGGCTATCGCAGGCACGCAATTAGCGTGGTCACAACGATTTATCGATGGTAAGCCTTTCTGTATTTTTGTAATTTTATCAACGGCTGCGATCTGCTTACTCGTCAATACTGCTGCAGGTTTAGCGACGGGAATGGTCCTGGAGATGGGAAGGCGTCAATGGCTTATCTATTCCGATATTAAATCCTAGCCAGACACAAATAACACAAGTTCAACTGGTTGCTTTAGCGTTATATAGACCACAATATTTGGGCACCCCCCTAAGTATTGTGGTCATCGCTAAGCCACAGCAATACTCGCTCAGCAACAAGTCTATGATTTCCCTCACCTTAAATACATCACACTCTAAGTGCAAAATGGACGACATTAGGCCTAACGATGATCCGCCGTCGGCTTCTTTAATAATTTACGCTGTAAAGTTCGTCTATGCATCCCAAGCTGCCTAGCAGTAGCTGAAACGTTGCCGCGGTTGACATTTAGCACCTGCTGAATATGCTCCCACTCTAAACGTTTAGGCGATAATGGCTCCTCGACTAATGGATCCATATCATTATCAAATGACGTCACCGATAACGCACTTAACAGGGTTTGCGTATCGACAGGTTTTGCCAAATAGTTATCGGCGCCCAATCTGATAGCCTCCACAGCAGTCGCTATGCTGGCATATCCCGTTAACAGTACCATAGTCACATCCGGGAGTAATTGTCTCAATGGCGAGATCAACTTAAGGCCGTTTTCCTGCTCTAACTTCATGTCTAACAACACATGAGTCGGACGAAATTGCCTAGCTAGCAACAAGCCTTGGCTGGCATCGTGACACTGCTGACACTCAAATCCTTGCTTAGTCATACGGCGAGCCAGCACGTTTGCTAAAGCCGTATCATCTTCAATAATGAGCAGCTTATTATTCATGACACTCTCCATCTGTATCGCCAGTCCAAACAGGGAAACATACTTGGGCAACAGTGCCTCCCTCTTTAGCGCTACCCAGAAGTAACTGCCCCCCCAAGCGCTCGAAGCTCGCGTTACTTAAGAGCAGTGCCATGCCCATGCCACGCTCACTCTCAATCAACTTGCGCCCCAGCTGCAGCTGCATCTCTTTGGGGATCCCCGCGCCAAAATCTTTAACTGAAACACAGAGTCGATCGCTATCCCCTCCAACTAGGGCCGATACCACCACTCGGGCTTCACCGGTATAGGCTTGACTGGCGCTACTGGCATTTTCAACTAATGCCAGTAGCGCGGGGAGCAGACTGGCATCGGTCTTAATCACTGCACTTTCTGCAGCCTGCGCGGCAGCGCGCTCACAAAACTTAAGCTCTAAGGTAACTTCTGGCATTAACAACAGCACTTGCTGCTCGAGCGTTGACAGCAGTTCATGGGCCGTTAACAAGCTCTGTCTCTGCTCACGAATAGACTCAGTGGCCATTCGCAGCGAGTTTAGCGTCTGCTCACAGCGGACTAATGCCGTGTTCATCTCCTGTAAAATTTCAGGCTCACTGGTTTGCTCTTCAACGGCTTCATCCACCAGCAAACGTAGACTCGCCAACGGCGTGGCTAATTGGTGGGCCATTTGTGCCGAGGCCGTACCAAGCGCTAATAGCCTTTCTTGACGTAGCTGGGCCTCGCGCATATAACCTAGCTCAACCTCTTGTTTACGCATGCGTTGGGCAATATAGGCCACACTGGTAGTCAGCACTAACGCCGAAATCAGGAAGTTAAACCACATGCCTAGATAGTGAGAACTCATATCCATGCCATGGTGCTTCATCTGGCTCTCGGGCACAGAAAAAATCATCAAGCTATAGGCGAAAGTCGACAACAGAGCTAAGGCCCAGGGCGCCCACTGAGGAAGTACCACTGCGGCAATTGCAATCGGTAGCAGCAACAAAGAGATAAATGCATTCGTAGCCCCTCCGGTAAAATAGAGCCAGGAGATCCAAAACAGGGTATCAATCAGCAACACGATGAAAAAACCGTTATCCAGGCGAGCAATCGAGCTACGGTGCCAGAAAGTAAAACCTAAATAGAGAGCCTCTAGGCTCATTCCCCAGTAGAGAACCGGGCTAGTAAGCGATAAGCCAAAGGTGTCTGCAGCAAAAAAGGTTAAGCCTATCTTCAGCAAGAGAGCGCCAAATCTCAACAATGCTAATTGATCGGTTGCCCCAAGATTACGTATCAGTAGATTTTTAAAACGTGTATTCATCATGGGGCTCATTGTTATCATGGGTAATCATTCTTTATTGTTATCGTTTTCATCTTTGAGCAAGCCATTGCTGTACAACTGAAGACTGCAACAAGGCGCTCTCTATTCCGACCTTAAAAGGTAGCCTGCTTTTAATCCCTAAACTGGCAAGTCGCTCACAGCTTAGGCTGCAGTCCTTTGGACGTTTAGCGCTATCTGTGGGGGATGTCACAGCAATGAGGTGTCCCGTGTCTAGCCCGAGGATCTCTGCCATGACTAATAGCATCTGATACTTACTCATGGTCTCCTCGGCACTAAAGTGATAACGCCCAGAGAGCTGCTTTCCAGCTAGCTGCAACACTAACATCTCGTGGATGGCGACGGCGATATCTGCCGTTGAAGTTGGGCTTCTTACGGCCCAGTCATCGAGGTACTCCACATGAGGGGCGAGTAAATGCTTGAGTAACACCATAACTGCGGATTCGTTTAGGCTTTCCACATCTCCATAGAGGATCGGCAGGCGCAAAATAGCAAAACTAGGCTCAGAATCAGCCACAAGGTTCTCCCCTTGTAGTTTTGACTGGCCGTAAAAGTTAACAGGATTAGTCTGACTCGACTCTTCATATTTAGGGGCTGTGCCATCAAACACATAGTCGGTGGAGATGTATAACAGCCAGGCCCCATTTTGGCTGGCGGCTTTTGCTAACGAGTCGCTAGCCTCCGCGTTTAGAGCTAATGCGGCCTGAGGGGCTTGCTCAGACACATCGGGGCGACGCTCTGCGGCGCAGTGTACTATGGCATCGGGTTTGTGTTTAGCCACGAATTCAAATACCTGCTCCGACTGAGTGAGATCTAGCACTTCAATACCGATACTCGCTCGACTAAATCCACACTCTATTACCTGAAAATCACTGCACTGCTTTAGCTGCTTGACCACGGCCCGCCCCAATAAACCTGTTGCGCCCGTCACCATAATCTTTGCCATAGTTACCATCCATTAATCCATAAAATGGGCCAAAAAGTCAGTCACCTAGCTTAAGGGGTTTTCATCCTCTAAGCACTGGTTTACTCTTGAAAAAGCCTACTTTACTAAAGAGTCTCTCCATGCCATCTGCAACTTCCCTGCCTCTCATTATTGCCGGCCCTATTTTGCGACACTGCGACGAGCAGCACTTCACCTTGTGGTTTGTCAGTCGCGAGCGCTTATCTGGCTTACGCTTGGCACTTATGGGCGCAGAGTTTGATCGCCAGCTAAGCGATAAGGAAGCGCACTGTATTCGCCTCGGTGAGCATGCCTTTCAATACCTGATAAACGTTTCCCAAGATAAGCTGCTGCCCAGAAACACCACTCTGCAATATCAAGTATTTGATGCTAACGCGAAAAATCTATTTGATGACTTAGACACACTAAATTATCCCGATACAAAGCCCTGTGAGTTTGTCGTCAAGCCTCAAATAGATAAGCTGCTGCATGGATCTTGTCGTAACGCACACCATCACAGTAGCGACGCCTTAGTTGCCGCCGACACCCAATTGCTGCAGAACCCAAATATCAACCAGCGCCCCGCCTTGTTAATGATGAGTGGCGATCAAGTCTATGTTGATGATGTTGCTGGCCCGATGCTGTTTGCCATTGGTCAGGTCATCGAGATTTTGGGTCTTAATCAAGAAGAGTTTGTCGATGCCCCGCTTACAGATTCTAGCCAGATCAGTTACCAGCCTGCCGCCATGTATCAGCGGCACATAAACCTGCTGCCCAAGACCCAGTACAAGGCAAAGACCGCCATTACAAGCTGGTATATCAATCACCCGATATTTACCTCCTCGATTGCAGAAAACCATCTGGTTAGCCTCAATGAGTTAATTGCGCTCTATCTACTTTATTGGTCGCCAGAGCTGTGGCAGCTAATTGAAATTCCAAAAGATGTGAGCGGGTTAAGTAAAACCCACAACCAAAGGTGGCAGCGAGAGTGGACCCACTTACTCGAATTTAAAGCAGGCTTAAAACAAGTGAGGCGCTTAATGGCACATGTGCCTACCTATATGATTTTCGATGATCACGATATTACCGATGACTGGAATCTTACTGCTAGGTGGGAGTTAGCCGCCTATGGCCATGCATTTTCAAAGCGAATAATAGGCAATGCATTAATTGCTTATACTCTTTTTCAAGGGCTCGGCAATGCACCGAGTCGCTTCGATGGCGAGATCACCCCAGATCTGAATCGCTTTTTTGAGCAGCCTACAGCCGATGCCCAGGATGCACTCATCGAAAAGCTACTGAGTTTTGAGCACTGGCATTACAGCCTACAAACCACGCCGAAGTTACTCGTTCTCGATACCCGTACTCGACGCTGGCGCAGTGAGTCTAACTTAGGGAAACCCTCTGGGTTAATGGACTGGGAAGCCTTGATGGAGTTTCAAGCCGAACTGGTTAACCAGCCTAATGTCATCATCGTATCCCCCGCCCCCATGTACGGCGTGAAGCTGATTGAAACCGTTCAGCGAGTCGCGACTCTATGTGGCGGTTCATTACTGGTCGATGCCGAAAACTGGATGGCCCACCCCGGCACGGCAAACACCTTACTAAGCATCTTCCAGCACCGAAAAACACCGGAGCAGTTCATCATTCTATCGGGCGATGTGCACTACTCATTTAGCTATGACGTCAGGATTCGTTTTCGTCATGGGGGGCCACAAATTTATCAGATCACCTGCAGTGGTTTTAAGAATCAATTCCCCGAAAAGTTACTGCCGATCTTCGATAAGCTTAATGGTTGGTTGTATGGGCATTTCTCACCGCTTAACTTTTTTACTAAGCGTAAACGTATGTCTATTCGTGGTCGACGCCCCAATGGCGAGCGCAGTAAACGCTTAGTCAACAACAGTGGCATAGGGGTTGTGGAGATTGCGGCCGACGGCGCACCAACCAAAATTGGCGTATTGCATTCAGATATGAGCGAAACCGAGTTTTTACCGCCAAGGCATTAGGTCATAAAGCCTAGGCCCTAGGAAAAGCAGGTTCGAGATCCTAGGTAAAAGCTAAGATGTAACAGCCGATAAAGGCTAAGACGGAAAAGCCAAGGCTAATAGATAAATGCCGTATTTTGGCTTTATAGCAGGACGCCGCGAAACGTCCTCGAAGCGAGCATGCGAGCGTTCTAAGCCTGGTCCTAGGTCCTAGGTCCTAGGTCCTAGGTCCTAGGTCCTAGGTCCTAGCAAGAATAAATCTATCAAAAGTCAGTAATAACATTTATAGATTTTGTACTTCATCTTGTAGGTTAAAGCCGTCGCAACTCACATCGACATCTTCATCAGTGATGGGGTCGGTAAAACTGAGTCGCCTTGCCATTAACTTGAGTGGCTTTGCAAAATCATCAGCGGCTTTATCGAGTAACTCGGGGTAGAGTCTATCATTAAGAATAGACATGCCAAGGCTCATCATATGCACTCTGAGTTGATGAGTCCGCCCCGTTACAGGGACTAGCTCGAACAGGCCATAGCCTCCAAAAGTCTCGATTAAACGGATCTCTGAGTGGCTATTCGCCTCCCCGTCGCTAATACACATTCTAAAACTGGGAGTCGTTTTGCTTATCCGGTTCTTCACCGTCCAATGCATAGGCAGAGTCAGAGAGCCTTGCTCTAACATTTGCTTGATTTGATTGTTTAATGGTGCAACCGCTTGGTAGGTCTTTTGGATCTGGCCACTCTTGAACAACTCGTGATAATCATGACGAGTCTCGCTCTTCTGACTCAGTAACATCACCCCCGCCGTCGCTCTGTCTAGACGATGAGCCGCGACGATTTGCTGATTACCCGTTTTTAAGCGTAACCGATTCACCAGACACTCATTGACGAAGTTGCCGCTCGGATTGACCGCCAAAAAGTGAGGCTTGAATACCAACAGAAACTCGTCTGTTTGCAACAAGCATTTTTCTTTGAAAGGAATTAATGACTCCTGCTCCACTTCTCGGTAATAGTAGACCCGCTCGCGGGGAATAAACGCCGTTTGAGCCGTAATAAGCGTGCCATCACGCCAATGGACTTTACCGTCAACAATGCGCTTTTGCCAAACCGCTTCGGCTATTGCTGGAAATTGGCTCACAAGGAAGCTAAGCACGGTAGGTTTATCGGTTACCGTTTCAGGTAACACTACATAAGAAGCTTGGGTGGCACGAACAGAGGAACTCATAAGACTCAAAACATAAGAGGGCTAAACAGAAGTGACGCTACTCTAGCAAAACTCGGTCTACTATCAAAAAACTATCGACTATCAATAAACAATCTGCCATCTGAACCTATCGCTAGCGGAAATAACTAGTTATCAAAACGGCCTCGACTCTAGAGCAGGAGGCTCTCAAATCAGGCCATTCTATATCTAGCTGTTCTATATCTAGCTATTCTATATCAAGCTATTCTATATCAAGCTGTTCCATATCAAGCTGTTCTATATCAAGCTACTCTATACCAAACTACTCTATACAAAACTACTCTATACAAAACTAAGAGTGAGGATTGTCTCTAGCGTGAGACTTGATTAGCTCTAATACGAAGTTCATCGTCTTATGGCAGTTAGGCTGATTGAGCAGACGTAATTTATCCTGATTATACAGTGGTAACACTTCTAACCAGCGCTGACTGACCCAAGAAGCATCTTCGAGATGGATATCGTTCTCATACAGGCCGAATAGCTCAGGATTGACCTCATAAAACTGCTGCAGTGCGGCGCTGATAAGCTCAAACTCACCATAGATAGGTTCTTGCTGCCAATTATTGCTTGGCAATACTCGACAGATCCAAGTTCCATCTCGACGCTCAGCCGCTGAAAGAATTTTAACCCTTTGCTTACCTTCGAGAATAATCCCTAAAGAGTCATCATCGAGTTGGTTAAAATCAATGACCTCACACTGAGTGGCAGTCTCATAGCAGGGAGGGTTACTATTGGCTTTGCTCATACCGAACACCAGAGGATAATGCCCCTTGAGAGTCTCGGCGATCATATTCAGACAACGAGGAGCGATCACGCGGATCTCGACCCGCCCTCCAGGCAACAATAAGGCGTCGTGCGCCAATAATGCCATCTCTTGAGTCTGCATAATAACCTCCCTCCTTTAAATAGGTAGGTCACATCATTTTTACCGCTGCCAATAAAGCTAAAGTGTAGCATCTGCACAAATTTCAGCCAGCGAGCACAAATGACTAGGTACTCACTAATTAGACAGCAACATAGTGCGATTTATTGCAGAAACTATAGCCGTTCTAAACGTTCAGCCAGTAGGCCTTTATCAATAACTTCAGCTAAATCATCGGCTAATTTCTTACTCATCGATGCCGACTTTTGCCAATATTTAATCCTGCTGTCACTATCTAAATGTTTAAAGTCCCCTCTATCGGGTAGCTTGCCGTAGGGCAGACTCTGCAGGTAAGCATCACTGGGGGCTAAGATAAGAGCATTATCATAGTTAGCCTTAGCCAAACGCCAAGGTAGCGATTTATCGAACCAGCCCGGTGCCATCTTTGGGTAAAAATGCGGGTACAAGGTCAAGCCTTGGCTTTGCTTAAGTGGTAAGTCAAAGTGGTAGTCGGTGATCCCACCATCGTAGTAATGGCCTTTTGGCGCGCCATCAATGGTCTTCACTGGCGCTAACACCCAGGGGATTGAGCCCGTTGCTAATAAGACTTGATGAATATTGTTTTGCGAGAGAGCGTAAAACTCACTGGGTAGATCCTTAAGCTCTGCATAGGGGGAAACACCTTGCTCAACGCCAAAAACACAACGCTTAAAATGCCAAGCTAGACTCTTACGTGTGACTAAATTTGTCATTGCTGCAGCCGCTAAACCCAGAGCCAACGGCGCGTGCCCGCCGAGGCGATTAATATGCCTAGCCTGACAGGCGATATAATGGCTATTGATCTGCGAATGACTAATAATCTCCATAGCGCCTGTACTGCCTAGCAAGCCTTGAATAATCCCGGCCACCTGTTTTGATACTTCTACCGCTGTAGGCTTAGTATCATAGCGCTGACCGATATACAGCTGCTCTAATCGGTCATAAGCCGCACTTGGATTTGCCTGCGCTAAACACGCTAATCTCCACGCCCCAGATGAAGCCCCTAAAGTATGTAACGGCTGATTTAAGTCTTTAAAAAACTCGCTAAACAAATAACGATCTAGTGCTGCGATACCTATCCACTTAGGCCCACCCGATGCGGCCAACAGCTGGGTAAACAGCTCTGGTTTAAAGTCATTTTCACTGAGCGTTTTAAAGGCTTTGGGGCCTGCGATAAACCGTAATGGAGACACACTCATCCTTAATATTGAATTATTTCAGCTTTCATTCTGCACACGCCATACAGTAAACCTGCAACTTCATGGATGCAACTTCATGGACGCAACAAGCTCAAACAGGCATTTGAAGTCAAAGGCATCCAGTTTGAAGTGAACTCCTGTATCGCCTGACTCAAGTTAGCGCTACACTTGCCAGCATAAATGACAAATCTCACCGGTTTGTCTAAGTCTAATCCTTCCAGTTGACCCAAAGTCACTAGGCATTATTTTGAGTAAACATCATGATTGTTGATACTTTAGCTAACCGCGACATCTACAAAGCCATTAATCCACGTATTGCTAGCGCGCTTGAGCACCTAGCTACAACCGATTTTAGTCAACTAGAAATCGGCAAGTACGAACTAGAAGGCAAAGATCTATTTGTGATTGTTAATGACTATCAAACACAGCCTAAAGAGCAGCAAGCATTTGAAGTCCACCAGCAATACATTGATGTGCAATACGTGGTAAGTGGTGAAGAAGAATTTGGTTACCTGCCTTTGGCCAATCAGACACCGTCTAAAGCCTATTATGCTGAGCATGATTACGCTAACTATGACTATGAATCAAACAAAGATGATGCGGCATTTATTCCACTAAAAGCCGGCATGTTTGCGTTATTTTTCCCGGATGATATTCATATGCCTGGAACAGGCGATAACGCTAGCCAAGTGCGTAAAGTGGTGATTAAGGTCAAAGTCTAAGCATTAAGTCTAGGTATTAAGACTAACTATTTGTTCTGCTTCTTGAACTTATGCCTTGTGAGTCACTCTTATACAAGTTGATAATGAGTACACAAAAGGAAACCAAGATGCGCTTTATTTTATTACTCACTAGCTTGCTTAGCCCTATGGCGTTTGCAGCCATTACACCGGATGCTTTACAGCAGGTAAAAGCTGTGCAGTTTAGTAGTAACAAGGTAATAACGGCAGGCTTGCCAACGCAACCTCAATTCAAAGTACTTAAAGATTCTGGTGTAGAACTAGTGATTAACTTAATCCCAAAAGATAATCCTACTGGTTATGCCAATGAAGCAGAGCTAGTTAAACAAGCTGGCATGGACTACGAGCAAATTGATGTGGACTGGAAACAGCCTACTGTTGCAAATGTTCAACAGTTTTTTGCCATAATGGACGCTAACCAAGACAAAGATATTTTAGTGCACTGCGCAGCCAACTTCCGCGCATCGGCATTTTATTATCTGTATCAGTTAAAACGCGGCCAAAGCGACTCATTGGCTTACCAACAACAAGTCATGGCACCATGGGGAGAGCTTTCAAAAAGCTTAAAAGAGTATCCCCAATGGCAGGTACTTATTGATCAGGTGAAGTCTGACATAGACCAATAGCGCTTGGTTTGCCAAGCTCGCCACCTTCTTCTAAAAAGCGCCTAGATGGGCGTTTTTTTTATGTTAATTGACATTCTCTCTCTTCCTTAATCCACACAAACCAATGTTAAGCAGCTACTTAGTGCGATCTAACCCGCAAATAAAAACCCTAATAAAAACCTCACCAATAGAAAAACGTGATCTTGATCATTATTCCCAAACTGCTAATACAGCCAACCAGCATTAGTTATACCCAAAAAGAATATATAGTTTTCATTGTAAGTAAAATAACAATAAAGGGCCTTACGCCATGCATAACCACAATGAACTGACCCAAGTTTATCTCGACGCAAATGCAACTACACCTGTTCTACCAGAGGCCGCTGCCGCAGCACTTGCAGCAATGCAGACATTATTTGGTAACCCGAGTAGTAGCCACATTACCGGCTTACAAGCTAAACACTTGATGGAGCAGACACGCACCAGAGCCCACACTCTACTGGGAACTGGCGAAGGAAAGCTGATCTTTACCAGCGGTGCAACCGAAGGGATCCAGACCGCCATTCTATCGGCGCTACTTGCAGCAAAAAAACAGATCCAAACAGGGCAAACCTATAAGCTGCTCTATGGCGCTACCGAGCACAAAGCCGTGCCTGAGTCGTTAAAACATTGGCTAACCGTGTTAGATATACCGGCGCAGATCATGGCGATACCTGTCGATGAGTTTGGGATATTAGATTATGAGTTTATTGCTCAACACGTACCAAACGCATTGATGATCTGCACTATGGCGGTGAACAATGAAACCGGCGTCTTTCAAGATCTTAAGCAGCTAGAGAAAACCATTCGAGATGCAAACCCCGATACCTTTTGGATGGTCGACTGCGTGCAGGCTCTGGGTAAAACAGCACTAAACCTAGCGCAAACCAGCATAGATTACGCCCCTTTTAGTGGTCACAAACTCTATGCCCCGAAAGGTATCGGCTTTGTTTATATTCGTGATGGAGCCCCCTTTACCCCTTTTATAGCCGGTGGCGGTCAAGAAAGCGGCCTACGCTCTGGCACAGAGAACCTGCCTGGTATGGCGGCGCTTAATGTCATATTTAAGATGTTGCAGTGCCCCCAAGACTCAGCCTTTAGCGACCAGCAAACCTTGCAAGGTTATCGACAGCAAATTGCCGACACCTTAACCGAGTGCTTTCCCCGCATCGTGTTTAATAACAGCTTTGAACACAGTGTGCCTACGACGATTAACTTTGCCGTACCCAGCTTTAGCAGCAAAGAGATCATGGACCTGTTCGATGCCGCCAATATTCGTGTCAGCTCTGGCTCAGCCTGCAGCTCTAAGGTGACCCGCAGTTTTGTGCTCGATGCCATGGGCCTGCCAGCTTGGCAAAGTGAATCGGCTATCAGAATGTCATTTGGCCCAGCCATGACTCAGGCCGATGTCGATATTGCTTGTGAACGTATCAAAACCGCATCACAAGCCTTAACTCAAAGCTGTATGGTGTTAGATCGCTCCCGTGATATCGACGATAAGACCCCGCTAGATGGCTTGTTGCAACTTGGTGCTGGCGCCAGCTGCACTTGGATCTATGTCGATAACAACAGCAAGCAGGCCGTGATTATCGACCCTCTTCCTGAATTACAACATAGACTCGATACACTACTGCAATGCCAGCAGCTTGAGGTAAAAGCGATTATTGACACCCACGGGCACGCAGACCATGTATCAGGTCGTGACGTATTAGCTAACCGCTATTTGGCCAATCAAGATAGCGATATTCTGGGCTGGCCTTATCAGACCCAAACTGTTGAGCATTTAGGCATTCAATATGAGTCTATCGAGATTGGCTCACTGCAATTGGTCAAAGTACCGACTCCGGGACATACTGCCGACAGCATTAGCCTCATTCTGTGCCCATTGAATCTAGGTGATAAGACTCTGCATCAGCAAGCCAAATTCGCTTTCTGTGGCGACACCATCTTGATGGGCAGCCTTGGCCGCACTAACTTTGATTCAAGCTCCAGTCAGGCATTATTTCATAGCCTTAAGCTGCTTAATTGCACAATAAATCCAGCGACTCTTATCTGTGCCAGCCATGATTACAACCACGAGTTCACCACCACTTTGCCTGCTGAAATGTCGCGTAACACCTTGCTTAATGCCGTGCTCATGGATCAAGTTTCTGTGGACGATTTTATTGCCCGTAAGGCGAAACTAGACAGCCACCTTAATGATGAAGTTGGCACAGAGATCATGTGTGGTGCCTACGTAGGGAGCTGCGATAAGTCAGCAATCAAAGAGTATGATGCTAAGAGCTTAGCCGCTGCGATAGACAGCAAGGATGAGGTACGGATAATCGACATTCGTGAGCCCCATGAATACGCGCTTAGTCATCCACAGGAGTCGAGTCAAAACGTGCCTTTAACTCGACTCGTGCAGTTTATCCATGAGCAGCAACATCAAAAGGATAAGCCTTGGGTGCTAGTTTGCCGCAGTGGTAGTCGCTCTATGGTTGCCGCTCAAGCCATGCACAGATTAGGCTTTTCACAAATCTCTCATTTGAAAGGCGGCTACGCGTTAAGCCATTAGCGTAATGTTTAACAAAGCCATTAGCGTACCTTTAATAAAGCCAGTAGCGCTCATCAAGTGTTGAAATCACAAGCCGCCGAAGAGTCACTGTTGGCGGCTTGTTTTTACGGGCCTTTATTTGGCTGCAATCATTCGCGAGCACTGCTCAGGTTTAACCTTGGCTTTTTTCTTTTTAGGCTTGCTGGCGGGCTTGTTAGCCTTGGCAGCTTGAGTAGTCTGAGTTTGCGTCAACTGACGCTTCCACCAGCCAAGCTCATGACAACCATTGCCAACGGGTATGCTAGCTTGATCCCGACAGAGCGGATTGTCTTTAGGGCAACTCAGCCTGACATGCATATGATAAGTATGCCCCCACCAAGGCCTTACCTTATTAAGCCAGGTATCATTCTCTAGCCTTAAATCGCACAGGTGCTGCTTTATCACTGGACTGACAAAAATTCGTGCCACTCGCTCATCCAGTGCCGCTATCTTAATCATCTGCGTCTGCAGCTTCGACCATAACTGAGTGTCGAGTGCAAACCGCTTCTTATCAACGAGTTTTAGCGCTATTGGTTGTGCTCGCTCCTCTGAAGTTAGCGGCTGATTCGCTTGCTTGAACCAAACGTCGACATCTAACCCTATCTGATGGCTGCTGTGGCCGTAAGTGAAGTTGCCTCCCCTTGGCATAGACATATCAGCAATTAAAATATCATCACTCCCCTGCCGATTGAGACTCGCGGCAAACTGCTGAATAAATTCGATAAGCGCCGGATGGCCGTAGTATCTCTGTCGCTGAGGGCGGATAACTTGATAGCCTTCTCCATCTAGAGGTAAAGTCTGAGCGCCTGTTAGACAGCCATTAGCATAACCGCCAATGGCACTGGCGTGACTCGCATAAGGCGTCTCTACCGACTCCCACTCATTAGCCTGTAGCTTAGGAGCCACAAACAGGATTAAGCAAACAAGCAGACTCAGGAGCATGGCTTGCCAGCCCAAGGCTCGCAACTGACTCACTATCATGCCTTTCCTCCAAAGCTTAGCTATAACCTCTTGCCCATTCGAATTGAGCACTGCATTAAAGATAGTTGAGATTGCTATAGGGCGTAACTAGAGACGGGGGCATGTTGCTGACTGCGCTCTCATGCATGTTGCTTATTTTGAATGTCATTAAGTCATTTCTACCGAGTCGCACCCACTAGCTAATAGCTAGTCGCTCTATCTAAGCAGTCTTTGACTGTTTATTGCGTCAGTTAACAAGCAATACTAGGTTGTGCTAAGGTCCATTAAAAGGGAATTTTAGGTGTTTTTTATGCGCAAATTTGCAGCGTCAGAATTTTTTGCAAAGCTGGTTGGCAGCGTATTGATGGTGTTGCCAATGGCTTTATTTACGTATTTAGCCTCACAAAATGAGGGGCTAGCAGAAGCGTTATTGCTGTTATCGGGGAGTGTGGGGTTTTGCTATGCCCTCATAGGTTACTCGGGCTATTGCACTTACTACAGGCCTAAGCGGGGTGATAGTCCTCTTTATAGCGCTCTGTATACCTTATGCTTTGCTTTATTTTTTATTCCTTGGTACCTAAGACGTCTTCTTTGGCCGAGAGAATGATGGAAAAATGCGGAGCACTCCTGCTCCGCGTACTAAATAAGCTAGCCTAGCTGGGACTTTATTCATTGAGATGGTTAGGCATTACCGCAAACTAAATTTCAGCTCGCGTCTGAATAAATAAAGTACCGCTTAACGGCTGGCGAACCGTATCTAAAAAACAAGATGGAACGGTGATGGCAGACTAATGCGTCACCGCCATTATCAAGCCCTCTTTACCATCCTTGGTAAAGAATCAATTCAATAAATAGCTATTACTACAGTCTGCCTGCAGCTCAAGTGAGCCACAGGCAAACAAGCATTACTTACGGCCTTGGTAGATCCAACGATAAAGCGTTGGCAATACCAGTAAGGTCAGTGCGGTCGAACTAAACAGACCACCGATGATCACCACGGCTAATGGCTGCTGGATCTCACTACCGACTCCCGAAGAAAGCAGAATAGGGATCAAGCCCAGAGCCGAGGTCAGTGCCGTCATCAGTACCGGACGCAGACGCCCTACTGTACCTTCATAAACGGCATCATAGAGGGACTCATCTGTCTCCTCTTTGACGCTAGATCGGCGCTGGTTAATCGAGTCCACCAACACCACCCCGTTGAGCACTGCCACACCAAATAATGTGATAAAGCCAATTGAACTAGGTACCGACAGATATGTGCCACTGGCAAACAGCGCAACAACACCGCCAATTAGAGCTAAAGGTACGTTAGCCATAATCAGGCCGACCTGCTTTACCGAACCAAAAGAGAAGTACAGTAGCAAGGCAATCAAGGCGATAGAGACAGGTACCACTAGCATCAACTTCTGCTGTGCACGCTGCTGGTTCTCATACTGGCCACCCACCACAACGGTATAACCCGGTGGCAGTTCCGCCTGTGGCACGATAGCGTAGATATCATTTACCACTGAGCCCATGTCACGATCGGCAACGTTAGCCTGTACCACCACACGACGCTGCACATCGTCACGACGAATGTTAGGCGGCGCCATCTCGATGACTACATCGGCCACTTCACCAAGACGTACGGTTGCACCACTTACGCCCGTTAACAGTAGATCTTCCAAGATATCTGGCGAGCTACGATACTGCTCGGCTAAACGAACATAGATGTCGTATCGAGCGTTACCGTCGATCACCTGCCCCGCACTCGCGCCACCCACACCTTGGCTCACTAGTGCCATGATCTCATCGACACTGATGCCATAACGCGCTAACTGATCACGCTTAGGGCGAACCACTAGCTGAGCCTCACCACTAACCTGCTCCAATGACACATCCACCGCACCCGGAATTTGTGATACTAACTCTGTTAGCACCTGACCGCGTTCAGACAATACATCTAAGTCTGGGCCAAAGATCTTAATCGCAAGCTGAGCCTTCACACCCGATAACAACTCATCGACGCGAGTCGCAATTGGCTGAGAGAAGGTAAACAACAGACCAGGATAGACGTTAAGTTTCTCCTCCATCTTACGCTGTAACTCGAAGCGATTGCTCGCACTAACCCACTCATCGACAGGCTTAAGGCCGATGTAGATCTCTATGTTGTTCACCGGCTCGGGATCGCCACCCAACTCGGCGGCGCCGATACGGCTAAGGGCATAATCCACTTCAGGGAAATCAAGCAGCAAGGCCTCAAGCTTAGGCGCAACATCTAAAGAGGTCGCAAGACTTGCGGTTGGCGCAAGAGTCACACGTAGGTTGATGGTGCCCTCTTCCAGCTCAGGTACAAACTCGGTACCCAGCCTTGGTAGCAGCATCATGCTCATTGCAAACATCACAACGGCCGTGATCCCAACCACTTTAGGATGCGCCATGGTTGAGCTTAGAAGCTTACGGTAAACCGATTCAATCGGCTTAAGTACGGCACTTTCTCTCAGTACCACACCACGCTTAAACAGGTACACCGCAAGCGCTGGAACCGCGATCAAGGCCACCAGCAAGGCTGAGATCATCGCCAAGATAATACTCACCGCCATCGGCTGGAATAGCTTGCCTTCAACCCCTTCTAGCGCAAACAACGGCGCGAAAACCACTATGATGATTGCGGTTGCAAAGAAGATTGGACTACACACCTCTTTTGCTGCCAGCATGATGCGCATGGCAATACCCGCACTCGACTCATCATGCGAAGCCGTCGAAGTACCATCTTCATCGGCGTGGTAAGGATCGTCTTCGCCAGAGGCACGCTTTTGAGCATTAGCTAGATGACGTCTGTCAGGCTGAGTCAGGTGTTTAAAGATGTTCTCCACCATCACCACCGAGCCATCTACCAACATACCGATAGCCACGGCTAAACCACCTAAGGACATCAAGTTAGCCGACATGCCAAAGTAAGACATCACAAGCAGCGCAAGGCCGATAGAAACCGGAATAGACAGCAGCACCAACATGGTCGCGCGGATGTTGACTAGGAACAGAGCTAAGATAACTACGATAAACACGAATGCCATCAATAGGGCGTCACGTACCGTCGTTACTGCTTGGTTCACAAGGTCTGATTGGTCATAGAAGACTTCAAACGACACACCGTCGGGTAGCGCCTGTTCAATCATCGCCGTGCGAGCACTGATATCATCGATGGTTTCTTTGGTGTTGGCGCCCATGCGCTTAAGTACTACGCCAGCGACGACTTCACCTAGGTCTTGGGCATTACCCGCCTCATCACGGCGCGTCATGGTCACGGCACCAACGCGAATTTCGCTGCCGTAATCCACCTTAGCGATATCACCCACACGCACTGGCGTACCGGCAACCTCAGTCAGTGGAATTTGCGCGATAGCCTTTAGGCCTGCATCGCCCGATGGCAACATACCATAGCCACGCACCACGAGCTGCTCTTGGCCCTGGTCCATAAACCAACCACCGGCGTTGCGGTTATTGCTCTCTAACGCGCTAGTTACCTGCGCCATAGATAGGCCGTAACTCAGTAGTTTATTTGGCTCAATTTGCACCTGGTACTGACGAACTTCACCACCAAAAGATAACACCTCAGTCACGCCGCCCACAGGCATCATGATAAGTTTTACCATGTAGTCGTTGATGCTACGCAGCTCGGCTGCATTAACACCCGACTCAGGTGTTGCACGCAGAATATATTGATAGATCTGACCCAGTCCCGAAGTATTCGGACCAATTTCAGGCACCCCCACCCCATCGGGGATCATCTCGCGCGCAGCCTGCAACTGTTCAAATACCTGCTGACGTGCGAAATAAATATCCGTACCTTCAGCAAATACCACAGTCACAATCGACAAACCGGTACGCGACAGTGAGCGCACCTCGGTTACCGCTGGTAAGGCATACATCGCCGACTCAACTGGGTAACTGATTAGCTTCTCAACTTCTTCTGCCGCTAAGCCTTCGGCGGCGGTATTTACCGTTACCTGTACGTTAGTTACATCAGGAAAGGCATCTAAGTTTAATTTTGGCAGCATGGCTGCACTGGCGATAATGGCTCCGATAAGTGCCAAGATCACCAAAAGACGGTTGCGAATGGCAACGTCTATGAGTTTTTGTAACATAGCAGCAGCCTCTTAGTGATTGTGGATGTCGAAACCAGATTTAGCCTGCTCAGAGGCTAGGAAAAATGCCCCAGAGACAACAACCTTGATGTCTTTCGTTAAGCCACGAACTAAGTTCATGCCGCGCTGACGTTCAACCACTTCAACCTCTAATGCTTCGAAGCCCTCAGCGCCTTCGATAAATACCTGCCAATGACCATCGCTGCTACGAGTCAACGCCGAATCAGGTAGGATCACCCCACCTTGAGAGGCATCTGGTAGGTAAAGTTCAGCGAATTGGCCGGCGTGTAGCACATGACCTGCGTTTTCAAACGCCACTAAGATCTGCTCGGTACGCGTCACGCTATCAAGCTCATGTGAACGACCGATAATGGTGCCTTCCATGCTCTTGTCACCCACTTTAACCACGGTTTTACTGCCTAGGCTGACTTTCTCGGCTTGAGTCGGTGTTAATTCTGCTTCCACCCAAAGATGTGACTCATCGGTTAGCTGCATCAGCGCCGTACCTGCAGGTACGATTTGACCTAATAGCGCGATATCTTGCTGCACACGACCGTTAATCGGTGCGATTAGCTGATAGCTACCGATAGTTTCAGGGGCATTAGCCAGCGCCTTGATCTGTGCTGGTGTCATCTTCATCGCTTCTAGAATGGCACGCTTAAGCTCAGCATCCACCTGCGCCTGTAAACGACGGCTAGCACTCACCGCACTGGCGCTCATACGCTTTACTCGACTCCACTCAGCTGCGGCATTGATATAATCGGCTTGTGCCTGAGCAACCGCAACCCCGCCAAGGGTTAGCAATACATCACCCTGAGCCACTTCTTGGCCCGGAACCACATTTCTTTTTAGCACGCGTACATCCACCTGAGGCGCGATAGTTACAGTTCTGTCCCTATCCACCACTATGGTTGCTGTCGCCACATCTTCTAGACTGAAAGTCTGCTCACTAAGCTGAGCCACATCAATTTTAGCCAATGCTAATTGCGCGGCAGTCAGCTCGATACCGTGGGCCTCCTCTTCCGCTTCTTCCTCACCATGGCCGTGTCCGTCATCTTTTGCCTTCACCTCTTCGGCATCATGAGCATGGTCATCATCGTGTGCCTTGGCTTCTTCAGCCTTATGTTCATGGCTGTCATCGTGCGCTTTAGCTTCTTCGGCGTTATGATCATGACCATCGTCTTGTGTTTTAATCAATACGATCTCTTCTGCATCGTGATCGTGGCCATCGCCAGCGGTTGCTACCGTTGGCAACACAAATGCCGTGGTGAGGCTCATAAAGAAGCCGAAGCTCATGGCGCGAGTGATCGCATTAAGATCGAATAAGCGAGATTTAGCCGTGCCGTTATTAAGCATCATTGTTTGTACCGTTTCTTTATTGTTCGTTTTCATAATCAAAGCCCTAATTTACCTGTCCAGCAGCCGAGCCGCCCTGAGTCGATAATTGACTATTGAGATAGCCTTCCAATTGTCCACTTGCCCCCATCCAGCTCAGCCAGCTTTCATAAAGCGCAGATTCGAGCGCTAAGCCCGCTAAATAGCTGCCGCTCATCTGCCTTTGGCTTTGTAGATAGTCGCTTGTACTGATATCACCTGCCTGCCACTGTTGTGACAATGAACTCGCAGCCTTAGAACCAGAGGTCAGTACTAGCTCGCTCCAGTCTTGGTAGCGCTGGGTCAATCTTGGAAGGCTTAACGAAAATTGTTTCTGTTGCTGCAGCAAGATACGCTCAGCAGCAAGGTAGGTCTGCTCGGCAATCACTACGCCTTGATTAGCGACGGCAATTGCCTCGCTATAGTTGTTGCGGATCTGCAGTGGAATAGACACACCAACACCAAACTTATTCTCTTCACCTTCACGTTCGGCGCTAAGACTTATACTTGGATCTGCACTGCCATCGGCTTTGGCTTGCTCGGTGCTAACCTTGGCCATCAGCACTTGCTGATAAGCACTCTTAAGTGCGGGGAGCTCAGGAGAGACTTGAATGTGACTGGCTTGTAACGTCAGTGCGTTAACGAAATCCTCGAAGGGCAATTCAAATTCACCAAATAGAGCTAAAACCGCGCCATCGGCGGCGATTGATGCTTGCTCTGCTAATGCGTAATCGGCGGCGTTACTCGCTACATCGAGTTGCATCAGTTGTAGCTCAACACTGGAGATATCCCCCACCTCGGTACGCTGACGAGCAATATCTAGTTGAGCCTTGGCAATTTCAAACTGCTGCTTTTGAAACTCTAGCGCCTTACGCGCCTGACTTTGACTGGTGAGCGCCAGTAGTCTCTCAGACAACATTTGGTTGCGCTCAAGCGCAATGCTAGAGAGTAAGATTTCACTTTCTAGCTGCGCAATACGTGTCGCCACGCCACGCTTATCGCCCCAGTCTATGGTTTGGTTGATGTCTAAGCTATAGGTGTCTTCACTGGCATTCTGGTAGCCCAAACCCAGCTCTGGGTTATAAACAGCCTTGTCTGCGGCGTCGATGCTCATCAATGCCTGCTGACGACGCGCAGCTTGCGCTTTGACTTCTGCTAAGCCGTTAAAGCGTTGCATCACTTGTGGAAGCCAATCGTTAAACTGGCCTGCTTGACTTACGCTAGCACCAATCTGTGCATGAGCCATGGTCTGGTTAACATTAACCTGGCTAACATTAGCTTGATTAGCATTAGCTTCACCAGCAATAGCTTGATTAGCTGTTGCAGAGCCAGCGAAAAGGCCTAACAACAGACTAGCGATTATGTTTTTTTTCATCGCGGATCCTATCGACCCGGCAATTACATTAATTCAACTATCTAAAGCGCCGCCAATGGCAATTATTTGCGCTTATGTTGAATCACTATTGCTCGGGTATAAATCGATATAACAATCGCGTGGATATTACTATTTAACAGCTCAAACGGATGCAGAGCATCGACCTTAGGCCTGTAACAGCAAGATTCACACAGTAATTTTGATATAGATTTAACGAAGAGGAAGTTAAGCTTTGAATGACATACAGCAAAAGATGTAAAAGTCATCCGTCCAAACTTCAACCCCGATAGGGTTAAACGATAGGAGGGCGGTAATCTGGAAGTTGTTCTGGTGGTAAATATTGGGCATCGAGACTGTTTAGTTCGTCGCTCACAGGCACTGATGGCACCATAGTAACAAATGACATAGTCGTCACATGACCACCATGACAAGGGCAGTCGAGACACAGATCGAAGTTTTTAGATTCGGTTTTACTTACAGTATGGCTGTGTGCGGGTTCTTCGACACTCACACTCGCTTGTGGATCGAGTGAGCAGGTGCAGTCTACACATTCGGCTAACGTAATTACGTCGGCGGTAAACTGCACATGTGGATGCTGTGCGCTTTCTTCCTCATGATCTCCTAAATGCAACTGATGAGCGCCAATGTTGCCGCCTGCAAACTGCAGGAGAACAACGGCAATCAGCAGAGCTGCCATTTTATAGAGAGATTGAGGAGTAAATAAACGCAAGTCGCACCTATTAATTTGGGTTGTAATTCTTACAGTTAACACATCTAACCAGTATGACTCACATGATAACGTAAAGTTCACTTTGAACAAGATAAAATCTAACTCTTAGTGAACTTGCTCTCATTTTCAATGTGAGTCGATAAACTATTGATATTTATTTAAATACACAATGCTTTGCGTAATCGGTGGCTTCATTAGCACTCCAGTCGCCCGATGGCTTCTCTTTCATCTGCTTACACCAAGCTTCGCTGCCAACTTCTGGCGCACAGGCACTCAGTCCAAAAACCAGTGCACAAACCAACGACAGTCCTGACAGTTTAGATAAAGACATTTTTAAATCCTTCTATTTTTATACGTATAAAAAACAATCTTGGCCAATGATAACAAAATTGAGTCACAAAACTAATCACACGAGTCGGTACGTGCGGCGATCCATTTTACTGCTAGGTCTTTTTGCTCCAAAGGATACCAAGCCACCTCTCCTTGCATAAACGGCCCCATGAGCCTAACAGCATTACCAAACCAGTCGGGGC
Organism: Shewanella pealeana ATCC 700345; assembly: GCF_000018285.1. Classification (NCBI taxonomy): domain Bacteria; kingdom Pseudomonadati; phylum Pseudomonadota; class Gammaproteobacteria; order Alteromonadales; family Shewanellaceae; genus Shewanella; species Shewanella pealeana. The sequence continues at coordinate 659,338 of NC_009901.1, read as the reverse complement.
CACCTACCAGCACAAGTGCATCGAAGCTAGGTAATTGCACCTGGCCACTGCCCGCTAACGACTGATGTTGCCAGCCTTCGAGTAACACATCGGCCTCGACATAGATGCAGGTCTTGCCTGTCGTATCACGATAACTTTCAATCAATGGCTGCATGATCTGACCATAATCTTCGGTCGACAAACGTCCACTGGCAAATAAACTAATCACACCCTTGGCAATATCAGGGATCTTACACAGCATAAATAGGCTCCGTAATACAGAATTGCTGAAGCAATCATCACTTCAATATTGCTTGATAATAGCAAACTCGCCGTGAAGGAAAAGTAGACCAAGCCCTTATTTAGGCTAAAAGTCTGTTAATATTGACCTAAGGTAATTTAAGTCTGTGCTAAAAATTGATTTATCGACACAGAAAGCAAGGGATGTGAATTTTTGGCGTTAATAAAAATCTCCAACTCAGTATCGATCCAAGATAGTGAACTCGAGTGGCAGTTTATCCGCTCTAGCGGCGCTGGCGGACAGCACCTCAATAAGGTGTCTACTGCGGCGCAGCTGATCTTTGATATTAAAACCTCCTCTCTACCTGAATACTACCAGCAGCGCTTACTCGCCAAAGCGGATCACCGCATCACTAAAAGTGGCAAGATCATCATTAAATGTCAGCAGAGTCGTAGCCAAGACTTTAATCGTCAAACCGCGCTGGAGCAGTTTATCGCTCTGGTTGCCAGTGTGAATGCGGTGCAGAAAAAGCGTATCGCCACCAAGCCTACCAAAGGTAGCCAACGCCGCCGAGTCGATGCCAAGAAACAAAAAGGGGCGACTAAAGCCCTGAGGCAAAACAAGTCTGGTTTTTAAACTCAGTTTTTAAATCTCTGTTTTAAAGCTATGTTTCAAATCTATGCAATTCAATATACAAAGAATCGGCCTGAATAATTAGCACTTTCATCTTGTAAGGTTCGACAACTGAGTTATTTTTTGTTGAAATCAAGGCAAGCGCACACTAACACTGTTTTTCAAGGGAATTCTCATGAGCCAACCCAAGATCTTATTAGTAAATGGTCCTAACTTAAACCTACTCGGACGCCGTGAACCGGGCCACTATGGTCACCATACCCTAGAGCAGATCGTCGATGAGCTTAAGCAAAATGCAGCTCAGGCGGGTGTGCAGTTAGAGCATATTCAATCTAACGCCGAGCACTTACTTATCGAGGCGATTCATAACAGTGACGCCGATATGGTGATCATCAACCCGGCGGCTTTTACCCATACCAGCGTTGCATTGAGAGATGCCCTACTTGGTGTCGCAATCCCTTTTATTGAGGTGCACCTTTCCAACGTGCACAGCCGTGAGCCTTTCCGCCACCACTCCTACTTTTCAGATAAAGCCATAGGGGTGATCTGTGGCTTAGGTGCTCAAGGCTATCAATTTGCGCTACAAGCCGCGATTGCACGTATTAATGCGGCAGATAAATAAGGTTAAAACAAACTATGGATATTCGTAAGATCAAGAAGCTTATCGAACTCGTACAAGAGTCTGATATTGCTGAACTTGAGATTAAAGAAGGTGAAGAGTCGGTGCGGATCTGTCGTCACAGCCCAGTGCCTATGCAAGCCAACACACAGACTTTTCTCGCACCAGCCAGCAGCGTTGCAGCGGCTATGCCACGCCCACACACTGGCAGCCGTGACGACAATGATGAAGCCCTCAGCCACCAACTGCTCTCTCCCATGGTCGGGACGATTCATTTAATCGACAAGTCGAACCAAGCGCCACTCTGTGTCATCGACCAAAAAGTTACCGCTGGCGATGTAGTGTGTATTATCGAAGCCATGACCATGAACAATCGAATCACTGCCGATAAATCCGGCGTAATCAGTGCAATCTTGGTTGAAGATGGCCAGCAAGTAGACTTCGAACAAGCCATTCTCGAGATCGAATAAGCTCGCTTAGCCAAGATAACGCAACACGCAATTTAGCAAAGAGTAAGGACCAATATGATATTAATTTCCGGAGCCAGTAGCGGATTAGGCGCAGCGCTCGCCAAACGTTATGGCGCAGAACAACCAATTTGTATCAGTGGTCGCAATAGCGAGCGTTTACAGCTAGTTGCGAAAGAGGTAAGCCAGCCTTGTCAGGCCCAGGTTACCGACCTTTGTGATGCGAGTGCCGTTGAGTCCCTATTCGATAACCTCCCAACGACGCCATCCTTGATTATCCATAGCGCAGGCAGTGGTTATTTTGGCCCTATCGAGTCTCAGTCTCCAGAGGCCATTAAAGACCTACTCAATAACAATGTGACTTCGGCAATTTTTTTGCTGCGCGAGGCGGTGAAACGTTATAAAGAGCAAAATGTGACAGTCGTGATAGTGATGTCGACTGCGGCGCTGGTACCTAAGGCTGAAGAGTCAACCTACTGCGCAGCTAAGTGGGCGGTTAAGGGGTTAATTGAATCGGTGCGTCTAGAGCTTAAGAATAGCCCGATGAAGCTGATTGCCGTCTATCCAGGTGGCATGGACACAGACTTTTGGCCGAGCAGCGGCAAAATAGCTAACACCAGCAGCTTTATGAGCGCCGATGAAGCGGCTGGCATGCTAAAGCAGGCACTGCAAAGTACTGAGCATGGTTATATAGCCGATCTGACCATAGCCCGAGGTTAGTCAGCGACTCAGAGAGCAAAGGCTAAGATAAAGAACAAATAATCGCAGTGTAACTATACTTATATCAAACTAACCGATTATCAATCTGACTCTAAAATAACGGGGTTATCTTAGTCTTTAGGAGAATGGATGCGTACTTGCCTACTCATGCTGGTTTTTTCAGTGGTATGCCTATTTATTGGCTACCACGCCTACCTGTTTATTATGCCTAGCGTAAAGGTCATTAATCAGTCAGGACAATTACTGACACGAGTCGAAGTCAGCCTGCCAAGCAATAACTTAGTATTCGATAATATCGGCCCTAAACAGACTATGCGTATTCACCATAGCACTGATCAGTCTGATGGCGATTATGCTTACCGCATTCGTTTATCATCAGGAGCATACATTAGTGGCCGCTGTGGCAAGGTCACTAACGATCAATATATGAAGGTACTAGAGCTAACTATCAAGAGTGATGACAGAGTCAGCTGCATTGAATAAACGCAACTAGAGACCAAAATCTAGAGACCAGAGACTAATCTGTCAGTAACGCTCTAATCTGTTTATAACTGGTCTGCCAATTTTGATAATCAAGCTCGATAAGAAAAAACTCTCCGTTTACTAACAAGACTAATGAAGGAAAGCCCTCAATAGGCAAATGCCGACTGCGACTGACTTCCTCATCTAATTTAACCTTGGTCGTTTCACTCAATAATGCCTTTGTAAATAACGTCTCATCTAGACCTAGCTCACCAGCCAGTGTAACTAAGATTTCGGTATCTGACGGGTTCTTCGCCTCCAGGTAATAGGCCTGCTGAATCGCTAAGATCATCTCTTGCTCAAGACCTACATCTCTAGCTAACAGCGCAGCGCGGCAGGCGGGGTAAGTTGAGCGACGAGGTTGACAGTTTTGCCAAAAGTCGAAATTAAATTGTGTGTCTAACTGCTCGGCAATCTGCAGCCATGTTCGTTGCAAAAAGTGTTGCATGTCATCGGGCATAGGTTCATCACTGTCGGGCGCCAAGCCCCCCAAGCGATATTCAATATTAAGTTCTGGATAAGTAATTTGTAGCTTTGACTGTAGCGCTAACCAAGTCGGCCTATAACCCCAGCACCAGCTACACATAGGATCGTAAACATAATAAAGGTTAGCCAAGTTCATTAAGCGCTCTACTCCAGTCCATTTGAGGACTCTTAGACTACCTAGCTAGGTAAAAATGTCTAGCAACTCAAACTAATATGTTAAAATTTATTGATATATTACAGAAATTACTGAGTGCTGTCGGTGATATGAACTAGGCGTTATCATCCTAAAACAGTTATAAACTAAGCGCGAAAATCCCATAGGGTTTAGGCTTATCTATGTATAGCTTACTAACGCTTTTCACACGCATCGCTTTCACACCCACTGCTTTCACACATAATGGCATCGACTTAGCTCTGAACTAACCACTCAGGATTCATAAAGCGATTAACCACGACTCCAGTATCGACCACGCCAAAATTTCGGTGTTCAATATCAGGCCTAGGTATCAGCTAGAGAAGAAACTGACTGTTGGCTTTCTTTGAGGGAGCTCAAGTTCATCAATTCAATAAGATGATATTTTCGGCTGTCTCTTCAATCTATAAAAACTATAAATACAAAGGTTTAAAATGAAACGTAAACACCTACTAGCCCCAACAATAATTGCCACTCTAATCTCCTTTAACTCCTATGCTGCAGTGCAATCATTCGACGCACGTTCATTCGCCATGGGAGGCATAGGTGCCTCGACTGCAGATTACCTGTCGGCGGCATTTCATAACCCAGCCCTAACAGCAAGATATGGTGACAATGACGACGTAGGGGTGATGATCCCATCGGTGGGGGCACAATTAGATGATAGCCAAGAGATCATAGACAAAACTGACAACTTCTCGGATATCTATGATCAGTTCAGTAGCATTCCAAATCCGTCAGAGCAAGATGCGCAATTGGTTATCGATGCACTAGAGGAGCTACAAGGCAACCGCGCGAATGTACAAGCGAGTGTCAACATTGCTGTCGCTATTCCGAATCAATATGTCTCAGTAAATATGTTTGTCAAAGCTTACGCTGACGCCTTCGTGTTCGCCGATATTGCCGAAGACGATCTTAATGCTGATAAACTCATTGAGAATGGCTCACTCACATCGCAGGCACTGACGATGGGAGTGTTAATCGCTGAAACCGGTGTCAGCCTCGCCAAGTCATATCAAATGGGTCACGGCACCTTCTATTACGGTATCACCCCAAAATACCAGCAGGTCACTACGATTAACTATGTTACCGATATTGAAAACTACGAGTTTGATGATTGGGATGATGATCAATACCAAAGCGAAGAAAGCAACTTCAATCTAGACGTGGGCTTGACCTACCATATGAATAACGGTCTTGCCTTTGCACTTGTTGGTAAAAATTTGATTGAAAATAGCTACGATACGACACTGACCAAAGGCATTCATGGCCAGTACTCTATCAGCCCGACCTACGTCGCAAGTGCCAGCTATAATCACCGCCTGTTCACCCTCGGGTTTGATATCGATCTAAACGAAACTGAGGGCTACGAGTCTATCGAGGGAACATTAAACGGTATAAATAGCAACACAGACAATAAGCAGATGGCAGGTATTGGTATCGAGTTTAACGCCTTCGATTGGGCACAGCTAAGGGCAGGCTACCAAACCGATCTATCAGACAATCTCGCCGATCAATTTACCGCAGGTTTTGGACTATCGCCTTTTGATACCTTCCGTATCGACCTGTCGGCAAGTTACGCCAGTGATAACGAGTTAGGCGCAGTGCTACAAACCTCACTAACCTTCTAGCTATTTTATAGAGGGCGTAAAATAGCCCTCTATAAAGGTGTTCATAACCGAGTGAGATAAACTAAGTCTCACTCGGTTATTGTATTAAAACTACTTTAGCGGAGTGTCATCCGCAGATACATAGTAGTTCATAATCACTCGACCATAAGGGTCAAAGGCTGAGTGAAAAATCTGCACAACGTCATTATCTAGTTGCGCTGCGACCTCAGTTTTTCCAGCCTCGATGTTGACACGATGACTTGAACCTTGATGAGCTGGGAAGTAAACATATAAATCCCCTTCAGCGACAAAGTCATTTTGGCGGCTCCAGTTATATTTAAAAGAGTCTTTCGAACCATCGACCTCTTCTAACTCAGCCAGATACGACTTCATTGCGGACTCACCTTCTGGTGGTTGCGTCAGGAATATCTTTTTACTGATGTTCTTTTCTGGAGAGTCATACACGAATGTCACCGTATACTCCTTATCTTTCTCAATCACATCAGCATTAAGGTCAATCTTATATCCATCTAACAGACCACTGATTTTGTTCTGACTATCAACAAGATGACAGCTTGAGCTTCCTGGCTCCTTAAATATCTTATCTAACTTAATCGATTTGCTAGTTGGTGACTCAACGGTGATATATTGCAGCCCATCAAAGGCATCGTTAAGGTTTGCAAGCTTGTCAAAAAACTCTTTGCTATTCCGCTGCCAAGCACCACGCTCTAGATCTGGCGTACAGTGAGTTGATGACAAGAAACCTGTAGTTTCAAATACCCACTCAAATGTCTTAAAAGGAACCCAGTTATACTCTGCTGGTGCGACGTTAAGCTTGTACATAGCATAAAAGGATGTCGGGAAAGGCTTGTCATCACCAAGGAACTTAAGTTCACCGTCAACAAATTCAAACCAAGCTTGATCTCTCGAAATACTCGACTGAGTACTCGCTTCAAACGTAGCAGTGAAACCTAACAAATATTGCTGCTTTGCTGGCGTGCTATCCAAAATAACAAAATCGCGATAGCGCTTTAAATTGGCATTATCTTCTTCAGGTAAAATATCAAAATAGATGTCATGCAAAGTACTAGCATCACTACCAAACCAGTGTGCATTAGGAGCAAGATAATTATCAAAAGCGACTCTATCGTCCTTTAACAAAATCATCTGCTCTAAAGTATTGCTAGCTTGATTGATTAAGCCTAGTTGCAGCTTAATCTGTGCCTGATCGCTTCCAGCAGGAATAAATGACTTATTTTTCCAGCTTTCACCGTAAGCTAATTCAACTCGAAACTCTTTGGCTGGCAAGTAAACCAACGTCGCTTTATCATGTTGGTATTCAATAGATAAAGTAGAAAGCACACTGTCAAGGTGCTCAAAATCTGCCAGATAAACTGCCGATAAAAAGTTGGTGTCTGTTGCTAACTTTGCAACCGACAACAATGGCTCCAGAAGACTGTCTAGCTCGCTTTGCGCCTCTTCGAGTGCTTCATCGGTAAAAAGATGTTGATAGTCTGAAAATTTATCATAAACAACCTCTGCGTCCACTCCTGCTATACGGCCTATCATCAACCGAGTTAGAGGTGATAAATTGATACGTTCAACAGTGTTATCAAGGATAATTGAATATTCAGTCGTGGCTTTCACGCCATGAGCACCAGTGATTTTAACTATTGCAGGATAGCTAAGCTCTGTAGCGTCACTGATAACAAATTTACCATCTTCAAATACTTGTAAATCACTTATAGATTTAACTCTAGATTCATCGCTTTGCTTAAGAGTCACAACCCCTTTGATTGCCCCTCCTTGAGATGCAAGACCATTAATTGATGAATAAGAAGGTGGTAAAGGAATGTCTGAAGATGAGTCAGAATTACAGCCCACTAACACAGATATCGCTACAATAAACGTAGCTACTTGTTGGAACTTCATGATTTATTATTTATCCAGTAAGAAGATATTTTAAAGTTACTTGTACAGAAAAGGGCTACCGTGTCTGAATACTGCCCAGTATTAGATATCGGTAACCCTTTAATTATATATTTATCGGAGGCCGTCGCCTTACGCGCTCCCCCAGACGAGTATTTTAATCTTTTTCCTCAGCTGAAAGCCACATTTTCCAGCGCAAAACTGCATAGATGTGGGAAATGTCGATTATGCAGCAGCATATAATCGCCCTCGGTTCGCGCAGCGAACACATGGGGGTGAAAGTTGGGCGCTTTGAATACGCAGTATTCAGCCCCTCTGCTTTAAGTGAAGAGTGAACGCGGAGAAGCTTGTCTTCGTAGCGGCGGGGCGACGTCGGGAGCTGTTCTTTTCGCGCGACCTATATGGATATAGAAAGTGCCTTAAATTGTCTGGAACAATTTATCTCAGGACGGGACACATATACGAAAAAGCCCGTTGCATTAGCAACGGGCTTTATCGCTTCTCTTTCGAGAATAATTTAGCGCCTGTCATGGCCAGCTTCGAGCGAGCTCTCCGCGTTTCCCCCTTGCATCAAACTTCGTTTGATAAGCACAAGGGCTTCACCCTACTATCACATGATTTGAAGTATGCTTCGCATGCACTCTTTATTTCCCATGTTCGTTCGGTCCCCTTTCCAGACAATAACGAAAAAAGCCCGTTGCTTTAGCAACGGGCTTTCTCGTTATTTGGCGCCTGGAAATGACCTACTCTCACATGGGGAGACCCCACACTACCATCGGCGATACTGCGTTTCACTTCTGAGTTCGGAATGGATTCAGGTGGTGCCACAGCTCTATGGTTTCCAGACAAATTCTGCTTTTACTTTCAGTTTTAAAAAAACTAAAGGTAAAAAAGTTTGGAAAGCTGTTACTCGCCTTAGCAAGTAAACTGAAATTAAGTTTTGAGTCCACACTACATTAAGTGCTTCATTCTAATTTTGTCTTTAGAAACATTAGTTTCTCATACAAAACCCATTAGGGTTGTATGGTTAAGCCTCACGAGTCATTAGTACAAGTTAGCTCAACGCCTCACAACGCTTACACACCTTGCCTATCAACGTCCTAGTCTCGAACGGCTCTTTAGAGGAATTAAATTCCTAGGGATGACTCATCTTAGGACTCGCTTCCCGCTTAGATGCTTTCAGCGGTTATCGATTCCGAACGTAGCTACCGGGCAATGCTATTGGCATAACAACCCGAACACCAGCGGTTCGTCCACTCCGGTCCTCTCGTACTAGGAGCAGCTTCCTTCAATCATCCAACGCCCACGGCAGATAGGGACCGAACTGTCTCACGACGTTCTGAACCCAGCTCGCGTACCACTTTAAATGGCGAACAGCCATACCCTTGGGACCGACTTCAGCCCCAGGATGTGATGAGCCGACATCGAGGTGCCAAACACCGCCGTCGATATGAACTCTTGGGCGGTATCAGCCTGTTATCCCCGGAGTACCTTTTATCCGTTGAGCGATGGCCCTTCCATACAGAACCACCGGATCACTATGACCTACTTTCGTACCTGCTCGACGTGTATGTCTCGCAGTTAAGCTGGCTTATGCCATTGCACTAACCGTACGATGTCCGACCGTACTTAGCCAACCTTCGTGCTCCTCCGTTACTCTTTGGGAGGAGACCGCCCCAGTCAAACTACCCACCAGGCACTGTCCCGAACCCCGATTCAGGGGCCGCGGTTAGAACATCAAAACTACAAGGGTGGTATTTCAAGATTGACTCCACTCCATCTAGCGACGAAGCTTCAAAGTCTCCCACCTATCCTACACATGTAGGTTCAATGTTCAGTGCCAAGCTATAGTAAAGGTTCACGGGGTCTTTCCGTCTAGCCGCGGGTATACGGCATCTTCACCGCAATTTCAACTTCACTGAGTCTCGGCTGGAGACAGCGTGGCCATCATTACGCCATTCGTGCAGGTCGGAACTTACCCGACAAGGAATTTCGCTACCTTAGGACCGTTATAGTTACGGCCGCCGTTTACCGGGGCTTCGATCATGAGCTTCTCCGAAGATAACCCAATCAATTAACCTTCCGGCACCGGGCAGGCGTCATACCGTATACTTCCTCTTGCGAGTTTGCACAGTACTGTGTTTTTGATAAACAGTTGCAGCCACCTGGTATCTGCGACTCCCGGCAGCTTAGAGAGCAAGTCTCATCACCGCTAGGAGCGTACCTTCTCCCGAAGTTACGGTACCATTTTGCCTAGTTCCTTCAGCCGAGTTCTCTCAAGCGCCTTAGTATTCTCTACCCGACCACCTGTGTCGGTTTGGGGTACGATTCCTGCTAACCTGAAGCTTAGAAGATTTTCCTGGAAGCATGGCATCAACTACTTCAGTCCCTTAGGACCTCGTCATCAGCTCTCAGCCTTAAGTACACCCGGATTTGCCTAAGTGTACAGCCTACAACCTTAAACGCGGACAACCAACGCCGCGCTAGCCTAGCCTTCTCCGTCTCTCCATCGCAGTTAGCAGAAGTACGGGAATATTAACCCGTTTCCCATCGACTACGCCTTTCGGCCTCGCCTTAGGGGTCGACTCACCCTGCCCCGATTAACGTTGGACAGGAACCCTTGGTCTTTCGGCGAGGGGGTTTTTCACCCCCTTTATCGTTACTCATGTCAGCATTCGCACTTCTGATACCTCCAGTGTGGGTTACCCCTTCACCTTCAACGGCTTACAGAACGCTCCTCTACCGCACCAGTGTAAACACTAGTACCCATAGCTTCGGTGTATTGCTTAGCCCCGTTAAATCTTCCGCGCAGGCCGACTCGACTAGTGAGCTATTACGCTTTCTTTAAATGATGGCTGCTTCTAAGCCAACATCCTAGCTGTCTAAGCCTTCCCACATCGTTTCCCACTTAGCAATAACTTTGGGACCTTAGCTGATGGTCTGGGTTGTTTCCCTTTTCACGACGGACGTTAGCACCCGCCGTGTGTCTCCCGTATAGTACTCATTGGTATTCGGAGTTTGCAAAGGGTTGGTAAGTCGGGATGACCCCCTAGCCTTAACAGTGCTCTACCCCCAATGGTATTCGTACGAGGCGCTACCTAAATAGCTTTCGAGGAGAACCAGATATCTCCGAGTTTGATTGGCCTTTCACCCCCAGCCACAAGTCATCACCGCATTTTTCAACATACGTGTGTTCGGTCCTCCAATTGATGTTACTCAATCTTCAACCTGCCCATGGCTAGATCACTCGGTTTCGGGTCTACACCTTGCAACTAAACGCGCAGTTAACACTCGGTTTCCCTACGGCTCCGCTATTCGCTTAACCTTGCTACAAAATGTAAGTCGCTGACCCATTATACAAAAGGTACGCAGTCACGGTCTCAAGAACCGCTCCCACTGCTTGTACGTATACGGTTTCAGGTTCTATTTCACTCCCCTCACAGGGGTTCTTTTCGCCTTTCCCTCACGGTACTGGTTCACTATCGGTCAGTCAGGAGTATTTAGCCTTGGAGGATGGTCCCCCCATGTTCAAACAGGATGTCACGTGTCCCGTCCTACTCGTTTTCACGTAAAGTTAGTTTTCATGTACGGGGCTATCACCCTGTGCCGCTGTGCTTTCCAACACATTCCACTAACACCCTCTACGCTTAAGGGCTAATCCCCGTTCGCTCGCCGCTACTAGGGGAATCTCGGTTGATTTCTTTTCCTCCGGGTACTTAGATGTTTCAGTTCCCCGGGTTCGCCTCACTACACTATGTATTCATGTAGTGATACATGCTTATGCATGTGGGTTTCCCCATTCGGACATCGTTAGCTCAAATGCTTGTTACTAGCTCGCCAACGCTTTTCGCAAGTTACTACGTCCTTCATCGCCTCTGACTGCCAAGGCATCCACCATATACGCTTAGTCACTTAACCATACAACCCAAATAAGTCTCTATGAGATATATCCGTTGTTCTGAGCGGGTAAGCTCACAACAGCCGTATCGTAACTAATGGTTTCTACTTTCGCCAAAATTAGAATTTTTATCTCATCATCCAACAAGTTAATGTTAAACAACGAGCTAAGACACTTAATGTTAAGTGTTTATAGAACTCAATTTTTTAATTTCGCAATAATCTTTCGATTATTACTATCAGCTTTCCAAATTTTTAAAGAGCGGGCTTAAAAAAGCCAAAGATAAATTCTGCATTTATCTTTGGCATCTCTTACCTGTGCATATGTCTTACTCTTACTGAAGAGAAAGATGTAAATGGTGGAGCTATGCGGGATCGAACCGCAGACCTCCTGCGTGCAAGGCAGGCGCTCTCCCAGCTGAGCTATAGCCCCATTTACATGCAGTCAAACAAATTTACGTTAAAACAAAATCTTTCTTTAGGAGAAAATAAAGATTTTGGTGGGTCAGAGTGGACTTGAACCACCGACCTCACCCTTATCAGGGGTGCGCTCTAACCAGCTGAGCTACAGACCCAACGTAATTTGCTCTTTCTTTACGACAAGCATATCTGTGTGAACACTCAACAACTATTAAGTTAGTCGTATAGGTAAGGAGGTGATCCAGCCCCAGGTTCCCCTAGGGCTACCTTGTTACGACTTCACCCCAGTCATGAACCACACCGTGGTAAACGCCCTCCCGAAGGTTAAGCTATCTACTTCTGGTGCAGCCCACTCCCATGGTGTGACGGGCGGTGTGTACAAGGCCCGGGAACGTATTCACCGTAGCATTCTGATCTACGATTACTAGCGATTCCGACTTCACGGAGTCGAGTTGCAGACTCCGATCCGGACTACGACCGGCTTTGTGAGATTAGCTCCACCTCGCGGCTTCGCAACCCTCTGTACCGACCATTGTAGCACGTGTGTAGCCCTACTCGTAAGGGCCATGATGACTTGACGTCGTCCCCACCTTCCTCCGGTTTATCACCGGCAGTCTCCCTAAAGTTCCCACCATTACGTGCTGGCAAATAAGGATAAGGGTTGCGCTCGTTGCGGGACTTAACCCAACATTTCACAACACGAGCTGACGACAGCCATGCAGCACCTGTCTCAGAGTTCCCGAAGGCACTAAGCTATCTCTAGCGAATTCTCTGGATGTCAAGAGTAGGTAAGGTTCTTCGCGTTGCATCGAATTAAACCACATGCTCCACCGCTTGTGCGGGCCCCCGTCAATTCATTTGAGTTTTAACCTTGCGGCCGTACTCCCCAGGCGGTCTACTTAATGCGTTAGCTTGAGAGCCCAGTGTTCAAGACACCAAACTCCGAGTAGACATCGTTTACGGCGTGGACTACCAGGGTATCTAATCCTGTTTGCTCCCCACGCTTTCGTACCTGAGCGTCAGTCTTTGTCCAGGGGGCCGCCTTCGCCACCGGTATTCCTTCAGATCTCTACGCATTTCACCGCTACACCTGAAATTCTACCCCCCTCTACAAGACTCTAGTTTGCCAGTTCAAAATGCAGTTCCCAGGTTGAGCCCGGGGCTTTCACATCTTGCTTAACAAACCGCCTGCGTACGCTTTACGCCCAGTAATTCCGATTAACGCTTGCACCCCTCGTATTACCGCGGCTGCTGGCACGAAGTTAGCCGGTGCTTCTTCTGCGAGTAACGTCACACCCAAACGCTATTAACGCTTGAGCTTTCCTCCTCGCTGAAAGTGCTTTACAACCCGAAGGCCTTCTTCACACACGCGGCATGGCTGCATCAGGCTTTCGCCCATTGTGCAATATTCCCCACTGCTGCCTCCCGTAGGAGTCTGGACCGTGTCTCAGTTCCAGTGTGGCTGATCATCCTCTCAGACCAGCTAGGGATCGTCGCCTTGGTGAGCCATTACCTCACCAACTAGCTAATCCCACCTAGGTTCATCCAATCGCGGAAGGCCCGAAGGTCCCCTCCTTTCCCCCGTAGGGCGTATGCGGTATTAGCAGTCGTTTCCAACTGTTATCCCCCTCGACTGGGCAGATACCTAGGCATTACTCACCCGTCCGCCGCTCGTCACCTCAGGAGCAAGCTCCCTTGTGTTACCGCTCGACTTGCATGTGTTAGGCCTGCCGCCAGCGTTCAATCTGAGCCATGATCAAACTCTTCAATTAAAGTTTTTTTTGCTTCTTCCACCTTACAAGTAAGGCTAAATCAGCGGCTCAACGAATTCTGTATTACATATTGCTATGAACACTCATTCATTAAGTCAATTTTTGATTGTCTCGTGAGAGACAATTTCGAATAACTTAATCTCTGTGAGTGTCCACACAGATTTGCTTGTCATATTGTTAAAGAGCGGTGCTAATCCTATTGAGAACGAGTCTCTCAGTTAGCAGCCTAAGACGCTAGGTCGTTGGCTTGAGGAGGCGTATTCTACACTCTCCAGTGTCGGCGTCAAGCGCTTATTTTAAGAAGTTTTTCAAGTGGCGATTTCTTAATCAGAAGTCGTTACCCGAAGCTCTTAAAGCGGTTGTCACCTGAATCAAATCTCCGTGGAGTTTTAACTCTCTAACGCTGCTAGCTTGGCTAGTTGCCTGCTTCACCGTGTCAGTGGGGTCGCATTATAGGGAGATTCGAAAAGAGCGCAAGAGGCTTTTTCAATAAAATTTAAATAAGTCAACCAAACGAACATTAACAAGCCATCATGCGGTTTAATTCAGCAGAAAACACACGTCCAGGTGGGTGTGCGGGCAATTAGCCTCCTCTATATTAAAGCTTCAAACATAGCTGGCATTGATGTTCATCTCTTTTGCTACCAGTTTTAGGCACTAACTATAGGCATTAAGCTCAATCCAGCTGCTTTGATATAGAAATGGTTATCTTCTTTTTAAAGTTAGTACAGCGTAGTTGTGGAATGCACTAGCAGATAACAACCATTTACTTCATTCATCTGTAAAACTCATAAGTTTGGCGAATCTCTGTGTCGCCCTATTATATTCTGCTATTGCTTACAGGGCTTTTACTTCACGCTGAATGCCTTTATATGTAATAGCTATAAGATCTCGCTCAGTTATCATATATAAGCACACATAAAAAATAGCTTGTTTGAATCAAAAGTAAAAAGGGCCATAAGGCCCTTTTAAAAACACACTATCTATATTAGTAAACGCCTTGTGCCTTCATGGCCTCAGCTACTTTTACAAAGCCTGCTACGTTTGCGCCCAGCTCATAGTTGATGTGCGTGTCTTCACGGCCATACTGCTCACAGGTTGCATGGATAGAGTACATGATTTCGCGCAGACGCATGTCCACCTCTTCTCGACTCCAACTCAAGCGCAATGAGTTTTGACTCATTTCTAGGCCAGAGGTCGCAACACCACCGGCGTTGGCAGCCTTACCCGGTGCAAACAATACCTTCGCCTCATGCATCAGGGCAATTGCGTCAGCGGTGCTTGGCATATTGGCACCTTCAGCAACAATCTGTACGCCATTAGTGATTAGCATTTTGGCATGCTCGGCATCCAGTTCGTTCTGAGTCGCACAAGGCAAAGCTACTTCTGCAGCAAACTGCCAAGGTGTACCACCAGTCACATACTCAAGCCCCATCTCATAGGCGTAATCTGCAACGCGGCCACGACGATCGTTTTTAACTTCCATAAGCTTGGCGAGTTTCTCTGGAGTAAAACCTTCAGAATCGAATACAACGCCGCTAGAATCTGATGCAGTAATGACCTTACCGCCCATCTCCATAGCTTTTTCGATAGCGTACTGAGCTACGTTACCCGATCCTGATACAGTAACGATTTTGCCTTCTAAAGTTTCACCTTTAGCCTTAAGCATTGCTTCGACGAAGTACAGCAGACCGTAACCAGTCGCCTCTGGGCGGATCAAACTACCACCGAAAGACAAGCCTTTACCTGTAAAGACACACTCAGCGCTGTTTGTCAGCTTCTTCATCATGCCTGTCATATAGCCCACTTCACGGGCACCAACACCAATATCACCAGCTGGAACATCCGTATCGGCGCCTAGGTGGCGATGCAGCTCGAACATTAATGCCTGACAGAAACGCATCACTTCGCCATCACTTTTCCCCTTAGGGTCGAAGTCGCTACCACCTTTACCGCCGCCCATAGGCAATGTGGTTAGTGCGTTTTTGAACGTTTGCTCAAAGGCCAAGAACTTCAGAACCGACTGGTTAACTGAAGGATGGAAACGCATACCGCCCTTGAAAGGACCAATTGCAGAATTGTGCTGAATACGGAAAGCGCGGTTAACCTGGACTTTTCCTAGGTCATCGACCCATGAAACACGGAACTGAATTAAGCGCTCAGGCTCAACAAGACGTTCAAGAATACCAGCATCTAAATACTCAGGGTGTGCAGCAACAAAAGGCCAGATAGAAGTAAGTACTTCTTTTACTGCCTGCAAAAATTCAGGTTGGTCAGGATTACGGACGGCAACGGTAGAAAGAAAACTATCAAGAGTCATCTCTGCGCTCATTTTGGTGCTCCAGGGTATAAATTAAGATTACTACTGCTTGGATTGCGCTGTGCGCACCTGCAGTTTATTTTGTGAAATGTTTTATATCAGTAAATGATGGTTAATGAATACAATACTTTACTGAACCTGTGTGTTGCCTCAAGAAATTCGAACATTGTCCCTGAACACCTAGAAATTCTTAATAAAAAAGCCATAAAAATAAGAAATCAATAATTCACGCACTTTAATCTCCCCCGCAAAAGTGACCTTAGCAATTATAAAGGTAGTTTTGCTTGAAGGCCCTTAGTTGGCGCAGCATCAGGGATACCTCGGCTATAGCGGTAGTAATAAATAGTAGTGTGACTAATACTAATCTCACCGAAAATACTCATTCATTCAAACATTCACCGTAAATGCGCCAGCAGACTTGTAAACACAAGGGTACTTTAAATGAAGCTAACAATACTCACAGTACTCCTATTCATTCGCCCTCTCTCTGAATGTGGCGTAGAGGTAGAGACTTGAACCCTACATATATGCGCTATAAACCCATTAGGTTACAGATACGAAAAAGCCCCTGCATTTCTGCTGGGGCCTCATCTGAATATGGCGGAGGGATAGCAGGCTCTGAACTAACTCAAGCAAACAGGAACCCTAGGGTTCTTCTTTATAAATTGCAGATAGCAAAAAGCCCGCTATAAATACAGGCAGATGAGATAGCCGGTTCTAAACAATAGGAACCCAAGGGTTCAGCTTTTATTTGAACATACGAAAAAGGGCTTCCATTACTGGAAGCCCTTTCTCTAAATGTGGCGGAGGGATAGGGATTTGAACCCTAGATGGGCTATAAACCCATGCCGGTTTTCAAGACCGGTGCATTCGACCACTCTGCCATCCCTCCGAACGCCGCTGATAATAGGGATACTCGACGCCAATGTAAAGCCTAATTTCACTCAAATGGCGAGTTTGCACAAAAACTCAGCGCAGCGAGCCGTTCTTACTAAAATCAGCTGTAAATATAGTCTAGGTGAGGCTTCATATTCAGGCTCGATTTAATCATACGTAATCTAGATGGCTTTCTGCCCTTTAATAACAAGTGGAAAGCCTTTCTCTAAATCTGCCGAATGGATAGCTGACTCTGAACTAACTCAAGCAAACTGGAACCCTAGGGTTCGGCCTTTTAATTTAACCATACGAAGAAGGGCTTCCGCTCTTTATTACCAGACTGGAAGCCCTTTCTCCTAAATGTGGCGGAGGGATAGCTGGCTCTGGATAATAGAAACCCTACATATATGCGCTATAAATCCATTAGATCGTAGATACGAAAAGGCCCCAGCATTTCTGCTGGGCCTCATCTGAATATGGCGGAGGGATAGCAGGCTCTGAACTAACTCAAGCAAACAGGAACCCTAGGGTTCGGCCTTTTAATTTAACCATACGAAGAAGGGCTTCCGCTCTCTATTACCAGAGTGGAAGCCCTTTCTCTAAATGGGCGAAGGGATAGCTGGTTATGGATAATAGGAACCCTACATATATGCGCTATAAACCCATTAGGTACAGATACGAAAAAGCCCCTAGCATTTCTGCTAGGGGCTTCATCTTGAATGTGGCGGAGAGATAGCTGGCTCTGAACTAACTCAAGCAAACAGGAACCCTAGGGTTCGGCCTTTTAATTTAACCATACGAAGAAGGGCTTCCGCTCTCTATTACCAGAGTGGAAGCCCTTTCTCTAAATGTGGCGGAGGGATAGCTGGTTATGGATAATAGGAACCCTACATATATGCGCTATAAACCCATTAGGTTACAGATACGAAAAAGCCCCTAGCATTTCTGCTAGGGCCTCATCTGAATGTGGCAAAGGGGTAGCTGGCTCTGAACTAACTCAAGCAAACAGGAACCCTAGGATTCCTCTTTATAAATCGCAGATAGCAAAAAGCCCGCTATAAATAGCGGGCTTTTCTAAATGTGGCGCCGAGGGCTGGAGGCTTGAACCCTACGTATCTGCACTATAAACCCATTTGGTTACAGATACGAAAAAGGGCTACTCTTTCGAGTAGCCCTTCATCTTGAATGTGGCGGAGGGATAGGGATTTGAACCCTAGATGGGCTATAAACCCATGCCGGTTTTCAAGACCGGTGCATTCGACCACTCTGCCATCCCTCCGAACGCCGCTGATAATAGGGATAGTCGACTTCAATGTAAAGCCTAACTTGACTCGAGTGCCTAAAAAACCAGCCAACAATGCAAAATAATGCTTATTCAGCTATTTTTCAGTCAATTGCGAATCAAAATAACAGCACTTCTTAGTCTGCAGCCTATCAACCAACCGAAGGTAGTAGATTAAACATCTGCATCAGTTGCACACTAATGATCAACACTCCAGCTAATCCAGCCGCAACTAAGGCTACCTTTCCGCCTTTGACTCTGTATCCTTCTAAACCGACTTGCTTACGCTGAGCCGTAACCATAGCGACTGGCAGAAAAACAGCCAGAATAACCAAGGCAAAAGCTGCGTAACCTAATGCGGTGATAAACCCCTGAGGATAGAACAGAGCAAAGCCTAGCGGAGGTAAGAAGGTCACTAAGCCAACCTGCACCCTATGGCTAGCCTTGGTGCTGCGTTTAAGTAGATCTGAGATGAAGTCGAATAGACCTAGGCTCACCCCAAGGAAAGAAGTCGCTAAGGCTAAGTCGGCAAAGATAGATACCGCGTTAGCAATCATTGGGTTATCTAGCATTCTACTCAGAGAAGCGATAAAGCCATTCAAGCTTTGGCTGCCCATTAAGTCTTCCTGAGGCAATACGCCATGGCTAGCTAGCATCCATAACAGGTATACCATCAATGGCAATGCAGAGCCCACAACAATAATCCAACGTAACGCCTTAGTATCTTTACCTAAATAGCGTACAACCGATGGAATAGAGCCATGAAAACCAAAAGAGGTGAAGATAACCGGCAGTGACGCGAATACTAAACCTTGATGAACAGGCAGTTCGACAAGGTTTTCTACCGACACATGGGGTAATAGCAGAAACAGCATCACCACTAACGCAATCAGCTTAAGTGAAAACAGGCTGCGGTTGATCAGATCCACCGAGCGAGTACCGATGGCCACCACAGTGCCTATCAATAGGGTAAAAATGATTGCTCCAGCCTGCATTGGCAGTTCCAGTCCAAACCAGCTAGTTAATTTACTGTGGATCTGCTCACCTCCCCCTGCGATGTAGGCGGCACATAGTGCGTAGAATAGAAACATCATCGAAAAGCTGGCAATAAGCTGCCCTTTTCGGCCCAGTAGCTTATGCGCCAAGGTATGCAAGGTCGCATCGATAGGAGCATGTTGATGTACTTCAATCATAAGCAGCGCGGTATAGGTCATTAGTGACCAAATCAGTAGCATGATGATGCTAGCCATACCAAAGCCAAGACCCGATGCAGCCAGAGGCAATGCCAGCATTCCAGCACCAATGGTTGTACCAGCAATGATTAGCATACTGCCGAAGGTTTTACTTTTGTTCATTTATGGTGTTCCAAATATATGAGTTTGAGTTCGGAACAGGCTTTGATGGTGGCCTACTTCCGAAAGAAGATGGAATTGCCACAATGGAGTGATTTAAAACATGAGGGGGAATGAAAATAACCTCTATCTACGCCATTGTGGCTATCGATAGTAATATGTTTCTTTTGGTGTTAATAACACGTAATATTCCTTGATAGACTCTGTTAATCAACAACTTAATAAACAGAACAATGTGTAGAGCACCACGATATGTTGTCCTAGTTCAACTGTCAACAACCCTGTTATATTTATTGTTAAAAGCCGATGCCAAGCATTCCTCCCTGTATTAGCCCTATATTAAACACAGTCAGAGGTTCGAGATACATGCAGTTGCAAGCAAGGCTTATACATTCTGTTAAACCTCTGTTACTTTAAAGACAATGTAATGAGAATGGATGCACGATGAAAGCCTTTAGCACCAAGAAAGCCTTTGCCAAGATAAAAGCCCTTAGCGGAATAAAAGCCCTTAGCACATTAAGAGCTCTTAAACTCCTTTTTACCAGCCTATTACTATTAACCATTAACGGCTGCGCCACCGCACCTAGCCAAGTTGAATACCTTACTTATGTAAAAACTGGCGATAGCGTACCAGTTTCTCGCTTTGTCGATACTCAAGGCAACACGCTGGATCTCAGCGAGTCAAAAAATAATAAACTGCTGATCTTATTCGCCACTTGGTGCTCCGACTCACAGCGAACCATGAAGCACCTCGCGGGCTCAGATCTACACCTGAGCCCGAATGTAGACATCATCGGCATTGGCCGCGAAGAGAGCAATTCCGCCTTGGATAAATTTGCCACCGAATATGAGCTTAACTTCCCCTTAGTAGCCGATACCGATAGGCAGATCTATGCACAATTTGCCAATGCAGGTATTCCAAGGTTGATCTTATTAGATGCCAACAACAAGGTAGTCAAAACCATCATAGGTGAGACTGAAAACACAATTACTAAAGTCGTTTGGTAATAGCGAAAACGAGAGTAGACAAGGAAAGCCCATGAGCAAAATCATTACCGAGACGCCACGATTAATAATTAGAGAGTTTAATCTCGACGATATCCAAGCCGTCTATGACTTCAACGCAGACGAAAGAGTTAACCGCTACACAGGCGACGCGGGGGTAATACAGTCACTAGCCGATGCTGAGCGTATTATTCGCGATATTTGGCTCAACGAATACTTACAGTTTGGTTACGCTCGTTGGGCGGTAGTCTTAAAAGATAGCAATGAGGTGATTGGCTTTTGTGGCTTTAAAAATGATCACCACATCAATGAAACCGATATAGGCTATCGATTCTCACCAGAATATTGGGGAAAAGGCTATGCAACCGAGGCCAACTTGGCCTGTATTGAGTACGCCAAAACCAATATGGATTTAGACTATATCGTTGGCGATGTCGTCGAAGAAAACCAGGGGTCAATCAATGTGTTATCAAAGCTCGGCATGAAGTTTAATAAGCGATTCGAAGAAAGAGGCTTTAGAATTATGCGCTACGATATGTACCTAAGAGCCAAGAGTTAACGAACAGGAACACATAGCTGACACCCGAGCAGTCAGTAACAGTTTCATTTAGACAAGCGCTAATGAAACCTATTAACTAACTGCTTGTTCAATTTGTGTTTCACAAGCATGCAGCATCGAAGGCGTTAATCTGTTTAGGTGCTCTATCAACTTAAAACACAGCTCTATATATTGAATCGATTCAGCCTTACCCACCTCATATCCCACCGCATGAGCGACTTTGTTACGTAACTGGCGCAGCTCGCTAAATAGCTTGCCTTGCTTAGTATTGATCAAGGCTTCGCTGATCAAAATATTCTCGATATGTTTATAGCGGGTATTTTTATCTAAAGTGATGTTGTCGCAGTGAGATTTAATTAGTTGTTCAGCCGCTAAGTCTACTTGCTCCCAAGCTTCTAAAATCGCAGAGTTAGGCAGGCTATTTGCCGATGCAATCAACATGCTTTTCTTATCGGTTTTTAACTCAGGAAACACGCCTTGCGCCTGCTCTGTCACAGCTTTAAGGCCTTGACCGAACTCGACTTCAAATTCCCTAAACTTTAACTTTTTAGCCAAGGGGATCAACTTAGATATTGGCCGTTTTAAGGTGATAACGCCAAACACCAACACCGCAGGCCAAATAAGTTTGTCCAGCAAGGCTACGATAAATTCCATCCAGCTCATTCAGTATCCTTCCATGTATTCGCTGTTTTTCTGTGTTCAGGATAGCAAGTTTCACCACCTGAATAAAATGGTGCTCTAGTGGTTATTTTACCTTTTGCTTGGTATCTGTTGGTAGGTCTTAGAGTCCCAGTCAAACACATACTCAACTCCCTGCCATTCGTAGATGGTGCGGCCATATCTTTGAATAACACGTGCATTTTCTGGCAAGTGAGTAAGCCCGGTTGAATAGCTCACACTCGTCGTCACCCGCTCAGGCGGCGCAATCAGTTTAGGTTTGCGAGGCTTATATTCAGCTCTATCATAGCGATAAGGATAAACATAACGGCTGCTATAACGATTAGGATACCCCCAACGAGAACCCACTCCCCAGCTATAACCAGGACGCCAGCCAGGTCGGTAATAGCGACCACGATAGGGATAAGAGTACCAATTGTTAGAAACACCTACGTTCCAGCGCCAAGGATCACGATAATCGTAATTGCTCCAGCCAACACCTACACTCACGTTATTGATTACCGACGAGTTGGCAAAGAGATATCTGTGCTCTCGACTGGCAAGCTCACTTGGCGATGTCACCGCTGCGCCAGCATTTGAGACGCCGAAAACTAATACGCCGAAACCTAAAAGGAAGCTCAGACTCCACTTAGCTGTATTCATGTCATCGTCCTCGATAAATCAGTTGTAGCCGATTAGTTAATCTTACGCTTAATAAGCTCTTTCGCCAATGTTGGCACAACCCGTCATCCACTAACCAACGGAAGTTCAGTATTCACTGAATAATTGCTATGCCACGCTTTGATGAACAAGCGTTTAACGCACGTTGGAATGGTGCTATAGTGCGCGCCATATCACAGTTTATAGCGATGAGAATTCCCCTATGAGTTTTAAGGATTTACGCAGCTTTATAGACCACTTAGAAACCAATGGTGAGCTTAAGCGTATTAGTCATCCCGTCGATCCTCATTTGGAAATGACAGAGATTGCCGATCGTGTACTACGCGCCAAAGGTCCAGCTCTGTTATTCGAAAATCCTGTCGGCAACGACATGCCTGTGCTTGCTAACCTTTTTGGTACCCCAAAACGGGTGGCGATGGCATTAGGTAAAGAAGATCCCCTCGCGCTACGCGATGTGGGTGAGCTGCTGGCTTTTTTAAAAGAGCCTGAGCCTCCTCGCGGTTTTAAAGACGCTATCTCAAAAATCCCTATGTTTAAGCAAGCCTTAAACATGCCGCCAAAGACAGTGCGTAACCCACCTTGCCAACAAGTGGTTAAAACCGGTGACGAGGTCGACTTAACTAAATTGCCTATTCAGCACTGCTGGCCAGGCGATGTGGCGCCGCTTGTCACTTGGGGATTAACCATCACCAAGGGCCCACGCCAAAAACGCCAAAACTTGGGTATTTACCGCCAGCAATTACTCGGTAGAGACAAGTTAATTATGCGCTGGCTTGACCATCGCGGCGGCGCACTAGATTTTAAAGATTTCAAAGAGAAGCACCCAGGTGAACGTTATCCAGTAGTCGTGGCATTAGGCGCCGATCCGGTGACCATTTTAGGCGCGGTAACGCCAGTGCCGGATGCCATGAGCGAGTATGCCTTTGCTGGCCTGCTGCGCGGTGAACGCACCGAAGTCTGTAAAGCGTTAAGCTGTGACTTAGAAGTACCCGCCACCAGCGAAATCATCTTAGAAGGTTATATCGATCCTGACGAGATGGCTGAAGAAGGCCCGTACGGCGATCACACAGGTTACTACAACGAAACAGACTCTTTCCCTGTGTTTACGGTGACGCACATCACCCACAGAAAAGATGCCATCTACCACAGCACCTACACCGGCCGTCCACCAGATGAGCCAGCCATGCTAGGTGTGGCACTGAATGAAGTTTTTGTACCAATTCTGCGTAAGCAATACCCTGAGATTATTGACTTTTACCTGCCGCCTGAAGGCTGCTCGTACCGTATGGCGGTGATCTCTATCCGTAAGCAATATCCAGGACATGCCAAGCGGGTGATGATGGGCGCATGGTCTTTCCTACGTCAGTTTATGTACACCAAGTTTATTGTGGTGGTCGACGAGGATGTAAATTGTCGCGACTGGAACGATGTGATTTGGGCTATTACCACCCGTATGGATCCTAAGCGTGACACTGTCATGATCGAAAACACCCCAATCGATTATCTCGACTTTGCCTCACCGGTTGCAGGTCTTGGCTCTAAAATGGGTATGGATGCCACTAACAAATGGGAAGGCGAAACCGATCGTGAATGGGGTACCCCTATCGTGATGGATGAAGCTGTGAAGCAAAAAGTCGATGCTATTTGGGATGACCTAGGCATTGATGACGCACCGACCCTATAATTTTACCTTGCCAAAAATTAGCGAGGGTTTATGTTGCCTGCTGCAGGTTAGCAGGCAGATAAATTTAGACTGAATAAGCTTCCAAAGAGAAGCTCATCAAGGAATAAAGATGAATACCATTAGCTGTACGATTGAAAAAGTAGCGCCATTTAATAACGCCGTATTTCAGGTTATTTTAAAGCCTAGCATCGCTTTTAACTTTAAAGCGGGCCAATATCTTTGCGTCGTTATGGGCGAGAAAGATAAGCGCCCATTCTCTATCGCATCCGCGCCCGATGCAGAGCATATTGAGCTACATATCGGTGCAGCTGTTAGCGAGAGCTATCCTATGCAAGTGGTAGAGCGTTTAAAGCAATGCTTAGCCACAGGTAGCAGCATTGAAATTGAAGTACCCGGTGGTGATGCTCATCTACGCGTTGAAAGCGTGCGCCCTCGCCTGCTGATTGCTGGCGGTACCGGTTTTTCATACATCAAGAGTATTATTGAGCAGAAGATTGCTTTAGGCCAAGAGATTGAAACGACACTGTACTGGGGTTGCCGCAACCAAGATGCCATGTACTATGAAACCATCGCTCGCGAATGGCATGACGCTCACCCATGGCTAAACTTTATCCCGGTTATCGAAGAAGCGACTGATGATTGGAAAGGTAAAGAAGCTAACTTGCTTGAGCAGATCAAAGATGATTTTACTAGCCTAAAAGGCTATGACATCTATATCGCAGGACGTTTCGATATGGTTGGTGCAGCACGAGAGTTGTTCCGCACCATGGGCGTAGAAGAAGATCACCTCTACGGTGATGCGTTCGCGTTTATTAAGTAAGCTTTCTGTATAAACTGATTTTATAAATCAGTTATTAAAGGCGAGTGGCTCACTATTACCAAGCTGATTCATTCGCCTTTTTTATTCGCCCTTTTAGCTTTTTTTCACACTGGCGCGTTCGGTCACTCGTGGCTCAATATCCATAAACTGCGGAGGCAGGCTTGGATCATGCAGGCGTGCAATCAAGGCATTGACCGCTGCTGCGCCTAAGCGCGCTTTAGACTGATGAATACTGGTTAGCGCCGGAGTCATAAACTTAGCCAGCTGAATGTTGTCGTAACCAATTACCGATAACTGCTCAGGGATCTGCACGCCGCTGCGCTGTGCTTCATGCAGTACGCCAATAGCCATCATGTCGTTACACACAAATAGCGCACTCGGTAATTTGCCCGCGACTTGCAGCTTAGCAAACGCCGCCTTGCCGCCTTCGGTTTCAAAGTTACCTTCAATGACCCAATCCGGATTTATCGGTAAATTAGCCGCCGCCATGGCATCGACAAAACCTTGGTAACGCAAGTCAGCCTGTTGGCGATTACGCGGGCCGGTAATACAGCCGATTTGCGTATGGCCGTTATCAATCAGGTATTGCGTCGCCAGTATGCCACCTTGGCGCGAGTGGCCCTGAATCTTGTCGCAAGGAAAGTCAACTTGGCCCCAATCCATCACCACGACAGGTAAGCCACCTAAGCGGCGATAGATCAGCGCATCGTCACCTTCTAACATGGCGCACATCATAATTAAACCGTCGACGCGTCGCTCAATCAAGGTAGTTAATGAGCGCTTTAAGCGTTGGGCATCACCCTCGGTATTACACAAAATAAGGTTATAGCCTTGCTGATAACAGGCTTGCTCAACACTGCGCACCACCTCAGCATAGAATGGGTTGGTCGAGGTGGTTACCAACATGCCGATGGTTTTAGTGCAATTCTGTTTAAGGCTACGAGCCACCGCTGAAGGGCCATGATAATTTAACTGCTGCGCGGCATCTTGCACGCGCTTAGCAATATCATCACTTACAAAGCGAGTACCATTCATCACATGACTCACTGTCGATGTGGATACGCTGGCAAGTTTGGCGACATCTTTCATGGTGGCCATGAGGTTCACTTCCTATCTGAATTACGCTATTACTTTCGCTATTACTTTCGTTATAAATGACGATTTCATGCCGATTTAATTGATGACTCTTTATTTGAAAGCTTCAAAAAAAGAGTCACTTGATAAGTTACTGCGCCGCAATAAACTGCTCAACTTCATCTCGTGATGGAATTGAGGTTTGTGCACCAAAACGGGTTACCGAAATAGCCGCTGCGCCATGGGCAAACACGATTGCATTTTCGATAGCTTTACCTTCGAGTAATCCAGTCACAAATGCGCCGTTAAAGGTGTCCCCTGCAGCAGTGGTATCGGTGGCTTTTACCTTAAATCCTGGGATAATTTTACCCGTGTCTTGCTCACTTAAGTACACACCTTTTGCGCCTAGAGTGATCATCACTGTCGCTATGCCTTTGTCGTGCAGCACTTGAGCGGCTTTAGCTGCGCTATCGGCATCAGTCACGGCTACGCCTGTTAGCACTTCGGCTTCAGTCTCGTTAGGGGTAATGATATCAACCATAGCCAAGAGTGCATCAGGTAGGCTACGCGCAGGCGCTGGGTTTAATACCACCTGAGTGCCATGCACTTTAGCAATGCTCGCCGCCAGTTCAATGCCCGCTAATGGTGTTTCTAGTTGCATCAATAGATATTCGGCTTGCTCAATCATTGCCGAATGCTGCTCAACAATCTCAGCTGTTAATGCATTATTTGCCTCAGCGGCGATACAGATGCTGTTTTCACCGCAATCACTCACCTGGATCATCGCAATACCCGTTGGGGTATTCTCAATCATGTGTACTGCTGAAATATCCATGCCATCATTTGTAAAAGTCTGGCGAATATTTTGACCAAAGCTATCATCACCTACGCAAGCGATAAAACCAATATCGCCACCAAGGCGAGCAGCAGCTACCGCTTGATTAGCCCCTTTACCACCAGGGATCACTTGGTAGTTATGGCCATGCAGGGTTTCGCCTGGACGTGGGAAAGAAGGCACTTGAAGAACATGGTCGGCATTCACACTGCCTAAAACGATTAACTGAGACATTTTCATTTTCCTTGATGACCTCTGTAGCAATAACCGAACTCGCAATGATGTTGGGCTCAGAGGGAAAATACGCCAATGATGACAATTCAATTGACGTGCATACTAGTTTGACAAATTATCAGTAAGATTACTGTGTTTGAGTAATGATTTTTAACGCAACAGGGATAGATTTTTCAACGACTTGGCCTTTTAAAATTCTATCTGCTGTCATAATCGCCGTCGCACCTAATAGCTCAGGT
This sequence comes from Shewanella pealeana ATCC 700345, assembly GCF_000018285.1. Classification (NCBI taxonomy): domain Bacteria; kingdom Pseudomonadati; phylum Pseudomonadota; class Gammaproteobacteria; order Alteromonadales; family Shewanellaceae; genus Shewanella; species Shewanella pealeana. The sequence goes on along the minus strand of NC_009901.1, from coordinate 632,232 downwards.
TGCTGAGCAACCGTTGCCGACAGTTGCTGACGTCTAACCGCCGCAATACCTTCATCGGTGCCATCAAAGCCAATCACCAGAATATCTTTACCCGCCGCCTCAATTGCGCGCAGTGCGCCTAACGCCATCTCATCATTCTGGGCAAATACCGCCTGCACATCGCCATTGGCTGCCAGCATATTTTCCATCACGTTTAAGCCTTTTGAGCGGTCAAAATCCGCAGGCTGGCTAGATAACAACTCAAAGTTATTGGCCGTCACTGCGTTACTAAAACCTTCACCGCGCTCACGGGCGGCCGATGTACCGGCTATGCCCTCAAGCTGAATAACTTTAGCGTTCTTGCCTAGTTGCTGTGCAATAAACTCCCCAGCAAGTTCTCCACCAGCGATATTGTCGGATGCAATATGGCTGACGATATCGCCATGTGCTGCGGTTCTATCTAATGTCAGTACCGGAATGTTGGCACGATTAGCGGTGCGAATCGCATTGGTTACCGCTAATGCATCGGTTGGATTAATCAAAATCGCCTTAACGCCGCGCATGGTGAGATCTTCAACATTTGCCAGCTCTTTGCTGGGATCGTTTTGCGAGTCCAGCGCTATTAGCTTGTAGCCAAGCTCTGCCGCTTTAGCCTCGGCGCCATCTTTCATGGTGACAAAAAACGGGTTGTTCATCGTCGATAGCACGATAGCTATCGCATCTTGCGCGCTGGCGCTGAAAGACGTGCTAACCGACAGCAAGGCTGCAGACAAGAGAACTGACACTTTGTGATGGGCAAGTCGCTTCATGGTAAACCTTTTCAATACAGTAAATGCAAAGGCAGAACTCATATCACTCTAGTTAGAGTGTTAGCTAAGCTCTGCCGATAAAGAGTCTAGGCTTTTTGTTTAGTGTCGATAAGTACCGCAAGCAAGATCACGCTAGCTTTGGCAATCATCTGATAATAAGACGACACATCGAGCAGGTTTAAGGCGTTATTCAAGAAGCCAATAATCAGTGCGCCAATTAAAGTGCCCATGATACGCCCCTTGCCACCCATTAAGCTGGTGCCACCTAACACTACCGCCGCAATCGCATCTAGCTCGTAGCCCATACCAGCTGTTGGCTGCGCCGAAGACAGGCGCGCCGTGACGATAATGCCCGCCAATGCAGCCATAGAGCCACAAATGGCGTAAGCTGCAATCTTAACTTTATCAACCGCAATACCCGATAAACGCGCCGCCGACTCATTACCACCCACAGCGTAAATATAGCGGCCAAAACGGGTATGGTTTAGTAGATACCAGGCACCAGTAAACACCATTGCCATCAACCACACTGGCACAGGAATGCCTAGCACATAGCCGGTACCTAACCAGGTAAAGCTGTCTGCGGTGTCACTAAAGCCTGTCGGTACAGGGCGACCGTTGGTGTACACCATAGTTACGCCGCGAAGCAGCGTCATGGTAACAAGCGTTGCAATAAAGGCCTGCACCTTGCCCTTGGCCACGATAATACCGCTGATAGCACCTAACGCCGCGCCGGCAATTAACGCTACCGGTAGAGCCACAACCACAGGCACATCCATGCCGATGAGGGTCGCCACGATTGCGCCACTTAACGCCAAAACCGAGCCGACGCTTAGGTCGATACCAGCGGTCAGGATAACGATAGTCATACCCACGGCAATAATTGCGTTGATTGAAGTCTGACGCAGAATATTGAGTAAGTTATCGACGGTTAAAAAGTTTGGGCTCAGTAACGACACCACAAAAATAAGACTAAACAAGGCGATGAGAGACTTGTTCTCAATCAACCACGCTTTATTGATGCGCTTATAAAATGGCTGCGCTGTAATTGACTGACTCATGCAATATCCTTGTTGGAAGTTTTACCCACGGCGCAGGCAAGAATCGCTTCTTGATCTGCTTGGCTTGCATCAAATTCGCCACTGATCTGGCCCTGATGCATAACTAAAATACGGTCTGACATACCTAACAGCTCAGGCATATCCGATGACACTAAAATGATGCTCATACCGTCGGCTTTGAATCGATTGATAAGATCGTAGATCTCTTTTTTCGCGCCAACATCTACGCCACGGGTCGGCTCATCTAAAATCAGTACCTGCGGCGCAATCATTAACCCTTTAGCAATCGCTACCTTCTGCTGATTACCACCCGATAAGTTACCAATGCGCGCATCTCGATTTGGGGTCTTGATATTAAACGCGCCAATAAACTGATCGACCTCGGCAATTTCATCTTGATGGCGTAACTGTACGCCACGACTGAGTTTTGATAGCGCACAGATAGACATGTTTTCTTTCACCGACAAGTCCAGCAGTAAGCCGTCACCCTTGCGGTCTTCAGAGATGTAGGCAATGCCTGCAGCTAATGCCTGTTGCGGGCTATTAATCGCGGTAAGCTCACCGTTAAGACTCACTTCACCCTGAGTTTTTGCCGCCGCACCAAAGATGAGCTTCATCAGCTCGGTGCGACCAGCGCCCATCAGGCCTGAGAAACCTAAGATCTCGCCTCGATTGAGCTCAAAGCTGACGTTTTCAACGCCAAGGCCAGATAGATTGTTAACCGCTAAGCGGCAACCTTGGTGGGTGATAGCGATACGTGGATATTGGTCTGCCAGTTTGCGGCCTACCATACGCTCAATCAGCTGATCTTCAGTGATCTCTGCGATAGCAGATTCGTCGATAAAGCCACCGTCACGCAGCACAGTCACCGCGTCACAAATGGTAAAGATCTCTTGCATACGGTGCGAGATATAAACGATGCCGCAGCCTTGGTCGCGCAGTTCGTTAATCACCTTAAACAGCGCTTGCGTCTCTACATCGGTAAGCGCATCGGTCGGCTCATCCATGATGATAACTTTCGAGTCGAACGAGATGGCTTTAGCTATCTCCACCATCTGCTGCTCGCCCAAACTTAGGCTGCCAACAAGTGTTTGCGGAGAGTGTGAAATGCCCAAACGTGTAAGTAATGCCGTCGCCTGAGCGTTGATCTCATCCCATAAGATACGTCCAAACCGCGAGGTTATCTCACGTCCGAGAAAGATGTTTTCGGCTATGGTCAGCTCAGGTAGCAGATTGAGCTCTTGGTGGATAATGCTTATGCCTGCGGCTTGTGAATCGCGGGGGCCGTTGAAAGTTCGGCTTTCACCTTGATAGCGAATGCTGCCAGCATCTAATGAGTAGATCCCGGTTAGCACTTTCATCAGGGTCGACTTACCAGCACCGTTCTCCCCCATCAGCGCCATCACTTGGCCCGGGTAAACATTTAAGCAGGCTTTATCTAGGGCTTTAACCCCAGGGAAAGACTTTTCAATGGCTTGTAACTGCAATATGGCTTGGGTCATAACATGATTCCGCTAAGCTTAAAATACAACACCGGTTTTAAAGATCACATTGGCATAAGGGGTACATTCACCGGTGCGGATCACCGCGCGGCTATGCCCCGTGCGCTGTTTAAACGCTTCATGGCTAATGTATTCAACACTAAATGTTCGGCCAGTTGCTTGCTGCTCAGCCTCAATCTCGGCTAGGAGTGCTTGATGGCACTCAGGGCTAACATCGGCAAACTCTTGCGCTAATACAATGCCTTCGATTTGCGACGTCGCTAGCCAAACTTTTACCGTGGCGATAAAGCTTGGTACGCCATGGGTCAGAGCCAGATCGATGCGCTTAACTTGCGCAGGAATAGGCAAACCGGCATCACAAATAGTCACTTCATCGGTATGCCCCAATGTTGCTGCAAGGTAATTCATATCTGCATTGAGTAAAGCGTGCTTGTTCATCTATAGGCCTAATTAATGTCATGTCTCTGAGCAGAGTGATTTCTCGCGTAAAGCACACTCAGCCGTAAAACAACGATCGAAACGTTTCGATAAGATTTGACGAGAGTAATCGAAACGTTTCGATATTGCATGGTGCAGCAATGAGATCTGTGAAGGATCTAACAAAAATCTATGCGATCGGTCGGGAGTCGTGAATAAAAATGGGGGGATAACAATGTAGAGCTGTGCTCTATAGATCAGTATTAGTGCCAAAAGAAAAGGCAAAAACGAAGGACCTAGATCCTAGGGCGCTTCGCTGCGAGGGCGGGCTACGCCCTGCTAGGAAGAGCAAAAGCCAAAAAACACCGTCTTTGCCGCTTCTTAGCTTTTGCTTTAACCGGCTTTTTCCGTCTTAGCTTTACCGGCCTTTACCCGTCTCAGCTTGTTCCTAGACCCTACTTTTCCTAGGACCTAGTACCTGCTTTTAGACCTAGTACCTGCTTTTAAACTTAAAGCTTCACCTTGTCATACTCATACCAAGCCACAAGGTTACCTAAGATTGGTACGATCCAAACGGCAGTTTCAGAATCTTTATAGATACGATAAAAATACAGGTCGCTATCGATGATCTCGTGCTTACGGATCTCACGATAAAAATGCATTGCCGACGGGCTGACATGTTCAGGATTAATGAGATCTTTTTGAGTGACTTTTACGTGAAACACATCCACATCCAAGTCATTAATTTTTTCGCGATACTGAGTAAAATCACCTTTAATCTTGTACTTTATTGGTGTGGTCTCGCACTCTTCGTCAGTCACGCAAGCTGCTGAATAAAACTTACCTACGTTCTCACCTTTATAGATCAGCGACAAACTGATATCCGAGCGTACCAACATATTCCCTTGCACAGGGTAATACACATCAGCATGATAATGATGCTCAACAAAACCACTGGTACCGGGCTCGTCATGAGGGATAATCACCCGGTTATAGCGAATACGTTTCTCCATCTTATGAGTCAACTCAGTAAAGGTTTGCATATTCAAACCCGCTGGCGTTAAATCAATCGCTGTGATGTTGATTAGGCCTTTACCCAAACACTTATTCTGATCAGCATCAGGGCATACAGCCATCGAATAGTAATTACCATCGGTTAGCGCATAGCCGTTAAACTTGCTCATGCCGTCCAGATGATTAGACTCGGGTGCCAGGTGCTTTTGCCACATTGACGGGTGCAGATGGGCGACATTATCTTTATGGATAAGCTGAACATCTTGCTCAGTGCCACCAATATTTAGAGGTACTTTCTTAGTTGCATCCCAGCTATTCTTTGCTTTTACCACACCGTGATAATCACTAAAATACCACATGGATAGAGCAATTAAGATCAAAATGACTATGCCGCTTAGTTTTACCAACAAAGACACATCAACCAGTGCTGCACGTACAGATTCGGCATCATTAACCGCCAACATTTTAATATGAGAGCGTGTAGATACGTTAAGCTGATAACCACGTCCAGCGATAGTACGCAGCACCACCTCTGGATAAGGTTCTAACTTCTTTCTTAGAGTGCTAACACACTGTGTTAGCGAGGTTGCGGCAACAACACGCTCGGGCCAGCCAGCGGCCAACAAATCTTCTTTAGTGCACACCGAGCTAATGGAAAGGATCAGTTGATGTAAAACTGCCGACTCCGACACCGTCAGCGTAATGGTTTTATTATTCGCATGATCGACTAATTGCTTAGCCTCTTCATCCAACTCCAGATAAGGAGTAACTTTATGCACATTAATCCCCTATGAATCAATTAACTGCAACTCAGTTATTAACGTAAATTAATGTCAGTTTACTAGAATCAAACATTAAAAACGTGATTTCCCCCAGATATCAAATCAGCACTTTGAGATCTAGATGTTATCGCTCACATATCTTACATTTTTATATATGGAAATCCTAAATTTAGCAGCCTCTCGTTAATGCCTTATTTAAAATACCTTTTAAATCAATCTAAAAAGCCTCTGCTTGGTATCTTAATATTGACTATTGGATGTATTACAGAGCTCGATTTTTAAATATCTGACTGGCAAGAATCAATAATCCTGAAACCCAAACCAACATTCCCCCATAAAGAGTAAGCACTCCCCAAGTCGATGAAGAAAGCATTCCTAGACTGCCTGAGTCGCTAGCAATAAGATTAATTGCTCGATAGAGATCCGTTGGGTTCAGTGCGATTAGAATATTGATAATATACTGATTTATAAAGCTGAGATCCGCTACCAATATCGTCAGTAAGATCAAATCGTAAATCAATACAAATAGGAACCAAACAAATAAAATACTGCCCACGGCCTTAGCTTTTTCAGAGGACGTTAAACTGACGATATAGCCCAATAAAATAAAGGTAATGGCTAACAAAATACTGCTAAATATAAATTGCGAGAATAGACTGAAGGTGGCCTGAACATTATCCCCATCACCAAACAGCATGAGTAACAACCCCGTTATCCCAAAGGCAAAACATATCGTGCTGCCCAGAATCAAGCTATGCCCTAGTAATTTGCCCATTAAGATCTGCAATCGACTGATAGGGTACGACAGCAGCAACAGTAGCGTACCAGACTCATCTTCCCCGACAAAGGCATCGTAGCTCACTAGCATGGCCGCTAAGGGGATGATAAAGACCGAGACTGTAGACAGACTCGACATCAAGATGTCGAGCTCGGGGATGGCGAGGTGTCCGGCTACGGCGCTACCAGCAAAAGTGACACTCAATGCCAGAATCAAAAATATCATTGAGATAAAAATAACCCAGCGATTGCGCAGACTATCTTTGATCTCTTTTTGGGCAATAACCATTACCACAGATTGAGACATCATATTAACTCACCACTTCAAGTTGCGCGCATTGACCCATGTAAAAATGATAGATCTCAGCCAGAGCAGGCTCTTTAAGACTGAAATCAAAAGCTTGGCACTCAGACATTAATAGCTGTAACATCTCTGACTTAGACTCTATATCCAATTGCAAAGCATCATCGGCGTAATATGCTGCCAGCCTCGGCTGCTGCGCTACCCAGGTCGCTAAGTTTGGTGCTGTCAGCCGAGTTTTTAGGCCGCTATTTTTCCTAAGCTCGCTCAGGCTCCCCTTAGCTAGACTCTCCCCCTTAGCCAAAATTAGCGCGATATCGATGTTATTCTCAATAAGCGACAACTCATGGGTACATACAATCACGCCACAGCCCTGCAGCTTAAGCTCGGCAATTTTGCCATAGAGGAACTGCGATGCCACAGGATCTAGACCTACCGTGGGCTCATCGAGTAGTAATAACTCAGGCTCAGATAAAATCGCCTGCGCAAAGCCAAGGCGTTGCTTCATTCCTTTGGAATAAGTTTTCAGCACTCGGTCTTGAGCATATTCCAGACCAAACTCTTCAATCAGTTGACTGACTCTGGCTTTGCTCACCCCTTTGAGCGCCGCAAAGTAACTTAAAATCTCTTTACCCGTAAGCTTGTCGTAGAAACTGACATTCTCCGGCAGGTAACCTATTTTTAGGTCGGCTCGCTGGCCAGAATGCTGCAGCTGCTGCCCGAGAACGATGACCTCCCCGTCACTGGGTTTAAGTAAGCCCAGTAAAATCTTAATTAGGGTCGATTTGCCTGCGCCATTATGACCAAGCAGCGCCATAGTCTGACCGCGCTGAACTTCGAAACTAACATCATTAAGTGCAAGAAAGTCGGCAAACTGATGCCGTATATGGCTGGCCGATACCGCTAAACTTGAATTCATTGACTCTCCGAACAATTAACATTCAACACTCAATAATTAGCAATTAGTTATTAGTTATTAGTATTGGCAACCCTGATGGGCTACGAAAAATGGGCTTAATCAGCAAAAGCAGGATTAACATTCAGCAATGGAAAACTATCGACTATGCCACTAGGCTCTGTCACTTCAAACTGGCGCTGCACCCAGCGTAGTACCACTACAATCGGGCTATCCATCAAGAAGTTAGCTTCTGGATAGAGCCAAAATAACTTATCGATATTATCATTAGGGCGGTAAGCCGTATTGCCTATACCATCAGAGTTGTGATCCCAACCAAGATAACCACTCCAGTGGTTACCTCGGCCTTGATGACTCCACTCGAGCTGCGCGTCACCGACATATTTCACCTGACTGTAGTTATCGATAAACTGGTTCTCATAGACTCGGTTGCCCTCACCGCCCATCGCCATATACAGGCCAATATCACAGTGAGCGAAATGATTTTTAACAATGGTGTTGTCACGGGCGCCGTAGACAAAAATGCCCTTGCCCTCCTGGCCCTGTACTTTATTTTCGCTACGGTTAACTATCTGTTCGACGCGATTGGACTCCACCAGCGAGTCTTTAGTCATATTGAGTAAGATGCCAAAATCGATCGCATCCCATACCTGATTACGGTGCAGATAAATACGCTTTGAATCCATCAAGGCATAGCCACCATCGACCCGATAACTCTGGTTATTGAAGGCTTCGTCATCTGCCGTATACATGTAATGAATGCCGTACTGCTGGTCGAACAGGTGGTTATCGTAAACTTTGCTTTGGCTACTCGACTCCAAATACACCCCGTCACGAACTCCAGAGATAGTATTGCCCCTGATCTGTGAGCCAATTACGTCTTGCAGATGAATACCATCACCACGATCCAAGGTGTACAGAGTGATGTTACCCACGATAACGTTATCATTGATCTGGATATTATTGAGTTCATCGGCGCGAATACCGAAGCCGTCCCCACGTAAGTGATTGTTGTGGATCTTAACGTTATCACTGCCCGGCTCGACCAATATCCCAGCATCACGCTCATAATGATCATTACCCCAGTTTTCAATGCTGAGTCCGGAGATCTCCACATTTTCAGCAAACACCTGAATAGCACTACCTACGCCACTGGCTTCGATGATGCTAGTTCCTAGACTGGTTAACGTTATGGATTGATGGATTTGCACAGGCCCTTGATAGCGCCCCGATTCAAGAATGATCCGATCACCCGCTTGAGCTTGAGTCAGTGCGAGTTTGAGTTCTTGAGTATTAGATACAGAAAGGTTTGTGGCGTAGCTGCTGATACAATAGCCGAAGCCCGCCGTTAGTATAATGAGGCGAACCATGGCAGAACAGCGGTTCAGCCCTAGCAAACTTAACAGTGATATATTCATCACTTAATACCACCTCGCAAAGCCACTAATGTGAAAAGACACACCATCTTACTTTTTACTCACCCGCTAACAGTCCAATGGTGATCTGCTCATAGGTAAGCACCGCACCGCCAAATTCAGTGGCAAACTGTGTAGCCCCTTCTTTGGACGCAAATGAAGCGACAGCTGGCCCCATCACCGCCTTTCTACTGGTGCCATAGACATACCAGGCAGACTCGGCATCGACAAAGGCACTATCGTCAGGGCTTTCCCAATCAGTCACCGACATATCATGTACTTTTAAGTGGGTGATCTGACGCTTATTCTCTGGCTGTAGCGCAAAATTAAACATATCTCTTGTCGAGCAGAACTTGGGCACTATGGTTTCACCTTTCAGCCTCAACTGCGCTTTAGGACCTGGGTACTTAGTAATCATCATGCCACACAGGTGGCAACGATCATGCTCATGAATCGCCTCGGCTTGTGTCGGCTGCGAAGCAGTGTCTCCTTGGCTACAGGCAAACATAAAGGGGACCAATAACAGAATGAGCAGCAGTTTTTTCATAGTGGATCCAACTTGGATTATCGAAGATGAGCACTCACAACCTTGCTTTTATTACAATGTGGCAAGACGTGAGCTTAGTTGTTCAGCGTGGAGTTCGACTCCTAATACGTACCTTGCAGGGACGGCGTATTAGGAGCGAACAACTCACCAACTTTACTAACTTGCCTCAGGGCTAGATAGCAAAGATTTGGCCTGCATATAAGATAAACATACGCAGACACATCATGCCGGTTATAGCACACACACCCGATAGGTAGAACGCCTTAGCAGAATGGCTAAATGCCTTACCTGTAGCGAAGTTAAGCAGTAATGGACCACCAAAACCTAGACCCACTACACCAAACCAGAACACTGCAGCCCACTGACCAGTATGGAACGCTTCAAACGCACTCTGTGCTCCAGCGTTACCCGTCATTAAAGATGTCACAATCATGAAGATGAATAGTATTTCAGCGAACATGATTGGCCACTCTGCACCGTGCAGTAGTTTCATATCTTGGCTATGTAAGTCTTCTTTAAACATCGATACCGCAAGCATTTTTGCAGCAGCAGCACCCGCAGACATACCTGATGCAATAAATAACGCAGGCAGTACAGAGGTATTGATGATAGGAAAACGAATCAACGCCGAAATAAGGAAACCGGTGTAAGCACACACAGCTAAAGCAAGTACTAGTACAGCGATTTCACATGGGCGACGAATACCTTGTAGCTTTTCAATCACAGGTACTAACACTTTAAGCGCAGGTACCGAACGGATCTCTTCTTCAAAGGCATATAAGCAAATTAGTGCGACTAACGGAATATACACAGACAGTGCGATAACACCGATAGACATCACTGAATTAAGGTTGTAGTAAACCAGAATTCGCCAGAAGAACAGCGGATTGGTCAAGTCTAATACCAGACATAACATACCTAAGCTGATGGTCACAAATGCGATCAATGCAGCCGCTTTATAAAATGGCGTATTCGTTGTCTGCTTCTTGTAGAAACGTATGAATAACGCAGTGGCTAGCGCACCACCGGAGATCCCCGCAAAGAACAAGTACACAGCAATTGGCCAAGGCCAAGCAAGGCCTTGAGACAAGCCCATTGTAAACTCAATATTGCCGTCCATATCTATACTCCTAGCTTCACAATAGGTATGTAACGTAAGCTTGGCTCAGTACCAAACCCTGGCTTAATACGCACAGAGTCTTTAACTCGCAATAACTTACTGATATAGGATGTCGGATCGTTAATATCACCAAAAATCAGTGCATCATAACGGCATTTCTGCACACAAGCTGGTAACTCACCAATGGCAAGCTTGCTGTTTAAGCAGAAATCACAGTTGTCGGCGACATCGGTCTCTTTATTAATAAAACGCGCATCGTATGGACAAGCCGCAATACAGTACTTACAACCGGCACATTTAGCCGCATCCATAGTAACAATGCCAGTTTTCTCATCTCGGTGTGCCGCGCCTGTAGGACAAACGGTAACACAAGGAGCATTCTTACATTGTTGGCATGACACGCGGACAAACTTACGCTCACAGCCACATTCCGTTGTTTTGCCACAGTGTGGACAAGGCTGACCTTCTAGCCCGCCTGAGTGCTGCTCCATCAGCAGTCTCGACTTACCTTCAGGAAGGTTGTTAGCTAGATTACAGGCCTCTTTACAGTCGCCACAGCCGGTACATTTATTTTGATCAAACACCATCGCATAATGGGGCTTGTTTGCATCTGACTCTCCCTCTTTGACAGAGCTACACCCTAAGGGCGCTATTATCAAAGAGCTGGCTCCTAAGCATTTAAGGAACCTCCGTCTCTCTATATTTTCACTCACAGCATCCTCCAGCTATCAGCTATTTTGCTGATATATTTATACTTATTAGGTTTTACGTGACTTTACTCAGATGCAGCCACTGAACGATTAGCTATTTTTTGCTCGGCTCTTAAAATTGCATTATTAATTGCAGCTCGGTTAACGTTTGGCTGTTTGCTTTCGAGTAGTTTCTGCCATTGCTCGATGGCCTTTTCAAACTCGCCGCTAAGGTAAGCGTGGGTAGCAAGTAATAAACGAGATTGCGGTTCGTATTCGTCGAGTGCTAAGGCTCTGGCGATAACTAAGTCAATGTCTAAACTCATCTCTCTGTTGTCGCGGTAATACATGGCATTAGCTTTCATGCCAATAATGTTGGCATCATCGCCCGTGAGCTTGAGTAAGGTATCGAAGGTTTGAACCGATTCGCTATACAGGCCGCCATCCACATAGGATTGAGCCAAATTTAATAATGCAATTTCATTATTAGGTTGTTCATTGACTTTTTTTGCATTTCTATTGATTTCTGCGGTGATCAGGTAATCAATATTTGTGTCGACTACTCCTTTATTCCAACCATTGAAATGGCCTAATTGTACGTAAATTAATAGTGTCGTTGTAAAGAGCACTACAGATAGCACCGTAGGTACCTTAATGTTGACAGAGTGCTCATCAATTCCATCATCGAAAGGCTTAACTATCAGGGTTACACCATGCTTTTGACTAGAGTGATGATGACGCCAAATTAGGGTGATAACTGCACATAAGGTGACAGCAATGCCGATAGCTAAACTATTCATAGTGACTCTCTACAAACGAAACTTACTAAAACAACAACTTAAAACTTAATAAACACTAGCTAAATTAATTTGCTAGCAGCAGCGATTAGTGACCGCCGCCCATCATACCGCCCATGCCCATACCACTAAGGCCCATGCCGTGTGAGTTTTGGCCAGGAGCTTCAACTTTAACTAGCTCAACTTCAAAAACTAGAGTAGAGCTTGGCGGAATAATACCGACTTGCTTTTCGCCGTAGGCCAGCGCTGCAGGAATGGCAAACTTGTAAGTTGAACCTTCTTTCATCAACGGAATGCCTTCTTGCCAGCCTTCAATCACGCTCATTAATGCAAAGCGATTTGGCTCATTGCGCTTGTGTGAGTCATCAAACTCTGTGCCGTCGATAAGGAAACCTTTATAGTGCACAGTTACCACATCTTGTGGGTTTGGCTTACGGCCTTTCCCTTCGCTAATCACTTCATACTGCAGACCAGACTCGGTGACCATAACGCCATCTTTCTTTTCGTTTTCTGCTAAATACTTATTACCCGCTGTAAGGTTTGCTAAGGCAATTTTGGCCTCTGCAGCTTCGCGAGCTGTATTTAACTGCTCTGCACGCTGATTTAAATAGGTGAGAATTTCTTCATCTGAAAACTGTGAGTTATTTTTAAGAGCATCCACCACACCTTCAATGACAAGGTCTACATCGACTTCAGCACCCAACTCAGTTTGGCTATAAATTTGGCCCGAGATGTATTTACCTAAAGAAGCACCGATACTGTAAGACTCTTTTTGCACATCAGAAGTCAGCTCGGTTGCGGCCATTGAGTTGGCTGACATAAATAGAGTGAAACTTGTCACAACAGCTAGGGTAGTTTTTGTAAATATTTTCATAATGGTTATCTCTTTGAATAAATTAGTTTTACGTAATTTTTATACCCAACATCCAGCTGTTATGGTCTTTCCGTTACACGGTTTGCCAAGCGCCATCCGTAAATACCATCAGGCATTTGTTTGACGTTGGTATAACCCATTTTCATCACCGAATGAGCCGCGACTTCACTGGCGTTACACAAACGGTTGGCGCAATAGAACACCATCAGCGCATCTTTGTTCGCCGGCAGTAACTTCTTCCAATCTTTAACGTTGAAGTAAATCGCACCTGGAATGTAACCTTCAGCCCATAGCTCCAGCGTATTCACATCAAAGAAGTAGACGCCTTCCTTACCCACTAAAGTCCCAGCTTCCATCATGCTGATAGTGTTAAGTTGGTGCTCATAACGATGAGCAGGTCCCATATCTGAACCACTACCAGCCAAACAGCTGGCAGAGCTTGCGAGTAAGGAAAGAGTTACTAAGATTTGACCAAGTGCTTTTTTCATCATTTTTCTCTCTATTGCCTCGGCAGTCATTGCACTGCAATGGCGGCCGAGGCGATTAAGTTAGGCGGCTTACTTAGCTGCGTAACCTGTTCCATCTAGAATGTTTTGCGCTTGCGTAACATACGTTAGTGCAGCATCTAGACGCTTCTGGCTGTAACGGAAGCCATGAACCCCCCAAGAACCATCTTTCTTGATTAGATCAACAGTCTCTTGCGCTTTCTCAGCTAGCATTAGTACTTGAGTCTTGTCTTCAGTAGACAACTTAGTCACTTCTAATAGCTGGTCGATGCGTACAAGTGCTTGCTCAACCTTTGTGAAGACTTCCTTAACAGGCGTTTGCATCTTCTGAACTTCACCGTAGATCTCTAACTGATCTTCGTAATGTAGGCCTTTTTCTAGTTCAGACTGGAACTGGCTGTGACAACCTTTGTTCTCAACCACATCGTGGTCAGAGATAGAGGTACGAGCACAAGACCACATCAAGTCTAAGTAGTTGCGACCTTCTTCGTTCTTAGCCACTGTCCAACCTTTAACACCGCTTGGGCCACCGGCACGAGACTCACCTTCAGGTGGGTTCAACGTCTTCAGAGTAGGGTCGACTTCAATCTTCCACATATGAGACTTACGTACTGCGTCGAAGCCTGCTTGGTCAGGGAACTGCAATGCCTTGAAGTTTTCACAGCTACCCATGTTAGGCATGTGACAGCTTTGACATGTTTGCTGGTTGTGAGTATCTGAATTTTCAGCAATCAACGTTTGTGCTTCGTGACAATCTTTACAGTCTTTCTTCAGCTTTGGTGTAGTGAAACCAGACTGCCAAGAACCATCCGTCACTTCGTGTGGATCGTGACATGTAGTACAACGCATGCCCTTCTCGTAGTGCACAGAGTTATACATCTGTGAACCTTCAGTACCACATGATGGACATAGAGACTTCATCTTCACACCAAAGGCGTATTCACCCTTCTCTTGTGCTTCAGGAGTATCCATTAACGTTGGGTCATACTGGAAACGCTGGTGACAACGTTCACAGTTAGACTGCATGCCGCCAGTACCACCATCTAAGTGACCACCTGCGCCATGACACTCTTCACAAGCGATACCACGAGAGATAGTGTGCTCTTGAAGCTTCTTAGGATCGCCTAAGGCATCGAAGAACTCTTGCTTGCTTTGGAAGTCAAACTTGAACGTATGACAAACTTCACAGTAAGAACTTGCTGGTTGGAACAACATCTCTTTTTCATACTTAGCACCATAAGAGCTCATGCCTTGCTGGTGCGAACCTGAACCACCAAAACCTTCAAGGGTAATTGGGAAATCAGGGATAACATCGTTAATTTTCTTAGACATCTCAGGGGTTAGCCATTCAGCCCAACCACGAGAGAACTGGTTTGCACCAGCAACCATTTTACCAGTGCCGTCGCGTAATAAACCGTCTCTGATATGGTAAGTACCACGCACGAGCCATGCATCGATGAAACCGTATTTAGTACGAGGCGTACCAACAGTTGCATAGATCATGTCTGGGGTAATACCGTCGGGTAAGATTGAGGTATCTTTGGTGTTGTACATGGTTTTTTCAATATCGTTATCCACTTCTGGGTGTTCGCCAGGGAAACGAATTGTTTTAGCATGACGCGAGCGCTGCCATTTCTCGTATTGAGTCGCATGACATTCGGCACACTTCTCAGGACCAACGAAATTGTTTGGATAATCTAGAATTGATTTGGCACCTAAACGATATTGTACCGCTCGTGGCTTACCAACACTTTTACTATATGCAGGGCTATGGCCCGTATCTAAATACTCTTCACCACGGTCACTGATATGGTAATCACCAATCAAGTTACCCGATTGTTGATATTTAAACATTGGGTGATTTTCGAATAGGTAATCAAATAACTCATCTTCTTGAACAATATAGTCTTGCAGCGTTTTCACGCCGTTTATCTGTTGCGTTCCTTGATAATTAGCTATCGACTCTTTAGCAGTTTTACCCATCTGAGGGATACTGTCGTATTTTCCAGCAGCGTTCGCATTGGCAATGGCACCAAAACAAAACAGCACGCTTAATGCTACCTTGTGTTTCCACCGTCTCATCATTCACTCCTACTTATCATTATTTTATTTTTACTGTTTATTGCAGGCTTTTTTTTTAAGCCCACATTTTTGAAACTAACCGTTCACCGATTGAGCTAAACAACTGAGCAAGGGCTATTTTCCACATAAAAAACAGTAAAAACCTGCGCTACAGCACAGTTAAAAATCCATTAGAAGCAATTAGATATAAAAACGATATTTACATAAGAAAACAACGAGTTAAATAGTTATCAAGAGATCTTTTTAGATATAAAAATCACAACTTTACGTTTTTTAAATCGCAAAAAAGTTACAAAAGAACGATGAAAAACCAAACGAGAGCAGTTAGCGTAATCGCGCAAACTCAGCAGAGATAAGGGCTTGCTCATTTACAAACATAAGGAGCTAGGTGTAAGCCGATACGTTACAACAAAATAGTAAATAACGAGCTGGCCTAATGACCAATAGGCGGCTAAAGACCTTTTAACGGTGTTTAAGGGACTGCTCCTAGGGATGGTTTGGCTAGATATAGCCTAGAAGAAATGAGTATTGAGACAGTACCAGAGTGCAATGAAAGATAAGGTTAGACTAGACTAAAAACGACCTTTCCTTGTTCCCTTATGTCGTCATAGCCTAACAGTAGCGGATAGAAGATAACGGTACAGTCAGCGTCAATACCCAAGCTATGGGGCCAAATTTTGGTCCCATAGCCTTCTCAGCCTTTCTTAATAAGTGAGATTAAGCACAACAAGAAGTCGATGAAGTATTGCAGCTCTGGTTGTTGCGTTTGTTTCCGCTACCAAGATATGTCTTATCACTTAGGTAGAAATTAACAAAACGCGCTTCAAAACTGTCATGAACCGTTTTCTCAGCAAGGCCTGTCGCCATGATATTATCGGCCCATGTCTGAAGCAGAGGAAAGTTTTCAAATAATCTCATTCCAGTGTGCTTTTGCACTAATGCCGCCCGGTGAAACAAAGGCAGCCAAGCAATATCGATGTTACCTATCACGTTGGCACAGAAATATTGGCTATCGGTGTGGTCTTTAAGAAAAGACTCAACCTTGGCAAACTGATTTTGCAGGTATTCTTGTCGCTCCTCAAAGACTTGCTGAGTAGGACTTTGCATATGACTACATTGTTTAAGATAAAGTTTGCTTGCTTGATACACCCAGGCTCTCTGTCTTGCACGGCAAGCAGATTTATTAACTTCAGGTCTTAGCAAAGGATATTCATCATCTAGGTATTCAGCGATCGCATCTGACTCTGACAGTGCAATGTTATCTTCTGTGATCAGAACAGGAACTTGACCGTTAGGTGCAATATCGAGAAACCATTGTGGCTTATCCTTAAGGCTAATGTATTCAATTTGATAAGACACTCCCTTAGCCTCGAGTAGACCAGTAATGCGTTGCACGAATGGACATATGACATAACTTACTATTTTCAACATTTTTAAACCTATATCGTTAATGAATTTACCTATAAGACGATGCAGGCATAGAAAGGACGAAGTTATTTAGCATTTTTTGCATGACGCAGATTTTTGTTCAAAGTCGATAAGGTTACCCTGTGGATCTAAACTGTAATGACAACACCCCTCAAACAGCCCCCTTAGTGTTGCTCGGCTCTTTTGCACTTTAGATTTAAGGGTGGTGTAGTTGATCCCTTTCTCCTGCGCGTATGCCTTTTGAGACTTCCCCTCTAAGTCGATAGCACGCAGTAACGATGCCATATCATCAGGCAGCGCCGTTAGAAACGGTTCGATACAGGGGATTAGCTCTGCCTTAATATCTTGCTGCTTCTCTTGATACCATAACTCTTCTGGATCTAACTCTTTAAGACGCGCTTTTTTTCTATAAAAATCAATAGTGGTTCGATTGGCGATCTGAAACAACCAGGCTTGAATACTCTCCCCTTTTTGCAGACTATCAAGGCCAGTGTGGGTTTTAATTAATATCTCCTGCAGTAAATCTTCAACATCAGCAGCATTGGACACTTTGGAGTGTAAGAATGCTTCCAATTGACGTCGATAAGCAGACCAAATATTTTCAAGTTTCATTAGCACCTCTGAAAAATAGTGAACAACAATATAACTATAACCATCTGCATCAGAGCATAAAGGCTAAAATGTCACTCTATTAACCTTCAGCCGTTGTTGTAGCGCTATAGCCCTACAAGAACAAGCATTACACCTTAAGATGATTGTTACGCGCGAGCCTTAGCAGCTCACTAGCATTAACCTGAACACTGGCACGCAGCTGCCGCCCCGGTTCGCACCTGAGTCCTATACGCCTTTAACGAGGCCTTGCGAATACTATCTAACTCTCTAGTGCGTACGGTGACGTTCATGTTCGCTAGCGGTTTTGTTGTGCAGGCGTAAGCTTTCTTTCCGTCTACCTCGACTAAACAGGCTTTGCAGCAACCATTTTTACGCTTACTTTTAAGGCAAGGAGCTGGAATATTGATCTTCAGCTTAGCTGCCACTTCTACTAAATTAGCATCTTGTGGGCTTATCAGGATCCGCTGTCCATCGACAGTCATTGAAACAAGAGAGAATAGTTGCATATTAAGTTTCTACGGCTCGGCAAAGAGCCTGTTAATGGCTTTGCTAAGTAAGACGAATACTGCGAGAAAAAGACGAAATCAATCAGGTGTTTTTTCAAAAATAATCAAAGACGACATCTTGCTGCTAACGAAGGAAATGAATTGAAGCGCTGCTACACGGTTAACCGAAGCCCTTGATCACTACTACTTCGAAGAAAGGGCTTAATTTTCTCACTTCGCAAAGTTGAACAATCATCGGGCCATGGCAAAACATCGAGTAAGTCAATAAACTCGTCAGTTTGAGTAAATAACATTCAATTGGAGTGTTACTCCAAGATTAATGATTCATATCAATATTCTATAAGCCGCTTCTATCATGCTACGGCAAATAAAAGCTATTTTTTTACACTCATACGCTCAGCGCCTACTGTCACTGATGGTACGTAGCGCTAACATGATCCGGTGGGGATCAACTTGCAGCACAACTCCCCAATTAAATTGACTCAAACATGTTCCAATAATGGAATACAACTTAACGTGACCTTATGCCCTTTGCCTGGACTGAGTAAATAATTAGCTGGCATAACATGTGTGCCTCGACTGACAATAATCAGCTGTTTCAATATATCAAACTTAAAAGGCTCACTCGCATCAACCTTGCCCGCTATTAGCATCTCATCCATTAAATTAACCCGTAACGCATTCTTAATCAGAGCCTTTACCAATAAAAAATCCCCCGTGGTGGTGAGCCTGCGGGGGATTGAGGGTGATAATAGGTTGGAGTTTAGCGTTAGGCTTTTTGCGTCTTCAATGTCTGCGAATCTTTATCAATGTCACTGCCAACTTCAGCTTTAGCTTCCGGCTTTGTCTCGCATTTAGTGAACATGTACAGAGCAACCACAATCAGAGATACGATAATCGTTTTGCTCAGTTCCATCTGCTCGCCCAGTGTCAGTACCGCTACCACGTAACCGACGAGTGGCATTAGGTTTAGTGCCATAGTGGCTTTTTCAACACCGATACGTTTGAAAGAGTACAACTGAATTAAGTAGCTACCACCAGAGATACCAGTGCCTAAGAAAATCAGCAGGCCAAGTAATAGCGGGCTATCAAGGATGATGAAGATTTGGCTTAAGTCTAGACCCATTGCCATCACCACAAAGAAACCTGTTACTGCAACAGAGATATACTGATACAGCATAGACACAACAGAACCATATTTGTCTGCCAAGCTAGCACGTAGGTGCGCTGTCCATGCAAGTGACAACATAGAGCAAGTTACAAAGACATAACCTAATAATGGTGTGCCGCCTTCGATGCTGTTAGTTGGGCCCACACTCATGGCGTAGATACATAAAGCCGAAGCGATAAAAGCCCCCCACTGCATTTTGTTCATGCGGAAATTCATAAACAGCATGCCGAAGAATACGGTAGCAAATGGCTGCATGCCTTGAATCACGCCGTTTTCAGTTGCACCTATGTGCGACAGAGACAGAAAGTTAAACAGTGAGAAGGCACCTTGGCCAATAATGCCGCAAAGAGCAATTTTGACGATATCTTTCTTATCGATTTTCAGTGATCCACCAAGATCTTTGCTTAGGCTTTTACTGCGAGAGGTAAAGAAGAAAATAATTGATAAGCCAATCACTGCAGTGACGTAGCGGAAAAATACTAATGTCATAGGATCCACAGCCATAGATAATGGCTTAGACACTACCCCCGTTACGCCCCAGATCACGGCAACTGCAATAGCAGCAGTCCAGCCTAAAACCACATCTTTGTTGGTGATATTCATTTAATTTTACCTTTAGTGTCCTTGCCTGTGCCGATTGCAACAGCTCAGGAATCAGGAGCGGTGAATCTGTCGCGAGCCTTCCAATCTTGTTCACTAGCGTTATTTTTCTATTGCTGAACAGCAGGAAGAAAACAGATTTCAGTTAAGTTTTGTTTACTTCGCCGAGCATTTTACCGATTGCTAAGTTAAAAAATGTGACCTAAGCCCAACAGTGGATTTTATTGATCTAAACAAGCCAAGATTAGATAAGAACTGCTGCAACGCTCTAAATTACAAGTGATTACGTGACGAATAACTCACTCCGCGTTAATAATGATAGCTATTTAATAGCGTCAAAATTATCAAAATCAACTTTAAGGGTTACTAAAGTAATATAGAGCTGGCAGGCATAGTCAACAAAAGTTAACCGCGCGTGACTTTATGCGATCTAGATCACATCACTAGTGGTCAACAAAATGAAACCCAAAATCGGCGAGCTAATTTAGGAAAGAGAGAAGGATGGCTAAGTTTTGTGCGGCAAGTTACAGCTGAGGTTTAGGTTATTAAAGGGATTACGGGTGGGTGACTTTATCGCTACTTTATCGCAATAAAGCCACCTTGCAGTGTCAGTCGTTAAGCTCTGTTACCAAACAACTTACCAGCCAGTTGCTTCACTGCGCTGGAGCAGTCCTGTAAAAAACTCTGGGTGCAGGCCTCAGACAGTGACTCTTCACCTTGCAGCATTTCAAGTAGTTGCACCCGCTCATTCGACGTTAGCCAGTCCTGCATATCCGGCAAGCGATTTTCCGCCGCTAACCTGCATACAAATGCTTGCTGCTCGTAGCCCTCATGCACAGCAAAATACACCAAAGATGATGCTGGTACGCCGGCTCTATCGAGCCAATTTAGTGCCCAGCTCTGTTTAGCCACATCGAGCGCATCGCCAATATCACTGTCTCGGTGACGCTCATTACCCACCTCAGGGTGGCTCCAACGCTCCGCCATTGCTATGTCACCACTTTGGATCTGGCTTGCCACATAGGCATTTTCTACCGAGCTTCGCCCCAACCAATGCAAGCCACGCTTACCTAACTGCGCTAAAAACAGTGCCAGACGCTCTGCCATTTCATTTGGTAGCAACCAGATAAAGTCAGCAGGACCAAGCTTACCTCGATACATTGGATAGGGATTCCAGCCTTGGAGTTTTGCTAGTTTCAGCGCCTGTGGACTCAAGGCCTCTAAGCCTTCACCGCTGGCAAGGTAAGCCATCAGTTTGTCATGCACAGCTTGCGCAGTATCGTCCTCAAAATCTTCTTTTAAGGTATTGAGTAGAGCCACTTCAAACATCGGCATTATCGGCAATGCAATACTTGGATTCACCGCCTTAAGATGCTGGAAAAACTCCAAAACCTGATCTTCACGGCAATACTCAAGCTCTCGTAATAGCGTCTCAAATTGCTTAAGTTGCTGACGCCCTATCATGCTGGTATCAGCACTATCTAATGCTGCATATTGCGCAACTTTGTCAGCGTAGCGGCGGGCAAACCTTGAGTCCGCAGGGCGGTAATCGGCCACCTGCTGATCTGTCATCAATGTGAAGGCTTCCAGCGTGGCGTCAGATACGCCGTGTTGCTGTAACAGATCGAATAAAGCAGTCTCAGCATCTTGGTCATTAATCGCCGCATAAAGTGGGTAATCGGCCTTAAATTTAACGATGCGATTTATCACACGTTGAGGCGCAATCGATAGCCAGAGTTGCCAATGCCTTTTAGCCAGCTGCACAATCTGACTCGATGGCTCAAACTGATTTGTTTCTGCAGACTGATTTAACTTACTCGCACTTTGTAATAACAAGCTGGTTAACATGTAGCGTTGACCACCATCATAGCTAAACAAGGTCCAATAAGCCGCCTGTTTCGCGCTAATATCAGGCCCAGACTTACCTCCATCTTTTGCCATGCCAGCACGCACTAGCTCGATCATTTTTGCGTCGCTCTGTTGAGTAACCTCCACCTCGACACCTGGCTTTTCAACATACGTCAGCCACTGGCGCAGTGCTTCAGTATCAGCTTCTGCTACATCGCAATACTTGAGGACAAAATCAGTGAGCAGCTTACTCAAGTGTTGCTCAAGCCATTGCTCAATCGCATCACGCTCCGCAAAACTTGGCTGCTGGAGCAGACGCTGTGCAAGATAGGCACTCCCTCCTAGATGCACAGGCATATAAGGCAAGGCTTCTACAATCTCTTGACCATCGCGATAACCAAGCTCATCACTCAGGCGTTCAAGGCGGTTTTGAGTCAACAGTTCGAGTCTTGGATTGAGACAGCTGAAGAAGGAGCGGCCGGCTTTTTCATCCCAGTGTCTAGGTTCAACTTCAGGCTCTGACTCGACGTCACTCTCCTCCTCGGATTCTTGCTCAGCTTCAACTTCAGCTGGCTCCATCCAAGCTTGATAAACGTTATCAAGTCCATTTAACTGAGCTTCTGCCAAAGCAAAAAAGTCTGATTCGTTGTGAGTTTCAGTGAGTATTGCCGCTAAGGCGATGATTTCGTCTTCAACTTTAGCGCCGCAAATAAGCTGCTGCTTTACCCTGTCTTGCCACTCTTCTTGTGAGGATTCTACCTGCTCTTGCAGATCCCAGCGCTCACATCCCACAGGCCAAGCGCCCATGGTGCCGTAGTACTCAAACAACATCTGAGTCAAAGAGTTCGATTCGTCAGCAAACACCAATATGGGGCTAGTTTGCAGTCGTGCTAGTAGCTCACTTTTAAAGTAACTGTAATCGTCAGGATGAGACTCGAAATGCGCTAACAAGTCTGGCTGTCGCGCATCATAATCCTCTCCTTCAAAAAAATAACGGCGCACCTCAGCCCCATCACACCAGACATAAGCCTTGATCAAATCACGGCTCCAGCCATGCTTGCTAACTAAATTGCTAAGCAAGCACAGCGGTGCGGTCATGGTCTGGGTATCCCAGTAAGGCACAAGGAAGCGAGCAAGCATTGGGCTATAAGAAGCATCGCTTTCTATCAGCATATACAGAGCTTCGATACCAAAGGCATTGCAGTCATCTATCCAGAGATCGTTAGAATCGTTGCGGCTACGAGAGAACGCCACCAAGGCTTCGACAGTTTCAACCACCGCAGGCATCAACTCAGGGAAGTTCAATGCAGCGCCAAACAGCACAGGTTCGCTGATATAGCTTAACTTCTGTTCATCGCGACAGGCATTAATGGCCTGCTCTACCAAAGTGCGGTTATCGCCAGCATCTTCGATAGTCAGTGCAACCCCACCAGACTTAACAAACTGCACATTGAGCAACAGGTTCATGGTTAAGCGAAACGCCGAACCCTTCTCTATGTGCTGACGATACTCAGCTAATGCACTGCTAATACTCTCAGGAGAGCGAGGATCGACAACGATAGAAACATACTTATCAAACTGGGCCATATGGCATCCTTGGCGGTGGAATCAAATAAGAAAACAAATAGATAGCGGGAGAGAAGAGTACTGTGCAGAACAGGAAAATGCGAATCGAAGTAATAGGATATGCGGTGGTGTCACAGATCAGCTTTCGCCTTGACGTTAGCCTAGGTCTACAAACTTTGTTTTAAGCAATCAAGCGACGCTTGATAAAGCGTCATGAGGCTACACCTAAAGTGCGAGCTATCGGTCGAACAAAGCCGTGATGACATGTAGGCCAAGTAACGGCCAACCCCGCGAAAGCTACGCCGACATCCATGT
This sequence comes from Shewanella pealeana ATCC 700345, assembly GCF_000018285.1. NCBI lineage: Bacteria > Pseudomonadati > Pseudomonadota > Gammaproteobacteria > Alteromonadales > Shewanellaceae > Shewanella > Shewanella pealeana. The sequence continues at coordinate 608,598 of NC_009901.1, read as the reverse complement.
CGGCATCACCTGACTCTGGTTTATAAAGAGTTTCCAATGTACTTCGGCAACTCCGATGGGGAAATAGGTGCTCTAGGGGCTTACCAGCTGTCTACGATTGGGGGGCGGTTATTTCCTTATTATTGCAACATTCCAATCAAACGCCCTGCTTCCGATGGAGGTAACGGAATTAGGAATGGTTGCGCACGTCAGGGTATTGTTACCAAACGCATCATCTCCGATAGAGTTAACGGAATCAGGAATGGTGACGCTTCTCAGGGTATTGTTTGCAAACGCTGCAATTCCTATAGAGGTTACCGAACTTGGAATGGTAACGCTCGTCAAAGCATTATTAATAAATGTCTCATCTTCGATAACGGTAACGGAATCGGGGATGGTAATGCTCGTCAGGGCATTGTTAGCAAACGCTGTATATCCTATAGAGGTCACAGAACTGGGAATGGTGATATTCGTCAGGGCATTCTTAAAAAATGCTGCATACCCTATAGAAGTAACGGAATCAGGAATGGTGATACTCGTCAGTGCATTGTAAAAAAAAGCCTTGTTTCCAATAGAGGTAACGGAATCAGGGATGATGACATTCGTTAGAGCATTGTGAGAAAACGCGGCAAACCCTATAGACGTAACCGAGTTGGGAATGGTGATGCTCGTCAGTGCATTGTCAGAAAACACGCCACTTCCTATAGAGCTAACGGAAGCAGAAATAGTGACGCTCGTCAGGGCATTGTGACTAAACGCACGCTTTCCTATAAAGGTAACGGAATTAGGAATGACGACGCTCGTCAGGGCGTTGCTAGCAAACGCATCATCTCCGATAGCGTTAACGGAATCAGGAATAGTGACGCTCACTAGGGCATTATTAGCAAACGCATCATCTGCGATAGAGTTAACGGAACTTGGAATAGTGATGCTTGTCAGGGCATTGTTACTAAACGACTCCTTTCCCATATAGGTAACTGAGTTAGGAATGCTAACGCTTGCAAGCTCATTATTTTTAAATGCCCTAAATCCTATATATGTAACGGAATTAGGCACTGTGACGCTGGTTAGGGCATTATTAATAAACGCCCAATCTCCAATATGCGTAACAGAGTGAGGAATGGTAACGTTCATCAAGGCATTTTTAGCAAACGCCCAATTTCCGATGCGTGTAACCGAGTCAGGAATGGTGACATTGACTAAAGCGTTCTCAGCAAAGGCCTCTTCTCCTATATCCGTAACCGAGTCAGGGAGAGTTATACTGGTGAGGGCATTTTTAGCAAACGCTCTATCTTCAATAAAGGTTACTGGTACACCATTAAAATCACTTGGGATAACAATATCTTTATAATCAGCGGTGTAATGAACTATCGTATTTGTATTTTTATCAAACCTCACATCATCCAATGTAAGGATATGCGCTTGGTTTAATCTAGTGGTATCACTACTACATGCAAATATGGAAAACATTACTGAAAAAGTAATTAAATATTTGGTCATACTTTCCTACAATAAATCAGCCTACGGCTGATACTTTAAGAGCTAAAAATGTTTATGTTCTCTACCATTTAACATAGGCATTTAACATAGGTGTCTATCATTAAGCTATTTGGTCGCCAACCAAGCACTCCAAGCAGTAACAGGAATAAAATGCACGCCTTGGAGATTCTGCGTGTTTAAGGAATCGACTATTGATTTGTGCACCACAGTTACCGGGCTATGACCAACTTTAAATATCAATCTATCTGTTAGATTGATATTAGCCAGCTCGCTTGATAATAAAAACCTATCAACATTTTTTATGTTGCCCCTTTTTATGGTCACTTTTGATTTTTTCTCATCAATGAGTGAAATGAAATTGATGACTTTTAACAGGTAAAATTTTTCAGCTTTCTGGTCAATATTTGCAGGAATAAATTGCACATACTCTAAGTCAAATGGACGCAGTAAAGCGTACAGTTTTTCACTCAGCAGATACTTAGGTGAGCAGTACACATCCGCGAACCCTTCACTGTCACCTTGAGTCGTCATCTTGTACGCTAAAGCCTCATCTACTGACAGCAACTCTCTTTTATTTTGAACCGTTTCTGTAAACTCATTGGCCGCATCGAGTAAGCCAAACTGACAGTCTTCAGTCCAAACGTAATATTCTTGGTTAATCATTAATTATTTCTTCCAGTTAGACTTCGTCTAACAACTAAAGTCGTGGCGCTTCGCCCCACATTGGTAATGCATCAGGCTACGCCTGCTCAAAGTCGTGAGCTTCCAGCTCACACTCGGGCAAAAGGGGGACTACAGCTTCACCCTAGCCGCCCCGACGAAGTTGTTGATCCTCATACTTATGGATAAATCGCTAACGCTTCCGATGGGACATCCTGCCCCGCGAAAGCTATGCCGACATCCCTGTCGGCATCACGCGATTGATTCCAATGTACTTCGGCAACTCCGATGGGGATTCAGATGTTTTCTGCAGCAAACTAATAAACAAAAACTAATAAAAGCCACCCATTAATAATCAACAATATAACCGTTATAACGGAGTCTTTCTCGAACTAAAAATATGAGATGAAGCATTATTTGATGGCGAGCAAGAAATCTAGTGATTAACCGGATGAAATTCAGGCAGCGTGAGTAAATAAGCTAAAAAGCGAGCGTGGAAAAACAACCGAAGTAGAACGGTAAAGCGAGTGATTTGTTTAGAAATTCTTAGCCAACTTGTAAATATTGGCAACTATTAGCGAAGTGCCGTCGTCGCTTATCTAAGTGTTCGCAGTAATCCGTAAGTTCCTCTAAATTACCAACAGGGCCATGAAACAGTTTACCAAATTCGGTGGTGATCTTAAGCCAGTTATCGCTTGGAATATTGAGTCTATTCAATATCTTTTCTGCGCTAGGAGAAATGACTCCTCGTTTATCATCACGAATGATTCGGCCTGTTTCATCTACAAGTGTTAGGTAATCTTGCAGTGAGAAATTAATGCCACTGTTCGACCACCTCTTTATCAGACCAGTGATTAACTGTTTCTAAGTCGATATAAAGCACTACATGCAGATGGTTACTCCCTCTCTGTCACCAAGAGTGCATAGGCTGCTACATCAATGGCAAATACCTCTGTTAACTTCAGTAATTGCGACTCTACCCAACCACGGCGATGGTCATAGTTCTTACCTGTGTATTTGTCATCACCACACAAGAAAGCCCGACGAACAACACGGCTACAACAATGGTAATAGGGACTTCTTGTTAAATAGAGGGTTCAAGACTAATTAGCGTACTTCTGGGATTGGCTTACAAGGAGAAGCATAAGACCTCCTACTTCAGTAATAACTAAAGCTTAGTGAGAGGGCAACAAAACATGCCATTTATCATGGCTGTCTATGGTTAGGCTTTAACCACTAACCACTAACCACTAACCACTAACCACTACTAATAGTTTGAAACTATGGAATTTAACAGCAATTTCTGCCGCTTAACGACGGAAGGTAATCTCGATTATCTAAATTATCATGGCTCCCATCCATAATGCATATTGCTCGAAAACCATCTTAGTGGTAACTTGCTAATATCATTGCAAATAAATAACTTCCCACCCAGACGAGATACCGCAAATCCCCGCAGAGTATTATCGAAGTTAGCGCTAATACACTGTTATATTTTATTGTAATTTTTGTGTTTTATTTTTATGGAGTCACTTTAGATGGACATAAGCTTGATAGGAATTTTTGCTACTGTTGCCTTTGCTCATTTTTTAGCATTAATTAGCCCAGGGCCTGATTTTGTTATCCTTGTAAAGAGTGCCGTTAAAAATGAAAGCAAAAAAGCCATAGGAGTCGCACTGGGCATATCAATTGCTAATGCATTATATATAGCATTATGCTTAATTGGCGTGGGTTCATTATTAGCGAGTTCTGTATATATTATGGTAGGGCTAAAAATTGCAGGAGGGTTGTTTTTAATATATTTAGCAATTCAAGCCTTACGTGCAAAAAAAAGCGATTACGCTGGTTTGTCTTCTCAAGTAAATCGGGGGGCTCATAATGAGACCACTTTATTCAAGGAGTTTATTATTGGTTTTATGTCTGCAATTTTAAACCCAAAAAATATTCTATTTTATTTAAGCTTATTTACGGTTGTGTTAACTAAAGACGTAAGCCTTACATTTAAAATCATGCTGGGAATTTGGATGACTTCCATAGTGTTTATTTGGGATTCAGCAATTGTAATTTTTTTGTCTGGCGATAAAGTCAGGAGTAAATTTTCTAAGCTGGCTTATTACATTGATAAAGTAACAGGTGCGATTTTAGGCTTAGTCGGCTTTACAATCGTGAAGGCCGCGTTTACCAAATCAAACGTATAATATAGTTGGAAAATCACCGTTGGCCATCGCACCATCTCAGCCTAGAAATTTAATGGCCAACTAGAATAAATTGAACTGAAAGATAAATACCTTTTGGTTGATACTGTTTTTCACTGCCCATTAAAGCTACTGCCTGGCGGGCTGCACCTCCTTAAGAGCTGCATTCACTCGTTGCTGTGTGCTGATGTAGTCTGACTTCCCTGATGTTTTAGCTACCTTCGCGCGAATAGATTTCCAGTCTGGCCAGATATTAACTATTTCAAGGGCAATAGTAAGTGTCACATGCTGATGATCACTCGTCACCGAACAGGCTGCGACATCAACCACAAATACCTCCGTTAACTTCAGTATTTGTTCCTCACCCCATCCACAGCTATGGTCATAGCTCTTGCCTATGTATTTATCATCACCACACAAGAAAGCCCGCCGCACTACACGGCTGCAGCAATGGTAATAGGGGCTTCTTGTTAAGTAGAAAGTTCCAAACTAATGAGTGTACTTCCGGGATAGGCTTACAAGGAGAAGCATAACCACCTCCTACTTCAGCAATAACGAAAGCTTAGTAAGAGGCTACAAAACATGCCATTTATCATGGGTGTCTATGGTTTGCTTTTATTTGGCTAGGCTCTTATGGTTATGCTATACCCAAAAGTAACCTTTCTCATATGAAACCTTTCTTTTTTTTGAAATACTTATTGACTGCACCACCAAAAGAAACCTAATATATATACAACGTTACGGCAACCATAAAATAAGAGACCTTAAATGAATAACTTAGACATTCACTATACCCCCTCACCAGCTCTTACTCAGCTAGCAAAAACTTTTGAGGCTGAACTTCTTTGGGACTTTTTATGTTCCCCAGAAAATCAAATACGAATGGAAACAGCAACATTTTTGCGAAAGCCTGCACTTGAGCCTTTATCACCTTATTTACGAGAAAAATTTGAATTTTTTCGTGTTGAATCGGCTGACAAAGCAACTTTTGACAGATTCAAACAGTTAGCAGGTAGTATGACTAAACAGGTAATGAAAGAGTTGGGGTACGAGCTTGAAAAAAACTCTGTGACAGTATTGCGAGGTGGGGTTTTTAAAACTGCTTCACGTTATGTACCTATTAAATAAAAATCATTTAATACCACAATGCAGCTACCTTTTATCAATATAAGGCAAACTAATGAGCGGTATAATTTGGACATTAGAAACACTAAAAACAATTGAACAACTAGACTACCTGTGGAGAGTTATAGAAAACTCTGATCTAAACGAGCAGGACTCTGTCTATTTCGGAATTAAAGGGGAAGGACATTCTCCAAACTATCTGATAAAGAATATAAATGGTGAAAAAAAGGCCTATAAAGGGCTTAGTCATACACTTGACCCTGAAGGAGACTACAACCCTAACAATCTTTCTCAACAAGGCTTTTCGCAAGAAGAGTTAAAGTCGGTATTTGATCAACAAAGTAAATCACCAAATGCCGCCAAAGCACTTATGCTTGAATATTGGAAAGCCAATAAAGAACGTTTTCCGCCTAACCTAGAAGTTGGCAAATATCGCTCAAAGATAATAGAACTGTCAACCAAGGGAATACCTATTGCAAGATCATTCGATTTAGCTATTAGCAATCCTGACTAATAAAGTTGAGTTTATAACCACACAAATTTCGGGCAAGAGAAATAACTTTTGTCCGTATTTTCACATATCTTACTCTGGATCCGACTTTCTGTTAAACAAGAGCTCGGTAATTCCAACTGGAATATTAGGGTACCTGTTAGTTTGACTAATTCACACTTCTTATCAAATTGATTCAATAGTGCATTTAAAAATGAGGGGATTTTATTTCCCTTTAAAAAGACATTAACGATGGGGTCTATGATAAGGGTGAGAGGTGTAGTATCAGCCTGCGGGTCACTCAACCAGTTAGCCTTACCAACTGTTTGCTGTCCTAGACTCGATCTTATGATACAAACAACTAATACTACTTCAGTTTAGCCTCACGGCATAATCGAGCCTGACCCAATTACCGCTTAAAAGCGTCACTAAACTCTCTAAGAATAACCTCAACTTGTTCGTTGATGTTTGACCTTATCAAACATCCCGCAGAACGAGGCATTTCAAAAATTGGGCTAACATAAAACCCCCTCTAACGTTAGGCTATTCCAATTCATAGTAACTAAAAGCGTCAATATATCAAAGCACTATAATCTCTAATAATGTACTTAACGCATAAAAAATTGCTCAACAGTAATTCAAACCACCATTTACGTATTCTTAAGTTATTAAAATTCCACGTGCCGCTACAGAAAACACCCATTCCCCATCGAAGTTGCCGAAGTGCGTTGAAGAAATAGTCGTGATGCCCACATGGATGTGGGCGTAGCTTTCGCGGGGCAGGATGCCCCATCGGAAGCGTTAGACTATTTCGAATAAGTATGAGGCCCGTATCTAATGCATGTAACTTCGTCTGGGGCGCTGAGGGTTTGTTAAGGGGGACAAGCGCTTTCCCCCTTGACTCGGGTGTGGGCGAAGCGCCACGACGTTGATTGTTAGACGCAGTCTAACTTAAAGGTCAAGCGCAGCTTGATTGTCTTTCTCTGAAAAACACGAGTCAGGCACAGCCTTAATAGCTCAAACCACAAAGCAACGTGCCCACGCTACGGGCACAAAAAAGCCCACATAACCGTGGGCTTCCAAAGTGGGACGCAGTCCCATGATGCTAATCGTTAGACGCAGTCTAACCAACCAGCTCAGCTCGATATGAGCCCAGATATCGATCTAAATATCGAATCTCTCATAATGGTACCAAGCCGTAACTTGGCCAAACAGCGGAATGGTCCAAACCGCAGTCTTATGATCCTGGTGAACTCGAATAAAATACAACTCTTCATCTTTAATATCACGCTTACGTAAATCGCGATAAAAACGCACCGCTGAGTCATTCAATGTCTCCGGTTTAATTAAGTCTTTTTGTTCGACTTTAACCTGGAACACATCCACATTTAGCTCATCTATCTTGCCTGAATACTGCTTAAACTTACCACGTACCTTGTACTTAATCGGCGTAGTCAAACAGTCTTGGTCGGTAATGCAGGTCGATGAGTAAAACTCGCCAGTATCTGCTGAGTCATAGATCAGCGACATATTGATATCGGCGCGAATAAGCAGCTCACCTTTAACCGGAAAATACACATCTGCTTGATAGTTATGCTCTAAGAAAGCACCACTAGTATCGGTACTTTCAGGTAGCATCACTCGATTGTAACGGATGCGTTGCTCCATCGCGGTCGACAGCTCAACAAATTCAGGCATATTGAGAGACGCTGGCTCTGAATCAACCGAAGTAATGTTAATTAAGCCTTTACCAGCACATTGCTTAGCATCGGTACCTGGGCATATTGCCATTGAATAATTGTCACCATCGGTGGCTGCGAATGCATTAAAACCTTTATGACAGGTCATAAAGTTATCGTCTGGCTCAAGGTGTTTTTCCCACATAAACGGATGTAAATGGGGGGCATTATCTTTATACAACAGCTGGGTATCGCCCTTTAGGCCGCCAACCTTCAGCTCAAATTGCTCGTCGGCACTCCAGCGGGATAGGTTTTGCTTAATCTTATGGTAATCACTGAAATACCAAGCAAGTATCAGTAGTAGTAAAGCAATAACAATGCCTGAAATCTTGACTAACAAGGACACATCGACAATCGCGGCGCGCATCGATTCGGCGTCATTTACTGCCAACATTTTCACATGGGATTGAGTCGAAATATGTAGCTGATAACCGCGACGAGCAATCGTCTTTAGCTGCACCTCACGATAGCCATCAAGCTTTTTACGCAGGGTACTTATACATTGGGTTAAAGATGTCACGGCAACCACGCGGTCTGGCCAACCCGCGCTGAGTAACTCTTCTTTTGAACAAACGGGGTTTGCAGAAAGCAAAAGGCGATGTAGTACTGCAGACTCAGAGAAGGTCAGACTAACCTTTTTACCACTCACATGATCGACTAACTGGTTAGCTTCTGTATCTAACTCTAAATAAGGAGTGATTTTTAACACAATGGGCCTCTACTACTTACTGTCTGCAATTGATATATAGACTGCAAATTCTACAGCTAAGTATTTAAGAAGAATGTGATTTTCGACTCAAAACGGCCGCTATTGAGCGGCCAATCATCGTCAGTGTTCACAAATTTAGCCATTAATAATATTGCCTATTTATAGGTATCTATTTTCCAACTTATCAAGCTGATTTTAATCGCCCCCTTACAGCGGTTTACGCTTAAATATACGATGCGAGATCAGCGTCAAGGAGCCGATCCACAACATAAATAATCCGTACATTCCCGGCAGTCCCCAATCTGTGGTCGCTATCATAGCCAGACTACCACTCGCCCCCTCTCCCTCAATCGCGACGAGATTAATCGCGCGGTAGAGATCAGTCGGGCTCATGGCGATGAGAATGTTAATCAGGAACTGATTAACAAAAGCGAAGTCTGACACTAATAAAGTTAACAGTAGCAAGTCATAGATCAGTACAAACAGAAACCACAGCAGCAGTAAACAGCCGATAGCCTTGGCTTTTTCGGTGCATTTAAGGCTGACAATGTAACTCAACAAAATAAAGGTCAATGCTAGCAAATTACTGCTCAGCACAAACTGTGCAAACGCCGCCACTAATTCGCCGCTATGGTACTGCTCTCCAACAAGCAACAATAGGGCTGCTGTCAGTCCAAATGCAAAACCGGTTGCCACTAGCATCACTGTGATGTGACCAAGCAACTTACCAAAAATAATCTGCGACCGCGTCAATGGATAAGACAGTAATAACAACAAGGTGCCCGCTTCCTCTTCACCCACGAAGCTATCGTAACAGAGCAAGATGGCCGCTAACGGAATGATAAATACAGAGATGGTCGCAAGACTACTCATCAGGCTATTAAGCTCGGGCAAATATAGGCTGCCCGTCACTGCACTACCGGCGAAGCTGACACTTAAGGAAAGCAGTAGAAATATACTGCCCATAAAGGTTAACCACCGATTGCGTGAGCTGTCGCAGATCTCTTTATAGGCAATAATCAAAATCGGAGATTTAAGTCTATTCATATACATTCTATGACTGCCCTACAGGGGAGCCTAAGGCCTGCCCCATTAAATCGTGATAAATGTCTTCGAGCCTTGGCTCTTTGATTTCGAAATCAAAAATTTGGCACTGAGAAACGAGGTGCTGCACTATTTCTGGCTTTTGAGCGGCACTAAATTGCAGTAAATCATCGCAGTAAAATTGCTGGAGAAAGGCGTTAGACTTAACTCTTTCGCTGAGCTCAGTAAACTTGATACTGGTTTTTAATGTACTGCCGCGACTCAGTTCACTGCTGGTGCCTAATGCGACCCGCTTACCTTTGGCCATAATCAACGCCCGATCCAGATGAGACTCCACCAGAGATAGCTCGTGAGTCGAGATCACCACGGCGCAGCCTGCCTGTTTAAGTTGATTAATCTTGCCATATAGGAACTGCGATGCCTGTGGATCGAGTCCGACGGTCGGCTCATCGAGCAGCAAAATTTTAGGCTCTGCCAAAATCGCCTGCGCGACTCCGAGACGTTGTTTCATGCCTTTTGAGTAGGTTTTTAGCTGGCGATGCTGGGCGTATTCGAGGCCAAACTCTTCGATCAACGTCTCGACTCGGCGCTGGCTGATACCTTTTAGCGCGGCAAAATAACTGAGTACCTCACAGCCTGTTAACTTGTCATAGAAGCTGGCATCCTCAGGCAGGTAACCGAGGCGTACACAGTTATGAGCCTGACTCTCCTGGGCGCTTTGGCCCAGAATAGTCACGGTTCCTGAGGTCGGTGGGATCAGCCCAAGAATGATTTTAATCAGGCTAGACTTACCCGCACCGTTGTGACCAAGTAGCGCCAGCGTATGGCCTGCTTCGACCTCAAAGCTGACGCTATCTAGTGCGATAAAATCGTTATATCTAAGGCTAACATCGGTTAGCTGTATTGCGAGTTGTGACATTGTATTCTCAGCCCTGCTTTTATGATTAACCCCGTGCACTTGGGTTGCAGCGTTCATCGCCACTTTCATCAAAATGGCCCCCTATCGACATTGCTCATACCCAGTAGAGGAAAGCTATCGACAATCCCCGTTGCCGGGCCAAACTCAAACTGACCTTGCACCCAGCGCAGCAGTGCCACCACAGGGCTATTCATTAAGAAGCGCGCCTCAGGATAGAGCCAGAAAAGTTTATCGAGATGATCGTTCGGTCTGTATGCCTTATCGGCAATACCGTCGTGATTACTGTCCCAGCCCATATGGCCACTCCAGTAATTGCCTCGTCCTTGATGGCTCCACTCAAGCAGCGAGTCGCCGACGTATTTCACCTGAGTCTTGTTATTAACAAACTGATTGCCGTAAACCTTATTCTTCTCGCCGCCCATGGCCATGTAGATGCCGATATCACTGGTTGAGAACAAGTTATGGCTCACTTCATTGTCGCGAGCACCGTAAATAAAGATGCCTTTACCTTCGTTACCCAGCTCGGCGGTACCTTGGGGGTTATGGGCCTGAGATAAGCGGTTATTACTGACGATGCAGTGGTTACTGATGTTGAGCAGCACGCCAAAGTCGATAGTGTTAGATGCCTGATTTTGATGCAGATTAACAGACTCAGAGCTCATGATGGCGTAGCCACCATCGACGCTATCCACCCGATTACCATAGGCCTCGTCATGCTTGGTGTACATGTAGTGAATACCGTATTGTGCAGAGTGGAAGCGGTTATCGAACACTAGGCTGTTGGTGCTGGTTTCGAGATAAACGCCGTCTCTCACATGGGAGATTTGGTTACCATGCACCACAGGGGCATCGACCCCTTTGAGGTATACACCGTCGCCTCTGTCGAGCTTATAAAGTGCGGGGTTACCTGAGATAATATTGTTCGCCACTGTAATATGGCTGGCATTTTCAGAGTAGATCCCAAAGCCGTCACCTTTAAACTGGCTGGACTCGATACGTACTCGGTTAGCTTTGTCTTGCAGTAAGATGCCTGAGTCGAGCTCATAAAGATCGCCGCCCCAGTGCTGAATTTGTAAATTTGAGATGGTCACATCTGAGCTAAAGATCGTGATAGCACTACCACGGCCCTCTGCATCAATAATTGCGCCCTTCTCACCTGTTAAGGTGATGGCCTGATGGATCTCAAAATGACCACTATATTCGCCAGCGCTTAACACTATGGTGTCACCGGCGATGGCGTCTAGCAGCTGTTGCTTGAGGCTTGCAGCGCTCGCCACCGAATAAGTAGCCGCTAGACTAACAGGGCTTAAGAGTAGAGAGAGACAAGCGCTAAGGCAGACTTGTTTTGCTGCCTTGCATAATAGTGGTAGCACTTGAGCAGAGGTGGCATTTTTCATAAATAGATTCATTAGATTGGTAAGTCATCATCACAGGCAATCACTTACCGGACTTAATTTATTCGTAATGGCAATGAGCCATTACTCACCAGCTAACAGGGCGATATCAATCTTTTCATAAGGTAGAACGGCGCCGCCAAACTCTTGGGCAAACTTAACTGCATCTTCTTGGTTCTTAAAACTGGCCACCGCAGGTCCCATTACGGCCTTTTTAATGGTGCCGTAGACGTACCATGCTTGAGTTGCCTCGGTGAAGGCTGCGTCTTTTGGCTGCTCCCAGTCTGTCGCTGCAACATCGTGGACAAATAACGCTTCAATCTGACGCTTGTTTTCTGCTTGCAGCGCGAAGTTAAACATATCGCGAGTCGAGCAGAATTTAGGTACGACAGTTTGCCCTTTAAGATGAACTTGGCCTTTAGGGCCTGGATACTTGGTGATCATCATGCCGCACAAGTGGCAACGGTCATGCTCATTAATGGCCTCGGCCGTGTATTGCTTGGTATCGGCGCTACTGTCGCCGCAAGCGCTGAGCAAAGGTATTAGGAATAACAAACAGATTAGCTTTTTCATTTTATCTCCAGGATCCATCTTGCTTTCAGGCTAGCCCTTCGACGGCCTTGCAGGGACGACATTCGAAGGGCTAGCTTACTCACAGTTAGCCTAATTAATGGCTTAGGAGCAAAGGCGAATACATCACTAAGCGCCCATAGGGAAAGCGCTCAAAGACCTTATGCTTCGACTTCCTCAGCTCATTGCGGCTAACATTATTTGTATTGAGCCTTTGGTCACTCACTCCCGCGCTAAGCTAATGCTCAACCGGTCTGGGGAGTGAGGAGCCGCTGACTCTCTACTTATTTAACGTCAGATTAATCGACAGTAGAGCTAACGTAGGGGCGTTAGCGCTACTGCAAAAAACCTCACTAGATGGCATTTAACTGGCCTGCGTAAATGATGAATAAACGCAGGCACATCATGCCAACAACCGCACACATGCCTGACATGAAAAACGCTTTAGCCGAATGGCTGAAGGCTTTACCTGTGGCGAAGTTAAGCAGTAGTGGACCAACAAAACCGGTACCCACTACACCAATCCAGAACACATTTGCCCATACGCCGCTATGGAAAGCTGCGAATGCACTTTGTGCGCCTGCATTACCTGTTGCTAGAGACATGATGATCATGAATAAGAACAGAGCTTCGGCAGCCATTACTGGCCACTCAATGGCATGTAATGTGTGCATGTCTTTGCTGTGTAGGTCTTCTTTAAATACTGATACTGCAACCATTTTTGCAGCGGCAGCACCGGCAGAAAGACCTGACGCAACAAATAGCGCAGGCAATACTGAGGTATTGATAATTGGGAAACGGATCAAGGCTGAGATCAAGAAGCCGGTATAGGCACACACTGACATAGCAAGTACCAGTACTAGCTTTTCAGATGGCGCACGAATAACGCGTAACTTGTCGATAACAGGCAACAAGAAATGCAGTGGCTTACATGCCTTAATCTCTTCTTCAAACGCGAACAGTGTCACCAACGCTACCAAAGGAATGTATGCATTTAGGACAAGAACACCCACAGACATTACAGAGTTTAGGTTGTAGAACACCAAGATTCGCCAGAAGAACAGCGGGTTAGTCAAGTCGATAACTAGACACAACATACCCAGTGCAATCGTCACTAAAGAAACTAAAGACGCCGCCTTTAAGAAAGGGGTGTTTTCAGTTTGTTTTTTGTAGAAACGAATGAACAGCGCAACCGCTAATGCACCACCAGAGATACCAGCAAAGAACAGGTAAACCGCAATCGGCCAAGGCCAAGCGATGCCTTGTGACAGGCCCATTGTAAATTCAATATTACCGTCCATGACTATACTCCTAGCTTCACAATAGGGATGTAACGCAGGCTAGGCTCAGTACCGAAGCCCGGCTTAATACGTACCGAGTCCTTCACTGCCAATAGCTTACTCACGTATGAAGTTGGATCATTTGCATCACCAAAGATCAGCGCGTCGTAACGGCACTGCTGCACACAAGCAGGTAACTCGCCGATGGCAAGTTTGCTGTTTAGGCAGAAGTCACAGTTATCGGCGACGTCAGTTTCTTTATTGATGAAACGTGCGTCATATGGGCAAGCACCGATACAGTACTTACAACCAGCACATTTCGCCGCATCCATAGTCACAATGCCGGTCTTCTCATCACGATGTGCAGCGCCTGTTGGGCAAACTGTTACGCAAGGAGCATTCTTACATTGCTGACATGAAACACGCACAAACTTACGCTGACAACCACAGTCACCGGTTTTACCACAGTGTGGACAAGGTTGACCCTCGACGGCGCTTGATTGCTCTTCCATTAATAGGCGAGATTTACCTTCTGGTAAGTGGTTAGCTTTATTACAAGCATCCTTACACTCACCGCAACCAACACATTTGTTTTGGTCGAAAACCATTACATAGTGCGGCTTGTTGGTATCTTCCTTGTCTTTGACCGAGCTACACCCTAGCGGTGCCAATATCAAAGAGCTGGCTCCTAGACATTTAAGGAACCTCCGTCTCTCTAGATTTTCACTCACAGCATCCTCCGATTATCGGTTTAAAACCGACACTTTATTTTTTTAATTTAATATTCTGTCTGGCGTTTACTTAAGCGTTAATGAGCAACATCGGCATCAACTTGCGTTAATTTGTTCTTCGACTTTTCAATTGCGAAATTAATAGCGTCACGATTAAACACTTGCACCTTATTGGTTAACACGATATTCCAGTTATCGATTGCCTTCTGATAGTCACCATTGAGGTAAGCATCATTGGCAATGAGTAAGCGGGTATTAAACTCTTCGTGATGTTGAGCTAGCGCCCTCGCGATCACTAAAGAGGTATCCATGTTGATTACGCGATCATCTCGGTAGTACATGGACGTCGCTTTTAACCCTAAGGCCTCGCTGTTATCGCTGTTAATTATCAGCAACTTGTCTAAGGTTTCGAGTGCATCATTGTATAAGCCACCATCGATATACGACTGGGCTAAGCTTAATAACACTAGTGGATCTGCAGGGTTCTCTTCGGCAAGCTTCTGTCCCTTGTTGATATCGGCGACAAGCAGATAATCAATGTTGTAGTCAGCCATGGCTGAGTCTAAGTCTTGATATCGGCCTAACGTCAAATATAGGAAAACAGTAACGCTGATTAGAAATAGTCCTATGAATCCAAAGGGGTAATTATTGTTTGAATTAGCGTCACTTTTGGTAACGTAATAATTAGAGCCAAAACAATCTCCAATCTCATTTTCTAGATCTTGAATGCCCCTGCCATATCTAAAGTGATGGCAAACAAGCAATGCAAACGAACAAAATAAGATAGCTGAAATACTGAGTAGCAATGTATTCATCTTGGCTCTATATCAATAATTAATATTAAATTTAATTGTGTGGATTGGCGCCCATAGAGCCGCCCATCATGCCACCCATACCCATGCCACTTAGTCCCATGCCGTGAGCACCTTCACCAGGCGCTTCAACTTTGACTAATTCAACTTCAAATACCAAAGTAGAGTGAGGCTGAATCATGCCAACAACACGGTCACCGTAAGCGAGTGCAGGTGGAATCGTTAACTTAAATTTTGACCCTTGAGGCATTAGTGCAAGAGCTTCTTGCCAGCCTTCAATAACGGTAACTAAAGAGAAACGGTTTGGTTCGTCACGGTCATAAGTGCTGTCAAACTCAGTGCCATCAATCAAGGTGCCCTTGTAGTGAACGGTAACAACATCGTTGCCTTGCGGCATTGTGCCTTCACCTAGGGTGATCACTTCATACTGCAGTCCTGACTCGGTCTGTTTAACGCCACTGTTTTTAGCATTTTCAGCCATGAAAGCTTCACCCGCTGCTAGATTCTTAGCAGTGAGTGCATCTAACTTGACCTGCTTAGCCGCATTTAACGTCTCTGCGCGCTGATTAAGGTAAGTCACGATTTCCTCTTTAGACATTTTTGTTTCGTCTTGTAACGCATCGAGTAAACCGTTTACAACTTGCCCCATATCGACTTCTGCGCCGAGCTGAGTTTGGCCATATACCTGACTAGAGATATGGTGACCAAATGACGCACCTATACTGTACGACTCCTTTTCAACGTCAGTGGTGAGGTCGCTATTAGCAAAACACGACGCTGATACTGATAGGGTTAGACAAGACACAACGGCCAAGACACTTTTTTTAAGCTTTTTCATACAATCAATCTCACTAAAAATAAATAAACATAATCCGTTATGGCTTTTCTGTTACTCGATTCGATAAACGCCAGCCGTAAATTCCATCTGGCATTTGACGAACATTGGTATAACCCAATTTCATCACGTGTCGAGCAGCAATTTCACTGGCATTACAAAGACGGTTTGCACAGTAGAGAACCAACTGTGCGTCTTTGTTTTTTGGCAGTAAGTCTTTCCAATTTTTTACGTTGAAATAAACAGCGCCTGGAATGAATCCTTCTGCCCATAACTCCAATGTATTGACGTCGAAGAAGTAAACTCCCTCTTTGCCCACTAAGGTTTCTGCTTCTATCATGGTGATCGTATTAAGCGGTTCATCATAATATTTAGCAGGGGCCATCTCCTGACCGCCACCGGCATAACTGCCCGCCGATAGCATTGATAACAAGACGGTGAAAACGACACTTCCCAGTACTCTATTCATAGTTTCTCTCTTAGTTACCTCAACCTAAGCGCACCTAGGTTGAGGTCGGTATTAACTCAATTACATCTTTTTAGCGCTGTAACCAACACCGTCTAGAATGTTCTGAGCTTGGGTAACATAAGTTAGGGCTGCGTCTAGACGCTTCTGGCTGTAACGGAAGCCATGAACACCCCATGAACCATCTTTCTTGATTAGGTCGATAGTTTCTTGCGCTTTCTCAGCTAGCATTAGCACTTCAGTCTTGTCTGCAGTAGACAGCTTAGTCACTTCTAGTAGCGTATCGATGCGCTCAAGAGCTTGTTCAACTTTGGCGTAAACGTCTTTAACAGGCGTTTGCATCTTCATCACTTCGCCGTAGATCTCTAGCTGGTCGTCGTAATGTAGGCCAGTTTCTAGCTCAGACTGGAATGGGCTGTGACAACCCTTGTTATCCACTACGTCTTTGTCAGAAATCGCTGTACGAGCACAAGTCCACATTAAGTCTAAGTAGTTATGACCTTCTTCGTTCTTAGCCACAGTCCAGCCTTTCACGCCTGAATCACGTGGTTGACCTTCAGGAGGGTTCAATGTCTTACGCTCTGGGTCGATATCAATCTTCCACATGTGTGAACGACGTACCGCGTCGAAACCTGCGCTATCAGGGAACTGAATCGCAGCGAAGTTTTCACAGCTACCCATGTTAGGCATGTGACAGCTTTGACACGTTTGGTTGCTGTGTGTGTCTGTGTTGTCAGCGATCATCGCTTGCGCTTCGTGACAATCAACACAGTCTTTCTTCAGCATTGGCTTAGAGAAACCTGATAGGAAGTCGCCATCAGTCACTTCGTGTGGATCGTGACAAGTTGTACAACGCATACCTTTCTCGTAATGAGAAGAAGCAAACATTTGTGAACCTTCAGTACCACAAGATGGACAAGCAGACTTCATGTATACGCCAAATGCGTATTCCATCTTCTCTTGCGCTTGCTCTGTATCAGCTAGTGCATCAACGAAGAAGAAACGCTGGTGACAACGTTCACAGTTAGACTGCATGCCGCCAGTACCGCCATCTAAGTGACCGCCCGCGCCATGACACTCTTCACAAGAGATACCCTTAGAGATAGTGTGCTCTTGTAGCTTCTTAGCGTCGCCAAGTGCATCGAAGAACTCTTGCTTGTTTTGGAAGTCAAACTTATACGTGTGGCACATTTCACAGTAAGAGCTACCAGGTTGGAAAAGCATCTCTTTCTCGTACTTAGCACCGTATGAAGTCATACCCCACTGGTGAGAACCTGTAGCGCCAAACTCTTCTAGCGTTACTGGGAACTCTGGAATTGCTTTGTTAATCTTCTTCGCCATCTCTGGAGTTAGCCATTCAGCCCAACCACGAGAGAACTGGTTAGCACCGGCAACCATCTTGCCTGTACCTTCAGATAACAAACCGTCACGAACGTGGTAAGTACCACGAACCAACCATGAATCTAGGAAACCGTACTTAGTACGTGGTGTACCAATAATGGCGTACACGTCGTTAGCACGAATACCGTCTGGAAGCATTGATGCATCACTACCGTATAGCTTTGCATTCAAATCGCCATTTGGTACTTCTTTATCGGTAATTTCGCTTGGGAAACGCACTACGTTTGCGTGGCGCGAACGTTGCCATTTCTCAAACTGAGTCGCGTGACACTCACCACACTTCTCTGGACCTACGAAATTGTTTGGGAAATCCAACGTTGATTTAGCACCTAGACGGTACTGAACTGCACTTGGACGACCTACACGCTTACTGTATGCCTGGCTTCCGCCAGTATCTAAATATTCTTCACCACGGTCACTAATATGGTAATCACCAATTAAGTTACCTTCTTCTTGATATTTGAACATTGGATGGTTTTGAAATAAGAAATCAAACAACTCATCTTCTTGAACAATATAATCGTGTAGCGATTTAACACCTGTTCTTTCTTCTGTACCAGCATAGTTTGCAATTGCATTCTTAGCAGATGCACCCATTTCTGGGATGCTATTGTACTTATCACCAGCAGCACTAGCGTTACCTATTGCGCCGAAACAAAACAGTACACTCGCGACTGCTTTAAGTTTCCAACTTTTCATCATCACTCCTAGTTATAACCTAGTTATAGTATTTTCATCATCATTCAACTTAGGCACTCTCTTGTTAAGCTGAACAACTAAACAATCGAGTTGCAGCTATTTTCCATATCTTTTTTGCAAAAAATACGCGCTACCGCAAGAAATGAGAGCTTGAAAATCACAGATAGTAAAAAATCGCTGAAAACAATTTAAATACAACAACTTGCACACGAATACCAAGTGCGTTTTTCACTTGTAATAGCATTTTTTGATATCTAAAAAGACCTAAAAAAAATCCATTTAGACGTGAAAAAATATCAGAAAGGATACCGGGTTCGATAAAGGATAGAGAGGTCACAAAACACTTAGCTAATATACCCTACCCTTGAGTTCAATAACGTAGAACAGTCGTTGCTAAAGCATCTAAATTGACCGCTGGTTAATAAACAGTAGTCTAAACAATTTAAATAAGTAGCTAAGTTCAATATCAACAATAGTAAAAAGCTAAATTATAAAGAATAGTTTTCATACAGGCTTTTTGAACTTATAAACGTAAACGAATAGAGAAGTTAATAAGATGATCCCAGAGCTAGGACTTATTTTCCTTATCATTAGCACAGTCACGGCGGTGTTACTTGCGTTTATTCCGCTCTATGCGTCATATACTAAAAACCATTACTTATTTAGTTATGTAAAAACATTAACCGCATTAATGACGGTGACCATTAGCGCTTCTATATTATGTTTACTTGTTTCGTTTTTACTCGATGACTTCTCGGTGGCTTATGTAGCCAACCACTCTAATACTCAGCTAGCGATCCTATATAAGGTGGCTGCGGTTTGGGGTAGCCATGAAGGCTCGATGCTGTTTTGGGTAGTGTCTATCGCAATTTGGGGCTGCTTGATTGTATTCTCGTCGCGCTATCAAGACCCACTATTTATCGGCCGCATGATCGCCATACTGGCGTTTGTGATTGCAGGCTTTAACCTGTTTATGCTGTTCACTTCAAACCCTTTTGCCCGCTTGCTCCCCAACTTCCCAATCGAGGGGCGCGACCTTAACCCGATTTTACAAGACATAGGCTTGATCTTTCATCCACCCATGCTATTCCTCGGCTATGTTGGCCTGACAGTCACTTTTGCCGCCGCGATTGCAGCGCTACTTGGTGGCAAGTTTACTCAACAACATGCTGGCTACCTGCGCCCTTGGGTACTTATGGCTTGGGTATTTTTAACTGGCGGCAATGCCTTTGGTTCTTGGTGGGCTTATAACGAACTTGGTTGGGGAGGATGGTGGTTCTGGGATCCGGTGGAAAACGCCTCGTTTATTCCCTGGCTTGTGGCAACCGCGCTATTACATAGCGTTGTTCTGAGTCAGCAGCGTAGCAGTTTTAAGATCACTACCCTATTGCTGTGTTTACTGGCATTCTCATTGAGCTTATTAGGCACCTTCTTAGTGCGATCTGGAATCGTGCAGTCTGTACACGCCTTTGCTTCAGACCCTACTCGCGGCATGTCGATTCTATTCCTATTGGGTGTTTTTGTGTGTGGCGCCTTAACCCTGTTTGCCTTAAAGGCTCATTTGATTAAGTCTAAATCTGACTTTGCCCTCGTCTCACGAGATAGCGTGATGTTGCTCGGCAACATCGTCTTAATCGTGGCCGCTATCTCTGTGCTACTCGGTACCTTCTATCCACTGTTATTCGAACTATTGAATCTAGGAACCCTATCGGTTGGCGCGCCCTACTTTAACAGCATCTTCGTGCCACTGACCTTTGTTGCCGTACTATTGATGGGCGCCGCACCTTTGATTAAATGTCAGCAATCTAGTCATCGTTTATACCTTCTTGCAGGCCTATTCGCCGCAGCGGCAAGCATTGGCGTATTGGTTGCACTACAAACCCGTGGTGGTTTCAACCCTTGGGTATGGATGGGTGCTACTTCAGCTAGCTGGATATTACTAACTCTTGGCTACTTAATGTTTAACCTACGCCAGCAAGGATTAGCCGTTATCGCTAACAAGTCGGCCATGTTGATCGCTCACCTTGGTGTGGCTGTCACAATTATCGGCGCTACAGCCGTATCCAACTTTGAAACGGAGGAGTTACTCAGAATGGGGCCGGGTCAAGGCAAGGTCGTGGCTGGCTACACCTTCGTCTATGAAGATACTGTCGATGTTGAATCAAGCAGCTACACCGCGATTCAGGCTAATATTCGCGTGACCGATGTGGATGATAAGTTTATTGGCTATATCACCCCGCAAAGACAAACCTTTAAGACTAACGCCATGGAGACGACTCAAGCGGGCATCATGCGTAATTTAGTGCGGGATCTGTATGTATCGAGCGGCCAGCAACTGAGTGAAACCGAATACCTAGTACGTATTAGCCATAAGCCGCTTGCTTGCTGGATTTGGATTGGTGGCCTAATGATGATGCTAGGTGGTTTTATTGCCGCGATGTCAGGGCTTTATAGCTTGCGTCAGCAACGCACTGCTGTTGATTCATCTGTCGCGACGACGCAATACGCAAATACATACAGCGCCAAGGAGCTAGCATGAGCAACTCGTACACGTCGACGCTAATGCGCTTATTGGCAGCCTTTGCCATCTTGCTGTGCCTAAGCCTTTCCGCGCAGGCGGCCAGCGACAAAATCCATTACACCCCAGACCAGATCCGCGATTTAGGATTTGAAATCGCCCATGAGCTACGCTGCCCTATGTCGGTCAATCAGAATCTGTTTGACTCAGGTGCGCCTATCGCCAGCGAGCTTAAGGGACAGATATTTTTGATGCTAGATCAGGGTGAATCCAAAGCTGAGATCATCGATTTTTTAGTACAACGCTATGGCGAGAAAATCAGATATCAACCTAGCTTTTCGGCCGCTACCGCCCTGCTTTGGTTTGGACCATTGCTTCTTCTATTTGGCATTATTGCTTTCGCGGTGATTTGGATCCGTGAACAACGTAAACATCAAGATATTAAGGCTAATACCTATGAATAAAACACATTTACTGAGCGGCTTATTGGTTCTCTCATCTCTACTTATGCCAGCCCAAGCTCAAGTTGCATCAACCAAGGTGTACAACACAGGCAAAGCCATTGAAAAACCACTGATTATGTCGCGCTTTATCGAGATGCAATCGGCGCGCTCAGTGCCTGAAGTGATGTTTACCGATACCAAAGGCAAGCAAATTAGCCTCAAGCAATATAAAGGCAAATTGGTACTGGTCAACCTATGGGCTACTTGGTGTGCGCCATGTATCAAAGAAATTCCGCAGATGGAGAATATCCGTCAAGTTAACAAGAATAACGACTTGGTCGTAGTGCCTATCTCTATCGATGAAGAGAGTGACAAGGTACAAGCCTTCTTAGAGCGCCATGAGCTTGGTCACTACCAGACTTGGCTAGACCCGAAGAAAACCATCGACCAAATTATGCCAGCCGATGTGGTGCCTGCAACTTATGTGTTTGACGGTTCTGGCAACCTAGTGGGCTTCCTACGTGGTTACCTAGATTGGGGCGACAAAGAAGTGCAACCGTACCTTGAAAAGCTAACGGCGAAGTACGCGAAGCGTTAGAAGTTAACAATAGCCGCGAAGCGTTAGTAATTAACATTAGTCGCGAAGCGTTAAGCCTAGGTTCTAGGTTCTAGGTTCTAGGTTCTAGGTTCTAGGTTCTAGGTTCTAGGTTCTGAAATGATTTTAACCTTGCTTTCCTTGCTAAACGCCCATTTCGATGGGTTATGACTTTCACCCTCTCCATGGTGAGATTTGGCTTATTAATAATTCGATTAATAGCTACGCCAAGTGCCTTGTCGATTCCTAGCCGACAAGGCTTTTTTTTGCCTTACCTTCTACCAAAGTAATGTGCCAGCTTAAGCTACCGCCTGCTCGGTTTGTGGTACTTCTGCTTGAGGTAAACGCTCAACTTTAAAGTCATATTTAGCATAGGCGGCGCTGATCAGCGGACAAACTAAATTGAAAAATGCGTATGGAAGATATGCCACCGTCGCAACGCCTAGAGTACTCGCCATGTAGGCGCCACAGGTATTCCACGGAATAAGCGGACTGGTAATGGTGGCTGAATCCTCAAGAGCACGACTCAAATTAACCGGTGCTAAGCCGCGTTTGGTGTACTCCACCTTAAGCATTCTCCCCGGAAGCACGATAGCGATAAACTGATCGGCGGTGATAAGGTTGGCGCCAATACAACTTGCTAGCGTGGTTATAATCAAGCTGCCGCTAGATTTCACTAAGCCTAAAACACTTTGCAAAATGCGCTTAAGCAGGCCTGTCACTTCCATGATGCCACCGAAGGTCATCGCGCATAGGATCAACCACACGGTATTGATCATGCTACTCATGCCGCCGCGGCTCAGTAGGTTATCCAGCACCTCGTCACCCGTGCTCGCCGTATAGCCATTAAACATTGCCACCCAGACCCCTTTTACCAAAGCAACCACTGGGCTTAGGCTGTCATCACCTGCAAAATTCACGACGTTATCAAACTGAAACAGCACCGCGCAGATAGCTCCAGCTATAGTGCCTATGATGACTGTTGGAAAGGCGGGGATTTTTTTCCAGGCTAAGATAAACACGACTAACAGTGGTAACAGCAGGTGAACTCCAGGATTAAACTGCGTCTGAATTAGGGATAAGGTCTGCTCAAAGTTATTGTTGTCTATAACTGCCTGATTATTAAAACCTAACAATAGAAAACAGATCATGGCAATGATGATACTTGGCACTGTGGTCCAAACCATATGTCGGATATGGCTAAAAATATCGGTTCCTGCAACGGCTGGCGCTAAATTTGTGGTGTCTGACATAGGAGACATCTTATCGCCAAAGTACGCACCACTAATGATGGCACCAGCGGTGATTTCGACACTGAGTCCCATGGCTGACGCCACGCCGACCAAGGCGATACCTAACGTACCTGCGACCGTCCATGAGCTACCGATACTGATGGCGACAACCGCACATAACAAACAACAAGCCGCATAAAAATATTCAGGATTTAGCACCAACATGCCGTAATAGATCATGGTCGGGACCGTGCCAGCAAGGATCCAGCTGCCAATGAGGGAACCAACGGTAAATAGAATGAGTATTGCCCCGGTGGCGACACCGATACTGCGGACGATGCCTTGCTCCATTTCCGCCCAGCTATAACCATTCTTCCAACCTATCAATAACCCGATACAGCCAGCCATAATCAAGGCTATCTGGTTTGCCCCATAAGAGCTGTCGGATGAGAATAGGTAGACGGCAGCTGTGAGCATTATCACTAAAGCGATAATAGGTAGAAGTGCATCAAGTAATGTTGGGGTGGTATGTTTGCTATCTTGCAGAGGCTCCATAGTCACTGGTTCAGACTGTTGAAGATCATTGTTTGAGCTCATGTAGCATCCTTTTTATTATTCTTATGACCTAAGCACTCTTTCTAAAATAGAACTTCTAGAATTAAATCTTTAAAATTAAATCGATTTTCACGCTGAAAAATAAATCAAGATCCTTAGGTGGAAACCTCATCCTTACATAAAGTTAACAATAGCGTCTAGCGCCCAAGCTGAGCTTGCCTAAGGAAATAGCTATTCTTGCGCAACAAAACAGCCTAGCTATTCAAGCAAATGGGGAATAGTGATTAAACATGCACTTAAGCCGCATTTCCCACAGAAGACACGACTGATGATAAAAATTCATACCAAGACATCCACCCGCACAAAAATACAACAACCCGGCAAACTTTGTTGCAAGTTATTCGATATGCCCCTATGTTGACAACAGGCAATTGCAACAGGGTAGATCATGGCCAGTTTTAGTATTAGTCGGCTCAATACCAGCGTAGGAATAGTTAAGCTCGCAGGTGATCTTGATCTAACGGGTAGCATCAACATCTCTCAATTGTCGATCATGGCAACCGATGGCTGGCAGGCACTCGATATTGACCATCAACATAGCCAAAACTTAATCAAACAGATCCAAGATCAGATCATCAGCCACCTTGCCAATAAGCTCAATTAAGGCGTTAATAAATCGATTCTTTATTTGCACTCTCTATGGGAAAACTGCCAATGAATACCAAAATCCTCCTGACTGAGTGACTTTCATTTAGCGCATCATTTCTTTAGTATGGCGGCTGTTAATCTTATTCAGCAGCAAAGGCATATTACCGATGAAACTATCCGCTTTGGATCAGCCACTATACGATCACCTATATCGTGATATTCGAGAGTTCCGCATGACTTTCGACCTGCCGAACGAGGATATCAGCACGCTAGATGATAAAGCCGATACGCTGCACACATCGCTTGCAATTGAGGAGCTCACCGAGCTGGCAGAAGCTGACAGTCGTGTAGAACAAGCCGATGCTATCGTCGATTCGGTGTATGTGTTGATGGGGCGCTTGGTGCACCTAGGCGCGACTCAGGTAACAGATAGACTCGAGATAAGCTACGTGATCGATCTACTACTGCACGTTGCCAAGAATCGTGAAATCGACTTTGTCACTTGTTGGGATGAAGTGCACTCGAGCAATATGAGCAAGGTTTGCCGTAACGAGCAAGAGCTTGAAGAGACCATAGCTTTCTATGCCAAGCAGGGTGTTGAGATTGTTGGCAGCACCAAGGGCGACTTCATCATCGCCAAGTGCGCTAAAGACGTCGATATGGCAGGTAAAATAGTTCGCCAAGGTAAGGTATTAAAATCCGTTTACTACCGCCCTGCGGATCTAGAAAAGTTAGTTAAAGCATAAGCTTTTGTCCCTACTTATTAGCGTCCGCTTTTAAGAAGAAGTAAGCAGAGCCAAGGGCTCTGCTTACTACACCTTCTAACTGGCTTTATTTAGGCGCTCTTTTTCTGAATCATCGGATGACGCTTCTTTACTTAACTCCTCAGTACTAAATGCCTGTGCACTCAATAAAGGGTGTAAGTGCTGCTGTAACTCCTTGGGTGTATCCACCACTAGATATATCTTTTCAACCTTTTCGGGTAACTGACCTAACGCACCAAAATAAGTTTGTGGCTGCTTAAATGTCAGCAATATATTGGCAGTTTTTCCACGACCAAAAATGAGCATGTCCGATTGAGTGCTATTACCTTTATTGGCTAAGGTCTTAGCCCACTTCCCTTGTTTTATCGATTCAATATCATCGAGTTTTACCGCCAAGAAGCCCCACATAGAGTTATTAAGTACTAACTTATTGTCTTGGATATAAACCGAGAAATGACGTGAGATCCGGTAATTAGCCGTCACTGCCACCAAGCTATAGGCAAGGATGCTAGATACAATAAGGGCGACCAACTCACTCCAACTTGCAATAACAATATAGCTTAACGCCGATACGCAGAGCGCTGCAGTTATGAGTAAAAACCAATGCCACAGCTTGGCCGAATACAGGTTAATATTTGCTAAAATATTGCTATGGTTACGAGAAAACCAAGGAATTGCGTAATACCAGCTCGCTGGCTCAGATGCTAAAACTAATGCTAAGGTTTGCTTCTTTTCATCCTCACCTCGGTACTTATCGATAATATGCAGACGAGGGTCGCCCTTTAAAGAACGCGCCTGCCAAAGGCCTTTTACAATACTGACCATCAAATACAATTCAATGACCAAAAGCACGGCAATAATCGGGTAGCGTAACCAAGCAATAAACTCAAAGTAACTCGCGAGTTCTGCGGGGAAACTTAGCCTAGCCATCAAACTACTTAGGCTTAAAATAACGATCATCTTCCACCACTTTTGCTGACCCACGTGGATAATGCTGTAAGCATAAATGGCTGGCAGTAAGACAAAGTAGCCAATAGTCGCGGCAATAGTTAGTCCTAGTGCATTTCCAGCCTCCATTGACTCTGGTAACCACTGAAAACCGGCGCAATAAATCATAATAGCACTCAGCAAAAACAGTAATCGATATTTAACGCTACGACGCATTCTCAGCTCCTTGAGACTTGTTAAATCTTTGTAATAACAGATATAGTGACTCCATTGCCACAAAACAAGCGCCATGGATAATATTTAGCCACTTCCATTTATCGCCAGCGATAAACTCAGCCATCGAAAATGGTTATTTGTTGCGCTAAATGTAAGAGATTTCCCCCGAAGAAAAGGTTAAGCTATTGCCACAACTTATGGATAAGTAGAGACGACAATGTCATCCCTAAACTGCAATGCCCCATTACTTAGACTCATGCTTTGCACCATACTGTTAGCAAGCTTTTTTCCTACTAGGTGTATGGCAAATAAACCCGTTATCGAAGCAACTGCACACTTAACCACACCTTTTAGCATTCCCCGTAGTCATACAGTGCAAATTAACGATGAAGCACGCACCTATCGGCTCTATGTCAAGCTGCCAAAAGGTTACAAATCTTCTGCAAACAAAGACATTAATTATCCGGTGATTTATCTTACCGATGCCATGTATACCTTTCAGATCATGTCTGGCGTAACCCGCTTTCCTATGAATTCAAAGCAAATGACGCCTGCGATTATCGTCGGGATCTCATGGGAGCTTGGCCTGAGAAGCGATCATAGCCGAGTCAGGGACTACACCCCTACGGTAGACGCGAGTTGGGAAAAAGTCACTGGCGGGGCAGATAGACATTTACACTTTTTTAAGAGCAAAATCATCCCCTATATAGAGCAGAATTACCGCACGGATCCCGCTCAACGAACCTATGTTGGTAACTCTTTAGGTGGCCTATTTGGCGCTTATATTCTATTAAAACAGCCAGATCTGTTTACTAATTACCTGATAGGCAGCCCATCTTTTTGGTGGCATGAACGCTGGTTTCTGACTCAATTTGCAAAGAATATCGCCTCACTTAACAAGATAGATGCCAATGTCTTTATTGGTATTGGCGCCCTTGAGCATAATGGTGAAGACGGAGATTCTCAGTACAATATGGTGGCCGATGCACAGCACTTTAAGGCATTACTAAACAACCTTGAGATCAGCAGCCCAGCATTTAGCAGCAAGCTATTGATTATCGATGAGGCTCACCACGCCACAGCTTTTGCGACCACGGCGATTCATGGCATGGATTGGCTGTTTAACACTAAGCAAGGGAGGATGCTTCAGAGTTCGATAGATACTGCCGACAGCAAGAAGTTAAAGAGTTCACAGCAGTTAACACCTAAATCACCAATCACTACAGAGAAGTTCTAACTAAAATCGCAGTCGTCTGCATGGCAAGCCAAAATGCAAACTCGCAGTACAAGTATAAAATGCAAGTTAGCTGCTGAGTCGTTGCTCGATTTTTAGGATGCAGGGGGTTTTGATCACCACCTTTGTACGCTTATACACTAGCTCGTGCTCATACCAATGTATGTATAGACGCAGCTCGGTATTGCCACTAAATCGATTGCCGTTATAGAAGTCACGATAGCAGCGACTATGGGCTAAGTACCCTCCATGATAGAGCTTTAACATACGCTGGCCGATATAAATTTCACGAAAATCTATGCCATGGGCGCTATGGTGAGGAAAGCGATACTCGCCATAGCGGTAAATGCCATCCAGCACTTCAATATTTTTGCCCTTGGTTAGCAATGAGCTAATTTGTAGGGCGTCCACTCGACTGGTTAAGCACAAGCCGACCAAAGTAACGCAGCTAAAAACTGCCAAACTCCAGCGCAGAAAACCTTGTGCCTTGAAGTGGCAAACCAGTAACCAAATAAGCAAAACAGACGCCGCAATAAGGAGTAATCCTAATTCATAATGCGCCCACTGCCCCGCTTCATAAGCGGTAATCCAAGCTGACATCCCTCCCTCCGTATCTATCAAATCCATTTGTCGCTTATAACCAATGACAATTCGCTATTGCCTTTAGTTGAGCATAGCTAACCTAAATGTCACTTCTGTGAACCTTTAAAGCTGTGCCGATAATAATTATAGTCAGGGATCTTCAGCAAGGTCGTATACGAAAGTTGGATTGAGCACAGCAAGATTTAAATATCGATGAATGTTAAGCATAAAAAAAGCGCCTCATGCTAGAGGCGCTTTTTAAGGGCTAAGTAAGCGAGGGGCTAACCTAACACTAAATAATCCAGCATCAGCGCGGTAAATAACACCATGCCTGCCCAGTTATTATTGAGAAAAGCGGTAAAACATGGTGCCCGTTCGCGTCCATTGATTAGCTTTTGTTGGTACAGGCCAAAACCGATAAAGGCCAAGATACCGACAGCATAAATAGCGCCGCGATCAGCAACCATGCCAGCAATAATAAAGCAGCTCAGTGCCGCAAGCTGGAATAGACCTATAATCTGTCTGTCATAGCGCCCAAATAGAATCGCCGTCGACTTGATCCCCACCTTTAAATCGTCATCGCGATCCACCATGGCATACATGGTGTCGTATGCCACCGTCCAGCACCAGTTAGCCGCAAATAACCACCAGGCCTCGACCGGAACCGTTCCCGTTTGCGCGGCATAAGCCATGGGAATGGACCAGCTCCATACCGTGCCGAGAAACATCTGCGGCATATTGGTATAGCGTTTAGTAAAGGGATAGATGATGGTAAGAATGATACCGATAACGGATAGCTGCACCACGAGTGGGTTTAGCATTAACACTAAGCCAAAGGAAAACAGTGCCATAACAACAAATAGTAGTAAGGCTTCTTTGCTACTGACTTCGCCGCTGGCTAACGGCCTACCTTTGGTACGCTCAACATGGGCGTCGAGCTTTCTATCGGCATAGTCGTTAATAATGCAGCCGCAAGCCCGCATCGAAAATACGCCAATCACAAAAATAATAAACACCTTTAGATCGGGTAAGCCACCCGCAGCAAAAGTTAAGGCCATTAAACAGGGCCATAATAACAACAAAGTACCAATGGGACGGTCCATACGCGCGAGTCGCATATAAACGTCTAGTTTATCCCTTAAATTCATGATTAGGCTCTCCTACAACGTCTTCGGCCTTTAATTTTGTAACCGCATTATGACTGAGCTGTAACAGTATTCAACCAGTATCGAGATAAATAAGAACAGCGTGTTTTTTTTCGGCTAAAAATAAGGCTGAGTCTAAGCTCAGCCTTATTCAACCATCACGATTATAACGATTCCAAGCGCGCGTAAGCGATGACTAACCACTTACTACCAACATCGAAAAAGTTAACCTGAATCCGCGCCTGTGCACCACTTCCTTCATAATTGGTCACAGTGCCCTCACCAAATTTAGGGTGCATCACACGCTGACCAATCTTAAAGCCTGAATCATTGAAGGCATTATCTTGCTTACTAAAGCGACTGCTGACTGCTGGCGCTGAAACCTGAGTACGCATACGAATCTCCTGCACATATTGCTCAGGAATTTCCTTTACAAAACGTGAAGGTCTCGCGAAGCTTTCACGGCCATAAATGCGTCTCGACTCGGCGTAGGTGATATACAGCTTCTGCATGGCACGGGTCATACCCACATAACAGAGACGGCGCTCCTCATCGAGACGGTCACCTTCATCGATAGCCATCTGGCTCGGGAACAAGCCTTCTTCGACACCCGCCATAAACACCATTGGGAACTCAAGACCCTTTGCCGAGTGTAGTGTCATTAACTGCACCGCATCGGTAAACTCATCAGCCTGGCCTTCACCCGCTTCTAGCGCTGCGTGAGACAGGAAGGCATTGAGCTCGCCCATGTCTTCGATCTCTTCAGGCATCACAAAGCTGCGAGCAGCTGTAACTAATTCTTCTAAGTTCTCTACACGTGCACGGGCCTTTTCACTCTTCTCGGCCTCATACATCGCCTTTAGACCCGATGTTTGGATCACATGGTCTGTCATACGGTGCAAAGATTGCTCGTCGGTGTCCATTCTCATGGCGACAATCAAGTCCATAAAACCCCGTACGGCATTGGCGGCACGGCCGTTAAGGACCTTCTCCTCCAGTAAGCGAAGACTCGCTTCCCACAGGGTCATCTCTTGCTGGCGTGCAGTGGTACGAATGATATCTAGAGTGCGATCGCCAATACCACGAGTTGGGGTATTCACCACACGCTCAAAGGCAGCATCATCATTCTTGTTATTGATAAGTCGCAGGTAACCCATGGCGTCTTTAATCTCTTGGCGTTCGAAGAAGCGCAGGCCGCCATAGATACGATAAGCGATGCCTTTATGCAATAAGGCTTCTTCCAGTACGCGGGACTGAGCGTTGGAACGATAAAGAATGGCGCAATCTTCTAACTTGCCCCCCTCATCTTGCCAATCGGTAATGCGGCCAACGATAAAGCGCGCCTCATCCATTTCGTTAAAGGCACAGTAAAGGCCAATTGGCTCACCGTCTTTGTCGTCGGTCCAAAGTTTTTTACCCATACGATCTGGGTTATTGGCAATCAGCTCGTTCGAGGCATTTAGAATATTACCGCTCGAACGATAGTTCTGTTCCAAACGAATAGTTTGCGCCGCTGGGAAGTCGGCCAAGAACTTATGCAAGTTCTCCACCTGAGCGCCGCGCCAGCCGTAGATAGACTGGTCGTCATCACCGACTATCATCACATTGGCAGTAGAACCCGCAAGTACACGGATCCATGCGTATTGAATGGCGTTAGTGTCTTGGAACTCGTCTACCAGAATATGCTTAAACCTGTCTTGGTAATGATCCAGAATATGCGGCTTGTTGAGCCAAAGCTCATGGGCTCTGAGTAAGATTTCCGCAAAATCGACTAAACCTGCGCGATCGCATGAATCTTGATAGATCTGATAGATCTTCAGTAAATTTTGCTCAATCGGGAAGCCGCCCGCATCGATATGCGACGGGCGTAGACCTAAGTCTTTCTTACCATTGATGTAGCCTTGAGCTTGTCTTGGCGGATACTGCTTCTCGTCCAAGTTAAGGCTTTTTAGAATACGTTTGATCAGACGCAGTTGATCGTCTGAATCTAAGATCTGGAAGCTCTCAGGCAGATTGGCATCTTTATAATGGGTACGCAGCAAGCGGTGGGCTAAGCCGTGGAAAGTACCGATCCACATGCGGCTCATATTGCCACCAGCAACTTTTTCAACACGCTCACGCATCTCTTTTGCCGCTTTATTGGTAAAGGTTACCGCTAAAATTGCATAAGGGCTTTGCTGTTCAACCTGCATCAACCAGGCAATTCTGTGGGTGAGCACCCGCGTTTTGCCACTACCCGCACCCGCCAATACCAACATGCTGGATTGCGGTGCACCAACAGCTTCTCGCTGCTTGTCGTTTAGGCCGTCTAGTAAAGAAGATACGTCCATTATTGCCTCCAAAAAATCAGGCGGGCAGTATAACAGAAGCGAGGTTCTCGGGGATAGAATAAGCGAAACTAGCAGGGGGAAATCGTTAAGAAATGGAATCGCCGAAGCGAGGAGTCACTTCGGCGATTGAACTCTTCATATACTGATTGGTATAAACTTATGCTTTCTCGGCAGCCACCACAGAAATTTCAACTAATAATGCATCGCGAGCCATCTTTGCTTCAACACATGCGCGAGCGGGTGCGAAACCTTCAGGAACCCATGCATCCCAAACTGCGTTCATTTCAGCAAAGTACTGCATATCTTTAATGTAAATAGTTGCCGATAAGATGTGCTCTCTATCGCTGCCCGCTTGCTCGAGTAGAGTGTCGACCTTTTCAAGCATAGTGCGGGTTTGCTCGGTAATATCTTGCTCGGCATCTTTAGCTACCTGACCACATAGATAGATGGTGCCATTATGCTTAACGATACGGCTCATGCGAGCGGCAGTTTCAATTCTTTCAATTGTCATAGTTAACTCTTTTACTCAATTAATTGCACTAATGAGCACAATTCTAAATAAGATCACATTGATTAGCATCTGATTTATCTATGAAAACTTTTTAAGGCTCAAACTGACGTTTTGTTACACTTAAGCTTATTTACCATTTGTTGATTTAAGTCCTATACTTAATACCAATGTGATCAACGGATTTGATTTCTGAACTTTATAAAGGACTAAATATGAATTCTTCAATAGCTCTGCAAACGTTAGCTCAGAAAACATTAGCCCTGCCAGCATTAGCCCAGCAAACTCCCTCCAGCTCAGCTTGCCCACATAGCCTTTGGGGTTTCTCCTTCAGATCGCAATCAGCTTACTCTCATGAACTCGCTTAAGCCGACTTCGTTTAGCCAAAAGAGATAAAGTTTCATTATCAAACTCTGGATGTGATGCATGCAAATCAGCAAAAAAATTTCAAAAAATCCATGGCTCCTTTGCCTTCTTATGACGATTTTAACCGTTGCACTGGGTATGCTTTGGATATTTAGCTCTCCATCACAATCCCCTGAAATCCAGATCATTATCCCCTTACTCTTATTGGCTAATGTCGCACTCCTCGGCACGCTTTGGCTGCATTTTTATCACCAGCCCTCCCAGATACAAGAGCTAGATGACGAGAGCTCGACTGACATTGGACAATCCGCTAACGCTCGCTCTAATATCGCTAAGTTCCACTCATTAAAGCAATTAAAAGAAAAGCGAGAACAATGCAGTAAACACAAGCAGTTCAAAACTGTTCAGGAGCAGAACCAAGAGAAAAACCAAGAGGAAATGCAGACAAATGATCCACTGCTTAAGGCTGTTTTAGAGTCGGCAGCGGTTGCCATTTATGCCATCGACGATAAAGGAAAGTGCATTTTTGCCAACCCGATATGTGCTCAATTACTCGGATACACCAGCCCAGAGCAACTACTGAACTTCAATATGCACGAGCTGATCTATCAAAACCACTCTTGCACAGAAGCAACGCTTCCACTCAGTAATGGAGAGGTTAAAGAGGATATTTTTTGGCGAGCCGACGGCAGTAGCTTCCCTGTTGATTACAAATCACAACCTCTAGTACTACAGCACAACAGAAACGGTGCGGTGATCTCTTTTTATGACAATAGTGAGCGTCTCGAAGCGGAAGCACTTATTCGCCATCAAGCCCACTACGATACCTTAACTGAGCTACCTAACAGATTTTTAGCGCTAAAACGACTCGAACAATTAGTCGAAGCTAGTGAGAGAAGCGGTCAGATGATTGCAGTTATCTTTCTCGATTTAGATGACTTTAAGAAGATTAATGATTCCTTAGGCCATGAAGCAGGTGACCAACTACTGATCAGTGCATCAAAGCGCTTGCTGAATGCCACCCGATCCGAAGATACCGTTGGCCGTTTAGGAGGCGATGAATTTATCATATTGCTGGATGGTCTATCGAGCGCTAGCGACGCCCAACCCCTAGCCGAGAATCTCATTGGCGGCTTTAGAAAGCCTTTCTATATCGATAATCGGCAGCTAGTGCTTACCGCCAGTATTGGTATCGCCATCTACCCTAATGACGGCGAAACATCATCAGAGCTGTTACGAAATGCCGACTCGGCCATGTATCACACCAAAAGTATTGGCCGAAATACCTACTCCTACTTCACCCATGCGATGAATAAAGAGGTATCACGCCGCCTTGCGATTGAAGAGCAGATCCACGGAGCCTTAGAACGGGGAGAGCTACAAGCTCACTTTCAAATTCAACTCGATATCCGAGATGGCAGTATCATGGGGGCCGAAGCCCTGCTACGTTGGAATAATCCAACCCTAGGGAACGTATCACCTGCCGAGTTCATTCCTATTGCCGAGCAAACAGGAGTGATTGAGCCAATGGGAGAGTTTATTCTTAAATGCGCGCTAGAGGCTGCACGCACCTGGCAGAAGTTGTTTAATGACAAGTTTCGAGTCGCCATTAACCTTTCACCAAGACAGTTTAGAAATCCAAATCTGGTCCAGCTCATTACAGATCAAGTTTACAAATTTGGCATGCGCCCCGATGATCTAGAACTTGAAATTACCGAAGGTGTACTGCTGAGTGGCCACGCCTATACTTTGGATGCCCTTAAGCAACTAAGCAATGCGGGTTTTTGTATCTCAATGGATGATTTTGGTACTGGTTACTCCTCACTAAGCTACTTAAGAACCTATCCGTTCCAGATCCTCAAGATTGATCGCAGCTTCATTAGTGATATGAACAAAGACGGTAAGAGTAACGAGCTGATCATCGCTACTATCGAGATGGCTCACGCTTTGGGGATCAGAGTCATTGCCGAAGGGGTCGAGACTCAAGAGCAATTAGATGAGCTTAGCTTTATGATGTGTGATTATGCTCAAGGCTTTCTAATCAGTAAGGCGGTACCTCTAACTGAGTTGCTCAAAATAGGTACTCACTACAAAGAGCTCCACGAAAACTTAGCGACTCAAGAGTTGCCGATCCCACTGACAGCTATGTAGGCTTACAACGATACCATCATAGCTAAGACAGTCTTTCACCCTCTGTTTTTGTACCTTAGATAGTTTTGAAAGTGTCGAGAGTAAATGTTGATATTCGCAACGCTCTTTTTTAGCAGAGAAAGAAGCGGTTTCAGAGAAATTTATGAATGCAAGCGCCATAAAGCCCATCAGAACTTACGGCTTACAACCACACCATCATAGTTAAGGCAGTCTTCCACCCTCTGTTTTTGTACCTTAGATAGTTTTGAAAGTGTCGAGAGTAAATGTTGATATTCGCAATGTAATTTACTGAGCAATAAGCTGGTCTCAGGGAAGTGAATTACAGCAAGTGCCATCAGAACTTACGACTTACAACGATGCCATCATAGCCAAGGCAATCTTCCACTCTCTGATGTTGTATTTCAGATAACTTTGAAACTGGAGTGTATTGGTATTCGCTATGCTCTTCACTTAGGCATATGTTGTAAGGGTCATCGAGTTCACACAAGAAAATAAATGCCTGTGAGTCATATACTTGATGGTAGTAAACGCCGGTAAGACACTTAACCTGCACCCGAACACCTAACTCTTCTTGGCATTCACGTAGCAGCGCTTCATGAATCGTCTCGCCTGGGTCCAATGCCCCGCCAGGTAAGCCCCAAGCACATTCGCCGTAGTTAGCCTTTAACAATAAGACACTCGGTTCACTGACACCCTGTTTTAAGATCACGGCGTGACTGCTGAGCCTAAACTTATCATCGAATGCCATAAAATCTCTCTTAAGTTAATCAGAATAAAATCAAATCACTACCTGAAATAAAAATGCTAGACCCCAGTATAGGATCTAGCATAGATATTTTAGGTTATAAACAGAATCGACTAGTCTTTATCTTCTTCTAGACCAATGCTATTCATCCAGTGATCGAAGTCCATCATGTTGCCGGGCAGAATCACCTTACTCTGACCAGTACTGACTCCATCAAGCTGCTTAAGGTACTGCGCGCCGAGTTGCATACGCACCACATTCTTGCCGCCTGGCGCCGCAATCACGGTAGCCATACGCTCAATCGATTCAGCCGTGGCTCGTGCAATGGTTAAGATCTCCTCGCCCTTACCCTCAGCCTCGTTAATACGGCGCTGCATTTCACCTTCGGAGTGATTAATGGTTTCCGCTTTAATACCTTCTGAGCGGTTAATCTTACTCTGCTTATCACCTTCACTCTTTGCCAGTAAAGCACGGCGTTCACGCTCGGCGTTGACCTGCATCTCCATGGCATTTTTTACCGTTTCTGGCGGAGTGATATTCTTAATCTCATAACGGTGAACACGAATGCCCCACATGGCGCCCGCTTGATCCAGCACTTCGACCACTTTGGCGCTAATCACATCACGCTCCTCGAAGGTGCGATCTAGATCTAGGGTACCGATTACACTACGGGTGGTTGTTTGTGCTAACTGGATTGCCGCATAACGATAGTCAGTCACGCCGTAGCTCGCCTTAACAGGGTCTATTACTGAGATGTAGATGACCCCATCGACTTCGACATTGACCTCATCACATGAGAAGCACTCTTGAGGAGGCACATCAATCGTCTCCTCTTTTAGATCGTGTATATAAGCCACTTTATCGACGAATGGCACTAAGGCGTGAAAGCCTGCATCTAAGGTTGAGTGATATTTACCTAAGCGCTCCACGATATAAGCCGATTTTGTCGGTACTAATCGAATCGATTGAAACAGCTTAACCACGAAAATAGCAAAGATAAGGCCCCAAATGCCCATTACAATTAGATCGGTATCAATTCCAGAAATCATCATTAGCGTGCTCCCTTCACTGAGTTGGCAGACACAGCGTGAGTAACCTGCTCCATGCCTTCAAAGAATCCTTCAATTTTAGCCAATTCAGCCGGCACCACTGACACATCGGCCTCAGCCAATATCTTGCCAACCTGAGTAATAAACTGCTCTTTAAGCTGCATATTCATCGCTTCATGGCCGCCCTCTTTGGCAAGCGCGGCAGAAACAAGCTCCATGCCTTCAGCCTTAGCCCGGGCGATGATAGCAATCTCTTGTGCCGTACCCTTAGCCTCGTTAATACGGCGCTGTTTCTCACCTTCCGATAGATTAATCGCTTCTTGGCGCTCACCTTCAGACAAATTAATCATCGCCGCCTTTTCTGCATTCGCTAGGGTGATCTCGGCGCGCTTGCTTCGCTCCGCTTCCATCTGCTTCTCTAGGGTGTGAATGACTTTACGTGAGGGCGTGATGTTCTTGATCTCGTAACGCAACACCTTGATCCCCCAAGGATCCGATGCCTTATCGATCTCTCGTACTATCGACTCATTCAGGCTGTCTCGCTCCGAAAATGTCTGACTTAGGCTTAATTTACCTATCTCTGAACGCATGGTAGTTTGCGCTAGGTTTACCGCCGCGCGTCGATAGTCTTCAATACCATAACTGGCAAGCTTACCGTCCATCACCTTGAGGTAAACTAAACCATCGACCTCTAGCTGAGTGTTATCTTTTGAGATACAGCTTTGTGGTGGCACATCGAGTACCTGCTCACGGATCTCATGCTTATAGGCGACCCGATCGAAAAACGGGATCAGAAAGTGAAAACCGGGCTGTAGCACTGTGCGAAACTTACCTAAGCGCTCAATCACGTTGACCTCGCGCATAGGCACAATGAGCAACAATTTATAGAGGATAAAAAAGACAAATAAAACAAAGAGTGTAAATGCGAACATAGAGAGATTCCTTCCTGACGTTAACTAATTACTTTTCGACGTAGTGCTCGTCTTCAGCCTTAATAGGCTCAACCACTAACGCAATATTATCTCTGCAGATAACCCTAACTTGGGAGCCAGCAGCAATCTCGCTACCATCCCCTAATGCGGACCATTCACAGCCTTGAAATTCAACCCGTCCCATCTGCTGCGCCGGACCTATGGTTTGTTTGACGATGGCGAGCTGATCGTAAATATCCAACTCTTCATCAGTGTTGCCGATATGAGCGTCACCGCCAATTAACTTCTGAGTGACTTGACGAAAGGTCAGCAATAGCACCATAGATGAGATAAACCAAAGCGTTAAGCTTTGTACTATTCCTTCGACTAAACCTATAGCCAAGGCACTTGCGACCACTAAGCATGCCGCGCCTAAAAGAATCACAATACCACCCGGTAGAATGATCTCAGCGAGTACGAGAATAACTCCGATACATGCCCAAATTATGATTGGATTTGAAAACTCCATATTTCCCCCTGAAATGAAAGAGTCTGTGGTGACTATATCAGCTGAACATCTTTTGTGCGACATAATATGTCATCGAATATCCAACAACGACTGTAGCACAGGCGACAAAACTCCACTAGGCAAGCAGCCATCAATCTAATGGGTTTCAATTTTTCACCGCTACAGTTCTCTTTTAAAGACAATAGTCAAAGTAAAAATCTCAGTTAAAAAACCAGTAATCAATGACTTACAAGCCAAACCCTATGCCAAACTTAAAAATCCCCACAAATCCTTTGAACATTATTCACTTTGCGCCTATATTCCCCGCCAGCAAAATAACGATTAAATGCCTATAGGTATAATTCCAATTTACTGTACCTAGAGGTCTCATAAAAATAAAAGGTTTTACGATGAACAAAAAATTACTATGTTTAGCTTTGCTAGTCAGCCCGACTGCAATGGCAGATAATATGGTTAACTGGTGGGATGTGAGTGTC
The DNA here is from genome assembly GCF_000018285.1 of Shewanella pealeana ATCC 700345. Lineage (NCBI taxonomy): Bacteria > Pseudomonadati > Pseudomonadota > Gammaproteobacteria > Alteromonadales > Shewanellaceae > Shewanella > Shewanella pealeana. Next base: position 570,105 of record NC_009901.1, on the reverse strand, counting down.
ACTGGCTTATATGGTGAAAATTACGATTTAGCACCTTCAGATAAACAAACAGCAGTTACCTTTGAAACCGCTGGTGATTGGAAATATGGCGACTGGTTTGCGTTTCAGGACGTGACTTATTTCAATGGCTCAAACGGCGGTAAAGACAATAGCACCTATGGCGAAATCTCAACTCGCTTCAGTGCAGGTAAAATATTAGGTAAAACCGTAGGTTTTGGCCCAGTTACCGATCTATCGCTAGCACTGGCTTTAGAAGAAGGTGAAGGCCCAGTCGAGAGTTTCCTATACGGTGTCGGTATGGATATTAAGATCCCATACTTTAGCTACTTCCAGCTAAACACTTACCGTAGACACGCGATGGGCAGTGACAACATCAGTGACGGCTGGCAGTTAACACCATCATTTAGAATGGACTTCCCAGTTGGCAATTCAAATATCGTATTCGATGGTTACATTGACTGGGTATTTGCCACAGATGAAGCGAGTTATGAGACTAACTTCCACTTCAACCCACAGCTTAAGTATGACTTAGGTGCTGTCGTGCTAGGCGACCAGCAGAAGAATAAGCTATTTGTTGGTATCGAATACGATTACTGGAAAAACAAATATGGCGTAGATGGTATGGACCAAAACACCTATTCGGTGATCGCTAAATACCATTTCTAGAATCGGTTTCGATTCCAATGAAAAAGGCGCTTATAGCGCCTTTTTTTATTGAACAGAACTCAAGTGAAATTGGTTATGCTAGTAGCTTCTTAGCTGCTGCAACCACAATCGATACCGCACTGACTTCAGTTTTCTTCATTGTCGCTTCATCAGGGATCTCTTGCTGAGTACGGTTAACAATAACCCCTGCAACACATGCCGCACGCCACCCCTGTGACGCACACATGGTAAATAGCGTCGAAGATTCCATCTCATAGTTCAGCACACCAAGATCTTGCCACTCTTGCATAGAGCCCTTGAACTGACGCGTAATACGACCCGAAACCGTGTCGTAACGCTCTTGACCTGGGTAGAAGGTATCTGATGACGCGGTAATACCAATATGAGGCTCAAGACCCGCTTCACGACTCGCTGCGACCATAGCGGTTGTACACTCAAAGTTTGCTACCGCAGGATACTCCATCGGCGCAAAATGCAGGCTAGCACCGTCTAAGCGAACAGAAGCTTGCGTTACGATCACATCACCCACATTCACATGTGGCTGAATCGCGCCTGTGGTACCCACACGTAGGAAGGTACGTACACCAAGCTGCGCTAACTCTTCAACGGCAATTGAGGTCGATGGACCGCCGATCCCGGTTGAACATACGACCACAGGTTTGCCATCTATATAGGCTAAATAACTGGTATATTCACGATGACTCGCTAAAAATGTCGCATTCTCCATCAACTCGGCGATACGTTTAACACGCTCTGGATCCCCTGGCACAATCGCTAAGCTGGCACCATCTAACATCTCTTTAGTTAAGCCTAAATGAAATACATCAGACATCGTGAAAACCCCTTTCATTTTTGAATTTATAAATCGAATTAAAACGACTTTAACTTAGTCTCGCTGCTAAAAAGGTTAAGCCGATCACACTTTTCCCGCCAAGAGTAAATGATTTGTCGTAATCTAGTTACTAAATCAATCAGCACTCTGAGCTAGAATATAGCAGCTAGCCAGCATTGCGCCAGACAAATAGAGAGCTATAGATACAAGTTAGAATCAAGGCTTGAAGCTGTTACTTACATGAAATAACACTAACATTAGCAATAGCTTAGTTATATATTTTGACTCGCTAGATGCCTTAACATATCGCGCTTAAGAGCTGCTCATCTGAGGACTTTTTGGGGAGTGATGACAGCATAAGAATCACACTGTTCTAGCTTACAAATCTAATCGCTCACTATTTGATCGATATCACATTTAGCCATAGTAAATCGCGTTAGTTTAGAACTGAAGCAAATGAACAATCCGCAATAAAACCAGCAAGAAGGACGCCTGCATGTTTCCAGAATACCGTGAACTTATCAGCCAGCTAAAGACATCTGACACACACTTTCAGAAGAAGTTTAACAAGCATAACCAACTTGATGAGGAGATAAAAAACCTGGAGAAAAACATCGCTAGCGACTACACCTCAGAGGTGCATGAACTAAAAGTACAGAAGCTGCATTTAAAAGAAGAGATCTACGATATTTTGAAGGGGCGTTCTGCTTAAAACTGTTCAACATAGCATCAAGAAGCAAAAAGGGCGCTAAGCGCCCTTTTTAAGTTTTATTAAATCTCTACTATTTCAACTCTGCTAACAGAGCATCGGCAGTCTCATAGTAGCTGATGTTAGTGATCTGATTATTATTGAGCTCAATTAGCGTCGCCTGATCTTTTTGAGCAGGTAACGGCTTAGTCTGTTCACCTTCGTTGTCCAGTGCCACTCTGTATGGAAACTTTTTAAACTGAGGTAAGGCAACAAAACGAGCAATCAACGACGGCATACCACTAATGTCAGCCACATAAATCAAAGTTGAATCTTTAACTAATTCAGGATCGGCTTCTAAAGTCTCTTGAATAACGGTTCCGCCATCCATGCTGCTGCTAAATAAAACCCGAGTTGTAGTGCTATCAACTTGGTATTGTGCTTCGTGTTGATCTTGCAACTTGATATCAAGGATTTGATCGCCAACTTGATAGGTATTCGCCCACGCTGACGTGGCTAACATACTAGATAAAACGAAGATAAGTGCTCTCATAACAGGACTCGGCAAATTAGAATTAGCAGAAAGAGTAACCTATTCTCTAAAGAGCAACAGTAAACTTAGCAACAAAGCTTGATCCTCTTCACGCTAAGTCGCTCAGTGTCAAAAATGTCCTCATAGCAGCTCACAACTGCGCAAAAACTGAGTTACAAAACTGTTTATTTTCAGTAAGCTAATTGATAAAGGTTGTCATAGAGGATAGATCCATGAATGAGCAAGGCCTAGACCAAGAGATCGCACAACTGCAAAACGCTTACACCGCCATCACCGAATTTCTGGTGCAATATAGCTTTAGTATTCTAGGTGCCATCATTATCTTCCTGATTGGTCTATGGCTAGCAGCCAAAGCGGCTAACCTTGTCACGCGTATTTTTGAAAAGCACGAGATAGATATCACCCTCAGTAACTTTACCAGCAACTTCGTGCGCATCTTAGTTATTGTGATGGTAGGTATTATTGCCTTAGGCAAGTTGGGGATCAGTGTCACCCCTATGGTCGCAGCAATAGGTGCAGCCTCTCTAGGTGCAGGTTTGGCATTACAGGGCATGTTAGCTAACTACGCGGCTGGCATTACCATTATTGTCACTCGACCTTTTATTGTGGGTAACACCATCGAGATAAAAGGAGTTGGCGGATTAGTTAAAAATATCCACCTCGGTATGACGGTGCTGACTAACGAAGAGGGAGAGGAGATCAACATCCCCAATAAGCATATTGTCGGCGAGATCTTACATAACTCTTTTGCCAATAAACTGGTCGAAACCAAGTTTAATATCAGTTATCAGTCTAATACTGACGAAGTGGTAGGCATGTTAGCTAAAGTACTAGCCGATAGCCCTAGAGTCTTTGAAGGCGATAAAGCCCAAGTCGGTATCAATGACTTTAATAGTATAGGTATTGAAATAGGCATTCGTTACTGGGTGTCTACCGACACTTACTTTCAAGACAAGTACCAAACTAATGCCGAACTATTTAAAGCATTAAAACAGGCGAATATCGAGATCCCTTGCCCGGTAAAACAGATCCATATCCAAGAGCACTAACCTGATCGATACTTAGCGGTGCCCTATATCCGCTAAGTATTCATTTTATTCATCATCCAAATCACTTATATCAAAAGCCTGCAACCTCGCGTTTTGTCGCTTTTCAGGGCAAAAATAAACATTGAGCATAAGTAAATCAAATAATCATTATTGTATTTACTCTATCGCTCTAATTTAGCTAATCCCTCAAAATGCGCTCCATTGAAATGAGAGACTAATTAAAACTCAACGGAGATAACATGATGAACAAGACACTAATTGCACTCGCATTAATAGGTACTTGCGGTTACGCCAATGCAGCCGATGTTGATAACACTTGGTACATAGGTGCAGGTGCAGGCCAAAGCAACTATGAGTCAGTTGACGCCGCTAGCCACCTAGGCGACGGCAGCGATTTAGCTTGGAATGCCCTAGTAGGTTATCAACTAAACAAATATTTAGCCTTCGAAGCTGGCTGGCAAGATCTGGGTGCTACCGATGATACTCACATGTGGGGTGGTTTAGACGGTAGCCAGAAAATAGACGTTGACGGCTTTACTCTGGGTGTTGTGGGTACTTTACCGCTATCAGAAAAATGGTTCTTAACTGGTGAAGCTGGTGCTTATCAATATCACCTAGCACACCAGATGAGTGCCGATAAGTATGTTAGCGCGATGGATACAGCCCCTTACTTTGGTGCAGGTGTGGGTTACAACATCACAGATTCTTTGGCGATTTCTGCTAAGTACCGTCGTTTTGCCAAAATCGATGAAACAGCATGGAACACGGCAAACATGGACGCACAGACAGTGGGTCTACAGCTGACTTATCGCTTCGGAGTGAAGGCTGCGACAACAACAGCAGTTGTACTACCTGCCGTGATTGAGAAGCAGACTAAACCTATGCCTCGTCCAGAGCCAAAGCCTGAGCCTAAGTATGAAATTCACACCGAAAAGAGCAGTGTAGCCGTACTATTTGGGTTTGATTCTTCAGAGCTTAATAGCACAGCCAAGGCCAAGCTAGACCAAGTTATCAAGCTTTCAAAGAGTAAAGATCAAGATGTGATCTTACTTAACGGTCAATCAGATAACCAAGGTGATAGCCAATATAACCTTAAGCTATCTGAAAAACGTGTACAGCACGTAGAAGCCTACTTAGTTTCTCACGGTGTAGAAGTGAAGAAGATCGACACTCAAGCCGTTGGCGAGCAGGATGCTCACGCTAATTTACGTAAAGACCGCGCACTAGAGCGCCGTGTAATCGTAACCTTAACAAGCCAAGAAAAAGTACAAGCTTCTTAATAGACAGCTAAAAATTGAGTATCGTCGATATGGACCCGACCTCGCTAGGATTGCGAAACGATACGCTAGGATCCCATAAGTCTTACCGATTTAAGGGGGTGAGAGTGGCTTTGGCTAGGACGGTCAGACCCCACTAACACTAAGGAAAGATACAGGACAAGTTGCCCTAACGTTGGGCAAAAACAGGGATAGGCCAAGCCAAGGATGGCTTCACTCACTTCACATTGATTCATGTAAACATAGCCTATTCAAGCTGATTTCTATCGTTTATAGTCAAGTTCTTGAAGAGGATTAGGTAATGCTCACTCAGCTCAATCTTGCACGACTTAAAAATTGCGATTTAAACCTACTATTAGCACTCGCAGTACTACTCAATGAGGCTCATGTTTCCAATGCAGCTAAGCAACTCGGCCAGTCTCAATCAGCCATGAGCCAGATGCTAAAACGCTTGCGCCTAATGTTTAACGATCCACTGCTGCTCAAAAGCAATAATGGCATGACCTTAACCAATAAGGCTCAAGCCATTGCATTAGAGTTAACGCCTCTGCTAGATAAAACAGCTCGAATCTTAGAAGCCGAACACTTCAGCCCCAAGACTGCCCAAGGTCGTATACGTTTTATCATGAACGATGTCACCGCACAGCTAATTATCGCACCATTAATAGAGCTGATGAGTGAGAAAGCCCCCGGCATAGAGCTAGAATACATCTCGCAAAACGCCAATGGTTTTCAGCTTCTCAGGCGAGGACAAGCTGATGTGGTTATCGGCTTCTACGACAATGTACCAAGCCCGATTGTTAGTGAACCCATAGGCCTTGCACCTTGGCAGATGGTCACTCACAGAGCGACTAACAAGCAAAACCTTCACGCGAATAAGGATGCGATAAAGCTCTTACGCTATCAATTTCAAGAGCATAACCAACTGCATTCGATTGAAGCGCTAGAACACTTAGATGCACTCGATGCGGCATACGCCTTAACGAGCAACTCTTTAAGTACCCTGCTATATGCACTGCAAACCAATAATACCGTTACCTTGCTGCCCCACTTCGCCATGGACATTTTACCTGAACATGAGACAAAGGAGTTCGACTGGCTCGGCTCGCCAATCAATCTCGAGCTTAAAATCTGTTGGGATCGTCACCAAAGAGCCCCTGAACTACAGCAGTGGTTTAGACGTCAATTGGTCACGCTTTTTCACAAACACTTTCCTTTAAAACAAGTCCTATGAATCCAACTGACTTAAAAATTATTCAACAGTGCGACCTCAACTTATTGCTGAGCCTAGCTATTCTAATTGAGGAACAGAGCGTATCTAAGAGTGCAGACAGGCTAGACATATCCCAGCCTGCCATGAGCCAAAACTTGAAGAAGTTGCGCACTATGTTCGATGACCCCCTTTTTGTAAAACAGGGCCAAGGCATTCGTGCGACTAGCAAGGCATTGAGATTATATGGCTCACTCACAGAGTGGCTGCAGATGAGCGATCGACTGATCTCGCAGACCGCTTTCGATCCGATGGAAAGTCACGGGGTGATCCGCATTGCATTTATGGATGACCTCACCCAGAGCATGATCCCTATTATGCTAGACAAGATCCTCACTTTTGCGCCCAATGTAGAACTTGAGTTTGTGCACAAGCCTAGAGATGTATTTTCTTTACTCGAGTCAGGCGAAATTGATATTGCCGCTGCGGGAACTGACACACCACCCGCAAATATTCATGGCCGCCATATCAGCACAGATAATTACTGCGCCGCCTATAGCTTAACGCATCCCTTAGCAAAAATTGCACAGCCAACGCTGGCGCAGATTTTCGCTTATGATACTGCCGAATATTCAGCTTCAAACCTAGTCGAGCAGGAAATCACCCAGTTAGCATTGCAGAATCAATTGCAACGCAAGATCACCTTTGCGACAGGCTCGTTTCTAGTCTTGCTGCAGGGGTTACTCAGCGGAAAACACGTAGGCTTTTTGCCCCAACGTGTACTCAATTCCGAGAAGTGGCGTTCACAATTAAAGGGAGTCGTACTCACCGAGCTCCCCCAGCTAGACAGTACCCTTTATTGGCACGCAAGAGTGCACAAAGATCCATTGATCCAATGGTTTAAAGATCAATGCTTGGATATTGTCAGCCAACTACAGCTGCAAAGCGGCAACTCCTGAGTCAACAGGCTCAATTTAAAGCCCTCTTTGCCACTCTTGCCGTAACTGAATTTGCTCAGGCGTGTTCATTGCAGCCTCTACTTCTGCCAGCAATGCTTGCTTGTCTTTACCTAGCACACCTTTGAGCACTAAGTAATTAGAGGCGTGATCCGAGCGAAATACGGTTTTCTCAAGCTCTAGCTTACTTAGAAGAATATGCATCTCTTCGAACAGCTGAGCCTGATTCGGCAGCTGAAAATGCCCGCCAAAAGCCTCATCCATTCGCTCAGTGCCCAGCGGTAAAGTCACGACTAGCGTCGACAGATATTCAGGCTGCGCTGCATTCATCAACTTGGCTGAGTTTTCGGCATGTTGTTTTGATAACTCAACCCCAGCTAAACCATTTAAGATCATCACCGAGGCTTTAATCCCCGCCGCTTTGATTTTTTGCAGCGCCGCCAAAGAGGAGTCAAATGTCTCGCCTTTTTTAATCCGCTCAAGCACCTCGTCATCACCGCTCTCGCAGCCGATATACAGCAGGCTCAATCCAAGCTCTCTTAATCGTTGTAGCTGCTCAGGCGTCTTATTATTGATATTGCGTGGCAAGCAGTAACTACTAATGCGAGTCACATTGGGTAGGTATTTTTTAATCAATAAGCAGATCGCTTCAAGGCGCGCAAAGGGCAGCGTCATGGCGTCGCCATCGGCTAAGAAGACTCGGCTAATATGGGCTTGCGAGTTAGCTACCGAGATAAGATCTTGCTCTATCTTATCCGCCTTCTGAGCCCTAAAACGTTTCTGCGGCTGAGTATACATGTCGCAAAAGCTGCATTGGTTCCAGCTACAACCATTGGTCACTTGAAGGATCAGAGACTTCCACTCAGATGGAGGACGAAACACAGGTTCAATATAGTTGAGCACAACTCATTCCTTAATACATTAGTAGGACGCACCAAAAAAAGTTGAACATTTTTATCACTAAAAATAAACATTTATTGGACTCAGTTAGCATTTTTTAATGAAAAACCAGTTATATTAGTGAGCTGTTGTATACTTAAACCTCACTGGCACAGACACGCTACCTATAGAGAGAAAAGCATGCTCATTGCATTAAAATCTAAAGAGAAGCGCAAGACCCCACTCAATCATGATGCTCACTGGGACGCAATGAGCGCCGAGCAAAAAATTGCCCTATATGATCTGCATAAATTTGGCTTTCGATTATTGTTCGTACGCCACCTGTCTAACGGCCCCCTAGCGTTTATTATGCAGAATAAAACACTTGCAGTGATCAGTAGAAACGGTGATGTCGACTATAAACCTGAAGTGAAGCTTAGAGCTTAGAGTAAACGTTATTTAGGGTGGGTAAAACACATTAAAAAAGCGCACTTAGGTGCGCTTTATATTTTCAACCAGTCTTTTGCTAAAATTATTTATCTAAAGTTAGCAACATATCCACATGTGGGATCCCATCTTCAAGATACATTTCTGATACTGGCTCAAAACCCAATTGCTGATAGAAGCTTTTTAAATGCTCTTGGCCTCCCAGCTGGATATTATGCTCTGGCCACTTCTTGGTTGATATGGCTATCGCTTTTTGCATCAAGGTATGAGCCACTCCAGCCCCTCGCGCCGCCTCTGCAACAATCACTCGGCCAATACTCGCATCTGGGTAACTCACCCCGGGGGCCAATACCCTAGCATAAGCTTGGATTACGCCTTGTTCATTAAGTCCAAGAAGGTGCTGAGTTTGGCTCTGGCGGTCTTTATCATCAAGCTCCGGATAAGGACAGTTTTGCTCAACAACAAAAACATCGACCCTGAGCTTGAGTAGATCATATAGCTCGTTCAATGAAAGCTCAGAAAAAGACAAAGATTTCCAAAGCATTAGAAATGCTCTCCAAAAACAACTTAGTAGAAGCGCAGTCTAGCATTTAAGTTTAATAAAAGCAGAAACAAAAACTGAAATATCTATAACAGAAGAATGGTTCTGAGCAATGGCTCAGCGTGGAAATCATCTAGCGAACCAAGGACTCGTGATAAGCGTTTGCTTATAGGTTAGTAGGCTAAACCATTAAAAAAAGGGCTCTATAAAAGAGCCCCAAAAAAGTAGTGGGCTAGCTGTTTGCAGGGAGAAGCTAGCCGTTACTTTTTATTCTTTACGGTCAAATACGTGATACTTCTCGATCCCGTACGAGCGCCCTTCTGCATGACAAGTCGCACAAGACTCAGAGGTTGGTTGAGTAAACCAATCACTTGTCTTATCAACTTCAAGGTTAAGCTCTCCACCGTTTGAAATCATATGGTTAAGCGCTTGGTCGTTGTTATGACAAGCAAAACAGTTAGCGGTAATAGGACTTGAGGCAACACCTGACTCTCCAGCATCTCCACCGTTGAAGGCTCTAGATAGCATGTATTGATTCGGCACCGCGTTAAGATCGATGCCATCGGCATGACAAGAGACACAGTTATCGGCGTTCAGCTTGGCCGCAGAATTGGTTACCGCAATCTCATTATCTCGACTCATCTCCGAGCCAATAACAGATTGCAGCCCCCAATGCTGGGCATGCACTAAAGGACCAAAGCCTGGCGCACTATTGGCCTTCCAACCAACTTGTTCACCACCACTGATTGCAGCAATGGTGTAGCCCGCATTAATGCGGAAGCTGTCAGTTGCGAAAGCATCTAGGCCTACCACTCGCTGGCCTGCACGATCTTGACCATTGTTATGGCAAGCCACACAATCTAGACCACCATCATTGTAGCTACCATTCTTGTGATAGTTGGTTTCGTTGTTGTGACAAGTGGTACAGCTATCTAAAGTGACACTATGACGGCGCTCATACTCTTGAAGTTTTTCCTCGTTGCTATCGACAACATCAGAGTAACTAGTGAGTGAGACACCGTCATAGCCGCCATCATCATCTTGCTGCTTGAAAGTCACCCTTGAGCTAGCAGTAAAGCCGGCATTAGCGAAGCCGGTATCGATGCCATCAAGGCGCACATAACACACGGCTCTAGAGCCATCTGACTTTTCAACGTACTGACTATTTGTGACACCACCTGAATCTCGTGGGCTTGGGCGACCCACAATGGAATCATTATGGTATGCGTGAATATACGCTCCGGCATAAGTTAACGTGCCTGCGGCATATAACTGGGCAATATTGAGCTGAACAGGGGTTTCCGCATCGGTATTAAACAGTGCGATATCGGTACACCAACCACCTGTGGTTTCATGGTCATCCCACTCCAAACTGCTGTTTGTGTAAGGCGCAGAAGTGGTTGTGTAATGCTGCGCTCTAATATCGGCTCGCTCACCCACCTTCTTATGGAACAAGCGCACATCATCTGACTCATCGAATGTGCTGTAGGTCATTGCAACCGCAGCAGAACCTACACCTGCGGCATCATGACAGTCAGTACAAGTACTCATACTGTTTACCTTAGTGATAGGCTCAGCATGACAGCTGTAACAGTTAGCTGGCTCGAAATCCTTTTCAAATTTCTGATGATTGATATGACCAATCTTCTGCATTGAATTACGCGCGTATCCGCCGTCATCGCGCACCACGTTTCCGTGGCAGACCATACAACCTGCGACCAGATCGGTTTCACCATCGGTATTAATTGCGGTATAGCTTGGATGTTTTAAGTTCGATGCGGCGTAGTCGACATGACAAGTATGGCAGGTTGCCGTAGAGGTCGTATGAAGGCCCTCTGACTTGTCGACTAGAATGTAGTTTGATTTAGCGATCTTCTCACCGCCACCAACGGCCAGTCGGATTATACCTTCAGTACCTGCATTAACTGCTGGCATTGGTGCTAGAAATTCATAACGACCATCTGCAGTCATGGTCAGGCTAGCACCATCGGTCTCCTCTGATGCACTACCACCGGCAATGGTGCCCTCAAATTCTGGGCGACTACGAGCAATACCTTTATCAGTTAACTCTGCAACTTCTGCATTCACTTTTTCAAGACCGCTAACCAGCAAGCCTTCTTCGTTAGTCACTTCAAACTCAAAGCGCACTGCGCCCTCTTCAAGAGTATGACTTAGCACTTCAACATTGGTGATCTCTGTAGCTTCGACTATCGGCGGTAATGGGCTGGTGCCATCTTCACCGTCACTACCATCTTTACCGTCGCTACAGGCTGCTAGACCGAAAGCCGCGGCGACAATAAGCGCCGCTTTGCATTTATTAAATTTTCTCATCATCACTCCATAACTATAATTAAGTCGTGACCTTTTACTCCCCCTTAAATACCTTATAAGTAGTAGGTGTTTATTTATGTGATTAATTCCCCAACAATTAACTTTATTGATATGAGACTTAAATTTAATAAACAAGCAAACACAATACATTTAACTTTTAATATTTAATTAAGTTAACCAGATGGCTATTCAACACATAAAAATCAATGGAAAAACAATGGGTAGTAAGTTAAAGACTAGACAGAAAAAGCTAAAGCGAAGAAATAGAAAAAACACCAATTAATAATAAATTAAGCAGGTGTCATACGGTAAAAATAAATATAATTAAAATCATAGACAACAATAACCCATGATTTCAGATGCTAAGTGCAAACCTAATAAAAGAGTTAACTAGGCTCACACTCATAAACTTTCAATTGAAAATCTATAATAGCTCTAACAACTAGCCTAATACCTCAAATTCGTCATCAGCCAGTTTAGCCGTGCCATCATCTTGCAGTACCCATATCTCTTTATGTACCACGCCATGGGCTTTATTCATTTTCCATGCAGTGGTCAGTAATACAGACTTGTCATCTAGCACTTTAAACTCTGGGCTAGTGTATTCAACATCGCTATAGCCTTGATCCATGAGGTTCTGCCAAAAGGCTTGGATAGCTTCGGTGCCAACAAACTCACCAAAAGGTCGAGCTAACATTGGCGCATTAGCTTCATATTGGGCGGCGCAAAGCGCGGCATCTTGTGTATTAAAACCTTTCTTCCACGTTTCGCTGGCACGTTTTACCGCTTCAATTAATTGCTGTGACATCTGATCCACTCCACTTTAAATAGATTTAATTTCAAACTATGCAATCAGTTTACAGCGATAATTAGCATTGATAACCTAGGTAAAGCAGCAATCACTGTTCCAATTAATAGGACAATGGTTTAAACATTTTAACCACGAGCTAAGCTCAACAAGGTAAAAACATGGACCATCTAAGGCATATGGCGATATTTAAACAGATAGTCGATAGTGGCTCTATCAGTGCTGCTGCAGATAAACTCGATCTGTCTAAGTCTGTTGTCAGTCATCACCTTAAGTCTTTAGAACTCGCTGTGGGTGTACAGCTGCTGCATAGAACCACCCGCAGGCAGCAACTCACTCCGGCAGGTAAAGACTTTTATCAGCGCTGCCGTGAACTTGGCGATATATCCGCCCTCGCCTGGCAACAGGCAAGAGAAGCGGCTGATAAGTTGGCAGGGCCTATTAAGATAAGTTCCCCCCACGCCTTGGTTGATAGCATCATAGCGCCAGCTATTGCCAGCCTTTGCACTAATAACCCTATGATAAGACCACATATTCAAATGCAAGATCGCCGTATCGATCTGCTTGGGCAAGATATTGATCTCGCGGTGCGTGTAGGTAAATTGGCATCCAGTAGTTTAATACAGCGCAAAGTGGGACAATTTAGGGACGTGCTTTGTGCCAGCCCAGTCTTTATCAAACAAAATACAAGATTGATAAAAGCGGAGGATTGGGTTTCACTGGATTACATAGCCAACTCTTGGCAAGGGCAAAGTATCCAGCACTCGCTACAATCAAAAGCCAGTTCAAAAGGCAATGCAAAAGCACCGAACGAGTTAAGCTTAAACTTCAACGCTAATCGTTATGCAGACACCTCATCTGCGGTGCTTTCCTTGGCTAAAGCTGGCTTAGGTATCGCGTTATTACCCGACTTTGTGTTTGAGCAAGAGCCATTACTCGTTGAGTTATTACCGACGCACCAATGCCCACTAAATAATGTTTATGCACTGCATGACTTTGGCCGCACCCCGCCACTTCTTATCAAAAAAACCATCGATGCACTGCTTGATTCTTTTCTGTTTCAAGGACAAACCGCTCGCTAAAGGTTCCCGCTACAAGGATTAAGGCCATTAGTTACAGCTATAAACAAAATTAATCGCTGCGATTAGCATTTTTAAAGGCCTGTACCTGATTTATTTCGATAAAGCTGCTAACATTGCTGGCAATTTTTTAGGCTTAGTGAGAAAGATCAAGATGGGTAGAGCATACCAAAATAAAAAAGAATCCATGGCGAAAACGGCTGGGCAAAAAACTAGAATTTATTCTCGTTACGGGAAAGAGTTGTACGTTTGTGCCAAGAACGGTGGTTTCGACCCAGAAGGCAACCTTGCACTTCGCACCATGATCGCCAAGGCAAAGAAAGACCAAGTGCCAGCACACGTTATTGAACGAGCAATTGAAAAGGCCCGTGGCGGCGGTGGTGAAGACTACGAAACAGCACGCTATGAAGGTTTTGGTCCTGGCGGTTGCATGGTAATTGCCGACTGTTTAACTGATAACGTTAAGCGTACTTTCACTGAAGTTCGTCAAGCATTCGTTAAAAATGATGCCAAGCTAGGCGGCCCAGGTACTGTAGGCCACATGTTTGATCACCAAGCGGTATTCGTATTCGCTGGCGATGACGAAGATGCAATCCTTGAAATGCTAATGATGGCTGACGTTGATGTATCAGACGTTGAGCTAGAAGATGGCATGATCAGTGTTTACGCCCCGCACACAGAGTTCTTCAAAGTTAAAACTGCATTAGCGGCAGAACTGCCAGAAGATACTGACTATGTTATGGAAGAGATTACTTTCGTACCACAGACAATGACAGCGATTACCGATGCTGAAGAAGTTGAGCAATTCGAGAAATTCCTTGCAGCTCTGGAAGATTGTGATGACGTTCAGAACGTTTACCACAACGCTGAGCTGCCAGACTAGTTCTAGTTTGACGATCATTCGCTTATAGCGAGTGATGTAAAAAGCATAAAAGAAAGGCACTCATCGAGTGCCTTTTTTATTACCTGTTAAGCGATTTATCGAGTCACTAGATGTAAACCTGACAATGTCGCAAATCACTTACTCAACTATTTCTTCAAGAGATAACGTAACATCACGCCTTGCTGGCTAATATCCAAAACCTCATAGCCGTGCTGCTCTTGATATTAGTGGCGTCGCTTAGCTTTTATTTCTTAAGCAAATAAAGCAGCATAACGCCCTGCTGGCTAATATCTAAAACCTCGTAACCGTGGTTCTTTGCGTCGCTTGAAATAATAATGTTATTAATCGATTATCCAAGCCACTCGTGGCAGAGCTGTTTAACTATTTTTCAACTACTTCTTAAGCAAATAACGCAGCATAACGCCCTGCTGGCTAATATCTAAAACCTCGTAACCGTGGTTCTTTGCATCATTAGGTATGTTATTAATCGACTGCGAGCAGTCGGTAATCACTTCCAATACTTCACCCGCTTTCAGTGATTGCATCGCCTCAAGTGTGGCAACTGCGGGGTAAGGACAAGGCTCACCGTAAATCTCTAAATTGTAATCTGGTACGATAGATGCTGGCATTTAATGCTCCTCAGCAAAACAGGCTCAAGTGGCTTGAGCCAAATATAAAACAAATGAATCAATTCACTATTTTGTAAGCTGGTTTTTTAAGCTTGTGTTGCTGACGTTGCTATTGCCGCAGGAGCTAGCTTTAACTCAGCTTTTAACTCAGCAAGCTTTGCTGCCGCCGCTTGTTGCTGGCTTTTCTGCTTTTTAAAAAAGTGGTGCTCCCACATTAAGATCAGCACAAACGATAAGCCCAGCAATAGATAGGTGACGCCAAGTCCACCTAATGGCCCAAACACATCCAGTAGGTTTATCTTATCCCAGCTGGTAGCCAATGGCTCGGCAACAACATCCCAGTAATAGGCTAGAATAGTCGCGCCAATGATATTACCAAGACCCACCCACCAAAAGTGCACTTGGCCTTCTAACGCACGGTACATCCAACCGGTTTCACAACCACCAGCAATCACAATACCTATGCCAAATAGCAAGCCACCAATCACCGCATTTGGGCCAGCCCAAAGGGTTTTCGGCGTCATGCCTAGCTGCACATAGCTATAAATACCAATCACGCTGACCGCCATGCCCAAGATAATTGCCTTGGCCATATGGGTTCGGCCAGTGATCCACATATCTCTAAATGCCGAGGTAAAACAGATCTGCGCCCGCTCAATCAGCAAGCCAAACATCATACCCATTAACATGGCGATGCCGAGCTTAGTCGAACTCTGCATGATATACAGTGATAGCCCTATCATAGCGGCAAACACTAGCCAGCCTAGGCGAAAACGATTCTGTACCTGATTAGGATTTGGCTTAACGATTTTCTTCAAGCCACCCGCTTTCAGTGTGGCACTTGAGCGGAAAAATGGCATCAAGGTGATCTTAGCGCCGATATAAGTACCTGCGGCAGCCGCAAAAGCAAAGATCCACGCATGCAGGGTAAACTGCGGAATACCGGTAAAGAAGGCCGCCAAATTACAGCCCATCGCTAGGCGTGCTCCAAAGCCTGCAATCATGCCGCCAATCAGCGCCTGCGCGATACGCTTCTTAGAGCTTGGCATACGTAGTTTAAGATTGTTAGCCCACAGTACCGCTGCCATACAACCACCGAACATACCAATAATCATCACTCCGCCAACGCGATCTAGCGGCGTGCCATTAAGGCCAATGATTTTAAAATACTGCCATGACTCAGGCTCTGCACCGAACCACTGTAATACATGGCCACCCCAGCGAGTAAATTCGCCAGTTACCGCCCAAAGTGAACCGGTAAGACCAAAAAAATAGGTCGACAAAATTCCCGCCGCTATCACGGCAGCAAAAGGCGACCAGAATTTAATAAAAAACTGATTTTTAAACGTTAACCACATATTTAAAATTACCAACTAACATTAAAGCTTAAATGACAAGCTTGATTACATTACAGCTAAGTTGTTATTTTCAACATTACTTAGTGTTTTATTACATAAATACAACCTTTCAGGATGGGTATAGATTGTCACCCTATTTTCGCGACAAAACCCAACCAAGGTAATATTCGATCTGTTTGCGATATCAATCGCTAACGAAGTTGCTGAAGAAATTGCAAATATAATACTAATATTTGCAATGGCCGCTTTTTGTACCATTTCAAAACTGGCTCGACTGGTTAATAACAAGGCTGAATGACGAGTCTGATTATCGATACTGATATGACCAATTAATTTATCTAACGCGACGTGACGTCCCACATCTTCGAAGCAGCACATAATATCACCTTCTGCCGACAACATGGCAGCAGCATGTGTCGCTCCGGTCAAATTAAATGCATTTTGATGCTTATGTAGATTAGATAAGGCTAACTTCAAGCTGTTTAGATCAAATTTTGCAGTGTCTGTGACTTTTACAATCGGTTTAACCGTTTGCTCTATCTGTTCTACGCCACAAAGACCACAGCCCGTGCGCCCTGCTAGGCTGCGGCGATGCTCCTTTAACTGCATAAAGCAACGCTGAGAAACCTCAATATGTACCAACACTCCTGTGGCAATAGTTTCAATCTCAATAGAACGGATATCGCGTACACTTTCAATAATCGATTCTGACAAGCTAAAGCCAATAGCAAACTCTTTTAATGCCGTTGGGCAGGCCATCATTACCACATGAGAAATGCCATTATAGATCAGCGCGACTCTTACCTCTTTCGCCACAGTTTCTATTAATGCTTGCTCTCTATCATTACGAAAACACGTGACTGAAGTCTGCTCAGTAATATTATTTAAGCCACACACAAGTTCCGTCATATCTTTGTTCCATTTCTTATGGTAAATAATGTCCCACTCAACGATTCAATATCGAAAAATGGATAAAGGTTAATAGGAGTCACACTTAGTAAACATATAATTTAATTAATATCATTTTAGAAACATCGGCTCCGTCATCACTGCATTATTTTTATCTGGTAAATAATGTCCCACTTGACGAGGTTAATATCGATAAATGTAACTGGGATTCACACTTAATAAAGTTTGCTGCTAATCGCTATTGTTTAGCCAAATGCAATTACCTATTATTCGCCGCAAGTGATAAGGAAGAACGTCGTTTCCGGTGAAACGTCTGGATTTCAAATCCAGGTGGGGCTGCCAGCAGTCCCGGGTAGGTTCAACTCCTATGTTCTTCCGCCAAATCACTTGCTATAAAAATGCTGCCATCTCTAATCACTCTCGAATTGTCTTTCTTCTTGCGCCACGTTAATCCACTGCGGTCATAAAATTCTAACAACTGAATACTGGCTTTGCGGCCAAGCTTAATGATTGAATTAAAATCGGCGGTCTTGATTTCACCACTCACATTGATTTGATTACGAATGACATCGGCGTAGAAATACAGGCTTTCGGTGAGCATAAATCTGTCTTTAATAATCGCCGACAGATACCCCAGCTGGATAAGCTTACGGCATAGCGCCCGCACTGTAGTCAACTCAAGGTTTAGCGTTGATGCTAAGTCTGATGACCATAATGGCCCGTTAGCACTAAGCATCTGCTGCTTTATCTGTGACCACAGCTGTAGCTCAGCGTCTGACAGCGCCAAGTTATGCCGTGGCAGATGCAATAAGCCACGGGTACTTTGCAGTAGTTTTTGCTCTCTGAGACCATCGGTAAGTTTAAGTAGCACAGGCAATGGATATTGGTTGTGAGTCATACGCTGCAATCGATTAATACTCAACCCTAACAGCTCTGGCGACTGCTGATGATAATCGGCGATGAGTGCCAGCAACTGCGCTTCAATCTGCTCTTGTAATATGCTGGATAACAAATAACCATCGAGGCTGATCACCTGTTTGTCCGCCAAACAAGCGGTTTGCTCTGTTAGCTGATTAGCCCACATGAAAGCGGACTTTGGAACGCAGTGATGGTTTATTTGAACTTGCAAACTGGCCGTTAGTGAGTCGCACTGTTTAAGGTTTTCTAGGTAAGCTAAGCGCTCAACACTGCGCTTTGCTCGAGTTGGCGGGTTAATGTCTAATACCCGCAGCGCACCTAATGTGCTTTTAGCGGCGCTGTCACGCACGATGATTCTGTCTTGCTCCACACTATGAAGGGGCTGCTCGCATTGCAGCTCAACCAAGGCCGTGCCATCTTCAAGGTTTTGCAGTAAGCCTAAGCGCGCCGTGGTATGGCGATTACCTAAATGCACTTGCACATTTTGCCAATGCTTAAACGGCAGGCAAGATTCAAATACGCCACAAATCACGTTCGGCGCTTCGGCCGCTGGCGCTAGCGCAGTTAACCAATCTCCGCGCTCTGCGCCGCGATGTTGGTCGACTCCAGTAATATTGAGCGCCACCCGCTGACAATGATGCGCGCTATTACTTACCCGTCCTTGACTGTGAAGGGTTCTGACTTTTACTGGTTTACGCTGGCCTGATAGATACAAGCTTTGCCCTTGGCTGACTTGACCACTAATCACAGTACCAGTTACCACAAGACCTGCACCTTTTACGCTAAAAGCTCTGTCGATTGCCATACGAAAGCTGGCTTGCTCGCCGGTCTCGCTTAACGCTGTTATCTGTGACTCGGCAAGCTCAGTGATAGCAAGCTTAAGCGCGTCGATACCAAAACCAGATTGCGCCGACACCACAAAGATTGGGCTTTGTCTTTGGTGCTGCGCCAATAGCTCACTCACTTGCTCTTTAACTTCATCGACTCTGGTGGCATCGACCTTGTCTTGCTTGGTTAGCACCACGATTAAGTGTTCAAGATTAAGCAGCTGCAAGATGGCTAAATGCTCATAAGTTTGCGGCATCACGCCATCATCACAAGCGATGATCAATAGCGCATGTTTGGCGCAGCTCACCCCAGCCAGCATGGTATTAATAAATTTGCTGTGGCCCGGCACATCGACAAAAGCTAGGCGCTCACCATCTGATAAATCCATAAAGGCGTAGCCAAGCTCTATGGTCATGCCACGCTGTTTTTCTTCCGGTAAGCGGTCGGCATCGGTGCCAGTTAGCGCTTGAATCAGGCTGGTTTTACCGTGGTCCACATGGCCTGAAGTAACAACAATCATGACTGAGCCTCTACTCTTGGTAATACGGAAAGCGTGTTGATATGAGCTTGCTCAAACTCGATTAAGGTTTTTGTCAGGACTTCGATAAGCTGGGTATCGTTGTCAGTACCACGCAGATCGAGCCAAAGCTGGTTAGCTGTAATGCGGCCAATAATCGGCAAACTTGCGGCTTTAAAAAACTTATCTAGTTGCAACACACTTAGCGAGTTGTGCTCTTTGACGGCATTGGCATTTACAGAGAAGCACAGCGCGATAGAGTCCAGCAACACATCTGGCTGTGAGCCACTGCCCACCTGAGTTTGGCAAGGTTTTATTGTCACATTAAACTGTGTTTGTACCGGGCTACATACCGTAGTGAGTTGCTGCGCCAGCGTTTCAAGCTCTGCTAATGGACGGGAGAGTTTTCTAAAAATAGGCAATTGAGTATCGAGACTTGTGGGATTACGATACTGCATAAGCGTGGCTTCGAGCGCTGCCAAGGTCATCTTGTCACAGCGCAGTGCGCGCTTTAGCGGGTGCGCTTGCAGCTTAGCAATTAGCTCGGCATCACCCACCACTAAGCCTGCTTGCGGCCCGCCGAGCAATTTATCACCTGAAAAGCTCACTAGGTTGACGCCATCTTTAAGCATCTGCTGTGGCATCGGCTCTTTTGACAAACCAAAGCGCGACAGATCCGTCAGCGCACCACTGCCCAGATCGGAAATCAGTGCGATGCCGCGTTCTTTACACAAGGCAGCTAATTCAGCTTCTTCGGTGACCTTAGTAAAACCACTAATATGATAATTACTGGTGTGCACCTTCATAATCGCAGCGGTGTCTTCAGTTATCGCCGCGGCGTAATCTTTAAGGTGAGTTCGGTTGGTGCAGCCGACTTCCACCAGCTTGCAACCCGCCTGCGCCATAATGTCGGGAATACGAAACGCGCCGCCAATTTCCACCAGCTCACCGCGAGACACAATCACCTCTTTACCCGCAGCGGTGGCAGCAAGCATTAGCAAAACGGCGGCGGCGTTGTTATTGACGATGCAACAAGTGTCAGCGCCAGTTAGCTCATGAATCAATGCAGAGATTGCGCTATCGCGGTGACCGCGTTTACCTTGGCCCATATCAAACTCAAGTGGCACTGGGCTGCGCATCACTTGGGTAACAGCATCGATAGCGGCCTCACACATCTGCGAGCGACCAAGATTGGTATGCAATATGGTGCCGGTAAGGTTAATTACTGGGGTCATGCTTGGGCGCTGGGCTTTGGCAATACGGCGGGCTAACTCGGTAATGATATTGCTTAAATCTAAGCACCAGCTTGGCAAGCTTTGCTGCTCGGCAATATGTTGGCGTGCATCTTGAAGCATTTGCGCCAGTAACGATTTAATCCAGGGCTTGCCTTGCTGGTCGATAAAACTTATCACTTGAGGTATCAGCAGCAAGCTGTCCATTGCAGGTAAACAACGGTAAAGGGCTTGAGTGGAATTGATAGCTTGAGTCATAGGTCTTCGTCTAGTTAGTTCAATGATTTTAAAGATTTGGGTTAATAAAAGAGCCGCACCGAGATGCGGCTCTTGCTTACTAATTAGCTTAAAAGCGGCTTACAGCCAGTTTATTACAGCAGGCTAGTGGATATCACCGACTTTAGGCTGAGGCTCTTCATCAAGCTGAGGCTCCACTTCTTGTTCATGAGCGAGCAGCAATGGGTTCACCGTGGTTGCGCTGTATCCCTGCTCAACCAAATGGCTGTCCATCACTAAGGTCGCCAAATCGTCTGCTGCCACTTCCAGTCTTGGGTTGATGTCGGTAAAGAACATCTTGGTATAACCCTGACAGGTGTCGCAGCTTTCAACACGAATAGCGGCATTAGTTTCGGTTTCAGCCCACAAGAACACGCCCTTGCTTTCGCCGCATGATGTACACTCAGCGCGCACTTCATGCCACTGTGTTTCACACAGGCTACAATGCAGGTATCTCAGTCCAGCACGAGGCTCTTCTTTGATCACGCTACCCACAGGGTGACTGCCACAAACTGGGCATAAGCGTTTATGTGTCTCGCCTTCATCAGCCAATTGCTCGGCAACATCAACCGCCCAATGTGACCAGTACACTGACAGCGCCGCCCAGATAAACAGGCTGTACTTCGCAGGCACTTGTGCAAAGTGTCCATCCAGCATCGACCGGGCATAGCCTTGCAACACATCGGCTTCAGCCTTGGCTAGCTCCTTTAGCACCCCATGTAAGTCAGTACTGACTTTAGGCATAAGCTCACTAATCAGCTCCAGCAATACCGACTGCCAATAGTTGCCCCATTCAAAGTGCTGCTGCGCCATCGGCTGGCTTTGGTTTAGATCTAACTTTGGCTTTGGGCCAAAGCAGCTCTTTGCCGCCTCACCATACAGTGCCGCTACCTTTTCTTGTGCGCCAACTAACTGCTCGAGTAAGCCAAAGTATTCTGTTAATCCAGACTCTTCGGCTAGCTCAGCGAGTCGCTTCGCTCTAAATTGATAAACGGCTTTTGGGTCAGCTGCGATCACGGTTTTAATATCCAGTGACTGGCCGGGGATCTTTTCAGCGTCGAGTATTGCTGTGCTCATAATTAGTGTTTTTCCTGCTTATTAGTCTTTAATTCAGGATCGTTTAGCATGTTAGGGTGATGCTTCTTGCACCAAGCCCGCGACACATAGCCGTACAACATGCCAGCAACCGATCCTTCTACCCACGTTGCCATCCAAAAGTGCACAATCACGAAGATCAACATGATCACAGCACAGATTGCGTGGATCAAAATGGCCCACTGAATGGCGCTTGCTTCAAAATAAGGGGCAAAGTAAGGCTGCCACATCATGATGCCAGTAATCGTCAATGCGATTGAGGTCACCACGAAGGTGCGGAACAGCACTTTTTGACCCGGGTTGTAATGGCCGATGGCGGGGATTTTGTCCTCGTTCTCGAACATCACGTCCTTGATAGCTAACATCCATGTCAGGTCATTCTTTTCCCACTTGTTATGGTGGTAATAACGCACCAACATCACCATTAACGGCAGACACATCATCAAGCCGGCAATAGGGTGAACAAAGCGCGCCATTTGCGGCGTACCTGCAATCGACCCCAACCATTGAAATGATGGGAAGAAGAAAGCAAAGCCGGTTAGGAATGTCACCAAACCCGTTGCAACCACAAACCAGTGACAGATGCGGTCGAACAACTTATGGCGCAAAATCATATTCTGCTTATGCATGAGCGTTACTCCTTATCTGACTTATCTGAGTGAGTGTGGTCGAACTGTGCAGGTTCGTCCTCTTCAACAAGGTTACGCCCCACAGTGATGCGGTGTAGACACGCAACAGCAACTGTTGCGATGATACCTGCAGCACCCAATGGCTTAACCACGTCTTGCCATAACTTAATTGGCACACTCGTTTTCGGATCGGCTGGTAGGCCGTAGTTTTGTGGCTGATTAATGTCATGCAAAATCATAATCATGCCTGTACCGCCCACACCTTCTGGGTTGTATAGACCGGCATTAACATAGCCGCGCTTACGCAGCTCTTTAATCCGTAAGTCTGCAATAAACAGCATGTCTTCACGGGTGCCGTACTTCAGTGCGCCAGTAATACAAGACTTCACACAGGCAGGCTCTTGGCCCACTTGGATACGGTCTGAACACATGGTGCACTTGTAAGCCTTTTGATCGATAGGGTCGAGTCTTGGTACATCGAACGGACAAGCCGAAACGCAGTAGCCACAACCAGTACACTTATCAGAATCAAAATCCACCACGCCGTTTGCGCGTTGCACGATGGCGCCTTTGGTCGAACAAGCGGTTAAACAGGCAGGATCGTCACAGTGCATACATGCGCTGTGGGCGAAACGCCAATTTAGTTTATTGTTCTCTTCCACTTCCTGATACTTCATCAGTGTCCAACACTCTGAAGACAGGTCCATTGGGTTCTGGTAAGAACCTTGGAAGCTCCCCACTGGCGCACGCAGATCGTTCCATTCAGAACAAGACACCTGGCAAGCCTTACAGCCGTTACACTTAGTGGCGTCGAATAACTTGGCCACCTTACTTAACTTACGGCGTACCTGCGCTGCAGGAGTGAGCTCTGATGTGCCAGAGCTTAAAATGATATCTTGAGCAGACATGATTAAACTCCCTCAGCCTTAGCAATATCCACAAGGAATGCTTTAAATTCAGGCACCTGTGTATTTGCATCGCCCACTTCTGTGGTCAGTACGTTACAACTAGAACTTCTACGAGTTAGACCGTTATAGCCACCATGACGCGGCAGGCCAACGGTATGCACCATCTGGCCATGCACCTTAAGTGGCTGCAGACGCTTAGTCACCAAAGCTTTGGTCATCAAGCTACCGCGCTTAGAGCTCACCTTGACCCAATCGCCATTAGCAATGCCTTTCTTCGCTGCGAGAATTTCGTCTAACTCAACGAAAGTTTCAGGCATCGAAATCGCCGCTAAACGACAGTGAATCGTCCAGAAGTTAAAGTGTTCGGTTAAGGAGTAAGTGGTACACACATATGGAAATTCCGTATGTGAACCCAATGTCTCTTCAACACCCTCTAGCAAACGTACCGCAGGGTTACTGATCACCTTCGGGTGCAATGGGTTAGTGCCGATTGGCGTCTCCATTGGCTCGTAATGCTCAGGGAATGGCCCTTCAGCTAGCATCTTAAGTGAGAAGAAACGACCCACACCTTCAGGCTGCATAATGAACGGATGCGCCGACTCTTTTGGCGGTAACGTCATATTGAAGTCACCCACGTCGATGCCGTGCCACTTGCCGTGGTTCCACTCAACGATCATGCGCTTTGGATCCCAAGGCTTACCGTTAACATCACAGGATGCGCGGTTGTATAGTACGCGGCGGTTTTGTGGCCACGAGAATGCCCAACCTGGGGTGATACCTTTGCCTGACGTATCAGAGTTATCACGACGCGCCATCATGTTGCCGGCTTCGGTCCAGGAACCTGAGTAGATCCAGCAACCACATGAGGTACTACCGTCGTCTTTTAACTGACTAAAGCTATCAAGCTGCTTACCGGTTTTAAGATCGATACCGTTAAGCTCTTTTGCCACTTCTTCGCCGTGTGGGAAGTGTGGATTGTGATAGCCTGCCCAGTTAACCGCTTCAATCGGCTCTGGTAGCACGCCGCCTTCCGCTTTATACAGCTCACGCAGCTTCATTAAGATGCCAGATAAAATTTCAGCATCAGGCTTTGACTCACCAGGTGGATTAGCGCCCTTCCAGTGCCACTGCATCCAGCGACCCGAGTTAACGATACAGCCTTCCTCTTCAGCAAATAACGTCGTAGGTAAGCGGAAAACTTGCGTTTGAATTTCGCTTGGCTGCACGTCGTTAAACTCACCGGCTTTTTGCCAGAATACAGAAGTCTCTGTCGCTAGCGGATCCATTACGACCAAGTATTTGAGCTTACATAACGCCGCTAAGGTCTTGTTACGGTTTGGCATAGAGTTAATTGCGTTAACCCCTTGCACGAAGTAACCGTTAACTTGGCCCTTGTACATCATGTCGATGTGCTTGGTGTAGTCGTACTGTAAATCCCACTTAGGTAACCAGTCATAACCAAAGTTATTCGCCGCTGTCGCGTTCTCGCCCCAGAAACTCTTCATCTGTGAGATAAAGAACTTAGGATAATTAGACCAATAGTTAGTTTGGCCTGGACGCAACGGCTTAGGCGTATAGTTATCTAGGTATGTCGCTAAATCGGTATCGTTGTCATTTGGTAGCTTTAAGTAACCAGGCAGGTTCTGACATAACAGACCCATGTCGGTTGCGCCCTGTACGTTTGAGTGACCACGCAGTGCGTTAACACCACCACCCAATACGCCGATATTACCCAGTAGCAACTGCACTAATGCCATAGAACGAATGTTCTGTGCGCCTTTAGTGTGGTGGGTCCAGCCCAATGCATACATAAAGGTCGCCGCTTTATCATGAACGTGTGTGCTACCAATTAACGCACAAACTTTTTCATAATCTTCAACTGGTGTACCGGTAATATTGCTTACGGTTTCAAAGTCGTAACGGTCAACGTGATTCTTTAATAAGTTCCACACACAACGTGGGTGCTCATAAGTTTCATCGACTTTGGCATAACCATCTTCATCTAATTCGTAGTACCAAGAATCCTTGTCGTAAGTACGACTCTTCTCATCAAAACCACTAAATAGGCCTTCATTGAATTCGAAATCTTCACGAATGATGTAACTTGCGTTGGTATACGCTTTAACATACTCGTAGTTAACTTGTTTAGTCTCAATGAGGTATCGACTTAGACCTAAAAGGAATGCGATATCAGTACCACTACGAAGTGGTGCATAGCAGTCAGCTAATGCTGCACTGCGGTTAAAGCGTGGATCCACAACCACCAATTTGGCGTTATTGTGTTCCATAGCTTCCGTTACCCAACCGAAACCGACAGGATGTGCTTCAGCGGCATTACCGCCCATGATCACCACGACACTTGCGTTCTTAATATCGATCCAGTGGTTGGTCATGGCACCGCGCCCAAATGTTGGAGCAAGACTTGCTACCGTTGGGGAGTGTCAGTTACGCGCAATAGTATCGATGGCCACTAGGCCAAGAGAACGAGCAAACTTGTGAGTAATAAAACCACCTTCGTTTGGCTGTGCAGATGAAGTCATCATGCCGGTACTCAACCAACGGTTTACTGTGGTGCCATCACTATTTTTTTCAATGAAGTTTTCATCGCGGTCATCTTTCATCAAGCGCGCGATACGGCTAAATGCCTCATTCCAGCTGATACGTTTCCACTCGTTAGAGCCTGGCTCACGCACTTCAGGGAAATGGTTACGGTTAGGGCTATTTACATAGTCCACTAGGCCCGCACCTTTAGGGCATAATGCGCCGCGGTTAACCGGATGGTCAGCGTCGCCTTCAATGTGGAAAATCGCTTTTTCAGCGTTTTTACCGTTGCTGCCATAGCTGTACATCAACAAGCCACAACCCACAGAGCAATAACAGCAGTTATTGCGGGTTTCTTTTGCTTTCAACAACTTATACTCACGAGGCGCAGCCATCGCAGTGCCGGGCATTAATCCCAACGCTGATATTGCCGATGTGGTCGCTCCGCAGGCACACAGTTTAAAAAACTGTCGTCTGTCCATATAACCCTCACACAATTAGTATTTTCTACTTAGAGCCGACTTTCTCATCTCGGCGCTGTAGTTTTGGTTTTCGTTAATAAAGTTCTGGATTGAGTTAATTGATTAAGAGATAAGCATTTATGCCTCACCGCTCTGCCCCAAACACTGACTCATGAACGCGAAGTGATTATCCCCAAAGTCAGCTATACGAACAATTTATAACACACGATCAATATCACACAAAAACCACAACAGAACAAACACAATGAAAGCACCACAATAAAAGAATTAAAAACCAATAAGTACAAGCGCAGCGGTCAAGCTTAGAGTAAAACCCCAAAACTCCGCAAAGTCACAGCAATGGACTTTATGACCAACACAAAAAAGACATTATGTCTCACAAGCAACAAGTTTAAGATGTTAAATAGATGAATCAACTAGAGGCAAATCATTACTCAAAAAGAGCATGAAAGTACCTACAGCAAAGGATAAAGCGGCTATAAAAGGAATTAACTCCAGCGTAACGCAACACCAATTCCCTACGCTTTAAGTTTAGTTTTAGACAATATGGCACAACCAAAACCCTACAAAGCATGCGGCATTATTGTTTTACGCCTAAAAAGAGCTGAATTTGCCGTTACTGCAATTTAGCTCTGATTTATCGATAAAGCGGTTTTGTCCCATTTTGGTGCAGTCTCGTGCGATTATTTTCAACAAGTCATCACGCTAAGTTTGCAGTACAGATGGTGTAATATAAGAGACGGGGTAAGAATCTGGGCTAGTACGTGTAATCGTGTAGAAGCGATTAAGAGGAGAGGCTTAAGCAAAGCTTTTTATGAGATAGCTTGAGGCAATTACTTTTTAGGCAGCTGACAAATCGCTTTTTGCCCAAATAGACGATAACGATGTTTGGCAATAAAATTATAAGTAGCGTTACGCAAAACCCTTGGAAAGAAAGCGACGTACTTTACTAGGCGTGGTGCGCCGCTCAGTGATTTTGCAATTTCAATTATCGCGTCACTGCGCAGATAGTACTGCCCCTGCTTTATCAAGATCACGCTGTCCATTGCCACATCCGTTAATTTAAATTGGCTCAGAAGTGCTCGCCCTTGCATAGATTGCAACGCTACCAGCTCAAATACGCTATTTGGATCATGCCTTGTAATAACACACACAGCGCCATCACACAGGTTGCAAGCACCATCGAATATCACTACGGCTTTTTCACTAGGCATGACGCTTA
Source organism: Shewanella pealeana ATCC 700345 (assembly GCF_000018285.1). Classification (NCBI taxonomy): domain Bacteria; kingdom Pseudomonadati; phylum Pseudomonadota; class Gammaproteobacteria; order Alteromonadales; family Shewanellaceae; genus Shewanella; species Shewanella pealeana. The sequence goes on along the minus strand of NC_009901.1, from coordinate 542,362 downwards.
CAACCAATGTTATGTGAGTCTACATGGCTAACAAATTTTGCCTTTCAAGCTCAACCAAGTAACTGGCAATATCCATCACTTGTTCTGCTGAGTTTGCCGACTCATTGAGAATAATATAGCGACCATTAACTAAGATGGTTGGCGTGCCTTGGATCCCTGCCGACGACATGAGTAGCATCGCCTGCTTAAGCTTGGAAATAATATCGGCCGAATTAAGCTTGTCGTTAAACGCTTGCTCGCTTAGGCCATAGCCCGCTAAAAAATCACTAAGCTTAGCCTGCTGCTCATCCAGATCGGTTATCTCACGCAGTCCAACAATCTCATTAAACAGAGCCGCATGGATCTTTTGCTTGTCTGGCATCTGCTGCACGATAAAGAATACCTTGGCATGCAGCTTCATCGCCTCATTCCATACTGCAGGTGACTGCACAAGCACGACTCCATCAGCCATGGTTTGCTGCCATTTGTGTAGTGGCTTTTCAAACAGCTCACAATGTGGGCAGCCATACCAGAAAAACTCTGTCACCGAGATATCATCACCACTAGCTGGGATCGGGGTCGCTAATTCACGGTAATGCACACCTGCGACGTAGTTACCGTCACTGCCTAGATGAGAGGGTTCTGAACAGGCACTCATTGCTAGAACGAGAAATAATGTGACTAGAATTTTGATCATGACAACTCCTTTTGTTGGCGTAGTTAGCGATGTGCTTAACAATATAGCTGGCTATTACCGATTAGCTCCATCGCGTTTACTCATCTCATTTTAGCCCTAAAAACAAAAAGGCACTCCAATGAGTGCCTTTACCTTACCAAACAATTCCCTGCAAAGGTTGTTTATGAGCAACAGTCTCGACGCCACCAATTTTTAGGTAACTTATCTAAGAAGACTTTAGCCATTAATATCGCAAGCACCACACCAGATGTGTAAACGATGCCTGCTGGCAAGAGCTCATGCTGCTCACCAATTTGTGGCATCACCACAAAACCAAAAGTATCGACAAGATAGTTAACTAATACGCCCGATACGAGTGCCACACCTAATACGCCACCTAAGTAGCCATAAAGCGCACGCTTACCTAGCTCTTTGGTTACCACACCTAAGGTTGCGATGTTAGTCGCAGGGCCTGCCAACATAAACACTAATACGGCGCCCGGTGATACACCCGCTAATAGTAAGCCTGCCGCTATTGGCGTTGATGCCGTGGCGCAGATATACATAGGCACAGAGATCAACACCATGACTAGCATAGCGAGAATGCCGTCGCCCCACTTCGCCATAAAATCAGCTGGCACGTAGGTTTGTACCAATGCAGCGAAGAACAGGCCGATCAACAACCAAACGGTAGTATCACGCACAAGATCGGTCGCCGCGTAGTGCAGGCCTTTACCTATGCGACTAATCACAGAGGTACCTTTTAGCTCTGTAGCTACATCTCTAGTAGACTCGCAGCAACTTTCAGCTTCAGCATCAGCATGGCTGTTTTTTGAAGACTCGATTTTTTTACTGCTACAGCACGATGACTTCTCTACAGCCACTGGCGCAATAACGGGTGCTTGCTTACTCGAACAGCAGCTAGAAGATGCAGGCTTTACAGCCTCTGCCGTATTCATCACCATCACACTCGAGTCAGCAGCAGGCTTCATGCTGACTTCAGCAGCAGGCTTCATGCTGACTTCAGCAGCCTTTTTGCTTGAGCAACACGATGACTTTTCAGCCTTAGGCTCAACCTTTGCGTCAGCCTTTTTACTGCTGCAGCAAGATGCGATAGGTTCAGATTTTAAGTCAGCTTGTTTAGCTTGCTCACTAGCAACAGGTTTTCCGTCATCGTCATCTCGCCCAACTAACAGACCTGCCACAATCGCACTGACAACTGCGGCTATTGGTCTCACTATCGCCATAAATGGACCGAGTAACACATATGAGACAGTTACCGAGTCGACACCGGTTTCTGGGGTAGACACCAAGAATGAGGTGGTTGCCGCTTTCGATGCACCGCTGCGACGTAAACCCACCGCAGCAGGGATCACGCCGCAAGAACACAGTGGTAATGGCGCACCTAGTACCGCAGCCTTAACCGTGGTTTTAAAGCCGTGGCCACCCAGCTGCTTTTGCATCCAAGCCATGGGCACGAACATTTTCAACATGCCTGCTAATACTAGGCCTAGTAAAAGCCAAGGGGCTGACTCTAGAAACAGCTCAATAAAGTTTTCTAATAACATAACGACTTCTCACGTGTATTTTTAAGTATTCGATTTAACTTTCGATTTGTTTGTCGGTTTAGCATTTGATTTAGTCGTGCAGCCTTTAGTGAACAGCTTTTTATCGTGACCATGCTTGTCATTTTCACAGCGGATATTGTCAGTATTCGATTCCAACGCTTCAAGAATCGAGCAATGCTCCGCACTTTCAGGGCCGCCACAGCAAGCTTGCGACAAGCGCTGCAGAGATAATTGAAAATGGTTTAGCTCGGCGATTTTAGCTTCAACATTCGCCAATTTATCATCGACCATGCCTTTTACATCGGCGCAAGCCCAATTGGACTTATCGAGTTCGATAGACAGAAGTTCGGTGATTTCCGCTAAAGTAAAGCCCACCGCCTTGGCGCGCAAAATAAAGCGCAAGCGCTCGGCATCCGCTTCGGTATAAATGCGATACCCTGAATCGGTGCGTGATGACGGCGACAACAAGCCGTGCTTTTCGTAAAACCTTAGAGTGTCAGCTTTAACCTCACACTGCAGTGCAAGCTCACCAATTCGATACATGCCTAGCTCCAAATCAATCAAATATTCAGTTTCAAACTCAAATATTAGCCAGTGATAAAACAATAAACCAACAGGTTTTATTACTGTAATAACGAGAGTATAAACCTTGGAGTTGTATCCAAGGTCAAGAGTTATTCTGCGCTTAAATAAACAAGAAAGCTTGTTCTGCTGAACGTATTGTGAAATCGCGCAGAAAAAAACACCGCCAACCTCAAAATTACGGTAAAATACGCGCGCCGTGACGGGAGAGTAACTTGAGGGACTTTTGGAAAGCAGTGTAGGCCGCTATAGAGCGAGCAATACTGTTCTGTTTTCCGAAAGATCCTTAAAAATAACTACTGGACCCTGTACCTACAATGAATAATGCCAGACCTATTCGTCGCGCGCTGTTAAGCGTTTCAGATAAAACCGGAATCCTAGAGTTTGCACAAGCGCTGCATGCTCAAGGTGTTGAGCTACTTTCTACTGGTGGCACCGCACGCCTGCTGGCTGATAATGGCGTGCCTGTCATTGAAGTATCAGATTATACTGGTCACCCAGAGATCATGGATGGCCGCGTTAAAACCCTGCACCCTAAAGTGCATGGCGGTATTTTAGCGCGTCGCGGTATCGACGAAATCGTAATGGAACAAAACAACATCAAGCCTATCGACTTGGTTGCAGTTAACTTGTATCCGTTTGCTGCTACCGTTGCTCAAGAAGGTTGCACGCTTGCTGACGCTATCGAGAACATCGATATCGGCGGCCCTACTATGGTGCGATCTACCGCTAAAAACCATAAAGACACTACTATCATCGTTAACGCGAAAGATTACGGCCGCGTTATTGCAGAAATGCAATCAAACGAAGCTAGCACTACCCTTGAGACTCGCTTTGATCTAGCGATTGCAGCGTTTGAGCACACTGCCGCATACGATGGCATGATTGCTAACTACTTCGGCACTAAAGTACCTGCACACAGCAATGACGAGTGCCATGAAGATTCTAAGTTCCCACGCACTTACAACACTCAGCTAGTTAAGAAGCAAGACTTGCGCTATGGCGAAAATAGCCACCAAACAGCCGCTTTCTATGTTGATACAAATCTTGATGAAGCCTCTGTTGCCACCGCCGTTCAACTGCAAGGTAAGGCACTGTCATACAATAACATCGCCGATACCGACTCTGCACTTGAGTGCGTAAAAGAGTTCGACGAGCCAGCTTGTGTGATTGTTAAGCATGCTAATCCATGTGGTGTGGCTATTGGTGAAAACCTACTTGAAGCTTATAACCGTGCATTCCAAACTGACCCAACGTCGGCTTTCGGTGGCATCATCGCCTTTAACGGCGAGCTAGATGCAGCAACTGCTAGCGCGATTGTTGAGCGCCAGTTTGTTGAGGTGATCATAGCCCCTAAAGTTAGCCAAGCAGCCCGTGACGTTATTGCTGCTAAAGCAAACGTACGCTTGCTTGAGTGTGGTGAGTGGGCAGCAAAAACCACCAGCCTAGATTACAAGCGTGTAAACGGCGGCCTATTACTACAAGATCGCGACCAAGGCATGGTTGGTCTTGATGACGTTAAGGTTGTTTCTAAGCGCCAACCAACGGCTGAAGAGATGAAAGATCTAATGTTCTGCTGGAAAGTGGCTAAGTTTGTTAAATCAAACGCCATTGTTTACGCCAAGAACAGCATGACAATCGGTGTAGGTGCAGGCCAAATGAGCCGAGTTTACAGCGCTAAGGTTGCAGGTATTAAAGCCGCAGACGAAGGCCTAGAAGTACAAAACTCAGTAATGGCATCAGATGCGTTCTTCCCATTCCGTGATGGTATCGATGCTGCAGCAGAAGCAGGCATTAGCTGTATCATCCAGCCTGGCGGCTCTATCCGCGATGAAGAGATCATCGCAGCAGCTGATGAGCACGGCATGGCAATGGTATTTACCGGTATGCGTCACTTCCGTCATTAATTGGTTTGCGCGAATTAAGCAATAAAGGACTTTATTCGCGCATTAACAAAATTGATATTTAACGTTTAGAGCAAGCTATTCTTTCTAGGTCAAAGAAAGCACGCGCAACGTATGCCAATACGTGAGCATGCTTGATGCAGAGATAGGAAGAAAGGCGCAGCTATAAAAGGTAAAGATATGAAAGTATTGATTATAGGTGGCGGCGGTCGCGAACATGCATTGGCATGGAAGGCCGCGCAATCGGCGCAAGTTGAAACTGTATTTGTTGCCCCAGGTAACGCTGGTACAGCATTAGAGCCAAAGCTTGAAAACGTGGCGATTAACGTTGAAGAGATTTCGGCGTTAGTGGCATTTGCCGAAGAGCAAAAAGTCGCTATCACCATTGTTGGCCCTGAAGTACCACTAGCATTGGGTGTAGTTGACGCCTTTAATGAAGCCGGCCTGCCTATCTTTGGCCCAACTAAAGGTGCAGCGCAGCTAGAATCGTCTAAAGCCTTTACTAAAGACTTCCTAGCACGTCATAACATTCCAACTGCGGCTTACTCAAACTTTACCGAGATAAAGCCAGCCAAAGCTTACGTTAAACAAGTGACTGGCCTGACTGGTTTCCCTATCGTGATCAAGGCCGATGGCCTTGCCGCTGGTAAAGGCGTTATCATCGCAGCAGACCTAACTGAAGCCAATGCAGCTATTGAAGATATGCTGGCTGGTAACAAGTTTGGTGAGGCGGGTTCTCGCGTGGTTATCGAAGAGTTCCTTAAAGGTGAAGAAGCCAGCTTTATCGTAATGGTCGATGGTAAGAACATTCTTGCAATGGCCACCAGCCAAGACCATAAAGCCCGTGATAATGGCGATCATGGTCCAAACACTGGCGGCATGGGCGCATACTCGCCAGCGCCTGTTGTTACTCAAGCCGTTCATGACTGGACTATTGAGCATGTTATTCGCCCAACAGTTGATGGCATGGCTGCAGAAGGCAATGTATACACAGGCTTCTTATATGCAGGCTTGATGATTTCACCGGATGGCAGCGCTAAAGTACTTGAGTACAACTGCCGCTTTGGCGACCCAGAAACTCAGCCAATTATGATGCGTCTTAAATCTGATCTGGTTGAGCTTTGCCTAGCATCGACTCGTGGTGAACTGGATCAAGTCACAGCTGAATTTGATTCTCGCGCAGCCGTAGGTGTGGTACTTGCCGCTGGCGGATACCCAGATGCATACCGCAAACACGATGTGATTGACGGTCTATCTCTTGGTAACAACGACGCTAAAGTATTCCATGCTGGCACTAGCATGCAAGATGGTCACGTTGTGACTAATGGCGGCCGCGTGTTATGTGCTACCGCACTGGGCAATACAGTGACTGAAGCGCAGCAAGCGGCTTATAACCTAGTTGATGCAATTCACTGGGATGACGTGTACTTTAGAACAGACATTGCTTACCGTGCTATAGCTCGTGAGAATAACGAAGACTAATCCACTAAAAGCAATTGGGATGACGGCTGTTATAACTTAACCGAACCGATATCGCATACCGCATACCGCGCAATTGCTCGCGAAAACGGCGAAGGCTAAACAAACTTAGTTCTAGCTTAAAAGCCCTGTTAATTCAGGGCTTTTTTATGTCAGCGATATATTGCCTCATAGGCCAGTACAACTGGGATGGCGACAGTAATAACTTAACTGAACCGACATCGGTTACAGAGCGATTGCTCGTGAGAATAGGGATGGCTAAATAGCATAAAGCACTGGGATAACTACGGTTACGACTTAGCCGCACCGACATCCCCTACCGTGCAATTGCTCGCGAAAACGGCGAAGGCTAATCTCTTATAAGCCAATACAAATTTAAGCCCTGTTAACTCAGGGCTTTTTTGTATTCACCTTTTCATATTCTGGCCCTAAAAACCATTATCCTATGCTCAGCACCACGCCTATCACATTAGCCTCTGCTAACATCAATCAATGTTTTTGTGATCTAAGTAGCAAAAAAACGTGATTTGAAAGCGCATCCTAGGCATACCAGCAATTGAGCTCATACATATAGAAGTGAGTGATATGCGCTAACAAATTTCAAATATTTAAACTTTATATCAGGGATTAACTATGAAATATTCAGTAAGCGATCTTATCTATCAAGGTGAAGCATCAGGCGTGCATAACTGGGACACACTAGCTGGTTCATCTTTTTACTGGCACCCAGACTGGTTACACATCGCCGAAGACATGACTGGCCATAATGCCACAGCGCATATTGAGCCCTCGGCAGAAAAAGCCACCAAAGCCGAAGCAGCTGAAACTATCGTAAAGCATCTTAATAAGTAGACTGTCCGAGCACTTATGCCAATCAGTATAGGTTAACGCCCTGACGCAATCGCCCTTCGTGCTATTTTATCAATCAGCTCCGGGGCGATAATTTTAAAGAAACGGCCTATCCGCCCTCTAAATGAAGTAATGAGTAAGCGCTTTCTGTTTGCGATAGCGGGCAGCATCATCTGAGCGCATGCTTCTGCCGTCATAATTTTATTTTCCTGCATGGGCGTCTCCCCTAGAGGCTTACCTTGGGCATCTAATGCACGCTTATGAGTCTGAGTTACCACAAAGTCGGGACAAATCACGGTTACCGCGACATTGTCATTACTCAGTTCAATACGCAGCGAGTCAAACAAGCCAATGACAGCGTGCTTAGAAGCTGCATAGCCAGAGCGAGTCGGTACGCCAGTCATGCCCGTTAGCGAGGCAACTGCAACGATTTGACCTTGGGTTTGTTTAAGGTAGGGAATAGCGGCATGAGTGAGATAGGCAGGACCAAGATAGTTCACTTGCATGATCTGCGATAAAACACTTAAGTCTTCAAGTTTATCGAAACGCGACCACATGGTCATGCCCGCGTTGTTGACTAAGATATCTAACTTTCCAAAATGGCTCACACAGGCCAAAATTAAGCCTGCACACTCAGTTTGCTTAGAGACATCGGCAACATGAACCAAAGGAGCAGTACCAAGTTCAGCCAACTCTTTTGCTAAAGAATTCAGTCGCTCAAGGTTACGAGCGCTGATCACTAACTTGCATCCATGCGGCGCAAGTGCCAGTGCTAAGGCGCGCCCTATTCCTTCGGATGCGCCGGTAATGATAATGACTTTATCTTTAAAGCTTTGCATAAATGGCCTAACTACCTTAGATCGTTACTATGTTTAGCCTCTAAAGCTCACACATCACAATCAAGATCGCAAATGCCTCCTCATGAGAGCCACTAGAGCGACGAGAGTTAGGCCATCTGTTTCTCTGGAGCTAAGATTCCTTGATAGGAGTCTAAAGGCTGTGGTCTGCCAATACCGTAACCCTGAGCATAGTTAATACCAATCACCTCGAGCTTATCTATGATCTCTTGGTTTTCGACAAATTCAGCCACAGTCTCAATGCCCATTACACGGCAGACATCGTTAACCGACTTTACGATAGCGTAATCTTTGGCATTGCTGGCTAAGTTTTTAACGAAGCAGCCATCAATCTTAACGTAATCGACAGGCATCTCTTTAAGGTAGCCGTAGGAGGCAAAACCGCTACCAAAATCATCCAGTGCAAACGCAAAGCCACGCTTTCGCAAGTCTAATAGCATCTTCATCGCACGACTACGATTTTGAATGGCACTGGTTTCGGTGATCTCAAAGCAGATACAACTACTGGGTACGCCAAAGCGCTTTTGTTGACTCAAGATAAAGTCGACCATACCTTCAGCGCCAAGACTGCTACCCGATAAATTAATCGATAGGCAATGGTCATCCCACAGTCCCTCATTTAATGACAACCACAGAAAGGTCTTTCTAATGACCTCTTTATCTACATCGACAATAAGTTTGAAACTCTCCGCCGCAGCAATAAATTGTGCAGGAGGCAAAATTCGACCACCAGGCTCTTGGATCCTTAGCAATATCTCAAGGCGCTGCCTATGGCTATGGGATGAAAGACACTTTATCTTTTGATAGTAGAGAATAAGCTCATTGTGCTCAATCGCCTGCACGATTCTAACAGCCCACTTAGGCGCGTTACGTTGATAACTTAAATCGATATCGCGACCATCATAGAAGTGCACCTGATTACAGCCCTTGCGCTTGGCAGCAAGACAGGCGATATCTGCATCCTTGAGTAGCCCGAGCAGATCTGTGTCTTTATTAACGCGTGACAATGCTACCCCAACGCTTACACCAACACGATAGCAGGTGTCGTTATGCGTTACGGTTTGGCAACCCACACCGGCAATGATCTTCTTAATTAACTTGGCTACGGCTAGGGCTGAGCTATCTCTAACGATCAAACCAAACTCATCGCCCCCTATGCGCCCCAATAGCATATTATCCGATAAGCAAGACTCAATCACTCTGGCCACTTTTTTAAGCATCTTGTTGCCTATAGCGTGGCCACTGGAGTCATTGATGAGTTTGAACTGCTCTAGATCTAGATAGACTACCGCTAAGGATTGGGACGATTGAGCATACCCCATAAATCGCTCTTCAAACGTTGTCCGGTTTAGTAGACCGGTAACTGGGTCTAAATAACTCTGGCGCTGCAATTGACGCTTTAGCAAGGCTTCTTGAGTCGTGTCTTTTAATACCAGCACAGCCCCAATGATCTCTCCAGAATGATTAGAAAAGTGAGCTAAGCTGGCACTCAATAACTTGGGAGAGTCGCAATTCAGACGTAAGAATATAGAATCAATACTAAGCGATGGGCTTTGCATAAAGGCGTTAACTTTATCACTTAAGCTTTGATTACCAGGTAATAATTCATGAATCCTCTTACCTTGTGCCTGTGCATTACTCAGCTGCAACAGACGTTCGGCATAGGGGTTGATATAACTCACTTCACAATGAATGTCAGTCAAGATCACCGCTTCAGCAATAAACTCCAAAGTGACTTGAGACTGACTCTCTTGTCGATAGAGACTATCGAGTAACTGGTTAATACTCTCAGTGACTTGGCCAAACTCGTTTTTGCCTGTTCCGTGAATACCCGCTCCGTTAATGTAAGCACGGCCTTTTAAGTCAAGACCTAAGCCCCCCACCTGCTCAGAGAGGTAATTCAAAGGCTTAAACACCGCATTCCTGAGCCAGATAAATAGCATTAACTGTAAAGCTATGACTAAGCTTAATCCCCCTAACGTCAGTAAGCTGTACTGCCATGCCATACGTGAGAAGAATTGATTAGAGAAGGCAATAGAGAGGTGTACTGGTTGTTGATGAACAAGCGCTGGAATAGCTAATTGCGCAATGACAGTATTGTCCGCCAAAACTAATCCAGGCTTGGCGCTTCCAGCTTCAATTTTTATCTGAGTGGCAAAATCGACAAAACCTAACGTCGCGAGATAATCATCAGTGAGTCGACTAATGCTCACTAAGCGTTCAGATTCGGCATCCTTAGCTGAAATACTAATGAGATAACCTAAGGCTTGGACCTTGTCAAAATATACCCCAGCCTGTGCCTGCTCACTTGCAAGCAGCTCCATGGGCAGCTGCGGAATTATCGGCTGTTGTTTATCAATTGGCTCGAGTTGACCATCCTTAAGTTGCAGCACATGAGTACTGCCAAATAATGCGGCCTCTGGTAATAAATCGGTGGGAGTTTCTATTTGATAATTGATTGAAAAATTATCAAGCTGAAGCTGAAAACGTTCGAGGTCTCGGTTTACTTGAGACTGGATGCTCTCTAGTTCTTTCTCTATGACATAACTACGTATAGCGTCAACTTCGCTATGTAACCAGGTCATTCCTGCTAAGCAGGCTACGGCTAGGAGGGGGATACAGATCCCAAATATCACTAAGACAGCTTTCTTGCCAATTTGCATCTGAGGACAACTTCTCTAATTCAAAACCCGCCAGTCACTCTGGCTACGACTTGGTTTGTGTGAGCAAATTACCCCATTTCCACCGCAGTTAACACCTGTATGTGTAACGGTCGTTGATAAAAACATCAACAAACTCATAATCGATATTGAATCTCATCTTTTATTGAAAATAATCATCAAGTAGACGAACAATTTTGCTTAAAATGATACCAATCAGTATAAAGATTTGGTCGCTCAGCGAGAGTTTAGCGGCACTGAGACAAGGCAACGAGTGCAGAGCATAGTTATTCTACGGTTAAGCTCGTTAACGCATTATCAGAGCAGCTAAAACTCGCCATTCTGGAGCGTTTTTGGCTGCCTACTTCTGCGTTGAACAACTTTACAAGGGAGCAACCATTCTTTCAGTTATTCGCCTTGAATTAGTTTGCCAAAAAACGCTCTGAGTAGATCAACTTCTTATACTGATTGGTATGAAACATCAGCCAGCCCTTAATGCTGAGTGCTAGACTGGAAATAAAATTAAAGGCGGAAACAATAAAGGCCCAGTAAACTGAGCCCTTATTTATACCAATCGATGGTAAATCATTTCGCTATATAAGCGATTCGATTACTTGTGATACTGAGGCGATAACTCATGAACTGAGTTGATAAACGAGCCAGCGCGCTCTGGATCAACGTGCTGGTGAATACCATGACCCAAGTTAAATACATGGCCAGTGCCTTCTCCATAAGAAGCAAGGATTTGATCCACTTCTTGGTGAATACGCTCTGGTGTACCGTAAAGTACCGATGGGTCCATGTTACCTTGTAGAGCAACTTTATGACCTACACGGCGACGTGCGTCACCGATATCAACAGTCCAGTCTAGACCTAGTGCATCACAACCTGTTTCAGCCATAGACTCAAGCCATAGTCCGCCACCTTTAGTGAACAGAGTCACTGGTACTTGGCGACCGTCTGCATGGCGAGTTAGGCCATCAACGATTTTTTGCATGTAACGTAGTGAGAATTCACGGTATGCGTGGTGAGAAAGTGCACCACCCCATGAATCGAAAATCATTAGTGACTGAGCACCGTTTGCAACTTGAGCATTTAGGTACAAAGTGACAGAGTCAGCTAGCTTATCTAGCAGCATGTGCAGAGTAGCTGGCTCTTCGTAAGCCATCTTCTTAATCTTTTCGAATGCCTTGCTTGAACCACCTTCAACCATGTAAGTCGCGAGTGTCCAAGGTGAACCTGAGAAACCGATTAGTGGCACTTCACCTTTAAGTTCACGACGAATAGTGCTTACTGCACGCATTACATAACCAAGTTCATCTTCTGGATCTGGAATGCAAAGCTTTTTAATTGAATCGATGGTATCGGTTGGACGTTCGAAACGTGGACCTTCACCAGCTTCAAAGTACAGACCTAAGCCCATCGCATCAGGAACAGTTAAAATATCAGAGAACAGGATTGCTGCATCTAAATCGTAGCGACGTAGAGGTTGAAGAGTCACTTCACAAGCTAAGTCTTGGTTCTTACAAAGAGACATGAAGTCGCCAGCTTCTGCGCGGGTTGCTTTATATTCTGGAAGATAACGGCCAGCTTGACGCATCATCCAGACAGGAGTTCTATCGACAGGCTGTTTTAATAACGCACGTAAATAACGATCATTCTTTAATTCTGCCATTTGGCTTGATTCCTAAACTTATAGTGATATCCGCTTGGGGCAGTAGTTTAGCATTTACGTTAATAAAGTAACCTCCATAGGTAAAATAATGTGACAAGTAACGCGACTAATTCCGCCAACTCGGAGATAGTTAACATTATTGGCTTGTTTCACTACAAGAATTCCAGGCTCCTGAGCACAGTTCACAGCTTTCACTAAAAACGTGAAATAGCTTCACAACCTAGCTTAACCTAAGCTGTATGGTTCGCAATATGACAGAAAAAAGTTGCACCTCGTTGTTAGCTTTGGTATAAAAAGTCTGCGCTAGCAAGAACAATCAAGAAGCTCGTCGCATCGAGCCCGCTACAAACTTTACTCGCCCAGCGATAGCTTTCTATCGCTGGGCATTTTATTTTATAGCAGTTTGTTCACAATTCTTTCTCTGGTATGTCTATTTAGTATTTCCTCATAAATCGGCCAAAAATGGTTGATCAAAACTACATTTTTCCCCTACATTAGAAGTACAGAGATGGATTCTTAACGGGGAAGATCATGCTAAGACAGTTAGAGAAAGCCGAACAAAAATGGGGCGGCTCAAATACTCTTATAGATCAATGGTTAAATAATCGGCGCAACCTACTTATTAACTATTGCCAGATTGCCGGGATTCCGCCGTATGAGGAAACTGACAAGTCGCTCCCCGCCTTTGACTCAGTAAAACAGTTTTGCGATCAATTAATGGATTATGTATCTGAAGGTCATTTTGAGATCTATAACCAAGTGGTAACTGCCTGCGAAAAGAATGGCAGCACAAGCCAAGAACTCGCTCAGAAACTGGTACCGCAGATCAGTGAGACCACAGATACCGCCTTAGACTTCAATGACAAATATACTGAAGCCGAAGATGAGCAGGTGTTATTCCACTTGGATAAAGATTTATCATCTCTAGGCCATGCAATGGAAACACGCTTCGAACTGGAAGATAAGCTGCTAGAAGTTCTGCATAGTAAGCACTCTTAAAGCTAGGACGCTACGCTGCGAGGAAAGTAACAAGAAGCAAGCATGCTTCTAGCTTAGGTTCTAGGTTCTAGGTTCTAGGTTCTAGGTTCTAGGTTCTAGCGGAGCTTAAAAATGAATTAACAAAAAGGCCAGCTAATTTAGCTGGCCTTTTTAATGCTCCAATTTCAGAGCATCAACTTCAGTATATCAATCTGGCTTAAACCGCCGATTGGAAGATCACTTCGTCGGCTTTTGCCGTATACGAGGCAATCTGATCGAAGTTTAGGTAGCGATAAGTGTCAGCTGCAGTTGCATCTAACTCTTTAGCGTATGTCTGATACTCATCAGGCGATGGTAAACGACCTAGAAGTGCTGCAACCGCCGCAAGCTCTGCCGATGCCAAGTATACGTTAGCACCTGTACCTAGACGGTTCGGGAAGTTACGAGTAGAAGTCGATACTACCGTTGCACCTTCTGCAACACGTGCCTGGTTACCCATACACAGTGAACAACCTGGGATCTCGATACGTGCACCCACACGGCCGAAGATAGCGTAGTAGCCTTCTTCTGTTAGTTGATCGCGATCCATCTTAGTCGGTGGCGCAATCCACAAGCGTGTCGGTAATGTCGATGCAAATTTATCTAGCATCTTACCCGTTGCACGGAAGTGACCAATGTTAGTCATACAAGAACCAACGAAAACTTCGTCAATCTTAGTATTAACCACAGATGAAAGTAGAATCGCATCATCAGGATCGTTCGGCGCACAAAGAATGGGTTCTTTGATATCAGCTAGATCGATCTCGATAACTTCTGCGTATTCTGCATCGCCATCCGCTTCCATAAGCTCAGGATTCGCTAACCACTCTTGCATTGCTGTGATACGGCGCTCGATAGTACGACGATCACCATAACCCTCGCTAATCATCCACTTAAGCATGACGATGTTTGAGTTTAGGTATTCGATGATTGGCTCTTTGTCTAGCTTAATCGTACAACCTGCCGCACTGCGCTCAGCAGATGCATCTGAAAGCTCGAATGCCTGCTCAACTTTAAGCTGCTCCAGACCTTCAATTTCTAGTACACGGCCAGAGAAAGCATTGATCTTGCCTTTTTTCTCAACCGTTAACAGACCCATCTCTATCGCTTTAAGTGGGATTGCATGTACCAAGTCACGTAACGTGATACCCGGTTGCATTTCACCTTTAAAGCGCACCAAAATTGATTCAGGCATATCCAGTGGCATCACGCCCGTTGCAGCAGCGAATGCCACAAGACCAGAACCTGCGGGGAATGAAATACCAATTGGGAAACGCGTATGTGAATCACCACCGGTACCGACGGTATCAGGTAGTAACATACGGTTTAACCAAGAGTGAATAACACCATCACCAGGACGCAGAGCAACACCGCCACGGTTCATGATGAAATCAGGCAGCGTATGGTGAGTGTTTACGTCAACAGGCTTTGGATAAGCCGCCGTGTGACAGAAAGACTGCATGGTTAAGTCTGCACTGAAACCAAGACACGCTAAATCTTTTAGCTCATCACGAGTCATTGGGCCTGTAGTATCTTGTGAACCCACAGAGGTCATCTTAGGTTCACAATATTGGCCTGGACGAATACCCGTCACGCCACATGCCTTACCGACCATCTTTTGTGCAAGGGTATAACCCTTACCCGTGTCAGCCACATCTTGTGGGCGAACAAACTCAGTTGATGCTTCAAGGTTTAGCGTTTCACGCGCGCGATCTGTTAGACCACGACCGATGATAAGTGGAATACGACCACCAGCGCGCACCTCATCCATTAGCACTGCAGTCTTCAATGAGAACTGTGAAATAACTTCATCAGTATCATGACGCTTAACGATGCCTTGATATGGATAGATGTCGATAACATCGCCCATCTCCATCTTGCTAACATCTAGTTCAATTGGTAGTGCGCCCGCATCTTCCATAGTATTAAAGAAGATGGGTGCGATTTTGCCACCCAAACAGAAACCACCCGCACGCTTGTTTGGTACATTCGGGATATCATCGCCCATGAACCATAAAACAGAGTTAGTTGCAGACTTACGTGAAGAACCGGTACCGACAACGTCACCGACGTAAACCAGTGGGAAACCTTTGGTTTTTAGCGACTCAATCTCTTTGATTGGACCGACTTCGCCAGCTTCATCAGGAACAATACCTTCACGGGCATTCTTAAGCATGGCAAGTGCGTGCAATGGAATATCTGGACGTGACCATGCATCTGGTGCTGGAGACAGGTCATCAGTGTTAGTCTCACCCGATACTTTAAATACGGTTAGCGAGATTTTCTCTGCAAGTTTTGGACGAGATAGGAACCACTCGGCATCAGCCCAAGAGTGAACTACTTGTTTAGCGAACTCGTTACCCGCTTGCATTTTTTCAACAACGTCATGATACGCATCGAACATAAGCAGTGTATGAGACAATGCTTTTACTGCAAGTGGCGCTTGTGCGTCGTTATCTAGTTGAGCAATCAATGGCTCAATGTTGTAGCCACCCTGCATAGTGCCAAGCAGCTCGATAGCGCGCTCTGACGATAAGATAGAAGATGATACTTCGCCTTTGGCTACTGCATCTAAAAAGCCTGCTTTAACGTACGCGGCTTCATCAACACCTGGTGGGATACGGTTTTCAAGCAGATCAAGAATAAACGCTTCTTCACCTGCAGGTGGATTCTTTACCAACTCGACTAGCTGTGCCACTTGTTGGGCATCTAATGGCTTAGGGACTACGCCCTCTGAAGCACGTTCTGCGACGTGTTTACGATATGCTTCTAGCACGGCAATATTCCTCTTTGTTTGGCGTTCAATACCAATCTAAGATTGATATAACAGCGAAACTGCTCGTCTTCAAATTGAAACTGACAGCTCGGCAGGCTCGACCCTTCATTCGAGCGCTATTATACTACAGCTTTACAAAAGTATGAATCCGATCACACTTCAGCAAAAGTAAAACAACACCCAATCGACATCTCGAGTTATACAGTAAATCTAATCGCTTAAAAAGAAAACTAGACCATAGTGTAAAAACTTGATCTAAATTATATAAATCATAGATTTACCCAGGTTTAAATCTGGAGTATATCGATTACTAATAAGGTAAAATCCGGTAAGTTTTAGTACTATCATTGTCGTATTATTCGTAAAAACGACCATATAAACCGCTAATATTCACCAAAGTTATAATGAACATAATTGGATACTTATGAGTACACCAGAGCTAAAAGCCGTTATTTTCGACATGGACGGCGTATTGATCGACTCGGAGCCAGTTTGGCAAATAGCCGAGTATAGGGTGCTGAGCGAGTTAGGTTTAAACATATCTATGCAAGATATGCTTCTAACTACGGGACTCAGAATCGATCAGGTTGTTGATTATTGGTATGCGCGCTTTCCGTGGAAAAACTATGATAACCAACAAACGGCTCAAGCCATTGTCGATCAGGTTGTTAGCCATATTGCAGCCAACGGTGAACCGATGAAGGGCGTATTATCAGCGCTTAATGCTTGTAGAGAACGAGGGCTAAAAGTCGGTCTAGCCACCTCCTCTTCGAGCGATATTATTAATGCCGTTTTAAACAAGTTAGAGATAGCCACATATTTTCAAGCAATCAAATCGGCTGAGCATTTAACCTATGGAAAACCCCACCCCGAAGTCTATTTAAATTGTGCTCAGGCGCTTAATATTGATCCTATCTATTGTTTAGCCATTGAAGATTCATTTAATGGATTAATCGCCGCCCGTGCAGCTAACATGCAAACAGCTGCGATCCCTGACCCACAACAAGCCGACCTTAGTAAGTGGGTCGTAGCCCATAAGCAACTCAATAGCCTAGAAGATTTACCTGAGTATTTAATGTACTTACGACCATAAAAGCAAAAAGCCCATCAATCGATGGGCTTTTGTCTAATCGGCTCTTTGGTCAAAGCATCAGCATTACATAACCGCACTCACCTAAGCTCTACCAGTTCTTACCAATAAACAGGAATACGGTTTTCTCACCATCGTCGGATGCACCAAAACCAAACGCTGCGGGGCCAACGCTGGTATCAATACCTAAGTACAAGCTTCCCGCATAGATTAAGTCATCGAGTGACACATTGTCTTTTTGATTCCACACATTACCCGCCTCAATACTGGTGCCTAAATAGAGCGGATATTCGGTCATTCCCAGTACATCACGACCTAAGTCATACTGATAGACAAAGGCACCAAATATTTTATGGGAACCATAAAGCGCATTTTTATGATAACCAGAAAGATTTAAGAATCCACCAAGCTCAGAGACGTTAACGGTAAACGCGCCGTCTTTATCAACGGTTGCCAGCGAGGCTATACCCACAAAGGCATGATTACCCACACCAACGGCTCCGCGCCAATCGGCTTCATACTGCATTGAGAAATCAGAAGTATCTCCGACACCATCTAAATCATAACTCTCTTTTCTCATATACACATTAAAGGTAAATCGATTACCCGAAGTCGGGAAGTTGATGCTATTTAGGTCATCATAGGCAAACTTGAAGTAGCCTCCATAACCGGTGTAATCCACCTTGCCCAATCCCCAAACATCGTTCTCAAGATCGCCTCTTTCCCCCAGCATACCGATTTCGACCATGCCGTTTTGGGTGTAGTTAGCACCGATACCGACTTCGGTACGGTATGCCGTTTGTTTCAGCTCTAACACCCGGTTATTATTTTCAAAGAAGCTCCAATCTTTAAGTTCATACTCGACCCTAGCACGGCTGAAATAGGACTGATCTTTTGCTAACGGCTGATAAAACTCAGATGCTAATAGTTTATCAAAACCGAGTGACAACTCATTACGCCACTCTCCCCCATTCTCGGTAAGCTCAGTCATGGTATAAGCCATATCGAGAGAGATGACAGAGTCTAGGCTAAAATCATCTTCCCAACTAAAGCCCAGCTGAAAGTAATTCGGCCCCCAGGACTTAGCCTTGGTAGTAACGGTTAATACTCGTCCCTCATCGGTATCGGTAAACTCTGCATCGACACGTTCAAACTTATCCAATGCATAAATTCTATCTAGGCCAGCCTCTAAGTCTTCGACTGTGACATGGTCACCAACATCCAGATCAAGATTGTCCGCTAATAATTTCTCACTAACCTTTGAGTCATTGTTGTAAATCACTTTGATCAACGGCCTATCTATCTCTGCTAGCCATTGCTTACTCTTATTTCTTTTGTGAGCCAAATACTGTTTGTAATCTTCGCTACCATCACTGTATTGCTCAAGTTTATCGCTCTGCTCTCGTGCCGCAATTTCTCCTAGCGGCAACGCGATAGGCATAATGCTAAAATCTGTGGTGCTTAACTCGCCAATGTTAGGACGGATCAAGATATCATGATCACTGAGTAGGGCTTTCTGCCTCTCGGAGCTAGCATTGGTAAGAATTGTAGATAATTGATTCAACACCGCTATAGTGCTATTAAGCTCATCTTTACTCACCAAGGGGGAACCGATATCGACCGCGATAACAATGTCGGCCCCCATCGCCTTAACTACATCGACAGGCATATTGTTGGCAATCCCGCCGTCCACCAGCAACTTGCCATCGATAACTGCCGGTTGCAGGGCGCCAGGCACTGACGCTGAGGCCTGCATTGCAGCAACCACACTACCTGAACTCAGCACCACAGGTTCACTGGTCACTAAGTCTGTTGCTACAGCTCGATATGGAATAGAAAGATCATCAAAATCACCGAACTGATGCACCAAATCCGTTGAACTACGTAGCAGCTGCGACATAGTTTGCCCGCGTAACAAGCCAGCTGGCGTTTTAACTTGCTCGTCGCTATAGCCAATATTTATCGGAATATTAAACTGATCGCGGGTCTCTTTGTCTCGGTAGCTTAATGACTCCCTAGGGATGGTGTCTGAATAACCTTTACTCCAATCGGTCTTCATCATGATGGCTTCAATCTCTGCCGCACTATAGCCTAATGCGTACATGCCGCCCACATAGGCACCGATACTGGTTCCAGCAATATAGTCGATGGGGATGTTTTTCTCTTCCAGCACCTTAAGCACGCCGATATGGGCCGCACCTTTGGCACCGCCACCACTCAAGACTAAGCCGATTTTAGGCCGCTCTTCTGCGAACGAAACTTGCGAACTAGCCAGTGCTAGACAAAGAATAATAATTCTATTAATCATAATGACTTATTTAACTCTTCTACTAATGTCTTAACGTATTTTATTTAGTGACGATGCGCAAGAAATAGCGCGGTCAATAGTCTACTTTGAGGCTAAGCCTCTAAGGTTAAGCTGTTATTTAAGTTCTGATTTAAGCCCATATAAGTTTCAATCTCTGCCAGTGGCATAGGTTTGGCAAAGTAGTACCCTTGGATAACATAGCAACCTCGACTGAAAACATGCTCAAGCTGCTCATGGGTTTCTACCCCCTCGGCAACAACATCTAACTTCAAGTTTCTTGCCAGCTCGATGATACTGCTCGCTATCGCTTGATCGGCCTTATTGGTTGCGATATCGATAAGGAAAGAGCGATCAATTTTAAGGGTGTTGACCTCAAAATGTCTTAAATAAGCCAGTGACGAGTAACCGGTACCGAAATCATCGATCGCCACATCTATCCCTAGTTCTTTAAGCGCTTTCAGATGTTGCTTGGCCACCTCAAGCTCTTTCATCAACACCCCTTCAGTGATCTCTAATGAGAGTGCTGAGTGTGGCATCTCCGTCTCAGCCATGATCTGCTGAACACCGCTAATAAAGTCTGGGAGGCGAAAGTGCAGTGCAGAGATGTTGACCGAAACCTTAATCGGTTC
Source organism: Shewanella pealeana ATCC 700345 (assembly GCF_000018285.1). Taxonomy (NCBI): domain Bacteria; kingdom Pseudomonadati; phylum Pseudomonadota; class Gammaproteobacteria; order Alteromonadales; family Shewanellaceae; genus Shewanella; species Shewanella pealeana. Next base: position 522,313 of record NC_009901.1, on the reverse strand, counting down.
TGCTAATTTCTGAGACCAAATCGCACCACGTCGACAAGCCTCACCCATGACCCAGCGATCGATTTCAACAATCAGACCACACGCCTCCGCCACCTTAATAAAGATATCAGTGCGAATAAAACCCTCTTTAGGATGGTTCCAGCGCAATAGCGCTTCTACACCGACGAGTTTATCATTTTGCAAAATATCTATTTGAGGTTGAAAGTGTAACTCGAGCTCGTTTCGCTCTATCGCCTTACGTAGATCGGCTTCTAATGCTAAATGATAAAGCGCTTCAGCATTGCGCTCTTCGGAATAATATTTGAAATGGCCCTTGCCCTCTTCCTTAGCGTGATACATGGCTAAGTCGGCATTTTTAATCAACACCTCTGGCTGTTTCGCATCTTCCGGCCATAGACTCACACCGATACTAGTTGAGATAAAGAACTCCCGCCCGTAGAGCACAAAAGGCTTCTCTATACTCGCCAGTAACTGCTCACATAAATAATTCACGGTATCAATTGTAGGAGTATCACGCAGCAAAATAACAAACTCATCACCACCAAAACGGCACAAGACATTTTCATCAGCAACCAGAGACTGTAAACGATTAGAAGCTTCGACTAACAGAGCATCTCCCATACTATGGCCATATGAGTCGTTCACATGTTTGAACCTGTCTAAATCCAAAAAGAGCAGGGCTAAGTTCCCGCCCTCTTTTTCTGCTTGATACACCGACTGAGCGAGTTTGCTAGAGAACAAGGAGCGGTTAGGTAAGCCCGTTAATATATCGAAATTGGCTAAGCGGCGCAGTTCAGCCTCCGTACGTTTACGCTCAGTTATATCGGAAAAAACCACCACATAACGGCTAGCATTACCGCTTGAATTCAAAATAGAGGAGACATTCAGCCAAACCGCACACCTTTGGCAACCACCCGCATCAACAAAACACTCTCCAGCCCAGCTCAATCCCTGCTGCAGTAGGTTAGCTATACTGGCACTTTTCTCTTCCCCCTGTAGAACCTGTGAAAAAGACAAGCCAATCAAGCTTTCAGAATCTAATCCAATAATATTCTGAGCGGCCTTATTACTCACTTGAATCGTCTCGTCGCTATCAAAAATAAGCACGGCTTCTGATGTATTTTCAAATGCTTGTGCTAACAGATAAACATCATCTTTTAGTTTTCGCTGCTCGGTGATATCACTATAAATCCCAGCAATCCGCTCGATAGACCCAGAAACATCACTCCTTTCAACTGGTCGGCCCGACACACGAACCCAGCCCATAGTGCCATTGGTGCGCCAGTATCGATACTCGACTTCAAATCGGTCGGTGCGCTCCTGCAACATATCTTCCCATGCAGCCATGACTTCGCCGACATCTTCTTTGTGGATGGGGAACTGATCTAACCTAAAGTATACTTGTGACTGTCCAGCAGCTAATACTCCGCCCGTATTTTCTAGACGAAATAGGTCGCTCTCACGCTGCCACTCCCATAGCTCTGAGTTACTGCCTTTTAGTGCTTGCTTGAGCCGATTCTCACTGTCGATTAGCGCCGAATTAACCCCTTTAAATGCCATGACTTGGCGCTGTCGGTAAAAAATAATGCCCAGTCCTGTTAGCAATAGACAAAGCAAAATACCGCCTTTAAACCAAGAAGTCTGCCACCAATACTTCTCGACGTAAAAACGGTATGAGAATGGCTTCTCAGACCAAACTTCATTGTTCATGCTAAGAATATCCAGCACATAGGAGCCGGACGCTAAACCGGAGATATTGAGTTGAGATTTTCCATCGAGAAAAATATAGTTTGCCTGATCATCTAGCCCGCCTCTACGTAAACGATACTTAATCTGCATAGGTGTCTGGTTGAGGTAGTCATGGCGAGCTAATTGAAAACTGATTAGCTGGGCGCCGGGTAAAATATGATAGTCATTTTTCGGCATCAAATTCAGTTCAGTGCGATCTTCAAAGTAGATCTCTATCGATTCAAGCATCATGGAATCATCTGAGATTCTATTTTCTAATAAATCGACATCGACTAACATGGCTCCATCTGGGGTACCTAAATATAGGCCCTCTTCAGAGACAAAATAAGCCCCTTCATTTAACTCATCACTTAACCAGCCATCCCGTGGTGAAATCACTATGAGCTCACCATCAAGCATATTCTCCCTCAACAACGAGCGAGGACACCCAACGACACGGTAATGACCAATATTATCGATAAAGTAGACCGCATCACAACGAACGTCCCAACCATCGGTCACACTTTTAATCGCACCAGAATGAACATCGAATGAAAGTAACCCTTGCGTCTCCAAACCAAGCCAAAGCTCCCCAGGGTTAACCTCTTTAATAAATCGAATATTCGACTCACCGTGTGATGCAAAGCTTAAGGGTTCGAATACTGGATGGAAGGTATCCTGAGAGTCTAAGTAGCCAAAAATACGAGAGCCACCTAGCCATAATCGCTGATCACTGTCTCGAGTAACCGAAGCTATTTCAAGCGCTAGATTACTATTGAGAGCACTACCTAAGCGGATTAGTTTGGGCTCGAGAAATCCCTTTTCCCAATAAAAGAGTCCGCTGCTCGTTGCAAACCAGATCCGCCCTTCAATGACGGTATCAAAGTAAGTGTTGTAAACCATTTTATATTCAAGTGAACTGCGGCCTCCAGACCAAGTCGCAAAGCTTTGGCTATGGAAAGTATTTCTATTCACCACAGATAAACCATTGGTCGTCGACAACAACAGATGATCTTTGTCTAACGGATCAATTTTAAAGATGCTGTCATTTAGATTCACCCCTTGGGGGTTAATAACGTAGGATTTCTGAGTATGCTTATCGACTAGCATCAAGCCAGCATCGGTTCCGAGCCAAATATGGTTAGCGCCAGCATAGATGGTCCAAATCACCTCATCTTTAAGCTTGTAAGGAGACAGTTTGGTATATTTATCAATAATAAAATCTGCTTCGGTCGCTAAGATTGCGACCCCATCACCGCTACCGCCGACCCAAATCAACCCAGTCTTATCGACAGCAATGTCATAGGTGTAGTCTATGTTGGACTTTTGTTTTAATTCGTTACCGTAGAGCATGCCTTTTTTGGCATCCGGGAACCATCGTAATAATCCTGCTCGAGTCGAGAGCCAGAGATAGCCTTGCTTATCTTCGGCTATATTGGTGATATAGTGCTCGAGTTGCTTTACTTTATGTATCGACAGATTTTGTTGGTCAAGTTCAAATAGCCCCTTACTCGAACTGATCCAGACGCGCCCATTAGAATGCTTGATGACATTTTTTATCATGCCCCACTCTTTTTTCCAGGGTAAAACGTCTAATCTCACACCATTAAGATCACGAACCTCTAAATGCTTTTCTTGACCGACAAGCAGGCGATTCTCAGACAGAGACAACATTCTCCACCAAGGGTGATCGGGGTTATTGGGCAGGAACTTAATTCGCTTAAGTGACATGCTTTGATAGTTAAATCTAAGCAGCTCACCGTCATAGGTCAAAAGGATTCGATCACCGTTGCTATCTTGTATTTGCGATACGATGCCGCTACCACGGTACTCTGGAAATAATTCAGGACTGCCAAAGCCGACAAATCGATTAGCGTAAATATCATAAAGATAGGCTTGGTACTTGCCGCTGACGAGGATGTGCTGTTTGCTAAGAGGAACCGAGAGGTAAAGTAGGCTATCGTTGATTTTGGAGTTTAAGCCAACCTTGTCGATGCGACGAACTTTATTGCTGCTGACTCGATATAAGCCCTCCCCCGTCGCTAACCAGGTAAAACCATGTTCATCGAAACCTATATCAAACACTGTGCCATTAATCAGACCATCGCTTGCTGTAAACACCCGCTGAACTACGCCGCTGGCCAAGGCTGGCACAGCGCAAGTTAACGATAATAGAATGAAGCTAAGCCAAATTTTTTTGATTATTATTCTCATCTGCTTAGAGGCTTTTCGAATTAACCAGAATGTAGCACTTAGTCAACATGGATTCACCTATTGTTCACTTAAAACCGACTATTCTGAGTTATTAGATATAAAAAAAGCGCTCAAATGAGCGCTCTTTTAAAACATTAGTAAATGCTTACTTTTTCTTCTTTGCCTTTGGGTTTGGCAAATCAGTAATTGAACCTTCATAAATCTCAGCCGCTAGGCCTACAGACTCATGTAGAGTTGGGTGAGCATGGATAGTTAACGCTAAATCTTCAGCATCACAACCCATTTCAATTGCTAGGCCAATTTCACCTAGAAGCTCGCCACCATTAACACCAACAATAGCACCACCAATTACACGGTGAGTCTCTTTGTCGAAAATAAGCTTAGTCATGCCGTCAGCACAATCTGATGCAATTGCACGGCCACTTGCAGCCCATGGGAAAGTCGCAGTTTCGTAAGCAACACCTTGCTCTTTAGCTTCTTTCTCAGTTAGACCAACCCAAGCGACTTCTGGGTCTGTGTACGCAATTGATGGGATAACTTTAGGGTCGAAGTAATGCTTAAGACCAGAAATCACTTCTGCAGCAACGTGACCTTCATGCACACCTTTGTGTGCCAACATTGGTTGACCAACGATGTCACCGATAGCGTAGATGTTTGGTACGTTAGTACGCATCTGCTTATCAACATTGATAAAGCCACGCTCATCAACATTAACGCCTGCTTTCTCTGCGTCTAGACCTTTACCGTTTGGAACACGGCCGATAGCAACCAATACTGCGTCATAACGAACAGGCTCAGCAGGTGCTTTCTTGCCTTCCATCGTCACGTAGATGCCATCTTCTTTGGCTTCAACGGCTGTCACCTTGGTTTCAAGCATCAAGTTGAACTTCTTCTTGATCTTCTTGGTGTAAACGCGAACAACGTCTTTGTCAGCAGCAGGGATAACTTGGTCGAACATCTCAACTACGTCAATCTCACTACCTAGTGAAGAGTACACAGTACCCATTTCTAGGCCGATGATGCCGCCGCCCATAACAAGTAGCTTGCCTGGAACTTCTTTAAGCTCTAGCGCATCAGTTGAATCCCATACACGTGGATCTTCATGAGGAATAAATGGCAATTGAATTGGGCGCGAACCCGCAGCAATAATCGCTTGTTCAAAATGAACAACTTTAACGCCATCTTCACCTTGTACTTCTAGCGTGTTAGGGCCTGTGAACTTACCAAGACCGTTAACTACGTTAACTTTACGCATCTTAGACATGCCGCCTAAACCGTTAGTTAACTGGCCAATTACCGATTGCTTGTATTCACGTAGCTTATCAAGATCAATCTGTGGCTCACCAAAAACAACACCGTGGTTCGAAACCGCTTTAGCTTCTTCGATCACTTTAGAAACATGAAGCAAAGCTTTAGAAGGGATACAACCGACGTTAAGACATACGCCGCCTAATGTGCTGAAACGTTCAACGATAACAGTCTCTAGACCTAAATCTGCAGCACGGAATGCAGCGGAGTAGCCAGCAGGGCCAGCGCCTAGTACAACTACCTGAGTTTTAATTTCGTTACTCATGTTTTCCTCTATTCTTTTTATGTCGTTGGTGGCACCGACTTAACGATAAATACCGACTCAACGATAAACTGTGGCCAAATCTTGTAAGGTGGCCGCATTTTAACCTTTGTTTGATGCTGATCACAATCCTAGAAACGCTTAATCTTACTGATGATTACTAATAGTGCCAATTCAGCGAATTAGGTCAGCGACTCAGATAAGCGACCTAGAAAATAGGCTGCTTGAATCAAGCAGCCTATTTGTTTATAGCACTAAGGTACGAATGTCTGACAAGCAGTTATTCAAGTACGTGATAAAGCGCGCACCATCGGCACCATCAATCACTCGATGATCATAAGACAGTGATAGCGGCAACATTAAGCGCGGCTCAAACTCTTTACCATTCCAAACAGGCTTCATGTCTGACTTAGACACACCAAGAATAGCCACTTCTGGTGCGTTAACGATTGGCGTAAATGCCGTACCGCCGATGCCACCTAAGCTAGAGATAGTGAAGCAACCGCCTTGCATATCTGCAGCAGTTAACTTACCACCACGGGCTTTCTTAGAGATCTCTTTCAGCTCATCAGAAAGCTCATGAATGCCTTTCTTGTTCACGTCTTTAAACACAGGAACAACTAAACCGTTTGGTGTATCTACTGCAATACCTACGTTAACGTACTTCTTCAAAATTAAGCTTTCGCCGTCTTCTGACAGTGAAGAGTTAAAGGTTGGGAACGCTTCTAGCGCTTTAGCAACAGCCTTCATGATGAACACAAGCGGCGTAATCTTCATGCCAGAGTCTTTCTTCGCTTCGGCAGCATTTTGCGCCTTACGGAAAGCTTCTAGTTCAGTGATATCTGCGTCATCCCACTGGGTAACATGCGGGATCTTCACCCAGTTACGGTGTAGATTAGCACCAGAAATCTTCTGAATACGTGATAACGGTTTAACTTCTGTTTCACCAAACTTGCTGAAGTCCACTTTTGGCCATGCAAGTAGGTTTAGCTCGCCACCAGCAGCGGCTGTTTTAACTGCGCCTGACTCAACTTGCTTAATCACCGCTTTGATGTAGTTTTGAACATCTTCTTTAATGATACGGTTCTTACGACCTGTACCCTTAACGTTAGCTAGGTTAACGCCTAGTTCACGTGCCATACGGCGGATAACCGGTGAAGCATGAGCGTATGCATGATTCTCTACAAAATCTTCTTTCGCTGCTGGTGCTTGGCTCGCAGTAGGAGCAACTGTTGGCGCTGCAACTTGTGCAGGTGCAGCAACAGGTGCGCTACCTGCAACTTCAAAAGTCATAATCAAAGAGCCTGTCGATACTTTATCGCCTTGAGCCACTTTAATGTCTAACACTTTACCAGCAAACGGTGCAGGCACTTCCATCGCAGCCTTATCACCTTCAACGCTGATAAGTGATTGCTCTTCGGTAACAGTGTCGCCAACTTTAACCATGATTTCAGTCACTTCAACTTCATCACCGCCAATATCTGGTACGTTGACATCTTGCACTGATGGCGCAGATGCTACTTGAGCAGCAACGGCTGCCGCAGCAGGTGCTTGAGCCGCTGCAGAACCAGCTACTTCAAATACCATCACTAGGCTACCTGTAGAAACCTTGTCACCAAGGTTCACTTTTATCTCTTTCAGCACACCAGCGAATGGTGCAGGTACTTCCATAGAAGCTTTGTCACCTTCAACGCTCATTAGCGATTGCTCTTCAGTGATGCTGTCGCCAACAGTCACTAAAATTTCAGTCACTTCAACTTCGTCGTCACCAATATCTGGGACGTGAACTTCTTTTAGCTCTGCCGCAGCTGCCGCAGCTGGTGCAGCAGGAGCCGCAACAGGTGCAGCCTCGACAGCTGCTGGAGCAGACGCTGCGCCTTCAGATTCAAAGATCATAATCAATGAATCGGTAGACACTTTATCACCTACTACTACTTTAATTTCTTTAACAATACCCGCTGCAGAAGCCGGAACTTCCATCGCAGCTTTATCGCCTTCAACAGAGATAAGCGATTGCTCTTCTTCAACCTTGTCGCCTACGCTAACAAGGATCTCTGTTACTTCAACCTCATCCGCACCGATATCTGGTACATTAATTTCGATTGTCATTTTGTATTGCCTCTTACGCGTATAGCGGGTTTGTCTTGTCAGCGTCGATGTTGAATTTAGTAATTGCTGCTGCAACCACTGACTTTTCAATATCGCCACGTTTTGCGAGTTCGTTTAGTGCAGCTACTACAACGTAACCAGCATTTACTTCAAAGTGACGACGTAGATTTTCACGGCTGTCTGAACGACCAAAACCGTCTGTACCTAGCACTTTGAATGATTCAGAAGGCATAAATGCACGAACTTGTTCAGCATAGTTCTTCATGTAATCGGTTGCAGCAATTGCAGGTTCAGTGCCCATTACTTGAGTAATGTACGCAGTCTTTTGCTCTGCTTCTGGGTGCAGCATGTTGAAACGCTCAACATCTTGACCTTCACGAGTTAGCTCGTTGAATGAAGTCACAGAGTAAACATCTGATGCAACGTCGTACTCTTCACTTAGAATTTGCGCAGCTTTACGCACTTCGTTCATGATAGTACCAGAGCTCATTAACTGAACCTTGTTGCTACCTTTGTACGACTCAAGCTTATAAATACCCTTACGGATACCTTCTTCGCTGCCTTCTGGCATTGCAGGCATTGCGTAGTTTTCATTCATTAGCGTCAAGTAATAGAACACGTTCTCTTGCTCGCCATACATACGACGGATACCGTCTTGCATGATAACCGCTAGCTCGTACGCGAATGTTGGGTCGTAAGAGATACAGTTTGGAATCGTGTTAGCTTGAACATGGCTGTGGCCATCTTCGTGCTGCAGACCTTCACCGTTTAGCGTTGTACGACCAGCAGTAGCACCTAATAGGAAACCACGTGCTTGCTGATCACCCGCCATCCATGCCATGTCGCCAACACGTTGGAAACCAAACATAGAGTAGTAGATGTAGAACGGGATCATAGGTAGATCGTTAGTGCTGTATGACGTTGCCGCAGCAACCCATGAAGACATAGCACCTAACTCGTTGATACCTTCCTGCAATACTTGACCAGAAGTCGCTTCTTTATAGTACGACACAACACTGCGATCTTCAGGCGTGTATTCCTGACCATGCGGGTTGTAAATACCAATTTGACGGAACAGACCTTCCATACCGAAAGTACGTGCTTCGTCAGCAATAATAGGAACGATGTTCTTACCAATGCCTTTGTTCTTAAGCAGGATGTTCAGGGTACGAACAAATGCCATAGTGGTTGAGATTTCACGCTTTTGCTCAACAAGCAAAGAACTGAACTCTTCAACAACTGGTAGTTCAAGTGGCTGAGTAAAGTTAGGTAGACGCTGTGGTGTATAACCATGTAGCGCATCACGACGAGCGTGCAAATACTTGTACTCTTCAGAACCTTCTTCAAGCGTTAGGTAAGGCAACTCTGACACTTTTTCATCGCTAAGCAAGTCGCCAAGACCAAGACGGTTACGCAACTGAAGTACATGGGTCATATCCATCTTCTTCACGCCGTGAGCGATGTTCTTGCCTTCAGCAGCATCGCCCATGCCATAACCTTTTACAGTTTTAGCTAAGATAACTGTTGGCTTGCCTTTAGTTTCTTGCGCATTTTTAAATGCTGCAAACAATTTAGAAGGCTCATGACCACCGCGCTTAAGCGCGAAGATCTCTGCATCTGTCATATCAGATACAAGTGCAGCTGTTTCTGGGTACTTACCAAAGAAGTGCTCACGTACATAAGCGCCATCTTTGGACTTAAATGTCTGGTAGTCACCGTCAATGGTTTCGTTCATAAGCTGTAGCAGCTTACCAGTAGTATCTTTGGCAATCAGTGCATCCCAGTTATTGCCCCAGATCACTTTAACTACGTTCCAGCCAGCGCCTCTAAATAGACCTTCAAGCTCTTGAATGATCTTACCGTTACCCATAACTGGGCCATCAAGACGCTGTAGGTTACAGTTAATCAAGAAACATAGGTTATCTAGCTTTTCACGTGATGCGAAAGAGATAGCACCGCGAGATTCTGGCTCATCCATCTCACCGTCACCTAAGAAGGCGTATACTCGCTGTGCAGAGGTATCTTTTAGACCACGGCCATCTAGGTACTTAAGGAAACGGGCTTGGTAAATAGCAGACATTGGGCCTAGACCCATAGATACAGTCGGGAACTGCCAGAACTCAGGCATTAACTTTGGATGTGGGTATGAAGGAATACCTTTACCATCAACTTCTTGACGGAAGTTATCTAACTGATCGGCAGTTAAACGACCTTCAAGAAATGCGCGCGAGTAGATACCTGGAGATATATGACCCTGATAGTAAACTAAATCACCACCATCTACTTCGTTTGGTGCACGGAAGAAATGGTTAAAACACATTTCATAAAATGATGCAGCAGATTGGTAAGACGCCATATGACCACCGAGATCTAAGTCTTTCTTAGATGCACGTAGGACGATCATGATTGCGTTCCAACGAATAATTGAACGAATACGGCGCTCAATAGTTGTATTACCAGGATATGCTGGCTCTTGGCTCGTAGGAATGGTGTTGATATAGTTGGTCGTAATCCCCGTTGCCATATCGACACCGTCTAGACGAGCCTTATCAAGTACTTGCTCAAGTAGGTATTGAGCGCGCTCAACGCCTTCTTCGCGTACAACTGATTCTAGAGCAGACAACCACTCATTAGTTTCTAGTGGATCGATGTCATTTAGCATATGTTCAGACATGTTGCAGTCCTTTCCTATACGTAATACCTAAGTCACTACTGCAGTGATTAGTGTATTTAAATTTTGAAATATTGTTTGGCAACAGGGGTAACTCGTTTAAGGGTTAGCCTATACACCACTCTTTAAACGACGCAGGCTACGCTGCAATCGGCTGTCTTCTTCCCTTACTGACAGCATCACCTCTTCAATGTAACTTAAGTGTTCATTGGAGGCTTCGCGTGCAGCTTCTGGGTCGCGGCGAATAATTGCAGCAAGCAGCGCTCGTCTGTGATCATTAGCCGTTGTAGAGGCTTCTTCGCGTCGGCTTAAAAGCTCTAAGTTTTGTGCCACGTTTTTATGCAGCACTGGAGATAAACTTAATACAAGGTGAAGCATAGCCACATTGTGTGACGCTTCGGCAACTGCGCGGTAAAAACGCACAATCGCATTAGCTTGATCTTCAATTAAATTAGCTGACTCAACTTCCAGAATCGTACGCTTAATATTTTGCATATCGGCGTCGTTACCACGAAGCGCTGCAAAATACGCCATCATGCCTTCAGTGGCATGACGAAACTCCAGTAAGTCGTACTGACTTTCTGAATCTGAATGCATGAGTTCAACAATTGGGTCGGCAAGACTTTGCCAGAGTTGCTCTTTTACATAGGTTCCGCCGCCTTGACGACGCATCAACAAGCCCTTTGCTTCTAATTTTTGAATCGCTTCACGTAAAGAAGGGCGCGAAACTTCAAATTGCAATGCCAGTTCACGTTCAGGTGGTAGCTTTTGTCCTGGTTGAATACTGCCTTCCAGAATCATCTGCTCCAACTGTCCCATAATGACATCGGATATTTTTGGCTGGTTTATTTTGCTATAAGCCATGTGGGCCTCAGCTCCTATTGTAAATTGGTCTTACCAATTTAATTGACTGAGCGCACTTTATCAAATCACACTTTGGATGTCCAGTTAGTGATCTACATCAAATCTATGCGCGATGTGTGAGCATAGCTGATTTTCACCAAAATGGGGTCTGACCAATGTGCCAATTTTTAATAAGCTGCGCATTGATAATAATTATTATAAGCAATTAAACATGGAGAGATTTTTGGGTAAATGAATAATGATAAAAGAAACCGTACGATGCATTCATTGTGAATGTTCCGTACGGTTTTTGGTCTAATCACGCTTGTGTAACGGGCTAAAAAACAGCCTTTATTTTATTTCAAAAACAGACTGACTGCCTACTAACTCACCACTCCAAATATTGTCATCAACGAAAGTACGGTAATCAGTAGGATAAAATTACGCTTGCTCAACTGCAGCAGTGCGATAGTCGACTGTAAACAAATGGGTGCCGATGATGACTCGGGCAATGTTTCTGCTGCAACTGCGACTTGAGTAATCGTGTCACGAGCCGAAGATTGAGGATTCAATGCATGTGACAACCAGGCTGAAATGGCTTGTCTGAAATGGCCACTTAACACGTAACCAAATGAAAATACTCGACTTGGGATCCAATCAAGTACGAATAGTAGGTTATCAACTAAAGGCAGAGCAGAATCATGCTTACGGCTCTGTTCACTATAAAAACGTACCGTGCAATAAAGCACTGTGCCTACAGGCCCTAGGATAATAAGATAAAGTGCAATCGCACCGTAATAGCGATAATTGATCCACGCGACACTTTGGCCTACTTTTTCGCCCAGTTCCTTCTCATTAACTGACTCTAAACAGAGGCTAGAATCCAACTCATTGGCATAATTAAAGCAGGCTTGTGAGTCACCACGGCAAGCCGCTTGTATATAACGCTTGAAGGCCGTTCTTTGTACATTATGGCTAAAGCAAAGCACGGCAATCGACACCCATAGCGCCACACTGACAGCTCCCCATAACACGCCAGACACTAGCCAAGACAAGATATAGACAAGAACTGCGGGCAGTAGAATCGCTAATGTCATTATCAAAAATGATGGCTGCTGTTCACTGATAAGCGACCTGTTATATTTTGATAACAAGGCATCAAACTGCCAAGAATTAGGCAAAAGTCGTAATCTCTCAACTAAAATTGCGACTAATAACGCAAACAAAGCCATAATTTTCACCTTTAAATGGTTAATCTGCTCATTTCGACCCTAGCTCCCGCCGAACTCGCATTCTATTTACAATGCAGCTTTATAACGCTGCCAATCAAAGCCATTACCCGGATCGGTTTTGCGTCCCGGTGCGATATCACTATGCCCAGTAATTCTTGCAAGTGTTATATCTGGATAATGAACCATTAGGCTCCTAGTTAACTCAATAAGCCTTAGATACTGCTCCTCCGAATAAGCGAGAGCATCAGTGCCTTCAAGCTCAATACCAAGGGCAAAGTCATTACAATTGCTACGGCCCTCAAACTCAGATACCCCGGCATGCCAAGCTCTATCATCACAAGAGACATACTGCACCAACTCACCGTCGCGCCTTATTAGAAAGTGCGCCGACACTTCTAAGCCTTGTAAATCTTTAAAGCTAGTATCGGCTTCAATATCGAGGCAACCTTGAAATAACTGATCAATATAAGGCTGACCGAAACAGCCTGCTGGCAGGCTAATATTGTGGATCACCAGCAAGCTCACTTCATGAAGCGGCCTAGCATTAAAATGTGGTGACTGGCAGCATCTCGCCTGCGCCACCCAACCATCGACTAAAGTCAGCGACAAAACAATGATCCTAAAGCAAATATTATTATTCACTTTAACAGTTTTAACCCTATGAATATAGTCGCGCTTTTGAGATTTATCACCCTCTAAATACGGCGATTTACAGAGTATAAGCAATGATAATGCTAGCTCCCCCCCTAAAGACTTATGTTAAGATTAAAACCTCTATTAAAGCGTGCCCCATGTATACAACAGTTATAACCCAGTTATAGATAAGTTATAAGTCAGTAAGGATAGCCACCATGCTTGAAAATGATATTCGTCTCTCAGTCAAAGCCGCATTAGATGAAGATTTAGGTCACCAAGATCCCAATTCTAAACTCACTTCTGCCCAAAGAGCCGACACAGACATCACAGCACTACTTATTCCAGCGGATAAAACTGCACAAGCCAGCTTAATCACTCGAGAAGAAGGTGTATTTTGTGGAAAAGCCTGGGCTGAACAAGTGTTTAACCAGCTAGGTGGTGAAGTCGCACTGCATTGGCATGTTGATGATGGCGACTTAGTGCTGCCCAACCAACTCCTTTGTGAGCTAGAAGGGCCAGCAAGAGCCATCCTAACGGGTGAGCGCACGGCTATGAACTTCATCCAGACTCTATCTGGTGTTGCAACGCTGACCAAACATTACGTGGATAAACTTGCCGGCACACATACCCGCCTGCTCGATACCCGTAAAACGATTCCAGGCCTGCGCACCGCACAGAAGTATGCGGTCACTTGTGGTGGTGGACAAAACCATCGCATAGGTTTATTCGATGCATTTCTGATCAAAGAAAATCACATCATGGCCTGCGGCAGCATAGCTAAAGCGATTCAAGCAGCCAGAGAACTCAATGCAGACAAACCAGTAGAAGTAGAAGTTGAGAGTATTGATGAGCTAAAGCAGGCCCTCGACGCGCAGTCTGATATTGTTATGTTAGATAATTTCGATGTCACCATGATGATAGAAGCCGTTGAGCTCAACAACAGCTATAAGGCGAGAGGACAAGGTGTGAAACTTGAAGTCTCTGGCGACGTAACCTTAGATACTATCGCCAACTTCGCAAAAACAGGTGTCGATTATATTTCAGTAGGTGCATTAACTAAGCATGTGCGCGCACTGGATCTATCGTTAAGACTTAAGTAACACATAAGCCATATTAGCATCATTTGTCTAGCCCAAATAAGAGTCCAAAGTGTCAACTTATCTCAGGACGGGACTTATCTCAGGACGAGACAAAGGCTAAAACAAGAAAGGCTAAGCGAAATGCTTAGCCTTTTTTTTGCTGACATTAGAGCCCAATCAATAAAATATTAGAGCAAAAACTCACCACCAAAAAAATGACACCTCAACAATAAGTGTCAATATTTACAGCACAGCCAAATAACCACTATAACCAAACTACCCACAATTACTTATTTTTTAGAAAAATTAGCAATTAAACGACCACTTTATGGCAAACTACTATTCCATTTTCGTTAACTTTATACTAACTTGCACTTAGGCGAGATTGCCAGCTTGGTTAACTCGTTATTGATATAGCTTTTAATTTAACTCTGGCTTTAACTTTAAATTTGGTTTTAACGATATTGATTAGAATATTTATTAATCAAACATGAGTAGGCTAATTTAGCTAACCATATTAGTTAGCAAAGTTAGTTAGCAATTTAGTTAACAATAACGACAGCAGACCTTTAAATTTACTTTTTATTTTTAAGATAGACACGGATACCTTAAGTCGCGCTAAGCGTCACTAAATCACTATGGTAGATACTCTTAAGTAATAGTATTCCTCCCTAGTCGTGACCATTAGCATAGGAAATTGCGACGTGCTAGCGCAGGAGCATCAAGCAAGGTTGAAGCACTAGCTTACTGATATAACAGCTTTCTAATGGAGATAGACATGAAAAGCATGATGAAATCAAACATGAATAACGCTAAGGGCTTCACCCTAATTGAATTGATGATCGTAGTTGCGATTATCGGTATCTTAGCAGCAGTAGCATTGCCTGCGTATAAAGATTATGTGACCTCAGCCCAAGGTAGCGGCGCGATGAAAGGCGTTTCAACCTTCGCCCAAAAAATCCCAACTTGTATTCAAACTGGTATCGGTTGTGATGAAATTAAGGCTGAAGTAAATGCTAATGCAAAGTTCACCACTCTTGCAGCTGATGTAGCGCAAGATGCAGAAACAGTTCTAGTGTGGACAGAAGCTAAGTGTATTTTGACTGCGACATTTGCTGCTACGGGGTCAGTGTCTTATGTAATGACCAAAGCAACTGGTGCAACTGCTGATGATTTAGAGCTTTGTGAAAAAGCAGCGGGTCTATATGTAGCACCATCAGTATAAAAGGTTACATTCAGTAGCTGTATACTAATATTCAATGCCAACAACCGGCCTTCACTTAGGGTTATCGACCCTCTTTATTCGCAAAGGTTTGCTTAATGAAAAGCAGCTAAGTGAAGCCGTGTCTAAAAGTCGCAAGCTCCGTCAGGGGCTTGTGGCTACTTTAGTAAAGGATAACTTGATTAGCGCTCGTGAAATCGCAGAGTTATGCTACGAAGAATACGGCACACCGCTATTAGACTTAAACGAGTTCGAGATAGGCTCCATCCCCGAAGAATTCCTCAATAAGAAACTGATAGAGAAGCACAAATGCTTGCCACTTTTTAAGCGCGGTAATCGTCTCTATATCGCCACATCCGACCCTACAAACATAGCAGCTTTAGAAGACTTTCAGTTTAGTGCCGGTTTGCATGCAGAAGCGATTCTAGTCGAGGACGATAAGCTCAGTAAAGCTATAGACTCTATTCTCGAAGACGATATTAGCGGCCTAGACTTAAGTGCGATAGACGAAGAAGCCTTGGCAGGTATAGAAGTTACAGATACAGACAAACGTGATGAGGAAGAAAACAGTGGTAAAGACGACGCGCCGATCGTTATCTATATCAATAAAATCCTCACCGATGCCATTCGCAAAGGCGCATCAGATCTGCATTTTGAGCCCTATGAAAAGCGTTACCGCATCCGTTTTCGCATCGACGGTATTTTACATGAGGTCTCCGAGCCACCAGTAAATCTTTCCGGTCGCATCTCTGCCCGCTTAAAGGTGATGTCAAAACTTGATATTGCCGAACGCCGAGTGCCGCAAGATGGTCGTATCAAGATGAAGCTATCGCGCACCAAATCTATCGACTTTCGTGTCAGCACCTTGCCTACCATCTGGGGCGAGAAGATTGTAATGCGTATCTTGGACTCATCATCCGCTCAGCTTGGCATCGAAAAACTCGGCTATGAAGATGACCAAAGATTACTGTATGAAGAGATGCTGCAAAAACCGCAAGGGATGATCTTGGTAACAGGCCCTACAGGCTCGGGTAAAACGGTATCGCTTTATACTGGCCTTAATATTCTTAACACCGAAGAGCGTAATATCTCTACCGCCGAAGATCCGGTTGAGATTAATCTCGAAGGGGTCAACCAGGTTCATATCAATCTTAAGGCAGGTCTAACCTTCGCATCAGCGCTACGTTCATTCCTGCGACAAGACCCCGATGTGGTCATGGTCGGTGAAATTCGAGATTTGGAAACTGCTGAAATTGCCATTAAAGCGGCGCAAACCGGGCACTTGGTTCTTTCGACTTTGCATACTAACTCCGCTGCAGAAACACTCACCCGCTTAATCAACATGGGCGTCCCCGGTTACAACATCGCTAGCTCGGTCAACCTGATTATCGCTCAGCGGCTATCGAGGCGCCTCTGCCCAACCTGTAAAGCGCCTGAAGCGATCCCAGCAGAAGAGTTATTAAAGCTCGGCTTTAACCAGCAACAAGTCGATGCAGGCATTATCCCCCACAAACCCGTGGGTTGTGACCTATGCTCCGGCGGTTATAAAGGCCGAGTCGGTATCTATGAGGTAATGAAGATGTCGGATGAAATTGCTCGCACTATTATGGAAGGCGGTAATTCACTGCAAATCCTTAAGCAAGCCAAACTTCAAGGCATGCGCGACTTACGAGATTCAGGCCTGCTAAAAGTCATCCAAGGCGTCACCAGTATTGCAGAAATAAACCGCGTCACTAGCTTTTAATATCCCCAACTTTAACTACTGCACCTAAATATCAAAAGGATACGTTATGGCGACGGCAACAATTAAACCTAAAAAGACTCGCGCCAAGAAAACGAAAAACCAATCAAAAGTCCTCACCTTCGAGTGGAAAGGCACCAATCGAGATGGCACAAAAACTTCTGGTGAACTCAGGGGCGTCTCTAGCGCAGAAATACGCGCTCAATTAAAGAGCCAAGGGGTAAACCCTAAGTCAGTAAAAAAACAATCTGCTCCCCTGTTTAAACTAGGGGACGCCAAAATTAAACCCATGGATATAGCCATGGTCACTCGTCAGATAGCGACCATGCTTGCGGCAGGCGTGCCTCTAGTCACCACAATAGAGCTGCTTGGCCGTGGTCATGAAAAAGCCAAGATGCGAGAACTGTTAGCAACTATTCTTGCCGAGATTCAATCTGGTATTCCATTATCTGATGCGCTCAGACCTCACAGACAATATTTCGATGATCTCTATGTGGATCTTGTTGCAGCAGGCGAACACTCAGGATCCCTCGATACCGTATTTGATCGTATAGCGACCTATAGAGAAAAATCAGAAGCTCTAAAGTCGAAAATTAAGAAGGCGATGTTCTACCCAGCAGCCGTTGTTATCGTTGCTATCTTGGTTACCTCTCTTTTATTACTGTTCGTCGTGCCGCAGTTTGAAGAGATTTTTAAAGGCTTTGGCGCTGAGCTTCCACCTTTTACCCAATTCGTATTGAAAATTTCAAGGGGGCTTGAACACTCTTGGTATTTTTTTGTACTTGCTATTGGTCTAGCTATCTTTGCCTTTAAGAAAGCGCATCTAGGCTCGCAACACTTTAGAGATCAGGTTGACACCTTTGTTTTAAAAATCCCCGCCATTGGCCCCATTCTGCATAAAGGTGCCATGGCCCGCTTCGCTCGCACATTAGCAACTACCTTTGCCGCTGGTGTTCCCTTAATCGATGGCCTAGAGTCCGCAGCGGGCGCATCGGGTAACGCAGTGTATCGTAAGGCCATATTTAAAATCCGCACCGAAGTGATGTCGGGAATGCAGATGAATGTAGCCATGCGCACCACGGGACTGTTTCCCGATATGCTGATCCAGATGGTGATGATCGGCGAAGAGTCGGGCTCACTCGATAATATGCTCAATAAAGTGGCAAACATTTATGAGATGCAGGTGGATGATGCCGTAGATGGCTTATCAAGTCTGATAGAACCGATTATGATGGTGGTTATCGGCACCGTGGTTGGTGGTCTAATTGTCGCCATGTACTTACCCATCTTCCAGATGGGTAAAGTTGTAGGCGGTTAATTCCAGTATAAAATTCAAATTTAAGAAAAATAATGACTGAACTAATTTCTGTTTTTAGCCAGAATCCTTGGCTTTTTATCGCGTTAAGCTTTGTGTTTGCTGCTGTTATCGGTAGCTTTTTAAACGTGGTGATCCACCGTATGCCGGTGATGATGAAACGTGAATGGCAGCAAGAGTGTAATCACTACCTGAGTGAATACAAAAAGCAGGTGTTCGATAGTAATAAACAGCAACTTGAAGCGCCAATTGATGCGTTTCCTATAAAATACAACCTAGTCGTTCCCGGTTCTGCCTGCCCTAAATGTAAAACCAATATCAAGGCTATTCATAACCTGCCAATGCTTGGCTGGTTGATGCTAAGAGGCAAGTGCGCAGCATGTAGTAAC
This sequence comes from Shewanella pealeana ATCC 700345, assembly GCF_000018285.1. NCBI lineage: Bacteria > Pseudomonadati > Pseudomonadota > Gammaproteobacteria > Alteromonadales > Shewanellaceae > Shewanella > Shewanella pealeana. The sequence continues at coordinate 503,564 of NC_009901.1, read as the reverse complement.
CCGATTTCGGCTCGCTACCCTATTGTCGAGTTTATCACTGCCGGCTTAGTCGCTTTCTTAGCCTGGCATTTTGGCCCAACTTTAGAGTTTGCTCTAACCGCTTTACTGACTTTTTGTCTTATCGCCTTAACAGGCATAGATCTAGACGAGATGCTATTACCCGACCAAATTACCTTGCCCCTGTTATGGCTGGGGCTGATCATTAACTTAGGCGGCACCTTTGCAACAACATCCGATGCCTTAATTGGCGCCGCAGCCGGTTACCTAAGTTTATGGTGCGTGTTCTGGCTGTTTAAACTGCTTACTGGCAAGGATGGTATGGGCTATGGCGACTTTAAGTTACTAGCCGTATTTGGCGCCTGGTTCGGCTGGCAAGTACTGCCTCTTGTTATCTTACTTTCATCGCTCGTAGGCGCAGTAGTGGGTATAGCACTTATTGTGTTCAAGAAATTAAACCATGGCAACCCAATTCCATTTGGACCTTACATCGCTGCTGCAGGCTGGATAGCCATGATCTGGGGCGAGAGCATTACCAACTGGTATCTGTCCACTTTATAATGGCTATGAGGTAAAAACTATGGCTGATTTTATAGTTGGGCTAACAGGCGGTATAGGAAGTGGCAAAACTACCGTCGCCAATCTCTTTGCTGAACTCGGCATTTCGCTCGTCGATGCCGATATCATCGCCCGTGATGTTGTAGCAAAGGGTTCTACAGGACTTATTAAAATTGTTGAGCACTTCGGTGCTGACACACTTTTAGCAGACGGCAACCTAGATCGCTCAAAGCTTAGAGATAAAATTTTTTCTGATGATTCTGAACGAGTCTGGTTAAATAACCTATTACACCCAATGATCAGAGAATCTATGCTGCAACAATGCAAAGATGCTCAAACAGATTACGTAATTATGGTCGTGCCCTTGCTATTTGAGAACGGGTTAGATAGGTTAGTAGATCGAACACTTGTGGTGGATATTTCACCTAAACTGCAGCAACAAAGAACCATAAGCAGAGATGCGGTTACTGCAGAACAAGTAAAAAATATAATAGGCAGTCAGGCTTCTAGAGCCGAGAAACTGTCAAAAGCTGATGATGTCATAGACAATCAAGGAGAGATATCGGCGTTAAAGTGCAAGGTACTCGCACTACATAACTTTTATTTAAAATTAGCCAGTAATTCTTGAATAACGCCATGACTGAATTGATCTATGAACAGCCTTTGAACGAAAAAACTCGTAGCTACCTGCGCCTAGAATATTTAGCGCAGCAGCTGCAGGCCAACCTAGATCAAGATCACCAACATCGCTGTTTTTACCCCTTATTCTCTTTATGCGAGCTAACCGAACGCTGCGATTACCGTGGTGAAATCCTCAAAGACTTAGATAGACAACTGTTTGCCTTATCGAAATGGCAATCACTACCTTCTATTAATGATGAGCAAGTTGAACGATATATATCAAAGTTAAGTACTTGCAGAGAGATATTACAAGCCTCCCAACGACCAGGCCATGAACTACAAAAAGATCGCTTCTTGTCTGCACTTCGGCAAAGATTCAATATGCCAGGCGCAAGTTGTAACTTTGACTTACCGCAACTACATTACTGGCTAGCAAAACCTTGGGAAGACCGTCAATGTGAATATCAAGATTGGGTAAGCCACTTTGCAAGTATACTTTCACCTGTAATTTTGCTACTGGACTTAACAAGGCAGACAACTGAGTACCAATTGCAGCAGGCTTGTGGTGGCTTTTACCAAGGCTGTAGTAAGCAGCCTTTATCTCTAATACGGGTCAAGCTCGCCGCAGAGCAAGGTTGTTACCCAACCATTAGTGGCAATAGGAACCGCTACGCTATTCACTTTGTAAAGTTTGACCAACAAAAACACTCAGATCAAACTATCGAATTCGAGTTGGCAACCTGCGCCTAACACTTTAAAATCTACTAATACACTATCAAGCGTCAGCCTCTTAACTGACAAGGTTCTCTATGTCTTTAACCGTAAAATGCCCAACCTGCCAAACACCTGTTACTTGGAATGCTGAAGCTGAGTTCAAACCTTTTTGCAGTGAACGCTGTAAGCTTATTGACCTTGGTGACTGGGCGTCTGAGAAAAATGCAATTCCAGTTAAACCTGAATTCGCTCCAGAGTTATTAGATCAATTAGGCTACGATGATGCCGACTTTTTCCTAGACAACAATCCATTCGAAGATGATAAAAACCGATGAGCAAACAAATTCATGTTGCTGTCGGAGTGATCCAAGACCCACATAAACGAATTTTGTTAGCGAAACGCCCAGAACATCTTCACCAAGGCGGAAAATGGGAATTCCCGGGTGGTAAGGTCGAAAAACAAGAAACCACCTCACAAGCCCTTATACGAGAGCTAAAGGAAGAAGTTAACTTAGATGTTGTTAGCACCGAGCCTCTGATGGAAATTCACCATGATTATGGTGACAAACAAGTCTTCTTAGATATCCACTGGGTAACACATTTTACTGGCGAGGCTGAGGGCTTAGAAGGACAGCCAGTACAATGGGTCGAAATCGAAAAACTAACTGACTTTGAATTTCCGGAAGCTAATAAAGCCATCTTAGAAAAAATTCTCAGCTAAATTTTATTCCTACAAACATCTATGAGCCACAAAAGTGGCTCTTTTTGCTCTATAGTCACCAAAGCTAAAACTCCTTACCTTCCAAATACTGATTTCCACTCAAATGCTCTGGGATATTTTTTAGCGCCCCCCTATATAGATATAGAAATCTCCGTTAATAGCCTGAAGCAATTTGGTCCCCCCCCCCCCCCCGCAAGCCCGCTGCACTATCAACGGCCTTTCTCGCATCTCTTTCGAGACCACTGCTTTGTTTTCACTTTTACAAAAGTGAAATAAAAATGGCGCCTGTCATGGCCAGCTACGCTAAAGCTTCGCGCTGAACCACATGGATAATGGAATGGACCCATCCACTTTTAATCGGCCTCACAATGGGCCACGATGTAGTTGCTTAAACTCATCAGAAAGAGGACGGGTCCACTATGAACATTACTACAATTGGTCTTGATATCGCAAAGTCCGTTTTTCATTTTGTTGGCGTTAATAAAGCCGGAAAGCTTGTCAAAAAGAAGATAATTAAGCGCAAAGAGTTAGTGCTTTTTCTTGCTCAAATAGAACCTTGCCTTGTTGTGATGGAAGCCTGTGGCGGTGCAAACTATTGGGCTAGGGAGTTCGAGAAAGTTGGCCATCAAGTTAAGTTAATAGCACCCCAGTATGTCGTTCCCTACAGACAAGGAAATAAGAATGACTATAACGATGCACTTGCGATAGCTGAAGCAGCACAACGCCCCAACATGCGCTTTGTAGAGCCTAAGCCAGTAGAGCAGCAAGATATTCAGATGCTGCATCGAATGAGAGAAAGACTAAACAAACAATCTACTGCACTGATAAATCAAGTGAGAGGTATGCTCGCTGAGTACGGCATTGTCATCACAAAAGGAAAAGCGTCTTTTAGGACAAAGCTACCAGATATTCTAGAAAATGCCGATAACGAATTAACAGTCAAAGGCCGAAGTGTTTTTTATCAACTATATGAAGAGTTTAATGACATTGAGAAGCGACTTAAAAACTGTGATGCCCAAGTTCAACAAGAGGTGAAAAGTAACCAAGTATGCCAGCGCTTAGAAAGCGTACCAGGCATTGGCCCTGTGACTGCCACAGCATTTTATGCAGCTGTTGGGCAAGGTAAAGATTTTACCAATGGGAGACATTTTTCAGCATGGTGCGGTCTAGTACCCAAACAGCATAGTAGTGGCGGGAAAAATAATTTGCTTGGTATTAGTAAGCGAGGAAACGCTTATTTGAGAACGCTATTTATCCACGGGGCAAGAACTGTCTTACAGCATAGTTCTAATAAAACTGACAGATTTAGTTGCTGGGCTAGCGCACTTGCAGAAAGGCGTGGCTTTAACAGAGCTTGTGTTGCCGTAGCTAATAAGCTTGCACGAATAGCGTGGGTTATAGCAGCAAGAGAAGATGAATACCGTATCACAGTATAAATTAATCATTAACGCGTCAACTTAACGAGATAATCATAAGTTTTGCTAACCACCAAGTTGCCAAGATAATTGATTTGATGATGAGACAGTCAGACTGTTCTGCTTAAAACCTTGCTTCGCCACAGGCTCTAAAGAAGCCGTAAGGATGATAAGGAAAGTAGAAGCAAATATCCATCAGGGCCAGAGGAGTACCTCAATAACAGGCCGAATATATGGGTGCAATGAACTCTTCTCAAAGTCGATATTAAATACCTTGCAAACCGGATGGGTCCATATATGGTGAATGCAGAAAATGTCCGGAACTATTTTAGGCCATTAGCACATCGCTAGCGCGATATTTGCCCTACTCCACATGGGTATTGAGCCTCACTACGCCCGGGCTTTCTATTTCCCCATGTGCGAGTGGTCAATTCTTACAATAATGAGCCCAGACAAAAACGAAAAAAGCCCGTTGCGTTAGCAACGGGCTTTATCGCTTCTCTTTCGAGAATAAATAGGTGCCTGGAAATGACCTACTCTCACATGGGGGCGAAGAAGTCCTGCTCTGGATGCAACGCATTCAAGGGCTTTGCAGCGCGAGTAACTTGTTACGAAGCTGGAGAACCCGCTTAGCGGCGGGATGACGTCGGGAGTAGGCATTTATGCCTACTTAAGTGGATGAGCCACCTTAAAGGATAAGAAGCAGTTATAAGCAATATAGTGCTATTTTAAAAAGCTCCAAACGCAAAAAAGCCACCTTAACAAGGTGGCTTCTCTACTTAATTTAGCGCCTGGAAATGACCTACTCTCACATGGGGAGACCCCACACTACCATCGGCGATATTGCGTTTCACTTCTGAGTTCGGAATGGATTCAGGTGGTGCCACAACTCTATGGTTTCCAGACAAATTTGGTAAATTTAGAAAGCTGGACTCGCTATGCAAGTCTTAATAAATTGGGTTCACACTACATTAAGTGTTTTCTAATTCTGGTTTCTATAAGAAACATAGTTAACTCATAAAACCCATCAGGGTTGTATGGTTAAGCCTCACGAGTCATTAGTACAAGTTAGCTCAACGCCTCACAACGCTTACACACCTTGCCTATCAACGTCCTAGTCTCGAACGGCTCTTTAGAGGAATTAAATTCCTAGGGATGACTCATCTTAGGACTCGCTTCCCGCTTAGATGCTTTCAGCGGTTATCGATTCCGAACGTAGCTACCGGGCAATGCTATTGGCATAACAACCCGAACACCAGCGGTTCGTCCACTCCGGTCCTCTCGTACTAGGAGCAGCTTCCTTCAATCATCCAACGCCCACGGCAGATAGGGACCGAACTGTCTCACGACGTTCTGAACCCAGCTCGCGTACCACTTTAAATGGCGAACAGCCATACCCTTGGGACCGACTTCAGCCCCAGGATGTGATGAGCCGACATCGAGGTGCCAAACACCGCCGTCGATATGAACTCTTGGGCGGTATCAGCCTGTTATCCCCGGAGTACCTTTTATCCGTTGAGCGATGGCCCTTCCATACAGAACCACCGGATCACTATGACCTACTTTCGTACCTGCTCGACGTGTATGTCTCGCAGTTAAGCTGGCTTATGCCATTGCACTAACCGTACGATGTCCGACCGTACTTAGCCAACCTTCGTGCTCCTCCGTTACTCTTTGGGAGGAGACCGCCCCAGTCAAACTACCCACCAGGCACTGTCCCGAACCCCGATTCAGGGGCCGCGGTTAGAACATCAAAACTACAAGGGTGGTATTTCAAGATTGACTCCACTCCATCTAGCGACGAAGCTTCAAAGTCTCCCACCTATCCTACACATGTAGGTTCAATGTTCAGTGCCAAGCTATAGTAAAGGTTCACGGGGTCTTTCCGTCTAGCCGCGGGTATACGGCATCTTCACCGCAATTTCAACTTCACTGAGTCTCGGCTGGAGACAGCGTGGCCATCATTACGCCATTCGTGCAGGTCGGAACTTACCCGACAAGGAATTTCGCTACCTTAGGACCGTTATAGTTACGGCCGCCGTTTACCGGGGCTTCGATCATGAGCTTCTCCGAAGATAACCCAATCAATTAACCTTCCGGCACCGGGCAGGCGTCATACCGTATACTTCCTCTTGCGAGTTTGCACAGTACTGTGTTTTTGATAAACAGTTGCAGCCACCTGGTATCTGCGACTCCCGGCAGCTTAGAGAGCAAGTCTCATCACCGCTAGGAGCGTACCTTCTCCCGAAGTTACGGTACCATTTTGCCTAGTTCCTTCAGCCGAGTTCTCTCAAGCGCCTTAGTATTCTCTACCCGACCACCTGTGTCGGTTTGGGGTACGATTCCTGCTAACCTGAAGCTTAGAAGATTTTCCTGGAAGCATGGCATCAACTACTTCAGTCCCTTAGGACCTCGTCATCAGCTCTCAGCCTTAAGTACACCCGGATTTGCCTAAGTGTACAGCCTACAACCTTAAACGCGGACAACCAACGCCGCGCTAGCCTAGCCTTCTCCGTCTCTCCATCGCAGTTAGCAGAAGTACGGGAATATTAACCCGTTTCCCATCGACTACGCCTTTCGGCCTCGCCTTAGGGGTCGACTCACCCTGCCCCGATTAACGTTGGACAGGAACCCTTGGTCTTTCGGCGAGGGGGTTTTTCACCCCCTTTATCGTTACTCATGTCAGCATTCGCACTTCTGATACCTCCAGTGTGGGTTACCCCTTCACCTTCAACGGCTTACAGAACGCTCCTCTACCGCACCAGTGTAAACACTAGTACCCATAGCTTCGGTGTATTGCTTAGCCCCGTTAAATCTTCCGCGCAGGCCGACTCGACTAGTGAGCTATTACGCTTTCTTTAAATGATGGCTGCTTCTAAGCCAACATCCTAGCTGTCTAAGCCTTCCCACATCGTTTCCCACTTAGCAATAACTTTGGGACCTTAGCTGATGGTCTGGGTTGTTTCCCTTTTCACGACGGACGTTAGCACCCGCCGTGTGTCTCCCGTATAGTACTCATTGGTATTCGGAGTTTGCAAAGGGTTGGTAAGTCGGGATGACCCCCTAGCCTTAACAGTGCTCTACCCCCAATGGTATTCGTACGAGGCGCTACCTAAATAGCTTTCGAGGAGAACCAGATATCTCCGAGTTTGATTGGCCTTTCACCCCCAGCCACAAGTCATCACCGCATTTTTCAACATACGTGTGTTCGGTCCTCCAATTGATGTTACTCAATCTTCAACCTGCCCATGGCTAGATCACTCGGTTTCGGGTCTACACCTTGCAACTAAACGCGCAGTTAACACTCGGTTTCCCTACGGCTCCGCTATTCGCTTAACCTTGCTACAAAATGTAAGTCGCTGACCCATTATACAAAAGGTACGCAGTCACGGTCTCAAGAACCGCTCCCACTGCTTGTACGTATACGGTTTCAGGTTCTATTTCACTCCCCTCACAGGGGTTCTTTTCGCCTTTCCCTCACGGTACTGGTTCACTATCGGTCAGTCAGGAGTATTTAGCCTTGGAGGATGGTCCCCCCATGTTCAAACAGGATGTCACGTGTCCCGTCCTACTCGTTTTCACGTAAAGTTAGTTTTCATGTACGGGGCTATCACCCTGTGCCGCTGTGCTTTCCAACACATTCCACTAACACCCTCTACGCTTAAGGGCTAATCCCCGTTCGCTCGCCGCTACTAGGGGAATCTCGGTTGATTTCTTTTCCTCCGGGTACTTAGATGTTTCAGTTCCCCGGGTTCGCCTCACTACACTATGTATTCATGTAGTGATACATGCTTATGCATGTGGGTTTCCCCATTCGGACATCGTTAGCTCAAATGCTTGTTACTAGCTCGCCAACGCTTTTCGCAAGTTACTACGTCCTTCATCGCCTCTGACTGCCAAGGCATCCACCATATACGCTTAGTCACTTAACCATACAACCCAAATAAGTCTCTATGAGATATATCCGTTGTTCTGAGCGGGTAAGCTCACAACAGCCGTATCGTAACTAATGGTTTCTACTTTCGCCAAAATTAGAATTTTTATCTCATCATCCAACAAGTTAATGTTAAACAACGAGCTAAGACACTTAATGTTAAGTGTTTATAGAACTCAATTTTTTAATTTCGCAATAATCTTTCGATTATTACTATCAGCTTTCCAAATTTTTAAAGAACGATATCAACTACGTGAAGTAGGATATTTCGTCGCTCATCCCTACAAAGTAGAGACAAACAAGCAATCTGTGTGAACACTCAACAACTATTAAGTTAGTCGTATAGGTAAGGAGGTGATCCAGCCCCAGGTTCCCCTAGGGCTACCTTGTTACGACTTCACCCCAGTCATGAACCACACCGTGGTAAACGCCCTCCCGAAGGTTAAGCTATCTACTTCTGGTGCAGCCCACTCCCATGGTGTGACGGGCGGTGTGTACAAGGCCCGGGAACGTATTCACCGTAGCATTCTGATCTACGATTACTAGCGATTCCGACTTCACGGAGTCGAGTTGCAGACTCCGATCCGGACTACGACCGGCTTTGTGAGATTAGCTCCACCTCGCGGCTTCGCAACCCTCTGTACCGACCATTGTAGCACGTGTGTAGCCCTACTCGTAAGGGCCATGATGACTTGACGTCGTCCCCACCTTCCTCCGGTTTATCACCGGCAGTCTCCCTAAAGTTCCCACCATTACGTGCTGGCAAATAAGGATAAGGGTTGCGCTCGTTGCGGGACTTAACCCAACATTTCACAACACGAGCTGACGACAGCCATGCAGCACCTGTCTCAGAGTTCCCGAAGGCACTAAGCTATCTCTAGCGAATTCTCTGGATGTCAAGAGTAGGTAAGGTTCTTCGCGTTGCATCGAATTAAACCACATGCTCCACCGCTTGTGCGGGCCCCCGTCAATTCATTTGAGTTTTAACCTTGCGGCCGTACTCCCCAGGCGGTCTACTTAATGCGTTAGCTTGAGAGCCCAGTGTTCAAGACACCAAACTCCGAGTAGACATCGTTTACGGCGTGGACTACCAGGGTATCTAATCCTGTTTGCTCCCCACGCTTTCGTACCTGAGCGTCAGTCTTTGTCCAGGAGGCCGCCTTCGCCACCGGTATTCCTTCAGATCTCTACGCATTTCACCGCTACACCTGAAATTCTACCCCCCTCTACAAGACTCTAGTTTGCCAGTTCAAAATGCAGTTCCCAGGTTGAGCCCGGGGCTTTCACATCTTGCTTAACAAACCGCCTGCGTACGCTTTACGCCCAGTAATTCCGATTAACGCTTGCACCCCTCGTATTACCGCGGCTGCTGGCACGAAGTTAGCCGGTGCTTCTTCTGCGAGTAACGTCACACCCAAACGCTATTAACGCTTGAGCTTTCCTCCTCGCTGAAAGTGCTTTACAACCCGAAGGCCTTCTTCACACACGCGGCATGGCTGCATCAGGCTTTCGCCCATTGTGCAATATTCCCCACTGCTGCCTCCCGTAGGAGTCTGGACCGTGTCTCAGTTCCAGTGTGGCTGATCATCCTCTCAGACCAGCTAGGGATCGTCGCCTTGGTGAGCCATTACCTCACCAACTAGCTAATCCCACCTAGGTTCATCCAATCGCGGAAGGCCCGAAGGTCCCCTCCTTTCCCCCGTAGGGCGTATGCGGTATTAGCAGTCGTTTCCAACTGTTATCCCCCTCGACTGGGCAGATACCTAGGCATTACTCACCCGTCCGCCGCTCGTCACCTCAGGAGCAAGCTCCCTTGTGTTACCGCTCGACTTGCATGTGTTAGGCCTGCCGCCAGCGTTCAATCTGAGCCATGATCAAACTCTTCAATTAAAGTTTTTTTGCTTCTTCCACCTTACAAGTAAGGCTAAATCAGCGGCTCAACGAATTCTGTATTACATATTGCTATGAACACTCATTCATTAAGTCAATTTTTGATTGCCTCGTGAGAGACAATTTCGAATAACTTAATCTCTGTGAGTGTCCACACAGATTTGCTTGTCATATTGTTAAAGAGCGGTGCTAATCCTATTGAGAACGAATCTCTCAGTTAGCAGCCTAAGACGCTAGGTCGTTGGCTTGAGGAGGCGTATTCTACACTCTCCAGTGTCGGCGTCAAGCGCTTATTTTAAGAAGTTTTTCAAGCGATGATTTCTTAACCAGAAGTCAAAACCCGAAGCTCTTAAAGCGATTATCACCTGAGGTTAATTTCCGTAGAAGTTAATCTCTCTAACACCGCTGCAAGTCCCTTGCTACCTAGCTTTTGCTAAGAGCCATTGGCCTGCTGTGCCGTGTCAGTGGATGCGCATTATAGGGGGTTTTGATCTGAGCGCAAGCGCTTTTTGAAAGAAAAACGACGTTTTTTCAAAAAGATAAAATAAGCACACCATACCCACTAAATACCCCCAGAGTTATCCACAAAACCGTCGTTTGCGGTCACTATTTGTGCGCTGGGATAATGAGTCTAGTACAGTATTTTGCAGATGCACAAAGAATTCTAAACAATTTTCAAATTATCATTCATTCGATTAAGTGCCTCTCTTCATTTTCTACAGCTTCCACATTTTTCACTTCAAAGTAGATCGCAATAGAGCGACATATCAATGCTACTACCTATTTACAGCAAGTCACATAGTTCTATATCAGTATATGTCGCTAGTCCTCTATGAGAAACATAGCTATATAGTCAAATGTCTTACAAGACTACTGCGCATAACGTTATTAATGTAAGCCCGTAACTCTGCTATATAGAAGGAGGCACTTCTCTCCACTAGGCTCAACTTACGCTCCCCCAACAAGTAGAGTACATGTCATAGGCTTTCCTTTATATTAAGCTTTAAATCAGCCTGGCTTAACTTACTCTTAAGGCTTTAGCATTAAATCCTACATTAAAGATGCATTTATTGGATTTAGAGTGATCCCTATAACAATGCGGCGATTGTTAGCTTCAACCATTTGTTAGGACGTGTTTGAATAAACTAAAACCTATTCTTCTTGGCTGAGGTATTATCATGCACAACAACGTTAAAGCATTACTCGCAACCACATTGTTATTTTTCAGTAGTCAAAGTATGGCGAGTAGCGGCTGCGCATTTGAAGATAAACAAGATGGCTTTCTAGCAACTTGCTCTGAGGAGAAACAAGAAGTGATTTTAACTGGTGCAGTAACACATCAAGAGCTTAATGAATTTGACTGGTTTACCGATGAGTATACAAATTATAGCGCTGATGCGTCTGTGATTAGCCAGCTTCAAAAAATAGATACGCCGACAGAGGTCATAGTCATCATAGGTACATGGTGCTCAGACTGTCACCGCGAAACCCCAAGGTTCATTCGTATTATCGAAGAAATTAATAATCCAAACATTAAAGTGACTTATATAGGCGTTGATAGAGAAAAACAAGATCCACAAGGTTTAGCCGCTAATTACGAGTTCAGTCGTATCCCAACCTTTATTGTTGAGCAAGATGGTAAAGAGATAGGACGTATTGTTGAAAAACCCGAAGTGTCTTTAGAAGCTGATTTACTAGGCATTTTAAAGTAGTCAGCTGTCATATAAAAAGAAAAGGCACTCATTGAGTGCCTTTTTTCGTAGGTCAACTAAAACTTATCAATCATAGCTTAGAAACTTTGAGAGAATGAAACCCAGTAGCTGCGACCCATAATGTCATATAAGCTCGAACTGTAATCACCATTTTGCTCAAATGCAGGCTCTTCATCAGTTAGGTTGTTTACACCGATACTGATAGAGTTGTTCCAAGGCATCATGTATGAGTATGTAATAGTATGATATATCAATGAATCTATCTCATACTTTGAACCATCATCATTGATGTCATACGTTGTTTGACCATCAATGTAATCAGCTTTATAGAACAAGCTATGGTCATCGGCAAAAATGTAATTAGTGCTAAAGCTTACACGATCATCAGGTGTTCCTGATGAACCCGCCCAGTTACGAGATACCACTAGTTCACCACCGATTGGCGCACTATCGGTATACTTAATATAGTGAGACCAAGCGAGACCAAGTTTAAACTCTCCCACTCCAGTTTCGAATGTTGCAGCAATATTGGTATCAATACCTTCACGCTCAGCAGTACCAAAGTTTTGCAGCACATTGTCCATCTCTGTTAGCTTACCTGAACTGTTCTGAGAGATGCTAGTCCCTGGGTAAACCACTGAAATATCTGGACGTGCAACGCCCATTGCGTCGGCCGCTTCCCAGAGTTTAGCTTGCGTATAGACTAGCTCATCATTGCCAATCTGACCTATTAGGTTGTCAGTATCAAGCACCCAGTAGTCAACAGTCATGTTGATGTTATCTGTGATATCCCAAACCATACCTAGGTTATAGCTTTCAGACTCTTCAGGACCTAAGTTTTCATTCTTATCAACATAAACTGGAATGCTATTTTCAATCGTACAACCATCAACAACACCCGTTTCCTCATAACATTGCATATAGTTCGTTATGTCGTTCCAACCTTCACTTGGTGTCTGGTTTAACTGCGATAAGCTTGGTGCTTTAAAACCAGTTCCCCAAGATGCACGAAGCAATAATGGTTCAAACAGGTTATATCGGATAGAAACCTGAGGGTTAAACGTATCACCAAAGTCAGAGTAATCATCGTAACGTGCAGCTAAGTTTAGCTCTAGGTTATCAAGTAGAGGAATGGTCATCTCAGCAAAAATTGCTTTAATATCACGTTCGCCTTCACCACCAGAACCACCACTTGCACCTTTTATCAAACCGGCTTCAGATAATGCATCTACTTTAGAGTCTAACGACTCTTCACGGTATGATGCACCAACGTACATTGCTGCAGTACCAGAATCCAGTTCAAACAGATCAAAACCAGCACCACCACTCAACTCAGCATAAGAGGCTGTTTGACGCATATCGAAGTTAGCCATACCGCCACTTGGCGCTACAGAATTTGGATCACGCGGATCCCAACCGACAAACGAATTGGTCGCATCATCCCATGCTCCGACTAGATCTGTTGACGCTCCTTTTAATTCGTAACCGGTACCCCATACGAAGTTATCGTAGCGGTTATAAGTTGCCGCAAAATCCCAATCTACGTATTCGGTAGTGCCTTCTAAACCAATCAAAATGTCATACATGTTGTCATGGTTTTCGCGCACACGGTTACCCGCTGTATCATAACGATATAGCATGCGTGCATCTTCTGGTGTTGCAACTAAATCTAAACCTTCAGCTGTTGTATAAGCTGGCATTGCATCTGGAAAATAGATATAACCAGGCACGGGTGCTGATTGGTCAATGGTTTTATTTGCAGCCCAGTAAGCACGAGCAGTAAGCTTAATATCGTCAGTAATATCGTAGCCATAGTTGATCAAGGTGTTGGTTCTTTCACGATCAACATCGAGTGCAGCAGCATTGGTATAGTTGTATGCACATGCTGTCTCACCAGCATACTTGCTGTCAGACAATGGTCCTATGAAGTTATCTCCATAAACATCAGCACATGTACGATCAGTATTAGAAAAAGGTGCTTGATATGCCCAACCACCATTTGGTCCCATATCTAATGTACGACCAGTCTGACTTAAGCCTACCCAGCTACGGAAATCAGTTGGATCTTCGCCATCTCTCACGTGCGCAGCTGTGTAGGGGCGATCACTCATCAAGATTTTATCTTTCTTGTAGTGCTCCATGGTAAATACAAGATTACCATTTTCTGAATTTAAACCACCGGTGAATGAGAAAGAGTGGTTATCACCGCCTTCAGCTTCAGTTTCTTCTGCACGCGCTTTAAATTCGATACCTTCGAAGCTTTTCTTCAAAATAACGTTTACAACACCCGCTACCGCATCAGTACCATAAATAGCTGATGCCCCATCAGATAGAATTTCGATACGCTCAATAGCTGACGTTGGGATTGTATTAATGTTTGCTGCAGCACCACCAAGAACAGGTGATTTAGCCATACGCTGACCGTCTAGCAAAACTAAGGTGTCACTCGCACTTGCGCCTTTAAGCTGAATTGTTGCTTGTGAAGACCAGCTATTGTTTGCCGTGCCACCATATGAACCGAATGAGTTCAATGTCGATGAACGTAACGCATCACCTACTGTAGAGAAACCAGCGACAGCCATATCTTCAGCAGTAATCGTTGTTACAGGTGTTGCACCTTCCATATCAACACGCTTTAGACGCGAACCGGTAACCTCAATACGCTCTACACTATCTTCCTCTGTTTCCGCGGCATAGACTGGCGCAGAGAGGGCCATTACACCACCACACGCCAAGCTAATAAATTTAGCAACTTTATTAAACTTCATCTTCCATCTCCCAAGAATATAATTTTTATTAGTGCTATTGCTTAAAGAGGCGTATTCAAAACCAAACAAACCACAACAACAAAACAAAGCGGCAACATATGTATCACACACTTTATTTTGTATGCAATATATCATTTCCGCGACAGCTTTGACTTTATTTCAATAAAAAGAGTATTTATTCAACAAGACAAGTTGAACACTCGTGATTTAGATGGGGTTGGTTCAGGGAGGCTGTTAATAAATCGCTGAGAGCGTGGCGTGTAGACTCATATTCAAAAAAGCTATTTCATAGATAAATATTACTGGTACTCAATTTATTAACTAAAAATGCAATACGCATAAAAGGTGTCTAAATATTTCTAAGCATAAAAAAACACTTTTCTTAGTTATAGAACACTGGTGCATGTAAAGAAAGGATCCCAGCTTTCACTGTCGGTAATTAATGGATGATGTCCCGTCCTGAAATAGGTTGACGGTTTTTACTAGACCAGTAGCTTCTGCTGCTGGTCTTTTTTATGCACTTGATTAGGTGTTTTCATACCCAAGCTTAAGTGCGGTCTCAGCTCATTGTATATAAAAATTGACTCCTCAACGAGTTGCTTTAACTCATTAAGGTTGCAGCAAGGAGATAATAGAAACTCTTGCTTTAATATCCCATTTATACGTTCTGCTAGTGCGTTTTGGTAGCAGTCATATCCATCGGTCATTGATGCGCGGATGTCACTTCTTTGCAACGCTAACTGATAAACGGCAGAGCAATACTGTAACCCTCTGTCTGAGTGATGCACTGCTCGATGTTGATACTGCCGATTACTTATCGTCATTTCTAACGCTTTGACTACGTCTGTAGCTTTCATTTCATTACTTAATTCATATCCCATTATTTTACGACTGAACGCGTCAGTTACCAATGATAGATAATGTATGCCTTGCTCTGATTGCACATATGTTATATCACTAACAAACACCTCTTCAGGTGCTGTTGGCACTAACTCTTTCAGTAAATTTGGATGTTTCTTCATCCAATGTTTACTGTTAGTCGTCTTGGTATAATTACGCTTAGGTTTGACTAACAAGCCTTCACTTTTCAAGTAACTAAAGAAGTTATCGCGCCCAAGTTTAATCCCTTTCTCGATGAACTTAGGTTTAAGTAAAAAGTAGAGTTTCTTGCCACCAATCCGAGGCATAAACCGACGGATATCTAGTATCATCGCTCTTACAGGGGCTAACTCCATTGCTCTACAATTCGCTCTTCGTTCTCTTTGATAGATAGCTTGTCTTGTTATACCCAGAAGCTTACAAGCGCGATTTAAGCTCGTTACTTTCTGTTTTTGAAGACTTCTCGCTCCCTGGCTAAGTACTTTTTTCTAAGGCCAGCTCCATATTCTGCATCAATAATATCAACGGCTTCATTGAGTAATAGATTACGTAAGTGCTCATCTTCCAGCTCTTTTTCAAGGCGCTTAATCTTTTGAGCTGGGGTTTCTTTAGCTTTAGTTGTTTTTGGCATAGTCATTCTCACTGGTTGAGTCCAGTCCATCTTACCGTGCTTTCTAAGCCAAGTAAGTACCGTGGAGCGACCTTGGATGCCATAGGTTGTTTGAGCTTGTTTATAAGTCATATCGCCTTTTTCTACGGCAGCTACAACTTGTAATTTAAAGCCTAACGAATAATCTCGCTGTGTTCGCTTAACGCGGGCTGGTATTGGTGTAGTCATTATAAAGTCCTAAATGTGTAAACACATTTCAGGACAAGACATGAAAATAAAAAAAGCCGCATTTGCGGCCTTTTTGTATTTGCGACTAACTTATAAATTAGAAGTCATAACGAACAGATGCTCTAACATAACGTGGAGTCTGGAAACTATCTGGGTAGCCATAACGAAGGTTCTTCGCACCACTATCAAACTCGTACTGCTCATCAACACCTTTAACTCCATCGAAGTTGAATAGATTATATACATTCAACTTGAAGTTCAGGCGACCAGCTTCATTAAAGTCCATAGTGTATGACATGTTTAGATCAATGTTATATATCCAGTCAGTACGCCCCATGCTGCCACGTGGTGCTGCTTCGCCGTCAGCATAGAAGGATGAAGCTCCATACCAATCTCGACCATAACAAGTTCCATCGATTGCTACAGCCTGCACGCAGTAGCCTTGATCTTCTGGATGTATTCCAAAGGCGTTAATTGGTCGACCTGATTGTAGGTATGAGTTAAAACCAACACTGAAATCATCAGTAATGTTATAAACACCGTATAGTTTAAAGTTATGACGACGATCATTTGGTAAGTATCCATCACCGTTATCCATTAGTTCAGGATAATCGAATGACGTAGTCCAACCTGGATCGGCCTGCTCGTTATCCGAACGAACTAAACCTTCAGTATTACCTTCACTCTTGGACCAGGTATAAGAACCATTTAGTGTAAAGTCTTCTGTTACATTACCGCTGAAGTTCAGCTCAATTGCCTTATAAGTACGTTCAGCTTCCGGGAATCCCATCTGATCCGCATTAACATTGACAGTTTCTTTAACTCCGTCACCATCAACATCATAATAGATCTCTGTTCCTATCCCTGGATTCGTTAGGGTTGGGAACCAGCCACCAACAAAGTAATCTTCAGCACTTGTTTCACCATTCCCGGCATGCCACGTATTTGCATCATAGTTATCTAAAATCCATTGGTTCATACCGTAGTTAAACGATACATCTTCAATCGATTGCTTAAGATCGCGATAAACACCACGAATACCAACAGCCCAATCATCACTTACCTGCTGCTGATAACCAATTGCAAATTCATCGGAATACATTGAACCTGCTTTATTGTTAAACAGCTGATCAGCATCAGGTACTGATCCGTCAGCAACAACTCGACGGCTAATTTCATCTCCTAATATTGGAGAGCCATCTGCATTAACACCGTCAAGGTGACTAACAATATGGGAATCATAAGCAGCTGACGCCATACGTAGATTTGTATTTGGAGACACTGGCTGGAAATAACGACCATAAGAAGCATATAGTTTACTAGCCCCATCACCTAATACATCCCATGTTGCACCTAAGCGAGGTGCGAACTGACCGTCAAGATCGACATACTTGTCACCAGAGCCCGTTGTGTTGCTAAACTCGCTATATCGAACACCTGCATTAATAGTTACAGTATCTGTCACAGCCCAAGTATCTGAGACATATAATGCAGTATGAACGTTTTCAGTCTCACTATTTTTGCCCCAAATACGTAAATCCGCATATTCAGTACCTTCTGCCAGACCGTAGGCATTATCTGCGCCCGCAGCAAAATACTCATACCAGCCCTCACCATGAGGTGTATAAATATCAGCAATTTCTAGACGCTCATAGTCATAGCCAGCTCGTAATGTATGATCGCCAATTACCCAGTCTAAATCGATACGGTAAGTAATTCGCTTGTCTTCTGTTTCTGAAGAGCCATAGCCGACCCAATCACCTAAACGCTCCCAAGTTCCAGAACGAAGATCCCAGTAGGTAGATTGATCTAACGTACCTGAGTTATCTTTAGTAGATTGAGTGATCTCACCATACATTGCAGATAAAGTGATATCGTCTGTTAGATAACCTGTATATAGAGCGTTCCAACCAATTCCGCCATAGGTTGTTTCCGTTAGACCAATTTCATCACCACGGCCACCATCATCTGCTCGTTGGAATTCTGTCTTTTCATAATCACCTTCATTACTAAAGGCCATTACACCGATAGAATGATCTTCGTGGATAAACCAATCCACTTTGGTGAACCAACGGTTAGTTTTCCACTCTTTATCACTTATCTGATTCTCATCATATGCAGTGACATCTTCTTCAAATGGATTCCACAAGCCATAGAAGAATAGTTTGTCTTCAATCAATGCTCCTGAAGCCCAAATATTATATTCAGTTTCTTGCCAATAGCCTTCTTTAGCTTCTTCAATAGTGCCGTCATCTTTCATTCGTAACGTCGGCTCAGCTAATGAATCCGGAGCAATTTCAGCTTTTGCCCCAAACTTCCACTCATTATCACCCGACTTAGACACTAAACTTACAACACCACCGATAAAGCGGCCATATTCTGCAGACACACCACCCGTTTGTACTTCAGTTTGTGCAATAGCTTCCCAAGGAAGATCGATGTCTCCCATGCCTTTACGCAAATCAGTAATATTCAATCCGTTTAGGTAATAACCGTTTTCAGCAACTGATGAGCCGCCAATAGCAACGCCACCAAAACCATCATCACCAGCTACAGAGCCAGGGGTTAGCAAGGCAATTGCAGTTGAATCTAACTCAACTGGTAATTGGTTAAGTTCACTCATAGAGATAACTTGTGACGTTGTAGTACTAGAGGTATCTACACGGCTAATTCTTGCACCACTAACTGCAATTCGCTCTACACCAGAATCTTCTAAATCGAGAGCAACATCGAAAGTCAATGCATTACCTATAGTAACTGCAATGTGCTGCTCGCTGACTTTATAGTAACCATCTTTAGAAATGGACACGGTATATTTACCAATTGGTAGCCCTTTGAGAGAGAAGCTACCATTGGCACCAGTTGTCGTTTCTCTCACAATTCCTTTTGACTCATGCTTGATGATCACTTTTGCATTACTGAGGTTCGAACCAGACTCAGTAGTAATATGACCTTGCATCACACCTAAACCATCGGCAGCCATCGCTGCAGGTGCGGATAAAAATAGAACCGAACCGACTGCTAGAGCCGCCAAAGTCTTTTGAGGTCTATATCGCTTTAATGCGTTACTTCCAGACATAATTTATTCTCCCTTAAACATTCCTGAGTAGCGCCTAGCCAAAAGTGTTATTCGTGATTTTCTTGTCAAAACAACCAAGCGCAACAAAATCGTAACATTAAACGAATACTTTATACAATGTACTTTATTCAAAAAGCATCAGGCAAATAAGGGGTTTTAGGGTTTCACAAAGCATAAAGCCTAGATAACACAAGAATAAGCTGTCGGAATTGTTAACAAAATTAACAATTGCAGCGTGTAAAACTTATTAATGATCATTATCCAATAAATCACATTCAATCGGCTCTAATGGGGGGGGCTACCTACTCTCTACACTTATTAAGTCGACATGAGTACTCAACAAGCTGACTTATTCACTCTGTTGTTAGATTTAGACTTAATTCGTTTTAATCAAGCCATATTGATATGTGGGAGAAACTTCAAAAAGATTAACTAGGTTTGGGCGTGAGGCTCCAGCTTAGACTGAACACATGCAATGTATTCTATAAACAGTTTGGCTAATACAGAGTCGTAGAATGATTATCACTGTTGGACAGCAAACTTGTAGCTAAGGGTAAAATACCAATACATTTAGAATAAAGAAGCGAAGTTGTACGACTTATTTTCTGAGGAGGGTAACTAAAAATAGTGAGAACAAGAAATGGATCTAAATATTACAGGCTAAGGTTTGTAAAACCCCTTCACGTAATGCGCCACCTGAAAGGTGAAGTTTTTCTATTTCAAGTAATTCAAACAGGGCCAGCAGAATTGAAATACCAGCTGTAAATGTGGGAGCTCTTTCATGATTTAAACCAGGGATAGCCTGCATAGACACACTATTTTGCGCTAAAATTTCCTGCTTTAAATCCAGTAAAACATCTAAGGTAACAACCGCTGAAAGGTTACGATGATTGAGGAGTTCGACTACCGACTGAACACTTCCCGATGCGCCAACAACACAGTGCCAACCTAATGATTTAAGCTCTGAAAGTTGCTCACCAAGTACTGCTTTTACCTTGGCTTTAGCGTCATCAAAATCTAATTGTTGGAATGGGAAATTACTAAAAAAAGATTCATTAAAAGTGACACAGCCCATAGGTAAACTGGTCTTCAGTAATACCTTTGTACCATCGCCAATAATAAACTCGGTGCTAGCTCCACCAATATCGATGACAAGGCGACGCCCCTCACCTGCAGTGGTCGCGACCATACCCAGATAGATAAGCTCGGCCTCTCGCATGCCAGAAATAATCTCGATAGGGTGACCTAGAATGGGGAAGGCTCGCCGACAAAAGTCATCAGAGTTAGAAATATTTCTCAATGTAGCCGTGGCAATCACAGCTACATTATTAGCAGAAATACCTTCTTTGCGGAGCATCTCTGCGAACATGGTTAGACAATCTAAACCACGTAATAGCACCTCTTCACTCAGGGAACCATCGGCCTGGATCCCTTCGGCTAAGCGGACCTTACGTTTGTACTTGGCAATAACTTTAGGCTGCTGAGCAACGGTTTTCGCGACCAGCATATTAAAACTATTTGAGCCTAACGTAATGGCAGCATAAAGAGGTGGTTTCATTAAGCTTTATCGCCTACGAATGTCTACGCGTTTTGTCATGACGTCGAGGTCCATTGCGCTGCCCACCCTGTGGACGACCAGAACTACGATCACGAGTATTTCGCGTATGGGTACTAGGCTTACGATGAATTCTCACCGGTGGTGGAATATCATCAAGTAGTGCATCGCTGTCATAAGATGTCACTGGAATTGAGTGCTGAATATACGACTCGATAGCAGGCAGGTTCAACGCGTACTCTTCACAAGCAAAGCTGACTGATACCCCTTTTTGACCCGCACGACCAGTACGACCGATACGGTGCACGTAGTCCTCACAATCATCTGGCAGGTCATAGTTATAAACATGTGACACATCAGAGATATGTAAGCCACGCGCCGCAACGTCGGTCGCAACTAAGATATCGATGTCGCCTTTAGTAAATTGCTCAAGAATACGTAAACGTTTCTTCTGCGGCACATCACCCGTTAGCAGGCCTGCGCGATGGCCATCACCTTCAAGCCATGACCATACTTTCTCACAGCTGTGTTTGGTATTAGAAAACACGATGGCTTTTTCTGGCCAGTCTTCTTCAAGCAAAGACAATAGCAAAGGCATCTTCTCCTCCATCGATGGATAGAAGATTTCCTCTTTAATATTCTTTGATGTTTTCTCGTTTGGCGCGATCTCAACTTTTTCAGGCTCATTCATGTGGTCATAAGCAAGTTCTTGCACTTTCATTGAAAGCGTTGCAGAGAACAGCATATTCAAGCGTGATTTAGCATCAGGCATACGTCTAAACAAGAAACGGATGTCCTTAATAAAGCCTAAATCGAACATGCGATCCGCTTCATCAAGTACCACTGCTTGAATACAACTAACATTGATCACACCTTGACGCACATAATCAATAATGCGGCCTGTGGTACCAATCAATATATCAACGCCTTTATCTAATACTTTGCGTTGAACTTCGTAGCCTTCACCGCCGTAAACGATACCGACTTTAAGACCAGTATGCTTAGCCAGTAGATTCGCATCTTTAGCAATTTGAATCGCCAACTCTCGAGTCGGCGCCATAATAATTGCGCGAGGTTGATTTAGTTGGCGTTCGGCTGGGATTGGCGTAGACAGAAGGTGGTTAAAAGTGGCGACTAGAAAGGCCAGAGTTTTACCCGTACCTGTTTGTGCCTGACCCGCTATATCTTTTTTTTCTAATAAAATCGGTAACGACAAAGCTTGGATTGGGGTGCAAAACTCGAATCCAGCTTCGTTAAGTGCTTGATGTACTTCTTTATGTAAAGGGAAGTCAGCAAACTTTTGTGTAGATAAATGTGTTTCGCTCATAGCGCAGGCTTACCTGTAAAAGGTTGCAATAAAAAACTCGATCGTTTGAAATAGCGATAGAATTTTATCACGGAAAATTGATGCACACTCTGAGAAACGTTTAGCACGATATTTTTAGCATCTGTGACGGAATCATTATTCCCTCTATTTTAGCTGATGCGATGAAATCTAAGCGTGTATTTACCGTTCTCTTAGGACAATTTTAAACGCATCTAGGCGTTAAACGTCGTTGACGTAGGCTAACTATGCCTGTAAATCAGCGTCTTGTCTAAATCGTTTTTTGTACTAAAGAATGCCGACATTAATATTTGCATAACTTTTAGCTTGAAAAGTTATTTTACCGACCCAATATACAGGTTAAGCCATTAACAAACCAGCAATGGCAACCAAACTGGAGAACAACATGAGCGACAAGATTGTATACCTAAGCGATGACAGCTTTGAAAATGACGTAATTAACTCAGAACTGCCAGTTCTTGTTGATTTCTGGGCTGAGTGGTGTGGTCCATGTAAGATGATTGCCCCAATCTTAGACGACGTAGCTGAAGAGTACGAAGGTAAGATCAAAATCGCTAAGCTTAATGTTGACCAAAACAACGTATCACCAGCTAAATACGGCGTTCGTGGCATCCCGACTCTATTGCTTTTTAAAGCCGGTGAGCTTGCTGCGACTAAAGTTGGCGCACTATCAAAGACTCAGCTTAAAGAGTTTATCGACGCTCAGCTTTAATCACCAAATTACCGTTTAATCGCAGATCCGACGGTATATAAGTGACTCCCGACACAGCTTCAATAAGAAAATGTGTCGGGTTAAGCTAAACTTCTAGACGCCCCGCCCGGTTAGTGCTACTTTAATAACCAGAAACATTCTAATTAACCCACTTCTCGCTATCCGATCGATATTCAATAAGCTACAAAACCTTTGATCGTAGATGGCATTGCCACGTACAAAACAAGACCCACCACGATGAATTTATCAGAATTAAAAGACACCTCGATTTCAGATTTAGTCCAGCTTGCTCAAGACATGAAGCTAGAAAATATGGCTCGTGCTCGTAAGCAAGACATTATTTTCTCTATCCTTAAGGCCCACGCTAAAAGCGGTGAAGATATTTTCGGTGGTGGCGTTTTAGAGATCTTACAAGATGGCTTCGGCTTCCTTCGTAGCTCTGATGGTTCATACTTAGCGGGCCCAGATGATATCTACGTTTCACCTAGCCAAATTCGACGCTTTAACATGCGCACTGGTGACACGATTTTCGGTAAAATCCGACCACCAAAAGAAGGCGAGCGTTATTTTGCCCTTCTAAAAGTGACCGAAGTTAACTTCGACAAGCCTGAAAACTCTCGCAACAAGATCCTATTTGAAAACTTAACACCTCTACATGCAGAAGAACGTATGCGTATGGAACGTGGTAATGGTTCAACTGAAGACATCACTTCACGTATTCTGGATTTATGCTCACCAATTGGTAAAGGTCAACGTGGTCTTATCGTTGCGCCACCAAAAGCGGGTAAAACCTTATTGCTTCAAACTATGGCGCAAAGTATCACCTACAACAATCCAGAAGTGGTGTTGATGGTACTACTTATCGACGAACGTCCTGAAGAAGTTACCGAGATGCAACGTATGGTAAAAGGTGAAGTTATTGCTTCAACTTTCGACGAGCCAGCAAGCCGTCACGTACAAGTTGCAGAAATGGTAATTGAAAAGGCTAAACGTTTAGTAGAGCATAAGAAAGACGTCGTAATCTTACTTGATTCTATTACTCGTCTTGCTCGTGCATACAACACTGTTATTCCTTCATCTGGCAAGGTGCTTACAGGTGGTGTTGACGCTAACGCACTACACCGTCCAAAGCGTTTCTTCGGTGCAGCTCGTAACATCGAACATGGTGGTAGCTTAACCATTATCGCTACTGCGCTTGTTGATACAGGCTCTAAGATGGACGAAGTGATTTACGAAGAATTTAAAGGTACTGGTAACCAAGAACTACACCTTTCTCGTAAAGCCGCTGAGAAGCGAGTGTTCCCTGCAATCGACTTTAACCGCTCTGGTACCCGTCGTGAAGAGAAGCTGACTACACCGGATGAACTACAGAAGATGTGGATCCTACGTAAGATCCTTAATCCGATGGATGAAGTGACAGGTATGGAATTCCTTATCGACAAGTTGGCAATGACCAAGACAAACGATGAGTTCTTCACTGCGATGAAGCGCGCTAAGAGCTAACTTAGGCGTCATTGATAAAAAAACCGCACTCGTGCGGTTTTTTTGTGTCTGCTATTTGATCACTCCATCAAGTGACTCACCCGCGCTAAACGTTGTTTACAGCGCTCACGTAACATATCTCGCAGCAACAGGATCACAGGCGTCACATGCTCCCGCCCTGGGCAAACTAAATATAAGTCGGCCTCTTCACCTTGATATTCATTGAGTAAAGGCACTAATCGCCCAGACTCGATATCGTCGGTCAGATCTAACCAAGACTTAAATACCACCCCTTGACCTGCAACCGCCCAACGCCGAGCTATATCGGCATCATTGCAGGTACGATTAGCCGTCACTCTCACCTTATGTTGCAGACCATCTTTATTGAAGACCCACTGATCATGAGTGCGCTCATCCAGCATAAAGAATAAGCAATTATGTTGCGGTAATTGATCTAAAGCGCTCGGTTCACCAAACTGTCGAATATAGTCAGGCGAAGCACAAAGCACCCGGCGTGAATGACAGATTTTAAAGGCCACCAGCGAAGAGTCTTTAGGAACACCTGAGCGCAATGCCACATCTATCTTGTCATGATAAAAATCCGACAGATTATCGCCAATATGTAGGCGCAGCTTAAGCTCTGAATATTCAACGAGGAACTCATCTAACCAAGGGAGTAAAACGTTACGGCCAATATCTGAAGGAACCGCTAAGCTAAGCAGCCCTGAAATACTCGCCTGACTGCTTTCTATCGCTCTATGGCCTAGCTCTAGGTCGGCTAAGGCTCGACGGCAGTGGATAAGATAGCGCTCGCCGGCATCGGTTAACCTTAGGCTGCGAGTGCTGCGAATGAATAAGGTCGTAGCTAACTCTTTTTCTAGCCGCTTCAGGCCTGCGCTCGCCACCGCAGTTGAAATGTCTAATTCAACCGCAGCCGCAGTCAAACTACCGCAGTCCGCAACCCTGATAAACAGTTTCAGATCGTTAAGCTGCATTATCAATATTCCATTTATAAATATGCATTTATTTAAATCAAATTGTAGATAAACAGAGACTAAACGTCACCCACAAAAAAGCCTGCGCAATGCAGGCTCTTTAAATCGTCACTTTAACTAATGCGTTGCAACTCAGACTAGCGTTACCGCCATCTTACGGCGTAAATAAGCAATCTGCTGCATATGCGGTAAATCTTTAGGGCAGTTATCTTGGCAGCCTAGCAGCGTCATACAGCCAAATACGCCGTCTTGATTACCTATCACGTGGTAGAAGTCTTCAGCATTACGCGCGTCACGACTATCTAACTCAAAACGGGCAATCTTCATTAGGCCTACGGCCCCCACAAAGGTGTCACGCATCTGCTTGGTGGCACAAGCTGAAACACATACACCACACTCGACGCAGCGCTCTAACTCATAAAGTTTAGCCGCCTCCTCAGGTGACATTGGCGCCTCAAGACGATGAATATCATCATCACCCACTTTTGGGTGTAACCACAGCTTCAAGCGTTCAGCGATTTCACGCATAAACTTACCAGTATTTACCGATAAATCGCCAATCAGCTCAAAGCCAGGTAGTGGCATTAACTTGATTTTACCATCAGTAAATTTACTGGTTAGCGTACGGCAGGCCAAAGTTGGCATACCGTTAATCACCATGGCGCAGCTACCGCAAATACCTGCACGACAAACGAAATCGAACTGCAACGATGGATCTTGTAACTCACGCAACTGATTGAGTGCAATAAAGACCGTCATACCGGGGGCTTCTTCGATCTGGTACTCAACCATTTTAGGTTTATCACCCGGCACTTGTGGGTCAAATCTAAAAATACTGAAAGTTAAGGTACGGCCCTTAGCCATTTGTTGGCTCATTTAGCGATCTCTCCTGTGCTCGAGTGCGCTAATGTGTCACTCAAACGTTCGTTCTTTGGTTTTAATGAGTCAGGTACGTCAAACGGCATGACTGCTGCTTGTTGTTGATGCCTGTCTGCATCAGGACCAAGCTGACTAATAATCTCTGCAATTTCTTGCTCACGTTTTTCGGTATCTGGATGCGCAATGGCATTATCGATACCGTAACCACGGTAACCTGGTGGCAACTCCATCTTCATCACATCTAGCTGTTCATACTCAAGTTGAGGTGACAGGCTATTAGCATCCGGCCAGCTTGATAATGTGCGGTTTAGCCAGTCTTTGTCGTTACGCTGTGGGAAGTCTTCACGAGCGTGCGCCCCGCGGCTCTCTGTACGTGCTGCAGCGCCAGCTGCAACCGTCAGTGCCACTTTAAGCATACGCTTCACACGCAGTGCTTCAACAAGCTCAGGGTTAGCATGCCGCTTCTTGCACTTAAGTCCTAATGCATTTGCACGCTTAAGTAAGTCTTGTAGCTCGCTAACCGCTTTTTCAAGCTCAGGACCATTACGGAAAATCCCCACGTAATCCATCATGATCTGCTGCATCTGCTGCTTAAGCTCAAATGGATTTTCGGTGCCTTCACCATCAATAAGCTCGTCAATCTCGCTTTGTAGTTTACCTACAAAGGACTCAACTAAGCTGGTATCGATTTCAAGGGTGTTTTGTTCACAAAAATCGGCGACATACTTACCGATAATCATACCGCCAACTACTGTCTCAGCGAGTGAGTTACCACCTAAGCGGTTAAAGCCATGCATATCCCAACAAGCCGCTTCGCCGACACTGAATAAACCTTTTAGCTGTGGGCTTTGGCCCGTAGCGTCGGTACGAATACCGCCCATAGAATAGTGCTGAGTCGGTCTTACTGGGATCCAGTCTTTAGCTGGGTCGATGCCAAGAAAGTTCTCACAGATCTCTTTTACTTCACGTAGGTTGGTTTCTACGTGTTTACGACCAAGCAAAGTAATATCCAGCCATAAGTGCGGCCCATAAGGACTGTCTACGCCCTTACCTTTGCGCATGTGTTCTGTCATGCGGCGCGATACTACGTCACGTGATGCCAGCTCTTTCTTCTCTGGCTCGTAATCTGGCATAAAGCGATGGCCATCTTTATCACGCAATAAACCGCCGTCACCACGACAACCTTCAGTAGTCAAAATACCGACAGGCACAATAGCCGTAGGATGGAACTGCACCGCTTCCATGTTACCTAGCTTGGCAACACCGGTTTCAAGTGCTAGCGCCTGGCCTACACCTTCACAAATAATGGCGTTAGTCGATACTTCATAAATACGACCATAGCCACCAGTTGCAATCGTGGTCGACTTTGCAACGTAAGCGATTAGCTCGCCAGTAATTAGGCAGCGAGCAACCACACCATGACAACGCTTGCCATCATGAATAAGCGATAACGCCTCCATACGCTCATGGACTGGAATGTCCATTGAAATAGCCTTGTTATCTACCGCATAAAGTAGCGAGTGGCCTGTGCCGTCAGCGGTGTAACAAGTGCGCCATTTTTTGGTGCCCCCAAAGTCACGGGCGTTAATTAAACCATGCGCCTCTTCTGCTTCTTCAATGGTCACCTTTTCAGCATTAACCACCACCTGACGCGGACCTTTGGTTATGCGCGTCCAAGGTACACCCCAGTTTGCCAATTCTCGCACGGCTTTAGGGGCACAGTGGGCAAACATACGTGCCACATCTTGATCGCATCCCCAGTCAGATCCTTTTACGGTATCTTGGAAATGCACATCTTCGTCATCTCCCATACCTTTAACGGTATTGCCCAAACTTGCTTGCATGCCCCCCTGCGCTGCCGCTGAATGCGAGCGTTTCGCTGGGATCAATGATAATACAACAGTATCTAGCCCACGCTCTTTAGACGCGATAGCCACTCGTAATCCAGCAAGTCCAGCGCCGATCACTAACGAATCGGTATATATCAGTTTCACACGTGCTCCTTAACGTAGGGTGCAGAGTCAGTTTATGTTCTTGTTCTCACCAGCAGCTACCCATTGGCATAGGGGAGGAACGCCAATAAGGACGCCAAGCCTATAACAATGAAAACCACGCTGATGATAGTCTTTATTTTTTTAAGTCTTTTGCGGGTATTAAGCTCTCTCACCGCGCCCCATTTCACCGCTAGACGGTATACACCAATCGCGGCATGGAGCTCAACGCAGAGTAACAATGGCAGATACAGCAACCATACTCCCTGCTGCCAAATTCTGTCGGCACTGCCATGGGGGCCAATGGTTTCAGGCGCAGCTCCTATTAACCACAAATGTACGGGCAGTAATAATAAGATCACCACCCCAGTGGCCGCCTGCCATACCCATAATCTTGTATCACCGTGATTAATCGAGATAAGCTGCAGCTTTAACGCCTTCTGCTGACGTAAACTAAGCGGCAACTTATGGATGGCCACCAATACATGTATCAACACTATTGCAGCAATTAACAGCGCAATAATCGACACGACCCAAGGGTAACCATGACCATCGGCACTCAAGAAACTCAGCTCCATGGTCTTGGCAACCCAAGTCATTGCCTCTTCCCCCAGCAAGATAGAGGAGACCAATATTAGGTGTGTCCATAAAAATATTGCCAATACTGCGCCAGAGATACTCTGGCTCAGATCCAACCAACCACTCCAATTACCGCGATCTGTTATTTTATTCATTCGCTGCCCTATCTTTGGTTAATGCCTAACTTGTTACTGTTTAGTTACAATGTCACCCAGTAACAGGCATTTAACCGTGAGATAGATCAACAAATACGCGATTAGTTTAGTGAATATTAATTAAGTTATTTCGCTTGCAATTCTTATACTCAAGCCAAGGCTTAACTTGGTCGATACGCCTCAACAGGCAGAGTAAGCTCACTACCAATTAACATATAAGATCCAAGGCTCAGTAGTCCGATAACTATCAGATAAATGATCAATACCTTGGCAAGCTTACGTAAACCCGTACGCTTTTCGGTGAATCCCCATTTAACAGCGACGCGATATAGGCCTATCATGGCGTGGATTACCACGGCTGGTAGTAATAGAGCGTACAACAACCAAGCGTTTTGGTGATAAACACGCTCAGCCGATAAGTTAGGACCAATTTCAGGATTAGCTATCATGGTAAACAAGTGAACAGGCACTAAGAAAAACAGCACGAAGCCGGTGACCAACTGCCAAAACCAAGCTTGGCTGTCTTTGTGATTGATAACCGCCATATGACGCCTTAAGGCACGCCATTGGCCAAGCTGCGCAGGGAAACGACGTAGGGCAACTGCCGCATGTAGCATCACAACCGCTAACATAAACACCGAGAAGACTTTAGTCACAATCGGAAAGCCATGCCCAGTAGAGCTAAACATACCGCCCTCTAAAAATTGCACGACCGTATAGAAAGCGTCTTTTCCAAGCAAAATACTCGATTCAAAGTGTAGGTGAGCCAATAAGAAACAGCCCATCATTACTCCTGTAATGCTTTGTATTTTATCTGCTTTTGCCGATGCAGGGTGTCCAGTACCGTTTACGTAGGATGCTAACATTATTCTTGTCTTGTTTATCTTATGCCTAATAGTGGGATTTACACTCTAACAAGAACTTTGTCAGCAAATTGATACAGAGATTTTTTTCGTGAAGGAACTCACCCTTTTTAATCCAGCTATTAGATCAAGATCACAAATAATACACACACAGAAGAACACTGGTAATACCACTTAACCAATATAATTCAACATCTTGGAGGTACATTTAAAACAGAACAATCATGTTAACTAAGAAGCGATAACTAAGGCTAAAGCCACAATAACCACCTGCAATTGAAGATTAATTCGTTGATTTCAGATCTAACGTTCACACTCAAACCTGCCATGGTTTACAATAGCCCCATATATCTAGATAACGAGAATTCTCATGCCTTGGATCCAACTTAGAATTGACACTGACGGTCCTAATGCTGACGCTATAAGCGATCAACTAATGGAAGAAGGGTCACTCTCTATTACCTTCGAAGACGGTAAAGACAACCCAATTTACGAACCGACATTGGGCGAAACCCCATTGTGGAGCCACACAGTGATAGTCGCACTGTTTGAAGCCAACTTCGACCTTACTCCTGTGGTTGAGCGTTTAAAACTACTTCCTTGTCTTGGCGATAACTTCAGTCATAAGGTTGAGCAGGTTGAAGACAAGGACTGGGAACGTGAATGGATGGATAACTTCCACCCAATCAAGTTTGGCGATCGTCTTTGGATCTGCCCAAGTTGGCGTGAAATCCCAGACCCAACCGCAGTTAACGTCATCTTAGATCCAGGCTTAGCTTTTGGTACCGGTACTCACCCAACTACCGCACTTTGTTTAGAGTGGTTAGACGGCTTAGATTACAGCAACAAAGATGTGATCGACTTTGGTTGTGGCTCAGGCATTTTAGCCGTAGCAGCACTGAAGCTTGGCGCAGAGCGCGTAACCGGTATCGATATCGATTATCAAGCGATTGAAGCCTCAAAAGCCAATGCTGAGCGTAACGGTGTTGAAGATAAGCTGGCGCTATATCTTCCTGAAGATCAACCAGCAGATCTGCTGGCAGATATTCTAGTCGCCAACATCTTAGCAGGCCCATTGCGTGAACTTGCCCCTCTAATTGCTGAAAAAGTTAAACCTGGTGGACTATTAGCACTTTCTGGCTTGCTACAAGAGCA
The DNA here is from genome assembly GCF_000018285.1 of Shewanella pealeana ATCC 700345. NCBI lineage: Bacteria > Pseudomonadati > Pseudomonadota > Gammaproteobacteria > Alteromonadales > Shewanellaceae > Shewanella > Shewanella pealeana. Next base: position 472,727 of record NC_009901.1, on the reverse strand, counting down.
AGCTGAAGAAATCTCAGCCTTCTATAGCGAGTGGTTCAATATGGACGAGCCTGCTCACAAAGACGACTGGAGCCGCTTGACAGGTATACGCAAATAGCAGTAACCCGCGGCGCTTTCCGCGCCGCGACTGACTTCTCGCTAGGCAAAAGTCAAGCAAAAAAGTTGCCCTCAGGTCATTTATTGACCTTTTCACAGGCTTGAAAAAGGCGTACTATAGCGCCCCTTTGACGAGCAAGGTGTTTTGATAAATGCAGATTGGACCCTATCGCCTGAAAAATCAGTTGATCGTGGCGCCAATGGCAGGTGTCACTGACCAACCCTTTAGAAATCTCTGCTTACGTTATGGCGCAGCCTTAGCCGTGTCGGAGATGCTTTCATCGAATCCTGATGTTTGGGATACCGATAAAAGCCGCTTGCGTATGACACACGCAGGTGAAGACGGAATACGTTCGGTTCAGATTGCCGGAGCAGATCCAGAGTTAATGGCTAATGCCGCTGTTGTGAACGTACAACAAGGGGCACAGATCATTGATATCAATATGGGCTGTCCAGCAAAAAAAGTGAATAAGAAGCTCGCAGGATCGGCTTTGTTGCAAGACCCAGTTCAAGTAGAAGCGATTCTACGTGCCGTGGTAGCAGCGGTTGATGTTCCTGTGACGCTAAAAATTCGAACGGGATGGGCTCCAGAGCACAGGAATGGTGTTCATATCGCCCAGATCGCAGAAGATTGCGGTATTGCCTCATTGGCCGTTCACGGCCGAACTAGGCAGTGCATGTACAAAGGCAACGCCGAGTACGACACAATTAAAGCGATTAAAAAACAGATCTCGATACCCGTTGTCGCCAATGGAGACATTTTAACCCCAGAGAAAGCACGTTTTGTGCTGGATTATACTGGTGTGGATGCCCTGATGATTGGACGAGGAGCTCAAGGACGACCTTGGATATTTAGGGAAATCCAACATTACCTGGATACAGGTAATAAGCTAGCGCCCGTAGAGATGGATGAAAAGCGTCAAGTTATGCTTGAACACCTGAAACTACTGTACAACTTGTATGGTGATTATAAGGGCATCCGCTTCGCAAGAAAGCATGTTGGCTGGTACTTAGACCAAGAAAATCAACGGCCTTTTAGAGCCGAGTTTAATCGACTCGAAACCGTTGAAGAACAATGTTCCATGGTGGAACGCTATTTTGATGAATTTGTTGCATATTAATAAAGAGCAGAATACGAATGTTTGATCAGACTACTCACACTGAAGTTCACCCACTTACTGTTGGCAAAATCGAAACCGCAAGTGGTGCAATCAAGCCACAACTACTACGTGATGCGGTAAAGCGTGCTGTCACTAACTTTTTCGCTCAGATGGACGGGCAAGAAGCTGAAGAAGTATATGAAATGGTGTTAAGCGAAGTTGAAGCACCTCTGCTAGATATCATCATGCAACACACTCGTGGCAACCAAACTCGCGCTGCCAACATGCTAGGTATCAACCGTGGTACACTACGCAAGAAATTAAAGAAATACGGCATGAACTAAGACTAACGTCTTAACGTGTTGTATTAAAACGGGCTTTCCAGCAATGGAAAGCCCGTTTTGCTTTATATGTACCCTCATATGTACCCCGCCCTTACTTCCCCCATTCTCATTACAATCAATTAGTAAAAATAATCGAAACAATTCTCAGCAGCATGGCTATTTTCAGCTTCGGCTAATTTTCACCTTGTAGACTCGAAAAACATGTGACAATTCCTAACAAGTTTTAGCTTAGTTGTTAATTCAAAAAGTGATAAATTGCACAGCCCACTGTGAATAACCCTATACAGTGCGGCTAAAAAACAATAACGACATATACAACAAAAAGAAGCTGCGACATGTTTGGCAAAACCTGATCGCAGAACTAAATCCCGATAGAGGACAGTATGCTAACAAAGAAAACCCTACTAAGCAGTGCATTAAGCCTAGGCCTGTTAACCAGCTATTCGGCGCAAGCGGAAACGTTTGATTTTGTCGAAAATCAATCTAACAACATCGACACTTTAGTGGTCTTTCAAGCTGGCGAAGAAACATCAAGCGCCTTAAGCAAGTTAGACAAACAATCAAAGCAACAAATTAGCAGTGCATTAGCACTACAAGAGTTTACTGGCGAGAAAAAACAGCTAGTTGAAATTTTAATGCCTACAGGCATAGACGCTAAACGCCTAGTGGTTATTGGCGTTGGTGATAAAGAAAAGCTAACCCCTGGTGAAGTGAATAAGCTTGGCGCTGAAATCACCGCTCATTTCAACGGCATTGAAGTAAAGAATATTCAACTGCTAACCGATGGCATTAGTGATGCCAGCAGCAACGCTAGCTTTGCTGCAGAGCTTGCACATGGCATCAACCTGCGCGCTTACAAGTTTGATAAGTACTTTTCAGAGAAAAAGCCCGCTGAGAAGAACTACAGGGTACACGTGAGTGACTCAAAAGCAGCTGACAGGCTATACACTCAGCTAGCAGCCATTGAGCAAGGGGTATTTCTCGCCCGTGACTTAACCTCTGAAACACCGACCGAGATGACCCCAGTCGATTTTGCTAATGCAGCAAAAGAACTGAAAAAACTGGGCGTTAAAATTACCGTGCTTGAGCCAAAGAAAATAGCCAAGTTAGGCATGGGCGCATTGCACGCAGTTGGCCGTGGCTCCAAAGAAGGCTCTCGCCTTATAGTCGCCCACTGGGAAGGCAATGATGATGCGCCTATCGCTTTAGTCGGTAAAGGCATTACCTTCGATTCTGGCGGCTACAACATTAAAGCATCTGGCGACTCTATCTCACGTATGAAGTCGGATATGGCAGGTGCTGCCGCAGTACTTGGTGCAGTAAAGGCCATGGCACTACAAAAAGCCGATGTAAACTTAGTGGCTGTAATGCCAATGGCTGCGAACATGGTATCTGAAACCGCACTGGCTCCAGGTGATGTACTGATGACAGCCGAAGGCTTAAGTGTTGAAGTGCTCAATACCGACGCTGAAGGCCGCCTGATCTTAGCCGATGGCATGTGGTATGCCCGCGAATTCTATCAGCCACAAGTCATGGTTGATGTTGCCACGCTAACAGGCTCTAAGGTACGTGCATTAGGTAAACGCTACACGGCAGTGTTTAGTGAAGACGACACTTTAGTCGATGAGCTGACCTTCTCTGGTCAAGCCGTGGATGAAAAGCTATGGCGCTTACCGCTTGCCTATGAAGATTTGCTTAAAAGCCCAATTGCCGATTTGAAAAACGCAGGCTTCGGTGGCCCTGGGGCGACAACAGCCGCCGTTTTCCTACAGCAGTTCACTGGCGACACTAAGTGGGCGCACCTTGATATTGCAGGCAGTGCTCTTGCAGCTAAAGATGTAGGCGTTACCCCAGCTGGCGGTACAGGCCATGGCGTACGTTTGCTAAGCCACTGGATCATGACGCAAAGCAAATAAGCTTTTAGCGCTAAATCTAAGGCTCTGCTCCAGAATTAGCTTTAGACTTAGATTCTGCTTTTATAAAATAGAAAAAGCCCTGCAAATGCAGGGCTTTTGTTTATCCAACTATGTTAAACGATAGTTAAGCAATGGAGCCGCCTACAGCCTTTTATGTAGTAGCTGCACTCTCAACATTAGCCTGCTTACTCTTTCTGTTCTCATCGCGCTGATGCGCCATACGATACAAAATAGGCAAGACAAACAGGGTTAATATCGTCGATGAGATAATACCGCCAATCACTACTGTCGCAATTGGGCGCTGCACCTCTGCGCCAGTGCCGATATTAAGCGCCATTGGCACAAAACCAAGCCCTGCCACTAACGCTGTCATCAATACCGGACGTAGTCGAATCAAAGCGCCATCGATAATCGCTGCCATCAGCTCACCTTTCTCTTGGTATAACTGACGGATAAAGCTCAGTAGCACTAAGCCATTCAGCACTGCCACACCAGAAAGCGCAATAAAGCCGACACCTGCCGAAATCGACAACGGCATATCCCGCATCCATAGTGAAATCACCCCGCCAGTTAGTGCTAGAGGTATTCCGGTAAAGATAATTAGCGCATCCTTTACCGAACTAAAGGCCATCACCAACAAGCCTAAAATGAGCGCTAGCGTTAACGGAACCACAATAGATAAACGCTGACTCGCGGATTCAAGTTGCTCAAAGGTGCCGCCATACTCCAGCCAATAGCCTGCAGGAATATCAACTTGCTCAGCAACTTGCTGTTTAACTTCACTAACAAAGGTACCCAAGTCGCGGCCGCGCACGTTGGCAGTCACCACAATGCGACGTTTACCGTTTTCACGACTGATCTGGTTTGGTGATGGTGCAATATCTAGCCTCGCCACCTCAGACAAAGGCACATATTCACCTGATGGCAGCACAATTGGCAGCTCTTGTAAGTGTTCGACATCTTTACGGATAGCTTCAGGTAAACGTACAACCATCTTGAAGCGACGATCGCCTTCAAAGATAAGCCCTGCCTCTTCGCCGCCTATAGCCGTTGCCACAAAGTCCTGTAGTTCGCTAACCGTTAAACCGTAACGGGCTAAAGCCATACGATCTGGCTGAATAGATAGCATAGGTAAACCAGTTACTTGCTCAACTTGTAGATCGGCTGCGCCATCAATTTTCTCTAGCACTTCACGAATAGCATTGGCCGAAGCTAATAACTGATCTAAGTCATCACCCACGACCTTAATACCTAAGTCTGCACGCACCCCCGAGATCAATTCATTAAAACGCATCTCAATAGGTTGGGTTAACTCAAAGTTATTACCCGGCTGGCCAGAAACCGCAGCAACGATATCGGCCGCAAGCGCGTCATGGCTCATCTTAGGATTAGGCCATTCATTTCGCGGCTTAAGCATAATGAAGGTGTCGGCAATATTCGGTGGCATAGGATCGTTCGCCACCTCTGGGGTACCTATCTTAGAAAATACATTTAACACCTGTGGGAAGTGTTTGATGCGATCTTCTAGTAAGACCTGCATGTCCACCGATTGCTCTAGCCCTGTACCCGGAATACGGATAGCTTGCAACAAGATATCCTCTTCATTGAGCTGAGGAATAAACTCAGATCCAAGAGTCGTTGCCAGCCAAATAGAGAAGCCAACCAAGGCTACTGCCGCACTAAGTACCAACCAACGTAACTTCATCGCACCGATTAATAACGGCTTGTACAGTGACTTAGTCGCGGTAATCACTCGGCTTTCTTTATCGCTAATTTTGCCTGTCATAAACAGGGCAACCGCAGCGGGAACCAAAGTTAACGACAACACTAACGCCGCTAGCAGAGCCATCACAACCGTTGCCGCCATGGGGTGGAACATCTTGCCTTCAACGCCTGTAAGGCTAAACAGCGGAATGTACACAACGGTAATAATCAACACGCCAAACAAACTCGGGCGGATCACCTCATTGGTGGCCTCAAACACTAGTTGCAAGCGCTGCTTACGTGGTAGCACATGACCGCCATTTTGTACTTGAGCCTGACCAAGCCTGCGAATGGCATTTTCAACAATAATTACCGCGCCATCGACTATCAAACCAAAATCTAATGCGCCAAGACTCATTAGGTTAGCCGAAACACCGGCCTGCACCATACCAGTCATGGTTGCTAACATCGCCAGCGGAATTACCGCAGCGGTGATCAATGCCGCTCTAGCGTTACCCAGTAAAATAAACAGCACCACTATGACTAGCAGCGCGCCTTCAACTAGGTTCTTCTGCACCGTGTATACCGCTTTGTCTACCAAGGTGGTGCGATCGTACACAGCTTCAACCTTAATACCATCGGGTAGCGATGCTTTAACATCTTCAAGCTTGGCGGCTACGGCGAGTGACACCTGACGTGAGTTTTCACCCACCAGCATCATGGCACTGCCTAGTACCGTTTCTTTGCCATCACGAGTCGCGGCGCCAGTACGTAGTGCCTTACCAATTGCCACCTGAGCCACATCGGCGATTAAGATTGGCGCGCTATCGATATGCTTAACGACAACGTTTTCAATGTCGCTAATGGTCTTAAGCTGGGCAGCAGAGCGCACCGTAAGTTGCTGGCCGTCTCGCTCGATATAGCCCGCTCCACGATTACTATTGCTGCTTTGTAGTGCCAGCTTAATATCCACAAATGACACGCCGTATTGCAGCATATTGGCTGGCAGTGGCGTAATGTGGTACTCCTTGTCGTACCCTCCGATGGTGTTAATTTCAGTAACACCTGGCACTTGAGCTAGCTGAGGTTTAATGATCCAATCTTGGATCTCTCTTAGCGCAGTCGCATCAAAATCACTTCCATCGGCTTGCTTCGCATCAGGCAGCGCTTCGATGGTGTACATGTAGATCTCACCAAGCCCGGTTGATATAGGCCCCATCTCAGGCTCAATCTCGGCGGGTAACTTGCCTTTAATACCGTTTAAGCGCTCGCTGATAAGATTACGTGCAAAATATAAGTCTGTGCCTTCATCAAACACCACTGTGACCTGTGATAATCCATAACGCGACAACGAGCGGGTATTCGCTAGGTGCGGGATCCCCATCAAGGCATTTTCAATCGGGTACGTAATTCTTTGCTCGGTTTCTTGCGGAGAATATCCCTCGGCGCGGGTGCTAATTTGCACCTGTACGTTGGTAATATCTGGCACCGCATCGATAGGTAACTTCTGATAACTCCATAGCCCCACTGCAACCAGCAGCATGGCAAGGAACATCATCATCCAGCGTCTATTTATCGCAAGACGCAATACTGATTCAATCATTGACGTCTCCTTTAGTGAACGTGTGCAGCGCTTGATTTCTCAAGGTCGGCTTTCAGCAAAAAGCTATTTTCAACTGCGTACTCTTCACCCGCCTCAAGACCCGACAACACTTGGCTCATTTCGCTATCGCTGCGGCCAAGAGTCACTGCGCGCTTTTCAAAGCCTTCACCATTACGGATAAACACCACTTGTTGGCCTTCAGACTCCTGTAGCGCGCGGTTATCTATCACCAAATCCACTGCTTGCTGGCTCAATGTCAGCTTGCCAGACAGCAAAGCGCCTACCGCCCATTGACCAGATGTATTATCGAGTGGTGCACGGGCTAACTTATAGGTCTCGCCGTTTGGCGCATTGAGAAGATGCTTAATGCTTGAGGCGGTTTGTCGTTGCTCAGAGCCTATGGTTACTGCTTGACCCACGGCGACTTTGCTTAATTGACCCGGAAAGATTTGATACTGCGCCCAAAGCTTACTGTCATCCATAATGCGTAGTAGCACATTGTCAGCTGCCATTTCACCAGTATTAGCACTACGCCCCACTACCAAGCCTGAGATTGGCGCCTTGATGACATAGCGCTTTAAGCTGGAATTTGACTCCACTTCAGCAACAACTTGGCCAGCTTCAACGCGATCGCCAACCGCAAAATTAACGCCTGTAATTAAGCCTGCAAAGCGGGCACGCACTTCACTGCTTGCCGCCTCTGGTACCACTGTACGGCCATATACCGTCAGTGTTTGCTTGATATCACCTGCTTGGGCTTGCTGAGTCACTATGCCTGACGCCACGATTTGCTCGGCACTGATATGAATCTTACCCTCTTCATGTTCGTCATGACCGTGTTCATCACCATGCTCATCGACGTGACCATCAGCATGCTCATCGCCATGCTCGTCGTTATGCCCATCGTTATGAGAGCCAGCATGACCGTGTTCATCTTCGTGCACGTCGTTATGACCTTCCTTATGCCCGCCGTTATGAGAGTCATCATGACCGTGTTCATCTTCATGCTCATTCTTATGCCCGCCGTCATGAGAGTCAGCATGACCGTGTTCATCTATGTGCTCATCCTTATGAGCCGCATCCGAGTGCTTATCTGAATGTGCTGCTTGCTCAACTTGATGCGCATCTTCGTGACTGTGCTCTGGTGATGCGTTAACCGAGGCGCTAATCATCAATGCAACCGCCGCTACTACAGCAAGGTGAACTAAGGAGAATTTATTTAATAAGCTAGGATTCATTTTGTATGTCCTTTTGCAGCGTCAGAAAAATTAGCTGACTTTGAGAAATCAGCAGTCGCAGAAGAGTTGGCTGCATTTGAAAAATCATTGAAGAAGGTATGTTGAGAAGCAGGTAATGGCTCAGCAATAAGCTGCTCAATATCCACGCCATAACGCAGTGCAGAGGCCGCAGCATCAATTAGCGCACGGCGTGCAAATAACAGCTCCTCTCGGGCGGTTAAGTAATCAAGATAGCTGTAAAGCCCCTGCTCGTAAGCTTGCTTGGTATCTTCAAGGGCTGAGGTTAAGGTCGGGATCACACTAGCCTGTAGTCGATTTACCGTCACTATGGCTTGTTTACGGCTAGCATAAGCCCGGTACAGTTGACCATATAGCTCTAAAAGAGCCACTTCTCGGTTGACAAGTACTTGCTCTTTTGCGGCCTGAGCCGAAAGCACGGTGCCAGTATTACGTTCGCCATTAAACAGCGGCATACTAAAGCCCGCAGACAATGCCATATCGTTGGTTTGCTGTAGTTGTTTAACGCCTACAGACCAACTGATATCGCTACTTGACTGAGTTTTGGCAAAACGCAGCTCGGCCTCTTTAAGTTGTGCCTGAGTCAAATAGGCTGTGATAGCAGGGCTGTATTTTACTTTCTCAAATAACGGCTCGAGTGCCACATCGTCGGTAAAGGCAAATAAGCCCCCTTCGAGTGAATCAAAGCTAATCTGAGACTCGCCCCACATCATGCTTAGCGCAAGCTTGGCGTAATCGAGCTGGTGTAATTGGGTTTCTGCCACGAGACGGGCATTAAATACCGCAGCTTGGGCGCGCTTAACTTCGGCGTCTGGCGTCACGCCAGCCTTTGCTCGCTTAGCCACTACTACTTGGGTTTCCTCGGCAAGCTGTAATGCATCGACCGCTAATTGCAGTTGCGATTGCGCCGCTAACACATCGATATAGCGACGCGTTGCTTCTGCAAGTAAATTTAACGCGGTAATTTTCTGCTCAGCATCCAGTACGGCACGCTGCTCATTGACAACACCAGTGCGAGCATCAAGTTTGTCACCCAGTTCAATCACCGACGATAAAGACACACTAAACTCAGCACTGTCGATACCTTGGAATTCACCAGAGCCCGCAACGTTATCGAGATCAAATCCAATCTCATAACCAGGAGTTAGCGCTTGGGTGTGCGCCGCACCATCGAGCGCTTGTTGTCTAAACTGAAAAACCTTCAGTGAAGGGTGTTGCAGTTGTACCCGTTCAATAACCGTGGTTAACGACAAGGTATTAGCCGGTGCAGTGTTAGCAGTAGCCGCGGCAAGTGAGCCCGCCCATAACAGAGCGATGAGCGCCAAGGTGCAATAGAGCCCTCGCCAAACACAAAGTATGCCGATTTTTGTGGCAGATTTCGTGCAATAAGTATTATAAAACATCAGAGAATAAGCCTCGATTTAATACAAAAATCTCAGATCTGTTCGATGCAAAGTTGCAAAATAAGTACGACAGATCCTAAGCAAGTGCCATAGGCAAAACTTGCTAATAAAGTAACTTTTTGATTAAACGATTAGGGCTTTAGGGGGGCGCAGGAAAGCGAAATAAGGGGATTCAACAGAGGTAGAACTAAAAGTAAAAGTATGGCTATTAGGGCTTGCTGTCATCGATTTTAGCGCGGTGACAGGGTGCATCAAGGTCATACAACATGAGCAGCAGTTATTACTGCACTCAGTACAATCATCTTCAGCATGGCTTGCAGTAATCGACTCGTCGCACTGTGATCCACTAATAACGGACTCGGCGTCATACTCAAGCACATACGCAATTTCACTACCACAGTCGTCATGGGCTAAAGTGCAATCATCGGCCATAGCTACCACAGATTGCATCGTTAAAATCGCGATCAATAACATCCGCCCCAACTTAGCAGGAGAGGTGATAAATATTGCTCGGAAAAAACACGATAAGCTCGACATTAGGCCGCAGCATTACCTTTATTTTTAATAACGTACATGACTGACTTTATTGCGCACTCGTATGACTTTGATGCTGGCTAGTTTAAATTAATCAAAATTAAAACACTATGCGTTTGCAAATCTTAATCTGTTTTCTGTATAAAAAAGTTCCAAAACATCGATAAGGCCACATCTATTCCAACAAAGCTAGGCTTTAGACCTCTACCTAGATCGAGCTAAATTGCACCTCAAAGTGTGATTAACTGAGTATTTTACTCAAGTAATCATTGAATACAATCAAAGATGCAAATAATATGCATGTAAAATATAGCATTTAATTTACGCTAGCTTGGAGTTGCCAATGTCTCAATCAAAAGTGTCTCAATCCAAAGAAAGCCTGCTTGCCTCTCGTGTCGGTGAATTAGTCGCTAACGATTTCCGTACTGCCCACCTGTTTAGCCAATACGGTATCGACTTTTGTTGTGGCGGTGGAATTACATTAGAGCGGGCGATTAAACGTTTCGATGCCGATGAAGCAGCACTGCTTGAGGCGTTAATGGCATTTGAGACTGAAGGCGATAAGCAACAAGGTTTAGAGCAACTGCCTTTACCCGATCTACTCAACTATATTGAATCGACTCACCACACCTTTGTGCGTGAAAAGGCGCCGCTACTCATCGAATATAGTGAAAAGATGGTGCGAGCTCATGGTGAAAACCACAATGAAATAAAACCATTGGCAGGTTGGATCCGCGCATTGGTCGATGACTTGATGCCGCATCTAATGAAAGAGGAACGGATACTGTTCCCAGCAATTTTAGGGCTGCACAACCAAGTTGAGATGCAAAATTGCTTCGGCCATATCGGTAACCCGATAAATGCCATGCAATATGAGCATGATGATGCATTACAGATCTTTGAAAAGATCCGCGAGCTAACAAATGGCTTAGTGCCGCCTGCACATGCCTGCACCACATGGCGCGTTTGTTACGCCAGTTTGGCGGAGTTTGAAGCCGACTTGAAACAGCATATCTACCTTGAGAACAATATCTTGTTCCCAAAGGCACTCGCGCTAACAGCGTAAATCTAAGCCCCCAGTAAACCAGCTAGAACAGAAAGGCTCACCGAGGTGAGCCTTGTTACTAAATTGCAGTTTGCTGCAATGGCGACCAGCGCACTGATGCTTGCTTTTGCTGTATAAGCTGTTCGATTAGCTCACGAATTTTAGGCTCCGCATCAATAAATTTATTCATATTTGCTCCACCGCTTCGAGCATCATAGATAGCTTCACCATCTAAACGACCTTCATGGAAGACTTTAATCTCGGCGTAAACCATATATAACGCTAGATCCCAGCGCCAGTTTGCAGTGTAAGTCGCTGTCCACTCACATTGTTGACTAGCATCTAACTGTTCAACAATACGATATTTAATCTGTTTCTCTGCAAGAATCTTCTCCATCTCCTGCAAAAAACCATCCCTCACATCAGGGTTCTTCTGGATACAAACTTCAGCATTATTGTTCACATGAACCGGATCAACACGCTGCTTAATTGAGCAAGCACTGGTGAGCATTAAAGCTGATAACACAATAATTAGTTTTTTCATGATAATCCCTATCTTATAAAACTCTGTTCTTCTTAACTTTTAAGAGAGCTGAGCATATCAAGACAGAGGGAAATAACAAGCGTTCAACATTCGATGGACTCAACGAATTAGATAAACAGCCTTAACTGCTGCAACGAATCGATTTCAATATGGGGTAGTTGTCCGTTAGCGCTCGACTTCTCTGTCACGCTAAAGCCCGGATTAAGCCACACAGATTGGCAACCCGCTCGTCTTGCCCCGTCGACGTCACTCTTGCCACTGTCGCCCACATGAAGAATATTGCTTAGAGGCAAATCCAGTTTCTTAGCCGCTAGCGCAAACATATCGCTCGATGGCTTTTGCTTGTAACCTTGTCCCGGGTGCAGCACAAACTCAAATACTTCGGCTAAGCCAATACCTTGATGATCAACGTTGCCATTGGTGATGCCGATTAAGCGATATTTCTGTTTAAGCTGAGTTAATAACTCAACCACCTCATCGGAGACCTTAAAATGACTACGATGTTTCACAAAGTGTTCAAGGCCTGCATTAGCACCTGCCTTTGCTAATTTCTCGTCATAACCCAATTTTTTAAGGCCATGCTCCAGCATTACCAGTCTTGCTAAGCTGGTGTCATGACGCAACTCTGGATACAGTCTAAACAAGGAAAGCTTTAGCTTACGCCAGTCATCGAATTGCCATTTTGTCGATTTCGGATAAGCGTGATGCAAAAACTGCTGCATCTCGGCTTCTGCTCTTCGAATGATGGGCCGATTATCATATAAGGTATCGTCCAAGTCGAAACTAATGGCCTCAAAAGCTTGTGGTCGAATATAGATCTTCATGCTTTATCGCCTCGCTTCTTCGCTCGCGGATGTGCATTGTCATAGACTTTGGCAAGATGTTGGAAGTCTAGGCTGGTATATACCTGAGTGGTAGACAGATTGGCATGGCCCAAAAGCTCTTGCACCGCGCGAAGATCGGCACTGGACTCGAGCATATGGGTCGCAAAGGAGTGACGTAGCTTATGCGGGTGTACCTTTATGCCTATAGCCTGCTCTTGACCCCATTTTGCAAGACGCGCCTGAATACTTCTGTGTGCTAAGCGTTTACCTTTGGCGGTAACAAACAAGGCGTCATCTTCACAAGCAATATCGCGTTTGATATCCAACCATTGATTTATCGCCGTTAACGCTAATTTTCCGATAGGCACTATTCGCTCTTTACTGCCTTTACCTAAGACTTTGACCTGTGCTTGAGAGAATTGAATATCGCCGACATTCAGCGCCGCAAGCTCTGCAAGTCGCAGTCCTGAAGAGTAAAACAGCTCCATAATCGCTTTATCACGCAGACTTAGAGGGTCATCGCCATCGAGATCTAGCAGATGCGATACAGAGTCAACATCCATATTCTTAGGCAGGGGCTTGCCCTGCTTAGGCGCAGTCAGACTAATAGCTGGATTAACCTTAATCTGTTGCTCTCTAAGCAAAAACTCATAGAACTGTTTTAAGGAGGAAAGTGTCAGCGACAGTGAGCGCGGGCTGAGGCCTTTGCGGTGTAATTTGGCCAGCATAGCTTGCAAAGACTCATGCTGCAGAGACAGCCAAGAGTCCGTTTCGCTAAATAGTTTCTCGACGCGTTTCAACTCGAATAGATAATTACGCACCGTATAAGCAGAGACTTGACGCTCGGTGCGCAGGTAGCGCTCAAAATCAGTCAACCAACGCACATTACTCGATAACGCTTCGTCAGCCATAGAGCCTCGCTATTAGATTTTTGTCAGTTGATGATCGAGCAGCTGCTTGAGTTGTGACAAAAGAAGGTAGTCCATCTCTGGATGAAAGTGCATGGGATCTTGGCTAGCGATAGCAAAAATCACCTGACCACACTCTTTCGATAAGCGAGATAGTGCTACCGAGCCCACTTCACTGCCAAACAGGCGCTTCGACTCTTCATTGGTTAGGCGACCAAAATAGTAGCCCGAGTCGAGACGCTTACTCCAGATCTGCGACAGTTCACTGTCGATATCATGTACTGTAATGAGCCTGACATGACTAAACTGAAATTGTTGTTTTAAGCTATTAGACAACACCTGCCGCAATTCGCCCATATCTTCACATTTTAGCAGTTCCATAGATAATGCACTGTTAAACATGAAGATCTGTTCATTGCGAGATGCCATAGCTAAAAGTGCCGTGATCTCTTCTTCCAGCTGATTCACTCGTTGACGCAGCATCTCTTGCTGACGCTCGACCAACGACACCGCACCACGCTCGGCGTGGGGGATGCGCATCGCGAGCAATAGCTCTGGATAACGACTAAAGAAGTCAGGGTTATCCAGCAGGTATTCACGGATCAGAATCTCATCAAAGGGTAGGTTTGACTTAGAGCTATCTATCATTGCGCAATCTGCCCATCATAAACATGCTCAGCAGGCCCAGTCATCCATAGCGGCTTACCCTCACCGTCCCAGTTGATCATTAGGCTGCCACCTGGCAAGTCTACCTGCACATTTCTATCCAGTTTACCCTGCAAGATCCCAACAACGACTGCAGCACAGGCTCCTGTACCACAGGCTAAGGTTTCTGCCGCGCCGCGCTCGTAGACTCTGAGCTTAATATGGCCAGAATTTAGCACCTGCATAAAGCCGACATTCACGCCCTTCGGAAAACGCTCGTGGTTAGTCAGCTCGCCGCCAATAGTATCGACATCAGTCGCGGCTACATCTTCTACCTCTATCACGCAATGAGGATTGCCCATAGAAACAGCGCCACATAGATAGGTGCCACTGGATGCCATCAACAAATAGGTTTTCTCTACCTTCTTAGCGGTAAATGGGATCTTACCTGGCTCTAGAGCTGGGATCCCCATATTAACGGTCACCTTGCCATCACGCTCAAGGCGTAAGGTTATCTTGCCCGAAGAGGTGCTGACGCGAATTTTATGCTTATGGGTTAAGCCTTTATTACGCACAAAACGTGCGAAACAGCGTGCGCCATTGCCACACTGCTCAACCTCACTGCCGTCAGCATTAAAGATGCGATAATGAAAATCTAAATCGGGATCGTAGGGAGGCTCAACCAGCAGTAACTGATCGAAGCCCACGCCAAAATTCCGATCGGCCAAGCGCTTAATTTGATCGGGAGAGAAAAACACATTCTGTGTCACCCCATCGACGACCATAAAGTCATTGCCTAGCCCATGCATCTTAGTGAATTGGATCAAGATGGACATCCTTAAAAAAGTATCTGCCGCGCACGCCTTGCGTCCGCGGCTTAGTATTATTCTAGTTTACGGCAGGATCTGCTCGCCTTGCCATAATTGAGCGACTTTTTCTCGCTCTCGAATGACATAGGCTTTATCACCATCCACCATCAGCTCTGCAGCACGTGGACGTGAATTATAATTAGACGCCATGGTAAAGCCATAGGCGCCCGATGAACGCACCGCAAGGTAGTCGCCCTCCTGAACGTTAAGCTGACGGTCTTTACCTAAGAAGTCTCCCGTTTCGCAAACTGGGCCGACAACGTCATAACTGTGGCTTTCACCCGCACGTTCAATAACCGGAACGATCTTCTGCCAAGCGCTGTAAAGTGATGGACGGATCAAGTCATTCATTGCGCCGTCGACTAAAGCAAAACGCTTATCGCTGTTTTCTTTCAGATATAGCACTTGGGTGACGAAAATCCCGGCATTCGCCGCAATCGCTCTGCCAGGTTCAAAGATCAACTTGAGATCGCGATCGCCAAGACGCTCAAGTAGCGCTGCTGCGTATACATCTGGTTGAGGTGGTTGCTCGTCATCGTAAGTCACTCCGAGTCCACCGCCCACATCGAAATGCTTAATCTCGATGCCTTGCTCTGCTAAACGATCGATTAGCGCCAACATGCGATCCATGGCATCTAAGAAAGGCTTAATCTCAGTTAATTGAGAACCAATATGACAATCGACGCCTTTTACCGCAAGACCCGGCAATTCGTTAGCACGAGCAAAGATAGCTTCCGCCTCTTCCATCGCGATACCAAATTTATTCTCTTTCAGGCCAGTCGAAATATAGGGATGAGTACCCGCGTCTACATCAGGGTTTATGCGTAGCGATACCGGCGCCACTTTACCTAGGCGCAAGGCCACAAGGTTAAGCTGCTCAAGCTCAGCTGCCGACTCAACATTAAAGCAATAGATGCCTAGGTTAAGTGCCATCTCCATCTCACTGACAGTTTTGCCCACGCCAGAGAAAACCACTTTAGTAGGATCGCCGCCGGCTTCAATCACACGAGACAGCTCACCGCCCGAGACAATATCGAAGCCACTGCCTAAACGTGCCAGTACGTTTAGCACTGCAATGTTTGAGTTAGCCTTCACCGCATAGCAGATAAGATGTGGATGCTCGCTCACCGCATTATCAAATGCACGCCAATGGCGCTCTAGTGTCGCACGAGAATAGATATAAAGCGGTGTTCCGTGCTGCTTTGCAAGCTCAGCAACTTGACACTGCTCCGCGTAGAGTTCATCTGCCTGATATAAAAAATGATCCAACGTCTTTAGTCCTTTTTGTTCTGTTCGCTTTGCTCATGCTTAGCGTCAGACACCTGCTTGTCAGCTGCCTGCTGATTAACGTCTTGCGGCGGCGCTCTAAATAACGCACTTTTTTGCCCACAACCTAAAAGTACTAGGCTACCAAGCCCTACTAGCAAAAACAGTCTCATTTTTTTCAACATCGGTAACCCTTGGAGCAATAACACTACGGCTTGCTATCGGCGAAAATTCTTAATCCTGATGTTTGCAGACAAGCCCGCTGTGCGTCAAGCCTATAACGCATTTATATCAGGCCTTTCTTGCATCAATAGCGCCAAAGTCGCCCCAGTTAATTGTCATAAATCACTACTAGACGCTGGATCTCAGCGCTAACCTAAAATAAATCAACTAATCCTGATGTTTGCTGTACTAGGTATGCACACCAACAGAACAAATAACCAATTGAAATATAGACCTTTCCATCACATATCACTCGAGTAAGATTATTTAGCATATGATTAACCACAAAATTAATGTGATTGGTAATCGCTGTTGCGATTGGTAATATGAATGCATTAACTCAATCTGAGGAATAATTAGCATGGCGATGACAGATTTCGAATTTCATCAATTGGTTGATGACATATTTCAAACAATTGATAACGCGATAGAAGTGCTTATTGATGAACAAGATGCAGATGTCGATGTTGATGGTTCAGGCAATGTGCTGCAGTTAGAATTTGATGGCGCATCCAAGATCGTCATCAATAAACAAGAGCCGCTGCATGAAATTTGGTTGGCAACCCAATTTGGTGGATTCCATTTTTCCTATGTTGACGGCAAGTGGATGGATGAACGAAATGGTCATGAATTTATGCCATTCTTAGTCGAGTCTATCTACAAACAAAGCGGCTTAAAGTTAGATCTTTAATCTTATGCTGCCGCTAGGATGGGGAGGTAACTCCTCATTCAGCTTTATGCAAACCATCAGTCTTTCAAACTTGAAGCTCATCTGTTTAAAAATCGACTTCCGAGGCCTCTAAGGTCACACCAAACGGTACCGCAGTTAACACGCCTTTTACCCGATCGAGTTTAAAAAATTGCGGCAAATTAAAGTTATCTTTAGTCAGCAGTGGATCTTCAAATGTATGGTAATGACTCAGCTGATTAACTAGCGCATTTACATCCGTTCCCTCTTGCACATAATGATTCAGCTCATTCATCTCATCTAAGATAAACACATCTAAACCTTGCTTCCTCTGCCGCAGAAAATACTGAACCGCCCCCTTAGCGGCATAGTCTTGGATCACTGCGGGAAGTTTAGCAAAGGGCTCATCACCCAAGCTAGGACGAGGTAATTCGAGTAGTTTTCGTTGCGACAATTGCTGATAAAAAGATTTAGCATCACTTAAATTCTCGTAATGCATGCCTCGATTATTGAAGAAGAGCCCATAACGCAGCTTACCTACCTGCAAGGCATAGCCAAAAGTCGCTGAACTTTGCGCCTGACGACTAAGGCGCACCGCTCGAGATAACAGATCTTGCACCGTGTGCTCAGTTTGCGAACGCAGCTTGCTTGAGCAGCTAATCACCTCCACCGAGACATCAGCAATGGCTCGCTTCATACCGGGAGTCACAAACGACAGCGCATCCAAAATGCTCTTCTCGCCCTCAAAATGATGACAATGCCACTCTCCCCAACTATTGAGGCTAATCACATCGATAGAGTCCACCATATTCTGATGGCGCCGACCGATAGAGAACACATTGCTGTTCATATAGTCGACCATGATATCTTGCCCCGACCAGCTCTCGGTTGGATCGCTATTAAAATTAAGCAAAAATACTAGCTTACGAAAATGCCAAGGCTGATAAAGTGCCATCTTAGACACCTTAGTCGACTCATGTACCACAAGCCCATCGAGCCGATTCGCCGCATGAGTTAAATAGATACACTTTCGCTTACTCTGACGCACTTCATACCAACGAGTTTTATCATTAGCAACGCCATTGAGGCTAGCCCACACTAGGAGCTTGGCCTTACTCTTAGAGTGAAACACCGCACTGTGCTCGAGGAAGTTTCTCGGTTCAGGAGAGCAACGGTACAGATAATATTGCTCATCTTGCTGACTGTAGATCACCGACAGGTACGGCTCTAAAATGGAGCGACTCCAGAGCGAGTTGAGCCGCATGATCTGGTGAGCATCTTCACTAAAGTAGGTATGCAGCTTGCGGGTTAATAAGCCTAACTCTGAGATCCGCAAACTTTCACTGAGTCTATGAGTCGAGGCAAACTGCAGCAAAGTTCGGTAGCTACCCAACATCAACTCATTGAGCTGCTCGTTAAACCATTGCAACTGGCCACAATGCCAATCTTCGCAGTTGTCTAAGGTTTTCAGTAAGCTTTCAGACCAATTCCAATGATTCACCAGCTTTTTCATCTTGTAATATCGCCAGTCGACAGCTTGATCGCTCTGACTCAGCTTTACACCACACTTTAGATAGAAACAGCGGCGGGCAATCTCAAGCCTGCGCCCTTCGCCACGCCCTAAAAGATAAGTCTCTATCGATTCATAGAGCAGGTAATAGGCGTCATTGCTGGATGAGAAGTCGCCTTCTAAGGTGCGCTGCCAGATCCGCTCACTCACAAGACGTGTATGGGGATATTCACTGGCATAAGCTTCCAGAAGAAGTACCTTAAGCAGCGCCTTATGAGGCTTGTCGACGCCCTTATAGAGCTGCCAAAGCGAGGCGCCAAAATACTCACTCGCAGGCAAAGCATTAGCGTCGCCTAAGGATAATAAGTTGGAAGATTTGCCCGCACTGGGCCACCATCCTATCGGTTTGCCTGCTAAGCGAAACTGGCTGCGATAAAACTCTTCGAGTAATAACCAATGCTGAGCGCTACCACTGTGCTCTTGTCCCATACAATTATATCGATCGGCATGCTCGCCTTGATCGCGAATAAACTGTTCAGGATGAACCAGATAGAAGTTCACCTCAAAATCAAATTGAGCAAACCATTGGGTCAGTAAGACGGCTTTATTGGCGAGTAACTCACATTGATCCTTACTCAGTTGCTCGCTATGCACCACCCAAACATCAATATCGCTCTGGGGATTTTGACCAAAACTGGAAGTACTGCCCATGCTGTAAATCCCCTCAATTGAAGGGGTATCGCTAACGACTTCCGTAGACAGATCTATTTCAAGGGTTTCGCAGGCATCGAGGGTTTCAGAGTCGGTGTGATAATCCACTATCCCACTCGGGGTAAGAGGGCCATTATAACCAGGTAGTTTTGGGGCATGATAATGCAAGAAAGCAGGGATAAGCCGAAGAAGATGCCGCTTTAATGGCGACAGTAAGGCTATCGCTCTAGCATATCTGATAATGTCTAATCGCTGGGCTGCATGTTGAAGCTTATCAATATCTTCTAACAATTTATTCAACCTTAGAAATATATAACTCCCCCCTAATGTATATGGCAAACCGATCAGCAGCAAGTAAATGCGATCAAGATCACACTTTTTAGTGATTTAGAACAGGGTGAACTTCAAAGAATCAAAAGCAGAGCGTTACATCTGTAATCGGGCAGTGTTAGCATTGAAGCAAATAAGTTCTAAGATGGAATATCGAGCATGTCTCAAAATCTGATCCGTATCGCAACACGTAAGAGCCCTCTTGCCATGTGGCAAGCCGAATTTGTGAAAGCTGAACTGGAAAAAATCCATGAAGGTCTCACTGTAGAATTGCTACCAATGAGCACTAAAGGTGACATCATCTTAGACACGCCACTTGCTAAAGTGGGCGGTAAAGGCTTATTCGTTAAAGAACTCGAAGTGGCCATGTTAGAAGGCCTGGCAGATATCGCTGTTCACTCGATGAAAGACGTACCAGTAGACTTCCCAGAAGGTCTAGGTCTTGAAGTGATTTGTGAGCGTGAAGATCCGCGCGATGCTTTCGTATCAAATACCTATAAGACAATTGAAGATTTGCCACAAGGCGCAGTAGTCGGTACATCTAGCCTACGTCGTCAGTGCCAAATTCGCGCTGCGCGTCCAGATCTAGTTATCAAAGATCTGCGTGGTAACGTCGGGACTCGTCTAGCAAAACTAGATGCTGGCAACTATGACGCAATTATCCTTGCTGCCGCAGGTCTTAAACGCCTTAAGCTAGAAGAAAGAATCGCAAGCTTCATCTCAGCAGAGCAATCACTACCAGCAAACGGCCAAGGCGCTGTAGGTATTGAGTGTCGTACTGATGACGCTCGTGTTAAAGCCCTGCTTGCACCGCTTGAGCACGCTGAAACTCGTATGCGTGTTACCGCTGAGCGTGCAATGAATACTCGCCTTGAAGGTGGTTGTCAGGTACCTATTGGTGCTTACGCTGAAATCGACGGTGACACATTAAGCCTACGCGGTTTAGTAGGTAACCCAGATGGTAGCCAAATCATCACGGCTTCATCGTCAGGCAGCACTGCCGATGCAGAGAAGCTAGGCGTTGCACTAGCAGAAGAACTGCTAAGCAAAGGTGCTAAAACGATTCTTGACGCTGTTTACGCGAACGCGTAACACTCAATGAAAATCTTACTGACGCGCCCTGAAGGGCGCAATCAGTTGATGAAAGAGGCGTTGACTCAGCGCAACGTCTCTTACTTCATCACGCCCCTACTCAACGTTCAGCCCACTTCTAATCTTGATGCTAATCAAATCGATAAGCAGCTTAAGCTAGCCGACATTATCATTTTCATCAGCACCAATGCCGTTGCTTTTGCCTCCCAAGCAATCGATAACCAATGGCCGAGTTCAGCGCAATACTTCGCCGTTGGCGATGCCACCCATGCCGCGTTGAAACAGCTCGGTATTGATGCCCAAAGAGCACCAGAAGATTGCCAACAAACTGAAGGCTTGCTTACCCTGACCTCATTAGCCGATGTCACTGGCAAACAGATTATTATCGTTAGAGGTCAAGGTGGTCGGGAAGATCTAGCCACAGAGCTAATCAAGCGAAATGCTCAGCTCAGCTATTGGGAAGTCTATAAGCGCGGCTGCCCAGCGCTTGATAGCGCTAACCTTTGTCAGCAATGGCGAAGCTTTGGTATAGACACTATTATCATTACCAGTGGCGAAATACTCGATAACCTCATTAAAACAGTACCAAAAGAGCTATTTGCTTGGCTGCAAACTTGTCATATTATAGTCCCTAGCCCCCGAGTATATGAAAAGGCAAAGGCTTATAATCTTTTGCATGTCAGCAATGCGACAGCCGCTAACACCAATGCCATGTTAGCAGCGTTATCTTTAAACTAGTTCGCCGCTAACGTAAGTTCATACTCGCTTTTACTGCTGCATAGCTTTCAAGGACTGTTTAATGGAAACCAAGAACACTGACGCCAGCGCTTCAGAGCCAACAACTGAGCAAACTGTGGCGCAGCCCGTTATCGACACTCAGTCAGAATCCCAAAGTCTGCCTAATGAAAGCACTCACTCCAATGAAAGCACTAGCTCTAATGGAAGTACTGTGCAAACACAGCTTACTCAAAGCAAGCCTGCGCCTTGGGGGATTATCTTTACCCTATTCTTATTACTGTTACTGACTTTTGCAGCAACGGCTGGCGGATACTACTTCTATCAACAACTGCAGGCACAGCAAGCCGAGACTGCTGAGCTACAGCAAACCCTAGAGCAAAAACTACAAACGGTTCTCGTTGAACCAAATCAGCGTATTGCCTCTCTAGAGCAGCAGCAAAACCAATTTAAGTCTAGCGTCGACTTAACTCTGGCTCAGACACTCGATCAGCAAACACAGCTTGAAGAGCGTGTTTCTATTATTGCCCAGCGTAACCCTAATCACTGGCGCGCAGAAGAAGCTAAGTACTTAGTAAGACTGGCGGGACAGAAACTCTGGCTAGAGAAAGATCCAAGTACTGCGACCAGCCTATTAAGAGCGGCCGATGAGCGTATTAAGTCGATGCGCGATCCCTCTTTGATGCCACTACGAAAGGCCCTATCAAAAGATATCGCCGCTGTAGCTACAGTTAAAAACACAGATATATCAGGTACCGTGTTGACCTTGGATAGCATCATTGATGGTTTAGAAAAGCTACCTTTAAACCGAGCAGAGACTCACTTCTCAGCCGATGAGCTCGCCGATACTGAAGTCAGCAACTCACTCGATGATTGGCAATCAAATCTAGCAAAATCTTGGCAAGCACTGATTGATGATTTCGTTATTGTTAGAAAACGCACCACGGATGCAGCGCCCCTACTTGAGCCCGACCAACAGTGGTATTTAGTCGAGAATACTCGCAATAAACTGCTGCAAGCCCAGCTTGCATTGTATCGTCAAGATCAGGTTAATTACCGCAACTCAATTAAGCTAGCGAGAAAATGGATTTTTCAATACTTCGATCTGAAAGATCAACTAACCATTGATACGCTTGCCACCTTAGATGCTTTAGAGACACTGAAGATCCAAACGACCAGTATTGAACGCTTCGAAGCATCTAATTTACTTAATCAGTTAGTCACTTACGGCAACTTGATGACAGAGGAGGCGCAGTAATGGTCAGAGCGCTCGTCTATCTTGTCATTATCTTATTAGGACTGTGCATCAGTCCTTTTCTTGTGGGCAGCAAAGGCTACCTTTATCTAGCGATTGGCGACTATCAGGTTGAAACTAGTATCTTTTTTGCCGTCATTGCACTCATCATCTTTTACAGCTTATTGCAGTTAGTTGAGTTCGTTGTTGTTTGGCTATTAAACATGGTACTCAGTAGCCGCTACCTTCCTGAAAGATGGCGCAAAAAAGCAGCAAGAAAACACACCCTTCTTGGCGCACTAGCGTTAGCGGAAGAAGACTGGCTTGCTGCCGAAAAAGCCATGGCAAAAGGTGCAGAGAAAGGTGAGATCCCAGCGCTTAACTTACTCGCCGCAGCTCGAGCCGCGCACCATCAAGATAACCACCAAGCCCGTGATGAATATCTCGCTAAGGCGCAACTAGAACCGCTAGCCGCTAAAGCGGTAGGTACCACTCGTACTCGTTATTTATTGCAACAAGGTGACTTAATCGCCGCGAGAGAAGAGTTAGATAAGCTTAATCCGACCAGTAAGAGTAAGTTACCTGTGCTCAAGCTAGCTATAGAGCTTTATCAGGCACAACAAGATTGGCAGGCGCTGAAGTTACTACTACCTATCGTGAGTAAAAAACAAATCCTGGCCGATGACGCACTCCAAGCCTTGTCGTTAAAAACCAATCTGGCGCTATTAACTCAAGCCGCTAAAGCTAACGAGCAAGAGCTAGAAAAGTGCTGGCACTGGCTCTCTCGAGCTGAAAGAAAACAAGCTGAATATATTGCACTCTATGCCATTGGATTGAGCCGTTTTGAACGAAAAGATGAAGCGGTGAAGATGTTACTTAAGCAAGTAAAAACCTCTGCCTCGCCATCCATTTTTAAGGCTGTAGCCGAAGTGCTAACACCAGCAGATGTTGAAGCTAAAAAGCAGTTGCTTGCCTTAGAAACTCAATTTGAAAATAACGTCGACTATCAAACATGCTTAGCTAAGCTGTATCAGCAAAATCATGATTATCACCAAGCTAAAATCTGGTGGCAAAAGGCCTGTTATCTACAAGATGACAAGAATAGTTTGCATGCTCTCGCTGATGCCCAAGAGCACTTGGGTGAGCTTAACAGAGCGTTACAATCCAGACGTAATGCGGCTAAACTCGGTTAGCACTTATACTTTTTTAAACTAAAGGTCGTCTTTTTGGCGGCCTTTTTTTATTTAGCGAAACAGCTCTATCATTTAAAAGTATTCTAAGCACCTGATAATATATATATTCACAAGATACAACTAAAGTACTAATTAAATCACCACTATCAACTTGACTTCCCTCGATTTGACAACAGCTCAGAGCTATTCAAAATTCATACTGCACATACCTAAAAATAATGACTAACGAAGTAGTGCTACCCCTTTACTTAACTCATGGATGAGCGAGTTAGAGCACTTTAATGATGGATACCTATACGCTTAAGCAGGATGCCACAATTGTTGAGCTGTCCGGCGATATCAATACCAAAAACAACCAAGGAGATGATGTAAAACTTCGCCTTGGTGACACCTTAAAACAAAATGCGACTTTTACCGTTTCTGCTGGTACCACTTTCACCTTGCAATACAGTGATGGCACCGCCGCCACACAAGATGACTTAGCCATTAACCCTATCGTTACTGACAATGATGCTCAGTCGAGCGAAGCATTAGCAGCGGCAGTCGATCCTGAAGTCGTGGTTCCTGAAATAGCAGCCTTACAGGCTCAGATCCTTAGTGGTGAAGATCCAACCGAAAACCTACCCGATACAGCGGCAGGTGAAACGGCTCAAGCTGGAAATGAAGGTGGTGGCTATGTTGCCGTTGGCCGTACAGGTGACGAAACCCTTGCCAATGCAGGCCATGACACCGCAGGATTTGAACAGATTGAACTCCCACGGATAGATGAATTACCCGTGTTTTTAACGGAGTTTGCGTTACCTAAGGTCTCTGCACGTGCTGTCACCCTATTTGAGAAACATCTAGAGCAAGGTTCGGAACCTCAAGCAGCACAATTATCCCAGGCTGAAAACGTATCTGTTAATGTTCAGGCTGGGATCCAAGACCTTAGCATTAATGGAGTCGTCGTATTTGAACAGGGCAACTTTGTTGGCCCTGTGGTCATCACGACTCCAAATGGCGTTTTACTCATTAGCGCCTATGACTCTATAGACTCAATATTAACCTATAGCTATACCCTATCTTCAACGCTAGATCATTCGAACTCTGATACGATCGCAGAAATATTTGTATTACAGCTAACTGATAATCAGGGAGTTAGCACAACCTCTGTCGTCACCGCAAATATTGTTGATGACGCGCCCAGCGGCTTAGATGACATCAATGTGATCAGTCAAAGCAACCTTGATGGTGTAGGCGGGAATGTACTACAAAACGATACTCTAGGTGCCGACTTAGCTGCAGTAACCCAAATAATTAACAGCCAGAATAGTAGCAATGACGTTGCTGAGAGTACTGCTATATCGGGTATTTATGGTTCATTAATCATTGCTGCTGACGGTAGTTATCACTACCAATTAAATAACCAATTACCGGAGATTCAATCACTCGCTCTCGGTGAACAGCTAATCGAATCATTTAACTATCTACTGACGGATAGTGATGGTGATTCAGTCACACAGGCGCTAACTATCACCATATCAGGTGAAAATGATGCTCCAGAGATCACTAGTTCATTTGAAGATGCATTGGGTAATGTTACCGAAGCAGGTGTTTTAGTCGGTGGCAATATAGCAACAGATGGTATTCCACAAGCTAGCGGTACACTAACCGCCGATGACGTCGATAATGGTGCCGTACTTACTTGGCAACTCAATGATGACCCAGTTACTCCATACGGTATCTTTACCCTCAACGAGTCTACAGGTGCGTGGTCATTCACTTTGGATAACGAATTCGCTAACAGTCTCGGTTATGGCGATACAGAAACTGAAATCTTTAACATAACAGTGACTGATGAGTTCGGCTTATCTGATACTCAAATGTTCACTGTAACCATCACTGGTACCAACGATATTCCAGTGCTGTCTTTTGCCCAAGGTGCAGACACTGGCATAGTGAAAGAAGCAGGGGTGGTTGATATCAATGATGAAGGTAACACTCCCGTTGCGGGCATCGATAGCGTTTCTGGACAGTTCAACGCCGACGATGTTGACATCAATGACGGTGAAACTTGGAGTGTACAAGGTACACCAAACACCGAATACGGGCAGTTCTCAGTTGATAGTAACGGCTTATGGACCTACGCCCTTGATAATGATTTAGCCAACAGTCTGTTTGAAGGCCAAGTTGTAGTCCTCAACTACAGCGTGCGCGTGACCGATAACTACGGCGCCTATGCAGACCAAGACGTGAACATTACCATCACTGGTACCAACGATATTCCCGTGCTTTCATTTGAAGAAGGCGCTGACGCTGGCATAGTGAAAGAAGCCGGTGTGGTTGATATCAATGATGAAGGTAACACTGCCGTTGCGGGCATCGATAGCGTTTCAGGACAGCTCAACGCCGACGATGTTGACATCAATGACGGTGAAACTTGGAGCGTACAAGGTACACCAAACACCGAATATGGGCAGTTCTCTGTTGATAGTAACGGCTTATGGACCTACGCCCTTGATAATGATTTAGCCGACAGCTTGTTTGAAGGCCAAGTTGTGATCCTCAATTACACCGTGCGCGTGACCGATAACTACGGCGCCTATGCAGACCAAGACGTGACCATTACCATCACTGGGACCAACGATATTCCAGTGCTGTCTTTTGAGGAAGGTGCTGACGCCGGCATAGTAAAAGAAGCTGGTGTAGTTGATATCAATGATGAAGGTAACACTCCGGTTGCGGGTATCGATAGTGTTTCAGGACAGTTCAACGCAGACGATGTTGACATCAATGACGGTGAAACTTGGAGTGTACAAGGTACGCCAAACACCGAATACGGGCAGTTCTCAGTCGATAGTAATGGCTTATGGACCTACGCCCTTGATAATGATTTAGCCGACAGCTTGTTTGAAGGCCAAGTTGTGATCCTCAATTACACCGTGCGCGTGACAGATAACTACGGCGCCTATGCAGACCAAGACGTGACCATTACCATCACTGGGACCAACGATATTCCAGTGCTGTCATTTGAAGAAGGCGCTGACGCCGGCATAGTGAAAGAAGCTGGTGTGGTTGATATCAATGATGAAGGTAACACTTCCGTTGCGGGCATCGATAGCGTTTCAGGACAGTTCAACGCCGACGATGTTGACATCAATGACGGTGAAACTTGGAGTGTACAAGGTACGCCAAACACCGAATATGGGCAGTTCTCTGTTGATAGTAACGGCTTATGGACCTACGCCCTTGATAATGATTTAGCCGACAGCTTGTTTGAAGGCCAAGTTGTGATCCTCAATTACACCGTGCGCGTGACCGATAACTACGGCGCCTATGCAGACCAAGACGTGAACATTACCATCACTGGGACCAACGATATTCCAGTGCTGTCATTTGAAGAAGGCGCTGACGCCGGCATAGTGAAAGAAGCTGGTGTGGTTGATATCAATGATGAAGGTAACACTCCCGTTGCGGGCATCGATAGCGTTTCAGGACAGTTCAACGCCGACGATGTTGACATCAATGACGGTGAAACTTGGAGCGTACAAGGTACGCCAAACACCGAATATGGGCAGTTCTCTGTTGATAGTAACGGCTTATGGACCTACGCCCTTGATAATGATTTAGCCGACAGCTTGTTTGAAGGCCAAGTTGTGGTTCTCAATTACACCGTGCGCGTGACCGATAACTACGGCGCCTATGCAGACCAAGACGTGAACATTACCATCACTGGTACCAACGATATTCCAGTGCTGTCTTTTGAAGAAGGCGCTGACGCTGGCATAGTGAAAGAAGCTGGTGTGGTTGATATCAATGATGAAGGTAACACTCCCGTTGCGGGTATCGATAGCGTTTCAGGACAGTTCAACGCCGACGATGTTGACATCAATGACGGTGAAACTTGGAGCGTACAAGGTACACCAAACACCGAATATGGACAGTTCTCTGTTGATAGTAACGGCTTATGGACCTACGCCCTTGATAATGATTTAGCCGACAATCTGTTTGAAGGCCAAGTTGTTGTTCTCAATTACACGGTGCGCGTGACCGATAACTACGGCGCCTATGCAGACCAAGACGTGACCATTACCATCACTGGGACCAACGATATTCCAGTGCTGTCTTTTGAAGAAGGCGCTGACGCCGGCATAGTGAAAGAAGCTGGTGTGGTTGATATCAATGATGAAGGTAACACTCCCGTTGCGGGTATCGATAGCGTTTCTGGACAGTTCAACGCCGACGATGTTGACATCAATGACGGTGAAACTTGGAGCGTACAAGGTACACCAAACACCGAATACGGGCAGTTCTCTGTTGATAGTAACGGCTTATGGACCTACGCCCTTGATAATGATTTAGCCGACAGTCTGTTTGAAGGCCAAGTTGTTGTTCTCAATTACACAGTGCGCGTGACAGATAACTACGGCGCCTATGCCGACCAAAACGTGACCATTACTTTAGAGGGCACTAACGATATTCCTGAGCTGACGGCAGATACATCCGGAGCAGTAACCGAGGACCTTAATGTCGTTAACCAGTTAATCAGTGATAGCGGAGCACTCAGCTTTACAGACGTAGACACTGGCGATACTGCATTAGTCAGCTCAGATTACAAGGGAGACATTGCTTGGAGCGGTGGTGATTTAAGCTTGGTGCTAACCCAAGATCAAATAGATCAAATTGTGGATGGCTTTTCTGCAGATCAAGATAGCTGGGATTTCAGTGTTGCCAATGACCTAATACAGTTTCTCGCAGCGACGGAATCAATTAGCTTAAGTTTTGACGTTACTGTTACCGACACATACGGGGCTTATGACACTGAAGAAGTCACAATCACCATTAGCGGCGTCAACGATGGCATTGAAGGTGAATTTGAAAAAGAAATATGGGTTCCAGCTTCTCTCAATGAGATAACGGATCCTTATTTAAGCGGCTACCCTCTATTCATCGCTATGCCGACTGATATCGACTTCAATGACTCAATCTCCATATCGAACTTAGCAATAACCCTGTTAACCCAAGGGTTAGACCCTGACGTAGAATTGGGTAACATTTATTATATGGCCGATGGTGATAACACACTGTCACTGATTGATTTTAATTCCCCGCCAATACTAAGTGCCTCAGAATTAGAAACCTTGCTATACGTGCCTGGCGATAATGGTGATGTTGACTATCAAGTCGATCTTGCTTTCACATTCCAAGTCAACTCTGGCATAGATTCTGTCGATGGAGAGTTCATCATTCATTCTGTCCCTGCAAATGGGCTAGCAGATCAAACTGTGCAAATTGGTGATGGTTCGAGCCCTCTGACCTCAGGTAATCCTCAGGATGCAGATTTAGTAATAACAGAATTGTTTGCTAATGCTCTCAATTCGGATCCAGCCAGTGGTTCATTACTCTTATTTACCGATTTTCAACAAACTCCTGTAACGGTTCCGGTTCCTATTAACGAACGAGGTGCTAATACCAATGCCGGTGCTGCCCGAGAAATGGAGGTCTCAGCGAGACTAACAATTGGCAGTGCCATCTTCGAGGTCATTCCCGACAATGATGGAGATGGCATTATCACCTGGAGCTATGATGCCGACTCAGGCCTAATGAAGGCTGAAGTCGACTACTCGGCCATCTACCTACTCGACGGTAACGGTGACCCAACCACTACCTCTTTAGCCGATTACATTATTGCAAACCCTGTCGTAGCAAATGACATCTGGCGCATAACATACCTAGATAATAATGGCGGTAATTTCCAGGCTAGATTTGTCGAAGCCGTCTTTACCCATGAGCAAATAGCTGATGACTCAATAACGGTTGTAGGCACAGATAACATCAACAACCTTATTTTTGGTAGTACCAATACCGATTCCTTAACGGGGGCGAATCTAGATGATCGCATTTTCGGTAGAGAAGATAATGATATTTTAATAGGCCTATCGGGTAATGACGAACTTATTGGCGGCTCTGGTGATGATAATATCCAAGGCGGTGAAGATAACGACTTTGTCATAGGTGGTATAGGAGATGACCTACTAGACGGAGGCGTTGGTAGGGATTACTTATCTGGTGGGCAAGGCAACGACAGCCTAGATGGAGGTGAGTTAAACGGCAGTGATGACGGTGAACGAGACTTCTTTGTATGGGAGTCTGACACCGCAGATAACAGCACTGATACAGTATTTAACTTTAATCCTGATATTGATGTTCTAGATCTATCGGACCTGTTAATCGGTGAAGAGAGTGGAAACCTAGAAGACTTCTTATTCTTTAGCTTCAGCGGAGGCAACACCACTATCACTGTTGATGCCGATGGGCTTGGAGTTGGCACAGATAGCGTGATGATCGTTCTCGACGGTATCGATCTATCGAGTATTTATGGCTCAGCAGATGCGAGCATTATCATTGCCGAGCTTATTACTGATGAAGCGTTAATTGTCGATCCAAATACGAGCCCTTTTATCCCGCCCTATGATCAAATTGATGATGGGTTAAATCTACCCTAATATCAGTCAAAAGTACGAACACAGCTATTAATTAGTAAGTACTTAAACAAAGGCCACTATATCTAGTGGTCTTTGTCATATTTATTCCCCCCCTTTACTAGCATCTCAATTTTTATTCTTTTAAAAAAACACAGATAAAGTGTCAATAAATTGACCAGAACTTACCATTTCGATAACATTACGCAATATTGGGTAACTTTAATTTCGCATTTGCAACGGTTTGTCTTTTGCAGGGAGCATGGCAATGAAATCGATCATCACAACACAAGCTGGACATATTCAAAACCTAAATGGCATGGTGACCGCTAATATTAACGGCAGTCTTAAGCAGCTTAGTGAAGGTGAATCAATTCCTGCAGGAACCAATATATCGATAGCGGAAGATAGCTATGTCGAAATCTTATTGGATGATGGCAGCTCTCTCTCATCAGCCCCTTCAACGAATACACCAGACTCGAATAGTGAGCCTCTATCAGCTGAAGATGAGGCCCTAAGTGAAATCGAAGAAATCCAAGCGTTAATAGCCTCTGGAGAAGACCCTACCGACGGCCCAGATACAGCAGCTGGTAACCAAGCAGGCAATGAAGGTGGCTCAAGCCACGTTTCAATTGCTCGTGGAGGTGCGGAAACCGTAGCCAATGCTGGCCACGATACATCTGGACAGACTACATCACCGTTAGTTGCCAACCTATCGCTAAATAACCCTGAATCAAATACAGATATAGACAGCTCTATTCAAACGGCCCAGCTCACCGATAACTTTGTCAATGGCGTAGCCTACACGACATCATCAGGCCTCACTGGACTGACTGGAGATTCAGGCTCAGATGGCTCATTTAGCTACCGTGAAGGCGATACTATTACCTTCACCATAGGTAATGTCACCATAGCGAACTTTAGTGCCGATGCGATTCAAGGCTCCATCTTATTTTTACAAGATATAGCAGGCACCTCACTCGCCGATAGCAACCTCAATTACGTAGAAAATATGGCTATTTTTCTACAGGCGCTGGATAACGACCTTAGTGATGGTACAGATGACGGCATATTACAAACCAATAGCTTAGTTAATCTTGATGCTAGCTATGGTTCAAACATCAATATCTCAACTGCAATCCATGAAGCACTAAGCAATTACATCGATCCAACGACTGGCGAGCCGCTCAATATTGCCACCGCTGGTAAAGAGATGTTATCTCAAGCGCTGGCACAACTTGGCATTGAGTTTACTCGTGATTCAGAACGTTCTCCCGATGAGCAAAACGTTTTCGAAAGCTTAGCCATGGGTCACGTAGCCGATACCATTGAAGAGCTAGCTGGTGACCGAGCCCCTGACGCAGCGGACGAACGAACCGTTGACGTGCTTGAAGTACCTGGCGGCCTAGTCACGTATAACTATAACGAATTAGATGGAAGTATTACTTTTTCAGCAGAAGACTTACTTGAGGGCGCAACCGCTCACCAGGTTATTACCGAAAACCTAATCGTAAAAAATGTGCGCTTGAGTGCCGACTTTGAAGAGATCGGAACCTTAGTGGATTTAGGAGACGGTAACTACAGCATTATCTTGAATGACGGTGTAGACCAATATGATCTCGAAGGCCTAACGCTCGATTATCGCGTTGAAGATTGGACCGCATTTAGAGAAGTGACCTCATCGACTCAAGATCAGTTCAAGTCGCATTTATCTGCTGATATTCCTGATGTTTCTGAAGCTGATGGCTTTAACCAATTCACACTAAACAGTGAACTCGTATTTGAACAAGACTCCCTATTAGAAATCACTTTCACCAGTGAACTTCTTAGCGAGCAATTAGGAGTTCCGATTGCCGAATATGCCGATGATTATACGGTTCCAATTCAGTACTCAAATGATGGTGGCTTAACTTGGCAGGCAATGACGGTCACCTCTATCGACTATAGCGGTAGCATTCCTCGCCCAGTGTTTGGCTTTGAATTATCGGCAGGCGATAACAGCGTGATGATCCGCGTCCCTATTTTTGATGACGCTCAAATTGAACCAACCGAGTACTTTAGAGCGACAGTCACTGGTGAGAACGTATATGACGAGCTATTAGAGTTCGCGATTTTTGATAATGACGCCGCAGGCAGCGATCTGCCACTGATTAACATAGACTACGCTATCGCAGTCGAAGGCATGGAAAACGCGGTATTTACCCTAAGCTTGAGCGAGCCAAGTGACGAAACTATTACCGTAAATTATTCTAGTGAAGAGCTATCGGCATTCTTTGGTGAAGACTTTATCGAAGTCTCAGGCACTGTTACCTTCCTTCCAGGACAAACCACAGCATTCATTACCGTGCCAATTGTCGATGATCTTATTGTAGAGAGCCCAAACCCTGAGTTTGCTCTTATCAATTTGTCAGATCCAACCAATGCACAACTAGCTGACTCACAAGGTACATTACGTATTTTCGATAACGATAGTCCAGCAAATGCGGATGTCAGTATCGATCTAGACCCTATTACCGGTGACAACGTCATTACGACTGATGAGGGCGAGCAAAACGTCACCATTACAGGTACAGTTAACGCCGATGCCGCAATAACCATAGGCATTGTAGTCATCAGCATAAACGGCACTGACTACCAAACTCTGATGAACGAAGATGGTAGTTTCTCTATTACTGTGGAAGGCTCTGAACTATTACTAGACGCTGACACTGTGGTTGAAGCTGTTGTTCATGGCTTTGGTCATAATGGCGAGCGTGGCGAGGCATCAACGACTGAAGACTACGATCTGATGAGTATCGTCCAAGATGACACTCAGACGATTGATGAAGATTCTGTAGCAAGTGGCAACGTTCTAGATAATGACTCAGATCTAGATGATGAGCTAACAGTCAGCTCTTTTGAGGTCGAAGATCAACAATACCCTGCGGGAAGCATAGTTAAAGTCGAAGGTGGCGAACTGGTTATCAACACTGATGGTAGCTATACATTCACGCCAAATGATAACTGGAATGGCGAAGTCCCGGTTATCACCTACACAACTAATACGGGTGAAAGTGCAACGTTAACGCTGGAAGTAACGCCAGCCATTGACGGATCACCGCAAGTAACGATAGTTACAGATGCAAATAATGATGCATTTATCAACTTTGATGAACTTGGTGAAGCATCAACTATAGATATCACTATCGGCTTAACCACAACAGGCGCTATTGCCGGAGACACACTAACTGTTAATGGTGTCGATATTACTCTCACCCAAGATAATATTGATGCAAATTCGGTAGATCTGACTCTTCCTTCCCCAGGGGAAGGGAATGAAATCGTTGTCACAGCCACAGTTACAGATCAAGCCGGGAACACCTCCGCCCCCGGTTCAGACTCTGCAGTTATTGACACTCTTGCAGAAGCGAGTATCGACCTCGATCAAATAGTCATCGGCTCAGATAACGTTATAAATAGTGATGAAGCCAGTGGTACAGTCACCCTAAGTGGGACTGTAGGTGGTAATGCCCAAGTTGGTGACACAATAACTCTCACCTTAGATGGCAATACCATCATTACCACGACAGTCATTGATCTAGGCGATGGCGAACTTGGATTTAATACTGCTGTCGATGCGAGTATTTTAGTAAATGGTGAAACAACGACGATTACAGCCACTGTTAACGCCACTGATGCAGCAGGAAATAGCAGCACTGCAAGTGACAGTGAAAGCTACAGTGTTGATACTTCAACTATAACTGCACCTATAGTTACTATTCTGAACGATATTAATAATGATGAACTTCTTTCTAGAGCTGAACTCACACAAACAGACTGGCATGATCGTGGCGAAATTAAGATATCGATAGAAATTGATGGCGGAAAATTTGAAGTTGGCGGTATTGTTGCTATTACAATTGAGAACGGGGATAGCACTGAAAGCATTGAACTACAGTTAGTTAACGGTGAATTGCAATTCCTCGACGGCAGCCCAGCAATTGGTTTTGAATATGAGAATGGTACTATTTCTTTTTCAGAATACAGACCAAATCATGACGAATCTATCACAGTTACAGCTACTCAAGCTGACGCTGTAGGTAACACATCCAGCGAACATAGTGATACAGCAACAGTTGATATCACCCTACCTACAGTAAATATTGATCTATCAGCCATTATTATCGGCGACGACAATATCATTAATAGTGAAGAAGCCGCTGACTCTGTAACCCTAAGTGGAACAGTAGACGGTGATGTCCAAATTGGAGACACTGTCACATTAAGCTTAGATGGAACCGTTCTTACTACAGCTTTAGTCATTGATCTAGGCGACGGAGTCCTTGGATTCGCCACGAGTATAGATGCCAGCCTATTAACAGTAGCTGATAGCACAAATATCACGGCCTCTATCACAGTAACGGATAGCGCAGGTAACAGTAACACAGCTACGGACAGTGAAAGCTATAGTGTCGATTTTTCAGTGGTTGATGCACCAATAGTTACCATTGAAAGTGATGTAAACAACGATGAGTTACTTTCTAAAGCTGAACTCTGGGGACATGATGGAGTAGAGGTTTCAATAACCATTGATGGCGATGAGTTCGAATCTGGTGGCCTAGTTACCATTAGTATCGCAAATGGTGACAGTATAGAAACCATTGAACTTAAGCTTGTGAATGGTGAATTGCAATTCACCGACGGTAGCCCTGCCCATGATTACATCTACGATAATGGCGTTATCTATCTGTTAGAAACCAAGCCCGCTGATGGTGAGACAATAACAGTTACCGCCAGCCAAACAGATGCGGCAGGCAATGCCTCTAACCAAGACAGTGATACTGCAACAGTTGATACGACAGCCCCGGTCAACTTGACCATTACCCTTGATGAGAACATCACCCCAGATGACATCATCAACGCACAAGAGTCTGGTGAGCAAATCGCCATTGCGGGTGTGGTTACTGGTGAATTTAATGATGGCGACATTGTTACCCTTACTATCAACAATGTTGAGTATAAGGGCTCTGTTAATGCACAAGGTCAATTCAGTATCTTGGTTGAAGGCAGCGACTTAGCCGCTGACGCAGATCAAACTATCGATGCCAGCGTCACCAGCACCGACTTAGCAGGTAACAGCGCCACCGCAACCGATACTGAAGATTATGACGTAGATACCACCGCCCCGGTCAACTTGGCCATTACCCTTGATGAGAACATCACCCCAGATGACATCATCAACGCACAAGAGTCAGGTGAGCAAATCGCCATTGCGGGTGTGGTTACTGGTGAATTTAATGATGGCGACATTGTTACCCTTACTATCAACAATGTTGAGTATAAGGGCTCTGTTAATGCACAAGGTCAATTCAGTATCTTGGTTGAAGGCAGCGACTTAGCCGCTGACGCAGATCAAACTATCGATGCCAGCGTCACCAGCACCGACTTAGCAGGTAACAGCGCCACCGCAACCGATACTGAAGATTATGACGTAGATACCACCGCCCCAGTCAACTTGACCATTACCCTTGATGAGAACATCACCCCAGATGACATCATCAATGCACAAGAGTCAGGTGAGCAAATCGCCATTGCGGGTGTGGTTACTGGTGAATTTAATGATGGCGACATTGTTACCCTTACTATCAACAATGTTGAGTATAAGGGCTCTGTTAATGCACAAGGTCAATTCAGTATCTTGGTTGAAGGCAGCGACTTAGCCGCTGACGCAGATCAAACTATCGATGCCAGCGTCACCAGCACCGACTTAGCAGGTAACAGCGCCACCGCAACCGATACTGAAGATTATGACGTAGATACCACTGCCCCGGTCAACTTGGCCATTACCCTTGATGAGAACATCACCCCAGATGACATCATCAACGCACAAGAGTCAGGTGAGCAAATCGCCATTGCGGGTGTGGTTACTGGTGAATTTAATGATGGCGACATTGTTACCCTTACTATCAACAATGTTGAGTATAAGGGCTCTGTTAATGCACAAGGTCAATTCAGTATCTTGGTTGAAGGCAGCGACTTAGCCGCTGACGCAGATCAAACTATCGATGCCAGCGTCACCAGCACCGACTTAGCAGGTAACAGCGCCACCGCAACCGATACTGAAGATTATGACGTAGATACCACCGCCCCAGTCAACTTGACCATTACCCTTGATGAGAACATCACCCCAGATGACATCATCAATGCACAAGAGTCAGGTGAGCAAATCGCCATTGCGGGTGTGGTTACTGGTGAATTTAATGATGGCGACATTGTTACCCTTACTATCAACAATGTTGAGTATAAGGGCTCTGTTAATGCACAAGGTCAATTCAGTATCTTGGTTGAAGGCAGCGACTTAGCCGCTGACGCAGATCAAACTATCGATGCCAGCGTCACCAGCACCGACTTAGCAGGTAACAGCGCCACCGCAACCGATACTGAAGATTATGACGTAGATACCACTGCCCCGGTCAACTTGGCCATTACCCTTGATGAGAACATCACCCCAGATGACATCATCAACGCACAAGAGTCAGGTGAGCAAATCGCCATTGCGGGTGTGGTTACTGGTGAATTTAATGATGGCGACATTGTTACCCTTACTATCAACAATGTTGAGTATAAGGGCTCTGTTAATGCACAAGGTCAATTCAGTATCTTGGTTGAAGGCAGCGACTTAGCCGCTGACGCAGATCAAACTATCGATGCCAGCGTCACCAGCACCGACTTAGCAGGTAACAGCGCCACCGCTACCGATACTGAAGATTATGACGTAGATACCACCGCCCCAGTCAACTTGACCATTACCCTTGATGAGAACATCACCCCAGATGACATCATCAACGCACAAGAGTCAGGTGAGCAAATCGCCATTGCGGGTGTGGTTACTGGTGAATTTAATGATGGCGACATTGTTACCCTTACTATTAACAATGTTGAGTATAAGGGCTCTGTTAATGCACAAGGTCAATTCAGTATCTTGGTTGAAGGCAGCGACTTAGCCGCTGACGCAGATCAAACTATCGATGCCAGCGTCACCAGCACCGACTTAGCAGGTAACAGCGCCACCGCTACCGATACTGAAGATTATGACGTAGATACCACCGCCCCAGTCAACTTGACCATTACCCTTGATGAGAACATCACCCCAGATGACATCATCAACGCACAAGAGTCAGGTGAGCAAATCGCCATTGCGGGTGTGGTTACTGGTGAATTTAATGATGGCGACATTGTTACCCTTACTATCAACAATGTTGAGTATAAGGGCTCTGTTAATGCACAAGGTCAATTCAGTATCTTGGTTGAAGGCAGCGACTTAGCCGCTGACGCAGATCAAACTATCGATGCCAGCGTCACCAGCACCGACTTAGCAGGTAACAGCGCCACCGCAACCGATACTGAAGATTATGACGTAGATACCACCGCCCCAGTCAACTTGACCATTACCCTTGATGAGAACATCACCCCAGATGACATCATCAATGCACAAGAGTCAGGTGAGCAAATCGCCATTGCGGGTGTGGTTACTGGTGAATTTAATGATGGCGACATTGTTACCCTTACTATCAACAATGTTGAGTATAAGGGCTCTGTTAATGCACAAGGTCAATTCAGTATCTTGGTTGAAGGCAGCGACTTAGCCGCTGACGCAGATCAAACTATCGATGCCAGCGTCACCAGCACCGACTTAGCAGGTAACAGCGCCACCGCAACCGATACTGAAGATTATGACGTAGATACCACCGCCCCAGTCAACTTGACCATTACCCTTGATGAGAACATCACCCCAGATGACATCATCAACGCACAAGAGTCAGGTGAGCAAATCGCCATTGCGGGTGTGGTTACTGGTGAATTTAATGATGGCGACATTGTTACCCTTACTATCAACAATGTTGAGTATAAGGGCTCTGTTAATGCACAAGGTCAATTCAGTATCTTGGTTGAAGGCAGCGACTTAGCCGCTGACGCAGATCAAACTATCGATGCCAGCGTCACCAGCACCGACTTAGCAGGTAACAGCGCCACCGCAACCGATACTGAAGATTATGACGTAGATACCACCGCCCCGGTCAACTTGGCCATTACCCTTGATGAGAACATCACCCCAGATGACATCATCAACGCACAAGAGTCAGGTGAGCAAATCGCCATTGCGGGTGTGGTTACTGGTGAATTTAATGATGGCGACATTGTTACCCTTACTATCAACAATGTTGAGTATAAGGGCTCTGTTAATGCACAAGGTCAATTCAGTATCTTGGTTGAAGGCAGCGACTTAGCCGCTGACGCAGATCAAACTATCGATGCCAGCGTCACCAGCACCGACTTAGCAGGTAACAGCGCCACCGCTACCGATACTGAAGATTATGACGTAGATACCACCGCCCCAGTCAACTTGACCATTACCCTTGATGAGAACATCACCCCAGATGACATCATCAACGCACAAGAGTCAGGTGAGCAAATCGCCATTGCGGGTGTGGTTACTGGTGAATTTAATGATGGCGACATTGTTACCCTTACTATTAACAATGTTGAGTATAAGGGCTCTGTTAATGCACAAGGTCAATTCAGTATCTTGGTTGAAGGCAGCGACTTAGCCGCTGACGCAGATCAAACTATCGATGCCAGCGTCACCAGCACCGACTTAGCAGGTAACAGCGCCACCGCTACCGATACTGAAGATTATGACGTAGATACCACCGCCCCAGTCAACTTGACCATTACCCTTGATGAGAACATCACCCCAGATGACATCATCAACGCACAAGAGTCAGGTGAGCAAATCGCCATTGCGGGTGTGGTTACTGGTGAATTTAATGATGGCGACATTGTTACCCTTACTATTAACAATGTTGAGTATAAGGGCTCTGTTAATGCACAAGGTCAATTCAGTATCTTGGTTGAAGGCAGCGACTTAGCCGCTGACGCAGATCAAACTATCGATGCCAGCGTCACCAGCACCGACTTAGCAGGTAACAGCGCCACCGCTACCGATACTGAAGATTATGACGTAGATACCACCGCCCCAGTCAACTTGACCATTACCCTTGATGAGAACATCACCCCAGATGACATCATCAACGCACAAGAGTCAGGTGAGCAAATCGCCATTGCGGGTGTGGTTACTGGTGAATTTAATGATGGCGACATTGTTACCCTTACTATCAACAATGTTGAGTATAAGGGCTCTGTTAATGCACAAGGTCAATTCAGTATCTTGGTTGAAGGCAGCGACTTAGCCGCTGACGCAGATCAAACTATCGATGCCAGCGTCACCAGCACCGACTTAGCAGGTAACAGCGCCACCGCAACCGATACTGAAGATTATGACGTAGATACCACCGCCCCGGTCAACTTGGCCATTACCCTTGATGAGAACATCACCCCAGATGACATCATCAACGCACAAGAGTCAGGTGAGCAAATCGCCATTGCGGGTGTGGTTACTGGTGAATTTAATGATGGCGACATTGTTACCCTTACTATCAACAATGTTGAGTATAAGGGCTCTGTTAATGCACAAGGTCAATTCAGTATCTTGGTTGAAGGCAGCGACTTAGCCGCTGACGCAGATCAAACTATCGATGCCAGCGTCACCAGCACCGACTTAGCAGGTAACAGCGCCACCGCAACCGATACTGAAGATTATGACGTAGATACCACCGCCCCAGTCAACTTGACCATTACCCTTGATGAGAACATCACCCCAGATGACATCATCAACGCACAAGAGTCAGGTGAGCAAATCGCCATTGCGGGTGTGGTTACTGGTGAATTTAATGATGGCGACATTGTTACCCTTACTATCAACAATGTTGAGTATAAGGGCTCTGTTAATGCACAAGGTCAATTCAGTATCTTGGTTGAAGGCAGCGACTTAGCCGCTGACGCAGATCAAACTATCGATGCCAGCGTCACCAGCACCGACTTAGCAGGTAACAGCGCCACCGCAACCGATACTGAAGATTATGACGTAGATACCACCGCCCCGGTCAACTTGGCCATTACCCTTGATGAGAACATCACCCCAGATGACATCATCAACGCACAAGAGTCAGGTGAGCAAATCGCCATTGCGGGTGTGGTTACTGGTGAATTTAATGATGGCGACATTGTTACCCTTACTATCAACAATGTTGAGTATAAGGGCTCTGTTAATGCACAAGGTCAATTCAGTATCTTGGTTGAAGGCAGCGACTTAGCCGCTGACGCAGATCAAACTATCGATGCCAGCGTCACCAGCACCGACTTAGCAGGTAACAGCGCCACCGCAACCGATACTGAAGATTATGACGTAGATACCACCGCCCCGGTCAACTTGACCATTACCCTTGATGAGAACATCACCCCAGATGACATCATCAATGCACAAGAGTCTGGTGAGCAAATCGCCATTGCGGGTGTGGTTACTGGTGAATTTAATGATGGCGACATTGTTACCCTTACTATCAACAATGTTGAGTATAAGGGCTCTGTTAATGCACAAGGTCAATTCAGTATCTTGGTTGAAGGCAGCGACTTAGCCGCTGACGCAGATCAAACTATCGATGCCAGCGTCACCAGCACCGACTTAGCAGGTAACAGCGCCACCGCAACCGATACTGAAGATTATGACGTAGATACCACCGCCCCAGTCAACTTGACCATTACCCTTGATGAGAACATCACCCCAGATGACATCATCAATGCACAAGAGTCAGGTGAGCAAATCGCCATTGCGGGTGTGGTTACTGGTGAATTTAATGATGGCGACATTGTTACCCTTACTATCAACAATGTTGAGTATAAGGGCTCTGTTAATGCACAAGGTCAATTCAGTATCTTGGTTGAAGGCAGCGACTTAGCCGCTGACGCAGATCAAACTATCGATGCCAGCGTCACCAGCACCGACTTAGCAGGTAACAGCGCCACCGCAACCGATACTGAAGATTATGACGTAGATACCACTGCCCCGGTCAACTTGACCATTACCCTTGATGAGAACATCACCCCAGATGACATCATCAACGCACAAGAGTCAGGTGAGCAAATCGCCATTGCGGGTGTGGTTACTGGTGAATTTAATGATGGCGACATTGTTACCCTTACTATCAACAATGTTGAGTATAAGGGCTCTGTTAATGCACAAGGTCAATTCAGTATCTTGGTTGAAGGCAGCGACTTAGCCGCTGACGCAGATCAAACTATCGATGCCAGCGTCACCAGCACCGACTTAGCAGGTAACAGCGCCACCGCAACCGATACTGAAGATTATGACGTAGATACCACCGCCCCGGTCAACTTGGCCATTACCCTTGATGAGAACATCACCCCAGATGACATCATCAACGCACAAGAGTCAGGTGAGCAAATCGCCATTGCGGGTGTGGTTACTGGTGAATTTAATGATGGCGACATTGTTACCCTTACTATCAACAATGTTGAGTATAAGGGCTCTGTTAATGCACAAGGTCAATTCAGTATCTTGGTTGAAGGCAGCGACTTAGCCGCTGACGCAGATCAAACTATCGATGCCAGCGTCACCAGCACCGACTTAGCAGGTAACAGCGCCACCGCAACCGATACTGAAGATTATGACGTAGATACCACCGCCCCGGTCAACTTGGCCATTACCCTTGATGAGAACATCACCCCAGATGACATCATCAACGCACAAGAGTCAGGTGAGCAAATCGCCATTGCGGGTGTGGTTACTGGTGAATTTAATGATGGCGACATTGTTACCCTTACTATCAACAATGTTGAGTATAAGGGCTCTGTTAATGCACAAGGTCAATTCAGTATCTTGGTTGAAGGCAGCGACTTAGCCGCTGACGCAGATCAAACTATCGATGCCAGCGTCACCAGCACCGACTTAGCAGGTAACAGCGCCACCGCAACCGATACTGAAGATTATGACGTAGATACCACCGCCCCGGTCAACTTGACCATTACCCTTGATGAGAACATCACCCCAGATGACATCATCAATGCACAAGAGTCTGGTGAGCAAATCGCCATTGCGGGTGTGGTTACTGGTGAATTTAATGATGGCGACATTGTTACCCTTACTATCAACAATGTTGAGTATAAGGGCTCTGTTAATGCACAAGGTCAATTCAGTATCTTGGTTGAAGGCAGCGACTTAGCCGCTGACGCAGATCAAACTATCGATGCCAGCGTCACCAGCACCGACTTAGCAGGTAACAGCGCCACCGCGACCGATACTGAAGATTATGACGTAGATACCGCTGCACCTAACGCCCCGACCGTTAAAATTATTGACGATAATAATCCGGATAATGAGGTGCTATCTGAGTCAGAGATTGGTGATAACGATGTGCAAGTTCAAGTACAGATAGATAAAACAGACTTTTCATCTAATGGAACTGTGCAGCTAACCATTAGTAATGGAATGTCCGTTACTACGCTAACCCTAAGTTTGGCGCTAAATGGAATTGATATTATTGCCATAGACACTAATGGTGTTGCTGTAGATGGCTTCAGTTACGATCCGCTTAACGGTACTATTAGTTGGACTGAAACAGCACCAACTGATGGCGAGGTTATTAAGGTAGCAGCCACTCAAACAGACGAAGCTGGAAATCAATCTGAGTCAAGTCAAGATCTTGCGATTGTTAGACATGATACAGAAACAGCTTTAGGGCAAGTAACTGAAGGCACTATTGGTAACGTGTTAACCTTACCAGACGGCATAAGTTTTGAAGGGACCACTGC
This sequence comes from Shewanella pealeana ATCC 700345, assembly GCF_000018285.1. Taxonomy (NCBI): domain Bacteria; kingdom Pseudomonadati; phylum Pseudomonadota; class Gammaproteobacteria; order Alteromonadales; family Shewanellaceae; genus Shewanella; species Shewanella pealeana. The sequence goes on along the minus strand of NC_009901.1, from coordinate 429,786 downwards.
TCTCGGTGGTTCTGTTTCTCTTGTTAATGGTAGCTATGTTTATACCGCTCCAGTTAGAGACCATGGTGACAATGAATCGGATCAAGATAGCTTTAGCATCACTAATGCTGACGGTACTCTTTCAACATTCACGATAGATATTAACGATACATCTCCAGTTGCGAACGATGATTCCAGCACCTTTGAAATTGGCCTTAATGTCGTGACTCATGGGACTGTTGACCTACTTGATAATGACATCATTGTAGACGAAACCTCTAACGACCCTGCCACTGTTTATCAAATACAGGGAGCAGACGGTTCTTGGGTTGACTTCGTCAATGGCAGTGCGACTGTTGACGGTTTATATGGCAAGTTAACCGTAAACTCTGACGGTAGTTATAGTTATGAGTCGACTTTAGATACATCAGCCCAAGCGTCTGAAGGTGCCGATGCTATCTTAGAGGTCTTTGATCTTTATGGCTTTACCGATAACCGCTTATTTAATGGTGATAATTTAAATCTAGGAGCACTCGACTCTACAGCTCAAGGCCTTATTAACATTCGTGCCAGTGGCGGGCAAGCCAAGCCAGGAATTGGCGTGTCAGGAAATGGTAAAGATGATATTGGTGGTAGTGAATCTTTGCTTGTATCGTTAGAAACAAGTTCAACCTCTATGCAGTTTGGAGTCAATGAATTAAATGCAAATCAAGGCGACTTAGCATGGTCTGTATATGATGAAAACGGTAACCTTGTTGCTAGTGGAGTCTTCTCCTCCGACTCAAATAGTGGTGCCCTTCAAACACTAAACATTTCTACAGACACTGCATTCCAATACGTAGTGCTTAGTTATACCGATAATAATAATGGTTTCGTCGTTGACTCTATTAGTTATACCCCGGCAATAGGTGCTGTCGATGAAAGCTTTAATTATAAGGTTATCGATAATGACGGCAGTGTGTCTGACCCGGCAACACTCGATCTTAATGGCACTCCTGATACTACAACCACTGCAATTAATGACTTTAAAGTAACAGAAGAAGGTATAGCGACGTTTGGCAATGTTCTCAGCAATGATTCTTATATTGACTCTTCACTTACAGTAGCCAGCTTTAAAATTGCAGGCCAATCTGGACAGCATAGTGCAGGTAAGAACGTTATAAATATCAAAGGTGGTAAGCTGACCCTAGATAGTGACGGTGAGTATACTTTCACACCGAATAAGCACTGGAACGGTGAAGTCCCTGTTATCACTTACACCACTAATACCGGAGCAGAAGCAACACTGACTATCAACGTCACTCCCGTTGATTCAGCCCCAGAATTCCGCTCTGGCACTGATGTGAAAGGAGATGCAGCTAATACAGATGCCTATGACTTTGGCTTTAAACCTGAAGATTCAAATAATGGCACGCTTGTTGGCACTGTCATTGCCGACGATCCTGATAAAAACGATAACCTAACCTATAGCTTTAAGGGGGGGTCACTTACCAATGGTGTATTCACTATCGATGCCAATTCTGGTGACATAACCCTAAATCAAGACATCGACGATGCAGATTTAGGTTCATTCTCTCTAGATGTGATTGTGACGGACTCTACGGGATTAACCGATACAGCAACTGTGGCTATAGAGCTAACTAACGTAAATGAACCTCCAATTGCGACCGATGATTACTTTGGTGCTGGATTAAACAGCCATTATTACAGCTACAACGACAGTACTGATGGAGGAAACCTATCCTCTGTTTCACAAGTGAGAAACTTCATTAATAACAATGAAGCCGATGCAACATTCTTCGCAACGACATTAAACTACGCCAAAGGTGGTGGCAACCTAGGAACAGGCACAAGCCTACAAAGCTTCCTAGGTGATGATGCTGCAAGTTTAAGTAATGATCCTGGAAACAGCTCTGACGCCATCTTGCATATGCAAGGTTCGGTACAATTAGATGCTGGAACCTATGGCTTAAGAGTCACTGCCGATGATGGTTATTCAGTACTCATCGATGGTGTCGTCGTCGCTGAAGTATCTCGAAACCAATCATCCAGTACTCGTGTCCCAGGTGATGACGGCCACATCTATTTTGATATCACTGACCCCGGCGCTCACTCAATTGAAGTCATTTACTGGGATCAAGGCGGAGCTTATGAGCTTAATATTGAGCTCGGGGTGTTCGATCAAGACAATCAACAAATTGGCGATTACACACCGCTTGGAGATCAGATTATAGCTAACGGTGTAGTGGTACTTGAAGATACTCCATTCACCTTCACTGCCGACACGATTCTTGCAAACGATACTGATCCTGATGGTGATTTACTCTCAATCATCAGCGTTGGTAACGCCCAAAATGGCACTGTAGAGCTAGATGTAGACGGTAACGTGGTATTCACCCCTGATACTGGCTATAGCGGTTCAGCTAGCTACGAATATACGGTACAAGATGAAGATGGTTTAACCGATACCGCGACAGTCTATTTCGATGTCATACCGACCCGAGACTATGGTTTTGTGGGCGGAACAGATGGCGATAACACCCTTCAAGGCACTGACGACCATGATGTCATTGTCAGCGACACCACAGGCATTCAGATCGTTCAAGGTGAGAACTATAATTTCGCCTTTATCCTCGACTCATCAGGCAGCATGGGGAGTAACACAGTTAATACGGCAAAGAGTCAATTAATTGAAGTCTTTAAGTCACTACAAGCTGCTACCTCCGGCATACACTCGGGGACGGTTAATATTGCAGTCATCGACTTTAGTACATCGGCGATCACAAGTATCTCTGTCAACATTCAAGATCTGGATATTGAAGCCCTAATAGAGGGCGATAATGATGCCTGGAACGACATCAAAAGTGGCGGGCAAACCGATTATATTGATGCATTTGATGCAGCAGTAGACTGGTTTAATAGCAGCTTAGTGGCTAATAATGCTGGCAATAACCTCACGTATTTCATCACCGACGGTAAACACAATGAAGAGGGAAATCCTAAAGCCGCATTTGATCTGTTAGCCGGTATCTCTGACGTCGAAGCTGTGGGTATTAAAACCAGCATCGATGTGGATGACATCCTCCCTTATGACACAGATGGTGTCGTTAAGGCAAAAGTTAGCGTAGGCAATTTAGCCAGCGTCATCCTAGGCTCAGAGCAACAGCTTATTCAAGGTGATGACGCGGTTAATGCTGGCGAAGGTAACGATATCATCTTTGGCGACTTGGTTTCATTTGATGGTATCGATGGCCAAGGCTATAGCGCGCTACAAGCCTTCGTTGCACAAGAAACCAGCCAACAAGCAACTGACGTTACGGTACAAGATATACATGATTTCATATCTAATAATACGCACCTATTTGGCGCAAATAATGCCGAAGACGGCGCCGATACGTTAGAGGGCGGTGAAGGTAACGATATCCTGTTTGGCCAAGGTGGTAACGATACCCTAATTGGTGGCTTAGATAACGACACCATGATTGGTGGTCTAGGGGAAGACACCTTCAAGTGGACTGTCGACTCAGTGGACGGCACTGACACCACAGACCATATTACCGACTTTAACTTGGCAGAAGATAAGCTAGATTTAAGCGATATTTTGCAAGGGGATACAGTTCATGAGCTAGCTCAACATCTGAGTTTTACCGATGAAAATGGCTCAACAAGTATTAATATTGATACAGACGGTAATGGCAGTTTTGACCAACATATTGTACTCGATGGTGTCGATCTAATCGGTCAATTCGGTAGCAATGAAGCCGACATTATATCCGGCTTATTGGGTACTAACGGAGAGGGACCACTTATTGTCAGTACATCATCAGGAGCTCCTGTGACTCAGGCAGTGAATACCCCTGAACCATTGGATGACCAATTAAATCTGAATGGGTTTGCTATGCTGCCATAACTAAAAGAGACTACATAATGACCTGTGGCAAAACAGGTCACTATGATCGATACTAAATAAATAATAATAAAATCTTAAGGATAAGTCCCAAAAGTGTCTGCTTCAGATTCTAAGAATGCTGAGCAGTGGACGATTTCAGCCTCTCAACGGGTGATGGTCGATCCTCTGCTAGACAGTTTAGTGTTACTCACCGAGCATTTCGGTAGCCCATGTTCCAGCGACTCGCTGGCGGCAGGCTTGCCTATGCAGGGACATGTATTAACTCCGGAGCTTCTACCTCAAGCAGCTAGTCGTGCTGGACTGGCGGCTAAGTTGTCACGCAAGGGATTAAACGAAATATCCCCGATTCTGCTCCCCTGTATTTTACTTTTAAAGGATAAAAAAGCCTGCATTCTGCGCGAGCTCGACATAGAAAAAGATCGCGCGGTAATCCAGCTACCAGAAACTGGCGGCGAAGAAACCCTTTCGATAGAAGAGCTCGAAGCGCTCTACGTGGGCTACCTGTTCTTAGTTAAACAGGAATACCGAGGTGATATGGGCTTAGATGTTCATCTTCACGAAAGCAAAGCCCACTGGTTACTGCAAACCATTAAAGATTCGGCTCCCATCTACCGCGACGCCCTAATAGCTTCTGTGCTGGTGAACTTGTTTGCCTTGGTTTCTCCACTCTTTATCATGAACGTATACGATAAAGTCGTACCAAATCTAGCATTTGACTCTCTATGGGTGCTAGCAATTGGTGCTGGCATTGCGTACATTTTCGACTTAATAATGCGCCAGCTTCGAAGCTACCTTATCGATGTGGCAGGCAAGAAGGTCGACATCATTGTCTCATCTCGACTTTTCGCTAAGGCCATCGGCATTCCACTAGAAAAACGTTCTCCTAGCGTAGGTGGCATGGCGAAGCAACTCGGTGAATTCGACAGCATTCGCGATATCCTCACCTCCGCGACAATAACAACTTTAGTTGATCTGCCGTTTGCACTCTTCTTCTTAACGATTATCTATCTTGTCGCTGGCGATCTCGCGCTTATACCTTTCTTAGGTAGCATTATTATTATCGGCTACACCCTAATCATGCAGCCAAAACTTAAGGCTGCAATTGACGAGAGTAATAAATTCTCAGGCCTTAAACACGGCCACTTGATTGAGTCATTAGCCTCTATTGAATCAATAAAATCCAGTGGTGCTGAAGGCGTTGTCCAGAAAAGCTGGCAGCAGATGATTGGTCATACAGCTAACTGGCAACTGAAGTGCAAAAAAATAACCACGTCAGTGACCAATGTGGCGACGTTTGTGGTGCAAACCTCTGTGATTTTTGTGGTGATTTTAGGTGTCTATCGCGTATCAGAAAATGAAATATCCATGGGCGGCATCATTGCGGCGGTTATTCTTTCTAGCCGCGCGATTTCCCCCATGGCGCAACTTGCAGGCCTAATGACACGTGGCAACCAAACTGCCAGTGCCCTGCGTCAGCTTGATGAGCTCATGACTCAAGAAGATGAGTTTGAAAACAAGGGCCATCTCGTTAGCCGTCAACGCTTATTAGGCCAGATCACCGCCCATCATATTGGCTTTAACTATCCAGGATCCGAGCGCCCCGTACTGCACCCTCTGTCACTAAACATCGCTCCCGGTGAGCGAGTAGCCATAATCGGTCGCAATGGCTCAGGTAAGAGCACCCTAGCAAAACTTTTGGTTGGCCTATTTCAGCCCACCAAAGGAAGTTTAACCTACGATGGTATCGACTCGGCTCAGATCCACCCAAGTGATTTAAGGCGAAACTTCGGTTATCTGCCGCAAGATATCACCCTGTTTCACGGTACGGTACGCGACAATATTTTGTTTGGTACTCGCCAAGTTACCGAGCATCAACTGATCCGTGCGGTGCAACTATCCGGTGTGAACTTATTTACCAATTTAGAAACCGAAGGGTTAGATCAGCAGGTTGGCGAAGGTGGCCGCGAGCTTTCCCGCGGCCAACGACAAACCATTGCCCTTGCCCGTGCAACCTTGAATGATCCACCTGTATTGTTAATGGATGAGCCGACAGCGAGTCTCGATGCGCGCGCAGAAAAGCAATTTATCCATGCTATGCACAATGTTAGTAAAGACCGAACCCTGCTGCTCATCACCCATAAGATGCACTTACTCAATCTTGTCGATCGTATCATCGTCCTCGATCGTGGTCATATTGTTGCCGATGGCCCGAAAGCTGAAGTACTCAAGAAGCTGAATGATGGTTTATTAGCGGGAGCAGCTAAGAAATGAGTAAACACTTAACCACGCATGAATTAGAGATGGTCGATGACGTCTACGGCGCAATGATGACCGATGCCCCAACCAGCCATAGACTCATTATCTGGGCACTTGCCGCCTTAGCAGTGACATTTTTAGTTTGGGCGTATTTTGCTGAGCTTGACCAAGTAACCACTGGAATGGGCAAGGTCATCCCCTCATCACAAGTGCAAGTTATTCAAAGTTTAGATGGCGGTATTTTACAAGAGATGTACGTCCAAGAAGGCTTGATTGTGACTAAAGGCCAACCTCTAGTTCGCATCGATGCAACTCGTTTTCAGTCTGACTTTGCTCAACAAGAGCAAGAGGTCAACAGCCTAGTCGCCAATGTCGTTCGCTTACAAGCTGAGCTCAATAGCATTACCATCTCAGGGATCACTAACGACTGGCGCGAGCAAGTCAAGATATCTCCTCAGCCATTAATATTTCCTGCAGCTCTCGAAGAGGGCGACCCTAAACTCACGAATCGCCAACGTGAAGAATATACCGGTCGATTAGATAACTTAAGTAATCAACTCGAGATCCAGGCAAGACAGATCCAGCAGCGTAACCAAGAGATCCAAGAGCTCGCTTCCAAAATTAGAACGCTAACGACGAGCTTCCAACTAGTATCTCGAGAGCTTGAATTGACTCGTCCACTGGCAGAAAAAGGCATTGTTCCCGAAGTTGAGCTACTCAAATTGCAACGAGTGGTAAACGATATTCAAGGAGAGCTGGCCTCACTTCGCCTACTCAGGCCAAAGGTGAAGTCCACCATGGATGAGGCCATTCTAAAACGCCGAGAGTCGGTATTGATTTATGCCGCAGACAGCCGCGCTCAACTTAACGAAATGCAGACTAAATTATCACGCATGAACGAAGCTCAAGTCGGAGCTCAAGATAAGGTCAGTAAGGCTGAAATAGTATCCCCTGTGAACGGCACGGTAAAAACTATCCATATCAATACTCTTGGTGGCGTAGTTCAACCTGGTGTCGACATAATTGAAATCGTACCGTCAGAAGACAAGCTATTAATTGAGACGAAGATTATCCCTAAAGATATCGCCTTCTTGCACCCAGGATTACCCGCCGTAGTAAAAGTCACAGCCTATGACTTTACTCGCTATGGTGGCTTGAATGGCGTGGTTGAGCACATTAGTGCCGATACAACTCAAGACGAAGAAGGCAACAGCTTCTACATAGTAAAGGTGAGAACCGAGTTTTCTAGTCTAACAAAAGACGATGGAACTCAAATGCCTATCATCCCGGGGATGCTTACCTCGGTGGATGTGATTACTGGGCAAAGGTCCGTTTTAGAGTACATACTTAATCCGATATTGCGGGCTAAAGATACGGCGCTTAGAGAGCGCTAAACCCGATATAAAAAACAACCAGGAGGGGTTATACATGGATAGCAGCACAGTACGGCAGCTAAAGCGCAGTGCATTAGCACTTGCCGTTAGCGCGCTGATGATACCAGCTACAGTTTCTAGCCAAACGCTAGAGCAAGCTGTAGCACACACACTGGATACAAATCCCGAAATCCGGATTGCATTTAACCGCTTTAAGGCTCGTGAAGAGCAGGTAAATCAAGCGGTAGCGGGCTATATGCCAACGGTTGATATCAGTGCTGGCTATGGTTGGGAGCAGACTAACAGCCCATCGACTCGTCGACGTGCTCCTAATGGTGTTGGCCAAGGCGACGTTGATGATGATGGCGTGATAGAACTAGAACGTGGTGAGGCGGGTTTTAGTATCAAACAGATGCTTTTCGATGGTTTCCACACTAGCAGCGAAGTCGACAGATACAGCTTCGAAGCCAGCGCCGAACAGTGGGCATTATTTGCCGCCGCCGAAGATATGGCGCTAGATGTTGCAAAAGTTTACATCAATTATATTCGCAGTGAACAGGTTCTCACCTTGGCAGAGAAGAATCTTCAAAGTCATAAAGATATCTACGAGCAAATTAAGCAGCGTACCGACTCAGGCCTAGGCTCTACTGCCGATCTTTCGCAAATTACCGGTCGTTTAGCGCGTGCTAACGCCAATGTAATCTCCGCACGCAATAACTTCTACGATGCCAAATCTCAATTTGTTCGCATCGTTGAGCAACAACCAGAAGACATGATAGTGCCAGTGCCTGACGCAGACATGCTTCCAGCCGATCTCAGCAGTAGCGTCATGATGGCCCAAGATAACCATCCGATTCTTAAATCAGCCGCGAGCGACATCTACGCCGCCGAGAATGAGAAAGACTCGGCGCAATCCAATTATTATCCAAAGGTTACCTTAGAGCTAGATGGTAACTGGAATAATAACCTCGATGGTGAAGATGGTTATTCCGCTTTGGCGAGTAATAATGTTGGTGGCCATAATAATGATCTAGTTGCTATGGTGCGCTTAAAGTACAACCTATTTGCCGGTGGTCGCGATCTGGCTCGTGAAAAAGAAGCCGCCTATAAAGTTGGCGAAGCTAAAGAGATCCGTCAACGTGCCCACAGACAGGTTGTTGAAGGCGTCAACTTAGCTTGGAACGCCTACGAGCTTCTCACTCCGCAAAAAATGTACATTCGCGACCATGTTGTTGCAGCTAAAGATACCCAAGTTGCCTATAGCCAGCAGTTCAATTTAGGTCAGCGTACCCTACTGGATCTACTCGATACTGAAAATGAGCTTTTTGAAGCCAGAAAAGATTATTTAGAGTCTGAGTATGATGAAATTATCGCTCAATACCGCGTATTAAATGCCACCGGGCAACTGCTCGATTCACTGCGCGTGACTAGACCCGATGTCTGGAATGGAGAGAGAGATTACGAAGGAGGAGTCCCACAATGAAAATCATACTAGTTCTATTAAGTCTCGCGATTTTAGGTGGCTGCTCAATGCGTGATATTGCCACCATGGATGAGCCAACGGTACAGGTTAACGATCTAAGCGATATCGATCATGATGGTGTGATTGTAGCAAGAGAGCGCTGTAACGAAACTGCGCTTGGAGCAACTATCGATAACTATGGTTGCGGTAAAATCAAGCCAATTAATGAGCGTCAGGAGCTCAAGATCCTGTTTGCTAATGACTCTTACTATATCGATCCTCAGTATTATCCGCAGGTAGAAGTGATCGCAAGCTTTATGCAGAAGTTCCCTAATACCCAAGCGGTTATTGAGGGCCACTGTAGTAAAACGGGATCACACCAACATAACCAAGTCCTGTCTCAAAATCGTGCCAATGCAGTCAGCTCTCTACTTGCTGAACGTTTTGGTATTGATTCAGGTAGACTCAGTGCAGTAGGTTATAGCTTCGATCGTCCTATCGATCCGACTCATACCGCATCAGCACATAAGATAAACCGTCGAGTCATCGCTGAACTCACTGGCGACGACACCACTGCGGATATGAAGTGGCACATCTACACGGTAGACGAAGAAGTTAAATAGAAATCGTTCTGGAGCACCATGGTTGGCAGGCTTTATCAATTAAAAAAATTACGAAAAGTCTGCCAATTAAAATTGACGGTATTGGCTCTGTCTGTCTCTAGTCTTTATGCTGGACCTGTTCAAGAGTTAGATGCTGAGCATATTACCCAAACGATTGAATCGCAATATGGCGAGCGTGCAGGCAAAAGAATTAGAGCCTGGTTTAAGATTTTAGATGAAGCTAAAGGCTTACAAGATAACGATAAAATATTGATGGTGAATAACTTTTTCAACCTCTTCCATTTTGTCGATGATATAAAGCTTTGGGGAAATAAGAATTATTGGGCAACGCCCATGGAGTTTATTGGGGTCAGTGGTGGTGACTGTGAGGATTTCTCAATCGCCAAATACTTTACCCTACTTCAGCTCGGTGTGTCTGAAGATAAATTACGCATAACCATGGTTAAAGCTACCAGCGTAAATCAATATCACATGGTACTCGCCTACTATGAGACACCCTCTTCTATCCCTCTTGTTTTAGATAACCTTGATAAGCAAATTAAGCCTGCAACACAGAGAAAAGATCTGTTGCCTGTCTACAGCTTTAATGGTCGACAGTTATGGCTAAACAAAGAAAAAGGACGAGGTGTTCTAGCGGGTTCTTCATCAAAACTTGCTAAATGGAATGACCTGCAACATCGCTTGGGTGTTGAGCGCCTTAACCAACCCAAGATAAAACTGGAGTAGTTAGAAGATGACACTGTTTCGACAGATATACACACTACTGTTTGTACTGTTCTTGTTGGTTGTTGCGAGTTTAGGTTATGTACAATTTACCGAAACTCAAAGCTTCCTAACTAAACAAATGGAATCCGATCTCAACAATACCAGCCACTCACTCGGTATTATGTTGGTCCCCGATTTAGAAGCGGGTGATATTGTAGGTGCAGAAACCCTGATCAATGTGATTTTTGAGGGTGGCTACTACCAGCAAGTCAAACTCACCTGGTTAGTTGATGGCAAACAACAGGTGTGGGAAAACCCGATGAAAATCGAAGGGGTTCCCCAGTGGTTTATCGACTTAGGGCTATTCAAAACTATTAAACGCGAGAGCACCATCACCTCAGGCTGGATCCAACTCGCTCGCCTTGAGATCACCGCTCACCCAGGTTTCGGCTATCACGAACTCTGGCGTACCATGACCAATGCCATCATAGTCTTTTCAATCCTATTTCTGATTGCCATTATTTTTGCCCGAGTCGGTTTAACTTGGATTTTAAAACCACTGCACGATATTGCAGAACATGCCACAGAGATCGCCAATCGCAAATTTGGTCCCGACATGACAGTGCCCAAGACCATTGAGTTAAAATCTGTGGTACAGGCTTTCAACAGCATGTCCGATCAACTCAAGCAGATCTTTAATTCACTCGATGAAGAAGTTGGCGAGCTGAGAAAGAAAAACCTTGTCGACCAAGTCTCTGGCCTACCAAACCGCCAATACATGATGGGACGGTTAAACAGTTGGCTAAGTGAGCCCAAGAGTGGCGCACTCATGATGGCAAAATTTGACTGGCTAGAAGAAGTACACAGCAAGTATGGCTACCAAGTCCGCGATGAAACCATCAAGTTGCTATCGGATAAAATGAAGCAGCATTTAGATGGTGTAACCACCTCTGTTATTGCCCGTATTGCCGCATATGAATTTGCTTTCTTGATCACCAGTTCTGAGCATGAGCAGACCAGTAAATACCTGCAAACCCTGATCCGTACCATTAATCAAGAGATCTCCAAGGCAGGCTGTAAGCCAAACGAACACTTTGCGATTGGTATTGCCGAGCGTATCGGTCAGATGACAGTCACTGATATTTTGGCACAAGCCGATAATGCCCTGCAGAAGTCTCTGCAAGAGAATAAAGTTTTCCATTGGTTTGAGACCAGTGAGAAGCAGCTATTCACTCGAGAGCAGTGGCGCGAGCATCTAAGCCATGCAATTACCGACGGTCAATTCAAGTTTAAGTGGCAACCCATTTTGCTCAATCAAACTGAGTCTGTTTTACAGCGAGAGCTATATTGCCAGTTGGAGATCGACGGCAAGATGGTGCATGCGGGTCAGTTCATGCCCTATGTCGAACTGCTCTCTTTAGGAAGCCTGCTAGATAAATGCCTAATTAAGACTATTCATAATAAGAAACTATTAGATAGAAACTTCGAACCTGTCGCCATTAACTTAACTTTCCAGAGTATTGGCGATATCGAGTTCCATCAATGGCTCGATAAGTTCCTACGTTCTTCAACACTACGAGAGCGGATCTGTTTTGATATTCCCGAAGCCGCTGTTTACAGTAACCCTGAAGCCTGTCAGGCCATATGTGCCATCATTCGTGATAACGGTGCCCACTTCGGTATTGACCACTTTGGCCGCCAATTTGGCTCAATGGCCTACTTGCAGAACATACGCCCGAGCTATGTGAAGCTTGATCAATCCTTCGCTTACTACGATGAAGATGCTCACAGCAGCGAGCTATGCCGAGCGTTGATTAATGTCGCCAAAGGTTTAGATATCGAGATCATAGCTACTGGCATAGAGGAAGAAGCACAGCTAAAACGTTTCATACCATTAAAGACCAATGCGTATATGGGCTTTATCTCCCCGCCTACCGCAATTGAATAATGTCGATAGTTAAGACGAATTAGTTAAAGCTGAAACAAACAAAGGCCTCTCAGAGGCCTTTTTTATTTTTAGGATAGGAAAAGCAAAGAAGGCCCTAGGCGCTAGAAAAAGCAGGTCCTAGGAAGTGCAAAGAGGAGAAAAGCGGGGAAAGCTAAGATGGAAAGCGAAGAAACGACAAAGGTAGCGTTATTTTGCTTCTGCTCTTCCTAGCAGGGCTTTAGCCCGCCCTCACAGCGAAGCGCCCTAGGATCTAGTACCTTTCTTGGCCTTTTAAAAAACAAAAAAGCCTCTCGATTTCTCGAGAGGCTTTTTTGTAAAAATGGTCGGTGATAGAGGATTCGAACCTCTGACCCTCTGGTCCCAAACCAGATGCGCTACCGGGCTGCGCTAATCACCGAAAATCTTTTATCTTACTTAACTTGCTAAATACCGAGTAAACTCACTATTTATATATATGGTCGGTGATAGAGGATTCGAACCTCTGACCCTCTGGTCCCAAACCAGATGCGCTACCGGGCTGCGCTAATCACCGAGTCTTAGATGTTTAAAGAGAATCAAACTCTGTGAGGAAAATGGGGTGACTGATGGGGTTCGAACCCACGACAACCGGAATCACAATCCGGGACTCTACCAACTGAGCTACAATCACCACTGATATTTCCTACTAACAAAGACGCCGTTTCCATTCTGGTGCACCCAGAAGGATTCGAACCCTCGGCCTCACCCTCCGGAGGGGTGCGCTCTATCCAGCTGAGCTATGGGTGCCTTGCCTTGTTAGCGGGGCATATAGTAGGTTCAAAACGCCCTGCCGTCTACACTTGTTTTGCTTTTTTTATCCATTTCCCGCTCGTTTGCTCAAGAATTGAGTAATTTGTACGGTTTTCTACCAAAGCTTCCAGAAAAGCGTCAAAATAATGACTTGGATATGCCTCTATTTCGTGTTATCAATATGTATCAGCTCAAATCATAACCAAATTTAAAGTGGCGATTGGCGGAACAACATGTTTAGGGAAGAAACATCTCAGTCAAAAGTGACATTGAGATTGAATAAAAGGATTACTCGTTTAAAAAAGTTGGCGCTGAAATACAAGCGTGCAGAGATAACTCAAAATGCGCTACTAGAGATCTCTAACTTTGCAGCAAGAGTTACCACTCCTGAAGAATTCTATTTATCACTGCATAAGTCGATCAAAAAACTGATCCCTGCAGATAACTTTTTCATCGCCACACTCAACTCGACCACAGGCAAGATTGAAATCCCTTTCTTTCAAGATGAGAAAGACGTACACCCTAGAGACTGCTATCCCAACGAAGAGTTATCCGACACTTTGTCCAGTGGACTAACTGGCTACGTGCTCAAAACAGATCAAACATTGATCTGTGATGATGAAACCTACCGCCAACTTGTCGAGTCAAAAGCCATCACGCCGCGGGGCAGCCATTTCCATCAATGGGTAGGCACTCCGATTAGAAGCGTCGATAGCACCATAGGTGTATTAGTCTTTCAAAGTTATAGCCGTGACACCCTCTATAATGAGATACAGATTGAGCTAATGAACTTCATTAGCCACCATATTTCTGGAGTGATTCAAAAGCTGCAAAATCAAGAGCAGTTAGAGCAAGCAATAAACACCCGCACCAAAGAGTTAAGCATCGCGTATAACAAACTAAAGCAAGAAGTCTATGAAAGGCGCCGCGCTGAACGTCTACAAAAGTCACTGTTTGAGATCGCAGACTTGGCGAACTCAAATATCGATAACCAAGAGTTCTACAGCGAGATCCATCGCGTCATTAGCCATTTACTGCCAATCAATAACTGCTTTATCTCGCAGCTTAATGAAAAACGAAATGCTATCACCTTTCCCTATTTCGTCTCTCAGTTTGACCAGACCTTGCCAAAACCTCGAGCCCTAAGTGATGGTTTAACCGAGTACATCCTAATGCATAGCAAGCCCAGGTTACTCAATCGAAATGATATTAATGAGCTTGTTGAATCGGGGGTTATCTATTGCGAAGCACCTGAGCTAAATGAAACCCAAGAGATCAACCAATGGATAGGTATCCCCCTGTTTATTCATGGTCAAGTCTGCGGTGCACTGACGGTTTACAGTTATAGTTTTAGCCAAAACTATCAAGAGAAAGACCTAGAGTTACTTACTTTTGTCTCTCACCACATTGCGACTGCGATTGAGAAAAAATTATCTGCCGAGTCATTAAAGCTAAGCTACGAGCAGTTAGAAGACAAAGTTAATCAACGAACTAAGGCATTAGAGAGCGTTAATCAAGATCTTGAAAAGGAGATTAACCAACGTAAATGTATCGAACGCCAGTTAGTGCACGATGCCAAGCATGACAATTTGACAGGCCTTCCCAATCGCTCCATGTTTATGGAGCGCTTAACTCAAGCAATAAAGCATGTGCGTAGGCATAGTCTTAATAGATTTGCCGTACTCTTTATTGATATGGACAGATTTAAGCTGCTTAACGACACCCTAGGCCACCTACAAGGCGACCGCTTCTTAATTGAAACGGCAAAACGCCTGCAACAGTGTATTCGTAGCAATGACATGCTCGCCCGCCTAGGAGGTGATGAGTTTGTTATTTTTCTCGATAGTATCAATGGTCAGCAGGATGCAGAAGATGTAGCAGAAAGAGTATTGGCCGAGCTGTCCAGGCCTTATGAGCTTGCTAACCAGCAATTTAACTCTAGTGCCAGCATTGGCCTTGCGATGAGCGGACTCAGCCATTCAGACACTAGCGAGTCGATACTTCGAGATGCCGATACGGCGATGTACCAAGCAAAATCACATGGTAAAGGCTGCTATGTGATCTTTAATCATGGGGTGAATCAGCAACAGATTAAAGATATCAAGCTAGAAAACGAACTTAAAAATGCTCTACTCAATCAAGAGTTAAAACTCAGTTACCTGCCAATCATGGCATTGGGCTCACAACAAACTCTGGCTTTCGAGCCTAGGCTATTCTGGCATCACCCGACTTTAGGCAAGTTAAAGCAAGCACAACTGAACAATATCGCCGAGCATTGCAACATGGTGATTGAACTCGACAATTACTTATTAGAGTTGGTTAATCAGAGCTATCATCACATGCAACTGGAATATGGCAGTCAACTTCAACTACATGTGTCTATCTCGAGTCAGCACTTGAATCATAAGTATGCGTTAAGAGCCCTTAAAAATAGAGTTAAGCAGTGCCAATTCAATATTAACGAGTTGACCCTGTTTTTTAATGAAAAGGCCTTCGTGCAAAACACCAATAATCACATCAGCGCCTTCGATAGCCTCAGCAAACTTGATGTCAAACTTGGGATTGAAGCCTATGGCAGTGCGCACAGCGCGATCAGTAGCTTGACCTTCCTCCCCATTCAAGCACTAAAACTCGACTCTAGCTATGCCGCTCACCTAAACAGTCAGCAACATGTTAAGTTGGTAAAAGCCTACTTTAATGCGGCTCAGGCTCTAGAGTTTGAGATCTTCGCCGTAGGAATAAGCAATCACAAACAGTGCGCTATATTGCAGGAGTTAGGATTTACTAAAGGCCAAGGTAGCCTATTAGGTAATGTGATTGAGTTAGAGACAAACAAAAACAGGGTATGTGCCTAATTTAAGCCAATACCCAGCTTTAAGAAACAAGCACTACTTATTCTTGAACATATCTCTTATGTTGGCGATATTCGTTTTCCCAGACTGCTGACGCTGCTCTACAGTTTGCACCGGTTTACGGTTTTCCCAAATGAGATCATCTTGAGGAAGTTCCATCAAGAAGCGACTCGGCTCACAACGAATGGTTTCACCAAACTGGCGACGCTCCCGACAAATCACAAACCACAACTCTCTTTGTGCACGGGTGATCCCCACATATGCCAGACGACGCTCTTCATCGACGTTATCTTCATCGATACTGCTTTGGTGAGGCAAAATTCGCTCTTCGGCGCCCACCATAAACACATAAGGAAATTCCAGTCCCTTAGAGGCGTGTAAGGTCATAAGTTGAACCTGATCGCCGCCCTCATCTTCGTTATTACGCTCCATCATGTCGCGCAGGGTAAGACGAGTAACCACCTCAGGTAATGTCATACCTTCATCTAAATCGTCGCCTTGCAGCATCTCTGTTACCCAGCGGTAAAGCTCAGAAATGTTCTTCATGCGCATTTCAGCCGCTTTTGCGCTAGTACTGGTCTCGTATAGGTAGTCTTCGTAATTAATCTTTCGAATTAACTGCTTAACAGCTTCGACGGGATCGCCACGTTCGGCACAGTCACCCATTTCAACCACGAAACGACCAAACTGATACAGAGACGACATGGCAGCAGGCGGTAATTCATGATTTAAGTCGGCCTCAAAAATAGCAGCGAACATCGAGATCTGCTTCTTATTGGCAAAATTACCTAGACGCTCAAGCGTTGCTGGACCAATCCCTCGCTTAGGCAAGTTAACAATGCGCAAGAAAGCATTATCATCATCGGGGTTAACCACCAAACGCAGGTAAGCCATGATGTCTTTGATTTCGGCACGACCAAAGAAAGAGGTGCCACCACTGAGTTTGTAAGGAATACGGTTAGTCATCAATGCACGCTCGAGTAGACGCGACTGATGGTTACCGCGATACAGAATCGCATAATCCCCATATGAGGTCCTACCAACGAACTTGTGACGGATCATCTCGGCGACGACTCGCTCCGCTTCCTGCTCCTCGTTGGCAGCAATCAACACCCGGATAGGTTCGCCATAAGCGAGCTCACTGAATAGAGCCTTTTCATATACGTGCGGATTGTTAGCAATAAGAATGTTGGCTGCGCGCAAGATGCGCTGACTAGAGCGATAGTTTTGCTCCAGCTTAATCAATTTTAATCGCGGGAAGTCTTTACCCAAGAGCACCAAGTTTTGTGGCTTAGCACCACGCCATGAATAGATAGACTGATCATCATCGCCTACCACGGTAAAGCGAGCTCGCTCGCCCACCAGCAACTTAACCATCTCATATTGGCTGGTGTTAGTGTCTTGATACTCATCCACCAGCATATATTGAATGCGAGTCTGCCAGCGAGTTCTTACCTCTTCGTTCTGTCTCAATAACAGAGTCGGTAATAGAATCAAATCATCGAAGTCGAGCGCGTTATAGGCCTTCATGTGCTGAGCATAACGCTGATACAGTAGCGCAAACAGCTGCTGCTGTTCATCTTTGGCAATCTTACGCGCCTGCTCAGGGATAACTAAATCACCTTTCCAGTTGGATATGGTGGTGGCTAATAGCCTCAGCAGATCTTTATCTTCGTCTAACTCATCCTGAGTCAGTTCCTTTAATAGCGCTAACGTATCTTGATCATCAAACAGCGAAAAGCCAGCCTTTAAGCCAACTACTTTATGCTCGCGTTTAATAATCTCTAAGCCTAAAGTATGGAAAGTTGAGATCCATAATCCTCGCGCCTCTTTACGCCCCATAGACTGTGATACACGCTCTTTCATTTCGCGTGCCGCTTTATTTGTAAAAGTAACCGCAGCAATATTGCGTGCTTTATAGCCACACTTTTCCACCAGATAGGCGATCTTATTAATGATCACTCTGGTCTTGCCACTGCCAGCGCCTGCTAGGACTAAGCAAGGGCCACTAACATAGTGTACGGCATCATTTTGTCCGGGATTGAGCTTCATGGATACGTTATAACCAAGGTATTAAGGAAGGCATTAAAAAAGGAATGATAGCAGAAAGGCCTCAGCAAGCGGAAAAGTTATCGACAATATCTCCTCCTTAGCAATTTGCGACTATATTTATCAATAATTAACTCATTAGCTTTTTGTGAAGCACTGAAATTTTGACATGCCCCTATTGCTAATACTTTAGTCTGACATTAAACTAATGAATGAACGTTCATTCATTTTTGATATTATTATGCACAACAAATACGATCTGATTCTTCGCGCCGCCGAAAAAATTATTGCTACAGGCGGAATACAGGGCCTGTCTATGCAACAGGTTGCAACTGAAGCAGGTGTCGCCGCTGGCACCATTTATCGCTATTTCAAAGATAAGAATGAGCTCATCTTAGAGCTCAGAAAAGACGTACTCTCTCAAGTTGCTGGCGCCATTTTGGCCGATCATGACCTAGGCACCCTAGAGCAGAGATTTAAACGGATCTGGATGAAAATGCATAACTACGGCAAGCAACGCACTTCAACCAATTTAAGTTATGAGCAATACGCTCATCTACCTGAAAGTAATACCAATGAGATCCGCCAGTTAGAGATGGAGCTGTTCGCACCGTTACAGCAACTCTTCGAAGAGGGCATTAAACAAGGCTTGATCCAGCCATTAAACCCTCGATTCCTATATGCCATCGCGATGGAGCCCTCTATGGCAATAGCGCGTTCAATTAGGCGCGGACTGATTGAATACAACGAAAAAGATATCACACTTGCCTGCGATATATGCTGGCAAGCCATTTTAATCCCAACTACATCGACAAACTAAAGGAGTTATCAGGACATGAAAAAGTGGACCCTGGTGATGATCATCATTGCAGTACTGGCTTTTGGCTCAGTCATTGGCTTTAATCTTTTTATTAAAGGAAAAATTGCCGATGCAATTGCCAATATGCCTGAAGCTGTGGCTCCCGTCACGGCTATCGATATTAAAGAGAGCAAGTGGCAACCAACGATTAACGCGATTGGATTTGTAGAACCTAATCAAGGCGTATCCATAGCTAATGAAGTTGCTGGTGTGGTATCCGCGATTCGTTTTGAAAACGGCAGTCAGGTCCAAGCGGGTCAAATGCTTGTTGAGTTAGACTCGAAAGTAGAGAAAGCCAATCTTAAGAGCAAGCAGGTGCAGCTACCCGCTGCTGAGGCGGACTATAAACGCCTAAGTAAACTCTACAAGCAAAACTCCATCTCTAAGCAAGATCTCGATAATAGTCAGTCTAAGTATTTAGCTTTAATGGCTGACATTGAAAGCTTGAGTGCCACCATAGATCGTCGTGAGATAAAAGCGGCTTTTACGGGTCTAGTCGGTATTCGTAACGTCAACTTAGGTGAGTATCTGCAAACAGGTACGGATATCGTCCGTCTCGAAGATATCAGCACCATGAAGATCCGCTTTACTATTCCGCAAACCCAGCTTCCTCGAATAGAAACAGGCCAAGTTGTCCATGTCCATGTAGACGCCTACCCTACCGAGCCATTTGAAGGGACGATTTCGGCAATTGAACCCGCCGTTTTCTATCAAAGCGGTTTGATTCAGGTACAAGCCCTGATCCCAAATTCCCACGGTAAGCTACGTAGCGGTATGTTCGCCA
This sequence comes from Shewanella pealeana ATCC 700345, assembly GCF_000018285.1. Lineage (NCBI taxonomy): Bacteria > Pseudomonadati > Pseudomonadota > Gammaproteobacteria > Alteromonadales > Shewanellaceae > Shewanella > Shewanella pealeana. The sequence goes on along the minus strand of NC_009901.1, from coordinate 410,218 downwards.
AGGTCGATATTATGTTGCCGGAGTTAACCCAACAGGTGGTGTTACCACAAACCGCGATTAGCTTTACCCTTTACGGCGACTCTGTCTATGTCATTGAAGAGAAAAACGAAGATGGCGAGCAAGTAAAGCGTGTTAAGCAGGTGAATGTAAAAGTCCTTGAGCGCGATGACATCAACGCACTCATCACTGGTGGCGTGAATGCTGGCGATACTATCGTCACCTCAGGTCAAGTACGCTTAAGTAACAACACTAAAGTCAAAGTGACAGAGGATGATGCACTAACCCCTCCAGCCACATTGCCACAGTTGTAAGCAGAGGATTTGGCGATGCGCTTTACAGATATATTTATACGCAGGCCGGTACTCGCGGCCTCCATCAGTTTTCTGATATTACTGCTCGGCTTCTATGCACTTAAAAGCATGCAAGTACGTGAATACCCGGAGATGACCAACACCGTAGTGACAATCAGCACCAGCTACTACGGCGCCGACTCTAATTTAATCCAAGGTTTTATTACTCAACCCTTGGAGCAAGCGTTAGCCCAGGCTGACAACGTTGACTTTATGACATCAGACAGCTTTTTAGGTAGCTCTAAAATCACTGTTTACATGAAGCTCAACACTGACCCCAACGGCGCCTTAGCTGACATATTAGCTAAGGTAAACTCGGTACGTTCTCAGTTACCTAAAGAGGCTGAAGATCCCACGGTTGAGATGTCTACAGGCTCACAAACCTCGGCCCTGTACATCTCTTTCTATAGCGATCAAATTAACTCAAGTCAGATCACCGATTATCTAGAGCGTGTAGTTAAACCAGAGCTATTTACTATCGATGGTGTTGCCAAGGTAAACCTTTACGGTGGTATCAAGTACGCCATGCGTATATGGCTAGATCCTGCTCGGATGGGTGCATTTAACCTGTCATCGACCGATGTCATGAGCGTACTGCAGGCCAACAACTATCAGTCAGCAGTGGGTCAAACCAACAATACCTTTACCCTGCTCAACGGTACTGCCGACACTCAGGTTGCCACAGTGGCAGAGTTAGAGAAACTGGTTATCGGCAGTAAAAATGGTCTAGTGATCCGCTTAGGCGATATCGCCACCGTCAACCTAGAAAAGAGCCACGATGTATATCGCGCCCTTGCCGATGGTCAAGAGGCGGTTGTGGTTGGACTCGATGTGACACCAACGGCCAACCCACTGGTTGTTGCCGCCGATGCACGCGCCATGATGCCTCAGATAGAGCGCAATCTTCCAGTCACTATGAAGACCCGCATTCTGTATGATTCATCATTGGCAATCGATGAATCGATTAATGAGGTGATCAAGACCATTGGTGAAGCAGCGCTTATTGTAATCGTGGTTATCACCCTGTTCTTAGGTTCATTGCGAGCGGTAATTATTCCGATTGTCACCATCCCTCTATCGCTTATTGGTGTGGCTATCATCATGCAGATGTTCGGCTTCACCCTTAATTTGATGACGCTATTGGCCATGGTTCTCGCCATCGGTCTGGTGGTCGACGACGCCATCGTGGTGGTGGAAAACGTCGATAGACATATCAAGCTTGGTGAGACGCCATTTAGGGCCGCGATTATCGGTACCCGAGAGATTGCCGTTCCCGTTATCTCGATGACCATTACCCTCGCAGCCGTTTACGCCCCAATTGCCTTGATGGGTGGTGTCACGGGATCGCTGTTTAAAGAGTTCGCCCTAACCTTGGCCGGTGCAGTGTTTATCTCTGGTATCGTGGCACTGACTCTATCGCCTATGATGTGCTCTAAAATTCTTAAGGCGCACTCAGAACCTAACCGTTTTGAGCGTAGTGTAGAGAATTTCTTAGAAGGGTTAACCAGTCGCTACAACCGTATGCTAACTGCGGTACTAGATAAGCGACCAGTGATTATCGGCTTTGCTATTATCGTGTTTGCCTCTCTGCCAGTAATGTTTAGCTTTATCCCCTCAGAGCTTGCACCAAATGAAGATAAGAGCGTGGTAATGATGATGGGCACAGCCCCTTCTAGTGCGAACTTAGATTATATCCAAGCTAATATGACATTAGTGACAGATATGATCAGTGCGCAACCTGAAGCCGCAGCATCCCTTGCTTTCGTTGGCGTACCCAATGCTAACCAAGCCTTCGGTATCGCACCGCTTGTACCTTGGAGTGAGCGTGATAAGAGCCAAAAGCAGATGCAGGAATTTTTTGGTAAAGAGGTGAAGAATGTACCCGGTATGGCGGTGACAACCTTCCAGATGCCAGAACTTCCAGGTGCATCTAGCGGCCTGCCAATTCAGTTCGTGATCACCAGTTCAACTTCTTTCGAAAGCTTATTCCAAATAGGTTCAGGCGTGCTTGAACAAGTGCAAAAAAGTCCACTTTTTGTCTACTCAGAGGTCAACTTAAAGTTTGATTCGGGTTCGATGAAAATCCATATCAAACGTGATGTTGCTGGTGCTTATGGCATAACCATGCAAGATATCGGTTTAACTCTAACCACCATGATGAGTGATGGCTACGTTAACCGTATCAACTTGGATGGCCGCTCTTATGAAGTGATCCCTCAAGTTGAGCGCAAGCTTCGTGCTAACCCTGAGGCTCTAGCAGGCTACTACTTAACTGCAGCCGATGGGCGTTCAGTGCCACTCGCAAGCCTAGTGGATATCGAAATAGTATCTGAGCCGCGTTCACTGCCACACTTTAACCAGATGAACGCCATTACCGTCGGCGGTGTTGCAGCACCTGGCGTGGCGATTGGTGATGCGATTGCCTTTTTAAAGAATATCGGTGATAACGAACTCCCTAAGGGTTATAGCTATGACTTCTTAGGTGAAGCACGTCAATATGTCACCGAAGGTTCGGCGCTGTACGCCACCTTTGGCTTAGCACTGGCTATCATCTTCCTTGTGTTGGCAAGTCAGTTTGAGAGCCTTAAAGATCCTTTGGTTATCTTAGTCTCTGTGCCACTGGCAATTAGTGGCGCCTTGGTGGCCTTAGGTTGGACTCATGTATTCGGGCTATCGTCGATGAATATTTATACTCAAGTCGGCTTGATTACCCTAGTGGGTCTTATCACTAAACACGGCATCTTGATGTGTGAGGTGGCAAAAGAGGAGCAGCTGCATAATGGTCTCAGTAGAGCCGATGCCATTAAGCATGCAGCAACCATACGTTTGCGCCCAATTCTAATGACAACGGCAGCAATGATCGCAGGCTTGATCCCGCTGTTATTTGCCTCAGGAGCCGGTGCTGTTGCTCGCTTTAATATCGGTCTAGTGATTGTATCTGGTCTGGCTATCGGTACCGTGTTTACCCTGTTTGTATTGCCGGTGATTTACACCTATCTGGCTGAGCAGCACGAGCCACTTCCAGTATTCGATGAAGCGTTGAATACCGCTGAAGAGGTCAAAGCTTAAGCCTTAGCTTTTGGCTAAACTTAAACAACCTAAACCAAAGCCTGCTGCAATAGCAGGCTTTTTTATTACCCAATCACCTTCACATAACGCAATCTTCTTATTGCAGACGGTGGTGATTATTTTGGCAATATAACTGAGCTCAGGTACAATCAAAGAATAACAGGCACTATGCACTTAAGCGGATATAGATAATGATTAACCCGAAGAAAATCGAAGAAGTGGCTAAGCAATTAAGCGAAAACCTTCCTAGTGGATTAAAGCAATTTGCGGGCGAATTTGAAGAACGCAGCAAGCAGGTTTTACAAAACCAGCTACAAAAACTAGACGTCGTATCTCGTGAAGAGTTTGAGGTGCAGCAGCACGTTCTAATCAAGACTCGTGAGAAGCTAGAAGCATTACAAGCACAAGTCGACGCCCTTGAAGCTAAGCTTAACTCTGCTGAGTAAGTTTATCTCTAGTAGCCAAAAAAAGAGCATCATAAACCATGCTCTTTTTTTGTTTTTTGGCTCACAAACCTCTAATTATATGCGTTTATTTTCCTCCAGCATTTTGGCAAATAGTAAAATACTACAGGCCAATAACGCTAAATCTTTCACAATAAACTGACCACTTTCCGTAAGCATCGGCACTGTTGAACTGGTTTCATAAGCGGGTAAGGTGACTAAGAAAGTTTGCGTTGCGGCAAAGGTTAACGCTGCAATGGTAAGGCCTAAACCATAGGCTTTATTCGACCATGAGGCTAACACAATACCAGCCACAGCAACGAGCTCTATCACGCCAATAAAATACGAGCCGTGCAATACACTAAAGATATCGTATATCCAACTAAACAACGGGCTAGTACTCATTAGGCCTTCAATACCGTCGGCTTCATACTGGGTAAACTTCATGCCGCCAATCCATGCCATTACCATTACAATCCCAGCTAGCATCGATTTTTCTGCCATAGCATTGAGCGCTTGTTTGCCGCCATAATAAGAAGCTATAAATAGCGCTAAAGCCGAGATCCCTAAGTACTTAATAAGGCCCTGCCCAGCGCCAATTGCAGGGAAGCCGCCTAAACTATCCAGCCATACAGGGTGAGTAAACAGCATTAATAACGGCACAATGGCGAGCCCAGCGTAAAGGTAAATCATTAACTGCGCCCAGCTATTTTGCGGCTTAAGCAGCGCAAGTGCCGTCAGTAGTTGCACAATACCAATTGCAGGACTAAGCCAAGGTAGATCAGCCAGACCGATCTCCATGAGTTGCTTAGTGAAATAGCTTGAATCATTTGCAGTAAATCTAGGTATTGCCGTCAGCAATAAAAAGCTCGCTAACAAGATCCGCGCGATCACAACACTGCTAGCAACGGACAAGTGTTTTAGTATGTTTGACATATAAGACTCCAATTTTTTGCAGTAGACCTACAAAATCAGTAAAGCCTTTCATCCAATTAAGTATTCTATGAAATAAGATTAATTTATGCTTCATCCGCAGGGGCTAGAATATCTCGACTTCGAGAGCTAATCTTCTTAAATAGAATTCAGGGGTTTTCCTAAACAGGTAGCCTGCTTAAATGGGCGGTATTCTTGAGTAGATAGCTTTCTTAAATAGGCAGTCTTCTTAAACCGGTAGCCTGCTTAAATGGGCAGTATTCTTAAGTAGATAGCTTTCTTAAGTAGATAGCCTTAAAAATGAGTAGTGTTCCTAAATAGATAGCTTTCTTAAGTAAATAGTCTTCTTCAATAACGGCCTATTACAGGGCTTTGTATATTCCGTACTGAGGCATTTTTGAATAATTTAAATCCAGACAAACACTATCGATTTTCGCCTCAACAAACCAATAAGCTCATGCTGGCAGCGTGGGCAGTGCTATTAATGCTTCCAGCAACTATTTACCTAACCGCTAGCAGTTTATTCCCCGGCATTGCCTTAGACACTTGGCTGTCTGAAGCCCTTTATTGGCTCACCAGCACAGGGACTGCCCCTTACGGCATCATCACCGGCTTACTCATTCTCACAGCTTGCTATCGCCGTATGAGCAAACCGCACTTCCTAAAGTTAGTCCTCGCCGTTTCCATCAGTATGGCGGCCACATTAAGCCTTAATCACTTTTTAAAACCCTACTTTGCCGAGCCTCGCCCAAATGCGGCCCTGCTAGAGCAAGAGTACCTACTTAATACTCAAGACTTCTATCAACATAGCAAAGCAGACAAAAGAGAACTCATTGGTATCGCTATCCAGCAACTTGATGTTGCACGCCCTGATCTCCAGCTCAGTGCTTCAATTAAGCGCCACTGGCAACATGAAGTCGGTTATGCCTTTCCATCAGGCCACACGCTATTTGCGGTCACCTTAGCCCTCGTTGTTGGCTATTACCTATTACTCGCAGGCAACCTTATCATGCCAGCGGTTTTATTATCTTGGGCAATTGCCATGGGCTTTAGCCGCATGTTGTTAGGCATGCACTGGCCACAAGATGTGTTAGCCTCCACCGCCATTGGTGGCAGCATCGCCTTTGGCAGTATCTATCTCACTCAAGCGCTATGGCCAAGACTGAGCCTGCTACTGCCTAAAAGCCGCCTAATGAACTGGATAACGTAAAACCTACTTATTAAACGGCTCGCTTGCGCTTGATATCAATTAAGGTATTCTGCCTGCAAAGGAAGCAATACTTTACTTAAACTCAAACGATTACCCCTAAACTTTGATGGAAGCGAGCATGGCTGAACTGCAATTAGACAAAATTGATCTGCACATCCTTAAATTGATGCAGCTACATGGAAAATTGTCCAACCAAGAGCTTGCCGAGAAAGTCGGCTTATCACCCTCGCCCTGTTCGAGACGAGTGAAGTCACTGGAAGAGGCGGGTTATATTGCAGGCTATGCGACCTTGCTCAGCGCCGAGCATTTCGATCTAGCTCTGACCGCCTACATTCAAGTTCGTTTAGAGAAACACTCCACCGAAATTTTAGAGGCTTTCGAGGTCAAGGTAAGCAGCTATGATGAAGTGCAAGAGTGCTGCCTACTCACGGGTAGCGACGCCGATTACCAACTCAAGGTGCTTGTCAGAGATATGAAGCACTTTAAAATCTTCCTGCTCGATAAGCTCACCACTAACGATCATATCGCGGGTGTGCGTTCAAGCTTCGTGCTAAAGCAAGTTAAAAACCAAACCAGTATCCCACTGCCAATTTAACTGTTTTTTGAAGCAACACTTTTTAAACGAGGACCCCTTTAAACGAGTACTCCTTTAAATGAGTGCTCTTTTGAATTAGCAGTTTTTGAGTTTCCCCTTCAATTTAGCCCCCTCTTAACCCACTGACTTTGACGCTGAGCCGAGTGGTACAAGATGTCAAAGCACCTCCCTACCTTGGTCATTACGACTATAATCTGTGCATTCGGTCGCACTTTTCCCTTTAATCGACAAATGATTTTATTGCGCATAGCCATAGACAAAAACGCCACTACGCAATCAAGTATCGCCATTAGCAGACTAAAAGACAAACTAATCTAAATTAGACTAAAAACTCAAAATAAAACATCAAAAAACAGATTTTAAGCGCGAGTTTAAGGCGTTGACACATCATTTTAAAGCACTAATATGCGCGCTCTTAATTGGCAAAGATGTACAGAAAGAGAGCTCAAATGAGTACAGTAAAAAACGGGCACTTCAGCTCTAGAATTGGCTTTATTATGGCGGCGGCAGGCTCTGCTGTCGGTGTCGGTAATATCTGGGGCTTCCCCACTCAAGCGGCCACCCACGGCGGCGGCGCATTCTTGCTTGTTTATCTGTTTCTGATCTTAGTACTCGGCTACCCCATGCTGCTTGCGGAGTTGATGATTGGTCGCCATGGGCAGACTAACCCAGCCGATGCCATGGCCAAGGTGGCGACTAAGCCACTTGCGAAGAAGATAGGTAAGGCAATCGGTTTTATCTCTATCATTACCGCCACCTTAATCTGTACTTTCTACAGCATTCTATCGGGTTGGTTTGTTAGCTTTGCTATCGCCCCCGTTGCCGAGTTAACCGGCCAAACCAATGTCGCGTCTTGGTTAATGGACTTCTCGCTATCGCGCAACTTAGTGTTCACCCTTATTTTTATCGCCATGGTGATACTGGTGATCCGTCAAGGTGTGCAACAAGGTATCGAGCGTTGGTCAAAGCGTTTGATGCCTATGCTGCTGATCATTTTAGTCGCTGGCGTGGCCTATATCTTGACCCAGCCAGGTGCGATGCAAGGGCTAGAAGTATTATTGGTTCCTGATTTTTCACGAGTGTTTGACGCCGATGTTTTGATTGGCGCCTTAGGGCAAACCTTCTTCTCATTAACCATAGGCACCGCAGCCATGATGGTTTATGGCGCCTACCTGAGCCAGAAAGAAGACTTGAGTAAGCTGACCGCCTACGTCACCTTAACCGATACCTGCGTGGCATTTTTAGCCGCACTTATGGTGCTACCTGCCATGTATGTAGCGCAGCATAATGGTGTACAGATTTTTGCCGAAGATGGCAGCTTATTAAACTCGGATACGCTTGTATTCACCGTTTTGCCAGCGTTATTCGACACCATTGGCGGCATAAGCCAGTACTTGTTAGCCATCACCTTCTTCATCTTAATGACGATTGCCGGCCTAACATCGGCTATCTCCATCGTTGAGGTACCTACCAGCTACCTTGTGGAAAAGACCAGCTTGAGTCGTGACAAAGCTACATTAATCGTTGGTAGCGTCGTTGCCGTTCTGTCTATGGTGGTTGTGTTTAATTTCGAGCTGTTATTTGGCTTTATGATCACCCTAACCACTGAACGGGCTCAACCGCTTATCGCCCTAGGTATCGCCATCTACTTGGGTTGGATCTGGAACAGAAATCAGCTTATCAGTGCCATTGCCGCACAAGATAACGTCGACACAAATAGCCTGTTTTGGAAGATATGGCCTTGGTATGTGAAATACGTTTGCCCAGTGCTTATCATCATGATTATTGTGCAGCTAATTAGCTAATTCATCACGATTGAACTCACTGTTAAGAAGGGCGATTTTATCGCCCTTTTTTTATACGTAACGCCAGTAAAAAGTGAGACTTGTCACACCCACCTGTGACCCTTTGTCGCACCTTGGGACAAATTGGTTTATCGCTATCGTAAACCTCTGTAAAACAGCCCTAAAAATAAATAACAATAGCGATAACAGTGATGAACAAGAAAACAATGCTGACCATTCCTGTGGTCACCTTAGGGCTGATTTCAATCCCAGCTTTCGCCGAAACTATTCAAAAAAATAACGATTCAGAGCCTGTTGAACGCATTATCGTCACCGGCGAGTTGATGAAGGATCCGACCAAGACCTATACCGATCCTAAAAAGCCACGCCTTCCATTACCCGCCTATGATGGTGCAGGGTTCCTTAAAACCATTCCTGGTTTTAGTATCGGCCGTAAAGGCGGCGCCGGTGGCGACCCAAGTCTGCGCGGTCTAGGCGGTTCACGCCTTAGCATTGTCGACGATGGTCAGCATGTTTATGGCACTTGCGGCGGCCGTATGGATCCACCAACCGCCTATATCTATCCTGAGGCCTATGACAACATCACCGTCATCAAGGGCCCACAAACGGTGAAATATGGCCCGGTCGGCAGTGCTGGCACCGTGTTGTTCGAAAAAGATCGCCATAGTTTCGATGAGCCGGGATTAGATGGCCGCGCCAGTATGACGGCGGGCAGCTTTGGCCGCACCGATTACTTAGTCGAGCTAAAAGCTGGCGATGAGAAGCATTACTTCGATATGGACGTCAATCAATCATCGAGCGACCATTACAAAGATGGTGATGGTAACGAGGTGCAATCGAGCTACGACCGCTCTAACTATAACTTTGCCCTAGGCTGGACACCAAGTGAAGCAACGGTACTCGAGCTAGCTTACGGCAGCTCTTCTGGTGAGGCGGAATATGCCGATCGCGCCAATAAAGCCCGTGAGATCAACAACGAAAATCTGACCTTTCTGCTGCAACATGAATTTGATAGTGAGTGGCTAAACAGCATCGAGCTGCAGGCCTACAGCAACGAGAACGATCACATAATGGATCAGTTCGACCAAGGCGTAAACTCGGGTACCAACGTTAGACGTGGCACCCAAGGCGGCCACCTTTGGGCTGACTTTACCTTAGCCACTGACTGGACATTAACCGCGGGGGCTGACTACATGGATAGCACCCATGAAGGTCGCAGCATCAACCCTGCCATCGATAACGGTTTAGACGATCTGCTGAACAAACCATTTAAAGACAACATGCGTTACCAAGCCTCAGGGCTATTTTTAGAGTCCACTTACAACCTCTCAAGCGGTAAGTTAATTGCTGGTGCCCGTTATGATCATTGGAAAACCGAACTCATGGTCGGCCAAAAAGGCGAGCGCAGCGATGATCTATTCAGTGGTTACGGCCGCTACGAACTCACCTCTGGCAACAGCCAATACTATGCCGGTGTCGGCCACGCTCAGCGAATGCCAGACTATTGGGAGATCATGAAGTCTGATGTGAATAATCCAAGCCAAAAGGCATTCGACTTAGCGCCAGAGAAGACCACTCAGCTGGATATCGGTTGGATCTATGAAGCCGATATTGCCATCTCGACTTCGCTATTCTATGGTGAGATCCGCGACTATATCTTGATTGATGCTAATCAGGGGCCAGCGACTACAGCCTATAACATCGACGCCACCGTCTACGGCGGCGAGATCGCGGCTACAATCCCGCTGACGGAGCATTTCTCCAGCCAAACCAGCGTTAGCTATAGTCACGGTGACAATGATACTGCAGGCACGCCACTAGGCCAGATCCCACCACTAGAGGGACGCATCACCCTAGATTACCAATATAACCAGTGGACTGCGGGTCTACTTTGGCGCCTAGTAGCCGCTCAAGATAGAGTCGCGATTGGCGAAGGTAACATCTCAGGCCAAGATTTAGCCGAAAGCAGCGGTTTCGGCACCCTTTCTTTCAACGCGAGCTGGAAGCATAACGAAGCAGTTTTAGTCAGCTTCGGGGTAGAGAACCTGTTCGATATCACTTATGCCGAGCATATTAGCCGCTCTGGTGCCGGTAACGACATTCCTGGTAGCTCTCCTATGTTCCAAGTCAACGAACCGGGCCGCACCGCTTGGGTTAAAGTGGATTACACTTTCTAAATGATTAAACACCACAGCTAAAATCTATGGACCTCGAAGGACAACAAGCTCACGAAGAAAAGCTAGCCCGTGCTTTTTGTTTTCTTCGTGCCCTCTGCGCCATAAACGCAGTGAACGCTTGGTGATTTATCGCTTTTAAAACAAAGACCCCAGCTTAAGCTGGGGTCTTTGTTTATTAATCCGACTTTGGCTTAACGTAATGGCATAGCGCTCAGTAGAAAGCCCTTAAAACTAAGCCAATACTTCTTCTAATGCCTTAAGGCATAAAGCCACATTTTCGCGCCTTGCACCAAAGCCCATCAAGCCGATGCGCCACGCCTTACCCGAAAGCGCACCAAGACCCGCACCTATCTCAAGGTTATAGTTCTCTAGCAGCTGCTTTCTGATCTTAGCGTCATCGATCCCCTCAGGAATATAAACCGCATTTAATTGAGGTAAACGACACGCTTCAGCTACCACAAACTTAAGCCCTAGACGTTGCAAACCATGTCGCAACACTTGGTGCATATCGGCATGGCGCTGCCAAGCAAGCTCTAGCCCTTCAGCCGCCAATAAACGCAGTGACTCATGCAGTGCATAGAGGGCATTGACTGGCGCGGTATGATGGTAGCTGCGCTTGCCATCACTCGATGCATCCCAATAACCCATGACTAGAGTTTGATCCAAGAACCAACTCTGCACAGGTGTTTTACGCGCCTTTAACTTGGCAACCGCGGCAGGAGAGAAGGAAACAGGTGATAAGCCTGGCACGCAAGATAAGCACTTCTGGCTACCTGAGTAAATCGCATCAATACCCCATTCATCCACCAGCAACTCGACGCCACCTAAAGAGGTCACAGCATCGACTATCGATAAGCAGTCATGCTGCTTGGCTAGTGCACATAAGGCTTTAGCATCTGATAGAGCACCCGTTGATGTTTCAGCATGCACAAATGCCAGAAATTTTGCATCAGGATTAGCCGCCAATGCGCTAGCAACTTGGTCGGTATCGACCGCCTCACCCCATTCGTTATCCACCACGACTGCAACGCCGCCAACACGCTCAACGTTCTGGCGCATACGCTCACCGAACACGCCATTACGGCAAACAATGACTTTCTCACCCGGTTCAACCAGATTCACAAAGCAGGTTTCCATACCGGCACTACCAGGGGCCGAAACCGCCATGGTCATCTCGTTGTTGGTCTGGAAGGCATATTGGATCAACGCTTTAAGCTCATCCATCATCTCGACAAATAGTGGGTCAAGGTGGCCAATTGTTGGCTTGGCTTGCGCCGCCAGCACCTCAGGATAAACATCTGAGGGGCCTGGACCCATCAAAATTCTACGTGGGGGACTAAAAGGCTCAATAAAAGGTGCGGGTAACATGATATTTCCTCTAAAACTGGACGCTTGGTATTAGGTTAAAGTTCGACTGCCGCCATGCTGCTATAACGAAAATATCATTAAGCCCCTACGTGTTAGTCAGCCTGTGGTGAAATATTATTATTCTATTTATTGTTTATCGAAGCGATAAGTTGGCCAAAGCTCGCAGTATAAAAAACCAACTTAATCTCATACTACAAAAGAAGCTCTGGTAGTATCAAGCAGATAGCTTATAAATCTTGTATCGACTTTAGTAAAACTCAAGAAGATCGCAGATAAAAAAAGGCAGCATCGAAAATCTCTGCTGCCCACTTTAAACGACTAACTTAGCTATACCGCCTAATTACGGTTATCCAAGAAAAGCTGATAAGCCGGGCTATCAGTTTCCTCTTGATAGACAAAACCTAACTCAGTTAAAAACTGTTTAAACGCCAAATTATCGCTTTCTGGCACCTCAAATCCTGCCAATACTCGGCCGTAGGCTGCGCCATGATTACGATAATGAAATAGGCTGATATTCCACTTACTCTGCAAGGTGGTTAAAAACTTAAGCAGTGCGCCAGGGTGCTCAGGGAACTCAAAGCTAAACAAACGCTCCTCAAGTGGCTCTGGCGGCTGACCACCCACCATGTAACGCACATGCAATTTGGCAGTTTCATCATTAGACAGGTCTTGCACATCAAAACCTTCAGACTCCAGCTTGGCGATAATCCCATCGAGCTCACTTTGCCCCTGAGTCAAACGAATTCCCGCAAATACCACCGCCTTATCACGGCTACAGAAACGGTAGTTAAATTCGGTCATCGCTCGCTTGTCTAGCAGCTCACAAAAGCGCAGAAACACGCCAGGGCGCTCTGGTACTTTCACCGCCAAAATCGCTTCTTTCTGCTCACCGAGTTCACAGCGTTCAGACACATAGCGCAGGCTATGAAAGTTCACGTTAGCGCCACTCAAAATAGCACCGACTTTCTCACCGTTACCGTTACTGCCGATATACTTCTTCAGCCCTGCTAGCGACAATGCTCCAGACGGCTCGGCAATGGCGCGAGTGTCTTCGAAGATATCTTTCACCGCGGCGCAGATTTCATCTGAGGTCACGGTGATCACATCATCGACGTACTCACGAGCTAATCTAAAAGGCTCGGCGCCTATCTGTTTAACCGCCACACCATCGGCAAACAAGCCAACTTGCGGCAATATCACTCGCTCACCGGCATCCAGTGCAGCCTTTAAACAGGCTGAGTCTTCCGGCTCGACACCAATAATCTTCACCTGTGGCATGACCGCTTTATAGTAAGCCGCAACCCCTGCAATCAAGCCGCCACCGCCCACAGGCACAAAGACCACCTCAAGATCGCGCTGCTGCTGCAACATCTCTTGCGCCACCGTGCCTTGCCCTGCAATCACAGCTTCATCATCGAATGGCGCCACATAGACTCGACCTTCATTCTTCGCAAGAGTTTGGGCATAAGCATTAGCCTGATCGAACGCTTGGCCATGAAGTACCACTTCACCACCTAAACGCCTAACCGCATCCACCTTAATGTCAGGAGTGGTCTCTGGCATCACAATAACCGCGCTAATACCACGAGCTGACGCCGACATAGCAACGCCTTGAGCATGGTTGCCCGCCGAGGCGCACACCACGCCACATTCACATTCCTCTTTAGTCAATTCGGCTATCTTGTTGTAAGCACCGCGCAGCTTGAAAGAGTGTACAGGCTGCATATCTTCACGTTTTAAAAATACCTGACAGCCTAAGCGCGCAGACAGTTTATTAAGGCTGGAAAGCGGCGTAACTTTTGCCACATCATAAACCGATGACAGCAAAGTTTTCTGCAGATAATAGTGAGCCAAATCCAGTTGCGATTGTGATGCTAGAGCCAACATAAACTACCTCTTAATCCCGTTAAATCGATTAAACTAGCTTGCTAGTATCACGCACCGCGCCCTTATCGGCACTGGTCGCTAATAATGCGTAGGCTTTAAGTGCCATAGATACGTGTCTTACTCGCCCAAGGGGCTTCCACGCATCATTACCAAGTGCTTCCATTGCAGTGCGACGCGCCGCTAACTCAACATCACTGATTGCTAGCTTGATTGAACGTGCAGGGATATCAATTTCGATACGATCGCCCGTTTGCACTAGACCGATAGTGCCACCCGCAGCAGCTTCTGGAGAAACATGACCTATCGACAAGCCTGAAGTACCACCCGAGAAGCGCCCATCGGTGATCAATGCGCATTGAGTACCTAAGCCACGTGATTTCAAGTAACTCGTTGGGTAAAGCATCTCTTGCATGCCTGGGCCACCTTTAGGGCCTTCGTAGCGAATAACCACCACATCGCCAGCCACCACTTCACCACCCAAAATGCCCGCCACCGCATCATCTTGACTCTCGTACACTCGAGCGCTACCGATAAAGGTGTGATTTTCTACCTCTACGCCAGCAGTCTTAACGATACAACCATCAACGGCCACGTTACCCGATAACACGGCAAGCCCGCCCTCTTGGCTAAAGGCAAATTCACGGCTACGGATACAACCTTGCTGACGGTCATCATCGACGCTGTCCCAGCGGCAATCCTGACTAAAGGCCTTGGTAGTTGGAATACCAGCAGGGCCTGCAGAGAAGAATTTACGCACAGCGGCGTCATCACTCTGTGCGATATCGTATTTTGCCAATACTGCGGCAAGGTTTTCACCCGCTACGTGGTAGGCGTCGTTATGCAGTAAGTTAGCTCGGTCTAGCTCACCTAGAATCCCCATTACACCACCAGCGCGGTGGACATCTTCCATATGGTATTTAGGCGTTGCCGGAGCCACCTTACAAAGGTGCGGTACAAGGCGCGACAGACGGTCGATATCATCCATGGTGAAATCGACTTCAGCTTCTTGCGCTGCTGCAAGTAAATGCAGCACGGTATTGCTTGATCCGCCCATGGCGATATCTAGCGTCATGGCATTTTCAAACGCCTTGAAGTTAGCGATATTACGTGGCAATGCTGACTCGTCATCATGCTTATAATAACGAGTGGCTAAATCCATGATGCGACGACCCGCTTCGAGGAAGAGTTCGCGACGATCGGCGTGGGTGGCCAGCATAGATCCGTTACCCGGCAGTGAAAGGCCTAGTGCTTCGGTCAAGCAGTTCATCGAGTTAGCAGTAAACATACCCGAACATGAGCCACAAGTTGGGCAGGCGCTGCGCTCAATCTGCTCGCTATCGGCATCGGATACGCGCTCATCGGCGCCGGCCACCATGGCATCGACTAAGTCCAGCTTAATTAACTTATCAGACAGCTTAGTTTTACCCGCTTCCATCGGGCCACCTGAGACAAAGATGACAGGGATATTCAGTCTAAGTGAGGCCATGAGCATGCCAGGGGTGATCTTATCGCAGTTAGAAATACACACTAGTGCATCGGCACAGTGGGCATTGACCATATACTCCACACTATCTGCAATCAGCTCGCGCGATGGTAAGCTATAAAGCATACCGCCGTGTCCCATAGCGATACCGTCATCCACTGCAATGGTATTAAATTCTTTAGCAATGCCGCCCGCTTCCTCGATCGCTCCCGCCACCAAAGACCCCATATCTTTCAGGTGAACGTGCCCCGGCACAAACTGAGTGAACGAGTTTGAAATTGCGATAATCGGCTTACCGAAGTCGTTATCTTTCACACCTGTTGCACGCCATAGCGCACGCGCTCCCGCCATGTTACGGCCTTCGGTACTGGTTGCTGAACGTAGTTTTGGCATTGCATTATCCTTGTTTAAAAGAAGGTTCTTGGATTTTTAGGACCTAGGTCCTAAAAACCTGTCACAACCTTCAATTTTAATTCTATGTTCTGAGATATCGTTCTCAGCTATTGTGTTTAGTCTTAATCTTTTCCGGCCTTGCCGTCAGCGAAGCGTTCGTCTCTGCTTGTGCTTTCCTAGGACCTTTCTTAGCTTTTCCTAGAACCTAGGACCTTGCACCTGCTTTAGCTTTCCAAAGTCTCCAACCAACCCCATTTATCCTCGGTTTCACCAGTAAACAGGCCGAAGAAACTCTGTTGAATTTCTTTAGTGATCTCACCGCGCTTGCCACTGCCGACTTCGATGCGATCAACACTGCGCACTGGCACAATCTCAGCAGCGGTGCCCGTCATAAAGATCTCATCGGCAAGGTAGAGAAATTCACGTGACATTGGCTCTTCAACTACTTGATAACCTTTGTCTCGTGCAAGGGTGATAATGCTGTCTCGAGTTAGCCCCATCAGAATAGCGGCTGTAGCAGGTGGTGTGTAGATCTTGTTCTTTTTAATGACAAAAATATTTGCACCGGCTGCTTCGCTGACTAAACCGTTAGTGTCCAGCGCGATACCTTCATCGAAGCCGTTACGCTTAGCTTCGGTAGAGATCTGCAGTGAAGACAGGTAATTACCGCCCGCTTTAGCGCCAGTAGGGATAGTGTTCGGCGCTAAGCGATTCCATGAGGTCACTGCCACATCCACTCCGGCATCCATGCTGTCTTCCCCTAGATAAGCTCCCCAAGGGAATGCTGCAACCAGCAAGTCACACTGAGCATCTTTTGGCGGGGTGATCCCCATACCCACATCACCATAAAAAGCTAAGGGGCGGATGTAGGCACTTTTTAAGCTATTACCGAGAGTGGCATCACGACAGGCCTGCATCACCTCATCGAAGCTATAAGGAATTGGCATACGATAAATCTTGGCCGAATCAAACAGGCGCTGAACGTGCTCAGTTAAGCGAAACCCGGCAGGACCGCTGTGGGTATCGTAAACACGAATGCCTTCAAATACTGACGTGCCATAGTGCAGCGCGTGAGACATGACATGAACCTTAGCATCACCCCAAGGCATCATTGCACCATTGAACCAAATTAACTCTGCTGTTTTAGCGGCCATTTTCTCACCCTTTTTGTTGTACTAATTCTGCTGTGGGACTGCTTAACAACACTCGGCAGTCAATCACATCGATAAGCTTATTGATTTGATTAGTTAGCAAGCCGATTTCACGCTCGCTGTGCACCAGCATGTCGATGCTAGTGCTGTTATTGCTATTGAGCTGCATGCTCAAGTTAGCGACCTTAAATCCACGATGACGAACAACGCGTAGCACGCGCTCTAACACTTCTGGTCTTTGCTGCACGTTTAACGCTAATGAGTAATTGTTCATATTCTTGCTCTCCATCTGGTGTTATCGCTAATGCTTCAGTGCTTTAATTCTGTGTTTCAAACTCAAAGCCGAGACGATTAAGTTTGCTTATCCATCTCTTCCATCATGTCTTGATTCGATGCCCCTGGCGGCACTAGCGGCCACACGTTATGGGCATCATCTATCGACACATGCAGTAAAAATGGTCCTTGGCTATTAAGCATTTCATCTAAGCCCGCCTCTACATCGCAGGCCTTATAGATATTGCGCCCTGGGATATCGAACGCCGACGCCATCTTGACGAAATCAGGGTTATCGGAAAGGTCTGTCTCGCTATAACGCTCTTCAAAAAACAGCTGCTGCCATTGCTTGACCATGCCCAGCTTTTGGTTATCGACAAGTAAGATTTTTACCGGTAAGCGCTTACGCTTTATGGTGGTCAGCTCCTGTACATTCATCATAAAAGAGCCATCGCCAGAGACAACTACAACACATGCATCTGGGCGTGCAACCTTGGCGCCGATGGCCGCTGGTAAGCCAAAGCCCATGGTGCCAAGGCCTGCACTCGATAGGTGATCTTCCGGGCGATTAAAGAACATATGCTGGGCAACCCACATCTGGTGCTGGCCGACATCACAAGCTACAACACTGTCTTGGGGTAACTTATGAGCAAGACGATTCAGCATGGCTGGCGCATAGATAAGCTCACCGGGACGGTCATAACGCCATTGAAATTCCTGCTTCATCTGTGCAACCTTGGCTTGCCATGGCGCAAATTGCTCGCCCAAGTTTTGAGTTAACGCAGGAAGGATCTGGCGTAGATCGCCAGCTATGGCCACTTCAGGTAGACGTAGTTTGCCTAGCTCTGCGGCATCGATATCTAAGTGGATCACCTTGGCATTTTCGGCGAAGCTAGCTAGACGGCCTGTCACCCTATCATCAAATCGCGCGCCAACAACAATCAACAAGTCGCACTCTTGCACTGCTAAGTTAGCCGCCTTTGAGCCATGCATACCTAGCATGCCTAAGTAGCCCGGCGTATCGATAGTGATTGAGCCTAGCCCTTTCAATGTCGCAACCGATGGAATGCCTGTCACCTTGATAAAGTCTCGTAGCTGATCCACCGCACTTGCCATGCCAACACCGCCGCCCACATAGAGCATAGGCTGCTTAGCTTGGCTGATAAGCTCGCGGGCATCATTTATTTGCTCTGGCGTATGCTCTGGCTCTTGCGTCACCGCCTGCAGTGGCGTCTTATATTCCAGCATGGCGATTTGCACATCTTTTGGGATATCGACCAGAACAGGACCTGGACGCCCAGATGCGGCAATCTCGAATGCTTTATAGAGAGTAGGAACTAACTCATCGACATGGGTCACCATAAAGCTGTGCTTAGTACACGATAACGACATGCCTAGAACATCGACCTCTTGGAAGGCGTCGGTACCAATAACGGCGGTAGATACTTGGCCTGTGATGGCTACAACGGGAACAGAATCTAGCAGGGCATCGGCAAGTGAGGTCACTAAGTTAGTAGCACCTGGGCCGGAAGTCGCAAAACACACTCCAGTTTGGCCACTGGCTCTGGCGTAACCCACAGCTGCAAATGCAGCACCTTGCTCATGACGACTGAGAAGATGTTCTACCGGGCTACCATAGAGTGCGTCATAGATAGGCATAATCGCCCCCCCAGGATAACCAAATACTGTGGTTACACCGTGTGCGGCAATCGCTTTTATGACGGCATCAGCGCCTCGTATCATCTGCCCAGCTTCCATTTGACTCTGATCCATTTGCCCTCGTTCCATATATCCGCGCTCCGCTACCATTCACTTATTTCATAATGACTTAGATAAGAGTTATGCTTTATCTAGGTCCTTATACGAAAAAACCCCCGTTCCTTTCGGAGCGGGGGTTTTTGCAATCTTAAACCTAGATTAGGTGTGTCGATTCAATATGCGCAGCCCCCGCTGTGATTTAATAATCACGACGGTAATAATCACAATAATGAGCTGGGCAGCTTGGTTAAACATATTCGACTGGGTTCCTAATCAGATTCTTTGCTTAAATTCGGTGTCGCCTAAAAGCGATTATTAAGAAGTACCACAAAGCCTATAAAAAACACAATAAAAACTTTATAACATCAAAATTTATCATCTAGCCAGTGCCATTTAGGCCGCGGCCAGCAACAGAAATAAATGATGCTCTGCCTGACTTGATTACAGCTATTAAGGTGTTAATCGTTAATGAGTTATCTAAAATCGTGACGCTCTCAAGTTCCAAATCATCTAGCCTAGGTCTAAACAAAAACCTGTTTAGACCCGACTAAAATAGAAGCAAAATTACTTCTCTTCTACGATACGCTTCATTTCTGTCATGTAGCCACGTAGCTCTGCACCAATTTCTTCAACTGCAGTACCACGAATTGCTGCGTTAACCTCGATTAAACGTACGTTATCGACACCGTTGCTGGCATCTTGTAAGCCACCGCCTAGGTACTCTGCAGACATGTTCGCCACGTAATCTTTCAGTAGTGGCAGCGCCGCATGGTTGAATAGGTAACAGCCGTATTCTGCGGTATCAGAAATCACCACGTTCATCTCGTACAAACGCTTACGTGCAATGGTGTTAGCGATAAGTGGCGTCTCATGCAGTGACTCGTAGTAAGCCGACTCTTCGATGATGCCAGCGGCAACCATGGTATCGAAAGCAAGCTCAACACCGGCCTTGATCATTGCCACTAAGAAGATGCCTTTATCGAAATAAGCTTGCTCGTCGATATGCTCTTCACAACCCGGTGCATTTTCAAAACCCGTGTCGTTAGTTTCGCTGCGCCACTTAAGTAGATTCGCGTCATCGTTAGCCCAATCGGCCATCATGGTCTTAGAGAACTCACCACCTATGATGTCGTCCATATGCTTTTCAAACAGTGGCTTAAGGATAACTTTCAACTCTTCAGCCATATCAAATGCTTTGATCTTGGCAGGGTTTGATAGTCGATCCATCATATGAGTGATGCCGCCATGCTTCAGTGCTTCAGTCGTTGTCTCCCAGCCTTGCTGAATGAGCTTAGCCGCGTAACCTGGCTCAACACCGTCGGCTACTAGCTTCTCGTAACCTAGGATCGCACCCGTTTGCAGCATGCCGCAAAGGATAGTCTGCTCGCCCATTAGATCTGACTTCACTTCGGCAATGAAAGATGAATGCAATACACCAGCGCGATCGCCACCGGTAGCACTTGCGTAAGCCTTAGCGATATCGAAACCGTCACCCTTAGGGTCATTCTCTGGGTGAACCGCGATCAGTGTCGGCACGCCGAAACCACGCTTGTACTCTTCACGTACTTCAGTACCCGGACACTTAGGCGCTACCATGATAACCGTGATATCTGGGCGAACTTGCATGCCCTCTTCAACGATATTGAAACCGTGCGAGTAAGACAGCGTTGCACCTTGCTTCATTAACGGCATAACCGTGTTAACAGCATTAGTGTGTTGCTTGTCTGGCGTTAGGTTAAGCACGAGATCCGCATCTGGGATAAGCTCTTCGATAGTGCCAACGCGGAAACCGTTACCGGTTGCTTTCTGGTACGAATCACGTTTTTCGCTAATCGCCTGTTCACGCAATGCGAAAGAGATATTTAGACCTGAGTCACGCATATTCAAGCCTTGGTTAAGGCCTTGAGCGCCACAGCCAAGAATGACGATGTTCCAGCCTTTAATGAAGTTGCAGCCTTCGCTGAACTCGCTACGATCCATGAAGCGGCATTGAGCCAGCTGTTCCAATTGTTGACGCAAATTCAGAGAGTTAAAATAGTTAGCCATCTGATATACCACCTTGATTCTGGATTGTTATAAGGCTGACTCTTGCTCGAGTCACGCTGTGATGTAATCACTATAGCGCAAGCTTTTCATTGCTTAAAATGATATATTCGGGATGTAGTGTTGCATCTTTTGCAACACCAACTAAATTAATGCCGTTTTATCAAACATGGAGAACTCAGCTTGGATATCCGCACTATCAAGCTTTATCTGCATTTAGCAGACAGTTTGCACTTTGCTAGAACAGCACAGGCGATGCATGTCAGTCCATCGACCTTGAGCCGGACCATGCAGAGGCTGGAAGAGGAGGTTGGCGCGCAGCTGTTTCAACGTGACAACCGCAGCGTGACCTTGACCAGCGCCGGAGTCGAGTACCGACACTTTGCCGAGTCCACACTTGAGCAGTGGGGAAAGCTGAAAACCAAGCTAGATCCTAAGCAGGACTTTCTAAGAGGACGGCTCAACCTGTACTGCTCGGTAACCGCCGCCTACAGTCACCTCCCAGGATTGTTGGATCGTTTTAGACGTGAGCATCCATTAGTAGAAATCGCCCTCACCACGGGTGATGCAGCCAATGCGGTGAATGAAGTACGCAACAATCGCGCCGATATTGCCATCGCCGCCCTACCCGATCCGTTTCCCGATAACCTGCATTTTGCAAAAATAGATGATGTGCCGCTATCGATCATTGCGCCGACGTTTAGGTGTCAGGTGCAAGAGCTGCTTACTGAGTCTTATATTCCATGGGATAGACTGCCCTTTATCGTGCCGGAGCACGGTCCGGGTCGAAAACGTATCGATAACTGGTTTAAGTCATTGGGATTAATTCCCAATATTTATGCGCAAGTGTCTGGCCAAGAAGCCATAACCTCTATGGTGGCATTGGGCTGCGGCGTGAGCATTACCCCAGAGGTGGTGATTAATAACAGCCCAGTACGAGATCGCATTCAGCTACTCACATCGCCTATCGACATTCCGCCGTTTGAACTCGGCTGTTGTTGTAAGAGCAAACGCCTAGCCGAACCTGTTATAGAGGCATTTCTGCAGGCGATTTAATTCGTCTTTGAAGCTCGCGTTTATACGATCGAGATCCAGTCATGCAGAGCTAGGCTGGGTTCTTTTCTTTAAAAGCTATAAACCACGAAGCGCTCACTCCGTTTGCTACACAGAGGACACGAAGAAGAGAAAAAGCTCGGGATTGCTTTTCTTCGTGTCCTCTGTGGTCCATTCTTATCTTTTGAAATCTGTTGTGGCTAGTCTTTTCGATTATCACGAACACCATCGATAATCAGGTTACGCAGCCAGCTATGACTCGGGTCCAGATTAAAGTGTTTATGCCAAACAAGCACGTAGGCTCCGGGCTCGACATGCACCGGCACATCGAGGCATACCAAATCATAGTTGACCATCATCTGCTGAATGTATTTTCGTGGTGCGCACAAGATAAGATCGCTGTTTTCACAGAGATCCATTGCGCAATTAAAATCGGTCATGTTGACCGCTACATCACGCTGCAGGTGATCTAAGCGCAGCACATCATCGAGCAACCAATGCTCCAAGCCACCAAAGGCCACCTGCAGATGGCGGTACTTAAGAAAAGTGTCTATGTTCCAAGGCTCTTTTAGCGCAGGGTGATCACGTCTTAACAGGCATACAGGATAATCACGAATCAACTCTGCTGCGCCAAGTTCTTCCGGTAAGTTGTTCATGTGCAGTAAAGAGCGCTTATCCCACTCACGGCAGATGATGCCCATATCAATTTCACAGCGCAGCAGCTGTTCCATACTAGAATGCGACCAAGTATGGCCATTAATACTCACCTGCGGCGCCTGTTTTAGCAGTTTGGGCATAAAATAGGGGTAAGTCAGCGAATAAGCTGTTTCAACAATATGCATACGAAAACGTCGCTGACTCTCGGCGGGCTCAAAGGTGCTAGGACGGGTAAATTGATCTAGCTTTTGCAGTACCTCGCGAAGCTCTGGGGCTAACTGCAGAGCACGTGGGGTGGCTTTCAATCCATAGGCTGTGCGTTCAAATAGCTGGTCATCGAAGGTTTCTCTCAACTTACTCAGCTGTTTACTCACCGCTGACTGACTCAAATGCAATCTCGTCGCAGCGGAGGTGACACTCTGCTCTTCAAGCAGTACTTCTAACACTCTGAGTAAATTGAAATCTAACTGTTTCACAATAGGCCTTTGCAAATGACGCAAGTTATAGGTCATATCATAAAGGGTTTGCAAACATACGCTATCGGTATTCATTCTAACCGCGCTAATCCCCCCGCGTTAGTCTGTCTTTAGATAGCACCAATTAACAAACGACAAGCTTCTATTCACTAGACCAATGTAGATATATTTTGGGCTCATATAAAAATATTGCATATATTCAATGAAGAATATTTAGCCATAACACTACAATAGTTATCATCTATATATTAATGCTCTCAATCAGACTATAGAATAATTGTGACCAAAAACACACTCACTACCTAGCATTTCTAAAATATTGACATTAAAGTTTTTCAGGCTTATCGACCATCACCTGTTGAAATAATCTTTTCAATTAATCCTATTTTCTGTAACTCTAACTTACGTTCTTGATTCACATAGATAGCAATCGGACCATTAATATCGCCAGCCGTTGGCCCTGCACATTTTTCAATATTTTCGTTATTTAGAATAATCTGCTCAGGTAATAAGCCAATCCCCATTCCACGTTCGATTAATTTACAAGAAAAATCTGGAGTGTCTATCACCATGATCTTTTTAAACTCTGGATTGTTATACATACAGACGCTTAAATCATGCCAATGGTTCCATATATCAGAATGTACGAATGTAGGGACAGGTGTAGCGAACTCTATGCCAATTTTTTTAGCCCAAAAAAACTTTAAATTGTCTAGTTCGGTAAAATGCTCAAATATAGGGTGGTCATCAAATATGCCTTCGGTGATAACCACATCAACTTCCCCCGAATCCATCCAGCCTTTAATTGTAGCCAACTCGCCCGTATTGATCTGAACGAAAAACTCTTCAATAAAGTCATTGGTTAACTTGGCTGACAAGTACTTCTCATAGAGTCTAGGCTGAGTCGCTATTTTAATGACTGACTTTCTATTGACCTGCTGAAGTGCCGACTCCAGTTCATTCATCGACATGATAACGTCTTCCGCTTTCTTGTAGATTTCATGACCGCGGTCGGTCAACCTCACTCCGCGACTCTCTCTTTCAAACAGTTTCGCGCCAATTTTTTTCTCTAGAGCGATAATACTCGAGCTAACACTAGGTTGAGTCATTTTTAAAAAGCTTGCTGCTTTAGAAAATGATGAAAACTTAGCGGAGTAATAGAAACAATAAACTGTTGTGTTATTAATCATAATTATTCGGGATCTAGTTCTAGATTCTTATCTTTGTGTGACTGCAATCAAATGCACGCTATTTTATTAATATTTATAATTTAAAAAACCATTAATTAATTATCATAGTTTACGCCATTTTCAGCTATAACCACGCTCACAATCTTTGGTATTACTTTTTTTTATACCTACATATATCAGATAACAATCACAATCTATGCTCGGCACGATTCATATCATCTACCCAGAATGATGACTAATATAAAATTCGTGGAATAATAATGAAAAGAAGAGACTTTCTAACTAAAAGCATGGGCGTTACCGCAGCAATGGCTTTACCATTTTCAGCGACAGCGGTTTCATCTGAAAATAGTTGGGACCGAGAATACGACTTAATCATTGTAGGCAGTGGTTTTGCGGGGTTAGCTGCTGCTTATTCGGCTAACAAAGCAGGCTTAAAAAACATACTTATCCTTGAAAAGATGGAAACTTGGGGCGGCAACTCAGCGATTTGCGGCGGTATTGCTTGTATGCCGAATACCTCTCTACAGAAAAAGCACGGCATTGAAGACTCTGCCGAACTCATGATCAAAGACATGGTGAAAGCGGGTCGTGGTTTTAATCACCCAGAGCTATGTAAAACTTTAGCTACCGAGGCGCATACCGTATACGACATGCTCATTGGTTGTGGCGTCGAATTTATGGATAAGATCATTCGCCTTGGTGGACACAGCGCACCAAGAGCGCATATCCCAGCTAATGCCTCTGGCGGCGGAATCGTGGTTCCTATGCACAAGTACCTAGTGAATAAAGGTGTGCAGTTCCAAAACCGAACTCAAGTCACCAGCTTGCTGCGTGATAAGAATAACGCCATTACCGGCGTTGCCGTACAGGAAAAATTTGATTTTGAAACCGAAGAGTTCAAAGCCGAGCAAACTTACAAGTCACGTCACGGTGTAGTCGTTGCGACAGGTGGCTGGGGACAAGATAAGAAGTTCGTTAAAACCACTATGCCTATCTACGCTCACCTAGAAGCGACTGCGCATCCAGGCGCGACAGCAGGCATGATCAAATCGCTACTTGCTGTTGGCTCGCTACCTATCATGCTCGATATGTATCAGCTTGGCCCTTGGGCTTCTCCTGATGAAAAAGGGGCCGGCCCAGCTTCCTTCTTTGCCGATTACTCATTCAGTGAAGGTATTGCCATCGACCCAATGACAGGCAAGCGCTTTATGAATGAACTTGCCGATCGTCGCACCCGCGCTGAAGCACAGTTGGTCGTATTAGAAAAAGGCAGTGAAGAAAAGCCTAACTACCCATTCACTTTCTGCAGCGAAGCGACCACTAAACGCGCGGAAGGATTTAAGGGAGCTTACCGCGATGGCGCGGTTAACAAATCTAACTCTGTTGCGGAACTCGCCAAACATCACGGCGTCGATGAAGCAGTACTCAGTCAATCTATTGCAGACTGGAACGAGATTGTTGAGGGCAAGCCTGATCCATTTAATAAGCCACTCGATAGAAGAACCGAATTAAAGCCACCATTTTACTCTCTGAGATTATCGCCAAAATTGCATTACTGCATGGGCGGCGTTGCTATCACCCCTAATGCTGAAGTAATTGATGCAACGACTTGTGAGCCAATCAAAGGTCTATTTGCTGCAGGAGAAGTCGCAGGTGGTACCCACGGTATGGATCGTTTAGGCGGTTGTTCGTCAGTTGACGGCTTGGTTTTTGGTCAGATTGCAGGCAGAACTGCAGCAAATTATAAGGCGAATGCGTAATGAAAACTTCTTTTGCCGTTGCAGTTATCGCAACGCTATTGTCTTGCAGCGCATTAGCCGCTAAACCGACGATCAAGCAGCACCATATCGACGCTCTTGGCGATGACATGAACTGCCGCACTTGCCATACCACTAAAGGGGCGTTTGAACGTCCGAGCGATCAGGCCTGCATTGACTGCCACGGCGGCATGCATGACATTCCAACTCAACCAAACCGTTTCGATAAGAATCCACATAATTCGCATCACTACGAAGACTTGCTTGAATGTATGGTTTGCCATTCAGAGCACCAACCTTCGAAAGATATTTGTTCCGACTGTCATAAAGTCGAATTTAACAACCTTAAGTAGATGTACTACCAATTAGAGAATTGAACAATGAAGAAAAGTGTATTTGCATTACTCGTTGCTGCAAGCCTACCTTTGTCCGCTAATGCTGCAACACATACCCTAGATGGTCGCTCGCTTACTGTTGACCAATTATGGGAAATCGCCCAACCAGGTGAAGATGTCACCATTGCTAAAGCAGGTTGGCAGCGCATTAACGCAGGTTACAAGGCGCCTATTCACGCTGCAGCAGATGGCCGTTCAATTTACGGTTTAACCGTTAACTACGGCGCCTTAAAGGATCAACGTGTTGCAGGTACATCTGTTGAAGATGAGCCAAACTTCACTGCATCGATAAAGTTCAACGAACGCCAGATGCGCATTCAAGCCGCAGGTGTTGAACCGTTCATCTCTGAGCGCGAATCAAAGATGGCGATGATTATTCGCCTTAACCAAATGGCTGCTGGCTACACGGCAATGAGTACCGAAGGTGCGCAAGCATTTATGGATTACATCAACGCAGACGTCACACCACTCATTCCAAGTCGAGGCTCATCTGGTGCTAACGATTTAAGTTTAGCGACCCATATTGGTTTATCGTTAATGGGAGAATGGGACGTAATGTACAAAGGCGAGCGCCGTGACTCGAAAGAAGTTCGCGAAGAGCTAGGCCTTGAGCCATACAGACCGTTCGGTTTAGACGGTATTTCTATCCTATCAAACGGTAACGTAGCCGAAGCGCAGAACATCGCAGCGGTTAAGAAAGCCGAACATTTACTCGATATTTCACCTGTGATTATTGCCTCTTCACTAGAAGCACTGAACGGTAACGTATCGCCATTCCTTTGGCACACTGTTGACACAAAAGGCTGGCCACAAGGTCATGAAGCTGCAGAAGGCATTCTTGGCGCATTAAAGGGCTCATACTTATGGGAATTAGATAACAAGCGTAACCTACAGGACCCGCTATCATTCCGTTCATCGGGCTACATTTTAGCGACCGCAAAAGAAGAGCTACGCCAAGCAAAAGAGCTACTTAACACAGCGATTAATCACACCACTGATAACCCTATTGTGAATACTGAAGCTCGTGATGACTTATGGTATAGCAACACACCAGCCGTTAATGCATTACGTGTCGGCGATGACAATGTCTTTGTAAACTCTGGCGCTAACTTCGACAACACTCAACTAGCCGTACAGATGGAGTCTTTAGGCCGTGCACTTGCACAAGTTATCCATATTTCGGCTTGGCGTACTACTCAGCTTGACGATGGACACCGTACTAACCTACCGACTTACCTTATCGCGAAAGAGAATGTCGGCGGCGATGGTTTTGCTAATATCGCCCAGTCAATGTCGGGTCTATATGCCGAAGCGATGACTCTAACTAATAGCGCTACACTATACGGCATCCCAACTTCAGTCGGTATTGAAGAGACCTTTAGTAACGTGAACTTAATTGCTTCTCGCGTTGCAAAAATGGCTGATATTGGTTACGAAATCTATGCCTATGAGGTGTTACATACCACGCAAGGTATGGAGATCCGTATGAGAGATCAAGATAAGAAAATGGGTCAAGGTACCAGTCACCTTATCGAGCAATACCGTAAAGTGGTGCCATTTGTTGATTTAGACCGGACTTACACGCCAGATATTAATAATGGCATCAAGTTCCTTAAGACTTACTCTGCGGCCAAGTAAGGACCCATGGCTTAGTTAATTAAGCCTGACTCCCCCACTGCAATAAAAAAGGTGTTTAGCCAATCGCTAAACACCTTTTCATTTTCTTACAATAGTACTAGCAATCAGTATAAGCAGCCTTACCATGTTTCCCCAAAAACTAAAAAGGGCCTAGTACTCGGCTAGACCCTTTCTATTTAAACTAATCCCACTACATATTGAAATTTCTGATGGTATTGGATAGATCGTCGGTACTGTTCTCAACCTCTTGGTTGAGCGTATTGGTTACGGTAATCAGATCATAAGACTCTGACACCTTACAATTAACCATCTGCACATTGGTGTTGACCTCATTACAGACATAGACCTGCTCTTCGATGGCCACGGCTATCTGCTGATTACGCTCCACTATGCCCTCAATCAATTCCTCAAGTTCATTGATTTTGCTCAGTGAGGCATTGATGATATTGACCGTCTTGCTGGATTTGTCATTACCAATTTCAAGCGATTTAACCGCAACTTGGCTATTGGTCTGGATCTGCTCAATCGCCGTCTGGATCTCTGTGGTTGCAACCTGAGTACGCTGCGCTAAAGTGCGCACCTCATCGGACACCACTGCAAAGCCACGGCCAGAGTCTCCGGCTCGAGCCGCTTCAATCGCAGCATTTAGCGCTAGTAGGTTGGTCTGCTCGGCAATGCCATTAATCACATCGATCACCGAACTAATTTGCTGGGTTTGCTTATCGAGCGATACCACGGTACTGGATATTGAGGCTAACTCATCGACGAGCTCCAACATCGACTTATTAACCTGATTAATGCACTCCAAATTCTCCGACATGGTACTTTGCGTCTGCATTGTCGCTTCAGCGGTGCCCTGAGCATTTTGTGAGATCTCGGTCGATGCCGCCTGCATCTCATTCACCGCCGTTGCCACCATTTCAATCTCTGTTTTCTGAGTATTGAGATGTTCGGTGACTTTATGGTTGTTCTGGGTGGCTAGCTTGGCGTTATCTAAGGTCTTGTCACAGGCCTCCATCACAGAGATATTTACCCGCCCAATCAATGCTTTTACGTGCTGTCGACGCATCTTCATCGCCAACTCAATTTCAGAAAAGTCATTGACCTTCCCCGTATAGATGAGTTCCATTAGCGGATTATTAAAGTCTTTACGAGCCTCTTTTGCCAGTCGCTCCAAGGGGCGAGTTAACAGATAACTAATTAGAGTCGCCATAACGAAAAAGGATGCCAGCGTCAGAGCGGTATTTTGGGTAAAGGTGGCGATACCATAGGAGATAAGCGCGGCGATGCCATAACAAAAGGCGCTGCGCTGCCACAAGCGAGTTCTCAAGCCTATGCTCAATTGAAAAGGCTTTTTATCATTTGATAATTGCTTATAAGCGGCCTCGGCTCGTTTAACATGGATCCGTTCCGGTTTAAAGCGAACCGATTGCAGTTCGACAATCTCTCCATTGTTTTTTATCGGCGAGGCGAATGCATCGACCCAATAATAACCTCCCCCCTTACGACTGTTTTTCACCATTCCCATCCAATGGTTGCCACTCTGCAAGTGACCCCACAGATCTTTAAACGCGGCTTTGGGCATATCCGGATGTCTGACAACATTATGGGGAAGACCAATAAGCTCGCCATCTGCAAATCCCGCCACTTCAGAAAAGTGAGGACTGGCATATTTAATATGACTAGAAGGAGACGTGATTGAGATTAAATTGTAATTGGCGGGATACTGGTACTCTTCGTCCATAACATAATCCTTTATTTAATGGCATAAAACAAAACTACCGTTCAGTGTAGTACCAATATTCGCTTTCCATCAAAGTCATCTGCGTAATTTATTTCATCTATCCGAGTTTATGCCCCTCTTAAGTTCTTATACCATTAATTTAATTAGCATAAATAACCTTACTCTTTCTGCTTAACATCTACCTCTCATATGGCTTCAGAGCCTGTACTAGCTAAAAAGGTCAGCCGTTCAGAAACAAAAATGCCTTTCGTGAGAAAGGCATTCTAGAATCAATCAGTTCGAAATATTGATTTACAATTAATCGTTGTCGGCTTCGATTTCACGAGCGATGTTTTGACCATTAATCACCACACCTTCGACTTCGATACGTTGCTGGTTTAAGGTGTCGAAACGAATACCGTCTTCATACTGAGTGTTAGCGTCAACAATAACTGTCATGCTACTAGAAATGCCCTTAATAACGAAGCTCTTAGCTGTAGCATCAGATGCTGTCACATTGCCTTCCACTTCAAACTCTTTCCAGCTACCCACGTTATCGTTGTCGTCACCTGTTGAGTTGTCGTCATCGAACTCAACTTCAGTCGCAACTTGCTGCGTGCCCTGCTTAACAGAGGTCACTTCTACTAAAGCACCTTGTACCAGCTTTGACTTTGGACCATCTTCAAACTTAGTTTGATCATTAACAACGAAGCGACCTTGGTAGTTAAGCTCGAATGCTGCTTTTTGCGCGTCAACCCAAGTCACAATACCTTCAACTTCGGTGTCGTTAGCTAGATCGCTATAATCTTCAACTTCAACGCTAGTCGCAACAAACAGGTCATTCACTAACGTACCTTCAACTTCAACCCACTGACCATCAGCAAGCACGCCTTCAATGTTGTGAGCTTCAGTGCCTGAGTAATCAACCGTCAAGGCTGCGCCAAGTTTAAAGCTTCTTGCACTTTCATCTAAGCTAGATAGGCGACCTTCAACTTCGTAGCTATTTGCTAGTCCTGGGTATTCAGTTTCAATATCAAACTTAATCACTGACAAGACTTTGTAGCCTGCATCTGCAGTCGGTAGTGAAGACACCATCACCCAGTCACCTAACCCAATTTCGTCAGATAACTTGTAGGTTAAGGTCATACCGTTAACATCAAATGTACCCGCAACTGGATCGATTGCAGTCACTTTACCTGTGATAGTCGGTTCAAGTTGAACTTGAACTGCAGCTGCTTTTTGAGCGCCGCCGATTTGCACCATCATGTTTGGCTGCAGATCGTTAATATTTAGTTTTACTTCGCCGTACATTACGCCAGCAACGTCATAGCTGTAGCCGTTCACAACCACTTTATTCTGTACAGCATCGACTTTATCAATAGTGCCTTTAACTGCAGTTGGAGCTGTAGGTACAGTAGGAATGCTTCCGCCGCCGTTGCCGTTATCGCCACTACCATTGTCAGAACTGTCGCTTCCACCGCCACAAGCAGTTAAAATCAGAGCAAGTGTTGAAACTAAAGCTATTTTTTTCATCTAAATACCCTTATTTAGTAAGATGATTATCAAATTTAGCCGTATGTTAAAACTTGGCCCGTGAAGCGATCGTGAAGAAAGATAAACTAATCTATGAAAGTGCTAATTGTTGATGACAGCCATAACCTAAGTGAAACAATCGCCGACTATTTGGAACTCGAAGGCATGATTATCGACTGCGCCTATCACGGTGAGGCCGCGATTAATTTAGTCTCCGAAAATAGTTACGATGTCATCATTATGGATATCATGATGCCAAAGATTGACGGCATCACCGCAGTACGCAAGCTCCGTGAAGAGCTGTATTGCAACACGCCTATTTTATTTCTCACCGCCAAAGACAGCCTCGACGACAAAGTCGCCGCCTTCAAGGCCGGTGGCGATGACTACCTGCTCAAGCCCTTCGCCATGGAGGAGCTGAGTCTGCGTCTACATGCACTGAGTAATCGCGGACCAAGGCAAGATATCGGCACCTTGTCCTTTGCCGATATCAAGATTAATACTCAGACCGATGTTGTGACACGAGGCGAGCAACCAATTAAGCTCAGCCGTATCCAGCTAAAAATATTAAAGGTGTTGCTCAAGCGTGCGCCGAGTATTGTCAGCCGCCAAGATGTAACAGATGCAGTCTGGGGGGATGAGTCTCCTCCGAGTGATGCCTTGCGTAGTCATATTTACGGCCTGCGAACCGCCCTTGACAAAGGCTTCGAACAATCACGATTAGAGACGATTCATGGACAAGGTTACCGCCTCAAAGCATAAACAGTTCCCGAGCATCTACCGCAAGCTCCGTTGGAGCTTCGGTTTGATGACCTTTGCTATGTTTAGCCTATTTTGGTCGGTGATCTATATTGCCGAAAACCAGATTGAAAAGATCAGTCTCAATCACTGGCTAGACACCGAAGTATATCGGTATAAACAGGACTACAAGATTTATGGCGAAAAAACGGTTCTACCCAATACCAATGAGTTTACTACCTACTGGAGTGAGCAAACCATTCCAGAGTGGCTCAATGCTTATACTTCACCAGGCCTATATGAAAAGTTAATAGGAGAAGAAGATAAGCACTTTATTGTTTCTCTTCACCCTTCCGGTAAAGGCTTAATGTATGTTGTGTTTCAAGATGATGCCGATGACTATCTTGATGAATATGAAGAACATCTGCATGATTATGTACTCATACTAGGCCTACTTATTGGTCTATTAATGACGATTTATAGTCTGTACTTTATCCGCACCCTATCCAAGCCATTGACAATCATTGAGCACAAGATCACCCAGATGTCGCCAGATGACCCGCCTTTCGGTGTCGATACCCGCTTTGTCGAGACCCGTAATATCGAACAAACTTTGCTAGATAGTCGCAATGATATCAACGGATTCTTTCAACGAGAGAAAGAGTTTAGCCACTTTGCTTCCCACGAGCTCAGAACCCCGATTACCGTGATAAAAGGCTCAGCAGAACTATTGGCTAAAATACCAGACCAGCATCCACTGGCAGTCAACGCCGTTAAGCGCCTGCAACGGGCCAGCGACGAGATGCAGGTGCTCACCGAAACTTTTCTATTATTGGGTAAAGAGTCGATTAGCCAGCGTCACTTCGCCGATGTCAGCCTAGAGGGCGCGCTATGTAAGCAGCTCGCCGAGATGAAAGAGTTATTCGCCAGACAAGACAGCAGTTATTGCTTAACGGTCAATGAGGCTAAGAGTGTCCATGCCCCAGACAGCTTTATTGCCATCGTGCTCAACAATGTCATTAAGAATGCTTTCAGTTACAGCATAGGTGACATTGAAATCGTGCTTAATCAGCACACCTTAACCATCACCAATCGCCACGAAGGCAATGAAACCTACAATGCGGGCTATGGTGTTGGACTGGTCATCGTCGAGCGCATCTGCGAACGCATGGGGTGGAGTTATCTGCCTCATGATAACGGAGTTGAGTTTCAAACAACCTTGGTATTTTCTGCCAAAGGGGAGACCCTTTAGGTGTGGTTTCATTTGCGTGAAACTAACGCAGGCTTTAAATCTAAAGCATGCGAACCTTTGGCTTCATTGTCATTTGAAGCTATGTAACAACTTCCTGCATCAGTGGTTCCAATGGCCTGCGGCCAGCGCATGTGTAGACACTGCTGAAACACGCTGCACCTCTTTATAAAAGAAAGGGTCCCTGTAAGCTCTACGATGGCATCCATGCCATCAAAGGCTTCAGCCGTATCTGCACTAGGTTAGAAAAGCGGAGTCGTTTGGCTTACAGCGTATGTTTGGAGTGGGGAAAATCTAAAGCGATGAACCTTTGGCTTCATTGTCATTTGAATCTATGGCGCAACTTCCAGCAATTGTGGTTCCAATGGCCTGCGGCCAGCGCATGTGCAGAGGTTGAGGGTTCCATTGGTGTGAAACTTTCGCAGGCTTTAAATCTAAAGCATGCGAACCTTTAAGTTTTTCGGCACTTGAAACCCTAAACTAACTTCCAACACCAGTGGTTCCAATGGCCTGCGGCCAGCGCATGTGCAGAGGTTGAAGGTTTCATTTGCGTGAAACTTTCGCAGGCTTTAAATCTACAGCGATGAACCTTTGATTCACCAATTCTTAGGCTAAGTTTGATGTATCTTCCAACATCAGCGGTTCCAATGGCCTGCGGCCAGCGCATGTGCAGACACTGCTGAAGCACGCTTTACGCCATCCCTAGCCGCTCTGCGGTTTCATCCCTGAAACCGAAGGCTTCAGCCGTATCTACACTAGGTTAGACAAGCGGAATAGCTTGCCTTAGGAGTCATGCCTAAAAACCTAAGGTATTAGCCCAACCTCTGAATAATTTAATCATCGAGCCAGTCAAGTGATGATGATAACTCTACAAGATCTTTATAATCTTTTGGTTTTAGCTTTTCCATTTCTTCATGGTAATACATACAGCCTAACCAAGAGTTGGCTGCAGGCTCCTCTGGAAATGCAAAACCATCAGTACATGGATTAGAAATTCGTAGCTCTTCTAGAAGTTTCTCTATCTTAGATTCAGGCTCTTCATCATCACAATCTAAAAAAGTAATCATATCTCCGTCATATGAATGCCCAAAAAAAGTTGTAAAGAGCCCAAGATAATAGGTTAAAGAAGCCTTATACACGCCATGAGAATGCTCATTAATATAATAAGCTCTAAATTTGGGAAATTTAACTCTGGGATCAAAATCCATCAAAATAGTTTTATTTTCAAATTCATAGGATTCTATTAAAAACGAAAGCAAATCTACATTTGTTCCACCTTCGGCTCTTCTAAATGGAGTAGAAAAAATATCCTCATAAATTGAATCATCCTTCTCCCTGATACAAAGCAAGAGAGTCAACATTAAGATATCAACTTTTTTACCCGCAGGTAAATTAGCTAACATTGCTATGGTCCGATTAGCTATTTGAATAGCCTGTCTTGCGGACAAATCAAAGCAATTAATAATAGTGGCTATATTTGTAATATTGATTTCAGATGAATCATTTTCCGGCCATACCACTATATCCAAATCTCGAAAGTGGCTTCCTGATAATTTGTTGTCATCACAATGTACTTCAAGCAAATTCTCAATATTCGGCTGCCTTAAAGTAAAACGGCTGTCAAAAAAACGGCCTAGATAGTTTCTCGCATTAAAACCTTCTCCATAGATAGCTTTTACAGCATGCTGAAGCTGCTCAGTATCAGTTCCAACAACAAAGACTACACCTGGAATATCAAAAATATGTTTGATAGTTTCAAGCATTTCAACGGCATAGCTAGGTCTACACCTATCAAGCTCATCTACAAATATGAATGCTGGAAATAATCGCCTATTTACATCCTTGTGCTTAGCATTATCTAACCCAATTACTGCCTCAACCCACTCCTTAACATGGACCTTCAAGTTCTCTATCGATTTAGCTTTTGCGTCATGCTCATCAATTAAGTGCTTAACTAACAGAGATGCAGCAGGGCCCATATCGATAGGCTTGCCGTCTTCATCAAAAATATCCTCTCCATTTTCATCTTTAAGAGTTGCACCAATATCATCTTCATCTCCAACAGCATCCATGATTGCTAAATGATCTATACCTAAAAACTTCTTAGTCATACCGCCGACGATTGCTGGAGTCGCAGCCTTTAGTAAAGCCATCATCTTTCTGGGAGCTTTATAAATATTGTCATCTGCATTCTTTCCAGCTTGTTTTCTTAACTGGCTAATCATGGATGAGATAACTGTCATTAATGGGTCGTCAGAGTAATCTTGCTTCCACGCATCGATATATACAACCGGATGATGCGGTTTTAAATCCTCAGCTAATCGCTTAAGAAAATAAGTCTTGCCCGCCCCCCATTCCGCATTCAAGTTAAGAACATAGTTATGACGCTCAGAGCTTTTAGAGTCGTAGCCTTGGGAAACTAGAAACTTTGCTATGAACTCAGCGTATTTCTTCCTATTCAAGCGATCTGGTGGGAGAACCTCGCTAGATTGAATTCCACCTTCAATAGGAAGTGACTTCGACCAGTCAAAACTAATATCTAACTTCATAAGTTCTCTTACATTGAATGATTAGGTAAGCAGAGAGTATCTTACCCATCAATATTTTTAGCAAACAAAAACAACATCTTGAATGAACAAATGATGTTAAATCAAGAAAATAAGAACACTTTTTTTAACCTTCCTCTAAAACTAACAGGAAACACTCCTTACCCCATCGGAGTTGCCGAAGTGCGTTGGAACAAATTGCGTGATGCCGACAGGGATGTCGGCGTAGCTTTCGCGGGGCAGGATGCCCCATCGGAAGCGTTAGCAATTTATCCATAAGCATGAGGATCAACAACTTCGTCGGGGCGCTGAGGGTTTGTTAAGGGGGACAAGCGCTTTCCCCCTTGGCTCGGGTGTGGGCGAAGCGCCACGACGTTAATTGTTAGACGCTGTCTAACGTAAAGCTCAAGCGCAGCTTGGTAGTCTTAGGCTGGGATGAAATTCCATGAGGTTTATCAAGCGCAGCTTGATAATAGTAATTGTTAGACGAAGTCTAACTCCCCTCCTCTTCGTGGAATGAAATTCCACACCCCCACAATCTGAGCTAAAAATAACAAACCCCATATAACTGCTAAACTTAACCAGAACCAAAACAAAGGGAAAATTGGATTCCCCTATCCAACAAAGTAACCTCATAAAACAAAAGGATTTGTTTATGCCCATAGCCAGTATTGCCACCCGTGCCAGCTTTGGCGTCCAAGCCCCACCTGTCACCGTCGAAGTCCACCTCAGCAACGGACTGCCCGCATTCAACCTAGTAGGACTGCCCGAAGCCTCAGTCAAAGAGGCCAAAGAACGTGTGAGAAGCGCACTCATCAACGCCGGATTTGAATTCCCCATGCGCCGCATCACAGTTAACCTAGCGCCAGCGGATCTCCCCAAACAAGGTGGCCGCTATGATCTACCTATCGCCATCGGTATCCTCGCCGCCTCGAAACAGATCCCTGCAAAATCTGTCGAGCAACATGAATTCGTCGGCGAACTAGCGCTAACCGGCCATATCCGTTACTGCCAAGGCCTACTGCCTGTGATAGTCGAAGCCAGCAAGCAAAATAGCACCTTAGTCTTGCCGATTGATAATCGTGAAGATGCCGAGCTGGTCGGTTTCGAGAAAGTCTGCTTCGCTACCCATCTGCAATCACTGGCTGCGTATCTGCACGGCCAATCGCAACTGCCGAGTATCGATCTTAACCTCGAATGGCTAACACAGAGTTCAGAGCCTAAAACCTCCTGTTTAAGTGAGGTTATAGGCCAATATCAGGCTAAACAAGCGTTAGAGATTGCCGCTGCGGGTAACCATAATTTGTTGTTACTAGGGCCTCCCGGCACAGGCAAGACCATGCTCGCCAGCCGCATGATGCAGCTATTACCTAAATTGAACTACGACGAAGCACTGGAAGTTGCCGCCATTCACTCCGTCGCGGGTAACAACATCAAACCCGATAGCTTCTATCGCCGCCCCTTTAGAAGCCCTCACCATACCTGTTCGGCGGTGTCTCTGGTGGGTGGCGGTGCCCAGCCTAAACCCGGTGAAATATCATTAGCCCATAGAGGCGTTCTGTTTTTAGATGAGGTAGCTGAGTTTCCTAGAAAAGTACTCGATTGCCTACGTGAGCCAATGGAAACAGGTGAAGTGAGTATCTCGCGCGCGGCTGCAAAGCTGACCTTTGCCAGTCGATTTCAGTTAATCGCTGCCATGAATCCTAGCCCCTGTGGTGATACCGATAATGCTAGGGCTAGTAATGAGCAGATCCAACGCTATCTTTCAAAGTTGTCTGGGCCGTTTCTCGACCGCTTCGACCTCACCATAGATGTGCCTAAACTGCCTTTAGGCTCTCTTAACAGTCAAAACACTCAAGCCGAAACCAGTGAAACAATAGCCAAACGGGTACAACAAGCACGAAAAACGCAACTCGCTCGCTCTGGTGTGCTCAACAGTGAACTCACGGGCAAGCAACTCAAACAAGATGCTAGGTTTCGCGATGATGACTTAGTCTTTTTAGAGCAAAGCGTACATAGGCTCGGCTTATCGGTGCGTAGTTATCACCGCCTACAGCGGGTGGCCCGCACCATTGCCGACCTTCAACAGGAAGATAACGTCAGCCGCGCCCATATCGCCCAGGCGTTAGGGTACCGCGCCATGGATAGATTACTTGCCTCACTGTCTAGCCAATAATGACTATGCAGTTCATTTGCAGCAGCCGAGATATCTTAAAATCGAATATCTATTAGTCATGACACAAATAAGTTGAATCCGACGCCAGTTTGCAGTAAATTCCGCCAGCTTCGTTAACTTGATGATATTGAAGTAGCAAACATTTATTTACTTTGATCCTACTTAGCCACCGTTTTTATAGCATTCGCGCAATCAGAACAACCTATAAACGCGAGCAATAAATAGTAAGGGTTTGTTTTTACTGTATTTATAGTCATCATCTGGCTCACTAATATCATCTTTTATTTAATTGTTCCTTGTAGTTAATAAATTATGGCCATGCCTAGTAAATTCAAATATAACAGTCAATACGCAATAATATCCCTTACAGCTAGCCTTATTTTAATTGTATTAATGGCTGTATCACTAGGCCTTAGCCATTATCTGCTAACACGTCAACTTACTGATGTTGCAATCAAGCTTGAGCATGAATACGGGCAAAGACTAATAGCCGCAAAATCACAGATGAGTGAAGTGCTGGCGATGCTACAAAAAAAGCAAGAGACTCACTGCTCTGAAGAGACCATCAAGCTGCTCAAGCTGAAGCTATTTATACAGAGTGATCAACCTGTGCCTTGGGTGAAGTTCAATGACGAGAACATTATCTGCTCGGCGATCGGTCGATGGCCAACCCCACCTGGCGGAAAACTATTAAGCAGTGATATTGATGGCTATGGACTCGTCAAGGCAACAAACATTAATACCATCAATAAGCAGAAAATGATTTATGCTATCGCGACAGACGGCGCTGCCAAGATTTTTGTGCCGGTACAATCTACAGCCGCCATTAATAGAGTCCTAGCAGATTGCCAAATGTGTGGCGGTATCAATATTAAGGTAAATGGTCATGATTGGGTCAGTCAAAACACTGATGCGAATCCGTTTGCTAGTATCGAGTACCAGGCCAAAGACTCACAATTTAACTACACCTTAATCACCAATGAATCAGCCAGAAACCTGCTTTGGTTAACCGTATTTCTACTGCTGATGTTGCCTGCTGCACTTTTAGCAAGTATTGGCTATCTGCTTCGTGACCGTGTAATTAAGTTTTATTGGCATCGCCGTTTTAAATCTGGATTAAAAAGGGAAGCTTTCTCTCTAGCTTATCAACCTATTGTTGATACCAAAAACGAAAAAATATTTGGCGTCGAAGTCCTATTAAGATGGCGTAAGAAAAACGGCCAATGGCATAAAACTAGCAGCTATATCAAAATACTAGAGCAAGACTCAGTCATGCCACTACTGACGAAGTGGATGATAAAGACTGCACTAAGCGAGCTTAAATCCTTACTAAAGAGTAATCAGATCTCCAGATGCAGCATCAACATCAGTGCCAAACAGATTGAGCAGGGACAAGTTCTAGCCTATCTGCAGTACTTGGCCAACAATGGCTATCCAGTTGATCAGTTATGCTTCGAACTCACCGAACGCCAGCCAGTTGAGTCTTGGCAGCAGATGCTTGAATTTATTTCAGGCTGTAAACAGCTTGGTTGTCGCATCAAGTTAGATGATGTTGGCATCGGCTATGGTGGTGGCATGCTGATACAGCAGTTAGAATTTGACTGCCTTAAGATCAATAAGGCATTTACTAAACTGCTATCGAATGAACATAACCAGCCTTTCGTTATCCGCTCATATGTTGCCATTGCTAAAGAGATAAATATTTCTCTTATTGCAGAAGGGGTTGAAACCGAAGAGCAAGCTGAACTGCTTAAAGAGTTAGGTGTACATCTACACCAAGGCTGGCTCTACTCCAAGGCCCTACCGGCTACGGAACTGAGAGCCTATTTACTCAGCCATTAACCATTTCACTCTGTCTAAGCCCTAGCAATATGCTGGGGCTTGGCGCAGTTAGTATTATTCAGCCACCCCCGCATAATACCCTAATAATAATCAACAAACTTCCCCAAAAGCACTAATTTAGTCATGAGTTAACCGCCAAAGTTTAACATCTAGATTGAGACAAAACCTGACAACGAGTACTATAGGTCTCCAATTTTTTTCTCGAGGTTCTGGATGGGTGCGATAGTGTCACGCATTAGGGGAAGTTTCGCCTTTTTCTGTTATTTTATTAACACCCTATTTTGGGTGACTCCCATATTAGTAATGAGTATTTTCAAACTCATTCCTTTAGCTTGGACTCGCAAGGCTTGCACCTACTTTCTCGATTTTTGTGCCAGTGCCTGGATCAGCGTCAACGGGGTTATCGAAAACTTGCTGCATCCATTCAAGCTCACTGTTGAAGGTGACACCCAGCTGTCTACCAAAGAGTGGTATATGGTTATTGCTAACCACCAGTCTTGGGTAGATATTCTTATCTTGCAGCGTATTTTAAATCGCAAGATCCCCTTCTTAAAATTCTTCTTAAAGCAGGAGCTGATCTTCGTTCCTGTGCTTGGACTTGCCTGGTGGGCGCTCGACTTTCCATTTATGCGTCGCTATAGCACGGCGCAATTAAAGAAAAACCCTAAGCTACGCGGTAAAGATATCGAGATCACTCGTAAGGCTTGTGCCAAATTCAAGAACAAACCCGTCAGTGTAATGAACTTTGTTGAGGGCACCCGCTTCCACCCGGGTAAACATAGTAAGCAAAACTCTCCCTTCAACCACCTACTCAAGCCTAAAGCGGGCGGCATGGCGTTTGCGCTATCGGCTATGGGTGAGCATATTGATAAATTAGTGGACGTTTCTATCTACTATCCCGGTAAGATCCCGACCTACTGGGAGTTCATTAGTGGCCAAGTCAAAGAAGTTCGAGTTCATATAACGGTGAATAACATTAGTGATGAACTACGCGGAGATTACAGCAAAGACCGCCAATTCAAAATACAATTCCAGCAAGAGTTAAACCTTATCTGGCAACAAAAAGATCAGGTACTAGCCCAATTAGCACAAGCAGAAAAAACCCGAGAAGAGGCATAAGAGCAAGATGTTGAACTTTTTACCTGGACCTATCTTATATTTCATAAGCACCCTGCTATTAATCATCAATACGGTTTTGTGGGCATCATTGATTAGCATAGGCGGCATCATCAAACTGCTACTGCCTTTTACCGCCGCCCGCATCGGCTTAACCCATATCATGAATCGTTTCATGTGGGCTTGGGCTAGCTGTAATGGCGGTATTTTATATCTACTCGCTGACATTGAGTGGGATGTAGAAGGGTTAGAAAACCTAGATAAGAATAGTTGGTACCTGCTGATCAGTAATCACCTTAGTGGTTTCGATATTGCGGCGCAGACCTATGTGCTGCGTAACCATATTCCTATGCTCAAGTTTTTCCTCAAGAAAGAACTCATGTACGTGCCTTTCTTGGGCCTAGGTTGCTGGGCACTGGATATGCCCTTTATGACCCGAACTAGTCCTGCTAAGTTAAAGAAAAACCCTAAGCTTAAAGGTAAAGACTTAAAGTCGACTCGCCGGGCCTGCAAAAAATTCCGCAACATGCCCACCTCGATTATCAACTACGTCGAGGGCAGTCGCTTCACCGCAGAAAAACACGCTCGCCAAGACTCACCTTACCGTTATCTGCTGCGGCCTAAAGCAGGCGGCATCGCCTTTGCTCTATCGGCCATGGGTGAGCAGTTCACCAACGTACTCGACGTCACCGTGCTTTATCCTGACGTATTTAAAAAAGATGCCTTGGTTGAAGTGATGCATGGCCGTTTACATAAGATTGTGGTGCGGGTAAAAGTACTACCGGTACCAGAGGTCGATAATAAGCGCTATTTCTCAGAGGCCGCTTACCGCGTTGACTTCCAGCGCTGGCTCAATGAACTCTGGGGAAGGAAAGATGAAGAGATCCACCATCTAATGCTTAAACATAATCCATCTAGCGAGCATATTATCGAAAAGCCAAGCCCCTCAAAACATCAGTAAAACCCGAGCTGCAGCTGAATAGGTAAGCCAAACTCCCTATTCAGTTCCAGCTTTCGTCAATTAAATCACGCCCAAATCAAACAGCTCATAAACCTAACTCCCCCGCTATACACCACCGCTTTATCTAAAACTGACGAGTAATCACCCAAGCTATCCCTACAAGCTTACGAGTTTACACTACAAAAACCTGCACATACTTAGAGCATGTCAACCAATTGACTAGACGTAGGCCGTGATAACAGATAACTTGCCTTTACACTTCACCAAACCGTAACAAAGGTGTTATTTTGTATCACAACTTTAAGCGAGCTCGTGTCTTATTCATCGCCCTGTTTTTGCTTAATGGCGTGGGCTGTGCAAATCAACCCCCTTCCCACGCAACGCAATCCCCGTTAAAACTCAACGGTAGCGAGATGGCTTACTTCTGGGTGACAAAAGACACCCTTATCAGCTGGCAACAAATATTCCCCCAATCAGCAGCTAGCCCACAAAAGAAAACCAACTATGCGGTTTCTTTTATCATTGACGCTTCAGGGGCTATGCAACAGGTCAGTATGATTAGCACGGTCGATGGAACTAAGATCCCCGCAGAGAAGCTAACAGGTGTAAGCGATTATCAATTTTACCCCACAGCGAAAAACTTTAGCCGCCAAGCAGTGATGGTTAACACCTTTGTTGCACTTTAAAAGAGCTGCACTGTAAAAGAGTGGCGCTTAAAAAGAGCCCCCCATAAAAAAGGCCCCATAAGGAGCCTTCTGCAGGGTTTGGTCAGCTAAGTGAAGGCTAAGCTTGCACACGCTTAACGTACTGTACCCAGCCTGCAGGACCTTGAATAAGCCCCTTCTGAATATCGGTCAATACCTTGTAAATTCGCTTAGTGTGCTCACCCACTTCACCGTTTCCAACGGTTACGATGCGGTTATCTTCAAAGATATAAGAACCCACTGGCGATACCACGGCCGCAGTACCAAAACCGCCCGCCTCGATAATCTCACCCGACTCTATGTCGCTAATAAACTGCTCCAGCATCACTGTCTCTTGGCGTACTTCGCAGCCCAGTAACTCACCCAAATCGAGAATAGACTGTGAGGTAATCGACTTTAAGATGGTGTCGGTGAACTTAGGGATAATAATGGTGCCATCTTTAAGCACGTGAAAATGGTTCATCGCGCCCACTTCTTCAATCTGCTTATTGTTAGCATCTAGGTAAAGTACCTGCGCGGCGCCATATTCAGCAGCCGCCTTACCCGCTTTTAGTGATGCCGCGTAGTTACCCGCAGCCTTCGATGCGCCAGTACCACCCGAAACTGCACGGTGGAAACGCTCACTGATCAATAAACGGATCGC
Source organism: Shewanella pealeana ATCC 700345 (assembly GCF_000018285.1). NCBI lineage: Bacteria > Pseudomonadati > Pseudomonadota > Gammaproteobacteria > Alteromonadales > Shewanellaceae > Shewanella > Shewanella pealeana. Next base: position 366,880 of record NC_009901.1, on the reverse strand, counting down.
CTTATCGAAGCCATCGCTGTAATAAGGCCCGCTTGGGCTTAATATTACGCAGAAAGTGTATTGCTCGCTCGGACTAACCGATAGACGATCTTCTGTGGCAAAGATAAACGGACGAATATACAGGCAAGCCCCTTCCTGCATCGGAAACCATAGACGATCGACATCAATCAAGGCATTGATGGCATCAACCTGCATCTGCTCAGGCAGCGCTGGAATACACAAAATGTCAGCAGAGCGATTTAAGCGCTCGGCATTTTTATCGATACGGAAGGTGTAGATCTCACCGTCGTCATGTTGAAAGGCTTTTGCGCCCTCAAATACAGACTGACCATAATGTAGAGCGATGGCACCCGGTGCGACTTGAAATGGGCCATAGGGAACGACTCTTGGATCACACCACTCGCCGTCGCGATAATCCATTAAAAACATGTGGTCAGTTCTGAGGTTACCGAAGCCTACATTAGTTGTCGGCTTAAATTGCTCGGTACGGCGCTCTAACGCAGGTTTTAAATTATAAGTTATTTGCATTGTATACCACCTTGATTACTGACTGAGCAGCCTATCAGTGGTCATAAAAAAGTCAAGCAAAACGGGGGCTAGCTTCAAGTTCTTCAATAACCAAGAACGGAAAAATATTACCTAAGAATGACGATGCCAGCCCTCATTAAATAAGGGCTTTTTATATTTAAAAAGAAGTTGTTTAAGCAGCGCTGACTTTTTTGTGTAGGCAAGGCGCTTCGCTATTAGCGGGGGAGCAGGACAAGGCGCTACAGGCGCTGCAGCTCATATGATCACGATAGTGTTTATCGAAGAAGCTCGAGCTTCTGTTCTCAAGCGAGTCAAACAGTTCAGGGGTAAGTGGCTTAGCCCACTTATATTGCCCCATTAAACGGGCTAAATGTCGGTAGCAGGTCTCACGACGATTAGATAAGTACTCAGGGGCGATTAACTGGCTTTCAAATTGGGTTAGCGAGCCCGTTAAGAAGAAGGTGATCCCCTGCACTAACTCTTTAACTTGCAATGGCGTCGCATCAAGCTCGCCCTTAGCTACGGCTTCATTAAGCGAGTCGGTAAACCAGCCCCAAAACGCATTGATACGCTTTTTGAAGCGATCCACTTTCTCGTCGCTGGCCAGTTGCCACACCATGGTATTGACCGAAACCGAACGCAGAGTAAAAAAACTCTTACTGCGTTTGATGGTCTCAAATGTAAACAAAATCGGTAGCAGCACTTTCTCTTGAGCGGTTAAATCGGGATATTTGTTAATAAATATCGGCAAGTGATTTGAGGTCGCACTACGCAAAAACAAGCAGACTAACACGTCTTCTTTGCGCTCAAAAAACTTGTATAAGGTACCGGTGGAACAGCCCACTTCTTTCGCGAGTTGCGAGAACTTAAACGAGACAATACCTTGCGACTCAATCAGCTGCTCAGCCGCATCTAGTATCTGATTGCAGCGCATCATAGGCAATGCTTCAGTGGGACATTTCATCTATAAAAAACCTGTATATCGAATTCAGCTAATTATGCGCTGGTAACAATTACGGATTATAGATATCTCTTCTCTATTCGGGATTCACTTCACGCTAACACCTCTTTATTGGTAGGCTTTGTGAATTACGTCATATAAACATTGCCGTAATAATTTTTAACTCCAGATTGATTCCTTTCACATTTATCCACTCCTGATTCTGAGCTTTTTTTTAAGAAAAAATTTATTCGAGAGCTGACTCACGAATAAATTTGTCACTGAAAAAATGGCGTGACTTAGTTCACCTTTAGCAACTGAACTTACGTTTATCGTTACCTCATTCCCTGATTGAGGATTACAAGAAAATGCAAGGTAGAAGAAACTTTTTAAAGCTAAGTGCTGGCGCTGCTATTGGTAGTTTAGCGGCAACATTACCCGGTACCGTACAAGCTAAAAGCTGTGGCGAAATTAACTGGGACGAAAGCGCAGATGTTATCGTCGTCGGTTCAGGCTTTGCAGGTCTTTCTGCAGCTGTAAATGCTAAGCGCCAAGGCCTGGGTTCGGTACTTGTTTTAGAAAAGATGCAAGTGATCGGTGGTAACTCAGCAATTAACGGTGGCTGGTTAGCGATCCCTAAGAATCCTATCCAGTTGGCTCAAGGCGTGAATGACGACTCACCAGAAGAGTTAGTCAAAGATCAGATCATCTCTGGCCGTGGCATGCAAAATGAACCAGCGCTACGTCAAATCGCTAATCGCTCTTTGGATGCTTACGACCTTTGTATCGATACCGGCGTTAAATTCCGTGATGGCTTCAACATCCAAGTGGGTGGTCACAACAAGGCACGTGCTATCCGTACCCAACATGGTACTGGCGGCGACATCACCACCAAACTATATGAAGCGGGTGTGAAAGAAGGTGTAGATCACCGTCTACAGCACTATATCGAAGACTTCATCATGGACGGTCAGCAGATCATCGGCGTTAAGGTTCGTAAGAACTACCGCTTCCCAGATCTAAAAACTGGCACCACGATTTTTATTAAAGCAAATAAAGCCGTAGTACTGGCTAACGGCGGTTTCGCTCGTAACATGGCGCTGCGTGAAGCGGTTGACCCATCTCTAGACCCAACTCTTGATTGCACCAACGCAATGGGTGCAACCGGTGAAGTTACACTTACCGCTATGGCTTACGGCGCACTCCCTGTGCACATGAACCTTATCCAGACTGGTCACTGGGGTTCTCCAGATGAAGGTGGATTCGGTTGGTCAAACGCATTGCTATCTATCGGCTGGCACCAAGGTGTGGCGATTAGCGTGCTAAACGGTAAGCGTTTTATGGATGAGCGTGCAGACCGCAAGACCTGCTCTGAAGCGATTATGAAAAACCGTAACGCCGATGGTAGCCCGGCTTATCCAGTGGTGTTCTTCAACTATAACAACTACGCCAAAGACGACCGTGTTGTGCGTGCACTACGCGACGAGATGGCTTGGAAAGTTGACTCACTCGATGAGATCGCCGCTAAGTTCGATATTCCTGCCGCAGAACTCAAGCGCAGCATCAAAGAGTACAACAAACATGTTGGCGAGCGTAAAGACCCACTATTCAACCGCAAGATGGATACAGCAGAAGAGCTAACGGGCCCATTTGTTGTATCACGTATTTGGCCAAAAGTGCATTACTGCATGGGCGGCCTAAAGACTGATTTAGGCGCGCGCGTAATTGATGGTCGCTCTATGGCACCGATCAAAAACCTATACGCCATTGGCGAAGTCACGGGTGGTATTCACGGTGAAGCACGCTTGAGTTCGACCTCATGCCTAGAGTGCCTCGTCATGGGGATCATCGTATCTGAAACCATCAAAGCCGACCTTGAAGGAGCCGTCTAATGAACAAGTTATTACTAAGTGCACTACTCGGCCTCGCTCTGTCTAGCAACGTCATGGCGGGCGAGCTAGTCAAGATGAAAGGTAAGACTGAAGGTCGCGTAAACCACGAGTTTATCTACCAAGATGGCTGCCAAACTTGTCACCAAGGTTCAGGTAAGAAGAACACAACTGACGCAGCATGCGTTGAGTGTCATGGCGACATCAACAGTATTCCTGTCGATGAAAGCAAGCTGGCGATCCCAGAAGCACATCCACATAAGTCGCTGCACTACAACCAAGGCGCAAGCTGCCTAGCATGTCACGCTGAGCACGAGAAGAAAGCACCAGTTTGTACAGAGTGCCACCGCACTTGGTTTGAAGAGATGTAACGTGACTGATTAATTTATAAATCTAAAAATAGTAATAGGGAATGATGATGAAAAAAACCACTAAGTTTATGTTGTCAATGGTGGCTACAGCTATCGCACTTTCGAGTTCTGCTGCTTATGCAACGGAACAGACTGAAGATGGTATCAAACTCGGCGGCGCCGTACGTGTTAACTACGCCTACCGCGACTATGATGAAGTCAACAAAGATAAAGGCGGTGACTTTTACTTTGATATGGCAGCAATCAAGTTTGATGGTAAGCACGGTGACTGGGGCCTATCTGCTGAATACCGTTTCACTTCTGGCACTGACTACATCAAATACGGTTTCGCGTACTACGACGTCAATCCAGATTGGCAGCTACAGCTTGGTATCAACAAGGTACCATTTGGTAATCGCGACTTCATCTCAAACAGTTACTGGTTTGGCATTCCTTATTACTTAGGTTTTGAAGATGATCATGACACAGGTATCAAGGCCGTTTACGAGAAAAACGGCTGGCACACTGACTTAGCCTTTTATAAGAGCGCCGAGTATGGTCCATCTGAGAACAAGCGTTATTCGACTGACCTATACAGCGGTACTATCGCTGCAAGCGGTATCGAGTACTTCAACGAAGAGACTAATCAGTTCAACCTGCGCCAAACTTACACCGCCGAGCATGAAGGTGGTCAAACAACGCTTGGTGGTTCGGTACAATATGGTCAGATCTATAACAGCGATACCGGTAACAACGGCGATCGTTACGCCGTCGCACTTCACTTAGATAGCAGCTACAAAGGCTGGAATCTGCAGCTTCAGGCGATGCAGTACGAATATGATGCCGCTGACGCTGTTGATGCCAACAAAATTGCCGTATCGGTTGTCAGCTGGCAGTACGAAATTGCTTCTAAGGGTCAATCTTATAGCGCGAACATCGCCAAGACATTCGCAACCGACTGGGGCAGTGTGAAGTGCTATAACGACTTCGGCCTGATGACGCCTGATGTTGATGACGATAGCTATGACAACAGCATGCAAAACGTGACGGGTTGTGCGATTTCAGCTGGCCCAACGTACACCATGGTCGATTTCGTTATGGGTAAGAACATGACCTTCTCTACCGCTAACAATGACCACGTGGGTCTTCCTGAAATGGGCGATAGCTGGGATAAGCGCGTTAATATTAACTTTGGTTACTACTTCTAATAACGGCTGAGTTTTCAGTTGTTATGTTAGCAATTATCAATGATCCGAGCACAGGAACGCGCAGAGGTCATTGGTAAGTCTAATGTTGTTAACTGGTGTTACCGATAGAAGCGAAGCCGCTCTCACTTCGCTTCTATCACCCCCTGTAATTTTTAGATTCTCCCAACTATGGACTGGGTACAGCATCCCTGCTTGCTGTCACCTAAATGGATCACGCCCTTAAGATACCAAAAGTACTAGGGCTTTTTTTATTCCCCCCTACAAGAAAGAACCATGAAATCGATTACTAGAATCTCTATTTGTATTTGTTTAATGGGCGCTTATTCGCTGCCATCTATGGCAAGCGAGTATCATTTTGGCGGTTTTATTAAAGCCAACGCTCGCTATGTGGATGGCAATATCGCCTTTCAGGATAGCTGGACTGGCGGAGGGCACATCACCGACTCGGCTAAACGCAGCCAATTTAGCGCTGCCGAAAGCCGCTTCAATGTCGGCGTGACTCACGGCGAAGTGAAAGGCTTTGCTGAGATAGACTTTTCGGGTTCCGCTCAGGGGAATGCCGCGTTTTCTAACTCCTACAGCCCGCGCTTAAGGCATGCCTATATCCAGTATAACGATGTCACCGCAGGGCAAACCTGGTCAACCATGGTCAATACCAGTGCTTTTGCGGAAACTGCAGATCTGGGCGGTCCACTGGTTGGTCAGGCTATGGTGCGCCAAGCTATAGTGCGCTACAGCACTAATAACTGGCAATTTGCACTAGAAAACCCCTATACCTATGGCACTCAAGCGGGTAGCACACAGACTGGCAGCACGACTGCCGATAAAAAGTGGGTAGACACTAGTAATGACTATGTACCAGATGCTGTGATTAGATTCGATCGACAGAGTGACTGGGGTAACGTGTCGGTATCGAGTCTGCTTCGCTATTTAGACCCTCAGGACACGGCTCAACTTGGCGCGGGGGTATCTGTCGCTGCCAAGCTTAAAACCTACGGCAAAAATGATGTTCGCTTGCAACTTCACTACGGCAACCTAGGCCGTTATGTGGGTACCGATGCGGCTAGAGATATGATTAATGGCGAGATAGAAACCACCACTTCAGCCATGTTTGCTTATCGTCATTTCTGGACCGAGCGTACTCGTTCAAGTCTTTTCTACGGTCAAACCATCACCGAAGAGGAGCAGACAAACCGCTTCCATGCAGGAGTGAACCTGTTCACTAACCTGACGCCTGCTTTAGCGCTAGGTTTTGAGGTCGGCCGCTATCAAATTGATGACGGAATAAGCCCCTATGAGGATATATCTGCACCGCAAGGCGCCTCTAATTACGCCCAGTTAAGTCTGCAATTCCATATCTAAAAAGTCGCAATGAAAAGATTATTCGCGACCGAGCTCACGAATAAGTTTGCTGCTTAAAATGCTGCGTGATCCATTTCAACTTTACGCAGCAATTATCACTTTATTGTTAGTTCAAGCCCGTTAAAACGAGCACAATATCGCAGCTTTGGCTGCATCAGCTAAAAAAACAGGATGAGAATGATGAAATTAAAAATGATGTTCGGCATAGCCGCACTAACGTCTACTGCCGTATTTGCCCAAGGTCCTCAGTGCGATCACGCTCAACTGCCATACCAGCAGATGACGCCAGTGCCATATGACAGCACGCCTTACTCACCACAAGACACCATGCCTGAGCAGTGTAGCAACCCTGAAGTTGAAGCATACATCGCAGCTTGGGAAGCGGGTGAAATTGATTTCACGACTATTCAAGCTAACGACAGCATTGCTAAAGATCAGCAATTTTGTAAGTCACTAGATGACGACGGCAACGTACTAGAAATTCAGGACTGTGATAAGTCAAAGTCGCCAGTTGGTTATATCTGGAAAGAACTATCAGACAGCCCAGTTGTTATCGGTATCACCGACGGCGGTAAATCAGATCACGCGCCTCACTTCCATGGTCAGCCTGAGTGTTACTACGTGGTAAACGGTGAAGGGCAAACTCTTGCCGATAACCAGTTCAAGAAGCTAGGTACCGGCCAATACTTCTACATTCCAGGGGCCACAATTCACAACACGCCTATCATGTCTGACAAAGGTCTAGGTGTCATGTACTGGTATCCAAACAACGCTAATTTCAACGGCTTTAAGTACTACTGGCGCAAAGATGTTAAGAATCTACGCGTAGCTGAAGAAGCATTCGATCGCGTTGATGAGATCCGTAAACGCGACCTAGACTTAGGTCCATACGGCACTAATGAAGCTATCTTCAAAAAGTAAGCTTATTCGTTAAATAAAAAGGGCTCAAATGAGCCCTTTTTAGCTTTCACTGCTATGCACTGAATTAAAACGCTTCATTGACGTTGAAATAAAAACCGCTGTCGCCATCACCAAATGCCATATCTAACCTCAGGTTGACCCTAGGTTTAACCTCGAAACGATAACCTACGCCACCATTTGGCAAAATTTTATTAGCATCAAACTCGCTAACATCGTCGGCAATCACCCCAGCGCCGCCCCAGAACACCATGCCATGGCGCCCTGGCAGATTGAGCCTATACTCAACTTGCGTCATCAACATCTGCTTATCGCGATAGCGCCCCGATGTATAACCTCGTAGTAGGTCACCACCGCCAGCTTTTGACAGCTGATCCCATGGCACATCACCACTAGTGAAGCGACCACGTACCTGCCAGGCTAAGATATCTTCGCCGCGTCCGGTTTGCATATATTCGCTATATAGAGCGTTGTAGACATCAAAGTCGGTTTTACTGCCTAGGTACTGGCGATAAAAGGTCGCATCTATCTCTAGAATACGTCCCGATTGTGGGTTGAGCACATTGTCTCGACTGTCATGATTCAGCAGTAAGTTTAAGCCGACGCTACGAGAGCTTTCATCGAGTATTCCTATGTCTACATCTGAGTCCACATCTGAATCTAACAAGTTAATCTTGCTGGCATCGGCATAACTAAAATCGAAACCAATGCCCACAAAACTGGTCGGGCTCATCCGCTGCAGCAGCATAGGGTTTATCGAGATAATCCGCTGATTGAACTCGACCCGATTTCCCTCTTGATGGTTAGTATCGTAACCGACACCATAGAAGACATCGGGGGCATCAAACACTTCAGCATTAAGATAGAAACGTTGTTGGTCTTGATTGATAAAGGTCTTGTTAGCCACCGCCACACCTAAAGCGCCATTTGTCGAGGCTAGGCCGTTGATCACAAGTGAAGATAGCTGGCTGACCTCATCATCGGGGTCGTATTGATATAAACCAACCGCCGAGATCCCAACCCCTAAGTCCATCTCTGGGTTATAAAATGGACCCGGTAAGTAGCTAAAATCGATCAATTTATCAGGGTCGAACTCACCGTCGGCTCCGAGGGTTTGTAAGAAGTCCTCTAGCCAGCCTTGAGACGCCTTATCCTCTTGTACTTCATCTGCCACCTGAGCGACTTCTGCAGCCTTATCGAGATCAATATCTTGCTCTACAGCCTCTTTCGCCAAGACAGATGTAGAGATAAAAGCCAATAAAAGCCCACATCGAGTAAACCAAGAACTCAAAACCTTTGTGCTCGATCTAGCTGTCATTGCTTCTCCTGTGGCGTCACGGTTTCATTCGCATCATCTCGATTCAGGTGCTGACGCAGCTCAATCTCATCTTGCACTTGGTTGTATTGACTGTTCTGGTAGAAGTCGGCCTGAGTAAAACCGTTTTGCCACAGCTCGGCAGGAATATGCTTAAAGCTGGCTTTATATTTATCGGCGACCACCAGCTTTTGCTGGGCAATGGCATCGATATCAACTCCATGGACGCTGTTGCTCAAGGAGAGGTGATGCGCCTGATGTTGAGACTCATAAAGTTCTTCAACTTCAGGCCACTTAGCATGTGACTGAGCCATTGTTTTAGGCACTAAGTAAGGTGACTGTTTATCACCTAACTGGTAATGGCGCTTCAGTAGCATAAACTTGCTCGGCAGCGGTTGGTTCGAGTCCCACCAGTGGCCATCGATCACATCAAATAATGCATTAGTATGCCCAATCGAAACAGGCTCTAACCAGTTAAGAGTCGCCGCTAACCATTGGGTCATATGCTGGTTATACAGCTCTTTATTCATCGCTAAGTTATTGTTGATCAGGGCTAAGGCTATTTTAGCGCCGAGCATATTTGAGTAGAGATCTTCAGGCGAATAAGCCGAGACCGTTTCAGACCAAGGCGCCCAGCTACGATAGCCATGCCACTGGGCAATTTCATGGGCTTCGGCCATAAAGTAGGCCAGCCTGACTGAGATTGCTGCCGCCACTTCCCAGTGCTGTCTTGGGCTTAAATTTGATACATCAAACTCGCTTAACTCGATCACTCTTGGGCCAATTTCATCGGGTAACTTGATTGATTGTGACTCACCAAGTTTGGGGTAGATACGGTAAAACAGTGCAATGGCATTGTCGGCTGTATCGCGTACATGGGCTAAATCGATAAATCCCCCTTGCAGGGTATACATCTGACCATTGTTTTCAGTGCCGCGACGGCCATTAGGCGCATCTTTTTGATAGCTAAAAGTGCCCGCCTCATAGGCATGGGGGCCGACGCTATCAACTGCTAAGGTATTGGCGTAGCGGAAAAATGGCACGGGAACCGGCCCTATCGTCACTTTCTGCGCGTTACCAAAGGCGCAGCAAGGACGCACCGCCTTAGGGATCTGCACTAAAGGCAGCTCTTGCAGCTCTATCGCATGCAAAAGGTTTAAGTCAGGATCACTGTCTAGCGCAGCTCCGATTGCCACATCACTGGGCAAGGCGCGCACCTGCCAGTCGCTGCTACCACAAGCGCTAAGTATAAAAATAGCGATAACACTCACAGCACCATGGCTGAATATTCGCCTGATCATTGCACAAACGCCCTAATTGTCTGACTGATAATCTCTGGGTAGTCGTTACTGATCCCATGGGCTCCCTGAGGGATAACCACAATAGGCGCGGTCAAGTAATCGGCCAGTTGAATACCTGAACTCAGTGGGAAAACTTTATCATTCTCGCCCCAGATCAACACGCTCGGTGGCAGTGAGTCGACCGAGATATTAGCGGCAATCCGGTCTCTGTCAGCGGGAAGTCCTTCGATCAGCTGTCGCTTTTCATCCAAATAATCTGCGAAGTATTTATCGAAGATTCGCGCGTCAATAAAGCCCGGATACCAAGGAAAATCGACGAAGGTGGCATCGAGTAAACGCCGCATCTGCTTCGGCGTCTCAGGTACAAAGATGTCGCTTGGATCATCGACCTCAAAACGCTGATTCATCTGCAGCAAGGCATTATCAGAAAACAACACACCGGGGCTCGCCAGCAATACCGCCTTGTCGACCTTAGGTTCGTTAATCATCAAATCGAAGGTGACGAAGCCGCCGTAAGAGATCCCGACCACATTGACCTTATCTAAATCAAGGGAATCGATCAGCTGCATAATGGCTTGTGATTGAGTCGCTAGGCTAGGCTTGCCATTGCTAACCGACTGCCCAAACCAGGCGAGATCCGGAGCTATAACGCGATAATCTTGACTCAGTTCAAGCATCACCTGCTGCCAACTAGTTACAGCCGTGCCACCAAAACCATGGATGAGTAATACTGTTTTGCCCTCGCCGGCCTGCCAATAATTAAGCTCACCGCCCTCGTGCAGGCTGAGCTGACTCTGTTCAAATCCGGCTTTTTGCAGTGCTGACTGCTCGCGAGAATCGACAATATCCACGGCAGAACATGCCGTCATAAATAGCGTCACTAGCAATAGAGAGATATGGCGCACGTTCACCTCCAACGTCATTTAAAAACGGTAACCTAGGCTCATCATGAAGCTGCTACGGGTGCCAACACCAAACTCCATCAGCAGATCCACATTCTTGGTCAATCCCACCTGACTACCAATCAAGCCATTCCATTTATCTTCGAGGTGCTGGTTAACCTCAAACTTGGCATCACCAAGAGGGAAGCCGATATCACGCAAGTAACCACTGAAGGTCTGCTCTACGTTTTGATACATGGCGCCAACCCAGATTTGAATATCGTGGTTGTTGTAGCTGGTGCGGTAGCCTGCACGCGGAGACACCACAATAGAGCTGATCTCACCATCGAGAATGTTCAAGCGGGTATTGGTGTAATTGACATCGAGTAAGGCAAACCAATTGTCGATACCGCCAACTAAGGTGCCGCCCACACCATAGGTGGTGCCCTTAAAGTCCAATACAAAGTCGAATGCAGGACTGGTGGCACTACAAGGATTAAATTTGCAATATATTGGCGGCAAGACCTCGGTTAAGTCAGCCTCAAGCTGTACGTTGGCAACGCTGCTGCCCTTGGTGTGACCAATAACACCGTAAAGGTTTAAGAAGGGCAGTACCCACATATCGCCTCTCAATGTTAGAGTCTCTGAGTCCTGTACCGCTTCACTGCCCTTGATGCTCAATATGTCATCTAGCCCTGCGGGAAGACCTGAAAAACCGACGGAGTCGACAACTAAAGGTTGATCCATGGTCATATAATTGACTGAAAAGCCATAAGGCTTGGGGAGCTCGTGGCCCAAATCGATCGCTTCTTGAGCCCAGATTGGAAACGTTCTGTCGTAACGTGCTTGTTGCGGCTCTCGCTCGATCGATTGGGATTGAGCCGGAGAAATAAAAAACAGCACTAATAGTGCTGTCAAAATAGAAGTAATTTTAAGCATGTATAGATTGAACCTTTACCTGAAAATAAAATATTTGATGTCACATATTAAAGGGAGTTTATCGCTGAACACGTTGACAGAAGATAAATAACTTAGGTTAATTATTACTCACCAAGCTGAATTCAATCTGAAACTGTCCCTAGCGACAGCTTGAGTTAGAGTAAATACTCCAAACAAAATAGATCATAACTTGATAACCAACTAAAAACTAATCAGAAAGCCTGTTCAAGAAAACTTTCCAAAAATATTTAGCCAAGCAGCGCTTGATCATCGACTTACTCATCGATTAAGTATGAGAAGTCGCCGCCATCTTTAGGCGCTATAAAGCTAAAAGTCTCTGGCTTAATCCGCCGCTGTAAAACAATGTCCACCATGGTGGTTTGGTCAGCTATCAGTAACTCATGAACCTGTTCGACATCGGAGCGAAATTCAGCGCTAAGGTAATAACACATGCCACTATTCGGCCTAGGCTCGACCCGGATGCCGATTTTACCCTCGCTCACCTTAGCGAGCTTATCGGCATCAAAGTAGAAGGTCAGCACATGCTTATTGGTATGATTTTTCTGCTTGTCGAGCATAAAACCTTTCTTAAACTCACCGGGAACGAAGTGAGGGCCAGAGAGTAACAATATATCGAAATCCTCTACTGGCAGCCCGGTATCATCGGTCACTCTCACTACCAACATGCAAGCCCTAGGTTTACGCTTAATTGAGCTTGCTTGACTCATTTCATCAGAAAGCTGCCGATATTGTTTAGGGCTAGTCACCCTCAAACATTGAGCGATACGCTGTACCACAGGTTTATTTTTTGCGTTACGGTTAGTGACTGAGCCCATAATGCCTTTACTGCTGCCACTGTGGCTGGCATTTTTTATCACTTCGAAGGCGGTTTGTTGATGCGGCTGGGAATGTTTGCTCAACTTGAGCGTTGAGATACAGCGTTTATCGAAGCCATCGCAAGTGTGCGCAGTTTCGGCTAACAACAGGTATGAAAAGTTAAGGTTCGCCGACGCTACCCGTACCACCCCATCTGAGCCAGCTTCAGCGGTATAGCTATTCAGGTAATCATAAAACTGACTGTCGATAGCCTCACCCGTTAGCACGAATGGCAAGGGACCATCGAGGCTGAAATTGTCCAGCCAATATCGATTCAAATCATATTGACCATCACTGCCGAGCTCTAGCCAATCCAAGATCCCCTGTCCGGGCTCTACCCCGGCAAAAAAGCTCTTGATGCGGCCCACTCGTGACTTTCCTAGCTGGGCTAAGGCCGAGCCGTGATTAGCTGGAGCAAGCATGATCAAGTGGGTTAGTGGACAACGGGAAAGCTTATCGCCAGTAAAAAAGGTTTGCAGCCAATGACGAATAACCGCTGCACCAGTAGAGTGGGTGATCACCGCAAATGGTTTTTTACCGAGTAGCTCAAGATGTGCATCATTAAAGGCTTTGGCGATATCACTCAGGCGAACCGCATCATCGAAGCTGATATATCGGCCGAGGTGAATATGACGGATAGTCAGATTTAACTCATCTCCCAGCAGCTTAACTAAAGCCTGTGGCAGCTGAGCATAAGTGTCTGTATGGGTTACACTCCATCCATGAACAAAGACCAATTCCATTGTGACCTCGACGACGAATAACTTGCCATTAGATGACAAGCCTGTTCGACTTATTTATATAGTACAAATTATCTAATTAATAATTTTCAATAGCTTATCAAATAGTGCCCGCCATCTATATAGCAAAATTAACAATACCTGCGATCGTTAATATCATTCAGTTATTATTCAGCTAGTTCCCCCTATGATGTGTCCAACAAAACGCAACACCTAAACAATTTATCTAGTGTGGGAGCACAACATGAAAACTAAATCACTTATCTTAGCATCTGTAATGGCAACGGCAATCTCGGCACCAACTATGGCTGCAGACTGGTTCATTGGTGGCGGTGTTGGCGCACAGCAAAACACTTACAAAGGCTCTTATGACCCTGTATTACAAAACCCAATTGAGGGTGGCTCTCAAACTCAGCACCTAAAAGAAACCGAAAATAACGTCATCTATGAAGTCAGAGCCGGTGTTTACTTAAACGATGCTAACCGTGTCTACGGTACTTACTCTTACAACTCAGATGACTTGAGCCGTCAGCAAAGCTTCTTAATGTCTTATGATTACTTAGTCGGCCTAGGTGACAGCAACAAACTAAATTGGTTTATCGGTGCGACTGCGGGTATGAACCACATCAGTCCAGATGCCAGCACTCTAGACTCAAAAAACCGCTTCGTCTGGGGTGGTCAAACGGGTCTAATGTATAAGATTAACGACAAGGTTAGCACCGAAATCGGTTACCGCTACCTTAAGCAAGATTACGATGTAAGTGGCCCAACGCCGACTCCATACAGCGGTGCAGTTGCTGGGTCTGAAACCGCATCACTAAATGACAGCCAACAGCTTTACCTATCTGTTGACTACCGTTTCTAAGCGCTGCGGCCTCTAAAAGAGCCGCTTGTAAGAAAAACGCTTAAAACAATAAAGCCGCCAACTACCTGAGTTAGTTGGCGGCTTTATGCTATGCAGTAACTCACTTCTTATACTGATAGGGATAAACGCTCATTTTGAATGAATTTTTGATAAGCCCCTAACAAAGTGAGCGCAACAATTATCACCGCCAGCCAAGCCCAAAATATGGAGACGTCGAGGTTAATCAGTTGAAAACCTAGCACTGAACTCAAGGCGGCAATAATAGCAAAGGGCAGCTGAGTAATGACGTGGTCATGGGGCGCACAGCCTGAACTGGTCGCACTGATCACGCTGGTATCGGAGATCGGTGAACAGTGATCGCCAAATACTGAGCCCGCCATCACAGCACTGAGTGCGGGTAATAACAAAGCTTGGTCTAAGGTTAATGCCACTTCAGCCCCGATTGGGATCATAATCGCGAACGTTCCCCAGCTCGAACCTGTGGTAAACGCCATCATCGCGCACAACAAAAAGGTACCTGCAATTAACACCTCTTTCGAGAGAAATTGCTCTGCCCATCCTGCGAGCAACTTAGCCACCCCAAGATCGGCTATCACCGCCCCTATCATCCAGGTGAAGAGTAAGATGGAGATTGCGAAACTCATTGAGCGCACTCCTGATAGGAGATCGGCCAATAATAACCACATACTGCGGCCACTAACCTTTAGCATCAACAGAGCAAGTGAGATAGCAATTAGGCAGGCATTGCGCATGGCGGCACCAATATCGGCTGCTGAGATCCAATCACTGAGGCTAGATCCCTGAGCATTGCTCGCCCCCGAATACAAGGTTAACCCTATGGAAGCTAACAGCAAGCTAACCATGGGTAACCCTAGTAGCCAAGGGTTACCAGAATCCACTCGCTCACTACTTTGCAAAGGGGCTGAGTCAGAAGTAAAACCAATTCCAAACCAGGCTACTAGCAAAGATAGCAACACCACGGTGACCGCATAAAAGTTTAACTTTGCCATTTCAATAAAAGATTCTAACGGCGTGAGGGGCAATAGAGTGATCCCGGCCAAGATAGCCATCACATAGGGTCCCCAGCTCGAAAATGGTAATAAGGCACATAGAGGCGAAGCATTGGAATCAACCAGATAGGCAATTTGCTCAGGTGGCATCTTGTATCTTTGACTTAAAGGCTGACAAACATGACCCACGGCTAAGCAACTAAATATTCCATCGATAAAAACTACCCAGCCAAGCAGCACGACGCCGATCCGTGCCTGACGGCCACTGTTAATCCGGTGATATAACCAATCGGCAAATAGCTTAACCGCACCTCCTCGAGCCAATACTTGGGTCATCATTCCTAATAACATCATGGCCGCTAGCACATTTAAGTGCCAAGCCTGCCATTGTCCATCGCGATAAAATTGCAGCCAGGCTTTATCAGCCATATATACGGCAGACTGGGTTAAGCTGAATTCGGTTAAGATCAGTGCACCTGAGATGATCCCCACACCTAAGGCGACCAAGGTTCTGCGCAGTAACAGAGCCAAAGTCAGCGTCAACAGAAGCGGAATGAGTACCAGACAATTACCGAACATGGCCACGATTCAATAGGAAATAATTAGAAGAATACTAACTACTTAGCAACAAGTGCAAAAAAAAACTATTTTTAACAATTTTATCGGCTATTTTCTCTTCATTTAGCATAATTAACTATTCACCAATGCCACGTCGCTGCTAGAATCGGAGCTATCATCTCGCTATCAAAGGGACTCGCCATGAGCCTAGAATTATTATCGAAATTGGAAACAAAAATCCAAGCTGCACTAGAAACTATCGAGCTACTAAAAATGGAGCTTGAGGAAGAGAAGCAGACTAGCACAGGCCTTTCAGAGCAGAACCAACAGCTACAGCAGGAACTTAACTCTTGGAATGAGAAAGTGACTGGCCTAGTTGGTTTACTCAACGACGAAGTGAACTAATAAATTTCAAACGTTATGCAGTATGCATCTCGTTATTCTGAGCCTCAATCAATCCATTGAGCTCTAAAATAGCCTGCTTAATTTTAGGCAGGCTTTTTCTTGGCAGTAAAAACCTTCCTTTATCAAATTCTAGTCGACCTAGATCTTTCACCCAGATCACCCCAGTCAGAAAAATGCGCGCATGTTTTACGATAAGCTTTGGTGCATAGACAGGAAAAACTCTCATAAGACCCTCCCGACAACCTTTGTTGTTATTTGTTTTTTGTTGGACAGGCTTTGTACCATGAGAGTTTCATTTTTTTGAGCAAATAAATGTAAATATTTAAATCAAAAGCCGTGAAAGCCTGGAATATCTATGGCAATCAAATGCATAAAAAAAGGAGCCATTAGGCTCCTTTTTTATGCAGCTGCAAATTACTTTTGCGTTGCTAGGTAGTAA
This sequence comes from Shewanella pealeana ATCC 700345, assembly GCF_000018285.1. Classification (NCBI taxonomy): domain Bacteria; kingdom Pseudomonadati; phylum Pseudomonadota; class Gammaproteobacteria; order Alteromonadales; family Shewanellaceae; genus Shewanella; species Shewanella pealeana. Next base: position 350,356 of record NC_009901.1, on the reverse strand, counting down.
GCGATATCGAGCAATTCTTGATAAGACTTGATAGCCCCCGTCTCTACACGGTATTTACCGTTAACAACGAGTGCTGGTACACCAGCAATCTTGGCATTCTCAGTATCACGCTTCATCTTAGACATCTGCGCGTTAACCATAAATGACTTAGCCGCTGCGTCGAATGCTTTAGGGTCGACACCGTTAACAACGAAAAGCGCCTTAATATCATCAAGGTTAGTGAAACGCTGTTTCTTATCTTGAATAGCAGAGAATAGAGCGTGCTCCATCTTCTCTTCAATCTTTAACTGGTGTGCGATTGCGAATGCACGAGACATCTCTACGCCCATTTCACGACCGATAAATTCAACATGGTTCTGCTTGAATGTCACGCCGTCTGGAAGCGTCGCCTTGATTTTAGGCACCTGCTCTTTAGCGAAGGTATAGCAATGTGGGCAGTAAAAAGAGAAGAACTCGGCAATCTCTGGTTTAGCCGTGCCCGGACCTTCGTTAATCACAGTGTAATGTACGCCTTCTTCGTATTGAGCAGCCATTGCAGCCATAGGCGCCATCAATAGTGCAAATGCAACTAGTAGAGCTTTTTTCATTTAACTTCCCCTCGATGCTAATCGTGCATCACGCTAATAATTTGGACATAACATAATGTGCTTTCGAGTCGACCTCAAGCGCAAAAGTTCATTTTTCTGTTACAAAATAAGTGTCTTCAGCAGTTTTAGTACTGAGGAATTAGACTCAAAGGCGCTTCATCCAGAACTGCTAGCTGCTCTTTAAACGCTAAAATCTGCTGTTCCCAATATTTATCCTCGGCAAACCAAGGGAAGTTCATTGGAAAGGCAGGATCGCCCCAGCGGCGGCTTAACCATGCATTGTAGTGCAACATACGCATCGCTCTAAGCGGTTCTATTAACTTAAGTTCGTGACTATCGAACTCACAGAACTCTTCATAGCCTTCTAGCAATACCTCAAGTTGTAAAAGCTGCTGCGGCCTATCTCCAGCTAGCATCATCCATATATCCTGCACCGCAGGCCCCATCTTGGCGTCGTCTAGATCGACAAAGCCTGGACCATCTGGCGTCCATAAGATATTACTAGGGTGTAAGTCGCCATGAAGCCTGATTGAGCGATAGCTATCGGGTAGCCACAGCGACGAGGCCTTTTCCAAGATCTGCTCCACTATTGTAAAGTAAGGCAGCTCTAGGCTCGCTGGAATATGCCCTGATGATTTAAGCCAACTAAGCGACTCTTCACCCAGTAATTTAGGCGACATCACATCTCGGTATTTAAAATCAGCCTGCTTTGAGTATTGATGAATACGACCGATAAAGCGCCCCACCTGCTCTAACTGGTCGAGGTTATCGACCTCAAAGGCGCGCCCTCCAATGGATGGAAACAGCGCAAATCTAAAGCCTTGATATTCATGCAGCGACTTACCATCGATAATCACTGGCGTGGCAATTGGCACCTCTTGCTCGGCAAGGGCGGCAGAGAAGTCATGCTCCTCTTGGATCTGCTCATTGCTCCAGCGCTCAGGGCGGTAAAACTTAACCACATAGCGCTGACCTCTATCACAACGGAACTGATAAACCCGATTCTCATAGCTATTGAGAGCTAACAGCCCGGTTTCAGGATAGATCCCGAGTGTTTCGATGGCGGTTAAAATAAGGTCAGGCGTCAAGGCTTGATAGTGAAAAGCCGAGCCAGAGCCTTGCTCCATTGCCGCCTTAGATGGTTCGATATTCATTTGATTATGCTCAATGGTGGAGGCCTAGATTGACCTTCAAATTGTAAATATATTCATGCTTATTTAGCACTTTTTACTGCCGCGAATACTAATTGGTATAAGGCTTCATTAACTCGGCAAGATAAACCAACACCTCGTATTCATCTTCTCTGTCTGTCGACAACCAACAGATATCGCCATAAAACTCATAATGTAACTGCAGGTGCGTACCTTCAAATTCGAGTAGCCACTGATGGCGATCTGCGCCCCATTGCCTCTCTACCACGTGGCAATCTAAGGCTTTGGCAAAGGGCTCGGCAAACAGTTCAAACTGCTCAAAATCGATATCGGCCTGTATCGATAGGCTTAACGTGTCTCTATCTAGCTTAATTGCCGTTAATTTCATTACTGCCTCATTATTCTTATATCAATTGCCATTAGCTACTGCATGACATGATTAAGCCTTGGCCCCAATCCGGTGGTCGCTTGGCCATGTCTTCAAATTCTAACTGCTCATCAAATGGGTTCTGCAATAAGCGCTGTAGATTATGCAGCGGCTTAAGATCGCCCAGCTCGACAGCAATTATTGCCTCTTGAGCAAGGTAATTACGCAAAATATATTTAGGATTTACTTGGTTACGCTCTTTCTGCCACAGGCCAACTTCGTCAACGCTTCCGAGTCGAACCTGGTATGCCTGATACCAAGTATCGAAACCATGAAGATCGACAAAATCATCCCGCAAAGAGGAGTGACTAGCGTTGGGGTCTAGCTGACCGAATCGACGCCAAGTATTAGTGTGATCCAACTGATTTCGCTCCATTAAGCCAGTAAAGGCGCCAATCAGTGCTAAATCATGGTCGTCTTGTTCGGCTTCCGCAGCAGAAGTCTTTAACCCCAACTTGCCGCGCATCAGCAGTAGATAGTGCTTAACTAGCTCTACTTGATATTGATTCAGCGACTCAATCAAGTCGTCTGAAGCTATGATGGGCGATAGCGCCTGGGCTAAACGTTGTAAGTTCCAAAGACCAATTCCCGGCTGCTGGCCAAAAGCGTAACGCCCCTCAGGATCGGAATGATTACAGATAAAGCCTTCCTTGAAGGTATCTAAAAAGGCAAATGGACCGAAATCGAATGTGTCACCCAGAATCGACATATTATCTGTGTTCATCACTCCGTGGGCAAAGCCTATCGCCTGCCAGTTAGCAATCATCTTAGCAGTATCGGCAACCACGCGAGTAAACCAAGCCTTGTAACCCACCGCATCGCAACTTAAATCTGGATAGTGCTGCTTGATGGTGAAATCCAGTAATTGCTTCAGCTTTGCCGGTGCCCCTCGCTCGCTGTGGCAAAAATACTCAAAGTGGCCGAAACGAATATGGCTCTTGGCTAACCGCACCGTTATCGCCGCAGTTTCTTGGGATTCACGCCATACGGGCAGGTCTGATCCAATAACCGCTAATGCTCGGGTAGTGGGAATATGCAGGTGATGCAAGGCTTCTGAAATTAAAAACTCCCGCACGGCTGAGCGCATCACTGCGCGGCCATCACCATGGCGCGAATATGGTGTGGGACCAGCACCTTTTAGCGCCACATCCCAGGCTCCTTGCGGGCCTAAAGCCTCGCCCAGAATAATCGAGCGACCATCGCCAAGTTGAGGAGAGTAACCACCAAACTGGTGGCCGCTGTAGACCTGTGCATAATAACTTGCGCCATCGACATGTGCATTGCCTGAAAGCCCCTGTAGTAGCTCATCACTGGGCTGTTTTATCTCGATGAGATCCGCCGCATCTTGGCTCCAAGCCAGCCAGTGGGGATTGCTAATGCCTAATGGAAAGACTTGCGAATAGAATTCGGGAAGCTGTTCAAAAAAGTCTTGTTTTAATCGCATACGGCATACCTACATGGCTTTAAATTTCGGCAGAGACTTTTCGGTTAAGACAACGCATATTTAATGATTAGTCTCCTGAAGCAATCGTGCTCTGGCAGTTCAACGACTCACCATCCCCCAGACACTGATAACCACAAATATAATGGCCACTAGCATCGCCACTTAAGCGGATCAGACCTTTGCCTTTAGCGTGACACTGGTCGATAGACTCATAATAGCCTGTTATAAACTCGCCCGACTGCTCAACGCTTGGCTGGGTCTCACTGTCAGGATAATACAATAGTGTCCACTCGGGAGACTGAGTGCAAGCGACTAAGCCAATTGAAGTCATACCTAGTAAACACAACGAACGAAAATTCATACAAGCTCTCCTCTAGCTAATTCTAAGCCAGCTTAATAAATAAAAAGGCGAAGTCCCAATGCAAGTCAGGAGTTCGCCTTTGCTAACCAATACGCTTATTCTACACCGCTTGGTTAGTGATTAATTGTTTTTAGCGGTTAAAAGCTATTATTGGCTTTCGCCTTAGCTTTCTCTATACGGATAATTCGCCCCTCAAAACCCGTAACCGTGCCATCAGTCAGGCCATATTCTATTGCCGTCTTGCAGATGGCAATCGCTGTATCGAACTCGCCATTATCATTAAGCAGGGTCGACAGATGCATCATGGCAGTGCCTTTCACTTCGGCGTCAGGGTTTTCAGCTTTAAGGCCTTTGACATAAGCTGCAAAAATCTCAAGGTAGTCTTGAGATAGACCTGCACCGTATTGCACATATTCACTTTGCTTACGCTGCTTATAACATTCGGTGATAGCTGCAGAGATAGCGATATGCTGCGCAGGGGCGCCACCAGCTAGCGCAAGTTCGCCAACGGCATTGGTAAGTTTTGGATTAGCCCATGACAGAACGACTGACTCGGTTTTGACTGCAGACGGTGCCTCAGCAGCAGGCTGCATTTCCACTTTTACCTCGGGCTTAACTTCTGCTTCAGGCTTAGCTTCTGCGGCTATTTTCAGCTCAGGCTCTACTTCGGCAACGGCTTCAGATTGAGCTTTTGGCTCTGGCTCTGGCTCTGGCTCTGGCTCTGGCTCTGGCTTAACAGTTGCTTGCTTCACTTCTTCTTGCTGATCAACTTTTGGCTCAAAGCTCACCCCTTCGACGGTAGGTGTCGATATCTCTTCAGTTGTCTCAGGAGTGATATCTTTCATCTCACTCTCTGGCACTTCTTGCGCTGCTTCTTCGCGCTTAGCTGCCTGCTCTTTCTCTGCTTGCGCCGCTTTTTGTGTGCGCATATAGAGATAAACACCTAATACAATCAGCAATATAATGACGATTTCTTTCATTGTCTTCCACCATGGGTTAGCCGCGAACACATTTAATACATACTATCACACAGCTAAAATGTGCAAAATTTAAACATTATTAGTAATGCATTCTCTCTCTTAAAATCAACTATTTATATCTCTTTTTTTATCGGGTATCAAAAATAATCGTTTTTTTGAGTGTTACAAAGCATAAATAAACTAAGATATTAACCTGTCAGCCACATTTTCACTGGACAGGCTTGCAAGCGGTAAAGGCCTCGCTAAGTAATAACCTTGAACAAAGTCGACGCCACAATTTTCTACAAATTCATACTCTTGCTTTGTTTCTACACCCTCGGCAACGATTTTACAATTAGCGATTTCGCCTAACTTAGCCACCAATTTATAGATTTCTCTGCCTTTGATCGATTGCGCATCTAACAACAATGATCTGTCTATTTTGACTTTATCAAATGGATACTGCAGCAAATGTGGAAATGAGGCGTAGCCAGAGCCAAAATCATCCATAGAGATGGCAATATTTTTTTGCTGAAGGTCTTTCATTACCTGAGTTAAGTAGACTTTGTCATTGAGCATGGCTTCTTCTGTTATTTCAATTTCTACCTTTGACGGAGAAATACAATAATGCTCAAGCCGTGTCAGTAAGTGCTCGACGAAATCCGCTTGCTCGATGGACGCCACAGATATGTTAATGGCAACACGTCCTCCTAGAGGCAAATTCATTTTCTGCATATCACTTAATACTAGCTCAATTACCAACTTATCCAGCATTGGCATAGCTTCAAGCAGTTGGAAATCTAGAATAAATTCTGGCGAGCATAACTTTCCCTTATCATCAACATAGCGAAGCAGTGCTTCATAACTGTATTGCTCTTTATTCTTTATTGACTGAATTTTTTGGTAAAACATGACCAGATTTCCGTGTCTTAAAATCTGCGCCATCCTTTTTTGAGCCGATGATTGGGTAAAATTATCATTGGTCGAATTTCTTACACTTCGTAGCACATGATTAAAAATCGAACTTTCGGCCGCGGCGTATCGAGTATTGGGAGCAAGCGACACCAAGTGCTTACCAACATACGCAAGATAGAAAGGCCGATAGATAAACACGCCAACAGTAATGACTACAATTTGCAAAAGCGCCCCATCCAGCTGCTCTCCCATCGCGAAGTAACCACTGAAAATGGGCGGCGTCAGCCAGTTCACGATACTCACTACCGGTGATACGACACCTAGCGCAATACAGGCATAAACGATTACGAAGCTGGCCAGTGGCACCAAGATAAACGGGATGATCATAACCGGATTAAACAGGATCGGCAGGCCAAATAATAACACTTCATTGATATTAAATATGACCATAGGTATTGCGACAATTGCCAGCATACTGTGGTTATAATTTCGGCTAAAAATAAGCACACACAGCAACAGGCTTATGCAGTTACCCGAGCCCCCCATAGACAGAAATGCGTCATAGAAGCCTTGGCTAATAATATTGATTGAAGCTTCTCCGGCGCGCCAGGCCTCAATATTCGTTAGCGTATCGGCATAGATTTGCTGTTTGATAACAAACAGCATGTTGTGTCCGTTTATGCCAACGGCGCCCAAGATCCCAAGCAAGGTTTGATATATCAAGCCTCCCACGAAAGTGAGCGGATCGAGTCCAACTGATGCAACAAGATTTTCGAGGTAGGAACCGCTGAATATAACGAGCTGTGAAAGTAACAATGCAAAGATTGAAAAACAGAAAATATGGAAAATATACTTTATTAATCTAGACGCAAAATCAAATGAGTTAGGGTCCAAAAGACGAACAGGAAAGTAGAAGTAATATAAGTAGGTCACAATTGCACTTAATAAGGCCAGCAGTGGATTATTTGGCAATGTATGACTCGTCAAGAAGTCTTGGTTTCCTATGGAGAGAATATAAAACAGCACTAATGCATAGATAATAAAAATGGCACTAGAGGCATTGGTTTTTTGTGAGAGGTAATAACTGGCCACAACACAGAATGTCGTTGGATATAGGTTAATCAATATATCTGAGACATAGAAAAGCAACTCTGAGACATTCGCTATTTCAAGTACTCTAAATGCATGCCCTAGCAACATAGCTAACGAGCTTGCTAACGTTATCGGCAGCAACAATAAGGCAATGGCTGCAAGGTCTGATAAGTAGAGCTTAGACTCCTTACTCCAATTTAACACTCTAGAAGAGATATAGCGTAACGTCATGATTTAAAACCTTAGAGGCTCCGCAAAAGTTGCGTAGGGTATTTCATTTGAAAATATTGCAATTATTTTCATCAACTAAAATGACGGATTACACATCACGGAATATTAAAATCGGACTGTAATACCGAGTTTATAACGCGCCTCACCTTCAGCACTAAATACTGGGTAGTTATTCTGCAGCTCCGGTTTCACTTCTGCTGAATCAGCTGCGACACCCAGCTGAATACTGTCTTCTGCCAATAAGTTCACCACCTCGAAAGAAATAGCGAGATGTTCAGTGATGTTGTAGCGACTGCTTAAGTCGACCGTGCCGTAAGCTTGATGCTCACGATTACCATAGTAGCCGGGCAATTCGCGGATCATGTATTCGCTGCGCCAATTGTAGGCAAGACGAGCAGAGAAGCTATCCATTTCATAGTAACCAACTAAGTTCACCGTATGTTTAGATGAGTCGGAAAATACGCTGACTTGATCTGGGTAATGACCAGCAGGGGCGTTTGAGTCGGCAAAGGTATAATTTACAGCGTAACCTAGGCCATTTTCGAAGCCGTTCTGTAGCTGTAGCTCAAGCCCTTGGATCTGACCACCCGAACCATTTTTCTTGGTCGATACTGTCCAGCTATCCTCACCGGAGTCAGGATCGATAATACCTATACTTTGATCCAATAATTGCTCAGAAGTGATGAAGGAGCCGATATCTTTAATAAAGTAAGTCGCAGAGAGCAAACCTTCTGCAGCGAAATACCACTCAATACCAAGATCCGCTTGAGTGGCCTTAAATGGGGTCAGTGCAATATTCCCCCTATCAAGCACCTCGTTATCTGGAATGCCATCGGCGTAACCTGAAAGTGCAGAGGCAGAAAACATATCATCGTAATTGGGACGAGAAATGACCTTAGATGCCGAAGCACGAATGATGATATCTGGAGCAAGATCAAATGCAAGGTTGATACTAGGTAATAAATCGCTATAACTTGCTGTTAAGGTGCTCAACTCATCGGCGTAAGAACCATCGGGTTTAAGCTGGTAAAAATCAGACTCAGCATCAGTTGATATAAAGCGCAGCCCGACATTACCTCTAATACGCTCAGACGCGAAGTTAGCCATAAGATACAAGGCTAAGTTTTCTTCATTAATCGTACCGTAACCAGATTTATAGACTTGGCCGTCGCGATCAAAATGCGTTATCGCGGCCTTGGCATCATTTAACATGGCATCAAGAATAGGTTTTGGTAGAGTAAATCCACCACCAGATGAAACGCTCCCCGAGTAATAGGCTGATGCATCTTTAGCGATGACATTGGGGCTTGCTATCCCCTCGAAAGACTCCTGTTTAACGTCATGATTTGCCCAGCTGACACCTGTTTTTATTGCCGTGATGAAGCCGTAGTCGACTGGAAAATCAATATCAAACTTAATATATGTTTCTTCATCTGAATTAGGTTGTTTACGCAGAGACCAAGCTTCAGGTGCAAGAGGACCATTGAAGTCTTCAACCCCAAATGACGGGTTGGCAATGTCAATGTCGATCACATCGCCGGTGGCATCGTAAGTACCTGCAAAATCACGCGCTTGACCTAACCAGGCACCGTAGTTAGCGGTCGTATTGGTGCCCCCTTCAGACTTAGTGTTACCCACTAGCCCCTCTAAGGTGTAGTTATCCGCTTCGTAAGTAAAATCTAAATCAAAGGTCTTTGAATCCATACTGGCTTCGCGTACCCATGTTTGCGCCCACCCAGGATTAGCATCATTAGCGTCACGACGGTAGAAGATGCAAGTACCCGCTTGGTTCCTTTGTTCACAGGCTGCTTCCTTATCATCAGGGAACATAAGAAACAGCGAAGTGTTGGCATTGTTTGCTTGCATATCGAGATGCATCATATTGAAGCCAAGCTCTACATTATCTGTTGGGCGATATTGCAAAACAGCGTTAATCGCCGTGCGCTCGCGCTGTTGCTCGAATGTCGTTGGTACGATATCCCCCCAACCTATGTTTGATTCAATACCATTTCGCTGGTAGTGCGTCTTGCCATCGGCAACAGCAAGTAGGATACCGACACTTTCTGCACTATTTTTCCAGCTATATAATCCCGAAAACTCAGGGTCAATCTCCTCTGAGACGCTGCCATAGTCTTGCTTATGACTGAAAAAAAGTGAGTTGGCATCTAACTCGAATGGTTTACGGGTATTAATAATAACGGTTCCACCCACCCCACCTTCGGTAATATCGGCTTGTGAAGATTTATAAACCTCAATATCCCCCACCATTTCGGGTGGCAGTAGTGAGTAGTTAAAGCTACGGTCAGTTGTTTGCTGATCAAACCAACCGGTAGATGCGACCGAGTGCCCATTTAACAAGGTACTGGTTAGCTGATTGGATGCACCTCGAATAGAAACCTGCTGACCTTGACCAAATTGACGGTTAACCGCAACCCCGGGAATGCGTCCGAGTGACTCGCCAACATCGCTGTCTGGGAACTTACCTATATCTTCAGCTGTAACCGCATCGACCACAGCATCCGAGAATCGTTTGCTATTAATGGAGTCCTTCATCGAGGTTCGGATCCCACGCACTTCAATTCTTTCAATTGATCGCTCGGTAATCACTTCATCATCCAACTCAGGCGTAGCAAAAGCGGGCACCACCAAGTTCAATAGCAAGATACTGATTGTCATTAAGCTTTTCTTAAAAACAGCTCGGCCTATGCCCGTTATCTTCAAAAAGGCTTTCTTATTAATATCCATCATTATTTTTACAAGTGGTATCACGTATCTATCTGCTATAAAGCCTAATTAAGCACAGCAGTAACCAATGAAATGACCCGCAATATTCCTGATTAGAGTGAATTTTTGCGTGTATTTTGGCTTACATGCGCTTATGGAAGGTGCATTGGAAGTTAATTTAATAAATATTTTAGTAATAGTTGACGCTTATGTGGGGCGTGTAGGAGGGGCTAACTCACTTCCATGCAGTACGTTTCAAGGCTATACAATCCAGACATATCGACAGGAAAACGCTCCCTCGATAATCTTCCATCATAAAAATCAGCGGCGGATTTTAAGCCAGCGAGAATCAATCTGACAAGTGTAATTTTATATATTTGTCGTTAGTTTCACTTTTAAAAAACATAAACTTGAATCACGTCTATCCACACAAGATGCATTAGGCTTAAAGCGTCATTTTGTGCACATCTTCAAAGTTTCACGCTTATATTTTGTCAGCTAAAGCTAAGCCTCTTATTATATTAATAACCAAGTAGCTTACTAAGGTATCCCATGGCATTTGAACAACTACTCAGTGGCAAGCTTCTAAGAGAGTTTGAAACGATTTCTGCTATGGTGAAGATCTACTGCAAGGCACACCATAAAGACTCAGCTTCTCATCCTTGCGAAGAGTGTGAAAGCTTTATCGAATACGCTCATACTCGCTTAGACAGATGTCCTTATGGCCAAGACAAGCCAACCTGTAACAAGTGCCCAGTGCATTGTTATAAGCCCCACATGAAAACTAAGGCGCGCGAGATAATGATTTTCGCAGGCCCTAGAATGCTATTGCCACATCCAATCATGGCAGTGAGACACTTAATGTCTGAACGTAATCCCGCGCCAGGCAAACCACCGGCAGAAAGCTCCAATCGTCATCAACGAATCAAACTCGAAAAACTATAAGATTTAGCTAAATCTTATAGTTATATAGCACTGCTTCGATAGCGACATCAATAGAGCTGAAGCCGCTAAATATAAACAAGTTATTCCGCGTAATGAGATAATTTCAACTGCAAATCATTACCCTCCCTTGTCGTATTCTAAAATCACTACTAGACTTCTGAAAGTAAAAGGACTTATTAAAAATCCTAGCGTTTTTCGCTCGGTAATAAGCTACGGCACGGAGGCTGAAAGTTTGGGCAAAGAAATCCTACTCGTTGAAGATAACAAGGTCATGCAACTCTTGATGACTAAAATGCTGTCTTCAAGAGGCTATCAAGTCGTTACCGCATTTGATGGAGTTGACGCCATTGCCCAACTTGAAAAACATCCCTCAATCCAATTAGTCCTCAGTGATTGGATGATGCCGAAGTTAAACGGCATCGAGCTCTGTTATCACTTAAAATCCTCCGACTATGGCCGCTACATCTTCTTTGTTTTGCTATCAGGGCGCGATGACGAGGAGTCGATTGTTGAAGGTATTAATGCCGGAGCCGATGACTTTGTCGCCAAAGAAACCAACATCAATGAACTCGATGCTCGCCTTAAAGCAGGCTTTAGAAGCCTAGAATTGCATAATCAGTTGATGTCCAAAAACATCGAACTCGATCGCGCTTATGCCACAATCCGCCAAGATCTAGACTCAGCTAACGCCCTTATCCGCCGTATGCTACCAAGTCAGACTGAGTTTCTAGGAGTCGAGCTACATTACACTCATATTCCCAGCGCACAAATAGGCGGCGATATGCTGGGATGCATGCAACTAGATGAAGAGCATGTTGCCATTTATCTATTTGACGTCGCCGGTCATGGGGTTGCCTCTGCACTGATGTCATTCGCTATTCAGCAAAGCATTAGCTCCAACTCTGGAACCCATTCACATGTGAAGGGGAAGAAAGACACCGATCCATTTTATATGCTGAGAGATCCAAGTGAAGTGCTGGCAAGGCTCAATCAAAGCTATTTGAGCCAAGACAATAACAATCTGTATTTCACTATGGTTTATGCGGTGTTAAATATTAAGAGCGGCCTCTTAAGCTACGCCAGTGCCGGACATCCACCAATGATCTGGCTACAAACGCAATCACAAACGGCGCATTTTATCGAGCAGGACAGCTTTGTGGCAGGCATGTTCGACTTTGCCAGTTATCAAACCGAACTGGTTCAGCTCGAACAAGGCGACCGCATCTTACTGTATTCAGACGGCATCACCGAAGCAGAGTCAGCTAGCAAAGAGCAATACTCCGAACAAGGCTTAAAAAGCCTGGTGCAAGAGTTGGCTTCTCACCCTACAAAATCACAAACTGAAACCATAGTAAATGCAGTTAAAGACTGGTGCGGTATAGAGCAATTTGATGACGACGTGAGTTTATTAGCCTTTGAATGGAAAGGTAATTAAAAAAAGGAAATATCATGCAATTTGAAATAATTGAAAAGGGTCAGTATACCGTTATTCAAGTCAATGAAGCTCGATTTGATGCGAGGCTAGCCCCGTCTTTTCGCGAGGAACTTGAAAAGATCAAAGGCAACATTCGAGAGCACCTAGTACTCGATTTAAGTGCCGTTCGCTTTATGGATAGCAGCGGGCTTGGCGCGGTGATGGGGGCCTATAAAATGCTTCGTAATACTAAAATCAGCATAGTCAACCCACAAAAGCCCATTGTCGATCTATTAAAACTGACTCGCATGGATAAGCTCATCCTAAGTCACCCCACAATAGAAGCTGCACTGACTACTACAGCGTAAAGAGGCATATCGAATGAAAGGAATGATACTCGCCGCAGGGAAAGGCACTCGAATAAAACCAATCTCTTATGCGATTCCAAAGCCAATGGTACCAATTCTAGGTAAGCCCGTTATGGAGTCTATGATTCAATTGTTTGCCAAACATGGCATAGATAAAATAGTCATTAATACCAGTCACTTGGCCGAGATAATCGAAAGTTATTTTGGAGATGGGCACCATTTCAATGTGCAGCTTTCCTATTCCTATGAAGCGAAAGAAGTTAATGGTGAATACATCAGCCAAGCTCTAGGCAGTGCTGGCGGCATGAGAAAAATACAAGATTTTTCAGGCTTTTTTGACGAAACCTTCGTGGTCGTTTGCGGTGATGCGTGGATCGATCTTGATCTCAAGCAAGCAATAGAACACCACAAAAGCCATGGTGGACTCGCCACTATCATCACTCGAGAAGTCGCATCTTCTGAAGTGAGTAAATATGGCGTAGTGGTCACAGATAAACACAATCAAGTCACCAGCTTTCAAGAAAAACCAGCCGAAGATGAGGCTCTTTCAAATAGAATCAACACGGGTATCTATATATTTGAACCAGCAATTTTTGACTTTATTCCTAAAGATGTCGAATTTGATATTGGCAGCGATCTGTTTCCACTGCTTGTGGAAAGACAGGCTAACCTTTACGCAATAAACATGGACTTCCAATGGCTTGATGTGGGCAAAGTGAAAGACGTATGGGAAGTCACCAGTGACATTCTAAACGGTAATGTTAAAGGCTATCCCATCCCCGGCACTCAAGTTTCTCCCGGAGTCTGGGTGGGCATCAACACTCGTGTCGACACCACAAAATGTAAAATCACCCCGCCGGTTATCATCAGCAGCGGCAGCGAAGTGCAGGATGGTGCCACCATCATAGGCCCTACGGTTATCGGAGCAAACTGCAAGGTGGAAGGCAGGAGCCTAGTTAGCAACACGCTTATTTGCGACTACATTCACCTCGCCGATGATGCCTATATCGTCAATAAGACCATGTTCGGTGACTACCTACTGGGCCATGATGGTTACACCCAGCTGTTATCGGACTGCCAATATGTGCATATTCTTAAAAATCGCAACGTCTCACGCCCCCTATTAGCTAAAAACAGTGCTGAAGATATTTATTTAGCACTGAGTACTCCAGCAACACTTCCAACGCCTTTACAGCAAGTTAAATAGGGAGTTTAAACCGTGAGAACAAGGACGTTTCACCAACAATATTCAAGTTGCTTAGAAGCATCTAGGCTTGTTGCCTCCGATATAGTTCCTTTTTGGCGGCAACTCAAGGTTGACGTTAGCATTATTGAGCAAATGGAGCTCTGTTTAGTCGAGTTAGTGAATAATGTATTTGAACATGCTTACGGAAATATTGACGGCGCCGCGTTCGATATCACCTCCTATCTAGGTGCCGACAACCTGCTTACCATCGAGGTATCGGATTATGGCAGCCCCATGCCAGCCCATATTTTAGATGATTTACCCGCAACAGACTTTATTGAACCGGTTGCCGATGATCCCACTACTTGGTTGCAAAGCAATAGAGGGCTAAAAATCGTTTTACAACTAGCAGACACAATCGAGTACACATCGAATAAAAGTAGAAACACATTCAAACTTTTGAAGAAAGCAGGCTAAGCCGACAGTGAGATATAGAGCCAACAGCATAATAATGGAGAGCAGCTAGATGGACTTTTACTTCAACGAGTTTGAAAAACGCAAACCGCCGCAGCCGACTCCTCATAGTGTGCCAAGAGAGTTACTCTACCAATATCTTGCAACATGCAATATATGCCTAGGCCTCTGGTATTTAGTTTGGCGTTGGGGGTTTGCGCTTAACTATGACGCGATGTGGTTTTCATTACCATTGGCATTTGCCGAGTCTTGTGCCTTTATTGGCACCATATTGTTTACCTTTAATCTTTGGAAAACCAAAGACGAACCTAAAAAAAAACCACCAAAAACCGTCAATGAATGCATCAATGACCCTATGGAAGATCGCCCATTAAGCGTCGATATTTTATTTCCGACCTATGATGAAGAACCTGAACTGATAGAGCTCAGTATTAAAGATGCACTCAAAGTACGTTACCCCCACGAAATTGAAATTAGAATATTCATTTTAGATGATGGTAAGAGAGCAGAGATGGCTCAACTAGCTGAAAGGTTGCAAGTTGAGTACATCACCAGAGACAGTAATGTAGGTTACAAGGCTGGCAACCTAAAAAATGCGCTGGAGCAAACTTACGGTGATTTTATTGTCATTTGTGATGCCGATACCCGCCCTTTTCCAACGATACTCGAAAATACCTTAGGCTACTTTAAAGATCCGGATGTCGCTTGGGTACAAACCCCTCAATGGTTCTTCGATCTTCCAGCCGGAGAGCGCTTGCCTTTATGGCTTAAAAACCGCTTAGGCACACCAATTGGCTGGCTTGGAAGTGCTTTCGAAAAACTGTATGGTCCCGTGACCTTAGGCAAAGATCCTTTTGCCAATGATCCGCAGATGTTTTACGACGTTATCCAACGTCGACGCAACTGGGCCAACGCCTCCTTTTGCTGTGGTGCCGGTTCAATCCACCGCAGAGAGGCGGTAATGGAGGCGGCGTTACGCAGTTATAGCCAGCAAATAAGCCAAGAACACGACGCAATTGAAAGGCAGATCCGCAAGCAGACTAAAGAGAAACAAGTCGAGAGCAGTATTTCAAACAACCTACGCCAAGAGATCATCTTCGACACTGAGTTTACCCCTTACAAATTTCATGTGTCGGAAGATATCTATACCTCACTCATTTTACATGGCGACACTGAACGCCAATGGCGATCGATTCAGCACCCGCAAGTAGAAAGTAAAATGCTATCACCACAAGACTTACAAAGCTGGACGGTACAAAGGTTTAAGTACTCCGGAGGTTCTATCGACATCTTCATGAATGACAACCCCTTGTTTAAAAAAGGCATGAGCCTCAAACAGAAGATCATGTATGGCGCCAGCTTTTGGTCTAACTTATCAGCTATCTGGAACGTGATTTTTCTCGCTTGCCCTATCGTGTACTTCCTCACCAGCATCGCTCCGGTGAGCGCATATGACACCACCTTCTACATGCACTTTTTACCTTTTGTGATAACAGCAGAGCTTGCCATGATGGTGGGAACTTGGGGGATAGCAGGTTATCAAGGTAAGACCAACTTCTTGTCGTTTTTCCCCGTAAATTTAAAAGCCCTATGGACGGTATTAAGAGGTAAAAAAATTAGCTTCCCAACTACACCTAAGAATCGACAACAGGGACGCTTCTTACACTTAGTTATCCCACAAATGGCTGTGCTAGCCTTGAGCTTAGCTAGCATGGGTTTTGCTTGGTATGCCTACAGTACACACGCTTTTGGCAATTACTCTTTAGGGGGCCTCATCCTGAACAGTTTTTGGGCCATCAATAATATGATGGCCATGTGGGGGATGATCGCTGCAGCTTACTGGTCCCCTCCCTCTAACAGCGTTGCCAACCAAGTTAATCTAGAGGAGTTAAATTATGGAATCGACTAGCTCATGGGTTAAAGCGCGCCACCATATTGTGTTCTTATTGGGGCTGTTTACCGCTCTGGTGATTGCTTTTAGCATCGAAACCCGAGAATACAATCAGGTCATGGGCAATCTGTCATTTGCTCCCTCTGAGCCGATCCCCTTTAGAGAAACAAGGGTGCTAACGGATGAGGAATACCGCTGGGCGAACATTGCTTGGAAATACTTTGAAAACAACTACCAAGATAATACAGGCCTAGTTAATTCTGTTGATGGCTATCCCTCAACAACCATGTGGGATACGGCCTCTTACTTGATGGCACTAATTTCTGCTCAAAGATTAAATATCATTAGTTTCGAAGAATTTAATCTGAAAATGGAAAAAGCTTTACACTCGCTTTCTAGGCTTCCCCTAGTCAGGGATGAACTTCCCAATAAAGCGTACAACACCATGACGTTAGACATGGTGGACTATAATAACCAACCCGTTGAAGGCGGAATTGGATGGTCAGCTATCGACATCGGCCGAATATTAGTTCCGATGAATATTTTAATTTGGCAGTATCCTAAATTTAACGGCCAAGTGAATGCAGTGTTGCAGCACTGGCAGATCCCCGCAATGACCCAAGACGGCTACTTATGGGGCTCAAGGTTATCGTCATCTAATACCCTAGAACTGGTTCAAGAAGGGCGTATTGGCTATGAAGAATACGCTTCTAAAGCACTTAGCCTAATGGGAAGTGATGTTTTTAATGCACTCAAATATGCCGACTATTTAAAGCTAATCGAGATCAATGGTGTAGATATCCCTACCGACAGTAGAGATCCCGCTATATACCATGCCCACAACTATGTGGTCAGTGAATCCTATATTCTTGATAGTATCGAGTTCGGAGGTGACAGTATTTCCAAGGTGTTTGCTTATCGAGTTTATAAAGCACAGGAAGCACGCTTCAAGCAATTAGGCATACTCACAGCGGTCAGTGAGGACCATATCGATCAGGCCCCCTATTTTGTTTATAACACGGTATTTTCAGATGGAAAGAAGTGGAATTCGATTACCGATACAGGGGAAGATGCCTCAGCATATAAGACCCTTTCAACTAAAGCCGCATTTGGCTGGTATTCTCTCTACAACACCCCCTACGCAACCCAATTAATTAAAGGTGTTAATCATCTCTATTCTAGAAATGAAGGTTGGTATTCCGGCCTTTATGAAAGTAATGGAGAGATAAATAAAACACTGACCGCCAATACAAACGGCATTGTGCTCGAATCTCTCGCTTATATTCAGAGTGGCTCATTGCTCAATATTGGCGTTGAAGTTCAGCATTAAAGGGGACTGTATGCGACTAGCACTACTTGTATGTTCAGCATTTATTGTTTCTGCTTGCGGTAACAGCTATCAAGGCTTCTCCAATGATATTGTCGATCGCCATACCCATTGGCAAACACCAGAACCTCGCTCAGGAGAGCTGACTGAGCAAGAGTTAGAAATGGCCACAATTGCTTGGAAATATTTCGAAAATAATTATCAAGAGTCCACGGGATTGGTTAATGCGGTAAATGACTACCCTTCTGTCACTTGGTGGGATGCTTCCTCCTACTTAGCTGGCATGGTCAGTGCGCTAGAATTTGGCATTATTAAGAAAGAAGAATTCGATCGCCGCTTTATTCGCTTTATTGCCACCTTAAACACCATTGACCTTTTTATGGGAGAGCTCCCCAACAAGGCTTACAACACCCAAAATGCCGCTAAGGTGGATTATGCGAACCAACCCGGCGAGATAGGCTACTCCGCCCTCGACTTAGGCCGACTGCTCATTTGGCTACATATTATCAAACATCGTTTTCCCCAGTACGCCAGTGCCATCGATTCAGCAGTGCTACGCTGGAACTTTTGTAATGTCGTCGATGAGAACGGCACCATGTTCGGCGCACTATTAGAGCCTGGCAAGCCCGTGCAATACCTACAAGAAGGCCGCTTAGGTTACGAAGAATATGCAGCCAAAGGCTTCGAGTTATGGGGATTCAACACCAAGCAGGCATTGATGCCTGAGCCTTATGCCACCATAAATATGTACGGCTACGATATCCCTTATGACACTCGAGACCCTAGAAAACTTAAAGCCCATAGCTACGTGGTCACCGAAAGTTATGTACTAGATGGCATCGAGCTGGGCTGGGATGTCACTAGCGATCATAGCGCACATGACGACAACTATAGCCACGCTTGGGTCGCCGAGTTTGCATTGCAAATCTACCGCGTGCAGGAAAAGCGCTATCAGGAAACTGGCATTATTACCGCCCGAACTGAGCATCAACTCGCTGGTGCGCCCTACTTCGTATACGACACGATTTACACCGATGGTTTTGCTTGGAACACCATATCCGAAGTGGGTGATTTTCTACCACAATATTCAGCCGTTGCCATCAAAGGCGCCATGGGGATGTGGGTGCTTTGGGACACAGAGTATACCGACCTGCTATTTGAGCATGTCAGTCACGTTTACGACCGTGAAAAAGGCTTCTACGAGGGTATTTTTGAAAATGGAACCGGCCTGATTAACACCTTCACTTCGAACAATAACGGGATCCTATTGGAAATTTTACTGTATAAAAAACAAGGAAAACTCCTGCAATACCAAGCAACCACAGCACCAAGCCTTTGGGAAAAAGCATTACAAAGTCCATTTGGCTACGAAGGACAATGCTTACCTAGAAACGTAGAAACTGACTAATTTTCGGCCTTATCGGAGTCATATGCTACGACAATGTATTTTGCTGTTAGTACTGCTTAATCTTCAAGCTTGCGGCCTGGTCTATCAGGGCGTGCAATCGGGTGTTTCCGGTGTGACAAAATCCCAACTAATAAGGCAGGGACGTCATGGAGAGTTAACCGAACAAGAGCTGGTTTGGAGCCAAACGGCCTGGCAATATTTTGTCAATAATACCCAACTCTCTACCGGGTTAGTCAATTCCATCGATAACTATCCGACTATGGATATGACCTCCCTAGCTGACTATTTAATATCGCTGCAAGCCGCGCTTCAATTCGAACTGATTTCAACTAAAGAGCACGATGAACGACTCACTCTCGCCATCGATTTCTTAGTCAAGATGCCCCTCACCCGGCAAGGGGTACCCAACAAAGTCTACTCAACTAGCAACCGCACTATGGTTAATTATGCCAATCAACCTAGTGAACTGGGCTGGTCGGCGATTGATATTGGCCGCTTACTCATCGCCTTAGCCATTACTAAACAACATAATCCTGAGTTTTCTGAATATATCGATAAAGCGGTATTACGTTGGAACTTTTGCGCGTTAGTCTCAGAAAAAGGCGAGCTATATGGCGGTAACATCAGTAATAACCAAGTTACTCGTTACAAAGAAGGCCGCCTTGGCATAGAAGAATATGCTGCTTATGGCTACCAAGACTGGCAGGTCATTCCCAAAAAAACCATGATGCTTGAGCCATACGAAGTCGCAACGGTTAACGGTATCGACCTGTTATTTGACGGCAGGGACCCTCGTTTCTTCGATGTACTTAGACCCGTTTTTAGTACGCCTTACCTCTGGCTAGGGCTAGAGTTCAATTGGGATGACATTAACGATGACAGCTCTTTTGATTCGACTCACAGCAATGCGCCGCTAGCCGCCATGGCCGACTCTGTCTATCAAGTGCAACAGAGTCGATGGGATAAGGAACGTATATATACCGCCAGAGCTGAACATGTTGTTTCTGGGGAACCCTATTTTGTTTATGACGCTATCTACGCATTAGGTACGCCTTGGATCACCGTCGCTGAAGATGGTAGTAGCCATGACCTGTTAGCGCTGGTTTCAACCCGCGTCGCCTTTCAAATGTGGGCATTGTGGAACACAGACTATACCGAACGTTTAATGGTGCTCGTACAAGAGCTGTATAACCCTCAACGAGGTTGGTATGAAGGACGCTATGAAGCCACTAGTGCCTACGAAAAAAGTATCACCTTAAAAACCAATGCGGGCGTACTCGAAGCCTTGCTGTACAAGGCTAATGGCAAGCTTTATCAAGCGAAGAACAACAAAGAATATCGCGATGTACGCTTCAACTCACGCTTTAATCATCCAGGGAAATGCCTAGTGGAGACTTTCGATGAGCTATAAATTTAGACTCTTAGCCACACTGCTTCTATTCACCATTTCAGCGGGTAAAAACACTTGGGCGAATGCACTGGAGCTCGATCTACAACCTTTTCATAAAGGCAACTACCTACTCGCCAAAGCACGTTACACTCAAGCTGCAACCCACTGGAACCAACTCAGCATTATGCTACTGAGTAATGCTAAAAAGCTACCGCAACAGACAATGTGGCAATCGGCGGGCCTAGCCGCATCTTTAGCGGCCATTGCCGCAGATAAAGCCAATGATCCCATCGCATATCAATACTGGGCAGACAGCACCCGCTACCTATTAACGGGGGGAACAAACTGGTCGCAAATGCAACAGCTATTACATCAACGCTTAGAGACTGCCAACACCCAACTGTCGGTAGCCATGCAGGTGAGTGACATTAGCTCAGGTTTAGATGCCACACTGGACTTGGAGTTGAGCGTATTGCAGGTATGGGATGATAAACTCGGCTTATTTCAATTTTCCTCACCGAAACTTGGCCTCAGTCGTCATCAACAAGCTCCCGTGACACTAGCGCCAACGATTAATCCCACCCCATTATCAGCAGAGTCGTCAGGGTTGGAGCAAGGGCAGAAAAAGCTATCGGGTATACAGACTAATGTGTCACAAACGCCATCGTTTACTCCAACGCCCATTACCAAAACGTCAACAGTGCCCAAAACAGCGAAAACAATTGACTCACCAGAAGCGAATATTGCAGCCGCGCAACAAGCTGTTGTACAGCCGAAAATACCCGCTGACAATCCGATGGCAAAAGGTAATCTAGCAACTGGACAAAACCCAAGGGTCAGGGTCAGGGTCAGTGCCAAACAAAAACGCCAAATACAGCCAGTGCCCACAACTCCCACCGAGGCACCAGTAAACAAATCAGCTATACCTACAACCGAACCAACACCAATGATGCAACCTGCAAGCAAACCTTTCTCATCAAGCATTTCAGAGATCGACAACAGCCTAAATGACTAACCGCAGAAATCATCACACGCGATATCGTCGCCCTCACGTTAAATCGGATGTTGCATGCTAAACATAGCGATTGAAGTAACTAAGAAACTTGCCGTTTTTCAAATCTATTACTAGCCTTTGGATAACGTTGTATTTTCTTGATAAATATTTAAAGAAATACCAGTAACTCAGGACGAGCGAAGGCAATGAAAGGATTCAATATGATGACCCCAAGAGAAGATCTAGAGCAACTCTACCGCGCAGCAAGCAACCAGTTTGATTTAACTGAGCCTGCTCACCAAGATGCGCTGCTGACATTGGCCGACTCGCTACTCGCATTACAACAGACAGCACCAGAACAACTTATTAAGCTATCTCAAAAAGATGACTGTCCACTGGCATTTAAACTCGCGGTAAAGTTAGTTCTTTCAAGACAATACGTTGAACAAATTAACGAACCCATTACCGTCGGGATCGTTTTTGCTATGTGGGGCGAACATCATCGCTTACTCGGTAAATCCAACACTAACCCCAATGGAGAGAATTCACTACTCACCAAAGTGCAGCAGTTAGAGTGGGTTTGTAAAAAAAGCAATCTTGATTGGCGGCTTTACCCGGTTGATGACGGCTGCCCACACGCTAGCTTCGATATCGCGACTCGCATTGCACAGCAGTCTAAACAAGCAAAAAAAATACAAGTGCTAAAACTCAGTGATGGGGTAAAGCTTGATAAAGGCCCTCTGGCGAATTTAAAGCATGTCGACGACTCAAAGAAAGGCGGCGCCATCATCCATGGCTGCATGCATGCCCTAGAAGATCACCTTGATGCAGTCCTCTATACCGATGCAGATAATTCGGTTCATATGGGGCAGCTAGGCCTTATTTTACAGCCATTTATTGAGCAAGACGCACAGGTAGTTCTTGGCAATCGGAAACATCCCATGTCGATACTGGTAAAGCAGGAGCAACGCTGGGGAATTGGTATTAAAACCCTACGTCATATGCAAAGAATGGTCGGCGCAAGCATCTTCACTAAGGGGATTCACGACACCCAAGCAGCCTATAAGCTATTTAGCACAGAAGCGCTTGCTTGTATTCTCGCCAACCCCAGTGTTTTTGATTTTTCATTCGATACCGATTGGATCCTTGCCGCAATGCAGCACAATTTGAACATAGCGACGGTGCCTTTCGCATTTATCGACTCTGCTGCCGAATCAGCCTCTATAACCCAAGGACCAATGAGTACTTGGTTAACGCTATTGCAAGGCTTAGTCACAGCATTAAGGGCTAGAAATATCCAGTACAATAAAGAGATGGCTCAGTTAATTGACGAGCATGTACGAACAGCAGAAGATCTTGAGGCCATTATTGATAAACTTCCAGATGAATTGGTCAACGCGAAGGACTGCGAGCTAGGTAATGAGGCGCTAATGACACCGCAAGTACTTTCAGCTTGGCTCACCCAAGTCAAAGCGGCATCGACAGAACCTTGTTGAAATATCATCGATAGGCATACCATAGCGAGCCATATAAAGGAGTAAACTATGATTAAAGTTGATGAACTTAAAGCACTCTGTGATGATGATGACGCTATGGTCGAGATGCTGCTTACCATTTATATGGATGAATACGGTCAAAGTGATAGCGTCATTCAACAAAAATACGCGACGGATGACCTTGATGGCTTATTCCAAATATCCCATGAGCTGAAAGGAATGTTTAGTAATTTATGTGCCAAGAATGCCATGAGCCTGGCACAAGTGGTTGAGTCAAGCTCTCAGGCTGGCACCATTCCAGATGAAAGCGCCATTAGCAACCTCTGTGGCGAGATCCAGGTCATCAATGAACAAATCAAAGCGATCTTGCAATAGATAGCGGTTCAATGAGGCAATGACCAAACCTTACTTGCTTAGGTATTGTCTAACTTGGTTATTTCTTTTTAGCGCGCTTAGTTGCGCCGCCGAAGGCTCGCCATCGGCCCCAGAAATACAATCACAATCAATCTCGCGTAACATTCAGCACAGCGAAAGCATCGAGGTCCCCGAAAAAATTCATTTTCAGCGCCGAGCGGTTATCCCACAAAAACAGACAGAAACTCGGCATCAAGTCCCATCGTTCGCTGTGAGTACGGTCAACAAGGCCGAAACAAACCAAACTGTGCCCCCTAAAGTGATACCACTAACACGCCACGATGAATTACTTATAAATAAAGCAAAAATGTACTTCGATAAAAATTGGAATGCCGACACAGGGCTCATAGATTCAGTTCAAGGTTATAGTCATGCAACCATGTGGGATGTTGCCAGTGCGATTGCAGGACTGCTAGCACTCGAAGCACTTGAAATTACCACTCAACAACAAACTCATTTCCGCCTTGAAAAGATACTCGCCACCCTAGCACAACTGCCATTATACAAAGACATTTTGCCAAATCGTCAGTATAACACTCGCAGCGCGCTCCCCTCCGGCCGTCTAAGCCAAACCCCATCAAATGGCAATGGCTGGTCTGCATTGGATTTAGGTCGCCTGTATATTTGGCTTGAAATACTCAAACAACATAAACCCCAGTTCACCGAAAAAGTCAGCCAGCTACAAGATAGCTGGCAGTTAGAACGTGCAACAAAAAATGGTAACTTATACGGCACAAAACTGACTTCCAGAAAAGAGTATTTTCGTCAGGAAGGACGTCTAGGCTATCTACAATATGCTGCCACTGGATATCAACTGGCAGGCTTAGATGTTGAAGCTGCCTATAATTGCGATGACCTCGAAAGCGTCAAAGTAGACGGTATTTCATTGCTAGTTGATAGGAGAAATCTGCCCTTTTTCACCTTAGACCCTTACCTGCTTCATGCCATTGAAGTAGGGCATAAAAATGCCTGTTGGAATCAACTTAAACAAATTTATCAGCTGCACAAGCTTGATGCTGAAAGCAATAACAAGTTAAGCGCATACGCCGAAGACGCATTAAACAGATCCCCTTGGTTTCTCTATAACAACATTATTTATCAAGGTGCAGCTTGGAAAAGTGTGTCTCATTCAGGAAAACCCATTAGCTACAGCCAAACCTTTAGTAACAAAGCTGCCTTTGCTATGAGCGTCATCTTTAGCGAGCCCTATAGCCAGCAACTTGCACAACTTGTAGTAAGCAATAGCACCAGACATTCAGTTATTCCTACTGGTCTTTATGCCGATGGCAAAACAAATACCGCCTACAATATAAATACTAACTCTTTGATTTTGGTTAGCCTTTGGTACAAGTCTCGAAATAGACGGCCCATATTGGAACCTTTATCAAATGATACTTTACAAGCTCAAATCAAGGCTAGATTAGCAACGCACTAAGGCTATTAAGGATTTATTCAAAAGGGAAAAGCATTGATAACAAGTTTTACAGGGACAGTTAAGTACACCTTATATTCAGCCATGTTAACTCTGATGACTTTCAAGTGTCTGGCAACGGACCACCAGACTCAGATGGCTAAACATGCGCCAAAACCAGTATTATCGCCTGAAATTAGCAGTGACGAAAGCAGCTCGAAAACGACAAAAGAGACAGAATCCGATCTCATTTGGAAGGGGATCAGCAGTTCATTTGCCCTCTCGCTTGAGCAATGGGATCAAGATACCCCTTGGTATAAACGTTGGAGCGCCAGTGTCAACCTAGGTTACCCATTAGTCGAAACGCCAGCGACCCTGCCCGCTAACGCAACGACCGGACCCAGTAACCAAAACCTAACAGCCAGCCTATCTGTAAAGCACAGCATTATTGGCAACTGGTTTATTTCTGCAACCGCCTATCACTATTTCGATAGCGACTTACAGCAAGCTTGGAACCCAGACTTTACCTATGTATTTGGCTACAGTGACTGGCGTCCCTATACTTTTAGTTTGCTCTATTCAAATTATGGCGGAAATCGATTCAACCCAGAATCAGAGGTTAAACATACCGAGTTCTCTCAAGGAACCTGGTCTCTAGGTTGGAAGTTTCCAATCACTAAACCTTTTATAGACTGGTTATCTTTTACAGATGACGGCGCAATGGGCTGCCAATTAGATTACAACTACACCCCCGAGTATTTTGATCTCCCAAGTGTTGAATATAAAAACCACCACCAAACCGTTAGCCTAGGCTGCAAATATTCAATAGTAGGCAATTGGTACGTCAATGCGACCGCATTTTATTACTTTGACAGTGAACAGAAACAACCTTGGAACCCGGACTTTACCTACGGCTTCGGCTATTTCGATTGGCATCCAGGCACCATCACCATTCAATATAATAATTATTCAGGTAATCGCTGGAATAGTGCAGACAGAGGTCCAGAGACTGGACGCTTTAAAGACGGCTCAATCAGCATAAGTTACTCATTTAAATTCTAAAACAACAAGATCAGTTGCTATTTTAGCTCAAACCGATGCAATACTTTTTGCTGGCACCGAGGGCAGATATACGAATGGCGATGTATTTTAGCGCTACATTCAGGACAGGATAGCATTTTCCTATCTTTACTCAGCAGCAATAGCAATACCCCTATAGGCCCCAGCACATAGCCTAACAATGCTCCGGCAACGATATTGCCTTTGCTATAGCCTATTGCAATTGAAGCAATCAACATCGCTATATAAAAACCAAGCCAAAATAGAATGTTATCCATCATTAAAAGACAAAACTGACGCTTAGAGTCATCAGGTCTACATCTGCACTTTCGCCATACACTAAAGGAGAGGTGACAAACTGCGCCCTATTGCCCTCCTCTTGGGAGAAAATCATCTGATACTCTGCATTTAACGAAATACTGGAAGTCACGTCATACCTAACCCCAGCCGTCACCCCTTTTGATTTACGCAGCTGATGGCTTTCCGCATAGGTAATATAAGGAGATAAGTCGTCAAAGGCGTAAATCACAGAGGCATACCAATTGGCCTGTAGCCGGTCAATCTCAGTTTCTGCCATAAACTGCCACGACTCATAACTGTACTCGGCACCTAAGGTATAAATATCTAATTTTTGTGTGGTATTAAAAGGACGCTGAGCATATTTAGCCTGCATAAAACCGCTATGGATGCGGTAATTAAACCCGGTCAAATCGACGTAGATCCCCGCCATATATTCGGTATCAAACTGTAATAAAAACTCGCCTAACTCGACCTTATTTAGGCGGTCAAATCCATAATATGGGGAAACCGTAAGCTGTAGTTCATCAGAAATTTCATAATCCCAAGAAAGAGACAGTCCATCATAAAAAGTGAAGCCTAGAATGCTGTCATAAACTTCTTGAGGCGGCCTTATCCACGGGTAAGCTTGGCCAACATAGTAATATTCAGAAGCTAAAAATAACGGTAAGCGTAGACGACCAGCCCTCACTTCAAAGTCATCAAACTCGTAGAATAAATAAGCCCACTCAAGCTCTGGATCACTCCAGCTATCCTGAGTTCGCTTTACCACTTGTCCTGATGCCCCAAATCCCTCGGCGATGCCCACATCTAACTGTAAACCAAAGGTGGTGTCACAGTCATAACAAGTCTCATCGGTAATTTCTCGACTTATGAATAACGGAGTGCGGTTGTCACTCTGACTAATGGAGGTTGAACCGAATCCACCTAACCGTATATTTTCCGTCAATTCAATACTCGCCATTGCAGGCGTACATAGCAGGGATGATAGTGTGATAAAAAAAACTCGACGAAATAACATGGCTACTCTCCCTGTGGCACGGTTATTAATATGTTCACTTCTTCCGGTACCGCTTCAATTGGTGCATACGCAATACCATTGGGATTTTCATTTAGCCATTTAAGGATTTGTTTAATGTCATCGCTATCAAGCTCTTCTGGCGGTTGGCCTTTGCCAGAAAAAGCCAGTCCAGCCCAATAACCATTCATTTGCGAAACTGACTTGCCGAGTAACATTTTATAAAAGTCTTCGCGATGAATAGAGGCTTCAGGTAGATCTACAAGTACAATTTTCAAACTACCAGACATTTTCTTCGATTTACCTCGATAGAGCATTCTCGCTTTGCTTTTACTCAGCGCGGGTAAATCATCATTAAGGCTGAAAATCGCAAACTCAACATCTTCACCGTCGTTGGAGTTAGCTTCGATAGCTGTAGCGGAGGGGGAAATATATAAAAGCATCAGTAAGATAAATAGTCGGCGACTGATACGCCAAACTATATGGTCGCTTAATCCCTTAAACATTAAAAACCCTCATTCCTAGATAGTTTTTGTACTAAGATGAATATAGTCAAGGCGAAGTCAAACTACAAGCATATCGCTAACTGTTCAATTCACGGAGTAGAAATGAGCTTATTGAACAATATTTCAATAAAAATAAGGATGTTGGCATTAGTGCTATTACCACTTATTTTTGCCTCCGTTTTATCAGGCTTAGCAGTAAAGAAGCAGAGCCAGAATGTTGAAGCGTTAAATACCCTCAACAGCAAAGTTAGTGTCCTCGAGTCTTTAGCCCAGCTTAATAGTTTAATTAATCAAGCAAGAGAGCAGCTTTTCAAACAAGATCTAAAAGTAGATCCAGCCTCATTTACCTCGACACTTAACCAAATAGAACAACAACTACCACTCGCTTTTACAAGCCGTAATACCGAAGAAATGATGTCCTGGCTCGACAGCATCAATAGTGCATTAACAGAAATGAGTGATATTGATGCAGCAGGTTTAGCCGACTGGTCAGCCTGGATCAATGAGTTACAAATTCAAGCGCTAACGACACTAGAAAAAGATCCCTCAGGGGTTACCGAAGAGATAAATCAGCAATTGGCCATCCTCTACCAATTACAATGGCTATCCTTATGGTCAACAGAAGAGAAGTGGTTAATCAACCAGTTACTATTGAACCGTAATGATCCTGAACTACTCAGCCAATTAGTTACCGTAACAGAACGCCAACAGCTTTATGTTGAGCGCTTTATTGATATCAACGCCAAGCAAGAGCAGATCACACTACTTTTAAATACATTTTCAGATAAAGCCTTTGAACAAAGTTACCAGCTTAGAAGCCATATTTTAAATGAAGAAGCATTGAGCGATTCTCCGAATATAAGCTTGTCGGCATTTAGTCAACGTTTAGATTTAATTCAATATGTAGTCACAACATTTTCCACCCAGCTCGCCGATAACATTCAGAGCGAAATAGCCCAATCTAAGCAATTAATCATGCTGTTCTTTGGCGCACTCTTAGGTTCTTTAATTATCATTGCCACCATAGGTGCTAATCTCTATCGGCGGATAATTAACTACCTAAGCCATGTCATAAAAACCATGTCTCAAATTGAAGAAACCCATGATTACTCTAAAAAAATCAATGAAAGTGGTGGGGATGAATTAAGCTTATTCTCCAACAAGTTAAACAACCTCATTAATGAGCGTCACCTCAACGATAAAAAAATATTACGCGCAAAATTAGAAGCTGAAAAAGCCAATCAGGCAAAAAGTTCTTTTTTAGCCAATATGTCCCATGAAATACGAACACCGCTCAACGGCATTATTGGTATGTCTGACATCATGGCAGACACCAAATTGACTGCAATCCAGAATGAATACCTGCAAACCATTGAGACTTCGTCACAGACTCTGCTGCTTTTAATTAATGATATTCTCGATCTCTCAAAAATAGAGTCAGGCAACCTATCCATCATCAATACCGACACAGACATTAGCGAGGTGGTTTACGACACCTTAACCATGATTCTGGCAAAGGTTACTGAGAAAAGCCTCACATTAGCGGTCGAGATTGATAGCGACACCCCTTACCTTATCTCCCTCGATGAACATCGAATGCGTCAAGTACTAATGAACTTACTCTCTAATGCGGTGAAATTTACCCATGAAGGAGGCATAAGGGTGGTGGTATCTAGCAAAAATACCGCTGATTATTGCGATATGATTATTAGTATTTACGATAGCGGCATTGGTATCGCAAAAGAAAAACAGCAATATATTTTCTCTCCATTCACCCAAGAAGATGACACAACCACCAGAGAGTTTGGCGGTACCGGCCTTGGCCTTGCAATTTGTAAGCAGTTGGTTGAACTGATGGGAGGCGAGATCAGCATTAATTCAGTTAAAGGGCAAGGCTGCTGTTTCTCCATTAAGCTGAGATCTCAAATTATCGCCAAGGAAAAACCTAAGTCAACTCAATTTGAAGGCTTAACGGCTGCGCTTATTTCTAATAACTCAGATCTTAGCGAGCGGCTTCGCAGAGAATGCCAGCAACACGGTTTTAATCTCAATTTTCATTACCAATCTTGCTTCGACTTACTACAAGATAAACAAACATTTGACCTCTTATTTGTTGATAGCTTTTCATCAACGAGAGGTGCCATTGCAAGCTTACCTGAACAGCTAAAGCAGAAAGATATTTTTACGATTGCAATCAATACCCCCACAGAGAAGCGCGTATTAGATCATATGGATGCCAGCGTTACTCTGCCACTGCTAGGTAATCGCTTCAAAAATGCACTACATAATGGATTAGAAAGCCGTAATTTAAGACGTAAGCAAGATTCAAAAAATGTCATTAATACTGATAAGCCCGCAGAAGAACTTGAAAAAGTTAACATTGTAATATTGATAGTGGAAGACAACTTAGTAAACCAAAAAGTGGCCTCTTTACTAGTCAAACAAGCCGGCTTCGATTTTATTATCGCCAACAATGGCCAAGAAGCCTATGACTTCATCAGTGCAGGTGAAGCTTTTCACGCCATATTAATGGACTGCATGATGCCCGTTATGGATGGCTTCACGGCAACTGAAAAAATCAGAGAATGGGAGAGTCAAAACTCTCAGCAACGCCTACCAATCATAGCCTTAACGGCGAGCGTACTCGATCAAGATATTGAAAAGTGCTACCAATCAGGCATGGATGACTACCTAGCAAAACCCTTTAAAAAGGAAGCCTTGCTGCATAAGCTTAACTCTGTCTCCAAACTAGCGAGTTAAGTTTTAACTTAATCGCACCAATGAAATAGTCTAGTAGCAGGCCTTAGCGACAGATAGCAGGAGCTAGCATAAGATATTGCTATCAATTGAACATGTTTAAATATTCAGCACTTGCATCTGGGTGAGCAATACGTTGAAATGAGTTTAGCATGAATGAATTTAGCGAGTTTTTCTC
This sequence comes from Shewanella pealeana ATCC 700345, assembly GCF_000018285.1. NCBI lineage: Bacteria > Pseudomonadati > Pseudomonadota > Gammaproteobacteria > Alteromonadales > Shewanellaceae > Shewanella > Shewanella pealeana. The sequence continues at coordinate 319,932 of NC_009901.1, read as the reverse complement.
TGAAAGTTATTGGTGGCTCTCATTGCTTGGCGGTATTCACTGTCTAGGCCTAGGCTTGTATATCCGCTATATCTACAGTGAAAAAAATGGTAACCATAAGATCCTCGCAAATATTTTCAGTCTTATGGCGCTGTATTTTTTTACAGGCCTACTGACCAGTAACAATGCTCCCGCGCCTATCCACCTAGTATTCACCCTAATCATCCCTGTTTACTTCCTTGTGATGCCGTTGCTCTATCTCTACTGCGACCGCAGCCTAAATGACATCGAACAAGCCATTGGTTTTTCGCGTCACTTTTATCCAGCACTCTTCATCGCTGTTCTAGTCATTATTGCTATAGTCTATCGCCTATTATTCGATAATCACGGGACTGGCATAGGGCTTTCTCAGCCAACTGAAGCCACAGATTTAAGCCTGCTAGCCATGCTGCTACCCGCACTACTCTTTATCCAAACGGGGCTCTATTTTTACTACATCATTAAAATGCTAAGCCGCTATCCAGGCCGAGCCTCTCGCTTGCACCAAGATAGCCTGAAAGACATCAAGTTTCGCTGGCTACTGGTGCTAACCTTAGCGCTCATGAGCAACTGGCTTATCAGGGCTGTACTTATCATTTTGCCATTTTATCTAGGCGATCAAGCCATTATGGTCAATCAAGCCACAACGAGGCTGACCATGCTATTAACCGTGTACATATTAGCAATCTACGGCCTCAATCAGATCACTCGAGCCGCCTATTTACGTGGCAAGCTTGCCCAGCAGCAGCCCCAAAGAAAGCCTATGCCTGCCAGTCAGCAGCTACTCAGCTCAGAAGAGATAGCCTACTTGCATCAATTGATGCAGGAAGAAAAGCAAAATAAAGACCTGAATCGCCCATAACCCCATCCATTTGATTCATCATAAAGAAAATCTAAACTAGCGTAATTTTCATAGCCAACTGCGTAAAAGTTGCGCTAGTGTATTAACCCTGGTTTTAAAAACCATATAAATAAAATAATAAATAACAGTTAACTTATTGAAGGGTAGGAATTAATACATGAAGCAAGCACACAAGCTTTCTCTGCTCGCTGCCGCGCTGATAGGCAGCAGCTTTTCCGCCATGGCGGCAGACAGAACTCACGATATCACCATAGATGACTTTTTCGATATCGGTAACATGGGCTCGGTAACTTTGAGCCCTAATGGTAAACACGCGGTTTGGTTAGAGTCTCGATGGGACAAGGAGCTCGATAAGAGCCAACGTGATTTATGGCTGCTAGATACCAAATCTCGCCAATCAAAACGCATGACTTTCACCAACGAGAGCGAATCAAGCCCCCAGTGGAGTCCTGATGGCGAGTATGTTTACTATCTCGGCAAAATAAAGCAGGAAGGAGCAAAGGCGCCTTTCAACGGTAAGACTCAGGTGTTTCGCCTGTCAGTCAGCAGCGGCGACAGTCAACCTATGACCAAAGAAGCGGAAGGCGTGGCAGGATTCGAACTTAGCCATGATGGCAAAAGCTTGTATTTCTTAGCCACTAAAACCACAACCGACACAGATCAATGGGCGTCGATGCGCACCAGCCACAGTGCGCCGAAATATGGCCATGGCGAGCAAAAAACCAATCCGCTATATCAACTCGATCTCGAGCATTTTAAGCAAAAGTTACTCCTCGATGATGACAAAGTCGTTTGGGAGTTTAAGGTCAGCCAAGATGGCAGCAAGATAGCTCGTATCACCACCACAGACAACGAACTGGTCTTTTTAGAAGGTTGGTCATACGTTGAGATTTTCGATACCAAAACCAAACAAAACAGCGTGTTAGCAGATACTCAGTGGCGTGATAATGCCCCCTCAGCTTACGGCTGGCTGCTCGGGCTTGCTTGGCAAGAGAACAACACTGAGCTAGCCTTTAGAATTGACTTTGACGGCCATCCCGGCCAGCTATTTATCGCTAACGCTAAATCAACCGACAAGCCATCGTTGGAAGTATCACGCCCCGGCGATGTCACCCTCACGGCCAGCGATCTGACTTGGCGCCCAAACAGTGATGAACTCTGCTATCGCGGCGCCGATTATGGTCGCGTAAAGCTATTCTGCACTGAAATAGATGATGGCGAACAAGGCGATACTCGCGCCGTGATCCCCGGTGACATGGTCATAGGCAGTTATAGCTTTAGCCAAAATGGTAAGTCAGTTGCTTTTAGCCACAACGGCTTAGATCATTTCTCGGATCTGTTTATCGCCGACGCCAATAGCAGCCGCGCTAAAGCAAAGCGCCTGACTAATATCAATCCTCAGGTCGATAGCTGGAAGCTACCACAAGTGTCTATCGTTAAATGGACTGCGCCAGATGGTGCCGTGGTCGAAGGGATTTTAGATCTGCCTGCTGGCTATAAGAAGGAAGACGGTCCACTGCCATTGATCGTACAAATTCATGGCGGCCCCACCTCGGCCACCCCTTATGCACTGCAGCATAGATCTTACGGTCGTTCGACTTTTACCGCCAACGGCTGGGCCCTGCTATCACCTAACTATCGAGGTTCTACGGGCTATGGTGATAAGTTCTTAACCGATCTTGTCGGTCGTGAACACGATATCGAAGTCAAAGATATCATGGCTGGTGTGGATCAATTGATCGCTGATGGCATCGTCGATGGTGACAAGATGGCAGTGATGGGCTGGAGTAATGGTGGCTACCTCACCAACGCACTCATCAGCACCAATAACCGTTTCAAGGCGGCAAGCTCTGGTGCTGGCGTGTTCGATCAACGTCTACAGTGGATGCTTGAAGATACACCGGGGCATGTAGTCAACTTTATGGAAGGCCTACCTTGGGAAAAGCCTGAGGCCTATGACCATGGCTCATCGCTAACCTATGCCAATAAGATTAAGACCCCGACCTTAATCCATATAGGTGAAGGCGATCAGCGCGTACCTGTGGGTCATGCTCAAGGTCTATATCGCGCGCTGCACCACTACCTCAACGTGCCTGTCGAATTAGTAGTGTATCCCGGTGAAGGCCATGGCCTAAGTAAGTACCAACATCGCAAGGCCAAGATGGAGTGGGATCAGCAGTGGTTTAATCACTATGTTTTAGGCCAAGCTGTCGAATAATGTTCCTGTTTAGAATTGATTAACCATCAAAGAAAAGCGCCTATTGGCGCTTTTACCTTGCCTTTAGTATAGATAAGCCCCGTTACAATTCTGGTATTCACTTTCTGTTCAGGATGGGTATGCTAAAGTTTAGCCTGTCTATGGAATGAGGAGAAAATATGTCACGCTTCATCAAGAGGATCACCACCAGCTTATGTTTACTTGCCAGCGTGATGCTTGCGCCACAGGCGCTCGCCGAAGACGGCTATTCCCAGGCTAAGAGTACCTTTCAACAAGCTAACGAAACTCAGAAATTCTTCAATAACGCCTACGGTTATGCGCTTTTCCCAACCGTGGGTAAAGGCGGAATAGGCATAGGTGCCGCCTATGGCAAAGGCCGAGTCTATCGTGGTGGCAGCTATACCGGTGACACCAGCTTAACTCAGATTTCTTTTGGTTTTCAGCTAGGCGGTCAAGCCTACAGTGAAATCATCTTCTTTAAAGATGAAGCCGCCTACAAAGACTTTACCAGTGGTAGCTTCGAGTTTGGCGCACAAGCCTCTGCCGTGGCCATCACTATTGGCGCCAATGCACAAGCAGGCACCACAGGTAACTCAGCTGGTGCAGGTAAAGGCGCAGCCAAGGCAGCCTATATCAATGGCATGACAGTATTTACCGTAGCAAAAGGCGGATTAATGTTTGAAGCAGCCCTTGCTGGCCAGTCTTTTACATTTGAAGAGAAGTAGGGGAAAAGAAGGTTCTAGGAATAAGCAAAGAGTTAAAGCAAAGACGAGGTCGGGCTTCGCCCTACGAAGACGTGACTTCGTCACTGCGAGAGAAGATAAGTCCTAGGTCCTAGGTCCTAGCAATTAAAAACTAGAACCTAAGCAAACAACATCCTTCACATCATAGTAAATGACTTATTTATGACCCCAAGGCACTGGTGGCAAATCGACTGGTTTAGTCAGGTCAAAATCGACTCTGAAATCACGATTTTCACGGGTTAGGCGATAAGTAAATTCTTGTGGCTTAACGTACATGTGCCATACGTTAGTCACCGACACGTCTAAGCCATTTTCTCTAAAGTTATTAATCGAGTAAGCATCGACTGGAAATGACTGTTCGGTGGCGCTGCCCATATCTGCGGTCATGCCGCCATACATGGTCACCTTATCTTCACAGCCATCTTTATGACGATGATCGTGAGCTAGATGCAAGCCATACTGAGTTTTGGTGATCACCCAAGTGCGGGAATGATCATCACCCACATGAAATGGCACCTTTAGCACTGTGTCGCTACATTCACGCACATGCATAATGAGTTTTTTGCCGCTAAAGGCTGAATCAGCGCTATTGCCGGCAGTCACAGTACCTTCAAACGCCTTACCGCAATGAGCCGCTAGGTTATCGAAAAATGCACTCTGCTCAGAGGTGACTGCCATTGCTGGCAGTGCAAAGCTTGTAGCCGCTAGCAGGGCGATTTGTGAGTATTTTATTGTTTTCATTATTATCTCCAATGATGGGAAATTAACCCTAGCATAAACAGATAAATTTTAACTGAATGATTAAATACTTTATAAATCAATCACCCTCTAGGCTTTAGATTAATTAACTAATTATACATAGCTATAAAGTGAAAAATATCACGTATAATCCCGCGACATTTTTCAGTATCACTAAAAGCTCAATCCCACATGAGTAAGTACACAGTTCCAACCTTCTCACTAGCAATGCTACATCCCAAATATTGGTGTGTTTTATTAATTATTAGCATTAGCTACCTTTGCAGCCTATTACCATACGCGATTCAAATTCGTTTAGGTAAGCTAGTCGGCCGCGTCGTACTTAGCTTTATGAAGCGTCGCACACGCACAATTAAGCGCAATCTTGAGCTGTGTTTTCCAGACATGACTGACGCCGAGCGTGAAAAGTTAACCAAACAGAATATTGAGAATACCGGATTAGCCCTATTCGAAACGGGCATGGCTTGGTTTTGGTCTAATGCGCGTATTGCCAAGCACACCAGCGTAGTTGGCATAGAGCATATCGAAAAGCTTAAAACCGAAGGTCGTGGCGCATTGCTGATTGCAGTGCATTCACTCAACCTTGAGTTAAGCGGTCGTGCCTTTGGCCAATATGCGCAGGGCATGGCAGTATACCGCCCAAACAACAATCCTTGCTTTGACTACTTCCAATTAAAGGGCCGTTCTCAAGGTGGTCATACCTTGATCCATCGTAAGAACGTTAAGTTTATGCTGGAGGCACTCAATAATGGCGCTTTTATGTGGTACGCACCGGATCATGATTACGGTCGTCGCCGCTCTACTTTCGCGCCACTATTTGCCGTAGAAAATGCTTGTACTACAACGGGAACAAGTCTGTTAGCAGACAATACTAACTGCGCCATAGTACCGGTGGTGTTTGTACGTGATAACGATAGTGGCCACTACACCTTAACTATTAAAGAGCCAATGATAGATAAGTTTCCCAAGGGAGATGAACACGCAGGAGCCTGCTTTATCAATAAGATTGTTGAAGAGGCTATCATGGCTAAGCCAAGCCAATATATGTGGTTACATAGACGCTTTAAGAACCGCCCAGATGGTGAAAGCTCTCTGTATTAATGCTTTAAAAGCGATTCTAAAATCTAGCCTTTAACCTACTAATCAAACCAGGCTGCTGTTTTCTCGGCGGCTTGGTTTTTTACGTTATCATCGACATACATAGAGACCATGGCTAATGCCGCTGCCAAGGCGCCGAGATCGTCTGAGAATCCCATGATAGGAGTTAAGTCTGGAATGGCATCAATCGGTGAAATAAAGTAGGCCAGCGCGCCAAAGATCACCGTCTTGGCCCATTTAGGCGTGTCTGGACGCTTAGCCGCATAATAGAGACACAGGGCGTTATCTATCACTTCTCGGCCCGCTTTTTTAGCAAATAGTTTTACCTTTTGCCAAAAGCTTTCGTCGCTATATTCGATACTATCGTTTGTCTCTTGAGTCATTATCGAGCCCATTAAAAAAGGGAATACTTAATACCAATCAGTATAAGATATTCCCTCATTTTAGTTTATTTAGCTAGCCTAGACATAGACAGAAAGCCAGCCTTTGCTGCTTTACCTTTGGTTCTTTACCTTTGGTGTTTAGGGCACTTGTTTGAGCGCCCCAAGCGTTTTACTGCTTTACCTTTGGTTCTCTACCTTTGATGCTTAGGCGTGGTGCCCCAGGCATTTTTCTTAGGTGGACGTTTGCCAGCTTGTCCAGGCTTACCTTGTGCAGCCTTGTTCTGATTCGCCTTATCACCACCAGCCTTATTTTTAGCTGATTGTTTCTGACCTGCTTTATTACCGCCAGCCATACTCTGTCCAGACTTGCCAACTGCTTTACGATCATCAAATTGATCTGCTGAAAAGCGCGTAACCGCCTTCTTGCCTTTACCATCATCTTTAGTGTTTAGCTTCTTGTTGTTGCGGTTAGCTTCACGCTCCTGGCGTGTCTCTACCGGTACTAAGCAAGATGGCCCATTACCAATCAGCTTCTCCTTACCCATGGCAATAAGCGCTTCACGAATAAGTGGCCAACCTACAGGGTCATGATAACGCAGCAAGGCTTTATGTAACTTACGCTGACGACCTTTCTTCGGCACTGTAACCTGTTCACTATTGTGCTTAACGTTTTTAAGCGAGTTAAGCTCGGTGTGATAAATCGTGGTCGCATTCGCCATAGGCGATGGGTAGAAATTCTGCACCTGGTCTAGCTTGAATTTCTCACTCTTTAGCCACAAAGCCAGATTCACCATATCTTCGTTAGTGGTCCCCGGATGCGCCGAAATAAAGTAAGGGATCAGATACTGCTTCTTACCCGCTTCCTGTGAGTACTTATCGAAAAGTTCTTTAAACTTGTCGTAAGTGCCCATCCCCGGCTTCATCATCTTATTCAGCGGGCCTTCTTCGGTATGCTCAGGGGCAATCTTCAGATAACCACCTACATGATGAGTCGCCAACTCTTTCACATAACGAGGATCTTCGGTGGCTAAGTCATAACGCACACCCGAGGCGATCAATACCTTCTTGATCCCCGGTATATCACGGGCAGCGCGATATAGATCTATGGTCGCCTGATGGTCGGTATCTAAGTGACCGCAAATAGACGGGAAGATACAAGATAGACGGCGACAGGTACTCTCGGCCTTTACGCTAGTGCAGCCTAAGTGATACATGTTTGCCGTCGGGCCACCAAGATCAGAGATAACACCGGTAAAACCCGGCACCTTCTCTTGAATGTCTTTAATTTCTTTGACTATCGAATCTTGTGAACGACTCTGAATAATACGCCCTTCATGTTCGGTGATCGAACAGAATGAGCAGCCACCAAAACAGCCTCGCATGATATTAATCGAAGTCTTAATCATGTCGTAGGCAGGAATTTTCTCCTTGCCATACGAGGGGTGCGGTACGCGCTGATAAGCCAGATCGAACACGCCATCCATCTCATCGGTATTCAGTGGCCACGCAGGCGGATTAACCCAAATAGCGCGCTCGGCGTGCTTTTGAAATAGCGCACGCGCACATCCCGGATTTTGCTCTTGATGCAAAATACGCGAGGCATGGGCGTATAAATACTTATCTTCTGACACCTTTTCATAGCTTGGGAGTAAAACATAAGTTTTTTCCCACGGCTTTGGTCTTGCTGGCTGAACACTGATCGCCTTAGGCGCATCATTGTCGAATATTTTCTCGTCCGTTGGACCGGACAGGTTTTTACAACCTACGTCATCGGCGCCATAAGGATTAGGAATAGGGTCAATCTTATGCAGTTGATCGATTTTGCGTGAATCAACGCCCTTCCACTCAGGCAATGGCTCTTTACGAATAACCGTGGTACCACGAATATCATGCAGCTGTGACATAGGCTCACCAGCGGCTAAACGGTGCGACAGCTCTACTAAAGGGCGCTCGGCATTACCGTAAACTAAGATATCGGCTTTGGCGTCTAAAACCACGCTGCGGCGCACTTTATCGGACCAGTAATCGTAGTGAGCGATACGGCGTAAGCTGGCTTCTATACCACCAATTACCACAGGAACCTGCTTAAAGGCTTCTTTACAGCGCTGGGTGTAAACCGTTACTGCGCGATCGGGACGCTTACCACCGATGTTGCCAGCGGTATATGCATCGTCATGACGCATACGGCGCTCGGCCGTATAGCGGTTGATCATCGAGTCCATGTTACCTGCGGTCACGCCAAAGTAGAGGTTAGGCTTACCTAACTTCATAAAATCTTCTTTGTTTGACCAATCAGGCTGGGAAATAATCCCCACCCTAAAACCTTGAGCTTCCAGCATGCGGCCAATAACGGCCATACCAAAGCTTGGGTGATCCACGTAAGCATCGCCAGTCACGATAATAATGTCGCAACTATCCCAACCGAGCTTTGCCATCTCCTTACGGGACATAGGCAAAAAAGGCGCTGGGCGAGTGAGCTCAGGGCGATATTTGGAAAAGGTAAATAACGTGGATTCTACTTGCATGGATTAGGCAGCCTAACTGAATTCAAAAAATACGCAGATTTCGCGCCCCAACTTGCTCTCGCAACGGGGACGCGGAGTATAACAGGCTCCGCCTGCAAGGTGTGACTAAAAAAGCATCGATTTGATGCTTTTTTTAGTATAGCGTCTTATTCCCTAATTAGGCTGTGGGTATTACTAGGCTTGGCTTTAACGCTTTTTAGGCGTAATCGATACAGTCAAACTAGAGTGCGATAATAAACGAAAATAAGTTTATTAAGGCCAAGCCAATAATCACCGCCCAAGTTAACAACATGCCCCAAAAACGGCCAATATGGTAACCCCCCTTCCCTTGGGTTAAACCTACGGCATGCATTAAACGGGCGACTAACCAAATGCTACCGAATAAATGCAGTAACAAATTGTTAGCGCCATTGGTTTCGGCGACCAGCAGCAACAGCAAGGCTATGGGCGCATTTTCAAGCAAATTGGCATGCACCCTTTGAGCTAATGCCAGCGATTCATTACCAGCACTGCCAATACCGATTTTATGGGTACGCCTTAGTTTTATCACTCGATAAGTCAGAGCAACGATAAGCAATGCGGTGAGGCTGATATACAGACCAGATATGGCTAGTGACATGATGATTTCCATTAAAATTCGTATTCAACACCGCAGCATTACAATTGCGGAACATTATGTAAATAAATGGCAACTTTTTTAGCCCAAATAAGGTAAGATGCGCTCGTCAAAATATGCCAAGTGAGCATCTGCGCCGAACAACCAATAACAATCATAATAAGCAGTTGTTTAATCAAGCGAATCATCCTGAAGTCACCTATAGCGAAGTAAGATAGTGGATAATCAAGAGTTTTTAGAAAAGCGCCGTTTCATCATTAGGCTCGGTAAGGCACTGCATAAATTTGGTACTCCGGCCTACCGCCTTGAAGCCCACTTGCAAGGTGTGTCTAACGTGCTCGGCATTGAAGGTTATTTTTTGATTTCGCCTACTGCGATGACTTTTGTGCTGCAACATGAGGAAGACCAAGAATATAACCACGTCGCCCGAGTGAAACCCGGTGAACTCGATTTAGGCTCACTAGCTAGAACCGATGAGTTAGTCGAAGAGCTCATGTCTGGTCAACGCACGCTTAGTGAGGCACTTGAACGTCTAGAAGAAATTGCCAATAAGCCTAACCCCTACGGCACCAAATTAACCCTAATGGCCTTTGGCACTTCAGCAGGTGCTTTTGCCATGTTAATGGGCACCAGTTGGAACGATGTGTTCTGGTCAGGAATATTAGGCTTAATGGTTTATGGTTTAGTCTATCGCGCCGAGCGCTCTAAACGCATGGCTGAGATGCTTGAACCTCTCGCCGCCATTTTATGCGCTATTGCCGCCTATGCCATTGCCCAATTTGATCCCTCGGTGAATATTCCCGTAGTGATCCTCTCTGGCATTATCATTTTCATACCCGGTTTAGCCTTGACGCTCGGCTTAGCCGAACTGGCTGCACGAGATTTAATCTCAGGTACAGCAAGGGTCATGGATGCCTTCATGTTGCTATTTAAGCTCTATTTTGGGGTGATCTTAGGCATGGCTATAGGTAAGACACTATTTGGTGAAGTAACCTATCAGCCGCCAGAATCTTTACCCCAGTGGGGAATTTGGGCGGCGGTCCCCATTCTTTCTACAGCGCTAGTGATTATCTTTAAAGCGCGTCTAAAAGATTCACCATGGGGGATTATGGCGGGCATCGTCGCCTTCTTCTCAGCCATGTTAGGTGGACTCTATTTTGGCGAATCTATCGGTATTTTCTTTGGTGCATTAGCAGTAGGCGTATACTCCAACCTCTTCGCCCGCTGGATGAAGGCTCCCGCCTCTATCGCACTCTTACAAGGTATCGTCATCTTAGTACCCGGCAGCAAAACCTATATCGGCCTTAATACCTTAATCTTGGGTGAGACTATCTTTAATCAGTCGCACTTAGGCATTCAAATCTTCTTAATTTTCATGTCAATTGTTGCGGGCTTAATTTTTGCCAATGTCGCAGTGCCACCAAGGCGCACCCTGTAAGAATTAACGGCAATCAATACCGAAAAAGAGCGCTTATAGGCGCTCTTTTTATTAGGCTAAAACCTCTCGACTTTAATCTAACTTCCAAGTTTAGCCTAAGTTAAACAGCCTGTTATTACTTGACTAATCTACACTTAGCATATGTTATTAATCTATGCCTGTTGTCGATACTAGCCAAGGAGGACTGCTATCTATGGAACGGGTTTGCGGCCTAGCATTATCGATATTTTTTAGCATCCAAGCGGGTGCAGCTTCGGCTGAAAAAAAAATTACCGCTGTCGAAAACAAAGCTGCAGATGATTACCAGCAAAAAAAGCAAACCAAGAATATTGTCATCAAGAGTAATGACATTTTTGACCTATCCGACCCCGAAACTTTTTTTATTCATCGATGGGCCAATTACCTACATATCAATACTCGAGACTTGGTGATCCGCGATAAACTGAGCTTTTCAGAGGGCGATAAAGTCAGCCTAAAAAACTTAGAAGAAGCACAACGACTGCTACGGGCGCAAGCCTATCTTCGCGATGCCAGAGTCACATTTTCCCAACCTGCTGCTGATGCCGATCTTGCCGATGAAGGTGAAAATATTCTGGTCGAAACTTGGGACAACTGGTCACTATTACCAACCTTTAGTGCCAGCCATAGCGGTGGGGAGAGCAAGTTTTCGTTCGGTCTTAAAGAAGATAATTTGCTCGGCTACGGCATTCGTACCCGTATAAAGTATCAATCAAACGTTGATAGAACGGGCTATCTGTTTGCCGTTGAAGCACCTGTGAACGTCATCAAACACGCGACTATCGCCGCAAGCTTTTACGATAATAGCGATGGCCAAGCAAAGCATGTTTATTTTGAAAAACCTTTCTACAGTTTAGATGGCACTCACAGCTACTCCGCCGAATACTTAGATGATTTACGTATCGACACACTCAAACAAAACGGACAGGATATCAGTGAGTTTGAACATATCGAGAGCTATAACAACGCCCATTTAGGTTGGCTAGTCGAGCGCGATAGCAAACAACTCTCAAGAGTTATCACGGGGATTACCCAAGACAGGCACGAGTTCGCTCATGTCGATAGTTACCCTATGTCAGCACTGCCACAAGACCGAGATTTCCTCTACCCATGGATCGCATATCAATATCTACAAGATGACTTTAAGGTGCTCAACAATGTGCACCTAATTAAAAATAATGAGGACTTTAACTTAGGCTGGCAGCATTATTTTAAGCTCGGTATAGAAACTCGAGATATCAGTGATAACTCACCTATTGGTTACCATATTGACTTGATATCGAGCCGTGGCTATCAAGGCGATGGACAGCTGGTTTTATTAGGGATGGATGCCAAAGGGGTGTTTGCCACCAGCCAAAAAGATTTCTATCAAGTTAATCTTGCTGCAGAGTACTTCTACCATATCACCCAAAAATGGACTGCCTACTCAAAACTCAGAGTCAGCACTTCGCAAAATAACTACTTAGACGAGCCATTTGCCTTAGGTGATGAGACAGGCGTTCGCGGCTACCCAAATGACTATCAGTATGGCGATCATCAATGGGCCTTTACCGCCGAACTCCGTCACTACCCCAATATCAATCTGTATCAGTTAGCCGAGCTCGGCTGGGCAATTTTTACCGATGTGGGCCACGCCTTTGGCGGCCCCGATGAAAACAATGCGGTGTCATCACCTATCGGCAGTTTCGGTATTGGCGCGCGAATTTATTCATCGAAATCGAGCTACGGCAATGTGGCCCATATCGACTTAAGTGTGCCCTATACATCAGGGCCTGAAGTGAATAGTTGGGAGTGGCGTTTTCAGGTGAAGAGTCATTTCTAACCATGTCGTTAATTGGGCGACTAGGCTGAAGTCTATGCTGATAGACGCCTCCTAGGAACCATGGCCAGAAGACGAACTATATAAAAAAGCCTCTAATAAATGAGAGGCTTAAATGCTGGCCGATATGATTACTCTGAACCACGACTAAAAGTTATTAGCCAGACCCACGAGCCAACGCTACTTGCTATCAGCGAAGGCTTCAATTTTGGCCTTAATATCATTCTTCTGCTGTTTATTCTCCAGCTTATAGATCCGCTTTATTTGCGCCTTCATCATAGGGTCTTGCACGGTAGAGACAGTATCAAAACCCACCTCGACCTTGCCGAGAGTGGATGTTACCAATAAGCCTTGGGCAAATTTAAGATCATTTAAGCCACCACTCAAGATCAACAAATAGCTCTGCCTAGGTCGGGAATTAACGATAACTGAGTATTTATCGACACTTTCCCAACCATCCATACGAAAATTACCGATTGAATTTACCTGTTCAAGTTCAGTAAAAGTATACATTGCGGCCCGCTCTTTACTCGCTTCGCTCGAGGCGCAACCGCTCAATGCAATGCTCAATATCAACAACAGTATTGGTAATGTACGCATAAGATATCTCCTGCTTCAGTAAAATTAACTGTAGCCGCACGCGGTTAATAAGCAACAAACGGCTATTTAAAGTTACTGCACAAGGTGCAATGCCGTTAATTAAACTTGCTTAATAATGACACTATCTACCCTAGCGCTTTTAAAACCAATCTGATTTAATGCTCAAGTCGCAATGCTAATCATAACGTTCATCAGGGGCTATTATTTTTACAGGGATGCAAAACATGTTTAGGTTTGAAGTTCAGCCTAAGCAACATTCAAAATCAACATTGGCAATCATGCTAATGCTTTTTGTGTGTCAGTTTTTTGCCGTGAGTTCTGCCTATTCGGTGCAATACCCAAATGGTGAACACCCATTAGGACAATCGATATATCACCATCATAGCCATGAAGTAGTTGAGACATTCAGACATCACTCACATGCTGCTAACGCATTTAATGCCACCGAATCTATCACGCCTTACCTTGCAGTCGACTCCGCAGTCGATGGCGATAACACATTCAACACTGAACCTAATCAATTAACGGAACATGACCATGCCAATCATGGCCATACACCGTCAGATATACCTGTAGAAACAGTATTTTCCAGCCAATTTATTCACATCAAGACTATTAGCGATAACGATATACGCTACGTGGGTCACCGCTATGCGCCACCGATCCCTCCTCCGCACACCTAATTATTGTTTAGCGATGTTTAAATAACTGACTACCAGTATTTAAGTCGTTCTTATAAATAAGTGCATAAGCAACTGATATATATCAGCCTATTTCGCTGCGCTTAATAACATCTAAAATAATTTGGAGTAACAGCAATGAGCCAATCTTTGGGCACAGCCATTAAATTCATGGTGATGCTATGCGGGCTATTCGCCTCTTTTTCACTGTTTGCCCATGGTGTCGATGAAGATACCAAGCAATTTTTAACTCTTAACCAAGGGGTATCAATTCTGCCCTTTATCTATATTGGTGCTAAACACATGGTCACGGGTTATGACCATTTACTGTTTTTAGTCGGAGTGGTTTTCTTCCTCTACCGCACTAAAGACGTGCTCTTGTATGTGAGTCTATTCACCATTGGCCACAGCATTACTCTGTTAGTTGGCGTGTACTATGACATACAAGTAAATGCCTATCTGATCGACGCTATCATCGGCTTTTCCATTATTTATAAAGGTTTTGATAACTTAGGAGGCTTTCAAAGAGTATTTGGTTTTCAACCCAATACAAAAGTCGCAGTCATGATATTTGGTCTGTTTCATGGCTTTGGCTTGGCAACTAAAATTCAGGAGTTTCAATTACCGCAAGATGGACTCGTTCCAAACATCTTAGCATTCAACGTGGGGGTCGAAATCGGCCAGTTTTTAGCGCTTGGATTAGTGCTCATTTTAATGAGTATCTGGCGTCGGCATAAAAGCTACCTGCAGTTTTCAACGGTGACAAGTACCTTGTTGATGAGCGCCGGCGTAATGCTTGTGGGCTTCCAGCTCACTGGCTATTTCATTAGCTAGATGCATCCAAGTTAGACACTAATCCCAAGATTGAAAATGAGATAAATTTAAGGAACAACAATGAAAAACATCAATAACCAAACCAATATCGATAACCCAAACACCATCCCAGTCCACTCGAATGCAACGCTGCTAAAGGCCAGTATGTGTGCAGTATTGATTGGAGCAATTGTATTGGTCATCGCTATTTTACCAGCTGAGTACAACATCGACCCAACAGGCATAGGTAAAGCTGTGGGACTGACCAAGATTGCCGAAGCCGCGCAAACAGACGCCAGCCCACTCCCTCTAGTATCACCGAAAAAAACTACGTCCAGCGCTTCTAATACTCTAGAGATCGCCCCCGCACCGACAGTGAATGAAATAAAGCAAGCAAGGGCACAAGAACCAGGCATGCGCCAAGATAAAGTGAATATTGTTATCGCTGCAGGTAAGGGCCTCGAATACAAGTTTTTACTCAATCAAGGTAAGCACTTGGAATACGACTGGAGTACCGATGGCGGCGAACTATTTTTTGATTTTCATGGCGAGCCACAAGGTGATAGCACAGGCTTTTACGAAAGCTTTGCGATGACTACTGCAAGTAAAATGAAGGGTACACTAACTACCCCTTTTGCAGGCTCCCATGGTTGGTATTGGAAAAACAAAACGAACCTACCTATTACGGTAACCTTATCCACCAAAGGCGCTTATTTAATTAAGGGGTAACCAAGCTGCATGCATCTTGGGTGAACACTCTTAGAGCTAGATCTTTGCATTAGCTCCTAGATTACCCCTTAGATGAATCAAAAATAAAAGCCCGCAAGCGCTAAGCTTGCGGGCTTTTTATTTTTGATTCATTAGCTTATCGCTAATGAGCATGCCCCTGTGAGAAGTTAATCATCATCACACCTGCAGCCACCAGTACCATTCCAATCCAAGCCGTCATATCCAAATGTTCGCGATAAAATAGAGCTGAGATTAATGTCACTGACACAATCGCTAAACCGGCCCATAAAGCATGCACCACACCTACTGGCATGCCCTTCATTGCTTGGCCTAAAAAGATAAAAGCTGTTAGGTGACCTAAAATAACCAGGGCCGCAGGTAAAGGCTTACTAAAACCATCGGTGGCTTTTAGCGCCACATGAGATAACACTTCCGCAACCACACCCAATAAAAGAAAAATCCAGCTCATGCTCTTACCTTAATATTTGTTCAGCAACGCTATGTTTGCAAAGATATTTAAATTAGTGAGGCTATTATATCCCTCTAGTAAGAATTGATAATCACCATTAAATACAAATGACTTTTACCCTTAGGTAATAATCTCTTTGAGGCCTGAACATTAGCAATAAAAAAAGCTGCCTTGGTGGGCAGCTTCTCGTGTCGGAATGTCAGCGAGTAATCGCGCCTATATAAGCGACTACTTAACTAAGTGCTCAGCATGAAAACGCAGGTGGTTTTCGATAAAGCTAGAGATAAAGTAGTAGCTATGATCGAAGCCTTCTTGCATATTTAGCGTTAAAGGATATCCACTCATCTTGGCTGCGGCCTCTAGTACCTCTGGCTTTAGCTGTTCGATAAGAAAATCATCAGCTTCACCTTGATCCACTAGCGCTGGCACAAACTCAGTCGCTTGACGCATTAATAAGCTCGCATCGTAGTCAACCCAAGTTGTCGTATCACGACCCAAATAAGCAGTGAACGCCTTCTTGCCCCAAGGGCAGTTAACAGGGTTCGTAATTGGGCTAAATGCCGACACCGACTGGTAAGCCTGTGGATTACGCATGGCAATTACGAGTGCACCGTGGCCGCCCATAGAATGGCCCGCTATTGAGCGCTTATCACTAACCGGGAACATAGACTCAATCAGCTGTGGCAATTCATTAACCACATAATCGTACATTCTATAATGACGGTTCCAAGGAGCTTGGGTAGCGTTAACATAGAAACCTGCGCCCTTACCTAAGTCGTAACCCGTGTCATCGGCAACATCGTCACCACGTGGGCTGGTATCAGGGGCAACAATCGCAATACCCAGCTCAGCAGCCATACGCTGAGCACCGGCTTTTTGCATAAAGTTTTCATCGGTGCAGGTTAAACCTGACAACCAATACAGCACTGGCACTTTTTTACCATTTGACGCTTGAGGCGGTAAATAAATGGCAAATCGCATTGCGCAATTAAGTGTTTTAGATTGATGGCTGTACTGCTTATGCCAACCACCAAAGCTCTTATTTACACTGATATTTTCAACGGTCATTTAATACCGACTCCTATAAATTCTTTAAACTAATTCTGTAAAGCTCAACCTTTAAAGCTCTATCTTTAAAAATTAAGCCTTTAAAAATAACAAGCGCCAGAGAGCGCTTGTTATTTTAGACAATGATGTTACTTGTCGAAGTGGATAACAGTACGAATACTCTTACCTTCGTGCATTAGGTCAAATGCTTCGTTAACTTGCTCAAGAGCCATAGTGTGAGTGATAAAGTCACTCAACTTGAACTCACCTGCTAGGTAACGCTCAACGTATTCAGGTAGTTCAGAGCGGCCTTTAACACCACCGAACGCGCTACCTTTCCATACACGACCAGTTACTAACTGGAATGGACGAGTTGAGATCTCTTGGCCTGCACCAGCAACACCAATAACAACTGACTCACCCCAACCTTTATGACAACACTCTAATGCACTACGCATAACGTGTACGTTACCGATACACTCGAATGAGTAATCTACGCCGCCGTCTGTAAGCTCTACAATCACATCTTGGATTGGCTTGTCGTAGTCTTTAGGGTTGATGCAATCAGTAGCACCAAGCTTACGCGCTAGGTCAAACTTGCTTTCGTTAATGTCGATAGCAATGATACGTGATGCTTTAGCCATTGCCGCGCCAATAACCGCTGACAGACCAATACCCCCCATACCGAAGATAGCAACAGTTGCGCCTTCTTCTACTTTAGCGGTGTTCATTACCGCGCCCATACCGGTTGTGACACCACAACCTAGTAGACAAACTTCTTCAAGTGGCGCTTCAGGGTTAACTTTCGCTAGTGAGATCTCAGGTAATACTGTGTATTCAGAGAAAGTTGATGTACCCATGTAGTGGTAAATTTCAACACCATCTTTAGAGAAACGAGTGGTGCCATCTGGCATCAAACCTTTACCTTGAGTTTCACGGATCTTCTGACAAAGGTTAGTTTTGCCAGACTTACAGAATTTACATTCGCCGCACTCAGGAGTGTAAAGAGGGATAACGTGGTCACCCACTTTAACGCTAGTTACGCCTTCACCGATAGACTCAACGATACCGCCACCTTCGTGACCAAGAATACAAGGGAAAATACCTTCTGGATCGTCACCAGAAAGAGTAAATGCGTCTGTGTGACATACGCCTGTAGCGATCATTTTCACACGTACTTCGCCTTTTTGAGGCGGCATAACATCTACGATTTCCATAGATAGCGGTTGACCAACTGCCCAGGCAACTGCGGCTTTTGATTTGATTGTTTGTGCTGTCATTTTGTATTCCTAGTTTTAATAAACTTTAAATTACGGTGCGTCACCGTAGTGGGTATGGAAAGATTATAACTACCTGTTCATTATTGATAATCCCATCAATAGGTAATTTACCTTTACCATATGGTAATAATCTTTTGAAAATTGCTTCATTAATTACAGAAGCACTTTTTAAAACATATGTCTTAAAGTAGTTGCTAAGCAGTGTACTGCTTAGCTTCACTTTCTATAGTCAGTCATTTAACGTAACTGACTATCTTTACTGCCGCGGCGATTAAACAAGTGTTGCTTCGCCTGACTGTTATCAAGTTCATTTTGACAAGCAATACAGAGTCGAACACCAGGAACGGCTATACGCCTTGCTTGTGGGATATCTTCACCACATTCTTCACAATGCAGTCGACTTTCACCGCCAATAAGTCGGCTCCTCGCCGCAGCGACCGCATCCTCTACACTGCTATCTATTTGATCTTGTACTGCACCATCTCTTGACCATCCACCTGCCATGTTAGTACCTCTCTATGACAATTAGCGGTTACCGAGCATGAATCGATTCAACTGCCTATTAATCTATAGCCAAAGGTAAGGGCTGCGTCTAACAATCTACACCTTCTACTATCTGTAATAACTTATGTAAGCCATGTAAGGCAAAGCACTCCATGTCCCTCGGCGCTCAGTTAACTAAGCAGGTTTTAAAGCTTATCAGCCTGCCTCATTTCAATAACAAACATTATAGTTGTTCCAATAGATATGATAATCCACCAAAGCCTTAAAACACCTTTGCAGATAGGTAACAATAATCAGCCATATTGCTAGGCTATAGATGTAAAAAAAGCGCCGAAGCGCTTTTTGCATTACTGGTATAAGTGCTATTTAAGCCGGTATCGGCTCACTCTTCAGCGTTATTTGTTAGCCGCAACATGGGTCGCGATTGCATCCATTAATGCTGGTGATAAACAGTCATAAGGAGGTAAACCGAGATCCTTAAGAGTTTGGCGAACATCTGCCATAGCCTCAGGCGCAGTACCCGACTCTATGATTGAAGATACAAACGCAGCGAACTCTGGCGCCGACCAACCTTGCTGCTTAGATAGCTCTGTATGCACAAAGTCTAAGCCATAGAAAGGGTGCCCCGTGTTTTCGATGCGGCCATACATATGAGTGCCGCACTCTTTACAAGCGTGACGTTGAATTGCAGCGCTCTCATCAATGATGTGTAGCTTGTCGGCATTAGCGGTTACGCTAACCTTATCTTTTGCGACTACGGCAATTTGTGCAAATAGCGCGCCTTCAGGCTTCCAACATTTACTGCAGCCACATACATGGTTATGAGCAGTTTGTGCTGCAATGGTGACTTCAACTGGATTGTTTGCACATTTACATTGCAGTGATCCGCCAGCAAAACTAGCTGCCGTTGCAGGAATGCCGTTGTCGACTTGTGGGTGAATTAACGTTGTCATAATAATTGATCCTAAAATGGGCCAAGACTCAAATATCAACCCCATACTAAATTCCATACTAAACGCAGGGGGGGGGAACTTAAGCCTTGGCGATATCGGTAAATCGTTCAGTGCTTAAAGCAGCATTGAAACGAGAGACGTGTGGCAGCAATTATATTCCTCACATATGATTTGATAATCCGAGGTTTTTACAAATGACTTTTTCTATTTAGTAATAATTAAAAGCATGAGGAACTCAGCTATATGAGCAACAGAAGAGAGATATTGGTTTTGTCGATGATTAAATTAAAAATTGCTTTTACCTCATTTATGTTAATAATTAAGCCATATTTTCCAGCCATAATTTCTAGAGAGTAACAATGTTTAATTGGGAAGGTGTGAGTGAGTTCGTTGCCGTCGCAGAAGCCGAAAGCTTTACCAAGGCATCGCAACGGTTAGGGATCTCGACTGCGCAGGTTAGTCGGCAGATAAGTGCATTAGAAACACGCTTAGCCTCTAAACTGTTTCATCGCACCACCAGAAAGGTATCTGTTACCGAAGTGGGTCGGGTCTATTATCAGCATTGTAGACAGGTACTCGATGGCCTCGAAGAAGCCGAGCGCGCCATTACTAACTTACAAACTACCCCAAGAGGCCTGTTAAAGATCACTGCGCCTGTAACCTATGGTGAAAAAACCATTGCTCCACTAATTAATGACTTTGCATCGCTGTATCCTGAGCTTGAAGTCAAACTCAATCTAAGCAATCAGAAGTTAGACCTAGTCGATGAGGGCTATGATCTGGCGATCCGCCTTGGCCATTTAGAAGATTCAAGCATGATGGCTAAGAAGCTCAGCAGCCGAACTCAATATGTGTGTGCCTCGCCAAACTACTTAGCAACTTATGGTTTACCCCATTCACTATCTGAACTTGATCAGCATAACTGTTTAATTGGCACCATGGACTATTGGCGCTTTCAAGAGAGCGGTAAAACCAGGAATGTACGGGTTAAAGGCAGCTTGAGTTGCAACAGTGGCCATGCCCTGGTTGATGCAGCCATTAAAGGCATAGGCATAGTGCAGCTGCCCGATTATTACGTATTACCCTTTATTGAATCGGGTGAGCTAACCCCCTTGCTCGAGCAAAACCGCCAACCCGAAGAAGGGATCTGGGCGCTGTACCCACAAAATCGCCACCTTTCGCCTAAGGTACGCATGCTGCTGGATTTCCTGAGTGAAGGCCTAAAATAGAGACTAGGCCCCACTCGCTTTGGCCTGCTGAGTGATATGCTTATCACTCAGCAGCAAAGTAGACCTGATTACGACCACGCTGTTTTGCTTGATATAACGCACTATCTGCAATCTTCAGCGTATTTTCAAGCTTATCGGCCCCATCACTCGTAGCGCCGCCAATAGAAGCCGTAATGGGTCCATATATATCTGTCCAGCCCTTAATCTTGATGCTTTCAATGCTACTTCGAATACTCTCAGCCACGCGTTCAGCTCCCTGCTTTGTCGTGTCGCTCAGAATGATGGAAAACTCTTCCCCCCCCATTCGACTCACCAGATCTACGGCACGAACTGAATTTTTTAACACCTTGCTCAATTCAATAAGCACTTGGTCTCCCATATCATGGCCAGCGGTATCATTAATCTTTTTAAAGAAATCCACGTCCATAACCAAAACCCAAAACTGGCTTTTGTTACGCTGTACACGGTTTAACTCCTCTTGCGCAAATTCATGGAACTTTCTACGGTTTGCCAGCCCGGTTAATTGGTCGTTCATTGCAGCTAAGGTCAGTAGCTGTTCCATTTGTCGACGTTCAAGATCCATCTTCTCTTGAAAAAGAGCTGAATAACTTATCATGAGTATGACAAACCAACAGATAGTTACGACAAAAATGCCACATAGTTCCCCATCTATTGCGCAAAGCGATTTAATCAACAAATAACCAAGTATTGCTGGGACGAAATAACCTGCAGCGGTTTGTCGACGTGCTATTTTCCCGCCAATAAAAGGACTTAAGATTGCGTTCACACCACCAACTTTAGCCGTCATCATTAATGCCGCTATGGCCAGAACAAACCCTATAAATGCCGTCAACATCGACATTTGGCCGTAAAACTGTTCAAGCCCGTAGGCATAACCAGTAAAAGAAACCGTGGGTATGGCTAAAGCAATGAAGGCAAACAACTGCGAAGCAATTAATTTTTGCCCAACAAACAATACCAAGCTAATAGCAATAAAAAGAAACATGACAGAGGAGTTAATCCCCATGCTATTACTTTTGCCATTTTTTAATTCTAGCGCGACTTGTTCCTGAAAAGGCGTGAGTATCGCTGAGAAGTTTGAGCCAGAAATTACATCAAAAATAAGGGTCAATGTAATAATGATAACTGCCGATAATAACAACAGCGCCAAGTTAGCATCACTTTTCTTTTTACTTATCCAAAGAGCGGTTCCTATAAAAATCATACACATTGCAGTTAATGGGTTCGTCGCAGGTCCATTAGTGACAGGTCTATATATCCATTCCATAGCGCCCAAATAGCCAAACATTGCCGCACAGCCAAAAATAATACCGACAGCCGATAAGGGCCGAATCATAGCTTGAGAATACTTAACTAATAACCAAGAGTTTTCGCTTACTTTACTTTCTAGCATAAGTGATTTATTTCACGTTCCAATACAACTAATTAGCCTTGTTTTAACAGGTTAAAACAACATAACTGACTATAATAATTGCTGTTCTCTAGATAGGGAAACATTTACTCTAGCTAAAGCACCTATTTCTGTAATTCATCTAAGTTTGGTCTTACATTCAAACGAATGCTGCTCCCCAGAAGCTTGAGATAGACATGCTGAAGCTCTAATAATTTAGCCACCACTAGGCTATAACCAACACATAATTATTACCAGCACGCAAAAGTAATTTACCTTTTGAGCTAATTGTTCCTAGATGAATGGTAACTATAATGAGCGCCATTAAAGCCCTGCACTCGGTCATACCCTGCGTATCCCTTTCAGTCCCAAGGCTCTTGTTAAATTACATCCGCATCTGTCGATGCTTAGAGGAATTATTATGTCTCGTATTGTTATTGTTGGTGGTGGCGCTGCAGGTCTTGAAATCGCAAGCATGCTAGGTCGCAGTGTAAATAGCCAAGATGAAGTTATTCTGGTTGAAGGTGAAACTCACCATTATTGGAAGCCACGCTTTCATGAGATTGCTGCAGGTACTTTTGACAGCGATCTCGACACAATCTGCTATTTCAGCCATGGCGCTAATAATGGTTACATGCATTACCAAGCTTGGATGACAGACGTCAATCGAGCGGCCAAGCAACTCGTGGTTCGTAAGCCTAACGGTGAAACTGATACGCTAGCTTACGATTACTTAATCATTGCCATCGGCGCAATTAGTAATGACTTTGCTACCCAAGGTGCGAAAGAGCATTGCCTATTCTTAGATACACCAGAGCAAGCCCGTGATAGCTGGCACCAAATCAGCTCACTGCTGCGCTCAGGTCTGAGTCGCACCATTAATATCGTTGGCGCTGGTGCCACCGGTTTAGAGCTCGCGGCTGAATTAGCTAAAGTCAGTGAAGAGTTAAGTCGCAATCCTTATGCGGCAAAGCTTAATATCAACTTGATTGAAGCTGCAGACCGTGTATTACCAAACGGCCCAGTGAAAATGTCTGAGCAAGCATTATTAAGGCTTGAGAAGTATCAAGTTAATGTCATGCTCAATACCCGTATCGCCAGTGTTGAAGCGGATCGTATGACCACCAGCGACGGCCAAGTGCTAAATGCCGACGTGCAATTTTGGGCTGCAGGTATTAAGGCGCCGGATTGGCTAAAAGAGATTGGCGGTCTGCAGAGCAATTCGCTAAATCAATTAGTGGTTGAGCAAACTCTGGCAACGACATTTGATTCATCGATTTTCGCTCTGGGTGATTGCGCCGCGATCCCACAAGCAGATGGCAGCCAGGTACCGCCAAAAGCACAAGCAGCTAACCGTGCAGCCGTGCATTTAGCTAAAAATCTTGTTGCCCATTTAAAGGGCAAGCCCCTCAAGCCTTTCGTCTACAACGACGGTGGCATGGTAGTCGCTATCGGCCATAACTTTGCCATTAGCACCATGATGAACGATAGATTGATCTTAAAAGGCCGCCTAGTCCGTCGCCTCTACGATACGATTTTCCGTTTACATCAAAAAACTGTCAGTGGTTACTTAGCCATGTCACGTTTGATTATCTTCAAGCGACTAAAGTGTCTATTTAAACCAGTCTAATTGCTAAGTCACACACAACTAAATGTATGATTCGCCTCTTTGATTGCCTCCCCCTAAGGTTATTAGGGGTAAGGCGGACCACCTAATTAAGCCCGCTTATCTTTCGATAGGCGGGCTTTTTGAGTTATTAGATAGGCTGTTATTACTTTGAAATCACTTAGAATTTTATATCTACACCAAAACTAAAGACCAAGTCTTCATCATTAATCGAACCATTGACTGCAAACTCACCAAACATTTCGGTTCGAGTATATTGGCCTTTAAAATAAACCGTGGCGGGGCTATTTAATAGCGTACTGTTCATCCCTTGAGTCCAGGCCACATCATACATCTCCATTTCCACTCCAGCGAAAGAGCGAGCACCAAACATCTCGATAAATGTGAAATGAGTTTCATTCCATGGGTGTAAAATATATAGGTTTAAACTTGAAAGCTGGCTGTGATTTCCGCCGCCAAGCTCCTCTGGAACATCTGTTCGTAGCTCATTGCTTTCATCTAGGGCCAAATAACTATAGTTGATACTCGGGAAGAACATCGTCTTACCATTATCAGCGTTGAACGGCAGCATATAGCCAATAGTGTTCAGTACAGATTCATTATTGGTGTTAATAATATCGGCATAAATCCCACCAAATCGATCGTCAAAATTGATCAATCTAAATCGGCTGTCACTTGTTCCGGTCTCAAACTCATACAAAAAAATGAGCTCGTTCTCGTTGTCACCATACCAGTTTTTGGCACCGTTACCGAATGCCAGTTTTAACTCACCATGATGGCTAACCTCGACACCTACTTTTCCGGCTGCATTTCTTGGGTCTTTAGTGTGGCGTTCCTCTTCAGCGTGTGCAGAGGTGGGAATCAGCATAACGGCAAGTAAGGAAACTAATAGAGCATTCTTCATCTTATCATCCAATTCATTATAATTATTAGAGCGTATAAATAACCAAACCAGACGGCTTGTGTTGCTATATTCGATGAATTAATGATTCAGTTCTGACAAGTAAGTAATGCAATTTTGATTAGGGCGCTCAGTGCTAACCGAGATGACACAATCCAAATAAAATAGGGGAAACGTTCAAATTATTGCGCAGATAAATAGGCTTGCAGCAAGTCGCCAGCTTCAGCTAAGCCATGATGAAAATTGAAAACCAGTCAGGTAAAATGGATAGAAATCAGCAGTAATAAGCGAATATATTAAGTTAGCCGAGCTCAACACTGAGACGTTCGCCTAAATAAAGATGTAGAGGGGTAGACATGATAGTCGAGAGGTAGAGATTAGCGGTTAGAAGAAATAGACATCCATTAATGCCAGCCAATATAAAGAGCATGACCAAGCCTAACGCTTGGCCATACTAGATATTGTTTTAGTCTTGCTTCTCAAGCTCCAAGATAGAATAAGCTTCCAACAATCTCGACTCAACGACAGGGATCGTTAACTTACACTTATCGATAAAACAAACATCTTGGGCTTCAATCTCAGCAATTTGGTCCGCTAAGAATCGGTCACCTATCGTCTCTCGCAGCCATTGTTCAAGTAATGAAAAATTGACCGACGGCAATGACTGACGCGTCCCCTGAATAAAGTAATGAAATTCGGCTAAGCTTAAAATATTACAGGTAAATATTCCACGAGGTCGATTCAATACTGCTGCGATAAGCTCTTCATCAGGCATCAGTTTTCGTGTTATTTGTGTAGCAAACTCTGGTGTCATTAACATCCGCTTACCCCTCTTTACCCAGCTTGCCTACTTGTTCGAGTCGGTCAGCCACTTCTTTCATGTTCATGCTTTCAAGCAGTGCTCGAGTTGGCCATCCCGTATCAGGATCCCAACCTTCGGCTCGATAATAGTGACTCTTCCACGTCTCGACACCTTCGCGACAGTGTGAACGTCCTAGCATGTCACGATAATCCCACTCTCCCGCTTCATTTGTAGCTGGCCAAAGGAAAGTCGGCAACTTACTGTAGGTCAGCTTTTTGTCATAAATATAATCGGCAAATTTAGCATCATCACGGTGGCGCCCTTCTAGCACCCATATCGCATTATCTAAATTTAAGATCCGCCGCCCACGCTCTATACCATCAACATAACTAATATCTTCACCTGTTACCGCATTCCACCACACATGCTCACCCACCTCATCATTACCTGTCGCCCCGCGCAGATCTTCACGCTGTAAATTCACACAATCTGGCCAGCGGAAGTCACACATCAAGGCAGAATTTTTCCAGAAGCGACCATAGTGATTAACCCATTGCACTTGACGGGCTAACACTTCTGAGTACATGTTATGACTTGCGTAATCCATAGCACTGACTTCATCAGGCTTGATATAGGGCGCCATTTTTTCAACAAAACACGTCGCCATCTCCTTTGCGGGAATAGGGAGATCGATACCAGATAGCTTGGCAAGGTTCACGGTCCAATAGATCCAATTTAAGGCGTGATCATTCATGTCCCGATCAGTCATTAGTGTGGCATAGCCCCACTCCAGTTCGGCACGAGTATCGTAACCGTGTTCTGGCATACCATAGTAAGGGTAGTCCAACGTACCATTATCAACATCTGCGCCATGCCCTAACGCCTGCACACCAGGTACGACTCCGTCAAGAAAATGCGCGCCGATATCCGTACCCGTCGCAATAGCGTGACAGAATTTGTCGGCAAACTCCCTTGAACCCAAGATTTCATAGGGCAGATTACTATCAATCTTTTTACCTACACCTAGCTTGCCCTTAGCATGCAATTTTTGCATCCATGGGATGAGTGCCATGATGGCATAAGTGTTAATCCCCAGCCGATTAGCTAAGTCCCCGGCATAAAGGCTGTCCGCAGTTAAATCTATGCTTCGGTTGTGTAAGCTGAGTTTCGCATCTCCGCCAAACTTATAGGAACGCACAGCACCTAGATACCACACTGATGTTTGGCAGGTCACTTCATTGCCATAACCTATAGCATTACGCTGTTTGCAACCGTTAACGCAGCCATGGCAGGAAGATGCTCGGTGCTCTGTCGGCATTTGAGAAAACGTTATAGCTGCAGGCCCAGCACTGAGTCCGTTATAAGTGAAATTCGTTGATTTATCGACATCGACCGCGTAGAACTCACGGGTCTTAAAGCGAGCCTTGACCAATGCGGCTGGATCGGCAATATCAACCGACCCCGTACCGATAAAGCTAATAGCCTTCAGGTTTTTAGATCCAAATACCGCTCCATTTCCGCCCTGACCCGCCGCATTTCCCGCCCCATGGATCAAACACCCTAATGCAGCCTGGTTTTCACCCGCAGGACCAATAGCTAATACAGAGGCCTTTTGTGTTGTACGACCAATATCGTTGCCGTCTAGCTGAGCATTCCAGCCTGCGGCCACATCTATTTTGGCAACATTTTCCTGAATAAATTGCTGAGTCTCATGGGTATCTTTACCCCACAAGTGGCTAGCATCACGGATCATTACATGGTGATTACGCACGTCAATATAGACAGGATAAGGTGCCTTACCCGTGATGGTTATCGCATCCCAGCCTGCATGCTTCATCATAGAAGAGAAATGACCGCCAAAATTTGAACGAGTGAAGCGATTACGAGGGATCAATCCCACCGAAACGTTAGTTACTTCGCAGCGACCACCAGCAGAAGGAACATTGGTGCCAGAAAAAGGTGAGCCTGCAATTGTGATGACGTTACGTGGATCGCGGCCATCAATTACCGCTTCGATATCTTCGCATAAATCCCAAAATAGCTTGGCACCAAAGCCGTGCCCACCGCCCCACTCATAATAATCTTCAGTAGGCAAAACATGATGAGTCATATTATTTAAATCAATGTGCAGGATTTTGCCTGCGTAACCTTTTAATTTTTTCATGAAATTTCTCAGTCTTCGATAGTCTTACCGGATTTAGCCCAGTTTTCATTTCGCAAATTCACGACATAATTTTGCGGCAGGCTTTGCTCTGGTAGCTCAGTAATAAAAGCAATTGCACCAACTGGACAGACTCTCCTACATGCCTGAACACCACCAATCCCACCTTGCTCTTCCATATAGGGAGTGTTGAGGCACAAATCGCATTTCTGTGCGCAGCGGGTTGTCGGGTTCCACTGGACTCGTGATGGGGTATGGGGGCAGGCTTCGATACACTGCATACAGCCAATACACTTATCAGGATCGATATCGCGCACAAAATCAAAGTCTTCACTCGCCTTATTGGCATTAACTGGACAGGCTGTCACGCAAGGGGCATCGTGACATTGCAGGCAGGTACTCATCTGAATATCTTGTGGAAACGGCTTAAATACATCCTGCTCAATCTGAATGCATGACAAAGACAGCGAAGCTTTGCCATGATGTACTAATGAGCAGGTAGTCATACAGGTACCACAGCCCATGCATTTCTTGAGATCGACCACCAATGCACCACCTGAGCTTTTGATATAAACTTTATCGTCGCGTATCGCATAGGCTGTACCACTAAAACCTATCAACATACCGACACCACCCATAGCGGCAAGGAAGTGACGCCGGCCAGTATCCATTTCAGAGCTATTCTTATTCATGCTCATCGTTGCGACTCCTGATGACGCTGCTTTTCTTCTAATTCTCTAAACCATATAGCGTGTTCTTTTTGCGCATAATCACGACTAACATAACCAGTTACCATGGCTTTCAATGTGTTCCAAGCCCAAGGCGCGACTCCGCCTAAGAGCGCATGCACAGGGATCAATAACAACAGTGCTAGTGCCGACCAGCCATGACTCAGGTTAATCAACTCTGCGATGCTAGGATTCAGATCAAGCCCGCGAGCCAGCAATTTGCCAAAACCCGATAAAATAACCACAAAAGAGGAGGCCATAATGACTAAGCCAGCGAGACGGCCTGAATGATGATATTTTGGGGCTTCAACATGGGTTTTGGTCATACCCAACATATGGGTGTAATGCAGTACAGACTTCTTCAACTCTATCCAAAGTGACTCGTCTGGTAGATGTGTACTAAAGCGCCGGGGCTCGACCAATTGATTACTAGCCCACAGGCCACAACCAAAAACGAAAAATAGAGCACCGACAAAGTGCAGATTAAACATCATCGCTGTAGCCGTCGCGTCGACAACAAAGCGTGGAATAAAAAGAAAGCCTAGAGCAATGCCCGTAATCAATAGAAGTAAACAACCAAAAGCGGCAGTCCAGTGAGTTAATCGAGCGATACCATCATGACGCAGAACCTTGTCCCCCTCGATACGATCACCAGGACGATGTAACTTTGAAGCGGTAAATAGGCTGACTGCAAATACCAGTATCGGCAGATACGCCAAGCTATCAAAGAGCATCACGGTTTCTCGCCCCTGCTCACCATGGTAACTGGATACAGCGACACTGATGGCACAAAGTATAAAGGCCACCCCCGCACCCAGTAACCACCCCAAAAGGTTGTTCGATTGTTTTGCCATATAGACTCCAATATTGACTAGTTAGGATTAATGACGCATAGGTACCTAAATGCTACCTAATGGCCTGTCTTAAAATTATTCCTCAAATACCTAACCAAAGTTGAAGTCTCAAAAATGCAAAATTGACTCAAGCACGATTATGGCTAACTTACGAGTTGCACTTCCTCTCTGTTTCATTTAATTTAAGTCGCGCTTTTATCATGGTTTTCTGGCAGTTAGAGATCAAACTAAAGCGTAAAACCTAAACTTAATTACGCCATAGAAATGCTCTCTCACAGACTTGTCATCGCCTGATGGCCGCTCCAATCATGCCTGCCATGAAAACCAACTTAACAATAAGTTATATAACTAAAGCGTAAGTGTCGGTCGCATCACTGTTAATGAGCATAAAGACTCAAAATCGACCCTAGACATCGTCAAGCTCAATGCCGAAAGTGAACTCTTGCAGTAATTTTTGATGGATATGATGTAATGAAAACCCCCAGCTCTGCTGATCTTACAATCTCAGTCAGACTGCAGCTTTTGACAATTCGAGCCCCTCTGCGGAATATGCCCAGTAACTCGTCGGTGATTCAGCACTTAAGCAGCAGGATAGTAAATGACTCCACCTTTTGACCTTAACCTACTTAGATATCTATTTATTATTGATAAATACCAAACAGCCAACGCCATCATCAATCATCTAGGGATTAGCCGCTCAACGCTAAATAGGGGCCTGGCGCAGCTACGTAGCCACTTTGATAATGAACTATTTATTTTGACCAATGGTCGCTACCACTCGACTGTACTAGCGAAAGATTTGATGAATAGGGTACAGCCTTTGTTGACAGGCATTGAGGAGTGCCTTTATAAATCTAATGAAAGCCCATTGGGAAAAATTAAAGGAACCTTGTGTGTTTATGCCCCGACTTACTTAAGCGAGCCTGTGACAGTCGGTCTTATGGCCGGATTACAAGAGCATGGTTGCCAACTGGGGCTAAAGAGTCACGCTTGGCCAAACGATAGTATGCCAAACCTCGATTCGGGCGACTTTACGATTGGTATTAATCGCTTTCCATTTGACTGTCCATCTAACATCATTCAACGTCGTCTAGGCTCTGTGATTATTGGGGTATATTTACGTCAAGATCATCCTCTCGCCAAGTTTGAAAGCATAGATGTCAGCCAATTAGAGACTGCTCAAATAGCATTGCTCGATCCTGGGGCAAGCGGTTCGAGCAAGAAAAGCTCTGTGATTGAAGGGCAAGGTTTGAAAATCGAGTCAACGATTACCGTTCCTTCTATGCACGCCGCGTTAAGCTGTGCCGAACGCTTCAATTACCTAGTGTTTGCGGGGAATGCCTATGCCGAATATCGACAATATGGGCTAACTTGGCGGCCAGTCACTAATGCGGGTGAGCCAATTGAATACGAATATGGTTTTGTTTATCACCGTACTTGGTATCAACACCCAGCAATGAGTTCACTGGAGAGTATTCTTCGCTCCAGCTTCCAACAAGTAATTTCCCCCCATGAAGACATAATCGCTGAGCTTAACTGAAACACTTAGCTGATAACATGGCTGCTCGCAGAGTATGAGTTGTGATCGTGTTAGGCAGCAACTTATTGCAACGCTAGCTGCACTCGATTCGTAGTGATGATGGTTAAAAACATAAAGCCCGCTTATTTTTCGATAAGCGGGCTTTTATATGTTCAATATAAAAGTGTCATTTAGACTTGCTATACGGCAATCAACTCCATTTAGGGCCTAAAAATAGGAACCTAAAACGAGTAGCCTAAACGGCAACTCCTATAGATATAAACCACCAAGCTCTCTCGCAGTCAAACTGCAAAGTTAATTTGAACTCTAACCATATTCAAATACAGTGAGAACAAATTAAGCCAAACATCCTGAGTTGCAAAACTGTTAACATTGCTGCAACTGTGCTAATTTTCATCAACAACCTCATTGTTTTAATCTTAAGTTCCACAGCAAGACTGCAATGGGGTATTACCAGCAAGAATCCAGCATAGCCTCTAATTTGAACTCTAATAATTGTTGTGGGGCAGGTGCGTAAAGGAATACTCAACCTCGAGCACGGAGTTCTTATGAAACGTATACTTTTGATTGGTGGCCTACTTCTTAGCAGCGTAACACACCAAACCTTTGCCGAAGAACGATGCGGCAAAGTCACTATCGCTGATATGAATTGGAGCTCCGCTTCATTAATCGCGAATGTTGACCGCTTTATTTTAGAGCATGGTTATGACTGTGAAGCCGAGTTAATTCCAGGCGATACCATGCCCACCAGCACTTCGATGGTTGAAAAAGGAGAGCCTGATATCGCCCCAGAAATCTGGAGTAACAGCGTCAAAGAACTTATCGAAAAAGCAGTCAATGATAAGCGCTTAATTATCGCAGGTAACTCGCTATCCGATGGTGGTGAAGAAGGCTTCTGGGTTCCGCAGTACATGGTCGACAAAGATCCTAGCCTGAAAACCATTCAGGGAGTCATAGCCAATGTAAAAACCTTTGAGCACCCAGAAGATCCTGATCGTGGTGCCTTTTATGGATGCCCTGCTGGCTGGGGTTGCCAACTATCTGCAGAAAACCTGTTTCGCGCACTCAAGCTCGGTGATGCTGGATTTGATCTTATCGATCCCGGTTCAGGAGCCGGTCTTGCTGGTTCTATTGCCCGAGCTTACGAACGCCAACAACCTTGGTTTGGCTACTATTGGGCCCCCACCGCTGTATTAGGTAAGTACAAAATGGTCAAAGTGGACTTTGGTAGCGGTGTTGATACAGAGCATTTTCGCGACTGCACCTCTCAAGTAGAGTGTGCCGCCCCTAAGGTCACCATGTACCCAGCTGCATTAGTGCAGACGGTCACCACCGCAGCATTCGCAGACAAATCAACCTCGGCATTCAAATACCTTAGTAAACGCGCCTTGACCAATGCGCAGATGAACAGCTTACTGGCGTGGATGGAGAACAATCAGGCTGATGGCACTATCGCTGCCGAATATTTCCTAATCAATCATCAAGATATTTGGCTTGAATGGGTTCCAGCTAACGTCGCCACAAAAGTGAAGCTGGCTATCGCAAACCTATAACGCTAAATCGCTACGCGAGGCCTACTTCGCCTCGTGATCTGTCTTTTCACCTAGAAAATCCCTTAAAAAACTGGAGAGGTAGCAATGGCTGACTTTTCTTGGCTCAGCGAGTTCCCAAAAATGGATCGCTCAACTTTATTAGCGATCCGTAAATATTTAGATGGTGCCTTTCGCGACTTTTCCCGCGAATATGGTGATGTCATCGAATCTGCCTTCGATCCTCTACTCGACTTTCTTATCTGGTTTGAAAAGCTACTAGTGCAATCACCCTGGTGGGCTGTACTGATCTCGATTACAGCTTTGGTTTACTTAGCTAGTCGCTCATGGAAATTATCTTTAGCCGTTGTGGTGTCATTTCTGCTGATTGGCTATTTTGGTATGTGGGAAGATACCATGCGCACCCTTAGCATCATCACAGTCTGCACCCTATTAGCCATACTACTGGGCATCCCCATTGGCATCTTAATGTCTCGCAGCGATCGCATCCAGTCGATAGTCACACCGATTCTGGATGTGATGCAAACTATGCCAGCCTTTGTATACCTCATCCCTGTGGTCATGTTACTGGGAATAGGCAAGGTACCCGGCGTTATTGCGGTGGTCATTTATGCCATTCCACCTGTCATTCGTCTAACCAACTTAGGCATTCGTCTGGTTGATAAGGAAGTGTTGGAGGCTGCCACTGCCTACGGTGCGAATCCGATGCAACGCTTGATGGGGGTTCAATTGCCATTGGCCTCACCCACCATTATGGCTGGTATTAACCAGACGATTATGATGGCTCTAGGCATGGTGGTTATCGCATCGATGATCGGCGTTAAGGGCTTAGGCCAACCTGTACTCAAGTCGATCACCAACCAATATTTCACTCTCGGATTATTTAATGGTTTAGCCATCGTTGCCTTGGCTATTATTTTTGATCGCGCCTCCCAAGCCTACGCCAAGCGTTCGCAGAAACATATACAAGGCGGGCAACATGACTAGCGACTCGCAAACACAACCACTGATTCAAATTAAGGATCTGTTTAAGGTCTTTGGCAAAAAACCAGAGCAGGTCATGCCAATGGTTAGGGATGGTCTTTCTAAGGACGAAATACTCGCAAAAACGGGTCATACAGTGGGCCTTAAAGCCATCAATCTCGACATTAGGAAAGGCGAAATCTTTGTGATTATGGGGCTTTCCGGCTCTGGGAAATCAACTTTAATCCGTCATTTTAATCGCCTCATCGACCCGACAGAGGGGCAAATCCTGGTTGAGGGCTTGGACGTGATGAAACTCAATACCAAGCAACTTGAGCAGTTCCGGCGCAGTAAAATGGCCATGGTATTCCAACGTTTTGGCTTAATGCCTCACCGAACTGTTCTAGAGAATGTCGGCTATGGCCTGAGTGTACAAGGGGTCGACAAAACCACGAGGAACATCAAAGCCAAGCAATGGCTTGAGACTGTCGGTTTGAGCGGCTATGAAGCGCAATACCCCTCGCAACTCTCAGGTGGACAACAGCAGCGCGTCGGCCTCGCCAGAGCCCTGTGTACCGATGCAGAAATCTTGCTGATGGATGAGGCCTTCTCAGCACTGGACCCGCTAATCCGCAGTGAAATGCAAGACCACTTGATTGAGCTGCAAAAAGAATTGCATAAAACGATTATCTTCATCACTCACGACCTCGATGAAGCACTGCGAATAGGCGATCGAATCGCTATCCTCAAAGATGGCAATCTCGTTCAAGTGGGTGAACCCGTCGATATCTTACTTAACCCGGCCGACGACTACGTTGAAGCTTTTGTCAAAGACGTAAACCGCCCACGAGCCCTAACCGTAGAAACGGTGATGAAGCCACCCGCATTCCGTCTCACAGCAGATACCATAGGTGAAGCCCTCAAACAGATGAAACGTATTCCAGCTAATTATGCCTATTACGTTACCGATGAAGGTTTCCAGGGCGTGGTGTGCCAAGAAGCACTTGAAGATGCCGTTATGGCTGATGAAGAAGCGCTAATGGAAGATTTTAAGGTAGAGGAGCTGACCCCAATATCACAAGATGCCCTGCTTGAAAGCATTATTCCCGCAACGATGGAGTCTGATTATCCCCTGCCCGTTGTCGATGCAGATGGTGACTTACAAGGTGAACTATCCAGAACCCATCTGGCAGATGTGCTATCTGACTTTTACACCGACGATGCTGACAACACTGACTTACAAAAATCAAGCTTAACCAATAAGGATAAATGATGATTCGTTATACACTTGCAGCTTCATGTATCGCCCTTGCATTATCCGCTAATGCGAATGCCACCCCAATAGATGAAGAGCTAGAGGCGTTAAAAGCCCGTATCGAGCAACTCGAGGCTCAGCAGCTTGAATCTCAACAGCAGCAACCAGAGATGCTAGTTGTTGAAGAACAAACACAGAAGCCAGAGAATACCGTCAACTTTGGCGGCGCTGTACGGGTTAATTATTCCTATGAAGATTTTGATGACGATAACGCCGATCGCGGTGGCGACTTTGATTTTGACCTCTTCCGTATAGACGTTTCAGGCAATTACCAAGATCTTATTTTTTCGGCTCAATACCGCTGGTTTGAGTATATGAATGTCATTCAGCACGCATGGATTGGCTACAACTTTAATGAGGAGCAGCAGGGTAAAATTGGGGTGACTCAAGTGCCCTTTGGTATTTTAACTTACGCATCAAACAACTACTTCTTCAGCTCTAACTTCTATCTTGGGCTTGAAGACGACTATGACATGGGCCTAAATTACACCTATAAAAGCACTGCCAATCAATTTGATTTCGCCTTCTATAAAAATGACGAACAGGGTGGTCTCGACGGTTATGTCTCTGACCGCACCGATCGTTACGCTTATGATGTGGTAGGCATTCGTTTAGACGGTGAAGATGCCTACGATGCGCCAAGCG
Source organism: Shewanella pealeana ATCC 700345 (assembly GCF_000018285.1). NCBI lineage: Bacteria > Pseudomonadati > Pseudomonadota > Gammaproteobacteria > Alteromonadales > Shewanellaceae > Shewanella > Shewanella pealeana. The sequence goes on along the minus strand of NC_009901.1, from coordinate 284,634 downwards.
CTGGCTATGCCGCAGGAGAAGTGAATACCTTTAACGCTCGTTACGCCCATAACTTCAAATTTAGTGCTGTAGACGTTGAATTGGGGGCATCAATCCAAGCCGGCCAACTAGAAATTGAAAATGGTACCGATGGTGATAATGTCGCGGCAGCTATCCATGGCGTAGTGAATTACGACCGCTGGAACGTAAAACTGCAGATGACTGATTACAAGTACGACGTTGATGGCATAGATGTGGACCGTATTGTGGTAGCCGCCTATCATTTCTATGACTCTATACCAGCTGAAGCCACCACATACATTGCCAACCTAGCCTACAGCCTTCCTGTTGATATCGGGCCAATATCAAACCTCACCTTCTATAACGACTATTCTCTGGTAACCGATAAGCCTGCAGCCATGGAAGACACCTTTATGAACGTAACGGGTATGGCGGTTTCCGCCGGTGGACTCTACACCTATTTTGATTTTGTAGTGGCAGAAAACCAGCCCTTTATTGGCGGAACCATGGTCGGAGATGGCGACACCAACAAACGCTTTAACATCAACTTTGGTTATTATTTCTAGGTTTGGTTAGTTTAACCAACAGGACATAATTAACAGAAAACAAAAGCCGCAGCCCCTAACTCAAGAACAGGCTGGACGTTTTGGAGCTAACAGATAACAAAAAACCCTCAACATTTCTGTTGAGGGCTTTCTTAAATAGGTGACATTGATGCCCGATAAGCCTCAGGAAGTCCCAGAAAGCAAAAAACCGCACCTCTTTCGAGATGTGGCTTCTGTTTGAATAGGTGACATTAACGTCCGATAAGCTGCTGTTATTTGGATAAGCAGAAAGCAAAAACCGCATCCCTTGCGAGATGCGGTTTTTTACTTGTAATAGGTGAGTTGGCCGATAAGCCGGGTCCTGTCGTGGACAGTTATTCATCTAGGCCTGCAATCGCTCACAGGCTCAAGCGACCTACCCGGTCCCAACGCGAGCAGCGCCATACGGGACCCTATTTGGTCTTGCTTCGGGTAGAGTTTACCTTGCTACGAACTATTACTAGCCGCACGGTGCGCTCTTACCGCACCCTTTCACCCTTACCTCCTTGATAAATCAAGAAGGCGGTCTCCTCTCTGCTGCACTTGTCGTCGGTTCACACCGCCCAGGCGTTACCTGGTACCCTGCTCTTTGAAGCCCGGACTTTCCTCCCCGTTCTTGCGAACGCGGCAACTGTCTAGCCAACTCGGCGCGGATTATAGCTAAGCTCAAGCAACAATCCAAGGACTTTCACCAATCAACTTCACCTAATGCTCAACTATTAGAGAATCATCTATTAATAAAGAGCACTCAATAGAGACACTAAGCCATACAACTGAAAAACTTACAGGCCAATCGATAAGCCATGCTTATACAGCGCATTCTTTTTGATGTCGTAAATCTGGCCAGCAACCGCAGCGGCTTTCTTTAGAGGTAACTCTTCACACAACAATTTAAGCGTATTGATCACTGTTGGTGAAAACTCTGCCTCTTCATCGCTACGGTGACCATGACACATCAACACGATTTCACCGCGCTGCTGATTAGGATCATCTTTAACTGTCTGTAATACCTCTGCTACTGGCCCCGAAAGGAAGGTCTCGAAGGTCTTAGTCACTTCACGTGCCATAACGATTTCACGTTCTTCACCTAAAGCGGCCATGATTGACTCTAGGCTATGCACGATACGATGCGGTGACTCATAAAAAATTAACGTACGAGGATCATCTTTCAATGCCGTTAATTTATCTAATCTTGCCTTCTCTTTTGATGGTAGGAAGCCTTCAAATGAGAAACGATCCGATGGTAAACCCGATGCAGATAAAGCTGTGATCGCCGCACATGGTCCCGGCAATGGAATCACATTAAAGCCTGCTTCGCGCACTTGTTTAACTAAGTGATAGCCCGGATCTGAGATAAGCGGCGTTCCAGCATCTGAAATCAAAGCCACGGCTTCGCCATTGCCTAACTTTTGAATGATCCACTGGGCTCTGTCACGCTCGTTATGATCATGCAGCGCCGTTTTACGGGTCTCGATGCCGAAATGACTCAACAACTTGCCGCTGTGGCGAGTGTCTTCACAGGCGATAAGCGCCACCTGATTCAGCACCTCTAACGCACGGCTACTGATGTCTCCTAAATTCCCTATTGGTGTGGGAACAATGTAAAGCGCGACCGACAGGTCCATATCTACCTCTATGTTGAGTGTTGGCAAGAGTTTCTAACAATACTTTCGCCAAGGGGAAGAGCAGGTTAAACTATTAGCAGCATCTTACCAGAGTGAAGACCCGTGTTAAAAAGACTGAATACAACAAAATTTATCTCTATCGCAATTTTATCTGCGGTTTTGTTCGGTTGCGGCACGACTTCTGCGCCGGTAAAGACTGAAAAGACTGAAGTTTCTTTATCGTCGGTGACCAAGCCGTCATCACAATACTTGGCATTAGCTGCCAACGAAAAAAATAAAGAAACTCAGGATAAGTATGTTTTACTCGCCGCCCATGCCTTTATCAATGAAGGTAATGCCAGCGCCGCCGATAAAGCATTGAAGTCTATTGCGCAAGATATCAGTCAAAAGCCTGAGTTACTGGCCGAGCATATTTACCTTTCGGCTCGCGTGCTAGAGATGACCTCTACCTATGATCATGCTCTGCAGGTGCTCAAATATCCAAGCAACTGGAAACTACCTAACTGGCAATGGGTCAGCTACTACCAGTTCAAGGCGCACCTATACCAGCAAGTTAACCAGCCAATCGATCAGGTTAGACAGCTCAGTTTACTCAGTCAGTATCTACCAGCCGCCGAAGCCCATGAGGTCAATGACACTATTTGGCGCTCTCTGCAGCAGATTAACGAACAGACACTACTTAGCTTTAGCGACGATAGATCAAACCCTATTTTTGCTGGCTGGGTTCAGCTTGCCTACATAGCTAAACACTACGCCGTTGACCCTAACGACCTGGTGCGCCACTTAGGCAGCTGGCAACAGCTCAATCCAAATCACCCTGCTGCGGCAAAATTGCCAACAGATTTAGAAAAGGCGCTCAATACCCAGCCTTACCAACCGAAAAATATCGCTGTATTACTGCCATTAACAGGTTCGCGCGCCGTTGTCGCTAACACCGTAAAACAAGGTATTCTTGCTAACTATATGGCAATGGGCGATGACGATGTGACGCTTAACTTTTTCGATACAGCGACCGGAGCTCAAGCCGCTTACCAGCAAGCTGTTGCTGCGGGTGCAGAGTTTATAATTGGTCCGTTACTGCAGTCTGAGGTCGAGCAGTTACAAAGTATGACGCCGACAGCTGAAACAGTGTCTGCAACTAGCCCTTCAGCGCCTATCGCACCGATTGCCAATAAAACGATTCCACAGTTGTTTTTAAACCATATCGATAGCTTTACCGCAGATCCTGATAAGTTCTTCTTTGCTCTGTCTCCAACCGATGAGGCTATCGATGCCGCTCAGCGCCTATACAATGATGGTATTAAGCAGCCTTTGTTACTAGTGAGCAACGATGCTGTTGGCCACCGCATGGCTGATAGCTTTGATAACGCTTGGCAAAAACTAACCAATAACGCTGCCGAAATTCACTACTATGACGGCGGCGATAAGATGAAAGTCACGGTGCAAAAGGCTCTAGGGGTTATCGACAGTAAGGAACGTATTGCCCGCATCAAAGCGATTCTAACGCCTAAAATTGAGGCCGACTTCCGTTCACGCCGTGATATTGATGCGATTTATATGATCTCTGCCAGCCAAGATTTAGTGCTGCTTAAACCCTTTATCGATGTTAACTTCAGTGTATTCGCCGATCCGGTTCCGCTCTACACCACCAGCCGTAGCCGAGTAGAAGGCAACAGCCGCAATACCGCTGAAGAGCTAAATAACCTCACCATCAGCGATATACCTTGGTTACTGACGCCGAACACCGAAACTCAAATGGTTAACGAGCTATGGCCAAGCTGGAGCAATAGCCGCAAAAGACTATTTATTATGGGCTATGATGCGCTGGATTTAGTGGGTAAACTGGCTCAGATGCGCGCCTTACCTGGCTATCAGTTTTCAGGTCGTAGCGGAATGTTATCGGTGCAACCTGACGGCACATTAAACCGTCAACTCAGCTGGGGTCGCTACCAGAGAGGTAACTTACGTCCGCTATAAAGCAGATGCCCCCTGAGGTCAGCAAGATTTACAGGTAAATTCGCACAGAAAAGCAGTCTAGGTTATTGCTTTAGGATATAGTCAAATTGACGCCACAGGGATGAGCGAGTTTGATGGCAAAGAATCAGAACCAGGGTCAAATAGCCGAACATAGTGCACGGCGGTACTTGGAACAACGCGGCCTGACATTTGTCGAACAAAACGTACGATATCGCTTTGGCGAAATCGACATTGTGATGAAAGATGGCAGCGATTGGGTGTTCGTTGAGGTAAAATACCGCTCTCCATCTCAATACGGTGGAGCCGTTAATGCCTTGAGCCAAGCACAAACTCTACGCATTAGAAAAGCGGCGAGTCATTACATACAGATTAATCGAATCGATGCCATATGTCGTTTCGATGTTGTCGCGGTCGATCCCGATGCCATGCAGTGGATCCGCGATGCTTTTTAAATAGCTTAATTTTCATATGCTCAGTTCGGTAAAATACCGTTATACCAAGCATATATAAACATAGGGTTTATCCATGTTAGAACGCATAAAAGACAGCTTTACCGAATCAATTCAAACTAAGATTGATGCATCTGAAGCCCTGCCAGAGTCAATCGCAAAAGCCGCAGAGATGATGGTTAACTGTCTACTCGGTGGTAATAAAATTTTGGCCTGTGGTAATGGCGGTAGTGCTGGCGATGCGCAGCACTTCTCTGCTGAACTGTTGAACCGCTATGAAATTGAGCGTCCACCGCTACCTGCGATTGCATTAAGCTGTGATACTTCAACCATCACTGCGATTGCTAACGATTACAGCTATGATGAGATTTTCTCTAAGCAGATCATGGCACTGGGTCAGCCTGGCGATATCCTGCTAGCCATTTCAACTAGTGGTAATTCAGGTAACGTAATTAAGGCGATGGAAGCAGCCCTAAGCCGTGATATGACGATTGTCTCGTTAACCGGTAAAGACGGCGGCGCGATGGCTGGCCTTCTGAGCGTCAATGACGTTGAGATCCGCGTACCTTCAAACGTGACGGCACGTATTCAGGAAGTTCACCTGCTAGCGATTCACTGCCTATGTGACAATATCGACCGCACACTATTCCCGCAGGACGAGCAGGCATGAGAGCACTGCTCCCATTAATCGCCGTTGTATTAATGCTGCAAGGCTGCGCAGGAGCCATTATGGTCGGCGCAGTTGGCGGTGCAATGATGGTTAATGACGAGCGCAGCTTTAAGACTCAAATTGACGATACTAATGCCGACTTTAATGTCTCAGCCGCGTTGTCCTCTCATGATGATCTGAATAATCAGGCCAACATTAGCGGCATAGTCATGAACTCAAATGTATTGATGATTGGCCAATCGCCAAACTCTATGCTGAGAGATAAAGCCATTCGCGTGGTTAAAGAATTGCAGATTGGTGGCAAGATCCACAACCAGATCCGCATAGGTAATCCCACCTCATTTACTACCCGTAGCAACGACACCTGGATCACCACTAAGGTGAAGGGACGTATGCTTAATGAGAAAGGCTTAGATGTCACTAACATCAAAGTCGTGACTGAAAATGGCGAAGTGTTTCTGATTGGCTATGTTGAGCGAGATCAGGCCGACTTAGCCGTTGAGGTCGCTCGAAATACCGCTGGCGTACGTAAAGTCATTAAGGTATTTGAATACACGGACTCTTAATCTGTAATACAGAGACGTCCACCAGCGATTAAAGAAATCATCCAGCCTTTTGCTCGATGATTTTTTTTGGTCTTAAATAAGCTATCCGAGCCGCAACCCATGGGATAATTAAAGACGGCAACACGATAAAGCCTGCACCAACCCAGCTTAAACCATCTAACCACTCATCAAACAATAACCAGCCAAACAATACACAAAATAGTAGCCCAGTGTATTCGGCAATCGCAATTTGACTCGCCTCGGCCTTACGGTAAGCCAGCACACATAACCAATGATAGGCCAGCAAGAAACTATTACTGAGCGCAGCCATGCCAATTAGAGCCCAACTGACCCCCTCGAAGCCCTGCACTAACACCATAATGAATGTAAGCGGGATACTGAGGGTGTTATAGAGCATCAAGGTGACACTCGGGTTTTCGGTGTAGGGTAGTTTACGTAGCGCTAGCTGATTCAGGGCAAAGGTGAATGCCGAGATCAACACAGCAACACCAAACCAATTTATCTCACTTGGGCGCAATAGTATTAAGATGCCAATAAAACCTAAAATAGTGGCGATCCATTGAGTCGACGTGACCTTCTCTTTTAGGAAAATCGAGCCCATCAGCACTATCATCAGCGGTGCAGAGAAAAACAGTGAACTTACCGTGGCAATCGGTAATGACATTAAGCCCATGATCAGGCACACCGCGCCCAATGCCCCAGTGTTAGAGCGAAAGAAGTGCACTTTCAGGTGCTTAGTCGTTGGTCTTTTGGCATAAAACCATAGTGGCAATAACATCAGCACCGACAGTAGCTGCCGTATTAACAAAAAGGTAGCCGCGTTACTTCCCTCAGGGATCCACTTAATGGACACATCATAGAGTGCGCTAAAAAGGTTACCAAAAACGAGTATTGCCATGGCAATCATGACATTGGATTTCATCTGTTATTCCACAGTACAACTGAATTTAGGCGCATGATATAGCCCGCAAAAGCTAAACTAAAATGATGTTTTTTAGCCATACATGAATTAAATTAATACTATGATAAAGATCACCTATTAAATTCATACTAGGACTCTAGCCATGCGCAAACTGCCTCCGCTTAGGGCGTTGCAAGTATTCGAAGCCGCTGCCAGACAGTCACATTTCTCACGCGCAGCCACAGAGCTTTGCATTACCCAAAGTGCCGTATCTCATCAAGTAAAACAGCTTGAAGAGCACTATGGCGAGCGGCTATTTAAGCGTGAGGGACGCCAGCTACGACTGACTAGCAAAGGCGAGTTGCTATATAAAGAGTTAGAACGGATCTTTAATGAACTGAGTGACTTAAGCATGCAAATAAGTGGCGACAGTAATGATCAGCTTCGCCTTGCCGTTTACAGCTCATTTGCGATCAAATGGCTCATTCCAAGACTCAGCGACTTTAGACGCCAACATCCACAGATAAAGATCCGCCTCGATATGATTGCTGATGATCCCGAGTTAAGCGACAGCGTGGCAGATATGTTTATCACCGGCCAAAGCGGCCAATTAGGTTACCATCATCACTTGTTGCATAAAGAGCGCTTAATTCCGGTTATTAGCCCAAGCTTGATGGATTCAGATAGCTTAGCACTGGACGAATTAGCTAAACACCCATTGCTAACTGTTGACGAAGGTCCACTCGGATTAGATTGGGACAGATGGTTTGTGGCAAATAATTTAGCTCTGCCTGCTGAGCAACAACAGCATATTTTTAGTCATGTGTTAATGGCGATTGAGGCAGCTATTGCTGGTCAAGGAATTGCCCTCGCATCGGACTTTATGGTGCAAGCCGACATCGAAAGGGGCTTGTTAGTTGAGTTGGATTTACCCGATATCCTGACTGGATTTGAATTCTACTTCAGTTGTAAACAGCGTCGACTCAAAGAGCCTGCCATTGCCGCCTTTGTGACTTGGTTAAGCCTACAGTAGCTAATCTATGAATAACCCAACAAAAAAGCCAGCGAATATCGCTGGCTTTCATTAACTCGCATCGAGTTAAACGATAAGACCGATCTTCTCGTAGACGTTCTTGATTGTGACTTCAGCGCGAGCCTGTGCTTTTTCAGCTCCGTCTCTCATCACTTGATTCAAGAAGTCTTGGTCTGCACGGTATTCTTTAAAGCGCTGCTGTAGCGGCTCAAGCATACCGACAACGGCTTCACCGGTTGCCACTTTCAAATGACCATACATCTTGCCTTCAAACTCAGCTTCAAGACTGGCAATTGACTGACCAGTACAGCCAGACATTAGACTCAGTAGGTTTGATACACCTGGCTTTTCAGCAACGTCGAAACGTACAACTGGCGGCTCTTGGCCATCTGTCATCGCTTTTTTGATCTTCTTCATGATAGCTTTCGGATCTTCAAGCAGGCCGATTACGTTATTACGGTTATCGTCAGACTTAGACATCTTCTTCAGCGGATCTTGTAGTGACATCACCTTAGCGCCATGCTCAGGAATAAATGGTTCTGGAACGACAAATGTTTCGCCATAAGCATTGTTAAAGCGTGTCGCGATATCACGAGTCAGCTCTAAGTGTTGCTTCTGATCTTGACCCACAGGGATTTCGTTCGCTTGGTAAAGCAAGATATCAGCAGCCATCAATACAGGGTAACCAAATAGGCCGACGTTGATGTTGTTAGCATGCTTCTGAGACTTGTCTTTAAACTGCGTCATACGGTTTAGTTCACCCATCTGGGTGTAACAGTTTAGCGCCCAGCCAAGCTGAGTGTGCTGTGGCACCTGAGATTGGATAAATACCGTGCTCTTTTTAGGGTCAACACCACAAGCTAAATACAGTGCTAACGTATCAAGACACGCCTCACGTAATTTTACTGGGTCTTGTCTGACAGTAATCGCATGCAGGTCAACGACGCAATAAAGGCAATCATGACTATCTTGCATTGCAACCCACTGACGTAACGCGCCCATATAGTTGCCGATGGTTAGCTCGCCCGATGGCTGCGCTCCGCTTAGAACTACTGGTTTCGTTAGGGGGGTCGTCATTTTGTTTATTGCTCCGTTGCTTTATCGCACTGATTAAGTAGCGCGGTTATTTCACTAAATTGTTCACATACGGCATCTGGGCCGCTTAGCCCGATATCTTCACCGTAGTTGTAGCCATAGGTCAAGCCCACAGAAGCAACCTTAGCCGCTTTTGCCGCTAATATGTCATTCTTTGAGTCGCCAACCATCAACAACTGCTCAGATTCTAACTGCCACTCGTGCAAAATATGCTGCAGTGGCAATGGATCGGGTTTCATCTTTGTTAATGAGTCTCCGCCAAGCACTATGTCAAAGTAACCATGAATATTAAATGCTTTAAGTAGCGGTATGGTGAATTCGTAAGGCTTGTTGGTGACAATCGCCATCCGATAGCCCGCTTGCTTGAGCTGGGATAATACCGACTCCACACCGGCATATAGCACGCTGTGTTGCTGCAGGTTTTGCTTATAAAAATGCATAAAGCGCGGCATCGTGTTTTGCAGCTTTTCTTCACTCACTTCAGTAGCAAGGGCAAAAGATAATGCTCTACGCATTAGCATCTCAGCGCCATTACCCACCCAGCTTCGCACTAGTTCATCGCTGCAAAGTGGAAGGTTTAGCTCTTCTAGGGTCGCGCGCGTGGCAGCCGCTAGATCCGGAACGCTATCGATCAGCGTTCCGTCTAAGTCAAATGCTACCGCGTTGATTTGACTAAAAGGGTTCATTGATTACGCCTCAACGCTTGCAAGTTCTGCACGCATCTCGTCGATTACCGCCTTGTAATCAGGCTTATTGAAAATAGCTGAACCTGCAACAAACATGTCCGCCCCCGCAGCTGCGATTTCGCCAATATTATCGACCTTTACACCGCCATCAACTTGTAAGCGAATGTCGTAACCGCTGTCATCAATCAACTTACGCACTTGACGCAATTTATCCAAAGTAGTCGGAATAAATGATTGGCCACCAAAACCTGGGTTTACTGACATAAGCAAAATCACGTCTAGTTTATCCATTACATGGTCTAGGTAATGAAGAGGCGTTGCTGGGTTAAATACTAGGCCCGCTTTACAGCCAGACTCTTTAATCAGCTGCAGCGTGCGGTCCACATGCTCAGAGGCTTCTGGATGGAACGTAATAATCGATGCACCCGCCTCAGCAAAATCAGGAATGATGCGGTCGACTGGCTTCACCATTAGGTGCACGTCGATATCGGCTGTGACACCGTAGTTGCGTAGCGCCTGGCATACCATAGGGCCAATTGTTAGATTTGGCACATAATGATTGTCCATGACATCAAAATGAACTACATCTGCCCCTGCGGCTAATACCGCATCGACATCTTCACCTAAACGAGCAAAATCGGCAGATAAAATAGAAGGAGCAATCAAAAATGGACGCATATCGAACTCACCTGAATGTTTAAGAAATACGCTATTCTACCTGTTGCAGCTATAGCCCTCCAGACTTGAGCGCCCATTTAAGATAAATTGCATAGATAAAATAATTCACTTAAACAGTGATATGGAATTTACGGGGAAAAAATGTTTAAAATATAGCCGGCTTTGCTATAATGTTTCGACCTAGTTAATAAAGGAGGCGTGATGAAAGGACTTATCCAGAATACAGCAATGCTAAAATCTGCTGTGATTCTTGCGCTTGCGAGCTCTGCAATTGGAACACTTGCTTTGTCGTCTACTGCTGTAGAAACAGCATCAAACAATGCTTGTGCCTGTGATAGTACAAGCAACCAATATAACCCTAGCCTGCCTGCGAGCCATCCGAGTAATCGCTGCGCGAGCCAGTCAGATGATCTAAGTTGGAAAAGTTGGTTAACAGGTAAGAGCCAGACCAATCAATTACACTTTATCGATCTGTTTGAGCTGTTATACGGTCACGAAAGTGCACCTATTAGTAAAAGCTCTCCACTTAACGGTAAGTAATCGCCGACATGCTGCGCCAGCTCTGGCAACTTTTCTCGAGTACAATAGCGGCATTTTTTGGTGTACAAACAGAACAAAATCGCCTTAGAGACTTCCAAGAATCTTCACCTCTGCCCTTTATAATCATGGGGATAGTGCTGGCGATTGTGTTTGTGGCTGGCTTACTGCTTATTGTTAAGCAAGTGCTCGCTTAATACCGATTGGGATAAGTCGGCACTTACTTAATAATCAGCAAATTTAGACTAGTCGTTTTCACTATGGTAAGAGTCATCATACAAGGCCATCAATTCATCGACCTTCTTGCGACTGCTCCCCTTCTGACTGATGTTACGTTGAACCTGTATCGTGCCAAAACGAGCGCCATGGTATAGCTCACGCGTTAACGGAATATCATGGTTACTAATCAGTACCGGAATGCCTCTTTCTATCGCCGTATGACGTGCTTTTCTAGCAAGCAATGCCTGATCGTCTAACGAGAAGCCGCTGCCTACATAGGTTGTAAAGCTGGCAGTCGAAGATAAAGGAGCATAAGGCGGATCGCAATAAACCACATCGCCAGATTTCGTCATATCGATCGCCTGCTCATAACCGATGCAATGAAACTCGGCATTTTGCGCCTTAAGCGAAAACGCAAGGATCTCTTTTTCTGGGAAGTATGGTTTTTTATATGAACCAAATGGCACATTGAAACCACCTTTGCGGTTATAACGACATAGGCCATTAAAACCATGACGATTCATATAAAGAAAATAGACTGAGCGCGTAAAAGGATCTTGAGTCGCATTAAAGGCTGTACGGATTTTGTAGTAAGCCTCTTTATCATTCATCTCTGGAACGAAAAGCGCCTTCGCAGCTTCGATATATCTATCGGGCTCTTTTTTCACGATCTTGTACAAATTAATCAAATCATGATTAATATCGCACAAAAGGTATTGGCTGTAATTGCTGTTAAGAAATACCGAACCGGCACCGACAAAAGGCTCAACAAGGCGATCACCTTCAGGCAAATGCTCTGCCAAGGCTTCAATCAGTTTAAATTTTCCGCCTGCCCACTTTAGAAAGGCTCTTTGTTTTTTAATCATTTAAATTGATTGAACACTGTGAAAAAAAGAGAGCTGATGATTGTACTCTGTTTATTATTGAATTTCACGAGTTGGAAGTACATCTTGCAACTCATATTCACTAAGATTTTGCCAAGCTCGGATCCAAGGCGCTGAAATTCCCGTTTCCGCTATCAACAATGCCGACTGTTCTTGTGCAATTTTCCGGCTACTAAACTCCCCCAGTAACACGACCCAGCGTTGCTTATAGCGCGCCACTTTCACTTGAGGAATACCTTTCAACTTTTTGAGTGTGTTATACAGCGAGTCTAGCCGCTTTACGCTAGCCAATTGTAAAGTGTAACCCTCTACTGGCATCACCTCTTGGGCTCGTTTATCAGCCGCCTCATCTTGCTGTGTCAACGAGCTCTCTTCTGAGCCATTCGCACTCGACTTGCCAATGAAATCACTGCGCAGCTCGGAAAACTGAGACCTTGCCGATTTTACTGGCTGTTCGATAACATCAAACGTAGAAGCTTGCTTGGCGCCATAGGTGGTAACCGCTTTAGCTCCAGCAGACTCGTTTAATTCGTCAACTTCAGCAGGCTCAATCACATCAGACTCGATATCAGCCGCAGCGCTCACACTATGACTCACTCCCCCCTGTTCTCCCGAGCCGGATATAGGCGAATAGTCTTCAAGTACACGTTCGGCGTACTCAATAAGAAATGCATTATCAACAACAAATTGCTCGTTTGTATTTAGAGCAAATTCGACCTTGTTAGCCGCGGCAACATTCGCGCTGCCATTGCTATCGCTCAGCAACCAAACCGCTAGCAAGGCGATTATGCTTAATGCCGAGGTAACAATAAGTACTTTTAGTTTGGACTTTTTCGGCGGCAACTCTTGCTCGCCATTAAGGGCAAGCTCAAGTAGATTTACCACTTCTTTCGGCGTGCCTAGTTGTTGCTCCAAACGATTTTTAACTATGTCTCTTGGTGTAAACGGTTGCTGCTCAGTACGACTTAAAAGCGTGTAGTACAAACCTTCGCGCTCAGCTTGCGCTAATGGTTCGATATTGATTGGGAGCACTTGCTCTAAGAGTGACTCAGGAAGCTGACCGACAACATCATTCAAAAACTCAATAGGTGATGTCATTAAGATCTTAATCACCTTTCCAGGCAAATTCATTTGGCTAAGCACAATGCACTCGGCCCAAACATCTAGAGGCAATAGGTGCGCATCATCTAACACTATGCAGCTCTCAGCTGGCAAAGAGTCTAGGGTACTCAGCAAGCATTCAGGCAATGGGATCTCATCATCAAACACAGGATCGCTGAGCAACTGAATAAGTATTTTTCGTCTAATTTCAGCGCTATCACAATGCTTGGGGCAAATAACTAATGCAGAACTATGGTTCTCTAATTCATTCACTAGCGCCGTGGCCAGGGTGGTTTTACCGGCGCCATCTTCACCCGTTAACACCATCAATTGCTCACCGTACAAACTCAGATGCAATAGACGATGCAGTAATGCATCCTGGCTTGGTAGTAAAGTGGACCCAGCTGAAAACGACATCTAGATCTGACCCCAATTCAATTGCGACCATAAAGGCTTGCTATTAATTTTAAGCAGCAAAGATCCGTAACTATGTCTAAAAGGGCTCATAGCTAGGAAAGAAAATTTAAAGACTTGTTTTTGAATACTGAATTTAGCGTTCACCCATCACCTGCCACATAGTTTATGCGCAGCTGATAACCTCTTCCAGCAGCTCATCGGTAACGTCACTGTAGATCCCTGCTTGGCCTATGCCTTCAGGTAAAATGAGTCGTAACTGACCTTTGAGCACCTTCTTGTCGCGGCGCATATGCTTAATGAATTGCTCAAAATCCATTGTGTCGGGAGCAGTTGTAGGCAGATCAAATGCCGCTAATAACGCTGTTATACGACAAACAATTGACTCATCAACTAACCCAAGCTTATTTGAGGTTATTGCAGCAAGGACTGTGCCAGCAGAGACAGCTTCACCGTGCAGCCAAACACCGTAGCCCATTTCAGCTTCTATTGCGTGGCCAAAGGTATGTCCCAAATTAAGCAATGCACGCACAGCTTGTTCGGTTTCGTCCTTCTCTACGACTTCGGCCTTAATTTCACAGCAACGGCTAATTGCATATTCGAGCGCTTGTGTATCTAATGATTTCAACGCTTCAACGTTGTTTTCAAGCCATTGGAAAAACTCGGCATCCCAAATAACACCGTACTTGATCACCTCAGCCATTCCCGCAGCAAACTCGCGCTTAGGTAAAGTGCTTAGGCAATGGGTGTCAATTAATACACACTTAGGTTGATAGAAGGCGCCTATCATATTTTTACCTAGTGGATGATTAACTGCGGTTTTACCACCAACAGAGGAATCCACTTGAGACAACAAGGTCGTGGGGATCTGAATAAAATCCACACCACGCTGGTAGCTCGCTGCAGCAAAACCTGTCATATCGCCAATCACACCACCGCCTAGAGCAATCAAAACCGTATCTCTACCTAGATTCTGTTCTAGCAATGAAGTGAATATCGTATTCATCTGTTCAAGCGTTTTGTACTGTTCACCGTCGGGAAGAATGACGGGTTTGACGCACGCGAAATCCGACAGCATAGCTTCTATCTGTTGAAGATAGAGAGGCGCTATCGTTTCGTTGGTGACGATTAGTATGTTTTTATTTTGAAGATAGCGAGCCAATGGCTCGCTACTACTAAACAAATTCTGGCCAATTTCAATTGGGTAACTACGCTCTCCGAGCTCAACCAGAACCTGTTTAGCCATATCTTAAAAACCTAACTGTTCGATAATTTGATTTGCAACAACTTTGGCACTTTGTTCGTCAGTCTTAACGATGACGTCTGCAATCTCTTCGTAAAGAGGATTGCGTACCTCGGCTAGACTCTCTAGCACTTCTCTTGGGTCGTCAACCTGTAGCAATGGACGACGCTTATCTCTTTGCGTACGCGCGACTTGCTTATCGATAGTAGTTTCTAGGTAAACAACGATGCCGCGTGCAGAAAGATTATTACGGATCTCTTTGCTTTGAATCGAACCACCGCCTGTTGCTAGGACAATACCTTGTTTTTCTGTCAGATCAGCGACAACTTGTGTTTCACGAATGCGGAAACCCTCTTCACCTTCAACATCAAAAACCCAAGCGATATCAGCTCCTGTGCGGCTTTCAATTTCTTGATCTGAATCGTGGAACTCTAAGTGCAGCATCTGTGCCAGATGACGGCCTATAGTGCTTTTACCAGCCCCCATAGGGCCTACTAGGAAAATATTACGTTTCTCGGCCATTTGATTTATACGTCTGAATCTTATTTAAGTTTGCCAACGTCAACTCAAATTAACGGAGTTGACCTTTAATCTTACCTTGCTCTATTGAGACTTGACCGCAGATTATCTCAGCTAAGTGCCATCTATGGCAAGCGTGGAATGCATTTCTATCAAAAATGTATCAACTAAACTGACAAAGCCAGCGGATTTCGCTGGCTTTGGGGGCCTAAATAATTTATAGCGCTTCGGAGACTATCTTAGGCGTAACAAAAATGAGTAGCTCCTGTCGCTCATTTTTGTCAGAAGTACTTCTGAACATAAAGCCTAAGTATGGGATATCCCCCAGAATAGGCACTTTACTCACTCGGCTGATAAGTTGTTGCTGGTAGATCCCGCCCAGTACAATCGTCTCGCCGTGGTCCACCAGCACTTGCGTGCCAATGCGTTGTGTATCGATTGAGACAGCTTGTCCTGTTGGCGTATCAACCGTCTTACCTTGCGAGTCTTGGGTAATTTCAAGATCTAAAATTACTCGGTTATCGGGTGTGATTTGAGGTGTCACTCGTAGCGATAACACTGCCTTTTTAAAGGTTACCGTTGTTGCACCACTTGAGCTTGCCTCAACATAGGGGATCTCAACACCTTGCTCGATGAAAGCGGCTTTCTGGTTAGAAGTAGTGATACGCGGACTCGCAATAATCTCACCCTTATTTTCTTGTTCTAAGGCACTCAGCTCAAGGTCTAGCACTGTACCATCAGCAAGCTTAGCCACATGAAATGCAATGCTTGTAGGATTAGCCACAGCTGCGGGAAGGTTAACGTTTAAACGATCGCTTAAGCTTGGTACTATGCCGTTTGCGATATCACCCGCCCCCTCTAAACTACCTGACGTTCCTTTATCTCCTTGTTGATCAGTAACACCCCAACGCACACCAAGATCTTCTGAAACATCGTCCTTTACTGTCACCATACGCGCTTCAATCAACACCTGCTTGATTGGTATATCTAAGACTTCAATTAGGCGGTGAATGTTTTCCAATGTCTCTTCAGTATCTTTGACCAATAGGGTATTGGTACGCTCATCTACTGCGACACTACCACGGCTAGTTAACAGACTAGAGTCTTCGCCCTTTAGCAAGGCGGCAATATCGACGGCTTTAGCATAGTTAATCTGTAAATATTCAGAGTAAAGCGGAGCTAGCTCCTTTACTTCCTGCATATTCTTTAGCTCTTGGCTTTCACGGATAGCGATCTCCTCGATAGGTGCAACCATCAAGATATTACCTTCAATACGCTTATCTAAGCCTTTTGCTTGCAGAATAAGATCTAATGCCTGATCCCAAGGCACATCATCTAGTCTTAAAGTGATATCCCCTTCAACTGTATCACTGGTGACCAAGTTGAAGTTGTTGTAATCGGCAATAATCTGCAGCACGGTTCTAACCGAAATATTCTGGAAGTTTAATGACAGTGAACGTCCATCATATTTCTTATCTTCCTTAACGATATTCATGCGCTCGGTTTTCTTCATGGTTAACTTGAACAAACTACCGTCTTGCTTGTAGTTATATTCATAGTTACCGTCAATATCGATAAGAAAGCGTGCGGTTAAATCTTCTTTGAATGTCTCAAAACTCTTAACGGGTGTCGCAAAATCATATACATCCATCACGTATAAGAAATCACTATTAATATCTGTGTTATAAAGTTTTAGTTCGAGCTTGGCACCGACCTGCTCAACGTTAGCAGCCACGGAGCTATTATTGAGCTTTACAAGTAGCTCGCCACCACCATCAGCTGTACGGCGGAAATCAATATTCTCAATGCTATTAACAAAAGGATTTTCGCCTGCTATTCCCTGACTGGCCACCTCGTCATTAATGGTTAAACGATAGGTATTACCCACCACTTTACCTTGATAAGGCTTCACCTTATTTAAGCCTACAAAAACCTGTAAGTTATTACCATTGGGTACCGTACTCACAGTTTCTACACCAACGGTTTTAATCGGCAAAGTTTGCTTTTCTAATGCTGAAATACTGTCGTCAAACCCTAGAATGATCTGTGCAGGAGAGGCATTTAAATCGATTTCAGGCTCTTTAATATCGTTCTCAAAAATCAACTGTAGTTCTAGCTGATGATCCACAACGGCGTGATATTTGACATCAATGAGTCGATTTGCGGCATATGAATGCTGAGTCATGCCAACGATTAATACGAAACCAATAATGACCTTAACTAAAGGCATTACCTTAAAGCTGGCTTTTGGCGTGGTTAAAGATCTCATTATTCCCTCAGTCATCTCTTATTATTCTCCCGTTAATTCCATACTGCTGTTGCGTTCAGTCCAGCAGCCGGATCCATCTGGGATTAATTCTATTATTTCGACAGTTTGCGGAGTTACTTTCGCTATTTTGCCATGATAAAGACCCAAGTATTGGCCTACACCTAAACGGTAAACACTGCCATCGGTCGTCTCAAGTAGAGCCCAAATATCATCTCGTTCGCTCAGGGTGCCTCGCATACGCAAATTATCTAACGCATAAGTCTCGAGCCGGCCTTTACGGCGCTTTAAATCGGGTTGTAGGCAATCTTTAGTGGTATCGATAACCTCTTCAGTCAACTCTCTTGAAGGCGGCACATAAGGACTTCTCATTAAATCGGCTTGATAGGCAAAGTGCTCAAATTTCGGTGTCTCCTTTAACGGCGGAATATGAGCAACATGCTGAGCTTTGGTTGTAGTAACAAACAGCTCCAGATCGCTTTTATCCCCAATACAGCCTGTAAGTAAAACACTTAGCATTAAAAGTGGTAGCAGTTTCATCATCTTACCGCCCCCTTCTTCCCCTTTGCTGGTAATTCGGCACCCTCTTTAAATCGGTAAGTTTTAGCCAGAATATCCATGCCAAGCTCACCAGAATCATTTCGCTTAATAACAAAATCATGCAAGCTAACAATTCGAGGTAGCTGAGCAACCCCTCCAACTAGGTGACCTAATTCATGGTAATCACCGCCCACCACTATTTTGATAGGAAATTCGATATAGAAATCACGAGCAATTTCCGAGTCCCAATCTAGACTCTTAATATTTAACCCAGAATCTGTTGCCACAAAGGTAATGTCATCCAGCAATCCTGGCATTTCATTTTTTGAAGGCAACATTTTAAGTAGTTCAGCAAACTGTATTTCCATTGTCGCGAGTTGTTCACGATAGAGTTTCAAGTTTGCCGCCAGTTGATATTTGGATTTAAAGTCTGTTTTTAATTGTTGTTCTTTGTTTTGCTCTGCACTAAGCGAGTCGAGAGCATCAGAAATGAATAGAAAATAGCTACCAACGAACACACACACAGCCAATACGACAGCAAATACAATTTTGACCAGTTGCGGCCAAGCACCAATATTTTCAAAATCAATATCTTTAAATTGGTCTAAATCTAAGTTCATTTACTCGCTCCCTGCACTGTGCTTGCAGATAGCAGTTCACCATTAACTATTGTCACTCTTAATGTGAAACGCTGTAACTGTCTTAATTCTTCATTTTGGGCGACGATCGATTGCATATTAGGATCTTGCAACCAAGCCGATGCTTCAATTTTTCGCATCATATTTGCGACATTGTTATTTGACTCACTACGCCCCTCAATCCACAACATGCTGCCTTTCTTTTCGATACTAGACAGATAAATCCCAGGTGGAACAACACGTACTAATTCGTCTAACACATGAGTCGGTAAGTTTCTCGATTGCTGTAGGCCCAAAATAATTTCGGTTCGTCTTTCAATATCTTTCTTACGGGTGCGGATTTTAGTGATTTCAGAAATCTGCGACTCAAGAAGCTGAATTTCAGATTGCAAATAAGCGTTACGACTTTTCTGATCATCGATAAACATATCGATTGTCATCAACGATAAATAAACTACTAAACCAGAAACTAAGAATACTAGAGCTAAGATCCCGGTGTAATCTCGCTTCTGTTTTTCTCTCGCTTCTTCACGCCAAGGTAATAAGTTTATGTTCGCCATTCTGAATAGCTCCTTAGCGCTAAGCCACATGCCAACATATACTTGCTAATTTGAGGCTGTAGATGGTTCTTTATAGCCTCATCGGCATGTAAGCATCCTTGGAATGGGTCGGCAATAATCGTATGCACGCCTAACTCATTAACCATTAGCTCAGTCATACCCTCAAGCTTCGATGTACCACCACACAAAACAATATGGTCTACTTTATCTCGACCACTAGAGGTGCAGTAAATTTGTAAGGTGCGCTTAATTTGTTGTAATAACTGAGTCTGAAATGGCGATAAGACCTCAAATACATAGTTACGTGGCAGTTCACCTTCAAGCTTAGCTTTTTCAGCCTGCTCATAGGTCATACCATAGAAAGATAAGATTGACTGGGTAAACTGCTCACCGCCAAAGGCTTGCTCACGGACAAATGTGGTTTCACCGTGCTCAACAACAGAGAATGTGGTGATGTTGGCACCAATATCCACCAGCGCGACGACTTTATCGCTAACACCATCAGGCAGTTGACCAGCTATCATGTCAAAAGATCGCCCTAGCGCATAGCCTTCAACATCAACCACTTTAGCTTCTAGATTCACCGCATCGAGTGAGTCACTTAAACTATCGATATTTTCAGAGCGACAAGCGCTTAATAGCACATCGACTTTAGAGGGATCGGTACGATTAGTGCTTAAGGTTTCGAAATCGATATTCACTTCATCAAGCGAATAAGGAATAAGATTGTCGGCTTCAATTTCAATTTGAGCTTCCATCTCTTCTTCACTTAATGCCGAATCCATAAAAATAACTTTGGTCATGACTGCTGAACCAGAAACAGCAACAGCGGCATACTTAGTAGACTTTGGTAAAACGCGCTTTATCTGTTTTAACGCGTCAACGACGGCCTCGCTATCACGGATCTCATGATCATTAACGGCTCCTTTTTTCAAAGGAACGGCTGCATGGCTTAATATTTTGTACCCATCAGCAGTCTTGCTCAACAGAATAGCTTTTACTTCATGGGATCCCACATCGATCCCAACCATCTGCGGGGCCTGACGCTTCCATAAATTAGAAAGCATAGTCCAAAGTCACTTTTATAGTTATTGTTTCCAAAGTAGATTAGCACAAAATCAACCCGTTATAGACATTTGTACAAAATGTTCCATCATTTTACAATTGCTATTTTTTTGACACCAAACACTTACCCGCAAGCAACTTTGACACAAACACGCTCAACTATGGCTACATTTCCGGCATAATTGCCACTTCAGCCTTCAGAGCAGCCATATAAACCAGAAAAACAATTTGGATTAGTCATAAAAACTGAATCCGTTATTCAAAAATGTTTAGGTGATGCTTTTGCGTTAACTAACTTTTCCATTCATTTTCTTTTGAAAAAGCATTCAAATTAACTTATCAAGAAAAAAGCTCAGGCTAATCTGTTAACAAGACTTCACCATTTCCGCCTTGGCTTATATACTATTGTTCTTATTTTTTGTTCTTGGAATATTGCGGTGAAGTGGTTTAAACGACTTTTAATAGCTTTCTTTAGCCTTGGCTTGCTAGGCATCGGAGCGATAGCTGCAGCTTATTTTTATGTGCTGCCAGATCTCCCTGATGTTACGACGTTAAAGACAGTAAAATTACAAACACCACTTCGCATTTACAGTAGTGATGGGAAGCTGATCTCTCAATTTGGTGAAAAGCGCCGTATTCCACTTACGTTAGAAGAGGTGCCCAAGCCTCTACTACAAGCTTTTATCGCTACCGAAGATGCACGCTTCTACGAACACAAAGGTATCGACCCAATCGGTATTTTACGTGCTGCATCTGTGATGCTAACCACAGGCCAAAAGAAGCAAGGTGCGAGTACCATCACCATGCAGGTAGCACGTAACTTCTTTTTGACCCGCGATAAGACCATAATACGCAAAGTAAAAGAGATCTTTATCTCGATCCATATCGAGCAACTGCTCACCAAAGATGAAATTCTAGAACTGTATGTTAACCGTATCTACCTAGGTCAGCGTGCCTACGGGGTAGGCGCTGCCGCACAAGTGTATTATGGAAAAGAAGTGAGCGAGCTGACTCTGCCGGAAATGGCGGTGATTGCAGGCCTACCGAAAGCACCGTCAACGCTGAACCCTATTACCTCAAAAGCACGTGCAAAAGCGCGTCGCAATGTTGTGTTAATGCGAATGAACGAGGTTGGCTATATCAATAATGCTGAGTATCAAGCTGCAATTGCTAGCCCGATTACCGCTAAATACCACGGCGCAGTCATCGATCTGTATGCCC
The DNA here is from genome assembly GCF_000018285.1 of Shewanella pealeana ATCC 700345. Taxonomy (NCBI): domain Bacteria; kingdom Pseudomonadati; phylum Pseudomonadota; class Gammaproteobacteria; order Alteromonadales; family Shewanellaceae; genus Shewanella; species Shewanella pealeana. The sequence continues at coordinate 263,163 of NC_009901.1, read as the reverse complement.
CCTATATTTCTGAAATGGCCCGTGACTATTTAGTCGATAAACTGGGCGAAGAAGAAGCCTATACAGGCGGTTATGACATCTATACCACTGTCAGTTCTAAACTGCAGCTAGATGCTCAAAAAGCACTGCGTAACAATGTGTACTCTTATGACGAACGCCATGGTTACCGTGGCAGAGTAAAAGAGCTATGGACAAAAACAGCCCTCGAACCTGAAGAGATCACAGCCAGATTAAAGCAAACTGGAGCATTCCAAGGCATGTTCCCTGCAGCTGTATTATCTGTAAATGAGCAGACCGCGACAGTGATGAATGCAAAAGGTGAAACTATCGAGCTACCTTGGGATGGCATCAAGTGGGCGCGTAAGTTTATCACCAACAAACGTCAAGGTAAGGCACCTAAACTCGCCTCAGATGTATTGAAACCTGGCGAACAAGTGTGGATCCGCAACAATGGCAACTTCTGGCAACTAAGCCAAGTGCCATTAGTTGCCAGCGCCCTAGTATCTCTAGATCCACATGACGGCGCGATTCGCACCTTGGTGGGTGGCTTCAGCTTCTATACAAGCCAATATAACCGTGTAACTCAGGCTAAGCGCCAGTTAGGTTCGAACATTAAACCTTTCATCTATAGCGCGGCGTTAGAGAAAGGCTACACCCTTGCCACCCTTATTAACAACGCGCCAATTAATAAGCCTGATACTAGACAAGGCACAGCTTGGCGCCCTAAGAATTCACCGGATGTTTATGGTGGTCCAACTCGTCTACGTGTAGGCTTAGCGCAATCGATCAACGTGATGTCTGTGAGAGCCATGCGCTATGCTGGTCTGGATGCCACAATTGCCGAACTGGTAAAGTTTGGTTTTGACCCAGCCGACTTACCACGCAATGAATCGATTGCTTTAGGCTCACCATCGGTAACACCGCTGCAAGTCGTCACCGCGTTCTCAGTGTTCGCTAACGGTGGCTACCTAGTCGAACCGTACTTTATCGAACGGGTAGAAACAGCAAGCGGTGATATCGTAGAACAAGCTAACCCAACACTAGCTTGTAAGCCTGTGGTGACAGAGCCAGTAATTAATGATGATCCTTTTGCCGCTATGGCAAATGAACTTCAAGCGAGCACGACACCTTTAGAAAACTTATCCGCCGTTAATGCAATCCATCAATGTGGCGACGCAGATTCGCGTTATGCACCACAGATTATTTCGGAGCAGACTGCCTTCTTAGTCACCGAATCACTAAAGAGTGTTATTTGGGGTGGCGGCAACTGGAGTAAAGGTACAGGTTGGAACGGTACGGCATGGCGTGCTGCCCGAGTGGTGAAACGTCGCGATATTGCTGGCAAGACAGGTACAACCAACGAGTCTCGTGATACTTGGTTTAGTGGTTTTAACCCTAAACTTGCCACCACAGTTTGGGTCGGTTTCGATGATCACAGCCAAGAGCTAGGTCGTACTAGCTGGAATGCTAACGGTGCCAAAGATCAGATATCTTTAGCTGAAGCCGGTGCAAAAACCGCAGGCCCTGGTTGGAATGAGTTTATGAAGGATGCCTTGGCGGGTACACCAGAAGTGCCAATGGCACCACCAGAAGGTATCGTATCGGCACGAATCGACCTAGCGACTGGTAAGCTGACCCGCAAAACCGATCACACCAGCAGGTTTGAGTACTTTATTGCTGGCACTGAACCGACGGAATACGTGACAGAGCAAGAAGATAACAGCGATATCTTTATCGATGAGCCAGATGAAGATCTATTCCAGTAGACCTTTTCTCGTAAACCTATTCCAGTAAACCATAGTCAGAAATAATAAAAACGCGGTCACTCAACAGAATGACCGCGTTTTTTTACACCTACTAATTGCACTATTAGCAGTTCTCTTTCTTAGTCGCCAATGCGTTACGAACTTGAGATAAAGAGGTACCACCTAGCGCTTCACGCTTAGCTAAGCAAGACTCAATGGTCAAGCAATCATATACGTCGGCTTCAATCGCTGCGCTAAAGGCTTGCAGCTCTACTAGAGTTAACTCTTCTAGAGGGGTTTGCTTGGCAATAGCACTCACGACTGCTTCACCAACCACGTGGTGTGCTTCTCTAAAAGGCATCCCTTTCGCCACTAAATAATCAGCCAGTTCAGTCGAGTTAGCATAACCTTGCTTAGCAGCCTTAAGGGTTTTTTCTCTATTAACCTGCAAGCCACTTAATACCAAGGCTGCCATTTCTAAACAGATCGACCAGCTATCCATTACATCGAACAGGCCTTCTTTGTCTTCCTGCATATCTTTGTTGTACGCAAGCGGCAATGCTTTCATGGTGGTTAATATTCCCATTAAGGCGCCGTAAACACGACCCGTCTTGCCTCTAATTAGCTCCAATGCATCAGGGTTTTTCTTCTGCGGCATCAGTGACGAGCCTGACGTGACTTCATCGTCTAATTCAATAAAGCCCGCTTCACCACTATTAAAGAAGATTAAATCTTCAGCCATCCGACTCAAGTGCATCATACTGATAGAGGCATTGCTGCAGATCTCAATCACATGATCTCGGTCTGAAACCGTATCTAAACTATTGAGTGTCGGCGAGGCAAACCCTAAGGATTTTGCCAGCTTCACCCTGTCCATCGGATAAGCTGTACCTGCTAATGCTCCCGTACCTAACGGACAAGTATCGGCACGCTTAAGCGCATCTTGCAGACGGCTAATATCACGTTCAAACATCTCCACATAAGCTAAACACCAATGACCAAACAATATTGGCTGTGCTCTTTGCAGATGTGTATAACCCGGCATCACCGCATCGATTTCACGCTCGGCAAGTCCGATCAATGCCGCTCTTAAGTTAGCAAGTAAACCGAGTAACTGCTCACCTTCTTTCTTACACCAAAGCTTAAGATCCGTCGCTACCTGATCGTTACGCGAGCGGCCCGTATGTAGCTTTTTACCTAGGTCTCCCACTTTAGCAATCAGCGACTGCTCAACAAAACTATGAATATCCTCAGCTCCTGAAGCAATGATAAGTTCAGGACTATCTTGCGTTTCCGCGAGTAGTTCATTTAACGCTTGGTGTAGCTCGGTGCATTCTTTCTCGGTAAGGATCCCAACCTGGGTAATGGCACTTGCCCATGCAATTGAGCCGACAATGTCTTGCTCTATGAGTCGAAAGTCCACAGGTAATGAGTCATTGAAAAGTTTAAACAGTGCACTGCTCTCTTGGCTAAATCTGCCGCCCCATAATGCCATTCTGACTTCCTCTTTATATCTAGGCAAAGTCTAGCTTCACCTTTAACTCTATGTTTATAGAGCGCTAACTCATACACGTTAGCGCTAACTAACTTTTATTGGTCAAAGACTTACTTTTGACTATGTAACGCTCTGATCCGGCTTGAAAGCGAATACAAACGAATGAAGCCTTCCGCATCTTTTTGGTTATAAACATCATCGGCACCAAAGGTCGCGAACTCCTCAGAATACAGACTATTAGGAGAACGCTTCTTAACTACGCTGGCCTGGCCCTTGTAGAGTTTGACCACTACCTCACCATTCACTAAGTCGGCTAAAGGCTTAGATGCACCTAGCAGAGACTCACACAATGGCGTGAACCAGCGACCATCATAGACAAGGTGTGCCATCTGCGCGCCAACTTGCTCACGCCACTCGCGGCTGGTTTTATCAAGTACTAACTCTTCAATCGCGCGCAGTGCTGCGAACATCACTGTACCACCGGGCGTTTCATAGCAACCACGAGACTTCATGCCAACCAGTCTGTTTTCGGTAATATCGATTCTGCCAACACCGTGAGCACCGGCTACTTCATTCAATACCATCAAGGCTTTATATGGTGATAAAGCCTCACCGTTTACCTTAGTGATCTTGCCTTGCTCAAGCTCTAGTGACACATATTCAGGCTGATTCGGCGCATCCTCTGGGGCGACAGTCATGGTCCAAACCCCTTTCGATGGCTCATTCCATGGATCTTCTAGCTCGCCGCCTTCGTGAGAAATATGCCAAGCGTTTGCATCACGGCTATAGATCTTGGTCGCAGACGCTGCAGTAGCAATATTACGCTCTGCAAGATAATCGAGCAGGTCTTCACGGCTCACCATCTCCCACTCACGCCAAGGCGCAATGACTTTTAGATCAGGCGCTAATGCAGCAAAACAGCCTTCGAAACGAACCTGATCGTTGCCTTTACCAGTACAGCCGTGACAAACCGCATCTGCGCCTACTTTACGAGCAACTTCAACTTGTGCCTTAGCAATAATCGGCCTCGCCATCGACGTACCTAACAGGTAAGTACCTTCGTAAATAGCACCAGTCGCAATCGTTGGGTAGATATAATCGGCCACCAGCTCCTCTTTTAAGTCGACGATGTAGCATTCAGATGCGCCAGAGGCGATGGCTTTTTCATACAAGCCTTCTAGCTCTGCATCACCTTGGCCAACATCGGCACAAAAGGCCACAATTTCACAGTTATCATAAGTTTCTTTTAACCAAGGAATAATCGCCGAGGTGTCTAAGCCACCGGAATATGCCAGAACAACCTTGTTAACGCCTGAGTGATCACTTACTGCTGAATTTTCAATAGACATCTTAATTTCCTACTAACTGTTTTTTATGTCGATCTGCCAATGCAGATTGATAGTTATTTTTCAAAAAGTAATTAACTTAAAAGCGTTACCAGCACGGCATTTTGAGCATGCATTCTATTTTCGGCCTGATGTAAGATGAGTGAGCCGTCTCCATCAACTATCTCGGCAGTCACTTCAACTTCTCGATAAGCTGGTAAGCAATGCATGAAATGTTTCGCCCCCGCCTTTTGCATCAACTCGGCATTCACTTGATAGGGCTTAAACTTGGCCTCGATCTCTTCCATAGATGCTGAGTCGCCCATAGATATCCAGGTGTCGGTGTAAATAGCATGATGGTCGCCAATCGCTTCGATATCTGAACTAAGAGTTAACTTACCGCCATGTTTTGCCGCTAACTCCTGCGCTTCACAAACAACCTTACCATCAGGGAAGTGGCCAGGAGGACAGATGACGGTTAACTGTGCACCTAAGATAGCTGCGCCAAACATCAATGAATGAGTTACGTTGTTGCCATCACCAACATAAGCCAATTTCACCTTGCTCACATCGCCATATTGCTCGGTTAATGTCAGAAAATCCGCTAGACCTTGGCAAGGGTGATAAAGATCCGATAGCGCATTAATAACCGGTACTGTGCCATGCTCTGCTAGCTCTTCTATTGTCGAGTGTAAAAATGTACGGGCGACAATGGCATCAGCCCAACAAGAAATATTGGCAGCAAAGTCTGACACCGGCTCACGCTTACCTAGGGCGCCATTTTGTTGATCTAGATATAAGCAGTGGCCACCAAGCTTATTAATGCCAATATCAAAACTCACCCGAGTTCTCAGAGATGGCTTCTCAAATAACATCACCACACTCTTGCCATCCAAGGCATGCTTATATTCGGCAGGATTAGCCTTAATGTTTTGTGCCAACGCCAATAGGTCGAGTAATTGCTGCTGGCTGAGATCTTTAATTGATAGTAGGTGTTTCATAAGACTTATCTCCTAAGGTTGGATCTGTGTGCCAACGGCTTCACCCTGGCATAATGCGATTAACTGATGTGCATGACGCCAAGAGGCGATCTGTACGGCTTGCCCCATGGACTCAGCAACATCCAATGCAGCCTCCACTTTGACCTTCATTCCTTTCTCAATAACACCTATCTTGGTTAATTCATTAACCTGTTCCCTATTCAAGCTATTAATTAGTTGCCCTTTACCATCGAGCACACCAGATACATCAGATAGCAAAACTAAAGATCCTGAAACTAACTTAGCCAAAGCTGTGGCAGCTTGGTCGGCGTTCACATTAAGCATCTCACCTTGCTCACTAATGGCAATAGAGCTCACAATTGGCATCCAGCCCTTTGCTAATACAAATTCCAAATAGCTTGCATCTTTAGGCTCCACTTCCCCCACCAGTCCTAACAAGGGATCTTTAATCTTGGCGTTCATCATGCCAGCATCGGCTAGGCTCATACCTAAGCAAGTAACGCCCGCCTTAATTGCTGCAGCCTGAAGCGTCTTATTTGAGGTACCCGCTAACGCGCCGACGATGACAGGGATCTGCGCTTCTGGCGTCACTCTTAATCCATCCAGTTTTTCAGTTATCATGCCATTCGCTTTCAACTGCTCATCCACTAAGCAGCCTCCGCCATGCACCATAATAATCGGCTGACCTGATGCGATTATCTTGGCGGCAGCCTGCATCAAACGAGACATACCCATGTCACACTGCAGTAAAGCCCCGCCGACCTTAAGCACCATAACTGGCTTTTGTTCTGTGTTGTTTAGATCTGTTTGAGTCATCTCAATTCTCCACACCAGTTACTTAACAGACTCACCAAAGTGAATCTTTATGCACTGAAGAGCTTGACTTGCAGCGCCCTTCATTAAGTTATCGATGGCGCTAGCTACCACTAGGTATCCAGTCTGCTCGTCAAATTTCCACCCTAAATGGCAATGAGGTGTTTGCACCACATCATCTACCTTAGGGAATTGATTCTGTTTTACCGTGACAAGCTCGGCCGAGTCGTAACATTGATAAGCCTGCTGAATATCACTAAGAGTGGTGCCAGGCTTCAACTTGACTGTAATCGTAGCCAAGATCCCACGCTTAAAGTTGCCAAGATGAGGAGTGAAGATAACTTCTTGCCCTAGTTGAGTCGCAATCTCTGGTTGATGCCTATGGGCGAGTACGCCATAGGGCGTTAAGCTCACCTCACAAAAGCTTGTATGTAGTTGAGCTTTTCTGCCTGCACCAGTCACACCACTTACCGCATTAATCACAGGCAATACATCGGTTAATAGATGAGAGAGGGGCTTCAATGCTATAAGTGATGCCGTTGGATAACAGCCAGGTACGGCTATCATCTTAGTCGCTGCTATTTGATCGCTATTCCACTCGGCTAGACCATATACTGCATCGGCCAATACTTGTGGATATTCATGAGTAAAACCATACCACTTAGGGTATTGCGCTACGTCGCTAAACCGGTAAGCGCCACTCAAATCAAACACGGCTAAACCTTGCTGATAAAACCAGGCTGCTAGATGCAAACTCACAGCATGATCGGTCGCAAGCACCACGGCGTCAGCAGTGGCCACTATGGTTTGCTTTGCATCTTCAGAAAGTGGATTAAGGCACAGTGAGATATGGCTATATGCAGGGTAGAGCTCAGATAATGGCTTACCCTTATCTAGGCTGCTTTCAGAAACATAAAGGCCTTGAATTGATAAATTCGCTTCGGCATTTATAAGAGAGGTGATCTGTGCGCCGGTGTACCCACTGGCGCCAATAATGGCTATATTCTTCATAGTCTATGACTTTAAAACCTTAATCTTGAATTTAGATGACAAAACAAAAAAGAGTGGGCACAACTAAAGCCCTGGCTGAACACCATTTAATGACAAGATTATCGTCGCAGGAAGTGGGTATAAATAACCTTAATTACTATTGTTTTAACCAGATTAAACATATTTACTCTCATGAATCAGACCATTGAAATGTGGTAGTTGCCTTAGCTGTTTGATAGACTAACACGCAAAATTAATTATGCAATATATTTGAATATATATTTGGGTATTTTTTGATGAAGACACTTCCAGAGATAAAGAGTAGCTTTAGCCAGCTTATCGCGGCGCCTTCTATTAGCGCCCTCGAAGCCGAGTTGGATACCAGCAACATAGCTGTCATCGAACTATTGCATACTTGGTTTAGTGATTTAGGTATGCAGTGCCAATCTGTGCCAGTTGCCAATACGCGTAATAAGCACAATTTAGTCGCTTCATTTGGTCAAGGACAGGGAGGCTTACTATTGGCTGGGCACACGGATACAGTGCCCTTCGATGAAGGACGCTGGAGCCAAGACCCATTTTTGTTAACTGAAAAGAATAACCGCTGGTACGGTTTAGGTACCTGCGACATGAAAGGATTTTTTGCTTTGGTACTCGAAGCGCTAAAAGAGTTACCGATGGATAAATTTCAACGTCCGCTGCATATCCTTGCTAGCGCAGATGAAGAAACGACCATGAATGGTGCTAAAGCCTTTGCAGCAGAGAAGTCCATTGCGCCTGACTACGCCATCATAGGTGAGCCCACCAGCTTAAAACCTGTCTATATGCATAAGGGCCATTTAACCCAAGGGATTCGAGTAACCGGCCGTAGCGGTCACTCATCAGATCCCGCAAAAGGCCTCAATGCTATCGAAGTGATGCACTTAGTGACTGGCCAGCTGCTAAAACTCAAACAGCACTTAGCCAATAATTATCGAGAAGATGCCTTTAGTGTGCCCTACCCAACAATGAATTTCGGTCATATCCACGGTGGTGATGCTGCCAATCGGATCTGTGGTTGTTGCGATCTTCATATCGACCTTCGTCCAATCCCTGGATTGGCATTGCAAGATTTAGAGTTGATGGTTGCCAACTATCTCGAACCAATATGTAGCCAATATCCCGGAAGTATTCACGTAGCCCCCCTCTACCCGGGCTCAGAACCTTTTGCCGATAATAAAGAGGGCAGCTGGACACAACTCGTCGCTAAGCTCAGCGATAGCCAGCCCGAAGTGGTGAACTATGCAACTGAAGCCCCCTATATCAGTCAATTAGGTTGTCAGACACTAGTGCTTGGCCCTGGCAGTATCGAACAGGCTCATCAACCGGATGAATTTTTGGAGCTTAATTATATTAATCGCACAAAAGAACTATTAAAAAAGCTGATTTATCATGCTTGTATAAAATAAACCTCTATTTTTCGCGTATTTAAGGGAAAAATTTAATATATCCTTAAAGATGAAATACTCAAAAAGTGGTATAAAGCCTGTTCAAGCACGATATTTTAATCTCGACCATTGCCTAGCGTTACACTGCTAGGTATTGTGATCGATTAGCTTACCGATATGGAGCACGTATGGTAGACATGTATGCCTCGCTAAGGTCAAACGTTGGGACCTTAGGGCAAATTTTAGGTGACACAATCCGCACCGATCTCGATGATACTTTCCTGGAAAAAATTGAACAAATCCGTCATCTTGCCAAAAGCTCACGCCAAGGTGATGACGCCTCTCGTGAAGAGATGCTGACTTTGCTTTCCTCTTTAAGCGACGACGAGCTAGTTCCTTTTGCTAAAGCTTTTAACCAGTTTCTAAACCTTGCCAATATCGCAGAGCAGTTCCATACAATTAGCCGTAATTGCGATGAATTAGTTTGCGTCCCCGATCCGGTAGAACAACTACTTGGCCGGATGCTAGGCGGCAAAATTGATCAAGAAAAAGTACTCGCTTGCCTTAAGACTCTCGATATCGATCTTGTACTAACAGCCCATCCTACTGAGATCTCTCGTCGTACTCTTATTCAAAAGTACTCGGCGGTAATTGATTCTCTAACCGCTTTAGAGAATACCCAACTGACTGAGCAAGAAAAAAAGCAACACCACTTACGACTACGTCAGCTAATCGCTCAAATTTGGCATACCAATGAGATCCGTAACGAACGCCCAACCCCTGTAGATGAAGCGCGTTGGGGATTAAGTACAATTGAAGCCTCTCTATGGCAAGCTATTCCAGATTTTCTTAGACAACTTAATCAGCAAGTCGAAGAGCGCACCAATACCCAGCTTCCTATCGATATAGCACCGGTAAGGTTCTCTAGCTGGATGGGCGGAGACCGTGATGGTAATCCATTTGTCACTTCGACCGTCACGCAAGAGGTGCTTGACCGAAACCGTCATACTGCAGCGCGTTTATACCTAAAAGATGTAGTCTTGCTGGTAAACGAACTCTCAATGGAAGGCGCCAATGAAGAATTATTGGCTTACTGTAATAACAGTAATGAGCCATATCGTGATGTACTTAGAGATCTGCGTAAAAAACTTAGAGCGACGATCGATTACCTAAATGAAAAGCTTGAAGGGCATCAACCAGACGTTAATCCAAAAGATATTATTTGGCATGAAAGCGATCTAAAAGATCCGTTAATGATGCTTTATAAGAGTCTATGCGACCAAGGAATGAGCCTAATTGCTAACGGCTTACTGCTTGATATGCTTCGTCGTATTGCCTGTTTTGGTATTCATATGCTGAGACTGGATGTGCGACAAGACGCTCAGCGCCATGCCGATGTGATTGCCGAACTGACTCGCTATTTAGGCATGGGCGATTATGCTCACTGGGATGAAAGCGAAAAGCAGTCATTCTTACTACGTGAACTTTCAAGTAAGCGTCCGTTAATTCCTGCAAATTGGCAAGCTTCAGCAGAAGTTGAAGAAGTAGTGAAAACTTGCCGATTGGTTGCCAGCCAGCCAGCTCGCGCTATGGGCTCTTATGTTATTTCGATGGCCAGCCAGCCATCAGATGTATTAGCGGTTCTACTCCTGCTGAAAGAAACTGGCTGTCCACACCCAATTCGCGTAGTGCCTTTGTTTGAAACCTTAGATGATTTAAACAATGCATCTAACTGTATGTCGGCATTGTTTGCTATCGATTGGTACCGAGGTTACACCAAAGGTATTCAAGAGGTCATGATTGGCTATTCTGACTCGGCTAAAGATGCAGGTGTAATGGCTGCCGCTTGGGCGCAATACACTGCACAAGAAAAACTAGTCGCCATCAGCCAAGAAGCAAATATCAAACTTACCCTCTTCCATGGTCGTGGCGGCACAATTGGCCGTGGAGGTGGACCAGCTCATCAAGCGATCTTGTCTCAGCCTCCAGGTTCTGTAGATGGTCGCATTCGAGTCACTGAACAAGGTGAAATGATCCGCTTTAAGTTTGGCTTACCGAAACTTGCAGTGCAGAGTCTGGCGCTATACACCTCGGCAGTCATGGAGGCGACACTATTACCGCCACCAGAGCCTAAGCCAGAATGGCGTCAATGTATGCAGCAGCTTGCAGACGAGTCGGTAGTCGCTTATCGAGCCATAGTGCGTGAAGAGCCTGACTTCGTGTCTTACTTCCGTGCCGCTACACCGGAAATTGAGCTAGGAAAACTACCACTAGGTAGTCGCCCGGCAAAACGCCGAGTCGACGGCGGCATTGAGAGCCTTCGCGCCATCCCATGGATCTTCGCTTGGTCACAAAACCGTTTGATGCTTCCCGCATGGTTAGGTGCTGGCGAAGCGCTCAAAGCGGCATCGGAGCGAGGAGACTTAGCTCTGCTACAGGAGATGGAGAAACACTGGCCATTCTTTAAGACCCGCATTTCAATGCTAGAGATGGTTTACGCCAAAGCTGAGCCTAACTTGTCTAAGTTCTATGAAACTAGCTTAGTTCCTTCTGAGCTACATCACCTAGGCGTACAGCTTAGAGAGCGGTTAGCGACTGGAGTAGAAGCCGTACTTGAGCTGACACAGGCAGAAAGCTTGATGGCACATACCCCTTGGAATCGTGAGTCTGTCGAACTTAGAAACCCTTATATTGATCCGCTAAACTTCCTGCAGGCTGAGCTGCTAGCAAGAACACGTAGAGAGGAGCAATCTTCTCAAAATGTTGAGCTGGCATTGATGTTAACCATAGCGGGCGTTGCCGCAGGAATGAGAAATACAGGTTAATGAAGCTACTAAAAGTGGCGCTTACTAGCGCCTTGCTGTTATTGACAGGCTGTGTCAGTCAATACAGCATCACTGAAAAAGAGCTAGAAACTTATCTTAACGATGAGATGCACTTTGAAGTAAAGCAAGGTAATAAAATCTTTGGCGTTGAGCTGCACGTAAACGACATCAAGGTCACATTAGGCGAAAAGCCAGATACCATGGCAGTATCTGCGGTTACTATCGTCAATGTGAGAAACCCATTGATGCCGATAAACGCAAATCTAGTCACTGAGTTTGAAGCAGAGCCTTGGTACGACGCAACTGATAACAGTGTTCATCTACGAAATCTGCAGTTAGTTAAAGTTGAATCTAAACCTCAGGACATAGAGAAAGCCATTGGCTCAATCGCCCCTGAGTTAATGCGCTTCTTAACACAGTTTCTAGAAACTCAACCTGTGTATGTACTCGATACCAAAGAGTCTAATCAGGCATTGATTGCCGACATAACAAAGCGAATTGAAGTTAAGCCCGGCAAACTAGTACTGATATTCGAAGAATAGTTAACTTCTCTGCGGATTAGACATCATAAACCAAAAAGGCAGTATCACTTGATACTGCCTTTTTATTCTAAATGCATTATTTTTGGAAACGGCCAATCGAACCATAATCGACGATAACCGCCTCACCTAACAGCTCTCTTCTTAACATATCGAATGCGACGGCAGTACTTAAACTACGCACTAATTCGCGAGAACGTCGAGGTAGCTTAATCATCTGACTATAAACACCCCCTTTCGTCGCTAGAGCAATGGCAACCGTGCCAACAGGCTTATCATCAGTACCACCTGTAGGGCCTGCTATGCCACTTGTCGCTAGCGCAAAGTCACTATTAAGAATTGATCTTACTCCCTTAGCCATCTCTTCTACAGTAGCGATAGAGACTGCCCCGTGATCGTCTAATGTCTCAGGCTTAACACCTAATACTCGAACCTTAGACTCATTACTATAAGTCACTAAACCTTGATCTAAATAGGATGAACTCCCAGAGAGGTCGATCAGTTGACTTGCTATCATGCCACCGGTACAAGACTCCGCGGTACTGAGGCTTAGCCCAGAATTTACCATTAGAGAGTGGATCTCTTCAGCTAAGCTTTTCCTATCACAAGCAACGATAGCATTGCCCAGTAGAAATCTTATTTGCGCTTCGAGTCTGTCAAGCTGAGCAATTGCTCCTACACCACGAGCGAATAGCTTTATCTCTATATGCGGCATAAAAGAGCGGTAACCTATGGTAATCCCACTAGGCAAATCTATCTGCTCGAGCGTATCTGCAAGCGATGATTCTCCTTGACCTAAGGTTAGGAGCTTCCTTAGCGCTACATCACCTGCAATATCAAATCGCTGCTTAACGAAAGGTATAAACTGTTCATAGACCATCTGTTTAAATTCAAATGGGACGCCAGGGGTAAAAAATAACCATGCACGATTGAGTTTTACAGCGAAACCACAAGCCGTCCCAACAGGATTATCTATCATAATGGCTGACTCAGGTAACATAGCTTGCTTAAGATTACTCAGCGCCATTACTCGGCCGTTACGGGTAAACCAATTTTCCAACCTCTCTCGCCAAATTTCGTTCTCGACTAAGGCCTCTCCCTTAGCGAGTGACATCGCTTCAGCAGAGAGATCATCACTTGTCGGTCCGAGACCACCATTAACTAAAATCACATCAGCCTCATGGCTGCGTTCTTTAAATACTGAGACGAGATCTTCTAAGCGATCACCAACTGTCACACGCCTTTGACACTCGATACCATGTTCCATCATGGTATTACCGAACCATGCAGCATTTGTATCGACTATCTGGCCAGCCAACACCTCTTCGCCCGTACAAATCATTTCTAGCTTCATTTCATAATCCTTAGTGTCTCCATTGAAGCTAAACTATGAAAGCTAAGCCCGAATAGCAATACGCACTTATGATATTTTCATCAATTAGTTTGGAGATGCTTTTACGGTACAGCAAAGACAAGTTCCGAAAATCAGCTAGAAAAATCAGTATGCTAATGGTACCAAATGGAAGAATACTTAAGATGACTTCAGCCTATAAGAAGACTGATACATAGTAAGCCAAATGAGGGTTATACCAATCAGTATAAAGATTTGGTCGCTCAGCGAGAGTTTAGCGGCACTGAGACAAGGCAACGAGTGAAGAGCATAGTTATTCTACGCTTAAGCTCGTTAACGCAGTATCAGAGCCGCTAAAACTCGCCATTCTGGAGCGTTTTTGGCTGCCTACTTCTGCGTTGAATAACTTCATAAGGGAGCAACCATTCTTTCAGTTATTCGCCTTGAATTAGTTTGCCAAAAACGCTCTGAGTAGATCAACTTCTTATACTGATTGGTATTATAAGGAGACTTAGAACTAGCAGATACCTGAAACACATCAATGCTATTTCTCCCTATTACCTGTGGAAGAAGTGTCTTTTTGAATGACTAAATGATTATAGGAAGTGCCTTAAATTGTCTGGAACAATTTGATCAGCGCATATACGAAAAAAGCCCGTTGCATTAGCAACGGGCTTTATCGCTTCTCTTTCGAGAATAATTTAGCGCCTGGAAATGACCTACTCTCACATGGGGAGACCCCACACTACCATCGGCGATATTGCGTTTCACTTCTGAGTTCGGAATGGATTCAGGTGGTGCCACAACTCTATGGTTTCCAGACAAATTCTTTTAAATAATGGTGCTGATACCCAGAATCGAACTGGGGACCTCATCCTTACCAAGGATGCGCTCTACCGACTGAGCCATATCAGCAAAACTCTATATTTATTCGTCTTACATCTAATTGCGAATAAATATTGCTCTTGCGAGCATAATTTAGCGCCTGGAAATGACCTACTCTCACATGGGGAGACCCCACACTACCATCGGCGATATTGCGTTTCACTTCTGAGTTCGGAATGGATTCAGGTGGTGCCACAACTCTATGGTTTCCAGACAAATTTGGTAAATTTAGAAAGCTGGACTCGCTATGCAAGTCTTAATAAATTGAGTTCGAACACACATTAAGTGTTTTCTAATTCTGGTTTCTACAAGAAACATAGTTAACTCATAAAACCCATTAGGGTTGTATGGTTAAGCCTCACGAGTCATTAGTACAAGTTAGCTCAACGCCTCACAACGCTTACACACCTTGCCTATCAACGTCCTAGTCTCGAACGGCTCTTTAGAGGAATTAAATTCCTAGGGATGACTCATCTTAGGACTCGCTTCCCGCTTAGATGCTTTCAGCGGTTATCGATTCCGAACGTAGCTACCGGGCAATGCTATTGGCATAACAACCCGAACACCAGCGGTTCGTCCACTCCGGTCCTCTCGTACTAGGAGCAGCTTCCTTCAATCATCCAACGCCCACGGCAGATAGGGACCGAACTGTCTCACGACGTTCTGAACCCAGCTCGCGTACCACTTTAAATGGCGAACAGCCATACCCTTGGGACCGACTTCAGCCCCAGGATGTGATGAGCCGACATCGAGGTGCCAAACACCGCCGTCGATATGAACTCTTGGGCGGTATCAGCCTGTTATCCCCGGAGTACCTTTTATCCGTTGAGCGATGGCCCTTCCATACAGAACCACCGGATCACTATGACCTACTTTCGTACCTGCTCGACGTGTATGTCTCGCAGTTAAGCTGGCTTATGCCATTGCACTAACCGTACGATGTCCGACCGTACTTAGCCAACCTTCGTGCTCCTCCGTTACTCTTTGGGAGGAGACCGCCCCAGTCAAACTACCCACCAGGCACTGTCCCGAACCCCGATTCAGGGGCCGCGGTTAGAACATCAAAACTACAAGGGTGGTATTTCAAGATTGACTCCACTCCATCTAGCGACGAAGCTTCAAAGTCTCCCACCTATCCTACACATGTAGGTTCAATGTTCAGTGCCAAGCTATAGTAAAGGTTCACGGGGTCTTTCCGTCTAGCCGCGGGTATACGGCATCTTCACCGCAATTTCAACTTCACTGAGTCTCGGCTGGAGACAGCGTGGCCATCATTACGCCATTCGTGCAGGTCGGAACTTACCCGACAAGGAATTTCGCTACCTTAGGACCGTTATAGTTACGGCCGCCGTTTACCGGGGCTTCGATCATGAGCTTCTCCGAAGATAACCCAATCAATTAACCTTCCGGCACCGGGCAGGCGTCATACCGTATACTTCCTCTTGCGAGTTTGCACAGTACTGTGTTTTTGATAAACAGTTGCAGCCACCTGGTATCTGCGACTCCCGGCAGCTTAGAGAGCAAGTCTCATCACCGCTAGGAGCGTACCTTCTCCCGAAGTTACGGTACCATTTTGCCTAGTTCCTTCAGCCGAGTTCTCTCAAGCGCCTTAGTATTCTCTACCCGACCACCTGTGTCGGTTTGGGGTACGATTCCTGCTAACCTGAAGCTTAGAAGATTTTCCTGGAAGCATGGCATCAACTACTTCAGTCCCTTAGGACCTCGTCATCAGCTCTCAGCCTTAAGTACACCCGGATTTGCCTAAGTGTACAGCCTACAACCTTAAACGCGGACAACCAACGCCGCGCTAGCCTAGCCTTCTCCGTCTCTCCATCGCAGTTAGCAGAAGTACGGGAATATTAACCCGTTTCCCATCGACTACGCCTTTCGGCCTCGCCTTAGGGGTCGACTCACCCTGCCCCGATTAACGTTGGACAGGAACCCTTGGTCTTTCGGCGAGGGGGTTTTTCACCCCCTTTATCGTTACTCATGTCAGCATTCGCACTTCTGATACCTCCAGTGTGGGTTACCCCTTCACCTTCAACGGCTTACAGAACGCTCCTCTACCGCACCAGTGTAAACACTAGTACCCATAGCTTCGGTGTATTGCTTAGCCCCGTTAAATCTTCCGCGCAGGCCGACTCGACTAGTGAGCTATTACGCTTTCTTTAAATGATGGCTGCTTCTAAGCCAACATCCTAGCTGTCTAAGCCTTCCCACATCGTTTCCCACTTAGCAATAACTTTGGGACCTTAGCTGATGGTCTGGGTTGTTTCCCTTTTCACGACGGACGTTAGCACCCGCCGTGTGTCTCCCGTATAGTACTCATTGGTATTCGGAGTTTGCAAAGGGTTGGTAAGTCGGGATGACCCCCTAGCCTTAACAGTGCTCTACCCCCAATGGTATTCGTACGAGGCGCTACCTAAATAGCTTTCGAGGAGAACCAGATATCTCCGAGTTTGATTGGCCTTTCACCCCCAGCCACAAGTCATCACCGCATTTTTCAACATACGTGTGTTCGGTCCTCCAATTGATGTTACTCAATCTTCAACCTGCCCATGGCTAGATCACTCGGTTTCGGGTCTACACCTTGCAACTAAACGCGCAGTTAACACTCGGTTTCCCTACGGCTCCGCTATTCGCTTAACCTTGCTACAAAATGTAAGTCGCTGACCCATTATACAAAAGGTACGCAGTCACGGTCTCAAGAACCGCTCCCACTGCTTGTACGTATACGGTTTCAGGTTCTATTTCACTCCCCTCACAGGGGTTCTTTTCGCCTTTCCCTCACGGTACTGGTTCACTATCGGTCAGTCAGGAGTATTTAGCCTTGGAGGATGGTCCCCCCATGTTCAAACAGGATGTCACGTGTCCCGTCCTACTCGTTTTCACGTAAAGTTAGTTTTCATGTACGGGGCTATCACCCTGTGCCGCTGTGCTTTCCAACACATTCCACTAACACCCTCTACGCTTAAGGGCTAATCCCCGTTCGCTCGCCGCTACTAGGGGAATCTCGGTTGATTTCTTTTCCTCCGGGTACTTAGATGTTTCAGTTCCCCGGGTTCGCCTCACTACACTATGTATTCATGTAGTGATACATGCTTATGCATGTGGGTTTCCCCATTCGGACATCGTTAGCTCAAATGCTTGTTACTAGCTCGCCAACGCTTTTCGCAAGTTACTACGTCCTTCATCGCCTCTGACTGCCAAGGCATCCACCATATACGCTTAGTCACTTAACCATACAACCCAAATAAGTCTCTATGAGATTATCCGTTGTTCTGAGCGGGTAAGCTCACAACAGCCGTATCGTAACTAATGGTTTCTACTTTCGCCAAAATTAGAATTTTTACCTCATCATTCAACAAGTTAATGTTAAACAACAAGCTAAGACACTTAATGTTAAGTGTTTATAGAACTCAATTTTTTAATTTCGCAATAATCTTTCGATTATTACTATCAGCTTTCCAAATTTTTAAAGAACGATATCAACTACGTGAAGTAGGATATTTCGTCGCTCATCCCTACAAAGTAGAGACAAACAAGCAATCTGTGTGAACACTCAACAACTATTAAGTTAGTCGTATAGGTAAGGAGGTGATCCAGCCCCAGGTTCCCCTAGGGCTACCTTGTTACGACTTCACCCCAGTCATGAACCACACCGTGGTAAACGCCCTCCCGAAGGTTAAGCTATCTACTTCTGGTGCAGCCCACTCCCATGGTGTGACGGGCGGTGTGTACAAGGCCCGGGAACGTATTCACCGTAGCATTCTGATCTACGATTACTAGCGATTCCGACTTCACGGAGTCGAGTTGCAGACTCCGATCCGGACTACGACCGGCTTTGTGAGATTAGCTCCACCTCGCGGCTTCGCAACCCTCTGTACCGACCATTGTAGCACGTGTGTAGCCCTACTCGTAAGGGCCATGATGACTTGACGTCGTCCCCACCTTCCTCCGGTTTATCACCGGCAGTCTCCCTAAAGTTCCCACCATTACGTGCTGGCAAATAAGGATAAGGGTTGCGCTCGTTGCGGGACTTAACCCAACATTTCACAACACGAGCTGACGACAGCCATGCAGCACCTGTCTCAGAGTTCCCGAAGGCACTAAGCTATCTCTAGCGAATTCTCTGGATGTCAAGAGTAGGTAAGGTTCTTCGCGTTGCATCGAATTAAACCACATGCTCCACCGCTTGTGCGGGCCCCCGTCAATTCATTTGAGTTTTAACCTTGCGGCCGTACTCCCCAGGCGGTCTACTTAATGCGTTAGCTTGAGAGCCCAGTGTTCAAGACACCAAACTCCGAGTAGACATCGTTTACGGCGTGGACTACCAGGGTATCTAATCCTGTTTGCTCCCCACGCTTTCGTACCTGAGCGTCAGTCTTTGTCCAGGGGGCCGCCTTCGCCACCGGTATTCCTTCAGATCTCTACGCATTTCACCGCTACACCTGAAATTCTACCCCCCTCTACAAGACTCTAGTTTGCCAGTTCAAAATGCAGTTCCCAGGTTGAGCCCGGGGCTTTCACATCTTGCTTAACAAACCGCCTGCGTACGCTTTACGCCCAGTAATTCCGATTAACGCTTGCACCCCTCGTATTACCGCGGCTGCTGGCACGAAGTTAGCCGGTGCTTCTTCTGCGAGTAACGTCACACCCAAACGCTATTAACGCTTGAGCTTTCCTCCTCGCTGAAAGTGCTTTACAACCCGAAGGCCTTCTTCACACACGCGGCATGGCTGCATCAGGCTTTCGCCCATTGTGCAATATTCCCCACTGCTGCCTCCCGTAGGAGTCTGGACCGTGTCTCAGTTCCAGTGTGGCTGATCATCCTCTCAGACCAGCTAGGGATCGTCGCCTTGGTGAGCCATTACCTCACCAACTAGCTAATCCCACCTAGGTTCATCCAATCGCGGAAGGCCCGAAGGTCCCCTCCTTTCCCCCGTAGGGCGTATGCGGTATTAGCAGTCGTTTCCAACTGTTATCCCCCTCGACTGGGCAGATACCTAGGCATTACTCACCCGTCCGCCGCTCGTCACCTCAGGAGCAAGCTCCCTTGTGTTACCGCTCGACTTGCATGTGTTAGGCCTGCCGCCAGCGTTCAATCTGAGCCATGATCAAACTCTTCAATTAAAGTTTTTTTGCTTCTTCCACCTTACAAGTAAGGCTAAATCAGCGGCTCAACGAATTCTGTATTACATATTGCTATGAACACTCATTCATTAAGTCAATTTTTGATTACTTCGTGAGAAGTAATTTCGAATAACTTAATCTCTGTGAGTGTCCACACAGATTTGCTTGTCATATTGTTAAAGAGCGTGCTAATTCTATTAAGACAAATCTATTAGGAGAAGTCTTTCAAACTAGCGCCTTAGACGCTTAGGTCGTTTGGCTGAGGAGGCGTATTCTACACTCTCCAGTGTCGGCGTCAAGCGCTTATTTTAAGAAGTTTTTCAAGCGATGATTCTTTATACAAGACACATCAAATGAAGCTCTTAAAGCGATTATCACCTGAGGCTAATTTCCGTAGAAGTTAATCTCTCTAACACCGCTGCAAGTCCCGTGCTATCTAGCGTTTACGCTGGGTAGTTGGCCTGCTGTGCCGTGTCAGTGGATGCGCATTATAGGGAGTTCCGAAATGATCGCAAGTCCTTTTTTAAAGAAAAACACAATGAATTATTATACCTTTACTAACCACAACTCACCGACATGTTACCCACAGAGTTATTCACAGCAGGCTGCTCTACGGCTCCTTATTGGTAAGCTTAAACGTTAAAGGAGACTGCTACTTAAAGCGCTAGACCACGCTATCGCAAAAGAGCGATCCACACAGATCCTACAATACAAATCGAAGAACTGAGCAATATTCAAAATCATGGCTATAGCTTATTACCTAGATCAATATCAACAACAGCTTTCTCCGTGCTGCTTCGTGTGACCTAATATAAAGAAGAAAAGAAAGGCATATAGGTAGAAAGCGCTATAATTACAAACACAAAATCCCCCCTCCCGTTCCTAATAGATAGCAGTTTAGCCTTTATCGATCACAGTGTGTTCCGAATATTCATACTTCCTAGCTTTTCCAGCATCAAAACTAATCCATGATGATGTAACCAAGGAGCATAGAATTAATCTCAGTCTGCATAGCGTTTTACTGCAAGCGGGGTAACAGATTTAGAGGCCTGCCGATAAAAAATTGAAGTATCGATATTGAAGAAACACTTATCGACCGACGTAACTCTATTTAGCGCCTGGAAATGACCTACGACCCACATGGATGTGGGATGCATCGAACATGTGATCACAAAACACACAGCCCAGACGTAAAAAAGCCCGCAACATTGTCGCGGGCTTTCTCGAATCTCTTCGAGAAGACTATTTTGTCTTCACTTTTACAAAAGTGAAATAAAAATGGCACCAGGAAATGACCAGCTTCGAGGCCATTTATATGCATTCTGCATAAATGACATCCCTACATCCTGTAGGTCACAAGCTCTCCGCGTTGACCCACATGGATGTGGGGAATGTTGAAAATGTCAGGAACAATTTCCTACCAGAGCATACATCAAACTTACTGCTCTAGATAAAGCTAAAATCGCTTCAGCACTGTATGTTTCAAAGGGGAATACAGGTTAAGTGTGGTGAGTATATTAGATCACAACTCATTACTGATTGGTATTATTGAGCCTCACTACGCCCGGGCTTTCTATTTCCCCATGTGCGAGTGGTCAATTCTTACAATAATAATCCCAGACAAAAACGAAAAAAGCCCGTTGCGTTAGCAACGGGCTTTATCGCTTCTCTTTCGAGAATAATTAGGCGCCTGTCATGGCCAGCTACGCTAAAGCTTCGCGCTGAACCACATGGATGTGGTGAATGCAGAAAATGTCTGGAACTATTTTAGGCCATTAGCACATCGCTAGCGCGATATTCACCCTACGACCGCCATGGATAATGGAATGGACCCATCCACTTTTAATCGGCCTCGCAATGGGCCACGATGTAGTTGCTTAAACTCATCAGAAAGAGGACGGGTCCACTATGAACATTACTACAATTGGTCTTGATATCGCAAAGTCCGTTTTTCATTTTGTTGGCGTTAATAAAGCCGGAAAGCTTGTCAAAAAGAAGATAATTAAGCGCAAAGAGTTAGTGCTTTTTCTTGCTCAAATAGAACCTTGCCTTGTTGTGATGGAAGCCTGTGGCGGTGCAAACTATTGGGCTAGGGAGTTCGAGAAAGTTGGCCATCAAGTTAAGTTAATAGCACCCCAGTATGTCGTTCCCTACAGACAAGGAAATAAGAATGACTATAACGATGCACTTGCGATAGCTGAAGCAGCACAACGCCCCAACATGCGCTTTGTAGAGCCTAAGCCAGTAGAGCAGCAAGATATTCAGATGCTGCATCGAATGAGAGAAAGACTAAACAAACAATCTACTGCACTGATAAATCAAGTGAGAGGTATGCTCGCTGAGTACGGCATTGTCATCACAAAAGGAAAAGCGTCTTTTAGGACAAAGCTACCAGATATTCTAGAAAATGCCGATAACGAATTAACAGTCAAAGGCCGAAGTGTTTTTTATCAACTATATGAAGAGTTTAATGACATTGAGAAGCGACTTAAAAACTGTGATGCCCAAGTTCAACAAGAGGTGAAAAGTAACCAAGTATGCCAGCGCTTAGAAAGCGTACCAGGCATTGGCCCTGTGACTGCCACAGCATTTTATGCAGCTGTTGGGCAAGGTAAAGATTTTACCAATGGGAGACATTTTTCAGCATGGTGCGGTCTAGTACCCAAACAGCATAGTAGTGGCGGGAAAAATAATTTGCTTGGTATTAGTAAGCGAGGAAACGCTTATTTGAGAACGCTATTTATCCACGGGGCAAGAACTGTCTTACAGCATAGTTCTAATAAAACTGACAGATTTAGTTGCTGGGCTAGCGCACTTGCAGAAAGGCGTGGCTTTAACAGAGCTTGTGTTGCCGTAGCTAATAAGCTTGCACGAATAGCGTGGGTTATAGCAGCAAGAGAAGATGAATACCGTATCACAGTATAAATTAATCATTAACGCGTCAACTTAACGAGATAATCATAAGTTTTGCTAACCACCAAGTTGCCAAGATAATTGATTTGATGATGAGACAGTCAGACTGTTCTGCTTAAAACCTTGCTTCGCCACAGGCTCTAAAGAAGCCGTAAGGATGATAAGGAAAGTAGAAGCAAATATCCATCAGGGCCAGAGGAGTACCTCAATAACAGGCCGAATATATGGGTGCAATGAACTCTTCTCAAAGTCGATATTAAATATCTTGCAAACCGGATGGGTCCATATATGGGGAAGTGTCGATATTGAAGGAGCATTTATCGACCTCCACATGGGTATTGAGCCTCACTACGTTCGGACTCTTTATTTTCCCATGCTCGAGTATTATTTCAAAAGCCGTTAAACGAAAAAATCCCCAACACATAGTGCTGGGGATTTATCGCTTCTCTTTCGAGAATAATTAGGCGCCTGGAAATGACCTACTCTCACATGGGGAGACCCCACACTACCATCGGCGATATTGCGTTTCACTTCTGAGTTCGGAATGGATTCAGGTGGTGCCACAACTCTATGGTTTCCAGACAAATTTGGTAAATTTAGAAAGCTGGACTCGCTATGCAAGTCTTAATAAATTGGGTTCACACTACATTAAGTGTTTTCTAATTCTGGTTTCTATAAGAAACATAGTTAACTCATAAAACCCATCAGGGTTGTATGGTTAAGCCTCACGAGTCATTAGTACAAGTTAGCTCAACGCCTCACAACGCTTACACACCTTGCCTATCAACGTCCTAGTCTCGAACGGCTCTTTAGAGGAATTAAATTCCTAGGGATGACTCATCTTAGGACTCGCTTCCCGCTTAGATGCTTTCAGCGGTTATCGATTCCGAACGTAGCTACCGGGCAATGCTATTGGCATAACAACCCGAACACCAGCGGTTCGTCCACTCCGGTCCTCTCGTACTAGGAGCAGCTTCCTTCAATCATCCAACGCCCACGGCAGATAGGGACCGAACTGTCTCACGACGTTCTGAACCCAGCTCGCGTACCACTTTAAATGGCGAACAGCCATACCCTTGGGACCGACTTCAGCCCCAGGATGTGATGAGCCGACATCGAGGTGCCAAACACCGCCGTCGATATGAACTCTTGGGCGGTATCAGCCTGTTATCCCCGGAGTACCTTTTATCCGTTGAGCGATGGCCCTTCCATACAGAACCACCGGATCACTATGACCTACTTTCGTACCTGCTCGACGTGTATGTCTCGCAGTTAAGCTGGCTTATGCCATTGCACTAACCGTACGATGTCCGACCGTACTTAGCCAACCTTCGTGCTCCTCCGTTACTCTTTGGGAGGAGACCGCCCCAGTCAAACTACCCACCAGGCACTGTCCCGAACCCCGATTCAGGGGCCGCGGTTAGAACATCAAAACTACAAGGGTGGTATTTCAAGATTGACTCCACTCCATCTAGCGACGAAGCTTCAAAGTCTCCCACCTATCCTACACATGTAGGTTCAATGTTCAGTGCCAAGCTATAGTAAAGGTTCACGGGGTCTTTCCGTCTAGCCGCGGGTATACGGCATCTTCACCGCAATTTCAACTTCACTGAGTCTCGGCTGGAGACAGCGTGGCCATCATTACGCCATTCGTGCAGGTCGGAACTTACCCGACAAGGAATTTCGCTACCTTAGGACCGTTATAGTTACGGCCGCCGTTTACCGGGGCTTCGATCATGAGCTTCTCCGAAGATAACCCAATCAATTAACCTTCCGGCACCGGGCAGGCGTCATACCGTATACTTCCTCTTGCGAGTTTGCACAGTACTGTGTTTTTGATAAACAGTTGCAGCCACCTGGTATCTGCGACTCCCGGCAGCTTAGAGAGCAAGTCTCATCACCGCTAGGAGCGTACCTTCTCCCGAAGTTACGGTACCATTTTGCCTAGTTCCTTCAGCCGAGTTCTCTCAAGCGCCTTAGTATTCTCTACCCGACCACCTGTGTCGGTTTGGGGTACGATTCCTGCTAACCTGAAGCTTAGAAGATTTTCCTGGAAGCATGGCATCAACTACTTCAGTCCCTTAGGACCTCGTCATCAGCTCTCAGCCTTAAGTACACCCGGATTTGCCTAAGTGTACAGCCTACAACCTTAAACGCGGACAACCAACGCCGCGCTAGCCTAGCCTTCTCCGTCTCTCCATCGCAGTTAGCAGAAGTACGGGAATATTAACCCGTTTCCCATCGACTACGCCTTTCGGCCTCGCCTTAGGGGTCGACTCACCCTGCCCCGATTAACGTTGGACAGGAACCCTTGGTCTTTCGGCGAGGGGGTTTTTCACCCCCTTTATCGTTACTCATGTCAGCATTCGCACTTCTGATACCTCCAGTGTGGGTTACCCCTTCACCTTCAACGGCTTACAGAACGCTCCTCTACCGCACTAGTGTAAACACTAGTACCCATAGCTTCGGTGTATTGCTTAGCCCCGTTAAATCTTCCGCGCAGGCCGACTCGACTAGTGAGCTATTACGCTTTCTTTAAATGATGGCTGCTTCTAAGCCAACATCCTAGCTGTCTAAGCCTTCCCACATCGTTTCCCACTTAGCAATAACTTTGGGACCTTAGCTGATGGTCTGGGTTGTTTCCCTTTTCACGACGGACGTTAGCACCCGCCGTGTGTCTCCCGTATAGTACTCATTGGTATTCGGAGTTTGCAAAGGGTTGGTAAGTCGGGATGACCCCCTAGCCTTAACAGTGCTCTACCCCCAATGGTATTCGTACGAGGCGCTACCTAAATAGCTTTCGAGGAGAACCAGATATCTCCGAGTTTGATTGGCCTTTCACCCCCAGCCACAAGTCATCACCGCATTTTTCAACATACGTGTGTTCGGTCCTCCAATTGATGTTACTCAATCTTCAACCTGCCCATGGCTAGATCACTCGGTTTCGGGTCTACACCTTGCAACTAAACGCGCAGTTAACACTCGGTTTCCCTACGGCTCCGCTATTCGCTTAACCTTGCTACAAAATGTAAGTCGCTGACCCATTATACAAAAGGTACGCAGTCACGGTCTCAAGAACCGCTCCCACTGCTTGTACGTATACGGTTTCAGGTTCTATTTCACTCCCCTCACAGGGGTTCTTTTCGCCTTTCCCTCACGGTACTGGTTCACTATCGGTCAGTCAGGAGTATTTAGCCTTGGAGGATGGTCCCCCCATGTTCAAACAGGATGTCACGTGTCCCGTCCTACTCGTTTTCACGTAAAGTTAGTTTTCATGTACGGGGCTATCACCCTGTGCCGCTGTGCTTTCCAACACATTCCACTAACACCCTCTACGCTTAAGGGCTAATCCCCGTTCGCTCGCCGCTACTAGGGGAATCTCGGTTGATTTCTTTTCCTCCGGGTACTTAGATGTTTCAGTTCCCCGGGTTCGCCTCACTACACTATGTATTCATGTAGTGATACATGCTTATGCATGTGGGTTTCCCCATTCGGACATCGTTAGCTCAAATGCTTGTTACTAGCTCGCCAACGCTTTTCGCAAGTTACTACGTCCTTCATCGCCTCTGACTGCCAAGGCATCCACCATATACGCTTAGTCACTTAACCATACAACCCAAATAAGTCTCTATGAGGTTATCCGTTGTTCTGAGCGGGTAAGCTCACAACAGCCGTATCGTAACTAATGGTTTCTACTTTCGCCAAAATTAGAATTTTTATCTCATCATCCAACAAGTTAATGTTAAACAACGAGCTAAGACACTTAATGTTAAGTGTTTATAGAACTCAATTTTTTAATTTCGCGCTAATGCTATAAACAACAACTTACAAGTAAGTCACTGTCCCTTTCACATTAACACTATCAGCTTTCCAAATTTTTAAAGAACGATATCAACTACGTGAAGTAGGATATTTCGTCGCTCATCCCTACAAAGTAGAGACAAACAAGCAATCTGTGTGAACACTCAACAACTATCAAGTTAGTCGTATAGGTAAGGAGGTGATCCAGCCCCAGGTTCCCCTAGGGCTACCTTGTTACGACTTCACCCCAGTCATGAACCACACCGTGGTAAACGCCCTCCCGAAGGTTAAGCTATCTACTTCTGGTGCAGCCCACTCCCATGGTGTGACGGGCGGTGTGTACAAGGCCCGGGAACGTATTCACCGTAGCATTCTGATCTACGATTACTAGCGATTCCGACTTCACGGAGTCGAGTTGCAGACTCCGATCCGGACTACGACCGGCTTTGTGAGATTAGCTCCACCTCGCGGCTTCGCAACCCTCTGTACCGACCATTGTAGCACGTGTGTAGCCCTACTCGTAAGGGCCATGATGACTTGACGTCGTCCCCACCTTCCTCCGGTTTATCACCGGCAGTCTCCCTAAAGTTCCCACCATTACGTGCTGGCAAATAAGGATAAGGGTTGCGCTCGTTGCGGGACTTAACCCAACATTTCACAACACGAGCTGACGACAGCCATGCAGCACCTGTCTCAGAGTTCCCGAAGGCACTAAGCTATCTCTAGCGAATTCTCTGGATGTCAAGAGTAGGTAAGGTTCTTCGCGTTGCATCGAATTAAACCACATGCTCCACCGCTTGTGCGGGCCCCCGTCAATTCATTTGAGTTTTAACCTTGCGGCCGTACTCCCCAGGCGGTCTACTTAATGCGTTAGCTTGAGAGCCCAGTGTTCAAGACACCAAACTCCGAGTAGACATCGTTTACGGCGTGGACTACCAGGGTATCTAATCCTGTTTGCTCCCCACGCTTTCGTACCTGAGCGTCAGTCTTTGTCCAGGGGGCCGCCTTCGCCACCGGTATTCCTTCAGATCTCTACGCATTTCACCGCTACACCTGAAATTCTACCCCCCTCTACAAGACTCTAGTTTGCCAGTTCAAAATGCAGTTCCCAGGTTGAGCCCGGGGCTTTCACATCTTGCTTAACAAACCGCCTGCGTACGCTTTACGCCCAGTAATTCCGATTAACGCTTGCACCCCTCGTATTACCGCGGCTGCTGGCACGAAGTTAGCCGGTGCTTCTTCTGCGAGTAACGTCACACCCAAACGCTATTAACGCTTGAGCTTTCCTCCTCGCTGAAAGTGCTTTACAACCCGAAGGCCTTCTTCACACACGCGGCATGGCTGCATCAGGCTTTCGCCCATTGTGCAATATTCCCCACTGCTGCCTCCCGTAGGAGTCTGGACCGTGTCTCAGTTCCAGTGTGGCTGATCATCCTCTCAGACCAGCTAGGGATCGTCGCCTTGGTGAGCCATTACCTCACCAACTAGCTAATCCCACCTAGGTTCATCCAATCGCGGAAGGCCCGAAGGTCCCCTCCTTTCCCCCGTAGGGCGTATGCGGTATTAGCAGTCGTTTCCAACTGTTATCCCCCTCGACTGGGCAGATACCTAGGCATTACTCACCCGTCCGCCGCTCGTCACCTCAGAAGCAAGCTCCCTTGTGTTACCGCTCGACTTGCATGTGTTAGGCCTGCCGCCAGCGTTCAATCTGAGCCATGATCAAACTCTTCAATTAAAGTTTTTTTGCTTCTTCCACCTTACAAGTAAGGCTAAATCAGCGGCTCAACGAATTCTGTGATTTGTTTCCACTTTAAAAAGTAGAATCAAACTTTTTTCATATTGCTATGAACACTCATTCATTAAGTCAATTTTGATTGCCTCGTGAGAGACAATTTCGAATAACTTAATCTCTGTGAGTGTCCACACAGATTTGCTTGTCATATTGTTAAAGAGCGGTGCTAATCCTATTGAGAACGAGTCTCTCAGTTAGCAGCCTAGGACGCTAGGTCGTTGGCTTGAGGAGGCGTATTCTACACTCTCCAGTGTCGGCGTCAAGCGCTTATTTTAAGAAGTTTTTCAAGCGATGATTCTTTATACAAGACACATCAAATGAAGCTCTTAAACCGCTTCTCACCAGATTCAAATCTCTTTCGATTTTCGAATCCCTAACACCGCTGCAAGTCCCTTGCTATCTAGCTTTTGCTAAGAGCGATTGGCCTGCTGTGCCGTGTCAGTGGATGCGCATTATAGGGAGTTCTCGGAAGAGCGCAAGGGGCTTTCGTAATTAAATTAGCTTTTTCGAATCAAGCGAATAGTAATCAAACGATACGTGCAAAAAAGGGGCTAAAAGCCCCTTTTTTATCATTAATAACACTATTAAATCTAATCTGCGTTCTTAGTAAGAGAACTTGATAGTTGAGGTTCTGCAAGAAACCCTTTAATAAGTGTTACCGCTTTATCGTCGTCCCAATCTACGAAGGTACGAACGAAAGCAATTAACTCACCTTCTCTATTAAGGATAAAGGTCGCTGGGATTGTGTCTAAAGGAAAGACATTACCCAACTTCTGTTCTTTATCATAATAGGTATTAAAGTCTTCCATACCTAATGACTTCAAGAACGGCTCTACTTGCTTGTTACCTTCGAGATCAATAGAAACGGGTAACACCTCAAAGTCATCAGATCCGATCTTGGCAGAGAAGCGGCTTATTGCAGGCAACTCCCTAACACACGGAGGACACCAAGTCGCCCACATGTTTACCATAATGACTTTACCTTTATATTGGCTAAAGTCGACGGAAGCACCTTCGCTGTTTTTAAAAGCTACGGCTTCGATCGGAAATGGCTTAGGAAGAACACTAATTAGATCGACACTAGATTGGACTTGTTTTTCAGCTTGCTTTTCCATTCCTGGATAAGCTTGCGCGCCTGCAGCAAACAACATGGTTGCTGCAGCTAAACCCACTATGGTCGATCTCATTTAGCGTCTCTCTTTAATAGACGATCGAGTTCTTCTTGCTCTTCAGTAGATAGCTCTTGGTTAGTCGCCTCTGCTATACGCTGTTTACGAATGAAAAAGAAACCTATCAAACCACCAAATAACAGTAGAGCTACAGGGCCTAACCAAAGTGCGTAAGTTTTAGCTTCCATGCGTGGCTTATATAGTACGAACTCACCGTAACGACTCGTCATGAATTCAACGATTTCATCATCCCCCTTACCTTCATCAACCATCTGGTATACTTCTAGACGAAGGTCTTGAGCAACTGGAGAGTTAGAGTCGATTAGGTTCTGGTTCTGACACTGCGGGCAACGTAAAGAGTGAGCTAGACTTAATGCGCGCTTTTGATTATCAACGGACTTAAATTCATAAGTGTCTACCGGCGTAGCATTAACAATACTTACCATGCTCACTAGAAGTACTAGAGCCGATAACCCCTTCATTAATGATTTAATCACGATGCACCATCCTTCGCAGCTTCAGCTTGTAGCTGTTGAACCATAGGGTAAAGTGTATCTTTCCATACGTTACGGTCAATTGGACCAGCATAACGGTAACGGATAATACCTTTATGGTCGATCAAGAAACTTTCTGGAGCACCATACACACCAAGATCTAAACCTAAACGACCGTCATGGTCATAGATATTGATAGCATAGGGATTACCTTCACGACTCAACTCACGAATAGCAAGTGGGCGATCATCACGGTAATTAATACCGTAGATAGGCAGAATCTTCTGACGCGCTAATGTCATTAAGAAAGGATGCTCATACTTACATGATGGGCACCAAGTTGCCCATACATTAAGTAAACCTACCTTGCCTTTTAGCGTTTCATTAGTCACGGTTTCCCCTGACTTTTCTAAAACCTCTAACTGGAAAGCCGGGATCGGCTTTCCTTCTAGAGCTGAATCGAGTTGTTGCGGGTTAAGGAAGAGTCCCTTATAAAGGAACACTCCCATACCTAAAAACACGACGAGTGGAATAAATAGTACTAACTTTTTCATACTAACCCTACTTCCAATTAAGCCGTAGCTAACTTGTCAGCTTCTTTAGCAGCTGTCTTTTCTGTGCTCTTAGCCTTTACGCGATAACGCTTATCAGAAGCAGCGAAGAAACCACCAACCATCATAAAGATTGAACCAAACCAGATCCAACGAACGAAAGGCTTGTAGTTAATACGCACCGCGTACTCAGTACGGCTAATTGGATCACCCATTGTCACGTAAAGATCTCGGAATAGGCCCCAGTCGATACCCGCCTCAGTCATGTCCATAGTACGAACATTGTATTGGCGACGGTCAGGTCTAAGCAGGGTTACATAATCGTCTCCCTGGTAAACCTCAATTTGACCTTGTTGAGCCGTGTAGTTTGGACCAACAACATTCTTGGTTTCAACATAGTTAAAGGTATAACCCGCTAACTCATGAGAAATGCCTGGGCCCATACGGACACTCTTCTCTAATGAGTAGTTCGAAACCATGGTGGCACCAACAACAGATACCGCAATACCAAGGTGAGCAATGATCATGCCCAGCTGGCTACGTCCAAGACGAGTCAAATCAATTGAGCCATCTTTAGTCTTAACCATGTTATAAGCAGCACGGAATGTCATCAGTGTGACCCATACCGCTGCCGCAATACCAAATACTACCCAAGCGTTAAACTCACCGCCGGCAATAAATGGCGCAGCTAGACCAACGACTGCAGAAATCACTGCAGGGATAATAAGCTGACGCTTAAGCTCACCCGCTTTAGATTTCTTCCAGCGGATAATTGGACCTATACCCATAAAGCCAAATAGTACAAGAACGATTGGAACAAATACGGCGTTAAAGTATGGAGGTCCTACAGAGATCTTACCCATACCCAGTGCATCGATTAGCAGCGGGTAAAGAGTACCGAGTAAAACAGTACCACAAGCGACCGTTAACAACAGGTTACATACCAGTAGCATGGTCTCTTTTGATTTCAGCTCAAAACGTGCTGGGCTACGCATCTCACTCGCTCTGAAAGCGAATAGTGTGAGTGAGCCACCAATTGCTAAACCGAGTAGCAATAGGATGAACATACCTCGACTTGGATCCGCAGCGAACGAGTGAACCGAAGTTAACACGCCAGAACGAACAATAAAGGTACCAAGTAAACTTAATGAGAAAGCAAAGATTGAAAGTAGAACGGTCCAGTTACGGAATGCACCACGCTTCTCGGTTACGATTAACGAGTGAAGTAGAGCTGTACCAATCAACCAAGGCATAAAAGAGGCGTTTTCAACTGGATCCCAGAACCACCAACCACCCCAACCGAGTTCGTAATATGCCCACCAAGAACCTAGTGAGATACCGCCAGTTAGGAATACCCAAGCTGCTAGTGTCCAAGGACGACTCCAACGAGCCCATGCAGAGTCTAGTCGTCCACTCATAAGAGCAGCAATTGCGAATGCAAAACTGACAGAGAAGCCAACATAACCTAGGTACAACATTGGAGGGTGGAAAATCAATCCAACGTCTTGCAACATTGGGTTAAGGTCACGACCTTCCATCGGGATTGGGAATAAACGCTCAAATGGGCTAGAGGTCAGCAACATAAATAGCGTAAAGCCGATTAAGATCATTGCTAACACCGACAGCACTCGTGCAGTAAAGACTTCTTCTAAGCCCTTACTAAATAGCGCAACCGCTGCAGCCCAAGCCGCTAATGAGAATACCCAGAATAGCAATGAACCTTCATGCCCACCCCATACGGCAGCTATCTTAAAAAAGATTGGCAATTCAGAGTTGGAATGATGTGCTACATAAGCTACAGAGAAGTCATCGACTGCGAAGCTATAGCCAAGCGCAATAACAGAGAAGAGAATAAAGAAGAACATGCCGTAACTTAGTGGCCAAGCATAGCGCACTAGGTATTGGTCTTTACGAGCTACACCTACTAAAGGAACGATGGCTAACAGCATGGCGAATGCCAGGCCGATAATCAGCGAAAAGTGTCCTAATTCTGGGATCATGGGTTTTCCTCAGTCCTAAACCATGCTTGATTAAGCTTTTGCTGAATCATCGCATACGTGTTTACAATTAACACTATTAAAAGGTACAAATTTTAGCTCAGTTTAGTATTTGCTATTGTTAATGTCTGCCTCTTTCGTACAAATATGGGTGACCTGTCTCATTCTTCCCCTATCTTATTAACAAACACACATAAACAATTGCATGTCACATTCAAGCCTATACTGAGCGAATTCGGTTGAATGTTAAGGTCTGACAGAGAAAGTTCCCGTAAGTTTCGGGAAATTTTACAAATAGAATCAATCTGTGAACAAGCACTCAACTTAGAGTATTTCAAGTTATATTACTGTTCAATGAATAATCTTTCCGTATAATCTTATCCCTAGTTCAGCGGTGAAGCCGCTTTTTCGCAAACTAAAGTGAAATAGACATAATGACCACATTCTGGATTTTGATAGCCTCATTTCTACTGGTTAGCCTAGCGCTGATTTGGTTCCCACATTTCCGTCAACAGCGCATGCTGAGGACTGAAGAAGCCGATGTTCGTAAGGGTACTAACCTCGAACTATTCAATGAGCGACTCGCTACTTTAGAGAAAGAACTTCAAGAAGAACTTCTCGATCAACCTGAGTTTGATGCCCTTAAGAAAGAGCTTGAAATCAGCTTACTTCAAGACATGAAGCAAGGTGATGACGAGTCATTAGTTAACACACTAAAGCCAAAAAGCATCATGTGGCCGTCAGTTATGACCGTCGTTATTGTCGGTATCTGTGGTTACATGTACTCAACATTGGGTGCCTATAAAAATTTAGACCAACCAATGACAGCAAATGATCCCCATGCAGGCCAAACCACTGAACAGATCATGTCGCAGCGTGTTGGCATGATGGAAGCACAAGCACAAGCAGAGCCTGAAAATAGCCAATTGTGGTTCAATCTTGGTCACGCTTACATTTCAGCAAACCGTTATGATGACGCAATCAAAGCATTCGATAAGACAATAGATCTTGTTGGTGTTCATGCTGAGTTACTTGGCCCGAAAGCAACAGCACTTTATTACCGCTCTAACCAAAAGATGACACCAACGGTTCAAGCTCTTGTTGATCAAGCACTAAGCCTTGACCCAGTAGACCCATCTACACTGTTACTTGTTGGCATGGATTCGTTCTTTACCGCGGACTATCCAAAAGCAATTGACGCTTGGCAGTTAATCCTAGATAGCGATCGTACTGACGTTGACCGTGGTGCAATCATGAATGCTATCGATAGCGCTAAAATGAGACTCGGATCAGATGGCGCGATGCCGAATGATGATGCTCATAAAAATGTACAGTCTGCAACAACGGCAAAGACTGTAACAGTTGAAGTTTCTATCTCACCAGAGCTTCAGGCTAAAGTGGCAAGTACAGATATGCTATTTATCTTCGCTCGCTCAACTGAAGGCCCTAAAGTACCTCTTGCAGCTACAAAGATTTCTGCGGAGTCTCTACCTGCAACGATTACTTTAGATGACAGCACCGGCATGGGTGGCAACACTAAGCTAAGCGATGCAAAAGCCGTTGAAATTATCGCGGTACTGTCTAAGCATGGTAGCGTAAGAGCTCAATCTGGTGACATCCAAGGCACACTTGCGATGCTAAAAGTTGGTGAGACTGGCCAACTAGTTCTTGATACTCAAGTTCAATAAGACTTAACTACTGAAAAAACCGGCGATAGTCGGTTTTTTTATGTCTATTCTCGACTAATGAAATTTATACCAATCAGTATAAAGGTTTGGTCGCTCAGCGAGAGTTTAGCTGTTTTGAGGCAAGGCCATTAAATGCTCCTCGGTAACTGCTCCTGCGTTACTCTCGATAATAGCTCCTACATTATTCTACCTACGACAATCCTTGGTCTCGTACCTCCTATATCCATATAGTCGTGCGTTAATGACATTCACCACATCTGACCTCCAAGGATGGAGGAAATGTCTTATGTATGCCGGGAACATACAAGACCATGTGGTTTGCAACGAGTGAAGAGCATAGTTGAACTAGGGTTAAGCTCCCTCTTGTTCCTTAAGAGTCAAAGCATCAGCACTGCTAAAACTCGCCATTCTGGAGCGTTTTTGGCTACCTACTTCTGCGTTGAACAGCTTCATAAGGGAATAACCATTCTTTCAGCTATTCGCCTTGAATTAGTTTGCCAAAAAACACTCTGAGTAGATCAACTTCTTATACTGATTGGTATTACATCCACGACAGTCCTTGAGCTACATCCCCCCTACAAGTCCTGACAAGTCAAAACTTATGAATGCTCGTCTCGACTTGACGGCTAATAGCTTCTACTCAATAGCCTAATAACATCACTCGCAACACGTGATAGTGGTAAGTGTTCACTTACAAACGTTGGTACATTAATAATAGCCGCCTGAATTCTAGACACAAAAAAACCGGCTTAGGCCGGCTTTTTGATGTCTAGCTAAAGCTTACTTAGACATATACTCGATTGCATTCTTGTAATCATCATCAGAGCAATCTGTACACATACCACCTGGTGGCATAGCGTTTAGGCCTGACTTAACAGAAGATACTAAAGCGTCCATACCTTTACCTAGACGTGGTTCCCAAGCTGCAGCGTCATGTGATTTTGGCGCACCAGCAACACCCATGCTGTGACATACTTGGCATGCCTTGTCATATACAGCTTTACCATCTTGAGCAAGTGCGCTTGTAGACAGAGTCATAGCTGCCACTGCAGTCAGTGCTAATAATTTTTTCATTTTATACGTTCCTAATGCAAATTCTAACAAAGCTCACGCTGCCCTCAAATTTTTGGCAGACTTGTTATAGCACGGCTAGGTTACTACAAAGTTCAACAAATGGCATCTTTTTGTGATATTAATCTCGCCAAAGCACTTTCCACAAGACATAGTTCTCAAAAACGTTAATATATTAGCAAATGTTTAAAAAGTTCATACAAAATACACAATATTCGAACTACATCAAATTGCTGACACTTAGCAACAAGCAAGACTAAACGCTTGAAAGTGTATGTGTTAGTATCTCTTGTGTTTTCATACAGCTTGATATAGAGGGCTCAGTGGTAAAAGAATCAAAAGCAACAACACTGGTATCAGCTAATAACTTAACTTGCATAAGGGAAGAACGCATTTTATTTGATGAACTTAGCTTCGATATAACCGAAGGTGAGATTGTTCAAATTGAAGGCCCTAACGGTGCAGGTAAAACAAGTCTTTTGCGGATCATCGCAGGTTTATCTCGCCCTTATGCAGGGCAAATCAACTTCAAAGGTGAAGACATTAACCGTTGTCGTGACGAGTACAATGATGAATTGTTGTACCTTGGCCACCTTGCAGGTGTTAAAAGTGAGTTAACGGCTGAAGAAAATCTTAACTTCAATTTAAGGATCAGTGGGTATGATGATTTCGATGCCCGTCAGATCCTTGCAAAAGTCAATCTCTCAGGTTTTGAAGAAGCGCTCGCAGGACACTTATCGGCAGGCCAACACAGACGTACAGCCCTTGCTAGGCTCTGGCACACTAACTGTAAGATATGGCTGCTAGATGAGCCTTTTACTGCTATCGATAAAAAAGGCGTAGAAGAACTTGAACACCTATTTTTAGCCCATGCAAAACGCGGCGGTTGCGTAATATTAACCACACACCAAGATATGGGTGTGATTGGCGATGATATTCTACGTAAAATCCGTCTCGATTATCGCTTTGTATAAGGTTTGGTAATGAAGAAAGGCATCAGTTATACCAAAGCATTTAGCACGCTGTTAAAGCGTGATCTGCAAATAGCAGTGCGCCATCGCGGTGACATTTTTAACCCGCTACTGTTTTTTGTCCTAGTGGTAACACTCTTCCCTCTAGGTATTGGTCCAGAACCACAAGTATTAACTCGAGTTGCACCTGGTATTATTTGGGTCGCAGCACTTTTGGCATCAATGTTATCGCTTGAACGTTTGTTTAAGGCAGATTACGCCGATGGTAGCCTTGAACAAATGCTATTAAGCCCTCAACCGCTACCTCTAATGGTGTTAGCCAAGGTGTTAGCGCATTGGATATTGACAGGCGTGCCTTTGATTTTGGTGGCACCATTACTAGCGGTGTTGTTGCATTTAGAAAGCAATAGCTACGGCGCGTTGATTGCGACGCTTGCGCTAGGGACTCCCGTGCTGAGCTTGCTCGGAGCCATTGGTGTTGCACTAACAGTTGGATTACGTAAAGGTGGTGTGCTTTTAAGCCTGTTAATTTTACCTTTATATATTCCAGTTCTAATTTTTGCTACTAGCGCGATTGACGCTGCTGGTATGAATTTACCTTATGATGGTCAACTCGCTATTATTGGCGCAATGTTGGTCGGTTCATTAACGTTAGCACCATTTGCAATTGGTGCATCCTTACGAGTGAGTACTAACTAAAATGTGGAAATGGTTACATTCATACGCGGATCCTGAACGCGCCTACAAACTCTCAGGCACCCTACTACCTTGGTTTGCCATGCTTGCAATATCGATGATTGGTCTCGGTACGGTTTGGGGCTTGGCTTTTGCTCCGACTGATTATCAACAAGGTGACAGTTACCGAATCATCTTTATTCATGTACCAGCCGCTTCTATGTCGATGGCAGCTTACATGGCCATGGCGACATCTTCGTTTATCGGACTTGTATGGCAAATTAAGTCTGCCGACTGGGCTGCGGCGGCTATTGCACCAATCGGTGCGGTCATTACCTTTATTGCGCTTATTACAGGTGCAACATGGGGCAAGCCTATGTGGGGTACATGGTGGGTTTGGGATGCACGCTTAACATCTGAACTAGTACTGTTATTCTTATACCTAGGTGTTATCTCTCTTTATGCTTCATTTGAAGATAAAGTATTGGCTGCTAGAGCCGCTGGCATTTTAGCAATCGTTGGTGTGATTAACATTCCAATCATCAAGTACTCTGTAGATTGGTGGAGCTCACTGCACCAGCCATCTACAATCAAGATCACTGAAGAATCTTCTATGCCTTCAGAGATGTTATATCCACTCCTAATTAACATCATGGGATTCGGTATAATGATTGGTGCGATAACATTAGTGAGATTTAGATCAGAAATTTTGGCACGAAATGGCATGCGTCCATGGGTTCGTGAACTTGCTAAAGCAGAAGGGGTCAAATAATGCAGTTCGACTCAGTTAGTGAATTTATCAATATGGGCGGCTACGCATTCTATGTTTGGCTTGCCTACGGTGTAACCTTTTTCTCACTAGGTACCTTAGTTGTCCTTAGTGTTAGACAGAAACGCAAGGTGTTAGTAGAAATCGCGAAGAAGATCCAGCGCGAAGAACGCCTAAAAGAAACTCGGAGTACAAAATAGTGAATCCTAGACGTAAAAAACGCCTTACCCTTGCTGTAGCCTTAATTGGTGGTGTTGCAGCGATCGCTTCTTTGCTTTTATACGCTTTGAACTCAAATCTAAACCTATTCTTTACTCCAACAGAGATTGTACAGGGTAAGAAAGATACCGGCGTTATGCCAGAGATTGGCCAGCGCATCCGTGTTGGCGGCATGGTGACCGTAGGTTCAATGGTACGCGATCCTAACAGCTTGCATGTTGAGTTTGCGATCCATGATGCTGCTGGCGGCGAAATCATCGTAACTTATGATGATCTACTACCGGATCTTTTCCGTGAAGGACAAGGTATTGTTGCACAGGGTGTCTTGTCTGCTCCTGGAGTTTTAGAAGCGACAGAAGTTCTTGCGAAGCATGATGAAAACTACATGCCACCAGAAGTTGCCGAAGCTATGGGCCAAACTCACGAGAAATTGGATTATAACCAAGAACAAAAATCTGGCGGTTACTAAACCAGATTTGCTCTCATCTAAAAAGCCTTCTTAACGGAGGCTTTTTTTATGCCCATCATTTGTTAATCTATACCGCACACAAGCCGCCATCTACGCTTAACCGGTATAGCTTTATGCTTAGACCAATTGAGCACTAACAAACAACTATGCTCTGAAGAGCGTTATATTAGTACCTCGATTAATCCTACGCCATCTAGACAACTTTCCTTTTTTGCTAGGGGACTCTGAATAGTCATTAAGCCCCAAAAATGCGCCTCTACCAACGATTCCTGACTTGTAGTGATATCTATGTGGATTTTTAAACGAATACTCTCCTCCGCGCAGCGAGAGCGTTTAAAGACAGATATAAGAATCCTTTCTAGCGAAGGCATTAAGTTCCCACGGTATAAACTGAAACTCACAACATACCTGCCTGTATCTCCATTACGCACTGTTCAAACCATTGCCCATATTGCAGATTCAATTGGTTTACACGATAGATCAGATATATGACCCTAGTAGTCCGCGCATCCACTTAATAACTATTGCGATCCTTTGTACTAACTAGTGCGGTTAGAACTTAGCTAACTGCTAGCTCTTACATAAAAGTTGATAAGAGTGCGTACGCCCTGAAAGATAATCAAAGAAATAGCCCCTCAAGTGATGACTGACGTTACAACTCGAAAAATTTTGACAGACTCAAGGCCCCTCCTACTCAGCGGCATAGCAGTTAAATCACCGCCTTAGCCTTTATATTGTCGAGCTAGCACCGGGAGGTTGAGAAATAAAATACCTGAAAGATAATTCGGGGCGTCAATAAATGACTTTGCCAGCACCTAATCGAACGAACACTCTTTTGACTAAGCAAGCATTATAGACGTGTCGCCCGCTCTCTGTACCAAACGAGCCAAAAGATAAGTAGGCAGAACGGCCTCTAGCTATAAGCTCAGAGTTTGAGTTTGAGTGTTAATGTTGACGTGAATTTCGGACATAAAAAAGGCCGAACTAATGTTCGGCCTTTTATAACTAAGACTTATTTACTCTGCAGTGTCTTCAACAGCTTCAGCTGCTTCAGGACGACCTACTAGTTCAATATACGCCATAGGCGCTTTGTCACCAGTACGTAGACCGCACTTAAGAATACGGGTATATCCACCAGGACGTTCCTGGAAACGTGGACCCAATTCAGTAAATAACTTACCAACGACTTCAGCGTCGCGAGTACGTGCAAATGCCAAACGGCGGTTTGCAACGCTATCACTCTTAGCAAGTGTTATTAGAGGTTCAACTACGCGACGCAATTCTTTCGCTTTAGCTACAGTAGTTTTGATCACTTCGTGACGAACTATTGAGCATGCCATGTTACGGAACATAGCTTGGCGATGACTGCTGTTACGGTTTAGTTGACGACCACTCTTACGATGGCGCATGACCTAATCCTTATTACCTATATCTGTACTAATCTGGACTTAAAGGTCGTCTGCTAAACTAGCTGGAGGCCAGTTTTCCAGACGCATACCTAACGACAGTCCGCGAGACGCTAAAACATCCTTAATTTCAGTAAGAGATTTCTTACCTAGGTTAGGAGTCTTAAGCAGCTCAACTTCAGTGCGTTGTACCAGATCGCCGATGTAATGAATCGCTTCAGCCTTCAAACAGTTGGCTGAACGTACAGTTAGCTCTAAATCGTCGACAGGACGCAACAGAATCGGATCGAACTCCGGCTTCTCTTCTACTGGTGCAGTCTCAGTCACATCACGTAACTCAACAAACGCATCTAGCTGTTCGGCTAGAATTGTCGCTGAACGACGGATAGCTTCCTCAGGATCGATAGTACCGTTAGTGGTCATGTCGATAACGAGTTTATCTAAGTCTGTACGCTGTTCAACACGAGCAGCTTCAACATTGTATGCAATGCGAGCAACTGGTGAGAACGAAGAATCAACCAACAAACGGCCGATAGGGCGATCATCGTCTTCAGTTTGTGCACGGGCAGAAGCCGGTACATAACCACGACCACGCTCTACGCGGATACGCATGCTGACTTCATTATTACCTGTCAAATGACAAATAACATGGTCAGGATTCATGATAGTAACATCACCATCATGCGTGATATCTGCTGCAGTAACAGGGCCTGCGCCTGACTTACTTAGCGTAAGCATAGCTTCGTCTTTCCCTTCGATAACTACTGCTAAACCCTTAAGGTTTAATAGTATCTCAAGGATATCTTCTTGCACGCCTTCCTTGCTACTGTATTCATGCAGTACACCATCGATCTCTACTTCGGTAACCGCGCAGCCTGGCATAGACGACAATAGGATACGACGCAACGCGTTACCTAGAGTATGACCAAAACCACGCTCTAGCGGCTCCAGTGTAACCTTGGCACGTGTTGGATTAACCTGCTCGATATCAACGAGACGCGGTTTAAGAAATTCTGTAACAGAACCCTGCATTGTGTCCTCTCTTTTGTTTTAACTTTACTTAGAGTAAAGTTCGACGATCAGCTGTTCGTTAATTTCCGCAGACAAATCACTACGCTCAGGAATACGCTTGAAAGCACCTTCCATCTTAGTGTTGTCAACTTCAACCCATGTTGGCTTTTCGCGTTGAGCCGACACTTCTAAAGCCGCTTTAATACGAGCTTGAGTGCGTGACTTTTCACGAACGCTCACTACATCATTCGCAGACACTTTGAATGATGGAATGTTAACGACGCTACCATTAACCATAATTGACTTATGGCTAACTAGCTGACGTGATTCAGCGCGTGTTGCACCAAAGCCCATGCGATAAACAACGTTATCTAGACGGGTTTCTAAAAGAGTAAGTAGGTTTTCACCAGTGTTACCTTTAGTACGTGCAGCATCTTTGTAGTAGTTACGGAATTGC
Organism: Shewanella pealeana ATCC 700345; assembly: GCF_000018285.1. Classification (NCBI taxonomy): domain Bacteria; kingdom Pseudomonadati; phylum Pseudomonadota; class Gammaproteobacteria; order Alteromonadales; family Shewanellaceae; genus Shewanella; species Shewanella pealeana. The sequence continues at coordinate 222,181 of NC_009901.1, read as the reverse complement.
TTTTCTAGCACACCATAAATACGACGAACTTTTTGTTTCTCGCGTAGCTGAACACCATACTCAGACAAACGGGTCTTACGAGCGCCGTGTTGTCCAGGTGCAGTTTCAAGCTTACACTTCGAATCGATTGCTCTCACGCCGCTTTTTAGGAAAAGGTCTGTACCTTCTCTGCGGCTGAGCTTGAGCTTTGGACCCAAGTATCTTGCCATGTTCTTTCTCCAACTATCCTATTAAAAACGACGAGTTAAACGCGACGTTTCTTAGGAGGACGACAACCATTATGAGGGATAGGCGTCACATCGGTAATGTTAGTAATCTTGTAACCAACCGAGTTTAGTGCACGAATCGCTGATTCGCGTCCTGGACCTGGACCCTTCACAAAAACTTCTAGGTTTTTAACACCGTAGTCCTGAGCAGCAGTACCTGCACGCTCAGCAGCAACCTGTGCAGCAAATGGGGTAGATTTACGTGAACCACGGAAACCTGAACCACCAGAAGTTGCCCAAGATAGTGCGTTACCTTGACGATCTGTAATGGTAATAATTGTGTTGTTGAAAGACGCATGGATATGCGCCATACCATCAGCAACCTGTTTACGTACACGCTTACGCGGAGAACGTGACGGAACTTTAGCCATTTTGGTTTACCCCGTTACTTTCTAATTGGTTTACGTGGACCTTTACGCGTACGCGCATTGGTCTTAGTACGTTGCCCACGAAGGGGAAGGCTACGACGATGGCGAAGGCCACGGTAACAACCAAGGTCCATAAGACGCTTGATGTTCATGGAAACTTCACGACGTAAATCGCCTTCTACAATGTAGTTAGCAACTTCTTCGCGTAGAGTATCAATTTGAGCTTCGCTCAATTCCTTGATCTTAGCATCTTCAGCAATAGAAGTAGCCGCGCAAATAGCTTGTGCGCGAGTACGACCGATGCCGTAGATAGCAGTCAATGCAATGACTGTATGCTTTTGATCAGGAATGTTAATGCCAGCGATACGGGCCACTATGCACTCCTTAAGTTAAAGGTCATCTGTGAAAAGCCCGGTAGGATACTCGACAGACGACAATTTAGCAAATAATATTTTGACCAGCCCGGACTGGGCTGGTCAATTTTGTTTAGCCTTGACGCTGTTTGTGTTTAGGTTCAACACAAATCACACGTACAACGCCACTACGCTTTACGATCTTGCAGTTACGGCAGATCTTCTTCACGGAAGCTCGAACTTTCATTTCATCACTCCGAGATAACTAGCTTAGCGACCAAAGCGATCTAAGTTCGCTTTGTTTACCAAGTTAGCTTTCTTCATTACAGACTCATACTGATGAGACATCATATGGGTCTGAACCTGAGCCATGAAGTCCATGATTACGACTACCATAATTAGTAGTGAAGTACCGCCAAAATAGAACTGTACTTTCCACGCAATTAACATGAACTCCGGAATTAAGCAGATAAAGGTAATATATAACGCGCCAGCTAATGTTAGGCGTGTCATAACTTTATCAATGTAACGCGAAGTCTGTTCTCCAGGACGAATCCCGGGAATAAACGCACCACTCTTCTTCAAGTTATCAGCTGTTTCGCGAGGGTTAAACACCAACGCAGTATAGAAGAAACAGAAGAAAATAATCGCTGTTGCATATAATAATGAGTACAGCGGTTGTCCTGGTGACACAGCTAGTGAAAAATCACTTAACCATGACATGGACTCATTTTGACCAAACCACTGAGCCAGTGTGCCTGGGAACAAAATGATGCTGGACGCAAAAATAGGCGGGATAACACCGGCCATATTAATCTTAAGTGGTAAGTGAGTGCTTTGCGCTGCAAAAACCTTACGGCCCTGCTGACGCTTAGCATAGTTAACAACGATACGACGTTGTCCACGCTCAACGAATACCACAAAATAAGTAACAGCGAAAACAATCACTGCCAGCAACAACAATACTAGTACATTCAAGTCGCCTTGACGCGCCTGCTCGGCTGTTTGGCCGATAGCAGATGGCAGACCAGCAACAATACCTGCGAAAATAAGAATCGAGATACCATTACCTATGCCTCTTTCGGTAATTTGCTCACCTAGCCACATTAGGAACATAGTTCCTGTTACTAAGCTCACAACTGCAACGAAGTAGAAACTAAATCCTAGGTTAACAACTAACCCTGGAACTAGATTCGGTAAACCTGTTGCGATACCGATTGCCTGGAACGTACCCAGGACCAATGTGCCGTATCGAGTATATTGACTGATCTTCTTTCGTCCTGACTCGCCTTCTTTTTTCAATTCAGCAAGTGCGGGATGAACCACAGTCAACAACTGCATAATGATAGATGCCGAAATATACGGCATGATACCTAATGCGAAGATAGAGGCACGTTCAAGGGCACCACCAGAGAACATGTTAAACATGCCTAGGATGGTCCCCTTTTGCTGATTAAACAGCTCTGCTAGTACAGCAGCGTCAATACCAGGAATTGGTACAAACGAACCGGCTCTAAAGACGATAATTGCACCAATCACGAACAGCAGGCGGGTTTTCAATTCTGATAAACCGCCCTTCGCGCTTTTTAAATCAAGTCCTGGTTTTGCCATCGACGTATTATTCCTCGATCTTGCCACCGGCAGCTTCAATAGCTGCACGTGCACCTTGGGTTACCTTCAGACCTTTAACGGTCACAGGGCGCTCAATGGTACCTGAAAGAACGATTTTAGCAAACTGTATGTTGCGAGTAACTAGATTCGCATCTTTCAGCGCATTTAGGTCGATAACATCACCGTTAACTTTAGCCAACTCGCTAATGCGAATCTCGGCTGATACCAACGCTTTACGCGAGGTAAAACCAAACTTTGGCAAACGAATCTTAAGTGGCATTTGACCACCTTCGAAACCGACGCGAACGCCGCCACCAGAACGAGACTTCTGGCCTTTGTGACCACGGCCACAAGTTTTACCAGTGCCTGAACCGATACCGCGACCTACACGCTTAGCTGCTGATTTAGCACCTGCAGCAGGTGATAGAGTATTTAGACGCATCTTATACTTCCTCCACCGAAACCATGTAGTAAACCTTGTTAATCATACCGCGAACAGAAGGAGTATCTTCTACTTCAACAGTATGATTAATGCGGCGTAGACCTAGACCAGTCAAAGTTGCACGGTGCTTTGGTAAGCGGCCGATTGAACTTTTAGTCTGAGTTACTTTAAGTGTTTTAGTAGCCATGGTGCATTAACCTCGAATTTCAGTAACATTCAGGCCACGCTTAGCTGCGATTTGTGAAGGTGATTTCATATTCACCAACGCATCGACAGTAGCACGAACGATGTTGATCGGGTTAGTAGAACCGTATGCTTTTGACAGAACGTTATGAACGCCTGCTACTTCCAATACGGCACGCATTGCGCCACCGGCAATAATACCGGTACCGTCAGAGGCTGGTTGCATGTAAACACGTGAACCAGTGTGACGACCCTTTACAGGGTGGTGCAAAGTACCATTGTTCAATTCAACGTTTACAATGTTACGGCGAGCCTTTTCCATTGCTTTCTGAATTGCGGCAGGCACTTCACGCGCTTTACCATAGCCATAGCCGACTTTACCGTTACCATCACCCACTACTGTTAGTGCAGTGAAGCTAAAGATACGTCCGCCTTTAACTACTTTAGAAACACGATTAACTGCAACTAATTTCTCTTGCAGATCGTCTTTTTGCTGTTGAGCTTCAAATTTAGCCATTTTTCATCATTCCTTAGAACTTGAGGCCAGCTTCACGTGCAGCGTCTGCTAATGCAGCAACGCGACCGTGATACTTGAAGCCGGAACGATCGAATGCAACTACAGCTACGCCTTTTTCGATAGCGCGCTCAGCAACGGTTTTACCCACTACTTTAGCTGCATCTACGTTACCTGTGTACTTTAGCTGCTCTGTTACTGCTTTTTCAGCAGTAGAAGCTGCCGCCAACACTACGTTTTCAGGGCTAATGACCTGAGCGTAAGTGTGACGTGGTGTACGATGTACAACCAGACGATTAACGCCCAGCTCTTGGATCTTCTTACGGGCACGTAGAGCGCGGCGTAAGCGAGATGTTTTCTTATCCATATCGTATTACCTTACTTCTTCTTAGCCTCTTTACGGCGTACTTGTTCGTCAGCATAGCGAACACCTTTACCTTTGTAAGGCTCTGGTGGACGGTAACCGCGAATCTCAGCTGCGACTTGTCCGATCAACTGCTTATCAGTACCAGAAAGTACGATTTCAGTTTGTGATGGACACTCAGCTGTAACGCCGTCAGGAAGTTTGTGAACCAAAGGATGTGAGAAACCTAGAGTTAGGTCGATATCTTTACCGGCAAGTTTTGCACGGTAACCAACACCAACTAACTGAAGTTTCTTAACAAAACCGTCAGTAACACCAACAACCATGTTGTTGATTAATGCACGAGCTGTACCAGCTTGAGCAGCGGTTTTAGCGCTTTCAACTGGTGAACACTTGATTTCATTGTCTTCAACAACAACAGAAACGTCAGAGTTAATAACTCGAGTCAAACTACCTTTAGTACCTTTTACGGTGATAGTTTGTTCGTTTAAAGTCACTTCTACGCCTGCAGGGATAGCGACTGGTGCTTTTGCGACACGAGACATTGCTAGCTCCTTATGCTACGTAGCAGATAACTTCCCCACCCATGCCATTTTGGCGGGCAGTACGATCAGTCATCAAACCTTGAGAAGTGGACACAATAGCGACACCCAGTCCGCCCATAACCTTTGGAAGTTCGTTTTTACCTTTGTAAATACGAAGACCAGGACGGCTAACGCGCTGGATAGTCTCAACGACTGGCTGACCTTGGAAATACTTTAAAGTGATTTCCAATTCAGGCTTGGCTTCATCTGCTACGGCGTAGTCAGTGATATAACCTTCTTCTTTAAGCATTTTCGCGATAGCGATTTTTAGCTTAGCAGATGGCATCTTCACAGATACGTGTTTAGCAGCTTGGCCGTTACGAATACGTGTTAACATATCCGCAATAGGATCTTGCATGCTCATATTAGCTTACTCCGTGACAAGTGCTTACCAGCTGGCCTTGCGAAGACCAGGAACTTCACCGCGCATAGTTGCTTCACGTAATTTAATACGGCTAAGGCCGAATTTACGTAGGAAACCATGTGGGCGACCAGTTTGACTACAACGATTACGCTGACGCGCTGCGCTAGAGTCACGTGGTAGAGCTTGTAACTTAAGTACTGCATCCCAACGGTCATCATCAGATGTAGTTGGACTGCTAATGATAGCTTTAAGTGCAGCACGCTTTTCAGCGAACTTAGCTACGAGCTGTGCACGTTTTGCTTCACGTGCTTTCATTGAACTTTTTGCCATTACGCTACCCTTATTTCTTGAATGGGAAGTTAAAGCCTTCGAGCAAAGCTCGGCCTTCTTCGTCATTCTTCGCAGAAGTAGTGATTACAATATCCATACCGCGGATCTTATCGATTTTATCGTATTGGATCTCTGGGAAGATAATTTGCTCACGTACGCCCATCGCATAGTTACCACGGCCGTCGAACGATTTAACGCTCAAACCACGGAAGTCACGAATACGCGGGATCGCGATATCAACTAAACGCTCTAAGAATTCCCACATACGCTCACCGCGCAGTGTAACCTTACAGCCAATTGGGTAGCCTTCACGGATTTTAAAACCAGCAACTGACTTACGAGCTACAGTCACTACTGGCTTTTGACCAGCGATAGCAGTCATGTCACGAAGCGCATGCTCCATAACTTTCTTATCTGCTACTGCTTCGCCAACACCCATATTAAGGGTGATCTTTTCAATCCGAGGGACTTGCATGACACTGGTAAAACCGAACTTTGTTACAAGTTCAGGACTAACAGTCTCTTTGTATTTATCATGCAGTTTCGCCATCGTTTACTCCAAATTACTTAACGAGTTCACTGTTCGACTTAAAGAAACGGACTTTTTTGCCGTCTTCAAATCGGAAACCAACGCGATCAGCTTTGCCAGTGGCAGAGTTGAAAATCGCTACGTTTGATGCTTGTATCGGTGCTTCTTGCTCAACAATACCGCCAGCTACGCCCAATTGTGGGTTTGGCTTTTGGTGTTTCTTGACAAGGTTAATACCTTCTACAATTAATTTACCAGTTGGAAGAACCTGAGAAACCTTACCGCGTTTACCCTGGTCTTTACCTGCTAGTACAATTACTTCGTCTTGACGACGTATTTTAGCTGCCATTTTGAAGCTCCTTACAGTACTTCTGGTGCCAATGACACAATCTTCATAAACTGCTCAGTACGCAATTCACGTGTCACAGGTCCAAAGATACGAGTACCAATCGGTGCAAGGTTTGCGTTAAGCAATACCGCTGCGTTCCGATCGAAGCGAATGACAGAACCGTCTGGACGACGTACGCCTTTCTTAGTACGGACTACCACCGCGTTATATACATCACCTTTCTTCGCTTTACCGCGAGGAATAGCTTCTTTAACAGAAACCTTGATGACGTCGCCGATACCGGCATAACGACGATGAGAGCCACCCAAGACCTTAATACACTGAACTCTACGAGCGCCACTGTTACAGGCGACTTCTAGAGTCGATTGCATTTGGATCATTTTAAGTGCTCCGCTATCGTTACTTACAATCCCACAAAGGGGCTACATTTCACCCTAATTTCGACTTTAATTTAGTCAAAATTGGCGCGCAAGTGTAACACCTAAAAATAGGAATAGATAGTACTAAAAATAAAAACGGCCCCAACTTTAGGAGCCGTTTGCTTAAATACCTAATAAGCTTAGGCTTTTGTTACTACTTCAACCAGAGTCCAAGACTTAGTCTTAGACAGCGGACGGCATTCGCGAATAGTCACGATATCGCCAGCATTACACTGATTTTGTTCGTCATGAGCATGGATCTTAGTAGTACGCTTGATAAACTTACCGTATAAAGGGTGTTTTACCTTACGTTCAATAGCTACAGTGATAGACTTGTCCATCTTGTCGCTAAGTACTCGACCTTGCAAAGTACGGATAGTATCAGACATTATGCACCCGCCTTAGAAGTAATAATGGTCTTAACGCGCGCAATGTTGCGACGCACGATTTTAAGCTGATGAGTCTGAGTCAACTGACCAGTGGCGTGTTGCATACGCAGATTAAACTGCTCACGCAGCAGACCAAGCAGTTCAGCGTTCAGTTCTTCAACGCTCTTAGCTGTTAGTTCGCTCGCTTTCATTACATCACCGACTTAGTTACGAAGGTAGTCTTCAGAGGAAGTTTAGCTGCAGCTAGGGTGAAAGCTTCACGAGCTAACTCCTCAGATACACCATTCATCTCGTAAAGAACCTTACCAGGTTGAATCTGGCAAACCCAATATTCAACGTTACCCTTACCTTTACCCATACGCACTTCAAGAGGCTTAGAGGTAATTGGCTTGTCAGGGAAAACGCGGATCCAGATCTGACCTTGACGTTTAATGTGACGTGTCATAGCACGACGCGCAGCTTCGATTTGACGAGCAGTTAGACGACCACGTCCAACAGCTTTCAAACCGAATTCACCGAAGCTAACTTCAGTGCCGTTCGCTAGACCACGGTTGCGGCCTTTGAACATTTTGCGAAACTTCATTCTTTTTGGTTGCAGCATTGCCAGCTCTCCTATTTACCGCGAGGCTTACGCTTCGGCTGCTGTTTCGGCTCTTCATGCTGAGGTAGAACGCCGTCTAGAACTTCGCCTTTGAAGACCCAAACTTTAACGCCAATCACACCGTATTGAGTGTGACTCTCAGAAGTAGAATAGTCGATATCAGCACGCAGTGTATGCAAAGGTACACGACCTTCACGATACCACTCCGAACGCGCAATCTCAGCGCCGCCTAGACGGCCACTCACTTCAACTTTGATACCCTTAGCACCAAGACGCATTGCGTTTTGAACTGCGCGCTTCATAGCACGACGGAACATAACACGACGCTCTAGCTGCGAAGCGATGCCATCGGCAACAAGCTTAGCATCTAGCTCTGGCTTACGGATCTCAGCGATGTTGATTTGAGCTGGAATACCAGTCAGCTTAGCAACTGCGTTGCGTAGCTTCTCAACGTCTTCGCCTTTCTTACCAATCACAACACCTGGACGGGCTGTGTGGATAGTTACGCGAACACTCTTAGCTGGACGCTCGATAACAATCTTAGAAACTGATGCTTGCTTAAGTTTCTTTTCAAGAAACTTACGCACTTCCCAGTCACTGCTCAAGTTATTGGCATAGTCTGACTTGTCAGCGTACCAGGTCGAGATCCAAGGCTTAGTGATACCCAGACGGATACCATTAGGATGTACTTTCTGTCCCATTGCTAACTCCTAGCGATCTGACACAACCACAGTAATGTGGCTGGTGCGCTTGATTATACGATCAGCACGGCCTTTGGCACGTGGCATGATACGCTTCATAGTTGGACCTTCATCGATCATAATCGCTCCAACTCTTAGTTCGTCAATGTCAGCACCTTCATTGTGCTCAGCATTAGCGATTGCAGAGTCCAGTACTTTTTTAACAAGTACTGCAGCTTTCTTAGGGCTGAAAGTTAGAATTTCGAGAGCCTTAGCAACAGGCAGTCCACGGATTTGATCTGCAACCAAACGACACTTTTGAGGCGACGTACGGGCAAAACGATGTTTAGCTAAAACTTCCATCTTATGTCTCCCGTATTAACGCTTCTTCGCTTTCTTATCTGCAGCATGGCCGCGATAAGTGCGAGTTGGTGAAAATTCACCAAGCTTGTGGCCGATCATTTCGTCAGTTACGAACACAGGTACGTGCTGACGACCATTATGGACAGCGATGGTCATTCCAATCATGTTAGGAATGATCATAGAGCGACGAGACCAAGTCTTAATAGGCTTCTTGTCTCCAGCTTCCATCGCTTTCTCTACCTTCTTCAGCAAGTGTAGGTCAATGAATGGACCTTTCTTGAGAGAACGTGGCATGGCGAATCCTCTTACTTTTTATTGCGACGACGTACGATGTACTTGTCGGTGCGTTTATTACTACGAGTCTTATAACCCTTAGTAGGCTGACCCCATGGAGATACAGGATGACGACCACCAGAAGTACGGCCTTCACCACCACCATGTGGGTGATCTACTGGGTTCATTGCAACACCACGCACTGTTGGGCGTACGCCTCTCCAGCGTTTAGCACCTGCTTTACCTAACTGGCGTAGCATGTGTTCGGCATTACCAACTTCACCCAATGTCGCGCGGCAATCAACCGGCACTTTACGCATTTCGCCAGAGCGAAGACGTAGAGTGGCGTATGCGCCATCACGAGCAATAACTTGTACATAAGCACCAGCAGAACGCGCGATTTGAGCACCTTTAGCAGGCTTCATTTCAACTGCGTGTACTACGCTACCCACAGGGATATTACGTAGAGGCAGTGCGTTACCGCTCTTGATTTCTGCATCGATACCAGACTGGATCTTATCACCAGCTTTCATGCCTTTAGCGGCAAGAATATAACGACGCTCACCATCAGCGTATAGTACCAAAGCGATGTTAGCTGTACGGTTTGGATCATATTCCAAACGTTCAACCTTCGCAGGGATACCGTCTTTGTTACGCTTAAAGTCGATTAGACGATAATGCTGCTTATGACCACCACCAATGTGACGGACAGTGATACGGCCAGTATTGTTACGGCCACCACTTTTAGATTTTTTCGCCAACAGGCCTGCAAAAGGTTTACCTTTATGCAGATCGCTGTTCACCACTTTAACTAAGTGGCGACGACCTGGAGAGGTTGGCTTACACTTAATAACTGCCATGATAATTCTCCTTTGCCTTATTCAGCGCCGCCGACGAAATCGATGTCAGCACCTTCAGCTAAAGTAACATAGGCTTTTTTCCAATCGCTACGGCGGCCAACACGGGCACCAGTGCGCTTAGTTTTACCTTTGTTAACCAAAGTGCGAACTGAATCGACTTCAACTTCGAATAGCTGTGCTACTGCAGCTTTAACTTCAGCTTTAGTTGCATCGATAGCTACACGGAAAACAACTGTATTGTTCTTCTCTGCATTCACAGTGCTCTTTTCAGAGATGTGTGGAGCAAGAATCACTTTTAACAAACGTTCTTCGCTTATCATCCCAGCATCTCCTCGATTTGCTTAATAGCTTCAGCAGTAACTAGTACCTTGTTGAATGCGATAAGGCTAACTGGATCAATACCAGCAACATCACGTACGTCAACTTTGTAAAGGTTACGAGCAGCTAAGAACAAGTTCTCGTCAACTTCTGGAGTAACAATCAACACATCTTCAAGTTGCATTTCGTTTAGTTTAGCTTTCAGCTCTTTAGTTTTAGGAGCTTCAACACCGAACGACTCAACTACGATAAGACGGTCTTGACGTACCAATTCAGAGAAAATGCTCTTCAGCGCTCCGCGGTACATCTTTTTGTTAACTTTTTGGCTGTGATCTTGTGTTTTAGCAGCGAATGTTACGCCACCGCCACGCCAGATTGGGCCTTTAACAGTACCAGCACGTGCACGGCCAGTACCTTTTTGGCGCCATGGCTTCTTGCCTGAGCCAGTTACTTCTGCGCGAGTCTTTTGAGCACGAGTGCCCTGACGCGCGTTTGCAGCGTAAGCTACAACTACCTGATGAACCAGTGCTTCATTAAAGTCACGGCCAAAGGTAGCTTCGGAAACTTCAAGAGCACTCTGTGCGTCTTTCAATACCAATTCCATTACTATCTCCTCAGACCTTAAGCTTTAACAGCTGGTTTGATGATCAGGTCGCCATTAGTAGCGCCTGGAACTGCACCCTTAACCAATAGCAGGTTACGTTCAGCATCTACACGAATTACTTCTAGATTCTGTGTCGTAACACGCTCAGCACCCATGTGGCCAGACATTTTCTTACCTTTGAAAACGCGACCAGGTGTTTGGTTTTGACCAATAGAACCGTTAGCTCTATGTGCCAGTGAGTTACCATGTGTGGCATCTTGAGTAGCGAAGTTCCAGCGCTTAATACCGCCTTGGAAGCCCTTACCCTTTGATTGACCAGTAACATCAACTTTCGCTATGTCAGCGAAGATATCTACATTCAGCTCAGCACCAACTTCGATGCCTTCGCCTTCACCATCTGCCAAACGCATTTCCCACAAACCACGACCGGCTTCAACGCCTGCCTTAGCAAAGTGACCTGCTTCTGGTTTAGTGATGCGATTAGCTTTTTTTGTACCAGTAGTCACTTGAAGTGCACGGTAACCATCTGTATCCAAAGTTCTCACTTGGGTTACACGGTTAGCAGCAATTTCAATTACTGTTACAGGTACTGACGCGCCATCTTCATTGAAGATGCGAGTCATACCTACTTTACGACCGATAAGACCGATAGCCATCTCTCAAACCTCTTCTAAGGATCTCAATTAACCCAAGCTAATCTGAACGTCAACACCAGCCGCAAGATCTAAACGCATAAGTGCGTCTACAGTCTTTTCAGTCGGCTCTACGATGTCAACAAGACGCTTGTGAGTACGTAGTTCGTACTGATCACGTGCATCTTTATTAACGTGTGGAGAAGTCAAAATGGTATAACGTTCTTTACGCGTTGGTAGTGGAATTGGACCACGAACCTGCGCGCCGGTACGCTTAGCAGTTTCAACGATTTCCGCAGTAGACTGATCAATCAAACGATGATCAAATCCTTTTAAGCGGATACGGATTCTTTGGTTCTGCATTGACCAGAGCTCCTAAAATGTACACAAAAAAATCACCCTCTAGCTATTCTCTTATAGAAAAAAGCAGAGTGAAATGATTTAACCGTTCGACTCACAATCGGAGTCGCTGTTTTTTTACGTCAAACCCGAAGGTAGACCAATTTAAATCGCCTAATGGTTAAGGCGAGGGGGTATTATACTGATTTCAACGCTGAGATCAACCCCGTTGTGTGAAATACCGTCAAATTGACGATTTCCAACAAAGTGGCGTCATTATACACAGTCCGATCTGGATTGCTAGCCCTCGCCTCACTTTTCTTCAGGCAATAAAAAAGGCAGCCTATGCTGCCTTTTTCAGTATCGAGTTAAGACTCGTTGCTAATTAAGCAACGATCTCAGCTACAACACCAGCACCAACTGTACGGCCACCTTCACGGATAGCGAAGCGTAAACCTTCGTCCATCGCGATTGGGCAGATTAGAGTTACAGTCATAGCTACGTTGTCACCAGGCATTACCATCTCAACGCCTTCTGGCAATTCGATAGTACCGGTTACGTCAGTTGTACGGAAGTAGAACTGTGGACGGTAGCCTTTGAAGAATGGAGTGTGACGTCCGCCTTCTTCTTTAGACAGAACATAGATTTCTGACTTGAAAGTAGTGTGTGGAGTGATTGAACCTGGAGCAGCTAGTACTTGACCACGCTCAACATCTTCACGCTTGATACCACGTAGAAGAACACCACAGTTCTCGCCAGCACGACCTTCGTCAAGAAGCTTACGGAACATTTCAACACCAGTACAAGTAGACTTAGTTGTATCTTTGATACCAACGATTTCTACTTCTTCACCAACTTTGATGATACCGCGCTCTACACGACCAGTAACAACAGTACCACGACCAGCGATTGAGAATACATCTTCGATTGGAAGAATGAATGCACCATCGATAGCACGCTCTGGCTCAGGAATGTAAGTATCTAGAGCTTCAGCTAGCTCAAGGATCTTAGCTTCCCACTCTGGCTCGCCTTCAAGAGCTTTAAGAGCAGAACCCTGGATAACTGGTAGGTCATCACCTGGGAAGTCATACTCAGATAGAAGTTCACGAACTTCCATTTCTACTAGCTCTAGAAGCTCTTCGTCATCAACCATGTCACACTTGTTCATGAATACGATGATGAATGGTACGCCAACCTGACGTGAAAGCAGGATGTGCTCACGAGTTTGTGGCATTGGACCATCTGTAGAAGCAACTACTAGAATAGCGCCGTCCATCTGTGCAGCACCAGTGATCATGTTTTTAACATAATCCGCGTGACCTGGACAGTCTACGTGTGCGTAGTGACGTGATGGAGTGTCATATTCGATGTGAGAAGTATTAATTGTAATACCGCGCTCACGCTCTTCTGGAGCGTTATCGATCTGTGCGAAATCACGCTTAGTACCACCGTAAGTCTTCGTTAGTACCGAAGAGATAGCAGCAGTTAGAGTAGTTTTACCATGGTCAACGTGTCCAATAGTACCAACGTTAACATGCGGTTTTACGCGTTCAAATTTTTCTTTAGCCACGATATATTCCTTTCTTTTCAGAAAATGCTCGGCTTACAACCGAGCAATAGCAATTAAGTATATCAACAATAGAGCGAGACAGTTTAGCCTCTGGCCTCTATTATTGCTTTAGTAACATTTTGCGGTGCATCAGAATACTTCAAGAACTCCATAGAGTATGAAGCACGCCCCTGAGTGGCACTACGCAAATCGGTTGCATAACCGAACATTTCAGATAACGGTACTGTTGCATGAACAAGTTTAACACCTGCAATACCATCATCCATACCTTCAATAAGGCCACGACGACGGTTCAAGTCACCCACAACATCACCCATATAATCTTCAGGTGTTGTTACTTCGACTTTCATACATGGTTCAAGCAAAGAAGGATCCGCTTCTAGTGCGCCCTTCTTAAAGCCGATAGAACCTGCCACTTTAAATGCCATTTCGTTCGAGTCCACATCATGATATGAACCATCAAACAAAGTAACTTTAACGTCAAGAACTGGGAAGCCAGCTAATACGCCGCTCTTCATCTGCTCTTGAATACCCTTATCAACAGCTGGGATGTATTCCTTTGGAACCACACCACCAACAATTTCGTTGACAAATTCGTAACCAAAACCTTCTTCTTGAGGCTCTAGCTTTAGCCAAACATGACCGAATTGACCTCGACCACCAGATTGACGTACGAACTTACCTTCGACTTCCACTGTTTTGCGGATAGTCTCACGATATGCAACTTGAGGTTTACCTACATTACACTCAACACCAAATTCGCGACGCATACGGTCGACGATGATGTCTAAGTGTAGCTCACCCATACCAGAGATCAGTGTTTGACCCGACTCTTCATCAGTTTCAACACGGAATGACGGATCTTCCATTGCAAGTTTTTGCAATGCCATCCCCATCTTATCTTGGTCGGCCTTTGTTCTCGGCTCAACGGCGATAGTAATTACAGGCTCAGGAAATTCCATGCGCTCTAAAATTACTTTATGATCGATATCACACAGAGTGTCGCCAGTAGTCACGTCTTTAAGACCAATAAGAGCAGCGATGTCACCAGCGCGTACTTCTTTAATCTCTTGACGGTCATTAGCGTGCATCTGCACCATACGACCAATACGTTCACGCTTTTGCTTAACAGAGTTATATACGCCTGCACCTGTTTCCAATACACCTGAATAAACACGTATAAAGGTCAGAGTACCAACGAATGGATCTGTCGCAATCTTAAATGCCAATGCTGCGAATGGAGCATTATCGTCAGCTTGACGACAAGTCTCTTCTTCGTTGTCATCGATGCCCTTAATAGCAGGAACTTCGACTGGCGATGGTAGAAAATCTACCACAGCATCGAGAACCGCTTGTACACCCTTGTTCTTAAATGCAGAACCACAGGTTGCCAATACGATTTCATTATTTAAGGTGCGTTGACGTAGTGCTTTCTTGATCTCGTCTTCTGAAAGTTCCCCATCATCTAGGTACTTTTCCATCAGCTCTTCTGAAGCTTCAGCAGCACTTTCAACCAAGTACTCGCGCATTTCTGCAGCTTTATCGGCTAAGTGCTCTGGAATGGCTTCATAAGTGAAAGTCATACCCTGATCATCTTCAGACCAGTTAATTGCTTTCATCTTGATCAAATCGATAACACCGTTGAAGTCTTCTTCTGAACCAATATTCATTTGAATAGGTACACAAGTCGCGCCAAGGCGGTTGCGGATCTGCTCAACAACACTATCAAAGTTTGCACCTGCGCGGTCCATCTTATTGACGAACACTAAGCGCGGCACATGATACTTATCAGCTTGTCGCCAAACAGTCTCAGATTGGGGTTCAACCCCTGATGAGCCACAGAAAACAACAACTGCACCATCTAGTACTCGCAAAGAGCGTTCAACTTCAATAGTGAAGTCAACGTGACCTGGAGTATCGATGATATTAATGCGGTGTTCAGTGAACTGCGCATCCATTCCGCGCCAGAAAGTAGTCGTTGCGGCTGAAGTGATGGTAATACCACGTTCCTGCTCTTGCTCCATCCAATCCATGGTGGCAGCGCCATCATGAACTTCACCGATCTTATGAGATAAGCCAGTGTAGAACAGAACACGTTCAGTGGTAGTGGTTTTACCAGCGTCAACATGAGCACAGATACCGATATTACGGTAGCGCTCAATTGGAGTTGTACGAGCCACGATTTATACCCTCTTAGCTAAAACCTGAGTGTTAGCAATGCAAGTAAGGCGTGGGACAAAGCCCACGCCAAGATATTACCAGCGGTAATGAGCAAACGCTTTGTTTGCTTCTGCCATACGATGCACGTCTTCGCGCTTCTTAACAGCAGTACCTTTGTTTTCAGATGCGTCTAACATTTCACCTGCTAGACGTAAAGCCATAGATTTTTCACCACGCTTACGTGCAGCTTCAACCAACCAGCGCATCGCTAGTGCGTTACGACGCACTGGACGAACTTCACATGGTACCTGGTAAGTAGAACCACCAACACGACGAGATTTAACCTCGACTGATGGACGTACGTTGTCCAGGGCTGCTTCAAGGATTACTAAATGATCTTCGCCTTTCTTTTCAGACGCAGTATCTAGTGCCTTGTAGATAATTTTTTCTGCAGTCGACTTTTTGCCGTCCTGCATGATGACGTTGATGAACTTAGCCAGCAACTCACTTTTGAACTTTGGATCTGGTAGGATTTTACGTTGTCCTACAACGCGACGTCTTGGCATAACAATTTCTCCGTATGCTTCAGGGACCCCAAAACTGGAATCTCAATAAAAACTAGCTTGGCCTTACTTAACGGAAAACGTTAAGACTTAGGACGCTTAGCACCGTACTTAGAACGGCCTTGACGGCGCTCACTTACACCAGCACAGTCTAATGCGCCGCGTACAGTGTGGTAACGCACACCCGGTAAGTCTTTTACACGACCGCCACGGATTAGAATTACGCTGTGTTCCTGCAGGTTGTGGCCTTCACCGCCGATGTACGAAGTTACTTCGAAACCGTTAGTTAGACGCACACGAGCTACTTTACGTAGTGCAGAGTTAGGTTTTTTTGGTGTAGTAGTGTATACGCGAGTACAAACACCACGTTTTTGTGGACACGCAGCTAGCGCAGGAACGTTAGTCTTATCGACTTTCGGTGCGCGAGGCTTACGTACCAACTGGTTTACAGTTGCCATGTATAGCTCCGAATCAGTTGACTAAATCAACAGTAAGGTGTGAAAAATCTATATCCCACAGGTGTGGGACGCGAAATTTTAGAAGTGTATGGTCTATCTGTCAAGAAATAGACAACTTTTAACCGATTTAAAGTAAAAAAAAGGCGCTTAAAGCGCCTTTTTTACAATCTATTTACTTTTCAACACCGATTAATCGTTGCTTCCAGCTAGATTTAGAAGATCCGCAAGGTTCTGCTCAGCTTCACTCGCGCTAATCGCTGGTGCTTCTGTAGCAGCAGGTTTAGCTGCAGCTTCAGCACGCTTCTGGTGGTATGAGTAACCCGTACCAGCAGGGATTAGACGACCAACAATTACGTTTTCTTTCAGACCACGTAACTTATCGCTCTTTCCGCCAACAGCCGCTTCAGTAAGAACACGAGTGGTCTCCTGGAACGATGCTGCAGAGATGAACGATTCAGTCGCAAGTGACGCCTTAGTGATACCAAGAAGTTCACGTTCGAATGTCGCAGGCTGCTTACCCTGTGCTTCAAGTTCGCGGTTAGCGATCTTAACACGAGAGACTTCAGCTTGTTCACCCGGTAGGAATTCACTGTCACCAGCGTCTACGATCTCACACTTACGCAGCATCTGGCGAATGATCACCTCAATGTGCTTATCGTTGATCTTAACGCCCTGTAGACGGTAAACGTCCTGTACTTCATTCACGATGTAGTTAGCCACATTGTGGATACCACGTAGACGTAGAATGTCGTGAGCAGCTTCTGGACCATCGGCAATAACTTCACCGCGTTCAACTTTTTCACCTTCGAACACGTTAAGGTTACGCCACTTAGGAATCATCTCTTCATAGTGCTCACCACCATCAGCTGGGGTGATAACTAGACGACGCTTACCTTTGGTTTCTTTACCGAACGAGATAGTACCCGATACTTCAGCAAGAATTGCAGGCTCTTTTGGCTTACGCGCTTCGAACAAGTCAGCTACGCGTGGTAGACCACCGGTAATATCGCGGGTCTTCGAAGATTCTTGAGGAATACGTGCTAATGCATCACCAACGTTAATTGGTGCGTTATCGTCAAGGTTAACAATCGCATGACCTGGCAAGAAGTATTGCGCTGGTACTTCAGTACCAGGAATCATCAAGTCGCCACCATCAGCAGCAACAAGACGGATCATAGGACGCATCTCTTTACCAGCTGTTGGACGTTGACCAACTTCAAGCACTACGATTGAAGAAAGACCAGTTAGTTCGTCTGTTTGACGTGTCATAGTGACACCTTCAATCATATCTACGAACTTGATACTACCCGCTACTTCAGAAATAATTGGGTGAGTATGCGGATCCCACTTAGCGATAATTTCGCCAGCAGATACACCGTCATCTTCCAATTTCTCTAGGACAGTACCGTAAGGAACCTTATAACGCTCTTTCTCACGACCTAGCTCATCAATGATAGCTAGCTCAGAAGAACGAGATACGATTACAAGCTTACCGTTACTATTAGTTACATACTTAGCGTTGTGTAACTTAAGTGTACCAGAGTTCTTAACTTGAACGTTGTTCTCAGCTGAAGCTCGAGATGCCGCACCACCGATGTGGAAAGTACGCATCGTAAGCTGTGTTCCTGGCTCACCAATTGACTGAGCAGCAACAACACCAATCGCTTCACCTTGGTTAATGATATGGCCACGAGCCAAATCACGACCGTAACAAGCTTTACACACACCGAAGTCTGTATCACAGCTAATTACTGAGCGAACAATCATTTCATCGATAGAGTTGTCTTCAACAATGTCACACCATGCTTCGTCAAGAAGCGTGTTGCGTGGCACAAGTACTTCTTCAGTACCAGGCTTGAACACATCTTGTGCAACAACACGACCTAGAACACGTTCACGTAACGGCTCAACTACATCACCACCTTCAATAAGCGGCTTCATAGTTAGACCTTCGAACGTTCCACAGTCATCTTCGATTACAACTAAATCTTGAGCAACGTCTACTAGACGACGAGTCAGGTAACCAGAGTTAGCTGTCTTCAATGCCGTATCCGCAAGACCTTTACGCGCACCGTGAGTAGAAATAAAGTACTGAGATACGTTTAGACCTTCACGGAAGTTAGCCACAATTGGGGTTTCGATGATTGAGCCATCTGGCTTAGCCATCAGACCACGCATACCGGCCAACTGACGAATCTGTGCAGCACTACCACGAGCGCCTGAGTCGGCCATCATGTAGATGCTGTTGAACGATTCTTGTTGTTCTTCAACGCCATCACGGTTAACAACTGTCTCTTTAGACAGGTTAGCCATCATCGCTTTAGACACTTTTTCGTTCGCGCTTGCCCAGATATCGATTACTTTGTTGTAACGCTCACCAGCTGTTACTAGACCTGATTGGAACTGCTCTTGAATTTCAAGAACTTCCGCTTCAGCATCAGCAACTAAGGTGTATTTCTCATCTGGAATAACCATATCGTCAATACCTACAGAGGCACCCGATATAGTTGCAAAATGGAAACCGGTATACATCAATTGGTCAGCAAAGATAACTGTATCTTTAAGACCTAGTTGACGGTAACAAGTGTTCAATAGCTTAGAGATCTGCTTCTTACCCATGTTTTGGTTAACCAAATCATAAGAAAGACCTTTAGGCAGGATCTGTGAAAGCAATGCACGACCAACCGTTGTATCAACGATACGACGTGTCTTCACTTTTTCGCCAGCTTCATTGGTCGCAGTTTCAGTAATACGTACCTTAACGCGAGCATGTAGCTCAGCCACACCTGTGCGGTAAGCTTTTTCAGCTTCAGCCACATCAGAGAATGCCATGCCTTCACCCTTGCCGTTAATACGCTCACGGCTAGTGTAGTAAAGACCCAATACAACGTCCTGTGACGGTGTGATCACCGGCTCACCGTTTGCAGGTGAAAGGATATTGTTGGTAGACATCATTAGTGAACGTGCTTCTAACTGCGCTTCTAGCGTTAGTGGCACGTGAACAGCCATTTGGTCACCGTCGAAGTCGGCGTTGTATGCCGCACAAACCAACGGGTGAAGCTGAATCGCTTTACCTTCGATTAGTACTGGCTCAAATGCCTGGATACCTAGTCTGTGCAGTGTTGGTGCACGGTTAAGCATCACTGGGTGTTCGCGGATCACGTCATCTAGCACGTCCCATACTTCTGGAACTTCGCGCTCAACCATCTTCTTAGCAGCTTTAATAGTTGTAGCTAAGCCACGACCTTCTAGCTTGCCATAGATGAATGGCTTAAATAGCTCAAGTGCCATCTTCTTAGGAAGACCACACTGGTGTAGACGTAAAGTTGGACCTACGGTAATTACCGAACGACCAGAATAGTCAACACGCTTACCTAGCAAGTTCTGACGGAAACGACCTTGCTTACCTTTGATCATATCGGCCAAAGATTTAAGCGGACGCTTGTTAGAACCTGTAATAGCACGACCACGACGACCGTTATCTAATAGCGCATCAACAGATTCTTGCAACATACGCTTTTCGTTACGTACGATGATATCTGGAGCAGCTAGATCTAACAGACGCTTTAGACGGTTGTTACGGTTGATTACACGACGGTAAAGGTCGTTCAAATCAGAGGTAGCAAAACGTCCGCCATCTAGTGGAACTAGAGGGCGTAGATCTGGTGGCAGAACCGGTAGCACTTTAAGGATCATCCACTCAGGCTTGTTACCTGAAGTGAAGAATGCCTCAATAAGCTTAAGACGCTTAGTGACCTTCTTGCGACGAGTTTCAGAATTGATAGATGGCAGTTCTTCGCGCATCATCTCAATTTCTTTCTCAAGCTCGATAGCACGTAGCAATTCTAGAACTGCTTCAGCACCCATCTTAGCGTCGAATTCATCACCGTACTCTTCCAATGCATCCAGATAGTTTTCTTCTGTTAGCATTTGACCGCGTTCAAGACTGGTCATGCCAGGCTCGATTACTACGAATGATTCGAAGTAAAGTACACGTTCGATATCACGTAGAGTCATGTCTAGCATCAAACCGATACGAGACGGAAGTGACTTCAAGAACCAAATGTGTGCAACTGGGCTAGCAAGATCGATGTGACCCATACGCTCACGACGTACTTTAGTCTGTGTAACTTCAACGCCACACTTTTCACAGATCACACCACGGTGCTTAAGACGCTTATACTTACCGCATAAACATTCATAATCTTTTACTGGACCAAAAATACGCGCACAGAATAAACCTTCACGCTCAGGCTTAAATGTACGGTAGTTAATGGTTTCTGGCTTCTTAACTTCACCAAAAGACCAAGAACGGATTAAGTCTGGCGACGCTAGGCCAATCTTAATACCTTCAAATTCTTCAGTCTTGCTTTGCTGTTTCAGAAACTTTAATAAATCTTTCACGTTTCTCTCCTGAAGGAGTTAAATCAGGTGCTCCGCATATGCAGAGCACCGATTTTGCCAAATAGAGGCGGTAACCTGTTTTACTTAGTATCTAACTCAATGTTGATACCAAGTGAACGGATCTCTTTCAACAATACGTTGAAAGATTCAGGCATACCTGGTTGCATCTGATGGTTACCGTCGACGATGTTCTTATACATCTGAGTACGACCGTTAACATCATCTGACTTAACAGTTAGCATTTCCTGAAGGGTATATGCTGCACCGTAAGCTTCAAGTGCCCATACTTCCATCTCACCGAAACGCTGACCACCGAACTGTGCTTTACCACCCAATGGCTGCTGAGTAACAAGACTGTACGAACCCGTAGAACGAGCGTGCATCTTGTCGTCAACCAAGTGGTTAAGCTTAAGCATATACATGTAACCAACGGTTACCTTACGCTCAAATTCGTTACCAGTACGACCATCAATCAGTGTTAACTGACCAGATTGTGGCAAGCCTGCAAGCTCAAGCATCTGCTTGATCTCTTTCTCTTTGGCGCCATCAAACGCAGGTGTAGCAATCGGTACACCGCCTTTTAGGTTTTTAGCAAGACGCAAGATTTCATCATCAGTAAATGAATCGATGTCGACTTTTTGAATTACTTCGTCACCTAGTTCATAAACCTGCTTGATGTATCCGCGAAGTTCTGCCAATTCGCGCTGCTCTTCCAGCATCTCAGTAATACGATTACCGATGCCTTTCGCTGCAGCACCCATATGAACTTCAAGTACCTGACCGATGTTCATACGTGAAGGTACACCTAGTGGATTCAATACGATATCTACTGGGTTACCCTTTTCGTCGTATGGCATGTCTTCAACAGGACAAATCTTAGAGATTACACCCTTGTTACCATGACGACCCGCCATCTTATCACCAGGCTGGATAGTACGCTTAACCGCTAGGTAAACCTTAACGATCTTAAGTACGCCAGGTGCTAAGTCATCACCTTGAGTGATCTTACGACGCTTGATTTCAAACTTCTTATCGAAATCGGCTTTTAGCTCTTCCGCTTGCTCAGCTAGTTGTTCTAGCTCAGTTTGCTTAACTTCATCATCGATGGTTTGAACCAACAATTGTGAACGTGGAATTGCAGCAAGTTGGGCTTCATCGAAACCAGCACCAATTAATAGGTTGCGAGCACGACCGATAACACCATCTTCAAGAATTTGGAACTCTTCAGTCAAATCCTTCTTCGCCTGGGCGATATGCATCTCTTCAATTTCTACAGCACGCTTGTCTTTCTCAACGCCGTCACGAGTAAATACTTGTACGTCGATGATAGTACCTTTAACAGAGTTAGGTACGCGTAGTGAGCTGTCTTTAACGTCAGAGGCTTTTTCGCCGAAGATTGCACGGAGAAGTTTCTCTTCTGGAGTCAGCTGAGTTTCACCTTTAGGTGTTACTTTACCAACTAGGATGTCACCACCCTTAACTTCTGCACCGATATAAACGATACCTGATTCATCTAGCTTAGAAAGCGCAGACTCACCAACGTTTGGAATATCAGCTGTGATCTCTTCACTACCCAACTTAGTATCACGAGCGATACATGAAAGCTCTTGAATGTGGATAGTTGTGAAACGGTCTTCCTGAGCTACACGCTCAGAGATTAAGATCGAATCTTCGAAGTTGTAACCGTTCCAAGGCATGAACGCGATACGCATGTTCTGACCAAGAGCCAAATCACCTAAGTCGGTAGATGGGCCATCAGCAAGAACGTCGCCACGAACAATTGGGTCACCAACAGAACAACAAGGACGCTGGTTAATACAAGTGTTCTGGTTAGAACGCGTGTATTTGGTCAAGTTGTAGATATCGATACCCGCTTCGCCTGGAGTTAGCTCAGCTTCGTTAACTTTAACAACGATACGGCTCGCATCAACGTAGTCAACATAACCACCACGTTTAGCAGCAACTACCACGCCTGAGTCAACAGCAAGTGTACGCTCAATACCAGTACCAACTAATGGCTTATCGGCCTTTAGTGTTGGAACTGCCTGACGTTGCATGTTCGCACCCATCAATGCACGGTTAGCATCATCGTGTTCCAGGAACGGAATTAGTGACGCCGCAACAGAAATAATCTGCTGTGGTGAAACGTCCATGTACTGGATGTCAGCTGCACCCATAAAGGTTGAATCACCTTTATGACGACAAGCAATTAACTCGTCCATCATGCGACCGTTCTCATCTAACTGAACGATAGCCTGTGCAATAACGTAACGGCCTTCTTCGATTGCTGAAAGGTAATCTACCTCATCAGTAACCACACCATCGATAACCTTACGGTAAGGTGTTTCAAGGAAACCATAGTTGTTGGTACGAGCAAAGGTTGACAACGAGTTGATCAAACCAATGTTTGGACCTTCTGGCGTTTCGATTGGACATAGACGACCATAGTGAGTCGGATGTACGTCTCGAACTTCGAAACCAGCACGTTCACGCGTTAGACCACCAGGACCTAGAGCAGAGATACGACGCTTATGCGTCACTTCTGACAATGGGTTGTTTTGGTCCATGAACTGTGAAAGCTGTGAAGAGCCAAAGAATTCTTTAACAGCTGCAGAGATTGGCTTAGCGTTGATCAAATCTTGAGGCATTAGCTCATTTAGATCGCCAAGGCTTAAACGCTCACGTACGGCACGTTCAACACGAACTAGACCAACACGGAACTGGTTTTCAGCCATTTCGCCAACACTACGAATACGACGGTTACCTAGATGATCGATATCATCCACTTCGTCGAAACCGTTACGGATTGCGATGATGTTCTTCATCACGGCAACGATATCTTCTTTAGAAAGAATACCAGTACCTTCATCGTCATCAATGCTTAGACGACGATTGAACTTCATACGACCTACTTTTGAAAGGTCATAACGTTCTTCGCTGAAGAATAGGTTGTTGAATAGTGCTTCTGCTGCATCTTTGGTTGGTGGCTCACCAGGACGCATCATACGGTAGATTTCAACTAGCGCTTCAAGGCGGTTAGTTGTTGAATCAATACGTAGTGTGTCAGAGATGTAGGCACCGTTATCAAGTTCATTGATATACAGAGTGCTGATCTCTTTGATGCCAGCCATTGATAGCTTAGCTAGATCTTCTAGGCTGATGTCTGCGTTTGCAGAAACCAATACTTCGCCTGTATCTGGATCGATATAATCTTGTCCAGAAATCTTACCAGCGATGTACTCAACTGGCACTTCAAGCTCAGTTGTGTTTGTCTTTTCAAGTTGACGAATGTGACGTGCAGTGATGCGACGACCCTTCTCAACAAGAACAGTGCCTTCAGCGTCTTTAATATCATAGCTTGCTGTTTCGCCACGTAGGCGGTCAGCAACAAGATCCATTACTAGTGAATCTTTCTTGATCTTAAAGTTGACGCGATCGAAGAACAGGTCAAGGATATCTTGAGTTGAATAATCTAAAGCGCGCAGAATGATCGATGCCGCTAACTTACGACGGCGGTCAATACGAACAAACAGTGCATCTTTCGGATCGAATTCAAAGTCTAACCATGAACCACGGTAAGGAATAATACGTGCGTTATACAGCACCTTACCTGAAGAGTGGGTTTTACCACGGTCATGATCAAAGAATACGCCCGGGCTACGGTGTAGCTGAGATACGATTACACGCTCAGTACCATTGATAACAAAGGTACCGTTGTCAGTCATAAGAGGGATATCCCCCATATAGACTTCTTGTTCTTTGATGTCTTTTACTGTGCCAGGTGCCGCTTCACGGTCATACAGTACCATACGCAATTTAACGCGTAGTGGTGCAGAGTATGTAACACCGCGGATTTGACACTCTTTCACATCAAAAACAGGCTCGCCTAGTTTATAGCTGACATATTGCAGCTCAGAATTACCAGAAAAGCTCTTGATGGGAAAAACGCTACGGAAGGCAGCTTCAAAGCCACGCTCACCTGTAGGATCTTGATCGGTGAACTTCTTAAAAGAGTCCAACTGGATTGACAAAAGGTAAGGAATATCCAAAACACGTGGACGTTTACCAAAGTCTTTGCGAATACGCTTCTTTTCAGAATAGGAGTAAACCATGGGTTTCCTCTGATTGCGAGATGTGACCAAGACTGATTCAACTTAACTGTTGAAACAGCGCGTTTGCCCATCACCGTTGAAAGCAAGAACCTAACCAGTAATCTCTGCTAGGAACTGCGAAATCTGGCGATAAACGGTGAAAAAAAAATCGCCTGCGCATACAGCGCAAAAAAGGCCGACGGTTAAAAAACCGCCAGCCTCCACCCGATTACTCGGGAGGTTGTAAGTTATAGTATAACTTACTTGATCTCTACTGCAGCACCAGCCGCTTCTAGATCAGCTTTAAGAGCTTCAGCTTCTTCTTTAGAGATAGCTTCTTTAACTGCTACTGGAGCAGATTCAGCCATGCCTTTTGCTTCTTTCAGGCCTAGACCTGTAGCAGCGCGAAGAGCTTTAATTACTGCAACTTTGTTGTCGCCGTGAGAAGTAAGAACTACGTCGAATTCTGTTTTCTCTTCAGCAGCAGCAGCATCGCTACCACCTGAAACAACAGCAGCAGCAGCAGAAACGCCGAACTTCTCTTCCATTGCTTCGATTAGTTCAACAACTTCCATTACAGACATTGCTGCAAGGGCTTCTAAGATTTGGTCTTTAGTGATAGACATAACAAAAATTCCTAATTGTACTGAATTCAATTTTAATTAAGCGGCTAATAAAATTATTAAGCTGCTTCTTTCTGATCGCGTAGAGCGGCCAATGTACGAACGAACTTGCCAGCAGATGCTTCTTTTAGAGTCATCATGAACTGAGCTAGTGCTTCTTCGTAAGTTGGTAGTTTTGCTAAACGATCAATATTTTCTGCAGGGATTAATTCCCCTTCAAAGGCTGCTGCTTTGATTTCAAATTTCTCTTGCGCTTTAGCGAAATCTTTTAGAAGACGCGCAGCTGCACCTGGGTGCTCAGAAGAGAATGCAATCAAAGTAGGACCAGTAAACGTATCGCTTAGGCACTCAAAATCAGTACCAGCAACAGCACGTTTAACAAGAGTATTACGTACAACACGAATGTACACTCCTGCTTCACGAGCCGCTTTACGCAGTCCGGTCATATTAGCTACAGTAACACCGCGAGAATCGGCTACTACTGCAGATAAAGCACCTTTGGCAGCTTCGTTGACTTCAGCAACAATCGCTTTTTTGTCTTCGAGTCCTAACGCCATTGGTATACTCCTGGATTCTATCTAGGGAAAACTCCCTAGCAATTACCATGCTAAATATCAAAGATACTTAGCGACTTACGGCGCGAAAAATTCCAGCAGACAAAAATCTATCTGGGTCCGACACCGTCTACGCAGGAAATTAAGTTAGTTACTTGAACAAACACCTACGGTCTTGGACGGAGACTGTTTATTAACCTAAAAGGATAAATCACAGCCCCAACCCTACAAAGTGCGCGCATTATAGACTAATACGCACCCGTTGTAAATTTACTTTGCGTCGTCCAGAGTACCCTGGTCAACCGCAACACCTGCACCCATAGTGGTAGAGATGCTTACTTTCTTAATGAAAACGCCTTTAGCTGCAGCTGGCTTGGCTTTTTTAAGTGCGCCAAGTAGTGCTTCTAAGTTTTCTTTAAGTTGAGCTGGTTCGAAGTCCACTTTACCGATAGTAGTGTGGATGATACCGTTCTTATCGTTACGGTAGCGTACTTGACCCGCTTTAGCGTTCTTAACTGCTTCAGCAACGTTTGGCGTTACAGTACCAGTTTTTGGGTTAGGCATAAGACCACGTGGGCCTAAGATTTGACCTAACATACCAACAACGCGCATTGCATCAGGAGATGCGATAACTACGTCGAAGTTCATTTCGCCAGCTTTAATTTGCGCAGCAAGCTCGTCCATACCAACAAGCTCAGCACCAGCTTCTTTAGCAGCTTCAGCGTTAGCACCTTGAGTGAACACAGCAACACGTACATCACGACCAGTACCGTGTGGTAGCACAGTAGCGCCACGAACGTTTTGGTCAGATTTACGTGGATCAACACCAAGGTTAACCGCAACGTCAACACTTTCAAGGAACTTAGCAGTAGCTAGTTCTTTAAGTAGTGCAACAGCTTCATTGATGTCGTAGCTTTTAGTCGCTTCAACTTTCTCGCGAATTAGACGAGCGCGTTTAGTTAGCTTTGCCATTATATTAGTCCTCTACTACCAAACCCATTGAACGCGCAGTACCTTCAATTGAGCGAGTCATCGCTTCAATATCAGCACCAGTCATATCAGCGGCTTTAGTCTCAGCAATTTCCTGGACAGCGCTACGCTTGATAGTTCCCACTTTTTCCGTGTTAGGACGGCCAGAACCTGATTTCAGACCAGCTGCTTTAAGCAGAAGGAAAGACGCAGGTGGAGTCTTAGTTTCGAAAGTGAAAGAGCGATCAGAGTAAACAGTGATAACTACAGGAATTGGCATACCTTTCTCGAACTTTTCAGTACGAGCGTTGAATGCTTTACAGAATTCCATGATGTTAACACCTTTCTGACCCAATGCTGGGCCTACTGGTGGCGACGGGTTTGCAGCACCGGCTGCGACTTGCAGTTTGATGTAACCATCAACTTTCTTTGCCATGAGACATTTCCTCAAGTTTGGGTACAAACGCTATCAGCACTATGCTGAACAGCTCCCCGAAAAATATGGGTGCGAATTATATATAAATTCACACCCATTTCAAATAAAATTTGCGCTTTATTTAATCAGCTTTTTTCAATCTGACTAAAATCAAGTTCAACAGGAGTCGAGCGACCGAAGATCATCACAGAAACCTTAACGCGGTTCTTCTCATAATCCACTTCTTCAACAGTACCGTTGAAGTCGGCAAAAGGTCCGTCATTAACACGAACAACTTCACCAGGCTCAAACATAACGCGGTGCGTTGGAGACTCTGTAGTTTCTTGAAGACGCTGAAGAATTGCATCAGCTTCTTTATCAGAAATAGGGGCAGGACGATCAGACGTACCACCGATGAAGCCCATTACACGTGGAATACTCTTAACCAAGTGCCAGCTTTCATCATTCATTTCCATCTGTACTAGTACATAGCCAGGGAAAAATTTACGTTCGCTCTTACGACGTTGGCCTGCACGCATTTCAACCACTTCTTCAGTAGGAACTAGCACCTCACCAAAGTAGTTTTCCATTTCGTGCATTCTGATATGTTCAAGCAAAGTTTTACATACACGGCCTTCATAGCCGGAAAACGCTTGAATAACATACCATCTCTTTTTAGCTTCAGTAGCTTCAGTCATACTTAATGCCTATACGCCTGTAATAAAATTAACAATTCTAAGCAATACTGCGTCTAAGCCCCAAAGGATTAAACCTAAAACGGCTGTTGCAGCTAATACAATGAAAGTTGTATTGAGTGCTTCTTGACGCGTTGGCCAAACCACTTTACGAACTTCAATCTGTGATTCACGAGCAAAAGTTAAAGCTTGCTTGCCTTTTTCTGTTTGCAACGCGATGAAACCAGCAATGGCAAAAGTCACTATTACACCAAGGGCGCGAACAACGACACTTGCTTCATTAAAATATTGATTGCCAATAATTGCAGCAGCCAACAAGATTACGACTAGGCCCCACTTTACGATATCCAGAGAGTTACCCTGGCTTTCAGTATTTGTTGTCATCGGTTAATTCCGTTACTCACTACGTTCTGAGTCAAGTGACACTATAAAAATAGCATTTTGCTCAGTGAAAAATTCAGTCAGACTCGCTATCCGAACTGGCGACCGCCAAATATACTCTTACTAAGTATAATCAACGACTCAAAAATCGGTCATAGATTGTATTCTTATTCCACTTATTTGGCAAGAATACAAAGCCCAGCTTCACTAACAAATTAAACCTAAATGCAATAAAAACAAAAAAGGCAGCCTAAGCTGCCTTTTTCAGTATCGAGTTAAGACTCGTTGCTAATTAAGCAACGATCTCAGCTACAACACCAGCACCAACTGTACGACCACCTTCACGGATAGCGAAGCGTAAACCTTCGTCCATCGCGATTGGGCAGATTAGAGTTACAGTCATAGCTACGTTGTCACCAGGCATTACCATCTCAACGCCTTCTGGCAATTCGATAGTACCGGTTACGTCAGTTGTACGGAAGTAGAACTGTGGACGGTAGCCTTTGAAGAATGGAGTGTGACGTCCGCCTTCTTCTTTAGACAGAACATAGATTTCTGACTTGAAAGTAGTGTGTGGAGTGATTGAACCTGGAGCAGCTAGTACTTGACCACGCTCAACATCTTCACGCTTGATACCACGTAGAAGAACACCACAGTTCTCGCCAGCACGACCTTCGTCAAGAAGCTTACGGAACATTTCAACACCAGTACAAGTAGACTTAGTTGTATCTTTGATACCAACGATTTCTACTTCTTCACCAACTTTGATGATACCGCGCTCTACACGACCAGTAACAACAGTACCACGACCAGCGATTGAGAATACATCTTCGATTGGAAGAATGAATGCACCATCGATAGCACGCTCTGGCTCAGGAATGTAAGTATCTAGAGCTTCAGCTAGCTCAAGGATCTTAGCTTCCCACTCTGGCTCGCCTTCAAGAGCTTTAAGAGCAGAACCCTGGATAACTGGTAGGTCATCACCTGGGAAGTCATACTCAGATAGAAGTTCACGAACTTCCATTTCTACTAGCTCTAGAAGCTCTTCGTCATCAACCATGTCACACTTGTTCATGAATACGATGATGAATGGTACGCCAACCTGACGTGAAAGCAGGATGTGCTCACGAGTTTGTGGCATTGGACCATCTGTAGAAGCAACTACTAGAATAGCGCCGTCCATCTGTGCAGCACCAGTGATCATGTTTTTAACATAATCCGCGTGACCTGGACAGTCTACGTGTGCGTAGTGACGTGATGGAGTGTCATATTCGATGTGAGAAGTATTAATTGTAATACCGCGCTCACGCTCTTCTGGAGCGTTATCGATCTGTGCGAAATCACGCTTAGTACCACCGTAAGTCTTCGTTAGTACCGAAGAGATAGCAGCAGTTAGAGTAGTTTTACCATGGTCAACGTGTCCAATGGTACCAACGTTTACGTGTGGTTTTACGCGTTCAAATTTTTCTTTAGCCATGGTATTGCCCCAATCCAAAGTATTTGGTGATGAAACTGCATATAGCAAAAAATCCGATGCATAAAATGTCATCGAATCGGTTAGTAAGATAATCAGGATGTGAGAAGCAGGAGGGTGCTGATGGGTAGTCTTAAACGGGAAAAAAGCACTCGAGACCGAGTGCTTTCTACTGATTAAGTATTATCAGCAAGATTTTGGAGCGGATGGCGGGAATCGAACCCGCGTTATCAGCTTGGAAGGCTGGAGTAATACCATTATACGACATCCGCGGAACCTACTTCAGGTTACCTAACTACCTAGAATATGGTGGAGGGAGAAGGATTCGAACCTTCGAAGGCTGAGCCGTCAGATTTACAGTCTGATCCCTTTGGCCACTCGGGAACCCCTCCAGAGAAAATGGTGCCGGCACCAAGAGTCGAACTCGGGACCTACTGATTACAAGTCAGTTGCTCTACCAACTGAGCTATGCCGGCGTGTCATTTCGGTAGCGGATATTATGGAAATGTGCGCCTAAGTGCAATAGCAAAAGTGAAATTTTATTAAAAAAACCTATCAAACGATGATTTTTTACGCTTTAAGGCCTTTTCGAGTACACTTTTAAGGCTTTTAAAGCAAATTAGTGTTTAAAGCGAGCAGGCTCGTCTTCATTGCAGTTGTTCATAATAATTCCATAGTGTACTGTGCCCTCCTGAACGGAGAACTTCGCAATGTCGCAACCAAACCAAATTCACAATGCTCTTTACCTCGCATTTCAGCGCCTACAGTGGTCAGGACTAAGGGAATCAGTTCCTTTAACACTTAGCGAAAATGATTTGGCAGATTTACGTGGTATTAATGAAAAAATATCCTTATCTGAAGTCACCGATATTTATCTGCCTTTAAGCCGACTACTTAACCTTAATGTTGGCGCAAAACAGCAAAGAGGCTTAGCACTTAATGAGTTCTTAGGTCACGTCCCACCCAAACGTCCCTATATTATTAGTATTGCAGGCAGTGTTGCAGTAGGTAAAAGTACTACAGCCCGTATTTTGCAAGCTTTGCTAAGCCATTGGCCAGAACACCCAAAAGTTGACTTAATCACTACAGATGGCTTTTTATATCCATTATCCGAGCTAAAAAGACGAGGCCTGTTGCAACGTAAAGGCTTTCCAGAAAGTTACGATATGAAGGCGTTAGTGGAGTTTATTTCAGCGATTAAAGCTGGTGAGCCTAATGTAAGTGCACCAATTTATTCGCATATAACTTATGACCGGATACAAGATGAACAGCAATGGATCCGTCAACCAGATATTTTGATTATAGAAGGTCTCAATGTGTTACAGACAGGCCAAGACTCACCTGTTGATACACAACGTCCTTTCGTCTCTGATTTTGTCGACTTCTCGATATATGTCGATGCCAATGAGTCGCTATTAAAGAAATGGTATATAGACAGGTTTTTACAATTTAGAACTGGTGCATTTAGCTCTGAAAATTCTTATTTCCATCATTATTCTAAGTTAGGGGATGAAGAGGCTACCGCAACAGCCTCTAATATTTGGGATACGATTAACGGACCAAATTTAACCTTAAATATTTTACCCACCCGAGAAAGAGCACATCTTATTCTGCAAAAAGGACCTGACCATATGATGGACCAAGTCCTTTTGAGAAAATAGAATTCGGTTTCTATATTGTCTAAGTTGTTAGATTAGCCTAGCTTTCGTAGGCTAATCTCACCGCCAATAAAACTCTGTTTTCCAGAGGCCGTCTCTAGCACAACCGCCCCCTGCTCGTCGATGCCACGGTAAATACCATGGATCTCATCGCTACCAATAAGCAACTTAACTGGCTGCCCTTCGAATATATCTGCGGCGCTCCATCTCTGTTGAAACGGCTTAAGCCCTGACTTTTGAAACAGGGTTAAATCAAGTTGTAACTGCCTTTGCAATAACACCAGCAATTCAGTTTTATCCGGAACACACTCAAGCCCGGTTAAATCACTCCATGGCTGATCGATCTTTGCAGCATGCTGTTCTCCCATAGCCATATTCAATCCTATGCCTATGACTAAGTTGCATTCGCTATCAGTGTGCCCACTCAGCTCAATCAACACCCCAGCCAACTTTTTACTATTTAAATAGATATCATTGGGCCATTTGACCCCAACGCCTTCAACATCTAGCTGCTGCAAAACAGAAACGATTGAACACGCTACCACCAAGCTCAATCCCATCGCCTGAGCCATTCCCTGAGGAAACTGCCAGTACATAGAGAAATACAGATGACAACCATAGGGAGATACCCAGACGCGCCCTCTTCGCCCCCTACCAGCCGATTGATATTCAGCGATACAGATATCACCGGATACCAAGTCCTCTGCATGCTTTAAAATAAAAGCGTTAGTGCTTGGGATCTCATCGAAATAAAAGCATCGGTTGCTAATTCGGGCCTTAAGGACACTCTCATCAACCAAAGAGAGGGTTCCATTTAGACGGTAACCCTTGCCCTTAACACTGTAGATATCGACACCATACTCTTCTAAAGCTGCAATATGATTACTGATTGCGGTTCTAGAGACACCAAGAATTGATGCCAATGCTTCCCCAGATACAAATTTCCCTGATGCTAGCTCTGAGAGGATTTCTCGTTTGCGACTCCACTGCTCAACCATGCTATAAACTCCTCTCTCCATTAGCGCTAATCATTCTAGGCTCAGGTTCTAGTTGGATACCAAAAACTTCATTTATCTTATCAACAACAAATCTAGCGAGTGACAGCACATCCTCACTTGTAGCATTACATTTGTTAATTAGTACCAAGGCTTGGTTTTCGTGTACTGCTGCACCGCCAATTTGATAACCTTTTAAGCCAGCACAATCGATTAACCAGCCTGCTGCAACTTTAGTTTTACCTGAGGAATTTGAATAACCCACAATACTTGGATAGCGCTCAAGCAAGCTTTCGAATTGTTTATCATCAATAACAGGGTTTTTAAAAAAACTGCCAGCATTGCCAAAGTCTTTAGGATCCGGCAACTTGGATTTTCTAGTATCACAAATACAGTCAAAAACTTGTTTCGGGGTTACTTCAGTACCGCTTAATGCTTTAAGTGGCCCATATTCCAGTTTCGGAGTCCATGCTTTAGGCAACTTAAGTCCAACTCGAGTAATGATTGCCTTACCTAATAAACAACGTTTGAAAATAGAATCTCTGTAACCAAAACCGCAGTCACCTGCCTGTAATTTTACTCGCTGGCCTTTGTGCAGATCTACATATTCAACCCAACTACAAAAATCATATAGTTCAACACCATAAGCGCCGATATTTTGAATAGGAGCTGCGCCAACAGTCCCAGGGATCAGTGCTAAATTCTCTAACCCTGGAAAGCCGTTAGCTAAACAAAAACAAACAAGATCGTGCCAATTCTCTCCAGCAGCAACCGAAAGATCGTAGTAAGTTTCAGATTCTGAAACTTCAATACCTTTCGTTTCAACAAGCACTACCGTACCTTCGAAATCATCACAAAGGATAATATTGCTACCACCACCTAAAATCAGCATTGGCTCTTTAGTAAGGTATAGCTCACGACAGACTTCAACCAGCTGGGCGGTAGAGGACGCATGAACTAATCGACGACACGAATGCGCTAACGCGAACGTATTATGAGGTTGTAATGAATATGATTGGCAGGTTGGCATCTGAGTATCGTTGACAGGTAAAAAGCTATTGTAGCCTAAACAAGCGGTTCGCAGAAGCTTCGTGCACGCCTCCAGTAGTAGCGATTGGACAATGAAAGAAAAGCGAACATGAAGTGCACTAAAGATAATAGTGACTATCTAGAATTTGCTGCAAAAGCTAAGCTCAACAATGATGGTAGCGTCTAAAAACAAGCGACCCAATGAATTGCTGGCACGAAAAAGCCCTGCTATTGCTAGCAGGGCTTATCGTAATGCTGGCGAAGCGGACTTGCTCTTATCAAGAGGCGAACTCATATGCCTTCGGCACGCGAGACAGGCCGACTATTTCTAGTCAAGAGTCTAACCAACTGGAACTACCGCTCCTTTAGCAAACTGCGTGCGCATTTCGCTTTAATTTTGCTCTGAAAGATACATACGAAAAAGCCCTGCTATTGCTAGCAGGGCTTATCGTAATGTTTGTGGGTGAGTACAGCGATAGCTGTGAGCTTACGAACGCAAAGCGAAGCGTAGCTGGGGCGGATTCATCCGCGACGTCACGACTAAATTAATAAATATTACAAAACGAAAAAAGCCTCTGCATTGCTGCAGAGGCTTTCATCTTTATGTTGGCGGAGCGGACGGGACTCGAACCCGCGACCCCCGGCGTGACAGGCCGGTATTCTAACCAACTGAACTACCGCTCCTTTAGCAAATTGCTTATGCATTATGCTAAATTCTTTTTAAGTCGCTAGCTTGTCAGGGCTAGGAGACTCGCTTTTCTCTATGAGTAAAGCAATGTTTGGCGCCTGGAAATGACCTACTCTCACATGGGGAGACCCCACACTACCATCGGCGATATTGCGTTTCACTTCTGAGTTCGGAATGGATTCAGGTGGTGCCACAACTCTATGGTTTCCAGACAAATTTGGTAAATTTAGAAAGCTGGACTCGCTATGCAAGTCTTAATAAATTGGGTTCACACTACATTAAGTGTTTTCTAATTCTGGTTTCTATAAGAAACATAGTTAACTCATAAAACCCATTAGGGTTGTATGGTTAAGCCTCACGAGTCATTAGTACAAGTTAGCTCAACGCCTCACAACGCTTACACACCTTGCCTATCAACGTCCTAGTCTCGAACGGCTCTTTAGAGGAATTAAATTCCTAGGGATGACTCATCTTAGGACTCGCTTCCCGCTTAGATGCTTTCAGCGGTTATCGATTCCGAACGTAGCTACCGGGCAATGCTATTGGCATAACAACCCGAACACCAGCGGTTCGTCCACTCCGGTCCTCTCGTACTAGGAGCAGCTTCCTTCAATCATCCAACGCCCACGGCAGATAGGGACCGAACTGTCTCACGACGTTCTGAACCCAGCTCGCGTACCACTTTAAATGGCGAACAGCCATACCCTTGGGACCGACTTCAGCCCCAGGATGTGATGAGCCGACATCGAGGTGCCAAACACCGCCGTCGATATGAACTCTTGGGCGGTATCAGCCTGTTATCCCCGGAGTACCTTTTATCCGTTGAGCGATGGCCCTTCCATACAGAACCACCGGATCACTATGACCTACTTTCGTACCTGCTCGACGTGTATGTCTCGCAGTTAAGCTGGCTTATGCCATTGCACTAACCGTACGATGTCCGACCGTACTTAGCCAACCTTCGTGCTCCTCCGTTACTCTTTGGGAGGAGACCGCCCCAGTCAAACTACCCACCAGGCACTGTCCCGAACCCCGATTCAGGGGCCGCGGTTAGAACATCAAAACTACAAGGGTGGTATTTCAAGATTGACTCCACTCCATCTAGCGACGAAGCTTCAAAGTCTCCCACCTATCCTACACATGTAGGTTCAATGTTCAGTGCCAAGCTATAGTAAAGGTTCACGGGGTCTTTCCGTCTAGCCGCGGGTATACGGCATCTTCACCGCAATTTCAACTTCACTGAGTCTCGGCTGGAGACAGCGTGGCCATCATTACGCCATTCGTGCAGGTCGGAACTTACCCGACAAGGAATTTGGCTACCTTAGGACCGTTATAGTTACGGCCGCCGTTTACCGGGGCTTCGATCATGAGCTTCTCCGAAGATAACCCAATCAATTAACCTTCCGGCACCGGGCAGGCGTCATACCGTATACTTCCTCTTGCGAGTTTGCACAGTACTGTGTTTTTGATAAACAGTTGCAGCCACCTGGTATCTGCGACTCCCGGCAGCTTAGAGAGCAAGTCTCATCACCGCTAGGAGCGTACCTTCTCCCGAAGTTACGGTACCATTTTGCCTAGTTCCTTCAGCCGAGTTCTCTCAAGCGCCTTAGTATTCTCTACCCGACCACCTGTGTCGGTTTGGGGTACGATTCCTGCTAACCTGAAGCTTAGAAGATTTTCCTGGAAGCATGGCATCAACTACTTCAGTCCCTTAGGACCTCGTCATCAGCTCTCAGCCTTAAGTACACCCGGATTTGCCTAAGTGTACAGCCTACAACCTTAAACGCGGACAACCAACGCCGCGCTAGCCTAGCCTTCTCCGTCTCTCCATCGCAGTTAGCAGAAGTACGGGAATATTAACCCGTTTCCCATCGACTACGCCTTTCGGCCTCGCCTTAGGGGTCGACTCACCCTGCCCCGATTAACGTTGGACAGGAACCCTTGGTCTTTCGGCGAGGGGGTTTTTCACCCCCTTTATCGTTACTCATGTCAGCATTCGCACTTCTGATACCTCCAGTGTGGGTTACCCCTTCACCTTCAACGGCTTACAGAACGCTCCTCTACCGCACCAGTGTAAACACTAGTACCCATAGCTTCGGTGTATTGCTTAGCCCCGTTAAATCTTCCGCGCAGGCCGACTCGACTAGTGAGCTATTACGCTTTCTTTAAATGATGGCTGCTTCTAAGCCAACATCCTAGCTGTCTAAGCCTTCCCACATCGTTTCCCACTTAGCAATAACTTTGGGACCTTAGCTGATGGTCTGGGTTGTTTCCCTTTTCACGACGGACGTTAGCACCCGCCGTGTGTCTCCCGTATAGTACTCATTGGTATTCGGAGTTTGCAAAGGGTTGGTAAGTCGGGATGACCCCCTAGCCTTAACAGTGCTCTACCCCCAATGGTATTCGTACGAGGCGCTACCTAAATAGCTTTCGAGGAGAACCAGATATCTCCGAGTTTGATTGGCCTTTCACCCCCAGCCACAAGTCATCACCGCATTTTTCAACATACGTGTGTTCGGTCCTCCAATTGATGTTACTCAATCTTCAACCTGCCCATGGCTAGATCACTCGGTTTCGGGTCTACACCTTGCAACTAAACGCGCAGTTAACACTCGGTTTCCCTACGGC
Organism: Shewanella pealeana ATCC 700345; assembly: GCF_000018285.1. Classification (NCBI taxonomy): domain Bacteria; kingdom Pseudomonadati; phylum Pseudomonadota; class Gammaproteobacteria; order Alteromonadales; family Shewanellaceae; genus Shewanella; species Shewanella pealeana. The sequence goes on along the minus strand of NC_009901.1, from coordinate 185,091 downwards.
TCCGCTATTCGCTTAACCTTGCTACAAAATGTAAGTCGCTGACCCATTATACAAAAGGTACGCAGTCACGGTCTCAAGAACCGCTCCCACT